>NZ_JANBBE010000033.1 GCF_024648825.1 Lentzea californiensis
GTTCGATTCGGCTTGTGTAGGATAGGTGGGAGACTGTGAAGCGGCCACGCCAGTGGTTGTGGAGTCAACGTTGAAATACCACTCTGGTCGTATTGGATGTCTAACCTCGGTCCGTGATCCGGATCAGGGACAGTGCCTGGTGGGTAGTTTAACTGGGGCGGTTGCCTCCCAAAGAGTAACGGAGGCGCTCAAAGGTTCCCTCAGCCTGGTTGGCAATCAGGTGTTGAGTGCAAGTGCACAAGGGAGCTTGACTGTGAGACTGACGGGTCGAGCAGGGACGAAAGTCGGAACTAGTGATCCGGCCATGGCTTGTGGAAGCGTGGTCGCTCAACGGATAAAAGGTACCCCGGGGATAACAGGCTGATCTTCCCCAAGAGTCCATATCGACGGGATGGTTTGGCACCTCGATGTCGGCTCGTCGCATCCTGGGGCTGGAGTAGGTCCCAAGGGTTGGGCTGTTCGCCCATTAAAGCGGTACGCGAGCTGGGTTTAGAACGTCGTGAGACAGTTCGGTCCCTATCCGCCGCGCGCGTAGGATACTTGAGGAAGGCTGTCCCTAGTACGAGAGGACCGGGACGGACGGACCGCTGGTGTGCCAGTTGTTCTGCCAAGAGCATTGCTGGTTGGCTACGTTCGGAAGGGATAACCGCTGAAGGCATCTAAGCGGGAAGCTCGTTCCAAGATGAGGTATCCCACTCTTCGTGAGTTAAGGCCCCCAG
>NZ_JANBBE010000034.1 GCF_024648825.1 Lentzea californiensis
CGCGGGTAAGACCGCGTGGAGGCCCGAACCCACCAGGGTTGAAAACCTGGGGGATGAGCTGTGGTTAGGGGTGAAAGGCCAATCAAACACCGTGATAGCTGGTTCTCCCCGAAATGCATTTAGGTGCAGCGTCGTGTGTTTCACCACGGGGGTAGAGCACTGGATGGTCTAGGGGGCCTACAAGCTTACCGAAATCAACCAAACTCCGAATACCGTGGTGTGAGAGCGCGGCAGTGAGACTGCGGGGGATAAGCTTCGTAGTCGAGAGGGAAACAGCCCAGAACGCCAGCTAAGGTCCCTAAGTGTGTGCTAAGTGGGAAAGGATGTGGGGTCGCACAGACAGCCAGGAGGTTGGCTTAGAAGCAGCCACCCTTTAAAGAGTGCGTAATAGCTCACTGGTCAAGTGGTCCTGCGCCGACAATGTAGCGGGGCTTAAGCACACCACCGAAGCTGTGTCATTTC
>NZ_JANBBE010000001.1 GCF_024648825.1 Lentzea californiensis
CTGCTCGACGGCGGCGAGTCGATCAAAACCGTGTCGGAACTGCTCGGGCACGCGGACCCCGCGTTCACCCTTGCGACGTACACGCACCTCATCCCAGAGAACATCCCTCGGACCAAGGGCGTGATCGACGGGTTCCTGGCCCAACTCCGTGACGACGGATCTGGCCGCTGGTAGACTGTTGACGTTGGCCCGCTCAAAGGCCGACAGTATGGGTAGCAGTGCCCCGGTAGGCGCTGCTCCTTCAAATGGATCATGAAGGACGGCCCTTCTCACGGGCCTACACGGAGCCCCTCGCAGCGGGCTTGGATAGCCGGGCCGTTTAGCCAAGTCGCCGGCAGCAATACCTAAGTTCAGCCTCTCTTGCAGGGTGTCCTCAACAGACTACCGGGGCCGGTCTTAGTTCAACCAGCGGATTTGCTGGTCGAGCTGAGGCATGCGCCCATCCGACCAGCCAGAGGCGGAAGGCACCTCGGTGGTCGTCGAGATCGTCATCATCAGCGTCGTTGGCGCGATCGCTAGTGCTGCGGCCGCGATCGCCAAACACAGGTACGACTACAAGAAGACTTGTGTCCTCGCGGAGAAGGCTGACTCGGAGAACATCGCGGAGATCGCGAGAGCCGTATTTCCGACAGCTGCTCCCCAGACCCGTGTGACACGTCAAAACCGATCAGACAAAGCCTCCGCGACGAGCCGTAAGCAAGCACCGCGTGAGGCGATTGAAGACGACAGGGGCAAGTCTGGCCTCTCGCCGAACGGTTGAACCCACATGCCTGCCGACACACGGATCTAGAGCCCAGTTCGGATCACCCTGTCACATGGAACGCCAGGCGGCCGGTGACCGTGGAGCTGATCATGGCTCGGTGAGGGGCCTACCGATCCGGGCGAACGACTTCGACCGGAACTACTGGAAGCCCGCACTCGTCGGGGCGGAGGTGCCCGCAGGCCGGTACGAGAACGGCATGCACAACCTGCGCCACCTGTACGCCTCGGTCCTGCTCGACGGCGGCGAGTCGATCAAAACCGTGTCGGAACTGCTCGGGCACGCGGACCCCGCGTTCACCCTTGCGACGTACACGCACCTCATCCCCGAGAACATCCCGCGGACCAAGGGCGTGATCGATGGTTTCCTGGCCCAGCTCCACAGTGACGGCCCGGAGACGGCCCAAGTCCCCGCCGAGAGCCGTTAGCGCAGCTCAGATCATGTTCCCGGACAAATCGACAAGATTTTCTGGGAAACCAAGCAGGGCTGAGCTCAGAGTCTTGTAAACGACGCTGACCAGCGAAACCTTCTTCGTCGGTCAGCGTCGTTTTCTTCTCCTGGGCCGTTCAACGGCCCTTAGACCGGCGAACACGGGATTCCGTAGCTTCTGCAGACCCTCTTGCCTCGTCGAAACCAGATCGATCGTGGTCACCATGGCGAACGGTCGTGTTTCCGCCCGCGGCCGAAGACCCTCGCGAGTTCCGTACAAACACCGTACAGTGGATAGCGATGGATCGACGGGTGGGCAAGGAGAGGTGGCGAGATGTCGATCAAGGAAGCACGCCTCGACTTCAGGCTGGACCCAGAGGTCAAGGCCCGCATCGAGCGAGCAGCCAAGTTGACCAGCGAGTCAGTGAGTTCGTTCGTCGTACAAGCAGCCGCTACAGCAGCGGATGACATCCTGGCACGCGAGGATGTCACCTTCATGCCGGCCGAGCAGTTTGACGCACTAATGGCGGCACTTGACACAGTCGACTCCGCACCCGCCTTGGCACGGCTCAGTCAGCGTGACCGGAGGTATGTACGCAAGTGACCGCGTGGACCTCCGCATCCCTGGACGCACATCACGATCTTCACGAGTTCGACTGCGGCGTGCCCGTACTGAACGAGTGGCTGAAGGGTCACGCCATGAGCGCGGCCAACCGGGGAACGGCTCGAACCTACGTCTGGACTGACGCCGACAGTGATCACGTGGTGGCTTACTACGCGATCACTCCCCATGTGGTTAAGCGAGACGAGGTGTCCAGCAAGCTTGCATCCGGCCTCGCCGTCATACCTGGATACCTGTTGGCCGAGCTTGCTCTTGATCAAAGCCTGCATGGCCAGGGGCTAGGCGGAGAACTGCTGCATGACGCTCTGAGCAGGATGGTCGAGGCGGCTAATGTCGCGTCCGGTCGTTTGATCGTGGTTGATGCGATCGATGACACGGCAGCGAAGTTCTACCAGCGGTACGATTTTCAGCCTGTGAAGGACAATCCGCGCAGACTCGTGATCAAAATCGCGGCGGTGCGTCATGCGCTCGGTCCGTGAACTAACTCAGACACTCACCTCCCTGGTCAGGACCCGCAAGTGCAGTTCAAGGCATGTTCCCGGACAATCGACAAGACTTTCTGGGAGACCGAGCAGGGACTGAGCCCTTCCTGGTCTTGCTGAACGGCGCCGTTCCCCTGGAAGGGAAGCGGCGCCGTTCGTCGTTCCGGGCAGTCGCGATTACGCCGCCTCCCGAACCTTGCCGATCACCTCGAAGTCCGTCCCGGTGACCGAGATCCCCTCAAACCGCAGCCGAACCTGCTCCTCCCCCTCGACCGCGGCATCGACAACGGTAGGCACCTCGAACTCAACCGATGTCTCACCAGCACGGACAACGGCATGAATCCCAAGCTGAGTAGCGGACAACGGCCGGGAAGGCAACGCCTCCTCACCCGAGTTCCGCAGGAGCCACTCGGCATCAACGTCCGTAGTGGACAGTTCAGCCCCAGAGGCAGGCACCACAGGCACCCCACCAAACGCAACCGCCGAGTCGACCGGCGAAGACAGGCTCAGCCTCCACTTCAGCGCACCACCCTCCACCACGCTGTCCGCGACAGGAGCGACAGTCACCTCAGGCGCAGGATCGTCGTTGAGCACCAGCAGACCACCAGTAGCGGAACCGACGACCGCGTTGGAGATCGCCTGCACGGACACGGGATGCCAGACGTCGAAGCTCCACCTCGTGTTGCCGGCATAGCCAACCGGCACCTCGGCCCGTTGCTCACCCGGCTTGAGCGTCACGAGCTTCGTCGCGGGCTGACCGCCGGCCTCGGTGTAGAAGAGCCTGATCACGCGAGTCCCGTTACCACCGGCCGTGACGACGATGTTGCGGGTCTGCGCGCCGGAGTCGCCCTCGTCGACGAGCGTGACGACGGCGTCGACACGGGCCAGACGCGTGGGAACCACCGGGACAAGTCCCGGGTCCCACCCGTAGGCATCGATCAGCCAAGCCTCGCCGGCCGGAGACGAGGGAACCAGTTCCAGCGAAGCCACGCGCCCGACACCCGAGGGCAGTGGAACGCGAACTTCCTGCGCCCACAACGAACTGGTGCGATCCGATCCGGGCAGACCGGTCACCGAGACGGACCCGAGCGAGTGCTTACGTCCACTGTGGTCGATCACGGAGACGTCGAAGCGGGTGGCCGCGGCGTTCGGCGGAACGGCCAGGCGGAGTGCCAGGTCGCGTGAGCCGTTCAGCGACACCGGTGCGGAAGGTGTGACCACCCCGGCCTGGCCCGCGACCGACCACTTCAGCGCGACCGACAGGCGTTCGGGCTGTGCCACCGCGCCGCGGAACCCGACGAAGTGCGGCGAGCGCGTGGCGCTGCAGGCAAGAGCGGCGTCGCGGGACGTCTGCTGGCAGATCCGCGCGCTGCCGGACGCCTGGGTGGCGCCGTCCGGCACGACGAACGACTTGCGGTCGCCTCCGATGGCGTGCGAGAGGACGCGGGCCGGGTCGGCGGACGGCGCGCGGACGCCGGAGCCGTCGAGCAGCGGCAGCACGGACTCGTCGCGGCCGAGGAACAGGCGCGCGGACGCCGCGAGGTAGGTGGCGCTCATCGTCTGCTGCTGGTCGGCGGTCAGGCGCGTCGGGGCACCCGGGGTGCACAGCGGGTCCGGCTGCTGGCCCGGCCAGAAGTCGTCGATCGCCGGCGCCTCCGCCTGGCCGGGCGTCCATTCGCTGTTGAAGTAGTTGTGGTTCGCGCCGACCATGTAGAGGGCGCTGTGCAACGCGTCGCCACGGCTCAGGCCGCGTGTCTGGTCCACGAAGACCTGGCCCTGCAGGTCGGAGACGTCGCCGTCGCAGCCGGGCAGGAACGTCACCGAGGGGACGTCCGGTGCCGGGTTGTGGCCGAAGATCGTGGGGCCGATCAGCACGTCGCCGCGGATGTTCCAGCGCACCGGGCCGCTGAACCCGGTGTCGCCGGGTGGCGGGGTGAGGCTGTCGGTGGCGGCGCGGTTGACGCCCTCACCGCCACGCGAATGGCCCACCAGCAGCACCTTCGCCATGTCGGCGGCCGGTGCGGCCTTCACGGCCGCGGGCACGGTGCCCCTGCCGGACGCCCAGTCCGCCCACTTCGCCAGGTGGTGGCGCACCAGCGACGAACGGCCCTGTGCGCCCGCGTCGGCGGCGAACGAGTCCTGGGCGTTGACACCGTTGGCGGAGATCGACACCGTCAGATAACCCTGCGAAGCCAGCAACCGCTGCGCCTTCAGGTATCCCTTGTGGCTCGGCACGGCCGTCGAACCGGCGGGGCACGGCCAGCTCATCTGGATGTTGTTCGGATCGGACCCGCTGTAGCAGGTGAAGTGCCTGCCGTGCAGGAAGAGCACCAACGGCCGCTTGCCCGGCGCACCCTTGGGCGCGACGACGACGGCCTCCATCTCGATCGGCGCCGCGTACTCGGGCAGCCTGATCGAGTCGAGCGCGTACTCGCCGGTGCTGGTGGCGTACGGGCCCGGTGTGCCGGGATCCACGTCCGCCGGTGGCTGCAACGCCGGCAGTTCGGGCACGGACAGGCCGGCCGTCGGCGGCTGCACGACGTCCAGGCGCTTGCCCGCCGACCGCACCTGGAGCGCGGCGGGGTCGGTCAGCGCGGCCTTCAGCGTGAAGGACCGCAGGTTCGCCGACTCCTGGGCACGTCCCAGGAACCGGTCGCCCTCCCAGAACTCCACGCCCGCGTCGAGCAACGGCACGGGCGTGGAGGTGGTCCACCGGATCACGTCTCCGGAGACGGTCCAGCCAGGCGAGGAAGGTGGTTCCGGCGCAGCCGACGCGGGCAACGCCGGTAGTACCGCGGCCAGCAGAACGGGTATCAAGAACGCGATTGTGCGACGCATGAGCGGGTCCCCCTCAAAAAGGACGATCCACTCCGTTCTAGCGACGTCGCACAGCACCCGGCACGCGATTCCGGCGGAATCCGCCAATCAAAACGACAACCAGCCGGGAGTACTACGCCGTTCAGCCCAAGGCCTGGGTTTCAACCTCTTCCGCCCGGAAGATGGTGGTCCAGGTCGACTCCAGCACGGACACGACGCTCCCCATCGCCGCGCCGCGCTCCTCGGACCCGATCCGGTGCGGTTCCGCGAGCCCCTGCCAATCCAGCACGTACCCCATCGTCATTCCCCCTCAGAACTGCGATCAGGACTTCCCAGGAAAGCAGGCGGTCCCGGCAGTGCGCCCGCATTTCGAGCACAGCCGAAATGCCACCGGCGTCCGGTGCCCAGGGATTTTCGCGCGAATCAGGCTCGCCCTCTGGGGCCCGTGTCGCGCTCGTTCTGGCTCAGCTTGTTCCAGGTCGAGGTCAGCTCCGTGCGGATGCGTGCGACACGAACCCCGAAGGCCTCGCGGATCTCCTGGGCGTCGACCTCGTCGGGGGCGCCGTGGTGGGGGTGCTCGGCGGTCATGGCGCGCTGGGTACCTCGAAGCAGGACTCCTCCAAACGTGCTCCCCGTCACTGCCTAGGATCGAACAGGTGAGCACCCACCTCTACCTGCTGCGTCACGGCCAGACCGAGTGGTCCGAAAGCGGCAGGCACACGGGACGCACTGACATCGAGCTGACGCCCGAGGGCGAGCAGCAAGCACGCCGCGCGGGCGCCACGCTCGCACGGCTCAGAGGCACCGACCAAGCACCCGCACTCGTGCTGACGAGTCCCCGCAAGCGCGCCACCAGGACGGCCGCGCTGGCCGGCCTGGAGGTCAGCGCGACGACCGAGGACCTGGCCGAGTGGGACTACGGCGACTACGAGGGCATCACCACGCCGCAGATCCGCGAGCGCGTGGCCGGCTGGACGGTGTGGTCGCACCCGATGCCGAACGGCGAGACCCACGCCGAGGTGCAGGACCGGGCGCGCAAGGTGCTCGGCGAGGTCCGCAAGATCCTGCCCGGCGGCGACGTCGTGCTGGTCGGCCACGGGCACTTCAGCCGAGTGCTGATCGCGGCGTGGCTGGGCCTCGCGCCCGACCAGGGCGTCCACTTCGGACTGGATCCCGCCGGCATCTGCCAGCTGGGCGACGAGCGGGGCGACCCGCAGGTGCGCAGGCTCAACGTGCCCGCGTGGGAGGTGTGATGATCCGGCGGGTCGAACCGCGTGACGTCGACGCGGTCGTGGGCCTGGTCCACGAACTGGCGCTGTACGAGAAGGCGCCCGAGCAGTGCCACCTCACCGCGGAACAGTTGCACACCGCGCTGTTCGACGAGAGCGCCGCGCTGTTCGGCCACGTGGCCGAAGTGGACGGTCAGGTCGTCGGGATCGCGTTGTGGTTCCTGAACTTCTCGACGTGGGACGGCGTGCACGGCATCTACCTCGAAGACCTCTACGTCACGCCGGACCAGCGCGGCAACGGTCTGGGCAAGCAGCTCCTGGAAGCGCTTGCCCAGGAGTGCGTCGCGAAGGGCTACACCCGCCTGCAGTGGTGGGTGCTCAACTGGAACGAGCCCAGCATCGGCTTCTACAAGTCGCTGGGCGCGGTGCCGATGGACGAGTGGACGACGATGCGCGTCGCGGACGAAGCCCTGGTCAGGCTCGGCTCTGCACGCTGAAGGTTGACGGAAGGTCTCAAAAGGCTCACGAAAAGGGAATTCCACACAGGACGGGTCCACGTCCCTGGCAGCGTCCCCGCAGCCGATCCCCCGGCACAAGCAAGCGTGGAAAGAAGGAAAGTCCGTGGACCCGTCACAGCCGACTCTCACCGAGGCGGACACCGCCGCACTGCTCGGGACGCTCGCCGTCTTCGGCATCATCGGCCTGATCATCATCGTCATCGCGATCGTCGTCATGTGGAAGACGTTCGTGAAGGCCGGCCAGCCGGGCTGGGCTGCCATCGTGCCGATCTACAACCTCTACGTGATGACGCAGATCGGCGGCCGTCCCGGCTGGTGGACCGTCCTGCTGCTGATCCCCGGCGTGAACGTCGTGGTGCTCGCGATCCTGTCGATCGACATCGCGAAGTCGTTCGGCAAGGACGCCGTCTTCGGCATCGTGGGCCTCTGGCTGTTCAGCATCGTCGGCTACGCGATCCTCGGTTTCGGCAACGCGCAGTACCGCGGCCCGGCGGCTCTCGTCGGCGCCCAGGGCGCGTACCGGGGCTGACACGCCTGACCACGGCCAGGCCGGGCCACGAAGTCACCCTGTACTTCGGGCCCGGCCTTCGTCATGTCCGGGAACGGTCAGACCATTCCGACGGCGCCGTACGTCGACGCGTCGGCGGCGGCGGACGTACCGGGGAGTTCGCCGTCCGACCTCCAGTGGGCGGCGAGCACCAGCCCGGGCTCCAGCAGTTTCAGGCCGCAGAGGAACTCCTCCACGTCCTGCTTGGACCGGGGCACGAGCGTCGACCCCATGTCGTCCCCGAGGCCGACCAGCCGGCCGACGAGTTCCGGTTCCACGTCCTTCGTGAGGTGTGTCAGAGCGAGGACGCTGCTCTCGGACAACGCGGCCCGGTAGCGCGCGATGACGCCCGCGGGCTCGTCGGCGACGTACGGCAGGACGCCTACCATCAGCACGGCGGCCGGCTGGGTGAAGTCGATGAGACGGCGGGTCTCCGGGTGCCGCAGCACGGCGCCGACGTCGCAGATGTCGGACTGCACGATGGCGGCGTTGAGGTTGTCGCGCAGCATCGTGCGGGCGTGGGCCACGGTCACCGGGTCGCTGTCGACGTAGACGACGTTGCACGACGGGTCGAGCGACTGCGCGACCTCGTGGACGTTGCCGGCGGTCGGGATGCCGCTGCCCAGGTCGAGGAACTGGCGGATGCCGTACTCCTCGACGCACAGGCGCACCACGCGGCGCGAGAAGGACCTGATCGTGCGCGCCATCTCGGCGACGGGGAACTTCTGGATGATCTGCTCGGCCAGCACGCGGTCGACCGCGAAGTTGTGCGCTCCACCGAGGTAGTAGTCGAACAGCCGAGCCACGTTCGGGCGTTCGGAATCGCCTTTTGTCGTCACCCGCTGCGGGCCGTCCTGCACTGGGCACCTCACCATGCTCCCGAGCGGCGCGAACGCTGGAGGCACGGTAACTGGCTACTCCGTTCGTGTCCATCCACCATTAGTGGTCACGTAGGGTGATGACCCCCGGCCGGAGCCGGGGGCCATCGCAGGGTTACCGCTGGTCGAGCAGGGTGCGTCAGACTCCCGCGTACTGGGTGATCCAGCTGCGGTAGGGGCCGTGGTTGACGCTGGTGTAGTTGGAACGCGTCGAGCGGTCCGACGTCGAGGCGACGCCGACCTGGCGGCCGTTGGCGAACATCGGGCCACCGGAGTCACCGCCGGCCGCGATGCCGTCGACCCTGGTCACCGAGATGGCGACGCCACCGCGGTAGTCACGGCCGTTGGTGGTCGTGACGCGCGTGTTCGCGACCTTCAGGTAGCGCGACTGGCAGTTGATCTCCGGCTGGTTGGTGCACGTGGCACCCCAGCCGTAGAGCTGCACGGTCTGGCCGGCCGTGACGTTCGCGACGAGCGGGGCGAACGGGCCGGACATCGCCGGCGAGACCCTGGCCAGCGCCAGGTCGGCCGACGGGTGCTTGATGATCTGGCTGGCGGTGACCATCTGGCCACCGGAGGTCTGGTCCAGGCTGCCCGCGCGGAACGTGTAGGTGGCGCTGCTCGCCACGCAGTGCTCAGCCGTCAGGATCCAGTTGGGAGCGATCTTCGTGGCGGAGCAGTTCTCCCGCCCGTTGGCGAACAAGCGCGCCGCGTAGGGGAAGTTCTGGGCGTAGCTTCCGCCAATGATCATCGGCTGCATGTCCGGGTTCTCCGGAGCGGCCGTGGCAGTGGCAGGAGCGAGGGAGAGAGCCGCCAGGACGGCGCCCGCGATCGCAATGGTCAAACGCATGGTTGGTCACCTTCTGAGTGCAGGGAGTGGTTAAGCAACCACTCACAGCTTCACCCGGCCGTGTGACTGTGACCACCCTCCGTTAGTCGGCTTTGTCGTCTTCCGATACGTCGTCGAAGCCCATCGCCCACTTGCGGCCGTCATTGGTGAACAGGAAGACGAGAACGACGACGCAGTAGATGCCGCCCAGCGAGCCGAGCAGCGGCTGCTCCGAAGGCCCGTAGGCGTACCAGGCGCAGCCGAGCAGCAGCAGCTGCGTGACGATCACGGGCGAGCGAGCGCCGTGGTGGCCGCGGAACAACAGGACCGTCGCGAGGAGCGCTCCGCCGAACCAGAGCACGAGCACACCGGCGGCGCCGAGGATCGGGCCGGCGGGCGTCGATCCCCCGATCACCCGGATGACGAGCGCGACGGCCAGCGCGATGCCGCCCAGGGCCTGCACGAAGGTGAGCGCGGACGCGATGCGCACCGCGCGCGGCGGCGCCTGGAGCTGAGTGGTCACGGGAGACCTTTCATCACGTTCTGTACTGGTCACGGATCGTAGGCCACCCGGTTGGAGGGCTCTCCCAGCGCGTCTCGCGCGGGAAGATCAAGGGGCCTTCAGCGAGCCGGCGGTCGTCCGGGGTGCACTCGGCTGCGAGGTGAACGCGGTGCTGACGGAAGGGAGATATTCGCCACTTTCGTGAGGCTGTAGCCACCCTGAGGGAGGACATGCGAGCCGCGGACGGTCACGCACTGTCTTACTCTCAAGTAGTGCGCGCTCTTCTCGTGGTGAACCCGCAGGCGACTACAACGACGCCGGCGGGTCGTGACGTGTTGGCGCACGCACTCGCGAGCGACGTGAAGCTGGAGGTCATCGAGACCTCCTACCGCGGCCACGCGGCGGACGCCGCCCACCAGGCGGCGGCGGACGGGTTCGACCTGGTCATCGCCCACGGCGGCGACGGCACGGTCAACGAGGTGGTCAACGGCATCCTGCGCGGCGGCCCCCGGCCCGAGAAGCCGATGCTGGGCGTCGTGCCCGGCGGTTCGGCCAACGTCTTCGCGGGCGCGCTCGGCATTCCGCGTGACCCCGTCGAGGCCACCCACGTACTGCTGCAGGCGATCGAGCACAGCACCAGGCGGCGCATCGGCCTCGGTCAGGTCTTCGCGGACGTCATCGAGAACGGCCGCTGGTTCACCTTCAACGCGGGCATGGGCCTCGACGCCGACGTCGTCGCCGGCGTGGAACACAAGCGCGCCAAGGGCCGCAACGCGAGTCCCGCCCTGTACTTGAGCGTCGCCCTCGGGGCGTACGCGCAGCTCGTGCGCAAGCCGCAGCACTTCACCGTCGAGATTCCGGACGAGGCGCCGTTCGACGACGTCGGCATGGTGTTCGTGTCGAACACCGACCCGTGGACGTACTTCGGCGACAAGGCGATCCAGCTCAACCCCAGCACGTCGTTCGACGGCGGCCTGGGTTTGAGTGCGTTGAGGACTTTGCGGGTACCCACCGTCGGGCGCTACATCGCCCAGGTCCTCGCGACGGGTAATCCGAAGGGCGGGAATCTCGTTCGGCGTGATGACGTGGGTTATGTCAGAGTGAAGTGCGAGGAGCCGGCGAACCTGCAGGTCGACGGAGATTTCCTCGGAACGACCACGGCGGTGGAGTTCCGGGCGGTCCCGGACGCGTTGACTGTTGCCCTGTAAGGACCTTTACAGTCCGTGATCAGTTCGTGACCGTCTCGGTACCCAGCCGGGATGTACTGCAGTCGAGTGACAGCAGAGCGTGAAACCCCAGGTGAACGCTGTCGATCTTTTGGGTGAGTTCACTCACCGGGTCAGTGGTTACCCCTTGACATCCCAGCCGTTCGTGAAAGCATTCACAAGCACCCCAAAAACGACCGCTGACAACCGGCGTGCCTTTGTGCGCGCCCACTCGCTGAGGAGTAGTTCCAATGGACTGGCGCCACCGCGCGATCTGCCGCGACGAGGACCCCGAGCTGTTCTTCCCCGTTGGGAACAGTGGTCCCGCGCTGCTTCAGATCGCCGAGGCGAAGACCGTCTGCCGCCGCTGCCCCGTCGTCTCCGACTGCCTCGCGTGGGCACTCGAGAGCGGCCAGGACGCCGGCGTGTGGGGCGGGATGAGCGAAGACGAGCGCCGCGCCCTCAAGCGCCGCAACGCCCGCACGCGGGCCCGCAGCAACGCCTGACCAGGCAGTTAGCCGCGAACCAGCTAAACAGCGTTTGATCCTTATAGGAGAAGCCCGACACCGTGCCAGGTGTCGGGCTTCTTTGTTTGCACACCCTCCCGCATGACCACGTGAGACCGCTGAGGCTGGCCGTCACGTGTGCACGGCGTTAGTTTAGCGCCGCCCTCTGAGCGGCACGCGCAGGACCGCCTCAGTACCGCCTCGGGGCCTTCGCCGCAAGCTCAAAGAGCCTCTCAATTCGGAATCAACAAGGGTCCGAACGATCTGCAAGCCCAGCCGGTCGGTGCGTTCCAGCGAGAAACCCTGCGGAAGGCCCTTGCCGTCGTCGGTGATCGTCACGTCGAGCCATTTGGCGGACCGCTCGGAATGCACGACGACCTCCCCGCGCTGGCCAGGGGCGTAGGCGTGCTCGAACGCGTTCTGCACGAGCTCGGTCAGCACCATCACCAGCGGGGTGGCGATCTCGGCCGGCACGATGCCGAACCCACCCTCGCGGCGCACGCTGACCTGGGTCTCGGTGACCGCCACGTCGCTCATCATCGGGATGACCTTGTCGACCACGTCGTCGAGGTCGACGCGCTCGTCGACGCTCATCGACAGCGTCTCGTGAACCAGTGCGATGGAGGTCACACGCCGAACCGACTCGGCCAGTGCCTCCTTCGCCTCCGGGTTGCTCAACCTGCGGCTTTGCAGCCTCAGCAGAGCTGCGACGGTCTGCAGGTTGTTCTTCACCCGGTGGTGGATCTCGCGGATCGTCGCGTCCTTGGACATCAACGCGCGGTCGCGGCGGCGCACTTCGGTGACGTCGCGGCACAGCACGATGGCGCCTGCGGCCTGCCCGCGTGGCCTAAGGGGCAAAGAACGGAACAGCACCGCGGCACCACGGCGTGACTCGGCCTCCATGCGCATCGACGGCTGGCCGTCCAGCGCCTGCCTGATGCGCTGAGCTACCTCGGTGGCGTCGAACGGGTCGCCGATGAGACTGCGCGTCAACGGCGCCAGGTGCACACCCACGAGGTCCGACGCGTGCCCCATGCGGTGGTAGGCCGACAGCGCGTTCGGCGAGGCGAACACCACCGCGCCGGACGGGTCGAGCCTGATCAGGCCGTCGCCGACGCGCGGACTGGTGTGCACGTCCGGCGAGGGTTCGGGCGCGGGGAACGTGCCGTCCGCGATCATCTGGCACAGGTCGGCCGCACTGCCGAGGTAGGAGATCTCCAACGGCGACGGCACGCGCGGCACCGCCAGGTTGGTGCTGCGGCTCAGCACGGCGATGACCTGCGTGCCCAGCCGCACCGGGATGGTCTCGCGCCGCACCGGCACGCCCAGGTGCCAGCGCGGGTCCTCCTCGCGGCAGATCCGCGACTCGTCCATGGCCCGGCGCAGCTGCGGGTGGTCCTCCGTGTCGACCTCGCTGCCGACGACGTCCTCGGGGTGGGCCGTGGGCGCCGTCGTGGGACGCGCCTGGGCGACGCAGAGGAACTTGCCCTCTTCGAGCGGAACCCACATGACGAAGTCCGCGAACGAGAGGTCGGAGAGGAGTTGCCACTCCGCGACCACCAGCTGGAGGTGGTCGACGGCGGCGCCGGAGAGCTTGGTGTGCTCGGCCAGCAGGTCCGTGAGCGTGCTCAGAACTCCTCCATGAGAAACTGGTGGATGAAGCAGTTCTTGATCCTAGGAGACTCCCATGTCGAAGCGTGCTCGCAAGCGCCGCGACCGCAAAAAGGGCGGCGCCAACCGAGGCAAGCGCCCCAACGCCTGAGTGCTGCGAAAGGCCCTGGACACCACCACGGTGACCAGGGCCTTTCGTCTTGCTCGGGTCTTGCTGAGGCTTTCAGTCCTCGGTGCGAATCTCCACGATCGTGGCTCGGATGCGCGCCTTCAGATCGGCGGGCGCGTAGTCTCCGCCACACTTGCGGGCCAGCAGCGCCTTGAGGTGCTCCTCGAGCCCGAACTGTTCCAAGCACGGATGGCACTCGTCGAGGTGCGTCTGCAGCGCCGCGCGCCGGGTCTTGTCGCATTCCTGGTCCAGGAACAGCCAGACCTCGGACAGCACCTCTGAGCAGTCGGTGTCGTGGGGTTCGCCGCAGTTCATGACGCGTCTCCGTTGCTGCCGTTGCCGCTACGGAGGAAACCGCGGTCGCGGGCGACGTCCGCCAGCATGTCGCGGAGCTGGCGCCGGCCCCGGTGCAACCGGGACATCACCGTGCCGATCGGGGTGCCCATGATGTCTGCGATCTCCTTGTACGCGAAGCCTTCGACATCGGCGAGGTAGACCGCGATCCGGAACTCCTCCGGCAACCGCTGCAATGCTTCCTTGACGTCGCTGTCGGGCAGGTTGTCGAGTGCCTCGACCTCGGCGCTGCGCAGCCCGGACGAGGTGTGGCTCTCCGCTCGCGCCAGCTGCCAGTCCGTGATCTCGTCGGTCGGCTGCTGGATCGGCTGGCGCTGCTTCTTGCGGTAGCCGTTGATGTAGGTGTTCGTCAGGATCCGGTACAACCAGGCCTTGAGGTTCGTGCCCTCCGAAAAGGACGCGAACGCCGAGTAGGCCTTGAGGAACGTCTCCTGCACCAGGTCCTCGGCGTCCGCCGGATTGCGCGTCATGCGCAGGGCAGCCGAGTACAGCTGGTCGAGCATGGGCATCGCGTCGCGCTCGAAACGTGCAGCGCGCTCCGCCGTCGTCTCTGTCGTGCCGGTGGCGGGCACCGCGCTCCCTTCCCACAGGTTCTGGGTCGGGACTGACTTTACGCGTGACCGCTCAAGCATGTTCGTTGCCACGTTCTGAGTAACAACCGAGGTGCTGGTAGTAATTCCGCATGGCCGGACGTGGGACCCCCGCCACAGCGCTGCTGGACAAGCAGCGGGTGGCGCACACCTTGCACTCGTACGAGCACGACCCCCGCCACGAGTCCTACGGGCTGGAGGCGGCCGAGGCGCTCGGGCTGGTGCCGGGACGCGTCTTCAAGACGCTCGTGGCCGAGGTGGACGGCAAGCTCGCGGTCGGCGTCGTACCGGTGACGGTGCAACTCGACCTGAAGGGCCTCGCGGCGGCGTTGAAGGGCAAGAAGGCCAAGATGGCCGTCGTCGCCGACGCCGAGCGCGCCACGGGTTATGTGGCCGGAGGTATTTCTCCACTCGGCCAGAAGAAGCGGCTGCCGGTCGTGCTCGACGAATCGGCCCTGCAATTCGAGACGGTGTTCTGCAGTGCCGGCCGGCGCGGTCTCGAAGTCGAGATCGCGCCGGCCGAACTGGTGCGACTCACCACTGCGGTGGTCGCGCGGATCAGTGCCTAGTGGCGTGGCTCAGAACCTTGACTGGGTAATTCACGCTCAGCAGGGCGCCTCGCGGCAACGTTCTGAGCCACGCCACTAGCTGACCGGCCACCCGATGTTGCCGGCCTGCACGGGCGCGCCGATCCACGACGGCCACGCGACGGTGACCCGGTCACCGAGGCTGCCCTTGCCGGGCAGGTCGAACTGGATGGACGCGGGGGTCACGTGCGGGCCGCTGATCCGCGACCCCACGTAGAGGACCGCGGAGTAGAACCCGTGGACGGTCGCCTCGCTGTATTCGCCCTGGCCACCGGTCAGCGGAACGTTCATGTCCGCGCCTTCGGCGTCGAGGAACCGCAGGTTGCTCACGCTGCCGCCGATGGTGCAGGTGACGCCCTCGACGGCGGTGAACCTGACCACGTGCCCCTTGTTCGTGGTCCCGTTCGGGCGCATGTCGTGCGCGCTGATCACCAGGTCGTCCCCGGTGCACCACGGTGCGACGTCGGCGGCCTGCGCCGTCGTCGGCCCCGCGGCGGACAGGAGGGCGGCACCGGCCAGCGCCAGTGCGGTGTTGCGGAACGAGTTCACGTGTCTCCCCGAATACGTCTCGATTGGTGTTCCCCTTACGACCTGGGTAACGCCATCAATGCGCATTCGGTTGCCGCGGCGAAGAATTGTCGTACTTCCGGCCGATGGTGTGTCCGTTCGGCCAGCGCGCTATTCCCCCGTCTGGCCGTCGATCGCTTCCCGGATCAGGTCGGCGTGACCGTTGTGGCGGGCGTACTCCTCGATCATGTGGTTGAGGATCCACCGCAGGCTGGGCGTGCGCCCGTCACGCCACGGCGCTCGCTTCGCCGGTTGGCTCAGGTCGCCACGCCTGAGCGCCTCGATGAGGTCCTTCCTGGCGCCGTCGACAGCGCGCAGCCACAACGCGCGCAACTGCTCCGGCGTGTCGTCGGCGGCCGAGCACCAGTCCCAGTCGTTGTCGGTCTTCCAGTCGACGCTCGCCCACGGTTCCAGCGGCTCGCGGTCGTGCAGGACGACGCGGAACCACTGCTGCTCCACGTAGGCGAGGTGCTTGACCATCCCGCCCAGGGTCATCGCGGACTTCGCGGCGGTCGCGTTGAGCTGCTCCGCGGTGAGACCCTCGATCTTCCACATGAGGGTGGCGCGGTGGAACTCGAGGAAGCCCTTGAGTGTGGCGAGCTCGTCGCCGCCCATCGGCGGTTCTGGCCTGCCCTGTTCATCGAAGACCGTCATGCGCCGAACGTTAGTCCAGCGGCCGCAGCACGCGGTCCAGCCACTCACCTACGGACCGGCCGACGTCGCCGACGGACGCCTTCAGCGAGTGGTCGCCCTTGAGCAGCACGACCTCGCGGTGGTGGCCGCCGCCGGGCTGACCGAACGGGTCGTTCTCCCCCTGCACGACCAGCGTGGCGACCTCGACGCCGTCGAGTTCGGCCATCCGCGACTTCTCCGGCTTGCCCGGCGGGTGCACGGGAAACGCCAGGCACAGCACCGCCACGGCCTGCCCCTCGACCGAGGTCCGGCAGGCCACGCGCGCGCCCGACGACCGGCCCCCGAACACCAGGGGCAGGCCGTCGAACCAGCGTTCACCCAGGTCCTCGACGACCGCCATCCACGCCGTGTCGAGCTGGCCGGCCGGCGCCGGGGCACGCCGGCCCGCGACGCGGTAGGGCTGTTCGACCAGCGCCACGTGCACGCCGACCGAGTTGGCGGCGCGGCACGCGGCGACGAGGTCCGGGGCCTCGACGCCGCCACCGGCGCCGTGACCCAGGAGCAGTGCTGCACGCGGTTCGTGGGCACAGTGCAGTGAGGCCCGCGCGGGGCCGTGCGGCGTGTCCACCAACAGCGTGGTCATGACGGCTCGAACAACGCGGGTGAGGGCTTCTCGTCTTCGGTGAGCGAGATGCGGTCCAACAGGGACGGCTTGTTGTTCTTCACGCTGTTCACCTCGGTCGACACCGGACGGAGCTCGAGCGCCTCGACGATCGACGGGTCGGGGGCCAGCAGCTCGCTCGGGTCGAGCGACGCCGGGTCGAGCCACGCCGACCAGCGGTCAGGAGGCAGCAGCAACGGCATGCGGTGGTGCACCTCGGTCATCGCGCCGATGGCTTCCGTGGTGAGCACGGCGCACGTGACGGTCGGCACGTCGTCCTTCCACCACACGGACCACAGGCCCGCCATGGCCAGCGACGTGTCGTCCCCGAGCGAGATGAAGTACGGCTGCTTGCGCCCCTCGCCCGGCTGCCACTCGTACCAACCGGCGGCGGGGATGATGCAGCGCCGCTTGATCGCCGACTGCTTGTACGCGGGCTTGGTCAGCACGGTCTCGGCGCGAGCGTTGATCATCTTGGCCGCGCCGGAGAGGTCCTTGGCCCAGTGCGGGACGAGACCCCAGCGCATGACGCGGATGGCGCGTTCCAGCTCCTCGTCCTCGGGCCGGCGCTCGACCACGGCCATGACGCGCTTGGTGGGGGCGATGTTGTAGTCCGCCCCCGGTGCCTCGTCGCCGGTCCCGTCCACCGCGTCGAACTCGGCCGCCAGCAGCGCCGGGTCCTTGGTGGAGGCGTACCTACCACACAAAACCGATCACCTCCGAAGTCCCAATTGTCCCACGACCGGAACACCTGTGCGAGCTTGCCAAGGCCGATGCGGGATCATTCGTGCATGACTCAGCACTGGTCAGCCCCCAGCGCGTCCGGCCCAGTCCACTCGACGGTGCCGGTGCCCGGCTCGAAGTCGATCACGAACCGCGTTCTGGTCCTCGCGGCACTGGCCGACGGGCCGTCCACGGTCCACGCGCCGCTGCGCAGCCGTGACACGGTGCTGATGACGGCCGCGCTCTCGTCGCTGGGCGCCGGCATCACCGATCGCGAGGACGGCGACTGGGACGTGCTGCCCGGTCTGCTGCGCGGGCCGGCGGAGGTCGACTGCGGTCTCGCGGGCACGGTCATGCGCTTCCTGCCGCCCGCCGCCGCGCTGGCCGAGGGCGAGATCCGGTTCGACGGCGACCCGCACGCGCGGACGCGGCCGATGAGCACCGTGCTGGGTGCGTTGCGGTCGCTGGGCGTCGAGATCGACGGGGACGCGCTGCCGTTCACGTTGCACGGCACGGGATCGGTGCCCGGTGGTGAGGTGACGATCGACGCGTCGGGCTCGTCGCAGTTCGTGTCCGGGCTGCTGCTGTCCGCCGCCCGGTTCGACAAGGGCGTCACGATCCGGCACGACGGCAAGCCCGTGCCCTCGCTGCCGCACATCGACATGACGGTCCAGACGCTGCGGGCGGTCGGCGTCGAGGTGGACACCAGCGTGCCGGATGTGTGGCGCGTGGAGCCCGGTGTGATCAAGGCGCGCACGTGGCACGTGGAGCCGGACCTGTCGAACGCGACGGTGTTCCTCGCGGCGGCCGCGGTGACCGGTGGCGAGGTGACGATTCCCCACTGGCCCGCCGCCACGACCCAGCCCGGCGACGCGGTGCGCGGCATCCTCGAGCGCATGGGCTGTGCGGTCGAGGTGTCGGAGCGCGGCCTGACCGTGCGGGGCCCGGCGAAGCTGTCCGGTGTGGACATCGACCTGCGTGACGAGAGCGAGCTCACCCCGACCGTCGCCGCGCTCGCGGCGCTGGCCGAGGGCCGCACGACCATCCGGGGCGTGGCGCACATCCGCGGCCACGAGACGGACCGGATCGCCGCGCTCGTCAACGAGATCAACGCGGTCGGCGGCAACGCGTCCGAGACCGAGGACGGCCTGGTCATCGACCCCGCTCCCCTGCACGGCGGTGTGTGGAAGGCCTACGCGGACCACCGGATGGCGACCGCGGGCGCGATCATCGGGCTGGTGGTGCCGGGCATGTCGGTGGACGACATCGGCAGCACCACCAAGACGATCCCCGACTTCCCTGGCATGTGGGACGCCATGCTCACCGGGGGCGCGTAGAAGTGAGCAAGCAGGACTGGCGCAAACTCGACGAGTCCGACGTGCGCGTGCGCCCCGGCAAGGGGACGCGCCCACGCACCAAGAAACGGCCGGAACACTCCGACGCCGAGACCGCGATGGTCATCGGTGTCGACCGTGGCCGCTGGACGTGCGCGATGGAGTCCGGCGCCGTCGTCACGGCGATGCGCGCACGCGAACTGGGCCGCACGCCCGTGGTGGTCGGCGACCAGGTCGGCATCGTCGGCGACACGACGGGTGAGCGGGACACGCTGGCCCGCATCGTGCGCGTCGAGCAGCGGACCTCGGTGCTGCGCAGGACCGCGGACGACACCGATCCGTTCGAACGGGTCGTCGTCGCGAACGCGTCCCAGCTCATCATGGTCGTCGCGCTGGCGGATCCCCCGCCGCGCACGGGTTTCATCGACCGCTGCCTGGTCGCCGCGTACGCCGGCGGCCTGGAACCGGTGCTGTGCCTGACGAAGTCGGACCTGGCATCGCCGGACTCGCTGCTGGCGCTGTACACCGAGCTCGACGTGCCGGTGGTGGTGACGCGGTCCGACGAGGAGCCCGCCGAACTGCGCGCCCGGCTGACGAACACGGTGTCGTGCCTCATCGGCCACTCGGGTGTCGGCAAGTCCACTTTGGTCAACAAGCTCGTGCCGGACGCGAACCGCGCGGTGGGCGTGGTGTCCGGAGTGGGCAAGGGCCGGCACACCTCCACCCAGGCCGTCGCCCTGTGGCTGCCCGAGGGCGGCTGGGTCGTGGACACGCCGGGCATCCGCTCGTTCGGCCTCGCCCACATCACGCCGGACGACATCGTGAAGGCCTTCCCGGACTTCGCCGAGGCCGCCGAGGAGTGTCCGCCCGGCTGCGGCCACCTGGGCTCACCCGAGGACCCCGGCTGCATGCTGGACGAGCTCGTGCCGGACGCGCCGGGGCGGTTGACGTCGTTGCGGCGGCTGCTCGCGTCCCGTGCCGGCATGGACGACTACACGGACGGATCATGAGCATGCGCTGGACGTTGCCCCTGCTGGTCGCTCTCGCCGCGTGCTCGGCCCCGCAGGAGCCCAAGGCACCGGCGTTCACGGAGGTCGACCCCTGCACGCTGCTCGCCTCCGGCGACGCGGGGCAGATGAACGGGTCTCCCACCAGGACCGACCGGTCCTGCGACTTCCCGTTCGACTCGCTGACCGTGCGGCTCACGCTGCTGAGCGCGAAGTACGCCGACGAGTCGCAGAAGCTGCTGTCCGACGGCGGCTACGGCGGCGTGGTCGGCGACCGGCCGCTGACACGCAAGTGCGTCGACTCCTCGAGCGAGGTGACGTGCGATGCCGTCCTCGAGGTGAAGGACGGGCAGGTCATCGGGCTGAAGGTCCTGCAGCGCAACCACGACCTCAACCTGGTCGGGCAGGTCACGCAGGGACTGGCGGCGAAAGCGCTGGAAAGGCTCCCGAAGTGAAGCGTCTGCTGCCGTTGCTGCTCCTGCTGGCGGGCTGCGCGTCCACTCCCGTCGCGACCGCGCCCTCCACCACCACGACGACCACGACCACCGAGACGACGGTCGTCACGACGTCGCCGCGGATCGACACGCCGAGCAAACTCCCCGCCGATCCGTGTCTGATGCTGACCGCGGCGGATTTCCAGACCCCGCTGGCCGGCCCACCGGGCCCGCACCCCGAACTGCCGAGGTCCTGCGCGTGGCAGGAAGGCACGGGCGCCGAGTCGGACATGCTCGTCCTGGTGGCGTTCGCGGACGCGTACGAGAAGCCGGAGAAGGCGCCGGAAATGCTCATCCAGGGCCACTCGGCCGCGGTGTCGTTCAACACCGGGCCCGGCGTCATGGAGTGCACCTACCTCGTCGCGGTCAACGCCACCGAGTCGTTCAAGGTCATCGTGAGCCTGCCGAACGCCAACTCGGCCCAGGTCTCGCAGATCGCGCTGGGCAAGGCGAAGACGGCGTTCAAGCGGCTCGTCGCGGCCTGATCACCCCATGTGCGGGTAGCGGTGATCGGTCTGCGGCACCAGGGTCTCCTTGATGGCGCGCGGGCTCGTCCACCGCTGCAGGTTGTAGATCGAGCCCGCCTTGTCGTTGGTGCCGGAACCGCGCGACCCGCCGAACGGCTGCTGCCCGACGACGGCACCGGTCGGTTTGTCGTTGACGTAGAAGTTGCCCGCGGCGAACCGCAGCGCGCGGTGTGCCTGTTCGATGGCGGCACGGTCGCGCGCGAAGACGGCGCCGGTCAGCGCGTACGGCGTCGAGGTGTCGATGGTCTCCATGATCTTCGGGTAGTCCGCGTCCTCGTAGACGTGCACGGCCAGGATCGGGCCGAAGTACTCGCTCGTGAAGATGTCGTGGCGCGGGTCGGTGCCGAGCAGCACGGTCGGGTCGACGAAGTAGCCCACCGAGTCGTCGCACGAGCCGCCTGCCAGCACCTCGACCGAAGTGGACGCGGAGGCCATCAGCAACGCCTCCTCGTGCTTGGCGAACGCGCGGTGGTCGATCACCGCGCCGCCGAACACCGACAGGTCCGTGACATCGCCGTAGGACAACGACTTCGTCACGTCGAGCAGCTGTTCGCGCACGCCGCCCTCCCACAACGACCGAGGGATGTAGGACCGCGAGGCCGCTGAGCACTTCTGGCCCTGGTACTCGAAAGCACCGCGCACCAGCCCGGTGACGAGCGCCTGGGGATCGGCGGAGGCGTGTGCCAGCACGAAGTCCTTGCCGCCGGTCTCGCCGACGACGCGCGGGTAGGCGCGGTAGTTGTCGAGGTTGCCCGCCATGGTCTGCCACAGCGCCTTGAACGTGCGGGTGGAGCCGGTGAAGTGCAGGCCGGCGAAGAACCTGTCCCGCAGCGCGACCTGGCTCAGCGCCTGGCCGTCGCCGGTCACGAGGTTGATCACGCCTGGTGGCAGGCCCGCTTCCTCGAGCAGCCGCATGGTGAAGTGCGCGGCCAGCTGCTGCGTCGGCGACGGCTTCCACAGCACCGCGTTGCCCATCAGCGCGGGCGCCAGCGGCAGGTTGCCCGCGATGGCGGTGAAGTTGAACGGCGTGATCGCCACGACGAACCCGTCGAGCGGCCGGTGGTCCATCCGGTTCCACACGCCCGGCGACGAGACCGGCTGTTCCTCGAGGATGCGGCGGCCGAAGTGGACGTTGAAGCGCAGGAAGTCGATGAGCTCGCACGCCGCGTCGATCTCGGCCTGCTGCACGGACTTCGACTGGCCGAGGATCGTGGCGGCGTTGAGGGTGTCGCGCCACGGCCCCGCGAGCAGGTCGGCCGCCCGCAGCAGCACCGCGGCCCGCTCGTCGAACGGCAGCTCCTGCCAGCCCGGTGCGGCGTGCTGGGCGGCGCGCATGGCATCGGCGACGTCGGAGTTCGTGGCCTGCGCCGTCACGCCGAGGACGTGCCTGTGGTCGTGCGGCTGGACCACGTCGATGCGGTCGCCACCGCCCATCCGCTGCTCACCGCTGATGGTCATCGTCAGCTCGTGCGTGGTGCCTTCGAGCTCCGCGATGCGTGCCTGCAGGCTGACCCGTTCGGCGCTACCGGGTGCATAGGTGCGCACGGGCTCGTTGACCGGTTCGGGTGCAGACGTGACTGCGTCCATTCCCCCATCGTGGCACGCGGTAGTAGGGTCCGTCGGGTGGCGCGGGTGACTGGCATCGGCGGGGTTTTCCTGCGTTCAAGGGATCCTGCGCGCTTGGCCGCCTGGTATCGCGACAACCTGGGCGTTCCGATGAGCGAGAAGGGCACCGTCACCTTCCACTGGCTCGACACGGCGACGAACGAGTTCCCCGGCACGACGACGATGGCGTTGTTCGCGCAGGACACGGAGTACATCGGCGAGCCCCACCAGCGCACCATGCTGAACCTGCGCGTGGACGACCTGGTGTCGTTGATGGCCAAGCTGAAGGCGCGCGGCGTCGAGGTGCTGCCCGACACCGAGGACTCGGAGTTCGGGATGTTCGGGTGGTGCGTCGACCCCGAGGGCAACCGCATCGAGCTGTGGGAACCGGCAGAGGGAATGTGACCGTGCTCGACGAAGCGGTGCAGGCGCTGCGGGAGTGGCAGCGCGACGACCTGCCGTTCCAGCTCCATCCAGGAGATCTGGGCTGGTACCGGCGTTTCGGCGCCAAGGCGACCGATGAGGCGATCCGGATCTGGCGTGGCGACGGGCGGATCGTCGCCGTCGGGCTGCTGGACGGCGCCGACCTGCTGCGGTTCACGATCGCGCCGGACGCCCGCGCCGACGAGGAGCTCGCACGGCGGCTGGCCGACGACGTCAGCACTCCCGGACGCGGCGTCCTCCCCGCCGGGACGGTGTACGTCGAGTCCCCGTGGGGCACGCGCTTCCAGGAGCTGATGTTCGAGCGCGGCTGGCGGTCCGACGTGCCGTGGACGCCGCTGCGCCGCGATCTCGGTGTCCCGGTACCGGATCCCGGCGTGCGGGTCGAGGTCATCGGCCATGACCAGGCCGATGTGCACGCCGCCGTGATCCGGGCGTCGTTCGAGAAGTCGACGTTCACCGAGGAGCGCTGGCACGCGATGGCCATCGGCTCGCCGTACGCCGACGCCCGCAGCCTGGTCGCTTTCGACCGAGGTGACGCGGTGGCGGCGGTGACGGTGTGGTCGGCCGGGCCGGGCAGGCCGGGGTTGATCGAACCCATGGGCGTGCACCACGACCACCGGGGCAGGGGTTTCGGCACGGCGATCACCCTCGCCGCGGCGTCAGCGCTGCGTGAGCTCGGCTCGTCGAGCGCGCTCGTCTGCACGCCGAGCTCGAACGTCGGCGCCGTCGCCACCTACCGGGCAGCCGGGTTCGACCAGCTGCCCGAGGTGCACGACCAGCGTCGTTAGAGGAGTTCCAGGACGAACGGGAGCTCCTGGGCGGCGTACCAGGCCAGTTCGTGGTCCTCGGCGCTGCCCAGCGCGAACTCGGCGTCCGGGTCGCCCAGGTCCGCCGCGTCGATGACGTCCGCGGCCGCGCGCACGTCCTCTTCGGCCTCGGCCGTGTCGAGGTGCACGGCGGCGACGTCCTTCAGGGTGAACGAACCGCCGACCTTCACGACCGAGAAGTCGAGGTCCGGGCGCAACGTCACGTCGTCCATGTCCACCGCGAGCACCGCGCGCCGCGGCTCTGCCTTCTCGTCCGCCGCCAGCAGCCGCAGCGAAGCACGGGCGGCATCCAGCATCGCCGCGTACTCCAGCTCCTCCGTGTCGCCCGCCGCGTAGGACTCGCGCAACGCCGGCGTCAGCGCGAACGCCGTGCCGGTGACCGGAGCCAGTTCGCCGCTGTCGACGAACGCGCGCAGCATCGGCACCGTGGCCGGGATGTAGACCCTCATGCGCTCGCCGTCCCCATCAATTCCTCCACCGACTCCTCGACCATGGTCGCGAGAACGTCCACATCGGACATGGCGTCGCGGTCGCCGTTCAAACCGAAGTACACACCGCCGTCGTACGACGTCACCCCGATGGCCAGCGCCTGGTTCTTGGCGAGCGGGACGACCGGGAAGATCTCGGTCATTCTGGCCCCCGCCGCGTACAGCGGCACCTGCGGGCCGGGAACGTTGGTGACGATGACGTTGAACAGCCGGCGGCTGAACGAGCTCGCGGCCCGTGCGCCGAGCGCGTGCAACGTCGGCGGGGCGAAGCCGGAGACCTTCACCAGCGCGTCGGCGGCGACGGACTGGCCGGACTCCTGGTGCGCGCGCATCGCGTGGCTCACGTGGTGCAGGCGGACGACCGGGTTCGGCTCGCCGACCGGGAGGTCGACCAGGTAGGCGCTCACGTTGTTGCCCGAGTCCGGGTCGGCCTCGCGGACGCTCAGCGGGGCCATCGCGCGGATCGTGGTACTGCCGGTGACGTTCTCGCCGCGGCTGAGCAGCCAGTTGCGCAGGGCGCCGCTCAGGGCCGCGAGCACCACGTCGTTGACCGTGCCGCCGTGCTGCTTGCGGATGGCGCGCAGGTCGTCGAGCTGGGCGCGCGCGACGGCGAACCGGCGCTGCGGCGAGGTGATGCGGACGTTCAGCGGGGAACCGGGCGCGGGCGTCGCGGCGGTGCGGACGGCCGAGGCGAGCACGCTGAACGCGTTGAAGACCTTCTCGACCGTGTTGACGGTGTCGAGCGCGGCGCTGCGGACGTTCTCCACGAGCTCGCCGGGACTGTGCACGATGTCGGTGACCGCGTCGGCCACGAGCTGCAGCGCACCGGGCTCGGGCTGCGGCATCCAGAGGTTCTCGACGTTCGTGCGCGGCGTCGGCGAGACGTCCAGCATGACCTGGCCGATCTCCAGCGACGCGATGCCGTCGATCATGGCCTGGTGGGTCTTGGTGATGACCGCTGTCTGGTTCTTCTCCAGGCCTTCGACCAGGTAGATCTCCCACAGCGGGCGGGAGTGGTCGAGCGGGCGCGACATCAGGCGCGCGATCAGGTCGTGCAGCTGCGTCTCGTTGCCCGGTTTGGGCAGGGCGCTGCGGCGAACGTGGTAGGTGACGTCGAAGTCGGGGTCGTCGACCCACACGGGGCGTGCGATGCGTCCGGGGACGTGCACGACCTTCTGCCGGTAGCGCGGCACGAGGCTGAGGCGTTGCTCGATGAGGTCGACGAGCTTGTCGTAGTCGAAGCCCGCCTTGGGCCGCCGGAACACCGCCACCCCGCCGACGTGCATCGGCGTCTTGGCGTCCTCCAGGTACAGGAACGAGGCGTCCAGCGCTGACAGGCGGTCCGGCATGCACCCAGCCTAGTGGCGTTCGCGGTCCATCAGCTTCTGAAGTGCCGCGCGCTCGCGCGGATCACGGTCGTGCCGCTCCAGCCGGATGCGCGCGGCCTCCGGAATCGCGTTCCTCGCCTCCGGGTCCACGTTGGCCATGAACGACCGGAGGAACCGCCAGCGCGTGAGCTTCATGACCGGCGCGAGGTGGGCGACGGCCAGCGACACCCAGCTCAGTGCGACGTCGAGCCTGCGGTCGCCCTTGGTGGCGCTCGCCCAGTCCAGGACCACGGGCCCTTCCGGGCCGAGCACGACGTTGCCGGGGTGCAGGTCGAGGTGCAGCAGGTCGCCGTCGCCGGTGAGGAAGCCGGGCGCCGGGATGACGTCGAGGCGGTGGTGCAGGTCCGCGAGCTCCTCGCCGAGGCTGCCCGCGAGCCACGGCTTGCGGCCGATCTCCTCGGACATCCGCGGGCCGGGCACGTACTGCATGACCAGTTCGTCTTCCGTGGCCTCGTGCACGCGCGGGACGGGGATGCCGTAGCCGCTCAGGTACGACATCATCTCGGCCTCGCGCCGCAGGTCACGGCCGGTGCGCGTGCGTTTGACGAGCAGCCCGTCGGACCGGATGAACACATCCGAGTCCTGACCGCTCGCGAGATGTTGACGTTCCGCGACGCTGCGCATACCTGCCGTCATGTGACGATCATCATCGATATGATCCAAAGCACAAGGGCCGAACGGCTCTAGTGGAGCTCTTCACCCGTTTGAGCCCGCTGTGCCCGCCTCTGTCACCCTCTTCCCGTGGAGATCTCGCCCAAGGACCGCTTCGTCACCGTCTACGGCCGCAAGCCAGTGCTGGAAGCGCTGGACGACCCGACGCTCACGGTCGACAAGGTGGTGCTCGCCGACACGGCCCGAGGCGCGGCCGCGCACGAGATCATCGACGCGGCCCGTTCGCGTGGCGTCGCCGTGCAGCGGGCGACCGCGCAGCGCGTGAAGGTGCTGGCAGGCAACGGCAAGCAGGACCAGGGCGTGCTCGCCGACGTGGTCGCGCCGCGCATGAAGCCGCTCGCGCTGGCCCTGGAAGAGGGCTCGCTGGGGTCCGTGCTCGTGCTGGACGGCATCACGACCCCCGCGAACGTGGGCATGATCCTGCGCACCGCGACCGCCGCGGGCATCGACGGCATCGTCGTGCCGCGCCGGGGCGTCGCCTCGATCGACCCGCTCGTGGTGAAGGCCTCCGCCGGAGTGGCTTTCCGCGCGCCCGTGCTGCGCTGCGGCACCTCGGCGGAGGCCTCGGCTTTGTTGCGCGCGTCCGGCTATTCGCTCCACGCGCTCGATTCCCACGCGCCCGACACGATTTATTCCGCTACTTTCCCGGCACGCGCGGCTTTCGTGCTCGGCAGCGAAACGTCCGGAATCACCGACGACGTGCGTCCACACATCACGTCGTGGTTGTCGATTCCGATGGCGGCGGGCGTGGAATCCCTCAATGTCGCATCAGCGGCGGCCGTGCTCTGCTTCGAGCTGGTGCGCCGGGCCCAGTGATCAGATCCAGTCGACGTGGTACCCGTCGACCCGCGGGTACCCCAGCAGCGACTCGCACTCCGCCACCGAGGGCTCGCCCCTGACCCGGCCGACCGTGCCGTACTGGTCCCAGACGCCGAGCCCGTTCGTGCAGTGCGCGACGGCCCGGAACCGCCCTGGCCGGCCCTCGTCGCAGTAGACCTCGACGGTGCGCCCGTCCCTCAGATAGTCCTCGAAGCAGCCGCGTTCCTGCGCCTGCGCGGGTGATGCAATTGCCGTGGCTGCAATGGCGACCGCAACACAAGCGACAATTCTTCGCATTTTCTCCCCTATTCAATCGACTACCGACTAATTCGACGCTAGTACCTGGCCGAAAAAGGGGCAATGACGCTCCGGGGTGAACCCTCAATCGCGGAGTGCGATCGCTAGCAGTATTTCCAGCTCCTCGAGGGTGGACCGTGTCGACCGATGGTGGACACCGACCATGCCCGCCTCCGCAGCCCCGCGAACGTTGACCGCGAGGTCGTCCACGAAGACGCACTCCTCCGGCTTCACGTTCAGCCTGCCGGCCGTGAGCAGGTAGATCTCGGTGTCCGGCTTGGCGAGCCCGACCTCGCCGGAGATGACCGCGGCGTCCAGCACCGCGGTCAGCACCACGGGCGGCTGCCACCAACCGTCCGCATTGGACAGCAGAGCGGTCTTGATCCCGTGCTGCCTGGCCTTGCGCAGGGCGGTGAGGAGCGGCGGCTCGGCGGGGTTGTCCTCGCCGGGGTCGGTCAGGACGCCGCCGTAGTCGAGCACCAGGGCTTTGAGCATGGTGGGGACCGTAACCCCACTTTCGGGTGTTCGGTGTCCTGATCCGGCCGCTGGCTCGCCTGGTCAACCATGCCCCCAGTTGTCCGCCGCCTGCCCGCGTACGAGCCTCCGGTCGGAGGCCCCGCCCGAATCCCCCTGCCCCGGCCGCGCCCGGTGTGGGTGCCGGCCCCGGAGCCACCGCCACCCGTCCTGGACGCCGCACGGCTGCTCTCGGTCGTGCTGGAGGTGCTGGACGGGCGGCGGCCTGCCCGGTTGCTGCGGGAGATCGCCGTGCCGGTGCTGGCGGCCCGGCTGGTCGGGGCGGTTCGTGCCCGGACCACTCGGATGCTGCGGGCGCCTCGGGTCTGCCACCCGTCTCGGCTCGTGGCGGAGATGTCGGTGACCCTGCGGAGGGAGGGGCGGGTGGTGGCGGCGGCCTGTCGGGCCGAGCACTCCGGCGGGAGGTGGTGGGTCACGTCGTTCACGGTGCTGGAGTGAGGCCCGCGCCGGCCGCACCGCGCCTTGCCGACGTGCCGCACCCTGGCGCGTCCTGCCCTGCCAGGGTCCTCAACGCTGCTGCGTGGGCCACGCTTCCGGGAGAACGCGGCCCATGCACGGGCGGTGGCGCGACAGCGGCTGCGGTGGCGCGGCGCCGATGGCGACTGCCGCAGTCGCGGGGTCGCTCGGCTTCGCGGAGCACGCAACCTGCCTCACCCTGCCGCTCTGCCACGCACTGGCTCGGCCTCCCGACCTGCCACGTCCCGCCGAGCAGCCACATCCTGTCTCAGCCACCGACCAGCCACGTCCTGCACCGCCCGCCGACCTGCCAGGCGCGTCGAGCAGCGCACCCCGCCTCGCTCGACTCGACCTCGCAGACCTGTCGCCTCCAGCCCACCTGCCCGACGCACCGCGTCCCGCCTCGCGGGTTCCACCGACCCCCGAAACGCCGCGTGGGCCGCGTTCCCGGAGGAACGCGGCCCACGCAGTGGTGGTGCGGTGAGGGCGTCAGCCCTTCTTGCGGTTGTTCTTCGCCGCCTGGCGGGCCGCCTCGCGGCGCTCCTTGCGGGTGCCGCCGCCCTGGCCGGCCGCTCCGTCCGGCTCGCCGTGCTCGTCGACTCCGCCGTCCTCGGCGGGGCCGCTGTAGCTCAGGTTCTGCTGGCCGGGGCCGCCGAGGCCCTTGCCTCGCAGGGCCGGCGGGATGGCGTTGCCGCTGGCCAGCTGGGCCATGGCCGGGCCCGCGGGGGCGGCGGGCTCGCGCTGGGCCTGCTGCTGGGCGGCTGCCGCGGCGCGGGCCCGGGCGCGTGCGCCGCCGCCTCCGCCGTTGCCCGACACCTGCGGGAGGGCCTGCGGAGCCGCGCCCAGGGCCACGGGGACCTCGGGCTGGGCCGGCTCCGGCTCCGCCGCTTCGACCTGGAGGTTGAACAGGAAGCCGACGGTCTCCTCGCGCAACGCGTCGAGCATCGCGTTGAACATCTCGAAGCCCTCGCGCTGGTACTCGATGAGGGGGTCGCGCTGCGCCATCGCGCGCAGGCCGATGCCCTCCTTCAAGTAGTCCATCTCGTACAGGTGCTCACGCCACTTGCGGTCCAGGACGGACAGCAGGACGCGGCGCTCCAGTTCGCGCATGGCACCTTCGCCGACGCGGCCCTCGATCTCGGCCTCGCGGGCGTGGTAGGCGTCCATCGCGTCCTTGACGAGGAGGTCGCGCAGGTACTCGCGCGTGACGTCCTCGTCGGACTCGAGGATCTCCTTCGGGTCCAGCGAGATCGGGTAGAGGGTCTTGAGGGCGGTCCAGAGCTTCTCGAAGTCCCAGTCCTCGGCGTAGCCGTCGGCCGTGGCGCCGTTGACGTACTCCTCGACGACGCTCTCGATCATGTGCTCGACCTGGTCGCGGAGGTCTTCGCCGGCGAGGACGCGGTGGCGCTCGGCATAGATCACCGTGCGCTGGCGGTTCATGACCTCGTCGTACTTGAGGACGTTCTTGCGGATCTCGAAGTTCTGCTGCTCGACCTGCGTCTGCGCGCTGCGGATGGCGCGGGTGACCATCTTGTGCTCGATCGGCACGTCGTCCGGCACGTTCAGGCGCGTCATGACCATCTCGACCATGGACGCGTTGAAGCGGCGCATCAGTTCGTCCTGCAGGGACAGGTAGAAGCGCGACTCACCGGGGTCGCCCTGACGGCCGGTGCGGCCGCGGAGCTGGTTGTCGATGCGGCGCGACTCGTGGCGCTCGGTGCCGAGCACGTAGAGACCGCCGGCCTCGCGGACCTCGTCGGCCTCCGCCTTGCCCTGGGTCGTCAGTTCCTCGACGACCTTGGCCCACTCGGCCTCGTACTCCTCCGGCGTGGTCACCGGGTCGAGGCCGCGGTCACGCAGCTCGTGGTCGGCGATGATGTCCGGGTTGCCGCCCAGCACGATGTCGGTACCGCGGCCGGCCATGTTCGTCGCGACGGTGACGGCGCCCTTGCGGCCCGCCTTCGCGATGATCAGCGCCTCGCGGTCGTGGTGCTTCGCGTTCAGCACCTCGTGCGGGATTCCCCTGCGCACCAACAGCTTCGAGAGGTACTCGGAACGCTCGACGCTCGTCGTGCCGATCAGGACCGGCTGGCCCTTCTCGTGCTTCTCGGCGATGTCGTCGGCGACGGCGTCGAACTTCGCCTCCTCGCTCTTGTAGACGAGGTCGGGCTGGTCCTTGCGCTGCGGCGGGCGGTTCGTCGGGATCGGGACGACACCCAGCTTGTAGGTCTGGTGGAACTCGGCCGCCTCGGTCTCGGCGGTACCGGTCATGCCGCCGAGCTTCTCGTAGAGGCGGAAGTAGTTCTGCAGCGTGATCGTGGCGAGGGTCTGGTTCTCCGCCTTGATCTCCACGCCTTCCTTGGCCTCGATGGCCTGGTGCATGCCCTCGTTGTAACGGCGACCGGAGAGCACACGACCCGTGAACTCGTCGACGATCATGACTTCACCGTTGCGGAGGATGTAGTCCTTGTCGCGGTTGTAGAGCTCCTTCGCCTTGAGGGCGTTGTTCAGGTAGCCCACCAACGGCGTGTTCGCCGCCTCGTACAGGTTGTCGATGCCGAGCTGGTCCTCGATGAACTCCACACCGAGCTCGGTGACGGCGACCGTGCGCTTCTTCTCGTCGTACTGGTAGTGGAACGACTTCGACTTCTCCTCGATGACCTCGATGCGGTCCTTCTGGGAGAGCTGGGTGACGTCGATGCCGCGCATGCGCGGGACGAGCCGCGCGAACTCCGTGTACCAGCGGGCCGACTGCTCGGCCGGGCCGGAGATGATCAGCGGCGTGCGGGCCTCGTCGATGAGGATCGAGTCGACCTCGTCGACGATCGCGAAGTAGTGCCCGCGCTGCACGCACTCGTCCAGGCTCCACGCCATGTTGTCGCGCAGGTAGTCGAAGCCGAACTCGTTGTTCGTGCCGTAGGTGATGTCCGAGTTGTACGACGCACGCCGCTGCTCCGGAGTCATCTCGGAGAGGATCGCGCCGACGGTCATGCCCAGGAAGCGGTGAACGCGGCCCATCCAGTCCGCGTCACGCTTGGCCAGGTAGTCGTTCGTGGTGATGACGTGGACGCCCTTGCCGGCGATGGCGTTGAGGTAGACGGGCATGACCGAGGTCAGCGTCTTGCCCTCACCCGTGCGCATCTCGGAGATCTGACCGAGGTGCAGCGCCGCGCCACCCATCATCTGGACGTCGTAGGGGCGCTGGCCGAGGGTGCGCTTCGCGGCCTCGCGGGCCACGGCGAACGCCTCCGGCAGCAGCTCGTCCAGCGACTCGCCCTCGGCGTGGCGCTTCCTGAACTCCTCGGTCTTGCCGCGAAGCTCTGCGTCGGAGAGGTCCACCACCTCGTCTTCCAGGTGGTTGATGTGCTGTGCGATGTTGCGGAGGCGCTTGAGCATCTTGCCCTCGCCGGAGCGGAGCAGTCGGGACAGCACCATCTGGATAGACCTCATCACCTGTATCGCGGCGCGCCCACGTCGGACGCCTTTCCCCTGCCCATCGTAGGCAAGTCGCCAAGATGTGTGCACGGACACAGGCGGATTGGGTCACCCGACCTGGTCTGTGCAGGTCAGGTGCGGTTTGAGCGATCTTTCCCAGGCCACCTGCCGCCGGTGCCCCCACCTCGGCTACTGGTGAGGAGAACGAACGGGAGCCGCGCAAAGGTTCCTGGCCCGGCCTGATTCACCTTGACGGTGAACGTCGCGGCGCAAAATGGCGCCGACCGGCGGTAGACGCGCGCCGCCGCCCCGCACGCGAGGGGTGCGGGGCGGCGGCGGTCGAAGGAACGAGGGTCGAGCGGGGTCAGGCCAGCCTGATCACGCCGTAGTCGAATCCCTTCCGGCGATAGACGACACTGGGGCGTCCGCACTCGGTGTCGGCGAACAGGTAGAAGTCGTGTCCGACCAGTTCCATCTCGTAGAGGGCCTGGTCGACGGTCATCGGTTTGGCGGCGTGCTCCTTCTCGCGTACGACGCGTCCGGGCAACTTGTCTTCGAGGCCGTCGTCCCAACGCTGCGCGGGCACTTCCGCCATGCCCTCGTAGTCGGCCTCGGGTGCGTCGAGCACCGCGGTCTTGGCGCGGCGCGACGTCATGCTTTCGCCTGCGGACCGGTCAGCCAGTCCGCTTGTCGCTTCGGCCACCGAGATCGGGGCGCGGGCCCCGTGGTGGACGCGCCTGCGGTCGTGAGACCGACGCAGGCGGTTCTCGAGCTTCGCGACCGCAGCATCCAGCGCGGCGTAGAAGTCACCCGCGCAGGCTTCGGAACGGACTACTGGTCCACGTCCCTTGCCGGTGATTTCGACCCGCTGGCAGTTCTTCGACTGGCGGCGGTTCGGCTCGTGGAAAAGCTCCACGTCGAAGCGGATGACCTTGCGGTCGTAGCGCTCAAGCCGGGCCAGCTTTTCGGCGACGTGAACCCTGTAGTGATCGGGCACCTCGACGTTGCGGCCCTTAACGACGATGTCCATACACGACCTCCCTCGCTTTGTTGCGAGCTATGGCTGGACTGCTTTAAAAGCGCCGTGGCGATCTTCGATCGCGGATGTGTCGCAGAGGGTCGTCTCCCTCAGCTCTCACGGCGCCAGGGTCATGGGCTGTTCGCCTCCTCCCCGCGGGCCGGGAACGCTGATAGCGGTGCACGTTAGCTTGGGATTCACCGTCGCGTAAGCCCCCTTGCCGGGGGAACGATGAGATTTTTTGATGACTACGCAGCGCGACGACAGCGCGTTGCCAGTCGTTTCCCGAGCGTGCTCCGAACCAAACCTCCCGGGGCCTCGCTCACCCGAACGGCGCACAGCCGCACCGGCACTCGACAGCAGCTCCGCTGCGTCGAACGGCTCCAGTGTCGACCTCATACCCAGCCAACGGGCGACCCCCGCGTCATGTTCCCGAAACCCGGAAGAGATCGATTCCGAACCACTCGGCGGCCCTCGCCGCACTTCTTCGCACCGATCCGAGCGCTGCGGATGCCCGATCACAGCCCAGTCACGCCCGGCTGAACGGTCGATTTCGCCCAATGCCGACAAGGCAGTCGATCACTGTTGGGACGGACGTACAGCTATTGCCCCAGTAATAACCGCTGGTCAGCTCCATACGTGAATAATCGTTAACCAATCGGGGGGGGTGTGGCGGGCACGCCTGAGGCCGACTCGGGGACGTGATCACCGTGGTCCGAGGTCGTTGATCGACGGGCTCGCGCGCGGACGCCTCAGTTCTGAAACACCGCGTCAACAGACGTTGGGACAAACGGGTCGAAACGAGTTACCCGATCCCGCAAGATCGTCACAGAACTCCCGCCGAGCAGGGGATTCTCGTCGCGCCGAACCGCCTCGGAGATCGACAACGCCATCGGAACTTCACCCTTGTGGGCGGTGCCGAAAGGCCCCGCCGGGCCCCTCACCCGAATTTTCTGTCAGACCTCGCCGCCATCCTGGTCCCATGACAGCTTTCGACCTCCTCGTGCCGGCCACCTGCTCCGGCTGCGGCCGCGCCGGCTCCCAGTGCTGCGCCAAGTGCTTCGCCTCGTTCGGCCCGCCCACACGACTCCAGGTGCCCGGTGTTGGCCCGCCAGTGTGGACGCTGGCCGCCTATCACGGCGCCGCAAGGGAACTGGTGCTCGCCTTCAAGGAACGAGGCGCACGGCCCCTCGCAGCGTGGTTCGGCGCCCTCGTCGCAGCAGCGCTCGTCGCGATCGGGCCTCCACCGTGGACGCTCGTCCCCGCGCCGTCGCGCCGCAGTGCCGCGCGGGATCGCGGCGGCGACCACATGCTGCGCATCGCGAGGGAGGCGGAGATCGCCGCCGTCGCCCCCGTGCTGCGCCTCGCCGCCGGAGTGGCCGACTCGGTGGGGCTGGGCGCCGGAGCGCGGAGGAGGAACCTGGAGGGGCGGGTGCAGGTCTGTGGTCCGGCGCCTCCGGGCACCACCGTGCTGCTGGACGACGTGGTCACCACCGGGGCCACGGCGTCGGCCTGTGTGCGCGCTCTGCGGCAGGCCGGGGTGCGGACGAACGCAGTGCTGGTGCTGACGTCGGCGCGACCGCACCGGCCTGGGCAGTGACGGCCTGCGCGGTGAGGGGGCGAGAGCTCGTGGCGACTCACCACGTCGGCACCACCGACCAGCCCACGGCGCCGTCAGCCCAGCCACGTCAGCACAGCCAGCCCGAGCGGCGTCAGCCGAGCACGACTGCCGCGAACCTCGTCAGTCCGGCCACCCGCGTCGCGCCGTCAGCCCGGCCGTGTCAACCAAGCGACCCGAGCAACGTCAGCCGCCCAGCAACCCCGAGCCGGATCAGCCCGGGTAGAACACCAGCGCCCCCGCCGGCACCCGGATCCCGCTCGACCGCCACACGTCCGTGATGTCCGAAGCCGACCACAGCCCGGAAGGGTCCACCACCTGCACCTGACGCGCGGGCGCCGCCGCCACCGAACCCACGGGCACGTTGAGGTTCGACTGGCTGTAGCGGTCCATCTTGTAGCCGTCGGTGTAGACCTTGGTGACCGGCCACGAGGGCAGCGAGGAGGAGACCACCAGCACGTCCTGCGAGAGCCAGTCGATGGACTGCACGGCCGAGCCCAGTATCGACGGCTGCAGCTGGCGCGGTGAGCGGAGGGCCACGTCCTGGTTGTCGCGCACCACCGAGGCGACGTAGAGCTTGCCGGCGATCACCAGGGCGGCTCGCGTGCCGTCGCGGGAGAGGCGCAGTTCGCTGATCGAGCCGAACGGCAGGATCTCGGTGATGTTGACGCCCTTGGCGGTCCAGCTGCCGTTGTCCGAGCGGGTCACCCTGGTCACCGAGGTGCCGTCGACCGCCGTCCAGACTTCGGTGCCGGGTTCCTTCGGGCCGCTCGAGAGCTGCCACGTCGGTCTCGACAGGGTGGTCGCGACCAGGTCCACTTCGGACAGTTCCTGTTCGAGCTCGCCCACTCGCAGGCGCATCCTGCCGCCCGCGCGGGAGACCACGGCCAGGCGTGAGCCGTCCAGGGACTGCGCGGCGGAGGTGACGCTGTACGCGCCCGTGCCCGCGGGGCCCTTGATCGGGGCGCCGTCGGTCAGCGAACGGACCGAGCCGTCCGCCACGATCATGCCCTGGAGGTTCGCGTTCAGGGCCAGCAACGCCTCGCCCGCGGTCGCCGACACGTCGGACGGCCGGTAGTCGCGCTGGTCCGGGAGGATCTGCTGGCCGTCCACCAGGACGCGCACGCGCGAGGAGGTGACGCCCGAGTACGACTTCACGACCTGCGCGACGATCTGCTTGCGCTTCTCGGGGGTGAGGTCCTTGCCGACGTTGGTGAGGTTCACCTCGAGTGCGCCGTCGTCGGCTTCCTTCGTGTCCGAGAACTTGTCGGTGTCCGGGCCGAGCGCGCTCACGAGGGTGTCACGCACCGCGTCGCCGGGGCCCGCGATCAGCAGTTCGATGACGCGGGTCGGGATGCTCGTCGCCGGTGGGATCACGACGTAGCGCGGGTCCGGGACCAGCACGGTGAACTCGGGGTTGTAGAAGTACAGCGTGATGCGGCGGTACGTGGTGTTGAAGATGCCCTGCGGCATGTAGATGCCGGCGGGCGGTTCGGAGATCCGCCACTGGTTCTCGCTGTTGCGCTCGACCTTCACCGGCTTCTGGAAGTCGCCGAGCTGCGGGACGAACGCGTTGTCGCTGCCGAGCCTGCCGAGGTACTTGCCTTGCAGGAGAACGGTCTGCGTCTTGTCCTGCGGCGCCTGCGAGGTCGGCACGGTGGAGAAGCCGGTCTCGATGATCGTGGGGTTCTTGGTGTCCCACTTCCGGCTGGCGTCCTCCGTCATGAACGCACGGGCGGACGCGTAGTTGTTGTCCGGGTTCGACGTCGCCTCGATGAAGTCGCGCACGAGCGTGAACGGGTCGATGTTCTGGCGCGGTTCCGGCGCGGTGGGGGTGTTGGACGCCTTGTTGTCCTTCGACCCGATCGGTTTGGGCTGGGTGTTCGTCGGGATCGCGGCGCACCCGGCCAGGGTCACGAGCACGAGCACCAGCAACGCCAGCCGCTTCACCGCACTTCCTCCGAAACCTCGTCCGACGACACGTGCGGCCCGTCCACGGGCTCCGCGGGCTGCCAGGTGATCTCCTCTGGCCGCAGCTCGATCTCGCCGGGCTCCTCCTCGGCGACGGGCTCCTCGTGCACGGCGACGGTCTCGTGCTCGATCGAGGGCGCCAGCGGGAGCGGGCTCTCGCGCAGCTCCTCGCCGTGCCTGCGGGGCAACGTCAAGCGGAACGAGGCACCGTGGCCGGGTTCGCCCCACGCCTCCAGCCAGCCGCCGTGCAGGCGGGCGTCCTCCAGCGAGATCGACAGGCCCAGGCCGGTGCCGCCGGTGCGGCGGTTGCGCGACGGGTCGGCGCGCCAGAAGCGGCTGAACACCAGTTCGGCCTCGCCCTGGCGCAGGCCGACGCCGTGGTCCCGCACGGTGATCGCGACGGCGTCGTCGTTGCCGCGCATGGTGAGTTCGACCGGCTGGCCCTCGCTGTGGTCGATGGCGTTCGCGAGCAGGTTGCGCAGAATCCGTTCCACGCGGCGGGAATCCAGCTCGGCGACGAGTTCGTCATCCGGCAGGTCCAGCACCACCGGCGAGTTGGCGCTCGTGGAGATCGCCCGCACCGAGTCGTGCGCGCGGCGCGCCAGCACGCGCATGTCGACCTGGTCGGCGGTCAGCTCCTCGACGCCGGCGTCCAGGCGGGAGATCTCCAGCAGGTCGCCCAGCAGCGACTCGAACCTGTCGAGCTCGTCGACCAGCAGCTCGGTGGACCGGGCGAGGCCGGCGGGGAACTGTTCGCGGGAGGCGTGCAGGACGTCCGCGGCCATGCGCACCGTCGTCAACGGGGTGCGCAGCTCGTGCGAGACGTCGGAGGTGAACCGGCGCTGCAGCTGGCCGAACTCCTCCAGCTGCTTGAACTGCGCCTGGATCGACTCGGCCATCTCGTTGAACGACTCGGCCAGGCGCGCCACGTCGTCCTCTCCGACGACGTGCATGCGTTCGTGCAGGGTGCCGTCCGCGAACCGCTCCGCGACCTCGGCCGCCTGCCGCACCGGCCGCACCACCTGGCGCGTCACCAGGTTCGCGATCAACGCGAGCAGGACCAGCAACACGATGCCGCCGACCGCCAAAGTGGACTGCACGACCTCGGCGGTGCGCTGCTCGGCGGTCAGCGGGAAGATCAGGTACAGCTGCATCGAGCGCGCGGACGTGCTGATCGGCAGGCCCACGACGAACAACGTGGTCTGCACGCCGTCGCGCTGCACGGTGTGGATCTGGGTGCCGGAGCCGCCGTCCTCGACCATCTCGCGCAGCCCGCGCGGCACGTCGTCGAGCTTGCCGACGGACGGCACGCGGCCCGCGCCGGCGGAACCGAGTCCGTCGGCCAGGACCGGTTCGAACGCGCCCGCACCCGCCGTCGTGGCGTCGGTACCGGCGCCACCGACAGCGAGCTTGTTGATCGCGCTGGTGAACCGCGTCTGCACGCTGTCCGGGCCCGGGTTCAGGCCGACCAGGTCGGACTGGATCAGGCTGCGCGAGGCCACCGCCTGGCGCACCGCGGCCTCGTCCTTGGTGTTCAGCAGCTGGTTGGTGATCTGCATCTGCAGCACCATGCCCAGCACGAACACCACGGCAGACGAGAGCGCGAGCGTGGACACGACGACGCGCAACTGCAGCGAACGACGCCAAAGGTCACCAAACGCGGACCACCGCTTACGCGCTTCCTCGACGAGGAACTGCGCCTTCGCGATGGCCGGCCGAACGAACTTCATACGCCACCTGTCACGGAGGGCCGGCCTTGTACCCGACACCGCGGACAGTCAACACCACCTCGGGGTGTTCCGGGTCCCGTTCGACCTTGGAACGCAGCCGCTGCACGTGGACGTTCACCAGGCGCGTGTCGGCGGCGTGGCGGTAACCCCACACCTGCTCGAGCAGCACCTCGCGGGTGAACACCTGGCGCGGCTTGCGGGCCAGTGCGACGAGGAGGTCGAACTCCAGCGGCGTGAGCTGGATCGGCCTGCCCTCGCGCAGCACCTCGTGGCCGGGGACGTCGATCGTCAGGTCGCCGATCTGCAGCACCTCGGACGGCTCGGCCTCGGTGCGCCGCAGGCGCGCCCGGATGCGAGCCACGAGCTCCTTGGGCTTGAACGGCTTGACGACGTAGTCGTCCGCGCCGGACTCGAGGCCCAGCACCACGTCGACCGTGTCGCTCTTCGCCGTGAGCATCACGATCGGCACGCCCGACTCGGACCTGATCGCCTTGCAGACGTCGATGCCGTTCATCCCCGGCAGCATCAGGTCGAGCAGCACGAGGTCGGGCTTGAGCTCGCGCAGCGCGGGCAGGGCACGGGCACCGTCGGCGACCACCGCGGTGTCGAAGCCCTCCCCGCGCAACACGATCGTCAGCATCTCCGCCAGGGCGGGGTCGTCATCGACGACGAGCACGCGTGCCTTCATACTCAACATCGTCGCACTCCCGGTCGCGCGTTCGCGCACCGCCCACGTTCCGTTGCTGCTGGTGGCGATGTGCGCTCGTTCGGTAACCGGCCGGAACTGTCGTTCCACGTACCCCACCTCGCCCCGTTTGACCTGTTCGTCGCGTGAGTATCCGCCCGAGGATCACCTTTCGTTACCGGGTGCTCTCACGCCGTGCGAACGGCCGAAGCCAGCCAGATGCGCGCGTCACCCACCTTCCGGGGGTCGGTGATCGCCGGAACGGCGCGGTCGTGCCGCGCGGCCAGGTCGACCTGGTGCGTCACCGTCGCCTGCCAGCCGTAGCGGTCGAGCCACTCGACGGGGTCCTCCACGTCGGACCGCCAGCGTGCGTCCAGCGCGTCGAACCGCTGGTGCACGGGTTTCATCTGCGGCAACTCGCGGAAGGCGCGGTTGACGTGTTCGAGCGCCAGCGTGCTGCCGCGGGCGGACAGCGCGCTCACCCAGTACAGGACCTGCTCCCCCGCGTCCGGCGGCAGGAACATGAAGAGGCCCTCCAGCAACCACGCCGTGGGCCTCTTCGGGTCGAAACCAGCTCGTATCAGCGCTGTCGCCCAGTCGTCCCGCAGATCGCACGGGACGGCGACGCGTTCACAGGCGGGTTGCGCTAGCTGGTCACGCAGGGCGTCTTCCTTGAACTCGATCAGCTCGGGCAGGTCGAGTTCGTAAAGTGTCGTGCCCGGCGGCCATTGAAGCCTGAACGCTCTTGTGTCGAGGCCCGCCGCCATGATCACGACCTGGGGCTGCGGCGTGCCCAGGAGTTCGTCGTCGAAGTACCGGGTGCGCAGGACGAAGTGATCACCTGCGAGGGTCCGGACGCCGTTCAGGTCGCTCGCGGAGCCGGCGGCCTCCACGAGCCCCGCGGCCAGCGGGTCGTCGAAGAGAGGGCTGAGATGCCCTTGCTCGTTGGCGCGGGCGGCAGCGATCAGCACCGCCGTCCGGGCGACACCGACCGGGGTTCGCTGCAGTACACGCTTCAAATTGTGCTCTCCTATTCACTCACAGTGACAAACCGGACACTCGATCGTGTCAATCGGTACGCACGTGAGCGACCACTCAAGGAGTGAAGAGCGGTTCCAGAAGCGAATGAAAGTTCACGTTTGACCGCCCGTCGACCACTTGCCACGGAGCGAGCCAGCCGATGTTCGCCAATCCGTCGTAAACCACGCCGCATCTGGCCTGCAGCGAGCCATCGGATTCGTAAATGTCGCGGGCGCGCGACTCGTCGGCCTGCTCCCGCTTCGCCGCCCGCTCGGCCGCGACCTCCACGGGCACGCGCAGCAGCAGGTGAAGATCGGGGACGGGCAGCCCGAAGCGTTCGATCTCCAGCTCGTGCACCCATCGCACGAACTCGCCATGCTCGTCCTGGTGCAGCCGCGCGGCGCTGTACGCGGCACTCGACGCCACGTACCGGTCGAGCAGGACGACGTCGTGCTCCTCCAGGTCCTTGCGGATCTCGTCGGCCGCACCGCGCCGGTCGAGCGCGTAGAGGACGGCCATCCCGTAGACCGAGTCGCTCAGGTCGCCGAGCCGGCCGTAGAGGCCGTCGCGGACCAGGTCAGCGTGCACGCTGACGCCGTAGCGCGGGAACGCGTGAGCGGCCACGGTCCTGCCCTGAGAGGCCAACGCCTCGGTCAGTCCGTTGGCGAGAGTGCGCTTGCCGGCGCCGTCCAGACCTTCGATCACCACGAGCTTTCCCACGCCAGAACCCTAACGGGACCGGTTCCGGCCACTCACACGGCCGCAGCGCGTCCCCCACACGGGCGAAATCCGATCTTTCGATCACCAGAACGAGTGACTACGGTGAACAGTCACACGGCGCGTGTGAAGGGTAGGTGCCGCGGTGACCGCGGATTCCGGGCACGCCGGGTCGGTCGAAGAACCGATCGGGCACCCGACCGGGGGTCTACCGACCCCTCTCGCCGAGACGCTGCGCTACGGGCCGTTCCACCGCGCATTGCGCGAGTCGATCGCCCACCGGGGCCTCTCGCTCGCACGGCTGCGCGCACATCTCGAACAGCTGGGTGTCCAAGTTGGCCAGTCGACGCTCTCGTACTGGCAACGCGGCTTGCGCCATCCCGAGGTGCCACGCGCCATCAGCACAGTGCGCGCGCTGGAGACCGTGCTGCGCCTACCGCCGTCGTCCTTGTTGGACCTCATCGGCCCGCGCACCGCGAACACCTACGCGCCACGCCCGGTAGCGACCTGGCCGGATCACGCGCCGTTGCTCGCAACGTTCGACTCCGTACCGGAGGCCGCCCGCGGCAACGCCGACCTCGAAGTGCTCTCCGTGCACGACACCGTCCAGATAGGCATGCACCGCGAGCAGCGCTCCATCACCACACGACTGGTCGTGCGCGCGGTGCGCCAGGGACCGGACAGGTACCTGGCGATGCACCACGGCGACGACGGCTCGTTGATCGAGAACGCGATGGTCAGATCCGGCGAAGGCTGCCGGCAGGGGCGGCTGCGCCGGGAAAGCGCTTCCCGCAACCTCGCCGTGGAGATGCTGTTCGACCGGCGGCTCGCGGCGGGCGAGGAGCACGTCTTCAGCTTCACGATCGTCGACGACACCGGCAACGCGACGCCCGGCCACCACCGGACGTTCCGCGACACCTGCGGCTCGTACCTCGTGCAGCTCTCGTTCCACCGGAGGGCGATGCCCGCGCGCTGCATGAAGCAGTTCCTGGCCTCGGCCGACGCGACGCCGGTCGACGTCGACGAGCTGGTGTGCGGGCTCGGCGGCGTCGTCAGCGCGTACTTCGGCGACGTCGGGCCGGGGATCGCGGGCATCGCCGTCGAGTGGAGCTAAGCACCTGGCCGGAAGTTCTGTCCGAACGGTGGCTCACGCCCACGCCCCCCAACTTGAGTGCCTCCGGCTCAAGTTTGAAGGTGCACGCGGGGCGCTTTCGTGCGCTTGAAGCGCACGCGGGGGCCCCGCGTGCGCCAGAGAGAGTGCGCGAAGTGCCGCTTTGTGTGGTGCTGGGACTGGGGGCGGGCTGTTCGGAGGGAAAGGACTTCGGGCTTGGTGCTCAGACCTGGGGCCTGGGGTGTCCCCAGAGGACACCCCGCGCGACGCGGTCCGCGGACGCACGTCCCCTGAGTGAGGGCGAGGAAAGCGAGGGAGCTAAAGACCGGCGCTCCGAAGAGCATTCCGGTTCCGGAGTTAGAAGGAAGCTCCCTCATGGCCTCGCGTCAGCCACGTTAGCAGTGGTGCGGGTCAGTCCGACAGCAGTTTCCCGAGTTCTGACACCGTGGTGACGGTTCCGGTCTCGTCCTGCGCCAGACCGATGCGGATCGCCGGAGCGTCCTCTGTGGACGACTTGCGCGCGAACAGGTCCCGGAGCCTCGCCACGGTGAAGTACTTGCGCCGCAGCGCCGCCGCGGCGATCAGCTTGACGACGTCACGGTTCTCCTCGACCCGGTTGCCCCACGACGTGCCGCGCAGGTAGAGGTGCAGCCACGTGCCGTACCACGCGTCACCCTCCCGTTCGAACATCACCGGCAGCGCGACCTTTCCCTTGCCACGCATGGCGGAGCGCGCCCGAACCGTGCTCGGCTCGAACGGCTTGCCCATCTGCTCGAGGTCGCGGGTCATGAACCCGAACATCGACTCGGCGACGTCGTCGAACCCCTCTCCCGAGAAGATGTTCACCTGTGGCACCACGTACTTGGCGTTCGTCTTGATCCGGTGCACGTCGATGAACTCCGTCGCACCGTTCCAGGCGTCCGTGACGTCACCCGAGTAGAAGGCGCCGTCCTGCTTCAGCTGCGTCCACGACACCTGTCCCTGGTACTCGAACCTCTCGTCGAGCAGCACCGCGGACAGGTCGTAGTCGGTTCGCTTCGCGTGCTGCCGCCAGTGCACGAAGAACCGCAGCACGTCGCCTTCGAGCCAGAGCTTCGAGCCGCGCGGCAGCACGCCGAAGCCCTCCTCGGTACCGGTGGTGGGCACCACGACGTCGAGCACCTCGTCGTCGACGACCAGCTCGGAGTACTCCGGCAGCCTGCCGACCAGCTCGTTCTCGACCACCTCGACGATCTCCGCGACCGCCTTCGGGTCGAGCGGCTCGCGGTCGTCGTCGGCGATCCACACCCTGCGCGAACGGGTCGCGAAGATGCGGGCGGCGTCCGGCGTCGTGCGGTTCGACAGGTGCTCCAGCACGGAGACGAGCACGCGGCTGGACACCTCCGGCACCGCCGCCTCGACGTGCACGGCGAGGTTCTCGGCGCCGTGCCGGAGCAACCTGTCGACTTGCCTCAGCAACATTCCGGGCGCCTTGGCGAGGATGCCGACCGCACGCGCGGTGTCGTTCTCCGCGAACGCCAGCTCGACCTGCCCGGCGAACGACCGCGCGACCTTCTCCCTGCGCGCCACCGCGAACACGTCCTGCGCCCGTTCGAACGGGTACTCGTGCGGGTGCAACCGCTCGCCGAGGCGCTTCCACGCCTCGCGGTACTGGCCGACGTCACCGAGCTTGCTCTCCGCCACCTCGTTCAACGCACCGAGCAACGCCCTGCGCTCAGGCCGGCGGAACGACCGGAACCGCGTCGGCTCCTGAAGCGTGACGTCTCCCCCGGACGCCTCGGCCGCGAGCCGCAGCACGTCGGTGACGGTGTCGATGTCCTGCAGAGGCCGCTGCGCCACCAGCCGGGCGGCGTTGAGGATCGCGCGGTTCTCCCGGACGGGCACGTCCAGCTCGCCGTCGGGGCAGAGCACGGCCAGCTCACCGAGCAGCGCCCTGTCGTTCTCCGCCAACGGAATCGGACTGGTGGCGAGCTCTTCGAAGAGGCGCTGAGCCTCTTCTTCGAGCGTGTCACCGAGATGCACGAGCGTGATGCGGTCCTTCAACGACGGGATCAGCTCGTCGTGCGCCCGCAGCATCTCCTCGTAGGAGTGCTGGACCCGCCCGTACTTGGGCAGGGCGAGGAGGTTGTTCGTCGGCGCGACGCCCTTCTCCAGCGCGTCCCGCAGGCACTCCCGCCAGAACGCGAGGGTGTCCGGCACGTTGTGCGGAAACTCCTTGAAGTACGGGTTGTGCTGCCCACGCGCACCGATCAGCTCCTTGAGCGCGCGCACGACCTCCGCGGCGTAGTCCTCCGCGTGCGCCAGGCCGCCGACGTGTTCGAGCAGCTCCCGCGAGGCCTTGAAGCCCGACCTGATCAGCGCGGCGTCCAGTTGCCTCGCGACGGCGGCACCGTCACCCGGCGCATCGTCCGAAGTGGGCACGCGCAGGGTCTTCTTGATGATGGTCGTCCGCACCCGGTCAGTAAAACCCGCACGTCAACGCAATTCCACCCGTTCGGGCACGATGTTGTTCGTTCTCCATCGCCTAACGTCGAATTTCATGAACGGCGATCCGTCCACCCCTTACAGCCGTGACCTGGGCGATGAGTTGCGACAGGTGCGCGAGCGCTTCACGACCTTCCGCGGCAGGCGGATCGCGCGGATGCTCGGGTGGGACCCCGGCAAGGTCTCCAACATCGAGCACGGCAAGGTGCGCGCCACCGAGATCGACATCATCCAGTACCTGGGGCGGTGCGGGCGCAGCCAAGCCTTCATCACGGACTTCCTGGAGCGGTACCGATCCGCGTTCAACCCCTACTTCGTCCAGGTCACGGACAACCTGCGAACGATGGCCATGGCGGAGTCACTGGCGGAGAAGATCACCGGCTACGACCTGACCTACATGCCGGGCTTGTTGCAGACCGAGGACTACGCGACGGCGCTGTACGTGGCCCGCGGAGTTCTGACTCCGGACATGATCGAAGCCGCTGTGCGTTTCCGCATGGAGCGGCAGACCATTCTGCAGCGGCACAACAGGCCAACATGCGTCTTCTACATCCATGAGAACGCTCTGCGACTCAAGGTCGGCAGCGACGAGATCATGGAAGACCAGCTCATGAGGCTCCTCTTCCACACGCACACGATCCGGATCGTGCCTGCGGCGAGTGGTCCGGCGGGCGTTCTCCTCGCTCACTACGTGCTGTGGGAGTACGAGAAGCGCAGCAGCGTCGCCTACACGCATTCAGACCTCGCAAAGGTGTTCGTGCAGGACGAAGTCGGGGTCAAGCGCTGCAAGTCGATCTTCGCGCGCCTGGATGCAGTCGCGCTGGATGAGGAACAATCGCGGTCGATGGTGGCGGACCTCGCCAGTCGATCGCGGGAGGACCTCAGTGGCCGGAGACTGCACCTGGCGTAAGAGCAGCTACAGCGGCGGCGACGCCATCGACGACGACTGCGTCGAGGTGGCGTTCGCCCAGGCTGTGCGCGTACGTGACTCCAAGAACACCGCAGGCCCCGAGCTGGAGTTCAGCGCTGAGACATGGCAGACGTTCGTAGGGGCGTTCCATCGATAGAGGAGACCTGGTGTGGCGTCACTGGGCGATGTGGCCGACGCGCTGCGGCGCGTGCTGGGCACGATCGACCAGTCGATAACTGCCCACCACCAAGCGTCCGAACTCGCCGAACACGCGCGAGAGCTTCTCCGCGCCGCCAGTTCTGGCAGCAACCAAACCGACGTGGAACAGGCCTGCTCGTGGTTCACCCGCGTGATCGAGGGAATCACCGAGCCGGAGGGTCAGGTGTCCACGCTCGCGACCATCGCCGACGAAATCCGCTCCTATTTGCGCCGTCACGGTCTCGCAGAGGAAGCCTGCCTGCGGCAACCCTCTCAAAGCATCGCTGAGCAGGTCGAGGCCCTGCGTCGCCAGCTGCCACCTCCCGTGCAGGCGGGTAGCGGACAGAAGACGCACGGGCGATGGTTCACGCCCGGCAGCGAGGAGGCTCGCTCCGTCGTGAGCGGCGAAGACGCTGAGTCCGCGGAGGTCTGGCACGTCTTAAAGGACACGCAGTTCCCGGAAAAGGGCCCACCGATCACTATCACGCACGTGGAGACCAAGCTCGCGGTGCGAATGAGGCGAGAAAACATCAGGCATGCGAGCGTGGTCATCAACTACACGCCGTGCCGCATGAAGTGGGGTTGTGACAACCTGCTGCCGGTACTTCTGCCTGAGGGATACACGCTGACCGTGTACGGGCCGAACTACCGGAAGACGTTCACAGGAGGGAAGCGCCCACCGTGGCAACGCTAGAGATCTGGTACGACCAGAAGCCGGACAACGACTTCGGCGCCGGTGATCCCTCCATCCTCGTGACCACGCACGAGGAGCTGGCGGCGTTCATCGACCGGGTGAGCGAGCGCTCCGCCGCCCAGCCCTGCCCGTCGCTGGTCGAGGTGTCCATCGCCGAAGATCCCTACGGCTTCCCCACCGTCTATGCGGGCATCGGCAGCGACCAAGGCTATGTCCGCATCAGCGGAGTGGATGACCTGCGGGCGACACAAGGCGATCTGGACGCGACCGGAGACCTGGTTTACGACTTTCAAGGCCACGAGACGCTGGTTCCCGCGAGCTACGAGGTTCCGCTGGACACAGTCCGATCAGTGCTGGCTGCCTACCTCGATCACGGCGGGTTGATTCCTGCGGACTTCCCGCACCTGGCGAGCGTCGGCTGAGCCCGTCGGGCACCGGCAGGTCCAACGCAGCGAGGAACCGCCGAGTCTCGTCCCACTCGAAGGCATCGGGGTCCTCGTCCTCGGCCAGGTAGGCGAGCAGCTCGGCCTGCTTGGTCTGCGACGTCACCGACGGAGTTGAGCAACCACCACCACAGATCCAGGCCGGACGAGGGTTGCGGCGAAGCCTGGCAGGATTCATCGAAGCTCGGTAGCCGCCTGCCACGACAAGCCCTCGGGCCGCATTCCCTGGTTCGCCAGCAGCTCCTGCAGGGCTTGCCGCACCACGTCGAGCGGCACCTCCGAGTCAGCCGGGAACTCGTGCGCCGTCCCGTAGTACAGGTAGCGGACGCCATCCGGCTTGACCTGTTCTCCTCTGCTGAACCACTCGCCATCATCATCGGCGTAGCGAACAGCGCCGAGCGCACTGGCCTGGTCGACGCCAACCACCAACTCGTGCGTCGGGTCCTCGTCGGCGCACTCGTCGACGGCGTAAACCGTCGCCGACCGGTAGTCCTGCCCTGCGTCCAGCAGCTCAGTGAGAAAGCCGTCAACGTCGTCGTCGGTGCGCAACAGAGTCACTCCCGCGCCGTGCTTGTACGAAGCCTCCAAGACATAGCTCATGTCTGGGCTTCCTTTCCCCGGTAGGTTTGCTTGCCGCCTCCTCAGCGGCGTCGAGAGCATCCGCCAGTTCCGTGAAAGGCAGGCGTTCCAAGCTTGCGCGCAGCGCTGCGATCACGTCTCCGAGTGTCGCCGAGCGCCCTCCCCCGCCAGGGCAAGTACACCTTGCTGGCGTTGGGCGGGCAAGACGTCAGCTGAGTCCGTCGGGCACCGGCAGGTCCAGCGCAGCGAGGAACCGCCGCGTCTTGACCTCGACGAACACCTCGCCGTCGTCGATCTCGGCGACGTCCTCGGACTCGGCCCACTCGAACGCGTTCGGGTCCTCGTCCTCGGCGAGGAACGCGAGCAGCTCGGCCTGCTTGGCCGGAACGTCGCCGCCGGAGTTGAGCAGCCCCCACCACTCGGCCAGCCCCGCGGCCTCCCGCAAGACGTCGGTCGGGTCGGACGCGCTGGGGTTCTCGAAGTAGGTGCGCGGCGTCAGGCCCAGGTAGGCGACACCCGATCCGGTGCCGGCCGGGGCGTAGACGACCGAGGTGATGTCGCTGTCGTGGATGTCGATCCACAGGAACGGCTCCGCGAGCGGCGGCAGTTCGCCCTCGGACAGCGTCTTCCAGGAGCCGTGCTCGTAGGCGTAAGTGCCGAAGAAACCCACTGACCAATCCTTAGCTGATCTCGACGCCGCTGACCGACGTGCCCGCCGGGAGGTCCTTGACCTTCGCCCACAGCTGCCCGTGGACCGACCAGTAGACCTCCTCGTCGACGACCTCGAGATTCTCCACCGCCTCCACACCGCCCAGGAACAGTGGTGTCCTGAACCCGACGCATGCTCCGGCCGGAGTGCGTTCCGGGTGCAGTGCGCGCCAGGCGCCGAAGAGGTGCTGGGCGAGGAAGGTGCCGGGGTCGTCGACCATGTACTCGTCGAGCAGGTCCGGGATGACGCAGTCGAGCTCGTAGACGTCGCCGGCAGCGGGGTCGAGCAGGAGCAGCAGTGCGTTGCGGTGCAGGTCGAGCGCGTACAGGCGGCCCAGCCAGTCCTGGGCGAACGGGCGGATGCGCGGTGCCCACTCCGGCCACATCGCGTTCGCCAGGCCCTGAGCGCGGCGGGCCTCGTCGTCGGTGAGGACGCGGAGGATGCCGTCGCCGAACGACAGCCCGGCGGCCGTCGTGACCAGCTCGGCCAGGCCCGGGACACGGCGCAGCGGTGCGATGTTCGCGGGAGGCGACGGCTCACCGGCGTCCAGCGGGTAGGCGCCGGAAAAACGTTCGAACACTTCAAATCCCCCCAGCGACAGCGACGAGCCCTCGCCTGGTGCAGGCGAGGGCTCGTCGGAGCAGAAATCAGTAGCGGTAGTGCTCCGCCTTGAACGGGCCCTCGACGTCGACGTCGATGTACTCGGCCTGGTCCTTGGTGAGCTTGGTCAGCTCGCCGCCGAGCGCCTCGAGGTGAATGCGCGCGACCTTCTCGTCCAGCACCTTGGGCAGGCGGTAGACCTCGTTGTCGTACTCCTTGAACTTGGTGAACAGCTCGACCTGAGCGATCACCTGGTTCGAGAAGGAGTTCGACATGACGAACGACGGGTGGCCGGTCGCGTTGCCCAGGTTCATCAGGCGGCCCTCGGACAGCACGATGATCGTGCGGCCCGACGGGAAGATCCACTCGTCGACCTGCGGCTTGATGTTGTTCTTGCGGATGCCCGGGTAGCGCTGCAGGCCGGCCATGTCGAGCTCGTTGTCGAAGTGGCCGACGTTGCCCAGGATCGCCTGGTGCTTCATCTGCGACATGTGCTCGACGGTGACGACGTCCTTGTTGCCGGTCGTCGTGATGATGATGTCCGCGATCGGCAGGACCGACTCGAGCTTCGCGACCTGGTAGCCGTCCATCGCGGCCTGCAGTGCGCAGATCGGGTCGATCTCGGTGACGATCACGCGGGCGCCCTGGCCGCGCAGTGACTCGGCCGAGCCCTTGCCGACGTCGCCGTAGCCGCAGACGACGGCGACCTTGCCGCCGATCAGGACGTCGGTGCCGCGGTTGATGCCGTCGATCAGCGAGTGGCGGATGCCGTAGCGGTTGTCGAACTTCGACTTGGTGACGGCGTCGTTGACGTTGATCGCGGGGAACAGCAGCTCACCGGCGGCGGCCAGCTGGTACAGGCGCATGACGCCCGTCGTGGTCTCCTCGGTGACGCCGCGGACGCCCTCGGCGATCTTGGTCCACTTGCCGTTGTCCGCCTCGACCGACTTCTTCAGCAGGGCGAGGAAGACCTTCCACTCGTCGGAGTCGTCGGCCTCCGGCGAGGGCACGACACCCTGGGTCTCGTACTGCTTGCCCTTGTGGACGAGCATGGTGGCGTCGCCGCCGTCATCCAGGATCATGTTCGGGCCGCCGCCGTCCGGCCAGGTCAGCATCTGCTCAGCGGTCCACCAGTACTCCTCCAGCGTCTCGCCCTTCCAGGCGAAACACGCCACGCCCTTCGGCTCCTCCTCGGTGCCGTGGGGGCCCACGACGACGGCAGCCGCCGCGTGGTCCTGCGTCGAGAAGATGTTGCAGGAGGCCCAGCGCACCTCGGCGCCCAGGTCGACCAGGGTCTCGATGAGGACGGCCGTCTGGATCGTCATGTGCAGCGAGCCGGAGATGCGGGCGCCCTTGAGCGGGTACACCCCGGAGTACTCGCGACGGAACGCCATGAGGCCGGGCATCTCGTGCTCAGCCAGCCGGATCTCCTTGCGACCGAACTCGTGGAGTGACAGGTCGGCCACTGCGAAGTCGATGCCGTTGCGGGTCTGCAACCGTTCCGCGGTCATTACGAAGTCCTCCAGGGCACTTCAGCGAGGGTGTCGTCCGACCATACCGCCCGCTGATGCACCACTATGTCCCCCACGTTGGGTGAGGGAGGTCTCGGGTGTTGCTGACTGGCCCGGACACACGTGTCGTCGAGTTGCGTGTACATGGCGTCCAAGGAACGACGCCGCAGACGCTCGTCGACGCCGTTGCGGCCGTGGACGTTGCGGGAGACGGGCTCGGCCGCATCGTGCGTCCGGCCGACAGACTCCGCAGGCCCGCGCCTGGACCAGTCTTGCAGACGGAGGGCCGTCCCATCCCCCGCGTGATCGAGGGGTACCTGTGGGGCGGGATGACGTCCGGCGGTGTGGCCAAGGCCACCTGGGCGCTGCTCTTCCCGTTCAGCATCGCGAACGTCGCGCACTGGATGCTGCCTCCGGTCCCCGAGCAGAACCTGCCCGCTCACCTGCTCGGCATCGGCCTGCGGTCGTTGTTGCGGGTGTTCGCGCTGCTGCTCACGGCGTTGCTGGTCGCGCAGATCTCGGTGGTCAGCCTCGACCTGCTCGCCGCCCAGTGCCTGCGGCCCGCCACCGCGTGTCTGACCAGCGTTCCGGGTGACGTGCGCGCTTTTCCGTGGTTCCGGACGTTCCTGGGGTTGCTGCCGATCCTGGTGGTGATCGCGGTGATGCGGCGCGTGTCGCACGTCGAATGGCGGATCGAGCGCAAGGAGATCGCCGACGCCGAGGAGCAGGACAAGCAGCCCCCGTCCGGACTGCCCGGCGCGCACGTGGCGACCGACCCGGACACGCCGGCGTTGCGGTCCCTGCACATCGTGGCCGCGCTCGCGGTGACGGCGCTGATCGCGCTGGGCGGGCCGTTGCAGCAGCTCACGGCCGCCGGCGGCATGGGCGTCGCGATCACGGTGGCGTGGACTGTCTCGCTGGTGCTCATCGGCGTGTCCGTGCTCGGCGTGTTGTTGTTGGACGACCCGACGGGCGGTGCGCCTCATCGCGGCGGACGGTGGCTGCGCGCGGCGCTGAGCCGCAAACCGCGGCGGCTGTTGCTGGTGTTCTCCCTGCTGCTGGTGCTGACGACCCTGGGGCTGCAGGAGCAACTGCCGTTGCGGGTGCCCGGCGCGGACGTGACCGTGCAGGTCGTGGCGTTGCTGATGGCGTTCGTGCTGGTGCTGTTCGGACTGATGCTGGTGCCCGCGGCACTGCTGGCCCGCAAGACGTGGCGCACGTTGCCGCGCGAACTGCGGCCGTGGGCCGGCGGCTGGTTCGCGGCGCCGGTGCTGGCGATCGCGGGACTGCTCGGCGGCGGCTTCGGCGCCGGAGTGGCGTTGCCGGTGCGCAAGGCGCTGGGCGAGGACCTGGACCTGCCGGACGGGTACAGCTACATCACTCTGCTGTGGGGCGTGGCGGGCGCGTTGGCGCTGCTGAGCTTTCTCGCGGTGGCCTCGTTCACCGGTGCCGTGCGGTGGCGGGCGTTCCGCAAGGGCAAGGTGTGGGCGCGTGAGGCTTCGCTGCTGCACTCCGGCCGGATGCGCGACCTGCGCATGGCGACGCGGGCGTGGTGGTGGGCGCGCTGGGAACGCAACCACGGCCATCACATGATCCTGATCATCGCGTCCGTGCTGACGGTCGGCGCCGTGCTCGCCTCCTTGCAGCGGTTGCGCAACGTGGAGCTGGCGTCGTGGACGTATCCGTTCTCCGCGTTCGGCGTGTTCGTGCTCGGCCTGCTGGCCGTGTCGTTGCTGCGTGCGGTGTACCTGGCGGCGCGGCAGCCGGAGTCCGGGCGGCGGCTCGGGATCATCGCGGACATCGCGCAGTTCTGGCCGCGTGAAGCGCACCCGATCGTGCCGCCCTGCTACGCGCTGAAGGTCGTGCCGGAACTCGTGGCCCGCGTGCAGGACCACCTGCGCGACCCCGGCACCCGTGTCGTCCTCTGTGGACACTCGCAGGGCTCCCTGCTGGTCGCCGTCGCCGCCGCCCGCCTGCTGGAGGAACTGCCTGCCCACGACCGCGAACGGATCGGGCTGCTGACGGCCGGTTCGCAGCTGCAGTGGGCGTACCCGCGGGCGTTCCCGGCCGTGGTGCCGCACGCGTCGCTGGCCCGGCTGGCCGGCGGGCTGGACGGACGCTGGCGCGCGCTGTGCCGGGGCACCGATCCGCTGGGCGGCGCCGTGACCACGTGGCGGCGGCAGGTGTTCGACGGCATGTTGCTCGGCGTCGGCTACCGCGACGACGGTTCGGAGGGCGCGCTGGCGCCTGCGTTGCGCGGGCCCACCGGGGCGTTGGTGCTGGGTGGCGACCACTGGCTGCCGGATCCGCAGCGCGGGCCGTTCCCCGGACGGCGGTGGCGGTCCGGGGTGTCGGCGCACTCCGACTACACGTCGGACCCGGAGTGGGACCGCGCGGTGGCGATCGCGGCGGGGCTGTTGCAGGTGGACGCGCCGGAATCGCCTTCGCTGCCGTTCGCGCGCAAGCCGGAAATGCGGTCGCGGGACGTGCTGGGCGGCTCCTAGTCTGCGCGGGTGTACATGCACGTGTTCAAGGTGACGAAGTACGACCCGGCTCATTTCGCCGACGGGTACTTCGGTCCCTTGGACATCATCAGTGACCACGGGCCGTTGGAAGCGGCCTACCTCACGGCCGTCGAGACGTTCGCCGCGGAGACCGGCGTGACCTCGGTGATGATCCGCGAGCCCGGTGCCGGCGGTCGCGGCGGACTCGAGCCGGCCGTCGAGGGGGACGGGCTCGCCGGACTGTTCCCGCCCGACCTGACCGGCTACCACGACGGGGCGCGGGTCCCGATCTCCACCGCTGTGGCGCTCGTGCGGGCCATGCTGCGGGACAACGGCGCGTGGTGCCGGTTGGAGGACGAGGTCGTCTGGGAGGACCAGAACGGCTTGATCACCCGCGACGTGGTCCACGCCGAGGACCGCCCGGCGCTCGCCGTCGAACTGACCCTGGCGCGTGGTGCGGCGGTGCGGTCCTTGCACGAAGCGGAGCCGCTCGCTGAAGCGGTGTTGCCCGATGACGATGGTGTCGTTCGAGTGCGTTGGAGCAAATGATCATGCTGACTGGGGATCTCGTCCGGCTGCGGCCCGTCGAGCCGGAGGACGCCGACGCGTTCCACCGCTGGCACAACGACGAAGAAGTGATGCGGTGGCTGCAGAGCTACTACCACTCGTCGCTGGCGTCGGCGCGCAAACGCTTCGCCGACCGTCAGGAGAACTCGTACGAGAAGGTCACCTTCTGCATCGAGACGCTGGAGGGCGGCAAGCTCATCGGTGTCGTCGTGCTGCGGGACGCGGATCCGGTCAACGCGCGGGCCGAGGTCGACATCTACATCGGCGAGAAGGACCACTGGGGCGGCGGCTACGGCACCGATGCGCTGCGCACGGCCTGTCGGTACGGGTTCGACACCATGCGGCTGCACTCGATCGAGCTCGGCGTCGTGGAGGCGAACGAGCGCGCGATCAAGTCCTACGAGAAGGTCGGTTTCCAGGTCGACGGGCGGTTCCGGCAGTCGTTCTTCCGCGACGGCGAGTGGCACGACGCGCTGCTCATGTGCGTGCTGAAGGACGAGCTCACCTGAGGGCGGGCGCGAGGTGGCCGATCGCCTCGCGCAGGTGGTCCTCGATCGAGCCCGCCGAGACCACGACCAGTCCGGACGGACGCAGGTCGACCCACCTCCGCACGGCGAGGCGGGCGGCCGCGGACACCGCGGCCGCCAGCACCTCGGCGCCCTGGCCGGACTTGCCGAGCCTCGCGGCGATCACGTCGGCGATCGGCGGTTCCAGCTCCGCCACCGAGTCGAGGTAGGCCTCGCGCAACGCCGGTGTCGAGGTGATCAGGGCGAGGGCCTCGGTCGGTGGTTCGCGGTACTGCGCGGCGAACGCGGCGACGATCGAGTCGGCCAGGGGCTCGTCGGACGGCCTGGCCCGCAACGCTTCCGCCACCTGGAGCGCGCGGGTGGCCGTGATGCCGGCGACGATGGCGTGCTCGCGGCTCGCGAAGTAGTTGTTGTAGGTGCGGGGCGAGACGTTCGCCGCCTCGGCGATCTCGTCGACGCGCACGTCGTCCACGCCCTTCTCCAGGGCGAGCCGCAGTGCGGCGGCGGACAGCGCCGCTCGGGTCTCGGTCTTCTTGCGCTCGCGCAGTCCCACGGCGATCACTGTAGAGACCTGCCGTGACACGATCACTACCGATTGACTTTCGATAGATCACTAACGATACTCGATGCATGATTTCTGAACGTTGGGCGGTGACGGCCCTCCGGGTGTTCCTGGTGGCGTTGTTCGGGATCCTCGTGATGCTGGAGACGTTCTCGATCCCCGGCCAGTACGCGCACATGGCTCAGCAGAACCCGGACGAGGCCCACCTGAGGTGGCCCTCGACGATCGTGTCGATCTTCTGGATCGTGTGCGTGCAGGTGGTGATCGTGGCCACCTGGAAGCTGCTCACGCTGGTGCGCAAGGATCTGATCTTCACCGAAGGCGCGATCAAGTGGGTCAACGTGATGGTGTGGGCGATCGCCGCGGCGTGGGCCGTGCTCGTGGGGGTGTTCATCTGGATCGGCGTCAACGCCGACGATCCGGGGGTGATCGTGCTGTTCTTCCTGTTCACGTCGGCGGTCTCGGTGGTCGGCCTCGTGCTCGTGGTGATGCGGGCGCTGCTCAAGCGCGCCACGGAACTGCGGGCTGACATGGAATCGGTGATCTGATGGCCATCGTCGTGCGCATCGACGTCGAGCTGGCCAAGCGCAAGATGAGCGTCGGCGAGTTCGCGGAGAAGGTCGGGCTGACGCCCGCCAACGTCGCCGTGCTGAAGAACGGGCGCGCGAAAGCCGTGCGGTTCAGCACCCTCGAAGCCATGTGCCGGGTCCTGGAGTGCCAGCCGGGCGATCTGCTCGAGTTCGTGGACGACGAGGAGTCGGCCTGAAGGTTGTCCCGCAGGTGCGGGGTTCCAACACCAGGTGCTGAACGGATGATCGTGAGACTCGCGCCTGCAGCTGTGGCAGCCTGCGGGCATGCCAGAGCCGCGCGTTCACGCAGGCCGCCACTACGCCGTCCAGTTCTTCTACGCCGTGCCGACGGTGGTGCCCGACGAGGACCCGAGCCTGGACCCCATCGTCCACGTCCGCACCGTTCAGTCCATTCCCTACGAGATCATGCGCTGGTTCATGGACCACGTGACCGACCAGGTCGAACACTGCCACCAGGGGTTCGAGCAGGCAGCAGCCGAAGCGGCGGAGTGACCGGCTCGAGCACGGCGGCGACCTGGACGGCCCCGGTTCAGCGCACCACCTTGCGGGACAACGCTCAGCCCAGCCGTTTCGCCAGTCGGTCGGCGGCCTCCAGCCGCCCCGACTCGGCGAGCAGGCCCACCGGCGCCAGCACGTAGTCGCGGTCCACGGTGATCTCGGCGGTCTTGAGCACCGGCCGCAGCACCGGGTCCGCCCGCAACACCTCGACGATCGGCCCGATGTCGGGCGTGTGCCGGAAAACCCCGCCCGACAACACCAGCAGGCCCGCGCCGTGCGGTCCGAGCTGCCCGTCGACCTGCCTGAGATGCCTGCGCACGGCCAGGATCGCCGCGAACGACGCCAGCTTCACGTCGACGGCCGGGTCGTCCGGCAGCCAGCCGACGTTCTCGGCCCGTTTCTGGGCTTCCGCGGCCAGGTCCTCGGTCGTCAGGCGTTCGGTCAGGGCTTCCTTGACCACGCCCGGCGCGGACCAGCGCATGCCCAGGTCACCCTCGACGGTGCGGCGGTCCGGCGGGAGCGCGACCGTCCTCTCCAGACCTTCACTGTCCGCTGTGGACACCGCCGAGTACACGTCCGTCGTCGCGCCGCCGACGTCCACCACCAGCACGGCACCTTCGCGGTCCTGTGCCGCGAGCCGGGATACGCCCGCCAGCACGGCATCCGGCGTCACGGCCCGCACGAGCTGGCGGAACCTCGGTCCCCTCGAAAGCCCCTTGCCGCCGATGACGTGCTGCAGGAACGCCTCGCGAATCGCCTTGCGCGCGGGTTCCGGGGCCAGCTGACCGACGTCCGGCAGTACGTTCGGACAGGCCACCACCGTGCGCTTCGCCAGCAGTTCCAACGCTTCCGGCTGCGCCTCGACGTTGCCCGCCAGCACGATCGGCACGGCCACGCGGGCGAGCTTCGCGGCGTTGTGCAGCAGGACCGACTGGTCACCACCGTCCGTGCCGCCGACCAGCAAGATCAGGTCAGGAGCCGACGCGCGCAACGCCCTCACGTCGACCGGGCCCGCGCCGACGTGCACGATCTTGGCGCCCGCGCTGAGCGCGACCCGGTAACCGGCCTCGGCGCTCACCACCCGTTCCTGGCCGACGACGGCAAGCCGGAGACCACCGCCCGCCGACGAGCACGCGAGGATCTCGCCGTCGCCGACCTCATCGCGCAGCGCGTCGATGCCCCGCAGCACTTCCGGCGGCGTGGTCGGGTGCTGCCCGGTCCTGACCAGTTCGCCCTCGGGGGTGATGAGAGCGGCCTTGGTCCAGGTGGAACCGACGTCGAGACAGAGGATCACCGGGTTAGCTTGCCACCATGAAGCTCACACCCAAGGTGATCCTCGAAGGCACGCGACTGACCGGCAAGACGGACCTGGCGTTCGCGTTGAACGAACACCCTCGTCTGGTCGGTCACCGCAGGTACCGGTACCACTCGCCGTTGATCTCGGGTGAGTGGAGCGGTTTCAGCAACGAGCCGTGGGGCCGTGGGCTGATCGACTTCGCGCCGGACGAGACCGCGCACGCGATCGAGACCTACGAGACGTGGGTGCGGATGTTCGAGCTGCAGCGGTACTACTCGTGGATCATCGACCGGTTCCACCTGTCCACGTTGGCGTTCCAGGCGCGACAGGGACGGGAGTTCGACTTCGGCTGGCTGGAGGAGAGGCTGAAGCCGCTCAACTTCGCGATCGTGCTGTGCACCCGGCCCGAGGACACCTTCGAGGCGGCACGGGAAGAACGGCTGAAGATCAGCGCGAACCCGAAGCAGTACGTCTCGCTGGAGCCGTTCGTCGAGGAGCAGCGCCAACTCCGCGAGCTCGCGGCGAAGTCGATCCTGCCGGTGCTGGAGCTGGACGTGACGCGGCAGGGCCCGGACGACGTGGCGCAGTGGCTGGACGAACAGGGCCTGCTGACGCTCTAGTCGTCCGCCTTCTCGTGCACGGTCTGCATGAACGACCCGAGCTGGGCGAGCTGCTCCGGTGTGAAGAGGTCGATCAGGTACTCGCGGACCGTGGTGACGTGACCGGGTGCGGCGGCCTGCAGCAGGGCCTTGCCTTCGTCGGTGAGCACGGCAAGGATGCCGCGCTCGTCGGACTCGTGCGGTTCGCGCCGCACGAGTCCCGTCTTCTCCAGCTTGCCGATCTGGTAGGTCAGCGAACTCTTCGACACCACGACCCTGCGCGCCAGTTCGGTCATGCGCATGCGGTTGCCCGGCTGTTCGGACAGCACGACCAGCACGTTGTACTGCGCGTGCGAAAGGCCCGCGTCGCGCTGCAACTGCTGTTCGATCTGCCTCTCGAGGAGGTGGTACGCCTGGACGAAGTGGTGCCAGGCGCTTCCCTCCTCCTCGGAGAGCCACCGCGCGTTTCCCATGGTGCGCAGATTAGTTGGTGATGAGCTAGATGCCGGGTTCTTCGCCTTGCTTGACCACCGGTTCCGGCTCGACCTTGCCCTGGCCGGTCTTGCCGAGCACGGAGTTGCGCCGGCTGTAGACGAAGTAGACGACCACACCGAGCGCCATCCAGATGAGGAACCGGATCCACGTGAGCGCGGTCAGGTTCAGCATCAGCCACAGGCAGGCGAGGATCGCGAGGATCGGCACGAACGGCACGAGCGGCACGCGGAAGCCGCGCGACAGGTCGGGCCTCGTCTTGCGCAGCACCAGCACACCCGCGGAGACGAGGATGAACGCGAACAACGTGCCGACGTTCACCATCTCTTCGAGCTTGCCCGCCGGGAAGAAGCCGGCGGCGACCGAGACGAGCACACCGATGATGATCGTGATGCGCGTCGGCGTGCCGTGGCTACCGGTCTTGGCGAGCTTGCGCGGCAGCAGCCCGTCCCGCGACATCGCGAACAGCACGCGGCTCTGGCCGAGCATCAGCACCATGACGACGGTGGTCAGACCGGCGAGCGCACCGACCGAGATCACCGTCGCCGCCCAGTCGACCCCGTTGTCCGAGAACGCCTTGGCGAGCGTTGCCCGCGTGCCGTCCGGCTGCGTCGCGAGCTCCGTGTACGGCACCATGCCGGTGATCACCAGCGTGACGGCGACGTACAGCACCGTGACGATGGCGAGAGAACCGAGAATGCCGCGAGGCACGGCCTTCTGCGGGTTCTTCGTCTCCTCCGCCGTGGTCGCCACGACGTCGAACCCGATGAACGCGAAGAACACGATGCTCGCCGCCGCCAGCATGCCGAGCACGCCGTAGGTGCTGCCCGAGTAGCCGGTGATCAGCGAGAACAGCGACTGCTCGATCCCGGTGTGCGCGGCAGGACCACCTTCGGCTGCCGGCGGGATGAACGGCGAGTAGTTCTCGGCCTTGATGTAGGTGATGCCGAGCACGATCACGAGCAGCACCACCGCGACCTTGATGGCCGTGATGACCGCACTGACCCGCGAACTCAGCTTCGTGCCGACAACGAGGAGCGTGGTGAGCACCGCGACCAGGAGCACCGCGCCCCAGTCGAACTTGATGCCGTCACCCACCTCGGTCTTCACGTCGAGACCCATGAGCCCCAACGTCGTCTGCAGGTAGGCGGACCACCCCTTGGCGACCGCGGCCGACCCGACCGCGAACTCCAGCACCAGGTCCCACCCGATGATCCACGCGGCGAACTCGCCGAACGTGGCGTAGGAGAAGGTGTAAGCGCTACCCGCGACCGGCACCGTCGAGGCGAACTCGGCGTAGCACAACGCGGCCAGCGCACAGGCGATCGCCGCCAGCACGAACGACAGCGAGACCGACGGCCCCGCGATGTTGCCGGCAGTGCTCGCGGTGAGCGTGAAGATGCCGGCACCGATGACCACCGCGACACCGAAGACCGTGAGGTCCCACGCCGTCAGATCCTTGCGGAGCTTGGTGCCCGGCTCGTCCGTGTCCGCGATCGACTGCTCGATCGACTTCGTGCGCCACAACCCGTTCCCCGGCACGGTGCATACCTCCTTGATGGAACCTGAATTGGCCCACCCTAGAGGTAACCACCAGGTGAGATGGCCATAGCTCTTGTCCGCAGGTTGTCCGGCGTTCTGTCCAGACACGACGAACCCGCCCCCAGACATCACCCACAAGTCTCTGCTGAACGCACGCGGGGACCTTTCGTACCGACATGCAGTACGAAAGGTCCCCGCGTGCGAAGAGAATCAGGAGCTGGCGACCGTGGACCGGTCCAGATCCGGCTCCAAGTAGATCAACCGAGCATGCGGCACCTTGGCCCGCACCCGCTGCTCCGCGTCGTTGATCGCCTGAGCGACCTCGTCCAGCGGCAGCCGGGGCTCGAGCGCGATCTTCGCCGCCACGAGCATCTCGTCCGGGCCGATGTACTGCGTCTTGATGTGGATGACGCGCTGCACCTTGCCTGCGGCCAGCTCGTCGATGATCACGTCGAGGTCCTTGTCGGACGCGCCCTCACCGATGAGCAGCGACTTCATCTCGATGATCAGGATCACCGCGATGATGCCCAGCAGCACACCGATGGCGACGGTGCCGAGTGCGTCGAAGACCGGGTTGCCGGTGATCGTCGCGAGGCTGACGCCGATCAGTGCCAGCACCAGGCCGATCAGGGCGCCCGCGTCCTCCAGCAGCACGACGGGGAGTTCCGGCGTGCGGGAGTTGCGGATGAACTGCCACCAGGTGGCGTCGCCCTTGATCTTCTTCGACTCGACGATCGCGGTGTAGAAGCTGTACGACTCCAGGCCGATCGCCACCACGAGGATGCCGACCGCGACCAGTGGGCTGGAGAGCTCCTCGGGGTGCTGCAGCTTGTGGATGCCCTCGTACAGCGCGAACACCGAGCCGAGGGTGAACAGCATCAGTGCCACCACGAACGACCAGAAGTAGCGGTCGCGGCCGAAGCCGAACGGGTGGAGCCTGGTCGCCTTGCGCTGGGCCGTCTTCTGGCCGAGCAGCAACAGGCCCTGGTTCGACGTGTCGGCCACCGAGTGCACCGACTCGGCGAGCATCGACGACGAGCCGGTGATCAGGAATCCGATGAACTTGGCCACCGCGATTCCGGCATTCGCGACCAAGGCCGCGACGATGGCCTTGGTTCCGCCCCCTGCTGACACGCCTGTCTCCTCGCAACAAGTCCGGTTTGTCCGGTCGTGAACCTTAGTCTGTTCCGGCCGTGGCGCGGAAAAGTTCAGCGGATTCAACACCATCCGGTCGCACGAGCACCGCCGGGTCCGACGCTGGGAGCCACACGGACTCACCTCGCGCCAGCCTCAACTCCTCGCCACGGGCGTTGGTGAGTACCACGGCGCCGTCGGTGCAAATCATGATTTGCGGGCCCTCGTGGTTGATCCGGGTCTCGGCGGCCAGGTCCAACCTGGACAGTTCGAACTCCGGAGCGGGCGTGCGGTACACGCGGACGCCGGGCTGGACCTCCTCGCCCAGCAGCACTTCCATGTCGCCGCACGTGAAGTCGAGCACTCGCAGCAGCTCGGGCACGTCGACGTGCTTCGGCGTGAGGCCGCAGCGCAGGACGTTGTCCGAGTTCGCCAGGATCTCGATGCCGGTGCCCCGCAGGTACGCGTGCAGGTTGCCGGCGGGCAGGTGGATGGCCTCGCCCGGCTGCAGCACGATCCGGTTCAGCAGCAGGGCCGCGAGCACGCCCGAGTCGCCGGGGTAGGACTCGCCCAGCTCCAGGATCGTGCGGCACTCCAGGTCGAACTCGCCGTGCTCCTTCACGTGCAGCACGCACGCGTCCAGCACCTGCGGGAGCAGCGACGACAGCGACGTCTGCGGCAGCGTGATCAGCATCGTGAACAGCGCGCGCAGGCCCGACGAGTCCGGCTGCGCGACCAGCATCTCGGTGTACGGCGAGAGCGCGGGCGCGTCCAGCGAGCGCAGCAACGAGACCGTCCGCGACGGCTCGCGGAACCCGGCCAGGGCGTGGAACTCGGTCAGGGCGCAGATCAGTTCCGGCTTGGCGGCCGGGTCCTTGTAGTTGCGGACCGCGGCGTCGAGCGGAACGCCACGGCGTTCCTCGGCGGCGAAACCCTCCGCCGCCTGCACGGCCGACGGGTGTGCCTGCAGGCTCAGCGCCTCGTCGGCGGCGAGCACCTTGAGAAGGAACGGGAGCCTGCTGCCCCACCTCTCGGCGACGCGCGGGCCGAGCTGGCCGTCGGGGTCCGCCGTCAGCAGGTCGAGCAGGGAGCGCTCGGTGCCGTCCGCGTCGCGAACGCGGGACGGGTCGCCGGGGTGGGCGCCCATCCACAGTTCGGCCTCGGGATGGGGTGCGGGCACCTCCTTCCCGAGCAGCTCGGCGATGGCCGTGCGTGAACCCCACGCATACGGCCTTACCGCGTTGTGCAGCAGGTCCACTTCTGAGTCAGCTCCCAAATCAGTACGGGTTGCCGCCGAGAGTCCCGGCGGCGAGCCCGAGGTACAGCGCGGCCAGTTCGAAGCGGAGCGCGAGCAGCGCGGCGCAGACCGCGTCGCCTCCCGCCACCTCGACGGCCGGCTCCAGCACGTCGGCCCCCGGCAGGGCGTCCTCGGCGACTTGCCGCACGGCGTCGGCCATCGGGCCCTGCCGCACGGCCAGCAACAGCACGCGCACGAGTCCGCTGCCCGGCTCGTCGTCCGGGTCGGCGAAGAGGTCCGCACCCGAGGTCCCCTGCACCGCGCGGCGGTGCAGCACCGGGCGGGTCAGCGCCTGCGAATACCCGGAGACGTCGCAGGCCACGCCGGCGAACGCCCCCAGCACGCCGGCGCCGTGCACGCCGACCGACGTGGCGACCTCGTCGAGGCCCCACAGCAGCGGCGTGCGGTCGGCGACGCGCAACGCGAGCGACTTCGCCGGGTTCACGAACGACTCGTGCGCCGGGTGGTCGCGCTCGGCCTCCCGGTCGAGCTCGTCCGCGATCAGTTGAACGTCGGCCTTGAGCAGGCCGAGCGAGTGCAGCACCAGCAGCCACGCGGCGAACGCGCGCGGGAAGCTGAAGCCCGGCGGCACGTCGATGCGGGGCGGCAGCAGCACGGCCCGGCCGGCGGCGGCCGCGGCGATCGGACCGGAGTCCGGCGCCGTCAGCAGTGTGCGGGCGCCCCTGCGGACGGCCCTGTCGATCGACTCCGCGAGCACCCGGTCACCGGGGTCCTCGGTGTGCGCGAGCACCACGTCGAGGGCGCCCACCCACGGCGGCACCTCGTCGGACATCACCACCGGCACCGGACAGCCGGGGCCGAGCAACGCCATGACGACGTGGGCGACGGCGACCGAGTGGCCGGGCCGGGTGATGAGCACGACCGCGCGCGGGCGTTCGGCGAAGATCCGCTCCACTCCCGCCTCGGCCGCGGCCTCTGCGGTGGAACGGACCTGTGCCCCCGCACGTGCGGCGGCGCGCAGCCAGCCGCCCGTGTCCGCGTCGGCGAGGCGGCGCTGGTCGTCGAGCAGCGTGTCGTCGAGCACCTACGTCACCCAGCCGGCGGCGGCTCGACCGCCTCGTCCAGCAGCAGCACCGGAATGCCGTCGCGGACCGGGAACGAACGACCGCACGCGGTGCACGTGAGGAAGTCCGCCTCCGGGTCCGACGGCGTACCGACCTGCAACGGCGCGTGCTCGGGGCACGGGCAGGCGAGGATTTCCAGCAACTGCTCTTCGATCTTGACGGCCACGGTGTTCTCCTCAGGCCCGCACGATCGCGAGGACCTCGTCGCTGAGCGCGGCGACGGCCTCGGGGGTGGCGGCTTCGACGTTCAGGCGCAGCAGCGGCTCGGTGTTCGAGGCACGCAGGTTGAACCACGACCCGTCCGCCAGCTGCACGGTGAGACCGTCCAGCTCGTCGATCGTGACGCCGTCCTTGGAGCCGTACGCGTCCTTGATGGCGGCGATCCGACCTGCCTGGTCGCCGACCGTCGAGTTGATCTCACCGGAGGCGGCGTAGCGGTTGTAGATCGAGGTGAGCGCCGACAGCGGGCCGTCCTGCTCACCGAGCGCGGCCAGCACGTGCAGCGCGGCCAGCATGCCGGTGTCGGCCTTCCAGAAGTCGCGGAAGTAGTAGTGCGCGGAGTGCTCGCCACCGAAGATGGCGCCGGTCCTGGCCATCTCCTCCTTGATGAACGAGTGGCCGACGCGCGTGCGCACGGGCTTGCCACCGTGCTCGGTGACGATCTCCGGCACCGCGTGCGAGGTGATCAGGTTGTGGATGACGGTGCCGCCGGGGTCCTTGGCGAGCTCGCGCACGGCCACCAGCGCGGTGATCGCGGACGGGCTGACCGGGTCGCCGTTCTCGTCCACGACGAAGCAGCGGTCCGCGTCGCCGTCGAACGCGACACCGGCGTCGGCACCCTCGGCCTTGGTGCGGGCCTGCAGGTCGACGATGTTCTTGGGGTCGAGCGGGTTCGCCTCGTGGTTCGGGAAGCTGCCGTCCAGCTCGAAGTACATGGGGATGACCTCGATGGGCAGGCCCTCGAAGACCTGCGGCACCGTGTAGCCGCCCATGCCGTTGCCCGCGTCCACGACGATCTTGAGCGGGCGGATGTTCTTCAGGTCGACCAGCGCGTTGAGGTACGCCGCGTAGTCGACGAGCATGTCGCGCTCCTCGAACGTGCCGGGCTCGACGCCCTCGGCGTCCGGGACCTGGTTCTCGGCGTCCTGGCGGATCTGCGCGAGACCGGTGTCCTGGCCGACCGGCGATGCACCCGCGCGGCACATCTTGATCCCGTTGTACTGCGCCGGGTTGTGGCTCGCGGTGAACATGGCGCCGGGCAGGTCGAGCTTGCCGGACGCGAAGTAGAGCATGTCCGTGCTGGCCAGGCCGATGCTGATCACGTTGACGCCCTGCGCCTGAGCGCCCTCGGCGAACGCACGGGACAGCCCCGGCGAGGAGTCACGCATGTCGTGACCGATCACGATGGTCGGTCCACCGACCAGGCGCGCGAAGGCGGCGCCGAAGTCCCGGACCAAGCCGGCGTCCAGCTGTTCGCCGACCACCCCGCGGATGTCGTACGCCTTGACGATGCCGGACAGGTCACGCACGCCGCACACTCCCGAATCTCGCTCTTGACGGCCACTGCCTGGGCAGCCTACCGGCGAGAAGATTAGTGGTGCGTGTGGTCAGTCAGTCCTCGTGCGGATCGGGCAATACCCGCAGGTGCCCACGCCGATGAGAGCCCGCAGGCACATCGGGCAGCTTCGGGCTCACATCAGCCCGCCCAGCCTCCCGCACGGCCTCTGCCAGGGCCGTCAGGTCGTCCACAGTCGGCTCGGGCGCCGCGAACTCACCCTGGTGCCTCACGACCTCCCACCCCCGCGGCGCAGTGAGCCGCAAGGCGTGCTCCTCGCACAGGTCGTAACTGTGCGGTTCGGAGTACGTGGCAAGCGGCCCGACGACCGCGGTGGAGTCCGCATAGGCGTAGGTGAGCGTGGCGACAGCCGGGTTAGCACACCCGGTTCGCGAGCACCGTCTCACGCTCCGCACGATCGGGGACGATAGCGCGTCCACGGGAGGCTGTGTGTGAGGCACGCTGTGTTTAGTCGTCAGGGGTAGCAACTAGGCTGCTCGGTTGTGGTGATGGCACGGGGTTCTCAGCGGCAGGGTTCGCCGCGCCGACGCAACCGCGACCGGCACGGGCGAGGCCTGCGCGGCCCTCTCTACCCGGCCACGCTGCCGGCGGCCCGTTCCCGCGCAGAACGCTTCGACGCCCTGGTCATCGAGGCGCTGGAGCCCATCGAAACGCGCTGGCGCACCGAACTCACCCAGCTGGACGTGGCCGTCGACGACGTGCCGGACGTCCAGGTGGAGGGCGAGGACGGCGTGGTGGAGGACGGCAACGTCCCCCTGGCCCGCCTGCTCCCCGCAGGCTCGGACAACCGCGCGCGGATCGTTCTGTACCGCCGCCCGCTGGAAGCCCGCGCGAAGGACGGCGCCGACCTGTCCGACCTGGTGCACGACGTGCTGGTGGAGCAGATCGCGAACTACCTGGGCCTGGACCCGGACGTGGTGGACGAGGGCTGAGACCCCTCTCACACCCGCAATCCCCGCGAGCCGAAGGCGAGCCGTCCTCAGCGCGCGTCCGGCACGCCCCGCCGCCGGGTGGGCACCGCGGTCAGCAAGGTGAACAACGCCGCCGCAGCCTGCCCCAACAACAAAAAGTCCCGCAACGTGCTGGACACGGAAACCCGGACCTCAGCCCCACCGGACGGCAACGGCACCCCGACCAGATGCCCCCAGGCCCGGACAACAGGCACCTGAGCCCCGTCCACGGAAATCTGCCACCCAGGTTCGTCCTCAGCGGCCAGCACCAGCACCCGCCCCTCCCCGCCAGGCGAAACCCGCACAGCCACGTCGGGCAGCGACACGTTCACCGGCGCGATCCCGTCCGCACCGAGCTCGGACGGCGGCTCACCACCGGTCCGAGCACGACGGGCGAGATCAGGCGCCAGCAACACCCCGGTGTCCGCGACCAGCCGCATCCGCAACACAGGCCGTCCGTCCAAAGCACGCGGCGCCTCGGACACCAGTTCCCCGGCAGCCGACCGAATCCGAGCGGATGCCTCCTCGGACGGCACCACCACGAAGGTGACCCCGGAGGACGCGGCCTGCCCCAGCGCCACCTTCACCGCAGGCGCGGCCCCGTCGAGCAACGACGAGTTCCACCGCCGCAACCGAGCCGGCGACGACACCGTGGGCACGAGGTCGTCGTCCCCGAACGCGGGCATCCGTCCGGCGACCTGACGGGCGGGCGACCCGAGGATCAACACCGAACGCCCGCTCCGCTCCAGCTCGGCGGTCAAAGAGGCGTTCAGGGCGAGCCCACCGTCAGCCTTCAACGGCCCGGTCCGCAGGTCCAGGAATCCGGCCACCCCAAGGCTGACCAGCGTCACCACCCCGACGACGTACACGGCCCGCCGGACCCGAGCCTGCCCGGCCACACCTGGCGCCACCCCGCGCTGACACCCGGCCAGCACCACGCACACAAGTCCCCAGGCCAGGATCACCAGCGGCGCCCCGGGCCAGGCCCCGACCGCGGTCACCGCCGCAAGAGCCCCGACGGCCAGCACGATCACGGTGAGCCCCGGCAGCATCGAGGCGTTCGGGCGCAGGACGGCGGCGGCGAACGCGGCGGCCACGAAGACCGAGCACACGATCAAATTTGGCGGTGGCGACTCGAACGCGGCACCTAGGCCGTTGAGCACCATCGCCGGGTGTTGCAGCAATACGGCGGGCCACGGCAGAAGCAGGCCCATGGGCAGAAGCACGATCACGAACAGAGCCGCGATCCGGCGCGCACCACCCGTCACCGCGATGAAGCCGCCGAGGGCGCCGACGATCACAACCACGTGCGTCAGCGGCGAGAAGGCCCCGAGGACCGCGACACCGATGGCGGTGCCGGAGGCCATCGGCAGCCAGGCGTGCGTGGACGACGCGCGCAAGACCGCGTACACGCCGGCGAAGACCACGGGCGTGACGATGTGCACGACGACGACGTCCAGGCGACCTTCAACGACGGCGGTCGTGGCGACCGGCAGCAGGCCGTAGAAGGCAGCCACCACCGCGCGCACGGAACGGCGTACGCGCAAGCCGCGTGACGCGATGTAGGCGGACAACGCGGCGAGGGGGATGTCGCCGAGCAACATCATGGCGGCGGCGAACGACGGTCCGCCGGGGATGAGACCCAGGACGGCCAACGCCGCGGGGGCGGGTGCGGTGGTGCCGCCGAAGACCGGGTGCCAGGAGGACAGGTAGGTCGACCAGACCGATCCCGCAGAGCCGACCGGGAGCAGCCGGCCACCGGCGAGGTCGAGCCCGAGCCGGGACCAGTTCGCGATCACCGCGACGGCCGAGAGCGACAGCAGCAACAGGACCGGCGGCGCCAGCAGCAGGGAGCGCAGCACCCTGGACTGGTCGACCTCGACGAAGACCATGCCGGAGTCGGCACGCGGGCCGGGCGACGGACGGGGTCGTGGCGAAGGGCGGAGAGCGCCGGGCAGTGCGGCGTCGACGGGAACGACGACGGGCGGGCGGCGCAGACCGGCGACACGCGGACGACCGCGCGACGCGCCGGCCGGCAGAGCGGCCGGGCCGACGAGCCGGGAGTCCACTTCGGACGGTTCGAGCCACGCCGAACCGGAATCGGTTGCGGGCAAACGACCCAGTGCGGCGTCGGCCTCGACCCGGCGGCGGATCAGGAAGGCGGCGCCGGCGCGCACCGCGTTGCGCAGCCGGGTGAGTCTGCTGGTGAAGAGGCCGCGCACGACGGCGGAGCCGCGACGGGCGCGCCGTCCCTGCAGCAAACGGCCGCGCGTCAGGAGGTAACGGGCCGCGCCGACTTCGGCGTGTGCGTCCGCGAAACGCCGTAGCAACAGGAAGCCCAGGGCGCGCAGCAGCGACAGGAACAGCAGCCGCGGCACTCCGACGAGGAACGAGGAACTTGAACAATTGACCAAAAATGTACGCATGCCGTGCGCGCGGTCGACGCCACGAAATGACGGACCCGGCCGTGCCATCGCCGCGTCCAAACGGCGTGCGCCTTTAGTCGCGGCGCGTGCATGTCGCATGCGTGCGACGGGTACGCATAGGACCAAATGACCTGCGCGATTAGCGCGCCAGCCGAAGTCGAGATCGTCGCGCAGCAGCGGCATCGCTTCGTCGTAACCGCCGAGCGAGTGCCACACCTCACGTTTGATCAACGATCCGGCGGATGAAACGGCGAGAACCTCGGTGCTCTGCTGAAACGATGCGGAATGTTCCGCGGACGACAGACCAGTCTGTCGATGTCCTGAAGAATCCGTCGACAGACCTGCCTCGACGACCAGACGGGAATCCACCCAATCGAGGCACAAGGGACCGAGCACAGCGGCCGACGGCGACACCTCGGCCGCGGTCAGCAGAGCCGCCAGGCAGTCCGGTTCGGGCGCACTGTCGTCGTGCAGCAGCCACAGCCACTTGCCAGGGTCGCCCCACCGTTCGACGGCGTGGTCGACCGCGATGCGCAAGGCGGTGCCGTAGCCCGTGCCGCGTGGCGCGGTCAGCACTCCGTCCAGCAGATCTCCCGCCTCTGCCAGGACTTTTGCCGTCCGGTCCGTCGACCCGGTGTCGACCGCGATCACGTGCCGTGGACGAATTCGCTGGCGCCGCAAGGCAGACAGCGCCGTGCTGAGCCACTGGTCTCCGTCGTGGCAGACCAGGACGCACAGCACCGGCGCTGTCCGGAGCCTCGGGTGAGGACTTGTCACGTCCTCAAGTTAAGGCAGAAAGATCACGCTTCTGACCGACTAGACGGCTCGCTTCTTCAGCTTGCGGCGTTCTCTCTCCGAGAGACCGCCCCAGATGCCGAAGCGTTCGTCGTGCTGGAGTGCGTACTCCAGGCACTCCGAACGAACCTCGCAGCCCAGGCAGATGCGCTTGGCCTCCCGTGTCGAACCACCCTTTTCGGGGAAGAACGCCTCGGGATCCGTCTGGGCGCAGAGCGCGCGCTCCTGCCAGTCCTGCTCGTCGGCAGGGTCGAACAGGTACGACAGCTCGCCCTGCACGACCGGCTGCGTGACGTGATCTTCTTCGAGCTCTTCGAATTCCTGCATTTCGTCCGCCTCCTCGCCTTCCGCTCTCCCCGGTTGGCGGACGCCAGACGCCGTTCCCACAACGACGAATGACACCGATGTGATTACACCTGCGTCACAGCGGGCGGTCAAGCGGAGTCCACACGTCGGGGGATATTCCCGCAGATGGCCGCAAAAACCTTGACTGACTGCACAGACAGTGATTCAGGTGTCGCAAGGCGTCCCCGAACGGCCCACCACGCCGGTCGACACGCCACACTGGAGGGGTGAAGCGATCAGCGGTTCGCCCCAGCCCACTGTTCCTCGGCCTGCTCGCGGCAACCGTCGCCGGAGCTGTGCTCACCTTGTTCGAAGGTGACGTCGCCATCATCTCGGGCACCATCCTCTTCGTACTCGCCGGGTGGGCGGTGACGCTGTGCCTGCACGAGTTCGGGCACGCCGCCGTCGCGTACAAGGGCGGCGATTTTTCGGTACGTGACAAGGGTTATCTGACCCTCGACATCCGCCGTTACACCGACCCCGTGCTCAGCATCGTGCTGCCGCTCGTGCTGCTGGTCATGGGCGGAATCCCCCTTCCGGGTGGCGCCGTGTGGATCAACCACCACGCGCTCCGGTCGAAGAAGATCGAGTCGTTGGTCTCACTCGCGGGGCCGATCTCGAACCTCGTGATCGGTGTCCTGCTCGCGCTGGTCGTCACGATCTTCTCGCCGCCCGCCGCGCTCGCCGCCGCGATTTCGTACCTTGCTTTGTTGCAGGTGTTCGCGTTCGTGCTGAACATCCTCCCGATTCCCGGTCTGGACGGCTGGGGTGCCTTGGAACCGTTCCTGCCGTACGAGGCGCAGCGGTTCGGCGCGAAGGCCCGGCCGTGGGCGCCGCTGGTCCTGTTCGCCGTCCTGATCGGCTTCTCCGAGGTCAGCCGGCTGTTCTTCGAGGTCTCGACCTGGCTGTTCCAGCTCGTCGGCGGCGACTCGTTCGCGGCGTACCTCGGCTCCGCGACGTTCTCGTTCTGGCGCTCCCTGTAGGCCGCTCACCGCGCTGTGGAAGCATGGGCGGGCGTGAAGGTCGTAGCACTCGTCGGCGGGGTCGGCGGCGCCAAGTTCCTGCAGGGACTCAAAGCTCTCGGAGCAGATGTCACGGCGGTGGTGAACACCGGCGACGACGTGTGGATGCACGGGCTGCGCATCACGCCCGACCTCGACACCTGCATGTACACGCTGGGCGGTGGCATCGACGTCGAACGTGGCTGGGGCCGTGAGGACGAGTCGTGGACCGTCAAGGAGGAGCTCGCGGCGTACGGTGCCGAGCCCTCGTGGTTCGGCCTGGGCGACCGGGACATCGCGACGCACCTCGTTCGCACCCGCATGCTGCGCGCCGGCTATCCGCTGTCCGCCGTGACGGAGGCGCTGTGCGACCGGTGGAAGCCGGGCGTGAAGCTCCTGCCGATGACGGACGACCGGGTCGAGACGCACGTCGTCGTCGAGATCGACGGGGAGACGAAGGCCATCCACTTCCAGGAGTGGTGGGTCAAGCACCGGGCCGGTCTGCCCGCCCAGTCGTTCGCGTTCGTCGGCGCCGAGACCGCCACCGCCGGGCCCGGTGTGCTGGACGCGATCGCCGAGGCCGATGCGGTGGTCCTGGCCCCGTCCAACCCCGTCGTGAGCGTCGGCACGATCCTCAACGTGCCCGGTGTGCGCGACGCGTTGCGCAAGACCGACGCCGCGGTCGTGGGCCTGTCCCCGATCGTCGGCGGAAAACCGTTGCGGGGCATGGCGGACGCCTGCCTGGACGCGATCGGCGTGGAGACCTCCGCCGAGGCCGTCGGTCGGCTCTACGGCTCCCGCAAGTGCTCTGAAGACGGCATCCTCGACGCGTGGCTGGTGCACACCGGCGACCGCGCGGACGTGCCGGGGGTCGCGGTCCGCGCCGTTCCGCTGCTGATGTCCGATGTGGACGCCACGGCGCAGATGGCCCGCGTCGCGCTGGACCTGGCCGGAGTCGACGTTGACTGATCACGCCGCGGCGGCGCTGGAGCTGCTGCCGGTCACCGGCCTGCCGGAATTTCGCCCCGGCGACGACCTGGCCGGCGCGATCGCGAACGCCGCGCCCTGGCTGCGCGACGGCGACGTGCTGGTCGTCACGTCCAAGGTCCTGTCCAAAGTAGAGGGACGGCTCGTCCGCGTGCCGGCGGATCCCGAGGAGCGGGACCGGATCCGGCGCGAACACGTCGACGCTGAGTCCGTGCGGGTGCTCGCCCGCAAGATGCGCACCCTGATCACCGAGAACAAGCTCGGCATCGTGCAGGCCGCGTCCGGCGTCGACGCCTCGAACGTGGCGGGCGACGAGATCGCGCTGCTCCCCGTGGACCCGGACGGCTCCGCGGCGACCCTCCGTTCCGCGCTGAGGAAGTCGCTGGGCGTCGAGGTCGCCGTGGTGATCACCGACACGATGGGCCGCGCGTGGCGGATGGGCCAGATCGACGCCGCGATCGGCGCGTCCGGCATCCGCGTGCTGCACGACTACGCGGGTTCGGTGGACGAGCACGGCAACCAGCTCGCGGTGACGATGGTCGCGATCGCCGACGAGATCGCCGCGGCCGCCGACCTGGTGAAGGGCAAGCTCGGCGCGGTGCCGGTGGCGGTGCTGCGCGGGTTCGACGTGGTGGACGACGGTTCCACGGCCCGCGACCTGAACCGGCCGGTCGAGGAGGACCTCTTCAGTCTCGGCACTGAGGAGGCGCTGGCCGCCGGCCGTGCGCAGGCCGTGCTGATGCGCAGGTCCGTGCGGTTCTACTCGGACGAGCCCGTCGATCTCGCCGTCGTGCGGCGGGCCGTCGGCGCGGCACTGACCGCGCCCGCGCCGCACCACACGAAGCCGCTGCGGTTCGTGCTGGTGCGGGAGAAGCGCTCGGAACTTTTGATGGCCATGCGCGAGCAGTGGGAGAGCGACCTGCTCGCCGACGGGTTCACTCCCGACCAGATCGCACGCCGGGTCCGCCGGGGCGACCTGCTGGTGGAGGCACCGGAGATCGTCGTGCCGTTCCTCGTGCGCGACGGCGCGCACTCCTACCCCGACGTCCGCCGCGCGGACGCCGAGAAGACGATGTTCACCGTCGCCGGTGGCGCCGCCGTGCAGGGCCTGCTGGTGGCACTGGCCGCCGAGGGGCTCGGCTCGTGCTGGGTGTCGTCGACGATCTTCTGCGCGGACGTGGTGCGTTCGGTGCTGGGCGTTCCCGCCGACTGGGAACCGCTGGGCGCCGTCGCGGTCGGGCACCCGACCGAGCCGCTGACGCCGCGCGAACCGCTGGAAGGCCTGATCGAACTATGACTCTGCACGCCGACGCCGTCTCGACGCTGAGCCGGTTCTCGGGACAGGACGCCCTGCGCGAGGCCTACCTCGGCTTCCTGGCGGCCCGCGAGGACGCCTGCCGGCGATCTTGCGAACCCGGGCACCTCACGGCCTCAGCGTTGGTCCTGGACGCCACCGCGGAGCACGCGTTGCTGACGTTGCACCCGCGCGTGGGCCGGTGGCTGCAACTGGGCGGCCACTGCGAGCCGGAGGACGTGTCCCTGGCCGCGGCGGCCCTGCGCGAGGCCACCGAGGAGTCCGGCATGCGCGGGCTGCGGATCGAGCCGACGCCGATCCACCTCGACGTGCACCCGATCACGTGCTCGCTCGGCAAGCCGACGCGGCACTTCGACGTGCGGTTCCTGGTGCGCGCACCCGTCGGCGCACAGCCGGTGCGGTCCGCCGAGTCCGTCGACCTGCAGTGGTGGCCGCTGGACTCGTTGCCGGACAACGTGGACGACCTGCACCCGCTGATCGAGAGCGCTCTCGCGCGCCTGCGTTGACCGCCGGTCTCAGCGCCGGAGCGCCCGGTAGCGCTTGAGCAGGGCGGTGATGGCGCCTGGCGCGCCCCTCGCCAACGGAACCCCTAGAACCGGCGGTAGTCGCGCGGCGAGAACCTCGGTGCTCGCCGCGGCCTCCGCAGCCCCGCCGCCGTCAGGTACATGACGGCGCGGTGGCGTTGCGGCTTGTAGGGCTCCAGCAACTCCATCATGCCGTCGTCGTCGCCCGGTGTGCCGGTCAAGGCCCACGTGACGTTCTTGGCGACGTGGTAGTCGCCGACGCTCACGGCGTCCGGGTCGCCCCAGGCCCGTTGCGCCACCTCGGCCGACGTCCAGACGCCGACGCCGGGCACCTTCTCGAGGAGTTCGCGGCTGCGCATCTCGGCGGCCTTCTCCAGCCGGTGCGCCACCTGCGCGACGTTGATCAACGTGCGGCGCCGGGCGCCGTCGAGGCCGCACTGGTGCCACTCCCAGTCCTGCAGGCCCAGCAACCGTTGCGGTGTCGGCGGAACCTTCAGCGGCTTCGGTCCGGGAGCGCTCTCACCGAACCTGCGGCCCAGCTCACGCCACGTGCGGAAGGCCTCCACGCCGGTGACCTTCTGCTCCAGGATCGAGGCGAACAGCAGGTCCCAGACACGTCCGGTGGCACCGAGCCGCAGGCCGGGCCGTTGCCTGCGCGACTCGGCGATGACCGGGTGGTGGGCGACGAACTCGTCCACCGTGTCGTCCGCGCCGAGCAGCGCGGGCAGGCCGTCGAGCAGCCACGGCCCGCCCTCGCCCCACGCTTCCGCCAGCACCTCACCGCTCACCCTGGTGATGTGCAACGTGCCGGGCCCGCACGGCGTGTTCGCCGCGAACCAGACGCCGCCCTCCGCGCTGAAGGACGGATCGCCCGGTCCGCGGCGCAGCCCGCCGAGCACCGCGCCCAGATCGAGTGGGAACGGTGGAGTCCAAGCTCTGCTAGGCATCCGTCGAGAAGCGCACGCCGGCCTCGGGCAACACGACGCCCGGCCAGACCCGCGCTCCCCCGATCAGCTCACACCGCGCACCGATCACCGCGGAGTCGCCGACCACTGCGTCCTTGAGGACCGCACCGGCCTGCACGAGCGCACCAGCACCCACGATCGAACGTTCGACCAAGGCACCCTCGCCGACAACGGCACCGTCGAAGAGGATCGCGCCATCGAGCACAGCCCCGTCCGCAACCGTGCAGTTCGCACCGACCGTGCTGCCGCCCTTGAGCGTCGCACCCTCGTGCACCGCAGAGCCTTCAAGCACCAGGTAGTCGCCCGGCTGTGCAACTGCCGCCGACGGCGCAACGCCGCGCACGAGGTCCGCGGACCCCTGCACGAACGCCTCGGGCTTGCCGAGGTCCAGCCAGTACGTGGCGTCCACGTGCCCCTGCAACCGCTTCCCGGCCTCCAGCAGCCCGGGGAACGTCTCGCGCTCCACCGACACCGGCCGCCCGGCGGGAATCGCGTCGATCACCTCACGCCGGAACACGTAACAACCAGCGTTGATCTGGTCCGTCGGCGGGTTCTCCGTCTTCTCCAGGAACGCCTGCACGCGCCCCTCGTCGTCCGTCGGCACGCACCCGAACGCCCTGGGGTCCTGCACCTTCACCAGGTGCAGCGTGACATCCGCCTCGTGCTCGCGGTGGGTGTCCACGATCCCGTTCAGGTCGACGCCCGACAGGATGTCACCGTTGAACACCATCACGTCGGGCTCACGCAGCTTGTCCGCCACGTTGCGAATCGCCCCCGCCGTGTCCAGCGGCACCTCTTCCACCACGTACTCGAGCTCCAGCCCGAGCCTCGACCCGTCCCCGAAGTACTCCTCGAACACCTCGGCCTTGTAACTCGTACCCAGCACCACGTGCGTGATGCCGGCCTCCTTGATCCGCGACAGCAGGTGCGTCAAAAATGGCACCCCCGCGGTAGGCAGCATGGGCTTGGGAGCGGACAGGGTCAGCGGGCGAAGACGAGTGCCCTTGCCCCCGACCAGCACCACAGCTTCGACGCCGTGCACCTTTTTCCTCCTCCGCGTTACAGCGAGCCGTTCGACGGAATACTCTGACACGAAGCAGATCGTCATATGGGATCTGGTCCCGGCAAGGAGCTAAATCCGACATGGACCCCCGCGACCGGGCCGACGCCATGCTCGCCCGCGCCCGTGCACGCGGGCGGAACATCGTGACGCCGGACAACATGACGTCCCCGATGGACTCCTCGGACACGCAACAGATCCCTCGCGCGCTGGTCAACGCCGTGGACCCACGCCGAGACCCGGACTCGACCATGATCCTCGCGCCCGCCCAGATGGGCCACCAGCAGCAGCAGCGCCCACCGCACCACGCACCGCAGCAGCCCATGCCGACGCAGCCGATGCCGCAGCAACAGCCCTCCGCAGATGACGCGGAAATCACGCAGGTCGTCCGGCCGGGCCTGATCCCGACGGTCTCGAACCACCAGCAGACCCGCAACTCGCTGACGCAACGGCTGAGCGGCGACATGTAGGCGCGCCCGGCGACCGCCGGGCAGGCTCGCGCAGGGGTCCCCTTCGGGTTCGGGTCCCCCGCGACCCAACTTAGCGAGCAGGTCTGACACTGCCGCGCGTACGAAGAGGCCGCCGCGAGCCGAGAGAACACCGCGGGCTGATGACTGCCGCGAGTGCGGGGCTGAAGAGACCGCCTGATCGCACGCGAAGCCGCAGGCAAGCCATCCGAGTGCGCGGTGGTGGGCACGCATCCCGCCCGCGAAACGGCAGGCAAGCAGCCCGAGCGCACGGCAACGGACACGCGTCCCACCCGCGAAGCCGAAGGCGAGCTGTCCTTACCCCACCAACGCAACCATCTACGCAACGCGACTCCGCCCAAAGCAACAGGCGTGCCATCAACCCGCGCACGGCGTAGACCCCGGCTTTGGATCAGATTGGCGGGGTTTGGGGCGGAGCCCCAGGAATCACCCGGACTTACGAGTGAGAATCTTCACCCGAGCCGCCAGCCCAGCCTTCAACACAACCCGGAACGGCGCCCAAACCACCCCAGCATGCCGATCAGCCATGTACCGATAAGCACTCCGATGATGCTCCCTCAACATCCGATCCGAAGACCGAGCAGTCGAGTGCCCCCCGATGTGCGTGACCTCGGCATCAGGCACATAAACGTTCAACCACCCAGCAGCCCCAACACGCTCCCCGAGGTCAACGTCCTCGAAGTACATGAAGTACCGCTCATCGAACCCGCCGACGGAGTCGAAAGCCTCACGCCGCATCAAAAAACAGGACCCGGACAACCACCCGGCAGAACGCTCGACGGGAGCCTTCTCCTGCCGATAGGCCCGAGTCCAGGGATTCGACTTCCAAACAGCACCGAACAACGCATGCCCAACCCCACGACCAAGCGAGGGCAGCAGCCGAGCAGACGGGTAGACCTCCCCAGAAGGTTCCCGGATCAACGGCCCGAACATCCCACCCCGAGGCCACCGAGCAGCGGCATCGATCAACGCGTCCACACTGCCAGGCGAGAACTCGATGTCGGGGTTGGAAATCAGCACCCACCCGACATCGGGCCCCAAAGCAGCAACGCCGCGGTTGGCACCACCGCCGTACCCGAGGTTTCCGCCGGTGGGCAGAAAAGTGACGTGGGAGTGCGAAGCCGCAACGGACTCCGGCACCCCGTCGGTGGACCCGTTGTCGGCGAGGATCACCTGCGCCGGACGGGTGGTGGCCTTCGCAAGGGTGTCCACAAAGGGAGCCAGCGTCTCGCCCGGCGAGTACGTGACCGTCACGACACCAAGTCCGTCGCCGTATTTCACGCGCGTCACCCTAGCGACGCCTCAGCGTCGGTGGCGCACCAGCATCGCGCGTTCGTAGGCCAGGCGGTGGCGATCTGCGCTGACGGCCCACGAGAATTCCTTGGCCCGCTGCTGGCCTGACGCCGCCAGCGACGCGCGGCGGGCCGGGTCGTCCAGGAGGTCGGCGATCGCGGCGGCTATGTCGCCGGCGCCGACGCCGCAGTACGCGACGGCCTCGCCGCCCACCTCGGGCAGCGACAGGCGCCGGGTGGTGAGCACGCAGGCGCCACAGGCCATGGCCTCCAGCACGGGCAGGCCGAAGCCCTCGCCCAGAGACGGGTACGCCACCAGTTGCGCGCCGCCCAGGAAGCCCGCCAGTTGTTCGAACGGCAGGTAGCCGGCGCGGATCACGCGGATGCGGTGCGGGACGGAGTCGAGGGCGCGCTCCACCTGGCTGTCCCAGCCGGGCTGGCCCGCCAGCACCAGCGCGGGCGGTTCGGCGCGGCCCACCATCGCCTGGGCGAAGCCGCGGATCAGCGCCGGGACGTTCTTGCGCGGTTCCAGCGCGCCCAGGAACGCGACGTACGGCGCGTCGCCGAGTGACAGGCTGCGGCGCACCGCCAGGACCTCGTCCGGTGACGGCGGGTGGAAGCGTTCGGTGTCCACGCCGTGCTGGGCGATGTGCAGGACTCGGCGGTCGGCGCCGGCCACGCGCACCAGTTCGTCGGCGGTCGCCTGTGACGGCACCACGCACAGGTCCGCGCGCCGCAACGAGGCTCGGGTCCAGGCGCGGAAGAAGCGGGCCTTCACCGACGAGTGCAGCACCGGGTCGGTGAAGAAGGTGGCGTCGTGCAGCGTCACGACCGAGGCGGTCTTGCCGGCCAGCGGGAGCGTGTAGTGCGGTGAGTGCACCACGTCCACGCCGAGGGTGCGGATCAGGCGCGGCAGTGTCGTCTGTTCCCAGGCCAGGCGGGCCGTCCTGGTGGCGACGGCGTCAGCGGCACGGACCACGCGGGCGTTCGGCGCGATCTTGCTGAACAGCTCCTCGTCGCGCGGCTGGCAGACGACCGAGAGCTTGGTCCCGTCCGCGTCCAGAGCGGCGACGAGCGAATCCACGTAACGGCCGACGCCACCACGGTCTGCTGGAATCGCGGTGGCGTCGATCAGCACGCTGGGTTCGGCGGTCGGCACGATCAGCTAGCGTAATGTCATTTGCGAATGCGTTTAACGGGAATGCACCAATCCGATCGTCAGACGTGTGATTCCCACACTCCCTGTGCGGTCTTTGCCCAGGTGAACTCACTCGCGCGGGTGATGCCGGCCTCGACCGTGTGACGAGGATCCGCCAAGACGGCGCGCAGTCCTTCCGTCAACGAGGCCAGGTCGCCACGCCGCACGACGGTTCCGGCGCCGCCCGCGACCTCCACCAGAGCCGGGTCGTCGGAGAGCACGACGGGCACACCGGCGGCCATCGCCTCCAGCACCGGCAGCCCGAAACCCTCCGCCAGGCTGGGCGCGGCGAGCACGGTGGCACCGGCCAGCACCGAGGCGAGCCGTGCGTCGGACACCCTGCCGAGCAACGTCACGTGCGGCGCGCGCAGGTCGACGTCGCCCCAGCCCTGTGGACCGACCACGACCAGAGGCACCCGAAGCCGTTCGGTCGCCCGCACAAGCAGTCCGAAGCCCTTGCGCGGCTCCACGGTGCCAACGGCGAGCACGTACGACGAGGGCAGGTCATCGGCCGGTGAGCCGACCAACCGCGTGACGCCGTTGGGCACCACGTGCACCGGCACGTCCACACGCACGCACTCCGCCAGTTGAGACGCAACAGCCTGCGTCGGCACCACCAGAGCGCGGGCCTCGCGAGCAGCACGCACGATCACTTTGCGGTGCCACGCGACCCCGCGCGGAGTCAGCGTCTCCGGGTGCGTCCACGGCACCACGTCGTGCACGGTCACGACGGCGCCCGGCAGCGGCGCGAGCGGCGTCGGGGCGTGCACGTGCGGGCCGAGCTTCGGCGGCAGGCCCCGTTCCCACAACGCCACCAGCACCCGCCGCGGCACCCTGATCACGCGGTCGGCGCGGGCCGTCGCCGCAGTCGTCACGGTCCAGCCGCGAGGGGCGTTCTCCCCCAACGCCGCGAGCAACTCCGCCGTGTAGCGGCCGGTCCCGCCGGGGACAGGGGCGTTCAGCTGCTCGGTCAGCACTACTAGCTCGGGCACGTCGCGTACCGTCTCACGCCGTGTCGGCAGTCAGCACCGTGGTGGTCGTGACGTGGCGCGGCCGTGACCACATCACGGCGTGCCTGGACGCCCTCAAGGCCCAGAAGAGTCCACATAGGACGATCGTTGTCGACAACGCGTCCGACGACGGCACGGCCGAGCTGATCAGCGGACACGAGGTCGTGAGGCTGCCCCGCAACCGCGGTTACGCGGGCGGGCTCGCCGCCGTGCTCGACATGGTCGAGACCCCGTACGTCGCGTGGCTCAACGACGACGCGGCACCGGACCCGTCGTGGCTCACCGAACTGGAGAGCGCTCTCGACGGTGATCCCGGCGCGGCCGCCGCCACCTCGTCGATCCTGCTCATGGACGGCTCGACGCAGTCCGTCGGCGTCGCGCTGACGGCGGACGGCCACGGCAGGGACGTCGTGCTCGCCGGCCGCGAGGTGTTCGGGTTCTGCGGCGGCGCGGCACTGCTCAGGACCGCCGAGCTCAAGGCCGTGGGCGGCGTTCCGGCGAGCTTCTTCTGCTACTACGAGGACACCGACACGGCCTGGCGGTTGCGGCTGGCCGGCCACCGGGTGATCTCGGTCGGACCGGCGCGGGTCCGGCACCGGCACGGCGCCAGCACGCGTCCCGGATCGGTGCTCTTCCACCGCTGGAACGAACGCAACCGGCTGCTGATGCTGCTGCGGTGCGCCCCCGCGAAGGTGGCGTTCCCCCAGCTCGCCCGGTTCGCGGTGATCACGGCGCTGTTGCCGTTCCGGAAGAACGTCCCGGACGCGGCCAACTTCCGGTTCGGACTGCGCACCCGCGTGCTGGCGGAGGTGCTGCTCAGGCTCCCCGCCACCCTCTGGCAACGGCTCAAGATCAGGACCGAGGTCTCCCGCGGGAGCGTCTGGCAGGACTGGGCCGGCCGCTGAAGTGCAACCTGCCACCGGTCACAAGCGTCCCCGGAGCGATGACTCACCTCAGGAAGCAGCCGTGAGCCGGCCAGTACCACTCATCGTGATCGGGCTCGCCGCCGTCGCCACCGCGGTCCTGCTGGGCGCAGTCGTGCCCGAGCAGTACGAGCTCGCGGTGCTGGTGCCGTGCTGCCTGCTGTCGCTGGCGTTCGCGTGGGGCGTCGGCAAGCTCGGGCCGGCGTGGCTCGTGCTGCCCGCGTTCATGGTCGTGATCCCCGGCACGGCGGTGCTCGTGGGCGACGGTCACCGCGCGTTGATGGACGTGCTCGCCACGCCCCAGACATGCGTGATCACCGCCGTCGAGGACGTGCCGGGGCCGGACAACCCGGTCTTCGCGCACCACGTCACCTGCCCGGACGGCGCCGAGCTGCGGATCGTCGTGCGGGGCGAGCAGGACAAGAGGATGCAGCCCGGTCCGGCCACCGTCCTGCGGCACCCGCTGATGCGGCCGCTGCTCGCCGACCGCAACGACTGGTCCGGGGAGTGGGTCTTCGGCGTGCCTCTTGCTGTCGTCTTGCTCCTGATCTGTGCGACCACACTGCGGGCGCGCAGAGTGATGAGGCAGGCTTAGCGCGTGGATCGTGCCTCTCTGCCCGTCGTGTCCGTCGTCGTCGTCAACTACCGCGGTGCGGACGACACCATCACCTGCGTGCGCGGACTGGCCGACGTCGACTACCCGGCCGAGCTGCTCCAGGTGATCGTCGTCGACAACGAGGCGCACGACACCGCACGGCTGCAGGCCGCACTGCCCGGCGTCAAGATCGTCACCTCGCCGGAGAACCTCGGCTTCGCGGGCGGCTGCAACCTCGGCGTCGAGCACGCCACGGGCGGGGTGCTCGCGTTCCTCAACAACGACGCGCGCGCGGACCGGAACTGGGTCAAGGCCGCGATCAGGGTCTTCCACACCGAACCGGCGGTCGCCTCGGTCGCGAGCAAGGTCCTCGACTGGGACGGCGAGAAGATCGACTTCGTCGACGGCGGGCTGACCTGGTTCGGCATGGGTTACAAGCGGCATGCCGGTCAGGCCGACGACGGCAGCCACGACGGCCCCAAGGACGTGCTGTTCGGCACCGGCTCGGCGATGTTCGTGCGGGCCGAGGTCTACCGCGAGCTCGGCGGGTTCGACGACCGGTTCTTCATGTTCTACGAGGACGTCGACCTCGGCTGGCGGCTCAACCTGCGCGGCTGGCGGGTCCGCTACGAACCGGCGTCGCTCACGTTCCACCGCCACCACGCGTCGATGAGCTCGATCCACGAGAGCCGCGAGCTGTACCTGCTGGAGCGCAACGCGCTCATGGCGCTGTACAAGAACTTCTCGGACGAGACGCTGGCCAAGGTGCTGCCGGCGGCGCTCGCGCTGTGCGTGCGCCGGGCTACGGCGCGCGGTGAGATCGACGCCACGCAGCTGGAGATCACCCGCCGCCCGGCCGACCCCGCATCCGACCGCGAGCCCGTCGGGGTGTCGCGCCAGGCGCTCGCCGGGTTCCTCGCGATCGACCAGTTCGTCGAGCTGATGCCGTCGCTGGCCGAGTCGCGCAAGATCGAGCAGGCCGCCCGCCGGATGTCGGACACCGACCTCGTTCCGTTGATGCGCAAGGCGTTGGAACCCGCCTATCCCCTGCCGCGCTACCTCGCCGCGCACGACGTCCTCGTCGACGTCCTGGGCCTCGACGAGGTGTTCGGCAAGCCGCGCAAGGTGCTGGTGATCACCGGCGACGCCATCTCCGACCGGATGGCGGGGCCCGCGATCCGGGCCTGGCACATGGCCGACGTGCTGTCCGGCGAGCACCAGGTGCGGCTGGTCACGACGAACCCGCTGTGCGCGCCGCCCGACGCCCCGTTCGGCATCGAACGCGCCCGGCCGAAGGAACTGCCGCCGCACGTCGCCTGGGCGGACGTCGTCGTGCTGCAGGGCCACGCGCTGGAGATGGTCGGAGAGTTGAAGAAGCAGTCGTCGACCAAGATCGTGGTCTGCGACATGTACGACCCGATGCACCTGGAGATGCTGGAACAGGGCAAGGACAACCCGGACGACAAGCGCGCGCTCGACCTGGCGGCCGTCACGAAGGTGCTGAACACGCAGCTCGAACGCGGCGACTTCTTCCTGTGCGCGTCGGAACGGCAGCGGCACTTCTGGCTGGGCCACCTGGCGGCGCTGGGCAGGCTCACCCCGACGTTGTACGACAACGACCCCACGACGCAGTCGCTGCTCGGCATCGTCCCCTTCGGACTGTCGGGCAAGCCGCCGCAGCGCACCGGCCCGGCGATCAAGGGCGTCGTGCCGGGCGTCACGGACGCGGACAAGGTCGTGATCTGGGCCGGTGGCGTCTACAGCTGGTTCGACCCGCTGTCGCTGATCGAGGCGATGGACCACCTGCGCAGGCGGCAGCCGTCCGCGAAGCTGTACTTCCTGGGCATGAAGCACCCGAACCCCGAGGTCCCGGACATGGACATCGCCGGCCAGACGCGGGCGTTGTCCGCACAGTTGGGGCTGACCGGCGAGACCGTGTTCTTCAACGACGGGTGGGTGCCCTACACCGAGCGGCAGAACTGGCTGCTCGACGCGAACTGCGGTGTCACCACGCACTACGAACACGTGGAGACCACGTTCGCGTTCCGCACGCGGGTGCTCGACTACCTGTGGGCGGGACTGCCGATCGTCACCACGTCCGGCGACTCGTTCGCGGACCTGGTGCTGCGGGAGGGATTGGGCGTCGTCGTGCCACCGGAGGACCCGGAGGCACTGGCCGACGCGCTGGAGAAGGTGCTCTACGACGAGGAGTTCGCGGCCTCGTGCCGTGAGCGCATCGCCGTCGTACGCGAACGGTTCACCTGGGAGACAGCGCTCGCGCCACTGGCCGAGTTCTGCCGCAACCCCAGGCCCGCCGCGGACCGTCTGCCCGGCTCGGCCCCCATGGTGCGCACACCGGGGCTGAGCAAGGCGGACAAGGTGAAGCGGGACCTGCTCCTGGTGCGCGAGTACCTGGACGCGGGTGGCCCGACCGAGTTGGCCAAGCGGGCGACGGGGCGTCTGCGGAAAATCGCGCGTGGTGGCAGGTAAATGGCGAGATCCCCGAAACCCCTCAGGGTGCTGCTCGACGGCACCCCCCTGCTCGGAAACCGCACCGGAATCGGCCGCTACACAGCGGCGCTGGCCGAAGAACTGGCGTCGATGGCGGACGACGTCGACGTGCGGGCGGTGGCGTTCACGCTGCGCGGCTGGCGCGCGTTGCGGACGGTGCTGCCGCACGACGTGACGGCACGCGGCCTGCCCGTCTCGGCACGGGCGTTGCGCCAGCTGTGGCTGCGCGCCCCGTTCCCGCCGGTCGAGGTGCTGACCGGGTTCACCGACGTCATGCACGCCACGAACTTCGTGCTGCCGCCGACGCTCCGGGCCGGCAAGGTCGTCACGATCCACGACCTGGCGTTCCTGGACTCCCCCGGCGACCTGCCCGCGTCCGATCGCCGGTTGCCGGAGCTCGTCCGGCTGTCGGCGCAGCGCGCGGACGTGATCTGCACGCCGACCGCGGCCGTCGCCTCGGTCGTCGCGGACCGGTTCTCGGTGCCGCTGGAGAAGGTCATGGTGACGCCACTGGGCGTCGACCCCGCCTGGTTCGCCTCGCGGCCGCCGTCACCGACGTTGCGCGGCCGGCTGGGACTGGGTTCGGAGTACCTGCTGTTCGTGGGTGCGGACGGGCCGCGCAAGGGCCTCGAGTACCTGGTCAAGGCGCACGCGTCCGATCCGTCGCTGCCGCCGCTCGTCATCGTCGGACCGGGCCGGGCCGGCGTGGACGGCCGGGTGCTGCGGACCGGATACCTGCCGGACGTGCACCTGCGGTCGGTGGTGGCCGGGGCGACGGCCCTGGTGCTGCCGTCGCGGGACGAGGGTTTCGGGCTGCCGGTGCTGGAAGCACTCGCCTGCAACGTTCCTGTGGTGTGCTCGGACGTGCCCGCGCTGCGCGAGGTCGCGGGCGGGCACGCGTTGCACGTGCCGGTCGGGGACGTCGAGGCCCTGGCCGACGGCCTGGCCCAGGCCGTCGCGGCGCCGACCACCCCCGAGGCGCAGTCCGAACGGCGTGCGTACGCGTCCGGGTTCACCTGGCGCCGGTGCGCGGAGAAGACGGTCGAGGCGTACCGGCGCAGCCGGGCCTGACGTGCGTGCTGGAGGGCGTCAGGAAACCCTGACGCCCCAACTACTTCACCGAGAGTGCGGCCTCGGTGAACGCTTGTCGAGCTGACTCATCGACACCTGTCGCGAACCCGTGACAACAGCAACGCACTTCAGGAAGCGCTGCCGATCGGAATCCTCTGTCGCGGGACGCTGAGGTTTGCGCCCGGAATCGAACATGCCGAAAAGGGTCCCGCACTTGGTACTACCAAGCCAGACCGGTCACTCCAATGGCGCAGCACCGGTACGGGGAGCTACCACCCCTGCCCGGAACGCCGCCGAAAGGGCGCTGCGCCAGTGCGGCAAAGGGCGTAGTCCCGCCGCTGCCCACGCCGCACCCGACAGCACCGAGTAGGCGGGTCGCGGGGCCGGGCGCGGGAAGTCCGCCGTGGTGCACGGCCGCACCCGCGCCGGGTCGGCGCCGAGCTCCTCGAAGATGGCCTGCGCGAACCGGAACCACGTGGTCTGGCCGACACCGGTCGCGTGCAGCAGACGGGTCTCGGGCCGCACCGAGACCAGCTCGAGGAGTCCGGCGGCGAGGTCGTGCGACCACGTCGGCGCACCGGCCTGGTCGTCCACAACGGACAGAGCCGGCCGCGAGGACTCCAGCGCCGCCATGGTCTTCACGAAGTTCGAGCCGTGCACGCCGTACAGCCACGAGGTGCGCACGACGTAACCGCCCGCTTCCAGGACGCGCTGCTCGCCTTCGAGCTTCGTGCGGCCGTAGGCGGATTTCGGGCCGACGGGGTCCGTCGTCTCGTACGGCCGCTCGCCGTCGCCGGAGAACACGTAGTCCGTCGAGACCTGGATCATCGGGATGCCAAGGGAAGCGCACGCCTGCGCCAGCAGGCCGGGACCGACGGCGTTAACCGCGTACGCGCGTTCCTCGTCGGTCTCGGCGGCGTCGACCGCGGTGTAGGCGGCACAGTTGACCACCGCGGAGGCGCCCGCCAGGTCGGCGGCCGTCACCGCGGTCACGTCCAGCTCGGCGGAGGACACCGCGCGGACGTCGGCGGACAGGGCGGCGAGGTCGTGGCCGAGCTGGCCACGGCCTCCGGGAACGAGGATCACCGGGTCAGCCCTCCACCAGCGCGGCGCGCTCCTTGAGCGGCTCCCACCAGGCGCGGTTCTCGCGGTACCACTCGACCGTGTCGGCGAGACCGACGGTGAAGTCGACCTGCGGGGCGTAGCCCAGTTCGGACGCGATCTTGGAGATGTCGACCGAGTAGCGGCGGTCGTGGCCCTTGCGGTCCTGCACGGGCTCGACGGCGGACCAGTCGCGGCCCGTCGCCTCCAGCAGCTTCTCGGTCAGCTCGCGGTTGGTGAGCTCGGTACCGCCGCCGATGTTGTAGATCTCACCCGGCCGGCCGCCCTCGGCGACGAGCTGGATGCCGCGGCAGTGGTCGGCCACGTGCAGCCAGTCACGCACGTTCAGGCCGTCACCGTAGAGAGGCACGTTCCGGCCGTCGATCAAGTTGGTGACGAAGAGCGGAATCACCTTCTCGGGGAACTGGTACGGCCCGTAATTGTTCGAACACCGTGTGATGCTCACGGGCAATCCGTGAGTGCGGTGGAACGCACGGGCGAGCAGGTCCGAAGAGGCCTTGGAAGCCGAGTACGGCGAGTTCGGCTCGAGGATGTGCGTCTCGGTCCAGGAGCCGTCCTCGATCGAGCCGTAGACCTCGTCCGTCGAGACGTGCACGAACTTGCCCACGCCCGCGTTCAGAGCCCCCTGGAGCAGCGTCTGCGTGCCCAGGACGTTCGTGAGCACGAAGTCCGCCGAGCCCGTGATGGACCGGTCCACGTGCGATTCAGCCGCGAAGTGCACGACCACGTCGATGCCGCGCATCTGCTCGGCGACCACGGCGGCGTCGCAGATGTCGCCCTGGACGAACTCGAACTTGCCCGCCACCGGCGCGAGGTTGGTCTCGCTGCCCGCGTACGTGAGCTTGTCGAGCACCACGACTTCGGCACCGGCGAACGCCGGGTAGGACCCGCTCACCAACTCCCGCACGTAGTGCGAGCCGATGAAACCGGCCCCACCTGTCACCAGTACGCGCATGCCATTTCCTCCCGTGGTGTACCCCGACAGCAGTCTGTCACCTACCTGATCGCTGCAACCCACAGCAACGTCACGTCGTGTGACTTATAAACGACTAAACTCAGTGTGGTGGGGGAGGAAACGGCTGTGGAAGGCAGGAGTCTGCCCGTCAGAGTGGTCGGAAACCGGCCGTCTGCGGCCCTTCGCGCTTTCCTGGTGACGGGGAAGATCTTCGTGGCCCTCGTCTCGGCGGCTGTGCTCCTCATCACGTCGTACGGCTGGAACAAGCTCCGCACGACCAACGACGGGATCGTGAAGACCGAGGTCATCTCGGACGAGCTCGCCCAGCAGGGCCCCAAGCCGCTCGACGGTGCGGTCGACATCCTGCTGGTCGGCATGGACAGCCGCACGGACGCGCAGGGCAACCCGCTGTCGCAGGAAGTGCTGGCCCTGCTCAACGGCGGCATCCCCGACGGCGAGCAGAACACCGACACGATGATCCTCGTGCACATCCCGGTCGACGGCACGCGCGCGGTCGCGATCTCGTTCCCGCGCGACTCCTACGTCGAGATGGCGGACGGGTTCGGCAAGCACAAGCTCAACTCGGCGTTCGCCCGCCAGCGCAACACGGTCGACCAGGAGCTGCGCTCACAGGGCGTGACGGACGAGGCACGCATCCGCACCGAGTCGATGGCCGCCGGCCGCAAGACGCTGATCAAGACGATCGAGGGGATGTCCGGCGGCGCGGTGCGCATCGACCGGTACGCCGAGGTCAACCTCGCCAGCTTCTACGAGGTCACCAAGGCCATCGGCGGCGTCGAGGTGTGTGTGAGGGAGCCCACCTCCGACAGCGACTCCGGCGCGAACTTCCAGGCGGGCCAGCAGACGATCGAGGGCGCGGCCGCGTTGTCGTTCGTGCGGCAGCGCAAGAACCTCCCCGGCGGCGACCTCGACCGGATCGTGCGCCAGCAGGTGTTCATCGGGGCCCTCGCGAAGAAGGTCCTCTCTACCGGCACCCTGACGGACACGAGCAAGCTCAACGGACTCGTCGAGGCCGTGCAGAAGTCCGTGATCCTGAGCTCCGGCTGGGACATCACCACGTTCGCCGAGCAGATGCAGGGCCTCGTGGGCGGCAAGTTCGAGTTCAAGACCATTCCGGTGGGCGAGCCGACGGACACGTACAGCGACGGCAACGTGCTGCCGGTGAACCCGGTCGAGGTCCGCAAGTTCCTCACCGGCCTGGCCTCGGACAAGGGCACGTCGAGCACCCCGCCGACGACGAGCACGAGCCTGCCCGCGCCGCCGAACTCCGCGATCACCGTGGCCGTCTACAACGCGGCGGGGGTGCAGGGTCTCGCGACGCAGGTGATGAACACGTTGACCGCCAAGGGTTTCCAGCGCGGCCCGGTCGCGTCGGCCACGCAGAACAGCGACACCACGGTCGTGCGGCACGCGGTCGGCGAGGAGGGCTCCGCGCGCAAGGTCGCCGCGGAACTCGGCGCCGGCGTGGGCGTCGAGGAGGACGCGTCCGTCCGAAAGGGACAGATTCAGGTCTTCGTCGGCGGCGACTACCAGGCGCCGGACGACTCGGACGTCGAACCGCAGGGCGTTCCCGGCACGTCGACGGCCGCGAGTTCGAGCAGCACCCCGCCGATCACGGCGGGCGGACTGGTCTGCGTCAACTGAAACGCCCGGCGTAACGCTCTTCCGATAGTTACGCTGAGCACGCACACACAGTCCACGGAGGGTCAGACGTTGAGCACTGCCGCACGCGCGAAGAAGACCGCACGGGTCATAGGCCGTACGGTGGTCGCGCTGGTGGCCGTGACAACGTTGGCGGTCTCCGGCTACTTCTGGACAGCGCTGCGGCTGGTGAAGGAGAACACCAACACCACGCAGATCCTCCAGGTGCTGGAGGACATCCCGAACTCGCCACCGGTCGAGGACGGCGCGATCGACATCCTGCTGGTGGGCAGCGACAGCCGGACGGACGCGCAGGGCCGGCCACTTCCCGCGGACGTGCTGCGCAAGCTGCGCACCGAGGGCACGGACACGGTGAACACCGACACGATCATCGTGATGCGCGTCCCCCGCAACGGCGGCAAGGCCAGCGCGATCTCGATCCCGCGCGACACGTACGTCCCGATCGCCGGCTACCGCGAGGACAAGATCAATTCCGCGTACGGCGCGGTCAAGCACCTCACGGCCGAACGGCTGCAGGCCGAGGGCGTGAGCGACCAGCAGGAGCGCGAGCGCCAGTCGGACGAGGCCGGGCGCAAGGCGCTGGTCCAGGCCGTGCAGGACCTGACGGGAATGCGCGTCGACCACTACGCGGAGATCAACCTCTACGGCTTCTACCTGCTGACCGAGGTGATCGGCGGCGTGCAGGTGTGCCTGAAGGCGGGCACGTCGGACCCGAACTCCGGCGCGAACTTCCGCGCGGGCCCGCAGACGATCTCGGGCGGCGACGCCCTGTCGTTCGTGCGGCAGCGGAACATGCCCGGTGGTGACCTCGGTCGCATCGCACGGCAGCAGGTGTTCATGTCACAGGCGATGAAGCAGCTGCTGTCGGCGGGCACGTTCACCGATCCGGGCAAGATGAGCGGCCTGCTCGACGCCGTGTCGAAGTCCGTCGTCGTGGACCAGAAGCTCGACATCGCGACACTGGCGACGCAGGCGCAGGGCCTCGCGACGGGCAACGTGGAGTTCGCCACGATCCCGGTGACGAGCATCGACGGCCGCAACGAGCGCGGGCAGAGCATCGTGACGGTCGACCGCGAGGCGGTGAAGGCGTGGGTGGCCCAGCTGATCGGCGAGACCGCGAAGCCCGCTCCCTCGTCGACGACCCCGAGTACCCCGTCGCGGTTCGGCCCTGAAAAGCTGCTCTCGCTGGACGGCGCGCCCGCTGTCGCGGCAGCCCGGCAAGATGTGCCCTGCGTCGACTAGGAGTGCCTCGTGAGCGTGACCGAGATCCTCTTCACGCCGTTGCTGAAGGCCGATCCGGGTCGTCCGCTGATCACGCACTACGACGACGCGGCCGGCACGCGGATCGAGCTCTCGCGCGCGACGGTGAAGAACTGGGCTGCGAAGACGGCGAACTGGCTGCGTGACGAGCACGACGTCGAGCCCGGTGACCCGGTGGCGGTGCTGCTGCCCGCGCACTGGCAGACCGTGGGCCTGCTGCTCGGCGCCTGGTGGTGCGGCGCCCGCGTGGTCGGCGCGGGCTTCTCCGGCGCGAAGGTGGCCGTGGTGCCGCCCGGCGGCACGGCGGACGCGGACGTCGTGGCCGTGGCCTCGTTGCACCCCATGGGGCTGGGCTCCGGCGCTCCGGTCGACTACGCCGACGACGTGCGCGTGCACGGCGACGACTTCATGCCGTGGGAACCGGTCGCGGGTTCCACGCCCGCACTCGACGAGTCCACTGTGGACGAGGTGGTCGCTCAGGCCCGCGAACTGGGCGCCGCGCTCGGCACCGAGCCGCGTGTGCTGTCCACTCTGGAGTGGGACTCGCCTTCCGCTGTGCTGGAAGGCTTTCTGGCCGTGCTCGCGGCCGGCGGCTCACTCGTGCAGGTGAGCAATCCCGACGCGGGCCTGCTGGCCGCGCGCCGGGACAGCGAGAAGGTCACACGGCAGCTGGGTTGAGCACCTTGTTGTTCTTGAACAGCACGCGGTCCAGCGCGTAGGCACCACCGTTGAAGCCGAGCGCGAGAGCGGCGGCACCGAGCACGATCACCAGTTCCGCACCACCCTCGCCGAGCAGGCCGTTCGGCAGGTGGACGAGCAGCCACGCGCCGAGCATGTTGACGGCGAGCAGGACGCCCGCGATCGGCAGTGCCAGCCCGGCGATCAGCGCGAGCCCACCGGCGAGCTCGACGGACGCGGCGAACCACGCGGACACCGACGGCAGTGGTACGCCCATCTTGTCGAACGACCCGGCGGTGCCGGCCATGCCGTACTCGGTGAACTTCTGCCAGCCGTGCGCGACGAACACGATGCCGACGGCGATGCGCCCGATGAGTGCGGCGACGTCCTTGACCATGATGTTTGCTCCCCGATCCTGTCGTTCGGCTGTAGGTCGTTCAGCCTCGAACCAAAACTAGTGCAGGTTTGAACGACCCTCATGGTTCCGACAGGAAGCCGACAGCGAGTCCTTAGGTTCGCAGGTCGGGGGGACACGAAGTCCTGGTTCGGCACGGCTGACGCAGTTGAACAGGCCAGGTGTGATGCGTGTTAAACAACGCGTGCCACATCGTGATTCCTGGGGGGATTCATGAGGCGTCGACCGCGCGTGCCCGCACGTCCGCGGGCGGCAGCCATTCCCTCAGCGTGCCCGTGATCCGCACCTGCCTGGGGGAAGTGACGAGTGGAAGACGCAAGAGAGTTCAGCGCTGCCTGGTGGCGACGCAGAGCGAGCACGGCCGTGATCCTCGCGGTCCTGCTGGCACTGGTCGGGGGTGTCGCACCCGCCGTCGCCGCACCCGCACCCGTGCTCACGCAGCAGAGCCAGGACCCGCCACCGGCTGATCCGGTCGACGAGGAGCACGAGTTCTACAAGCAACTCGTGCAGGACATCGCCGAGCACGCGGAGGACGTCGAGGTCCGCGAGGCCGCCGCGGCGGCACTTGCCGTGGGAACCAAGGAGAGACTGCTCTGGTTCCTCGACCACGGCGAGGCCGAGGCGAGGGCCAAGGCCGACGAGCGCAAGCGCGTCGAAGCCGCGCAGAACCGCGCCAAGGTCGTCGAATGGGCGCGCACGGGCGGTCCGAACGTCAAGGCGGGCGCGGAAGCGGCGCTGAACGCCGGCGACCGGGCGATCCGCGACTTCGTGGCGTACGGCTACGAGATCGCGCTCAAGCGGGACAAGCAGCAGGCCGAGGACGACAAGGCCGAGCAGGACCGCATCATCGCCCGCGTCAAGATGATGGTCGAGATGGGCGGCCCGCAGGTCAAGATCGAGGGCACGCCGCTGCTGCTGCGCGGTGACTACGCGCTGATCCGCGAGTTCTACCTCACCGGGTACCACGTCGCGAACCAGCGCGACCACGACTTCCAGGCCGTCATCGAGCAGGCGCTGATCGACCGCAACAAGGCGATCACCGACCTGGAGGCGGTCGCACGGCGCGCCGAGAAGGCGGCGAACGCGCGGGCGGAGATCCTGCGCGCCAACATCGACGCGGTCAAGAACCTCGACGACGTGACGCTGGCGCTGAACCTGGCCGCCAGGGCCGCGCACAAGGCCGACGAGATCCACCGCGATGACAAGCCCGGCCGGGTACACGGTCAGCGGGGCCGCGCTGCCGAGATCGACGCGTTGCGCGCCGAGGCGACCGACTGGTCGAACAGGGCGGCACGGATCGCTCTCGAGTCCGCCGGGACGACCGCCCGTGCGCAGAGCGCGGGCGTGCAACTGATCGAGACCGGCATGACCAACGGCGCGGACTGGGCCAAGGTCACCATCGCCATCGGTGCCGCCGTGGAGGCCGCGGCCAGGGCCGCCGAGACCTCGCAGCACGCGGCCGAGGCCACGCTGGCCGACAGTCGTGCGCTGGACGCGAACGCCGGCGCGCAGGAGCACGCCGAGAACGCGAAGAAGTACCGGCAGGAAGCCGAACGCGGAGCCGAACAGGCCGCCGCGCTCGCCACGGCGGCCCGCGTGCAACTCGGCATCGCGACCACCGCGCGGGACAAGGCCGCGGAGCAGAAGCGGGTCGCGGAGGCCGCTTCCACCAAGGCGCGCCAGCACGCCGTCAACGCGCGCAACCAGCGCCTCGCCGCGCAGTCCGCGTCGGCGAACGCGGTCGGCAGGTCGCAGGCCGCCGTCGCCGCGCGCAACGACGCGGTCAAGGCGGGCGTGCGCGAGCAGGAGACGATCGAGGCCGTCCAGCGCACCGGCCGTGAGCTCAAGACGGCGACCTCGGTCTGCCAGGGCCAGATGACCTTCGCCGAGCAGGCAGAGGCAGGCCTCAGGAAGGCACGCGAAGAGGCCATCGCGGCGGGCAAGAACGCCGACGAGGCGACGAAGGACATCGCGGAGGCGGCAGGCAGGGCCCGTTCCGAGGCCAACGCCTCCGCCGCGTGGGCGAGCCGTGCCCAGTCGGCTGCCGCGGCTGCGGCCGCCGAGGCGCAGAAGGCGGCGAAGGCGGCCCAGGACGCCCGCGCGGCCGCCCACCGTGCCGAGCAGGAGGCCGTGACCGCCCGCCGTGCCGCGGACGACGCGAACCGCCTGGCCATGGAGGCGGCCAACGTCGCCGTCGCCACGTTGGCCGCCGCCGAGCAGACGCAGTGCGAGGCGGAAGCCGCCATCTCCGAGGCCAACTCGGCTGTCTGGCAGTCCGCGATCGCCGACCGGGCGGCAGCGGCAGCGGCCGCATCTGCCTCGTTGATCATCGACCCCGCCCGGATGACCGACCTCGTCGCGAGGCCGTACGCGGGGATCAACGCCGACGCCCGCAAGGCGTTGGCACTGGCCGCCAAGGCACTGCTGATCGGCGAGGAGCAGTCCCGCGCCGCGCAGGAGAAGGCGGCCGAGGCCCAGAAGGCGGCGCAGGACGCCACCCTCGCGGCGGACCGCGCGGTCGCCGAGGTCAAGCCCGCCTACGAGGCCGCCGCCCGTGCCGCCAGGTCGGCACAGCAGGCCGCCGAGGACGCGGTCGCCGCCACCGTCGCGGCGAACGCGGCCACGCAGTTCGCGGCGGGCGCACACGCCGCCGCCAACACGGCGGCGCAGCACTCGTCGTCAGCGCGCTCGGACGCCGTCGGTGCGGCGAGCGCGGCAGCCGTCGCGACGAGTGCCGCGCAGACGGCGGGTCAGGCCGCGGCCGCCGCCGAGCAGATCCACCAGTGGGCGATCAACGCCACGGCGTCGATCCACAAGTTCAGCGACGAGGTCGGCACGGCGCTCGACCAGTTCACCGACTTCAAGAAACGCGCGGAGGAAGCGCAGAAGAAGATCACGGCGGACGCCCAACGCAAGCAGAACGAGCTCAACCAGCAGTTCACCGACGGCTTCGGGAAGCTGCTGCAGTGCGGGATCTCGCCGCTCGCACCGGGCTGCGTCGAGATGCAGGTGCGGTACGCCGAACTCTGGCTCGACGGCATCACCGGCACCGGCGACTACATCGCGAAGGGCATCAACTGCCAGGGCGGCGACCAGCAGGCGTGCCGCGACTTCGAGGACGCCACCAGGAAGATCGGGGAGTTCGCGAAGAACGCCGTCGACGGCTTCGTCGAGGGCGCGAAGAACACCTGGCAGGGCATCGTCACGCTCGGGAACTGCCTGAACGTCGGCGGTCAGTCGTCGGTCGCGGCCTGCGCGCAGATCATCGCCGGCCTCAAGGACGTCGCCCAGAACCCGTACAAGCTGGTGCACCTCGACGTCTGGCACGACAACCCCGGCAAGGCGTTCGGCCTGTCGATGTTCGACGTGCTGGCGAACGTCGTCACCAGCCCGCTGGGCGGCAACGCGTTGTCCGGCGCGCTCAACGTAGTCCGGAACACGATCAGCCGGGCGACCGCCATCATCGCCAAGGACGTCGGCGAGTTCGGCACGTTCCTGATCAAGGTCTCGGACAACGTCCCGAACCGGCTTCCCGGTGACTTCGCCCAGGTCAACCGACTGCAGGTCGCCGTCAACAACGGCGTGGCCAAGCTGACCGGCGGGTTCGTCCACCTCGACGGCAGGCTCTACAAGCTGCGTGACGTCGAGCTCGTGCCCGAGGGCGATCCGTCCAGGCTGGACGGTTCGGTCGCACGTATCGAGAAGGACCCGGAAGCGGCCGAGCTGCAGATCACCCTCGAGAACGGCCTCGCCAAGATCGAGGGCGCGAAGTTCAAGTTCGAGAAGATCGAGAAGATCGAACCGCCGACCTCGGCAAAGAACGTGAAGGGCGTAGACGACCCGGTCACGGGTGTCTGGACCGCGGAGGAGTTCGGCCAGCCGCTCAGGCTGGAAGCCGGTCCCAACAAGGCCGTGAACGACTTCCTCAAGGTCGCGGAGGGAGTCGGGTCGAGGCTCACCCCCAAGATGAAGGTCCTCGCCACCGAGGTGCGGACCGGTCGGCTGTACGGCGAGGACCAAGCCCTCAAGAGTGCTGACTCGCTGAAGCGCAAGGTCGTCGGCGAGATCGAAGAAACGCCCGACATCAACACGATTCTCAAGGAGATCAACGACAGCGTCCGGTACACGATCGTGCTGGACGACGCGTCCTACGTCGACGGTGTCAAGGCTGCCATCGAGAAGATGGAAGTGCTCTATGACAAGGTCGAGGTCAAGAACTTCTGGAAGAAGTACGCCGAAGTCAACGCATACAAGGGCATCAACTCCACCTGGCGGGACAGGGAGACCGGGCACCTCTTCGAGATGCAGTTCCACACGGAGAGCAGCCTGCTCGCGAAGAGCATCGAACACCCTTGGTACCAGCTGCTCCGCGTCCCCGGTCTGACCGCGCTGGAGGCAGACTTCGCAAGGGCGCAGTCAGCCCTGCTCTTCGCCGACGTGAAGGTTCTGCCGGCGTACATGAACATCCCGCAGTTCAAGTTGGAGACGGGAGGAAACTGACCCCATGGCGAGGAAATACAGGTACTACGCGTTGCTCGGCATCTACGACACCCTGGACAACCCGTTCGCCGTGGTGCGCGTGGGTGGTGAGTTCGCGGAAAGCTTCAAGACGAGCCTCCAATGGTCCCGCACCGATCTGATGGACCGCATCAGGACAGGCAGGGACAACCGCGAGGTCGTGGAGATCAGCGAAGAAGACGCCACTCGCTTCGAAGCCACACAAGCGCGTCGAACCGCAGAGGTTCGCGAGCGCGACGGCGGCTGATCCAACCCCGTGAACCGGGCCGGGCACTCCGCCCGGCCCGGTTCCGTCATTTCCGGAGCTTCAGGCCGACGCCGTTCGCGTTCATCAGGGTCAGGGTGTCGCCGTCGATCTCGAAGGTGACCTCCCCCAGTCCGAGGGTGTCGAGGATGGCGCCCTCCACCTTCATCTTGTCTTCCGAGCACATCATCAAGGTCATGGCGAGGCTGCCGCCGAACGTGATCCGCTGACCGTCCACTTCGTACTTCTCGGCGCCGGTGAAGTCCGTGGAGCCGCTGTTGCAGCCGCCCTGCACGTAGATGTGGCCGTTCTTGAAGGAGACCGTGCCCGTCACACCGTCCGGCACCGACGACACGGCGTCCTTGGTGACGATGCCCTCGACGGTCCAGGTGACGCCTTCCAGCGGTGCCTGAGGTTCCGGCGCGAGCACGATCTCGGCGTTCGCCCCGGTGAGCACGAGGTTCGGGCCGTCGAGCCTCCAGGACGGCTTGCCGTTGAGCAGCTTGGCCAACCACTCGTCCTGCTCGTGCAGGCCCTCGCCCGGACAGGCCATGTCGGTGGTGCTGAGGTCGGTGACCGTGAGCTTGCCGTCGTCGAGGTTCACCGGGCCCTGCATCTGGTTGCAGCCGGCTCGGGCGAGCAGCCTGCCGTCGGCGGTGAACCTCAGTTCCAGCTTCGTGCCTTCGACCAGAGCGCGCGGCTTGCCCTGTTCGGTGACGGACGTGGACGTGAACACCTTGCCCTGCACGCCGTTTCCTCCTCCTCCAGCGGTTCCGCACGCGGTGACGAGCAGTGCCACGGCGATGAGAAGCCGGGAACCCATGTGCGGCACTACTTCCCGAGTTTCAGGCCCGCGCCGGACGCGTTGGTCAGGCTCAGCGTGGCGCGGTCGATCTCGTGGGTCGCCTCTCCGTTCTCGAACGTCGCGCGGACGGCGTTCTCCACCTCGTCCACCGGACCGCACCCCTTCAGGGTGGTGGGCCCCAGCTTGGCCTTGATCGTCTGGCCGTCCAGCTGGTAGGGCTTCTCGCCGCCGTTCATGTTGCAGCCGGTGTCCACCATCATGTTGCCGCCCTTGAAGGTGATCGTGACCTTCACCCCGGCCGGGACGGACGAGACCGCGTCCCGCGTGGCGAGGCCGTTGACGGTCCAGGTGCCCTCCAGGGTCGCGGGCTGTTCCGGCGCGAGGACGATCTCCGCGTTCGAACCGGAGACCACGAGGTTCGTGCCGTCCAGCTTCCAGGACGGTGTGGCTCCGAGCAGCTTCGACAGCCAGTCGTCCTGCTGGTGCAGCTCGGGTTTGGGGCAGCCCATCGCGGTCATGCCGAGGTCGGTGACGGAGAGCTTGCCGCCGTCGAGCTCCACCGGGCCCTGCATCTGGTTGCAGCCGGCTCGGGCGAGGAGCCTGCCGTCGTCGGTGAATCTCAGTTCCACCCTCGTGCCCTCGACCATGGCACGCGGCTGCCCCTGTTCGGTCACGGAGGACGAGACGTACACCTTGCCCCGCAGGTCGGCGCCCTGGCCCGCGGAGGGGCTGCCACAGGCCGCGGTGACGGCGAGGAGCAGGACGACGAGCGCGATTCGGTTGCTCATGCGCGTAGGACGGAACGTCGTGGCGTTGGGGTTGCCCGAAGGCCGGACGCGGGATCTTCCGCGTCCGGCCGACGGAGAGTTCGAGGTCACGGGGACAGCGACTCGGCGAAGTCGTAGAGGCTCTTGACGTCGTTGTCGAAGTACGGCCCGTCCATCTGGCTGGCGTCGGCGTGCCGGTGGCTGACCACGCTGTTGATGTAGCCCAGCCCGTTCTGGTCGTTGTACTCCTGCAGCCACGGACCGCCGGACGATCCGCCGGTCATGTTGCACCAGGCCCGCACCTGCTGGCCGTGGCCGTTCCAGGTCGTGCCCTGGCAGAAGTACTGCAGCTCACCGCTGAACGGCGCACCCGCGGGGTAGCCGAGGATCGTGACGGCCACCGAGTAGCCCCAGTTCCAGCGCAACCCGTTGCCACCCACGACGTTGGCGATCGAGCTGCCGCCGAGGGTGTTCATGACGACGATGCCCATGTCCTCGTCGCTGCTGCTGGAGTTGATCCAGGCGGTGCGAGTGGTGAGCGTGTACGCGCTCCACGTGCCGAACGGGCGCGCACCGTCGCGGTAGCGGGGGACGAACACCCAGTTGGACATCCACTGGCCGCCGGCGCCGCCGTGCACGCAGTGCCCGGCCGTCTGGACCAGCTTCCTCTTGGTGCTGCTCACGGTCGCGCCGGAGCAGACGTAGTTCAGGCCGTTGACCGGGTTGGTGAAGAACACCTTTCCGACCGTCGACGCCTCGTTCAACATCGTCCCGATGCCCTGCGCGCGCTCCGCCTTGACCTTCACCGAGGGTGCGACGCCCTCGATGCTGCCCGCACGACCCGAGGGCTGGCGTGGGGAAGAGGCCTGGACGGTGGCAGGAGCCTGAGCCGGGATCGCCTTGGCCATGCGCTCCGAGGTCCAGTACTGCTCGGCCGCGGCGGCCGTCTGGATCTTGTTGTCGGAGGTTCTGGCCTGGCTGGCAGCGCTGCCGTTCGGTGCCGCCTGCGCGGTCGGCACGAAAACGGAAGCAGCCAGCACAAATCCAAACACTAAAGTTACAGTTCTTTTCGCTCTCATTCGAAATACCTCACCAAAAGAGGTGGACTTGCGGCTTTTCGAACGTAGCGACGCCTCTGACCTGCTGTCCAGCGCTTCCCAGAAATTGCTCCACTCGGCCTTGTTCGCATTCCACGCCCTTTAGAAAGGGGTCCGTACGGGTCATTTCCGACATGAATGCGCCGCATCGGAAAGCGCTATCCAAGTTGTTGATCTTGAACTTGAGGGTTGACAGAGCCCGCCGTCGTGGGTCTACTTAACCCAGAGGTTAGATAACCAAGCGGTTAGGTACGTGATGGACCAGCTGAGCTCCACCTTCGCCGCACTGGCGGACCCGACCCGCCGGGCGATCCTCGCGCGGCTCACCGAGGGCCCGGCAACGGTGAAGGAGCTCTCCGAGCCGTTCGACATCAGCGGCCCGGCGATCTCCAAACACCTGCGCGTGCTGGAGAAGGCAGGCCTGATCACCCGCGGCAGGGAGGCCCAGTGGCGGCCCTGCCAGCTCGATGCGACACCTCTTCGGGAGGTTGCTGTGTGGGCAGAGAACTACCGCCGCTTCTGGGATGCGAGCTACGCACGCCTGGACGCACTCTTGACCGAGATGAAGGAGAACGAGAAATGACCACGGTGAAGTCCGGCACGACCGTCACCCTCCCGTCCGACACCGAGATCGCGATGTCGCGCACGTTCGACGCGCCCGCTTCGCTGGTGTGGAAGGCTTTCACGACGCCCGCACTGCTGCGCCGCTGGCTGCTCGGCCCGGACGGCTGGGAGATGCCGATCTGCGACGTCGACCTGCGCGTGGGCGGCAAGTGGCGCTACGGCTGGGCGCAGCCGGACGGCTCCGGCGCGTTCGAGATGCACGGCGAATACACCGAGGTGACGCCGCACTCGCGACTCGTGAACACGGAGATCTTCGCGGACAACCCACCGGCCGTGTCGACGGTGTCGTTCGTCGAGGAGGACGGCCGCACGACGATGACCACCACGATGCGCCTGGTGTCACAGGAAGCGCGTGACGCGGTGCTGGCGTCGGGCATGTCGGACGGCGCGGGCCGTTCCTACGAGCGCCTGGGCGAGGTCCTGGCCACGCTCTGACCTTCCAGGACAGTCCACAGTGGTTGCTTCCACTGCGTAACCACCTTTTGTGGCAACGTTTCGCCCGGTCGAGTCCCGGCTTCGTGGTTACCTTCGGGTGCATGGGACGTTTCTTCGTGGCTCTGGCCCTCATGCTCGGCTTCGCCGTGCTGTCAGCACCCCTCGCTCACGCGGCCCCGGACACCCGCTGGGAGATCGTGCCGTGCGCGCCCGGCACGAAAGCCCTGTGGCTGCCGCGCGCCGACGAGTTCGGCACGGACCTGTCGTGCACGACCGAGGAGGCCCGTTCCGCGGCGGTGCAGGCCGCCCGGGACAGCGGCAGTCCGACTCGGCTGATGAGCGTGGCCGTCGCGTTCTCGCAGCAGCTCGCCGACAAGTCGATCACCCCCACCTCGCCCTGCGTGCTGGGTGCCAAGGGGGCCGTCGGGGAGGCGATCGGCACCTGCGTGGCTGCCTGATCGGGCGATCTTGTCGGTGGTGTCCTGCATGATGCGTTTCCGGACGCCACCGGGGGGATTGCTCGTGATCGTGCAGGGTTCCGGCGACCTGTTGGACGCCGATGTCGACGCGCTGGTGAACGCGGTGAACTGCGTGGGCGTGATGGGGAAGGGGTTGGCGCTGCAGTTCAAGCAGCGCTTCCCCGGCTACTTCGCGGCCTACGCGGCTGCCTGTGCTGCCGGAGAGGTGAGGTTGGGACGCGTGCACGTGGCGTCTCTGGATCGGTGCTTCATCAGCTTTCCGACCAAGGGGCACTTCCGGTCACGGTCCAAGCTGTCCGACGTGGCTTCCGGGCTGGACGACCTGGCCCGGGTGATCGAGGCGCTCGGCCTGCGGTCGGTGGCGGTGCCGCCGCTCGGGGCCGGGCTGGGTGGGCTGTCGTGGGCCGACGTGGAGCCGTTGATCGCGGCGAAGCTCGGGCCGCTGGACGCGACGGTCGTGTTGTACGGCCCGGGAAATGCCGCGCGACTGGGGTTGTGACGCTGTGCTGGCTGCGATGAACTCGCCGACCGACTCGGCTAGTTCATCGCCGAGCGGTGGTCGGTCTGGAGGCTCGCGCCTCCAGACCGACCGTCGAAACCTCAGCCGTTGAGCACGGCGCGGGACATGACCACGCGCTGCACCTGGTTCGTGCCCTCGTAGATCTGCGTGATCTTCGCGTCGCGCATCATCCGCTCGACCGGGAAGTCGCGCGTGTAGCCGGCGCCGCCGAAGAGCTGCACCGCGTCCGTGGTGACCTCCATGGCCACGTCGGAGGCGAAGCACTTGGCGGCGGCGGTGATGAAGCCGATGTTCGGCTCGCCGCGTTCTGCCTTGGCGGCTGCCACGTAGACCATGTGGCGGGCTGCCTCGATCTTCATCGCCATGTCGGCGAGCATGAACTGGACGCCCTGGAAGTCCGAAATGGACTTTCCGAACTGCTTGCGGTCCTTGACGTACGCGACCGCTGCTTCCAGTGCGCCCTGTGCGATGCCCACTGCCTGGGCGCCGATGGTCGGGCGGGTGTGGTCCAGGGTCCGGAGGGCCGTCTTCAGGCCGGTGCCCGGTTCGCCGATGATGCGGTTGGCCGGGATGGTGCAGTTCTCGAAGTAGATCTCGCGGGTCGGCGAGCCCTTGATGCCGAGCTTGCGCTCCTTCGGGCCGACCGAGAAGCCCTCGTCGTCCTTGTGCACGACGAAGGCTGAGATGCCCTGCGACTTCTTCGGGGCGTTCGGGTCCGTCACGGCCATGACGGTGTACCAGGTGGACTCGCCCGCGTTGGTGATCCAGCACTTGGTGCCGTTGAGCACCCAGTGGTCACCGTCGAGCTGGGCCCTGGTGCGCATGGACGCGGTGTCGGAGCCCGCCTCGCGTTCGGACAGCGCGTACGACGCCATGGCCTCGCCCGAGGCGATGGACGGCATGACGAGCTGCTTGAGCTCGTCGGAGGCCGAGAGCAGGATCGGCATGGTGCCGAGCTTGTTCACGGCCGGGATCAGCGAGGACGACGCGCAGACGCGGGCCACTTCCTCGATGACGATGCAGGTGGCCACGGAGTCCGCGCCCTGGCCGTCGTAGTCCTCGGGCACGTGGACGGCCGCGAAGCCCGCCTTGACCAGGGCGTTGTGCGCCTCTACCGGGAAGCGCTCGTTCTCGTCGACCTCGGCCGCGTACGGCTTGATCTCCTTCTCGGCGAGCGAGCGGACGGCCTCCCGCAGCGCCTCGTGCTCCTCGGCGAGCTGATAGGTGCCGAAGCTCGGGTTCACCTTGTTACCTCCCGGTAGCGAGTACTCGTGCACGATGTTAGCGCCCGTTCACGTCGGACGCCGCTGTGCTGTTGAGCACTCAGAGGGACTTCTGCAGCGCCGCGTCCTTGTCTAGTACGAGCTGCTCGAGTTCTGCCTGGAAGCGGGCCATGCGCTCCTGCAACCCGGCGTCCGAGGAAGCCAGCATCCGGACGGCCAGCAGGCCCGCGTTGCGCGCACCACCGACTGAGACGGTGGCGACCGGAACGCCCGCGGGCATCTGCACGATCGAGAGCAGCGAGTCCATGCCGTCGAGGTACTTCAACGGCACCGGGACGCCGATCACCGGGAGCACGGTGGCCGAGGCGACCATGCCGGGCAGGTGGGCGGCGCCGCCCGCACCCGCGATGATCACTCGCAGGCCGCGGGACGCGGCCGACGTCGCGTAGTCGAGCATGCGCTGCGGGGTGCGGTGCGCGGAGACGACGCTCACCTCGAACGGCACGTCGAACTCGGCGAGCGCTTCGGTGGCCGCCTTCATCACCGGCCAGTCCGAGTCGCTGCCCATGATCACGCCAACCTGAGTCACTCCGCACTCCCGTGAATGTCGTATCCGTCTGACCAAATGCCCGTGGACAGCCAGTCGGCGGCGAGCCGCGCGCGCCGGCGGACCTCGGTCATGTCGTTGCCGAGGAACGTCACGTGCCCGATCTTGCGGCCCGGCCGTTCCTCCTTGCCGTACAGGTGCACGTGCGCGTCCGGGTACCGGGCGAACAGGTGGTGCACGCGCTCGTCGGGGCCCATCGCGGGCGTCCCGGTCGCGCCGAGGACGTTCGCCATCACGACGGCCGGCGCCATCAGGTCGGTGCGGCCGAGCGGGTAGTCGAGGACGGCGCGCAGGTGCTGCTCGAACTGCGACGTGCGGGCGCCCTCGATCGACCAGTGGCCGGAGTTGTGCGGGCGCATCGCGAGCTCGTTCACGACCACGCCGTCCGCGGTCTCGAACAGCTCGACGGCCAGCACGCCCACGACGCCCAGCGCCTCGGCGACCTTCAGCGCCAGCTCCTGGGCGTCGGCACCGTCCAGAGCGGGAGCCGGCGCGAGGACCTCGACGCAGATGCCGTCGGACTGCACGGTCTCGACGACCGGCCACGCCGCGCCCTGCCCGAACGGCGAGCGCGCCACGACGGCCGCCAGCTCACGGCGCATCGGCACGCACTGCTCGACCATCAACGGCGTGCCGGAGTCCAGCAGCTCGGGGACGACCCGCTCGGCGCTCTGCGGGGTGTTCAGCATCCACACGCCACGCCCGTCGTAGCCGCCGCGGATCGCCTTCAACACGCACGGCCAGCCGTGCTCCGCGCCGAAGCGGAGCACGTCACGAACCTCGTGCACCTCGGCGAACGGCGGCACCGGCAGGCCCAGCTCGGCCAGCCGCACGCGCATCTTCAGCTTGTCCTGCGCGAACTGCAGCGCGTCCGGACCGGGATGCACCTTCACGCCTTCGGCGACCAGCGCGCGCAGGTGGTCCTGCGGCACGTGCTCGTGGTCGAAGGTGACCACCTCGCAGCCCTTGGCGAACGAGCGCAGCGCTTCGAGGTCGGTGTGCGTGCCGAGCACCACGTCCCGCGCGACGAGCGCGGCGGGGTCGTTCTCGGAGACTGCGAGCACGCGCAGCGACTGCCCGAGCGGGATCGCGGCCTGGTGCGTCATGCGGGCGAGCTGCCCGCCGCCGATCATTCCGACGACGGGGAGACGGGTACGAGAGTCCACGGTTCAGGCATTCTACCTGCGGCTACAGCGACACTCACCACCACGCCCAGCTCGCGCCCGCACTACCCCTCGGCCTTGGGGGCGGGGGAATCCGGCCTGCTCCCCGCGCTCTGCTCACCCGAAGCGGACTTCGGCTCCGGGGCCTCGGCAGGCACCGGCTCGGGTTCGGGATCAGGCTCCGGCTCCGACTCGGGCTCGGGCTCCGGCGCGGGCTCGGGCTCGGGCGGTTCAACCTCGGCCCCTGCATCGAACGCGGGCGCGGGGGCGGACTCGGTCGCCGCTCCGACCAGGACCACGGCCGGCCCGGAAACGGCGACCACCGACGGCTCCCCGATGCGGCGGTGCGAGCGGGAGGGCTTCCACGCGCCGCCGTGCCGCATCAACCGGAACACGAGCAGGAACAACCCTGAGGCCAGCAGCACGCACAGGAAGAACTCGATGACCTGGAACGTCGTGACCCGCTCGACCGGCTGGTATTCGACGTACGTGCCGATGGCGGCCCTCGCGTTGCGCATGCAGGTGTTCGTGTTGATCGCCTCCAAGCACCTGTCCAGCACGGGCACCGGTTCGAGGTCGGGGCCGATGAAGCCGTTGCCGAGCTCGAGTCCGCGCTCCGGCACCACAGGGGTTTCCTCCCAACGCACGATCACGCGTGCCGGCGGCAAGTAGTAGTCGCGCCCGACCACGGACACGAGGACGCGCGCGAGCGTGAAGAACACCAGGGTGCCTGCGATCGCCGTCATCACATGCCTGGTCAGCAGGCCGACGAGCACGCCGACCGCCAGCCCGAGGACGGCGTAACCGGCCTGCACGAGCAGGTTGGCCTCGAACGAGGACCACGACCTGCGCGTGCCGACGTAACCGTCGCCGGTTCCGACGAGCGCACCCAGCAGGACGGCCAGGACGCCGAGCACGAGCAGCTTGCCGCGCAACCACTCCACGGGCGTGACGTCCTGGCCCCAGGCCACGAAGTAGGTGCGTTCCTCCAGCTCACGGGCGATGAGCGGCGCGCCCCAGAACATGCCGATCACGCCGCCGAACCCGAGCTGCACCATGAGGGCGTAGAAGCCGACGATCGGCATCGTGGGCGATCCGCCCTCGAACTCCGTCGATACGAGGCCGTACACGGCGAGCAGGGCGACGGCGGTGACGCCGAGGATGGACCAGCGGTGCTGACGCCACGTCAGCCAGATGATCGAGCCCAGTTTCACGCCGCACGCTCCAGGTGCGCCACGACCAGTTCCTCCAGCGTCACGTACCGCGCGGTCCACGGCTCGTCGATCCGCGCACCGCCGGAACGCACCAGGTACGACGATTGCGATCTGCCGTGCTTCGCGAGCACCACGGGTCCCTCCACGGGTGATTTCGAGGCGTGCGGACCGGTGTAGAGGACGTGCTCCTCCAGCAGCTCGTCCGTGTCGCCGTTCACCAGCAGGCGGCCGTTCGAGAGCAGCAGCAACCGGTCGGCGACGCCTCCGATCTCCGCCACGACGTGCGTGGAGAAGATCAGCGTCATGCCTTTGTCGTTGACCTCGGTCAGCAACTCCCGCATGACCTTCTGACGCGCCAGCGGGTCCAGTTCGGCCAGGGGCTCGTCGAGCAGCAGGACGTCCGGGCGGGAGCCCAGCGCCAGCGCGAGCGTCACGTGCGTGCGCTGACCGCCGGACAGGTCACCGATCTGGAGCCTGCGCGGCACCTTGAACCGGGTGAGCCACCCGTCGGCGCGTTCCTCGTCCCAGACGTCGTTCATGCGGCGGCCGAACTGCAGCACGTCCGCGACCTTGAACGACTTGTACATCGGCTTGTTCTGCGGCACGTACGCCACCCGGCCCGCGATCGACGAGTGACCCCAGTCCGGCGGCAGGTGCCCGGCCAGCACGTTCAGCAGCGTCGACTTGCCGGAGCCGTTGGCCCCGACCATGGCCGTCACGCTGCCCGGCGGCAGCTCGAAGGAGACGTTTCGCAACGCCCACTTCGACACATCGGCCGCAACCACGCTCATTGCGCTCCCCCACTCAGCACCTCGCGCATCAGCGCGTTGATGTCCTCGTCCTCGAACCCGGCGGAGCGTGCCTCCGCGACCCATGCGGCGAGCTTCACGCGCAACGGGTCCAGGTCCTCGGGGGCGGCGGACCCCAAGGAGGCCTTGACGAAGGTGCCGGAGCCCTGACGGGCTTCGACGAGGCCGGCGAGCTCCAGCTCGCGGTAGGCCTTGAGCACGGTGTTCGCGTTCACGCCGCTCGAGGCGACGACGTCGCGGACCGTCGGCAGCCGATCACCCGGCTGCAACCAGCCGAGCCTCAGAGCCTCCCTGACCTGCTGCCCCAGCTGCAGGTACGCGGGAAACCCGCTGCCGCGGTCAACGTGGAACTCGACCACGCACGCTCCCCAGATTGTTCTAGTGAACTAGCACAATAGAACACTTTCCGCGTGCTTGGAACCGCACGCGGGGAGCTTTCGTGCGCTCAGACCGCACGCGGGGACCCCGCGTGCGGTGGGGAGCGGTGGGGACACGGGGGAGGGCCGCCGGGCGCGGGACAGGGGGTTCAGCGCCCGAGCGAGGTGAGGAGCACACGCGCCTCGGCGTGCGTGTCCGGCAACTGCTCGACCCAGACCTTGGCGGGGCCGACCGGCCGGACGTGGGGGTCGTCGGCGAGCCGGTCGGCCGCCAGGACCCTGAGGTTCGAGACTCTTCGGGCGAGAAGCCCGTCACGGCGAACCAGCACCGCGGCCACGCACGGGCCGAGGGACGCCAGCGTCTCGCCACCGTCGAAAACGGTGCGCAACGCGTCGGACGCGAGTGTCATCGCGACTACACGGGACCAGCCCGACGCACGGTGCACGTCGAGCCGCAGCAGGACGAGGGCGTAGTCGAGGGACGCGACCGGCGTCTCCCGGTACACCTCGCCCAGCCGCGTCCGCAGGTAGGCGGGAGTCGCCAGCCCGGTCAGAGGGTCTTCGGCCGCGCACTCGCCGGCCTGCTTCGTCACCACGTCGGCCCATCCCAGCGCTGTCATGCGCACCATCTGCGAAGGGAGCGCGTCGACGTCCGGCGACACGACATGCGACGTTTCGGTCAGCACGGCGTGCAGCGCGGCCAGGTCCATCAGCGTCTCGCTCAGGCCAGCCCCGGCCTCGGCGCGTGCGCGGCCCAGCCGGACCAGCGCGTCGCCGGGGTCGGCGTCGTCCAGCATCGCCGCGCACACGTCGTCGACCTCGGCGATCGGCCAGTCTGCGGGGAACGCCCAGCCGGCGGCCATGGTGGCGGTCCGCCACCTCGACTTCAGCAGGCGTTCCGCTTGTGCGACACCCACCCGGTCTCCCTTCAGTTCGCCCGATTCCAGGTGGGAGACGCAGCCGTCGCCCATTCGTGACGCAACCCGCGCGGGGGATTGAGATGACTGCGCCAGGCGCCGTAAGTCACACTGGGCGCGCGTGGGAGGGAAACAAAAACTGTGGCGATCGTTCCTGCAGACGTCCAGGGACCAAGCGACGCGGAACTCATCGAGTCCGTTCGCGGCGGGACCATCGACGCCTACGGCCAGTTGTACGAACGCCACGTCTCGGCGGCCTACAACCTCGCCCGCCAGCTGGCGCGCTCCCAGGCGGAAGCCGACGACCTCGTCTCCGAGGCGTTCGCGAAGGTCCTGGACACGCTCCGCGGCGGCCGCGGCCCCGACTCCGCGTTCCGCGCGTACCTGCTGACGGCCCTGCGGCACACCGCGTACGACAAGACGCGCCGCGACAAGAAGGTCGACCTCACCGAGGACATGACCGACGTCGCGCCCGCCGTGCAGTTCAGCGACACCGCGGTGGCCGGGCTGGAGCGGTCGCTCGCCGCCCGCGCGTTCGCCGCCCTGCCCGAGCGCTGGCAGATGGTGCTCTGGCACACCGAGATCGAGGGCCAGTCGCCCGCCGAGGTCGCCCCGTTGCTCGGGCTGACGGCCAACGGCGTGTCCGCGCTCGCCTACCGCGCCCGTGAGGGCCTCAAGCAGCAGTACCTGCAGATGCACCTGGCCGACACGGAGGCGGAGCGCTGCAGGGCGACCGTCGACCGGCTCGGCGCCTGGACCCGCGCGGGCCTGTCCAAGCGCGAGGCGACCCAGGTCGAGGCGCACCTCGACGAGTGCGGCCGGTGCCGGGCGCTGGCCGCCGAACTCGCGGACGTCAACGGCTCGCTGCGGATCTTCGTCGCCCCGCTGGTGCTGGGCATCGGTGCCACGACGTACCTGGTGGCCGCCGGCACCACGACGGCTGTCGTCGGTGCCGGAGCGGCCGCGGGTGGCGCGGGCGCCGTCGGTGCCGCGATCCCCCGCCAGCTCGTCACGGTCGGTGGTTCCGCGGCCGCCGTGGCCGCGGCCGTGGTGATCGCGCTGGCGGCCGCCAGCGGCGAGCAGCAGGCGCCCGTGGTGCAGGCCGTCCAGCCCCCGCCCGCGCAGACCCAAGTTCAGTCGCCGAGGCCGGTGCCCCCGGTTCCGCCCGCTCCCACCCCCACGACGGAACCGCCGGCGCCGACGACCACGACGGAACCGCCGCCCTCGGTGACCCCGCCCGCGCCGCCGGCACCGCCCGAGCCGCCCGCTCCGGAACCACCCGCTCCGGAACCGCCCGCACCCGCGCCGCCGTCGCTCACGCCGACCACCCCGAGCGGGTACTCGCTGACGCCGGGCGAGGAGCCCAAGGACTTCCCGATCACCGTCCGGAACACGGGCGGAACCCCGGCGCCGCCCGCGAGCATGGTGCTGAACCTGCCGCCGGGCGTCGTGTCGACCGGCGGGCCTTCGGGCTTCGGCGCCGCGCGCCTGCTGCAGCCGGACGGCGCGGCCGACCAGACCGTGAACTGCCCCGCCGGCACCGGCACGATCACATGCGTGACGCCGCAGGGCATCGCGCCGGGCGGGCAGGCGACGTTCCACTTCCTGCTGCGGGCCACCGACTCCGCCGTGCCCGGCACGATCACCGGTGTCATCAGCGCGGGCACGTCGGTCTCCGTCGACATCAGCGTCGAGGTCAACGTGCCGCCGGTGAACGACGACATCGACCTCTTCGTGAAGACGTGGAGCCAGGTGTGGTGGCACAACCCGCGTGCGGACGTCGTGGTGCGCAACAAGGGCCCGCGCGCCGGCACGGTGAAGCTGGACATCTCGTCGACCAAGGACCTGGTGATCTTCGCGCCGTACCGGCAGTGCACGCAGGTGGACAAGAGGTCGATCCGCTGCGTCGCCGACCTGGACAAGGGCGCCAGGTTCCGGATGTCCTTCTGGGCGTTCGGACGCCACGGCGGGGACGTCACCGTGACGGCCGCGCTGGGCAACGCGACGAAGTCCGTGACCGTGCCGATGAAGGGCTGGCCGGAGCACCCGCCGGGCGAGGAACCGCCGAACCCGCCGACGTCCACCACGACGGTGCCGCCGACGACCACGACCACGAAGCCCACGACGCCGACGCGACCGACCGAGCCCACGAAGCCGACTGAGCCGACGGTTCCGACCGAGCCCACCAAGCCGACCGAGCCCACGACGCCCGAAGTCCCGCCGTCGACGACCCTGCCGCCGTCCCTGCCCCCGTCGACGCCGCCGACGACCACGCCACCGCCGAGGACGGAAGAGCCGTGCGAACCGCCGCACGGCCTGCTTCCGGGGCTGATCGGCGGCCTGCTGGGGCAGCCTTCCTGCGAACCACCGCGAAGTTGATCAGAAGTTGATCTTTGATCGTCACGGAACGTGCAGGTCATGCACCTCTGTGTTGCGGTTCGGTCCACCCGGAAGCAGCGTCGTGATCTAGATCCGTAAGCTGGCGCGGTGCTGCCAGTCGTTCGCCGCGCCATGAGCCGGCTGCCGGAACCGGTCCAGTTCCTGATGCACAAGCACCGCGAACTGCTCCGGTTCGCGCTGGTAGGCGGCACGACCTTCATCATCGACAACGGTGTCTGGTACGCGCTCAAGCTCACCGTGCTGACCGACAAGGTCGTCACGGCGAAGGTCATCGGCGTGCTGGTGGCGATCATCGCCTCGTACGTGCTGTCGCGCGAGTGGTCGTTCCACACCCGTGGCGGCCGCGAACGCCACCACGAGGCCGCCCTGTTCTTCTTGGTGAGCGGCATCGGTGTGGGGATCAACATCGCCCCGCTGTGGCTGTCGCGGCACCTGTTCGGCCTGCAGGCCCCGTTCGTCTCGGTCATGACCGAGGAGATCGCGGACTTCGTCTCCGGCTCGATCCTCGGCATGCTGCTCGCGACCGGCTTCAAGTTCTGGGCCATGCGCCGCTGGGTCTTCCCCGACGCGGGGGCTCGGCCGGACCGGCGCGTTCACCCGATCTCCGTAGACTCATCCCGTGTCTCTAGCCGAAACAGTGGTCTCCCGGTTTCCGGAACCGATCCGGTCGATCGCGCTGAAGCATCGTGAACTAGTCAAGTTCGCCCTGGTCGGGGGCACCTGCTTCGTGATCGACACGGTCCTGTTCTTCGGGATCAAAATCGTGATCCTGCCGAACAACCCGGTGACGGCGAAGATCATCGCCACTCTGGTCGCCACGATCGTGTCGTACATCCTGAACAGGGAATGGTCGTTCCGCACCCGCGGCGGCCGCGAGCGTCACCACGAGGCGTTGCTGTTCTTCCTGGTCAACGGCATCGGCATCGTGCTGAACTCGGCGCCGCTGTACATCGCGCGCTACGCGTTCCACCTGCAGGAGCCGCACGTGTCACGGCTCACCGAGGAGATCTCGGACTTCCTGAGCGCACAGATCATCGGCACGCTCATCGCGATGGCGTTCCGCTGGTACGGCTACAAGAACTGGGTCTTCCCCGAGGAGAACTTCCGCAACGCCCGTTCGATCGACGAAGAGAAGGAACTCGGCCACTCCTAACGAGGTGTATTCGGCTTCTTCCAGGAGATCCCCACCACGTCCTGCGCCTTCGGCACCGGCAGGAACACTGCGAACGTCGCCGGCCGTGCCGTGGACAGCTCCAGCCGGCCGCCGTCCGCGTCGACCAGCGCCCGTGCGAGCGCCAGGCCCACCCCGGTCGAGCCGCCGCCGGAGACGCCGCGCTCGAAGATGTGCGCCGCGAGTTCGTCCGGCACGCCCGCTCCACCGTCGCTGACCTCTACGACGACGGTGCCGTCTTCGCTGCGTGCGGAGACCACGACCGATCCCTCGCCGTGGCGCAGTGCGTTGTCCAGCAGCACCCCGATGGCCTCGCGGAGACGGGCGGGCGTGGCGCGGGCCAGCAGGCCGTCCGGGACGCGCACGCGCAGCGCCCTGCCCTGGCCCTTGACCTGCTCGCGCCACTCGTCGGCGATCAGGTTCAGCGCGGGCCGCAGTTCCAGCGGCTCGGCGCCGACGGCTCGGGCCGCGCGGGCGGCGGCGAGGAGTTCGTCCAGCACGGCGGCGAGGCGTTCGGCCTGTTCCAGGGCCGCGCGGGCCTCGGCTGCCGTCTCGGGTTCCGGGTGCTCGGCGAGGGCTTCCAAGCGCAGTTGCAGAGCCGTGAGGCGGCTGCGGAGCTGGTGGGAGACATCGCCGACCAGTTCGCGTTCGCGCTGGACCAGGCGGGCCAGGGCGGTGGCGGAGGTGTCGAGCGCGTCGGAGACCGCGTCGAGCTCCTGGACGTTGTAGCGCTGCTCGTCGGCGCGGAAGTCGCCCGCGCCCAGCCGGGACGCACGCGCGGCGACGTGGACCAGCGGTCGGGCAAGCGTTTGCGCCGTCACCAGGGCGACGACGGTGCCGGTGCCGACGGAGAGTGCCAGCAGGAGCAGCACCAGGCCCGCCACCTGGGCCTGCGAGGTGTGCATCGGGCCGGAGGGGATCTCCAGGCGGACGGTGCCCTGCTGCGCGATCGGCAGTTCGACGGTCAGCGGGTCGTCGCCCGGCGAGGGACCCGTGGACTTGGTGGTGCCCGCCGACACGACGGTGAGGCGGCCGTCGGTCGGGATGGCGATCCGGACGGCCTCGATGTCGAGGCTCTGCTGCTTGGCGAGCTGGTCGTCGAACGACGTCGCGATCTGCTGGGCTCGTTCGGTGAGGTCGCCGCGGGCCGTGTCCTCCACCAGTTGCAGCGCGGTGTAGCCGAGCGGGAGGCCCAGCACGATCCCGGTGACGGCGACGGCGAGCAGGATCGCCCGCAGGATCCGGCGGCGCACTAGTCGGCGTTGAAGCGGAAGCCGCGGCCCCGCACGGTCGCGATGCGCTTCTCGGCGGAGTTCGGGGTGCCGTCGCTGAGCTTCCTGCGCAGCCACGACATGTGCATGTCGAGCGTCTTGCTGCCCTTGAGGTCCGGGTCGTTCCAGACCTCGGACAGGATCTCGTCGCGGCTCACGACCTGGCCAGCGCGCTGGATCAGCACCTTGAGCAGCTCGAACTCCTTGTTCGCCAGCTGGATCTCGCCGCCGTCGACGGTGACGCGACGGGCGGCCAGGTCCACGCGCACGCCGTTGACCTCCAGCGTTCCCGGCGCGCGGCGGCGCAGCAGCGCCCGGATGCGGGCCATGAGCTCGGCCAGGCGGAACGGCTTGGCGACGTAGTCGTCCGCGCCCGCGTCGAGCCCGACCACGAAGTCGACCTCGTCGGCCCGGGCCGTGAGCATCAGCACGGGCACTCCCCTGCCGCTCTGGCGCAGCCGCCGGCACACCTCCAGTCCGTCCATTCCCGGCAGGCCGAGGTCCAGCACCAGGAGGTCGATGCCCCCGGCGATGGCGGCGTCGAAGGCACTGGGCCCGTCACTGACGACCTGCACCGAATAACCCTCCCGCGTCAAAGCGCGGGAGAGAGGTTCCGCGATGGCCGGGTCGTCCTCGGCCAGCAACACCACGCTCACGGGGCTCAGCGTATTCGTGGAACGATCGCCGCGTGTCACGCCACGATGCTGATCTCGAACTCGCCCTCCGGCTCGCCGACTCCGCCGACGCGATCACCGCGACCCGGTTCCGCGCGCACGACCTCGCCGTGGAGCGCAAGCCGGACCGCACACCCGTCACCGACGCCGACGTCGCCGTGGAGGATGCGGTCCGTGCCGTGCTCGCCTCCGAGCGCCCGGACGACGTCGTCATGGGCGAGGAACGCGGCGGCACGCTGGACGCGGCCCGCGTCTGGGTGCTCGACCCGATCGACGGCACCAAGAACTTCCTGCGGGGTGTACCCGTCTGGGCGACGCTGATCGCCCTGGTCGAGGACGGCGTGCCGGTCGTGGGCGTCGTGTCCGCGCCCGCCATGGGCCGCCGCTGGTGGGCGGCCGCGGGCGGTGGCGCGTTCGCGTCGGACGCCTCCGGTGAGCGCGCGATCTCCGTGTCCGGCGTGCGCTCCCTCGAAGACGCCTACGTGTCGACGACGGACATCAAGTCGTGGGTGGAGTACCACTCACGCGAGGCGTACCTGCGCCTCGTGGACGCGACGTGGGAGAGCCGCGCGTTCGGCGACTTCTACCAGCACTGCCTGGTCGCCGAGGGCGCCATCGACCTGGCGCCCGAGTGCGTGGCGAACCCGTGGGACATCGCCCCGTTCCAGGTGCTGGTGACCGAGGCGGGTGGCCGTTTCACCTCGCTGGACGGCGAGGAGCGCTACGACGGCGGCAGCGTGCTGACGTCGAACGGCCACCTGCACGAGGCGGCGCTCAAGCTGTTGGAACGGTGAGACTTCCGCGCGCGACCTGGGCCCAGGCCAGCCGGCCGAAGAGGTAGTGGCACGCCACGCTCTCGTCGTCGAACCGGGCCCAGTCGTAGCGGTTGCCCTGCTCCTGCCAGAACACCTCGTGCCCCTTGCCGTCCTCGTCGGTCAGCAGGCACCAGCGCTGGTCCGCCTCCTCGCCGAGGCTGACGACGTCGTCCGGCACACCGATCCTGGTCAACCACTCGGGCAGCGACTCGACGTTCATGCGGTGATCTCCGTGAGGTAGCCGAGCGCGACGAGGTCCGCGACGGGGTGGGTGGTGCGGTACCGGCTGCCACCGCCGGGCTGGCCGAACCAGGGCGCGCTGATCGTGCGGTGGACGGGCAGGTCCCTGGTGACGCGGTACCTGCGGTAGCCCTCGCCCGCCGCCTGGGGCGGCAGGGACCGCTGTGCGAACGGGGTGCCCGCCGTGCTCAGGACGCGACCCTCCGGCGTGCCGAACCTGTCGAGTTCCGCACCTGCCTGGAGGACCTCGGGCCGGCTGTCCTCGTAGCCGCCCTCGCGTTCCGCGGGCCAGCGCGGGGTGCCGTCCTCGTGCTGGAACAGGCTTTCCCAGTCGCGTTCGTGCATGCCCGCGAGCGGGTCGTGACCGGCCAGGAGTTCTTGCACGATCGGGTGATCCTTGCCGAGACCGGCGCTGGACTGCGCCGGCTGGGCGGAGGACGTGTCGATCGGCTGAGGGTGGTCGTCCGGGGCGAACCTCGGGACGGCCTGCTCCTCCTCCTGCGGGGGCGGCGGGAGCTGACGGGCCGGCTTGGGGGCGAGGGTCGGAGCCCGTCCGGCGCTCAGGAAGACGGCCATGAACCAGCTGCCGGCCGCAGCCGCCGTGTAGGTGTGGCGGGCGATCTCGCCGGCGATGGCGGGATTCGCCAGCGCCAGGTCGTTCCGGTTCTCGAGACGGTCGCTCAGCGCGTGCGAACCGCCGGGCTCCACTGCCGCCAGCGGACCCGAGGTGGCGGTCCGGGCTCCGAGGTCGACGTCGGCGCCGGGCGCGGCCGGGCTGGCGATGGTGTCGCCGACCTGGCGTTCGCCGCGTTCCTCCACGGTCGCGACGTCGCCGTCCAGCAGAGCGTCCGCGGCGTCCTTCGCCAGGTCCTTGGCGGCCGCGTCCTTGGCCGCGACCGACGCGGGCGAGTTCTGGGAGGAGACCTGCGTGCCGGACTGGGTCTGGCCCGGCCCGTACCCCTGGCTCGGCTGGGTTCCGGCCTGGCCGCCGAACTGGGCGGGCTGGTTGCCCAGCGCCTGAGCCGGTGCCGCGCCGGGGAAACCGGTCTTGGCCGCGGCCGCCTGCGCACCCGCCTTGGTCTCGCCCGGCTTGAGCTCGCCGGACTTCGCCTCGCCGGACTTGAGTTCGGTGGGCTTCGCGTCCGCCGCGGGCTTGGCGGCCTGCTGACCCTGCTGAGCGGCCTGACCCGCCTGGCCGTGCTGGCCGGGTGCCTGCGCGGCACTCTGCTGACCCACGACGGCACCGACCTGGGACGCCGCCACCGGAACACCACCGGCAGCACCGCCCACGGCACCACCGATCGAGCCGCCCACCGGGCCACCGGCCGGAGCCGCGCCCATCGCCGGGGCGGCAGGTGCGGCGGCCGGGGTCGCGGGAGCCGCCGCCTGAGGTGCGGAGGGGGCCTGGCCGGGCAGTTCGCCACCTCGGACCAGGGTCGGGTCGAGCACGGCGGCGGACGCCTGGGTCGTGCCTTCGGTGATGGGACCGAGGGTGCCCGCGACGCTCGGGATCGCGTCGGCCACCGGCTGCGCGACGGGCGCGACGACGTGGCCGACCGCGTGTCCTGCGCCGGTCACGATGCCGGGGATCGGGCCCTTGCCCTCGCCACGGCCTTCACCACGGCCCTGACCGTCGCCATGGCCCTGACCGTCGCCGTCACCCCGGCCGTCGAACACCGGACCGGCGGCGTCACGGCCACCGGGAACCGCGTCCAGCACCGGCTGCACGACCGCGGCAGCGGGTGCGGTCACGGGAGCGGCGGCGTCGAGGACCGGCGCGGCGACGTCGGTCACGGCACCGACGACTGGTGCGACCGGAGCCGTCACGGCACCGACGACGGGCGCGACTGGAGCGGTCACGGCGCCGACGACCGGGGCCACCGCTTCGGTCACAGGAGCGACCACGGCGGCGACGGGCTCGACGATGGGGGCGACCACACCGGCCACCGGTGCGACCACGCCGCCGACGAGGTTCGTGACGGGCGACAGCAGGCCAGCGCCGGGCCCGTGGGCGCCGGGTGCGGTGTTGACGGGATGCGTGCCCTGGCTCATGTCGATGCCGCTGTCCAGGCGGATCGCCGAGGTCAGCGTGTTCTGGAGGTTCGCGACGTTGGCCGCGGCACCCTTCGTCAGCGTGTCGAGGCCGAGCAGCGCGGTGGGGTTGCCGGCACTGGCCGATGCCGTCGCGGCGTCGTTGTTCTTGGCCAGCGCCACCAGCTCGCGGACGATCTCGACCTTGGCGGCACCGACCTGCTTGGCGGCGTGGTCGAGGCGGTCGGCGGCGGCGTGGCAGCCGTGGGCGGCGCGGTGGAAGTCGCCGTCGGGACCCACGACCTTGGCCCAGCGACCACGGGCCGCGTCGCCGGTGCCACCGGTCATGCCGCCCAGCGCACGGTTCGCGGCACCGTCGGACGTGGTGCCGAGGCTCTTGATCTTGTCGCCGGCGTCGCGCCACGCGGTGGCGCTGGAACGCATGGCGTCCTCGTCGGCCTTGGGCCACGAGACACCGGCCTTGGCCGCGACGGCGGCGAGTTCGGCGGGAAGCTCGATGCCCATGTCAGCCGTCCAACCTTCTCATCCCGGAGGCGTTCTGCTCCTCGACGTGCCGGTACGTGGAGGCCGTCGCGGCGAGCTTGTCGCTCACGTCCCCCAACGTCGTCGCAAGCCCGGACAACGCCCCGGTGGCGTCCCCGGACGGCTTGTCGTGCGAGGCGGCGAAACTCCGCCCGACGGCGTCATCACCCCAGCAGACCCCGAACGCGGCGAGCGCCCGGTCGAGCGCCCCCGCGATCTCGCCTGCCTGCCCCGCGAACCCCTTGAGCTCGCGCGCCCCGGCGTCGAGCCGCTCGAGGTCGGCCGAGTACCCGGTCATCGGACCCTCCTGTCGATGAGCTCGGAGTCGAGCCAGCTCTCCCGTTGCTCGTTGTCCTCGTCGTCGTCCCTGCGCCCGCGAACGGACTGGTGCCCCAGGTCCACGGTCTCGGTGTCGTCCACCGTGTACTCGGAGGGCTTGAGATCAGCCGTCCCGGCAACGAGCGCGGCAGGATCGGCAGAGGAGGGCAACACAGCACTCAACGTCTGATACGTGTCCTCGGCAGCACTGGCCGCGGCCTCGGCCACGGTCCGCACGATCAACTCGGCCAGCTGCTCCGGCCGATGCCTGCGATAGGCCGACTCGGAAAGCTCCAGTCCCACGAGCTTGCCGCCAGTTCCGACGGTCGCCTGGACCGTCCCGTCAGGACTGGAGGCCCGCCCGGACACGGCGGCCAGCTCGCGCTGAACCGAAGCAAGCTGCTCGCGGCTACGCCGGTAGTCAGCGAGCAACTCCTCGACCTGCGCACGGTGGTCGTCCACCGAGTCCCCCTCACACGCATAGCCCTGGGCTCGGGCTCTAGGACGCCGTCGCCCCTAGATCGGTTCCCAGCGGTTTCAGTTACGTAGGATCAACGAGATGATCGCCTTCGAGGATCTGCCCGCAGGCCGCATCATCCCGCTCGGCGAGGTCATCGTCGACCGGGACGACATGCTGGACTTCGCGAAGAAGTTCGACCCGCAACCGTTCCACCTGGACGAGGAAGCGGGCAAGAACTCGATTTTCGGCGGTTTGTCCGCCTCCGGCTGGTACACCGCGTCCCTCTGGATGCGCCGCTGGGTGGACGAGGTCCTGGCCGACTCCACCTCACAGGGCTCGCCGGGCGGTCGCGAACTCTCCTGGCTGGCCCCGGTCCACCCCGGCGACACGCTCACCTTCGAGGCCGAGGTGCTCACCGCACGCCGCTCGAAGAAGCGGCCGGACCTGGGCCTGGTGGAGTTCGAGGGCAGGGCGAAGCGGGGCGATGAGCTGGTCTACCGGTTCATCGCCACAGGCATGTTCACCGCGCGCGGCTGAACTACTTCGTCAGCGCGCGCACCACACGCGACGGACTCGGGCGGCCCAGCTGCTCGGCCATCCACACCGAGGTCTCGACCAGCTTGTCGAGGTCGACTCCGGTCTCGATGCCCAACCCGTCGAGCATCCACACCAGGTCCTCGGTGGCGAGGTTGCCGGTGGCCGACTCGGCATAAGGGCACCCACCCAGCCCACCGGCCGAGGAGTCCACAGTCGTCACCCCACACCGCAAAGCGGCCAACGTGTTGGACAACGCCTGCCCATAGGTGTCATGAAAGTGCACAGCAAGCCGAGAAACATCGCGGAACCCCTCCAGCAACGACTCGACCTGACCAGGAGTGGCAACCCCGATGGTGTCGCCCAGCGACAGCTGCGAGCACCCCATCTCCAGCAACCGCTCCCCGACAGCCACGACCTGGGACCGCGCGACCGGCCCCTCCCAGGGGTCGCCGAAACACATCGACACGTACCCGCGCACGTCCAGACCTTCTGCCAGCGCACGGGAAACAGTCGGCTCGAACATCTCGAACTGCGAGTCCAGCGTGCGGTTCAGGTTGCGCGAAGCGAACGTCTCCGTGGCCGAGGCGAAGATCGCGATGTGCGTGACCCCGGCCTCCAGGGCACGGTCCAGCCCACGCTCGTTGGGCACCAGCACGGGGTAGAGGACCCCAGGCCGCTGATCCAGTCCCGCCAGCAACTCGGCGGCGTCGGCCAGCTGCGGCACCCACTTGGGGTGCACGAAGGACGTCGCCTCCAAAACGGACAGTCCGGCGGCAGCCAGCCGGTCCAGGAACTCAAGCTTCACCGCCACCGGCACGACGACCGACTCGTTCTGCAGGCCGTCGCGGGCGCCGACCTCCCAGATCGTCACCCGCGAGGGCAGCGATCCGGAGCCGACGACGTCCGGCAGCCCTGCCTCACGCGCGCCCATCGACGGCCCCCGGGTAGAAGTCGTCGTCGGGGTTGTCGTTGACCTCTCGGTACAACATCGTGTGCACCTTCTCCACGGACGGGATGTCGTCGAACTCGAGCGGCTCGTCCGAGGCCGACTCGATGATCAGGGTGCCGCAGCCGAGCAGGCGGTCGGAGAAACTGTGCTCGAAGCGGACGCTGTTCACACGAGCCAAAGGGATGTCGAGGCCTGTGCGCTTGAACACTCCCTCGCGGTACATCACCCGGTCCGACGTGATGATGAAGTGCGTCGTCCGCCAGCGCACCACCGGCGTCACCGTCAGCCACAAGATCAGCACGGCGCCGACCACGGCCAGCACGATCCACACGACGGTGGCCCACGACTGGTCTCCGAAGAGACCGGCGAGGTAGGTGCCGAGCGCGACCACCACCAGCAGCCAGAACACCGGGAAGATCAGCATCTTCCAGTGGGGGTGCCTGTGGATCACGACGTGCTCGCCGGAGCTCAGCAGGTCGTCGGGATAGGCCATGGCGCAACCCTAACTACGCCTGGCGCAAATGCACCACGTCACCAGCGGACACGCCGTGCTCCACCCCGTCGGCGCCGCGCACGACCAGCGTGCCGTCGGCCTCGATGCGCTGCGCCACCCCGAGGAGCTCGACACCACCGGGGAGTTCGACCCGCACGTTCTGGCCCACGGTCGACGAGTGCTCCTCGTACTCCTCGAGCACTCCGGACTCGACCGCGTCGCCGCCGTTCTTGCGCCACACGCCTTCCAGCCCGGCCAGCTCGACCAGGAGCCGGAACGCGAGCTCGCCGCGGTCGAGCTCGGCGGCGCCCAGGTCCTCCAGCGACGTCGGCGCGAGCCCACCCGGTGCGGGCTGGACGCCGGAGGGCAGCTTCGCCACGTTCAGGCCCATGCCGACCACGACCGCGCCGTCGGCGGTGATCTCGGACAGGATCCCCGCGCCCTTGCCCGGCCCGGAACCGAGCAGCAGGTCGTTCGGCCACTTCAGCGTCGCCTCGACACCGGTCGACTGGGCGACGCGCACCAAGGCGAGCCCGGCGATCAGGTTCAGCCACGGCAGCCGCTCGGCGGGCACACCGGCCGGGCGGAACAGCACGCTGAGGTAGAGGCCACCCGCGGGCGACGACCAGCTGCGGCCGCGCCGGCCCTGGCCCGCGCTCTGCTCCAGCGCGATCAGCACGGTGCGGTCCGCGGCGCCGGAGGCGGCCAGGTCCGCGTTGGTGGACGCCGTGGTCTCGACGACGTCGAGAGCGGCGTACGGGCCGTTGGGTGCGACGAGCCGTGAGCGCAGCTCTTCGGCGTCGAGTGCGGAGGTCATCGGGCCAGGTTATGGGAACGGAAGAGAGTACGTGCGATCGGAGATCACCGACAGGTTGCCGTGACCTGGACAACTGCACGGGGCAGTTCAGCAATGGTCTCGTTAGGCTGCGAGCCCATGAGCAGTGCGACCGAGCCGATCGGGCACGTCCCCACCGGCGCTTCAGGCGCCCCGGACGTCCACACCACCGCGGGCAAGCTCGTTGACCTCTACCGGCGCAACGACGAGGCGGTTCACGCCGGCTCCGAACGCGCGGTCGAAAAGCAGCACGCGAAGGGCAAGAAGACAGCCCGCGAGCGCATCGACCTCCTGCTCGACCCGGGGTCGTTCGTCGAACTGGACGAGCTCGCCCGGCACCGTTCCACGAACTTCGGCCAGGAGCGCAACCGCCCGTACGGCGACGGCGTCGTGACGGGCTACGGCACCGTCGACGGCCGCCCGGTGTGCGTGTTCTCCCAGGACGTCACCGTCTTCGGCGGCTCGCTCGGCGAGGTCTACGGCGAGAAGATCGTCAAGATCATGGACCTGGCGATCAAGACCGGCCGGCCGATCGTCGGCATCAACGAGGGCGGCGGCGCGCGCATCCAGGAGGGCGTCGTCTCGCTGGGCCTCTACGGCGAGATCTTCTCCCGCAACGTCAAGGCCTCCGGCGTGATCCCGCAGATCTCGCTGATCATGGGCTCGAACGCGGGCGGGCACGTCTACTCCCCCGCGCTGACCGACTTCGTCGTGATGGTCGACCAGACCTCGCACATGTTCATCACCGGCCCCGACGTCATCAAGACCGTCACCGGCGAGGACGTGACGATGGAGGAGCTCGGCGGCGGTCGCACGCACAACACCAAGTCGGGCAACGCGCACTACCTCGGCAACGACGAGGAAGACGCGATCGCGTACGTCAAGGAGCTCCTGAGCTACCTGCCGTCCAACAACCTCTCCGACTCGCCCACGTTCGAGAGCACGCTGGCGGAGGGGTCGATCTCCGACGCGATCACGGACTCCGACCGCGAGCTCGACACGCTGATCCCGGACTCCGCGAACCAGCCGTACGACATGCACGAGGTCATCAACCGCGTGCTCGACGACGGCGACTTCCTGGAGGTGCAGTCGCTGTTCGCGCCGAACATCCTCGTCGGCTTCGGCCGCGTGGACGGCCACTCCGTCGGTGTCGTCGCGAACCAGCCGACCCAGTTCGCCGGCTGCCTCGACATCAACGCCTCCGAGAAGGCCGCGCGGTTCGTGCGCACCTGCGACGCGTTCAACATCCCGGTGCTGACGTTCGTCGACGTGCCCGGCTTCCTGCCCGGCACCGACCAGGAGTGGAACGGCATCATCCGGCGCGGCGCCAAGCTGATCTACGCCTACGCCGAGGCCACCGTTCCGCTGGTCACCGTCATCACGCGCAAGGCGTACGGCGGCGCGTACGACGTCATGGGGTCCAAGCACCTGGGCGCCGACATCAACCTCGCGTGGCCCACGGCGCAGATCGCCGTCATGGGCGCGTCGGGTGCGGCGAACATCGTGCACCGCAAGACGCTGGCCGCCGCTGCCCAGAACGGCGAGGACGTCGACGCCCTGCGCGCGCAGCTGCAGCAGGAGTACGAGGACACGCTGTGCAACCCGTACGTCGCCGCTGAGCGCGGTTACGTCGACTCGGTGATCCCGCCGGCGTACACCCGCGGTTACGTGGCACGGGCGTTGTCGATGCTGCGGGACAAGCGGGAGACGCTGCCGCCCAAGAAGCACGGGAACATTCCGCTGTGACCGCGCCGGAGGAGAACGAGAAGCCGCTGCTCGAGGTCGTCAAGGGCACGCCCGACGACTACCAGCTGGCCGCCCTGACCGCCGTCATCGCCGGGCTGGCCTCGGCCGCGCCCGCCGAGGACGCGCCGAAGCGGCGTTCGGAGTGGGCGAACCCGGCCCGCCGGGTCCGCCGGCCGCTGCAGCACGGGCCGGGTGCCTGGCGCGCGTCCGGATTCCCGCCAGGTTGACCGCACGCGGGGCCCTTTCGTACTGACATGCTGTACGAAAGGGCCCCGCGTGCGGCAAGTCAGCAGGGGACGCGGCGGCTCGTGACGTTCAGGCCGACGGCGACCTCGCGACAGCGGGTCTCGCCGTCGACCTGCAGCTTCAGCGTCCAGAACGCGCTGCCGTAGGCGTTGGTCCGCCGCAGCACCTGCACGCCGGCGTGGTCGAGCGGCAGGTTGGAACGCACGGCGGGCACGATCTGCGTCAGGAGTGCGTTCTCCGCCCGATCGGCGGTGTCGGCGAACGGCCAAATGGGCACTCCATAGCCGATCGGGTCACTCGCGAGCACGCTTCCAACGCCGAATGATCCGATCAGGCCGCCGAGCACGACGAGCAGTGCCGCGATCCGTCTGCGCTTGCCTTCGCGATCGGAGCCGCGTTCGGTGAGGACAAGCACCCAGCGCTTCACTCTTCCGAGAGTGCCGACTGAAGAGGTGATCGCGCATCAGCAGTACTACTCAAACGGACCGTGCGAACTGGCGGACCGTGTACGCGCTGTGCATCGGCTTCTTCATGACGCTGCTGGACACGACCATCGTCAACGTCGCACTGCCGTCGATGATCACCGACCTGAACGCGTCCCTGAACGACGTCATCTGGGTCGTCAGCGCCTACCTGCTCGCGTTCGCGGTGCCGTTGCTGCTGACCGGGCGGCTGGGTGACCGGTACGGGCCCAAGCGGCTCTACGGCATCGGGCTCGTGCTGTTCATCGGGGCGTCGCTGGCCTGCGGTCTCTCCACGACCGCGGACGCGCTGATCGCCGCGAGGGTGTTCCAGGGTCTCGGGGCCGCGGCCATGACCCCGCAGACGATGGCGTTCATCACGCACCTGTTCCCGCCGGTCAAGCGGGGTGCGGCGCTCGGCATGTGGGGGTCTGTGGCCGGGCTGGCGACGGTCTCCGGGCCGTTGCTCGGCGGGGTGCTGGTCACGCACCTGGGCTGGGAGTGGATCTTCTTCGTGAACCTCCCGATCGGTGTGCTCGCGGTGGTGCTGCTGTTCCTGTGGGTGCCCGACCTGCGGCCGGACCGCGCGCCGAAGTTCGACGTGCTCGGCGTCGTGCTGTGCTGCCTGGGGCTCGGCCTGCTGGTGTTCGGGATCCAGAACGGCGAGCACTACCAGTGGGGCCGGGTCGCCGGGTTCATCACGATCGCCGAGATCATCGCCGCCGGGGTGCTGTTCCTCGCCCTGTTCGTGCTGTGGCAGGCGTCGGCGCGCAACTCCGAGCCGCTGATGCCGCTGCGGATCTTCCGCAACCGCAACTTCTCGCTCGGCAACGTCGCGAACATCTCCATCGGCATCGCGGTGACCGGGGTGTTCGTGCCACTGGCGCTGTTCCTGCAGACCGTGCCGAAGCTGTCTCCGCTGATGACGGGCCTGGTCACGGCACCGGCGTCGCTGATGTCCGGCGTCGTGGCGATCTTCGCGGGACGGCTGTCGAACCGGGCCGACGCCAAGTACCTGCCGATCACCGGGTTCGCCCTGATGGCGCTGGGCATCGTGGCGATGACGTTCCTGCTGGGGACGGCGTCCCAGAATGATGGAGCACAGTGGGTGCTGTTGCCGTCGATGGTCGCCCTGGGCATCGGCATGGGGCTCGTGTTCTCGCCGCTGACGAACATCTCCACGCGCACGCTCGACAGGTCCCTGCTCGGTGCCGGGTCCGGCATCTACAACACCTCGCGGCAGTTCGGGAACGTGCTGGGCAGCGCCGTGACGGCGGCCGTGCTGCAGGTCGTGCTGGCGGCCACGGGCGACTTCACCTCGGCCGTGCGGGCGACGTTCTACCTGCTGCTGGGCGTGCTGGCGGCCGGCATCGCGGCCGCGTTCGCCTTCCACCGGGTCGCCGCGCCGGCCGTGACAGACTCGGCGCGTGCGTCTGATCCTGGCCTCCCAGTCACCCGCCCGTCTTAGCGTCCTGCGGTCCGCGGGCATCGAACCCGTGGTCCGGGTCTCCGGTGTCGACGAGGACGCGCTGGTCGAGTCGCTCGAGAATCCGACGCCGGAGGAGACCGTCGTCGCGCTGTCCGCGGCCAAGGCCGAGGCGATCGAGCACGACGACGAGTGCGTGGTCGTCGGCTGCGACTCGATGCTGCTGTTCGAGGGCGAGCTCGTGGGCAAGCCCGGCACGCCCGAGGTCGCACGTGAGCGGTGGCACCGGGTGGCGGGCAAGAGCGGCGTGCTGATCACCGGGCACACGGTGCTGCGCGTCTCCGGAGGCGTCGTGACCGGCCGCGCCTCGGCCGCCGAGTCGACCACCGTGCGGTTCGGCACGCCGTCGGAGGAGGAGCTGGAGGCGTACATCGCTACGGGAGAGCCGTTGCACGTCGCCGGTGGCTTCACAATCGACGGGCTCGGCGGCTGGTTCATCGACGGCATCGACGGCGACCACACGTCCGTGATCGGCATCAGCCTGGCCCTCACCCGGCGGCTCCTCGGCCAGGTGGGTGTTTCCGTGTCCACACTCTGGTAGCGCTGGTCACAGTTCACTCGATCGGGGAAGACTGCCCTCAACGCCGGCGTTGAGGGCAGCGGTGAACGAGTACTTGACGCGTCGCAGGCACATCGACCTGGCACGCAGGACGAGCACGGGCTGTCGGAGCTAACCGCTCCCGACGCCCTCTTTCGCTCATCCCTGCCCAGGAGATGTTCTCGTGTCGTTCGTCCAGACGTACCGCAAGCCCAAGGTCTTCGGATTCACAGTTCTAGGCGCGCTCGTCCTCGGCGCGCTCGCCGGCTGGCTCGGCAAGGGCACGTGGCTCGCGCCCGTCCTCGCCAAGATCGGTTCCACCTTCACGGCGCTGCTGCAGCTGACCGTGATCCCGCTGGTGTTCACCGCGATCGTCGTCGGCATCGCGTCGCTGCGGAACCTCGGCGGCGGCCGCACCGCCGCACGCCTCGGCGGCAAGACGTTCCTGTGGTTCGCCATCACGTCGTTCGTCGCGGTGCTGATCGGCATCGCGGTCGCCACGATCCTCAAGCCCGGTGCGGGCCTGCAGATCGAACCCGCCGCGGGCGCCGTCGACAAGCTCGCCAAGCGCGCGTCCGGCTCGTGGCAGTCGCTGCTCGACAACCTGGTGCCCACCAACATCTTCAGCGCGTTCACCGAGGGCGACGTCCTGCAGGTCGTGTTCATCGCGGTGCTGGTCGGCTTCGCCGCCTACGCGCTCGGTGACAAGGCCGCGCCGTTCACGAACCTGGTGCGCTCGTTCTTCGAGATCATCCAGAAGGTCGTCGGCTGGATCATCCTGCTGGCCCCGATCGGCATCTTCGGTCTCATCGGCAACGCCGTGGCGTCGTACGGCAACTCGTTCGTGAAGCCGCTGTTCTCGCTGATCCTCGCCGTGTACCTCGGTACCGCGCTCGTGCTGTTCGTCGTCTACCCGGTCCTGCTGAAGTTCGTCGGCAAGACCTCGCCGGTCGAGTTCTTCCGCAAGGCGGGCACGGCACTGCAGTTCGCGTTCGTGTCGCGCTCCTCGGGCGCCACGCTTCCGTTGTCCCGCAAGGCGGCCACTGACCTCGGCGTGCCGACCGAGTACGCGAACTTCGCCGTGCCGCTGGGCACCACGACCAAGATGGACGGCTGCGCCGCGGTCTACCCGGCCGTCGCGACGATCTTCATCGCGAACCTGTTCGGCATCCAGCTCTCGGTGTGGCAGTACGTCGGCATCGTGCTCGTCGCCGTGTTCGGCGCGCTGGCCACGGCCGGGACGACCGGCTGGTACACGATGCTCACGCTGACCCTGAGCGTCGTCGGCCTGCCGCCGGCCGTGATCGCGACCGGTGTGGCCGTGGTCTACGCGATCGACCCGATCCTCGACATGATGCGCACCGCGACCAACGTGGCCGGCCAGATCACCGTGCCGGTGCTGGTGGCGCGCAGCGAGAACCTGATCGAGGAGCCCGCCGCTCCGGCCGAGAAGGACCTCGTCAACGCCTAGGAATTAGCGCAGGGGCGCAACTGCGACAACTTCGGCGCCGGTGCGGGCCAGCCAGCGAGCTGCTCCCGCGCCGGCGCCGGTGTCGTACAGCCGATGATCGGTCCCAGCGCCGAGAACACCTGCACGAACGAGTTGTTGCACTGGCCGTCGCAGCCGCGTTGGGCCGAGACGACGTCCGCCGTGGAGTCCTCGTTGACGTCGTGCAGCCCGAGGTACCCGGCGCTCGACAGGTAGGCGGCCTGCGCGCGCGACCAAGTGCCGTCCTTGCGGATCAGCACCTCGCCGAGCACCTTGCCGTTCTGCGCGCCGCGCACGAGACACACGCTGATGGGCGCCTCCGAGCACAGCAGTGACTCGGCGTTCACCGTCGCGCCGGACTCGGCGATGGTCATCTCGAAGACGAACGGGCCCGACTCGCCGGTCACCCTGATCCGCCCGCCGCCCGTCCCGGAAAGCAGCTCGACGAGGTCCCCGCCGACCGATTTGCCGATGACGACCTGGCAGACGGTGGTACCGCAGCGCATTCCGGGATCGATGCCGGACTGACCTGAATCGGTGCCGTCCGGTCGCTGGAGATAGGCGAACACCAGCCCCGCTGCGAACACCAAGGCGGCGACGACGGCAACCACCTGCACGGACCTGGTTCCACACACATCGCAGATTGTGCTCGATGCGCTCACGATGGATGTGAAGTGAGCCGTCTCTCCCTCTCGGAGTTCACCGATTTCCGTAGACTGCGGCACCAGCCAGAGCCGTAATTGCCGGTCCAGCAGGAGGTACGACGCCGTGTCGCTGCGCAAGGTCCTCATCGCGAACCGCGGTGAGATCGCCGTCCGGGTCATCCGCGCCTGCCGTGACGCCGGTCTGACGAGCGTCGCCGTCTACGCCGATCCCGACCGCGACGCACCGTTCGTGCGACTCGCCGACGAGGCGTTCGCGCTGGGCGGCAACACCCCCGGTGAGAGCTACCTGTCGTTCGAGAAGGTGCTGGCGGCCGCCGCCCAGTCCGGCGCCGACTCCGTGCACCCCGGCTACGGCTTCCTGTCCGAGAACGCCGAGTTCGCGCAGGCCGTGATCGACGCCGGGCTGGTCTGGATCGGCCCGACCCCGCAGGCCATCCGCGACCTCGGCGACAAGGTGACGGCGCGGCACATCGCGATGCGCGCGGGTGCGCCGCTGGTGCCCGGCACCAAGGACCCGGTCAACGGGCCGGACGAGATCATCGCGTTCGCCTCCGAGCACGGGCTGCCGGTCGCGATCAAGGCCGCGTTCGGCGGTGGCGGCCGCGGCCTGAAGGTCGCGCGCACCCTCGAGGAGATCCCCGAGCTGTTCGACTCCGCGGTCCGCGAGGCCGTCACGGCGTTCGGCCGCGGCGAGTGCTTCGTCGAGCGCTACCTGGACAAGCCGCGCCACGTCGAGGCGCAGGTCCTCGCCGACACCCACGGCAACGTGATCGTCGTCGGCACCCGCGACTGCTCGCTGCAGCGCCGCCACCAGAAGCTCGTCGAGGAGGCGCCCGCGCCGTTCCTGACCGACGACCAGCGCGCCACGATCCACTCGTCGGCCAAGGCGATCTGCCTCGAAGCGGGCTACCACGGCGCCGGCACCGTCGAGTACCTCGTCGGGATGGACGGGTCGATCTCGTTCCTGGAGGTCAACACGCGCCTGCAGGTCGAACACCCCGTGTCGGAGGAGACGACGGGCCTCGACCTGGTGCGCGAGCAGTTCCGCATCGCCGGCGGCGAGAAGCTGCGGTACACCGAGGACCCGGCGCCGCGCGCGCACTCGATCGAGTTCCGCATCAACGGCGAGGACGCCGGCCGCGGCTTCCTGCCCGCGCCCGGCACCGTCACGACGTTCGTCGCGCCGTCCGGTCCCGGTGTCCGCGTCGACGCCGGTGTCGAGTCGGGTTCGGTGATCGGCGGGCAGTTCGACTCGTTGCTGGCCAAGCTGATCGTCACCGGCGAGACCCGCGAGGACGCCCTGGCCCGCGCTCGGCGCGCACTGGACGAGATGGTCGTCGAGGGCATGGCGACGGTGCTGCCGTTCCACCGCGTGATCGTGCGCGACGCGGCGTTCACCGCCGAGAAGCCCGAGGGCTTCACCGTCCACACGCGGTGGATCGAGACGGAGTTCGACAACCAGATCGCACCGTTCGCGGGTGCTGCCGAGGCTGCCGACGAGGAAACGCCGCGGCAGACCGTCGTCGTCGAGGTCGGTGGACGTCGCCTCGAGGTGTCGCTGCCGGGTGATCTCGCCGTCGGTTCACGCCCTGCCGCCGCCGCGGCGAAGAAGCCGAAGGCCAAGCGCGCGGGTGGCAGCGGCGCGGCCGTGTCGGGTGACGCGGTGGCGGCGCCGATGCAGGGCACGATCGTGAAGGTGGCCGTCGAGGACGGGCAGACCGTCGAGGCGGGCGACCTGATCGTGGTGCTGGAGGCCATGAAGATGGAGAACCCGGTGACGGCGCACAAGGCCGGCACGGTGACGGGTCTGGCGGCCGCGCCCGGCGACCCGATCACCCAGGGCACCGTGATCTGCGAGCTGAAGGACTGACCGGCCGGGTCGCTCACCTACGATTGAGTTCGTGAGCGACCCGAGCAGGGACATCCGCATCGGTGACACCGAGCGTCAGCAGGCGTTGCAGGTGCTCGGTGAGCACATGAGCGCGGGCCGCATCGACATCGACGAGTACGGCGACCGGTCCGCGAAGATCACCACCGCGAAGACGCGCGGCGAGCTGATGGCGTTGTTCTACGACCTGCCGGATCCGCGGCCGCAGTTCGTCGCGCCGGTGCCCATGTTCAACGAGCCCTCCAAGGCGCCCGCGCGCCGCTGGGAGAGCGCGGTCGTGCCCGTGGTGGGCATCGCCGTGGTGATCCTGTTCTTCGCGCTGGTGAGAAACCCGCTGATCTTCCTGCTGGTGCCCGCCGTGGCGCTGTTGTGGGGCCACTGGAACGGACGCCGGCGCTGAAACCGTTGCTGCTGCTGGACTTCGGGGTGCTGTGGTCGGCCGCGCCGACGTCACCGGAGTCCGGTCGTGAACTCGCGGCCACCTCTGGTGAGGTGATTCCCGAGGCATTGGCATTGGTCCGCACGGCACGACTGCGGTGCTTCGTCGCGTTGCTGTCGAACGCCGCCGACGGGCAGGAAGCAGACCTCGACGCCGAGTTCGACGCGATCCTGCCCGGTCCCGCGAAGCCGGATCCCGCGTCGTACCGCAGGGTGCTGGACGAGCTCGGCCACTCGACAGCCGTCTTCTTCGGCGCCGACACCGCGACCGCGACAGCTGCGGGGCTCGACAGCGTGCACGTGCCGGACACGGCCGCCCTGCGGACGGCACTGGCGGTGCGCGGACTGATCCCGCCGACCGTGCTGCTGATCCTGCCGGACCGCGACGAGGCCGAGGAACTGGCGGCGTCGCTGCTGGAGAGCGGCTGGGGTCCGTGCGCCGTGCACAGGGACATGCTGGCGGGCGAGGACGACGCCGAGGCCGTGGACTGGGTGGTCGAGCTGACCACCGCTCCGGACGGCCTGCCGGCGTCCGCTCACCGCGCCGCGCTCGACGACCTGGCCGAGCAACACGACGGTTTCACGGGCGAGAGCTAGCCTCCTCGCCGTGGAGCCAGTTGAGATCAACGCGGGTGAGTACTACCTGCGCGCCTTTCGCAGCGACGACCGCATCGACGACGTGCCGGTGCTGGCCGAGGCCTTCGCGGACGCGGAGACCAAGCGGTACATGCCCCGCCTGACCGGGGACGACGCCCCGTCCGCCGAAACGCTCGTCCTGCTGCTCAACGACGGCTGGGAGAAGGACTACCGCTGGTCGTGGGCGGTGTGCGAGGCCGTCACCGCCGAGGTGATGGCCGGGATCGTCATCCACAACGTCGACCGCCACCTCCTCTCGGCCGAGGTGATGTGCTGGAGCCAGCCGCGGCACCGCGGCAAGGGCGTGCTGCCGGCCGCGCTGAACTCGGTGCTGGGCTGGGTCTACGGCGCGATGGAGATGCACCGGGTCACCTACCGGCACGCGGTCTCGAACACGGCGTCACAGCGAGTCGCGGAGAAGTGCGGATTCACCCTCGAGGGTCGTCTTCGCGAGGAGGCGATCGTCGGTGACCAGCGCGAAGACCAGTTGCTGTGGTCACGACTGGCGTCGGACCCCTTCCCAGAGCAGCTACGGTGACCGGCCATGCGGACCACCGGGCTCCTCATCGTCGCGCTGGCGCTGGCCGGGTGCACGGCGCCGCCCCAGCAGAGTGCGCTGACCACCCCGCCGCCCCCGCCTCCGTCCCCCACGACGACACCTTCCGTGCTCGACTTCCCGCAACGGCCGCGCGCGTTGCCGCTCGACGCGGTCGACCCGTGCGCGGTGCTCACCGCTGACCAGCGCACGTCGCTGAGCCTCGACAACCCGCCCAGCGCGTACGTCGAGCCGAGCTTCGGCGGGGCGCGGGCGTGCACGATCCGCAGCACGACGAGCGGGAACGTGGCGAGGATCGCACTGGTGCTGGTCTCCGGCGCCGACGTGTGGCTCTCGGAGAACGCCCAGGTCGACTACACCGTGAGCGCGATCGAGGGATACACCGCGATCACTGTCCGCACACCCGACGTGAGCAACGCCTGCACCGTCGAGGTGGACGTCGCCGACGGTCAGTTCCTCGACGTCATGTTCCGCGACGGCGGCAATTCCACTGCGGTACAACAAGATCATCTTTGCCTCGGCGCCCAGCGGGTGGCAGAGGCCGCGATGGCCAGTTTGCTCCAGAAGCGCTGACCCACACGGGCGGATGTCACTGATCGCACTCCACAGCGTTACCTTCAGTGGTTAGAGTGTCCAAGCGCTTGTAAGCACAACCGCCGGAGGTTTCACGATGCCGCCAGGGGGACGTAGCGGGGCAGACACCTCGCCACCCGGCCAGCACGAGTTGAACGTGGAGCCGGAAGCGATTCCCGCGTTGCGCAGCACGTTCTCGGCCGCCTTGATCAAGCTGGACAAGCAGATCGAGATGGCGATCACCGAGTTCCGCGTGCGCCCGTGGGCGGGTGACCCGGTCAGTGCCGAGGCCGCCGAGAAGTTCAACGACCGTTCGATCGCGGACGGTGACTCGGCGCTGCAGGCACTGCTGAACTACCAGCGCCAGCTCAAGACCGCGATGGACAACCTCAACCAGATCGAGCGCCAGTACAACGTGGTCGAGGGCGACAACACCGGCATGATGAACAAGAGCGGGTGCTGACGATGGCCGATCACCGCTGGCAGGGCTTCAGCCACAAAGAGCTGTACGAACGCATCCACTCGGGCCCCGGCGCCTCCGCGTCGTTCGCGTCGATGGAGCGCTGGCAGGGCGTCTCCGCCGCGCTGTCCGAGATCAACGACGAACTGCACAGGGGCATCTCGCAGTCGGGCGCGAAGTGGCAGGGCAAGGCCGCCGACATGGCGCAGGCCGGCCTGAACCCGATCGCCGCCTGGGCCGACGGCGCGAGCACCGGCGCGGACGTCATGCGCTACTCGGCCGAACTGCAGGCCGGTTACGTCTCGAAGGCCCGCGCGGACATGCCGGCGCCGGTCAAAGTGACCGCCGAGCAGCCGGGTGCCCTCGTCACCGGCCTCACGCACCTCTTCGGCGGCCAGACCGACCACGAGAAGCAGGAGGCGGCACAGGACGCCGCCGAGCGCCGTGCCCGTGAGGTCATGTCGACCTACGCGTCGTCCACGACGGCGAACACCGCGACGCTCGGCCAGTTCACCCAGCCGCCGCAGCTGCAGATCAGCGGCACCGGCCTCACGCACGGCGGTGGCGCCCAGATCGGCACGGCCGCGGTCTGGGGCGGCGGCCCGCACGGAACGGGCGGCAGCGCGACGCGTGGCCGCACCTCGTCCGGCACGCGCGGCTCCACCGCCCCGCCGCCTCGTGGCGGCACGCCCGCGCCGGGTTCCACGACCCGCACGTCGGGCACCGGTACCGGCGCGGTTCCGGTGAAGGGCTCGAACACCTCGCTCTCGTCGGCGGGCACCAACGGCGCCAACGGCATGACCGGCACCAACGGTCCTGGCGGCACGGGCGCCGCGGGCGTCGGCGTGCCGGGCCAGCGCACGTCCAGCCGTTCGGGTTCGTCCACCGGTTCCGAGACGAAGCAGATGGAGGACGGCGCGACCGCCACCTCCAGTGCCGCCGCCATGGGCACGGTCATGAACCAGGGCCACGCCGCCGGCGTCTCGGGCGCGGCGGGTTCCGCGATGGGTTCGATGGGCACGGTCGGCGCTTCGAACAACGACCAGGTCCACCGCAGGGCCGTGCCGATGCCGCCATCGTTCGACCCGTTCGGCGGCATGGGCGGCGCGCGCAAGGGAGAGGACGAGGAGGACTTGGAGCACAAGGCCGCCGACTACCTCCGCGAGCGCGACGACATCTACGGCGTGGGCAGCTACGCGTTGCCCGTCATCGGGGAGAGCACGACCGACTGATGACTCTGTTCGGCTTGGACGCCGGGACGAGCGACACGCGCGACCCGGTGGTCATCTCCACGCTGGAGTTCGACGTTCTCTGGGACCACCTGGGCCTGGAGACGATGCCGCTCGTCCTGAAGGTCCCGTCACCGGGCAAGACCACCGAGGAACGCAGGGCCATCGAGGACCAGGTCTGGCTCCAGCTGGGAGCCCGCGGCCTCGGCGGCCCCCGTTCCCTCGACCCGACCCTCGAAGACCTGCTGCACGTCCTGAACCGCCCGCAACAGGAGATCGACGCCCGCATGTGGCTGCACGAACGCAGCCTCCGCGTCCTCGCCGCGGGCAAGGGCCAGGCAGGCGTACTGGCGGTCCTCGACGGCACCCAACTGGTCCTGCGCCCGGCAGAGGCCGACGGCCTCCCCCGCGAGGCCCTGACGGCCCTCCCCACCGCCCCGGCGGGCGAGGGCCACTCCATCACCCTGCCGTCCGCGGACCTGGACGCGGCAGCGACCACGGCGAACACCCCGGAAGAGCTCGAAGAGGCCCTGCGCGGCACTCTGCGCGCCGACGACGCCCACACCCTGGCCGAGATGATCCGGGACGCCTCGAACCGAGGCCAGTTCGGCGCAGCGGCCCGCGACAAGTGGGGCAAACGCGTCCGCCCGGACCGCGTGGTCGCGTTCTACGACACCCCGAAGGGCCGCTACCTGCAGATGCGCCGGGCGGCGGAGGGCCAGCCACCGTGGTCGACCATCACGCCGGTCGACTACCGCCGCATGCACCACCACCTGGTGGAGCTGCTGGCGGAGGCCACCGGCGCCTGACAGGCCGGTGTGGCCGCACACTTCCACGACAGAACGCACGCGGGGCGCTTTCGTACTCTCATGCAGTACGAAGGCGCCCCGCGTGCGTCAAGCGCGACGTCGCGGACGGCAGGCGCCCGCCTGACGACCTTCACCGGTCAGCTCAGGGCCCGATCCCCTGACAGGGCCGGGTCCGCAGGTCGTTCACGTAGTCATCGGGCGCTCCAGCAGCCTCAGCGGCGTCCGCGACCACCCCGATGTACCGGGCGGACGGCAACCCGCCCTCATAGGCGTCCAGCACGTAGAGCCAGGCCACGACAGACCCCTCCAGGGTCTGCACCCGCAGCCGGATCTTCTTGTAGAGCCCGAGCGCGCCCTCCCACCGGTCCAGCCGCGACTCATCGCGCGGGGACACGTCGTAAAGCACGCAGAACGTCTGGTGGTCTGGCTCCTCGACGATCGTCGCGAGGGCACCCTCCCAGCCGAGGTCCTCGCCACCGAACGTCATGCGCCAACCAACGAGCCAGCCGGTCCCCGCGAGCGGGGAGTACGGGGCTCGCTCCATCATCTGGTTCGGATCCATGTTCGACCCGTACGCGGCATAGAGCGGCACGTCCGACAGCGTAGCGACACGGCGATCAGCTTTCGGTACTGACGACACGGTCGATTCGGTCAACGCGTACGGTTGTGCCGGCCGACAAGCACGCAGAAGGGACTGATCGTGACCCGCATCGTCATCATGGGCGGCGGACCCGCAGGTTACGAGGCAGCCCTGGTCGCTGCGCAGCACGGCGCCGACGTGACCGTCGTCGAGAACGACGGGGCAGGTGGCGCGTGCGTGTTGTACGACTGCGTGCCGTCCAAGACGTTCATCGCCTCCGCGGGGGCTCGCAGTGCCTTCCGCAACGCCGGTGAGCTGGGCATTCAGACCCACAACGAGCAGGCCGCCGTTGATCTGCCGGTCGTACACGGTCGGGTGAAGGGGCTGGCACTGGCCCAGTCCGCGGACGTCCGGGCGCGTCTTCAGCGCGAGGGCGTGCGGCTGATCAACGGGCGCGCGAAGTTCGTCGACGACTCCCGCGGGCTCGCCCAGCACCAGGTCGTGGCGACCTCCGCGAGCGGCGAGGAGGAAGTCCTCAACGCCGATGTGGTGCTGATCGCAACCGGTGCGACCCCGCGCGTGTTGCAGGGTGCCGAGCCCGACGGCAAGCGGGTCCTCACCTGGCGGCAGATCTACGACCTGCCCGAGCTGCCCGAGCACCTCGCGGTGATCGGTTCCGGTGTCACCGGTGTCGAGTTCGCCAGCGCCTACACCGAGATGGGCGTGAAGGTGACGATGGTCTCCAGCCGGGACCGGGTGCTGCCCCACGAGGACGCCGACGCGGCCGCGGTGCTCGAGGACGTGTTCGCCGAGCGCGGCACGGCCGTCGTCAAGCACGCCCGCGCGGACAAGGTCGAGAACGTCGGTGACGGCGTCCTGATCCACCTGGAAGACGGTCGCACGATCGAGGCGTCGCACGCCCTGATGACCGTCGGTTCGGTGCCGAACACGAACGACATCGGCCTCGACAAGATCGGTATCGAGCTCGGGCGTGGCGGGTACATCCCGGTCGACCGGGTCAGCCGGACCAACGTCAGCGGCGTCTACGCGGCCGGCGACTGCACCGGCGTGTTGCTGCTCGCGTCCGTCGCCGCCATGCAGGGGCGCATCGCGATGTGGCACGCGCTGGGCGAGGGCGTCAGCCCGATCAAGCTCAAGACCGTCGCCGCGAACGTCTTCACCAACCCCGAGATCGCGAGCGTCGGCATCAGCCAGCAGGCGATCGACTCGGGTGAGGTGCCCGCGCGCACGATCATGCTGCCGCTCGCCACGAACCCCCGCGCCAAGATGGAGGGTCTGCGCCGCGGCTTCGTGAAGCTGTTCTGCCGCCCGGCCACCGGCGTGGTCATCGGCGGCGTCGTCGTGGCGCCGAACGCGAGCGAGCTCATCCTGCCGATCGCGCTGGCCCTGCAGAACCAGCTCACCGTCGAGCACCTCGCCACGACGTTCTCGGTCTACCCGTCGCTCTCGGGCTCCATCACCGAGGCCGGCCGCCAGCTCATGCGGCACGACGATCTCGATTAAGTAACGCACGGCAACGCCGCCCCGGACACCGACGTGTCCGGGGCATGCGTTCGTTCTGGGGGATTCTCGTAGCGCTGGCGCTGCTGACCGGCTGCGCCAAGGCGTCCGACGCGACGCTGCCCACCGCGCCGGCACCGACCCAGCAGCCCTCCACCTCACCGTCCGCCGTGGACAGAGGGCTGCCTCCGTCGGAACCGGTGGAGGTGCGCATCCCGAAGATCGGCGCGAAGTCCTCGCTCGTCCCGCTGGGGCTCAACCCGGACGAGACGGTCGAGGTGCCGCCGGTCGAGCAGCCGATGCAGGCCGGCTGGTACCGGCTCGCCCGCACACCGGGTGAGGTCGGGCCCGCCGTCATCCTCGGTCACGTCGACGGCAACGAGCAGCCGGGAATCTTCTTCCGCCTCAGGGAAGTCGCCGCGGGCGACGAGGTCGAGGTGTCCAGAAAGGACGGGAGCACGGCGCGGTTCCGCGTGCGCACGACCGAGCAGATCGCCAAGAGCAGCTTCCCCACCGAGGCCGTCTACGGCGACACCGGAGAACCCGAGCTGCGGCTGATCACCTGCGGGGGCGGCTACGACCAGGCCACCCGCAGCTACCGGGACAACATCATCGTCTACGCGACGCTGATCTGAGGGAGGGAACAACCATGAGAAAAGCCCTGACCACCGCGATCGCGTTGTCGGCGACCGTGGCGTTCACACCACTCGCGACGGCACAGCAGGAGGAACCGGCGCTGGTGATGGACGGGACCGTGGCGAACGGCAGGACCGTCTCCGCGCTCGCCGGGCCGTGCAAGACGTACTCCGACGTCACGTCGCCCGGACTCGTTGCTCCGATCACGCTCAGCCCGAGCTCGTCCGACCCCGCCAAGGGGCACGGCTTCGGGCAGGTCACCACCAAGGAAGGCACCTACACGGCGTCCGTCCAGTGCGACGGCAAGACGCTCACCGCCCAGTTCACCGTGCTCCCACTGGTGATCCACTGGTACCTGCTCCCGGCCGAGGTCGAGCCGGGCGGCACGATCACCGCGGGCGGCGACATGGGCACCGGTTGCAGGGCGTCGGGACCGCTCGAGTCACCCGGTTTCGCGGAGCCGCTGAGGTTCACCCGCGGCGGCAACTTCGGCCGCTTCAGCGGTGACACCAAGGCGATCACCACTCCCGGCACGTACGAGGTCGTGTACCAGTGCGAGAACCGCCCGGAACGCAGCGTGAAGACGTTCCGGATCCTCGGTACGCCGCCGACCACGACCACTCCACCCCCGGCCACCACGACGCCCAATCCGCAGGCGCCCAAGCCGAAGCCGAAGCCGAAGCCGGTCGTCAAGCCGAAGGGAGCGCCGGAGACGGGTGGCGGCGGCACCGCGCCGTAATGATGATCACGGTTGGGACCTGTCTCAATCGGACGCGCAACTAACCCACGAGATGTGCGTCAATGGGTTCGTGGGGACTCGTGTCTTGATCGCGGTGCTGTGCGTGGCGCTGGCCACCACCGCCTGTTCGCAGGGGCCGGCACCGAAGCCATCGGCGGCGACGAGTGACAGCGCTCCGCCGCCGGTGGTGTCACCGCTCGGCAACTCCGACCCGATGGAACTGCGGGTCGAGCGGATCGGCGTGCGGTCGTCCCTGGTCGCGCTCGGCCTCGACCAGCAGGGCGCCGTCCAGATGCCGCCGGCCAACGAGGGCATGCAGGCAGGGTGGTACCAGACACAACCGCAGCAGTGGATCATCGTCGGCCGGATCGAGAGCAACAAGGCCAGAGGCGTCTTCTACCGCCTGAACGACCTGACCGAGGGCGACCTGCTCGAAGTGTCCAAGAAGGACGGTTCGATCGCCAGGTTCACCGTGACGCGCACGGAACGGATCATCCGCGACGACTTCTTCGCGGAGGCCGTAGCACGCGACAAGGACGAACAAGGCTTACGCCTGATCACCTGCGGCACCCGAGACAACGTAATCGTGCACGCAGCCCCAGCCTAAGTTGATGAGGGGAGCTTTCATAAACGTCAGGTTTATGAAAGCTCCCCTCATCAACGTCAGTCCTCCACCCAGTCGAAGGTCTTCGTGACGGCCTTCTTCCAGTTCGCGTACTCCGACGTGCGGCGGGACTCGTCCATCTGCGGCTCCCACTGCTTGTCCTGCGCCCAGTTCTCGCGGATCTCGTCCTCGCTCTTCCAGAACCCAACGGCGAGACCGGCCGCGTAGGCGGCACCCAGCGCGGTCGTCTCGGCCACGACCGGCCGGATCACCGGCACGCCGAGGATGTCCGCCTGGAACTGCATCAGCAGTTCGTTCACGACCATGCCGCCGTCGACCTTCAACGCGGTCAGGTCGACGCCCGAGTCGGCGTTCATCGCGTCGAGCACCTCGCGGGTCTGGAAGGCGGTCGCCTCCAGCACGGCCCGCGCGAGGTGGCCCTTGTTGACGAACCTCGTGAGTCCCACGATCGCGCCGCGGGCGTCGGAACGCCAGTACGGTGCGAACAGGCCGGAGAAGGCGGGCACGAAGTACGCGCCGCCGTTGTCCTCCACCGAACGGGCGTGTTCCTCGATCTCGGCCGCGGAGCCGATCATGCCCAGGTTGTCCCGCAACCACTGCACCAGCGAACCGGTGACGGCGATCGAGCCTTCCAGGGCGTAGACGGGAGCGGCCTCGCCGATCTTGTAGCAGACGGTGGTGAGCAACCCGTTCTCGCTCATCACCTTCTCGGTGCCGGTGTTGAGCAGCATGAAGTTGCCGGTGCCGTAGGTGTTCTTGGCTTCACCGGGCGAGAGGCAGGCCTGGCCGAACGTCGCCGCCTGCTGGTCGCCGAGGATGCCGGCGATCGGCACGCCGGCCAGCGCACCGCGTTCGCGCACCTGGCCGTAGACCTCGGACGACGACCTGATCTCCGGCAGCATCGACATCGGGATGCCCATGTCCTCGGCGATCGAGGAGTCCCACTGCAACGTGTCGAGGTCCATCAGCATGGTGCGCGAGGCGTTCGTCGGGTCGGTGACGTGCACGCCGCCGTTGGTGCCGCCCGTCATGTTCCACAGCACCCACGTGTCCATGTTGCCGAACAGCAGGTCACCGGCCTCGGCCCGGTCCCGCGCGCCCTCGACGTTGTCGAGGATCCAGCGGACCTTGGGTCCGGAGAAGTAGGTCGCCAGCGGCAGGCCGACCTTCTGGCGGTAGCGCTCCTGCCCGCCGCCCAGCGCACCCAGCTCCTGCACGATCTTGTCGGTGCGGGTGTCCTGCCACACGATGGCGTTGTAGACGGGTTCGCCGGTGTTCCTGTCCCACACCAGCGCGGTCTCGCGCTGGTTGGTGATGCCGACCGCGGCGATGTCCGAAGTGGACAGATCGGCCTTGGCGAGCGCGCCGGCGGCGACCTGGCGGGTGTTCTGCCAGACCTCCTTCGGGTCGTGCTCGACCCACCCGGCCTTCGGGAAGATCTGCTCGTGCTCCTTCTGGTCGACCGCCACCACCCGTCCGGAGTGGTCGAAGATCATGCACCGGGTCGACGTCGTGCCCTGGTCGATCGCGGCCACGTACTGCGTCATGCGAGAAGTCCTTTCAGACCGGGAGAACCAGGAAGAGCAACGCGGCGAGCGCGCCACCCACGAGCGGGCCCACGACGGGGACCCACGAGTAGCTCCAGTTGGCGTTGCCCTTGTTGCGGATGGGCATCATGAACGCGTAGGCGATGCGCGGACCGAGGTCGCGCGCCGGGTTGATGGCGTAGCCCGTCGGGCCACCGAGCGACGTGCCGATCACCAGCACGACGAACGCGACACCCGCGTACCCGAGCGCCGAGTTGCCGAACTGCGGGACCCCGTCGACGGACTCCTTCGCGCCCGGCGACAACAGGATCCAGAGGACCAGCACGAACGTGCCGATGATCTCGGAGACGAGGTTCCACGGCGCGCTCGGCACGGTCGGGCCGGTGGAGAAGATGCCGAGCGTGTTCTGCGGTTCGTCGTGCGTGTCGAACTGCAGCTTGTACGTGGCCCAGCAGAGCATCGCACCGATGATCGCGCCGACCATCTGACCGAGGAAGTAGACGGGAACGTCGCCCCACGGCGTCTTGTCCGCGACGGCGAGGCCGAGCGTCACCGCGGGGTTGAGGTGCGCCCCGCTGGGGTTGGCGATGCTGGCGCCGGCGAAGACCGCGAAGGCCCAGCCGACGTTGACGAACAGGAAACCCGTGCTGTTGCCGAGCGTGTTCTTGAGCACCTGGTTCGCGACGACACCGGTGCCCAGGAGGATGAGGACCGCTGTCCCCAGCATCTCCCAGACGAAGATCGAGCCTGCGCTCATCGTCGGCCTCCACTCGTTTGCGGCCAGGCAGGACGCGCAAACCCGAGGTCAGGGCCGCGCCGCCCGCCTTCAACGTGCTCGGACGCTATTACCGACCTGATCAGTTGTCCACGCCAAGTACCTGTAATCGGGCCATTTCCAGGCCATACGGTTCTGGCCCGCGCGCCCGTGGGCGGGAGGCGGTCGCTGAAGGTAGCGTGAAGCGCAGTCGTAGCAGGGAGGCGTCTGTCGTGGCCACGCGCAAGAACGCAGCTGCACCACCACGAACCCATGCCGAGCCGCCGATCACCGGCCGGCTCGGGCCTGCCGAACGCGAGGAAGCCTGGCAGCGGCTGGGAGCCGAGACGTTCGACATCGTCGTGATCGGCGGTGGTGTCGTCGGCGTCGGCGCGGCGCTCGACGCTGCCACCCGCGGCCTGCGGGTCGCGCTCGTCGAGGCCCGTGACCTGGCGTCCGGCACGTCGAGCCGGTCCTCCAAGCTCTTCCACGGCGGCCTGCGCTACCTGGAACAGCTCGAGTTCGGCCTGGTGCGCGAGGCACTGCGCGAACGCGAGCTGATGCTGACGCGCATCGCGCCGCACCTGGTGAAGCCCGTCGCGTTCCTCTACCCGCTGAGCAACCGGATCTGGGAACGCCCGTACTCGGCGGCCGGCCTGTTCCTGTACGACACGATGGGCGGCGCCCGGTCCGTGCCGGGGCAGAAGCACCTCTCCCGGGCGGGCGCGCTCCGGCTGGTCCCCGCGTTGAAGCGCGACGCGTTGATCGGCGGCATCCGCTACTACGACGCCCAGGCGGACGACGCCCGGCACACGATGATGGTCGGCCGCACCGCCGCCCACTACGGCGCCGTGGTGCGCACGTCGACCCAGGTCGTCGGGTTCCTGCGCGAGGCGGACCGAGTGTCCGGCGTGCGGGTGCGCGACGTCGAGGACGGGCGCGAGGTCGACGTGCGGGCGCACGCCGTGATCAACGCGACCGGTGTGTGGACGGACGAGCTGCAGCGGCTCTCGGGTTCGCGTGGCCGGTTCCGGGTGCGGGCGTCGAAGGGCGTGCACATCGTCGTTCCGCGCGACCGGATCGTCGCCGAGGCCGGCATGATCCTGCGCACCGAGAAGTCCGTGCTGTTCGTCATCCCGTGGCGCAACCACTGGATCGTCGGCACCACGGACACGGACTGGAACCTCGACCTGGCGCACCCCGCGGCCACCAAGCACGACATCGACTACATCCTCGAACACGTCAACTCGGTGCTCGCGACCCCGCTGACGCACGACGACATCGAGGGCGTCTACGCGGGCCTGCGGCCGTTGCTGGCGGGCGAGTCCGACTCGACGTCGAAGCTCTCCCGCGAACACGCGGTGGCACGGGTCTCGCCGGGCCTGGTCGCGATCGCGGGCGGCAAGTACACGACGTACCGGGTGATGGGCGCGGACGCCGTCGACGCGGCGCAGGTGGACGTGCCCGGCCGGATCCAGCCGTCCATCACCGACAAGGTGCCGCTGGTCGGCGCCGACGGCTACCACGCGCTGGTCAACCAGGCGGACCAGCTCGCGGCCAAGCACGGTCTGCACCCGTACCGCGTCCGTCACCTGCTCGACCGCTACGGCTCGCTGGTGCACGAGGTGCTGTCGCTGGCGGCGGACAACCCCGAGTTGCTCAAGCCGATCCCGGCCTCCCCCGACTACCTGCAGGTCGAGGCGGTGTACGCGGTCTCGCACGAGGGCGCGATGCACCTGGAGGACGTCCTCACGCGGCGCACCCGCATCTCCATCGAGTACGCCCACCGCGGCGTCGACTCGTCGGAGGCGGTGGCCAGGCTGGTCGCGCCGATCCTCGGGTGGGACGAGGACGCGATCAAGCGCGAGGTCGAGGTCTACAACGCCCGCGTCGAGGCCGAACGCACGTCCCAGACCCAGAAGGACGACCAGGCGGCGGACGCGGTCAGGGCCGCCGCGCCGGAGGCACGTCCGCAGTTGACCGAACCCGTGAGCTGACCCCGGACAGCCCCGGCCCCGGACAGCACTGTGGCGCGTGCGAATCGTTCCGCACGCGCCACAGCACAGCTCAAACCGAGAGGGTTCCGCTCTAGGCGAGAGCAGCCAACGCGGTGTGCACCATGACGCGGACCCCGACGAGGAGCGCGCGCTCGTCCAGGTCGAACGTCGGCTGGTGCAGATCGCGCTGCTTCTCCTGGCCGTTCCACACGCCGAGGCGCGCGAACGAACCAGGCACGTGTTCCAGGTACCAGCCGAAGTCCTCACCACCGGACGACTGCTCGGTGCCCGCGAGCGCGTCGTCACCCAGGGCGGCCTCGATGCCGGCGCGCAGGATCTGGGTGGACTCGCGGTCGTTGACCACCGGCGGCACGCCGCGGCGGTGGTGCAGGTCGAAGCCGACGCCGGTCGGGGCCAGCAGGCCCGTCACGAGGTCCTTGACCAGTGGCTCCAGTTCGGCCCAGATGTCCCGGTCGCCGGTGCGCAGCGTGCCGCGCACCAGACCGTCCTGCGGGACCGCGTTCGGCGCCTCGCCCGCGTGCACCGCGCCCCACACCAGGACGGTGCCGGAGCGGGGGTCGACGCGGCGCGACAGCATCGTCGGCAGACCGGTGATGAGCGTGCCGAGGGCGTGCACCAGGTCCGCGGTGAGGTGCGGGCGCGAGGTGTGGCCGCCCGGCGAGGACAGGCGCACTTCCAGCAGGTCGGAGGCCGACGTGATGGCGCCGATGCGCGTGCCGATGCGGCCGACCTGCAGACGAGGGTCGCAGTGCAGGCCGAAGATCCGCTCCACGCCGTCGAGCCCGCCGGCGGCGAGCACGTCGAGCGCACCGCCCGGCATGACCTCCTCCGCCGGCTGGAACACCAGGCGGATGCGGCCCGGCAGCTCCGTCGCCGAGGCGAGGGCCAGCGCCGTGCCGAGCAGGACCGTCGTGTGGGCGTCGTGACCGCACGCGTGCGACACACCGTCCACAGTGGACCCGAAGGGCAGGCCGGTGTTCTCGTGCAGCGGCAGGGCGTCCATGTCCGCGCGGAGAGCCACGCAGCGGGAGCCGTGGCCGATGTCGCAGATCAGGCCCGTGCCGCCGGGGAGGATGCGCGGCTTGAGGCCGACCTCGCGCAGCAGCTTCGCCACGAGTTCGGTGGTGTTGTACTCGCGCCGGGAGAGCTCGGGGTGCGCGTGGATGTGGCGTCGCCAGGCGACTACGTCGGCGGCGTTCGCCTTCAACCAGTCGTCGAGCCACGCGGGGCCGCGGCCTTCTCCGAGATCATCCACAGGAGACATGCTCACCCCGGTGGGGTCGACGAGCATCTCAGGGGACGTCTTCACAGTTGAGGAGCCCGAGGGCCGGGAGTCCAGAACCGTCATGCCGCACCTCCGCGGGCCAGCAGCCGTGCGCGCTGCTGGGAATCGGTGGCTGTCGCGATCGTCGTCCAGGCCATGGCAAGTGCTCCGTCGAGGAGCGCACGGTCGGCCGACGCCGAGGCACAGGCGGTCGCGAACTCAAGTTGGTGGTTCACCGCGTCTCCGCAGTCGATGGCGATGGTCGGGTGGATGGCGGGCAACACTCTGGTGACGTTGCCCATGTCGGTGCTCCCGATCTTCTCCCGCTGTTCCTGTTCTGGCGAGAGCGGTCGTCTGCCCAGCTCGGTGGCCGCACGCCGGTAGGCGTCCGCGAGCCACGGGTCGGGAGTCAACTCGGCGTAGATCGGTGAGACCTGCACGACCTCATGGGTGCAACCGGTCGCGAGCGCACCGGCGGAGAAGCAGTCCCGGATCCGGTTCTCCAGGCGCTGCAACGATTCCAGATTTTCCGCCCTCACGTCGAACATCGCCGATGCGCGGGCGGGTATTACGTTCGGCACGGTACCGCCGTTGGTGACGATGCCGCTCACCATCTGGCCGGGCTCGAAGTGCTGCCGCAGCAGACTGATCGACATCTGCGCGACCGTCACCGCGTCCGCGGCGTTGACGCCCAGGTGAGGGGCGGCGGCCGCGTGGGACGGCTTGCCCTTGTAGTGCACCTCGAGATCGGTGATGGCGAGCGATTTGGCGGCGCACGACTCGTACGGCGCCGGGTGCACCATCATCGAGAGCGAGACGTCGTCGAACACGCCCCGTTCCAGCATGAGCACCTTGCCGCCACCGACCTCTTCCGCCGGGGTCCCGATCACCTTCACGGTGACACCCAGCTGATCTGCGATGTCACGCAGTGCGAGTGCGGTGCCGACGGACGCCGCCGCGATGACGTTGTGCCCACACGCGTGCCCGACCTCGGGCAGAGCGTCGTATTCGGCGCAAAGCCCCAGGACGAGCTCGCCGTCGCCGAACGTCGCGACGAACGCGGTGTCGAGGTCCGCCACGGCGTGGTCGACCTCAAAACCCTCCTTGACCAGCAAGGACGTGATCTTCTCGACGCTGCGGTGCTCCTCGAAGGCCAGCTCGGGCTCGGCGTGGATCGAGTGCGACAGGTCCAGCAGCGCGTCCGAGTACCGCTCGATGGCCGAGCGTGTGCTGATCTTCAAGTCGGTACTCATTTGCCACCATCCTGCATCACCACCTGTTGGACACGGCGCGCTGATGATGATCAACCGGACGGCCGGTCGCAGCGCTGCGCCAAGCGGCGAGCGAGTTTCGGTCTGACCGATCAACGATGACGCAAATGGTCGAGAGACACGCTTAACTTTGACTATTACGTCCCACTAGGTGGGACGACCCGTCTCACGCCGAACGGCCCCCGGCTATCCCTTCTTGGCAGCCCGCTCCTTGCGCCACTTCGCCCACCGCTTCTTGTTGCGGTAGTAGACCAGCACGAACAGCAGAACGGCGATGCCGCCGATCCACAGCTTGCGCTTGGTCTCCTCACGAGCTTCAGGCGACGGCTCCTGCGGCGCGTTCACGTCGGGAGCCGGGTTCGCGGTCGTCTGCTGCGCAGCCGGCACAGGCGCGTTCGCCGCCTCTTGCGCGGACGCCACTCCGGCGATCCCGAGAACGCTCAACAGCGAGAACACGCAGGCCAGCAGCAACCTCGACATGGCCTGAACTCTACCTCGAATACCACGATCGAAGGTCACCCAAACTAGCTAAGCGCTCACCGTGAGTCCGATTGGAACGCCTTCAAAATCTGTTCGGCCGCAAGGGTGGCGGTGAGCTCTCCCAGCCGGACCTTCTCTTCGAGAGAAGAGGTCAGAGAACGCACGGCGGTGCTTTCGCGCACCTGCCGCCACAGTTCGTCGCGGACCATCATCCAGGTCCAGTCGACCTGCTGACGCCGGCGCCGTTCCTCCAGTTCCCCGGCGTCGGCCAGGGTCCTGCGGTGTTCCAGCACTCGGGACCACAGTTCGTCGAGACCGGTACCGGTGAGACCCGAGCAGGTGAGCACGGGCGGGTGCCACAGCGCGTCCGGCGGGCGCAGGAGCTTCAACGCCCCGGCCAGTTCGCGCGCGGCCTTGCGGGCGTCCAGCTCGTGCTCGCCGTCGGCCTTGTTGACCGCGATGACGTCCGCGAGCTCCAGGATGCCCTTCTTGATGCCCTGCAACTGGTCGCCGGTGCGCGCGAGGGTCAGGAACAGTGAGCAGTCCGTCATGTTCGCGACGGCCACCTCGGACTGCCCGACGCCGACCGTCTCGACCAGCACCACGTCGAAGCCCGCGGCCTCGACCAGCACGATCGTCTCGCGGGTGGCCTGTGCGACGCCGCCGAGCGTTCCCGACGTCGGCGAGGGCCGGATGAACGCCTTCTCGTTCACCGACAGCCGCTGCATCCGCGTCTTGTCGCCCAGGATGCTGCCGCCGGTGCGCGTCGAGGACGGGTCGACGGCGAGCACGGCGACCCGGTGCCCCTGCTCGGTCAGCACGGTGCCGAGGGCGTCGATGAACGTCGACTTGCCCACGCCGGGCACGCCCGTGATGCCGACCCGGATCGCGTCACCCGACTTCGGCAGCAGCTCGACCAGGAGCTCCTGAGCCTTGGCCCGGTGCTCCGCGCGCGTCGACTCGACCAGCGTGATCGCCTTCGCGAGCACACCGCGGTTGCCGTCGAGGACGCCCCTGGTGTACTCGGCGACGTCGACCGCCCTAGCCATGGTTTCCCAGCTGGTCCGAGAGCTTCACCAGCAGGTCCTTGGCCGCGTCCGCGATCACGGTGCCGGGCGGGAAGATCGCCGCCGCGCCCGCCGCGTACAGCTCGTCGAAGTCCTGCGGCGGGATGACACCGCCGACGACGATCATGATGTCCTCGCGGCCGAGGTTCGCGAGCTCCTCGCGCAACGCCGGCACCAGCGTGAGGTGGCCGGCGGCGAGCGAGGACACGCCGACGATGTGCACGTCGGCCTCGACGGCCTGGCGGGCGACCTCGTCCGGCGTCTGGAACAGCGGGCCGACGTCGACGTCGAAGCCGAGGTCCGCGAACGCCGTGGCGATGACCTTCTGGCCGCGGTCGTGCCCGTCCTGGCCCATCTTGGCGACCAGGATGCGAGGGCGGCGGCCTTCTTCCTCCGCGAACGCCTCGACGACCTCGCGGCAGGCGTCCACGTTGGACACTGAGCCGACCTCCTGCCGGTACACGCCGGAAATGGTGCGGATCTGCGCGCTGTGCCTGCCCCACACCTTGCCCAGCGACTCGGAGATCTCGCCGACGGTGGCCTTGGCGCGGGCGGCCTCGATCGCCAGCTCCAGCAGGTTGCCCTCGCCGCTCGCCGCCTTCGTCAGGGCCTCCAGCGCACTGTCCACCGCGGACTGGTCGCGCTCTTCCCTGAGCCTGCGCAGCTTTTCGAGCTGCTGGACGCGGACACCCGCGTTGTCGACCTTGAGGACCTCGATCTGCTCGTCGGTGTCCACCAGGTACTTGTTGACGCCGATGACGGGCTGACGCCCGGAGTCGATGCGCGCCTGCGTGCGGGCGGCGGCCTCCTCGATGCGCAGCTTCGGGATGCCCTCGTCGATCGCGCGGGCCATGCCGCCCGCCTTCTCGACCTCGGAGATGTGCTCCCAGGCCTTCGCGGCGAGTTCCGCCGTGAGGCGTTCGACGTAGGCGCTGCCGCCCCACGGGTCGATCACGCGCGTCGTGCCGGATTCCTGCTGCAGCAGCAGCTGGGTGTTGCGGGCGATGCGCGCGGAGAAGTCGGTGGGGAGGGCGAGAGCTTCGTCGAGCGCGTTGGTGTGCAACGACTGCGTGTGCCCCTGCGTCGCCGCCATCGCCTCGACGCACGTGCGCGCGACGTTGTTGAACACGTCCTGCGCGGTGAGGCTCCACCCGGACGTCTGGCAGTGCGTGCGCAGGCTGAGCGACTTCTGGCTCTTCGGCTCGAAGTCGTTGACCAGCTTCGCCCAGAGCAGGCGCGCGGCCCGCATCTTGGCGATCTCCATGAAGTAGTTCATGCCGATCGCCCAGAAGAAGCTCAGGCGCGGCGCGAACTTGTCGACGTCCAGACCGGCCGCCCGGCCGGCGCGGATGTACTCGACGCCGTCCGCGAGCGTGTACGCCAGCTCCAGGTCGGCCGTCGCACCGGCCTCCTGCATGTGGTAGCCGGAGATCGAGATGGAGTTGTACTTCGGCATGTGCTGGGAGGTGTAGCTGAAGATGTCGGAGATGATCCGCATCGACGCCGCGGGCGGGTAGATGTAGGTGTTGCGGACCATGAACTCCTTGAGGATGTCGTTCTGGATCGTCCCCATGAGCTGCTCCGGCTTCACCCCCTGCTCCTCCGCCGCCACCACGAACAGCGCGAGGATCGGCAGCACCGCGCCGTTCATCGTCATCGAGACGGACATCTTGTCCAGCGGGATCCCGTCGAACAGCGTCCGCATGTCGTAGATCGAGTCGATCGCCACCCCGGCCATGCCGACGTCACCGGCGACGCGCGGGTGGTCCGAGTCGTAGCCGCGGTGGGTGGCGAGGTCGAACGCCACCGACAGGCCCTTCTGACCGGCCGCGAGGTTGCGGCGGTAGAAGGCGTTCGACTCCTCGGCCGTCGAGAAACCCGCGTACTGGCGCACGGTCCACGGCTGGTTGACGTACATCGTCGGGTACGGGCCCCTGAGGAACGGCGCCACACCGGGGTACGTCCGCAGGAAGTCGAGACCGTCCACATCGGACGGACCGTAGACCGGCTTGACCGCGATGCCCTCCGGCGTCTCCCACGACGGCAGGTCGGTCTCGTACTTCGCCTGCGGGAGAGGACCGAGGTCGATGTCCGCGAAGTTGGGGATCATCGCTCCACTCCCTTAACTTCTTCTACGGCAAGGAATGCGTAGGTGCTGTTCAGGATTTCCAGCGCCGGGCAGCCCGTGAAGACGAAGCCGTCCACGTCCGCGTCGCTCTTCTTGCCCGCCAGGAGCACCCGCTCGGCACCGGCCTGACGCAGCGCCTCGACGGTGGCGACCGCGCTCTCGGCGTAGCTGGCCTCGCTACCGCACAGGACGGCGGCCTTCGCGCCGGACTCCTTGAACTTCTGCGCCACTTCCTCCGCGGTCCTGGTGGGGCCCGCGCTGGGGGTGGCGAAGCCACCGGCGTTGAAGAGGTTCGCGGCGAAGGTGGCCCTGGCGGTGTGCGCGGCGACCGGGCCGAGGGTGGCCAGGAAGACCTGGGGGCGTTCGGGCTGGGCGTCGGCGAGGTCGCGCAACTCTTCGAAGGCCTGTGCATAACGGACCCGCGGCAGTCCGAAATTGTCGGACCTGGTTGAGAAGATTGGGATGGGGGGCGCGTCCCCCCTGGGGGCCTGCGAGTCGGAATCGATTCCGGAGGCAGCGTCGACGTCGGGAGCGGGATCGCGGACGACCGGCTTCTCGCCGAGGTTCGGAAACTCGCTCACCCCCGTGATCGGGTCGCTGCGATCCGCGAGCCGGGCCGACCGGGCCGCCCACGTGGCGGCGATCCGTGAGGCCACCAGCGACCCAGCCGAGCCGATCCCGCCGGCCCGTTCGATCTCCTGGAACCAGGCCCAGGCCTCGACGGCGAGGGCGTCCGTCAGCTTCTCGACGTACCAGGACCCGGAGGCCGGGTCGATCACCTCGCCGAGGTGCGACTCCTCCAGCAGCAGGTTCTGCGTGTTGCGCGCGACGCGCCGGGCGAACTCGTCCGGCAGGCCGATGGCCGCGTCGAACGGCTGCACGGTCACCGAGTCGGCCCCGCCGAGACCGGCGGACAGGCATGCCACCGTCGTGCGCAGCATGTTCACCCACGGGTCGCGGCGGGTCATCATCGCGGACGACGTCACGGCGTGCTGGACCTGCACGGTCTCGACGCCGGACACCTCGGCGACCCGCGCCCACAGCCGGCGAGCGGCTCGCAGCTTGGCGATCGTCATGAACTGGTCAGCCGTCGCGGCGTACCGGAACTCCAGCTGCTCGAACGCCTCCGCGTCCGGCAGACCGGCACCGGTCAGCGCTCGCAGGTACGAGACCGCCAGGGCGAGGGAGGCGCCCAGTTCCTCGGAGTCGGAGCCACCGGCGTCGTGGAACGGCAGCGCGTCCACCACGACGGTCCGCAGGCCCGGGAACTGCGCGCGCGCCTGCTTGATGACGTCGAGAGCTTCACCCGAAGGTGTCAGGGCCAGGTTGCCGCGCACGTCGGCGGCCAGCAACGGCGCCTGGTCGTAGATCCGCAGCATCGCGCGTGCGGCCTCGACGGAACCGTCGAGCACGATCGGCGCGAGGTCGAGGTAGACGCCGTCCAGCAGGCGCTCCAGCGACGAGGCCGGCACGGCGAGCCACAGCGAGGTGACGCCGCCCTCCAGGTCGTTCATGAGCGCGACCGGGTCCGGGACGGCGTGGCGCTGGCGGATGTCCCAGCCCTGCTTCACCGGGGCGAGCGCGTACGGCTCCAGGGCGTCGTCGAGGGTGTAGAGCGGCTGGAGCTCGATGCCGTCGTACGTCTTCGTGACCAGCGAGTCGAAGCTCGCGCCGGTCTTGGAGAGGACGGCGTCGACCAGCTCACGCCATTGCTCCCTCGACGCGGCGGGGAACTCGTTCGGGCGGAATTCGGCGGGCAAGGCCAACTCCATCATGCGTTGCAGTTTTACCGACCGGTACGTGCACGGCTATGTGAGGTTCACCGCCGTTAACGATGCAGTCAGTGTGTCAGGAACAATCGAGACGTGGAAAAGGCTGACCTGAAGCGCCTGATCGCGGAGCGGTATCAGTTGCTGCACGTGCTCGGTCAAGGCTCCATGGGCACGGTGTGGGCCGCCCGCGACGAGGTGCTGGGCAGGCAGGTCGCCGTGAAGGGCATCCTGCACACCCCGGGCATGCCCGACGTGGAGGCCGCGCAACTGCGCGAACGGACCATGCGCGAGGCACGTGCCGTCGCCGCGCTGTCCCACCCGAACCTCGTGACGCTCTACGACGTCGTCCAGCACGACGGCGACCCGTACGTGGTGATGGAGCTGGTGCCGTCGCGCAGTCTCGGCGAGGTGCTGCAGGAGCAGGGCTGCCTCACCGAGAAGCAGGGCGCGGCGGTGCTGGACGCGATCGCGGCGGCGCTGGAGTCGGCGCACCGGGCCGGCATCACGCATCGGGACGTGAAGCCCGGCAACGTGCTCATCGCCGACGACGGGCGGGTCAAGCTCACCGACTTCGGCATCGCCCGCAACGTCGCCGAGGCCACGATGACCGCGCGCGGCATCACGCTCGGCACCCCCGCCTACATCGCGCCCGAGGTGGCGCAGGGTGGTGACGTGTCGGCGGCCGCGGACAGGTGGTCGCTGGGCGCGACGATGTGGGCGGCGATGGCCGGCGAGCCGCCGTACGTGGGCAAGAACGTCATGCAGACGATCAACGCGGTGATCAACGGCGACGTGCCGGTACCGGCCGGTGCCGGTCGGCTCGCGCCGGTGATCAGCGGGTTGATGCGCAAGGAGCCGGCCGAGCGCCTGTCGCTCGTCGACGTCCGCAAGCAGGTCTACCAGCTGCTGCCGGAGCCCGGCACGGACGCGTTCGAGGTCCGCGCCGCGGTGCAGCCGCCGATCGTCGTGCGGCCCAAGCCCAAGATCGAACCGGATGCGCCGCTGGCCGACGACCCCGGCCCGCTGCCGTTCCTCGTCACCAAGCCGCTCGGTCCCCCGCCGCGACGAGGCCGGTTGACCTCGGCGTTGGTGCTGGTCGTGGCCGTGCTGCTGTTCGTGGCGGGGTCCGGCGGGGGCTTCGCGCTGATCAGGTTCGTCGCGGGTGCCTCGCTGCTGCCGCCGACCGAGCAGACGCTGCCCACCCTGCCGACCCTGCCCACGTCGGCGACGCTGCAGCCCCGCACCGCGTCGGCCGTGCTGGCGAACGGTGACCAGGGCGGCAAGTTCACGCTGCACGTCGAGCAGAGCTGGTCGGCCTACGCCGAGCAGCGGTCCGCCGACCAGCGGCTGCCGGCCTCGGCGATGGTGCACTTCGTGTCCGGGAGCGGCGCGTACGAGGTGACGGTGCAGCGGTTCCCCGAGTACTACCCGAAGCGCGACATCAAGATGTACGTCGCCGGGGTGCAGGGGCGCTGGCCCGGCAGGTTCTTCGGCGGCGAGATGGTGCCGACGCCGGACCTGGCCGGACCGCACAGCGAGGCCAGCGTCCAGTTCATCTACCGGACGGTCGAGGGGGACGAGCCCAACGCGCTGCGGAGGTCGCACTTCTCGCGCGTGCTGCCGTACGGCAACGACCTGTGGGTGGTCGAGGTCGTGGTGCCGACCGAGCAGGAGGACGAGGCGCGCGTGCGGCTGTTCGACGCGATCGCCTCGACGTTCGCCCCGGTGTGAGCCGTCTCCCCGGACAGACCTCCTGGACACGGCTTAAGCTCTCGCGGTGACTCCAGAAGAGCTGGCCGGCAAGGCCGCGGAAGAGATCCAGAGCCGCACCGGCAACACGAAGCACGACATCGCCATCGTGCTCGGCTCCGGCTGGCGACCCGCCGCCGACGTGATCGGCGAGCCGGTCACCGAGATCGGAGTGGGCGAGCTGACGGGCTTCGAGGCGCCGACCGCGCTCGGCCACGGCGGCACCATCCGTTCCGTCGACGTCGGCGGCAAGAAGGTCCTGGTCGTGCTCGGCCGCACCCACGGCTACGAGGGCAAGGGCGTCCAGAAGGTCGTGCACGCCGTGCGCGCCGTCGCCGCCGCGGGCGTGTCCTCGGTCGTGCTGACCAACGCGGCCGGTGGCCTGCGGCAGGGCATGGCCGTCGGGCAGCCGGTGCTGATCTCCGACCACCTGAACCTGACGGCGGTGTCGCCGCTGGTCGGCGCGCGGTTCGTCGACCTCACGGACCTGTACTCACCGCGGCTGCGCAAGGTCGCGCAGGAGATCGACCCGTCGCTGGAGGAGGGCGTGTACGCGGGGCTTCCCGGCCCGCACTTCGAGACGCCCGCCGAGATCCGGATGCTGCGCACGATGGGCGCGGACCTGGTCGGCATGTCGACCGTGCACGAGGCGATCGCCGCGCGCGCCGAGGGCGTCGAGGTGTTCGGCCTGTCGCTGGTCACGAACCTCGCGGCGGGCATCACCGGTGAGCCGCTGAACCACCAGGAGGTGCTGGAGGCCGGCGCCGCCGCCGCTCAGCGCATGGGCACGCTGCTGCGTGAGCTGGTGGACCGGGCATGAGCCTGACGCCGGCACTGCGTGACGCGACGTTCCGGTGGATCGCCGACGACCCGTCCGACGCGACCCGCGCCGAGTTGCAGGGCGTGCTGGCGCGGGCGATGGGCGGCGACCCGGCCGCGGTGGAGGACCTCCAGGACCGCATGGCCGGCCCGCTGACGTTCGGCACCGCCGGACTGCGCGGGCCGGTGCGGGCGGGCACGAACGGCATGAACGTGGCCACGGTCGTCCGCACGACGGCCGGTCTGGCGTCGTGGCTCGGCGCACCGGGCCTGGTGTTCGTCGGACGGGACGCGCGGCACGGCTCGGAGGAGTTCGCCACCGCCGCCGCCGAGGTGATGGCGGCGGCCGGCTTCGACGTGCGGGTGCTGCCGGGTCCGCTGCCCACGCCGGTGCTGGCATACCTGGTGCGCGCACATGGCGCGGTGGCGGGGATCCAGATCACCGCGTCGCACAACCCGCCCGCGGACAACGGGTACAAGCTGTACCTGACCGGTGGTTCGCAGATCGTGCCGCCCTCGGACGGCGAGATCGAGAAGGCGATCGAGGCGGTGCCGGCCGCGGTCTCCGTGCCGCGGAACGCCACGTACACCACGGTCTCGGACGCCGACGTCGACGCGTACCTGGAGCGGGTCTCGTCGTTGCCGCGCGGGAACTCCCGTTCGCTGAAGATCGCGCTGACGCCGATGCACGGCGTGGGTGGCGCGTTCGCCGTGGAAGCGTTGCGGCGCGCGGGTTTCACCGACGTGCACGTGGTGCGGTCGCAGGCGGTACCGGACCCGGACTTCCCGACCGTGGTGTTCCCGAACCCGGAGGAGCCGGGCGCGTCCGACGAGCTGCTCGCCCTTGCGGCGTCGGTGAACGCGGACCTGGCCATCGCGCTGGACCCGGACGCGGACCGGTGTGCGCTGGGCGTCGACGACGGCGGGACGTGGCGGATGTTGCGCGGCGACGAGACGGGCGTGCTGCTCGGCTCGCTCGTGCTGTCGACCACCGACTCCACGGATCCGTTGGTGGCGACGACGATCGTGTCGTCGTCGCTGCTGAAGTCGATCGCAGCCTCGCACGGCGCCCGGTACGCGGAGACGCTGACGGGCTTCAAGTGGCTGGCGCGCGCGGGTGAGGGCCTGGTGTTCGCCTACGAGGAAGCGCTGGGCAACTGCGTCGACCCCACGCACGTCGCCGACAAGGACGGCATCTCGGCCGCCGTCGTCGCCGCTGACCTGGCCGCCGCCCTGAAGGCGTCCGGCCGCACGTTGCTGGACGCGCTGGACCAGCTCGCGGCGGACCACGGCCTGCACCTGACCGACCAGGTCTCCCTGCGGTACACCGATCTGAGCCTGATCGGCGCGACGATGGCGCGGCTGCGCGCCGACCCTCCGGTGGACTTCGCGTCCGAGGACCTGCTGCCCGGCGCGGACGTGCTGCGCTGGACGGCGGACGGTGTGCGCGTGATCGTCCGCCCGTCCGGCACCGAGCCGAAGCTCAAGGCGTACCTGGAGGTCGTCGAGCCGGTCACGGACGGACTGGAGTCCGCCCGTGCGGCAGGCCGGGCCCGGTTGGCCGCACTGCGGGAACGGGTGACGGGACTCGTCAGCTAGCTGACGTCATCAACGCGACCGTCAAGGCGAGCGCGGCGAGGACGAAACCCCCGCCGGCCACGAAGTAGGCCCTTCTGGTCGGCGGGGCGACCGCGTTGCGGCGCCCCTCGGTGACCGCCGCGACGGCGATGCGCCCGAAGATGTACGAGATCGTGCAGAGCCCCACGCCGAGTCCGAGCAACATCGTGTTGATGTCCCACGGGCTGTGGTCGAACCCCGGCCACAACGACGCGAACAGAGGCCCGAACCCGATCATCCCGATGCCGACCGCGAGGCCGAAACCCCAGGTGATGCGGCGCTGACGAGGACTGGTGTGCATTAGGGCGGTGGTCTTCATGGTCCCTCCTGTGTACACCCTTCAAGACGCGCTTCCGGCTGCGGGGTTCCGTTTGTTCAGCAACAGGAACCCCTGCGGACCGCCTTCGTCCACACCCTTCTGACGTTGCAGCCGTGCCACTTCGTTGAACCCGGCCTCGGTCGCGTTCGTCACGGTCTCGTCGATGTCGTGCCAGTGGACGGGGAGGTCGACGTCGTGGCCGTACGCGTGGGTGAGGTGCCCCTTCCGGTCACCCAGTTTGAAGGCGTGCAGCAGGTACCCGCCGGGTGCGACGACCCGGTGCAACTCCCGCCACGGCACCTCGCTCGCCGGCATGTGGACCGTGGAGTACCAGACGACGGCGCCGCCGAGGCTGTCGTCCGCGAGGTCCAGCCTCGTCATGTCGCCCTGGGTGAACGTGAGGTGCGGGTACAGCTTCCTTGCCTGTTCGAGCATGCCGTCGGACAGGTCGATGCCGAACGCGTCGAGGCCCAGTTCGTGCAGGTGTTGCGTGATGCGGCCGGTACCGCAGCCGATGTCGCCCACCGGGCCCCCGGTGAGCTCGGCGAACGCGCGCATGAACCCGGCGTCGAGCGGGCGGCCGTCGTGCGCGTCCGGGATGAGCTGGGCGTAGTTCGCGGCGACAATGTCGTAGGAGGCGCGGGTCATGGTCATCTATGTTGCCGCCCATGGACTACACGCGGCGTGATCTCGCGCAGGCCGTGCTCGACGCACACCCGGACAGCAGGCGCGGCCTCGACATGTTCCGCGGTGGCTTCAGCAAGGACATGAAGCAGCACCAGATCCAGTTGCGCGACGGCCTGCTCAAGGCGTTCGGCATCGACTTGAAGGCCGACCCGGCGATGAAGATGTTGCTGAACAACACGGTCCGGTCGAACGCGGCCATCACCGGACCGATGGATTTCGGCGAGGGCGGCCTGCTCTTCCGCCGGTTGGAGGGCGGCGGCGTCCTCGACAAGGTGGACGAGATACACGCGCTGAACCAGATGTCCGCCAAGGCGCACCTCGGCATCGTCGAGGAGGTGCTCGGCATGGTGGACTCGTCGGTGTGGACCGTGACCACCGAGGACCTGGTCGCACTCGGCGTTGAGATCACTTCGCCGAACAAGCAGAACTACGAGATGGACTGGTGATGGCACGCCTGCTGCTCGTCCACCACACGCCGTCGCCCGCCCTCCAGGCGATGTTCGAGGCCGTGGTCGACGGCGCCTCCACCCCCGAGATCGAGGGCGTCGAGGTGGTCCGCCGAGCCGCGTTGTCCACAACCGCTGTGGATGTCCTGGAGGCCGACGGCTACCTGCTGGGCACGCCCGCGAACCTCGGTTACATGAGCGGTGCGCTGAAGCACTTCTTCGACACCGTCTACTACCCGTGTCTCGACTCCACGCGCGGCAGGCCGTTCGGGCTTTATGTGCACGGCAACAACGACACGACCGGCGCGGTGCGCAGCGTGGAGACCGCCACGACCGGGTTGGGCTGGGAGAAGGCGGCACAGCACGTGGTCGTCACCGGCGAGCCGTCGAAGGCGGACCTGGAGGCGTGCTGGGAGCTCGGGGCCACGGTCGCGGCCCAGTTGTCCACATGAACCCGGGGTTGTCCACAGCCTGTTGTCCCCAACCTGTGGACAACCCTGGGGATGCATTCGAACGTATGTTCTAACGGCCGATCGAGCTCATGTCGGGATACCGGTCCCCGGCCACGGCGGACGCCGGCACAGCGGCCTCGATGGCGGCCAGATCGGCTTCCGACAGTTCCAGGGCAGCCGCCGCGACGTTCTCCTCCAGGTACTTGATCCGCTTGGTCCCGGGGATCGGCACGACGTCCGCGCCGCGGTGCTGGACCCAGGCCAGCGCGAGCTGACCGGCGGTCACGCCGCGTGCCTCGGCCAGGGCGCGGAGCTCGGCGACCATCTTCAGGTTCGCGTCGAGGTTCGCGCCGGAGAAGCGCGGGTTCACGGACCGGAAGTCGCCCTCGCCGAAGTCCGCGGACGACGCGAAGCGGCCGGTCAGCACGCCACGGCCCAGCGGGGAGTACGGCACGAGGCCGATGCCCAGCTCACGGGCGGTGGGCACGATCTCGGCCTCGATGTCGCGCGACCACAGCGACCACTCGCTCTGCAGAGCGGTGATCGGATGCACGGCGTGGGCGCGCCGCAGCGTCTGAGCGCCCGCCTCGGACAGGCCGAGGAACCGCACCTTGCCCTCGGTGACCAGCTCGGCCATCGCGCCGACGGTCTCCTCGATGGGCGTGTCCGCCGGCACCCGGTGCAGGTAGTACAGGTCGATCACGTCGGTGCCGAGCCTCTTCAGAGAACCCTCGACCGAGGACCGCACGTACTCGCGGTCGCCACGCACGCCACGACGTTCGCCTTCACGCACGATGCCGAACTTCGTGGCCAGCACGACGTCGGAACGGCGGCCCGCGATCGCGCGGCCCACCAGCTCCTCGTTCAGGTGCGGCCCGTACATGTCGGCCGTGTCGAGCAGCGTGACGCCGAGCTCCAGGGCCCGGTGGATCACCGCGACCGACTCCGCCTCGTCGCCGGCGCCGTAGAACTCCGACATCCCCATGCAGCCGAGGCCCTGCGGCCCGACCTGCAACGATCCCAATGAACGGCTCACGCCGTCGCCTCCAAGTCACGCTCGACCACCGCGTAGTGGTCGATCTTGTAGTCGAGCACCTCCAGGCACGTCTGCAGCTCCGCGATGCGGGCGCGGACGTCGCTGCGATGCTCGACGAGGATCTGCTTGCGACGGCCTGCCGTCAGGTCGCCGTGGTGCCTGAGCTGCGCGAACTCGCGCATCATGCGGATCGGCATGCCGGTCGTGCGCAGGCGCGTCACGAAGGCCAGCCAGCCGAGGTCTTCCTCCGAGTAGCTGCGACGCCCGCCCGAGTCCCGTGTGGGCGGGTCGACGAGCCCGATTCGTTCGTAGTAGCGCAAGGTGTCGATGGACAACCCACTGCGCTGCGCGGCTTGGGCTATCGAGTAACTCACGGACTCGACGCTAAGACCTGGAGTGCACTCTAGGTCAAGCGGAATCCTTCGAGATGCCCCACGTTTCGAGGTGATCGGCCATCTCCCGCAGGTCGATCTTGTCGCGGCCGAGGGAGCGGACCAGGTCGAGCGCATCGTCCTCGGCGGCGTCGATCCAGTAGCCGTTGATGTCGCACATCGTGACGGCGGCGACCCAGGCGAGCCGCCAGTTGCCCTCGACGAGAGGGCGGGTGCGGACGATCGAGTCGAGCAGGGCGGAGGACTTCAGCCACAGCGTGTCGTAAGCCTCCACGCCGAGCACGGTCGCACGGGGACGGTAGGCCGCCGTGTCCAGCAGGCCGATGTCCCTGACGAGGAGATCGCCACCGGTCACGGCCGTGGCCAGCACTAAGAGGTCCCCGGCGTCGAGGTAGGAGATCACGGCATCCAGTTGATCACAGAGGTCTGACGGTTTCAGGAAGATCCGAGCCTATCCAAAAGACCTCGGTACTTGGGCAGGACTCGCCCGAGCACCTCGCCGAGCTTCTCCTCCTGCTGCATGCGCTGGTAACGGTCCGCGATCGCCAGCCGCACGACCTCCTGCTTGGAGCGCCCCTCGGACTGCGCCAGTTCGGCGAGCCGCAGGTTCTCCTCCTCGGTCAACCGCAAGGTCATCGCCATGGAGCGACGGTATCAACCTGATACCACTCAGGCCAGCGGCCGTTAGGATTGCGTGATGCCCAGGCCCAAGACCCACGACGACGCTCTGCGACGGCGGCTGCTCGAACGGGCGGGCGAGTTGCTCAGCACCGAGGGCCCCGCCGCGGTGAGCCTGCGCAAGATCGCCACCGACGTCAACACCTCGACGACGGCGGTCTATTCCCTCTTCGGCGGAAAACCAGCACTGCTCGAGGCGCTCTACGAGGAGGCCTTCACGCAGTTCGGGACGAGCCTCGCGGCGGTCCCGGTCACGGACGACCCCGCGGAAGACCTGCTGCAGATCGGGCTCGCGTACCGGCGCAGCGCGCTGCAGGACCCTCAGTTCTACTCGGTGCTCTACTCGAAGGTCGTCGAGCACACGTCGGAGATGAGCCGCGCGGCGGGCAGGACGTTCGCGCCGGTGATCAACGCGGTGCGGCGCGCGGTGGAGCAGGGGGTCTACCTCGCGCAGGACCCGGAGCAGATCGCGATGTCCATGTGGGGCATCGCGCACGGCCTGGTGAGCCTGGAGCTCAACGGGAACCTGCCGCCCGGCGTCGACGCGGCCGCCACCTACGAACTGGCGTTGCGCGCACACGGCAGGGGCTGGCGCACGGAAACCGGGAAATCTCTTTGAACACCACGGAATCCGGGGAGGCGGCCGCCGCGAAACCTCCCCGGACCCGCTGAACTGTCCGGTTAGGACAGTCCGTCTCGGTGGTGCGGCCCTACTTGAGTGCTCCGTCGAGCGCCTTGATCAGTTCGCCGTTGGCGGTGTCGCCGTCGAGCGACCAGATCATCGCGCCGCCGAGCCTGCGGTCGTTGATGTAGCGAGCCTTCCGCTTCATCTCGGTCGCGTCGTCGTAGGTCCACCAGGTCTTGCCGTCGTAGATCCACGCGAAGCCGGCCTTCTCGTCGCGGTAGATCTTGTAGGTGTTGCCGGGCTCGGAGAGCTTCGCCTTGATGCGGTGGAAGTCCTCGTAACCGGCCTCGTACTTGGCGGGCGCCGGCACACCGGTGCCGAACAGGCCGTTGCGCGTGCCGGGGGCGACGCCGTCCCAGCCGCGGCCGTAGAACGGCACGCCGAGCACGGCCTTGGACCGCGGGGCACCGCGCGAAAGCCACGCGTCGACCGTCACCTCGGTGCTGAACTCGAACTCCGACGGGTCATCCTTGGGCACCCGCAGCGCGGACTGCTGGTTCGCCGGGGCGTCCCAGGCACCGTGGTAGTCGTAGCCCTGCAGGGTGCCGAAAGTGAGGTAGCAGAACACCTTCGAGACCTCGAACCCCGCGTCGACCTGCTTGGGGTCGGCCGGCAGGAACGCGGTCAGGTCGCGGTTCCAGCCCATCTGCCTGCGGTACTCGGCGAGCAGCTTGGTGAAGTTCTGCTTGTCCTCGGGGCGCACGACGTTGGGCGGAGCCATGTTGCCGTTGCTGCCGGGCCACTCCCAGTCGAGGTCGATGCCGTCGAAGACGCCCTTCGCGGCACCTTCCGGCAGGCCTGGCAGGTTGCCCTTGATCCACATGTCGGTGCACGACTTGACGTGCGCGGCACGCGACTCGGCCGTCAGCGCGGCGTTCGAGAAGTAGCGCGACCCCGTCCAGCCGCCCAGCGAGATGTTGATCCTCAGCTTGGGGTAGCGGGCCTTGAGCTGCTTGAGCTGGTTCAGGTTGCCCGCCAGGACCTGGCCGGCCTCGTCCGCCTTGCCGCTCACGGACTGCTCCGCGGTGTGCGGCATCTGCCAGTCGGCCCACGGGTCGGCGCTGACGCACTTGCCCGCCTCGTCGAGGAAACCGAAGGCGTAGTTCAGGTGCGTGAGCCGCGCGGCGGCCCCGCTGTCCACGAGGTTCTTGACCCGGAAGTTCCGGTCGTACACGCCCCACTGGATGAAGTACCCGACGGTGCGGGTCTTCGAGTAGCCGTGGTGCCCATTGGTCGCGACATCGGCGTTCGCAGGCGCAGAAGCCAGCGACGCTGACAGGGCGCCGACCGCAAGAGCGGCGACACCCCATCTCCGTCTGGACATGAGTCTCCTTGTTCGGATCGCGGCAGCGGCATGTGTGGTCCACAGCACGATAGGCCTGAGGTCTAGACCACTGCTACGTCCGATCGGAGGTATGTCCTAAACCGCCCCGTACAGACGGTCACCGGCATCGCCCAGCCCGGGCACGATGAAACCGGAGTCGTTCAACCGCTCGTCGACCGAGGCCGTGACGAGACGGCACGGGAGCTTCGAGTCCTCGAGGTGGTTGATCCCCTCGGGCGCCGCGAGCACGCAGATCGCCGTCACGTCGGTCGCGCCGCGCTGGGTCAGCAGGCGGATCGTGTACTCCATCGAACCGCCGGTGGCGAGCATCGGGTCGAGCACGAACACCGGGCGTCCGGCGAGGTTCTCCGGCAACGACTCCATGTACGGCGTCGGCTGCAACGTCTCCTCGTCGCGCGCCAAGCCCACGAACCCCATCTGGGCGTCCGGGATCAGCTTGTGCGCCTGGTCCGCCATGCCCAGCCCGGCCCGCAGCACGGGAACGAGCAGCGGCGGGTTTGCGAGCTTGTAGCCGGTGGTACGAGCTACCGGGGTGTGCGTGCGGTCTTCCTTCAGCGGCGCCTCGCGCGTCGCTTCGTAGACCAGCATCACGGTCAGTTCCTGCAGCGCGGCACGGAATGCGGCATTGTCCGTGCGCGCGTCACGCATCGTTGTGAGTCTCGCCTTGGCGAGTGGATGATCGACGACCAGGACGTCCATGCTCGACACCGTAACCGCTGGGAGGAGCTAGGGGTGTTCGAAGAGATCTACCGCGAGGCACGGCAGCGCGTCGTCGGCCTGACGATGGGCCTGAGCGCCGAGGAGCTGGGGCGAACCGTCCCCGCCTGTCCTGAGTGGACCGTGCACCAGGTGGTCGCACACCTGTCCGGCGCGGCGTCGGATCTGGTCAGCGGCCGCATGGAGGGAGCGCCGTCGGACGAGTGGACGGCGCGGCACGTCGCCGAGCGCGAGAACGTCCCGGTGGAAGAGCTGCTGGAGCAGTGGAACGTCTTCGGCGACAAGATCGGCGAGATGCCGCGCATCCCGTTCCAGCTGGCGGTGGACGCCATCACGCACGAGGCCGACCTGCGCGCGGCGCTCGGCCGCGAACGCCTGCCGGACGCCGTGTGGCAGCCGACGCTGGTGTGGATGACGCCGCGCAGGCTGACCGACGTGACCGTGAAGACCGGGTTCGGCGACCTCGGCAACGGCCCGATCACGCTGGAGGTCGACGGCTACGAGCTGTGGCGCGCGTTCTTCGGCCGTCGCTCGCGCCGCCAGATGGAGTCGTGGAACTGGTCGGACCCGTCGCCGATCGACAAGATCCCGTTCTTCCCGGCACGAAAGACCGACCTGGTGGAGTAAACACTGTTAACTGAAGAGGTGTAGGGTCGGCCGCGTGACAGACCACGTGCGCATCGGAGTGCTGGGCGCGGCCAGGATCGCGCCGTCCGCCGTCGTCCGCCCGGCCCGCTCCTCGACGGTCGCCGAGGTCGTGGCGGTCGCCGCGCGCTCGGCCGCCAAGGCCAAGGCGTTCGCCGACAAGCACGGCATCGCACGCGTGCACGACTCGTACGAAGACCTCCTGGCCGATCCGGCGGTCGACGCCGTCTACAACCCGCTGCCCAACGGCCTGCACGGCAAGTGGACGCTGGCCGCGCTGGAGGCGGGCAAGCACGTGCTGTGCGAGAAGCCGTTCACCGCGAACGCCGACGAAGCCGCGACCGTGGCCGAGGCCGCCGGCGCGTCCGGCCTGGTGGTGATGGAGGCGTTCCACTACCGCTACCACCCGCTGGCGATCCGCGTCGCCGAGATCGCGCGGTCCGGCGTGCTCGGCCCGTTGCGGCACGTCGAGGCCTCGGTCTGCTTCCCGCTGCCGATGTTCTCCGACATCCGTTACGACTACTCGCTCGCGGGCGGCGCGATGATGGACGCCGGCTGCTACGCCGTGCACATGGCACGCCTGCTGGGCGGCGAAGAACCCGAGGTGCGGTCGGCGAAAGCGTTGCTGCGCGGGCCTTCCATCGACCGCGCGATGCGTGCCTCGCTGCGCTTCCCCTCCGGCCACACGGGTTCCGTGCACGCCTCGCTGTGGTCGTCGACGGCGCTCAAGCTGTCGATGAAGGCGATCGGCGAGAACGGCACGTTGAGCGTCTTCAACCCGCTCGGCCCGCACCTGGCGCACCGCTTGTCGTTGAGGCTCAAGGACAAGAAGTCGACGGAGACGTTCGGCAAGCGCCCGACCTACGCCTACCAGCTCGACGCGTTCACCGGCGCCGTGCTGCACGGCAAGCCGTTCCCGACGACCGCGGACGACGCGGTGAAGAACATGACGGTGATCGACTCGATCTACCGGGCGGCCGGGCTGCCGCTGCGCCGGCCGACTCCCTGACGAGGTCACGAACCGGTTCCGATGACCACCTGATCAGGGGGCTGCACAACCCGATCCGGGAGTACAGATCCAGCCGGGTGACTCCGAAAAGTCTCTATAGCCAGTTGAGACGCGGAGGTACGAACGGTGACGATCGAACAGCGACCCGTCCAGCAGTGGTGTGAATCCCCGCTGGTCATCCTGGGTGTTTCGGGATCACTCGCCGTGTTGATCGGTGTGCTGCCACTGATGTGGAGCTTCAACCCGGCCCTCGCGACGGCGCTCGCCGCACTCCTGGTGGTGGCCTTCGCGATCACTGTGAAGTTCGCACCGAACCGCAAGTGAGAGCTTTAGACTCGATCGGGTGAGCGACGAGCTGGTACCCGCTGACCAGAGCCATATGCGTGCCTCGGACGCGGACCGGGAACGGATCGCGCAGGTGCTGCACAAGGCGACCGCCGAAGGCCGCCTCGACATCCACGAGCTGGACGAGCGGCTCGGGGCCGTCTACGCCGCGAAGACGTACGGCGAGCTCATCCCCATCACCGCGGACCTGGTGCTGAGCGGCCTGCCGCAGACCCCCGCCCTCCCGCAGTACCACCCGGCCGTGAGCGACCGCATCGGCGGCGAGCCGGGCAGCGCGGTGTCGGTGGCCTTCTGGTCGGGCGTCAACCGCAAGGGCGGCTGGGTCGTCCCCCGGATGCACAACGCCGTCGCGATCATGGGCGGCATCGAGATCGACCTGACGCACGCCAACTTCGCCGAGGCGGAGGTGACGATCAGCTGCTTCGCGTTCTGGGGCGGCGTGGAGATCCGGGTGCCCGACGACATCAACGTCAAGGTCGACGGGTTCGGGTTCATGGGCGCGTTCGAGGAACGGGTGCCGAGCCGCCGCCACATCCCCGGCGCGCCTACCGTGCGGATCACGGGGCTCGCGATCATGGGTGGCGTCGAGGTGAAGGGCCCGAAGAGGAAGAAGTCCAGCATCCTGCGGGAACTGCTCGACTGATGTTGCTGGCGGAGTTCGTCGAACTGGCGGAGATGGCCGGTGCGCGCATCTGGCTCAAGATGGACGGCGAACGGGCCACCCACCGCTGGACCGTGATCATCTCCAGCGAACAGGCCGACTTCCGGCACCGGCGCGACGTCAACCGCCTCGACCACGTGCTCAAGATCGTGCGTGACGAGTTGGCGAAGCTGCCGGGCGACTGGTCCTGGCTGCACGAACCGATCGACGACCTGAACGAGGTCGCGGAGTTCTACGAGGAACGCGGCAGGGCCGGGGAGATCGTCATCATCGACCGGCCTGAACTGCTGCTCTGAAGAACGACTTCCGCTGGGCGGCGTAGCCGGTTAACCTCCGGCGTCCGCTCGCCTCTCCCCCGCGAAGGTCATGACGACTCCCTCTGACAGACCCGTGTTCGTTGATCCGAGTGGCCGCCGCCGCAAGGTGATGCGCATCGCCATGGGCGCAGTCGCCGTCGGCGTGCTGGCCTACCTGGTACTTCTCGTCATCGCGCTCGCCGGTGGCCCGGTGAACCCGACGACCCTGCTGCCCATCCCCGAGGCCGCGGAGCCCGCCGTCATCACCACGACGGACACCCCCGCTTCGTCACCCGATGCAACATCGTTGCCACGCAACGAAACCACCACCACGCCACCGGTCACCACCACGGCACGTCCCGTGGCAAGCACCACCACCACGACGACCACCACGGTCGAGAACGCCAACAAGCGGACCGATCCGCCTGGTGCGTCGAACCGGCCGAGCGAGCCCGGTCAGGGCAAGCCGTGAGGCCTCAGCCGCGCGCCCACTGGGTGCTGCTGGCGTTGGGCATGGTGGTGCTGCTCGGCGCGTTGTTGCTGGACACGTTCGTGGTCGGCCGCGTCGGTCAGGGCGCCCAGCCGACGGCGGGACCCTCCGGGACGGTGCCGGAGACCGTGCACCAGGGCGGTCCGCTGGTCGGGGACACGGGCTCCGGGCTCAGCTCGCGCACGACGCCGGACCGCACGGTGGTGCTGACGTTCGACGACGGCCCCGACCCCGAGTGGACGCCGAAGGTCCTCGACGTGCTGCGGCGCAACGAGGTCAAGGCCACCTTCTTCGTGACGGGCGCGAACGCCGCGCAGCACCAGGACGTGCTGGAACGCGTCCACGCCGAGGGTCACGAGGTGGGGCTGCACACCTTCACCCACGTCGACCTGGGCAAGGTCGGCGACACCCGCGCCCGCGTCGAACTGGGGCAGACCGGGCTCGTCGTGGCGAGCGGCACCGGCGAGTTCAGCCGGCTCGTGCGGCCGCCGTACTCGAACCGGCCGGACGCGGTCGACGACGAGGACCTGGCCGGCATCGAGCGGATCACGGCGGCCGGCAACCTCGTGCTGCTCTCCGACCTCGACAGCGAGGACTGGCGCACACCCGGCGCGGACGCCATCGCCGCGAACTCCACGCCGAAGGACGACAAGGGCGCCGTGGTGCTGATGCACGACGGCGGTGGGGACCGGTCGCAAACCGTTGCGGCGCTGGAGAAGCTGATCCCGAGCCTGAAGGAGCGCGGGTTCGCGTTCCAGACCGCCCGTGACGCGTTCGGCGTGCCGCAGGCCACCCGTCCGGCGACGGCGACCGAACGCGCCGAGGGCACCGCCGTGTCCCTCGCCGTGCGGTTCTCGCGGTTCGTCACGGAACTGCTGACGTGGCTCGTCGTGATCTCCAGCGTGCTGGCGCTCGCCCGCGCGGCGGTGCTGCTGGTGACGACCGCGATCCACGCGCGGCGAAAGCCCGGCAAGCACGCGCCGCGGTTGCGGCCGCAGATGGTGACCGTTCTGGTCCCCGCGTACAACGAGGAGGCCGGCGTCGAGGCGACCGTCCGCACGATCCTGTCCAGCACCTGGCCCGTGCACGTGATCGTGATCGACGACGGCTCGACCGACCGCACGTCCGAGGTGGTCGAGAGCCTGCGGCTGCCCAACGTCTCGCTGGTGCGCCAGCGCAACGCCGGCAAGGCGGCGGCGCTCAACACCGGTCTGCGGCACACCCGCACCGAGCTCGTCGTGATGGTCGACGGCGACACGGTGCTGGAACCGGAGACCGTCGCGAACCTCGTACAGCCCTTCGCCGACCACGAGGTGGGTGCGGTCTCGGGCAACGCCAAGGTGGGCAACAGGTCCGGCCTGCTCGGGCGCTGGCAGCACATCGAGTACGTGATCGGCTTCAACCTCGACCGGCGGATGTACGACGTCATGCAGTGCATGCCGACGGTGCCGGGCGCGGTCGGCGGCTTCCGGGTGGAGGCGTTGCGCGAGGTCGGCGGCGTCCCGGAGGACACGCTGGCCGAGGACACCGACCTGACGATGGCGCTGGAACGGGCCGGGTGGTCGGCGGTCTACGAAGAGTCCGCACGGGCGTGGACGGAGGCACCGGCCAGCCTCGGGCAGCTGTGGCGGCAGCGTTATCGCTGGTGCTACGGCACGTTGCAGGCGATGTGGAAGCACCGCGGCGCGATCTTCGAACGCGGCCTCGGCGGCAAACTCGGCCGCCGCGCGCTGCCCTACCTCTTCCTCTACCAGGTGGCGCTGCCGATGCTCGCGCCCGCGATCGACGTGTTCGCGGTGCTGAGCCTGTGGACCGATCCGGTGGCCGGCGCGCTCGCGTGGCTCGGGTTCCTGGTGCTGCAGCTGATCCCCGCGGTGATCGCGTTCCGGCTCGACGGCGAACGGCTGCGGCCGCTGTGGGCCGTCGCGCTCCAGCCGATCGTCTACCGGCAGCTCATGTACCTGGTCGTGATCCAGTCGGTGATCACCGCGCTGGCCGGTGCGGTGCTGCCGTGGCAGAAGCTCAAGCGCACGGGCAGCGCCGCCCAGGACGCACCGGAAATCGACGAGCGAACTGTGCCGCTCAACCGTGTTGACCTGCGGAAATCGCCTCACTTAGGACGGGCGTCCCATTCCGCTTAGACTCCAGGACATGGCTGCTCCAACGACACTGCCGTCGGCCCTGGCTGACGCCGTGCGCGACGAATCGTCGCTGCGGCGTTTCCTGCACGGGCTCCCCGGCGTCGACCAGGTCGGCGTCGAGCAACGAGCCGCGGGCCTCGGCACGCGGAGCATCAAGAAGGCCTCCAAGCTGCACGCCATCGACCTGGCGATCAGCATGGTCGACCTCACCACGCTCGAAGGCGCGGACACGCACGGCAAGGTGCGCTCGCTCGCCGCGAAGGCCCGCAGGCCCGACCCCGACCGGCCCGACGTGCCGAAGGTCGCCGCTGTCTGCGTGTACCCGGACATGGTGAAGACGGCTGCCGACGACCTGGTGGGCACGGGCATCAACGTCGCCAGCGTCGCGACCGCGTTCCCCAGTGGCCGCAGCACGATGGACATCAAGCTGGCCGACACGCGGTTCGCCGTCGAGCAGGGCGCGGCCGAGGTCGACATGGTGATCGACCGCGGCGCGTTCCTCAGCGGCCGGTACGGGCAGGTGTTCGAGGAGATCGTCAAGATCAAGGAAGCCTGCGGCGACGCGCACCTCAAGGTCATCCTCGAGACCGGCGAGCTCGTGACGTACGACAACGTGCGCCGCGCGTCGTGGCTCGCGCTGCTGGCCGGTGGCGACTTCATCAAGACGTCGACCGGCAAGGTGCAGCCCGCCGCGACGCTGCCGGTGACGCACGTGATGCTGCAGGCCGTGCGGGACTGGAAGGAACAGACCGGTGAACTGCGCGGGGTCAAGCCCGCCGGTGGCATCCGCACGACCAAGGACGCGATCAAGTACCTGGTGGCCGTGCACGAGGTGGCCGGTCCGGAGTGGCTCGACCCGAACCTGTTCCGGTTCGGCGCGTCGACGTTGCTCAACGACCTGCTCATGCAGCGTCGGACCCAGTTGGACGGCCACTACAGCGGCCCGGACTACGTGACGGTGGACTGAAGACATGTGGGAATACGCCCCCGCGCCCGAGTCGCGGGACATCGCGAACCTCAAGCCGAACTACCGGATGTTCGTCGACGGCAAGTTCGTCGAGGGCTCCGGCGAGCCGCTCAAGACCATCAACCCCGCCACCGAGGAGGTGCTCGCGGAGGTCTCGACGGCGAGCGAGTCCGATGTGGACACCGCGGTCAAGGCCGCGCGCAGGGCCTACGACCGCGTGTGGTCGAAGATGCCCGGGTCCGAGCGGGCCAAGTACATCTACCGGATCGCGCGGCAGATCCAGGAACGCGGCCGTGAGCTCGCGGTGCTGGAGTCGCTCGACAACGGCAAGCCGATCAAGGAGTCGCGCGACGTCGACATCCCGACGGCGGCCTCGCACTTCTTCTACCACGCGGGCTGGGCGGACAAGCTCGGCTACGCGGGCTACGGGCCGGACCCGAAGCCGCTGGGCGTCGCGGGCCAGGTGATCCCGTGGAACTTCCCGCTGCTGATGGCGGCGTGGAAGATCGCGCCGGCGCTGGCGTGCGGCAACACCGTCGTGCTCAAGCCCGCCGAGACCACGCCGCTCACGGCGCTGGTGCTCGCGGACATCATCCAGCAGTGCGACCTGCCGCCGGGTGTCGTCAACATCATCCCCGGTGCCGGTGACGTCGGTGCCGCGCTCGTGGGCCATGAAGACGTCGACAAGGTCGCCTTCACCGGCTCGACCGACGTCGGCAAGGTCATCCAGGGGCAGCTCGCGGGCACGTCGAAGAAGCTCACGCTGGAACTGGGCGGCAAGGCCGCGAACATCGTGTTCGACGACGCCCCGCTCGACCAGGCCGTCGAGGGCATCGTCAACGGCATCTTCTTCAACCAGGGCCACGTCTGCTGCGCCGGGTCCCGCCTCCTCGTGCAGGAGTCCATCGCCGACGAGCTGGTCGAGAAGCTGCACGCGCGCGTCAGCACGCTCAGGGTCGGCGACCCGCTGGACAAGAACACCGACGTCGGCGCGATCAACTCGCGCGAGCAGCTCACCAAGATCAAGGAGCTGACCGAGTCGGGCGAGGCCGAGGGCGCGACCCGCTGGACGTCGGAGTGCCCGTTGCCGGACAAGGGTTTCTTCTTCGCCCCGACCGTCTTCTCCGGGGTGTCGCAGGCGATGCGCATCGCCCGCGAGGAGATCTTCGGCCCGGTCCTGTCCGTCCTGACCTTCCGCACGCCGGAAGAGGCCGTGGCCAAGGCGAACAACACGCCGTACGGCCTGTCCGCCGGTGTCTGGACCGAGAAGGGCTCGCGCATTCTCTGGATGGCACAACGCATGCGCGCCGGCGTCGTCTGGTCCAACACGTTCAACCGCTTCGACCCGACCGCCCCGTTCGGCGGTTACCAGGAGTCGGGCTTCGGCCGTGAGGGCGGCCGCACCGGTCTGGAGGCCTACCTCGATGTCTGATCGCATCACGGTCGCGAAGACCTACAAGCTCTACATCGGCGGCAAGTTCCCGCGCTCCGAGTCGGGTCGCAGCTACCCGGTGACGGACGCGAAGGGCACGTTCCTCGCGAACGCCGCCCACGGCTCCCGCAAGGACGCGCGGGACGCGGTCTCCGCCGCCCGCAAGGCCTTCGCGGGCTGGTCCGGCACCACGGCCTACAACCGGGGCCAGGTCCTGTACCGCGTGGCCGAGGTCCTCGAAGGCCGCCGCGAGCAGTTCATCGCGGAGGTCGCCACCTCGGAGGGCGTCGCGGCGAAGAAGGCGCAGTCCCTCGTGGACACCGCCATCGACCGCTGGGTCTGGTACGCGGGCTGGACCGACAAGATCGCGGCCGTGCTGGGTTCCTCGAACCCGGTGGCGGGCCCGTACTTCTCGTTCTCCACCCCGGAACCGACGGGCGTGGTCGCCGTGCTGGCCCCGCAGCAGTCGTCGTTGCTGGGCCTGATCTCGGTGATCGCACCGGTGATCGCGTCGGGCAACACCTGCGTGGTCATCACCTCGCAGGACCGCCCGCTCCCCGCCATCACGCTGTCCGAGGTGCTGGCCACGAGTGACGTGCCCGGTGGCGTGGTCAACATCATCACCGGCCGCACCGCGGAGATCGCGCCGTGGCTGGCCTCGCACGGCGACGTGAACGCGCTGGACCTGACCGGTGCGCCGGAGTCGATCCGCGCGGACCTGGAGCGGGCGGCGGCGGGCACCGTGAAGCGCGTGCTGCGCAACAAGCCCAGCGAGGACTTCGCGGTCACGCCGGACATGTCCCGCCTGCGCGCGTTCCTGGAGACGAAGACGGTCTGGCACCCGATGGGTGTCTAGTGCCGTGAAGTTGATGAGGGGAGCTTTCATGAACCTCAGGTTTATGAAAGCTCCCCTCATCAACAAGCGGTGTCGGCGGCGTAGGCCTTGCCCTGCGCCGCCAGCTCCTCCCCCAGGATCCTGACGGCCTTCGGCCCGACGCCGTGGATCTGCAGCAGCGCCTTCGCCGGCACCTTCGTCAGCGAGTCGTACGTCGTGTAGCCGTTCGCGACCAGCTCGCGGTTGGCGACCTTGCCGATGGCGCGCGGGAACTCGGATCCCGGCTGCTCGCTCACGAGTTCACCAGCCCGGCCCGCCACGCCCACGAAGCGATTCCCACGCGGTTGCGCACGTTCAGCTTGGTCTGCACGGAAGCCAGATGCGTCTTCACCGTGGACAGCGACAGGAACAGCGCGGACGCGATCTCCTGGTTGCTGAGCCCTCGTGCCACCTCCCGCACCACGTCCTGCTCGCGAGCCGTGAGCAACGACAGATCAGGCCGCTGGGCAGGCCGGGCGAAGTGCTCCAGCATCCGCACGGTGACCTGAGGCGAGATCAGCGCGTTCCCGGCGGCGGCGGCGCGAACGGCCTCCACCAGCAGCGCCGGACCGGCGTCCTTGGTCAGGAACCCGGACGCCCCGTTCTCCAGTGCCGTGTGGACGTACTCGTCCAGGTCGAACGTCGTCACCACGACGACCTTCGTGGTCGGCGACAGCTTCTTGGTCACCTCGAGCCCGTCCAGCCCCGGCATGCGGATGTCCAGCAGCGCCACGTCGGGGTTGTGCTCGCGGGCGGCGGTGACGGCCGCGATCCCGTCGGGAACGTCCGCGACGACGGTGATGTCCGGCTGCTTCTCCAGGATCATCCGAAACCCGACGCGAACCATCTCCTGGTCGTCGGCGATGAGGACCGAGATCACTTGTTCCCTTCCAGGGGTAGCTCGGCGAGCACCTGCCAGCCGTTCTCACGCGGGCCCGCCGAGAACAGGCCGCCGAGCAGGTCGACCCTCTCACGCATGCCTACGAGACCGTAGCCACCCTGGTTCAGCTCGTGCAGCTGACCGTCGTCGGCCACGATCACGCGCAACGCCCCGCCGGACGTCCGCGAGATCTCCACGTCGATCATGGTGGGCGAGACGGCGTGTTTGTGCACGTTGGTGAGCGACTCCTGGACCAGGCGCAACACCGAGCGGCCGAGCTCGGGGGGCACGACGTCGGGCAGGTCGATGCGCAGGCGGGTCTCGAAACCGAGCTCGCGGGTGCGTTCGACGGCCGCGATGACGTCGGCGGCGAGGTCGGTGGTGGCCGCCTCGTTCTCGCCCTGGCGCAGCGTGCCGACGAGGCGGCGCATCGCCCCCAGTGCCTCGGTGCCCGAACGGACGATGCCGGGCAGCAGCCGGTGGGCGGCGTGCGGGTCGTCGTCGGAGACCTCCAGCGCGGCCTGGGCCTGCACGAGCATGCCCGTCACGTGGTGGGCGACGACGTCGTGGAGCTCGCGGGCGAGGGCGATGCGTTCTTCCTTCTGCGCGTCGGTGACGGCGGCGGCGATGAGGCGGCCGCTCTCCGTGTCGCGGGCGCGGAAGTACAGGCCGGTGCCGACGGCCGTGAAGCCCAGGACGAGCGAGCCGAGCATCTCGTTGTAGTTGCTGCCCGAGAGCCAGTTGTCCCGGACGATGGCGGCGAAGAGGCTCACGGCGACCAGCGAGCCGACCGACCACGTGGCGGCGCGGCGGGGTTCCTCCCGGACGACGACAGCGGTGATGACCAGGCACGCGGCGGTCTCGGCGATGGTCAGGGGGCTGAGGATCGTCGGCACGTTCACCTGGAAGTACGCGATGACGAACGACGAGACGAAGATCGACACGACCGCCACCGGGATGGTGAAGGCCCTCGACTTGAACGAGGTCACGGCCGCGATGCACACCGGCACCGTCAGCAGCCACACCAGCGCCCCGGCCCTGCCGGGCTCGCCCATGATCAGAAGCTCGCCCACCATCAGCAAGGCGAGAACGGCGGCGATCGGCCATTGGCCCCGGTGACTGTCCACGGAAGACAACGGTAGGACCACCAGACCTCTACGGCCTCGGTCATCCGGCTGATCCGGTGTGTCGTCAAGGCTGAGGTTTTACAGCTCGCCGCACGGCACCTTGAGAAGCATGAATTCGGTTCTGGCCGCTCGGGGCCTGGTCAAGACCTACGGCGACGTGCACGCGCTCGCCGGGGTGGACATCGACATCAAGGCCGGGGACGTGCTGGCGGTCGTCGGTCCGTCCGGGTCCGGCAAGACGACGCTGTTGCACGTGCTGTCCGGCATCCTGCGCGCCGACGGCGGCGAGGTGTTCCTCGACGGTCGGGCGATCGGCGAACTGAACGAGACGGGCCGCAGCGCGTTGCGGCGCACGGCGTTCGGGTTCGTCTTCCAGTCGGGGATGCTGGTGGCCGAACTGACCGCCGAGGAGAACGCGGCACTGCCGATGCTGCTCGCCGGCGGGTCGCGGGAGGAGTCGCTCGGTGCGGCCAGGCTGTGGCTCTCGCGGCTCGGCTTGCAGGGCTTGGAGAAGCGGCTGCCGAGCCAGCTCTCGGGCGGGCAGGCGCAGCGCGTCGCGATCGCACGGGCCCTCGCCCACAAGCCTCGGGTGATCTTCGCGGACGAGCCGACCGGCGCCCTCGACACGCGCACCGGCCAGGAGATGATGACCGCGCTCCTGCAGGCCGCGGAGGAGACCGGCGCGGCCGTCGTCATCGTCACGCACGACAAGGCGATCGCGGACCGGGCGCTGCGCGTCGTCGAGATCCAGGACGGGCGCATCGCCCAGAGGACCACCACGGGGGTGTCCGCGTGAGGATCGCTCTCGCGGTGCTGCGCAGGGACCGCCGCAGCCAGGTCGCGACCGTGCTCGTCGCGCTCGGCGTGATGATCGCGGTGTCGCTGGTGCTGTGGCTCCTCGCCGCACCGAACGGCCTGCAGGCGCGCGCCGACCGCACGGCGTGGCGCGACGGCATCAGCCAGAACGACGAAGGCGCCATTTCCGTTGCCACGAACCAGGACTCCTACGACGGCAAGCTGATCGAACGGTTCGACGTCGCCCGTACCGAACAGGGCGCCGTGCCGGTCGCGGCGGGCATCGCCAGGTTCCCGGAAGCGGGCGAGGTGCTGCTGTCGCCCGCGCTCGCGGACCTCGTGCGCGCCACCTCGCCGGAGAAGCTCGGCAACCGCTTCCCCGGCAGGCAGATCGCCGAACTGGGGCCGGAAGCGCTCAAGTTCCCCGGCGAGCTGGTCGCGATCGTCGGCCACGAGAAGGTCGGGAACGGCTGGCCCGCGGCCGATCTGCGCGGTGGCGCCGGCTCGTACCGCGACGACTACCACGGCATGCTCTACCTGCTCACGCGCGTCGGGCTCGTGGTGCTGGTCGTGCCGTGCCTGGTGCTGGTCGCCTCGGCCGCCAGGCTGACCGCGGCGAAACGGGAACGGCGCCTCGCCGCGCTCAGGCTCGCCGGCGCCAGCCCTCGGCAGGTCGTGGTGATGACCGCCGTCGAGACCGCGATCGGTGCGGTCGTCGGCAGCGTGCTGGGCGTGGTGCTGGCACAGCCGTTCAGCCACCTCACCGCGAAGGTCCCGTGGGAGGGCGGCACCTGGTACCCCGGTGACTTCGTGCCGGAACCCGCGGTCGTGGCGGCGGTGGCCGTGCTCGCGCCGCTGCTCGTCATCGGGGCCGCGATCACCGGGCTGCGGCGCGTGGTGAACCAGCCGCTCGCGGCGGAGGCGAAGCGCGGGGTCAGGTCGTGGCGGCTGCTGACGATCGCCGGCGCGCTGGGTGTGTTCTTCCTCGGCGTCATGTACGCGCAGCAGGCCGGCGGCGACGGCCAGTTCACCGTCGTGCTCCTCGGCCTGGGCGCGGTGGCGCTCGCGCTCGTGCTGGCGGGACCCGTGCTGACCGCGTGGGTCGGCAGGTTCTTCGTCGGGCGGTGGCGCAGGCCGTCGACGTTGCTGGCCGGACGCAGGCTCGCCGGCGATCCGGTGGCGGCGTTCCGCGGCTCGGCGGGCGTGGTGATCGCCGTGTTCACCGGCTCGATGGCGCTCACGATGCTGCCGGGGCTGGAGAGCCAGGTCCCGTACCGCGACTCGACGTGGCTGGAGAACGCGATCGTGGCCGAGCAGGTGACGCACGACGTCACGCCGTTGCGCCTGGCGCTCTCAGGGCCGATCGTCACGATGCTCGACGGCTCGATCAGGAGTGGCGACCGCGGCACGTACGTCGTCGTCGGTGACTGCGCCGACGTCGCGAAGGTGCTGTCCGGCCTCCGCTGCCAGACGGGACCCGCCGTCTACGCGCCAGGACCGTTGCAGGGCAACGAGTTCGAGTCGAGCGGCAGCGAGGACACGATGACCGCGCAGCTGCCGACAAACTACGAGACGCGGCCGTTCGAGGGCAACGGCCGGGTGAGCGCGGTCATCGACCGCGGCCTGCTGCCGTCGCTCACGGGCGAGGTGTCGATGGTCGGGGTGCCTACGACGCCGGAGAACCGCGACGCCGTGCACACCGCGCTGATCGGCACGCTGCCGGGCGTGCGGCTGGTGGACGGCGAGCAGCGGGGCCTCTTCGGCGACACGCTGATGGCGGACCTGCAGCGGGCCACGATCATCGGGCTCTCCATCGCGGCGGTGCTCGGCGGCATCGGCGCTGCGGTGTCCGCGGCCGGGTCGGTGATCGACCGCAGGCGCACTTTCGGTGCGTTGATCGCGGCCGGCACACCAATTCGCGTCCTGGCTCACGCATTGCGCCGAGAAGTGATGCTTCCGGTGTTCGCCGTCACAATCGCGGCATGCGGTGCGGGAATTGTCGTGGGCCTCGGATTGCTCACCTTGGCGCGTGGACTGGTGGGTCACGGAGAAATGCCGATCACGCCGTGGGTCATCGCCCCGGTGGGCGTCGGCATCGTGGTCGCGCTGGTAGCGGCGCTGGCGTGCGGTCCGGTACTACGCGGCATCAGCCCGAGGGATTACGCGGCGGAGTAGCACTCGGCCGGAAGTACGAGAGTGGAACTGGCCCTCAGCGCGATGTGCGATGAGGGCCATTTTCATACCTTTGATTCATGACCAATGCACAGCTCGCGAGCATCCAATGGGGCGTTTTCCTGTCCGTCGTCTTCCTGCTCCCGCAGCTGTTGTTCCGTCAGCTGACTTTCCGCAGCACCACCGTCACCGTCTACGCGAGCATGCTGTTCGCGGCGACGTTCCTGCCGATGCAGACCGTCGCGCCGCGCCAGTCCGTGCAGCTGGTCCCGTTCCAGTGGATCGCCGACACGTTCCGCGACGGGCAGATCGCGTTCGACCAGATGACGCTGAACGTGCTGCTGTTCGTGCCGCTCGGCGCGATGCTGATGTTCTGGGGCAGGCGCACGATCGGCCAGGCCGCGCTGATCGGCTACGGCGTCTCGCTGCTGATCGAGGGCTCGCAGCTGTTGTGGGCGAACCGGATCTTCGACGTCGACGACCTGATCACCAACACCACCGGCACCGCGCTCGGCTGGCTCGGCGCGCTGACCGCCGTGAAGGTCTACGCCCGCGTGAAGACCGTCGTACCGCAGCGGGAGCTCGCCAGCGCACGCTGACCTGCGGATTCCAGAAAACCTGCAAGGGCCGTGTGGATGCTGAGCCGCATGCGTGCCGGACGAACGATCGCCATCATCACCGCTGTGCTCGACGTGGGCGTCGCGGTGCAAGCGAGCGGTAGCGCCGAAGGCCAGGCTCTAGGGATGACGAACTACGTCTGACCCCATGTTCACCCGGCGGCGTGAGGTGACGCGCGCCGCCGGGCCCTGGCCGCCGGCTGGCCAGCCTCCTGGGACATCACACCTAGGTCGTCCGCCAGCCCAGCTCGCCCGCCGTGTTGACCTCCGGCAGGCAGTGCCCGACCGCGCCGCGCGTCTCCAGGGCCGTCGCCACCTGGTCGAACATCTCCAGGATCGACGTCCACTCCGGCTTGACCATCTCGTTGCGCTCCTGGTCCCACTCGACCACGCAGCCGCGCAGCACGCCGGGGCGCAGGTCCACCGCGAGCACGTCGCCGGTGCCGTCGAACGCGATGGGGAGCCACTCGGGGTGGAACCCACTGGTCGGGGCGCCCGCCTCGGAGGCGTCCACGGGCTTGCTCACGTGGGTCTCCCTGAGCACGAACGCGCCGTCCGCGCCCAGCGGCGTGTAGAAGGGCGGCAGGATCTCGGCGAAGAGGCCTTCCTCGGTGCCGCCGTAGACGCTCCACCACAGCTGTAGATCGATCGGAACCCGAAGATCCGGTAGCGCGTCATACCTCGGACGCAACACGGCGCGGGTGGCCGGAGCGTGCTCCGCCAGCCATGCCAGGATCCGGTTCCAGTGCTCGATCACACCCACCGATCCATGATCTTGGCGGAACGACGGGCGAGGTACCGCCCATCGGGGCAGGATCAAGGCGAACGGTTCACTACTGGGGGAAGAGCTTTCAGATGGCGGAACAAGGCCTCAAGGTCGACTTCGACGCCTTGACCGGATACGCGTCGGCCGTGAGCGGTCTGGCGAGCGAGGTCGGCACGGTCGGCACGGGCACGTTGAACGGCACCACCAGCCTGCCGGGCGACTGCTTCGGCAAGCTGGGCAACGAGGTCGGGCTCAACGCCGCGTTCCAGGCGGCCGCGCAGGCACAGCTCGACGCGCTGAAGGCAGCGTCGACCGGACTCGCGGGCCTCGGCACGGCGGTCTCGAAGGCACGCGATGCCTACGTCGCGCAGGAAGACGCGAACAAGGCGGCGCTCAACAAGGCGGCGCGGGCATGAGCGTCGAGGGGCTGCTGAGCCAGTTCATCGCGCCCATGAAGGAAGACCTCGCGAAGCTCGACGGTGACACCGGCGGCGCGACTCGTGCGGGTGACGCCTTCGGCCGCGCCCAGACCGCGATGACGGACTTCGGCACGCGGCACGCCTCGGCCTCGACCGCGGTGCTGAACACGTGGTCCGGCGACAGGGCGAACGCCTTCACCGCCCGTGTCTCCACCTTCGCCTCGGCCACGAACCTGTTGTCCTCGAACGCTTCCGCGATCAAGACCGCGGCCTCGACCGGCGTGACGGCGGTGACCGGCGGGCGCACCGCGATCCAGGGCCTCATCGACGAGTTCACGTCCAAGGCGACCCCGAAGCTCGCCGCCGCGCTGGCCCTGTCGCTCGTGGCCGGGCCGGGCGTGGTGCTGGCGGCCGTCGCCGACCTCGCCGGGATGGCCTCCGCTTACCAGGGCAAGACCACCGCCGAACTGCAGAAGGTGCGCGACCAGCTCACGCAGCTCGTCGGGCAGCTCAACGCCCTGCAGAAGCCGGACGCCGGCGCGCTGGCGAAGCTCGGCGACCCGCTCGGCGGCGACGAGAGCACGACCTCGACGGCCGGCGCCTCCGACACCAAGAAGCAGGAATCCGCTCCCAGCTCGAACTCCGGCAACGGTTCTGGCGGTGGCAGCGGTGGCGGTGGCGGTGGTTCGGGCGGCGGTGGCGGCGGAGGATCAGGCGGTGGTGGAGGTGGTGGCGGTTCCGGCCCGCGCCTGCCCGTAGCGATCCCGCCGCAGCCCGGTGAGGGCGTCGGCGTGAACCTGCCGGACGGCAGCAGCGCAGAGGCGCCGAACGAGACCGCGGCCAAGGCCGTGCGCAACGCGTTGTCCGCCCTGGGCACCCCGTACGTGTGGGGCGGCGCGAACCCGCCCCAGGGCACCGACTGCTCCGGCCTCACGCAGTGGGCGTACGGCGGCGCCGGGTTCGACATCCCGCGTCCGGCCTCGTCGCAGGCGATGGGCGCCTCGGTGCCGGCGGACCAGCTGCTGCCCGGTGACCTGGTGGTGTGGGACGGGCACGTGGCGATGGTGATCGGCAACGGCCAGATGGTCGAGGCCGGTGACCCGGTGCAGGTGCAGCCGATCCGCACGACGAACAGCGGCATGTCGTTCTACGGCTTCTACCGCCCCACCGGGTGATGCTCGGCTAGCCCTGAGCCGCCAGGGCCTTGAGTTCGGCGAACTTCACGATCTGCCCGCCGGCACCCCAGGTGCCCTCGGGCTGCTCGTGGATCAGCACCCACACCCGCATGGCGTCGGCCTCACCCAGTCCGGCGGCGGCGAGCACCAGCGCCGTCGCCTCCCAGACGAGGCCGGCCTTGCGCCGGTCGGACAGCGCACCCACCGGCACCCGGACGTCCACCCGGAACCGCGGCGCGTCGTCCTCGGCCGTCGTCTGCGCGCCCGCGGGCAGTTCGTGCAGGTAGGTCCAGGCGACCGAGCGGAAGTTCTTCGCACTGTGGCGGCAGGTCGTCACCGAGTCCGGTTTCCAGGCCGGTTGTCCCGTGCTCGCGGTGTCCATCGAGGAGAACGCCAGCCCGCAGGCGCTCATGGCCGCGGCGGACGCGTTCAGGACGTGGTCCGGTCAGCTCGCGGCCTCGCTCGAAGAGCACGGCGTGGCCTCGGGCCGTGCGCGCAGCCTCGCCCACCTCTGCGTTTCGGCGGCGGAGGGCGCCGTCGCGATGTGCCGCGCCCAGCGCTCCATCGACCCCCTCGACGACGTCGCCGCCGAACTCACGGCCTTGCTACAAGCCGCCACCGAAGATCCTGAAATGCGGCACACTGTCCACAACAGGGGGTGATCGGAGTGGACGACGACGTCCAGCGCGCCGCGCGGAAGGTGCGCGATGTCGAGCAGGCCGTGTCGGAGCACGTCACGCGCAGTGGTCCCATCACAGGACGGGCGTCCTCTCCCGACAACGCGGTGGCGGTCGTCGCCACGCCCGGCGGTCCACCCCGGCAGATCACGGTGAGCCCGGCGGCGTTGCGGATGGGCCCGCAGGGGCTCGCCGCCGAGATCATGCGCATCGCCGACAAGGCCCAGCGCAACGCGAACACCCGCCTGCACCAGACGCTGGACCGAGTGGTCGACCCGCGCGAACTCACCGCGCTGGGCGTCGAACGCGGTCAGGACGACGACGACTTCGGGTGGCAGCGGTGAACGAGGACCGCATGCGGGCCACCGAGCAGCTCCAGCGCGAGCTCGGCGTCCTCACCGCCACCACCGAGCACCCGAACGGGCTGTGCATGGTCACGGCGACGCCGAAGGGCGAGATCAAGGCTCTGCACCTGCACCCGGCGCTGCTGGGCCAGGGCGCGCAGGCGGTCGGCCAGGTCGTCACCGAGACCGTCCAGCTCGCGACGAACGCGGCCGTGCAGACCAGCTTCAACAAGATGGCACTGGCACTGGGTGACGGAATGGCGATCGACGTCGAGTCCATCGCCGGCGACTCACCCTTCCGGTCGACCTGGAACCCCGTCGTGCCACCCAAAGCCCCTGCTGAGCAGGCACCACCGGAGCGCAGGCAGAGGGCACCGCGCGTCGAGGACCCGGACGAAGACGCGTTCTTCGAGAACCCCTCGTGGCTCCGGTGATCAGCACCGTTAGGCTCGTCGACGGCATCAGGCAGGCGTGACCGGGAGGTCAGGATGGCGCAGGACATCGTCCCCATCGAGCTGGGGCTGACGCAGGGTGACGTCGTCACCCTGTGGGCACCCCGCTGGCGCGAGAAGGGCGAGGAGTGGGAGGCGTTCCTCGGCGACGAGGAGGACCTGTTCGTCTTCCCCGACGCCGCGCACCTCGCCGCGTTCGTGCGCACCGCCGAGGAGCACGACCTGACGGACCACCCCGCGTGGCCGGTCGTGCCGTCGCTGGGCGTCGCGGACCTCTCGCCGGACGACAACCACCAGTTCGACCTCGTCGGCGTCCCCGAGCTCGTCGCGGAGGACCCGGACACCTGGACGATCGGTGAGCTCGCCGACGTCATCGCGATCGTGCGCGCCCTCGCGGAGGTCTGCGACCTGGAGAAGGTCCACGAGGTGCTCGACAGCGCCGAGGGCTTCTCGCTGCTGCCGCAGGGCACGCTGCCGTTCAGCGGCCGTGACGGCGGCAAGCTGTGGGGCGAGCTGTCCGAGGTCGTCTCCGAGAAGTGGGACGAGGTCCTCGACGCGATCGACAGCGTGGTGAACACGCCGGAGGTCCCCGAGAAGGAGCTCGCGGTCGCCCAGGAGGAGCTCGCCGCGCTGGAGGCCGCGACGGCCGCCGCCGCCGTCGACGCCCCCGGCGAGTCCGAGGACGAGGACAAGGCCGAGCCCACCGGTTTCTGGGCCGAGGTCGGCGTCGACCCGATCAAGATCATCACGTCGGCCGGCGAGTTCTACACGCTGCGCTGCTACCTCGGCGACGACCCGGTGTTCCTGGGCCGCCGCGGCAAGATCGAGGTCTTCAGCTCGCCGCGCGCCCTGAGCCGCTTCGTCGCCGAGAACGACGAGCACGACCTGGCCGAGGTCGAGACCTGGAACGACATCAAGGTCAAGGCCACCGCGGGCGAGCTCGACGTCGAGGTGGACGACGACAACGTCTACGTGCTGACCGGCATCGCCGAGGACATGGAAGAGGGCCCCGACGCCCTCGACCCGCAGCAGCTCGACCTCGCCGTCGAACTGTTCGAGGACGCGGCCGAGTGGGCCGACGACGAGTCCGTGAAGGACGCGCTCGCCTCGTCCGAGTCGCTGGGCTGGCTCGTGTCGTTCGTCGTGTCGCCGGACCCGACGCGCCTCGCGCCGTCGGCGCCGTACGACGCCGAGGTGGCGTCGTTCCGCACGCTGCAGGCCACGTTCGAGGACCGGCTCAACACCAACTGAGTCCGTTGACGCGAAAGAGGGCCACCCGCTCGGGTGGCCCTCTTTTTTGTTGCCGCCTAACGGACTCGGTAGCTCACCGCGCCGAACGGGTAGTTGCCCCAGCGCTGAGCTGGGCAGCCCTGTCGCGCAGTCCGCGTCGAAGAAGACGTCGACGTCCTTGAACGAGATTGATCCCCGGCCGCACCGGCGCGGCAGGTTCAAGCGCTCCCTACAACGCGTCGAAGGCCGGCGCGGACCACGCCGTGCGCTCGTACTTCGAGACGTTCGACCTGCCGGTGACGATCACCAACTGCGCCAACGACTACGGCCCGAACCAGTTCCCCGAGAACGTCCTGCCGCTGTTCACGACGCGCGCGTTGAACGGCGAGCAACTGCCCGTCTACGCGTCGAGCGACAACCGCAGGGAGTCGATCCACGTGCTGGACCACTGCCGCGCGATCGACGCCGTGCTGCGGGACGGCGTCGTCGGCCGGACCTACCACGTGGGCACCGGCGTCGAGGCGAGCGTCGACCAGATCGCCGATCTCGTGCTGGACGAGCTCAGGCTGCCGGCGTCGCGGAAGTCCGTCGTCGCCGACCGGCCCGGCCACGACCGCCGCTACCTGCTGGACTCCTCGCGGATCGGCCGCGAGCTCGGATGGCGCCCGGAGATCGGCTTCGAGGCCGGCGTCCGGGACACCATCCGCTGGTACGCGGCCAACCGCGCGTGGTGGGAGCCGCTGCTGGGGCTCAGCACGATCGACGAGAGCGCCTGGGCCCCGCGACAGCTCACCCGGTGAGCGAGGCGTAACCCGGCTTGACCAGCTGGTTGATGATCGCCAGCCGCTCGTCGAACCCGATGAACGCCGACTTCATGGCGTTGATCGTGAACCACTGCAGGTCCGCCCAGCCGTAGCCGAACGTCTCGGCCAGCGCGGCGAACTCGCTGGAGAGCGAGCAGTCGCTCATCAGGCGGTTGTCGGTGTTGACGGTGACGCGGAACCGCAGCTTCGCGAGCAGGCCGATCGGGTGCTCGGCGAGCGTCGGCGCGGCACCGGTCTGCAGGTTCGAGGTCGGGCACATCTCGAGCGGGATGCGGCGGTCGCGGACGTAGGCGGCCAGCCGTCCCAACTCGGCGCCGGCGGCGTCGTTGTCGGAGACCTTGATGTCGTCGACGATCCGCACGCCGTGGCCGAGCCGTTCGGCGCCGCAGTGCTGCAGCGCCTCCCAGATGGACGGCAGGCCGAACGCCTCACCGGCGTGGATGGTGAAGTGCGCGTTCTGCCGGCGCAGGTACTCGAACGTGTCGATGCCCCTGGTGGGAGGGAACCCGGCCTCGGGGCCCGCGATGTCGAAGCCGACGACGCCCAGGTCGCGGTAGCGGACGGCGAGCTCGGCGATGCGCAGCCAGCCCTCGTTCTGGCGCATGGCGCACAGCAGGGTGCCGACGCGGATCTTGCGGCCGGTCGCGGCGACGCGCTGCTCGCCGACGCGGAAGCCCTCCTGGACGGCCTCGACGACCTGCTCCAGCGAGAGGCCCTTGTCGGTGTTCAGCTCCGGGGCGTAGCGGATCTCGGCGTACACGACGCCGTCCGCGGCCAGGTCCTCCACGGCCTCGGCGGCGACGCGGACGAGAGACGCCTCGTCCTGCATGACACCGCACGTGTGGGCGAAACCTTCGAGGTAGCGCACGAGGGAGCCGGAGTTGGCGTTGTCGCGGAACCAGCCGCCGAGGACTCCCGCGTCTGTGGTGGGCAGGCCCTGGTAGCCGGAGGCATCGGCGAGTTCGATCACCGTCTGCGGGCGGAGGCCACCGTCGAGGTGGTCGTGCAGCAGCACCTTCGGCGCGCTGCGGATGGTCTCCAAGGTAAGCGGCGTACTCATCGCTACACGTTACTCCAGGCGCCGCGGCACGAACCGGTGCTCGCCCGCGCACCCCGCTCATGGCGATCGGGGCTTCACCTCGAGTGGGCGGGATGCGGCCCGCGCCCCACCGCCGGTCCTCACCACCGAGTGCAACATGACGACACGCCGCTTCCACGTCGCCGAAATGATCTTGCCCTCGATATGATCATTTGCTGGGTCAACGTCGTTGCAGATCCGTGATCAGCAACTTTCTGCAACCAACGCGAGGCTTGAGTCACCCCAAGGTAGGAACATCATCGGTGGCTACTGCCCGCTTTCGACCGATCACTTGGCGTTCAGAGTAGTCAGGTAACCTGATCGGGTTAGTTGCCCGTCCGTACCCGGCCTTTTTCTGGCGGGGGTGGTACAGCGACGTCCCGTGACGCGGATAGGCTCCCGTGGTCTCCCCCTCCCCTGGACGAAGGCACTCAGCCGTGACAGAGAACAACAACTCCACGATGTCCTTCGATCGGATGCGCAACATGCTCACGCGCGCCGCGGAGATCCGTGAGAGCGAGCAGCAGCAGATCTTCGACGCGCTGGACGAGATCCACGCCCGGATGTCGCCTCTGGAGTCGCTGGGTTCGGTTCGCAAGCGCCTGTCGGAGCTGCCGGACCGCACCGAGGTCAGCGTTCTCGCTGAGCGCCTGGACGAGGCCCTCGCCAAGCTGGAGGCCCAGGACAACGCCGTCGCCGACATCGGTCGCGCGGTCGACGCCCTGGTGGACAAGCTCGCCAAGCCCTTCGCCCAGCTGGACGGCCGCCTCGACGGCGTCGCCGGCCGCTTCGAAGGCGTCGCCGGCCGCATGGACGGCCTGGAGGACAAGCTCTCCAGCATCCACAAGCGCATCGACGACCTCGACGGCCACCTGGACAAGCAGGACGGCAAGGTCGACGCGATCCCGGCCGCCGTCACCAACCCGCTGCGCGAGCGCATCGAGGCCCTCGAAGCCGCGCTGCGCGGCCGTCTCGACGAGGTCGACGAAGGCGTGCACGAGCACCTCGACGGCACCCGCGAGGCCCTGCAGAAGATCCTCGCCGAGTCGTTCTCGAGCGTGCACGGCCGCGCCGACGAGCAGCGCGACGCCCTCGTCGCCGCCCGCACCGAGCTGGTCACCGCCATCGCCGAAAGCCGCGGGGAGCTGGCCGGAGCGATCGCAGACAGCCGCGACAAGCTCACGTCCACCGTCACCGGCAACCACGACAAGCTGGCCGCGTCGCTGGCCGAGACCCGTACCGAGCTGTCCGGCGCCGTGGCGGAGACCCGCGGCGAACTGGCCGGCGTCGTGGCGGAGACCCGCGACTCCCTCGCCGGTTCCCTGGCCGAGACGCGCGACTCGCTCGCCGGCTCGCTCGCCGAGACCCGCACCGAGCTCGCGACGGCCGTCGCCGACACCCGCGAGGTCGTGGGCGGCAAGCTCGACGAGGCCCGCACCGCCCTGTACGCGGCGATCGAGCAGTCCCGCGACCAGGTCGACTCGGCGGACCGCCTGGAGGCCCTCGCCGGCCGCCTGGAGCAGGTCACCTCGAAGCTCGACACCATGACGGACCGCCTCGACAAGGTCGAGGACGGCTTCGCCACCCGCATCTCCGAGCTCGGCGGCTCCGTCGACGCGGGCCTGTCCAAGGTCGCCGAGACCGTCGGCGCCCGCCCGGACGCCGACGCGCTGCAGTCCCTGGTCCGCAAGTCGAACCAGGAGTCGGAACTGCGCATCGGGGGCCAGCTGGACGAGGCCATGGCCACCTTCGCCGAGCTCATCCTCGGCGGCGGCTCGCCCACGCCTCCCCCGCCGCCCACCGCCCTGCCGCGCCCGCAGCGCCGCACCCGCAAGAACGGCGGCCCCAAGCCGGCGAACGGCGGCAAGGACATGGACGACGACGACCTGGCGGCCGAAGGCGCCTGATCGCCCCTGAACCACCTGCCCTGACGAACGGCCCCGGAGCTGCTGCTCCGGGGCCGTTCCGCGTTTTGAGGTGAACCTGCGCGAGGCGACACACGTGACCATGAAGAGAGCGCTCACACAGGCCGTGGTTATGCTCGCCGCCATCTGGGGGGTGACCAAAAGGGCTGCCAGGGGCGTCCGGAAGGGAAGTCCGTGCAACAGCGACTCGTCGCCAACCGCTACGCACTGCTCGTCGAGCTCGGCCGAGGTGCGATGGGTGTCGTGTGGCGTGCCCAGGACCAGGTGCTCGGCCGTGCGGTCGCGCTCAAGGAGCTGCACCCGCCGCAGGGCATGGCAGCCGCGGAGCGCACCGTGCTGGAGGAGCGCATGCTCCGCGAGGCGCGGACCGCCGGCCGGCTGAACCACCCCGCCGTGGTCACGGTCTACGACATCGTCCGCGAGAACGACCGCACCTACCTCGCGATGGAGCTGGTCGACGCGCTCGACCTCGCCAGCATCGTGCAGAAGCACGGGCCGCGGGACTCGACCTGGATGGCGGGCGTCGCGTTGCAGGTGCTCGGTGCGCTGGAGGCCGCGCACCAGGCCGGCATCGTGCACCGGGACGTCAAGCCCAGCAACATCATGGTGCGTCCGGACGGGGGCGTGAAGCTCACGGACTTCGGCATCGCGCAGGCGATGGACGACCCGCGGCTCACGCACAACGGCGGCATCGTCGGCTCGCCCGCGTACATGTCGCCGGACCGGCTCAGCGGCTGGGAGGCGTCGCCGGCGTCGGACCTGTGGGCGCTCGGCGTCACGATGGCGCACGCGGTCGAAGGTGTCAGCCCGTTCGAGCGGACGTCCACCGCGTCTACGTTGCACGCGGTCATGAACGAGCCGCCGGTGCTGCGGCGGGCCTCGCCCGCGCTGGCCGACGTGATCCGCGGCTTCCTGACGGTGGACCTGGCTCGTCGGCTGACGGCGCCTCAGGCGCGTCACATGTTGACGGCGATCGTGCAGGGTGGCCCTCCGGTTCCGTTGCCGCAGAACAAGAAGGGCAAGAGCACGGCCGTCAAGGTCGCCGCCGTGGCCGTGGGTGTCGCGGTGCTCGCGGGTGCCGCGTTCGCCGGTTACCAGGCCTTCAAGCCCGAGCAGTCCAACGCGGGCCAGAACACCGGCACCAACCAGCCCTCGGAGAACTCCACGGAGTGGACCGAGGCGGCGTCGTTGCCGGTGGGCGCGCCGCTGCCGTCACGGCGCATCGCCACCTTCGGGCGCGGCGGTGACGTGCCCGAGTGGAACCTCTCCGGCACGCAATGCGCCAAGGACTTCCTCACGCAGGGGTCGCCGGTGCGGACGGACGTGCCGTGCAACGGGCCGCACGGCATCCAGCTCTTCTCGGCCGCTACCCCGTTGTGGGACAAGCCGAAGGACATCGCCTACCCCGGCACGCAGTGGCTCGCCGACTTCACCAAGAACTACTGCACCGAGCAGTTCAAGGCCATCGAGCCGAACATCAAGGAGCCCATCGGCTTCACCGGGCTCGTCCCCACCCAGAAGGAGTGGGAGGCCTACGACGACGCCACCGCGCCGGGCCGCCAGGAGGTCCTGTGCGTGCTGTGGAAGCAGGACAGGTCGCCCCTGGCGGGCTCGCTCGTCGGCTAGCCGCGAATGGTGTCGATCACCAGCGGCGAACGCTCCGGCGCGGAGTCACGAACCTCGTAGGCGCCTTCCAGCGCCTGCAGGGCTCCGTCGACCGCGTCCGGGGTGTCGGTGTACAGCTCCAGCAACGGCTGCCCGGCCTCGACGGGGTCCCCCGGCTTGGCCAGGCAGAGCACACCGGCACCGAACTGCACCGGATCCTCCTTGCGGGCACGACCGGCGCCGAGCCGCCACGCCGCCACCCCGACGCCATAAGCGTCCAAAGTGGACAGAACGCCGGAGGCGGGCGCCTCGACCACGTGCTTGTGCGACGCGACGGGCAGGGCGGCATCGGGATCGCCGCCCTGGGCCCGGATCATCCGCGCCCACACCTCGTACGCCTCACCGGACGCCAGCACCTTCGCCGGATCGGCGGAAATCCCCGCCAGCGACAGCATCTCGGATGCCAAAGCCACCGTCAGTTCGACGACGTCGGCTGGTCCGCCGCCGCGCAGCACGTCGACGGACTCGGCGACCTCGACCGCGTTACCGACCGCGCGTCCCAGCGGCACGGACATGTCGGTCAGCAGGGCCGAGATCCGCACGCCGTGCTCGACGCCGATGGCCACCAGGGCCTCGGCCAGGGCACGCGCGTTGGCCAGGTCCTTCATGAACGCGCCGGAGCCGACCTTCACGTCGAGGACCAGCGACTCGGCGCCCTCGGCGATCTTCTTCGACATGATCGAGGACGCGATCAGCGGAATCGCCTCGACGGTTCCGGTGACGTCCCGCAACGCGTAGAGCTTGCGGTCGGCCGGAGCAAGTCCTTCGGTGGCAGCACAAACGACGGCACCCACCGAGGACAGCTGCGAAAGGATCTCCGAAGTGGACAGTGCGGCCCGCCACCCCGGGATCGACTCCAGCTTGTCCAGGGTGCCGCCGGTGTGGCCGAGACCGCGACCGGACAGCTGCGGCACGGCAGCACCGCAGGCGGCGACGAGAGGTGCCAGCGGCAGCGTGATCTTGTCGCCGACACCGCCCGTCGAGTGCTTGTCCACGGTCGGCCGGTCGACGTGCAACGACAGCCGCTCGCCGGACGAGATCATCGCCTGCGTCCAGCGCGCGGTCTCCGCCGCCGTCATGCCGTTGAAGAAGATCGCCATCGCCAGCGCGGACATCTGCTCGTCCGCGACGGCACCGCGCGTGTACGCGTCGATGACCCAGTCGATCTGCGCGTCCGACAGCACCGCGCCGTCGCGCTTGGCGCGGATGACGTCCACCGCCGAGAAGCTCATGGCAGGTCCTCCGGTCCGAACGCGTCCGGCAGCACCGACGACATCGGCAGGATCCCGGACGGCGTGTCGACCAGGCAGTCACGGCCGCCGAGCTCGTAGAGCACCTGACGGCACCGGCCGCACGGCATCAGCAGCTCGCCGGCACCGGAACGACAGGCCACCGCGACGAACCGGCCGCCGCCCGTGAGCTGCAGCTGACCGGCCATCGCGCACTCGGCGCAGAGACCCACGCCGTACGAGGCGTTCTCGACGTTGCAACCCGTCACGATGCGGCCGTCGTCGCACAACGCCGCGGAACCGACCTGCAGCCCCGAGTACGGGCAGTGGGCGAACGACGCCGCCTCCACCGCCCGTGCCCGCAGCAGGTCCCAGTCGACGTCAGCCACGGCGGTACACCAGACCGTCGGCGGCCGGCATTCGCAACCGTTGCGATGCCACGGCGAGCACGGCCAGCGTCACCATGTGCGGCGCGTAGGACACGAACTCGCTGGGGATCTCGTCGAGGCTGATGTACAGCAGGTACATCAGCACGGCGACCGCGATGGCCGCGGCCGCGGAGAACCACTTGCGGCGGAAGAGCTGCCACACCACGATCACGCCGAGCAGCAGCACGACGCCGTAGACCAGCGCCAGCACCGTCTCGCCACCCGAGCGCAGCTGCAGGCCGTCGGCGTAGCCGAACAGCGCCGCACCACCCAGCAGGCCACCGGGCCGCCAGTTGCCGAAGATCATCGCGGCGAGGCCGATGTAACCGCGGCCGCCGGTCTGGCCCTCCAGGTAGGACAGCTGGCCGGGGTTGAGCACCAGCGCGGCGCCGCCCAGACCGGCCAGACCACCGGAGACGATCACGGCGACGTACTTGTGGAAGTACACCTTCACGCCCAGCGAGTCCGCCGCGTGCGGGTTCTCGCCGACCGAGCGCAGGCGCAGGCCGAAGCGGGTGCGCCAGAGCAGCCAGTACGACAGCGGCAGCAGCAGGATCGCGATCATCGTCAGCGGCGAGACACCGGTGACGAGGCCGCGCAGGATGCCCGCGACGTCCGAGATGAACAGGCGCTGGTCGGCTTCGAGCTCGCCGAGCCAGTCACCGAGGCCCGCCGCCGAGAACGTGTCGAACGACTGGACCGGCGGCGACTGCCGCGGGTTGTTCGACAGCGGCAGGAAGATCAGCGTCGACAGGTACTTCGTCAGGCCGGCACCGAGCAGGTTGATCGCCACACCGGAGACGATGTGGTTCACGCCGAACGTGACGGTGGCGATCGCGTGCAGCAGGCCACCCAGCGAACCGAACACGACGGCCGCGACGAGAGCGGCCCACGGGCCCCACTGGTAGCCGGCCCACGCCGCGCCCCAGGTGCCCATGATCATCATGCCTTCGAGGCCGATGTTGACCACGCCGGCGCGTTCCGCCCACAGGCCGCCGAGACCGGCGAGCAGGATCGGCAGCGCGAGCCGGACCGCCGTCTGGGTCGTGCCCGACGACGTCAGCTGCGGGAAGTTCGTCTGGTACGAGGTGATCGAGAGCAACGCGATCGCACCCGCCACACCGAGCATCGCCACGGCCCAGCCGGGCACCTTGCGCTTGCGAGGCGCCGCCGGGATGTGCGGCTTCTCCTCCAACGTCGAGATCACGCCGCACCTCCGACAGTTCCGAGCTCACGGCCGACGCGACGCTGCTCCGAGGCGAGCTCGAAGCGGCGCACCACCTCGTAGGCGACGACGACCGACAGGACGATCGAGCCCTGCATGATGGTGACGATCTCCCTGGGCACACCGACGTTGTCGAGCGCGAGGCCCGACTTGTCGAGGAACGCCCAGAGCAGAGCGCCGAACGCGATGCCGCCGGGGTGGTTGCGGCCGAGCAGCGCGATCGCGATGCCCGAGAAGCCGATGCCGGCGGTGAAGTTCAGGCTGAACGTGTGGTCGCGGCCGAGCAGTTCCGGCAGCGAGATCAGGCCCGCGATGGCGCCCGAGAGCAGCATCGAGACCAGGATCATCTTCTTGGCGTTGACGCCACCGGCCGACGCGGCCGTGGACGACTCGCCGGACGCGCGCAGCTCGAAGCCGAAGCGCGTCTTGTTCATCATGATCCAGTAGCCGATGCCGAGGGCGATGGCCACGAAGATGAAGCCGAACATGGTGCCGGAGCCGCCGAACGAGATGCCGGGCATCCAGCCGCTCTCCGGGATCTCCGGGGTGCGGATGTTGTTGCCCCGCAGCTCACCGAAGACGTCGCGGCGGATCAGGTAGGCGGACAGGCCGATCGCCAGGCCGTTCATCATGATCGTCGAGATGACCTCGTTGACGCCTCGCGTCACCTTGAGGATCGCGGGGATCGAGGCCCAGGCGGCACCGGCGAGCGCGGCCGCGATGATGATCACCATCGTGTGGATGCCGGTGGGCAGCGCGATCGAGCCGCCGACCACGGCCGCCACGACGGCCGCGACGCGGTACTGGCCCTCGACACCGATGTTGAACAGGTTCATCTGGAACCCGATCGCCACCGCGAGCGCCGCGATGTAGTAGATGCCCGTCGAGTTGAGGATGTCGACGAGCGTCGTGCCCTTGCCGACCTGCGACACCATCGCACCGAACGCGCTGAGCGGGTTCGCGCCGGAGATGATGAGCGCGACTCCGCACAACAGCAGTGAGAAGACGATCGCCAACGCGGGCGGCAGGAGTTTGCCGCGCAGGTGTCCCATCAGTTCTCGCCTTCCTCGACGACAGCGGTCTCCTGGACCGCTGCGCTCGTGCTGCCCGCGCCCGTCATCGCACTGCCGAGGTCCTCGGGCGTGACGGTGCTCGGGTCGGCGTCGGCCACCAGGCGTCCGCGCAGCATGACCTTGATCGTGTCCGACAGGCCGATGAGCTCGTCCAGGTCGGCGGAGATCAGCAGCACGGCGAGACCGGCGGCGCGGGCGCGCTTGATCTCGTCCCAGATCAACGCCTGCGCGCCGACGTCCACACCGCGGGTCGGGTGCGACGCGATCAGCAGCACCGGGTCGCCGGACAGTTCGCGGCCGACGACGAGCTTCTGCTGGTTGCCACCGGACAGCGCGGCTGCGGGCACGTCGATGCCGGGCGTGCGGACGTCGAAGTCCGCGACGATCCGCTCGGTGTCCTTCTTCGCGCCGTCGGTGTCGAGCCAGATGCCCTTGGCGGTCGGCCTGCGGGTCTGGTAGCCGAGGATCCGGTTGTACCAGAGGGGTTGCGTGAGCAGCAGGCCGTGGCGGTGGCGGTCCTCGGGCACGTACCCGATGCCCGCCTCGCGCCGGGCCAGCGTCCCGAGCTTGGTGAGGTCCTGGTCCTGCAACGTGATCGTGCCGCTGCCGGCCTTGCGCATGCCCATGATCGTCTCGACGAGCTCGGTCTGGCCGTTGCCCTCGACACCGGCGATGCCGACGACCTCGCCGGAGCGGACCACCATGTCGATGTCGTCGAGGATCGGCCGTGAGCCGTCGGGCGTCATCAGCCTGAGGCCCTTGACGTCCAGCACGACCGTGTCGGTGACGGTGGACTCGCGGGTCTCGGGGCTGGGGAGCTCGCTGCCGACCATCATCTCGGCGAGCTGCCTGGAGCTGACGGTCTTCGGGTCCGCGCTGCCCACGGTCGTGCCGCGGCGGATCACCGTGACGGAGTCCGCGATCGCGCGGACCTCGTCGAGCTTGTGCGAGATGAACAGGAACGTGTAGCCCTGCTCCTGCATGCCGCGGACGGTGTCGAAGAGCTCGTTGACCTCCTGCGGCACGAGCACGGCGGTCGGCTCGTCCAGGATGATCACCTTGGCACCGCGGTAGAGCACCTTGAGGATCTCGACGCGCTGGCGGTCCGCGACGCCGAGCTGCTCGACCAGGACGCCGGGGTCGACGTTGAGCCCGGTCTTGCCGGAGAGCTCGATGATGCGCCTGCGGGCCTTCTGACCGATGCCGTGCAGAGCCTCGGCACCCAGGACGACGTTCTCCTGGACGGTGAGGTTGTCGGCCAGCATGAAGTGCTGGTGCACCATGCCGATGCCGGCCTTGATGGCGTCGGACGGGGTGCGGAACCGCACCTGCTCGCCGTTCACCTCGATGGTGCCCTCGTCCGGCGGCTGCATGCCGTAGAGGATCTTCATCAGGGTGGACTTGCCCGCGCCGTTCTCACCGCACAGGGCGTGGACCTCGCCACGGCGGACGGTCAGGTGGACGTCGCTGTTGGCGACCACACCTGGGAATCGCTTGGTGATGCCTGTGAGCACCACCGCGGGGTGTTCGCCCGTCCCAACGGACGTGGAACTGCTCATCGTCGAGTGCTCCTCCTACCACGCACCAGGCCCTGTGAGGGCGAAATCCTCACAGGGCCCGGTGTGCGTGCGGCTTTCGGACTACGGCTTGTCCGCGACCTTGATCTTGCCCTCGATGATCTGGGCCTTGTAGCCCTCGAGGATTCCCTGCAGCTTCGCGTCGATCTTGCCACCCGACGTGGAGTAGCCGACACCGTTCACCTTCAGGTCGAAGACCTTCGGCAGCGAGGCGATGTCGTTCTTGGCGACGGCCTTGACGAAGTCGTAGACCGCGACGTCGACGCGCTTGAGCATGGACGACACGATGACGTCCTTGGTGTCGGCGACGGTCGCCTGGTTGTACTGGTCGGAGTCGACGCCGATGGCCAGCACGCCACCCTGCTTGGCAGCCGAGAAGATGCCCTTACCGGAGGCACCGGCGGCCTGGTAGATCACGTCGGCGCCCTTGTCGATCTGGCCCTTGGCGGCTTCCTGGCCCTTCGGGGCGTCCTGGAAGCCCGTGAAGTCACCGGCCGGCGTGATGTACTTCTTCTCGACCTGGATCTTCGGCGCGGCGGCCTTGGCACCCTGGGCGTAGCCGGCCTCGAACTTCTGGATCAGCGGGATCTCGACGCCGCCGACGAAGCCCACGTGGCACTTCTTGCTCTGGTACGCGGCGATGACGCCGGCCAGGAAGGAACCCTCCTGCTCGGCGAACAGCAGCGGCGTGACGTTGGCAGCGCCCTCGACGGACCCGTCGACCAGGCCGAACTTGACGTTCGGGAACTCCGCGGCGACGAGCTTCATCGACTCGGCGTAGGCGAAGCCGACACCGATGATCGGGCTGAAGCCCTCGGACGCCAGCTGGCGCAGACGGGTCTGCTTGGCGGACTCGTCCTCGTTCGGGGCGGCGGAGAGCTCGCGCGTGTTCTCCTTCTTCACGCCCATGTCCGAGATGGCCTTGTCCAGACCGGCGGCGGCGGAGTCGTTGAACGACGCGTCGCCACGGCCACCGATGTCGTAGGCCAGACCGATCTTCAGCGCACTCGCGTCCACCTTGTCACCGTTGGCGGCGCTGGTGTTCGAGGTAGCAGGCGCGCTCGGGGCCTCGGCGAACTCGCAGGCGGCACCTGTACCGGTACCCGCGTTGTTGCTCCCGCCACCCGAGTCCTTCGCGCAGGCGGCCATAGTCATCACGCTGGTCAACGCGATCGCGGCGACCGCGACACCACGCATACGACGACGCACGGCTCGTCTCCTCCCTGAGGTTCCTCCCCAACGACGTTGTTGGGTCCTAGAGGCGGCACCGTACCTCTTAGTAACCAACCCCGTTGCCGTCAGCACCTACAAAGACCCCTATCGGTTACGCATTCGACGCTTTGGCCGTACGAGTGGTGATCACTCGTGTTCAAGGCGTGGCAAAACGTCCCCTTCTGCCACTTCCCCACACCGATCTTCGTCCGGTTGGAGCAGTTGCGCTCGCCGAGTCCGCCCGCGGTCCCTTCCGGCACGCGGGGCCCTCCCGTACCGACATGCAGTACGAAAGCGCCCCGCGTGGCTTCGAATGTGGCGTGGACCGCATTTCGGGATCGATAAAGACCGCTTGGGCGATCGACAGCGTGTCTCATCGATCACAGAGCGGGTGCGCCTGCTGGGATCGGTCCAACGTGCGGGACTAGGATTTTCCGGTCATGGTCGGGAAGAGAGAAATGTTCGCCGACCACACCACCACTGACGTTGGAGGCCGCGGCGCATGACCAGCGCAGGCGCACCCGAGCGGTCGGGCACCACCCGAGGGGGTGGGACGCTCTACCGCGGTGATCTGGGCATGTGGTCCTGGGTCGCCCACCGGATCACCGGTGTTCTCACGTTCTTCTTCCTCTTCACCCACGTGCTCGACACCGCCCTCGTGCGGGTGTCCCCGAACGCGTACGACGCGGTGATCGAGACCTACAAGAACCCGATCGTCAACCTCTTCGAGGTCGGTCTGGTCGGCGCGGTTCTCTACCACGCGCTCAACGGCATCCGGGTCATGCTCGTGGACTTCTGGGAGAAGGGCGCCAAGTACCAGCGCCCGATGCTGTGGGTCGTGCTCGGCGTGTGGATCGCCGTGATGATCCCCGGCGCCTACTTCATGCTGGTGCGCACGATCTCCGAGCTGGTTGGGGGCCACTGACCATGTCGCTCGCACTCGACAAGCCCCGCTCGCCGCGTCGCCCCGCGGCCCGCCGCGGCAACGGTGAGCTCTACAGCTGGCTGTTCATGCGCCTGTCCGGGCTGCTGCTCGTGATCCTGGTGCTGGGTCACCTGTTCATCATGAACATCCTCGACGGCGGCATCCACCGCATCAACTTCGGCTTCGTGGCCGGCCGGTGGGCATCGCCGTTCTGGCAGTTCTGGGACCTCGCGATGCTCTGGCTCGCGCAGATCCACGGCGGCAACGGCGTCCGGACGATCATCAACGACTACGCCCGCAAGGACGCCACCCGGTTCTGGTTGAAGATGCTGCTCTACGTCTCGATGGTGCTGATCATCGCCCTCGGCACGTTCGTGATCTTCACCTTCGACCCGAACATCTCGAACTGACCCGCGCGGGGAGCCCACCACAATGCAGTTCCACAAGTACGACGTAGTCATCATCGGCGCTGGTGGTGCCGGAATGCGCGCGGCGATCGAGTCCGGCCAGCGCGCCCGCACCGCGGTGCTCACCAAGCTCTACCCCACGCGTTCGCACACCGGCGCGGCCCAGGGCGGCATGTGCGCCGCCCTCGCCAACGTCGAGGAGGACAACTGGGAGTGGCACACCTTCGACACGATCAAGGGCGGCGACTACCTGGTCGACCAGGACGCCGCCGAGATCATGGCGAAGGAGGCGATCGACGCCGTTCTCGACCTCGAGAAGATGGGCCTGCCGTTCAACCGCACGCCCGAGGGCAAGATCGACCAGCGCCGGTTCGGCGGCCACACGCGCAACCACGGTGAAGCCGCCGTGCGCCGCGCCTGCTACGCCGCGGACCGCACCGGCCACATGATCCTGCAGACGCTCTACCAGAACTGCGTCAAGCACGGCATCGAGTTCTTCAACGAGTTCTACGTGCTCGACATCTGCCTGACCGAGACGGAGAACGGCCCGGTCTGCACCGGTGCCGTCGCCTACGAGCTCGCGACCGGCGAGATCCACGTCTTCCAGGCCAAGTCCGTCGTGTTCGCGACGGGTGGTTTCGGCAAGGTCTTCAAGACCACGTCGAACGCCCACACGCTGACCGGCGACGGCATGGGCATCGTCTTCCGCAAGGGCCTGCCCCTGGAGGACATGGAGTTCTACCAGTTCCACCCGACCGGCCTCGCCGGTCTCGGCATCCTGCTGACCGAGGGCGCGCGAGGTGAGGGCGCGATCCTGCGCAACGCCTCGGGCGAGCGGTTCATGGAGCGCTACGCCCCGACCATCAAGGACCTGGCGCCGCGCGACATCGTGGCCCGTTCGATGGCCCTCGAGGTGCTGGAAGGCCGTGGCGCCGGCCCGAACAAGGACTACGTCCTCCTGGACTGCACGCACCTCGGTGCCGAGGTCCTGGAGACGAAGCTGCCGGACATCACCGAGTTCGCCCGCACGTACCTCGCGGTCGACCCGGTCGTCGAGCCCGTCCCGGTGTACCCGACCGCGCACTACGCGATGGGTGGCATCCCGACGAACATCCACGGCGAAGTGCTGCGGGACAACGACAACGTCGTTCCCGGCCTCTACGCCGCGGGTGAGTGCGCCTGCGTGTCCGTGCACGGCGCGAACCGCCTCGGCACGAACTCGCTGCTGGACATCAACGTCTTCGGCCGCCGCGCGGGCATCGCCGCCGCGGAGTACGCGCTGTCGCGTGAGTCCCACGTCGACCTGCCGGAGAACCCGGCCGCGTCCGTCGAGGCCCAGGTCGCGCTGGCGTTGTCGGAGCACGGCCAGGAGCGCGTGGCGGACATCCGCACCGAGCTGCAGGCCACCATGGACGCCAACGCGTCCGTGTACCGCACCGAGGACACGCTGAAGACGGCGCTGCACGACGTGCAGGCCCTCAAGGAGCGTTACGCCCACATCTCCGTCCAGGACAAGGGCAAGCGCTTCAACACGGACCTGCTCGAGGCCGTCGAGCTCGGCTTCCTGCTCGAGCTGGCCGAGGTCCTCGTGCACGGCGCGCTCGCGCGCAAGGAGTCCCGCGGCGGCCATGCCCGCGAGGACTACCCGAACCGCGACGACACGAACTTCATGCGCCACAGCATGTTCTACAAGCAGGGCGACGGTCTCTCGGCCGACATCCGCATGGACTACAAGCCCGTGACCTTTACCCGGTACAAGCCGATGGAGCGCAAGTACTGATGACCGCCACCGCTGAAACCACTGCAGGCTCGCGCGGCTCCCAGCCGCCCGTTCCGGACGGCGCTGTCACGGTCACCGTCAAGATCCGCCGGTTCAACCCGGAGATCGACGACGAGCCGCGCTGGGACTCGTTCGACATCCCGGCGCTCCCGTCGGACCGCGTGCTGAACCTGCTGCACCACATCAAGTGGTACGTCGATGGCACGCTGACCTTCCGGCGTTCCTGCGCCCACGGCATCTGCGGCTCGGACGCCATGCGCATCAACGGCGTGAACCGCCTGGCGTGCAAGGTGCTGCTGAAGGACCTTCTCGAAAAGGGCGACAAGCACACCACGATCACCATCGAGCCCATCAAGGGCCTGCCGGTGCACAAGGACCTGCTCGTCGACATGGAACCCTTCTTCGAGGCGTTCCGCGCGGTCAAGCCGTACCTCGTGACCTACGGCAACGAGCCGACGCGCGAGCGCATCCAGTCCGCCGCCGACCGCGAACGGTTCGACGACACGACGAAGTGCATCCTGTGCGCCTGCTGCACCACCTCCTGCCCGGTCTACTGGACCGAGGGCTCGTACTTCGGCCCGGCGGCGATCGTGAACGCACACCGGTTCATCTTCGACTCCCGGGACGAGGGTGCTGAGGAGCGGTTGGACATCCTCAACGACATCGACGGCGTTTGGCGCTGCCGGACGACGTTCAACTGCACCGATGCTTGCCCCCGTGGCATTCAGGTGACCAAGGCGATCCAGGAAGTGAAGCGCGCGCTGCTGTTCAAGCGCGTCTGAGTTTTGGGTTTCTAGGCGCCGCGTTCCCGTTGGGGGCGCGGCGCTTTTGTTGTCTGGCGGGGGGATTCCTCGCGGGCGGGTCGGCTTGCGTTCGCCTGCTCCTGTTCCAGCGGGGTTGGTCGCGTTCCCGTGCGAGAGCTCGCCTTGCGAGGGTGGGCGCAGGCAGTGCGTTGGCGGGAGCCGGTTGGCACTGCGCGGGTCCGTTTGTGGTGGCTGGTTCCCGTTCCAGCGGAGGGGTCACCCGCCGTGCGGAGGTCGCCTGCGGAGGGGTTGCGCGGGTCGTGACTGAAACTGCGCGCGGGTGCGCTCTCAGGTCACCTCCACGACGTGCACCGGTGGGCGTGGTCTGGCGGCGGCTGCCTTGTGTGCTGCATTGAGTTCGCGGGCCACCGCGCGGGCCGTAGTGGAACGCGCGAGAGTCGATCTCCCAGGCCAGGCCGACGTCGTCGTACCAGGCGTCGGGCCTGCCGATGATCAGCCCATCAGTGCCCGCGATCGTGGCGTTCCAGTGCGGTGTGGTCAGGCGGATTTTGCGGGACAGACGGCGAGCGTCCCGTTCCGCCACCGATTCCGCGCGGCCCAGGTCTTTGAGGACGGTTCGGACGAGCTTTGTGCCGAAGCGGTTCGTGCGGGCCTCTGCTTGGAGGTCTGCCGGTGTGCAGCGGCCTCGTTGGATGGCGGCGGCGATGAGGGCGGTGGCCTCGTCCTGGGAGCGCATGAAGCGGCAGGCGTCCACCACGGCTCTGGCCGCGGACACCACTGGGAAGCCGCCCACGTCGGTTGCGGCGGGGACGGGCGCGGCTCGTTCCAGGATCAGCGTGCCGCTGCCTCGTGCCGTGCCTGGCACCAGCAGGTGGATTTCGCGGGCGGGCAGGCCGTGGCGGCGGCAGGCTTCTGCGCCGGTGACCACGGTTCCTGGGCCTGCGCGCAGAAGGGCCGCGGTCAGCTGTTGGTCCGGGGTGGGCGGGCCGTTGTGCAGCAGCACCACTCCTGGGTACATGCGCTGCCACGGCCCGCCCGAGGCGCACCTCCGCCACGGATTGGTGACACTCAGTGACTTCAGGGTGCCGGCACTGATGACGCCGAGATCGCTGCGTTCGCGCAGGTGTTTGATTCGCACGCCATCAGTGTGACGAAGAGCACCGACAGTTTTCGGGGGTCAGCGCCGGGTGAGTCGCCTGGCGCGGTCGAGCAGCATCAGAGCCGTGCCGCCGACCAGGAGCAGGACGCCGAGCAGCAGCATCCACGTGGTCGAGGCGCCGGTGTTGGCCAGGCGGTTGTCCTGGTGGACCACGGGCGTGACCGAGGTGGTGGTCACCGGGGGCGTCGTCACGGGCGGAGTGGTGATCTTCGACGTGGTGGTCGTCGTCACCGGCGGCGTCGTGGTGGTACCGGACGTCGTCGTGGAGGTCGGCGGCGTCGTCGTGGACGACGTCGTCGAGTCCGTGGTCGAGGTGGAGGTCGATGGCGTCGTCGTGGACGACGTCGTCGAGTCCGTGGTCGACGTCGTGGTCGAGGTCGACGTCGGCGGGGTCGTCGTCGTGGTCGTGGACTCCGTCGTGGTGGTGGTCACCGGCGGCGTCGTCGTGGTGGTCGAGGTGGTCGTGCACGGGGTGGTGGTCGTCGTAGTCGGGGTCGTCGTGGTCGACGTCGGAGGCTCTTCACCTCTCGGCGACGGCGCGCGCCAATCCGGACGTTCCTTCGGGCACCACGCAGCGGCGCACACCTGGCCATCCCCGGAGGCCGAGGCCTCCGGGGCGGCACCGTGCAGTGAGACGACCGTCAACACTGCCCCGGCGGTGAGCACACCGATATAGGCGATACGTGACATGCCAGGGATGGTTGCGCGCAGGTACAACACCTGGTGCGAAAAGCACCCCTACGTCACCCGCCAGTGCGGGCGACATCCCCCGATCAGGTCCAGAAGACCGCGACACCGATGTTCAGCACGACGAGCGAGGCGGCCGTCGGCAGCAGCCAGGACGGGGCCTTGGGCTTGTTGACGTTGATCGCCACGACGACGGCGATGGCCACGACGACCAGCAGCTTGACGCCGATCTTGACGTGGTCGTACTTCACGGCGTCGACGAGCGGGTCGATGCCGACCAGCGCGACGCCGGTGAGCAGCTGCAAGGCCGCGCCGTGCAGCCATCCCTTGTTGACCGGCGCGTCCTTGCCGGCCCTGGCCTGCAACATGATCATCGCGACCAGCATGCCCATGCCGAGCAGGTGCAGGAACACCAGCAGCAGGCGTACGAACTCCACAGCTTTTCCCTATCGACGTCGAGTGGCCAGGAATCCCCGCAGGCCCAGCACGCCGATGACGGTGCCGAACACGAGCGAGGCGATCACGAGCACCAGGTGCACAGTGAAGAAGGCGGTAGGTCCGTCGCTAAACGAACGTGGGTCCTTCCAGATGTTCTTCAGGAACGTGGGCCAGATCACCCACGACCACACTCCGAAAGCCACCAGGAAGAGTGACATCGGGCGCGAGAGCTTCACGTTCACCAGTATCAGACGTGGTGCGTGCACGCGGCTAAACGGGGGTGGATAGCCTGAACGTGTGCCCTTCCCAAAACGGCTCATCGTCGCCCTGGTCCTAGCAACGGCCACAGCCGCGTTCGCCGCACCGACCGGCACCGCACAACAGGCCGCCGGCTCGGCACAGTGCGCGAACCGCGAGACCCCGCCGCCACCGGTGGACACTTCCGAGCAGCCGGCGCCGGGCCAGAAGGCCCCTGCCGCGCTCGAGGTGCCGGAGAAGCCCATCGGCGGTGATCGGCTGGGCGAGTGCGGCCTGATCCTGCCGCCGAACTCGGCGCAACCTCCCAGCGGCATCACCGCGGCTTCGTGGCTGCTCGCGGACATCGACAGCGGTGCTGTCATCGCCGCGTACGACCCGCACGGCCGCCAGCGCCCCGCCAGCATCATGAAGGTGCTGCTCGCGATGGTCGTCGCCAAGGAACTGCGGGGCGACCTCGTCGTCACCGCCAGCGCTGAAGACACCCAGCAGGAATGCACCTGCGTCGGGCTGAAGGACGGCGGCCAGTACACGGTCCGCCAGCTGCTGCACGGCCTGCTGCTCACCTCGGGCAACGACGTGGCGCACACGCTGGCCCGTCAGCTCGGCGGCGTGCCGAACGCCCTGCGCAAGATGAACGCGATGGCCAAGGAGCTCGGCGCCCTCGACACCCGCGCCGTGACCCCGTCCGGCCTCGACGCGCCCGGCACCAGCACCTCGGCCTACGACGTCGGCCTGATCTTCCGCGGCGCGATGAAGTACGACGAGTTCGCGCAGGCCATCAAGCTGCAGCAGTCGCAGTTCCCCGGCCGCAACGGCGGCACGATCATGCTGCAGAACGACAACCGCCTGCTCCAGAACTACCAGGGCGCGCTCGGCGGCAAGACCGGCTTCACCGACGACTCGCAGCACACCTACGTGGGCGCCGCGGAACGCAACGGCCGCCGTCTCGTCGTCGTGCTGCTGCGCGGTCAGCAGACCCCCACGCGCATCGACGCCCAGGCCGCGAAGATGCTCGACTACGGCTTCGCCATGGGCCCCGGCGGCGTGGGCAAGCTCGTCGACGGCGCCCCGCAGCCGAAGCAGAACGTCGTTCCCACGCAGAGCACCGACACCCAGGACGACGCAGCCGCCGTCGACTCGCGCACGGGCCGCCCCACGCCCACCGCGTTCGGCACCGTCGGCCTCCCGATCACGGCCGTGGCGGGCCTCGGCCTGCTGGCCGGTCTCGTGCTCTTCATCCGCAGCAAGCGCGCCAAGGCGGCCAGGGCCCGCCGGCAGGCCGCGCAGGCGGCACAGGGCTTCTGAGGCACCGAAGACGACGGCCCCAGCGCACCCGCGCTGGGGCCGTTCACGTTCTGAACGCTGAACGCTACTTGCGGCGCCACCGGAGACCGAGCACCGCGCCGACAACCGCACCGGCACCCAGCATCAGCGATGGCGAGGGGCCGGACCGCATCTCCACCACCGGAGAGATCACCGCGGGCGGCGGGGCCTTCACGACCTCGGGCTCGAGGTTCTCCCTGGCGGTGGCCGTCCAGGCCGTGATGAACAGGATGAACTGCGCTACCAGGTTCGCGAACACCAGCACACCGATGACGGACCCGAACGCGGCCGAGGTCGGAGACTTGGTCGTGAACGACAGGAAGATCGTCGCCGTCTGCTTCAGCACCTCGAACCCGACCGCTCCGGCGAACGCGCCTTTGATCGCGCTGCGCCACCCGACGGGCTTGCGCGGCAACCGCGAGAGCACCCACAGGAACACGAGCCAGTTCGCGAGCAGCGACAGGACGATCGTGCCGATCCGCAGCAGGACGTGCGCCCAGCCGGCGTTCTCGAGCCCCATCCACCTCAGGACCAGCTCGGCGAACCCGGTCCCCACCGCCGTGATGCCGAACGACAGCACGATCGCGAGCCCCAGGCCGAGCAACGACAGCAGGTCGCGCCACAGCGTGCCGAGGAACGGCAGGTTCTCCTTCGCGTGACCCCACTGCGCGGTCAGGGCGTCGCGGAGGTTGCTCATCCAGCCGAGACCGGAGTAGGCGGCGCCGAGCAGGCCGATGATGCCGACGATGCCCTTGGAGTCCAGGGCGCTGTTCACGGACTCGTTGACCTGTTCACGCAGCTGCGGGTCCGGTACGGCCTCGGCGATGTTCGCTCGCAGCGAGGCCAGCAGGTCCGGCTGCGACTGCAGCACGAAACCGGCGATCGCGAACCCGATCATCAGGATCGGCACCAGCGACAGCACGCTGAAATACGTCACCGCGGCGGCGTAGTGCGTGCCGTACCTCTCGGTGAAGCGCTCATACGCTCGCATGATGTGGTCGAACCACGCGTACTTCCGCCGCCACTTGTCCACACGCAAAACGCTAGTGCAAGTGCACTACTCAGGCAGAACAAAGCCGATCTTGTCGTACGTACGGCGCAACGTGACGGAGGCGACCTCACGGGCGCGCTCGGCGCCGCGGGCCAGGATCTTGTCCAGCGACGCCACGTCGTCGAGGTACATGCGGACGCGTTCCTGCACCGGCGTGACCCACTCGGTGAAGACCTCGCCGAGGTCCTTCTTCAGGTCGCCGTAGCCCTTGCCGTCGTAGTCGGCGACCAGCGACTCGACCGTGCGGCCGGTCAGGGCCGAGTAGATCGTCAGCAGGTTCGAGACACCCGGCTTGTTCTCGACGTCGAAGACGATCTCACGGCCCGTGTCGGTGACGGCGGAACGGATCTTCTTGGCCGAGCGCTTCGGGTCTTCCAGCAGCTCGACGACGCCACCGGGCACCGACTTGCTCATCTTCGCCGTCGGGTCCTGCAGGTCGAAGATCTTGGCCGTGTCCTTGACGATGTACGCCTCTGGCAGCCGGAACGTCTTGCCGTGGCGCGAGTTGAAGCGCGTCGCGAGGTCGCGCGTCAGCTCCAGGTGCTGGCGCTGGTCCTCGCCGACCGGCACGTAGTGCGCCTGGTACAGCAGGATGTCCGCGGCCTGCAGGATCGGGTACGTGAACAGGCCCACGCCGACGGACTGCTCCTGGCGTGCGGACTTGTCCTTGAACTGCGTCATCCGCGACGCCTCGCCGAAGCCGGTCAGGCACTGCATGACCCAGCCGAGCTGGGCGTGCTCCGGGACGTGCGACTGCACGAACAGGGTCGCCCGGTCCGGGTCGATGCCCAGCGCGAGCAGCTGGGCGGCCGAGACGCGCGTGTTCTGGCGCAGTTCCTTCGGGTTCTGCTCCACGGTGATCGCGTGCAGGTCGACGACGCAGTAGAACGCGTCGTGCGCCTCCTGCAGGGCCACCCACTGCCGCACCGCACCCAGGTAGTTGCCGAGGTGGAACGACCCGGCCGTCGGCTGGATGCCGGACAGGACGCGGGGGCGCTTTACGGGCTCTGCAGGCGCGTTCTCCGTGGACACGGACGAAATCTTCTCAGACCAGGTGGATCAGTGGTGCGCGGTGTCCTGCTGGACCAGGTCGATGCGCTGGTTGGCCGCCACGACGGGAGCCGGCTTGCGCCGCTTCACCAGGCCGTACAGCAGACCGCCCACACCCGCGGTGACCGCGATCAGACCCACGGGACCAGCTGCGGTACCGGTCATGCTGCCTTCGACCGCCGCGCTCAGAACCAGACTCATGCCGTGCACTTGCCGAGCCTCCCCAAGGCACAGGTTCACCCCGGAACGGGTGAACCTCGCTGACTGATTGGCCGCCAAGCTACCGATGGCCGGTAGCGTCTATGCGCCGAATCAGACTATCGGTCATGGATGATCGGATCGCACTCGCCCATATGTCGTAGTCCGCTGACGCGCGTTACGCCCTGCTAGTGAAGCCAGGGTCTGAAGCTCACTCACAGTGCGCGCCGATCCGTGCTCGGATCCCGCCATGCGGCTGATGGTCTCCTCCATCAACGTGCCGCCGATGTCGTTCGCGCCGCCGTTGAGGATCTCCGCGGTGCCCTCGTCGCCGAGCTTCACCCAGGAGCACTGGATGTTGTCGACGCGTCCGTGCAGCGCCAGCCGTGCGAACGCGTGCACGGCGCGGTTGTCGCGGCGGGACGGACCGGGACGGGCGACTCCCGCCAGGTAGATCGGGGCGTTGCGGTGCACGAACGGCAGCGCGACGAACTCGGTCAGCCCGCCGGTCCGGTCCTGCAGGTCGGCCAGCACCCGGAAGTGCGTGAGCCAGTGACCGGGGTGGTCCACGTGGCCGTACATCATCGTGCTCGACGAACGAATGCCGAGCTCATGGGCGGTGCCGACGACGTCGAGCCAGGTCGCGGTCGGCAGCTTGCCCTTGGTCAGCACCCAGCGCACGTCGTCGTCGAGGATCTCGGCCGCCGTGCCGGGGATCGTGTCGAGGCCGGCTTCCTTCAGCTCCGTGAGCCACTCACGGATGCTCACGCCCGCCTTGGCCGCGGCGGAGACGATCTCCATCGGGCTGAACGCGTGGACGTGCATCCCGGGCAGCCGCTTCTTGATCGCGCGCACGACGTCGGCGTAGTACGTCACCGGCAGCTTGGGGTCGATGCCACCCTGCATGCAGACCTCGGTGGCGCCGTCGTCCCACGCCTCCTGCGCGCGGTCGGCGACCTCTTCGGCGCTCAACCTGAAAGCGTCCGCGTCGCGTTCACGCTGGGCGAAGGCGCAGAAGCGGCAGCCGACGTAGCAGACGTTGGAGAAGTTGATGTTCCGGTTGACCACGTACGTGACGTCGTCGCCGACCACCTCGCGCCGCAGCTCGTCGGCGAGGCGGGTCATCTCCTCCAGCGCGTCGCCGTCCGCCGTCAGCAGCGCCATCGCGGCCTCGGTGTCGCCGAGCAACGCCGCCGGGTCGTTCGCGGCGATCTTCAGTCCACGTTGGACGTCGTCGGGAAGCCGTTGCGGGACAACAGGAACCTTCAGCTCGTCCCAGTCGCCGTAGACCTCGTCGAAGTCGCCGCGGCGGTCGCTCGTGCGGCCCTCCGTGTCGATCGCGGTGTTGAGGTCCGCGCGGCCGAACGTGTCGAGCCCGCCGTCCGGCTCCTGCCACTCGCGGCCGGCCACGGGGGCGTCCGGGTTCGCGAGGCCGTTTTCCAGCGCCAGCGCGGAAACGTGCGCGGTGAGCCGGGTGTCGATCCACTGCCCCGCCGCCGCGCGGACGTAGCGCGGGTAGACGTTCAGCCGTTCCTGCAAGGAGAAACCGGCCTCGCGGGTGATCTCCGCGAGCTGGTCGACCTGCGGCCACGGCTTCTCGGGGTTCACGTGGTCGGGCGTGACCGGCGAGACGCCGCCCCAGTCGTCGACACCCGCGCGCAGCATGAGGCCGAACTCGCCGCCGACGAGGTTCGGCGGCGCCTGCACGCTCACGGTCGACGGCATCACAAGGCGCGCAACGGCGATCGTCGCCGCGAGCTCGGTCAGGTCGGCGTCGGGCATGCCTCGCATCGCCGTGTCCGGCTTGGCGCGGAAGTTCTGGATGATGACTTCCTGGATGTGCCCGTACTGCTTCGCGACCTGGCGCATCGCGAGCAACGACTCGGCGCGCTCGGCGACGGTCTCGCCGATGCCGATCAGGATCCCGGTGGTGAACGGGACGTTCACGCGGCCGGCGTCGGTGAGGACGCGCAGCCGGACGGCGGGTTCCTTGTCGGGGCTGCCGTAGTGCGGGCCGCCCTTCTCGCTCCACAGCCGTTCGGCCGTGGTCTCGAGCATCATGCCCATGCTGGACGCGACGGGGCGCAGCCGCGTCAGCTCCTCCCAGCTCAGCACGCCGGGGTTGAGGTGCGGCAGCAGGCCGGTCTCCTCCAGCACCGCGATGGCACTGGCCCGCACGTAGTCCAAAGTGGACTCGTAGCCGCGCGCGTCCAGCCACTCCTTCGCGGCGGGCCAGCGGTCCTCCGGCCGGTCGCCGAGCGTGAAGAGGGCTTCCTTGCACCCCTGCGCGGCGCCGGCGCGGGCGATCGCCAGCACCTCGTCGCGTTCGAGGAACGCGGCGGGCAGCTTGTGCGGCACGGTCGCGAACGTGCAGTAGTGGCACCGGTCCCGGCACAGCCTCGTCAGCGGGATGAACACCGACCGGCTGTACGTGACGATCCCGGCACGTCCCTCGGCGAGCAGGTGCGCGTCCCGCACCTTGCCCGCCGCCGTCAGCAACGAGTCCAGGTTGTCCTCGCGCGCGTGCAGCAACACGGCGGCTTCCGTCGCGTCGAGCACGGCACCGTCAGCGGCCCTGCGCAACGCACGCCGCATGGCCGCCGCACTCGGACGAGGCTGCGGTGGGATTAGCGAGATGTCCACTGCCACGTCAACGACCTTAGGCCGCCGAAATTCCTGATCAGGTGCGACTGGCTGTGGGACATCCCACTCAGCGCACCGCGACGAGCAGTTCCGCGTTCCGGTCGAGCGGCGTGCCTAGAGGGTCCGTCCGCGAGTGGATGTCGTTGTAGGTGATCTCCCGGCACAGGCTGGCGAGGGCCGTGTCACTGCGGTCGTCATAGTCGACCTGGTAGGGCGCATCCGCTTCGAGCAACGTCGTGAACAGCGACAACGTGCCGTCACCGTTGTCCGCCACCTCGATCACGCGGGCGTGCTGCGGGTAGTCGACGTGCGCGGCGGTGTTGATCTCCCAGAAGCTCCTGCTCGCCGTGGCGTGCCGGTGCGGGGTGATCACGTTGCGGTGCGTGTGGCCGTTGACCCACGCCAGCACGTTCGGAAAGCGGTGCAGGAGGTTCACGAGCGCGTCGCCGTTCACACGCGGGTCGAGCGGCCGGCGCTTGTCCGGCAGCACGTTGCCCATCGTCGTGCTCGTGTGGTGGCTGAAGAGCACGAACAGCTCGTCGGTGACGTTCTGCCGTTGCGGCAGGCCGAGCCAGTCGTAGTAGAGCGAACTGTTGCGCCTGAGGGTCTTCTCGATCCAGTTGAGCTGGTGCAGCCCGATGGAGCCCGTGGAGAACCCGGCGAGGTTCGTGGTGTCCATGCTGATGCCGGTGACACCGGGCGCCATCCGAAACGAGTAGAAGACGTCCACGCCGTCCGCGTTGGCGTCCGTGTACCCGTGTCCGCCCGTCGGCAGATGCTTGCGCACGAACTCACCGGTGCTGAACAACCTCCTCCGACTGTCCGGCGTCACGGTCCGGACGACGCCGCCGCTCGCGAGGATGGCCATCGCTTCCGGGATGGCCTTGGGGTCGTTGAACGCCTGCGCGACCTTCGCGTTCTGCACGGGGTCACCGAATCCGACGATCTTCTTGCGGCCGGTGTACCAGCTGTCGAGCAGCCCGTCCGGCAGCGCGCCGACCACGCTGTCGTCGTGGTTGCCGATCGTGGAGTACCAGGGGATGTCCAGGCCAGGGCTCGTGAACTCGCGCACCGCCGCGTCGAGCAGACCCTGCAGTTGGGGGAATCCCTTTGCCTTGTAGTCGTCGGCACCGCTGAGGTCCGGCTGCCAGAACGTGCTGATGCCCGCGTTCTGCACGCCCTCGTACCTGGCGTCGCCGGTGTTCGGCGTGATGCGACCGCCGTTGAGGACCGTGAGGTACCAGTCGAGCTCGATGTTCTCGTGGTTGTCGGTGTTGTCCCCGGTCGTCATGAGGAAGTCGAAGGGCCTGCCGGTCAGCGGACCGTTCTTGACGGCGTTGACCCGCCGCACGAGGCTCGTCGAGCCCTGCGTCGTCAGCGCCTCCTGCGGCCGGTGCGCACTGGAACCCATGATCGGGTGCAGGTACTCGAACCGGAGCGGGCTCTGCGCGTCGCAGATGTGCATGTCGCTGAACTGCACGAAGCTGGCGAGGGCTGTGCGCCTGGCCTCCCGGTCGGGTTTGGCCAGGACCAGGTCGCCGCGCACGACCGTCGGCCAGCCCGGGCCTGCCGCGAGCCTGCGGTAACCGCTGGTGCCGATCGGTGTGGCCGTGGTGTCGAGCGTGGTGCCCGCGGTCGACGCAAACGCTTGGCGGTCCAGGAGTGGCACGCCTGCGGCGCCCACGCCCATCGCCAGGAGGAAAGACCGCCGGTTGAACCCTGTCATGCCGCCCCCGACTCATCGATGGTGAATCGTGTTCATGTTCAGGGGACGGGCGGGTTGAATCGAGCCGTCAGGTGGGTGACAAGAGCGATAAAGGCTGTTCGGGCTGGGTCAGTCGGAGTAGTGCGACGGGCCCTGATCGAGCCCCGCGAGCAACTGGTGCAGCCGCTCCTCGAGCTGTGGAAGCTTGTCGGTGAGCACCTGCCACACGAGCGCGTCGTCCACACTCGCGTAGCCGTGGATCAGGATGTTGCGGAAGGCCACGATGCGAGGCAGGTCGGGTACCGCGGCAGCAAGCTCGGGAGAGACCTTCGACAGGTTGTTCAGCGCCTCACCGATGATCTCGAACTACCGCTCGACAGCGGATCGCAACATCGCGTCAGCAAGGTAGTCCGTGTACGACTTGCCCCTGCTGAACTCGGCCAGCAACTCCGCAGCGCGAAGGGCATCCCACAGGTACGCGCGGGGGTCACGCCGCATACAGGGTTTCCTTGCTTTCCATGACCTGCTCGCGGAAGTAGGGGTTGCGGATACTGCTGTCGACCACCAGGTCGACAGGCCTGCCGAGGATCCGCTCCAGTCCTTCCTTCAAGGCGAAGTAGGTACCGAAGTGATCGAAATCGTCGCCTGCGTCGAAGTCGACGAGAAGGTCCACATCGCTGGTTCTCACGTCGAACGAACCACTGACCGCCGATCCGAACACGTCGAGACGTCGAACACCCAGCGTTCGGCACAGTTCTTCGATCTCCGTCAGCCTGGCTGCCACGACCTCGTGCACCCTCGTCACCTCCTCAGACACGATTGTGCCTGATCTCGGGCTTCGGGTCAGTCGGAGTAAACGACGGTGACGGGCGCGTGGTCCGACCAGCGCTCCGCGTACGTCGCCGCCCGCTCCACCACGGCCGAAGTGGCCCGAGCCGCCAGCCCGTCCGTGGCGACCTGGTAGTCGATCCGCCACCCGGAGTCGTTGTCGAAGGCCTTCCCCCGATACGACCACCACGAGTACGGCCCGGCCACATCAGGGTGCAGCGCGCGCATCACGTCGTTGTAGCCCGACGCGAACACGGAAGTCATCCACTCCCGCTCGTACGGCAGGAAGCCGGACTCCTTCTGGTTCGTCTTCCAGTTCTTCAGGTCCGCCTGCTGGTGCGCGATGTTCCAGTCGCCGCACACGAGCACCTCACGGCCCGAGACAGCCGCCTTCTCCCGCAGCGACACCAGGTACGGCAGGAAGGCCGCCATGAAGCGGTCCTTCTCGTCCTGCTTCGCCGTGCCGACGTCGCCGGACGGCAGGTACAGGGACGCGACGACGACGCCGGGCAGTTCGATCTCCACGTAGCGGCCGCTCGTCTCGAACTCGGCGGTGCCGAAGCCCACACGGATCGATGAAGGCTCCAGACGAGACAACACACCCACGCCCGCACGGCCCTTCAACGAGGAAGGTGCGTACACGCCGTGCCAGCCCAGAGGTGAGTGGACGTCCGGCGCCAGTTCGGACGGCTCGGCGCGGACTTCCTGCAGGCACACCACGTCCGCGGAGGTGGAAGCCAGCCACTCGAGGTAGCCCTTCTTCGCGGCGGCGCGCAGACCGTTGACGTTGACCGTGGAGACCGTGAGCACGACGGAGGAGCCTACTGGGAGGCCAGGCCCCAGGGCTTCGGGTACTCGGCGTCGCAGCGGGCGCAGTGCGCCGTCAGGTCGAGGTAGCCGACGAGGGTGGCCATCTCGTCACGGGGCAGTGCCAGCTGACGTTCGCCGTAGACCTCGGTGTAGAGGCCCTGCCACTCCGGCTCGCAGGAGCACTGCGTGACGCTCTTGCCTCTGCCCCAACGAAACATGTTCCGCAGCATGCACGCGAGTTTACTTGCAGGTCGAATCGCTGGTCAGGGCGACGAACGACTGGCTCACCCAGCGGCGGTCGCTCAGCATCCGGTAGCCGTTCTCGACGCGGGACTGGGCGCTGGTCACCGCGTCGCGCGGCATGGTCGAGACGATCGGCTGCATGTCGCCGGGTCCCGAGCGGACGTTGAGGATGTCGGCGGTCACCGTGATCTTGCAGATCCCGGTCCCCTTGTCGCTGTCGATCGGTTTGCCGCCGTTGACGGCGTACATCACGCCGGCGACCCCGAGCACCCCGATGACGATCATTCCCCGAACCGGTACACCGAACATCGCACTGCCTCCACCCGCACAAAGCCCTTGGAACAGCAGATATATCGGCTGCGAGACCTGTGTGGACGGCTCTGCGCGGCAACCACCCGCAAGAGGAACCGACCGGGTGACGGGCAACGCAGAAGGCCACCCCGGTGTGACCGGGGTGGCCTTCTCACGTGCTCGAATCAGGCGATCAGAACGACGCCATCTTCTTCTTGAGGTTCTCGTCGAGCGCGGCGAGGAAGTCCTCGGTGGTCAGCCACGCCTGGTCCTTGCTGATCAGCAGGGCCAGGTCCTTGGTCATCTGACCGGACTCGACGGTCTCGATCACGACCTCCTCGAGCGCCTCGGCGAAGCGGATCACCTCGGGGGTGCCGTCCAGCTTGCCGCGGTGCATGAGGCCACGGGTCCACGCGTAGATCGACGCGATGGGGTTCGTGGAGGTCGGCTTGCCGGCCTGGTGCTGGCGGAAGTGACGCGTCACGGTGCCGTGCGCAGCCTCGGCCTCGACCGTCTTGCCGTCCGGCGTCATCAGGACCGACGTCATGAGGCCGAGCGAGCCGAAGCCCTGCGCGACCGTGTCGGACTGGACGTCACCGTCGTAGTTCTTGCACGCCCAGACGTAGCCGCCCTCCCACTTCATGGCCGCTGCGACCATGTCGTCGATGAGGCGGTGCTCGTAGGTGAGGCCCTTGGCGTCGAACTCAGCCTTGAACTCCTCGTTGAACACGCGCTCGAAGATGTCCTTGAAGGCGCCGTCGTAGGCCTTCAAGATCGTGTTCTTCGTCGACATGTAGACGGGGTAGCCCCGCTGCAGGCCGTAGGAGAACGAGGCGCGGGCGAAGTCCTCGATGGACTTGTTGTAGTTGTACATGCCCATCGCCACACCGCCCTCCGCCGGGAACTCGGTGACGACGTGCTCGATCGGGTCCGAGCCGTCCTCCGGCTGGAACGTGATCGTGAGCTTGCCGGCGCCGGGCACCTTGAAGTTGGTGGCCTTGTACTGGTCGCCGTGGGCGTGACGGCCGATGATGATCGGCTTCGTCCAGCCCGGGACCAGCCGCGGGACGTTGGAGATGATGATCGGCTCGCGGAAGACGACACCGCCGAGGATGTTGCGGATCGTGCCGTTGGGCGAGACCCACATCTTCTTGAGGCCGAACTCCTCGACGCGCGCCTCGTCCGGCGTGATCGTGGCGCACTTGACGCCGACGCCGTGCTTCTTGATGGCGTTGGCGGCGTCGATCGTGACCTGGTCGTCGGTGGCGTCCCGGTGCTCGATGCCCAGGTCGTAGTACTCCAGAGTGACGTCCAGGTACGGGTGGATCAGCTTGTCCTTGATGAACTGCCAGATGATCCGGGTCATCTCGTCGCCGTCAAGCTCGACGACGGTGCCCTGAACCTTGATCTTGCCCATAATCCTGGGCGCTCCTCTCGCGACGATGCAAGCAGGACAAGCGTACTGGTAAAACGCCGCCCTGTGCCTGCGACCCTGGTTACATCGATTCAACTGGCGCCAAGCACTGCGCCGTTGGTGTGAACCGTAGTCCTCTCGCGCACTGGTCACCACGAGAGAGGGCCCCACCAGGCAGGAGTCGATCTTCTTCGCCGTTGAACGAGTTCCGCTCCGGCGGCGTTCAAGCCACGACTACTGTCAGCACGGACGGGTGATCACCAGAAGGGGCGTAAGTGTCAACTGGGCCAACACATGCGATGAGTGGACTGCTCGCCTGGAGCGCTGTCACCGCACTCGCGTCAAGTCACCCGATCGGCCAGCTCTCGCCGCAGAGCTGGGCCGTTGGCGCGGTTCTCGCCACTGGCGCGGCACTCCTGCCCGACCTCGACCACCCCGGTTCGACCATCTCGCGCACGTTCGGAGCACTGAGCAGCGGGCTGTCCGCGGGCATCAACGCGTTGAGCGGCTTCGTCTACCGGACGACGCGCCTGAAGCGCGACTCCAAGCGGGACGGCGGACATCGCGGTCTCACCCACACGCTCGTCTTCGCCCTGTTCTCCGCCGTCTTCACGGCCGCGGTCGTCCAGAACAGCCAGAAGTGGGCACTGCCGGTGCTCATGTTCGTGTTCGCCGGTCTCGCGGTGCGCGGCATCATGAACGACTGGTGCCCCAAGCAGGACGCTCTGCTGATCACCGTGGTGTCGGCGGGGATCACCTGGGCGATGATCGCGTGGACCTCGCAGTCGGACGCGTCCGCCGCGGCGTGCGGGATCGCGGTCGGCATCGGGTGCTTCGCGCACTACGTCGGTGACGCGATCACCGAGCAGGGCTGCCCGATCCTGTGGCCGATCCCGATCTTCGGCAAGACGTGGTACCCGGTGGCGCCGCCGAAGATCATGCGGATGAAGACCGGCGGCGTGGTGGAGATGGCCGTCGTCGGGCCGATCGTGACGGTCCTGTCGATCTGGCTGGGGCTCGCCGCGTTGCAGGGAACGGGCGCACTGCCGTTCCTGGACTGGGTGGACCTCCTTCCGGTCTAGTTCCACCGCCGGTAATCCGGCGTCCACCTGCGCCTCATCCGATCGGCCTAGCCTCCACGGACCCCGACCCGTCGCGTGGAGGTTCAGCCATGTCCGAAGTAGCCCGCAGACGCTTCCTGCAGGGGGCGGGCGTGCTGGGTGTGGCGGGAGCGCTGGGCACCGGCACCGCCTCGGCGACCACCCGCTACCAGTGGCTTTCCGGCGATCACCACGCGCACACGCAGTACTCGTACGACGGCATGTACACCGTCGAGCAGCAGATCCGCGGTGCGTTGCGGCACGGCACGGACTGGCTCGTGATCACCGACCACGGCCACGCGTCGCACGAGGCGCACTCGGTGGAGGCGACGGCGGCCGATCTCCTGCGCGCACGGCGGAAGTTCCCGCAACTGCTGCTGTGGCACGGGATGGAGTGGAACGTCCCCGGCGCCGAGCACGCGACGTTGTTCTTCGAGGACTGCCACGACGAGGCCGGGGTGCTGCGCGACTTCGAGCGGCAGTTCGACTGGCGGCTGAACGGCGCCGAGGCGTCCAGTCCGGCCAACGAGAAGAAGGCGCTCGACGCGATCCGGTTCCTGCAGACCAAGATCCGCAACGGCACGATGAAGTCCGCGCTGGTGTTCGTGAACCACCCGATGCGCAACGGCCGGGTGGCGCCCCACGAGTTGCGCGCCATGCGTGACCTGGCCCCCGACATCGTTGTCGGCATGGAGGCCGCGCCCGGAGCGCAGGGGGACGGCGACCCGCTGCGCGGTCCGGGCGGGCACCGCGGCGGGTACTCGAACAGCCCCGGCTCGAACTCGTACGCGCCCTACCCGCCCGAGGCCTACCGGACCTACGGCGGCTTCGACTGGATGACGGCGAAGGTCGGCGGTGTCTGGGACTCGCTGCTCGCCGAGGGCCTGGGCTGGTGGATCACGTCGAACTCCGACTCGCACTTCAACTCGCGCGACACGATCGTTCGCGTGCCGGAGCCGGGCGGCCAGTTCGACCTCACGGGCAAGCACCTCGACCCCGTCGACTCCGGTCCGCCGCAGGTCTCGCCGCCCTACGTCGACTTCTTCCCCGGTGAGTTCTCCCGGACCGTCGTCGGTGCGACCCGCCGCACGCGCGGCGCCGTGATGGAAGGTCTGCGGGCAGGCCGGGCGTGGGTCTCGCACGGCGGCCTCGTCGATGATCTTCGATTCGACGTTTGGGCATCCGGCGGAACGCGCACCATGGGCGGCCGGCTGCGCGTCCGGCGCGGCTCGGACGTGAGCGTGCTGGTCAAGGCACGTCTGGCGACCCGGCCGAACAGCGCCGGATTCATCCCCAGGTTGCGCCGTTTGGACCTCATCAAAGGTGCGGTAACCGGACGATCATCATCTGAAACGTTGGCCACGCCACATGTGAAGGTCGAGCGATCCTACGAGCCGCGCTGGCACTATGCGGTCTTCACGCACACGTTCCGCAACGTCCGGGAGCCTTTCTACCTCCGGTTGCGCGGAACCGACGGCAACCGCGGCGCGTTCGAACCCGAGGCGGACACACCCGGAGCCGCGAACCCGTGGGAGGACCTGTGGTGCTACACCAACCCGATCTTCGTGGAGGTCAGGTGACCAGCACCTTCGTCGGCATCGACGCCGGCTATGAAAACCGCTGGGAAGCGGAGAAGATCGCGCTGGAGCTGCACGACACAGTGCTGACCACGGCCCGAACGGTCGCGGTGCACGAGGTCGACGCCCACTACGCGATGTCCTTCCTCCTGCCGGTCCCCCCGTCCGACGCAGTGGTGAACTCACTGGTCGCGCAGGGTTTCGGCGTCGCTGTACGCGGTGCGTCCTCAGGACGTCTGGTAGGCCCGGAGGCGCTTCGAGCAGGCGCCTCCACTGCTGCCGAGGCCCACCAGTACCGCCGCGAGGGGCGCGCTCTGCGATACCAGGGCCAACGGTCGTTGCGCGGCCGTCACGGGGTGTCGGACATCATCGCGTTCACGGCCATAGAGGCCGTTTTCCCGCGCGGGACACACACGGTCGACACGCGCGGGAACCTGACGCCGTTCTTCCGCGACGGCAAGTTGGTGCTGGTCGTCGACTAGTTTTGCGGATGTGCGTGACATCGCTGTCTTCAGTGGTTCTGCCCATCCCTCCCTCGCCGCCGAGATCTGCGGTCACCTCGGTGTCGAGCTCTCCCCCAGCCGTCTGACGCGGTTCGCCAACGACTGCCTGGAAGTGCAGCTGCAGGCGAACTGCCGTGAGCGGGACGTGTTCCTGATCCAGCCACTGGTGCCACCGGTGCAGGAACATCTCGTTGAACTCCTGCTGATGCTCGACGCCGCCCGTGGCGCTTCGGCCGCGCGCACGACCGTCGTCCTGCCGCACTACGCGTACGCGCGTTCGGACAAGAAGGACGCACCCCGGATCTCGATCGGCGGCCGCCTGGTCGCCGATCTGATGGTCGCCGCCGGCGCCTCCAGGGTGCTGGCGATGACGTTGCACTCGCCGCAGGTGCACGGCTTCTTCTCGGTGCCCGTCGACCACCTGCACGCCCTGCGCGAACTCGCCGCGCACTTCTCCCAGTACGACCTCTCGAACACCGTCGTGGTGTCGCCGGACCTCGGGAACGCCAAGGAAGCCGCGCACTTCGCCCGGATCCTGGGCCTGCCGGTCGCGGCCGGCGCCAAGCAGCGCTTCGCCGACGACAAGGTGCAGATCCAGACCGTGATCGGCGAGGTCGCGGGCCGGGACGTGATCGTGCTGGACGACGAGATCGCCAAGGGCTCGACGGTGATCGAGTTGCTGGACAAGCTGCGGGAGCGCGGCGCCGGGTCGATCCGGGTCGCCTGCACGCACGGGCTGTTCTCGGCCGGCGCGCTGGACCGGCTGCAGGCGTTCGACGACGTGCTGGAGGTCGTCGCGACCAACACCGTGCCGATCCCGGCGGAGAAGGCCGTGCCGAAGCTGAAGGTGCTGTCGATCGCGCCGGCGATGGCCGAGGCGATGCGGCGGATCAACGTCGGCGAGTCGGTGTCGACCCTCTTCGAGGCCCCGTAGTCACTTCAGGTGCGCGAGTGCCCTGATCAGCCGGTCACCGACGTCGGCGGGTCCGGGCATCTTGCGCACCACGGCCCGCTGGTGCGCGAGGCCGTGCAGCCCCAGCCACAACGCCACCGCGTCGCCGAACAGGTCGTCGCTGCCGTGGGCGATCCCCTCTTCGACGCACGCGCCGAGCACGTCGGCGAGCAGCGTGAACGCCCCCGCGCCGAGTGAGTCGAGGTCGGCGTCGGTGATCGAGGTGTCCTCGACCGACGGCGTCCACAGGCCGCCGAACATGATCCGGTAGCGCTGCGGGTGCAGCTTCGCGAAGTCCAGGTAGGCGTTGCACAGCGCGAAGAGCCGTGCGCGTGCGTCCGGACCCGCGTTGTCGACGGCCTCGCGCAGGACGGTCGCGAGCGCGTCCATCTCCTGCTGCACCACGGCCAGCATGATCGACGGCTGGTCCGCGAAGTGCGGGTAGATCGACGGTGCCGCGATCCCCGCCCTGCGGGCGACCGAGCGCAGCGTGACCGCGCGTTCGTCGCCGCCCTCGTCCAGCAGCGCGAGGGCCGCCGCGATGATCTCGTCCCGCAGTTTCCCGCCTTCGCCCCTGCGATTGCGCCTGCGCGGTTCCGTGTTCGTCACGGCCGTAACCATACACCTGAAAGTTTATGGTCGTTAGGGCTTGCGTTGTCAGACTTACGGCCGTTAGCTTATGGACGTAAGCACAGCCGAGACCGAGGAGCCACGATGAACGCCACGACCACCACCACCCGCGCCACCGAGATCGTCCTGCCCGGTGTGGTCGAGCCCGACGGCCTGCACGTCCAGGTCCGCGACCTGCCCGCGCCGAGCCAGGGCCAGGTCGTCCTGCGGATGGACGCCACGGGCGTCTCGTTCGCCGAGCAGCAGATGCGCCTGGGCAAGTACTACGACCAGCCCGCGTTCCCGTTCGTGCCCGGTTACGACGTCGTCGGCACCGTGGTCGGGACCGGCCCCGGCGTCGACCGCGACCTGCGAGGACACCGGTTCGCCGTGGTCACCAAGGTCGGCGGGTGGGCCAGCCACCTGATCGTCGAGGCCGCCGACCTGGTGCCCGTGCCCGACGGCGTGGACGCGGCCGCAGCCGAGACCGTCGTGGTCAACGGCGTCACGGCGTGGCAGATGATGTACCGCACGGCGAAGGTCAAGCGCGGCGACACGATCGTCGTGCTTGGTGCGAACGGCGGTGTCGGCTCGACGCTGGTGCAGCTCGCCCGCCACGCCGGCATCAAGGTCATCGGCACGGCCTCCCCCCGCCACCACGACGCGGTGCGCGAACTCGGCGCGATCCCCGTCGACTACCGCGACCCGAACATGTACGCCCGCATCCGCGAGCTGGCGCCCGAAGGTGTGGACGCCGTGTTCGACCACGTCGGCGGTCCCGCGCTGGACGAGTCGTGGCGACTGCTGCACCGCGGCGGCGCGCTGGTCAACTACGGTTCGGCCGCGACCAAGGACGAGCCGGGCAGCGGGATGTTGCCGGTGCTCAAGCTCTTCGGGCAGCTGATGGTGTGGAACGCACTGCCCAACGGCAAGCGCGCGGGCTTCTACAACTTCTGGGCGGGCAAGCGCTTCCGTCCCGCCTCGTTCCGCGCCCGCCTGGCCGAGGACCTCACGCAGGTGCTGGAGCTGGTCAAGGCCGGTGTGCTGAAGCCGCAGATCGCCGCGCGCATCCCGTTGCCGGAGGCAGGCGCCGCGCTGGCACTGGCCGAGTCGCGCACCGTGCTGGGCAAGGTCGTCATCGTCCCGGAGCCGTGAGCAGGCCGGGTTGCCGCCAGCTGATCGTGGCGGCGGCGACCGCCCTGGTCGACCGGGAGCACGCCGTGACGCTGCGGGCAGTGTCCCGCGAGGCGGACGTGCCCACCTCGTCGATCTACCAGCAGTTCCCCGACGTGCCGTCGATCTTGCTGGCCGTGTGCCACGAGACCTTCCGCGCACTCGAGGTCGCCGTCCTCGACGCGCCCGACGCCTACGCGGCCGGCATCGCGTACCTGGATTTCGCCGTTCTGCACCCCCGCCGCTACCGCGTGATGTTCGGTGCGGCCGACCTCTCCTCACAGGCATTGCGGCTGTTCACGCGGGTCCTCCCGGACCCCGATCGCGCCATGACGTTCTGGCTGGGCCTGCACGGCCTCGCCGACCAGCGCGCCTCGATCCGCCGCTCGCCCCAGTTCGTCGTCATCGCACCACGTCTGATCACTTCACTCATCTGAACTCGTCCGACTTCACGGGAGTCCCCCACCATGAACGCCACCGCTCTGCGCGCCACCACCGTCGCGTCCACCGAGGTCGACAACCGCGCCGCCTACCTGGGTTTCGCGTTCGGCTACGTCTTCGGTCACGGCGCCGCGCTGCTCTCCAGGTCCGGCGCGGTCCTGATGCCGGCGTGGCTGCCGATCGCACTGCTCGCCACCGGTCTCGTCGCCGGCACGGTCCTCGCCATGACCGCGTCGCTGCGTGCCCAGAAAGCAGCCTCGGAAGCGCGCCGACGAGCCGAGAAGCTGGTCGGCACGGCCTGGATCACCGGTTTCACCGCGCTGGCGTTAGCGGTCACCGGCCTGAGCACGGTGTTCGACAAGCCGGAACTGCAGACCGTGCTGTGGCCCGCCGGCTCGACCATCGTCGTCGGCCTGATCTACATCGCCGAGGGCGCGATCCGCGGCAACGCCCTGCACTACAACCTGGGCACCTGGCTCATGCTCGTCGCCGCCGCGACGCTGTTCGTCCCCGGAGCCGGTTTCTTCGGCACGCTGGCCGTGCTGGGTGGCGGCGCCTACCTGGTGGCGGCGTTCCTGGAGCGCCGACGCCTTGCCGCGTAAGGCTTCTACAGCTGCACTCGCACCGTGACGCGGCCCTTGTCGTCACGGTGCGAAGTAGCGTGTCCGGTCTTCTCCGTGCCGTCGAGCTCGAGCGTCAACGGACCGCCCTCGCCGTCGAAGTTGCGCCACCACACCTTCGCGTCGGGCATCATCACGCGGATCTCGACGACATCGCCTTTGCGCCGGTAGCCAACGGGAGTGCTGATCGTGCGACCGGACCGCCTGCCCGTGTACGTCACCACCGTGAGCCCCTCGCGCACGAGCTTCCCCACGAGCGGGGCGTCGCGCAGTCCGACGATCCACTTGTTGACCCTGCGCACCATCGGTCCCTGAACCCTCATGAGATCCAACGTAGCCTGCTAAGTGGAGACCCCCGTCCGCTTGAGGCGAAGTGAGAAGAAGTGGCCGCTGAACCGTCTCAGATGCGCGCCGACGCGCGGGAGAACCGGGCGCGAGTGCTCGCCGTAGCCCGCGACCTGTTCGCCGAGCGCGGGCTCGAGGTGCCGATGGCCGCGATCGCACGCAGGGCCGGCGTCGGCGTCGCCACCCTGTACCGGCGCTTCCCGACCAAGGAGTCGCTGGTCGTGGAGGCCTTCTCCGAGCAGTTCGCCGTCTGCCAGGGCGTCATGGACGACGCGCTGCAGGACCCGGACCCGTGGCTCGGACTGCGCATGGTGATCGAGAAGGTCTGCCTGCTGCAGGCGTGCGACCGGGGCTTCACCGCCGCGTTCATGGCCTCGTTCCCCGACCTGCACTCCGAAGTCCGAGACCGGACGTGGCTCGGCTTCGTCGCACTCGTGCAGCGGGCGAAGGACAGCGGGCACCTGCGGGCCGACTTCTCGCCGCACGACCTGACGCTGGTGCTCGTGGCCAACGGCGGGCTGTCGAGCCTGCCGGCGGAGGTCGCGGTGGCGGCGTCCCAGCGCCTGGTCGCGTACCTGCTGGAGTCGTTCCGGGCGGGCACGGACGCCCTGCCGCCGCCCGTGCCACTCAGCCTGGACCTCGTCCTGGGTCAGGCGGTGCCTGACAATTCCGTCGGGCGATAGTGGCGGCCGAGGGATCCGCGGACGGCGCCGCCGCGACGCCCGGTATGAGGCCGTCGCGGCGACACCGTCCGCGGATCGCTCGCCCGCGCCTCTCACCGAACGAAATTGTCAGACACCGCCTAACCGGGATGCGCGCCGACGGTGTCGCGGATCATCGCGCCCAGGTCGGCCGAGCCCTTGCGCGCGCAGTGGGCGCAGCAGAAGAACTTGCCCTCCACCTCCACGCCGTGCCCGATCACGCGGCAGTCGCAGTGCTCGCAGCGCGGCGCGAGCCGTTGGATCGCGCACTCGAAGCTGTCGAACGTGTGCACACCGCCGCCGACGGTGCGCACCTCGAAGGCCATCCAGTACTCGTTGCCACAGACGTCACAAGTCGCCATGCGCGGAACATTGCGACAGGTCAGTCAGGTCGGCAACTCGAAGCGCCGAGTTGCGCGACCAGCGTCTTCGGGGCAGTCACCCGATAGGCGTCCTCGACGAGATCGGCGACGACGCCCCAGTCGAGCGGGACGTCCAGGTACACGCCGAGCCAGCCGCGATGGCCGACGTAGGGCGGGCGGAAGTACTTCTCGGGGTCCTGCGCGACGAGCGTTTCCTGTACCCCAGGGCCCGCCGCGCACCAGAACGCCGTGCGGTCGTCGTGGTGGTGGTCGGCCGACGTCACGAAGGTCTTCTTGCCGCGGATGAACCAAGTGGGTTCGCCGTGGCTCAGGCGTTCCGTCACCTCTGGCAGCGCGAGGCAGAGCCGGCGCAGGTGTTCGAGCGCATCCACCAGGACATCCTGCGCCACCTCACGCCGTCGTGCCAGCACCCTGGAGTTCGACCAATCGTCCACATAGGACTCGGGGTTTGTCGTGCGAACGGCGCAGTTCGCCTTCTCCGCGAACGGAGATCCCCTGAGAGCGGGACCGGCCGGATTCGAACCGGCGTTCTCCCTCCTCCGTTCAGGAGGGCGCGTCGACCACTGCGCTACAGGCCCCATCGCCACCGCGTCTCCCACACTAGCCGGGGAAGTCCGGGCCGTATGCCCTGCGAAAGTGTTGGACCCAATAAGGTTCACGGACCAACCCCGAACTGGACGGTGTCGTGCCAGGGATCGACTACTACGAGTTGCTCGGTGTCGACCGGGGCGCCAGCGCCTCGGAGATCAAGTCGGCCTACCGCTCTCTCGCCAAGGTCATGCACCCCGACGCGGGTGGGACGTCTGGCGGCTTCCGCCTGCTCCAGGAGGCCTACGAGACACTGAAGGACCCGGTCCGGCGCGCCGACTACGACCGCCCGGCCCCCCGGACACCCTCCGTGGTGAGGCCGCAGACAAGGCCACGACCTCGCAGAACAGGCCACACGGGCAGGCTGCGCGACTTCGGCGACGACCCGAACTACAGGGCGCCGCGCCCCCGCGTCGACCTCGGTTCGACCGAGTGGTGGCACCGCATCGACCTCGGCGCGCGCGTCCGCTACGTCCCCGCCACCGGCCTCGGCCACGCCCCGGCGGCGGCCGCGATCGGCGGCTGGTTCGTCCTGCTCATCCCGTTGACGATGACGTTGTCGCCACTGCTGCTCGCCGTCTGGCTGCCGCTCGTGGCGGGCGCCGGTTACGGGGCGTTCCGGTTGGTGCGCCGCTACATGACCGTCGCGAGGGCCGAACGGGCGTTCGCCGGTGAGTACGACGGGAACACCATCTTCGGCCGTCCGGGTGAAAACAGACGCGAACGGCTGACCGCCGGACTGCTCACGGAGTACATGACCCAGCTACCGGGCGTGCGCATCTTCCACGGCCTCGCCTGGCCGGGTTCGGTCTTCACCGACATCGACCACGCCCTGCTCTGCGGCCGCCGCCTGGTCCTCATCGAGTCGAAGTCGTGGCTCCCCGGCCACTACTACTGCGACGAGGACGGCGAACTCTGGCGCAACGGCCACCCGTTCCGCGGCGGCGGCACCCAGCTGATCGAGGGCGTCGAACGCTTCGCCAAGCTCCTGCCGTGGCTCGAGGTGCGCGGCGCCCTGCTCGTCTACCCGAGCCGCGCCGGCGAGGTCACGTGCGACGACGACCTCGACTTCGAGGTACCGCCGATGACCCCCGAGCAGTTCGTCAACGAGATCGGTGACTGGCTGGCCGACGACCCGGCCACGGTCGACCGCGAGGCGTTGCGCATCCTCGTGCGCCAGGTCGTCTCGGAAGTCCGCGTCGCCGGCGCCTGACCCCTGCTTAGTGCAGCCGAAACCTCGGCACGTCTCCTTGCTGTGTCGGCCATGATCGTTCGCTCAGCTCAATCATCTCTTGATCTCTGCCGAACTAACCCGTTCGGGTGATCCTTCCTCTCATGCCGCAACAACGGCGAGCTTGACACCGACGTCAGGGGCATCTCCTCGAAAGGAACGTCCACATGGCACCCATCGGTGGATTCTGGTCGTACGCTCATGCCGACGACACAGCCGAAAGCGGGCGAATTACACAGCTCGCAAGAGACGTCGTCGCGCAATATGAGATGATCACTGGCGACTCCATCGATCTCTTCCTCGATCGCGACAACCTCGAATGGGGAGACGAATGGAGGCCGAAAATCGATGCGACTCTCTCCTCCGTCGCATTCTTCATCGCGATTCTCACCCCTCGATACTTTCAAAGCAAAGAGTGCCGAAGAGAGCTTGACTTCTTCGCGAGGCGAGCAACGGACCTAGGCGTCAAGGACCTCGTACTGCCAATCCTTTACGTGGACATCGCAGCCTTTCGAGAAGACGAACCAGCGGACCCTTACATCAGCATGGCGAGATCATTTCAGTGGGAAGACTGGACTGATCTCCGGTTCGCCGCCGTCGACTCACCCGATTACAGAAGAACAGTTGCAAACCTCGCAGCAAGACTTGCCGACGCCAACAGCGCAGCGGAGACGGCGGCCTCAACCGCAGTTCCGAATGGAACAGACACCGATGACGACGACGACGCACCTGGCTTCGTCGACCTAGTGGCGATGGCCGAAGAAGCACTGCCTCAGTGGGCCGCTAACCTCACCGCCATCGGGGAAGACATCACGCTGATCACCGAATCGATGAACAAGGCGACAGCAAAGATCGAGGAGGGCAACAAGCAGGGCCGCGGAATGACCGCACGCATTGCGATATTTCAAGAGCTAGCAGAGGAAATCGAACCCCCCACCAGCGACCTCGAGATCCTCGGCGGACAGTTCAGCAAGTTTCTTCAAGACGTCGACCGCGGAGTCAGCGCACTTCTTGAAAAGATACCGGAAGAACTTAGTTCAAATGATGTCACCGCCAGCGAAGTAGCAACTTTCCTGCAATCGATGAAGTACCTGGCAGACAACAGCGAGGAAGGACTCGGCCTACTGGAGGTGATGGTTCAGAACGTCGAACCGGCGGAGAAAAACTCGCGCAGTCTTCGTCGACCGCTGCGAAACCTTCGCAAGGCGCTCACGCTGATCGCGGACGGTCGCGATGTGATGCGGATGTGGCTGAAGAAGATCGATGCGATCAAGCACGACCATCCTGATGTAGCGACACTCATGGAAGAACCCTCGCCACACGACTGAGCCATCAGTCAGGACGCGTGTCAGGATTGCCGCCATGACCCGCACGGTGTGCCTCGCACAGAACCCCGACGCGGACGCACTCCTCGCGTCGGACATGTTCGCCCTGCTCACAGGAATGATGCTGGACCAGCAGATCCCGATGGAGAAGGCGTTCTCCGGCCCCAAGGTCCTCGCCGACCGCATGGGCGGTCTGGACGTGCGCCGCATCGCCGAGGCCGACCCCGAGGCCTTCGCCACCGTCATGGCCACGCCGCCCGCCGTGCACCGCTTCCCCGGTTCGATGGCCAAGCGGGTGCAGGCGTTGTCGCAGTTCGTCGTCGAAACCTACGACGGTGACGTCACGCGGATCTGGGCCGACGGGGACGGGGCCGCGGTGTTGAAGCGACTCAAGGCGTTGCCCGGGTTCGGGGAGCAGAAGGCCAAGATCTTCCTTGCACTTCTGGGCAAACAGTTCGGCGTCACGCCCGAGGGGTGGCGTGCGGCGGCCGGTCACTACGGGGACGAAGGAAGCCGCCGTAGCGTCGCTGACGTGCGTGATCAGGCTTCGTTGCTGGAGGTCCGCGACTTCAAGAAGGCCGCGAAGGCCGCCGCCAAGAAGTAGCACGGCTGTTGATCGTCTGGTGCACTGTACGTACGCCGCCAGTCCGCACGAGGTGTGCCGCCTCGTGGGAGAAGGGGCGTTTGCGTTGCGCATCAAGGTGATCGGCGTGTTCACGGTCCTCGTGCTCGGGTTGACCGGTCTTCCGGCGGGGGCGGCGACGTCGTGGCCGGGTGACTCCGCCACGAAGTACGCGGACGGGACGAACGTCTTCGGCAAGAACCTGAGCGGGGTGTCGTTCGAGAGTTCCGGTGTCGTGTGGGCGGTCAAGAACGGGCCCTCGACGCTGTACCGGCTGGTGCCGAGCGGGAGCACTTGGAAGGTCGACCAGAAGCGGTCGCTCAAGTTCGCGGACGGGCAGGGTGATCCCGATGCCGAAGGGGTCGTGAGCACGCCGGACGGGCTCTTCGTGGCTGTCGAGCGCGACAACGACGACGGTGACGTGAGCGCGCCGAAGATCCTCGAGTACGGCGCCGGGAGCAACGCGGTGGCCGAGTGGGAGCTCGGCGGCATGCCCGAGGTCGGCCCCAACGACGGGCCCGAGGCCATCTCGTGGGTGCCGGACTCGTTCCTAGTGCAGAACGGCTTCAAGGACGACAGCGGCAAGACCTACGACCCCGCCGACTACCCCGGTCACGGCAGCGGGTTGTTCTTCGTCGGGCTGGAGGCCACCGGTGAGGTGTTCGTGTACGCCTTGCAGGGGTCCAGCGCCAAGTTGCTGAGCAGGTTCGCGAGCGGGCAGAGCCAGGTGATGGACCTGGAGTTCGACGGCGGCAAGCTGTGGAGCCTCTGCGACAACCACTGCAGCGGGCGGACGACGACGCTCGCCATCAGCAGTGGCAAGTTCAAGGTCACAGCGACCTACAACCGGCCCTCGACGCTGCCGAACGTGAACCTCGAAGGGTTCGCGATCTCGCCGAACTGCACCAACGGCAAGAAGGCCGTTCTCTGGGCGGACGACGACAACACGAGCAGTCACGCGCTCAGGAGTGGCGTGCTGAACTGCACGGCCTAGCACCAGGAATGTCGGGGTGCGGAACTAAGCTGCCGCGCGTGACCGCACCCCACATTCCCGGCCTGACCGACCTGAGACCGTTGGGCGCGGGCGGGTTCGCCACCGTCTACACCGCCCACCAGGCACAACTCGGTCGCGACGTCGCCGTGAAGATCGACAACCGGGTCCTGGTCGACGAACGGGACCGGAGGCGGTTCCTCCGCGAGGCGCAGGCGGCGGCCAAGCTGTCGGGTCATCCGCACGTCGTCGGGGTGCACGACGCGAACATCACCGGCCGCGGCACGCCGTACATCGTCATGGAGCTGTGCACGGGCGGGTCGCTCGCCGACCGGCTCGACCAGCAGGGTCCGTTGCACCCCGAGCAGGTGCGCGACCTCGGCATCAAGCTCGCCGACGCACTCGCCGCGGCGCATCAGGAAGGCGTGCTGCACCGGGACATCAAGCCTGGCAACATCCTCCTCGACCGGTACGGCACGCCGAAGCTCGCCGACTTCGGGCTCGCGGCGCTGCTCGACGCGCAGGGCGGCAGCACGGTCACCAGGGACGCCCTGAGCCCCAGCTACGCGCCGCCCGAGGCGTTCGCGATGGCCGAGCCGACGCCGCAGGCCGACGTCTACTCGCTCGCGGCGACGCTCTACACGTTGCTCGCCGGCAAGCCGCCGCGTCCGGTGCCGTGGCCGATCACCAGTTTCGACCAGCTCGGCGAGATCCTGCGCCGGCCCGTGCCCGCGGTGCCGGGGGTGCCGCCCGCGTTGCACGAGGCGCTGGCGAGGGCTCTGCACCCGGACGCGAACCTGCGCACGCCCAGCGCCACGCAGCTGCGGGACGAGCTGATCGACCCGATGCGGATGCCGACCGTGCCGGTCCCTCCCCCGCCCAAGCGCAAGGCGTGGCCGCTGGTCGCCGGCGCGGTAGCGGTCGTCGTCGCGGTCGTGGTGGGCCTGGTCGTGTGGAACCCCTTCGACAAGGAGCAGACGACCGCCCAGGGCGCCGGACCGTCGACGACCCAGCCGGGCGGTGCCGAGGACATCCCGCCGTACCTCAAGAAGTGCGACGCCGGGTTCTGCGTCGACAAGTCGACCTGCTTCCGCGGCATCACGAACATCGGCGGCATGCCCGCGGTCGCCCGGAAGGTCGGCAGCTGTGCGGACCTGCACTACTGGGAGGCGTTCTCCGGCGGCTGGCTCTCCGGGGAGATCCCGGCGGTCGACTCCGACGAACTGATGGCCTCGCCCGAGCTGAAGGACGTCTGCACGCCCGCGGTGATGAAGGCGAACTCGCGGCCTACCGTCGACACCTCGGGCTGGGAGATGACGGCCGTGGGCTTCAAGGACGGCAGCCGCAACTACTTCCTCTGCCTGGGCTCGCAGCCGGCGGCCGGCGAGGTCGTCACCAGCGCGTTCGGCAGTTGAACAAATCCACTTGCGACGGTCACTAACGTTGACCGACGTGCGTGTTCACGCCGATTTGATCATTGCTGGATTCCGAAGGTACTCGACCTACCGACAAGCGATGCTGGCCGGGATGACCGCGAACGTGGTCTTCGGCCTGCTGCGGGCCGCCGTTCTCGTCGCCGCTCTCAAGGCGGCGAACGGTGAGATCGCGGAGTACGGCATCGCTGCCACCAACACGTACGTCTGGATCGGGCAGGGGCTGCTCGGGTTCATCCTGTTGTGGGGGACCAACGAGCTCGCCGAGCGCGTGCGATCCGGTGACGTCGTCGTCGACCTGTACCGGCCGTGGCACCTGCAGAGCGCACTGCTCGCGCAGGACCTCGGCCGCGGCGGTTACGCGTTCCTGAGCAGGCTCGCGCCGCCGGTGGTGTTCGGCATGCTGCTGTTCCCCTTCCAGTTGCCGGCCAGCCTGATGCAGTGGCCGCTGTTCCTGGTCAGCGCGGTCATCGCGCTGGTCATCTGCTTCGCGTGCCGGTTCCTCATCGACCTCAGCGCGTTCTGGCTGCTCGACAACCGGGGGCTGTTCGGGTTCTGGAACGTCGCGTCCGGCCTGCTGTGCGGGCTCACCGTGCCGATCGCGTTCTTCCCCGAGTGGGCACGGGACGCGCTGTGGATGACCCCGTTCCCCGCGTTGATGCAGGCACCGATCGACGTGTTCCTCGGGCACGGCGATCCGGTACGAACCTTGCTCTACCAGGTGTTCTGGGCCGTGGCGTTGCTCGTGGCCGGTCACCTGGTCCTGCAACGCGCGGTGCGCAGGGTGGTGGTGCAGGGTGGCTGACGTCATCTACCCGAGGCTCATCGGCGCGCGACTGCGAAGCCAGATGTCCTACCGCGCGTCGTTCGCGCTCGACCTCGTCACGCAGGTGCTGGCCCAGTGGATCGAACTGGTCGTCATCCTCGTGCTGTTCGGTCACGTCAGCGCGCTCGGCGGGTTCACCCGGGACGAGGTGCTGCTGATGTACGCGTTCGCGGGCATCGCGTTCGGCATCGCCGACCTCTTCGCCGGACAGCTCGACAACCTGCCGACGTACATCCGCACCGGCACCTTCGACGTGCTGCTGATGCGGCCGCTCGGCACGCTGCCGCAGATCATGGTGTCGGACGTCCGCCTGCGCAGGGTCGGGCGCATCGTCGGTGCGATCGCCGTGATGGTCTACGCGCTGACGCACGTCGGCGTGGCCTGGACGCCCGCGAAGGTCGCGCTGACCATCGTCACACCGCTGGCCGGCGCGGTCATCTTCGGCGCGATCTGGGTCGTGACGTGCTCGGTGTGCTTCTGGATCGTGGAGGGCCGCGAGTTCGCCAACGCCTTCACCTACGGCAGCAACACCTTCACGTCGTACCCGGTCAACGTCTACTCCGCCCCGCTGCGCTGGGTGATGGCGTTCATCGTGCCGGGGGCGTTCGTGGCGTACTACCCGAGCCTCGCGCTGCTCGGGAAGCAGGACCCGCTCGGCCTGCCGGGCTGGGTCGGCTGGGCATCACCGCTCGTCGCGGCGCTGGCGGCGGCCGTCGCCGGGTTCGCGTGGCGGTTCGCGGTCAGGCACTACCGGGGAACGGGATCATGATCGAGGTCAGGGAGCTCCGCAGGGAGTTCAAGGTAGCCACGTCCAAAGGCCTGCGCCGCAACTACAAGACCGTCACGGCGGTCGACGGCGTCACGTTCGACGTCGCCGCGGGTGAGGCGGTCGGCTACGTCGGGCCGAACGGCGCCGGCAAGTCCACGACGATCAAGATGCTGACCGGGATCCTGGTGCCGACCAGCGGCCACATCACGGTGGGCGGCGTCGACCCGTCGAAGCAGCGGCGCGATCTCGCGAAGCGCATCGGTGTCGTGTTCGGCCAGCGCAGCCAGCTCTGGTGGGACCTGCCGCTCCAGGACAGCTTCGACCTGCTGAAGTCCATCTACCGCGTGTCGGCGGAGGACTACCGCAAGCGGCTCGAGGAATGCGTCGAACTCCTTGGCCTGCGGGAGTTCCTGAGCACGCCCGTGCGGCAGCTCTCGCTGGGGCAACGGATGCGCGGCGAGATCACCGCCGCGCTGCTGCACGCCCCGGAGCTCCTGGTGCTGGACGAGCCGACGATCGGCCTGGACCTGGAGTCCAAGGAACGCCTCAGGGAGTTCCTCGCGGACATCAACACCCGCCGCGGCACGACGCTCCTGCTCACCACGCACGACCTGGACGACATCGAACGCCTCTGCCCGCGGCTGATGGTGATCGACCACGGCCGGGTGCTCGCCGACGGTCCGCTGGAGGAGCTGCGCGCCGAGGTCACCCCCGACCGCGAGCTCGTCATCGACCTCAGGGAACCGGGTCCGGCACCGGACGTCCCTGGAGTGACGGCGGTGCGCAGCGAGGCCAACGGGCTGCGGCACCACCTCACGTTCAGGAGAGCGGAGACGACGGCGGCGCAGTTGATCACCCAGGTGGTGCGGCAGGTGGAGGTCCACGACCTCGCCGTCGTGGAGCCGGAAATCGACGACGTGATCCGGAAGCTGTACCAACGGCAACTCGATCAAGACGTACGTCGGTAGAGTCATCAGTAATCGAACCGGACACTTCGGGCACAAGGAGAGCGAATGCGCCTAATTGGACCGCTTGCCGCGGCTGTCATCGCGCTGGGCAGCTTGACGGCATGCGACGCGATCCAGGGCGTCAGCAACACCGCGGACAAGGTGAAGCTGTGCGCCGACGCGATCTCGCTCGTGGGCTTCTCGCCGGACATGAGCGACCCGCAGAAGGCGCTGGAGGAGACCCAGGCCAAGGCGAAGGAGCTCGAGACCCTCGCGAGCTCCGCGCCGGACGAGCAGGTGAAGAAGGCTCTCGAAGAGGCCGCCAACGGCATGCAGAACGTCAACTCCGCGGCGGACTGGGTGCAGCAGAAGGCCGATCTCGCCGCGAAGGTCTCCTCGGCCTGCGGCGGATGAGCACTTGAGCCCTGTTGCGCACCTCCGGTGGCGGCTTAGGCTTTGACGCGTTCATCGTGCCAAGCCTCACGCCGCACACCGGAGGTGTTGCAGCACCATGCAAGCAACAGTGGGTGACAGGCTCCACGTCCACAGCCGTTCCATCGGCCTGGAGGAGCGCCTCGGCGAGATCCTCGAAGTGCGCGGGAGCGACGGCCATCCGCCGTACCTCGTCCGCTTCAACGACGGCCACGAGGGCCTGGTGTTCCCCGGCCCCGACTGCGTCGTCGAGCCCCGGGGCACCGTCTAACCGTTGAGAACCGTCGCGATCAACTCCTCGGCGAGCTGAGGAGTCGCTGCCGCCACGCCTGACCACCGGTGGGTGAGGTCGGGTTCGAAGTGGAACGGCCGCCCGTGCAGGTCGACCAGCACGCCGCCTGCGGCGGGCACGGTGACCAGCGCCGTCGCGAGGTCCATGATCCGGTGCGTGTCGCTTCCCGGATCGATGAAGGCGTCGACCGTTCCTTCCGCGACGAGCATGGTCTCCAGGCAGGTCGTGCACAGCACACGGATGCGGTCGGCGCTGTTCGCGATGCGCAGCCACGCGTCCTGAGTGCCCGTCTTGGGGCGCATCAGGCACACCGACGCGCCCTTCAACGTCGTGCGTCCGGTGGTGCGGAACGACGTCGGCACTCCTGCGCGCGCATGCCACGCACGGCCCGTGTCGAACCACGTCGTCAGAGCTTCTTTGGCCGTGCCGTCTTCGACGAGCGCACCGGCGAAGCAGGAGAGGGGAACGCCGAACGCGGCGTTCGCGGACCCGTCGACCGGGTCGATGACGAGGGTGGTCGAGGAGCCGTTGTCGACGAACCCGGCTTCCTCGGAGAGCAGGTTCACGCGACTGCGGTGGATCGACTCCAGGATCGCGTCCTCGACGATGCGGTCGACGCGCATCGTCGGTGTTCCGTCGGCGCCGTCCGCCACTTCTTCGCGGAGCTCGAGGCGCGTGTGCAGAGATCGGGCACGCCCGTACGCCGCCGACGCCGCACGGGCGGCATCAGCGAGCGCAGGGTGCACGTCATCGGAGAGCTGTGGCTGGGGAACGTCCCATGGGATCAGCACGTTCCCCACACTGCCACGAAAGACTCAGATCAGGCCGAGGCCCTTGACCGCGTCGCGCTCCTCGACCAGCTCGGCGACCGAGGCGTCGATGCGGCCGCGCGAGAACTCGTCGATCTCCAGGCCCTGGATGATCTCGTAGGAACCGCCCGAGGTGCGGACCGGGAACGACGAGATGATGCCCTCGGGCACGCCGTACGAGCCGTCCGACGGGATGGCCATCGAGGTCCACTCGGTGCCGTTGACCCAGTCGTAGACGTGGTCGATGGCGGCGTTCGCGGCCGAGGCGGCCGAAGACGCGCCACGGGCCTCGATGATCGCCGCGCCGCGCTTGGCGACGGTCGGGATGAAGTCGTTCTCCAGCCACGCCTGGTCGTTCACGGCCTCGGCGGCGGTCTTGTCGCCCACCTTGGCGTGGAACAGGTCCGGGTACTGGGTGGCCGAGTGGTTGCCCCAGATCGTCATGTTCTGGATGTCGGTGACCGCGACGCCCAGCTTCTTGGCGAGCTGCGACAGCGCGCGGTTGTGGTCCAGGCGCGTCATCGCGGTGAAGCGCTCGCGCGGGACGTCCGGCGCGTGCTGCTGGGCGATGAGGGCGTTGGTGTTGGCCGGGTTGCCGACCACGAGGACCTTCACGTCGTCAGCGGCACCGGCGTTGATCGCCTCGCCCTGCGGCTTGAAGATGCCACCGTTGGCCTCGAGGAGGTCGCCGCGCTCCATGCCCTTGGTGCGGGGGCGGGCGCCGACGAGCAGGGCCACGTTCACGCCGTCGAACGCGGTCTTCGCGTCGTCGGTGATCGTGATTCCCTTGAGCAGCGGGAAGGCGCAGTCGTCCAGCTCCATCGCGGTGCCCTCGGCGGCCTTCAGCGCGGGGGTGATCTCCAGCAGCCGCAGGTTGACCGGGGTGTCCGGGCCGAGCAGGTGGCCGGAAGCGATGCGGAAGAGCAGTGCGTAGCCGATCTGGCCGGCTGCACCGGTGACAGTGACGTTCACGGGCGTGCGGGTCATGAGCCTTCCCGAATGACGATCGTCCTCGTTGACGTCGGGCAGGTCGCCCGGCGTCCCGCACGTTACCAACACGTGGCCGGTGGCAGAGTGTGAGAGTGGACAACCTGCCGGAAGAGGTCGCGCCCGAGATCAACGCCGACTACGCCGACGCGAACCTGCACGGACAACACTGGGAGAAGCGGTCTTTCACCGACTGCGACTTCACCGAGGCCGACCTCCGCGAGCTCGTCACGGCGGGGTGCACCTTCACCCGGTGTGACTTCACCCGAACGGATCTCGGCGAGTCGAAGCACACCGCGACGGCGTTCCGGCAGTGCACCTTCGACCGCACGGTCCTGACCCGGTCGAGCTTCTCCTCGTGCAGCCTCATGGGTTCGAACTTCGTCGACTGCGTGCTGCGGCCGATCACCTTCACCGAGGTCGACTTCACGCTCGCGTCGTTCGTGAGGGCGCCGCTGCACGACCTGAAGCTGGGCGGTCAGCGGTTCCGCGAGACGAACCTCAGCGAGACCGACCTGCGCAACACCGACCTGAGCCAGGCGGACCTGATGGGCGCCCGGCTGCTCGACGCCAAGCTGGAGGGCGCCGACCTGCGCGGGGCGAAGCTGGACGCGAACGGGCTCCGGCAAGCCAAGCTCGCCGGAGCCCTGATCGACGTCGAGCAGGCGATCGCTTTCGCGGCCGCCTACGGACTAGTTGTGTCGTGAAGTGATGCGCACGGACGGATGGATGCGCACAGCGAGTTCCCCGTCCGCGAACTCCACAACGGCGTGCGACTCGCCTCGGCCCGAGCGCACGAGCACCCGGCTCGCGCCCTCGCGGTAGAGGTCGACCACGGGTTCGCCGTCCTGAAACCACCGCACCCGCACGGAAGCGGCGAGCTCGTCGAACGAGAGCAGCACGTCCTCGACCCGGACGACCTTGATCCACGGCTCGTCCTCGGTTTCGGGGATCACCCCGAACGCGTCGAGGATCTCGTCGTCGGACGGCATCTGCATCATCGTCTCCAGACCAAGCGCCGCTCACATGGCTGTGGCCGGGATCGCACGGATCCCGGCCACCTCAGCACCAAGCGGTCAGTTGTCGGCTGATCCCGTGATCTCCACCAGAACGCCCTCCGCGACCATCTCCTCGACGGCCTTCGGCAGCAGGTAGGCGGTGCCGCCGCCCGGCTGCTCGAACCACGGCACGGCCACGCCGGTCAGCACCTCGAGCGGGCGGCGCAACCGGTACACGCGGTACGGGCGGTTGATCCACGACGGCACGAGGCTGCGTTCCGGGAACGGTGTGCCCGCCACGTAGACGAGGTTGCCGCTCTGGTCGCCGTAGCGGTCGATCTCGGTGCCCGCCGGCAGTTCGAACATCTGCTTGTGGCGGAACAACGTCAGCGGCGGCTCGCCCGCGAGCGGTGAGATCGGGAACTTCCGCTTCGACGGTTCCTCCTGCGCCACGGCGGCGGCGACCGGCGAGGGGGCCGGGGCCTGCTGTGGTGCGGGTGGCGGCGGGACCGGCTGCACCTGCGTCGGGGCTGCGGCCGGTGCCGGCATCGGCGCGGACGGGACCTGCTGCACCTGCGCCGGGGCCGGCTGCGGTTGCTGCGGGGGCAGCGGCGGGCGCTGCGGCGGGACGGGACGGCGCGGCTCCTCGCGGAAGCCGTTGGTCATCGGCCGCTGCGGCGGCTGGGGTGGCTGGGGTGCCCGCGGGGGGATCGTGCGGAAGTTGCCCAGCACCAGCCTGCCCACCAGGTACGCCGACGCGTCCTCGACCTTCTCGAACCGCACCGGGTTCTTGGGGCCGTGGTCGAACCAGCTGACCTCCCAGCTGTCACCGTCGAGGCGCAGCGACCACGTGCGGTCGGCGGGCTCGCCACCGATCCGGAACACGCCGTGCGGCACCTTGAGGTCGTCCAGCGCGCGGCGGGTGCCCGCCAGTTCGCGGTCCTCCTCCGGCGTGACCTGCCGCGGCGGCCTGACCGGTTCCGGTTCCGGCTCCGGTTCGGGCTCGGGCTCCGGTTCCGGCTCGGGGTCCTTGAACAGCGCCGCGTCGAACTGGGTGGTCTCCTCCGAGCGCGTCGGCTTGGGCACGGGTGCCAGGGGCAGGACCTCGGGCTCCGCGACTGCGACCGGCTCAGGCTCGAAGTGCGAGTCGAGCCGCACGTCGAAGCGGTCGTCGAACTCCGGGTCGACCGCCGCCTCGAACGACGTCGTCAACTCGATCTCGTCTTCGGCGAGGTCCGGCTCGTCGTCGGCCACGGCGACGACCGGGTGCTCCTCGGTGACCTCGGACGCGCTCTCCAGCGGCTCGTCGAGGACCGGGCTCCACGCCATCGTGTCCTGCATGACGTCGCGCGGACGTTCCTCGGTCTCGGCGTCCAGGTGGTCCGTGAGCTCCGCGTCGCGCTGGTGCGTGAGGAGCACGGGCTCGTCCGGCCCTGCGGTGGGGATCTCGGGGGCCTCGGCGACGTCCACGTCCTCGTGTTCGTCCAGGGCGGCCGTTTCGTTCGGTTCCTCGGCGACGAACTCGTCGACAGGCTCCGGATCGACGTCCCGGACGGGCTCGCGCACCGGCTGCCGGACGATCTCCGGTGCCGGCTGCCGCACGGGCTCCGGCTCTTCCGCGAGCTCGCTCGGGTGCGGGGCGAAGAGGTCCATGCCCGCGCCGTACGTGTCGCGCAGGGTCCTCTCGTCGATCGTGTCCGGCACGCCGTCCGAGTCGAAGACGACCCGGTAGGGAGGGCCGTCACCGGCCAGCGGCGGGACGGCCACCGCGAGCGTCTCGCCCAGGTCGGCCACGGGCTCCGGTGCGACCTGCGGCTGCTCGGTCGTCACCTCGGCCGCGACCGGCTCGGGGTACATCGGCTCGAAGTCGTACTCCTCCGGCTCGTCGTCGCCCTCGAACTTCGGGGCCTCCGACTTCGGGGCGTCGAACTTCGCAGGCTCGAACTTCGCAGGCTCGAACTTCGCAGGCTCGAACTTCGGGGCCGCGACGAACTGCGTCGCGTCCACCTCGGGTGCGGGCTCCGGCTCCGGTTCGGGTTCGACCGGCGTCGGCACGACGGTGCCGGGAGGCGCGGCGGGAGCGCCCAGGTTCGCGGCGGCGCCGAGCCTCGACTCCTCGCTGACCTCTGGCAGGCCGAACCCGGCGGCGCGCGCCCGTTCGACCAGCTCCGGCTCGGGCGGGACGCCGTACTTGCGCAGGTAGTAGGAGACCCCGGCGGGCCAGATCCACACACCGTCCGTCTGGAACCCGGACGGCACGACCGGCGGCGCGTCCGGGTGCAGCACGTCGTTGTCGAAGCCGCGACCGGCCACGGCGACCGGCGCGTTCGACAGGTACGCGAGCAGCGGCGCGACCTCGGGCTCCGGCACCGGCGGGCGGTTGACCGACGGACGACCGTTCGGTCCGGCGCCGTCGAACACCCGTGCCGTGCGGAACACCGGTGTCGGCGGGTTCATCCTGCGGCGCAACCAGTCCGGGATGTTCTCCTCGACACGCGGGAAGAACCGCATCTCGTCGGTGTACGCCTGCTGGGGCGGCGGGGTCTGCCAGCTCGGCTCCGCGCGGTCGAAGTCGAGGTTGTAGCTGGAGGGGTGGTCGAGCTGGTACCTGGCGTTGGTCCAGCTGCCCCGGCCCTCGCGGTGCATGCCGGCTCGCAGCCGCGCGAACAGCGAGGCCACCTCCTGGGGCACCTGCCACCCGCGCTTGGAGCCGTCCTGCAGCTTGAGTTCGGCCTCCAGTTCGAAGTACCGGCCCGTGGCGCGGTACTGCGCGGTCACACTGCGCCAGTCCTCTGGTGCGGCCCGCATCAGAGTCAGGCCGATCTGCTTAACCAGAGCGTCCTGCTCGGTAGGGTTCAACGGCTTCGGCTCGGACACGCCAACATCTTCCCCCGCAACTCGCCGGATCGCACACGTCCCCCGCCACTGCGCCGAACGGTGGAGGCCCGACCATAACGCGGTGGACGTGCAAGGTTAAAGCTGATCAAGAACACCTTTGACCTATCTGGAGGCCTTGTGACGCGGTCCGCGCAGGTGACCGGCGGTCTGCTGGCGGCGGCGGGCGGAGTGGCGATCGCGGTCCAGGCGCGCGTCAACGGATCGCTCGCCCAGTCGCTGGGCAACGGCCTGCTGGCGGCGTTGATCTCCTTCGCCGGAGGGTGGTTCGTGCTGCTCGCGGTCGTCCTGACGCGACAGTCCGGGAGGGACGGCCTGCTGCGACTGCGGGAGGCGCTGCGCCGGCGCCGCATCCGCTGGTGGGAATGCATCGGCGGCATCAGCGGCGCGGTGCTCGTGGGCTCCCAGGGACTGGCGGTCGCGACCATCGGTGTGGCGGTGTTCACGGTCGCGGTCGTGATCGGGCAGGTCGTGAGCAGCATGGTCATGGACAACCTCGGGGTCGGTCCCGGTGAGTCGAAGCCGATTACAAGAACACGTGTCGTCGGAGCGGCCGTCGGTGTTATCGCGGTCACCGTCGCCGTGTCGCACCAGTTCACGTCGCCCGGCGCGTTGTGGCTCGCGGTGCTGCCGCTGATCGCGGGCCTGCTGATGGGCTGGCAGCAGGCGGTGAACGGGCTGGTGCGCGAGGCCGCGGCCAACTCGATGGCGACGATCCTGGTGAACTTCACCGTCGGCACGGTCGCGTTGTCGCTGGTCAATGCCGTGACGTGGAGCGGAGTACCCGGCGCGTTCCCCTCTGCCTGGTGGCTGTACCTCGGCGGGTTGCTGGGCATCGTCGGCGTGGGTGGCGCGATCACGTCGGTGCGGTTCATCGGCGTGCTGATGGTCGGGCTGTGCGGCGTGTGCGGTCAGCTCATCGGGGCCGTGCTGCTCGACGCGGTGAGCGGGCACCTCGCGTTGCCGACGGTGATCGGCGTGGTGCTGACGCTGGTGTCGGTGGGCGTCGCGGCCCTGCCCAATGGGAAGATGAGGACGTGACTGCGACGCTGCTCAACGGCAACGAAACCCGGAACGCGCTGTTCGAGGACCTGAAGGCGCGGGTCGCCGCGCTGCCCGGCTCCGTGGGCCTGGCCACCGTGCTGGTCGGCGACGACCCCGGCTCGCACTCGTACGTCAAGGGCAAGCACAGGGCGTGCGAGAAGGTCGGCATCAAGTCGATCCGGCGCGACCTGCCCGAGTCGATCACGCAGCAGGAGCTGGAAGCCGTCATCGACGAGCTGAACGCGAACCCCGAGGTCACCGCGTACATCGTTCAGCTGCCGCTGCCCAAGCACCTCAACGCGAACGCGATCCTGGAGCGCATCGACCCGGCCAAGGACGGCGACGGCCTGCACCCGGTCAACCTCGGCAAGCTGGTGCTCGGCGAGGAGGCGGCGCTGCCCGCCACGCCGCGCGGCATCGTGGAACTGCTGCGCCGCTACGAGGTGCCGATCGCAGGCGCGAACGTCACCGTGATCGGCCGCGGCGTCACCGTGGGCCGCCCGATCGGCCTGCTGCTGACCCGCCGTTCCGAGAACGCCACCGTGACGCTGTGCCACACCGGCACCAAGGACCTCGCGGCGGAGGTGCGCCGGGCGGACATCGTGATCGCCGGCGCCGGCAGCCCGGGCCTGATCACCGCGGACATGGTCAAGCCGGGCGCGGCCGTGGTCGACGTCGGCATCACCCGCACCGAGGCCGGCCTCGTCGGCGACGTGGCCCCCGAGGTCCGCGAGGTCGCCGGCTGGCTCGCCCCGATCCCCGGTGGCGCGGGCCCGATGACCGTCGCGATGCTGCTGACCAACACCGTCGAAGCAGCCGAGCGCGCCAATGCAGCGGTCTGACGCCGAGGCGCTCATGCCGGAACAGCGCTGGCGCTCGGGCCCCGGGAAGCACCTGCCGTTCGCGCTGGTGCTGGGAGTCGGTGTGCTCGGGCTGGTGCGGATCTTCCAGTACCACTGGCGGCAGGGCGCGGTGCTGCTCGGAGTGTCGTTGCTGGTCGCGGCCGTGCTGCGGATCCTCGTGACCGACGAGCAGGCGGGTCTGATCAAGATCCGCGGCCGCGGCATGGACGCGTTCCTCTACTCGACGCTGGGCATCGTGGTGATCGCCGTCGCACTGACGATCACCGGCGGCCCGCTCAGCCGATAGCGCGGTTCACCATGACCTCGACGAGCTCGTCGAGGTCCATGGTGGCCACCACGTCCGGCAGCGTCAGCCGTTCGTAGATCAGCCCCGTCATCGCGAAGTACAGCGAGACGACGGTCATCCGGTCGCCCGGCAGCTTCGACTCCTCGTTGAACGCGACGTTGTCCTCGATGTTGCCGGCGATCGTCCTCGTGAGCGCCTCCCGGATCTCCGGCCTCCTCGTGGCCTCGAGCCGCAGCTCCATCATCGCGAGGTAGCAGGCCTTGTCCGCGTCCGCCCGCTTGATGATGTCGTGCATGAACTTCACCGTCAGCGACCTGTCGCGCGGCAACGCGAGCGACTCCGCGACGGACTCGCCGGACGGCATGAGCCTCTCGTGCACCCGCGTCATCACCGCCGGCATCAGCTCGTCGCGGTTCGCGAAGTAGTTCGACGCCGTACCCGCCGGCACCCCGGCCTTCGCGTCGATCGCGCGGTAGGTCAGCCCCCGCGCGCCCTCCTGTGCCAGGACGTCGATCGCCGCGTCCAGCAGTGCCGTGCGCCTTGCCTCGTTCCGGACCACGCCGCCTCCTTGACAACCACTACAAACATAGTACTACAGTTGTCGTGGTTGAACGACATCCACCAGGGGGTCTTGCTTTGCGAAAGCTCGTTTACTACGTCGCCGTCACGCTCGACGGGTTCATCGCGGCCGAGGACGGGACCTTCGACGGGTTCCTCTTCGAAGGCGACCACATGGCCGGCATCAACGCGCACTACCCGGAGACGCTGCCGACCCAGCTCCGCGAGCCGTTCGGCCTGGCGGACGCGCCGAACCAGCACTTCGACACCGTCCTGATGGGCCGCAACACCTACCAGGTCCCCGGTGGTCTGGCCTCGCCCTACGCACACCTGCGCCAGTTCGTCGTGTCCACCCGGGTGACCGGCACCCCGGACGACGTCGAGGTGATCCGCGAGGACGTCGTCGGCCGCGTCCGGTCGATGAAGGCCGAGGACGGCCTCGACATCTGGCTGTGCGGCGGCGGCAAGCTGGCCGCCGAACTGCTGCCCGAGGTCGACCGGTTGCTGCTCAAGATCCACCCCGTGGCGTTCGGGCGCGGCATCCCGCTGTTCGACGGGAAAGCCGACATCACGAAGTTCCAGCGCACCGATGCGCGACTGTTCGAGAGCGGAGTTTCGTTCATGAGTTACGACCGCGTTTAAGAAAATGATTGACGGCGGGCAGCGCCCGCCGTAATACTTGTGCCACACACCAAGCCGAAGGGGATCGTCATGAGCAGCCAGGAGATGCGAGGCGAGAGCTTTAGCAGCCTCGTCGCGTGCGTGCGCTCATCACGACGTCCCAGCTCCTCGCGACCGTTTTCGCAGGTGAGCTCCTTGTAGTGGCATGAGGTACCAAGGCCACTCAGGGAGCCGCCCATCGGGAAACCGACAAGGGCGGCTCTCTTTGTTTGTCGTGCATTTTTAATTCTTGCCCTTGTAGCTCAATGGAGAGAGTGCGGCGCTACGAACGCCGAGATTCAGGTTCGACTCCTGGCAGGGGTGCTCACGGGTGCGAGGGAGACGGCAACCCACCTCATTTGGGATGAGGACACACCGCGTTCGACTCGCGGGCATCCGACGGAAAGGCGTCCTCCGGGACGCGCAAGGCTCTTTAGCTCAACTGGCAGAGCACCGGGGTGAAGACCCGGTGGTCAGGGTTCGACTCCCTGGGGAGCCACGCAGGACGAAGGAGGGCTGGCCGAGTGGTAAGGCACCGGATTGCTGATCCGAGGTCCAGCGATGTCTGGCGCGCGTTCGATCCGCGCGCCCTCCGCGTCCTGAGGAGGATTGGCCGAGCCCGGTAAGGCAGCTGTCTCGAAAACAGTGGTCAGCGCGCGAGCGCTGCGCAGGTTCGAGTCCTGCATCCTCCGCTCCACCCAGTTCGTGTCCTCTGAAGTGCTGGCGGCGGCACGCCCGACTGTTACGCGGGAGGACCAGGTTCGAATCCTGGCAGGGGAACTACGCTCCACCCCCATGTCTCCGGGGGCAGAGCGGCTCGTCGAGGTGCTGACGGCACCACTGGACTCGATCGTCGACGTCAGCGCGCGGACGTGCCCTTCCGAGCAGGTGCTGCGCGAGTGGCGGCTGCCGGAACGCGATCTCGACGCCCTGTCGCGGTGGGGGCTGCCGAACGACGGGGTCGAGACACCCGACTTCCAAGCCGAGACCGAACCGGTGCTCGTGCCCAACGTCGCGGGCCCGTTCGAAAGCCTCCTGATCACGCCCGAGGACCGGCTCTACCTGCTGGGCGGATGGGGATCGCGGGAGGGCACCCCGCGGATGGGCGCGGTGGCAGGCGACGGCAGAGTTCTGGCGATCAGGAAGAGACCGATGACTGTCGAGGACATCCATCGCGACCTGCGACCGTACCGCCCTCACCTGCACCACCCCTCGGTGAACTTCATCAATTCGTCGGTGGCCCAACTGGTCCAGGTCTGCTGGCGGTGGCGCGCGGCGGTGCAGGTCATGAGAACGCTGGAAGAGCCTGCCTTTGACGCACCACACGAGGAAGTGGAAGCGTTCTGGGCCGGCCTCCGGGAGTGCGAGTGGATCGTCCTGCAACAGGTGGAGCGGATCGACGACCAGCTCCGAGCCGTCTTCCCCGGCTCGCTCTGGTACGAGACCATCACCGATCCAGGCCACTGATCTCCAGGGGAACTCAGCGGAAGTCCCGTGACTTCGACGGGATGCGCAGGTCCAGGTGCTGCAACCGGTCCGCCAGCAGGCTGATCACGCCGTCGGCCGACTCGACGGTCCCCCGCACCAGCATCGCCCCGCTGCTGCGCGCCACCCGCCGGTACCGGGCCCACAGCCCCGGCGAGCACACGACGTTCACCATCCCCGTCTCGTCCTCGATGTTGAGGAACGTGACGCCGCCCGCCGTCGCCGGCCGTTGCCGATGTGTCACCGCGCCGCCGATCAGCACTCGCGTGCCGGGTTCGACGGAGCTGAGCGCGTCCACCGGCAGTGCGCCCATCGAGTCCAAAGTGGACCTGACGAACTGGGTGGGGAAGCTGTCCGGGGACAGGCCCGTGGCCCAGACGTCCGCCACCGCCAGTTCGACGTCGTCCATGCCCGGCAACGCGGGTGCGTCGACGCCGACCACGGTGCCGGGCAGGCGGTCTGACCGGATCGCGGCCACCGCGCCCGCCGCCCAGAGCGCCTCGCGGCGTTCCAGGCCGAAGCAGGAGAAGGCGCCCGCCGTGGCGAGGGCTTCCACCTGGGCCGCGGTGAGCTGCACTCGGGTGCCGAAGTCCTCCATGTCCCGGAACGGTTGTGCGGCAACGATTCGTCCGGCGTCCGCGTCGCCGATGCCGCGTACGGCGGACAGGCCGATGCGGACGGCGTTCTTGCCCTCGAACGGTTCCAGGCCCGCCCAGGGAAGCGAGCGGTTCACGCACGGGCCGTGCACCGTCACGCCGTGGCGGCGGGCGTCGATCACCAGCGACTGCGGTGAGTAGAAACCCATCGGCTGGGCCCTGAGCAGGGCCGCGCAGAACGCCGCCGGGTAGTAGAGCTTGAACCACGCGCTCACGAACACCAGGTGCGCGAACGACAGGGCGTGCGACTCGGGGAAGCCGAAGTTGGCGAACGCCAGCAGCTTCGCGTAGATGCGGCCGGCCAGCTCCTCGGTGATGTCCTGGGCGGCGCAGCCCTCGTAGAAGCGGTCGCGCAGGCGTTCCATTCGGGCGGTCGAACGCTTGGCGCCCATCGCGCGGCGCAGTTCGTCGGCCTCGGCGGCGGTGAAGCCGGCCACGTCGACCGCGATCTGCATGAGCTGTTCCTGGAACAACGGCACGCCGTAGGTCTTCTTCAGCGCGTTCTCCAGCAACGGGTGGTCGTAGTCCCACTCCTCCTGCTTGTTGCGGCGCCGGATGTACGGGTGCACCGAGCCGCCCTGGATCGGGCCCGGCCTGATCAGCGCGACCTCGACGACCAGGTCGTAGAACTCGCGCGGCTTCAGGCGCGGCAACGTCGCCATCTGCGCGCGGCTCTCCACCTGGAAGACACCGACCGAGTCGGCCTTCTGCAACATCTCGTAGACGCGCTGGTCGTTGAGGTTGAGCTGACCCATGTCGACGTCGACGCCCTCGTGGTCGCGGACGAGGTCGATGGCGTAGTGCAGCGCGGAGAGCATGCCGAGGCCGAGCAGGTCGAACTTCACCAGGCCGATGGACGCGCAGTCGTCCTTGTCCCACTGCAGGACCGTGCGCTTGTCCATGCGCGCCTTCTCCACCGGGCACACCTCGCTGACGGCGCGGTCGCAGATCACCATGCCGCCGGAGTGGATGCCGAGGTGGCGCGGGAAGTTCTCCAGCTGTGCGGACAGTTCCAGCACGTCGCGCGGGATGTCGCAGTCGTCGGTGGTGGTGCCGAGCGGCCCCCACCTGTCTATCTGCTTGCTCCACGCGTCCTGCTGGCCCGGCGAGTGGCCGAGCGCGCGGGCCATGTCGCGCACCGCGGAACGGGCGCGGTAGGTGATGACGTTCGCGACCTGCGCCGCGTGCCTGCGGCCGTACTTGGAGTAGACGTGCTGGATGACCTCCTCGCGCCGGTCGGACTCGATGTCGACGTCGATGTCGGGCGGGCCGTCGCGGGCGGGGGCGAGGAACCGTTCGAAGAGCAGGTCGAAGCGGACCGCGTCGACGTTCGTGATGCCGAGCGCGAAGCACACCGCGGAGTTCGCCGCGCTGCCCCTGCCCTGGCAGAGGATGTCGTTGCGCTTGCAGAAGTCCACGATGTCGTGCACGACGAGGAAGTAGCCGGGGAAGCCGAGCTGCTCGATGACCTTCAGCTCGTGCTCGATCTGCCGGAACGCCTTCTCGTCGCCGTCGGGGTACCGCCGCCGCGCGCCCTCGTAGGTGAGCCGGCGCAGCCAGGTGATCTCGGTGTGGCCGCGCGGCACGTCGAACGGCGGCAGCTTCGGCGCGACCAGCCGCAGGTCGAACGCCAGCTGCATGCCGAGCAACGCGGCGTTGTGCACGGCACCGGGGAAGCGGCGGAACCGGTGGAACATCTCCTCGCCGCTGCGCAGGAACGCGGCGGGCGACGGCGGCAGCCAGCCCGCCATGTCGTCGAGGCTGCTTCGTGCGCGCACGGCCGCCATCGCGGCGGCGAGCCTGCCACGGCTCGGGGTCGCGTAGTGCACCGCATTCGTTGCCACGACAGGGAGTTGCAACTGCTGCGCCATCGCGTTGAGGATGTCGTTGCGCCGGCTGTCCTCGGGCAGGCCGTGGTCGGTGAGCTCGACGTAGACGCGTCCCTTGCCGAACAGGTCGGTGAGCCTGACGATCTCCTCGAACGCCGCCTCCGGGCCCTCTCGCACCAGCGCCCGGCGCACGGTTCCCTTGCGGCAGCCCGTGAGCACCACGACGTCGCCCTTGGTGTCGGCGACGATCTGGTCGACGTCGTAGACCGGTTTACCCTTCTCGGCGTTACCGTCGAGGTGCCCGGTGGTGAGCGTGCGGCACAGCGCGTGATAGCCGGGCTGCTGGCGTGCCAGCAGAAGCAGGTGGTCGCCCTCGGGATCCGGTTCGCCGTTGGCGGGCCTGCTCAGCCCGATGCTCAGCTCGGCACCGAACACCGTGTGCATGCCGAGTTCCTTGGCCGCCTCGGCGAACCGCACGACGCCGTACATGCCGTCGTGGTCGGTGATCGCGATGGCGTCGAGCTTGAGCCGCTGCGCCTCCTCGACCAGTTCCTCGGGGTGGCTCGCGCCGTCGAGCCAGCTGAAGTTGGAGTGGCAGTGCAGCTCCGCGTACGGGACGCGCTTGCGGGTGACCGCCATCTCGTCCGCGTGCAGCGCGAAACCCGGTGGGGCGGTGTACCGGTCGCGGTGTCTTCCCCATCCCGGACCGTCACCGCCGTCGGGCTTCTGCTCGTAGGGCTTGCCGGACAGCGCCCGCTCCAGCTCCCGCCAGCGGACCGGTGGGTTATTCCAGCCCATCGGCTTCCTTGCGCGGCAACGGGATCAGGATCTCCAGCAGGTCCCAGTACTCGTCGTGCATCAGTCGTACACCCCTTCCAGAAACCACCTCTGGTCCCTGCGGATCAGCAGGAACGCCTGGTCGTCCGTCTGCACCTGGATGCGCGCGGCCCGGTGCGGGTCCGGCGCCCACCACCGCTCGTCGACCGGCCACGGCCCGGCCCACGCGGTGATCTCGCGCGTTCTCCCCCTGACGGTCAGGGCCTTCGGCCTCGCGGTGAGCTCGAGCCTGCCGGTCACACCGACCTCGGCACCTTCGGAGTCCCTGAGCTCCGCGGGGTCGTCGGCGAGCGTCGCGGGCGCCCTGGTCAGCCGGCCGGGCCACGGGTGGTCCGGGTTCGCCGACGGGATCCGCTCGTCACCCCACGGCACGAGCTTGACCTGCTCCCCCGGTCCCCTGCCGCCGTCGATCACGCCGGTGAGCACGCCGTCCGGGCCGAGCAGCCCCTGGACGTGCAGCAGCGCCCGCACCGCGCGTTCGTCGTCGTGGCCCCACAACCCGAGCTGGAGCGCGGTGCCGTTGACGACCTCGACCGGTTCGAGGGTGAGCGTGCGGATGCCGGAGGTGAGGCGTTCACGGGTGAGCCAGCCGTCGAGCTGCCAGCGCACCCGGTCCGCGATCCCCCTCGGTGTCAACGGTTCCGCGGCCCGCCACACCCGGCCCAGCTCCTCGTCGTTCTCGGTGCGGGCGTGGATGCCGAGCCGCGTGCACGCGAGACCGCGGACCGCGAGGTTCTCGTGCAGCCGTTCCGAGAGGACCTTCGCGGCGAACGCGGCCGCGTCGATCCGCTCGACCGGTTCGTCGAAGGTCTCGGTGACCGCCAGCTCCGGTGCGGGCCTGCGCTTGTCGAGCGGGCGTTCCGGCAACCCGCGCGCCAGCCGGTGCTGCCTCGTCGCCGGCCCGCCGAACCGGGACGCCACCGCGTTCTCCGGCACCTCCGCGAACGCGCCGAGCGTCTTCAGCCCGAGCCTCCTGAGCAGGTCGACCAGCTCCGGGGCGTCGAGCTCGTGCACGCCCAACGGCCGGAGGAACTCCGCGGTCCGCTCCGGCGGCACGATCACGTTGCGGTGCGCCGCTTTCGTGGCCGCGAAGAGGCTGTCGGCCACACCGACCTGGGCTTCCGTCCCGGTACGGCTCGCGACGTGGTCGACGATCCGCTCGGCCGCCTGTTCCGCGGTCCCGAAGTAGCCGACCGGGCCCTGTGCCGGCACCGCGACCAGCCCCGGCTGCACGACCTCGATGCCGGGCGCGAGTTCCTCGACGGCCTCCGCCACCGGCTCGAAGAACCGGGCGTCGCGCTGCGGGTCGTGCTCGAAGGTGATCAGCTCCGGGCACATCGCCTCGGCCGCGCGCCTGCGCATGGCCCGCCGGATCCCCTCTTTGCGCGCCACGGCCGAGGTGGACACGATCTCGTTGCCGTCGACCACCGCCACCGGCACGTGCGGTGCGGTGCCGGTGGCGGCGCAGGCGGCGATGACGGGCCAGTCGGGGCACCAGACCGCGAGCAGACGCGTGTCCTTCATGCCGGCGGGCCCTTCCGCGCCAGCCTGACCAGGCGCTCGACCGCCTCCGTCCGCCTGACGGCGGCACTGTCCGCCCGCTTGGCGGCCAGTTCGTCGGCCCGGTCCGGACCGGCATCAGCCGGCTCGTCGGAACGGGCCGGTCCACCGGCCACCAGCGGGAGCTCGATCTCTTCCGCACCGAACGTCAGCAGCGCGTGCTTGGCCTTCCCGGCCGAGCCCCTGCCGCCGCTGCGCACGGTGATCTGCTGGCGCCGCAACGTTTCCGCGCCGTCGTCCAGGGCGTTCCAGCTCACGGACTCCGCGGTCAGCGCCACGTCGGCCGAGGGCCAGGCGCCGAAGGCGATGAGCACGGCGCGGCGCTGGCGGGCGCGGGCCGTGAGGCGGCGGGCCAGCGAGGGAGGTAGTGGACAGGCGACGGCCACCAGGTCCATGCCGTCGAGCAGGGCCGCGATGACCGGGCCCGGGTCGGAGCCCGGACGTGGGATCAACGCCAGGCGCTGCACCGCCACGCCCAGTTCGGCCGCGGCCAGCACCCCGATCTGGGGCAGGCCGACCACGGCGGCCCAGCAGCCGTCGGCGGTCGCACCCGCGAGAAGGGCGAGCAGCAACGATGTCGATCCGCCCACCGACACCGTGCTGCCCCGCCGCAAGCCGCCCCACGGGAGCAGGCCCGCCAGTTCCCCGCGAACCGGCAGGACCCGCCCCGTGCTGTGGTCGGTGGTGGTGCTGGTCAACTCGCTGGCCGGGTTCACCCCGAGCGCGGCCAACGACGCCGTTGCCGACCTGGACACTCCACCCACCTCCCATCACGGACCGTGCGCACCCCTGTGCACGGCCGCCGAGGGAAGTTCGGCGACTTGCTTATTCGAACGCTTGTTCGAACGAACGAGATGATCGTAGCGCGTGGACGCACCCTTGTGTCAATCCCACGGCGTCACCCTTTTGGTGGACACGGCCACACGGGTCCAGAAGGTCCTCTACGGTGGCCGACGACGTACCGCGAACTGGGGAAATCGTGACTCAACCACCTCCGCACGGCTGGCAGCAGCAACCGCCACGGCACCAGGGCTGGCAGCAGCCACCTCCACAACAGGGCTGGCAGCAACCACCACCGGGCTGGGGTCCGCCGCAGCCACCCAAGAAGAGCAAGGCGCCACTGGTCCTCGGCATCCTCGCCGGCGTGCTGGTGCTCGCCGGCCTCATCACCGGGCTCGTGCTGTACCTCAACATCAACAAGGACAGCGGCACCAGCAGGCGTGCCGACAAGCTGCCCCCGGTGTGCGGCAACGTCTCCGAGGCCGCGCTCGCCAAGGCGCGCACGACGAACCCGAACGGCCTGGGCTCACGCGAGACGGAACTGCCGGACGGCACGCGCACGAGCTGCTCGTGGAACCAGACCAAGGGCGTCGACGGCAAGGGCCACCGCAGCACCGACGTCCACGTCTCCGGCGAGCAGGAGCAGGCGGAAGCCGACTTCGACCGGATCGTGGCGCAGCACATGCTGAACAAGGAGGGCACACCTCAGATGAAGCCCCTCGAAGGGCTCGGCGACAAGGCCGCGGTCGTGCTGGTGGAGACCGACTCCGCGTTCACCGAGATCTCGATCATCGTCCGCAAGGACGACGCGATCGTCGAGGTAGACCACCTGGGCTGGGACGCGGGGCTCTTCAGCAACACCAGGCCCGACGTCGCGGAGCTCGAAGCCGCCGCGAGGGGCATCGCCGAGGAGATGGTCGCGAAGTTCTGACCGCTCCAGTTTCACCGCACGCGGGGACCTTTCGTACTGCATGAGAGTACGAAAGGTCCCCGCGTGCGGTTACGGTCAGTGAGCGAAGTGGCGCGTGCCCGTCAGGTAGAGCGTGACGCCCGCCTGCTCGGCCTTCGCGATGACCTCGGGGTCGCGCACCGAACCGCCGGGCTGCACGACCGCGCGGACGCCGGCCTCCAGCAGCACCTCGAGGCCGTCCGGGAACGGGAAGAACGCGTCGGAGGCACCGACCGCGCCCTGGGCCCGCTCACCGGCGCGCTTCACCGCGAGGTGCGACGAGTCGACCCGGTTGACCTGGCCCATGCCGACACCGACGGTGGCACCGTCGTTCGCCAGCAGGATCGCGTTCGACTTCACCGCGCGGATCGCACGCCACGCGAACTCGAGGTCCGCCAGCGTCTTCTCGTCCGCGGGCTTGCCGCACGCGAGCGTCCAGTTCTCGGGCGAGTCGCCGGAGGCGTCGACGGCGTCGCGCTGCTGCAGCAGCAGGCCGCCGGACACCGGGCGCATCTCGGCGCCACCGCGGGCGGGGGGCTCGGCCACGAGGATGCGCACGTTCTTCTTGCGCTGCAGCACCTCGACCGCACCGTCCTCATAGGACGGGGCGATGACGACCTCGGTGAAGATCTCCGAGACGAACTCGGCCATCTCCACGGTGACCTCGCGGTTCGACGCGATGACACCGCCGAACGCGCTGAGCGGGTCGCACTCGTGCGCCTTGCGGTGCGCGTCCGCGATGCTCAGCTCGGACACCGCGATGCCGCACGGGTTGGCGTGCTTGATGATCGCGACGCACGGCAGCTCGTGGTCCCACGCGGCACGCCAGGCGGCGTCGCCGTCGAGGTAGTTGTTGTACGACATCTCCTTGCCGTGCAACTGCTTCGCCGACGCCAGGCCGGTGCGGCCGTCGCCCTGCGTGTAGATCGCGGCGCTCTGGTGCGGGTTCTCGCCGTAGCGCAGCACGTTCGACCGGTTCCAGGTCGCGCCGACCCAGCCGGGGAAGCCGCTGCCCTCGTCGTCCGGCGCCAGGGCGTTGCCCATCCACGAAGCCACGGCCACGTCGTAGGACGCGGTGTGGCGGAACGCGTCGGCGGCCAGGCGCTGGCGGTCGGCCAGGGTGAAGCCGCCCTCGCGGACGTTCTCCAGCACCCAGTCGTAACGGGCCGGGTCGACGACGACCGCCACGTTCGCGTGGTTCTTCGCCGAGGCGCGGACCATCGCGGGGCCGCCGATGTCGATCTGCTCGACGCAGTCGTCGGGGGAGGCACCCGAGGCGACGGTCTGCGTGAACGGGTACAGGTTCACGACCAGCAGGTCGAACGGCGCGATGTCCATCTCGCGCAGCTGCTGGACGTGCGAGTCCTTGCGCAGGTCGGCCAGCAGACCGGCGTGCACGCGCGGGTGCAGCGTCTTCACGCGGCCGTCGAGGCACTCGGGGAACCCGGTGACCTGCTCGACCGGCGTCACGGGGACGCCCGCGTCCGCCAGCACCTTCGCGGTGCCGCCGGTGGACACGATCTCGACTCCGGCCGCGTGCAGGCCGGTGGCCAGCTCCAGCAGGCCGGCCTTGTCGGAGACCCCGATCAGGGCCCGGCGGACCGGTCGCCTCTCGGCGGGAGTGCTCCCAGGAGTCGTCACGGAATGCTCACCTTTCGTCCGTTCACGGTGCAGCCCTCACGGGCGAGTCGGCCGACTGTCTCGACGAGCAGCCGGCGTTCGACGACCTTGATGCGTTCGTGCAGGGTGTCCTCGGTGTCGCCGGGTTCGACGACCACGGCCTCCTGCGCGAGGATCGGGCCCGTGTCGACGCCCGCGTCGACCAGGTGCACCGTCGAACCGGTGACGTGCACGCCGTAGGCCAGTGCGTCCCGCACGCCGTGCGCGCCGGGGAAGGCCGGCAGCAGCGCGGGGTGGGTGTTGATCATCCGGCCGCCGAAGCGGGCGAGGAACTGCTCGCCGATGATCTTCATGAAGCCGGCGGACACGACCAGGTCGGGCTCGTACGACGCGACCGCCTCGGTCAGCGCCGCGTCCCAGGCCGTGCGGTCGGCGTGGTCGCGCAGCTTCACTGCGAAGCAGGGCACCCCCGCGCGCTCGGCGCGCTTGAGGCCCTCGATGTTCTCGCGGTCGGCGCCGACGGCGACCACCTCGATCGGGAGGTCGGCGTCCAGCAACGCCTGCATGAGGGTTCCGGAACCGGAGACGAGTACGACGACGCGCGCCGGTGTGGGAAGCCGAAGTTCGGTGCTCAGCGTCTACTCCTGGTCGTTGCAGCAGCTCAGGAGCAGCCTATGACGTCACCGTCCCGGCTTGCCGTCCAGGTCCTCCTCGGCCTCCATGCCGAGCATTTCGTCGAACTCCGCATCAAGGTCCTCTTCTTCGCCGAGGTCCTCTTCCGCTTCCGGTTCGGCGTCGTCTTCCTCTTCGCCCTCAACGTCTTCGACGTCCTCGGGCTCTTCTTCCGCGTACTCGTCCTCGTCGTAGTGGTCGTCGTCCTCGAGGTCCTCGTCGACCTCGAACTCGTCGCCGTCCACGACCTCGAGCTGCTCGAACTGGTCGGTGAGCTCCGTGTCCTCGAACACGACGTCCGGGTCGGCGGTCTCCTCGTCGTAGTCCGGCTCGACGAACTCGGCGGCGGCGTCCACCGCCACGGCCTTCTTGCGGCTGCCGGCGAGCCACGCCACCAGCGCACCCGGCACCAGCACCCACAGCGCCACGAGCAGCGCGAGCAGGCCCGCCGGCACCGTCACGGGGTCGAACGCGCCGCCGGCCAGCCGTCCGCCGGCCGTCGCGGCGAGCACAAGACTGCCCACCCCCGCCGTGATCGCGGCCACCAGCACCGCGCGCAGCCGTGAGCTCGGCCGTTCGGACACCTTGCGGCAGGTCCAGCCGACCAGCACGCCGAGCACCGCGCCGCCCGCCAGCACGCCGGGGCTCCACACGAACTCGTTCTCCGGCATGGCCGCCAGCAGCGGCACCGGCGGCACCTGACCACCGACGAACCGCAGCGGCGAGACCTCGACCCCGCCCATCGAGAACCCGGCACCCGCGACGTACGAGAAGCCCGCGATGATCGCGTTCGGCAGGTAGGCGAGGCACAGCAGGAACACGCCGAGGCCGACGCCGAACGACGGACCGGCCCCCGCGAAGAGCTCGCTGGTGCGCGGCCACGAAGCCGCGAGACCGGCCGCAACCGCTAGCGAACCGACGCTGACCAGCGCGAACAACGCCATGAAACCGGCGCGCAGCCCGTGCAGCGCCACCGGGTCGAGCTTGTCGAACACCACCTCGTACAGGCCACAGCGGCGGGCGACACCGAGGGTGGCCGCAAGACCGGACACCGCCGCGCAGCCGAAGAACGCCACGGCCGGTGTGGCACGCACGACCCCGTCGCCCATCACCAGCGCGATCGTGCCGCCGACGAGCGCGTGTGATCCGGCGATGCTGAGCACGACACCGCGGGCCTGCAGCGGTTCGTAGAGGCCGAGGCGGTCCGCGGTGCCCGCCGCGGTGCGGCCGACCAGCAGCATCAGCAACGCGGTGGGCAGCAACGGCAGCACGCCGAGCTGGCCCGAGTCGAAGCGCAACGGCACGTGGTGCGCCGCCAGCCAGGCGGGCGCGGCGGCGCTGAGCACTCCTGACGTGGAGAAGTCGGCGTACGTGGCCGTCGCGGAGACCAGCGCGAGGACAGCGGCGACCGCGGCGTATCCGACGACCACCGATCCGACCGCGGCCGCGACGAGCACGCGCATGCGTTCGGACCGCGAGAATTCCGGTGGGCGCACGGTGTTGACCTCGCGGGTCACATCGCGTTGCAGCACGGGCACTTCTCCACTGTGTCAGGCCGGCTGGGCCATTCAGGGCAGGCACGCCGGGTCATACGACAGGGGTGGCACCGGAGAACCGGCACCACCCCTGAGGTCGAACGGTGTGCGGACCTTACTGCTGCGGTCCGCCGAAGCCGCCGGGCGGCGTGCCCGGCGAGCCGAACTGGCCCGGCTGCGGCATGAAGCTCGTCTGCTGCGGCGGCTGCCCCGGCTGCGCGGGCTGCTGCGGCTGCTGGCCGAACTGCTGCTGCTGCTGACCGAACTGCGGCTGTTGCTGCGGGGCCTGCTGCTGCTGGGGTGCACCGTGCTGCGGGTGCTGACCCTGCTGCGGGAACGCGCCGGACTGCGGGTTCCAGCCACCCGGCTGCCCCTGGGGCTGGCCCGCGTACGGGTTCGCCGGCTTCGGCTCGAACTTGACGATGCCCTCGGCGAGCAGGAACGCGAGCACGACCGCGGCCGTCTCGAGCAGCGCGACGATGAGCAGCACGATGTCGAGGCCCTGCACGGACGGCGACTTGATGATGCCCTGCAACTGCAGCAGCGTCTGCACGGCCGCCAGGACCGCGGCGACCGGCACGAAGCCCTTCGGGGTGCTGGGGAGCACCGAGAGGCCGGCGAGCAGGCCCGCGGCGAGCAGGTACGTCACGTTGCCGCTGACGTCGTCCGCGAACGCGACGAGGTACGCCACGAGGCCGAGACCCGCCGCGGCCAGCGGGAGGATCAGGGCCAGGTTGATGTTGTTGGCGCCGGGGGCCCCGTGGGCCGGCGGCGGAGCCTGGTGCTGTGCCGGACCCGGCGGCTGCTGTTGGGGTGCGCCGTAAGGCACGGACATGTCGAGGTCTCCTCCTCAAACCAGGGTGCGTCGCGAGACGCTAACTGATGCGTTGCTCAGACGGTGACCGGCGCATGCCGGTTCCGCCATCCGAGCTACGTCCAGCCTCCAAAACTACTCTGCCCACGAACGCACGCGGGGACCTTTCGTACTCAATGTCGGTACGAAAGGTCCCCGCGTGCTGTGACACTCCTAGAAGCAAGAGTTCGTTCGGTGACCGAAACGGGCTTCGCCGGTTTCGGCCACCGAGCCGAGGGTCAGAGACCCTGCATGATCTCGCGCATCAGGTCAGCCGTCTCGGACGGCGTCTTGCCGACCTTGACGCCGGCGGCCTCGAGGGCCTCCTTCTTCGCCTGCGCGGTGCCCGCCGAGCCCGAGACGATGGCGCCGGCGTGGCCCATGGTCTTGCCCTCGGGGGCGGTGAAGCCCGCGACGTAGCCGACGACCGGCTTGGTCACGTTCTCCTTGATGTACGCGGCCGCACGCTCCTCGGCGTCGCCACCGATCTCACCGATCATCACGATCGCGACGGTCTCCTCGTCGGCCTCGAAGGCCTCCAGGGCGTCGATGTGCGTGGTGCCGATGATCGGGTCGCCGCCGATGCCGATCGCGGTGGAGAAACCGAAGTCCCGCAGCTCGTGCATCATCTGGTAGGTCAGCGTGCCGGACTTCGACACCAGACCGATCTTGCCGCTGCCCGCGATGTTCGCGGGGATGATGCCGGCGTTCGACTTGCCGGGGCTGATGATGCCGGGGCAGTTCGGGCCGATGATGCGGGTCTTGTGGCCCGTCGCGACGGCGTGCGCCCAGAAGTAGGCGGTGTCGTGCACCGGGATGCCCTCGGTGATGACGACGGCCAGCTCGATCTCGGCGTCGATCGCCTCGACCACGGCGGCCTTCGAGAAGGCCGGCGGGACGAAGATCACGGTCACGTTCGCACCGGTGGCCTCCATGGCCTCCTTGACGGTGCCGAAGACCGGGAGGACGGTGCCGTCGAAGTCGACCTTCTCGCCCGCCTTGCGCGGGTTCACGCCACCGACGATGTTCGTGCCGGACGCGAGCATGCGCTTGGTGTGCTTGGTGCCTTCGGCACCGGTCATGCCCTGGACGATGACCTTGCTGTTCTCGTTGAGGAAGATAGCCATCTGACTCAGACCCCCGCAGCCGCGAGCTCGGCGGCCTTGGCGGCCGCGTTGTCCATCGTGTCGACAACGGTCACCAGCGGGTGGTTGGCCTCGGCGAGAATCGCGCGGCCCTCCTCCACGTTGTTGCCGTCGAGGCGGACGACGAGCGGCTTGGTGGCCGAGTCGCCGAGGATCTCCAGCGCCTTCACGATGCCGTTGGCGACGGCGTCGCAAGCGGTGATGCCACCGAAGACGTTCACGAAGACCGAGCGGACGGCCTCGTCGCCGAGGATGACGTCCAGGCCGTTGGCCATGACCTCGGCGGACGCGCCGCCACCGATGTCGAGGAAGTTCGCGGGCTTCACGCCGTACTGCTCACCGGCGTACGCGACGACGTCCAGCGTCGACATCACGAGACCGGCACCGTTGCCGATGATGCCCACCTCGCCGTCGAGCTTGACGTAGTTGAGGCCCTTCTCCTTGGCCTTCGCCTCGAGGGGGTTCTCAGCCGCCTTGTCGACCAGCTCGGCGTGGGCCGGGTGGCGGAAGTCGGCGTTCTCGTCGAGCGTGACCTTGCCGTCGAGCGCGACGATCTTGCCCTGCGGGTCGCGGACCAGCGGGTTGACCTCGACGAGCGTGGCGTCCTCCGAGACGAAGGTCTCCCACAGCTTGACGATCGTGTCGACGACCTGGTCCTTGACCTCGGCCGGGAAGTTCGCCGCGTCGGCGATCTCCGTGGCCTTGGCCACGTCGACGCCCTTGATGGCGTCGATGGCGATCTTCGCGAGGGCCTCGGGCTTGGTCGCGGCGACCTCCTCGATGTCCATGCCGCCCTCGACGCTCGCCATGGCGAGGAAGGTGCGGTTGGCGCGGTCGAGCAGGAAGGAGAAGTAGTACTCCTCCGCGATGTCGGAGGCGGGCGTCACCAGAACGCGGTGAACGATGTGCCCCTTGATGTCGAGGCCGAGGATGGCCTTGGCCTTCTCCTCGGTCTCCTCGGGGGTGGAAGCGAGCTTCACACCACCGGCCTTGCCGCGGCCGCCGGTCTTGACCTGGGCCTTGACGACAACGGCCTGGCCGAACTTCGCGGCGATGGCCTTGGCGTCTTCGGGGTTGGTAGCCACATCGCCCGGCAGTACCGGGACGCCGTGGGCGGCGAAGAGGTCCTTCGCCTGGTACTCGTACAGGTCCACTCGGGTCTCCTGCGACGTCGGTGTCGGAACACCGCGCCTGGGTGGTCCTCAAGGGGCCAAGCGAACCCACTTGACGCGGCTGGGCCCAGACACTATCGACCTGCGGCTACCGCTCGCACGTCACCACCGGTGAGGTCGGTCTCAACTGCGGTGAGGTCGATCACGCACACGCGCGCGCCGCAGGAAAACGCGAGTTCAAGGACACATTTCAGCGGGCCGAACGAGCTCCCATCAAGCCGGCCGCGACCAGCAGTGCCGCAACGGACGCCAGCGCGAGCCAGGTGCCGGGTGCGGCCACCGCGCCCTCGACGCGGTCGCCGGTCAGCGGCAGCTCCAGTGCGCGGACGCCGAGCAGCAGCGCCGCACCGGCGAGCGTGGCGGCACCGCGAGCGGGCCTCGACCTGAACACCAGCACGAGGGTCATGATCAGCAGCGTGAGGGAGATCAGCAGCGCCCAGGAGACCGCGGGGTCGCTGTCCGGGACCAGGGTGGGCGAGACGTACTTGTCGCCGCGCATGGTCGGCATCACGAAGGCGCCGACCGCGAACAGTCCCGCGAGCAGCACCGCGCCGAGTTCGGCCACCGGCACCTGCTCCTTCTCGACCTCACCCGCGTTCTCCCGATCGATCGCACCCGCGAGGCCCGTGCAGGCGAGTGCCAGCAGGCCGAGCGGGGCCTCGACGACCATCAGCCAGAAACCGGCGCCCGGTTGCGCGACGCCCACCTGGCTCGCCGCCACCACCACCTCGGTCATGCCCGCGGCGGCGAGCTGCATGGCGAGGTAACCGCCCAGCAGTGCCGGGCGCACCACCGCGGCCGCGGCCGGCACGAACAAGAGGAGTCCGAGGACGCCGAACGCGAGTCCGGCCACCCACAGCAGGTTCACGGACGCCAGGCCGGGTGCCTCACCGCCGGCGGTGAGGACGAGCTGCGGCAGGAGCGCGCCGACCAGCATCGCGACCGCGGCGAGGACGGCGAAGACACCGGCGGTCACGTGCAGGCGGCGGGTGGAAGGCAGCTCGGGGTCGTGCGTCTCGTCGCGCTTGCCGCGCAGCAGTCGCACCGTCCGGCCCAGGAGAGGCACGGCGGGCAGGAGAAGAGCGGCGGTGAACGCGGTGACCGATCCCGCGCTGATGCTCAGGCCCGACGCGACGGTGCCCACGGCCAGAGGGGGCACCACGACGGCGAGGAGGGACAACGAGACACCGATGGTTCCGCCCTGGCGGGTGTCCGGGTCGGGCGAACTGGCCGCGAGCGCGGTCGCGAGCGGCGCGGCCACCGCGACCAGCAGTCCGCCGATCAGCCCGAGCACCGGCAGTTCCCACGGCCCGCGGTCCAGCTGGAACGGGTCGATCGAGGTGAACGGCTTGCCCAGCAGGCCGATCGCGGCGATCGCGGCGATGAGCACGGGGAAGGCGACCAGCGTCGGGGGCTCCGACTCGTCGGCGGGCATGCCGGCGCGACCCGCCGAGAGCGCGCCGCCGGCGATCACCAGCACGTGCCCGGCGATCAGCAGCCACACGCCGGTCGAGGGCGTCACGGCGACCAGCGTGTCCGGCCGGAACAGCTCGGGCCGCGCCACGTCCATCGCGTCGAGCACGATCTGGAAGTCGCTCAGCAGCCGGCCGACCGCGAAGACGCCGGCCGCCGAGAGCAGCCCCGCCGCCACGAACGGACGGCCGCGCATCAGCAGCACGCCCGCCACGGCCGGCGGCAACAGCGCCAGCAGTGCGAGCAGCGGCCACGACGTGAAGGCGGGTTCGGCCCCGTCGACCACGCCGAGCAGCGGCCCGAGGGCGAGGAGGAGGGAGCCTGCCGCGGCGAGGGCCCACGACGTGCGCAGCCTGGCGGCCGCGGGGGTCTGGTTCTCGAGCTCGGTGCGAGTCATCGCGGGCGAACCTAGCAAGACCTGTGTGTGGTCACGTGTCCCCTACTAAGACGAAATTCGTTCGCATGTGGAAAACAGTCGGCGGGTACTCCTAGCGCGTGACTTCATCACTTACCGTCGCTCACATGAGCGAGAGCGGCCGGTCGTGGATCACGCGTCTGACTGACGCGGCTCTCGACCGCGCCGGCTGGGGCGTCCACACCGCCCGGGACGTCGCGGAGGAAGTGAAGGTCGCGCTGCGGGCGATGGCCACACCCGGCGGCATGCGCGGGGTCGCGATGGAAGCGGCCTGGCTGACGGCCCACGCGGTGCTCTACCCGTGGGGCGCGATCACCGAACAGCTGCGGCCGGACGGCCAGTACCGGCACTACCGCACCGACGGGCTGCCGCCCCGCCAGCGCGGGCTGGTGGTTTCGGCCATGGACGCGGCGGGCACCCCGATCGTGTTGGTGCATGGCATCGGGGACAACCGTTCCGCCTTCGCGGTGCTGTCGGGGGCGCTGCGAAGGCGGGGCTTCGGGGTAGTTCACGCGATCAACTACAGCGTGCTGACGGCGTTGACCGGAGACGTCCGCCGTTCCGCCGCCCTGCTCGGAGCGCACATCGAGCGCATCTGCGAGCAGACCGGCTCCGATCAGGTGCATGTGGTCGGCCATTCGCTGGGCGGGCTCATCGCCAGGTATTACGTGCAACGGCTGCATGGCGACTCACGCGTTCGTTCACTCGTCACTCTGGGTACGCCGCACAACGGCACCCTTGCCGCCTACTTACTGCCGACGCCTCTGACCCGGCAGTTGCGGCCCGGCTCCGAACTGCTCACCGAACTCGCCGAGCCCTGCCGGCCGTGCCGCACACGCTTCGTCGTCGTCTGGTCCGAGATGGACCAAGTCATCGTTCCGCAGCGCAACGCCCGGCTGGAGCACCCTTCGTTGGTCGTAGAAGAGCACCAGATACGTGATTCAGGTCACCTTTCTTTGCCGGTTGACACGAGGACCCTTCACGTAGTTGTGACGGCCATCACCCGATCGGATGACTTGTCAACTCACCCCATCGCCGCTGGCGGTGAGGCGTGTCGGCCGTCTCAGATCACCGATGGTCACAGTTGACAGATAAAACCCGCAGGTTGCCGCCCATTGGGGGGACATAACGAACTGGGGTTTGCCCTCCGAGGCTTCCCGCCGTTATCGTCCCCCGGTCCGTTGTCACGGTCTGATCACAGAAGGACACCGAGTCAGAACCCCGAATTCTGACTCACCGGGATCCCCCGCCCGGCCGTCCACCCGATCAGGCTCCCCGAAGGCGGAAGGGCAAGCTTTGAGTCACCACCGCTCCCCCGGCGGCCATGAACGCAGTGCTGCGCTTGAAGAGGCAGTCGACCGCGCCACCACGCGCCCGGTCAGCTCTCACCGGCTCCCCCCGCCACCCTCGGCGCTTCGCGGACGCATCGTCGTCGCCGCCGTCGCAGTAGGCGCGTTCGCAGCGGCAGGCGCAGGCCAGATCGGCCAGGCCGCAGCGGACGACAGCAAGGACGTCCAGCTCGCGAACCACGCCGACGGCGCCGCCACCTTCGACGGCATGGGCGGCGACACCGCCTCCGCACCGCAGATCCTCGCGGTCTCCAAGACCACGACGGAGGGTTCCGCCGAGGCCGCCAAGCTCCTGCGCAGCCAGCAGCTCAGCACCGAGCGCGAGGTCGTCGAGGCCGAGAAGAAGCGCCCGAAGTTCGTCCGCCCCGCCGCCGGCGAGTTCACCTCCGGCTACGGCGGCCGCTGGGGCACCATGCACCTCGGCATCGACATCGCCGGCCCCATCGGCACCCCGATCGTCTCCGCCGCTGACGGCGTGATCATCGAAGCGGGCCCCGCGTCCGGCTTCGGCCTCTGGGTCCGCGTGCAGCACTCCGACGGCACCATCACCGTCTACGGCCACATGGACACGATCGGCGTCCGCGAAGGCCAGCAGGTCAAGGCCGGGCAGCAGATCGCCCGCATGGGCAACCGCGGCTTCTCCACCGGACCTCACCTGCACTTCGAGGTCTGGAACCCGGACGGCCAGAAGGTCAACCCGCTGACCTGGCTGAACGCTCGCGGCGTGACGGTCTGATCCACCCGGGTCTTTCGGCGGCTGGAACTACGGGGTCTTCGGATCTCCTGGTTCGAGACTTCTGGAACTACGGCTCAGCAGCTTTCTGACGCTTGTTCGCGGCTGGCCCACCTCGTGGTGTGGGTCAGGGTGTTCGGAACGGCTCAGGAGGCTCGTGTGGCCCAGGAGCCTCTAGCGTCGCTCCAGTCGCGCCGTAGTCGTGCCGCTGTACTCGCGCCCCTTGCCGGATGGACCGCTCCTTGAGGGCGTGTCACGGCTTTCGGAGTTGTGGCTCTGGGCGTTACAGCCCTACAGGTTCGGGCGGGCGAAGTAGGCCGCCGCTGTGCGCCAGACCGAGCACATGTGTTTGCGCCAGCGTGGGCCGCAGGCCTTGCAGGCCCCGCTCTCCGTCGGTGCGTGGTGGTGCAGCAGCGTGCGCCAGGCTTCGACCAGCCTGAGCGTCTCCGGGGATTCCAGCTGCTTGAGGATTGCGAACACACGTTCGTGCAGGGCGCCAGCCAGTACGTGATCCAATTCGAGCTCTCCCGCTGGGGTTGTGGCCTCATGCGGTCGATGATGCTCCGGGGGTCTGACAATTTTTGGACGTTGTGGGGCTGACCTGCGTTGATCTTCGGGTTCGCCGGGTCGATCTCCCCGGTTTGCCGGTGCGCCTTGGGACTGTGTCTGGACTGTGTTGGGGCTGTGCCCGGCTCTGAGTCCTGAGAAGACAGTGCGGCCGGACCGCTCTCCCGTTCGGTCCGGCCGCACTTCGCCGCGAAGTTAGGCCCCCGCCGTCCCTTCGCTCCCCTGTGTCTGCAGGCTGCTCGTTGTGCCTTGGACCGCCCCGAACGTTCCCTGGCTGTGCTGCTTGCGACACCCACATAGACGTACGTCCTGGCTTGCCGTTGCGCTGTTTTTGAGATTCTTCTGGAGAAATTTTTGGGCGGGTTTGGTGGGACTTGGGCGTTCCGTAAGTCTGGTTCCTAGAACTCCGCCCCAGACCCCGCCAATCTGATCCAAAGCCGGGGTCCACGCCGTGCGCGGGTAGATGGCACGCCTGTTGCGTTGGGCGGAGGCGCGTTGCTTTGAGGGCGCGTTGGTGGGCTGGCTTCGTCACGAGCCGAGCCAAGAGCGGGCCACATGCCAGGAGGGGTGTGGCACGACTCGTGACGAAGCCACCCCACCCGGACCGCACGGTAAGGACGGCTCGCCTTCGGCATCGCGAGCGGGATGTGTGGCTGTGCGTTAGAGCTTTGTCATTGGGACGCTGCCGATGAGCATCAGGCGGACTGTGCCTGCGCCGCCGAAGTCGATCGTTGCTGTGGCTCGCAGGCCCGCGCCGTCCACTGCTACTACTCGGCCCAGGCCGTACTTGTCGTGGGTTACTCGGTCGCCCACGTCCAGCTTCAGGGCTGGGGCGTCCTTCCAGCCCGTTTTGCCTGGCGCTGGGCGGGACAGGCCTCGGGAGGCTATGCCGCCGCTCGAGGCTGAGCGGCCCCAGGTTGTCGCTGCTGCCGGGCCTGAGCGGGAAGGTTCTACTCGGCGCCAGTCCAGCAGGTCTTCTGGGATTTCGCCCAGGAAGCGGGAGGCCGGGTTTGCCGAGGGCTGGCCCCAGGCTGACCTCACGAGGGCCCTGGAGAGGTAGAGGCGGCGTTGGGCCCTGGTGATGCCCACGTAGGCGAGGCGGCGTTCTTCTGCCAGTTCGGCTGGGTCGCCGAGGGCTCGCATGTGCGGGAAGACGCCGTCTTCCCAGCCCGTGCTGAAGACGACCGGGTATTCGAGGCCCTTCGCCGTGTGGATGGTCATGAGGGTGACCACGCCGTCCGAGTCCGCGTCCGGAATCGAGTCCGCGTCTGCCACCAGGGAGACCCGTTCCAGGAACGCCGGTAGGGACGGGACCGGGTCCGCGCCCTCTGGGAGTTCCAGTTCGGTGAACTCCCTGGCCACGGTGACCAGTTCGTTGAGGTTTTCGATCCTCGTGTGGTCCTGCGGGTCTTCGCTGGCTTCCAGTTCGGTGCGGTAGCCGGTCTTGTCGAGGACCGACTCGAGGATGTCGGCCACGTCGTCCTCGCGGGCGACCATCTCGCCGAGCTGGTCCATCATTTCGACGAAGCCCGCGATTGCGTTGCGGGAGCGCGCGTTCAGCAGTGGGACCCGGTCGTTCACCGCTTCGCGGAGGGCCGCGGCGAAGCTGATTCGCTCGCGTTCCGCGTAGGCCGAGACGCAGGCTTCCGCCCGGTCGCCGATGCCTCGTTTCGGGACGTTCAGGATTCGGCGCAGTGAGACCGTGTCGTCCGGGTTGGCCAGGGTGCGCAGGTAGGCGAGGGCGTCGCGGACTTCCCTGCGCTCGTAGAAGCGGACGCCGCCCACCACCCGGTACGGGAGGCCCAGGCGGATGAAGATCTCCTCGAAGACCCGCGACTGGTTGTTGGTGCGGTAGAAGACGGCGATCTCGGAGTTGTTGACCTCGCCGCCGTCGACCAGGCGGTCGATCTCGTTGGCCACGAACGCCGCTTCGTCGTGTTCGTTGTCCGCGACGTAGCCGACGATCTTCTCGCCCTCGCCGAGGTCGGACCAGAGCGACTTGTCGCGGCGGTTCGGGTTGCGGGAGATCACCGCGTTCGCGGCCGTCAGGATGTTCTGGGTGGAGCGGTAGTTCTGCTCCAGCAGGATCGTGGTGGCGTCCGGGTAGTCGCGCTCGAACTCCACGATGTTGCGGATCGTGGCGCCGCGGAAGGCGTAGATTGACTGGTCCGCGTCGCCCACCACGCAGAGTTCGGCCGGGGGGATCTCGCCGCCCGCCTTGCCGACCAGTTCGCGCACGAGGGTGTACTGCGCGTGGTTCGTGTCCTGGTACTCGTCGACCAGGACGTGGCGGAAGCGGCGGCGGTAGTGCTCTGCCACGTCCGGGAAGCGCTGCAGGAGTTCGACGGTCCTCATGATGAGGTCGTCGAAGTCGAGCGAGTTCGACTCGCCCAGGCGGCGCTGGTAGACGGTGTAGACCTCGGCCACTCGGCGTTCCAGGTCGTTCGTGGCCTGGGCGGCTGCGGTCTCCGGGTCGACGAGCTCGTTCTTGAGGTTCGAGATGTGCACGGCGAGGGTGCGGGCCGCGTACTTCTTCGGGTCCAGGTCCAGGTCTCTGGCGACGAGCGTGATGAGGCGGCGCGAGTCGTCGCTGTCGTAGATCGAGAAGTTCGACGACATGCCCAGGACCTTCGCGTCCCTGCGCATCACGCGCACGCACATCGAGTGGAACGTCGACACCCACATCGAGCGGGCGCGGGCGCCCACGATGTCGGCGACGCGCTCCTTCATCTCGGCGGCGGCCTTGTTCGTGAACGTGATGGCCATGATCTCGCCGGGGTGCACGTCGCGCGCCGCGAGCAGGTACGCGATGCGGCGGGTGAGGACGCGCGTCTTGCCGGAGCCGGCGCCCGCCACCACGAGCAGCGGTGAACCGGCGTGCTCGACGGCACGGCGCTGCGCGGGGTTCAGGTCGTCGAGCAGGTGGCCCGCGCGGGAAACGGGGGGACTTGAAGGCAAGTCGAACAAGGCGCTCATCGTCCATCCACGGTACCGGGCGGCACCGACGAATCCGGTACCGCCCGACCATGTGTTCGACGAACAGGAACTATCAGGTGCTGGTGTCGATCATGAAGTTCTGCCCGGCGTGCACCGCTTCATGGCCGCCTGCCTCGGCGTACACGTCGATGCTGTCCTGCGTCCAGATCGTGGCGGCCTTGGTCTCGACCGTGAGCGTCGGCCACGCCTCCTCGTGCACGATCAGGTGATCCTGCGTGCACTGGACGCCTTCGGCGCCGGGACCTCCGTCGACGTCCCAGCAGGTCCAGCCGTCGCCCTCGTGGCCCGTGACCTCGAGCCGGTCGGTCGGGAACGAGATGAAGACGGACAGGCCCTGTTCGTCGTGGCCCACGACGTTGGTGATGTCGAGGTCGAACTTCTGCCGGGCGGTGATCCCGCCCCTGGTGACCCAGGTGCCGCCCGCGGGACCGGACCAGCCCGATACCTTCGTGAGCCCGACGGTGGCGAAGCCAGGTTCCGCGGACGCGGCCGGAACGATCGTGAGGGACAGCGCCAGGGCAGCCGTCATCCCGAGTACGTACTTCACATGACCCCCAGGTCTTGAAACAGGTACGGCCCGACTCTATGTCCGAGTCGCGGCCGCGTGGCTAGAGCAGAAGCAGGAACTTGCGATCCCACCTGGTGAGCCCGCTCGCCGCGCGGACTTGGCGGGCCAGGGAGGTTCTGTGCAACACTGAATCCATGCGCGCGACGTTCTTCGAGTTTTTCTACGGGACCCGGACTCCGGCTCCCGTGGTCGCTTAGCGCTGAAAAGCCACCACGAAGCCCCGGAGTCCTCGGACCCCGGGGCTTCGCTGCTTCCGGGCCAGGACTCGAAGTTCTCGAGAGGTCACTGATGATGGACACCACCACCGAACCCGACATCAACGAGCTGCGCGAGGAGATCGACCACCTCGACGCGGAGATCCTCCGCATGGTGCAACGACGCGTCGAAATTTCCAAGATCATCGGCGCGGCCCGGATGGCGGCCGGCGGCACGAAGATCGTGCACAACCGCGAGATCGACGTGCTCAACCGCTACCGGCCGCTCGGCCCGGAGGGCAAGGACCTCGCGATGATCCTGCTCAAGATGGGCCGCGGCCCGCTCGGCAGGTAGCAGGTCGGACGGGGCCCGGCGTCAGAGCACGCCGGGCCAAAAAGGCTTCAGGGCGGCCCTGACCCGTTCGAGGTCCGCGTCCGCGAGCCGGCTGTCGTCCGGCACGTACGCCAGCGGGTCCTCGAGCAACGGTTCCGGCAGCCGCAGCAGTCCCTCGACCAGCGCGTGCAGGCACAGCGCCGAGTAGCCGCGCAGGTAGCCGCCCTCCTGGGTGAGCACGACCCGCGGTCCGAACGACGCCACCCGCCGCCCGATCTCGCGGTACCCGTCCGCCGTGAGGTTGTGGCGCCCGTTGGGGTCGAACGCCGATCCGTCGAACCCGGACGCGCACACCAGCAGGTCCGGCTCGAACTCGCGCAGCAGCGGGAAAGCGATCTCGTCGAGCGCGCGCATGTATGTCGTGTCGCCCGCACCGAGTGACAGCTCGATGTTGACGTTCCTGCCGTTGGCACCCACTTCTGATGGCGCGCCCGTCTGCGGGTGGTTGGTGCCCCACGCGCCGTGCCGCATGTGCACCGAGATGGTCAGCACGTCCGGCCGGTCGTAGAACACCTCCTGCGTGCCGTTGCCGTGGTGCACGTCCCAGTCCAGGACCGCGACGCGCATTCCTTGCCGTCGCGCGGTTTCCGCCACCAGGGCCGCGTTGTTCACGAAGCAGTAGCCGTCCGCCATGTCCGGCTGCGCGTGGTGCCCCGGCGGCCGCACCAGCGCGTACGCCAGCGGTGCACCGGACTCCAATGCCGCCAACGCGGTCCCTGCCGCCGCGGACGCCGCACGCCACGTCTCCGGGCCTACGACCGTGTTCACCTCCAGCGCCACACGCTCCGATACGCGCAACGAGTCCAAGTACCCCGCTGTGTGCACGCGCAGGAGCTCATCGACGGATGCATGCCGGCCCTCGTGCCACTTCAAGTGCGGCGCCACGGGACCGTGCGTCAGCGCGTGCCGGAACGTACGCAGCCGCGCCGCCGTCTCCGGGTGCGGTTCGGGCACGTCGAGCCACGGCCAGGAGCCCGGCAGCTCCCACAGGCCCTCACCGGCGTCGTGCTCGAGGCAGTCGTCGTGCCAGAACATGTCCACACCGAATCGGATATCAGGGCGATCACGGATGGTCCACCGAAAAATTCTCGGGGCACACTGGAGGCATGGGCCTCATCGCCGCACTGATCGCCATCGCCGGCCTGCTCGCCGCCTTGGCGCACGACGCTTACCTGGGCTTGCTCGGTTCGGCCGCGAACAAGAAGGGCCTCTCCGGAGCACCTGTCTCGCAGTTCGTCCGCAGCCGCTGGAAGACCGCGATCATCACGACCGCGGGCGCGGTGATCGGCTTGCTGATCACCAACGGCGACTCGCTGAGCGCCGACGTCATCGGCTCGCTCATCGCGGGCGGCAGCGGCCTGGCCGCGCTCAACGGCGTGCAGAACACGCGCAAGCAGCTCAACAGCGGTCAAGCTCAACTTCCGCCGCGCTGAGCGAATTCACACAAAAGAGTGTCACTCGTCCTGAACACCCCCATTTGGTTGCTTCGGCACCGCCGGACAGCCCTACCCTGATTGCGTCGCAGAGGGGTGTCGGGGATGGACGAACTGCCGGGCAAACATCGTCTCGACGACGGGCCGCAGCCGCTGAACGCGAGGCCCGTCGCCGGGGGCGACCGCATCCCGCTGCCCCGCCGCCACCAGATCGACCCGCTGCAGGACACGGACGGCCTGCGCAAGTTCAACATCGGACTGGTGCCCGCCTCGGTCACGCCGCCGCGCACCTGGAAGCGCGCGGCCTGGTTCGCCGTCGTCTCGTCGGTGCTCGTGCTGGTCGGCCTGAGCTTCGCCGCGGCCAAGCTGGTCGGCGGTGGCGGCGAGGTCGAGACGGTCGGGCTGCCCGGCTACCCGTCGGACGTGCCGACGATCGCCGCGCTGCCCACGGGCGGCACGAGCCCCTCGGCCACCGGCCGCTCCACGCTGTCCGCGGCACCCACCGGCAAGGTCGCTCCCGCGCCGGGCACGGGGGCGAGCAGCGTGCCGCGCACGAGCGGCCAGGCGTCCGCCACGAACCCCAAGCCGTCCGGGACGGCCCCGCCGGTCATCACGACCGTGCCGGTCTCCCAGGCCCCGGTCGTCGACGGCGGGAAGATCGCCGAGCAGACCGAGAGCTTCTACAAGGCGATGGCGACGAACGCCGACACGGCGCTCGCCATGACCACCGACACCGTGCGCTCGAACGCCGGCGCGTTGCTCGAGGGCAGGGTGGCCGACATCTCGCTGATCGAGGTCAAGGAGATCCTGGTCGACCCGAGCAAGGGCCTCACCGTGAGCCTGCTGCAGGTGACGAAGAAGGACGGCTCGGTCAGCACCGAGAAGCGCGAGCTCACCTTCACGGCCGGCGACCTGCCGTTGATCAACGGTGAACGGTTGAAGTTCGGCGACTGAAGCGCCTCAAGGTCATGCCCGGAGCTACCGAACGTAGTAGGTAGCACCATCGAGTGAATCCTGATCACCACTGGCCGCCACGGACGAGTGAAGTCCACCAAGAAACTGGCGTCACCACGTGAGGCCACGGTACGTCTTCAGCTGAACACGGACAGTACGGAGGACCAGAGCAGTGCAGCGTCCCGCGGTGACGACAGGACGGCGGCACAACCGCGCCGGCTCGATCAGCGTGGCCGAGCTGATCAAGCAGCAGCCGGCACCGGCGCCGATGCGCATCCTGTCGAGCGAGGAAGCAGCCACCGACGCTCTCGTCACCTCCCTGCTCGGTCCCACCGAGAACATGACAGCGGCGACGACCGTGATCCCGGTCGTCCCGAACCGCCGCCGGCGCACGAAGTCAAGCCACGTCGCCAGGGTCGCCGGACTGCTGACCGGAGTGGCCGTGCTCGTCTCGTCCATCGCGGGTGCGGCGATCCTCGCGGGCAAGCGCCCGGCGAACGTCGGCGTCCCGATGTCCGAACGGCCCGTCGCGCTGTCGGGGTCGAGCGCGCTGCGTCCCGACGTCCTGTCGGCCCAGCTGCCGCACGAGCGCCCGCCGCTGCAGACCACCTCCACCGCCGTGATGCCCATGCCGCAGCCGTCCGCACTGCTGCTGCAGACCGCCGCCGGGACCACCGAGCCGTCCACGCCGGAGGTCTCGGTGGGCCCGCTGCCGCAGGTCGACGTGGTGAAGAAGTTCTACGAGCTGCTCGCGACCAAGCCTGCCTCGGCGGCCAAGCTGCTCTCTCCGGAGCTGGTCGGCGCGAACCCCGCGGAGTTCGCCCGGTCCTGGGGGAAGATCAAGACGGTGAGCGTCGATCAGACGTCGGTGCGGCCGGACGGATCGGTGCTCGCGGTCGTCTCCATGCAGGAGATGGACGGCGGCTGGCTGCGCGTCGAGCAGCTCTTCTGGCTGACCAGCACGACCCAGCCGCGGATCGTCGCCACCGAGGTCCTTTCGGCGCAGCGCAGTTAGGCCGGGCAGTTAGGCCGCACCCAACTGGCTCGCCGTTCGCAGTCGAACGGTGACCGCTCGTCGCGAAACCAGGGTTTGGGCCGTGAAAATTCCCCCATAGGGGTTACATCTTGGGTCACGATTCGGTATCCATGATCCCGCCAGTGCGCGTACGCGAACTTGGAAGGGTGAACGAGCGGTGTCGATTGAGGACCATCGTCGGCGGTTGAACGGAACGGCCGAGTCGACCGGCCAGCTGTCCGTCGCCGAGCTGATCGCCCGCCGCGAGGCGGAAACCGTGGAGATCCCGGTGATCACCGACGACATCACCCCCGAGGCGTTCGAGCCGACGATCAAGTTCAAGTCGGTCAAGGCACCCGGCAGCAAGAAGAAGCAGCCCATGAAGGAGCTGCACATCACCGAACTGCTGCGCCGCGAGGGCCGCTCCGACGACACCCAGCGAGGCGGGTTCACCGTCGGCAAGCTGGCCGCCGCCGCCAGCGGTGGCGTCATCATCTGCGGTTCCGTGGCGTTCGCCGCCTCCTCGTGGCTGTCCTCGCCGGACGAGCGCCCGCTCGCCGAGGTGCGGTTCGACGAGCGCGCCCAGGCCCGTGGCGCGAGCGCCGGCACCGAAGGCGTGGTGAAGCTGCCGTCGAACAAGACCCAGCAGGCCGACGCCACCGAGACGCAGCAGGCCGACCCGACGTCGGCGAACCCGACCACGCGCGTCGCCCCGTACGTCCAGACCCAGCAGCAGCGTCCGACGCAGCAGGCCCAGACGCCGACCCAGCAGCCGACGCAGCAGCCCACCTCCGAGACCTCGACCACGCCGTCGACGTCGACCAGCACGCCGAGCACCCCGCCGTCGAGCGAGACGCCTCCTCCGCCGCCGAGCTCGTCCACGGCCACCCCGCCGAGCAACAGCACGCCTCCGCCCAGCTCGGAGAACCCGCTGCCGCCGCCGTCCAACCCCGTCGACGTGAGCGTGGACCTCGGCATCCTCGACCCGGTGCTGAACACCGTGGGCGACACCGTCGGCGGTTTCGACTTCTTCGCCCCTGCGAACTGATGTACGACAGGTAGCTCAGCGGCGGGCCTCGACAGGTACCCTGTGCGGGCAATTCCGGACGACCGCTGACTACCGCACGAGGAGCACGAGCGTGGGATCTGCTGCCACAGCCGCAGTCACGCCTTCGAGCACCCCTGAGGTGGGCTTGTGACGACGTCCGGCACCTCGGACGGCCGTTTGATCGCCGACCGCTACCGCTTCCTCGACCGCATCGGCTCCGGCGCGATGGGCATCGTCTGGCGCGCCCACGACGAACGCCTCGGCCGTGAGGTCGCGATCAAGCAGCTGCTGCTCGCGCCCGGTCTCGACGAGACCGAGCAGGACGAGGCCATCCAGCGCGCCATGCGCGAGGGCCGGATCGCCGCCAAGCTGCACCACCCGAACGCCATCGCCGTGTACGACGTCGTCGAGGAAGACGGCGTCCCGTGCCTGGTCATGGAGTACCTGCCGTCCTACAGCCTGGCCGACGCGCTCGCCGAGGGCGGGCCGATGGACCCGGTCGAGGTCGCCAGCATCGGCGCCCAGTGCGCGGCGGCGCTGGCCGCGGCCCACGCCGCGGGGATCGTGCACCGCGACGTGAAGCCGGGCAACGTGCTGATCGCCGACAACGGCGTCGTCAAGATCACCGACTTCGGCATCTCGCGCGCGTCCGACGACATCACGGTCACCAAGACCGGCCTGATCGCCGGCACGCCCGCGTACCTCGCGCCGGAGATCGCGCGGGGCCAGGACCCGACGCCGGCCTCGGACGTCTACTCGCTCGGTTCGACGCTGTTCGCCGCGATGGAGGGCGAGCCGCCCTACGGAGTGAGCGACAACACTCTCGGTGTGCTGCACGCCGACGCGGCCGGGCGGATCAACCCGCCGACCGTCGACCACCCGCTGTCCGACACGCTGCTGTACCTCCTGAATTTCGAGCCGGACGACCGGCCCACCATGACGCAGGCGCGCGAGGTGCTCAACGCGGTCGCGCACGGCCGTTCACCGTCGTTCAGCGGCCTGGCGGTGACTGAGGGGCCCGACCCGACGACGATCGTGGAGCCCGACCGGACCCGAGTGGTCCGGCCGGTGGCTCGGACCGCGCCACCGCGGACCGCTCCGCCGATGGCTCCTGTCAGGAACCAGGAGAACAACAAGCCTCTGGTGATCGCCGCCGTCGTGCTGGCGTTGCTGCTGGTCATCGGCGGTTTGATGGTGGCGCTCGGGGTGTTCAACAAGCAGCAGCAGACCCCGTCAGCGCCGCCGTCGAGCTCGTCGCAGACGGTGGAACCGACGAGTTCGTTGCCCGAGGTGACCACAACCACGCCTGAGGCAACGACAACACAGCAAACGACGTCTAGCACTACGACGACCACCACCACGACCACGACGACGACCACTACGACTACGACGACCACCACGACGACTGCTCCGAAGCCGTCGTCCTCGGTTCCCGTCGTGACAACCACGACAGTGCCGCCGCCGCCTCCTGCGGGCTAAGCGTCGTTACACCGTAGAAATCTCGTAAGGTGGGTACGCACACCTGATGGGGTGATCTGAACCCGAAGGTGTGATCAGCCGTTGAACAGAGAGCAAGTGACCGCACAGCGGGGAGCAACTGTGACCGACGATGGCCGATTGGTCGCTGGTCGCTACCGATTGAGCCAGCGGATCGGCAGCGGCGCCATGGGCGTCGTCTGGACGGCACATGACGAACGCCTGCACCGCACAGTCGCGGTCAAGCAACTCCTCCTGCAGCCCGGACTAGCCGAAGCTGACACGGACGAGGCCAAGAGACGTGCCATGCGCGAGGGCCGTATCGCCGCGCGCCTGCAACACCCCCACGCGGTCGCCGTCTACGACGTGGCCGAGGACGACAGCCAGCCGTGGCTGATCATGGAGTACCTGCCGTCGAAGAGCCTGTCCGCGGTGCTCTCCGAACGCGGCACGCTCCCTCCGCGGGACGTGGCGTCGATCGGCATGCAGGTCGCGTCCGCGCTGGCCGCCGCGCACAACGCGGGCATCGTGCACCGCGACATCAAGCCCGGCAACATCCTGCTCGGCGACGACGGCACCGTGAAGATCACCGACTTCGGCATCTCCCGCGCGACAGGTGACGTCACGGTCACCGCGACGGGCATGCTCGCGGGCACCCCCGCCTACCTCGCACCCGAGGTGGCCAAGGGCTACGACCCGGGCTCGCCGTCCGACGTGTTCTCCCTGGGCTCGACGCTCTACGCCGCGATCGAGGGCGAACCGCCGTTCGGTCTGAGCGAGAACACCATCGCGCTGCTGCACAAGGTCGCGTCCGGCAAGGTCAACCCGCCGCGCAACGCCGGCCCGCTGACCGCGCTGCTGATGCGCCTGCTGCGCGCGGAGCCGGAAGACCGCCCGACCATGGCCGAGGCCCGCGACGCGCTCGCCGCCGTCGCGAACGGCCAGGCCGCTCCTGCCTTCACCCCTGCCGTGGTCGCGCCGACCCACCCGCCGTCGTGGCGCGGTGCGCCGGTGCAGCAACCGCAGCAGCAGGCCGCCACGCGGGCCCTCACGCCGCCGCACGGGCACCAGCAGGCCCCGCCGTCGCCCAACGCGACGCGGGTGGACATGCACACGCCGCCGGCGCGCACGGTGTCCGCGCAGCAGCCCCCGTCGAACCACCGCCCGGCCGCGGCGCCGCAGTACTCGCAGCGTCCGAGGGCGGCAGCTGCCTCGTCGTCGTCGAAGAGCAAGAAGTCGACGATCTACACGGCGCTCGCCATCGTGGCGGCGGCGGTGATCGGCATCATGTTCGCGAGCATGATCTCCAACGGTGGCGACAACGGCACCAACAACAACGCGGGCGCGAACACCTCGACGCAGCAGACTCAGGGCAACAACCCGACCAAGCAGTCGACGCCGCCGAAGTCGGCGGGCAAAGCCGGTCAGTGGACCAGCTCCCCCCAGCCCGACGACATGAAGGCGTTCCTCCAGGAGTACTTCGACACCGCGCCCAAGTCCCCGGAAGAAGCCTGGAAGCTCGGCAACGGCAACTTCCAGGGCAGCTTCTCCGGCGGCTACAGCGGTTTCCAGACCTTCTGGTCGGGCATCAAGGACGCCAAGATCGTCAATGCCACCGAAAAAGAAGGCTTCTACTGGGAAGTCGACGTCGAGTACACGAAGAAGAACGGCGGGACGACCTCCGAACGCCGGGGCATCTCCTTCGAGTGGAAGAGCCCGAACTTCCTCCTGCACAGCGACAAGTCGCTCGGCTCCTACTGATCGCGACAGCCCTGGTCAGGAGGCCCTTGCGGCCTTCTCCAGGGCTTCGGCGAGAGTCAGCACGGCGGGGTTCGACGCGGCGTCCTCGCGGTACACGACGTAAATGTGCCGGACGGGTTCGGGATTGCGCACCTTGCGCACGACAACGCCGGGATGTGCGTATCCCAGTCCGAGCCTGGGAATGATCGTGACACCCAGCCCGGCCGCCACGAATCCCTGCGCGGTCGCGTAGTCGTCGCTCTCCACGGCCACCTTCGGCGAGAAACCGGCACCCGCGCAGGCGTTCTGCACGAAGTTCGCGCACAGACCGCTGGAGCCGCACTCCGCGTCGATCCACGGCTCGTCGGCCAGGTCACCGAGGTCGATCACGCGTTTGCGGGCCAGGGCGTGGCCTCGCGGGAGCACGGCGTACAACGGGTCGGCGAGCAGGTGCCGCGCGACCATGCCCTCCGGGGCGGGCGCGTCGGGTTCGAGGACGGTGATCGCCACGTCCGCACGGCCTGCCGCCAGCTCCACGAAGGGGTCGGCCGGCTCGGTGAGCTTCAGGTCGAGCTCCACTCCCGACCGCTCGGCCCGGAACGCCGCCACCGCGGGTGGCACGAGCGCCGCTCCGGCCGTGGCGAAGTAGCGGACGCGCAGGACGCCGGCGCAGCCGTTGCGCAACGCCGTGAGTGCGCTCTCGGCCTCGGCCAGCTGTTCGGCGAGGCGGCCGGCGTGCTCGGTGAGCAGGCGACCCGCCGCGGTCGGCCGGATGCCCCTGCCGACGCGTTCCAGCAACGGCATGCCCGCCTGCTTCTCCAGGCCGGCGACCTGCTGTGAGATGGCGGACGGGGTGTAGCCGAGGTTCGTCGCCGCCGCGGTGATGGAACCCGTGCTCACGACGGCCCTGAGCACCTGCATTCGTCGCACGTCCAGCATGGCCCGACCTTACAGCGGTGCTTAAAGGTTGCCCACAACTATTAAATTGTTTTCACGTGTTGGCAGGCGCATGGTTGATGCGTGAACCAACGCGGAACGTTGATCAGGATGGGCGTGCTCGCCCTGCTGTGGGGATCCAGCTTCCTGTGGATGAAGCTCGCGCTCGGCAGTCTCGCGCCCCTGCAGATCTCGCTCGTGCGGACGTTCTTCGGGGCGGTCGTGCTGTTCGTCGTGCTGGCGCTGGCGAAGATGAGCCTGCCGCGGGACCGGAAGATCTGGGGGCACATGCTCTTCGTGGCCCTGTTCGGCAGCGCCGTCCCGTTCACGCTGTTCGCGTTCGGCGGCCAGACCGTCGACTCGGGTGTCTCCGGAGTGCTCAACTCCACGACGCCGCTGTTCGCGCTGGCCATCGGCCTCGCGCTCGGCTCGGAGAAGATCAGCAACTTCGTCCGCCTGCTCGGCCTCGCGCTCGGCTTCGCGGGCGTGCTGGTGATCTTCGCGCCGTGGCAGTCGGCCAACAGCATCGCGAGCTGGGGTGCGGTGCTGTGCCTCATCGGCGCCGCGAGCTACGCCATCGGCTACTCCTACGCCGGCCGCTACCTGGTCAACACGGGCGCGACCTCGACGCAGCTCGCCGCCATGCAGCTGACCACCGCGATGGGGATGCTGCTGCTGGCGACGCCGTTCGGCGGCCTGGAGCCGCTGCACCTGCACTGGGTCGGCATCGTCGCCGTCATGATCCTCGGCGTCTTCGGCACCGGCGTGGCATTCATCCTCAACTACCGCGTCATCGCCGATGAGGGCGCCACGACGGCGACTACCGTCGGTTACCTTCTGCCGGTGGTGTCGGTACTCCTTGGAGCGATCTTCCTCGGGGAGCAACTCAACGCGAGGATCGTGATCGGCATGCTGGTGGTGCTGGTGGGCATCGCGCTGACCCGGAGGAGGCCCGTCCCGGCAGGTCAGACCGTCTCACCAAACGAGACACGCGACCTGGTCAAACGCTGAGGGGTGAGACGCACGTCTCCCCCGTTAGGATGGTTCCGAGACGAATCGCGTCCTTATCAGGCTGCTCGGCCGTCTCCTCTTGTGAGCGGACACGGAAACCAGCCCGGAAAGGACATCGACATGAACAACGACAACCTGAAGGTCACCACCCGGACGACTTTTCAGCTACTGGCACCCGGCGCGCCCCCCGCGCCGGTCGAGGCCGAGCTCGTCTACGACCCGGAAGACCCCTACGCGGTCGCCGTCGTCTTCTTCACGGGCTCCGGCCGCGTCGAGTGGATGTTCGCCCGCGACCTGCTGGCCGACGGCCTGCTGACGCCGTCCGGTGAGGGCGACATCCTGGTCCGTCCCGCCTCCGACGACCCGGAGCGCGTCCTGGTCGAGCTGAACGCGCCGACCGGGTTCGCCATCCTCAGCGCCGTCGCCGAGGACGTGGCGGAGTTCCTGGACAGCTCCTACGACGTCGTCCAGCCGGGCGAGGAGGACCTGTGGATCGACTTCGACCGCGAGCTGCAGAAGCTCGTCTCGACGATCGACTAGTCCCCCTGGGTGATGGTCCGGGGTGGTCGTACGGGCGCGGGACGAGGTGCCGGCGACGCGGGGCAGCGTGGCCGACCAGCTCGTCACCGGAGACCAACCGGGACCAGCGGTGATGCGACGTCGTGGGCAGCGGCGGCGAGATCACGACGGGCTGTCCGGTCGCCTTGGGATGCGCACCGGCGTAGTCGATCCACACCAGGTGCTCCTCCACGTCGAGCAGGTACCAGACACGGTCCCCACCGGTGACTTCGATATACCGGCGCGGCATGACACCGCCTGCGCCCCGCACGAAAGGCTGCCCTTGAGCTGCTCGTGACGAGTGGTCCGCACAGCGGGTCCTGGGTCCGTGCTCACGCGGTGAAGGCTCCCGGAGCGAGAACGTCACCGAAGTCCTCGCCGTCATTCTGGTGAGGATCGCGACCAGTCGCGGATCAGCGTGAACCTCGGCGGTGCGCCGCCATTGACCGTTCAGCCGCGACACGGGCGCCGGAGCGCCCAGGGAGTTCGCGGCTTCGAGCGTTTCGACGACAAACGCCTGCATGTCCTCGCGCGGCACAAATCGGCCCCACGGAACTAACGTGCCGCCAGCGGCTGCAGAAGCAGCCCGGCGCGATTTGCACCACCTGGCTACGGGGGAACGCCGGATGCACGTCTGCGCGATTGATTAGTCTCAGGGTGTGACAACCATCGGGGGCCGCTACACGCTGCTCGAGCGCATCGGCAGCGGTGCGATGGGGGTGGTCTGGCGGGCACGGGACGAGGTGCTGGCCCGCGAGGTGGCGGTCAAGGAGCTCATCACCGGTGATCACCAGCGGGCGATGCGGGAGGCGCGCAACGCCGCCCGGCTGCACCACCAGCACGCGATCGCGGTGTTCGACGTCGTGGGCAGCGACGACGAAGAGCCGTGGATCGTCATGGAGTACCTGCCGTCGCTCAGCCTCTCGGCGCTGATCGCCGAGCGCGGGCCGCTCGAGCCGGCCCAGGCCGCGAGCATCGGCGCCAAGGTCGCCTCGGCGCTGGCCGCCGCTCACGCCGCCGGACTGGTCCACCGCGACGTCAAGCCCGGCAACGTCCTGATCGGCCACGACGACACGGTCAAGCTCACCGACTTCGGCATCTCCAAGGCGACCGGCGACGGCACGATGACCGACACCGGCATGATCTCGGGCACCCCCGCCTTCCTCGCACCCGAGGTGGCGCGCGGCGAGCAGCCCGACGAGGCGTCCGACGTGTTCTCCCTCGGCGCCATGATCTACACGGCCATCGAGGGCGAGTCGGTGTTCGGGCCGAGCGACAACAGCTTCGGCCTCATCTACCGCGCCGCCAGCGGGCAGCTCCGCGATCCCAAGAACGCCGGTGAGCTCACCCCGTCACTCATGCGGCTGCTCTCCCAGGACCCGAAGGACCGGCCCACGGCGCAGGAGGCCGCGGATCTGCTGGCCGCCGAGCCGCAGCCGTCGCAGCCGCTGGAGATCCCGAAGCAGCCGCAGAAGAGCGGGCGCAGGGCGCCGAACAGGCGGATCCTGGTGATCCTGGCCGTCATCGCGGTGCTGGCGATCGGTGGTGGCGCGGCCGCCGCGTACTGGAACGGCACCCAGGGCGGGGGCACCACCCCGGTCCACCAGTCGGACTTCCAGCCGCAACGGCAGCAACAACCCCGCTACTTCACCGCGAACGAGGCGGCCGGGTTCGTGCTGGACCACTACGGCCAGCTCCCCGCTCACCCCGACGTGGCGTGGCGCAACCTCTACGAACGGGCGACCGAGCCGCAGGAGAAGTACGTGGCGCGGTGGAAGGGCTACTCCTCCGTCAGGTGCACCCTGTCCAGCGTGCCCGTCCGATCGCACGGCCCGAACTGGGTGGTGACCTTCGACCTGGCACTGCAGACCGACCAGGGCGAGCAGAAGAACGGCGTCTACGAGGCCGAGGTCGCCGCCGTCAACAACGAGATGCGGATCACCAGCACCACGCAGATCAGCTGAGCAGCCAGAAGCTCCCGCCGCCGACGACCACGCCCATCACGGACCCGGCCGTCACCTGTGCCGTCGTGTGGTCGCCGAGCTCGACGCGCGACCACGCCACGAACGCCGCGGGCAGCGCCAGAAGCAGCCACCACGGGCCGTAGACGACCGCCAGCGTCACGACGGCGGCCCAGGCCACGGCGGCGTGCAGCGAGATCTTCCACTTCGCCCCGAACGTGATCGCCATGCTGACGATCAGCGAGGCGAACATGCTGCCCGCCAGCGCGAGCATGTTCCGCGGCGCGTCGCCCAGCAACATGATCACCGTGCCGGCCGCCAGCGACGCTCCCGCCGTGACCAGCGGGACGAGCCTGCCCTCGCGGTTCGTGACGTGGTGGCCTTCCCACTGGCCTTTGCGTGCGCCGCGCACGATGACGGCCATCGGGATGACGGACGCCGTCAACGCGACCACGAACCCCCACAGCAGCGTCTTCCACAAGCTTTCCGTGGCCGCCGCGACGCCGAACGGCAGCAAGATCACCCAGACCCACGGCGCCAGCACCTCGGTGGCACCGCGGGCGACCTTCTTGATCAAATCCGTCAGACCAATCTGCGATCGGTGGCCCAGCGGGAGAGCTCGTACCGGTTGGACAGCTGCGTCTTCCGCAGGACGCTCGACACGTGCGTCTCCACCGTCTTCACGCTGATGAACAGCTCCGACGCGATCTCCTTGTAGGCGTAGCCACGCGCGAGGAGCCGCAGGACGTCACGTTCGCGCGGCGTCAGCAGGTCGAGCTCGGGGTCGCTGATCGGCGCGGCACCCGGCCGGTCGGCGAACGCGTCCAGCACGAACCCGGCCAGGCGCGGCGAGAACACCGCGTCGCCCTCCGAGACCCGCACGACGGCCCTGACCAGCTCCTGGCTGGAGATCGTCTTCGTCACGTACCCGCGCGCGCCGGCGCGGATGACGTTGATGACGTCCTCGGCCGCGTCGGAGACCGACAGGGCGAGGAACGTGACCTCGGGGATCTTGGTCCTGATCTGCCGCAGCACCTCGGCGCCGCCACCGTCGGGCATGTGCACGTCCAGCAGCACGACGTCCGGCTTGTGGTGAGCGATGCCCGCCACCGCCTCGCCGACGCTGCCCGCCTCGCCGACCACGTCCACCTCGTCGGTGATCGTGTCGAGCTCCGCCTTGACCCCCGCGCGGAACAACGCGTGGTCGTCCACCAGGAACACCCTGACGCTCATGTCCTGGCCTCCAGCTTCCTCGGCATCTCGAGCTGCACCTCGGTCCCCTCTCCCGGAGCCGTGCGCAGTCGCACCTCCCCGCCGTGCCTGGTCATTCTCCCCCGGATGCTGCCCGCGAGGCCATGGCGGTCCTCCGGAACCGCGTCGGGGTCGAATCCCTTGCCGCGGTCGCGCACGAACACCGTGACCTTCTCCGGCTCCACCTCGGCGTAGACGCTGACCTCGGCCACCCCCGCGTGCTTGGCCGCGTTGACCATCGCCTCCTTCGACGCCTGGACGAGAGCGAACATCCCGTCCTCCAGCTCGCAGTCGCCGACCACGACCTGGGAGACGGCGATGGCGAAGTCGTCCTCCACCTCCGCGCACGCCTGAGCGATCGCGACACTGATGGAGTGCGGCAGTTCGCCCAGCTCACGGCCGTAGAGCCAGCTGCGCAGCTCGCGTTCCTGGCTGCGGGCCAGGCGCTTGACCTCACGCGGCGACTCGGACTGCTTCTGGATCAGCGCCAGCGTCTGCAGCACCGAGTCGTGCAGGTGGGCGGCGATCTCGGCGCGTTCCTCGGTGCGGATGCGCGCACGGCGTTCCGAGTCGAGATCACGCACCAGGCGCACCCACAGCGGCACGGTCAGCACCGCGACACCGATCAGCGTCGCCAGCACGGAGAGCACGACGGTCGAGAGGTTCTGGACGGAGTCGTTCACCACGAGGAACGCGGCGACCCCCGCCACGACCAGCGCGCTTCCCGCGACCGTCCGCACGATGCCCGTCTTCCCCTGCGAGAAGGCCCCGTCCCTCCAGCGGCGTCGCTGGGCCTCGTCCGCCTCACGCCACACGACCGCGGCACCGATCAGCGCCACGGCGATCGGCCCGGTGATCCACCCGCTCCACGCTCCCCCGAGCAGGCCGGTGAACACCGCGACGCCGACGCCGAGGGCGGCGAGGCCCACGGCCTGCTGCCACTCCTTGCGGTCCTTGTCGGTCTCCGGTTCCGCCACCGCCGACTGCGGGACGAACATCCAGAGCAACGCGTAGGCGATGATCCCGGCCCCGCTGAACGCGCCGAGCACGGCGAAGATCGCGCGCACCCAGAAGACGGGTGCGCCGAGATGGTCGGCCAGTCCGCTCGCGACGCCCGCGACCACCCGGCCGGTGCGTCGACGGCGCATCGGCTCAATGCGTGCACTCACCGGCTGATCGTCACACGTCATGGCTGCTTGTTCATCAGGGATGACCCCGGTTCCGCGAATCAGGGCTGGTCCCTGATGTGGTTCCAGGCGTGACAGCGCACTGTTGTCGTCGTGAGCGGGACTGAGAAGGCAATGCAGGGCGTGGCGGACACGCTCAGAGAGTTCTGGGCCCACCGTCCGGTGCGGCCCCGTGCAGGTCGCAAAGCCGGTGGTGTGGCCACCGGTATCGCCCTGCGCTACCAGATCGACCCGGTGATCGTCCGGATCGCGTTCGTCGCGCTCGCCTTGGCGGGCGGCGTCGGCGTGCCGGTGTACCTCGCCGGTTGGTTGCTGCTGCCCGAGGAGGGGGACTCGGTCTCACCCCTGGAGTCGCTGGTCAACAAGGGCTCCAGCTCGATGTCGCACGGCCAGACGGTGCTGCTGGGCATCCTGATGTTCCCCGCGCTGGCGTTCACCTTCGGGAGCAACAGCGGGTTCGAGGTCTTCGTGACGCTGGCCGCGACGATCGCGTGCGTCTACCTGCTGCAGAAGAACCGCGGGCACCTGCAGCCGGCCGCCACGCTGACCGAGCCCGCACCGGTGCCACCGGCACCGGGAGCGCCGGCCTGGGACCCGCTGGGCGCCGCACCGTTCGCCTGGGACCTGCCCGAACCCACCCCCGTCCCGACGCCCCAGCCGCCGACGCACCGGCCGCGCAAGCCGCGCATCGGGCTGATGACGCTGGGCGTGGCGACGCTGGTGGTCGCCGGCTCCGTGATCGCGGGTGCCTGGGTGCCGTGGTTCACCGTGGCGCACACCATCGGCCTGCTGATCGCGGTGCTGGCGGCGGGCCTGCTGATCGGTTCGTTCACCGGCGGCGGCCGCAGCCTGGTCTGGCTGCTCGTCCCGCTGTCCGTGGTCGGCTTCGGCCTGACCGCCGTCGACTTCGACGGCAGCCCCAGCAAGCTGAGCAGCTTCAACGAGACGCCCAAGTCCGTCGGCGACGTCCGCGACCGGTACGAGACCAGCGTCGGCAGCGTCACGCTCGACCTGCGGCAACTCCCGGACGCCGGCGAGGTGCGCACCGCGATCGAGGTGGAGCTCGGCGAGGTGGAGGTGCACGTGCCGAGGAACGCGGACGTGACGTACCGGTGCGAGGCCTCGTCCATCGGCGACCTCGACTGCCTCGGCAAGCGGGCGGAGGGCAGCAGCGTGGACGTCAGCGGCAAGGACCTCGGCGAGAACGGCGAGGGCGGCCTGAAGATCGAGCTCGACGTGCAGGCGAGCGTCGGAGAGGTGAAGGTGCTCCGTGGCTGAGCAGGGAATGCGCAGGCGGATCGACCCCGTGACGCTGGTCTTCGGGATCGGCGGCGGGCTGGTGGCGGCCTACGTGCTGAGCAACGGGTCGTTCCAGTTCGACTTCCGGTGGGCGCTCGGGGGGACGGCCATCGTGGTCGGCCTGGTGCTGCTGACGAACTCGCTGCGGCGCAAGAGCCACTGACGCAAGAGCGCTGACTTACGAGAAAGGCCCCGGTCTCCCGGGGCCTTTCTTCACGTCACTCCCACTCGATGGTGCCCGGCGGCTTGGACGTCACGTCCAGCACCACGCGGTTGACCTCCGCCACCTCGTTGGTGATCCGGGTCGAGATCCGCTCCAGCACCTCGTACGGCAGGCGCGTCCAGTCCGCGGTCATCGCGTCCTCGGACGACACCGGGCGCAGCACGATCGGGTGGCCGTAGGTGCGGCCGTCGCCCTGGACGCCGACGCTGCGGACGTCGGCGAGCAGCACGACCGGGCACTGCCAGATCTGCCGGTCGAGACCGGCCAGGGTGAGTTCCTCGCGTGCGATGGCGTCGGCCTGGCGCAGCGTGTCGAGGCGGTCCTGGGTGACCTCGCCGATGATGCGGATGCCGAGGCCGGGGCCTGGGAACGGCTGGCGCTGCACGATCGTCTCGGGCAGGCCGAGCTCGGTGCCGACGCGGCGGACCTCGTCCTTGAACAGCGCGCGCAGCGGCTCGACCAGTTCGAACTGCAGGTCGTCCGGCAGGCCGCCGACGTTGTGGTGCGACTTGATGTTCGCGGTGCCCGCGCCGCCGCCGGACTCGACGACGTCCGGGTAGAGCGTGCCCTGGACCAGGAACTTGTAGTCGCCCTCGGCCTTGAGGTCGCGCTCGGCCTGCTCGAACACGCGGATGAACTCGCGGCCGATGATCTTGCGCTTCTCCTCCGGGTCCGTGACGCCGGCCAGGGCGTTGAGGAACCGCTCGCGCGCGTCGACCGTCACCAGGCGGATGCCCGTGGCGGCCACGTAGTCGCGCTCGACCTGGGCGCGCTCGCCGGAGCGCAGCAGGCCGTGGTCGACGAAGACGCACGTGAGGCGGTCGCCGATGGCGCGCTGGACCAGGGCGGCCGCGACGGCGGAGTCGACGCCGCCGGACAGGCCGCAGATCGCCTTGCCGTCACCGATCTGCTCGCGGATCCGCGTGACCTGCTCGTCCACGATGGACGACGTGGTCCACTGCGGGCGGATGCCCGCGATCTCGTGCAGGAACCGGCGCAGCACCTCCTGGCCGTGCGGAGAGTGGTGCACCTCCGGGTGGTACTGCACACCGGCGAAGCGGCGCTCGGTGTCCTCGAACGCGGCGACGGGCGCGCCCTCGCTGGTCGCGGTGACGGCGAAGCCCTCGGGCGCCTTGGTGACGGCGTCGCCGTGGCTCATCCAGACCGGGTGGCTCGCGGGGAGTTCCTGGTGCAGCGACCCGCCCTCGGCCGGCACGCTCAGGTCGGTGCGGCCGTACTCGCGGGTGCCGGTCTGTTCAACTGCGCCGCCAAGTGCGCGCGCCATCGCCTGGAAGCCGTAACAGATGCCGAAGACCGGGACCCCGGTCTCGAACAGCTTCGGGTCGACCTGCGGCGCGTTCTCCGCGTAGACGCTCGACGGGCCACCGGACAGAACGATGGCCAGCGGGTTCTTGTCGAGGATCTCGCTGACGGTCGCGGTGTGCGGAACGACCTCGGAGTAGACCTGGGCCTCGCGGACGCGGCGGGCGATCAGCTGCGCGTACTGGGCGCCGAAGTCGACGACGAGAACAGGGCGGTTGCTGGTGTCGGACACGCCGCCAAGGATCTCATGCGTGGACGGTGAACTGCTGACCGGTGGCGGGCTGAACCAGGTGTTCAGGGTGGGTGACGCGGTGCGACGGCCGGCCGGGCCGTGGGCTCCTCGGGTGCACGAGTTGCTGCGACGCTTGGCGCCTCTGGGGATCGCGCCGGTTCCCCTCGGGCTCGACGCCGAGCACGAACTGCTCAGCTACCTGCCCGGTGACGTTGGCCACGTGCCCCCTTCGGGCGACACGACGTTGATCGAGTCGGCCCGGTTGCTGCGGCGGCTGCACGACGAGACGTCTCGTCTCGTGGCAGATTGCCGAGACGAGACGTCTCGTCTCGCCGAGCTGAAACGAGACGAGACGTCTCGTCTCGGGATCGGCCTGGACGGGTGGCAGTTCGCGGCCAGGGAGCCGGTGGAAGTGGTGCTGCACGGTGATTTCGCGCCGTACAACATCGTGTTCGCGGACGGGCGCCCCACTGGCGTGTTCGACTGGGACGGCGCGCACCCAGGCCCGCGCTGGTGGGACGTCAGCTGGGCGATCATCCAGTTCGTGCTGGCCCTGCCGGACGACCGCGAACGGCGCACCCTGCTGTTCTGCGAGACGTACGGAATCGAGTACGTGGCCGAGCACGTGCTGATCCGGCTGGACGACATGATCCAGACGATTCGGAAGCATCCGGCATTCGTGCTCCAACGGGCCGAACGGCATGACGACCACTACTTGAAGCTCATCGAGTACGTGCAGGCCAATAGGGCTTAACGTGGTTCTCATGGACGCGTTCACGCCGCAACCCAGGCCGTGCTGGGTCGCCGGCCGCCCCGAGCAGGGCGAGCAGGCGCTAGAGGTCTTCCACCCGTTCGACGGCACCGCGGTCGCCTCGGTGGCCGTGCCGGGCAGAGATCAGGTGGAACGCGCGGTCGCGGCGGCGGCGTCCGTCGCGAAGGAGTTCCGGCGAACACCGGCGCACGTGCGGGCGGAGGCGCTGCTGCAGGTGTCGCGGACGCTGGCCGAACGCGCTGAGGAGATCGCCGAGACGATCACCGCCGAGAACGGCAAACCGCTGAAGTGGGCCGAGGTCGAGGTGCAGCGCGCGGTCAACACGTTCCGCTTCGCCGCGGAGGAGGCGCGCCGGTTCACCGGTGGGTTGCAGCGGCTCGACACCGACGCCGGTGGCGTGGGCCGGATGGCGATCGTCCGGCACGTGCCGCGCGGGCCCGTGCTGGCCGTGGCGCCGTTCAACTTCCCGCTGAACCTGGTGGCGCACAAGGTCGCGCCGGCGCTCGCGGTGGGTGCGCCGGTGATCGTGAAGCCCGCCTCGGCGACGCCGCTGAGCTCGTTGCTGCTGGGCGAGGTCCTGGCCGAGACCGATCTGCCCGAAGGCGCGTTCTCGATCCTTCCCGTGCGAGGCAAGGACATGGACGCCCTGGTGAAGGACGAGCGGCTGCCGGTCATCTCGTTCACCGGGTCGACGAAGGTCGGCTGGTCGTTGATGGAAGCCGTGCCGCGCAAGCACGTCGTGATGGAGCTGGGTTCCAACGCGGCCGCCATCATCTGTCCTGACTGGACTGATCTGGACCACGCGGCGCAGCGCATCGCGACGTTCGGCAACTACCAGGCCGGGCAGTCGTGCATCGCCGTGCAGCGCGTGATCGTGGACCGGTCGAAGGCCGGGGAGTTCGTGCCCAAGCTCGTGGAAGCCGTTGCCGCGCTGAAGACCGGCGACCCGCACGACCCCGAGGTCGAGGTCGGGCCGTTGATCGACGAGGACAACGCCCGGCGCGTCGAGGAATGGGTCAACATGGCCACCGACGTCGGCGCGAAGGTGCTGCTGGGCGGCAAGCGGACCGGGGCGACGGTCGAGCCGACGGTGCTCGCGGACGTGCCGAAGACCGCCAAGGTGTGGACCGAGGAGATCTTCGGGCCGGTGCTCGTGGTGTCCGTCGCGGACGGCGTCGAGGACGCGTTCGCGCAGGCCAACGACAGCAGGTACGGCCTGCAGGCCGGGGTGTTCACCCGTGACGTGCAGGTGGCGTTCGAGGCCGCGGCCGAGCTCGAGGTCGGTGGCGTGATCATCGGTGACGTGCCGTCCTACCGCGCCGACCAGATGCCGTACGGCGGCGTGAAGGGGTCGGGCACCGGGCGCGAGGGCGTCCGGTCGGCGATGGAGGACTTCACCGAGGAACGGGTGACCGTGCTGACCGGGATCCAGCTCTAGAGCCCCTGCGGGAACGCCAGCACGCGGTCCGGGTCGTAACGTCGCGCGACTTTCCTGAGTCGCGCGAGGTTGCGGCCGTAGTAGGCGGTCGGCCAGTCGGGCATCTCCGGGTCGATGTAGTTCACGTACCCGGTGTTGCCCGCGCCGAGCCCGTCGCGCACGGTTGCGAGCACCTGGCGGGCCTCCGCCTCCGTCCGGTTCTCGGCGTCCATGAAGATCTGGGCGCTGGCCCTCGCATCGCGGTGCGGGAACGCCGTGGCGTCCGGCGCGACCCTGCCGAGCGCGCCGCCGAACGAGTCGAACAGGATCGCGCCGTCGCTCTGCCCGTGCATCAGGCCCGTGACCCGCTCGCCGGGTACGTGGTCGCGGAGCATGCGCGACGACGCCGCGAACCGGAAGCCAGGCCCGGGATTGCCCGCGTAGTAGCGCATCGTCTCCAGGTAGCTCATCTCCTGGACCGTGCGCGTCGCGGCCGGCATCCTGTCCAGCAACGGCTCCAGGTCCTTCTTCGGGCCGACGTACGCACCGCCGATGTTCGTGGCAGCCGCCGGGTCCGCGTCGACCGTGCAGTTCGACCAGAGTTCGTCGGGCGCCTGAACCATCCACTCCTGCCACGCGTCCAGCGCGTCCGCCGCCGCCCCCGCCGGGTAGACGAGCTTGAACACGGTCAGGCCGGGCGCGGGAGCGGTGCGGAAGGTGAACTCCGTGACGATGCCGAAGTTGCCGCCACCACCGCCGCGCAACGCCCAGTACAGGTCGGGTTCCTCGTGCGCGGAGGCGGTGCGCAGGCACCCGTCCGGCGTGACGATCCTGGCGCTGAGCAGGCGGTCGCTGGTGAGGCCGTACTTGCGGCCGAGCACGCTGATGCCGCCGCCGAGCGCGAGCCCGCCGATGCCGACCGAACGGCACGTACCCGCGGGCAGGGCCTGGCCGGCGGCGCCGACCGCCTCGTAGACGGGCAGCAGTTGCGCGCCCGCGCCGACCCGTGCGCGAGTGCCGGCGACGGTCACCGCCGACATCGCGGCGAGGTCGACGACCAGGCCGTTCTCGGGCAGCGAGTAGGCGGCGTAGCTGTGCTTTCCGCTGCGTGCGGCGACCGGGATGCGTTCGTGCGACGCGAACTCCAGGCACGCCTGCACGTCCTCGGGCCGGACGCACCTCGCGATCGCGGCCGGCCTGCGGTGCGCGTAGATCGTGTTCCACGGCACGCGGAGCGCGTCGTACCCCGGATCCCCTGGCAGCACGAGCCGGTCGCCCAGCCTCCTGCGCAGCCTCGCCCAGTCGGTACCGGCGGCTGCGGCGGTCGCGGTGCCCATCCCCAAGCTCGCGACGCCGAGTGCGGTCCCCTGCAAGAAAGTTCGCCTGTTCACCCGCATGACGTGGACACGTCCGGTTCGCATCGTGGGTTGCCCTACCAGCCGAGCGCGCGTTGTTTCACCTGTTCGTCGCAACGGTGTGCGGCGACGTGCCCGTCCGGCCTGATCAGCCGTCCGTCCTCCGCGGTGAAGCCCGGCCCCGCCGTGCGGGAGTCCGGGATCAGCTCGCCGCCGTCGGTCGTCAGCGGGGAGTTCTCGTAGGAGAACGGGGTGAAGAGCCTGCCCGAGTCGATGCCCTCGCCGGATTCGAGCGCCTGCTGCCGGTGTGCCCGTTCCCCGGGAGTGCGCGGTACGAGGAACCGCATGGTGTCGCCGGTGATGCGGAGGTTCTCGTCCGCGGCGGCGCCGCGTTCGGCGTCGTAGGAGTCGAGCAGGTGCGGGCCGGCCTCACCTCTCCGGTCGGCAGCGATCTTCCAGGCCGCGTTGTCGGCGTCGCAGATGCCGGAGTTCAGGCCGCGGGCGCCGAACGGGCTCATGACGTGCGCCGCGTCGCCGGCCAGCAGAACCCTGTCGTCGCGGAGTTTCGCGGCTCGGCGCTGGTGGAAGCGGTAGGTGGACTGCCAGACGACCTCGTACGGCTTGGCACCGACGATCACGCGGACGTGGGCGTCGGTGAGCTCGACGTCCTCGGCGACCTGCCAGTCGATCCTCCAGACACCGTCCGGTTGCGGGTGCAGGAGGACCTGACGTCCGGGATTCCACGGCGGGTCGAAGTAGAAGCGACGTTCGGGTGTCTCGAAGTCCAGGTCGACGCGGACGTCGGCGATGATGAACCTGTCGTCGAACGAGAAGCCCTCGAACGGGATGTTCAGGAGCTGTCGCACCGTGGAGTGCACGCCGTCCGCCGCGATGCAGTGGGTGGCCCTGATTCCATCCTGTGTGGACACTCCCTCCTCGTCCTGGGTGAGGGCTTCGAGGGCGTGCCCGTAGCGGAGCTCGACCAGCGGTTCGGCGCGGACCCGTTCCTCCAGCAGCTGTTCGACGACGGTCTGCGGCGTGTTCACGAACGGCGGGAAACCCTTGGCCTGAGGGAAGGTCAGGGTGAGCACCTCGCGGTCGCGGTGGTAGGTGCGGCCGGTGTACCAGGTGACGCCCGCGTCGGCGACGGCCTGCCCGACGCCGATCCGTTCGAGGACCTCCAGGACGTCCCGCTGGACGCAGATCGAACGGCTGCCCGTCCGCGCGCGCCTCGGCTCCTTCTCCAGGACGACGCTCGGTACACCGGCTCTCGCGAGGAACAGCGCCGACGCCAGCCCCACCGGTCCGGCACCGACCACCAGGACCGTCATTGCAGGGCGTCCCAGACGGCTCGGTCGCGTTCGGCGGTCCAGATCTCCGGCCAGTCCTTGCCGTCGCACTCGTCCCAGTAGCGCTTCACGTCGAACGGCAGGCAGTGCTCGAAGATCGGCCAGCGCCCGTAGCGGGCCACGAGCGTCGCGTGTGCCAGTTCGAAGGCCTGCTTGAGCGTGCCGCCCTCGGCGTGGACGCCGCCGACCGTGCGGCGCAGTTCGTCGAGGAAGTGCCTGCTCTGGTTGATCGCGGCCTCGACCTCGATGCGGTCGCGCGCGACCTTGCCGCGCCCGCCGACGAGGACCTCGGCGCCCAGGTCCTCGATCTCGTCCAAAGTGGACGTCGCCCACTCGTCGTGGAACGCGTCACCGGTGTAGAGCGCGGCCTGCGACTCGACCAGGTCACCCGCGAACAGGATGCGTTGCTGCGGCAGCCATGCCACGATGTCGCCGGCCGTGTGCCCGCGCCCGAGGAACTGCAGCACCAGGTCGCCGCGCTCGCCGCCGAGCGGGATCGTCATGCGGTCGGAGAACGTCAGCGTCGGCCACGTCAGGCCGGGGATCTCCTCCGGCTGTTCGAAGAGCCGCGGCATGCGACCGAACTCGCTCGCCCAGTCCTGCTGCCCGCGTTCGGCGATCAGCACGCGCGTCATCTCGTGCGCGACGATCTCCTGGGCCTCGAACGCGCTGGCCCCGAGCGTGCGCACGGCGTGGTAGTGGCTGAGCACGAGGTACCGGACGGGCTTCCTGGTGTGCTTGCGGAGCTGTGCGAGCCACCTCCTGGCGGCCGCCGGAGTGGCGCGCGCCTCGAAGCAGATCAGGAAGTCCTCGGCCTCGATGGCCGCGACGTTGGGGTCACCTTCGGCGGTCAGGGTGTAGACGCCCTCGGCGAGTTCGACGAAGACCTCGTCCTTGGGGGCGAGGTCGGCGCTGGACGCGAACGGCTTCTTCGGAGGCTTGGTGGCCATGCCTCCACCGTGTCAGGACGCCTTCACGATCGGCAACCGCAAAGCGGCTGGAGCTTGATCGGGAACCGCCGGGTTCTTCGGCTTCGTCGGGTTGATCCTGCGGTAGGGCTGGTCCTGCGCGGGCCGCTGGTCCTGCTCGCCCTTGTTCGGCCACAGCGAGAACGCCCGCTCGGCCTGCGCGGTGATCGTCAGACTCGGGTTGACGCCGAGGTTCGCACTGATCGCCGAACCGTCCACAACGGACAGTCCGGGGTAGTTGAAGACCCGGTGGTACGGGTCGATCACGCCCTGCTCCTCGCCGCTCGCGATCGCGCAGCCGCCGATGAAGTGCGCGGTCAGCGGGATGTTGAACAGCTCGCCCCACGTGCCGCCGGCCATGCCGTCGATGTGCTTGGCGGCCAGCAGGTTCGCCTCGTGACCGGCCGGGATGAACGCCGGGTTCGGCTCACCGTGGCCCTGCTTGCTGGTGAGCTTGCCGCGCTTGAGGAACGTGGTGATGGAGTTGTCGAGACTCTGCATGACCAGCAGGATCACGGTCCGCTCGCTCCACCGGTGCACGCTCAGCAGCCGGAGCAGCCGCAGCGGGTGCCGGAACGCCTGCTTGATGAACTGCAGCCACCGCGGCGTGCTCAGCGCGCCGTCCGTGGCGAGGGTCTGCAGCATGCCCATGGCGTTGCTGCCCTTGCCGTACCGGACGGGCTCGATGTGCGTGATCTCGTCGGGGTGGATGGAGCTCGTGATCGCGACGCCCTGCGTGTAGTCGATGTCCGGGTCGACCGTGTAGCGGGCGGCGCCGATGATCGACTCGGAGTTGGTGCGGGTGAGCTCGCCGAGCTTGGGAGAGATCTTCGGCAGGGTGCTCGCCTTCGCCTGGTGCAGGAGCTGCTGGGTGCCCCACGTGCCGGCGGCGATCACGACCTGGTCCGCCGTGAACGTCCTGGTCGCCTTCCCGCCGGTCGTCTTCGTGCCGACGGTCCAGGTGCCGCCGGCTTCCTTGAGCTGCGTGACCGTGGTCAGCGGGAAGACCTGGGCGCCGAGCTTCTCCGCGAGGTAGAGGTAGTTCTTGACCAGCGTGTTCTTGGCCCCGACCCGGCAGCCCGACATGCAGCTGCCGCACTCGGTGCAGCCGGTGCGCTCCGGCCCGGCACCCCCGAAGTAGGGGTCGGCCGCCTTCTTCCCCGGCTCGCCGAAGAACACCCCGACGGGCGTCGCGTGGTAGCTGTCCTCGACGCCCATGTCCTTCGCGACCTTCTGCATGACGACGTCGCTCGGGGTCGTCGTGGGGTTCGTGACGACACCCAGCATCCGGCTCGCCTGGTCGTAGAACGGGTCCAGCTCGTCCTGCCAGTCGGTGATGTGCGCCCACTGCCGGTCCTCGTAGAACGGCTTGAGCGGCCGGTACAGCGTGTTCGCGTACACGAGGCTGCCACCGCCGACACCCGCGCCGGCGAGCACCATGACGTTGCGCAGCGTGTGGATGCGCTGGATGCCGAAGCACCTGAGCTGCGGCGCCCACAGGTACTTGCGGAGGTTCCAGCTGGTCTTGGCGAACTCGTCGTCGGCGAACCGGCGCCCCGCCTCCAGGACGGCGACGCGGTAGCCCTTCTCGGTCAGGCGGAGCGCGGCCACGCTGCCACCGAACCCGGAGCCGACGATGACGACATCGAAGTTACCGGCGAGTTCACCCATGGATCGGAGAGTAGGCGTTACTTCCGGTAACGCCTAGTCCCCTATCGGTTCAGACGGGCCGGATGCGGTCATGAAATCGGTCCAGAGGTCGACCGCCTGCTCCAGACTCAAGGCGGCTACCTGCACCGGAGGGATTCCGGCGGTGTGCACGAGACGCTGGGCCAGCCAGTCGGGGACCGGCTCCCGCGACGGGGCTTCCTCCACGACCACGTGGCCCGCGAGGCGTCCGAGTCTGCGGATGACGTCGGCCAGCTTGAGCAGCGTGGAGCCCTCGTCGGCGATCGACGCGACTCTCGCCGACGCCTCGGCGTAGACCTCGGCATCCGAGCGAACGCCCACACACCAGACTTCACAGACCTCGACGGCGCCACCGGTGGTGACTCGGTAGACGATCCGCCAGTGGTTACGCCCCACCACCAACTTGCGAAATCCGGTCAACTCGCCGCCGAGCGGGTGCCCGGTCTCCGGGTCGTCGAGCAGGATCTGGATTCTCTTGAGGATCCTGGGCACAACGTCCGGCCCCAGGCGACGCAGGTCATCGATGGCCGCGTCGGTGAACAGAACTTCAGCCATCGAGCGAGTCGTCGTCCTCCACCGCTGCCAGCGACTCACGGGTGTGCCCGAACGCCGCCAGTACGTCGTCGAAGGACGTGCGCCGACCGGAGTCGGCAGCCGAGCGGGCGAGCACGAGCGCCAGATCCCTCAGATCCGCCGCCGCTTCGTCGATCTCAACCAGGCGACTCATCGGGACGACAGCGGCCACCGGCCGGCTGTGCCGCGTGACGACCACGGGACCACCCTGCTCGGCATCGGCGACCAGGCCGGCGACGCCACGTTTGGCAGCCTCCGTGACTGTCAGTTCGCGAGCCTCGTGCATTGCGGTCACGCGCAGAACTACACAGAAAAACTGGATAGAAGGTCGAGGGTGCGCGGGCAGGCGCACCCGTCGACTCAGAGGATCAGGCCCTCGATGACCCAGACCATGAACGCCACGGCCAGGCCGGTGATCACCAGCCCGCCGCAGACGAACAGGGTCAGCATCTTCCAGCCGATGCCTCCGACGCCCTCGTCCTCCTCGGGCGCTTCCTCGATCTCGAACTCTTGGACCTCGGCGTCCGGGGCGATCGTGTCCACATCACTGTTCTTGCCGTCGCCGAACAAGGCATCCAAATCCACGCTCACAAGGACGCGCGGAGTAGTCGTTCGGTTGCAAGATCCCGGCAAAGCAGAGGGGCGCGTCCCCGCAGGAACGCGCCCCTCGACGTCGATCAGGCTCAGCCCCGGATCGTCAGGCCGACCTTCTGGAACTCCTTGAGGTCGGAGTAGCCGGTCTTGGCCATCGCCCTCTTCAGGGCGCCGAACAGGTTCGTCACGCCGCGCGGGTCGGCGGACGGGCCGAACAGCAGCTTGCGCAGGTCGAGCTCCTGGTCCACCGCGTCGGCGACGAGGCTGCGCGGCACGGACGGGTGCGCGGACGCCGCCGTCCAGTACAGGCCCTGGCCCGGTGCCTCGGTCGCGGCGGCCAGCGGCTCGCCGAGCATCACGGCGTCGGCACCGCAGGCGATGGACTTCGCCACGTCGCCCGAGGTCGTGACGCCGCCGTCGGCGATGACGTGCACGTAGCGGCCGCCGGTCTCGTCGAGGTAGTCGCGGCGCGCGGCCGCGGCGTCGGCGATCGCGGTGGCCATCGGCACGCCGATGCCCAGCACCGAGTCGGTGGTCGTGACGCCGGGGGCGTAGCCGTAGCCGACGATCACGCCCGCCGCGCCGGTGCGCATGAGGTGCATGGCGGTGCGGTAGTCGCCGACACCGCCGGCGATCACCGGGATGTCGAGGTCCGCGATGAACGACTTCAGGTTCAGCGGCTCACCACCGCGGCTCACGTGCTCGGCCGAGATGATCGTGCCCTGCACGACCAGGATCTCGACACCCGCGGCCAGCAGGTCCGGCGTGAGCTCCGCGGCACGCTGCGGGCTGACGCGGACCGCGACCGTGACACCCGAGTCGCGGACCTGCTTGACCGCCGAGGCGATCAGGTCCATTCGCAGCGGGGCGGCGTGCAGCTCCTGCAGCACCTTCACCGCGGCGGCCGGGTCCTCGCTGTCCTCGGTCGCCTGGACCAGGCGGAACAACGCCTCGTCCACGTCGCTGTGGCGGGCCCAGAGGCCCTCTGCGTTCAGCACACCGAGGCCACCGAGCTCGCCGACCGCGACCGCCGTGCCCGGCGACACGATGGCGTCGGTCGGGTGGGTGATCAGCGGGATGTCGAAGCGGTAGGCATCGATCTGCCACGTCGTGGAGACGTCCTTCGACGACCTCGTCCGACGCGACGGGATGATCTCGATGTCGTCCAGCTCGTAGGCCCGCCTCGCGGTCCGGCCCATGCCGATCTCGACCAGATCGCGCACCAGTTGTTCCTCTCCAAAGCTCTTGAACAGCGGACCGGCGAAACCGCCCGCGGGACTCTAACGGGTGGTGTAGTTCGGGGCTTCGACGGTCATCGTGATGTCGTGCGGGTGGCTTTCCTTCAGGCCCGCCGCGGTGATGCGCACGAGCTGCTGCTGCTGCAGTTCGGCGATCGTGTGGGAGCCCGTGTAACCCATGGCCGCGCGCAGACCACCGTTGAGCTGGTGCACGACCTGCGACAGCGGGCCGCGGAACGGCGTGCGGCCCTCGATGCCCTCGGGGACGAGCTTGTCCTCGTTGAGGACGTCGTCCTGGAAGTAGCGGTCCTTCGAGAACGACTTGTTCTCGCCGCGGGACTGCATGGCGGCGAGCGAGCCCATGCCGCGGTAGGTCTTGAACTGCTTGCCGTTGACCAGGATCAGGTCGCCGGGCGCCTCCTGGGTGCCCGCGAGCAGCGAGCCGAGCATCACGGCGGACGCGCCGGCCGCGATGGCCTTGGCGATGTCGCCGGAGTACTGGATGCCACCGTCACCGATCACCGGCACGCCGGCCGGGTTGCAGGCCAGCGAGGCCTCGTAGATCGCGGAGATCTGCGGCACACCGACACCGGCGACGACGCGCGTGGTGCAGATCGAGCCGGGACCGACACCGACCTTCACGCCGTCCGCACCCGCGTCGACCAGGGCCTGGGCACCGGCGCGCGTCGCGACGTTGCCGCCGACGACGTCCGCCGAGTCGCCGAGCTCCTTCTTGATGCGGGCGACCATCTCCAGCACGCCACGCGAGTGCCCGTGCGCCGTGTCGACCATGAGCACGTCGACGCCTGCCTCGGCGAGCGTCATCGCGCGCACGAACGAGTCCTCGCCCACACCGACGGCAGCGGCGCACAGCAGGCGGCCGTCCGGGTCCTTGGTGGCCATCGGGTACTGCTCGGTCTTGACGAAGTCCTTGACCGTGATCAGGCCCTTGAGCTTGCCGTCACCGTCGACGATCGGCAGCTTCTCGACCTTGTGGCGGCGCAGCAGGCCGAGCGCGGCCTCCGCGGACACGCCGACCTGGGCCGTGACCAGCGGGCCCTTGGTCATGACCTCGATCACGCGCTTGGAGTGGTCGAGCTCGAACCGCATGTCGCGGTTCGTGATGATGCCGACGAGCTTGTTGTTCTCGTCGGTCACCGGCACGCCGGAGATGCGGTAGCGGGCGCACAACGCGTCCACCTCGGCCAGCGTGGCCTCGGGCGAGCACGTGACCGGATCGGTGACCATGCCGGCCTCGGACCGCTTGACGGTCTCGGCCTGACGGGCCTGGTCCTCGATGCTCAGGTTGCGGTGCAGCACACCGATGCCGCCCTGACGTGCCATCGAGATGGCCATCCGGCCCTCGGTGACCGTGTCCATCGCGGCGCTGGCCAGCGGAATCTTCAGGGTGATGTTGCGCGAGATCCTGGTGCTCGTGTCGACGCCACTCGGGACGACGTCCGACTCGGCAGGCAGCAGGAGCACGTCGTCGAAGGTCAGTCCCAGCATGGCGAACTTGCTCGGGACTCCATCAGCGTTGAGCTCGCTGGTCATAGCGGGTGACATGCCTTCCGTCGTGCGGTCTGCGCTCTGCCTGCCCTTTTGGGGTCCTGCGTGTCCAGTTTCCGCAGGCGGAGGCGGTGCGACCCATGGTATCTGGACGCCCGTGGGGGTACGGCGGGTACCGTGCGGGGTCGTGCCGCACGACGCGTTGCCACCAGACCCCTTCGAAGGCGACCCAGAAGACCCCGCGCTCTCTCTGGGCGAGCCCGACCACGACCATGCCCCGATGGACGAAGACGAGCGAACAGAGCTGGTCAGCGACCTGGCCGACCTCGCCGTCTACCAAGCGCTGCTGGAACACAGAGGCGTCCGGGGCATCGTCGTGGACTGCGGTGAGTGCCAGGAACCGCACTACCACGACTGGGCACTGTTGCGAGCCTCACTGGAGCAGCTGCTGGCCGACGGCCGCATGAGGCCGCACGAGCCCGCCTTCGACCCGAATCCCGGCGCCTACGTGAGCTGGGAGTACTGCCGCGGGTACGCGGACGGAGTGACGGCCTCCGAGTCGGCCCGCTGACCTGGCGGCACGGTTGTGAGGTCGGACGCACCCGCCGGTCACATTCCACCTGACGTGTGAACGCATGAGCATGTGAACGGCCCCTGACCTCGAAAGATCAGGGGCCGTTCACACTGCGTCTCAGTTGGAGCCGGTGCTCTCGACCGACTGCCCGGTGGACTCGCCGTTCGTACCGGTCGACCCCGGGTCCTCGCCAGGAGGCGGCGGAGGCGGAGGCGGGTTCTCCTCGCCGTTCGACGTCGGCGGCGCTGGCGTCTCCGACGACGGAGGCGTGGACGGCTGGGTGGTCGACGGCTCGGTCGTCGGCGTCGACGGCGTGGCCGACGGCTGCGACGACTGGCTCGGCTGCGTCACCGGCGGGAGCGTCGAGGTGGGCGGCGCGGTCGAGGTGTTGGTGTCGAGCTCCTTTTCGAGCTCCTTGTGCTTCTCCTCGAGCTGCTGCTTGCCATCGGCCGTGGAGACCGACTCGAGGCTCTCGCCGATCTTGTTCAGCTTCTCGCGCGCCTCGTTGACCTTGCCCTCGCGCAACGCCAGCCGTGCCGCGTCGAGGTCGCCGCTGATGATGGCCGCGGCTTCGATCGACTTCGCGTGCTCGGAGTAGAGGACTCGCGTGAGACCCCAGAGAGCGTCGCCGGGCTGGGCGTCGCGGGCGACGAGGCTCACGCCGGTGAAGGCGATGGCCAGGACCGCCGCGGCACTCGCCAGCGGGATCAGGAAGCGGTGCCTGCTCACCGGCTGCGGGCGGGCAGCCTGGATCGTGGCGATGGCGGTGTCGGTGTCGACGAGCTCGCCGAACGGCTCCGTCTCCACCTCGTTGCGCCATGCGAGCAGCAACGCGTTCAGGTCGTCGTCTCCCAGGGAGCCGGCCACGCCAGGGGTCGCCGACCCCAGTGCGTCCAGCAACCTGTCATCGGCCTGTACAGCCGAAAGATCATCTGCGACGGGTTCGTGCGGGGCTCTATCGTCCTGTCCGCGCACTTCCTCGTCGTCCTTTCCGTGTTCGTCGGCCACTCAGACCACCTCCTCCGCTGCCAGCGATTTGCGGAGCCGAGCCAGCGCACGGTGTTGCGCCACCCGGACCGCACCCGGCGTCGAACCGACCGCCTCGGCTGTTTCCTCGGCGGAGAGCCCGACCACCACCCTCAACAACAGGATCTCCCGCTGCTTCTCCGGCAGGACACGCAGCAACACAGCCATCCGGCCGGAGAGCTCTCCCTGCATCGCCCGCTGCTCAGGACCTGCTTCGGTCTCCGGCGAGTCGGGGACTTCGGGAACGGGCTCGGACCGGTTCCTGGCGGCAGACCGATGTGCGTCGGCCACCTTGTGCGCCGCGATCCCGTACACGAACGCGAGGAAGGGCCGACCCTGATCGCGGTAGCTGGGCAATGCCGTGAGCACCGCGAGACACACCTCCTGGGCCACATCGTCCGCCGAAGCGAAGCTTCGCTCCTGCCTACCAACTCTGGCGCGGCAGTACCGCACCACAAGAGGACGAATGGAGGCCAGCAGGCGTTCGATCGCCTGGCGGTCGCCGTCGACGGCCGCGCCCACTTCGGCGTCCAGTCCGTCCCCCAAGTTGGTCATCGCAGACAACAGCCCTGGTGTTACTTGTTGGCGTACCGACATGAAACAGCACGAGTCACTCACAGCGACCCGTTGCAGCAGCTTCACCGTACCGGTCTTCAAGCGTTCTGTTCATAGGTGGGGTATGGACACCCCGAGTGAACAGTGGACACGCCCGAACGGATTACAGCCCGGCGACATTGTCACCGGGCTGGGCTAAACGCGCGACCTGAGGGACCACCACTTGCACGGGTGAGCCGTCTCACGCCACCGGCCCCGCTTCCCCACATGCGGCATATGAGGACGCGGGGCCGGTGCGGCAAGAGCTACTACTGGACGAGGCCTCGCCGGAAGCCGTGCGCGACCGCCTGAGCGCGGTCACGAACACCGAGCTTGCGGAAGAGACGACGAGCGTGCGTCTTCACCGTGTCCTCCGACAGGTAGAGCTCGCGGCCGATCTGGCCGTTGCTCTTGCCCTGGCTCATGCCCCGCAGCACCTGGAGCTCACGCTCCGTGAGCTGCACGCCGGGGTCGGAGGGCTGACGAGGCGCCGGCACCGAGGTGCTGGCGAGCGTGTGCGCGAGGGCTGCCACAAGCTCAGGACGCGACGCGTCCCACCTCAGGTAGCCACGGGCACCGCCGGCGATCGCCGCGGCGATGCTCCCGGCGTCGTCGGGTGCGCCGAAGACGATGACGTTTGCCTGCGGGTTCGCGGAGACGAGCCGACGGGTTGCTTCAACCCCGGTCGGGACGGCGCGCTGGGTTCCCACCAGGACGACGTCGACCGGCTGCCTTGAAAAGCGAGCCAACAACTCGTCACCGTGCGCTACGCAGTCGATGCGGCTGACCCCTGGGACAGCCGACATCACGCGGGTGAGACCCTCACGCACACTGCGCCGGTCGTCGCAAATAAGGACCGTGGTCACGGGGACTCCTTTCCTGCAGCCGAGTGACGTTCCATCTCCCCTATCGGACGCTGGCGGCCCAACCTTGACACGATCCGGTGCTTAATCCGTCAAGAAGTTCGTCCGAGGGTCTGCGTTCGGGGGTTCCCCGGAACGGAGCAGCCCGGTCGGCACCCACGGGGAATCAAGGGCCACCTGTCGGCTGACGGGATCAGCTCTGCGTAACACGCAGCTCAGAGCCTCCGTCGCCTGGTCGATGGCGACTGCGCCCACAGTGGTGGCACGACCCACCAGAAGAAGAGCGCTCGGCCAGATCAACGGATGAAGTCCCTTCGCAACGCTGTGATTTAGCTCACACTCAACCAGTTCAACCCCGCGATTCAGGCCGTCGGGGGTCCCCCACACGACCAATGAAGCGCCCAGAACGAGTGCCGACTTGAGCTCGTGCCGTAGGGCCTTTCTGCTCGTCGCTACGCCGTACGCCGCCTCCGCGGGTGCGACGGCGGCGTGCGCGCGACCGTCCGCCAGCTCGATCTCAGCGGCTACCCAGCCCTTGCGGACCTCACTCCGCCACGACCGCGTCTCAACTCGTGCGAGCAACCTGCGGGCCTCGTTCAGGCGTTGAGCACCGAGCGAATCGGCGGCGAGGCCGAGTAGAGCGTCCGTCCGGGCGCCCGCGGCGTCGATCCCGTCGGGGTCGTTCCCGCCTGCCGGCTGGACGCGCGCGAGGGCTGCGCCGTCGAGGGCGCGGGCGAGGTGGTGGGCCCCTAGCTGACGGTGGTGCGACGCGCGAGTCGAGAGGGACAGGGACGCGATCACCTGGTCGGGGTCGTGTCGGAGCTCGTCCAGCACGGTGGCGGCGGCCGCGTAGTGGCCCTGGCCACCCAGTACGACCGCGGCGAGCCACCTGGTCCTGGGGCTTGGCGCCGCGAGAGCGGGCCACACGTCGAGGTCGGGTGAGTCGCCGAACGCGGCTCGGCGCAGCTCGTCTTCGGTCACGGTGAGGAGTGTGCCGCCAGGCGGTGGGCGGCTCGGTGGTGGGCGGCTCGGTGGTAGGCGGCTCGGTGGTAGGCGGCTCGGTGGTGGGCGGCTCGGTGGTGGGCGGGGCGGTGGTAGGCGGCTCGGTGGTAGGCGGCTCGGTGGTGGGCGGCTCGGTGGTGGGCGGGGCGGTGGCGGGCGGGACGCGGATACTTCGAAGTTCCATGAGGGTGCACGAGACGAGACGAGACGGTTCGTCTCGGCAGTGGGTGGGTGCGGAGTCCGTGGAGGGAGTGCGGAGTCCGCGAGCCGTGACGCCAGCGCGGGCAAGGTCCCGAGACGTGACGAGACGGTTCGTCTCGTCACCCGGCCGAAGCGTCAGGTGACGGCGGCCTCGACCGCGTCGACAGCGGCGGCCAGGTCCGCCACCCGCTCCGCCGGCGCCGTCACCACACCCCGCGTCCACCCCGGCCCTCCCACGAACACCCGCACCTGCTGCCGGGTCCGCGGCAGCGCGGAGATCACCCCCGGATCGGCGTAGCGCGGCAACTGCGCCCAAAGCACCACCGCGGAGGGGGCGGTACGGCGTACGGCGGCGGCCAGGGCGTCCATCGGCAGCGCCGCCCCCAACTGCCGGACGACGACGCCGCGCTGTGCCAGTTCCGCGGCCAGTGGGTAGAGAGGGAGGTTGTGCCTCTCCTCCGGCATGCACGCCAGGAGCACGGGCCGGTGGTTGCGCGCGAGCGTGACGAGTGGTGTGGCGCGCACGAACGCCGCGAGCACGCACTCGTTCAGCAGGTGCTCGACCTCGACGCCGGTCCCGGAGAGCTGCCAGCGCGCGGCGACGGCCGTCAGCACGGGGCGCACCACCTCGTTCCAGGTGGCGATCACGCCGTCGGAGGCCAGCGAGTCGGCCAGCATCCCCTGGACCGCGATGGAGTCCATCGCGACCGCGGCGCGGCCCAGTCCACGCGCCAATCGAGACGCTCCGGGCATTTTCAGCCCACGTCCACCCGATGGTGCGACGGGAACCACTCCGTGTGTCATCGACGATTTCGAGTCGAGCGCGAAACGGGCTGCTTCGGCGGACGACGCGCCACGCAGAAGAGCGCGTTGCATCAATTCGAGACGGGCCACGTCGGGTGGCCCGTACTTGCGGTGCCGGCCCGTGGTGTGGCCGGTCGGGCCCAGCCCATAGCGGCGGTCCCAGGTGCGGAGGGTGGCAGGAGCCACGCCGAGTCGCCTGGCCACCGCGGCCACTGAGAGAAGGGGCTCACTCGTGTGACTCCCGGCAGAGGTTTGATCCGGCGGTGTCATCACGAGAGCCATGTTCCGTTCACCTCATCCGGGCGGCAACTCCGGGCGGTGAGTGATCGAACACGCGTGCCGTCACCCATCAGTTGATAAGGGTCTTCAGCCTCTTGAACAAGTTTTGACGCGGTTCTACGGTGGATCATCGTTAAGCCGAATGGAGCAGTCGTCACGGAGGCGGTCTCGATGGCGGACACCCGAAGGCTCCCCGGTCCCAACGCAGATCTGTGGGACTGGCAGATGCGCGGTTCGTGCCGGGGCATGGACAGCGCGTTCTTCTTCCACCCCGATGGTGAACGGGGCCCGGCGAGATCTCGCCGGGAAGCTCGCGCGAAAGCTGTCTGCCTCGCCTGCCCGGTGCTGGAGCTGTGCCGCCAACACGCGCTGGCGGTGCAGGAACCGTATGGGATCTGGGGCGGGCTCTCGGAATCGGAGCGCGACCACATCATCAAGGCACGAAAACGACAACTGGCAATAGTCTGAACAGAAAAGCCGGGTCGGCACCAACGAATGGTGCCGACCCGGCTTTGTTCGAGTCCGAAGAACTCGGCTTGCTCAGTGGCCGTGCCCGTGCCCGTGGCCGTGGCCACCGGCGGAAGCGGGCTCGTCCGCCTTCTTCTCGACGATGGCGCTCTCGGTCGTGAGCACCATGCGCGCGATGGACGCGGCGTTCGCCACGGCGGAACGCGTGACCTTGACCGGGTCGATGATGCCCTGCTCGAGCAGGTCACCGAACTCCAGCGAGGCCGCGTTGATGCCGAAGCCCCACTCGCCCTCGCGGACCTTGTTCACCACGACGGCGCCTTCGAGGCCGGCGTTCGCGGCGATCCAGAACAGCGGCGCGGACAGGGCCTTCGCGACGAGCGCGACACCCGTGGCCTCGTCGCCGGACAGGCCGAGGCCGCCTTCGAGCACCTTCGCGCCGTGCACGAGAGCGGAGCCACCGCCGGGGACGATGCCCTCCTCGACCGCGGCCTTGGTAGCGGCGACCGCGTCCTCGATGCGGTGCTTGCGCTCCTTGAGCTCGGTCTCGGTGGCGGCGCCGACCTTGATCACGGCGATGCCGCCGGAGAGCTTCGCGAGGCGCTCCTGGAGCTTCTCGCGGTCCCAGTCGGAGTCCGTGTTCTCGATCTCGCGGCGCAGCTGCTCCGCGCGGCCGGCGATGTCGGCCTTGGTGCCGCCGCCGTCCACGATCGTGGTGTCGTCCTTGGTCACGACGACGCGGCGGGCGGAGCCCAGCTGCTCGAGCGTGGTCTCGGACAGCTTGAGGCCGATCTCCGTGGAGATGACCTCGCCACCGGTGACGACCGCGAGGTCGTCCAGGAACGCCTTGCGGCGGTCACCGAAGAACGGCGCCTTCACGGCGACGACCTTCAGGGTCTTGCGGACGGCGTTGACCACCAGCGTCGACAGGGCCTCGCCCTCGACGTCCTCGGCGACGATCAGGAGCGGCTTGCCGGACTCCGCGACCTTCTCGAGGATCGGGAGGACGTCGGCCAGGGCCGAGATCTTCTCGCGGTGCAGCAGGATGCGGACGTCTTCGTAGACGGCCTCCTGTGCCTCGAGGTCGGTCGAGAAGTGCGTCGACACGTAGCCCTTGTCGAACTGCACGCCTTCGGTGATGACCAGCTCGGTCGCGAGCGTGGACGACTCCTCGACGGTGATGACACCGTCTTCGCCGACGCGCTCGATGGCCTCGCCGAGCAGGGCGCCGATGGACTCGTCACGCGAGGAGACGGTGCCGACCTGCGCGATGTTCTCGCGGCCCTTGACCGGGGTGGCCTTGGCCTTGAGCGCGTCCACGACGGCGTCGGAGGCGGCCTGGATGCCACGGCCGAGCGCGGTCGGGTTCGCACCCGCGGCGATGTTGCGCAGGCCTTCCTTGACCAGCGCCTGCGCCAGCACGGTGGCGGTGGTGGTGCCGTCACCCGCGACGTCGTTGGTCTTGGTGGCGACCGACTTGGCGAGCTGGGCGCCGAGGTTCTCGAACGGGTCGTCCAGCTCGATCTCGCGAGCGATGGTGACACCGTCGTTGGTGACCGTCGGGCCACCGAACTTCTTGTCGAGGACGACGTGGCGCCCGCGCGGCCCAAGGGTGACCTTGACCGTGTCCGCGAGCTTGTTGACGCCGCGCTCGAGTGCCCGACGAGCGTCCTCGTCGAAGCTGATCTGCTTGGGCATTTAACTCAAAGCCTCTCTGGGTAGCGAAACGCCCCGGAAGCCCCGGATGGGGCGCCGGGGCGTCAGGCATGACAGCCGAGCGTCTTAGTTGACGACGGCCAGCACGTCGCGAGCGGAGAGGATCAAGTACTCCTCGCCGTTGTACTTGACCTCGGTGCCGCCGTACTTCGAGTAGATGACGACGTCGCCGACAGCGACGTCCACCGGGACGCGGTTGCCCTTGTCGTCGATGCGGCCGGGGCCCACCGCGAGGACCTTGCCCTCCTGGGGCTTCTCCTTCGCGGTGTCCGGGATCACGAGGCCGGAGGCGGTCGTCGTCTCAGCCTCGGAGGCCTGAACGACGATCTTGTCCTCAAGCGGCTTGATGTTCACGCTCACCGGGATGACCTCCACGGGTCGTTGGCAGGTTCGTTTGTTTAACGGCTCCTGCCACCCCGCCGTCGCGGGGGTCGGGGCGGTGCTGGTGCCGTGCAATTGGCACTCTACCCATGAGAGTGCCAAGCCTTCAACGAGACCCCCGAACCGATCACCATCCGGGAGCCGTATTCAGGGCATGTCCTCGTTGACGCGCCGAACGCTGCTGCTCGCAGGCGTGGCCGGAGTCACAGCGTTCTCGGTCACCGCATCCGCCCGGCCGAGCGACCCTTTCACACTCGGTGTGGCCTCGGGCGACCCGGCACCCGACGGGGTGGTCCTGTGGACGCGGCTGGCCGTCGAACCGCTCGCGGAAGACGGTCTGGGAGGCATGCCGGCCCGCCCGATCGAGGTGGCGTGGCAGGTCGCCGCGGACGAACGATTCACCCGAATCGTGCAGCGCGGCTCCACCACGGCTCGACCGGAAGAGGCGCACAGCGTCCACGTGGAGCTCGTCGGGCTGGAGCCCGGCCGCGAGTACTTCTACCGCTTCAAGGCCCTCAACCACCTCTCGCGGACGGGCCGCACGCGCACGGCACCCTCTCCCGGCTCGTTGCAGGTACCGCTGACGATGGCCTTCGCGTCGTGCGCGCAGTACGAGCACGGCTACTTCACGGCCTATCGCAGGCTCGCGGAGGACGAGCCCGACCTGGTGCTGCACCTCGGCGACTACACCTACGAGTACGAGAGCGGCATCCACGTCGCCCCGAGCGGCAACGTCCGGCAGGTCGAGGGCCCGACCACGACGACGCTCGCGGGCTATCGGCGGCGGCAGGCGCAGTACAAGACCGATCGCGACCTGCAGCAGGCACACGCCGTGGCGCCTTGGTCGGTGATCTGGGACGACCACGAGATCGACAACAACTGGGCGGGGATGCTGCCGGACAAGCCCCAGCCGGACTTCCCCGCGCGCAGGGCCGCGGCCATCCAGGCCTACTACGAGAACATGCCCCTGCGCAGGTCACCGAGGCTGTACCGGCGGATCGGGTGGGGTGCGCTCGCGACGTTCCACCTGCTCGACACCCGCCAGTACCGGACCGACCAGGCCTGCGGGGACGGGCTGCAGCTCTGTCCCGAACGGCTGGAGCCCGAGCGCACCATGCTCGGCGCCGCGCAGGAGGACTGGCTGTTCGACGGCTTCCGCGGCTCGCGGGCGCGCTGGGACGTGCTCGGGCAGCAGGTGTTCTTCTCGCAGTACGACTACATCCCCGGCGAGGTCGACAAGTTCCTTCTGGACGCGTGGGACGGTTACGTCGCTGACCGGGACCGGGTCGTGGCGAGGTTCGCGGACGTCCGGAACCCGATCGTGCTGACCGGGGACGTGCACGCGGCGTGGGGTGCGGAGGTCAAGGAGCGCTGGAACGACCCGTCGTCGAAGACGCTCGCGACCGAACTCGTCACCACCTCGATCACGGCCGGTGGCGACGGCTCGGAGGAGTACGCCGAGACACCGCTGTGGCTGCGCGAGAACCCGCACGTGAAGTACTTCAACAACCGCCGCGGTTACACGCTCACCAGGTTCACGCCCGATGAGCTGCGCACGGACTTCCGCGGTCTCGACTACGTGACGAGGCCCGGATCGCCCGTGCGCACCAAGGCGTCGTTCGCCGTGGAGGACCGGGTGCCGGGCCTCCACAGCACCTGATCAGACGATCTGGACGGTGCTGACCGGCAGGCCCGGTGTGGTCGAGATGTCCATCCGGGACGGCTTGGCACCCGCCGCGACGAGGTGGGCGCCGAGCGCGGCGATCATCGCGCCGTTGTCGGTGCACAGCCGAGGCCGCGGCACGCGCAGCTCGATGCCGGCCTCGGCGCAACGCTCGGCGGCGAGCCCGCTCAGGCGGGAGTTCGCCGCGACGCCACCGGAGATGACCAGCGTGCCGACGTCCAGGTCCTTCGCGGCGCGGATCGCCTTGGCGGTCAGCACGTCCGCGACGGCCTCCTGGAACGACGCGGCGACGTCGGCCAGCGGGATCTCCTCGCCGGCGCGCTCGGCGCGCTCGACCCAGCGGGCGACCGAGGTCTTCAGGCCGGAGAACGAGAAGTCGTACTTCGCGTCGCGCGGGCCGGTGAGGCCGCGCGGGAACGCGATCGCGCAGCCGTTGCCCTGCTTGGCGAGCTTGTCGATGGGCGGACCGCCGGGGTACGGCAGGTCGAGCAGCCGCGCGACCTTGTCGTACGCCTCACCGGCCGCGTCGTCGACGGTGGACCCGATCTCGGTGATCGAGTTCGCCAGGCCGCCCTCGATCAGCAGCAGCTGCGAGTGGCCGCCGGATACCAGCAGCGCGAGGCAGCGCTGCGGCAACGGGCCGTGCTGCAGCGTGTCCGCGGCGACGTGACCCGCGAGGTGGTTCACGCCGTAGAGCGGCTTGCCGAGCGCGGCCGCGTACGCCTTCGCGGCGGACACGCCGACCAGCAGCGCGCCGGCCAGGCCCGGTCCGGCGGTGACGGCGATGGAGTGGATCTGGGAGAGCTCTACCTTCGCGGTGTCGAGCGCGCGGCGCATGGTCGGGACCAGCGCTTCGAGGTGGGCGCGCGAGGCGACCTCTGGCACGACGCCGCCGAAGCGGGCGTGCTCCTCGACGCTGGACGCGACCTCGTCGGCGAGCAGTTCGAGCGAGCCGTCCGGACCGAGGCGGACGATGCCGAAGCCCGTCTCGTCGCACGAGCTCTCGATGCCCAGAATCAAGCGATCAGACACTTTGAGCAGGCCTTCCCATCGTGTACGCGTCGGCACCCGACGGCTGGTAGTAGCGGCGGCGCAGGCCGAGTTGTTCGAAGCCGTGCGCCTTGTACATCGTGATCGCGGGCTCGTTGTCCGTGCGGACCTCGAGGTAGACCGGCACGCCGATCTCGTCGACGCGGGCCAGCAGGTCCCTCAACAGCATCTTGCCGACGCCCCTGCCCTGCCAGTGCCCGACGACGGCGATCGTGTGCACGCTGGCCTCGTGCTCTCCGGCGCCGAGCCCGGCGTACCCGATCAGCTCGTCGTCGGAGTACGCGCCGATGTAGTAGTTGCCGTTGTCGAGCTCGCTGCGGAACGCGTTCTCGCTCCACGGGTCGTCGCCGGGGAACAGCGCCAGCTCGATCTCGTGGCACCTGGGCACGTCGGCGTGCCGCAGCGGCGCGAGCGTGACGGTGCCGGTGGTCATGCCCTGGTCACCCTCTTGCGCCCGGTGGGCTCGACGGCGTCGGGACGGCGCAGGTAGAGCGGGGTGAGCGCGGCCGGGCGGGCCTGGGCGAGCACCTCGGCGGCCGCGGCGGCGACCAGGCCCTCCGGGCTCGGGTGCTTCGCTTGGAGCAGCTCCAAGCCGAGGACGTCGGCGTAGATCTCGGCACCCTCACCCGTGGCCTGGTGGACGCCCATCTTCGGCAGCTTCTCGGCCAGGTCCTGCGGGCGCTCGACGTGCGGGCCGTCCGTGCGGCGACCGGCGGCGTCGTAGGCGGCCCAGTAGACCTCCTTGCGCCGCGCGTCGGTCGCGACGAGCAGCGGGTGGCCGCTGGCGGCGTCCTTGGCGAGGGCGTCCGGGGTGGCGACCGGGTAGACCGGCCGGTTGAGCGCCTGGCCGAGCGCGGCGGCGGTGGCGAGGCCGACCCGCAGGCCGGTGAACGGCCCGGGACCTGCACCGACGACGATCGCGTCGAGGTCGGCGAAGGTCTTGCCGGCTTCGGCGAGCGCGTCGCTGATGTGCGGGGTGAGCAGCTCGCCGTGCGCCTTGGCGTTGAGCGTCACCCGCTTCGCGAGCAGGCGCGGCAGGGAGTCGGGCACGAGTTCGACCACACCGGCGGTGACTGCGGGGGTGGCCGTGTCGACGGCGAGCACTAGCACGGTTGTCCAGGGTAGTACGAGGTCGTGTCGGTCATCCCGTGGCCTCTGGCCGGGATGGCGGTCGCGGGCGGCCCGGACGGGAGCTGTCCGGAGAGGACCGTCGTGGGGGATGGCCGATGGGCTCGTTCGGCCATCCCCCACGACGCCGCGGGGCTGTCAGCCAGCCGGGTCGCCGTCGCAGGCGGCGTAGGACGGTGGGCGGTCGACCGTGAAGATCTCCAGCGGGCCGTTCCAGCTCCAGGGCGTGTCGCAGGCGTCGAGCACGCTGACGCGCGAACCGCCCCCGACGCGGGTGCACGCGACGTAGCCAGGGGCGTGACTCTCGTGCAGCAGCGAGAGCGGCCCGTTCCACTGCCACGGCGCGGCGCACAGGTGGTCGCCGGGTTCGTCGTGCTGACCAGCGGACGCCGGGATCGCGGCGGCCAGCACGGCACCGCCGAAGACGGCGGTCGCGAAGAGCGTCTTCTTGATCATGCAGCGTGCATCGGCCGGCGGCGTCGCGTCCTCAACGGACGTCACCCCAAGAGCCGAACAACGTCACACCGGCAGGGGACGCGAGCTCCAGTCGCCCTGCGGGATCAGCTGAGCTGTGCGAACGTCGTCGATCCCGCGTTCGAGGCGGATCAGCAGATGATCTTCGTTCAGGCGTTCCGCGACGCCCTCACCCCACTCGACGGCGACCACGGCGTCGACGAGGTCCGTGTCCAGGTCGAGGTCGTCCAGCTCGTCCAGGTGGCCCCCGAGCCGGTACGCGTCGACGTGCACCAGCCGCACTCCCCTGCCGTTCTCGGCGGGCTCGTGCACGCGGGCCACGACGAACGTCGGCGAGGACACCCGGCCCTGCACGCCGAGGCCGCGCGCGAGGCCGCGCACCAGCGCCGTCTTCCCCGCTCCCAACGGCCCGGCGAGCAGCAGCAGGTCGCCCGCCCGCACCACTTCACCCAGCTTGCGGCCGAACTCCTCGGTGTCCTCCACCAGGGGCAGTTCGACGGTCTTCACGCTCGGCGCCACCACTTCTTCCGACTCTCTCCGCGATCGGCCGCGCAGCGTTCGACGAGCGCGACCAGGTGGTCGTTGACGAGATCAGCCTGCTCCATCATCACCATGTGCCCGGCACCGGGGGCCCGCACCAGGGTGGCGTGCGGCATCTCCTCGGCCATCCGCTCGGCGTGCGAGAACGGCGTGAGTTTGTCCGCGTCACCGCTCAGGATCAGCACCTCGCAGTGCCTCAGGCCGGCCAGCGCCTTGTAGCGGTCGTGCGTGCCGAGGGTCTCCAGGAACTCGGTGAGGACCTTCACCGTCGTCCCGTTGATCATCTGCTCCATGAGGTCCACAAGGGACGGTGCGACCTTGCGGTCGCCGAACGCCAGTGCGCGGATGCCACTCCACGTCAGGGTTTTCGTGCCCTTGCGGACCCACTCGACGAAACCCGGCTGGATGCCCGCGAGCCTGCCCACGCCGAGCGTCACCGGGTTGTACCGCGACAGCACGGACTTCGGCAGCCCCGCGCCGCCCACGGCGCCGGCCGCGGTGCCGATCAACGCGATGCCGCGCACCCGGTCCTCGAAGAGCTCGGGGTGCTTCTCGGCCAGCGCCATGATCGTCATGCCGCCCATGGAGTGGCCGACGAGCACCAGCGGACCTTCCGGCACGACCGCGCGGATCACCGAGTCGAGGTCGAGCGCGAGCTGGTCGATCGTGCTGTTCTCGGCGGAGGACTTCCCGGAGCGGCCGTGGCCGCGCTGGTCGTAGAGCACCTGGTGGACGCGGGGATCGATCAGCTCGGCGAGGTCGCGGCGCTGGAAGTGGAAGCAGCGGCGGTCCAGCGCGAACCCGTGCACCAGCACGACGGTGATGTCCGGCTCGCCGCCGTCCGCCGGGTCGACCTCCTCGACGGAGATCGGCACGCCGTCCTCGGCTGCCACCGTCGACTCGCGATCGGGCCTCAGCTGGCCTAACGGCTCGTCGGCGAGGCTGTCCGTCGCGTTCTTGCGCTGGTGCGAGACCTTCGCGGTCTGCGCCACGGCCGCACCGGCGACGACGGCGCCGACCGCACCACCGACCCACCCGACGACCTTCCACACCGGCTTCACGTGTAGATCCTCCGCACCCGCGGCCGGTACATCCCGCAGACGATCTCGTAGTCGATCGTCCCGGTCAGCTCCGCCCACTCCGTCGCCGTCGGCTCCCCGCGGCTCCCGTCGCCGAACAGGACGACCTCGGCACCCTCCGCGATCTCGTCGTCCCCGCAGTCCACGACGATCTGGTCCATGCAGACACGGCCGGCCACCGGGCGGCGCCTCCCGTCCAGGAGCACCTCCATCCGGCCGGAGAGCGCCCTCGGGACACCGTCCGCATACCCGGCCGGCACCAGTGCCAGCGTCGTGTCCGTCCGCGCTGTCCATGTCATCCCGTAGGAGACCGACTCACCTGCGGGGATACGTTTCGTGAGCGCCACGTGCGACCGGTAGCTCATGGCCGGCCTCAGGTCGTGATCGGTCGGCACGGGGTTCAGCCCGTATACGGCGATGCCGGGCCTGACGATGTCGAAGTGCAGGTCGGGCCTGGTCAGCAGGGCCGCCGAGTTGGCGATGTGCCGTTTCGGGTCGAGACCGGCGGCCTTCGCGACCTCGTAGGCGTCGTCGAACCGCTTGGCCTGCAGGTCGATGGACGGGTCGCCGATCTCGTCCGCGGACGCGAGGTGCGACCAGATGGCGACGACCTCGTGCTGCTTCGCGGCCTCGACGAGCTCGGGCCAGTCGTGGGGCTGGCAGCCGTTGCGGCTCAGCCCGGTGTCGATCTTGAGGTGGAGCCGCGGCCGTGCGTCGGCCTCCAGCGCTGCCTGCTCGATCCGGCGCAGGCCGGACAGCGACGACACGGACATGTCCACGTCGGCCGCGAGACCGGCCGCCAGGTCCTCGTCCGGGGTGTCGAGCCAGGCCAGGACCGGGGCCTGGATGCCCGCCGAACGCAACGCGAGGGCTTCCTGCGTCGAGCACGAACCGAGCCAGGTGGCACCGGCTTCGAGGGCGGCGCGGGCGACCTGCACCGCTCCATGGCCGTAGCCGTCCGCCTTGACGACGGCCATCGTCTCGGAGGCAGGGGCGAGACCGGCGAGCAGGGCGACGTTGTGCCGCAGCGCGCCTAGGTCGACGACAACTTCTGAACGGGCCATAACCTGTTCATCGTGCCATGACAGCCGGGAACAGGGACTATGGCGCAACTCGCAGCGCGCGGATCGCCGCCGGGATCGCTTCCATCAGACCTGAGGCGGGCAACGGCGCCCCGTCCGCTCCCAGTTCGGCCGCCAGCACGTGCGCGTACGCCGCGTAACCCGCTGCCAGGAACGGGTCCAGGCCTGCGGCCAGCAGGGCGCCGATGATGCCGGACAGGACGTCGCCCGACCCTGCCGTCGCCGGCCAGGACGACGTCGCCGAGTTGACCAGCGCCCGTCCGTCCGGCGCCGCCACGACGGTCCGATGGCCCTTGAGCAGCACCACGGCGTTGAACCGCTGCGCGGCCTTCCTGGCCGCCGCGACGCGATCCGCGCCGACCGGGCCGGCCAGGCGTTCGAACTCGCGGTCGTGCGGGGTCAGCACGAGGGCGGCGTCGGGGTCGCGGGCGTCCCAGAGCGACGGGGCCGAGGCGAGCAGCGTGATGGCGTCCGCGTCGGCGATCACCGGCACACCGGCGTCGAGCACCGACCGCAGGACGTCCGCGGACGAGCTGCCGGTGCCCATGCCGGGGCCGGCGACCCAGGCCTGGACGCGGCCGGCGTCGGTGATCGAGCCGGTGCAGATCGCCTCGGGCCAGCGGGCGCGGATGGCGTCGGCGGCCGGACCGGCGTAGCGGACCATGCCCGAGGTCGCGAGCACGGCGGCGCCGGTCGACAGCACCGCGGCACCGGGATAGGTGGTGCTGCCGGCCGCCACTCCCGTGACGCCCTGGGTGTACTTGTCGTCGGACGGGCCCGGCACCGGCCAGGCGACGTCCGCGCGGTCGAGCAGCACGAAGTCGGGGTCGACCGGCCGCAGGCCGATGTCGACCAGGTGCACGTCACCGCAGTCCGCCAGCGCGTGCACCGGCTTCAGGCAGCCGAACGTGACGGTGGTGTGCGCCTTCACGTGCGGGCCGGAGATCTCGCCGGTGTCCGGGTCGATGCCGGACGGCAGGTCCACCGCGAGGACCGGGACCTCGACGCTCTCGACCAGAGCGGCGGCGGCCGGGCGCAACGGGCCGCGCGCGGACAGGCCGACGATGCCGTCGATCACGAGATCAGGGGTGCCGACGTCGGCGACGATCCGGCCGCCCGCTCGACGGAACGCGGCGAGGCCTTCGGCGTGGGCCTTCTCCGGAGACAGGAGCACGGCGGACACCGCGGCCCCGCGTCGGCGCAGGAAGTAGCCGGCCCACAGGGCGTCGCCGCCGTTGTTGCCCGCACCCACGAGCAACGTCACCCGGCGGCGGCCCTGCAGGAGCCTGAGGGCGTGGGTGGCCACACCGAACGCGGCCTTGCGCATCAGTGAGCCCGGCGGGACGACCGCCATGAGCTCCTCTTCAGCGGACTTGACGCGTTCGGTGTGCCAGACGCCTCTCACTCACTCGACGGTAACGGACTTCGCCAGGTTGCGAGGCTTGTCCACGTCGTAGCCGCGGGCGGACGCGATCTCGGCCGCGAGGATCTGCAGCGGCACCGTCGAGATGAGCGGCTGCAGCAGCGTCGGGACGGCCGGGATCTCGATCAGGTGGTCGGCGAACGGGCGCACGGTCTCGTCGCCCTCCTCCGCGATCACGATCGTGCGGGCGCCGCGGGCCTGGATCTCGCTGATGTTCGACACCAGCTTCGAGTGCAGGACGGCACGGCCCTTCGGTGACGGCATGACCACGACGACCGGGAGGTTCTCCTCGATCAGCGCGATCGGACCGTGCTTGAGCTCGCCGGCCGCGAAGCCCTCGGCGTGCATGTAGGCGAGCTCCTTGAGCTTGAGCGCGCCTTCCAGGGCCACCGGGTAGCCGACGTGACGGCCGAGGAACAGCACCGCCTTCGAGTCGGCGAGCTCACGGCCCAGTGCACGGACCTGCTCGGCCGTGCCGAGCACGCGCCGCACGGCCTCGGGCATGGCCTCCAGCTCGTGGAACTCGCGGGCGACCTCGTCCGGGTACTTGGTGCCGCGCGCCTGTGCCAGGGCCAGGCCCACCAGGTAGTTCGCGGCGATCTGGGCGAGGAACGCCTTCGTCGACGCGACACCGATCTCCGGCCCGGCGTGCGTGTAGAGCACGGCGTCGGACTCGCGTGGGATCTGCGCGCCGTTGGTGTTGCAGACGGCCAGGACGCGGGCCTTCTGCGCGCGTGCGTGACGCACTGCCTCCAGCGTGTCCGCGGTCTCGCCGGACTGCGAGACGGCGACGACGAGCGTGTCGCGGTCGAGCACCGGGTCGCGGTAGCGGAACTCGGAGGCCAGCTCGACCTCGACGGGCAGGCGGGTCCAGTGCTCGATCGCGTACTTCGCGACGAGGCCGGAGTGGTACGCGCTGCCGCAGGCGATGACGAAGACCTTGTCGACGTCGCGCAGGTCCTGGTCGGAGAGGCGCTGCTCGTCGAGGACGATCCGGCCGTTCGCGAAGTGGCCGCGCAGCGTGTTCGCCAGCGCCTCCGGCTGCTCCTCGATCTCCTTGAGCATGAAGTACTCGTGGCCGCCCTTCTCGGCGGCGCTGAGGTCCCAGTTGACCGTGAACGGCTTGGCCTCGGCGACCTCGCCGTCGAAGTCGGTGACCTCGTAGCCGGAGCGGCTCAGCACGACCATCTGGTCCTGGCCCAGCTCGACGGCTTCCTTGGTGTGCGCGATGAACGCGGCCACGTCGCTCGCGACGAAGTACTCGTTCTCGCCCACGCCGACGACCAGCGGCGAGTTGCGGCGCGCGGCGACGACCTGGTCGGGCTCGTCGGCGTGCGTGATCACGAGCGTGAAAGCGCCCTCGAGCCGGCGGGCGATCTTGCGCACGCTGGCGGGCAGGTCGCCCTTCGTGTCGCCCTCGGCGTAGGCGAACGCCACGAGGTGCGCGACCGTCTCGGTGTCCGTGTCGGACGCCATCTCGACGCCGAGGCCCTCGAGTTCGGCGCGCAGCGCGAGGAAGTTCTCGATGATGCCGTTGTGCACCACGGCGACACGGTTGGTCGTGTCGCGGTGCGGGTGCGAGTTCTTGTCGATCGGCGCACCGTGCGTCGCCCACCGGGTGTGGCCCATGCCGACGGTGCCCGCGAAGTTCTCGCGACCCACCTCGTCGAGCCTCGTCTCCAGGTTCTGCAGCCGTCCGGCCTTGCGTTCGACGGCGAGGTCGTCGCCTGTCACGACCGCGACGCCCGCTGAGTCGTAACCCCGGTATTCGAGGCGCCTCAGCCCGTCCAGCACGACGTCGAGCGCCGACTGGTGACCCACGTATCCCACGATTCCGCACACGGGAAACAGACTAGCTAGACCACGCCGCTAACCCTAATGAGTGAGAGCGCTCTGTTTGCGCTGGTCAAACCCACGTGTGGTGTAGACCAATCTCAGGTGTGGTGCGGACGACAGGATCGACTACGGTTCACCACATGGCTCGCCGCGTGATCACGCTGACCGCGAAACAGGCCCTCGAGCAGCTCAGCAGGCCCGGCCCGCACCCCGTGCTGCGCGGCGACCTCGCGCTCGTCGGCCTGCCGGGCGTGATCTTCACGCCCGAGTCCGGCCTCGGTCTGCCCGCCCTCGCGTTCGGACACGGCTGGATGCAGCCCGTACGGCGCTACCACGGCCTTTTGCGGCACCTGGCCTCCTGGGGCGTGGTCGCCGCGGCACCGGCCGTGGAGCGCGGCCCGCTGCTGTCGTCACGGGTGCTGGCGGCGAACCTGCTGACCACTTTGGACATCTGCACCGGAGTGCGGCTCGGCACCGGCGAGATCAGCGTCGACCCGGCCCGGCTCGCACTGGCCGGACACTCGATGGGCGGCGGCGCGGCCGTGCTGGCAGCGTCCACGGCGGACAGGGTCCGGGCCGTTGTGACTTTGGCCGCAACGGAGACGCGTCCCTCGGCACTGGACGCGGCCCGCGAGGTCCGCGCGCCCGGCCTGCACCTCGCGGCGGGCGAGGACCGCATCGCACCACCCGTCGGCCACGCTGAGGCGATCGCGTCCGCGTGGGGCGGCCCCGTGCAACTGCGGCTGCTGCCCAAGGCCTCGCACCTCGGCTTCACCGAGGGCCGGCACTGGAGCGAGCTCATGCTGGACGGCAGCGCCGAGCGCGGGGCGCAGAAGCTCGGCCGCGCGTTCGTGACGGCGTTCATGCTGCGCGTGCTGACCGGCGACCGGGCCTACGACGACCTGCTCGACAGCGACCTGAAGAACGCGAACCTCGTGTTCCAGCGGGAAGCCCTGCCCCGCCAACACGCTGTTTAACGCACGCGGGGACCTTTCGTACTGCATGTGAGTACGAAAGGTCCCCGCGTGCGTTCACCTGAGACTGGCGAACTGTCAGCTCAACCAGGTCTGGCCGCTCAGGTCGTCATCGTCGTCCACCGGCGCCGCGCGCCGCGGACGGGCCGGCGGAGGCGGTGGCACGACCGGGGCCGGAACCACGGGCGGAAGCGGCGGCGGAGTGGGCGCCTGCGGCGGCGGCGCGTAGCCGTCGTCGTCCTCCGGGCCGAACGCCAGTTCACCGGCGCCGCGTTCGGGACGGTCCCACTGCGGCTTGCGCGACTGCTGCCGTTCGCCCTGCTCGACGAGGTTCTGGGCGCTCTTCTGAGCGGCCGCGACGTCCTGCTTGTGCTTTTCCTCGCGAGCCGCGATGTCGGCGGCCACCTTGTCCTGGCTCGCCTTGAGCTCCGCCGAGACCTCGGCGGTGGCACGGCGGGTCTTGGCGATGTTCTCGTCGAACAACGCCTGGACGCGCGGATCCACTTCCCCGATCATCGCCATGGGTTGGCGGCCTCTCCTCGGTCTTCACCCAGCGTGGTCTGCATGGCGCTCAGCGGGTTGCTGTTGTCGTCGTCGAACAACGTGCCCGTGGTGCGCCACTGGCTGGCCCCGCGCTCGGAGTCGCCGCCCTGCTGGCCGCCTGCCCCTCCGCCGGGCATGCCACCGCCCATCATGCCGCCGCCACCCATCATGCCGCCGGAGGCGGCACCGCTCGGCGCCTGGCCACTGCCGTCCTGCATGGACGGCAGGTTCGCCGCGCCCGGCTGAGCCGCTTCGGAGGGGTTCGTGGTGAACGAGCCGCCGTTGCTGTCACCCGCGTTCGGGCTGCTCCACGCGCTGTCGGCGTTCGAGCTGCCGAGCACGGACTCGCTGCCGCCACCCGTGAACGAGACGCCGGACGTCGTCGTGCTGTCCGAGGCCTGGGCGAACTGCGGGTTCTCCGCGGAGACCCTGGGCTCGCCGAGGCTCGGCATGATGCCGTTGTCCTCGATGTAGCTGCGGGCCGCCGAGTCCTGGAAGCGCTCTGCCACGTTCGGCGCGGCCTCTCCCGGCGCACTCCAGACCTGCTCACCGGCGGGCGCCGGCATCGGCTGGAACCCGGCCTCGGCGGGCAACGTCGTGACAGCTTCGGCGGGCAACGTCGTGACAGCCTCGGCCGGCAGCGTCGTGACGGGCTCCGGGAAGTCGCTCTCCGGGGTGCGCAGGCCGTCCTCCAGCCTGGCGCCGTCGGAGCCGCCACCGCCGGGACCGGACTCGGAACCGGGGGTCTGCGCGGCGGGGTTCTCGTCCTCGCCGAAGCTCACGCCGATCTTGTCCGGGGTGCCGTCGCCGTCGTCCGCGGTCAGGTTGATCTCGCCGGTGTCGGCGTTGACCTCGGCGGTGAAGTTGACGCCGTCCTGCTCGATGTGGATCTTGCCGTCCGCACCGACCTCGACCGGGATCGGGTTCGACTCCGAACCGAGCGGACCCGCGGCCGGAGCCGCTCCGCCGCCGGGCGCCGGGGTGCCACCGGGTGCGGGGGCGCCACCGGCGGCGGGAGTCTGCCCGCCCGCCGTCGGGTTCGAGGCGGTGAGCTGGTTGGCCATGGCGGTGATGGCCTGCGTGCCGTTCTGCCCCATCAGGGCCTTGGCGGCCTCGGGGTTCTTGCTGAAGTCGAGGTCGTAGGTCTTCGGCTCGCCCTTCGGCGTGTCGATCGTCATCTTCACGTGCCCGTTCGAGTCGGGCTCCGTGACCTTGATCGTGTTGTCGCCGGCCGTGACCGTGACGGTCTCGAGCTTCTCCTCGGGCTTGGGCTCGTCGGGCTTGCCGTCGCCGTCGAGGTCGTCGGGCTTGCCGTCACCGTCGGTGTCACCGGGGACGTCGGGCTTGCCGTCGCCGTCCTTGTCGAGCGGGTTCTCCGGCTTCGGGATCTCCGGCGTGCCGCCGCCACCGCCACCGCTCGGGCTGCCGCCACCGCTCGGGCTGCCACCGCCACTCGGGCTGCCGCCGCCACCGCCGCCGCCGTCGTTGACCTTCTGGCGGCCGCCGCCCTGGTCGGAGAACGCCGGGGCGTCGCCGATCGGGCCGAACGTGTCCTTGAACGCGTTCTTCAGGGCCGTGAACATGGCCTTGTAGTCGGCGTCGACACCCGCCTGCACGGCCTGGCAGTAGCCGTCGAACGCCTTCTTCTTGCCGTCGAACTCCTCGCAGAGCGCCTTCAGCTTCTGCTTGGCCTCGTTGATGATGGATTCCCGCCGGCCCTTGACCCAGGAGTCCCAGCCGAGACCCGCGAGGACGCCCGACAGGATGCCGCCGGTGAGAGCGCCCACGACACCGCCGACGACCCAGCCGGGCAGGCCGGAGAGTCCGTCGAGGATGCCCGCGTCGTTCTCGAAGATGTCGCCGTTGGCCTGGCGGATCGCGGTCTCGGCCTCCTCGACCGTCAGACCGCCGCACTTCTCCGAGTACTGGTCGTGGATCTGCTGCGCGAAGTCCTTGACGTGCTTCTGCATGTTCGTCACGCCGGCGGTGATCGCGCCGGGAGCCGTGCCCGCCTGCTGCACGAACGTCTTCGAGGCGCCGGCGAACTTGGCCCTGTACTCGCCCGCGGCCTTCGAGGCGGCACCCTCCCAGGAACCGAGCCCGTTCCAGGCGGCGCCCAGCGCGTTGTCGTGCGCGTCCGCCTTCTTGACGTTCTCGGTGAGCTTGTGCGCGTCTTCGCGGAACTTCGCGAAGTCGATGTCGCGGACCTCGTCGTACTTGCGGTAGATCTCACCCTGGAGGTCCGGCGCGGCACCACCGTGACCGCACGCCTGCGCGGCCTTCGGGTAGATCGGGACGAACTTCTCGAAGAACCGCAGTCCGGGGGCGCCGGCGTCGAGCAGGACGTTGCTGTTCGGCACGTCACCCTGCTCGTTCAGCACCTTCTGGGTGGCGCCGAGCTCGCGTTCCTCGCCCGCCTTCTTGACGAGCTCGTCCGCGTCCTTGCCATCCATGGTGAAGGCCGAGTGCACGGCCTCCTTGCGCATGTTGTTGCTTTCGAGCAGGCCGAACGTCGGCGCCGCGAGCAGCACACCCACCACGTGGTCGCCCGTGCTCGGGTCGTCCGGGACGTCGACACCGTTCGCCTTGCCGTAGCGCTCGACCTCTTCCTGGGGAGCGCCGGCGCCGGCGAGGGCGCGCACGAGCTGCTTCTTGGTCTCCGGAGTGACGTTCGGGTCGTCGAGGAGCTTCTTGATCTCGGTCTGATCCGCCACGACTCGTTACCCCTTGAACTGGCTCGAGGTCTGCGCCTCGTTCGACTCGTACGTCTTGGCGACGTCCTTCAGGCGGGTGGCGATGCCGGTCGCCTCCTGGCCGAACTTCTCCAAGTCCTGGCCGAAGAGGTCGAAGCAGGCCTTGTACTCGGCGGCGACGCCCTGGAACTTGCGGCCGACCTGCCCGGCTCCCACACCCGGCACGGCCGCGGCCTTCATCTGGATCAGGGCTGATCCCTCTGCCTCGTACGTCCCCGCCGTCTTGGTCAAATCGCCGGACTGCACGCCGAACCCGGACATCCGCTCGCCTCCCCTTTGTCCCCGATCTGACGCAATTCGGTCTCATCGGGTTCCGCCATACAGTGCCAGCTCGGATCACACGGTGACCGGAGCTCCACGATGTCGGTTGCCTTAGTAAACAGCCATTCGGCGCAAGGCGCTGATGATCACCACTGATCAGTGGGAGGCGCCGGTCACCAGCCGTTCGGCGGGGGCGGGGGCGGACCCTGCTGCGAGTGGGGCTGCTGCGGCTGCGGGTACCCCTGAGGCGGGTACGGCTGCTGAACCTGCTGCGGAAAGCCCTGCTGCTGGGGGTACGGGTGCTGCTGCGGATACCCGTGACCGGGTGGGAACGGGGGCTGGGCGACCGGTTTGCGCTTCGAAGCCGCGACAACGGCGATGACGACCGCCGTCACACCTCCCAGCAGCACCAGGAGTACGAGCAACATCAACATGGTCATCCCCAGCCCCCTACGGTCCTCAGTGCACCGAGGAAACCACACCGGCCAGGCGCTGCGCGGCAGTCTGGGCCTGTTCGTGGCTCGTGGCCTCGACCATCACCCGCACGAGCTGCTCGGTGCCGGACGGGCGCAGCAGCACGCGGCCGGTGTCGCCGAGCTCGGCCTCGACGGCGGCGACGGCCTCGCTGACCGACGTGGCCTTGGCGACGGCCGCCTTGTCGGTGACCTTCACGTTGATCAGGACCTGCGGCAGGCGGCGCATCACCGACGCGAGGTCGGCGAGCGACTTGCCGGTCTCGGCCATGCGGGCCATCAGGCGCAGCGCGGTGAGCAGGCCGTCGCCGGTGGTGGCGTGCGCGGGCAGCACGACGTGGCCCGACTGCTCGCCACCGAGCGAGAACCCGCCGGCCTTGAGGTCCTGCAGCACGTAGCGGTCGCCGACGGCGGTGGTGCGCAGGCGGATCGACGACTCCCGCATGGCGATGTGCAGGCCCAGGTTGCTCATCACGGTCGCGACGAGCGTGTCCTCGAACAGCTCGCCCGCGTCGCGCATGGCGATCGCGAGGACCGCGAGGATCTGGTCGCCGTCGACCGGGTTGCCCACGGCGTCGACGGCGAGGCAGCGGTCGGCGTCGCCGTCGTGCGCGATGCCGAGGTCGGCACCGTGCTCGCGGACCGCGGCGGCCACGACGTCGATGTGAGTGGAACCACACCCGTCGTTGATGTTGAGGCCGTCCGGGTTCGCGTTGATCGCGATGACCTCGGCTCCGGCGCGGCGGTACGCGTCCGGTGCGGCCACCGACGCGGCACCGTTCGCGCAGTCCACCACGACCTTGAGGCCGTCGAGGCGGTGCGGTGTGACCTTGAGCAGGTGCTCGACGTACTGGATCTCGGCGTCGGGAACGTCACGCACCCGGCCGATCGCGGCCCCGGTGGGACGGTCGAAACCGGAGCCCATGTGCTGCTCGATCTCGTCCTCGACCGAGTCGGGGAGCTTGTGGCCACCGGCGGCGAAGAGCTTGATCCCGTTGTCCGGCATCGCGTTGTGCGACGCCGAGATCATCACGCCGATGTCGGCGCCGAGCGCGGCGACCAGGTGCGCGACGGCGGGGGTGGGCAGAGCGCCGACGCGCAGCACGTCCGCACCGGCCGAGGTGAGCCCCGCCGTGACGGCGGCATCGAGCATCTCACTGCTCGCCCTGGGGTCGCGGCCGACGACGGCGACCGGACGGTGGGTGCGGTCGTGCTCGGCGAGCACGCGCGCCGCCGCGGCGGCGACGGACATCGCGAGCTCAGGGGTGAGATCGGCGTTCGCGAGACCGCGCACACCGTCGGTGCCGAACAGGCGGGCCATGAATCCTCCGAATTGGACACTGCGAGGCGGCGGGAAAAGGACCCGGAAAACACTGCGGGAGCAGCAGTTCGTGGTGAACTGCTGCTCCCGCAGGTATAGCTGGATGACGCTCGGAGTGCGGGTGTCCCCGCACTCACCGCGGAAGAGCAGTGATCTGACGAACGCAGACACGGCTCGCCCCGCGGTGGGGCATCAACGCTTGGAGTACTGAGGCGCCTTGCGGGCCTTCTTCAGACCGTACTTCTTGCGCTCCTTGACCCGCGGGTCACGGGTGAGGAAGCCGGCCTTCTTGAGGACCGGACGGTCCTCGGCGTCGATGGCGATCAGCGCACGCGCGATGGCGAGACGCAGCGCACCGGCCTGGCCGGTGATGCCGCCGCCGTGCAGGTTGCCGATCACGTCGAAGGTCTCGGGCTTCTCCGTGGTGACGAGCGGCTCCCTGATGAGCTGCTGGTGCACCTTGTTCGGGAAGTAGGCCTCGAGGGTCTTGCCGTTCAGCGTGAACTTGCCGGTGCCGGGCACGAGGCGGACGCGGACGACGGCCTCCTTGCGGCGGCCGACGGTCTGCGCGAGGTGCGCGGCGCCGTTCAGCGAGAGTGCGACCACCGGCGCGGAGGTCTCTTCGACCTCGGCCTCGTCGGCGTCGTCAGCGTCAGCCACGGGGGCGTCGGCGTCGGCGTCGGCCTCAACAGCCTCGGGAGCCTCATCGGCCTCAGGAGCGTCGACGACCTCGGCCTCGACAACCTCGGCCTCGACCTCGGGGGTCTCGACCTCAGGGGTCTCGTTCTCAGGGGTGGTCACAGGAACTTCCTCGGTGTTCTCGTCGCTCACTGGGCGATCTTCTTGATCTCGAAGGCCTGCGGCTGCTGCGCCTCGTGCGGGTGGCTCGCGCCTGCGTAGACCTTGAGCTTGTTCGCGATCTGACGGCCAAGGCGGTTCTTGGGCAGCATGCCCTTGATCGCCTTCTCCACCAGGCGGTCCGGACGCGTGTCCAGGACCTCGCCGAAGGACTGCTTGCGCAGACCACCGGGGAAGCCGGAGTGGCGGTACTGGAACGCCTGGTCGCGCTTCGCGCCGGTCAGGGCGACCTTGTCAGCGTTGATGATGACAACGAAGTCACCAGTGTCAACGTGAGGCGCATAAGTCGGCTTGTGCTTGCCGCGCAGCAGCGTCGCGGCCTGGGTGGCGAGCCGGCCGAGCACCACGTCCTGGGCGTCGATCACATGCCAGGTGCGGGTCACCTCACCGGGCTTCGGGCTGTACGTGCGCACGGATCTACCTCGTCGTCACTTGCGTCTGGGGTCACTGCGGCGGTTGCCCCAGACCGATCTTGGACGAACCAAGCGGTGGTTCCGGAACAGGCGCGGCACACATGGGCGCCAGCTACCGCACAACAACGACAGAAGATACCGGATGGGAGGCGCCGGGACCAAAACGGCCCCTCTTAAGCGCCTTCCCCTGAACGTACGTGAGCCCCGGACCACGTGGTTCCGGGGCTCACGAGGTGTTGCGACTAGCCAGTGGGCTCAGCTCCAGCGGGCGGCGTTCTTCTGCTCACCCTGCTGGTAGGCCTCGGCGGCCTGCTGGACGGCGACACCGATGGAGGAGAGCACCTGCGCCAGGTCGGCGGCGGCGGTGTCCCACATGCGCTGGGCCTCGTTGTAGGCCGCGGAGCTCTCACCGTCGTAGCCGGCGAGCACGTTCTTGACGCGACCCTCCAGGGCCTCCAGCTCACCGGTGATCTTGCGCTCCGCGCTGGAGATCTGCGACGAAGCGTTCTGCAGCTCAGCGAAAGTGACCTTGATCGCCATTTCGTTTTATCCCCTTAAGTACTGAAGAAGTCTGTGGATGAAGAGGTGCTTGCCCAGCGAGAACCGGAAGATCAGCCGAGGCGGTTGGCGATGCTGCCCAGCCCCGAGCCCTGCTCCTCTTCACGCACGTCCATGTCCTGCGCGGTGCCGGCGAGGCCTTCGCCGATGACCTCGAGCGCCTGCTGCAGCTTGGTCTGGCTCTCCTGGTAACGCAGCATCAGCTGGCTGAACGCCACGGCCGCAGGACCGTCCCAGGAGCTCCGCAGCGACTCGCACGTCGAGCCAACCGAGCGGAGGATGCCGTCGAACTCAGCCTTGGCGTTGTTGACGTCCTTGGCCAGAGTCGCGATCTCGTCCGGAGTTGCGAGAAAACCCGACATTGCAGATCCCCTTAGTTTGGCGGATAGGTCGTAACGCCTGTTTCGTACGCCTCTTCCGACGAGCACCCTGCCACGTCGGTTCCGTCCTGTCCCGAGATGGTTCCAAGTAGTTGCTCTAGTAAACGGGCCACAGGCGCGAGAAGGTTCAATAGAGGATTCGCGACTGCGAAAAGTCCTCGTCATCGTCACCCACACGGGGAAGCTGGCCGCTCGGACCGGCGACGGCCGCGGAACCCAGAGTCACCTGTTCCGTCTCAACTGGAACGGGCGCGGTCAGTTCGGCGGCGTCCGGCACCTGTTCGACGGCCAGCCCGCGGTCGGTGCGGAACCCCTTGGCAGCCTCCCGGACGTCGGCAGGGGTGGCTTGACCACCAGGCTCGACCTTGCGTTCACGAGCCGATGCCGCCAGGTCACGCGTGCGTTCCCGCAGCTTGGCGTTGCGTTCACCGATCTCACCCGACGCGCGGCGGGCGCGGGTGACCGCTGCTCCGACCTCGGCGCGGAACCGGGCGAGGACTTCGGTGGCGGACATCGGCGACTCCCTGGCAGTGCGGCTACGACTTGATGACGAGCGAGCGGAGGATCTGCTCGCAGGCGGCGTTGACCTGGCCTTTTGCGGCTTCCACCGCCTGGCACCCGACGCTCACCTGGTGCTTGCCAGCGAACTGGATGTACCAGTCGACACCGGTCGCCCCGACCACTTCGCGATAGTGAACAACAGACTTGCCCGCAAATGTGGTCTCTTCGGAGAAGCCGGCGACCTCATCGCCTTTCTCCTTGCGTTGTTCAAAGGTGTTCTTCAACTCACTCAGCGCGCGAGGACGATCCGCGTCACTGTCGTACTCGAGTATTTGCTCCTGCACAGCAATGCGCGCTTCCGGTTGTTTGCCATCGGAATTCTTGCGGTCGACCGGTTGCAAAAGCACCTGACGAACGGGTGCGGCGCCGCCCGTCTGCTCCCACCCGTCCGGCCGGGCGAAGCTGTAGTCGTAGACGGCGATCCGGTCGCCCTGCGGAGCAGGCTGTTCCTGCGTCCCCCTGGGCTTGAACCAGTAGTAGCCGCCGACGCCGGCCGCCGCGAGCACGACCACGACACCGATGGCGATGAACAGAGGCGCCTTGCTCTTCTTCCGCGGCGGCGGTGGCGAGGCCGTGGGGAACGAGACGGGGAACTGCCCGGACGGCGGTGGCGTGATCCGGCGGGTGATCTTCCGGGTGGCCTCGTCGCCGACCCGCAGGTTGTGAGTCACCTCACCCGGCGGGCCCTTCGGCTGAGGCGCCTTGGCCACACCGCCGGTCCGTTCCGGGTCGAGGCTGACCGCCCTCAGCGCGCCCCTGGCCACCACCGTCTCCGGCTGGTCGATGCTCGTCGGCACCACGCGGATCTGCTCGTGGACCATCCTCGCGACCAGCGGGATCCGGCTGGACCCGCCGACCAGGAACACCCCGGCCAGCTGATGGGGCGCGAGACCGGCGTCGCGGACCGCCGCACCGGCCAGCGCGGCCGCCCGGCTGATCGGCGCGGCGATCAGCTGCTCCAGGTCCGAGCGCGTCAGGTGCGCGTCGGGGAACGGCGGCGGCATCGGCACGTCGGTGTAGGCGTGCCGGGACAACGTCTCCTTGGCGCCGCGCACGTCCTGCCGCAGCACCCGCCGCTTGCGCCGGTCTGCCATCTCGCGGCCCTCGACGAGCTGCCGCCACGCCTCGGGGTCCTTGGCCCCGACCAGCCCGCCGACGTGGTCGAGCAACGCCTGGTCGATGTCCGCGCCGCCGAAGCTCGGGTCGCCCTTCGCGGACAGCACCCGGAAGCTCTTGCCCGCCCGCGCCACCACGCTCGCGTCGACCGTGCCGCCACCGAGGTCGAGCACGGCGAGAGCGGCACCGTCCGGAATGGAGTGGCTCGCGGAGTGGAAGACGGCGGCGGCGACGGGTTCGGGCACCAGCACCACCTCGCGGCCGAGCCCGCGGGCCGCCTGCAGCAGGACGCGGGTGCGGACGGAACCCCAGTCCGCGGGGTGGGTGAGGACGAGAAGGTCGACAGGCGCTCCGCCACCAACGCGCCGTGCTTCTCCCACAGCTCGTGCCAGCACCGCCCGCACAACGTCCACAACGGGCAGCACGGTGGTGCCGAGCAACAACTCCCCCTCGTCGACACGGCGCTTCGGGTGCGGCTCGTAGCGCGAGGGATCGACCGCCGCCTGGCGTTCGGCCTCCTGGCCGACGAACAACGTGCCGTCGGCGGCCGCGAACACGGCGGACGGCACGAGCGGCTGGCCGTCGAACACGACGACCTGCGGCTCCCGCCCGTTCGCGGAGATCGCCACACAGGTGCTCGACGTGCCGAAGTCGACCGCGACGTGCAGGCTCATGCACCTTCCCCTCTTCCGCGCACATGCTTACCCGATGCGACTGACGTGGACGACACGGATGGCGAAGTCGGTCATTCCAGACCAGGTCGAGCACCGGGGCGTTCCGACTACTCCAACTCGGCCAGCCTGGCCGCGAGTGCCTCAGCCTGGTCCTCGTCCAGTTCACGCAAGAGATCCACTGCACGTCGCCACGCCACGGCGGCTTCCGCACGCCGGTCGAGCTCGATCAGGGCGCTACCCAGGTCCTGCAGAGCCACAGATTCGCTGTCGGAGTCGGCGAACTCGGCCAGGGCCTTGGCTGCGGGGCCGAGCACGGCCACGACTTCGGCATGCCGTCCAAGCCCGGCGAGTGCCCTGCCCCGCACCACCTGCATCCGCGCGAGCACGTACTCGTGCTCGTCGTCCAACTCGGTCACGACGACGATGGCGCGTTCGGCCACGACGAGAGCCTCCTCGTGGCGGCCGAGCGCGTTCAGCAGGAAGCCGATGTTGGAGAGCGCAGCGCTCTCCATGTACCCGTTCCCGAGCTCGACACCGATCTCGGCCGCCATGGACGAGGTGCCGAGGGCCTCCTCCATCTGACCGAGCTTGCGCTGGAGCGCGGCCATGTTGATCAGACCAGCCGCCTCCGCGGTCCGTTCCCCCGACTCGCGGACGAACCGCAGTCCCTCCTCGAAGCAGACCAGCGAGTCGTCCAGGCGTTCGAGGTCCGAGTAGTGAGCAGCCAGCTTGAGCAGCAGGAACCCTTGCTCGCGGGCAGTCCCGAAGGTCTGGACCGCCTCCAGCATCTCGATCCCTTCCGACCAGCGCGACCGGTTGTAGACCAGGAACCTCTCCAAGTGCGTCGGGATCAGCAGCGCGAGCCGGTTCCACCCGCGTGCCACGGCCGCGTGCAGCACCGCACGGAGGTTGTCCCAGTCCTCCCGCACCCACGCCAGCGCGTCGGACCGCGAGGAGAACCCCCGCGGCACCACGCCCGACGTGACCTCACCGGCCCTCACCAACGCGATCGGGTTCTCCACCAGAGCGGCGTTCTCAAGGGTGTGGACGTACCACTCGGCGACCCTCAGCGCGGCTGCTTCGTCGTCACCGCACAGCTCGGCCGCATAGGCGCGCAGCAGGTCGTGCAGGCTGTAACGCCCAGGTGAACGCGTCTGCACGAGGGCGTCGGCGACCAGCCTCTCCAGCAGCCGCCTGGCCTGCGCCACCGACACCCCGGCCAGCGCGGCGGCAGCGCTCACGTCGAAGTCCTGGCCGGGGTGCACCGGCAACAGCCGGAACATCCGCGCCGACTCGTCATCCAACGCCCGGTACGACCACGAGAACACCGCACGGACGTCCACGTCGTAGAAGTCGCTGAACGCGTCGAGCCGCTCGTTGCGCAGCTCGGCCACGAACTCCCGCAGCGGCACGTCCGGGAAGCGCGCCACCCGTTCGGCGAACACGCGCAGCGCCAGCGGCAGTCCGGCACAGCGTTCGACGATCTCGTGAGCGGCCTCCGGTTCGGCATCGAGCCGCCGTTCACCGAGCACGACCGCGAGCAACGACCGCGCCGCGTCGAAGTCCAGCTCCCGCAGGCCGATCGCGGTCGCGTCGTGCTGTGAGACGAGCGCGCGGAGCTGGTTGCGGCTGGTGATCAACACCCGCACCCCGGTCGCCGCGGGCAGGAGGGGGAGGACCTGGCGCGCCGACGCGGCGTTGTCGAGCAGGAGCAACAGCCTCCGGTCGACCAAGGTGGTGCGCAGCAACGCGAACCGGGCGTCCGCGCCGGCCGGGACCTCGTCCACGCCGAGCCCGGCCAGCAACGTCTCCGCCACGACAGCGGGATCGACCGGCTGAACCTCGGGATCGAACCCGCGCAGGTTCACGTAGAGGTCGCCGTCCGGGTAGTCATCACGAACGTCGCGAGCCCAGTGCAGCACCAGCGCGGTCTTGCCGACGCCACCGACGCCGTGCACCACGGTGACGCCTGTCGCCGTGCCGAGTTCCCCGAGTTCGTCCTCACGGCCCACGAAGTTCCGCACACCGTGCGGGAGCTGACGTGGCACCTGCACGCGCTTGCCGGGTGCCACCTCGGCTCGCAGGATCTGCTGGTGCAGCTCCTGCAGCGCGGGACACGGATCGACGCCCAGTTCCTCCGCGAGCCTGTTCCGCAGGTCCTGGTACGCGTTCAGCGCCTCGGCCTGGTTGCCCGACCGGTACAGCGCGAGCATCAGGTGCGACCAGAACGGCTCCCGCAACGGGTGATCGGCGACCAGCGACCTCAGTTCCGCCACCAGCTCACCGGAGAGCCCGCTGTCCAGATCGGCGTCGATGCGCCGCTCCAGCACCGTGAGCCGCTCGTCGACCAGCCGCGGCACGTCCTCGCGGTGCAGGACGTCCGACGCGACGTTGCCGAGAACCGCCCCACGCCACAACGCCGCGGCCGCACCGAAGTCACCCGAACCCGCGAGGGCGCGGAACCGCAGCAGGTCCAGCTGGTCCGGTTCGACCACGGCGACGTAGCCACCGGTCCGGGTCTGCACGCAGTCGGCCTCGCCCAGCGCGACCCGCAACCGCCGCACGACCATGTGCAGCGTCTTGTGCGCACGGTCGGCGTTCGGCGGGGCGCCGTCCCACAGCCGGTCGACCAGCTCGTCCACCAGCACCAACTGGTTAGGGCGCAACAACAACGCGGCCAGCAACAGGTGACATTGCCCGGAGGGGACTGCTACCGGTTCACCGTCGAGCAGCACCTCCAGCGGCCCCAGCACACGGTACTCAGCGCGCACGCAACACCCCCAGATCACAGGCAGTGTAGGCGCCGTGATCACTGTGTGAGCGAAGTGTGAGCGGCCTCGGGCAGAGTTCTCCTCAGCGGTGCTGGTGGCGAAGTTCCTGGGGGGCCACCAGCACCGCTCATCAGTTCCGGGAGTGCTGCGAGCTCGGTCCGCGGCCAGTCAGACGACGTGTGACCGAAGTGTGAGCGCGACCGGGCAAAGTGGCCCTCAGCCGGAGCGACGAGAGCGACGTTGAAGTCCTGGGGGCGTCACGATCGCCGATCTCCCCTGACAGCCCCTCCCAGTGGTGTGGTCAGGGTGGAACTCCGGTCATGGGGGGAACCGGACGGTCCCCTGCTGTCCGGCGAAGGCCCGCGGCTTCGGCTGCGGGCCTTTCTCATTGCCGGGGGAAGACATGTCATCCAGACGTGAGCGGCGCGTGAGCGGTGTGCGGCACAGTTCTCTGCAGCCGGTTCGGAGGAGTCAGCCTGGGGGATGACTCGGAAGAACGGGATCCGGAACGCCGGTGTGGTCGCCTCCCTCTTGACCGCACCGGCGTTCCCGATCCGGCGGCGTGTGGGCAGGTAGTACCCCTGCTACCGGAAAGGCCCGCGGCTTCGGCCGCGGGCCTTTGCCGTTCGCGCGGCGTTCCCCCGAAACGACTCGTGGGTGGCCCCGCCGTTGCGGCGAGACCACCCACGAAGACCGTTGTGACGAGTCCTAGTCCGGCGAGATCCAGGCGAACTGCATGCGCTGCTGACCGTGCTTGCGGGTCACCAGGGTGCCCCGGCCGGGAGGCTGCTGCGACGGCTTGAGGTTGCCGACGATGTTGCCCTCCTCCTTCGAACCGGAACCGACGAAGATCGGCGCCGAGATCTCCTTCAGCTTGCCCATGACCGGGTCGTACATCGCGCGGGACGCACCACCCATGCGGCGGACGACGACGATGTGCAGACCGACGTCCTTGGCCTGCGGGATGAACTCGGCCAGCGGCTGCATGGGGTTCTGAGCACCCTGCGGAGCGACCAGGTCGTAGTCGTCGACGATGACGAAGACCTCCGGGCCCTTCCACCAGGAACGGTTCTTGAGCTGCTCCTGCGTGACGTCCGGGCCGGGCATGCGGCCCGCGAGCGAACCGCGGACCTCCTGCACGTTCTGGGTGAACTGCGGGCCCGACACCGCGTAGGTGAGCAGGTGGTCGGTGTCGATGAAGCCGAGCATCGTGCGGCGGTAGTCCGCGAGCAGGATCAACGCCTCGGACGAGGTGTAGCTCTGCATGATGCCGCGGACGATCGTGCGCAGGATGTTCGTCTTGCCCGACTCGCCGTCCGCCAGCGCCATGAAGTGCGGGTCCGCGTCGAAGTCCAGGTAGACCGGCGCGAGCTCGTCCTCGTTGACACCGACCGGGACGAGGTGCCCGCGGTTGGGGAAGGTCTGCTGGACGTGGGCCATGAACTGCCCGTGGTCGAGCAGGTCGGGCAGCATCCGGACCTGCGGGGCGCGCGGGCCCTGCCAGGCCGCCGTGAGCTTGTTCGCGAGGTCCGCGACACCCGCCGTGACGCTGTTCGCGTCCTGCAAGGTGTCGATGCGCGGCAGGCCGACCAGGTAGTGCAGCCGGCGTCCGGTGGCGCCGTCCATGGTGATACCGCGGCCAGGACGGCCCGGCGGCACGTTGACCGCCACCTTGCGGTCGACCTCGGACTCGCTCGGGTCACCGAGCCGCAGCTCGAAGCGCGTGCCGAGGAGGTCCTTCATCGCGGGCCGGATCTCCGCCCACCGGCTCGCGCCGAGGATCACGTGCACGCCGTAGGACAGACCCTGGGCGGCGAGCGCCTGGATCTGCGGCTCGACCATCTCGAACTCCTGGCGGAAGTTCATCCAGCCGTCGATGATCAGGAACGCGTCACCGAACGCGTCGTCCTTGATCTCACCGCGACGCTTGCGGTTGCGGAACTCGGCCAGCTCGATGCGTGCGTCGCGCCAGCGGAGCTCGCGCTCGGCGATCAGCGTCTGGAGCTCGGCCACCATGCGGCGGACCTTGTCGACGTCGAGACGACCGGCGAAGCCACCGACGTGCGGCAGGTCCTCCATCGCGGCGAGCGAACCACCACCGAGGTCGATGCAGTAGAACTGCACCTCCTCGGGCGTGTGGGTGAGCGCCATCGACGCGATGATCGTCCTGAGCATCATCGACTTGCCGGACTGCGGGCCACCGACGACCGCGCCGTGGCCCGCCGCACCGGAGAAGTCCGCCCACAGCAGGTCGCGGCGCTGCTCGAACGGCTTGTCGACGATGCCGACCGGGATCTGCAGCGTGCTGTTGGCCGGGTAGCCCGGCGACGTGAGACCGCGGTCCGGCGTCACGTCGAGCGGCGGCAGCATCGTGTCCATCGTCGGCGGCTCGTTGAGCGGCGGCAGCCACACCTCGTGCGCGGGCGGGCCCTGACCGACGAGGCGGTCGACGATGAGCTCGAGCTGGGTCGGCTCGTTCGCGTCCTCCTTGACCGGCTCCGCGACCTTCACCGGCTCGAGCGGGCGCTCCGGCTCCTTCGGGATCTCGATGAAGTCCGGCACGAAGAAGCGCGGGCGCTTGTCACTGCGCACGGCCACCGACTCACCGGCGGACTGCATGCCCGCCGGCCGGTAGGTGCCCGAGACGTAGAGCGCCTTGAACCTGGTGAGCGGCGTGCCCTGCACGCTCAGGTAACCCGAGCCCGGGATCGGCGGCAGCTCGTAGGCGTCCGGCACACCGATCGCCGCACGGGACTCCGCCGCGTTGAACGTCTTGAGGCCGATCCGGTACGAGAGGAACGTGTCCAGACCTCGCAGCTTGCCTTCCTCGAGCCGCTGCGACGCGAGGAGCATGTGCATCTGCAGCGACCGGCCGACACGACCGATCTGGAGGAAGATGTCGATGAAGTCCGGCTTCGCCGTCAGCATCTCGGAGAACTCGTCGATGCAGATGAACAGCGCGGGCAGCGGGTCGAGCTGGGCACCGTTCTCACGGGCCTTCTCGTAGTCCCAGACGTTCTTGTAGTTGCCCTTCGCCAGGACCTCCTGACGACGCGACACCTCGCCCTCGATGGCGTCCTTCATGCGGTCGACCAGGCTGAGGTCGCCGGCGAGGTTGGTGATCGTGGCTGCGACGTGCGGTGCCTTGTCCAGACCGAGGAACGTCGCACCACCCTTGAAGTCGACGAGGATCATGTTGAGCGCCGTCGACGAGTGCGAGGCCAGCAGACCGAGCACCAGCGTGCGGAGGAACTCCGACTTGCCGGAACCGGTCGCACCGATGCACAGGCCGTGCGGGCCCATGCCGTCCTCGGCGGCTTCCTTGATGTCGAGCTCGACCGCCTGGCCGTGCTCGCCGATGCCGAACGGGATGCGGTAGCGGTCGCGCTTGGGCCGCGGCCGCCACGCCTGCTGCACGTCGAACGTGATCGGGTCGCCGGGAATGCCCATGAACTCGAGGATCGGCGGGTTGTTGCTCATCGCCAACGGGTCCTCGCCGCTGTCGCCACCGGCTTCACCGGCGGCGCCCATGCGGTACGGCGAGAGCCTGCGGGCCAGCGCCTCGGACTCCACGACGGACAGGCGGTCCGGTGCGCCGAACCACTCGACACCGCTCGCGGACCGGGCACCCAGCTGGTTGTTCTCGACGACGAGCCGCAGACCGCGTCGCGCCGTCAGGTTGCCCAGGCACTCGCTCAGGTCCAGCAGCGTGACGCCGACCAGACCCTCCTCGAGGATGATCATCTCTTCGCGGCTGATGTCGCCGTCGTCGATGACGATCACGATGTGCGGCTGGTCGGGCGGTGGCGGGGCGTTGCGGGTGAACCGCTGCCGGTCGCGCAGGTTCTCGTCCAGCATCGCCTCGACCTCGGCGAGCGAGTTCGCCATCATGCGGCGCTGGCCGATGCCGTCGATGTCGGTGGGGTGCTGCGCGTGCGGCAGCCACTTCACCCACTCCCACAACTGCTTCGTGCGGCCCGCGCTGACGACCGCGATCAGCAGGTCGTCCGGGGCGTGGAACGTGACGAGCTGGGCGATGAGGGCGCGCGCGAGGTCGCGGCGGTCCTCGATCTCACCGAGCAGGCCGACCGCGGCGAAACCGCGCAGTGCGATGGAGATCGGGAGGTCGGGCACGAGCGAGTGGGCGCGCACGAAACGGCGCAGCGCCAGCGTCGCGATCGGCTCGAGCTCCTCGACGGGACCGGTCTGCGGCGGCACCAGGCGGGTCGCGAGGCGCTGCGAGCCCCGTCCCGCGCGCAGGTGGCAGAAGTCCGGGTCGTTCTGACGGCGTTCCCACATGCGCCTGGTGGTGGCGAGGGACCACAGCATCTGCGGGTCGGGGTGCACCCACTCGCGCTCGGCGCGCTGCTCGTCGGCGGCCTCGCGGGCGCGGTCGCGCATCTGGCCGAGGTACCGCAGGTAGTCCTTGCGGTCCTCGTTCATCTCGGCTTTCTTCTGGCCCTTGCCCGAGCCCATGCCGCTCGCCATCATGCCGATGGTCGAGATCATCATCATGCCCGGCATGATCATCGCCGCGGGCTGCCGCGGCATGAACACGAGCATCATGCCCATCATGCCCATCGACGCCACGATCATGACGACGGGCATCGCCTTCATCATGATGTTGCCGGGGATGATCCGGGGGACCTCGGGTGGCGGTTCGAGGTGGACCTCACCGCCCGGAGGCCGGGGAGCAGCAAGGCGTGCCGTTCGCTTGAACTGCAGCGTGCTCAACTGACAGGCACCTCTTCGACTCGTTACGCCACCAGTAGCAACCGACACTATTGCGCATCCGCGCGCGTCACGAAGGTGGGTCGGAAAAAAACCCAGTCGAACGTGTTCTGCGAACCACACGTGCAAGAGGCGTCGGTGCGGCCATACTAGGGCCGCCCGCCAACCGTCCAGGTGGACCAATAGGGTCGGGCACATCGTTTGCAAGCGTTGATCTGACTTAGGGGGCCCTGGTGGCGACCGGTACGACGGTGTTCAGCCGTGTCACGGTGGTGGCACCTCGAACGCGTATCGACGTCGCGCTGCCTGCCGACGTGGCGGTGGCCGATCTCCTGCCCATGTTGCTGGACATGGCGAGAGAGGCCACTCCGGACGGCGGTGTGCGGCACGGTGGCTGGTGCCTCGCCAAGCTCGGCGACAACCCGCTCGACCCGGCGCGCACGCTGGCTTCGCTCGGCGTCGTCGACGGCGAGCTGCTGCAGTTGCGGCGCCGCAACGAGAATCCGCCGCCGCCGTTGTACGACGACGTCGTCGACGCGATCGCGGAGTCCGATCCGGACTCCTTCCGGCCGTGGACCAAGGAGACCGCGCAGCGGTTCGGCCACCTCGCCGGCGCGCTCGCGCTGATCGGGTCCGCGGTGGCGTTGTTCCTGTCCGGCCCGATCACGCAGGGCGGTTCCGGCAGCGGTCTCGCGGCCGCGATCGCCGGTGGTGTCGGCGCGATCGCCATGCTGGCGGCCGGCGCGACCATCTCGCGGGCGTACAGCGCGGCGTCGACCGGTGTGCTGATCGCCGCGTGCGGTTCGCTGCCGCTGGCGTTCGTCGCGGGCTACCACGCCGTGCCCGGCGTTGGTTTCAACCCGAAGATGTTGCTCGCGTCCGCGCTGATGATGATCTTCGCGTGGGGCGGCATCCTGCTCATCGGCCAGGGCATCACGGTGTTCATCGCCGCGGCGACCGGCGGCACCCTCGTGGCGCTGGCGTTCCTCGTCGCGACGTTCGTCGAGCACCCGCTGTCCGGTGTGGCCGCCGCGACCGGTGCCGTGGCGCTCGCCGCGCTGTCGATGCTGCCGAGGCTCACGCTGCAGCTGGCCAAGATCCCGCCGCCCGTCGTGCCGACGAACGCCGAGGACCTCAAGGAGGACAGCGGCTTCCCGGAGTACGCGGTCATCGAGCGTCGCACGGCCGTCGCGCACGAGTACCTGACGGGCATGATCATCGGCACCGGTGTGGTCGCGGCACTCGCCGCCATCGTCGCCGCGGGCGCCGACACGGTCTGGGGCCCGATCTACGGCGTGGTCGTCGCGATCGTGCTGATGATGCGCGGCCGTGCGTACGCCAACGGCGCGCAGGCCGTCGCCCTGCTGTCGACCGGCATGTTCGCCAGCGCGGGCATCCTGATCGGCTGGCTGATCTCGTCGTCCTCCTTCAACCGCATCGCGTTCGTCTTCGGCGCGCTGCTGCTGCTGGGCGTGCTCGCACTGGTGCTCGGTGTGATCTTCCCCGGCCAGAAGTTCTCGCCGCCGTTGCGCCGCACCGTCGACATCATCGAGGCGATCCTGATCGCCTCCGTGCTGCCGCTGGCGCTCGCGGTCATGGACATGTACCAGGTGTTCCGAGGTCTGATCACGCTATGAGGACCGGCATCAGGCGCACCGCGGCGGCCGCGACCGCCGGAATGCTGCTGCTGACGGGGACGCTGCCACAGGCCTCCGCTCAGCCGTCCTCCACGCCCGCGACCGCACGCCCGAACTCGGTGCCGCCGGACCTGCCCGCGGGCACGCCGCCGCCCAGGGACGAGGGCAAGGCGGACGTGCCGTACGAGCGCACCTCCAAGGGGTGTGTGGAGTCCGACACCAAGAGCGAACTGATCGAGTACATGCCCTGGGGCCAGGTCTACCTGAACCTGGACCAGGCGCACAGGTTCGCCACGGGCAAGGGCGTCAAGATCGCGATCATCGACACCGGTGTCGACCCGCGCAACCCGCGCTTCGGCGGCAGGGTCGAGGGTGGCGGTGACTACGTCTCCAACCAGAACGGTCTCGACGACTGCGACGGCCACGGCACCGAGGTAGCCGGCGTCGCCGCCGCGGCCAAGACCGAGGGCGACTTCATCGGCGCCGCACCGGAAGCGACGATCCTGGCGATCCGCCAGACCAGCGACCGCTTCGAGTTCAAGGGCAACGCGGCCAACCCGGAGAAGCGCTCCTCCGCCGGAAAGGTCGGCACGCTGGCGCAGGCCATCGTCCGCGCGGCGGACAGGGGCGCCAAGGTCGTCAACATCTCGCTGACGAACTGCAGCTCTCCCAAGGGGTTCAGCGCGGACGACCGGAACCTGCAGGCCGCCATCAGGTACGCGGTGGACGTCAAGGACGTCGTGATCGTGACGGCGGCCGGCAACCTCAGCGACCAGGGCGTCGGCTGCGGCGCGCAGAACAACAACCTGGACTCCTCCAACGTCAACTCGGTCTCGTCGCCGGCGTGGTTCGCCGACGACGTGCTGTCGGTCGGGTCGATCGCGCGCTCGGGCGAGGTCTCGTCGTTCAGCGTCTGGGGTCCGTGGGTCAGCATCGCCGCGCCGGGCGAGGAGATCATCTCCGTCGACCCCAAGGGCACCGGCCTGACGAACGCGAACGTCACCGCGCAGGGCGTGCAGGACATCAAGGGCACCAGCTTCGCGTCCCCGTACGTCGCGGGCATCACGGCGCTGGTGCGCGAGCGGTTCCCGAACCTCAAGGCGCGCCAGGTGATGGAGCGCCTCAAGGTCACCGCCCTGCACCCCGGCAACGTGTCCGGCAAGGACAACAAGGTCGGCTTCGGCATGGTCAACCCGGTCGCCGCGCTGACGGCGGTGCTGCCCGCGGAGGCAGCCGGGTTCAAGGCCTCGGACCCGAAGGAGATGAACACCAGCGTCACCCCGCCGCAGGGGCTCGACTGGCCGCCGATCATCGTCGCCCTGAGCGGCATCGGTGTCGGTGGCGCGCTGCTGATGCTGACGCTGGTCGTCCGCAACTCGCTCAACCGCAAGCGCAGACAGCCCGTCTAGCTTTCCGAGGACAACGGAAATGGCCCCGCCGGATTTCACCGGCGGGGCCATTTCCGTTGTACGGGAAGAGTCTCAGTCGTCGTCACCGATGGTCTTCGGCGCGGCCTTCTTGGGTTTGCCGAGCAGGTCGTCGATCGAGCCGGTGAGCCGTTGCTTCGGCTTGTGCTCCTTGTCGCCGCCCTGCTGGCCGCCGCCCATGCCACCCATCATCGGCGCCATGCCGCCGCCCATCATGCCGCCGGCCGGGGCCCCAGAACGGCCACCGGCGGCCGCGGCGGCCTGAGCGGCCCCGCCACCCTTGTCCGCCAGTGGAACCTGCTCAGCGACGCCTGTGGCGCCTCCGAACTGCATCTGCTGCTGGGCCGCGGCAGGCGCGCCGACCGAGCCGACCCCACCGCCGACTCCGCCACCCACCCCGCCGCCACCGCCACCGGACGAGCCGCCCGGCGCGGCACCCGTGCCCGCGGCGGCCGTGGCCGCGGCATGGGCCGGTTCGGGCACCTTGGTCTCGGGCTTGGCGGGCGCCGTGTAGGTCCAGTTCTGCTCGGGGTACTTGTGCTCCATGTGCACGGCACCGAAACCGCCGTCCTCACCGGACACCCCGTCGCACAGCTTCAGGAACGCCTCCAGCACCTGCCGCGCGGACTCGTGCAGTTCGCGGACGGGATCCTTGAGCTCCTCGATGTGCCTGATCGCGCGCTGGTCGCCGTCCGTCGGCAGCGTGGCCGTGCCGGACACCGGGTCGGCGGCGTCGGCCAGCACGTGGGCCATGTCCTGCACGATGACGCGAACGCCGTCCGCGGTCTCCTCCAGCGCGTCCGCCATGGCGTTCATCGCGTCGGACATGTCGCCGCCCGCGAGCCCCACCTTGCGCATGTGGTCGAGGAACGCGTCGGCGTCCTTGCCCTCCCACCGCGCGTCGACCCCGCCCAGCGGCGCCGAGACGTGGGTGTTGACCGCCTCGGTCACCTTCGCGGCCTTGCGCCAGCGTTCGGCTTCCTCGCGCAGGTCGTTCCAGTCGCCCACCAGCGGGTCGAAGAAGTCGTGCACGAGGTCCACGACCCCGAGCTTGCGGCTGACCTGCGAGAGGTAGTCGAGCTCGGGACCGACCTCGGCCGCGATCTGCTTGCCGTCCTTGGCCATCACAGCTCCCCGTACCGCCGGTCGGCCTTCTTGATGGCCTGCAAGCTCTCCTCGTCGGTGTGCCCGTACTGCTTCGCGACGGCGTGCAAGCCCTTGGAGGCCGACTCGAGCGCGTCACAGGCGCGGGCGAGCTGCGAGTTGAGCAGTTCGGCCGCACGCGCGTAGCCCTGGGCCGTGCCGGCCGTTCTGCCGATCTCGCCGAACGACTGGGGGCGCAACGGGGACACCTTCATGGCGTCCCGCACCCGCCTCAGGTCATCCGTCGTCCCGTCGATGCGGTCGGCGTACTTCTCCAACCACTCGGCGTCGACGCTGATACGACCGGCCACGACTAGTCCCCTAACGACACTCCGGGTGCACTTCGTCCGCATTCGACGGTGGTGCACCCGGAGCGGTTCCGCTACTTCTGCTGAACCGCCTGCGGATCCTTGATCGTCCCCTTGGGCGCCGGGATCGAGTCGTAGCTGCGGTTCGCGTCGTTCTTGTTGAGCTGCGGCCCCATCGGCAGCAGGCTCAGGATCTGGTTCGGTGCCGGCGGGAACGTCCCGTCGAGTCCCAGAGCCGCCGCCGTGGCCGCGTCCGGGACGCCGTAGCGGACACCGCGACCCGTGACGATCTGCACCGGACCGGTCCCGAAGTCGTTCTTGCCCTGGCTCGCCCGCACGACGGCGGCCTTGCCCGGCAGCATCAGGAACTGGTCGATGATCTCGCCACCCGCACCCGGCGAACCGAGCTCGGCCGGGGTCATGTCCTTCGGGCCCGGCAGCACGGAACCGATCGTCACCGAGGTGTGCTCGGCCCTGTTGTCCGCGGTGAAGTTCTCGGCCTTCCAGCCGAGGCACACGACGACGTTGTTGGCGTTCGCCTCGAGCGTCGTCGGGATCTTGTCCGGGTACGAGTCGAGCTTGAGCGGGCTCTTCGGGTCGCGGTGGTCCGCGATCGCGCTCGGCGAGAGCTTGATGGCCTGCCGGTTGTTCGAGTAGGCCCAGCGCAGCAGGTCGCCGACGGTCTCGTCGACGGTCTGGAAGCCGTCCTCCAGCGCGACCATGGACTCGAAGCCGTTCTGCCGCTCGACCTGGACGACCTCACCGATGTTGACCTTGGTCTCGGTGACGTACGTCGCCTGCTTGCCCTGGTTCGGCATGACCGGTGCGGCCAGCGGAGCGACCTCGGGGATCGCGTTCAGCAACGCCGTGCTGATCGCTCGGGGCTTCTTGTTCTTCAGCTTGAGGGCGTTGAGCGCCTTGTCGTTCTTCAGGTCCACCTCGGCGCGGACCGTCGACGACGAGATGTCCCGCAGGGACTGGGGCGTCTTGTAGATCAGGTACGCCTTCTTCGCGCCCGTGCGCTGCTGGACCAGCACGGCCTCGCCGCCCAGCTCCGGGTTGCCGCCGCTCACGCCCGCGATCACGGAGGTCTTGATCTGGTTCTCCGCCGCCTGGTCCTCGCGGAACTTGTCCAGCTGGAGGGTGTCGCAGACCGACCACTGCGCGTCGATGCGGAGGTCCGGCTTCGGCAGCACGTCCGGCGCGTCAGGCAGACCGGTGAGCCTGCCTCGCGGCAGGTTCGCCAACGCCTTCTCGGCCACGAGCTTGGGGGTGCCGCCGGCCGCTTCCGCCGGTGCGCCGGCCGTGCCGGCCGGTGCGTCGCCACCGCCCTGGCCCTGCTGCGCGTCGGGGCTGTTGCGCGAGAGCCAGAGCAGCCGGGCCGACGCCAGGTTCGTCATCGGGATCAGCCGCCGCGGCGAGCTGTCGACGACGTAGACCTGGCCGGTCTCCTTGCTGATGGCGATCTGCGTCTGGTCGTCGAGCCTCGGCGCCGGGCTGAAGAGCCCGATCACGAGGAACACGATCAGACCGAGGACGCCCAGCACCACACCCACCGCTGTAGCACGCGAGTGGATGCTCATAGGGTCATGCAGCATCACCGCGTCTCTGCGGACAAGAGCTGACTGCATCCGCTTCAGGACGAATTGGTAGGCCTGGACCTGTGCCTTGGTCGTGGGTGTTGATGCCATTCTCGGCTCGCTGCTCTCCCAGTCGCGGTACGGTTCGGCAGGATAGCCGGACGCAGGTTGCTCCGTGGGCCGGTTCGCCAAGCCCACCGACCATCGAGGGGAAAGAGACCACAACGGATGTCCGTGACCACTCCACATCCGCCCCGGCCCAACCCAGGGATGGCTCGGCCGCAGGGACCTGGGGGTCCTGGCCAGCAGGCACCTGCGCCTCCGCGTCCGGTCGGGCGTGTCCGTCGCAGAGCCGCAGGCGTGAGCCTCGGCTCGTTGCCCGTGTCGAACGTAGTCACGATCGAGGTCGGTCTCGCCATCGCCCTCCTCGTGCTGACCATCATGGGCGTGAAACAGGGCGAGGCACTCAACGTCGTCTCCGTCTCGATCGCCGGCGGTGTGCTCCTCGTCGCACTGATCCTGGCCTTCACCCGCTCGCGTGGCCGCTGGCTCACGCAGTGGATCGGCGTCCGCATGCGCTACAACTTCCGGTCGCACAGCCGCACCGCGAAGCGCGCGGAGTCGCAGGAGTCCAAGCCCGGTGACGACGAGATGCAGGTGCTCGGCCCGGAGGACCCGCGCGTCGCGTTGCTGCGCCTCGCGATCCCGGACCTGGTGATCGCGAAGGGCGTCGACCACGAACGCCGCCCGCTCGCGCTGTCGTGGCACGACGGCGTGTGGACCGCGGTGCTGCTCGTCGACCCGACGCCGCCGCTGATCTCCGCGGTCGGCTCGGCCCCGTCGCTGCCCCTGGGAGCGCTCACACCGTGCCTGGAGGACCGCGGCGTCGTGCTCGACGCGATCACCGTGATCTGGCACTGCTACCCCGGCAGCGCGGCACTCCCGCCGAACTCGCCGGCCGTCAGCTCGTACATGGAGGTGCTCGGCCCGCTGCCCGCGGCGGCCCGGCGCACCACGTGGATCACGGTCCGGCTGGACCCGCGCCGCTGCGGCGAGGCGATCCGGGAGCGCGGCGGCGGCGTCGTCGGCGCACACCGGGCGCTGATCGGAGCGTTGTCCCGCGTCCGCAACGCCCTGGAGTCCGCAGGCGTCACGATCCGCCCGCTCGACTCGGACGAGCTGCTGCGCGCGGCGATCTCGTCGGCCGAGCTCACCGCGGCCGTCGGCAACACGAATCCCGTGTCGCTGCGCGAGAAGTGGAAGGGCGTCACCGCGGGTGGCGTCGGTCACGCGAGCTACGCGATCACCGGCTGGCCGTCCAAGGGCCTCAAGGGCAACCTGAACTCGCTGACCGGTGTGCGCGCTCTCTCGTCGACGCTCGCGATGTCCATCTCGCCGTCCCGTGAGGACGGTCAGGTCTCGCTGCGCGGCCTGGTGCGCGTGAGCGCCCGCACGCCGAGCGAGCTGGACCGCGCCGAGGACCAGCTGTCCAAGCTGGGCGACAAGCTCGACATCACGCTGACCCCGTTGCGGGGCATGCAGCTCGCGGGCCTCGCCGCGACGCTGCCGCTGGGAGGTGTGGCATGAGCTCGTCGTCCCGTCTGCTCGACACCCGCGGCCGCGGCGCGGTGGCACCGGAGTTCCTGGTGTCGCCGAACATGCTCGACCTGGTCAGCCCCAGCGGCGACCGCGGCGGCATGATGCTCGGCCAGGGCACGAAGGGCGAGCCGCTCAGCGTGTCCGTGCTGCGCCCGACGCCGACCCGCATGGTCGTCGTCGGTGGCCTGTACCTGGCCCGCCAGATCGCGTTGCGCGCCATGGCGACCGGAGCGTGGATCATCATCGCGACGGGCCGCCCGCAGGCGTGGCAGCCGGTCGTGCGTGCCGCGGGCCAGGGCCCGGACGGCCGTCCGTCTCAGCTGGTGCAGTTGCGCCGGCTGTCCCCGGCGGACCTCCCGCGCCCGACCGAGGACATGCCGCTGCTCGTGATCCACGACGGCGGCCACGTCCCGCAGGAGCTGTTCCCGCCGCGCGCGCCGTGGCAGACCACGATGTACGTGCTGCCGTACCTGCACCCGCAGGCGTCGTCCACGGCGAACAACGCGGACCTCGTGCTCCTGCAGCGCCTCCCGATGGGTCAGGCGCAGCTCGCCGGGCAGATGTGGCGCCTGCGCCCGCAGATGTTCGGGCAGCTCACCCAGCTCAAGGACGATCAGGTCATCGCGATGGGCCAGGACATGTGGGCGCACCTGCGCCTCTACACGACCCCGGCCGAACAGCAGATCCTCGGAGCCGTCCGCAGGGGCGATTGAGAGAGCACTCGATCGGCTGCTCCAAGCCGATTGAGACGCTCGGCGAAATAGGCGAAACTTGCGCCCCGAACGGACAACCGTTCGGGGCGCAATTGTTTTGTAAAGAGATCAGCGGAACCAACTAATTCACAGGGCTGATCAAATCTGTTGATTCGGCATTCGAAGGCAATTTCGTGGACCTTCTTGTGCGAAATCAGTCCGCGCCACTAAGAAAACTCTCACCTGCACAACCCTGCGACGAGGGAGCTTGCTGCTATGGGAGAATCGTGGGCCAGACGAGCGGCTGGAATCGGACTGGTGGCGGGCACTGCGCTCGTCCTGTCGTCCGTCTCCGCCACCGCTGCGCCCGAGGGGGAGATTCGCAACCTCGGTGCGTCCAACGCGGTCAAGGACAACTACATCGTCGTGCTGAAGGACATGAGCACAGCAAGTGTGGACAACCTCAGTGCTAAGTACGGCGCGAAGGTGAAGCACTCGTACAAGTCCGCTTTGCGCGGTTTCTCGGCGCAGATGTCCGAAACCCAGGCCAAGCGCCTGGCAGCAGATCCGGCCGTCGCCTACGTCGAACAGGACGGCGAGGTCCGCATCTCCGACACGCAGACCCCGACCCCGTCGTGGGGCCTCGACCGCATCGACCAGCGCACGCTCCCGCTGGACAACAGCTACACCTACCCGAACAAGGGCGCCGGCGTCACCGCGTACATCATCGACACCGGCATCCGGAACACCCACACCGACTTCGGCGGCCGGGCGGTGTCCGGCACCGACACCGTCGACAACGACGCGGACTCCTCGGACTGCAACGGCCACGGAACCCACGTCGCGGGCACCGTCGGCGGCACGAAGTACGGCGTCGCCAAGGACGTGAAGCTGGTAGGCGTCCGAGTCCTCAACTGCTCCGGCAGCGGCACCTTCGCAGGCGTCATCGCAGGCATCGACTGGGTCACCGCGGACGTCCAGGCCAACCCGGCCCGCAAGCCGGCGGTGGCCAACATGTCCCTCGGCGGCGGAGCCAACCAGACCGTCGACGACGCCGTGGCGCGCTCCATCGCAGCAGGCGTCACCTACGGCCTGGCAGCGGGCAACGACAACGGCGGCAACGCCTGCAACACGTCCCCGGCCCGCACCCCGGAAGCCATCACCGTCGGCTCCACGGACCGCACCGACGCCCGCAGCTCGTTCTCGAACCTCGGCAGCTGCCTCGACATCTTCGCCCCGGGCCGCGACATCACGAGCGCCTGGCTCACGAACGACGAGGCCACCAACACCATCAGCGGCACCTCGATGGCCACCCCGCACGTCGTAGGCGCGGCAGCGGTCTACCTGGGCTCGTCCCCGACGGCAACCCCGCAGCAGGTCCGCGACGCCTTGGTGGACAATGCCAGCTCCGACGTGGTCACGAGCCCCGGCACCGGCTCCCCGAACAAGCTCCTCCAGATCACCGGCACGGCCCCCGGCAACCCGCCGGGCCAGTGCCCCGCGGCGACCAACGACACCGACACCGCAATCCCGGACGCCAGCGAGGTGAAGTCCGCGATCACGGTCGCCGACTGCAACGGCAAGGCCAGCACCACCGGCTCCGTGAAGGTCGCCATCAAGCACACCTACCGAGGCGACCTGGAAGTGGCCCTGATCGCCCCCTCGGGCACGGTGAAGGTCCTGAAGGTCAGCAACGGCTCAGACAGCGCTGACGACCTCAACGCCACCTACGCCGTGAACGTCTCCGCAGAAGACGCCAACGGCACCTGGCAGCTGCGAGTCCGCGACCTCTACCGCCAGGACACGGGCCACATCGACTCGTGGACGCTCGACATCTAGCCAGCCGCACCACCAAGGAGCCCCCGGTCCCCCCGCCGGGGGCTCCTCCCTTCCCGGAGGAAAAGCAGGCTGACGCAGAGGCCCCCCTCGATCTCAGAGCCCCCGCGACCCAATCTAGTGTCCTGCGCCGGAAATTCGTCATCAAAGTATGAAGGTTGATGAGGGGAGCTTTCATCAACCTCAGGTTTGGAAAAGCTCCCCTCATCAACGTCGCGGGGCCTCGGCCACGCCGTCATCAACCGCACGCGGGGCGCTTTCGTGCGCGTGGAGCGCACGAAAGCGCCCCGCGTGCGGCACGAACGGCAGGGACTTCAGCGGCGGACTTCCGGCGTAGGGCACTAGTGGTGCGGCCTGGAAGGTTGCCGGGGGAATGCGCGGTCAGACGGGTGCATCGTGGCGCCCTGCTGGGCGTGGATTACCTCGCCAACCTTCCGGGTCACACCACTAGCGACGAGGTCTGGCACTCCCGCGAAGCCGAAGGCGAGCCGTCCTTACCGAACGGTCTGGGTGGGGTTGCTTCGTCACGAGTCGTGCCACAGCACTTGCCCTTGGCTCGTGACGAAGCCACCCACCAACGCGCCCCTCTACGCAACGCGACTCCGCCCAACGCAACAGGCGTGCCATCAACCCGCGCACGGCGTAGACCCCCGGCTTTGGATCAGATTGGCGGGGTCTGGGGCGGAGCCCCAGGAAGACAGCGCAAGGAGCTCAACGCTCCAACGTACGAACCCGCCGAGTCGCCTCAGCCCGAGCGGCAAGCTCCCCATCCCCAGGAAAATCCACCCGAACCAAGCACAACCCATGAGCAGGAGCCACGGTAACCCCGCTAGCCCGCCCACTAAGCGACAACAAGGACGAAGGCCACTCGACACCCTTCCGCCCCTCCCCAACAGCCAGCAACGCCCCAATGAGCGACCGAACCATCGAGTGGCAGAACGCATCAGCAGACACAAACGCCGTGACCACCCCATCATCCGAAGACCGCACCAGCTCAAGCCGCTGCAGCTCCCGGATGGTGGTAGCCCCCTCACGCCGCTTGCAGAACGCACAAAAGTCGTGCTCTCCCAACAAAAGCCGCGCAGCCTCATTCATCGCGGAAACGTCCAGCGGACGAGGCCAGGCCAGGGTGTCCAACCGCCGCAACGGATGCGCCCCAAAGGCAGCGTCGGTAACGCGGTACTCGTAGTGCCGCCGCATCGCGGAGAACCGGGCGTCAAAGGCAGCAGGCACCACCCGGGCAGAAAAAACCCGGACGTCCGAAGGCAACGCCCGCGCCAGCCGCTTGGGCAGCCCGGCAACGTCAACGACGGAAGGCAGGTCAGCGTGAGCGACCTGCCCGGAGGCGTGCACGCCGGCATCGGTGCGCCCGGCCACGGTCAGCGAGACGTCCTCCCGCAGCACCATCGACAGCGTGTCCTCGAGAACGCCGCAGACGGTTCGCCGGGAAGGCTGCCGCGCCCACCCGGAGAACTCGGTGCCGTCGTATCCCAGGTCGAACCGCACACGAACGAGCCCGCCGTCCCCATGGGGAACGACGGGCTCGTCAGCAGGAGAACTGCTCAGGACTCGTCCTTCTTGTCCTTGGCCTCTTCTGCCTTGACGTCCTCGGCCGACGGCTCGCCGTCAACCTCGACAGCGCCCTCGGCGGGCTCGTCGGCGGCGTCCTTCGTCGCGGACTCGGGCGCGTCAGCGTCCTGGTCGACGACCTCGGCGGCCGGCTTCTCGTCCTTGGCGAACTTGGTCTTGCGCGCAGCCTCGGCCTCGGTGGAGACGAGCTTCTGCTGCACCAGCTCGATGATGGCCATGGGGGCGTTGTCGCCCTTGCGCGCCAGCGTCTTGGTGATGCGGGTGTAGCCACCGGAACGGTCGCTGAAGAACGGACCGATCTCGGCGATCAGCTTGTGCACGACGTCCTTGTCGCGGATCAGCTTCATGATCTCGCGACGGTTGTGCAGGTCGCCGGCCTTGGCCTTGGAAATGATCTTCTCGGCGTACGGACGCAGCCGCTTCGCCTTCGTCTCAGTGGTCTTGATCCGGCCGTGCTGGAACAACGCCGTCGCCAGGTTGGCGAGCAGCAGCCGCTCGTGCGCCGGAGACCCACCGAGCCGGGGGCCCTTGGTAGGGGTGGGCATCGCTTGCTCCTGTAGTTACTAAAAGAGATCCTCTAGCTCTGAATCAGAGCGTCAGAGCTGCTCGGTCTCCGCGTAGTCCTGACCGTCGTCGTGCGGGTCCAGGCCGGTACCGGCGCCCCAGCCCGTGTCACCGGGGTGGTAGTCGGCAGCAGCCGCGGACGGGTCGAACCCAGGAGGCGAGTCCTTCAGCGCGAGGCCGAGACCGACGAGCTTCATCTTGACCTCGTCGATCGACTTCGCACCGAAGTTGCGGATGTCCAGCAGGTCCGCTTCGCTGCGCGACACGAGCTCGCCGACGGTGTGGATGCCTTCCCGCTTCAAGCAGTTGTAGGAACGGACCGTGAGGTCCAGATCCTCGATAGGCATCGCGAACGCGGCGATGGTGTCAGCCTCGGCCGGCGACGGGCCGATCTCGATGCCCTCGGCGTCGATGTTCAGCTCGCGAGCGAGGCCGAACAGCTCAACCAGGGTCTTGCCCGCGGAGGCAACAGCGTCCCTCGGGGTGATCGAGGGCTTGCTCTCCACGTCGAGGATCAGCTTGTCGAAGTCCGTACGCTGCTCGACACGAGTGGCCTCGACCTTGTACGTCACCTTGAGAACCGGCGAGTAGATCGAGTCGACGGGGATGCGGCCGATCTCGGCGCCCGCCTGCTTGTTCTGGACAGCCGGGACGTAGCCGCGACCGCGCTCGACGACGAGCTCGATCTCCAGCTTGCCCTTGCCGTTCAGGGTGGCGATGTGCAGGTCGGGGTTGTGCACGGTGACACCGGCCGGAGGCACGATGTCGCCCGCGGTCACCACACCGGGGCCCTGCTTGCGCAGGTACATGGTCACCGGCTCGTCCTCCTCGGACGAGACGACGAGCTCCTTCAGGTTCAGGATGACGTCGGTGACGTCCTCCTTCACCCCGGGAACCGTGGTGAACTCGTGCAGCACGCCGTCGATGCGGATGCTCGTGACAGCAGCACCGGGGATCGACGAGAGCAGCGTGCGGCGGATCGAGTTGCCGAGCGTGTAACCGAAGCCCGGCTCCAGCGGTTCGATGACGAACCGTGAACGGGTCTCGGAGACCGCTTCCTCGGCGAGCGAGGGGCGCTGGGAAATCAGCACTGGGTTCTACCTTTCCGACAACGACGCCCGCTATTTGACGCCGTCAACAACAGCCAGCCACGAGGACCGGCAAACGCACTCGGCACACCCTTCGCGCCGATGCGGGACCCGACCCGAGCCACCGTCCACGAGAGACGGTGGCTCGGAGAGGATCACTTCGAGTAGAGCTCGACGATGAGCTGCTCGGTGACAGGCGTGTCGATCTGCGCGCGCTCGGGCAGCTGGTGCACGAGGATGCGCAGGTTCGAGGACACGACCTGCAGCCAAGCGGGAATCGGGCGGTCACCGAAGGACGCGCGAGCAGCCTCGAAAGGCAGCGTCGGCATGGACTTCGGCTTCACGTCGATGATGTCGAACTTCGACACCTGGTAGCTCGGGATGTTCACCTTGTGGCCGTTGACCAGGAAGTGACCGTGGCTGACCAGCTGGCGAGCCTGGCGACGCGTGCGGGCGAGGCCCGCGCGGTACACCACGTTGTCGAGGCGGGCCTCGAGGATCTGGAGCAGGTTCTCGCCGGTCTTGCCGGGGCGACGAACCGCTTCCTTGTAGTAACGGACGAACTGCTTCTCGAGCACGCCGTAGGTGTAACGAGCCTTCTGCTTCTCCTGGAGCTGCAGCAGGTACTCGGACTCCTTGACCCGGCCACGACCGTGCTGGCCGGGCGGGTACGGACGGCGCTCGAAGGCCTGGTCCCCACCAACGAGGTCAACCTTCAGACGACGCGAGATGCGCGTCGCGGGTCCCGTATAACGAGCCATTAGTTCTTACTCCTCCCCGTGCCTCAGACCCGGCGCCGCTTGGGCGGGCGGCAGCCGTTGTGGGGCTGCGGGGTCACGTCCTGGATGGTGCCGACCTCGAGACCGGCGGCCTGCAGTGAACGGATCGCGGTCTCACGGCCGGAGCCGGGACCCTTGACGAACACGTCCACCTTGCGCATGCCGTGCTCGGCGGCCTTGCGGGCGGCGTTCTCGGCAGCCATCTGCGCCGCGAACGGCGTGGACTTGCGCGAGCCCTTGAAGCCCACGTGGCCGGCGGACGCCCAGCTGATCACGTTGCCCAGCGGGTCCGTGATGGACACGATGGTGTTGTTGAACGTGCTCTTGATGTGCGCCTGGCCGTGCGAGACGTTCTTCTTTTCCTTGCGCCGGATCTTCTTGACCCCGGCGCCCGTACGGGACTTGGGTGGCAAAACGAACTCCTAAGTTGAGGGCAGCAGACGCGAGGTCTTACTTCTTGCCGGCCTTCTTCTTGCCGGCCACGGTCTTCTTCGGACCCTTGCGGGTACGGGCGTTCGTCTTCGTGCGCTGCCCACGAACGGGCAGGCCGCGACGGTGCCGAAGACCCTCGTAGCAACCGATCTCCATCTTGCGACGGATGTCGGCCGCGACCTCACGGCGAAGGTCACCCTCGACCTTGTAGTTCGTCTCGATGTGGTCCCGCAGCTTGGCGAGGTCGTCGTCCGTCAGATCCTTCACCCGGAGGTCCGGGGAGATCTCCGTGGCGGTGAGCAGCTCCTTGGAGCGCGTACGACCGATGCCGAAGATGTAGGTGAGCGCGATCTCCATCCGCTTTTCGCGGGGGAGGTCGACGCCAGCGAGTCGTGCCATGTGGCGGTTAACTCCTGTCGATTACTTCCAGGTCTGCTCCTCGCCCAATTCCGGTGACTGACTCGCTGTCTGTCGTTCCGGCTGCTCTCACAGCCGGTGTCCCGGCCCCGGCCTGGAATCCGGGGGTGTCCGCACGCATGGAGCCCGTGCGGTAGGTGCGAGGAGTTTCTGGTTACTGCGTCATCGAAGGATCCCGACGAGCGCGAGTGGAACTGCTCAGCCCTGGCGCTGCTTGTGGCGCAGGTTCTCGCAGATCACCATGACCCGGCCGTGACGGCGGATCACCTTGCACTTGTCGCAGATCTTCTTGACGCTCGGCTGAACCTTCACGCCTGAGATCTCCTGCTACTGGAGGTCACTTGTAGCGGTAGACGATGCGCCCGCGGGACAGGTCGTAGGGCGAGAGCTCCACGACGACCCGGTCCTCAGGGAGGATGCGGATGTAGTGCTGTCGCATCTTGCCGCTGATGTGCGCGAGTACCTTGTGACCGTTCTCCAACTCGACCCTGAACATCGCGTTGGGGAGCGGCTCGACTACGCGGCCCTCGACCTCAATGGCCCCGTCCTTCTTGCCCATGTCCTCCGCGTTTCGTGACGGTGATATTAACTTTGGACGCGCGCCACTCCGGCTCGATCTGACCTCGGAGGGCACGACTGAACCGGCGCAACTGATGCGCCACCTGACCAGTGTACGCAGCTCACTGCGGCAACCCAAATCGGGTCCGCTCAGAGCCCGTGGCCGGCTGCGCACCCCGTTCGAGAACGGGCTTCAGGCGCGCGATGTCGTTGATCTCGGACTCGTGCCTGCCGAGCACCGACCGCAACGTCCGCAGGCGCTGAGCAGCGGCCCTCGACCCGTACCCGGTCTCGTCGGAACACCGCTGAGCTGCGTTGTTGAGCGCGGCGTCGCCCGATCTGACGCCGTAGCTCTCCAGGCTCGGGTCGCCGGGCCCGCGCTGGGTGAACCCGGCGCGGTCGAGGCAGTGCAGCAACGTCGCCCCGGCGGCCCGCGTCTCGGCGGCCTCCGGCCCGGACCGGAGCAGGACGTCCCACTCCCGCACGACGACGTCGTGCAGCACCGTGATGCGACTCACTGCGTCGACGTACTCCCACGACGCGGCGGCACGGACACCGCCCCCGCACCCGCCGTCGACGGGTTCGGGCGGACTGACGAAGTTCGGACGCCGCACGATGACGTCGGAGAACGGCGGTCGGCAGCCCTCCGCCGCCGCGATGGCGTCGGCCAGGAAGATCCGGGCGGCGATGCGCTCCGCCGGCACGTCCTGGTAGGTGAAATCGGTGGCCGGCTTGGTGGCAGCGCAGCCTGCAAGTGGAATCAGAAGGGCGGACAGGACGAAACGGGTTACCCCCACAATGCCCCCAAGCATTGGACTCGTTCGTCAACCTCGACCGTATCGGCCCTGACAAACGAAATAGCCCCGTTCACCGGAGGGTGAACGGGGCTACGTCCGAAAACGTTGGGGCACTTGGCCTTACTCGGGCGCGGTGAGCACCCAGGGACCGTCCTCGGTGATCGCGACGCTGTGCTCCCAGTGGGCGGCACGCGTGCCATCGAGCGTGACGACGGTCCAGCCGTCCTCCAGCTCCTGGGAGTCGTCCGTGCCGAGCGTGAGCATCGGCTCGATCGCGATGGCCATGCCGACCTTGAGCCTGGGGCCCTTGCCGGGCTTGCCGAAGTTCGGCAGGAACGGCTCCATGTGCATCTTGGAGCCGATGCCGTGGCCGCCGTAGTCCGCCACGACGCCGTACTCGATGCCGTCGCGCTCCCCCGACTCGATGGCGGAGGACTCGATGGCGAACGAGATGTCCGTCAGCCGGCCGCCGGGCAGCGCGGCCTCGATGCCCGCGAGCATCGACAGCCTGGTCGCCTCGGACAGCTTGTGGTCCGCGGGGGACAGCTCGCCGACGCCGACCGTCACGGCCGAGTCGCCGTGCCAGTCGTCGAGGATCGCGCCGCAGTCGATGGAGATCAGGTCGCCCTCGGCCAGCACCTGCGTCTTGCTGGGGATGCCGTGGACGATCTGCTCGTTCACCGAGGCGCAGATGCTCGCCGGGAAGCCGTGGTAGCCCTTGAAGGACGGAACGGCGCCGGCGTCGCGGATGGTCTGCTCGGCGATCTCGTCGAGGTCCCACGTGGAGACCCCGGGCTTCACCGCGTCCACGACGTTCTGCAACGCCCGTGCCACGACCAGGCCGGAGGCGCGCATGGCCTCCAGCTGGCCGCGGGTCTTGATCTCGATCTTGCTCATGCCTTCACGATCTGTTGCACGTGTGACGACGGAACGGAGCCTGTCGACCAGCCCGCCGGTCACTTCTCGTTCAGCGCGGCGAGTGCCCGTTCGCTGATCTCGTCGATCTCGCCTACCGCGTCGATGGAGATGACCTTCTCCGCGTAGTAGCTCAGCAGCGGCGCGGTCTCGTTGCGGTACACCTGCTGGCGGTGCCGGATGACGTCTTCCTTGTCGTCCGTGCGGCCGCGTGCGAGCAACCGCTCCACCACGACGTCCTCGTCGACCCGGAACTCCAGCACCGCGTCGAGCGAGTGGCCACCGACAGCGAGGAACTCACCCAGCTTGTCGGCCTGGGCGACGTTGCGGGGGAACCCGTCGAGCAGGAACCCGTCCGCGGCGTCGGACTCGGCCAAGCGCTTGCGCACCATCTCGTTCGTGATGGAGTCCGGCACGAGAGCGCCCTCGTCGAGGATGCTCTGCACCTCCAGCCCGAGCTCGGTCTGGTTGCTGATGTGTGACCGGAAGAGGTCGCCCGTCGAGATGTGCGGCACGCCGAGCTTGCGGCTCAGAACTTCGGCCTGGGTGCCCTTGCCCGCACCGGGCGGGCCAACGAGAACGAGTCGCATCTAGCGGAGGAACCCTTCGTAATTGCGCTGCATGAGCTGGCTCTCGATCTGCTTCACGGTGTCGAGGCCGACACCGACCATGATCAGAACCGCGGTGCCGCCGAACGGGAAGTTCTGGTTCTGGCCGTCACCGGTCAGGTCCAGGAACAGGTTCGGCAGGATCGCCACGATGCCGAGGTAGAGCGAACCGGGAAGCGTGATGCGGCCCAGGACGAACTTGAGGTACTCGGCGGTGGGACGACCGGGACGGATGCCGGGGATGAAGCCACCGAACTTCTTCATCTCGTCAGCACGCTCGTCCGGGTTGAACGTGATGCCGACGTAGAAGTACGTGAAGAAGACGATCAGCAGGAAGTACGAGGCGATGTGCACCCAGCTCGACTGCTTGACCAGGTAGGTCTGGACGAACGTCGAGAACCAGTTCTGCTCGGTGGAGGTGCCCTGGGTGAGGCGCACGATCAGGTCCGGCAGGTACAGCAGCGAAGAGGCGAAGATGACCGGGATGACGCCGGCCTGGTTCACCTTGAGGGGCAGGTACGTCGACGTACCGCCGTACATGCGGCGGCCGATCATGCGCTTGGCGTACTGCACCGGAATGCGACGCTGAGCCTGCTCGACGTAGATGACGCTCGCGATGATGATCAGGGCTGCCACGACGACGAGCGCGAAGGTGAGGCCGCTCTTGTCGAGGATGTTCTTGCCCTCGGCCGGGATGCGGGCGGCGATACCGGTGAAGATCAGCAACGACATGCCGTTGCCGATGCCCTTCTCGGTGATCAGCTCACCCAGCCACATGATGACCGAGGTACCGGCGGTCATGGTGATGACCAGCACGATCAGCGTGAAGATGCTGTCCTTGTTCGGGATGACGTCCTGGTCGCACTCACCGAACAGCTGCCCGCGCACCGCGAGGGCGACGAGACCGGTGGACTGCAGGATCGCGAGCCCGATCGTCAGGTAACGCGTGTACTGCGTCAGCTTGCCCTGACCAGCCTGGCCTTCCTTCTTCAACTGCTCGAACCGCGGGATGACCACGGTGAGCAGCTGAATGATGATGCTCGCGGTGATGTAGGGCATGATGCCCAGCGCGAACACGGACAGGTTGAGCAACGCACCACCGCTGAACAGGTTGATCAGCGAGTAGATGTTCTGACCTTCAAGCTGTTCAGCACACGCGCGCACGTTCTTGAAGGAAACGCCCGGCGCGGGCATGGTCGCGCCAAGCCGATACACAATGATGATCCCGAGCGTGAACAGGATCTTCTTGCGTAGATCCGGCGTCGCGAGAGCCGAGCGGAATGCGCCGAGCACGCGAACCTCCTGAGCGTTGCCGACCCCCAGGGACCGGCACATGCGGTAGTTGGCAGGCCGAGTCAGGTAGCCACGACCAAGCAACCCGGAGGACATCCGGGTTCAGCCCGCGACTCTAACAGCCCTCCAGGACCAGCCCGTACCCAGTGGCCAATCACAGGTTCCAACTCGTTGATCTCTGACCGATCCACTAGGCCATCCGGGGTAGCAGCCCCAGTAAATCCGTGCTAGGACCAGCGATTACGCCGTCCGCGAACGTCAGCGACAGCCCAAAAGTTCCTCAGGAAATACCCGCAAAGCGAACCCGACCCAACCACCGCGAAGCCGAAGGCGAGCCGTCCCCCGCACGCGATGCCGAAGGCGAGCTGTCCTTACCGCGCGGTCAGGGCGGTGGGGTCCCGTCACAACGCACCCTCAACGCAACAGGCAGCCGCCCAACGCAACAGGCGTGCCATCAACCCACCCACGGCGCCACCCCCGATCAGATTGCCGGAGGTCTGGGGGCAGAGCCCCAGGAAAACGGACGCAACCGCAAGGCCGCCTGCAAGGTGACCACCCGCCCACTCGCCGCCCCACAGCACAAACCCGCGTCCCAACCCCCGGAGACGCCAAAGGGCCCCGAGGCAAAGCCTCAGGGCCCTTCAGACATCTACCAGCGGCAATCAGGAAGCCACGGTGGAAGACCCACCAGCAGCCGCCAACTTCTCCACAGCGGTCTTGGAGAACTTGTCAGCCGTGACGTCCAGCTTCACGCTGACGTCGCCGTCACCCAGCACCTTGACGAGCGAGCCCTTGCGGACCAGCCCGGCCAGCACCAGTGCGGGAACGTCCACCGAGCCGCCCTCCGGGAAGGAGGCAGCGATCGAGGAGACGTTCACGACCTGGTACTCGGTGCGGAACGGGTTCTTGAAGCCCTTGAGCTTCGGGAGCCGCATGTGCAGCGGCATCTGGCCACCTTCGAAGCGCGGCGAGACGTTCTTGCGAGCGCCCGTGCCCTTCGTACCGCGGCCGGCGGTCTTGCCCTTGGAGCCCTCACCACGACCGACGCGGGTCTTGGCGGTCTTGGCGCCGGGGGCCGGACGCAGATCGTGAATCTTGATGGTCACGACTGGACCTCCTCGACAACCACCAGGTGACGCACGGCGTTGATCAAGCCGAGAACCTGGGGGGTGTCCTCACGCACGACCGACTGGCGGATCTTGCGCAGCCCGAGGGTGCGCATCGACTCGCGGTGGTTGTGCTTGGTACCGATGGTGCTCTTCACCTGGGTGATCTTGAGCTGAGCCATGATCAGACCCCCTGGCCCGCGCGAGCGCGGATCATGCCGGCGGGGGCGACGTCCTCGAGGGGCAGGCCACGACGAGCCGCGACCTCTTCCGGACGCTGCAGGCCCTTGAGGGCCGCCACGGTCGCGTGCACGATGTTGATCGCGTTGTCGGAGCCGAGCGACTTCGACAGCACGTCGTGCACGCCGGCGCACTCGAGGACGGCGCGGACAGCGCCACCCGCGATGACACCGGTACCGGCCGAGGCCGGACGCAGCAGGACCACACCAGCGGCCTTCTCACCCTGGATCGGGTGGGGGATGGTGCCGGCGATGCGAGGCACGCGGAAGAAGTTCTTCTTCGCTTCCTCGACACCCTTGGCGATGGCCGCGGGAACTTCCTTGGCCTTGCCGTAACCGACGCCGACCATGCCGTCGCCGTCACCCACCACGACGAGCGCGGTGAAGCTGAAGCGACGACCACCCTTGACCACCTTGGAGACGCGGTTGATCGCAACCACGCGCTCGAGGTGGGGGGTCTTCTCCTGGGCCGCGCCGCCGCGGCCGCCGTCACGACGGTCGCGGCGCTCTCCGCGCTCGCCCCCGCCGCCTTCGCGACGCGTACGTCCTGGCATCAGGCGTCCCTCTCAATTCCAGAAATGATCATTGTCAGAACTCCAGCCCCGCCTCGCGAGCGGCATCCGCCAGAGCAGCGATCCTGCCGTGGTACGCGTTGCCACCGCGGTCGAACACGACCGCCGTGACGCCGGCGTCCTTGGCGCGGGCCGCGGCCAGCTGGCCGACCTTGGCCGCACGGGCCTTCTTGTCGCCGTCCAGGGCACGGACGTCGGCTTCCATGGAGGAAGCAGCCGCGATCGTGTGGCCCTTCAGGTCGTCGATGATCTGCACGGTGATGTGCTTCGACGAACGGTGCACGGCCAGGCGCGGACGCTCGGCGGTGCCGTTGACCTTCTTGCGGAGGCGGAAGTGGCGACGGGCCTTCGCAACACGACGCCTGGTGGAGATGTCCTTGCCCACCGGCTTGCGCTTCGTAACAGTCGACTCGCTCATGTCACTTACCCGTCTTTCCGACCTTGCGACGGATCTTCTCGCCCGAGTACCGGACGCCCTTACCCTTGTACGGGTCGGGCTTGCGCAGCTTGCGGATGTTGGCGGCAACCTCACCGACCAGCTGCTTGTCGATACCCGAGACGGAGAAACGGGTCGGGGTCTCGACCGCGAAGGTGATGCCCGCGGGGGCCTCCACCTTGACGGGGTGCGAGTAACCGAGCGCGAACTCGAGCTCAGAGCCCTTGAGCGCGACGCGGTAACCGACGCCGTGGATTTCCATCTTCTTTTCGTAACCCTGGGTCACGCCGACGACCATGTTGTGCACGAGAGTGCGCGACAGGCCGTGGAGCGCGCGGTTGCGCCGCTCGTCGTTCGGGCGCTTGACCTCGAGAGTGCCGTCTTCGGCCTTCTCGACGATGATCGGCTCAGCGAGCGTGAGCGTCAGGAGACCCTTGGGGCCCTTGATGCTGACGTCCTGACCGGCGATGTTCACGTCGACCCCGGAGGGGACAATGATCGGCTGCTTACCGATGCGCGACATGTCTACTCCCCCTTACCAAACGTAGGCGAGGACTTCTCCGCCCACGCCTGCCTTGTTGGCCTGACGGTCGGTCATGAGACCGCCAGAGGTCGAAATGATCGCCACGCCGAGGCCACCGAGAACTCGGGGCAGGCCAGTGGACTTCGCGTACACACGCAGACCGGGCTTGGACACGCGGCGGAGGCCGGCGATGCTGCGCTCACGGTTCGGGCCGTACTTCAGCTCGACGACCAGGTTCTTGGCCACCTCGCCGTCCTCGTCGCGGTACGAGGCGATGTAGCCCTCGCGCTTGAGGATCTCGGCGATGTTCGCCTTGATCTTGGAGTGCGGCATCACGACCTTGTCGTGGTAAGCCGAGTTCGCGTTCCGCAGACGAGTGAGCATGTCTGCGATGGGATCGGTCATCGTCATGGTGACCTGGTCAACCTTTCTCGCTGCGGTTCACCGGCTCAGGGTCCAGACCCGCCCTCTCCCCCGGCGGGGAGAGGACAGGACGGTCGTGTGCGGGCCTACAGCGAAGTAATGAAGCTTTTGGAATTACCAGCTGGACTTGCTCACGCCAGGCAGCTCACCGCGGTGAGCCATCTCGCGCAGGCAGATCCGGCAGAGGCCGAACTTGCGGAACACCGCGTGGGGGCGGCCGCAACGCTGGCACCGGGTGTAACCCCGGACCTTGAACTTCGGCTTCTTCGCGGCCTTGTTGATCAACGCCTTCTTGGCCATCGAGTCAGTTCTCCTTGAACGGGAAGCCCAGGTGCTTCAGCAGCGCCCGGCCCTCCTCGTCGTTCGTGGCGGTGGTGACGACGGTGATGTCCATGCCGCGAGGCCGGTCGATAGCGTCCGGGTCGATCTCGTGGAACATCGACTGCTCGTTCAGACCGAACGTGTAGTTGCCGTTGCCGTCGAACTGCTTGCCCGAGAGGCCGCGGAAGTCGCGGATACGGGGCAGCGCGATCGTCAGCAGACGGTCGAGGAACTCCCACATGCGGTCGCCGCGCAGCGTGACGCGCGCGCCGATCGGCATGCCTTCACGCAGCTTGAACTGCGCGATGGACTTGCGGGCCCGGCGGACCTCGGGACGCTGGCCGGTGATGATCGACAGGTCCCTGACGGCACCCTCGATCAGCTTGCCGTCACGGGCGGCGTCGCCGACACCCATGTTGACGACGACCTTCACGACGCCCGGGATCTGCATGACGTTGGAGAAGTCGAACTGCTTCTGCAGTTCGGCCTTCACCTCGTCGCGGTAGCGCGTCTTGAGCCGCGGGATGATCTTCTCTGCGGTAGTCATGATCAGATGTCCTTCCCGTTACGACGGGAAATGCGGACCCGCTTGCCCTCGTCGTTCGTCCGGTAACCAACACGGGTCGGCTTGCCGTCCGAGTCGACCACCATCACGTTGGAGACGTTGATCGGAGCTTCCTGGGTCACGATGCCACCAGACTGCGCGCCCCGCTGGGTCTGCGTGATCTTGGTGTGCTTCTTGATCCGGTTGACGCCCTCGACCAGGACCTTGCCGTTCTCCGGGTAGGCCTGGATGACCTTGCCCTTCGCGCCCTTGTCCTTGCCGGCGATGACGACGACCGTGTCGCCCTTTTTCACCTTCATGGTCAGAGCACCTCCGGAGCCAGCGAGATGATCTTCATGAACTTCTTGTCGCGCAGCTCACGACCGACCGGGCCGAAGATGCGGGTACCGCGGGGCTCGTTGTCGTTTTTGATGAGCACGGCGGCGTTCTCGTCGAAGCGGATGTACGAGCCATCCGGACGACGGCGCTCCTTGACGGTGCGGACGATGACGGCCTTGACGACGTCACCCTTCTTCACACCGGCACCGGGGATCGCGTCCTTGACGGTCGCGACGATGATGTCGCCGATGCCCGCGTAGCGGCGACCCGAACCACCGAGAACACGGATGCAAAGGATTTCCTTTGCACCAGTGTTGTCGGCGACACGAAGTCGCGACTCCTGCTGAATCACTTACTTGCTCCTGACCATTCCTGGCCCGCCGGATTTCCGACCCGACGGGCTCGGTCTGTCTACAGTGTCTAATCCCTTTTGGGGACTACTTGGCCTTCTCGAGGATCTGCACGAGACGCCACCGCTTGGTCGCCGACAGGGGCCGGGTCTCCATGAGCAGGACTCGGTCGCCGATGCCCGCCGCGTTCTCCTCGTCGTGCACCTTCACCTTGGTGGTGGAGCGCATGATCTTGGAGTAACGCGGGTGCTTCTTGCGGTCCTCGAGCGCGACCACGATCGTCTTGTCCATCTTGTCGGACACGACGAGGCCCTCACGGACCTTGCGGTCGTTGCGCTTCTCGGTCTGGACTTCGTTGCTTTCGGTCATGCCGCACCCTCACCAGTGGAATCCGGCGTAACGGAGAGCCCGAGCTCCCGCTCCCGCATCACGGTGTAGATCCGGGCAATGTCATGCCGGACCGTGCGCAGACGCCGGTTGTTGTCGAGCTGGCCCGTGGCCATCTGGAAACGAAGGTTGAACAGCTCTTCCTTCGATTCCTTCAGACGCAGCACGAGCTCTTCCTCGGTGAGCTCACGCAGCTCGGAAGCGATAGCACCCGCTGCCATCAGAACTCACCACCCTCACGCGTAACGATGCGGCACTTCATCGGGAGCTTGTGGATCGCGCGGCGAAGAGCCTCGCGGGCCACCTGCTCGTTCGGGAAGGCCATCTCGAACATGACGCGACCCGGCTTGACGTTGGCCACCCACCACTCCGGCGAACCCTTACCGGAACCCATGCGGGTCTCGGCCGGCTTCTTCGTCAGCGGACGGTCCGGGAAGATGTTGATCCAGACCTTGCCGCCACGACGGATGTGGCGCGTGATGGCGATACGAGCGGACTCGATCTGCCTGTTGGTGACGTAGGCAGGCTCGAGAGCCTGGATGCCGTACTCACCGAAGGTGACCTTCGTACCGCCCTTGGCAGCGCCCGACCGCTTCGGGTGGTGCTGCTTGCGGTGCTTGACCCTACGAGGGATGAGCATGGCTCAGCTCTCCGTCTTCTCTGCAGAAGCCGGGGCCTCGGCCGACGCCGAAGCGCCAGCTGCGGCACGGCCGGCCTCGGTGCTCGTCGCGGTGGTGCCGCTGGCACCGGAGCGACGGGCCCGGTTCGGACGCTCAGCACGGTCGCGGCGCGGGGCGCCGCGGTCGGCCTGAGCCGGGGCCGCGTCGAGCGCGCGCTTGGCCGAGATTCCACCGACGATGTCGCCCTTGTAGATCCACACCTTCACGCCGATACGGCCGAACGTGGTGCGGGCCTCGAAGAAGCCGTAGTCGATGTTGGCGCGGAGCGTGTGCAGCGGCACGCGGCCGTCGCGGTAGTGCTCCGAGCGGGACATCTCGGCGCCGCCGAGGCGACCGCCGCACTGCACGCGAATGCCCTTGACCTGCGGCGAACGCATGGCCGACTGAATGGCCTTGCGCATCGCGCGCCGGAAGGCGACGCGGTTGGACAGCTGCTCGGCGACACCCTGTGCCACGAGCTGCGCGTCCGACTCGGGGCTCTTGACCTCGAGGATGTTCAGCTGGACCTGCTTCTTGGTGAGCTTCTCCAGCTCACCGCGGATGCGGTCCGCCTCGGCACCACGACGGCCGATGACGATGCCCGGCCGGGCGGTGTGGATGTCGACGCGCACCCGGTCACGGGTCCGTTCGATCTCCACCTTGGAGATGCCGGCACGCTCCATGCCCTTGCTGAGCAGGCGGCGGATCTTGACGTCCTCCGCCACGTACTCGGCGTACTGCTTGTCTGCGTACCAGCGGGACTTCCAGTCGGTGGTGATCCCCAGCCGGAAGCCGTGCGGGTTGATCTTCTGGCCCACTACCGCGTTCCCTTCACGCTGGTCTTCTTGGGACGAGACTCCACCTCGATGGTGATGTGGCTCGTCCGCTTGCGGATCCGGTACGCGCGGCCCTGGGCACGCGGGCGGAAACGCTTGAGGGTCGGACCCTCGTCCACGTAGGCCACCGCAACCCAGAGGGTCGAGGGGTCCAGGGACATGTTGTTCTCGGCATTGGCCATGGCGCTGGCGAGCACCTTCGCGACCGGCTCAGAAGCGGCCTGGGGCGCGAACTGGAGCACGGCCAGGGCCTCGCTTGCGTTACGACCCTTGATGAGCTCGACGACGCGACGGACCTTCATGGGGGTGTCGCGGACGTAGCGAGCCCGAGCCACGGCGCGCGGAAACTCCTGCGCCTCAGCGTCCTTACGGGCGTTCATCGCTGCTTTTCCCTTGCTCTTCTCAGTTCGACGCCTAGCGGCGACGAGACTTCCGGTCGTCCTTGATGTGGCCCTTGAAGGTGCGGGTCGGGGCGAACTCGCCCAGCTTGTGCCCGACCATCGCCTCGGTCACGAACACCGGGACGTGCTTGCGGCCGTCGTGCACCGCGATGGTGTGACCCAGCATGTCCGGGATGATCGTGGAGCGGCGGGACCACGTCTTGATGACGGTCTTCTTGCCCGCTTCGTTCTGAACGTCCACCTTCTTGAGCAGGTGGTCGTCGACGAAGGGACCCTTCTTAAGGCTGCGAGGCATCCTTCACTCCCTCCCTGCTCAGCGCTTCTTACCGGTGCGACGACGCCGGACGATGAGCTTGTCGCTTGGCTTACGGCGGCGGGTACGACCCTCGGGCTTACCAGCCGGGTTCACCGGGTGGCGACCACCGGAGGTCTTACCCTCACCACCACCATGCGGGTGGTCAACGGGGTTCATGGCGACACCGCGGACGGTGGGCTTCTTGCCCTTCCACCGCATGCGGCCGGCCTTGCCCCAGTTGATGTTCTGGTGGTCCTTGTTGCCGACCTCGCCGAGCGTGGCGCGGCAGCGCACGTCCACGTTGCGGATTTCGCCCGAGGGCAACCGCAGCTGGGCGTACGGACCGTCCTTCGCCACGAGCTGGACCGAGGCACCAGCCGAGCGAGCCATCTTCGCGCCGCCACCGGGGCGGAGCTCGATCGCGTGGATCACGGAACCGACCGGGATGTTGCGCAGCGGCAGGTTGTTACCCGGCTTGATGTCGGCCTTGGGGCCGTTCTCAACCGTGTCACCCTGCTTGAGCTTCTCCGGGGCGATGATGTAGCGCTTCTCGCCGTCTGCGTAGTGCAGCAGCGCGATGCGCGCGGTGCGGTTGGGGTCGTACTCGATGTGAGCGACCTTGGCCGGCACGCCGTCCTTGTCGTTGCGACGGAAGTCGATCAGGCGGTAAGCCCGCTTGTGACCGCCGCCCTTGTGACGCGTGGTGATCTTGCCCGACGCGTTGCGTCCACCCAGCTTGTGCAGCGGGCGGATCAGCGACTTCTCCGGAGTCGACCGAGTGATCTCGGCGAAGTCGGAGACGCTCGCACCGCGACGACCAGGCGTCGTCGGCTTGTACTTGCGAATGCCCATCTCTACGCAGTCCTCGTCATCAGGCGGCAGGGCCGCCGAAGATCTCGATCGACTTGCTGTCAGCCGACAGCGTGACGATCGCGCGCTTCGTGTCCTTGCGCTTGCCGAAACCGCTCTTGGTCCGCTTGCGCTTGCCCTGGCGGTTGATGGTGTTGACGCTGACGACCTTGACGCCGAAGACCTTCTCCACGGCAATCTTGATCTGGGTCTTGTTCGAACCCGGCGCCACCAAGAAGGTGTACTTGTTCTCTTCGAGCAGCCCGTAGGACTTCTCGGAGATCACCGGCGCGAGCAAGATGTCCCTGTGGTCGGGGATCACTTGGAACCCTCCTCGTCCACGACGGTCGCCGTGGCCTCGGCCGAGCCAGAACCCTGCTGGGCCTTGCTGGCGAGGAACACGTCGAGCGAGTCCTTGGTGAACACCACGTCGTCATTGACGAGCACGTCGTAGGTGTTGAGCTGGTCGGGCGCGATCACGTGCACGTGCTGAAGGTTCCGCACGCTGACCCACGCGACCTCGTCGGTGCGGTTGAGCACCACGAGAACGCGACGAGCCTGGGTGACCGACTCCAGGACCTTGCGCGCGGTCTTGGTCGACGGGGTGTCCCCGTCCACCAGGCCGGACACGACGTGGACCTGGTTGGCGCGAGCCCGGTCGGAGAGGGCGCCACGCAGAGCGGCGGCCTTCATCTTCTTGGGCGTCCGCTGCGAGTAGTCGCGCGGCTGCGGGCCGTGGACGACGCCACCGCCGACGAACTGCGGCGAACGGGTCGAACCCTGGCGGGCACGGCCGGTGCCCTTCTGGCGGTAAGGCTTCTTGCCACCGCCGGACACCTCGCCGCGGGTCTTCGTCGAGTGCGTGCCCTGGCGCGCGGCGGCCTGCTGGGCCACGACGACCTGGTGGAGCAGCGCGACGTTGGCCTGCGCGTCGAAGACGGAAGCCGGCAGCTCGACGGAGCCGGCGGTCTTGCCGTCCGGGGTGCGGATCTCAACAGTCGACATCAGGCACCGCCCTTCGCAGCAGTCTTGACGAACACGAGACCGCCCTTGGGTCCGGGAACCGCGCCCTTGATGAGCAGCAGCCCGTTCTCCACGTCGATCTTGTGCACCTTCAGGTTCTGGGTCGTGACGCGCTCGTGGCCCATGCGGCCAGCCATGCGCAGACCCTTGAAGACGCGACCAGGCGTGGCACAGCCACCGATGGAACCCGGCGAGCGGTGCTTGCGCTGGGTGCCGTGGCTGGAGCCGAGGCCCTTGAAGTTGTGGCGCTTCATGACACCTGCGGTGCCCTTGCCCTTGCTGGTGCCGGTGATGTCGACAACAGCGCCGGCCTCGAACACCTCAGCGGTGATCTCCTGGCCGACCGTGTACTCGCTGGCGTCCGCCGTGCGCAGCTCCACCAGGTGGCGACGGGGCGTGACCCCGGCCTTGGCGAAGTGGCCCGCGACGGGCTTGTTGACCTTGCGCGGGTCAATCGCGCCGGCCGCCAGCTGGACGGCGGTGTAGCCGTCCTTCTCTTCGGTGCGAACCTGGGTCACGACATTGGGCTCAGCCCTGACGACGGTCACCGGGACAACCCGGTTGTTCTCGTCGAAGACCTGAGTCATGCCGAGCTTGGTGCCCAGGATGCCCTTCATCTGCCTGTCAGACATTGGTTCGTTACTCTCCGCGCCCAACGCTTACTGGATGTTGACGTCGACGCTGGCCGGCAGGTCGATGCGCATGAGCGCGTCAACCGTCTTCGGCGTCGGGTCGAGGATGTCGATCAACCGCTTGTGCGTGCGCATCTCGAAGTGCTCGCGCGAGTCCTTGTACTTGTGCGGCGAGCGGATGACGCAGTACACGTTCTTCTCAGTGGGCAGCGGCACAGGCCCGACGACCCGAGCGCCGGTGCGCGTCACGGTCTCCACGATCTTGCGCGCAGACGCGTCGATCGCTTCGTGGTCGTAGGCCTTGAGCCGGATGCGGATCTTTTGTCCCGCCATAATGGCTTGCCGTTCCTCTGCTTCTCGTAACCGCTGCGGGCGGTGCCTCGGATGAGGCCTTTTACAGCCTCTTGGCGCGCTCCGCCCCTGTTGAAGTGTCATGGTGCCCGGTCCACGCGGTCGGGCGTGTCGCGCCCGGTGCGCATACCGGTCCCACTCAAGGTCTCCCCGGTGGGATTGGGCCTACCACACAGCCCATGCACCCTGATGCCCATCTCCGCAAGGAGGCGTTCACTAACAGGGCGCGGACGCTCGGTTAGAAGGACTCGGGGACGCACGGATGCGACCCGGCCTTCATCGAGCAACCCGTAAAGAATGCCACACGAGCGTGGGGCACTCCAAATCGGGGCGGGTGACTTGGACCCAGATCACGTGCGGATCTTGGCCTGCGAGCCGCTGCCGTCCGTCGCATGTGGAGCGACGGCCGCGCCGGTTTCATTGTCCGGCAACGGGTTCCCGACGACGGCTCTTCACCCGCGCGCCGGCGACAGCCCGACGTGAGCTGCCGCACAATTTCTTTCTTGACGACGAAAGCCGGGCCAACGAAGATCGCTGGCCCGGCTTCACGCCGAACTGGTGGAGCTAGATCACTTGAGGATCTTGGTGACCGAGCCGGCGCCGACGGTGCGGCCACCCTCGCGGATCGCGAAGCGGAGGCCCTCGTCCATGGCGATCGGCTGGATCAGCTTGACGTCCATACCGGTGGTGTCACCCGGCATGACCATCTCGGTGCCCTCGGGCAGCGTCACAACGCCGGTCACGTCCGTCGTCCGGAAGTAGAACTGGGGACGGTAGTTGTTGAAGAACGGCGTGTGGCGGCCACCCTCGTCCTTCGACAGGATGTAGACCTGCGCGGTGAACTCGGTGTGCGGGGTCGTGGTGCCCGGCTTGACGATGACCATGCCGCGCTCCACCTCCTCGCGCTTGATGCCACGGAGCAGCAGCGCGGCGTTGTCGCCGGCGCGGCCCTCGTCGAGGAACTTCTTGAACATCTCGATCGAGGTGACGGTCGTCTTCTTCGACGTCTCCTTGATTCCGACGATCTCGATCTCGGAGTTCACGTTGATGATGCCGCGCTCGATACGACCGGTCACCACGGTGCCGCGGCCGGTGATCGTGAAGACGTCCTCGACGGGCATGAGGAACGGCTTCTCGGTGTCGCGCTCCGGCTCCGGGATCGCCGAGTCAACGGCGGCCATGAGCTCGAGAACGGACTTGCCCCAGGTCTCGTCGCCCTCCAGCGCCTTCAGCGCCGAAACGCGCACGACCGGCAGGTCGTCGCCCGGGAACTCGTACTCGGAGAGCAGCTCGCGGACCTCGAGCTCGACGAGCTCCAGGATCTCCTCGTCGTCCACCATGTCGGCCTTGTTCAGGGCGACAACGATGTAGGGAACGCCGACCTGGCGGGCCAGGAGGACGTGCTCCTTCGTCTGCGGCATGGGACCGTCGGTCGCCGCGACCACGAGGATGGCGCCGTCCATCTGCGCCGCACCGGTGATCATGTTCTTGATGTAGTCGGCGTGCCCGGGGCAGTCGACGTGCGCGTAGTGACGGTTCTCCGTCTGGTACTCGATGTGCGCGATCGAGATCGTGATGCCGCGCTGCTTCTCTTCCGGCGCCTTGTCGATCTGGTCGAACGCGAACGAGGCGTTGACATCGGGGAACGCGTCGTGCAGAACCTTGGAGATCGCCGCGGTCAGCGTGGTCTTGCCATGGTCGATGTGACCGATGGTGCCGATGTTGACGTGCGGCTTCGTCCGCTCGAACTTCGCCTTGGCCACTGGATTGTCCTCCTGGACTTCTTTTTTGCTGGTCCGGCGGGTATCTGGTGGCCACCCGCCGGACTACACGTCAGGGTCGGAAAATGCGGACCCCAGGGATTCACCCCCGGAGAGCCCGCGGTGGAACTGCGGTGCTCCGGTTGGGGACTATTCCCCGGTCGCCTTCGCGATGATCTCCTTCGAGACGTTCGCGGGAACCTCTGCGTAGGAGTCGAACACCATCGAGTAGTTGGCGCGACCCTGGGTCTTCGACCGCAGGTCACCCACGTACCCGAACATTTCCGACAGCGGGACCAGTGCCTTGACGACACGGATACCGCTGCGCTCCTCCATGGCCTGGATCTGGCCACGGCGGGAGTTCAGGTCGCCGATCACGTCGCCCATGTACTCCTCGGGCGTCGTGACCTCGACGGCCATCAGCGGCTCGAGGATCGCGGGAGACGCCTGACGGGCGGCTTCCTTGAGGGCCATCGAACCAGCGATCTTGAACGCCATTTCCGAGGAGTCGACCTCGTGGTAGGCGCCGTCGAGCAGCGTCACCTTCACGCCGACCAGCGGGTAGCCCGCCAGCACGCCGTACTGCAGCGCGTCCTGTGCACCCGCGTCGACCGACGGGATGTACTCACGCGGGATGCGACCACCGGTGACGGCGTTGACGAACTCGTAGAGCGCGCCGTCTTCCTTCTTCTCCAGCGGCTCGACGGTGACGAGCACCTTCGCGAACTGGCCGGAGCCACCGGTCTGCTTCTTGTGGGTGTAGGAGTACTTCTCCACCGCACGGCGGATGGTCTCCCGGTACGCCACCTGAGGCTTGCCGATGTTGGCCTCGACCTTGAACTCGCGGCGCATGCGGTCCACCAGGATGTCCAGGTGGAGCTCGCCCATGCCGGCGATGATGGTCTGGCCCGTCTCCTGGTCGAGGTTGACCCGGAACGTCGGGTCCTCCTCGGCCAGCTTCTGGATCGCGGTGCCGAGCTTCTCCTGGTCCGCCTTCGTCTTGGGCTCGATGGCCACCTGGATGACGGGCTCGGGGAAGGTCATCGACTCGAGCACGATCGGGTGCTGCGGGTCGCACAAGGTCTCACCGGTCGTGGTGTCCTTGAGACCGATCACGGCGTAGATGTGGCCCGCGATGGCCTCGGTGACCGGGTTCTCCTTGTTGGCGTGCATCTGGAAGATCTTCCCGATGCGCTCCTTGCGGTCCTTGGTCGCGTTGATGACCTGGGTGCCCGCAGCGACCTTGCCCGAGTAGACCCGGATGTAGGTCAGCTTGCCGAAGAACGGGTGCACGGCGATCTTGAAGGCCAGCGAGGAGAACGGCTCGTCCGTGGACGGGCTGCGCTTCACGACGGTCTCGCCGTCCTGCAGCGTGCCCTCGACCGGCGGGAGGTCGAGCGGCGACGGCAGGTAGTCGATGACCGCGTCGAGCATGGGCTGGACGCCCTTGTTCTTGAACGCGGAGCCACACAGGATCGGGTACGCGGAACCCGCGGCGACGATCTTGCGGAGGCCGGCCTTGATCTCCTCGACGGACAGGTCGCCCTGGTCGAAGAACTTCTCGGTCAGGTCGTCGTCGGTCTCGGCGACGGCCTCGAGCAGCTGCTCGCGGAACTCCTGGGCCTTCTCGAGCAGATCCGCGGGGATCTCCTCGATCGCGTAGTCCTCACCCTTCGAGACCTCGCCACGCCACGTGAGCGCGCGCATCTCGATCAGGTCGACGACACCGATGAACTCGCTCTCGGAGCCGATCGGGATCTGGAGCGGCAGCGGCTTGGCGCCGAGCCGGTCCTGGATCGTCTTGATCGTGAAGTAGAAGTCCGCGCCGAGCTTGTCCATCTTGTTGACGAAGCAGATGCGCGGGACGTCGTACTTGGTCGCCTGCCGCCAGACCTGCTCGGACTGCGGCTCGACGCCCTCCTTGCCGTCGAAGACGGCAACGGCGCCGTCGAGGACGCGCAGGTTGCGCTCGACCTCGACGGTGAAGTCGACGTGGCCAGGCGTGTCGATCAGGTTGATCTGGTGGTCTTTCCAGAAGCAGGTCGTCGCGGCCGACGTGATCGTGATGCCGCGCTCCTGCTCCTGCTCCATCCAGTCCATCACGGCAGCGCCGTCGTGCACCTCGCCGATCTTGTAGCTGATCCCCGTGTAGAAGAGGATCCGCTCAGTCGTCGTGGTCTTGCCCGCGTCGATGTGGGCCATGATCCCGATGTTGCGGACCTTGGCAAGATCAGTGAGCACGTCCTGTGCCACGGGTCTTTCCCCTGTCTTGAGCTTGTGGCGCTCACTAGGGCTGGGAGAGCCCGGTCTCACCGAGACCGGGCGTCAGATCACCAGCGGTAGTGGGCGAAGGCCTTGTTGGACTCGGCCATCTTGTGCGTGTCCTCACGGCGCTTGACGCTCGCACCGAGGCCGTTGCTCGCATCGAGCAGCTCGTTCATCAGACGCTCGACCATCGTCTTCTCACGGCGCTGCCGGGAGAAGGTGATCAGCCAGCGCAGCGCCAGCGTGGTCGAACGGCCCGGCTTGACCTCGATCGGCACCTGGTAGGTCGCACCACCGACGCGGCGGCTCTTGACCTCCAGCGACGGCTTCACGTTGTCCAGGGCGCGCTTCAGCGTGACGACCGGGTCGGTACCGGTCTTCTCGCGAGCACCTTCGAGGGCTTCGTAGACGATCTTCTCGGCCACGGAGCGCTTACCGTCGACCAGCACCTTGTTGATGAGCTGGGTCACGAGCGGCGAGCTGTACACCGGGTCAGAGATAAGCGGCCGCTTCGGGGCCGGTCCCTTGCGGGGCATTAGCTCTTCTCCTTCTTCGCGCCGTAGCGGCTGCGAGCCTGCTTGCGGTTCTTGACACCCTGCGTGTCGAGAGAGCCACGGATGATCTTGTAGCGAACACCCGGCAGGTCCTTCACACGACCGCCGCGCACGAGCACCATCGAGTGCTCCTGGAGGTTGTGACCCTCACCGGGGATGTAGGCCGTGACCTCGATACCGCTGGTCAGCTTGACGCGAGCGACCTTGCGCAGTGCGGAGTTCGGCTTCTTGGGGGTGGTGGTGTAAACGCGGGTGCACACACCGCGCCGCTGCGGCGAGCCCTTGAGGGCCGCCGTCTTCTGCTTGGCCACCTTGTCCTGGCGGCCCTTGCGGACCAGCTGCTGGATCGTTGGCATTCGCCGGCTGCTTCTTCCGTCTTTGAGGGTTCGCCTTCCGGTCCACCCTCGTGTTTCTTGATCCCTCTCTGCACCCGAGGTCGGGCGTGTCGCCCGCTCCCAAGGTCCACAGGCAACAGTTCAACTGCCCCTGCGAGTGGAGGTCACCGCGGCCTCACGGGCACGCGGAGCGGCCCGACATGGGTCGGGCACAGGTAGCAAAGATACCCGCCCACGTCTACCTGGGTCAAAACGGGGGTACCGCATCCGGCCCTGCGCTAGACATGGCGTGCTCCGTCAAGATCTTTCCAGGGGGAACGGCGTTGTCACAGGAACGCGGCTTCGAGAAGTGGTACTACCGTGCTGTCGCCATCTTCTTCGGCCTGGTGCTCGTCGTGCCGCTCGCCTACTTCGGCTGGCTCGAACTCGCACCGAACCCCCAGGTCGGAGAGTGCGTCAAGCAGGTCGACCACGCCGCAGCCGACCTGACGTTCGAGGAGGTCAGGTGCAGTGGCGCCGGGCGGAGCTCGAGATCGACGGGCAGGGAGTTCGAGGTCGGCGCGATCGAATCGGCCTGCCCGCCCGGCGACTACACGGCGGTGGCCAGGGGCGACGAGAAGACCTGCTACCTGCCGGCCTTGAACGCTGGGGTGTGCTTCGTGTCCAAGCAGTTCCGCAACACGAGCCAGCCGGTCTTCGTCCGCGGCGACTGCGAACAGCCCGGCGCGCTCAAGGTCGAGGAAAACCACCAGGACGTGTCCGACAAGTCGAAGTGCAAGAACCCGGAGATCTCGCTCACGTTCTCCGAACCGGCCCGCACCATCTGCATGAAGAAGCCGTGAGAACCGCCACTCTGCTCGCTGCTCTGGTCCTCGTGCTGTCCGGCTGCTCCGGCTGGCACGAGCAGGCCGGCGTCGGCGAGTGCGCGAAACCGGTCGACCTCGGCAACACTAACGTCGAGATGGCCGAAGTGGACTGTTCGTCCCAAGAGGCCATGTACCGCGTGTCTTCGCGTGAGCGCCGCACGATGTGCCCGGCCGGCGACTACCTGACCGAGTCGTCCGGGCGGTCGAGGACGAACGGCAAGACGCGGCTCTGCTACGTCCTCAACGTGCAGGAGGGCGACTGCCTCAAGGCGGTCAACCAGTACTTCGAACGGGTGGTGTGCGAGACCGGGACGCGCAAGGTCACGAAGGTCGTCGACGGCAAGTCGGACAGGGCGCTGTGCGGCGCTGACGACGCCAAGACGTACCCGCAGCCGGTGAGGACTATCTGCATCGCTCGCTGAGGCCACGGCCTTGCGCACGTGCAGGCCTGATTCACTGTGCGCGTGGACGACCTGATCAGGGCGATGGCCTCGCTGACCGGCTCTTCCGCCGACCCCGAGGTGCTCGGCGGTGACCGCGGCGAGGTCGTGGTGGTGCGTGTCGGCGACGTGGTGGCCAAGGCGTTGCCCGCGGACACCGACGTCGAGGCTCTCGAGCAACGGCTGGAGATCGCGGCGGCGCATCCCGAGTTGATGCTGCCGCCGTTGAAGCCGTTGCAGTTCGTGGACGACCGGCCGGTGACGCTGTGGCCGTACGGGACGCCGGTGAGTCAGGCGGATCCCGACGGCGCGCCGTGGGAGGAGAGCGCGGCACTGCTGGCGAAGCTGCACGCATTGCCCGTGCGAGGGCCCGTGGCCGGTACGCCGGAACGGATTGTGCGCGCTATTGAAGCGTTGCCGCCGGACGTGCCGCATGCAGACGTGGTGTTGCGCGCTTACGAAGTCTTGCCGCCGTTGGACATGAATGGCCGTGCGTTGATCCACGGCGATTGGCATCTCGGGCAGTTGGTGCACCGGGGTGCCTGGCGGCTCATCGACGTGGACGACCTGGGGGTCGGCGATCCGGTCTGGGACTTGGCGCGACCTGCGGCTTTGTTCGCCGCGGGGGTGCTGCCCGACGACCTGTGGGCGCGGTTCCTCAACACCTACCGTGAAACGGGTGGCGTGGCTCTGCCGACATCTGAATGGGAAGCACTCAACATCCCGGCTCAGGCGTACGTTGTGCAGATGGCGGCTCGGGCACTCATGTCCGGGTTGCAGGCAGTGGAACCGCTGGTTGAAGCCTGTCGTCGGATCGTCGCGACGCACGAGAGCAGTGACCGCGGCTAATATCGTTTTTGTCCGGTCCCACCGCAGGAGGCTCACCACGATGCAGTGTCCCAAGTGTCATGCGAACATGCGCACGTTCGACCGCATGGGCGTTCACATCGAGCAGTGCGACGGCTGCCGCGGGGTCTTCCTCGACTACGGCGAGCTCGAGTCGATCACGCGCCTCGAGGCCCAGATGCAGGCCCCTCCGCCCGTCGCAGCGCCGCCGCCCGCTGCCTACCCGCAGCCGGCCCAGCCCGCCTGGGGTGCCGCGCCGCAGCAGGTCCACCACCACCACGGCGGTCACGCGGGCTACGGCGGCGGCTACGGCCACCGCAAGCACCGCGGCCTCGGTGGTCTCTTCTTCTCCTCCTGATGTGCGCGACGGCCCCGGATCTCTGGTTCGGGGCCGTTGACGACTACCGAGAAACAGGTGGATAATCGGTAGTCAACGGGAGGAGTTGCCATGTCCGTCGCGACCGAGGCCGCCCACATCCGAGACCTCTTCGACACGATCGAAGAGCTCGAAGCCGTCGCGTCATCCCTGTCGGAGGGCGACGAACGCCGTCGCCGCCTCGACGGCGTGGTGGCCAAGACCCTTCGCCAAGCCCCGCCGGTCCGTCCCGTGGTGGCAGGCGAACTGCTCGACCTCACCGAGAAGACCGTGAAGGCCTGGGCTCGCGAAGGCGTGCTCGCCATCCACAGCCAGGAACCGCGCATGCTGCTCGACACCGTGCGCCTGCACGAGGTCCTCCACCTGGTGTCCGACCTCCGCCGCGCCGGCAAGACCCGCGGTCTCATCGACGAGGTCCACCGCCGCCTGAGCGACCAGTCACTGCTGGACCGCTCCGACCTCGCCTCGTCCCTCGACGAGATGCGCAGCGGCAAGGGACGCGTGGTCCGCTCAGCTTGATCCAGGTAGTCGAGACCCCCACCGCGCACGCCCAGGCGAACGGCCTGCGCGGCCGAGCCCGCGTCGCCTACGAACGCTTCCTGGACGAACTCGCCCACTCGGGCTGCGCGGCCCTGGGCTACCGCGTGACGGGCCCGGAACCCCTACCCCGCCTGTGCGTGAAGCACCTCAGAGGCGCCGACCGGGCAGTGGTCGCCTTCCCCTCCCCCGAAGTCGTGTGGGTACTCCTGGTGGGTCCACACGACGACGACCCGGGCCTGGACCTCTACGAAGCCCTCTACGAGATGGCAGGCGTCCGCCCCCGCCTCTCGGAGAAGCGCACCAAACCGCGCTGCTGCACCGACGAGTCCGGCATCCCACCCCTGGTGGACGAGCACCTGGTGGACGACCTGGTCATCCGCGCCCGAGCCCTGGCCCGAGCCCGCCGCCGCTAGAGCCCGAGCGCGGGCAGGATCGCCTCGTCCACGATCGCCGCCACTTCACTGGCGTCCGGCACGCGCCCGAGGTCGATGGACAGCTTGAACACCAACGCCTCACCGATCTGCGTGGTCACGAACGTCAACCGCCGAGGATCCACCCGCCCGCTGTCGGCGTAGTGCCGCAGCACCGTCGTGGTGAACGTGGCACCCCTCGGGTCGAACACCCGGCGGTACAGGGCTTCCACCAACTCCGGATGCCGGTCCCGCTCAGCCAGGATCGCCGACACGGCAGCCGCCGCCGGAGTCCGCATCCAGTCCGTCAGCAACGTGAGTGCGCCGATGAGATCAGCACGCAGGTCGTCCGCGCCCGGCGCCGGAACCTCCACCGGATGCGCCTGCGCCAACGCATCGAGCAGCAACTCGTGGGTCGAGGCCCACCGCCGGTAGAGCACGGTCTTCGCCGTGGCGGCCCGACGCGCAACACCCTCCATGCTGACCTGTCCAAGACCGACCTCGACCAGCTCGGCCAGGGCCGCTTCGTGAATGGCGCGAACCAGCACTTCCCCGCGCCGCCGCTCCGACGTCACGCGCCACCTTCCCTTGCAAGCTACGGTGCCGTATCTTAACGCCCCAATAAGCTACGCAGCCGTATCCAACTGGGGTCCTCAATGTCCACATCCTCCGCCGCACCCGAGCCGGGTCGCGCACTGGCACCCGATCTGGCACGAGGCGCGATGCTCCTGCTGATCGCACTGGCCCACGCCCACATGTACCTGTCCGGCCACCCGACGGGCTTCCGCGCCTACGCAACCGACGGCAGCCCCTGGGACCTGCTGGTCACCGGCCTGCAGGTCACCTTCGTGGACGGCCGCGCCATGCCGATGTTCGCCGCACTGTTCGGCTACGGCCTCACACAGATCGCCGGCAAACAAACCAGCGACTGGCACCGAACTCGCAGCTTGTTGCGCAGACGAAGCCGCTGGCTGCTGGCGTTCGGCGCCTGCCACGCCCTACTGCTGTTCTTCGGCGACATCCTCGCCGCCTACGGCTTGGCCGGCCTCCTGCTGACCAGCACACTGCGCTGGCGCGACCGCTCATTGGTCATGCTCGCCACCGGATGGCTGCTCGTCCACGCCACCGCGATCACCCTGACCGGCCTGCAGATAGCCACCTTCGGCGGCCCGTCAGGCATGACCTCCGCCACCGACCCGATCACAGCCCTGACCGACCGCCTGACCCAGTGGTCCACCCTCACACCGTTCCTGCTGATCGAACTGATCGTCCCGTTCCTGGTCGGCACCTGGGCAGCCCGCCGCCACCTGCTGACCAGCCCGAACCGGCACCTCCGAACACTGCGCGCCACAGCGGCCGCCGGCATCAGCACCGCCGCCCTGGGCGGCCTGCCGCTGGCATTGCTGGACGCCCAGGTCTGGACAGGCGTTCCCGCCACCCTGTCCGTCCCGGCCTACACCCTGCACGGCCTGACCGGCCTGGCAGGAGGCCTCGGCTACGCAGCACTGACGGGCGTGATCGCAGCCCGCACCACCACCCAAGGCCCAGTGCTGACAGCCCTGGCAGCCTGCGGACAACGCTCCCTGACCTGCTACCTGCTGCAGTCCGTGGTGTTCGTAGCGATCTTCGCCCCATACACGGGCGGCCAAGGCACAGAACTGGGAACAGCAGCAGCCTCTGGCATCGCGCTCTGCACCTGGCTGGCCACCGTCCTGCTGGCCAACGCCCTGCACCACGCCAACCGCCCCGGCCCAGCCGAGACCCTCCTCCGCAGACTCACCTACCGATCTTGCCGAAAACAAATCTTGTCCGTACAGCAATAGTTGTCTAGGCTTTGGTCATCACGACGAACGGAGACCACGATGTCCTTCCAGGCCTACCTCGACGGCGCGGAGAAGAAGACCGGCAAAACCCCGGCCGAACTGCTGACGGCAGCCGCAGAACGCGGCTTCGACGGCACCACGAAGGCAGGCGTGGTCCTGGAGTGGCTGAAGACCGACTACGACCTGGGCCGAGGCCACGGCATGGCGCTCTACCACGTGCTGAAAAACGGCGCGCAGATCACCGAGAAGCACGTGGGCACCACAGGCAGCCACCGAGACGCCTCGACAACGCTCCACCTGGACGGCATCGCCAACCGCTGACGGCAGGCCAAAGCAGGGGTCCCCGCGGACTCAGCGTCCCCCGCGACCCAACGTACAGAGCAGGTCTGACACTCCCGCAAGCCAAACGGAAGCCCCGGCGCCAGGACGCGGACGGAGCCGGGACGGGCTGGACAGCCATATCGCTGGCGAAGCCGAAGGCGAGCCGTCCTTACCGAGCGGGCCCAACGCAACCAAACAAAACAACAGGCAGCCGCCCAAACCAGCAGGCGTGCCATCAACCCGCTGAGGGCGCCCTCCCCCGATCAGATTGCCGGGGGTCTGGGGGCAGAGCCCCCACAGGAAGCACGCAACGCAAGCCGGCCGCCCGCACGGTGACCACCCGCAAGGCCGCCACCCGCACCCCAGCGAACACAAAACAGCCCCCAGAGCCAAAGCTCCAGGGGCCGTTCCGAACTACAAGCTACGAACTAGCGGTAATCCCGCCCGAAGTCGTAGTCATCCAGCGGCACCGCGGCACCAGTCCCAGTACCGAAGACGTCAGGCGTGTAGTACCCGTCGTCGTAAGAAGGAATCGCGTAAGCAGCAGCGCGAGCCTCCTCGGTCGGCTGGACCTGGATGTTGCGGTAGCGGTTGATACCGGTACCAGCCGGGATCAACTTACCGATGATCACGTTCTCCTTGAGACCGATGAGCTTGTCCGAGCGCCCGTTGATGGCAGCGTCGGTCAGCACACGAGTGGTCTCCTGGAACGACGCCGCGGACAACCAGGAGTCGGTCGCCAGCGAGGCCTTCGTGATACCCATCAGCACCGGACGACCAGCGGCCGGCTCGCCACCCTCGGCGACGACGGCGCGGTTGCCCGACTCGAAGTCCGCACGCTCGACCAGCGAACCGGGCAGGAACTCGGTCGCGCCGGAGTCGATGATCGTGACCCGGCGGAGCATCTGCCGGACGATGACCTCGATGTGCTTGTCGTGGATCGCCACACCCTGGGCGCGGTACACCTTCTGGACTTCGCCCACGAGGTGCAGCTGCGCTTCGCGCGGGCCCATGACACGCAGGACCTCGTGCGGGTCCGGCGTACCTTCCAGCAGCTGCTGGCCGACGGACACGTGGTCGCCGTCCTGCAGCGGGCCGGTGGCCGTGTTGGCGAGACGCTGACGCTTGGACAGCTTCTCGAACACGATCTCCTCGGAGCCGTCGTCCGGGATCAGCGTGATCTTCCAGAAGCGGTCGCCGTCCTCGATGCGGACGCGACCGTCCACATCGGCGATCGGCGCCTTGCCCTTCGGGACGCGGGCCTCGAAGAGCTCCTGGACACGGGGCAGACCGGTCGTGATGTCGTCACCGGCCACACCGCCCTGGTGGAACGTACGCATCGTCAGCTGCGTGCCGGGCTCACCGATCGACTGGGCGGCGACGATGCCGACGGCCTCGCCGACGTCGACCAGCTGGCCGGTCGCCATCGAGCGGCCGTAGCAGGACGCGCACACACCGACCGGGGACTCGCAGGTCAGCACCGAACGCACCTTCACGCGGAGGATGCCGGCCTCGACCAGCGACACGAGTGCCGGGTCGCCGAGGTCGTCGCCGCGGTTCAGGACCAGGTTGCCCTGGGCGTCGGTGATGTCGTCCGCCACCGTGCGGGCGTAGACCGAGGTCTGCGCGAACTCGTGCATGCCGACCTTGTCGCCCAGCTGCTCGCCGACGGTCATCTGCACGCCACGGGTGGTACCGCAGTCGACCTCGCGGATGATGACGTCCTGCGAGACGTCCACCAGACGACGGGTCAGGTAACCCGAGTCGGCGGTGCGCAGTGCGGTGTCGGCCAGACCCTTGCGGGCACCGTGCGTCGCGATGAAGTACTCCAGCACCGACAAGCCCTCGCGGAACGAGTTCTTGATCGGACGCGGGATGTACTCACCCTTCGGGTTGGTGACGAGACCACGCATACCCGCGAGTGAACGGACCTGCGTCATGTTGCCGGCGGCGCCGGACTGCACGATGACGCGGATCGAGTTGTCCTCGGGGAAGTTGTCTTCCATGATCTCGTGGACCTGCTCGGTGGCCTTGGTCCACACCTTGACCAGCTCGGAGTTGCGCTCGTCGTGCGAGAGCTGTCCGCGCTGGTAGCGCTTCTCGACGGCGTCCGCGAGGCGCTCGTGCTCCTCGAGGATGTCCTGCTTCGCCGCGGGCACGAGAACGTCCGAGATCGCGACGGTCACACCGGAACGGGTGGCCCAGTGGAAACCGGCGTCCTTCAGCTTGTCCAGCGTCCGGGCGACGGTGACCATCGGGTACCGCTCGGCGAGGTCGTTGATGATGATGGCCTGCCGCTTCTTGGGCATGACCTCGTTGATGAAGGCGTAGTCCTGCGGCAGGATCTCGTTGAACAGCACGCGACCCAGCGTGGTCTCCGCGAGCCACGGCTGACCGGGCTCCCAGCCTTCGGGCTCCTGGCCCTTGGGCGGGTTCTTGTCGGAGACGCGGATCTTCACCATCGACTGCAGGCCCAGGACCTTGCGGTCGAACGCCATCAGCGCCTCGGCGGGCGACGAGTACGAGTGACCCTCGCCGATGTCGCCGACCTTGTGACGGGTCAGGTGGTACAGGCCCGTCACCATGTCCAGACGCGGCATGGCCAGCGGCTTGCCGGACGCCGGGGACAGGATGTTGTTCGACGACAGCATCAGGACGCGGGCCTCGGCCTGCGCCTCGGCGGACAGCGGCAGGTGGACTGCCATCTGGTCACCGTCGAAGTCGGCGTTGAACGCTTCACAGACCAGCGGGTGCAGCTGGATGGCCTTGCCCTCGACCAGCTGGGGCTCGAAGGCCTGGATGCCGAGGCGGTGCAGCGTAGGTGCGCGGTTGAGCAGCACCGGGTGCTCGGTGATGACCTCTTCCAGCACGTCCCACACGGCCGGGCGCGCACGCTCGACCATCCGCTTGGCGGACTTGATGTTCTGGGCGTGGTTGAGGTCGACGAGCCGCTTCATCACGAACGGCTTGAAGAGCTCCAGGGCCATCTGCTTGGGCAGACCGCACTGGTGCAGCTTGAGCTGCGGGCCGACCACGATGACCGAACGGCCGGAGTAGTCGACGCGCTTGCCGAGCAGGTTCTGGCGGAACCGGCCCTGCTTGCCCTTGAGCAGGTCGGACAGCGACTTCAGCGGGCGGTTACCGGGACCGGTGACCGGGCGGCCGCGGCGGCCGTTGTCGAACAGCGCGTCGACGGCCTCCTGCAGCATCCGCTTCTCGTTGTTGACGATGATCTCGGGCGCGCCGAGGTCGATCAGTCGCTTCAACCGGTTGTTGCGGTTGATGACGCGGCGGTACAGGTCGTTCAGGTCGGACGTCGCGAAACGGCCACCGTCGAGCTGCACCATCGGGCGCAGGTCCGGCGGGATGACCGGGACGCAGTCCAGGACCATGCCCTGCGGGTTGTTGCGGGTCGCCTGGAAGGCGGCAACGACCTTGAGGCGCTTGAGCGCACGCAGCTTCTTCTGGCCCTTGCCGCTGCGGATGGTCTCGCGCAGGATCTCGGACTCGGCGTCGACGTCGTAGTCACCCAGGAGCTTCTGGATGGCCTCCGCGCCCATGGCACCGGTGAAGTAGTCGCCGTAGCGGTCGTAGAGCTCGCGGTAGAGCAGCTCGTCCGCGATCAGCTGGGCCTTGTCCAGCTTGGTGAACGTGGACCAGATCTCGTCGAGGCGGTCCAGCTCGCGCTGGGCGCGGTCGCGGAGCTGGCGCATCTCACGTTCGCCACCCTCCTTGACCTTGCGGCGCACGTCGGACTTGGCACCCTCGGCCTCGAGCTCGGCCAGGTCGGCCTCGAGCTTCTGGGCGCGGGCCTCCACGTCGGCGTCACGACGGTTCTCGACGCGCTTGCGCTCGACCTGCATCTCGCTCTCGAGCGTCGGCAGGTCGTTGTGGCGCAGCTCGGCGTTCACGCCCACGATGACGTAGGCGGCGAAGTAGATGATCTTCTCGAGGTCCTTGGGGGCCAGGTCGAGCAAGTAGCCCAACCGGCTGGGGACGCCCTTGAAGTACCAGATGTGCGTGACCGGAGCGGCGAGCTCGATGTGGCCCATGCGCTCACGACGCACCTTCGCACGGGTCACCTCGACGCCGCAGCGCTCACAGATGATGCCCTTGAAGCGCACGCGCTTGTACTTGCCGCAGTAGCACTCCCAGTCCCTGGTGGGACCGAAGATCTTCTCGCAGAACAAGCCGTCCTTCTCAGGCTTGAGCGTGCGGTAGTTGATGGTCTCGGGCTTCTTGACCTCGCCGAAGGACCACTGGCGGATGTCGTCCGCCGTCGCGAGTCCGATGCGGAGCTCATCGAAGAAGTTGACGTCGAGCACGTCTACTCTCTTCCCCTTTTTAGATCGGTGGCAAAGGAGCTGGTCTGAGGGCGGGTGAAGGGGACGCGGGAGGCATCCCCAACACCTGCCGGCGAGGTGACTAGTTGACGACGTCGTCCACGGAGGGCGACTCGGACCTCGACAGGTTGATGCCGAGGTTCGCGGCCGCGCGCTCCAGGTCTTCGTCGTCGCCGTCGCGCATCTCGATCGCGGCACCGTCCGAAGACAGGACCTCGACGTTGAGGCAGAGCGACTGCAGCTCCTTGAGCAGCACCTTGAAGGACTCCGGGATACCGGGTTCCGGGATGTTCTCGCCCTTGACGATGGCCTCGTAGACCTTCACGCGACCGAGCACGTCGTCGGACTTGATGGTGAGGAGTTCCTGCAGGGTGTATGCGGCGCCGTACGCCTGCATCGCCCAGCACTCCATCTCACCGAAGCGCTGACCACCGAACTGCGCCTTACCACCCAGCGGCTGCTGCGTGATCATCGAGTACGGACCGGTCGAACGCGCGTGGATCTTGTCGTCCACCAGGTGCAGCAGCTTCAGGATGTACATGTAGCCGACCGACACGGGGAACGGGTACGGCTCGCCGGAGCGGCCGTCGAAGAGCTGCGCCTTCCCGTTCTCCTTGACCATGCGCTCGCCGTCGCGGTTCGGGATCGTCGAGCCGAGCAGACCCGTGATCTCCTCTTCCTTCGCGCCGTCGAACACGGGGGTCGCGGTCTTGGTGCCGGGCTCGACATCCATCAGGTCCTCGGACAGGTTCTTCGCCCAGTCCGGGTCCCCGTTGATGCTCCAGCCCTGCTTGGCGATCCACCCGAGGTGGGTCTCCAGCACCTGGCCGATGTTCATACGCCGCGGCACACCGTGGGTGTTCAGGATGATGTCGACCGGCGTGCCGTCCTCGAGGAACGGCATGTCCTCCGCGGGGAGGATCTTGCCGATGACGCCCTTGTTGCCGTGGCGGCCGGCGAGCTTGTCGCCGTCCTGGATCTTGCGCTTCTGGGCCACGTAGACGCGGACGAGCTCGTTCACGCCCGGAGGCAGCTCGTCGTCGTCCTCACGCGAGAAGACGCGGATGCCGATGACCTTGCCGTACTCACCGTGCGGCACCTTCAGCGACGTGTCGCGAACCTCGCGCGCCTTCTCACCGAAGATCGCGCGGAGCAGGCGCTCCTCGGGCGTCAGCTCGGTCTCGCCCTTGGGCGTGACCTTGCCGACGAGGATGTCGCCGGGCTGGACCTCGGCACCGATGCGGATGATGCCGCGCTCGTCCAGGTCGGCCAGGACCTCTTCGGAGACGTTCGGGATGTCCCGGGTGATCTCCTCGGCGCCGAGCTTCGTGTCGCGGGCGTCGATCTCGTGCTCCTCGATGTGGATCGAGGTGAGAACGTCGTCCTGCACGAGGCGCTGCGACAGGATGATCGCGTCCTCGTAGTTGTGGCCTTCCCACGGCATGATCGCCACGAGCAGGTTCTTGCCGAGCGCCATCTCGGCGTTCTCGGTGCAAGGACCGTCGGCCAGGACCTGACCCGCCTCGATCCGGTCGCCCTCGTTCACGATGGGCTTCTGGTTGATGCAGGTGCCCTGGTTCGAGCGACGGAACTTGTGCAGCGCGTAGGTGTTGCGCGCACCGTCGTCGGCCATGACGGTGATGTAGTCGGCGGAGACCTCCTCGACCACACCCGTCTTCTTCGCGACGACGACGTCACCGGCGTCGACCGCGGCACGCAGCTCCATGCCGGTGCCGACGAGCGGCGACTCGGAGCGGAGCAGCGGGACGGCCTGACGCTGCATGTTCGCACCCATCAGGGCGCGGTTCGCGTCGTCGTGCTCGAGGAACGGGATCATGGCGGTCGCGGCCGACACCATCTGGCGCGGCGAGACGTCCATGTAGTCGACGTCGGTCGGGTCGATGAACTCGACCTCGCCGCCCTTCTTGCGGACCAGGACGCGGTCGTCGGTGAAGTTGCCCTCGTCGTCGACCGGCGAGTTCGCCTGCGCCTTGACGAAGCGGTCTTCCTCGTCCGCGGTCAGGTAGTCGATCTGGTCGGTGACCCGGCCGTCCGTGACCTTGCGGTACGGGGTCTCGATGAAACCGAACGGGTTGACCCGGGCGTAGCTCGAGAGCGAACCGATCAGGCCGATGTTCGGGCCTTCCGGCGTCTCGATCGGGCACATGCGGCCGTAGTGCGACGGGTGGACGTCGCGGACCTCCATGCCGGCGCGCTCACGGGACAGACCGCCGGGCCCCAGTGCCGACAGGCGGCGCTTGTGGGTCAGACCCGCGAGCGGGTTGGTCTGGTCCATGAACTGCGACAGCTGCGAGGTGCCGAAGAACTCCTTGATCGCCGCCACGACGGGACGGATGTTGATCAGGGTCTGCGGCGTGATGGCCTCGACGTCCTGCGTGGTCATGCGCTCGCGGACGACGCGCTCCATGCGGGACAGGCCGACGCGGATCTGGTTCTGGATCAGCTCGCCCACGGTGCGCAGACGACGGTTGCCGAAGTGGTCGATGTCGTCGACCTCGACGGGCACGTCGCCACCGGCGGCGGCGTCCATCATCGTCTCACCGGCGTGCAGCCGGACGAGGTACTCGATCGTCGTGACGATGTCGTCCTCGGTGAGGACACCGGTGTTGATCTCGGTGTCCAGGCCCAGCTTCTTGTTGACCTTGTAACGGCCAACCTTCGCCAGGTCGTAGCGCTTGTCCTTGAAGAACAGGTTCTCCAGCAGGGCCTGCGCCGACTCCTTCGTCGGCGGCTCGCCCGGACGCAGCTTGCGGTAGATGTCGAGCAACGCCTCGTCGGTACCCGCGGTGTGGTCCTTCTCGAGCGTGGTCAGCAACGTCTCGCTGAACGCGAACCGCTCGCGAATCTGCTCCGTGCTCCAGCCCAGAGCCTTCAACAGCACCGTCACCGGCTGGCGACGCTTCCGGTCGATGCGGACACCGACGGTGTCGCGCTTGTCGACGTCGAACTCCAGCCAGGCACCCCGGGACGGGATGATCTTGACGCTGAAGACGTCCTTGTCGGTCGTCTTGTCGACCGCGGTGTCGTAGTACACACCGGGCGAGCGCACGAGCTGGGAGACCACCACGCGCTCGGTGCCGTTGATGATGAACGTGCCCTTGTTCGTCATCATCGGGAAGTCACCCATGAACACCGTCTGGCTCTTGATCTCGCCAGTGGTGTGGTTGGTGAACTCCGCCGTGACGAACAACGGTGCCGCGTACGTCATGTCCTTGTCCTTGCACTCTTCGGTCGAGGCCTTGACCTCGTCGAAGCGCGGGTCGGAGAAGGACAGTGACATGGAGCCGGAGAAGTCCTCGATCGGCGAGATCTCGTTGAGGACCTCTTCGAGGCCGCCCGTCGGGGTCTCGTCGCCGGCGTCGACGCGGCGCTGGAACCACGCCTCGTCGCCGGTCAGCCACTCAAAGGACTGGATCTGCAGGTCAAGCAGGTTGGGCGTCGAAAGCGGCTCGTTAATCTTCGCGAACGAAACCCGCTTCGGCGCTCCAGGGATCCCCGACGTGGAGTTGGTCGCAGCAGTGGCCTTGGTCGCGCGAGAGATCGCCAAGATGCGTCCTTCCAGGGACAAATAGCTGGCTAGAGCGAACTAGCACGGCTGTCAAGGGTGCGGCGCTGCTCGACTAATCCACGCTCTCGGCGAAGGGCAAGCGGAAAATGGGCAGCGCAAAGGGGCAGTCTAGCCACACGCACGGCGACTGTCGAGAGGCACCTGGAAGGACCCTCCTCTTGCTCACCGACAGAGTGACCCTGCATGAGCGCGCAGTCAAGATGTTGCGGCTCGATCCACCCTCTGGATGGAGCGCTGTTTACTTGCAGTCACTCATTTGACCTGCACAAACACGTGTGCGGCCGTTTTGGTGGGAAGTTGACGGCCTCAAGTGGACTTACAGAGGGCCACGAGATTTGTGTGATCGAGATCACGCGTGTCGGGGCTGGCGGAGTACGTGTCCACGGTGCATCTGGGGCTCCTGTGACGTCCTCGCAGCGAAGTTGATCTTAGGGGACGGAGATCAGGTACCCGACACCGGGCCGGGCCAAACGACCACCCTTGCCCCCGTTGCGAACGGCACGCGGGGACCTTCCGTACCGCATGTCGGTACGGAAGGTCCCCGCGTGCGGTCAGCAGCCCTGGAGTTGGCGGTTCTGCTCCACCGTGGCCCCGAACATCTCCATGTTGTCGATCTTCCACCGGCCACCGTCGTCGACCGCACTGACGCGGAGCATGGCGGTGCCGCCGCCCGACTGGTTGTCGGTGGTGCGGGTGGTGACCTGGTCGGCGAACACGAGCACGGTGGCGTGGTCGTCCTTGAGCGACGACACGGCTGATGACACCACGCGGACGGTCACGACGAGCTTCTGCTGCGGCGCGACCTCCTTCACGGGGCCGAACACGGCGTTGTACTGGCACAGGGCCTTGCCGGTGAGCAGTTCCCTGGCGGCCTTCTCGGTCGACTCGACGTCGGCGAAGTTGTACGAGAACGACTTCTCCACGGCCTCGCGGACCTGGCCGTTGACCTCCGAGGTGGTGGCCGAGTCGACCAGGGCGGCGTCGTAGGACACCGAGCGCGACTTCACCAGGAAGAACGTGCCCAGGCCGCCCAGCAGCACCGCGACCAGGAGCAACGCCACCGGAAGCGCCCAGCCGTCCTTCAGGCCGGTCCTGCCGGTGACCGGCTCGGCCTCGTCGGCGGAGGCGGGTTCCTCAGCGGCGGGCTTCGTCCGCGCGGCCGGCTCCTTGACGGGGGGCGGCGTCCACTCGACCGCGTCCGGCGCCTTGAGGTCTGTCTGTTCGAGCACGGCCTCCGGCGTCACGTCCTCGACCACGGCCTCGGCGGCGGGCTCCACGGCAGGCTCCGCCGCGGGCTCGGCGGACGCGCGCCGGTTCAGGCCGGCGACCTTGGGACGGCCTCCGGCGGGCGGCGTGGGGATGGGGCGGCGGCGGGGTGGGGGCACGTGCACTCGTTCCAATCAGCTCTGGCCGGATCAGACGCTTGACCGCAGCGGGCCCAGCTGGCTCAGCTTCCAGCCGTCCTCGGTGCGGGTGAGCTTGGTCAGGTACCGGTTGATCTTGGTGACCTTCTGGCCGCCGTCGGGCGTCACGGTGCTCTCGACCACGGCGATCATCGACGCGCTGCCGGCGCGGTCGTCCAGCTCGGTGATCGCGGCGTCCAGCACCTTCGACGTCGTCACGGACTTGGCGTCGACCAGCTGCTTCTTGCGCGAGTCCTTGTCCTTGTCGATCTCCGCGCGCAGGTCGCCGGTCGACGAGTTGAGCCAGCGCTGCAGGTCCTCGTCGACCTTCTTGTAGTCGAGGGTCAGGAAGTTCGTGACGCCGACCTGGCCGGACCGCAGTGCCTCGTCGCGCACCGAGGCGAACGCCGACTCGGACGAGTGCGACGCCGAGTACCAGGCCACGCCCGAGTACGCGGCGAAGCCGAACGTCAGCACCGCCAGGACGGCGGCGGCACCCAAAATCATTCTGGCCGTGAAGATCCGCACTACTTCTTCCCCTCCGGCAAGCCCAGCAGCTGGCCCAGCGACGTCAGCAACGGCACCTCCGGCGCGGCGGTCTGCCCCGCCGGCTCCTGACCCGGCTGCGTCGTCGCGTTGCCGACCGGCGTGGTCGGCGTTCCACCATATGGCGCATTCTGCGAGCCTCGCACCGAGGTCGCCGACCCGCGCGCGAGAGCGCAGTACGCCTGTGTGTTCAGCGGCGCGGCAGAGGTGTCGCCACCGGGACGAATCGTCGTGCCCTCGTATCCGACGGTGCACGGCATCGGGTCGAACACGTTCAGGGCCAGCCCGAAGTGCGCCGACCCGTCACCCGGCGCCACGGAGAACCCGCCGCCGACGGCGATGGGGTACGTCACCGCGATCTGCTCCAGACCGTCGCGCCTGGTCACGAGGATGTTCGACGTGGTCAGCAGGTTCGCGAAGACCACCCCGAGGTTCGGCCCGCTCTCCTTGAGCAGCGCCGACACCTGCTCGGACGCCGGCGGCACGGCCACGATCAACCGCCGCAGGTCGCCGTCGGAGGCCTTGAGCTGCTCGGCGAGCAACCGCAGGTCCCCGCTGAACGACCGGATGGCGCCACCGGAAGCGGCCTGCGTGGCCAGCACGATCCGCCCGTCCTGCAGCAGCTGCGTCGTCTGCGGCAGGTGCTCCTTGGCGGCCGCCGTGAACGCCGCGGTGTTGTCGATCAGCACCTGCAGGTCGCCACCGGTCCCGCTGAACGCCGTGTGCAGCTCGTCGACCACGGTCCTCAGGGAGTCCGTCGGCACCGAGGAGGCGAAGGCGTCCAAGTTGGACAGCAGCCCGTCGACCGGCGGAGGCGTGCGGGTCGCCGAACGCGGGATGACCGACCCGGCCTCCAGGTACGGCCCGCCGTCGCTCTTCGGCCGCAGGTCCACGTACTGCTCCCCCACGGCCGACCGGTTGGCCACGACGGCCTCGGTCGCCGAGGGCACGCGCGGCGCGTCGGCGTCCAGTTCCAGGTCGACCTCGATGCCGTCGGACGTCAGCCGCAGCTGCCCGACCCGCCCGATCGTCACGCCGCGATAGGTCACCTCAGCGTTGGTGAAGATGCCGCCCGAGTCGGCGAGCTGCATCGTCACGACCTTCGACGCCGACTTGAACAGACCGATGTAGGTAGCGCTGACGTACGAGATGCCCAGCAGCGCGACCAGCGCGAACGCGCCGATCTTGAGCTTCGTCGACCGCAGGATCACTTGCGACCACCTCCCAGCAGCCCGCCGAGCAGGTCGCCCAGCCCGGACCCGGTGCCCTGCCCGAGGTTCGGCAGCGGGATGTTCGGCATCGGCAGCGGCGTGCCCTGCGACGGGATCAGCGAGTCGATCGGCGACTGCCGCGACCTGCCGAGGTTGTCGAGCACCGTGCCGAGGTTCAGGTCGAGGTCGATGAACGCGTTGGTGTAGTCGCCCTTGATGCCGTCGACAGCCTCGTCCGGGAACGGGTAGGTCAGCAGCAGCTCCAGCGACTTCGGCAGGTTCTGCCCAGACTCGACGAGCTTCGTCAGCGTCGGCTGCAAGGCCTTCAGGTCCGCCACGATGTCGTCACGGCTCCTGTTGATCGTGTCCGTGGCGACGTCGGAGAGCTTGTCCAGCGACTGCAGCAACGTCACGAGCTGCGTGCGCTGCTCGGCCAGCACCTTCAGGCCGGGCTCCAGGTCCGTCAGCGCGATCGCGATCTTGTCGCGCTGCTGCGCCAGGGTCCCCGCCAGCCGGTTCATCGAGTCGAGCGCGCGGACGATCTCCGACTTGTGCTTGTCCAGCTCCCCGACGAACGTGTTGAGGTTGCCCAGCAACGAGCGGATCTCCTTCTCGTTGCCCTCCATCGCCGCGTTGAGCTCCTTGGTGATGTTCTGCAGCTGCGCGACACCACCGCCGTTGAGCAACATCGACAACGCTCCGAAGACCTCTTCGACCTCGGGGTTGCGGTTGGTCCTGTCCAACGGGATCACGGCGTTGTCGGCGAGCCTGCCCTCCGCAGCCTGTGTTCGATCATTCTTGGGAGGCTTGCCGAGCTCGACGAACTTCTCGCCCAGCAACGCGGACTGGCGCAGCTTCGCGAAGGCGTTCGCCGGCAGCTGCACGTCACCGTTGACCAGCAGCGTCACTTCGGCGGTCCAGCCGTCCGGGCCCAGGTCGATCTTCTCGACCCGCCCGACCGGCACGTCGTTGACCTTCACGCCGGCCTGCGGCACCAGGTCGAGGACGTCCTTGAACTGCGCCTTGACCCGGTACGGGTGATCACCGACGTCGGCGCCGCCCGGCAGCGGCATGTTGTAGACGCCGTCGAACCCGCCCGAGCCGCAGCCCGAGACCAGCAACAGCGCCGTCAGCCCTACGACCAGCTTCCTCACCGGGGCACCCCCGCGAGCGGCAGGGGCAACGGCAGCTTGCCCGCGTTGAGGTCGCTGATGATCTCGGCCGGCGGCTTCAACGGCACCACGCCGGTCAGGATCGGCTCCAGCTGCTTGCAGGTCTGCGCGAGGATCGGCGGCACGTTGTTCGGCGTCGCCTGCTGGATCAGCTTGCAGATCAGCACGATCGGCGGCTGGTTCAGCTCGTTGATGTTCGCGCGAACGTCGAGCGTCCCGGACGCCGCGTTGTAGGAGTTCTGCAGGTTGCCCAGGGCCAGCGGGGCGACGTCGAGCGTCTCCGCCAGCGCGGCCCGCTGGTTCACCAGCACCTGCGTGATCGAGGCGAGCTTGTCCACGTTGGACTTGAGCACCTCGCGGTTGTCCTTGATGAACCCCTGCACCAGACCCAGCGCGGTCGCGAGCTCCGACAGCGCCGCGCCGAGGTCGCCGCGTTCGTCGGCCAGCATCTTCGACACGTCCGCGAGCTGCCTGTTGAAGTCGCGGACCTGGCTGTCGTTCGCGGCCAGCATCGCGGTGAACTTCTGCAGGTTGTCGACCGTGGCGAACAGGTCCTCCTTGGACCCCGACAGCGTCCGGGTGGCCTGGCCGAGGTTCTTCAACGTGTCGTTGAGCGCCTGGCCGTTGCCTTCCAGGTTGCGAGCGGCCGAGTTCAGCAGGTCCGCCAACGCCCCGTCGGCGTTCGCGCCGTTGGGACCCAGCGCGGTCGTGAGCTTGTCGAGCGAGGAGTACAGCTCGTCCAGCTCGACCGGCGTCGCGGTGCGCTCGCGCGGGATCACGGCGTCCTCGCCCAGCGTCGGACCACCGGTGTAGGCGGGCGCGAGCTGCACGTACCGGTCGCTGACCACGCTCGGCGAGACCACGACGGCCTGCGCGTTCTCCGGCACCCGCACGTCGCGGTCGACGGTGAACACGACCTTCACGGTCTTGCCCTCGGGCGTGACCTCGTCGATCGTGCCGACCTTCACGCCGAGGATGCGCACGTCACCGCCGGGGTAGACGCCGACGGCCGCCGCGAAGTGCGCGGTGACCTTGCGTCCGTTCATCCCGTTGAAGACCCACCAGAGCCCGGCCGTCACGACGAGCGCGAGCACGCACGCGACCGCGATGAAACGGCCGACCTTGCTGTGAGCTGCTGTAGTCATCGCTGCACTCCCGGAGGCAGGCAGCCTTCCTCGTTGAACCCGACGACGCCGAGGTTCACCGAGGGCGGCAGCAGACCGCAGATGTAGGTGTCGAACCAACGACCGTTGCCCAGGGTGTTCGCGAACACCCGGTAGAACGGCGCCATCAGCGCAAGGCTGCGGTCGAGGTTCTCCTGGTTGCGCTCCAGGATCGTGGTGACCCTGCCGAGCTGTTCCAGCGCCGGCTTGAGCTGGCTCTGGTTGTCGTTCACCAGGCCGCTGAGCTCACGGGACAGGTTCCGCGTGCCGGTCAGCAGGGCGCTGATCGCCTCGCGGCGCTTCCGCAGCTCGCCGAGCAGCAGGTTGCCGTCCGACAGCAGCTTCTCGAACTCGGCGTTGCGGTCGGCCAGCGTCTTTGTCAGCTGCCGCGTGTTGTCCAGCAGCTTCGCCAGCTGCTCGTCGCGCGAGGAGATCGTCTTCGACAACGCGGACAGGCCGTCCAGCGCGCCCCGGACGTGCTCCGGCGAGTTCTTGAAGGTGTCCGAGAGGACGGTGAAGCTGTCCGCGAGCTGCTTGGTGTCGATCTGGCCGACGGTCGTCGCGAGCCCGTTGAACGCCTCGTTCACGTCGTACGGCGCGAGCGTGCGTTCCTTGGGGATCGGGTCGCCGGGCGACAACGGCTGGGTGCCTTGCGGGTCCAGCGCCAGGAACTTCTGCCCCAGCAACGTCTTGATGCGGATCATCGCGGTCGACCGGTCGCCCACCCAGGCGTCCTTGACCTTGAACGTCACCCGCACCCGGTCGCCGTTGAGCCTGACCTTGGTGACCTTGCCGACCTTCACGCCGGCGACGCGGACCTCGTTGCCCGGCACCAGTCCCGCGGCCTCGCTGAAGTCCGCGGCGTAGCTCGTGCCGCCGCCGACGATCGGCAGGTCGTCGGAGTAGAACGCGGCCAGCAGCAGCAGGGCGATCAGCGTCAGGCTGACCGCGCCGGTCCTGATCGGGTTGCTCGTCCTCATCGGCGGCACCTCTGCTGTGTCACCGGCAACGCCGTGATCGGGATCGGGTCGTTGATGACCGGCGGCACGGCGATCTGGCCGCTGGCCTCGCACAGGTAGAAGTTGAACCACGAACCGTAGGTCGCGGTCCGCGTGATCGTCTCCAGCTTGCTGGGCAGGCGCTGCAACATGCGGTCGACGAGCACCTCGTTGTCGCCCAGCGTCTTCGAGACGATGCCGAGCTGCGCGATGTCGTTCTTGAGCGGCTCGCGGCCCTGCTCCAGCAGGCCGGAGGTGGCCTGGGTCAGGTCGCCGAGCGCGGTGATCGCCTCACCGATCGGCTGGCGGTCCTGCGCGAGGCCGGAGACCAGCGTCTGCAACGTGATCACGAGGTTGTTGAAGTCCTCGTCGCGCGAGTTCACGGTCTCCAGCGCGGTGTTGAGGTTGTCGACGACCTCGCCGATCACCTTGTCCTTGCTGGCCAAAGTGCTGGTCAGCGAGGCCGTGTGCTGGAGCAGGCTGTCGATCGTGCTGCCTTCTCCCTGCAGCACCTGGATGATCTCGAACGACAGCTTGTTCACGTCGTCCGGCGACAGGGCCTGGAAGAGCGGCTTGAAGCCGTTGAACAGCACGGTCAGGTCGAGCGCGGCCTTCGTGCGTTCCAACGGGATCGTGCCGCCCTCGGCCAGCACCGCCAACGTGTCACCGGTGCCGGACTCCAGCGCGATGTACCGCTGCCCCACCAGGTTGCGGTACTTGATCGTCGCCGTCACCGCCTCCGGCAGCTTGCGGTCGCCGTCGATGGAGAACTCCACCTCGGCGGTCTTGCGGTCGACGACCTTGATCCCGTCGACCTGCCCGACGCGGACACCGGCGATGCGGATGTCATCACCCTCGTTCAGCGCGGTGACGTCGGTGAACTGGGCCTTGTACTCGGTGGCACTGGCCAGGTTCACGTTGGCGATGGTGACCGCGAGCAACGACGTGGCGAGGATCGTGACCACCGCGAAGGCGATCAGCTTGAGCAGCGGGGCCAGCAGTCCCTTCACTTGACGGTCACCTCCGTTCCGCGGACCAGGGGCCCGAGCAGCAGGCTCGACCAGCCGGGCATGTCCTGCGGATCCACGCCGACGCGCGGTCCGAAGAGTGCCGCGATCAACCTGGCCTCCTCCGGCGAGTTGGCGAGCCGCAGCACGTCAGCGGACTGCGGCACGGTCACGTTGCCCGCGGTGGCGGGCGGCAGCACCCCGTCGTTCGCGACGCGCGCGGGCGGCGGCGAGCTCGACCCGTCCTGCACCGGACCCTCCGGCGGGTACTGCGGGAACGGGTTCGGCCGCGGGATCAGGTCGTAGCAGCGGGGTCCGCGCTTGTCCCGGTACTCGGGCTCGTCGAGGTTCGGCTTGTACTTGCCGCGGTTCTGCGTGATCTCCAGCGTGATGTGCAGGCCCGGCTCGTCGGTGCCCTCGCCGAACGCCTTGCTGATGACCGGCTCGAACTCCGTGAGCCCCTTGAGCAGGCACGGGTACTCGGGCGCGTACTCGGCGAGCAGCTCCAGCGTCGGGCGGCTGGTGTCGGCGAGCGAGATGATGTTGTTCTTGTTGACCGTGACGAAGCTGGTGACGTCCTGCGACGTCGTGGTCAGCGAGCCGTAGAGCGCGAGCAGGTTCTCGCGCTGGTCGACGACGGTCTTGGTCGTCGTGGTCATGTCGTTGAGCGCCTGCAACAGGTCCGGCGCGGCGTCGGAGTAGACGTTCGCGACGTCCGCGAGCTTGGAGATGTTCTCCTTCAGCGCGGGCAGCTGCGGGTTGAGCTCACCGAGATAGGAGTCCAGCGACACCAGGGTCTCGCCGAGCGGCTTGCCCCGTCCGTCGAGCGCCTGCGACAACGCGGTGAGCGTCGTGGCGAGCTTCTCCGGCTGGATCGCCTGCAGCACCGGCATCAGGTTGTCGAGCACGCGTTCGAGCTCGATCGCGCTGCTCGTCCGGTCCTGCTCGATGACCGCGCCCTGGGTGATGGCCGCACTCTTCTGCTGCGGCAGCACCAGGTTCACGTACCGCTCGCCGAACAACGTCTTGGGCAGCAGCCGCGCGCTGACGTTGGCCGGGATCTGCTCGACCTTGTCCGGCTCGAGCGCGAGCTCCAGCTCGGCGCCGTCCCCGCTGGTGCGGATGGCCTTCACCGACCCGACGATCAGCCCGCGCACCTTGACGTCGCTCGCGGTCATCAGCTGGTTGCCGATGTGGTCGGTCTTGAGCGTGACCTTCACGTAGTCGCTGAAGGCGTCCTTGTAGAGCGCCACCGTGAGCGACAGGAACATGGCGATCGCGAGAAGAAAGGCGATGCCCAGCACGCGTTTCTTCATCCGGCGATCCTCACCGTCGTCGTCGCGCCCCAGATCGCGAGGCTCAGGAAGAAGTCGAGCAGCGCCGTCGTGACGATCGCGGTCCGCACCGCACGTCCGACCGCGACCCCGACGCCGGCAGGTCCGCCGGACGCGCGGTAGCCGTAGTAGCAGTGGGTCATGATGATCACGACCGCGAAGACCAGCACCTTGCCGAACGACCAGAGCACGTCGATCGGCGGTAGGAACAGGTTGAAGTAGTGGTCATATGTGCCCGCCGACTGCCCGTAGAACTCCACGGTGATCGTTCTGGCCGCCAGGTAACTCGTCAGCAGGCCGATCACGTACAGCGGGATGATCGCGACGAACCCGGCGATGATCCGCGTGGTGACCAGGAACGGCAGGCTGGGGATGCCCATGACCTCCAGCGCGTCGATCTCCTCGGAGATCCGCATGGCACCCAGCTGCGCCGTGAACCCGGACCCGACCGTCGCCGACAACGCCAGCCCGGCCACGAGCGGCGCGATCTCACGGGTGTTGAAGTAGGCCGACACGAACCCGGCGAAGGCCGACGTGCCGATCTGGTTCAACGCCGTGAAGCCCTGAAGGCCGACCACGGTCCCGGTGAACACGCTCAGCCCGACCATGACGCCGATCGTGCCGCCGATGACCGCGAGCGCCCCCGACCCGAAGCTGACCTCGGCCAGCAGCCGCATCGTCTCCTTGGAGTACCGCTTGAGCGCGCGGGGCGTCCAGGCCAGCGCCTTGATGTAGAACGACAGCTGGTCGCCGAAACCGTCCAGGGTGGACAGCACCTTGTTCGCCATCAGCTCCCCTTCGCGGGCACGACCTGCAGGTAGATCGTGGTGAGGACGAAGTTGACGAAGAACAGCAGCAGGAACGTGATGACCACGGCCTGGTTCACCGCGTCACCCACGCCCTTGGGCCCACCGGCCGGGTTGAGGCCGCGGTAGGCGGCGACGATGCCCGCGATGAACCCGAAGATCAGCGCCTTCAACTCGCTGATCCACAGGTCGGGCAGCTGCGCCAGCGCGGAGAAGCTCGCGAGGTAGGCGCCGGGCGTGCCGTCCTGCATGATCACGTTGAAGAAGTAGCCGCCCATCACGCCGACGACGCTCACCATGCCGTTGAGCAGCACGGACACGAGCATCGCCGCCAGCACCCGAGGCACCACGAGCCGATGGATCGGCGACACACCGAGCACTTCCATGGCGTCGATCTCCTCGCGGATCTTCCGCGACCCGAGATCCGCACAGATGGCCGAGCCACCGGCTCCGGCGATCAGCAGCGCCGTCACGATCGGACTGGCCTGCTGGATGATCGCGAGCACGCTGGCCGCACCCGTGAACGACTGCGCGCCGATCTGACGGGTCAGCGACCCGAGCTGCAACGCGATGACCGCGCCGAACGGGATGGACACCAGCGCCGTGGGCAGCACCGTCACGCTGACGATGAACCAGCTCTGCTGGATGAACTCCCGCAGCTGGAACGGCCGCCGGAACGTGGTCCGCACGACGTCGATCCCGAGCTGGCACAGCTTCCCGGTCTCCCGCAGCGCGCCGGCACCGGGGAAGGAGGCCTGAGTGGTCACAGAACACCACCCTGCCGAGGCCACGGGCTGGGCAAAGGCGCCACCGCGGGAGCACCGGCATGCACGCCGTACCGCAACTGCTCCTCAGCGGTGAGACTCTCGATGATTCCTTGCTGAGCCTGGTGCGGCAGCTGGTGGATGATCGTCATGACCCGGTCCTTGCGCCGCCGCACGGCGTCCCGGAACGGCAACCCCGGCGTCGGCTCGATCTGCGGGATGATCCCCCGGACGTCCTCGGACGTGGACCCATCCGAATGCCCGGCGTCCGCATGAGCCTGCTCGGCCGCCATCGTGGCCGTGTCCTTCTCCTCGGACATGCCGATGGGCCCGAGCCGCCGCCCGTTGAGGAACTGCTCGACAACAGGCTCGTCACTGGTCAGCAGCACCTCGCGCGGCCCGAACATGACGAGCTCGCGCCGGAACAACATCCCCAGGTTGTCCGGCACGGTACGAGCAATGTTGATGTTGTGCGTGACGATCAGGATCGTCGCGTCGATCTGGGCGTTGAGATCGATCAACAACTGACTCAGGTACGCGGTGCGCACCGGGTCCAGCCCGGAGTCGGGTTCGTCGCACAGAATGATCTCGGGGTCGAGCACCAGCGCACGGGCAAGACCAGCCCGCTTGCGCATACCGCCGGAGATCTCACCGGGCAACTTCTTCTCAGCCCCGACGAGACCGACCATCTCCATCTTCTCGAGGACGATCCGCCGAACCTCGGCCTCGGTCTTCCGAGTGTGCTCCCGCAACGGAAAGGCGATGTTGTCGTACAGGTTCATGGACCCGAACAACGCACCGTCCTGGAACAGCACGCCGAACATCTTCCGAATCTCGTACAACCGGTGCTCAGAACACCGAACAAGATCCGTTCCGTTGATGACGATCTTGCCCTGCTCAGGCTTGAGCAACCCCACCAGCGACTTCAGGAACACGCTCTTGCCGGTACCGGACGGCCCGAGCATCACGCTGACCTCACCCGGCGGCAACGTGAGCGTGACGTCCTGCCAGATGGTCTGCTTGCCGAAGGACTTGGTCAAACCCTCGACGACCACCTCGACGCCCATCCGCACCTCCGCACACGCCCAGGACACCGCAGCGATCGGCGTCACACCTGGGCAACGAGTTCGTTCGCGGCAGGTTACTCACCAGTTGGCCTAACGGCGGTTGCGTTCAGATAACAGCACGCAGGGTGACCTCGCAAAACGGTCACGACCGCCTAGACCACTGCCTGCCAACCGGCACTTTCGAGACCGATGTGACTCCAAACACACAGCACAGCCAGCCCACACGCGAAGCCGAAGGCGAGCTGTCCTTACCGCGCGGTCAGGGCGGTGGGGTCCCGTCACAACGCACCCGGCAGCCGCCCAACGCAACAGGCGTGTCATCAACCCGCCCACGGCGCCACCCCCCGATCAGATTGCCGGGGGTCTGGGGGCAGCGCCCCAGGAAAACGCACGCAACCGCAAGGCCGCCCGCAAGGCGACCACGCTGACGCAGGCGTCCCCCCGATCCGGGAACCCCTACATCTCAACGTACTCACAGGGTCCGACAAGATCAGAAACAACAAAAACGGGCGCACACCCCCAAGGGGGATGCACGCCCGTTCAAGCACTACAAGGCAAAACGCCAGCCCCCGAGGGGGCAAGGATCACTTGACGGTGATCTTGGCGCCCGCAGCCTCGAGCTTCTCCTTGGCCGCCTCGGCGACGTCCTTGGCAACGCCCTCGAGGATCGCCTTCGGAGCCGACTCGACGAGCTCCTTGGCCTCCTTCAGGCCCAGACCAGAGACGACCTCGCGGACGACCTTGATGACCTGGATCTTCTTCTCGCCGGCGGACTCGAGGACGACGTTGAAGTCCGTCTGCTCCTCGGCCTCTTCGGCGGCGGCCGCGGGGCCCGCAGCGGCAACGGCGACGGGCGCCGCGGCGGTGACCTCGAAGGTCGTCTCGAACTGCTTCACGAACTCGGACAGCTCCAGGAGGGTCATCTCCTTGAAAGCGTCGAGCAGCTCGTCGGTGCTGAGCTTCGCCATGATCGGCGTTCCTTTCTATGTCCCGCGCGAAAGCGTCGGGTGTGTCTTTGGGTGATCAGCTTTCGGCGGGAGCGTCGGCTTCGGCGGCGGGAGCCGCGGCAGCCTTCTTCTCCTGCAGGGCAGCAGCCAGGCGAGCGACCTGGGAAGCCGGGGCGTTGAACAGACCCGCGGCCTTGGCCAGGTTGCCCTTCATCGCGCCCGCGAGCTTCGCGAGCAGCACCTCACGGCTTTCGAGGTCCGCGATAGCGGCAACCTCTTCAACCGAGAGCGGGCGGCCATCCATGTAGCCGCCCTTGATGATCAGGGCCTTGTTGTCCTTCGCGAAGTCGCGGATCGCCTTGGCGGCGTCGACGGGCTCGCCCTCGACGAATGCGATGGCGGTCGGACCGGACAGAAGAGCCTCGAGGCCCTCCACGCCGGCGTCCGCAGCGGCCAGCTTGACCAGCGTGTTCTTCGCGACGGTGTACTTGGTGCCCGCGCCGAGAGCGCGACGCAGCGTCGTGAGCTGCGCCATGGAGAGGCCACGGTACTCAGTGACAACCGCTGCCGAGCTGGTGCGGAACGAATCCGCGAGCTCAGCGACCGCCGTAACCTTCGTGGGCTTCGCCATGATCGCCTCCTCTCTGGGCTGGGTTAGACCGCCGGCCTGGAGAAGGTCCCGAAACAACAGAAACGCCCTCGCGCACAAGCAGCACGGGGCGTCACGTAGAACTGAGCCTCGTCCTCCCTGCGCGGGCCGCCCGTGTTGCAACGGGGCCTTCGTTCTCCTCGCGGAGACAACCTGCGGTCTTCGGTAGAACCATCCAAAACAGTACTCGACTGTGTACTGCCGCTCCAAATCGGCATGATGTGACGTGTGACCGACGAGCCCGGCAAGGACCTCGCGCCCCGCCAGCCGCCAGCCCCGCAACCGCCAGCTCCGCAACAGCCTGCCCCGCAGCCGCCCGCCCCGCCGGTGGACCCGGAGCAGCTGCGGCAGTTCCAGGAGTTCCAGCGCTTCCAGGAGTTCCAGCGCTACCAGGAGGCGACGGGCCAGGCGCCGCAGGCTCCGCAGCAACCCGGCGGCAAGCGCTGGTGGCTCCTCGTGCTCGGCAGTGGCATCTTCTGGCGCGCGCTGTTCTTCCTGCTCGTCGTCTTCTCGGCGGTATGGGCCTACAACCACTTCTTCGGCGTGGACGACCCCGGCGACATCGCGCAGGACAGCGGCGGCGTGACCGGCGCGGCACAGGGTCTGTCCGCACCGGCCGGGCTGCAGGGCACCGTCGGCATGTTCTACAAGCACGTGTCGTTCGCCGACACGACCCGCGCCTGCACGCTCATCCTGCGCGACGACACCCGTCAGAAGTTCGCGAACGCCTACGGCGCAAGCGATTGCGCTGGTGCGGTCACCGACCTGAAGGCCAAGGTCACGAGCGTCGACAGGTACCAGCAGGTGATGTTCCCGCCGGACATGCTCAAGACCCCTACGACCGCCAAGGTCACCATCGACTCCTGCGCGCTGACCGTCGAGGGCGGCCCGCGCCTGGGCACGTTCGTCGTGGAGAAGGTCGGCGCGGGCTGGGTCATCACCGACTGGTCGCCCAGCACCTGTGGTTGATTGGGGTGCATGGCAAACGCACTGGGGGTGCCCAGCCCCGACAAGGTCGAGTACATGGCGGACGCCGCAGAACTGGGCCGTGACTACAAGCACCAGCTCCTCGTCTCCCTCGGCCTGAGGCCCGGCGACACGGTCCTCGACGTCGGCTGCGGCCCCGGCATGGACCTGCCGGTGATGGCCGACGCGGTCACGACGTCCGGCCGCGTCATCGGCGTCGACGTGGATCCGGCGATGGTGGCGGCGGCGCGGAGCCTCCTCGACTACTACCCGCAGGTGGACGTCCGCCAGGGGGACGCCCACGCGCTCCCCGTGGACGACGGCACCGCCGACCGCGCTCGCATGGACCGCGCGTTGCAGCACGTCGAGAACCCGTCCGGCGTCCTCGCCGAGCTCCACCGGGTGCTGAAGCCCGGCGGCCTGCTGCGCATCGCCGAACCCGACTGGGACGCCCTGATCGTCGACGGCGACCTGGAGATGAACAGGGCGTTCAACCGGTTCGTCTGCTCGGCCATCGTCCGCAACGCCACGATCGGCCGCCGGCTCGGCCGCCTCGCGCGGGAAGCGGGCTTCGAGGTCGAGGACGTCCGCGCGGCGACGACGGTGCTGCGCGACTTCGCCAGGGCGGACTACACGCTCGCCCTCACCCGCAACACGGAACGGGCGATCCGCGCGGGCGCGATCGAACGCGCGGACGGCGAGCGCTGGCTGGCCGAACTGCGCGCCGGCGGCTTCCAGGCCTCGGTGACGATCTTCCTGCTGTCAGCCCGCAAACCGTTGTGACACAACGCCCAGCGACTCGACGGCGCGGGCGAGGCTCTCCTCCCCGCGCCCGGCGTCGACCTGCTGGTCGACGAGCGCCTTGAACGAGTCGAGCGCCGCGAACGGAACGCCCTGCGCCGTGGTGGCCCGGATGAGCATGCCCAGCCCCGTCTGGTTCATCGCCAGGCTCGACTCCGCGTTGTCGTAGCGCTCGCCGTCGATCTCCGCGGCGAACGTGGAGAGTGCGGGGTGGAGGTCCGTCAGCCAGGACAACAACATCGGCGTGAGCTCGGTGGTCTTGATCGCGTTGGCCCGCGCCAGTGCCGCCGCGTGCAGGAAGCCGCCGATGAGGCCGTACATCCCGGCGAGGATCGCCACGTCGTACCCGGACGCGCGGCCGGCGTCGGCACCCAGGAACGTGACCTTTCCCAGCAGCGCCAACTGCTTCTGCCAACGTTCGTGCACGGTCGAGGAGCCGCTGTAGATGATGGACGACGCGTCGGTGCCGATCGTCTGGGGCACCGCGTACACCGCGCCGTGCAGGTACTCGGCTCCGTTCGCTGCGGCCCAGTCAGCGAGTTCACGAGCCTCGTCGGGAGTGCCGGAGGTGATGTCGACCAATGCCCGGCCGCGCACGTCCGCGCCACTGAGAACCTCTTGTGCCGCTTGGTGGTCGAGCACGGCCACGACCACGAGCCCGCTGGCCGCGACCGCCTCCGCCGCGGTCCCTGCCACGACGGCACCGGGCACCTTGAGTTCGGAAGCCTTTGCGGCAGAACGGTTCCAGACCGTGACGGGGTGACCCTCCCGCAGGAACGCCTCCGCCAGCGCGCGGCCGAGGTTGCCGAGACCCAGCACGGTGATCGCTTCAGATGTCATGCCTCCACCCTCGCCGCACGTGATCAACTCGACCAGTGACCGGAATGACCCCTTTCGCCAAATTCCTGCCATAGGCTGGATCGCATGAGCGCTGGATCAGTCGCCCTGGTCGTTCCCAGCGACTTCGGCGTCGCGGACCTCTACGAGCTGGGTATTCCCGCCGCCGTCTTCGGCACGCCGCAGCCCGACCTCGCCGACCCCTGGTACGAGTTGTGGTTGTGCGGCACCGGAAACCGCAGCCGCGACACCACGCCTGGCTTCACCCTGAACAGCGCTCACAGGCTGGAAGACATCGTGAACGCGGACACCGTCATCGTGTCGTGGGTGCCGGACGAGGTCTTCGAGGACAACGCGCCTGTGCCACCCGAGCTGGTCTCCGCGCTGCGCAGGGCGCACGACAACGGCGCACGGATCGTGTCGGCGTGCGTCGGCGCGTACGCACTGGCCGAAGCCGGCCTGCTCGACGGGAAGAAGGCCACCGCGCACTGGATGCACACCGCGCTGCTGGCCGAGCGCTACCCGGAGGTCCAGGTCGACGCCTCGCAGCTCTACATCGACGAGGGCGACGTGCTGACCAGCGCCGGCATGAGCGCCGGACTAGACCTCTGCCTGCACCTGGTCCGCCGCGACCTGGGCGCCCACGTCGCCAACCAGCTCGCCCGCCGCATGATCGTCCCCGGCCACCGGCCCGGCCACCTGGGCCAGTACGTCGACCTCTCGGTCCCCGCCAGCGACGAACAGGGCCTGACGCCGGTGCTCGACTGGGCCCGCGCTCGCCTGGACGAACCGCTGACCATCGAGGTCCTGGCACGCCAGGCCGCGATGAGCCCGCGAACCTTCTACCGCAAGCTCCACGCCACCACCGGCACGACACCGCTGCAATGGCTGCTCAACGAACGCATCACGCGGGCGCAGGCGTTGCTGGAGTCCACCGACCTGTCCGTGGAGAAGATCGCGGCCCTGAGCGGCATCGGCACGGCGAACAACCTCCGCCACCACTTCCTGAAGCAGGTGGGGAGATCGCCGAGCGACTACCGGCAGACGTTCCCGCGGCACCAGGCCTGACATGCGACAAGGCCCCCGGCGAACCGGGGGCCTTGTCAGGAGCTAGCTGCGAACCGCGAGGCTCAGGCCTCGTCCACCAGCATGTTGCGGGTGCGGTTCGGGTCGACCGGGATGCCAGGGCCCATCGTCGTGGAGACGGTGACCTTCTTGACGTACCGGCCCTTGGCCGCGGACGGCTTGACGCGCATGATCTCGTCCAGCGCGGCGGCGTAGTTCTCGACCAGCTTCTCGGAGTCGAACGAGACCTTGCCGATGACGAAGTGCAGGTTGGCCTGCTTGTCAACGCGGAAGTTGATCTTTCCGCCCTTGATCTCGTTGACGGCCTTCGTGACGTCGGGGGTCACGGTGCCGGTCTTCGGGTTCGGCATCAGGCCACGCGGGCCGAGGATGCGGGCGATGCGACCGACCTTGGCCATCTGGTCGGGGGTCGCGATCGCGGCGTCGAAGTCGAGCCAGCCACCCTGGATGCGCTCGATCAGGTCCTCGGAGCCGACAGCGTCCGCACCGGCGGCCTCGGCCTCAGCGGCCTTGTCACCGGTTGCGAAGACGATCACGCGGGCGGTCTTGCCCGTACCGTGCGGCAGATTCACGGTGCCGCGGACCATCTGGTCGGCCTTGCGAGGGTCGACGCCGAGGCGAATCGCGACCTCGACGGTGGCGTCGAGCTTCACCTTGGACGTTTCCTTGGCGAGCTTGGTGGCCTCCAGCGGCGAGTACAGCCGCTCCCGGTCCACCAGCTCTGCGGAGGCCTTGTAGGCCTTGCTGCGCTTCATGCTCTGTCCTTACCGTGGATCAGTTCGTGGTGAATGAGCCGCGCTCGGCTCTCCCACGCTTGCTAGAAAGAGGGTGTGGTCAGCCTTCGACCGTGATGCCCATGGAACGGGCGGTGCCGGCGATGATCTTCGCCGCCTGGTCGATGTCGTTCGCGTTCAGGTCGACCATCTTGACCTGCGCGATGCTGCGCACCTGCTCCATGGTCACCTTGGCGACCTTGACGCGGTGCGGCTCGCCGCTGCCCTTGTCGACACCAGCGGCGGCGAGGATGAGTCGCGCGGCCGGAGGAGTCTTCAGCTTGAAGTCGAACGAGCGGTCTTCGTACACGGAGATCTCAACCGGCACGACCTGACCGCGCTGCGACTCGGTCGCGGCGTTGTAGGCCTTGCAGAACTCCATGATGTTGACGCCGTGCTGACCCAGCGCGGGACCAACGGGAGGCGCCGGGTTGGCGGCACCAGCCTTGATCTGCAGCTTGATGATCGCTGACAGCTTCTTCTTCTTGGGAGGCATTGTCCGTACTTCCTGTTATTGCAGTGTCCGCGCGCGGCTCTGCCAGCCGCAGCGTGGCCGATCGGTCTTCCGGTCAGGGAAAACCGCTCAGATCTTGGAGACCTGGCTGAACGACAGCTCGACCGGCGTCTCCCGGCCGAAGATCGACACCAGGACCTTCAGCTTCTGGCCGTCCGCGTTGACCTCGCTGATCGTGGCGGGCAGCGTGGCGAACGGGCCGTCCATGACCGTGACCGACTCGCCGACCTCGAAGTCGACCTCGATGGTCGGCTTCGACACGGTGGTGGAAGCGGTCTTCTTGCCCTCGGCCGGCTTCTGCTCCTGCTGCGGGAGCAGGAACTTCAGCACCTCGTCGATCGTGAGGGGCGAGGGCTTCGAGGTGGCTCCGACGAACCCGGTCACGCCCGGCGTGTTGCGGACGGCGCTCCAGGACGCGTCGGTGAGCTCCATGCGGACCAGGATGTAGCCGGGCAGCACCTTGCGCTGCACCAGCTTGCGCTGGCCGTTCTTGATCTCGGTGACCTCTTCGGTCGGCACCTCGACCTGGAAGATGTAGTCCTCCATGTCGAGCGTGTGGATACGAGTCTCGAGGTTCGCCTTGACCTTGTTCTCGTAACCGGCGTACGAGTGCACGACGTACCAGTCGCCGGGCGCGCGGCGCAGGGCCTGACGCAGCTCTTCGGCGGGGTCCTCGGGCTCTTCGTCGATCGGCGTCTCGTCGATCGCGAGCACGTCGGCGTCCTCGGAGTCCTCTTCGGACTCGTCCGCGGTGCCTGCGTCCTCGGAGTCCACAGCCTCCGACTCGACCGTCTCGTCGGCCGCGATGTCCTCGGACACCTCGTCGTCGATGAGGTCGGTCTTCTCCTGGGCGTCGACGCCGTTATCGGAGGTCACTGTGGATCTCGCTTCCTGATTGCAGCGGCAGCTGTCCGGCTCAGCCGAACAACTCGAAAACAGCCGCGCCGAAGCCGAGGTCGAGAGCCCACACCAGCGCAACCATGAAGACCACGAACACCAGCACGACGCCGGTGTAGGTGACGAGCTGCTTGCGCGTCGGCCAGATCACCTTGCGGAGTTCGCCGATGACCTCGCGGATGTAGCGGAAGCCCCGCCCGATCAGCGAGGGACGCTTCTCCTGTCCTTCACGGGTCTTGGTCGGGCGACCCTTCTTCGCGTCCTCGTCCGACTCGTCGGACTTGGAGACGCTCTTCTTCGACTCAGCGCTGCTGCCGTCCTTGCGGGCGGCCGGGCGGGAGGAGGCACGACGCTCACGTCGCGCCGCAGCAGTGGACGGCCGGACAGCGCCTTCGCGCTCCTCCGGCTGGTCCTGCTCGCGGCCCTCGACCATGCCGTGCCTCCACTCCACCCATGACGCGCTTCGACAGCAGGGGCGACAGGACTTGAACCTGCAACCTGCGGTTTTGGAGACCGCTGCTCTGCCAGTTGAGCTACACCCCTTTGAGATCCCGAATGGGATCCCCTGGCCAAGCAGGAAGTGTACGGGAACCTGCCCCGTCCATTCCAACCAGACCGCTCAAGCACTTGCCGAGCGGCCTGTCGCACAGCCTACCCATATGCGAGCCGGGAAGACGAATCAGGGTCGTGCAACTGCGATGCCGTCCCGGCCCGAATCTCCCGTGAACACGGCAAACACCACCGGACCGGATCGCCCGGTGGTGTTCTTGATCACAAGATCAGCTGACCCGCACGCGGGCGAAGGCACCCGTCAACACCGACTTGCCGTCAAAAGCCGCGTTGATGTTGACCTTCACAGTTCCGTCGTCGAAGGCCTTGGTGACCTTCGCGGTCACCTCGACGAGCGCGCCCTCGTCGTCGTTGGGCACCACGACGGGCCGCCCGAAACGGCAGCCGTACTCGACGATCGCACCGGGGTCGCCGATCCACTCCGCGACGATCCGCGAGGCCACGGCCATGGTCAGCATGCCGTGCGCGATCACGTCCGGCAGGCCGACGTCCTCGGCCGTCTTCTCGTTCCAGTGGATGGGGTTGAAGTCCAGCGAGGCGCCCGCGTAGCGCACCAGGTCGGAGCGCTTGAGGCGCACGGACAGCGCCGGCAGTTCGGTGCCAACCTCGTACGTCATGCGTCTTCTCCCCTCACGACGAGCATCGACTTGGCGGTGGTGACGGGCTCGCCGTCCACCGTGGTGATCTCCGTCCGCACGGTCACCATGTCGTTGCCCATGCGGGACGTGATGGCGTCGACGTGCGCCACGCACACGAGCTGGTCGCCCGCGGTGATGGGCCGGTGGTGGGTGAAGTTCTGGTCGCCGTGCACGACGCGGCTGTAGTCGAGCTGCAGCTCCGGGTCGAACATGACCGTCTCGTTGGTCTTCATCGACACGACGATCGCGAACGTCGGCGGCGCGATGACGTCCCTGTGCCCCAACGCCTTCGCCGCTTCGGCATCGAGGTAGGCCGGGCTGGTCGCGCCGATCGCCTCAGCGAACTCGCGGATCTTCTCGCGGCTCACGTCGTACGGCTGCGACGGCGGATAACTACGTCCGATGAAAGCGGGGTCGAGAGGCACCGGAGGAGCCTATATGCGACGAGGCCCGCCCCACGGTGTGGGACGGGCCTCGTCGAAGAGTTGCTACGCGCTCAGCGGGTTTCCTTGTGCGCGCGGTGCGTCTTGCAGTTCGGGCAGAACTTCTTGATCTCCAGGCGGTCCGGGTCGTTGCGCCGGTTCTTCCTGGTGATGTAGTTCCGGTGCTTGCACTCCTCGCACGCGAGGGTGATCTTCGGGCGTACGTCGGTTGCAGCCACGGTCCTTGCCTTCCTGAGAGCACACGTGCCCCGAACACCCAGTGCGGGCTTACCGCCTGGCGGGGATCTTGTGAAGTAGCGGTGGCCGGACTTGAACCGGCGACACAGCGATTATGAGCCGCTTGCTCTACCAACTGAGCTACACCGCTTTACACAACTACAGCCGCAGCGCTCAGCACTGCGGCCAGTAGTGGAGCCCCTTTACGGAATCGAACCGTAGACCTTCTCCTTACCATGGAGACGCTCTGCCGACTGAGCTAAAGGGGCTTGCTCTTCGTTCTTGCCGAGCGAGGACAACTCTACAACACGCCTCAACCAAGAACGAAATCCGGGGGTCCTCTTAGTGGACCAAGGTGAGCACCGTCTCATCGCGAGCACCCCTGACCTGCACCGTTCGTGCGCGCAGCCAGGCCTCGAAGCGATCTTCGGACAGCGGCCGGGAGATCAGGTAGCCCTGCGCGACATCGCAGCCCATCCCGACCAACTGGTCGCGCGCGGCGTCGTCCTCGACGCCTTCCGCGACGACCACGAGACCGAGCGAGTGGCCGAGCTCCACGATCGACCGGACCACGGCCATGTCGCCGAGGTCCGTGCCCATCCCGAGCACGAACGACTTGTCGATCTTCACCTCGTCCACCGGCAGCTGGCGCAGGTACGCCAGCGACGAGTAACCGGTGCCGAAGTCGTCGACCGCCAGCACGACGCCGATCGCGTGCAGGCGCCGCAGCACCGGCAGAGCGCGCTCGGGATCGGCCATGACGCCCGACTCGGTGAGCTCGAAGGTCAGCAGCCCCGACGGCACGTCGTGGCGCTCCAGGGCGGCCTCGACGCGGTTCGGGAAGTCCTCGTCTCCGAGCGTCCGCACGGAGAGGTTCACCGCGATGGACATCCGCAGGCCGCGGTCGAGCCAGCGGCGCACGCGTTCCAGAGCGCGGTCCATCACGAAGTCCGTCAGCACGTCCACGAGACCGGTGGCCTCCACAGCCGGCACGAACTCGTCGGGGTCGACGCGGCCGAACTCCGGATGTGTCCAGCGCACCAACGCTTCCGCGCCCACGACCTGACGTGAGGGCAGGGCGACCTTCGGCTGGTAGTGCACCGAGATCTGCCCGGTCTCGACGGCCTGGCGGAACTGCGTCACGAGCTGGAAGCGGCGCAGGAACAGGTGGCCCATCGACGGCGCGTAGGCCTTCACGGGTGTGCCCTCGGACGTGGCGCGCACGGCGACATCGGCCCGCTGCAGCAACACGTCGGGGTCCGGGTCCTCGGTCTCGGAGTCCGCCTTGGACGCGTACCCCACGACCGCGGAGGCCTCGACGGTCAGGCGGTCGACCGGGTACGGCACGGAAAGCCCCGCCCGCAACCGTTCCGCGGTCTCGTGGGCGGTCTGAGCGCGCTCGTCGTCGAGGTACGCGGCGAACGCGCCACCCTCCAGGCGTGCCAGCGGCACGTCCGCTCCGAGAGCGTCGCGCAGCCGGCGCCCGGCGGCGACGACCATCCGGTTGCCCCAGGCCTGGCCCAGCGCGTCGGAGACCGTCGACAGGATGTCGAGGTCGATGCGCAGCACCACTCCCCTTTGGGACTCGTGCAACGGCTCACCGCACGCCTCGCGGAAGCCCGCCCGGTTCAGCAGACCGGTCAGCGGGTCGTGGTAGGCGTCGTGGCGCAGGCGGGCGAGCAGGCGGCGGTTGTCGACGGCCGTCGCGAGGTGCGAGGCCAGCGTGCGCAGCAGCTGGATGTCCGCCTTGCCGAAACCGCGCCAGCGCGACAGCCGGTCGTGCGCCTCGACGGCACCGAGCAGCTGGGTCGCGCCGCGCAACGGGACGACCAGGGCTTCCTGCGCGTCGCGGCGCAGCAGGGCCTCGGTGACGTCCTCGGTCGCATCGGCCACGCGGTAGTAGCGGACGTGCGTGCCCGGCAGCTGAAGCACCGGGTCTTCGCGCACGGCACGAGGGTCCGTCGCGGTCATCTCCTCGGGCAGCGGTTCGCCGGCGACGAGGGTGATCATGGCTTCCTGCGGATCGGTGCGCAGGCGCAGCACGACCCTGTTGGCGTTGAGCTGCTCGCGGATGCGTTCCGCGATGAGCTGCCACTCGTCCTCTTCGACGCCCGAGGTGAGGTCGTCGTCGGGCTGGCGCGGGCCGGTGCCGTGTTGTCCCGACCTCGCGACGCGGAGGCTGACCTCGCTCAACGCCTCCAGGTCGCGCTGTTCGCGCAGCAGCCCGGAGTAGGCGAAGTAGGTGGCCACGATGCCCGCGAGCACCAGGATGATCAGGGCGGCGCCCCACGGCGTGGTGGCGACGATCTGGTAGCCGACGAGGCCGGCCGAGGTGTTCAGCAGCGCGACGACCAGCGTCTGCAGCACGAGACGGACGCTGTTGCCCACGCGCATCGACTTGCCCATGAGGCGCAGCGCGCAGAGGCCCAGCACGCTCGCGAGGAGCGGCACGGTGATCGTTCCGATGAACGCGCCCGCCCAGAACGGGCCACCGGCGCCGATCATCCGGTTCACGGCCTCGGCGGCGGCGAACGCCACGGAGATCTCCATGAACATGAGGCCCGCGTTGTAGACGGCCCTGTCGAGGATCCGCCTGCCGAGCAACGTGCCCACGCCGGCGACCACGTGCGCGGCGAGCACGATCTCGAACGGGGCCACGAGCAGGCCCAGGACCAGCGGGATCTCGGTGAAGGAGATCGTCCACGCGACGCCGCTGCGGACGTCGACGTTGATCGCGAGCTGTTCCGCCAGCAGGAAGCCGACGACGAGGAGCGGGCCGATCCAGAAGAGGGAGGTGGTCTCCCTCTCCGGGAGCCAGGCCGCGACCATGCCCGCGCAGGCGACGCCGGCCACCAGAAGGGTGACGGCGAACGCGCTGAACGCGCGGTTGGTCGACTTGGCCGACCAGGCGGCCGAGTCCGACACGGGGGCCGACGCTCGGTCGGACATCCAGCCTCCTCGTCGGCCTGGGTGGGGGACCTCTAGGCGTGACTGAGGGGTCCCGCACTTCGCGATCAGGACCCCTCCAGGGGCACCAATGTACCCCGCTCGGGGGACGAAATGGCAGGTCGAGCACCCCTAGTGACTTTGATTCACCCAGACGTGGCTACACGTTCAAGCGCCCCTGGAGCACCGTCACGGCCTGCCCCGAGAGCAGCACGCGATCTTGGGCGAGGGTCGTCCTGACGAACCCCCCGCGCGGCGACGCCTGCTCCGCCAGCAGGTCAGCGCGTTGAAGCCGCGGCACCCAATAGGACGCAAGGGTGCAGTGGGCCGATCCGGTGACGGGGTCCTCCGGGATGCCGACGGACGGGTAGAAGCACCGGCTGACGATGTCCGCGTCGCCGTCTCCGACGGCCGTTACGATTACTCCGCGTGACTGGATTTGTGCCAGTCCTTGGACGTCAGGTCGCAAGGACCGGACTTCCGCCGCGCTTTCCAACTCGATCAGGAAGTCGAACCGCCCGCGCGACACGGACTTGATCGTCGCATGTGGCAGCGCTTCCGCTAGACCGATTGGCGGGTCAGTCAACTCTGGGGGGTCCGCCGGGAAGTCCATCCGGATCCACCCATCGTCATTTGCGCATGTGAGCACCCCACTACGCGTGGTGAACGCCTGCTCCCCGCCCAGCACGTGCGCGGCGGCGAGGGTGGCGTGCCCGCAGAGGTCCACCTCGACCTCCGGCGTGAACCAGCGGAGGTGGTTGTCCGGCGTGACGAAGGCCGTTTCGGCGTGCTTCATCTCGGCGGCGACGCGCTGCATCCAGGCGTCGTCGCGCGGTTCGGTGAGGAGCACGACTCCCGCGGGGTTGCCCGCGAAGGGCGTGCTGGTGAACGAATCCACGACGTAGATCTCCACACGTCCGACCCTGCCATGGTCAGATGGGACGTGAGCGAGATCTTTTCCTACCGCGAGACCGACCCGGACTCCCTGCTCCTCACCTGGGGACCCCTGCGCACGCACGGCCTGACCTGGCAGCCGGGCTGCGACCTGCCCGCGTTGCTCGACGAGTGGGACACCCGCCTCACCGGCCTGGACGACCCGGAGACCGCGGCGATCGTGCAGCTGCCCAGCCACGAGACAGGCGGCGCGCGGACGTTGATCAGCCGGGGGTTCGCGCCGCTCACGGTGGTCGCCGAACGCCTCGCCGGCCGTTCGCCCGCGCCGCGGCCGTCCGGAGTGGGCATCCGCGCCGCCACGCATGCCGATCTGGACGTCGCCGTCGAACTGAACCTGCACACGGTCCGGTACGACGCGCAGTTCGGTCTGGTGACCGAGCGCCCGAACACCGCCGAGCACCTGCGCACGGCGCTGGCCGAGGTGCTCGACCGCGACCACGAGACGATTTGGCTGGCGATCAGCGACGACACGCCCGTCGGCATGATCTACGTCGACATGCCGCAGGACGCGGGGTGGATGGAGAAGTACGCGTCGGCGCGGCCGTTCGCCTACCTCGGTCATCTCGGCGTGCGGCCCGATGTGCGCGGTACAGGTGCGGGTAGCGCTCTCGCGGCTCACGCGCACGGCGTTCTGGACGCGGCCGGAGTGGCGTCGACGCTGCTCCACCACGCGTTGCCGAACCCGCGCTCGACGCCGTTCTGGTACTCGCAGGGTTATCGGCCGCGGTGGACGCTGTGGGCGCGCCGTCCCGCGCTGCGCTCTTCGCACGGCGTGTCGGCGCAACCCGAACGGCCTAATGAGACATGATCTACCTGTTCACACAAGCGAAGAACCCGAACGAACCCGTACTTGTGGAACGAATCCGGCCTCTATCTCGACAAAGGGGTAAGCGATTCGGACGCCACACCTGGGGGGTCGAGATGGAACTCAGCGGTAGAGCGAGAGCGATGCTGACGGCTGTCGCCGCAGGACGCGCCGAGGTGACAGGCGGCACGGAGCCCGACCTGTACGTCGACGGACTGCCCTGTTGCGACCGCATGGCGACGCACGACCTCGTGCACGCGGGACTGCTGCGCCCCACGCAGCCAACGAGCTTCGGCCTTCGCGTCTGCGCGGAACTGACCGACGACGGCCGGGCGGCACTCGCCGCGATCTGATCCGCGTGTTGATCGCCCAATGATCGAACATCTGTTCGACATGGGGTAGGCTCCGCGCTGAGGCCGGCACGCAAGAGAGAGGAAGCTCTTGCGCGCCGGCTTCACCTTTGCTCAGGCCACCTTCTGCCCCGTGGCCACGTTCATGCGGTTCCACAGGTTGATCGCGCCGATGGCGATCACGAGACCCGCGAGCTGCTCCTCGGTGTAGTGCTTCGCCGCCTCGTCCCACACGTCGTCGCTCACGTGCACGCGCGTGATCTGCTCGGCGAGCGCGAACCCGGCCTTCTCGGCGTCGGTGTAGTACGGCACGTCCCGCCACCCCGCGACGGCGTAGACCTTCTCGTCCGCCACGTTCGCCTGGCGCAACAGCTTGGTGTGGTAGTCGATGCACGTGCCGCAGCCGTTCATGATGCTGACGCGCAGGCAGATCAACTCGACGTAGTCCCCGTCGATCCCCGTGCTCCCCGCTGCCGCCGACAGGTCCAGCAGGGCCTTCATCGCGCCGGGCACGGACATGATCGGGTTGGCGATCCTCATCTTCGTTCTCCTTCGTCGTCTTCCTGCTTGGTCGACACGGCAGGCGACGAAGGTGTGACAGGCCGGCCGAAGATTTTTCTCTAGACGTTGATCCCCTGGCCCAGTCCGCCGTCGACGGCGAGTTCGGCACCGGTCGTGAAGGTGGCGTCGAACCCCAGGAAGAGCACCGCGGCCGCGACCTCGTCCATCGTGCCGTGGCGCTTGAGCGGCGTGATGCGGTCGCCCACGTCCTTGAACTCCTGCAGCACCTCAGGCGACGCACCGACGACGCCCATGGACGGGGTGTCGATGAAGCCAGGACTGACGACGTTGACCCTGATCCCGCGCGGGGCGAGTTCCGCGGCGAACCCCCGTGCGAAGGACCGCACGGCCGCCTTGGCCGCCGCGTAGAGGGTCAGCCCCTCCGCGCCCTGCTCCGTGGCGACGCTGGTCGTGAAGACGATCGCGCCACCCTCCTTGATGAGTGGAGCCAGCTGCTGCGCGGTGAAGAACGCGCCCTTGGTGTTGATGTCGAACGTGCGGTCGTAGTCGCGCTCGGTGGCGTCGGGGAACGGGGTCAGCGTCGAGTAGCCGACGTTGATGAAGAGCAGGTCGATCTCCTGCAACCGTTCCCGCACTTCGGTTCCGAGCTCGACGATGTCGTCGAGGTTCGCCGCGTCCGACGCGACGGCGTGCGCCTTGACGCCCTCGGCCTTCTCGGTGCTGCGCCCCGTGAGCAGCACCTCGGCGCCGCCCTCGATCAGCTTGTCGACCGTCGCCCGGCCCATGCCGTGCGTGCCGCCGGTGACGACGGCCTTCTTCCCCAGGTACTTCACTTCCGGATCTCCTCGATGACACTTGCGATGCTGTGCGCGCCGTGGCCGTTGCGCTGGGCGCGTTCGAACAGGCCGTGCAGGGCCTGCGGGATGGTGGTGTCGAGCCCCTGCTCGCGGTTGGCCTCGGTGAGCAGGCGCAGTCCGGATACGTTGATGTCCAACGCGGACACGTCGGTCTCGTACTGCCTGGTCTGCGTCTGCTCGCCCATCTCGGGCAGCATGTGGCCGAGCTCGTTCAGCCAGTCCGCGACCATCGGCGTGAACCGGGCCGGCTCGATGCCCTCGGTGCCCAGCAACGCGACCGCCTGCAGGTAGCCGCCGAAGGTCGTCCACATGATGCCGAGCAGGGCCAGGTCGTAGAGCGCGGCGAGCCCAGCGTCCTCACCGACGTACACCGGCTCGCCGAACGCGTGCAGCACGTGGTGGTTCTCGCTGCCGCTGAAGAAGATCTTCGCCTGCGGGGTCCCGACCTGCTGCGGCACAGCCATGATCACACCGTCGACGTACTCGACGCCGTTGTCCTTGGCCCACCGCGCGGTGGCACGGGCCTGGTCCGGCGTGCCGGACGTGAGGTTGACGAGCGTCTTGATGTCGTTGGTGAGCAACGGTTCCTGAACGTCGTACGTGGACAGGCAGGTCACGACGACGTCGCTCTCGAACGCCTCTTCCGGCATGGCAACGCTTCTGGTGTTCGGCAGTTCCTTGGGCGTGCGGTTCCACACGGTCACTTCGTAGCCCTGGCCGACCAGGGCCTTCGCCAGCGCGCTGCCCATCCGGCCGAGGCCGAGCACGCTCACGGTTTTCTTGATCCCCATGCCGTGAATGCTCGTTCTGACACTGGCAGATCGACAAGTACCTACTATTTTGTCAGGTACCCACTTTTTGGTAAGGATCCAGCATGAAGCCACGACAGTACGCGTGCGGTCTCGACGCGGCGATCGACGTGATCGGCGGCCGCTGGAAGGCCCTGATCCTCTGGGCGCTGCACCACGGCCCCGTGCGCACCGGCGAACTGCGCAGGTCAGTGTCCGGCATCAGCGAGAAGATGCTGATCCAGGTGCTGCGCGAGATGGAGGCCGACGAGATCGTGCACCGCGAGGTGTTCCACGAGGTGCCGCCGCGCGTCGAGTACTCGCTGACGCCGCTGGGAGTGAGGCTGAACGAGGCGTTGGACGCGCTGGGCGACTGGGGCGAGGAGAACATGCGGGCGATCGCGCGCCGCCGAGGCGTCGAACCCGCGCCTAGGCATTGAGCAACAGGCGCTCCGCCCAGTCCGGCAGGACGTGACCGCGGGCCTTGGCCGCCTCCCGCACACGGATCCTGAGAGGTCCGGGCAGGCGAGCCACGTCCATCCGTTGCTTGATGCGGGTCCGCCCGGCCAGCAGGATCCGAGCCGCACCCGCGTCGTGCCGTTCGTCGGCCTGCGGATCCTGCAGCGCGGCGACGATCTCCGCGATCGGCACGGTCTGCAAGATCAACCCGGGAACGTCCTCGTACGGCGGCGTCCTCGTCCGGTTGCCCATGCCGGCCGCACACCACGCCAGCAACTGCAGCACGCCGGTCACGGAGTCGACGCTCCGCATCAGTTCGCGCGCCCTGATCACGTGCTTGGACTCCGCGGGCATCGGGAAGTGGCAAACGAGGTCCGCTGCCATCTCCTCCAGCGCAGGAGGCATCGCGGCGATCCACTCGATCCGTTCCGGCCGTTCGTCAACGCCCGACAACGGACCGGGCAAGCCGTGTTCTCCCAGCCAGCGCAACAGTGCCGCGCCGTCCTCGAGCTCCCCGTGACCGCTGTCCCACCTCCAGGCGAGCGAGACCCCGTGGTGCATCACGGCAACCGTGAGGCGCTCCCCCTGCGCGTCGAAGAACTCGAACCGCACCTGCCCCCTGCACGCACATACGTAGCCCGGCAACGAGCTGACCGCCATGGCCACGCGCAGGCTGTCGAGCACGTCCGGCTGTGTGAGGTCGACGACGATCTCGCCGTACCACTCGATCTCGGAGATCCGGACGATCGACGCGGTGCGCACGACGGCGTCGAGCGCGAAGAGCCCGACCGTCACCGGTCGAAGTACACGACAGTCGCGTCGTCGGAAATCTTCGTGCGCGGCCAATCAACGGCCTTGACGTCTTCCTTTTCGACCGCGCGCATTTTGCGGATGAGGTCGTCCGGCCCGTTCGCCGCCATCAGTTCGAGCGCCTGACGCCAATCGAAGAGATTGAACAGGTCGACCGCCCGAGCGGCCCCGTCGGACAGGATCGCGACGCGCCGTACGTCCTGCAGCGGCACCTCCCCCGTCAACGCGTGCGCGACATCAGCGACCTTCGCACCGGCCGTGCGCTTCGTCTCCGTGTCACTCACCACGAGCAGCTCATCCTTGGTGTCGACCACGACCGTGGCGTCCCCGAGCACCAGGTACCGCAGCACGTCGTCCTTCGTCTGCACCATCGCGATCGCCACGCTGGGCGAGTGCGGATGATCGAGGTCGCAGGTGCCGGAGTGCAGCTCAGCGGCCTGTTCGACGGCCTTCGCGAGCGCCACGCCCGGCTCGAGGTGGGCGAACCGCAGGATCTCGCCGGAGAGCTGGTCGGCGAACCACCCGACGCCGTGCTCGCACCCGGTCTCGGGCTGCGCCGTCACGCCGTCGAGCACCGCGAGCAGGTTCGGGCCGACCAACGCCCGGTCTTCGCTCGGCGCCGTCGTCCTGCCGGCTTCCGTTGCCATCTGCGTACGCACTGAGATCCCCCTCGGCCCGTTACGACGGTACGACGATGGGCCCCTGACCTGTCCGGTCAGAGGCCCATCAGTCTTGCGTGGCGGGTAGAGGATTCGAACCTCTGTAGCTTTCGCGACGGATTTACAGTCCGCTCCCATTGGCCGCTCGGGCAACCCGCCCCACACCGCCGTAACGGTGCGGGCAGAACAATACATAACCCCTTCGGGAGGCCCCAAATCGGGGTCCCCCAGTAGCATCGACGCTGGCTGTGATCCCGAGATCGTTGAGGAGTGAAGTCGTGGCGGACCCGTCGTTCGACGTGGTGAGCAAGGTGGACCGGCAGGAGGTCGACAACGCGCTCAACCAGGCCTCGAAGGAGCTGAGTACCCGCTTCGACTTCCGCGGGACCAACACCACAGTGGCCTGGGCCGGCGAGGAGGCGATCACCTTCACCTCCGAGACCGAGGAGCGCTGCAAGGCGGCGATCGACGTCTTCCAGGAGAAGCTGGTCAAGCGCAACATCTCGATGAAGGCGTTCGAGGTGGGTGAGCCCGCCATCTCCGGCAAGGTGTTCAAGGTCACGGGAAATCTCGTGCAGGGCATCACGTCCGAGAAGGCCAAGGAGATCGCCAAGAAGATCCGCGACGAGGCACCCAAGGGCGTTCAGGCGCAGATCCAGGGCGACCAGTTGCGGGTGTCCGGCAAGAAGAAGGACCACCTGCAGGACGTCATCGCACTGCTGAAGGGTGCTGACTTCGGCATCGCACTCCAGTTCACCAACTACCGGTGAAGGGCATCGTCCTCGCCGGTGGCAGTGGGTCGCGCCTGCACCCGATCACGCAGGCCGTCTCCAAGCAGTTGCTGCCGGTGTACGACAAGCCGATGATCTACTACCCGCTGTCGGTGCTCATGCTGGCCGGCATCCGCGAGGTGCTGATCATCAGCACGCCGACCGACTTACCGCTGTTCCGGCGGTTGCTCGGGGACGGGTCCCAGTGGGGCATGGCCTTCTCCTACGCGGAGCAGGCCGCGCCGAACGGGCTCGCGGAGGCGTTCCTCATCGGCGCGGACTTCGTCGGTGACGACGACGTGGCGCTGGTGCTGGGCGACAACATCTTCTACGGCCAGGGTTTCTCCACCACGCTGCAGCACCACGCGTCCTCTTTGGACGGCTGTGTGCTGTTCGGCTACCAGGTGAAGGACCCCGAGCGGTACGGCGTGGGCGAGGTCGACGCGACGGGCAGGCTGTTGTCCATCGAGGAGAAGCCCGCGAAGCCGAAGTCGAACCGGGCGATCACCGGGCTCTACTTCTACGACAACGGTGTGGTCGACATCGCGCGGCAGCTCAAGCCGTCGCCTCGTGGCGAGCTGGAGATCACCGACGTCAACCTCGCCTACCTGCGCGAGGGGCGGGCGCAGCTCGTGGACCTGAGCCGCGGGTTCGCGTGGCTCGACACCGGCACGCACGACTCGCTGCTCGAGGCGGGGCAGTTCGTGCAGGTGCTGGAGCACCGGACCGGCGTGCGCATCGCGTGTCCCGAGGAGATCGCGCTGCGCATGGGCTTCATCTCCGCGCAGGAGTGCTACGCGCTCGGCGAGAAGCTCGGCAAGTCCGGGTACGGCGAGTACCTCATGGCCGTGGCGAAGGCAGGGATCTAACCAGCCCTGCGCGCCATTTCCTCGAGCCTGCGGATGCGGTCGGCGATCGGCGGGTGGGTCGAGAACCACTTCGAGAACTGTTCCCCCGAGCGGAACGGGTTCGCGATCATCAGGTGGCTCTGCGACACCACCCCCGGCTCCGGTGCGAGCGGCGCCGCCCGCGTCCCCAGGTCGATCTTGCGCAGCGCCGAGGCCAGCGCCAGCGGGTCGCCGGTGAGCTCCGAGCCCGCCTGGTCTGCCTGGAACTCGCGCGAGCGGCTCACGGCCAGGCGCACGACGGTCGCCGCGATCGGGCCGAGCAGTGCGATCAGCAACAGGCCGAGCGGGCCGGGGCCGTCGTCGTCGGAGTCGCCGCCGCCGAAGATCCCGGCGAACAGGGCCAGGTTGGCGAGCATCGTGATCACGCCGGCCAGTGCGCCGGCCACGCAGCTGATCAGGATGTCGCGGTTGTAGACGTGCGCGAGCTCGTGGCCGAGCACGGCACGCAGCTCGCGTTCGTCGAGCAGGTCGAGGATGCCCGTGGTGCAGCACACGGCGGCGTTGCGCGGGTTGCGGCCCGTCGCGAACGCGTTCGGCGCGATCGTCGGGCTCAGGAAGAGCCTGGGCATGGGCTGGCGCGCCTTCTGCGACAGCTCACGCACGATGGCGTAGAGCACTGGTTGCTCCACTTGCGACACGGGTACCGCCCGCATCGCGCGCAGGGCGAGCTTGTCCGAGTTGAAGTACGCGTAGGCGTTCACGCCCAAGGCCAACACCAGGCCGATGACCAGTGCCGTCCGGCCGAACAGGCTGCTGACCAGAACGATCAGCGCGCTCATCCCGCCGAGCAGCACGGCCGTCTTCAACCCGTTGAAGTGCTTGTGCACGGTTTTCGCCTCCGGGTTTTACGTCCTACCCCTCAACGAACCAGGCCGCCTTCCGGTTCCTGTCGCCGTTTCAGGCGCGGCCTCCGCGGCCGGGTCCAGCGGCGGTGGCGGCGGCACCTTCTCGACCCACGTGGACAGCACGTCCCGTTCGTGGACGAGCTCCGCGACGGCACCCTCGCCGTCGATCGAACCCGTTCCCGGATAACCGAACTCCGGCGCCCAGTGCAAGGCGTCGAACGGGCAGACCTCGACGCAGATGCCGCAGTAGAGACACTGGCCGTAGTCGATCGCGAACCGGTCGAGCACGTTGCGGCTGCGCGGGCGGGCGCTGCCGGGCTGCTCTTCGACCTCGGTGTGCGACGTGATGTGGATGCACCAGTCAGGACACTCGCGCGCGCAGATCATGCAGACCGTGCAGTTGGCCTCCAGCAGCGCGATGACGCCCCTTGTACGCGGTGGAAGGTTCGTCACGACTGCGGCTCCTCTTCGCGGCGCGGGCCCCAGGACGGGTCCGGCACTCCAGGTGGTGCGGTGCGGCGGCGGCTCGGGGCGCTCGTGTTGTCCTCGCCGGGCTCCAGCGCGCCGGGCCACGGGCGCACGACGCGGGAGGCGAGCACGAAGTCCTTGCGCAGCGGGTGGCCCTGGAAACTGTCGGGCAGCAACAGGTGCTCGGGCTCGCCGTCCGCGGTGACGCCGAACACCACCCCGAACATCTCGCTGGCTTCGCGCTGGTGCCACTGCGCGCCCTTCCAGAGGTGGCCGATGCCCGGCAACGCCTCCTCGGGGCCCAGTTCGGTCCGCAGCATCACGCCCTCGCGCGTTCGCGGGTCGATGACGTGCAGGAACACCGCGTGGCGCTGACCCGCGGCACCCGGCCGGCCCGCGTCCTCGACGCCGAGCCAGTCGAACATGACGTAGCCGTCGGCGTGGTGGGCCGTGGCCGTGGCGAGCCAGTCGGCCGGCTCCACGTGGTGGACGGTCTGGCCGAACGCCGTCTTCGGGGTCGTCATGCGTTCACCAGCCCGTGCAGCGCCTTCAGGCCCTCGAGTAGCGCTTCGGGCCGTGGTGGGCAACCGGGCACGGCGACGTGGACCGGCAGGGCCTGGTCGATCCCCTTGGTGACGCTGTAGGAATCCCAGTACGGGCCGCCGGTGTTGCTGCAGGCGCCCACGGAGATCACGTAGCGGGGTTCGGGCATGGCCTCGTAACTGCGGAGCACAGCGGGCAACATGACGTCCGTGACCGTGCCGGAGACGACGAGGACGTGCGCCTCACCCGCGCCGTCGACCGGCGTGACGCCGAGGTCGGGCAGGCGGTCGAGAGCTGCCATCACTTCGACCCCACAGCAGGCGAGTCCGAGTTCGAGCACGGTGACCTGGTAGGTGGTGCCCCATTCCAGGCGAGCGGAAGCCGTCACAACGGCTGAGCGTAATACTTGGGGGCCCGCCGGCTGACGCCTGCGGACCCCCACCCCCCAATGATTCCCCCCGGAATCGGCTCCCACGCGTGGTCGCCGCAGATAGTTTTGTACACCGCGAGATAAGTGTCCAGGGATTTGCCGACAGGATCTGCGGATAATTTGTCGGCGAAATGCGGTCAAGTTCAGTTCAACTGATCGGCAGAACACAAGAGAGGGTCCCGATGTCCGGCTCGTCCCAGTTGGTGCTTCCCACCAGCACCTCGCTGCACCGTTTGCTGCACATGCCCGGTGCACTACTGGATACCACGATGGACCAGCTCAGGACCCTGCTCACGGTGCATGAGACCCGTTCGGCCCTACGCGCGGCCAGGGCATTGGGACGAGAGCAGTCGAGCGTGCAGAAGCAGCTCGACACGTTGAACAGGAACTTCCTGGAACTGTGCGGCGAAGCTCTAGTGGTGAAGCAGGGCCGCGGAAGAGACGTGCTGTTCACGCCGACTGGTGAGTCGATCGTCGAATTGGCGCGGGAGACGCTCGCGGAGTGGCTCGACGGAATTCACGAGTGCCGCCGCAAGCTCGGCACGACCGTCACCGTGGGCACGACGCGATACATGCTGGACACGCTCGCGAAGGCGTGGCACCACGTGGCGGACGAGTTCCAGGAGCGCGACGTCGACCTCAAGGTCGTGCACATCCGCACCAAGGACATCTGGACGAAGCTGGAGACGCAGGAGGTCGACGTCGTCTGCGGCAGCGTCGTGACGCGGGCGGGCCAGGGCTGGGAGCGCCCCGAGTTCGAGGTGATCCAGTGGCGGCGGGGTGGCCTCGCCCTGCTGACGAACCTTCCGGAGACGGTCGTAGGAGACCGCGTGCGCGTGCCCGCGTTGCGGTCGGTGCCATTGGTCGTGCCGGGCGCCGGGCTGATCGCGGAGTTCCTGCGCGGCTGGTTCGGCCCCGACTACCGGCAGGGCCTCGACATCGCCGCGGAGATCGACGAGATCCAGTACGGCATCTCCCTGCTCCGCTCGAACCTCGTCAAGGGCGCGATGATCGTGACGTCCGGCCTCGGGGTGGTGGCGGCGAACAACGAACTGCGCGAGGGAAGCGGCCTGCGCGTGGTCCAGCTCGCCGACGACTCGCTGGAACGGCTCGTGGGTGTGTTCGCGCGCACCGACGCGTTGGCGAAGCACCCGGCGGACCACCCGCTGAAGCTGCTGTGGGCCGCGTTCGAGCGGGAGGCTCCGCCCCTGTGAAACGCCTGGCGCCGCCACTGCCCTCGCGCGCGAAAACGGAAGCGCCCCGGTCGTCGACCGGGGCGCTTCCGTCGTTTTCCTGACTACTTCTTCGCGGGTGTCATGGCGTCGTGCTCAGGCCTGCGTTGCTCGACACTGGGACGATGCTGGGCTTTGGCCATCTTGGCCAGCCAACTCGTCGCCTCCGAGCGGATCTTCTCCAGCTCGTCGTCGCGTGCCTGTTGCTCGTTCATCGGCCACTCCCTGCGTTCGGGGATCGCGTTCGATGGGAGCACTACCGGGCGTGTGCCCGCTAGGGCCGCCATGCTTGTGGGTGAACCTGTTTGACAGCATCGTCCGCCGATAGGTTTCCCGCACCCCGACACGACGAGTTCGGCCTCTTTAGTACCCCAGGTAGCCGCCACCCAGGTTCATGTTGACCAGACCCGGGTGGTTGTGGAAGCCGCCGTAGCGCGCGTAGGTGTAGCGAACGCCCGCGATGATGTTGTCGACCGGCGCGAGGATGTTGTCGTAGCCGGCCAGCTTGTACGCGCGGAACGTCGGGTCGATGCACTGCATCAGGCCCTTGGACGGCGTGCCGCGCATCGCGTTGGAGTCCCAGTTGTTGACGGCGTTGGGGTTGCCGTTCGACTCCTTCATGATGATCGTGTAGATCTCGTCCATGGAGCCGTTGTCGATGTTGGTGCCGTTGGCCTGCAGGACCTTGATGGCGTCCTTGATCCAGCCCTCGACCTCGCGCTGCTTGGCGGGCTTGCGCATCTCGATCTGACGCTCGGCCTCGGCCTTGGCAGCTGCCTCGCGCTGGGCGTGCGCGTCCGCGGCGACCTTCGTGGCCTGCTCGAACGTCTGCTGCGCGTACATCTGCTGGAACTGCAGCAGACGGCCGACCTGGCTGCCGGGGTTCACGTCGTGAACCGTCTGGATGGTCTTGACCTGCTGGTCGGGGAGAGCGCCCAGCTCGGCCGCACCCGCAGCGAGGTCGGTCGGGGAACCGCTGGTCGCGGCGTTGGCGATGGCCGCGGTGCCGGCGGCGACACCTGCGGCGACGACGATCGCGCTCACACGGTGGGCAAGCGGAACCTTGTCGTCCTCGACGCGGTGAGCGCCGGGCTTGACTTCTTGTCTGGGCACGACCGTGTACACGGTTCGGCCATCGGCCTTGCTGTGCCGGGCCAAGGGAGAGCCTCCTGCGTCGGGGAGCTTGGCCACCGGGCTGTCTCGGCGGGGGATTCCGAGCCGGACTTCGGACCCCAGGTACTGCGGGTCCTGTGTCCTGCCAGTGACCAAACCGTTATCGGCGGGCGAGAACGTAACCTCGCGTCACGAGCACAGGCAAGCTTGAGCGCCCGTTGGGTGACTCTCGTCACGTTTCCGATGAGCTGGGCTAGCCGTTGCTGACAGACAGTCAACAAGCCGTGTGAGTCGTGCGTAAGTTCATCGTTGCCTCCTGACGAACTGACGGAGCTGTCTGTGAGTTCGCTGCTAGTTCGGCTCTCGTTAGGGGTTACGTCCACGACCACGCGATCGAGTGATGCCGTCACGCTTCGTGGTGATATCGGGGTGCGGGCTGCTGACCTGCGAGGACTTGATCGCTGGACAGCGTTTTCTGGGTCTGACAAGGGGTACGGAGAGGCCGCCCGTCCGGTTCACCCGATGTCGTGGGTTAACACTTGCGCTTCTGCTCGAGCGCCTTGAGGACCCAGTCCGGGCTGTCGCCGGGACTGTCGTTGAAGGCGATCGCGGCGTGCGGCTGACGCCAGTGCACCTCGTTGACGACGACCTGGAAGAGCTCCAGCAGGCCGGGTCCCTTGCGGACGCCGCCGCCGACCAGGACCGCGTCGTACTGCTTGTTCCCGAGCTTCTCGACGAGCTTGGCCTGGGCGCGGCCGTCCAGCTCCGCGAAGTCGATGAGGAACAGGTCCTCGGCGAGGCCCAGCCCGGCGAACGCCCTGCTGGCCTGCTCAATGGCGGCGGCGACCGGGGCGGGGTCGAAGCCTGGGATGGTGTGGGGATCGAAGCCGATCACGAGGATGTCGGGCACCCGCCGAAGTTACTGCGGTCACGGCGTTCTCGGGCATGCCACGTTGTGCGGCCGAAAACCGGAGCGACAGCCCGCGCGTGCCTGAATACGTTCGGCGGATGATCGAAGGCCTCACGTGGCGTCCCCTCACCCGAGACGACGCCCAGACGTCAGCCGACCTCCTCAACGCCATCGAAGCCGTCGACAAGATCGGCGAGAACTACACGGCGGAGGACACCCTCACCGAGCTGGTCGACCCGTACGCGGATCTGGAACGCGGCAGCCTCGCGGTCTTCGACGGCGACGTGATGGCCGGCTACATGAAGATCCAGTACCGGCCGACCGCCACAGAGGTCCACCGCGTCTCCCTGGACGGCGGCGTCCACCCTTCGTACCGGCGCCAGGGCATCGGCACCCGGCTGGTGCGGGCGGGCATCGAGTCGGCCCGCGTCCTGCACGCACTGCACCACCCGGCGCTGCGGCTCGCGATCAACGTCCACAAGGCCGAGCACATCTCCGGCCTGGCCGAACTGCTCAGCGCCGCCGGATTCACCCCGGTCCGCTACTTCCAGCGCATGGAGCACGCGCTCCTCGACGTCGAGCCGTCCGACGACCCGCGGATCGAGCCGTGGTCGGAGGCGGCCGACGAGGAGTTCCGGCACGTGCGCAACGAGGCGTACCGCGCGAACTGGGGCGCGACGCCGATGCCGGTGGAGCTCTGGAAGAACAAGATCACCAACCAGACGTTCCAGCCCTTGGCCAGCTTCCTGCTGCGCGAAGCCGGCGGGGTGGCAGCGGGTCTGCTGGTGACGATGAACTGGGAGGCCGACACTGAGGCCACCGGGGTTCGTGACGCGCACTTCATGGTCATCGGCACGTTGCCCGGCTATCGGAACCGCGGCGTTGCGAGCGCTCTGCTCAGCCACGCGCTTAGGGCCGCTGTTGACCAGGGTTATGACCGCGCGCTGCTGAGCGTGGACTCGGAGAACGCCACTGGGGCGTTCGGCATCTTCGAGCGGGCCGGCTTCACCTCGACGATGCGCTTCGTGCGGTGGGAACTGGAGGGCTGAGCGTCAGGATCAGTCACGGGACGCCTCTCACTGCCGGACGGACTGATCGAATCGGACCAGGTCAGCACAGCTGCGTCACTCGATCGAGCAAATCTATGGTGACGGGAGTAGACATTGTCCGCCTGGCGTGTGTAGTCTTCTCCTCGTTGGACGAGAGAGAACATGACACGGGAGATGACGAACTACCCGTGAAGAAAGTGCAAGACGGTCAGGCGTGCCAGAGCTCGTCGTTCTAGGGCTCGAGGCAAGCGACCAAGGGAAGTCGGCGGACAAGACCGGACGCAGTGCAAGAACCCGGAGCCGACAACCGCGTGATCAGCAAGTGCAAGTCGCAGTTCCGAAGTTGAAGTCGCAAGTGCAAGTCGAAGTTGCAGTTCCGAAGTTGAAAGTGCAAGTCGCAAGTGCAAGACGGTCAGATGTGCCGGAGCCGATCAGTGGAAGGGGTTCTGGCAGGTGACCAGGGGCAGTCGGTGAGGTGATTCCGGCATGTGCAAGAGGTCCGGTGCCGACAGCCACGTGAGAGAAGAAAAGTCAGTACTCAGAGGAGAAGGGAAGGGTTGCACACCATCGGATCGCCCGCCTTCGGCTGAACTCCGCCGGACGGGTACCGCGGTTCCATCAGATTGGAAGGTGGTCTTCGGTTACGCACACGCGATCCCCGCAGCGCCCGCTCGCAGTACGGGGCATGCGGACAGAGGATGCCGATCTCACGGTCGGCTAGGTGGAAGTGAAACCCAACAACCCTTGGGGCCCCGGTGCTACTGCACCGGGGCCCCTCGTGATGTGGAGGCGCGATGACCCCAGAGAAGAACGAATCCGCGGACAACGAACCGCAGACCACCGCCGAGAAGTTCGACGACGAGCACTACCCCGCCTACACGATGGGCCGGGCCGCGGAACTGCTCGGCACGACGGCGAACTTCCTGCGCAGCCTCGACGAGGCGAATCTCATCGAGCCCCAGCGCTCGGCCGGCGGGCACCGCCGGTACAGCCGCCACCAACTGCGCTTGGCCGCCCGCGTGCGCACACTGGTCGACCAGGGCACGGGACTGGATGCGGCGTGCCGCATCGTCACCCTGGAAGACCAGTTGCAGGAAGCTCAGGCGCTCAACGCCAAGCTCACGCCCCCACCAGCATCCGACGATCCGTATCCGCCGCTGCAAAGCGTGTGAGTCGTTCGAGATCGGGACGCGACGCGAGATCTCGGCGGAGCGTCCCACGCGACTGGTCTGCGCTGGCGAAGGCTGGTTCAGCCTTCACCGAGCGCAGATCAAGCCCGCGGACGATCCGCCCGGAGTTCCACCGCGCGACGTTTGGGCGCATCGGAGCTCAGCAGGAGCAGTTGCCGCCCGCACAGCCGCTGCCGCCGTTCGCGGATGCAGCTCGGCGGTGGTGGCGGAACCACAGACCACCCGCGACGACGGCCGCCACCGCGGCCAACGCGACGAAGACGTTCGTCAGCAGCGCTGCTCCCCCGCCAGTGATCAACCCCGCGGCGACGAGTAGCGGGAAGGCGCAGCAAGCGGCACACGCCGCAACGGCGAATCCGCCGATGGCCTTGCTGCTGCGCGCTGGAGCCGTAGCGGGTTCGCTTGAGTGGTGCGTGGTCATCGACGCTCTCCATCGGGGTCGGCCAGTTCGGCGAACGGCAGTGGGCAACACGAGCTGGCCGCACACGCCACCAGGTCGTCGCAGCCGGCGTCCAGCGCGCCGTGCAGCGCCGTGCGGATCGTGTTCAGGTCGGAGATGCGCGCCTCGATCTCTTCGAGTTTGGCGCGGGCACGGGACTGCAATCCGGAGTCGGCCGCGGCTCCATGACGATGACGGCCGGCGTCGAGCAGGTCGGCGACCTCCTCGAGGGTGAAGCCGAGTCGTTGAGCAGCCTTGATCACCCGCAGCGTCGTCACGGCTTCGGCCGGATACATCCGGTGACCGCCCAGCGATCGCGCCGGTTCGGCCAGCAGGCCGCGGCGCTCGTAGTAGCGCAGGGTCTGGATGTTCACCCCGGCAGCCTCGGCAACTCGGCCCGTGCGCAGCAGACCTGTCACGTGTCTGCGCCTGACATGCGGCTGCGGGCGTGGGCTTCGAGTCCGTCAAGCACGTCGGCGTGGGCGGGAGGAACCTCGACGTCGAGGTGGAGCACGTCCTCGGCGTGGCTGAACGTGAAGGCGAAGAACGAACAGCACCGGCTCTCCCCCGCGATGAGGTCCCGCGCCGTCGCCTCCACTTCAGCGCCGGCCTCAAGTTCCAGCCGCAAGCTCGTTCCGCCCGCCCTGTGAACGCCGGTCAGAGCGGTCGCGAAGAGGGCGCCGAACTCCGCGATCCGCAACGGCTGCCGGGCGGTGGGCAATGTGCAGGCCTGCGGTGCCCAGGCCCGGTCCGTCTCGGTCTCTGTGGTGGCCATGTTCCGACGATAAGCCCGTACCCAGGTACAGGATGCAAGCCTGATCAGCACTGGAAATCCTGATATGGGCTCTTCAAGTACATTCGAACGATTCAGTCAGCCTCAAACTGCCACGGCTTGATCGTCTTTAGCCCAGGATCGGTCAGAAGTTGCGCGATTGGCTTGTATTGGTTCGCTGCCACGCGAAAGGCTCACCATCAAGATTGACTTGGCTACCACGAACACCGTTGGAGCCATCCTTGCGAAATTCATTGGTGCCCGGCTTGCTCCGCTGATGGACTGACTTCCTGCCGTGAGTCTGCCGCGTGACGGAGGTAGTGGTTGTGACAGGCTATGACGTGCTTGCCGAGGTGTACGAATGGCTCATCTCGGATGCGAAGTTGCCTCCGGCCGAGTTCGCTGCGTCGTTCGACGACGTCCTCAACCTCCTGCCGCCGAACGCCCACATCCTCGACTGTTCGTGCGGAACCGGACAGTTGGCGGTTGGCCTCGCCGGTCGTGGCATGCAGGTTGTCGCAACTGACGCCAGCGAGGCGATGGTTCGTCGGACTGCACAGTTGTCTGAGGAGTTCGGGGCATCCGTCCGGGCCGTACGGGCGAACTGGGAAGAGTTGCCCGACCATTTCCAGGACAACACGTTCGACATGGTGTTCTGCGTTGGCAACTCGCTTCACCATGCCGCGGGCGCGACAGGCAGGGGTGCTGCCCTGGAGTCGATGTCACGGCTTCTGCGCCCCGGCGGACGCTTGGTGCTCACATCCCGCACTTGGGAACTCGTGAGGGCCAGAGGTTCCCGGCTGGAGATCAGTGACCGACTCGTCCGCCGGAACGGTCGCGATGCCGTCGTGGTCTACCGCTGGGAGATCGCGCAGCATTGGGAGGAGGAGCACCACATCGAGATTGCGATCGCGCAGGTTGATGCGACCGGGTTGGTTCTTGTCCGCTCGGAACTGCTGTCCTGCTGGCCCTACCGGTACGAGGAACTCGAAGTCGAGTTGCACCGGGTCGGGCTCCGAACGGAACTGAGCACCTTCGATCTTGGGGCCGAGAACTACATGGTGGTCGCGAGCAAGGTATGACCACCGGACTCTCAGTCCCTGGCCGGACAGTGACGGAGCCACACAGAGTCAGAACATGAGTCTGCGCTGGTGAGGACCCATTTTGAGCCTTCGACCAGCGCAGATCGAGAACTGCGAAGAGCGACCGATCAGCCCCGGAGTTCCATCGTGCAGCACTTCGGGCCGCCGCCCGACTTGCGCAGCTCCGAGATGTCCACGAACACGGGCTCGAACCCGCGCCGCGCCACCTGCTCGGCCAGATGCGTGGCCTCGACCGGCATGACGACGTGCTTGCCGTCGGACACCGCGTTGAGCCCAAGGCAGACAGCGTCGGCGTCGTTGGCGATGACGGCGTCCGGGAAGAGGCGGCGCAGGACGCGCTGGGAGCCGGGTGAGAAGGCCTCCGGGTAGTAGGCGACCAGAGGGGACGGGGACTGGTCGTCGAGCATGAACAGCGCCACGTCGAGGTGGTAGAAGCGCGGGTCGACCAGTTGCAGGGAGACGACCGGGACGCCCAGGACCTCCTGTGCCTCGCCGTGCGCGCCGGGGTCCGTGCGGAAGCCCGTGCCGGCCAGCAGCAGGGAGCCGGTCCAGGTGAAGTCGCCCTCTGCCTCGTTCACGGCGGTGGGCATGACCACGGACTTGTAGCCCGACGACAGGAACCAGCGGCGGAAGTGGTCGGCTTCGGCTGAGCGTTGGGCGGCCCTGAAGCGGGAGCCGAGGACTCGGCCGTCGATGACGGTGCCGCTGTTCGCTGAGAAGACCATGTCCGGCAGGCCCGGTACCGGCTCGATCACCTGTACGTCGTGGCCCAGGCGTTCGTAGGTCTCCTTGAGCGCTGTCCACTGCTCCACTGCCAGCGTTGTGCTGGTGGGCTGGGTGGGATCCATCCACGGGTTGATGGCGTACTCCACCGTGAAGTACGTCGGCGGGCACATCAGGTACCGACGGGTCGTCGGCATGCGCGTCGGCGCGAGGGGTGCGGCGATGTCGAGCGTGATCGGCTCGCCGGGCCCGGAGATGGATACGGTCATGGATCGAAATGTAAACGGCGGTTAGACCATCGAACAACGCCGCGACATTGCGTTAACTAGGGCAGAATGTTGCGTGTGGACAGCATCGACCATCGAATCATTTCGTGCCTCATGGCCAACGCGCGCTCCAGCTACGCGGAGATCGGCAAGGAGGTGGGGCTGAGTGCGCCCGCGGTGAAGCGGCGGGTCGACAAACTGCTGGACACGGGGGTGTTGCGGGGGTTCACGGCGGTGGTGGACCCGGAGGCGCTGGGGTGGGGCACCGAGGCGTTCGTCGAGGTGCACTGCAAGGGGAACGTCGCGCCGCACGACATCCAGCACCGGCTGGAGCCGATGGCCGAGGTCAGTGCGGCTTACACGGTGTCTGGAGCGGCGGACGCGATCGTGCACCTGCGGGCCGCGGACATCCACCACCTGGAGACCGCGCTGGAGCGGCTCAGGGCCGTCGAGATCATCGACCGGACCGTGTCGACGGTTGTGCTGTCCCGGCTGCTGGACCGGCCGATCGCGCCCTAGGGCGTGTCCCGTGAGTCCGTTCGATGAGAGTCACGGTCGAGAGACCCGGAGGCGGTGCCGCCGCGACGCCCTCATACCGGGCGTATTCGGGCGTTGCGGCGGTGCCGCCTCCGGGGCCCTCGGCCGCGACTGTCGCGGACGAGACTCACGGGACACGCCCTAGGGTGCGGGCATGGCTGAGGTTCTGCTGGAGCACCACGATTCCGTCGCCGTGATCACGATCAACGATCCGGAGCGGCGCAACGCACTGACCGTCGACCTGTCGCAGGAGCTCGCGGACAAGGTCGGGGAAGCGGAACGGGAAGCCAACGCGCTGGTCATCACGGGTGCCCCGCCGGCGTTCTGCGCGGGCGCGGACCTCACGCAGCTCGGCAACTCCAAGGACGAGGGGCTGAGGCGGATCTACAAGGGCTTTCTCGCCGTGGCCAACGCGAAGATCCCCACGATCGCCGCGGTCAACGGTGCCGCGGTCGGAGCGGGGCTCAACCTCGCGCTGGCCGCGGACGTCCGGATCGCCGGGCCGAAGGCGCGGTTCGACGCGCGGTTCCTGCAGCTCGGCATCCACCCCGGCGGCGGCATGACGTGGATGTTGCAGCGGATCACCAGCCCGCAGACCGCCACGGCGATGACGTTGTTCGGGCAGATCCTCGACGCCGACCAGGCCGTCGCGCACGGACTCGCCTACGCCAGGGCCGAAGACCCGCTGGCAGTGGCGAAAGAGCTGGCGAAGGCCTCGGCCGAGGCGCCGGCGGAACTCGTCCGGACCATCAAGGCGACGATGCGGGCGACCGATGCAATGCACGACCACGAGGAAGCGGTCGCGCTCGAGCTGATCCCACAGGTCGCTTCGATCGACACTCCAGAGTTCGCTGCGAGGCTTGCCGCGATGAAGGCTCGGATCAGCGGGCGGTAAGTGTTACCTTGGGTAACAGGTATCGAGGGTGACGTCTACCGCATTCGGGTATCCGCTGGTGGCGCTGTGCTTACCGTTGAGTTAAGGACCCGGTGCGGCAGATGGGACAGTTCGTCTCGCCTGGTGGTACACGGTCCGTCTCGCAGGCGGTCCTGGCGACTACCCTCGTGGTGGGGCACGGCCACCCTTGGAGAGAGGTATCGGCGTAGGAATGAGCACTGAGACCCGCAAGCTGGATCGCGTTGTGATCCGCTTCGCCGGCGACTCCGGTGACGGTATGCAGCTCACCGGAGACCGGTTCACGTCGGAAGCGGCGGCGTTCGGCAACGACCTCGCCACGCAGCCCAACTTCCCCGCCGAGATCCGCGCACCACAGGGGACCCTGCCCGGTGTGTCGTCGTTCCAGCTGCACTTCGCCGACTACGACATCCTGACGCCCGGTGACCGTCCCGACGTTCTCGTCGCGATGAACCCGGCCGCGCTCAAGGCGAACGTCGTCGACCTGCCGGACGGCGGCATCCTCATCGTCAACACCGACGAGTTCTCGAAGCGGAACCTGACGAAGGTCGGGTACGACTCGAACCCGCTCGAGGACGACTCTCTCGAGAGGTTCCAGGTCCACAAGGTCGCCATGGCGACGCTGACCATCGGTGCCCTCGAGGAGACCGGCCTCGGCAAGAAGGACGCCGAACGCGCGAAGAACATGTTCGCGCTCGGCCTGCTGTCGTGGATGTACCACCGGCCGACCGAGGGCACGGAACGGTTCCTGCGCGAGAAGTTCGCGAAGAAGCCGGACATCGCCGAGGCCAACGTCCTGGCGTTCCGCGCCGGCTTCTACTACGGCGAGACGACCGAGGCCTTCGCCGTCACCTACGAGGTGGCGCCCGCGAAGCTCAACGTCGGCACCTATCGCCAGATCACCGGCAACACGGCGACGGCGTACGGCATCGTCGCGGCGGGCCAGCTCTCGAAGCTGCCCATCGTGCTCGGCACGTACCCGATCACGCCAGCGTCGGACATCCTGCACGAGCTGAGCAAGCACAAGAACTTCGACATCACCACGGTGCAGGCCGAGGACGAGATCGCGGGCATCGGCATCGCCCTCGGCGCGTCCTACGGCGGCGCGATCGGCGTGACGTCGACGTCCGGCCCCGGTATCGCGCTGAAGTCCGAGACCATCGGTCTCGGCGTGATGACCGAACTGCCGCTGCTCGTGATCGACGTGCAGCGCGGTGGCCCGTCCACCGGTCTGCCGACGAAGACCGAGCAGGCCGACCTGCTGCAGGCGATGTTCGGCCGCAACGGCGAGTCGCCGGTGCCGATCGTGGCGCCGCAGTCCCCCTCGGACTGCTTCGACGCGGTGGTCGACGCGACCAGGATCGCGCTGAAGTACCGCACCCCGGTGCTGTTCCTGAGCGACGGCGCGATCGCGAACGGCTCCGAGCCGTGGATGATCCCGGACGTCGAGACGCTGCCCGACCTGACGGTCGAGTTCGCGACGGACCCGGAGAACTTCCAGCCGTACTCCCGTGACCCGGAGACGCTGGCACGTCCGTGGGCCGTGCCCGGCACCCCTGGTCTGCAGCACCGCATCGGCGGTCTGGAGAAGCAGGACATCACCGGCAACATCTCGTACGACCCGGAGAACCACGACAAGATGGTTCGCCTGCGCCAGGCCAAGATCGACGGCATCGAGGTGCCGGACGTCGTGGTCGAGGACCCGGACGGCAACGCGAAGGTGCTGGTCGTCGGCTGGGGCTCGTCCTACGGCCCGATCGGCGCGGCGGCACGCCGGGTCCGCAAGCTCGGCCTCCCGGTCGCGCACGCGCACCTGCGGCACCTCAACCCGTTCCCCAAGAACCTGGGTGACGTGCTGAAGTCGTACGAGAAGGTCATCGTGCCGGAAATGAACCTGGGCCAGCTGGCGTTGCTGCTGAGGGCGAAGTACCTGGTGGACGCCGTGTCCTACACCAAGGTGCAGGGCCTGCCCTTCAAGGCGGAGGAGCTGCAGGACGTGCTCGCTGACGTGATCAAGGGGGTGTCGGCGTGAGTGAGCTTGCGAGCGAACCAATGGGCACAGTACTGCCTTGCAGTCAGCGCACCGACGAGCGTAGCGAGGAGGCTCGATGACTGCCATCGACATCGGACTTCCCGGCCTGACCGGGGTTCCCACGACTGACGAGAAGCAGACGGCCAGGGACTACAAGTCGGACCAGGAGGTCCGCTGGTGCCCCGGCTGTGGCGACTACATCGTGCTCAACACCATGCAGTCGTTCCTGCCGTCGCTGGGTCTCAAGCGCGAGAACATCGTGTTCGTCTCGGGCATCGGGTGCTCGTCCCGCTTCCCGTACTACATGAACACGTACGGCATGCACTCCATCCACGGCCGTGCGCCGGCCATCGCCACGGGACTCGCCGTGGCGCGGCCGGACCTGAGCGTGTGGGTGGTGACCGGTGACGGCGACGCGCTGTCCATCGGCGGCAACCACCTGATCCACACGTTGCGGCGCAACGTGAACCTCAAGATCCTGCTGTTCAACAACAGGATCTACGGCCTCACCAAGGGCCAGTACTCGCCGACCTCGGAGCCGGGCAAGGTCACCAAGTCGACGCCGATCGGCTCGGTCGACCACCCGTTCAACCCGGTGTCGCTGGCACTGGGCGCGGAGGCCTCCTTCGTGGGCCGGGCGCTCGACTCGGACAAGGCCGGTCTCACCTCGGTGCTGCGCCAGGCGGCGGAACACCGCGGCTCGGCGCTCGTGGAGATCTACCAGAACTGCCCCATCTTCAACGACGGCGCGTTCGACGTGCTGAAGGACGCGGACGAGGCACAGCGGCGGATCATCCACGTCGTCGACGGCGAGCCGATCCGGTTCGGTCGTGAGGGCGAGTACTGCGTGGTGCGCGAGGGCTTCGGGCTGGCGGTCGCCAAGTCCGCGGACGTGGACGCGAGCGACATCGTCGTGCACGACGCGTCGGACCTGAACCTGTCGTTCGCGCTCTCGCGGCTGTCGACGCAGGACCTCACGCACACCGTCACAGGCGTGTTCCGCCGTGCAGACCGCACGACGTACGACGACGGAGTGCGCGCGCAGGTCGACGAGGCCAAGGCCAGCAAGGCCGCAGACCTGAGCAAGCTCTTGCACGGCAAGGACACTTGGACCGTGGTCGGCTAGACCCGGAACCGCAGAAAGGCCCCCACCGAACGCGGTGGGGGCCTTTTCGTCGCCTTGGGTGCGAGCTCACGGAGCCGGGCGGAACCCGGCCTTCTCCGCGTCGGCCTCGGTGCGGAACCACACGTCCGCGCGCGTCTCCACGAAGTTCGCGGAGCCCTCGTTGTAGTAACGACGGCCGGTGAGCGTGGCCTTGACCGAGAAGTCCGCGGCCGGCGCGTGGCCGTCCGACTTCGGCAGCACCGAGCCGGGGCCGAACGGCGAGCGCGGGTTGAAGCCCTCCGGCTGCTGGAACCGCGCCGGTGCCGGGGCCGCGGGCGTTCCGTTCGGGCGGCCGCCAGTGGACGGCGAGAAGCCGACCGGACGCGGGCGCTGCGGGAGCGACGGCGTGGGCGGGGCCTCCTGCTTCGGCTGCTCGAACGCCGAGAACGCGGGGAAGCTCTGCTGACGCTGCGGCGTGGTGCGCCGGGCCTCACGGATCGGCAGACCCGCTTCGGTGTGGCGCTGCGGCAGGTCGACGGGCTCCGGTTCCGGCTCGGGCGGGGCGGCGAGCAGCGGCTCGTCGCTCGGCACGAACTTCGGCACGAACGGCTGGTCGTTGCTGCTGTCCGGGAGCTTGCGGGTCTGGCCGAGCGCCGGCAACGGCTCGTCGGCGTCCAGCAGCGGCTCGAACAGCGAACGCCGCTGTTCGGCGACCGGAGCAGGCGCGGGCGGAGCGACCGGTGCGGCCGGTGCGGCGGGGGCCTCGGTGCCGTGGGAGAACGCGGCACCGACGGCGCGGACCGAACGCTCCGGGGGCTCCTCGGACTCCACCCGCGGCTCGAACGCCGAGAACGGCGCGGGCGGCGGGGAACCGGGTGCCATGAACGGCTGTGAGAACGACCCGGTGTACTCGGGCGCGACGAACTCCTCGAAGACCCGCTCGGGCTCGTGCTGCTCGTGCTGCTCGTGCTGCTCGTGCGCGGGCTCCTGCTCAGGCTCCTCTTCGGACTCCTGCTCGGGCTCGGCGTACTGCTCCTCGGCCAGCGTCGACTCGAAGACACCGTTGCGCACGCTCGGCGCGTCCAGGTCCACCGGCTCGACGATCGGCTCGATCAGCCCGGTCTGCTCGGCCGGGGACTCCGGCTCCACCTCGGGCCGCGGTTCGGTGAACCCGTCCAGCTGGCCGGAGATCTCGTCGCGCAGGCCGGGGTACTCGCCGGTGAGGTCGCTGTCGGGCCAGCTGCTCTCCTCGACGGCGATGAACGTCGTCTGCTCGGAGCGGGTGCCTGCGGGCTCGTCCTCCTGCTCGGAGGCCTCGTCGAGGTAGGTCTCCGGCTCGTCCTGCGACCAGGCCTCGCGCGGCTGGTAGATGAAGTCGTCGGCCTGCTCGTCGACCTCCGGCCCCGCGGTCGGCACGCGGGCCGGCGCACCGGGCTCGGCGACCGGCACGACCGTGGGCACGTACGACGTCTGCTCGGCCGGGAGCTCGGGCTCGTCGTCGAAGTCCGCGGCCTGCAGCCCGGACTGCGACAGCACCGTCGTCTGCTCGGCCGGGGTCTCGGCGGGGACCTCTCCCGGCTCGAGTCGCTCGAACAACGAACGGGGACGGTCGTCCTCGGCGTCGGCGAGTGCCTTCTGCTCGGCCAGCTGCTCCTCGAAGCGGCGCTGCGCCTCTTCGGGCTCGAGGTACTGGCGGACCTGCGCGGCCGGCTCCTCCTCGGGCTCCGGCTCGTGCTGGACCTCGAAGGTGGTCGTCTCGGGCGACTCCTGCTCGAACGACTCCTGCTCGTACGGCGCCTGCTCGTATGGGGCCCGCTCGTGAGGCGTCTGCTCGGGCTCCTCGACGACCGGCAGCGGCGGAACGTGCAGCGGCGGCGGAGCGGGAGCCGGCACGGGCTCACCGAAGTACGCGGGCGGCTCCTGGTACGGCGCGGGAGCGGGCGGTAGTGCCGGCACCGCCGTGGGCGGCGTCAGCACGTCGTCGCTCAGCGATCGCGGCGGCGGCGCGTCCCACTCGTCGACCACGAAGTCGTCGACGGGAACAGCCGCCGCTACCGGTGCGGAGCTCCGGCGCGCATCGAGAAGTTGATCATCCAGGTCGGCAATCTGCTTGCGTGCGGGGCGCACCATCACCAACCAGGTGAGCAGTACTCCCGCAACGAAGGACAGCAGGCTCCACAGCCAGACCTGCCCGAAGATGTTCACGGGTAAGCCCCTTCTACGACCACACCGACCCCACTCACTCGGAAGGGTGAGCACGGCCAAACTACAGTGCCTTTGATGATGCTCCGTCACTACGCCGTTCAGCGCAAATAACGGGTGGAAAGCCCAGCGTAGAGTGGGATTTTGTGCCCCCTCTGACAACCTCGGCCATCACTTCGCCAGAAGTTCACACCCAGGGGCGAGGGCTCACGTACGGCGCACTCGCCTACGTCCTCTGGGGCTTGTTCCCGGCGTACTGGCCACTCCTCGTACCCGCCCAGCCGGTCGAGGTGCTCGCACACCGGATCGTCTGGTCGTTCGTCACGCTCGCCATCGTCGTCATGATCCTCCGACGGTGGCGGCCTTTCCTCGAACTATCAGGAAAAGGCTGGCTGATCGTTACCGCAGCGGCCGTGTTGATCACGGTGAACTGGGGCACCTACATCTACGCGGTCAACAGCCACCACGTCGTCGAAGCGGCGCTCGGCTACTTCATCACGCCACTGGTGAGCGTGGCGCTCGGAATGATCTTCCTGAAGGAACGCGTGCGGCTGCCGCAGACCGTAGCGATCACTGTGGTCATCGTCGCTGTGATCGTGCTCACCGTCGACTACGGCAGGCTGCCGATCATCTCGCTGATCCTGGCCTGCTCGTTCGGCGTCTACGGGCTGCTGAAGAAGAAGGTGCCGCTGGACGCCATCACCAGCCTCACCGCGGAGAGCGTCGTGATCGTCCCGTTCGCGGTGGTCTACCTGCTCGTCCTCGGCAGCGCGAACACCTTCACCACCGAAGGCAGCGGCCACACCCTGCTGATCCTGAGCACCGGCATCGTCACGGCGATCCCGCTGGTGCTGTTCGGGGCGGGCGCGCAGCGGATTCCGCTGATCACGATGGGCATGCTGCAGTACCTCGCGCCGGTGCTGCAGTTCGCGTGGGGCGTGTTCGTCGTGCACGAACCGATGCCGGCCAGCAGGTGGATCGGGTTCGCACTGGTGTGGCTGGCCGTGGCGATCTTCACGTTCGACGCGCTGAAGAACTGCACGCGGGGACCTTTCGTACTCCATGACGGTACGAAAGGTCCCCGCGTGCGGTCAGCAAGCAGTTAGCGGGAGCGTTCTACGACGTACGTGGCGAGCTCTTCGAGGGCGTCACGCGCGGCGCACTCCGGCAGCTTGCCGAGTTCCGTGCGGGCCCGGTCCGCGTAGTCGTCGAGGGTCTCGCGGGCCTTGTCCATGCCGGAGGACTTGCGCAGCAGGAGCAGGGCCTCGTCCACCAGCTCGTCGTCGGAGATCGGTGCCGCCAGCAGCTCGGCCAGGCGCGTCTCGGACGGATCCGCCAGCGCGTAGAGCATCGGCAGCGTCTTCACGCCCTCGCGCAGGTCGGTGCCGGGGGTCTTGCCCGACTCGACGGACGGCGACGCGATGTCGATGACGTCGTCGGAGATCTGGAACGCCGCCCCGATCACCTCGGCGTAGCGGCGCAGCGCGTCCGTCTGCTCGTCGGTCGCGTCGGAGAACATGCCGCCGAACCTGGCCGCGGTGGCGATCAGGACGCCCGTCTTCTCCTCGATCACCTTGAGGTAGTGGGAGATCGCGTCCTCGCCGGGCTTCGGGCCGACGGTCTCGCGCATCTGACCGGTCACCAGGACCGAGAAGGTCTCCGCGATGATCCGCGCCGCGTCCGTGCCCAGGTCGGCGGTGAGGCGGGACGCGTGGGCGAAGAGGAAGTCGCCGGTCAGGATCGCGATGCTGTTGTCCCACTTGACGTTCGCGGAGACCGCTCCGCGCCGCATGGTCGCCTCGTCCATGACGTCGTCGTGGTAGAGCGTCGCGAGGTGGGTGAGCTCGACCACAGCGGCCGCCTTGATGACCTTTTCCCGGTCCCAGTCGGCGCCGAACTGCGATGCGAGCAGTGTGAAGAGCGGGCGGATGCGCTTCCCGCCCGCCTCCACAAGGTGAAGCGAGGTTTCCGTGACCGGGTGGAACTCGCTCTGCACGACGTCGTGCAGGATGCGCTCCACCTCGGCCAGGCCGTCCTGGACTACCTCGGTGAGCACGGGGTCCACCAACGCGAACCCCGGTCCCTCATGCTCGCTACTGGTCACACCAGCAGACTACGTACACCTAGCTGAGGAAGGAGCCGGTACCCGCCCAATCGAGCACGAACGTGGGCCACAGACCGAGCACCAAGGTCACCACCGCGCCCAACGTGATCGCGATCGTGGTGAACGCGCCGGGCACCGTCACGGTCGGGCCGTCCGGGGCCGGGTCGCTGAAGTACATCAGCACGATCACCCGCAGGTAGAAGAACGCCGCGACGGCCGAGGCCACCAGTGCGATCACCACGAGCGGCGTCAGGCCGGCCTCGATCGCCGCGCTGAACACGACGAACTTGCCGATGAAGCCGGACGTCAGCGGAATGCCCGCCAGGGCCAGCAACAGGAACGTGAAGGTGGCCGCCACGATCGGCGACCGCTTCGCGAGACCCGCCCACTGCGACAGGTGCGTCGCCTCGCCGTCCGAGTTGCGGACCAGCGACACGATGCCGAACGCGGCGATCGTGGTGAAGCCGTACGCCAGCAGGTAGAACATGGTCGCGCTCACACCGGGGTTGTCGCCCTCGGGGGTCAGCGCGATCGAGCCGATCAGCAGGAAGCCCGCGTGCGCCACCGAGGAGTACGCGATCATGCGCTTCACGTCGGTCTGGGTGAGGCCGAGGATCGCGCCGATCACCATCGAGACGACCGCGACGCCGTAGAGCACGCCACGCCATTCCCACTGCGTGTTCTCGAACGCCACCGTGAGCACGCGCAGGATGCCGCCGAACGCGGCGACCTTGGTGCACGCGGCCATGAACGCCGTGATCGGAGTCGGCGCGCCCTGGTACACGTCCGGGGTCCACGCGTGGAACGGGCCGACGGCGGCCTTGAACAGCAGGCCCACCACCAGCAGGCCGAAGCCCGCGAACAGCAGCGTGTCGGAACGGTCCGTTCCGCCGGCGGCGGTCGCGATGGCCGAGAGCTTCACCGAACCCGCGTAGCCGTACAGCAGAGCCACGCCGTAGAGGAAGAACGCGGAGGCGAAAGCACCGAGCAGGAAGTACTTCACGGCCGCTTCCTGCGAGAGCAGGCGACGGCGGCGAGCCAGGCCGCACAGCAGGTACAGCGGCAGCGACAGGACTTCCAGCGCGATGAACATCGTCAGCAGGTCGTTCGCCGCGACGAACGTCATCATGCCGCCGAGCGCGAACAGCGTGAGCGGGAAGACCTCGGTCTGCATGCCGGTCTTCGTCGCCTGCGCGCGGTCCTGCACGGTGCCGGGACGGATCGCGGCCTGCGCCACGAACGCGCCACCCGGCTCCACCGAGCGGTCGGCGATCAACAGCACCGAGCCGAAGCCCAGCACCAGCAACGTGACCCACAGGAACAGCGACGGCGAGTCGACCGCGATCGCCCCCGCCAGCGTCGCCACGCCCTGCTCGGGACGCTCCGACGTCGCGTAGAGGATCAGCGAGCCGACGGCACCGACCAGGGTCAGGAGCGTGAGCACGAGCTGCACGGCCCACCGCTGGTGCTTGGGCAGCAACGCTTCCAGCAGCACGCTGATGCACGCTGCACCGAGCACGATCAGCAGCGGCGCGATGGCGCCGTAATGGATCTCCGGCGCCTCGATCTGTTGCGCCTGAGCGACGAGAAGGTTCACGTCACTTGCCTTCCTGCACGGTGACCGGGTCGGTCACGCCGACCTCGGTCAGCGTCGCCCCCACAGTCGGGGTGATGACGTCGAGCACCGGCTGCGGGTAGAACCCGAGCGCCAGCACGATGACAACGAGCGGTGCCAGCACGGCGATCTCGCGCTTCGAGAGGTCGCCGATGGCCGTCTTCTTCTCCAGGGTGCCGACGCTCCCCGAAGGGGAATCTGAACGCTGTCCGGCGGCCGCACCGATCAGCGCGTCACCGCGCAGCGGGCCGGTCATGATCCGCTGGTAGAGCCACAGCACGTAGAGCGCCGCGAGCACCATGCCGACCGTCGCGATGATCGTGAACACCGGCCGCGTCGGGAACGAACCGATCAGCACCAGGAACTCCGAGACGAACGAGTTCGTGCCCGGCAGCGACAGCGTGGTCAGACCCGCCAGCAGCAGCATGCCCGAGAGCAGCGGCGCCACCTTCGACATGCCGCCGTAGTCGGAGATCAGCGACGAACCACCGCGCGCGATCACCATGCCGACCACGAGGATCAGCATGCCGGTCGAGATCGAGTGGTTGAGCATGTACGACACCGAGCCCACGCCTGCCTGCGACGTGAACGAGAAGATGCCGAGCGCGATGAAGCCGAAGTGGGCGATCGAGACGTAGGCCAGGAACCGCTTCATGTCCCGCTGGCCCGTGGCGAGCAGCGATCCATAAAGGACACCGGCCACCGCGAGCACGAGCACGTACGGCGCCAGGTTCTTCGACGCCTCCGGGAACATCGGCAGCAGGTAGCGCAGCATGCCGAACGTGCCGACCTTGTCCAGGATGCCGACGACGATCACCGTGACGCCGATGGGCGCCTCGGCGGCGGCGTCGGGCAGCCAGGTGTGGAACGGCACGAGCGGCGCCTTGATCGCGAACGCCAGGAAGAAGCCGAGGAACAGCCAGGTCTGCGTCGTCGAGTCGGCGTCGCTGACCACCTTCACCAGCGTCGCCCAGTCGAACGTGCCCTTGCCCAGCTCGTCCGACGCCATCGCGTACGCGCCGATGGCGGAGGCCAGCATGATCAGGCCGCCGAGGAACGAGTAGAGGAAGAACTTGACCGCCGCGTACTGCCTGCGCGCGCCGCCGTAGCCGCCGATCAGGAAGTACATCGGGATCAGCATGACTTCGAAGAGCACGTAGAACAGGAAGACGTCGGTGGCGGCGAACACCCCGACCGTCACGGCCTCCTGGATGAGAATCAGCGAGAGGTACCCGCCCTGCGAACGGCCGGCGGGCAGCTTCTCCGTCCAGCCGGCACCGATCACCAGCGGGATCAGCAGCGCGATGACCGCGATCATCACCAGCGCGATGCCGTCGATGCCGAACTGCAGCCGCACGCCGAACGCCGGGATCCAGTCCACGCCCGAGGCGAGCTGGATGCGGTCGCCGTCCGGGTCGTAGGCGAACCACAGCAGACCGGCGAGCACGAGCTCGACGAGCGAGAACGCCAGCGCGACGAGCTTGGCCTTCTTGTCGTCCTTGCGCAGGAACGCCACCACCAGGGCGCCGACCAGCGGCACCACCAGCAGTGCGATCAGAACCCAGGTCACGAGAACCTCACCACCAGGAGCGCCCCGAGCACGAAGATCGAGCCCAGCAGCATGGACAGTGCGTAGGAGCGGACGAACCCGGTCTGCAGCCTGCGCAACCGGCCGGAGCTACCGCCGAGCAGCGCCGCGGTGCCGTTGACGGCACCGTCGACGCCCTTCAGGTCGAGGAACACCAGCGCGCGGGTGAGCCAGGTGCCCGGCCGCGCGAAGAGGGCCTCGTTCAGTGCGTTGCCGTAGAGGTCCGCACGGGCCGCGCGCACCGGCCAGGCCACCCGCGCCGGCCGCTCGACCGGCTGCTTGCGGCGGCCGAAGAGCAGGAACGCGAGTCCGGCGCCCAGCAGCGCGAGCACGACGGTCAGGATCCCGACCATGCCGTGCGAGATGACGCCGTGCTCTTCCTTCAGCTCGCCCAGCGAGGGCTCCAGCCAGCCGGCCAGACGCCCGCCGGAGGAGAGGAACCAGCCGCCACCGATCGAGCCGACCGCGAGGATGATCATCGGGACGGTCATCGTCAGCGGGGACTCGTGCGGGTGGTACTCGCGGCCGTCCTCGGACTTCAGTTCCTTCCAGCGGGGCTTGCCCAGGAAGACGAGGATCAGCAGGCGCGTCATGTAGAACGCGGTCAGCGCGGCACCGAGCAGCGCCACCCCGCCGAAGACGTACGGCCGCCAGCCCTCGCCCGTGAACGCCGCCGCGATGATGGCGTCCTTCGAGAAGTAGCCCGCGAACGGCGGGATGCCGATCAGCGCGAGGTAGCCGAGCGTCCAGGTGACGAAGGTGATCGGCAGGAACTTGTAGAGCCCGCCCATCCGGCGGATGTTGCCCTCGTCGTTCATGCCGTGCATGACCGAACCGGCACCGAGGAAGAGCCCGGCCTTGAAGAAGCCGTGCGTCAGCAGGTGCATGATGCCCAGCGCGTACCCGATCGGGCCGAGGCCCACCGCGAGGATCATGTAACCGATCTGCGAGACCGTCGAGTACGCCAGGACCTTCTTGAAGTCGTCGTAGGCGCAACCGATGATGCAGCCGATCAGCAGCGTGACGGCACCGATGATCATGACGACCAGGCGGCCGTCCTCGCTCAGGTTGTAGAGCGGGTTGGAGCGGGCGATCAGGTACACGCCCGCGGTGACCATGGTCGCCGCGTGGATCAGGGCGGACACCGGTGTCGGGCCGGCCATCGCGTCCGGCAACCAGGCCTGGAGCGGGAACTGACCGGACTTGCCGCAGGCGCCCAGGAGCAGCAGCAGCGTGATCGCGAGGACCTCGGCCGAGGAGAACTCGCTGACGCGGCTGAAGACCTCGGTGTACTGCGTCGTCCCGAGCTTGTTGAACATCAGGAAGATCGCGATGGCGAGGCCCAGGTCACCGACGCGGTTCATCAGGAAGGCCTTCTTGGCCGCCGATGCCGCTTCCGGCTTGTACTGGTACCAGCCGATCAGCAGGTACGAGGCGAGACCGACGCCCTCCCAGCCGAAGTACAGGGTCACGAAGCCGTTGCCCAGCACCAGCAGGAGCATCGCCGAGACGAAGAGGTTGAGGTAGGCGAAGAACTTCCGCCTGCCTTCCTCGTGCGCCATGTACCCGATCGAGTAGATGTGGATCAGCGAGCCCACACCGGTGATCAGCAGCACGAACGTCAGCGACAGCGGGTCGATCCGCAGTCCGAACTCGACGGTCAGCGCGTTGACGTCGATCCAGTCCCACAGGTGCAGGTTCTGCACCCGCCCCTCGGGGTCGGAGACACCGAGCGTCGAGAAGAACAGCGCGAGCGCGTAGCCGAACGACGCCAGCAGCGTGGCGCTGCCGAGCAGGTGGCCCCACTTGTCGGCGCGCCTGCCACTGACCAACAGCACCGCCGCACCGAACGCGGGCAGCGCGAGCAACAACCAGGCGAAGCTCGCGACCCCGCTGGCGACAACAGGTTCCGTCACCGGTGACCCCTCAGTACTTCAGCAGGTTCGAGTCGTCGACCGAGGCCGAGCGACGCGTCCGGAAGATGGACATGATGATCGCGAGGCCGACGACGACCTCCGCCGCGGCGACGACCATCACGAAGAACGCCATCACCTGACCGTCGAGCGAGCCGTTGATCCGCGCGAACGTCACCAGGCTCAGGTTGACCGCGTTGAGCATGAGCTCGACGCACATGAAGACCACGATGGCGTTGCGGCGCACCAGAACGCCGACGGCGCCGATGCTGAACAGCAGTGCCGACAGCAGCAGGTAGTACGTGGGAGTCACGACTCACTTCCCTTGAGCGCGTGCGAGTCCGGCTGGTGCCCGGTGCCGGCCACGTCGGCGACGTCGCCCGAGAGCGTGGCCTTGTCGGTCGCCTCGATGACGTCGAACAGCGACTCCTCCGCCACGCTGCCGTCGGGCAGCAGTGCGGGGGTGGCCACCGAGTTGGCGGTGGCGAAGACGCCGGGGCCGGGCAGCGAGCCGACCCGCTTGCCGCTCTGGAAGCGCTCCTCGACGAGTTCCTTCTGCGTCTTCTTGGAGGGCTTCCCGTCGCGGCCGACGAAGGCCAGGATCATCGCGCCGAGGGCGGCGGTGATCAGCAGCGCCGACGTGAGCTCGAACGCGAACAGGTAGTCCGTGAAGAGCTTCTGGCCGATGTTGCCGACGTTGCCGCCGTTCGTGGTGTTCGCCTCGGCGAGGCCGCGGGCGTCGACACCGGTCAGCGCGCGGCCGACCGAACCGACCAGGATCACGGCGAACCCGATGCCGAGCAACGCGGCCGCGAGCCGCTGGCCGCGGATGACTTCGACGACGGAGTCCGAGCTGTCGCGGCCGACCATCATCAGCACGAACAGGAACAGCATCATGATCGCGCCGGTGTAGACGATGATCTGCACGAAGCCGAGGAACGGCGCCTGCTGGACCATGTACAGCACACCGAGGCTGAGCATCGTCACGACGAGCCACAGCGCGGAGTGCACGGCGTTGCGCGCGAAGAGCATGCCGAGCGCACCGGCCAGCGCGAGCGGGCCGAGCACCCAGAACGTGATCGCCTCGCCGGTGGTCACGGTGTCGACCACGCGCTGCACCGGTTCGGGCTGCTGCTGCGCGAGGAACGTCAGGAGGCTCACTGCTGAGCCTCCTTCGCCAGCTGAGGCCCGTTGACGTAGTAGTCCTGCTCGTTGTCGCCCAACCGCATCGGGTGCGGCGGCTGCTCCATGCCGGGGAGCAGCGGGGCGAGCAGGTCCTCCTTGGTGAAGATCAGGTCCTGGCGGTTGTCGTCGGCGAGCTCGTACTCGTTCGTCATCGTGAGCGAACGGGTCGGGCACGCCTCGATGCACAGGCCGCAGCCGATGCAGCGCAGGTAGTTGATCTGGTAGTCGGCACCGAAGCGCTCACCGGGCGAGAAGCGTGCCTCTTCGGTGTTGTCGCCGCCCTCGACGAAGATCGCGTCCGCCGGGCAGGCCCACGCGCACAGCTCGCAGCCGACGCACTTCTCCAGACCGTCCGGGTGCCGGTTCAGCTGGTGACGGCCGTGGAACCGCGGCGCGGTCACCTTCTTGACCTCGGGGTACTCCTCCGTCACCACCTTCTTGAACATGGTGCCGAAGGTGACTCCGAAGCCTTTCAGGGACTCGAACATCCCTACTCAGCCTCCTTACCGGTGGTGACGGCTGCCTTGTCCGCGGGGATGTTGGCGACCTTGACCTTGCGCTTGGGCGCGGCCTTGGGAACGACGAGGTCGAGCGGCGGCACGGGGAAGCCGGAACCCGCGAGCGGAACGCCCTTGGTGTCCTGGACCTTCTTGTCCGGCAGCAGGAACGAGACCAGCAGCACGAGGCCGACGACCACGCCCAGCGCGATGAGCCGCTGCGCCGTGGAGAGCTGCTGGATCGCGCCGGTGCGGATGACCGCGACGGCCATGATCCAGACGAGGCTGGTCGGGACCAGCACCTTCCAGCCCAGCTTCATGAACTGGTCGTAGCGCAGGCGGGGAAGAGTGCCGCGCAGCCAGATGAAGAGGAAGAGGAAGCTCAGCGTCTTGATGACGAACCAGAGCAGGCCCCACCAGCCGGTGTTCATGAACTCGCCGCTCCACGGGGCGTGGTAGCCGCCGAGGAAGAGCGTGGTCGCGAGCGCCGAGACGGTCACCATGTTCACGTACTCGGCGAGGAAGAACAGCGCGAACTTCAGCGAGCTGTACTCCGTGTGGAAACCACCGACGAGCTCCGACTCGGCCTCGGGGAGGTCGAACGGGGCGCGGTTGGTCTCGCCGACCATCGACACGACGTAGATCGCGAAGCTGGGGAACAGCAGGAGGCCGAACCAGCCGGGCGCGAACCCGAGCACGGTGGTCGCCTGCGCGCCGACGATGTCACCGGTCGACATCGAGCCGGTGAACATGATCACCGCGACGATCGACAGGCCCATCGCGATCTCGTAGGAGATCACCTGTGCCGCGGCGCGCAGCGAGCTCAGCAGCGGGTAGGGCGAGCCGGAGGCCCAGCCGGACAGCACGATGCCGTAGACGCCGATCGAGGAGCAGGCGAGCACCACCAGCACACCGACCGGGAGGTCGACGAGCTGCAGCGCGGTCTGCTCGCCGAACAGGCTGACCTCGCCCGCGAGCGGGATCACCGAGAACGCGAGGAACGCGGGGATGCACGAGATCACCGGCGCGAGGAAGAAGACCCACTTGTCCGCGAGGACCGGGCGGATGTCTTCCTTGAACGCGAGCTTGAGACCGTCCGCGAGCGACTGCAGCCAGCCGTTCGGGCCCACGCGGTTGGGGCCGGGACGCTGCTGCATCCGCCCCACGACCTTGCGCTCCCAGTTGATCATGAACAGAGTCATGACCACGAGGAACGCGAAGATCGCGACGACCTTGATCAAGATCAGCCAGAACGGGTCGTCCGCGAGGAGCTTGGCGGTCTCGCCGATCTCCGCTGCGACGAACTGCTGGGTCATGACTTCACCCCAAAGGAAGATCCTCCGCTGACGGAGACGATCGAGCCGTGGCCCGCGCCGAGAGTGGCCCGGACGGTCACGTCACCCGAGTTGGTGGGCAGCCAGATGACGCCCTCGGGCAGGTCGTCGGTCTCGACCGGGAGCGTGATCGCGCCACGCTCGGTGGAGACCGTCACGTAGCCGCCGGTCTCCAGTCCGAACTGCTGCGCGGTGACCTCGGCGACCTTCGCGACGACCGGGCGTGCCGTACCGGCGAGGTGCGGCTCGTCCACCTGCAGGGAGCCGTTGCCGATCAGGCGGTGCCACGTGGCGAGCACGGCCTGGCCGGGGCCGGCCGCGATCTGCAGCGGCGCGGCGACGTTGAGCGAGGAACCGCTCGGCGTGCCCTCGCCCAGACGAGCCAGGTCGGAGGCCGAGGCGGCGGGCGTCTGCGTGAACAGGTCCGCGTCCATCTCCACCGCGAGGGTGTCGAGCACGCGGCAGTCCGACATCGAACCGGGGCTCTCGAGCGTCGCGCCGAACTCGCGGCGGCGGCCCTCCCAGTTGAGGTAGCTGCCGGCCTTCTCGACCGCCGGGGCGATCGGGAGCACGACGTCGGCGTGCGCGGTGACCGCGCTCGGACGCAGCTCCAGGCTCACGATGAAACCGGCCCCCGCCAACGCCTTCTCCGCGAGCCGCGGGTCGGGCAGGTCGAACGGGTCGACGCCGCCGACCAGCAGGCCGGACAGCTCACCGTTCGCGGCGGCTTCGAGGATGCCCGTGGTGTCGCGGCCGGGCGTCGCGGGGAGCGAGCCCTCCTCGACGCCCCAGGTGCGCTCGACCTCGGTGCGCGCAGCGGCGTTCGCGACGTGGCGACCGCCGGGCAGCAGGTTCGGCGTGGCACCGACCGCGAGCGCGCCGCGCTCACCGGCACGGCGGGGAATCCACGCGACCTTGGCACCCGTGCGCTCGGCCAGGCGTGCGACCGCGGTGAACGCGCCGGGGATCACGGCGGCACGTTCGCCGACCAGGATCACCGCGCCTGGCTTGGACAGCAGCTCGACGACGTCGGAAGCGTGCTCCGGCAACGCGTTGATGGCGTTCGCCTCGGCACCGGGCACGCAGGCGAGCAGCGTGCCGAACGTCTTCTCCACGGCCGGGGTCGTGAACTGGCCGAGGTGGAAGACCTTCGTGGTGCCCTTGCGAGCGGCCTTGCGCAGGCGCAGGAAGACGATCGGCGCCTCCTCCTCGGGCTCGAACGCGACCAGCAGCGCGGCCGGTGCGGACTCGATGCCCTGGAAGGTGACGCCGTTGTCCGGGTTCGTGAACACCGTGGTGCCGGACAGGAACTCCAGCTCCTCGGCGCTGTGCGGCCGGGCGCGGAAGTCGATGTCGTTGGTGTGCAACGCGATTCGGGCGAACTTCGAGTACGCGTAGGCGTCCTCGACGGTCAGCCGGCCACCGGTGAGGACACCGACGCCGTTCGCGTCACGCGCCGCCGCGAGACCGGCCGCCGCGACCTGCAGCGCCTCGGTCCAGGACGACTCGCGCAGCTCACCGGACGCCGCGTCGCGCACCAGCGGCCGCCTGATGCGGTCGCCGGTCGTGGCGTAGCGGAAGGCGAACCGGCCCTTGTCGCAGATCCACTCCTCGTTGACCTGCGGGTCGTCGCCGGCGAGCTTGCGCTGCACCTTGCCGCGCCGCCAGTCGGTGCGCTCGGCGCAACCCGACGAGCAGTGCTCGCAGATGCTCGGCGTCGACACGAGGTCGAACGGCCGGGCGCGGAAGCGGTAGGCGGCGCTCGTCAGGGCACCGACCGGGCAGATCTGGATGGTGTTGCCCGAGAAGTACGACTGGAACGGCCTGTCCTGCGCCACACCGATCTGCTGCTGCGAGCCGCGCTCGAGCAGTTCGATGAACGGGTCGCCGGCGATCTGCGCGGAGAACCGGGTGCAGCGCTGGCAGAGCACGCAGCGTTCGCGGTCGAGCAGCACCTGCGTCGAGATGTTGATCGGCTTCGGGAACGTCCGCTTGTGCTCGTGGAAGCGGGAGTCGCTGCGGCCGTGGGCGATCGCCTGGTTCTGCAGCGGGCACTCACCGCCCTTGTCGCAGACCGGGCAGTCCAGTGGGTGGTTGATGAGCAGCAACTCCATCACACCCTGCTGGGCCTTGTCCGCGACCGGCGAGGTCAGCTGGGTCTTCACGACCATGCCGTCCGCGACCGTCATCGTGCAGGAGGCCTGCGGCTTCGGCATCGGCCGGCCGCCCATCTCGACCTCGACGAGGCACTGGCGGCAGGCGCCCGCGGGCTCCAGCAGCGGGTGGTCGCAGAAGCGCGGGATGACCGTGCCGAGGCGCTCGGCCGTGCGGATCAGCAGCTCGCCCTTGGGCGCGACGATCTCGACGCCGTCGATGACGAGCTTCACGTGTCCTTCGGGGACGACGAGCTCGGCGGCGGGCTTGTCAGGCGCGATGGTCATGCGTTCGCTCCAGCCAGGACCTTGGAGTTCTGGTCGCACAGTGCGAGGAACTCGTCCTTGAAGTACTTGATGCCACTGGTGATCGGGCTGACGGCACCGTCACCGAGCGCGCAGAACGAGCGGCCGAGGATGTTGTCGCAGACGTCGAGCAACGTGTCGATGTCGCTCGCCGTCCCGTTGCCGGCCACCATCCGCTGCAGGATCTGCACGAGCCAGTACGTGCCCTCGCGGCACGGCGTGCACTTGCCGCACGACTCGTGCTTGTAGAACTCCGTCCACTTCATGACGGCCCACGGCACGGACACGGTCTCGTTGAAGATCTGCAGGGCGGTGGTGCCCAGCATCGAACCGGCCTCGGCGGCGCCCTCGAAGTCCAGCGGCACGTCGAGGTGCTCCGCCGTGAACATCGGCGTGGACGAACCACCCGGCGTCCAGAACTTGAGCGGGATGCCGTCCTTCATGCCCCCGGCCATGTCCAGCAGCTGCCGGAGCGTGGTGCCCATCGGCGCCTCGTACTGGCCGGGCCGCGTGACGTGGCCGGACAGCGAGTAGATCTTCGGACCGGGTGAGCGGTCGCGACCCATCTCGCGGAACCAGTCGGCGCCACCGTTGACGATGAAGGGAACCGACGCGATGGTCTCGACGTTGTTCACCACGGTGGGCGACGCGTAGAGGCCCGAGGTCGCGGGGAACGGCGGCTTGAGCCGCGGCTGGCCACGACGGCCCTCCAGCGAGTCGAGCAGCGCGGTCTCCTCGCCGCAGATGTACGCGCCGGCGCCGGCGTGGATCACCACGTCGAGGTCGAACCCGCTGCCCAGGATGTTCTTGCCCAGGTAGCCCTTGGCGTACGCCTCGCGCACCGCCGCGTTGAGTCGGCGGATGCAGTGCAGGACCTCGCCGCGGACGTAGATCGCCGCGAAGTTCGCGCGGATCGCGAACGACGTGATGATCACGCCCTCGATCAGCGAGTGCGGGTCCGCCATCATCAGCGGGATGTCCTTGCAGGTGCCGGGCTCACCCTCGTCGGCGTTGATGACGAGGTAGTGCGGCTTGCCGTCGCCCTGCGGGATGAAGCCCCACTTCATGCCGGTGGGGAACCCCGCGCCGCCGCGGCCGCGCAGTCCGGAGTCCTTGCACTGCTGGATGAGCTGGTCCGGGTGGGCCTTCAGCGCCTTGGGCAGGGCGGTGTAGCCACCGGTGCGCTCGTAGGTCTCGATGGTCCAGGACTTGGGCTCGGTCCAGCGCTTGGTGAGAACAGGAGTCAGCGGGTCAACCATTGTCTTCCCTACTTCTTTTCCGGCAGGGCAGGGAACTCGGCGTTGGACGGCGTGTTCGGCGCGTCCCAGCCGCGTTCCTTGGCGATCTGCGCACCGGCCAGCGTCTCCGGCGCCGCCGACGGGCCGTCGAGGTCGGCGTCGCGCCCCTCGAAGAACCCGGCGAGCTGGAGCTCGGCCTGCTTGAAGTCGGTGAGCGGGGCGCCGCGCGTCGGGGCGGGCTTCTCCCCCGACTGCAACGCCTTCACGAGTCCCAGGGCCTTGTCCGGCGTCTGGTTGTCGTAGAACTCGTAGTTCACCTGCAGCACCGGGCCGAGGTCGCACGCGGCGAGGCACTCGGCGTGCTCCAGCGTGATCGAGCCCGGCGTGCCCGGCTCACCCGCGGTCTCGTCGTGGCCCACGCCGAGGTGGCTCTTGAGCGTCGAGTAGATCTCGTCGCCGCCCAGGGCCGCGCACAGCGTGTTCGTGCAGACGCTGACCAGGTGCTCACCGCACGGGCGGCGCTTGTACATCGTGTAGAACGTCGCGACCGCGCTGACCTCGGCCTCGCTCAGGTCGAGCTGTCCGGCGCAGAACCGGATGCCGTCCTGGGAGACGTAGCCCTCGACCGACTGCACCAGGTGCAGCATCGGCAGCAGCGCGCTGCGGGCCTGCGGGTAACGGGCGACGATCGCCTGCGCCTTGTCCACAGTGGACTGGTCGAAAGCGGTTTCCTGTGCCTGAGTCATCGGTCGCAACCACCCATCACGGGGTCGATCGAGGCGACGGACGCGATCACGTCGGCGACCATGCCGCCCTCGCACATCGCGGGCATCGACTGGAGGTTCACGAAGCTTGGTTCGCGGACGTGCACGCGCATCGGCCTCGTGCCGCCGTCGGAGACGATGTGGTAGCCGAGCTCGCCGCGCGGCGACTCGATCGGCACGTACACCTGGCCCGCCGGAACCTTGAAGCCCTCGGTCACCAGCTTGAAGTGGTGGATCAGGGACTCCATGGACTGGCCCATGATCTTGCGGACGTGCTCGAGCGAGTTGCCCATGCCGTCGCTGCCGATCGTGAGCTGCGCGGGCCACGCGATCTTCGCGTCCTCGACCATCACCGGACCGGTCGGCAGGCTCTTCACGACCTGCTTGATGATCCGCAGCGACTGGTGCATCTCTTCCAGGCGCAGCAGGTACCGCGCGAAGCTGTCCGCGGCGTTCGAGGTCGGCACGTCGAACTGGTAGTTCTCGTAGCCGCAGTACGGCTCGATCTTGCGCAGGTCCCAGGCCAGGCCGGCGGAGCGCAGGATCGGGCCGGTGATGCCGAGCGCGAGGCAGGCGTCGACGGGCAGGTAGCCCACGCCCGCGAGGCGGTTGCGCCAGATCGGCTGGCCGGTGAGCAGCTTGTCGTAGTCCGGGAGCCGCTTCTCCATGACCTTGACGTACGCGGTGATCTTCTCGACCGCGTCGGCCGGCAGGTCCTGCGCGAGGCCGCCGGGACGGATGAACGCGTGGTTCATCCGCAGACCGGTGAGGTGCTCCAGCAGGTGCAGGGTCTCCTCACGCTCGCGGAAGCCGGAGGTCATACCGGTGAGGGCGCCGAGCTCCATGCCGCCGGTGGCGAGCGCGACGAGGTGCGAGCTGATGCGGTTGAGCTCCATCAGCAGCACGCGGACCGCCTGCGCCTTGTCCGGCACCGTGACGCCGAGCAGCTTCTCGACGGCCATGCAGTACGCGGCCTCGTTGTGCAGAGGCGCCAGGTAGTCCATGCGCGTCACGAAGGTGACGCCCTGGACCCAGTTCCGGTACTCGACGTTCTTCTCGATACCGGTGTGCAGGTAGCCGATCACGCTGCGGGCGTGGGTGACCGTCTCGCCCTCGAGCTCCAGGATCAGGCGGAGCACGCCGTGGGTCGAGGGGTGCTGCGGGCCGAGGTTCATGACGATGCGCTCGTCGTGGACCGCGTCCGCGAGCACCTCGTCCCAGTCGCCGCCGGTCACCGTGTAGACGGTGCCCTCGGTGGTCTTCCGGGAGTCCGCGATCTCGGGAGTCTCGGTGCGGGTGTTGACGTCGTCCGTGCTGTCGCTGCCGGTCGCACTGGTGTCGGTGCCGGTGGTGACGTCGGAAAGCCGCTCGGTCATGAGTAGGACCGCCTCTGGTCCGGCGGAGGAATCTCCGCGCCCTTGTACTCCACCGGGATGCCGCCCAGCGGGTAGTCCTTGCGCTGGGGGTGTCCGTCCCAGTCGTCCGGCATGAGGATGCGGGTCAGTCCGGGGTGACCGTCGTAGATGATCCCGAACATGTCCCAGGCCTCGCGCTCCTGCCAGTCCGCCGTCGGGTAGACCTCGACGAGGCTCGGCACGTGCGGGTGCTCGACGTCGACGGCGACTTCCAGCCGGATGCGGCGGCGGTACGTCATCGACGTGAGGTGCGTGACCGAGTGCAGGCGCTGCGGCACGTCGGCGCCGTAGTCCACACCGGAGACGGAGCTGCAGAGCTCGAAGCGCAGGGACGGCGTGTCGCGCAGGATCCGCGCGACCTCCAGCAGCGTCTCCGGCCTGAGGTAGAAGGTGATCTCGCCGCGGTCGACCGTCACCTGCTGCACCGTGTCGGCGGGCAGGCCCTTCTCCGCGATCGCGGAGAACAGCTCGTCCGCGACCTCGTCGAACCAGCCACCGAACGGGCGCTCCGACGGAGCAGCCACGTGGGCGGGCAGGCGCAGGCCACCGAAGCCGGACGTGTCACCGGAGCCGGTGACGCCGAAGAGGCCCTGGCGCTCCTTGCCCGCGAGGATCGGCGCTTTCGCCTTCGCCTCGGTCGGGTTGGTCTTCTCGAGGTCCTCTCCAGCGCGGTTGACGCTGGAGTGCTCTCCCCCTGGCTCGGTCACTTCTTCCTCGCAAAACGCTCGGACGACGGGATGAGATCGGTGCGGTAGCCCGAGTCGGCGAGTGCCTTGGCGCGCACGGCGCCCAGCGGCTCGTCCATGATCTTGGCGTGGATCTTGAGGATCGCGTCGATCAGCATCTCCGGCCGCGGCGGGCAGCCCGGCAGGTACATGTCGACGGGCACGACGTGGTCGACGCCCTGCACCACCGCGTAGTTGTTGAACATGCCGCCAGTGCTGGCGCACACGCCCATGGCCAGCACCCAGCGCGGCTCGGGCATCTGGTCGTAGATCTGCCGCAGCACCGGCGCCATCTTGTTGGTGACGCGGCCGGCCACGATCATCAGGTCCGCCTGGCGCGGTGAGGCCCGGAAGACCTCCATGCCGAAGCGGGCCAGGTCGTAACGCGGACCACCCGTCGTCATCATCTCGATGGCGCAGCAGGCCAGGCCGAAGGTGGCAGGCCAGAGCGAGGACTTGCGGGTCCAGTTGACCAGCTTCTCGACGCTGACCAGCAGGATGCCGTTCGGGAGCTTCTCCTCGAGACCCATGACTTCCTCAGTTCCAGTCGAGGCCGCCGCGACGCCACACGTAGACGTACGCGAAGCCGACCGTGGCGACGAACAGGACGATCTCCACCAGCCCGAACAGGCCGAGCTTGTCGGCCGCTACGGCGAACGGGTAGAGGAAGACCATTTCGATGTCGAACAAGATGAACAGCATCGCCGTCAGGTAGTAGGCGACGGGCATGCGCCCACCACCGACCACCGGCTGCGGGCTCGGCTCGATGCCGCACTCGTACGCGTCGAGCTTCGCCTTGTTGTAGCGGCGCGGTCCGATGTAGGGAGCCGCGGTCACCGAGAACAGTGCGAACGCCCCGGCGAGCGCGAACATCAATACGAGGGGGAGGTAAGGGTCAAGCACGCTCCGTCGTCCTTTCCTCGCGGTCGCCCGCACCCTAAGGGTGTTGTTCTGCAGCACGTTTGTTAGGCGAACCTAACAAACGCTTGTGAAACAGTTCACAAGCTTGATCACACTGTTGTGAAGTGATTCACAAGCTCGCTCGCCAGTGTAGAACGCCTGTAAATGACCTAGATCACAGGGTCTGACCTGCGCGTTTAACTTGCCCGACACATGCGAAACGGCACCGGCTCGTATTGAGCCGGTGCCGTCACCTATTCGGAGTAATTTACGCGCTGGGAGCGAGCTTCGTGGCGGCCACGATCAGGCGGTCCATTGAGTCGCCGTCCTTGGGGTCGTAGAGGCCCGCCAGGAGCTTGAGCACGAGTTTCATCAGGCGTTTCCGCGGCATTCCGTACTTCGTTGCGGTCCGCATGATCGCCGGGTTACCGATGAGCTTCGAGAAGACGTTCCCGAGCCGGTAGTAACTGCCGAGCGCCTCCTCGATGCGGACCGGGTAGCCGTGCAGCGCCCGTTCACGGTTGACGCCGGTGCGCGCGAGCGCCTGCACGACCGACTCGGAGGCGATCTTCGCCGACTCCATGGCGTAACCGATGCCCTCGCCGTTGAACGGGTTGACCATGCCGCCGGCGTCGCCGACGAGCAGCATGCCCGCCCGGTAGTGCGGCTTGCGGTTGAGCCCCATGGGCAGCGCCGCGCCGCCGATCCGGCTCGTCGCGTTCTCCTCGCGGAAGCCCCACTCCTCCGGCGTGCCGTCCAGCCAGCTGCGCAGCAACTGCCGGTAGTCGGTGGTGCCGTAGGCCTTCGACGTGCTGAGAATGCCCAGGCCGACGTTCACGCTGCCGTCGCCCATGCCGAAGATCCAGCCGTAACCGGGCAGCAACTGCCCGTCCGGCGCCCACAGCTCGAGGTGCGACTCGAGGTAGTCGTCCTTGGTGCGCGGGCTGTTGTAGTAGCGGCGCACCGCCACGCCCATCGGCTTGTCGTCGTCCTTCTGCAGGCCGATGCTCAGTGCCAGACGCGCTGACACACCGTCACACCCGACGACGATGGGGGCCTTGTAGGTGACCGGGTTCTTTTCCGGTCCCTGCTTCGCCTCCACGCCCACGACCCGGCCGTTCTCGACGATGGCCTTCGTGACCGTCGTGTGCTCGTGCATGCGCGCACCGGCCGCCTTCGCGGCGTTCGCGAGCATCTCGTCGAAGTCCAGGCGAGGACGCACGACACCGTAGTTCGGGAACGTGGCCAGGTCCGGCCAGTCCAGCTCCATCGTCACGCCGCCGCCCACGACGCGCAGACCCTTGTTGTGCAGCCAGCCGTTGCTCTCGCGGGTGTCGATGCCCAGGTCGATGAGCTGCTTGACGCCCCGGGGCGTGAGGCCGTCGCCGCAGACCTTCTCCCGGGGGAAGGTGCTCTTCTCCAGGAGGAGGACGTCGAGGCCCGCCCTGGCGAGGTAGGTGGCAGCGGTCGAGCCCGCCGGTCCAGCACCCACCACGATGACGTCGGCGTCCTCGTTGATCCCGCGCCTGCTCATCCAGACTCCCTGCGTGTACCGGTCACAGCTTCTGCTGGCGACTCTAACCGGACGTTGCTGAGACCAGCTGCCAGCCGCTCCCGCCGCTTCAACACGCGGGGCCCTCTCGTACCGCATGACAGTACGAAAGCGCCCCGCGTGCCTTTCAAGATCGCGAGTTGTCCACATGTTGATCAATGCCGCTTGAGCTGTGCCGCCGTGTATCGATGATTGGTCAGATGGTGAAGAAGCGGTCCATCGATTACGCGGTGCTGAGCGACTGGTTCGAAGACGGGGTCGCGACCCGTCGTGACCTGCTGGGCCTCGGCTTCAGCGGCAGCACCCTGGCCCACAAGTGCCGCCCAGGGGGCGGCTGGACACGTCTGTTCCTCGGCGTGTACCTGCTCACCGGCGGATCACCGAGCCGCAGCCAACTGGTTCGGGGTGCTCTGCTGAGAGCAGGTCCGCTTACGTTCCTGACCGGGTTGGAGGCCTTGCGGCTCCATGGCGTCCGGCGTACTCCGGACGATCAGCGAATCCATGTCCTGGTCCCTCACGGGCGCCGGGTCACCAGCCAGGGTTCCATGCTCGTCGAACGCACGAATCGTCCTTGGACGGGCAGCATGATCAACGGTTTTCCGGTGGCCACCCTCAACCGCGCACTCATCGACGCAGCCCGGCGGGAGTCCCGTCTCGACGTGGTTCGAGCCTTCATCGCGGACGCCGTGCAGAAACAGCTCTGCTCCGCCGAGGACGTCGCGGCCGAGTTGCGGGATCTCCGGTTGGGCGGCACGGCTCTGCCTCGGCGTGTGTTGGAGGAGATCAGCGACGGCGTCCGGTCCGCGGCGGAAGCGTGGTCACGTTCGTTGATCAGGCACACCGCTCTGCCCGCGCCCACATGGAACGTCCTGATCAGGTCAGCTACCGGATGCCAGCTGGCCATCGTCGACGCGTGGTGGGAGGAAGTCGGGCTGGCATGGCAGATCGACTCGATGGAGTTTCACCTTTCCCCGAAGGACTACGCGCACACGATGGCTCAACATTCCGCGCTGCTCGCCAACGGCGTGATGACCGTGCACACGGTTCCCTCGCGTCTGAAGAAAGAGCCCGCGAAGGTCCTGGCAGAGCTGCGTGGCGCCTACAACGTGGCTGCGCAGCGTCCACGTCCGAACGTCAGCGCGACGCTGTGGCGGCCTGTTTGAGCGGCACGCGGGGCGCTTTCGTACTGCATGTCGGTACGGGAGGGCCCCGCGTGAGGCAGAGGCAGAGCAACTACGACTCGGCTGGCTCTTCGGCCTTCGGCTTCGGCTTGGTCGCGCGGTGCAGGGCCACCATGCCGCCGGTCAGGTTGAACCAGGCCACGTCCTCCCAGCCCGCCTGCGAGATGAGCTCGCCGAGCGTGCGCTGGTCCGGCCAGGTCGCCATGGACTCCGACAGGTAGGAGTAGGCGGCGGGGTTGGAAGACACGAACTTCGCGATGAGCGGCAGCAGTTTGAGCAGGTAGCGCATGTAGACGACGCGGAACGGTTTCCAGACCGGCGTCGAGACCTCGCAGATGACCATGCGGCCGCCCGGCTTGGTGACGCGCGCCATTTCGCGGAGGGCCACGACGGTGTCGTTGAAGTTGCGGATGCCGAAGGACACCGTGACGGCGTCGAAGGAGTTGTCCTTGAAGGGCAGACGCAGGGCGTCGGCGGCCACCTTCGGGACTCGGCGGTGGGCGCCTGAGGCGAGCATGCCCACGGAGAAGTCCGCGGCGACGCACCAGGCACCGGACGCGGCGTACTCGACGGTCGAGACCGCGGTGCCCGCGGCGAGGTCGAGGACCTTCTCGTTCGGGCGGGCGTCGAGGACTCGCCTGCTCCACTCCCGCCAGCGGCGGTCGAAGCCCAGCGTCATGACCGAGTTCGTGCGGTCGTAGCCCTTGGCCACGCCGTCGAACATCTCGGCTACCTCGCGGGGGTTCTTGTCCAGGCCGGCTCGCGACATGACTAGAGACTAAGTCAGCGCCGCTGAGATCTTCTTCAGGGCACCTTCAGGGCGCTGAGCATGCCGTCCACCGCCGCGTGCCACGGGTATTCCTCCGCGCGGGCACGAGCAGCCTCCCGGGAACCCGATGCCAGCAGGTGCCGAACAGCTGAGGCGAAGGCGGGCGCGTCGTCGGAGACGGCCGCGCCGCAGGACGGCTGGACGATCTCCTTCAGGGCGCTGCTGCGGCTGACGACGACCGGGGTGCCGCTGGCCAGGGCCTCCAGGGCGACCAGGCCGAACGTCTCGTGCGGGCCCGGTGCCAGCGACAGGTCCGCCGAGGCGAGCAGGGAGGCCACGTCCAGGCGTGAGTTCACGAAGCCCAGGAACGTCACCGGCAGGCCCGCCGCGCGCTTCTCCAGGAACGAGCGGCGCGGGCCGTCGCCGGCGATCACCAGGCGTGCGGAGTGGCCCTGGTCGTGTAGTTCGGCCAGGGTGTCGACGGAACGCTCGACGTGCTTCTCCGGCGACAGCCGTCCACAGTGGATCAGCAGGTTTTTGCTACCTCGCAACAGGTCCTGTCGCAACGAGGCGGAGTGGCGTGTGGGGGTGAAGGTGGCCAGGTCGACGCCCAGCGGTACCTGCGTGACGTTGGTGGCACCGATGCGGTCGAACTCCTCGCGGGCGAAGGCCGTCGTGCAGACGACGGTGTCGTAGGAGGCGGCCATGCGGCGGTTCGCCCAGTCGGCGCCGCGTTCGGCCGGGGTCGCGGGCAGCACGAACCCGAGCAGGCGGTCCAGGCGTTCGTGGGAGATCACGACGTTCGGGATGCCTCGTTCGGTCGCCCACGCGCCCATGCCGCGCAGGGTGAGCCGGTCGGAGACCTCCAGGCGGTCGGGCCTGAGGTGTTCCACCAACGACTTGACCCGCCACGGGTCCACCACCCGGTAGCCGCCGGTGTACGGGACCTTCACCGCGGGCAGGGTGATCCGGCGCACGCCACCGGGCAGTCCCTCGTCGGCGTGGTGGTCGCCCGGTACGACGAGCACCACCTCGTGGCCCTCCTGCGCGTAGCCGGTGCCGAGGTGGTGCAGCGCCGTGCGGAGGCCGCCCGACTTGGGGCCGTAGAAGTTGGCGAGCTGGACGATTCTCAAGCGGCCGCCTGGTGGGTGAGTCCGATGACTGCCGCGTAGTGGCCCATCAGCTGGTCGCAGATGGCGGGCCAGGTGCGGGTGAGCACCGACTTGCGGGCCGCGAGACCGAACCGCCTGCGCAGCACCGGGTCTCGCAGCAGGTCCACGTACTGGGCGATGTCGTGTTCGAAGAGGTACCCGGTGCGGCCGTGCCTGACCAGGTCACGCGGGCCGCCCGCGTTCGGGGCCAGCACCGGGAGGCCCGTTGCCAGCGCCTCCTGCACGGCCTGGCAGAACGTCTCGTGCGGGCCCGTGTGGATGAAGACGTCCAACGACGCGTAGGCCTCCGCGAGCTCCTGCCCGGTGCGGAAGCCCAGGAACTCCGCGTCCGGCATGTCCTTTTCGAGCTGCTCGCGGTCTGGTCCGTCGCCGACGATCCGCAGCTTCACGCCCGGCAGGTCGTGCAGCTCCTTGAGCCGGCTGACCTGCTTCTCCGGCGCGAGGCGGCCGACGTAACCGATGGTCAGCTCGTCGTTGTGCCGCGGACGCGGGTGGAAGAGGTCGATGTCCACGCCCCTGCCCCACCGGTGCACGCGCGGGACGCCGTGCCGTTCCAGCGCCTCCACCGCCGAGCTCGACGGGGCGAGCGTGCGGTCGGCGAGCGAGTGCAGGCGTCTGGTCCAGCGCCACGCGGCGCGTTTCGTGAGACCCAGGCCGTAGTTGCCCGCGAAACCGGCCACGTCGGTCTGGTAGACGGCGACGGTCGGCACGTCGAGCTTGCGCGCGGCTCTGAGGCCGTACGCGCCGAGCACGAACGGCGACGCGAGGTGCACCACGTCGGGCTGGAAGTCGGCGAGGGCGTGGAGCACTCTCGGGCTCGGCACACCGATGGGGAGACTCGTCACCATGGGCACGTCGACGGCGGAGACTCTGACGACGGGCGTGCCGTGGTGCTCGTCGGCACCCGCGCCCGGCGCAACGACCATCGCCTGATGTCCGTTGCGGCGCAGGTGCTCCAGGACCCGGAGCACCGAGTTGGTGACACCGTTCACCTGGGGCAGGAAGCTCTCGGTCACGATCGCTACGCGCACAGGGACACCATGAGGTGCCCGCATGAAGTCCGCGTGACCTCAGATTTGACGCGGACGGAACACCTCACGTCGTGGCCAGGTGATCGTCGATTCGTCATCTCCGCTTGGGCTGCCGGACATCCGGCGCGGTGAAACTAGGCCAGCATGACCGTCTTGTCGTCCCGCCCCGCGCACCCGGTAGAGCCCGGCCTGGTGTCCATCGCGCTGGAAGTGGCCGGTCGCCTGGCGAACGACGCCTCGGACCTCATCATGGCCACCGCCGGCCGCGGCGTGCGTCCCGACTCCGGCGAGTCGCCGTTCGACTGGGTCACCGACACCGACCGCACCCTGGAACGCCACACCCGGCGCGTGCTCACCGCCGAGTTCCCCGACATCCCCGTCTTCTGCGAGAACTCCGACGACGGGGACGCCCCGAGCGACTCGGAGTTCCGCTGGGTCGTCGACCCCGTCGACGGCACCGCGAACTACACGGCGGGCATGCCCTGGTGTGCCTACAGCCTCGCGCTGGTGGACCGCTGGGGACCCGTCGTCGGCGTCGTCGCCGACCCGTACCGCTCGCAGATCTACGCCGCCGCACGCGGCCGTGGCATGCGCGCGAACGGCACGCCGGTCCGCCTGACCGAACGACAAGGCGACTCCCTCGTCGTGTGCACCGAGATGACCCGTTCCGGCCCGTGGCCGGGCATGGGTGAGTTCATCTCCACGGCAGCGATAGCCGGCACGGGTGTGCGCGTTCTCGGCTCGAAAGCGCTCGCCGTCGCACAGGTGGCGTTGGGTCACGTCGCAGCCGCTGTGCTGCACGGCTACCACGAGTGGGATGTCGCTGGAGCGGTGTCATTGGCCGTGGAGTCGGGTGCGGTCGTGCTCGACCGACGCGGCGAGGGCGCCCAACTACCCGTGGACGGACTGCTCGTCGCGGCTCCTGAAGCGGCGGACGAGGTCCTGGGATGGTGGCAGTCGGCGCTTCAGGCCGAGAGCTGAGGGAGCTGCCTTTCGAGCATTTCGAGGTGCGTGCGCGCCTCGTCGAGCCCGGGGTGGTCGAACATCTGCAGCGCCACGCGCCCGACCTCGTTCTCGAACTGGTGGAAGTCGTGCGAGGCCTTGAGCAACCGCTGGTAGACCGGGTGCTGCCGGTCTACCGAACCGAGCGCCCGCCCGAGCTGCGCGATGCCGCGCACGTCGTCGAGCTCCTTGGTCAGCTGCCCGCTGATCTTCCACAGCCAGTCCTTGGCCGGTGAGTTCGGCACGGTCTGGATCGCCGCCGCGACCCTGCGCGTGGACGCGGCGCACCGTTCGACCAGGTCGGACCACATGTCGTAGGGCTGCTGCGGCATCGGCGGGTGCATCGGCCGCGGCATCTGCTGTGGACGCTGCACGGAGCGCCGGACGAGGCCGACGACGGTACCGACGACCGCGCCGGGAATCGCGCCCATCATGAAAGAGACCATGAGGAGCGCGAGGAACGTGATGAACGCCGAGGAGGGTTTGTCATCCTGCGACGTCAACTCGATGACCATGATGAGGGCGCCCATCAGCAGGGTGCCGATGGTGGCACCCCAGAGCGCTGAGCGGACGACGACTCCCATGTCCTCGATGGTGCCATGCCCGGACAGGTGGTGCGGGCATTTCCTGAGGTGACGAAGCTGTTCTGTCAGGTCCGGAACCTCGTGCCCCGATCAGGCGTCGAAGTCCACCGTCACGCACTCGCTGGTCGGCAGCGCCTGACAGGTCAGCACGAACCCGGCCGCCACCTCGGACTCGTCGAGCGCGTAGTTGCGCCGCATCTCGACACTGCCCTCGGTCACCAGAGCCCGGCACGTGCCGCACACCCCGCCCTTGCAGGCGAACGGCAGGTCGGCGCGGACGCGCTGGGCGGCGTCCAGGATCGGTTCGCCGGCGGGCAACGGCAGCGTGGTCGACTTGCCGTCCAGCACGACCGTGACCGAGGCGGCGGCGTCGATGACGGCCTCCGCACGGCGCGGAGGGGGCGGCGGCTCGTCCACGTAGAAGAGTTCGTGGTGCACGCGGTCGGTGGGCACGCCGCGATCCCGCAGCACGGCCGTGGCGTCCTGCACCATCTCGTAGGGGCCGCACAGCCACCACTCGTCGATGGCGTCGAACGGCACAACGCTGCCGAACAGGGCCGTCAGCTTCGCTGCGGTCAGGCGGCCGGTGAACAGCTCGACGTCGCGCGGTTCGCGGGACAGGACGTGGATCAGCTGGAACGTGGCCGGGTAGCGGTCCTTCAGGTCGGCCAGTTCATCGGCGAACATCACCGTGTTGGTGCTGCGGTTGCCGTACATCAGCGTCACGCGGGCACCGGTGGCCAGGACCGTGGCGGCGATCGACAGCGCCGGGGTGATGCCGGAGCCCGCGACGACCAGGCCGTGGTGCGTGCCCGTGCCGGACGGCGTGAACTTGCCCAGCGGCGGCAGGACTTCGAGCACGTCACCGGGGGCCACGCGGTCCACGAGCCAGGTGGAGAACTGACCGCCGTCGACGCGGCGCACGCCGATTCGCGGAGCTGAACCCGCCGGCGCGCAGATCGAGTACGAACGGCGTTCGTCGCCTTGGCGCAGGGTCAGGTACTGGCCGGCCGCGAAGGCGAACTCGTCCGAGAGGTCACCGGGCACGTCGAAGGTGACGGCCACGGCGTCGTCGCAGAGGCGGTCGACGCGGGCGACGGTCAGCTTGTGGAAGGCGGCCCCTCGCTTTCCAATTTTGGGCGACGACAACTCAGATCTCCTTGACGTGCTCGAACGGTTCGGCGCAGGCGTGACAGCGGCGCAGGGCCTTGCACGCGGTCGAGCCGAACCGAGAAATCTCCGAGGTGTTGAGCGAACCGCACTGCGGGCACGCGACCTGGCGTGACGGCGGCACGAGGTTCAGCGGCACCGGACCCGCGACCGCCGGACCGATGCGGGACGGCGGCGCGATGCCGGCGGCGGCCAGCTTCGAACGGCCTTCGTCGCTGATCCAGTCCGTGGTCCAGGCCGGGGACAGCGACAGGCGCACCTCGACGTCCGAGTAGCCTGCGCCGACCAACGATCGGCGCAGGTCAGCACCCATCTCGTCGATCGCGGGGCAGCCGGAGTAGGTCGGGGTGATGGTGACGACGACGCGACCGTCCTCTTCGCGGACGTCGCGCAGCACGCCGAGGTCGGCGAGCGTGAGGACCGGGAGCTCCGGGTCCCGCACGGCCGACGCGACCTCCAGTGCCGTCGTCACCAGACCGCTCCCGGCAGCGAGCGGTGCAGGTGCTGCATCTCGGCGAGCAGGTAGCCCATGGCCTCGGTGTGCACGCCGTCGCGGCCCGCCATGCCCGCCACACGGGCGGCACGGGTGTCGGTGGGACGCGTGAGACCGGCGGCACTCAGCACCGCCTCCAGCACACCGTCCACTTCGGACCGCAGCGACGCGGGATCGACCGCGACACCGGCCAGCGCGACCTCGACCGCGTGCGTCGCGAACAGCTCGTCCACGAACGGCCACACGCGCTCAAGTCCAGCCTGCATGCGGCGGTGCGACTCGTCGGTGCCGTCACCGAGGCGAACGGTCCACTGGGCTGCGTGGTCGCGGTGGTAGGCGAGCTCTTTGAGGCCCTTCTCGGCGATCGCGGCGAGGACCGGGTCGGCCGAGCCGCGCAGGCGCGAGAACAGCGCGAGACGCCACGACGAGAACACCAGCAGGCGCGCGATCGTCGCCGCGAAGTCGCCACCGGGGCCGGGACCGCAGTCGATCTCGGCCAGGTGGACGTTGCGGAACTCGCGTTCGTCGCGCAGGTACGCCAGGGCGTCCTCGTCACGGCCGAGCACCTCACCGGCGCGCGTCAGCAGCATGCGGGCCTGGCCGAGCAGGTCCAGCGCGATGTTGGCGAGTGCGATGTCCTCTTCCAGCTCCGGAGCGCGCGAGCACCACTCCGAGAGGCGCTGCGAGAAGATCAACGCGTCGTCGCCGAGCATCAGGCAGTACGCGGCGAGGGCCTCGCGGTCGACGCCCGCGGGGAACTCGCGGTTGACGCCGGAGAGGGCCTCCGAGAAGCCCGTCCCGAACGCCCAGTGCGCGTCCTCGCCGCCCAGCAAGGACTCGTAGGCATTGTCGAAGCTCATAGGTGCGGCACGTCCTCGGGGATCGCGTAGAACGTCGGGTGCCGGTAGACCTTGTCCCCCGCGGGCGCGAAGAACGGGTCCTTCTCGTCCGGCGAGGAGGCGGTGATCTCCGTCGCGGGCACCACCCAGATCGACACGCCCTCGTTGCGACGCGTGTAGACGTCACGGGCGTTGCGCAGCGCCATCTCGGCGTCCGGCGCGTGCAGCGAACCGACGTGCACGTGGTTCAGCCCGCGCTTGCCGCGCACGAACACTTCCCACAGCGGCCAAGACGTGCTCACGCGGCACCTTCCTTACGTGCGTGCTTCGCGGCGTGCGCGGCCGCGGCTTCACGGACCCACGCACCGTCCTCGTGCGCCTTGCGGCGGTGGGCGATGCGCTGCTCGTTGCAGACGCCGCCACCCTTGACGACCTGCCAGAACTCGTCCCAGTCGGGCTGACCGAAGTCGTACTCGCCGCGGTCGGCGTTCCACTCGAGCTCGGGGTCCGGGAACGTCACGCCGAGCGCCTCGGCCTGCGGCATGCTCATGTTCACGAACTTCTGCCGCAGCTCGTCGTTGGTGTCGCGCTTGATCCGCCACGCCATGGACTGCTCGGTGTTCGTGGACTCGGCGTCCGGCGGGCCGAACATCATCAGCGCCGGCCACCACCAGCGGTTCACCGAGTCCTGGACCATGTCGCGCTGCTGCTGGGTGCCGCGCATCATCGTCATCAGGAGCTCGTAGCCCTGGCGCTGGTGGAACGACTCTTCCTTGCAGATGCGGATCATGGCGCGCGCGTACGGCCCGTAGGACGTGCGGCACAGCGGCACCTGGTTGCAGATCGCGGCGCCGTCGACCAGCCAGCCGATCACGCCGACGTCGGCGAACGTGAGCGTCGGGTAGTTGAAGATCGAGGAGTACTTCTGGCGGCCCTCGATGAGCTTGGTCGTCAGGTCCTCGCGGTCGGCGCCGAGCGTCTCGGTCGCCGAGTACAGGTAAAGGCCGTGTCCAGCTTCGTCCTGCACCTTGGCCAGCAGGATCGCCTTGCGCCGCAGCGAGGGCGCGCGGCTGATCCAGTTGCCCTCCGGCTGCATCCCGATGATCTCGGAGTGCGCGTGCTGGGCGATCTGCCTGATCAGGGTCTTGCGGTAGCCGTCGGGCATCCAGTCGCGCGGCTCGATGCGCGATTCGGACTGCACAGTGCGCTCGAAGCGCAGCTCCAGGTCATCCGCCATGCCTCGATGTTACACCCGAGTGCCGAATCTGCGTAGAACTGTCACAACCGCTGCGATGACGATCCAGACGGACACGAGGAAGGTTCCGACGGGAAGCAGGCTGAGCACCGCCGTCCGGCCGGCGACGCGCGTGAGTTCGGGGTTCGTCTGGTCGTACTCGACCCGCACGTTGTCCCCGACGTTGAGCCCCGCCGGGTACAGCACGCCCTGCGACGGGATGATCACGCGCCCGTCCGGTGTGGCGTAGCGCACAACGGTCCGGTTGAAGGACACGGAGTCGACCTGCGCGACCGCCTGCCCCATCGACCGCTCGATGGCCACGTCGTCACGCCAGCAGGCAATGGGCAGAAGCACGCACACGAGCGTGATCACCCCACCGACGACGAACAATGCTTTGCAGACCGCACGGCGGACGCGTACACCGCGGGGCGTCTTGGTCACTGCGTCCTCCACCACAACTGAGAAGTCTAGAGCCGGGCGGATGCCGCGCTTTCAGGTTGATGTCCATACAGTCGAAGCGTGACCTCAGCACCGACATCGCGAGAACGGCAGCGAATCCGCGTCCGGTCGAAGCGGGACACCGCCGGTGACCTGCTCGGACTGCTGCCGACCCCGGAGCACGCCCTGGCCTGGGTACGCGATGGGTCCGGCCTGGTCGGCTGGGGTGAGGCAGCTCGTCTGGAGGTCAGCGGCCCGGACCGGTTCGAGCAGGCCGACAAGTGGTGGCAGGAGTTCTGCGCACACCTCGACGTGGACGACGAACTGGGCGTGCCGGGCAGCGGCCCCGTGGCGTTCGTCTCGATGGCCTTCGCCGACGCACCGGGCAACTCGGTGCTGATCGTGCCCGAGGTCGTCGTCGGCCGGCGCAACGGCGAGCAATGGGTCACCACGATCGGCGCCTCAGACCCGGCGCCATACGTCGAACCTCTCTCGCGCCCATCCTCAGTGCGTTACGCGAACGGACAGCTGCCGGTCACGCAGTACCGCGAAGCCGTGCGCGAGGCCGTCGTGCGGATGCGCGCGGGCGACCTGGACAAGGTGGTGCTGGCACACGACCTCGTGGCGCTGACGGACAAGCCGCTGGACCAGCGGTTCGTGCTGCAGGGCCTCGCGCGGCGCTACCCGGAGTGCTGGGCCTACGCCGTCGACGGCCTGGTAGGCGCGACCCCCGAACTGCTGCTGCGCAGGACCGGCTCCGTCGTGGACTCGCGGGTGCTGGCCGGCACGACCTGGCCGCACGACGGCATCTCGGACGAGGAACTGGCCGCGGCACTGATGTCGTCGGAGAAGAACCTCGAAGAGCACGACTACGCGGTCCGCTCTCTCGCGGACACTCTTCGGCCGTTCTGCGCGACCATGTCGGTCGAGGGGCCTTCCGTGCTGCGGCTGCCCAACGTCTCGCACCTGTCTTCCGATGTGATCGGAACCCTCGAGTCCTCCACCTCGTTGCTGCACCTCGGCGAGGCCGTGCACCCGACCGCCGCCGTCGGCGGTACGCCACGGCTGGACGCGACCTGGCTGATCTCCCAGCTGGAGGGGATGGACCGCGGGCGGTACGCCGGGCCCGTCGGGTGGATCGACGGGAACGGCGACGGTGAGCTCGGGATCGCACTGCGGTGTGCGCAGCTCTCCGGGTCTACGGCTCGGCTGTTCGCCGGCTGCGGGCTGGTCGCCGACTCGGATCCCGACATCGAGGTGCAGGAAGCGCACGCCAAGATGCGGCCTATGCGTGAGGCCCTTGAAGGGCTTTAGCCACGAACTCCGCCTTGCCCTCCGTGTACGCCTCACGGTCGTGACCGGTTTGGTCGGCTAGTTGGCGTTTCAGGGCTTCGTACTCGTGCGCTAGTTCGGGGTTTTTTCTCAGGGCGTCGCGAAAGCGGATCTGGTCGGTCCACCGTTCGTGGCCTGCCTGGATCAGGTGCAGGTGGGCTTCTCGTCGTTGACCTGCCTGGTCTGGTTTGACGAAGAAGCGGCGCCACGGGCGGTTGTCGAGTTCTGGGGGCACGTAGGCCCAGCCGTGGGCGACGAGGAGTTCGGTCGCTTCGGTGTCGAGGCCGGTCATCGAGGCCATCAGGTCGATGACCGGTTTGGCGGCCAGGCCTGGGACGGCGGTCGATCCGACGTGTTCGATGCCGTCGACCAGCCAGGGCGCGAGCAACTCGGTCAGCCCGGCTGCCTCGGTCTGTGCGCGGACAGCCCATCGGGGATCGTGCGGGCGCACCTCTGCCCGCTCGTACGCCCAGGCCGGCGCTTCCTCTTTCACTGGACCTTGTCGAGAAACGCACGCCAGGCGGAGGTGCTGAAGGTCAGCACCTCACCGGCCTCGTTCTTCGAGTCACGAACTCGTGCATCCTGGGCGAGTGAGACCTCGACACACTCACCTTCCGGCGTGCCGTTGCTGTAGCTGCTCTTACGCCAAGCGCGGTCCTGGGGCATCGAGATCCTCTCGCGGCAGGTTGACGTACTCCGCCAGCTTCCTCCGCGATTGTTCCTCATCCAAGGCAACCTCGGCCAAACGATCGAAGATCAGTCTGGTCCGCGCTATAGCGCCTCGATCCTGCACGAACACCTGGGTCAGGTCGGTCTCGGTGTAGGCGATCGGCATCGCCTTGTCGTACTCCCAAAGCAGGATTCCGGCCGAGTTGACGAGCACGTCGGCAGACACGATCCGGACGATGTGCGCGTTGAACATCAGCTGGAGGTACTGATCCGCCATGACTTGGTCGTCGCCGAATCGCTGTTGCAGCGCCAGCTCATGGATGTAGAACAAGCAAGTCGGCCGATCGTGTTTCTTCAAAATTGCCTGGCGGTCCATCCGGGCCTGGACCAACGACGCAATCTGCTCTTCGAGGATCATCCCGGTCGCGCGGCAAAGGCACTCGGCATACCTCGATGTCTGCACGAGGCCGGGCACCGTGAGCGTGTTGTAGCTGAAGATCTTCGCGGCTGTGGACTCTGCCATCGCGACCGTGCGCAGGTTGCCTGGCAACTGCACGATGTACTCGTCGAAGGCGTTGCGGTAGCGGCGTTTGAAGTCCTCGAAGTAGTCGATGTCCTTGCCGCACATCGTCAGGAACTGGACCAGGTCGATCTCGCTGGGCCGGGCCTTGCCGTGCTCGATGGTCGAGACCTTGCTGGGGTCCCAGCCGAGGCGGGCGGCCACCTCGTGCCCCTTGAGATCGGTGCAGGTCTCGCGCAGTCGCCGCAGCTCATCGCCTAGATCCCGGCTGTACGCGGTGGATGGGGTGCTTTGGGCCATCCACCGAAGTTATGACTTGGAGTCGTTCCACGATACGGCTTCGTTCGGGTGAAAACGGATCAGCCGTGCGGCCCTCCGCTGACGTAGATGACCTGGCCCGTCACGTAGTCGGCGTCCTCCGCCGCGAAGAACAGCACCGCGCGTGCGATGTCGTGTGGCGTGCCGACGCGGCCTCGCGGGATCGACTTCCGCTGCACCTCGATGTGTTCGTCGAGCGTGCGGCCCGCACGGGCGGCGGACACCTTGGTCATCTCGGTCACCACCACGCCGGGGCCGATCGCGTTCACGGTGATGCCGAACGGGGCCAGGTCGAGGGCGGTGGCTCGGGTGAAGCCCTCCAGGCCCGCCTTGGCGGCGACGTAGTTGGCGCGGTCGTCGTCCACCAGCGCGGAGATGCTGGAGATGTTGACGACTCGGCCCCAGCCTGCGTCGCGCATGGCCGGCGCGGTGGCCTTGAGCATCAGGAAGCTGCCGCGGAGGTGGGTGTTCATCACGGCGTCCCAGTCGGCCAGCGGCATGTCGAGGACCATGTTGTCCCTGGCGAAGCCGGCGTTGTTGACCAGGATCTCGACCGGGCCCAGCTTCGCCGTCACCTCGTCCACGGCCTGGGTGACGGCGTCCGGGTCGCTGATGTCGGCCAGCACCGCCAGGGCTGTTCCGCCGGATTCCTCGATCTGGCCGACGACGGCGTGTGCGCGGTCGTTGACGTCGACCACGGCTACGTGATGGCCTTGAGCGGCCAAGGCTTTGGCTGTTCCTGCGCCGATTCCGGAACCGGCACCGGTGACGAGCGCGACACGAGTTTGCACTCGTTGATCGTGCCCGCCGTCGACGTTGTTGGCCACCGACTTCCCTGTCAGCCACCGATCACCGGCGGCGCGACCATCCGGTCGTCGTCGAAGTACTCGTCCGTGGGCACGAGGTAGTTCGACTTGTGTTCCTTGTCCTCTTCGCCGTTGCCTGCACCGGCACCCGCGCCACCTGCTCCGGCTGCACCTGCGGTACCGGCCCGGCCTGTACCGCTTGCGCCACCACGTGCGGTTCCTTCCGGACCGTGGGCGACTCCAGCGGCACCACCGGGATTCGAGGGGCCGAAGCTGCCGCGTCCTGCCGCCGACCCGGCGCCTCCAGCACTTCCGGCACCGAATCCGCCTGCGCCGCGACCGCCTGCGCCTGGTGCACCACGGCCCGCTCCGCCGGACCCGCCGCCGCCACGACCGGCGGCGCGCGGGTCGTTCGGCCTGAGGCCGGGTGGGATCAGGCCGGGACCGGGCGTGAACGGCTTGCGGTCGTTCGGATTGCCACCGTTGAGAAGCTGGTTGTTCCCCTGCGGGTTGGGCTGGGTGGCCAGCGGAGCGGCCCACGAGGGGTTGGTGGTGCCGTTGTTCAGGCCGGGGCTGCCCAGGTTGGCGGTGCCGGGAGTACCGGTACCTGGCGTGCCGACAGCCGGGGTGCCGATACCGGGGTTTCCGAACTGGGCAGGCGGATTCACGGAGTTCGTGGTGTGCGCGTAGGTCGTGCTGCTCGTCGTCGTGACGCCCTGGTCGCCATTGGGCAACTGCGGGGCTTCCTCGAACGTGGGCATCCCCGCGGCCGCGGCGGCGAGCGAGTCGTCCCGCTCCTGCATGACTCGCTCGGCCTCCTGCTTCGCGGCCTGCGACTTCTCCCGCTGTGCCAGCACCTCGAACGGTGCAGCCGCCATCTTGAACGGGTTGAGGCTGGTCGCCGCGTCCTTCAGCATCTGACCCGGGTTGTACGGAACCTCGGTCGGGAACTTGTTCTTCGTCGACTCCGCCGCTTCGACCTGCCGGTTGATGACCCCACTCGTGGCCGAGAACGACGTGGACAGCTGGTCGGTGAAGTTCCCGACCTTCGTCAGCGCCTGGGATGCCGCCGCGCCCGCAGTGCCGGTCCATCCCGCACGCAACCCGTTGACGACGGTGTTGAGCCCGACGGCGACGTTGACCAGCTCGTTCGAGATTGACTTCCACTCGGCCGCGATCTCACCCGCCAGACTCGGTTCGTTGCCGTCCATCGCCTGCTTGTGCATGGCGGAATGACTGTGTGCCGGATAGTTGGCGGTCGGCTGCGGAGCCTGCGGTCTCTCGTACGCCATCGGTCATCTCCCAGGAGGTTGGATCAGGGCAGCTTTGCGACGACGAAGTCAGCCGACTTTTGGGCGAGCTCGCAGGCTTTCGCTGGATTGCGGTTTGCAACGTCCGCGCTGGCGACCACCTGCACGCTGGACGACTCGCTCACCGAGATCACTACGTCACAGAGTCCGCTGTCCACTTTCGGCTTGGCGGTGAAACCGTCGTACTTTCCGACCTTCAAAGGACTCTTGTCGCTGCTCGCATAATCGAGACTCTCTGCGCCGATGGTGGCGTTCAGGGCGACGGTAAGTCCACCGGACTCGTTGCTCTCCCACTCGCACGTGTCCGCACCAGCCGCCCTGCGTGGTTCTGGCGAGCCGAGCCCGAGACCGCTCGCTTCACTACCAGTGACCAGTTCACAGGGCTTCAAGCCGGCGAGTGCTCCATTGCTCGACGAACTCGATGGCGCACTGGTCTGCGTCTGCGAGGTAGTACCGGGCTTGGCATCGCCGCCGGTGACACTGCTGCTGCACGCCGCGGTGAACAAGACCAGCCCTGCGACGGCGATTCGTGTGCGGTTCATGACTTCCTGTCAGAGTTGCTTGAACGTGCCGGACGTGCCCTCTTCCACGTTCCGGTAGGACTTGCGGCTCTTGTCCAACTGGGCCTTGAGTTCACGGATCGCCTCGATCAGGTCCGGAACCACCTTTTGGCTGGCCATCTCACCGATCGCTTTGTTGAAATTTCCAACTTCGTCGGCGCAGCCGCCACCCAAGGGGGTCTTGCTGCCAAGAATCCTCGACCGCCGACGGATCTTCTCCAGCACGGCCTCGAAGTCGGTCAGCTTCTTGATCGCGCTGTCGACGGCCTCCGGATCGTGCTGGAGCGCACCTGCCTCGGAGGCGGCTTGCACCGACTTGGCCGCGGCCATGATCGTACTGACGCCACCGGTCATCATGCCCATCAAGGGGCCACCGGACTGCGCGTAGTAGCGCTCCAAGGCATAGGCCTGGGCGCTTTCCTGTGCGCTGCTCTCACCGGTCACAGGTTCGCTCCCCCACGTGCACTGCGATCTATCGTTTGACCGTAAAGCAAGTTGGCCGGGGAGCGGATCAGTACGACTACTTACACCCATTTGAACTAACGAACAGCACCCGATCCAGGGTGGAACGTCACGAGCCGTGCAGGCCACGAAGGTGGCTTGCACGGCTCGTTGAAAAGCGAGTTACTTGTGGGCGTCCAGCAGTTCGTGCGTCAGCTTGATCTTGGCGCGCGACTTCGGTTCCGCCGCGACCGACAGCGACTTCGACGCCACGTCGGCCGAACGGCCGGGGGCCTGTGCCGGCTTGCCCTTGGTGAACAGCCACGTCTGGAAGACCTGGTCGAGCTGCTGACCGGAGACCCGCTCCGCCAGCGCGGCGAACTCCTCGATGGTGGCGTCCGAGTACTTCTTCTCGGCGGCCCAGGTCTTCAGGATCTCGAAGAACTTCTCGTCGCCGACTGCCACGCGCAGGGCGTGCACGGCCAGCGCGCCGCGGTCGTAGACGGCGCCGTCGAACACGTTCGACGCGCCGGGGTCGCCGGGCAGGACCTGCCAGAACGGGTCGTCGGCCGGGTAGGAGTCGTAGACGAAGTCGGCGTTCTCCTGTGCCGTGCCCTCACCGACGTGCTCGGACCACAGGAACTCGGCGTAGGAGGCGAAGCCCTCGTTCAGCCAGATGTCCCGCCAGTGGTGGACCGACACGGAGTCGCCGAACCACTGGTGGGCGATCTCGTGCGCCACGACGTAGGTGTTGGCGCCGCGCCGGAAGAACGCGTCGTCGTAGTTCGAGCGGGTCTGGTTCTCCAGCGCGTAGCCGAGGTCCGGCGTCACGACGCCGCCCTGCGCTTCGAACGGGTACGGGCCGAAGTTGTCCGCCAGGAACTCGGTGACCTCGGGCGTGCGCTCGACGCTCGCCTTGGCCGCGTCGGCGTGTTCGCCGAGGCGCTCGGAGTACGCGTTGAACGACGGCTGGCCCGACGGGGTGGTCGACTGGCGGATCTCGAACTGGCCGATCGTCAGGAACGTCAGGTAGGTCGCCTGCGGCTTGGTGCTGCGCCAGTTCCAGCGGGTGTAGCCGTTGATCTGGCGGGTCTGGCCGACGAACGTGCCGTTCGAGATCGCCTCGACGCCGTTCGGGACGGCGACGTTGACGTCGAAGGTGGCCTTGTCGGTCGGGTGGTCGTTGGACGGGTACCACCACGCCGAGATCTCCGGCTCGCCGATGGCCAGGGCGCCGTCGGGGGTCTTCGTCCACGCCGTGAAGCCGTTGCGGTCCTTCACGGTGGAGGGCGAGTCTGCGTAGGTGACGACGATCGTCAGGTCCTGGCCCTTGCGGACGCCGCCGCGCGGGGTGAGCGTGAGCTCGCCGTTGTCGGAGACGAACGAGGAAGGCACGTTGTTGACCCGGACCGACTTCACCTTGAGCAGGAAGTCCAGGTTGAACTGCGTGAGGTCCTGCGTGGCCTTGGCCAGGATGGTCGTGGTGCCCGAGAGCTGGTCGCCGTTCGGGTTGTAGTTGAGCCTGATGTCGTAGTGGGAGACGTCGTACCCGCCGTTCCCGTAGGTCGGGAAGTACGGGTCGCCGACGCCGGGAGCGCCTGGAGACGCCGCCAGCGCCGTCCCCGCGAAGAGCGTCATCGCGGCCGCGGACGCCACCGCGGCCGTCGCCTTGGTTCTGATCGACATGCGGCGGACGCTATCCAGACGATCAAGAACGAGCCACCGACTTACGTATGTTTCCTATCTGCTGAAAACGTTTGACACAGTCGCCTTCAGACGCTGGTGCAACGCGCGCAGTTCGTCACGTTTTGCCTGCACTTCGACCACTTGGAGGCCCTTCGGTGACGCAATCGCGCTACGGAACTCCTCCTGGTCGTCCACTGTGGAGTGCGGAATTCGGTAGCCCGCGCACAAAGCGGTCAGATCAGTCCCGTGCGGAGTGCCGAAAATCCTCTCGAAACTTCCGCCGTACTCCGGGGCGCCTTGTTCCAGCAAAGAGAAAATCCCGCCCCCGTCGTCATTGAGAACGACGATCGTGAGGTCCGGCAGGCGGTCGGCGAGCAGGCCGTTGCTGTCGTGCAGGAACGTCAGGTCGCCCATCAGCGCGTACGCGGGGCCCTCGTGCTGCCAGGCGAGCCCGATGGCCGTGGACACGCTCCCATCGATGCCGGCGGCGCCGCGGTTGGCGTGCACGACGACGTCCGAGCGGCGTTCGGACGCGAAGTCGACGTCCCGGATCGGGTTCGACGAGCCCACGAACAGCAGCGAACCGGACGGCATCGCCTGCACCAGGTCGCGCGCGACGTGCAGGCCGGTCGGCCACGGCGCGGCGTCCAGCAGGTCGTCGACGGCCACGCTGACGCTCTTCACCGCGCTCTGCCACGCCTGCAGCCACTCGCCGTCGAGCGCGGCGGGCTCCGGCAGCCAGGTGGAGGCCCGCGTGGCGGTGAACGGCACGTCCGGCCACTGGGCCTGGTCGCCCACGGCGTGCACGATTGGAGCGGCTCCAAGCAGGGTCTGCTGACCCCTCGACAGGGTGACGCGGCCGACGACGAGCACCGCGTCGGGCCGCAGGTGCTCCGGCAGGCCCGCGTTGAGCAGCAACGACCCGTGCCGCAGGCCACCGGGCGCGGTCGGCTCGGCGATCACCGGCCAGCCGAGCCGCGAGGCCTCCAGCAGCCGTTCCGGGCGGTCGTCACCGAGCAGCACCAGCGTGCGCGCGGGCAGCGTGGAGGGCCGCGTCTCGACGGTGAACGTGCGGTCCGTCTCCGTCCACGCGCCGCGGTCCGAGGAGGGCCACTGGTCGTCGGACGGCGTCAGAGGCGGCCGGAAGGGCACGTTGACGTGCGACGGACCGTCCGTGGCGACGGCACGGCAGATCAACGACCTCGTCACGGCCTCGCCGGCGCCCTCGGGCATGTGCAGCGTCGGGATGCCGAGGACGTCGTGCTGGTTGATCGTCTGACTGGAGCCGGTGCGGTAGAGGTCGACCGGGCGGTCCGCGGTCAGCGCGATCAGCGGCACGTTCGTCAGCTGCGCCTCGATGACGGCCGGGTGCAGGTTCGCGACGGCGGTGCCGCTCGTGCACGTCACCACGGCCGGCTCACCGGTCTTCGCGAGGCCCAGAGCGAGGAATCCGCCGCTGCGCTCGTCGATGCGCACGTGCACCGTGAGCAGGCCTTTTTGCTCGGCCTGGTGCAGCGCGAACGACAGCGGGGCGTTGCGCGAACCGGGGCACAGGACGACGTGACGCACGCCGTTGCGCACCAGCTCGTCGACGATCACCCTCGCCTGCGTCGTGGACGGGTTCATCCCCCAATTGTCACCGGAGCGCGCTGAGAGGTCGCCCGCTGGTCTCAGGAGCGGAAGCTTAGAGTCTGGTGCGTGGCAGATCAGGAGCTCTTCGACCCGTCGTTGTGGAAGCCGATCGAGGGCTTCGACTTCACCGACATCACGTACCACCGCGCGCTCGACCAGGGCACCGTCCGCATCGCGTTCAACCGGCCCGAGGTGCGCAACGCGTTCCGGCCGCACACGGTGGACGAGCTGTACCGGGCGCTGGACCACGCGCGGATGTCGTCCGACGTCGGGTGCGTGCTGCTGACCGGCAACGGCCCCAGCCCCAAGGACGGCGGCTGGGCCTTCTGCAGTGGCGGTGACCAGCGGATCCGCGGTCGCAGCGGCTACCAGTACGCCTCCGGTGAGACGGCCGAGAGCGTCGACCCGGCGCGCGCGGGGCGGTTGCACATCCTGGAGTGCCAGCGGCTGATCAGGTTCATGCCGAAGGTCGTCATCGCGGTCGTACCGGGGTGGGCCGCGGGTGGCGGTCACAGCCTGCACGTCGTGTGCGACCTCACGATCGCGAGCGCCGAGCACGCCAAGTTCAAGCAGACCGACGCGGACGTCGGCTCGTTCGACGGCGGCTACGGGTCGGCCTACCTCGCCCGGCAGGTCGGGCAGAAGTTCGCCCGCGAGATCTTCTTCCTCGGCCGCACGTACTCCGCCGAGGACATGTACAAGATGGGCGCGGTCAACGAGGTCGTGCCGCACGCCGAGCTCGAGACGACGGCGCTGGAGTGGGCCCGTGAGATCAACGGCAAGTCGCCGACCGCCCAGCGGATGCTGAAGTACGCGTTCAACCTGATCGACGACGGCCTGGTCGGGCAGCAGATCTTCGCCGGCGAGACGACGCGGCTCGCGTACATGACCGACGAGGCGGTCGAGGGCCGTGACTCGTTCCTGGAGAAGCGCGCCCCTGACTGGTCGAACTACCCGTACTACTTCTGAGCAGGTGCCCGTGCTCGACGAACTGCGCGCGGCGCTGGCCGGCGGCGAACCCCTGGTCGACGGCCCGCTCGACGGCTGGGAGAAGCGGGCCGTGCTCGGCGTGCCGACCTCCGGTTCGACGGGCGAGCCGAAGACCGTGCTGCTCGGCGCGGACGCGCTGACGACGTCCGCGGAGGCCACGCACGAGCGGCTGGGCGGCCCCGGCACGTGGCTGCTGGCGTTGCCGACCGGCCACATCGCCGGGGTGCAGGTGCTGGTGCGGTCGATCGTCGCCGGCACCACGCCGGGTGTGCTCGACCTGTCGGCCGGATTCCGCGCCATGGGTTTCGCGCAGGCCGCGAAGCCGGTGCTGGCCCAGCCGGGACGCCACTACACGGCGCTCGTGCCGACCCAGCTCTCCCGGCTCGTCGTGGGCGAGGGGCCCGGTCTGGAGGCGCTGCGGCAGTTCGACGGCGTGTTGATCGGCGGTGCCGCCACCCCGCCGACGCTGTTGCAGCAGGCGCGCGCTCTGGGCGTGCAGGTCGTCACGACGTACGGCATGAGCGAGACGTCCGGCGGGTGCGTGTACGACGGCGAACCGCTGCGGGACGTCTCGTTGCGCACCGACGACGTGATCGAGATCAGCGGGCCGGTGCTGGCGCTGGGGTACCGCGGCAGCGCGGAGCCGTTCGGCGAGTGGTTCCGCACAGGGGACCTGGGGCGGCTGCGCGACGGGCGGCTAGAAGTGCTGGGACGCGCTGACGACGTGATCGTCACGGGCGGCGAGAAAGTCCCTCCGGTGCTGGTGGAACGGGCTCTGGCGACCGTCGAGGGCGTGCTGGAGGCGTGTGTGGTCGGTGTGCCGGACGACGAGTGGGGCCAGGTCGTCGCCGCGGTTGTCGTCGCACGCGGGGTGGAGCCTTCGGTCGACGAGCTGAGGGCCGCGGTCGTCGAGGCCGTGGGACGGGCGGCGGCGCCGAAGCTGGTGCGGTTCGTGCACGAGCTGCCGTTGCGCGGGCCCGGCAAGGTCGACCGAACCGCTGTCTCCGACCTCTTTAGGTGAACCTTTACCGCTGAGGACAACCCTCGCCGCGAAGCGCGCGGAAACTCTGACCGCGCGCGTTAGCGATGGGGGTTTCTTCATGCGCTACCTGTTACCGCTGGTCGCGGGCGCCGCTCTGGTGGCCGGACTGGCGTCTCCCGCCCAGGCGGCCCCTGCCTCGAACGAGTGGACCGCCGACGTCGGCGGCCGTGCCGTCACGTGGGGCGGTTCCCCGCGCACGGGTCTGATCGAGCTCGGCTCGCACAGACTCGCCCAGCCCGCCAACGCGGTCACGGCGGCGGTGACCGGCGATGGTGTCGTGGACGTGCGCGGCCTGCGCGCGGACGGTCAGTGGACCGAGTGGCTGGAGGCGCCGGCGACGTTGCCGGTGACCACGTCCACCATCGAGACCCGCGTGGTTCTGAGCATTGGCAAGGCATCGCGCGTGAAGCTGACCGCGACGCAGGCGCCCGCGACCGTGGCCGCGGACGACGTTTCCGCTGCCGCGGCTGGACGTTCGTACCGGGTGTACGCAACGCGGGAGGGGCTCGTCGGTGGCACCACGGCGAACGGGCACGTGATCCGTTCACGCGACCACTTCGTGGCACTGCCGTCGCGGCGTGGCCTGGCGGGCAAGAACTCCGGCAACTACAGCGTGCAGGTGTGCGCGTCGAACGGCCGTTGCGAATGGGCGCCCGTGTGGGACGTCGGCCCCTGGAACACCAAGGACGACTACTGGAACCCGGCCGCGACCCGGGAGATGTGGAAGGACCTGCCGCAGGGCAAGCCCGAGGCGCAGGCCGCGTACGAGAACAACTACAACGGCGGCAAGGACCAGTTCGGGCGTGAGGTCGCGAACCCGGCGGGCATCGACCTCGCCGACGGCACGTTCTGGGACGGCCTGAAGCTCACCAACAACGCGTGGGTGACCGTCACGTACCTGTGGACCGGTTCCGGTCCTGTCGGGACGGTCCGCACCGCCGACGCCGCCGGCACGGTGAACGTCCGCAGCGGTGCGACGTCCACGGCGTCGCAGGTCGGCATCGCCGCGAACTACGCGCAGGTCAGGGTGACCTGCCAGCTCACCGGCCAGTCGGTGACCGGCACGCAGGGCACGTCGAACGTCTGGTACCGCATCGCGTCCGGCAAGCACGTCGCGAAGGCGTACGTGGCGGGCGTCTCAGGCGCCACTGCCTGCTGATACACCGTTGCCTGAATTGTGAGCGAGTGTGAGTCCGCTGTGTTCAGACAGCCGTCGCCTTACGGCGTCGGCGTTGACCCGCACCGATCGGTGCGGGTCTTCCCGTGGCAGTACCCGTTGCCCGCGCAGCGCGGGTCTTACGCAGGTTTCCAGCGGGCTCGTTTACCGTCGCCCCGCAACTCGGGGAGGACGTCTCGCGGCACGCGAGCGCGGCGAGGTTACGCGCGGCGTTGAGATCACGGTCCAGGACCAGACCACACGCGTCGCAGCGGTACACGCGTTCGGACAGGCGCAGTTTGGCTTTCACCACGCCACAGGCCGAGCACGTCTTGGAGCTGGGATACCACCGGTCGGCGACGTGCACGCGCACGCCCGCCCATCCGGCCTTGTACTCGATCTGGCGGCGCAGCTCGGCCATGCCGTCACCGGCGATGTGCCGGGCCAGCCGGCGGTTGCGGGTCATGCCGGCCACGTTCAGGTCTTCGATCACGACCGTGCCGTGAGTGCGCACGAGCCGGGTGGACAGCGTGTGCAGCCCGTCGCGGCGGGCATTCGTGATCGCGGCGTGCAGTCGCGCGATGCGCGCCTGGGTCTTTCGCCACCGGGCGGAGGGTTCCCGGCGGGTGCGCCGGTGCGGGCCTGTGCGGCGCGCGGCTCGGCGTTGCAGGCGACGCAACTCCCGCTGGGCGGTCTCCAGGTGCCGCGGGTTCGGGATGATCTCGCCGGTCGACAGCACGGCCAGGGACGTCACGCCCAGGTCGACACCCACCACGCTCTCCGGCCGGGTGGGCGCGGGGCCGGCGCGGGTGATCTCCACGGAAAACGACACGAACCACCGACCGGCCCGGAAGGAGACGGTCGCCGAGCGGATGCGCGCGGTACCGCGCTCGACGTGCCGGGCGAGCTTGCGGGTCGACTCGTGGGTGCGGACCACGCCGATACGGGGCAGCTTCACGTGCCGCCGATCGTCGGCGAGGCCGAACGTGCCGGTGGTGAACCGGCACGACAACCCGGACCGGCGGCCCTTGAACCGGGGGAACCGAACCCGTGGGCCGCGCCGCTTCCCGCTTGTGGAGCCGGCCCAGTTGCCCAGCGCGGCCGCGAGGTTGGCCAGACCGGACGAGTAGGCCTCCTTCGAGTTCTCGGCCCACCACGGCGCGACCTCGTCCTTGGTCTGGTTCCAGTCCTTACGCAGGTTGTAGGCCGACCACGACACCGGCGGGGTGAGTTGATCGCCGGGGATGTCGTAGGTCTTCTCGGCGGCACGCTGGTCCAGATTCGCCTTGATCCGCGCCACACCCCAGTCGAACGCATACCGCTGCGCACCACAATGCGACCGCAGAGCCGCCTGCTGCCCCGCGGTCGGATCGAGTGCGAACCGATACGCCTGGATCACCGTGACCATCTCATCGGCACCGTAGCGGCCGACACCGACAACACCGCCCTGGCCCTGCCCCACGGACTCACACAACGAACCCCTTGGCCGGGTCCTCAGGAGCCGTACCGGAAGATGTGGGGCATGGCCTCAGTCGTCCAGTGGATCCAGGGGACCCGCCCCCGCACGCTGCCGAACTCGATCGCCCCGGTGGTCGTGGGAGCCGCTGCGGCGCACCACATCGACGAGTTCAACGTGCTCTTCACGGTGCTCGCGCTGATCGTGTCGGTGGCGTTCCAGGTCGGCGTGAACTACGCGAACGACTACTCCGACGGCATCCGCGGCACGGACGACAACCGGGTGGGGCCGTTCCGGCTGACGGGGTCCGGTGCGGCCGAGGCGTCGAAGGTGCGGCTGGCGGCGTTCATCGCGCTCGGCGTGGGGGCGCTGGCCGGTGTCGTACTGGTGGTGTTGTCCGGGTTCTGGTGGCTGCTCGCGTTCGGCGCCGTGTGCATGCTCGGAGCGTGGTTCTACACGGGCGGCAAGCGTCCGTACGGCTACGCGGGCCTCGGCGAGATCGCGGTGTTCCTCTTCTTCGGCCCGGCCGCGGTGCTGGGCACGCTGTACGTGCAGACCGGCGAGATCACCGGCATCGGCATCGGGGGGTCCATCGCGATGGGGTCGATCTCGGCCGCGGTGCTGGTGGCGAACAACCTGCGCGACATCCCGACGGACGCCGTGTCGGGCAAGCGGACCCTGGCCGTGGTGCTGGGCGACAAGGACACGCGCAGGCTGTACCTGGCGCTGGTGGCGGTGCCGTTCCTGATCGCGCTGGGCATGGTCGTGCGGGTGCCGTACGCGTTGCTCGGGTTCCTCGCGGCGCCGGTGCTGCTGCCCGCCGTGCGGCGGGTGGCCGCCGGGCGGGGCGGCCGTGACCTGATCCCGGTGCTGCAGTTCACCGGGATCGCGATGCTGGCCTGGGCAGTGCTGGTCAGCGCCGGGCTGGTGCTGGACTGAGTCCGGTCACCAGGCGTCCTCGGTGAACTGCACGGGCTCGTCGTCGTCCGTTCGCGCGGGCCTGCGCGGAGGTGGCGGCGGAGCGGTCTCGCCCTTGATCAGCTCGTCCAGCCTGGCGCGGTCGGCTTCGAGCGCCTGGCGCACCAGCGGGTCGTGGCCCGCCTCGCCCGTGAGGACCTGACGCCAGCTCAAGCCTGCGCCGCGCGCGATCCGGTCCGCGAGCTGACGCATCGCCGGTGAGGCATCGCCGGACTTGGCGAACTGCATCACCCTGCGGATGTCCTCAGTGGACGGTTCCTTGCCCCTGAGCCCCTGCTGGGCGGTCCGCATCGCGCGGTCCGCCTCGGCGACAGCACTGCTCAGGAAGTCCTCCGCCGCCAGGACGTCCGGTGTCCGCCAGGCCGTCATCACCACTTGTCCTCCGTGAAGATGTCGGGGTCGAGCTGGTCGCCGTCGTCGTCGGGACCCCTGCGCGGCCGCTGGGCCTCCATGATCTCCTCGGCGGTCATGCCCTCCTGCAGCATCTGGAACGCCTGCTTCATCTTGTTGACGTTCTCCTGCTGCATGGCCTGCACGTCGGGGTCCTGCGCCGCCTTGCCGGAGACGACGTCCTCCCAGGTGAACTCACCCGCGTCCACCTTGCGCTTCAACGCTTTGAGCTGTTCGGGCGCGTCCCGCTCCTGCGCGGCGCGTTCGACCTGCTGGGCGATCGCCTTGAAGTCGACGGGCGGGACGGGCGGCAGCGGCGTCTCCTTGAGGCGGTTCGCGAGGTCCTGCGCCTCCTTGAAACGCGCGTCGACCTGCGCCTCGGCCGCCCGCAGCTCCGCGGGCTTCCAGCTGTCGTTCGGCGTGGTCATCTCAGTTCTCCCTCGCGAAGAGCCCGCGCTGGATCGGCCTGGCGTCACCGCGGATGTCACTCACCTCGTTGCGCTGAGCGAGGGTGCGCCACTGCCGGAAGTCTACTTCGGACAGACCGAGCCGCTGGGCGGTTTCGTAGTTCTCGCCGACGAAGTGCAGCACGGCCTGTTCGCCGAAGACGCCGACGATCTCGAACTCCGCGCCCCGGTACGTGCAGAGCGTGCGGACCAGCTGGAAGTCCTCCACGACCGCGTCCGGCACCTCGAGGAACTGGGCGCCGCCATCCTCGGTGAAGTCCGGCGGCGCGGGCTGCCCGGCGAGCGGGTGCAGGAGAACGCTGCCGGGCGCCGGGCCGAAGTCGACGTCGAAGTCCTGGCCCCGGTACCTGCCGATCAGTCCACGACGGACGGTCGGCCGGTGCGGAACCGGTGCCTGCCAGTACCTCCCGGGCCCGAAGCCGACGTCACCGGTCGGGATCCAGCCGGTCTGGCGGTGGACGTACTTGCCGACGCTGCGGCCGGTGCCGTCCGGTTCGAAGCGCCAGAGCTCCGTGCCCGCCGGGAGTTCGGCGAGTTCCATGACGTACTCGGGGACGGGGTTGGCGCTCGGCGTGTACCCCGTGCCGGTGAACGGCAGCGGGTAGACGCGGGTGGTGCCCATCTTCTGCGCGCCGTCGAGCGTCGGACCGCCGAAGCTCGTGTCGAAGAGCTCGGTGGTGTGCGCCAGGAAGCGCAGCAGGTACTGCGTGCCCGCCGGCCAGTCCGCGACCTTGTCGACGCCGAACACCTCGGCGAACTGGTCGGAGGTGCCCTGCGGGAAGTCCTGCCCGCGCGTCACGAACCCGGCGGCCCGGTGCGGCTCGAACTTGCCGGGCACCACGACGTTGCCCAGGTAGAGCTGCGCGATCGCGGGGTGGACGATCTTCTGCAGGATCGTCTCCGGCCCGATGCCGGCCGCCTTGCGCACGGCCTGAGGGGTGCTCATCCCGGGTTCTTCTCCTTCCACCGCGCCAGGAAGTCGGTGCGGTCGACCTGCACGTCCGCGAGCTCGCCGACGTCGAGCGTGGCCGTGTAGCCGTTGTACTGGTCGCCTTCGAGCCCGTTCTGCGCGGCCCACACGTACTCGCCGCCCGCGTACCCGGCCTCGGCCTTGCCGCCGTCCGTCCTGACGACGTTGAACGGCTGCCCGCGCCAGGTGGCCTTCATCGTGTCGCGGTACCAGGCGTCGAGGTCGGTGACGGCCACCGTCTTGAGCTCACGGTTGCCGTAGGTCTGGAAGCCCTCGGCGTTGGCGTAGGTGACGCCCGGGATCTTGCGGATCCAGACGCCGTCGCCCTCGCTGCCCGCGAAGTAGACCTCGCCGCGGTACTCGGCCATCTCCTGGGAGTAGTGGGTCATCAGAGCTTCGTCCAGCCGAACTTGCGGTCGTACACGGCGTGCAGTTTCTCAGTTCCGTCCGCGTTGACCTGCCAGATCTCGGCACGATCGGGCAACGGTGTGCCGCCGTCCACGCGCCACTCCGGCATGCCGCCCATCGTGGACCCGGTGCCGGTGAACGGGTCGTAGCCGTCGTAGACCGTCGCCGAACCGCCGGCCGCCGCCATCTGCTTCTGCGACGCCTCGTAGTGCGCCTGCTCCTGCGGCGACTGGTACTCGCCCTCCTGGCGCGGCCCGAACTGGGCGAAGTCGGGGACGTCCTTCTTCGGCCCGCCGAACGGCACGTTGTGCGCGCCCGCGTTCTGGTCGGTGATCTCGTAGCGGAGCTGCATCGCGTTCGGCGCGCCCTCGGGGATGGGCGTCCAGCCCTTGCCCTTGTCGTCGAGCGCGAGACCGTCCCGCAGGCCCTGCGGCGTGTTGACGTCGACCACGTCCTGGCCGCGGGCGATCGAGCCGCCCATCTGGTTCTGCCAGGTCTCCTTCTGGCTGCCGGGCGCGTGCGGCTGGTCGGGCAGGTAGGTGCTGAGGGCGCCCTGGTTGAGGGCCTTGGTGACGATGTCGCCGGTGTCGACCTTGATCTGGTTGCGGACGTCGGCCACGTGCTGGGCCTCGTCCGCGCTCAGGTCGGTGGACAGGCGCTGGCTCAGCTCGACGTAGCGGTCGCGGTCGGCCTGGTTGGGCAGCATCTGGTCGAGCTGGTGCTGGTAGCCCTGGCCCTGCGCGGCCATCGCGGCGGCGTCGAAGTGGCCCTTGAGGTCCGGGCCGGTGGGAGGCGGCGGGTTGCTGCCGCCGTCGCCATCGCCGTTGCGGCCGGGGGTGGCGTCGTCGTTGCCGGGCTTGGGGTCGGTGTCGGCGCCGGCCGGGATGTTGTCGCGGTCGGGCTGGGGGTCGTGGGGCCTGACGTCCTCGGCACCGCTCGCGTCCGTGTCGTGCGGCTTGGCGTCGTCGCGCGTGTCGGTGTCGTGGGGCTTGGCGTCGCTGTCGTGGGGCTTGGTGTCAGCGTCGTGCGGCTTCGGGTCGGCGTCGTGCGGCCTGGTGCTGTCCGGTGCGTCGTGGGGCTTGGTGTCCGTCGCCCCGTTGGGCGTGGTGTCGTGGGGACGCGTGCCGCCGTCGGCCGGAGTGCCGCCGTCGTGGGGACGCGGGGGCGACGAGTCGGACGGCGTGGTGCCGGACGGCGTCGAGTGGTCCGGGCCCGTGGTGGGGCTCGGGTGGCCGGGAGGCGACGGCAGGCCACCACCCGCGCTCGGGGCCGGGTGCCCAGGAGGCGAGGGCAGGCCGCCACCCGCACTCGGGGTCGAGTGACCGGGAGGCGACGGGAGGCCGCCGCCGGTGTTGGTGGGAGCCGGGGCCGTTGCCGTGCCGGAGCCGGCGCTCGCGTGTTCGGGTGGCGTCGGGAGGCCGCTGCCACCGCCGGGCGTCGGGTGGGTGCCGGAGTTCGGCGGGGTCGGCAGTCCCGAACCGCCGGAGTGCGTTCCCGCGGAACCCGGAGCCGGGTGCGAGCCCGGGGTCGGCTGCGTGGTGCCTGGGGTCGGCTGCGTGCCGGGCGTCGGCTGCGTGCCGGGCGTCGAGTGCGAGCCGGGCGTCGAGTGCGTGCCTGCGGAACCTGGGTGGCTGCCCGAGGTGCCGGGGCCGGACGGCGGCGTGGGCAGGCCCGAGCCGGGACGGGTGCCGGCGGGCGGCGTTCCTTGGCTGGGCGGGGTGGGGAGACCTGAGCCGCTACCGGGAGGCGTCGGCAGGCCGGTGGGCTTGGGGGTGCCGGTCGGGGCGCCGGCGCTGGGGAACGCCGGGACGCCGCCGGCGCCTGGGCGGGAGCCGGAGCTCCTGGTCTGGTCGCCGCCGCCTGCGCCTGGCGCCATGGGAGCGCCCATCGGCATCGCGCCGCCCATGGGGGTCTGGTGGGACGACGGTGGTGCTGCGGCGGGGGCCGCGCCTGCCGTGTGCGTGATGTCCGGGCGGATCGGACCGCCCGGCGAGCCGGAGGGGCCTCCTGCCGGAGCGCCGCCCGAGCCGGTGCCGGGCATGGCGGTCGGAGCGCCACCCCCGCCTCCGCCCATCGAGGGCGGGGCCGACGTGGCGGGACCTGCGGTGGCTGCCGCGTGGGTGGTGGCCGGGGCGTCCGTGGAGGTGGGCAGGGTCGGCGTGGCGGCCACCGGGGCGCCGCCGGGTGCCACCGCGGAGACGGCGGCGGGTTTGGTGTCCTCCGCGCCGCCCGGCGGGGTGTTGATCTCGCGGACCTTCGAGCCGATGTCGTTGCCGCGGTCGGCGATCTCGGTGGCCGACTCCTTGATGGACGAGAAGTCGTCGTGGATGTCGTTGACGGCGTTGCGGACGTCGCGGCCCGCCTCGGCCACCTCCTGGGTGGCGTTCATGGCCTCGGCCAGGGAGTCGGCGTCCTTCAGCTTGCCGATGGCGGAGAAGACGCGGCCGACGGCGTCGAAGAGCGCCTTCACGTCGGAGATCAGCTTCTGGACCGTGTCGATGATGTCCATGACGCGCCGGTAGATCTGGTACGCGTTCCAGACCATCTCGGCGGCCTTGATCCAGCCCGCCACCGGGATCCAGACGGTGGCGGCGGCTTCCAGCAGCTTGTTGACGAGGTAGTCCAGCAGGCGGGCGGCCTGCTTGCCGAGGGCCTCCGCGCCGGACGCGACGGTGTCGAAGCCCTTCGCGATCAGCTGGGCCACGCCCATCTCGGCGAGGAGTCCGGCCTTCCAGCCCAGCGCGATGTACTTCTCGTGGGCGCGGGCCGCGTCACCGTCCCAGTGGTCGCGCACCTTCCCCACGGCGTCGGTGAGGTTGTACGAGACGTCGTTCATGGCGTTGCCGACCATGCGCCACGCGTCGCCGTCGGCACGGATCTTCGACCAGTCGCCGGTGATCGGCGTGATGATCGCGGCGACCAGGCTCTCGCCGGTCACCGCCTCGAACACCCAGTTCACCGCCTGGACGCCCCAGCCCTGGTCGCGCAGGACGTCGTTGAGCGACGCCGTGTCGACCTCGGGCTGCTTGAGGGACGCGGCGACCGGTCGCGGGGGATGGTAGGCCGTCGTCACTTCAGCAGCCCTTCGAAGATCCGCCGCTGGAGGGCGTCGATGTCCTCGTAGGCCTTCGCCGTCGAGTCCACCGCCGTGGCCGCGCCCTCGAGCTTCGACTTGCCGAAGTCGAGCGACTCGTCGAACAGCGCCCGCACGACGTCCACGCCCGGCTGCAGCAACGAGAGCAGGCCCGTGAAGCCCGCCTTGTCGCACGCCGTGGTGTGGACGTACTTGCGGATCGTGTCGAACTCTTGGGCCTCGGTGCGCAGGTACTCGGCGTACGCGCGCAGTTCGGCCGCGTCGGTGAACAGCGACGTCACAGCGTCCCCCCTGCGGACTCAGGTGCTCAGGTCACGCTGTGACGCACAGCTCTCGTCACCAGTTCCCCGTGCGGTGGAAGTTGTTCAGGCGTTCCAGGCACGGGGCGAGGTGCATGCCCTGTGCCGATACCCATGTGTCGTCGTAGTAGGTGTTCGCGTAACGCTCGCCGCCGTCGCACAGCAGGGTCACCACGCTCCCGCGGGTGCGGGACTGCCGCATCTCGGCCACGATCTGGAACGCTCCCCAGAGGTTCGTGCCGGTGGATCCGCCGACCCGGCGGCCGAGCAGGTCCTCGACGTACCGGATCGTCGCGACGGACGCCGCGTCCGGGACCTTGATCATCCGGTCGATCACCTCGCCGATGAACGACGGCTCCACCCGCGGCCGTCCGATGCCCTCGATGCCGGAACCCCTCGTGGCCACCAGGTCGCGGTTGCCGTCGCGCCACGCGTCGAAGAAGACGGAGTGCTCGGGGTCGACGACGGCCAGGCGCGTGTTCAGCTTCTGGTAGTGGACGTACCGGCCGATCGTGGCGGACGTGCCGCCCGTGCCCGCGCCGACGACGATCCAGTCGGGGGTGGGCGACGGCTCCAGCTTCATCTGCTCGAAGATCGACTCGGCGATGTTGTTGTTGCCCCGCCAGTCCGTCGCGCGCTCGGCGTGCGTGAACTGGTCCATGAAGTGCCCGCCGAGCTCAGCCGCCAGCCGGCGCGACTCGTCGTAGAGCGCCGACGGCTCGTCGATGAAGTGGCATTTGCCGCCCTGGCGTTCGATCAGCGCGACCTTCTCCGCCGAGGTCGAGCGGGGCATCACCGCGATGAACGGCAGCCCCAGCAGCCGCGCGAAGTACGCCTCGGACACCGCCGTCGAACCGGAGGAGGCCTCGATCACGGGTGTGCCACCGGTGATCCAGCCGTTGCAGATCGCGTAGAGGAACAACGAGCGCGCCAACCGGTGCTTCAACGACCCGGTGGGGTGCGTCGACTCGTCCTTCAGGTAGAGGTCGATGCCCCACTCGAGCGGCAACGGGTAACGCAGGAGGTGCGTGTCAGCGCTGCGGTTCGCGTCCGCCTCGATGATCCCGACGGCCTCGCACACCCAGTGCCTGGTCCTGCTGCAAACGCGGTCAACGGAGGTACTCACAGCCGCACGATAACCGCGCGAACGGCCTATGCCTGGGTGAGAGGACCTTCGTCACCACGCAGTTCGGAGCGCAGCTTGTCGCGCTCGGCCTTGCGCGCCGCCTGGTGCTCGCCCAGCCCGGTCGCGACCCGCTGCCGCAGCCCCTTGAAGATGAACAGCGAAGCCGGCAACGCCACGACAACGGCCACGGCGAGGGCGGGCAGCAAAGGAACCTTGACCAACATGAGCGCGCCCATCACCACGACCACGAGGCCGAGGCGGGCGAGGACGTAGAGCGTCACATCACGAGCGAGCACCCGTTCAGGTTACGTCGCCTTCTTCGTCACCGGTGTTCGGGCGCCCTTCGAACCGTGTGGAAAGCACCACGGTCGTACGCGTGCGGGCCACGCCGGGGATGCGCCGCAACCGCCCGAGAGCACGCTCCAGGTCGTCCACCGTCGACACCCTGACCTTCACGATGAACGACTCGTCGCCCGCCACCCGGTAGCAGGACTCGACCTCGTGGAGCTCGGCCAGCGCGACCGCGACCTCGTTGTCGTCCGCGATGTCGGTGGGGTGGATGCCGATCAGAGCGGTCACGCCCAGGCCGACCGCGCTGGGGTCGACGACCGCGTGGTACCCGACGATCACGCCGCTGGACTCGAGCTTGCCGACCCGCTCGTGCACGGCGGACGCGGACAGCCCGACCTGCCTGCCGAGGTCTGCGTACGTGGCCCGTCCGTTGGCCCGCAGGGCGGCGATGATCTGCCGATCAAGAGCATCCACCCGCGACACCCTATGCCTCACGCGTACACGCACGTATCAGCGGTCACACAAGCCTGTCCGAATCGCCCCTGTCGTCCCTTACTACCTCTTTACCAAACAACAAGCGTTCGAGTACCTGATGGGTCAGATGCCACGATCAGCCCGGAACGTCTGATCTGAGGAGGACGCGTGACTGCAGCCACCGAGCGGCTCTTGACGCCTGGGGAAGTCGCCAATCTGTTCCGGGTCGACCCGAAGACCGTGACCCGATGGGCCACTGCGGGTCGCATCGGCTCGATCCGCACCCCTGGAGGACATCGCAGGTTCCGTGAGACCGAGGTGAAGGCCCTGCTGTCGGAGCTCACGACCGAGGCAACTGAACCCGTCCGCCACTGAAACCGTATTACCCCTGTGCCGCGGGTAATCTCGTGGCAAAGGGAGGTGGCGACACGATGATCTACCTGCTGGCGGTGATCGGTGCGCTCACCGTGGCTGTGCTCGTGTGGCGAGCGTTCGCCCCGCAGCACTCGGAGTACACCCCAGGCCGCAAGGTGATCGCGCCCGACGACGACCCGGAGTTCCTGCGCAAGCTCGACGAGCAGCGCAAGCGCGACGAGTGAACGGAAAAGGGGCCCTGATCCCAGGACCCCTTTCCGCCACTGTCCAGACCCGTTCAGGAGTGCGGGAAGTCGTCCGCGACCACAGCGGCGAGTTCCAGCAAGGCCAGACGGGTCTCCGGCGCGAGCTGGTCCAGCGCGATCTCGGCGCCCTCTTCGAGGTGCTCGTCGAACGGCAGGCGGACCACGGCACGGCATCGCTGCTGGAAGTGCGCGGCGAGCTTGTCGATGTCGACCTTGCCCGACTTCGGGCGCACCGAGTTGATCACGCACACGGACTTCGCGACCAGGTCGCGGTAGCCGTGCGCCTCCAGCCAGTCGAGCGTCGCAGCTGACGTCTGCGCGCCGTCGACCGAACCGGACGACACCAGGACCAGCAAGTCCGCCTCGTCCAGCACGCCCTTCATGGCGGAGTGCATCAAACCGGTGCCGCAGTCGGTCAGCACGATGTTGTAGAAGTGCTCCAGCAACTCGACCGTGCGCCGGTAGTCGTCCTCGCTGAACGCCTCCGACACGGACGGGTCCTGCTCGGACGCCAGCACCTCGAGCCGTGCGGGTGACTGCGAGGTGTACGCGCGCACGTCGCTGTACTTCTTGATCCGCGGGGCGTCGCGCAGCAGGTGACGCACGGTCGCCGTGGTCTCCCGCGGGATCTTCAGCGCCAGCGTGCCGCGGTCGGGGTTCGCGTCGACGGCGACCACCCGGTCGCCACGCAGCGACGAGAACGTCGAGCCGAGCGTGGTGGTCGTCGTGGTCTTGCCGACGCCGCCCTTCAGGGACAGCATCGCGATCTTGTAGCACCCGCGCAGCGGCTGGTTGATCCGCGCGATGAGCTCACGCCGCCGCACGTCAGCCGGGCTCTCGCCCAAGTTGATGGCACCGCCGGTGATCGTGTGCAGGGACTTGCGCCAGCCGGACGTCGGCGGGCGCTTGTCCTTCTTGATCAGCTGCTGCGACGAGACTTCCTGCGCCTGCGAGCGGTACTGCTGCTGCGGGAAGTTGTTCGGGTACTGCTGGCCGGCGAAGTGGCCGTACTGCGCGGTGTTGTCGGTGTTGTGGGGGCCCGACTGGCCGCCCCCCACCTGGTACGCGCCGGACTGCGAGCCGGGCACCGGGTAGGGACCGGACGCGTTGCCGGGCACCTGGTACGGGCCGGAAGCGTTGCCGGGCATCTGGTAAGGACCGGAGGCGTTGCCGGGCACCTGGTACGCGCCGGACTGACCGGCCAGGTTGTACGGGCCTGATTGGCCGCCGCTGACGTGCTGCGGGCCGGACTGCTGCGGGTCGAGGTAGGCCGCTGCCTGCGGGTCGACGTACTGCGGGTCGACGTACTGCGGGCCGGAGCCCTGTTCCTCACCCGGTGGTTGCCATGTCACCGCTGTGGCCCTCCCTGAGCAAGAGGGACCGAGACTTCCCCGACCCCCAGGTTGCGACGGTACGCAACCGGCAACGGTTCCATCGACGTGGGGGCTAACTCGTTAGAGACCTGCGTACGAATGCAACCCGCTGGCGACCAAGTTGATGAAGAACAAGTTGAACACGTTCACGGCGAAGCCCACGATGTTGATCCAGGCGGCCCCACGGCCACGCCATCCGGCCGTCGCTCGCGCGTGCAGATACGCCGCGTAAACGACCCACGTGACGAACGCGACCGTCTCCTTCGGGTCCCAGCCCCAGAACCTGCCCCACGCGGCTTCCGCCCAGATCGCGCCGAGGATGATGCCGGCCGTGAACAGCGGGAACGCCAGCACGGTGGTCCGGTAGGACATGCGGTCGAGCACGTCGGCGGACGGCAGCTTCGGGAAGCGGTCGGAGTTGGTGTCCTTGAGCAGGTAGAGGATCGACGTCACGCCGGGGATCAGCAGCATGCCGGACGAGATCGAGATCACCGAGACGTGGATCGCCAGCCAGTACGACCGCAGCGCCGGCTGGACGGGCGCGGCCTCGGCGTAGAGAACGGTGCCGCCGAGGAACAGCAGAGTCAGGATCGGCGGCAGCACGAACACGCCGAGACGGCGGATGGGGAACTTCGCCATCAGCACGATCCACGTCACCACGGCCGCGAGGCACAGCAGCGACATGTACTCGTACATGTTGCCCCAGGGCGCACGCCCGGTGGACAGACCGCGCATGACCAGCGAACCGAGGTGCAGCACCGCGCCGAGGACCGTCATCGCGGCGCCCATGCGGCCGATGCGCTCGGACCTGGTCAGCTCGCTCTTCGGCGCGTCGGTGAGGACGTCGGGCCCACCGGCCCCGGCCATCACCTCCGCCTTGCGCGGTGCGCGGGCGAACGCCTGCTCGACCGCGTAGAGCAGGACCGCGAAGAGGTAGACACCCAGCGCGCTGCGGTACAGCCAGTCGCTGTAGGTCGCGAGGGTCTCGTCAACCGGCATCAGGACTTCTCCTCGTTCAGCACCGCGCGGGCCAGCCGCGTGAACTCCTCGCCGTATCCGGCCTGGTCAGTGCGGGCGAGCCCACCGACCTCGACCAAAGTACGCCCGTCTTCCAAACGGGTCGCACGCACCCACACCCTGCGGCGCTTGACGGTCAGCGAGACCCCAAGGCCGAGGATGATCAGGATGGCGAACGCCAGCACGTAACCCTGGGTCGGGTCGTGCGAGACCTGCAGCGACACCCAGTCGTTCACGGCGTCGAAGCGGACCTTCGTACCGTCGTCGAGCGCGATCTCCTCGCCCAGCGCGAGGTTCTTGCGCGCGACCTTCGCCAGCCGGCCCTGCTCGACCATCTTCTGGTCGATCGAGAAGATCGACTGGCCGCGGCCGTCGTCCACGCCCAGATCGCCGCGGTACACGTCGACAGCGACCATCGGGTTGTTCAGCGCCGGGAACTTCGAGTTCAGGATGCTGCCGTGCAGCAACGGTGTCGGCGCCAGCAGCCCCGTCACCGCGATCTGGTTCTTGCGCCGCGTCTCCGAGTCGGTGACGCCGGGCGGGTCGAACTTCGTGGCGCCCTCCGAGGCCAGCGTGAGCTGGTCGGTCGGCAGCCACTGGATGCCCTGCGTGCGCTTCTCGCCGTTGGGGAACGTCACCGTGAACGTCGGCGTGTACCCGTGGCCGAGCAGGTAGAGCCGGTCGCCCTCGGTGCGCAGCGGGTGGTTGACCTGCAGCGTGTACGGCTTCCACGTGTTCGACGCGAGGTCGTCGCCCGACTGGTAGCGGATGTCCGCCTGGTAACCGACGGGCTGGCCGTTGTCGAGGTAGTCGGCGGTGAACTTGCCGATCTCGACGCAGAACGGCGTGAGGTCCGTGCCGTCGACCTGCAGTCCGGGCCGGAACTGGTCGTAGTTGAAGATGCCGCCGTTGCAGAACTGGCCGCCGTCGGCCTGGACGATGACCTGGCCCTCGTAGTTGAACATCTTGCCCAGCGCGAACGACACCAGCAGGCCCAGCAGCGCGAAGTGGAAGACCAGGTTGCCGGTCTCGCGCAGGAACCCGCGTTCCGCGCTGACCGTGCCCTCACCGGTCTCCATCCGCCAGCCGCGCATGGCCTTCTGGGCCTTGGCGACGACCTCGTCCGGCGTCACGTCGAGCTCGGCCTGCGCGTGGTGCGGCATGCGCGAGAGATTGCGCGGCGTCAGCACGGGCTTCGCGCGCATCTGCTTGAAGTACTCCCACGTGCGGGGAAGCAGGCACCCGACGAGGGACGTGAACAGCAGCAGGTAGATCGCGGCGAACCACGGCGTGGCGTACACCTCGAAGAACCCGAGCTTGAGCAGCAGCTGCCCCCACCAGCCGCGCTGGGCGACGTACTCGTCGACCTTGGCCGCGTTCAGCGACAGCTGCGGCAGCAACGCACCGGGCATCGCCGCGAGCGCGAGCAGGAACAGCAGTGTCAGCGCGGTCCTCATCGAGGTGAGCCCGCGCCACGTGTTGCGGAGGAAGGCGATCACTAGAGCGGCAGCCTCACGACGTCGACGAACGAGTAGCGCAGCCACCCGACGAACTCACCCCAGAGCCCGGTGACCAGCGCGATCCCGACGAGGATCAGCAACACGCCACCGAAGATCTGCACCTGCCGAGCGTGCGTGCGCAGCCACTTCGTCACGCCCAACGCCCACCGCGCACCCAGCGCGAGAACCACGAACGGCAGCCCGAGCCCCAAGCAGTACGCAAGCACCAGCACGGCTCCACGCACAGTCGACGACCCGACCTCGGTGCTGCGAGCGACAGCGAGCACCCCGGCCAGCGTCGGCCCGAGGCAGGGCGTCCACCCGAGCGCGAACACGGCCCCGAGCAACGGCGCCCCGAGCAGCCCGGTCTTGGGCTTGGTGTGGAACCGCACGTCCTTCTGCAGCGCCGGAACGAACCCGAGGAACACGAGTCCCATCAGGATCGTGACCACACCACCGATGCGCTGGAACAGATCAGCGTTGAGCAGCAACGCGTCCGAAGCGCCGAGAATGGCCATCGAGGCCAACGCGAAGACAACGGTGAACCCGAGCACGAACAACAACGAGGCCCCGGCAACCCGCCACCGCCCCTCCCGAGCGGGCTCGTTCGCCTCCACCCGAGGTGCCTCCGCACCGACCAGCCCAGCGAGATAGGCCAGGTACCCGGGCACCAGGGGCACCACGCACGGCGACGCGAACGAGATGAACCCAGCGAGCAAGGCAACCCCGGTGGCCAGCAGCAACGGCCCGGAGATCGCCAGATCGGTGGGGTTCACACATCTCAGAGTAGGTAGTTGCCCAGATCACGCGAGCACCGGCACCACTTTGACCCAACACAAGGCTTGGGCCAAAAGTGCCAACAATTGCCGCTTGTGGGTGACATCACGGTTGCTTAGCGTCAACACATGCAACGTTCCCGGCTGCTCCTCCCAGCGCTGACCATGTCAGCGCTGGCACTGTTCGCGCAGGTACCGGCCGGCGGCGCTGCCCCGGCGATGGAGTGGCGCGAAGTCTTCAACGAAGACGGCTCCATCACACAAGCCCTCACCCCGAAGGCCCCAGCGGAGAAGTCCTCGGACTTCCGAGCCCTGGCAGCAGCGGACGTGATCCCGGTACAGGTGACCGGCGACTCGTCAGACCGCTTCGACCTGGTCTTCGTAGGCGACGGCTACACAGCCGAAGACCTGGGAACCTACGCCGCGAACGTGAAGAGCAAGTGGGAAGAACTCTCAGCGGTAGAGCCCTTCGCCACCTACAAGCAGTACTTCAACGTCTGGCAGGTGAACGTGGTCTCCACAGAATCAGGCGTAGACCACGACCCGACAAAGGGCCTGCTCAAAAACACCGCACTGGACATGGGCTTCTGGTGCCAGGGCCGCGACGCGAACACAGAACGCCTGCTCTGCGTGAACGAAACAAAGGCAAAAGAGTTCGCAGCCCTAGCCCCCCAGTCAGACCAGGTGATCGCCCTGGGCAACACCACAAAATACGGCGGAGCAGGCGGCTCGGTAGCCACAGCCTCAGGCTCGAACGCCCAAGCGGGCCAGATCGCAATCCACGAGCTAGGCCACTCGATCGGCGGCCTGGCCGACGAATACGACTACCCGTACGCAACCTACACAGGCACAGAACCACGAGAATTCAACGTGACCAAGGACCCCACCGGCGCCAAGTGGGGCGAATACCTGGGCCAGCCCTCCCCAGACGGCGGAGTAATCGCCCCAGTAGAGGGTGCCCGCTACTACAAGAGCGGCCTGTACCGCCCAACAGGCAACTCGATCATGCGAACCCTGGGCAAGCAGTTCAACTCCATCGGCCGAGACGCCATGATCAAGGCCTTCAAGACAAAAATCCCATCACTGACCGAGCCGGTAACCCCACCCGAACCCGGCAGCAACTAGCAGCAACCCACAGCGAAGCCGAAGGCGAGCCGTCCTTCCAAACGGGCCAGGCGGTGGGGTCCCATCACCCTCCGCCAAACGCACTCTCTGAGCAACAGGCAGCCGCCCAACTCGACAGGCGTGCCATCAACCCACCCACGGCGCTACCCCCTGATCAGATTGCCGGGGTCTAAAGCAGAGCCCGGGGCAGAGCCCCAGGGGAAGCACGCAACGCAAGGTCGCCGCCCGCAAGGTGACCACCCGCAAGGTCGCGCCCCGCCCAGCCGCACCCCAAGTCACTCCTTGGCAAGCTCATCCAAAACAGGCTGCAAATCCGAAGCCAACACCGGCACCAAGAACACAGCCGCAACCTTATGATCCTTATCAACGACAAAGGTAGACGGCACACTATTAGCCGGAATACCCTTGAAAACGTTGATGAAGCTCCGAGCAGAAGCATCATAAATAGAAGGATAGGTAAGCGACCGAGACCTCATGAAATCCTGAGGATACTCCTTGGAAGTCTCCTTGACATCCAACCCGATGACCTGAGTCCCAGCATCGAAGATCTTCTGCATCTCAGGAGCCTCAGTACGACAGGGCCCGCACCAGGCCCCCCAAATGTTGATGACGACTGGCTTGCCGGCATAGTCGGAGAGCCGAATCGTCTTACCCTCTTCAAGCAGCGACTCGCCCTCGAGCCCCTTCAACTCCTTGCGCTCGCCAACCGGATACCGGATCTCAACCTGCCCCCCAGGAGCAACGAGATAAAAATCCCCAGCCCCAACCTGAGCAGCATCCTTCCCAGTAGCACAGCCAGCAAGCAACAAAACCAGCAGAAGAACCCGCTTCATGCCCCGGTCACCCGAGGATCAGTAGCCCCCACCGGCTCGGTGTAGGCAATCCGGACAAGCTGCTCCCCCTCGAAGATCAACGAGGTGAGCGAAGCGAGCGAGCACTCCCTCTTCCGAGGGTCGTGCCACATCCGCTTCCCCTCCAAGAACCGCCGCACGGTCCAAATGGGCAACTGATGCGAAACACAAACGGCTTCATGCCCCTCAGCAGCAGCCCGAGCCTTCTGCACCGCCCCCATCATCCGATGAGCGATCTCGATGTAAGGCTCCCCCCAAGACGGCCGGAAGGGATTCACAAGCTTCGGCCAATGCTGAGGAGACCGCAAAGCCCCGTCCCCCACAGCAACCTTCAACCCCTCGAACTGGTTGTCGGCTTCGATCAACCGCTCGTCAGTGGCCAGCTCCAACCGATGCGAGTCGGCGATAGGAGAGGCAGTCTGCTGTGCACGGTCCAAAGGGGACGCCACGACGTGCACGATGTCGTGGTCCGCCAGGTGCTCGGCCACGGTGAGGGCCTGCTTCTGCCCCCGCTCGGACAGCTTGAAGCCGGGGATGCGGCCGTAGAGGATGCCGGTCGGGTTGTGCACCTCGCCGTGGCGGAGCAGGTGGACGGTGGTGCGGCTCACTTGCGGGCCTCCTTGGCGGCACGGGCCGCGTGCGGCAGTGCGTCGGCGATCACGGCGAACTCCTCTTCACCCATGGCGGCGTTCACGAACCACGCTTCGAACGCCGACGGCGGGGCGTAGACGCCTCGCTCCAGCAGGGCGTGGAAGAACGGCGGGAAGCGCCACGTCTCACATGCCTGCGCGCCCGCGTAGTCCTTCACCTCGGTGGAGCCGAAGAACACGCTCACCAGGTTGCCGGCGAACTGCACGCGGTGCTCGACGCCCGCCTCGGTCAGCGAGGCCGTGAAGAGCGCGCCGAGGCGCGTGGCGTTGCGGTTCAGTGCCGTGTAGACCTCGTCGTCGGCCGCGCGCAGCGTCGCGAGTCCGGCGGCCACCGCGACGGGGTTACCCGACAGCGTGCCCGCCTGGTAGACGGGACCGGAGGGGGCGAGCCGCTCCATCACGTCGGCACGGCCGCCGAAAGCGGCCGCCGGGAGTCCGCCGGACATGACCTTGCCGAACGTGTAGAGGTCGCCGGGCACGCGCTCCAGGCCGAACCAGCCGGCGCGCGAGACGCGGAAGCCCGTCATGACCTCGTCCATGACCAGCAACGCGCCGTCGGCGTCGCAGATCTCACGCAGGCCCGCGTTGAAGTCGGCACCCGGTGCGACGGCGCCCATGTTGCCCGCCGCGGCTTCGGTGATGACGCAGGCGATCTCGCCGGGGTTCTCCGCGAACGCCGCGCGCACGGCCTCGATGTCGTTGTACGGCAGCACGATCGTGTCCTCGGCCTGCGCGCCCGTTACCCCGGGCGAGCTCGGCAGGCCCAGGGTCGCGACGCCCGAACCGGCCTGGGCCAGCAGCGCGTCGACGTGACCGTGGTAACAACCGGCGAACTTGATGACCTTGCGGCGCTCGGTGAAGCCGCGCGCGAGGCGGATCGCGCTCATCGTGGCCTCGGTGCCCGAGTTGACCAGACGGACCTGGCGGACCGGCTCGACGCGGTCGATCAGCTCGGCCGCGAGCTCGATCTCGCCCTCGGTGGGCGTGCCGAACGACAGCCCGGACGCAGCGGCCTTCTGCACCGCCTCGACCACGGACGGGTAGGCGTGCCCGAGGATCATCGGGCCCCACGAGGCCACCAGGTCGACGTACCGGTTGCCGTCCGCGTCCCACAGGTGCGGACCCTCGCCGCGCACCATGAAGCGCGGGGTGCCGCCGACGGAGTGGAACGCCCGCACCGGAGAGTTGACCCCGCCGGGGGTCAGCGTCGACGCGCGCTCGAACAGGGCCTGGGATCGACTCGCAGTCACGTACCCCAGTCTCACATGTCGGAGTCGGCGGCTTTCTGCGGCCGGGTACGCACGGCCAGCAGGACCTGCCGCACCGCGTCGAGAGCGAGGACCACGGCCAGCGTGACGGCGCCGGCGGCGGTGCCCAGCCAGTTGCCGAGGTAGCGCGTGGAGGTCAACGGCTCGCGCCCCTCCAACGGGTACTCCAGCCGCACCACGCCGCGGTTCCAGCACCACACGGCGAGGACCACGAGCAGGACGATCGCGACGGCCTCACCCGCGGCGATGAGCCACCGCCTGGGCTGGTGCAGGCTCGGACCGGCCGGCGGCGCCTGCTCAGGCTCCTCCACCACGGTGTCCGACTCCGGCTCAGTCACGGCCTCTGTCACGTCGCTCACCTTCTCACGACCCGCCGCAGCGCCGCGAGGAAGGCTTCCGGATCGCGCGCCCACGCCAGCACCACCGAGCCGTCGACCAGCCGCAACGGCACGGCGGTCGTCCCCTTGGGCACCGACCAGCCGCCGCCGAGCACCTTCGCCCCGGCCGGCGCGCCGACGTCCTGACAGGCCTCGATCATCGCGACCGGCAGCTTCTCCCGCCCGAACCGCGCGTCCTCGGCCGTGAGCTCGATGCTGCCGGTCTTGACCCGCCCGTACACCCACAGCACCGCGCCGAGGGTCAGGCCGAGTCCGGCGACGGCCCACAGCGTCACGGACGCGGGCCCGGTGAACAGCTCGACCAGGTACCCGGCGACGGCGAACGCCGGGCCCCACAGGAGCGGCCACCAGCTGCTGCCGGACTCGCGGTAGAGCACTAGCGGACGAACCTGTTCGACGCCGGCAGGAACTGCAGCACGATGGCCGCGACGGTCAGTCCGATCACGACGATGCAGATCGCCACGCTCGGCTGCCAGACCCGCGCACCGATCGACATGAACGTGATCCCGATCATCGCCACGAAGCCGAGCCCGCCGAGGATCGTGAGCAGGATGCGCGCCCAGTTCTGGCCGTTGCGCAGCACGATCGCGAACGCGACGTACGGCGCGGCGGCGACCAGCATCACGAACCCGAAGATCACCGCCATGGCCCGCACGCCGATCTCGCCCGCCCGGCGGTCCTCCTCCGTGACGATGCTGTCCTGGGTGAGGAAGAAGTCGGCGTTGACGAGCAGCATCACCGGCAGCACGGCCACGGAGAGCAGCGCGCCCACGATCCAGATCCACATCGCGGCGTTGATCGTGGCCGGGCGCGCCGGCGGCAGCTCGTGGGACTGCACCGGCGACATCGGGTAGCTCGCCTGGGCGACCTGGTTCACCTGGTAGTGCCCACCGGGTGGGGCGGGATAGGCGCTGGTGGAGTTCTGCCACCCGGCGTCGGCCGGGTTCTGCCACTGGGCGTGCTCGAGTGGCGGTGCCAGCTCGGGCGCGGGCGGCATGGGCGGCCCCATGTTGTTCACGGCGGTCACCTCGTACGTCCCGGCCGTCGCGCCGTACTCGGCCCGCTGGGCCTGCGGGACGTCCGCGCTCGGCTGCCAGGGGTTCGGGTCTTGCGGATTGCTCACTGCTCACGCACCTCCGCCAGCCACTGTGCCGTACGCGCCTGCCACGTGAAGACGATTGCGGCACAGATGAGCAGCAAAGTGACCAAGCTCGAAGCGCTGATCCCGACGAACAGGATCCAGACCATGTGCACGATCGCGACGGCCGACAGCGCGACCCGCGCCCATTTCCTGCGCTTCAGGAACAACCGGGTGAGCCACGCGTAGGCCGCCACGAAGATGACCGCGGCCGCGGTCAGCGTGCCCAGGAAGCTCGTGACCTGCGCGGACGTCCAGCCGGTCAGCCGGTACACCTCACCGCGCTGGAACCACAGCCCCGCGGTCGTGAAGAGGACGAAGACGGCGGTCGCGAGCCACAGGCCGGCCGCGATGCGAACGGACCGAGGCGTGTCGTCTTCCTTCACGCCAGTTGCTCGCGCTCGACCAGGTACTCGGTCGACTGCCGGAAGTAGAACAGCACCAGGCCCGACATGGCGATCAGCACCGGCACGACGGCCAGCCCGTTGCCGATCATCTGGAAGAAGAGGGTCAGCAGCACCGTGATCATCAACCCGGTGCGGCTCTTCTTCAGCCCGCCCTTGACCTTGCCGGCGAACCACACGGCGAGCGCGGCCAGCACGATCGAGCCGACCAGCACGGCGACGACGATCGCGGTGGCCGTCGACTCGATCATCTCCGGCGTCAGCCCGGCGTCGGTGGACGTGGCCTTCACGTTGTCGATCAGGAGCTGCTTGTTGGCGAACTGGAACACGGCGGCGAGCACCCAGAGGACGGCACCGGCCACGACGAGCCAGTAGCCCGCGGTGATCGTGCCAGGGGTGCCCGATTCCTTCGGAGACGTCACGGTCGCGAACTTAGGACGGCCGCACCGCGCTGTCCACCGCGGCCCGCTTCCTGAAGTGCGCGGACACCCGGTACATCAGTACGATCGCGGACGCGTCCAGCACGGTGGTGACCGCCGTGACGGCCAGGTCGACCGGACGCATCTCGACGCCGAGCGATGCCGCGACCCCGCTGCCCCAGGCGACCAACCGGAACAGTCCGAACGCGACGGACGCACCGCCGAGCACGGTCAGCACGATCCGGGCCCAGTTGCGGCCGCGCGCCATCGCGTTCGCCAGCCGCGTGTACGCGACCAGCACGGCCACGGCGATCAGCAGTCCGAAGAGGACACCGCCGTTGACGTTCGCGTCGATCTGGTCCTGTCCCAGCGCCGGGTTCTGGCGTCGCACCTCGGCCACGAGCATCTCGCGGTCGAGGAGCTGCTCCAGGAACCGCAGCATGCCGACGCACGCGCTGGCGATCCACAGCCAGCGCGAGACGTCGACCAGCTTCGGGACGGGAGTGCCTACCGGTCCAGCCACCGGGCGGCTTCCACTGCCCAGTACGTCAGCACGATGTCCGCGCCGGCGCGGCGGATGGACGTGAGCGACTCGAGGATCGAGCGCTCCCGGTCGATCCAGCCGTTCGCGGCAGCGGCCTCGATCATCGCGTACTCGCCGGAGATCTGGTACGCCGCAACGGGAACGTCCGAGACCTCGGCGACCGCGCGCAGCACGTCCAGGTACAGCAGGGCGGGCTTGACCATGACCATGTCCGCGCCCTCGGCGAGGTCCAGCTGCACCTCGCGGATCGCCTCACGGGCGTTCGCCGGGTCCTGCTGGTAGGTCTTGCGGTCACCCGCGAGCTGCGACTCGACGGCGTCGCGGAACGGGCCGTAGAACGCCGACGCGTACTTGGCGGAGTAGGCGAGGACGCCGGTGTCGTGCAGGCCCGCCTGGTCCAGGGCGTTGCGGATGAAGGCGATCTGGCCGTCCATCATGCCGCTCGGGCCGACGACGTGGGCACCGGCGCGCGCCTGCGCGACGGCCATCTCGCCGTAGACCTCGAGGGTCGCGTCGTTGTCGACCGTGCCGTCGGCGGCGAGCACGCCGCAGTGGCCGTGGTCGGTGAACTCGTCGAGGCAGCAGTCCGACATCAGAACGGTGCTGTCGCCCAGTTCCGAGCGCAGGTCGCCCAGGGCGGCGTTGAGGATGCCGTCCGGGTCGGTGGCGCCGGAACCGACGGCGTCGCGCCCGGCCGGGACGCCGAACAGCATGATGCCGCCGACGCCTGCCTGCACGGCCTCGACCGCGGCCTTGCGCAGCGAGTCACGTGAGTGCTGCAAGACGCCCGGCATGCTGCTGATCTCAGCAGGCTCGGCCAGGCCTTCCTTGACGAACATCGGCAGCACGAGCTGCCTCGGGCGCACCTCGGTCTCGGACACGAGGCGGCGCATGGCGGGCGTCGTGCGCAGACGCCTCGGCCGGTGCAGTGGGTACATCTGGAGACTCCCTGACAGAAGAGAGTCGAAGGGGCCACTCAAAGGATCTTGAGTGGCCCCGACGGCTTCACTGGACTAGCTGCGGCGCAGACGCTTGGTCTTGCGCGGAGGAGGCAGCGCTCCCTCGGCGCGCAACCGGGCGGCGTGGGCGGCCAGCGCGTCGACCAGCGCGGGCACGTTCGCCTCCTCGGGCTGCACGTCGACCCGGAGGCCGAACTCCCGCGCCGTCTCGGCGGTCTGCGGGCCGATGCACGCGACGAGCGTGCGGGCGTGCGGCTTGCCCGCGATGCCGACCAGGTTCCGCACGGTCGACGACGAGGTGAAGCACACCGCGTCGAAGCCACCGGACTTGATCATCTCGCGGGTGTCGGCGGGCGGCGGGGCCGCACGCACGGTGCGGTACGCCGTCACGTCGTCGATCTCCCAGCCACGTTCGCGCAGGCCGGCGGCCAGCGTCTCGGTGGCGATGTCGGCCCGCGGCAGCAGCACGCGGTCGACCGGGTCGAGGATGTCGTCGTAGGGCGGGAAGTCGTTCAGCAGGCCCTCGGACGACTGGTCACCCGACGGCACGAGCTCCGGGATGATGCCGAACGAACGCACCTTCGCGGCCGTGGCCTCGCCGACGCAGGCGATCTTCACACCGGAGAACGCACGGGCGTCCAGGCCGAACTCGCGGAACTTCTCCCACACCGCGCGGACGGCGTTGGTCGAGGTGAAGACGACCCACTGGTAGCGGCCGTCGACGAGACCCTTGACCGAACGTTCCATCTGCGCGGGGCTGCGGGGCGGCTCGACCGAGATCGTCGGCACCTCGACGGCGATGGCGCCGTGCGAGTGCAGACGCTCGGACATCGCGCCGGCCTGCTCCTTGGTCCGCGGGACCAGCACTCGCCAGCCGTACAGCGCCCGCGACTCCCACCAGGAGAGCTTCGAGCGGTTGGCGGCGGCGGCACCGACGGTGACGACCAGCGGGCCGCCCATCTCACCGGCGTCGGCCGCGACGGCGGCCAGCGTGGTGTCGATGGTGCGCTGCTGGAAGCCGGTGCCTTCGGCGGTGACGGCGACCGGGGTCTGCGGCGCGAGGCCGTTCTCGACCAGGTTCGACGCGGCCTCGGCCAGGTGCGAACCGGTCGCGTGCAGCACGAGCGTGCCGGGCGCGGCGGCGAGGCCGGCCCAGTCCGTCACCGCGCGGACGTCGACCTCGGTGTGCACGCCACCGAGAGCCACACCCGCGTACGCCGGAACCGCGGTGCCCGAGGGCACACCGGGTACGACGTCGAACGGGATCGTCGACTTCGCGACGGCCTGCGCTTCCTTGACGACCGAGTCGAGCGTCAGCGGGTCACCCGCGACGAGACGAACGACGGTCGCGCCGTTGCGCGCCTCGTTCACCAGGTCCTTGGCCACGTCGGCGGACTCACCGACAGCGGGGCGGACCTCGACTCCCTCCGGCACGGTCGCGAGGACGTCCGAGGGAACGTCCGGGTCGGTGACCACGAGTTCAGCCCTGGTGAGCAAGTCGTGGGCCCGGACCGTGAGCAGCCCGGTGTCGCCGGGGCCGGAGCCCACGAAGGCGATGCGTCCGGGGGTCTTGCGTGCGCGGGTCATCAGGGCACTCCCCATCGATTACGCCTCTGGACCGCTGAGAACCGCGGCCCCGAGGTCGAGCAACTCGGCGGCCAGCGCCCGGCCGAGTCCCTCAGCTTCGGTCAAGTCACCGGTGGCGGACGCCCGGAGGAGGTCGTTCTCCGGCGTCGCTGCGACCCCGCGCAGGGAAAGTCGGTACACGACCTTCCCGTCGTCATCGAGGTCTTCCACCACATCGGCCAGCGCGCCGACCGGCGCGCTGCAGCCCGCCTCGAGCGCGGCCAGCATGGCGCGCTCAGCGGTCACAGCGGCCCGGCTGGCCGAATCGTCCAAAGTGGACTGGATCAGGTGCTCGGCGTCGACGTCGTCGACCCGGCACTCGACTGCCAACGCACCCTGTGCGGGTGCGGGAAGCATCTGGATGGGCTCCAGGTTCTCGGTGATCTCGCTCGTGCGGCCGAGACGCGAGATGCCGGCGCGAGCCAGCACCACCGCGTCGAGCTCGCCGTTGCGGACCTTGCCGATGCGCGTGTCCACGTTGCCGCGCAACGGGACGATGTTCAGCCCGAGGCCCAACGCCTCCAGCTGCGCCGCACGGCGCGGAGATCCGGTGCCCACAGTGGACCCCACCGGCAGCTCACCGAGCGTGAGACCGTCGCGCGCCACGAGGGCGTCGCGCGGGTCTTCCCGCCGGGGCACTGCCGCGAGCGTCAGACGGGGGTCCGGCGCGGTCGGGAGGTCCTTGTAGGAGTGGACGGCGACGTCGATCTCGTCGTTCGCGAGCGCGTCACGAAGAGCCGACGTGAAGACGCCGATGCCGATCTGGGCGATGGGCGCGTCGGAGAGGTCGCCCGGCGTCTTGACGACGACGATCTCGACCTGTGCTCCGGCAGCCTTCAGCGCCTCGGCCACGGTGCCCGTCTGCGCGAGCGCCAGTGCGCTGCCTCGGGTACCGATCCGTAGGGTGCGGGTCACCGCGTTTCACCATCCACAGGAGCTTGCTTGGTCTGACTGACAACCCCAGGCGACTGGGGGTCGAGCCCGAACAGTTCGCGGAGAGCCTCCGCGTAGCCGGTACCACCAGGGGCGGAGGCGAGCTCCTTCACCCGGACGGTCGGCGTGTGCAGGAGCTTGTCTACAACGCGACGCACCGTCTTGGCCAATTCACCGCGTGTCGCGGCGTCCAGTTCGGGAAGTCGCGAATCAAGACGGAGCAGTTCGGCGTCGACCACCTCGGCGGCCCGCTTGCGCAGGGCCGTGACGGTCGGCGTGACCTCGGCGGACCGCTGGCCCGCGAGGTAGGCCTTGACCTCGTCGCCGACCAGTTGGACCGCCAGGCGGGTGTCCTGGCCGGCGGGCGCGTCGGAAAGGCGGCGCTGCAACGTTTCCAGGTCCACCACACGAACGTTCGGCAACTCGGCGGCGGCCGGGTCGACGTCCTTGGGCAGGCCCAGGTCGCACACGACCAACGGCCGCGAGCGGGCGCTGATCATGTCCGCGCGGACGACCGTGTCGACGGACCCGGTGCACGCGAAGACGATGTCCGCGAGGTCGATCTCGACGGCCAGCGCGGTCAGGTCGACGGCCGTCGCGGGGACGCCCTCGGCCTTCAGCGACGTGGCGAGACGCACACCGTTGGCCTGCGTCCGGTTCGAGATGACGACCTCGCCGATGCCCGCCCGGCGCAGGTGGGCGGCGGCCAGGCCGCCCATGGCCCCGGCGCCGACGAGCAGCGCGCGCTTGCCGACGAGGGTGCCCAGCTGGGCCTCCGCGTCGCCGAGGGCCTCGGACACGACGGACGCACCCGCGTGGTCGATGCCGGTCTCGGTGTGCACCCGCTTGCCGACGCGCAGCGCGTTCTGGATGAGCTCGTGGACGGTCCTGCCGACGGTGCCCGCCTCGTCCGCCGCCGCGTACGCACCGCGCAGCTGGCCGAGGATCTGGGACTCGCCGACGACCATCGAGTCGAGGCCGGCCGCGACGGAGAACAGGTGCTCGACGGCAGCGGCGGCGTAGTGGACGTAGAAGTGTTCGTAGAGCGCCTGAGGCTCGATCTGCGCGTGCTGCGCCAGGACCTCGACGACCTCGGACATGCCGCCGTGGAACGACTCGACGACGGCGTAGACCTCGACCCTGTTGCAGGTCGACAGGACCATCGCCTCGGAGACGCTGGGGGCGGCGAGCAGCTGGCCGAGGACCTTGGGCAGGTTCGGCTCGGCCACGGTGACGCGTTCCAGGACCGGGACTGGGGCGGTGCGGTGCGAAAGCCCGACTACGAGCACGCTCATGCACTCACCACGTCTGCCGGAGCCGTCTGGCTCACGCTCACGGGCGAATCACCATCCCGTCCACACCGAGTCCGTTGTTGCCGACCGAGACGCTGGCAGCCTCGTCCGCACGCCGAGCGACGTGGAACGACAGGATCTGCATCTCGACCGCCAAGTCAACCTTGCGCACCTCGACGTTGTCTGGAACCTGAAGGACAACTGGTGCAAAGTTCAGAATGCACTGGACGCCCGCAGATACCAAACGGTCGCAAACCGACTGGGCGGCGGGCGGCGGCGTCGCGATGACGCCGATCGACACCTCGCGCTCCAGGCAGATCGCGGTGATCTCGTCGATGTGGTTGACGGGGATGCCCCCAACAGGGATTCCGACGAGATCGGCGTCCACGTCGAAGAGGGCGGTGACCGGGAAACCACGGCCGGGGAACCCGCCGTAGTTCGCGAGAGCGTGACCAAGGTTACCGATGCCGACGACGGCCACGGAGTGGTTGCGGGTGAGGCCGAGGATGCGCTCGATGTGGCTCACGAGGACCTCTACGTCGTACCCGACGCCCCTCGTGCCGTAGCTGCCGATGTAGCTCAGGTCCTTGCGGAGCTTGGCCGCGTTGACGCCGGCGGCCTGGCTCAGTTCCTCGCTGGAGACGGCCGTGACACCGCTCTCGGCCATGCCGGACAGCACGCGCAGGTACACGGCGAGCCGGGCCACGGCGGCCTCGGGGATCGCGCGGGCGCGCTCCTTGTCGGCAGCCTCTGCAGGGGTGGTGGTCGTCTCACCTTCGCCCCGCTGTGAAACCACGCTCTCCGACCTCCGGGTGTGCATCACCGCAGGGACCCCGCGGCGTTGGTGATGTGGACACCGTACCGCTTGTGAACGCATGCACAAAGTCGGTGATCGGGTGTCACAGCGCCGGTGACAGGGCGTGACCAGCGCTTCCTCGGTTCATGATCACTACGGGGTGAGCGCCTACTCGACGGTGAAGGTGACGGAGTGCCATCCCGTCGCACCGTCGGGAACCGGATCGAGGCGGGCCTGGTCCTGCGTGAAGCCGGATTTGTCGGTGGCCCGGCACTCGGCCGTGTGACTGCCCTTGCCGAGCTCCAGCTCTACCCGCCACATGCGCCACGTGGTGTCGCTGACGTCCGCCCCGAGCTGGGCCTCCCGCCACGGTCCACCGTCGATCCTGACCTCGACCTTGGCCACGCCCTTGGGCTGGGCCCACGCCGTGCCGGCGATGACCGCCTTCCCCTGGACCTTGCCCATCCTCGTGGGCCGGTCGATGCGCGAGGACACCTTGATCGGCGCCCGCGTCGCCCAGCCGCGCGGGATCCAGTAGCCCTGGTCCTTCGCGAACGTCGTCACGTTGAGGTCGGTGACCCACTTGGTCGCGGAGACGTAGCCGTAGAGCCCCGGAACCACGAGCCTCGCCGGAAACCCGTGCTCGGCGGGCAGAGGTTCGCCGTTCATGCCGATCGCGATCAGGCCGTTCTCGAGCACGTAGTCGAGCGGGCTGCCCGCGGTGAACCCGTCGTCGCTGGTGCTGAACAGCTGGTCCGCGCCCGCCTTCACGCCGGCTTCCCGCAGCACGTCGCCGATCCTGACGCCGACGAAGTCGGCCGTGGAGATGTACGGCCCGCCGACCTCGTTGGAGACGCAGGTCAGCGTGACGGTCTCCTCGACGAGGTCCCTGCTCCGGATCTCCTCGAACGTGAGCACCATCGGCCGCTCGACCATGCCGTGCACCCGCAGCGCCCACTCCTCGGCCCTGATCCGCGGCACGCTCAGCGCGGTGTCGATCCGGTAGAAGTCCTGGCCGCTCGTGATGAAGCTCGGGGTGCCGTCCTTGACGAAGTCGGCGCCGACCGGGATCTCCGGCGCCTTGACCTTCGGCGTCAGGTCGCCGACGGCCTGGCGCGAGCCCTCGACGTCCGTCCGGCTGCCGAAGAGCTGGCCCGCGACCCCCGCGAAGACCGCGAGCCCGGCGGTGATCAGGAAACCGCGCCTGCTCTCGCTCTCCTCGGCCTCGCGGTGCAGGTAGCGGAACGCGTACACGCCCGCCGCCGTGCTGGCGACGGGTGCGAGCACGGCGAGCTGGCCGACGTCGGGCCTGGTCACGACCGCCGCTACGCCCACGAACCCGAGCAGCACGGCCACCAGAGTGCCCGGCGCGGGACTGTTCCGGCTGGCCAGGCCCGCCCCGATGCCGATGCCGACGAGCACGACGCCCATGCAGATGAGCAGCACGAGCTTGTCGGCGGTACCGAACGTGGTGACGGCGAAGTCCTTCAGCCACGACGGCGTGAGGTCGATCGCGGCGTTGCCCACGGCGAGGTACGGGGAGGCGCTCAGGCCCACGAAGGCCGCCACCAGGTGCCCTGCCGCAAGAGCCGTGGCTAGGGCGATCAGTCCGGTGAGTGCGGCCTTGGCGGGCTTCATACCTCTGATTCGACACCCATCCGCGGTTGGTTCGCCCGAGCCGTAAGGCCCCGGTAATCAACTACTGGGCGAGAGCCGCCCGCAGGCGGTCCTCCTCCACCTTCCAGTACCCGTGCTCCGCGCCGTCCACCAGGAACACCGGCACCCGGTCGCCGTACTCGGCGCGCAGTTCCGGATCGGAGTCCACGTCCTCGACGGACCAGGTCGCACCGAGGTCGGCGCAGATCCGCTCGATCTCGACGGCGGCCTCCTCGCAGGAGTGGCACGACACCCGGCTCATCAACGTCACGTGGTGGGTCATGCCGTCATGCTCCCAAAGGCCTGCGCAGGACGGCGCGGGCGAGCTTGCCGGTCGGCGAGTGCGGCAGGGCCGGGGCGAACTCCACCGCCGTCGGCACCTTGAACTTGGCCAGGCGCGCGGCGCAGTGGGCCACCACGGCCTCCGAGGTCAGCTCCTGCCCGTCGCGCAGCACGAGCACGACCTTCACCGACTCGCCGGTCCTCTCGTCCGGCACGCCGACGGCCGCGGCCTCGAGCACCTGCTCCAGCTCACCGATGACCTGCTCGACCTCGTGCGGGTAGACGTTGAAGCCGTTGACGATGATCAGGTCGCCGGCTCGGTCGACCAGGTGCAGGTCGCCGTCGGCGTCGATGAAACCGACGTCGCCGGTGCGGAACCAGCCGGAGGAGTCCGGGCCGTGGGCGCCGTCGGGCCAATAGCCGCTGAAGAGGTTGTCGCCCTTCGCGGACACCAGGCCGGTGCCGGGCTCGTCCTCGTCGATGTCGAGCACCGACCCGTCCGTGTCGACCAGGCGGATCTCGACGCCCGGCAGCGCCTGGCCCACCGAACCCGGCTTCGGCACGCCGCCGACCAGGGTGGACGTGAGCACGGGACCCGTCTCGGTGAGGCCGTAGCCCTCGTAGATCGGGATGCCGATCGCGCCGCGCATCTCCGCGATGACGCCCGCGGGGAGCGGGGCCGCGCCGGAGGTGAACAGGCGGACCGTGGCGAGCTTCTCGCGCAGCACCTCGGCCGGGTGCGCGAGCATCGCCCGGTACATGGGCGGCACGCCGACCATCGTGGTGACGCGGTGCTCCGCGATGACATCGAGGACGCTGGACGGCTCGAAGCGCTCCAGCAGGATCGCCGTGGCACCCGCGCCCGCCACCTGCAGCAGGCCGGGACCGAGGCCGTAGACGTGGAACAACGGCAGCGCGAGCAGCACCCTGTCGGCCGCCGTGACCGGAGCGGGGCGCAGGGCGGCGCACTGCGTGACGTTCGCGAGCAACGCCCGGTGCGAGAGCATCGCGCCGCGCGGCACGCCGGACGTGCCCGAGGTGTAGCCGAGAACGGCCAGGTCCTCGCCACCGCGGACGGCCTCGAAGGGCTCGGCGGTCGCGGTGACGTCCGGAACCTCGATCACCGTCGCGTCGGAGCCCTCGCCGTCGCCGATCAGGAGGGCGGCGCCGGAGTCGGCGAGGATGCGCTGGAGCTCCCGCGGCGGGATGCCGGGGCCCGTCGGCACCACGACCCCGCCCGCGCGGAGGATGCCGAACACGGCGACCACGAACTCGGGGCTCGTGGGCAGCCGTACCGCCACCCGGTCGCCCGATTCGAGTCCTGAATCAGCCAAATGGCGGGCGAAAGCGTCGGTCGCGCCGTCGATGGTCTCCCACGTGAGGCTCTTACCGCTCGCTACGTCCACCAGGGCGACGTGGCTGGGTCCCCGCTGTGCCGAAGCACGGACCAGATCTGACACATTGCGAGCGGAAGTCAACATGGCCTCCTCATGAACAACTGGGCACTCCGGGCAGTCTTCCACGCGTGACGAGCGTCATGAAGCCGCGGTTGGCTCGTCTTACCATCGAAACCGTCCGCTACCTACTACGGAGTAACAACACGTATGCTGCCGCCACGGCGACTCTGTGGAGGTGCCGCGAGCCGATGACCGCGCGGGCACGACCGAACACGATCAGGACCACCCGAACCATGACGGGGGGTCAGCACGACAACGCCGCAGACGAGCCGTGGCAGCTCGTCAAGGCCGCCCAAGAGGGTGACACCGAGGCGTTCGGAGTGTTGTACGACAACTACGTCGACATGGTTTTTCGCTATGTCCTCTTCCGGGTGGGCGGCGACCGCGCGTTCGCCGAGGACGTGACGAGCGAGACCTTCCTCAGGGCTCTGCGGAGCATCGCCTCGGTCAGCTACCAGGGCCGCGACGTGGGCGCGTGGTTCGTCACGATCGCCCGCAACATCGTGTTCGACCACGTGAAGTCGAGCCGCTACCGGCTCGAGGTCACGACCGCCGAGCTCCAGGACAACCGCGAGGAGACGAGCGGCCCCGAGCAGGAGGTCATGACCGAGGCGACCAACGCGGAACTGCTCCGGTGCGTCTCCCAGTTGGGGGACGATCAGCGGGAGTGCATCACGCTGAGGTTCATCGAAGGCAAGACGGTGTCCGAGGTCGCGCAGCTCATGGACCGCAACGAGGGCGCCGTGAAGGCCCTGCAACACCGGGCCGTGAGGCGGCTCGCACAGATCCTCCCGTCCTGGTTGCGGTGATCGTGATCGCAGGGGCGTAACCCAAAGCAGATCAACTTCGTTACTCGGGCTGAGATGGACGGCAAGGGAAGAACACCGCGGTGGCGGCAGACGGAGCACGAGCGGTTCGCTCGTGCCGTTGAAGGCGGCCCACAGCCGGTAGGCAACGACGACCTCGCTGAGGACCTCGCGATCGTCGAACTCCTCCGGCGGATGGACGTCGGCCCGGACGCCGAGACGCGCGAACGGATGAAACAGCGCGTCCTCACCGCGCCCCCACCGGAGAAGCCACTGGTGCTCTCGTCGGTAAGACGGGTGGGAGCGCGCGCACGATTAGCGGTCGCAGCGGCCGCGGTCCTCTGCTTGCTGATGTCACTCGCCGGCATGAGTGTGCTGCTCAGCCGTGACGCGCTCCCGGGAGACCCGCTCTACGGCATCAAGCGCACCACCGAAAGCGCCTCGCTCGGCCTGACCTTCGACGACCAGGACCGCGCCCTCAAGCACCTCGAGTTCGCCGCGTCCAGGGTCACCGAGATGGAGACGCTGGCCGAACGCGCCTCGGACTCGTCCGCCCAGCTCACGGCACTGACCGACCTGGACGCCGACGCGGTCGAGGGTGCCCGCCAGCTCATCACGTACGCCACGGCGTCCGACGAGAAGGCGCTGCCCGACCTCCGCGACTGGGCGCTGGCCCAGTACGAGAAGGTCGGCACCCTGCGCCCCCGCCTGCCCGGCGATGCGGGCGCCCACGCCGACACGACGATGTGGTTGCTGGCGAGCATCGCCCAACGGGCCCACGACCTCGCGGCCCGCGCGGGCTGCGACGCCGTGACCAGCGGATCTTCGGACACCCTCGGTCCACTGCCGGCCAAGGACGCGTGCGCCTCGGTCATCACCGACCCGAACTCGTCACCGGGGAACAAGCCGTCCTCGGTGCAGCCGACCCCGCCGGGTCCGCCCACGCCGTCCGGATCGGCGAACCCGTCCGTGCAGCCCACGCAGTCGGTGGCACCGGGCACGTCGACCGCGCCGCCGGCGAAGCCGGGAACCTCGACCCCGCCCACGTCCGGCAAGCCGGGGATCACGATCCCGCTGCCACTCCCGCTGCCGAGCATCTCGCTGCCGCTGCTGCCCGGGATCAGCTTCGGCTGAGCACGGCACCCCGCATGATCGCGAGCTCCAGCGGCGACGCCTGCTGGGGCCAGCTGCTCAGCGTGCGGCCGATCTCGGACATGGCCTGCGTGAGAGCGGGACTGATCCGGGTGCCGTCGACCATCTGCACCATCCCGGCGTGGTCGAGGATGGCGAGCCGGAAACCGCCCCCGACGCCCTCCATCGCGGCGGTCAGCGCGGCGCTGTTGCCGACGGACAACCCGATCACCGCGACGCACTTGCCGAGCAGGACCTCCTGCTCCTCGCGCGTGATCTCGTTCCGGTTGCGGTCGGTGCGGACGAACCTCAACTCGTCGCGCGGGAGCAGGTGCGAGGTAGATCATCTTCACTACGCCGAACGGAGCACAACACGTCGTGTCGTTCCGAACACGCGGCGTGACGAGCGGCGCGAGCTGAAACTCGCACCACGTGTTCTCGCCCAGGTCTGAGCGGGTGTGGCGGCCTGATCGCTACGCTTGGGACATGGCAGGCAAGCGTGACGTGCAGAGCGACCGGCTGGCCGTACTGGCCGGCGAGGCATCGGCAGACGCGGCGATCCAGGCTGCCGCGATGGCGCCAGAGCTGGAACAGTCGCTGAACGTCCCGCCGGACCTGACCGCGGCTGCCTTCTTCGACGTGGACAACACGATGATGATGGGCGCGTCGATCTTCCACTTCGCCCGCGGCCTGGCCGCGCGCAAGTACTTCTCGTCGTCCGACCTGGCGGGCTTCGTCTGGCAGCAGCTGAAGTTCCGGGTGGGCGGCCGGGAGGACCCGGAGTCCGTCAAGGCCTCCCGCGAGCAGGCCCTCTCCTTCGTCTCGGGCCGCAGCGTCGCCGAACTGGTCTCGCTCGGCGAGGAGATCTACGACGAGCTGATGGCCGACCGCATCTGGAAGGGCACCCAGGCCCTCGCCCAGATGCACCTGGACGCTGGTCAGCGCGTCTGGCTGGTCACCGCCACGCCCGTCGAGCTCGCCCAGATCATCGCCCGCCGGCTCGGCCTGACCGGTGCCCTGGGCACCGTCTCGGAGTCCGAGAACGGCGTCTACACCGGCCGTCTGGTCGGCGACCTGCTGCACGGCAAGGCCAAGGCCCAGGCCGTCCGCTCGCTGGCCGCCAAGGAGGGTCTCGACCTGCGCCGCTGCACCGCGTACTCGGACTCGTCCAACGACGTCCCGATGCTGTCCGTGGTGGGCACCGCGGTGGCCGTGAACCCGGACTCGCAGCTGCGCGAGGTCTCGCGCCGCAAGGGCTGGGAGATCCGCGACTTCCGCACGGGCCGCAAGGCGGCCAAGATCGGCGTCCCGTCAGTGCTGGGTGTCGGTGCCCTGGCGGGAGCCGTGGCCGCCACGCTGGCCTACCGGCGCCGGGTCAGGTAGCAGCCCGAGCTCCCGCCACCCCTGCTCACCGGCGGGGGTGAGCACGACGGCACGGCTGGTTCCGATCCGTCGCACCCACTCGCGCGCGAAGAACGCCTCGCAGAGGAACGCCCCGGCCGCGCCGGCCAGGTGCGGTACGCGCTCGGTCCAGTCCAGGCAGGCCCGGCTGACCACCCTCTTGGACGGCTCGAACCCGAGCTCCTTCAACCAGACCAGCCCGGTCCCGGTGACCGCGAGCCCGTCACCGACCACCCCGAGCTCCACCAGTCCCGACCGCAGCGAGATGCCGAGCCGGCCCGCGAGGTGGTCGTAGCAGGTGCGGCCGCGGGCCATGGCCTCGGAGACGGCCGCCGAACGGAGCGACCGGGGCCGCGGACCGGGACCGGCGAAGGCGGCCATCGCCTCCAGCAGCTCGGCGACGTGCGGCCCGGCCAGCGCCACGTACCGGTGCCGTCCCTGCCGGTGCTCGACCAGGACCCCGCCCTCGACCAGCCGGGTCAGGTGCTCGCTCGCGGTGGACGCGGCCACCCCGGCGTGCGCGGCCAGTTCGCGGGCGGTCCAGGCCCGTCCGTCGAGCAGGGCTCCGCAGATCGCGGCACGGGTCTTGTCCGCGAGCAGTCCGGCGACCTGGGCGAGTGCTTCCACCACGCCATTCTGCGGCCGGAACGCTTCGGCCGGCACCGAACCGTCCAGGCCCTAGCGTCGTCCGCATGAGCGAAGAGCTGCTGCGCCTCCCGGTCCCCGAGGTCCCGCCAGGCGAAGCGGGCGTGGCCTGGCTCAGGTCGTCCGTGGTCAGGTTCAGCAACGGTGAGACCCACGCCCGCAGGCGCGCTCTGACGGCCGGCCTCGTCGAGGACCTGGACGCCACCACCCTCGACGAACTGGCCGCCGCACTGGGACTTCCGGGCTCGCTGGACGCCATCGCCGAGATCGCCCCGTGCTACCAGCCGCACGAGCCCGTGACCGCGGCGGCCGACGCCGCCGTGGAGCGCCTGACCGCCACCCACGACGAGGCGACGGCGGCGAGGATCGGCCTGCTCGTCCAGGCCTGGGCAGCCACGAACGCCCTGGCCGAGCACCTCGTCACCGGTGACCAGGGCCCTCCGGTCCCGATCACGCGCAGGCAGACGCGGCAGGGCGTCGTCGAGGTCAGCCTGGAGCACCACCCGTTCGGCCACGGCCCGCACGCCTGCCCCGGCCGCCGGCTGGCCACCCGGATCGCCAAGAACATGGCGTTCCGGGCGCTGCACCACCGCGACCAGCCGCTGGTCCTCCCCAACGCCTGGGACTACACCTCGGCGGCGGCCCTGCACGCGACAGGTTTCACCGCGATCGGCACCACGAGCCTCGGAGTGGCCGCCGCACACGGCATCCCGGACGGCATGGGCCTGGCCGGTGATCAGGCCGTCGCACTGGCGAAGCTGCTGAGCACCCTGCCCTGCCCGGTCACCGCCGACCTGGAGTCGGGCTTCGGCAAGCCGCGGGAGGAGATCGCCGAGCTCGTCGCCGGCCTGGGCGTGGCGGGCGTCAACCTGGAGGACGGCCGCCCGCACGGCCTGGCCACGCCGGAAGAGCAGGCGGCGCTCATCACGGCCGTCAAGGAACGCGCGCCGGGGGTGTTCCTCAACGCCCGGATCGACACCCACTGGCTGGGCATGGCCACCGAGGAGACCGAGGACCGGGCACGCCGCTACGTCGACGCCGGCGCGGACGGGATCTTCGTGGCAGGCCTGACCGAGCCGCGCGAGATCGAGAAGCTCGCACAACTCGCCCCGCTCAACGTCCTCGCCCAGCGGCGCACGCCGGAGGAACTCGGAAACCTCGGCGTGAAGCGGATCAGCACCGGCTCACTGCTGTTCCGGGCGGCCCTGCACCACACCGTCGCGACCGCGCAGGCGGTGCGCGACGGCGGCACCAGCGCCGCGTTCGGCTACGACGAGGTCCAGGCGCTGGTCAGCCGAGGAACACGTTCCGACGCTGGGTGAGCAGCCGGTACAGCGTCTGCTGGATCGTCTCCCGCACCTGGTCGGTCAGGTTGAAGACGAGCATCGGGTCGTCGGCCGCGTTCTCGCCGAACACGTCGGTGCGGATCGGCTCGCCGAACTCGATGTACCACTTCGAGGGCAGCGGGATGGCGCCCAGCGGCCCCAGCAACGGGAAGAACGGCGTCACCGGGAAGTACGGGAAGCCCAGCAAGCGGGCCAGCGCCTTGATGTCGCCGATCATCGGGTAGATCTCCTCGGCCCCGACGATGGAGCACGGGATGATCGGCGCGCCGGTCTTCAGCGCCGCCGACACGAAGCCGCCGCGGCCGAAGCGCTGCAGCTTGTAGCGGTCCTTGAACGGCTTGCCGACGCCCTTGAAGCCCTCCGGCCACACGCCCACGAGCTCGCCGGACGACAGCAGCCGCTCGGCGTCGGGGTTGCAGGCCAGGGTCTGGCCGGACTTGCGGGCCAGTGCGCCGAGCACCGGCGTGCGGAAGACCAGGTCCGCGCCCAGCATGCGCATGTGGCGGTGCGCCGGGTGCTCCGACGCGATGCCGAACGACGTCATCAGGGCGTCGAGCGGCACGGTGCCGGAGTGGTTCGCCACGATCAGCGCGCCACCGGCCGCCGGGATGTTGTTCAGGCCGATGGTCTCGACGCGGAACCACTTCTCGTACAACGGCTTCAGCGGCGGCATCAGCACGTTCTCGGTGAGGTCGCGGTCGAAACCGAACTCGTCGACCTGGTAGTCGCCGGCGATCCGCCTGCGCGCGAACGACAGCAGGTCGGTCAGCCTGCGTTCCCAGTCCGGTGTCGCGGACTGCTGCTGCTCTGGCTCCGGAACCACCTCGACGTGCCGCGATCTCCGCGCGGCGTCGCGCTCCGGGTCGTGCAGCGGGATAACGCGTGCACCTGCCACTGCGTTCATCTCCTCAAAACAAGATCAGCGGAAACGAGCGGCCGCGTCGAGGATTCCCCGCTCGGCGGCGTCGATCGTCTCCGGGTCGATGAGCGGCTTCAGACCTCGGCCGCTCACGTAGTCGTCGAACGCCTGCTGGGTGGTCCACCGCGGCGTGAACCCGAATTCCTTCTTCAGCAGGGTGGTGTCGATCACGCGCCCCCAGTTGAGGAACCTCATCTGGTCGGGCGAGAAGTCGACGAGCCGGGCGCTCCGGAAGAAGCCACCGACCGTGGGCACGGCCCCGCTGGGCACCGGCAGGTTCAGCCTGCCCGCCCGGCGGATCGCCTGCGACAGCAGCAGCACGCCGTCGCCTCCCACGTTGAAGACTCCGGGCAGGTCGTGCAGCGTCGCGCGCTCCAGGACCGCCAGGGCGTCCTCGGAGTGCAGCAGCTGCACACGAGCGTCGTAGCCCAAGACGGTGGGCACGACCGGCAGGGCGAAGTAGCGCGTCAGCACCGTGTCGATGCGCGGGCCGATGAAGTTCGTGAAGCGCAGCGTGGTGACGTTCACGTCCGGCCTGCGGCGGCCGAACCCGCGCACGTACCCCTCGACCTCGACCGCGTCCTTGGCGTAGCCGGACGACGGCAGGTCCTTGGGGCCCATGTCCTCGGTGAACACCGCCGGGTCGCGGCTGCTGGACCCGTAGACGGCGCTGGTGGACTTCACGACGAGCTTCTGCACCTTGGGCGACTTCTGGCAGGCGGCCAGCAGTTGCATGGTGCCGATGACGTTCATCTCCTTCATCACCGTGCGGCCGGTGGGCCCGGCCGGGCTCGCGGTGACGGAGGCGTGGACGACCGTGTCGACGTTCGCCGTGGAGATGACCTTGCTGATCAGCGGGTTGCGGATGTCGGCCCGCACGAACTCCGCGCGGCCCATGCGGCGCAGCAGGTCGCGTGGCGGCGGCTCGGTGTCCACACCGAGCACGCGCTCGATGTCCGGGTTCGCGGCGAAGCGCGCGGCGAGGTGGCCGCCGAGGAAGCGGCTGACTCCGGTGACTAGGACGACCTTGGGCGTCATGCGACTCCAAGCACGAAGGGCGTTGCGATTGGTCGATGCTACAGACCAGATCAGGAACCGGAGGGGGCCGGAACGCCGTCTTGACGCAGGTCACGAAGGCTTTACGGGCTAATCACCCGAACGGCGGCCCCCGTTCCCGTGGAAGTGCGGGGCTGTCTCACGCAGTGATATTCCGTGCCCGCACAAGCACCTGGGCGTGGCGACTGCCGGAGAAACGCAACCGCCGCCGGCCTCCTGCGAGAGGAGACCGGCGGCGGCAGAGCGCATGCGGGCTTACTTGCCGCGCTTCCTGCGCTGGACCCTGGTCTTGCGCAGCAGCTTGCGGTGCTTCTTCTTCGACATGCGCTTGCGGCGCTTCTTGATGACCGAGCCCATGCGGGTTCCTTAGCTCTAGACGTTGCTTTGACTGGCGCGCCCCAGCCTTGGCCGTGTTGAACACGGCGCGCCGGTAAGCACGATCGGCCTACCAGTCTACCCGGCGGGGTTCACCAGCCTTCAGCCAGCGTCGAAGTACGCGTTCTCCAGGTAGGCGTGGACCGCTTTCTCGGGCACCCGGAACGACTTCCCCACCCGCACCGCGGGCAGTTCACCGGAGTGCACCAGGCGGTACACGGTCATCTTGGAGACCCGCATCATCGAGGCCACCTCGGCCACGGTCAGGAACTGCACCTGAGCGAGGCCTGTTCGTTCGTTCTCCTTCGCAGGCATACATCACCGCATCCTTAGACACGTGTCGTGCCGTCGGTCTTCCCCACCGACGGTTCGACACGCACGTGCTGCCCTGAGAGTAGCGGGACTGGTGTGACTCCTGCGACGTCCAAGTGGGGTTCGCCCCTCACTTCGGCTCAGTCCTCGTGCTGACGGCCCAGCTCGGCGGAGCGGTCGCGAGCGCTCTCGATGGCCGCGAGCATGGCCGCGCGGACGCCGTGCTTCTCCAACTCGCGGATGGCCATGATCGTCGTGCCGGCGGGGGACGTGACCGCCTCACGCAGGATCACCGGGTGCGAGGTGCCCTCTGCCAGCATCGTCGCGGCACCCACGGCCGACTGGATGATCAGCTGCGAGGCCAGGTCGCGCGGGATGCCGAGCAGGATGCCCGCGTCGATCATCGCCTCGACCAGGTAGAAGAAGTACGCGGGACCGGAGCCCGACAGGGCCGTCACCGCGTCCTGCTGCGACTCCGGCACCACCGCGACCTTGCCCACGGTCGAGAGCAGCTCTTCGACGATCTTGAGGTGCTCCGGGGTGGCGTTGGAGCCGCCGGAGACGGCGCTCATGGCCTCACCGACGACCATCGGCGTGTTCGGCATGACCCGCACCACCGGGGTGCCCTCGGGCAGCCTGCGCTCGTACAGGGCCGTCGGCAGGCCCGCGCACAACGACACGATCAGCGTGCCGGCCCGCAGCACCGGCGCGAGTTCGACCAGCAACGGCTCGATGTCCTGCGGCTTGACCGCCACGACCAGCACGTCGGCCTGCGCCGCCGCGCCGGAGACCGTGACGGCCTCGAACCCGTACTGCTCGGTGAGAGCACGAGCCCGTGACTCGTGCTTCTCCGTGAACATCAGATCCGAGGCCGCGCGACCACCCTGCAGGAGCCCGGACAGCAGCGCCTCACCGATCTTGCCCGCGCCGAGCACCGCGATCTTCGTCATCGGTCAAGTCTCACACAGCGGGCGTCAACGCAAGCTGCCGTGCCTGGCACACCAGCCGCCCGGCCGAGTCGATCACCGTGGCGTCCTCGTCGAACCACTGGCCGTGCACCGCCTGGCAGGTCACGTGGATGCGCAGCCAGCCGGGAGCGGGCCGCGCCCGCAGCAAGGCCGTCAGCTGCACCGTCGGCGACCAGCCGAAACGACCGAGGTTGAACGTCACGGGCATCGACAGGTCCCCCGCGAGCAACGCGAAGTACGGGTCGGGCTGCTCGTCGGCCGGCCGCGCCCAGAGCTTGAGCGTCAGCGGCCCGTCCGTGCGCCGGTCGAGGAACGTCGCCGACTCGCGGTCCACCCTCAGGTCGCACAGCGCGCCCACGCGGTAGACCCCGCCGGTCGGGAACGTCGCCATCTCCACCGCCCCCGGCGGAGGCGCGGCGGGCATCGACGGCAGGTTCACGTAGTCGGCCCGGTGCTCGGGTATCCGCCCGGTGGTCACCGAGGCCTCGACGCACACCTGCCCGCGCTGCTCCAGCGTCACCGCGATGACCGTCGCCGTCCGCCCCGCCTTGCGCACGTCGGTGCGGACCAGCACGGGCCCGACCTCCGGCGCGCGGAGGAACTGCGCGGACACGGCCAACGGATCACCGTCAGCGATCTGAGCGGCCGCACGGGTCATCACAGCAAGAAGAAAACCGCCGTGGGGCTTGGGGCCCACGGTCCACTCGGCGGGCAGGGACGCGGTGAAGGTTCCGTCACCGAGCGACCGCACCGCACTGGACTTCGAGAAGGTCATGAGCGGCTGGCCAGCGACCGCAGGAAAAAGGTCACGTTGGCAGGCCGTTCTGCAAGTCGCCGCATGAGATATCCGTACCACTGCTCGCCGTAGGGGACATAAACACGAGTGCCGAGACGCCGCTGCTCCTCGGTCCGGATGCCGTACAGCATCTGGTACTCGAAGTCAGTTTTGTCATACCAGCGGGCTCGTTCGCCAATGATTTCGATCAACCGGGGGTCGTGCGTGGCGAACATCGGGTAGCCCTCTCCAGCGAGGAGAACGTTCAGGCACCGCACGTAGTTCAGATCAACCTCGGATGGATCCTGAATCGCAACCTCGGGAGGCTCCGCGTAGGCCCCCTTGACCAGCCTGACCCTGCTCCCGGGCCCGGACAGCTGCTTGCAGTCGTCCAGCGTCCGGTGCAGGTAGCTCTGCAGCACCGCCCCCACCCAGGGCCAGCTGCGCCGCAGTTCGTGCAGCACCCGCAGCGTCGAGTCGGTGGTGGTGTGGTCCTCCATGTCGAGCGTGACCGTCGTCCCGCACTGCTCGGCGGCGGCACAGATCCGGGAGGCATTCGTCAGGGCGAGCGCCTCGTCGAGCGACTGTCCGACCGCGGACAGCTTGACGCTCACTTCCGCGTTCTCGGCCAGCCCCGCCGCGTGCAGCGCGTCGAGCAGCTCCAGATAAGCCTGAACGGTCTTCTCGGCCTGGGCCTTGTCCGTCGTGTCCTCGCCGAGGTAGTCCAGCGTCACCGGCAGCCCAAGCCCGCGAACGACCTCGACGGCGTCCTTCGTGCTCTCGCCGGCGACGAACCGCTTCACGACATCACGGCTGATAGGCGCGTTGGCGACGAGATGGCGGACCGTCTCGTTGCGAGACGCGGCCATGATCAACGCTCGCAGCGGGTTCACACCGGAACCCTAACCCGGACGAGCCACGACAGTGCCGAACGACTCTTGCCAGAACTCGTCCGCGGTCTGGGCCAGAACCCGCAAGCCGCAGGTCTCAGCGGGACAGCCCCGGACGAGCCTTCCCGGCGCCACCCTCGGCAGCCCAGTCCAGGTGCAACCGCGCGAACAGCAACGACTCCGCGAGCATCTCCCGCCGAGCAGCCGGAGACCCGGCCCGCCGGGTGTTGACCTCCAGCACGACCTGCCCGTCGAACCCACCCCGGGCCAGCAGCTCGCACAGCTCCGCGCAGGGCTGGGTCCCGCGCCCCGGCACCATGTGCTCGTCCTTGGGCGCCCCGGACCCGTCGGCCAGGTGGATGTGCCGGAGCCCGTCCCCCATCCGCTTCGCCAGCTCCAGCGCGTCCATGTGCGCGGCAGCCGAGTGGGACAGGTCGAGCGTGTAGTTCCGGTGCCCGACGTCAGTCGGGTCGACGGACGGCTTGAACGCGTTCATCTCCACCGAGCGCCCACGGCCGAGAGGCCGGCGCACGGGGAACATGTTCTCGACCGCGATGGCGATGCCGCTCGAGTCCTCCAGCGACGAGACCAGCTCGGCGAAGCCGTCCGCGTACTTGCGCTGCCACCGGAACGGCGGGTGCAGCACCACGGTCGGTGCGCCCAGGTCCTGTGCCGCCTGGACGGCGCGGCGCAAGCGTTCCGACGGGTCCGGTGACCAGACCCGCTGCGAGATCAGCAGGCAGGGGGCGTGCACGGCCAGCACCGGCATGCCCGTGCGGACCGACAACCGGTCGACCGCCCGGATGTCCTGCGACACCGGGTCGGCCCACACCATCAGCTCTACGCCGTCGTACCCCAGTTCGGACGCGATCTCGAACGCCGCTCCGGCGGGCTGCGGGTAGACCGAGGCCGTGGAAAGCCCGACCGGGATGCGCGCGGTCAACTCTTCACCAGCAGCATCGCCGCTGGTGAGACGGTCACGATGAGGCCTACGAGCACGGCTAGGACGGTGGTCTGCAGATCGTCCGCTCGGCGGATCTTTCGAACCAGCAACACCAGACCCACGGTAACGGCAAGCGCCACGACGAGTGCGGCGGCGGGTAGCGAGCGCCACAGGTAGTTGAACGCGAGCCACAGGCCCGCGCCGCCGAGCACGCCGACGGCGAGCTGGCCGATCATGATCAGCCATTCCTTGCCCGCGGAGCGCGGTTCGGCGTCCGGGTCCTCCTCGGCCTCGCCGGCGTCGTCGAGGCCGGCGGGACCCTCGTCCTCGTCGCCTTCCTCGTCGTCCGCGAGGTAGTCGTCCTCAGGGCGGTAGACGGCGTACTCCTGCGAGTCGTCGTCCACGTACGGGCCGGCGTGCGCGGCGGTCGACTCCATCGGCGCCATCGACAGGTCGGTCTTGGCGGCCGCCACGTCGTCGTCGCCGAACCAGGCGTCGGGCACGTTGCCCGGCAGCGGTTCCGGCAGCTTCGGCGGTGCGGGCGGCACGATCAGCACGGACTCGGTCTCGAGCGCGGCGATCTGGTCCACCGGCGCCTTCGCCGGGATGCGCGGGAGCTGCTCCGTCATCGCCTCGCGCGGCGGGCCGGGGACCGGCATCTGCACCGACGGCGGCACCGGCTTCGGCGGCCGGGTGATGTTCGTGCGCGACGGCGTCGACTGGTCGAGGCGCGCCTCGAGGCGGCCGGGCACGTCCGGGCGCGGCATGCCGGAGTTGGACGGCTGGTCGCGGACCTGCGGCACCTGCCGGGTCTGCTCGGTGGCCGCGGGAGGCGGCGGCGCGGGTGCGGCCGGCTTGGCGGGGGGCGGCGCCGACTTGGCCGGTCTGCGGACCAGCGGAGGCTGCGCGGGCGGCACCGGCATCTGCTGTGACGGCTGCGGCGCCTTCGGAGGCGGCGGTTTCGGCTGGTACGCCGTGCGCTCCGCGGCCGGGGGCGGCGGTGGAGCTGCCTGCGGTTCGGGGGCGGCGCGGCGACCGGGCTGCGGTACGTCGTCGTCGCGGATCGCCATCAGGCGGCCGCTGTCGGACAGGACCCGCTCGATGATCGACTGGGGCGCGGTCTCCGGCTGCTGGACGTCTTCCTCGTCGTCAGCGCGGCGGCGTCGCCGACGTGGCGCACTCTCTGCGCTGCCCCCGTACTGGGCGAGCAGCTCAGCGACAGTGCGCTGCGTCTGGTCCGATCCGCTCTCTCGACTCATCAACTCCACCGTGCCCCGGTCTGGCCAGTCCGTCCAGTATCGCTCTGGTCCGTCCCGTCAGTGTGGTCCAGCCGTCGGAGGATGACACCCTCCCGGAGTGCCCAGGGGCAAATCTCCAGCTGCGTGAGTGACAGGGCTCGCATTGTTGCCTCCGCGACCAACGCCCCCGCGACGAGCTGGTGGGCGCGCGACGTGCTCACGCCTTCCAGCTCAGCGAGGTCGGAGGCCGACATCCGGGAAATGAACGCGATCAGCTGCCGCAGGCCCGCGTCGGTGAGCACGCGTCGTGCCCTGGGCCCGGCAGACGATGGCGCGGCCCCGGTGAGCCGCGCCAGCGTTCGGAAAGTTTTTGAGGTCGCAACCACCCGATCGGGTTCACCCGCGCGTTTCAGCTTCCGCGCCACGGGCGCGAGCTGTTCGGCGAGCCAGTCGGTGGTCTCGCGGACCTCCGAGCGCCGGGGCGGGTCCTTCTTGAACCGGGTCCTGGTGAGCCTTCCCGCGCCGAGCGGCACGGAGAAGGCCAGGTCCGGGTTCTCGTCACGGCCGATGGCGAGCTCCAGGGAGCCGCCACCGATGTCGAGGCTGAGCAACTTGCCCGCGGACCAGCCGTACCAGCGGCGGACCGCGAGGAAGGTGAACTTCGCCTCGTCCTCGCCGGAGAGGACCTTCAGCTCGACCTCGGTCTCGGTGCGCACCCGGTCGAGCACCTCTGCCGAGTTGCCCGCCTCGCGCACCGCCGAGGTCGCGAACGCCATCAGGTCCTCGCAGCCGGACCGCTTGGCCGACGCCTTGGCGGCGGCAACGGCACGAACGAGCTGGTCAGCACCCGCTTTGGAGAGCTGACCCTTGTCGTCGAGCTGCTCGGCGAGACGAAGGATCGTCTTCTCTGACGTCATCGGGATTGGGTGGGCACCACGATGCGCGTCCACCACCAGTAGGTGGACGGTGTTGGACCCCACGTCGAGAACGCCCAGGCGCACGCCGGAAACGGTACCTGGTCGTGTCCGTCAGGACTCGAACTTGTAACCCAGACCCCTGACCGTGACGAGGTGACGGGGAGCCGACGGGTCGGGTTCGATCTTCGAACGCAGCCGCTTGACGTGCACGTCCAGCGTCTTCGTGTCGCCCACGTAGTCCGCTCCCCACACGCGGTCGATCAGCTGTCCCCGGGTGAGGACGCGGCCGACGTTGCGCAGCAGGTACTCCAGGAGGTCGAACTCCTTGAGCGGGAGGCTGATGTCCTGACCCGCGACGGTGACGACGTGGCGTTCCACGTCCATCCGCACCGGACCGGCCTCCAGGATCTGCGGGAGCAGGTCCTCGGACTCACCGCCGCGGCGCAGCACCGCGCGGATGCGGGCGATGAGCTCGCGCGCCGAGTACGGCTTGGTGACGTAGTCGTCGGCGCCGAGCTCGAGCCCGACGACCTTGTCGATCTCGCTGTCGCGGGCCGTCACCATGATCACGGGGACGGCCGAGCGCTGACGGAGCTGCTTGCACACGTCCGTGCCGCTCATGCCCGGCAGCATCAGGTCGAGCAGCACGATGTCCGCACCGTTGCGGTCGAACTCCTCGAGCGCCTCCTGGCCCGTCGCGGCGAGCGCGGCGGTGAACCCTTCCTTGCGCAGCAGGAAGGCGAGCGGATCGGCGAAGGACTCCTCGTCCTCCACGATGAGCACCCTGGTCACAGCTCTCCTCCTGGCTCACCCGTGCCAGCCGGCACGAGAGTCGGGTTCTGTTCGGCCGCCGCGGCGGGGATCCGCAGCGTGAAGGTGGACCCCGTTCCCGGCAGGCTCCACAGCTTCACCTCACCGCCGTGGTTGGCGGCGACGTGCTTGACGATCGCGAGCCCGAGTCCGGTGCCCCCGGTCGCGCGCGATCGGGCCTTGTCGACGCGGTAGAACCGCTCGAAGACCCGGATCTGCTGGTCCTCGGCGATGCCGATGCCGCGGTCGGTCACCGCGATCTCGACGTGCCCGTCGACCAGCCTGCGGCTCACGCTGACGGGACTGCCGGGCGGCGAGTACGCGACAGCGTTGTCCAGCAGGTTCGTCAGCGCCGTGACCAGCAACGACCGGTCACCTGGCACGACGAACCCGCTGGGCTCGTCGACGTTGATCGAGATGTTGACGGACTCGGCGGCGAGCTTGGACCGCGACAACGCCTCGTTGATCACGACGTCGACCTCGGTGTCGCTGAGCTCCGGCAGCTTCTCCGCACCCTGCAGCCGGGACAACGCGATCAGCTCGGTGACGAGCGTGCCGAGGCGGGTGGCCTCCTGCATGATCTTCGCGCTGAACCGGCGGACCTCGTCCTGGTCGTCACTCGCGTCCAGGACGGCCTCCGCGAGCAGCGCCAGCGCGCCGACCGGGGTCTTGAGCTCGTGGCTGACGTTCGCCACGAAGTCGCGCCGGGTCTTCTCCAGCCGCACGGCCTCGGACTCGTCGGTCGCGTCGACGACGATGAAGTCCTCGACGAGCAACCGGACCTCGGCGTGCACGGCCTCGGGCTGCCGGCCCGTCCGGTAGCCGTCCAGCGGCGAGAGGTCGACGTACACGACCTCGTTGCTGCCGCGGACGCCCTCGGCGGCCTTGCGGGCCCGGTCGTCCACGCGGTTGTTGCGGACGATCCCGAGCTCTTCGGCCCGTGGGTTGTGCAGCACGACGTCGCCGAAGTGGTTCAGCACCACGATGCCGTCGTGGGAGTCGTGCACGATCTGCTGGATCAGGTCGGCGACCGTGAGTCCTTCCGGCCTCCTGGGGTGCCGTGGGGCGGTTGCCCGGCCGATGAGGAAAGCGGCGATTACGCCGATGAGCGCGAGGCCGATCGACACAGCGAGGTAACCCGTTGTGGTCACGAGGCGAATGGTAAGCAGCTCAGAGGTGTCTTGGCCTAGTGCGGAAGCGTGAACCGTGATACCCGCGACACCTCAATGGACGGTTGTTCCGTCCCTGGTCAGATGCAGTTCACCCAACCGTGATGGTGTTGGCTGGCCGCTGCTCCGCAGACGGCGGCGAGTTCGCCGGGAAGTCGGTCGTCCGGGTCCCGCTTCGCGCCGAATCGCCTTCGGCGGTTGACACGAAGAGGGACCCGGACGACCGACGCGAACTCGCGGCTCATCTTCGGGCGGCCGACGCGAACTCGCGACGTGGAGAAGGCGCGAACAGGCGCACCCGAAGGCCGGGTGCGCCTGTTTTGGAGTGCTTCTAGCGGCCCTGGTTCGCGACTGCCGCGATGGCGTTCTTGGCGGCGTCCGGGTCGAGGTACTCGCCGCCCGGCTTGATCGGCTTCAGGTCCTCGTCGAGGTCGTAGCGCAGCGGGATGCCGGTGGGGATGTTCAGCCCCGCGATGGCCTCGTCCGAGATGCCGTCGAGGTGCTTCACGAGCGCGCGCAGCGAGTTGCCGTGCGCGGCCACGAGGACCGTCTTGCCAGAGCGCAGGTCCGGAACGATCTCGCTGTCCCAGTACGGGAGCATGCGCTTCACGACGTCGAGCAGGCACTCGGTCAGCGGCAGGTCGGGGCCGAGGCCCGCGTAGCGCGGGTCGGTGTCCTGGCTGAACTCGCTGCCGGGCTCGATGGGCGGCGGCGGGGTGTCGTAGGAGCGGCGCCAGAGCATGAACTGCTCCTCGCCGAACTCCTCCAGCGTCTGCTTCTTGTTCTTGCCCTGCAACGCGCCGTAGTGGCGCTCGTTGAGGCGCCAGTCGCGCTTGACCGGGATCCAGTGCCGGTCGGCGGCGTCGAGCGCCAGGTTGGCGGTCATGATCGCCCGGCGCATCAGCGACGTGTGCAGGATCTCCGGCAGCACGCCCGCGTCGCGCAGCAGCTGGCCGCCCCGGCGGGCCTCCTTCTCACCCTTCTCCGACAGGGGAACGTCCACCCAGCCGGTGAAGAGGTTCTCCGCGTTCCACGTGCTCTCGCCGTGGCGGAGCAGGATCAAAGTTCCGACAGACATGGCAGCTAGCCTGCCATGCCGACCCGCCCGCCGTACCCGGGCCGGGCACCGTGATCCACGCCATGGGATTCGCCGGCGCGATGAGTTCGCGGCCCGCGCCTAGTCTGCACCGGCATGAGCGAGTCGAATGCCGATCCCGGCAAGGTCGTGGTCAACAGGGCGATGTCCCTGGACGGCTTCATCGCAGGTCCCGGTCACGCGATGGACTGGGTCTTCGAGCACTTCGAGGACAACCCGTTCCCCGAGGTCGAGCAGGCCACGGGCGCCATGCTCGTCGGCAGGGGCACCTACGAGGTCGCCAGGAAGATGCGCCAGGAGGACACCACCTACGACGGCGGACCGCAGTTCGTCCTGACGCACCGGCCGCCGGACGAACCAGAGGCCGGCATCACGTTCCTCTCGTGCGACCTCGCGGAGGCCGTCGCCACGGCGCGCGCGGCGGCGGGCGGGAAGGACCTGGAGGTCCTCGGTGCCGACGTGGCCAGCCAGTGCCTGCGGCAGGGGCTCGTCGACGAGGTCCTGGTGTACGTCCTGCCGGTGCTGCTCGGCGACGGCGTGCGGTACTCGACCTCGGACCTCGGGCGGATCGACCTGGAACCGTTCGCCAACACGCAGTCGGGTGCGGTGACGATGCTCCGCTTCCGCGTGCGGAAGCCGGCGGCCCAGCACTGACGGCGAACGCCCTGGCAACGAGCGTTGCCAGGGCGTTCGAGTTTCGCAGCGGATCAGGCCTGTTCGCGGGCCCGCAGGTCCTTCCGGAGGATCTTGCCGGCGGCCGACTTCGGGATCGCCTCGATGAACTCGACCACGCGCACCTTCTTGTGCGGCGCCACGTGCGAGGCCACGAACGCCATCACGGCGTCGCCCTCGATGGAAGAGCCCTGCTGGCGGACCACGAACGCCTTCGGGACCTCCTCGCCGTCCGCGTCGCGCACGCCGATGACCGCCGCGTCGGCGATCTCCTCGTGCGTGAGCAGCACGGCTTCGAGTTCGGCCGGCGGGACCTGGTAGCCCTTGTACTTGATCAGTTCCTTGACGCGGTCGACGATCGAGACGATGCCGTCGGCGTCGATGACGGCCACGTCGCCGGTGTGCAGCCAGCCGTCGTCGTCGATGGTGGCGGCGGTGGCCTCGGGGTTGTTCAGGTAGCCCTTCATGATGTTCGGGCCCTTGCACCACAGCTCGCCGCGCTCGCCCACGCCGACGTCGTCACCGGAGGCGGGGTCGACCAGGCGGCACTCCAGGTTCGGGATGATCACGCCGACGGTGCCGACCGAGATGTCGTCACGGCCGTCCGGGATGGCGTGGCTGACCGGCGACATCTCCGTCATGCCGTAGCCCTGCACGACGCGGCAGCCGATGCGCTTGCGCACGGCGGCGGCCAGGTCCTCGTCCAGCGGCGCCGCGCCCGAGAAGAGCGTCTTGAGCGGGGAGAGGTCGTAGTTGTCGACGATCGGGTGCTTGGCCAGCGCGACGGCGACCGGCGGGGCGATGTAGACGCGGTCGGTCTTGTACTCCGCGATGACCCGGAGGAACTCCGGCAGCTCGAACCTCGGCAGCGTCACGACGACACCGCCGATGTACAGGCCGCTGTTCATCAGCACCTGCATGCCGTAGATGTGGAAGAACGGCAGCACGGCGAGGATCCGGGTGTGCTCCCCGACGTCGGCCATGATCGGGTCGCACTGCACGAGGTTCGCGACCAGGTTGCGGTGCGTGAGCATCACGCCCTTGGGCAACGCGGTCGTGCCGGACGAGTACGGCAGCACCGCGAGGTCCTCGGACGGGTTGATCTCCACCTCGGGCACCGGGTGGGAGTTCGCCAGCAGCTCGGGCAGCGACGGGTAGCCCTCGGCACCGTCGAGCACGACCACGTCGGTCACGCCGGCCTTCGCGGCGCCGGGAGCGGCGTTCGGCAGCAGCACGGACACCGTGAACAGCATCTTCGCGCCCGCGTCGTGCAGCTGGTGCGCGACCTCGTCGGGCGTGTAGAGCGCGTTGATCGTGGTCGCCGTGGCGCCTGCACGCAGGATGCCGTGGAACACGACGGCGTAGTAAGGCGTGTTCGGGCTGAGGATGCCGACGACATCACCTTTGCCAATACCTCGCGCGGCCAGCGCGGCGGCCATGCGGTCGACGGCCCCGGCGAGCTGCCCGTAGGTCATCGTCGCGCCGGACATGCCGTCGATCAGCGCAACCCGGTCCACCCGGTCGGCGACGTCGCCGAACAACAGCTGGTGCAGCGACACATCGGGAATCTCGACATCGGGGTACGGACTGCGAAAGACCATGCGGCGACCTCATTCACTCGCTGTACAGCGCTGTACACCCAGCCTGTGGGCACATCGTGATCCAGCCCACTGGGCAGGTCAAGGACTCCTCGATCGCTACAGATGCGTTACTTAGCAGGTCTAAATACACTCGAATGGAGTAATACAAGCACTTGTGATGGCAAGGATGTATCTGAGAAGTTGATACCGCCTCCGCGAGTCGGCTCCCACGCTTACTCGACGAGCGCGAGGCACCGAGCGCGGTTCGTCATCCCCCGTCGAATCGCGTGGCCCGCTTGGGATCCGCAGGCTCCCCCCGTCCACGGATCCACAGCAGCGGGGACTTTGACGCGGAACGGCTCGAAGCGACTCCCCCTCTCTCCCGAGCCGTTCCGCGCATAACAAAGACACACTTTCAGTAGAACTTGATCACGCTGCTTCATTCATCCGGGTGACGCGCCTGCGCTTGCGCAGCAGGTAGACCACCAGCGCGGCGGGCACTCCCAGCGCCACGACGAACGGCAGCATCGCGCCGACGCCGACCAGGATCACACCCACGACCGTGCCCAGCGCGTCCCAGCCGCCCGCCAAAGCACCGAAGAAGCCGACCTTCTCGGGCTCGGGCGCCGCGATCGGCACCGTCGCGACCCGGACGGTCAGCGTCGCCAGGGAGACCTGGCCCTTCAACGACGCGCTGCGCCGCTGCATCGACTCCAGGTCGGCCTGCCGCTTGGTCAGCTCCTGCTCGACCTGCGCGACCTCGGACGTCGACCCGGCCCGCTCGAACAGCACGCGCAGCCGCTCGACGCTGGCCTTCTGCGTCGCGATCCGCGCCTCGACGTCCACCAGCTGATCGGTGACGTCCTGGCTGCGCACCTCGCTGCGGGTGACCTCACCCACACTCGTGAGATCCCGGACGACCTTGTCCAACTCCGCCGACGGCACCCGCACGGTCACGGACCCGGAGCTCTTGGTCGAGTTCTCCTCGCCCGCGAACCCGCCGACGGCCGCCGCCCGGTCCTTGACCTGCCCGATCGCCTTCAGCACGTCGTCACTGCGCAGGTCGACGTTCGCCGTGCGCACCAGCTGACGTTCCTGCTGCTGCACTGGCTGCACGGCCTGCCCGGCGTTGTTCTCCTGCTGCGGCGCCTTCTCCTGGGCCGCCTGCGGTGGAGCAGCGGCGTCCTTGGCCGACATCCCACCACTGGAGCCACTGCCGCACCCGGTTGCTACAAGGGCCAGCAACGCGATTCCCACCCACACCCCTGGTCTGCGCATGCCCTTCGGACGGGCCGGAGTGATCCGGGGGTTGCCGCCTAGTCCGAAACGAGTCGCCCGCTACTCCGAAACGAGATGTTGGAACGCCTGCAGGTTCGCCAGCGACTCGCCGCGCGACACCCGCCACGCCCACTCCCGCCGGATCGCGTCGGCGAACCCGATCTCGAGCAACGGGTTGAAGTCGCCGTCCGCCGCCTCCAGCACCTGCCCGAGCACGCGGTCCAGCTCGTCCGCGGTCACGGCGTGCTTGCCGACCCGTCCGACCAGGTAGATGTCACCCTCGGCGTCGATCGTGTAGTGCACGCCGTACAGCCGTGCGTTGCGTCGCAGCAGGAACCGGTACACGTCCTCGAACGCCTGGTCCGGCCGCCGGCAGACGAAGGCCTCGACCACCAGCGCGTGCGTCGTCTCGACCAGCCACACGTTGGTCTGCAGCTTCTTGGTGCCCGGCAGCGTCACGAAGAACTTGCCGGGCTCGCGCCGGTCGTACTTCAGCTCCCGTTCGTCCAGGAACTCCTTGATCACAGCGTCGACGCTCAAGCGAAAACCTCCCGGCGGAACACTTCTCCCGCCTCTTGATACCCCTCGAGCAGGGCATCAGTCGTGCGGTCCCACGAGAAGCGTCGCGCATGGCCCACGGCGTTGCTCGCCAGGTGCTCCCGCTGCGGCAACGCCACCCCGCTGATCGCCGAGGCCCACTCACCGGGCTCGTGCCCGTACACGAGCACCCCGGACACGCCGTCGTTGACCGCCACCGGCAGCCCGCCGACGGCCGCCGCGACCACGGGCGTCCCGCACGCCTGGGCCTCCAGCGCCACCAGGCCGAACGACTCGTTGTGGCTCGGCACCGCGACCAGGTCCGCCGCCCGGTAGACCTCGGCCAGCGTCGGCCCCGGCTGCGGCGGCAGGAAGCGCACCACGTCCGTGATCTGCAACTGCGCGGCCAGCTCCTCCAGGGCCTTCGGCCGTTCGGTGCCGGAGCCGGAAGGCCCGCCGACGATCAGCACGACCAGCTTCGACCGCAGCCCAGGATCGCGCACGAGCATCTCGGCCGCGGCCCGGAGCAGCACGTCAGGAGCCTTCAGCGGCTGGATCCGGCCGACGAACGCCAGCACGACCGCGTCCTGCGGGATGCCGAACCAGTGCCGTGCCCGTGCCTGGTCGCCGGGCGTGAAGCGGTCGAGGTCGACACCGGGCGGCACGACGGCCACCTTGGACGGCTCCGCGTCGTAGAGCTTGATCAGCTCGCTGGCCTCGATGTCGGTGTTCGCGACGAGCCGGTCCGACTCGTTGACGACCTGCTCCTCGCCGATCACCCGCATCCGGGGCTCCGGCGCGTCGCCCTCGGCCAGCGCCAGGTTCTTCACCTTGGCCAGCGTGTGCGCGGTGTGCACCAACGGCACGCCCCAGCGTTCGCGCGCCAGCCAGCCGACCTGCCCGGACAGCCAGTAGTGCGAGTGGATCGCGTCGTAGTAGCCCGGCTCGTGGCGTGCCTCGGCCCGCAGGACACCCGCCGTGAACGCGCAGAGCTGGCCGGGCAGTTCCTCCTTGCCCAGGCCCTCGAACGGCCCCGCGGCGACGTGCCGGACCCGCACGCCGGGCACGAGTTCGGCGACCGGCGGCAGTTCCGACGACGTGGCACGGGTGAAGATCTCCACCTCGACCCCGCGCTGGGCCATCCGGGTGGCCGTCTGCACGATGTAGACGTTCATCCCGCCCGCGTCCCCCGTCCCCGGCTGTTCGAGCGGCGACGTGTGCACTGAGAGCACCGCGACGCGCTTCATCGGGCGACTCGCAGGAGATCGGCGGTGAACCGCTCCGGCCGCTCCAGAAAGGGCGCGTGCGCGGTGTCGGGGTACAGGCTCAACTCGGCTCCGGGGATCAGGGCGGCGGAGTACTCGGCGGCCGCGGGGGCGACCACCTCGTCTTGAGTTCCGTGCACGACCAGGGTCGGCACGTCTACGGCCTTCAACACGTCGGCGCTGCCCACGTCCCTGCGGAACAGCTCGCCCCGCACCTTATGGCTGACCGAGGTCGCCGCGGCAGTGAGCTCGGCGACCTTCTCAGCAGGCAGGACGGGTGCCATCGCCGCGCAGAACTCCGCCAGCACGGCGTCGTCGGTGATCGCGCCGGGCAGGGCGTTCCGCATCACCGGCCCGGTCTCGCCTCCGGGGCGACCGCGGCCGATCTCGGTGATGGCGCTCACGAACACCAGCGCGGTGATCTGCGCGGTGCCGTGGAAGCGGAGGTGGTCGGCGATGACGAGCCCGCCGTAGGACCACCCGACGACCGTCGCCGGTCCGGTGTGGTCGAGCACGGCCTTGAGGTCCGCGGCCCACTGGTAGGAGTCGCGGTAGTCGCCGAAGTCGTCTGACTCGCCGTGTCCCCGCAGGTCGACGGCGTAGGTGTGAAAATCGGGCAGGTCCCAGACAGCACCCGTCTGTGCCCAGCCGTGGATCAGCACCACCGGTGGCGCTCCAGGCCTGCCTGCCTCACGAACGGCCAGTCGTCCCCCGCCGGCCGCCGTCACCTGTGTCAGCTGCACGCCTGTACGAACGACCTGGTCGGGGGACGCATTCCCGCCGGTCCTACTTGATGGCGGACTTGCCCTTCCACTGCTGCCACGAGAGCTGCCAGTCGTACCAGTCGAACTGGGCCGGCAGCGTCGTGATCGAGCCGGTCACCTCGACCGGGTCACCGACCAGTGCCGAGTCGTAGTACGCCTTCGCGTCGGCTTCCAGCAGGTTCGCGCAGCCGTGCGAGGTGTTGTTGGTGCCGATGTTCGCCGCGTTGTCGTTGTTCTCGTGGATGAACTCGCCGTGGTTCGAGAACCGGACGGCCCACTTCTTCACGACGTTGGTGTAGCCGTAACGCGGGTTGTCGAACGAGAACGTGTCGTTCTTCGCCATGACCACGAACGTGCCGTTCGGCGTCGTGAGCTCGGGGTCCGCGTCCTTGCCGAACGACGCCGGGTAGTCCGCGACCTGCGCGCCGTCCCGGAACACCTTGAGCCGGTGCGTCGGGTTGTCGATCTTCACGACCTGGTTGCGGCCGATGGTGAAGTCGCTGGTCACGTCGGCCTTGCCGAACGCGCCGCCGCCGTAGTTGACGCCGTAGAGCTTGGCCTCGACCTTGACGGTGGTGTTCGCGGGCCAGTACTTCTCCGGCCGGTAGTGCACCTCCTGGGCGGTGAGCCAGGCCCACGAGCCCTGCACGTTCGCCGAGTTGGTGACCTTGAGCGCCTTCTCGACGGTCGCCTTGTCCTGCACCGGCGCCTCGAACTTGACCATGATCGGCGCCGCGACGCCGACCGTCTGGTTGTCGGAGGGCCAGAGCGTCGCGCGGGTCTGCGAACCGGGCGCGACGGTGGTGAACGAGCCCTTGAGCTCGACGGGCTTGCCGTCGGTGCCGACTGCCTTGCCGGCGAAGCTGTACGTCTTGCCGTAACCCAGCGGCTCGGCGGTCGTCCAGCCCGACTTGTCTTCGGTGAGGGTGCCCTTGACGTCGGCGCCCTCGGGTGACTTCAGTGCGACGGACTCGATCTTGCCGTCCACCACGGTGACCTGGACCGGGGTCGTGACCTGCACGTCCTTGGTTCCGTCGACCGGGGACAGGGTCACCTTCGCGGACGGCAGCGAGCTGTCCGCCTTGGGTGTGCCCGTCTCGACACTCGAGCAGCCGGTCAGCAGCGTCAGTCCAGCGACCAGCGCGACAAGTGTTCTCTTCACGGTTTCGACCTCCCACCATGGTGGACGTCCAACACCCTGTTGCGGTGTGGGTGACGTCGGTCACAACGGGCTCGGCAGCCTACGATCGAAGTCGTGAATCGACCTGTCGCAGTTGTGACCGGAGCTAGCGCGGGCATCGGCGAGGCCACCGCGCGGCGGCTGGCCGCCGAGGGCTTCCACGTCGTGCTCGGAGCACGTCGTCTGGACCTCCTCCACGTTATCGCGAAGGAGATCGAAGGGACGGCCATCGAGCTGGACGTCACCGACGAGACCTCCGTCGCCGCTTTCGCGGACCGGGTACCCGAAGCGAACGTGCTCGTGAACAACGCGGGCGGTGCGCGCGGGCTCTCGACCGTGGCCGAGGGCGTCGCGGACGAGTGGCGCTGGATGTGGGAGGCGAACGTCCTCGGCACCCTGCTGGTGACCAAGGCGTTCATCCCGAAGCTGATCGCGTCCGGGGACGGGCACATCGTGTCCGTGACGTCCATCGCGGCGTACGAGGCCTACGACAACGGATCCGGCTACACGAGCGCCAAGCACGCCCAGTCGGCGTTGCACCGCACGTTGCGCGGCGAGCTGCTGGGCCAGCCGGTGCGGGTCACCGAGATCCAGCCGGGCATGGTCGAGACGGACTTCTCGGCGAACCGGTTCGGCGGCGACACCGACCGCGCGGCCAAGGTCTACCAGGGCATCACGCCGCTGGTCGCGGACGACGTGGCGGACGTGATCGCGTTCGCCGTCACCCGGCCCTCGCACGTGAACCTCGACACGATCGTGCTCAAGCCGCGGGCCCAGGCCTCCGCGACTCGGGCACACCGGGAGTGAGCAACTCCACGTCGAGCTGACGCAGGACGGGCTCGACGGGGTTCGCGAACCCTCCCAGGAAGGATCCTGTCGAGCCCGATCCGGCGACGTACAGGCCGACGACGAAGTTGTCCGCGTCGACCAGGACGGCCCCGCTGTCGCCGTGGTCGCCGAAGCGTTCGGACGAGTGGACGCGGATCTGGTCGCGCAGGGTCCGCACGCCGATGCCGCCACCGAAGTCGAGCCGCAGCGTCGAGTCCGTCGACTCGATCACGCCGTACGTGAGTCCGGTGGTGCGGCCGCGTTTGCGCACGGTCGAGCCGATCTTCGCCGGGGCGCTGCCCATGACCGCGCCGACGTCGAGCACCTCCGCGCGGAACGGCCTGGCGCCCATCCGCAGCCCCGCCGCCGAGACCGCGCCCGCGAGCGCCGCCCGGTCCAGCACGGCGACCCGGTCGGCACCGGGCACCCCACCGTCCACTCTGGACGGATGCACGAACTCGTCGCCCACCGCCCACGAGTCGTCGACACAGCCGACGTGGAAAGTGGTGAGCCCCAGCACCTTCCGAGGCTCGTCACGGGTGAGCACGAACGCGCCGAGCGTGCCGGCGATCACGAACTCGCCAGCACGCTCGACCTCCGGTGGCACGACCCGGAACGACCGGGCCGGGCCGATGCCGATGCCACCCCGCAGCACCTGGTGCCGTTCCACCGCAACGGGTTGCTCGTCCTCAGCACGCGTGATCCTGGCGCGGTGCAGCACGATCGACTCGGCGACCACGTCGGTCGGCACGCCGCCGACCTCCACCGGGATCTGCCGCGGGTGACCAGGACCCTTGGCGCACACGTAGACCACGATCGCGACCTTGCCCGTCGGGCGTCCGCCGGTGACCTTCTCGCCGATGTCGACACCGATCACGCCCGGCCGGGACAGGAACTCGTCTTCGACCATGCGCTTGACCGGCCTGACGACCGCCCGCACGTCCTCGCCGAGGTAGCCCATAGCGACCTCCGTTCCACCCCTACCACAATGAAACACGCCTGGTAGCGGTTCGTCACACGGAGTCACCCGGACGGACTTACAGCTGAACGCCTACGAAGACCGGTTCGGGGTGCAGTTCGACGCCGAACGCGGCCCGCACGCCGTCGCGCACCTCACGGGCGAGGTCCAGCAGGTCCTCGGTCGACGCGCCGCCGCGGTTCGTCAGCGCCAGCGTGTGCTTGCCGGACAACGACACCCGGCCGCCGGGGCCCTGGTGGCCCTTGCGGAAGCCCGCGCGTTCGATCAGCCACGCGGCGGAGAGCTTCCTCTTGCCGTGGCCCGCCGGATAGCTCGGCACGTCGACGTCGGCGCCGAGGCGTTCGGCGATGCGGATCAGCACGCCGTTGAACGTCGAGTCGTCGATGATCGGGTTGGTGAAGAACGAGCCCGCGCTCCACGTGTCGTGGTCGGTGGCGTCGAGCACCATGCCCTTGCCGCGCCGCAGTTCCAGCACGGCCTTGCGGGCCTCGTCCGCCGGCACGCGCTCACCCTGCGCCACACCGAGCACACGCGCCAGCTCGCCGTAGCGGATCGGCACGGACATGCCCCCGGCGGTCAGCGAGAACCTGGTGCGCAGCACGACCGCGTTGTCCGTGCCCTTGAGCACGCTGGTGCGGTAGTCGAGGCCCAGCTTGGCGGCGGGCACCTGGTGCACCTTGCCGCTGCGGCGGTCCAGCAGGTCCACCGACTGGAGCACCTGGGAGATCTCGACCCCGTACGCGCCGACGTTCTGCACGGGCGTGGCGCCGTTGAGGCCGGGGATGCCGGACAGGCACTCGAGCCCGCCCAGGCCCTGCGCGACCGCCTCGGCGACGACCGCGTCCCACTCCTCGCCCGCCTCGACGGTGAACTGGACGATGCCGCCGCCCAGCGGGTCGAGCCGGAAACCCTTGGTGGCGACGTGCACGACCGTGCCGTCGAAGCCGCCGTCGGAGATCACGAGGTTGGAACCGCCGCCGAGCACGAGGACCTTCTCGTCGGCGGCGGCGTCGGCTGTTCGCACGGCTTCGACCAGCTCAGCGGCGGTCGTGGCGTGGACGAACCGCGCGGCCGGGCCACCGAGTCGGAGCGTGGTGCGCTCGGCCAGAGGTACGGACTGCGTGGTGGTCACAGACGTCAACGGTAGCCTCCGCGACATGGCACGCCGCATCGAGCACCACACCACGTCACCCCATTCGGCGGAGAAGGTCTACGGCGCGATGGTCGACGAGACCTATCTGCGGGACCGGCTGGCCGCGATCGGCGGCAAGGACGCCCAGCTCGTGACGTACTCCAGCACCGGTGAGAAGACGTCGTACCAGCTCAAGCAGGGCGTGCCCGCGGAGCACGTGCCGTCCGCGGTCAAGGCGGCGCTCGGTGGCGACCTGGTGATCCAGCGCACGGAGACGTGGGCGGCGGGCGCCGGCACGGTCGAGGTGGCGGTCAACGGCGTGCCCGGCCGCCTCGACGGCTCGTTCACCGTCCTGGACAACGGTTCCGGCTCGAAGCTCACCCTCTCGGGGGAGGTCAAGGTCAGCATCCCGTTCCTCGGCGGCAAGATCGAGAAGCTGATCGCCGAGCAGGTCGCGGTGCTGCTCGACAAGGAGAACGAGTTCACCTCGCAATGGCTCGCAAACCGCGGCTAGCCGCAGGCCGGGCCCGCGCGCTCGGCGTTCCGACCCGCGGCACGACCAACCCGAACCGCCTGCGCCGGGTCGACCGGTGGATGACCGGCACGCTGTCCGGCTTCCTGCTGGACGCGCCCGACCCGCTCGTCGTCGACCTCGGCTACGGGGCCACGCCGATCACGACCGTCGAGATGGCTTCCCGGCTGCGGGCCGTCCGTCCCGACGTGCGCGTGCTCGGTCTGGAGATCGACCAGGACCGGGTGGACGCGGGCAAGGCCGTGGCGTCACCGCCGTTGCTGGACTTCCGGCGCGGCGGCTTCGAGCTGGCCGGTGCGCGGCCGGTGCTGTTGCGCGCCTTCAACGTGCTGCGCCAGTACACCGAGGAGCAGGCGTTCGAGGCGTGGGACACGATGCTGTCGCGCATGGCTCCCGGCGGGTTGGTCGTCGAGGGCACCTGCGACGAGATCGGACGCCGGTGCACCTGGGTGACGCTGTCCTCCGACGGGCCCCTGCGGTTCACGCTGGCGTGCAAGCCGTCCGGCATCGACGTGCCCTCCGACCTGGCCGAGCGGCTGCCCAAGGCGTTGATCCACAAGAACGTGCCCGGTGAGCGCGTGCACGCGTTGCTGACCGACCTGGACGCCTGCTGGGCCACCGCGGCGCCGTTCGCGCCGTTCGGTCCTCGGGCGCGGTGGGTGGAGTCGGCACGGCTGCTGCGCGACCGCGGCTGGCCGGTGCTGGACGACCGGCGGCGGTGGCGGCTCGGCGAAATCACGCTCGAATGGGCGGCCGTCGCGCCCTAGGCTGGGGTTGTGGACTTCGTCGCGCAGATCGAGACCCAGGCTTCGCTGATGCGTTCGGCCGCTGTCAAGGCGGGTCCGGACGCCCCCGTTCCCTCCTGTCCCGAGTGGACGGTGCTGGACCTCGTCCGGCACATGGCGGAGGTGCACACGTGGGCGGGACAGGCCGTCGTGACCGCGCCCGAGGACGGCCGGCCGAAGTGGCCGAAGGCTCCGGAGGGCTTCGAAGAGACGCTCTCCTGGTGGGAGACGGGGCTTTCCACGCTCCTGGAGCGGCTGCGCGAGGTGCCAGCCGACCGTCCCGCGTGGACGTTCAGCGGCCCGCAGCTCGCCGGTTTCTGGGCGCGCAGGCAGGCGCACGAGACGTCGATCCACCGACTGGACGCGGAACTGGCCACCGGCCACGAGCTGCCGCCGCTGGTGTTCGACCCGGAGTTCGCCGCGGACGGCGTCGACGAGTACCTCACCGTGATGGTCCCGCGCCGGATCGAGCTGGGCCAGGGCGTCAAGGCGACCGGCCGGCTGCTGGTGCACGCCGCCGACGCGGGCCGCGCCTGGGAGGTCAGGCTGACGGAGGGCGAGCCGCTGGTCGTCACCGCACCGCAGGACTCGGCCTTCGACGAGGACGCCACCCTCGCGGGCACCGCGGACGCGATCTACCGGGCCGTCTACGCCCGGCCGGGCCACGCGATCGTGACCGGAGACGAGTCGCTGTTGGCGGCGCTGCCCAGGCCGTGAATACTTCTGCGGCGTGTCATCGCCTGAACGTCGCTATGTGATCACCTTCGGCTGCCCGGACCGCACCGGCATCATCGCGAGGATCTCGTCGTTCCTCGCGGACAACGGCGGCTGGATCGTCGAGGCCGCGTACCACACCGACCCGGAGACGGGCTGGTTCTTCACGCGCCAGGAGGTCCGCGCGGACTCCCTGCCGTTCGGCGTGGACGAGCTGCGCTCCCAGTTCGCCGAGGTGGCCGCCTCCCTCGGCGCGCAGTCGACGTGGACGGTGACCGACACGGGCGAACGCAAGCGCGTGGTCATCCTGGTGTCGAAGGAGGGCCACTGCCTGTACGACCTGCTGGCCCGCGTCGCGACCGGCGAACTCGACGTCGAGGTGTCCGCCGTCATCGGCAACCACCCGGAGCTCGGCGACATCACGCGCGCGCACGGCATCCCGTTCCACCACGTGCCGTTCCCGGCCAACGACCCCGAGGGCAAGCAGGCGGCGTTCGCCCAGCTGCGCGGACTGGTGGAGAAGCACGACCCGCACGCCGTGGTGCTGGCCCGCTTCATGCAGATCCTGCCGCCGGAGATCTGCGCGGCCTGGACCGGCCGCACGATCAACATCCACCACAGCTTCCTGCCGTCGTTCATCGGCGCCCGCCCGTACCACCAGGCGCACCGCCGCGGCGTGAAGCTGGTGGGCGCGACGTGCCACTACGTCACCGCCGACCTGGACGCCGGGCCGATCATCGAGCAGGACGTGATGCGCGTGCACCACGGCGACTCGATCGCGGACATGGTGCGCAAGGGGCGGGACATCGAGAAGGTGGTGCTGGCGCGCGGGTTGCGGTGGCACCTGGAGGACCGGGTGCTGGTGCACGGCAACCAGACGGTGATCTTCTAGCGGGTGGGGATCACCTGAGGCGTGCGAGGTCCCCACTTCTTCTCCATGTCGCGACTCAGGTGGAAGGTGCCCGAACGGATCTCCGTGCCGTCGGTGCTGCGGACCGCGTAGGTCGGGTCGTAGGTGTCCCACGGGCCGAGCCAGCAGTCCCGCTCACCGATCTCGACGATCTCGTCCACGACCTGGCCGCTGACGGCCTCGGCCTTCAGCGTGACCTCGAGGCGCAGGTGGTAGTCGTCGGGCGCGAGGCCCTGGGAGTACTCGTAGTCCGCGTCGGCGACCTCCTGGCGTGCCTTCCAGTGGTCGACGATCTGTTCGCCCAGGCCTTCGAGCTCCCGTGAGGTCTTGCTCGCGGGCACACAACCGGTCAGCAGCACGAACATCAGCACCAGAAGCAAACGCACCGCGCACCCCCAGGCCATGATCATGCCAGGGACGTGCGGTGTCTTGAACGAGCAACCAGTACAGGCAGGGCGTTGCCCAAGCGAGCGCCGGGGCGCCTGAGCGGCGCCCCGGCATTGCTGTCAGATCTTGGCTGCCGCTCTGCCCACCGCCTCCACCAGCCACCCCGCGTCCGCCGCCGACATAACAGCGGGCGGGGTGAAGCACACCGTCCGGCCCCGGAAGTCCGCGAGCACCCGCGACCGCAGCAACTCGCCGGTGAACACGTCGGCGGCCCGCTGGTCCGGCAGCTCCACGCCGAGCAGCAGGCCTCGGCCGGTCGCGTGCGCCTTGCCGGCGACGACGGCGCGGAGTCCGTACAGGAGTTCGTCGCCGAGCAGTTTGGCGCGTTCGACCAGGCCCTCGGCGGCCGTGACGCGCAGGCAGGCGTTCACGGCGGCGGAGGCCAGTGGTGACACGGCTTCGGAGCCGCGCAGCAACGGCACCTCGACCTCGGCCGAGGCGACCACGGCGGCGATCGGGAGCACGCCGCCGGACAGGCCCTCGCCGACGAGCATGATGTCCGGCGTCACGCCGTCGAGGTCCACGCCCCACCACACGCCCAGGCGGCCGAGGCCGGAGCGCGTCTCGTCCACCACGAGCAGGGCGCCGGACTCGCGGCACACCTCGGCCACGGAGCTCAGGTAACCCGTCGGGGGGAGGGTGGCGCCGCGGACCGGTTCGACGAGCACGCACGCCGGTGGGCCGGAGGCCAGGGTGGCGCGCAGCGCATCGACGCCGCCGTACGGGGCGTCGCCGGTGGTCAGCACACGCGGGCGGCCGTTCGCCTGTGCGAGGGCAACGGCGAACTGGGCTGCCTCGGAGGCCGAGGCGAAGGTGTGGACGTGGTCGAGCCCGTTGGGGGTGACCAGGTCGAGCATCAGGCGGTCCAGCAGTGACGGCCGGCGTACCTGGCCGACGACGGCCTGCACGACGGCCGGGTGGGCGTGGCCGAGCAGGGGGACTCCGTACCCACCGCAGTCCAGGTGTTCGACGCGGTGGGGATCTACTACTCGTGCGCCTCTGGCGGCGCATCCGGTCAGCAGTTCGGTGGCCATGGCGGGGAACCTTTCCTGGGCAGCGCGGCCCGCGGCCGCTCGTCTCGGGACGGCGAGCGGACCTCAGTTCCCACCAACTCATTCGGATTCCACGGCACGTTGGTTCGCCCGGGGCATAGGCTTTTTCCCGTGCGGATCGAAATCACGGACCTCGACCAGCTGCGGGCAGCCCCTGACCTGCGCAAAGCCGTCATCATCGGCTTGGACCTCACTCGCGAGGACGTGCGGGTGCCGTTCGACGGGGCGCTGCTGCTCGGCTGCACCCTCAGCGAGACGATGCAGCGCAGGGCGGAGGCCGCGGGAGCCTTGGTGTTCCCGGTCATCCCGGACCTGCCCTACGACGTCTACCGGTCGAGGCTGTACACGCCCGCGGAGCTGTTCGCCGGCTTCGACCCGGCCGAACCCAAGTCGTACGCCGACACCCCGGACGCGGAGATCTACCGGCACAGCAGGCAGCAGGGCCACCACCCGGACCCGTTGCACGCGCTGGCCGAACGCCTGCACGACCACTCGATCACCGAGGCCCTCGACGACACGCTGACGGGCTCACCGATCGCGGTCATGGGCGGCCACGCGCTCGCCCGAGGCTCCGACGGCTACCGCAGCGCGGTCGCGCTGGGTGCCGCGCTGGGCAACGCGGGCTTCACCGTGCTGACCGGCGGCGGACCGGGCGCGATGGAGGCCGTGCCGCTCGGCGTCCGGCTCGGCGAGGTGAACGACGACGTGCTCGACACCATCGCGCAGGCCCCGTCGTTCGGCCACGACGACGAGTCGATCGGCAGGTGGCTCGCGGCGTTCCCGGAGGTCCGCCGCTTCGACACCCCGCGCACGATCGGCATCCCGACGTGGTTCTACGGCCACGAGCCGCCCAACCCGGCCTGCGAGCTGCACGCGAAGTACTTCGCGAACTCGGTGCGCGAGGAGGGCCTGCTGACCGTCGCGACCGGCGGCATCGTCTACACGCCGGGCAAGGCGGGCACGGTCCAGGAGGTCTTCCAGGACTTCACGCAGAACTACTACGGCAGCGTCGGACCGGCCGCGCCCATGATCTTCCTGGGCAAGGCCTTCTGGACCGACGAGATCCCGGCCGCGCCGCTGGTGATGAAACTCGCGGCGGGCCGGGAGGCCGAGCAGTGGATCCTCGTCACCGACGACGTGGACGAGGCGATCGCACTACTGCAGAAGTACCAGTCCTAGTCGTCACTGGTAGCGGTAGCCCGTGCCGGTGAGTTCGACGTCGCCACCGGCGCTGCGGTCCCAGGTGCAGGGCCAGCCGTTCAGCACGCTGTCCTCGTAGTAGTTCTTGTTGCAGTGGCCCCAGTTGCCCTTGCCGAGGCTGGAGATGCAGGCACCGTTGCGGTAGAGCGCGCCGTTGCGGAGGTTCTCCCAGTACACACCGGCCGACGCCTTGTCATTGCTGTTCTGGTCCTGCACCCACCAGTGGTCGCCGCCCTTCTCGTAACAGATCTCGACGGCCGTGTAGGAGTGGCACGTCAGCTGCGAGCGGGGCGGCAGCGTGCCGGCGACGGCCAGCTGGATGCCGTCCGCCGCCGCGGCGACGTCGGACACCGCCTGCACCGACGGGGCCTCCGCCGAGGCGGACGCGGGCATCATCGAGCCCATGACGGCCAGGAAGGCCATCGAGAAAGCAAGCACGAGCTTGCGCATGAAGATTCCTCCAGGTTTGCCGGGGTTCCCGCCTCGGAAGAGGCGGAAGTCGAGTGGGCTCAGCCGATCTCGCTGAGCGGCACGGCGAAGATCGCTCGCCGGTCGATGAACGTGCTGCGGTCCTCGGTCCAGGCGTGCTCGGAGACCGTCCAGAGCTTTCCGGCGGTGATTCCCGGGCCGTGCTCGTGGTAGAGGTCCTCGCCGCCGATGGCCCAGCTGTTGGTGCTCGTGGCTCCGCCGGGGGAACCGAAGTGCATCCAGCTGTGGTTGCGGTTCGAGCTGCGGCCGAGGTAGTAGGTGCCCTTCCAGGTCTGGACGCCCTGGAGGTTGCTGCGCGGCACGGTCACCACGTCCTGCGGCACGGCCTTGCCGCTGGTCAGCGTGAGCTGCCGGGACGAGGCGTCGACGCGGTAGCGGACCACCCGGCCACCGTCGACAGCGGCGTCGGTGCTGCGTTCGTCGCGGTACTCGCCGACGACGAGCGTGTCCGGCGTGGAACTGCGGTCCAGCGACAACGACGAGAAGCACAGCTGGGTGGCGCTGGGGTTCTTGCACTCCGTCTGCACCGGCTGCCGGTACCAGCCGACCTGCGGCAGCACGTACTTGTAGTTGTAGGCGTAGTAGTCGCTGCCGCTCTTGCCGATGCTGTCCTGCGCGTCGGACACCTCGAGCAGGCGTTCGACGTCGAACACGCGCAGGCCGCCGGCGGTGTCGGCCACGTAGAGGTAGTGGCCGAGCCAGGCGAGCCCGCCGGCGTGGATCGGCACCGCCTTGTAGTCGGCGTTCGCGGTCGGCTCGACCAGCAGCACATGCCGGTACTTGCGGTTCTTCATGTCGACGAACGAGATCCGCACGCCCTTGTCCGGCCCGGAGTCCTTGTGATGCCAGCTGACGAGCAGAATGCGGTTCTCGCCCCACAGGCCGTCGTCGTCGGCGTCCGACGAACCGGTGACGCCCTGGGGGATCCAGTAGGCGACCTTGCTGTCACCGGGGTCCCAGCAGAACTTCTCGCTGCTGTGCAGGATCTGCCCGGACGTCAGCGGGTAGTCCGTTCGGTCGTAGTTCTCCGGAAGCGCCTGCTGCTGCGCGCTGTTGCAGGAGGCGATGTCCCGGTTCGCGTCGCGCAGCAGTGCGGCGACCGACGTCGTGGTGCCGGCCGCGGCCTGCAACCGCGCCGCGGAGGACTCCAGACTCCAGTCCGGGGTCAACGCGAACGCACCCGTTGGGCGGCTGTGGATTAGATCGTCCGCCGCCTCTTGTGCCTGCACGGGCAACGCCGTGCTCAGCACACCCGTCAACGCCACTAGAAGTGCTGTGCGCCAGCGTCTGGTCATCATCGCTCCTGCTCAGCCCGAAGTCGTTGCGGCACCAGGTTTAGAGCGGGTTGAGTTGATCAGGCAGTGGCGCGGGGGCTTTTCAATCAACTCAGATCAACTGGAGTCCGAGTGGGTAGACGAGAGCGGCCGATCGACCCCGAGGAGGGCCCGGTCCAGCGGTTCGCCTGGGAGCTCCGGCAACTGCGGGAGAAGGCGGGCTCGCCGAACTACCGGACGCTCGCCCAACGCGCGCACTACTCCGCCACCGCGCTGTCGCAGGCCGCCGCGGGAGAGCAGCTGCCGTCGCTGGCGGTGGCGCTCGCGTACGTCCAGGCGTGCGAAGGCGATGTGGCCCACTGGGAGCAACGCTGGCGGCAGGCCGCCAAGGGGCATGACGACTCACCGCCGTACCTCGGGCTGACGGCGTTCGGCATCGGCGACGCGGACAGGTTCTTCGGACGGGACGACCTCGCCGCGGACATCGCCGATCGCATCCGGAGGCAGCGCGTCGTCGGCGTGTTCGGGCCGTCGGGGTCGGGCAAGTCCTCGCTGGTCCACGCCGGGGTGCTGCCGGCGCTGGAGGACTGGACGGTGATCACCGCGACGCCGACGACCTGGCGCGGCGGCCAGGCCGATCTCGTGGTGGTCGACCAGTTCGAGGAGCTGTTCACCCACTTCGGCAGCGCGGTCGACCGGGAGGCGTTCGTCGCCTCGCTGCTCGACGGCGGCAACCGGGTGCTGCTGGCCGTGCGAGCGGACTTCCTCGGCCACTGCGCGACGGTGCCCGCGCTGGTGGACGCGTTGCGCGACGCCCAGGTGCTGGTCGGGCCGATGACCGACGACGAACTGCGGGCCGCCGTCGAGCTACCGGCCGTGCGCGCCGGGTTGAAGGTGCAGCCCGACATGCTCGCGGGCGCGATGGCCGACGTGCGCGGGCAGTCGGGTGCGCTGCCGTTGCTGTCGCACGCGCTGCTGGAGACGTGGCGAAGGCGCGACCGCGGCCGGCTGACCCTCGAGGGTTACCGGGCAAGTGGCGGCGTCACCGGCGCTGTCGCCGCCACGGCCGAGAGCACTTACGCCGAGCTGTCCGTACGTGGCCGAGCCGTCGCGCGTGCTGTGCTGCTGAGGCTCGTGCAGACGCACGACGACGTGAACGACCTGCGTCGCCGGGCCCCGCTCGACGAGGTGATGGCGGCAGGCAGGCCGTCTGACACCGCACACGTCGTGAACGTCCTCGCCAACGCACGGCTGATCGTCGTCGCGGACGGCGTTGTGGAGCTTGCGCACGAAGCACTCGTGCGCGCGTGGCCGCGGTTGCGGCAGTGGATCGACGACGACCGGGAGTCGTTGCGGCTGCACCGCGACTTCACCACGGCAGCGGCGGCGTGGCAGTCGGCCGGTCGTGATCCCGGCGAGCTCTACCGGGGCGTCAGGCTCGCCGCGATGCGCGAGCTGGCCGGTCGCATCGAGTGGCCGGTGTCGTCCAACGAACTGGAGCGCGAGTTCCTGCAGGCCGCGGTGGACGAGGAGAACGCGTCCCGGCAGGCCGCGGACCGGCAGTCCCGCCGGTTGCGCACGCTGGTGAAGTCGCTGGCCGTGCTGACCGTGGCGTGCCTGGTGGTGACGTTCGTGGCCGTCGTGCAGGGCAACGCCGCCCTGAGGGAACAGCAGATCGCCGAGTCACGCCAGATCGCCGTGCAGGCGCAGGAACTCAGCGCGTCGTGGCCGGACGCCGCCGAACGGCTCGCCGTGGACGCCTACCGCACGTCGGCGACCGCCGAGGCGCGCGGGGCGTTGCTCAGCACCGCGGCGTACAAGCCGGCGCGAACGGTGTTGAAGGACCATCGCGGGCCGGTTCGCGCGGTCGCGTTCAGCGCGGACAGCTCGTTGTTCGCCACCGCGGGCGACGACCACTCGGTGCTGCTGCGGTCGCCCTCTTCCGTTGCCGCACCGGCGGTTCTGGCGCAGCACAACGGTGCCGTGCGTGCGCTCGCGTTCATGCCCGGCGGCGCGACCCTGGTGTCCGCGGGTGACGACCGGCGAATCATCCTGTGGGACACCAGAACGCGCCTGCCGTTGCGGACCGTCTCCCTCGACGCCGGGGTACGAACGCTCGTGCTCTCAGCGGACGGTTCGACCGCCGCGGTCGCGACCGCCGACGGTCTGATCTCCTTGTGGCGCACGGACGACTGGACGCGAACAGACAGCATCCTGCACGAACTGGGCGAGGTCCACGCGTTGTCGCTGAACGGCTCCGTGCTCGCCGCAGGTGGCCAGAAGGGCACGTTGGTGGTGGAGAACGGCGTCACGCGCACGTTCACCGATCACGTCTCAGCCGTCCGCACAGTCGCGTTGAGCCCTGACGCCCGTGTGCTCGCTTCTGGCGGAGACGACCACCAGGTGGTGTTGCGGGTGCTGGCGACCGGCAAGACGTCCGGGCTGCGCAGGCACGTCGGCGGCGTGCACTCGGTGCAGTTCGACGCGACCGGCACCAAGGTCGTGTCGACCAGCGACGACGGCAGCATCCGCTGGTGGACCGTGCCCGACGGCGGGTGGCTGACCGGGTTGATCACCCGCACGCACCCGTTCTACGTGGCGGCGCTCAGCCCGGACGGCAACTGGTTCGCGGCGGGCGGCGACGAGAGCGTGAGCCTCTGGAACCTGCCGCTGCCGCCCCTGACGGGCCACACCAGCCCGCCGGACGGCATCGCGCTCTCCCCGGACGGCGCGGTGCTGGCCACCGGCGGGCGTGACCGGATGGTCCTGCTGTGGAACCGCGAGGGCAGGCAGATCGGGCGCATCGACGTCCCGGCGCACGTCACCGCGCTGGCGTTCCGCGACGACGCCGAGATCGTGGTGGCCGACATGCGTGGCGTGCTGTCGTCGTGGCGCACTGACGGCAGCCTCGTGCGCACCTGGCAGAGCCATCGCGGTGCGATCAAGAGCCTCGTCGTGTCGGGCGACCGCGCGGTGACCGGCGGTGCGGACGCCGCGGTCGTCGTGCAGGACCTGAACTCCCCCGAACCGGGCCACGCGCTGCCCACCGGCCATTCGGGCCCTGTGAACACCGTGGCGTCGCTCGGCGACCTCGTGGTCTCGGGCGGAGCCGACGGCCGCGTGCTGCGGTGGTCCGGCGACCAGGTCGAGGTGGTCCGGGAGACCGGCCCCGCGGTGAAGTCGATCGCCGCCGTACCGCGCTCGGAACTGCTGGCGGTGGGCGACGCGGGTGGCGAGGTCTCCCTGTGGGACCGCAACGGCAAGGCGCGCACACTCGTCACCGGCCGAGGCGCCATCGGAGCGGTCACCGCCAGCCGCGACGGCACGACCGTGGCGGCCGCCGCGAACGACAGCCTGATCACGTTGTGGCAGGTCACCGACGGCGCGCAGGTGGCGACGCTGACTGGGCACACCGGGCCGGTCAACGCCGTGCTGTTCGACGCCGGTGGCGACCTCACGTCGTCCGGCCCCGACCCGCGGGTGATCAGGTGGGAACTCGACCCGGACCAGGTGATCGCCCGCCTGTGCGCACCGGGCTGCTAGCGAGCCAGATCCGGCAGGACCTCGGCCCCGGTGAGCTTCATCAGCACGTCACCGGGGATGAGGATCTTGCTGCCGCGGATGCCGCTGCCCACGATCAACTCGGGGGCGGCGGCCACCTCGGGCGACACGAGGATCGGCCAGTCCGCGGGCACACCGATGGGCGTGATGCCGCCGTACTCCATGCCGGTCAACGCCACGGCCTCGTCCATCGGCGCGAACGACGCCTTGCGCGCGTCGAGCCGCTTGCGGATGACCCCGTTGACGTCCGCACGCATGGTCGCCAGCACCATGCAGGCCGCGAAACGAACCTGGTCACCCCGCTTGCCCGCGACGACCACGCAGTTCGCCGACGCTTCCAGCGGTGACCCGTAGTGGGCGCAGAACTCGGCGGTGTCGGCGAGGGTCGGGTCGATCTCGGCGACGGCGACGCGGTCAGCGCCGTCCAGGGTCTTCAGCGCGGCCGCGACCGGTTCGGGCACCAGGTCGAGGCGCGACAGCACGGGGACGGGTTCCAGCGATCCAGCGATGGTCCACACGCTGCCCATCCTGCCAGCCCCGTCGCCCCCGGCTTCTTACGCACGCGGGGACCTTTCGTACTGCATGAGAGTACGAAAGGTCCCCGCGTGCGATGAAAAGTCGCGTTGACTTTGACGTTGCGTCAACCTTTAACGTCTTGGCAGAGCGCGAAGGAGGAACCGAAATGGCCTGGTCGATCGCCCAGGTGGCCCGGATGTCGAAGGTGACGTCCAGGACGCTGCGGCACTACGACTCGATCGGGCTGCTGCCGCCGGCCTGGATCGGCGACAACGGTTACCGCTACTACGAGAAGGAACAGGTGCACCGCCTGCAGCAGATCCTGCTGCTGCGCGACCTGGGCCTGGGCCTCGACGTGGTGGCGGAGATGCTCGACGGCACGGACCAGCTGACCGTCCTGCGCAACCACCACCGGTGGCTGCGGGACGAGCAGAAGCGGCTGGACCGGCTCGCGAGCACCGTCGCGCGAACGATCGAAGAACTGGAAGGAGGGGACGAAGTGAAGATGGAAGAGCTGTTCGACGGCTTCGACGCGAAGAAGCAGGAACGGCACGAGGCCGAGCTCGCCGAGCGCTACGGCGACGGTGCGCGGGAGCACATCGCCGAGAGCCGCAAGAAGATGCAGGGCTGGACGCGCGCTGACGCGGACCAGTTCATGGCCCAGTGGCGGGAGATCGCCGAGGAACTCGGTGCGCTGTTCACCGCGGGCACGGCGATCGACGCTCCGCGGACGCAGGAGCTGGTCGACCGCCACTACCGCTGGATCTGCCTGAGCTGGACGCCCAACAGGGAGTCCTACAAGGGCCTCGGCGATCTCTACGTCGACTCGGACGAGTTCCGGGTCAACTTCGAGGTCGGTGGCGACAACATGGCCGAATGGCTGCGTGACGCCATGGCGCACTACGCCGAGACCCGCCTCTAGAAGGTCACCGGGAGCTGCAGATCCCGGTGATCACCCCAGGTCGAACGCCTTCAGTGCCTCCCGGTTGAACGCCGGCAGGTCACCGGGGTTGCGGGACGTCACGAGCGTCCAGCCGTTCATGTCGCACACCCGGACCTCCTCGTCGGCCCAGTCGCCGCCCGCGTTGCGGATGTCGGTCTGCAGGCTCGGGAACGAGGTCAGCATCTTGCCGCGCACCACGCCCGCCTCGACCAGGAGCCACGGCCCGTGGCAGATCGACGCGATCGGCTTGCCGGCGGCGACGAGGGCCTTCACCAGCTCGACGGCATCGTTGTCCATGCGCAGGAAATCGCTGTTCGCGACGCCGCCGGGGATCACCGCACCGTCGTAGTCGTCAGCGTTGGCGTCGGCGAAGGTCGTGTCGACGGGGAACGCGTCGGCGGGCGTGAGGTGGTTGAAGCCACGCACCTCACCGAGCTTCGGCGCGAGCAGGCGCGGTACTCCGCCGGCCTTCTCGACGTGCGCCCACGGATCGGTGAGCTCGACCTGCTCGATGCCCTCTTCGGCCACCAGGAAAGCGATCTTCTTCTGTTCAGCCATGTACTTCGGCTACCCGGCGAGGAAGGAGACCAACCGGTGCCGGATCTCGGTCCGATGGGTGATCATCGGTGAGGGCGAGTCGATCAGCCACAGTTCCCCGGCCGGGAACGCCGCCGCTGTCGCCTTGGCCACGTCCTCGGGGTGCAGCGGGTCGCCGACGGCGCCGATGACCAGCACCGGAGCGGACACGGCAGCCAGCACGGAGGCGTCGGGAACGGCCACCTGGCCGGGCAACTGCCCGGCGGCGGCCTCCAGGCGGGCCAGCGCCGCCCTGCGCTCGGCGACGTAGACCGGTGGCCCGGCGGTCAGGTCGGACAGCTGCTGCAGCGTGAAGGACTCACGACGCTGGTCCAGCACCGCGGGCAGCAGCAGGGCCACGCGGGCGAAGCGGCCGGGTTCGACGGACAGCAGCCGCACCAACGCGCCGGCGCCCAGCGACACACCAACGGCCTGATCAGCGGGAACGGCGCCCAGATCGGCTGCGATCCGGCCGTAGTCCCAGTAGCCCTCCGGCGCGTCCGGGGCGTCGCCGTGCGAGGGCAGGGTCACCACGACGCGGGTGCCTGGCAGCCCGGAGGCGGGGATCCTCGCCTCGCCGGGCGTGGCGCCGAGCCCGTGGGCGACCAGGGTCACCGGTGAGCCGGAGCCGTACGAGTGGGTGATCACCAACGCGGGCCGCGCTGGACCTCGATCAGCTTGGGACGCACGTCCACCATGTACACGAGCACCGCGATGAGGCCGGCCAGCCAGAAGATCGACCCGACGCCATCGGGGTCGAACAGCAGCAACGCCGCCGTGCCACCGCCGGTGATACCCAGCCAGGCGGGCTTGGTCATGCGTTCGATCGCGTTGTACGCGTCGACGCGCTGGGTCAGCGCATGGAAGAACGCGAACAGGCCCATGATGCTGAACCCGAGGTCGAACACGAAGTACACGACGGTGTCGAGGTACCAGATGCTGAAGATCGGGATTTGGAACACGCGACCAGACTACGTGCACGTACGCCGGGAGGGGAGCAGCCCTCGCGGACCGCTCCCCTCCCGGTGGTTCTCAGCGACTCACTTGGTGGTGTTCGGCGTGGTCTTCTTCGCCGCGGTGGTCGTGGTCGTGGCGCGGGTCGTCGTCGCCGGCTTGCGCGGCGCCGTGCGGTTCGCGGTCTTGCGGGTGGTACTGCGGACCTCGTGCGCGGCCTCGCCGCCGACCTCGACGATCTCCTCCGCCAGCTTCTCGGCGGCGTCCTCGACCTCGAGGGCGACCTTCTCGCCGACCGAACGGGTGCGGCGGGTCACCTTGCCGAGCACGTCGTCCGCGATCACGCGGGCGTCGGCGGCAGCGGACCCGGCGCGCTTCTGCGCGGCCTCGACGGCCTGCTCGACCTGCTCCACGGCCTGCTTGACCTGCGGCTGGGCCTTGATCTGCTCCAGCGTCTGCTCGCCCTGGTCGGCGAGGTAGGAGTACAGGTTCACCGCGGAGGCGGTGTAGGCGTCGACGAGCTTCTTCAGCTCGGCCGGCTGCAGCTTGTCGCGCAGGTCGTTCAGCTCGGTCGGGAGGTCCTTGGCCTGGGTGCGGGCCTCGTCGGCGCGCTCCTTGGCCTTGCTCAGGGCCTCGACGACCGCCTTCGCGGCGAGGTCACCGGCACCGAGCGCGGCGAGCAGCGCCTGGCGTGCGGCGTGGGCGCCCTGCTCGGCGGCCTTGCGAACGTCGTCCTGGGTGAGCTTCGGCATGGAGATCAGTCCTCCTCGTTGGTGGCGGTGTTCTCCCGCCGGAAAGATTCGTAGACGTCGAGCAGCACCTGCTTCTGCCGCTCGGTCAGATCGGTCGCGGCGACGATGGCGTCCGCCAACGCACCACCTTCGCGCTGCTGGAGGATCCCGGCCTCGACGTAGAGCACTTCGGCCGAGATGCGCAGGCCCTTGGCGATCTGCTGAAGGATCTCCGCGCTGGGCTTGCGCAGTCCTCGCTCGATCTGGCTGAGGTATGGGTTGGAGACACCCGCCTGCTTCGCCAACTCCCGCAAGGAGATCTTGGCGGTGTTGCGCTGCTCGCGGATGTACTCACCGATGTTGCGGCCGAGGTCCGCGACTGCTTTGTCGATGGACTTGTCCACTGTTCCCGCTCCCGTTCCTCGTGCCACCGACCACGTTAGCGACGAGTGCTAGCAGTTGCAAGCACCCTGCAAGCAATCGCTGCGTGTGCTCCGCCACAGGGATACCGTGTGGGTGACATGGACGACGCCGGGGCCCTGCGCGCCGAGCTGGCGAACCAGCTGCTCGGCGACGGAGTGCTGCGCGATTCGAAGTGGCACAAGGCTTTCCAGGCCGTCCCCCGGCACGAGTTCCTGCCGCGCTTCTACCGCCAGCTGCACAGCGGCGAGTGGGAACAGCTCACCGCGAGCGACCCCGGCTGGCTGGAGCTCGTCTACGCCGACCGGGTGTGGGTTACCCAGTTCGACGGCGACGACACGGTGACCGGCGGCACACCGACCTGCTCGTCCAGCATGCCCACGATCATGGCGATCATGCTGGAGGCACTGGACGTCCACACCGGACAGTCGGTGCTGGAGGTCGGCACGGGCACGGGGTACAACGCGGCTCTTCTGTGCCACGCCGTGGGTTCGGACAACGTGACCACGGTCGACGTCGACCCGAACATCTCACGACGAGCGCGCAAACGCCTGCACGCCAACGGTTTCTTCCCCACCTGCGTGACGGGCGACGGCGCGCTCGGCCATCCGGGCCGCGCACCGTACGACCGCGTGCTGGCCACCTGCTCCGTCGCGACGATCCCGCTCGCCTGGCTGGAGCAGACGAAACCGGGCGGACTGGTGGTCACGACGCTGCACCGCCCGATCGGCGCCGGCCTCGTCCGCGTCGTCTCCCACGGCGACGGCACCGGCGAAGGACGCGTGCTCACCGAGGACGGGCGCTTCATGCCGTTGCGCGCCCACGCCCACCGGCCGGCGCCGGGTGGCGAGGGCGCGTTCGACCGCAGCACCACCACGCTGTCGTTCACCACGGTGCTCGACCCGTCCAGTCCGTTCGAGTTCTTCGCGGGCATCGCGCTGCCGGGCGTCGTCGCGGGGCCCAACTGGTTGGCCCATTCGGACGGTTCCTGGGTGCACCACCACGGTTCCCACGTCGACCAGGGCGGCCCACGTCGGCTGTGGGACATCGCGGAGGACGCGCTCGTCGCCTGGCACGAGCTGGGAAAACCCCGGCGCAGCCAGTTCGGGATCACGATCGGACCTGAGGGCCAGCACCTGACGCTGGGAGGCCTCCGGTGGCACCTGTGATCAACAACCAAACGTCACGACACGGGTCACTGAATCGACCCCTCGCGGATGCGGTGCGTCATGATGCGACGCATGTCCAGATTCCGTCAGCAGGCGTTGCTGACCGGTTGCGTGCTGACCGCGCTCCTCACCGCGGCCGGGCTGTTCGTGACCGACCACGGCATCAACGCGCACCTGTGGCTGATCGTGCTCGCGGTGGCGTTCCTGGGTTTGCTGGCTCTGCTCGATCCGTGGGTGCGGCGCAGGCACAACGCCGCGCTGAGCACCGACGAGCACCTCGACGCGGCGTGCCGCGCACTCGCTGTCGGCCTGCAGGCGCAGTGGAACGAGGAGGTCCGCTCGCGCGGCCTCACCGACCCCGACCTGCTCGACCTGCACTGGATCGCGCCGGAGCTGGACGTGAGCGACGAGCCGGCCGCGCCGCCGGGACGCAGCGACGCGGTGGTGCGCGCGTTCGAACGGCAGATCAACCGGCGCATGGTGGTCATCGGCGGGGCCGGCACCGGCAAGTCGACGGTCGCGATGCTGCTGGCGTGCGGCCTGCTGGACCGCTACGACGGCGGCATGGTGCCGGTGCTGCTGCCCCTGTCGACGTGGAACCCGGCGGTCGAGGACATCCGCACGTGGCTCACGCGCAGGCTGTACGAGGACCATCCGGCGTTGCGCAACACCGAGCTGTACGGCAGTTACGCCGGTGACCTGCTGATCGAGCAGCACCTGGTCCTGCCCGTGCTCGACGGCCTCGACGACGTCCCCGCGCACCAGCGCGCGGACGCTCTCGCGCGGATCGCCAAGGCGTTCCCCGCCAAGCGCCCGCTGGTGCTGACCTGCCGCACCGGCGAGTTCGCGCAGGCCGTCCACCTCGCGGGCCCGCTGCCCGGCGCGGACGTCGTCGAACTGGCCCCGCTCGACCTGGACGAGGTCGCCGCGTACCTGCGGGCGAGCGCCGACAGCTGGGGTGCCGCGCGCTGGGAGCCGGTGTTCATCCAGCTGCGCGAGGAACCGGACGGCAGGCTCGCGGACGCGTTGTCGACGCCGCTCACGATGTGGCTCGCGAGCATGGTCTACGCCGACAGCGAGGCGGAGCCGACCGAACTGCTCGACCGCGGCCGTTTCCCGGACGCGCGGTCGATCTCCGACCACCTCTGCGACGAACTGGTGTCGCGGGCGTTCGGCAACAGGGCGTTCGCGCACCACGCCGGCGCCACGCAGGTCTGGCCGCGGGACAGGGCGCGCAAGTGGCTCGAGTTCCTGGCCCACGAGATGCGCGACCGAGGTATCCGCGAACTGGCCTGGTGGGAGCTGCGCCGGTCGGTCGGCAACACGTGGCTCGCCGTGCTCGGCGCGCTGGTGCTGGGCGCGATCGGCGGGTTCGGCGTCGGCTGGCTGATGGCGTACTCGATCACGCCGTCGCTCGCCCCGATCACCGGCCTGGTCGCGGGCATCGCCGTCGGCGCCGCCGCGCTGACCGCGTCCCACGAACGCAAAGCCAAGCCCCGCCTGGGGATCTGGCGCAGCCTGCTGCTCGTGCCGGGGGTCGTCGGGCTCGCCGGCGGACTCGTCTTCGGTGCCCTGTACGGGCTTTCCGCCGGACTCGTGGTCGGGCTCGGGCTCGCCGTCGCGATCGCGCTGCGGTTCGCGTTGTCGAGCGCCGCCGAACTGTCGCAGGCCTCCAGTCCTCAGTGGACGATGGCCCGCGACCGGATCGCCGTCTGGACCGGATCTCTCGTGCTGGCCGTGGTGTTCGGCTCGGCCGCGGCGCTGGTGTTCGGCCCCGCCCAGACCGGCATGGTCGGGCTGGGCCTCGCGTCCGGGCTGATGCTCGGGTTCGCACTCGCCGTGCTGCACCTGCGCTGGTGGTGGTTCACCGTCGCGCGGATCTGGCTGGCACTGCGAGGAAAGCTGCCCTGGGAGCTGATGGTGTTCCTGGAGGACGCGCGCAAGCTCGGCGTGCTCTGCCGGGCGGGAGCCTGCTACCAGTTCCGTCACGGACTGGTGCAGGACCGCCTGGCAGAGCACGAGATGACGTCCAGGACTACTCGGTCCGCAGGCCCAGTGCGCCGGTCGCCCTTCTCAGCGAAGGCAACGTCAGAGCAGTGACCAGCACGACCATCCCCACCGAGATGCCGGTGACGAAGCCGATGCCCGCCCAGTCGTAGTGCACCTCGGCGTCGAACGCCCTCGTGACCAGCACTCCGAGCAGGACGCCGGTGCCCACCGACACCACCGTGGAGATCACCAGCGGGATCCCGTTCTGCCACACCAGCGACCGGGCGAGCGTGCCGCGCGGTACCCCGCTGGCCGCCATCGCCGCGAGCGGACGGCGGCGTTCCCGCACCTGCTCCAGCCCCACGACCAGCAGTGACGCTCCTGCGAGCAGCAACGTGATCAGCGCGGCCCCGTGGAGCGCCCTGCGCACCGCCAGGAACACCTGCTCGATCTCGGACGAGTTCTGCTGACCGAAGAAGACGGTGTACACCCGCCACGAGTAGGGCGCGAGGGCGTTGCGCACGTGCTCGGCGACGTCCGGCCGCGTCATGTCCATCTCGGCCTGGATCTCGGCGGTCGTGTGGGTGAGGTCGAGGTTCGCGGCCGCGGCCGGGGTGACGAAGAGGCCGAGGCGGGTACCGGTCCTGCGCTCGAACGCCGGCACCGTCCAGGTGGCGCCCGTCTCCTCGAACTTGACGACGTCACCGGCCTCGGGGTCACCGAGACCGTTGCCGGTCGGCACGAGGTAGGTCTTGCCGTCCGCGCAGTCCTCGAGGTCCACCACCGTCTTGAGCGCGGTGCACGTTCCGATCGCGATGGTGGTGTGGCCGTCGTCGGGCGTCGTCGCCCAGGTGCGCAGGAGGCTCTGCACTCCGACCACACCCGGTGTCCTGGCCAGCACGTCCGGCAGATCCGGGAGCGGGGTGGCCTCGTTCACCGAGATGCTGAGGGAAGTCCTGGTCGCCTCCCGCGTGTCCTCGGCCTTCACGTCGTTCTCGACGCCCGCGAGGATCACCTGCAGCGTCACGGTGCCCGCGAGCACGACCGCCACCCCTCCGACGACCCGTGCCGCCGTACCCGCGTCGAGCTGCAACCGGCGCACGGCGAGCTGCAACGCGGGCGTGGCACCGCTGATCCGGTGAACGGCCCGTTCGACCAGCCACGGCAGCAACGCCGGGACGGCGAACATCAGCAGGACGACCCCGGCGATGATCGGCCACTCCTCCGGCTTCGCCTGCCCGCCGAACTTGCCGAACTGGCTGGCCAGCAGCGCCGCGCCGCCCAGCGCGGGAATGACCCGCCACCACAGCCTGCGCTTCACCGGCTTCTGCTCGCGCACCACGCCGAGCGGTTCGACGATCGTGCGGCGCATGGCGAACACCGAGGTCAGCACGGCCAGGACCGGCACGGAGAGAACCACGACGAGCGTCAGCGGCAACGTCGGTGTGAGGTCGCTCGGGAACACCGCCACCTCGGGGAGGGGGATGTCGTCAGCGAGCGGCCTGATGGCGAACAGCAGCCCGAACCCGACGACGAGCCCCACCACCGCACCGGCCAGCGCCTCGCCGGACGCGATCAGCCGCACCCGTGCCGCACCAGCGCCGACCAGCCGCAACGCCGCCAGCCGGCGATCACGCTGAGCGGCGGCCAGCCTGGTCGCGACGCTCACGAACACCAGCACGGGGAACAGCAGCACGACAGCGCCGACGATGCTGAGCATCAGCAGGATCGTCGGCAGCCCACCGCCGGCGTACTGCTGGCCGAACGCGTAGACCTGGTTGCCGTCGTTCCGCTGGATCTTCGAGTCCCCCGCGAGGAACCTGAGGTCCTGTGGCCCGTCCATGCCCTCCGGCGCGAACGTGCCGATGACCTTCTGCGGGAACCTCGGCCGCAGCAGTTCGCCCTCGGGGCTCGCCAGCAGGTCCGCGAGCCGTGGCGACACGATGATCTCGTTGTCCCCAGGCAGCCGCTCGACTCCGGGAGGCTTGGGCGCGTCCGCCACCACGGCGCGCACGTACGCGCCGCTGACGAAGTCGGTCCGGTAGGCGACCGACCCGTTCTCCAGCAACAGCGGCGCGGCCCCGTTGCCCTCCTCCACGACGTTGCGGGCGTCTCCCCGCTGGTCGCGGTTGCCGAACGCGGTCGGGATGGACGCGGCGAGCAGCAGCACGGCCACGCACATGCCGATGCCGGCGCCTTGGAGCGCAAGCCTCACCCAGGACTTCCGGCTGCCCCCGACGGCCAGCCGGACTCCCAGGGCGAGGTCGCTCAGGACCCGGTTCACCTGACGAACTCCACGTCCCGTGAACGACCGTCGCGCACGACGACCTCGCGGTCCGAGTACGCGGCGACCCGCGGTTCGTGCGTCACCAGCACGACGGCCGCGCCGGTCTCCCTGGCCGCGGTCGTGAGCAGGTGCATCACCCGCTCGCCGTTGAGCGAGTCGAGCGCTCCGGTCGGTTCGTCGGCGAAGACCACCTTCGGCGACGTGACCAGCGCACGGGCCACCGCGACCCGTTGCCCCTGACCACCGGAGGTCTCGCCGGGCCGCTGGTCGGCGACGGTGTCGACCTCCAGCCTGGCCATCCACTCCTTCGACGCGCGCTCGGCGTCCCTGCGCTTCATGCCGCTCAGGCGCAACGGCAGCGCGACGTTCTCCAGGCAGGTGAGCTCCGGCACGAGCTGGCCGAACTGGAAGACGAACCCGAACTCGGTGCGCCGCAGCTCACTGCGAGCGCCGTCGTTCATGGTGGTCAGCTCACGGTCGCGGTAGGTGACCGTGCCGGAGTCCGGCGGCAGGATGCCCGCGAGGCAGTGCAGCAGGGTGGACTTGCCGGACCCGGACGGGCCCATGATCGCGACGACCTCGCCCTCGCGGATCGAGATGCCGGCACCGTCCAGCGCGTTCGTCTTCCCGAACGACTTGTAGAGGCCCTCAGCGGTGAGCAGGGTCATCGGGCCACCTCCTCGGCGAGTTTGTCCAGGCGGGCCGCGGTCAGCTCGAGCCACCGCAGGTCCGCTTCGAGGTGGAACAGGGCGAAGTCGCAGATGAGCTGGTCGGCGAGGTCGCCGTCCGTCTTGCGCCTGGTCAGGTCGCGCATCGTGCCGAGGTGCGCGGAGCGTTGGGTGTCGAGCACCTCGGTCGCGCTGCGGCCGGACAGCAGGGCCAGCACGACCTTCGCGTACAGGGTGTTCTGCAGGTACGGCTCGGGCTTCTCCGGCGTGCCGAGCCAGCGTTCTACATCAGTCACCCCGGCGTCCGTGATCGCGTACCGCTTGCGCTCCGGGCCGTCGCCCGCCTCCACGCCCGCCTCGCTCACGAAGCCGTTCTTCAGCAGTCTCGACAGGGTCGAGTACACCTGTCCGTAGTGCAGCGGCCGGTCGTGACCGAAACGCTCGTCGTACGCGCGCTTCAGGTCGTATCCGTGCCTTGGACCGCCCTCTAGCAGGCCCAACAGTGCGTGTCCGATCGACATGAGAAGCACTATACACACGATGTATACACCGGGTGTATTGCTTGGACGGCCTGACGAGCGACGCCGTGGCGCCTACAGTGGTGGGGTGACTGGTCTGACTGTCGGCTGGGATCACGACGTCGAGCTGCTGCTCGACTTCCTGAACACTCGACACGTACTGGACAGTGAAGCCTCCTGGCGCGCATGGGTGACCGAGCGCGGCCTCGGGCGGAGCAGTGAAATCGCGCAGGCGCGCGCCGCTCGTGCGGCGCTGCGGTCGTCCATCGAGGGGTCCTCAGGGCCTCAGACGGCAGCGGGCGTCGTCCACATCGAGCTCACCGACGGCGTCCCGGTGCTGTCGAGCTCGGACGCGCTCGGCGCTGTGCTCGCCGCTTCGGCCCGCCTCGCGGTACTCGGCTCGTGGGAACGCTTCAAGATCTGTCCCGCCGACGACTGCCTGCGTGCGTTCTTCGACCGCTCGCGCAACCGCTCGCGCACCTGGTGCTCGATGCAGGTGTGCGGGAACCGCGAGAAGGCCCGCACGTTCCGAAAACGGACAAGAGCTCAGAACAGCACGTTGGCCAGCGTGTAGATCACCAGGCCGGCGAGCGCGCCGACCACCGTGCCGTTGATCCGGATGAACTGCAGGTCCCTGCCGACCTGCAGTTCGATCTTGCGCGAGGTCTCCTCCGCGTCCCAGCGCTCGACCGTGTCCGTGATCAGCGTGGTGATCTCCGCGCGGTAGTTGCCGACGACGTACCCGGCGGCCTGCTCCAGCCAGCCGTCGACCTTGGCGCGCAGCTCCGGGTCGTCCGTGAGGTTGGTGCCGAGCGTGATCAGACCCTGGGTGACGCGCCTGCGCAGCTCGCTGGACGGGTCCTCGGCGGCGTCGATCAGCATCTTCTTGGCCGTGCCCCAAGCACTGCTGATCAGCTTCTGGACGTCCGGGTGGCCGATCACCTGCTGCTTGACCTGCTCTGCGCGCTGCATCGTCGCCTCGTCGGTCTGCATGTCGCCGGAGAACTCGATCAGGAACTGGTCGACGGCGAGGCGCATCGGGTGGTTGACGTCCGTCTTGACCGCCCACGCGAAGTTGACCAGCTCGGTGTAGACCTTGTCGCCGAGCAGGGCGTCGACGAACTTGGGCGACCAGGTGGGCGCGCGGTCCGTGACGATGAGGCTGACCTTGTCGGAGTTGTCCCGCACCCACTCGTAGGCGCGGTCGCACATGAGGTCGACGAGCTTGTGGTGCGCGCCGTCCGTCAGCACCTGCTGCAGCAGCTTGCCGAGCGGCGGACCCCACGGCTTCGCCGTGACGCGCTTCACGATCGCCTGCTCCACGACCGCCTGGACCTCTTCGTCCTTGAGGACCGTGATCGCGCCCTTGAGGACGTTCGAGAGCTCGTTGGTGATCCGCTCGGCGTTGTCGGGCTGCTTGATCCAGGCCCCGGCGCGTTCCGCGATGCCCGCCCTCCGCAGCTTGTCCTGCACGATCGCGGGACTGAGGAAGTTGACACCCACGAAGTCACCGAGCGTCTGCCCGAACATGTTCTTGCGCTCGGGGATGATCGCGGTGTGCGGGATCGGCAACCCCAGTGGCCTGCGGAAAAGGGCCGTGACGGCGAACCAGTCGGCCAGAGCGCCGACCATGCCGGCCTCTGCGGCGGCCCGCACGTAGCCCACCCAGGCGCCCTCGAAGGCGTGCGTGCCGAAGAAGATGATCGTCGCGCCTATCAGGAAGCTCGTCGCGACGAGCTTCATCTTGCGCAGGTCGGTGCGCTTCTGCTGGTCAGCGGCGGTCAGTTGCTCCACAACGCCATTGTCCGTCAACTTCCGGATCTAGGGGCCGAGCGCGCCCGGCCCGGACGTTGATGAGGGGAGCTTTCATCAACGTGAGGTTGATGAAAGCTCCCCTCATCAACCTGCCGGCGCGGTCCGGCGTGGTGGCCAACTTTCCGGGTGCTGCGATGGCGCGGATTTCTCACACCCAGGGGAGCCAGGCTTCCCTCGACACACGATTCGGGTGAAGATCCTGCGTTGTGCGGGTACCAGCGCTAGTTCCCCGGTTGCAGCCGTTCACGTCGACCATCTTCGCGGAGATGACGGCGCTGGCCGTGCGGCACGACGCCGTCAACCTCGGTCAGGGCTTCCCCGACACCGATGGTCCTTCGTCGATGCTGCAGGCCGCCCAGTCGGCGATCGCGTCGGGGGTGAACCAGTACCCGCCCGGGCCGGGCATGCCGGTGCTGCGCCGCGCCGTCGCCGCCCACCGCTCGCGGTACGGCCTGTCCTACGACCCGGACACCGAGGTCCTGGTGACGGTCGGTGCCACCGAGGCGATCGCGGCCTCGTTGCTGGCGCTGGTCGAAGCCGGTGACGAGGTGATCCTGATCGAGCCGTACTACGACTCGTACGCCGCCTCCGTGGCCTTGGCAGGCGCTACTCGGGTGACCGTGGGCCTGCGCGAGGACGCTTCCGGCCGGTTGGCGCTGGACGTCGACGCCCTGCGTGCGGCCGTGACGCCGCGGACTCGGGCCATCCTGGTCAACACGCCGCACAACCCGACCGGCACGGTGTTCCGCTTGGAGGAGCTCCAAGCGATCGCGGCGCTGTGCGTGGAGCACGACCTGCTGGCCATCACGGACGAGGTCTACGAGCACCTGGTGTTCGACGGACTCGTCCACATCCCGCTGGCCTCGCTGCCGGGCATGGCGGCGCGGACGTTGTCGATCTCCGGCGCCGGCAAGACGTTCAACTGCACCGGCTGGAAGATCGGCTGGGTGTGCGGTCCGGCCGAACTGGTGTCGGCGGTGCGGGCGGCCAAGCAGTTCATGACCTTCGTCGGCGGTGCGCCGTTCCAGCCCGCTGTCGCGCACGCCCTGACCGCTGAGCTGGACTGGGTCACAGGGCTGCGGGACTCGCTGGCGTCCAAGCGCGCTCGTCTGGCCGAGGGTCTGCGCGCGGCCGGGTTCGAGGTGCGTTCGTCCGAGGGCACGTACTTCATCTGCGCTGATGTCCGGCCGTTGGGCTACACGGACGGTCTGGCGCTGTGCCGTGACCTGCCCGCCCGGATCGGCGTCGCGGCCGTGCCGGTGCAGGTGTTCACGGACCGGCCAGACCAGTGGAAGCACCTGATCCGGTTCGCGTTCTGCAAGCAGGACGCGGTGATCGACGAAGCCGTGGAGCGCCTCCACAAGCTGTAGTTGTCCACAGGTGTGGATGAGTTTCTCCACAACTGTGGACAACCCACTTTCGGGTGAGGTGGGGAGCCGCGGCAACGGAGTTCGACTCCAAATGGCATGGACTCGAACAGTGAGGTTCTCGTCGCGTGGCGTTCCGGTCTCTCCGGCTGGGACGCCCTCGTCGACCGCTACTCCCGCCTGGTCTGGTCGGTGCCCAGATCGTTCCGCCTGAGCCAGACCGATGCCGCCGACGTCTACCAGTGCACCTGGCTCTGCCTGGCCGAACACCTCACCCGCCTCCGAGAACCGGACCACCTGGCGACCTGGCTGGTCCGTACCGCCACGCGCCAGTCGATAGCGGTCCTGCGCACGCGGGGCCGTGAGGTCTCCTACGACCTCTGGGAGCCGGCGTCCGTGATGCCGAGCCCCGACGAGGTCGCGATCACCCACGATCGGCAGCGCCGGCTGTGGTCCGCGCTGATGACCTTGAACGAGCGGTGCCAGCGGCTGCTGAGGATCGCTGCCCACAGCCCTGAACTGAGTTATGCACAGCTTGCGGACGCCCTGGGGATGAACCTGGGGAGCGTTGGTTCCACGCGCAGCCGTTGCCTCGCTGACCTGCGGCGGAAGGTGGGGGACCTGCGGTGAGCGACGCCCCGCCCCGGCAAGTTGTCCACAGCCTGCTCGACTCAGGAGGTGCGCGATGAGGGATTCGCTGCTCGACGAGATCGCCGACCTGTTCAGTTCGGACACCCCGCCACCTGCCCTCGCGCCGCGTCCGACGGGCCTCGAACCGATGGCCCCTGTGGATGAACCGGTCCGCGGCCCGTCCCGCCAGCTCGTGTTCCACCTCGGCACCGGCCGGCTGCACCTGCAGCTCGACCCCGGTCATCTCACCGGCGTGCTGGACGACAGCGGCCTCACCGTCGAGATCCACTCCCCGTCCGCCGTCCAGGCACTGCGGCCCGATCCCGAGGGCTGGTTCCGCGCGACCGTCAGGCCGGGCCCGGTGTGCGTGACAGTGCCCGCCCTGGGCCTCACGACCGGCTGGTTCGTCGCGTGAGCGCCAGCGCCGATCCGCGAGCCACCATCGCGGCGACCGAGGTCCGTGGCACCAAAGCGCAGCGTGCCGACGCCTTGCACGACCTCAGCGTCGCCCATGTCGAACTCGGCCACCTCGACGTCGCCGCGCGGTTCGCCCGGCGTGGGCTGCGGCTCAGCGGCGAGGCGCGGTTCCACCTCACGCTCGCGTGGATCGAGCTGGACCGGGGCCGCCGCAGGCAGAGCCTGCAGCACCTCGACCTCGCGACACCACGGCTGCGCGGCAGGGAGCTGGCTCGGGCCAGGTGCCTGCGGGGGCTGCACCTCTGCCAGGACGCCGAACCGCGGCTGGCGATCGCCGAACTCACGGCGGTCATCCGGGAGCTGCGCCGGTACGGCGACGAGAGGTGGCTGGCCAACGCGCTGATCGGACGCGGGATCGCCCGCTGCCACGCGACCAGGCTGACGTCCGCCGAGGCCGACTTCAGGGCGGCGGAGACGGTGCTGCGGGCGCTGGGTGAGCCGGGAAGGGCGGCGATGTGCCTGCACAACAGGGGATTCGTCGCGATGCTCGCCGGCGACCTGCCGCTGGCCCTGCGCAGGTACGAGGAGGCCGCGAAGGCCGGTCTCGACTCGGCGAGCCGGCCGGAGGCGCTCGTCGACAGGGCCGAGGCGCTGCTCGCGGCGGGGCTGACGGCGGACGCGCGACGGGTGCTGGCGCCCGCGATGGAGCTGCTGCGGCGGTGCGATCGGCACGTGCCCGAGCTGGCGGTGCTGAGCGCGCGCTGTGCGTTGCGCGACGGCGATCCCGCTCCCGCGATCCGGCTCGGCGGCACGGACGCCGAGTTCATGCTGGCGGCCGGGAAGCTCGACGCCGTTGCGGCGCAACGGTTTCGCGGACCTGCCCAGACGCGGGCGCTCGGGTGGCTCGCGCAGGCGCGGCGGTCTGATCGGCGGGGTGCGCTGGCCGCGTGCCGGGCGGGTGTGAAGGTGCTCGACGAGCACCACGGCGACTGGCCGCGACGCGAGCTGACGGGGCACGCGCTCGGCCTCGCCAGGACAGCTCGCGAAGTGCTGCACTGGTCAGAGCACCACCGGACGTCGATTCCCCTGCCTCCCAATGATCCTGGGCTCGCCCAAGCCCTCACCGACCTTCGGCGGGCGAAGGCGTTCGGACTGCCGCCGGAGGCGTTGGAGCGGAACGTTCGACGGCTGACCCTCGCTTCCAGGAGAAGCGTGAGCGCGAGCACCGCGCCGACGGGACTACCCCTGGTCAGCTTCATCTTCCACGAAGGACAGATGAAGGCCGTCACGCTCGTCGACGGGCGTGCCCGGATGCGCGTGGTCCCCGACCCCGCGGAACTCGTCCGCACCGCGAAGCTCGCACTGCGGGCCGGGCGCGCCGTCACCACCGACCTGCTGCCGGACGCGGAGGAGGTGGTCGTCATCCCGGACGGGGTGCTCACCGAGATGCCGTGGGCGGCGCTGGGCCGCCGCGTTCACGTCATTCCGTCGTTGAGCCGGTGGAGGCCGTCCGACCGCGGCGGCCACCGGCTCTGGGTCACCGGCCCCGGGCTGTCCCACGACGAAGTGCCCACGCTGCAACGAGAACACGGCGGCACCGTCGTGGAGTCCACTGTGGAATCAACTCTGGCGCAGCTGAACGGTGCCGGGATCGTGCACATCGCGGCGCACGGGCACGTCCACCCGGACAACCCGCTGTTCTCCCACCTGGACCTGCTGGACGGCCCGCTCTACGGCTACGACGTGGCGAGGATCGAGCACCCGCCCGAGATCGTCGTCCTGTCGGCCTGCGAGTCCGGTCTCGCCCGCGCGTTCCTCGACGCCGGCACCAGAGCGGTGATCGCGAGCGTGCTGCCGGTGCCCGACGCGCGGGTCGGTGCGGCCATGGCCGAGGTCCACCGGCTCGCCGACCACCCCGCGGAAGCCGCACGGGCCGTCGCCCACCTGGGCTTCAGCTGCTACGGCACCGGTACGAGGGTGGCGGCGTGCAGGGCGGCGGCGAACGACGTACCGGTGCAGAGCAGCTGGGAGTCTCCGACCGTGGCCGGCACGTCGACCCCGGACGCGACGACGTCCACCCAGGGCCCATGACCGGAGAAGGCGGCCAAGGCACCCACCGCCGTCACCGAGGGCAGAGCGGCGGGCCACCACGGTCGTTCGGAACCGCCGTTGCCCGCGGCGGCCACCACGTTGCCGCCGCAGCCGGCCAGGACCGGCGGGCACAGGTCGTCGAACGAGTAGGTGCCGGACGCGACCAGCACCACCGGCAGGTCGCGGGTGGCGCGCAACGCGGCGGCGAGGGTGAGGTCGTCGCCGAAGCCCGAGGCGCCCAGGACGGGGAACGGGCGCACCGAGGCGCCGTGGTGCCGGAGGACGCCGGCGACCAACGCGCCGTGCGGGGCTTCGAGTGGGGTGTCGAGCAACGCGACCGTGCACTCGCCCAGCAGGTCCGGGAAGCGCTCCCCGATCACCGGCCGGGAGGTGCCGATCATGATCGGGCAGGCGAGGTGGACGTGGTTCGGGGTGGCGCCCACCTCGGCGGCCACCTCGGCGACGCGCGCTCGTTCGGAGGCTTTCAAGTGCATGCGGATGGCACCCGAAGCGATCTCCTCGTGCGAATAGACGCCCCGCAAGCGCTTGCGGACAGTGGGTGCGTCCACTGGCAGGACGATCAGTTCCCCCGAACGGAGCAAGCACTCATTTGGACCCGCTGGATCGTGCACGACCACCGGACCGAGTGCGGCAGAGGCGTGACCGACCAGCTCAGAGAGGCTGTTGACCTGCTTGGGCGCGTCCACATCGGACACCATCCCGCGCCGCGACACGGTCCACAGGGGACCGACGCGCGATGTCACTCGATCCGATGACGACACAGACGGTGTTCATGCCTGATCAGGGCAACACGGACAGCCGCACGAGACCGCCCTTCCGGGTGTTTCGGGCTGAGGTGGTTCGCAAAGTCACTCACCGGTGCTAGACATAGCTCTACGTCGACCTCCGACGGCGCTGTGTGCGTTGAGGGTGACCCGAAACGGTGGACGGGTGGTGATCCTGTGGCAGGTGGTGGAGCTGGCGCACTGCTGCTGCGGGCTGCTGCCCTCGGCGGGCTCACCGCCGCCGCCTGGCTGCTGAGCGGCACCACCGCGTCCGCCAGTCCCGAGGAACCCCCGGCCGTCGAGATAGCAGTCGAGACCGCTGCCGAAGTTCCGCAGTTGCTCGAGGACCCGGCCGGGTGGGCGGAGGCCTTCACCGCGTCGTTGGCCGAGAAGCAGCCGCCGGAGAAGTTCGTCCCGCCGCCGGTTCTGCCGCCGGTCCTGACGAAGCCGGAAGAAGAAGAGCCGCAGGAAGAGCCCGACGAGGGCCCGGTCCTCGACTTCACCGGCGGTTCGAGCAGCAACTCGCGCTCGGGCACCATCTCGAACGTGGCACCGCCCGAGGTCATCGAGGCCAAGGCCAAGGTCCGCGCTGCCAAGATCGCCGCGAGGCTCGCCGCCGAACTCCCGCCGCCGCCTCCTCCTCCGCCACCCGCACCGATCTCGGTGGCGAAGCAGGCCGTGCAGCTCCTGCCCGACCTTCCGGTGCCCGCTCCCGTGAAGGCGGAACCCGCGCCGGCGAACGACTACAACTGGTCGGCTCCCGGTCCGGACGCCCCGCTGCCCGCACCGCAGCAGGCCCCCGTGGTCACGACGGTCTCCACGTCGTCCGGCCACACCGACAACTCCGGCGGCACGCGCGGCGTGCTCGCCGTTCTGACGTCGCACAACTCGCTCTTCCCGCCCTCCACGTGGTCGGTCGAGGAGCGTCGCGACGGCACTGAGCCCGGCAGCATTCCGGGTCTGCCCAGCACGTCACCCGACTGAGTCCGACAGGACCAGTCTGCCCTCTGCGCGATTTGTGACCGTCTCGTGCCGTCGCGCCAGTAACTCCTTCTGTCATTTCCCGTTGTACGCAAGGAACCCCCAGTCTTCCTGACCTGCCAACCGCGCCCTGGCAGGTCGGGTCTGGTCCGAGTGCCGCGCTGCCCCCGCAGTCTCGGACCACACGGGAAACCTGCGGACGGGGAACGCCAATCCCTGGGACGTTCCCCTCCGCAGGCCTCTCGTTTGCAAGTTCGTCGGCCCGGTCTCCCCCGCTGCGGGAGACCGGGCCGACGTGTTTCACGCGACCGGCGTCGAGAGCTCGGCATCCGCCGGAAAGCCTGTACCTGCAACGGATGCAGCTACCACCCCCAAACGGCCTATCGCTTCCCGAAGCACTTCGGGTGACTGCGTGTACGGCACTCGGAGCATCTGCTCGCACCCTCCGTGCACGGCCCACCGGGGACCGGGCACGAGCCGCAGGCCGTGGTTCTGCGCCATCACGGCGATCCTGGTGCTGACCGGCGCGTCGAGGGTGCACCACAGGCCCAGTCCACCGGCCGGGACCTTGAAGCTCCACTGTGGACAATGTTGCGCCAGCGCCTCCACCGCGACGTCACGCTGCGCGGCGAACTCCAGGCGCCGTTGCCGCAGGACCGGGTCCGGATCCCGCAGCAGGTCGGTCAGCACCAGCTGCTCGAACACCGGCGTGCCCAGGTCGATCGCCGCCCGCGTGGACGTCAGGCGGTGCACGATCTCCGCCGACGCCCGGATCCACCCGACGCGCAGCCCGCCCCAGTGCGACTTGCTCGCGGACCCCAGCGTCACCACCAGGTCCCCGCCGAACGCCGCCATCGGCAACGGCATCGGTGCGTCGGTCAGCGACAGCTCGACCAGCGTCTCGTCGACGACGACCGGCGTGTGCGCCTTCCGCAGCACGGCGACGAGCTTCTCCCGTCCGGCGGAGGGGAGCAGTAGTCCGGTCGGGTTCTGGAAGTCGGGGATGAGGTAGGCCAGCCGGGGCCCGACCTGCCGCAACGCCGCCTCGTAGGCGTCGGCGTCCCAGCCGTCGTACGTCATCGGCACCGGTACAGGGATCGCCGACGCCGCCCGCACCGCCTCCAGCGCGTTGGGATAGGTCGGCTGCTCGACCAGGACCCGGTCGCCAGGCCCGGCGAACAGCCGCAGCGTCAGCGCCCACGCGTGCTGAGCTCCCGACGTGACCACGATCTGGTCTGCGGAGGTCGGCAGTCCTCTCGCGGTGTACCGATCGGCGATCACCTGGCGCAACGCGGGCAGCCCGCGCTCGTGGTAGCCGTGCGATCCCAGGTGCTCGGGCATCTGGTCCATCGCCGCGACCATGGCCTGCCGCAGTCCGGGATGTGCCGGCGGCGCACACCGGGTCAGGTCGATCAACGTGTCGTCGCCACCCGTGATGCCGCCGCCGGCACCGACGGGACCGTTGATCCACGACCCGGCGCCGCGCCGCGACTCCACGACCCCCTCGGTGCGCAGCTGGTCCAGCGCGGCGGTGATGGTGGTGCGGCTCACTGGCAGCGCGTCGGTGAGCTCGCGTTCGGACGGCAGCCGCGTTCCGACGGGCAGCCGTCCGTCCGCTACCAGCAGTTTCAGCGCCGCGGCGAGGTCGGTGGACCCCTGCCGGACACCGCTACGACGCCACTCACCCAGCAGTCGGGCGAGCCGGGCACCGGAAATACGTCCACCTGGCGGGAGCATGAAGCCAATTATCCCGAATTGGCTATGGATTACCAGGCCAATCGCAGCGCAACATGGCCACATGGCCTCCATGACCGCACTCCACCAGGTCTCCGTCCGGATCTCACCCGCCCGTCGCCTCCCTCAGCTCCTCGCGGGTCTGTGGCTCTACGGCGCGAGCATGGCGATGCAGATCCGCGCGACCCTCGGCCTGAACCCGTGGGACGTGCTGCACGAGGGCCTCACGAAGATGACCGGCCTGAGCTTCGGCCTGATCACCGCGATCACCGGCGTGCTCGTCCTGCTGGCGTGGATCCCGCTCAGGCAGAAGCCGGGCATCGGCACGATCGCGAACGTCGTGGTCATCGCCGTCAGCGTCGACGTGACGCTCTGGCTCCTGCCCGCACCGGAAGGACTCCTGCCCAGGATCGTGTTCCTGACACTGGGCATCGTCCTGAACGCCGTCGCGTTCGCCGCGTACGTCGGTTCCCGGCTCGGACCGGGCCCGCGCGACGGCCTGGTCACCGGGTTCTGCCGCCGCACGGGGATCTCCCTGCGGCTCACGCGGACCGTGCTCGAACTGATCGTGCTCGGCACCGGCTGGCTGCTCGGCGGCACGGTCGGCATCGGCACGGTCCTCTACGCGCTCGGCATCGGCCCGCTCGCGCAGCTGTTCCTGCCCGCGCTCACCTGGCGCGAGCGCTCGCGGCCCGCTTGCGAAGCTCCTCGTACGTGACCCCTCGTTCCGTCAGCACCTCGGCCACGATTCCCTTGCCCTGCAACAACGCCAGCAGGATGTGTTCCACACCGAGGTAGTTGTGGCCGAGGTCGCGCGACTCGCGCAACGAGTTCTCCAGTGCCTTCTTGAAGTCCTTTTCCAGCGGCATCCCGAACCACCGCCGGCGTGGACCCGGCCGCAGCACCCCGGTGCCCAGTGACTGCTCCGCCGACTCGATCACCGCGTCGACGTCGATCCCCAAGCCCCGCAACGCTTCCGAGTCGGCCTTGGTCAGCCCGCCCTTGCGCCGGTAGTCCCGGAACGCCGTCTCCAGCTCGTCGCGCGGCAGGTCGAACCCGGCCAGTGCCGGCGCGTCGAGCAACGCCAGGAGCAGGTGCTCCACGCCGACCTCGGCGGCGTGGACCTGTTCCGCCTCCCGCACCGCGGCCTTGACCGCCTCACGGGCTTCCCTGGTGAACCGTTCCGCGATCATCATCGACCCCCGTGCTTCTTGTGGACCGCCTGGCGGGACACCCCGAGTTCCGCCGCGATGTCCTGCCACGACCAGCCCTGCGCCCGCGCACTGCGGACCTGGGCGGCTTCCAAGTGTTCGAGCAGTCGCCGCAGCGCGGTGACGGCCCGCAACCCGACCTTCGGGTCGCGGTCCCCAGCCGCTGTGGCGAGATCCGTCGCTTCTGTCATGTTGTCAACGTACGTTGACAACCGGCATCCGTCAACCGAAGTTGACACGTACCGTGAGAGCGTGAAGATCGAGACCGCCGAGCAGGGGGCTCCGAGCCGAGTCACCGAAGATCGCATCCGGGTGCTGCCGAACGCCGTCCTCGTGCTCGACGGCGTGACCTCGCGAACCAGGCCACCGTCGCGCAACGGTGGTTGGTACGCCTCAAAGCTCGCCGACGAGCTGGCCCGGCTGCTCAACGACACCGATCCATTGACGGACCTGCTCGCCCAAGCCATCACGAACCTCGTGGCGGAACACGACCTCGTCCCCGGCGACTCGCCCTCCGCGACGGCGTCGATGGTCCGCTGGAACGACGACACGATCGACGCGCTCGTGCTGTGCGATACCCCGGTCGTCGCGTTCGGACAGTCCACCCGAGTGCTCGAGGACACGAGGCTCGAAGACCTCCGGCCCGATCCGGACATCCTCAGGTGGAAGAACGAACCGGGCGGCTACTGGGTCGCGGAGGCCGATCCCGTCGCGGGACACCAGGCCCTGACGGCGACCTGGCGTCGCGACGAGACCGAGAGTGTGATCGCTCTCACAGACGGCGTCTCCTGCGGAGTGTCCGAGTACGGACTTTTCGTCTGGGAGGACCTGGTGCATCTGCCACTCGGCGACGTGCTCGACCGAATCCGCGAAGCCGAACGCGGTGATTCGGAGCACCAGCGCTGGCCCCGCAACAAAACGCACGACGACCAGGCGATCGCGCGAATCAGCTTCAGCACATGACGAAAGAAGCCCCGCAGAAACTCTGCGGGGCTTCTTTCGAAGAAGGTATGGCCAGGGGCGGGGTCGAACCGCCGACCTACCGCTTTTCAGTTCTCAGGGTGTGTGTTCCGGGCCGTTCGTGCAGTTCACGCCACCAGGTCAGAGCCTGTTCCCATCCGCCCTGAACTGAACGGAACGAAGTGGAACTGAGACCCAAACTGAGCCCTCGTTCCACGCTTTCTACCTGCACAAAACGGCTGGAACGGTAGGGGGGTGAGCGGTGCCAGGGTCTCATCCACCACCGACCGGAGAAACACGGCTCTACGGCCAAATCAGGCCGCACTGTAGGGCCCTCTGCGACACGACCGGCGCCGACACGGCGAACAGAGTGACATCGCCCCTACCGTTCCAGCGTCTTTTTATCGGCACAGTGCCATTCAGGCTATCAAGATCAAAATCTCTCAAGGGCTATATACCTACTGGTCAGCGCCAGCCCTGACCGGACGGAGTAGAGGCTTTCGCCTGTCGCGCCGAGACAGGTCGGACAGCGGGTATCCCGCCTGTCTCACCCAAAACCCCAGTTCAGAGGCTTGATAGGACAGGTGGGACAGGTGGGACAGCGCCCTGGACCCGCTAGTCACCCAGAGGGGACGCGACAGCCCTCAGCCCAGAAGGTCCTTCCGGAACTTCCAACTGCGCGCAAGGATGCATGCGCCGGGTGACGCCATCGGCTCCGAGGTCAGCATCCGTCGTACGGTCTCCTCCGTGAACGGCACTCCCTCAGACACTGACGTCGACTCAATCGCAGTCACCAGCGCGCCCTCAGCATTGATCTGCACGGTGTCACCGAAAACGTCATCAAACACGTCATCGTCGATGACAACAACCGTGAGCAATGTGGCAGTCAACGTCAGCGTGTCGAGGCCAATCCCGAGACAGTACGCCGAAACACGCTCCTCTGCCCGAGCCTTTTCAAGAGACCTGTAGAGCGACCATTCCTCATAGTTAATCGGCTCCCCCTGACTGCCATCCCGCTCTGGCTCGCCTAGAACCTCCTCCGAGTACTCCCGAACCATATTGCGCCAGAGATCGAAATCGTTCTTTGTATCCCACGCTGCAACACTTGACGGCTGAAACTCACCTGCTGGAATGAGGCCATAGATTCCTGCGGCCGTCGCCACCTTCGCTGGATCCCGCCAATGAAGCAGGAAGGTTGCGCGACCCGTGTCGCGCTGCCGCCGAAGGGTGAGTGTCTCAATCGCAGGCATCACACCCCGCCGGTTCAGGTCGAACGGGTCGCCGATTAGTGCGCGAAGCGGCAATTTCGACCACTCTGGCACCTCGTCCGCCGGACCCTCACGCACCACTTCAGCTAGCTCGTGAGCCGCCGCTTCCGAAGCGTCCAACTTATCGAAGTACGTACCCAGGCCAAAGGTCAGCCGAGCGTCACCCGCTTTCAGGTTCGCATCTAGCAGCCGATAGCTTGCGCGGTTTTCAAACAACGATGGACGGTCGAGATATCGAATGGCTGAGGTGTAGCGCTCGAACCTACGACCAGGTGCACGCAGAGGCAAAACGCTTGCCGCTTCCGGCTCGCCTCCGGTTACCTCAATGGGGACCCGATCATCCACCCATCGCAATTCAACGTCTTCAAGCGGGATGGGCCTCTCAGGCATCCATTCGGGCTTCGCCATGAAAGTCACATCATCGCCAACGTGAAATTCAGGACTGTAGAGCTTCTTTGCTAGCTGCGCCAACTCGCCCCGATGACGATTCAGGAAGCGACGACCACGCTTCCAGTCATTTTGGCTCACCTCAACAGGGTCCACCGCATCCACAAGCGCGTCGGCGGAAGCAGGTGCAACAGGTTGCAATAGCTCCTGCGAGACACCAACGTGACTAGGCGGAATATTTAGCCGATTAGCAATGCGCAACAGAGTCTCAAGATCCCGCACCTGACGTTGTCCGTTTTCGATCTTCGAAACATAGGACTGATCGAGGTTTAGCAGCTTGGCTAGATCGCCCTGATTCAGACCGTTGGCCTGCCGGTACTCCTTCAACACTTCCGCCAAGAGGCCCGTGTTGAGGGCTACTTCGGACGTCGACCTAGACAGCCACTGCCCATCGGTTTCCATCTGCTCCCTGCCTCTTGTTAGTCGCCTGACCAGGGCTTATGCCAGACAGTCATTCCAAGCGCGCGGTAGGACAACCAGTCTTTAGACACCAGGTACCCACTGATCGGATGCTGATCCCATCACAGCCGGGACCTAGCGCAGGGGGATAGGCGACATCGTGTGCACTTCAGCTTCCAGCCCGTTCCACGGCATCGACGCGGGAGCGAAGTTCGGCTACTTCGGCTCGAAGTTCGCGGACCTGCTCCACAAGACTCTGGTCACTGATTTCCCCTGCATCGCTCTGACCATCGCGCACGGCAGCGAGGTAGTCACGGGGCCATCCCAACGCTTCCGATACGGCCGCCAATGTGCGCGGCTTTGCGTTGGGAGACTTGGCTTTCTGAAGCAGCCGAAGACCGGCGACACTCACGCCGGAACGCTCAGCAACCTGCACCTGCATCAGGCCGAGTTCGCTCATACGGGTGTTGATGGCGGCCGCAACCGCTTCCCAGTCCTTCTGCACAAGGCCTCCATTAGCGCTCTCACCAGCGATAACTCTAGCGGCTGACGCCGCGTTTCCACAGATCACCATCGCTCGTCACCCGTTTGGACGTAGACACAACGCGCACTGATAGCGCTATTGTTAGCGCCATCAAGCGCCACTACGAGAGGATCGGATTTCGATGAACGCCCCGACTTACGCCCCGGACGGCATCACCTCCGACGCTGTGACCAGGCTTCTCAGCAAGCTTTCGAAGGAGATTGCGTCGCCGCACGCTCCGACGTCGGCTCTGCTCGACGGTTCGGCGGTCGAGCGTCGGAACGCGCGGATGTTGGCTCGTGCCGCCGCGGGCGTCGTGCCGAAGTACGGCGTGACGCTGGCGCAGGCGGAGCAGGAGGCGACTGCGCCGGTGCGCAAGGCGTTGGTGGCAACGGTCCCGGCGCCGGTCTATGGCAAGCGCAAGAGCAACGGACGCCGCGCAGCCCGCAACGCGATTCGCGCGCAGGTCGTCGGCCGCGTCGCCCGGACGGAGGCAGCCTGATGGGCACCGCAGCGGTGACGTTCGCGGTAGTGCTGCCTGCTTTGCTGGTGGCGCACAACCTGGCCGATCACTGGGTCCAGACCGAGCACCAGGCCGCCTCGAAGAGCCAACGTGGAAAGGCCGGGCATCGCGCCTGTGCGGCGCATGTCGCCTCCTACACAGCGGTGACTGCAACGGTGGTGGCGGTGCTGTGGGTGGTGTTCGGCCTTTCCATCAGCCCGGTGGGGTTCGTTGTTGGGCAGCTGGTGTCCGCTCTCACCCATTACTGGGCTGACCGACGCTCCACGCTCGCGTGGTTGGCCGCCCTGACCGGCCATAAGCCGCTCTACGCACTGGGCGCGCCTCGCGCGGGCCGCGATGACAACCCCAGCTTGGGTACGGGCGCGTACGCGCTTGACCAGTCGTGGCACTGGTCGTGGTTGCTGGCGGCGGCGCTGCTAACGGCGGTGTTGTAGCGATGGGCGGCCGTCAGTACCCGTGGGTGCTCGCCACGGTGCCCTGGTCAGGCGCTCAGCAGTACACGCGCGGCATTCATGACGGCTTGCCGCTGCTCTCACACGGCTGTGCCCCGCGCGACGTGCTGGCCACCCGCCGGCAACTGCGGACGCTGGGCCTGCGACCGGGCGGGCAAGACCCGGTGGCGGTGCTCTACGGGCGGCACAACGCCTCCAAAGCCACGTGGTTCGCCAGCCTCTACCTCATCTCCCGCGCACTGCCGGTGCGGCCGATGACGCCCGCGAAATGGACCGCGCTGGCCAAAGCGAATCTCGCCCGCCGTATCTGCCGCACCTGCGGCAAAGACCCGCTGTACGTCCTGCCGACCAGCACCCGGCAGTGCTGGCCCTGCTTCGAGCTCACCCACACCGACACCGACGACATGACGGAGGCAGCATGACGAACACGAGCCGGGTCCGCCTGTACTCGTTCAGCTTCAAGCACCACCAGCCGCCGGCCGATGCCGACTTCGTCGTGGACACGCGGCGGTTCATGCCCACCCCGGCGGACCTCGACCAGGTGCTGACCGGTTTGGACGGTCGTGACCGTGAGGTCATCGACTACGTGCGGACCCAGTACCCGGTGGTCGAGGACGTGGTGACCTGGCTGGTCAACCTCGTCACCGACTTCGTCGACAAGCAGATCGACTGCACGATCGCGGTCGGGTGCAACCACGGCATCCACCGCTCCGTCGCGCTGGTCAGTCTCCTGCGGGCGGTGCTGCCCGCCTACGCGGTCGACGACGTCGACGCACGACACCTGCGGCTGGAGCCCTGGCACCTGCATCCCAAGCCAAAGGACGCCTGATGGCCAAGCTGCTGTTCGACCCGGGCTGTGTGTTCTGCCAGCGTGTGGTGGCCGGTGAGTACGACGACAGCGACCGCGACGCGGTGATCTTCTCGCCACGTCACCCGGTCACGCCGGGACACATGCTGATCGTGCCCCGCCTGCACGTCACCGACGCCGCCGACGACCCCGACATCACCGCGGCGGCGATGCGCCTCGCGGCCGTGTACGCGGTCCGGTCCGGAGCGGACTTCAACCTCATCACCAGCCGCGGCACGCTCGCCACGCAGACGGTGTTCCACCTGCACATCCACTTCGTACCCCGGCACGAGAACGACGGTCTAACGCTGCCCTGGACCGGACAGAAGAAGCCCGGCACACCGCACTCCTAGCTTCGCCCGGACCGGCGGGACCCCCGCCAAGAAGTCACCGCCGGTCCGGGTTCCTACAGACCCACCATCCGATCTTGCAACCGGAAAGGGGCACCACAGTGTCCACCACGATCACCGCCCCGTCTGCGGGCACCGAACCCACCATCTGCGAACTGCTGGCCACCTGGCACGAGGCCAACCCGCCGATGGGCGCCCCAGACCTGGAGGTCGCCGCCTGGTTCGAACAGGGTGTGCGCCTGCTCAAGCCGATCACCAGCGACCCGGCGCACCCGCAGCACATCACCGCGTGCGAGATGGCCGCCGAGTACTCCCACGACGCCCTGGCCATGCACGAGTCCGCCCGTTCGAAGGGAGCGACGCGGTGACCGACGAGTCGACGTTCCTCCTCCTGCTGCTGGCTTCCGGCGTCGCGTTCATGTTCGCGGTGCTGCTGTGGAAGCTGCTGATCACCACGGTCGGCATCGCCACCACCCAATGGGCCGTGGTCACCGGCCTACCGGACCACCCGGCGCTGCACGCGATCACGTTCGCGGTCCCAGCGCTGCTGGCCGCGTTCACCCTCCTGTACCTGCCTCGCATCGCCGCCCGTGGTGCTGCCCGCCCCACCGTCCGTTCGACCCGCGTCCTCCTGAAGGGAGCCCACCGATGACCAGCGCCTACCCGACCAGCCTCGACCAGCTCACCGACCGCGTGCGCAGCATGGCCATCGACCTCGGGGCTTGGCCGTCACTACGGCAGATCAGGCAGCAGTGCAACGTGGGCCACCCCAAGGCCGCAGGCGCCCTGGCCGCCCTGAAGTCCTCCGGCTTCGACCCCGCCGACCCGAACGGCGAGACCACGCCGGTTCCGGCCACGCCCCGTCGGTTGCAGGTCGTCTCCACTAAGGACACGCCCGACACCGGCAACCACCAGGCGGACACCGACCGGTCCCCCGTAACGTCCACAAGCGACTCCATCCCCGCCGCGAGCGAGGCTGTCAACGAGGTCACCCCCGTTGCAGAACCGCTAACGACCACGGAGACCACGCCCGATGTCACGTCCCCTCGTGACGCAAGCGTCCAGGACGCATCTGTCACGGCCGCGCCAGCGACGTCGGGCCGGTGGCGCAATGTGCCGCTGTACTTGATTGCGCTGGGTGCGTTCGTGGCCATCTGGGGTGGCTGGGTGGGCCTGGGTGAACTCACCGGTTTTGGCCCGGTCGCGCCGCTGCCCGGTATCGCCGACAACTGGACCATCAACACGGCGATCACGCTGCCGCTGGGCATGGAGGCTTACGCCGCGTTCGCCATGCGGGTCTGGCTCGACCACACCAAGCCCGCACGGGCACGGCGGTTCGCGATGTGGTCCACGTTCGCCGCGCTGCTGCTGGGCATGAGCGGTCAGGTGGCCTACCACCTGATGAAGGCCGCCGGGATGACCGCTGCGCCGTGGCAGATCACCACGTTCGTGTCCTGCCTGCCCGTGCTGGTTCTCGGTGGCGCGGCTGCTCTGGTCCACCTGTCCCACGACACGTCTGAGGTGCAGCGATGACTGTCACGTCCCCGACCGGCGCGACCGGTCCCGACGACCAGCCGGACGCGACGGTCTACGACCTGCATACCCGCCGCGCACCCGGCACCGCCGACCAGCCCGCCGGCGGTGGGATCGAGCCCAAGGTGTTCGAGGGCGAGATCGTGTCCGAGCAGGACAGTGCCGCGCTCGATCAGCGCCTTGCCTCTCAGCGGGCGATCGCGGTGAGCAAGGCCGTGGTGCGCGTGGTGCGGACCGGGGCCACGCACGAGCGGACCCGTAGCGCCGGACGCGCGGTCGTGCGCACCGCCGGGTACGCCGTGGCCGGGTCGCGCATCCGCCGTGCGGAGCGTCGTGCGCGGCGCAAGCACACCGAACTGGAACAGGCCATCACCACGTTGCGCGTCAACGGCAAGAGCGCCGACGACTTCCGTGTCCTGCGTGAGCTGGAGGACACGCTCGAACGCCGGCGCAACGGTGCCGCCGAACGTGCCCGTGTGCGGCGTATCGAGATCCTGCGGTGGTCCGGCGGTGTCGTGGTCGTGCTCGCGTCCGGCCACGTGCTGCTGCTGGGCTACGCCGCGGTGCAGGCCGTGGTGGGTGCGGGGTCGCTGACCGACCGGTGGCACGACGTCACCGGCTTCTGGTCCACCGTGGTGGACGTGTCCCCGGCAGGTAGCTACTGGCCGGCGTGGGCCGCTGCCGGTGCGCTGGTGTGGGCGGCACGGGTGATCCCAGTCGGTCGCGAGCGGGGCACGCTGCCGATGTGGGCCGTGGACGCCGACGCCGTGCCCGCGGACGGGCGCAACATCATCCCGGACGAGTCCGCCGTGCTGACCGCGATGCGGCACCTGTCCGGCCTGCCTGCGCTCAAGGAAGCGTTCAAGAAGGGCTGGGGCCACAGCATCGCCCCGACGTGGGTGCAGGTCCCGCAGCGCGACGGCAAGGGCTGGCGGATGCAGCTCGTGCTGCCGCTCGGGGTGCCGGTGGAGGAGATCGTCAAACGCAAGACCGTGTTCGCGCACAACCTCGTGCGCCTGCCGGTCGAGGTGTGGCCGTCCGAACCCAAGGGACAGCCCGGCGTGCTGGACCTGTGGGTGGCCGACCCTGGCGCTCTGTCGGGGCCGGTCGACCCGTGGCCGTTGCTGGAGGGCGACGGGCCTGCGGATTACTTCACCGGTATCCCGGTCGGGATCAACATCCGTGGTGAAGTCGTTGTGGCGCAACTGTTTCAGAAGAACTACGTTGCCGCCGGCGAGATGGGCTCGGGTAAGTCGAGCATGTACATCACGCTCGTATCCGGGGCGATCCTGGACCCGCTGGTCGAGGTGGACGTGTTCGTGCTCGCGGAGAACGCCGACTACGACCCGATGAAGCCGCGGCTGCGGACCCTGCGCACCGGGGCCGACGACGACACGGTCAAGGCTTGCCTGGACACCCTCCACGCCCTGTACGCGGACCTGGACGTCCGGGGCAAGGCGCTCAAGGAACACGGTGCGCGGGCGGTGTCGCGCAAGCTCGCGGAGAAGGACGTCCGTCTGCGTCCACGGGTGATCGTGATCGATGAGTGTCAGGCGCTGTTCATGCACAAGGAGTACGGGGAGGAAGCGGCTGACGTGGTCGCCAAGCTCGTGTTCGCCGCGCGCAAGTACGCGATCACGGTCATGTTCGCCACGCCGGAGGCCTCTACGGCGTCGCTGCCGCGCAAGGTCACCGCGGTGACCTCGTGCAAGGCCTGTTTCGCCATCGGTGACCAGCAGTCCAACGACGCTGTGCTGGGTACCGGCTCGTACAAGGCGGGGATCTCCGCGGTCAGCCTGGAGGCCGCGACCTCCGAAGGCCCCGGTGACGTGGGTACGGCGATGGTGCGCGGCATCATGGCCAAGCCCGGTCTGCTGCGCAGCTTCTATCTGACCAGCGACGAGGTTGCCGAGGTCACCGACCGCGCGATGCACCTGCGTGCCGGTCACGTCCCCCCGGCGACCAGCGACGACGAGGAAGAGTCGTCCGAAGTGGACTTCCTGCTCGACCTCGTCCGCGTGCTGGGCGATGAGCAGAAGATCCGCACGGCCGTCGCGTTGCGGGCCCTGATCGACCTCAACACCGGTCACTACGGCGACTGGACCAGCAAGACCTTCGCCGCAGCGCTGCGTGAGGCCCAGGTCCCGATCCGCAAGAGCGACGGAGACAGCCTCGTGCGGGCCGACGACGTCACCGAAGCAATCACTCTGCGTGAGATCGAGCAGAGTGCCGAAGACGAGGCCGGAGAGGCTTAGAGCCACACTCCGCACCCCACAACCGGCCAGGGAAGCGGTCAGGGAACCGCCAGTGCCGCAGGGATTTTCCCCTGACCGCCTCCCTGGCCCAGTTCCCTACTCTCACCAGCGACAACAACCACCAGGGAAGATCCACAACTAGGTCCGCTTGACCAGCGAAAACCCCCGAAAACGGGGCCTCGCATCCCTGTCGAGCGCCTCCCTGAATCCCACTCACCGCAGCGACACCGCACGTTGCCGCGTTGACCACGCACACCCACAGACCGTCACTAAGGGTAATCGAATCGGAGACCGCGTCATGAACGACAACACGATGCACATCGAGAAGTCGCGCTCCATCTGGAACGGCAGGTCCACCACCTTCTGCGGGCTGACGATCCCCAAGCCGGAAAAGGTCTGGTTCCCCAGCCTGTCCGGCCGCCCCACCTGCGCCGCGTGCGTGGCCAACGGCGGCAAGTGACATGACCACCATCCACATGCGACTTATCGCAACCCGCGCCTTGAACGCGAAACCCCTGCACACCAAGGGGACGTGACATGTGCAGAGCAGGCGGACGCCGCTGCAAAGGCGGGACCGGCAAAGCCACCCAGGCCACCCGCAAGCAGCGCTCCCGCGCCAAGCAGTCCCTCCGCGATGCCAAGGCCAGCGGCGACCAGGACGCCATCCGCACCGCCACCGAACGACTCGATGCGGCCAACGAAGCCCACAAGGCCGCCAAGGAGAACGCCATGCGTGAGCACGACAACCACGACGCCGCAGATCACGGCGGGGACGTGATCGCCCCCAAGCCCGGTCCGGTCGCCGGCGTCATGTCGGACAAGCCGCTACTGGACAACACCTGGGGTGCACCGCTCGACAAGAGCCCGGTGCACTACCACGACGACGGCCCGATCGGGACTGCGGTCAAGTACATGGGACCCGACGCCCGCATGGACGTGGACGGCGAACCGCTGGCCAACGTCGTGGGCCGCATGGCGACCGATGTCGTGCGCCGCAAGACCACGGCGCAGCAGGGCGTGAACGACCTCAAGGAGCTGCGCGACCGGCTCCCCGAGGACAGCCGCGCCAAGCAGTGCCTCTCCACCGCGATTCGCAACATGGACGGCCCGGACACGCCCGTCCCGCAGATGCCGCCCGGCACGCCGGAGTCGCTGCGGGAGCTGGTCGGCAAGCTGCACGCCGTCCCGATCGTCCGCCAGGAGCCCGAACGGGAGATGCAGCCTCTGCTCAAGCTCTGCGAGCGCGCCGCAGCCGGGGACGCCAACTACCTGGACGTGGAGGTCAAGCGGCTCCGCAACAAGCGCCACGAAAGCCTGGGCGACTGCGGCAAGTTCGAGATCCAGGACGCCGTGGACGACGCGGTGAAGGCTCTGCGCGAGGAAGAACGCAAGTAGTTCAGTCCGTCCCAGGTCACGCCGGGGACGTGACCGTCTCCCGGCTTTCACTCTCGCCCAAGGAGTCCATCGTGGACGACAGGTTGCTGAACGCTGCCCTTGAGGCGGCCCAACAGTACGGACCGGTCTTCCCGCTCGTTCCCAACGCCAAGGCACCCGCGGTCAAGGACTGGGAACAGCGCGCCACCACCGACCTCGACCGCATCCGGCGTTGCTGGTCCACCGGGCCGTACAACATCGGCTTGGCCACTGGTCGCGCCGGCCGGGTCGTGGTCGACCTCGACACCGCCAAGCCGGACGAGATCCCGCCTGCTGGCCTGGAAGGTGTGCGGCACGGAGCCGAGGTGCTCGCGATGCTCGCCCAAGACCACGGGGCCGACGTCCCCACCACTCGCACCGTCTTCACGCCCTCCGATGGGCGGCACCTGTACTTCAAGGCGGGGGGACGTGACTACCGCAACACCGCCGGACGGCTCGGATGGCACATCGACACCCGTGCACACGGCGGCTACGTCGTGGCGCCCGGCTCGATCGTCAACGGCCGCCGCTACGAACTCGCTGACAGTACGGCGGAGGTCGAGTTGCCGGAGTGGCTTGCCGTCCTTCTCACGCCCACGCCGCCGCAGCCGCCAAAACCGCCCGTCAGGCTCGCGTGCACCGACAAGCGGGGCAGGTATCTCGCCGCGGCCATCGCCGCTGAGGTCGCCCGCGTGGACGGGGCACCACGAGGTCAGCGCAACGAGGCGCTGTACATGGCCGCGCAGAACCTCGGGCAGCTCGTAGCCGGCGGGGAGCTGACGGAGCAGGAAGTCAGGGACGCACTCATGCATGCCGCTGCCAGCTACATCGCCGTCAACTCGATGCGCATCCACAAAGCCGCAGGCTCCATCACCTCCGGGCTGAAGGCTGGCGCCCGACGTCCCCGGAAGGTGGCCGCGTGAACGTCCGCATCGGTGGCCTGTTCGAGGGCTATGGAGGTCTGACGATGGCTGCCCAGGCTGTACTGAACGGCTCTCTCGCCTGGTACAGCGAGGTCGATCCCGGGGCATGTCAGGTGCTCGCTCATCGCCACCCCGCCATCTCGAACCTGGGGGACGTGACCGCCATCGATTGGGCCGCAGTGCCTCCCGTCGATGTGCTCGACGCCGGGTTCCCTTGCCAGGACATCAGCGACGCCGGACGGCGTGCCGGAATCACAGGAGAACGCAGTGGACTCTGGACCCACGTCACCGACGCCGTTCGCGTACTTCGACCCCAGCTCGTCATCCTGGAGAACGTCGCAGCCCTCCTTGTTCGAGGACTTGGCCGAGTCGCCGCCGACTTGGCCGAAGTCGGGTATGACCTGCGATGGACATGCGTACGCGCTTCCGACGTTGGTGCGCCCCACCGCAGGGAACGATGGTTTGGCTACGCCACACCTGCCGACGCCCACAACCTCGGACGCGAACGGCATTGGGGCACTGGACCTGCGGACCACGGTGTCTTTGCTGCCAACGCCTACTGCCCGCGACCACAAAGGACCGAATCAGCGGGGGGACGTGACGTGCCTGCACGGCGCGTTGGTTCAGACTTCGAGTGGGGCCAGTTCGCACCCGCAATCCGCCGTTGGGAAGCCATCCTCGGACGCTCAGCACCTGACCCCACCGAACCGGGACGCCGCAACAACCGAGTCCTGAGCCCACAGTTCGTTGAGTGGCTGATGGGCCTTCCACCGGGATGGGTCACCGAAGTACCCGGGCTATCACGCAGACAGCAGCTGCGGCTGCTGGGCAACGGTGTTGTCCCCCAGCAAGGAGCAGCCGCCATCGAAGCCCTGCACATCCGCCGCAATCGCACTGGAAGGTGGGCCGCATGAGCCACCGCATCCTCGTCACCGGCAGCCGGAACTGGACCAGCGTAAGCAGCATGCGGCGCATGCTCGCCGTGGCCCGCGCGTGCTACCCGGACGCCGTGCTCGTGCACGGAGCCTGCCGTGGCGCCGACCTCATGGCCGCAGGCATCTGGACCGGCTGGGGCCTACCGACCGAAGCACACCCCGCTGACTGGGACCGCCACGGCAAGGCAGCCGGCCCCATCCGCAACCAGCACATGATCCGTCTCGGAGCGGACGCGTGCGTGGCCTTCCTGCGCCCCGAGTCCAAGGGTGCGCGTCACTGCGCCGACGCCGCCGAACGCGCCGGAATCGCGACGTACCGCGTGAACCACAAGGGGACGTGACATGAGCACCGCACACACCGATGCGTTCGATCTCACCAGGACGGGATGGACCGCTGACAAGCTCATGGCGGCAGAGTTTGACGACCCGAGGTGGGCAGTGCCCGGTGTGCTCTGCGAGGGCGTCACCGTGCTGGCTGGACCGCCCAAGGTCGGCAAGTCCTGGCTGTCGCTCGGACTCGGACTCGACATCGCCGCCGGACGACCCGCGTTCGGCTCCATCGAGATCGACCCCGGCCCGGTGCTGTACCTCGCGCTGGAAGACACCGCCCGCCGGTTGAAGAGCCGCATGGGCAAGGTCCTTGCCGGCGACGACGCACCTTCACGACTCACGCTCGCCACCGACTGCCCGCCCCTGCCCCAAGGCGGAGACACCGCCATCGCCACGTGGCTCGATCGCAACCGCTCCGCTCGGCTCGTGGTCATCGACGTGTTCGCCAAGCTGCGCGGCTCGGCACCAGCGGGCGTCCAGCAGTACGACGCGGACTACGCCGCCGTAGGCCGTATCAAGAAGGTCGCCGACCACTACGGCATCGCCGTTGTGCTCGTGCACCACGTCCGCAAAGCCGTTCACGAGGACTTCCTCGCCACCGTGTCCGGCACCAACGGCATCACCGGCGCCGCCGATGCGGTGCTCGTGCTCGAACGCGCCCGCAACAACGCTGACGGCGTCCTGCACGTCACCGGCCGCGACGTCGAAGAAGCCGACTACGCCCTGTCCTTCGACCCCAGCCGCGGCGCCTGGTCCATGCTCGACGGCCCCGCCATCGACCACACCATCGGCGACACCCGCTCGACCATCCTCCGCTACCTCCGCGAGAACCCCGGGAAGACGCCCAAGGAGGTCGCCGACGCCACCCAGCTCAGCGCGGACAACGTGCGCCGCACCTGCGCCCGCATGCACGAGGCCGAGCAGCTCACCAAGAACGCCAGTGGCCAGTACTACGCGCCGATGTTCTGAGCCCAGGTGGGACAGCAGCCAACCACACGGAGCTGTCCCACCTGTCCCACCTGTCCGACCGCACCACCTGACCAGCACAAACCGGGTGGGACAGGCGCTCAAAGCCTGTCCCTCCTGTCCGGCACCACCGGAAGGACCTAGTCATGGCTTGGGAAAGGCAAACCTTGCGCGCCGCCGAAATCCAGGCGCTTCTCGGCCGGCTTGCTGAACTGCTGACGACGTCTCCGGACGTGGACCCTCCGGAGGTACCGGCACAGCGCGCTGTGCCCGAACCGAAGTTGCTCACGGTCGAGGAAGCCGCCAAGCGTCTCGGTGTCAGCCGCACGCGGATGTACGCGCTGATCGGTTCAGGCGAAGTCGAGTCCGTCCAAATCGGACGACTGCGCCGCGTCCACGTGGACCAGGTCGACGCCTACGCCACGCATCTCGTCCGTATCCAGAACGCCGCCTGATTCGAACGCAGGAGATCTAAATGCCGCGCAAACCGCGCAAAGAAGGGACACGCGCACCCAACGGTGCGTCCAGCATCTACTACAGCGAGTCTGACGGCTACTGGCACGGTCGCGTCACGATGGGCACGCTCGACAACGGCAAGCCGGACCGCCGGCACGTCAAAAGGAAGTCAGAGAGCGCTGTAATCGACCGCGTTCGGGAACTCGAAAACGAGCGGGAAAGCGGCAACATCCGCAGGCCTGGTGAGCGTTGGCGGGTTGAAGCCTGGCTACTTCACTGGTTGGAGAACATCGCAAAGCCGTCTCTCAAGTACAAGGCGTTCAAGGCCTACGAGTCGGCCGTGCGCTACCACCTCATTCCCGCTCTTGGCGGTCAGTGGATGGATGCTGTCGAGCCTGATCACTTTGAGCGCCTGTACGCGCGGATCATCGCGAACGGCAGGAAGGCGGCCACGGCTCACCAGGTCCACAGAACGGCTCGACGGGCGTGGGGACAGGCTGACCGGCGTGGCGGGATCATCAAACGGAACGCTGCTGCTTTGGCGACGCCTCCCCGTGTGGAAGAGGAGGAAGTCGAGCCGTTCGAGGTGGACGAGGTCCAGCTACTCATCAAGACGTGCCTCAAGCGGCGCAACGGTGTGCGGTTCATCATCGCGCTCGTGCACGGCACGCGGCAGGGCGAGACGATCGGTCTTAAGTGGACACGGTTGGACCGCAAAGCGAAGGCTCTTCGGATCAGAAAGGCGCTTCAGCGGCAAACGTGGAAGCACGGATGCGAGAACCCCACTGAGTGCGGCGCGAAGTACCACAAGTTCTTGCCCTGTAAGGAAACCTGTAAGCGTCACAGCCGGAAGCCCTGCCCGCCTCCCTGCCCACCCGACTGCAAGAGCCACGCTCGGTGGTGCCCGAAGCGCCACGGCGGCGGCCTGGTGGAGGTCGACGTGAAGTCGAGCGCCGGACGACGTGGTGTCGCGCTGGTCGATCAGGTCTTCAGCATGGTGTTGGAGCACGAGAAGGTGCAGCAAGCCGAGCGTGAAGCAGCCGGCGACCTGTGGCACGACGAAGGATGGATGTTCGCGCAGCCGAACGGCAAGCCCATTGACCCGCGAGCAGACCTTGAAGAGTGGAAGGAGGTACTGAAAGAGGCAGGAATCCGAGAAGCTCGCTTGCATGACGCGCGTCACACGGCAGCAACGGTGCTTCTCGTCCTCGGGGTTCCAGAACGGATCGTGATGGACCTCATGGGCTGGTCCAACTCATCGATGGCCAAGCGGTACCAGCACATCTCAGCAGGGCTGCGGAGGACGGTCGCCGATCAGCTTGGCGGACTGCTCTGGGGCAACAACTGAGACCCCGTTTGAGACCCAGAAAGCCCCCGCCGTGGCGGGGGCTTTCTGTTTGTACTGCTAAGAAGGTATGGCCAGGGGCGGGGTCGAACCGCCGACCTACCGCTTTTCAGGCGGTCGCTCGTACCAACTGAGCTACCTGGCCATGAGCTGTAGCAATCAACTACAGAAAAGCGACCCAGACGGGACTCGAACCCGCGACCTTCGCCGTGACAGGGCGACGCGCTAACCAACTGCGCCACTGGGCCTTGCTTCGTGCTGTCTTACCGTACCGTACTTTACTGCGTGCCCCCAACGGGATTCGAACCCGCGCGACCGCCTTGAAAGGGCGGGATCCTAGGCCGCTAGATGATGGGGACTAGCTGGTCTCTGGAAGCATCGTAAGCATATGCCATAGGTCCGCGCACCTCCAAAACGGGGGTCCCACTTATGCGCTGACCTGCTGAAACCACCTTCTGGGCCAGATCGCCCAGATCAACAAATGCCTGTTCAGGGCCGTTCGGGCCCGTCACGCCGGTTCAGAAGCAGTTTGTGATCCAGACAACTTCCAGCCGGAGGACACGACGCTGGGCAGCACGTGGCCCAGAACCTCGCGGATCCGCTCGGGGAAGTCCGCGCACTCCGTCGTGGCGGAAGAGATCAACCGCGAACCGAGAGCAGCGCTGCACAACGTCCTGGCGACAGCCTCCGGATCGACGCCGGCCCGCAGGTCCCCGCGCTCAGCCGCCTCGATCACGTACCCGGCGACGAGCTTCTCCCACATGAGGTGCGTGTTCGGGACGCCCGGATAGCCGACCTCACGATCGGCGTTGAGCCGCACGCCGGCGCGCAGCACCACGTCGGCCGCCATCCGGTCGGCTGACTCGGCGAACATGCCGTGCAGGGCGCTCAGGGGGTCGACGCCGCGCAGCCGCCACGACTCCCTCACCTGCGCCCACAGTTCGCCCTGCCGCTCGATCAGGGCATCGGCGACCGCTTCCTTCGAGGGGAAGTGGAAGTAGAACGCGCCCTTGGTCAGTCCGGCACGCGCGAGCACGGCGGTCAGCGACGTGCGCTCGTATCCGAGCCGGTCGAACTCCTCCGCCGCGGCGTGGAGTATCGCCTCACGGGTCGCGTACGCCCGGTCCTGCTGGGGCATGGTCGAAGGTTAGCCGTTGCCGCTAAAGAGACCCGTGAGTATGTTTCGGGATGCGGCCCTGTTCTGCAGACGCGCTCCGGGGGGTGCGCGCCTGGAGTCAGGGCCGCTTTCGCGTCCGCACGACGTTCACCGTTGTGCCTGGGGCAGCCCGCCGTCCTCGCCCGGTGACAGGCCCAGCATGTCCAGCAGCATCCGGCAGTCCTCGGCGCCCAGGGCGCTCCTGGCGACCGCGAGCCTGGCCCGGTGGACCTGTTCGTCGGAGATCCGCGAGGGTTCTCCGTTGCGCTGGGCCGGCACGTTCGGCCCGCCCTGCCTCGACACGCTGTCGTCCTGTGTGAACAGGAACTTCCGCACTTCCAGTGACCCGCTCATGAGCACCCTCCCCGACTTGAGGTTGGCGCGAGGCTAAGCGACCTGGGACAACGGCCGCAGCCCCCCGCAGAGTGATTCCATCGGCACCCAGCGTTACTTTCCGTGCTGGTGCCGTCCGTGCCGGTGGAGAACTGGCCAGTGGATGATGGACCGATGACCGACCCCACGCCGGAGCCTTCCCCCGAAGCAGAGGGCCAAAACGCGTCCCAGACACCTTCCGCGGCCGACCAGGAGGCGATCTTCAAGGCGCTCAGCGGCATCGACCTGAACACCATCGACGCCGACATCGAGTCCGCGTTCGGTTCGCGGATGGCCGAGCTCGACAAGATGCTCGAGGGCCTCGACGACCTGGTCAACAAGATCGAGAGCGACATCCAGAACCTGGACCAGCCCAAACCCGACAGTCCTCAGTAGAGCCTTTACCCCAGGGGGGTATAGAATCGGAGCTCCGAAGAGAGAAAGGGCTCCGATGTCAGTCAGCGCCACCTACACCGTCACCGGCATGACCTGCGGCCACTGCGTCAGCTCCGTCACCGAGGAGCTGACCGAGGTCTCCGGCGTCACCGGTGTCGACGTCGTCCTGGAGACCGGTGCGGTCACCGTGACCAGCGACCGCGAACTCGACCGCGCCGAGGTCGTCGCCGCCGTCACCGAGGCCGGGTACCAGGTCGCATGACCACGACCGAGCCTCGTCACGTCGAGCTCAGCATCAGCGGCATGACGTGCGCTTCCTGTGCGAACCGCGTCGAACGCAAGCTGAACAGGCTCGACGGCGTGTCCGCCACCGTGAACTACGCGACCGAGAAGGCCAGCGTCCAGTTCCCGGACAACCTGCGCGTGGACGACCTCGTGTCGACCGTGCGGGCGGCGGGGTACGACGCGGAGGAGCCCCGGCCCGAGGCTCCCGACGTGGACGAGGCCGGTGAACTGCGGCTGAGGGTCACCCTCGCCGCGATGCTCGGCGTGCCGGTGATCGCGTTCTCGATGGTCCCGGCGTGGCAGTTCCCGACGTGGCAGTGGGTGTCGCTGGCGCTGGCGAGCGTGGTCGTGTGGGTGTGCGGCTGGCCGTTCCACCGCGCGGCTTTCGTCAACGCACGGCACGGCGCCAGCACCATGGACACCCTCGTGTCGATGGGCGTCACGGTCTCGTACCTCTGGTCGCTCTACGCGCTGGTGTTCGGCGAGGCCGGCGTCATCGGCATGCGGCACGAGTTCAGCCTGCTGCCCCGTCCCACCACCTCCGGCGACATCTACCTGGAGGTCGCGGTCGGCGTGACCGTGTTCCTGCTGCTCGGACGCTGGCTGGAGGCCCGTTCGAAGCGCAGCGCGGGTGCGGCCCTGCGGTCGTTGCTCGCGCTCGGCGCCAAGGACGTGGCGGTGCTGCGCGACGGCGTCGAGACCCGCGTGCCGGTCGGTGAGCTCCAGGTCGGCGAACGCTTCGTGGTCCGTCCGGGTGAGCGCATCGCCACCGACGGTCTAGTGGTCGACGGCAGTTCGGCCGTGGACCGCTCGATGGTCACCGGCGAATCGGTGCCGGTCGAGGTCGGCGAGGGCGATCCGGTCGTCGGCGGCACCGTGAACGCGGGCGGCAGGCTGGTCGTCGAGGCCTCTTCGGTCGGTGCGGACACGCAACTCGCGCGGATGGCCCGGCTGGTCGAACAGGCCCAGGCCGGCAAGGCCGACGTGCAGCGGCTGGCGGACCGGGTGTCCGCCGTATTCGTCCCGGTCGTCGTGCTGATCGCGCTCACGTCGTTCGGCGCGTGGCTGCTCGCCGGGCGGCCGCTGGAGTTCGCGGTGACGACGGCGGTGGCGGTCCTCGTGATCGCGTGCCCCTGTGCCCTGGGCCTCGCGACGCCGACGGCGTTGCTCGTGGGCACCGGCCGCGGCGCGCAGCTCGGCATCCTGGTGAAGGGCCCCGAGGTGCTGGAGTCGACGCGGCGGGTGGACACCGTCGTGCTGGACAAGACCGGCACCGTCACGACCGGCCGCCTGACGCTGGTCGGCGTGATCCCCGCGGCGGGCGTGGACCGGGACGAGGTGTTGCGGTGCGCGGCGGCCGTCGAGAACGCGTCCGAACACCCCATCGGCGCGGCGATCGTCCGTGAGGCCGGCGAGTTCCCGCCGGTGTCGGACTTCGTTTCCACGGACGGCGTGGGCGTCAGCGGAACGGTCGAAGGCCGGCGCGTCGTCGTGGGCCGCGTGCGGAACGTTGTGCTTCCGCATGAACTGACTGAGGCCGCAGTTGCCCACACAACTCGGACAGTTGTCGCGGTTTCCTTTGATGACAAGGTTGTCGGGCTCATCGTCGTGTCGGACGTCGTCAAACCCACGTCCGCACAAGCGATTCAGGAACTGAAGGCACTCGGTTTGCGGCCGGTGTTGCTGACCGGCGACAACGCCTCCGTGGCCGCCGAGGTCGCCGCCGAGGTGGGCATCGACGAGGTCATCGCCGACGTCCTGCCGTCCGGCAAAGTCGAAGCGGTCCGGAATCTCCAGGCACAGGGCCGAGTTGTGGCCATGGTCGGCGACGGCGTGAACGACGCGCCGGCCCTCGCGGCCGCGGATCTGGGGCTGGCCATGGGAACCGGCACCGACGTCGCGATCGAGGCGAGCGACCTGACGCTGGTGCGCGGCGACCTGCGCGTGGCGGCCGACGCGATTCGGTTGTCCCGCAAGACGTTGAGCACGATCAAGGGGAACCTCTTCTGGGCGTTCGCCTACAACGTCGCTGGACTTCCACTCGCGGCCCTCGGTCTGCTGAACCCCATGATCGCGGGCGCCGCGATGGCCTTCAGCAGCGTGTTCGTTGTTACCAACAGCTTGCGACTACGGGGTTTCCGTCCATCGGCGGCATAAGAATCTCGTTGGGAACACTCCCCAACGAGCGCGTGCTCGTGCAACAATCCAAAAGCTGACACACCCCCGGTCAGCGCCTGTGGAGATCCCCTCCGGCCCCCGCGTTCCTCCCCCTGGCGCGGGGGCCTCCACAGCTCCGGGGACGCCCTTCGCCGGTCCTCACCGGAGATCCACTCTGAGTAGAGCCATTTACACCTTGGGGTGACCCGGCTCACAGGGGTTTGGCTTCCGTGACCGAGCCGTTATCGTGTCCCGGTGCCCATTGGATCCCTCGGACGCTCCAAGTCCGGCCGTCACCGCCCCGCGGACGAACCGCAGCAACCGGAGACGTCGCACGACGAAGAGCTGACCTCCTACCTGGCCGCCCTGGCCCCGGACGCGGACAACGAGACCACCGCCTCGGGCTTCGGCAGCGCGCAGGTCTACCAGCTGAGGCTGCAACTCATGGCGAACGAGCAGCTGAAGGAACTCGCCGCCGAGCGCCAGACCTCCCCGCAGGCTCTCGCCACGGAGTGGGTCATGCAGCGCCTGGAGTGGGAAGCGCGCCAGCGCGGCCACTAGTCGACAGCTACCTACGAAGAAAGACCCTCGACCGAGCCCGGTCGAGGGTCCTTCTCACGTACGACTTCAATTGCGGCGTGTTACAAACCTCAGACCGCGCGGACGTTCTGGGCCTGCGGACCCTTGGTGCCCTGGCCGACCTCGAACTCCACTCGCTGGTTCTCCTCCAGGGTGCGGAAACCCTGACCCTGGATCTCCGAGTAGTGGACGAAGACGTCAGCGCCGCCGTTGTCCTGGGCGATGAAACCAAAGCCCTTTTCGGAGTTGAACCACTTGACAGTGCCCTGTGCCATGTACCTGCCTCCATCGCAGGAAAGCTTGGGGCTGCACCGTGCAACCCCGGCCGTCCCGGGGGCGTTAGGCAAACTCGCTGAGAGCGCACCGCACGCCCGCGTGTCGTTCCGCGAGCGTGTGAAGCACGAACACAGAAACCACGGCCTGCGCGAGTCAGCCTAACGTGTGATTGGTCATAGCACTACAGGTCATTACCGGCCGGTTGGCTGCCTCAACAGGAGGAAAGCCGCTGGTCCGGGTGGGTGATCGCAATCTCGCGAGCAACGTGTTCCACCGCCGCGCGTCCTCATGTTCGTTGGACGAGGGGATCTTGGGGGGACGCGTGTTGCGGCCACTGGTTTTGGCTCTACTACTGGGATTGACCGCCTGCAGTGCCGCACCCGACGGTGCGCCTGGGGCCGGTTCGCAGACCTCTGCACCGGCTGCGGAGCAGAAGGCGAAGGCAGTACTGACGGTGACGCCGTCATCGGGCGAGGGCATCAGCCCGGCCGGACCATTCGAGGTCGGAATGACCGGTGGCGTGCTGACCTCCGTCGTGCTCAAGGGCGCCGACGGCCAGGTGGTGAAGGGGGAACTCTCCGCCGGCCGCTGGGTCGCGACCGAGGACCTGGGCTACGACAAGGCCTACACCTGGTCCGGCTCGGCCAAGGGTGAGGACGGCGCCGACGTCCCGGTCACCGGGTCGTTCCGCACCATCAAGCCGCAGCGGCTCACCAGCGCGAAGCTGAACGTCGACGACAACCAGACCTACGGCATCGCGATGCCGTTGAAGGTGACCTTCAGCGCGCCCGTGCAGGACAAGGCTTCCGTGCAGAAGGCGATGACCGTCAAGACGTCCGTGCCGACCGAGGGCGCGTGGGCGTGGCTGTCCGACACCGAGGCGCATTGGCGGCCGAAGGAGTACTGGAAGCCGAACACCGAGGTCGCGCTCGACGCGAACGTCTACGGGGTGCCGTTCGGCGGGGGTGCCTTCGGCAGGAACGACGTGCACGCGCAGTTCAAGATCGCGGACCGGGCGCTGGTGGCCAAGGCGAACACGCAGACCAAGCGGTTCGAGATCTACCGCGACGGCGTGCTGCTGCACGACCTCCCGGCGTCGTACGGCAAGGAGAGCGACCCGGGCAGGGTGACGCGGTCCGGCATCCACGTGGTGCAGCAGAAGGAAGCCTCACGGCGGATGAAGAGCACCGTGTACAACTACGACGTCCCGGTCACCTGGGCGGTGCTGATCTCGCAGAACGGCGAGTTCGTGCACGAGAACAACGACACGATTCCCAGCCAGGGCAAGGAGAACGTGTCACACGGGTGCGCGAACCTGTCCGGTCCCAACGCCAAGGTCTTCTTCGACCTGACGATGGTCGGTGACCCGGTCGAGGTCGTGGGCTCCACGGTGCAGCTCGGGCTGGCCGACCCGAACGGGCCTGCCCACAACGACTACTGGCAGTGGACGCTGGACTGGGCGGCCTGGACCGCCAAGTCCGCCGCCATCAGCTAACTCTTCTCCGTGATCTGGGGTGGCTGCGGGATCTCGTAACCCGACGGACCGACGTTGCGTTCGAGGGCCCGCTTCCACTCACCGCTCGAAATCATCTTCTCGATGGCCTCGTTCACGGCGTCGCGCGACTCGGCGTCACCCTTCGGGACGCCGATGCCGTAGCGCTCCTTGGAGAACGTCTTGCCGACGAGCTTGAGCAGCTCGGGGTTCTCCGCGGCGAACCCGGCGAGGATGACCTCGTCGGTCGAGACGGCGTCGACGTTGCCCGCCATGAGAGCGATCACGCAGTCGGAGTACTGGCCGTACTCGACGAGCTGCACGTTCTTCGAGTAGTCCGACTTCACCTTCTGCGCGGAGGTGGAACCCTTGACCGAGCACAGCTTGCGGCCGTTCAGGGTCTCCGGGCCCTGGACGGCCTCCTCGGTGTAGCGCACCAGCATGCCCTGGCCCGTCTCGAAGTACGGCCCGGCGAAGGCGACCTTCTCCTTGCGGGCGTCGGTGATCGAGTACGAGGCGATGATCAGGTCGGCCTCGCCGTTCTCGAGCATCGACTCACGGGCGGCACCACGGGCCTCCTTGAAGGTGATGCCACCTTCCTTCACCCCGAGCTCGTTCGCCACGTACTTGGCGACGTCCACGTCGAAGCCGACGTACCGGCCGTCGAGCCGGCGCTGGCTCATGCCGGGCTGGTCGTAACGGATGCCGATGGTCAGCTTCCCGGAGTCAGCACGTCCGATGACTGTGGTGGTGTCACCGCTCCCACAGGCGGTGGCGAACACCGCTACGGCAGTCAGGAGCGCGGCACGACGGATCACGACAGGCCTTCCGGGGGTGTTGTGGATTCGTGCGCAATGCTACGGACCTGCGGCGATGATCGACTGTGATGTATGACAACTACGGAAGCCTCGCTTTGCTGGGTGTCACATGCCTGCCGTGACGCTCGATCGCTCGCTTCAGATGGCCGGGCGGAGCGAGCCTCCTGATCTTGCTAGGGACCATAAGCGCAGCTCGGCGCACCATTCGCAGCCATCGGTCGGCATGCGCGTACGCCTCGCGGCCGTGCAGTTCGAGCGCCCAGTCGGGTAGTACCGAATAGGCCAGGTGGCCCACGAGAACCCGGTACACGGGCAGGCCGTGGCGGAGCCACCCTTGCACCGGAGGGCCGTGCAAGAAGTCGTAGATCACATCGGAATCGGTCGTCCGGCGCAGAACGGGACGCATCCGATCGAAGTATTCGGCCATTTCGCGCCTGGATCCCGGTACTTCATCCGGGTGCAATCCGACCAAAGCGGCCGCGAACCGCTGCTCGGCGTAGTAGAGGTCCTTCTGCCTGCCGGACAGTCCGTACCCCGCGCGGTCGAGCACTGTTTCGAAGCAGGAAACCTCCGAGCAATGAACCCAGAGCAGCAACTCGGGCTCGTCCACGCGGAACGTCCGGCCGTCGACAACGCCGCGCAGGTTCCGGTGCGTGGCCCGCACCCGTGCCGCGGCGGTGGCGATCTCCGCGTCGGTGCCGTAGACGCCCAGGTCGACGAAGTCCGCCGTGCGCTTGAGCCTGCCGAGCGGATCGGCCTGGAAGTTCGAGTTCTGCACGACACCCGCGACCGCCCTGGGGTGCAGTGCCTGCAGGTAGAGGCTCGCGATCCCGGCGATCCACATCGTCGGGTCCGCGTGCAGCTGCCAGCTGACGGAATTCGGGTCGGGCATGCGGACATCGTCCCGTCTCGCCAGGATGAAGACCATGGACCTGGACCAGGCACGGGAAGTGCTCCGCAGTCAGCACCGCGCGGTGTTCTGCGCATTGAAGTCCGACGGCACGCCGGCCATGTCGCCGGTGCTCGTCGCGCTCGACGACAATGGTGACGTGCTCGTCTCCACGCGAGCCACCGCGTACAAGACGAAGCAGGTCGAACGTGATCCGCACGTCTCGCTGTGCGTGCTGCCGGACAGCTTCTTCGGCCGCTGGATCCAGCTCAACGGAACCGCGACGGTCGTGCCGTTGCCCGAGGCCATGGACCTGCTGGTCCAGTACTACCGGACGATCTCCGGCGAGCACTCCGACTGGAACGACTACCGCGCGGCGATGAAGCGCGAGCAACGCGTGATCCTGCGGATCTCGCTGAGCTCCGCCGGACCGGACAGGACGGGCTGAGCTGTAACACCGTTAGCGGGCGCAACGATTCCACGGGGACGGCGGCTACCGGGCAGGCGGAACCTGGGGAGCGGAAGCGATGACTGGTGTCAGACGCCGCGGCTACTTCGCAGCCGCGGTCGCGGTGATGGGCGCTGCCCTGATCGCGGCTCTGTTCGCGGCACCCCCGGACAAGCCCGTCGACATCCGCCTGGTCGCACCGCCGCCCCTGCCGCCCGAGGTCGTCATCGCGACCGCCACGACCACCGTCTCCGCCGTCGGGGTCCAGCGGCCGCAACCTCCGCCTCCGCCACCACCCCCGCCGCCACCGCCGCCCGGTGCCGCCGACCGGCCGCCGCCTCCGCATCCTGGGCGGAGACCACCGCCTCCGCCGCCACCGGGCAAGCCCCGGCCCAACCTGCACGACCTGCTGCGGTGCGACTCGGAGCTCTTCGGCGACGACTTCAAGCACTGCCTGAAGTGGCCGCTCGACGCCAGGGAGTTCTGCGACTTCCTGGAGGAGCACCAGCTCGAACCGATCGACCTGCGGGGGCCGGAGGGTGGCCGGTTCGACCACTTCGACCGGTTCGAGCTGAGCTGTGACGACGACAAATAGGTCGTGTCCTAGGCCTTGAGCTCCCTTAGCTTCGCGAGGTTCGCTTCCGCCAGCGCGCCGAGCAGCTGTGCCTCACCGAGGTAGTGGTCGTCGATCAACGCCTCGACCTCGTCGTCGTTCATCGCCGGCACGATGCGCGCGGCCATCCTGATCATGTTGCGATAGCTGCCCTGCAGCAGGAACGGCCGCTCGCTCGGGTCCGCCGCCGACGCGATGTACGCCTGGTTGACCTTGAGCACGACCTGCTGGATCCGTTGCAGCTTCCGCACGACGGACAGCATGCGTTCGAGCTCGACGGTCTCGTACTCGTGCCGGACGCTCTCGCCGTTCGCTAGGCGCACCAACGGTTCCACGTCGACACCGCCCAGAGTCGGGTTCGAGCCGGACGCGTTCTCCAGGTAGCTCAACGCGAACAGCGCGTCGCGGCCGGACAGCACGTCGCCCAGGTTCCACACGTCCGCGCGGTTCGCGAGCATGTCGGGCACCCGGAACGCACGGCCGGTCTCGGTGTACGGGTTGCCGGCCATCGACACGGCGAAGCGCTTGCCCCGCAGGTCGAACGTGCGCGGCTCGCCGTCCCAGACACCCTCGACCCTGCGTTGGGCGTCGCACAGCGAGATGAACTTCTGCAGCAGCTCCGGTGAGGTGTGCTGGATGTCGTCGAGGTGCAGCAGGACGTTGCTGCCCAGGGCGAACGCGAAGTTGATCCGCTCGACCTCCTGGCGCGCGGTGGCGTTCGGTGCCTCCTCCGGGTCGAGCGAGGTGACGCCGGTGCCCAGAGCCGGGCCGTTGACCTTGACGAACACCATGCCCAGGCGGTTCGCGACGTACTCCATCAACGTCGTCTTGCCGTAGCCGGGCGGGGAGATCAACATCAGCAGACCGGTGCCGTCGTTCAGCTGCTTGCTGAGGTTGTCGCCGATCAACGGCAGATAGACCTCGTTCAGCAACCTGTTGCGCACGAACGTGTTCAGCACGCCCGGCTGGTAGTCGTCGAGCCTGAGCCTGCGGCGTTCCGCGGCCAGCAGCTCGTCGCGCCGGCGTTGGTAGGCGCGGAACGCCGGTACCTGTTCGGTGGTGAAGGCCCTGAGCCTGGTCAGGGTCTCGTCGAGGCGCAGTTCCATCGACTGCTGCCGCACACGGGGGTGCGTGCCGAGCAGGCCCGTGACGGTTTCGGTCAGCGCAGCGCTGGAGTCGTAGCGCGGCAGGTCGGTCAGCAGGATCGCGACGACCTCGGGGAACTCCGGGCAGTCCTCGTCCTTCAGGAACGCGCTGAGCCACGCCTCGATCAGGTCGCGGTCGTGCAGTTCCTCGGTGACCACGCCGCGGAACCTGTCGATCACCGCACGGGCGGCCTTGCTGGTGACGAACCCCCTGGGCTCGCAGGCGAGTTCCTCGAACAGGTACTCGGCGGTGAGGTCTTCGAGCCCGAACTGCCCGCACAGCTCCGGAATCCCGTGCGTGCCACCGAAGATCGTGCGGGCACGGGCCAGCGACTCGGCCTTGCGCGCCCACACCGCGCGTTGCTCCTCGGGCTGCTCGGACCAGAAGACCTGCGCCTCGGCGCGGTTGCGCGGCGGATACCTGAGCAGTCCGGCGCCAGCATGGAGTCGTTGCAGGACAGCGAGGATCTTCTCGGCGTCGTGGTCGTGGACGCCTTTCTCGTAGCCCTCGTCGTAGCGTTCCGCGGCGGCGTTCGTGACGTCGGTACGGCCCTCGGCGAGGAGACTCCCCGCGAGGTGCTCGGAGCGGTAGACGTGCTGCGTCTCCGAGACGAGCAGCTGGTCCCAGAACGGCCTGGTGGCCTCGAAAGCGGGGTCGGTGACCTCGCTGCGGTAGTCGGTGCCGGTGACCGCGTAGAACAGCCTGCCGTCGCGCGGGACGAGGGTGAGGTTCATCGGCTCGGTCGTCACCGGGAAGCGGTGACGACCGAGCACGATCGACGCGCCGTCGTACAGATCGGCCCGGTCACGCAGCGCCCGGCCTCCCTCTTGCCGGGCGTCGCGCAGACTCGCGTCGAGCTCGTCGGCCCTGGCGTCGCCTAGTTCCCTGAGCTGCTCGGCGACGGCGCGGACCTTGGCGACCATCGGGTCGCCGGCGAAGTACGTGTTGATCTCGTCGTTCGAGGTCAGCTTCCCGACGCGGCGTCGGATCGTGCCGAGCACCCGTTCCGCGGACTGGACGAGCCTGTCGGCCCTGCGGGCGCGTTCGTCGAGCAGCGTCTGCTTGCGGGCGGAGAAGGCCTCGTAGACGTCCGTGCGCTTGGCGCCGACCTGGGCGAGGAAGTCGTCGAACTCGCCGAACCGCGACTCCAGGTTCTCCAGCTGCAGCAACAACCTGCCGAGCTGGTCGTCGCACCGTTGCGGGGAGTCCGCGACCGACAGCGCGCCGGTGATGGCCTGGCCGAGCAGCGCGAACTCCGCGGCGAACTCGGCGCGGCCCTCGGCGTTCGCGAGCTGGGCGCGGCGACCGTCCACAGTGGCGCGTGCGCGGTTGACCGCGGCCAGCACCTCGCCGATGCTCGCCAGGATCTGCGTGCGGGTCGTGGTGTCGGCGGCGTCGAGGGTGCTGACGACCTCGGTCAGCACCTCCAGCCCGGCCTGCTGCTGCGCGAGCCGTTCGCGCAACGGCTTCGCCTCGGCGGCGGTCTGCAGCTCCGCGGCCGCGATCTGTTCGATCTCCGCGTGGTACTGGGAGAACGCGCCCTCGCCGCTGAGGAACGCAACAGCCCTGCGGGCGGACGCACCGAGTTCCTCGACCAGTTCGGCTTCGCGCCGGTCGATCTCCTCGACGTCGACGTACTTCAGGTCCTTGAGGGTGATCAGCCGGCCCTGGGCGGACCGCAGGTCAGCCAGCAGGCGGACCCATTCGTCGGCGCTGCGCGGTGCCGCCGACCTGGCGAGCCTGATCAGGCTCGCCAGCTTCTCCGCGGCCTGGTGGAGCTGCTCGGCGGCGTGCTCGGTGAGCGTGCGGACGGCCTCGAACTCGTCCAGCACCTGCTCGGCCGTGGCGCGCACGGCCTGGACGTCCTGCTTGAGCCCCAGCTCGTCGAGCCAGTGGACGCTGTCGATCACCCTGGTGCACAGGGCGATCAGGCCCTCGAACACCGGCACGCTCGGGGTCATCTCGGCGCTCATCTTCGTGATGGACAGGCAGTCCGAGATGCCGCGGACGAGTTCGGCGTTGCCGATGCGGGCGAGCGGGCCCGCCTGGTCCGGCAGTTCCTCGTCGACGACGAACGGCGTGCGCCACACCTGCATCGGGTGCACGCGCACGGCCTCTGAGCTGGTCTCGCGGAACACCACCAGCGTGCCGTCGGCGAAGAGCGAGTAGCCGTGGCAGGTGATGGGGGTGGCGACTTCCTTGCGGATCACGTTGTAGGGCAGCAGGAGGCTGCGGCCCTCGCGGCGGGCGTGGAAGACGAACAGCACGTCCTCGCCGTTCGCGGACCGGACGACCCGCTCGAACTCCAGCTCGGCGGTGTCGACGTCGAACGTCTTGTCCGCGCCCGTGACCAGGTAGTAGCCGCCGGGGAAGATGATCCCCTGGTCCTCCGGCAGGCGCTGGCAGGCCTGGCCGATGCCGTCGAGGCGGGTCACGACCTTGGTGCGGGTGTTGAAGACGAGGTGCCGCCACGCCGTTTCCTTGTACGGCAGGACGCGTAACAGGATCAGCGGGCCGACGCGGGCGTAGTGCACGTCGGCGTCCGCGAGGCTCTGCAACGGTTCGTCGACGGGCTCCTCGTAGACGCCCTGGCCGGACTCGGTGTTGTTCTCGATCTTGACGGTCAGCGTGCCGCCGACCGTCTCGACGAAGACCTCGTCCTCGATCGCGATGTGCGGGTGCCGGCCCAGCACGTGCTGCTCGCGGGTCGTCTCGACCCACGTGAAGTCGTGCGAGGGTGGGAAGACGTGGTCGCGGTCGCCCCTGTTGTCGACGTACGTGACCGTGCCGTCGACCTTGACGTCCCAGCGCAGCACGCGGAGGTCCTCGATCTGCGCGCCGGTCTGGAACACCGCGAGCAGCCGCGACTCGACCGTGCGCAGCTGGAGCAGCCGCGTTTCGCGGTAGTACCGGTACAGCTCCGCGAAGTCGTTGCGGAACCTCGGGTCCTGCAGGAACTCCGCCTCGACCGCGGCGAAGTCCCTGCCGTGCACCGCGAAGACGTCGTTGACCTTGGTCTCGGGCTTGAGGCCCATGAACACGTTGTAGCCGAACAGCATCACGTCGCCGAGCGCGACTATGTCACGCGGCACGCAGTTGTTCTCGGTGCGGATGCGTTCGGTGGCGACGAGTTCGAGGGCCGTGCTGCCGAACGTCTCGACGCGCTGGGCGTTCAGCGCCTCGGTGCCTCTCGCGAGCCCGGCCGCCTGCTCGGCCAGCCGGGCCCGCAGCACCTCATAAGTGCCGGCGTCGAGAACGGTCATGCGTTCTGGCCGTTGTTCTTGGCCATTTGGGTGAGCGCGATGGCGGCGGCGATGTTCTGCGCGTCACCCGTGGTGAAGGAGCTGAGGATCTTGGTCAGGTCCTCGGGGAAGTTCGCCGAGCCGTCCATCCACTTGGAGCCCAGCGACTGCACGACGTCCGAGCCGCCGACGAAGGCGTCGACCTGCTTGCCCGCGGTGATCGAGCTCGCGATCCGGTCGAAGAACATCGTGTCGCCACCGATGATGTCGATGTCGGCCTTCTCCAGGCCGGCCGCGAGGACCATGGCCTGGGCTTCGGCGATCTCGCGCTGCACGTCGATGCCCCTGAGCCGGATCTCCTTCTCCGCTTCGAGACGCAGGCGGTACTCCTCGTGCTCACGGGTCGCGGTGTCGAGCGCGGCCATCGCCTCCGCCTTGTGCGACAGGCCTTCCGCTTCGCCCTTGAGGCGTTCCTTGATGCCCTCGGCGTCGGCGAGAGCCTTCTCGCGGTCGACGACGGCCTCGGCGCGGCCGAACGCCTCGGACGCGGCGGCGTCGCGTTCCTTGACCAGTGCGTCCGCCAGGCCCTTCGCAGCGGCCTCGGCCTGCGTGCCCTCCGCGAGACGGATCTTGGAACGGGTGTCCAGCTCGGCGGCCTTGTTGCGCGCCTCGGCGAGCACGACCTCCTCGCGGGCCTTGTGCTGCGCGGACTGTTCCGCGGCCTCGGCGGCCTTGATGTCCTTGACCAGCGACTCCTGCGCCTCGGCCTCGGCCCTGATGATGATCTGCTGGCGGTCGCGCTCGGCTTCCTCGACCGCACGCAGGCGCTTGATGTTCTCCTCCTGCTCGGCCACCGTCTTCTCGACGGCGACCCGCTCGCGCACCAGGTCGGCGATCGCGCGGCGCTCGTGCTCGAGCTCCTTGTCCTTCTCGATCGAGCGCAGCGAGGTCTCGCGTTCGCGGGCGATGACCTCCAGCATGCGGTCCTTCTCGATGCGCTCGGTCTCGACGGCGATCACGCGCTCGCGGTTCTTCTCGGCCACGGCGATCTCGCGGGCCTTGTTCTCGGTCTGGATGCCGAGCTGCTCCTCGGTGCGGATGAACGCGGTGTTGGCCTTGAGGCGTTCCTCGGCCTGCACCTTCTGCGTCTCCGCCTCCTGCTGCGCGCGGGCGGTCTCGATCGCGCGCTTCTGCTTGATCTCCGCGTCGGCCTGGCGTCGTTCGAGCTCGAGGATCGCCTCACGCGCGCTGACGTTCTGGCGCGTGATCTCCTTCTCCTCGTTGCGGGTGAACTCGTTGGTCTTGACGTGCTCGATCGCGGTCAGCTCGGTGATCTTGCGGATGCCCTGCGCGTCCAGGATGTTCGCCGGGTCGAGCTGCTTGAGCGGCGTCTGCTCCAGGTAGTCGATCGCCGCGTCCTCGAGGCTGTAGCCGTTGAGGTCGGTGCCGATGACCTGCACGATCCGGTCGCGGAACTCGTCGCGGTGGGTGTAGAGGTCGACGAAGTCGAGCTGCTTGCCGACGGTCTTGAGCGCCTCGGAGAACTTGGCGTTGAACAGCTCCTGCAGCGTGCCCTCGTGGCTCGCGCGCTCGGTGCCGATCGCCTGCGCGACCTTGATGACGTCCTCGACGGTCTTGTTGACCCGCACGAAGAACGTGATGCGGATGTCCGCGCGGATGTTGTCCTTGCAGATCAGGCCCTCGTTGCCGGCCCTGCGGATCTCGATGGTCTTCACCGAGATGTCCATCGTCTCGCACCTGTGCAGCACAGGGAGCACAACGGTTCCCGTGAAGGTCACGTCGACCTTGCGCATCTTCGAGACGATCAGTGCCTTGCCCTGCTCGCACTTCTTGAACAGTCTGCTCAGCGTGATCAACGCCAAGATCAGCACTACCGCGATCAAGGCGATCATCACGATCAGCCCTGTGGAGATCGCACCCATTGTCAGCCCCCTGTGGTGATGTCCACGACCCAGAAGAACTCGCCTTCAGCGTCGTAGTCGAAGATCAGCGCGGTCTGGCCCGCCATCAGTTCGGTGCTCTGCGCCGCTCGCACCTGCACGACCGCCGTGCCGCCGTCGTCGGCGGTCACCTCGGCCTGCCCGTACCGCTCGGTGACCCTGGACGTCCTGACGATCGCGGTGCGGCCCACGAAGTCGTTGCGGGAAGCCGGTTTCTCCGGTTTCGTCCAACTCTTGACCGGGATGAGAAGGATCTTCGTGACGAGCGCGCCCACGAGCAGCGATCCGGCGAGGATGGCGTACCGGAGCGAGCCTTCTGGTGTGAGCACCGTGCCGACCAGCGCGGCGAACCACGTGATCACGACGAACATCGAGATGGAGATCGGCATCACCGGGGCGTCGAAGTCCAGGCCCACCAACGCCACTGTGAGCCAGTAAGCCAGCACTATCAGCAACAGAAAGCTGAACACCACAGTCGGAAACGCCAGCGCGGCAGCCAGGAACTCGGTCATCATCGCCCCCCTTCTCGTCATTCTGATGCGCGAAGTGCCTGATCCGTTGCACTTTCGGGAATGATCGATGGAAATCGATGGTTTACTCGATCATGGACATCGGGGTGCAGGGGCTCAACATCGGCGACACGGCAGGGCCGGACGAAACGCGGCGGCTCGCCCAACTGGCGGAATCACTCGGCTATCGATCTTGGTGGGCGTCCGACCACGTGGTGCTGCCGTCACCGCGCGTCGACCCGTCACCGTCCGAACCGGACACCGTGATCGTGGATCCGCTGGCCCACCTGAGCTACGTGGCGGCGGTCACGTCCACGCTGGAGCTCGCCACCGGAATCGTGATCCTGCCCCAGCGCAACCCGCTGGTGCTCGCCAAACAGGTGGCGTCGCTCGACCTGCTCAGCGGCGGGCGGTTCACGCTCGGCGTCGGCGCGGGTTACATCCCGCAGGAGATGAACGCGATCGGCGTCTCGTTCGACGATCGAGGCGCACGGACCGACGAGTACCTGGACGCGATGGACCAGCTGTGGCACGCCCCGGCACCCTCGTTCTCGGGCAAGTTCGTGTCGTTCTCCGACATCGACGCCCATCCGCGTCCGTCGAACGTGCGCGTGGTCGTCGGCGGGCACAGCCCCTCGGCGTTCCGGCGGGCGGTGACGCGCGGGCAGGGCTGGTTCGGCATCGGGACGCCGGACGACGTCAGGGGCCACCTCGCCCGGTTCCCCGAGCGCCCTGACGGCTTCCGGATCAGCGTGTCCGCGCAGGTCCCGCTGTCGGCCGCGGTGGTGCGGGAGTACGAGGACCTCGGCGTGGACGAGCTGGTGATCTACCCACCGATGTTCGACGGCACCGTGGACGAGGTGCTGGAGAGGAACGCGGAGTTCACCCGCTAGCCTGGAACGTCGTGATCCCCGTCGTCGTGCTCGCCGGCTTCCTCGGTTCCGGCAAGACCACCCTGCTCAACCACCTGCTGCGCACGTCCGGCGGCACGCGGATCGGCGTCGTGGTGAACGACTTCGGGCAGATCAACATCGACGCTTTCGCCGTCTCGGCCCAGGTCGACTCGATGGTGTCTCTGTCGAACGGCTGCCTGTGCTGCGCCGTCGACGGCACCGAGCTGGACGGGATGCTGACCCGCCTGGCCTCGGCCGACCTGGACGTCATCGTGATCGAGGCGTCCGGTCTGGCCGAGCCGGCGGCGATGGTGCGGATGGTGTTGCAGGCGCCGGGGGTGTCGTACGGCGGGCTGATCTACGTGGTCGACGCGGTGGAGCTCGACGCCGTGCCTCATCTGGAACGTGATCTCACGTTGGCGGACCTGGTGGTGCTGAACAAGGTCGACCGGGTCTCGGCGTTGCCTTCCCTACCTTGTTCGGCGCCGGTGCTTCCGGTGACCTTCGGCCAGATCGATCCGGCGTTGCTGTTCGAGGTGCGGCCGCCGGACACGGGCCCGCGCCAGCTGTCGTTCGACGATCTGGACGACCACTCCGCACACGCGCACGCTTCCTACGACAGCGTGTCCTTCGAACTCCCGGATCCGTTGCACCCCAAGCTGTTCATGGACTTCCTGAGCGCGCGGCCGGACGGGTTGTTCCGCGCCAAGGGTTTCGTGCGGTTCCCCCTCGGCACGTTCATGCTCCACACCGTCGGCGCGTACGTCTCGTTCACGCCAGTCGACGACGCCCCGACTCAGCTGGTGCTGATCGGGGCGGGCATCGATCCGGAGGCGCTGACGGACTGGCTGATGGCGTGCGTCGCGGACGAACCGGTGACCGAGCAGGACATGCTCTGGGTGCTCCGGTACGCCCGCTGACGTCACTTCTTGCAGAGCGCGGTGTCGATCACGTCGAACACCTGCTGGAACTTCTTCGCCGGGTCGTCCCCGAACGTGCCGGGCAGAGCGGTGAGCGTGACCGCCGCGTTCTTGCCGCCGTCGGTAGCACCGCCGAGCGACGCCCAGCCGTGGATCGACCCGCCGTGCCCCCACCACACTCCGCCGCAGCTGAGCTTGGTGCTCTCCAGGCCGAGCCCGTAGGCGCTCTTCTCGTCGACCGCGACGGTCCTGCGCATCTCGTCGAGCTGCGGCTTCGCGAGAAGACCGCCCTGCAGCAGCGTCTTGTAGAACTTGGCGACGTCGGCGGGCGTGGAGACCATCGCACCGGAAGCCCAGGCGGCGGACGTCTCGATCTCCGTCGCGTTGACCACCTTCGACTTCGGGTCGAGCAGGTCGCTCAGCGCATAGGCCTGGGCGTGCCGGCCCCGGATGCGCTGCTCGCCCTGGTTCGGCCAGTACGTGTCCTTGAGCCCGGCCTTGGTGATGACCTTCTGGATCGCCTCGCCGACCGGCCGTCCGGTGACCTTCTGGATCAGCAGCCCGGCGACGACGTAGTTCGTGTTGCTGTACTCGTACTTCTCACCCGGCTGGGAGCTCGGCGACTGACTCAGGGCCACGTCCAGCAGCTCGTGCGGCGAGAAGTACCTGTCGCGGATGTCGGCGATCTTCGGAACGCCGACCTGGATGACGTAGTCCGGCAACCCGCTGGTGTGCTGCAGGACCTGGCGCACGGTGATGCGGCTGTCCTTGATGTGCGGCACGTACCGGTTGACGGGCTTGTCGAGCTCGACCCCGTTCTCAGCGACGAGCTGGAGCGTGGCCACCGCCACGAACGACTTGGTGATGCTCCCGATGCGCACCTGCCCGTTGACCGGCGCGTTCCCCCTGGCGTGATCGCGCCCGCCGACATGAGCCTCAACGCCGGGCGTGCCGTCCTTGACGATCTGGTCGAGCTGCTGCGGGACGAGGAGAGTCAGCGCCGTGAGCGCGGCAACCGCGATCACTTGGCACCACACAGAGCAGCGTCCACAGTGGCCAGAACGGCGTCGTGAGCCTTACCGGCTTCCTCCGGCGTGTCCTGGAACGTGCCGGGCAACGCGGTGACAGCAACGGAGAACGCCCTGCCGGTGTCCGTGACGCCGCCCCGAGTCTCGTAACCGTGGATGTCGCCGCCGTGACCCCAAGACCGTCCGCCACAGGACAACGGCGCACTCGCGATGCCGAGCCCGTACTCCACGCCCGGCCACATCTCACCCGCGGTGTCGACGGTCTTCTTCATCTCGTCCAGCTGCGCCTTCTTCACCAGGTCACCCTTCAACAGCCCGCGGTAGAAGGTGTTGAGGTCCTTGGTGGTGGAGATGATCTGACCGGCCGCCCAGCCCCACGACGGGTCCATCTCGGTGACGTCCTCGATGCCGTTGCCGGTCTTGGAGTACCCGTGCGCATGCTTGCCGCGAATGCCCTGCTCACCCACACCGGGCCAGTAGGTGTCGTTCAGGTTCAGCTTCCGCACGATGCGCTGGTCGACGTTCTCCGCGACCGGACGCCCGGTCGTCTTCTGGATCAACAGACCCAGCAGCACGTAGTTCGTGTTGCTGTACTTGAACTTCTCGCCAGGCTGGTTGGTGACGGGATGCGCGTTGCCGATGTCGAGCAGCTCACGCGGCTCGAAGTAGCGGTGCCGCTGCTCCTCGAACTTCTCCAGCCCCATGTAGTTCGTGTAGTTCGCAAGCCCGCTGGTGTGGTTGAGCAACTGCCGCACCGTGATCCGGTCGTCCTTGATCGCACCCGGCAGGTAGTGGTTGATCGGCTTGTCGAGCTCGACCTTGCCCTCACCGACGAGCTGCATGACCACCGCGGCGACGAACGCCTTGGTGTTGGACCCGGCACGCACCTGCCCGTTCCTCGGAACAGGAGTGCGCTTGTTCAGCTCAGACGTCCCGGAGGTGTAGCCGATCGTCCGCCCGTTGCCGTCGGTGATCGTCGCCAGCGCCGCCGGGAACTCGTGCTGCTTCGTGAGCCCGTCAAGCTGCTTCTGCACGTCGCTCGCCGGCGCGGCCATCGCCGTCCCGGTGAACAACATGGCCGTTGCCAGCACGCCTACCAGCGTCTTCTTCATCCTGTGCCTCCCCTTGCCGTGGTGAGAACAGGTTGCCAATCAGGGTGGTGCCGGCGCAGTCACGCACGCTTCCGTTCTGGGGGTGGAGCAGGCTCTACCTCCGTCACTCCGCAGCAGCGGGTAGACGTTCGACGACTCGCCGTCGACCGTCGTGCCGGCGAACTGCAACGTCGCCTGGGCTCGCCGTGCAGGTGCGCGGGGTAGTTGAGCACGGGCTGCGAGGCGTCGCTGAGAGGTTGGGAACCCGGAGGACATGCGGAGGTGGAGATCGGTAGGCTGTCCGGCGAGGGCTGCTAGCTCAATTGGCAGAGCAGGAGACTTTTAATCTTCGGGTTCAGGGTTCGAGTCCCTGGCGGCCCACCAAACCCCCAGGTCACAGGCCTGGGGGTTTCGCTTTGGTGGACCCTCCCCACACAAAACCGCTGGTCATTCAACTTCGTCGTCTTCCGTCTGATCTTCTCTGGGCTTTCCGAGCGCCCCTTCCAGGGCATCAGCAGCACGTCGATCGACCGTCTTGCGACCCATGTAGGTGTCCTGCGCCATCGACGGCCGAGCGTGGCCGAACTGGTCCGCGACCTGCCTCGCAGAGAGCCCCGACTCATCGAGGATGGTCGCCGCCGTCTTCCGGAAGACGTGCGAGGTCACCCAGGCGAACTCGTCCCCGCCTCGAGCCGCCCGGAGGTCCTTCCGGGTGTTGGACGGGTCACGGAGCCCGCCGAGGGCGTCTGGGAAGACCGGCCCGTTCGGGAAGCTGGTGGCCTTATGCCTCCGCCGCAGCATGTCGAGCGCCCACTGAGGCAGCAGAAGCGTGCGCTCACCAGCCTCCGTCTTGGTCGACTTCCTGATCAGCCCGACGCCCTTGACCCGGATGACCGTGTAGTTCACGGCGACCGTGCCGGCTTCGAAGTCGACGTCCTCCCAGTAGACGGCCAACGCCTCACCGATGCGGACGCCCGTGGCCATCATGAAGCGCGAGAGATCAGGCAGGTCCCGCTTTACGGCCTTCGGATCGGACTCCAGCATCTCCAGCCAGAGGATTCGTTCTTCCAGCGTTAGAGCCCGCGGACTCTTCTTGCGGCCAGCCTCCAGCGGCTCCACCTCCCCGACCGGGTTGTTGCGCGCCCACAGCCGCCTGATACCTCGGTCCCGAAAGGCGCGTTCCTTGATCTCTGCGGCGATTTCTTCAGGCAGGGCAACAGCTTCCGGACCGTTGTCGTAGATGACCTTCTCGAATGCGTCCGGGCACTGCCCAAGCTCCATGCCGCCCTTGGGATCGATGCCGACGAGAAGACTTCTGCTACTTCTTCGCCGTCTTCGTGACCTTGATCGCCTCCCCCTTCTCGCGCTCACGGTTTGCCCAGTACATGGCCTCGTGGTGGTGGCTGCGATCGGTCTCAGTGACTCGCGCGTAGATGGCGGCCGAGCGGAGGTAGTAGTCCCGCAGAACAGCGGGAGCGGCCTTGGGGTTGGGCATGAGCTTGCTCAACACGTCGTGCGCCTCGCTCAGCGTCCGGGCCTGCTCAGCCAGGCCCCAGTGCATAGCCTCAGCCGAGGACATCGGGAGCCTCCTCCGCGAGCGCGTGACGCCCTTCCTGGTTGTCGAGGTGATCGGCCAGCTTGGCCGCCTCGCGCGACAACTCCCGGCAGAACCGCATCAGCACGTCCGAGCCACCAGGGAAGGGCGGAAGCTGGATCGCGATGTTGACCGGGTCGAGGTAGATGGCCAGCGCCGGAACCTCAGGCGTCACGCGGATCATGGCCGCGCCCGCGTCTTGACCTGGCGTGCAGGTGGCGTTGAACCCCATCACTGACCACCTCGCGCCGCATCGAGAGCCGTCTGACCCTCCGCGACCGCCTCAGCAAGCCGGGGCAGCGCTTCCGCGTCGACCACCAGGACGGCCGGGAACGCGTTGCCCAGCCGGAACTCGACCCGTCCAGCGAAGACGAGCGGTTCCACCCGGATCGGCAGGTTCGCCGTCAGGTGCAGACGCATCAAGTCGGGCACGGATCACGCCGCCTTAGGTGCGGACTTAGCCGCGACGATGGCCTTCATACCGGTGGCCCGCAGGCTGTAGCCCAGCTTCGCCCGACAGCGGTGACGCTCACCGACGTGGCCACCACGGCAGCCCTTGTCATCGATCCACGGCGTCACCGTCAGGCCCTCGAACATCGCCGGGCGGATGTCCGTACCCGGAATCGCCTCCGGCGGCACCGGCTGGTGAGGCGCCGAAATCTTGACCGTGACCGCAGCGTCCGCCTTGCGCTCCGCAGCCTGGTCGATCACCAGGACGGACCACACGAGCTGACCGGTCTCCTTGTCCTTCTCCTGCTCGACGGGAAGGCCCTTGGCGCGCTCCTCAGCCGACTGGAACTTGAGCACCGGCTCGACGCCCATCACGAGCGCGCCCCTCGGAAACACGAAGTCGTGACCCGCCGGGAACCTGCTCCCACCTGTGATCGCCATCGTCGTTCTCTTGACGTTTGTGCCGGTCGGGGCCACTCCCCGACATCTCGACACCTACGACTTTCGACGAATCGAGAGGACGTCAACACCACACAACAGGACAACTACAGACGTCTCGGCTACATTGAAGTCGTCCCTAGTTGTACGGGGGTAGGTCATGCCGAACCAACGCCTGCGGGATGCGTTGCTGCGCAACACTTTGGGCTTCGATGAAGTAGCCAAGGCAACCGGCGTAGACCCGAAGACCGTCGAACGGTGGATCACGCAGGACCGGACGCCGTACCCACGCCACCGACACGCCATCGCCGCGATGGTCCGCGAGACGGAAACCTACCTTTGGCCAGATGCCGTCGCGCCGGAGAAGAAGAAAGAGATCAACGAGTCCGAGGTCGTGCAGGTCTACGCACACCGCCACGCCGTACCGCAGGACATCTGGGGACACCTGATCGAGCAGTCCAAGATCAGCATCTCGATCCTCGTCTACGCCGGCATGTTCCTCGTGGACAACCCAGCCTTGATCAAGACGCTACGACAGAAGGCAGAGAGCGGCGTCAAGATCCGCTTGCTACTCGGGGACCCCGCAAGCCGAGAGGTCGCCCGCCGCAGCGAGGAAGAAGGCATCGGCAAGACCACGCTTGGCGCGAAGATCCGCAACGCCCTCGCGGTCTACAAGCCGTTGGCCGAGGTGTCCGGCGTGGAGATCCGGGTTCACGGCACGACGCTTTACAACTCGATCTACCGCTTCGATGACGAGATGCTCGTCAACACGCACGTGCACGGCTTCATGGCAGCTCACGCCCCAGTCCTGCATCTGCGGCGGTTGTCCGGCGGGGACCTGTTCGAGACGTACGCCGAGAGCTTCCAGGGCGTCTGGGATGGCGCGAAGCCGCCGAAGTGGTAGGCAGGTAGGCATGGCTCGCACTGATCACTACAACGACCCGAACGCACCGAAGGCGACCAACATCGTCGTCGCGGTGACGGCGTTCGTGCAGGACGAGCAAGGCCGGCTGTTGATGATCCGGCGGACCGACAACGACCTGTACTCGATCCCCGGCGGAGCCCAGGACGTCGGCGAGACCATCGGCCACACCGTCACCCGCGAGGTCAAGGAAGAGACCGGGATCGATGTCGAGCCCGTCGACATCATCGGCGTCTACTCCGACCCCGCGCACGTCATCGCCTACACAGACGGCGAGGTACGGCAGCAGTTCTCCATCTGCTTCCGGGCGCGGCTGATCGGTGGCGAACTGCGCACGAGCAACGAGTCCAGCGAAGTTCACTGGGTAAGCCGCGGAGACCTCGACGCGCTCAACATCCACCCGTCCATCCGACTCCGGATCGAGCACGGGTTCAAAGAGCGATCGACGCCCTACTTCGCGGTGTAGTCGACTCCCGCCGCGCGGAGACGTTCCTCCGTTCGCTCAACCGCAGCGACCAACTCAGGCTTCGCCTGCCGAATGAAGAACGTCACCAGATCCTCTGGCCCGTAGCGCTTCTGGATCTCCTCAATCCGATCATGCACATTCGTCAAGTCCCCATCGGGTGTCGTGGTCATATCAGCCCACCACAGCGCATCACGAAGCACCGTTTCTTCGTCAACCCACTCTGACAGCTCCGCCGACAGCGACCGCAGCTCGGCTTCCTTGTAGGCGCATGAGTGATGCGCAACCAACCCACACAATCTCAACGGCGCACCCTGTTCACGCAAAAACCGTGCTCCGTCTAGAGGATGAAATCCCGTAGAAGCCAGCCGAGGAGCATAGCCGATATCATGCAACAGGGCAGACGCAATCAAGAAATTGGAATCTTCCCCAACGACGATTGATGCGAAATCCACTCGGCGCGCCACACTCTGCACGTGCTTCCACCGTCGAGGAAGATTATCCGCCAACTCATCCTTAGCTATCCCATACGCCCACGAGGACAGGTTTTCCATCGCGCACCCCATAACCAATAAAGACCAGCACGTTGTCGTCAAACTACAATATTGAATATTGCGCGAAGTGAGATAGTCGAGCTTTTCTTCTCGCGAACTTGCGGATAAGGTAGCTCACCACCTTTTCTGCCAGAACGCAGCTTAACGTACTTCAGTACCACTCATGCCGGCAGCGCTGCTAACGAAAAAGCGCTACACGCGATAGATCGTTCAGAAAGTTCTCGCAACCGCTTCACGGTCCACAGGAGCCTACTTGAAACCAGAACCGGACTACTGGGCAGCCGCCGCCACCGTGGCCCCAGTTCTCGCCGCAGCAATCATTATCGAAGGTAGGTCACTTCGCGAACAGGTTGATCCTGTCAAGCATCCGCTATTGAATTCAATAATGAGTATTCAATACGCGACCACTCTTTTCATGCTCGGAGCCACAGAGATGCTCTGTTTCTACGCGCTCCGAACACCTGGCTTCAAAGCCTGGTGGGCGTTTGTTGCAGTTGAGCTTTCAATCTCCGCTTGCATCGGTGTTCTAATCATTAGTCCGGCGATGGTCTTCTTCACCACTGGCACCACAACTGCATGGTTCGGGGTTCGGCTGACCCAGCTGAAATTTAGACTATCCTTCCGAGAGGCTCAACGCGAGCGCCTCCGAGCTAAACTTACAAACCTCCAAGCGCGTCGCCGCAATGGACTTAAATACTTTCAGGCTTCAGCGGAATGGAACGCTCGCGTGATCGAAAAGATCGAAGATCACATTGCCGAGCAGGCAGACGCATCGAACTATTTTCAACTTAATGATCTTTTCAAGCTGCACGAGCAAGGACAGAATAATCTAGCCGCGCTACGAGAGATAATAGAGGAGACAGAATCAGAGATAGCGTTGGAAGCGGAGAGTACCGTTCTCGCTAGCGACCTTCCGGGACCAGCTATCGATAGCCCAAGTGACTCCTTCGACTATCGCCTTTTTGATCCTCACTTCCGTGGCTGACTTGCCGAATTTCTCTCTACAGGATCAAGGCGCCGCCTCTGGCGGCGCGCGGTCTTGCGCTGCATCAGCATCCATCCCGGCACTCCCGGCATCCGCTTCGCTGCGCCGGTCGGCCGGGTGGCGCTGCGCGCCGGACCTCACGCACCAGCCGACGGCTCACCCGATCCGAGCTTGATTCGTCCCCGGCTCCCCACGAGCGCCAGCATGGTCACCGCAGCCGACGGCGCACGGCGCTCGACTGCCGCGACGGCTGCGCCGCCTTGCCACCGATCAGGCACTGGACGAAGCCGCGGAAGTGCTCGACGAGCCCCAGGCCGAGCCACCCAACGCCGCAGCATGACAACGGCCGGCGAAGCTGCGTCAAGGCTGAAACGAGTACTTTTACCCAGCATCACCGGCCGAGGTGAACGATCTCGACCAAGGCATGGTCATGATTCCGCACAATGTCCCGGTGACCCTCTACGCCTGCGCGAACTGCGAGCACCCCCTCACCGGCGATCTCCTGCAGTCAGAGGCATTCTTGGCTGGTGATGACCTGTCCACCCCTCGTATCGCAGAACCGCAGGTAGCGCAGGGCACCTACGTGATCAACTACGACGCCACGCTGTTCATCCTGCATCCTGACGACGTGCCAGGCACTGCTCTGCATCCCGACGCCAGGCGGCGCAACGGTTGCTGCGGACTTGACGGCCAAGACGGCCCCAACCTCGTCTGCGCAGGCTGCGGTGCCGAGGTCGCCACCAAGGAGTCGGACTGCTGGACCGACAACCTCGTAGCGCTCATGGCCGCTGCAGTCGTCAGCCGTACACAACCTCAGGCTTGAACCTGTTGCCTTCCGCACTGGGCGCGATCGGAAACTCTGGTCGGAACGAGGACAGGAGTGTAGGCGGCCCAGAAGGACCAAGATCATGATGCGCTTTAGTCTCGTAAAACGTCGATAAACGTCGCAAAGCGACTGTCCACAGTGCTCAGATCAAGACCGCATCTGCGCAGGTAGCGAGCACTGTCGAGGAAGATCGGCGAACAACGCCAAGCGAAGGCTCTTACTCCTCGGGTTCAGGGTTCGAGTCCCTGGCGGCCCACCAAACCCCCAGGTCACAGGCCTGGGGGTTTCGCATTCAAAAGTGCAGTCCCGCTGCCCAGTCGCCTTGCCACCGAACGAAGTTCAGGGCTGGACTGAACGATTCCAACGTGCCAACGCCGTAGGAGCCACGCAAGTCAGTGGGCCACCACGTCACCGGACGTGGTGGTGCGGCTCGGCAGCAGGAACGCCACGACGATCGTCGCCGCGGCCAAGACCGTTGCGATCACGAACGCCAGCCTCATGCCGCTCAACTGCGCCGCTCCCGCAGCGGCTCCCGAGGCGACCAGGCTGGTGGCGCGGGCCGACATCACGGTGACGACCAGGGCGGTGCCCAGGGCTGCTGCCACCTGCTGGAGGGTGCCGAGGATCGAGCTGCCGTGCGGGTACATGTTCGGCGGGAGGGCGCCCATGCCCAGAGTGAAGATCGGGGTGAAGGTTGCTGCCAGGCTCACCATCAGGAGGGCGTGCAGGGCCAGGACCTGCCAGTACGGCATGGTCATCGAGATCTGGGTGAAGCCTGCCAGGGAGAGCACGATGCCGATGGAGCCCGGGATCACCAGGGGGCGGCTGCCGAGGCGGTCGTAGATGCGTCCCACCTTCGGGCCGAGGATGCCCATGGCGAGGCCGCCGGGCATGAGGAGCAGGCCCGTTTGCAACGGGGTCAGGCCTCGCAGGTTCTGCAGGTAGAGCGGCAGCAGGATCATCGAGCCCATCATCGCCAGGAACGCGATGCACATGAGGGCCAGTGACAGCGCGAAGGTGCGGTGGGTGAGGGTGCGGAGGTCCATCAGCGGGGCGCCGGTTCGCTGCAGCTTGAGCTGGCGGAGGACGAAGAACGCGATGAGGGCTGCGCCCGCGATGACGATGCCGATGCTCGGGCCCAGGTTGGACTTGCCTTCGCCGAAGAGGCTCAGGCCGTAGACCAGGCCGCCGAAGCCCAGGGTGGCCATGGCGGCCGAGGCCCAGTCGAGGGTGCTGACCTGGGGTTCGCCGATGTTGTCCAGGTGGCGGAGGCCGAAGTACGTCACGGCGCCGGCGATCGGCAGGACGGCTACGAAGAGCAGGCGCCAGGAGCCCAGTTGCAGGATCAGGCCGGAGATGGCCGGGCCCAGGGCCGGGGCCACCGAGATCGCCAGGGTCACGTTGCCCATGACTCGGCCTCGGTCCTGTTCCGGGACGACGGTCATCAGCGTGGTCATCAGCAGCGGCATCATCACGGCCGTGCCTGCGGCCTGCACGATTCGGCCGAGCAGCAGGATCGTGAACGTCGGCGCCACGGCGGAGAGGGCCGTGCCGGCCAGGAAGACGCCCATCGCGATCGCGTAGCCCTGGCGGGTGGTGACTCGCTGCAGGAACCAGCCGGTGACGGGGATCACTGCGGCCATGGTGAGCATGAACGCGGTGGAGACCCACTGGGCGGCCTGTTCGGTCACGTGCAGTGACTCCATCAGGCGCGGGATCGCGTTGATCATCAGCGTTTCGTTGAGGATCACGACGAACGTCGCCAGCACCAGCAGACGCACCACCAGCGGTGTTTTGCCCGCTTGGGCGGTAGGCCGGTCTTGTGTCGCAGCAGGCATGTCAGGCCCTCACTCGGTAGCTGGCATCAGGTTCTTCGTGACACCGGAGAAGACCTGCAGCGTCGGAGGAACTCATCGGTACGTCCGAGTCTCTCTCATCACCGCGTAGGTCTCATCCCGGTTTTCCGGTCCATCTACCTGTGCGTCGAACGGCCAGACCTCGAATCGACACGGTCGTCCGTAGTTTTTTCGCATGGGGTTGGGCGAGCTGATCGCGAAGTACGACGTGCCGGGCGCCCAGGTGGCCGTGCTCACGGGCGGGGAGATCCGGGACGAGGCCGCAGGTGTGTCCGGCAGCGGAGATCAGGTCACCAGCGACTCCGCGTTCCGGATCGGTTCGATCACCAAGATCTGGACGGCGACGCTCGTGCAGCGGCTGGTGGACGAAGGGCGGATGGACCTCGATCGCCCGATTTGCCGCTACCTGCCTGGGTTCACACCGGCACTCACGGCGCGTCATCTCCTCACGCACATGGGCGGGCTCGACAGCAACCACTTCTTCGGCATCGGGCACGGTGACGACGCGCTCGCGCGGTACGCCAGCGCACTCGCGGCGGCGGAGCACCCCATCCCGCCCGGCACGGTGTTTTCGTACTCCAACAGCGGGTTCGTGGTGCTCGGCAGGTTGGTGGAGGTGCTGAGCGGCAGGCCGTTCCACGACGTGCTGCGCGAACGCCTGGTGGAGCCCTTGAAACTGAAGACGGTCGTCACCGAGGTGGGTCACGGCACGGCGCCCGGCGCGTCGGACTTCGCGATGAGCGCTCGGGAACTGCTGCGGTTCGTGCGGCTGCACCTCGACGACCCGAAACTCGCAGTGCTGCGGGACACCCAGGTCGAGGCCGTGCCGGACTTCGGGAGCGGGGTCCTCGGATGGGGACTGGGGTGGATGCTCTACCGGGACGGCGTTGTCGGCCACACCGGGGTTGCGAAGGGGCACAAGGCTTTCCTGCGCGTGGTGCCGGACTTCGGAACCGCGGTGGCCGTGCTGGCCAACAGCGCGGACAGCGAACTGCTGGCGCGTGAAGTCTTCGCCGAAGTGCTGAAGAGCATCGAGACGCCACCGACGCCCGCAGCGGAGCCCGGACCGATCGCGGACTGGATGCGCGGCACCTATCGCAACCAGCTGTACGACATCACGCTCACCACCGAGGACAGCCGGGCTGTCCTCGTCTACCAGCCGCGCACCGGACTCGGCCGGGCGAAACGCGTCGAGGTCGTGCGGCACGGCGACAGCTCGGTCATCGCCGTGACTCCCACGAGCGATGGCTTCCAGGTTTTCTCGCTGGTCGGCGAGGACGGGAGCGGGCGGGCGCGGTTCCTGCACAACGGGTCGGCGGCCTACCGGATCACTCCGCCACGGTGACCACGACGTTGCCGCGCTTGTGACCCGCGTCGACGTAGCGGTGTGCGTCGGCTATCCGCGCCAGAGGATAGGTGCGGTCGACGATCACGCGCAGCGTTCCGTCGTCCAGCAAGGAGCTGATCACGGGCAAGGTCGCGCGTTTGTTGACGGACATGCCGACGATGACGTGCTTGCCGCCGCGCAACGCGGTCCACAGAGCCCAGAGGTTGTTCGCGAGACCGGTGGTCGGGAGGTATGTGCCACCGGCGCGCAGAGAACGTCGGGACGCGCGGAACGAGGACTTGGTCACCGTGTCGAAGACGACGTCGTAGCTGTCCACGTCGTCGGTGAAGTCGTGTGCGGTGTAGTCGATGACCTCGTCGGCGCCGAGCGACTTCACCAGCTCCACGTTCGACGGGCCGCAGACCGCGGTGACGGTGGCGCCCAGGTGTTTGGCCAGTTGGACGGCGTAGGTGCCGATGCTGCCGGACGCGCCGTTGATCAGGACCCGGTCACCAGGCCGGACCTTCGCCTTGTCGCGCAGGAAGAACATGGCCGTGGTGGCGCCGTCCACCGCGGCGGCGGCTTCTATGAAGGTCAGGCTCGAAGGCATCAGAGCGAGTGAGCCGGTGGCGGGGAGGCGGACGTAGTCGGCGTGGGCGCCCAACGCGAAACCGGTGAAGCCGAAGACCTCGTCGCCCACCTGGAAACCCGTCACCGCGGAACCCACCGAGTCCACCACGCCGGCCACCTCGAGGCCCAGGGTGCGCAGCGCCGCACGCGGTCGGCGCAGGCCGAGGATCACGCGGCCCCACAACGGTTCCCCTCGGCGCATGGCGCACTCGGCCGAGGTCACGGTCGTGGCGTGGACCTTGATCAGGACGTCGCCGGGACGCAGGGTGGGGAGTGGTCTCTCCACCACCTGGACGACGTCCGGCGGGCCGAAGCTCGTGTGCACGGCGGCTCTCATGTGCTGACGGTAGAGACCGCCGGACCCGTTGCGGGGAAACGGTTCCGGGAATCAGGGAGAAAGCAGGGTGCCACCTAGGGGTCTAGGACCACGGGCCGAGAGGCGAGTCGGACCGCGGGCCGATCAGAAGTCGTCGCGACGGTGACAGCGTCTACGGCCATGAGGTTTCCGAACGGGTGGGTTGGGGGCGCGGCGCTGATCGCCGGGCCGGTGCTGTTGCTGGCGGGCACGCTGTTGCGGTCGCCGTTCCACTTCTTCTTCCCCGAGCAGTTGCGGGCGGTGGCCGAGCATCCGGGGTTGGTGCAGGCCGCCTACACCGCATTTCTGGCGGGCAACGTCGTGATGTGGGCGGCGGTGGCGCACCTGGCCGACCGGATCGGGGCCCGGAGTCCCAGGTGGGCGGCCTGGGGCGGGGTGCTGGTGACGGTCGGGCTCTTCGAGCGGACGTTCCACGCCGGCGTCGACCAGGCGGCGTTCAGCGCCACCAGGCACCTGGGGGTCGAAGGAGCCACGGAACTGGTGGCGCGCGGGTACGGAGACCTGCACCTGTTCAGCTTCCTGTCCTTCACGATCATGTTCGGCTGGTTCGTGCTGGCGATCGGCACGTACCGCGGCGGCGTGCTCGGCAAGGTGCGGTCGGTGGCGCTGGCGGCCATGGGGTTGCTGCCGCTCGGCGTGCTCAAGGGCACCGAGGTGTTGTCCGTCGTCGGCACGGTCGGTCTGTGCGTCGCGTTGGTGCCGCTGGGCGTCCACGTGCTGAGAGAGCAGCCGCGGCCCACGAGGAAGAACGTGCTGATCGCGGTGCCGGTGGCGGTGGGACTAGGAGCGCTCGCCGTCCTGAGCACCATGGGCTGATGCGATCGGCAGTGCGAACCAGAGCCCGGCGAAGATGATGAACGCCAGCGCGCCGACCAGGATCGCCGGCCAGCCGCCCAGGATCACCTCGGCGAGCAGCAGGACGGTGCCGGTCATCGCCAGGGCCAGGAAGGCCAGGCCGGTCAGGGCGAACGTGTTGCCCGAGCGGACCACCTCCTCGCGGCGGCCCTGGCGGAACAGGACGCGGTGCCACGCGGCGGGGGCGGTCAGGAAGGCGACGGCCACGGCGGCGCACAGCACGGTGACCAGGTGGGTGACGCGGATGTAGCCGCTGGCGGACTCGTACTTCACGGTGAACGCGATCGAGAGCAGGAAGCCGAACAGGATCTGCACGCCCGCCTGGGCCACGCGGAGCTCTTGGAGGAGCTCGTTGAGGTTGCGGGCGAGTCTGTGCTGGTCCGACTCCTCTGCTTCGCTCACCGTCTCCGCATACCCGCCTCTGACCTCTTGAAACGCCAAAATGGCACGGCTGAGCCGTTAGACGCGGTTGATCACGAAGAAATCAGTGACGAACGCGACCGGGTCGCCTGCGGTGTTGCGGCCGACCCACGTGGGGTAGACGCCGTCGCCCCAGCCCGTGGAGAACGCCACGACGTTCAGCCCGGACCTGGCGTCGGTCACGTTGGCCGGGCCACGGCCGCCGCCCACCGCGCCGAGCGCGTCGATCAGGTCGCAGTTGCCCATCTCGTCGTCGCCGGCCAGCCGGTCCAGCGCAGAAGCCGCGGCGAGGTCGAAGAACGCGCCGGTGCTCGACTTCACGTCGTACCCGAACTCCGGCATCACCGGCAGCATGGGCACGTGCTCGCCCGCCGTCACGGCCGGACGCCACGAGTACGCGGGCTCGTCCTTCACCGTCACCCTGGCGGCCGCGACGCGGTAACCCTGCCGCTCGTCGGGAAGGCCGTCGCCGTCGATGTACGACACCAGCGAGACCGACACCGGGTAGCTGCCCGGCTCGACCACGTCGGTGAACGGCTCGGCGTCGTCCGGCCACACGACGAACGGGTCGGCCGCCACGAGCCTGCCCGTCGGCAAAGCCAGCTCACCCACCTGCCGCACGCTGATGACCTGCTGTTCTCCGCCGCCGGTCGACTTGCCCACCGGCCCGTCGACGAAGAACCGCTCGAACCCGGACCTGATCAGTTCAACCGCCCCCACAGGTACGCCACCTCCGACTGCATGTTGGCAGAAGCCCCTGACACCCGATCGGGGCACCGGGGTGTTCGCCGTCGGTGAAGACTCCGGTAGCGCAAGGAATCCGCTGACGTGCTGGTCAGCATGGGGACGATCGAAGTGGTGCTCGGCGACATCACCCGACAGCAAGTCGACATCATCGTCACGGCGGCGAACGAGTCGCTGCTCGGTGGCGGTGGAGTCGACGGGGCGATCCACCGCGCGGCCGGCCCTGGGCTCGCTGAGGCGGGGGCGAGGCTGGCGCCGTGCGAGCCGGGCAGGGCCGTCGCCACGCCCGCGTTCGGCCTCGCGCCGGTCAAGCACGTGATCCACACGGTGGGGCCGGTCTGGGAGGACGGCACGCAGGGCGAGGACGAGGTGCTCGCGCGTTGTTACGCCGAGTCCCTCCGGCCGGCCGGAGGGACTCGGGGCGGGCAGCATCGCGTTTCCCGCCATCGCGACCGGGATCTACGGCTTCCCCGCGGAACGGGCGGCGGCGATCGCGACGCGCACGGTTCGTTCGTTGCCGATCATCGACCTGATCCGCCTCGTGGCGTTCGACCAGGACACCTTCGACGTGCTCACCCGGAGCATGTGACCAACCTCGCATCGAGGACGCCATCGCCGTCACTCTCGGTGAAGATCGCGGCTGGTCAGTGCCGTAACCTGAGAGGCGTGTCCGTTCCCGCCACGCTGAAGATCGGCCCGTTCGCCGTCGACCCGCCCGTTGTGCTGGCCCCCATGGCCGGCATCACCAACGTGGCGTTCCGGCAGCTGTGCCGTCAGTACGGGGCCGGGCTCTACGTCTGCGAGATGATCACCGCGCGGGCCCTGGTCGAGCGCGACGCGATGACCATGCACATGATCACGTTCGACGAGGGTGAGAGCCCCCGGTCGATGCAGCTCTACGGCGTGGACCCGAAGAACGTCGGCGAGGCCACGAAGATGATCGTGGACGAGAACCTCGCCGACCACATGGACATGAACTTCGGCTGCCCGGTGCCCAAGGTGACGCGCAAGGGCGGTGGCGCCGCGCTGCCGTACAAGCGCGAGCTGTTCCGGCAGATCGTGCGGGCCGCGGTCCGCAACGCCGGGGACATGCCGGTCACCGTCAAGTTCCGCATCGGCATCGACGACGACCACCTGACGTACCTCGACGCCGGGCGCATCGCGCAGGACGAGGGCGCACAGGCCGTGGCACTGCACGCGCGCACGGCGTCGCAGCGGTACTCCGGCAAGGCGGACTGGTCGGCCATCGCACGGCTCAAAGAGGCCGTGACGAGCATTCCGGTGCTGGGCAACGGCGACATCTTCAGCGCCCAGGACGCGCTCGACATGGTCGCCGAGACCGGCTGCGACGGCGTGGTCGTCGGGCGCGGCTGCCTCGGCCGGCCGTGGCTCTTCCGCGATCTGCAGGCGGCGTTCCGCGGCGAACCGATCCCCGAGGGCCCGAACCTCGGTGAGGTCGCCGAGGTGCTGAGCCGCCACGCGCGGCTGCTCGCGGCCCACGACGGCGAGCACAAGGGACTGCGCGACCTGCGCAAGCACATGGCCTGGTACTGGCACGGCTTCCCGGTCGGCGGCGACACGCGCCGGGCGTTCGCGATGGTGTCGAGCCTGCAGGAGCTGGACGACCTCATCGGCACGCTCGACAAGGCGGTGCCGTTCCCCGAGAACGCCGAGGGTCCGCGCGGCAGGCAGGGGTCGTCGGCGAAGGTCGTGCTGCCCGAGGGGTGGCTGGACGACCCCGAGGACGCCACGGTGCCGTCCGGTGCGGACGTGATGCACTCCGGTGGCTGAACGCGTCGCGGTCCTCTTGGTCGCGCTCGCGCTGCTGGCGGGCTGCGGTGGCCCGGTCGCGGGCACGGCACGGCCCGTGCGGCTCAGCGACGACGGCCGCGCGAAGTTCAAGGAGTACTACGCCCGCGTCAACAAGGCGGGTGAGGAGGGCGCGTCCCAGCAGTCGAAGCTGCTGAAGGACACGCAGCACCCGGACTTCCGGCAGAAGACGTGCGACCTGCGCGGCGCGACGATCAAGGTCGAGCCGACGTGGGGCACGCTTCGCATGGACGCGGACTGGGCACCCCCTGGTGAGAAGGCCCATCCCCGGGGTGACGTCTACGTCGTCGCGGTGACCATCACGCTGCGCAAGGAGGACCAGGCGATCGGCAGCCAGATCGGGTCCATGCACGTGGTGCTACTGGACGACGAGGTGTACGGGTTCGCGCCCTGCCTCGGTGGCTGAACGGGTTGTCGATCTTCCAAGCTCACTGGATCGGAGCAGCTGACGGTCAACCGGACGGGGGAAATCCCACCCCCACACGTCCTTCTAGCTCAAGCGCCGCCCCTTGGGGGACGACACCTGGCAGGTAAGGAGGTGACCGCGATGACCGCACTGCGACCCGAGACCGCAGAGACCCAGCAGGCCGACGCCCCAGTCGACAAGCAGGGTCCTGATCTGGTGGCGCTGCACGAGTCCATCGCGACGTTGCTCGCCTCCCGCGGCCAGTGGCGCCAGGCCTACCAGCACCTGCGTTCCGCGCTCGACCTCGTCCACGCCGACCAGGTCGAGGAGCCGCACGTCCCGGAGCAGCTGCGCCGCGAGGTCGAGCTGCTGCGCCGGGAGCACGCCGAGGCCCGCGAGCAGAGCCTGCGCGACAGCCTCACCGACTCCTACAACCGCCGTTACCTCGACCAACGGCTGATGGACATGCTGACCGAGCACGGAGCGTGCCGGCACGGGCTCGCCATCGCGTTGATCGACCTGGACTGGTTCAAGCAGGTCAACGACACGTTCGGCCACCTCCTGGGCGACCGGGTGCTGCAACGCGTGGTCGAACTGCTGCAGCAGGGCCTGCCGGAAGGGGCCTTCTGCGCCCGCTACGGCGGTGAGGAATTCGTGCTCGTGCTGCCCCGTGTGGACGCCACCGCCGCCGTGGAGATCGCCGAGGCGGCCCGCGAACGTGTCGAGCGTCACCCGTGGCAGGACGTCGCTCCGGGGCTGCGCGTGACCGTCAGCGCGGGCCTCGCCTACGAACCGGCCGCGGACGAGGCGCCGGAACGGCCGGCGGTCAGCGCCGAGCAGCAACTGCTGCGCGCCGACAGCCTCCTGTACACGGCCAAGCAGTCCGGACGCAACGCGGTGGCGTACCGTGCCGACGGACGGGTTCGCCTCGCGGGTGCTGCCTCAGGCAGGCGTGCGATCGCTGAAACACGTGTTCTCGGTTACTACTGAGTGAGCTGGCTCACCCGTTCAGGGCAAGCGCCCTACTCGTTATCGCGTAGAGATCGCAGCTATATCACCCGGAGTGGTCGTCAGAAGTCGCCTACATCCGTAGTATCGCGGGCGCAACTGACACGATCGACACGCCGATGATGCAACCCTTGTGTCCCGGTCGTCGTCACTTCGTAATGACGAACCGCTTTTGCTTCTGACCCAGAAGGGAGATTGGGTGCCCGACGACCCCCGACGTGGCGGCCCCTCTTCCCGTGGTGATCAGGATCCCCAGCACGACCAGCCGACCGGCCGTAGACGTCGCTCGATGGAAGGCTCTGGGGGCCTGAGCGTCTCGGACCTCATCGAGCAGCACAGCAGGACGAACATCCCCCGGCCCGTCCCGCCAGGCTCGCCCGACGAACCCACGCCAGGCAGGCGCGCCCTGCCCGAACCACCCGCGGCCACGGGCAGGCGTGCACTGCCTGATCCCCCGGCCCACCAGCAGCAGCCTCCTGCGGCACCGCGGCAGCAGCCGCCCGCAGCTCACCGGCCTGGTGAGCAGACGGGTACGCGCCCACGGCCGGAGCAGGCAGCGCCGCAGAACTTCACCGGCGACCCGAACGCCCGGCGGCGCAGGCCCGACGCCCCCGCCGAGCCGAACGGTGCCCAGCAGACCGGCCCGCGTCCCGTGCCCGGTGAGCAGACCGGACCACGGCAGAGGCCTGCCCAGAACCCGGTCCAGGGTCCAGCCCAGACAGGGCAGCGACCGAGGCCCGACGCGACGGGCATGCAGCGCCGCCCGGTGCCCGGTGAGCAGCCAGGCGGTCCCGCCCGACGCCCGGCACCAGGCGAAATGCCTCCGGCACGGCGGCTCGCCCCCGGCGACGCCCCGTCGTCCAACGGCATCCCGCGCCCACCGGCTCCCGACGTCACCTCCAACGGCATGCCCAGGCCGCCGGCTCCCGGCGACCCGCGGCGGATGCCTCCCGGCGACGCGCCCTCCTCGAATGGCATCCCGCGGCGTCCCGCGCCCGGTGGTGCGCCTGAGGCAGGTCTGGCCGGCGGAGCTGTCCGCCGACCGGCACCCGACGCGGGCGGGGCACCGCCGCGCAGGCTCCTGCCGGGCGACGCACCGTCGTCCAACGGCATCCCGCGCCCGCCGGCTCCCGGTGAGGTGTCGCAGCCAGGCCCGAAGCGGCCGGTTCCGGGCGAGGTCTCCCAGCCGAACGGCATCAAGCGCCCGGCATCCGGCGAGATCCCGCAGCCAGGTGCCCTCCAGCGTCCCCCCGCACCGGGAGGGTCGCCGGACGGCCCCGCACCTCGCCGCCTCCTGCCGGGCGACGCACCGTCGTCCAACGGCATCCCGCGTCCTCCCGTCCCCGGTGAGGGTCCGGACAACACCGGCCGCCGCCCCATGCCCCCGAACGGGAACATGACGGGCAGGCAGCCGATGCCGTCACGCGCGGAGTCGAGCGGTCCCCGGCCGATGCCCCCGCGGGCGGAGTCGAGTGGTCCGCGGCCGGTTCCCGGCAGCCTCGCCAACCGGCTCGGCGAGCCCGTGGGCGAGCCCAAGGCCGACGCGCCCGGTCCGGAAGCCACGCAGATCGCCCCCGCGGCGGGTGTGGCCAAGGTCGAGAAGCGCGAAGAGATGGACCCGTTGTGCCTCACCACCGAGATGGAGGCCATCGGTGACGACGTGAAGAAGCGTCGCGAGGTCGACCACACCCTCGCGCGGTTCTCCGCGGTGCACGACGAACTGCTCGAGCAGGAGCGCCAGCGCAAGGAGCGGCGCGCCAAGCTCATGCCGTGGGTCAAGGACGGCGAAGAGGGCGACCTCGTCGACGAGGCGACCCAGTTCGCCGAACCCGTCGTCCCCGACGACGAAAACGGCGAGAAGCGTCCCACCGGCCGCACGCCGAAGCAGCGCAAGCTGATGCGCACCGCCAGGGTCGGGGCGATCGCCGCCGCGGCCGTGGTGTTCGCGTCGACGGGCATCGGCTGGGCCGCGATGCAGTGGGCCGACTCCAAGCTCCCGAAGATCGATGCGCTGGGCGGCAACTCGGAGGCCGTGCAACAGGCGGAGAAGCAGCTCGGTGACGAGAACTTCCTGCTGGTCGGCTCGGACACCAGGGCGGGCGCCAAGCCGGGCGACAACGTCGGCACGCAGGCGCAGGAGGGTGGCGCGCGATCGGACGTGATCATGCTCGCGCACATCCCCAAGGACCGTAAGCGCATGGTCGTCGTGTCGTTGCCGCGCGACGTGCGGGTCGACCGTCCCGCGTGCCGCAGTTACAACCCGGACAACGGGCAGTACGCGGGCCCGCTGACACCGGAGAAGGGCGTCCTCGCGAACTCCGTCTACAACGACGGCGGACCCGAGTGCGTCGCGAACCTGATGACCCAGCTGACCGGTCTGAAGATCAACCACTTCCTCAGCATCGACTTCATCGGCTTCCGTGAGATGTCGAGCGCGATCGGCGGTGTGCAGATCTGCACACCCACGAAGATCGTCGACGAGAAGCTCGGCGTCATCATCGACAAGCCGGGCAAGCACACCCTGCAGGGCGACCAGGCATTGCAGTACGTGCGCGCCCGCACGGTCGCCGGCGACGGCGGCACGGACTTCGACCGCATCAAGCGACAGCAGCAGTTCCTCTCGTCGATGCTGCGCGGCGCGTTGTCGAACGAGGTGCTGCTGAGCCCGAGCAAGCTCAACAACTTCATCAACGCGCTCACGAAGTCCACGGTCGGCGACAACATCGACGTCGCCTCGCTGCTGGAACTCGCGAACTCCTTGCGGAGCCTCGACGCCGGCCGCGTGTCGTTCGTGACGATGCCGCACTGGACCGACGACAACAAGCTGATCAACAACCCGGACGACAACATCGAGCGGCTCAAGGACGACGACGTCAAGGCGCTGTTCCAGACGATCATCGATGGAACGCCGTTGCCGCAGGAGAAGGTGACCGACCCCAAGGCCGGCGACACCAACGCTCCCGTGCAGCAGCCCGGCACCCTGGTGGACCCCAAAGAGGTCAGCATCCAGGTGCTCAACGGTGACTCGTCGAACGACGGTGCTGTCGGCAGGACGGCGAACGCGTTGGTGCAGCAGGGTTTCAAGGTCGTCAAGCGGGACAACGCGCCGGAGCAGGCACCGAAGACGATCATCAAGTTCGCCAAGGGCAACGAGAACAAGGCCGCGACGCTCAAGGCCGCGGTGCCCGGCGCGGAGCTGGTCGAGTCGCCCGAGATGGGTGGAGCGGTCCAGTTGGTGATCGGCAAGGGCTTCGACGGCAAGGTCCAGGCACCGAAGCCGGGCTCTCCGCAGGGACAACCGCAAGGTGAGCCCGGCCCCGACCTGTCCATTGTGAACGCGGCACAGGACCCCTGCGCGGCGAAGTGATTCGCCTGGGGTTCACCTCCGGTTCATCCTGGCATGTCGCTGCCGCGATGGTCGGGACGTAGGCTGAGCGCCATGCGCGAGGCCTACCACGACCAGCTCGAACAGCTCGCCGACCAACTGGCCGACATGACCGGCATGGTCGCCGAGGCGATGCAGAACGCGACCGCAGCCCTGCTGCAGGCCGATCTCGGCCTGGCGGAGCAGGTCATCAGCGGCGACCAGAAGGTCGACGACGTCCGCTCCAGCATCGAGGAGCAGTCGTACGCGCTGCTCGCTCTGCAGGCACCGGTCGCGACCGACCTGCGTACCGTTCTCGCGGTGATCCACGCCGCCGAGAGCGTCGAGCGCATGGGCGACCTGGCGCTGCACGTGGCCAAGGCCGCGCGCCGCCGGCACCCGGCGTCGGCGCTGCCGGAGGACGTGCAGCCGTACTTCACCGAGATGGGCCGGATCGCGGTCAAGCTCGCGAACGAGGCGGCGTCGATCATCCGCAACAAGGACGTCGACCGTGCGCGCAGCCTCGAGGACGAGGACGACGCGATGGACGACATCCACCGCCACCTGTTCTCCGTGATCATGGACAAGGAGTGGCAGCACGGCGTTCCCGCCGCGGTCGACGTGACGCTGCTCGGCCGCTTCTACGAGCGCTTCGGCGACCACGCGGTGTCGGTCGCCAAGCGCACGGTCTTCGTCGTCACCGGCCGGATGCCCGGCTACGGTGGCGACGACAACCTCTAGATCCTTCGGAAATCAGCGAAACTGCCCATCGCGCTCTGCCACCAGCTCCGGATCGGCGTAGGCCTCGGAGAACTCGGCGAGCACGGTGGGCAGTTCTTCGTCCCACACCGCCCGCGCCTCGTCGCGCGGCAGGTCCCGTGCGTCCACGGTGAAGTACGCCCACGCGCGCACGATCTCGGGCAGCAGCGCCAGGTCCGCGTCGGACACGTGCAGCTTGGCGGCCACGTTGAGGATGAGCACGGCGGTCAGCGACGCCGGACCGTAGACGACGGGATCCCGGTTCTGTTCCACCGCTGCGGAAACGACGATCCGCGCGAACGCCCGGGCGGCCTCGACGTCGGCGATCCCGTGCTCCGAGGCCAGGAACGCCTCGACGACCTCGTCCGTCCTTTCCGGACTGACGGCGGGGATCTCGTACTCCTTGGGCACCAACGCACTCACGCGGGCGTCGGCGAGGGCGATGAGCTGCACGGGGTGCCGCACGTCCTCCTCGCCCATCAGGCCCTCCTCGGCCTCCTCGTCCGGGCCGTCCTCCCAGAACTGCTCGATGTCCGGCCACACCAGGTCGTAGACGGCGGTGGCGCTCAAGGGGGTGATCTCGTCGCGGAACGCCTCGGGCGTGGAGGCGATCATGTCCTCCAGCAACGCGACGGTGCCCTCGTCCGGCGTCGAGAACAGCTCGATCGCGGTGGCGCCGAGCACCGGCTGACGCATGAACAGCACGGTCTCGCCGACGCCGGCGCGTTCCTGGGTGATCGCGATGACCTCGACGTCGCCCAGCAGGTTCGTGACGAGGAAGGCGTCGCGGAAGTCGGGCACGGTGCCGGCGACGTACCAGTTCGGCTCGGCGATGCCGCGTGCCGCAACGGTTTCCGCGGCGGCGAACGAGGCGGCCCTGTTCTCCTCGGAGCCCACACCGGCCAGCGCGCGCAACGCGGTGAGCGCCGCGGGGTCGTCCATCGCCTGCAGCGCCTCGATCAACGGCGCGGTGCCGGACCCGGCGAGCCAGAGCGTGGCGTAGAGCTCGCTCGCCCAGGCGTCCGCGAGCAACCAGGACTCGGAACGCACCGCGGCCGCCGACTCGAGCAGCGCCCCGTACGGGGACTGCTGCTCGGGCCTGCGGCCGGGCGCCTTGCCTTGCTTCTTCTTGCGGCTCTTGCTCTGCGGGCTCACGCCAGCAAGATAGTGCAACCCGCGAATTTAGCCGAACCGGCCGGAGATGTAGTCCTCGGTCGCCTTCTGGCTGGGGTTGGAGAAGATCTTCTCCGTGTCGTCCACCTCGATCAGCTGTCCGGGCTGACCGACACCCAGCAGGTTGAAGAACGCGGTCTGGTCGGACACGCGCGCCGCCTGCTGCATGTTGTGAGTCACGATGACGATCGTGTACTCCTTCTTCAGCTCCGTGATCAGGTCCTCGATCGCCAGCGTGGAGATCGGGTCCAGGGCCGAGCAGGGCTCGTCCATGAGCAGCACGTCGGGCTGCACCGCGATGGCACGCGCGATGCACAGACGCTGCTGCTGACCACCGGAGAGGCCGCCGCCCGGCTTGTCGAGCCGGTCCTTGACCTCGTTCCAGAGGTTGGCGCCGCGCAGCGAGCGCTCCGCCACCTCGTCGAGCTTCTTCTTGTCCTTCAGACCCGCGAGGCGCAGCCCGGCCACCACGTTGTCGCGGATGGACATCGTGGGGAACGGGTTCGGGCGCTGGAACACCATGCCGATGGTGCGGCGCACCTCGACCGGGTCCACAGTGGACGTGTAGATGTCCTCGCCGTCGAGCAGCACCTTGCCCTCGACGCGGGCGCCGGGGGCGACCTCGTGCATGCGGTTGAGCGACCGCAGCACGGTCGACTTGCCGCAGCCGGAGGGGCCGATGAACGCGGTGACGTTCTTCGGCGGCACCGCGAGCGAGACGTTCTCCACGGCGTGGAACTTGCCGTAGAAGAGGTTCAGGTCCTTGATGTCGAGTCGCTTGGCCATGTCCGCCCGCTCACTTCGTCTTCGGCGCCAGCGCCCGCGAGATCACGGTCGCCAGGAGGTTGAACAGGGTGATCAGCACGACGAGCGTGATCGCCGCGCCCCAGATGCGGTCGAAGCCCGCCGCCGTCGGGTTGTTGCGCTCGTTCACCATCATCAACGGCAGCGACGCCATGGGGCCGTCGAACAGGTTGTAGTTGATGAACGGGGCGTACGCCGCCAGCACCAGCACCGGTGCGGTCTCACCCATGACGCGGGCGAGCGCCAGCATGATGCCGGTCAGGATGCCGGACAGCGCCGTCGGGATGACGATCTTGACGATCGTCTTCCACTTCGGGATGCCCAGTGCGTACGAGGCCTCGCGCAGCTCGTCCGGGACGATCTTGAGCATCTCCTCGGTCGTGCGCACGATGACCGGCACCATCAGCAGCACCAGCGCGAGCGACACGGCCAGGGCGCTGCGGCCGAGACCGAACGTCGTGATCCACACGGTGTAGACGAACAGCGCCGCGACGATCGACGGGACACCGGTGAGGATGTCGACCATGAACGTCGTGGCCTTCGACAGCCGCGAGCGGCCGCCGTACTCGACGAGGTAGATGGCGATCATGATGCCGATCGGCACGGAGATCACGGCGCAGACGAGGCCTTGGACCAGCGTGCCGTAGATCGCGTGGTACGCGCCGCCACCCTGCTGCCGGGCCAGGAGGCCCGACATCGACTTCTGCCACCAGTCACCGTCGAGGATGACCGGGAAGCCGCGCTGGACCACCGTGTAGAGCACCCACACCAGTGGGATGATCGCGACCAGGAACGCACCCCACACGAGTGCGGTGGCGATGCCGTTCTTGATCCGGCGGTTGACGCTGACCGACTGGAACGTCGGCGGCGTCGCGAGGCGCTGAGGATCCGCGAGATTCGTGCTCACTCGTACTCCTTGTGGCCGGCGACGATCGAGCGCGCGATGGCGTTCACGACGAAGGTCAGCACGAACAGCACCAGACCGGCGGCGATGTAGGCACCGGCCGAGCGCGCGTCGTTGAACTCGGGCGCGGCCAGCGCGATCTTCGAGGCGAACGTCGAACCACCGTCGAACAGCGACCAGCCGAACGAGCTGGTGGCGGTGCTCAAGATGATCGCGACGGCGATGGTCTCACCGAGTGCTCGGCCGAGGCCGAGCATGGACGCGCTGACGTAACCGGCCTTGCCGAACGGCAGGACCGTCGTGCGGACGACCTCCCACTTGGTCGCGCCGAGCGCGATGGCGCCCTCGACGTGCATCGTGGGCGTGCGCTCGAAGACCTCGCGGCTGACGGCCGTGATGATCGGCAGGATCATCACCGCGACGACGATGCCGGCGGTGAAGATGGTGCCGCCGAGCTGCACGTTGACGTTGCCCTTGGCGAAGATCGGGATCCAGCCCAGGTTCGCGATCAGCCACTCGGAGAACGGGAACAGCACGGGGCCGAGCACGAACAGGCCCCAGAGGCCGAAGACGATCGACGGCACGGCCGCAAGCAGGTCGATGACGTAGGCGAACGGCCGGGCGAGCCTGCGCGGCGCGTACTGCGTGAGGAACAGCGCGATGCCCAGCGCGATCGGCATGGCGATCAGCAGGGCGACCAGCGCGACCACGACCGTGACGAGTGTCAGGTCGAGGATGCCGAACCGCAGGTTCGTGGGATCGGTGGTGTTCCACTCGCGGCTGGTCAGGAAGTTGACGTTGTCCAGCCCGAGCGACGGGATGGCCTGCAGGATGAGGAACAGGCCGATCGCGCCGATGAGGACGACGATGAAGACACCGGACCCCGTCGCCAGGCCGCGGAAGATGCGGTCACCAGGCCGGACGTGAGGTGCCTTGGTCGTAACTGGAGCTTCCGGTGTCGGGGGAATCGGAGCCTCCGAGGCGGTGGGAGCAGCCGCGACGCCCCGCTCGGCCCCGGTGTCACCGGAGCCGGCGGGGCGCTTGGCCACGACGGGATCATTCATCGCGTCTGTGTGTCAGCCGAAGTTTCGCATCAACCTCAGGCGATCGCCTTCACGGCGGTCAGGAGCTTGTCCTGGAACGCCTTGGGCAGCGGCACGTAGCCGGCGTCGGCGAGCTGCGCCTGACCGGTGGTGGCCGCAGCCGTGAGGAACGCCTTGACGGCCTTGGCGGTGTCGGCGTCGTAACCCTTCGAGCACACGATCTCGTAGGTCGCGAGCAGCAGCGGGTACGAACCGGCGGTCTTGGAGCCGTAGATCGAGTCGAGGTCGAGGACCAGGTTGTTGCCCTCGCCCTTGATCTTCGCGCCGTCGATGGCCTTGCCGGCCGACTCGGCGGTCAGCTCGACGGGACCGGCACCCGAGTCGATCTTGGCGATCGAGAGCTTGTTGTCCTGGGCGAAGGACCACTCGACGTAGGTGATCGCACCGTCGATGGAGCCGACGGCCTGGCCGACACCGGCGGACTTCTCCTTGCCCTCGCCGACACCACCCTTGAACTGCTTGCCCTCACCCTTGGTCCAGCCGCCGGCGACCTTCAGGTACTTCTGGAAGTTGTCGGTCGTGCCCGACTCGTCCGAGCGGTAGATGACCGAGATGTCCTTGTCCGGCAGGGTCGCGGAGCCGTTCAGCGCCTTGATGGCCGGGTCGTTCCACTTCTTGACCGCACCGGAGAAGATCGCGGTGATGGTCTTGGGGTCCAGCACGAGGCTGTCCACACCGGAGACCTTGTAGCCGACGGCGACGGGGCCGAAGACCAGCGGCAGGTTCCAGGCCGGGTTCTCCTTGCAGCGCTTGGCCGCGTCCATGGTCTCGGCGCCTTCCTTGAGCGCGGAGTCCGAACCACCGAAGTCGACCTGGCCGGCGTTGAAGTTCTTCACGCCCGCGCCGGAGCCCGAGGGGTTGTACGCGAGGTCCACACCGGGGCAGGCGGCCTGGTAGGCCTGCACGAACGCGTCGACCGCGTTCTTCTGCGCGGAGGAGCCCTCAGCGTTGAGCTTGGTCTTGCCACCGCACTCGACCGGGACGGAGGCAGCGTTCGACGAAGTGTTCGTGCCACCCGTCGGCGCGTTGTTGTCACTGCCACACGCACCGAGCAGCAGCGCGCTGGCCGCGACGAGGCCGAGAACGGCACCGTGCCGCTGGATCTTCACCTGGGTCCTCCACCTTGCGGAAGCATTTAGCGGTTCGCGACGAACCCGCCGCTTGATACGGAAGGTAGGTAGCCAGAATGGACAGACCGCCTAGTCAGGGTGAACGGGAGGTGAACACCGAACGGGAAGTGACGGGTCACACGGCCAAAAGAGTGACGGCGTGACCAGCGCGTATGCGTTTTGTGACGGTACGTTGACTACCGGGCGTACTGGACGTCGGCGTCCCAAAGGGTGAAGCCGAGCTTCGTGTACACGCGGACCGCCGCCGTGTTGTCCGACTCGACGTAGAGCATGACTTCCTTGACGCGCTGTTCGCGCAGGTGACGCAGGCCCGCGAGGGTGAGCGCCTTGCCGAGGCCACCGCCCTGGCGGTCCGGGTCGACGCCCACGACGTAGACCTCGCCCAGTTCGGGCGTGTGCACCTTCGTCCAGTGGAAGCCCGCCAGCCGGCCCTCGGCGTCGAACGCGAGCAGGAAGCCCTCCGGGTCGAACCAGGGTTCCTCTTCTTTGGCGCGAACGTCCTCGATGGACATCGCGCCCTGCTCCGGGTGCCAGTCGAACGCGCGGTGGTTCACGTAGACGACCGCGGCCTCGTCCCTGCCCGGGACGAACGACCGGATCGTGATGCCCTCGGGGAGCTTGGGCTCCGGCAGGTCGTTCTCGACGCGCAGCCGCATCCGCAGCAGCTCGCGCACCTTGCGGAAGCCGAGCTTCGCCGCGAGCTTCTCGGCATCCGGGTGGCCGCCGTGCGCCCAGATCCGCAGCGACTCCTGCGGGAGCGCCTTCACCAGCGCCTCGCCCACGCCCTGATGGCGGTGCTTCGGGTGCACGGCGAACTCGGCGACCTTGTTGCCACCCGAGTCACCGATCAGGTCGACGTGCGCGTACCCGGCGAGCTCGCCGTCCAGGTGCGCGAGGAGGTGCCTGCTGCCTGTCGCGCCGGGGCGCATCCGCAGTCGCACGGCCTCGCCGACCGGGGCGACGCCATCGGTGCCCTTCGCCGCCTCCAGCAGACCCGTCACCTCGGCGGCCTGGTCGGCCGTCAGCTCCTCGAACCAGCTCAGTTGCGCCACACAGGCGAACCTACCGCGCGATCAAACGCTCATCCAGGACGCGGGCGGAGTCGTCGATCTCCACGTCGGCCATCTCGGCCGGGCGGCGCGGCGATCCGGGACGCGGCGGGCGGACGAACTTGTAGCCCACGTTGCGGACCGTGCCGATGAGAGCCTCGTGCTCGGGGCCGAGCTTGGCGCGCAACCGTCGCACGTGGACGTCGACCGTGCGGGTGCCGCCGAAGAAGTCGTAGCCCCAGACCTCCTGCAGCAGCTGAGCGCGGGTGAAGACCCGGCCTGCGTGCTGCGCGAGGTACTTGAGCAGCTCGAACTCCTTGTAGGTGAGGTCGAGCGGGCGGCCCTTGAGGCGCGCGGTGTAGGTGGCCTCGTCGATCACGAGGTCGCCCAGCTGGATCGCGCCGTCGCCACCGGGCGCGGTGGTGCCGCGGCGGGAGCGGACCAGGCGCAGGCGGGCGTCGACCTCGGCGGGGCCGGAGTTCGGCAGCAGGATCTCGTCGACGGACCAGTCCGAGTTGACCGCGACCAGACCGCCCTCGGTGACGACGGCCACCACGGGCACGTCCACACCGGACGAGTCCAGCAGACGGCACAGCGAACGCGCGCCGACCAGGTCGGTGCGGGCGTCGATCAGCACGATGTCGTGAGGACCGGCCTCGAGGAGCGCGGAGACCTCGGGGCGCAAGGGGCGCACGGCGTGGGGAAGCAGAGCCAGTGCGGGAAGTACCGCCTCCGGGTCCGGGTCTGTCGTCAGCAGAAGCACGTCGATGCTCATCGCGGCGCCCTCCAAATCGGCCGTGGACGGTCACCATGACCAGACCAGCGGCGTACGGTGACCGGGCCCCGTTGCCTGCGGATGACGGAGACAATACCGGTGCACCCCGAGAAAGTCCCAGGTCAAGAAGCCGTGCTCACACTTGTTTCCACAAGCGTCACGCCTGTTACATCCATGTCACACGATGGAGTGCGTCTGCACGGCGTCCACCACAAGGGTGAAAGCGACCTCGCTTTCGTTGTGGGACATGGGTTCACGAACAACGTGCGCAGGCCGTACGTCTCCCGCGTGCTCGCCCGGCTGGCCAGGAACGCCGGCGTCGTCGCTTTCGACTTCCGCGGCCACGGACGCTCCGAAGGACGCTGCACGGTCGGCGCCGACGAGGTCCACGACATCGAGGCGGGCGTCCTCAAGGCACGCGAACTCGGGTACTCGAAGATCGCGACCATCGGGTTCTCGATGGGCGCCTCGATCGTCCTGCGGCACGCGGCGCTGGGGGAGAGCAGGCCGGACGCCGTCGTCTCGGTGAGCGGGCCCGCCCGGTGGTGGTCGCGCGAGACCGCTCCCATGCGCCGGGTCCACTGGTTGCTGGAACAGCCGCACGGCAAGCTCGCGGCGCGGGCGCTCGGGGTTCGGCTCGGCGGCGGCTGGGTACAAGCGCCGGAGAGTCCGCTCGAGGTGGTCGGACGCATCACGCCGACCCCACTGCTGGTCGTGCACGGTGACCTGGACCACTATTTCTCCGTGGACCACGCCAGGTCGCTGCACCGCGCGTCCTCCGGACATGCCGAGTTGTGGATCGAACCCGGCATGCGGCACGCCGAATCGGCCGCGACTCCAGACCTGGTAGACCGGATGGCGGCATGGATCGCCGTTAACGTCGAGGACGAGGAATGACTGCGCAGACCCCCGCACGGCCGCGAAAGAAGAAGTCCCGTCGCGGGAAGTTCCTCGTCATCACGGTCATCGTGCTGGGCGTGCTGCTCGTCGCCGCCGACTTCGCGCTGGCCGCGGCCGGCGAGTACCAGATCGCCCAGCGGATGCGGGAGAAGCTGCAGCTCAACGAGGACCCGGCGGTGCGCATCAACGGGTTCCCGTTCATCGTGCAGGCGTTGCGCGGCGACTACCAGCACGTCGAGATCCGCGCGTACGGCGTGCCGATCCGCAACGAGCAGCAAGGCGTCGACCTGCGCGACCTCGACGTCGAGGCGGACCTGCTGCACACCCGCGTCGAGCTCGCGGACCTGCTCGCGGGCAACGTCTCCAAGGCGACCATCGACACCGTCAAGGGCAGCGTCCGGATCAAGGCGATGGACCTGAACCGGCTGGCGAACCAGGTGACGCCGTTCGACAAGCTCTCGATCGAGCCGGACAACCGCGTCGCCACGCAGACCCCGGCCGACCCGAAGGCGCCCAAGACGACCGCCGCGGTGAAGCTCTCCGGCCAGACCAACGTCGCCGGCAAGGTCATCACTCTCACCGCGTACGGCCAGATCGCGCTGGTCAGCGGTGCCATCCAGATCAACATCGACGACATCGAGCTGGACGACGCCTCGCTGAAGCAGATCATCCCGCAGCTGCGCCAGGCGCTCGCGATCAAGATCGACCCGGGCACGCTGCCGTTCAGTGCCACGCCCACCGCCGTCGAGGTGGAGAGCGGTGCGTTCAAGCTGTCCGGCGAGATCGCGGACGTACCGCTGGTCCAACGATGACAGGTGTGTGGGCGCTGCTGGGCGCGCTGGCCGTGGCCGGCGCGATCGGTGTGCTGCTCAAGGTCCGCGAGGGCCGCATCTCCCGTTCGAAGGACACGATCGACCTGCCCGCCCCCGTGCGCGACCTGCTCGCGCCGGGGGTGACGCTGGTCCAGCTCTCCACCACGTTCTGCGCGCCGTGCCGGCACGCGAAGGTGATCCTGCGCGACCTCGCCGACCGCACGGACGGCCTCACCCACGCCGAGCTCGACGTCACGAACCTCCCGGACGTCACCACGAAGCTCGGCGTCATGCGCACCCCCACGACAATTGCCCTGACGTCGGACGGCACAGAGGTGTTGCGAGTCGGCGGAGTGCCGAAACGGGACGCGTTACTGGCGGCGCTGCGGCCGCACTTGCCCTAATCCGGTCGGGTGAACCTGCGTTGTTCCACTAGATGGACATACCTCCCGCACCGAGGGATTGAGGGCTACCCTCGCTGGCATGACCTTGCTGCTCACGAAGCGACGCGCGGTTGACCTGTGCCGCACGCGCAGCAGCCTGTGTCGCACGACGAGCTGAACCGGGCCGCTTGACGCCCTTCAGCTACCTCTGCCGGACTGAACTCCCCCGTCCGCATGCCCGGAGGTCGTCGTGCCCAAGGACTCCCCTGTAGACCCGCGCGGACCGCGCTTCTCCGCCTGGATGACCACCGCCATCCTCGCGATCGTGTTGCTCACCGGCTGGTGGCGTCTCCTCGCCGCCCAGACGGTGCTCTTCGCGATGTGCGCGTTCATCTCGCTGAAGCTGAACCCGTGGGGTCACGTCTACCGCTACGCGATCCAGCCGCGCCTGACCCCGACCTCCGAACGCGAGGAAGCCGCCCCGCTGCGGTTCGCCCAGGGAGTCGGCTTCGTCTTCGCACTGATCGGCACCCTCGGCTACGCCACCGGCCTCACCACGCTCGGCATGGTGGCAACCGGCATGGCCCTGGTCGCAGCACTGCTCAACGCGGCGCTGGGCCTGTGCCTCGGGTGCGAGATGTACCTGGTGCTGCGCAGGTACGTACCAGCCTTCGCTCGACCGCAATGACGACACGCACTACTACAGGAGCAACTTCCCATGAGCCGTGAGAACGTGCTGGTCTCGGCCGCCTGGTCCGAAGAGAACCTCCAGGCGCCCGGCGTCGTGTTCGCGGAGGTCGACGAGGACACCACCGCGTACGACGGCGGCCACATCCCCGGAGCCGTGAAGATCGACTGGAAGAACGACCTCCAGGACCCGGTCCGCCGCGACTTCGTCGACCGCGAGGGCTTCGAGAAGCTGCTCTCGGCCAAGGGCATCTCCAACGACGACACGGTCGTCCTCTACGGCGGCAACAACAACTGGTTCGCGGCCTACGCGTACTGGTACTTCAAGCTCTACGGCCACACCAACGTCAAGCTCCTCGACGGCGGCCGCAAGAAGTGGGAACTCGACGGCCGCCCCCTGGACAAGGAGGAGGTCGTCCGTGACGCCACCTCCTACAAGGCCCAGGAGCAGGACCTCTCGATCCGCGCCTTCCGCGACGAGGTCGTCGACTCGATCGGCAACAAGAACCTCGTCGACGTGCGCTCCCCCGACGAGTTCTCCGGCAAGCTCCTCGCCCCGGCCCACCTCCCGCAGGAGCAGGCCCAGCGCGGCGGCCACATCCCGTCCGCGGTGAACGTCCCGTGGTCCAAGGCGGCCAACGAGGACGGCACCTTCAAGTCCGACGACGAGCTCCGCGAGCTCTACGCCGAGGCGGGCTTCGACGGCAGCCGCAAGACCATCGCGTACTGCCGCATCGGCGAGCGCTCCTCGCACACCTGGTTCGCCCTGCGCGAGCTGCTCGGCCACGAAGACGTCAAGAACTACGACGGTTCTTGGACGGAGTACGGCTCGCTCATCGGCGTGCCGATCGAACTCGGTTCCGGCAAGGAGGCCTGATCACCATGTCCAACGGCTGCGGCGCCCCCGCTCAGGGCGGCACGATCGACGCGGGCACCACCGAAACCGTGCTCGAGGGCAAGGTCGTCTCCGACGGCACCCCGGTAGGCGGCGCCTTCGTCCGCCTGCTCGACTCGACCGGCGAGTTCACCGCCGAGGTCGTCACCTCCCCGGAGGGCGACTTCCGCTTCTTCGCGGCACCGGGCAGCTGGACCGTCCGCGCCCTGCACCGCACCGGCAACGGCCAGGCCGACGTGTCGGCCTCGGGCCCCGGCGTGCACGCGGTGGAGATCGCGGTCGCCTAGAGACCGCAGGTCGCAAGACCTGGCAGGTATGACCGGGGGCCCCGGCGGTGCAACACCGCCGGGGCCTTCCGCGTCCGCGCCTCGGGCGAAGCCGAAGGCGAGCCGTTCCGACGGCGAAGCCGAGGCTTGGCTTTTCGCTTTGAGCCAAGACCGAGGGGTGGTGTGTCCCATCACGAGTCGCGCCACAGCTCGTGCTGCACGTGATGGGACACACCACCGACGCCACCCAGCTACGCAACAGGCAGCCGCCCAACGCAACAGGCGTGCCATCTACCCACTCGTGGCGTGGACCCCCTGATCAGATTGCCGGGGTCTGGGGCAGAGCCCCAGGGGAAGCACGCAACCCAAGCTCGCCGCCCGCAAGGCGACCACCCGCCCGGTCGCATCACAACCGCCGGTGTCCTCCACCACCACAACCCAGCACGTCACCACCAGCGAGATATCCTCTACACCGTGGAACACATCTTCACCGGACTCCTAGTGCTAGTGACGATCGCCGTAATGTGGTTCGCCGGCTACGTCGTCTACCGCCTCTACTCCGACCAGCGATGAGCAGCGGCGACGAGGCCATCCGCCTGGCCGAGGAACGGGCAGCCGCGACGAGGGCGCGCAACCTCCCCCAGTTCGACGACATGCCCGTCCCGGGCGACACGGCGAACCTGCGAGAAGGCGCGAACCTGCACGACGCCCTCCTGGGCGTCCTTCCGCTGGTGGGCGTGTGGCGAGGCGAGGGCGAGATCGTCTACCCGACGATCGACGGCCCGTTCCGCTTCGGCCAGCAGATCACGTTCGCCCACGACGGCCGGCCGTTCCTCGTGTACGAGGCGAGGTCGTGGCTGTTGAACGAGGCCGGCGAGGTCATCCGCCCGGCGGCGAGAGAACAGGGCTTCTGGCGCCCGCAGGAAGACGACACGATCGAGTTCCTGCTGACGCACAACACGGGCATCGTCGAGCTGTACTACGGCAAGGTGCGCACGCAGACTTCCTGGGAGTTCGAGACGGACGCGGTCATCCGTTCCGCCACGGCCAAGGACGTCAAGGCCTCGCAGCGCCTGTACGGCGTGGTGAACGGCGACCTCGCGTACGTCGAGGAGCGCGCCATGATGGGCCAGGAGATGCAGCCGCACGCGTCGGCGCACCTGAAGCGCGTCGTCGGCTAGCTCGGCTCGTTGGATCGCTGGATTGTTGAACGATTCGCGTGTCGGATTGTTCAACAATCCCACGATTCCCCGTAACATGGGCTCATGCTTCTGCGGCGCTGCGGAACGGACGCGCTCCTCGTCGAGGTCGACTCACTGAGCGAGGTCGCGGCCGTCCGCGCCGCCCTCGAACACCTCGACGGCATCGAGGAGCTGGTCCCGGCCGCGCGAACAGTCCTGGTCAAGGGCGCGTTGCCCCAGGTCAGGGACGCGCTGAAGACCATCGACCTGACCAAGACCCCCGCCAAGCACTCACGCGAGATCACCATCCCGGTCATCTACGACGGCCCGGACCTGGCCCTAGTCGCCGAAACAGCCGGCGTCACCCCGGACGAAGTGGTCGAACTCCACACCACCGCCACCTACGAGGTCGCGTTCTGCGGCTTCGCACCGGGCTTCGGCTACCTCACGGGCCTCCCGCAAGCACTCCGGCAGCCAAGGCTCGACTCCCCGCGCACCAAGGTCCCGCAGGGCTCGGTCGGCATAGCGGGCGAGTTCACCGCCGCCTACCCCAGGCCGACACCGGGCGGCTGGCGACTGATCGGCCGCACCGAGACGACGCTGTTCGACCCGAAGGCCGAGACCCCCGCGCTGCTGCAGCCGGGCGACCAGGTCAGGTTCGTGGTCGCGTGAACCACACGAACCAAGCGAACCGCAGCGTCACGATCATCAGGACCGGTCCGCAGGCATTGGTCGAGGACCTCGGCCGGCCCGGCAACGCGCACCTGGGCGTGCCTCCGTCAGGCGCGCTGGACCAGGTCTCGCTCAAGCTCGCCAACCGCCTCGTCGGCAACCCCGAGAACGCGGCCGGACTGGAACTCCTGCTCGGCGGTCTGACACTCAAAGCCAACACGAGCTGCACGGTCGCCGTCACCGGGCCGCCCACCGAGGTTCGCGTGAACGGCAGGCTCGCCGACTCGCACCACCCGATCCACCTGAAGCAGGACGAGGTCCTGGAGATCGGCACGCCGCAGACCGGCCTGCGCACCTACCTGGCGCTGTCCGGCGGCATCGAGGTCGACGAGGAACTCGGCAGCCGCTCGACCGACCTGCTCTCCGGAATCGGTCCAGACCCGTTGCGGGACAACGACGTCCTGCATCTTGGGACACCGAACCTGCCCGAAGGTGCCGATGTGGTGCCTCCGCACCACGCGCTGCAAACGTTGGTCATCCCGATTCGGCTCGGGCCGCGGGACGACTGGTTCGACGACGCGGAAACCCAGCTGCGCCAGGGATCCTGGACGGTGTCGGATCGCAGCAACCGTGTGGGCGCGCGGCTCGACGGGACGAAACTGAATCGTCGTGACGGGGAGATTCCCAGCGAGGGGATGATCACCGGCGCGGTGCAGGTACCGCCGGACGGGCAGCCCGTGGTGTTCCTGAACGACCATCCGACGACGGGCGGTTACCCCGTGATCGGTGTGGTGGACAACGATCACCTGCGTTTCCTCGGGCAGGCGCGGCCTGGCACGGAGGTCAGGTTCCGGCCGGTCGACTGAGCGCGGACGCCGTTGACGGAGTGGTCCAGACCAAATACCGTGACTGGCAGCCGCCGCGGAATCTCTACCAAACTGGAGTTCCGCATGCGCCGGATCCCTGCTCTGCTGGCAGTTCTCCTCGCGGTGATAGTCCTGGCGGTCCCTGCACAGGCCGCCACGGGCATCACCGCGACCTTCTCCCGCACCGGCACGAGTGCCAAGTTCGTCGTCGCCAACGCGAGCACGACCGCGCTCAACGGGTGGTCGGTCAAGTTCGACCTGCCGGCCGGTGTCACGGCCAGCGCCCCGCAGAACGCAACGATCACCCAGAACGGCACGCGAGTGACGCTCACTCCGGCCTTCTACATCAACAACCTCCCGCCGGGGCGCGACACCGAGCCCTACAGCCCGGCGTTCACGCTGAGCGCCGCGGCCGACCCGACCGCCTGCACGATCAACAACATGGCGTGCGACGGCAGCGGCACCGCACCGCCGGCGCCGACCGGGCTGACCGCCGAGTACTCGGTGGCCGGGGGCGCGGCGAAGTTCGTCGTCCGCAACCACTCCGCCGCGGCCGTCTCCGACTGGTCGATCTCCTTCACGCTGCCGAACGGTGTGACAGTGGGCAACGGCCAGAACGGCACGGTCTCCCAGAACGGCAACCAGGTCACCATCACCCCTGCGCACTACAACAAGACCATCAACGCCGGCGGAACCACTGAGCCGTACAGCCCGGCGTTCTCGATCAGCCAGAACGCCGACCCGGTGACGTGCCGGATCAACAACGCCAACTGCGACGGCAGCGCGGACACTCCGCCAAGCACGCCAACGGGTCTCGCCTCACCGACGAAGACCACGCGCACGGTGAGCCTGCAGTGGAACGCCTCCACGCCGGGCTCGCTGCCGATCGCCGGCTACGACGTCTACAACGGCTCCAGCCTCGCCGGCAGCTCCACCACGACGTCGGCGATCATCAGCGGCCTGAGCCCGAACATCGCGTACTCGTTCACGGTGCGGGCCAAGGACACCAAGGGAACTCAAAGCGCCCCGAGCACCGCGCTGAGCGTCACCACCAACAACCCGGCCAACGACACCACGCCTCCGACCGCGCCGGGCAACCTGCGTTCGACGGCGAAGGACGCGGGCAGCGTCACGCTGGCGTGGAACGCCTCCACGGACAACAGCGGGGTCGCGAACTACGACGTCTACGTGGGCACGACCGTGAAGACGACGGTCGCCGGCACCACAGCGGTCCTCACCGGCCTGTCGCCGTCCACGAACTACACCTTCACCGTCAAAGCACGGGACCTCTACGACAACGTGTCCGCCGCGAGCAACGCGCTGAACGAGCGCACTGGTGACATCGTCGGCGGCTACGCCCGTGTCGGGTACTTCGTGCAGTGGGGCATCTACGGACGCCAGTACTTCGTGAAGGACATGGACGCCGCGAAGATGACTCACGTCAACTACGCGTTCGGCAACATCGACCCGGTCAACCTGACGTGCCTGCACGGCGTCACGAAGGGCACGAGCCCGAACCCGCAGGACCCGAACCAGGGTGACGGCGCGGGCGACGCGGAAGCCGACTACAGCAGGCCGATGAGCGCGGCGCAGTCCGTGGACGGCGTCGCGGACAGCGGCTGGGAACCGTTGCGCGGCAACTACAACCAGCTCAAGAAGCTCAAGGCGAAGCACCCGAACCTCAAGGTGCTGATCTCGCTAGGCGGTTGGACGTACTCCAAGTACTTCTCGGACGTGGCGGCCACGGACGCGGCGCGCAAGAAGTTCGTGGCGTCGTGCATCGACGTCTACCTCAAGGGCAACCTGCCCGTCTACAACGGCGCCGGCGGCCCCGGCTCCGCGGCGAACATCTTCGACGGCTTCGACCTCGACTGGGAGTGGCCGGGCGCGGAAGGCCACGCGGGCAACCACTTCGGCCCGCAGGACAAGGTCAACAACACGCTGTTGATCGAGGAGTTCCGCCGGCAGATGGACGCGTACAGCACCACCACGGGCAAGCGCTACCAGCTCACCGCGTTCACCCCGGCCGACCCCGCCAAGATCGAGGCGGGCTGGGAGCTCGGGCGGGTCGCGCAGTCGATGGACATCTTCAACGTCCAGGGCTACGACTTCCACGGCTCCGGCAGCGACAACTCGTGGGAGCCCAACCGGACCGGCCACCAGGGCAACCTCTACCCGGACCCGGACGACCCGTACACGACCAAGTTCAGCGTCGAGAGCACCGTCCAGGCCTACCTCGACGCGGGTGTGCCGTCACGCAAGATCACGCTCGGTCTCGCGTTCTACGGCCGTGGCTGGCAGAACGTGGTCAACGGCGGCAAGAACGGCGAGTGGCAGACCGCGGGAGGCGCGGCACCGGGGCAGTTCCCGGAGGAGTCGGGCACGCGCGGGTACGCCAACCTCGTCGCGTCCGTGCCGAACTGCACCGTCTTCCACGACGAGGTCTCCGTGGCGACGTCCTGCTACACCGGCAACCAGTGGTGGACCTTCGACGACGTGTGGTCGATCCAGAAGAAGACCGCGTGGCTGAAGTCGAAGAACTTGCTCGGCGCGATGTTCTGGGAGATGTCGGGTGACCGCGGCCCGTTGATGGCCGCGGTCGACGCCGGACTCCGCTAGAGGATCAGTACTCCGACTCGTACAGGTCCTGCAGCTCGGTGAGCAGGGCCGACGAGTCGGGCAGCTGCTTGCCGTCCAGCACGGTCACCCGCGTGATCTTGCGGACGCTGGACGCGAGGAAGACGCCCTCGGCGTCGTAGAGCTCGCCGGTCTGGATCGGCTCCACGAGCACGGTCCAGCCGGCGCGCTCGGCGGCGCGGAACAACGCGTACTGCGTGGTGCCGGGCAGGATGCCGAGCTTCGACGGCGGCGTGACCAGGGTCTTGCCGCGCACCAGGATCAGCGTCGAGGTCGGGCCCTCGAGCACCGAACCGCCGGACGTCGTGAAGACGACCTCGGCGGCACCGCGGCGCTCGGCCTCGCGCAGCGCGGCCATGTTGACCGCGTACGACAGCGACTTCGCGCCCAGCAGCAGCCACGGCGCGCGGTCGGCCAGGTCCGCGTCGATGCCCCGGTCCAGGGTCACCGCGGACAGGCCCTCGACGCGCTGCTTGAGCACCTTCGCGCCGATCTCCATGCCGAGCGCGAACCCGGTGGGCGTGCCGTCGCCGCCCTCGACGCCGCGGGTGTAGACGAGCTTGAGCGCGAACTCCTCGCCGCCCGTCCAGTTGCCGATGACGAGCTCGACCGCGCGCTCGAACTCCGCACGCGGAGGGGGCTGCATGTCGAGCATGGCCGCGGACCGGTCGAGCCGGTCGAGGTGGGGCGTGAGTTCGCGGGGCTTCCCGCCGACCACGAGGATCGTTTCGAACACACCGTCGCCGCGGATGAGTCCGAGGTCCTCGACTCGGATCTGCGGCGAGTCGGGGTCAGCGAGGGTTCCGTCGAGCAGTGCCAGCACGCGCATGCGCCGAGCCTACTAGCGGCAACTAACATGGTTGACGTGGAGACCGCAAGAGGCCTGCGCAAAACGCTGCACGACCGCGGTATGAGGATGACGCCGCAGCGTCAGCTCGTGCTGGACGCGGTCAGGTCGCTGGAACACGCGACACCCGAGCAGATCTGTCAGCGCGTCCAGGAGACGGCGCCGACGGTCAACATCACCACCATCTACCGCACGCTCGATCTCCTCGACCGGCTCGGACTGGTTCGGCACACGCACCTTGGCCACGGTGCGCCGAGCTACTCGGTCGAAGATCACCAGCACGTGCACCTCGTGTGCCACGTGTGCGGTTCGATCCAGGAAATCCCGTGTGAGCTTCTCGACCCGTTGGTCGGAACATTGCGGGAGCGCGACGGGTTCGAACTTGATGCAAGCCATCTCGCGCTGTCCGGCACGTGCCGCGACTGTTTGAAGCAGGAGCAGGAGATCGAGTGACCCTCCCAGGAGCCGTCCCGCCGCCCGACGATTCCACGGATGCCGGCGTCGCCTGGCACTACGGCGACCCGTTCGCCGAACAGCGCTCCGCCGCCCGTTCGGTGGTCGTGGTCGACCGCTCGAACCGCGGTGTCATCGCGATCCCCGGCGAGGACAGGCTCAAGTGGCTGCACCAGCTCACGAGCCAGCACTTCGAGCAGCTCGGTGAGGGCGTGGCGACCGAGGCGCTGATCCTCGACGCCCAGGGCCGCCTGGAGCACCACATGGTCGTCGCGAACGTCGGCGGCACGGTGTTCCTCGACGTCGAGAAGGTCGACGACCTGCTCGCGTACCTGAAGAAGATGGTCTTCTGGTCCAAGGTGGAGCCGCGCGACGCCACGGCGGAGTTCGCGCTGCTGACGATCACCGGGCCGGACACGCCCGCGCTGCTGGAGAAGCTCGGCATCCCGATGCCGGCGAACGTCGACGCGCTCGGCGAGGGCTTCGTGCGCAGGGCGTCGTGGCCGGGCCGGGACGCGGTCGACCTGCTGGTCCCGCGCGCCGAGCTCGGTGACTGGTGGCAGCGGATCACCGACGCGGGCGCACGTCCGGCGGGCAGCTACGCGTTCGAGGCGCTGCGGGTCGAGTCGCTGCGCGCACGGCAGGGCATCGACACCGACGAGCGCACGATCCCGCACGAGGTCGGCCTGATCGACCCGGCCGTGCACCTGAACAAGGGCTGCTACCGGGGCCAGGAGACGGTCGCGAAGGTCCACAACGTGGGACGCCCGCCCAGGCGGATGCTCCTACTCCACCTGGATGGTTCTGCCGACGCCCAGCCGGAGACCGGTGACCCGGTGACGCTGGACGGGCGCGTGGTCGGCCGGGTGGGCACCGTGGCCCAGCACCACGAACTCGGCGCCGTCGCGTTGGCGCTGGTCAAGCGATCCGTACCGATCGAGGCCGAACTCATCGCGGGCGCTCCCGAACGGGAGGTTCCGGCACGGATCGACCCCGACTCGGTGCCTGCTGACACGCCCGGTCTGGGCCGGGAAGCTGTTCGCAACTTGAGGGGATGAGCCCCTAAAGTCCCGGTACATGTCACTGGGCACGTTGATCACTGTCGCTCCCACCGGAGCGGAGCACGCGAAAGCCGACGTCCCGCAGCTTCCGGTGACCCTGGAAGAGCTGGTCAAGACGGCGCAGAGCTGCGAGCAGGTCGGCGCGGCGATGATCCACGTCCACATCCGTGGCGAGGACGCGAAGCCGTCGCTGGACCTCGGCCGGTTGAAGGCCACCGTTGAGGCGTTGCGCTCCGAGACGAGCCTCGTCGTGCAGCTCTCGACGGGCGGGTCGGTGCACGACCCGGAGTCGGACCGGCTGCGCGTGCTCGAGGCGATGCCAGACTCGGCGTCCTGCACGATGGGCACGGTCAACTTCGGTGACGACGTGTTCATGAACCGCTGGGAGTTCATCGTCTCCCTCCACAAGGGCATGCAGGAGCGCTCGATCGTCCCGGAGTACGAGATCTTCGACATCGGGCAGCTCGCGTCGCTGAAGCGCCTGCTGGACCAGCACGGTCTGCCCGCGGGCGGTCACGTGCACGTCGACTTCGTGATGGGCGTGCCCGGCGGGATGCCCGGTGACGCCGCGACGCTGGTCGCCGCAGTGAACGCTCTGCCGGACGGGGCAACGTTCTCCGCCACCGGCATCGGCCGGACGACCCTTCCCGTGATGTTCACCGCTTTGGGTGCGGGTGGGCACCTCCGAGTGGGTATGGAAGACACGATCAGCTACTCGCGGGGGGTGCCGGTGCGGGACAACGCACAGCTCGTGGCACGTGCCGCAGGTCTCTCCAAGATCGCCCAGCGGCCCGCTTTGACCCCGGACGAGGCGAGAAAACTGCTGGGCGTGCACATTTGAGACAAGTTTGGTGCATGGGATGTGTTGGCGGGTAGGGAGGATCTACCGCAGGATGGACACGTGATCGAGGTGCGTCCTGGCGGGCGCCGCCGAATCGACAGGGTGCTCGCCCCCGACTACACGGAGGGCGTCGAGCAGCGCCCGCTCGTCGAGGTGCGCGAACTCCGCGACGAAGCTGCGCAGGAAGAGACAGATCTGTCCTACCTGCGGCGGTTGTTGCACGCGCGGATCGACATCGTGCGTGCGGAACAAGAGCGCCGCAGCTCGGGCGGCTCAGCTGTGGTCGACCAGCTGGCCACCATCCTCTCCACGAACGCCGTGGGACCCGCGACCGGTCTCGGCCGGTACCAGACCCATGAGCCGTCACGTGCTGATGCGCACCACCGGCACGTCGAAGCGCTCATCTCCGACGTGGACCTGTCCGACGTGAGCTCGTTGACCGACGATCGCCTCGGCGACGTGTTGGAGACGCTCATCTCGGAAGAGGCGTCCGTGTCGGTGCGGCGGCGCGAGGTACAGGTGGTCGTGGACCGGCTCAACGCCGAGATCGCCGCGCGCTACCAGCGCGGGAGTGCTTCGGTGGACGAGCTGCTGGCCGCCGAGCGCGGGCACCACCGTCCCAAGAGATAAGACGAGCTTTCCACTTCCTGAGCAGCCGACCTAGCGTGCCCCCATGGGGTATCGCTGGGTCGTGCTGTCCGTCGGGGCGTTGGCGCAGGGCACGAACGCGGCCGTCTTCCTCGGCCTGCCCGCGATCAGCCCGCAGCTCCAGCAGCACTTCTCCCTCACGTTGCCCCAGGTCGGGCTGCTTCTCGGTGCGGTCAACCTCGGCACGATGATCGCTCTCGTGCCGTGGGGAGTCGTCGCGGACCGACGCGGCGAACGGCTCGTGATGACCATCGGCGGCGTGGGCGCCGCATGCTGCCTTCTCGCCGTGGCGTTGGGCAACGCCTGGATCGCCGGTCTCGCGTTGCTCGGCACCGGACTGTTCGGGGCCAGCGTCAACGCGGCCAGCGGCCGTGCGGTGATGTCGTGGTTCAGCCGGGAGTCGCGCGGCCTCGCCATGGGCGTCCGGCAGACGGCGACCCCGCTCGGCGCCGCGCTCACCGCGGCCGTCCTGCCCGGGATCGCGATCTCGGCCGGGATCCCCACGGCGTTCGTCGCGCTCGCCGGCGTGACGGCGTTCGTGGCACTGGCGGTGGCCCTGCTGGTCCGGGAACCGCCCGGCGCGATCCGGGCCGGCACGGACCACGGGCTGGTGCTCAAGGACCCCCGGTTGCTGCGGCTGTCTCTCGCCAGCGGGCTGCTGGTGGTGCCCCAGTTCACCACCACGGCCCTGCTGGTGCCTCTCCTGCACGGACACCGCGGCATGAGCGTGACGGCGGCAGCGGCCGTCTTCGCCGTGGCGCAGCTGCTCGGCGGGGCCGGACGACTGGCGGTCGGCGTGTGGTCGGACCGCGCCCGCAGCCGGGTCGGGCCCCTGAAGATCGTTTCTGTGCTCACCGCAGGCGGATTCGTACTGGTCGCGGCACTGGACCAGGCGCCACTGCCGCTGCTGATCGGCGTCCTCGTCCCGACCAGCCTCTTCGCGCTGTGCTGGAACGGGCTGGCGGTCACCGAGGCCGGCGAGCTCGCGCCGGAGGGCCGCAGCGCCACCGCCATCGCCATGCAGAACTCGGCGAACTACCTGAGCGCGGCGCTGACCCCGTTCGTCGCGAGCTTCGTCGCGGTGCACGTGGCGTGGCCCGCGGCGATGGTGCTGGCAGCGGTGGCCGCCGTGGCCGCGCGGATCCTGCTTCAGCCGTGGCGTTCCCTGCGGGCCAGTTCACCCCAGAACTCGCGCAGCGTCTCGTAGCGCAGCGCAACCTCTTCGGCGTCGTCCGCTTCGAGGGCGTCGATGATGGCGTTGACGTCGGCCGCCGAGGTGTCTTCCAGGAGGTCCTTGTCCTCCAGCAGCTGCACCAGGCCGCCGTAGTCGAGCTCCACGGCCGAGTGCGGGTGGAAGTGCTCGAGCCAGCGGCCCGTGTCGGCGAGGACCTTGGCCGGCCCTTCGTCGCCCAGCGAACGCTTCACGACCTTGAGGGCCCGCGCGATCCGCCGCCGGGCGTCGGCCATGGCCACGCGCCACGACACCTGGCGCTCCGGGTCGTCCTGGGCGCTGGCCAGCACCACGCGGCGCTGGGCGGGGTCGACGAGGGCGAACCACGGCAGCGGAATCGTCCAGGTCGTGGAGATCACGTGGACCGCACCCGCGGAGAGTTCGGCCATCACGGCGGACGCGCGCGACCGGACCGTTTCCGACGAGAGGCTGAGGGCCTCGTCCTGCAGGATCCGCGGCGCGGAGGCCAGGAAGCCCACGAGGGCGGCGGCGGAGCGGGCCCTGAGGTCGAGCGGGCAGACGAGCGGCCCGGGACCGACACGGGCGGCTTCAGAGGTCGGAACCTCGGCCGGACTGATCGTCATCACGTCGGACGACTCGCCCGGGAGGAGCTTTTGTCCCAACTGTGATCGCAACCACAGCTCTCTTTCCCGGTCTCCTACCTCCGACCGGGGGACAGGGCCCGCTTCCAGGGCTTTTTCGACCTTGGAAGCTAGCTTTGCGTCCAACACCGATAACGGTTCGTACACCCGTAGGTAGGCGACGAACGGTCTTGGCACGTGTGCATCCTTCCACGCGAGGGGGGCCGCGAGATTTGGCGGTACGTGTCACGCCTACCGCGTCGCGAGGAACCCCATCGGCACGGTACGGTAGTTACCAGGAATCAGTTGTCGAGACGAGTGGGGCCGCCGTTCCCCCGGCCGCCCCCGTCCCTGTGCGAGGGGGTCGAGCCATGGGGCGCGGCCGAGCTAAGGCCAAGCAGACGAAGGTCGCCAGGGAGCTCAAATACAGCTCTCATGAGACCGACTTCGCTGCGTTGCAGCGCGAGCTGTCGACTGATGAAAGGTCGGCGAACGGGAGTAGTGGTGGCGATGAGCCACACGACGACCCGTACGACGACTACGACGATTACCGTCGCTGAATTCAGCCTTCGGAGTTCAAGGGTTGGGCGTCCGGTTCACCGGCGCCCAGCCCTTGAACTCTGAGGGCTCTTTCAGAACGCCCTGGCGTACTGCTTCGGCGCGTGGATCTCCACACCCAGCTGCTGTGCCGCGTGCAGTGGCCAGTACGGGTCGCGGAGCAGTTCGCGCGCGAGCAGGACCAGGTCGGCGGAACCGTCAGTCAAGATCTGTTCGGCCTGGGTCGCCTCGGTGATCAGGCCGACCGCACCCGTGGGCACGTCTGCCTTGCGTCGTACGGCTTCGGCCAGCGGCACCTGGTAGCCGGGCCCGATCGGGATTTCCGCCTGCGCGGTGTTGCCACCGCTGGACACGTCGATCAGGTCCGCACCCGCGGCCTTGAGCGCCTGTGCCAGCACAACGCTGTCGTCGGCAGTCCAGCCGTTGTCGACCCAGTCGGTGCCGCTGATCCTCACGATCACGGGCACCTCCGGGCCGACCGCCGCCCTCACGGCGGCGGTGACCTCGACGGGCAGGGCGATGCGCTCCTCGATGCTGCCCTCGTTCGTGAGCGGCGAGTAGAACTCGTGCAGCAGGTAGCCGTGGGCCGCGTGGACCTCCAGGACCTCGAACCCGGCCTCGATCGCCCGCAGCGCGCCGTCGACGAACGCCTTCACGACCTGCGTGGTGTTCGTCAGCTTCTCCGGCTGGTTGCCGCCGGGGAACGGCTCGGTCGTGGGCGCCACCGGCACCCAGTCACCGATCGCCTTGCGCCCGGCGTGCGCGAGCTGGATCGCGGGCACCGAACCGTGCTCCTTGATGAACCTCGTGATCGGCTTCCAGGCCTCGACCTGCTCGTCGTTCCAGATGCCGGTGTCCTGCGGCGAGATCCGGCCGCGCGGCTCGACCGCCGTCGCCTCGGCCATAACGAGGCCGGCGCCTCCGACGGCGCGGGAGCCCAGGTGGACGAGGTGCCACTCGGTCGGCACGCCGTCCTCCTTCGTCACCGAGTACTGGCACATCGGGCTGACCGCGATGCGGTTGGGCAACGTGACCGAGCGCAGGGTCAGCGGGGAGAACAACAGGCTCACGAAAAGCTCCCTCGAACGTTCGTTGGGCTACGAACCGTTCAAGGGTCGGGTGTCGGCGTGTTGTTCCCGTATGTGAGGCATCTCAGTCACTGAACAGCGACGCAGAGACACGAGCGGGGGTGAAGTCCGGGGGCCACAGCGTCCCGCGGTTGACGCGGGCCCCGGTCAGGACCGCCTTGTCCAGGTTGACGGCCCGCATGTCGGCGCCGCGCAGGTCCGCGTCCGTGAGGTCGGCGGCGCGGAGGTCGGCGCCTTCGAGACAGGCGACCCGCAGCGAGGCCTTGCGCAGGGAGGCTCCCCGCAGGTCCGCGTCGCGGAGGTCCGCGGCGTCGAGGACGCCCTCGTCCAGACGGGTTCCGAGCAGCCGTGCACCGGCGAGGTTGGCCCGGCGGAACACCGCTCCCGCCAGTTGCAGCTTTCCCAGGTCGGCGCCGCGCAGGTCGACGTGCGACAGGTCGATCGACGCGCCAGGCCTGCGCGTGAGCATCGCCACAGCCGTCTCGACGTCCGGCGCCGGACTTCCGGCAACGCCCGGCGACTGCTCCGCGGCCGTCCACGGAGATCGTTCCCGCAGGAAGTCCCCGATGGTGTCGTCCACGAGCAGCCGGCTCCTCACCGAGTCCTTCGCGATCTCGTCCAGCGAGTGGAGCCCGCCGAGCCTGACCTCGGCCTGGTCACTGCCGAGGTCCTCGACGGCGCGGCGGTACCGGTCGATGACCTGGCCGTCCCTGACCTGGTGCCAGCCCAGCGCACCACCCACGACGACCAGGACCGCGCCCAACAGCAGCAGCGGCGTCGATCGCGGAGCGGTCTGCGGCACCAGCAGGACGACACCGAGCACGAACGAGGTGACCGCCCCGAGCCTGAACATCCGCTTGCTCACGGAGAGTCATCCTCGCGACGACCACCGCCCGGCGGTATCCGCTGTTGGAGTTCAGCTCAAATAGCGGACCTGCTTGACCTTGCCCTCCAGCACTTCCTCGCGGGCCTGGGCGATCTCCGACCGGTGTGAGACCTCGGGCACCCCGACCTCCCACCAGGCTCCTGCCTCGGTCCACGACGACGGGTGCGTGCGGATCACGACGACGGCAGGACGCCTCTCGGCGACCGCGGCCTCCCGGGCCTTGCGGTAGGCGCCTTCGAGGTCGGCCAGCGAGTCGACCGGGAAGACCGCGCAGCCCATCGCCGAGGCGTGGGCGGCGAAGTCGGTGCGCGGCGGTTCGGGGTGGCCGGTCGTGCAGTCGGCGTAGAGGTTGTTGAAGCCCGCGCCGCCCTGGCCCGTCTGCAGGCGGTGGATCACGGCGTAGCCGTCGTTGTCGCAGACGACGGCCACGAAGCCGTGGCCCGCGAAGGCCGCCGAGAAGAGCTCGGAGTTGAGCATCAGGTACGAGCCGTCGCCGAGCAGCGTGGTGACGACGCCCTGGGTGTGCGCGATCGCGGCTCCCCAGGCGCCGGCCAGTTCGTAGCCCATGCAGGAGAAGCCGTACTCGACGTCCATCGTGGACTCGCCGGTCGCCCGCCAGCCGCCGATCAGTTCGCCGGGGAGGCCGCCGGACGCCGTCATGACGTAGTCGGTGGGCTCGCTGACGTCGTTCACGACGCCGACCACCTGGGCGTACGTCGGCAGATCGGTCGACGGCGCGCGCAGCGAGGTGATGTGGGCGTCCCACTTCGCGCGTTCGGTCCGGGCACGGCCGGCCCAGTCCGCCGGGGCCTGCCAGGAGGCCAGGACGTCGGTGAGTTCGCGCAGGCCCTCGTCGGCGTCGGCCACGAGGGCGAACGAGCCGTGCTTCACGGCGTCGAAGCGGGCCGCGTTCAGGGAGAGCAGGTGCGCGTCCGGCGAGAAGACGGTCCAGGACGCGGTGGTGAAGTCCTGCAGGCGGGTGCCCACGGCGATGACCAGGTCCGCCTCACCGGCCAGGACGTTCGCCGACGTCGAGCCGGTGATGCCCAGCGGGCCCGCGTGCAGCGGGTGGTCGTGCGGAACCAGCGTCCGGCCCGCCGTCGTTTCGACGACCGGGATGTCGTGCTGTTCGGCGAAGCGGAGAGCGCGGCCCGCGGCGCCCGAGTAGCGGACTCCACCGCCCAGGACGAGCAGAGGGCGGGAGGCGTCGCGGATCGCCGACGCGGCTTCGGCCAGAGCGATCAGGTCCGGGCGCTGGCGCAGCGGGCGGTGGATCACGGGGGCGAACAGCGCGTCGGGGAAGTCGTAGGACTCGGCTTGGACGTCCTGCGGCAGCGCCAGAGTGACCGGGCCGCAGTCGGCCGGGTCGGTCAGGACCCTGGCCACCTGGGGCAACGTCGAGAGCAGCTGTTCGGGGCGGGTGATGCGGTCGAAGTAGCGGCTGACCGCGCGGAACGCGTCGTTGACCGTGGCGGTCGGGTCGTGGAAGTGCTCGACCTGCTGGAGAACGGGGTCCGGGGCGCGGCCGGTGAAGGTGTCGCCCGGCAGGAGCAGCAGCGGCAGGCGGTTGGCGTGGGCCACGCCGGCCGCGGTGACCATGTTCAGGGCGCCGGGGCCGATCGACGACGTGGCGACGCCGACCTGGCGGCGGTGGGTCGCCTTGCCGATGCCGACGGCGGCCAGGGCCATGCCCTGCTCGTTGTGGCCTCGCCACACCGGGATCCGGTTACGGACCTCCTCCAGCGCGTTGCCGAGACCGAGGACGTTGCCGTGGCCGAAGATCGCGAACACGCCGGGGAACAGCGGCGCGACCGTGCCGTCGAAGAGTTCGGTGCGCTGGGCCAGCATCCAGCGGACCAGTGCTTGCGCGGTCGTGAGCTTCACTTGGTCCGCCCCTCTGCGGTCGTGACCGGGCAACGGGGATCGAGCTCCTGCGTCGCCCAGCTGTCGCGGATCCAGGTGTGGGCCGGGTCGTCGCAGAACGCCATCGAGCGCTCGTCGCCAGGACCGGCCAGGACGTTCAGGTAGTACATGGGATATCCGGGCGCCGCGACGCACGGGCCGTGGTAGCCGCGCGGGATCAGGAAGACGTCGCCGTCCCGCACCGTCACGTCCTCGTCGATCGTGCCGTCGTCGGTGTACGTGCGGTGGAAGCCGAAGCCGGTGCGCGACGGGGTGACCTGGTCCCGGTCGGCGATGCGGAAGTAGTAGATCTCCTCGTTGTTCACCTCGCACGGCTCGGACTCGTCGTGCTTGTGCGGCGGGTACGAGGACCAGTTGCCGTCCGGGGTGATCAGCTCGCACGCGTTGAGCTTGTCCGCGTGGTCCCACACGCCCGGCACGCCGAAGTTCGTGACCTGGCGGGTCGCGTTGCCGGAGCCGCGCACCTCGACGGGCACGCCGTCGGCCGGGCCGTACTTCGGGGTCAGCTTCCTCTCGCATCGCGCCATCGGCAGAGCGACCTCACAGCCCTCCTCTGAGACGAGACGGACCGTCTCGTCTCGCGGGACGTAGGCGAAGTCCGTGACGCGGGTGAAGACGGAGTCGCGACCCTGCAGTTCGAACCTGGAGTCGCCCACCTCGACCGACAACGACCCGGCCAGCGGCAGCACGAAAGCCTCGAACTCGCCGGTCTCGACGGTCCGCGACCCGCCGGCCTCGATCCGCAGCACACGCAGGCCGGTGTAGGCCCAGCCCGCGTCCTCCGGGGTCAGCGAGATGACGTCGGAAGCGGTCGAGAGAGTCCCGTGTGGACGGTGCAAGGTCATTCGATGACCCCCTTCGCGGTACGCAGGATTTCGGCGGCGGCGGCAACGGCGGCCGCGACGTCGCCGTCCGGCGGGTAGAGCAACGCCCGGCCGACGACCAGGCCGCGCACGGTCGGGTGGCCCAGCGATCGGCCCCACGACGCGAGGTCGTCCTGGGGGTTCGCGGACGGCACACCACCGAGCACCAGCGCGGGCAACGCGGTGGTGTCCAGCACGATCTCCGGTTCCTCCGGCGCGGGCAGCTTCAGCCACGTGTACGCGGAGGTCGACCCCAGTCCGGCAGCGACGGCCGAGGCACGGGAGAGAGCCGCGGAATCCTTCTGCAGCACCAGTTTGTCGTTGTGATCACGCTTGTACGGCAGCGGTTCGACCATGGCCATCAGGCCGTGCTCGGCGAGTTCGGTGACGGCTCGCGCGCAGCCCTCCAGCGTCGGGATCGTGCCGGGGTCCGAGTCGACCAGGCGCAGCAGCATCTTGCCGCCGTCGAGCCCGAACGTCGCGATGGACGACGCGTCGTACGCGGTGAACCTGTCGTCGATCTCCCAGTCCGCGCCGGCCAGGCCACCGCGGTTCATCGAGCCGATGACCACCCGGTCGTCCAGGCCGTCCAGCAGCAACAGGTCCTCGATCACGTCCGGCGTGCCGAGCACTCCGTCTACGTCGGGATTCGCCAGCGCTGTCAGCAACCTGGCCAGCAACGAGCGCCGGTCGGCCATCGCCATCGGGTCGCCGCCGACGCCGAGAGCACCGCGCGCCGGGTGGTCCGCCGCGACCAGGAACAGCGTGGACTTGCCGTTCAGCAACGAGTTCCGCCGCTTGCGCGACTGGTAGGCCCGTCTGATCGAGCCGGGGTCCTCAGCCCGCCGCCACAACAGTTCGCGCCACTGGCCGTCGGTGATCAAAGCAGTTCCTCGATCTCTTCCTGGTCGGGCATCGCGTCGGCGCACGCCAGCCGGGAGGCGACGATCGCGCCGGCGGCGTTGGCGTAGCGGGCGATCTTCACCGGGTCCCAGCCCGACAGCAGGCCGTGCACCACCGAGCCGCCGAACGCGTCACCGGCACCGAGCCCGCAGACGACCTCGACGGGGTTCGGCTCGACTGCCCAGCGTCCTTCGGGCGTGGCCACGAGAACGCCCTCGGCGCCCTTCTTGACCAGTGCCAACGAGATTCCGTGCGCAAGCAGCCGATCAGCGGCCTCATCAGGGTCGGACGTGCCGACGGCGATCTCGCACTCGGTCCGGTTGCCGACGGCGACTGTCACGTGGTCGAGCATCCAGCTGATCTCGGTGCGCGCGGTCTTGACGTCCGGCCAGAACATCGGGCGGTAGTCCAGGTCCAGCACGGTGTGCCCGCTGCGGGCCCGGTTCGCCAGCATCATGCGCTGCGACGTGCGAGCGGGCTCGGCGGAGACCCCGGTGCCGGTGACCCACAACAGCGGGACCTCGCGCGTGAGCGACCACGGCACGTCGTCCTCGCTCAGGGTCAGGTCCGGCGCGACCGGCAGCCGGTAGAACAGCAACGGCGGGTCCGCGGGCGGGTTGAGCTCGCAGAACACCACCGGTGTCAGGAGGTCCGGCGAGGTGCCGACGTACTTCGACGACACCCCGAAGCCTTCCAGCGCCTCGCGGACGTAGGTGCCGAAGCCGTCCGGTCCGACCTTCGTCAGCACACCGGCGCGACGGCCGAGCCGCGCGGCGGCGACCGCGACGTTGGTCGCGGTCCCGCCGAGCGACTTGGCGAAGGTGCTGACCTGGGCCAGCGGCACCCCGGACTGCTCCGGGTAGAGGTCGACCCCGACCCGGCCGACGGTCAGCACTTCCAGCGACGTCACGCCTCGACACCCCGCAGCTCGTGCTCCAGCGCCTCCAGTTCGGCACCGCCGGCCATCTGGCGCGTCAGCTCGTTGATGTCGATCTCGGACTTCTCGTAGCTGCCCAGCGCACGGCCGCGCTTGAGCAGCAGGAACCGGTTGCCGACCGGGTAGGCGTGGTGCGGGTTGTGGGTGATCAGCACGACGCCGAGGCCACGATCACGTGCCTGGGCCACGTACTTCAGCACCACTCCTGCCTGCTTCACGCCCAGCGCGGCCGTCGGCTCGTCCAGGATCAGCACCTTGGCGCCGAAGTGCACAGCGCGGGCGATGGCGACGCACTGCCGTTCGCCACCGGACAGCGTGCCGACCGGCTGCTCGACGTCACGGAGGTCGATGCCCATGTCGGACAACGCCTTCCTGGTGACCGCCTTGCCCTTCTTGCTGTCCAGGAAGCCGAAGCGGGTCGTCGGTTCCGAGCCCAGGAAGAAGTTGCGCCACACCGACATCAGCGGCACCACCGCGAGGTCCTGGTACACGGTCGCGATGCCGTGGTCCAAGGCCTCGCGGGGCGACGAGAACTTGATCTCCTCGCCCTCGACCTTGAACGAGCCCTGGTCGTGCTGGTGGACGCCGGCCAGGATCTTGATCAGAGTCGACTTGCCGGCGCCGTTGTCGCCGAGCACGCAGGTGACCTCACCCGCGTTGACCACGGTGGACACATCGCTCAGGGCGATGACGCTGCCGTAGGTCTTGCCGATGTTCTCGGTCTCGATGAGGGACGTCATCGCCGGACCCTTTCCGCTCGGCGGCGCAGCATGTTGTTCACCAGCACGGCGGCCAGCAGCATCACGCCGAGGAACAGCTGGAACCAGTCGCTGTTCCAGCCCGCGTAGACGATGCCCTGCCGGGCCATGCCGAAGATCAGCGCACCGATCGCCGCACCCACCGCGGAACCGAAGCCACCGGTGAGCAGGCACCCGCCGATCACCGCCGCGATGATGTACTGGAACTCGAGGCCGATGCCCTGGTTCGCCTGCACGCTCGCGTACCGCAGGATGTTGATCGACCCGACGAGCCACGCGGCGAACGCCGTCGTCATGAACAGCAGGATCTTCGACCGCACGACCGGCACACCGACCGCGCGCGAACTCTGCGCGGCACCACCGATCGCGAAGATCCAGTTCCCGAACTTGGTGCGCATCAACACCGTCGACGCGACGACGGTGAACAGGACCCACCAGATGATCGACACGTAGAAGCTCGTGCCGCCGATCTGGAACGTCGAGGCGAACAGGAAGCCCGCCGACTCGTACCCGGCGGCCTCGCGCATGCCCGACACCTGCACGCTGCCCGTCACCAGGCGCGTGATGCCGAGGTTGAGGCCCTGCAACGCGAGGAAGCTGCCCAGCGTCACGATGAAGCTCGGCAGGCCCGTGCGCATCACGAGCCAGCCGTTCAGCGCGCCCACCGCCAGGGCGAAGGCGAGCGACACCAGCAACGCCAGCCAGACGTTGAGTCCCAGCTGGGTGGCGAGGAGAGCCGTGACGAGCGCGGTGGACGCGGTCATGACACCGGCGGACAGGTCGAACTCGCCACCGATCATGAGCATCGCCACCGCGACGGCCATGATGCCGAGCATGGAGGCGTCGTCCAGCCAGGTGGCGGCACCACCCACGCTCAGGAACTGCTCGGTGACCACGGAGAAGAACAGGAACACCAGCAGTGCGCCGAGCATGGCGCCGATCTCCGGGCGTTTGATCAGCTGATCCATCGCCCTGGGCTTGCCCAGCCGTTCGTCGGCAGCCGGTGGAGCTGTGGCCGTCACGGTCATCTCCCCGCCTCCTCCTTACCTCTTGCCGTTCTTGGCGTACTCCGCGACCTTGTCCACGTTGGACTTGTCGACGAAGCCGGGACCGGTGAGGACGGGCTTGCCGCCACCGAGGGTGTTGGCGTTGTCCTTGAAGAGCTTCAGCATCACGATCGGCAGGTAGCCCTGCTGGTACTGCTGCTGGTCGACGGCGAACAGCACCTCGCCGGCCTTGATCGAGCTGACCACGTCGGCGTTCAGGTCGAACGTCGCGACCTGCGCCTTGGAGCTCGCGCCCTTGATCGCGGAGGCCGCGTTCACGGCGACCTGCGGGTTCAGTGCCAGCACGCCGTCGACGGCGGTGTCGGACTGCAGCTTGGCCTTGATGCGGGCCTCGATGTCGGTCGGGTTGGAGATGTCGACCTGGAGGTTCTCCACGGCACCGCCGAAGCCGCTGCGGGCACCGTCGCAACGCTGGTTGAGGCCCGAGTTGCCGGCCTCGTGGATCACGCAGAGGAGCTTCGTCTTGCCGGCGGCCTTGAGCTTCTTGCCGGCTTCCTCACCGGCGATCGACTCCTCCTGGCCGACGTGCGCCATGGCACCGAACTCCGCGCTCTTCGCGCTGCCGGAGTTGATCGTGATGACCGGGATGCCGGCCTTCACCGCGTTGTCGATGGACGTCTTGAGCGCGTCCGGGTTCGCCATCGACACCACGATGCCGCCGACCTTCTGCGACACGGCGTTGTCGATCAGCTTGGCCTGGGCGCCGGGGTCGCCGTCGGAGTTGTAGGTGACGCCGACGCCGAGCTGCTTGCCCGCGTCCTCGGCGCCGACTTTCACGACGCTCCAGAACGCGTCGCCCGCGGTGCCGTGCGTGATGACGGCGACCTTGAGGTCTCCGGAGGCCGGTGCGCTGTTGTTCTGCGTGTTTGAGGTGTTGGTTCCCGTGGGACCGCTGCAGGCGGCGAGTAGAGCAACACCGGCGAGAGCGACGCCCGCGCGGATGACCAGACGAGACTTCATCGTCTCCAGTCCCTTCAGAGGATCTTGCTGAGGTGCGCGAGACTGCGCGCGGTGTCCTGAAGTGGCTTGTCCACCGGACTTCCGTCCTTGAGCTGGGTGTCCTGCTCGAGAACGAACCAACCGGTGTAGCCCGCCTCTCGGACGAGCTCCACCAGAGCTTGCACGTCCACGTCGCCGTCCCCGAGCGGCACGTAGATGCCCTGTTCCACGGCATCGGTGTAACTGAGCTCGCCGCTGCGCACCTTCGCCGCGATCTCGTCACGCACGTCCTTGAGGTGCACGTGACCGATCCGGTTCGGGTAGCGGCGCGCCAGCTCGACCGGGTCCGTGCCACCGATGAGGAGGTGGCCGGTGTCCAGGCAGAGCTGGAGATCGGAGTCCGCGAGGAACCTGTCGACCTCCGCCTCCCGCTCGACGTGGGTGCCCACGTGCGGGTGCAGCACGGTCCTCAGACCGTGCCCGGCGGCGATCTCACGGATCTTCGCGCAGGTGTCGACGAGGGTGTTCCACTCGTCGTCGGTGAGCTTCGGCGTCTCGTCGTAGCCGTCGAGCCCGGTCGCGGCGGCGAGCACCAGGACCTCGGCGCCACCGGCTTTCAGGATCGCGGCGACGCGGTCCGCCTCGTCCAGGGTGGACTGGGCGCCGGTGTGCAGCGTGACCGCGAGGAAGCCGCCGACCAGGGTGAGGTCGTGGCTGCCCAGGAGGGTCTTGAGCTGTTCGGGGTCGGCCGGCAGGTAGTCGGGCGGGCCGAGTTCGGTGGCGGTGAGGCCCAGGGAGTGCATCTCGGCGAGAACGGTGTCCGAGGGCAGCACCTCGCCCCACCCGGGAACCTCGCACACGCCCCAGGAGATCGGCGCCCCAGCGATCTTCGCCATGCCTAGTTCCCCTCGATCCGCACCGGTGCGCCACTGCGGCGCGACTGCTCACAGGCTTCGGCCAGGCGCAGGCTGATCAAACTCTCTCGCGCCGGGGACGGGTTCGCGACCTCGCCCTTGATGACCTGCGTGAACAGGTTCATCTCGTTGACGTACGCGCGGTGGAAGCGCTCCGGGAAGCCGGGGTAGGCGTCCGGTCCGGCGACGTGGCCGCCGGGCTCCAGCGAGTTCAGCGGGGTGCGCGGGTCGACGCCCGCGACCAGCGAGTCCTTGCTGCCGAGCACCTCGATGCGGTGGTCGTACCCGACCGGGTCGTGCCGTCCGCCGGCCAGCGTGGCGTGCGCGCCGCCGGCGAACTTCAGCATCACGACGGCGTTGTCCACGTCGTCGGCGTCCGCGAACGCCTGGTGCACCAGCACGGACCCGCTCGCGTAGACCTCCACGACCGGCTCGCCGACGAGCCACGGCACGCAGTCCAGGTCGTGGATCAGCAGGTCGCGGAAGATGCCACCGGAGGCGGGCAGGTAGGAGAAGTCCGGCGGGTTCGCGTCGTTGCCGACGGCCCTGACCAGGTAGATGTCGCCGACCTCGCCCGCGCGGATGCGGCGGTTGAGCTCGTAGATGGCCGGGTCGAACCGGCGCTGGAAGCCCACGAGCACCTCGACGCCGGACTTCTCGACGTCCGCGATCAGCGCGGCCATCTCGGCGACGTCACTCGCGATCGGCTTCTCGCACAACGTGGGGACGCCCTTCGCGATGGCCGCGCGGAGCATCTCCGGGTGGGTGTTCGTCGGGGTGGCGAGCAGCACGCCGTCGACGTCGTCCAGCAGCGTGCCGAGGTCGTCGACCGCCTTGGTCCCGGCGAGTTCCGCCGACGCCTGCGAAGCCCTGCCCGGCACCGGGTCGAAGAGGAGCACCTCGTCGACTCGATCCAGTGCGGCGAGGTTGGTCGCATGCATGGTGCCGATCCTGCCGACACCCGCTACTCCGATCCGCATCGCAGGTTTCCCCTGTTCATCGCCGAGAAGTGTTAGAGCGCTCTATTGGTTGGAGCGCTCTAATGCTGTAGCTTCCGTCACACGGGTGTCAAGGGTGGGTTTCCATCCCGTGACGTGAGGGGAGGTGGTTCCAGGTGGTCAGGCCGACGATGGAAGACGTCGCTCTGCGGGCGGGCGTGTCCCGCGCACTGGTGTCACTGGTGATGCGCGGTTCACCCAAGGTGAGCGACCTGCGACGCACCGCTGTTCTGAAGGCCGCCGAGGAGTTGGGGTACTCCCCGCACGCCATGGCGCGGTCGCTGGCCTCGCGCACGTCGACCGTTCTCGGCGTGATGGTGTCCGACCTGCACAACGCGTTCTTCGCGGAGGTCGTGGACGGCATCGACGAGGTGGCGCGCGAGCAGGGGTTCGACATCATCATCAACACCGGCGGCCGCTCTCCCGCTCGCGAACGCCGGGCCCTGCAATCGCTGCTGTCCTTCCGCCCCGCCGGGTTGGTCCTGCTGTCGCCCGTCGTGCCGGCGACCGCGATCGGCAAGGCAGCCGAACAACTTCCGGTCGTGCTCGTGGCCCGGTCTTCGCGTGTGTCCACTGTGGATACCGTGAACGACGACGGCGAGACGGGCGCACGACTGGCCGTCGAGCACCTGGTTTCTCTGGGGCACAAGCGCATTGCGCATTTAGACGGTGGTGAGGGCACTCAGGCCAGCCCTCGGCGGCGTGGGTACGTCGCCGCGATGGAAGCCCACGGGCTCGTGCCGCAGGTCGTGTCCTCCGAGTACACCGATGCGGCCGGCGCGCGGGCGATTCGTTCGTTGATCGCTGATGATGCTCTGCCCACAGCCATCCTGTCCTGCAACGACTTCAACGCCGTCGGCGCGATCTCCGCTTTGGAGGACGCCGGGCTGCGCGTGCCGTCCGACGTTTCCGTCGTGGGGTACGACAACACCTCGCTGGCGGCTTTGCGCCACGTCTCGTTGACCACGATCGACCAGCCCCGTGCCGAGTTCGGCCGGTTGGCCGCCGACGCGCTTCTGCAGCGCGTCCGTGAAGAGCGCACCGAACCCGTGCGCCATCTCCTCAACCCCTCGCTCGTAGTCCGCAGCACGACAGCTCCCCCAGGAGGACCGCGTTGAGCACCATCCCCCACTGGATCGACGGCGCCCGCACCACGGGGGTGTCGTCCCGCAAGTCCGACGTCTTCAACCCCGCCACCGGTGAGGTCGCGGCCCAGGTCGTGCTGGCCGAGCAGGCCGACGTCGACCTCGCGGTCTCGTCCTCGCTGAAGGCGGCGCAGTCCTGGTCGGAGTCGTCGCTGTCCACGCGGTCGCGGATCCTCTTCGAGTACCGCCACCTGCTGCACACCCACCGCGACGAGCTCGCCGCGATCATCACGTCCGAGCACGGCAAGGTGCTCTCGGACGCGGCCGGTGAGGTGCAGCGCGGCCTCGAGGTCGTCGAGTTCGCCTGCGGCATCCCTCAGTTGCTGAAGGGCGAGCACTCCGAGCAGGTCTCGCGCGGTGTCGACGCGTACTCGTTCCGGCAGCCCCTGGGCGTCGTCGCGGGCATCACGCCGTTCAACTTCCCCGTGATGGTGCCGATGTGGATGTTCCCCATCGCCATCGCGACCGGCAACACGTTCGTGCTCAAGCCTTCCGAGCGCGATCCGTCGGCGTCCATCAGACTGGCCGAGCTGTTCGGCGAGGCCGGGCTGCCCGACGGCGTGCTGAACGTGCTGCAGGGCGACGCCTTCGCGGTCAACGCGCTGCTGGACCACCCGGACGTCGCCGCCGCGTCGTTCGTCGGCTCGACCCCGATCGCGCGGCACGTCTACTCGCGCGGCACGGCGGCCGGCAAGCGCGTGCAGGCCCTGGGCGGCGCCAAGAACCACATGGTCGTGCTGCCCGACGCCGACCTCGACGTGGCCGCTGACGCCGCTGTTTCCGCAGGCTACGGCTCTGCGGGCGAACGCTGCATGGCGATCTCGGTCGTCGTGGCCGTGGGTGAGACGGGCGACGCTCTCGTCGAGAAGATCGCCTCGCGGACCCGCGAGCTGCACCCGTCCGTGCTGCCGGGCACCGATCCTGCCGCCCAGATGGGGCCGCTCGTCACCGGCGTGCACCGGGATCGCGTCCGGTCCTATGTGGACGCGGGTGAGGCCGCCGGTGCCTCGCTGGTCGTGGACGGCCGGGGCTACGCGCCCGAAGGACACCCGGATGGTTTCTGGCTGGCGCCGACGCTGTTCGACCACGTCACCCGCGACATGACCATCTACACCGACGAGATCTTCGGGCCGGTGCTGACGGTCGTGCGCGCCGACACGTTCGAGGACGCGCTGGAACTGGTGAACGCCAACCCGTACGGCAACGGCACGGCGATCTACACGGGTGACGGGCTTGCCGCCCGCGAGTACCAGCGGCGCGTGCACGTCGGCATGGTCGGCATCAACGTGCCGATCCCCGTGCCGATGGCCTACTACTCGTTCGGTGGCTGGAAGGACTCGCTGTTCGGTGACACGCACGTGCACGGCGCTGAGGGCGTGAAGTTCTACACGCGGGCCAAGGCCGTCACCGCTCGGTGGCCGCAGCAGCACGGCGTGAACCTGGGCTTCCCCACCCACGGCTAACCCCTGCTTGACCGCACGCGGGGACCTTTCGTACTGCAAGAGAGTACGAAAGGTCCCCGCGTGCGGTTCTTAGGCGTCGATTTTCTCGCGCTCGGGAGGTGGAGCCGCAGGAGGGGTTGGGCTCGGGAGGAATCGGCGGATGAGTGGGAAGAACAGGATCACGACGATGACCACGTAGACGACGACCGCCATCGGGCTGTTGACCAGACCCGTCAGCGAGCCGTCCGAGAGCTGCAACGAGCGGCGCATCTGCTGTTCCGCGGCCGGGCCGAGGATCACGCCGATGATCGCGGGCAGCACCGGCAGGCCGTAGCGGCGCATGCCGAAGCCCAGCAGGCCGATCACGAACATCAGCAGCAGGTCGAAGATGTCCGCGTTGACCGCGTAGGCACCGACCGAGGCGAAGAACAGGATGCCCGCGTAGAGGTACGGCCGCGGGATGCGCAGCAGCTTCGCCCACAGCGGCGCGAGCGGCAGGTTCAGCACCAGCAGCAGCGTCAGGCCGATGAACAGCGACGCGATCAGCGCCCACACCAGGCCGGACTCGCGCTGGAACAGCAACGGGCCGGGCTGGATGCCGTACTGCTGGAACGCCGCGAGCATGACGGCCGCGACCGCCGTGGTCGGCAGGCCCAGCGTCAGCATCGTGACCAGGGTGCCCGCCGCGGAGGCGGAAGCCGTGGACTCCGGGCCCGCCACGCCCTCGATGGCGCCCTTGCCGAACTCGTCCTTGTGCTTGGAGAGCCGCTTCTCCGTCACGTACGACAGGAACGTCGGGATCTCCGCGCCACCGGCCGGGATCGCGCCGAACGGGAACCCGATCACCGGGCCGCGCAACCACGGCTTCCAGGTGCGCTTCAGGTCCGCCTTCGACAGCCACGGACGGCCGACCGGGATCGGTTCGAACGGCTTGCGGCGCAGGTGGGCCGCTACCCACAGGGCCTCGCCGACCGCGAACAGGGCCACCGCGACCACGACGATGTCGATGCCGTCGGCCAGGTGCAGCGAGCCGAACGTGAGGCGCTGCTGACCGGTCATCTCGTCGAGGCCGACCAGGCCGAGCGTCAGGCCGATGAGCAGCGAGGCGAACCCGCGGATGCGGGACGCGCCGAGCACCGAGGTGACGGCGATGAACGCCAGCACCATCACGGCGAACAGGTCGGGCGCGCCGATGTCGACGGCGTGCTTGGCGACGAACGGCGCGAGCAGGACGATCAGGATCGTGCCGATGATGCCGCCGGTGAAGTGGCCGATGGCAGCGGCGGCAAGCGCTTGCGCTCCCCGTCCCTTGCGGGCCATGGGATTGCCTTCGAAGGCGGCCACGACCGCGGCGCTCTCACCCGGCGTGTTCAGCAGGATCGACGTGGTCGAACCGCCGAACATGCCGCCGTAGTAGATGCCCGCGAACATGATGAACGCGCCGGTCGGCTCCATGCCGTAGGTGACGGGCAGCAGCAGGGCCACCGCCATGGCCGGGCCGATGCCCGGCAGGACGCCGATCGCGGTGCCCAGGAGCACGCCGATCGCGGCGAGCAGCAGGTGTGTCGGCGTCAGCGCGGTCGCGAAGCCGTCGAGCAGTTGTTCCACCTAGAACACCTCCATCAACGGGCCACCGGGCAGGGGGACGCCGAGCAGGTTGTTGAACACCACGAAGGTGAAGATCGACAGACCGGCCGCGAGCAACGGGTCGCGCACCAGGTTGCGGCTGCCCAGGGCGTAGGCCGCGCCCCAGAACAGGATCGCGCCGGAGATCGGGAACCCGACAACGCCGATCAGCACGGCGTTCGCGAGGAAAGCGCCGCACAGCAGCAGGACCGTGCGCCAGTCGGCGGGTGCGGACAGGTCGACGTCCTCGCCGGCCTCCGCCTCACCCTTGCCGCCGCGCAGCACGTCACGGGCGAGCAGCGCGGCGACGAGCAGCAGCAGCGAGCCGACCAGGATCGGCACGGCCTTGGGCCCGACCGGGCCGCGCTGGGCGAAGTCGGTGGGGATGCGCAGCGCGTCGGTGAGCACCAGCACGCCGAGCACGACCAGCAGGGCGCAGATGCCCAGCTCGGAGTGGTCGCGGAGCCAGCTCCTGCGCTCCGGTTTCGTCACGGTCGTCATGCCAGCCCCAAGTCCTTCAGCACCGTTGCCACCCGCTTGTTCTCGTTTTCCAGGAAGGTCCTGAACTCGTCTCCCGGCGCGAAGGCGTCCGTCCAGCCGTTGCGCTGCAGCGCTTCCTTCCACTGCGGCGTCTTCTGGAGGTTCTGGAACACCTCGACCAGCTTCGCCTTGTCGGTCGGTGAGATGCCCGGAGGAGCGACGATGCCGCGCCAGTTGGTGAACTCGACGTCCACACCGGACTGCTGCAACGTCGGCGCGTCGACGCCCTCGATGCGGTTCTTGCTCGTCACCGCGAGGACGCGCAGCGTGCCGGCCTGGATCTGGTCGCGGTACTCGCCGACGCCGGAGACGCCGAACGCCACCTTGCCGCCGAGCACCGACGCCAGCAGCTCGCCACCGCCGTCGAACGGGATGTAGTTGACGGTCTTGGGCGGCAGGCCCACGGCCTTGGCGATCAGCATCGGCGCCAGGTGGTCGGGGCCGCCGGGAGCCGAACCGCCGCCGACCGTCACGGTGCCGGGGTTGGCCTTCCAGGCGTCGACGAGTTGTTGCATCGACGTGTACGGCGAGTCCTTCGCGACCACGACGATGTCCGGCTCCTCGATCAGCTTCGCGATCGGCGTGGTGTCGAGCAGCGAGTTCGGCGACTTGTTCGTGTACACCGCGCCCACGACGCCCAGGCCCATCGACATGATCAGCTTGCCGTTGCCGCGCTCACCGACCGTGCGGCCGAGTCCGACCGTGCCGCCGGCGCCGGGGAGGTTGAACACCTCGGCGTTGCGCAGCAGGTCAGCGTCCTCCATGGCCTTCGCCGCCGTGCGCGCCGTGATGTCGTAACCGCCGCCCGGCGCGTTCGGCACCAGCACCCTCAGCGCCCGCACCTGACTGCCTTCGCCGCTGTCCGCACCCGGCGTCAGCAGCGGTGGCACGAGCAGGACGGCGAGCAACGCCGCCGCCACCGCCACCCACACCTTCACCGACACTGTGATCCCCGCCTCTCGTCCGCGTGGTTGGACATGTTGCTCTGGTGTAAACCTTGATGTCGCTCTTGCGCTTCTAAGGTTTCTTTCGGTCTTTCTGGTCACGGGAGGTCTCATGCGTCGCCGCCGTTCCCTGGCCAGTCAGCTCCTCGCATGGCAACTCGTAGTCGTCACGCTGCTACTGGGCGCGGTGGGCGCGCTGACAGTCGTCCAGACGGGCAACAACTTTCGCTCCAACGAGGAACGCCGGATGCTGTCGGTCGCCGAGACCGTCGCCGCGAACTCGCTGGTCCAGGAGCGGATGGGCAACTGGCGCGAGCTGTCCGCTCCCGCCGAGACGGCCCGCAGCCTGTCCGGTGCCTCCTACGTGCTCATCCTCAACGACAAGCGGCTCGTGATCGCCTCGCCGGACCCGTCCCAGATCGGGTCCACACTGGACACCAGGACCACCGCGCTGGAGGGCAGGTCCTGGACGGGCACGGTCCGCGACTCGATCGAGGCGCACGTGCCGGTGTTCGACCCGCTGAGCCGCCGGGTCAACGGCATCGTGATCGCGGGCGCGGAGAACCCGGGGGTCTTCGCCGGAGCGCTGGAACAGCCCGTCGACGTGCTGCGCTACCTCGCGATCGCGCTGATCATCGGCGTCACCGGCTCGTTGCTGCTGGCCCGCCGGGTGAAGAACCAGACGCTCGGGCTGGAGCCGCACGAGATCACCGCGCTGGTCGAGAACCGCGAGGCGTTGCTGCACGGCATCCGCGAGGGCGTCGTCGGCCTCGACGGGCAGCACCGCATCACGCTGGTCAACGACCACGCGAGTGACCTGCTGGCGTTGCCGGAGGACGCGGTCGGCCGCTCGGTGGAGCAGCTGGAGCTCAACGCCCGGCTGCGCGACGTGCTGACCGGCCGTGCGACCGGTGTCGACCAGCTGGTGCTGCGGCAGGGCGTCGTGCTGACGTTGAACCGCATGCCGATCGAGGGCGGTGACGGCGCCGTCGTGACGTTGCGAGATCGCACGGAACTCCTTGCGCTGCAACACGAACTCGACGCCTCACAGCACGCGACGGACACGCTGCGGGCACAGGCGCACGAGTTCGCGAACCGGCTGCACACCATCGCCGGGCTGATCGCGCTCAAGGAGTACGACGAGGTCACCAACTACATTCAGCAGATCAGCTCGGCGCAGGACCAGTGGCGGGCCGAGGTCGGCGAGTCGATCGGCGACCCCGCCGTGGCCGCGCTGCTGATCGCCAAGGCGTCGCTCGCGGCCGAACGCGGCACGGCGCTGCGGATGGGCCCGGACAGCGTGCTGGGCAGGGTCGACGAGTCGCTGTCTGCGGACCTGGTGATGGTGCTGGGAAATCTCGTCGACAACGCGTTGGACGCGCTGGGTTCGCTGAACACGAACGGCGCGGGGAAGTGGATCGAGGTAGGTGTGACGCAGTTGGACGAAGAGGTCCAGGTCGTGGTGCGCGACTCCGGTCCCGGCGTGGCGCCGGAACTCGCCGACGAGGTGTTCCGGCACGGGTTCACGACCAAGGCGGCATCGCACGGCGAACGCGGGATCGGGCTCGCGCTGATCAGGCGGGCGTGCCTGCGGCGCGGCGGTTCGGTCAGCGTGTCCGGTTCGGTCTTCACGGCAAGGCTGCCCTGGTGATCCGGGTGCTGGTCGTCGACGACGACTTCATGGTGGCCAAGGTGCACAGCGGTTACGTCGCGCGCACCGGCGGGTTCGAGGTCGTCGGGGTCGCGCACACCGGCGGGGACGCGCTGCGGCTGGTGCGGGAGCTGAAGCCCGACCTCGTGCTGCTCGACGTCTACCTGCCGGACGTGAACGGCCTCGAGGTGCTGAAGTCGTTGCGCGCCAACGAGGACGTGGACGTCATCGTGATCACGGCGGCGACCGACGTCGAGACCGTGCGCAGTGCGATGCGCGGTGGGGTGCTGCACTACCTGATCAAGCCGTTCGACTACTCGGCCCTGCGCGACCAGCTCGCGCACTTCGCGTCGTTGCGGGAGAAGCTGCACCGGCTGGACTCGGCCGGGCAGGCGGACGTGGACCAGGTGTTCGGCGCTCGGCCCACCTCGAAACCGTTGCTGCCCAAGGGTTTGACGCCGGAGACGGCACGGCTTGTCGAGAACGCGCTGCGCTCACACCCGGAAGGGCTGTCCGCATCGGAGTGCGCTTCGTCGACGGGCGTCGCACGGGTCAGCGCGCGCCGGTACCTGGAGCACTTCGTGTCGATGGGACGGGCCGAGGTCCGGTTGCGCTACGGCGGAACCGGGCGGCCCGAGCGGATCTACGGGTGGGTGGGGTGACCGCCAACCTTCGCCGCGTCTGTCGACGTTCAGACGGGCGCATCGTGGTGTCGGCCCCGCGTCCTCATATCGGGCATATGGGGGCGCGGGGCCGGTGCCGCGAGGCGTCCTGCTGAGCGCCGGCAGACGTGGTGAAGATTGCGGTCACCCCACTCAGTCCCAGGAGCCTGAACGGCCGCGGCCTTTCTTGGTGTCCGCACGGCGCTTCTTCGAGGCGATGCGGCGTTCCTGCGAACCCCTGGTGGGCTTGGTCGCCCTGCGCACCGGAGGCGGTGGCGCGGCGGCCTCGCGCAGGATCACGGCGAGGCGCTCGCGGGCGGCGGCGCGGTTCTGCAGCTGCGCGCGGTGCTCGGAGGCGGCGATCGTGAGCACGCCGTCGACGAGCCTGCCGGCCAGCCGGTCGAGCATCCGCTGCTTGAGGTGAGCGGGGATCGACGGCGAGGCAGCCAGGTCGAACGAGAGCTCCACGCGGCTGTCCGCCGTGTTCACTCCCTGCCCGCCCGGCCCACCTGACCTGGAAAAACGTTCGCGCAACTCGGACGCCGGCAGCACCAGCGTCCTCGTCACAGTCACGTCGTTCATACCTCCAGGTTAGAAGGTCAGACCCGGAAGTGTCGCGATCTTTATCAGCTCCTCGCGGTCAAGCAGTGGCGCGAACCGCTGCGGAGTCCCACCGCCGGTGGGGTCGCCCCACACCGCGTCGCTGAAGCGGCCGATGTTGTCGCTGCTGATCCGGATGCTCGTGCCGTCGGGCCTGATGACGTTGACGTACACGACCTGCACGCCCGGGCTCGTGCTCGGCAGCTGGATGCTGCGGATCCTGATGCCGTCACGCTCCTCGATGCGGCACGAGGGGTCGTCGCAGCTGCCGAGCTCGGAACTCGTGGTGCGGCCGATCGCGATCGTCAGGCCGCCGACGCCCTGGGAGTCCCGCAACCTCGCCACCGCTCGCCGCAGGTTGTCAGGAGTGTTGGTGTCACGGATGAAGAACGTGAGAGCACTGGCCTTGATCTCCGGGACGTCCTCGGCCGTGACGCCCGGCGGCAACTCGTACGAGTTCCGCAGCAGGGCGGTCAACTCGGCGTTGCGGTCGAGCGCGGCACCGGCGTCCGACTGGGACGTCGCCGGCGCCGAGGCCTCGTGCGGCCTCGCCAGGTACCCGGTCAGGCCGGACCCGGCCAGCAGCACGAACGCCATGGCCCCCGCGATCGCCGTGCGCCGGCGGACCAGCTTCGTCCTGCCCTTGCGGATCACCTCAGAGGTGTAGATCCGCGACACCGGCTCGTTCTCCAGCAGGTCGCGCAACGCGGCGAGGCCCTTGGCGGCCTGACTCTTCACCGTGCCCTCCGTCCTGCCGAGGATGCGGGCGGTCTCGGTGACGCTCAGGTCCTCCCAGTACCGCAGCACGACGACGGCGCGTTGCCCCGGTGGCAACGCGCCGAGCGCCCTGCGCAGGTCCAGGTCGGAGGCGGCGTCCGTGACAGCGCTCTCCGGCACGGCGTCGACGATGCGTTCGCGCTGGAAGAACCCGCGCCGCGTCTCGTCGATGGCGGTGCGCACGAGCACCTTGCGGGCGTAGGCGTCGACGCTGTCCTTGTGCACGCGCGACCAGGCCACGTACATCTTGATCAGCGCGGTCTGGACGATGTCCTCCGCGCGGTGCCAGTCGCCGCACAGCAGATATGCCGTGCGGCGCATGACGAGCGCACGGGCGTCGACGAACTCCCCGAACTCGCGGTCGCGGTCCAAGTGCCCCCTCCTCGGTCGCCGCTTAGTACGCGGCGACCTCGTCGGGAGGTTGCCTCAGAAACGCGGGTGGTCTCCGACGAGCTTGGCGCCGCCCTCTTCGGACTTGGTGATCTCACCGAGCACCCACGCCGGCACGTGGCGCGCGGTGAGGACGGCCAGCGCGCGGTCGACGTCCTCGGGCGCGACGACGGCGACCATGCCGACGCCCATGTTGAACGCCTTCTCCATCTCCTCGCGCTCCACGCGGCCGCGCTGGGCGATGAGCTGGAACACAGGCGCGGGCGTCCAGGTGCCGCGGTCGAGCGTCGCGTGCAGGCCCTCCGGCAGCACGCGGGCCAGGTTCGCGGCCAGGCCACCACCGGTGACGTGGGAGAAGCAGCGGACCTCGGTCTCGGCGATCAGCGCCAGGCAGTCCTTGGCGTAGATCTTGGTCGGCTCCAGCATCTCCTCGCCGAGGGTGCGGCCGAACTCCTCGACGTGGCCCTCCAGCGGCATCCGCGCGATCTCCAGCAGCACGTGCCTGGCGAGCGAGTAGCCGTTGGAGTGCAGGCCGGACGAGCCCATCGCGATCACGACGTCGCCGTCGCGGACGCGGTCGGGGCCGAGCAGCTTGGAGTGCTCGACCACGCCGACGCCGGTGCCGGAGACGTCGTAGTCGTCGTCGCCCATCAGACCGGGGTGCTCCGCCGTCTCGCCGCCGAGCAGCGCGCACCCGGCCTGGACACAGCCTTCGGCGATGCCCTTGACCAGCGCCGCGATCTTGTCGGGGACGACCTTGCCGACCGCGATGTAGTCCTGCACGAACAGCGGCTCGGCACCGCAGACGACCAGGTCGTCCACGATCATGGCGACCAGGTCGATGCCGATGGTGTCGTGCTTGTCGAGCGCCTGCGCGATCGCGATCTTGGTGCCGACGCCGTCCGTGGAGGACGCGAGGATCGGCTCCTTCCAGCGGTCGAGCTTCAGCTGGAACAGGCCGGCGAAGCCACCGATGCCACCGAGCACCTCGGGCCGGTGCGCCTTGGCCGCCCACGGCTTGAGCTTCTCCACCGCCTCGTCACCTGCGGCGATACTGACTCCGGCGGCGGCGTAGGTGGCCTTGGCGCTGTCGGTCACGTCAACTTCTTCCACTTGGATCTGAGATGCCTATGGGCGACGCAGGGCGTCTTCGGCACCATAGCCGCTCGCCAGAACGGGAGCGGCTGAGCCCGACACGCCCTTGAGGCCCTCGAGCAGGTGCTTGCCGATGAGCGCGTCCTGCGGCAGTTCGATCGGGTACTCGCCGTCGAAGCAGGCCGAGCACAGCCGCGACTTGGGCTGTTCGGTGGCCGCGACGAGCTGCTCCAGCGACACGTACCCGAGCGAGTCGGCGCCGACCGAGCGGCGGATGCCGTCGTCGTCCAGGCCGTTCGCGATGAGCTCCGCCCGTGAGGCGAAGTCGATGCCGTAGAAGCACGGCCACTTGACGGGCGGCGACGCGATCCGCACGTGCACCTCGAGCGCACCGGCCTCGCGCAGCATGCGCACGAGCGCGCGCTGGGTGTTGCCGCGCACGATCGAGTCGTCCACGACGACCAGCCGCTTGCCGCGGATGACGTCGCGCAGCGGGTTCAGCTTCAGCCGGATGCCGAGCTGGCGGATCGTCTGCGACGGCTGGATGAACGTCCGGCCGACGTAGGCGTTCTTGACCAGGCCCGACCCGTACGGGATGCCGCTGGCCTGCGCGTAGCCGATGGCGGCAGGGGTGCCGGACTCCGGCACCGGGATCACCAGGTCGGCCTCGACCGGGTGCTCCTTGGCCAGCCGACGGCCGATCTCGACGCGCGTCGCGTGGACGCCGCGCCCGGAGATCGTCGTGTCCGGCCGGGCCAGGTAGACGTACTCGAAGATGCAGCCCTTGGGCTCGGGGGTCGCGAAGCGGGTGGACCGCAGCCCGTCGCCGTCGATCGCGATCAGCTCACCGGGCTCGACCTCGCGCACGAAGCTCGCGCCGACGATGTCGAGCGCCGCGGTCTCGCTCGCCACGACCCAGCCGCGTTCCAACCGGCCGAGCACCAGCGGGCGCACGCCGTGCGGGTCACGCGCCGCGTACAGGGTGGACTCGTCGGAGAACGTGAGGCAGTACGCGCCCTTGACCGTCGGCAGCAGCTCCAGCGCGGCCTGCTCGATGCCCTTGTCGGCCGCCGCGTGGGCGAGCAGGCCGGTGAGGATGTCCGAGTCGGTCGTGGCGCCGTTGCGGCTGCTGATGCCGAGGCTCTTGGCCTTCTCCAGCAGTTCGGCGGTGTTCACCAGGTTGCCGTTGTGGCCGAGGCTCAGCCCCGAACCGGCGGCGGTGGTGCGGAACGTGGGCTGCGCGTTCTCCCAGGTCGTGGACCCGGTGGTGGAGTAACGGCAGTGCCCGACGGCCACGTGGCCCTTGAGGCTCTGCAGGACCTGCTCGTCGAACACCTGGCTGACGAGCCCGAGGTCCTTGAAGACGACGACCTGCGCCCCGTCTCCGACCGAGATGCCCGCGGCCTCCTGGCCGCGGTGCTGCAGGGCGTAGAGCCCGTAGTAGGTCATCTTGGAGACGTCTTCACCCGGAGCCCAGACGCCGAAGACGCCGCACTCCTCACGGGGTTCCTGTTCGGACTGGGAATGGTCTTCGACCACCGAATTGGCTCCCTAACGATGGGGCTGGCTTCACCCCGAGTGTAAGTGGAGCAGGGGGCCAACTACCCCCTCCAGACCCCTGGTGAGGTGATGAAACTCATGCCATCCGGCACTTCGAGAGCTGCAGCGGGATGCCGTTGAGGTACTCGAAGCCCTCGGACTGTTCCCTGCCCACGCAGATGATCTCGTCGCCGACGGCCACCTGGTCGCGCACCTTCGACTCGTCCTCGAAGTCGTCCGGCTCCACGAAGGCACCCTTGAAGGAGTTCTTGCCGGGTGCGCCGGCGGGCAGATCACCCACGACGTCGAGGTAGACGCGGGTGGCGCAGAGGACGTCGCTGTAGCCGTCGTAACAGGTGTTGATGCTGGTGACCTCGAAACGGATCTCGCCTTCCCAGCGGCCGAGCCCGCAGCCGGCCAGCACCAGACAGGCCGCGAGCGCCGAGATGATCTTGCGCATCAAGCCTTTTTGCAGTTCTTGAGGTGCGTCACGACGTTCGAGTTCCCGAACGCGTTGCCCTTCTCCTGCTCGACTGAGCAGAGGACCTCATCGCCAACCTCAGCACCTTTGATCAGGTTCGTCTGCATGAGCTGGCTCTTCAACTTCCCAGGTTCCAGCGAACCCTTGGGCGCGTCGCCCACCAACTCGAGATCGAAGTACTCGGTCGGGGTTTTGTTGTTCACCGAGAGGATCTTGTATCGAAGGTCCTGTTGCCAGTTCGCCGCACATCCGGTGAGCAGCAGGCAGCCGAGCAACACCGCAGCGAGCTTGCGCATCAGTGCCCCCGTCCGACCTGGAGGACGTCCAGCACGCGCCGGTCGCCGGTCATCTCCTTGAAGTTCATGCGGTTCCAGAGCCAGAAGTAGACGATCTCGGCCTCGCCGGTCACCTGCGCATCGCCCTCTTCACCAGGGGCCGCGGCGCGGAGTTCGGGCACCTCACCCACCGTCAGGGAGATCAGCCACGACTCCGGCACGTCCGTGGGACGCACCAGCGCGGTGCCGGTCACCGTGCTCGGCACGTCGCCGTCGAGATTGGCCGCGACGATCGTGCTCAGCACCTCGTCGATGCCGTCGGCGCAGAGGTCGGCGTCCGTGGCGACGACCTGGCGGACGACCGTCTGCGCGTCGAACCGGCGCAGCACCGTCTCGTGCGCGATCCGGCGGTGCCACACCCACGCCAGGTCGGGCGCGGACGGCGAGAACGTCCACACCGGGCGGTTTCCCGGCACGGCGGTGAGGATCTCCGCAGCCGCGGTCAGCTGCAGGTCGAGGTACTGCAGCGGCGACAGCCCGGCAGGCGGGGGCGTCGGCCGCATCGCGGTGCGGCTGCCGGTGCGCAGGTACTCGGTGGAGGTTTCCAGGAAGCGCGCGAGGTGGATCACCAGGTCCTGGACGGTCCAGCCGGGCCGGGTCGGCACCTCGGCCGCCGGGTCCGCGTCCACCACTGCCTTGCGGAACAACTCGGCCTGCTCGATGAACACAGCGGTCCACCGTTGGGCCGTCCACCCTGTCTGCACCATGAACGACATCGTGCCCGAAACGGTCCATCGACGAGAGTGGAACCGGCCATCATGTATCTGCGTCGCATTGATCGGTGACCAACAGGGGGTGGCGATGTTCGGCGTTGAGCCAGAGCTGCTGCGCAACGCGTCCAAGGAGTTCGGCAACGGCTCCGACGCGGTGCGCGAGGCGGCGGAGATGATCTCGATGCTCAGGCTCGACGCGGGTGCGTTCGGCGAGGTCGACGCCGCCGCGGAGTTCGCGGACGCGCTGTCGGAGTTCGTCGGCACGCACTCCCAGGACCTCCAGCGCGGGTCCTCCTGGTACACCGACGCGGCAGAGGGTCTCGTGTCGAACGCCGAGTCCTACCAGCGCACGGACGAGGACCACGCGTCCGCGCTGAAGAAGCTCATCGCGGGATTGGGGGGCGGTCAGTGAGCTACACGGATCCCGAGAGCCTGTACGGCAGGCTCGCGTCCGGTGATGTCGGCCGGATCGCTGCCGCCGCAGACCCGATCACAGGTGCGATCAGCGCGGTCGGCCGGGCGGGCGAGTTCGTCACGAACGGTGGCAAGACCGCCGTCAGCGACTGGACCGGTGACGCCGCGACGAAGTTCACCGCGCGCGCCCAGTTGTCCGCCACCGCCGCCAAGGCCGCTGCCGAACGGCTCGGCGCGGGCGTCGACATCGTCCAGGCCGCTTCGCGTGCCTATGGCCAGATGCGTGGCGCCGCAGACCAGGCGATCGGCGTGTGGCGCGGCCGTCCGCCGGGCATGGACGAGGCGCAGACCCGTCAGCTCGCCAACCAGGTCAACGAGCACCTGGACAAGGTGAAGTCGGGCTACAACAACGTTCTGCGCTCCTACGCGAGTGCGCTCACCAAGATCCCGCCAGGCTTCGAGGAGTCCGCGCGCACCGACGGCGGCTGGAGCCGTGCCGCCCAGGGTGGAGGAGCGGGCGGCGCGCTGCCGCCGGTGCCGCCGCCGGGTTCCGATCCGAAGGCCGTCGCCGACTGGTGGAAGTCGCTCAGCAAGGAACAGCAGGACGCGCTCAAGAACACCAAGTACCAGGAGCTCGGCCAGCTCCGCGGACTGCCCGCCGACGTGCTGGACGCCGCGAACCGCAAGCGGATCCCTGAGGATGTGGCCAGGTACAACGCGGAGAAGGACCAGCTCAAGCAGCAGCTCGCCGACCGTGCTCGCGAACTCGGTGTCGATCCGAACTCCTCAGAGGGCCAGCGCGCTCTGCGCAACGATGCCCAGGGCTCGCAGCTGATGTCGCAGTACGACGAAGCGGCACGACGCGCGAAGAACTCGGAGGATGCGAACGGCTCGCTACGGGAGGCCGACAACCTGGCCATGGAGAGCGGCAAGCAGGCGTACGTCCTCGCGTGGAGCCCTGACGGCGCCGGCGCCAAGGAGGGCGCGATCGCGGTCGCGTTCGGCAACCCGGACACCGCCAAGAACGTCGCGGTCTGCGTGCCCGGCACCACGTCCACGCTCAGCAGCTTCGGCCTCGACCAGGCCTCGGCTCTCAGCGAGAAGATGGGTCCGGACGGCGCCGCGATCCAGTGGCTCGGCTACGACGCGCCGGAGTTCCTGCCAGGCCAGGTGAACGACCCGCAGCAGGCGATCGAGGGCGGTCAGATCCTGGCGAAGGACGTCGAGGGCTACCGCACCACCAACCCGAACGCCCACGTCACGGTGATCGGCCACAGCTACGGCAGCACGGTCGTCGGCTACTCCGCCATGGACAACGGCCTGAAGGCGGACGACATCGTGTTCGTCGGCTCGCCGGGTGTCGGCGCGTCCAACGTCGACCAGCTGTCAGCGGGGAGCGGGCACGTCTACGTCGGTGGCACGGAACACGACCCGGTCATCCAGGCGACGAGCGGCGACTGGTTCACCAAGGACGGGTCGTCGACCGGTCCCTACGACTCCTCGTTCGGCGCGAAGACGTTCGGCACCTCCGGCGAGGCCTGGATCGGACACGCCCACTCTTCTTACTACGACAAGGACTCCGAGTCGCTCGGCAACCTGGCCAGGATCGCCAATGGCGACGGCGGCAGCGTCACCGAGCAGCGCTGGCAGGACGCACCCACGCCGCGTGAGGTGCCCGGTTCGGACATCCCCGGTTTCGGGCCGGTCATCGACTGGGGCGTCAACACCGGCAAGGAGGTCGTCGACATGGGCGAGGACGTCTGGCGCGGTGGCGGTCAGGTCGTGGACGACATCTCGAACGGCCGCTGGGGCGACGCGGCCGGGCACGCGGTGGACACCGTCGGCGAGGTCGCGAGCGACGCCGGTGACGTCGTGGTCGACACGATCGGCAACGCGGTGGAGCTCGGGCGCGACGTCGTCGACGGCGTCGGCGGCGCGGTGAAGACGATCGGGTCTTGGTTCTAGAACCTGACGACCGGCAGCAGGGGTGAGAGGTCGGCCCGGGTCCCGGAGGCGGTGACCCGGGCACCGTCCAGCGCGTCGGTCCAGGCGAGCGCGCCGGTGGCCAGTTCGAGCCACGTGCGGGCGTCCGTCTCCACCACGTTCGGGGGCGTGCCACGGGTGTGGCGCGGACCTTCGACGCACTGCACGGCCGCGAACGGGGGAACGCGCACCTCGACGCTGCGGCCGGGCGCGATCTGTTCGAGCGTGCGCAGGCTCAGCCGGACGGCGGCGGCGAGCGCGGGACGTTCTGGCTGGTCAGCCTCACCTCGCAGCCACGGGAGCACGGCCTGCACCGCGGCTCGCATCTCGGCTGGGTCGACGGCTTTGGCTGGCACGCCGCCCACATTAGCGAAGGGGCAGTGGCGCTCCCCAGGCTGTTGGTATACCTCTGGGCTGTGATCAGGAACTTCGCCGTCGTCGGTCCCGGGCAGTCGACCAGGGAGCGGCTGACGGCGGCGCTGGCGGCGGCACCGAACATCTCGACCTACCGGATCGGGCGGGGCGCGGACCCGTTGCCCGTCTCGGCCACCTTCGACCCCTCCGACCAGCCCGGCTGCCGGACCCTGCTGGACTGGTTCGAACGCGGTGCGCCGTCCGGTGCGGTGCTGCTGGTGGACGACTGGGCGCTGTGCGCCGGGTACGACCCGGAAATGGCCGGCTCCGTCGAGTGGATCGCCGCCTTCGGGCCCGGCCGGGGTGTGCAGGTCGTCGTCACGGCGCGGAACTGGGCGGACGTGCCCGGCCGGCTGCGGCGGCACCTGCACGGTGAGGCCGCGGACTTCCTCGGCCTGCACGAGATCGAGCCCGACCTGAGCAACAAGTACCAGCGCGACGACCTGAAGGCCGCCGTCGGTTCCAGCGCACGTGGGTGGCCCGTCTACCTCGACGTCGACAGCCCCGTCAGCGTCTGCGCGGGTCCGGCCGCGGAACGCGAGCAGAAGCTCCTGAGCGCGTTGCTGGGCCTCATGATCACGCACTCGTCGAAGGATCTGAACTTCGGTCTGTTCGACATGAAGAACGTCGGTGTGTTCGACGGCCTGGACGCGGCGCCGCACGTGGCGTTCACGCTCACCGGTGAAACCGACGACGAGACGCTCGAGCGGTTCTGCGTCGGCCTCGCCGGCGAACTCGACCGCCGGCAGCGGCTCGCCCGGTCAGGCGATTCGTTTCCGGCCCTGGTGATCTGCGCCGACAGCGCCGAGGTGCTCGTCGACCGGGTCCCTGGTTACGAGCGCGTCCTGGACGCTTTCGCCCGTGCCGACCGTGAACTCGGCGTGTACCTGCTCTACTCCGGCGACGTGGTCTCCCTGCCGTCCGAGGTCCCCGCCTGGCCGGCCGCGACGCCGCCGTACGACCTGGAGGAGTGGGCGGAACTGCTGCCGGACATGCTGATCGGGTCCGCTCCGCCCGCCCACGTGCTCGCGCTGCCGCCACAACGCCAGAGCCACGCGGACGTGACGCTGAAGATGGTGCCGCCACAGCGCCAGAGCCAGCCGGACCTCACGCTGCAGATGCTGCCGCCCGGTGCCATCGGCCTGGTGAACGCCCCGTTCGCACAACGGCGTGACGTGCTGGTGCCGGCGTTCACCGAGGAACTCCGCCACGGCGCCATCGTCGGCAAACCGGGCACCGGCAAGAGCACCACACTGCGCACCCTCGCCGGCGTGCTCGGTGATCCGGGCCGCTACCAGCTCCTCGACGGCCCCGGCGAGCCGCTCGACCCGCAACGCCACATCGTGGTGACCGCCCGCACGTGGGACCAGGTGCCGCCGTTCATCAGGAACAGCCTGGCGTTCGCCGTCGAGTTCCGCCTGGACGACCCGGCCACCTCGCTCGTCGACCCCGCTCAGGCCGCCCGCGTGCCGGACCGGCCGGGCTTCGGCCTCTCCCTGCCGCACCGCCTCCCCGCACAGATCGCACTCCCGTGAACCACCTCGCCCTCATCGGGCCGCCTGACCTCGTCACGCGCCGAATCGCCGCGCTGCAAGGGATCTACCGCATCGGGCGGGGTGAGGCGGCCGGGGTCGCGGTGAGCTTCGAACCTTCCGACGAGCGGCGGCGGCAGAACCTGCTGGCCTGGTTCGAGCGCGGGGCAGAGCCCGGTGCGACGCTGCTGGTCGACGACTGGAAGTACTGCGGTGACACCGATCCAGGGCTCGCTGACTCCGTCCGGTGGATCGCGGCGGCGGCCTGGAACGTGCGGGTGATCATCACCGCGCGCGCCGTGGACGAGCTGCCGGAGCGGCTGCCGTTGCGGGTCGAGGTCCTGGACTTCCTCTCGCTGCACGGGTTGGCGAGGTTCACCAAAGCGCTCGCGTGGAAGGGGCGGTGGTGGAAGGTCCCGGTCGGGGTCAGCGGCGGCGGCAGGCCGGTGGTCGCGGAGCTCACGCACTTCGCCGACGGGAAGTGGCGGACGGGGTCGCACCTGAGCGTCACCGCACCGGAGGCGTTCCGGAGTCTGGTGCTGGGGCTGATGACCACGCACTCGCCCAAGCTGTTCCAGGCGGTCCTCGTCGACGCGCACGACACGGACGTGTTCGCCGGGCTCGACCAGGCTCCGCACGTGCTGGCACATCATCGTGACGCGGCAAGGGATCCCGCACGGATCGCGGAGGAACTGCTGGCCGAGTCGGAACGCCGGCTCGAGGTCGTCGGCAACACCTGGACGGTCTTCGACCACCGCGGTTTCGACCAGGTGCTGCCGCAACTCCTCGTCTGCGTCAACGGTTTCGCCGAACTCGAAGCGACCGAGCTCGGTGCGGCGCTACTGGCCATCGCACAAGACGTCGGGAAGTCCGGCGTGCAGCTGTTGCTCGACAGCCCGCACGAGGTGGCGGACGTGCGGATCGACGACTGCGAGGCTCCCGCGAACCTCGACGAGGTGGCGAAGTCGTTGCCGGGTTTGATGCTCCAGGACGAGCCGGTGCCGGACTTCTTCACCCTGCACGAGATGCCGAACAAGCACGTGTGGAAGCCGCGGCCGGTCAAGCTGCAGTACCGGGTCGCCGTCGGTGTGGACGAGTACGGGCAGCGCGTCGAGATCGACCTGAAGTCCCAGCACCTCCAGGACGGGATGGGCCCGCACGGTGACGTGGTCGCGCCGGAGGAACGGCGGGCGGAAGGCATCCGTGCGCTGGTTCTCGGCCAGATGCTGCGGCACTCACCGGACGAGCTGCAGGTCGTCCTCATCGACTTCCACGGCAACGGCGTTTTCGCAGGCCTGGACGGCGCACCGCACGTGCGGCACGGCATCGTGGACCTGCTGGAGGACCACGAACAGCGCACCAGAACGCTGGCGGAGAGCCGTCAGCGGAACATCTGGGACTACCGCGCGTCGGGACTCGCGCTGCCCGAGCTGCTCATCTGTGTCGACGGCGTGCACGGGCTCCTGGAGGAACGGCCGGAGTTCGGGGAGGTCCTGCAGACCTTGGCGACGGCCGGTCGCACCTACGGCCAGCACCTGCTGCTGTCCGACACGACACCGAGCGAGCACTCGTCGTACCGGCTGGAGCTCACCGAACGGGGTTGGACGCGGCGCATCGGGAGGTCGGTGGAGAGGCTCGTGCTCCCCACCGGCCTCAACGACGTCGTGTGGTCGTTGCCGATCCAGATGGTTAGCTCATGAGCGGCGCAACTTCCGTTGTGCGTCATAGAGGTTGCGCGGGGTCACGTCGGTCGTGCCGTAGAGCTCCAGGCGGGAGTTCAGCTCGCCGGTGAAGTCCGGCTTGTCGATCTGGCCGAAGTCGCGGACCTCGGAGATCGCCACCGTGGCGCTGCAGGGCGCGACCTGGTCGATGCGGACGTTGCCGGCGCGCTGGTTGGTGACGGTGACGTTCCAGTGCGCGAAACGGGCGCCGTACAACGGGCCCGCGTTCGCGCTGCCGCCGTGCGCGCCGACGTTGTTGATGGTGATCTCGGTGCGGACGTTGGCGAACGGCAGGCCGCGGTGGGTGTCGAAGACGTCGTGGTCCATGCGGCCGCGGGTCCAGACGTTGCCGCAGGACAGGCCTTCGACGTTCAGGCCGTGGTTGCCCGCGCCCGCCTGCGACGGTTCGGACGGTGCCTCGATCACGAAGCCATCAGTCAAATTGTCGTGGGACTGCTCGCGCACCGCGTACGCGTGGTGGTGGCCGCGGCCGGACACGCGCGTGTTCAGCAGCGAGATTCCCTTGGAGGACACCAGGAGGAAGCCGTTGTCGACGTCCTGGACGTGCACGTCGTCGGCCCAGCAGTCCCACGCGCACTGGAACGCGACACCGTTGTACCCCTTGTCCAGCAGGTGCTTCGGGGTCGGCACCTTGAACATCTCGATCTTGATTCCCTCGACTCCGGCACCGGTGACGACCGGCGCCATCGTGGTCAGGCGGGCCTTCCACTCCGGACGGATCTCCAGCGGCAACGGCTGCGCGAGCTTCACCCTGTCGCCGCGCACCCACTCCACCCGCACCGGCCACAGGAACGGGAAGTACGACAGTAGCTTGTCCTTGTCGTCCCACTTGTACGAGGCGGTACCGGGAACGTCGCCGCACATGTGCCTGGGCAGCGAGTAGTTCGAGTCGTCGAGGCGCAGCAGCACGCGCTGGCCCGCCCGCAGCGAACGTCCGTTCTCGACGGTCACGACGAACGAACCCCTTGCGGCGGAACCGGTCACGGCCGTCAGCGTCGAGCCCTGCTCCAGCTCGTTGCCCGTCCAGCCCTCGAACGGCCACTTCTTCGCCTTGATCGCGTCCACCAGTGGCTGGTAGCGGTCGCGGTGGCAGACCCACACCAGACCGCCGGACCAGCTCCACGCCGAGTTCTCCGAGCCGTAACGGCTGCGGTTGATGCCGACGATCTCCTCCAGCGACCGGGGTGCGTAGAAGGTCGTCTTCGCGCTGCCCGCGCCGCGCAGCACCACGTTGTCGTAGCCGATGCGGATGATGTCGTCGATGCGGTAGCGGCCCGGCGGCACGTACACGGTGCCGCCGCCCAGCCTGCCGACGAACTCGACGGCCCTGTTGATGGCGGCGGAGGCGTCGGCCGAGCCGTCACGCCGGGCGCCGAAGAAGAGGACGTTCGCGAGCACCGGACGGCGGGCGGGCTTCTCGCCCGTCCGGTAGCCGGCGTAGGCGATGTTGGGGATCTGCGGGTGGTTGTACGGGTTGGCAACGAACTCTTGCCACAACGAGGCGGAGGACTGCGCGGCGGCAGTCCCCGTCATCGTTGACGTCCCGACCAGTGCAGCCCCTGTAGCCAGCAGGAACAGCCTTCTGTCGATGCTCATTTCGCCGTCTCCAAGGGGTCTTGGCCACGGCGGCGGTGGTCAGATCAAACCAGAGATCAGACGCCCGCGGAACGGACCGCCTCGGAGATCAGCTCGTCGACCTGGTGCATCATCCGGCGCGCGTCGGTCGGCGTGAACGTGCTCCACGGCGGCTGACCGTTCGACGCACGGCGTTGCTGCAGGTAGCGACCCTCTTCGGTGTCGAAGAACGCCACCACGCGCTCGGGACGCCAGCGCTTGCCGTACTTGTCCCGGGCGGCCGCGCCGAAGTTCCCGGTGTGCACGAGCCCGGTGAACATCTTCACCAGCGCCTTCGCGTCGTCCTCGCGCAGCCCGATGCCGCGGAACTCGGCCTCCATCGACTTCGGCGAGCCGTCGGTCCGCGCGATCGCCTTCTCGATGTCCTCGCTCGGCAGCGTCACCGAGAGACCCGTGCCGGCGGGGTGTGCGGGCAGCACCGACAGCACCGCCGAGGCGAGCCCGGAGCCCTCCCACGGCTGGAACGTCAGCTGGTCGTCGCGCAACGTCGCCAGCGCGCCCCAGTCGCCGTTCGCGACGGCGAGGACGCGCAGGCTGTGCCCGAGCCAGAGGCGGCCGTCCGCCTCCCGCTCGGGCTTCACGAACATGCGCAGGAGCCCGTCCAGTTCGGACGAGAGCGCGCGTGAGTTGCCCAGGCGCCGGTGGTCCAACTGCTGGTAGACGCGGTTCTCGAGCTGCAAGCGCTCGTCGCGCGTCTTACCTGGCGTGGGAACTTTCAGAATGAGCGGCATGGGGCCGACGTTCATGCGTTCCCACAGCACGTCGAACTCCTCGGCGGAGAGAGTGATCGGTTCTCTCTCCGCCGGAGCGCCGAACAGACTCACTCCGACAGGCCACCGATGACCGGTGGCGCGACCATGCGCTCGTCGCCGAACACGTCGTCGGTCTCGACCAGGTAGTCGGCCGCCTTGTGCTCGATGTCCTCTTCGCCTTCGCCCCGCTGGCCGTGCGCGCCGCCACCGGCACCGGCGCCGGCCGCACCGGCCTTGCCCGCGCCGGCTCCAGCGCCCGCGGCACCGCCGCGCAGCGCGTCGGGACCGGAGCCCATGCCGGACATGCCACCGGGCATCCCGCCGGGCTTCATCGCGCCGGCCTGCTGGCCGGACGAGCCGAGCGAACCGGACATCGACCCGAAGGCCTTGCCGGCTCCAGGGCCGGATCCAGGGCCGGAACCGAGCTGACCAGCGCGAGTACCGCCGGAACCACCGGGCCCACCGGGACCCTTGGTGCCGCCGGGGCCACCGGGACCGCCCGTGCCGGGCCGCGTGAACACCGGACCACCGGGGACCGGCGTCGGCGTGGGGGTCGGCGTCGGCTGCGGCAGGCTGGTGGGAGGCGGGGTGTAGGTGGGAGGCGGCGTCGTCGTCGGAGGCTGCGTCCACGACGTGTGCGTGGTGTCGGTGGGCGGCGGCGTCCAGCCGGTCGAGACCTGCTGCGTCGAGGTCTGCGTCGGCGTGCCGGTCCACGACGGGGTGGTCGTGTTGTGGCCGGTCGGCATGCCGGTGCTGGACGACGTGAAGCCGACGCGCGTGTTGCCGGTGCCCGTGTCGCCGGGAGGCGGCGTGTCGATCACGACCTGCGGCGGCGTCGGGAACTCACCGAGCGTCGAGGAGTTCCAGCGGCTGTCCGCCTGGTAGTCCTCCATGACCTTGACGGCCTGGGCGGCGGCGTTGTCCGCCGCGGCTTCCTGCCGCTCGTGGTCCTGCTGCTGGCCGATGACGTGCGCCATGCCGAGCGGACCGGTCAGCGCGCCACCGGCGTAGTCGAGGAAGCCGGGCTTCTCGGTCGTGACGGGGACGACCTCGGGCATCTTCTTGCGCGCCTCGGCGATGTACTCGCCCTGCAGGCGCGCGGAGCTCTCCATGGTCGTCGCGCCGGTCTCGGCGAACCCGGCCCACTGGGCCAGCGGCGACAGCGCGCCCTGGGCGGTGTCGGCGGCGTCGGACTCCCAGCCCGCACCCATCTTGGTCAGACCGGTGTGCAGGTCGGCGTCGATCTGGGCGAGCGTCGCGGCGATCTGCTTCCAGCCCTGTTCGACCGGGATGGAGGCGGCGACGCCGGGACCGGAGTTGATCATCTTGTACAGCTCGGGGTGTGCGTACCCCTGGTAGCGGTGGTCGGTCATCGGTCAGTCCCCCTCTCAGCCCTGGTCTCGAAGGCGCGTGCCCCACATGGCGGCGTTGTCGCCCTCGGTCATGCGGTACTGCTCCTCGATCATCCTGAGCTGGTCGATGACGCCGATGAGCTGCTTCTTGTAGGACTTCAGCGCAGCGAGCGCCTTGTCGGAGGTCTGCTCGTTGAACGCCTTCGAGGTCTCACTGGAGATCGGGTCCTGCGCCCACGGTTTGGTGGGCAGTGCGTACACGGCCTGCTCGATCTTCTCGTCGAACTCCGCCAGAGCCTTCTCGAAGGCCTTCCTCGCCTGTGGAATGGCGGACGGGTCCACCTTCAGCTTGCGCTGCCCGAACTCCGGGGGCGACGAGACGCCTCCACCTCCACCATCCGCGAGAAACACGGCACACCCTCCTCAGTACGGCCCTCGGGTAACGGGCCATGTGTGCATTTGGGACGACTTTAGCTCTGATGCATTACGCGAGTGACCGGTTCCCGGCACAAGGCGGGTAGTTCTACTCAACTGTCACTTGGTCGCCAGCACGGCACCGGCAGCCGCTGCGACCGCCTTGGCGCGCTCACACGCACCGTCCAGGGTCGCGCTCTCTTCTCCGAGCCCTCCGAAGGCGTCTACCAGCAACAACTGGCCGTCGTTGGCATCGATGTAGATCTCGCAGGCGCCGACCGACCCAGGTGACTCCCTCTGGGTGAGGTAGGCGGGATAGCCCGCTACCTGCAGGGAGGTGAGCTTGGACTCACCGACCGTCCTCTTCAGCCGATCCACACCGCCGTTGACCAGGGTGTGGATGTTGCCGAGGTACTTGCGGTCCTCAAAGGTCTCGGTGCACCGCTTGCTCCCCTCCCCGTAATCGGGCAGCGGGGTACCCGTGTTGAGAGTCTTCAAACCCAGAGCGCTCTTCTGCTCCGGCGTGATCAGCGAGCAGGGCTCGACGGTCTTCAGATCGACGGCTTTGGGCCTGTTCACCGGGGCCGCGGTACCGGTCGAAGTTCCGGTCGTCGGAGCGGAGCCCGTCTCATCACTCGCGGAGGGCTTGCCCGGCTCGGTCGTTGAACACCCGGCCAGGACCACTGCCAGCAAGAACGGGATGGCGAGTCGACGCATGGCGGCCAACGTATCGGATCACCGGGCACGCAGGGTGGCGTACGGCGTGGTCCGCGTCACCCGTTGAGCGCATTGCCGGACATCCCACAAAAAGGAAACCTTCTTTACGATACCCCGAAGCGCCGCCGCCCCGATGCGTCGAGGAGCGACATGCTGCGCAACCGACCACTACCGGCCCTGGTCGTGGCGGCGGTGGGTCTGGCTTTGCTCGTGCCAGGCACCTCAGCCAACGCGGGCCCCGTGCCCGGCACGGGAACGGCGCTCACCGTGGCCGCCGCCCCCGGACAGACCTCCACGATCCCCGACTGGCGCATGCAGACCAGCACCACCGCCACGCAGGCCGGCAGCGTGATCTCCGGGACCGGCTACTCCGACGCGGGGTGGCTGACCGTGCCCGCGCGGTCGACGGTGATGGCCGGCCTGATCGCGAACGGCAGGTACGGGGACGTCAACTACTCGGAGAACCTGAAGAAGGCCGACCCCGGTGACTTCAAGGTGCCGTGGTGGTACCGCAAGGTCTTCCAGGCCGACCCGCAGCCGGGCGTGAACACGTTCCTCAAGCTCAACGGCGGCGTGATCTCCCGCGGCGAGGTGTGGCTGAACGGCACGAAGGTCGCCGGCACGGACACCGTGGTCGGCGCCTACCCGACGTTCGAGTTCAACGTCACCAGCCTGCTGCGCAAGGGCGGCAACGCGCTCGCCGTCAAGGCGTCGCCGTCCGATCCCGCCAAGGACCTGGTGATCCACTTCATCGACTGGGCGCAGCTCCCGCCCGACCGCAACCAGGGCCTGTTCCGCGACGTCGACATCGCGCAGAGCGGCGCGGTCTCGGTGCGCGGCCTGCACGTCCTGTCCGACCTGCCGTTGCCGGACCTGAACACCGCCACGGTCACGGTGAAGGCCGACGTGCGCAACAACACCGGCAACGCGGTCACCACGACCGTCTCCGGCAGCGCCGCCGGCCAGAACTACAGCCAGAACGTCAGCCTGGCCGCGAACGAGACCAAGACCGTCACGTTCACGCTCACCGTCACCGGCCCGCAGATCTGGTGGCCGTACCAGATGGGCGCGCAGCCGCTGCACGACGCGACGGCGACCGCGACCGTGGCGGGCGCGAAGTCGGACGAGCAGAGGACGACGTTCGGCATCCGCGAGGTCACCTCGAAGATGGTCAGCGGCAACCTCCAGTACCAGATCAACGGCAAGCCGATCCTGATCCGCGGCGGCGGCTGGGCGTCGGACCTCTTCCTGCGCACGAACGTGCAGAAGATCGCCGACGAGATGCTGCTGACGAAGTCCATGGGCCTCAACACGATCCGCCTTGAAGGCAAGCCCGAGAACGACGAGATCTACGACATGGCCGACCGCATGGGCATCCTGCTGATGACCGGCTGGGAGTGCTGCTCGAAGTGGCAGAACACCGGCGGGTTCAGCGCGGAGGACAAGAGGGTCGCCGGTGCGTCCGCCGAGGGCGAGGCCAAGCGGATCCGCAACCACCCCAGCGTGTTCACGTTCCTGATCGGCTCGGACGAGGCCCCCGTGGCCGACGTCGAGAAGATCTACCTGGACGCTCTGAAGCGCGCCGACTGGCAGACGCCGATCGTCACCGCGGCCGCACGCCGCAGCTCCCCGCAGCTCGGTGACTCGGGCATGAAGATGGACGGCCCGTACTGGTGGGAGCCGCCGGTCTATTGGTACAACAACCAAAAGGGCGGTAGCGCTGGCTTCGCGTCCGAGATCGGCCCTGGACTCGCCATCCCGGAGATGGACGAGCTCAAGAAGTTCATGAGCCAGGCCGAGATCAACAAGCTGACGGACTACAACGCGACGCAGTACCACCTGTCCCCGTCGGCCAACTTCAGCAAGATCGGCTTCTGGGGCACGGCGCTCGACAACCGCTACGGCAAGCCGTCCACCGTCGACGACTTCGTCAAGAAGGCGCAGCTGCAGCAGTACGAGACGAACCGCGCGCAGTTCGAGGCGTTCGGCCGCGACTTCTCCGACACCGGCGCGAACCAGGCGCAGGGCCTCATCTACTGGATGCAGAACGACCCGTGGCCCAAGCTCTTCTGGCACCTCTACAACTACAACCTCGCGACCGCGGGGTCGTACTTCGGCGCCAAGACGGCCAACAAGGCGTTGCACGCGCAGTACTCCTACGACGACAAGTCGCTCGCCGTGGTGAACATGGGCCTCGAAGCCAAGCAGGGCCTGAGCCTGCAGGTGACGGTCTTCAACTCCGACGGCACGCAGAAGGCCAACGAGACGCGTCCGGTTCCGGCCAAGGCCAACGGTTCCGTGCGCGTCGGCACCCTGCCGCAGCCGTCCGGCCTGACGCCCGCGTACTTCGTGCGGCTGCTGCTGAAGGACTCCACCGGCAAGGAGGTCGACCGCAACGTCTACTGGCTGTCCACCAAGGCGGACACGCTGAACTACAACGCCGGCGACTGGTGGTACACGCCGCAGGCCCAGTACACGGACCTGAAGTCATTGAGCTCGCTGAAGGCCGGTCAGGTGTCGGTGACTTCCACGACGACGCCGGGCACGGGCGGCAGGCAGTCCACGAGCGTGACCGTGAAGAACACCGGTACTTCCGTGGCGTTCTTCATGCGGGCGTCGCTGCGCAAGGGTCAGGGCGGCGCCGAGGTGCTGCCGGTCGACTGGAGCGACAACTACATCACGCTGTTCCCCGGTGAGAGCCAGACGATCCGGGGCGAGTACCGGACGTCCGACCTGGGTGGCGCTCAGCCGGTCGTCCAGCTCTCCGGGCACAACGTGAGCAGGCGCTAGCTCTTGTAGCGGTTCACGACGACGGCGGGTCGTTCCACGGGACGGCCCGCGTCGAGTGACCACGCCAGCCGCACGTACTGCGCGTGCGTCCAGGCGAGTGGGGTGGCCGAGCCGGTTCCCCGGCCGTTCCACACCTGTTCGGGCAGCATCAGGCCGCTGTTGGCGGTCGCGGCGATCTCGCGCAGACGCTGGGCGGCAGCGGCCTTGTCGCCGGCGAGCAGTTCGTACTCACCGCGTTCGCCGCTGAGCAACGGCCAAAGCCTGCCGTAGGTGCGCGTCGGCGTCGGCCAGTTGATGCCCCACGGCCTGCCGTCCGCGGTCTCGCCGTAGCCGTCCTGCGTGAACCGGTGCCAGTAGCCCTGCTCCTTCAGCTGCTGGTCGACCACTCGCACGGTGTTGCGGATGACCGGGTCGTCCGCGCGCTTCACGCCGAGCCGCACCAGTTCGAGGAAGCTCGGGTCGACGACGGCGCGCTGGTCGATGTCGGTGGGGTTGTTGTCGCCGAGGTTGTACTTCGTGCCCTGGTCCGGCTGCCCGTCCTTCGTCAGTCGCAGGTAGTAGGGCTTCGGCGAGTACGGGCCGGTGCTCGTCGCGGTCCAGCCCTCCACCTTCCGCTGCCACTCGTCGGCGGCCTTCAGGTACCGGTCGGCGTTCTCCCCGTTGCGCTGCAGCAGGTCCGCGAAGCACACCAGGCCGGCGACGACCGAGGCGATGGTGGCGGGCGAGTAGCCGTCCTGGTTCTCCCACCGCTCCTGCTCGCTGAACGGCGAGTTCGGGTAGCTCAGCAGGTAGTCGGCCGAGCGGCGCAGCGCGTCCATTGTGGACTTGTCAGCGCGGCTCAGGTGCCAGGCGAGCAGGAGCGGTGCCGCGGTCTGGTCGAGCTGGACCTTGGTCCACACCGGGGTGCCGTCGACGCGCGTGTTCTGCGGCAGGTGGCCGTCCGGTTCCTGCTGTTCGCGCAGCATGAAGTCCAGCGAACGTTCGGCGAACCCGCGGTCGCCGGCGGCGACCATGGCCGTGGACACGTGGTAGAGGTCGCGCGGCCAGACCAGTGCGTACGGACCGAGTTCCGGTGCCAGTTCCCGGTCGAACCCGAAGGCCCACGGGAAGCTCGGCGACGCGATCGACGCGCCGGGGTGGGTCTTGTCCTCGGTCGCCGCCAGCATCATGACGGACATGTCGTAGAGCCGCCGGTCCGCGGACTTCGGGCGCTTCAACCCGTCGAGGTAGGTGTGCCAGCCCCGCGCGTACTCCTTCGCGCTGGCACGGAATCCCCGGTCCAGCGCGGCCTGGGCGACACCCTCTCCGAGGCCGACCGCGAACGTGCCGTGGGCGCGGCGCACCGGCTCGGTGGGCAGGGTGGTCCTGACCTCGCTGGAACCCTTCATCGGCACGTGCTCGACCGAGAGCCGGACCGGGCGCTGCGCCGTGACCGTCACGTCCGCGAGCACGGCCGCGCGCTGCGGGTCCGTGACGTAGGTGATCTCGGCACGCCAGCCGTCACCGCGCAGGTGCTGCCGGAAGGTGAGCGACCTGTCGTCGGCGGGCTCGGTGTGCGCCTGACCGGGCTTTCCGTCGACCAGCAGCCGCGTCTCGTGGGTCGCGGGAGTGCTGAGGTCGGGGAAGAAGATCTCGGACAGACCCTGGTGGCCGAGGGTGAACCACACCGGGCTGGCAGCGGATCTGGCCGTGCCGAACGCCTGTTTGTCCGCGGGCAGGGGGACCACTTCGGCCGCACGGGCGACCGGGGCTGACATGACCAGCAGGAGGACGACCAGGGCCAATGACTTCATGCCCTGGGGTGTTCCCCGAGCTAGAGATCACCACGCAACAGGCTGTCGATGTTCTCCGGCGGCCCCGGCCGCGCGAAGAACCAGCCCTGGCCCGTGTCGCACCCCAGGCGCAGCAACCGGGCGGCCTGAGCAGGCGTCTCCACGCCCTCCGCCGTGACGCCCAGCGAAAGTGCGTGCGCCAGTTGCACCAGCGTCGCGACGATCTGCGCGTCGACCGGGTCTTCCTCGTTCTCGGCCCGCAGCCCCTCCATGAACGAGCCGGCGATCTTCAGCTCGTGCACGGGCAGGTGCTTGAGGTAGGCCAGGTTCGAGTAGCCGGTGCCGAAGTCGTCGATGGCGATGCGCACACCCATGTCGCACAACGCCCGCAGCGCTTCCAGGGGTTCGTCGGCGGTGCCCATGATCGCCGACTCCGTGAGCTCCAGCTGCAGGTGGTGCGGCGGCAGCGCGCACTCGTCGAGGATCTGCTTGACGTCGCGCACGAGTTCAGGGTCGCGGGACTGCCGCACAGCCAGGTTCACCGACACGAACGGCGCCGCGTCACCGAACTCCTCCAGCCAGCGCCGCGCCTCCTCGCAGGCCTTGCGCAGCACCCACCGTCCCAAGGGGACGATCAGGCCGGTCTCCTCCGCCAGTTCGATGAACCGGTCCGGCGCCAGCCGCCCGAACTCCGGGTGCTGCCAGCGCACCAACGCCTCGACACCGGTGACCGTCGAGTCCTCCAGACGGACCAGCGGCTGGTACTCGACGTAGAACTCGCCGCGTTCCAAGGCACGCGGCATGGTCGCGGACAGCGTGAACCTGGCGACCTCGCGGGCGTTGCGCTCCGGGTCGTACAACGCCCAGCGCGCCTTGCCGTCCGCCTTCGCCCAGTACAGCGTGATGTCCGCGTCGCGCATCATGTCGGCCGAGGTCGTGCCGGACAGCTGCCGTTCCACGATGCCGATCGACGCCGACACGGACAGCTCGTGGCCCGCGATGCGGATCGGTGCCTCCAGCTCGGTCAGCACCCGGTCCGCGACGTCCACGATGTCCTGCTCGCCGGACGAGCCCTCCACCAGGATCACGAACTCGTCGCCGCCCATGCGCGCGACCAGCTTGCCCTCGCCGGACACCGAGTGGTCGAGCCGGCGGCCGACCTCGACCAGCAACTGGTCCCCCGTGTCGTGGCCCAGCGAGTCGTTGATGACCTTGAAGCCGTCCAGGTCCAGGTAGCAGAGACCGGCCCGCACGTGCTTGGCCCGGTTGTTGAACACGCGCCCGAGGCGTTCGAGGAACAGCGCGCGGTTCGGCAGCCCGGTGAGCGGGTCGTGCAACGCCTGGTAGCGCAACCGGTTCTGCAGCAGGTGCCGGTCGGTGACGTCCTCGATCATGGCGACCTGGTACTGCGGCTCGCCGTGGTCGTCGCGGACCAGCGACAGCGTCAGGTGCGTCCACACCTGCTCGCCGTCGGCGCGGTGGAAGCGCTTCTCGGCCCGGTAGTGGTCGCACTCGCCGGCGATGAGCTGGTCGTAGAGCCGCCACACGCTGCCCGCGTCCTCGGGGTGCATGAGGTCGCGCACGTTGTACTGGCGCATCTCCTCGACGCTGAACCCGAGCATGTCCTGCAGGGCCTGGTTGACGTCCAGGATCCGGCCGTCGATGGCGGCGATGCCGATGCCGATCGCGGCCTCGGTGAACATGGCGCGGAACCGGGCCTCCGAGGCCCGCAGCATCGACTCGGCCTGGTCGCGGGCGTCCAGCACGGCCGCCCTGATGGCCTCCTGCTCGGCGAGCGTGCGTTCCCGCAGCGCGCGGGCGTACCCGGCGGCCAGCGCGCCCTGCAGGGCGCTCAGGCGGGACGTCAGCCTGGCGTCGCCGGGGAAGCCGAGCTCGACCAGCAGGTCGTCGCCGAGCAGCTGGACGGTGCGGCCGAGCGTGTCGGTGCCGGTGAAGTGCGCGTCGACCAGCCGTGAGCCGATCTCGTGGCCGGGTGCCGTGCGGAACGGGCTCGCGAACAGCGCCTCGACCAGGCGCTCGGTGAGGTCCTGGAGGTGCTGGGCGACCTCGGCCCTGGTCATCGGCACGTAGCTCGACCCGATGACGGCTGTGGCCCAGCCGCGCGCGAACGCCTCGGCACCGGCCAGTACGGCCGGGCTCAAAGGAGAGCGATCCTCGCGCACCCGCTGGTCAACCCGATCGGTCATCTTCTCGGACCTAACGCCACGAACGCGCAGCATACGGCCGGTCGCCGTCCGGAGTCATCTCTACGCCTTCCGGCCTATCGCGGCGAACCCCGGGAAGCTCCTCCCGGCCACCTCCACGTCGGCCGGCGACTCGGGATGCCACGCGGGCACCCGAACGACACCGGGCTCGACCAGCGAGAACCCGCCGAAGAAGCGGCTGATCTCGGTCGGGTCGCGGAACGTCGTCCGCACGACGTCCCGGTCGTAGATCTTGCGGGCCTGCCGGGAGGCCTCCGTCTCCTCGTCCGACTCGTAGCCGGGATGCGAGAGCGCGAGGAAACTGCCGGGCGACAGGCGGTCGCGGTAGCCGCCGATGATGCCCCACGGGTCTTCTTCGTCCGGCACGAAGTGCAGCAGCGCGATCATCAGCACGGCGACCGGCTCGTCGAAGTCGAGCTGCTTGTCCACCTCGTCCGACGCCAGCACGCCCGCCCAGTCGCGGACGTCGGCCTGCAGCACGCTGACGTGGTCGTTGCCACCCAGCAACGACCGGCTGTGCGCGACGGCGACCGGGTCGACGTCCACGTAGACGACCCTGGCCCCGGGGTCGGCGGCCTGCGCGATCTCGTGCACGTTGCCGACGGTCGGGATGCCGGAGCCGAGGTCGAGGAACTGCCGGACGCCGCGGCCGAGCAGGTAGCGGACGGCCCTGCGCAGGAACGCGCGGTGGTTGAGGACCACCCCACGTAACTCGGGCATGGTCTCCAGGGTCTTCTGGGCGACGACCCTGTCCGCGGCGAAGTTGTGCGCGCCGCCGAGCCAGTAGTCGTACACCCGCGCGACGCTGGGCCGCTCCAGGTCGATGTCCCCCGGCGCCCAGTTCGGCCGCTCCACTCGCTCACCCCACCCGCGTTCGGACCGTTCCGACCCATCATGCACCCGGTCCTTGGCAGAATGCCGACCTCGTGAGGAAAAGTTTGCTCCTGTCGACCGTGCTCGCGTCCATCGGCGTGTTCCTGCTGGTCGGCGGCGCGTTGCTGCTCGTGGACCCCGGCGCGCCCAAGCACGAGGCGATCAAGACCGGCGGTCTCGCGGGCGGTGCGATCATCGCCCTCTACGCGTTGTGGCTGAACGACCGGCGCCGCAAGGTCGAGGAGGCGCGCCAGGAGCTCGAGAGCCAGCGCATCGACCACGACAGGTCCCGCGTGGCCGACGAACGGTTCGCGCGCGCCGTCGAACTGCTGGGCCACGAGACCGCACAGGTGCGGGTGGGCGCGATGCACGCGCTGGCCGGCCTCGCGAAGTCCAGGACCGAGTACACGCAGACCGTGCTCGACATCCTCTGCGCGTACCTGCGCCAGCCGTACAAGCGGTCGCCGGACGACGCGGACGCCAGTGAGATCGAACTGGAGGTCCGGCTCACCTCGCAGCGGCTCGTCGAGGACCTGCTGCCGCGCCTGGAGGAGAAGGACGCCGCCCGCTACGACCTCAACCTCACCAAGGCCCACCTCGAGTACATGGACCTCTCGTACCGGCAGGTCGGTGACCTGATCATGCGGGTCGCGCGTCTCAACGAGTCCAACGCCTTCCACCACATGGTCGTCCACGGCGACATGTACCTCACCGACGCCGAGGTGACCGGCCGGTTGTACATGCACCACAACGAATTCCGTCGCAAGGCGTGGTTCAGCAGGGTCAAGGCGCGCGGGCTCGCGATCTTCACGGAGACGAAGTTCGGCGGGGAGACCAAGTTCTCCGGCTCGGAGTGGACCGACGTGAAGGCGGACGGCTGCGCGTTCGCGGCGAAGGCCGACCTCCCCGAAGCGTGGAGGAACTGACGTGCGCTGGTTCTTGGCGGTTCTGTCCGCGGCCGTGGTGACCGGGGCGACCGCGGTCCTGCTCTGGGTGGTCAAGGCGCCGGCCGTGGAGATCGTGAAGACCGCCGGCGTCGCGGGCGGTGCCATCGTCGCGCTGTACGCGTTGTGGCTCAACGACCGCAAGCACGTGCTGGAAAGCGAGAAGGCCGCCGACGAGCGGTTCGCGCGGGCGGTGGAGCTGCTCGGCAACGAGGCCGACCAGGTGCGGGTGGGCGCGATGCACGCGCTGGTGTCACTCGCCAGGACGACGCCCCGCTACCAGCAGACCGTGCTCGACGTGCTGTGCGCGTACCTGCGGCGGCCCTTCGAGCACCCCGCGCACGAGGCGCGGCCGGAAGACCCGGACCAGCACTTCGGCGAGGTGCCGCCGGAGATCCAGCTGGAGCACCAGGTCCGGCTGACCGCACAACGGCTGATCAAGGACACCCTGTCGTGGGGGAAGAAGCGCAGGCACGAGTCCTGCGACCTGGACCTGACCGGCGCGGTCCTGGAGTACTTCTCGCTGGACGGCCGGTACGTCAACCGGTTCGTCGCCCGGCGAGCGCGGTTCTACGGCATCACGAACCTGCGCAACGTCCACGTCAAGAGCGTGACGCTGTTCTCCGGTGGCAAGTTCCACGGCAGGCTGCAGCTGGAGAACGCCTCGTTCACGGGCGGGATCTCCTTCCAGGAGACGACCTTCGCCGGTGTGGTCAACCTGGGCAACGAGAAGATGGGGTTCGCGGAGGTGGGCAGGTTCTTCCACCCCTCCCCGCAGCCACCCGCCGCCCAGGACGGCGAGATGAAGGTCCTGGAGGGAACCGAGTTCCGCGAGCCGGCGACCGGCTGGCACCTAACCGGCGACGCGGAGGCGGCCCGACCTGGCCTCCAGAACCACGTCGAGAAGGGCGCTCGCGGCGGCTCCGACGGTATTCGCCGTGACGACGACGGTCTCGGCAACGGGCGCGGTCCCTCGAAGGCCGACGAAGTGCGCGCGGTCGGTCTTGAGGGTGAAGGACTGCGGGACTAACGCGACACCGAGGCCGAAGACGACGAAGTCGAGCAGCGAGTGCACGTCGTTGACCTCGACGGCGACCCTGCGTTCGACCCCGGCGGCGGCCAGCGCGCGGTCGGCCTCGTCGCGCGTGCCCCAGTCGGCGTTGAAGTCGACGAACGGCTGACCGGCCAGCTCTGACAGCTCGACGGACTCCCTTGTGGCGAAAGGGCTTTCCGGCGCACACGCGAGCACGAGCGGTTCACTGGCCAAAGTGGACACCCGCAGGTCGTCGGCGATCTTCGGCTGCCGCGTGACGAACGCGAGGTCGAGGCGGCCCGCGCGCACCTCCTCGACCAGTTCGGCGTTGCCGGACTGGCGCATCCTGATCTCCACACCGGGGTGCAGCTCGTGGAACCGCGCCAGCACGGCGGGCAGGTGCACCACGTGCAGGCACTGCAGGCTGCCGACGGACAACGTGCCGCGCAGCAGCCCCTGGACGGCGGCGACCGCGTCCCTGGCCGACTCGACGCTGCTCAACGCCCGGCGCGCCTCGGGCAGCAGCGCCCGCCCGGCCTGGGTCAGCTCGACCTGGCGGGTGGTGCGCAGGAACAACGGCGCGCCCAGCTCGACCTCCAGCGCGCGGATCGACGCCGAGAGACCTGACTGGGCGATGTGCAGCCGGTGCGCGGCGCGGGTGAAATGGCACTCCTCGGCGACCGCGAGGAAGTGTTCGAGCTGCCTGAGTTCCACGATTCATCACGCCCAGTGCTCAATGAGATCAGTTCTCTGCGTTGGACAGCTTAATCGTCAGGGTCCAGAGTGGAGTGCATGCAGAAGCGTCGTATCGGAGAAGTGGAAGTCAGCGCCATCGGCCTGGGCGGCATGCCCATCTCCGTGCAGGGGAGGCCGGAGCGCGCGCAGGCGATCGAGACCATCCACGCCGCACTGGACGCGGGCGTGACGTTCATCGACACCGCCGACGCCTACTCGCTCGACGACACAGACTTCGGCCACAACGAGTCGCTCATCGCCGAAGGGCTGCGCGGCCGTTCCGAAGAGGTGTTCGTGGCGACCAAGGGCGGGCACACGCGCGTGCCGGGTGGCGGCTGGGAACTCGACGGCCGGCCCGAATACCTGCGCAAAGCCGTGGACGGGTCGTTGCAACGACTCGGCGTGGACCAGATCTTCCTCTACCAGTTCCACCGGCCGGACCCGAAGACGCCGATCGCGGAGTCCGTCGGTGTGCTGAAGGAACTGCTGGACAACGGCAAGATCCGCTACGCCGGCGTCTCGAACTTCAACCCGGACGAGATCGTGCTCGCCAACGAGATCCTCGGCGGGCGGCTCGCGGCCGTGCAGAACCAGTTCTCGCCGGTGTTCCGGTCGAGCGAACCCGAGCTGGAGCTGTGCGCCAAGCTCGGCATCGCGTTCCTGCCGTGGAGCCCGTTCGGGGGGATCGGCAAGGCGGGCGAGCTGAGTGGGCCGTTCAAGGAGGTCGGTGACGCCCACGGCGTGAGCGCCCACCAGGTCTGTCTCGCGTGGATGCTCGCGAAGTCCGAAGTGGTAGTCCCCATTCCGGGTGCTTCTCGACCGGCGAGCATCCAGGATTCGGCCTCCGCCACCCACCTGGAGTTGTCCGCCGAGGAGTTGTCCCGCCTGGACGGGTGACCCCGGTAGCTAATTGCGACAAATGGTCGCACGATCTAGTCCATGCGGACCTTGATCAGCATCGTGGCGATCGTCGCCGGCATGACGCCGGCACCCGCGTCCGCGGCGCCCTTGCCCGAGGGCTCCGCGGACCACACCGCCGGTTCCCAGATCCTCAAACACGAAGGCGCGGGCGACCTCCGTTCGGCCTCGGAGTCCCCGCCCACCGAGGGCAAGGTGCCCGGCATGGACGTGAGCAGCCACCAGGGCGACGTCGACTGGAAGTCCTCCTGGGACAAAGGCGCCCGGTTCGCCTACGTCAAGGCGACCGAGGGCACCCACTACCTGAACCCGAAGTTCACCCAGCAGTACAACGGTTCCCTGAACATCGGCATGATCCGCGGGGCCTACCACTTCGCACTGCCCGACCGCGCCAACGGCGTGCAGCAGGCGAACTTCTTCGTGGACAACGGCGGCGGCTGGTCACCCGACGGCAAGACGCTGCCGCCCGCGCTCGACATGGAGTACAACCCGTACGGCGACACTTGCTACAACATGAACCAGACCGCCATGACGGCGTGGGTCAAGGAGTTCAGCGACACGGTCTACGCGCGCACCAAGCGTCATCCGGCGATCTACACGTCCACGAACTGGTGGAACAAGTGCGTCGGCGGCTCGGTGAAGTTCGGCGACGACAACCCGCTGTGGATCGCGCACTACAACTCGAAACTCGGCCCATTGCCGGTCGGGTTCGACTTCCACACGATCTGGCAGTGGCAGGCGGCCGGGCTCTTCCCCGGTGACCAGAACCTGTTCAACGGCACGTTCCTGCAGTTGCAGCGGATCGCGTCGAGCTGACCCCCACTTGCCGCCACGCGGGGCCCTTTCGTACCGACATGCAGTACGAAAGCGCCCCGCGTGGCTTCGAACAGCTAGCCGAACAGTGCCGGGAGGGTGCCCTCCCAGGCTTCGCGGAGCTCGTCCAGCGGGAGTTCGCCGAGGCCCTGGACCTCCAGGGCGTTCGACTCCGGATCCACGACGCCGACCTTGCGCCACGGCAGGCGGCGCGCGGTGCACATGTCGACGAAGCGCTGTTCCTCGGTGCGCGGCACGGCGACCAGCACTCGGCCCGCGGACTCGCTGAACAGCGCGGTGAACAGGTCGCCCTCGGGGAAGACCCGTGCGCCCACCTCGCCGATCAGGCACGTCTCGACCAGGGCCTGTGCCAGGCCGCCCTCGGAGAGGTCGTGCGCGGCGGAGATCATGCCGTCGCGTGAGCCCGCGACGAGGATCTCGCCGAGCAGCTTCTCGCGCTTGAGGTCGGCCTTCGGCGGCAGTCCGCCCAGGTGACCGTGGACGTGGTGCGCCCACTCCGACCCGCCGAACTCCTCGTGCGTCTCGCCGAGCAGCAGCAGCGTCTCGCCGGCCTCGGCCCCGATCCCGGTCGGGATGCGGCGCCGCACGTCGTCGATGACGCCCAGCACGCCCACGACCGGCGTCGGCAGGATCGCCGTGGAGCCGGTCTGGTTGTAGAAGCTGACGTTGCCGCCGGTCACCGGGATGCCGAGTTCGGCGCAGCCGTCCGCGAGGCCCTTCACGGCCTGCTCGAACTGCCACATGACCGCCGGGTCCTCCGGCGAGCCGAAGTTGAGGCAGTTGGTGACGGCGACCGGGGTGGCACCCGTGGCCGCGACGTTGCGGTAGGCCTCGGCCAGCGCCAGCCTCGCGCCCTCGTACGGGTCGAGTTTCGTGTAGCGGCCGTTGCAGTCCGTTGAGAGGGCCACGCCGCGGCCCGTCTCCTCGTCGATCCGGATCATGCCGCTGTCGCTCGGCTGCGCGAGGACCGTGCCGCCGCGGACGTAGCGGTCGTACTGCTGCGTGACCCACTTCTTGGAGGCCAGGTTGGGGCTGGCCGCCATGGTCTTGATCAACGCGAGCAGCTCGTCCTTCGCCGGCCGCGGAAGGCTGTCCGGCGTGTTCGCCTGCAGTTCGTCCTGGTCGGCGGGCCGCTGGATCGGCCGGTGGTAGACCGGACCTTCGTGCGCGACCGTGCGCGGGGGCACGTCGACGACGACCTCGTCGTGGTAGGTGATGACCAGGCGGTCGCCTTCCGTCACCTCACCGATCTCGGTGGCGATGACGTCCCACTTCGCGCAGACCTCCAGGAACGCCTCGACGTTGGCCGGCTCGACCACCGCGCACATGCGTTCCTGGGACTCGCTGGAGAGGATCTCGGCCGGGGTCATGCCGGTGGCCCGCAACGGCACCCGGTCGAGCCGGACGTGCATGCCGCCGTCGCCAGCGGACGCCAGCTCGGACGTCGCGCAGGACAGGCCCGCACCGCCCAGGTCCTGGATGCCGGCGACGATGCCCTTCTCGAAGAGCTCGAGCGAGCACTCGATCAGCACCTTCTCCGTGAACGGGTCGCCGACCTGCACGCTCGGCAGCTTCTTGCGCTTGCCGGCGGTGTCGTCGAACGTCTCACTGGCGAGCACCGAAACGCCACCGATGCCGTCGAGGCCGGTGCGCGCGCCGTAGAGGATGACCTTGTTGCCGGTGCCGCTCGCGTGCGCGAGATGCAGGTCCTCGACGCGCATCGCACCCACGCACAGAGCGTTGACCAGCGGGTTGCCCTGGTAGGACTCGTCGAACACGACCTCGCCGCCGATGTTCGGCAGGCCGAGGCAGTTCCCGTAGCCGCCGACACCCGCGACGATGCCGGGCAGGACGCGCTTCGTGTCCTCGGCGTCGGGCCTGCCGAACCGCAGCGGGTCCATGACGGCGAGCGGCCGCGCGCCCATCGCGAGGATGTCGCGCACGATGCCGCCGACCCCCGTCGCGGCGCCCTGGTAGGGCTCGACGTACGACGGGTGGTTGTGGCTCTCGACCTTGAACGTGACGGCCCAGCCGTCGCCGACGTCCACGACGCCGGCGTTCTCGCCGATGCCCGCGAGCATCTTGCTGCGCATCTCGTCGGTCGTGGTGTCACCGAAGTACTTCAGGTGCACCTTGGACGACTTGTAGGAGCAGTGCTCGCTCCACATGACCGAGTACATGGCCAGCTCGGCGTCGGTCGGGCGGCGCTTCAGGATCTCCTTGATGCGCGCGTACTCGTCGTCCTTGAGGCCCAGTTCCCGGTAGGGCTGCTCCTGGCCGGGCGTCGCCTCGGCGTTCTCGACGGTGTCGATCATGCCTTCACCACCGTGTCGAGCAGGGACAGGAACATGCCCAGTCCGTCGTCCGTGGGGCCGGTGAGCGCGTCGATGGCGTGCTCGGGGTGCGGCATGAGGCCAACGACGTTGCCCCTGGCGTTGGTGATGCCCGCGATGTTGTTGCGGCTGCCGTTGGGGTTGTCGCCGACGTACCGGAAGACGACCCTGCCGTTGTCTTCGAGCTCTTTGAGGGTGTCCTCGTCGGCCTGGTAACCGCCCTCGCCCGACTTCAACGGCACGAGGATCTCGGCGCCCTCGTCGTAACGGGTCGTCCACGCGGTGCTGGTGTTCTCGACCTTCAGCCACTGGTCGCGGCACACGAAGTGCAGCTTGTGGTTGCGGGTGAGCGCGCCGGGCAGCAGATGCGCCTCGGCGAGGACCTGGAAACCGTTGCAGATCCCGAGAACCGGCATCCCCTTGTTCGCGGCCTCGATCACTTCCTGCATGACGGGCGCGAACCGCGCGATGGCACCGCACCGCAGATAGTCGCCGTACGAGAACCCGCCGGGCACGATGACCGCGTCAACGCCCTTGAGGTCGTGATCCCCGTGCCACAACGGCACAGCCTCGCCGTCCGCGTACCTGACGGCCCGCTGCGCGTCGACGTCGTCGAGGGTGCCGGGGAAGGTGATGACACCGACCCTCATGCCTCGACCCTGCGCACGGTCCAGTCCTCGATCACGGGGTTCGCGAGGAAGGTCTCGGCGATCTTGGCGAGCGTGGCGTCGTCGACGTCGTCGGCGACCTCCAGCTCGAAGTGCTTGCCCTGACGGACGGCGGTGACGCCGTCGAAGCCGAGACGGGGCAGCGCGTTCGCCACCGCCTGGCCTTGGGGGTCGAGAATTTCGGGCTTCGGCATGACGTCGACGACGACTCGGGCCACGACAGACTGCTCCCGTGTTCAGAGGGGCTGGCGGTACCTCGAGAGCCTATCTGACCTGTGCGTTCATCCTCCCGACACGTGTTCGGGGGCACATCGTCGGCGGTCCACCTTCGGGTGAACGAGCTTGCCTCGGCGGGACCGTTTGGTAATCTGGTGTCAGCTTCGGCCCGTAAGCCGGAGAAGTGAGCACGGTGCCCGTCCGGACGGTCGGCCGCCGTGCTTCGCGCTTTTTAGGGCAACCTCGTGTCGATGACGTTGCCCATCAGCGGTTGAACCCGGCGCAGCCAGTCGCCGCCAGCGCCGTAGCACCAAGCGACGATGTCCGGGATCCATAACAACGGATCGTTCTCGCTGGGCAGGTGCTCGTAGAACAAGCCCGTGCCCCACGAGGACTTGCCGAGGGTCGTGCGGATGGTCAGCAGGTCGTGGTCGTCGCGAACCTCCCGGCTGTCGAACACCAGCCGCGTGACGCCGACCTTCAGGACGTCGTGTCAGCCGGGCAACGCAGGTCTGCCTTGCCCGCTCCTCGCCTTTGCGACAGCAGGCGAGGTAGATGTCGACGTGGACCACGGCCGGCGCCAAAGCGGACAGGATCTGCTTGCGCCGAGCAGGGGTCTCCTTCTTGAAGTGCAACTCGCGTTGGTTCGGCATGCGCAGCCTCATCAACATCTTGCGCAGCTTGGTCAACTGGCCGGGCGACACCAGGGCCACCGCCAGCAGGTACGTGTCGTTGCGCCGAGACTCGTCAACGAGGGCGTGCACACTCACGAAACGTTCATCGGCCAGCTGCGGCCAGCAGTTCAGCAACTGCAACCGATCGGGACCGAACGATCGCATATTGGACCTATTCCACCAAGCTATTTCGCCCAAAGCGAGACCACTGGCAGCCGAGCCCGATCGGACGGATGCTGGAGATCATGAAGATCCTCGTGCTCGGCGGAACCGTGTTCCTCAGCAAGGCCATCACGGCAGAGGCGGTCCGGCGGGGCCACGAAGTGGTGTGCGCGGCCCGCGGCGCCTCGGGTGGCGTGCCGGACGGCGCGCGTCTGATCCCGGTCGACAGGAACAAACCCGGTGCGTTCGACGCGTTGGCCGGTGAGCAGTTCGACTCGGTGGTCGACGTGTCGAAGTACTCGGTGAACTGGGTTCGGGACGCGCTGGAGGCGTTCGGGTCGACGACGCCGCACTGGACGTTCGTGTCCAGCATCTCGGTCTACGCGGACCACTCGACGGGCAGTGACGAGCTGTTGCCGCCGCTGGAGGACGACCCGGCCGAGGAGTTCACGGCCGAGCGGTACGGCAGCGTCAAGGTGGCCAGTGAGATCGCGGTGCGCGAGGCCGTGGCGAGCCGGGAGTTCATCGTCAGGGCCGGGCTCATCACCGGGCCCGACGACCCCAGCGACAGGTTCGGGTACTGGCCCGCGCGGATGGCGCAGGGCGGACGGGTGGTCGTGCCGGACAGCCCTGACCTGGGGTTCCAGCACATCGACGCACGGGACCTGGCGCAGTGGATCGTGTTCGCGGCCGAGGAGCGGGTCACCGGCACGTACGACTCGACCGGGCCGGTCATGCCGTTCCAGATGGCCATCGGCGAGATCGCCGGCGCGACGGCGCAGCCCGGAACGCAGCTCGTTCCGGTCAAGGAGAGCGTGCTCAAGGAGCTCGGGGTCAACCCGTGGGCCGGGCCCCGGTCGCTGCCGCTGTGGCTGCCGCAGGAGTGGGCCAAGATGGTCGGCCGCGACGTCAGCAACGCGCTGGCGAACGGGCTGCGGGTCAGGCCGCTGGCCGAGACCGCGCTCGACTCGCTGGAGTACGAGCGCGGCCTCGGGCTGGACCGGCCCCGCAAGGCCGGACTCACTCAGCAGGAAGAGCAGGAAATCCTCACAGCAGTGAGTTGATCTGCGCGGCGACGAGGTCGATGCGCACGCCCTGGTTCGGGCAGCCGCCGAAGTGGTGGAGCCCGATCACCTTGTGCGTGCGCCTCGACAGCACGGGTGAGCCGGACGAGCCGCCTTCGGTGTCGCACATGTAGCTGATGTCGGACTGCGACGAGCTGCCGTTCACGCGCACCGCACGCACGACGCAGTAGCCGCCGCCGTTGTTGTTGTCGCGCAACGACAACTTCTTCAGCTTCCCGGCCGGGTGGCCGACGATGTACATCTCCTCACCCACGGCCGGAACGCGCGCGTCCAGTTCGAGGTAACCGAACGAGCTGATGGCCGCGAAGTTGTTCACGGTGAAGAGGGTGTAGTCCAGCGCAGCGCTGTACTTCAGGACCTGTGCTGCCAGCACCTTCGTGACCGTGGCGGTAGCGGTGCCGCCGCAGGTCGGGCACTGGTAGTTGAACCACACCTCGATGCCGCTGGTGCTGGTGAAGCAGTGTTCGTTGGTCAGCATGCGGTTGTTGGGGCCGACCCGCCACGCCGTGCACAGCGAACTGCCGTTGCGCAGCAGCTTCGCCACGGACGCGGTCTTGCCCCACTCGGTCGGGTTGCTGGACTGGTAGCAGACCGCGTCCTTGTAGTCGTTCGTGCCGCAGATGCTCTGCACGGACGGCTGCGAGGACATCTCGGCCTCGGTGTAGCCACGCGTGAGCTTGTCGACCCGGACGCGCGACAGCGGGTTCGTCACCGACACCACGGCACGGTCGCCCGTGATCGACATGGCCCAGAAGCCCGACGCGTCGGGCGTGGCGGTCAGCGAGGCCTTCAGGTCTCTCGTGTACGTGTACTTCTCGGTGCCGTCAGGGCTCGACACCGTGAGCACGTCACCTGGCAGGATCCGCAGGTCCGTGAAATGCAGCTTCACGTATCCGGACCCCGGTCGTTCGATCACCGTCGAACGATTCGCGCCACCCACGCGGACTGAGACCGATTCCTCAGTTCCGATCTGCTGCGTCTGCGGCGACGCGGCCTCGGCGGGTGTAGAGGTGGTGGTAGCAGGGACGATGGACGTCATCGGCAGGGCAAGCGCCAGTGCCGTGAGGAGTTGCAGGGTTTTCCTCATGCCATTTGATACTTCCGACGTCACCTGACCGTGTCAGCCCGCCGAACGTCGGTTAATGGAGGATTCCGTGCAACTTGTCCATTTCGGTCATGCCTGCGCGCTGCTGGACACCGGGTCGACGCGGATCCTGATCGATCCCGGCACGTTCTCCGCCGGGTTCGAGGGTCTGGAGGACCTGGACGCGGTGCTGGTCACGCACCAGCACTTCGACCACGTCGACGCCGAGAGGCTGCCCGCCCTGCTCAAGGCCAACCCGCGGGCGCAGCTCGTCGTCGACGAGGGCACCGCGCCCAGCGTCGAGAACGCGACAGTCGCCCGGCCGGGTGACACGTTCAAGATCGGCGACACGACTGTCCGGGTCGTCGGCGGGCAGCACGCGATGATCCACGAGGACATCCCGATCGTGCCGAACGCCGGCTACGTGGTCGGTGACGGCGCGTTCTACCACCCCGGCGACTCGCTGTTCGTGCCGGACGAGGACGTCGACGTGCTCGGCCTGCCCGCCGGCGCGCCGTGGATGCGCACCGGCGAGGCGGTCGACTTCATGCGCGCCGTGAAGCCGCGTGTCGCCGTGCCGATCCACGAGAAGACGCTCGCGAGCCCGCAGATGGCCCACCGGCTCTTCGAGATGCTCAAGCCGGAGGGCACCGAGGTCAGGCCGCTGACGCCAGGCGAGGAGACGGCAGTCTGACGTACGTGGTCGGCGCGGCGTCGTGGGCGAGTGCGATGTCCACGGCGTCGAGCACGGCCTGTCGCGCACCAGGACGGTGCAGGTCACGGGCATCGACGGTGATCCGGGTCAGCCCGCCGCGGCGTGCGGACCTGGCCGCCGCGTAGACCAGCGCCAGCGACCGCAGCTCACCGAAGCTGGTGCGTTCGGTCAACGCGTGCAGGCGACCGAGGGTCGCCAGTCCGCTGCCGACCTCGCGCACGGCGTGCGCGTCGGCGCAGCGGAGGAACCGGTGCTTGGCCAGCGCGATCAACGTGCCGGACGACGCCACGCAACGCCGTGGCGCGAACGTGTCGGCGCTGAGCCCGATGGCGTCCATCTGCAGACGCGCGCCCATCAACAACAACCCGGCTTCATAGGCCGGTAGCCGCCGTTGGCCGAGGCCGTGCAGCACGACGGCATCGCCGAGCGAGGTGCGGTGCCGCACCCATTCCTGTGCCTTGCCGAGCTCGCGAGGTGCTACGAGCAGCGACAACGGCACCTGCCGCGGATCAAGGGCCGCGGCGAGATCAGCGCATCGGTCGAGTGTCTGCGGACCGATGCCGGACAGGGAGACCACGAGCTGTGAGTGCACGGTATGAGTGCCCCACGCCGTGGTGACATCCGCGTGAAAGCGGAGCTAACTCACGCGAGCCAGTCAGCGAAGGACCGGCCAGTGAGCCGTTCGTACGCCTCGACGTACCGCTGACGGGTCGCCTCGATGACGTCGGCAGGCAGTGCGGGCGGCGGAACGTCCGACTTCCGGTCCCAGCCGGACGCGGAGGACGTCAGCCAGTCGCGCACGAACTGCTTGTCGAACGACGGCTGCACGCGGCCGGGCTCGTAGCCCTCGGCCGGCCAGTAGCGCGAGGAGTCCGGCGTGAACACCTCGTCCGCGAGGATCAGCTCACCCGAGGCGTCCAGCCCGAACTCGAACTTCGTGTCCGCCAGGATCAGGCCACGCGTCAACGCGTACGCGCGCGCCTCGCTGTAGAGCTCGATCGTGCGGTCGCGCAGCTTCGACGCCAGCTCGACACCGTGCTTCTCGGCGATGACCTCGAACGACACGTTCTCGTCGTGCGCACCGATCTCGGCCTTCGACGCGGGCGTGAAGATCGGCGGCTCCAGTTCGGACGCCTCGACCAGCCCGGCCGGCAGCTCGATCCCGCACACCGCACCGGTCGCGGTGTAGTCGGCCATGCCGGAGCCCGTCAGGTACCCGCGCGCCACGCACTCGACGTCGACCATCTGCAGCTTGCGCACCAGCAACGCGCGGCCGCGGACCTCGGCGGGGATGCGCGGGTCGTCGAACGCGACCAGGTGGTTCGGGGTGAGCCGCTCGAACCAGAACACGCTCATCGCGGTGAGCACGCGTCCCTTGTCGGGGATCTCCGAGCTCAGGATGTGGTCGTACGCCGAGATGCGGTCGGACGCGACGAACAACAACAGCTCGTCGTCCACGTCGTACAGATCGCGAACCTTGCCGCGGGCGACGTGCTGGTAGTCAGCGAGCGTAGGCACGCCGGTGAGCCTACGTGGCCTTGTCCTGAAACCGACGTACACCCCGCCACCACTACAGATCAAGGGAAAAGAAGCTTAAGGTGCACCCGTGCTCCCTAGAAAGGCCCTGTGGATCCCGGCTTTGGCAAGCTTGGGACTGCTCATCGTGCTGGGCGTGGCCGGGTGGAGCTTCGACTCCAGCCCCATTTCGTCTCCTGCCTCAGGAGGTTCGCTCAACGCGAGCACGCCCCAGCCGGTGACCATCGTGCCGACTCCGGACGTCGCCGACATCACGGTGAAGGGGTCGTCCTCCGAGGCGACGACCACCACCACGACGACGAGGACGACGCAACCGAAACCGCCACCGGCCCAGCAGCCTCCGCCCGCACAGCAGCCGACGACCACCGAGCCCCCGCAGCAGGGACTCCTGGTCAACGAGGGCGCGCGATGCGATCCCGAAGGTGCCAGCGGTATCGGTCTGATCGGCGAGAAACTGGTGTGCCGCAAGGATCCCCAGCGCGGCGACAGGTTGCGCTGGCAGAAGGCCTAGGCGCGCCACTCCAGCACGTCGATCTTGTCACCGACACTGATCGTGCCGGTGCGCACGACCTGCGCCTTCATCCCGAACGTGACGCCGCCGTCGGGGTCACGGCGGTAGGTCGCCAGCGAACGAATCGGCTCCGGACCGTTCTTCAGCCCGGTCCCCTGGTCGACCATCGGTACCGCACAACGCACGCAGTCCTTGGCGTAGGCCAGTTCCACGTCACCGATCGCCGCACGCCGCACCCGGTCCTCCGTGTGCGGTTCCGGCCAGCCGGACACCACCACGTTGGGGCGGAAGCGGTTCATCGGCACCGGATCGCCGCCACGCTCCAGGATGCGTTCGTTCAACCCGTCCAATGAGGACAGCGAGAGCACCAGCAACGCGTTGCCGTCGGCATATCCGATGACCCCGGTGGTCTCGCCCGTCGTCTCCCGGTGGATCTCCGGCGGCGTCCGCACGAGGCGCACGGACCTGCCGAGCGCGTCGGAGAAGTACGCGGCGGCCGCGTCACCCTGGTCGATCCCGGTGCCGTGCCAGACGTGCACGACCACCGGCACCCGCGGCCCGTCAGCGACGACCGGGAACGATTCGCCGCCGATCGACAGCACCGAGTCCTCGATGGACGGACGCAGCGCGGCCATCTCCGGGACCTTGCGCTGCGACAGGAACAAGCCGTCGTCGTCGACCAGCATCATCATCCGGTCGTCGCGCAGCCCCGTCGGCTCCACGGCCGAGGACGCGACGGAGTACCCGGCGCATCCCTTGACGGGGTAGACGACCAGGTCGGACACGATCACAGGATCGGCTCCGGCTCGTAGACCGGGTACTTGTCGACGACCGCGGCGACCTGCTCCACGATGGACGCGACCTGCGCCGACGCCACCCCGGTGAACGACAGGCGGTCGGCCAGCAGCGCGTCCAGGGCGGCGCGGTCGAGCGGCAGGCGGGAGTCGGCGGCGAGCCGGTCCAGCAGGTCGTTCTGCGCCAGGCCCTGCTCGCGCATCGCCAGCGCGACGGCCACCGCGTTCTCCTTGATGGCCTCGTGCGCGGTCTCGCGGCCGACACCGGCGCGCACGGCCGCCATCAGCACCTTCGTGGTGCCGAGGAACGGCAGGTAGCGGTCCAGCTCACGGGCGACGACGGCCGGGTAGGCGCCGAACTCGTCGAGCACCGTCAGGAACGTCTCCAGCAGCCCGTCGAACGCGAAGAACGCGTCCGGCAGCGCGACCCGGCGGACGACCGAGCACGACACGTCGCCCTCGTTCCACTGGTCGCCGGCGAGCTCGCCGACCATCGACAGGTAGCCGCGCAGGATCACCGCGAAGCCGTTCACGCGCTCGCACGAGCGGGTGTTCATCTTGTGCGGCATGGCGCTGGATCCGACCTGGCCGGGCTTGAAGCCCTCGGTGACCAGCTCGTGGCCCGCCATGAGCCTGATCGTCTTCGCCACCGACGACGGAGCCGCGGCGAGCTGCACGAGCGTCGAGACGACGTCGAAGTCCAGCGAGCGCGGGTAGACCTGGCCGACGCTCGTGAGCACGCGCTCGAAGCCGAGGTGGCCCGCGACCGTCTGCTCCAGTTCCTGCAGCTTCTCGGGGGTGCCGAGCAGGTCGAGCATGTCCTGGGCCGTGCCGACGGGGCCCTTGATGCCGCGCAACGGGTAGCGCGCGATCAGTTCGCCGAGCCTGCTGAACGCCACCAGCAGCTCGTCCGCGCCCGTCGCGAAGCGCTTGCCCAGCGTCGTGGCCTGCGCGGCCACGTTGTGCGAACGGCCCGCCATGACGAGGTCGGAGTGCTCGGCCGCGAGGCGTGCGAGCCGGCCGAGGACGGCGGCGACCTTGGAACGGATCAGCTCCAGCGACCGCAGCACCTGCAGCTGCTCGACGTTCTCGGTCAGGTCGCGCGAGGTCATTCCCTTGTGGACCTGCTCGTGGCCCGCGAGCGCGTTGAACTCCTCGATGCGCGCCTTCACGTCGTGCCGGGTGACGCGCTCGCGCGCCGCGATCGACTCCAGGTCGACCTGCTCCAGCACGCGCTCGTAGTCCGCGACCGCCGTGGCCGGAACGTCGATGCCCGCGGCGGCCTGTGCCCGCAGGACCGCGAGCCACAGCTGGCGCTCCAGCACGATCTTGTGCTCGGCCGACCAGAGCGTCGCGAGCGACGTGGAGGCGTACCGACCTGCGAGGACGTTGGCGATGCGGGGCTTCGTCACGCCCTCAGATTAGTGCACACGGGACTCACTCCCAGTTGATGCCGGGCTCCGTGACCAGCTCTGTGAGCACCCCCACGCGTACCGGGACGGTCTCGCGCTGCCCGTTGCCGTTCGAGGGGTTGTACGCGTAGGCGGTGATCTCCACGACGAGCCCGCTGTCGAACTCGCGCGCGACAGCGGCCTGCTGGACCTGGGGGGAGTCCCACAGCTGCTCGACCGTGTGGACGACGGACCCGTCCTTCTGCTCGACCTCCTGGCACGCCGCCGACCCGCCGCAGAAGCCGTTCTTGGAGAACGCCTTCTTGGAGACCCTCACCTGCAACGCGGTCGGCCCGATGGCGTCGGTCAGGTACAGGTAGCCCGCGTAGTCCGTCTCGTCCTGCTTCCACTCCGGCGCCTTCGTCTGGTACGGCGGGTAGGCGGGGTTCCGGCCGGGGGAGAACGACGCGTAGAGCTCCTTGAAGTTCGTCATCCGGACGCCGAGCGACTCCACGAGCTTGTCGCCGATGCGCTGGGCCCTCTTCTCGGCGGACTCGCTCGGTGGCGCGGACGTGTTCGTCCTGGTGTCGGCGCCCAGCTGGGTGTCCCTGTCGCGGGGCAGCAGGCCGGGCAGCGAGAACGACGCCACGGCGATCACCGCCGTAGCCACGCCCACAGCGACCAGCGCTCGTCGGCGACTTTTTTTCTGCTCGACCCGCTTGATCAGGGTGTCGGGGTCGAAGTCGAGCGGCGGCTCGTCCCAGACGGCCAGCAGCATTCCCTCGCGGATCTCCTGCTCACTCACGACGCGACCCTCCCCGAACTGCTGTCGAGCTTCTCCACGATGGTGCGCAGCGTCGCGAGACCACGCGCCGTCTGGCTCTTGACCGTTCCTTCGGTGCACCCCATGGCCACTGCCACTTCGGCCACCGAAAGGTCTTCGAAATAACGCAGCACGAGCGCCGCCCGTTGACGCGGCGGCACCTGCAGCAGAGCGGTGTGCACCAGCTCACGTGCCCACAGCTTGGCGCTGGTCGTGTCCGGGTCCACGGTGGCGTCCGCGGCGTCGGGCAGTTCCCCGTCGCGTTGCTCGGCTCTGCGCCACGGCCTGCGCTTCTCGTCCAGCCAGGTGCGCAGCAGGACCTTGCGGGCGTAGGCGATCAGGTTGTCCAGGTCCTTGATGCGCTTCCACGCCAGGTACATCTTCATGAGGCTCGACTGCATCAGGTCTTCCGCTGTGTGCCAGTCGCCACAGAAGAGGTACGCAGTACGTCGCAAAGACGCGGCATTGGCTGCCGCGAATTCGCGAAAGCCCTGTTCGTCGGCCTTGCGCATGCGTTCCCCTCTCGCGTCCTCAACCAGGGGAACGCATCGGAGGAACGCGGGGTTGCATCACGCGTGACGCGAAAGGGCCGAACGGAGCATCCTGGCCGCCACCCCGCGCGGATCCGACTTGAGCTCGATGAACGAGTTGACCACGGAACCGTCGACCAGCGCGATCAGCTCCTCGACCCGGTCGCTGTCGATGTCACGACCTGAGCGGGCGAACACGTCGGCGATCAGCTCGCGCAGTTCGGTCGACAGCGCGCGCATCAACGGCCGCAGGTAGGGGCGGCGGCCGGTCGCGACGAGGCGTTCGTAGCGCAGCAGGACGGCCTCCATGTCGGTCGCGTCCTCGCCGACGAGCAGGTCGAGCATGAACTCGACGAGCACGTCGTCGGTCATCTGCTCCGGGAGCGACGAGAGCCGTTGCCGGAAGCTCGAGAGTTCGCTGCGGCCGTGGAACTCGACGGCCGCGGTGATCAGCTCGTCCAGCGAGTCGAAGTAGTACGTGGTCGACGCGAGCGGCAGACCTGCGCGTTCGGCGACCGCGCGGTGCCTGACCGCGTCGAACCCGCCCTCCGAGAACAGGCCGGACGCGGCCTCCACGAGCGCCTGCCGCCTGCGCTCACCCTTGGGAGTTGCTGCCGTCATAGTCGAGCCAGGGTACTGGGCGAACGATCAGAACTTGGGGGCCAGTGCGTCCGCGAACCGCTTGGCCTGCCCTTTCAGCTCGCCGTCGCCCTGGGTGAACACGTAGAGGTCCTGCCCCTTGGCGGTTCTCAGCTTCTCCGCACCAGCGGGCGCCTCGAACGACTGCGGCGTGACGATCGCGGTGACGGTCAGCCCGCCGATCTTGAACGCGGCCGAGCGCGAGTCGGGCGAGCAGGTCAGCGATGGTGGCACCGCGTCGTCCGGTGGAACCGAAAGCTCGACGGCGAGGGCGTCGGCGAGCTCTCGGTCCACACCTGCACAGCCCTGCACTGCGCTTTCACCGGTCGTGAGACCGGTGCTTCCCGGCGTCTGCGCGTCCCCCTGCGTGGACTTGCTTTCACCGGCGAAGTTCGTGGGCGGTTGCGCCTCCAGGGGAGTCATCGGAGATTCTGCCGCGTTGTCCTGCTTCTGCCCAGAACCCGCGCTGTTCGAAGTCTTCGTGTCCTGGCCTACCCAGCCGTTGGCGGCGAAAACCCCGCCGAAGCCGAGCACGACGACGAGGGTGGTGCCGGCCGCGATCGAGTTGCGCCGCTTCAGCGTGGCGCGGCGCGAGGCCTGCCGGACGTCGCCCGCGTCGAAGGACGCCGGTGGTGCGTCGTGTGCCGCGTCGCGGAACAGGTCCGCGAGCTTCTGCTCGTCCATCTACGTCCTCCTCTCGCTGGTCACGACGCCGGTCGCAGGTCGTCGATGGCGTCGCCCAGAGCTTCCCGCAGTGCGGCGAGCCCTCGGGCGGTCTGACTCTTCACAGTTCCTTCCGAGCACTTCAGCGCCTCGGCCGTGGCCGTGACGTCGAGGCCCTCGAGGAACCTCAGCACGAGCACCGCCCGTTGCCTGGGCGGAACTCTGCGCAGACCCTTCATCAACGCTTCGCGCGTCGCGACGGTTTCACCGATCTCGTTGTCCGTCGTCGGTGACTCCGGCATCTCGTCGGTGAACTTCTCGCGTCGCCACGGACGGCGTGACTCGTCGATCACCGCACGCACGACGGTACGTCGGACGTAGGCGTCGAGGGCCTGCTTGTCCCGGATCTTCCGCCACCTCCTGTGCACCGCCACGAAGGCCGTCTGCGCGAAGTCGTCAGCGCGGTGCCAGTCACCGCACAGCAGGTATGCCGTTCGGCGCACAGCCTCACGGCGAGCCACGAAGTACTCCGCGAACTCCTGCTCGTCGCGCTGATCCACGCGGACGCTCTCCGCTCGTTCCTCGAGTTGCACTGACTGGACGGAAACTGAGGCACCAACGGTTGCACGAACCACCGGCGAGAGCTACATCACCCCCTCGGTCGTTCACCTGATGTGATGTGATCGAGCCTGTGACCCCCATTGACCTGCGCTCGGACACCGTCACCCAGCCCGATGAGGCCATGCGCCGCGCCATGGCGGCGGCCGAGGTCGGCGACGACGTGCTGGACCACGACCCGACCATGGCCGCCCTGGAGGAACGGGTCGCCGGGTTGCTCGGTGTCGAAGCCGCGCTCTGGGTCCCCTCCGGTTCCATGGGCAACCTGATCGCCCTGTTCGTGCACCTCCAGCGCGGTGACCGGTTCCTGGCCCCGCTGGGCGCGCACGTGCTGGACGCCGAACTCGGCACCGCCGCGTGGCTGGCCGGCGGGATGCCGCACGCGTTGCCGGTCGTGACTCCAGAGGCCGTGATCGCCGCCGGCGGTGGTGAGTCTCCTTACTACGGGCTGCGCACCACGCTGTTGTGCCTGGAGAACACGCACAACGCTTCGGGCGGCACGGTGACCTCCGCCGACGAGCACGCCGCTCTGGTCGCCGCCGCCCGCTCGATCGGCCTGGCCGTGCACCTCGACGGCGCGCGGCTGTGGAACGCGTCCGTCGCCCTCGGGGTGCCGCTGACCTCGCTGACGGCCGGGGTCGACACCGTTCAGGTGTGCCTGTCGAAGGGGCTCGGCGCGCCGGTCGGATCGGTCGTGGCCGGCTCCGCGTCGTTCGTCGTGGAGGCCCGTCGCGTCCGGAAGATGCTGGGCGGCGGCGTCCGGCAGGGCGGTGTGCTCGCAGCCGCGGGTCTAGTGGCTCTCGACCGGATCGACCGCCTGGCGACCGATCATTCCAATGCCAATGGATTGGCTTCCGGGTTGAGGGCGCTGGGCTGGGAGGTGGAGGAGCCCTCCACGAACATCGTGCTGGCGTCGGTGCCCGACCTGGAGAAGACACTGTTGTCCTTGCGTGACGTCGGGGTCTTCGCCAGCCCCATGTCGGGCAAGGTCCGGTTCGTGACGCACGGCGACGTGGACTCGTCCGACGTCGCCGAGGTGCTGCGCCGGCTGCGAGAGGACATCTGAGATGCGCTGGATCGTGTTCGACTTCGGCGAGGTGATCAGCCAGCGGAACCCGGCTCGGCCCGCCATGGCGGCGAAGCTCGGGGTGACGCTGGAGGTTTTCGAGACCGCGTACTGGGACCGCGACGCCTACGACCGCGGCGGATCGGACTCCGACTACTGGGGGCGGGTCGCTTCCTCGCTCGGAGCAGGCCTCGACGACGCCCTGGTCCGCGAACTGACCGCCATGGACAACGCGGGCTGGCTCGACGACCCGGTGCTGGAGACCGTCGCGCTGATCGAGGACCTGGCAGCACTCGGTGTGCCGCTCGCGTTGCTGTCGAACGCGCCGTCGACGTTGGGACGGCTGGCCGAGAAGGTGTCGTGGGCCAAGCACTTCCGGCACATGGTCTTCTCCGGTGACATCGGCTGCGCGAAGCCGGACGCGGCGATCTGGGAGCACACGTCGTCCGTGCTCGGTTCGTCGGACGTGATCTTCTTCGACGACCGTCAATCCAATGTGGACGGTGCGTTGGCGGCAGGCTGGGACGCGCGGCTGTGGACGTCAGCCTCCGCTGCGCGCGTTGAGCTCCTTGCGGAGTTCGGCGATCTCCGCCCTTAGGTTCCGGAGTTCCTGCGCGGTCTCGAGCTCAGCTTCCTCGACACCGCGCAGTTTCTCCACCAGCCAGCTGGCGATCGTGCCGGTGATGACACCGAGCAACGCGATGCCGCCGACCATCAACAACCCGGCGACGAGCCGCCCCTCACCCGTGACGGGGTAGTGGTCGCCGTACCCGACCGTCGACATGGTGGTCAGCGTCCACCACAGCGCGTCACCGAACGTGGTGATGCTGGCGTTCTCCGCGTGCCTTTCCGCGTCCAGCACGGCGAGGCTCGCACAGAACACGACGATCACCGTCACGCCCGCGACGTAAATGCCGACGCGTTGCCTGATCTTGTGCTGGAACTTCTTGTTCAACAGCGTGATCACCGTGATCAGCCGCAACACCCTGAGCTGCCGCACCATCGGCAGAACCACTGCCAGAAGATCGAATATGTGCGTTTTCAAGAACTTCAGCTTGTTCTGCGCCAGCGTGATCCTGGTGACGAAATCGGCCGCGAACACGCCCCAGACCAGCCACAACACGATCTCCAGGACGAAGTGCATCGTCCCGTGATCATCGAGAACCTGCCACGCGTAGGCGGCGAGGAACACCACGGCGAGTGCCGTCAACGGCCACTCGACCTTTCGCTCCCACCGCTCGAGGCGGGCCTCGTTGGCTAACAACACCGCCTCATGGTGAGCGGTGCGTTCACATTAATCCAGTGTTCAGCGCTTGGATTTGATCGCACCGTATGCCGCGGTGCCTGCGAGGAGTAGTCCCCCAATCACAGCGAGCCAGAAAAGGCCTTTCACCACGGCCCCGACGACGGCCAGCACGATCCAGATCGCCACCAGCCACCCGATGATCGCCCACATAGGACCTCCCGTTCCTCTCCCTGTGAACGTCCGTCCGCCCGGATTTGTTGCTCTTGGACCTCGTAGGTCTCCCGGATCAGAGCCAGGCCTTCAGCCGTCGCAGGGCCTCCTCGACGTCCTGCGTGGCGCCCGCGAACGACATCCGCACGAAGTGGTGCCCGTCCACGGGGTCGAAGTCGATCCCGGGCACGATCGCGACCCCGGTCTCGTCGAGCAGCTTCTTGCAGAACCCCATCGAGTCGTCCGTCAGATGCCGGACGTCCGCGTACACGTAGAACGCCCCGTCAGCCGGCGCGAGCTTGTCGATGCCGAGGTCGGTGAGTCCTTCGAGCAGCAGGTCCCGGTTCGCCTTGTACCGCTTGAGGTGCTCGGCCGTCTCCGCGTACGCGTCCTCGTGAAAGGCCTCGACCGCCGCGTACTGCGCCAACGCGGGGGGACAAAGCGTGAAGTTGCCGGTCAGGCAGTCCACGGCCCTCCGCAACCGCTCGGGCAGCAACATCCACCCGAGCCGCCACCCGGTCATCGCGAACGCCTTGGAGAACGAGTTGACGACGATCGCGTCCCGCGACGTCTCCCAGGCGCACTTCAACGGCTCGCCGTAGCTGATCCCGTGGTAGATCTCGTCGCTGATCAGCTGAACCCCGTTGGCCGCGCACCAGGCCGCGATCGGCTCGACGTCGGCCACGGTCCCGGTCGGGTTGGCGGGGCTGGCCACGATCACGCCCTTGAGCCCGGGATCGAGCATCTCGACCGTGGGCTGGAACCGCGTCTCCGGCCCGCACGGCAACTCGACGACCTCACACCCCAGCGCCTTGAGGATGTTCCGGTAGGCCGGATACCCCGGCCGCGCCAGCGCCACCCGGTCACCCGCGTCGAAGGCCGCCAGGAACGCCAGCGTGAAAGCCCCCGACGACCCCGTGGTCACCACCACGTCGTCCGCCGACACGTCGAGGTCGTACTGCCGCTTGTAGTGCCCGGCGATGGCCGTGCGCAGCTCCGGAATGCCGAGCTGCTCGGTGTAGCCCAGCGCGTGCTCGTCCAGAGCCCGCGCGGCGGCCTCCCGCACCGGCCGCGGCGCGGGACTCGACGGCTGACCGGCGGCCAGGGAGATCACGTCGCCGTGCGTTCGCTGCCTCTGCGCGGCGGCGGACAGCACGTCCATGACGTGGAAGGGCGGGACGTCGGCGCGGGCAGCCACGGTCAGCATGCCGCCAGGCTAACCGGCCGCTACCCCGCCTCACCTCTGCCCGTTTCGCACCTCACGCCTGCCAGGTTCGCGCTCGCTGCCTCAGCACCCACGGTCAGCTTCCACAACGTCGGCTCTCGGCGTCTCTCGGCGCAGCACCTTCGGTCGCAACCCCCGCGCTTCCGCAATATGCGGGCGCAGATAACAGTGTTTCAGGACATTCGCTACCCGCGTGGGTGTGGATAACTCGAATTCAGCACATCTCCGTCACGAGATACCTGACGAAGAAGTGCCGGATTCCGGACAAAGCTCACCCGATCGAGCGGGCTAATACCCTTGGTAACCGCCACCCTGGGACATCGCCTTCAGGCCTGGGTGGCCTTCGAAGCCGCCGTAGCGCGAGAACGTGTAGCGGACGCCGGCGACGATGTTGTCCACCGGATTCCAGATGTCGCCGTGGCCGGGCAGCTTGTGCGCGTTGAACGTCGAGTCGATGCACTGCATGAGGCCCTTGGAGGGCGTTCCCGCCTGGGCGTTGGAATCCCAGAGGTTGATCGCGTGCGGGTTGCCGCTCGACTCCTTTTCGATGATCTTCCAGATCTCGTCGATGTTCTCCTCGGTGACCGGGATCCCGGCAGCTTGGAGGATCTTGATGGCCTCGCGGATCCACTCCTCGACGTTGCCGGGAGGCGGGCTGCCCGAGGGCGGGCCGCCGCTGGAGCCGAGGCCGCCCGCGCCGCCGCCCTCACCTCCGCCCCCTCCACCACCGGAAGCACCGCCGCCTCCACCTCCACCGCCGTTGTTCGACGGGGTGGCGGGCGCGGGCCGCGGGTCCGATGTGGACGAAGCCTTGGTCGACTCGTCCGGCGGTGGCGTCGGGGCCCACTCGACGGGCTTGCCGGGAGCCGGGGTGAACGCCTGGGTGTTCGGATCCTCGAGCGACGAGAACTTCGGGGTCAGCGCGCCGGACCGGGACTTCAGGGTGCCGGCCGCGGCGTTCACCGCGCTTTCCGCTTGGGAGACAACGGGTTGGGCGTCGCTGGCGGCTTCGGCGCAGTAGCCGCGGATGATGCTGTCGACGTCTTCCTGCGGCTGGTTGTGGAGCTGCTGGCGCGTTTGGCGGGCGCGGCTCAGGAGGTTCTCGCAGATTCGGCTCATCGAGGTCTTCGCGGTTTCCAACGCGTTCGCGGCCGCCTCCAGGTCGGTCGCGGCGTTGGTGAGCGCTTCGGCCATCGAGGTGCCGCACTTCGTGACGTTGGCCATGTAGGCGACGAAACCGTCGGCGGACTTGCCTTCCCAGGCGCCGTCGAGCTGCGTGACGGACCGCTGCAGGACGTTCGTCTGGTCGCCGCACTTGCCCGCGGCCTGCTTCCAGCGGTTCGCGATGTCGCGCACTGCCTGGGGTTGTGCGGTCTCGACCTTGTCCGCGAGCGCGGCCAGTTCCGCGCCGCCGGGCAGCGCCGCGACTTCGTCCATCGCGCTCATGTCAGACCGCCCTCAAGGAGTTCTTGTTGGCTTCCTCGACGTCCGCGACGTTGGTCTGGATCGTGTCCAGCGCGCCCTCTGCCTTGCGCAGCACCTTTTCGGCCGCCTCGAACTCCCGCGTGCCCGTCTGGTCCATTGCGGACACCGCGGCGGAGATGGCGCCGGACGAGCCGAGTTTCCCGAAGATGTCCGAATTGCCGTACTGCCCGGAAAAGCCGTCGCCGATCGCACCGAATTGTCCGGCTTGACTGCTCACGGTTGTTCGGCACTGTTCCATGGCTTCAGTGTTGAACTTCGTCGCAGCCATGCGCGCACTACCCCCTCAACGTCTGCTCATCGACTTTAGAACGAATTGCGCCAGGCGGTGCGCCGATTCGCTCTTTCGAGACGACGATGCCCGCCCGTCGAGTTCGACGGGCGGGCACGTTCGAGGGTTCCGTGATCAGACTTCTTGCAAGAGCTCCCAGACCGCCCCGGCGAGCCGATGGTTGTCGACCGGCGTGATGGTGCACCACTGGCGACCGTCACTGCTCGGCTTGAGCTGACGGAGATAACGCCCGTTGTGCGTGTCGTGGAACGAAACGACACGGTTCGCACGCCGTCCGTTGCGCTGCACGCCGAACTGCCCGCGAGTGGAGATGCCGTCGAGCATGCCGGCGAGCTCCTGCGCGTCACCGAGCCGCATTCCCCGCCGCTCCAGCGAGGTGATCATCGCCTGAGCGTCGAGCCCGACGTTCTTGGCGGCCGCCACCAGTTCGTCGTAGGGCATGCTGGTCGACCGCCCGAACCCGGCAGGCATCTCGCCGGCGACCGACACCGCGGCCTCGGCGAGCGCCGTGCCGCGGGCCTCGATCAACCACATCTCGTCGCGATCCTGCACCGCCAGGATCGCCTCGTCCCCGATCGCCGCCGCAAGGCCGCTGATCTGCCGGTCGGCCCAGATCCACAGGTCGACCGACACCTGGTGGTTCGCCAGCAACGCGAACCCGTCGGCGAGCTCGGGCACGACCCGCCCGTTGCGGGCGAGACCGCGCGCCTCCAGCGACTCCCAGGCCCGCTTCACCACCTCGGACTTCTCGGTGTGGGTGATGGAGGGAATCCGCGTCTCGAGCGCGACGTGCGCGGCCGGGAGGCGTTGCGCCTCCCAGACCACGGCGAACTCCACTGTGGACAGAACCACAGAACCTGGTGAGCTCAAGAGATCTACTTGTCCTTCGGGTCTTCGCCGATGACGGACTGAACCACCATTCGGTCATCACCGAACATCTCGTCGGAGTCGACGCCGTACTTGCGCACGTGCTCGCCGTCCTCCTCGCCTTCGCCGCGGGCCCCGCCGGCAGCGGGCGACATGAGCGAACCAGCACCCTTGCCGGCCACACCGCCACCCTTACCGGCGGCCGCGGCACCTCCGCGATTGGCGTCAGGCCCTACACCACTGGCACCACCGGGCGTCATGGCGCCACCGGGACCCTTGCCGGCCGCACCGGTACCGCCGGCACCAGCACCAGCACCACCAGCACCTGCACCGCCACCGGCCTTGGTGCCGCCGATCGTGCTGGGCGCACCCTTCGGCCCGGCGGGCGCGATGGGCGTCTTGGGAGCCTGGCTAGGACCACGTCCGCCACCGACGACCTGTGCTCCACGCGCGGCGGTCGTGCCGCCCGCGAGACCGGCAGCCGCGGCCGCCGCGGCGGCGACGCCGATCGGCGGAACACCGATCGGCTTGGGCAGGCCGGGACCCGCGGCGAGCGGGTTGGGCGTGCCGGTGCCGGGCATGACGCCGGTGGCGTTGCCGGGCGTGCTCGGGATGGGGCCGACCGGGACGCCCGGGGAACCGGGGCTGCCGGGTGAGCCGGGTGAGCCGGTGAAGCCGGGGCCGCCGCTGAAGCCTGGAGTGCCGGCCGTGGGCGTGCCGACCGGAGGGCCGACGGGCGTGGCTACGGCGCCGCTGGCCACGACGATGTCAGGCGGCGGGTTGGGAGTGCGGAAGCCGTCGAGCGAGTTCTGGCTGTTCGAGACGTAACCGTTGAGGCCGTCGATGGCCTGCTGCCGAGCCCGGTTGGTCGCCTCGACCTCCTTGGCGTGGTCCGTCTCGATGCCGAAAAAGCCTCCGACCTTGTCCCCGAGGTTCTGCTCCGTGTCGCCACGCAGGTCCTGCGACGGGGGCGTGCTGTGACGGGCCTGACTGGTGCTCTCGCTCTGCTGCGTCATCGCCTGAGAGCTTTCGTTGGACGCTTGACTGCTGTCGTCCAGACCTGCGGCGACCACGTCGGTCTTCGCGTGGCTCTTCTCGGCGGTGGCGCCGCCCCACTCGATCTTGAGCGTCTTCAGCTGGTCCCGGATCGTCTGGTCGACCGACTCCAGGGTGTTGGCAAGGCTGCGCAGCGCCGCAGACGCTTCACCGAACTTCGAAGCGACCGAGGTGCCCGAGAGCTTCTGGACCTCGCTCGCGAGATCCGCGTTGGACCAACCTTCGAAGTTCCAGTCAGTGAGCTGCCGATATCCCGACATGGCTCCCCCTCACTTCAATGTCTTGAGCGTCGCAAGCGCCAAACCAGCGGCCTTCTCGGCCTTCCCGCACAAGACCGCCTGATCTTTCTCGTCAGTCGTCTTCGGGATGTAACTGACCATCAGTTGCTGACCATCCGCAACGTCGATCGCGATCGAGCAGTCAAAGCCACTGCCACCGGACAGCTCGATCTTCGCCGCACCGTAATCAGCAATCTTGATCACGTTGACGGTGACGTTTCCGCCGCCTTGGAACCAGTAGTCAACGCCTTTGTGGGTGACCATGCCGACCGTGTAGGTGAACCGACCCTCGTTGGAGTAGTGACAACTGGGCGATTCAGCACCGTCGACCAGTTCAAGATTGACCGGCCGAGTGGAAATGGTGTCGACCTGCTTCATCTGAGCTTCGGTCAACAACTTGCACGGGTCGACCGAACTCACCGCAAGGCTCGTCGGCCGCTCAGGCAGCTTGCTCGCGGAAGAGTCGTTGCCAGACGAACCGTCCGAGGTCGGGGCAGGAGTGGGATTCCCCTTCTCACCCCCACTGGTACAGGCCGACAAGGTCGCGAGCGCCGCCGAGAAGGCAACCACTGCGACCAGCTTTGAAATGCTCATCTTCACGATTTCGGCCTGAACGTCGTTTTAATCTCTTCGTCGGTGAACCCGTACTGCTCCGCCGACGCCTTCAACTGGTCGGAAAGGCTCTGCAGGACCTTCATGTAATCGGTGATTCGATTGGCGTACGAGTCCGGACTGAGGACCAGCCGATCGTTCCAGGCATTCACGACGTCCGACGTGACCTGTCCGTCCATCGACTTGATGCGCAGTTTGGCGACGGTGTCGTCATACACCTCGCTCAGGAGCACCCACTGGTCGTGGACGACCTTGCCGGCCTGCAGGACGGTGTCCTTGTCGACGTGGAACTTCTGGGTCCCTCCGCCCGCCATGCCCTCCGAGACCCGATCCATGATCGAGTTTGCGGCCCTGAAGGCGCTGACCGCGCCAGCCACCGCGCCACCGGCCAATCCCGCAGCGGCACCGAGAACGGCATCCGCCCCCGCGTTCTCCTGTGTCACGACGTCCTACCCCCGTACGGTTGGTAACGGTTCGGTCCCGCTTCGCAGGTTACCAACGCCTGCGTAAGACGCACCTGTGGTTGGACGAAGACCACCCCTCGTTGGTTCCACATCACGGTCGGTGTCGATCCTGGGGCACACGTGAATCCTCAACATCCATTCCGGCAGCCGCCGATGAAGAAACGCGTCGTTTGATCATCACGGCGGCCAGTGTTGATCAAAGTCGACGAGTTCACGCCGGTCACGCAGAAGACGGCCGACGAGGCGCGCAAGGCGATCGGACAGGGCACAGCAAGTCGGGTGAGAACGCGACGAGCCCAATAGCGTTGAGCACGTGCTAGAGCGACTCAACGAAGCCATGGCCCGCATCGAGGAGAACCTCGAAGGCGAGGTCGACGTCAAGGTGCTAGCGCGGGTCGCGGGTACCAGTGAGTACCACCTACGCCGGATGTTCAGTGCGCTGGCGGGGATTCCGCTGAGCGAGTACGTCCGGCGCCGGCGGCTCACCAAGGCGGCGAACGAAGTCCTCAGTGGACAGAAGTCGTTGCTCGACATCGCCGTCAAGTGGGGCTACGGGTCCAACGAAGCCTTTGCGCGGGCCTTCAAGGCCATGCACAAGGTTGGGCCTCAGGAGGCCCGGGCCAGCAAGAAGGCGTTGCAGTCGCAGCAGATTCTCACGTTCAGACTGGTTGTGGAGGGGAGTACGAGCATGGAGTACCGGGTTGTCGAGAAGGACGCGTTCCGGGTTGTCGGACGGGGGACGCGGGTGCCGTTGGTGCACCTGGGGATGAACCCCGCGATCGTCGAGTTCGTGAAGGGCATCGGGATGCCGGCGCTCGACAGGATGAAGGAGCTCAGTGACGGGGAGCCCGCTGGGATGCTGGCGCTCACCTTCAACCAGGAAGGGGTCGAGGAGGGTGCCATGCTCGACTACTTCCAGGGGGTGGTGACCAGCCGGGAGGCGCCGGAGGACATGGAAACCCTTGAGGTGTCTGAGAACACGTGGGCGGTGTTCACGGCTACTGGGCCGTATCCCGAGACGATCCAGTACATGTGGCGGGACGTGTACACGCAGTGGTTCCCGTCCAACAGCTACGAGAGTGTCGAGGGGCCGTCGATGTTGCGCACGCAGATCGACGGTGACCAGGCCACTGCCGAGTTGTGGATTCCCGTCACCAGCTGAGGACGAGGCGTTCCATCTCGTCTCGTAGTTCCAGGACGGCCAGCCAGGCGGCGGGGATCACGTTCACGCCGTCGCGGGCGCCGAGGATGTTGCCGCAGATCGAGCCCGTCGAGTCGCTGTCGCCCGAGTGGTTCACGGCTAGCCGGACGGCGTCGGCGAAGTCCGTGCCGACCAGTGCGGCGTGCAGGCCGATGGCCAGGGCTTCTTCGCCCACCCAGCCGCCGCCCAGTTCGGACTCGATCTCTTCCGGGGTCAGCGGGCCGAGGCCCATCACCTTGTCCAGCAACGAGGTCTGTTCCTCGTGGCCTTCCCAGCGGACTAGTTCGGCGCGTGCCACGGCCACCGCCGAGACCAGGTCCGATCCTGCCAGCAGGGCTTGGACGATCACTGCCAGCGCGCCTGCGGACAGGTAGCCGCTCGGGTGGTGGTGGGTCATGCGGGCGGTGTCCGCGGCCAGTGTGAAGACCTCGCGCACGTCGGATGACCAGACTGCGACGGGGGCGGCGCGCATGACGCCTCCGCAGCCCTTCGAGTTGTTCTTCTCGTTGTGCTTCAACGCGGTGATGCACGTGTGGCCCGGCGCCCGCCGTGAGTGCAGGCGCCGGTCCGCCATCAGCCAGCCGTCGGGGGCGACCGGCGGGCCGCCCTGCGTGTGCAGCCAGCGCCCGTAGGCGGCGCGCACGGTCAGGCGCGGGTCCACGCCGTGTTGCCGGGCCAGGAGGAGGCCTTCGAGGGTGAAGAGCACCATCTGGGTGTCGTCGGTGATCTCCAGCGACGGCAGGTCGACGACACCCGACGGGCCGTGGAGGTGGCGGATCGTGTCGATCGACGAGAACTCGACCGGCGCGCCCAGGCCATCTCCCACGGCCCCGCCCAGCACACACCCGAGAAGGGTCACGGCAAGGTGATCTTCCCGTCGATGGCCTTCGACGCGATGTCCGAACGGTGGTGCGAGCCGGTGAGGTGGATGTCCGCGATGCGCTTGTAGGCGCGGTCGCGGGCCTTCGCCAGCGACTTGCCGGTGCCGACGACGGACAGCACGCGGCCGCCCGCGGAGACCACGGCGCCGTCCTCACGGCGGCGCGTGCCCGCGTGCAGGACGCCGTCGGCCTCGGAGCCGGTGATCACGTCGCCGGTGCGCGGGATGTTCGGGTAGCCCTCTGCCGCGAGCACGACTGTCACGGCGTAGCCGTTCTCCCACTCCAGAGCGGGCAGTGACGCCAGCGAACCTTCGGCCGCCGCCAGGAACAGGGCCGAGATCGGCGACTTCAGCAGGGCGAGCACCGACTGCGTCTCCGGGTCTCCGAAGCGGCAGTTGAACTCGATCACCTGCACGCCGGACGACGTCAGCGCCAGGCCCGCGTACAGCAGGCCGACGAACGGCGTCTCGCGAGCGCGCAGCTCGTCGACCACGGGCTGCACGCACCGCGACACGATCTCGGACACCAGGCCCTCCGGCGCCCACGGCAGGGGCGCGTAGGCACCCATGCCGCCGGTGTTCGGGCCGGCGTCGCCGTCGCCCACGCGCTTGAAGTCCTGCGCGGGGATCAGCGGCACCACGGTCTCGCCGTCGGTGACGCAGAACAGCGACACCTCCGGACCGTCCAGGAACGACTCCAGCAGCACCGGGTGGCCGCCGTCGAGCAACGTCATGGCGTGCGCACGGGCCGCGGCCAGGTCGGAGGTGACGACGACGCCCTTGCCGGCGGCGAGACCGTCGTCCTTCACGACCCACGTCGGCCCGAAACGCCCGAGAGCGGCGTCCAGGCGGGCCGGGTTGTCCACGACCTCGCTGTGCGCGGTCGGCACCCCCGCGGCGTTCATGACGTCCTTGGCGAACGCCTTGGACCCCTCGATGCAAGCAGCGGCCTTCGACGGACCGAAGCACGGGATGCCGAGCGCTCGGACAGCGTCCGCGGCCCCGACCACCAGAGGTTGTTCGGGGCCGATGACGACGAGATCGGCCTTCCACTCCTTCGCGAGGCCGGCGACGGCCGAGGCATCGGCGACGTCGACGCCGTAGATCTCGGCGTGCCCGCCTATGCCTGCGTTGCCCGGCGCGCACGCCAAGGCAGTCAGCTGCGGGTCGCGCGACAACGCGAGGACAAGGGCATGCTCACGGGCTCCAGACCCGATGACCAGGACGCGCACGAGGTCTGAGAGTAGTTCAGCCCAGCGCTTGCTTCGCCCCAGGGTGCAGCGGAACGGGGTCGGAGGCCGCGGCCTTGTCCCGGGCGATGTCCTTCACGGCCGGGTGGACCTTCTCCAGGTCAGCCTTCTTGTCGAAGATCAGCTTGGTGACGGCGCACGCGTTGTTGGCCGCGAAGTCCTCGCGGACGAGCAGCAGGTTGGGCACCACGATCGTGGAAACCTCGGCCACCCCGTAGGTCGCCGCCGGGATCGGCGCGGTGTCGTACACCGGGCTGATCTTCTTCATCTCCGGCAGCAGCGGGGTGATGTCGACGAACTTCACCTTGTCCTTGAGAGACGTCGTGATGTCCGTGATCTGCGGCGTCGGCAGCCCGCCCGACCAGATCAGGCCGTCGATGCTGCCGTCCTTCATGCCGTCCGCGGTCTTGGTCAGGTCGAGCCGCTGGGCCTGGACGTCCGAGTCGATGTTGAGACCCGCCGACTTCAGCAGACGGCCCGCGATCACCTCGGTGCCGGACTTCGGCGAACCGGTCGAGATCCGCTTGCCCTTCATGTCCGCGATCGAGTTGATCCCGGCGTCCGCCCGGACGAGCACCTGCGTGTAGTTCGGGTAGATCCGCGTCAGCGCCGCGATCTTCTCCTTCTTGCCGTTGAACGCCCCGGCGCCGTTGACGGCGTCCGCGGCGGTGTCGGCCAGCGAGAACGCGATGTCGTAGGTGCCGGCGACGAGCTGCTGGATGTTCTGCACCGACGCACCGGTCTCGGCGGACGACGCCTTCAGCTTCGAGTTGTCGGAGATCAGCTTCGCCAGGCCGCCGCCGACCACGAAGTACACGCCACCGGAGTTGCCGGTCGCGATCGTGATCCGGCCGTCGGACGCCTCGCAGGACGCACCGCCACCGGAAGCGTCCGGCGTGGTGGGTGTGCGTTTGCCGCCACACCCGGAAACCACGAGCGCCAAAGCGATCGCACCGATCGCGTACTTACGCAGCATCACGAACCCTCCCACGGGTCACCAGGTGTACCGCCACGGCCACCACGAGGAATCCGGCCCCGATGGCGATCGTCAACGGCTGCAGGTAGAGCAGGAACAACGCGGCCGGCACGCACAGGATGCGTTCCGGCCAGCGCGCGGGACCGAACAGCCAGCCGCCCGTCAGCACGGCGAGCGCGGCCACCCCGAGCGCGGACGCTCCGAACGCCCACACCGAGTCCAGCAACGGCCCGCGCAGCAGCAGGGCGGCGCCGGCGTCGGTCAGCACGAACGCCAGCGGCACGAGGAACGCGGGCAGCGTGTACTTCCACGTCTGCCACATCGTCTTCATCACGTCGCCGCCGGTCAGCGCCGCCGCCGCGACGGCGGCAAGAGCGGTCGGCGGTGTCACTTCGGACAGCACCGCGTAGTAGAAGATGAACATCGCGGTCTCGGCCGGCTCGACGCCGAGCGTGATCAACGCCGGTCCGATGACGACCCACGAGATGATGAACGACGCCGTCACCGGCACGGCCAGGCCGAGCACCGACACCGCCACGGCCGCGAGCACCGCCGTCAGCATCAGCACCACGACAGGTTCCGAACTGACAAGGGACGCGAGGTCCACCAACGACCCCGCAAGCGCTTGCCCCAGCCCGGTCTTGGTGATCGTCGAGGTCACGACACCGGCCGCCGCGCACACCGCGATCACCGGGAACGCCGAGCGCACGCCGACCGACAGCGCGTCCGCGATCAACCGCGGCCAGCCTTGCCGGTGGTTGATCAACGCGAACAGCGCGGCCACGCCCGTCGCGTACACGACGGCCTTGTAGACCGGGATGTCCATCGCGAGGAACACGATGATGATCCCGAGCGACAGGAAGTGGTACCAGCCGAGCTTGAGCACGTCCCAGAACCGGGGCGCGTCCACGTCGACCGGCCGCGCCCCGAACCGCCGCGCGTCTGCCTCCACGGCCAGCGCGATGCCCAGGTAGTAGAGCAGCGTCGGGATGATCGCCCAGACCAGCACCTCGAGGTACGAGACCTCCAGGTACTCGGCGATGATGAACGCCGCGGCGCCCAGCGTGGGCGGCGACAGGATCGCGCCGATGCCGGACGCCGCGAGCAGCCCGCCGGCGTTCTCCTTGGGATATCCGGCCTTCTGCAGCATCGGCCACGTGACGGCACCCAGCGACACCGTGGTCGCCGTGCCGGAACCGGACACGGTGCCCAGCAGGAAGCCCGCGGTCGCCGCCGTGCGCCCCGGCGCGGTCCGCGACTTGCGGAACGCGGCGAAGCTGACGTCCACGAAGAACTTGCCCGCGCCGGAGGCGTTCAGCACGGCGCCGTAGATGGTGAACAGCACGATGTAGGTCGCCGCGACGTCCAGCGGCGTGCCGTAGAACCCGCTGGCGTCGTTGAAGAAGCCGTTGATGATCTGCGGGAAGTCGACGCCGGAGTGCGAGATCGACCACGCCGGCGGCAGGAACCCGCCGTAGTAGGCGTAGGCGATGAACGCGAGGCAGACCACTGGAAGCACCCAGCCGGTCGTGCGCCGGCAGGCCTCCAGGATCAGCACCAGCAGCACCGAGCCCGCGATGACGTCGAGCGTCGAGAGCTGGCCCTGCCTGTTGAGGAACTCGTCGTAGCCCCCGACCAGCGGGTAGGCGGCGACCACGAACGCCAGCGCGGCCAGCACCCAGTCCCACCAGGGCGGCGTGTGCCCGCGTCCGTACGCGAGGAACACCAGCGGCAGCGTCACCGCCAGGAACATGATCAGGTAGTACTGGCTTCCCTTGGCGAACGGGAAGAAGACCTGCTTGAGCACCAGGAGGGCGATCAGCAGGCCGGCGATCCACAGCGCCTGCTCCCACCTGGGTGAGAGCGAACGCGACGGCATCTCCTCGTCGTGCTCCGCGACGATGCGGGCGAGGTCCGGGTTGGCCACGGACCGACCGTACTGTGGGGGCGATCACAGCAGCAGAGGATCATTCCAAAGGAACTGCAAAGACTGGAGCAGCGCTCCCACGTGCGATCGGGCCGTCACTTCCCCCATTACGCAGAATGAGCGGCATGTACGGGCCTGAGCTACTGCTGCTGCTTCTCGGGGCGTTGATCGTCACGGCCGTCGCACGCCGGTTGAACTGGTCGGCGCCGCTGGTCCTCGTGGCCGTCGGCCTGGTCGTCTCGTTCATCCCGGGCGTGCCGGAGTTCGAGCTCGATCCGCACCTGATCCTGCTGGTGGTGCTGCCGCCGCTGCTCTACAGCGCGGCGCTGGACAGCTCGTACCTCAACATCCGCGCGAACCTGCGGCCGATCGGGTTCCTCGCGGTGGGGCTCGTCCTGTTCACGACGTTCGTGGTGGGCGTGACGGCGAAGCTGGTCTTCCCGGACCTGCCGTTCGCCGCCGCGCTCGTGCTGGGCGCGGTCGTGGCGCCGCCGGACGCCGTGGCGGCCGTCGCGATCGGGCGCAAGCTCGGGTTGCAGCGCCGCGCGATGACGTTGCTGGTGGGCGAGAGCCTGATCAACGACGCGACGGCGCTGACGGCGTTCAAGGTCGCGGTGGCGGCCGCGGCGGGCGCGGCGATGCACCCGCTCGACGGGGTGTGGATGTTCGTGAAGGTGACGATCGGCGGCATCGCGATCGGCCTGGTCGTCGGCGTCGTGGTCCGCTTCCTGCGCAAACGGCTCTGCGAGGGCGTGCTGGAGAGCGCGCTCGGCCTGCTCGTGCCGTTCGGCGCCTACCTGCTCGCGGAAGAGGGCTTCCACGTCTCCGGCGTGCTCGCGGTCGTCGTCGCCGGCCTGTACATCGGGCACAACGCCCCGCGCGGCAGCTACACGACCCGTCTGCAGGACGGGGCGGTGTGGCGTTCGGTGGACGCGCTGATGGAGTCGTTCGTGTTCGCGCTCATCGGGCTGCAGGTGTCGTCGATCATCAGCGACGTCGAGCTCGGCCCGCGCCTGCTGCTCGGTGCGGGCGCGGTGCTGCTGGCCGCGATCCTCGCCCGGTTCGTGTGGATGTACCCGGCCTCCTACCTGCCGGTGTACCTCAACAAACGGATCAGGGAACGCGAGGGCGTGCCGCACCTGGGCCAGGTGACGGTGATCTCGTGGGCCGGCATGCGGGGTGTGGTGACGCTGGCCGCGGCGGCCGCGATCCCGCAGGACGTCCCGGGCCGCGACATCATCCTGTTCTGCGCGTTCGTGGTCACGGTCGCGACGCTGCTGTTGCAGGGCACGACGTTGCCGTGGCTGATCAACAAGATCGGCTTCGAGGGCGACGACGCCCGCGAGGACGCGCTGGCCGAGGCGCAGGTGCAGCACCGGGCCGCGCAGGCCGCGGTCACCCGGCTCGACCAGGAGACCGAAGACGTCCCCGACCACGTCCGCGACCAGCTCCGATCGCTCGCCGAGCACCGGGGCAACGCCGCGTGGGAACGACTCGGGCGGCAGGAGGAGGAGAGCCCGGCGGCCGCGTACCGCAGGCTGCGGCGGGTGATGCTGAGCGCCGAACGTGACGAGTTCGTCAAGGCCAGGGACAAGGGCGAGATCGACGACGAGGTGCTCTTCCGCGTGCTGCGCGAGCTGGACCTGGAAGAAGCCGCACTGTCACGTGAGTAACCGTTCACCTGCTTTTCGTGTTGCGATGCTTGAGTGCGCTCTCAACACAACGGGAGGTCGAACGATGTATCCCAGAGGGATCCGGGCCCGTGGTCTAGCCGCCGTAGTCCTCGTGTTCGCGGGTGCGGTGGTGGCGTCGCTGCCCTCCGCGTCGGCACACGACGACAAGGGTCCGATCGTCATCGGGCACCGGGGCGCTTCGGCGTACCGGCCCGAGCACACGCTCGCGGCGTACGAGCTCGCCGCGCGCATGGGTGCCGACTTCATCGAGCCGGACCTGGTGCCCACCAGGGACGGCAAGCTGGTCGCCCGGCACGAGAACGAGATCGGCGGCACGACCGACGTCTCGGCCAGGCCGCAGTTCGCCGACCGCAAGAAGACCAAGACCATCGACGGTGTCGCGGTCACCGGCTGGTTCACCGAGGACTTCACGCTCGCCGAGCTGAAGACGTTGCGCGCCAAGGAACGCATCCCGGCGATCCGCCCGCGCAACACGCTCTACGACGGCCGCTTCGAGGTGCCGACGCTGCAGGAGGTCATCGACCTCTCGAAGCGCCTGTCCCGCGAACTGCGCCGTGAGATCGGCATCTACCCCGAGACCAAGCACCCGACGTACTTCCAGTCGATCGGTCTCGCGCTGGAGCCGAAGCTGGTCGACGTCCTCAACCGCAACGGCCTGAACCGCCGCGGCGCCAAGGTCTACGTGCAGTCGTTCGAGGTCGCGAACCTCAAGGAGCTCAACAGGTCGCTGCGCGTGCCGATCGTGCAGCTGGTCAACGGTTCCGGTGCGCCGTACGACTTCGTCGCGGCCGGCGACAAGCGCACCTACGCCGACCTGGTCACCCCGGCGGGCCTGCGCGAGGTCCGTTCCTACGCGGACGGCGTCGGCCTAACCAAGGACATCATCATCCCGCGTGACGCCAACGGCTTCCTGAAGGCGCCGACGACCGTCGTCAAGGACGCCCACAAGGTCGGTCTGGTCGTGCACTCCTGGACGTTCCGCAACGAGAACTCGTTCCTGCCGGCGGACTTCCGGTCCTCGACCGACCCGGCCGCGTACGGCCGGGCCTTCGAGGAGTACGACCTGTTCTTCAAGCAGGGCATTGACGGCGTGTTCGCGGACAACCCCGACACGGCCGTGGAGGCCAAGGTCAAGCGCTAGCCAGTGCGAGCGTGCGGTCCCCGTCGAGCAATCCCCGTTGCTTCAGCAGGGGCCGCACGCCCTCGCCGAACCAGTAGGCCTCTTCCAGGTGCGGGTAGCCGGACAGCACGAACTCGTCGATCCCGATGGAGTGGTACTCCTCGATGAGGTCCGCGACCTCGGAGTGCGAGCCCACCAGCGCCGTTCCCGCGCCACCGCGCACTAGTCCGACGCCGGCCCACAGGTTCGGGTAGATCTCCAGCCCGCGCACACCGCGACTGAGGTCGCCACCGTGCAGTGCCAGCATCCGTTGCTGGCCAACGGATTCCGACGCACCGAGCTGCTGCTGCGCCTTCGCGACCGCGGCCGGGTCCAGCGCGTCGAGGAGCTTCGCGGCCGAGGCCCACGCCTCCGCCGACGTGTCCCGGCTGATCGTGTGCAGCCGGATGCCGAACCGGATCGGGCGATCGGTCAGCGCCCGCACCCGCGCGATCTTCGCCGCCACGTCCTCCGGCGGCTCGCCCCAGGTCAGGTAGACGTCGGCGCGGGCGGCCGCGACCGGCAGGGCGGCGTCGGACGAACCGCCGAAGTAGATCGGCGGCACCGGGTCCGGCGCGGCCAGCACCGTCGCGTCCTGCACCTGGTAGTGCTCGCCCTGGAACGTGTACGGCTTGCCGGTCCAGATCCCGCGCACGACCTGGAGGAACTCGTCGGTGCGCGCGTACCGCTGGTCCTTGTCGAGCCAGTCGCCGAACCGCTGCTGCTCCACGGAATCGCCGCCGGTCACCACGTTGAGCAGCAACCGGCCGCGCGAGATCCGCTGGTACGTCGAGGCCATCTGCGCGGCCAGCGTCGGCGACAGCACGCCGGGCCGGAACGCGACCAGGAACTTCAGCTTCGTGGTCTGCGCGATCAACGCGGACGTGGTCAGCCAGGCGTCCTCGCACCACGTGCCGGTCGGCGTGAGCACGCCGGTGAACCCGACCTGCTCGGCCGTGCGCGCGATCTGCGCCAGGTAGTCGATGTCCGGCTCACGGCGTGCCCCGGCAGCGGGCGCCCGGTTGGCGTGGAAGTGCTCCACGACCGTGCGGCCGTCACCGGACGTCGGCAGGAACCAGTGCAGCGTGATGCTCATGCCAGATCTCCCTGGAACCTCGTGTCGACGAACTTCGCGAAGTCGACCTTGCCCGGCAACGTCTTGTCCTCGGTGAACGCGTCCGCGAGCTCCTGCTCCGACCTGATCACCGTGTCGTCCAGCCTCACCACCGCGTCGCCGTTGCGGTTCACCGCGGCCAGGGCGACGTCGTACTTCAAACCCGTCTCCGCCGCCCACGCCTTCGCCCACTCCTCGCGGTGCGTGTCGGCCCACTTCTGGGCCTTGTAGTAGCGGATCAGGTACTCCTTCAGCGCCGGGTTCTTCCCCTTGTCCTCCAAGGCCTTCTTGCCGGCGACCTGGAAGCCGTACCCGTTCGACTTGCCCTCGCCGGTGGTCAGCACGCGCGCCTTGGCCTCCTGCTGCGCCTGCGCGGTGTAGGGGTCCCAGACCGCCCAGGCGTCGACCCTGCCCTGCGTGAACGCGCCGTACGCGTCGGCGGGCTGCAGGAAGTTCAGCGTGACGTCCTTGGTCGTGAGACCGGCCGAGCGCAGTGTCAGCAGGATCTGGCCGTGCGCCGAACTTCCCTTGGCCACAGCGATGTTCTTGCCCCTCAGCTCGGCGACGCCGCGCAACGGCGAGTTCTCCGGCACGAGGATCGCGTCCGCCTCGACCTGGCCCTTGGAGACGCCGACCGCGGCGATCTTGGCCTTCGCGGCCGCGGCGAAGATCGGCGGTGTGTTGCCGACCGCGCCGACGTCGATCGCACCCGCGGAGGCCGCCTCGAGCAGGGGCGGGCCGGAGGTGAACGTCGACCACTCGATCTTGTACGGGAAGTCGTTCAGCAGGCCGGCCGCGGTCAGCACCGACTTGGCGCCGCCCTTCTGGTCGCCGACCTTGAGGACGACGTCGGCGGCGGGGGTGTCCGCGGACTGCGTGCCCGCCGAGCACCCGGTGGTGAGGAGGATCGCGGCCAGCAGGCCGAGCAGGCTTCTGTCACGCAGCTTCTTCAACGTCCACTCCCAGGTCAGCGAGTACGCGAGTGCGTTGCTCCACAACGGATGCCCGGCGGCGCGGGCGGGGCAGGCCGACGTGGTGGGTCGCGACGACCCGGCCCTCGTCGAGCACGAGGATCCGGTCGGCCAGCAGCAACGCCTCGTCGACGTCGTGCGTCACGAGCAGCACGGCGGGCTTGTGCCTGGTCCACAGGTCTTCCACCAGGTGGTGCATGGCGAGCCTGGTCAGCGCGTCCAGCGCGCCGAACGGTTCGTCGAGCAGCAGCAGGTCCGGTTCGCGCACCAACGCCCGCGCGAGCGAGACCCGTTGCGCCTCACCGCCGGACAACGTCAGCGGCCACGCGTCGGCGTGATCGGTCAGCCGCACCTCTTCCAGCGCTTTCAGGGCGACGGCGCGACCGTCCGGCTTGTGCAGGCCCAGCGAGATGTTGCGCCAGACCTTGCGCCACGGCAGCAGCCGCGGCTGCTGGAACGCGATCGACACCGTGCCGGGGACTTCGACCTCGCCTCCGACCTCGCGGTCCAGGCCCGCGAGGATGCGCAGCAACGTCGACTTGCCGCACCCGCTTCGCCCGAGCAGTGCCACGAACTCGCCGGGCTCGACCTCCAGGTCGATGCCGTCCAGCACCGTCCGCGCGCCGAAAGCCTTGTGCAGACCACGAACGCTCACCGCCGGCTTCACCGGGCTCGCCATCGCAAGATCCTCCTCTCCAGCAACCGCACCAGGGCGTCCGTCGTCAGGCCGAGCAGCGCGTAGACCACGAGGCCGACGACCACGACGTCGGTGCGGAGGAACTCACGGGCGTTGTTGATCAGGAAGCCGAGGCCGGCGTCGGCGTTGATCTGCTCGGCGACGATCAGCGACAGCCAGGCGGTGCCGAACGCGATCCGCAGTCCCACCAGGGTCTGCGGTACGGCGGACGGCAGCACGACGTGCACGATCCGTTCGAACCGGTTGTAGCCGAGCACGCGAGCGGCCTCGACCAGGCCGGGATCGGTCTGCCGGATGCCCGCGTGCAGGTTGAGGTAGAGCGGGAACGCCACCCCGGCCGCGACCAGCGCGAGCTTGGGTTCCTCGCCGATGCCGAACCAGAGGATGAACAACGGGATCAGGCCGAGGTGCGGCAGCGTCCGCAACATCTGCACGGGCGGGTCCAGCAATGTCTCGCCCCAGCGGGAAAGGCCGGACGCGAGCCCCAGAACGACGCCGGCAAAGCCGCCGATGAGAAATCCGAACAGAACGCGCGTGATGGACACCGCGAACGCCTCGCCCAATTGGCCGTCCGCGATCAGCTCACCGGCGGATTCCGCGACCGTCAGCGGAGAAGCGAGTTTGTCGGGCGACAGCACACCCGTTGAGCTGGCCAGTTGCCACAGCAGGACCAGCGCGACAGGGCTGATCCACCGCAGCGGCAGCCTGAACTTCCGCGTCTGCACGGGCGTCGCGGTTTTCGGCCGCGCGGCCACTCCTGCTATGGACAAGGTCATGGGCGGAAGTACAGGCGAGCCCAAGGAATGAGTCAACGACGCCCAGATCGTGAAAACGCGTCGTACATCGAGATGTTCCCCGCACGGACATATTTCCCGCCAACGGCTCAGTGACGGTGGTCAGGCTTCTACCTCACCCAAGACATCGCTGAGTCCACACAGGACAGTTGCGGGCGCCGGAGCACGGCACGATGTCGTGCCTCGTCGTGTTCCGGGACAATGGTCCCGACAACGGGCGATTTCCTGAAGGGCCTCGACCAGCTGGAGGTCACGCGGACCAAGCTGGCCGAGGCCCAGGAGCGAGCTGTCAGCTGAGCACGTCGTGGCGCACGATCGTCTGGTCGCGGCCGGGGCCGACACCGATCGCCGAGACGCGGGCGCCGATGATGCTCTCCAGGTACTCGACGTACGCCTTCGCGTTCGCCGGCAGCTCGTCGAACGAGCGGCAGTGCGAGATGTCCTCGAACCAGCCCGGCAGCTCCTCGTAGACCGGGACGGCGTGGTGCACGTCGGTCTGCGACATCGGCATCTCGTCGGTGCGGCGACCGTCCACTTCGTACGCGACGCAGACCGGCACCTTCTCGAGGCCGGACAGCACGTCGAGCTTGGTGAGGAAGTAGTCGGTGATGCCGTTGACCCGCGAGGCGTAGCGGGCGATCACGGCGTCGAACCAGCCGGTGCGGCGCGAGCGCCCGGTGGTGACACCGAACTCGCCGCCCTGCTTGCGCAGGTACTCGCCCTGGTCGTCGTTGAGCTCGGTCGGGAACGGACCGGAGCCGACGCGGGTCGTGTACGCCTTCAGGATGCCGATCACGGTGCTGATGCGGGTCGGGCCGACACCGGAACCGACGGTCGCGCCACCCGACGTCGGGTTCGACGACGTGACGAACGGGTAGGTGCCGTGGTCGACGTCGAGCAGGGTGCCCTGCGAGCCCTCCAGCACGACGATCTCGTCGCGGTCGAGCGCCTGGTTGAGCAGCAGGCGGGTGTCGGCGATGCGGTGCACGAAGTGCTGACCGTGCTCCAGCACCTGGTCGACGACCTGCTCGGGGTCGAGCGCCTTGCGGTTGTAGACCTTGACCAGCACCTGGTTCTTGAAGTCCAGGGCGGCCTCGACCTTCTGCCGGAGGATCTTCTCGTCCAGCAGGTCCTGCACGCGGACGCCGACGCGGGCCAGCTTGTCCTGGTAGGCCGGGCCGATGCCGCGACCGGTCGTCCCGATCTTGGCCTTGCCCAGGTAGCGCTCGGTCACCTTGTCGATGGCCACGTGGTACGGCATGATCAAGTGCGCGTCCGACGAGATCAGCAGACCGCTGGTGTCGACGCCCTTCTCCTCCAGGCCCGCGAGCTCCGTGAGCAGCACGCCGGGGTCGACCACGACACCGTTGCCGATCACGTTCTTCACGCCGGGCGTGAGGATGCCGGACGGGATGAGGTGCAGGGCGAACTTCTGGCCGTCCGGGAGGACGACGGTGTGTCCCGCGTTGTTGCCGCCCTGGTAACGAACGATCCACTGGACACGCTCACCGAGGATGTCGGTGGCCTTGCCCTTGCCCTCATCGCCCCACTGGGCACCGATCAGCACGACGGCCGGCATGTGAAACTCCAAGCACTTGGACTGGTTCGAGCGAATGCCGGTAAGTGAGGGTAGACCAGGAGATGACCGTGCGCGGAATCGTGTTGGCCTGCGGAAACACGCAGTTGCCAATGATCGCTCAACGTGACGACGTCCACGTCGTCCCGGCGAGGCCCGGCAAGGACCACGTAGATCCACATCTGGACGCCGATCGGCTGGTCGTGGCGGGCACCGACGCCGACCTCGCTGCGGTGGCGCTGCGGTTGCTGCGCAAGGAAAAGCTGGGTTCGGTGGCACTGGGTTACGTACCCCTCGCCGATTCGTCCGTGGCCGCGCTTTGGGGGCTTTCGACCGACCCGGCCCGCGCCCTCGACATCGCCCTGAACGGTGACGTAGATCCCGTCCCGTTCGTCCGCGACGACGTCGGCGGAGTCCTGATGGGTCTCGGCGTGTTGGCACCCGTTCGGGGCGTCGGCTACAGCGACGCGGACAACGTGCTGCGCGGCCAGGCCTCCCGGATCGAGTGCACACCGGACCCCGACGGCGGCGCCGGCCTGCAGATCCGGATCGTCAACAAGCGCTTCTTCGGCTCCAAGGTCCGGGTGAGCCGCCCGCGCGCGTTCCAGCTCGGCTGCCTCCCCACGACGGCGGTCCTGGACGGCCACAAGCACCCGCGCCCGGTCGACAAGTGGACCTGGTACCGCCACACCGAGGACTTGAGGCTCGTACGAGGCCTCTAGCCCTGCGCCTGTCATTCACTTGAGTGTCACTCGAAGGCATTGCCTAATTTCATAACGTGACTGAGGGTGGGTCCCGATCACTTCCCAACAAGGAAAGTCGGGACGATGTCAAAAGTTAACCGAACCATTGGTGTTTTAGTTGCCACAGCAGCTCTCACCTTCGGTTTTGTTTCCCCTGCACTTGCGACACCGCTGAACATCCCCACCGCAACGGTCGCCAAGTCCGAACTGGCCGGCCTCACCGTGCGCGCGGACGGCTCGATGACGGGCTATTCGCGCGACAAGTTCCCCCACTGGATCACCAAGGAAGGCACCTGCAACACCCGCGAGTTCGTGCTCAAGCGCGACGGCACGAGCGTGGTGACCGACTCGAGCTGCGCCGCGACGTCGGGCCGCTGGTTCTCACCGTACGACGGCGCGACGTGGACCGCGGCCTCCGACGTGGACATCGACCACGTCGTCCCCCTGGCGGCCGCCTGGAGGTCCGGAGCGGCGTCCTGGACCACGACCCGGCGCCAGCAGTTCGCGAACGACACCGACTACCCGCAGCTGATCGCGGTGACCGACAACGTGAACCAGGCCAAGGGCGACCAGACCCCGGCCACCTGGAAGCCACCGGTGACGTCCTACTGGTGCACTTACGCCAAGATGTGGGTACACGTGAAAGCGAAGTACAGCCTCAGCGTGAACTCGGCCGAGAAGACAGAATTGACGAGCATGCTCGGAAGGTGCTGATGACGCCACTCTCCTCGCTTTTCGTAGCGGGTCCCGGCGGCGTGATGACCGACGAGGTCGGCGTGGTCACGGGTGACCTGGAACTGAGCACGGAACTCTCCGACGACGGAAAACTCCGTGCGTTGGTCCGCTACGAGGGCGCGGAAGAGTGGTATGCGATCACGGGCGCTTCGTGCGTTCTGACGGATCCTCGCGATCATGAACAGGTGCACTCCCTTCTGCACGGGCTTTTGCATCGGCCGGAGGGCTGAGAGGCGGCAACGCCTCCATCGCCTCACTCCGACTGAGCCCCGTGGCCTGCAGCAGGTCCACCGCGACACTGCGGATCTGCGCCAGCACGACCTTGGACGAGAACCCGTCCCCACCGAGACGCCGCGCGGTGAGCACCCGCGCGGCGTCCCGCACGGCCTCCCGAGTCAACTTGGGCTCGGCACCCTTCTCCAACTCGCCCTTCAAGCAGTCCACGGCGTCCGCGTAGTCCCTGAGCACGTCCGGCACCCCGTCGGGAATGGGTTCGTCGGCCTTCAACGCAGCCATGGCCCGCCGAGCAAGCACCCGAGTGTTCCGAATCGCGTAGTCCACCGGCCCACCAGCAGTCTGATACCTCTTGAGCTCGTCCTTGGACCGCCACCGAATCGGCGCGATCCGAGCGATCTCACTACCGGTCTGCAGCGCGGCCTTGTAGTCGTCGATCGTCGTCTGACTGGTCCGCAACTCGGCCAGCACCCCAGCAGCCTTGACCGAATCCTTCGAGTCGAGCGCCCCGGCGAGATCCCGCAACGCCCCACTGAGCGTGTTGGTGAGCACCTTCAACTGCCGCTGAGCCACCGTCACAGGATTGGCCGGAATGAGCGCGGCCACAGCCAGCCCGACCAGCCCACCGGTCAACGCGTCGATCATCCGATCGAACCCGCCACCAGCACTGGGCGGCAACAAGGTGGCCACCAGCACCGCAGACGACCCAGCCTGCAACGCGATGACAGAACCACCGTCCAGCAACACGGCAGCAGACATCGCCAACGCCACGACCAGCGCGATCTGCCAGGGCCCACTACCGATCCAGCTGATCAGCGCGTCGCCAACCCCAACGCCGACGGAAACACCGACAACCAGCTCACCAACCCGCCGCAACCGCTGCCCCAGCGAAACCCCAAGGCAGACAACAGCGGCAATCGGCGCGAAGAACGGATGCGCGTGCCCGATGACCATCGTCGCGACCAACCAGGCAAGGCCAGCGGACAGAGCACATTGGACGATCGGCAAAGCGGCCCCACGCCACCGGCCAAACCCACGCCTGACTGCTTCCCGAACCGCGCCCACAACTCACCCACCTAACTGCACCAGTCTCATCGCAAGCGAAGCCGAAGGCGAGCCGTCCTCCCGCACGCGATGCCGAAGGCGAGCCGTCTTTACCAAGCGCGCCCGGCGGCGGGTTCCGTCACGAGTCGCGCCACAGCTCTTGCTGCACCTGAGGGGTGAGGTCAAGTCGACACGCTTTTCGTCGACTTGACCTCACCCCTCAGGTGTGGCCCGCTCTTGGTGCGACTCGTGACGGGACCCACCGCCAAACGCACTCTCAACGCAACCGGCGGCCGCCCAACGCAACAGGCGTGCCATCAGCCCACAGGCGGCGCCCCCCGATCAGATTGCCGGGGGTCTGGGGGCAGAGCCCCCAGGAAAACGCACGCAACCGCAAGACCGCCCGCAACGCCGGGAACCCGTCAGACCAGCCCAAGCGCAGCCGGAGCCTCAGGATCCGAGTCAGCGAGGAACTTGGAGCAACGGTCCCACTCCTCGTCCTCCCCGATCTCCCGAGCGGCCAACGCGAGCGCAGCAAGCGCCCGGAGGAAGCCCTGGTTCGGCCGATGCGACCAAGGCACAGGCCCGAACCCCTTCCACCCAGACCGCCGCAGCTGGTCAAGCCCACGGTGGTACCCGGTACGGGCATAGGCGTAAGCGGCAACGGGATCCCCGGCGTGCAAAGCGCGCTCGGCCAGCAGCGCCCACGCCTCGGAGAAGTCCGGGTACGCCCGGACGATCTTGCCAGGATCAGTACCGCCATCAGCAGCAGCCTGCGCCTCAGGACGTTCGGGAAGACGAGTCGGCTCGGGCCCGAGGAGGTTCTCAACCATGCGCCCCATCGTGCCCCATCCCCGGAACCGGGCTAGACGAACACCCTCAGACGAACATCCTCATCACAGTGGCCACGACGGCCAGCAGCAGCACGGTGACGAGCACACCGGCGATGATCCGCTGCTTGGTGGTCGCCTTGTAACTGTCAGTCGAGTCAGAGCTCATGGCCGTGCACCTTGCCGAGCCAGTCCACAAGAGTTCAACTTCGTTCACCCCATCGAGCACACGAATTGGAAACATCAGGGTAAAACCAGGGCCGTTCGACCTACCTGGACACCACCGGTCAGCTCATGATGTTCGGATGATGCAGGGGGCAAGACAGTTCAGGGACCAGTACTGGGAGCGGGGCGCGCCCGGCAGGGAGACACCGGCGGCGCTCACGAAGCAGCTCTACCAGCTGTGGCTCGTCGGTCTCCTGCTCAAGTTGATCGGGTCGTCGTGGGACGTCTCGTGGCACTTCAAGTGGCTGCGTGACGACCTCGCGCCGCCGCACCTGATCAACACGGTCGGCACGGTCATCGTGGTCGGGCTGACGTTGTTCCACACGTTCACCGGGTACGGCGGCGACAAGCCGACCATCCGGTTGATGCAGGCCGGGTCGGGGATCTTCCTCATCGCCCTGCCGATCGACATCATCAACCACCGGGTCAACGGGCTCGACATCACGAGCTGGAGCGGGTCGCACGCGCTGTTGTACCTGGGTACGGCGGTGATGCTGGCCGGCGCGATCCGCGGGTGGATCAAGTTCTACCCCGAAGGCAAGTACAGGACGTTCGGGCTCGTGGCGCTGTGGTTCTTCTTCCTGGAGAACGTCTGGTTCCCCAACCAGCACCAGGAGTACGGCGTGCGCGCGTTGCAGGCCTACGACGACGGCAAGGCCGAGGCCGAGCCGATCCTGCTGCAGTTCGCCGCGGACCAGCTCGGCGTGCCGGTCGGCAGGGAGGCGGTCGTGCACTTCGCGCTGCCGATCGCGGACTGGGTCTACCCGGTGTGGGGCCTGGTCGCCGCGGCGCTCGTGCTGGTCATCGCCCGCAGGACGATCGGACGGCGGTGGGCCGCCACGGCGGTCGCGGCCGGGTACGTCGCGTACCGGTGCCTGATCTGGCCGTTGCTCGCGGGCATCGACTTCCCGAAGTCCGCGGTGCCGCTGTTCCTGATCCTGGTCGCGCTGGCCATCGACGCGGCGCACGCGGTGGAGATGCCGACCCCGGCTGCCGCGGTGCTCGGCTCGGCGGCCGTCACGACGGTCGGCTACGTCGGCATCTGGTTCCAGCAGGAGTACCTGTGGGGGCCGCCCATCTCGTTCTCGTCGGCGGCGGTCACGGCCGTGCTGCTGGCGGTGTTGTGGACGGTCGGGGACATGGTGGCCCACCGGCCGAGGACGCAGCTGTTCGCGTCAGGGGCGAAGCTCGGCCAGCTCCGCTGACAGCCGGCTGGTGATCCGGCCGAACAGGTCGGCCAGCGGCTCGCCGACGTCCCGCCCGAACTCGGTCAACCCGTAGGTGACCTGGGGCGGGGTCGTCGGCTCCACCCTGCGCCAGATCAGGCCGTCCTCGACGAGCCCGCGCAGGGTCTGGGACAGCATCTTCTCGCTGATGCCGCGGATGCTCTCGCGCAGCTCGAAGAACCTGAGGTCGTTGGTCTGCAGGGAGATCAGCACCCAGATTCCCCACCGGCTGGTCACGTGGCCGACCATCTCGCGCGCGGGGCAGTCGGTGTGAAACACCTCATACCGCTCCGTCGCCCCGGACCGCGTGAACTGAGTTCCGACCACCATGTCCGGAGCTTACCTCCAGGTACGTCCTTACGAAATGTAAGCCCGGTTCCTAACGTCGTGCCCACATCGACGAAGGAGCTGGAAATGATCGTGGTGACCGGGGCGACCGGAAACATCGGCAAGCCGTTGACTCGGGCGCTGGCCGAGGCGGGCGAGCAGGTGACGGCGGTGTCGCGGCACGCGGCGGAGGTGCCGGACGGCGCGCGGCACGTGGTGGCGGACCTCGCCCGTCCCGACACCCTCCCGCTGGCCGGCGCGAAGGCGTTGTTCCTGCTGCTCTCCGGCGACCTGCACGCCGCCGGGGCCGACCCGGCGGACGTCGTCGGGCAGGCGGTCGCGGCAGGGGTTCGACGCGTCGTGCTGCTGTCCACGCTCGGGGTGAAGACCAGGCCGTTCGGCGCCACGCGCATCGCGATGAGCGCGCTGGAGGACGTGGTGCGGGAGTCCGGGGCGGACTGGTCGATCCTGCGGCCGGGCGGTTTCGCGTCCAACGCCCTGTGGTGGGCCGAGTCCGTGCGGGCGAACCGGGTGGTCGCCGCGCCGTTCGGCGACACCGGGGTGCCGATCCTGGACCCCGCCGACATCGCGGAGGTCGCGGCCGCCTGTCTCACGGACGACCGGCACAACGGCGGCGTCTACGAACTGACCGGCCCTGAGGTGATCACGCCTCGCGAGCAGGCCGCGGCCATCGCGGCGGCACTGGGCGAACCGGTGCGGTTCCACGAGCTCACCCGCGCCGAGGCCAAGGCCGGCATGGAACAGCTGATGCCGGGCGAGCTCGCCGACGACACCCTGGACATCCTCAGCTCGCCGACCCCGGACGAGCTGAGCGTCAGCCCGGACGTCCAGGCGGTCCTGGGACGCGCCCCGCGGTCGTTCGCCGACTGGGCCGCGCGCAACGTCGACGCGTTCCGCTAGGCCGCGAAACGCACGCGGGGACCTTTCGTACTCTCCGAGAGTACGAAAGGTCCCCGCGTGCGGTCAGAGTCAGCCCGCGATCATGCGGCCCGACGACTTGAGGTGCTCGCACGCCGAGGCGATGCGGGCGGCCATGGCCTGCTCAGCGGCCTTGAGGTAGCTGCGCGGGTCGTAGGCCTTCTTGTTGCCGACCTCGCCGTCGATCTTCAGCACGCCGTCGTAGTTCGCGAACATGTGCGCCGCGATCGGACGGGTGAACGCGTACTGCGTGTCCGTGTCGATGTTCATCTTGATGACGCCGTACGACACGGCCTCGTGGATCTCCTCGAGCAGCGAGCCGGAGCCGCCGTGGAAGACCAGGTCGAACGGCTTCGAGCCGGCCGCGAGGCCGAGCTTCTCCGCCACGACGTCCTGGCCCTGCTTGAGGATCTCCGGGCGCAGCTTCACGTTGCCCGGCTTGTAGACGCCGTGCACGTTGCCGAAGGTCGCGGCGAGCAGGTAGCGACCCTTCTCACCGGCGCCGAGCGCCTCGACGGTCTTCAGGTAGTCCTCGGCCGTCGTGTAGAGCTTGTCGTTGATCTCGTTGTCGACGCCGTCCTCCTCGCCACCGACGACGCCGACCTCGATCTCGAGGACGAGCTTCGCCTTGGCGGAGAGGTCGAGCAGCTCGCTCGCGATCTGGAGGTTCTCGTCCAGCGCGACGGCGGAGCCGTCCCACATGTGCGACTGGAAGAGCGGGTTGCCGCCCTTGTCCACCCGCTCCTGGCTGATCGCGATCAGCGGACGCACGTACCCGTCGAGCTTGTCCTTCGGGCAGTGGTCGGTGTGCAGCGCGATGTTCACCGGGTACTTGGCGGCGACCACGTGCGCGAACTCCGCGAGCGCCACGGCGCCGGTCACCATGTCCTTGACCTTGGTACCCGAGGCGAACTCGGCTCCACCGGTCGAGAACTGGATGATGCCGTCGCTCTCAGCCTCGGCGAAGCCGCGCAGAGCCGCGTTGAGCGTCTCCGACGACGTGACGTTGATGGCGGGGTAGGCGAACTCGTTCGCCTTGGCCCGGTCCAGCATCTCCGCGTAGACCTCGGGAGTTGCGATGGGCATCGGTGGTCCTCCTCAGGCGCCCTGAACGGGTGTCAGCTCGCATCCTACGAGGCAGTGTCACGGGGCCGGCGCGGTGGCCGCCATCACAGAGTGATCGATCAAGTAGCAGCTGACCAGCCGCTCCGCGCTACCCGCCGGTAGGGGGATAGTGGATGACATGGCAACCGCACAGTGGAACGGCAAGATCATCGCTTCGAGCGACGACACCGTCGTGGTCGAAGGCAACCACTACTTCCCGCTGGAGTCCGTCGATCCGGCCGTGTTGAAGCCGACCGGCCACACCTCCCACTGCCCGTGGAAGGGCGACGCGAACTACTACTCGTTGCAGGTGGACGGCGCCGAGAACACCAACGCGGCCTGGTACTACGCCGAGCCGAAGGAAGCGGCGAAGCAGATCAAGGGCCACGTGGCGTTCTGGAAGGGCGTCGAGATCAGCGCCTGAGCCCGAGGGCCCCGGCCAGTTCCGCGTAGTGGCCGTTCAGCGACTGGACGGCCACGTGGTCGGCGCCCGCGTCGACGTGCGCCTGCAGCTTCGCGGCCACCTGGTCCGGGCTGCCGTGCGCCACCAGGGCGTCCAGCAGGCGGTCCGATCCCTGGACGTCCTCCTCGGAGAACCCGTACCGCCGCCAGTTCTTCACGTAGTTGGTGAGCGTGAAGTAGACCGCCAGCTGCTCCCGCGCGATGGCCCGCGCGGCCACCGGGTCCTCCTCCACGACCACGGTCACCTCCGGCGCGAGGAGCTTGTCGCCGACCGCCTTCCGCGCTTCCGCCGTGTGCTCGACCGGCACGAGGTACGGGTGGGCGCCCGCGGTCCGGTCGGCGGCGAGCTTCAGCACCTTCGGGCCGAGCGCGGCGAGCACCAGCCGGTCGGCCGGCACGTCGAGCCGGTCGAGGTAGGACACGAGCTTGTCGTAGGGCTTGTCGTAGGCCTGGTCGAGCTGCCGGTGGCCCGCGCCGACGCCGAGCAGGAACCGGTCGCTCGCGAGCCGGTGGAACTCGGCGGAGATCGCCTCGGGCTCGGTCTGCCAGACGTTGGTGATGCCGGTGGCGATCGTCATCGACGTGGTGGCGGCCAGCGCCTGCTCCACCAGGGCGATGTCCGGTGAGGCGCCGATCCAGAAGGCGCCGTAGCCGAGTGCTTCGAGCTCCGCGATCTCGCCGATCTTCCCGGACCACTCGTAGTGCGAACCCCAGACCCCGAACGTTCCCAGCATCCGAACCCCAATCCTCGTGGCGGACTACCTTCGCAGTATGCCGATCTTGAGCACCACAGACCTGGACGTGTCCCGCCTCTGCCTGGGCGGCAACGTGTTCGGCTGGACCGCTGACGAGGACCAGTCGTTCGCAGTGCTCGACGCCTACACGGCGGCGGGCGGGAACTTCCTCGACACCGCCGACGTGTACTCGGCCTGGGCCGACGGCAACTCCGGCGGCGAGTCGGAGACGATCATCGGCCGGTGGCTGGCCGGGCGCGGCGACCGCGACCAGGTCGTGGTGGCCACCAAGGTCGGCATGCTCGCCGGGTTCGGCAACCAGAAGCGCGACACCGTGCTGACCGCCGCCGAACGCTCGTTGAAGCGGCTCGGCGTCGACCACATCGACCTCTACTACAACCACCTCGACGACCCGAACACGCCGCTGGAGGAGACGCTGGCCGCCTACGACCAGCTCGTCCGCGACGGCAAGGTCCGCTACCTCGCGGCGTCCAACTTCTCCGCCGAACGGCTGGCGCTGGCGCTGGAGGTCCAGGAGCGCGAGGGCTTCGCGAAGTTCGTGGCGCTGCAGCCCGAGTACAACCTGGTGAGCCGCGACGAGTTCGAGGGCGACCTGCAGGACACCGTCGCGAAGCACGGCCTGGCGACCGTGCCGTACTGGTCGCTCGCCAAGGGCTTCCTGACCGGCAAGTACCGGCCGGGCGTCGAGGTCGAGAGCGCACGGGCGGGCGCGGCCTCGAAGTACCTCGACGAGCACGGTCTGCAGGTGCTCGAAGTGCTCGACGAGCTGGCCGAGACGCACGCGACGACGGTCGCGGCGGTCGCCCTGGCGTGGCTCGCCCAGCAGCCGACGGTGGCCGCGCCGCTCGCGTCCGCCCGCACGTTGGAGCAGCTCAGCGACCTGCTCCCGGTGCTGACCCTGGAGCTCACCCAGGCCGAGGTCGATCGCCTCCGCGCAATTTAACTTGCCAGTAGCTTACCGGGAGTAGGTTGAGTTACCGTGACGAGCATGGACGTCACGGGCAAGGTGGTACTGATCACCGGCGCGGCCAGGGGCATCGGCGCCGAGGTGGCGAGGCAACTGGCCGGGCGCGGAGCACGTCTCGCGCTCGTCGGGCTGGAGAAAGCCCAGCTCGAAGAGGTCGCGCGGGAGACCGGCGGCAAGGCGTGGGAAGCCGATGTCACCGACTGGGACGTGCTCGACCGCGTCATGAACGAGGTCGCGGCTCACTTCGGCGGCATCGACGTCGTGGTGGCGAACGCGGGCATCGCGGCCACCGGGTTCGTGCGCTCGATGGACCCGAAGGCGTTCGAGCGCGTCATCGAGGTCAACCTGCTCGGTGTCTGGCGCACGGTCCGCACGGCGCTGCCGCACCTGATCAAGAGCCGCGGCTACTGCCTGGTCGTCTCGTCGCTCGCCGCGATCGTCCACATCCCCGGCAACGCGGCCTACTCGGCGGCGAAGGCGGGCTGCGAGGCGTTCGCGGACAGCCTGCGGGCCGAGGTCAGGCACCTGGGCGTGGACGTCGGCACCGCGTACTTCTCGTGGATCTCCACGGACATGGTCAACAGCGCCGACGAGCACCCGGTCTTCGGCAAGCTGCGCCAGGGCATGCCGGGGCTCGCGAGCAAGAAGTACCCCGTGCGCAACGTCGGCAGGGCCGTGGTCAAGGGCATCGAAAAGCGGTCGAAGGCGGTCCACGTCCCTGGCTGGGTCGGCGCTCTGAAGTACTTCCGCGCGTTCACGCCGGTGGTCGTGGACCGCCAGGCGGTCGCGGAGGTGGCCGACGCCGACCGGCAGATGGCCGCGAGCGACACGTCAGGCCTGGTCGGGCCGGGTGGGCAGGCTGCCAGTCGTTGATCGCGAGTTCGTGCCGGCCGGACGACCGGCACGAACTCGCCATGTCACGCGATCCAGGGGCCCATCAGCGGGTTCCACTCGCGGATCGTCCACTCCGCGACGTTCGCGGGCGTGTACGGGTCGGCGGCGATGATCTCCTTCAGCGAGGCTTCGTCCGCGGCCTCGTAGATGATCAACGCGCCGGCGTCGTCCGCGTATGGACCTGACGCGAGGATCACGCCCTTCTCGGCGAGGGAGGCGATGTACTCGCGGTGCTCGGGGCGCACCGCGAGGCGCTTCTCGCGATCGGGACCGAACACCAATTCGACTGCAAAGCGGGCCATGCCTCCACCGTAGTGAAGCTGACCGGTACCGTCCTACCTTGTGGTTGGCGAAGAAACACCGCGCACCGTGCAGGACACCCTGACCAACCTGCGAATCAAGGACGGCGTCGCAGGACCTCCCACAGGGCCCCTCACGCTCGAAGACCTGTACAAGCAGCACCGCATGCGCCTGGTCAGGCTCGCGCTGCTGCTGGTCGACGAGCCGTCGACGGCCGAGGACGTGGTCCAGGAGGCCTTCACCGGCCTGCACCGCAACTGGAAGGGTCTGCGCGACTCCCAGGCGGCGGTCGGATACCTCCGCACGGCCGTGGTCAACGGCTCCCGCAGCGTGCTGCGCCGGCGCAAGACGGCCCGCGACTACACGCCGCCGCACGTGGCGAACGCACGTTCGGCCGAGTCGCTCGCGATGCTGACCGCGGAGCACCAGGCCGTGGTCAAGGCGTTGCAGCAGCTCCCGCCGCGCCAGCGCGAGGTGCTCGTGCTGCGGTACTACGGCGACCTGTCCGAGGCGGAGATCGCCGAAGCCACGGGCATCTCGAAGGGCACCGTGAAGTCGACGGCTTCCCGTGCGCTGGACGCCCTCCAGAAGATCATGGCGGGCTGAGCCCACCAGGCAACAAACTTCACCGTTTCCCCAGCTGAGACCGCTTTGCCCGATGTGGGCGGTTTCAGCCAGTAAGACCACGCGCCCAAATCGGTACTTGGTATAGACCAATAGGCCTTCCATGCCGCAGGATCAGTTCCCGTGGCACGCAGACACGTGGTCGCCGTTGACATCGGTGGCACCGAAACCAAGGCGGCGCTCGTCGCCGGTACGTCCGAGTCGGTGGCGGCGGAGAAGCACGCGCGCCGGGCGACTCCCGGTGAGCTGGCGCCCCTCCTCGACGTCATCGCCGAACTCGTCGACGAGCTCGGCAACGCCTCCGAGCACGAGATCGACGCCGTGGGGATCGTGGCGCCGGGCATCGTGGACGAGGCCAACGGCATCGGCGTGTACACGACGAACCTGCCGTGGAGCCAGTTCCCGTTCAGCGCGGTCATGACCGAACGGCTCGGCGTCCCCGTCGCGTTCGGCCACGACGTGCGCGCCGCGGGCCTGGCCGAATGCCGCATGGGTGCCGCCAGGGACCTGCGCAACGCGGTGATCATGCCGATCGGCACCGGGATCGCCGGCGCGCTGCTGCTCGACGGCAGGATCTACAGCGGCGAGGGCTTCGCCGGTGAGATCGGACATGTCGACGTCGGCCATGGCGTGCCGTGCGCCTGTGGCCAGATCGGCTGCGTGGAGACGGTGGCGTCCTCCGCGGCGATCGCCCGCCGGTACACCGCACGTACCGGCACCCCCGTCAAGGGAGCCGCTGAGGTCGCACTCAGGGTGAGGGACGGGGAACAGGACGCCGTCGCCGTGTGGCACGAGGCCGTGGACGCGCTCGCCAGGGGGATCCTGGTGCTGGCGACGCTGCTCGGTCCGGAGGCCGTTGTGCTCGGCGGTGGGCTCGCACTGGCAGGAGACCTGCTGGTGGATCCCTTGCGGGAAAGGCTGGACGGCCTGATCGCCTTCCAGCGCCGACCGGAGCTTCGGCTCGCGGCGCTCGGCGACGAGGCAGGCTTCCTCGGCGCGGCGCTGCTGGCCATCGACACGCTGGAGGCGTGATGAGCACGTGGGGTGGACCAGTTGACGTGATCCTGACCGGTGGTCGGGTCGTCACGCCTGGTGGAGTGCTCGAGAACGGGTGGGTGAGCGTCCGAGACGGCAGGATCGCCGCGGTCGGTGAGGGTGTGGCACCCGACGGCCCGGTGAACGACGTCAGCGGTTGCACGATCGTGCCCGGGTTCGTGGACATCCACTGCCACGGCGGTGGCGGTGACGCGTTCACCAGCCCCGATCCGGCGAAGGTCCGCAGGGCCGCGTCGGCGCATCGCAAGCACGGCACCACGACGTTGCTGGCCTCGCTGGTCTCACGTCCGGTGCCGGAACTGGCCGACCAGGTGTCCGCGCTGGCCGAGCTGACCCAGGAGGGCGTGGTCGCGGGCATCCACCTGGAGGGCCCGTTCCTGTCCGCCGCCCGCTGCGGCGCGCACGACCCGGCGATCCTGTGCCCGCCGGAGCAGACCTCGGTGACGAAGCTGCTCGACGCGGGCAAGGGCACCGTCCGCATGATCACGATCGCGCCCGAGCTGGAGGGCGCGGTCCAGGCCGTGCGCCAGCTCGTGGACAACAACGTCCTCGCCGCCATCGGCCATACCGACGCGACCGAGGCGCAGGTCAGGCCCGCCGTCGACGCCGGCGCCTCGGTGGCGACGCACCTGTTCAACGGCATGCGCCCGCTGCACCACCGCGAGCCCGGCCCGATCGGCGCGCTGCTGGACGACGACCGCGTGACCGTCGAGCTCATCTGCGACCTGGTGCACCTGCACCCGACCGCGGTCCGCCTCGCCGCACGGCACGCGGGCCGCAAGCGCACGATCCTGATCACCGACGCCATCGCGGCCGCCGGTGTCGGTGACGGCGTGTACGACGTCGGCGGCCTCGAGGTGCGCGTCGTCGACGGGGTGCCGACGCTGGCCGGCGGCGCCGCGCTGGCCGGCAGCACGCTCACCATGGACGTGGCGTTCCGCAACGCCGTCAACTCGTGCGGGCTGACGCTCATGGAGGCCGTGTACGCGACGTCGACCCGTGGCGCCGAGCTCCTCGGCCTCGACACAGGAAAGCTTCAGCCGGGTTGTGCGGCGGACATCGTCGTCCTGGATGCAGAATTGAAGCCGAGGGACGTGATGGTCAGGGGCGAGTGGGTCAAGGACTAGGTGCATGGCGGACGATCCGGAACGACTGGTGACCGACGCGTTGCGAGCGCAGGCGACCAGCACGAATGCCGGATTTGTCGCGCATGCCCCAATCACTGACGAACCCCGCTCGCCGATGCCGGTGTGGTGGATCCTGGGTCTCGCGTTGTTGTTGGGCCTGGCAGCGGGCGCGGTGGCCGCAGTGATCACCCTGAGCTGACCTGTACCGTTGTCGCCGTGACGATTGCATTGGGCCCTGACTGGCTGGACCCGGTAAACCTGCTGAGCGGCTTCGGCCCGTACATGCTCATCGGGTTGTGCCTCATCATCTTCGCGGAGTGCGGGCTCCTCGTCGGTTTCTTCCTGCCCGGCGACTCGCTGCTGTTCACAGCGGGTCTCTTCGTCGCGGCGGGCACCATCGACACCCCGCTCTGGCTCGTCTGCGTGCTGCTGACGGTGTGCGCGTTCGTCGGCAACGTCGTCGGCTACTACATCGGCCAGAAGGCCGGTCCCGCGCTGTTCAGCAAGCCCGAGTCGAAGATCTTCAAGAAGGAGTACGTCGACAAGACGCAGGAGTTCTTCGACAAGTACGGCGCTCGCGCCATCGTCATGGCCAGGTTCGTGCCGATCGTCCGCACGTTCATCACGGCCATGGCCGGCGTCGGCAAGATGGACCCGAAGAAGTACTTCACGTACTCCGCGATCGGCGGCGTCGCGTGGGCCGCGGGCCTGACGGTCCTGGGCTACTTCCTCGGCCAGGTCTCCTTCATCAAGGAGAACCTCTCGGTCACGCTGCTCGCCATCGTCTTCCTGTCGATCGTGCCGATCATCATCGAGGTGATCAAGGCGCGCAAGGAGAAGAAGTCGCTCCTGCAGGAAGAGGCGGACGACATCACCCAGGTCATGCAGGCAACGCTGCAGGACGACTCGACGCAGATCATCCCCCGCGTGGAGCGCTGACCCGCCGGAAGACCGGACACCGCGAGGCCCGCCTGTTCCGACAGGCGGGCCTTTTGCTTGCTCGTGGCGCGACCCGGAACGTTGGCGAGGTGATCCACGCTCAGCAGGGCACCACGATGCACCCGTCTGACCGCGAATTCCCCCGGCAACGTTCCGGGCCACACCACTGAAACGATTTGAGTCTCACGCAACGTCAAGGTGTTGGTTGAACGGCATGACTGACACCACTCGACGTGAAGTGCTGGGATGGCTGGCCGGGCTCGGCGCGGCAGCGGGTGCGGGCCTGCTGCCGGGCCGGGCACAGGCATCGGTGGGCATCACGGCGTTGCGCGACGTGACGCTCATCGACTCGTCCGGCGTCCGGCGTGGCGCGACCATCGTGCTGGCGGACAACGAGGTTCTCGCCGTCGGCTCGTGCGACCTGCCGTTGCCGCGTGGTGCCACGGTGCTCGGCCTCGCCGGCAAGTTCGTCATCCCCGGTCTGTGGGACATGCACGTGCACGGCGCGTTCCTGGACCGGATCACGTTGCCGCTGTGCCTGGTCAACGGCGTGACGGGGATCCGTGAGATGTGGGGCTTCCCGCCGATCTACGAGCTGCGCGAACGGATCGAGCGCGGCGAGGTGTTCGGCCCCCGGCTGGTCGTCGGCAGCACGATCATCGACGGACCGCACTCGACGCTGCCCGGCGCGTTGATCGTCAGCACGCCGGAGGAGGGCCGGCAGGCCGTGCGGGACGCCAAGGGCGCGGACTTCGTGAAGGTCTACTCGTACCTGGACCGCCCGACGCTCGAGGCCATCGCCGACGAGTGTTCCCGGCAGTCCACCACGTTCGCCGGGCACTGCTCGAACCACGTGCCGCTGGGCGACGCGAGTGACCTGGGGCAGCGCACTTTCGAGCACATGTACGGCCTGCCGCTCGCCACCAGCACGCGGGAAACCCAGCTGCGCCAGGCGATCGCGGACCTGCCGCTCGACCCGGCGGACCCGTTCGCGTGGTTCAAGCAGGTGCTGGAGTTCGAACGGCAGGCAACTCTCTCGCACAGCCGCAGCAAGGCCCTGCGGCTGGCGAAGCGCTTGCAGCGCAACAACTCCGCGTTGTGCCCGACGATGGTCGCGATGCGGGTGTACGCGAGCCCCGCGGACCGGTTCGCGAACGACCCGCGGATGAAGTACATGCCGGCGTTCTACCGGGACCTGTGGCGCGACAGCCTGACGCGCTGGGTTCCGGTGACACCGCAGGAGATCCGGCAGCAGGCCGAGTTCTTCCGGCGCCGCCAGGAGCTGGTCGCCGAGATGCACGCGCACGGCGTCGAGATCCTGCTCGGCACGGACGCGGGCAACCCGTACTCGTTCTCCGGCTTCTCCGTGCACGACGAACTGGAGCTGCTGGTCGAGGCGGGCCTGTCACCGAAGGCGGCGTTGAAGGCCGGCACGCGGGGCGCCGCGATCAAGCCCGGCTCGGAGGCGAACCTCGTGGTGCTCGACGGCAATCCGGTCGAGGACATCCGCAACACGCAACGGATCCACACCGTGCTGACGCGGGGCCGGGTGCTCGGTCCGGACGCCCGGCGGCAGATGCTCGCCGAGGTGGAGAAGGCAGCTCAGGAGCCGTTTCCCACTGTTCAGCGGACGTGCTGCTAGAACATCGAGCCGGGGTTGAACAGGTTGTCCGGGTCCAGCGCGCGTTTGATCTCGCGGTGGACCCGGAGGCCGACCGGCCCGATCTCCTTCGCCAGCCACTCGCGCTTGATCTTGCCGATGCCGTGTTCGCCGGTCACCGTGCCGCCCAGTGCGAGCCCCACCGCGAGGATGTCGTCGAAAGCCTTCTGGGCGCGGGCGAACTGGTCGGCGTCGGCAGGGTCGTAGACGATCGTCGGGTGCATGTTGCCGTCGCCCGCGTGGCCGACGACGGCGATCTTGAGGTCGACCTCCCTGGAGATGTCCTCACAGCCCTGGATGAGCTCGGCGATGCGGGTGCGGGGCACGCACACGTCGTCCGTCAGCCACGAGCCGTAGATCTCCAGAGCGGTCAGCACGGCACGGCGCGCGGTCAGCAGGTCGCGGCCCTCGTTGACGTCGTGGGTCGCGTAGACGAGATCGGCCTCCAAGCAGATCTCCTCGATCTTCCGCAGTTCGTGCCGCGCCTGCTCGCCGCCCGCGTCGGTCTGGCAGATCAGCAACGCCGCACAGCCCGGACCGGCGCCCAGTTCGGTCTTCAGGTACTGCTCGACGGCCTCGATCGAGGTGCGGTCCATGATCTCCATCAGTGACGGCACCAAGCCCTCGCGGACGATCCGGCTGACCGCGGCACCCGCCGTGGCGGTACTGCCGAACGCGGCCACCAGCGTGGCCGGGGCCTGCGGCAGGGGCTTCAGCGCCAGTGTGGCCTTGGTGATCACGCCGAGCGTGCCCTCGGAACCGACGAAGAGCTTGGTGAGGTCGTAGCCCGCCACGCCCTTGACCGTGCGGCGGCCCGTTCGCAACACCTCGCCGTCGGCCAGCACGACCTCCAGGCCGAGCACGGAGTCGGTGGTCACGCCGTACTTCACGCAGCACAGGCCGCCGGCGTTGGTGGAGAGGTTGCCGCCGATCGTGCACCAGTCGTAGCTGCTCGGGTCCGGCGGGTAGAACAGGCCGTGCTTCTCCACGGCGCCACGTAGATCGAGGTTGATGACGCCGGGCTCGACGACGGCGAGGCGGTTGTCGGTGTCGATCTCGACGATCGCGTCCATCTTGGTCATGACCAGCACGACGCAGCCCTCGACGGCGTTCGCGGCACCGGACAGACCGCTGCCCGCGCCACGGGGAACGATCGGGACCCGGTGGCTCGCGCAGGCCCTCACCACGGCCTGGACCTGCTCGGTGTTCAGCGGGAACACCACCGCCAGCGGACTGCCGTGTGGCGCCAGCGGCATCATGTCGCGCTGGTAGCTCGCGGTGACGTCGGCGTCGGTCAAGACTCCGGAACCACCCACCGCGGCGCGGAGTTCAGCGAGCAAGCTCTCCATACGCCCACGCTAGCCCGATTCGCCTGGTTCACTCGAAGGTGATTCCAACGGAACGGAGTTCACGCAGTGACCCAGCGTGCTCAACCCAGACTTCGCCGATCCGTCGGCTCGAAGTCGCCGCGACGCCGCCACGGCACGACGTAGGCTGGCTCACCGTGGCGCATGCATTCGCCTCGCTGGAGACCGCGGGTCCGGTGGCCGTCTGGATCATCGTGCTGAGCTTCATCTTCGTCGAGTGCGCTTTCATCTTCGGACTCTTCCTGCCCGGTGACTCGCTGCTGTTCGCGGCCGGCGTGGTGCTGGCGACGCACAACAGCGAGTTGTCGGCGTGGCTGCTGTCCCTCGCGGCTCTCATCGTCGCCGTCGTCGGCAACCAGGTCGGGTACTTCATCGGCCGCGGCACCGGCACGCGCGTGCTCGCCCGCAAGGGCGGCAAGGTGCTGAACCGGCAGAACCTGAAACGCGCGGGCGACTTCCTCGACCGCCGCGGGTTCTGGGCCGTCGTCCTCGCGCGCTGGATCCCGTGGATCCGCACGCTGGCACCGATGATCGCGGGCGCGGCCAGGATGGACCTCAAGCGGTTCACACTGGCCACGACCATCGGTGCCATCGCCTGGGTGCCGACGCTGGTGCTGGCCGGCTACTACGGTGCGGGCATCCTGCAGCAGCTCCCGTGGCTCGAGACCGCGGCGATCGTCGTCAGCGTCGCGTTCTTCCTGGGCGGCACCGGCTGGGGCATCTGGCGCTACCGCCAGGAGATGGCGAAGCCGATCGACGAATCCAGTGACGACCTGGAGCACATCAGCCACCCGCGAACGCGCTGATCCGTCAGAGGAACAGGTGTGACGCGTTGTTCAAGAAGGTGATGCTGAGGCCGTGGCAGGACTCTGCGGGAATCGTGTCGTACGGCCCTTCATGGTAGCTGTTGAAGTACACGCGCACAGCGCGTGACCTGAGGTTGCACGCCTTCACCGCGTTGTTCTTGATGCACTCGCCATAGCCGGGCAAGCCCGGCGTTTTGAACTCGTAGCACGTCGGCTGCGTCTTGCCGTAGTTGTCGAGCGACGCCGCGAAGTCCGACAGTGAGGTAACGCTGCTGCCGCCGCCCCAGTACAGGCAGAACTCGTTGTTGTCGCACCTGCCGTCGCGCGCCGCGGCCGAGGCGGCGGGCGTGGCGACGGCCACGGCCACGGCGGCGAGTGCGCCGGCGACGACCGTCCTGGCGAGTTTCCTCGAGAAGTTGTTCATGTCGTTGATGGTTGCGAGAACGCAAGGACCTCAACAGCGACAACCTCTACGATCCACCTCCACATTTCAAGAGGTGCTGCCGCAGGCTCGCCTGCCGTCTCAGGTCGCCGTGCCGCTCGGCGATGCCGAGGCCGAGGCGCAACGTCTCGGCCGCCCTCGCCCGGTCCCGGCGCAACAGGTGCACCAGCCCCAGCTCCTCCAGGCTCGCCGCCTCGCCCGCGGCGTCAGCACCCTCGCGGAACAGGTGCAGGCTCCGCGCCAGCGCCGTCGCGGCTTCCTCGGCCCGGCCGGACCGGCGGTGCAGCGCGCCGATCCGGTGCAGCACGCCCGCGCACCCGCGCTCGTCGCCTTCAAGAGAACTGAGCCGCAGGCTGTCCTGGTAGCAACGGAGCTCACGCGCGTGATCTCCCCTCTTGCCGTAGGCACTTCCCAGGTGTTCCAGGACAGCGGCCTCGACGCACTTGAGTCCCAGCTCACGCGCCAGAGCGAGGCTCTCCTCACCGGTCTCGACGGTCTCCACCACCTCGCTGAGGTTGGTGAGGCAGACCGCCACGCCGTTGGTGTCACCCAGGTCCCGGAACCCCGCCAGGGCGCGGCGCAGGTGGCCGGCGTCGCTTAGCGCGACGCCCAGGTCCATCTCGACGATCGCGTGCACCAGCGGGTCGCTCGCCGCGGGCAACGCCAGCCCGCACATCTCGGCCCAGTCCTCGCGATGGCCGCGGCTCAGGTAGTACGGGAACAGGCCGGTCGCGAGCCGGACCAGCGCCCAGGCCGGCACACCGGGCGTCCGGCAGAGGCCGACCAGGTGCGGGCGGTGCTCGTCGAGCCACGCGAAGGCCGCCGCGGCCGTGGTGAAGTCCGGTGCGCCCTCCGCCCACGCCGGATCGGCCCAGGTCCCGCGGAAGCTGTGCGGCACGGCCAGCGCCACCGACCGCCACGCCACCGCGACGAACAGGCCGGCGACCCTGCCGAGCGCCTCGGGGTCCGCGGGCTGTTCGCGCGCGTAGGTCCGGACGAGGTCGTGCATCCGGTAGCGGCCGGGCGTCGTGGCCTGCAGCAGGTGCAGGTCGGCCAGCCGTTCCAGCACCAGTTCGGCGGCGAGCCCGTCCACGTCGAGCAACCGGGCGGCGACCGGCAGCGACACGTCCTCGAAGACGCCGAACAGCGTGAACGCGCACTGGTCCGCCGGGTCCAGCTGGTCGACGGACACGGCGAAGCTCGCCCGGATCCCCGCGTCGTCGCGGTCCAGTTCGTCGAGGCTGCGCACGGCCAGGCGGCGCGCGAGGTGGGCGAGCGGCCAGGCCGGGCGGGACGCGAGCCGGGCACCGGCGAGGTGAACGGCGAGCGGCAGCCGTCCGCACTGCTCGACCACCCGCGCCGCGGCCTCGGGGTCGGCGCCGGTCCGTTCCGGTCCCGCGTAGGCCGCGAGCAGGTCGAGCGCCTCCCGTTCGGGCAGCACGTCCAGCCTCAGGTGCCGGGCCTGCGGCAGGGTGTCCATGGCCCGACGGCTGGTCACGACCGTCGCACAGCCCGCGGTGCCGGGCAGCAGCGGCTGGATCTGGCCGGCCGTCGCCGCGTCGTCGAGCACGAGCAGCACCCGCTTCCCGGCCAGTGCGGACCGGAACCGCGCGGCGGTCTCGGCCAGCGTCCCGCCGTGGTCGGGCCGGCCGAGCGCGCGCAACAGCTGGCCCAGCGCGTCCTGCGGCGGCAGGCTTGCACGCAAGTCCAGGTAGAGCTGGCCGTCGGGGAAGAGCTCACCGACGCGATGGGCGACGTGCAAAGCCAGCGATGTCTTGCCGACCCCCGCCATGCCCGCGACGACCACCACGCCCGACCGTTCGACCAGGCCGGTCAGCGCGGTGACCTCGGCCTCCCGCCCGGAGAACCGCACCGGCGCGGCGGGCAGCTGCCGGACCGGTGCGCACGGCGTGCGGCGAGGTCTGGGCGTGCGGGCGGCGGCCGCGGCGAACTCGGCCCGCTCGTCCGCGCACAGGCCGAGCGCGTCGGCGAGCCGGAGCACCGTGGCGCGATGGGGATGCCGGCGGTCGCCCCGTTCCAGGGAGCCGACGGCCTGACCGCTCAGGCCCGCCTTCTCGGCCAGCGCCTCCTGAGTGAGTCCGGCGGCGATCCGGTGATGGCGCAACAGGTTTCCCAGCGCTGAGTCCATGTCTCACACCCCCGCGGGAACCACGCACGCGCCGCCGATCCGGTTGCCTAGAGCACCTCGGTGATCAGCAGGTCCGCCGCTCCCTTCGACGAGTTCACCATCAGCGCGTTGACGTGGTCCGTGCCGTGCAGCACCCGTTCCTCCGCCTCCGACAAGGTGCGCCCGTACCGCAGGTGCCGGTCGATCAGGCGCTGCACGCGCACGTCCTCGTCGATGAACAGGAACCACGCCTCGTCCAGGATGATCCGGACGCGCTTCCACTTGTCGTAGTTGAGCAGCAGGTAGTTGCCCTCGGTGACGACGAGCGGGACGTCCGGGTGCACCGGCACCGCGCAGGCGATGGGTTCCTCGATCTCCCGGCGGAACTCCGGCGCGTAGATCATGTCCGGGCCGCAGGCCTTGATCCGGCCCAGCAGGTCCACGTAGCCGGGGATGTCGAACGTGTCGGGCGCGCCCTTGCGTTCGACCAGCCGCAGCCGTTCGAGCTCGCTCTGCGCGAGGTGGAAGCCGTCCATCTCGACGAGCACGGCCTGGCCGTCGAGTGCCTCGACGAGCCTCCGCGCGAGTGTCGACTTGCCGGAACCGGGTGCGCCGCCGATGCCGAGAATCTTGCGCTCACCCTGATCGGTGAGCACCCGAGCCCGTTCTAGCAGCTCGTCGAACCTGACCTGCTGTCCTGCCACCGTGCCAGCTCCTCAACCCAGTCCCCGACCGCACCGACGCGAACGGCGGCCGCCTCCGACGCGAAGCCGATGGCGTCCACCGGGTCCGCGCCTGACGCCAGCGCGTAGGCGTACGCGCCGTGCCAGACGTCGCCGGCACCGTTCGTGTCCTTCACCTCCACCGCGGGGACGGGCAGCTCTCCGGCCGAGCCGTTCCGCGACCAGGTGACCGGCTTCGCACCGTGCGTGCGAATGACCAGCGGCACCCCGTAGGAGTGCACCTCGGCCTCGGACCGCTCGAACCCGGCAGAGCAGGCGGCCACGTCCACCAGCGGCAACAGGTGATCGAGGACAGGTTTCCAGCTCCCGGCGTCGAGCACCACAGGCAATCCCGCGGCTTTCGCCTGTCTGGCCACTGGGACCACTAGGCCTTCGTGGTGTCCGTCCAAGAGCACCACGTCCGCGGCAGCCAGGAGATCGGTCAAATCCGGCGCCGTCACCGGCACCGACGCGTTCCGGGAAACGACCGTGCGCTCCCCATCAGCGTCTCTGACGACGACCATGCTCACGGGCGTCATGCCCGGCACCGCGGTCACTTGGACCGGGTCCAAGGTGGCCCTGACGAATTCACCCAATGCGTCGGCACCCAGTGAGGTGAGCAACGCGGACCTCCCGCCCAGTGCCGCGACCGCGCGGGCCGCGTTGGCGGCCGGACCTCCGGGCGACAGCACCGCGCCGAGCGAGCGGATCTTCTGCCCGGCATCCGGGAACTCGTCCACCCTTTGGGTCACGTCGAGAGTTGTGAGGCCGACACACAGCACGGCTGCCATCTGGGCTTCCTCCAAACGGGTAAGGTCCCAGGTCATGGTCACCATGCGGGATGTCGCGGCTCTCGCGGGGGTCTCCATCACCACGGTGTCACACGTGATCAACGAGACGAGGCCGGTCGCCGGGGACACGCGCGAGCGCGTCCAGAAGGCGATCGACGAGACCGGGTACACGGGCGACGCCATCGCGCGATCGCTGGTCATGGGCGGCACGAAGTCGCTGGGCCTGGCCGTGTCACTGGTCTCCCACCCGTACTTCGCCGAGCTGATCGCCGCCATCGAGTCGGAGGCGACTCGCAACGGCTATTCGCTCGTGCTGATCGACACGAGGGACACCCCCGAATCCGAGCAGACCGCGGTCAGAACACTGCGCTCGCGAAGAGTCGACGGGCTGCTGCTCACACCATCGGCCGGCGCCGGGGGAAGCCTCGTGCTGCCGGAGCTCAAGAGGCTGAACATCCCCACGGTGCTGGTAGACCGGCTGACCGTGGCCAAGGACATCGACCAGGTCGGGCCGGAGAACGTGCAGGCCACCTCCGGCCTGGTCAAGCACCTCGCGGAGCTGGGGCACCGCCGGATCGGCATCGTCTGCGGCCAGGTGGGCGTGGCGACGACCGAGGAACGCATCCTCGGCTACCGCCTCGGCCTCGGCCGCGCGGGCCTGAAGTGGGACGAGGCGCTGGTCTCGCAGAGCGGCTGGCTCGCGCCGCTGCTCGACCAGGAGGACCCGGCCACGGCCGTCGTCGCGGCGGACCACCTCGTGACGGTGGGCATGCTGCACGAGGCACGGGCCCGCGGTCTGAAGCTCGGCACCGACCTGGCCGTCGTCGCCTACGACGAGGTCGAGTGGGCCACCCTGATCGAACCGCCGCTCACGACGCTGGCCCAGCCGGTCGAGGAGATCGGGCGCACCGCGGTGAAACTGCTGCTCTCCCGCATCGCCGAACCGCAGAGGCCGCCGGAGACCATCCGGCTCGCGCCCTCGCTCCGGCACAGGCAGTCCTGCGGATGCTGATCCCTGGACTGGTCTCGGTGACGTTCCGGCAGCTCACGATCGAAGAGATCGGCGCGCTGGCGACGGAGTGCGGGCTGCAGGCCGTCGAGTGGGGCGGCGACGTGCACGTACCGCCCGGCGACTTCGCGGCGGCGCGGCGGGCGCTGGACACCGGCCTGAAGGTGGCCGCGTACGGGTCGTACTACCGCGCGGGCGTCTCGGACCGGGCCGACCTGGCGCCGGTCCTGGAGACCGCGGCCGAACTGGACGCGCCGTTCGTGCGGGTCTGGGCGGGCACGTCCGGCTCGGAGGAGTGCCCTGACCGGGCGCCGGTGGTCGAGGCGTTGCAACACGCCGTGGAACACGCCGAGGCGATGGGCACGAAGATCGCGCTGGAGTACCACCGGAACACGCTGACGGACACGCTCGACTCGACGGTGCAGCTGCTCGACGAGGTCGACGGCGTGGTGCCGTACTGGCAGCCCAGTGGAGGCCAGGACGTGTTCTCGGCCATGCACGAGGTGCGGACGCTGGAACCGGTGACGGCGCACGTCTTCTCGTGGGGTCCCGGTGGCTTCCAGGAGCGGTTCCCGCTCGCCGAGCGCCGTGACCTGTGGAAGCCGGTGCTGACCGAACTGGCGCGCGACGGCCTCGAGCGCAACGCGCTGCTGGAGTTCGTGCGGGACGACTCGCCGGAGCAGTTCCGCGAGGACGCGAAGACGTTGCTCGGCTGGCTCAAGCAGTAGCGACGTCCAGACCGTTCCGTTCGAGCAGGGCGGCCGCCTCCAGGCACATCCAGCCACCGAGCTGGACGGACAGGTCGCGGCCCTCGTCCTCGTTGGCCAGGACGGTCCACTCCGGACCGAACAGCGGTCCGCTCACCGCCGCCACGCGGTTGTTCCACGCCGCTTCCGCCGACTGCACCACGAGTTCCCTGGCCAGGTCCGCGGTCTCGTGCCGTTCGGGGTCGAGGTCGGGGATTATCAGCGCGGCCTGGGCCAGGTAGCGGACGAGGATGCCCGCGAACAGGCCGCCGTCACCACCGCCCTGCCCCCGGATCACGCCGTTCGTGGCGAGGTCGTCGTGCACGGCGGTGATCGTGCGTGCGGCCTTGTCGAGCCACTTGTCCTGCTGGCCGTGCTGGGCGAGCTCGACGCACGCGCCGATGAGAACTCCTTGGCAGTACGTGTAGATGTTCTTCTCGTACTCGCGGATCTCGCCGTTGGGGTGGACGTGCAGACCGTCCCAGGCGAGGCCGTTGCCCGGATCGACGAGGTGCTCCTCGACCCAGTCCACGATGGACCGTGCGCGGGCGAGGTCGGTGCGTTCGTTCTGGCGGGCCAGGAAGATCGCGGCCGGACCGTTCGCGGGGACGTTCTTGAAGTCGTCGTTGCGCTTCCACCAGATGCCGCCACCGGCGTGGTCGGTCCAGCCGTCGCGCAGCCGCACGGCGATCGCGTCCAGGGCCTTGGGCTTCGCGATGCCGACCTCGTGCTCGGCGCGTTGCAGGGCGAGGCCGAGCCACGCGATGTCGTCGTAGAAGTCGTTGGTCCAGCCGAGGATGTTGCGCACCCTGATGCCGCGCACGACCTTCGCGATGGCCGTCTTGCGCAACTCGCTGGGCGCGCGCAGGTAGCCGTCGATCATGCAGTCGAGCAGGTGCGCCTGCCACCAGTAGTTGAAACTGGTGTGGATCTTGTCCCTGAAGAGCGGGGGCCACGCCCGCGCCCCGAGGAGCGTGCCCGGCACACCCCAGACCCGCCGAAGGTGCCTGGAGTACACCGCGCGCTCCGCGACACCCGCGCGTGCCGCCAGCAGTTTCGCGATCACCACCTGGCCATCGTGCGTGCTTGACCGGTCAAGAAGCGCGGTGAATCACCCAGTGGTACAGGCCCATGGCCACAGAAGTTGTGAGGTTGTAACTGCTGACCTTCTCGCGCATGGGCAGCCGGACGATCCTCGTGGCCTTCTCCCGGACCTCTGCCGAGAGCCCGTGGCGTTCCGAGCCGAACGCCAGCACGGCGTCGGCGGGAATCGGGCCTTTCAGCAGGTCACCATCCGCGTCGAACGCGATCAGCTCACCGGCGAAGTCGAGGTTCTCGACCTTGGCCACCGGCAGCGCGAAATGCAGCCCGGCGGATCCACGCAGCACGTTGGGGTGCCACGGGTCGACGTCGCCGGTGGAGATCACGCCGCCCGCGTCGAGGCCGGCGGCCACCCGGATCGCGGCGCCGAAGTTGCCGAGGTTGCGCGGGTTGTCGAGCAGAACGATCGGGGCGCCCCGGTCGAACGGCAGGTCAGGCCTCTCCGCGAACCCGGCCACGCCCGTCGGGTGCGTGCGGCCGGCCCTGAGCTTGAAGTGGTTCTGGTCGACCTCGGTGGCGGCGGCGAACCGCTCGCGCAGATCAGGTGCGTGCGTCTCGGCGAGGCTGATCGCGGCGGCCAGATCCGTCGTGATCAGCGGATGCACGCCGGCGCCGAAGCGCAACGCGTGCTTAACAGCGTGAAAGCCTTCGAGCAGCACGGTGGCCAGCATAGAAGCCGACCCACGAAATGATCACGATCGACCCCAGCACCAGTTGGACCAGCGTCGACGCGCTCTCCGGGTACCAGACGCCGTCGATGTAGTGGTCGATGAACCCCGTGCCCAGCGGCGGAAGGCCCGCCTCCGCGCGGAAGAACTCCTCCGCCGACGTCAGCGGACACGTCACCGGCACCAGCAGGCTCAAGATCGCCCACGCACCGATCGCCAGGTGCGGATAGATCACACCGCGCCACCGCCATGCGAAGAACCCGCCCACGAGCAGGAACGCCAGCACGGCGAAGTGCAGCAGCATGACAGCCTCGGCTAAGAACCCCGCCATTTCGCACCACCCCGTCCTCCAGACTAAGACGGGGTGGCTCGAAGCGCTCTCGATAAAACCTCAGGCGAGCCCGAGGTCGTTCAGGTCGAGCAGGTAGCGGTACTGCAGGCCCTCGGCCTCGATGGCCTCCTTGGCGCCCGTGCCGCGGTCGACGACCGTGGCGACGCCGATCACGTCGGCCCCGTGCTCGCGCAGCGCGTTGACGGCCGTGAGCACCGAACCACCCGTGGTGGAGGTGTCCTCGACCGCGAGCACCCGCTGGCCGCGCACGTCGATGCCCTCGATCTGGCGCTGCATGCCGTGGGCCTTGTTCGCCTTGCGCACGACGAACGCGTCGAGCACGTCACCGTCGGCGCCGGCGGAGTGCATCATCGCGTAGGCGACGGGATCCGCGCCGAGGGTCAGACCGCCGACCGCGACGAAGTCCCAGTCCGACGTGAGCTGCCGCAGCAGCTTGCCGATCAACGGGGCCGCCGCGTGGTGCAGCGTCGCCCGCCGCAGGTCGACGTAGTAGTCGGCTTCCTTGCCGCTGGAGAGAGTCACCTTGCCGTGCACCACGGCCAATTCGCTCACGAGACGAGCGAGTTCTGACTTAGCGTTCGCGTCCAAGACCACTTCAGTTCGCACGGGTCGTCAGCTTCGCACACCCGCGCGTTCGACGCCTCGTACGCTGCATCACCGTGAGCACCTTGTACGTGGAACAGCCGTGGACGTTCATGAGCCTGCTGGCCCGGCCGCACTACCGCGTCGAGGTGTTCGACGAACGGGACGCACCGGTCGCCGTCGTCCGTGAACGGACCGGGCCCGGCCTCCAGCGACCGTTGCGGCACACGGGGTTCTCCGGCTGGACCGCGTTCGACCTCGACGTCGTCGGGCCGCACGGCCAGTCGATCATGCACATCAGCAAGGGTTTCGGGCGCAGGCCGCACGTGCGCGTGACCACGCCCCAGGGCCGGCTGATCGGGACGATCAAGACGCACGGCGCGTGGCAGCAGTCACTGCACGACGCGAACGGTCAGCAGCTCTGCTTCTTCGGAGACGTCGCGCGGATCCAGACCGGCGCGCGGGCCAAGCGCAACGGCTCGCGAGTGCGCCGGGACGTCGTGCAGATCAACCCGGCGGTGACCGAACCGGTGCGGTCGCTGGCGACCGCGTGCGCGATCGCCTTCGACGTCGTTCGCGGTACCGGGACCAGCCACACCAGCAGTGGCGGCGTGGACTGGCCCGTCTAGTGGTGCCGGCTACCAGGCGTCCTTGCGGAAGTGGCTCGGGCCGTCGTCCTCGTCGTCGTCATCACGGCGCGGGCGGGGCGGCGACTGGTGGGCGGCCGGGTTGCCCGAGGTGATGATGTCGTCGATGTCCTGACCCTCCTCGATCGCCTGGTAGGCGCGCTGGAGGTCGGGAACGCCGACCGCGAGCGCCTTCTGCACGCCCTCGTCGTGGACCGCACGGCCGGAGGCGACGTCGGCCCACGTCATCTCGCCCGCGTCCACGCGCCGCTGGAGGTCCTTGAGCTCCTTCGGCGCGCCCGGCGACTTCGCGAACCGTTCGATCTCGCGGAGGTCCTGCTCGGAGAGCCCGCGCGACCTGCGCTGCACCTGCGACGCGGCGGTCGCGACCTTGCCCAGGTCGTCGACCCGGGAGTCCACCTCGGAGAACAGCGCCTGCAGCCGTGCCTGGTCATAGGGGAACGTCACTGCTGACCACCGCCGGTGGGCGCCGGGGCGGGTGCCGGAGCGGGTGCGGGCGCGCTGGCGCCCCGGCCGGAGGCCGCGGAACCGGCCTTGCCGAGGCCGTAGGCACCGAGACCGACGCCGATCGCACCGGACTTCGCGGCGGCCACGCCGTTGTCGTACTTCTGCTTGCCGTCCTGCACGCCGTCGACGACGTCCAGCGCGTCGTTCACGTCCCTGACGTCCTTGAGCTTCATCAGCGCCGTGCCCATCGCCACGATGCCGTCGACCATGCCCTGGACGCCCTCGATCAGCGTCATGATCGACTGGATGATCTTGCGGATCGCGTCGACGATCTGGATCGCGTCGTAGACCATCCACACCGCGCGGCCCCAGCCGACGACCGGGATCACCGCGGTCATCGCCGCTTCGAGCAGCATGGTGCAGAGCTTGTCGAGCAGGAACAGGGCGATCTTCGTGGCCGACCGGCACGCGGACGCCATCGACTGGAACTTGTTGCCGATGATCCGGGCGACCTGGGAGTCCGCCTCGATCGCGATGACCCACATGGTGTCCATGCGGCGTTCGAACGCCTGCGCCGCGCTACCGTTCCAGTGCGGGTTGAGCTGACCGACGCTGTCGCCGACGTTGTGCCGCACGGCGTCCAGCGCCTTGGCGACCTGGTCCCACGCGTTGGCGTTGGCGTCGATCTTCTCGAAGTCGCCGACCAGCGGGCTGATCAGCGACTCGATCAGGTTCTCGCCGGTGACCTTCTCGTAGATCCAGTTGACGCCCTGCAGCTTCCACCCGGCGGCCTCGATCAGCTCCTTGGTGGTCTGCCGGCCAGGGCGGTTCTCCGCGGCGGCGTTCAGCGCCACCGACGGGTCCTGGACGTCCGCGTACGCCGTGGTCATCGGCCACCCCCGGCCCGGTTGATCAGCTGCATGCCGTGGAGGTCGACCTTCTCGTAGGAGTCGGCCGACTTCCGCAGCGCGTCGGCGTCCTTGAGCATCGTCTTGTTCGCGAAGTCCAGCGTCTCGCCGTAGAGGCGCGCGACGCCGGTCACGACGGGATGCAGCAAGGTCAGCAGGCCGGTGAACCCGCTGGTGTCACCGCCCTTGGAGATGGCGTGGTCTTTGATGGTCAGGAAGTGCTGGGCGTTGCGGTCCAGCAGCTCGCTGTACCCGCGCAGCTCGTCCGGTTCGACCTTGAACTGTTCGCTCACGACGGCTCCGACGCACCGTTAGGCCGAACGGTTCCACTCAGGTGCGACCGCGGCCGCCCGCGAACCGCGACGCCATCTTGCGCACGAGGGGCCGCGGCAGCAGCCTCGAGATGGTCACGATCGCCTTGTACTGCAGGCCGGGGATCGACAGCGGCTTGCCCCGGCGCAGGTCGCGCAGCGCCTCGTGGACGAGCTTGTCGGCGTCGACGTAGAGCCAGCTCGGCGTCTTCGACATGTCGATCTTCGCGCGCTTGTGGAACTCGGTCCGCACGAAACCGGGGGCCAGCGCCATGATCCGCACGCCGGTGCCCTCCGCCGCGAGCGACATGCCCTCGGAGAACGTCGTCACCCACGCCTTGTCGGCGCTGTAGCTGGTGCCGCGGCCGGGCAGGAAGCCGGCGACGCTGGACACGTTGATCACGTCGCCCTTGCCGCGGGCGATCATCGCCGGGATGGCGGCCCTGGACAGCCGCAGCACCGTGGCGACGTTGACGTCGAGCTGGGCCTGGAGCTTGTCGACGTCCGCGGCGAAGAACTCGCCGGTGTTCGCGAAGCCCGCGTTGTTGACCAGCAGGTCGACGGCCGACTCGGCCAGCCGCTGCTCGACCTTCAGGCGGTCGTCGTGGTCGCTGAGGTCGGCCGGCAGGACTTCCACGTTCACGCCGTGGCGGTCGTGCAGCTTCTTCGCGAGTTCTTCGAGTGCGGACGCGGTGCGCGCGACCAGCACGAGGTCGTATCCCTCGGCCGCGAGCCTGCGGGCGAAGGCGGCCCCGATCCCGACGGTCGATCCGGTCACCAGTGCGGTTGGCATGCCACCGAACGGTAGTCGGAAAGTCGCCGGGGCCGAAGGCCGCCGATGATCACGCTTCGTGCTTCGCCGGACGACGGAGCACGAACAGGCGCAGGGCGAGGCCGGAAACGACCATCGCCACACCGCCGAACAGCAACCAACCGACAGACGCACCCGTGTTGGCCAGCGTCACGACGGACGCCGTACCTGCCACGGCTACGGGCGGGACAATCTTTCCTCCGTACATCGTGCTTCCCTCCGGGGGGTTCGGGACACGACGGACTTGCTGCACGGAGTATCTGAATCGCGCGCCGATGTTTTACACGGAGCGAAGTGTGATGTAGCTCACACTACTTTGGATTCGGTATGGAATAGCCCTGGTCGAGGCGGCACGACAAGCGGTACGCGGAAACTGTTGATCACCGAACGTCACATGATCCAGGCGTGCTTCAGCCATGAAAAAGCCGCTGCCGAGTGTCCGGCAGCGGCTTCGGTGAAGGTTTCGTCAGGGCTGCTTGCGGCCGAACGACGGGCGGTAGACCTCGCCGCCCTCGTCCTCTTCGGCCGCCAGCTCCTCGCGCTCGGACGGGTCAGGGTCGAACGGGTCGATGACGTCCGCGAGCTCACCGACGTCGCGCAGCAGCCGTTCGAGGCGCGCGGGCGACGAGTTCGGCGGCGCGGCGGCCAGCACCCAGTCGTTCTCCATCCAGACGACCGTGACGTCGCCCCCGATCTCCTCGGCGGCGTCGATCAGGTCCGGCGTGATGATCTTGCGGGCCGCCGGCACGTCCGTGACGAACGCGTACCGCGACCCCACCGGCCCGAGCAGGTCGGGCATCGGCACCTTGTCGTTGTCGCGCTGGAACGGGACCGTCGACAACCACAGTTCGATCACCACCGACAACGCTCTGCGGCAGCGCACGCCGACCAGCACCGAGTTGACCTTGCCGCCGGTCTCGTGGTCGAGCACGTAGACCTGCCTGCGCCCGTCCGCGGTGAAGGTGGAGCCGGCGACGACGTCACGGGCGAGGCCCGTGCCGTAGTACGCGATGGCCCCGGCTTCCCACCGGGTCGGCAGCACGTGGTCTGTCTCCTCGAACTGCCAGCCCCTCAGAGCAGCCCAACGGCGCCGTTCACGATTACGCGCGGTTCGTTGCGCCCGGTCGGTCGCGAGCAGGGCGAACCCCGCCACGCCCGCCACCGCGGCGACGGTGAACCAGACCCACGCCGGTATGCCCACAGCCAGAGCCTAGTGGGTCGGAGGCGAGGAACGAAGATCACTTCCGCGCGTCGTGACCTGGGCGTGCCTTTCCACCGGTCGAGGAGCTACCGCAACCCGTCCATCGCCACCTGGCTCGCGTCGTCCGCCGCGCGGTAGATCACCAGCAGTTGGTCCGGATTCTCCAGTGGTGTGAGCGTCTCGAACCGCAGGACGATCTCACCGGCCCGCGGATGCCGCACGACCTTCTCCCCGCGGCCGTTGAGCCTGACGTCCTGCGAGTCCCACAACCGGGCGAACTGCTCGTCGCCGGTGGCGCACTCGGCGATGAGGCCGGCCAGCACCCCGTCCTCCGGATGCGCGGCCCACGCGGCGCGCAGGTGGGCGACGCCGTCCCGCACGACGCGGTCGCGGTCGGCGTAGAGCTCACGGATCTCCGGGTGCAGCAGGCACAACCAGATCGCGTTTCGCCGGGACGGCGGCAGCGTGCCGAAGTCCAGGAGCACCTTCGTCATCTCGCTGTTCCACGCGAGGAGGTCGAAGCGGTGGTTCATCACCATGGCCGGCTTCGGCGACAGGTCGGCGACCAACTGAACCAGTGACGGCGCCGCCTCGGTGGCGGCCCGGTCCTCGGCACGGGGCCGCCGCCGGGCGAGTCCGAAGAGGTAGGCGCGTTCGTCGCGGGTCAGGCGCAGCGCACCGGCCAGTGCCTCCACCACGTCCGCCGAGGGCCGCAGCCCGCGAGCCTGCTCCAGCCGCACGACGTAGTCGACGCTGACCCCGGCCAGTTCGGCGACCTCTTCACGGCGCAGCCCCGGAGTCCGCCGCCTGCGCGACGGCAGGCCGAAGTCCTGCGGATCCAGCCGTTCCCTCCTGCTCCTCAGGAACGCGGCCAACTCCTGCGTCACGTCCACGGCGCTGGTGAGCATGGCCCGTTCAACAGTCCGGGTAGGACTCGTGTTCCCAGGAAATCTCGTCCCTTAATCCCCGCTCCCGGTGCGCACAGGCTGGTGCCACACCACGATCACGGGAGAAACACCATGTCGCTCGACACCTACCGGCTGCTGGGCCGCTCCGGGCTGCGGATCTCACCGCTGGCCCTGGGCACGGCGACCTTCGGCAACGAGTGGGGCTGGGGCTCCGCACAGGACGACGCCCGCAGGTTGTTCGAGATCTACGTCGAGCGCGGCGGCAACTTCATCGACACCGCCGCCTCCTACGGCGGCTCCGAAGAGCTGCTGGGCGAGCTCGTCCGCGACCGCCGCGAGAGCCTCGTGCTGGCGACGAAGTACTCGACCCTGCGCACGCCGGGCGACCCGAACTCCGGGGGCTCCCACCGCAAGAACCTGTTCGCGTCCGTGGAGAACAGCCTGCGCCGGTTGGGCACGGACCACGTGGACCTGCTGTACGTGCACGTCTGGGACGTGCTGACACCGTTCGAGGAAGTCCTGCGCGGCCTGGACGACCTGGTCCGGCAGGGCAAGGTCCTGTACGTGGGGATGTCCAACACCCCGGCCTGGGAGATCTCCCGCATGCAGGCGGTCGCCGACCTGCGCGGCTGGTCACCGCTGGTCGCACTGCAGATCGAGTACAGCCTCATCAACCGCGGCGCCGAACGCGACCTGATCCCGATGGCACGGAACCTGGGGCTGGGCGTGTCGCCCTACTCACCGCTGGGCGGCGGCGTGCTGTCCGGCAAGTACTCCGCCCCCGACTCCGAGCCCGGCAGCAACCGCAGGAGCTTCAACGAGGGCCTGGGCATGGTCACCTCCCGCACGCTCGGCATCGCGGACGTCGTGCGGGAGGTGGCCTCCGAACTGGATCGCACGCCGGCCCAGGTCGCGCTGGCGTGGAACCTGCGCAGGCCCGGTGTGACGGCACCCGTCGTCGGCGCCCGCACGCCGGAACAGCTGCTGGGCAACCTCGCCGCCCTGGAGGTCGAGCTGACCGGCGAGCAGACAGCGAGGCTCGACGACGTGAGTGCGATCGACCTGGGCTACCCGCACGACCTGCTCACGGGTGACCACATCCGCGCGGTGATGTCAGGTGGGTTGACGATCGAAAGCCGCTGACGGGTGCGGGACCACGACGACCTGGTCGGCGTCCTCGTACAGGATCCGGCCGGGGTCGTCGCTGGTCAGTCGCTCCCACGGCACCCCGTGCGCGTCGAGGAGGACGAGATAACCCGGCAGACGTGCCATCAGGTGTGTCGCCTCCGCCTTGAACCACGCGCGGGCGCCGGGGTTGACCTCCCGGTCGTAGACCGTCGGGTCGACCGTCGACGGATCGGTGTAGGCGGCGTCGTACCAGGTGTTGTTGACGCGCACGAACTCTTCCTGCTCCTCGGTGAGCTCTCCGCGCCGGCGCAGGCCGTTCACCAATCCGAAGACCCCGGGGAAGTTCCCGTTGGCGTTGGCCTGCGCCGCCTGGTACCTCACGAACATCACGCGGTGCGGCCCACGATCAGCCCCGAGTTGTCGTCCAGCACGTCGACCCGCACCGTGTCGCCGTCCCGCACCTCGCCGGCCAGCAGTTCCTTCGCGAGCTGGTCACCGATCGCCGACTGCACCAGCCGCCGCAGCGGCCGGGCGCCGTAGATGGCGTCGAAGCCGTTCAGCGCCAGCCAGTCGCGCGCCGACGCCGTGACGTCCAGCGTCAGGCGACGGGCCGCGAGGCGGTCCGCCAGGCGAGCGATCTGGATGTCCACGATGGACGTCAGTTCCTCGGTGGCGAGGGCGTGGAACACCACCACGTCGTCCAGCCGGTTCAGGAACTCCGGCTTGAAGTGCCGTTGCACCACGGCCATCACGGCGTCCTTGCGTTCCAGCTCCGTCAGCGACGGGTTCACGATGGTCTGCGAGCCCAGGTTCGAGGTGAGCACGAGGATCGTGTTGCGGAAGTCGACCGTGCGGCCCTGGCCGTCGGTCAGGCGGCCGTCGTCCAGGACCTGCAGCAGCACGTCGAACACGTCCGGGTGCGCCTTCTCGACCTCGTCGAGCAGCACGACCGAGTACGGGCGGCGGCGGACCGACTCGGTGAGCTGGCCGCCCTGGTCGTAGCCGACGTAGCCGGGAGGCGCGCCGACCAGGCGGGCCACCGAGTGCTTCTCGGAGTACTCGCTCATGTCGATGCGGATCATCGCCCGTTCGTCGTCGAACAGGAACGCCGCCAGCGCCTTCGCCAGCTCGGTCTTGCCGACGCCGGTGGGGCCGAGGAACAGGAACGAGCCGGTCGGGCGGTCCGGGTCGGCCACTCCGGCGCGCGTCCTGCGCACCGCGTCCGACACGACGCGCACGGCCTCGGCCTGGCCGACGACCCTGCGGCCGAGCTCGTCCTCCATGCGCAGCAGCTTGGCGGTCTCGCCCTCCAGGAGCCGTCCCGCCGGGATGCCGGTCCACGCCGCCACCACGTCAGCGACGTCGTCGGGGCCGACCTCCTCCTTCAGCATCGCGGCGTCCTGTGTGGACTCCGCGGCGACGGAGAGTTCCTTCTCCAGCTGGGGGATGCGGCCGTAGCGGAGCTCGGCGGCGCGACCGAGGTCGCCGTCGCGCTCGGCCCGCTCGGACTCGCCGCGCAACGACTCGAGCTGCTCCTTCAGGCCGCGCACGCGGTCGATGGAGCCCTTCTCGTTCTGCCACCTGGCCGTCAGCGCCGACAGTGCCTCCCGCTTCTCCGCGAGCTCGGCGCGCAGGGCGTGCAGCCGTTCGATCGACGCCGGATCGGACTCCTTGGCGAGCGCCATCTCCTCGATCTCGAGGCGCCGCACGGCACGTTCGACGGTGTCGATCTCGACGGGCCGCGAGTCGATCTCCATGCGCAGCCGGGACGCGGCCTCGTCGACGAGGTCGATGGCCTTGTCCGGCAGGAAGCGCGCGGTGATGTAGCGGTCGGACAGCGTCGAGGCGGCGACGAGGGCGGCGTCCGTGATGCGCACGCCGTGGTGCACCTCGTAGCGCTCCTTGAGGCCGCGCAGGATGCCGACCGTGTCCTCGACCGAGGGTTCGCCGACCAGCACCTGCTGGAAGCGGCGTTCCAGGGCGGCGTCCTTCTCGATGTGCTGGCGGTACTCGTCCAGGGTCGTGGCACCGACCATGCGCAGCTCACCGCGGGCGAGCATCGGCTTGATCATGTTGCCGGCGTCCATCGCCGACTCACCGGTCGCGCCGGCACCGACGATCGTGTGCAGCTCGTCGATGAACGTGATGACCTGCCCGGCCGAGTCGGTGATCTCCTTCAGCACGGCCTTGAGCCGCTCCTCGAACTCACCGCGGTACTTGGCACCCGCGACCATCGAGCCGAGGTCCAGGGCGACCACCTTCTTGCCGCGCAACGACTCCGGCACGTCGCCGGCCACGACGCGCTGCGCCAGGCCCTCGACGATCGCCGTCTTGCCGACACCGGGCTCGCCGATCAGCACGGGGTTGTTCTTGGTGCGCCGCGACAGCACCTGCACGACCCGGCGGATCTCGGCGTCACGGCCGATCACGGGGTCGAGCTCGCCCTTGCGCGCACGTTCGGTCAGGTCGACGCCGTACTTCTCCAGCGCCTTGTAGGTGCCCTCGGGATCGGCCGACGTCACCCGCGCGGACCCGCGCACCTTCGCGAAGGCCTCGGTCAGCGCGTCGGGCGTCGCACCGTGCCGCCGCAGCAGGTCGGCCACCTGGCCACCGTGCTGCGCCAGCCCGACGAGCAGGTGCTCGGTGGACACGTACTCGTCACCCATCTCGGTGGCGAGCTCCTGCGCCTTGCCGATCACCCGCACGGCGTCGCGCGAGAACTGCGGAGCGGACACGGTGGAACCGGACGCGCTGGGCAACGAGCGGGAGAGCTGCTCCAGCTCCTTGCGCACCTGCGCCGGGTCGGCACCCACCGCCGACAGCAACGGCGCGGTCAACCCGTCCGTCTGCGCCAGCAGTGCGCTGAGCAGGTGCACGGAACCCACGTCCGGGTTCCCGTTCAGCGTCGCGGCCTGCACCGCCGCGGAAACGGCCTGCTGCGTCTTGGTCGTCGGGTTGAAAGCGTCCATTCCTCCACCTCGTGGTCAGCCTCAAGCATGGACCATCATCCCGCACAACGTCAGAAAAGTTGAGTGTGTTCCGCTCAACCTTGAATTCGGTACAGATCACACGCCGACAGAGCGATGATCAGCCCATGACGTCCATCATCCACAGCATCACGATCGATGCCCGCGACTCCTACGAGATCGCCTCGTGGTGGAGCAAGGTCCTGGACCTGCCGATCCACCCCGACGACAATCCCGGCGACCCCGAATGCATGATCGAACTGCCGAGCGGCATCCACTACCTGTTCATCAACGTCCCGGAGAACAAGGAGCTCAAGAACCGCCTGCACCTGGACCTGCAGCCCGTCGCCCACACCCGCGACGAGGAGGTGGAGCGCCTCGTCGGCATCGGCGCGACGATCTTCGACGATCAGCGCAGGCCGGACGGCACCGGCTGGGTCACCATGCGCGACCCGGAGGGCAACGAGTTCTGCGTGGAACGCGGACCGGCAGACCGCGCCGCGACCTCCTGATCGCTGTCACTCGAAAGCACTAGCCGCTTGTCCACACCGGGTGCCAACTTGTCCACAATCCGCAGGTCAGTATCCACAGGTGAACCGGTTTCAGTGGCGACCCCCAGTGCACCAGAACCCGTTGGGGTGACAACCTCGTCGTCCATCGAGTCCCGCAGCGGCTGCTCTTTGATCATCAACACCGCGATGACCGTGAACACGGCGAGCCCGGCGGCGATCAGGAACAGCTCACCCATCGCGTCACCGTAGGAGTCCCGCACCACGGGGGAGAGGGACCCGGGGTCGAGCGTCTTGGTGCTCACGGAGGCAGCCAGCACGGCCCCGAGCACCGAGACGCCGGCCGTCCCGCCCAGCGACCGCAGGAACGTGGCCGTGGAACTGGCCGCCCCGAGATCGGCCATCCCGACTCCGTTCTGCACGGCCAGCACGAGGTTCTGCATGGTCAGCCCCACCCCGACACCGACCAGCGCGAGATAGGCGCCCATCAGCACCAGGTTGGTCCGGTGGTCGATCGTCCCGAGCAACGCCAGCCCGGCGACCAGCGAGAACGACCCCCACACCAGGTAGCTCTTCCACTTCCCGCTCTTGGCGATCAACTGCCCGCTGACCGTGGACGAGATGCTCAGCCCGAGCACCAGCGGCACCGTCAACAGCCCGGCCTTGGTGGGCGAGAACCCACGCGCGATCTGGAAGTACTGCCCCATGAACACCGAGGCCCCGAACATCGCCGTACCCACGGCCACGCCCCCGAGCATCGCCAGCACCACGGTCCGGTTCTTGAACAGGTGCAACGGAATGACCGGAGCCGAAGCCCGCCGCTCCACGAAATAGGCCCCACCCAGCGCCAGCAACGCCCCACCGACGAACAGCGCACTCTCCCGACTGACCCAGGCGAAGTCCTTACCGGCGAACGACACCCACATCAGCACCAGGCTCACCCCACCGGTGATCAGCGTGGCCCCGAGATAATCGATCTTCACCCGCTGCTTCTTGACCGGCAGGTGCAGCGTCTTGTGCAACACGCCCAACGCCACCAGCGCCAACGGCACGCAGACGAAGAAACACCACCGCCACCCGGGCCAGTCGACGAGGAACCCACCGACCAACGGCCCGCCAACGGTCCCGGCGGAGATCACCATCCCGGTGTACCCGCTGTACCGCCCACGCTCGCGCGGACTGAGCAGCGCACCGACGACAACCTGCCCCAACGCCTGCACACCACCCATCCCGAGCCCCTGCACGACCCGGAACGAGATGAGCTGCTCCATGTTCTGACTGAACCCGGCCAGCACAGAACCGACGACGAACAACACGATCGCCGCCTGCAACAACGTCTTCTTGTCAAAAAGATCCGCGAGCTTCCCCCACAACGGCGTACTGGCAGTAGATGCCAGCAACATCGCGGTGATGACCCACGTGTACTGGGTCTGCGTGCCCTTGAGCTCGGCGAGGATCGTCGGGAGAGCGTTCGAAACGATGGTGGAGCTGAGGATCGCGACCAGCAACGCCACCCAGATGCCGGACAGTGCTTCGAGGATCTCCCGATGCGACGAGGGCCGAGTCAAACCGGCACACCTCCAGTAATTAGTTGATGTCATACAACTATATCTGGAGATAGTTAGCTAGGCCAACTAATTCAGTGGCTGATGCATCACACCCAGGGTCACCCAGTCCACTGGAGCCCAGGTCGCAAGCGAAGCCGAAGGCGAGCCGCCCCTCGAACGCGATGCCGAAGGCGAGCTGTCCTTACCGCGCGGTCAGGGCGGGTCAGGGCGGTCACAACGCACCCTCAACGCAACCGGCGGCCGCCCAACTCAACAGGCGTGCCATCAACCCGCCCGCGGCGCCACCCCCGATCAGATTGCCGGGGGCTTGGGGGCAGCGCCCCCAGGAAAACGCACGCAACCGCAAGGTCGCCGCCCGCAACACAACCACCCACGGACCAGGCGTCACCCGCCGGCATCACTCATCTTGTCGGCCTTGACCCCGAAGAAGTCCCCACCCTTCCGCTTGACATCATCAGTCCCCCAATGCCGAACCCGATCCACAGGCACCATCCGAGGGATGTGCTTGCGACAGTGGACGTAGGCCTCCTGAACCTCGACCACCACCCACTGCTCGATCCGGCGGTCCTCCCCGGCGAACTCGGCGAAGTCCTCAAACGGAGCGATCCGGGCCCGCCCGTTCACATGCAGCCCGATCAGGTCCTCGGCGAAGTCGACCATCAACATCCCCACATGGGGGTTCTCCATGATGTTCCCCAGGGAAGCCATGACCCCGTTCCCCCGGTACTCGGGATACACAAGGGTCCGGGAGTCGACAACACGCAAGAACCCGGCAGGCCCCGCACGCAGCGAGGAGTCGCACTCCCCGTCCGCATCAGCGGTCGAGATGAAGGCCATCTCCATCCGGCCCACGAACTCGGCCATCGCGGGGTTGAGATGATCGAGGACCTGGTCCGAGTAGAAGCGTGTGGCGCGGTCGGACGTCTCCAGGGCACATTGGAGGAAGTGCTCTCCGCGTGAGCCGGGGAGCTCGACACGGTCGGGTGAGGTGGTTTCAGTCAGCTCAGGCAGGGACACGCGCCCAACCCAAGCACGCAAGCGCGCAACCCGGTACAGACGGACCCTCACATTCACACTGTTGCGGTAACAACTACTCACCTAGAGTGACCATGCTTCGCTCGAAGGTGGCATCAAGGAGTCAAACAGCCCGATCAGGGGTTACTGTCCACCCCTGTCGGGGGACGGATGCTTGACGAGGACGAACGGTGCCTTGCCGGGTACCACTGAGAACGACGATGAAGAACGTGGAGACTGCGCGCGGACCATGACTGCGAACGCTGTGCTGAGCCCCATCCCTACCCCGCCCCACCGAGAACCCCCTCCCGGTGTCACCGCGATGGTGCGCATGATCCGGGAGAGCTTCGCGGTGGTGGAGCCGCATTCCGAAGAAGTGGCGAAGTTCTTCTACGGGATGCTCTTCTCGCTCTCGCCTGCCACACGCGAGATGTTCCCCGCGAACATGGAGGTGCAACGCAGCCGTCTGCTGCGCGCCCTCGTGCACGTGGTGCAGATGGTCGACCGCCCGGACGACCTCATCCCCTTCCTGCGTCAGCTGGGTCGTGACCACCGGAAGTTCGGTGTCATCAACGTCCACTACGAGGCGGTCGGGACGGCACTGCTGTCCGCGGTGAAGAAGTTCGCCGGCGCCGCCTGGACGCCCAAGGTCGAAATGGCGTGGGCCGAGGCCTACACCCTCATGGCCAGGGCGATGCAGGAGGCGGCCGACGCCGACAACGGGCCCGCCTACTGGCACGCGACGGTGCTGGAGCACCAGCGCGTCTCGTGGGACCTGGCCGTCGTCCGGCTGCAACCGGACCACCCCGTCAGCTACAAGGCCGGTCAGTACGTCAGCGTGGAGACGCCGCAGCGCAAGCGCCTGTGGCGGTACTACTCGCCGGCGAACGCACCGCGCGAGGACGGCGTCATCGAGTTCCACATCCGGTCCGTCGACGGCGGCTGGGTGTCCCGCTCGGTGGTCGGCCACACGCAGGCCGGTGACACGTGGCGCATCGGACCGCCAATGGGACGTCTCTCGGTCGACCGCACGACCGGCACGGACATCCTGATGGTGGCCGGTGGCACGGGTGTCGCGCCGATGCACGCGATCATCGACGAGATGGCGCAGTACGGCGAGAACCCGCGCGTGCACCTGTTCTACGGCGGCCGCACCCGCGAGGACCTCTACGACCTGGACAACCTGCAGCGCATCGCGACCACGAACCCGTGGCTCACGGTCGTGCCGGTGCTGGAGTCCGACCCCGGCGTCCGGGGTGTCGAGCAGGGCAGCCTCGCCGACGTGGTCACCCGTTACGGCGCGTGGGAGGACCGTGACGTCCTGGTCTGCGGCAGCCCCGCCATGATCAGATCGACGGTGTCCCGCATGCTGGTCGCCGGAACTCCGCTCGACCGGATCAAGTACGACCCGTTCACCCTGGACTAAACTCGGCACGTCGAAAGCGACTGGCGTGCCGAGGGTGGAAGTGACCACCGGGAAGCGACGGCCGAGCGCACCGAACGCCTGGGTGCCCGGCACGGAGTGATGCCGTGCTGCGCGAAGTCGATCCCGAGATCGCCACCCTGATCCAGGCCGAGGAACACCGCCAGGCCCGCAAACTGCGCATGATCGCGTCCGAGAACGACGTGTCGGCGGCCGTGCTTGAGGCAACAGGCTCGGTGCTGACGAACAAGTACTCCGAGGGCTACCCCGGCAAGCGCTACTACGAGGGCCAGCAGGTCATCGACCAGGTCGAGCTGCTGGCTCAGGACCGCGCGAAGGCGCTCTTCGGCGTCGACCACGCGAACGTCCAGCCGTACTCGGGTTCCCCGGCGAACCTCGCCGTGTACCTGGCGTTCCTGCAGCCGGGCGACACCGTGATGGGCATGTCCCTGCCGATGGGCGGCCACCTCACGCACGGCTGGAGCGTCTCGGCCACCGGCAAGTGGTTCCGCAGCGTCCAGTACGAGGTCCGCAAGGACACCGGCCGCGTCGACATGGACGAGGTCCGCTCGCTCGCGCTCGCCGAACGCCCCAAGGTGATCTTCTGCGGTGGCACGGCGATCCCGCGCACCATCGACTTCCCGGCGTTCGCCGACATCGCCAGGGAGGTCGGCGCACTGCTCGTCGCCGACATCGCGCACATCGCGGGACTCGTCGCCGGCGGCGCGCACCCGTCGCCGGTGGGACACGCGCCGGTGATCACCACGACCACGCACAAGACGCTCAGGGGCCCTCGTGGCGCCATGATCCTCACCGACGCCGCGCACGCGAAGGCGATCGACCGCGCGGTCTTCCCCGGCCTGCAGGGCGGCCCGCACAACCACACGACGGCCGCCATCGCCGTGGCGCTGCACGAGGCCGCGAAGCCGGAGTTCCGCGACTACGCGCACATGATCGTGAAGAACGCGCAGGCGCTCGCGGAGGCGTTGCTGGAACGCGGGTTCGACCTGGTGTCCGGTGGCACGGACAACCACCTGGTGCTGATCGACCTGACGTCCAAGCTGATCGGCGGCAAGCCGGCCGCGCAGGCGCTCGACCGCGCGGGCATCGAGCTGAACTACAACGCCGTCCCGTTCGACAGCCGCAAGCCGTTCGACCCGTCCGGCATCCGGCTCGGCACGCCCGGCATCACGACGCGCGGCCTCCGGCCCGAGCAGATGCCGTTGATCGCGGACTGGATGGACCGCGCGATCGCCGCGCACGACAACGACCAGGCGCTGGACCGCATCGCCGCCGAGGTCGAGGAACTACTCAGCTCGCTCTAGTGAGCCGACGGCCGCACGCACGTCGCTGAACGTCCGGCGGGCGACTTCCGCGAAGTCCCCGCCGGTCTCCAGCCAGCGCTCGTAGCCGTGGTTGAACGCCAGCACGCCCAGTTCCGCGGCCACGGCGGCCTCCAGCTCCGGCACCCCGCGCCGCTTCAGCGCGTCCGTCATCGAGACCGCGAACCCGACCATCTTCAACGCGGACCGCTCGCGCAGCTCGTCGTTGCCCGCGATCACCGCGAGCCGCTGCGGTCCGTGCGCCCGCCGCTCGTCGGTGAACGTCCCGACCGTCGCCACCAGCGCCGCCTCGACCGCCTCCAGCGGCCCCGCCTCCGCGGGCGCACCGGAGATCGCGCCGGTCATCAGGCCGGCCAGCACGTCCTGGCCGCCGAAGAGCACTTCGCGCTTGTCCCGGAAGTGCCGGAAGAACGTGCTCTTCGTGAGGCCCGCGCGCTCGGCGATCTGCGCGACCGCGGTGTTCTCGTACCCCTGCTCGCTGAACAGGTCGAGTGCGGCGCGCACCAACCGCTCCCGCGCGTCCGGCTCCCATCGACCCATGGCTCACATCCTAAGTGATGCGACTCAGTCCCATCACTCTGCTACGGTGATGAGACCAAGTCCCATCACTTTGAAGGAAGTGCCATGAAGGTCTTCGTCACGGGCGCCAGCGGCCACGTCGGCTCGGCACTGGTCCCAGAACTGCTGAACGCGGGCCACCAGGTCGTCGGCCTGGCCCGGTCCGACGCCTCCGCAGCCAAGCTCGACGCCCAGGGCGCCACGGTCCGGCTCGGCGACCTGGACGACCTCGACGGGTTGCGCAAGGGCGCGGCCGAGGCGGACGCCGTGATCCACCTGGCGTTCAAGCACGACGAGATGTACGCGGGCGACTACCAGGGCGCCTCCGACGCCGACCTCGCCGTCGTCCAGGCGTTCCTCGACGAGCTCGCCGGCACGGGCAAGGCGCTGATCGGCACCGCCGGCACGCTGTCGTACTCGGGCCTCGGTCGTACCGCCACCGAGGAGGAGCGGGTCTCCAGCGAGGGCCCGCGCGGCGCCGCGCGCAACGCGATCATCGACGCCGCAGACGTCCGGGGCTCGGTCGTCGTGCTGCCGCCGACCGTCCACAGTGCACTGGACACGGCGGGTTTCATCCCGGTCCTGATCAGGACCGCCCGTGCCACCGGGGTTTCCGGCTACCCCGGCGACGGCACGAACCGCTGGTCCGCCACGCACACGCTGGACGCGGCGAGGCTCTACCGGCTGGCCGCGGAGAAGGCCCCCGCGGGCTCGGTGCTGCACGCGGTCGCGGAGGAGGCCGTGACGATGCGGGAGATCGCCGAGGTCATCGGCCGGAAACTGGGCGTGCCCGTCGATAGCATCCCGGCGGAACGCGGCCAGGAGCACTTCGGCCCGCTCGCGTTCATGGTCTCGCGGGACGCACCCACGTCCGGTGCGCGCACGAAGTCGTTGCTGGGCTGGGAAACGAAAGAACCCGGCATCCTGGAGGACCTGGAGGCCGGGTTCTACTTCGAGCAGCGGTGAGTCAGCGGGCTTCTCGCCCGGCCACCCACTTCGCGAGGCGTTCGCCGGGAGCGTTCTGGCCCGTGCACTCCTCGACGAGGGCTGTGAAAGCGTGCGGCGTGGCGTCGTAGTACTCCTCGATCGCCTGCCGCTCGCGCGCATCGCCCTTTTCGTGGGCCGTGTTCGCGATGCGCAGCCAGTAGAAGTCCGCGTCGAGCTCGCCGGCCGCGATCAGGTCCAGCACGCGCGGGAGCAGGTAGCGCGCGAAGTCCTCGTCGCCGATCGTCCCGGAACGCAGCCAGTACGTCTCGACCTGGTCAGCCGTCAGGTCGCGCAGCGGGACGGTCGTGAACGGCGCCACGTCCTCCGGCTTGACGCAGTGGTCGCAGTAGTCGACCACGCGCGGACGCGGCGCCGCGAAGACGTCGTAAAGACGCTCGATCACTTGCGCGGCTTGGGTTTCCACACGACGAGCGCGGTCTCCTGCCGGATCGGGACCAGGTCCCGGCGGTAGGAGGCGTGCACGGCGGCGGCCGTGGAGTCGGCTGCCGCCATGGCCTGTGCGAGCTCCTGCTGGAGCTCGGCGACCCGCGACCGCAGCGCGTCGACCTGGTTCTCCAGGTCGATGATCCGCTTGATGCCGGCGAGGTTCACGCCCTCGTCCTGCGAGAGGCGCTGGACCTCCCGCAGCAGCACGATGTCCCGCATCGAGTAGCGGCGGCCACCACCGGACGTGCGGCCCGGCGAGACCAGGCCCATCCGGTCGTAGGACCGGAGGGTCTGGGCGTGCAGGCCCGACAGCTGGGCCGCCACCGAGATCACGAAGAACGGCGTGTCCTCATCAGTTCCCGGCGGGAACGGAAAACCCACCGAACTCACCGCCCTTCGAGGAGTGCGTTCAGATCGCCGCGCGGGTCGTGGTCCTGGGTCACATCGGCGTACGCCTCGAGTGCCTTGCGGGCCTCGGACGACAGGTTGTTCGGCACCGCGACCTCCAGGGTGATCAGGAGATCGCCCGCGGTGCCGTCCCGCTTCGTGATCCCCTTGCCCCGTGCCCGCAGCACCCGCCCGGAGGCGGTACCGGCAGGCACCTTCAAGGAAACCTTGCCGTCCAGCGTGGGCACGGTCAACGTGGTTCCGAGCGCGAGCTCGGAGAACGTCATCGGCGCCGTCAGCGTCAGGTCGTTGCCCTGACGGCCGAAGATGCCGTGCGGGTTGACGTGCACGCGCACGAACAGATCACCGTTCGGGCCACCGTTGCGCCCCGGTTCGCCCTGTCCCGCAAGGCGGATCCGCTGGCCGTCGGCGACTCCCGAGGGAATCCGGACGGTCAGCGTGCGGGTGCGGGTGCTGATTCCGTCGCCGCCGCACTCGAGGCACGGGTCGTCGATGATCCGGCCGGTGCCGCGGCAGTCGCGGCACGGCTCGCTGAACGCGAACGCGCCCTGCGACCGCGTGACGAGGCCGGAACCCGAACACGTCGCGCAGGTGTGCGGCGTGGTGCCGGGCTTGGCACCGGAGCCGTTGCACGTCGTGCAGGCGGCGGGGGACGACAGGCGCAGCGGCACCGTCGCGCCCTTCACCGCCTCGGTGAAGTCGATGCGGACGTCGGTCTCGACGTCCTCACCACGACGCGGCCGCGTGGGCGAACCCGCCGCGCCGCCGCGCCGGTTGAACAGCCCGCCGAACAGGTCGCCGAGGCCACCGCCACCGGTGCCCTGCGCGGCACGGCCGAACAGGTCGTTGACGTCGAACCCGCCGGAGCCGAAGCCACCGGAGCCCGGGAAACCGCCGCCGCCCGCGAATAGGCGGCGGGCCTCGTCGTACTGCTTGCGCTTGGCCGCGTCCGACAGCACGCCGTAGGCCTCGGAGACCGCCTTGAAGCGGGCCTCGGCCTTGGCGTCACCGGGGTTCGCGTCGGGGTGCAGCTCGCGCGCGAGCTTGCGGTACGACTTCTTGATCTCGTCCGCGGTCGCCTCGGAGGAGACGCCCAGCTCGCGGTAGAAGTCCTTCTCGATCCAGTCCCTCTGACTCACCGGACGGCTCCTCCTCCCTAGGCTTCTTCGGACGGTGCGGCGGGCTCGTGGTCGGTCACCGCGACGAGCGCGGGCCGGACGAGCTTGTCGCCGAACGTGTAGCCACGACGCAGAACGGCCGTGACGGTCGGGCCGTCGACGTCCGGGGACGTGCTGTGCTGCACGGCCTCGTGCACCGACGGGTCGAACGCCTCGCCGTCGTGCGCGAACGGCTCCAGGCCCGTCTTGGCCAGCGTGGACACGAGCTTGTCCGCCACCGCCTTGAAGGCACCGGTCAGGTCGCCGTGCGCGGCGGCCCGCTCGATGTCGTCCAGCACCGAGAGCAGTTCGGAGGCGACGGACGCCTTCGCGTTGTTGATCACCGCTTCCCGGTCGCGTTCCACCCGCTTGCGGTAGTTCGCGTACTCGGCGGTGAGCCGCTGCAGGTCGGCGGTGCGCTCGTCGAGCTGGGTCTTCAGCTCGGCGGCCACCTCGTCCACGACCTCGGCGACCAGGGGCTCTTCTACCGGAGCACCGTCCTCGGCGACGTGGGCCGGCGGCCGGACCTCACCCGTTTCGGGGTCGATCCGGCGCCGGTCGTTCACGACTACCTGAGGCTGCTCCTCGTCAGGGGCGGCGTGCCTCGGTTCGGTCACTTCTTCTCGTCCTCGTCCACGATCTCGGCGTCGACGACGTCGTCCTGGCCGGCCTTGGCACCGGCGCCCGCACCAGCGGCACCCGGCGCGTCGGCACCGGGGGCCTCGGCACCGGGGGCACCCGGAGCGTTGGCGTAGATCGCCTGGCCGATGGCCTGGGACTCGGTCGCGAGCTTCTCGACCGCCGTCTTGATGGCGTTGATGTCGGTGCCCTTGAGCGCCTCGGTCGCCTCGGCGATCGCCGCGTTGACCTTGTCCTTGATCTCGGCCGGGAGCTTGTCGTCGTTCTCCTTGACGACCTTCTCCGTCTGGTAGACGAGCGTCTCGGCCTGGTTGCGGACCTCGGCCTCCTCGCGGCGGCGCTTGTCCTCCTCCGCGTGGGCCTCGGCGTCCTTCACCATGCGCTCGATGTCGTCCTTCGGCAGCGCGGAGCCACCGGTGATCGTCATCGACTGCTCCTTGCCGGTGCCCAGGTCCTTCGCCGACACGTGGACGATGCCGTTCGCGTCGATGTCGAAGGTGACCTCGATCTGCGGCACGCCACGCGGGGCGGGCGGCAGGCCGGTCAGCTCGAACATGCCGAGCTTCTTGTTGTGCGCCGCGATCTCGCGCTCGCCCTGGAAGACCTGGATCTGCACGGACGGCTGGCTGTCGTCGGCCGTCGTGAAGGTCTCGGAGCGCTTCGTCGGGATCGTGGTGTTGCGCTCGATCAGCTTGGTCATGATGCCGCCCTTGGTCTCGATGCCGAGGGACAGCGGGGTGACGTCGAGCAGCAGGACGTCCTTGACCTCACCCTTGAGGACACCGGCCTGCAGGGCGGCGCCGACGGCGACGACCTCGTCCGGGTTCACGCCCTTGTTGGGCTCGCGGCCGCCGGTCAGCTCCTTGACGAGCTCCGCGACGGCGGGCATGCGGGTCGAGCCACCGACGAGCACGACGTGGTCGATGTCGCCGACGGAGACGCCGGCGTCCTTGATCACGTTGTTGAACGGCGCGCGGGTGCGCTCGAGCAGGTCGTTCGTGATCCGCTGGAACTCGGCGCGGGACAGCGTCTCGTCGAGGAACAGCGGGTTCTTGTCGCCGTCGACCGTGATGTACGGCAGGTTGATCGAGGCGTTGTTGGAGCTGGACAGCTCGATCTTGGCCTTCTCCGCAGCCTCGCGGATGCGCTGGAGGGCCATCTTGTCCTTGGTCAGGTCGATGCCGTTGGCCTGCTTGAAGCGCTCGACCAGCCAGTCGACGACGCGCTGGTCCCAGTCGTCGCCACCGAGGTGGTTGTCACCGGAGGTCGCCCGGACCTCGACCACGCCGTCGCCGAGCTCGAGCAACGAGACGTCGAACGTGCCGCCACCGAGGTCGAAGACCAGGATGGTCTGCTCCTTCTCGCCCTTGTCGAGGCCGTAGGCCAGAGCGGCCGACGTCGGCTCGTTGACGATGCGGAGCACGTTGAGGCCCGCGATCTGGCCGGCCTCCTTGGTGGCCTGGCGCTGCGCGTCCTCGAAGTAGGCGGGGACGGTGATGACCGCGTCGGTGATCTCTTCGCCCAGGTACGCCTCTGCGTCGCGCTTGAGCTTCATCAGCACGCGCGCGCTGATCTCCTGCGAGGTGTACTTCTTGCCGTCGATCTCGTCGGTCTGCCAGTTCGTGCCGACGTGGCGCTTGACCGACCGGATGGTGCGGTCGACGTTGGTGACGGCCTGGTTCTTCGCGGGCTGGCCCACGAGGACCTCGCCGTTCTTGGCGAAAGCGACGATGGACGGGGTCGTCCTGGAGCCCTCCGAGTTGGCGATGACCGTCGGCTCACCGCCTTCGAGGACTGCGACGACCGAGTTGGTCGTCCCGAGGTCGATGCCGACTGCACGCGCCATTGGAGTTCCTTCCGCTAGTACTTGTTGAGCGTTGCTGGCTCAAGTTTGCCATCTCGCCCAACCTTGAGCCTACCCGACTCAAACTTTCTGACTGTCCCAACGGCTGACAAGGTCTGCTTGTTCCCTCACAACGCACCGAGGGCCACTCCATGTGGAGTGGCCCTCGACACATCCCCCGGTCCAGCTCAAGCGGCGAACACCTGGACGTCCCCGGAGTCCGCGGTGAGGCTGAGCTCGAGCGATGCGCCGGGATCGGTCGGGACGTGGATCGCACGCTCACCGCTGCCCGACGATCCTGTGATCTTGAACGGGCCCCCCGGCACCCGGACGGTGACGCCGCCGGACCCGCTGTTGGCCCGCACCGACTTCGCCGCCGACAACGTCAGGGCGATGTCCCCGGAGTCGGCTTTGGCGATCACCTCGTTCTCCAGCGAGGTGCCCTCGATGTCCCCGGAGCCGGTGTCGAGCAGCGCCTTGCCCTTGACCGCGGTCAGCACAATCCGGCCGGACCCCATGTCGGCGGTGACGGCGCCGCCGATCCTGGTGCCTTCGAAGCCACCGGACCCTGTCTTCACCTTGACGTCTCCCGCGATGTCGCGGGTGGTGATCCTGCCGGAGCCGGTCATGAACTCGACGGAGGCCAGCCCTTCGACGATCACGTCCCCCGAGCCGATGTCACCGACCACCGTCGTGTCCGCGGACGGCACCAGGACCTCGTAGTTGATCTCGCAGTCCCTGCCGCAGCCGTCCAGCACCAGCGTGCTGCCCTCGACGCGGTGCGCGACGCCCGACGGCTTGTTGTCCCGCTCGTGCTCGACCCTGCGGTGGACCTTGACCTCGCTCAGGCCCTGCTGGTACCGGATCGTCACGTCCCCGGAGTCCTGGTCGCTGCGGACCTTCACCGACGTGATCTTCTCCGCGACGGCGTGGTCGTCGGAGAACTCGTACATCTTGATGCGAATGCCACAGCCGCCCGACACCGTGAGCACCGCCCCCACCACCAACGCCACCAGCGCCGTCCTCATCATGAGCACAAAACTAGAGGTGGCGACACGCGGCTACACGGCAGCAAGCCCCCGAAGCAGGGGTGGGGCTGGCCCTACCGCTCTCAGACCAGGTCTTCGAGCACCGCGCGCAACGCCGGAGCGGTGCGCGCCGGGTCGTTGAGGAACCGCGTCGACGCCAGCACGTGCGCGGGCGCGATCCGCTCCCACAGCAGGCCGTCGACCGGCACCTCCGCGATGTGCAGCTCGACGCTCTGCGCCCACCGGCCGATGCGCGACTCGATGCCGCGCAGCACGTCGCCCATCGGCAACGCGGCAGGGCTCTGCACCTGGTGCAGCCGCTCGATGCCCGGCTTCAGCGCGAGCACCACCGCACGGCTGGCCGGACGGGTCAGCAGCGCCTCGGCGTCCTCGGGGGTCGTGGGTTCGGCTCCGCGGCGGCACGCGTCCAGCGCGTCGTTCCACCAGCCCGGCCATTCGGCGGTCACCGCGGCGCGGTCGGTGCCCAGCGGCACCTGCACCGGCAACGACGGGTCCAGGCCCGGAACGTGCGGCTCGACGTCGACCGACAACGCCAGCGAGTCGCGCACGTACAGCGCGGCGAGCAGCCCCAGGCTCACCCCGTGGCTGATGCCGGACACCTCTCGCGCGAACCTCATGGCTTCATTCTTCCTTCGGGGCGGCCGTGAAATCGTCGCGGCCGCGGATCAAGAAGGACACGATTGGCTCCAGCTCGTCCTCGTTCGGAGCAACGTCGGCGATCAGGCCCTGCAGCAGCAGTCCGTCGATGGCCGCGAGGAACGCCCGGAACGCGAGGGGGTCCGCCGGCCGCACCACCTCCACCGCCCGGTCCAGCCACCGGCGCGCGGCGGGCTTGAGCTCAGGACGCCGGCCGGCCAGCAGGTACAGCTCGTACTCGGCGAGCGTGCGGCCGCGGTTCTCGTTGACCGCCTGCGCCAGGCTCCGCGCGATCTCGCGGGCGCTGCCGCCGCTCGCGACGATCTTCAGCATGTCGTCGCACAGCTCTTCCGCCGACCACAGCAGCGTCGCGATCAGCAGGTCGTCGAGCGTCGCGAAGTAGTAGGTGGGCGCCGTCGTCGGCACACCCGCCTCGCGGGCGACGCTGCGATGCGTCACGCCTGCGACTCCTTCACGTTCGATCACGCGCAGGGTGGCCTCGACGATGGCGCGCCGTTTCTTCTCGCCGCGCGCCTTGCGGCCGTCGACCTTCTGCAACTCCACCGTCGCGGTCAGTGCGTCCTCCCGAGTTCGAGCGTCACCACGCCTCCGATGATCAGGACCAGCCCGATGACCATCGTGGGGTTGAGGGTTTCGCCGAGGAACTTCCAGCCGATGATCGCGACCGAGGCAACGCCGATAGCGGACCATACGGCGTAGGCGACGCCCACGGGCATACCCAACTTCAACGCGCGCGAAAGCACGGTGAAGGCGATGGCGTATCCGACGACGACGACCACGGACGGCCACAGCCGGGTGAAGCCCTCGGACAGTTTCAACGAGACGGTGGCGGCGACTTCCGCCACGATCGCCGCGGCGAGGTACAGGTACAACACGGCGGCCTCCGGCTGCTCAGGACAACTATCTGAACAAGTGTTCCACAAGTTTCTGATCGATTTCCGGATTCTTGACCGGTACGTGAGGAGACCCCGGCCACGTCCAAGTGGTTACTCACCGGTAACGTGTCCTAGAATCCCGCCATGACCCTCCAGCTGGTTCTCGGACTCGTCGCCGTGGCGGTGAGCGTCGTCGCCTGGGGCGTGTTCGTCGCCGGTGTGCTGAAGCAGATCAAGATCATTCGGCTCGGCCAGCCGGACGGCACCCGCATGGGCCCGTTCGTCCCGCGCATGAAGACGATGATCGTCGAGTTCGTCGCGCACACCAGAATGGCGAAGTTCCGCTCGGTCGCCCCGTGGCACTGGATGGTGATGTGGGGCTTCCTCATCGGCTCCGCCGTGCTGTTCGAGGCGTACGGCGAGGTGTTCGACCCGCACTTCCACTGGCCGATCATCGGCACGTGGTCGATCTGGCTGCTGCTGGTCGAACTGCTCGGCCTCGGCACGGTCGTCGGCGGTGTGGCCCTGGCGATCATCCGCCAGCTCAACCACCCGCGCCGCGCCGACCGGGTCTCGCGGTTCCTGGGCTCCGACTTCAAGTCCGCGTACTTCGTCGAGGCCGTCGTGGTCATCGAGGGTGTCGGCATCCTGATGGTCAAGGCGTTCAAGCAGTCGAGCGGCCTGGAGGTCGCCCCGCTGTGGACGTCGTTCGTGACGCAGCCGCTCGCGCAGATCCTGCCCGCCGCGCCCATCTGGGTGTCGGTGATGGCGCTGGTCAAGCTGCTGAGCGGCATGATCTGGCTGGTCGTGGTCGGCCGGAACCTCACGATGGGCGTCGCCTGGCACCGGTTCTCGGCGTTCTTCAACATCTACTTCAAGCGCGAGGACGACGGTGGCGTCGCCCTGGGCGCGCTGAAGCCGATGATGTCCGGCGGCAAGGTCCTCGACCTCGAGGAGGCCGACCCGGACAAGGACGTGTTCGGCGTCGGCAAGGTCGAGGACTTCACCTGGAAGGGCGTCCTCGACTTCTCCACCTGCACCGAGTGCGGCCGCTGCCAGTCGCAGTGCCCCGCCTGGAACACCGGCAAGCCGTTGTCCCCCAAGCTGGTCATCACGCAGCTGCGCGACCACATGTACGCCAAGGCGCCGTACCTGCTCGCCGGTGGCTCGCGGGACATGGCGGGCGACGAGGTCGGCCTGACCGAGGACAAGTACGAGGACTACAAGAAGCGCCTCGAGTCCATCGACGTGTTGGCGATGGCCGAGGCCGACCGACCGCTGATCGGCGGCCCGGACGAGCTGGGTGTCATCGACCCCGAGGTGCTGTGGTCCTGCACGACCTGCGGCGCGTGCGTCGAGCAGTGCCCCGTGGACATCGAGCACGTCGACCACATCGTCGACATGCGCCGCTACCAGGTGCTGATCGAGTCGAACTTCCCGTCCGAGCTCGGCGGCATGTTCAAGAACCTGGAGAACAAGGGCAACCCGTGGGGCCAGAACGCCAAGGACCGCCTGTCGTGGACCGAGGGCCTCGAGTTCGAGGTCCCGGTGTTCGAGGGCGAGCTGGGCGACGCGGAGTACCTGTTCTGGGTCGGCTGCGCCGGTGCGTTCGAGGACCGCGCGAAGAAGACCACGCGTGCCGTCGCCGAGCTGCTGCACACGGCGGGCGTGAAGTACACGGTGCTCGGCCCGGAGGAGACCTGCACCGGTGACCCGGCCCGCCGCGCCGGCAACGAGTTCCTGTTCCAGATGCTCGCGCAGCAGAACGTCGAGGTCCTCAACGCGGTGTTCGAGGACCGGCCGGTGGGCCAGCGCAAGATCGTCGTGACGTGCGCGCACTGCTTCAACACGCTCGCGAACGAGTACCCGCAGGTCGGTGGCACGTACGAGGTCGTGCACCACACGCAGCTGCTGAACAAGCTGGTGCGCGAACGCCGCCTGGTGCCGGTCGCGCCGGTCACCGAGGACGTCACGTACCACGACCCGTGCTACCTGGGCCGCCACAACAAGGTCTACGAAGCACCGCGTGAGCTCATCGGGGCGTCGGGCGCGAAGCTGCGCGAGATGCCGCGGCACGAGGAACGGTCCATGTGCTGCGGTGCCGGTGGCGCCCGCATGTGGATGGAGGAGCGGATCGGCAAGCGCATCAACGTCGACCGCGTGGACGAGGCCCTGTCCACCGCGCCGTCGAAGATCGCGACGGGCTGCCCGTTCTGCCGCGTGATGCTGACCGACGGCGTGACCGCGCGTCAGTCCGACGGCCTGGCGGGGGCGCACGTCGAGGTCGTGGACGTGGCGCAGATGCTGCTCGAGTCCGTGAAGCGCGGTACGGAGAAGCCGGACACGCCGACCGACGAGGTCCCGACCGGCACGCCGTTGCCGGACGAGGACAAGGCGAAGGCCTAGTCAAGGCTGTTCCAGGCAAGCGAAAGGCCCTCGGTCCGTTGTGGACCGAGGGCCTTCTTCGCCGCGGTGTCAGTCCTTGTCGGTGATCTTGTCGTAGACCACGTTCAGCACCCACCCGGTCAGGGCGACGATGATCGCGCCCCAGAAGGCGGGCCAGAAGCCGTCGACGCGGAACGGCAGGTCGAACTGCTCGGCAAGCCACCCGGTGAGCATGAACAGCAGCGCGTTCACCACGAGCCCGATGAGACCGAGCGTCAGCAGGTAGAACAGGCAGCCGAAGAACTTCACGAGCGGCTTCACGATCGCGTTCACCAGGCCGAAGATCACCGCGACGCCGATCAGCGTGAGGATCCTCGCCCCGGTGGAACCCTCGCCCAGGTCGATGCCGGGCAGGGCGGTCGACACCCACACCGCCACGGCAGTCAGCAGCACATGCACCAAGATGCCCATGCCGCGCAGACTAGCCGTGGCGGGTCCTAAGTGGTCAGGACCGGCGGCGGCGCGCGAGGAAGAACGCGCTCGTGCCTGCCGCGAGCAGCAGGGCGCCGATGGCCAGGAAGCCCAGCGGCGACGCACCGGTCGAGGCGAGGCCTGCCTTGTTGCCCGCCTGGGCCACGGCCGGAGTGGTCGTGGTCGTGGCCGGCGCGGCGGTGGTGGTCGAGGTGACCGGGGTGGTGGTCTCCGCACCCTTTTCGACGACCTTCGTGGCGATCTGCAGCATGTTGTCGCTGCTGTCGACGTCCTTCAGGCCGCGCATCGTGTCGAACACGACCAAGTGCAGGCCGGCGAAGTCGGTCCCGGTGGGCGTGAACGTCAGCTCGATCTCCAGCGTCTCACCGGGAACGATCTTGCGCTTGAGCTCGAACTGGGTGTCGGTCTCAGCTGCGAGGCTGTCGCTGTACCGGATCAGCTTCGCGTGGAACCCGCCCAGCCCGATCATCGGCAGGACCGGCGCGTTGCCGGTGTTGATCAGCTGCACCTTCGCGGTGATCTCCTCACCGACCACGTAGGTGGCCTTGGCCGGCGAGAGCGCGCCCTTGACGGTGAGGTTCGCCGCCGCGGTGATGTAGCGCAGGTCGACCTGCTCGGTCTGCCCGGTGAGCTCGCGGGCGCCAGTCGCCCAGTCGATGTCGGTGACGGCATTGGGCTTGCCGAGGACGAGCCCTTCGCTGTTGAGCAGCGGCGCCGTGAGCGTGTAGCCGCCGAGCGGCAGGTCGAATCGGTATGCGCCGTCCGCACCCGCGGTCCTGGTCACGTCGACCGGGGAACCGTCCTTCGCGTTGCCCGTGACCCTGAGCCCCTCGGTGACGGGCTTCTCGTCCGCCTGCTTGGTCCCGTCGCCGTTGGCATCGACGTACGCGACGCCCTTCGCGACCTGACCGACGAGCGCGAAGTCGCCGTCGGTCACCGTCTCCGAGGTCGTGAACGAGCTCTTGGTGGTCGTGTAGTTGACGACGTTGAGCGTCTCGACCTCGTACGCGGCCTTGAGCAGCTTCTGGACCCTGTACCGGCCGCTGGGGCCGACCGGGAGGTCGGTCGTGCGCCCGTCCGCGTCGGTGATCCGGACGCCGGGCCCACCGATCTGCACGCCGTCGCCCGCGTCGAAGGTGCCGTTGCCGTTGTGGTCGAGGAAGACCCGGCCGGTGATGCTGATCGTCTCGTCCTGCGCGAGGGCGGGAGCGCCCGTCGCGGTCAGCACGAGGGCAGCCGTCGTCGCGACTGCGAAGGTCTTGCGCACTGATTCCCCCAGTGTCCGAATTGATCCATTTAGGACATCGGAGCACCGGAGGTCAGCGTTGCGTGTTCTGCGTCACTCCGACAGCGGATAGCCACCCATCTCGCACCCTCCCTCTCGCGCTAGTTAGCACGATATCGGATAGTACGAGTTCGTAGCAATTATTCCTTGCCGTCGAGCGCGAGCCTCGTGCGGCGGTGAGCCGGGCCGAGTTCGCCGGACAGCACCTCCATCACCTGGCGCAACAGGTCGCGCAGGTGCTCCAGGTCGGCACCGGGCAGCACGGTGAAGAGGTCGCGCTCCCGTTCCGCCTGGCCAGCGACGATCCGCAGGAAGATCTCGCGACCCGCGTCGGTCAGCGTCGCGGGCAACGAGCGGCGGTCGCTCGGGTCGAGCGCGCGGACCACCAGACCGGCCTTCTCCAGCCGGTCGAGGCGGCTCGTGATCGTGGTGGCCGGGCTCAGGGTGCCGTTCGCGAGCTGCTTGGGCGTGAGCCGGTGCGGCGGCCCGATCCAGAAGAGCCGGGCGAGGATCTCGTAGTCCGCGCGGTTCAGCCCGTGCGGCGCGGCGATCTCCGTGGCGAGGAAGTCGAGGTACTTGCTGATCTGGTGCACCCGGTCGACCACGCCTTCGACCACCGGATCGATCGCCGGAACCATGGCCCTCCACGACTCGACCTCGGCATCGGTGTCGTCCGCACCACGCTCGCCCATTCCGCGATGGTAGTTGCGCCCGAACGCAGAACGGCCCGCGTCTCTCCCGGACGCGGGCCGTTCCGTCTTACCCCCTGGTGATCAGCGTCCCCCCGGTGCGGATCCCGCCTGTAAGACACCTCAGACGCGCTCGATGTTGCCCCCGCCGCCGAATGTCACTCGAATGCAGTAGTGAACGGTTGCCCCGTGCCGTGCGGCTTAGGCTGATCGACATGAGCGAGAAGCCACAGGGCTCGGGCGAAAGCACGCTGACCGTCGTCCTCGCACTGCTGGTCAACCTGGCCATCGCGGTCATGAAGGCCGTCGCGGGCGTTTTGACCGGATCGGCCGCGATCCTCTCCGAAGCCGCTCACTCGGTGGCCGACACGTTCACCGAGGCGCTCCTGCTGACGGCCCTGCGCCGTTCGGACCGGCCGGCTGACCGCCGCCACCCGTTCGGCTACGGCAAGGAGCGCTACTTCTGGTCGTTGCTCGCCGCGGTCTCGATCTTCGCCTCGGGCGCGATGTTCGCGTTCTACGAGGGTTTTCGCACGGTTTTCGGTGAGCCGGAAGAACAGACCCGGCCACTGGTCGGCTACGTCGTGCTGGGCCTGGCGTTCGTCCTGGAGTCCATCTCGTGGACGCAGGCGTTCCGGCAGGTCCGTTCCGAGTCCGCCGCGCACGGCCGCGGGTTCTGGGACTTCCTGCGCGTCTCCGACGACCCGACCGTGAAGACCGTCTTCCTGGAGGACTCGGCCGCACTGATCGGACTGGTGCTGGCGTTCGCGGGCCTCGGCCTGCACCAGCTGACCGGCTCGTCGCTGTGGGACGGCCTCGCGTCGCTGGCGATCGGCCTGCTGCTCGCGACGGTGGCCTATGTGCTGGCGCGCACCAACCGCGGCCTGCTGATCGGGCAACAGGCCGACCCGGTGGTGGTCAAGGCGATCTGGCGCCGGCTGAGCGAACTGCCCGAGGTCGACGCCGTCGTGGACGTCCTGACCATGTCGATCGGCACCGACCGCGTGCTGCTGTGCGCGCGACTCGACTTCGACGACGCGCTGACGGCGCACCAGCTGGAAGACGCGTGCGTGCGCATCTCCGCGGAGCTGCGCACGCAGTTCACCGACCTGGACGAGATCTTCCTCGAACCCGTCCCGCGCACCGATCCCGAACTGCGCCGGCGGGTGCTGGAGCGGTACGGCGACCTGAGTTAGCGGCGCGTGTCGGTCTGGTGGAAGTTCAGGTAGGCGCGGCTCGGCGTCGGCCCGCGCTGGCCCTGGTACCGGCTGCCGGCCTGCTTCGAGCCGTACGGGTGCTCCGCCGGGCTCGACAGCTTGAACAGGCACAGCTGCCCGATCTTCATCCCGGGGTGCAGCGTGATGGGCAGGTTCGCGACGTTCGACAACTCCAGCGTGATGTGGCCGGAGAAGCCGGGGTCGATGAAGCCCGCGGTGGAGTGCGTGAGCAGACCGAGCCTGCCCAGGCTGGACTTGCCCTCGAGCCGGCCGGCGAGGTCGTCCGGCAGCGTCACCATCTCGTAGGTCGACCCGAGCACGAACTCGCCGGGGTGCAGCACGAACCGCTCACCCTCCGGCGTCTCGACCAGGCTCGTCAGCTCGTCCTGCTGCTGCGCGGGGTCGATGTGGGTGTACTTGGTGTTGTTGAAGACCCGGAAGAACCGGTCCAGCCGCACGTCGAAGCTCGACGGCTGGAGCATCTCGGCGTCGAAGGGGTCGAGGACGAGACGGCCTGACTCGACCTCTTTGCGCAGATCCTGGTCACTCAGCAGCACCCGGACAGGCTAACCGAAGCGGGCGCACCGCCGGCTCCCGCGCTGTGTATGATCGGCGGCGAGCTTGCTCACGCGGGTGTAGTTCATTGGTAGAACGACAGCTTCCCAAGCTGTAGAGGCGGGTTCGATTCCCGTCACCCGCTCCAACAGCGAAGGCCCTGGTCAGAGTCACATCCGACTCGCCAGGGCCTTCGCTGTTTGATCTCGTGGGTACGTCACCGTGCTGTTTACGTGCGGTTAGCCAACTGTAGCGAGCACGCCAGCGTGTCCGTCGTCCTCTTCGGTGGTCCTCCCACGCTCCCAATCGACCAGGACACTCAAGCCACGAGCGATCTCCTGATCAGCCGCACCGGTCGCTCACAAGTCCCGCCAAGGCTCGCGGAGTACCGGAACACAGTGGGGACACTCTCCAGGACACCGCGAGACCTCTTGCAGAGAAGGCGGCATGCTACGACTCTTCTTGAGCACCTATCAAGAAGAGTCGTAGCATTAGACGATTTCCAGAATATCAACCGTGCCACCATAAGGATCAACACTATAGATGATTCTGTACTGCTCCCGCTTAACTACCAGGCGACCTTGAAGCTTTCCACTCAACGGTACACCAAGAGTTTCCGGCTGCTTGGCAAGCTTTTCCCTGATGAAGTTCACCACAGGAGTAGCAACTCGCGCAGGCAACCGACTAAGCCTCGCCATGGCCTCTGGAGCAATCCGCACCTGGTAATTCACCGCGCGCGCTCCTTGATGGTCAATTTACACCCGGATAAGGCGTTGGCTGAAACTCAAGGATCTCAATAACATCCTTGCCGATTCGGTAAATTACCCGAAACTTCCTTCGCCTCGCCGAGTGATTTCCCTTCAGCTTGCCGGAGAGTTTGCGGCCATATTCGCCAAACTCTGTCGGGTCGAACCTCAACTCGTTGTAGATGAAACTCATAGCAGTCTCAGCGAGATGCCGTGGACGCAACTCTTGAAGACTCTTTTCGGCCTGCAGGCTCATGCGCACTTCGTAAGGAGAGCGAGACCCATCGTTGGTGAGCTTCGTCATGATGCAACCACCATAGCGCCAAAGAACAAGCCTTGTCTAGCACCAGGACGCACACGTTACTTGTGTACATACATCCGTGCAGAACCTCACGCTCGCCGCTTCAGCGACTCAATCAGCTCATCGATGTTGGCGATCTTGCCCTGGGCCAGATCTTCCTCCGCTTGGCGGATTGCGTTTAGAACCTCACTCTGGTTGTCACCCCTGGAGAGGATCTCAATGGTCTCCTCCAGCCCCTCCAGTTCCGCAGGAGCGATGAGGACGGCCGCATCCACACCATGCTTGGTCAAGGTGATGCGTTCATGGTTGCTCTCAACCTGAGCTACAAGGTCAGACAGTTGATTACGGGCACTAGCGAGCGGAATCCTGATCATAGACAGAATTCTAGCCATAATTCTGTGAAATTGCAGCGTGGTTACCTAGCACGGGCATCTGACCAGCAGCGCACGAGCGTCCTAAGTGGATGTGGGCAGCACAAGCATCTTGTGCTGCCCACATCCACTTCAGCCGATCTGAGCGAGCACGCCGGCCTGTCCGTCGTCGTCCTCATCGGTGGCCTTCATCCCACGCTCCCGATCGACCAGGCCGCTCAGTCCACGAGCGATCTCCTGATCGGCCTCGCTGGTCGCGTGCTGGTAGATCATCGCCGCGCGTGGACTGTCATGGCCCATTCGCGCCATCAGGTCCTTGGTGCTGGCCTTGGTGCGAGCGGCGAGCGTGTTCCCGGTGTGCCGCAGGTCGTGAAAGTGCAGGTGAGGAACACCCACCGCTTTCACTGCCGCTTTCCAGCCGGTACGCGGGTTGAAGTCGCCCCGCCGAAGCGGGTTGCCGCGCTTCCCTGTGAACACCCAGGCATCCGGCTTGGAGCCGGTGAACTCGTCCAGGTGGGCGAGCAGGTCTGCACGAATCGCCTCAGGAACGGCGACCGTACGCAGGCCTGCACGAGACTTCGGCGGCCCGTAGATCAGCCCACGACCGGGCAGTTCGACGAAGGCACCACGAACCCGCACCAAGCTTGCGTCCGGCGCGATGTCCTGCCGTCGAAGAGCGGTGATCTCGCCCCATCGCAGCGTTGCGAACGCGGCGAGGAGCACGAACGCCCGGTACCGCTTCTCTGCCATCCGAGAGGCCAGATCGAACACCTGGGCCACGGTCAGCACCGGCCGCTCATCCGGATTCTCGGATCCAGCGCCGCGCACCTGGCAAGGGTTGCGCGGGATGATCCGGTCTTCGTTCGCTGCCGTCATGAGCACGGCTCGCAGCAAGCGGTAGGCCTTGGCTGTCATTGACGCCGACACGCCCTCACGAAGAAGCTTGGCTCTCCACGTTCGGATCATCGGGGTGTCGAGCTTCCCCAACGGCGTGTCACCGAGGTGTGGAGTCACGTACTTGGTGAGCAGCCAGTTGTAGAGATGCACCGTGCGCGGACGCAGACCAGGACGTTCGTTGACCCAGCTCTCTGCGTAGTCCCGCAGCCTGATCTTGGCTTGTTCCGGGTCCATCCACTCGCTCCGCAGAATCGCGCCCTCGACGTGCACGAGCCAGCGGTCCGCATCCTTCTCCGTCGCGAACGTCTCCGGTGCGTTGTGCCGCTTCTCGTCCGGCCCGAGATAGCTCGCCTGAAAGCGCCCTGATGGCAACTTCCGCACCCAGCCGAAACGGCGACGTCCCTTCCTGCGCGCCATCAGCCCGCCCTCCTCAGGTCGCGACGAACGGACTCGGCGGTGATCGGCTCGACCTTGCCCGCCTGGACGAACGCCTCTAGGTCCACACGCTTGAGCCGGACATGCCGGCCGAGCTTGTAGAAGGTGATGCGCCGATCAGCGATCAGGCGCCGAATGAAGCGCACTGAGGTGCCGAGGTAGTCGGCTGACTCCTCCACTGAGTAGTGCTCGTCCATTCGTGCGGATGTCATGCCGCTTCCTCCTGTTCGTACTTGCGTTGGCGTTGAGCTCGGACCCGTTCGGCGATGCCGGCGGCGAGTTCGCGTTCCGCGTCGTTGTCATAGCCGGACCCGACGTACTGCCAGTCGTTGACAATGACCACGGCCGCCGGATCGAGTTCGAGGCGCTCGAACATTTCGAGCGTCCGGAACGTGCGGCGTTCTTCGCGGATGGCGCGGAACGTCGTGGAGTAGTGCTTGGACTTGGTGAGGAAGTGGCCGCGGAACCCGAGCATGTGCGCCCACTTACGGAGGTTCAGTTCCTCGAAGTCGGCCAGACCGCCGAGGTCCCACGCGGTCTGCACCATCCGCCGGTGGTGCTCTGAGATCTGGAGGATGTCGATGTCTAGCTGGGAGCGGATCGGCCGGTCCGCCGTGTCCTTCGCTCCGGTGCCCTTGGTGGCGTACTTGGCGACGTAGCCCGCCAGCCGGGCCTCACTGATCTCGCCGGACTCGTCCTCGACCTGGGAGCCTCGGATTCCCTTGGTGTCGACCTGTTCGCCCCACAGCAGGCGCAGCGCCGAGCCATCCGGCCGCGTGGTGTCGATCCGCACCGCCCGAGCCGCCGCCTTGATGCAGTCGCCGAGCAGTTCGGCCGTGGCCCAGGCCGGAGCGGGGTCGTGAGGCCCGTCGGGACCGTCGATGCGAACGACGGCGTGGAAGTGGACCAGCCCCCGCCGCTGGTATTCGGCGACCTTGGCGTAGGAGAGCCGCGCGTGGTCCTTGAACTCGGAGACCTTCAGGCCGGCCGCGCCAGCGAGCTTGCGGCGCAGGGCGATCGTGAACCGGTGCCACAGCTTGCCCGCGTGTGCCTGCCAGAGCACCGCGCCGGTGTAGTCGTAGGTACCGGGGTCGACGGCACCGCCGATGCGGGGATCGTCGCCGTGGTGCCATTCGCCGCAGCCCGTGCAGGGCCGGACCTTGCCAGTCGTGGCGATCGGGCGGTTGTGGACCGGTCCGAACGACGGGGCGGTGAGCGTCGCGAACACGCGAGGCTTCTCAGACACCGTCTCGGGAACGCCCTTGGAGCCACCGGCCAGACCGGCGTGCATCAGGTGGTAGGCGTCGGCCGAGTACCGGTCGGAGCATGCCGGGCAGACCGACTCGCGGCGGTTGCCACACGGGACCATGACGTCCCCGCCGATGTGCTCGATCAGCCCGCCGTTGAGGTCCTGGAGTTGGAAGGCGCCGGACAACCGGATGGGTGCGGCGCATCCGCCGATCGCGGTCACCCGATCTCGCCATGCCCGGAAGTCGACCGCCTTTACTCGCGCGGTGATGCGGTCTTCCAGGGTGAGCACGGATGCCCTCCTTTCGTTGCGGGAAAACGAAAAAGCGGGGCACGACCGGTGTTCTGGTCATGCCCCGCGTGGTTGAGATGGGTCAGGCAGCGAGTTGCGCAGCGAGCCGCGCGGCGTACTCCTCAGGCACGTTGAGCGCGTCTTGGATGTCTTGCGCGGTGAGCGCTCGCCCCTCCGCGTGCACCTCGTTCGCCTTGGCGTCCAGCGCACCTTGCAGGTGTCCGGGAAGCCTCAGAGCGGTTCGAGCGGGTGCTGGTTGGGTCACAGCGTTCGAAGGTGTGGACGTTGGCGCAGGAACGATCTCGGCGGCCTTGTCACGCGCGGTGTTGCAGCGTGCCTGGATCACCGGCATGACTTCGGCGAGCAGGAAGACCACGAGCGGGATCACGAGGTGCAGGAACACCATCCCGGCGTTGATCTGTCCGTCCGGTGGCCGCAGTGACGACCACACGTTGGTAATGAGCGTTGCACCGAGCAGCACCCGCTTGAGCCACTTGACCGGCCGGTCATCGACCGCCAGGCCGTGAGCGAGCATCTGCGCTTCCCACCGTAGGAGCGTGATCAGGATTCCGGCGAAGGCCGGTTCCACGAGCCACGCACCCCACCACATCGGATCAGAAGGCCCGAGGTGTCCGGCGAGGAACGCTTGCACGCCGGTTGCGGTGAAGCCGAGGCCGCAGGTCAGGAAGCACCACATGGAGCGCGTCACCGAGACCCTGAACCGGTCCGCCTGCACGGCCGCCAGCAACGGGTTAGCGGTGAGCTTGTGGATGTCCTGCGCCTCATCGAGCTGTGCCCGCAGCCGTCGAACGGTGCGAGTCTCGCGCGGTTCTTCAGGCCCGATTTCGTTGCTGTGATCGGACTTCTCGGACACCAGGCCACCTACTCCCCGTGTGCTGCCTTGAGGAGCAGGCACCCCAGCCACAGCAGCTCGACGGCGAGCACCAGGCACCCGACGAAGCCGAACAGCAGGTACATGCAGATCAGGGAGGTCACCACGGCGGTTGCCATGTGCGCGATGCGAACGAAGCCGCGGAGGTTGATCGGGACAGCGAGCACGAGCTTCATCAGGCCACGTCCTTTGCGTTCCTGGCGGGGTAGTGGATGCGGCGACGATCAGCACCGGTAAGGCCGCCGACGACGCCGGAGGCGTTGGCACGGAACCGTGGACTGGTGGCTTCCCAGTCCAGTTGGTCCTGGCGGCACTCGGCGAGGACCGGGCAGGACGCGCACACCTTCTTCGCGGCGGCGATTCGGCCGGCGGTGTCGAACAGGCTCGGATCGGAGCCCGCGCACGCGGCCCGTTCACGCCAGGCGGGAGGGCCGTCAGTCGGGCCGAACAGGACCCGCATCAACACCCGGTAGCCGAAGGTCTCAGCATCGTTGGTGCTCATGCCGCCACCGCCAGCCGGGCAGTGGACACCCGCGCGGCCTGAACGACTTGGGCCACCTCATCGAAGGTGACCTGTTCCGGCGTGCACACCGACAACCGGAAGGCCTTGGCGAGCACCGCCCCGGAGCCGGACTTGACCTTGCCACCCAGTTCGACCACCGAGGCCGAGGCAGCGAGACCGAGCGTGATCCCAGAGGCAGTGCGGCCGGTCGCCGCGACCGAGAGGGTTCCTGCGGCTTGCAGGGTCCAGGTCAGCTCGACCCCGTGTAGCGAGGCTGCCCAGACCAGCAGGCAGGCCAACCGATCGGGTGCGGTGCCGGAGGTGAACTCGGCGTGCACCGAGCCGGACGGCGTGGAGATGACCAGGCGGTCCGGCCGGGGCAGACCAAGCGTGCGGATGTGGCCACGGACCGAGCGGAGCAGGCCGTCCAGGCGGCGGGGAGCGTTGTTTTCGGGCATGGCAAGGCCTCCACGATTAGTGGCGAAAAGTGTTGGGGTGAGAGGAAGTCAGGCGATCGAGCGAAGAGAGCCGGTCTGTCCGTCGCGGACGAACTCCACGAGTTCGCGGATGTTCTCGTCCGTCGTGTACGCCGCGCGGACTCGGCGGGGGACGCGTGAGCGTTCGTCAGTGCGGTAGCCGATGCCGGCCGTTTCGGGAATCGCGGGAATCTGGTCGGCGATCGCACCTCGTTCGCGTGCGCCCTCACCCAGCACCATGTCCGGGTGCGTCGGTGACGTGGTGCGCAGGCACACGCGGTTGGGGAACAGGTCCCGGATCGACAGCGTGTCCTTGTCCGGTTCCTGGATGTAGGCATCCGCGACGTGCAGCGTTGCGCGGCCCATCGAGGTACCGCGAGCCAGCAGGGCCGTGATCTGCCGGGCGTACTCGGGCCGGTAGGCGACCAACGAGCCGATCTCGTCCACGATCAGCAGGTTGAGCGGGTACTCACGCGACGGCTGGACCGACCGCAGACCCGCCCGCTGCATCCGCTTCTGGGTGCGCTCCATGTCGTCCACCCACATCTCGATCAGCTCCAGACACTCGCTCGCGTCATCGGCGTAGCGGTTCTCCGTGATCGGCTTGATAGCGGCGAACTCCAGGTACTTCGGGTCGCAGACCCACAGGCGGACGATGCCGTCCCTGATCAGCGGGGCCATCGAGCGCAGCTTGGCGAACGCCAGCGAGTTCTTGCCCGACCCGGTCCCGCCAGCCGTCAGGGTGTGCGTGCCCTGGACGGGCTCGGTCCAGTCGCCGCCGTACTCGTCCTCACCCAGCAGCACCGCACGCAGGTCCACGTCCTCGGAGTGCTCAGGCATGTCCGGAGCCGGAATGATCTCCGTGAACGGTTCGTCACGCTGGACCACGAGCGCCACGTAACCGGGCTTCACCAGCTCGATCGCAACGCGCTCAGCCTCCATCGCGTGCGCCAGCTCTTCGGCCTGGCGGGCGAAGTGCATCGGTGACTGGCCCTTGGCGAGCTTCACCAACACGGTGTCGATCGAGGGGGAGTACGACCGGACGCGGACCACGCGCGGGTAGTTGGTGATCTTCTTCCGGCGGTGTTCGGTTGTCAGCTTGTGCACGTCCATCAGGTCCCGCCAGCGCCCACCGACGTAGGCCCCGAACCACCGCCGTTGCCAGGCTCGCAGCGTCGGAGCGGCCAAGGTGTCGAAGGAGTCCGGGTGACCCCGGTACCAAAGACCCGTCGCACCAGCTGCGCCGCCGAGGACGTAGCCCGTGACGGTCGGTCCGAGCGTGCAGGCACCGGCCGCGACGGCAGATGGGGCGAGCATCCATTCCGGGTTCCTGGCCAGCCACCGCGCCGCGCGGAACTCGGCGGCCACAACGCGCTTGCTTGCGTTCCACTTCCAACCCATTGCAGTTCTCCTCAGGGAAGCGCAGCGGCCGACCCTCGAACGTGTCGAAGATCGGCCGCCGCGTTGATCAGTGCGGATTCAGTTGTTGGGCAGTTGCCCGCGGGCGTAGGACGCCTCCGTGGTCAGGACGCTGACCGAGCGGACGAACCGGCGTCGCAGATCCGTGAAGCCCTCACGGCGAACGGGGATGCCGTCCATTGCGCTGCGGAGCTGCTTCATCGCCTGGTCCAGGTTGGACACGGCGTTGTCGAGCTGGCGAGACATCGATCAGGCTCCCCACTCTTTGGCCTTCAAATTGATCTCGTGCCGCTTGGCTTGTTCCCGGAGTGCACTGAGGTCGTTCCGCGCGGTCCGCAAGTAGCCCTTGAGTTCGTCGGGTGTCGCGACCCGCCAGCCACCGGCCTTGCCGGGCTTCTCGCTCATCCTGTTGATGAGCTTTTCCAGCGGCACCAACAACTCCTCAACGAAGTCCATCGCGCCGACGAACGAGCCGTACCGCTGCTGTGCTCGCTCGTTCAACATTTCTTGGATCAACTGGCCAACCTCTCAGTCCTCAAGTCGCCCACGTAGATGAATCGGTACAACGCTTGCTGCAACTCCAGGTGGTCACGCCAGCTCTCGCCGACGCACGGAAAGCCGTGCTTCGTAAGGACTTCGCCGACCTCATGAACAAGGCCGAACGTGAAGCGCGGGTCATCGCCGTCCGGATCAGCAAGTTCGATCGGGTACGAGCGCTCATCCATGCTGAAACTGCTTTCGGGAGGCACGGCAAACCCAGGAACGAAGGTCGCACCTGGATTCACCGAATCTCCCGGCGCATGTGAAATGCTCCGGATCTAGGCATGGTTCGACTCACTGTGTAATTCTCAAAGAACAAATTGAGTGCCCTGGCCCGACTCGAAGCGGGCTACCGGCCTACCGGGCAGGGCTTCCGGGACTAAGCCGCGGGAGCGGACACGATGCGCGCCGCAGGGGTGAGGCCGTCCGCCTTGAACCACAGGCCGGAGGCGGTGATCTTCCCGTCCTCCCCGCGCATCTCGTAGGTGTTGATCACGGGGTTGATCAGCTCGACGTAGTCGCCTTCCTCGAAACCCTCACCGGGGTCACGGGGCAGGTTGACCTTGATCTCTTCGCCCTTGGACTTGCGCCGTCCCTCCGTGGGGCGAGCCTTGGCGAACAGCACCACGACGAACTGCTCTTCGTTCGTGTTGCGGTCGACCACCGGGACCAGCTGTCCGCCGTCGAGTTCGCGCATCTTCACGCAAGGCGCTTCGGTGATCAGGAGCTTGTAGTGGGACAGGATCACGGGGATGTCGTTCAGAGCCATGTCGTACCTCCGGTGATGAGCAACTGATACATACCAATATAGAGCAGTATGGATCGGATGGCATAGTCCAATCGGGTGATCTGTAGCAGTGTGGGTCAGTGAAGTTAGGCTGATGCCGTGAGCGACCAGCCAGGACTTGCCGCGTACCAGCGGGTTGTCGAAGCGGTGAAGAAGGACATCCGGTCCGGAGCCCTGGAAGTGGGCGCCCGTCTACCCGGTCACCGCAAACTCGCCGAGCAACACGGCGTCGCACTCGGGACTGCGCAGAAGGCTGTGCAGATCCTCGAGACCGAGGGCTGGGTGGTCTCCCAACCCGCCGTAGGCGTCTTCGTTCAGGAGCCGCCGGCCGAGGATCGAAACCCGGTCACGATCGAGACGGTCATTCGCCAGCTCGATCAGTTGCAGGCGGCGGTCTTGCATCTGACTGAGCGTGTCGAGCAGCTCGAAGCCGCCGACGACGCTCGATCTGTTCCACCTTCTCAGTGACCCTCGTTATGGCGAACTGCAACTGACGCAGCTTGAGGCTGATGAATTCCAACTCATCCGGTGTTTCGTTCATGTACACATAGAACGGCAGGTGAGGGGGTGCATTGCAGTGTGCTCAAGGGGGTGCATTGATGCACGGAAGGGGTGCACGGGAGGTGCACGGCGTGCCCACGCGGTGATCAATTGACCGGAAACAACGAACCGAACAAGCTCCTAGCTGCGGTGATGTCGGAAGCCGACATGAGCAACAAGGGGCTTGCCGCACGAGTACGTGAACTCGCCCAACGAGACGGTCAGACGATCTCGGCCGATCACGTTTCTGTTCGTCGTTGGCTTGACGGGACGAGGCCAAAAGCAGCGACTCAGAACTACATCGCTCTTGCGCTCGGATCGAAGCTCGGCCGGCGCGTCGACCTCGCGGAGATCGGCTTCAACGGCGGTCTTCAGCCTGTTGGCCCCGACGCGACTGAGCACGGTGCGGAGTACCCGCCGAGCGCAGACGCCGCCGTTGACCTGATGAGCCAGCTCACCGCGGCTGACCTCGAAGATCAGCCCGCCCTTGTGCGTTCCCAGTGGGCGCAGGAGGCGACGCCGAGCATCATCACCGGCTACATGTTCGGCGACTCGCTGCACGTGGCGGATGCCGACGAACTGCGCCGAGGCGGGGGAGCGGCGGCATCGGCGATCCGCGCGACGGCGGCCAACCTGATGGACCTGGACTTCCGGTACGGGGGCGGGCACGTCCGGAAGATGCTGCTCTTCTACTTCAAGACCGAGATCACCCCGCTTCTGCAGGGCACTCACAGCGAACCGGAGCGTCGCGACCTGTTCAGCGCAGCCGCGGAGGTGGCGCAGTTGCTCGGGTGGAGCGCCTACGACGCGGGCCGCCACGGAGCAGCGCAGCGGTACTTCGTGCAGGGACTTCGTCTTGCCCGTGAGGCTCAAGATCCTGTCCTAGGCGGACGGTTGTTGGCGAACCTCAGCCACCAGGCGAACTACCTCGGGCGCTTCAACGACGCCGTCCAGTTCGCACGTGCGGCGCAGGGTTCGACCATCGCCAAGGCCACGCCAGCGGTTACGGCGATGTTCCTCGCGATGGAGGCCAGGGCGTTGGCGAGCAGCGGCCAGGCTCGCGAGTTCGCCCGCGTGATGCACGAGGCGGAGCGATTCTTCAGCCAGCACGTCCCTGACGACGAGCCGCCGTGGATCAGCTACTTCAACGCCGAGGAACTCGCGGGGGAAGCCGCCCACGGCTTCCGCGACCTCAAGCAGTCGGAGAAGGCCCGGCTCTACGCCGCGCGAGCTATCGCCCCGGACGACACTCCGCCACGCACGCGAGCCTTCATCGGCATGGTCTCGGCCGCCGGAGCACTCACGAACGGCGACTTGGAGGAAGCCGTGGACCTGGCGATCGACGCGGTAGACCTCGCTGGTCCGCTGCAATCCAGCAGGTATGTGCGCTACCTGACCGACTTCCATGCGCAGCTTGCGGCGCTCCACACGAACGATCACCGCACGCGCCTGTTCGTCGAGCGGGTCATTCGGCACTATCCAGGCCTCGACCTGGGAACCGCCGCACTGCTGACTCGGATCGCTTAGAAGGGCCGCCACGGCTCGGTGGCACGCCCGGTCCGCATGGTCTCGATCCGCGTGGCGTACTCGGCAGCGATCTCTTCGGACTCGTCGATGTTCTGCATGATCCACGTAGTCATCTTGATCTCGTGCGTGGCTTGCAGGATCTTGAAGCCGTCCCACTGCGTCACATCGTTGCCGTAGGCCTCGCAGAACTCGCGGTACTCCTCGGCCGTCCACCAGCCGGCAGACAGGTACTCGGTCGCCGTCATGGCCAAGTCCCACTCAGGCTGACCCCATGAGAAGCGCTCGAAGTCGATCAGGATTGCTGCGCCGTCGCTGATCATCAGGTTCTGGACATGTGCGTCCCCATGAGTCGCCGTCGGTTCAAGCGGGAACTCGAGCGCGTTGATCTCGTCCCGAAGTTCAGCGACCCTGTTCAGCAGGAAGCGCTTGTCAGAATTTGGCACGTCGGCGGATTCGATCCGAGGCTGCACGCGCGCGAGGATGTCTTGCTCCGGCAGCTCGAACGTCGCCGGGCGAGGTGTTTGGTGCAGCTTCAGCAGCAGGCGGCCCAAGGCGCCGACATCACCGCGACCGCCGTTGCGACCGTCGATGTAGCGCCAGAACGTCACCGGGTACCCGGAGACCGAGATCGGCTGATCGAGGTCGTATAGCCGCGCGGCGGGCAAGCCGCTCTCGTGGAGCCAGCTTGCAACCGCCACTTCCTTGACTGCGTCGTCCCAGTGATCGCGACTCCGGGCGATGCGCACAACGGCGGACGAATCCGGGAGATGAAACAGCGCGTTCTCGCCGAGTCGCATCAAGCGCGCATCAGTCGAGTCGATCCCCGTGTGGGCGGAAGCCGCCTTAAGCACAGCAGACACAAGATCAGAGCTGAAAGGCCCATCCGGGATGTCCGCTTCAAGCACGTTGTGCACCTTGCCCACGCTAGAGGTTCGGTATTTGGCCTGCCAGCTCTCCTAGGTGCCCGAAGAGATCGAGGTTGAATCTCGGGCACCCCCAAAGCCCAGCTCAGCGTCACGACACGTCTGGGCGCTCACCCGACGCAGCCGCGATAGCAGCCACGTACTCCTCCGTGAGCAACTGACTGAAGAGGTCTCTCGACTCGGAGTGACTCAAGGCCATGTGGTCCAGGCTCGCCAGGACCCTCCGGCATCGAGACGTGGCCGCATCGTCCTGTGCGAAAACTCTCGCAACATCGCAATCGACGACGGCCGTGGCAGGCATCTTCTCGTATTCGTAGAGCGTGAAGCCGGATGAGGAAGGCAGCTCCTTGCCCGCAGGAACGACGCGAAGTGCCCACGACATGCGCTTGAGCAGCTCCAGTTGATCCATCCGCGTGCGGTCGTCATCGAGCTGCGCTCTGACTGCCGTTTCGTTCACGTAGAACAAGCACGCCGGCCGCCTGGACGCTCGCAGAATGCAACAGCGCTCCTGTTGGGACTGGACGGCAGACCGGATCTGCTCCGGGGTCGCCCCGCACTGCTGGAGCGTGTGCTCCGTGTAGGCGTCAGTCCGAACCAGGTCCGGGATCATCGTCCCGCCATAGCCGGTGATGGTGGTTGCCGTGCGTTCCGCGAACAGGATCGTCGTGGAGTTCGTTGGCTGCTGGGCGAAGTACGGTTCGAAGGCCTGCCGGTAGTGGCCGATGAACTCGGTGATCCAGCGCCGATCTTTGCCGCACGCGGTCAGGAACTGAGCGAGGTCGATGTCGGTCGGGTGTACCTTCCCGCGTTCGATATTGGACACCTTGCTCGGGTCCCAGTCGAGTGACTTGGCGAACTCGGACCCTCTGGCGAACCGCTCCCGCAGGGTTCGAAGTTCGTCGCCGAGCTCGCGGCTCCGCGGCGTAAGTGATGCCCGATCCATGCGCTCAGTCGCCTCCGTCTGTCATGGTGCTGGCCGTCTCGGCGATCACCTCTATGGACTGCGCCGGACTGAGGGCGGCATGTTGCAGCGCTCTGAAGCTCTGGCCGACCAGTTGGCACACGGTCGGGTCCTCGATGTACCTCGCGTTGCCGCCGCCCTCCACGTACACCGCGTCACTGTGTTGTCGGTGCGGGAAGGAGAGATGGAGGTACGAGCTTTCCGGCAGAGGCTTGCCTTCGGTCACCTGGACTGTGAAGGTCTCGATTTCAGAGAGCCGTATCAGCTGGAGGAGAGCGGCGTTCGTGATTGCCGGGTTGCCGACTACTCGGCGAATCGCATCCCTGCTGATCAAGGCCTTCACGGTAGGGCCGCGGCCTGCCGTTGCAGTCAGGCTGTCTGTCCAGCGAGCCTGCTGCGCTGCCGTGCGTTCCGGGCAGTCAGCCGGATAGGTAGGGCATCCCAGAGCAGTGGCAGAGATCCTGTATTCAGGGGTCTGGAGGAAGCGCGGGATCAGGTCCACACCGAAAGCGCAGATCGTCACAGCCTCTAGATAAGCGTCATCCACATCTCTGGCTGCGTTTAGCTCAACCGAATTGTGCGGCACGTTCGCGTTCTGGGTACGTTCGCTCGCGGCAGTCTCGGCGTGCTTGACCGTCTGCTTCCAGACATGGTTCGGAAGCTCGTAGACGCGTCCGAGAAGCATGATGTCCAGCGGGTCGAACGGCTTAAGGGCGTTCTCGGTCAGGCTGAGCGTCGCAGCCGAGAACCCCGCCCGCTTGCAGGCGACAGTGAGACTCAAACCAGCGTCGTTCCGCCACCGTCGCAGCTCGCGGCCGATCGCCCTCTCGGCCATCGACGGATGGAAGTTCGTCGTCACTGCGGCCCCAAGCAGTCAGTGGTCCCGTGATCGCTTATCGCCTGCTCAGGTGGACCTCGTCTTTCGGCGCGGTTGAACAGGGTCTCGCCGAGCTCGATGAGGATTCGGCCGAACTCACGCTCGTTTTCGCGCGGCAGAGTCTCCATGACGATGTCGAACGCGATGCCGGGCATCAGCTCCGAGACCTTGCGGAGTCCCGCGACCAAATCGACATCCTCGGGCGACAACACGGTGAGTACTCCTCGACGCGACAGCTGTAGGACGGCCTGACAGCAGCGACGCTAGGTCGACTACCGATCAGTAACCCGAGCCGTCGGCTAGGCCTGGCCGAGAGCGCTGCTGCTCAGAGAGGTGCGCCAACACGCGTGGCCAGCCGCGCGGCTTCCGTCGCGACCGAACGCCGAGCCCGCTGCACGAGCGTTCCCAGCAGCTTGTGCGCGGCCGGCCGATGCCTCAGGTCCTCGGGTGCTTCGCGTTCAGTGGCGGACAGCATGACCAACGCACTGCCGTAGTCGCGGCGCTGCACCTGACCCTTTGCCTGATCGAGGAGGAACGCCACACGACGTTCGATCGAGGGGGAGCGGTCGTGGTCGATCCGTTCGGCCAGCCGCAGCCCGTCCGCAGCCGAGCCCGCTTCGACCTCAACGCTGACCGCGTGCATCGCGACGTTCGTTGGACCGAAGACCGTCCACAACGTGTTGCGTTCGCCGGTCTGCTTCGCTAGCGGCTCAACCGCCTGCACGCGCTCCCGTGCCCGCCAGACGTCTCCTCGGCGTGCGGCCGCAATGGAGCCGACGAGCAGGAGTGCACCGCGGAGCGCGACGGCATCGAGGTCGTTGTCCGTGCAGGCGGACAGGACCTCAGCCGCCTGCACCGCGACGTCTTCGGCGCCCTCAGCTTCGCCATCAGCAAGCAAGACCTGAGCCAGGTTCCATTGGGCCACCGCCAACCGCAGCGGGTCGTCTGTGTTCTTGCCGGCACGGATCGCACGATCCGCCGCAAGCAGCGAGACGTCTGCCCTGCCCAGCCTCTTCGCAACGCTGCGCAGCAACGCGTACAGATCGGCCGCACAGCATTGAGCCTCTCGCTGATCAGCCGTTGATCCGCTCGCGCGATCACGCAAGGCTTGCTCGGCCTTGATCACGAGTGCTGGAAGCTTTGGGGCGAGTTGGCTGTATCGCGCGGCCGACGTCTGCCAGGTTTGCCAGGCGTCCAAAACGTTGCGGCGCAAGGCCTTCACATCGACGGCTACCGCATCGGGCTTCACTGGCCTGGTAAACGCGCGATACAACGCATCGCCCGCTGGCTCCGGTCTAGTCGATGTCTCCCGCGTTGAAGTGGAGCTCAACAACTCGTCAGCCGACACGTTCAGCACCTGGGCCAGTTGCTTCAGCACCGTGACTGTGGGCAGCTTGAGCCCGCGTTCGATCTGATAGAGGTAGTCAGGTGTGATACCCGCCAGTCCTGCAATCACTGTCTTGGGCAAGCGCGACGCGAGGCAACGCACGCGCACTCGTTCGCCGATCGTGGCTGCGAGCTGTTCGTCCATCCTCACCCCTGCGAAGCGTTGACCTGCACTGATGCTACGCCCCAGCGCGAGGCCCCGACCGAGTGACAGACTCGAAGCATGATCGCGCCGAACGAGCTGCGACGGCTCGTGCTCTGGGACATCGACCACACGTTGCTTCAGTCTCGCGGCATGGGACGGGAGATGTACGAGCGAGCGATCCCGAGGGCGTTCGGCCAACCCTTTCAGCAGCTTGCCGACGTGAGCGGTAGGACTGAGCTGGACATCATCGCCGAGACCCTGAAGCTGCACGGGGTCGAGCCGACCGATGCGGCGATGGACAAGCTGGTGAACGCATTGATCGACAGCTACGAGGCCGGCCGCGATGAGTTCGCGTCACGAGCCCGAGTGCTGCCGGGAGCGCGAGAAGCACTGGCGGCGTTGGAGTCTGAACCGACTGTCCACCAAGGGGTGTTGACCGGAAACCTTCGGGTAGTAGCGCGTATCAAGCTGGTCGCGCTCGGTCTGGAACAGTTCCTCGATCTGGAGACGAGTTCGTACGGCGACGACCACGCCGACCGCGCGGAACTGGTGGCAATCGCCAGGGAGCGCGCGGCTCAGCAACTCGATACGCAGTTCGGGCCGGACGACACGGTACTCATCGGCGACACTCCCCGGGACGTGGCCGCGGCCCTGACCGCAGGCGTACACGTCATCGCCGTGGCAAGCGGAAAGAGCAGCGTGGAGGAACTACAGGCCGCCGGGGCTCGAAAGGTGCTGGCAGATCTGACGAACACCACCCACTTGTTGCAGTTGATCAAGGCTTAGAGCAGCCGCGTTCAGAGTTTCTTTTCTTCATCAAGGCGGCCCCTGCGGGGCCGCTCGGCCGCACTGTGCCTATCCCGTCCGGCAGGCGCTTAACGGCCCCGTGTCTGTGTCGCTCGGGCAAGCGGGCGGGGCCCGGCCTTCGGCCACCCACCCGCGCCCGGCGACGGAAGGCGGGCCTACCCCGACCGGACGGGACAGCGGCCGAGCGGCCCCGCAGGGACCGCGAGAGCAACGAGGCGGTCCAATGCGTTCTACTCATTCATGGCAGGCTACGAGAACTAGACAGACATGGTCACATGGCAGCGGTCAGAGCAAGCGAGCGACAGGTGCTAGCACTGCGTTTGTCTCGACTACTTGGGACGTGCCACCAGCGAGCACGATGCCGGCCGCCTCCGTCTGCGTTCGCAGCAACTCGGGTTGTGAAAGCGAAGCCAACGCTTCGATCACATCGACGACAGGGAACTCGCGCCGGTCAGCAAGGTATCGAGCCACCGTGCGGGCGGCTGGCCGAGGCAACGACACCTCCTTGGGTACCAGTGCGTCAGCGGCAAGGAACGCAGTCACAACCTCCCACGCCATGTAGAAGGTTTCGACGAAGCTGCCGTCATAGGGAAGTGGGCAGACCACCAGGTTCCGCCGGTCATCTTTGGTGATCAAGTCAGACTTGCCTTGCGTAGCAGGCACGATGCCCACACGTAGCCCACGGTCCCCTTGTAGAGCGGTCGGATTGATCTTCACAGTCGTGCCGACCCAGTAGTCTGTCTGGGTCGAGCCAAGAAACAGATCGGCTCGCCACAGGCCGCTAATGCTCTGCGGTAGTCCGCCGCCAGCCCCCTTTTTCCTGAATGCCGCTGCGGCTGACGTCAGGTGCCGCTTCAACTTGACTGGGCGGCCACGGGAGCCGGACAACAAGGACGAGTCGTTGGTCAAGAGATCGGCTGCTGTGTCGATGAGCTGTTGTGAGCCGAGCTTCTCGGCGCCAAACAAGATCGAACCAACATCATCACCGGGGACCTTGCAAAGATCTAGGGCTTCCCCTACTCGTTCAGCTACAGCCGCGTCACCCCGACTGACCGCGTCGTGTACCGCGTACTCGAAGCAGATACCGGTGTCACCATCACCTGGCCGCCGAAGGCGAGGAAGCATCTTGAGCTTCACGCCCTCCCTGCCGCCGACCTCAGCCGCGACATCAGCCTTGAGCGAGTAAAGGATGCCGGTCAGGATCGGCCTGACAACGGCGGTAATGGCTGAAACCTCATCGGCGACAGGACTCAGCTGCTCTTCGCTGCGGATCTGCACGGAGGAGACAGTAGTCACACCGGTTCAGGCGAGTGTGGGCAACCCGCTCATCAGCGGCCGAACTTCCTGGCAGGCAAGCACTATTGAGATGGCGCACGCTGGCAGGAAACCGTGTGGGTACGTTGGGACGAGCGCCGAGTAGTCGGCGTGATCGAGCTGGGCACGGCGCTCGGCTGCCGCGCCTGTGGACAGCTCGCCGCCTTGACGGCGTCGACCAGCCCACAGGCTTGCCCACGGAACATGCACGGAACAGAGTGCGCCCCGCGGAACAGTCGGCGGGATCTCAGTCGCAGGTCACTCATGCGGACCCGCTTCGAAGGCTGCCGTCAACGACTGTGGCCAATCTAAACATCGTTTAACGCCAGGGCGCTGACATCAAAGCACTTCGCGCCGCTGCACGATGGCCTACGGCCGCTCTTGACGTCGGCCTTCTGATGCTATGCGTAGATGGGATAAGAAACGACTATGACTTGGTCGAACAAGAGTGCACGGCTCAACTTTGGCTATCAGCTGCTCGACTCGCCCTAAACTAAAGAGGATCCATACGCAAAGAGGTACGCCGCCCATAAGTTACCGACTACGCACAAGATGTTCGATAAACTCTGCAGATTGCTCGATGTCGTCATGCTCCCACACAACAACGACTTCCCATCCCGCTTTAGTTAATTCCTGAGCCGTGCGCATATCTCTCGCAACAGTGCGCTCAAACTTCTCTGTCCACCAAGAACTATTGCTTCCATGCTCTGGACACCAATGCCAGAAACACGAACGAACGTCTACAACCACACGCCTTTGTAAAAGCAATGTCAGCCGTTCTTCGATGCAGCACAGGGACCTGAACCCTATAGCGCAGTCCATGCCGATGTAAGGCACGACGTAAGTTCAACTCCAGCGACGTGTTCTTCTGTTGCTGGCGCTGCATGCGCGCACGGACAGACGGGCTGGACGCGAAGGATTTCGACATTACATTTACGAGGTTGATTCCACAAAGGATGAAAGCTCATCTAGATCATGCTCCCAGAAGAGGGCAACATGCTCATTCTGTACCGACACCAGGCAGGAAACGTCGAAGACACCAGCAAGAACGACAGCAGTAACTATTTGACTGCCGAAATTGCCTTTCCAACTGCTGGATTTCCCTCCAACCTCCCGATTCACCCTTTTCCAGCCATTCTTTGGCCCGTTCGACACCTTACATTCGATAGCGAGCAATCGACCGTCAAGAAGTCGAGTGGGAACGTCACACTTGGAGTCTCCCACCTTCCTTTCCCGGCTATACGTCCCCCGGACCATCACGTCGATAAAGTCGATGGCGGTACGGCTAGCGTCGAAACCGAATCCCGCACGCTCTAGCGCGTTGGCGACAGCACCCTCTTGCCTGAATGAAGCCTCACCTCGTCGACTGGTACCGACGAAGCGCTGAGCCAACAGCGTTGTAGTAGCAAGGACAGCAGAGCTTTTTTGCACAACGGTTGGTTGCGCACCTACGCCGACCCACGGAAAGCGAACGGGATCCAAGACGTCTGATATCGCGCGAGCCGTTTCTTCAGCTAGCTCAGGTGGAACTCGTTTGAACTTTGAATCGCCAACGAGTGTCCACAAATCTTCCTCAGATACGGGAGGCGCACAGAAGTACCGCATCGTCTGCCATAACGTGGGGTCCTGCACGAACACATCGCCGTTGAGGTCGAGCAGGTTATTCGTTACTTCCAAGACGTTAAGGACTTTGGGTTCGATTTCCGCACAAGCAGCAGCGAAGGCGCGCGGACCCTCTTCACGCCTTCGCTCACGAAATAGCTCTAGCGCTATGTCGCGCTGACGCTGCAGTTCCTGCGGAGATCGACGAGGGACGTCTGGGAAGCTATGAGGCATTTTATCCTACGCTTTTCGCTATTACGCGTTTCCTGTGCGCCGCATTGGTCCGATGCTCTGCGGTGGTGTACCGCACGCGCCGCCTAAACTCAGGAGGAAATGGGGCAGATTCTGACGGAGTCCTGACTGTACCGCGTGCAAGATAGGACATGATTTGCTCGCCGAGCGCGCAAGCTATGTCGGCTTGAACGGCGTTACCGATCTGCCGGAAGCGAGAAGCGACGGTGCCCGTGAACTGCCACTCACGTGGAAATCCCTGGATGGCAGCACATTCTCGCCACGTCAGACGGCGCATCGAGCCGTCCTCAAGGCGAATCCAGTCAGGCGTTGACGCAGCCCTGATAGTCCTAGAAGGCAGGCTCGGATCAGCAAGGAAACTGTCTTGCCGGTATCCCCAGTGACCACTCGGGCGATTCGCCTCAACCACGCCACCAGTGCGCAGGCCTGTACCTGGCGTCAGCTTTGCTAGTTCTTCCGCCCGAGCTCCAGAAGGGCGGACAACATCAATCGCCTCAGGCTCGGGCATACCCTCAAGGAACTCACCCAAGCTTACCCATGGCTTTTTCTGGTCGAAAAGGCTGTTTTCTGCGCTACGGGTATGAGTCGCTTCAGGGTAATCGGGCAAGCTGCACTTCTCAGTTGCAATCATGTACAGGCGCACACGACGCTCTGCCGCGCCGTAATCAGCAGAATTAAGAATCGCAAAGCTTGTTGCATATCCAAGGTTCTCAAACTCGGACTTAAGAAAATCAAGGACCTCGCCAGGCCGGCCACTAGGGCCGATGGCCGTAACAATCCCTTGAACGTTCTCGAATAGAACGTAACGAGGCCGAAGCTCGTCGGTCATCCGAACCATCTGGTCCAGCAGCAGCCCTCGGGGGTCATTTCGACCAAGTTGAAGTCCTGCCGAGGACCACGGCTGACATGGTGGCCCGCCAGCGAGCAGCGACGGTCGCCAGCTACGCGAAGCACCTGGAGGTCGTACGTCAGCGGCTGTCAAGTCGTGTACGTCCGCTTGGACAATCCGAGTGCCCTCAAAGTAGGTCGTCGGTTCTCGGCCAGGTACCGGTATGCCGGCAGCCTGACTTGCAGTCATCGTCTTCACACAGTCAGAGTCGATGTCAGTAGCGAACACGGTGCGCCAACCAGCGCGCTCGAGCCCGATGTCTGTGCCACCGGCACCAGAGAACAGGGAGACAACGGTAGGGTGGGCCCGGCCGATCCGCTTCACTGACCTTGCCTTCCTAGAGTCTGACTGGTTGTCGCTACCTGCTTGTTCTATCACCCGCGTCTGACAAATTACATGCATGTAGTTCCCCGATCCTAGTGGAGGGTCAGCGCTTGGACAGGCTGTGATCCGCCCGACCCGCCGGAACTAAGAGGTCCGCGGCTAGGTGACACTTGCGCCGATGCTGATCAGGGCATCTCCGGCGAAGCATCCACAAAGGACATGACTGCAAGATCCACAATCGGTGAGATCTTGGTTGTGCGGCTCAGGTCTTGCAGGTCTGGCGTCGATGGCTAGGCAGGCCTAGACGTCCTACGTACTCTGCATCGGTGGCTGAGAGAACTTGCCGGGACGAGGTGCTGGAGGCTGCGCGTCGACTCGCCACAGCGAGCATCGACGGCACCTTCTCGCCAGAGGAAGTGATCCAGCTCCTCCGGCGTATGGGCAGCTCGTACAAGGACAGCACCATCCGCACTCACATGATCTCGCGGATGTGCGCCAACGCGCCTTCAAACCACGCTGTGCGCTATCCCGATCTTGTTCGGGATAGCCACGGCCGGTATCGGCTCAACGACATCAACGAAGTTGGACGCTAGCCGAGACATGAACGCCCTCGTGCTGTCCGCGTGCTGTAAGCCCTGGTCAACAGAGGACAACCACGGTCACTCATGACCCACCGGGCGCCCTGGTCAGAGGCCGTAACTGTTCTGCCGCAACGGGTTCCCAAGCTGTAGAGGCGGGTTCGATTCCCGTCACCCGCTCCACGCCGAAGGCCCCGGCGAGTCACTCCGACTCGCCGGGGCCTTCGCTTTTGATCCCCCAGGTACGTCCGGCGACGCCGCAGCGACACGCATTTTCCCGCCGATTCATCTATCGGGAATGAAACGCTTGCCGTCTCAATTGGAATGCTTCACTCGATCAGGTGACGCTTGGCAGGGGTTTGCGGTGTCGGAAGGTAAGAAGTAGCCCTGGCGGTCGCTCTTTCGATTCGAGTACCGCACTCGATCGGATGATCAGTTCGCCAGACAGTCCCGCTCTGTAAGTCCGAATTAACCCGGAGTAACCCCTGAGACGCGACAATCGAGCCGCATTCGACGTCCTCGCGCAGGCGCTGGCGCGGTGTCACGCGGATCGAGTCACCGGCACGTTGCGCATTGTGGGCAATGCGGGCGGACTGTTCCATTTCCGCGACGGCGTGGTGATCTCGGTGGAAAGTCCCGGCTCACCCGGAGCGGAGATGTTGCTGCTGAGTTCGGGCCGGATCGAGGAAGGGGACTGGACCGCGGCTCTGGTGGAGAGTGTCGAGACGCGGTCCCTGCAGGCGGCTCTCGTCGCTCGCGGGATCGGCGTCACCGAGCTCCAGGGCCTGGTGATGGCCGCCATGCGGGACGGGGCGTTCGCCACGGCCGTTGGTGAGATCGAGCGATACGTCGTCGACGAGTGCATCGATCCGCCGCTGCTACCTGCGGCGCGAGGCGTCGCGCCGGATCTGCTGCTGGACTGGACCGCTCGCCGGTTGGACGCGATCGCCGCGTTCTCCCTGTCGCCGTACCGGGACTGCGTGGTGCCCGCCCACGAGGCGGAGCCGGCCGGTCTGACGGCGGAACGACGGGAGATCGTCGCGCACGCCACCGGGCGGCGCACCGCGCGGGACATGGCGTTCGCGCTCGGCCGGGGTCTGCACCCGGTCACCGTCGAGATCGCCCGGATGATCGCGGACGGACTGCTGGAAATCGCCCCGCCGGCGACGTCGTTCCGATGTTCGCACTGGGGGCTGGCTGCACTGCGTCCACGGACGCAGGCCGGACCTGATTTCGAAATCTCCCTGAGGTCGTCGGAGGTGTGATGTTTGTCCTGAGCGGTTCGACATTTCCGATCCTGAAAGGGAGTGAATTGGACTACGACGCTTTGAGCGCCGAACTGCGAAAGCTTCGAGAAAACGTCGCCGGAGTGACCGACACGGTCATCGCCGCGTCCGACGGGATCCCCATCGTCGCCGACGTGGCGAAGAACATCGACCCCGCCCACATCTCCGCGCTGGCCGCCGCCGACCTCGGGATCGCACGTCAGGCGGCGGAGGTGATCGGACTGGGCACGCTCAGCCAGACCGTCGTGTTCGGCAGCGAGGGCTACATGGCCGTGTACGCCATCGGCCGGCTGTCCCTGATGGTCGTGCTCGGGGACAAAGGGTTGAACCTCGGCCGTCTTCTGCACGAGACCCGGCCCGTGATCGAGCGAGTCGGCGTGATCCTTTCCTCGTAGCAGCACCAGCGCGAAAAAGGGTCGCAGCCCATGTCCACGCTCGGTTCACGGCTCTCGTCAATGATGTCTTCTTTCTGGAGACATTTCCGCACACGACCGAGTCTCGGCAATTCGGATGCGCCGTCTCGATCACCAGTAGACATAGGGAAGTGGAGTTTGATGAACATCGATACCGCGCTGAAGGAAGCCATGTCCATCTCCGGCGCTGTCGGTGTCGCACTGGTCGACTACGACAGCGGGATGTCACTCGGCACGAGCGGCGGAGGTGACTGGCTGAACCTGGAGATCGCGGCGGCCGGGAACACCGAGGTCATTCGCTCGAAACTCCGGGTGATGCAGTCGCTCGGGCTCAGCGACAGCATCGAGGACATCCTGATCACGCTGCACCGGCAGTACCACCTGATCCGGTTGATGGGCGGCGTGAAGAACAGGGGTTCGCTCTTCCTGTACCTGGTGCTGGAAAGGGACAACGCGAACCTCGCGCTGGCCCGGCACCAACTCAAGCGCATCGAAACCGACCTGATCGTCTAGGTTCGGCCAACGCCGCGGAAATGCCGAAAGCCCTCCACAGGAGAGGGCTTTCGGCATTTCCGGGTCAATCGTCTGGGAAAGTCAGTCGACCGGCAGGCCCCACGGCCGGCGGTCGAGCTCCGCCCAGCCGCCACCGCGCGCGAGCGCAGCGCGCACACCGGCCACGTGGTCAGCGAACGACGCCAGGTCCCCGTGCAGCAGTTCGGCGCGCTCGACGTCCAACGGGTGTGTGTCGTCGTGCCACAGGTCGACCGCGAACGAGGCGACGAACGACATCGACTGCAAGAGCTGCAGCAGGGCGATGGAAGGCCGTGCGGTCTCTGAGAGGTAGGAGAGGCGGATCTCCTCGCACACCGCCAGCAGCGACCGCACCTGGCGGATGGCGTCAGCCGGTGTGCCGTCCCACGACGGGTCCGGCCACACGCGGTCGCTCAGCTCCAGCCAGAGCCGCCAGCCCGTGGCGAGTTCCGCGTCGTCTGCGGGAGACCACTTACCCATGCATCCACTGTGCATGCGCGAGCGGAAAGAGTCTCGTGACGATGACGCACGCCACGGCAACCGATGCGCCACACGTACGTCTTGTAGCGCATGACGCGTTCCTGGCAAGGGCAAAGCGTGAAGAGCCTCGCACGAGGGCTCGCTCTGGGCGTGGTCCTCACGATGCTCGCCCTCCCCGCGCTCAGGTACGAGATCGCCGACCACGCCAACCTGCTGACGCGCGTGCTGGCCTACGGCTTCCTGCTCGTGCCCTTCGCGGTCGTGACGGTGCTGCGGAGCGAGTACCCGGTCACGCACACGACCGGGCTGGTCGCCGGTGCGACGGTGGTGCTGGCGGGCACGGCGCAGACCTACACCGGTACGCCGATGCCCTACGTGTGGCTCGCGGCGGCGACCCTGTTCGGGTGCGCCGCCGCGAGGATCATGAGGAACGAACGGCTTACGCCTTCACCCGCTCCGGTTCCGGCTCGTCGGAGTTGAGCGAGTCGAGCAGGACGTCGCGCTCGGTGGAGGGCTCCTTCTTCAGGAAGCCGATGGACAGGTAGAGCACCAGCGAGAGCAGCAGCGGCCAGGACACGAGCACGCCCTTGGTGACCCAGGCGGCCTTGCTCAGCTGCTCGATGTAGAGGAACGCCCACATGCTCAGGCCGCCGACGACGGAGGCGATCGCCGCCGTCGAGCCGACCTTGCGGAACCACGGCAGCAGACCGAGCATCAACGGGATCGCGATCGGGCCCATCGTGGCGGCGACCAGGTCGACGACCACCTTGAGCACGAAGCCCTGGCCTCCGGACGCGATCGCGATGATCATGCTGACGCCGATGAAGGAGAAGGTCGTTATCCGGGCCAGCTTCAGCTGGTTGTCCGCGGAGAACGTCTTCACCTTCTTCCAGAGGTGGGGCAGCATGTCTCGGTTGATGACCGCGGCGATGACGTTCGCGTCCGACGACACCATGGCCATGGTGTGCGAGAAGAAGCCGGCCAGGACCAGGCCGATCATGCCCGCGGGCAGCATCTGCTTGCCCATCTCGATGTACGCGTTCTCCGCCTGCGCTCCCTCGAGGCCCGGCACGATCAGCGGCGCCGCCCACATCGGGAGGAACAGCACGAGCGGCCACACGAGCCACAGCGCGGACGAGAGCAGCGCGGACCGCTTGGCCGCGAAGCCGGACGGCGCGGCCATGTAGCGCTGCGCCAGGTTCCACATGCCGCCGTTGTACTCGAGCGTCTTGATCAGGAAGAGCGCCATGAGGAACGTCGACGTGTACGGGCCCGCCAGCGGGTCGCTGTGGCTCTCCGGGAGCTTGTCCCAGATCGTCACGGGGAAGTCCCAGCCGAGGGTGCTGGCGACGGCGAACAGCATCGCGAAGCCCGCGGCGGCCTGGATGATGAACTGGCCGAAGTCGGTGAGCGCGTCGGCCCAGAGGCCGCCGAGCACGGAGTAGATCATCGTGACCAGGCCGATGATGATGATGCCCCAGGTGATCGGGACACCCGCGAAGCCGCGCAGCAGGATCGAGACGGCCGCCCACTTGGCGGCGATGTCGACGACCTTGAGCAGAGCACCCGCGTAGGCCATGACCTGCTGGGTGGGCACGTTGTAGCGCTTCGCCAGGTACTCGAGCGGCGACTTGACGTCGTGCTTCGAGCGCAGCCGGTTCCAGCGCGGCGCGAACAGGAAGGCACCGATGCCGACGCCGATGCCGATCGTCAGCGACCACCACACGTAGACGGTGAGTCCGAGCCGGTACGCCTCAGAGGCGAACGCGACGAACATGACCGCGCTGTAGCCCGACATGTGGTGCGAGATGCCGGACAACCACCACGGCATCTTGCCGCCTGCCGTGAAGAAGTCGGCGATGTTGTGGACTCGCCCGCGCGACCAGAGTCCGATCCCGACCATCACGAAGAAATAGCCGACAACCACGATCCAATCGAGGGTGCCCATGTGACCTCCTTGCGTGCACACACGTGTGCCCGCGAGAGCACCAGGCCTCATGGCGGCGGAACCTGGCACATCCGCACGGGATATGTGACGTAGGTCTTACGAGATTGTTGCGGGGGGACGGAAGACCTTCGGCCGTCTTGAATCACATTCGTGATCCTTGTTCATCCACGTGAACCTATTATTCCGCGTCACACGTCCGAGGGAACGACGTCTCTCCTCCGAATGCACGAACGGAGGTGCTGATGCTCCCGCCCGGCCGGCCTGCCCCCGGCGTCGCGCTGATCGATCCCGTGCCGCTCTACCGCGAAGGCCTGTCCGCCCTGATCCGACGGACTCCCGGCCTGCGCTGGCTCGGTTCGACCGGCGACCTGCACGCCGCCGTTCGCCTGCGTGAACGACTGCGTCCCGACGTGCTGCTCATCGACTCCGTGCTCGACCCGGTCGGCCACCTGGCCCGGCTGCTGGCCGAGCGCGACCCGGCACTGCTGGTCATCGGACTGGTTCGGGACGCGCACTCGCACGCGAACTACGTGACGACCGCGTTGGAGGCGGGAGTCCGCGGCGTCGTGCCGCGCAGCGCCCAGCCCGAGCAGATAGTGCGCGTGATCGCGGAGACGATCCGCTCGCGCGGTTACGTGCACCCCGACCTGCGGCCGAAGGACCGGCCGACGCTGTCCAAGCGCGAGTACGAGGTGCTCACGCTCATCGCGGACGGCCTGGAGAACCAGCAGGTCGCGAACGAGCTGATCGTGTCCGTCGAGACCGTGCGGACCCACGTCAAGGGCATCCTGCGCAAGCTCAGCGCACGCGATCGGACGCACGCCGTGTCGCTCGCCTACCGGTCGGGGCTGCTGATCGGCCGTCCGGCCGTGCTCGAGTAGCCGGCGCCGCACTTCCCGAAATGGCCCCTCTGCGTCCGGCACGCGTCTGACCGGCCCTCATGCCCGATTCAGGTCACTCGGAGGACTGTCTGGTTCGCCACCAGTGGGTGGTCGGCCTTGCCGGGGTTACTGTCGAGTAATACTCTGTTGTTACCGGTCAGTAGGCGACCCCGCCGCGACCCTGAGGAGTGAGCTGACGAGATGGGCCACTACAAGAGCAACGTCCGGGATCTCGAGTTCAACCTGTTCGAGGTCTTCAACGTGCAGGACCACCTCGGCACGGGGCCGTTCGAGCAGTCCGACGAGGACACTGCGCGCAGCGTGCTGGCCGAGGTGAAGAACCTCGCGGAGGGTGTCCTCGGGGACTCCTTCGTCGACGCCGACCGCAACCCGCCGGTGTTCGACCCGGCGACGCACTCGGCCACCCTGCCGGAGTCGCTGAAGAAGTCGTACCAGGCGGTGTGGGACGGCGAGTGGTACCGCCTGTTCCTGCCGAACGAGCTGGGCGGCTTCGGCACCCCGCCGTCGGTCACGTGGGCCGCGTCCGAGCTGCTGCTCGGTGCGAACCCGGCCGTCTACATGTACCTGGCGGGTCCGAGCTTCGCGACGGTCGTCTACAACAACGGCACTGAGCGCGACAAGCATTGGGCTCAGCTGATGATCGACCGCGGCTGGGGCGCCACGATGGTGCTGACCGAGCCGGACGCCGGTTCCGACGTCGGCGCCGGCCGCACCAAGGCCTTCAAGCAGGCTGACGGTTCCTGGCACATCGACGGCGTGAAGCGCTTCATCACGTCCGCCGACCAGGACCTGACCGAGAACATCATGCACATGGTGCTCGCGCGTCCCGAGGGCGAAGGCGTCGAGGCGCGGCCCGGTACCAAGGGCCTGTCGCTCTTCCTGGTGCCGAAGTTCCACTTCGACCCGGAGACCGGTGAGCTTGGCGAGCGCAACGGCGCCTTCGTCACCAACGTCGAGCACAAGATGGGCCTCAAGGCGTCCACCACGTGCGAGCTGACGTTCGGCCAGCACGGCGTGCCCGCCAAGGGCTGGCTGCTGGGCGAGGTGCACGACGGCATCGCGCAGATGTTCGACGTCATCGAGTACGCCCGCATGATGGTCGGCACGAAGGCCATCGCGACGCTGTCGACCGGTTACCTGAACGCGCTGTCCTACGCCAAGGAGCGCGTGCAGAGCGCCGACCTGACGCGCATGACGGACAAGACCGCGCCCCGCGTCACCATCACCAACCACCCCGACGTCCGCCGCAGCCTGATGCTGCAGAAGGCGTACGCCGAGGGCCTGCGCGCCGTGTACCTGTACACCGCGACGCAGCAGGACAAGGTGATGCTCGGCGGCGACGACGCCAAGCTGGCGGCCCAGGTCAACGACCTGCTGCTGCCGATCGTCAAGGGCGTCGGCTCGGAGCGCGCGTACGAGCAGCTGGCGCAGTCGCTGCAGACGCTGGGCGGCTCGGGCTTCCTGCAGGAGTACCCGATCGAGCAGTACATCCGCGACGCGAAGATCGACTCGCTGTACGAGGGCACCACGGCCATCCAGTCGCTGGACTTCTTCTTCCGGAAGATCATCCGCGACAAGGGCCAGGCGCTCACGTTCATCAACGGCGAGATCCAGAAGTTCCTCGACAACGAGGGCGGCAACGGCCGCCTGAAGGAGGAGCGGGCGCTGCTCAAGCAGGGTCTCGAAGACCTGCAGGGCATGCTCGGCGCGCTGGTCGGCTTCCTGACCACCTCGCAGGAGGACGTCCGCAACCTCTACAAGGTCGGCCAGAACTCGGTCCGCCTGCTGATGACCGCGGGTGACGTCCTCGTCGGCTGGCTGCTGCTGCGCCAGGCCGAGGTCGCGCTGGAGAAGCTCGGTGGCACGCCGTCCGCCAAGGACAAGGCGTTCTACGAGGGCAAGATCGCGGTGGCGTCGTTCTTCGCGAAGACCGTGCTGCCGGAGCTCACCGCCCGTCGCAAGATCGCGGAGTCCACGGACAACGCGCTGATGGACATCGACGAGAGCGTTTTCTAAGCGCTTTCAAGGGACTACGGGTCCTCACACCTCCTGCCCGGGGTGCGAGGACCCGTTTTTCATTGCTACGCCAGGAGGAGCGGACCGGCCACCGCGCCGACCGCAGACCCGACCCTGGATGCGTCAGGACTCGGCATGGCCCGCACGCCAGCGCGATCACCTCACGTGATGCAGCTTGACTTCGTTGTCAGTTGACACGCCCTCGTTCGGAATCAAAGATTGGCCGGTGTTCCTGAACCTGCTGCTGTCGCTCGCGATCGTCGGCGTCGTGGCGCTCGCGACGATCGTCCTGCGACGCCTCAAGAACCGGCAGGTGCGCCAGGACGCGCTGTGGTTCGGGTACGAGCAGCACATGAACGAGCTGCGCGAGGCGTCGCCGGAAGCGGAGATGGCGCGGGTCGCGCAGGTGTACCAACGGGCGAAGAGCGGCACCAAGGCCGTGATCGCGTGGGAGCGCACGGGGGTCGAGCAGGACTCGTGGTTCGAGGGGGCGAACCCGAGTCCCGGTGACCTCCTGCTGCTGCGCGGCAGCGCCGGCTGGGGGCCGGACTCCGCGAGTCCCAACGTCTTCTACGTGGCGCCGGGACAGGTGCTGTCGTCGATGACGGTGGAGGCGCAGGCGGCCGCGGCCCGGCATCGGCACAGGCGCGCGGCCACCGGCGTCACTCCTTGAGCGCTCGCGCGGCGGCGAAGCAGTAGACGCCGAACGCGGCGATGCCGATCGCCACCGCGGACAGCAGGAACATGCCGTAAGGCTGTGCCGCCAACGTTTTCAGGGCCTTGTCCATGCCGCCGGACTGCTGGGGGTCGGCGTTGATCGCGGCGAGTCCGACGAGGACGCCGATCACGCCGTACGCGGTGCCCTTGCCGATCCAGCCGATCCGGCCGACGGGTTCGATCCACGACGGCGCACGGCTCATGTCGAGGTCCTTCTCGAAGGACTTCTTGATGCCCTTGTAGATGATCACGCCGGCGATGCAGAGGATGCCGATCGCCACGGCGCCGACGAGGAACTGGCCGGCGGGCAACGCGAGCACCTGAGCGGTGAGCTCTTGCTGCTGCTGGTTCTGGTCGCCGGAGCCACCGCCAGTCGCGTACTTGAACGCACCCAGCGCGATACCGGTCGCCGTGACGGCGCGGGCCGCGGACCCGATGCGCTTGGAGATCCGCTTCCGCTTCTTCCCGATGTACGTGTAACCCACGAACGCGAGAAGCAGCTGCCACAAGGCGAAGAAGACAAGCCCGATGCCGAGTGTCCACAGCAACCACTCGCCACCCTGCGCGATGTCACTCACCGCGCCTTTCGAGTCGGCCTGTTCGGAGTCACCGAACGCGACCTGGATCGCGAGCCACGCCACAAGGACGTGCACGACCCCGTACAGCACCATTCCCGCCCGTCCGAGCGTCTGGACGACGGGGTGTCTTCGCGCCTCTTGCGCAACAGTGGCCACGAACGGGTGACTACCCGCGCGTGGCCACTGTCAACCTGAAAGTTCGCTCAGCCGCCGGGTGGCGGCTCGCAGATGATCTTGAACTGCGGGTCGTAGCGGACCGTGCGCGACTCGTTGCGCGACTGGCCCGTGCGGCGGTCCGTGATCGTGCGGGTGTCCGTCACCGAGAAGCCGGGGGAGCCGTTGCTCGCGGAGCACGGGGTCTTGTTGACCTTCTTCTCCTGCGGCTGGGTGGGGTTGAAGTCGCCGCTGGTCGAGCCGGTGACGTCGTAGTTCTTGGTGCCCCAGAGCTTGATCGTGATCGAGGAGCCCGTCCAGATCGTCTGGATGGCGACGCCCGTGTCGTCCGGGTTCGTGAAGGCGATGTCGATCAGGCTGTTGCCCGCGCCGTCCATGAACACGGTGGCCTCGCGGCCCTTCGGGTACCGCGTGATCCAGTAGCTGTGCTCCTTGTGGCCCGCGTCCTTCATGCCCGCGTAGTAGTACGCGTTGTAGAGCGTGGTCGCGAACTGCGAGATACCGCCACCGACCGCCATCCCGGGGATGCCGTTCTCGATGATGCCCGCCTCGACGTAGCCCTGCGCGGTGCCGCGCGGACCGGTGTACTTGTTGAGGCTGAACGTCTCCTTGGGCTTCACGATCGCGCCGTTGACCTTCTCGGCCACGACCCGGATGTTGACGCCCGACGCCGGGGCGAAGCCACCGGTCGAGAACTCGCCGATGACCTCCTTGATGCCCATCTTGTTCGCCTGCTCGGTGGTGACCTTCGCGGGCGTGTGCTTGTACTCGAACTTGACCTCGCGCGCGTCCGTCTTCTTCAGCGTGTCGAAGTAGGGCTGGAGGTTCTTGTCCCAGTCGAGGTCGAGGCCGTCCACCGACGGCTTGACCGTCGGCCTGCCGCCCTCGAAGACGATCTCGGCGTCCTTGCCCTGCTTGACCGTGTCCTTGAGCTGAGGCGTGGTGACCTCGGCGAGCTTGTCCTTGTTCGGCGTGACGTTCAGCGCGCCACCCTCACCGGGGGCGAAGGCCAGCGTGGTGCCGATCTGCTCCGGCGTGAGCGTCGCGTCCTTGCCCTCGCCCTTGATGACGACCGGACCGGACACCGCGGTCTTCACGACCTCGTTGAGCGCCTTCTCGACGCCCTCCTTGGTCGTCTTGACCGGGGTGAAGTCCATCGGGACCTCGACCGGGCCGCCGGACGCCCAGTTCGCGACGACCGCGCCCACGGCGTCCTCGGCCTTGAGCTTCTGGCCGTCGTGCGGCTCGACGGCGACGGGATTCGCGCCCTCGAACTTGATGGTGCCCTCGATCGGCTCGTGGTCGAGCTTGGGGCGCAGGGCCTCCAGCGCGCCGGACACCTTCGCGTCGTCGGCCTTCGTCGCGACACCGACCTCGCGGCTGGTGAAGAACGAGGTGACGCGCGTGAACGGGCTGAGCGGCTGGCTGCCGGCACGCTCGATCGTGCTGTTCCAGTCGAGTTCCAGGCCCGCGGCCTTCGGGTCGAGCTCGGACGTGACGTCGCCGGCCTTGAGCGCGACGGGCTTGTCCAGGCGCGGGCCGATCTCGTCGCGCAGCTTCTTCTCGGCCTCGTCGTGGCTCATGCCACCGACATCGACGCCCGCGACCGTCACGCCGCGTGGCACGTTGCCGCTGGAGACGAGCATGTCGAGGCCGTAGAGCAGACCGAAGGCGCCGACCACGGCCGCGGCCACGATCAACGCCTTCTTCTTCGTGTTCTTGGGCGGGACCTCGTCCTCGCCGGGCTCGATCATCACGGGCCCGTAGACGCCGGAGTCCTCCGGCTGCGGCTCGGGCGGCGCCACCGGCTTCATGTACTCCGTGGCGTCCTCGCCGGCCGGGAACCCGACACCGGGCACAGCCGCGGTGACGGTCGGCTCGTTCGAGTCCGGCTCCTCAGACGGCCAAGCCTCGGTCGAGGCGTCCACCTGGACCGGTGCGATCTTGGTCGTCTGCTCCGAGGACGTGCCGCCGGGACCCACCGGAGGCATCGCTCTCGTCTTGTCAGCGTCGTACGGCACAGCTCTCCCCGTTGCCCTGTCTCTCCTGAGGTGGCATATGTGTGCAGCTATCAGGCGTCGATCACGAACCGGCGGCTCATAGGTACAGACCAGTACCGTGCTCGGTGAGCTCCGTCGCAACCGCGTGCAGATCGCGTTCCCTCATCACGAGATACGTGGTGCCGTGCACCTCGACCTCAAGCTGATCTTCCGGGTTGAACATCACCCGGTCCCCGACCTTCACGTGGCGCACGCTGGTACCGACTCCGAACACATCACCCCACGCCAACCGCTTCGCCATCTGGGCCGTAGCGGGGATCACGATGCCTCCGCTGGAACGCCGCTCGCCGTCCTCGGGCGAGATGCGGACCATCACACGGTCGTACAGCATCTGGATCTCGAGCTTGACATCAGGCACCAGCAGAGTCTACGTGCCTTGTGGACCGTCCTCGTCCATGCCGCCCATCAGCAGCGGCAGCCGGGTAGGTGCATCGGCAACAACTCGAACTGGGACCCCCCAGTCCTGCCTGGTCAGACGGCACACCGGGTGTTCGTCGGCAGGATCGTCACTGCAACTGGCCGCCTGCGCTACGACGTGCAGAACGCCGTTCGTGACCTGATCGTTGATCCGCAACGCCCGTACCAGTTCGGTGCCGGCGCCGGCGCCCTCCAGGATCAGCTCAGGGGGTGAACTGGTGATCTCCAAACGGGTGGACGGTCCGTACCTTTCGTCCAGTTTCGTCCCGGTCGACGGCGTGAAGACGACCGCGAGCTCGAACTCGCCCGGCCCGATGTCCGTGGAGGGCCGCTTCACCTCGTGGGCCGCGCCGTCGATCTTCGTGGCGGACGCCGCGAACCGTTCGAGCCGGTGGGCGGCGCTCGCGACGACGACGAGCTCTCCGTCGACGAGGAGCGCGTCCGACGGCTCGGCGATGTCCGTGGCGATGGTGGTCAGGGTGTTCGTCGCGGGGTCGAAACGCCTGATCGCGTTGTTGTAGGTGTCGCTGATGACGACCGAGTGGTCGGCGAGAACCGTGACGCCCAGCGGGTGCTGCAGCAGCGCCTCGTCCGCGTCGCCGTCCTTGTGCCCGAACGCGAACAACCCCTTGCCGACGACGGTGTGGACCTCGCCGTTCTCGAGGTAGCGCAACGCGCTCGTCTCGGAGTCGACCATCCACAGCCGGTCGCCGTCCGCCGCCAGCCCGGACGTCTGCGCGAAGAAGGCCCCTTCGGCCGGACCGTCGTTGATGCCCTCGACGGTGGTGCCGGCCAGCCGCCTGACGGAGTTGGTCTCGGGGTCGAAGAAGCTCAGCGTGTGGTTGCCGGCCATCGCGATCGCGACACCGCCGTTCCACCACGCCACGTCCCACGGGCTCGTCAGATCGATCTTGTCGGCCGGCCCGTCGGTCTCGCCGTCGCGCCACTGCTCACCGGTGCCCGCGAGCGTCGTGACCTCACCGGTTTCGAGGTCGAGGCCGCGCAGGAGGTGGTTGACCGTGTCGGCGACGACGACCTGGTCGGTGCCAGGAACGAGGGCGAGACCCGCGGGCTCGGAGAAGGTGGGGTTCAGGCCGTCCCGCCGGCCGCGCTCGCCGGTGCCGATGCGGCGGAGGACGGTCTCACCGTCCGCTTCGAGCTCCACGATGCTGTGGTGCGCCGAGTCGCTGACGAGGATCGTGCCGCTCGGCGTCACGAGGGCCTTGGCGGGGAAGCGGAGCGTGGTGTCCTCCGGCTCCGGCGCCTGGTACGGACCTCGGCCGCGGTGCAGCGTGCCCTTCTCGTCGTGCTCCTCGACCAGTTCCCCGATGATGGTCCTCAGCGCCTCGACATGGCCCTCACCGGCGGCGACGTGCACGACGTAGCCCTCGGGGTCGACCAGGGTCAGCGTCGGCCACGCCTTCACGGCGTAGTTCTGCCACGTCGTGAGCTCCGGGTCGTCCAGGACCGGGTGGTGCACCCCGTACCGCTCGACGGCGGCCTTGAGCGCCTCGGGGTCGGCCTCGTGCACGAACTTCGGCGAGTGCACGCCGATCGTGACCAGGACGTCCTCGAACTCCTCCTCCAGCGGGCGCAGCTCGTCGAGGACGTGCAGGCAGTTGATGCAGCAGAACGTCCAGAAGTCGAGCAGCACGATCTTGCCGCGCAGGTCCTTGAGGCTGACCGCGGTGCCCCCGGTGTTCAGCCAGCCGCGTCCGACCAGCTCAGGGGCTCGGACACGGGCACGGCGCTTCACAGTCGTCACGGCCGTATCCAACACTGTGGACGGTCGCGCTGTTCCGGCGTCCATCACGTGAGAAGGACGGCCTTGAGGTCGGTGACGCCCTTCCGGAACAGCGGGCCGTGGCCGGCGTCGTCCCACAGCTCGGTGAGCTCCGACTCCGGTGCCAGCACGCGGTCCAGCGCCTGAACGGCGAGAGGCCGCAGATCAGTCGAGAACACCGGCAGCGGCTCGTGCGGGCCGTAGGCCGTGACCGGCTTACCGCCTGGGCACTGCGCGGCGATCAAGGCCGCCGAGGCCACGGCCGCGCACGCTTCGTCGCTGTCGAGGTAGCCCTCGCTCTCGATCGTGCTGATCAGCGCGGTGCGGACGATGTTCTCGCGCTCGCTCTCGAGCGCTTTGTCCAGCTTGCCGGAGAAGTCCGCGGCCGTGTCGTTGTCGAAGTGTCCGATGTCCCAGGTTCCCATGCCGGTGATCATGGCAGCGAGCACCGACAAAAACGCTCACGGCAGCTTCAGGCCCGGCTTCTCCCCCTCGTCGAACACCGGCGCCACGGAGATGACCGCCTCGGACAGGTCCACCTCGCCGCCGTTGAACTCCCGCTCCCTCGAAGCGCACGCGGCCGGCGCGGAACTCGGCGCCGTCGAACGTCACCCGTGCGCCGTCGAAGTCGGCTGAGCGCAGGACTGCGCGGACCAGGTCGAAGTCGTGGCCCTGCCAGCTGAACGGCGCGTCTTCGCACAGGTGGCGGGAGATCACGCTGGTGATCGCCAGGCGCACCTCGGACTCGGCGTCGAGGTACCACTCCGACTCCAGCGCCGGCTCGTAGGGGATGCGCAGGTAGGCGCAGAGCACGTCGATGCAGACCTGGCGTTGCGCGGTCCACTCGTCGGCCAGGGCGGCGAGGGCGTAGACGCCGGCGAGGCGGACAGTCGGCGACTCGTTGCCGATCTGGTTGCAGGCGGCGCCGAAGCGTTCGTTGCGCAGCTTCGTCAGTTCGCGGGTCTCGGCGGACTCGCTGATGCGTTGTTTCCGGTAGGCGACGACGAGCGCCACGACGCAAAGACCGCTAGGCCGATCAGCACGACCAGGCCGATGTGCCTCTTGATCGACCAGAGCAGGCCGGAATCCACGGGGTGGACGTTGGTTGACGCGAACCCGCCGGTAGCCCTCATCATGGGACGCGGACCGCCCGCCTGAACCTTTTCGCCGTGGTCGGCGTAGAGGACGCCGGGAGGTGCGTGATGGTGGAGTACCTGGTGGTCGGTGCAGGTCCGGCGGGCTTGCAGATGGGGCGATTTCTACACCGTGCAGGCCGCGACTACCTGATCGTCGAGCAGGAACCGGAGCCGGCGAGCTTCTTCCGGACGTTTCCGCGGCACCGCGTGCTCTCGACGGACGACAACTGGCTGTTCGAGGGTGTGCCGTTCGCGCGCTACAGCAAGCGGTCCTTTCCCGACGCGGACGACCTGGTGCGGTACCTGGAGGACTTCGCGCGGCCGTTGAACGTCCGCTACGGCACGCCGGTCAGCGATCTGGGGCGGTACGAGGCGCGGCACGTCATCGTCGCGACCGGCAAGAAGCCCCACGTGCCAGGGGTTCCCGGCTTCGAGCACGCCGAGACGTACGCGAGCGCGAGCACCGACCCGACCGAGTACGCGGGCAGGCGCGTGCTGATCGTCGGGCGGGGGCCCAGCGCGTTCGAGACGGCCGACAACATCGCGTCCACAGCACGGCTCACGCACACGGTCGGGCGGTCCGTGCAGCGGATCAGCAAGGAGGGCAACGAGTTCGTCGCGACGATCGACGGCACCGGGGAGCTGCGGTACGACAAGGTCGTCGTGTGCGCCGGGTTCCGCAGGGACACCGCGCTGGACGGTCCCGGCGTGCACGTGCTCGGCGGCGACTCGATCAAAGCGATCCGGCACGCCGCCAGGGCGTTGCACCGGTCGCTGGAGGCCGAGCACCACGGGGTGCCGTGGCCGCACCGCCGGTTGCGCAGCCGGCCGGACGCGCTGGCGGCCACGATCGCCACGCGGGCGAGCGAGATCCCGGACGGCCTGGCGGACGTCGTTGTGACGCAAGGGCAGCACGCGCTGCTCTACGACGAGATGCCCACCACCGAACGGAACGGGTTCGTCGTCACGAGCACGCAGGTGAGGCACTACCGGCGCAACGAGCTGATCGCGGTCGAGCGCCGGTTGCACCGCAAGCCGCTGGAGAGGTTCTTCTCGCAGCAGCTCGCGGTGCCGTGCATTTCCTAGACGGGAAGCGTGCGCGCGAGGAACTTCGTGGAGACGTCCCACGCGCGGTCCGCGGCGTCCTTGTCGTACCAGGGGCCCAGGTGGTTGAGGAACGCGTGGCCCGCGGCCTCCAGGTGGATCTCGGCGCCCTCGTGCGACGGCACCGCGTCCACGACCTTCTGGTAGCCGGTGATGAACGCGTCCTCGGTGCCGAAGACGAACTGGATCGGGCACGACACCTGGTCGAGCGTGCCGATCTGGTCCGGCACGCCAGAGCCGTAGAACGAGACGGCGGTGTCCGGGTCGGAGGCGGTGGCCGCGGCGTAGGCCAGGGTGCCGCCGAGGCAGAAGCCGAGCACGCCGACGCCGCCGGTCACCTCGGGCAGGCCGCGCAGGTACTGCACGGACTTGACGACGTCCTGCACGGCGAGCGGGAAGTCGAGGTTGCCGACGACCTCCATCGACTTCGCGATGCCCGCCTCGTCGTGCTCGCCGACCCAGCCCGGCTGGAAGCGGTGGAAGAGCTCGGGCACGGCCACGACGTAGCCGAGCGCGGCGAGCTTCTCCGCGATGCCGCGCAGGTACCCGTCCAGGCCGAAGATCTCCTGGATCAGCACGATGCCGGGGCCGGAACCGGACTCCGGGAGCCAAACCGGCAACGGCATGTCGTCAACTCGATGGGTCATGCACCCGATCTTGCCCGAGTTCCCCCGGTCACCGGCCCACGACCTCCACCGACGTGCCGGTGAGGCGTTCGGCCTCGGCCCACAGCCGGGCGGCCACTGCCTTGTCCCTCGCAGCCCGCGGCATCGAGGCGGGCCTGGTCGGGCCGACGAGCGCCCAGCGCGGTCCGAAGTAGCCACCGGCGACCACCGAGGGGTCGGCCGCCGCGTGCAGGAGCGGTTCGGTGCCCTGCTCGACGCCCTGCGAGGGCACGACCCGGTACCCCACCGACTCGAGGAGACCGGGCTTGCCGCCGTTGAGGCGAGGGCCCGAGGTCATCAGGTTGGTGCGGGTGTAGCCGGGGTGCGCGCCGACCGAGAGCAGCGGCCAGTCGTTCTCGGCCGCGAGGTCCGCCAGGCGCACCATCATCAGCAGGTCGGCCAGCTTGGAGTGCGCGTAGGCCAGCGTGGGGCTGTACCGGCGGCGTGACTGCAGGTCGTCGAAGTCGATCCGCCCGCGGTACGCGGCACCGCTGCTCATCGTCACGACCCTCGGCGCGGGCGCCGCCAGCAACAACGGCAGCAGGCGGACGGTCAGGGCGAACGGGCCGAGGAAGTTGCTGGCGAGCTGGAGCTCGAAGCCGTCGACGGTCTCGGTCCGCGCGGGCACGTTCATCACGCCGGCGTTGTTGACCAGGACGTCCAACGGCTCGCCCCCGGCGATCAGCTCCTCGGCGAACGTCCGCACCGATGCCTGGTCGGCCAGGTCGAGCCGCCGTACCTCCAGCCTGGCTCCGGGATGCGCGGCGAGGATCTCCGTCTCGGCTTGCCGGCCTTTGGCCTCGGTGCGCACCGCGAGGACGACATGGGCCCCGGCTCCCGCCAGCCGTTTGGCCGCTTCCTTGCCGGTGCCGCTGTTCGCGCCGGTGACGACGATGCGCTTTCCGTGCTGGTCAGGAACCTGGTACATCGCAACCCCTCCTTGAGGACTGACGGTCTCTTATTCCTCCAACATAACGGACCGTCGGTATCTTAGTAAAGTACCGCTGGTCTGTAACATGCGTGACATGAGCTTCCAGCGGGCGCGCACGGACGAGCAGCGCAGCGAACGGCGGCGGCAGATCCTCGCCGCCGCCGCCGCGATGCTCACCGAGATGCCGGTCGCCGAACTGACCCTCACCGCGCTCAGCCGCCGGGTCTGCCTGGCCAAGGCCAACGTCCTGCGCTACTTCGAGTCGCGGGAGGCGGTGCTGCTGGCGTTGCTGGAGGCGGAGATCGCGGACTGGATCGCGGAACTGGAGTCCGCGGCGTTCGCCGGCGATGGCACCGCACGGGAACGCGGAGACCGGCTGGCAGACCTCCTGGCCACCTCGCTGGTGCGCCGCCCCGCGCTGTGCGACCTGATCAGCGCCCAGTCCACCGTGCTGGAGCACAACATCTCCGCCGAGACCGCGCTCCAGCACAAGCGCGCCGTCCACGGGTACCTCGAGGCGCTCGTCCGGTTCGCCGGAACGCACCTCCCCGAACTGGGCGACGAGGACGCCGCCGCCCTGATGCGGACGGTCATGCTGGTCGCGGTCGCCGCCTGGCCGGCCAGCCGCCCCCCGCGGGCGGTCCTCGACGCCTACGCCGCCGATCCGGCCCTGGCCGTGATGTGCGTCGACTTCACCGACGTCGTGCGCCGCGCCGTCGAGGTGACGGCTTCCGGGCTTCTCGCCCGCGGCCGGTAGTCCCTGCCCGATAATCAGCCGATGATCAGGTTGATCGCGACCGACCTCGACGGCACGCTGCTGCAACCGGGCGGCGTGCTGAGCGATCGCACCCGCGCCACTCTTCACGCCGTCGACGCGGACGTCGTGGTCGTCACGGCGCGGCCGCCGCGGTTCGTGCAGGACCTAAAGCTGACCGGCACGGCGATCTGCTCCAACGGCGCGATGATCTACGACCTGACGAACCGCGAGGTCACGCACGCGCAGACGGTGCCGCTCGACGTCGTGCGGAAGGTGTCCGAGGCGTTGGCCGAGGTGATCCCGAACGTCGGCATCGCGGTCGAGACCGGCCTGGAAGTGTTGTCGGAGCCAGGTTTCCAGGGCTTTGGACCGAAGAATCCACACAGGACGCTCGAGCTGCTCGACCATGTCTTCGAGGAGGCGCACCAGGTCGTGCAGATGCTCGCGTGGGCACCGGACGCCGAGGTCGACCACATGATGGAGATCGCCAGGGAGGCCGTCGGGCAGCACGTCTCGGTCACGCACTCCGGCGGGCTCGGCCTGCTGGAGATCAGCCCGCCGGGCGTCTCGAAGGCCGCCACGCTCGAATCCCTGTGCAACACCAGGGGAATCGGCAAGCACGAGGTCGTCGCGTTCGGTGACATGCCGAACGACCTGTCGGTGCTCGGGTGGGCCGGCACGGCGTACGCGATGGGCAACGCGCACCCGCTCGTGAAGCAGGCCTGCACCAACCACGCGCCGCCGAACACCGAGGACGGCGTGGCGCAGGTCCTCGAAAGCCTCTTCAGGCTTTAGTGCCTGTATCGAAGTCTGGTTCGATGAGAGCTGCGCTTGAGGTGGTTCCTGGTGGTGCGGCCGGAGGGCCCGCATACCGGTGTTGTATGTGGGCCCTCCGGCCGTGCCGCCAGGGGCCGCCTCGGGCCCGGCTATCGCGGATCAGACTTCGATACAGGCACTAGCTGCGCGGCACCGAGGTGGGACCTGCCACCTCGGCCCCCAGCGCCACCACCCGCTGCCGCAACTCGCGGTCGGCGGTCACCACCGTCACCGCACGACCGGTGCCCTCGGCGCGCACGACCTCGACGATCGTGTCGTCACCGTCGCCGGGGGCCGAGACCACGCGGACGTCGTCGACGGAGGAAACGTTGCGCGCCTTGCCTTCCACGACCAGGACGACCTCCTCGTCACGGCCGCGCAGGGCGTCGCGGAGGCGTTCGGCCGCGCCCGCCCGGTCGCGCCACCACCCGTCGGGGACCGATCCCACGACGTTGGCTGCGTCAACCACGAGCAACGGCTTCACGCCTCCAGCGTGCCTCAGCCCCGGCGAGCCCGCAGCGCGTCCAGCGAGTCCGGGCCCTCGTCCACGGCAAGTGCCGCAACAGGAGCGGACGAAACGCCGGCCCAGCGCAGGACGGCGGCCGTCGCGGCGGCGCGTTCCTGTTCGGGCAGCTTCGCGATGTTCGCGCCGTGGTTGCCACCGGGCACCGTGAACGACAACGAGTCGCGCGTGCCCCGGCCGAGGCGGAACGGTTCCGCGCTCCACGGGTCGTTCTGGCCGTTCACGAACAGCAGCCGCGAACCCTGGTGGCGCACCCACGAGTCCACGTCCCGCATCGCCGACCGGTCGAACCGCGGGAACCTGATGTCCGGCGAGACCATCGAGCGCGGCATCGAGGAACCGGGGTGGCGCAGCAGGTCGCGCACGGCCGACTCGTCCGCTTCGGGCCAGCCGAGCTGCGTGCCCGCCTGGTAGTAGTACGCCGTGTAGGGCGCGACGCCGGCGTCGGTGTAGAAGTCCCAGCCCACGGTCGTGTCGATGAACTTCCAGAGGTCGTCGACCGAGGCGCCCGCACCGGGGACCAGTGCGCACTGCGCCTGCGTGCCGTACTGCCAGAACGTGAACGGCGTGTCGAGCACGAGGATCTCCAGCGCCTTGTGCGCGCCGCCGAACTGCTTGTACGTGTAGCCCCTGGCCTCCAGCCGCGAGACGAACTCGTCGCGGTGCTGCAGGACCTGCCGCTGCACGCCTTCCAGGCTGCGGTTGCACGCCGGGTCGTCGCCGACCTCGCGGATGAACTCGCCGTAGACGTCGCGGTCGTTGACCACGTCGTTCGGCGCCACGTACGCGATGGTCGCGTCGACGTCGCGCGGGAAGAACCTGCGGTGGTAGATCGACGTCATGCCGCCCTTGCTGGCACCCGTCGACAGCCACTTCGCGCCGTAGATCTTCTTGAAGGCGCCGACGATCCGGTGGTGGTCACTGGCCGCCTGCCAGATGTTCAGGTCGTCCCAGTCGGCCGGGGCGGGCCGCGACGGCGTGAAGAACCGCTGCTCGACGCTGATCTGGTTGCCGTCGACGAGCCGGGCGGGCTCGGACGGGCTGATCGTGCCGGACAGGTTGTAGCCGCTGGTGTGCAGCACCATCGGCTTCGATTCCGCCTTGTGCAGCAACGAGAAGCGTTGCTCGAACTTCAGGCCGCGCGGTCTGCGGTGGTCCGCGGGCTGCTGGATGCCGAGGACGAACGTCCGCGCGGTGCCGGACGTCCCTTCGCTGATGATCCGCACGCCGGGGATGCCGGCGATGCGGTCCTTGATGTCGGGAGCGGCGGACACGACTGCGGCGGTGGCCACGACCTGCGCCGATGCCAGGCCGAACGCCAGCAGGGAGCGTGCGAGTCTGTTCACCGAACCAAGCTATTGAGCCCGCACGCCCGCCGGACCGGCCGATCGTCGGGCTTATTCGTAGCTCGCGTAGTAAGACGCGGCCATGTCCTCGTCGCCGTGCCCCTTGGTGACAGCGCGGTTGAGCCGCGCGCTCGCCGCCTGCGCGACGTCGAGGTGCACGTTGGCGCGCACCGAGGCCTCGTTCACCAGCAAGGCGTCCTTCAGCGCGTTCTGCACGGTGAAGGCGGGCGGGAAGGACCGCTCGATGATCGCGTTGCCCTTGGTCTGCAGGTACGCGCAGTCCATCGCGCCACCGGACACGGCGTCGAGGAACAGCTTCGGGTCGATCCCGGACGCCTCCGCGAGCGACACGGCCTCGCCGACGGCGGCGGTCAGCGCGAGCACCCAGCTGTTCGCGACGAGCTTCAGCTTCGACGACGCCCCGGCCTCGCCGACCCACATCGTGCGTGCGCCGATCACGTCGAACACGGGCTGCACGCGCTCGCGCAGTTCATCGGCACCGGACGCGAGCACGACGAGCTTGCCCTCGGCGGCGGGCTTGGTGCTGCCGAGCACGGGCGCGTCGACGAACTCCAGGCCGAGCGACCGCGCCAAGGCGATGTGGTCCTCGGTGTACGCGACGCCGACCGTGGACGCCTGGATCCACACGGCGTTGTGCGACAAGGAGGACGCGGCGTCCTGCATGGCCGCGGTGACCGTGGCGCCGTCGTTCAGGACCGTCAGCACGACCTCGGCACCCTCGACGGCCTCAGCGGGGCTGCCGGTGACGGTGGCGCCCTTCGCGGCGAGTGGTTCGGCCTTGGCGCGCGTGCGGTTCCAGACCCGGACGGTGTGTCCGGCCGCGGCGAGGTTGGTTGCGATGGGGGCACCCATGAGGCCGGTGCCGAGCACGGCGATCTCCATGGACCCAGCAAACAAGAAACCTCGCGGTGCTGCCAGGTCGGGGGTCCGACAGCACCGCGAGGTCAACAGTGACATCGGCGGACCGACGTGCGCTGTTACAACGCCATCATACTGTGGCGTGGATCACGTTTAACAGGATGAATGAAACCCCTGGAGCGCGGGAGGTGCTCCAGGGGTTCCCGTTTGGGGAGGCACTCGCGACGGGGCGCCGCGCGAGTGCCGGGTCTTGTTCAGCGGAGGGTGGTGACCTGAGCCTGGGCGATGGCCATCAGCTCGTGACGCATGGACGGGGTGGTCGCCATGTCGATCGCGCGAGCCACGGCCTTCCGGTTACGCGCCTCGGCACGGCGGGCGCGGAGCTTCGCTGCGAAGTTCATCTGGGTCTGCACTTCCCTCTGTGAGGTCTGTTCGGTTGGTAACCCAAGTATGCACCTACGCAGGCGCGAAAGCACGCGATTGTCCGGTGAGTTGGGGCACATGCCGATGAATCATCGGCTGGCAACGTGAACGACCGGACAACGGCGGGGTGCCCCAGGTCACTCCTCGCGACCGAGCAGGAACCGTCCGAAGTGCGGCACGGTGAAGGCGATCTGACCCCGTTCCGCGCTGTAGACCAGGCCTTTCTTGATGAGCGAGTCCCGCGCGGGTGACAGCGACGAGGGCTTGCGCCCCAGGTGGTCGGCCACCTGGGCGGTGTTGACCCCCGCATCCTTTCCGTCGGTCAACTCGGCCATCGACCGGAGATACTCGCGTTCGGCGGGCGTCGCACGCTCGTATCGGGAGCCGAAGAAGCCCACCGCGAGCTCCGCGTCGGCCTCCGGAGCGGCCACGGAGACGTCCACGGCAGTGATCGGATCGGCCGGCGCGGCGTCCCAGGCGGCCTTGCCGTACGCCTGGATGAAGTACGGGTAGCCGCCGGACGCGTCGAACAACGCGTCGAGCGCCTCGTCGGTGATCCCCGCGTCTTCGCGTTCGACGGGGGCGAGCACGGCGCGGTCGGCGTCCTCGCGGCTGAGCCGGTCGATGCGGACGTAGCGGAAGAGGCGCTCCGAGTACGACTTGCTCGCGCTCAGCACCGCGGGCAGGTGCGGCAGGCCGGCGCCGACGACCACCAGTGGCGCGCCGATCTGCGACAGCTCGTGGCAAGCCGCGCACAACGCGCTGATGTCGTCCGGCTTGAGGTCCTGCATCTCGTCGATGAGCAGCGCGACGCCCGTGCCGACGTCCTGCGCCAGCTCGGCGACGTCGGTGAACAGCTCGACCAGGTCGATCTCGATGTCACCGGAGTCGGCCCTTCCGGACGCCGCGGGCACGTCGATGCCGGGCTGCCAGCGGTCGCGCAGCTTGGCGCCGTCGGGAGCGGCCCTGAGCGCGAAGGCCTTCAGGACGCCCAGGATCGCCTCGACCCGGTCCGGCGCGCGGTGGCGGAGGGCGAGATCCCGGATCGCCCGGTGCAGCGCGGCCGACAGGGGCCTCCTGAGATCGGCGTCGGGCCTGGCCTCTACCTTGCCCGCACCCCAACCGCGTTTGACGGCCATCGACCGCAACTCGCCGAGCAGGACGGTCTTGCCGACACCGCGCAACCCCGTCAGCACGAGGCTGCGTTCGGGACGGCCGCGCGCCACGCGTTCGAGCACCACCTCGAACGCGCCGACCTCTTTCTCCCGGCCAGCGAGCTCAGGAGGCCGCTGGCCTGCACCGGGAGCGAACGGGTTGCGCACCGGGTCCATGGCTCGCACCGTATCCGCGTTTCTAGCGACGCCTCTAGAGACGCGCAGACGAACCTCGAAGTGAGGCCGGATGCCGTTGTATTCGTTTATCTAGTGATTGAGCAATAGAGCCCAATAGTTGCGGATGAACCACCGTGCCGGTTGGCTGGTCCACGTGGCTGAAGTCGTGACGAAGGGGACGGGCGAGGTCGAGCGCACTGCCGACCGCGCACAGGTGGACGTGACGTTCGAGGCTCTCGGCGCCGAGCGCTCCGAGGCGGTGAGCACGCTCAACCAGCGCATCTCCGCCGTCGAGCCGCTGCTCGAGGAGTTCGAGGTGCGGTCGCGGCAGCTGTCCGTGCACGACAACTGGGACAACAACCAGCGCGTCGGCAGCCGCGCGTCCCAGCAGTACATGATCTGGGTGAAGAACCTGGACCGCCTCGACGCGCTGCTGGCCGAACTCGTGCAGGCCGAGCCGTCCTGGATCAACGGCCCGTCGTGGACGCTCGTCGACGACACCGAGGCGATCCGTGAGGCGCAACGGGAAGCCGTCGCGGACGCGCTGCGACGCGCCGAGGGCTACGCGACGGCGCTGGGGCGGCGGCTCGGGCCGTTGCTGCGGATCGGCGACACCGAGGGAGGCGCGCACTACCAGCCGCGCATGATGAGCGGCGCCGCGTCGTTCGAGATGGCCGGACCCGCGGGAATGGTCGACCAGCTCAACCTGAAGGCGCAGCAGATCACCGTGTCGGCGTCGTGCACGGCGGCCTGGTCGCTACTGGACTAGTTCTCGTCGAGCGACTCCATCGCGTGGTGCACCGCAACGGCATCGCGGTCGTCCGGATGCGCCTTGAGCCAGTTCGTGAGCCACTCGACGCGGCGCCTGGCCGCCGTTGCCAGCGTCAGCGTGATGTAGGCGCGGCGCTCCCACTCGTGCGCCGACCGCATCGCGTCGGCGGCCGGCCGCCACTCGTCGCGAAGAGTGCCGACGAGTGCGCGCGCCAGCACCGGATCTTTCTCGGGATCGACCTGCAAATCACACATTCCCCCACCCCCAGTGTCGCAACGCTGCGACACCGTGAGTGTGCATGAGGGACTGTCGACTTCGGCAAGCCTAAGTGCGTCACCGTTCCAGAATCGCCGTGATCCCTTGACCTCCGGCGGCGCAGATGGACACGAAACCGCGTCCACTTCCCCGCTGGTGCAACAGCTTCGCCAGCGTCGCCACGATGCGGGCGCCGGTCGCGGCGAACGGGTGGCCTGCCGCGAGCGACGAGCCGTTGACGTTCAGCTTGGACCTGTCGACCTCGCCGAGCTCCTTCTCCCAGGCCTTGAGCGTGGCGAGCACCTGTGACGCGAACGCCTCGTGCACCTCGTAGAAGTCGAAGTCCTGCAGCGTGAGGCCGGCCTTGTCGAGCATGCGCGGTGCGGCGTGCACGGGTGCCATGAGCAGGCCCTCGTCGCCGTGGACGTAGTCGACGGCGGCGGTCTCGGCGAACGTCAGGTAGGCGAGGACGGGAAGCTTGCGTTCGGCGGCCCACTCCTCGGTGGCGAGCAGGACCGCGGAGGCGCCGTCGGAGAGCGGAGTCGAGTTGCCGGCGGTCATCGTGTCGCCGAAGACGGGCTTGAGCTTCGCGAGCTTCTCGGCGCTGCTGTCCGGGCGGAGGTTCTGGTCGCGGGTCAGGCCGAGGTACGGGGTGACGAGGTCGTCGAAGAAGCCCTCGTCGTAGGCGCGGGCGAGGTTGCGGTGGCTGAGCGCGGTCAGTTCGTCCTGGTCCTCGCGCGTGATCTCGTACTGCGCGGCGGTGATGGCCGCGTGTTCGCCCATCGACATGCCGGTGCGCGGTTCGCCGTTGCGCGGCAGGTGCGGCACGACGTGGCCGGGACGCAGCTTCGTCAACAGGCTGACCTTGCGGGTGCGGTTGAACTCCAGCAGGAGCTTGCGGAAGTTCTCGTTCACGCCGATCGGGGCGTCGCTGGTGGTGTCGACGCCGCCCGCGATGCCCGCGTCGATCTGGCCGAGCGCGATCTTGTTGGCCACGGCGATGATCGCCTGCAGACCGGTGCCGCACGCCTGCTGCAGGTCGTACGCGGGGGTTTCCGGGCTGAGCCTGCTGCCCAGCACCGACTCGCGGACGAGGTTGAAGTCGCGCGAGTGCTTGAGCACCGCTCCCGCGACCACCTCGCCGAGCCGCTCGCCCTGCAGGCCGAAGCGGCTGACCAGGCCGTCCAGCACCGCCGTGAACATGTCCTGGTTCGACGCGGTGGCGTACGGGCCGTTCGAGCGGGCGAACGGGATGCGGTTGCCGCCGATGATCGCTACTCGCATACCGCCATACTACCTACTAGCGGGTAGACTTACTAGCGAGTAGGTTGTGTGACGTGGACAGGTACCAGAAGTTCGCATCGTCGGGGCTGGGGCGCCAGCTCGTGCGCAGGCTCGGCCTGCCGAACCCGTATCCACTTCGCCGCGACGCCGCGGTCGCCACACCGGTGCTGGTCGGTGGCGCGTTCCGGCTGCCCTTTCTGAAGCAGCTGGAAACAGGCCTGACCCCGTACGGCGCGCTGGTGTTCGACGCATCGGAGATCGCGTCCGTCACGGACCTGCGGCAGCTGCACGACTTCTTCCACCCGGCGATCACTCAGCTCGGGCCGTGCGGGCGGGTGGTCGTCATCGGGCGGTCGCCGGACTCCGTGGCGCAACGGGCCCTCGAGGGGTTCGTGCGATCGGTCGGCAAGGAGCTGCGCCGCGGCGGTACGGCGAATCTGGTCTACGTGGCCGACGGCGCGGAGGACGGTGTCGAGTCGACGCTGCGGTTCCTGCTGTCCGGCCGGTCCGCGTACGTGTCCGGGCAGGTCGTCCACGTGTCCGGGAACTCGCCGATCGGCACCCTGAACGGCAAGGTCGCGCTGGTCACGGGCGCGTCGCGGGGCATCGGCGCGGCGATCGCCACGACTCTGGGACGCGATGGCGCGCACGTGGTCTGCCTCGACGTGCCCACTGCCGGGGACGAGCTGTCGAAGGTCGCGAACGCCGTCGGCGGGTCGGCGTTGCAGCTCGACATCACCGGCGATCCCGCTCGGTTGACCTCGTACCTGCTGGAACGGCATGGCGGCGTAGACGTCGTCGTGCACAACGCGGGCATCACGCGCGACAAGACGCTGGCGCGCATGGACTCCTCGTTGTGGGACTCGGTGCTGGAGGTCAACCTCGCCTGCCAGGAGCGGATCAACGACGCGCTGCTGGACGGCGACGTGCTGCGCACCGGCGGGCGGATCGTCGGGGTGTCGTCGATCGCCGGCATCGCGGGCAACGTCGGCCAGACCAACTACGCCACCTCGAAGGCCGGCGTGATCGGGATGGTGCGGACGCTCGCGCCCGTGCTGGCCGCTCGCGGGGCCACGATCAACGCCGTCGCGCCTGGTTTCATCGAGACGAAGATGACCGCGGCGGTGCCGTTCGCGACGCGCGAGGTCGGACGGCGGATGAACAGCCTGTCGCAGGGCGGGCTGCCCGCCGACGTCGCGGAGACCGTGGCGTGGTTCGCGTCGCCGGGATCCGGTGGCGTGAACGGGAACGTCGTGCGGGTGTGCGGCCAGATGCTCCTGGGGGCCTGATGTTGTTGCGTGCCGCCCTGACGTCGTTCCGGCGCGGGGAAACGCTTGCCGCCCAACCGGTCTCTGCCACGGTCGACGTGTCGCTGAAGCACCTGGCGGCGTACAACGCGGTGTGCGGGTTCGGGTTGCGCGACGCGCTGCCGCTGACCTACCCGCACGTGCTGGGCTTTCCGTTGCAGATGAGGCTGATGTCCGGTGCCGGGTTCCCCTTCCCGTTGCCGGGCCTCGTGCACGTCGCGAACCGGATCACGCAGTCGCGTCCGCTGACGCTGGACGAGCCGTTGGAGATCACGGTGTCCGCGCGCGATCTGCGTCCTCACCCGCAGGGCACCCAGGTCGACGTGGTGACGTCGGTTTCCGGTGTCTGGCAAGGGGTGTCGACCTACCTGCGGCGCACCGGCGGCTCGTCGGGACAGGGCGACGAACTGCAGCGGCCGGTCGGGTCGGCCGTGTGGCGGGTGCCCGCGGACGTCGGACGGCGCTACGGCGCGGCGTCGGGCGACCGCAACCCGATCCACCTGCACCCGTTGAGCGCCAAGCTGTTCGGGTTCCCGCGCGCGATCGCCCACGGGATGTGGACGAAGGCTCGTTGTGTGGCCGCGCTGGAGGGGCGGCTTCCCGAGGCCGTGACGGTGGACGTCCGGTTCAAGAAGCCGCTGCTCATCCCCGGCCGCGTCGAGTTCTCGGCCAGCGAGGGTGCCAGTGGCTGGGAGTTCGCCGTGTGGGGCAAGGGGCCCCACCTGGTCGGCTCAACGACGTGACGGCGGATGCCACACGTTGCCGTCGACCAGGTCGCCGAAGCCCATCCACACGAGGTTCATGAGGCGGGCCGCGACGACGCCGGCGGGTTCCTCCGGGTGGTCGAGCCACCAGTCCGCGAGCGACTCGCCGGCCCCGACCAGCGCGGCGGCCAGCGACTCGGCCTCCAGCTTCGTCGCGGGCGCCTTCGTGGACTGGGTGAGCAGCGCCGCGACCAGTGACACCGCGCGGGCGCGCATGTCCATGAGCTCGACCGCGAACGGCCCGCCCTGGCTGGACGCCTGCCGGTGCAGCACCATCCAGCTCGCCCGGTTCTCGCCGACGAACCCGAAGAACGCCCGCAGGCCGCTCCACAGCTGCACGTCCGGTTCCTGGTCGGGCTCGACGCCCGTCGCGATGGCCTCCATCATGCGGGTGGCCTCGCGCCGGATGCACGTCGCGAACAGCTCCTCCTTCGAGCCGAGGTAGGCGTAGAGCATCGGCTTGGAAATGCCCGCGACCTCGGAGATCTCGTCCATGGAAGCCGAGTGGAAGCCGAGCCGCGAGAACACGTCGACGGCGGCATCCATGATCTGCCGCTCACGCACGGCGCGTGGCAAGCGCTTGGCTCGACCTTCTGTGCGCATCTTCACCCCTCGGTTCGAAGCGGCAAGATTATCGGATCGGCTTGCCGCTCTATCTACTCACCAGTAGTCTTACTCGTGAGTAGGTACCAGGAGGTGTTTGTCCATGACGCTCGACCTCAGCACCGAGGCGATCGCGAAGCTCAGCCCGGCCGAGCTGATCAGCACGTTGCAGCAGATCTCGCCGGACGACCCGGCGCTGGCCGAGGTGGACATCGACGTCATCGCCCGCGGCATCGACCCCAAGAAGCTCGGCAAGGACGACTTCGCGGCGTTGCTGAACGCCCTGGGCGCGCTCGCCGACGGCGGCGCCGACCTCGACCTGGCGAAGATGGACCCGTCCAACTTCGCCCGCATCATCTCGCGCGCCTCGAAGGACCAGATCGAGGCCGTAGTCGCCGACCCGGCGCTGCGCGTGCGCGTGCTGGACGAGGTGTTCCGCCGCATGGAGGTCCACTTCCGCTCGGACCGGGCCGGTGCGACCAAGGCCGTCGTGCACTTCCACGTGCTGGAAGACGTCTACGAGGCCATCATCGAGAACGCCGAGTGCACCATCAACAAGGGCGTGACGCGCGAGGCCCGCGCCATCGTGACGCTGACGCCCGCCGACTTCCTGAAGCTGGCGACCGGCAACGCCTCGGCTCCCGTGCTGTTCATGACGGGCAAGCTGAAGGTCAAGGGCGACCTGGGGTTCGCGGCCGGGTTCATGAGCCTGTTCAACATTCCGAAGGCTTAGGAGACTTCTTGTGGGTGGCTTCTCGCTCGAGCTGAACGAAGACCAGACCGACCTGCGCGACTGGGTGCACGGCTTCGCCCGCGACGTGATCAGGCCGGCGGCCTCCGAGTGGGACGAGCGCGAGGAGACGCCGTGGCCGGTGATCCAGGAGGCGGCGAAGATCGGCCTCTACGGCTTCGAGTCCCTCGCGACCTGGTTCGCCGACCCGATCGGCCTGTCGCTGCCGATCGCGACCGAGGAACTCTTCTGGGGCGACGCCGGAATCGCACTGGCCCTGATGGGCACCGGCCTGGCCGTGGCGGGCATCTTCGCGTCCGGTGAGCCGGAACAGCTGGCCGAGTGGGTGCCGGAGTGCTTCGGCGACGAGAGCGACCCGAAACTCGCCGCGTTCTGCGCCTCCGAACCCCAGGCGGGCTCCGACGTGGCCGGCTACCGCACCCGCGCGCGTTACGACGAGGCCACCGACGAGTGGGTGATCAACGGCCAGAAGGCCTGGGCCACCAACGGCGGCATCGCGAACGTCCACGTCGTCACAGCCGTGCTGGACCCGTCCCTGGGCTCCCGCGGCCAGGCCGGTTTCATCATCCCGCCGGGCACCCCGGGCCTGTCGTCCCCCGGCAAGATCAAGAAGCACGGCATGCGCGCCTCCCACACGGCCGACGTGTTCTTCGACGACGTCCGCGTCCCCGGCCGCTGCGTCCTCGGCGGCCGCGAACGAGTCGAAGCACGCCTCGCCCGTGCCCGCGAAGGCCAGAAGTCCGGCGGCCAGGCCGCAATGGCAACGTTCGAGACCACGCGCCCGACCGTCGGCGCGATGGCCGTGGGCGTCGCCCGTGCCGCCTACGAGTACTCCCTCGACTACGCGAAGGACCGCGAGGCGTTCGGGCGCAAGATCATCGAGAACCAGTCGATCGCGTTCGACCTCGCGAACATGCGGATGGAGATCGACGCCGCCCGGCTGCTCGTGTGGCGCGCGGCCTGGATGGGCCGCAACAACGTGCCGTTCACCGCCGGTGAGGGGTCGATGTCGAAGCTCAAGGCCTCCGAGGTGTCGGTGTGGGCTACCGAGCGGGCGATCCACATCCTCGGTGGGGCCGGGTACACGCGGGAGCACCCGGTGGAGCGGATGCACCGGGACTCGAAGATCTTCACCATCTTCGAGGGAACCTCGGAGATTCAGCGCTTGGTGGTCTCTCGCGCGATCTCCGGGATGCAGATCAGGTAGTAACAGACACCTCCTTTGCTCCGATTGGGCTGTCGTCGGAGCAAAGGAGTTCTTCTTGGTGGCCAACCTGATCGGTGCCGCGCTGGTGACCGCGGCCGTCGGCGGTGTCGTCCTGGTCGCGGTGACGGACGAACCTGACCCATCGCCCGCACCGACGACCAGCGTCGAGCGCGTGATCGACGGCGACACCGTCGAGGTGCTCACGGGCGGGCGGCTCGAGAAGGTTCGGCTGCTCAACATCGACGCCCCCGAGACGACCGATTGTCTCCACGCCGAGGCGACCGACCGCCTGAAGTCTTTGCTCCCCAACGGCTCCCAGGTCACCCTGGAGTACGACGTCGAGCGGACCGACCGGTACGGCCGGCTGCTCGCCGGGGTGGTCAAGCTCGACGGCACCCTGGTGAACGCCGAGGTCGCCAGGTCGGGCCTCGCCGCCGCGATCACCATCGGGCAGAACGCCCGGTTCTACCCGCAGGTGAGTTCGGCGCTGTCGGAAGCGGTCGCGGCCGGACGGGGATTGCACTCCCGCGAGATCGCCTGCACGCTGCCCGCACAGGTCAAGGTCGTCACGACTGCCGCGGAGGTCCCGGCGCCGGTGGCCACAGCCGCCCCTGCCGAATGGACGCAGGCGGCCGATGCCGCCAGGACCGCGTTCTCGCAGGCGGAGGCGCTGGCGAACCCGAGCGGGCTCGTGTGGACGGTCCTCTCCGCTGCTGACCAGTCGCTGCTCCGAAGCCTCGTCACCGCCGCGCTGCCCAAGCTGGAACAGCGCGAGAAGGCGTTCCGCAGCGAAGCCGCGGCTGCCGAGAAACGCGCCGCTGAGGCCGTCGCCGAGGAACGCCGCAAGGCGGAAGCCGCCGCCGCGGCCGCAGCCGAGGAGCAACGCCGTCGGGACGCCGCTGCCGTACAACAACAACAGCGACAGCAACAACAACAGCAGCAACGGACTCCAAGCCCTCCGCAGCAGACCGCGACGCAACAGCCTTCGAACCCGTATCCGGGTTACAACGGCCCTCGTTGCTACGAGCCGGGCGGCAAGGTGTGGCACCCGTGCTCGAAGCGTTGATCAGCTGGACGGACGACTGACGGCGAGCGCGCGACCGGTTCGACGCGTCGTTCCGGCTCGTGAAGCTCTTGCCGCAGAACGACTAGAGCGGGAGCGTCAGGACCGCGCCCACGCGCTTGAGTTCGCGGCTGTGGACGGCCAGCAGCACCGTGTCCTGCGGGCGGCGGAAGTGCAGCACCACGAAGTTCGGGTGCGGCGGGTCCTTGTCGACGATCTGCTCGACGCGGCCCTCGTCGTTGCTGAAGACGATCCGCTCGTCCCAGATGATCTTGGTGGGGCCGAAGAACAGTTCGCCCTCCTGCCATTCACCGTCCAGGAAGACGTCGCCGTCGCCGCGCGTGTTGTCGTCGCCGGACGGGCCGAACGCCTCGCCGAGCACGCCCCCGAGAATTTCGAACAAAGCAGACATGGCGTTCCCCCTTCGTTGCCACGGAAACGAGCTGGGCGCCCAGCTGGTTCCCGCAGGATCTCAGAGGTCTAGCCGAACGGCTGGCCGGCTTCGCGCAGCCAGGCGCGCTCGCGCGAGTGGTCCGGCATGGCGGGCCAGCCGTTGATCCTCGCGATCAGGACCCAGTACCGCTCGGCACGCGGGTCCGCGAAGTCGGAGAGCTCGCGCAGCCGTTCGACGAGACTGTCGTCGTTCGGCAGGCCCAGCGCCTCCGCCCAGTTGGCGTTCACGCGCTCCACTACTGCACGGGCCTCGGTGGACTGCGGCGCGATGTCCGCGTCGAGGGCCTCGCGCGCCTGGGCGATCGCGAAGTTGAACGCCTCCATCTGACCGTCCCCCGGCGGGCTCATGTCCGCCCCTGCCCGGCGCTGTTCCTCGTGCTGCTGGGACATCCGCTTGACCGTCGCGCGGAAGTCCGGGTCCTGCACGAGCTTCGCGAGCTCGACCCACGCCTCCAGCTGCTCGGTCGACGGGTCGTCCGGCAGCTCGATCCGCACGGATCGCATGTGCTGCTCGAACTGCGGATCCAGCTCGTAGGGCCCGAACACCTCCTCGAAGAAATCGTCGAGGATGCGCTGCCGCTCCTCGTCCGACATGCGTGCCAACTCGTTCATCAGTTCCATCTCCCCTCCCTTGGCGACGGCGCGCAGGACGGCGCGGCGCAACCGCAACGTCTTCATCTGCGCGTCGATCGCGTCTGCGTGTGCACGCGCCACGTCGGTCACCGACACCTCGCGGGCCAGCACGCGGCCCGCGGTCGGCAGGTCGACGCCCAGGTCCCTGAGCGTGCGGACGAGCTTCAGCCTCGCCAGCGCGTCGGTGTCGTAGGTGCGGTAGCCGCCGGTGGTCCTGTCCGTGGGCGGGATGAGGCCCGAGTCGGAGTAGAACCTGATGGTGCGGACGGTGAGTCCGGTCATCCTGGCGAGCTCGCCGATCTGGTAGCGCGTCACGGGACCTACTGTGAACCCTCCAGTTGCTGGAGGGTCAACCTGAATAAGGCACGATCACCTGTGTGGGGTCGATCACCTGGCAGTACGCGGCGTTGGGGGCGCTCGCCGTGGTGTGGCTGTTGCTGCTCAACCGGCGCCTTGGCCTGCGGTTCCGCCGGCGGCGGCGGACGCAGTCCCCGGTCTGGGTCTCGATCGCCGGGTGGCTGCTGATCGCGCTGCTCGTGGCCGCGACGGCGGGTGGCGGGCTGCTGTGGATGCTGGGCTGGCCGACGGTGCCGAAGCAGGCCGCGTTCACCACCACCGAGGTGCTGGACCTGCTGAAGATCGGTCTCGCGGTGGTCGCGGGGTTCGGCGGTGTGGTCGCGCTGGCGGTGAACTACCGCAAGCAGCGGGTCACCGAGGCCGCACACACGCACGCCCTCCACCAGGAGGAACGCGAGCGCACCAAGCTGTTCAACGAACGCTTCAAGGTCGCCGCCGAGCTGCTCTCCGGCGAGCAGCCGGGTCTGCGGGTCGCCGGGGTCTCCGCCATGGCCGGTCTCGCCGACGACTGGGAGGCCCAGCGGCAGATGTGTGTGGACGCGCTGATCGACCAACTGCGGCTGCACGAGGACGACGGCCAGATGGCGAACAAGATCTTCCGCGCTCTTCGCGACCGGCTCGGGTCACACCGCGAAGCCGGGCCGTGGTCGGCGCTGAACTTCGACTTCACCGGTATTCGGTTCGTGGACGCGGATTTCAGCGAACGCACGTTCGCCCGTGCGGTCGTCTTCGACGGCGCCGAGTTCACCGGCGCCAACACCTCGTTCGAACGCACCGCGTTCAGGTACACCACGTTGAGCTGCCACGGCACGACGTTCACGAACACCGAGGTGAACTTCCAGGACGTGCACCTCGACTTCGGGGCAGTCGAGTTCGTCGGCTGCACGTTCGACCACGCGATCTTGAACATGCGCAGGATGACCGCGCTCGGCCGCGGAATCGACTTCTACCGCAGCACCTTCACCGGCAGCAGCGTCGTCGGTCACGACATGACCCTGTCGCTGGCGGTTCGGGTCCAACGCTGCACGCTCGTCGACAGCACCATCGACGTCCGGACGTTCGAGTCCGGCTCTGAGGCCCTGCGGTTCACGGACAACACGACGGAGAACAGCGGCGGGGAGCCCGAAGGACTCCCCGCCGCCGTTTCGAACGAACCTCAGTAGGTCATCGCGATGCCCGGCTCGGCCAGCAGCGCGCCGACGTCGGCCAGGAACTGCGAGCCCTGCTGCCCGTCGACCACGCGGTGGTCGAAGGAGAGCGCGAGCTGGCAGATCTTGCGGATCTTGATCTCGCCGTCGACCACCCACGGCATGTCGCGGATCGCGCCCAGCGCGAGGATCGCGGACTCGCCGGGGTTGAGGATCGGCGTGCCGGTGTCGACGCCGAAGACGCCGACGTTGGTGATCGTGATGGTGCCGTTCATCATGTCGGCCGGCGACGTCTTGCCCTCGCGGGCGACCGTGGCGAGCTCGTCGAGCGCGATCGCCAGTTCCTTCAACGACATCCGGTCGGCGTCGCGGACCTTCGGCACCACCAGGCCGCGTGGCGTTGCCGCCGCGATGCCCAGGTGGACGTAGTCCTTGTAGACGATCTCGTTCGCCGCCGCGTCCCACGTCGCGTTGACGTCCGGCGTGCGGCGGGCCGCGAGGATGATCGCCTTCGCGCAGAACGCGAGGGGCGTCAGCTTCACGCCGCGGAACTCCGGCGCGTTCTTCAGGCGTGCGCGCAGTTCCATCATCGGCGTCACGTCGACCGTCAGGAACTCGGTGACGTGCGGTGCGGTGAACGCGCTGTCGACCATCGCCTGCGCGGTCGCCTTGCGGACGCCCTTGATGGGCACCCGGCGTTCGCGCGAGCCGTTGTCCACAACGGACTGCGCGGGAGCGGCAGCCGGTGCGGAGACGGCGGTTTCGACGTCCTCACGCGTGATCACGCCGCCGGGGCCGGAGCCCGTGAGCGCGTGCAGGTCGACGCCGAGGTCCTTGGCCAGCTTGCGCACCGGCGGCTTGGCCAGCGGCACGTACCCGCCCGGGGTCTGCACCGGAGCGGCGACCACGACCGGAGCCGGGGGTGCCGCGACCGGAGCCGGAGCCGGAGCAGGAGCGGGCGGGGCGACGACGGCTGCGGCCGGTGCGGCGGCGGGCGCGTCCTTGCGGGCGCGACGCTTGGCCGTGCCGGACTTCGGGCCGTAGCCGACGAGCGTCGCGATGCGCCCGCCCGGCATCTCCTCGCCGATCTTGCCGGACGAGGTGCCGTTCGCCTCCGCCGCGACGGGAGCCGGGGCAGGTGCGGCCGCGCCACCGGGGTCGGTGTCGATCGTGATGATCGGGACGCCGACCTCGACGGTCTGACCGGGCTCCGCGAGGAGCTCGGTCACGACGCCGGCCCACGGGCACGGCAGCTCGACGGCGGCCTTGGCCGTCTCGATCTCGACGATGATCTGGTTGACCTTGACGGTGTCACCCGGCTTCACGTGCCAGGTGAGGATCTCGGCCTCGGTCAGCCCCTCTGCCGTGTCGGGCAAGGGGAATTGCTTGTACTGCGGCATTTCCGGTTGTCCCCTTACCAGGCGAGAGAGCGGTCGACGGCGTGCAGCACCCGGTCGAGGTCGGGGAGGAACTCCTCCTCGAGCTTCGAGGGCGGGTACGGGGTGTCGAAACCGGTCACCCGCAGCACCGGTGCCTGCAGGGAGTAGAAGCACTCCTGCTGGACCTTCGCTGCAATCTCGCTGCTGATCGAGGACTCGGACGGCGCCTCGGACACGACGATCAGGCGGCCGGTGCGGCGCACCGAGTCGTAGACCGGCGCGAGGTCCAGCGGCGACAGCGTGCGCAGGTCGATGACCTCCAGGGAGGTGCCGTCCTCCGCTGCCGCGTTGGCCGCGTCGAGCGACGTCCTGACCATCGGGCCGTACGCGACCAGCGTCGCGTCCGTGCCGGACCGCAGCACGCGCGACTCGAACAGCTTGCCGGGCTGGGCCGTGGTGTCGACCTCGCCCTTCTCGTAGTAACGGCGCTTGGGCTCGAAGAACAGCACCGGGTCGTCGCTGTCGATCGCCTGCTGGATCATCCAGTACGCGTCGGCCGGGTTCGAGCACGAGACGACCTTGAGGCCGGCGGTGTGCGCGAAGTACGACTCCGGGGACTCCGAGTGGTGCTCGACCGCACCGATGCCGCCACCGAACGGCACGCGGATCACGATGGGCAGCTTGATCTTGCCCTGGGTGCGGTAGTGCAGCTTCGCGACCTGCGACACGATCTGGTCGAAGCCCGGGAAGATGAAGCCGTCGAACTGGATCTCGCACACCGGGCGGTAACCGCGGATCGCGAGGCCCACGGCGGTGCCGATGATGCCGGACTCCGCGAGCGGCGTGTCGAGCACGCGCTGCTCACCGAAGTCCTTCTGCAGGCCGTCGGTGATGCGGAAGACGCCACCGAGCTTGCCGATGTCCTCGCCCATCATGATGACCTTGGGGTTGGCCTCCATGGCCGCCCGCAAGCCCATGTTGAGCGCCTTGGAGATCGTGAGCGTCTGCACCGGGGACGCCGGAGCAGCAGCCGAGGAACGGTCCATGGTCGGAGCAGCCATCAGTGCTCACCTCCAGCAAAACCCGAGACGTAGTCGAGGAATTCGTCGCGCTGCGCTTCGAGGTTGTGGTTGCCCTCGGCGTAGACGTTGCTGAAGATCCGTTCAGCGGGCGGGTCGGGCATGTTCGTGCAGAACTCCCGCAGCTCCTCGCCCAGCTTGTCGGCGTCGGCCTCGACACCCTCGAAGAACTCGTGGTCGGCCCACTGCTGGCGGACCAGGTAGACCTTCACGCGCTCGATCGGGTCCTTGAGCTTCCACATCTCGAGCTCGTCCGACAGCCGGTAGCGCGTCGGGTCGTCGGAGGTGGTGTGCGCGTCCATCCGGTAGGTGAACGCCTCGATCAGGATCGGGCCGTTGCCGTGGCGGCACTCGTCCAGCGCCCACTTCGTGACGGCGAGCGTCGCGAGGACGTCGTTGCCGTCGACGCGGATGCCGGGGAAGCCGTAGCCGCGGGCGCGCTGGTACAGCGGCAGGCGCGACTGGCGCTCGGTGGGCTCGGAGATGGCCCACTGGTTGTTCTGGCAGAAGAAGACGAGAGGCGCGTCGTAGACCGCGGCCCACACGAAGCCCTCGTGCACGTCACCCTGGCTGGTCGCGCCGTCGCCGAAGAAGCACATGGTGGCTTCTCCCTCGTCGTCGCCGACCTTGCCGTCGAACTTCTGGCCCATCGCGTAGCCGGCCGCGTTGAGGACCTGGTTGCCGATGACGATCGTGTACGGGTGGAAGCGCTTCTCGACCGGGTCCCAGGTGCCCTGGTCGGTGCCGCGGAAGATGCCGAGCAGCTCCGTCGGGTTGATCCCGCGCGTCCACGCGATGCCGTGCTCGCGGTAGCTCGGGAACGCCATGTCGGTCTGGCGCATCGCACGGCCGGCGCCGATCTGCGCGGCCTCCTGGCCGAGCAGCGGCACCCAGATGCCGAGCTGGCCCTTGCGCTGCAGGGCGTTCGCCTCGCGGTCGACCCGGCGGATCAGGACCATGTCGCGGTACAGACCGCGCAGCTCCTCCGGCGTGATGTCGATGTCGAAGTCCGGGTGCTGGACCCGCTCACCCTCCGGGGTGAGCAGCTGCACCAGGTCGGCACCGCCCTCGTCTGTCGCTCGCAAGCCTGCGATCACCTGTTCCGCTGTCGGTTTTGCGGCAGTGGCGGCCGGCGCTGCATCCGGCTCAGGGTGCGTCCATTGCTCAGGGGACGACATGCGCCTTCTCCTCTGTCTTCTCCGACCGCCTGATCGCTCGTGACGACCTCGTGCGGCGACGTCGGCGGTCGCCGCCAACCCTGTGGGGCCGGAGGCAGCCGTCGACGGTGACGGTGGCTTACGACCACATCCTGACACGGCCTCACCCGAGTTGGTGAGACCCGTCCCACTTCGTAACACATGAGTCAACGTTCTGATCAGCGACAACAGTCGGAGGTTCGACCTTTTGTCCTCCGACTAGGCCGTCCGACTACCGGACGCCGATGTCCCGGTTACCGATCGTTAACTTAGCTGCGGGTCTCTGAGTAGAGGCTACGGACGCGAGCGGAGGCGGAGTCGTGACAGGATCGAGAGGTGGACCGCTCACTTGTGACCAGCACCGTCAGGACGCTCTGGGACGACGACATCGTCCCGAGCCTGTCTCAGCTCGTCGCCGTGCCGGCGATCTCGCCCGCGTTCGACCCCGCCTGGGAAGAGCACGGCGAACTGGCCGCCGCGATCGAGCACGTACGCCTCTGGATCGAGTCACGTGCGATTCCGGGAGCGGTGCTGGAAGTCGTCCAACTGGCGGGACGTACGCCGCTCCTGATGGTCGACGTGCCCGCGTCCGGTAACTCGTCCGACGACACGGTGTTGCTCTACGGCCATCTCGACAAGCAGCCACCGGTGGGCGGTTGGAGTGAGGGCCTCGGTCCGTGGACCCCGGTTCTGCGTGACGGACGTCTCTACGGCCGTGGCGCGGCCGATGACGGTTACTCCGGATATGCCGCAATCGCCGCTATCGAGGCCGTGCGCGCCGCCGGCGGTTCGCACGCCCGTTGCGTCGTGCTGCTGGAGACCGGCGAGGAGTCGGGTTCGCCCGACCTGCCCGCCTACCTGGAGCACCTGTCCTCACGGCTGGGCCGGGTGTCCCTGGTGGTCTGCCTGGACTCGGGCGGCTCCGACTACGACCGCATGTGGCTGACGACGTCGCTGCGCGGCCTGGTGCAGGTCACGGCCACCGTGCGGGTGCTCGACGGCGGCCTGCACTCCGGCATGGCGTCCGGCATCGTGCCGTCGTCGTTCCGGATCGCGCGGGTGCTGCTGGACCGGCTGGAGGACTCGGAGACCGGCGAGGTCCTCGTGCCGGAGATGCACGTCGAGATCCCGGCGGCCCGGCTGGCCGAGGTCCGCGAGGCCGTCGAGGCCGCGCCGGGCGCCCTGTGGGGTGCGGTTCCGCGCGTCGGTGACCTGCGGCCGATGTCCGACGACGAGGTGGAGCTGGCGCTCAACTCCGGGTGGCGGCCGACCTTGTCCGTGACCGGTGCCGAGGGCCTGCCCCTGCCGGACGACGCGGGCAACGTGCTGCGGCCGTTCACGACGCTGGTGCTGTCGTTCCGCCTGCCGCCGACGGCCGACGCCGCCGTCGCGCTGGAAGCGGTCAAGCAGAAGCTCACCACCGACGTGCCCTACGGCGCGACCGTGGAGCTCTCACGGGTCGAGTTCGCCGACGGCTGGAACGCCCCTGAGCTGGCACCTTGGTTGTCCGCCGTGCTGGACGACGCCGGCAAGGACGTGTTCGGCGCGCCTTGGCGGACCGTGTCGCTGGGCGGCTCGATCCCGTTCATGGGGCTGCTGCACGAGGCCTACCCGGACGCGCAGTTCGTGGTGACCGGGGCGATCGGGCCGGACTCCAACTGCCACGTGCCCGACGAGTGGCTGCACCTGGCGCACGCGGCTCGGGTCACCGAGGCCGTGGCCCTGGTCCTCGACGCGCAGTCGAAGCAGAGCTGAACTCCTCGAGCAGGGCCAGGCCTGTGGCCGGGTTGCTCCCCGCGTAGCGGCGCGCTCTCGCGAGTGCGTCGACCTGCGCGGGGACGACCTCGGTCAGGTCGTCGGCGAAGTAGTCGCGGACGACGGCGAGGAACGCGATCCGTGCCGCCGCCCTGTCCGCGAGATCACCGATCGCGGTGTGCTCCGAGGTGTAGGAGGCCTGCACCCGTTCGCGCAGGACGTGCAGGTCCGCGTCCGGATCGGCGAGCACTCGCAGCAGTTTCGTCACGCCGTCGCGGTCGTCCAGCGCCGTCAGCGCGTCACTCGTCGTCTTGCACACCCGGTCCAGTTCGTCGGCGACCAGCTTCTCGGCCACGGCCGCCAGCGACGTGCCCCGCACCTGCCGGACGATCGCGCGGGCCGAGCGGGTGAGCTGGCGGGCGAGTCCCCCGGAGAACGCGAAGGCGAGCGCCACGAACACCTCGGGCAGCCCGTCGACCGACCTGCTGATCAGGCCGCGGGCGAGCTGGAAGTCCAGGTAGTCGACCCTGACGACCTCGTCGAACGAGCTGTCGAAGACGCTGCGCAGCCCCATGCCCGCGAGCTCGAAGTCGTGCTGGGCCTCGGTGGACACCGACATCAGGTAGTAGCAGCCGGGCACGTCGAACACGGCCTTGATCTCGTTGAGGAACCTGCGGGCGGGCTCGCCCGCACCGATGCGGTCGATCTCGTCGATGGCGATCACCACGCGCACCGGGTCCAGCGTGCGGGCCACGGCGCCGACGAACCCGCGGAAGTCGTCCACCACCTCGGGATACGTCGGCGGACGGCCGGTCAGGCTGGTCCCGCGCTTGTAGGCGAGCTCCGCACCGCGGAAGCCGAACTTCCCGCTGGTCTCACCGGTGAGGGTCTGGACGTACGCGATGTCGCGGAGACCCCGCTGCGCCGACCTGGCCAGCCGGCGCCGTTCGTCGTGCCGGACCCGCCGGTGACGCGGGACGACCTTGGGAGCGGCCTCGCGGAGATGGGCGAGCACCGCGTGGCAGGCCTGCGCGTAGAGGTGCAGCACGAACTCGCGCGGGACGTAGTCGACCGGTGCCGCGACCAGCACGCTCAGGTCGGCGGCCTGGCCCTGCCGGCGGTAGGCGCCCCGGCAGAACGCCCTCAGCAGGTTGGTCTTGCCGGAACCGCGCGGGCCGGCGAGCGCGAAGCTGCCGCCGTCGAGGGTGTCGACCAGCTCGGCCAGCTCCCTGCCCGCCGGCACCGGTTGGTGGCTGATCAGCGACCCACCCCGGTGCAGGTTCCGCGCGTCGCCGAACATGAGCTCGGTGCCGGGCACGATCCGAGTGCCGCCCAGCTCGGCGCGCAGTGCGGGCAGCACGCCGTCGTTCAGCATCGCCGACCGCCATTCTTCGAGCGCCTGCTCCGCCGCTGCGGACCTGGCGGCGAGCATCGCCGGTGGCAGGAGTGCGTTGAGGGCTTCGGTCAGGTGGCCCACGCCCCAGACGGTCAGGATGCCGAGCGGCACGGTGGCGAACAGCGCGAACCAGGGGCCCACGATCAGCGCGACGAGGTTCGCGCTGACCACGGCGAGGGTGATGCAGCCCAGCCCCAGGACTCCCCAGAACCACGCGACCGTCCTTCCGATCACGGTCAGGTACGACACCCCGAGCACCAACACGGCGATTTCGGCGGCGATCACCGTGTTGCGGACGACGGGCAGCGCGGGGTTGCCGTTGACCCCGTACTTGAACAACAGCGCCGCAAGCAGGCACTCGGTCACCGGAATCACGACGAGCAGCAGACACCGCCACAGGAACGGGTGCTTCACCGCGGCACGGGCCAGAGCGCGCGTGGTTCCGACCCTGAGCTCCGCGTAGCGGTCGTGGTGAGCACGCGCCGAAGCGGCGATCCACGCCTTGGCATCCCGCAGCACGGCCCGCAGCGCCTCGGGATCACCAGGCGGTTCCCCGTGCCCGCCCGGACGCAGCGCCGCCTCGACGGCCTGCTCGAAGACCTCGTCCTCGGTCACCCACGCATGGTGCGCTCGTTCGGACGCGATCGAAATGCGCCGATCAGGTCACACCCGGTCTCCGTTCCAGCCGATGTTTAGTGAGGTAGGACTCAGACCACACCCGGGTCCGACCGCCTGTCCTCCCTGGTGTCCCACACTGGGGCGATGGGCGAACAAGCGGAACGGGCGCGTCTCGCGGAGTCGGAGACACCGACTTCGCCGTGGCGGCTGTGGGGGCCGTACCTCTCCGGTCGCCAGTGGGGCACGGTCCGCGAGGACTACTCGCCCGAGGGTGATGCGTGGGCGTCGTTCCCGTTCGACCACGCCCGTGCGCGCGCCTACCGGTGGGGCGAGGACGGCATCGCCGGCATCTGCGACGTGCACGGGTTCATGAACTTCGCCGTCGCCCTGTGGAACGGCAAGGACCCGATCCTCAAGGAGCGGTACTTCGGCCTCACCAACGAAGAGGGCAACCACGGTGAGGACGCCAAGGAGCACTGGTGGGTGACCGACGGGACGCCCACCCACTCCTGGATGCAGGTCGTCTACCGGTATCCGCAGCGCGAGTTCCCGTACGACCAGCTGCGCGAGATGGCGCGCCACGCCGGCCGGGAGAACCGCGAGCCCGAGCTCAGCGACACCGGGGTGCTCGAGGAGAACCGGTTCTTCGACGTCCAGGTCACCTACGCGAAGGCCGAGACGGACGACATCTGCATCGAGATCAGCGCGACGAACCACGGGCCCGAGGACGCGCCGTTGCACCTCCTGCCGCAGCTGTGGTTCCGCAACACGTGGGCGTGGGGCCGGGACCAACGGCCGTGCCAGCTCGTTGCGAGCACCACGGCCGGACGCAAGGTCACGGCTGACCACGGCAACCTGGGCCGGTACACGCTGCACCTGGACGACTCGCCGTCGATGCTCATGACGGACAACGAGACCAACGAGGTGTCGCTCTTCGGGGCCGAGCACAACCCGTCGCCGTGGACCAAGGACGGCATCTGCGACTACGTGGTGCGCGGCAGCACGAGCAGCTGTCAGGTCGTGGGGCCGGACGACGCCGGGGTCGCGGGCACCAAGTTCGCGGCCTGGTACTCGTTCGACCCCGTGGAGCCCGGCGAGACGGTGACGGTCCGGCTGCGGCTCATCGGCGGCGACGGGCACCTGGACCCGTTCGGGCCGAGCTTCGAAGAGACCGTGCAGCGGCGGAAGATCGAGGCCGACGAGTTCCACGACGCCATCGCGCCGCAGGCCAGGCCCGAGGAGAAGCACGTGCTGCGGCGCGCGCTCGCGGGTCTCATGTGGACGAAGCAGCACTACCGGTTCCGCACCCGCGACTGGCTCGACGGCGACCCGACGAAGCCCGAGGCGCCCAGTTCCAGACGTACGCCCGAGGCGCGCAACGTGCACTGGCGACACCTCGACGTCGCCGACGTCATCTCGATGCCGGACGAGTGGGAGTACCCGTGGTTCGCGGCGTGGGACCTCGCGTTCCACACCATCCCGTTCACGCTGGTCGACCCAGCGTTCGCGAAGGAGCAGCTGCTGCTGTTCTGCCGTGAGTGGATGATGCACCCGAACGGCCAGATCCCCGCCTACGAGTGGGAGTTCGGCGACGTCAACCCGCCGGTCCACGCGTGGGCGGCGTTGCAGGTCTACCGCGCGGACGGCAGCAGGGACCGCGGGTTCCTCGCCAAGATCTTCCACAAGCTGCTGCTCAACTTCTCCTGGTGGGTCAACCGCAAGGACGCCGGCGGCAGCTACCTGTTCGAGGGCGGGTTCCTCGGCATGGACAACATCGGGCCGGTCAACCGGTCCGAGCCGATGCTGGGCGAGTGGCGGCTGGAGCAGTCCGACGCCACGTCGTGGATGGCCGCGTACAGCCTGCACCTCATGCAGATCGCGCTGGAGCTGGCGCGCGACGACGAGTCCTACGAGGACGTCGCGACGAAGTTCGTCGAGCACTTCCTGTCGATCGCGGAGGCGTTCACGCACTTCGGGTCGCACGGCGGCGGCATCTGGCACGACGAGGACGGATTTTGCTACGACCGCGTCTCGCGGCGCCGCCCGGACGGTGAGGTCGAGTCCGAGCCGGTGCGCGTGCGGTCGATGGTCGGCCTGATCCCGTTGCTGGCCAGCGCTGTCCTCGAACCGTGGGTGCTCAGCGACCTGCACGGGTTCACGAGCCGGCTGGAGCACCTGCTCAAGAGACGGCCCGAGCTGCGGCAGTTCATCGACTTCCACTACGAGCGCGGGGCGTTCGTGTCGTTGCTCGACGAGCACAAGCTCAAGCGTGTGCTGCACCGGATGCTCGACGAGCAGGAGTTCCTGTCGCCGCACGGCATCCGCAGCCTCTCCGCCGCCCACCGCGAGGGCCTGGAGGTCAAGGTCGCGGGCCAGGACCACCGCATGGGCTACGAGCCTGGCGAGTCGCACACGCCGATGTTCGGCGGCAACTCGAACTGGCGCGGCCCGGTCTGGCTGCCCACCAACGCGCTACTGGTGGAGGCGTTGCGCACGGTCTGCGCGTTCCACGACGGCATGTTCCAGGTCGAGATGCCGACGCACTCCGGACGCTGGGTCACCGCGGGCCAGGTCGCGGACGAGCTGAGCGACCGGCTCGTCGGGCTCTTCCTGCCCGACCACGACGGGCGCCGGCCGTCGGACGGCAAGCGGGTCGAGGCGTCCGAGTCACCTCTTTGGCGCAGCCACGTCACCTTCAGCGAGTACTTCGACGGGGACACGGGTGAAGGTCTCGGGGCCACCCACCAGACCGGCTGGACCGCTCTGGTGGCGGGTCTGCTGACCGAAAGAACACGCTGACCAGCGCCGTCGTGATCAAATCCTGATCAAGGACACGCTCGCAGATGGTTATCATTCGTGCGCAATACGTGAAGACGTTGTGTGATCTGGCCCAAATCACGCAAGATTCTGTGCCCAGAAGAGCGATTTGACGCAAAATCATTGCAAGGCAGTGGCCTGTAACACCCACGTGCTGTCCACCGCGTCAACCGAGTGGCAGGATCCCGTTCACTCGTCCGCGACAGTTACGAGGAGTGACGCAGTGGCTCGTCGATCCAGGCACGTGCTCGCCCTACTGCCCGCAGCGGCCCTTGCGCTGACCGCGCTCGCCGGATGCGCGACGAGCACGAACAGCGGCGGTGGCACCACCGACGGTGGGATCAAGCTTGTCAAGGAAGGCAAGCTCGTCACCTGCACCCACCTGTCCTACAAGCCGTTCCAGTACACCGAAGGTGACAAGACCGTCGGCTTCGACGTCGACCTGGTCGACCTGATCGCCGAAGAACTGAAGGTTAAGCAGGAGATCTTCGACACCCAGTTCGAGACGATCACGTCCGGCGCGAGCTTCAACGCGAACCAGTGCGACCTCGCCGCCGCCGGTATGACGATCAAGGAAGAACGCAAGCAGGCGATCGACTTCTCCGACCCGTACTTCGAGGCCTCGCAGGCGCTGCTGGTCAAGAAGGACTCGCCGATCAAGGCGCTGGCGGACCTCAAGGGCAAGAAGATCGGCGTCCAGCAGGACACCACCGGTGAGATCTACGCGAACGACAACAAGGCCGCCAACGGCTACGAGGTCATCCAGTTCGAGGACCTCCCGCTGATGGAGACCGCCGTGCGCACCGGTGCCGTCGACGCCGCGATCAACGACAACGGCGTGCTCCTCGACTACGTCAAGGAGTTCCCGGACACCGCCGTCTCCGCCGAGTTCGACACGAACGAGCAGTACGGCATCGGCATCAAGAAGGGCAACACCGCGCTGGCCGCCAAGGTCAACGAGGTCCTGAAGAAGGCCAAGGACAGCGGCAAGTACGACGAGATCTACCAGAAGTGGTTCGGCAAGAAGCCGGAGAAGAAGTAGCGATCTGAGCTGACGGGGCGGCGGACGACGCCGCCCCGTTCGCGTCCGAACCACATCCGCTAGGAGTCGTTACATGGCGCTGTCCAAGCGCAAGCGGGCCGAGTACTTCCGGTACTCGCAGTACACGCTGCTCGTCGTCGTCGCCCTGGTGATCGCGTTCCTCGCCGACTGGGAGCAGATCCGCACGGCGTTCTTCAACTTCAAGACGATGGGGGACATGTTCCCCAACGTCATCACCATCGCGTTGAAGAACACCCTCATCTACACCGCACTCGGCTTCGCGTTCGGCCTCGCGCTCGGGCTCGTCCTCGCGTTGATGAAACTCTCGTCGATCGCGCCGTACCGCTGGATCGCGACGATCTACATCGAGTTCTTCCGCGGCATCCCTGCTCTGCTGGTGTTCATCGGCCTCGCGTTCGGTGTGCCGCTGGCGTTCCAGATCCAGTTCGACATCTATTCCACGGTCATGCTGGCGCTCGGCATCGTCGGTGCCGCCTACATGGCCGAGACCATCCGCGCCGGCATCCAGGCCGTGCCGAAGGGCCAGGTCGAGGCCGCGCGCTCGCTGGGCATGTCGCAGGGCCGCGCGATGATCACCATCGTGATCCCCCAGGCCTTCCGGATCATCCTGCCGCCGCTGACCAACGAGCTGATCCTGCTGACCAAGGACTCCTCGCTGATCTACATCATCGGACTGGCCCGCGACCAGTACGAGCTGACGAAGTTCGGGCGGGAGACGCTGAGCCGCAGCCCGTCGCTCACCCCGATCCTCGTCGTCGGTCTGTGCTACCTGATCATCACGTTGCCTCTCGGGTACCTGTCGAGGTACCTGGAGCGCCGCTCCGGCGGGAAGAAGGTGTCCGTCCTGTGAGCGAGATTTCCGTTGAGATCACCGGGCTGAAGAAGTCGTTCGGCTCGTTGGACGTCCTCAAGGGCATCGACGTCACGGTCAACCGCGGTGACGTGGTCTGCATCATCGGCCCGTCGGGTTCCGGCAAGTCGACGCTGCTGCGCTGCGTGAACCTGCTGGAGGAGCCGAACGGCGGCAAGATCGTCGTCAACGGTGTCGAGCTGACCGACCACGACGTCGACATCGACCGGGAACGCACGAAGATCGGCATGGTCTTCCAGTCGTTCAACCTGTTCTCGCACCTGAACGTCCTCGCGAACCTCACCGTCGCGCAGCGCAAGGTGCTCAAGCGCGGCGAGAAGGAGGCGCAGGAGATCGCCCTGCGCAACCTCGACCGGGTCGGCCTCAAGGAAAAGGCCAACGCGATGCCCGCGCAGCTCTCCGGCGGCCAGCAGCAGCGCGTGGCGATCGCCCGCGCGCTGTCGATGGACCCCGACGTGATGCTGTTCGACGAGCCCACCTCGGCGCTCGACCCCGAGCTCGTCGGTGACGTGCTGGGCGTGATGCGCCAGCTCGCCGACGAGGGCATGACGATGCTGGTCGTGACGCACGAGATGCAGTTCGCCCGCGAGGTCGCCGACAAGGTGATCTTCATGGACGGCGGCTACATCGTCGAGGAGGGCCCGGCGGCCGAGGTGATCGGCAACCCGCAGGAGGCGCGCACCCAGGAGTTCCTGGCACGCGTGCTCGACCCGACGCACCACGGCCCGAGCGATCCGGCCTAGGGGCGTGTCCCGTACGGGCTAGCCTGGTCTGGTGGCGAGGGGGAAAGTCGCCGCGGCGGAAGTGCTGCGGGGGCTGTTGGGGGAGAACGACAACTCTGGTGGCGGCGGGTGGAGGTTGCCTCGGCGGAAGCCGAGCACCCCACCCGTCATCCGCGTGGTGGACCGGGTGGTCACCGACGTCCTCGACCTGCGCGCGGTCGAGGTGCCGTACGTGCTGGAGTTCGAGCGCTGCCAGTTCGAGGCGGCGCCGGACCTGCGGCAGGCGAACCTGGCGGGCATCTCGTTCACCGACTGCGACCTGCCCGGTCTCGAAGCGCGCAACCTGAGCAGTGGCAACGACGTGTCGCTGCTCGACTGCCGCGTCTCGGGGCTCACCGACTTCACCGATGCCGAGATCGCGGGCTCAGTCCTGTTGCGGGACACCAGGTTCAGCGTGCCGGGCGGGCTGTGCCTGCACGGTGACCGGCTGACGGTCGCGGGCGCGTTGCTCGGGTTCGGCATCGTCACCGAGGGCGAGGTGCGGCTCGCGGGCGCGCGCATCGGCGGCAACGTCAACCTCGGCAGCGCTGTGCTGGAGAACGCCGACGGCTACACGTTGAACGGCAACGGCATGCAGGTCGGCGGCAACTTCCTCGGCGCGTTCACCTCGCACGGCGTGGTGTTCCTGGCCAACGCGCGGATCAGCTCGACGCTGTCCCTGAGCGGCGCGACGCTCTCGCGCGGGTCGGACTTCACGGCCTCCAGCGACCCGCACGCCGATCCGTCCGCCACGCTCTTCCTCGACCGCGTGGACGTGTCCGGAGACCTGGCGCTCGATCGCGGCTTCACCAGCCACGGCACGGTCCGCGCGGTGAACGCGAAGATCGGCGGCACGTTCTCGCTGGCAGAAGCCGTGCTGGACGCCGTGTCACCACCGTCGGTCGGCACCGACCCGACCGGCTCGGGCCGCGCGTTGCACGTCGACGGCGCGGAGATCGGCGGTGACGTCGTCGGCCGCGGCGTGCGGATCAAGGGCCAGCTGCGCATGGTCGACACGCACGTGCGCGGCAGCATCACCATCGAACGGGCCACTGTGGACAACCCGGCCGCGGACGCCGTGCTGGCCAACCGTTCCCAGATCGGCAGCAACTTCGTGGTGCGCGAGTCGGATGTCGCCGGCGGCCTGGAGCTGCGCGGCATCACCGTCGGCGCGAACCTCGACCTGCGCGGCAGCCGGTTGATCAAGCCGGGCAAGTACCGGCACCAGCCGCGCGAGAAGCCGTCGCTCGACATCGGTGGCGCCACCATCGGCCGCGACCTCATCTGCGCGCGCGGCGACAAGGAGTTCGTCGCGCACGGCGGCGTGCGGTGCCGTCGCGCGATGATCGGCCGGATGGCGAACTTCAACGGCGCCGTGCTCGGCTACAAGCTCGACAGCCACGCGTTGAACGCCATGGGCATGCAGGTGCAGGAGCTGATGCTCAACGTCGTGTCACCGCCCAAGGGTCTCGTGACGCTGCGGCAGGCGCGCTGCACGTCTTTGGACGACAACGAGAACTTCTGGAACGCCACGGGTTTCATCGACCTCGACGACTTCCGCTACGACTCGCTCGCCTATCCGATCGACCTGCGCGACGACGACCAGGTGCAGCAGCGGCTGCGCTGGCTGCGGCAGGCGATGCGGCGCAGCTACCACCCGCGCCCGTACGACCACTTCGCCGAGATGCTGACGGCGGCCGGCAACGAGGAGCACGCCTCGACCGTGCTGATCGAGAAGCAACGCCTGCGGTACAAGGCGGTCGCCGAGGGCATGCGGTTCTTCGGTCCGCTGGTGCTGGTGTGGAGCTTCCTGCAGCGGTCGATGGTCGGCTACGGCTACCGGCCGGCGCGTGCGCTGGGGTGGCTGATCGCGGCGTGGGTCGTCGGCAGCATCTGGTTCCAGGTCAAGGGACCGCTGACCGAGATCAACGACGACGACCACCTGCCGTGGAACGCCTGGCTTTACACGATCGACCTGGTGGTGCCGATCGTCGACTTCGGCAACAAGAACCGCTGGCAGACGCCGGGCGCGTCGCAGTGGATCGCGTCCGGGCTGATCGTGACGGGCTGGATCCTGGCGACGACCGTGGCCGCCGGCCTGACCCGGATGCTGAAGAGGTAGAACGCCACCATCGGGGTATTTCGCCGCCTGGTGAACAGTGGTGCGATCGTCCGGTGATCGCCGCCGAGTCCACCGAGCTGTTCGTCGGGCCTCGGACCGCGCTGCTGCAGGTGGTGCGGCTGACGTCGCCCACCTTGGCCGGACCGGTGCACGCGCACGTGTCCGGGCCGAGCCTGCACTCCCCGCGGCACGGCGGTTCGCTGGTGCCGGGGCCGTTCGGGTACGAGCTCGCCGTCGACGTGTCCGAGCACCCGCCCGGTGCCGTGGTGCCCGCCCAGGCCGTCGTGCGGTCGGCCGCCGGCGAGGAGTCGTGCACGTTCTCGCTGGTCGTGGGTTCGCCGGGGTGGACGGTGCACCTCGTCGGGCACGTCGCGGGCGACGCACCGTTCGCTGCTGTGCGCGCCCATCTGGACCTGGCGCTGACCGATCTCGCCTACCGGTTCGCGGTGACGTCGGTCGAGTTGCTGCAGCCGTACTGGGACACGTTCCCGCAGCACCGCTCGTTGCTGCTGCGGCTGATCTCCGAGGGGCGGGTCGAGGTCGTCGGGTCCGAGTCCAATGTGGTCGGTGTGCCGCCGACGCTGTCCCTGCTGCCGCCCGGATCGCTGCTGACGGCCTCGTCGCTGGGTGAGGCCGAGCGGTCGGTCTACGACTCGTTCCTGGAGTTGCGGGCCGGAGTCACCGCACCGCACGTGATGATGCCGGTCGGTTCCGATCGGGAGGCTCCGAACCCGTGGGTCACCGCGATCCACCACGACTGGAGCGCGCGCTACACGTGGCCGCGGATCATCTGCTCGTTGCCGCGCGACTACTACGTGCGCGGGTCTGTGCCCGTGCCGCCTGCACCAGTGGACGACTCGCCTGCTGCCGTGTTCGCTTCGCACGCGGCTCGGCTGACCGGGGCCACGTATCCGGCCGCCGCGCTCTCCCGTGCAGCGGTGGCGCATCCGCGGGAGGCCTTCGACCTGCGGTCCGACGTCATCTCGCGGTCGCTCGCGGCCTTGACGTCCACTGTGGACACGTCCGTTGTCGTGTGGAACCCGTTGTCCTCGGCGTGCACCGACATCGTGTCCGTGCATCTGCCGTTCGAACGCAACGTGCACGTGGAGTGCGATGGCGTTCTGCTGCCGACGTTGGTGGACGGCGTGACAGTGACGTTCTTGGCGCGTGACGTGCCCGCGCACGGATGGCGCACCTACTCGTTGGTCGAGGACGACATCGATCACGGCTGGAAGCGCGGCTTCGGCACCGAGATCGCGTCCACCCACTACGTCCTGTCGTACGACCCGATCGCCTCTCTCGTCGCCGTGGACGGTCCTGCACTGGAAGCGCCTCGGCTGGTCGGGCCGGTGAGCGTCTGGCACAGCGAGGTCGGCGAGAAGATGGTCGGCTCCACGACCTTCACGCTGTGGAACGAGGTCGGGCACCTGGGGCCCTCTTCCTTGTTCGCCGTGCTCGGTTCGCGCAGCCCTTCCAGTGGCACCTTGCCGTCCGTGGCGTCGCGACTGGCGTTGGCCGGGCCTCCGCTGGGGCCGGTCTCACCTGCCGTGACCCCGGTGTTCGCGCGCTACTGGCTGCACGAGCCCGCACCGTTGGGCGGCCTGCCCGCGAACGTCCACCTGGAGGTGCTCGGCCCCTCCCTGCTGCGCGTGGTGGCCGTGTCGGACGGTCCGGCGTTCTCCGGCGTCGTCCGGCTCTCGCTGCCCGACGGCTGGTCGGCGTCGTGGGACTCGCTGCCGGTGTCAGTCCCGGCCGGCGGCCACGTGTCGGCTGAGGTGCGCCTGGTGCCGCCGCGGATCCCCGGCTGCCACCCGGTGCGCGCCACGTTGGAAGGGTTGCCCTTCGAGGTCTACGACGTGGTGCTGCTGACCGTGCCCGAGTGGGACGGCGACGAGCCCGTCGAGGTGCTGTGGGTGGCCTCGGCGCCGGCCGTGGTGTCGGTGAGGCCGGGGGAATCGGCGCCGGTGCGGGTCGTGCTCGCCTCCGGCGCGCACGGTGACCTGCCGGTTCAGGCCCGGTTGCTGTCGCCGCGCTCCTCGTGGGAGTTCGCCGGGCCGTTCTGCGTGGGCGGGACGGTGTCGGCGCAGGGCCGGCTGCCGCTCGACTTCACGCTCGCAGCGCCCGCCTGGGCCACGCCGGGCACGTGGCCGGCCGTCGTGCGCGTGGCCGCGGGCGACCTGGTCCGCACCACTGCGCCCATCCGTCTCGAAGTGGCTGGTTAAGCTGCGTCACCGTGACTGATCTGGTGCTGGCACTGGACTTCGGCGGCACCAAGATCGCCGCCGCCCTGGTGGACCCCTTCGGCTCGGTGGTGCGTTCCTCGCGCGTGCCGACGCCGTCCGAAAACCCTTGGGACGCAGTCGTCTCGGTGATCTCCGAGGTGGTCCAGGACTCGGCCGTGGCGGGCGTGGGCATCGGTTCGGCGGGCCCGGTCGACACGACCGCCGGCACCGTCTCGCCGATCAACGTGCCGTCCTGGCAGGAGTTCCCGCTGCGGTCGTCGGTGGCGTCGCTGTTCCCGGACGTCCCGGTGGAACTCGCGGGTGACGGCGTGTGCATGGCCCTGGGCGAACACTGGCGCGGCGCCGGCCAGGGCAGCACGTTCATGGTCGGCCTCGTCGTGTCGACGGGTGTCGGCGGCGGGCTGGTGCTGGACGGACGGCCGTTCGGCGGCCGTACCGGCAACGCGGGCCACATCGGCCACGTCGTCGTGGACCCCGACGGCGAACCCTGCACGTGCGGCGGCCGCGGGTGCGCGGAGACCATCGCCGCCGGCCCGCGCATGGTGGCCTGGGCACGCCACGCCGGCTGGCCGGCACCGGACCACGCCGACGCCGCCCTGCTCGCCGCCGCCGCCATGTCGGGCGAGGAGATCCCGCTGGCGGCGTTCGAACGTGCCGGTCAGGCCGTCGGGATGGCGATCGCCGGGGCTGCCGCGGTGTGCGACCTGGAGCTCGCCGTCATCGGGGGTGGGGTGGCGCAGGCCGGGGAGCTGCTGTTCGAGCCGGTGCGGCGGACGTTGAAGACCCATGCAGGGCTCTCCTACCTGGCCGGGCTCGAGGTGCGGGCGGCCGAACTGGGCGGGGAGGCCGGGCTGGTGGGGGCGGCTGCGCTGGTCCGGCAGTCGGTGTGATCGGCGGGGTCGCGAGCAGACGGGCCCAGTAGGCAGGTGGGTTCGGGCCGGGCAGGCTGCGCGGATGAGCTGGCTGGGCGGACGAATTACGGGACTGGTGCTGGGCGGCGAGAGCACGCTGGGCAGGTGGGCCGCAGGCTGACTGGGCTGGAGCGGCCGGCGCGTTGTGGGGCGTCAGACTGCCTGGCGGGTGTGGCGTAGTGGCGACTCCACGCGGCCTACCGCGATTCCTGCCGCCTCCAGGGCCGAGCGGACCGCGCGGGCGATTTCCACGGCGTTCGGGGTGTCGCCGTGCACGCAGATCGAGTCGGCCTGGATTCGGACCGGGCGGCCGAAGACGCTGCGGATCCAGCCCTCGGTCGCCAGTTGTGCGCAGCGGGCCGCGATCTCGGCAGGATCGCGTAGGACGGCTCCCGGTTCGCCGCGCGGGACCAGGGTTCCGGATGGGGTGTAGGCCCTGTCCGCGAAGGCCTCGTGCCAGACGCGCAGGCCTGCCACCGAGGCTCGCTTCAGCCAGACCGCTCCTGGTGGGCCCAGCACCGCGAGTGTCGGGTCGAAGAGGCGGACCGCGTCGACCACGGCGTCTGCCTGGGGTTCGTGCCGGACCAGGGTGTTGTAGAGGGCGCCGTGTGGCTTCACGTACGAGATGCGGGTGCCTGCGGCGCGGGCGAAGGCCGTTAAGGCCCCCAGTTGGGCCAGGACCTCGTTGGTGAGCGTGTCCGGGGCTACGTCGATGAACCTGCGGCCGAAGCCCGCCAGGTCCCGGTAGCCGACGTGGGCGCCTATGGCCGTTCCTGCCGCGGCGGCGAGGGCGCAGGTTTCGCGCATCGTGTCCGCGTCGCCGGCGTGGTAGCCACAGGCGACGTTCGCGCTGGTCACAACGGTCAGCAGGGCCTTGTCGTCGCCGAGGGTCCAGTGGCCGAAGCCCTCGCCCAGGTCCGCGTTCAGGTCCATGGCCGTCCTCCCATGCGCGCTCGATCGACAGATTGTGGGATTGTTGAACGATTCTACGATAGGGCAATCGAACGATCCTGCAAATAGACTGCCGAGGTGACCGAGACGTGGGTGTCGACGCTGGCCCAGAGCAAGGCTGATCTGGAGCGCGCGAGCACCGCGCAGAAGGTCGCCGACATGCTGCGCGAGCGGGTGCTCCTCGGCGAGTTGGAACCGGGCCTGCGCCTGAGCGAGGAAGCGATCGGCGGAGCGCTGGGAGTCAGCCGCAACACGCTCAGGGAAGCGTTCCGGCTGCTCACCCGCGACCGGATCCTGGTGCACGAGCACAGCCGCGGCGTGTTCGTCCGCCGCCCGACCGGCGACGACGTGCGCGACCTCTACGCCGCACGCCGGGTGATCGAGGGTGGAGCGTTGAGGCTCTGGCACACCGTTGGCGACGCGCAGCGGGAAGCGGTGCGAGCACCGGTCCGCCAGGCCGTGGCCCGCGCCGAGAAGAACGACTTCAGCAAGACCGGCAGCGCGAACATCCAGTTCCACCGCGGCATCGTCGGCCTCGCGGGCAGCGCCCGGCTGAGCGACGAGTCCGACCGGCTCTTCGCCGAGCTCATGCTCGCCTTCCGCGTCGCGCACGAGGTCGAGGCCTTCCACCAGACCTACCTGCCGTGGAACCGCAAGATCGTGGAACTGCTGAACAACGGCACGGTCGAACAGGCGGTCCAGCAGCTCGACGAGTACTTCGACGCGGCCGAACAGGACCTCGTCAGCCGTCTTGTGGCGGATTAGTCCAAAGAGAACGTTAAGCCGAAGGCAACGATTGCGATCACGAGGCTGACGGCGCCCTTCATCAGGCCTAACATCCGCGCAACACCGCGTACACGGAGGGCCACCATGCCGTCGGAGCACAAGACCGGCTTGCGCTGGAGCAACTGGAACCTGCTGCTGATACTTCCGCTGTTCATGCTCATCACGCCGTGGTTCAACCAGGACGAGCCCAGGATCTTCGGGCTCCCGTTCTTCTACTGGTACCAGTTCTTGTTCGTCGTGCTCGGCGTCGTGTGCGTCGGACTCGTCTACGTCAAGACCAAGGACGAGCCCGTGGTCACCGGCAAGCCCGACAAGCTCGGCGTGGACGACCTGGACGAGGGAGCGAACTGATGCAGTGGACCGAGCTGATCGTTTTCAGCGCTCTCTTCCTGCTCGTCACCGTGATGGGCTTCCTGGCTGCGCGGTGGCAGAAGGGCGACACCCTCGAGCACCTCGACGAGTGGGGCCTCGGCGGCCGCAAGTTCGGCAGCTGGATCACGTGGTTCCTCGTCGGTGGTGACCTCTACACCGCCTACACCTTCGTCGCGGTGCCGGCACTGATGTTCGGCGCGGGCGCGCTCGGCTTCTACGCCCTGCCCTACACGATCATCCTGTACCCGCTGGTCTTCCTGCCGCTCGTGCGGATGTGGTCGGTCAGCCGCGTGCACGGTTACGTCACGCCCGCCGACTTCGTGAAGGGCCGCTACGGCTCGCACTGGCTGGCGCTGATCATCGCGGTCACCGGCATCGTCGCGACCATGCCGTACATCGCGCTGCAGCTCGTCGGCCTCGAGGCCGTGCTGCGCAGCATGGGCCTCAACGGCTCCGGCATCCTCGGCCACCTGCCGCTGTTCATCGCGTTCCTGATCCTCGCGCTCTACACCTACCAGTCGGGTCTGCGGGCGCCGGCGCTGATCGCGTTCGTCAAGGACATCCTGATCTACCTGGTCATCCTCGTCGCGATCATCTACCTGCCCTCGAAGTTCGGCGGCTGGGGCGAGATCTTCAACGACGCGCAGGCCAAGTTCGACGCCACGCCGAGCAAGGCCGACGGCATCCTGCTCACCGGCACCAACCAGCTGCAGTACGCGACGCTGGCACTGGGCAGCGCGCTCGCGCTGTTCCTCTACCCGCACTCGCTGACCGGTATCCTGGCGAGCCGCGGCCGCAACGTCATCAAGCGCAACATGGTCGCGCTCCCGGCGTACTCGCTGCTGCTGGGTCTGCTGGCACTGCTGGGCTTCGTTGCGATCAGCGCGGGCACCAAGCCGATCGTCAACCAGGCGACCGGCCGTCCCGACACCAACACGATCGTGCCCGAGCTCTTCGGCGCGAACTTCCCGTCGTGGTTCGCGGGCATCGCGTTCGCCGCCATCGGCATCGGCGCGCTGGTGCCGGCGGCGATCATGTCGATCGCGGCGGCGAACCTGTGGACGCGCAACGTCTACAAGGAGTACATCAAGAAGGCTGCCACCCCGGCCGAAGAGGCGAAGCAGGCCAAGCTCGCCAGCCTGGTGGTCAAGTTCGGCGCCGTCGCGTTCATCGTGTTCGTCGACCCGCAGTTCTCGATCGACCTGCAGCTCATGGGCGGCGTGATGATCCTGCAGACGCTGCCGGCGGTCGCGATCGCGCTGTACACGCGCTGGTTCCACGTCTACGCCCTGGTCGCCGGCTGGTTCGCGGGCATGGGCTACGGCATGTGGCTGCTCTACACGATCGGCAACCCGGCCATCGGCAAGGCGCACTTCGCCGGTTCCGCGCTACCGCTGGGCAACATCTCGATCTTCGGGTGGCACCCGTTCGGCGCGTCGACGACGCAGATCTACGTCGGCATCATCGCGCTGTTCGTCAACCTCCTGGTCGCGGTGGTCGTCACGCTGATCGCCAAGAAGGCCAAGTGGTTCAACGGCACGGACCAGACCGATCCGTCCGACTACCACGTCGACGAGGACAACCCGAGGGTCAAGCCCATCGCTGCCCACTGAGACGCAGTCGTCGACACTATGGGCCACCCGTCGGTTACGGCGGGTGGCCCTTTGCGTTGAGGATCGAGTACGTGAAAACCATCGCCGGACTGGTCGGACTGACCGCGATCGCCCTCACCCTGAGTCCTGCCGTCGCCCACGCGCAGGACCCGAACTGCTACGACACCACCGCACCGCTCACCGTCGAGGAACAGCGCCTCGACGACACGCTCGTCGTCGGCGGCCCCGCCGTCGGCCCGTCGCTGGTCGAGCTGGCCGGGTTCGACGGCCGCGTCACGGACTTCACCGCCAAGCTCTGCCGCCAGATCGTGCCGAAGCAGGCGCAGCAGTTCGTGGAACGCGAAGGCAACGCGCTGTGGAAGGCCGCTGTCGCCCGCGCGCAAAGCACAACACCCGTGACACACGACGCCTACGACGACCGCCCGCTCTACTGGGCCCGCCTGCAGCTCAGTTCCGCGCTGCGCCAGTGGAAGCCGAAGTTCGCCCTGCCGCCGAACGAGCGCGCGAAGCTCGTCCAGCGGTTCGACTGGGCCTCACGGGGTCTGAGCGACTCGGCGTTCCCCAGCAGGCCCGGCGTGCGCCGGATCGCCGTCACCGGCTTCGACCCGTTCCAGCTCACCGGCGTGAACGTGCGGCGCGCCAACCCCGCCGGTGCGGCGGCGTTGCAGCTCGACGGCCGGGAGATCTCGACGCCGACCGGCAAGGTCGTCCTGCAGGCCGCGGTGCTCCCGGTGCTGTGGGGCAGTTTCGACGAGGGGGTCGTCGAGCAGTTCTACGGTTCGGCGTTGCAGCAGAAGCCCGACGCGTTCGTGACGATCAGCCAGGGCAGGCCCGGCCGGTTCGACGTCGAGCGGTGGGCGGCGCGCTGGCGCGGTGGCTTCGCGGACAACAACAACGTCGGTTCGTTCGGCAGCGTCCCGAACGCCGCCGGATGGCCGCAGCCCGGCGACGAGTTCATCGAGACGACCCTGCCGTTCCAGAAGATGATCGACGCGGGCACCGGCCCGTTCGCGGTGAACTACAACCTGGCCTTCTGCGAGTGGGTCGTCGTCGGCTCGCAGCAGTCGTGCCGCACGGACAACCCCACTCCAGGCAGGGTCGCGGCGTCCGGTGGCGGCGGTGACAACCTCTCCAACGAGAGCATGTACCGGGCCAACAGGCTGCGGATCGGTTACGGCGCAACGAACGTCCTCGGTGGACACCTGCACACGCCAGTGCTCGGGCAGCCGGCCGACCCGGCCGCGCTGACCGATCCGGCCTTCGAAAAACAGCGTCGGGACATCGCCGATCAGGTGAAGGCCCTAGTCTCTGTGGTGTGACTCGTGTGCGGCTGGCGGTGGCAATTGTCCTGAGCGCGCTGACCCTGTCCGCGTGCGCGATCCAGGTGGGAGGGCAGGCGGTCCCCGGACCTCTGCCGTCGACCGCCTCCGCCTCCGCGCCCGCACTGCCCAAGGCAGGGCAGTGCATGAACGCCTACGAGCTGAAGGTGCTGCAGTGCACCGATTCGCACGAGGCCGAGGTCATGGGCGTCGGTGAGCTCACCGGCCTCCCGACGACCTATCCGGACACGCAGGCGCTGCGCAAGGCCGCGCTCCCGCCGTGCCGTCAGACGCTCAGCGAGTACCTGGGCAGCGGCGACGCGGACTCGACGCGCCTGCGGGTCTGGGCGTTCTGGCCGAACGAGCAGGGCTGGAAGGACGGCCAGCGCTGGCGGCTGTGCACCGTCGTGGAGATCAGCCCGGACGAGAAGCCGCTGGCGCGCAAGGGTTCCGTGAAGGACGTGCTGAAGAGCAACGGCTTCGGCACCTTCCAGACCTGCACCCAGGGTTCGCCGTCGAAGGACCAGGAGGTGAAGGTCGTCGCCTGCACCACCGCGCACATGGCCGAGGCCGTACCCGGTGGCGTCGTCTCGCTCGGCAAGTCGACCGACCCCGCTCCGTCCAAGGAGCAGATGAACTCGATCGCGAACGAGAAGTGCACCAAGGCCGTGCACGACTACCTGGGCTCGACCAAGCGCTCGGACGTGTTCCCCGCGTGGCGGAACCCCGGGTCCCAGGCCTGGTCAGAGGGTTGGACCAACGCCGTCTGCTACGCGGAGGCCACCAAGACCTTCGGTGGCACCCTCCTCGGCATCCGCGACAACCCGCTCCCGAACTGATCCGGCGACCACGACCATCAGCACGGCGGCCAGGGACAGCACCAGCATCGCGATTCCTGCGATCCCCACGGCACACCTCCCTCTCCGCCTCAGTGACGATCTTTGTGACCGCCATCACGTACTTAAGACGTTCCCGGAAGGTGCCGGGTTCATTCCTGGAGCAAGACCATTCCTACGACCTGGGGACAAGTCCCCAGGCTTGTCCACAGCTATCCACAACATGTGCACAAAGCAGTCCACACCTGTGGACAACTTCGTCTCTTGTGGACGATGAGCTGCAGTGATTCAGAGAAAATTGCTGCACAGGACCACGCCGGCGACCACGCCGATGGCTAAACCGAGGCCGAACACGAGCGCGTAACGCCACCGTGACGGACGGAGGGGCGGGGCGGGCGGCACCGGGTAGTAGCGCACGATGCCCGTCGACGGGCCGACCTCCACATCGCGCTTCGAACCGTCGAAGTTGAGGCCGCCGAGGAAGTCGTCCTTCGTCACACGTCAGTGATACCCCAATCTCACTCCACGTGTCGGCTGCTACAGCACGCGGGGCCCTTTCGTACCGTCAGACGGTACGAAAGGGCCCCGCGTGCGACAAGAACTAGCCCAGGCGCTGCTTCAGATTCTCCAGCTCGTCGCGGAGCGTGGTCGGGACCTTCTCGCCGATCTTCGCGAACCACTCCTCGACCAGCGGGATCTCGGCACGCCACTCGTCGGCGTTGAACTCCAGCGAGGCCTCGATGTCCTCACGCGACGCGTCCAGGCCCTCGAGGTCGAGGTCGTCGGCGGTCGGCACGTAACCGATCGGCGTCTCCTGCGCGGCGGCCTTGCCCTCGAGGCGCTCGATGGCCCACTTCAGCACGCGCGAGTTCTCGCCGAACCCGGGCCACAGGAAGCGCTTGTCCTCACCGCGGCGGAACCAGTTGACGTAGAAGATCTTCGGCAGCTTGTCGGCGTCGGCGCGCTTGCCGAGGTCGACCCAGTGCTGGAAGTAGTCGCCGGCGTTGTAACCGATGAACGGCAGCATCGCCATCGGGTCGCGGCGCACGACGCCGGTCTTGCCGACCGCGGCGGCCGTGGTCTCGGACGAGAGCGTGGCGCCCATGTAGGTGCCGTGCTGCCAGTCGCGCGACTCGGTGACCAGCGGGATCGTCGTGGCGCGGCGGCCACCGAAGAAGATCGCCGAGATCGGGACGCCGTTCGGGTCCTCCCACTCCGGCGCCTTGATGTCGCACTGCTCGATCGGCGTGCAGTAGCGCGAGTTCGGGTGCGACGACAGCTCTTCGCTGTCGGGCGTCCAGTCCTGGTGCTTCCACGAGGTGAGGTGGGCCGGGGGCTCGCCCATGCCCTCCCACCAGATGTCGCCGTCGTCGGTCAGCGCGACGTTCGTGAACAGCGAGTTGCCCTTGGCGATGGTGCGCATCGCGTTCGGGTTGGTGTGGTAGTCGGTGCCGGGCGCGACGCCGAAGAAGCCGTTCTCCGGGTTCACCGCGTACAGGCGGCCGTCCTCACCGAAACGCATCCAGGCGATGTCGTCGCCGAGCGTCTCGACCTTCCAGCCGGGGATGGTCGGCTCCAGCATGGCGAGGTTCGTCTTGCCACAGGCCGACGGGAACGCGGCGGCGATGTAGTACGCCTTGTTCTCCGGCGAGGTGAGCTTGAGGATCAGCATGTGCTCGGCGAGCCAGCCCTCGTCGCGCGCCATGGCCGAGGCGATGCGCAGCGAGTAGCACTTCTTGCCGAGCAGGGCGTTGCCGCCGTAGCCGGAGCCGAAGCTCCAGATCTCGCGGGTCTCCGGGAAGTGCGAGATGTACTTGGTGTCGTTGCACGGCCACTGCACGTCTTCCTGGCCGGCCTCCAGCGGAGCGCCGAGCGAGTGCAGCGCGGGGACGAACGGAGCGTCCTCACCGAACAGCGCGAGGGCCTTGTTGCCCATGCGGGTCATGATGTGCATGGAGACGACGACGTACTCCGAGTCGGTGATCTCGACACCGAGCATCGGCTTCTCCGCGTCCAGCGGGCCCATGCAGAACGGGATGACGTACATCGTGCGGCCACGCATGCAGCCCCGGTAGAGCTCGGTCATGATGGCCTTCATCTCTGAAGGGTCCATCCAGTTGTTCGTCGGGCCCGAGTCCTCCTCGCGCACGGAGCAGATGTAGGTCCGCTCCTCCACGCGCGCGACGTCCGTCGGGTCCGAGGCCGCCCAGAACGAGTTCGGCTTCTTCTTGAGCGCCACGAACGTGCCGGCGTCGACGAGCTTCTTCGTGAGACGGTCCCATTCGCCCTGAGACCCGTCAGCCCAAACAACCTCGTCAGGGCAGGTCAGCTCAGCGACTTCCTGAACCCATGCGAGCAGACGCGCGTGGTTGGTAGGTGCGTGTTCGAGACCGGGAATGGTCACTGCCGTCATCTCGTCTCGTCTCCTGACTGAACGCCTCGGCAACCCGAGCACGTGGTGGTCCGGTGCAGGACTTCGTCGTCCTCGGGAATAGCTCACGACGCCCGGTGGGGCCGGGCGTACGTGGAAGGGGATGGACCGAGGTTAGCCCGGTGAATGGCAGGTAAAGCACCCCCAGCCTGTCGCTTCCCTCACAAAACCGATTCTGGAATCGATTCAGCACTCGGACGGCGTTAAGGCCGGCTTGAGGTGGGAAAAACACAAGAGGCCCCGGTGCGGTTCTCACCACACCGGGGCCTGTGACCTGCGCTTCAGTTAGAGGGTCAGTTCGGACTGATCCACTGACCGGTTGTGGAATCGATTCGGACGACTCCGTCGAACCGTTCTTCCTCCAGCCAGTCGTCCGAGTCGTCCAGAATGCCGCTCTTCGAGTCGGTCACGTACCGGCCGTCGGACTCGATGTGCCCGTGCTCGACCTCGACCCAGTCGTCACCGCGGTGCTCCGACATCGTGACCTCGCCGGATCGTGTGATCTCGGTCGCCACGTCGGCCTTGCCGTCGCCGTTCTTGTCCGTGAACAACCACGTGTCGCCGGCGTCGTCCCGGACGACGGCGGTGTCGGCCTTGCCGTCCCCGTCGGTGTCCTCGGTGGCCTGCCCGACGTTTCGTTCACCGCCGTCGGTGTCCACCACAATCGCCTGAGTGGGAGACGAATTCGTTTTTTCCTGCCGGGGATCGCTCGGGTCGACGGCGACCCACTCACCGGAATTCTCCTCGAACCGCGCCTGGCTCAGGAGATTGCCGTCCTTGTCGAACGTGCTCATCAGATCGGCGTCACCGTCGCCGTTCGTGTCGGTGAACGCGAGATGTCCACCGTCGTCCGTCTCGACGACGGCGGAGTCGTTCACGCCGTCGTGGTCGAGGTCGAAGGTGACGTCGGCGGTGTACTCCTCATCCTCGACGGTGACCTTCAGCTCGGCGTCGGCCGCACCGTTCTCGTCGATGTACACCGGGACACACCTCCTACTTGCTCATGTACCGGTATGACCCACGTTATGCCGGTTTGGTTCCCCGGCCAAGCTCAACAACGGCATCGCTGCGTGCGTCTGGGGGATGAGCGATCGGGGGACGGTCATGGGGAGTGCGCGGGTGGTGACAGCCCTGGTGCTGGTGGTGAGCGCGGGGGCCGCGGTGCACGGGGGCCTGTCGGTGGACGGGGGTGGTTCGGGGATCGTCTTCGTCGGCTTCGCCGTGATGCTCCTGCACCTGCTGGTGTTCCTGCCCAAGGGGACGGGCCTCGCCCTCGACGACGAGCGGTACCTCACCGGCCGGACCGTCAGTGGGCGGCGGACGGTCGACCTGGACCGGCTGGTGCGAGTCAGGCGCATCCGCGTGCCGGCGCGGAGCATCGACCTGCACTGGGTCGAACTGGTCGACGCCGGCGGGGTTCGGCTCTTCGTCAACGACGAGTCGGCGCCGCGGGAGGTCGAACGGGTGCTGGCGAACCACACCGCCGGGCTGCCGTACATGTCGCGCGGCAAGGCGTTCCTGTTCTCGCTGGGGAGCCTCGCGGTGCCGGTCGCGGTCGCGGCGCTCGTGCACCTGGTGACTTAGGCGCGGTCGCGGACCGAGCGGATCCGGCCGAGCAGTTCCTCGGCCTTCGAGCGCCCCTGCTCCACCTCGGCGAGCTGCCGGGTCACGGCCTGCAGCTCGCGGCCGCGTTCGCCGGCCTCCATCCGCAACGCGCGGTCGACCTCGCGCAGTTCGGCCTCGATGGCCTCGATGCGCTTGGCCAGTGCCTCGTCCAACGCGAGCGACAGGGCCTGCTCGGCCTCGATCAGCTGCTCGGCGGCCAGTTGGTCCACTGTGGAGCGCGCGTCGGCGATGGCGTCCGAGAGCCACTGCTTGACGTGCTGCTTTTCGGCCGTGTGGGTGCGGGTGCGGGCCATCCACCAGCCCGCGCCGAGGCCCAGGGCGATGGTGACGGGCAGGACGATCGGGTTCAGCACGGCGATGCCGAGGCCCGCCAGCGGCATGACGGCGAGCTTGCCCGCGCCCAGGCCGCCGGAGACGCCCATGAACACCAGCAGTTTGTCCTCGGCCGTCGGCGGGCGCTTCTCCTTGGGGCGCAACACGACCGGGGGTTGCTCGCCGCGGGCGAACTGGCCGCGGATCAGGGTCAGTTCCTCCGCGCTGAACAACGCGGCCAGCACGGCGTCGGTGACCTGCGAGAGGCGCACGGACAGAGCTGTGGAGATCCGGCCGGAGACGACCTGCAGGGCGGTGTCCACCTGCTGCGGCAACGCGGTCAGGCTGGTGCGGTCGGCCGAGTCGATGGCCTGGCGGTACCAGGTCTGCAGGTCACGCATCTGGCGGGAGATCTCGTGGGAGTTCTCGATGCGGGCCCGCTGAACCTCACCGCGCAACCGGACCTGCCAGCCGCGGGTCGAGGAACGGCGTTCGGTCTGCAGCTCTTCACGGCGGGCACGGAGAACAACAGCCTCGTCCTCGCCCACGGACAGAGCGCGCTTCTCGTGTTCGAGGCGGATTTCCAACTCGGCCAGCACAGTCGACAACGCGCGCAGGGCGTTGGCCTCGGCGAGCATGCCGGCGCGGCCCGCGACGAGTTCCTGCAGGGCGGTCTGCAGAGCGGAGATGCCGGAGCGTTCGCGGAGCATGGAGGCCGCGTCCGGGTTCGGGGCCTGGGCGGCCATGCCGAACATGCGCGACGACACCGGATAGAAGGTGGCGTCGGCGAAACGCGGGGCGTGCTCGGCCAGCAACGCCTTGTCGGCGTCGAGGACCTGGCGCCAGCCCCGGTACTGGTCGGTCTTGGTCAGGGCGAAGACGACGGTCTCGACGCGGTCGCCGACGCGCTTGAGGAAGTCCAGCTCACCGCGGGTGAACGGCGACGAGGCGTCCACGACGAAGATCAGGGCGGTGGCCGACGTGACGGCCTCCAGCGCCAGTTCGCCGTGTACCGACTCCAGGCCGCCGACGCCGGGGGTGTCCACGACGGACATCCGTTCCAGCAGCGGGATCGGGGCGTCGACCTCGACGTAGCGCGGCGGTAGCTCGCCCTCCGGCAGGTCGTGGGCGGCGGACACCCAGTTGATCAGCGCGGGCAGCGGGAAGCTGACGGGCGCGAGCAGGCCGGGATAGCAGGCTCGGGCCGCCCAGGACGGGCCGTGCTGGAAGACGAGGTAGGTGGAGGTGGCCACGTCCGCGTCGACCGGCGAGAGACCCGGAGCCGACAGCAGGGCGTTGACCAGCGACGACTTGCCGCGGTTCGTCTCGCCGACGATCACGACCGTCGACACCTCGGGCGCCGCGCGGCGAGTCACCCAGTCGGCCATCGACGGGTCGAGCTCGCGCACGAGAGCGGTGAGGCGTTCGCGGGTCTGCCGGACTGTCTGCGAAAGGTTGCTCATCGGGACGTGTAGACCGTCACGATCGGAGCCCGCAGGAGACGGCCTCGGTCGCAGAAGCCGGGCACCTCGGTCTCGGCGACCAGGCCCTGCAACGACAGGTCGTCGGTCGGCACGGCGCCACCGGCCTCGTGCTGCGACGGGTCGAACCGCTCACCGTCCACCCGCAGCGCCACGACGCCTATGGACGACAGGCCTTCCTCGATGCGTGCGACCACGCCCGCACTGGCGCGGTCCAGTGCGTACAGGCACAGCTGGACCAGCGCGCGGCGCTCGGCCAGCGCCTGGTCGAGCAGCTCGTCGGCAATGGTCTCCACACCGTCGTCCGACGCCAGATCGGGGTGTTCGGTTCCGTTCACGCTCATCGGTGCCCCCCAGCACGTAGTTGTTGCCAGATGAGGAAATACGCCCTGTGGACGACGTGCGCCACCCGAGCCTGCGCCGGAGTCGCGCCGAAGGAGGCGAACGAACGCCACCACCCGGCCCGTTCCAGCGCGAACGCGACCAGCTCCGCGCCTGGTCTGCCCGGCAGGCCCAGCTGTGCGGCCACGTCCGGGGTGCTCCCGACACGCAGAACCTCCTCCGTCAGGTCCGGGGCCAGCGCGACCGCGCCGGACGAGACGAGCGTCAACGCCTCCAGCAGCCGCAGCTGATGTGCCTCCGGACGGGCCAGCAGCACCTCGATCGCGTCGTGCACGCGCTGCCGTTCACCGGGATCGCCGGAGGCCAGCGACGTGACCGATGCCAGCGCCGCCGCGGCCTTGATGCCGTCGGCCCGCGCCCGGAAGACCGCGTCCAGCCGGCCTCGGACCGCGGCGAACCCGGACGCGTCGAACAGCACCCGCCGCAACGCCCCTGCGGGCAGCGCGGGCTCGGCGTCCAGTGCCAGGAGTGCCTGGCCGATGCCGTAGAGGTCGAGCTTCTCCAGCAACCGGGAGCGCACACCGGCCGCGACGTCGCACTCCCACGACGTGAAGAGGTCTCCGGACATCAGCATCATCGTGCGGGTGTCCGCGTCGAGGGCCGCCAGCGCCCTCAGCGCCTCCGCGTCGGCCGACGTGAACTCCCCGGTCTCCGCGGACTCGGCGAGCAGGCTGATCACCGGCAGCACGTCGGCGACCCGCGGCCTGAGCAGTTCGGCCTGCTTCGCCGCGAGGATCTGCGCGGCGCGCCAGAGGTCACCGTCCGCGCCCTCGACGGTTTCCGGCGCGACGGCGTCGACCTTGTTCAACGCGGCGATGGCGTTGACCGGGCCTGCATCGCGGGAGGCGGTCGCGGCGGTGAACGCGGCCAGCGTCGAGTGGTCGTCCGCCCGCACGCCCTGCGTCACGACGTAGAGCACGGCCTCGGCACCGGCGACCGCGTTGCGCGACACCGGATCCAGCAGTTCCTCGGTGCGCGCGACCGACGCCGCGTCCAGCGAACCGAGCCCCGGTGTGTCGATGACGGTGATGTCGCGCAGCACGGCGTTCGTCAGGTACGCCTCGATGTGCGAAACGCCTTCCAAACCGAGAGAAGCGGGGATCATGCCGTTCGCGTCAAACGGCAGCACCTGCCGCCTGCCGTCCCGCAACACGACTTCGATGCGGTCGACCGTGCCGTACTGATAGCGCGTGACGAGCCGTGTGCACTCGCCGATGTCGGTGGGCGCGACCCGGCGTCCGATCAACGCGTTCACCAGAGTCGACTTGCCGGACTTGATCCGACCGGCCACCGCGACCTGCAACGGCGCGTGCAACCGGCGCAGCACCTCCTGGAAACCGGCGGCGGTCCGCGGCGACACCTGGGGCTGGAGGGCAACGCACAGGTTGGCCACCGCCGCGCACAGCGGACCGGCCAGTTGTTGTCCCTGCAACGCCGTCACGGGCACTGATCGTGCCACGGTTTGTGCGCGTGCGTGCACGGGTAGCCACAGCGCATGGGTGACAGCTACGTGACGTTCCTAGTGCTGGGGATCGTCCTGGTCGTGGTCGACGGCCAGCTGATCTACCGCGGTGGCAAGGGATACCTCAAACGCGCCGCGTACGACGAAGAGCAGGCCGGCAGCATGATGAAGCTGACGACCGTGCTGTTCCACCTCGTCGTGCTCGGCCTTCTTGCACTGGTGTCGATCATCGACGTCGACACCGGTGACGCAGTGAAGAACGTGGTCGTGAAGCTGGGCATCGTGCTGTTGCTGCTGGCACTGGCTCACGGCGCCACCATGGCGATCCTGGCGAGGATTCGGGATCGTCAGGTGCAGCAGCAGCTCGCGGACGAGATGGCCGAAGAGCACCGCATCTACGAAGAGCGGCAAGAACGTCAGGCCCACATCAACGAACCGCGATCCGCACCCAAGATCGAGTCGCCTTACTCACCCAAGTAATGGGCTCGCACGGCGTTCAGTGCCTCCCCCTCACTGGCGCCGAGTGACCGAGCGATGGCGACGAACTCCGCCGCGGCGGCGGAGAGCGGATCCGGTGAATGCGAAGGCAGGGCAGCCACGACGGTGCCCTGCCTTCGTCCTGTCGTGAGCACCCCGCCGGTCTCCAGTTCCCGGTAGGCCCGCGCGACCGTGCCGGCGGCGAGGCCGAGGTCCGCGGCGAGCTGCCGGATCGTCGGCAGCCGGGACCCGACCGGCAGCACACCACCGTTGATCAACCGGACGAGCTGGTCCCGGACCTGGCGCCAAGGTGCGACACCGTTCTCGACGTCGACGACGATTCTGGGTGCGGTCACAAGACGATCTTCTTGGACACGACGTTCGTGTTGGCCATCAGGACCCACGCGACGACGCCGGCGAACAGGAACGGGCCGCCGACGAGCGCGCCGACCATCGCCGCCCCGATCCCCGCCGACACGTGCACGCTGCGAGTGCGCAGCGCCCGGTCGACCTCCTCGTCACCGTCCGCCGGGCGCGCGACCGCCGCCCACATGACCACCGCGACCGCGGCGACGGACACGACGAACACGGGCAGTTGCGCGATCTCGAGCCGCACGAGCAGCCAGCCCAGCCCGAACAGCACGATCGCCGCGTACGCGATCAGCACGTACTGCGAGCCGATGTCGAACAGGCCGCGCGGCGTGAGCGTGGCCACTCGCTGCCGACCTTCGCGGGGCAGTGACAACGCGATCAGCTCCGCGAGCAACGTGCCCCCGAGCACGACCGCCGCGAACGACCCGACACCGCGGCCGCTAGCGAACGGCACGAACGACATCCCGACGAAGAGCCACGGGTAGAGCAGGCGCCGCCGCTTCAGGTACCGGATGGCGTCGTCGACCTGCGCCGGTGCCGGGTCGGACACCTTCCAGCTCTTGAGCAGGCGCCTGCCGGTCGACTGCGTAGGCCACAGAGCGACCAGCAGGAACAACCCGACGCCAGCGGCCCACAGGACGTCGTACATGGCGAACCCCCGAACTTTGTATCAACCTCTCGACACAATAACTCACACTGAAGTCGTACGCAGCGTCAGCCCGTGGCGCGACGCGCGGAGGTTCGGTCCGCACCTAACCTTGTGCAGTGCGGCGGTTCAGCCTGTGGATGAAGTCACATCCGGCCTTCGGGGACTCCCTGATCGCCGGGATTCTGCTGATCTTCGACATGGGCATCGCGGCCACAGTGGTCGACCAGGGAGTGTCGTTCTCCGCCTATCTCGCGGTGACGTTGCTGATGCTCGGGCCGCTGCCGTTTCGCCGGCACCACCCGCTCGGCACGAGCTACCTGATCCTCGCGGGCGCGTTCCTGCAGCTCTTCTCGCACGGCGGCATCAACGGCATCCCGGTCCGCATGTCCGACTTCGCGCTGGCCATCGCGCTGTACACGCTCGTCGCGAACACGAACCGCAAGACGGCGTTGATCTACCTGGGCTGGTTGCTCGCGGGCACGCTGCTCTGGGCGATCTTCCAGGTCGGTGAGCTCCAGGCCGTGTTCCTGGTGTTCCTGATCTTCGTGATCTTCGGGTTCAGCTGGGCGATGGGCGAGTTCATCGGGGCGCGCCGCGCCTACCAGCGGGAGATGGAGCAACGCCTGGTGCTGCTCGAGACCGAACGCGACCAGCAGGCCAAGATCGCCGTGGGCGAGGAGCGTTCCCGGATCGCCCGCGAACTGCACGACGTCGTCGCCCACGCGGTGAGCGTGATGATCGTCCACGCCGACGGCGCCGCGTACACGATCAGGTCGCAGCCGGAAGTGGCCGAGAACGCGGTCCGCACGATCGCCGACACCGGCCGCCTCGCGCTGACCGAGATGCGCCGCCTGCTCGGGGTACTCCGCAGCGAGGAGTCCGAGACGCAGTGGGCGCCGCAGCCCGACGCGCGGGGTGTGGTCGAACTCGCCGAGAACACCAGGGCCGCCGGCGTGCCGGTGCGCCTGGAGATCAACGGCGACGTGGACGACCTGCCCGTGGGCGTCGGCCTGAGCGTCTACCGGATAGTGCAGGAAGCACTGACGAACACCATCAAGCACGCCGGAGCAGGGACCACCGCCTTGGTCCGCCTGGCGCGCTCGCCGGAGGAACTGCGGCTGGAAGTGACCGACGACGGGTTCGGCACACCTCACGACGTGGTCAAGGTCTCCGGCGGCAACGGACTGATCGGCATGAGGGAAAGGGCAGCGGTGCTGGGTGGGGAGTTCGAGGCGGGTCCCAACCCCGGTGGGGGCTGGCGCGTGCGCGCGACGTTCCCGCTAGCCGCATAGGGTGATCGAGTGATTCGGGTACTGCTGGTGGACGACCAGGAACTCATGCGGATGGGCTTTCGCATGGTGCTGGGCGCGCAGGAAGACATCGACGTGATCGGCGAGGCGGCAGACGGCCTCGACGCCGTGCAGATGGCGGAGAAGCTGCGGCCCGACGTCGTCCTGATGGACGTCCGCATGCCCGTGATGGACGGCGTGGAGGCGACCAAGCGCATCGCGGAGGCCAACTCCGCGAAGGTGCTGGTCATGACCACCTTCGACATGGACGAGTACGCGCTGTCGGCGTTGCGCAACGGCGCCAGCGGGTTCCTGCTGAAGGACACCCCGCCGTCCGACCTGGTGTCGGCGCTGCGCGCGGTGGCCTCCGGCGACGCGGTGGTCTCGCCCTCGGTGACCAAGCGGCTGCTGGGCCGGTTCCTCGGCGACGGCGGCGGTGAGCTCCGGGACGCCTCGGTGCTCGACGTGCTGACCGAACGCGAGCGCGAGGTGCTCGTGCTGATCGCGAAGGGCCTGTCGAACACCGAGCTCGCCCGCAAGCTGTTCCTGTCCGAGGCGACGGTGAAGACGCACGTCGGCAGGATCCTGGCGAAGCTGGAACTGCGAGACCGGGTGCAGGCCGTGGTGCTGGCCTACGAGACCGGTCTCGTCCGTCCCGGTGACGCCTAGTGCGGTGGCCACGAACCTTTACCGGGTATTTCGCTGTTCAGACGGGTGCATCGCGGTGCCGTCCCCGCGTCCCGAGTACTGGACGTACAGGGGCGCGGGGACGGTGCCGCGAGGCGCCCTGCTGAGCACCGGAAGACCCCGTGAAGGTTCGTGGTCACCGCACTAGCGGTACTTCTCCGGGTCGGCTTCGATGGTCGCGCCCGCCATCCGCGGCTTCACGACCTCGTCGTACCAGCGGCCCCAGTCGGGCTGTGAGCCGTCGAGGTCGGTGAACCCGTACTCGCGCTTGAGCTTCCACGACGAGAGGCACTGCCCGGCGAACCGCTTGCGGTCCTCGTCCGCCGCGAGGTGCGCGAGGCCGCGGCCGAGGTAGTGCGGCGTCTCGGACAACGCGTAGTCCGGCACCTTCTCGATCGCGTCACGCCAGTTCGCCTCGGTGACGCCGAAGCCCTCCAGCATCTGCTCGGAGCGCAGGAACCCCGGCGTGGCCGCGACCGCCGTCACGTTCGGGTGATTCTCGAGGTCCTTCGCCAGCACCTCACCGAATCGGCGCACCGAGCTCTTCACCGCGTCGTACGGCAGGTTCACGAAGTACGCCTCGCCGTCCTCGCCGTCGGTCACCTCGACCACGAGCCCGTCGTCGGACCTGATCAGGATCGGCATGAGCTTGTGCAACGCCACTAGGTGCGTCTCGACACCGTTGCGCCACATCCGCAGCTGCTTGTCGAGGTCGTGTTCCCAGAACTTGCCCCACTCGACGAGGTTCTCGCCGCCCCACGCGTTGTCGATGAAGATGTCGAGCTTGTCGATCTTCGCGGCCAGAGCGTCCACGTCGGACGGATTCGTGAGGTCGCAGCGGACCGCGATCCCCCTGCCGCCCGCGGCGTCCACGAGTTCGGCGGTCTCCTCGATCGTCTCCGACCGCCCGACCTCGGACTGCTGCGTCCGCGTGGTGCGGCCGGCGACGAACACCGTCGCCCCCGCCGCCCCCAGCTCCACGGCGATCGCCCGTCCCGCACCGCGCGTGGCGCCGGTGACGACCGCGACCTTCCCGCTCAGATCGGGATTACTTCTTGCCGACACGGCGAGTTCCCCTTCCCTCGTGCCAGGAGAGGACGACCATCTCGTCGCCCTCGGTGGTGATCTGCACGACCTCGGTGACGTTGAACCTGAACAGGTCGAGCTCGCTGGGATTCCATCCCGTGCGATCGAACAGGTCCTTGAGGTAGTCCGCCTTGTCCATCCAGAACTCGGCGGTGCCGCTGATCTTGGCGTCCCCCGCCTCCGCCACCGACGCGGTCGTACTCATGCAGTGCAACGCGAACCTCGGATCACGCCGCAAGTCCTTTGACTTCAACGAATCGAACATCATGCCCGCCCACAGCTCACCGCGGGCGAAGTCCGGTTCCACACCGCTGATCCGCGGCGAGCCGTCCTTGCGCAGCGTCGCGATCAACGCGTGCCGGTCCGCGGCGAACCTGGCCTGCACGAACACGGCCATGTCGGGCTGTTCGGCCGCGAACTCCGCCCAGGTAGCCATCAACGCATCCCTTCCAGCACCAGATCGACGTCCTCGGCCGTGCGTGCCAGCAGGTCGCCGCGCGGTCGCACCGACCAGTCCATCGAGATCCCGTAGACGAGCGCGGCGAGGACGCGGGCCGCGTTGGGCGGCAACCCCTCGGCCGCGCAGAGGACTTCCAGCTCTTCTTCCAGCACCGCGTAGTGCCGGGCCAGCAATGCGCGCAGTTCCGGATCGATCAGGTCGACCCCGAGCTGCGCCAGGTTGTTCGTCGCGACCACCGGGTCGGCGAGCCGGTCGAACCACGTCAGCAGCGCCTCGCGGACGGTGCCGGCCGCGCGCATCCTGCGGGCGACCTCCTCGGTGCCGGCCTTCGTGAGTGCCTGCAGCAGCCCACTCTTGGACCCGAACCGCTTCGCCACCGCCCCGACCGACACCCCGGCCTCCGCCGCCACGTCCGCGACGGTGAACTCCGGTCCGCGCCGGTCGATCACGGCCGCGACGGCGTTCAGGATCCGTTCGTCGGTGATGGTGCGGGGTCGTGCCACACCATTAGTGAACCACAATTCACTAACCTTCGCATAGGGTGGCGTCACGTGACCTGGAGACCGAAACTGGTGGCGCTCGACATCGACGGAACCCTGACCGCTGTCGGCTCGAACCACATAGCGCCCGCCGTGAAAGCGGCCATCACCCGCGCCACCGAACACGGCGCCGTCGTCGTGCTCTGCACCGGCCGCAGCCTCGTCGGCATCCGTGCGGTGGCCCCACAACTGCCGGTCTCCTACGGGGTGTGCTCGAACGGCGCGGTGTGGTGGGACCCGGCGCTGGGCGAGGTGACCAAGCGCGTGACGTTCGACCCCGGGCCGACCATCAAGACGTTGCGGGCGCTGCTGCCCGGCGCCGTGTTCGCGGTCGAGCAGATCGGCGTCGGCAACCTGTCGCTGGGCGAGTTCCTGCCCGGTGATCTGTGGGGTACGACGACACAGGTGACGTTCGAGGAGATGGCGGTGCCGACCTCGCGGCTGGTCATGCGCTGGCTGGACCACACGCCGGCCGAGCTGGCGTTCGCCGTCCGCGAGCTGGAACTGCCCGGCATCGAGTGGTCCGTGGACCACACCGAGGCTTGGCTGACCGCGGTGCCGCCGGACGTCTCGAAGGGCTCGGCTCTCGACGAGCTCGTCGCGCAGCTGGGCATCAGCGCTTCGGACGCGCTCGCGATCGGGGACGGGTCCAACGACGTCGAGATGCTGAAGTGGGCAGGGCTCGGGGTCGCGATGGGGCAGGCGCCGGCGCACGTGCAGGCGATGGCGGACGAGGTGGCGCCGACCGTGCTGGAGGACGGCGCCGCCCAGGTGCTGAACCGCTTCTTCCCCGGCTAGACACCGCCTAGGGGTTCGGGACGAACACGCTCAGCTGGTACGTGGTGGGGTGGTTCTCACGGCCGCACAGCGCATCCAGCCTGGCCACCTCCAGGTCGGCCCGCGTCAGGCCGGCCTGCTCCGGCGCGGCGCGCAGGCGGCGCACGTACTCGCGGTACTCCGCGTGGTCCCGCGTCTCGAAGTGCACGACCCATCGCCCCGTGCCCGGCGCGGTGCGCGTGGCGAGGCGACGGTTCGCCTCCGCCTCGCGGTTCTTGCGCTTCTTCTGTCCTGGCACCGGTTCAGCGTCGCCGAGCCGGTGCCAGGACGGCAACAGAATTCAGTCCGACACGTTCTTCATGGCGACGACCTTGTCGACCTTCACCCGTACGACCATCTCGCCGGGCACGCCGTTGCGCTCGGCGTACTCGTCGGCGCGGTCGGCGCCCATGTAGCGCGCGGCGGTGCGGCCCGCCCAGTACTTGAGCTGGTCCGGGTCCTCGTCGACCACTGCCTGGCCGGTGATGGTGACGAAGCTGAACGGCGGCTGCTCGTCGTCGAAGCACAGGGCCACGCGGCCGTCGCGCAGGATCGACTTGCCCTTGACCGTGTCGCGGGCGGTCAGGAAGACGACGTCCGGGCCGTCGAGGTCGACCCAGACCGGGGCGACGTGCGGCGAGCCGTCCTTGCGGGTGACCGCGAGCTTGGCGGTGCGGGCGGGTTTGGCCAGGACGAACTCGCGCCACCAGCCGTCCGGGGCTTCCGTGTATCCCATGTGGCTCATTCAACTACGACGGAGGTAGCGCCACCGGACGACGGAAGTTGACGCACGCGCAGACCGCAGGCCGATGTGTGATGACCCCTCGGAGCGACAAGGTAGTCCCATCACCGAGAGGGGACAGCCAATGATCGAGGCAATCGGCCTCACCAAGAGATACGGCAGGACGGTCGCGGTCGACGACCTGTCGTTCACCGTCCACCCTGGACGGGTGACCGGATTCCTCGGTCCGAACGGCGCCGGCAAGTCGACCACCATGCGCATGGTCCTGGGGCTCGACCGTCCGACGGCAGGCCGCGTGCTGATCGACGGAAAGCCCTACACCGAGTTGCACCGTCCACTGCAGACCGTGGGTGCGCTGCTCGACGCCAAGTGGGTTCACCCGAACCGCTCCGCCCGCGCTCACCTGCGCTGGCTCGCCAAGTCCAACAACCTGCCGAACAGCCGCGTGGACGCGGTGCTGGAGGCCGTCGGTCTCACGCAGGTCGCGGGCAAGAACGCCGGCGGGTTCTCGCTCGGCATGTCGCAGCGGCTGGGGATCGCCGCGGCACTGCTCGGCGACCCGAAGGTGTTGCTGTTCGACGAGCCGGTCAACGGTCTCGACCCGGAGGGCATCCTCTGGATCCGCACGTTCATGCAGAACCTCGCCGCCGAGGGCCGCACGGTCCTGGTCTCGAGCCACCTGCTGTCGGAGATGGCCGTGACGGCCAGCGAGCTCATCGTGATCGGCCGGGGGAAGCTGATCACGCAGAGCACCACGCAGGAGTTCATCGACAGCGCGACGGGCAACACGGTCCTCGTGCGCAGCCCTCAGCTCTCCAAGCTCGGCCCGTTGATGGTCGACAAGGGCTTCACCGTTCGTGACGGTGCGGACGGCGCGTTGTCCGTATCGGGTGCGACCAGTGACCAGATCGGTGACATCGCCGCTGCCAACGGTGTCGTCCTGCACGAGCTGAGCCCCCAGCGCGGTTCGCTCGAAGAGGCGTTCATGCAGCTGACCGGCGATGCTGTCGAGTACCACGCAGAGATCGGGAAGTGAGTCTGATGACCCTGTTGGCAGTTGAGAGAATCAAGCTCTTCTCGACCCGGTCGCCCTACTGGTGCAGCGCGCTCGCCATCGTGCTGGGCGTGGGACTCACCGCGATCATCGCGGCGGCCAGCGAGGAGCAGGTGTCACTCGGCCTGACCCAGATCGGCAGCGCCCAGCTCGCCATCGCGGTCGTGCTGGTGATGGCGGCGATCGCGGTCACCACCGAGTACCGCTTCGGCACCATCCGCTCGACGTTCCTCGCGGTGCCGAACCGCACCTCGGCGCTCGTCGCGAAGACCGTCGTGGTCGCGTTCATCGCCGGTGTGCTCGGCGAGATCATCGCTTTCGGTTCGGTGGGCATCGCCAAGCTGCTCTCGTCGAACTCCGACCTCTCCATCAACACGGCCGCCGAGTGGCGGCACGTCGCCGGCGTCGGCATCGTCTACGCCATCGGCGCGATCATCGCGGTGGCCGTGGGCATCCTGGTCCGCCAGACGGCCGGTGCGGTCTCGATCCTGCTCGTGTGGCAGATGGCCGCGGAAGGCCTGATCGGGTTCATCCCCAAGGTCGGCATCAAGATCCAGGCCTGGCTGCCGTTCACGAACGCCACCCACTTCCTCACCATGGGCGCGGACAGCCCGGAGCAGGGCGGGGCGGGCATCGACTTCAAGCTGAGCCAGTGGGGATCGCTGGCCTACTTCGCCGGCATCGCCATCGCCATGCTGGTGGTCGCACTGGTCGTCGCGAAGCGGCGGGACGCGTGACCTGTTCCGAATGAGGGGGAGAGGGACCTGGGTCATCCGTCGGGGGATGACCCAGGTCCCTGTCAGTTCTGTCGAGAAAACCGGGAGAGGTCATGATCGAAGCAGTGCGCTTGCAGAAGCACTACGGCAGGACGAAGGCCGTCGACGACCTGTCGTTCACCGTCCAGCCCGGCCGCGTCACGGGGTTCCTCGGCCCGAACGGCGCCGGCAAGTCCACGACCATGCGGATGATCCTCGGCCTCGACACCCCCACCGGCGGCGACGTCAGGATCGACGGGAAGCACTACGCCCAGCTCAAGCAGCCGTTGCGCAAGGTCGGCGCGCTGCTCGACGCGAAGTGGGTGCACCCCAACCGCTCCGCGCGCTCACACCTCAAGTGGCTCGCCGTCTCGAACAAGATCCCGGTCAGCCGGGTGAACGAGGTGCTGGAGGTCGTCGGCCTCACCGAGGTCGCGCACAAGAACGCCGGCGGGTTCTCGCTCGGCATGGCGCAGCGGCTCGGCATCGCGGGCGCGCTGCTCGGCGACCCCGAGGTGCTGCTGTTCGACGAGCCGGTCAACGGTCTCGACCCCGAGGGCATCCTCTGGATCCGGCAGTTCATGCACCGGCTCGCGAGCGAGGGCCGCACGGTGTTCGTGTCGAGCCACCTGCTGTCCGAGATGGCGCAGACCGCCCAGGACCTCATCGTCATCGGCAAGGGTCAGCTGATCGCGCAGACCTCCACCGAGCAGTTCATCGCCGACGCCACCCAGGACACCGTCCGGGTGCGGTCGCCGCACGCCGCGAAGCTGCGCGAGATCCTCGCGGCGCACGCGACGGTGACCGACGACTCGGTGAGCGGAAGCCTGGTGGTGCACGGGATCCCGGCACAGCAGATCGGTGAGCTCGCGGCGGAGAACCAGATCGTGCTGCACGAGCTCAGCCCTCAGCGCGGTTCGCTGGAGGAGGCCTTCATGCAGCTCACCAAGGAGTCGGTGGAGTATCACGCGCACTGACGGGCTTGGGGCGCCGCGACCTGATGGCGGGCAACGCGATCAGCAGCCCGGTCATCACGGCGGTGCCGCCCGCGACGGCGGCGACGAACGGCAGCCGGTCCTCCACGTCGACCGGCTGCTGGGGACGCTGGGCCGTGAGCGCCGGAGTCGGTTGCGTGGTCGAGGGCAACGGCGGCAGCAGCGGGTTGCGTTGCACCGGCGGGAGTTGCGCGGTGAGCGCGCCCATCGGGTTGACCATGCCGAACCCGGTGGCCGCGTCACGGCCGGGCTCCGCCAGGTCGGTCGCGGTCTTGACCAGCACGTTGACGACGTCCTTCGCCGCCATGTCCGGGTGCTTCGCGCGGACCAGCGCGGCGACGCCGGACACGATCGCCGACGCCGCGCTCGTGCCGTCCATCTCGGCGTAACCACTGGCGTAGACGCTCTGCGGCGCGATGGTCACGATGCCCGCCGCCGGAGCCGCGAGCACGGTGTCCGCGCCGACGTTGGACGACGCCCAGGGCTTGCCCTCCTCGTTCGTGCCCGCGACCGCGATCACGCCGTTGATGTTGGCGGGAGCGGAGACCTCCTTGCCGTCGTTGCCGGTGGCGGCGACGAGGACGACGTCCTTCTCGATCGCGTAGTTCACGGCCTTGACCAGCGTCGGCGTCATCGAACTGGAGAAGCCCAGCGACATGTTGACGACCTTGGCGCCGTGGTCGGCGGCCCACCTGATGCTCTCGGCGACGACGTCGAGCCCGAACTGCTCCTTCTCGTCGGCACTGGCGATCGGCAGGATCTTGGCGCCGGGCGCGATGCCGAGCGCCCCGCCGTTCTTGCCGGTCGCGGCGATGATCCCGGCCATCCCGGTGCCGTGGCCGTCAGCGTCGGTCGTGCCGTCGGTGCCCTTGGAGCGGCCGAAGCCCGTTCCGGGCAGGACCTGTCCGGCGAGGTCGGGGTGCTGGGCGTCGACGCCCGAGTCGATCACCGCGACGATCACGCCGTCCCCGCGGGCCTGGGCCTGCGCCGAGTAGACGTCGAGCGCGTCGAGGTGCCACTCCTGCTCCTCGATCGTCTGCGCGGCGAGCAGCAACGGCAGCGCGACGGCGAGCGCGGAGACCAGGTGCACGTCAGCTACATCGTGTTTCCACCTCACACCGCAACGTGCCTGGCGTCACACGTTGCGTAAGGGTGCTGTTAACAAGCCGTGAAAAGCCGCATTCTGGACATCACCGGCGTTTGAGTTCACGTTCAATGGGGTTATCCCCGCTGCGGAGGTGGCCAGTGGTCCGTGTGGAAGCAATGCTCGGCCTCGAGTGGAACAGCGCGCTCGAAGCTCCCAACCCTTCCGAAATCGCCCTCACCCCTGCAGACGCGCGCCATTCGTGGGTGAACCGCGCCTCCGAGAGTGAAGTCCTGACGATGTACCGCTCGGTGCGGGACGTCGAGGACGCGCCCGCGCCGTGGTGGCTGCGCGCGCTGGACCGGGGGCGCCTGCGTTCCCGTGCCGAAGGCCACGCCGTCGAGGACGCGGTGAGCGAACTGCTCTCCTCACGTCCCGGCTGGGTGTTCGTTCCCTGGGTCGACCTGGGTGAAGTCGGGTACTGGGAGTACGTGCCGTCCGAGAGCGGTGTCTACGGGCCTGCCACCCCGACAACCGTGCAGTTCACCGACTCGCACCGCGGGTTCGTGCACCTGGTTCCCGCCCATCGCGGGGCCGGTCTGCCCCAGGCCATCGACTTCACCGTTGCTGACCTGCGTGCTCAGATCGAGGACATAGAACTCATTGCCTAGGCCCTGTCCTGCAGGCCTCGTCCGCGCTAGTCGAACGGACCTACAGGACAGGACTTAGAATGTCCCGTCGTGACCAGGCCTGAGTTCCCCCGTTCCATCGTCAGCTTCGTCCAGCGCGGCGAGCGCATGACCGTGGGACAGGAACGTGCCTGGGACACGTACTGGGAGAAGATGGGCAACGACGTCAAGTCGTTGCCCGAGGGGCCCCTGGACTTCGACTCGTGGTTCGGCCGTTCCGCGCCCGTGCTGCTGGAGATCGGTTCCGGCATGGGCGAGACCACCTCGCAGCTCGTGGCCGCCGCGCCCGAGCTCAACTACGTCGCCGCCGAGGTCTACAAGCCGGGACTCGCCCAGCTGCTGCTGCGCGCCGAGCACCTCGGTGGGCTCGACAACCTGCGCGTGCTGCGCGGTGACGCCGTCGACCTGCTGACCGACCACATCGCGCCCGCGTCGTTGCACGGCGTGCGGATCTTCTTCCCGGACCCGTGGCCGAAGAAGAAGCACCACAAGCGCCGGCTCGTGCAGCCGGAGTTCGTGGCACTGGTGGCGTCGCGGCTGGAGCCCGGTGGCGTGCTGCACCTGGCGACGGATTGGGAGCAGTACGCGGAGCAGATGCTGGAGGTCTGTTCCGGCGAGCGGCTGCTGACCAACGCGTACGACGGCTGGGCGCCGCGGCCGGACTGGCGGCCCGTCACCAAGTTCGAACAGCGTGCGGTGAACGAGGATCGCGTCTCGCACGACCTGATGTTCCGGCGGAACGACCTCACCTGATCGAGGTCTCAAGCCGATCGAGTGAGCACCCTGGGTCTCGCGTTCACTCGTTGGAGTGGCCAGTGTTGATCACCCGAAATGCCCCGAGTGGCAGTGACGCGTGAGGCTGTTCCGGGCTTAGCGTCTCGCTCCGTGACCCCCGACGTCCTCCCCGTCGCGGAGGAGTTCGTCCGCATGTTCCACGCGGCGCACTCCGACGCAGGCTCGCTGTCCGCCCGCATCGCCCAGGTGCGCGCCGAGATCACCGAGACCGGAACCTACCGCCACACCACCAACGAACTCGCCTACGGCGCGCGGATCGCGTTGCGAGATTCAGGCTGGTGCACCTCGGGTGTGCCTTGGCGCCGCCTGAAAGTCCGCGATCTGCGCGGCTACCGCAACGCCGCCGCCGTCGCCGGCGAGTGCGTCGAGCACCTGCGGCTGGCGACCAACGGCGGCGAGATCCGGCCGCTGGTAACGGTTTTCGCGCCGGACGCGCCCGGTTCGCCCGGGCCGGTGATCTGGAACGAGCAGCTGATCCGGTACGCCGGGTACGCCGACGGGATGGGGGACCGCCGGTACACCCAGTTCACCGAGACCATGCAGGGCATGGGCTGGCGTCCGCCGGTGCGTCGCTCACGGTTCGACCTGCTGCCGTTGGTGGTGGAGACGCAACACGAGGGCCCGCGGCTGTTCACGCTGCCGTCCGAGATCGTGCACGAAGTTCCTTTGGAGCACCCGACTCTGCCGTGGTTCGGTGAGATGGGCCTGCGCTGGCACGCGGTTCCGGTCATCTCGAACATGCGGCTCTCGATCGGCGGCGTGCACTACCCCGCCGCGCCGTTCAACTCGTGGTTCGTCGGCGCCGAGATCGGCACGCGGTCACTGGCTGATGAAGGTGCTTACGGTGTGGCGCGTGAGGTTGCCGATGCGTTGGGTTTGGACACCTCGTCCGAACGCACGCTGTGGCGGGACCTCGCGACCGTTCACCTGAACGCTGCAGTGCTGCACTCGTTCGACAAGGCGGCTGTCACCATCACCGACCACCACGCGGAAGCGTTGCACCGCCTCGCGTGGCTGCGTTCCCGTCAACGGCCTTCCGCCGCGCGGCCCGCGTTCCGGTTGGACACCGCAGCCGCGGCACGCGCACGGAACGGTTCTCCGGCGCGCTTCACGGCCGCGTTGGACGAGACCCGTCCACAACCGACGAGCAGGCTGGCGGAGCTGCTCCGCCAGCAACACTCCCTGACCAGCGTCTGACTTCCCCGTCACACGCCGGCCGCCGGGAGACCCTAGTGCTTCGAGTCGATCATCACGCCTGAGAGAGCCATCAGCGCCAGGACCAACAGGCCGACCACCGCGGCGGCCCAAGTGAACACAACTGACAACATGGCGTCCTCCGTTTCCCCGACTTCCGCTCCTCCAGAGTCCGTGACCGGGGCGTGATCCGGCATCCGCCGTGAGGGTATTTCCGCAGGTCGCCCAGTCAGCCTTATGGCTGACCCGTAGGTAGACCCCGGTCGGACGCGGGATCAGCCTTCCGGCTTTACCGTGTGTCGGGTGGAGAGCAAGGAACTGAACTGGCGGTTGCTCGCCAAACGCCAGTGGCCGCTGGCGCTCTCACTGGCCTTCATCTCGGGCTTGGAGCTGTTCACCGCCGACTACACGAACCCCTGGTGGCAGGCCCCCGGTGTCGCGGTGATCTGCGCGATCGCCGTGCTGGCGCCCCGGCGTCCCTTCGACGCGACCCTGGCCCTCGCCGCGGCGATCGTCTTCACCGCCGTCTACCTGCGGTTCTTGGACCTGTCCATGCAGCCGCACTTCTTCATCAGCGGTGCGTCGATCTCCGTGACGGGCGCGGCGATGGCGACCATCGCGATCGTCGTGCGCGAGGCACCGCGCTGGTACGCGGTGTCGGGCACCGCGGTCGTCCTCGCGGCGATGGTGGCCGCGGAGGTCATCAGCTATCCGGTCGTGGCGCCGCGGGACTACCGGACCTACGAACCCGACCCGGGGAGCTACCTGTTCGGCGCGGTCCTCATGTTCGTGATCGCGGTGGGCACCGGCCTGTACTTCCGGGCCCGTGACAACGAACGCACGTCTCAGCTGGCTGCTTCCGTTGCGGCGGCCCAGAACTCCGAACGGCTGGCGCTCGCCCGCGAACTGCACGACGTGGTGGCGCACTACGTGACCGCGATCGTCGTGCACGCGCAGGCCGGCCAGATCAACCGCGCCGCAGCCGAGCAGGTGCTGCCGACCATCGAGGCGTCCGGCCACGAGGCGCTGACCGCGATGCGGCGGCTGGTCGGGACGTTGCGGGACGGCGAGTCCTCCACGCCGGCCGCGTCCTCGTCCCTCGTGGACGACGTGCGGTCGCTGGCGGTGGAGTCCGGGCTCCCGGTGCGGCTCTCGTTCGACCTGCAGGACGCGGTGCCGCAGGAGTTGGCACGGTCGGTGCTGCGGTTGGTGCAGGAATCGTTGACCAACACCCAGAAGCACGCGGCAGCGGTGTCCTCTGTGGACGTCTCACTGTCCTCAAGTGACGGTGTGCTGCACCTGAACGTGGCCGACGACGGCGTGGCGTCGGGTGTGCCCGTGGGCGGATCTGGAGGCTACGGACTCGTCGGCATGCGCGAGCGCGCGGAGTTGCTGGGCGGCACCTTCTCCGCAGGCCGACGCGAACCGACTGGGTGGACGGTCCGCGCCGATCTGCCGATCAGCTAGCGCCGCTGGCTCACATGTCGTCGCGGATGACTTCGAACTCCTGAGTCATCTCGACATCGCTCTGCTGGTCGTCGTTCTGAGGGTCGATGTCGGCCACTGAATGCCTCCGCATGATCACGCCCGGTCGTGGAGTGTGATCATGCCAACTCAGCGACGAGTCGGCGGCTTGGGGGTGGCGGGCTTCTGTGCGCGGCGGAACTGTCCACTGGACGTGCACGGCTTCTTCGACATGATCTTGAGACGCCCCTGTCCTACCCGTGGTTGCTCATGGATGCACAAAGGGCCCGTCGCATCACGCGTGACGGGCCCCTTGGTTGGGGAGAAGTTTTAGGCCGGGGCGGACCCTGGGGGTCGGCCCGCGCCCGACAGAGCGAGGATGCCCATCGCGTTCGGATGTATGCATGCTTGTGACCGGCATCACAGTGGCAGGATTCTTCCCATGTCATTGCGTCTGCACGCCCCGGTGGTCCTGCCCTGCGACCCGTCCTGCGCCGTGTTGCGCGACGCGGTCGTGGACGTCGTCGACGGCCGGATCACCTACGTGGGCGCCCTCTCCGATGCCCCCGCCTTCGACGGCGAGGTCCGCTCGCTGTCGGGGATCCTGATGCCCGGCCTCGTGAACACCCACGCGCACAGCCCGATGACGGTGCTGCGCGGCCTGGGCTCGGACCTGCCGCTGCTGCGGTGGCTGCAGGAGCAGATGTGGCCGAACGAGGCCCAGATGACCCCTGCCGACATCGGCACCGGCATGCTGCTCGGCGCCGTCGAGATGCTGCGGCACGGCGTCACCACCTCCGCCGAGATGTACTTCCACGGCCGCGAGCTGACGGACGCCGTCCTGGCCGCCGGGTCACGGGTGGTGTTCGGCGGGGCGATCCTCGACGTGCCGGGCATGGACTGGAAGTCGCAGACCGACGAGATCTCCGCGTGGATCGACGCCGACGGCCTGCGGTTCGGGCCTGGTGAGCGGGTCGAGCTGGCCTACGGGCCGCACTCCGCCTACACGCTGTCGGCCGCGCAGCTGACCGCGATCGCGGTCGAGGCACGGGCCCGCGGCGCGCTGTTCATGGTGCACGTGGCCGAGTCGCCGTTCGAGGACGAGGCCGCCCGCGCCGAGTTCGGGTCCGTGCCGGCCCTGATGAAGGCTTCGGACGTGCTGGGCGGACGGGTGCTGTCCGCGCATTCCGTTCACCTGTCCGACGACGACATCGCCCTGTACGCCGCGTACGGCGTCGGCGTCGCGCACTGCCCCGGCTCCAACACGAAGCTCGCTTCGGGGATCGCGCGGGTGCCCGAGATGCTGGCCGCGGGCGTGGCGGTCGGGCTGGGCACCGACGGCCCCGCGTCCAACGACGACCTGGACCTGCTGGAGGAAGCACGGCTGGCCGGTCTGCTCGCCCGCGTCTCCAAGATGGACGCGACCGTCCTCGGGGCCGCGCAGGCGTTGCTGATGGCCACTCGGGGCGGGGCCGACGCTTTGAGCCGCGACGACATCGGTGCGCTGGAGGCAGGTCGCTGGGGCGACGTCGTGCACGTCGCCGCTGACGACCCCGCGTTCGCCACCGGGCTGGACGCGCCGGACGAGCAGCTGCTGGCGAACCTGGTCTGGGGGTCCGGGTCGCGCCGGGTCACCGACGTGTGGGTCGCCGGTGACCACGTCGTCGCCGGTGGGGAGTCCACTCGGGTGGACCGGCACGAGGCGCAGGCCGGAGTCGCCGCGGTGGCACGGCGACTGCGCAGCGTCAACCTCTAGCCACAGGCTGTTGACAACCCTGTGGACAACTAGTGGGGGCGGGACCGCACGTTGATCTCGGTGATGTGGGCGTCGGGCGTCGCCAGCACGGCCGACGCCACCGCCCGCCCCACCGAGGCCGGGTCGATGTACTTCGACGGGTCGTACTCGCCACCCTCGTGGCGCCGCACGTCCTCCTGCATCGGCGTGGCGGTGCGGCCGGGGTAGACCGTGGTCACGCGCAACGTCGGCTCGTCGCCGCGCAGGGCGTCGGCGTACGCGCGCAGGGCGAACTTCGAGGCCGCGTAGACGCCCCAGCCCGGGTTGGCGTTCAGGCCGGCGCCGGAGTTGATCAGCACGACGTGGCCGGAGGCGGCGCGCAGTTGCGGCAGGACGAGGTTGGTCAGTTCGGCCACCGCGAAGACGTTCACGTCGAACGTGCGGCGCCAGTCGTCCTGGGTGGCCTCGGCCAGCGGGCCGAGCAGGGCGATGCCGGCGCTGTGGACGACCACGTCGAGGCGTGAGACGGCGGACAGGTCGGCGCTGGCGGCGTTCGTGAGGTCGAACGGCCAGGCCTGCGCGCCGGGGAGCTCGGCGGCCAGCAGGGACAGCGACGTCTCGTCGCGGCCGCCTAGCAGCAGGTCGTGGGTCGAGGCCAGACTTCTGGCGATGGCCGAGCCGATTCCGCTGGATGCCCCGGTGACGAGGGCGACCGGACGATCACTCATGGGGGGACCATAGTGCCCAGGAAGTTGATCCTGCCGTACCTGTGCCTGCTCTACTTCATCAACTACCTGGACCGGGTCAACATCGGGTTCGCCGGGCCGAACGGCATGTCGGAGGAGCTCCAGCTCTCGGCGACGGTGTTCGGGTTCGCGTCCGGGGTGTTCTTCATCGGCTACCTGCTGCTCGAGGTGCCGAGCAACCTGGCGCTGCACCGGTTCGGCGCGCGCAAGTGGATCGCGCGGATCATGGTCAGCTGGGGGATCGTCGCCACGGCCATGGCGTTCGTGCCCAACGGGACCGTGCTGGTCGTGCTGCGTTTCCTGCTCGGCGTGGCCGAGGCCGGGTTCTTCCCCGGGATCATCCTGTACCTGACGTACTTCTACCCGCAGAAGGACCGGGCGCGGATCGTCGCGCTGTTCATGGTGGCGGTGCCGATCTCGACGGCGCTCGGATCCACGTTCAGCGCGTTGCTGATCCAGTGGACGGACTGGCGCACGATGTTCCTGATCGAGGGGTTGCCGGCGATCGCGCTGGCGTTCGTGACGTGGTTCTGGCTGCCGGACAAGCCCGACAACGCTCCGGAGGAGCCCGCCGAGGAGCACTGGCCGCTCAAGAAAGCGCTCACGCACCCGCGAGTCCTGGCGTTGAGCTTCGTGTACTTCGGGATCGTCTACGGGCTGTACACGCTGGGGTTCTTCCTGCCGACGATCATCAAGGGCCTCGCGCCGGGAGCCGGGATCGTCGAGCGCGGGCTGATCAACGCGATCCCGTACGTCCTCGGCGCGGTCGCCATGGTCCTGTGGGCCAGGCACGGCGACCGCACCGGGGAACGGAAGTGGCACGTCGCCGCGCCCATGTTGCTCGGCGGAGCGGCGATCCCCGTGGCGCTCTACCTGGACAACCCCATCGCGGCGATGGTGGCGGTCTCGGTCTGCGCCATCGGTGTCTGCGCCGCGCTGCCCACGTTCTGGGCGCTTCCCACGAGCTTCCTGGGCGGCGCGGCGGCGGCAGGTGGAATCGCGTTGATCAACTCACTGGGCAACCTGAGCGGTTTCGCGGCGCCCTACGTGACCGGCTGGCTGCGTGACGTCACCGGGACCCAGAAGACCGGCCTCTGGGTCGTCGGCATCACGATGATCACGGCAGCGGTGGTCGCGCTCGTTCAGAGGGCGGGGACGGAGAAGGTGTAGAGCGCCTCGTAACGCACGGACGTCTGCGCGCCCTCGGTGCAGCCGCCCGCCGGTGCGACGCCGCCCTTGGTGGCGAGGCGCTGCACGTAGCTGACGCCGGCGAACGTTCCTTCGCCCCTGGTGGACTTGGCCTTGAGCAGAAGTTCCGGAACGGCTCCGGGAACCTCGTTGCGGGCGCCCTCGACTGGGGCGGCCTCGACCGCGCTGCCGTCGACGGTGGAGACCCAGACCGGACCGCGCGAGTGCAGTCCGACCGCCCTGCCGAGCCGGTCCGCCAGTGTTGCGGCGGGCTCCAGGCCCTTCCACGCTCCGGCCGTGCAGGTGTAGGTCTGCACGCCCTTGGCGTAGAGCTTCGCGACGAGCTTGTTCCCGGACGGGACCTGAACAGCGGGTGCGACCCTCGCGTCAGCTCCGTTCATGGCTTCCGGGGTCGGCGCGGCGGTGGAGCCGGCACCTCCCACGAGGATGCCGAGAAGAGTTGATGAGACCAGGACGATGCCAGCACGTTTCATCACCTCAGGTCGTACGGGCGGGTTTGCGGACCGGTTCAGTACCGTCTCAGCCGGTGGTGCGGCCACCCGTGACGTGACGGGTGGCCGCACCGGTTCACCGGATCAGTCGCAGATCTTGCGACGGTCCTTGCGCCACACCACCGCGACGGACGGACGCGGCTGCGAGGTGCCACCGTCCGGCCAGTGCGACAGCGGGTTGTTGGCCGAGGCGCCGTCGATCTCGCCGGGGTGCTGCACGGACACCAGCACGAAGTCCTCGGTGATGACCGGGCCGCAGGTCTCCGCACCCAGGGGCACCGTGAGGAACTGCTTCACCTGGCCGCGGCGCTTGCCGGAGACGGGCACCGCGAAGAGGCCGTCGTTGGACGCCAGTGCGTTGCCGTCCGTGGAGATCCACAGGTTGCCGTGCGTGTCGAACGCGACGTTGTCCGGACACGAGATCGGGCTGACCTGTGACTTGTCGAAGCCTCCGAAGTACGTGCCGGGGTCCTTCGGGTCACCGCAGACCAGCAGCAGCTTCCAGGAGAACGTCAGCGCCGTGTTGTCGCTGCGGCGCTCCTCGATCTCCAGCACGTGGCCGTGCTTGTTGCCGTTGCGCGGGTTGATCTCGGTCGGGCCTTCCTTGCCCGCCTTGCCGCGGTCGGTGTTGTTGGTCAGCGCGGCGTAGATCCGGCGGTTGTGCGTCGAGGGCTCGACGTCCTCCGGGCGGTCCATCTTCGTGGCGCCCATCTTGTCCGCGGCCAGGCGCGTGAAGACGTAGACCTCTTCGGCGGTGAAGCCCGGCACGAACGACTTGTCGTTGTGCGCCAAGGCGATCCACTCGCCGGAGCCGTCGAACTCGCCGTCCTTGGGCAGCGTGCCGTCGCCGACGATCTCGGCGGCCGGGCTGTCGCCGGTGAACTTGGCGACGTAGAGCGTGCCCTTGTCCAGCAGCTTCTTGTTGTGCTCGCGGGCGCGCTTCGAGTCGCCCTTCTGCATGCGCTCGTCCGTGACGAACTTGTACATGTAGTCGAAGCGCTCGTCGTCGCCCATGTACGCGACCACGCGGCCGTCCTTGGCGACGATGACGTTCGCGCCCTCGTGCTTGAAGCGGCCGAGCGCGGTGTGCTTGACCGGCGTCGACCTGGGGTCGAGCGGGTCGATCTCGACGATCCAGCCGAAGCGGTTGGCCTCGTTGGGCTCCTGGGCCAGGTCGAAGCGCTTGTCGAACTTCTCCCACTGGCGCACCGTCGCGCCGCCGCTCATGCCGTAGCGGGCGAGCTTGGCCTTCGTGTCCGCGTCGGTGACCTGGCTCGCGTTGGCGAAGTACTGGTTGAAGTTCTCCTCGCCGGACAGGATCGTGCCCCACGGCGTGACGCCACCGGCGCAGTTGTTCAGCGTGCCCAGGACCTTCTTGCCGGACGGGTCGGCGGAGGTCTTGAGGAACTTCGACCCGGCCGCGGGACCGCGCACCTCGAACGACGAGGTGACCGTGATCCGGCGGTTGTACTTCTTCTTGTCGTCCGGGCAGACGAAGAGCTTGCCCGTGCGGGGATCGCGGTCGACCATCACGACCGACAGGCCGTGCGCGGCCCACGCGATCTTGACGTGGCGCTCGGTGATCTTGTCCGGCGCCCAGTCCTTGAACATGAACGACTCTGTCGTGTACTCGTGGTTGCTCACCATGAGCCAGCTGTCGTGGTAGCCGGGAACCGGGACCAGACCGCAGAAGTCGTTGTTGAAGCCGAACTGCTTGGCCTGCGCCTCCGGCGTCTGGTCGTCGAAGTCGAACTTCGGCGCGTCGTCCAGAACCCCGTCACCCCAGCGGATGACGACGTCCTGCTGAAAACCCTTGGGCACGCTGATCTGGTCGAGGGTGTTGGGCTGCACCGGCTCGAAGTTCAGACCGTCGTTGCCGTTGTTGCCGCCGCGGCCGAGGGCCTCGGCCGCGGCGTGGGCAGGAGCGGCGGCGGCCGCACCGGAGAACGCGAGCGCGCCTGCGCCGGCGGCCGCGACGACCGCACCGGCCTTGAGCATGCCGCGGCGGCTCACGACCTCCTTGACGACGTCACCGAAGTACGCGTTCTGCGTCGTGTTGGGCGCCTCGTGGGCACAGGCGTTGCCGCAGCGGAACTCGCAGGTGACGGCCTGACGCCCGAGCGGGTGGCTGGCCGTGAGCAGGGGCAGCAGACGACGGCCCCGATCGGTGGGTGAGGACACGCAGGCCTCCGAGATCGGTCAGTGTGGGAACTGGCCGAACCTAAGAGCCCAACGAGATCGCCTGCCGTCCACGAGGTGAACGGCAGGCGAACACGTACTACTCCCGAACGATCACAGCACGCAGGGTGATCAGCCGATCTCACCCAGCTGACGACGGCCCTTGCGCCACACCGCGACGACCGACGGACGCGGCCGCGAGGTGCCCCGGTCCGGCCAGTTCGAGACGGGCTTGTCGGCGTTCGCGCCGTCCACCTCGCCGGGGTGCTGGACGCACACCGTGATCACCCGCTCGCCGATCACCGGGCCGCACGTCTCGCCGCCGCGCGGCACCGTGAGGAACAGCTTGAGATGACCGCGTTCCGGCCCTTCCAGCGGCACGCCGTAGAGGCCGTCGTTCAGCCCGTCGAGCTTGCCGTCCGCGTCCGTGGAGATCCACAGGTTGCCGTGCCGGTCGAACGCCACGTTGTCCGGACTGGAGATCGGGCTGACCTGTGACTTGTCGTAACCGCCGAAGTAGGTGTTCGGGTCCTCCGGGAAGCCGCAGACCAGGAACAGGCCCCAGTTGAACGTCAGCGCGAGCGCGTCGCCGCGGCGTTCGACGATCTCCAGCACCTGCCCGTGCCGGTTGTTGATGCGCGGGTTCGGCTCGGTCGGGCCTTCCTTGCCCGCCGTGACGCCGCGTTCGACGTTGTTGCTGAGCGCGCAGTAGATCGTTCCGGTGCGCGGGTGGCACTCGATGTCCTCGGGGCGGTCCATCTTCGTCGCGCCGACCTTGTCCGCCGCGATGCGCGTGAAGACGTAGACCTCTTCGGCCGTCATGCCCGGCACGAAGGACTTCTTGCCCGACGCCAGCGGAATCCACTCGCCGCCGCCGTCGAACTTCCCGTCGCTGGGCAGCTTTCCGGTGCCGTCGATCTCCGACGCGGGGCTGTCGCCGGTGAACCGGCCCACGTACAGCGTGCCGTCGTCGAGCAGCGTCATGTTGTGGCGGCGCGCGGCCTTGCTGTTGCCGCGCTTCATCTTGCCGTTCGAGATGAACTTGTAGATGTACTCGAACCGCTCGTCGTCACCGGAGTACGCGACCACGCGGCCGTCGTCGGCGATCCGGATGTTCGCGGTCTCGTGCTTGAACCGGCCGAGGTGCGTGTGCTTGATCGGCGTGGAGTCCGGGTCGTTCGGGTCGAGCTCGATGACCCAGCCGAACCTGTTGACCTCGTTGGGTTCCTGCGCGAGGTCCCAGCGCTTGTCGAAGCGCTCCCACTTGCGGGTGGTCGCCGTGCCGGTGACGCCGTACCTCGTGAGCCTCGGGTCGTTGCGGCCGGCGGCGTTGCCGAAGTACTGGTTGAAGTTCTCCTCGCCGGACAGGATCGTGCCCCACGGCGTGACGCCGCCGGCGCAGTTGTTGATCGTGCCCAGGACCCTCTTGCCCGTCGGGTCCGCGGAGGTCTTCAGCAGGTCGCTGCCCGCTGCCGGACCTCGCACCTCGAACGGCGTGTGCAGGGTGATGCGGCGGTTGTACTTGCTGAACTTCGCCTTGTAGTGGCCGGAGAACAGCGAGCGCTTGATCATGAAGACCGAGAGGCCGTGCGCCGCCCAGGCGATCTTCACCTGTTCCTCGGTGGGGTTCGCGGCGTCGTAGCCGCGGAACATGAACGGCTCGCTGGTGTACTCGTGGTTCGTGACCATGATCCCGGTCAGTTCCAACGGGTCCAGCGGCAGGATCGCGGCGAAGTCGCAGTTGAAGCCGAACTGCTTCTCCTGCTTCGCGGCGGTCTGGTCGTCGAAGTCGAACTCGGGGACGCCCGGGAAGAGCGGGTCGCCCCAGCGGATCACGATCCCCTGCTCGTAGCCCTCGGGGACGACGACCTCGTCCTTGGTGTTGATCGTGACGGGCTTGAAGTCGAGTCCCCTGGGTGGGCGGCCCTGGGACTGCTGGGGTTCGGCGGCGGCCGCGGCTGCCGCCGGCGTGGCGATGGTGGCGGCGGCCGCGACGACCGCACCGGCCTTGAGCGCGGTGCGGCGGCTGACCAGATCCCCGAAATAGGGGTTGTCCGAGGTGTTCGGGACCTCGTGGAAGCACGCGTCCCCGCAGCGGTACTCGCATGTCACCGCCGCTCTGCCGACGCGGTGGTTGACGAGTGGCAGAGGGATCATGGTGGTGGCCTCCTACGGTCGGTGCGGGAACCAGGACCGACCGTAGGCTTCCGTTCATGCTTTGTTAACCCACAAGTTGTTCACCCGCGAGGACAGCTTCGGACGGAACGTCCCTTGTGTCCGTCCGGTTGAGCGCCAGCAGTCCGGCGGCGACGACGCAGAGGACCGCGGCGACGACGAACGGCTGGGCCAGGTGGCTGACGAACGTCGCGGCCAGAGCACCGCCGAGCCAGCGCAGGAAGTTGTACCCGGCACTGGCGACCGGCCGCGGCGCGTCGCTGACGCTCATCGCGGTGCCGGTGAACAGCGTGTTGAGCAGCCCGCTGACCAGGCCACTCACGATCACCGCGACCACCAGCAACGGCTTGCTGGGCACCGCCATCAGGAGCATGAGCACGGCGAACGCCAGCACCGACCCGATGATCGCGGCCTTCTCGCCGACGCGGTCCGCGAGCCGTGGCGCGAGGAAGACGCTCGACACGGCGACGCACACACCCCAGCCGAAGAAGATCAGTCCGATCTCGACGGCACCCCACCGCAGGACGAACGGGGACCAGGCGAGAACTGTGAAGAACGCGGCCGTGTAGAGCGCCGCTCCGATCGAGGTGCGCAGCAGGACCGGGTTCCGCAGGGCCTTCAACGGGTCGAGCAGGCTGATCCTCGGACGTTCGAGGTGCGAGTCCTTCGCCAGGAACGTTGCACAAAGGATCAGGGCGGCCGCCATGAGGATCGCGGTGCCGAGGAACGGCCCGCGCCACGAGAAGCTGCCGAGCAGTGCCCCGAGCAACGGCCCCACGCTCAGACCGAGACCGAGCGCCGCCTCGTAGAGCAGGATCGCGGCCTTCTGCCCGCCGCTGGCCGCACCGACGATGACGCTGAGCGCGGTGGCGATGAAGAACGCGTTGCCGAGCCCCCACACGGCCCGCAACCCCACGAGCTGGCCGATGCTCCCCGCCGCCGAGCACAACAGCGTCGCGACGACGATCAGCGCGAGCCCGCCGACGAGCGTGCGCTTGGCCCCGAACCGCGCCGTCGCGGCACCCGTGAAGAGCATCGCCACGACCTGGACGCCGAGGTAGGACGAGAACAGGAGGGTGACCTGCGACGGTGTTGCGTGCAGACCCTCTGCGATGGACAGCAGGATCGGGTCCACGAGCCCGATCCCCATGAATGCGATCACGGCGGCGAACGCCGTGATCCACACCTGCTTGGGCTGAGCCTTGAAATTCACTTCGCCATCCTAACCGATTTTACTTAGCATGGCGAAGTACAGTGCGTCACAAGGTACGGTTCAGGGCGTGGATGCGGTGATCTTCGACCTCGACGGCGTGCTGATCGACTCGGAACAGGTGTGGGACGAGGTGCGCCAGTCGTTCGCCGCTGCTCACGGCGGCGTGTGGACGGCTGAGGCGACCCGCGCGATGCAGGGGATGTCGACGCCGGAGTGGGGCGCGTACCTGGTGTCGGACGTGGGTGTTCAGCTGACGCCCGCCGAGGCGTCCGCCGGCGTGATCGCCGAGATGGAGAAGGCCTACGCCGCGCACCTGCCGCTGATCCCGGGCGCTGCCGAGACGATGCGTCTCGTCTCGTCTCGCTTCCCGGTGGCCATCGCGTCGTCCGCGCCAGCGGTGCTGATCAAGGTGTTCCTGGACGTGACCGGGCTACCCGTGCCCGTCGCCGTGTCGTCGGAGGAGTGCGCCGCGGGCAAGCCGTCACCGGACGTGTACCTGCTGGCGGCTTCGCGACTCGGCGTTCCTGCGGCTTCTTGTTACGCCGTCGAGGACTCGACGAACGGCCTGAAGGCCGCTCTGGCAGCGGGCATGACCGTGCTCGCCGTGCCGAACCCGCACTTCCCGCCCGCCGAGGACGTGCTGGCTCAGGTGCGGGTGCTGTCCTCGATCACCGGCCTGCCGGACGCGCTGGCGTAACTGATCGCGGCCATGCCTGCGGCGATGCAGGCGCAGGCGATGACGCCCTTCGGCCAGTAGATGTGGCTGCTGAGGAACAGGTAGCTGCCCAACAGCAGGAAGACGGCTCCGGGCAGGGCTTTGAGCCTGTACTTGAGCAATGCGCACGCCACGATCGCGACGCTGGCAGCCAGGAAGCACCACGCGCCAACGGTTCCGAGCTGGTTGCCGATCTTGAACAACGGCTCGTCGGCGCTGGTGCGACCGCCGTTCGCCAGCGTCATCGCCCCGCCGCCGATGCCCGCCAACGCGTCCAGCGCACCGTAGAAGACGACGAAACCGAACGCGAGTACCCGGCCCGGGTAGCGGACGTACTTGGGGGTGTCGTCGAGCAGAAACCATTGCGCCGCACCGAGAAGCGGGAAGATCACCGCCAGGATTACGTGCATGTCCCGCCACCACTGCGCGGTCGACGCGTCCAGGTGGTGGGGGTGGGTCAGGCCGATGCCGGCGAGGACCAGGCCGGGGAGGGCGACGAGCAGAGTGCGCACCGGCCGAACCTAGTGGAGGCACGGCTAGCGTGGCGGGCATGACGCAACGAGTTGCCGTGGTCACGGGCACGGCGCAGGGCATGGGGCTGCGGATCGCCGACGTGCTGCGCGAGGACGGGTTCGCCGTCGTCGGCTTCGACCTGCAGGAGAGCGAGGACGGGATCGTCGGCAACGTCGCGAGCGCCGCGGACGTCCAGCGCCTGACGGATCACGTCATGAGCACCCATCAACGGGTCGACGTGCTGGTCAACAACGCCGGGATCGCCGGCATCGTGCCGTTCGAGGACACGAGCCTGGAGCAGTGGGAACGGATCATGGCGGTCAACCTGACCGGGCCGTTCCTGCTGACGCAGGCGCTGGGCAGGATCATGCTCGACCAGGGTTCCGGCAGCGTCGTCAACATCGCGAGTGTCGCCGGGTTGCAGGGCGTGGCGGACCGGGCCGCGTACAACACGACGAAGCACGGGCTGATCGGGTTGACGCGCACGCTCGCCGTCGAGTGGGGCGGGCGGGGGATCAGGGTCAACGCCGTGTGTCCCGGCTGGGTCAAGACCGAGATGGACGTCGAGTCGCAGGCCGGCGGGTACTACGTCGACGAGGACATCACGGACCACGTGCCGATGAACCGGTTCGCCGCGCCCGATGACATCGCGCAGGCCGTGCGGTTCCTGGCGAGCGACAACGCGCGGTACATCAACGGTGTCGCGCTGCCCGTCGACGGCGGGTGGACCGCGGACGGCAGCTGGCAGAAGCTGCGGCTCTCGAAGCGCTGAAAGTGAAGGGCCGCCCTCGTGAAGAGGGCGGCCCGACAGGTCAGGCTTCGCCGCGAATGAACTTCTCGACGGCCTCGTGCGCCTCGGAGTCCGAGTACTGCACCGGCGGGGACTTCATGAAGTACGACGACGCCGAGAGGATCGGGCCGCCGATGCCCCGGTCGAGGGCGATCTTCGCCGCGCGAACGGCGTCGATGATGATGCCCGCGGAGTTCGGGGAGTCCCAGACCTCCAGCTTGTACTCGAGGCTCAGCGGCACGTCGCCGAAGGCGCGGCCTTCCAGGCGCACGTAGGCCCACTTGCGGTCGTCGAGCCACGCCACGTAGTCCGACGGCCCGATGTGGACGTTGCGCTTGCCCATGTCGCGGTCCACCTGGGACGTGACGGCCTGGGTCTTGGAGACCTTCTTGGACTCCAGTCGCTCCAGTTCCTTCATGTTCAGGAAGTCCATGTTGCCGCCCACGTTCAGCTGCATGGTGCGGTCGAGCTGGACGCCGCGGTCCTCGAACAGCTTCGCCAGCACGCGGTGCGTGATGGTGGCGCCGACCTGGGACTTGATGTCGTCACCGACGATCGGGACGCCGGCCGCGCGGAACTTCTCCGCCCACTCCGGGTCCGACGCGATGAAGACCGGCAGGGCGTTGACGAAGCCGACACCGGCGTCGATGGCGCACTGGGCGTAGAAGCGGTCCGCGTCCTCGGAACCCACGGGCAGGTACGAGACCAGCACGTCGACCTCGGCCTCGCGCAACGCCGCGACGACGTCGACGGGCTCGGAGTCGGACTCCTCGATCGTCTCGCGGTAGAACTTCCCGAGACCGTCGAGGGTGTGCCCGCGCTGCACGACGACGCCGAGCGGCGGCACGTCCGCGATCTTGATCGTGTTGTTCTCGCTGGCCCCGATGGCCTCCGAGAGGTCGACCCCGACCTTCTTCGCGTCCACGTCGAACGCGGCGACGAACTCGACATCGCGCACGTGGTAGTCACCGAACTGCACGTGCATGAGACCGGGCACGCGGGTGCTCGGGTCGGCGTCCCGGTAGTAGTGGACGCCCTGCACCAGCGACGCCGCGCAGTTGCCAACCCCGACGATGGCCACTCGAACGGTGCGGCGGTTTTCGCCCATTGCCGAGTCCTCCTTGATCAACAGTGAATCGCTACTCGTCCTGCTCGGACTTCTCGTGCGCGATGAGCTCGTTGAGCCACCGCACCTCGCGCTCCGTGCTTTCCAGACCTTGGCTGTGCAGCTCGCGGGTGTAGCGGTCGATCTGCTCACCCGTGCGCGTGAGCCGCTCGCGAAGCCCCTCCCTGCGTTCTTCGACACACCGCCGGCGGCCCTCCAGGATGCGCATCCTGATGTCGGCCGGCGTGCGCGAGAAGAACGCCAGGTGGACTCCGAACGAGTCGTCGTCCCAGGTCTGCGGACCCGCGTTGGCCAGGAGATCGGCGAACCGTTCCTTGCCCTCGGGAGTCAGCTCGTAAACCTTGCGAGCCCGGCGTCCCCAAGAAAGAGCCGATTCCTCCGGCCCCTCCTCCACGATCAGGCCCGCCCGCTGGAGTCGCCGAAGTGTTGGGTACAGCGATCCGTACGAGAACGCGCGAAACGCTCCGAGCAGGTCATGCAAACGCTTGCGCAGCTCGTAGCCGTGCATGGGCGCCTCGTGCAGCAGGCCGAGCAGCGCGAACTCGAACACGAGTCACCTCCTCGCACCTGCACCGATAGGTGAGGTGATTATATCGACTCGATACATCGATGGCTCCTCGTAACTGTGGGATGTGGCACACCGTGATACCGCGTCGGGGCCCGCTGCCCTGAACGGCCCATCGTCGAAAAGCGCCCGGCACGTACTCTGGTCACGTGTTGACCCAACGGCAGGTGGTGGACTACTCGCTGCAGCGGCGTGCGCTGCTGGCGGAGGTCTATGCCGGTCGGACGGGTACCATGGAGGTCTGCGACGCGAACCCGTACCTGCTGCGAGCTGCGAAGTTCCACGGGACGGCGACCGACGTGCCCTGTCCCGTGTGCCGCAAGGAACCGCTGACGCACGTGTCGTGGGTCTACGGTGACGAGCTCAAGCACGCGGCCGGATCGGCGCGGACGCCTGAAGAACTGGTGAAGATGGCGAACCTCTTCGACGAGTTCTCCGTGTACCTAGTTGAAGTTTGTCGCACGTGCAGTTGGAACCACCTGGTGCAGTCATACGTCCTGGGGAAGCGTGGGCTGGAAAAGCCACGCAGGAGGACTGCAGCGGAATGACCCACAGGTGACACTGCTCCGAATGAAGTACGACCACCGAACCGTGTGCTGATGCACGCCGGTCTGGGAGGCCTTTTCACGTGAACGACCAGCATGATGACCGGCAGCGCGGAGGCGAGCCGCAGTGGCCGACCGGGGACGACCCGGACGGCGGCGGCGCGAGGCGCGATGTCCCGAATCAGCCACGTCCGGGTACCCCGCCCGGTGGTTTCGCGCGCCCTCCTCAGGGTGGCACGCCACCTGGTGGTTTCCCACAGCAGCAGCCCCCACGCCGCCCGAACGGACCAGGCGGTCCGCAGGGTGGGCCTGGCGGGCCGCAGGGCGGGCCAGGGCGTCCGCAGGGCCCCATGAGCGGCCCCGGCGGGCCTCAGGGCGGTCCCGGTGCTCCGGGCAACCGTCCTCCGACGCCTCCCGGTGGCATGCCCATCGCCCCGCCTCCCGGCGCCCGTCGCCCCGGTGGACCGGCCGGCCCCGGTGGCCCGCAGGGTGGCCCCGGCCGTCCCGGCGTGCCCCCGCGCACCCCCGGTGCGGACCGCACCACGCAGCTGCCGCCGGTCAACCGGCCGACGCAGCGCGAGCCCGAGCTCATCACCCACCGCGAGCCTGACGACGAGTTCCTCATGGCCGGCGTGCACGACGGTGACGACGACGAGTACTACGACGACGAGCCGGAGCTCACCGAAGAGGAGGAGCGTCGTCTGCGCAAGAAGAAGATCTGGAAGCGCGTGCGGATCGCCGCGTTCGTCTCGATCGGCCTGATGCTCCTGGGCCCGGTGATCGCCATCGCGGTCGCGTACCCGCTCGTCGACTGGCCGCGCCCGAACGAGATCGCGGACGCCCAGGACAAGACGATCACGCTGCTCTACTCGGACAACACCGAGATGGGCAAGATCACCTCGCCCGGTCAGAACCGCACGCTGCTCACGTACGACGAGCTCCCGGACACCGTCAAGAACGCCGTCATGGCGGCGGAGGACGCGGACTTCTTCGAGAACCCCGGCTTCGACGTCAAGGCCATCGCCCGGGCCGTCTGGATCCAGGCGACCGGTGGCAGCTCGGGTGGTTCCGGTCTGACGCAGCAGTACATCAAGAAGGCGACGGGCAACGAGGAAGCGACGCTGACTCGTAAGTTCACCGAGCTCGTCAAGGCCTACAAGATGAGCAACGAGTCGGACCACCCGACGATCCTCACCGCGTACATGAACACGGTGTACTTCGGTCGTGGCGCGAACGGCATGAAGGCCGCGGCGCAGGTCTACTACAACAAGCAGATGAAGGACCTCACTCCCTCCGAGGCCGCCTTCATCGCGGGCATGATCCAGATCCCCTCCTGGTCCGAGGACGAGGAGCACGCGAAGAAGCGCTGGGAATTCGTGATGAAGCAGATGCTTCAAAAGGGATGGGTCAGCCAGGCCGACTACGACGCCCGCCAGTACCCGGCGCCCCTGCCGTTCGAGCAGACGCAGCCCGCGAGCCTCGAAGGCCCGCTCGCCCGCGTGAGCCAGCAGGTCCAGAACGAGATCGACAGCGAGCTCGTCGGCCTCACGATGGAGAAGGCGCAGAAGGTCGGCGTCACCGTCACCACGACGATCGACCCGAAGATGCAGCAGGCCGCGCTCGACGCCGTGAACTCGGTGATGGCGGGCCAGGACCCGGAGCTGCGCACCTCGCTCAGCGCGATCGAGCCGCAGTCCGGCGCCGTCAGGGCCTACTACCCGGGCAAGGACGGCCTCAAGGGCATCGACTACGCCAAGGGCACGGTCCAGGAGGCCGGCTCGTCGTTCAAGCCGTTCGACCTGGTGGCCGCCCTGAAGATGGGCAAGGGCATCGGCGACACCTACGACGCCACCCCGCGCAAGATCGCCGGCGTCGAGATCCGCAACGCCGGCAACAGCCAGTGCGGCAAGCAGTGCCCGATCAAGCAGGCCATGAAGGAGTCCCTCAACACCGTGTTCTACGACATGGTGGCGAACGACACCGGCCCCAAGGCCGTGGCGGACGCGGCGCACGCGGCCGGCATCCCGAAGGTCGTGAGGGTCGGCGGCCAGGACAAGCAGACCCTGGTCGGCGAAGGTGGCGGCCCGCCCAACGCCGGTATCTCGATCGGTGCCGACAACGCCCAGGTGCGGCCGTTCGACATGGCCTCGGCCTTCGCGACGTTCGCGGCTCGCGGCGTGTACCGGGCTCCGTTCTTCGTCACGAAGATCGTGGGCCCCACCGGTGACGTCCTCTACCAGCACGTCGACCAGCCGGTGCCGGCGTTCGACCCGGTCGAGACGAAGAGCCGCGACATCGCCGACAACGTCACCGAGACGTTGAAGGACATCCCGTCAGGGGCGATCGCGTGCGCCGGCGGCCGCCCGTGCGCCGGCAAGACCGGTACGCACGAGCTCCCCGGCAGCCTCGACCAGAACTCGAAGGCCTGGATGGTCGGCTACACGCCGCAGCTGTCCGCCTCCGTGTGGGTCGGCAAGGACCAGGGCAACGTGGCCATCAGGGACAAGGGCGGCAAGGCCGTCTTCGGCTCCGGTCTGCCCGGCCTGATGTGGAAGAAGTTCATGGACGGGGCACTCGCGGGCGCGCAGAAGGAAGCGTTCCCGAAGCCGGTCCCGCTGGGCAACTTCAACCCGCCGCGCAAGTCCGACCCGCCGTCGGCTCCGCCCAGCAGCAACAACAACCAGCCGAGCAACAACCCGCCCGCGCAGACCTCGGAGTCGACCAAGCCGTCGCAGACGAAGCCGCCGAACCCAGGTTGCATCCCGGGCATCAACTGCCCGGATCCGTCCGACGATCCCGATCCGTCGACCAGCGGCCGCCCCAGGGCCGGCGCTCCAGGAGACGGCTGACCCGTGAAGGGGCCCGGTGCACACGCACCGGGCCCCTTCGCTTTGTGCGGTACCTGGGATGTTGACCACGGCGAAACGGTCTTGGCCGTAACATCCGCCCCGTGCCCAGCAGCCCTGCCGAGCGTCCCGCCGAGGCCTCCGAGACGGACCTCGCCGAGGAAACCGACTCGCTCACCCGCGAAGAACGCGTCGCACCGACGTGGACCGAGTCCCTCGCCCGCAGCCTGAGCAGACCGTTCGGCGGTCCGCTCGGCGAGCACGCGCAGGTCGGCCGGAACTACTTCTGGACGGCGCTGCGGGTGGTCCTGATGCTCGCCGTGGTCACGTTGCTGCTGGGATGGGTGCAGAAGTCCCCGTGCATCCAGCAGTACACGGACGACAAGGGCGTCGTGCAGCTCGACTGGCGGGGCAGCAAGCAGTTCACCGCGCTCTGCTACTCCGACACGGTGCCGCTCTACACCGCGGAACGGCTCGACCAGCGCGGTGCCTTCCCGTACATCACGTCGTGGAAGGACGACGAGGGCAAGCCGACCGAGCACGTCCGGTACATGGAGTACCCCGTGGTCACCGGCCTGTTCATGTGGCTCAACGCGCGCGTGGCGCAGGGGCTCGTGGCGCTCGTGCCGGGGCTGCCGATGACGGTGATCGTGTTCTTCAACGTCACGGCGTTCTGGCTGGCGGTGGCGTGGCTGGTGACGGTGTTCTCGGTCGCCCGGATCGCGCGGCGCAGGACGTGGGACGCGGCGATCGTGGCCGTGTCACCGCTGGTCGTCGTGCACGCGTTCACCAACTTCGACACGATCGCGACGGCGTTCGCGACGGCCGGCCTGCTGGCGTGGGCGCGGAAGAAGCCGGTGCTCGCCGGGGTGTTGCTGGGGCTCGGTGGTGCGGCGAAGCTCTACCCGTTGTTCCTGCTCGGGCCGTTGCTGTTGTTGTGCTGGCGGTCCAACAGGGTCAAGGTCGGCCTCACCACCACGGCGGCGGCCATAGGCGCGTGGGCGCTCGTCAACGCGCCGATCGCCCTGAACCCGGCCTCGCAGACGGGATGGCGTGAGTTCTTCCGCCTCAACACCGAACGCAACGCGGACCCGGACACGCTCTACAACGTGCTCGTGCAGTGGACGGGGTGGCAGGGCTTCGACCCCGGCCTGGCGCAGGGACAACCGCCGACGATCCTCAACACGGTCAGCATGGTGCTGTTCCTCGTATGCTGCGCCGGCATCGCCTACGTGGCGCTCTCGGCACCGACGAGGCCCCGGCTCGCGCAGCTCGGGTTCCTGGTCGTGGCGGCGTTCCTGCTGACGAACAAGGTGTGGAGCCCGCAGTACTCGCTGTGGCTGGTGCCGCTGGCCGTGCTGGCGTTGCCGCGCTGGAAGTTGTTGTTGGCGTGGATGACGGTCGACGCGCTGGTGTGGGTGCCGCGCATGTACTTCTACCTCGGCACCGACCACAAGGGCCTGCCGATCGACTGGTTCCTCGGCGCCGTGGTGCTGCGTGACGCCGCCGTCGTCCTGCTGTGCGTGATGATCCTCAAGGAGATCTACCACCCGGAGCGCGACCTCGTGCGGCAGGCGGGCGACGACCCGCTGGCGGGCGTGCTGGCCGACGCGCCGGACCGGCAGCTCGTCACACCCGCACGAGGCGCGCCATCGCACCGAATGCGTTCCCATTCGGATGCAGGTGATCACCGGAGTCGAACTCCGGACGCAGTCTGAGCGGATCGGCGGGGTCGCGCACGGCCTCGTCGAAGTCGATGGCGTCGCGGAAGGTGGCGCGGATCCACGCGTTCACCTTCTGGCGCTGCTGTTCCTTCTCCTCGGTCCACGTGTACCAGCCGCGCCACGGCGTGATGGTGCCGACGTGGAACTCCACGCCCTCGTTGCGGCATCGCAGCTGGACGGTGCGGATGCCGGCGATGACGTTCTCGGCGCTGACACCGCTCTGGATGTCGTTGATGCCGCCCAGCAGCACGACCTTGCGGACCTCTTTGCTGAACAGGACGTCCCGGTTCACACGCGTGATCATCGGCGCGTTGCCCAGCACCACGCCGTTGCCGTTGATGCCCGCGTTCAGGACCGCGTAGTCGCTCCGCACCAACGACGGCCAGGTGTTCTCGTAGAACCCCTCGGTGATCGAGTCGCCGAACATCACGACCGCCCCCGGCGCGGTGAAGCCCGCGACCTCCACGGCCGAGACGAGGCAGATCTGCTCACGCGTGGACGTGATCGTGCGATGTGCGCGGGCCTGACAGGGCGTGCCGGCCGGGGCGTAGGTGCTGATCTCCAGCGTCTTGGTGACCTCGAGCTGCACGGCGTCGCTGTGGACCTCGGCGCGGGCCCTGATCGTGACGCTCTTGGACCTGCCGAACGTGAGTTGCCGCGTCACGCCGTTCGCGGTGACGGTGACCTGCTCGACGCGCACCGGCTTGATGCCCATCAGGTTCGACAGGCGCACCCGGACCGAGGTGCCGCCCGCCGCGAGGTCGACCGTCGTGCGCACGCTCTGGTCCGGCACGGTGCCCGAGAGCGTCGGCACGGCCTGCCACACGGGCAGCCAGCGGATCACCTCCGAGCGCACGGGCACCCCGGAGGCACCGCAGGCCAGCAGCAACGCCAGCACGATGATCACCCTCACGAGTGGAGTCTGCGGCGAATCAGGTCTTCGCTGCTACAGCCCCGCGGATGAACTTCAGGTCTTCGTGGTCGTCTTCGGTGACGTCCCGGGCCTTGAGGAACACGACGAACAGCGCCACGAGCAACGCGGCCCGGCCCCACACGCCGATCATCACGGCCTGCGCGGAGAAGCTGTCGTAGATCCCGGCCGGCTGACCGAACTCGATCGCCCAGAACCAGCGGAAGATGCCGACGCCCATGGCCAGGTCGACCACGAAGTAGGCGAAGGCCCACACCAGCCGCACGCGCAGCAGCACGAGGAACGGCACCAGCCACAGCGTGTACTGCGGCGAGTGGACCTTGTGCAGCAGCATGAAGCCGCACAGCATCGCGCCGGACACCGCGATCCACGGATAGCTGCCCTCGCGCCGGAACCGCATCCAGCCGTAGCCGGCGGCGATCGCGAACGAGACCAGGATCGTGATCGGCGAGATGACGCCGACCAGCGACTGCATCGCGTCGTCGCCGATGAACGGCCGCAGGCCCCAGTACCAGACCGAGTTCGTCGTGATGTCGACCCGGCGCAGCGACTGGAACTCGAACGACGCCGCCCAGCCGTCGTAGCCCGCGATCGCGAACGGCAGGTTGACCAGCACGACCGTGATGATCGACGCGAGCCCGACCTTGACCGCGCCCGCCACGTCGGTTTTCTTACCGGCCGGCATCTCCTGGCCGCGCCAGCCGCCGGTGGCGACGAAGAGCATCAGCGGCAGCACGAAGGCCGCCGGGTAGACCTTGAACGCGAACCCGAGCCCGAGCAGCACGGACGCGACCACGGCTCTCTCGACGAGCGGCCGGTTCCAGCGGTGCACCACGAAGACCGCGGCGACCGAGCACAGGACGACCGGCAGGTCCCAGTTGTGGAAGGCGTAGAGGACCAGCGGTGGCCCGATCGCCCACAGCAACGCGCGCCAGCGGGCCAGCTTGCCCAGCAGGTAGCCCGTGAGCAGGCCGAACGGCGCCATCAGCAGCGACGAGTAGAGCAGGTACTCCGCGTCGTTGTGCGCGAAGATCGCACCCGCCCAGATGAGCAGGCCGGAGAGCACCGGGTACTCGACCGAGCCCCCGATGAGGATGCCCTTGTCGTTGATGTTGCCGTCGACGTACGGGAAGACGTGCCGGTCGATGTCGCGCCCGATCCAGAGGTGCTGGATGTCGGAGTAGCAGACGTCCTGCTTGTTGCGCTCGTCGTAGTCGGGCTGCGTGCGGCCCCACTGGTCGAACGCGGGACCGGTGCAGCGGTCCTTGTTGATGAAGCCCAGCAGCAGCGTGAGCCCGCACAGCAACACGAGCACGGCGGCGGCAGCGCTGCCGAAGCGGTTCACGAAACGCCCGGCGTCGCCTCGCTCGGGCGTCACGCTCACCACCTCGTGCACGGTGTTCACCGGCCGGCGCGGTCGCGCAGGAAGGCGATGTCGTCGGCCTGGCCCTCGTCGGGCGTCTCCACCACGACGGGGCATCCGGCGGTGGCGACCACGGCCGCCAACTGGTCGGCGTCGATGGTGCCAGTCTTGATGTTGTCGTGCCGATCGCGCGAGGAGCCGAACTCGTCGCGCGAGCTGTTGAGGTGCACGAGGTCGATCCGGCCGGTGATCGCCTTCACCCGGTCGACGATGCCGACCAGGTCCTCACCGGCGGCGAACGCGTGGCAGGTGTCGAGGCAGAAGCCCGCGCCGAACTCGCCGACCGCGTCCCAGAGCAGCTTGAGGGAGTCGAACGTGCGCGCCATGGCGCCGTCGCCGCCCGCGGTGTTCTCGATCAGGACCGGGACCGCGAAGCCGCCCTCGGCGACCTGGCGCTCGAAGAACTTGCGCCAGTTCGCGAAGCCCTCGGCCGGGTCCTCGCCCTTGGTGACGTGGCCGCCGTGCACGATCAGGCCCTTGGCGCCGACCGTCGCGGCGGCCTCGGCGTGCTGGACCACGTTCTTCCTGGACGGAATCCGGATCTTGTTGTTCAGCGACGCGATGTTGATCAGGTACGGGGCGTGCACGAACACCTCGAGGCCGGAGGCGAGCAGGGCCTCCGTCTGCGGGTGGGGTTTGGGCTTCTTCCACCCCTGGGGATCCGACAGGAAGAACTGGACGACCTCGGCCCCGCGTTCGGCCGCGGCGCCGACCGGGTCGTCGTCGCGTACATGGGCCCCGATGCGCATACGCAGGAGGGTAGTCGGCGCCCATAACGCCATCGCAGCCGCCGCCGATAGGAGTAATTGGAAAAACTGGGGATGGTCTACGTCACCACCAGGACCTACGGTCGTTACTAGAGAGTAGGAAAGGGGTTCGCATGAGGCTGTTGAGCGTCGCCGCCACGGCGTTGCTGGCCCTGGCTTCCGCTTCGGTGGGCGGGGTCGCGCACGCGGCGGAACCCATCGTGGTCGGCAGCTGCGCCACCACCGTGCAGGGCGCGCCCGGCACCCCCGTCTCTCTGAGTCCGGCCGCCGTGACGCAGCCGATCACGGACCTCGTGCGCGCCGTCCCGTTGCTCGGGCCGCCGCTCGCCGAACCGTTCAAGCAGGCGTTCGCGCAGGCCAAGCCCATGCCGATCGGCGCGGTGCAGGTCGGCACGACGACCATCAGCGGCGGCACGATCGCCAACGCCGTGATGGCCGAGGTGAACAAGATCCCGCTGCTCGGGCCGATCCTCGGCACGCTCGACAAGACCGTGCGCACGACGCTGACGCAGGGCTGCCAGGTGACGGTGGTCGGCGTCAACCAGGTCGCCGCGCCCGTCCAGGACGGCGCCAAGGCCGTCGCGGACGCCTCTCAGCAGGCCGTCGGCGCGATCCCCGGTGCACCGAAACCGCCTGGTCAGCAGCCCCAGCCGCAGCCGGGGACCAACCCCGGCACGCAGCCGGGCACCCAGCCCGGCGTTCCCGGTGTGGGCGCGGGCGCTCCCAGCAACCGCGACTTCTCGCTCTACCCGATCGGCTCGAACTTCGGCCGCGTGCCGCTGTTCAGCTACGGCTCGCTGCCGTTCGCGATGCCCGGCCTCTACTCGCCGTCGCCCGGTGTGCGGTACGGCTCGCAGGTGCCCCGCGCGTCCAACGGCACCGGCGTCGAGGGCGACTCGGTGCAGGCCGCCGGCCGCGCCACGGCGTTGCCCAGGCTGAGCGGACCCGGCGGCGTCGGCGCTCCGGTGCTGGTCGCGGTGCTGATGCTCGCCCTGGTCACGGGCGCGCTGGTGCGGACCTGGGCACTGCGTCGCACCCCTGCGTAGTCGCCGGACGCGCTCTGTTAACCTTTGTCAGTTGCTGACGCGACGACCCTCCTGCCACGGAAAGCCCGTGGCCGCGAGTCCACAGGAGGTGAGTGGTCCTCATGCGTCATTACGAAGTGATGGTCATCCTCGACCCCAGTCTCGACGAGCGCACTGTCGCACCGTCGCTCGACACGTTCCTCAACGTCATCCGCACCACGGGCGGAAACGTGGAGAAGGTCGAGGTGTGGGGCAAGCGCCGGTTGAGCTTCGAGATCAACAAGAGCAGCGAGGGCATCTACGCGGTGCTCGACCTGACCTCGACGCCTGACGCGGTGAAGGAACTGGACCGCCAGCTCGGTCTGCAGGAGACGGTGCTCCGGACGAAGGTCCTGCGCCGCGAGCCCGCCAAGGCCGCCAAGTTGGCCGCCAAGGCCAAGGCCAAGTCGGACGCCAAGTCGGCCAAGTCAGCGGCTCGGGCCGCTGCCAGGGCCTGACGAACCTCGACTAGGGGAGCTCCCAAGACATGGCTGGTGAGACGACGATCACGGTGGTCGGGAACCTGACTGCCGATCCCGAACTGCGCTTTACCCAGTCCGGTGCGGCGGTGGCCAGCTTCACGGTCGCCTCCACGCCCCGCACGTTCGACAAGAATTCGGGCGAGTGGAAGGACGGCGAAGCGCTGTTCCTGCGGTGCAACGTGTGGCGGCAGGTCGCCGAGAACGTGGCCGAGTCGCTCACCCGCGGTTCGCGAGTGCTCGTCTCCGGACGGTTGCGCCAGCGTTCCTTCGACACGAAGGAAGGCGAGAAGCGCACTGTCGTGGAGCTTGAGGTCGACGAGATCGGCCCCTCGCTGCGCTACGCGACCGCGAAGGTCAACAAGGTCAGCCGTGGAGACGGCGGCGGTGGCGGCGGCTTCGGCGGCGGCGGTGGTCAGCAGTCTCGCGGCGGTGGCGGCGCCGCACCCGCGGACGACCCGTGGGGTTCTGCCCCGCAGGCCGGTTCCAGCGGTGGCTTCGCCGACGAGCCCCCCTTCTAGACCGACTGCACCGGTCATCCAGTACTTCACTCATCGCGTATTCAGGAGTTAGAGACACATGGCCAAGCCGCCTGTGCGCAAGCCCAAGAAGAAGGTCTGCGCCTTCTGCAAGGACAAGAGCGCGTCCCTGATCGACTACAAGGACACGACGCTGCTCCGCAAGTTCATCTCCGACCGCGGCAAGATCCGTGCCCGCCGCGTCACGGGTAACTGCTCGCAGCACCAGCGCGACGTCGCTGTTGCCGTGAAGAACGCCCGTGAGATGGCCCTGCTGCCCTACACCTCGACCGCTCGCTAAGAGAAGGAGACACTGCGATGAAGCTCATCCTCACCGCTGACGTTTCCGGCCTTGGCGCTCCCGGCGACATCGTCGAGGTCAAGGACGGCTACGGCCGCAACTACCTGCTCCCGCGTGGTCTCGCGATCGTCGCGACCCGTGGCGCGCAGAAGCAGATCCAGGTCATCACCCGCGCGCAGGACACCCGCCGCGTGCGCGACCTGGACCACGCCAAGGAGATCAAGACCGCGCTCGAGGGTCTCTCCGTGACGCTCAAGGCCAAGGCCGCCGCCGGCAGCAGCAAGCTGTTCGGCTCGGTCACCACGTCGGACGTGGCGGCTGCCGTCAAGTCCGCCGGTGGTCCGGTCCTGGACAAGCGCGCCATCGAGCTGCCGGGTCACATCAAGACGACCGGCAAGCACTCGGTCACGGTTCGCCTCCACCCCGAGGTCACCGTCGCCCTGCCGGTCGAGGTCACTGCCGGCGAGTGATCATCGGGTTGTCCCCGCCACACGTTGGTGGGGGTGGCCCACGGTTCGGTTTGTGAAGCGCTGCCTACCCGGAATGCTCCGGGTGGGTGGCGCTTTCGCTCGTTCGGACCAGCGTAAATCTGTCCACTTCCTGTGGATAAACGGCTCGTCCAGCCTGGCGGCGACACGCCGACGAAGGTGTTTTTCGCGACACGCCGAGGCTGTGGCACACAACTTTTTCCACAACTTGTACACAGCCTCTGAGCTGCAGTTACTTCTGTCACTCCACTGGTTGTCAACAGGTTGTCCCCAGCGCCGTGACCCCTGTGAGCAACCATCCACAGGTTGTCCCCCAGTTGTCCACAGGGCGATCCACACGCTGGTTTGCTTGCTCCGGACGGGTCCCTCTAGCGTCGCTGTCAGGGCGAGGCCATCGCACAGCGTGGCCGCCCGAAATTGTCGGTGCCGCGCGGTACAACTAGGTGATCCAGGCACCGGCTCTCGACTTTCTTCGCAGGGGTGATTCGGCAGTGGCGCTCGTGGACGACCGGGGCATGGCGGAGCCCGCATTCGAGCGTCAGCCGCCCCAGGACCTCGCGGCGGAGCAGTCCGTTCTCGGCGGCATGCTGCTGTCCAAGGACGCGATCGCGGACGTCATCGAGGCGCTCGCGCCGAACGACTTCTACCGCCCCGCGCACCAGGCGATCTACGACTGCATCCTCGACCTGTACGGCCGCGGCGAGCCCGCCGACCCGATCACCATCTCGGCCGAGCTCGAACGCCGCGGCGAGTTGCTGCGCGTCGGTGGCGCGCCGTACCTGCACACGTTGATCGCGACGGTCCCCACGGCCGCGAACGCCGGCTACTACGCCGAGATCGTGGCCGAGAAAGCGGTGCTGCGCCGTCTGGTCGAGGCCGGCACGCGCATCGTGCAGCTCGGTTACAACGGTGCCGAGGGCGCGGACGTCGACGAGGTGGTCGACCGGGCGCAGGCCGCGATCTACGAGGTCACCGACCGCCGCACCACCGAGGACTACGTGGCCCTCGAGGACCTGCTGCAGCCGACCATGGACGAGATCGACGCGATCGCGTCCCGCGGCGGCATGTCGCAGGGCATCCCGACGGGCTTCGCCGACCTCGACGCCCTGACCAACGGCCTGCACGGCGGCCAGATGATCATCGTCGCGGCCCGCCCCGGTGTCGGCAAGGCGCTCGCCCTGGACACCCCGCTGCCCACGCCGTCCGGCTGGACGACGATGGGCGCCGTGTCGGTGGGCTCGTTCCTGATCGGCGCCGACGGCCGTCCGACCAGGGTGGTCGCCGCGACCGAGGTGATGACGGGCCGTCCGTGCTTCGAGGTCGAGTTCTCCGACGGCACCGTGATCGTGGCCGACGCCGAGCACCAGTGGCTGACGGAGTCATGCAGCGAGACCGGCGGCTTCTGGGCGATCCGCACCACCGCGCAGCTGTTCGAGCGGGTCGGCCTGTGCCGCATGTTCGTCCGGCTGTCCGCGGCCTGGGAGCTGCCCACCGCGTCATTGCCGCTGTCCCCGCGCGCGCTGGGCCTGTTCCTGTCCGGCCTGGGCGACCTGGAACTGACCGACGACGAACTGCGCGTCGCCAAGGAACTCGACCTGGCCGACGACCCGCACATCCCCGCCGCGTACCTGCGCGCGTCCCACAAGCAGCGCGCGGAACTGCTGGCCGCACTGCAGATCGACGGCCGCTTCGCCCGCCTGCGCCGCGACGTCGACGAACTGATCGCGGGCCTGGGCGAGCACGCCCAGGTGGAGATCGTCGCGGTCCGCCCAGTCGCCTCCGTCCCGGTGAGGTGCGTGGAGGTCGACAACCACGACCACCTGTACCTCGCGGGCGAGACGATGATCCCGACCCACAACTCGACGCTGGGCCTCGACTTCGCCAGGTCGTGCTCGGTCAAGCACGGCATGACCAGCGCCATCTTCAGCCTGGAAATGAGCCGCACGGAAATCGTCATGCGCATGCTCTCCGCCGAGGCGCGCATCCGCCTCAGCGACATGCGAGGCGGCACGATGAGCGACGACGACTGGACCCGCCTGGCCCGCCGCATGAGCGAGATCAGCGAGGCACCGCTCTTCGTGGACGACAGCCCGAACCTCACCATGATGGAGATCAGGGCCAAGGCCCGCCGCCTCAAGCAGCGCCACGACCTCAAGCTCGTGGTGGTCGACTACCTCCAGCTGATGTCGTCGGGCAAGAAGACGGAGTCGCGCCAGCAGGAAGTCTCGGAGTTCTCCCGAAACCTCAAGCTGATCGCCAAGGAACTCCACGTCCCGGTGATCGCGATCTCCCAGCTCAACCGAGGCCCGGAACAGCGAACAGACAAGCGCCCGATGCTCTCCGACCTCCGTGAGTCGGGCTCCCTGGAGCAGGACGCCGACATGGTCATCCTGGTCAACCGCCCAGACGCCTGGGAACGCGACGACCCGCGCGCCGGCGAGGCCGACCTGATCATCGCCAAGCACCGCGCGGGGCCGACCGCGACCATCGTCGTGGCGCACCAGCTGCACTACAGCCGCTTCACGGACCTGGCCCAGACGTAAGCCGACGCCTGCCTCAACGGCATTGCAACGGTGCGGCGGCGATGTCCTGAGGTCGGGAACGAGGCCAGTCCCGGCTACGTCGTCGCCGATGTCAGCGCTGCCGGGTCCGCGGCCGCCGGCCACAACGCCGCGATCTCGCCCGCCGGGCCGACCGACGCAGACACTCGCACGTGGACCAGCGGGCTACGGCTTGCGGGGTTCGAGGCCGCGCAACGCCGTGTCCACCACCTGGTCCACGTAGTGGTGAGTCAGCGGGCCAGTCCGCTGCAGCCACCGGTTGAGGACCGGACCGAACAGCATGTCGATCGCCACCTCGAGCTCGACGTCTTCAGCGAGCTGCCCAGCGCGCTGTGCCGCGCGGAGGCGCTCCTTCTTCAGTTCCCGCATCGGCTTTTCCAGTCGCGCCACGTACTCGCCGGCCAGCAAGTGATCGTTGACGATCTCGACGTGCATGGCGCGCATGGCCTTGTCGTAGCGCGGATCGTCCAGTTCATCGACCGTGGCCCGCAGTACCAGTTTCAGGTCTGCGGCCAGATCGCCGGTGTCCGGCAGGGCGGCGGTCTCGCCGTCACCTGCGAAGGCCAGGAAGGCCTCGAAGATCAGCGAACCCTTTGACGCCCACCACCGGTAGATCGTCTGTTTGCCGACTCCGGCCCTGCGGGCGATGCCTTCGATGGTGAGCTTCGGATAGCCCACCTCCCCGAGGAGGTCGATGGCTGCGGTGAGGATGGCGCGCCGCGTTGCATCGCTGCGTCGGTTGGGGTCTGGGACACCTGGCATGGGCATGACTCATCCTAGTAAGCGACGAGACGAGACGTCTCGTCTTGCCAAGTGCTCGCATGTGGCGGCGTGCTTCGCCTCATCAACGAGACGAGACGTCTCGTCTCGCCAGAGAGGGGAACGGGAAGATGACTGCTTCAGCCTCACCACGAGTTTGGATCGTCACCGGAGCTGGCACGAAATCCCCCCGAACGGCACTGAGCCCCAGCGACACCGTCGTGTCGCTGGGGCTCAGCTTCTTACCGGAGGGAGGGTGTTACGTACTGCGGGGTGTTACGTGGTGCTGGGTGTTACAGCGAGCCGGTCACCTTCTGGAACAGGTTGGCCGGGTCGATCATGGCGAGCGCCGGGGCGAACGGCAGCTGCGGCAGCGAACGCTCGCCGGCCTTCGGGGCCAGACCCTGGGTCGGGTTCAGGCTGAGACCCGAGAGGGAGGCCGGGCCGTCGACGGGCAGCGCGGGCAGCGAACGCTCGGTGGGCAGCGCGGGCAGCTGCACCGGCACCGGCAGCGCCGGGGCGGTCACCGGGAGGGACGGCAGCGAACGCCCGGTGGCGCCGGCCGGGATCAGGCCCTTCGCGGCGTCGAGCAGCTGGCCCAGGGGCAGGCCCTGGATGTTCGGCGTGACGTTGCCGGTGCCACCGTTCAGCGGCAGGGCGGAGCGCTCCTTCGCCACACCGGGCAGACCCTGGAGGGGCGTCTTGGCCAGGCCCTGGGTCAGACCCTTCGTGAGGCCCTGGGTCAGACCCTCGGTGAGAGCCTGGGTGGGCAGAGCCTTGGTCAGGCCCTGCGTGGGCAGACCCTTGGTCAGGCCCTGCGTGGGCAGACCCTTGGTCACGCCCTGCGTGGGCACACCCTTGGTGGGCACACCCTTGGTGAGACCCTGGGTGGGCACACCCTTGGTGAGACCCTGCGTGGGCAGACCTTTGGTCAGGCCCTGGGTGGGCAGACCCTTGGTGAGACCCTGCGTGGGCAGACCCTTGGTGAGACCCTGCGTGGGCAGACCCTTGGTCAGGCCCTGCGTGGGCAGACCCTGGGTGGTGGGCAGGCCCTGGATGGGCAGCTGGCCGACCAGAGCCGCCAGGTCAGCCGGGTTCGGGAGCTGGTTGATCGGCAGCTTGCTGTCGAGACCGTGGAACGTCGGAACCTGGTTGGCCTTCATCAGGCTGTCGACGCCCTTGGGGAGCTCCAGGCCCTTGAGCTGCGTGGCGCGCAGGGGGCCGTCGGTGTCCTCGCCGGTGAGCTGCGTGTCGTCGCTCGTGCCCAGCGTGGTCGCCTGGCCGACGACCTCAACGGGGATGCGCGCGAGCTTGGCAGCCGCCTCGACCGGGACGTGCATGTCGCGAGCGGTCAGCGGGCCGCTGCCCTCGGTGGCGGTCTCGCCGCCGGCCTGGGTGTGCGAGGCCTTGTCGGTGACCGTCGTGGCGTTGCCCGCGACCGCGACCGCGTCCGCGTACACGCCGGCGAAGGCGTTGGCGGGGACGTTGACCAGGTTGCCGGAGACCGAAGCGTCGTCAGCCGAGGTGTGGCTGTCGTCACCGGACACGACGTTGGTGGCGGACACCACGTCGGAGTTGGTGATACCGGCCGCGGAGACCGTGTTGCCCGGAACGGCCGGGAGCACTGCCGGCTGCGCGCCGATGAGGTTGCCGGCGACGGCACCCTTGTCACCGTTGCTGTTGACGTCGCCGCCGGCGACCGAGCTGAGGTCGTTGGTGGCCGTCGAGTTGACGTTGCCGCCGCCGCCGACCGACCAGCCGAGCACCTGGGTGCCGGTCGCGACCGGGGCCGACACGACGTTGCCCGCGATGGAGCCCTGCTTGCCGGTGGTGAGGGCGTCGCCGCCGGCCTTCATGTCGGTGGAGTTGACGCCCGTGGTGTCGTTGTTGCCCACCAGGGTGACGCCGTCGGCGAAGACCTGGGCCGGCGTCGAGGTCGGGACCTGGACGATGTTGCCGGACGCCGAGCTCTTCTTGCCGGTCGCGTGGGGCGCGTCGCCCGCGACGACCGTGGTGTCGTTCGCCGCGTCCGACGTGGTGTTGCCCACGAGGCCGGCGGTGACGGCGAAGACCTGCGGGGCGACCGCGGTCGGCGCGGTCACGACGTTGCTGGAGACCGTGCCGCGGTCGTCCTGGGTGTTCGGGGTGCCACCGGACTGGACCAGCTTGACCTCGTCGGCCGAGCCGGCGGCCTGGCCACCGACAGCGGCGGCGAGACCGTAGACCTCGGCGGGCGCGGCGAGCGGGGTGGAGGCGATGTTGCCCGAGCCGACCGAGTCGTTGCCCGTCGTGCCCTGGTAGCCGGAGGTGACCGACTTGACGTCGTTCTCGCAGGTACCAGCGGCCTGGCCGGCGAGCGTGGCACCGTTGCCGCACACGTCCACGGCCGTGGCCGGGGGAACGTCCGCGATGTTGCCCGAGAGCACGGACTTGTCGCCGACGGTGAAGGACTGGCCACCGGCGGTCGAGTTCGCCTCGTTCGAGTGGTCGGTCAGCGCGTTGCCGACCAGGGACGCGCCGTTGCCGCCCGCGGCGACGGGCAGCGAGATGGGCGCGCCGGCGATGTTGCCGGACCCCGTGGAGCCGTGGCCCGTGGTGTGGTGCGAGCCACCGGCGCGCGAGTCGTTGACCGTGTCGCTGACGGCGGCGGCGTTGCCACCGGCGGCGGCGGCGTTGTCGTCGACCGTGATCGGGCCGGCGAGCGCGGGCTCGGCGATGTTGCCGGCGAGCGTGGCGGGGTCGCCGTTGGTGAAGGTCTTGCCGCCGGCGTACGCGGCACCGGTCTGCGTCGAGTCCGTGGCGGCGTTGCCCGCGGCGGCGGCCGAGTTGCCGTTCACCTCGAACAGCGGCGCCAGCGGGATCGGCGCGGCGTTGCCGGAGATCGAGCCGTTCTTGCCGCTCGTGACGACGTCGCCCTCGGAGGAGGCGAACGTGTCGGCGGAGGAGTTGCCCTCGGCGATGCCCGCCGCGCCCACGCCGTTGCCGGTGACCTGAACCGGGGTCGCACCGCGCTCGGCCACGACGTTGCCGGACATGGTGCCCTTTTCACCACTGGTGGTGATGTCGCCGCCGGTCGTCGAGACCTGCTTGGCGTCGGTCGTGTTGGTCTCGGCGTTGCCGCCCGCCCCGACCGCGTTGCCGGTGGCCTGGACCGGGAGCACGTGGTCGACGGCGACGACGTTGCCGGCGAGAGCCTGGCCGGCGCCATCGGTGACGACGGTGCCGTCACGGTGCGTGGTCTGCGTGCAGTCGCCGGTCGCCTCGGTGTCGGCGAGAACCGCGATCGCGTTGCCGCAGATGTTGAACGGCACATCGAGGTGCCCCTGGATCCTGTTGCCGCGCACCACGTTCTGGAAGGCGGTGCCCTGCAGGCGCTCACCTGCCTGACGGACCAGCGGGTTCGCGACGGGCGCTGCCGTGCGGGTGGGCACCGCGCTGGTGACGCGGTCCGTGCTGATCGTCCGGTCGACCTTGGGGACCGTGACTTCCCGGACCGGGGTGGCCAGCTTGTTCTGGTCGACCTTGACCGGAACACCGGCCGCGACGTCGACAGCCGAAGGCGCAGCGTCCGGGTCGACGTTCTCCTGAGCAGAAGCGATGCCCGTACCGAGCATCAGCAAACCACCAGTGACAAACGCGGTCTGAAGTCCGCGCTTTGCCCAGGTCTGCATTAGATCTCCTTCATCGATTTCCCGTCCAAGCGACGGGGGCTCAAGGGGGTGGGGCCGAAACGCGCAGGGGAGGGCGCGTCATCACCGGGGGAGTCGCACGCGGTGATCGACCTGTTTGAGCGCAAGAAAAAAGCGCGACGGTCGACTTCCGGACAGCCAGGGGAGAGGGCTGCCGCGGACCGCGCGCTTGAATCAGTCGGGGTTGATACCGGGCTGCTTGCCCGGCGTCACGGTGACCTCGTCAGTGGACGGCGCGAGAGCGCGCGTCGACGAGATGCCGTGAGCGTCACCGGGTGCAGCGGGGGCAGCCATCATGCTGCCCTTGGCAGAACCAGAACCGTCGTTGCACGAAGCACACTGCACCGGCGCGGGGGCCGGGACGGGCAGCTTCGGGAACGGGGTGCTGGGCAGGGAAGGACGCTGCTCGGAGGGCACGACGAAGTCGTTGTGCTCCAACAGGTCCGTCCAGCTGCCACCGGACGCGCCGGTGAACTGCGAGACCACCGGTGCCGGCGACTGTCCGGCATCGGTGGCGGGAGCCGGGATCTCCGGGAACGTCACGTCCATGGCCCGCTCACTGACGGGACTGCTGGACTGACCGATCCTGGTGACCTGCGGCAGGATTCGTGCGGCGATCTGCTCGACCGCCTGGGAGACCTGAACGTCCGGCAGAGCGGCGCGAGCCTTCTCCTGCTCGGTGCGCAGAGTCTCGTCGATCTTGTGCACTGCCTTGGCAGCGGGAACGGCGACCGGCAGCTTCTCGTCCGTCTTGGCGACGATCGTGCTGACGACGTCGAACTGCTGCGCGTCCGTGGCAGGCACGATGTCGGCCGCGTTGGCCGACGTCGTGGCGAGCGCCCAGGCAACGGCGGTTCCGGCGATCGCTCCACCGACGGCGAGCAGCGCTCGGGTGGCGAACCGGCGCATGCCGTTCGCTCCCGTCTTCGCTCGCAGCTCAGTGGAGAACAACGCAGGAAACCTCGCTACTCGGTGGCGCTCAAGGGAATCGCCGACGATCAACTGATCAAGTCGACGTCGGCGACTCTGCCAGTCCATCCACTCCGAATGCACGCCCTGGGCGCTCGGTTAACCACATCGTGTGAACGGCTTCCCTTGGCTCACACCCGTTTCAACACCCGGGCCGCACCGGCGGCCGCGGTCGACGCGAGCACCCAGCCCACGGCCACGAGCAGCGAAGATATCCATTGCGACGCACCGGTGAACTGCCACTTGCCGTCGTGGCCGAAGTCGATGATCGGGATCAGGAGGTCGAGGGCGAGCAGCGCGGCGTTCCACACCGGGTCCTCGTCCTTGTTGAGCTTGACCATCGGGTGCCAGGCGAACCACAGCGCGCCGAACAGCCAGAACACGGCGAGCCAGCAGATCGCGAGCCACGGGCGGTAGCCGTAGCCGACCGTCCACCGCTGCACGACGCCCCAGACCCGGCCGGCGCGGCCTAGTTCGGAATAGCGGCGGCGCTGCTTCTCCAGCTGGACCTTCTGCGCGAGTTCCTCCTCGCCGCCCTGCTGGTACACGGCGGCGAGCTGTTCGTACGGTCCGGGCGCGAAGTCCGGCTGCACCTTGAGCAACCACTTCAAGCGCGTCTGCACCGGCACGTCCGGGTCGGCGGTGATGCCGGCGAACTCGAAGTCGTCCACGGCGACGCCGCCCTCGGCGTCCCACAGGCCCGGCCCGTCGGTCACCGACACCGCTTTCAGGCGGCTCAGCACTATTTTCCCCTTGGGCTGCTGGCCCGCGGGGATGTGCAGGCGGAACTGGTGCACGGTCAGGCCGTAGGCGTTGAGCGCGATGTCCGCGGCGGTCGAGCCGAGGTGCGAGTCGCTGAACGTCGCCATCTTGCCGACCTCGCCCAGCCGGATGCGCACGCCGCCGACCGCGGTGAACCCGCGGCTGCACAGGAGGTCCTTGCCGATCGTGATGGCGCGGGCATCCAGTGACGGCTTCTGAGTGCCGTTCCCGCGGAGCCTCGGGAGGGTGAGCTCGGCGCCGGAGAGGTCGAGCGTGGAGCCGATGTTCGCGTTCTGCAGGCGGACCGAGCCCTTGGCCTTCAACTCGCGCAGGAAGAGCGTGCCGCCGACCTGGAGGCGGTCGGCGAACAGGACGTCGATGCCCGGCCCGTGCAGCGAGACGCCGGACATGCTGGCGCTGCCGTGGATGGTGGCGTTGGACAGCCGCACCTGGCCGTAGGTGTGGAGTGCCTTGGACCGGATGCCCGCGCCGTTGACGGCACTGCGGGCCTCGACGTCGCCGCGGACCTGCATGCCGTCGGCGTGCAGGGCGACCGGGATGCGGTTCGTGACGTCACCGGCGAGCTCTTCGGCGATCTCGCGCGGCCCGATCACCGCGCCGGACAGCCGGAGGTAGCCGCCGATGCTCGCGTTCGGCAGCCGGACCGTGCCCTCGCTGGTGAAGCCGTCGTCGAGTTCGACGTTGCCCTCGACCCGGATGCGGTCGGCCACGAGCGTCGCGGCCTCGTCGGCCGATCCGTGCGGCAGTACCAGCACCTGGTTGTCGACGCGGTGGGCGGAGTTGAGGCGGGCGCCGGTGAACTCGACGTTCCCGTTGACGCGCGCACCGTCGAACAGCACGCGGCCGTCGGCGGTGAAGCGACCGCCCTCGGCGTTGCAGAAGACGTTGCCCGCGACGACGATCCCGGACGCGTCGAGCGCGTCCTTGCCTGTGTTGAGCAGCCGCGCGCCACCGAGGTGGACGCTGCCGCCGATCGCCGCACCGCGGAACCGCACCTCACCGTTCGCGCGCATCGCGATGGCCTGGATCGAACCGCTGACCCTGATCCGGGCGCCGAGCAGCGCGTGGTCGGTGGCCGAACGCAGCACCGCACCGGCGAGGCGGAGCGTCCCGTCCACCGCGGCGTCGGTGAGGTCGACGGTGCCGGTGCAGGTGAAGCCGGCCTCGAGGACCAGGTCGCTGAAGACCCTGAGGTTGCGGCCCTGCAGCCCGGGAACGCGGGTGCCGCGCAACCGAAGGCCGATGAGGCGGGCCATGCGGAGGTCGAGCGACTCCTCGAAGGTGCAGTGGGTGAGGTCGATGACCCGCGTGACGCGGGTGCCCTCCAGTTCGAACATGCCGGTGATCCGCGCGTTGCGCAGGCGCAGAGCGGGTAGTCCCTTGCGCGGCACCCGGTACAACCCGGTCAGCAGACCGGTGAGCACCTCGCCGCGCACGCTCTGCCCGGTCAGGTCGATCTCGGTGCCGCCCGCATAGGCCCCGGCGACCTGGCGTTCGAGCTCGGTCAAGTCTTCGGGCTTGATCACGTTCGTCCTCCCCCTGACGAATCGGATCATCCCCGCTCGGGTTGCACCTTGGCGAGGGTCTGAACAGTTAACGTGAGGCCCATGAGCACGCCGGAGTCGGAGATCAGCGGGCGCGTTCCAAGGCTGCTGCGCGTGAGTGCCGCGCTGAGCTGGCGGTTCGTCGTCGTGGTGGCCGCGTTGTACGTGGTCGCCTACGTGTTCGGCTTCCTCGCGTCGATAGTGATCCCCGTCGCTATCGCGCTGCTGCTCGCCGCACTGCTGTCGCCCGGCGTCTCGAAGCTCGTCGAGTGGCGCGTGCCGCGCGGCGTGGCGGTGACCGTGATGATGATCATCGGCATCGGCGTCCTCGGCGGCGTGCTGACGTTCGTGATCAGCGAGTTCTCCCGCGGGCTGCCCGAACTGCAGTCACAGGTGGCGGCGTCGCTCGACACCATCCAGACGTGGCTGAAGGACGGGCCCGCGCACCTGTCGGACCAGCAGCTGCAGAACTACGTCAACGAGATCGTGAAGACGATCAAGGAGAACCAGGCGGAGATCACGTCCGGCGCCCTGACGACCGCCGCGACCCTGGGCGAGTTGCTCACCGGGCTGCTGCTGGCGTTGTTCACGCTGATCTTCTTCCTGCACGACGGTGACGGCATCTGGCGTTTCGTCACTCGCGCGGTGCCTCGCGACGTGCGTCAGCGCGTCGACGTGGCCGGACGGCGCGGGTTCAGCTCTCTCGTTTCTTATGTGCGCGCTACGGCCGTGGTCGCGATCGTGGACGCCGTCGGCGTTGGTGTCGGTCTGGCGATCATCGGTGTGCCGCTCGTGGTGCCGCTGTCCGCGTTGGTGTTCCTCGGCGCGTTCATCCCCATCATCGGTGCGGTGTTCACCGGTGCCGTGGCGGTGTTGATCGCGTTGGTCACCAACGGGCCCATCGCTGCTTTGGTGGTGTTGGCCGTGCTCGTCGGTGTGATGCAGCTGGAGTCGCACGTTCTGCAGCCGTTGCTGCTGGGGCGTGCGGTCAAGCTGCACCCGTTGGCCGTGGTGCTCGCGATCGCCGGCGGGTTGGTGACCGGTGGCATCGCCGGGGCGTTGCTGGCCGTGCCGTTGCTGGCGGTGCTGAACTCCGGGATCCGGTCGCTGGTGTCCGATTCGGACGCTGTGCAGAAGCCGGAGAAGGTGGACGTGCTGAACCCTCAGGACACGGCGCCGAAGGACGACAAGAGCGAACGGGTCAAAGAGCTCTAGACCCCCTCCCACACGACGTTGATGAGGGGAGCTTTCATAAACCTGAGGTTTATGAAAGCTCCCCTCATCAACCTCAGGAGCTCTAGGCCATCGACACGAGGTTTCGGCCATAAGCCTTGGCCGCCAGCAACGCCGCGTCGGCCGCTACCAACAGGTCTGGCAGCTCGTACCCGAACCGAGTCGTCGTCGACACCCCTATGGACACAGTCAGGCCGTGCAGCTCGTGCGGCTTGCCGTCCGTGGCCATGGTGGGCACGCGAAGTGCTGCCACAGCCTTGCGGACTCGTTCGGCGACGAACTCGGCCTCGTCGGGCGTGGCCTCGGGCAGGAGCACCACGAACTCCTCGCCGCCGAACCGGCCGACGAGGTCTCCTCGGCGGACGGTGCCGCGCAGGAGCAACGAGATCGCGGCCAGGGCGGCGTCGCCTGCCAGGTGGCCGACCTCGTCGTTGACCCTCTTGAAGTGGTCCAGGTCGAGGAGCATGACGGCCATCGGGCGGGTGCGGCTGGCGCCCTTGGTCAGTTCGTAACGGGCGCGGGTGTCCCAGTGCACCGCGTTGGCGAGGCCGGTCTTGGCGTCGCGCTGGGCTGAGCGGCGCCATTGGGGGAGTTGGGCCGCTCGTTCCAGCAGGGCCAGGGACGGGCCGGCGATGAGGACGTGGACCGCGTTCGACTCCGCCACGCAGCCCATGAGGCCGCCGATCGACACGGCGACTATGCCGAGGATGGCGTCGATGGGTTCGCCGACGTTCTCCTCGAAGGTGGCGGACGGGCTGCGCAGCTTCAGGCCCAGTGCGATCAGGGCCGCTCGCAGGACCAGCAGCAGTGTCGCGGCCAGGGTGAGGATCACGATGTTGGCGTGCGGGTCGGCCCAGCCGAGGACGTAGCGGGTGGTGAAGACGGCCAGCGTGGTGGCGCTCAGCGTGAAGAGCCAGCGGTGGGTTTCCGGGCGCTGGGTCAGCAGGCAGTGCAGGGCCGGGCCGAAGAGGAGGAGCACCAGCAAGTTCGGCGGGAGGGCCAGAATGCCTGCCGTCAGGTAGCAGAGGTGAGCTGCCCAGGGGTTTCGTTCGGTCTCACCCAGGCGGTGGCTGTAGATGGTGCTGCCGATGATCACCGCACCCGCTGTGCCCGCGATCGCGGCGAACCTGGCGATTTCGGAGGGTGACGGCGTTTCCGAGGAAACGATCGCGTAGGTGACCGTGGCGAGGGCCGCGATGTCGATGAACAACCAGTAGTAGAGCGCAGGCTGCCGCAAAGTCCACACCGGCCAGTCCCGCACCCGCATCGCCCTCCCCCGAACCCGGAGAGCGTCGCACATTCCTCCGTTCGGCAGAAGACGGCCACCTGGGGGTTAGCCAGCACACGTTCACGCGGCAGGATGGTGTCCGAAAGGAGCACAGCGTGCCCAAAGAGCCTGCCGAACGTGTGACGAAGGTGATCGACGACCCGTCCACGCCCCTGTGGCGCGGGGTGATCGCACTACGCATAGTCACATTCCTCTTCGCGGCGGCCAACGTCATCGCGAACCAATCCGGTTACGTACGGCCGTGGCTCGCGTGGACCACTCTCGGGGTGATGGCGCTGTGGTCCGTCTTCACGAGCCGCGCCTACAGCACGACGTGGGGCAGGCGGTGGCCGATCGTGCTGGTCGACCTCGCTCTGACCTGCGGTCTCATGTCGCTGTCTCCGCTGATCATGTCCGACCACCAACTGCTGGTCCTGCACGTCCCGCTGATCACGACGATCTGGGCGTGCGTGCCGGCGGTCGCCCTGGGCGCGCTCGGCGGGGCCTACGCGGGCTTGGCGGGTGGACTCGCCGTCGGTCTCTCCACCTACCTGTCCCACCGTTCGCCGAGCCTCGACCTGCTCCGCGACGTGGTGTTGCTGGCCGGTGCGGGCATGGTCGTCGGCATGGCGTCGGCCACGGCACGGCGTTCGGCGGTGCTCCTCGCCCAGGCTTTGAGGGCCGAAGCCGCGACGGCTGAACGCGAGAGGCTTGCCCGGTCGATCCACGACAGCGTTCTGCAGGTCCTCGCCCGCGTGCGCAAGCGGGGCCTGGAGGTCGGCGGCGAAGCCGCCGAACTGGCCAAGATGGCGGGTGAGCAGGAGGTGGCGCTGAGGAACCTGGTGGCCGCCGCACCCGCCGACTCCACTGTGGCCGGAGAGATCGACCTGCGTCCCGGCCTGCAGATGCTCGCCACACCGAGGATCCAGGTGTCGACACCGGCCACGCAGGTGATGTTCGAGGCTCCGGCGGCGAGTGAGCTCACGTCGCTGGTGCGCGAAGCTCTGTCCAACGTGGACAAGCACTGCGGCGAGGGCACGTGTGCCTGGGTGTTGCTGGAGGATCTCGGGGAGGAGATCGTGCTGAGCGTCAGGGACGATGGGCCTGGCATCCCCGAAGGCCGGATCGCCTCGGCCGCCGCGGAAGGCAGGATGGGGATCGAGAAGTCGATCAAAGGCCGGGTGGAGTCGCTCGGCGGAACGCTGGAGCTCCAGACCGGGCCGGGGGAGGGCACGGAATGGGAGGTTCGGGTGTTCAGGAAGGGGGCGGCAAGATGACGGTCTCGGTGATGGTCGTGGACGACCACCCGATGTGGCGCGAAGGCGTGGCGCGCGATCTGCAGGAACGCGGCTTCGAGGTCGTGGCGACCGCGGGTGACGCGCCCTCGGCCGTGCGGATCGCGAAGGCCGTGCGGCCCAACGTGGTCCTGATGGACCTCAACCTCGGCGAACTCTCCGGGGTCGACGCCACCGCGATGATCACCAGCGAGCTGCCGGAGACGCGCGTGCTCGTGCTGTCCGCGTCCGGTGAGCACGACGACGTGCTGCAGGCCGTGAAGGCGGGCGCGTCCGGCTACCTGGTGAAGTCCGCGTCCTCGGAGGAACTGGTCGAGGCCGTGTCCCGGACGGCCGCGGGCGACGCCGTGTTCACGGCCGGGCTCGCGGGCCTGGTGCTGGGCGAGTACCGGCGGATGGCCGCCGCGCCCGACGGCTCGGAGGAGAAGCCTCAGCTCACCGACCGGGAGACCGAGGTGCTGCGGCTGGTCGCCAAGGGCCTGACCGCACGACAGATCGCGAACCGCCTGGTCATCTCCCACCGCACGGTCGAAAACCACGTCCAGTCGACATTGCGCAAACTCCAACTGCACAACCGGGTGGAGTTGGCGCGTTATGCCATCGAGCACGGTCTCGACGCCGAACCGGAGGCAGAGAAATGACAGACCCCAGAGACTTACGCGTGTCCGACGCGGAACGCGAGCACGTCGTCACCCTCCTGAACAAGGCGGTGGGCCGCGGCATGATCACGCTCGACGAGTTCACCGTGCGCACGGACACCGCGCTCGGCGCGAAGACCAGGGCCGATCTGAACGTGGTGCTGCTCGACCTGCCCGGCATGGTCAACAACGAAGTGGCCCGCGAGCGGACCGAGCTGAAGAACACGATGAGCACCACGACCCGCAAGGGCCACTGGGTCGTGCCGAACGAGCTCGTCATCCGCAACACCCTCGGCACCACGAACCTCGACTTCACCGCCGCCGAGGTGCCCCCGGTCGTCAACGTCGACCTGGACGTGTCGCTGGGCACGGTGAAGCTCCTGGTGCCGGCGGGGTCGTCGGTCGACGCCGACGCCGTCGAGATCACCGCGGGCGAGCTGAAGGACAAGGTCCAGAACACGACCATGGGCAACCCTCACTTCCAGCTCAAGGGCTCGGTGCGCGGCGGGACCGTGGTGATCAAGCGGAGCAAGCGCTGATCTTGTTGGACCCGCTGAGTACGTTGGGATGCGAGGGGATCCCAGACCAGGGGGACCCCTGCGCGAGCGTGGCCTGATCTGCACGAACGCCCCGGAAGCCGCAGGATCGAGGCATGCGGTGTCTCGTGACCGGCGCGACCGGGTACCTCGGCGGACGACTCGTGCCCAGGCTGCTGGCCGAAGGGCACGAGGTCCGCTGCCTCGTGCGTTCGCCGGAGAAGTTGCGCGACGTCCCGTGGGCCGCTGACGTCGAGATCGTGCGCGGGGACGTGCTCGGTGATCTCGACGAGGCGATGCGGGACGTCGAGGTCGTCCACTACCTCGTGCACTCGCTGCACTCGAAGGACTTCGCCGACGCCGACCGCAAGGCCGCGGAGAACACGGCGGAGGCGGCCGAACGGGCCGGTGTGCGCAGGATCGTCTACCTGGGCGGCCTGCACCCGGCCGGTGTCGAGCTGTCGCCGCACCTCGCTTCGCGCAAGGAGGTCGGCGAGGTCTTCCTGCGCTCGGACGTCCAGGCCGTGGTGCTGCAGGCCGCCGTGATCATCGGGTCGGGGTCGGCGAGCTTCGAGATGCTGCGCTACCTGACCGAACGGCTGCCGGTCATGGTCACGCCGCGCTGGGTGCACAACCGGATCCAGCCGATCGCCGTGCGGGACGTGCTGCGGTACCTGGTCGAGGCCACGACGCTCGAGGACGAGAACCGGACGTTCGACATCGGCGGGCCGGATGTGCTGACGTACCTGCAGATGATGCTCCGGTACGCCGAGGTCGCCGGACTGCCCAAGCGCCGCGTGCTGCCGGTGCCGTTGCTGACGCCGGGCCTGTCGTCGCACTGGGTCAACGTCGTCACGCCGGTACCGAGGTCGATCGCGAGGCCGTTGATCGAGTCGCTGGTGCACGAGGTGGTGTGCCGGGAGAACGACATCCGCGAGGTGCTGCCCGGCGAGAACACCGGCTACGACAAGGCCGTCGAACTCGCGCTGAGCAAGATCCGCGACGCCGACGTGGAGACGCGCTGGTCCGGGGCGACGCTGCCGGGGTCGCCGAGCGAGCCGCTGCCCACCGACCCCGGTTGGTCCGGCGGTTCGGTCTACACCGACGAACGCGAGCGCCGCACGAGCGCCACGCCCGAACGGTTGTGGGAAGTCGTCGAGGGCATCGGCGGCGAGCGCGGCTGGTACTCGTTCCCGCTGGCCTGGGCGATCCGGGGCTGGATGGACCGGCTGGTCGGCGGCGTCGGGCTGCGGCGCGGGCGGCGTGATCCGCAGCGGCTGTACGTGGGCGAGGCGCTCGACTTCTGGCGGGTCGAGGAGATCGAACGCGGGCAGTTGCTGCGGTTGCGGGCCGAGATGAAGGTGCCGGGCAAGGCGTGGCTGGAGCTTCGAGTGGCGGGCAACGAGGGACACGGGTCCACTTACCGCCAACGCGCCGTGTTCGTGCCGAAAGGGCTCGCCGGACACCTCTACTGGGGGATCGTCTGGCCGTTCCACGGCATCGTGTTCGGCGGCATGGTGCGCAACATCGCCAATGAAGCTGAGCTGCACAAGAACTTCAGAAAGTCCTGATGGACTGCACAAGCAGCAAAGGGTGAAACTTCCCGCATGAAGGCTCTCGTCAAGGTCGCCGCTGGGCCTGGCCTCGAACTGACAGACGTCCCGGATCCCACCCCCGGACCGACGGACGTGCTGGTCAGGGTGTTGCGCACCGGCATCTGCGGCACCGATCTGCACATCGACTCGTGGGACGACTGGGCCGCGCAGAACATCAAGGCGCCGCTGGTCCTCGGCCACGAGTTCGTCGGCGAGGTCGTCGAGATCGGCGGCAGCGTCACCGGCGTCAAGGTCGGCGACCTGGTCAGCGGCGAGGGTCACCTCGTCTGCGGAACCTGCCGCAACTGCAAAGCCGGCCGCCGCCACCTCTGCGCCAACACGCGTGGTCTGGGCGTGCACTCCAACGGCGCGTTCGCGCAGTACGTCGTGCTGCCCGAGCAGAACGCGTGGGTGCACCGCACGCAGGTCGACCTGGACGTGGCCGCGATCTTCGACCCGTTCGGCAACGCCGTGCACACCGCGCTGAGCTTCCCCGTCATCGGCGAGGACGTGATCATCACGGGCGCCGGTCCGATCGGCATCATGGCCGCCGCCGTCGCCAAGCACGCGGGCGCGCGCAACGTCGTGATCACCGACATCTCCGAGCACCGCCTCGACCTGGCCCGCAAGGTCGGCGTCGACCTCGCGGTGAACGTCGCCGAGAAGACGATCGCGGACGCGCAGCGGGAACTCGGCATGGCCGAGGGCTTCGACGTCGGCATGGAGATGTCCGGCAAGCCGACGGCGATGCGGGACATGATCGCGAACATGGCGCACGGCGGTCGCATCGCGATGCTGGGGCTGCCCGCGGACGAGTTCTCCGTCGACTGGAGCAGCGTCGTGCTGAAGATGCTGCACATCAAGGGCATCTACGGCCGCGAGATGTTCGAGACCTGGTACTCGATGACCGTGCTGCTGCAGCGCGGCCTCGACCTCGCGCCGGTCATCACGCACCGGTACGACCACACGCAGCACGCGGAGGCGTTCGCCACCGCGCGCGAAGGCAAGTGCGGCAAGGTCATCCTCGACTGGACGGGAGCCTGATGTACGGCGAGCTGAAGAACGACCTCCTCAAGACGATCGAGGAGATCAGGGAGGCCGGCCTCTACAAGTCAGAACGCGTGATCGGCACCCCGCAGAACGCCTCCGTACGCGTTGGCTCCGGTGACGAGGTGCTGAACTTCTGCGCCAACAACTACCTCGGCCTCGCCGACCACCCGCAGCTGATCGAGGCCGCGAAGAAGGCGCTGGACGACTGGGGCTTCGGCATGGCCTCGGTGCGGTTCATCTGCGGCACCCAGGAGCCGCACAAGGAACTGGAGCGCAAGCTCAGCGAGTTCCTCGGCACCGAGGACACGATCCTCTACAGTTCGTGCTTCGACGCGAACGGCGGCCTGTTCGAGACGCTGCTCGGAGCCGAGGACGCGATCATCTCCGACGAGCTGAACCACGCGTCGATCATCGACGGCGTGCGCCTGTCGAAGGCTCGCCGGTTCCGCTACAAGAACCGCGACATGGACGACCTGGAGCGCCAGCTCAAGGACTCGGCCGACGCGCGCTACCGGCTGATCGCGACCGACGGCGTGTTCTCGATGGACGGCTACCTCGCGCCGCTCGACGAGATCTGCGACCTGGCCGAGCGCTACAACGCGCTGGTCATGGTCGACGACTCGCACGCGGTCGGCTTCACCGGCCCGACCGGACGCGGCACCCCGGAGCTGTTCGGCGTGCAGGACCGCGTCGACATCGTGACCGGCACTTTGGGCAAGGCGCTGGGCGGCGCGTCCGGCGGCTACACGTCCGGCCGCAAGGAGATCGTCGAACTGCTGCGCCAGCGCTCGCGCCCGTACCTGTTCTCGAACTCCCTCGCGCCGTCGATCACCGCCGCCGCGATCGCCACGCTCGACATGCTCTCCACCTCGTCCGACCTGCTGGTCCGGCTCCGGGAGAACACGGAGCTGTTCCGCCGGCGGATGACCGAGGAGGGCTTCGACCTGCTGCCCGGTGAGCACCCGATCATCCCGGTGATGATCGGTGACGCGGCCGAGGCGGGCCGGTTGGCGGACCTGCTGCTGGAGCAGGGCATTTACGTGATCGGCTTCTCGTACCCCGTGGTGCCGCACGGCAAGGCTCGTATCCGCACGCAGATGTCGGCTTCACACACGACCGAGGACGTTAACCGCGCTGTAGACGCGTTTATCGCCGCACGCGCAAAGATGTGAAGGTCGGACTTGTACCGGCTCCAAAAACTACTTCCTTCGGTGACATTCGGAAGGAAACAATGGAGCCGGTACGGGTCTTGCTCCTAGTTTCGTCGACATGCCACGACGAAAGTCCAGTGTGGTGGGACGCGAGTTCGGCGATGCTGTTCGCAAGATCATCGAGCCGACTGGGCTGACCCACCGCAAGATCGCCGAGGAACTCGGCTGGGACGAAGCCAAACTCTCCGACCTGGTCCGCGGCAAGGGCGGCGTCACCGAGGCCGACCTGATGCAGCTGCTCGGCTTCTGTCGCGTCAAGCCGCCAGAGGTCCAGCGCCTGCTCGCCTTGTTCAACGAGACGCGCGAGAACGGCTATCTCCAGATCCCCGAAGACGGGATTCCGGACCAGGTGCGCCTCTTGATCGACCAGGAGCGCCTGGCCAACGCCGTCACCGTCTGGTCGATGAACCTGGTCCCGGGCCATCTCCAAACCGTGGACTACATGCGAGCGCTAGTCGCGAAGGGCACACCGAACGAGGCTGTCGACTACGAGGACGTCATCCGGGCGAGGATTGCACGGCGCGAGCTCTTTCATTGGAGCCGCACGTTTGTGTTCTACATCCACGAACAAGCGCTGCACCTACCCGTGGGCGGGCCCGACGTGATGAAGGACCAGCTCATTCATCTCGGCGGGATGGCTGAGCGCTCGTACATCACTGTGCGAATAGTACCGACCGCCCTCGGCGGCCATGCCGGTGTGTCCGGCTCGTTCCTGCAACTCAGCTACCAGAAGTTCGACCCGGTGATCTTCATCGAAAGCAAGACTTCGTCCCTCTTCCTCGAAGACAAGGCGTCTCTTGCGACTTACTCCAGCGTGCTGAAGCTGCTCGACGCTCAGGCGTTGGATGAGCAAGAATCGAAGGAGCTGATCAAAAGCATCCTGACCTGAGGAGATGTTCCGCATGCCGGTCTGGCGCAAGAGCTCCTACAGCCCTGATGCGAGCGACTGCGTCGAGGTCGGACGTGGCATCGGCATCCGTGACAGCAAGGCGCCTTCCACCCACCTGCCGGTGTCAGGCGAGGCGTGGTCGGCGTTCCTCCGCGATGTGACTCGCGCCACTCGGCTGTAAGAATCGGGCCGGTCAGCGCACTACCTGACGTGGAGGAATTCTCGAGCGTCTACCGCGAGTGCTACCCGCGGGTGCTCGCCTACGCGGCGAGCCACGCGGGGCCTCGGCTCGCGGAGGACATCACCAGCGAGACCTTCACAGTCGCCTGGCGCAGGCTCGACCAGATGCCGTCGAACGCGCTGCCTTGGCTGCTCGGCATCGCCCGCAACCTGGTGCGGGCGGCGCACAGGCAGACGACGACCTACGAGCTCACCGACTCCCCGGCCGAGGACGACTTCGCGGTCGTCGAGCTGCGGGCGGCGCTCGCGAGCCTGTCCGACGCGGACCAGGAGGTGCTCACGCTCATCGCGTGGCACGGACTGGCCGCGGCGGAGGCCGCGCAGGTGCTCGGGTGCACGACGGCGACGTTCTTCGTGCGGCTGCACCGGGCTCGGCGGCGTTTGCAGGCTGCTCTCTGGACTCCGAACTTCGACCGTGCGAGGGCGTCGTGGAAGACCTCCTGAAGGACCTGGCGCAGGCGAAGCCGCCCGTGCCCGAGGTCGACCCCGAGCGGATGGAACGCGACCTGGCGCGCATCGTCACGTTGCCGCGGGAGAGGCCTGCTCGGAAGCAGTTCGTCCGGCGATTCGCTCCGTTGCTGGTCATCGGTGCGGTGATCGTGCTTGCGGTCGTGCTGCTGCCTGCGCCTCCTCAGCCCGTGCAGCCGGCTGCCCCTCCTAAGTGGTGGCACGAGCTGACGCGGCAGTGGTCGTTGATGATCGTCGGTGACCCGGCTGACCCGTACGCCGTGCACATCGACTCCAAGACCGACCGGTGGCTGGCCGCGAACCAGCAGGTCACTGTCCTCCAGAAGGACGGCGACGTGAGGCCGTTCCCGTTGGACCGCGACGGCAACCCGTGGGAGGCCGCGGGCAGGCCGGAGACGGTGCCGCAGGTCGGCGGGACCCACTCGGTGCGCATCGGCCCGATGAAGCCGGCCGTGCAGAAGACCGCTGTGGCCGGTTTCCAGATGTCCCTGCACAGCCAGGCGCGTTTCGACTCGCTCGACTCGCTGCCCGCCGATCCGCAGGAGCTGAAGAAGGCGCTGGAGACCATCGTGGGGAAGGACGCCTACCGGCTCGGGTCACTCGCGATGGAGCTGATCAGCTCGAACGTGAGCGCCGACCAGCGGCGGGCGGCGTTCGAGTTGGTCAAGACGCTCGACGGGGCGCGGTTCCTCGGTGACGTGACCGTGCTCAACGAGCGCCGGGGGGTCGGTGTGGCGATCGCCGCGCCGCCGACGTTCCAGTTCGCCGACGTCGAGACGCAGCTGGTGATCGACGCCGAGACCGGGCTGCCGATCGTCAAGCGGGACGTGATCACCACGCCCCAGTTCGGGCTGCCCGCGCAGATCGCCATCTCGGAGACGGAGTACCTGCTGCTGGAGCAGGTGGGCTTCGAGCCGATCGTGCCTCAGGACGTCCCCGTGAACGGCGAAGTGGAATCCCCCATCATTGAGCGGTGATCGACCCACGACGGCTCCGCGTGCTGCGCGCACTCGCTGACCACGGCACCGTGACGGCCGCAGCCGCCGCATTGCACCTCACGCCGTCAGCGGTGTCGCAGCAGCTCGCGGCGCTGGAGTCGGAGGCGGGGCATCCGTTGCTGCTGCGCAAGGGACGACGGGTGTCGCTGACTCCGGCGGGCGAGCTGCTCGTCACGCACGCGCACGTCGTCGCCGCCGAACTGGAACGCGCACAGGCCACTTTGGACGCTCTGGCCGACGGGACGGCGGGCCGGGTGGGGGTGGCGGCGTTCGCGTCGGCGATCACGCAGGTGGTGGCGCCCGCGCTGGCCGTGCTGAAGGAACGCTCGATCGAACTGTCGGTGCGCGACGCCGAGGGGCACGAGAGCGTGCGGTTGTTGCTGGACGGCGAGATCGACGTGGCGATCACCGAGGAACACCGCACGACGGACCGCTTCACCCGGTTTCCGCTCTACACCGAGCCGTTCGACGTCGTGCTGCCGCCGGGGCACGCGCTGAACGGCGGACCGGTCGAGCTGCGGCAACTGGCGGACGAGGACTGGGTCGTGACGCTGCCGGGCAACCCGCTGCGGGACGTGGTCGAGACGGCGTGCGCGCAGGCCGGGTTCACACCGCGGATCAGGCACACCTCTGACGACTTCCGCGCGATCGAAGCGCTGGTGGCGGCGGGTGCAGGGGTCGCGCTGGCACCCCGGAACGCCGTCGGCGGGGTGCCGGTGGCAGGTGTGGCGCCGTTGCGGCGGGTGGTGGCGGCGGTGCGCCGGGGCTCGGAGGACCACCCGTTGATCAGGGCGGTCCTCGACGAACTGCGCCCCGGCTAGGGCGACGCGCTGGACTTTCGCCGCTGAAGTCGTCCACCGGTCGCAAGCCACCTCATCCGCGCCGTCTTCAACCGCACGCGGGGCGCTTTCGTGCGGTCAGACCGCACGAAAGGGCCCCGCGTGCGGCACGAAACAGCGAGCTAGGGCGGCGGGATCGTCACGCTCAGCTTGGTCGCGATGCGCGCCAACGCCTGGCGGTCGGCAGGGCTGAGCGGGTCGAGGACGAACTGCCGGACCGTGCGCAGGTGCGTGGGCGCTGCGGCCGCGACCACCTCGTAGCCCTCGTCGGTCAGCAACGCGATGGTGTACCGGCCGTCGTCGGGGTCGGGGAAGCGCACCACCCAGCCGCGTTGCTCGAAGCGCTTGACCACGTTGGACAGCCTCGACAGCGACCCGTTCGCGAGGTGTGCCAGTTCGCTCATGCGGATCCTGCGGTCCGGTGCCTCCGAGACGTGGCTGAGCACCAGGTAGTCGAAGAGGCTCAGGCCCGACTCCTGCTGCAACGGCGCTTCGAGCCGGCCCGGCAGCAGCAGCACCATCGAGATCAGCCCGGTCCAGGCTTCCTTCTCGTCCGCGTTCAGCCACTCCACGCCGCGCAGCTTACTTCACGCTTGAAGTCGTGTACGGTTGACTTCAAGCGTGAAGTCATAGGAGGAAGTCATGAGCAAGCCGGAGTTCTTCGCCACCCCCGGATACGGCGAGACGCAGCTCGAGAACATGCGGTACAGCCAGGCCGTGCGCATCGGCGACCGGGTCGAGACCTCGGGTCAGGGCGGCTGGAGCGACGAGTTCGAGTTCCCGGAGTCGCTCGAGGACGAGATCGTGCGTACGTTCGACAACGTCGAGCGCACTCTCGTGACTGCGGGCTCGTCTTGGGCGGACGTCGTGCACGTGAACTCGTACCACGTGCTCGGCGACGACTCGTTCGACGACCACAACCGCGTGATGGTCGAGCAGTTCCGTGCGCGCATGGGGGATCGTGCGCCGATCTGGACCGAGAGCGGGGTCACCGCCCTCGGTCACCCGAAGATGCGCATCGAGATCCGCGTGACCGCGATCGGTTAGTGCGGGGCGCGGGCCGCCAGCTTCGCGGAAGCCGGGTCGCCCGCGGCCAGCGCGCCGCGGGCCGCGAGCTGGCAGATGTCCATGCTGGACGTCGCCAGCTTCGCGCCGACACCGGCGAGCGCCGTGTGGTTCATCGACAGCGACGTGACGCCGAGGCCGATCAGCACGCACGCGAGCAGCGGGTCGGCCGCCGCCTCGCCGCAGACGCCGACAGGTTTGCCGGTGGCGGTCGCCGCCTCGCCGACCAGGGCGATCAGGCGGAGCAGTGCCGGCTGCCACGGGTCGTTCAGCGCTGCCACGCCGCCGAGCTGGCGGTCGGCGGCGAAGACGTACTGGGCCAGGTCGTTGGTGCCGATGGAGATGAAGTCGACGACCTGCAGGATCTCTTTCGCCGACAGAGCCGCGGACGGGACCTCGACCATCACGCCGACCCGGGCGATGCCGGCCTTGCGGGCGCGCTCGACGAACCAGGCGGCTTCGGCGGCGGTGGCGACCATCGGGGCCATGACCGAGACCTCGGCGCCGGACGACGCCGCGGCCAGAGCGATGGCTTCGAGCTGGCGGTCGAGGACCTCGGGGCGGTCGAACGCGACGCGCAGGCCGCGGACGCCCATGGCCGGGTTGGGCTCGGGGTCCGGGTTCAGAAACGCCAGCGGCTTGTCCGCGCCCGCGTCGAGCGTGCGCACCACAACCGGCTTGCCCTTGAACGGCGCCAGCACAGCCTCATAAGCAGCAGTCTGCTCAGCAACGGTCGGTTCCTCCGCTGCGTCCAGGAAGCAGAACTCCGTGCGGAAGAGGCCCACGCCCTCCGCGCCTGCCTGGGCAGCGGCCAGGGCGTCGGCGGGCGAGCCGACGTTGCCCAGGACCTTCACGCGGAGGCCGTCCTTGAGCACACCGAGGCCGTTCCACTCGGCCTTCTTGCCCGTGCCGGCCGCGCGGACCTTGCCGTCCGACTCGCGGACCTGGCCCGTGTCACCGTCGACGTCGAGAGAGGTGCCCTCGAACGCCAGGATGCCGCGGCACGCGACGACGGCCGGGATGCCCAGCGAACGGGCGAGGATCGCGGTGTGGGAGGTGGGGCCGCCCTCTTCCGTGACCAGGGCGAGGACCTTGGCGGGGTCGAGGCCCGCGGTGTCGGCAGGCGCGAGGTCGCGCGCCACCAGCACGGACGGCGAGGCCAGGTCGGGGACTCCGGGCGCGGGCTGGCCGAGGAGTTCGGCCACGACGCGGTCGCGGACGTCCTGGACGTCGCGGGCCCGTTCGGCCATGTAGCCACCGGCGGCCTGGAGTGCGGAGATGAACTTCTGCGCTGCCTCGTGCACGGCACGGGCGGCGGTCAGCGACTGGTCGACGACGAGCTTCTCGGCGGCCTTGATCAGGGACGGGTCGCCGGCCATCGCCGCCGTCGTCTCCAGCACGGCGCGAGCGTCGCCCTCGACCGTCTTCGCGCGCTCCATCAGGCGCTGCGCCACGACCTCCGTCGCGGGACGGATGAGGGAGGCCTCCATCTTCGTATCCGCTGTTCGCTGGCCCGCAGGAGGTTCGGGCAGGGCCTCGGCGATCCTCACCACGGGGCCGGTTGCCCGACCGCTGCTCACACCGACACCGCTCAGCCGCGCGCTCGACATGGTCTAGACCATACCCTCCGACGGGAAACCCGGGACAGCTCAGTGTGACCAATCGAGCGGCGGAACGCGCAGCAACGCGCAGTTCGTCATCACGGCTTAACACGCGCAGCCGACCGCGATGTGACCCTAGGCCGTTCGGAGCAGTACGGTGCCAGCCGTGCGCCTTCAGTACGTCTTCGCCGCAGTCTTACTGGTCGCCGGATGCTCGTCGGCGCAACCGGGTCTCGGTCCCGAGATCAACGTCCCGGCGCAGCTGAGCACCATCCAGGACGCCGTCGACGTGGCGCAGGAGGGCGCGACCATCGTCGTGTCGCCGGGTGTCTACGAAGAATCGGTGCAGGTCAAGACCAAAGGCCTCACGATCAGGGGAGCCAGCCGCGGCAGCGTGATCATCGACGGCGAGACCGAGCGCGCCAACGGGATCGTGGTCGCCGCTCCGGACGTGTCCGTGCAGAACCTGACGGTCCGCAACCACACCTCGGACGGTGTGCTGATCTCCGGGCAACGCGGCTTTCGCGTCTCCTACGTGACGGCGAGCAACAACGCGCGGTTCGGCGTCCACGCCGACAACGCCCAGAATGGCGTGATCGAGCAGAGCTACGCGAGCGGCAGCGCCGACTCCGGTTTCTCCGTCAGCCAGTGCCTGCCGTGCGACGTCGTCGTGCGCGGCAACGTCGCCGAACGCAACGCCGTCGGTTACCAGGGCACGAACGCGTCCGGCCGGATGTTCGTGCTGGGCAACAGGTTCAGCGGCAACCGGGTCGGCATGACCTCGGCCGCCGAACGCCAGGAGGACGTCACCCTGGTCGGCAACCTCGTCTCCGACAACGACGAGGCCCTCTCGCCCGCGCAGGCCGACGGCGCGTTCGGGCTCGGCATGAGCCTCCTGACCAGCACGAAGAACCTGGTGTCCCGCAACCTGATCACCGGCAACCCCGGTGTCGGGCTGGCGCTGAGCCCCGGCCCGAGGGACGACCTGCAGCGAAGCAACGTGATCGTCGGCAACGGCCAGGACGTGCGGTACGACGCCGACACGCCGCGCAAGAAGGTCAGGGCGCCGCGCGGAATCCCGTTCAACCAGGTCGCCGCCCCGCCGCTGCAGCCGGAGATGCCAACGGACCCGTTGCCGGACAGGGCACCGGACGTCGAGAAGTACGCGCTGCCGAACGAAGACCTCTTCGACGACCGCGCGGCGGTACCGGCGTAGTTCAGCCGACTTCGGCGGCGGTCGGGTACGACGGCTGCGCGCCCGCCTTCGTGACGGACAGCGCGGCGACCTTCGCGGCGTAGCGGGCGGCCCGCACCAGGTCGTCGCCCTCGGCCAGCCGCGCGGACAGCGCACCGGCGAACGCGTCACCGGCGCCGGTCGTGTCGACCACCTCGTCGACCTCGATCGCCGGCACCTCGACGACACCGGACTCCTGCACCACCGCGGCGCCGCGCGAGCCCAGCGTCACGATGGCCGAACTCGGACCGAGGTCGAGCAGGGAACGCCAGTCCGGCGCGAGTTGCGCGGCCTCGTGCTCGTTCACGATCAGCACGGTGAGCTGCCGCAACGTCTCCGCGGGCAGTTCCGCGACCGGCGACAGGTTGAGCACGGTCCGGGCGCCGGCGCGGGAGGCGGCGCCGATCGCGTGGACCACCGTCTCCAGCGGCACCTCCAGCGAGCACGTCAGCACGGCCGTGCCGCCGAGAGACAGAGCGTCCACATCGGACGGTGACACGTCGGCGTTGGCACCCGGCGACACGACGATGGAGTTCTCGCCGTCCGGCGTCACGGTGATGTACGCGATCCCGGTGGGACGAGAGGAAGTCTTCACCAGCGCGGTGTCGACGCCGGACGACTCGAGCGACTCGCGCAGCAGCGAGCCGTACCCGTCGCCACCGACCGCACCGACCAACGCGACGGAGGCACCGACGCGTGCGGCGGCAACGGCGGTGTTCGCACCCTTGCCGCCGGGCAGCACGACGGTGTCGCCGCCGAGCACGGTCTCACCGCCCGCGGGCCGCCTGCCGACCTCGACCACGAGGTCGGCGTTGGCGGACCCGAGAACGAGCAAAGTCTGCGTCACTTGACGAACTCTGCCACGTTCTTCGCGGTGATGACCTTGACCTCGACGTCCACGACCTGCTGAACCGGCTCGCCCTTGGCGGCGTGCACGGCCTGCTCGACGGCCTTGGAACCCAGGAGCTTCGGCTGCTGCGCGATGGTCGCGGCGAGCGTGCCGTCCTGGATCGCCTTCAGGCCGTCCGGCGTGCCGTCGAAGCCGACGACCTGCACGTCCTTGCCGGCACGGGCGCCGAGGGCCTTGATCGCGCCGAGCGCCATCTCGTCGTTCTCGGCGAAGACGCCCTTGATGCCGGGGTGGCCCTGCAGCAGGTTCGTGGTCTCGTTGAGGCCCTTGGCGCGGTCGAAGTCGGCGACGGCCGAGGCGACGACCTTGATGTTGCCGCTGTTCAGGCCCTGCTCGAAGCCCTGGCCGCGGTCACGCGACGCTGAGGCGCCCGGGATGCCCTTGAGGTGCGCGACCTCGCCGGAGGTGGCGCGGCCGAGCTCGATGGCCGCGAGGCTGCCGCCCGAGACGTTGTTCGACGCGACCTCGGCGGCGACCTTGCCCTCGACGGCGCGGTCGACCGAGATCAGCGGGATGTTCGCGGTCTCGGCGGCCTTCGTGGCCGGCGCGGACTGCAAGGTGTCGACCGGGTTGAGAATGATCGCCTTGACGCCCTGCGTCACCAGCGTCTGCACCTGGTTGACCTGGTTCGTCGCGTCGTTCTGCGCGTCGACCACGGTCAGCTTGGCGCCGAGCTGGTCCGCCATCTCCTGCGCGCCCTGCTGCAGTTCCACGAAGAACGGGTTGTTCAAAGTGGACACCGCGAGGCCGATGGTGATCTGGCCTCCGGACGCCCCTGTACCGCTGCACCCGGTCGCCAGCAGAGCAGCGGCGCCGAGCGTCAGCGCGATCCGTCGGGTCACCTTCATTGGTGTCTTCCTTTACCTGTTGCGGGTTTTCTCAGCGACGGCGAAGTGAGTCGAGCAGCGCGGCGAGAGCGATCACCGCACCGATGACGACCTGCTGCCAGAACGGCGGTACCTGCAGCAGGTTGAGGCCGTTGCGCAGGACGGCGAGCACAAGTGCGCCGACCAACGTCCCGGTGGCGCGGCCGACGCCACCGGACAGCGACGCACCGCCGATGACGACGGCGGCGATGGCGTCGAGTTCGTAGCCGACCGCTGCCTGCGGACCGGCGGACCCGAGCCGTCCCGCGAGCACGAGGCCCGCGGCGGCGGCGAAGAGGCCGCTCAGCGCGTAGATCCAGAGCTTCTGCCTCCGGACGTCGATTCCGCTGAGCTTGGCCGCTTCCTCGTTGCCGCCGATCGCGTACATGCGGCGACCGAGGTTGGTGCGCGTGAGGATCAGGCCGGTGATGCCGAAGAACGCCAGCATCAGCAGCAACGGCAGCGGAACCATCGGCGCGAGGTTCGAGCCGAGGAACGTGACCAGCGCGTCGGTCTCGTGCGGCTGGCCTTCGGAGAACACCAGCGTGAGACCGCGGGCGACGCTGAGCATGGCCAGCGTCGCGATGAACGGCGGCAGCTTGCCGTAGCTGATCAGCGCGCCGTTGACGAGACCGCAGAGGGCGCCGACGACCAGGCCGATCGGGCCGGCGGTGAGCGCGCCGACCATCGCGGCCAGTGCGGCGATGCTGCCCACCGACAGGTCGATGCCGCCCGCGACCACCACGAACGTCATGCCGAACGCCATGATCGCGATGACCGCGGCCTGCACACCCACGTTGAGCAGGTTCTGCGCGTTGAGGAACGCGGGCTGCATGACCGCGATCACCAGAGCGAGGACGACGAGGCCCGCGAGGGCACCGTTCTCGCTCGCGTACTTGCGAATGCTGATCGTGCTCACGCTGAGATCTCCTGCACGGCGAGTGCCATCACCTGGTCTTGGGTCGCGCCCCTGGGCAGCTCACCGGCCACCCGGCCGTGGGCCATCACGACGACGCGGTCGCTCATCCCGATCACCTCGGGCAGGTCGCTGGACACGAGCAGCACGGCCCGGCCCTGCGCGGTCATGCGGTTGATGAGCTCGTAGATCTCGACCTTGGCGCCGACGTCGACGCCCCTGGTCGGTTCGTCGAGGATCAGCACCTTCGGGTCGGCCAGCAGCCACTTGCCGATGACGACCTTCTGCTGGTTGCCGCCCGACAGCTCCTTCACCGGCTGCTCGACGCGGCCCTTGATCCGGAGCTTGCCCGCGATGTCGTGCAGGCGCTTCTGGTCTCGGTCGCCGAGCGTCACGAGCTCGAGGTTCTGGCCGACGGTGGCGGTCAGGACGAGGCCCTGGCCCTTGCGGTCCTCGGGGACCAGGCCGAGACCTGCCTTGATGGCGGCCTGCACGTCGCCCCGGCGCAACGGCTTCCCGTCGACCTCGACCGTGCCGTGGTCGTAGCCGTCGACGCCGAACGCGGCCCGCGCGACCTCAGTCCGCCCTGCGCCGACCAGGCCGGCGATGCCGACGACCTCGCCCGCGTGGACCTCGATGCTGATGTCCTCGAACGCGCCGCGCCTGGTCAGGCCCTCGATGCTGAGCAGCGGCTGGCCAGGGCGTTGTCGCGCGCGTGGGTACTGCTCGTCGATCGGGCGGCCGACCATCAGCTCGATCATGTGCCGGGTGGTGGCCTTGGGACCGAGGACGCCGACGCTCCGGCCGTCGCGCAGGACCGTGATGCGGTCGGCGACGCGCTGGATCTCGTCGAGGTGGTGGGTGATGAAGACGAGGCCGACGCCGTTCTGGCGCAGCTGGACCATGATCTGCAGCAACCGGTCGGTCTCGGTCTCGGTGAGGACCGCGGTCGGCTCGTCGAGGATCAGCACGCCGGCGTCCTTGTCGAGCGCGCGGGCGATCTCGATCATCTGCTGCTGGGCGATGCCGAGGTCGCGGACCTTGGCGTCCGGATCGACGTCCAGGCCGACGCGGTCCAGCAGTTCCGGTGCCCTGCGGCGCATCTCGGCGCGGTCGACGAAGCCGAACCTGCGCGGGAGGCGGTTGAGGAACAGGTTCTCCGCGACGCTCAGCTCGGGGACCAGCGCCAGTTCCTGGTGGATGACGGCGAGGCTGGCGTGGCCCTCGATCGTGCCGGCGTCGTGGCCGTGGATGCCCGCGAGGACCTTGACCAGCGTGGACTTGCCGGCACCGTTCTCACCGAGCAGGACGTGGACCTCGCCCGCGTTGATGTCGAGGTCGACGCCGTCCAGCGCCTTGGTGGCGCCGAAGTGCTTCGTGATGCCGCGGGCGGTGATGAGGGTCTTCACAGCTCGGCCTCCCCGAGCGAACCGCGCAGCACGAGCTTCGCGGTGAGGCGGACGTCGTCGGGCTGGCGGCCGTCGATCAGGGCGAGGAGGCTGCGCGCGGCGGCCCTGCCCATCTCGACGGTCGGCTGCGCGATGACGGTGATCGGCGGGTCGAGCAGCGGGAACCAGGGCTGGTCGTCGAACACCGCGAACGCGATGTCGTGCGGGATCTGCAGGCCGCGGGCCCTGACCTCGCCCAGCGCGCCGAGACCCATCAGGTTGTCCATCGCGATCAACGCCGTGGCGCCGTCGTCGAGGAGCCTCGCGGCGGCCTGGCTGCCGCTCTCCTGGCGGAAGTCGCCGTGCACGACCTGCGCGAGGCCGCCGAGCGACCCGGTGAGCACGTCGGTCCGTTCTCTTCCAGTGGAGGTGTTCGGCGGACCCGCGATCACTCCGATGCGGGTGTGGCCGGCGCCGACGAGCCGCCGGGCGAGCGCGGTCAACGCCTCACTGCCGTCAGCGCGGACGACGGGGCATGTGGCGCCTCTGACCGTCCGGTCGAGCAGAACCAGCGGTACGCCGCCTGCGCTCACTTCGCGAACCAGACTCGGGTCGTCGGTCGCGGGGCACAGCAGGAGGCCGTCCACCCGGCGGTCGAGCAGGGTGCGCACGTAGGTCGCTTCCTGCTCGGCGCTCTCGTCGGCGTTCCCGATCACGACGCAGTAGCCGTGTGACCGGGCTTCGTCCTCGACCGCCCGGGCGATCTCGGCGAAGAACGGGTTCAGCAGATCGCTGATGACCAGACCGAGGGTCTGGGTGCTGGTGGTCCTGAGGGATCGCGCCAGGGCGTTGGGCCGGTAGCCGAGTTCCTCGATCGCGGCGAGCACGCGCTCGCGGGTCTCGGGGGTCGGTGCGGCATGCCCGTTGAGCACGCGCGACACGGTGGCCGTGGAGACGCCGGCGTGCTGCGCGACGTCCTTCATGGTCGTCACGGAGCAGTAGTTAATCGATTACACATGTATCTAGTCAAGCGGATGAGTAGGTGTACGGATGTAACTGGGCGTGCTCTGCCTCACCCTGATCACATGGACGGACAGGATCGCCTCGGAGACGAGCAGCGCCTCGCGCTGGAGCTCGCGGCCATCGGGCAGCGGCTGACGACGATCAGCACGGAGATGCGCGAGCGCTCCGCCTCGACCGCGACCGCGGTTCTCGAGGCACCCGAGGTGGCGCGGCCCGGCGAGGTGCCGCAGCCGCCGGCCACGACCGTCCCGACGCCACCGGCCGCCGTCTCGCAACCGCACGCGGGGCCCTTTCGTACTGACATGCAGTACGAAAGGGCCCCGCGTGACATGGCGGCGGCGCCGCAGCACGTTGCTGGCTCGGCTCAGGTGCCGCCGACTGCCGGGCAGCAGTTCCCTGGGCAGCAGCTTCCGCCGACTGCCGGGCAGCAGTTCCCACAGCCTCAGCAGGCGCGGTGGCCCCACCCCCAGCAACAACAGCAGCAGTGGCCCGCGCCGCAGCCGCGCGAGACCCTGTTCGAGAAGCTCGGCAAGGACGGCGCCGGCGCGAAGCTGCTGGCCTGGGTCGGTGGCGCGATCACCGTGCTCGGCTTCGTGATGCTGCTGGTCCTCGCCGTCCAGCGCGGCTGGCTCGGCCCGATGCCGCGCGTCATCGGCGGCGCGGTGTTCAGCGGCGCGCTGGTCGGCATCGGCATGTGGCTGCACCGCAACCCCGCCGGGCGCACCGGCGCGATGGCGCTGGCGTTCACCGGTTTCGCCGGGCTCTACCTCGACGTCCTCGCCGCCACGAGCCTGTACGGGTACCTGCCGGAGAGCGTGGGGCTCGTCGTCGGGCTGGCCGTCGCCGCGCTTGGTGTCGTGCTCGCGCTGAAGTGGGAGTCGCAGGCGCTCGCGGTCACCGTCGTCGCAGCCTGTGCCCTGTGCTCGCCGATCATCACCGAGGGCTTCACGGTCCTGCTCGTCGGCTTCCTGCTGGTGCTGAAGATGGCCAGCACGCCGGTCCAGATCAAGCGGAACTGGCCGGGCCTCGCCATCGCCGGTGGCTTCCCGCCGATCCTCGCCTCACTGCTCACCACCGCGAACGCCATCCCGCGCTCCTACGAGTGGACCGTGGTCGGCGTCGCGGCCGCCACGACCGTCGTCGGCATCGCGGTCGCGTTCCTGACGATCCGCAAGCGGCCCGACGACATCGTCGCCGTCGCGTTGATCGCGGGTTCGGCGCTGCCGGCCCTGTTCGCGACGACGCTGCTCGAGAACCCGGCCAACTCGATCCTCGCCGGTGTGGTCGCCGCCGTGCTGCTGGCGATCTGGATGGTCCCCGACCTGCCGCGCGGGTTCACCACGGCGGCCGGTGCGACGGGCATGCTCGCGTTGTTCCAGACCACGGTGATCGCGCTCGACGGCAACGTCCGCACGGCGATCGTGCTGGCGGAGGCGGTGCTCCTGGCCGTCCTCGCGGCGCGGCTGAACAAGAAGACCGCGCTCGCCGGGTCGATGGCGTTCGGCGTGCTCGGGTTCTTCATGACGATCGGGCAGGCCGTGCCGATCACGTGGCTCGTCGAGGAGCCGCGCTTCTTCAACGACGTCGGGCCCGGTGACTACGCGGCCGCCCTGGTGACGGCGGTCGTGCTGGGCGTCTTCGCCGCGATCCTGCCGTGGGCCGCGCTCAAGATGCAGGTGCTGCGCGAGCCGGCCAAGCACCCGTTCCCGTGGATCGTCTCCGGGCTCGTGCTGCTCTACGGCGCGGCGGGTGCGGTGCTGTGCGCGGCGCTGCTGATGTCGCCGGACGAGATCGGATTCCTCTTCGGGCACTCGATGGTCACGGTGTCGTGGACGATCGCCGCGTTGTTCCTGCTGGTCAAGGGGATCAACAACAAGGCGCTGCGGATCTCCGGCCTGATCCTCGTCGGTGCCGCGGTCGTGAAGCTGGTGCTGTTCGACCTCTCCGCGCTCGACGGCGTCGCCCGCGTGCTGGCGTTCCTCGGTGCCGGTCTGGTCCTGCTCACCGCCGGCACCCGTTACGCCAAACTGGTGACTTCGGCGAAAAATCCCGAGTCATATGAATCCAAACCAGTGGTTCCGCACTCCTACTGATGGGACGGCTGTCGTCCGCACCGCCGTCGCGGACGACAGCCGTACTACCTCCAGGCATAGATTTCACTCGGCCGAGTGACTGAAGTGGATCGAAAGCACCCGGAAGTGTTCCCATCGGCCGTATGGCAAAGCCACGCCTCGTGGCCGCGGTTATAGCGCTCTCAGCGGCCTTCGCGGCGACGGGTGTTCACCAAGGGCACGAGTACACGACCACTTCTTCCGCATCAGCGACACCGCTCGCGTACGTGGTGGGGAAGACCGGTCTCGTCCAGGTCGTGGACACCCGCAACGGTGCCGTTCTCGTGCAGGCCGACACCGGGGGCCGCGCGACGGGCGTCGCGGTGTCACCCGACGGGCGGCGGCTCTACGTGATCAACGGGTGGACCGGCGCGATCACCGTGGTAGACCCGGGCACCGGCGAGATCGTCGACCGGCTCTTCACCCAGGTCCAGCTGTCGCACGCGGTGATGCGCCCGGACGGCCGGCGGCTCTACGTCTCGGCCAGCGGCGGCGTCGCGGTGGTGAACCCGGAGAACTTCCAGATGGTCGCGGTGATCAAGGCCGGCGGGCAGCCGCAGGGCCTCGCCGTCCACCCGGACAACAAGATCCTCTACGTCGCGAACTCCCAGGACGGCACGGTCGGCCTGGTCGACACGGCGACGGCGTTCCAGACGTCGGCGGTGCAGGTGGGCGGACTGCCGCAGCACCTGGCGATCTCACCGGACGGCAAGCGCCTCTACGTGAGCAGCATGCGCCTCGGTGACCGGACGCCCGGCACGTTGTCGGTGATCGACACGACCACGAACCAGGTCGTCGGCACGGTCGGCGTCGGCAGGGGAGCGGGCAGCATCGCCGTCACCCCGGACGGCGCCACGGTCTACCTGACGCTGCCCAAGGAACGGTCGGTCCTGGTCGTCGACGCGGCGACGATGACGGTGCGCGAACGCTTGCGCATCGACTCGCCGAGCGTCGCCATCGCACCGGGTGACACGAGGGTCTTCCTCGCCACCGGCGCGACGACGACGGTCCTGGACAGCACGAACTCGGTGCTCACCACGTATCGGATGAAGCTGGACGAACTGGAGGCGAGGCCGCGCCTCTTCGACGCGGCCATGATCGCCTTCCCGCCCGGTCAGCCGACGGGGACCGGCTTGCGGACCTCGTCGTCGAGGTCGTCCACCGGCTCGTCGTGAAGCGCGAGCCGTTCCTGGATCTTCTTGAGCGGACCGGGTGACCACCACGCGGCGTTGCCGAGCAGCTTGAGCACGGCCGGGACGAGCAGCATGCGGACCACGGTGGCGTCGAGCGCCAGCGCGAGGATCATGCCGACACCGACGAACCGCATCATCGCGACCTGCGAGAACGCGAACGCGCCGGTCACCACGATCAGCAGCAGCGCGGCCGACGTGATCACCCGGCCGGTCTTGGCCAGACCGGTGGTCACCGCCTCCTCCGTCGTCGCGCCCTGACCGCGGGCCTCGACCATGCGGGAGAGCAGGAAGACCTCGTAGTCCGTCGACAGACCGAACACGATGGCCGCCATCAGCACGACGATGCCGGACTCCAGCGGGCCTGGCGTGACGCCCAGCAGGTCGGCGCCGTGACCGTCCTGGAAGATCCACACCAGCACGCCGAACGTCGCGGAGAGCGACAGCGCGCTCATGACCACGGCCTTGATCGGCAGCACGACCGAGCCGAACGCCAGGAACATCAGGATCAGCGTCGCGCCGACCAGCAGCGTGACCATCAACGGCAGGCCCTCCGCGATGGCGTCGAGCGAGTCGCTGACCACCGCGGTGTTGCCGCCGACGAGCACCTCGGCGCCGGCCGGGGCCTGCAGCGCGCGAACGTCCTTCAGCGCCTGCTTGGACTCCTCGCTCAGCGCGTCGTTCTCCAGCCCGGCCATCGCGGCCGTGACGCCCTTGTCCGCACCCGTCGGCTGGACCTCGCCGACGCCGGGCACGTCCTTGACCTTGCCCAGGTAAGCCTGGATCGCGGCCTCGTCACCGCCCTTGACGACGATCTTGAAACCGGTGTTGGAGAGCGCAGAGAAGTTCTGGTTGATGTTCTCGGTGGCGACGCGCACGGCGTTGCCCTCGGGCAGGACCTTCTCGGTGACCTGGCCGAACTGGACGCCGAGGAACGGCGAGCCGAGGGCCAGCAGCACGCCGACGATCGGCACGGCGATCAGCACGGGCCGCTTCATGACCTTGCCGCTGAGCTTGCGCCAGCCGCGTTCGCTGGGCTCCTTCTTGCGCCACGGCATCGCGAGCTTGTCGACCCGGTGGCCGAGCACGCCGAGCAATGCGGGCAGCAGCGTGACCGAGACCAGCGCCGCGATCGCGACCGACGACACACCGCCGTACGCGAGGGACTTCAGGAAGCCGTGGGGGAAGAGCAGCAGCCCGGCCAGCGCGATGACCAGCAGCGTCGCGCTGAACACGACGGTGCGGCCGGCGGACGCGACGGTGCGGGCGACGGCTTGTTCGGACGTGCGGCCCTGCGCGAGTTCCTCGCGGAACCGGCCGACCATGAACAGGCCGTAGTCGATCGCCATGCCCAGGCCGAGCAGGGAGGCGACGTTGACCGCGAACGAGTTGACCTCGGTGAAGAGGGCGACGCCGTGCAGCACGCCGAGCGAGCCCATGATCGCGAGACCGCCGACGACGACCGGCAGGGACGCCGCCACGAGACCACCGAAGATGATCACGAGCAGCAGCAGGACCAGCGGCAGCGAGAACATCTCGGCGCGCGTCAGGTCGTCCTGCGACATGTCGTTGATGGCCTTCTGGGTGGGCACGAGCCCGCCGACCTGCTCGGTGAAGCCGTCGATCTTCAACTGCGGCTGGACGTCCTGGAACTGCTTGATCTGCTCGTTCGAGTCACCGCTGCTCAGCGTGATCGCGACGAGAGCCTGCTGCTGGTCGTCCGACGGCACCGGCCCGACGGCCTTGAGCACGTCGTCCTTGGGGAAGCCGCTGATGTGGCCGGCGACCTTCTTCAGCTCGAGCGGGTTCGCGAAATCGCCGCGATAAATGACGATCACGTCACCGTTCTGCCGCCCGAACGCCTCCTCGGCTACCTTGTCGGCCCGCGCCGCCTCACTGGAGGGAGCCTCGTACCCACCCTGGCTGAGCTTGTCGAACACGCCGATGCCCCACACACCGCCGACGACCGCGAGCAGTACGGTCGCGATCAACACCACCCACCGGCGGCGATAAGCGATGGATCCCCACTTCGCGAACATCGACGACGGCCTCCTGGGTTACCGTGCTGTTAATACCGTGAACTCTTGTAAACACCGTTCACTGAAACCGTACGGGTCCATGGACGGGGTCTACAACCCGATGGAGTGACATATGACCGAGGCCACTCGCCGAGAACGGCTCCGCGCCGAGACCGAGCGTGAGATTCGGCAGGCGGCCCGCGCCCTCTTGGTGGAAAGCGGCCGCGACGCGGTTACCCTGCGTGCGATTGCACGTAAACTCGGCATCACCGCGCCGGCTCTCTACCGCTACTACGACTCGCACGACGCGCTCTTGCGCCAGCTCTGCGACGACATCTGCGCGGACATGGCGGCGGCGCTCTACGCGGACCTCGCCGCGGACACGTCAGGCGAGGTGGGATGCCAGGTCAGGGCGGTGTGCCACGCCTTCCGCCGCTGGGCACTGGCCCACCCGCAGGAGTTCGCGCTGGTCTTCGCCTCGCCGCGCGACCCGATCGGAGCCGACCAGTTCGGCTCGGTGTTCCTGCAGCTCGCGGGGCAGCTGATCGCGTCGAACCTGGTCGCCACCCACTCGGACGACGAGGTGCCCGAGGTGCTGCACGAGGACCTGGTGGCGTTCCAGCAGGTGCTGGTGGACGCGGTGTCGGAGCACGGTGTGACGCTCGACGACGGCGTCCTGAACCTGGGCAAGATCTACCACGTCGTCCAGTCGTGGGTGCGGTTGTACGGGCACGTGGCGCTGGAGGTGTTCGGGCGGTTCCCGTTCGCGGTGAGCAACCCGGAGCCGATGTTCGACAGCATGCTCGACCAGATGCTGACGGACATCGGCTTCAGTGCCTGATTTTAACCGCTGAGCAGTGAGTTCTTGTCTGCAAGTCGGCCTTCGGCTGACTTGCAGACAAAACTCAGGCCACGGAGTCGCGCACGTAGTCGCGCAACGTGCGCGGCGCGTGCCCGAGCAGCTTCGTCATGGTCGCGACCTCGGCCTCGGTCGTGGGGATCGGCGCCGCGCTGAGCAGCTCGAAGCTGCGGATCCAGTCCACCAGCTTCTGGCCCGACAGCCTGCGTTCGAACGCCCTGCGCCATTCCGGGTCGCCACCGGTGTAGACGACAGGCCGGCCGAGCTCCTCCGCCCAGACCTGCGCCGACTGCTCGCCGTTCAACGACTCGGGACCCACGAGCTGGTAGGAGCCGGCCGCGAAGCTCACGTCGACCAGCGCGTCGGTGAGCACCTCGGCCGCGTCGCGCAGGTCGATCCGGTTGACCCCGCCGGGGTGCAGGGGCGTCGGGAACGTCCCCGCCTCGATGTCCGCGCGGAAGACCTCGTCGTTCTGGGCGAAGTTGGTGATGCTGACCATCGCGGGCCTGGTGTCGGTGCTCGCGAGGAACGCCGCCAGCTTCAGCTTCGGCACGTAGGCCGGGATCGCGCGGCCCGCCGCCTCGCGCGCGTCGTCGTCCTCGATGTGGAAGCCGCCGAACACCAGGCGTGCACCGGCTCGTTCGGCCTCCTGCCCGAAGATCGTCGCGATCTCGACCTCGTTGGTCTCGTGCGGCGACACGTAGAACGCCGAGTCGACGCCCCTCAGCGCGCCGGCCACGGCCTCGCGGTCGGCCAGGTCTCCTTGGACCACCTCGACCGTGTCGGGCAGGTTCGCCCGCTCCTTGTTGCGCACCAACGCGCGCACGTCCGCGCCTCGGCGCACAGCCTCCGCGAGCACCAGGCCGCCCACGGTGCCGGTCGCTCCGATGACCAGTGTCTTCGTCATCTCGAATCCCCTCGTTGACTTTGAGTCAATGACTCTTAATCAAGAACTACTCCTTCACTGACTCGGAGTCAACGAGCTGTTAGCGTGGTGACATGACCCGTGCCGCCACCGCAGCCGCCACCAAGGAGAAAGTCCTGGCAGCGGCCCGAGAGCTGTTCATCACGTCGAAGTACGACGAGGTGAAGGCAGCCGACGTCGCCCGAGCGGCCGGAGTCGCGCACGGGTTGGTGTTCCACCACTTCGGCAGCAAGCAGGGGCTCTACAGCGAGGTGCTGTGCTCGATCGGGCGCGAGGTGCTGGACCTGCACGTCGACGACCCGGACGTGCCGTTGGGAAAGCGGATCCGCCGGTCGCACGCCGCGCACCTGACGTACCTGGCGGCGCATCGCGACCTGGCGCTCAACCTCGTGCTGCGGCCGTGGGGCGCGGAGGAGCCGTTCGACGCCGTGCGGGACGACGGCAACCGGAAGCTGTGCGAGAACCTCGGGCTGGACTTCGAACGGCCGGCGGTGCGGGCCACGCTGCGGATGTACACGACAGCGGCCGACCAGCTGGCACGCGACTACCTGCTCGGTGAGCACCCGTTCGACGTGGACTTGGTCGTGGAGATGCTCATGGCGGTGCTCGCGGGGGCGTTGCGGGCGGCTCGAGTGGCCGACCCGTCGCTGGAGGTCGAGCAGGTGCTGGAAGAGCTGGCGCGGCCGTAGCCACGCCAGCTCTTCTCGGCGCTACAGAACGATGTTCACCAGACGGCCGGGAACGACGATCACCTTGCGCGGCTCGCCACCGGCGACCAGCTCGGCGATCTTCTCCTCCGCCAGTGCGGCGGCCTTGATCTCGTCCTGCGACGCGGACGCCGAGACGACGACCCGCGAGCGGACCTTGCCGTTGACCTGGATCGGGTACTCGACGGTGTCCTCGACCAGGTACTGCTCGTCGGCCTTCGGGAACGGGCCGTGCGCCAGCGAGCCGTCGTTGCCCAGCTTCGCCCACAGCTCCTCGGCCACGTGCGGGGCCTGCGGGGCCAGCATCAGCACCAGGGCCTCGGCCAGCGGGCGGGGCGTGCCGGACGAGTAGTGCTTGGTGACGTAGTTGTTCAGCTCGATCAGCTTCGCGCCCGCCGTGTTGTAGCGCAGGTTCGCGTAGTCGTCGTGCACGCCCGCGATCGTCTTGTGCAGCAGCCGCAACGCCTCGATGGACGGCTCTTCGTCCGTGACGCGCAGCGAACCGTCGGTCTCGTCGACCAGGTTGCGCCACAGGCGCTGCATGAACCGCTGCGCACCCACGACGTCCTTCGTCGCCCACGGCCGTGACACGTCCATCGGACCCATGGACATCTCGTAGAACCGGAAGGTGTCGGCGCCGTACCGTTCGCACATCTCGTCCGGCGTGACGACGTTCTTCAGGCTCTTGCCCATCTTCCCGTACTCACGAGTGACTTCCTCGCCGTTGTACAGGTACCTGCCGTCGGCCTCGACGACCTCGTCCGCGGGCACGTGCACGCCACGCGGGTCGCGGTAGGCGTACGCCTGGATGTAGCCCTGGTTGAACAGGCGGCGGTACGGCTCGTCGCCGGACAGGTGGCCCAGGTCGAACAGGACCTTCTGCCAGAAGCGCGAGTACAGCAGGTGCAGCACCGCGTGCTCGACGCCGCCGATGTACAGGTCGACGCCACCGGGGTCGGTCGGGCCGTGCTCGGCCGTGCGCGGGCCCAGCCAGTACCGCTCGTTCTCCGGGTCGACGAACCGCTCGGTCTCGACCGGGTCGACGTAGCGCAGCTGGTACCAGCACGAACCCGCCCAGTTCGGCATCGTGTTCGTGTCGCGGCGGTACGTCTTCGGGCCGTCGCCCAGATCCAGCTCGACCGTCGTCCACTCGGTCGCGCGCGACAGCGGCGGCGACGGCTCGGTGTCCGCGTCCTCCGGTTCGAAGGTGCGCGGCGAGTAGTCGTCGACCTCGGGCAGCTCGATCGGCAGCATCGACTCGGGCAGCGCGATGGCGGTGCCGGCCTCGTCGTAGACGACCGGGAACGGCTCGCCCCAGTAGCGCTGGCGGCTGAACAGCCAGTCGCGCAGCTTGAACTGGACGGTGCCGTAACCGTGGCCGTTCTCCTCCAGCCAGCCGATCATCGTCTTCTTGGCGTCGTCGATCGCCATGCCGTCCAGGCTGAGCCCATTTTCTTGGCGAGAGTTCACCGCCGGCCCGTCGCCGGTGTAGGCCTCGCCCTCGAAGCCCTCCGACGGCTGGACCGTGCGGATGATCGGCAGGTCGAACTTCTTCGCGAAGTCCCAGTCGCGCTGGTCCTGGCCGGGCACGGCCATGATCGCGCCGGTGCCGTAGCCCATCAGCACGTAGTCGGCGATGTAGACGGGGATTTCCTTGCCGTTCACCGGGTTCGTGGCGTACGCCCCGATGAAGACGCCGGTCTTCTCCTTGTTCTCCTGACGGTCCAGTTCGGACTTCAGGGACGCGGCGCGCCGGTACGCGGCGATGTCTGCCACGCGATCGGGCGCCGCAATCTGGTCCACCAGCTCGTGTTCCGGTGCCAGGACCATGTAGGTCGCGCCGAACAACGTGTCCGGCCGGGTCGTGAAGACCTCAATGTTCTCGTCTCCCACCGCGAATCGGACTCGGGCGCCATGCGAGCGCCCGATCCAGTTGCGCTGCATGGCCTTGACCTTGTCCGGCCAGTCCAGCCGGTCCAAGTCGTCGATCAGCCGGTCCGAGTACGCGGTGATGCGCATCATCCACTGGCGCAGGCTTTTCCTGAACACCGGGAAGTTGCCACGCTCACTGCGACCGTCCGCGGTGACCTCTTCGTTCGCCAAGACAGTACCCAGTCCGGGACACCAGTTGACGGGCGCCTCCGACATGTAGGCCAGGCGGAATTCGCCCAAGATCCTTTGCTGGTCGGCAAAAGACAGCTCAGACCACGTGCGGCCACCCTCGACGTCGCGCTCACCAGACTCGAACTGCGAGATCAACTCGGCGATCGGACGAGCCTTGCGGGCGTCCGGGTCGTACCAGGAGTTGAAGATCTGCAGGAAGATCCACTGGGTCCACTTGTAGTACTCGGGGTCGATCGTCGAGATGCGACGACGCTCGTCGTGACCCAGCCCCAGCCTGCGGATCTGGCGCAGGTAGGTGTTGATGTTGTCCTCAGTGGTCTTGCGGGGGTGCTGACCCGTCTGCACCGCGTACTGCTCCGCGGGCAGGCCGAACGCGTCGAACCCCATGGTGTGCAGCACGTTGCGGCCGTTCATGCGGTGGTACCGCGCGAAGACGTCCGTGCCGATGAAGCCCAGCGGGTGGCCGACGTGCAGCCCGGCGCCACTCGGGTACGGGAACATGTCCTGCACGAACAGCTTGTCGGCGGGCACGTCACCCTTGAGCGCGCCAACGGGGTTGGGCGCGTGGTAGGTGCCGTGGTTCTCCCAGTACCGCTGCCACCGCTCCTCGATCTGGTTCGCCAGCTCGGCGGTGTAGCGGTAGGCGGGAATCTCCGCCGCGTCCGTGCTCATTTCAAGGTCCCTCTCACGTCTGTTCCTGCCCCTGACATGACGAAACCCCCCAGCCCAGACGGGCATGGAGGGTGGCCGCGCCGACCGTCTTCCGATCAGGTCGTCGCGGCTAGATAAGGAGCAGGCGGGCCGTGCTCATGCCCTCAACGGTATCAGCGCAGCGCAAGCACGATGAACCGGGCGGTGGCCTGCGGCACATCAGACCGGGGTGAGCGAGAGGGGAACCGCGGTCCCGTCTTACCCTCATGGGGTGAACATCGTGCTGTCGGTCGTCCTGGGTGTGCTCGGCGTCGCTCTCGGCGCGGTCGGTCTGCTGGGTCTGCAGGGCAAGCTGCGCCGCAACCGCTTCGTCGGCGTGCGCACGGCCGCCGCCCTGCGCGACGAGGAGACGTTCGCGCTGGCCAACCGCGTCGCCGGCGTGCCCAACGTCGCCGCAGGTGTCGTCGCCGTCGTGTCCGGCGCCATGGCGTTCGTGATGGCCGACCTGGCGGTGACCGCCGGGATCATCGGACTGGTCGGCGCGCTGACGATCGCCCTCGCCGGTGGCGTGATGGGCAGCCGGGCGGCGGCGCTCGTGCCGGAGCCGGTCAAGCCCAAGGGTTGTGGCGGCTGCGCCTGCGGTGGCGGCGGCTGCTCCCCGCTCGCCGGGCTGTAACCCGACGTTTCACGTGAATCAGTTGTCTCGGACGTCCTTCGGGTAGGTCGACAGCAGCGCCAGCGGCATGCCCTGCCGGCGCAGCACCCTGCCCCACAGGTCGACCTTCGCGCCGGCCAGCACGTCGTCGGCCAGTCCGGTCACGACGATCCAGTCGCCGCGGTCGATCTCGCCCTGCAACTGGCCCTCGCCCCAGCCCGCGTAGCCCGCGAACACCCGCAGGCCGCGCACCAGCGGCATCAGATCGTCCGGTTCGGCGTCGAGGTCGACCAGGGCTACCGGGCCCTGCACGCTGACCAGCCCCTCCACGGTGGCGGGGTCGGTGCCCGCCTTCAACGCTGCCAGGCACAACGCCGTCTTCTGTTCCACCGGACCGCCTATGTAGATGCACTGCGGCTTCGTGACCTGTGAACCCCACGGCGGCAGCACGTCATGCACCGCCACGTCGGAGGGGCGGTTCAGCACGACACCGAGGGTCCCCTCTGGACGTTGATCGATGATGTAGACGACGGTGCGTTTGAAGTTCGGGTCGTTCAGGCTCGGAGCGGCAACCAACAGGGAGCCTGGCTCGACTTCGACTTCGTCATCGGGACGCACGTCACCATGAAATCACCCGTGATCGCCGGAACAACTCAGGCCCGCGTCCCGTTAGACTGAGGTGTCGGATGTCTTTGTGTCCCCCGGGCTCAACAGACAACCGCCTTCGCGGAATACCGTTCGGCTGGAGCCGCGTAGTGCGCCGCGCCGTGAGGCGACCTGGCATCCGGCACCAGGGGAGCCGGACCGCGAGGTCCGGCTTTCGTGGTTTTCACCACGACGCGCATAGAGTGCAACGGTGACAACGCTTGCGGTGGAGAAACACCACTGGGGATCACGCCGGTTCCTCGGCATCCCCGCCTACCGCAGACTTCTCGCCACTCGTCTCGCCTCCCAGTGGGGTGACGGGCTCTTCCAGGCCGGGCTCGCCGGTGCCGTGCTGTTCAACCCCGAGCGCCAGGCCGATCCCGCGGCGATCGCGGCGGGGTTCGCGGTGTTGCTGCTGCCGTACTCGCTGATCGGACCGTTCACGGGTGCGTTGCTCGACCGGTGGGACCGCAAGAAGGTCATCGTCGTCGCGAACGTCGTGCGGGCCGTGTTCGTCCTGCTCACGGCGTTGGCCGTCGGCGCAGGGCTGAGCGGGCTGCCTCTCTACGTCTCCGCGCTCGTCGTCATGGGCATCGGCAGATTTGTCGGGTCCGGTCTGAGCGCGTCACTGCCGCACGTCGTCGACGAAGATCACCTGGTCGAGGCGAACGCGCTGACCACGACGGCCGGTGCTGTCATGGCCGTCGTCGGCGCCGCCTGCGCGATCGGGTTCCGCTCGCTGCTCGGCGCGGGGGACGGCGGTTCGGGTTGGACCACCAGCATCGCCGTGGTCGGGTTGCTGCTCAGCGCGTTCATCGCCAGCCGGTTCAAGGCGGGTGTGCTCGGACCGGACGAGGTCGACGAGCCGAACAACGCCATGACGGCCGTGGCCCGCGGGCTGCTGGACGGCGCGAAGGCCACCTGGCGCACGCCGAGCGTCACGGCCGGGCTGGCCGCGCTGCTCGCGCACCGGGCGGCGTTCGGCATGAGCCTGATGATCACGCTGCTGCTGATGCGCTACAGCCTGGAGGACGTCGGCATCCTCAAGGCGGGCATCGGCGGGCTCGGCGAGGTCGCGGTCGCCGGCGGCGCCGGTGTGCTGCTCGCCGGGATCCTGACGGACCGCATCGTCGACAGGTTCGGGGTCAAGCGCACGATCTGCGGCGCGTTGCTGCTCACGGCCTCGGCCCAGGTCGGGCTGGGGCTGCCGATGACGCTGCCGTCCATCCTGCTGGCCAGCTTCGTGATCATCTTCGCCGGTCAGATCGTCAAGCTCTGCGTGGACACCGCGGTGCAGCACGACGTCGGCGACGAGGTGCGCGGGCGCGTGTTCGCCCTCTACGACACCCTCTTCAACATCGCGCAGGTCACCGCGGTGTCGATCACGGCGATGGTGGTCCCCCTGGACGGGCGCTCGCCCGGCCTCCTCCTCGTCGCCGCGAGCCTCTACCTGGTCGGGCTCGGCGCCTACCTGCTCCTGTCAGCGCGGAAACGGCAGGTGCAGCATCCCGGCCTCGTGCGCGAAGACGACAGCCGCCACTCGATCGGTTAGGTCCAGGCGCCGCAGGATGTCGGCCACCTCGTCGGCCACCCGCTGTTGCCCGATGCCGAGCACGCGCGCGATCTCGTGGTCGGCGTGGCCGCGCGCGAGACACCTCAGCACGGCTCGTTGATCGTCGGTCAGAACGTCCAGGTCTCGTACGGCAGGACCTGTGGAAAGCCCCCAAGCGAACATCTGCACCACCCCCATGCGCCCCCCTGGCGCACTGACCATGGTGCATCCCCGCGCTGACACTTCGCTAACGCGGGGATTCCATTCGCTCACAATGCGTCACGGGGCGGGTGGCGTGATCCCCTGCTCGCGCGCCCAGTCGAGCAGCGCCGCCTCGGCTTCGTCGCGGTCCAGCGGCCCGCGGTCGAGCCTGAGCTCCTTGAGGAACTTCCACGCGGCGCCGACCTCGCGGCCCGGCGGCAGGCCGAGCAGCTTCATGATCTCGTTGCCGTCGAGGTCCGGACGCACGCGCGCGAGGTCTTCCTCGGCCGCGATGCGGGCGATGCGTTCCTCAAGGGAGTCGTAGGTGTTGCGCAGCAGGTTCGCCTTGCGCCTGTTCCGGGTCGTGCAGTCGGCACGGACGAGCTTGTGCAACCGCGTCAGCAGATCACCGGCGTCCGTCACATACCGGCGCACGGCCGAGTCGGTCCACTCGCCGTTGCCGTACCCGTGGAAACGGAGGTGCAGGTAGACGAGCTTCGCGACGTCCTCGGTGATCTCCTTCGAGTACCGCAACGCGCGCAAGCGCTTGCGCACCATCTTCGCGCCCACGACCTCGTGGTGGTGGAACGAGACGCCGCCGCCCGGCTCGAACTTCCGCGTCGCCGGCTTGCCGATGTCGTGCAGGAGCGCGGCGATCCTCAGCACCAGATCGGGTGATTGATCAACTTCTTCAAGATCGATTGCCTGCTCCAGCACAACCAGCGAGTGGTCGAAGACGTCCTTGTGCTGATGATGTTCGTCGATCTCCAGCTTCATGGCCGTGAGCTCGGGCAGCACGACGTCGGCCAGCCCGGTCTCCACCATGAGCTCGATGCCGCGGCGCGGGTGCGCGCCGCACAGGAGCTTCGAGAGCTCCACCTGCACGCGCTCCGGCGTGATGCGGGTGAGCTGGCCTGCCATCGACCGCATCGCCTCGATCACCCGAGGCGCGGGCTTGAAGCCGAGCTGGGAGACGAACCGGGCGGCACGCAGCATGCGCAGCGGGTCGTCGCCGAACGACTCCTGCGGGGTCGCCGGGGTGTCCAGCACACCGTCGCGCGCCGCCTGCAGACCGCCGGTCGGGTCCACGAACTCGCTCGCGGCGATGTCGTACGCCATCGCGTTGACCGTGAAGTCGCGCCGGACCAGGTCACCGTCGATGGAATCGCCGAAGGTCACCTCGGGGTTGCGGGTCACGCCGTCGTAGACGTCCGCGCGGAAGGTCGTGATCTCGATGATCTCGCCCTTCTTCGACGCGCCGACCGTCCCGAAGGCGATGCCGGTGTCCCACTGCGCGTCGGACCAGCCGCTCAGCAGCTTCTGGATTTCCGCAGGTCGCGCGTCGGTGGTGAAGTCGAAGTCGTTCGTCGGGCGCCCCAGCACGGCGTCGCGCACACTTCCACCGACGAGGTAGAGGCGCTTGCCGCCGGCAGCGAACCGAGCGGCGAGTTCGGCGACGACAGGTGTGATGGCGGGTGGTTCCACCACCGCATTCTGCTGGAGCGATCGAGACACGAGAAACCAGCGTACTCAAGGTTCGTAAGTACGATCGGCCGTATGTCCCCGTCAGCCGCACGTTCCGGGAGTCCCAAGCCGGGGCGCCGGAAGCGGCGCCGGGGCAGGAGGCTCGAGACCGTCGACGAGACGTCGGCCGGTGGCCTGGTGCTCGACGGCGAGCGGCGGGCCGCGGTGATCGGCAGACTTGACCGGCGCGGCCGGTTGCTGTGGTCTTTGCCCAAGGGTCACATCGAGGCAGGCGAGACCGCGGAGCAGACCGCGGTGCGCGAGGTCGCCGAGGAGACCGGTATTCATAGCAGGGTGTTGCGCCCGTTGGGGTCGATCGACTACTGGTTCGTCGCTGACGACCGCCGGGTGCACAAGACGGTTCACCACTTCCTCCTCGAAGCGACGGGGGGAGAGCTTTCCGACGAAGACGTGGAGGTCACCGAGGTGGCGTGGGTGCCACTCGGCGAACTGGACGAGCGACTCGCGTATGCCGACGAGCGCCGCCTGGTCCGCCGAGCAGCCGAACTGCTCGCCGGCCGTTGCCACAACGGGGCGGAGTCGTCGGCGTGAGCCTGAAGAAGCTCGTCTGCACAGCCGCTGTCGCCGCGTTCGTGGTGATCACAGCGCCGGCCGCGGCCGCCCAGCAGGGGCAGCCGGACGAGGTCGACGCGTTGCCGTTCATGCCCGCTCCCGCCACCCAGGTGTGGGCGACCAGATCGCTCTCCGCCCAGCCGGGTCAGGCGCAGCCGCAGTTCCTGCGGCTCGACATCGACCAGCTCACCCCCCGGTTCGTCACGAGCGACTCCCCGGCGACCGTCAGGATCACCGGCAAGATCGTCAACATCGGCGACCGCAAGGTGTCCGACATCGTGCTGCGCCTGGAGCGCGGTGAGCCGCTCGACTCCGAGGACGACCTGCGCAAGGCGTTGCGGGAGCCGGCGGCGGCCGAGGCCGTGCAGCCCAAGTTCACCCCTGTCGCCGGCGAACTCGAACCGGGCCAGCAGAAGGACTTCACGCTGGAGGTGCCGCTGCGCGGTACCGAGCCGACCTCGCTGGAGGTCGAACGGCCGGGCATCTACCCGATCCTCGCGAACGTGAACGGCAGGCCGGACTACGGCGGCCAGGCACGTCTCGCGGCGCTGTCGACGCTGCTGCCCGTGCTGGGCGTGCCCGGCGGCGAGACCAGGGGCAAGCCGGGCGCGAGCTCGAAGCTGACGGTGCTGTGGCCGATCGCGGACCGCCCGCGGCTGGTCAGGCTGGGCGGCGAGGGCCGGTCGGAGCTGATCGACGACGAGCTCGCGGCGTCGCTCTCGGTCAACGGCCGGCTGTACGGCCTGCTGCAGGCCTACGAGCAGGCGGTTCCGCAGATGAGCACGGCCATGTGCCTGGCCATCGACCCGGACCTGCTGCGCACCGTGCAGGCCATGAGCACCGGTTACCAGCTGCGTGGCGGCACCGAGGGCAAGGGCAGGATCGAGGCGAAGCTGTGGCTCGACCGCCTCAAGCTCGCCGTCACGGGCCGTTGCGTCGTCGCGCTGCCGTACGCCGACGCCGACCTCGTGGCGTTGAACAGGGCGAAGCTCGCGACCATGCGCACGCTCGCGGTGACGGACGGCCCCAAGCTCATCCAGGACGTCCTGTCCGTGCAGCCGCTGCCCGACCTGGTGTGGCCGGAGGACGGCGTGCTCGACCAGTCGACGTTCGACGAGCTGGTCACCCCTCAGCCGGACAAGGGCTACCCCGGCGCGAAGTCGCTGCTGCTCGACCCGACCGGCATCGCCGACGCGCCGGGCACCGCGCCGGTCGTCATCGGCGGCAAGAACCCGGTGACCGCGGTGAAGATCGACTCGATGGTCTCGGACGCGCTGCAGGGCAGTGAGTCGCGCCCGCGCACCTTGTCCGGCGTGACCACGCCGGTCGAGAGCCAGCCGGTGTCCGTGCAGAACGCGCTGGCGGTGCTGGTGTTCCGCGCCGGCTGGCAGGGCGACGGCCGCAACGTGCTGGTCGCGCCGCCGCGCCGCTGGCACGCGCCGCTCTCGGAGATGACCGAGTTCCTCACCACCGCTCAGAAGCTGCTGACCAGCGGTTATGCGAGCCAGACCGGGCTCGCGGAGCTCACCGGCGCCACGCCCGCGGTGACGAACGCCAAGATCTCCTACCCGCCGGAGGCCGGTGCGCGGGAGATCTCGGCGATCATCTCGGACTCCGTGACGGACCAGAGCGTCGAGCTCAACGGCCTCGTCGCGGCCATGCAGCAGGAGGACAGCGCGCACGCGTCGCCGTCCGACCTGGCCGACCCGCTGTGGCTCGGGCTGCTGCGGGCGATGTCCGGCGCGTGGCGGGGCAACGAGCAGGGCGCCCGGTCCGCGGCCGAGGTCAGCCAGAGCGAGCTGAACGCGCTGACCGGCATGGTCGGCGTGACGCAGCCGAACAGCCCGATCCTGCTCGGCTCCGGCGACAGCCCGATCCCGGTCACGATCACGAACAAGCTCGACGTGCGCGTGACGGTCCGGATCAACCTCGCCGACACCCCCGGCATCCGCAAGCTCGACCTCGCCGACCAGGTGCTTCCCGCCCGCGGCGAGCGCGTCGTGCGGGTGCCCGTCGAGGTGCTGCGCTCCGGCCGGTTCCCGGTCAGCGTGCGACTGACCACTCCGGAGGGCGTCGCTCTCGGTGACACTGTCAAGCTGGAGGTGTCGTCGTCCGCCTACGGCACCATCACGGTGATCATCACCGTGATCGCCGGGATCGCGCTCGTCCTGCTTTCCGGGCGGCGCATCTACAAGCGGGTCCGCGCTCGCAACGGCGAGAACGGCGGCGCACCGTCCATCGAGAACGTCACACCGGAGAAGTCGAGCGCGTGAGCGAGACAGCCACGACCACCCAGCCAGAGCAGCAGAACCAACCACCGTCGGTCGCCAGGGCGAGCGGCTCGATGGCGATCGCGACGATCGTCAGCCGGGGCACCGGCCTGCTGTCGAAGGTGCTGCTGATCGCGGTGATCGGCGCCGAGATGCTCGGCGACTCGTACCAGGCGGCGTCGATGCTGCCCACGATGATCAACGAGCTCCTGCTCGGCGGCATCCTGACCAGCGTGGCGATCCCGCTGCTGGTCCGGGCCGAGAAGGAGGACGGCGACGGCGGCGAGTCGTACGCCCAGTGGCTGATCACCATGGGCACGCTGATCCTCGCCGTCGGCACGGTCATCGCGATGGCCTGCGCGCCGTTGCTGACCGACCTCTACATCTCCGACTCCGAGAACGCGAACCCCGAGCTGGTCACCGCGTTCGCGTACCTGGTGCTGCCGGGCATCGTCTTCTACGGCCTGACGGCGCTGCTCAGCGCCGTGCTCAACGCACGGCACGTGTTCGGCATCCCCACCTGGGCGCCGGTGCTGAACAACCTCGTCGTGATCGTCGTTCTGGTCGTCTACGCGCTGCTGCCGGGCGAGCTCACGCTCAACCCGGTTCGCATGACCGACGTGCACCTGCTGGTCCTCGGCCTCGGCACCGCGCTCGGTGTGGCCGTGCAGGCGTCCGTGCTGTTCCCGGCGCTGAAGAAGACCGGCTTCAAGTTCAAGTGGCGCTTCGGCTGGGACTCGCGCCTGTCGGAGTTCGGCAGCCTCGCGTTCTGGGTGCTGCTCTACGTCGGGCTCGGCCTGGCCAGCATGACGGTTCTGACGAACGTGGCGACGAGCGCCGAGGGCACGCTGACGGCGTTCAACTACCAGTGGCTGATCGCCCAGGTGCCGTACGGCGTTCTCGGTGTCTCCCTGCTGACGGCGCTGATGCCGAAGATGAGCCGGGCGGCCGCGAACAACGACAACGAGTCGATCGTGCGCGACCTGCTGTTCGGCAACCGCATGTCGGCGATCCTGCTGATGCCGTTCAGCGCGCTGATGACGGTGTCCGGTCTGGCCATCGGCCTCGCGGCCTTCGCCTGGGGCAACTCAGGCGTCGAGGGCGGCACGAGGATCGGTCTGGCGCTCGCGCTCTCGGCGTTCGGTCTCGTGCCCTACGCCGTGACGCTGCTGCAGCTGCGGGTCTTCTACGCGATGAAGGACGCCCGCACGCCGACGCTCATCCAGGCGTTGATCGTGGCGGTGCGCATCGGCCTGCTCTACCTCTTCCTCGCCGTGTCCACGCCGGGTGACGCCTCGCAGCTCGCCGTCGGCGTGTCGCTGGCGATGTCGCTGAGCTTCGTCTTCGGCGCGATCGTCGGCCAGGTGTGGCTGCGGATCCGCCTCGGCCGCCTGCGCACCGGCTTCACCATCTGGACGGTCTGCCTCACGGTCGTCGCCTCCTCGCTGGCCTTCGCGGTCGCCAAGGGCGCGAACTGGCTGGTCCTGGGCATGCTCGGGACCATCGAGCCGGTCGTGGCGGCCTGGATCGAGGTCGTGCTCGTGACGGCGATCGGCCTGCCCCTCGCGTTCGGCCTTTTGGCGGCGTTCCGGGTGCCCGAGATGAAGCCGGTGATCGCCAAGATCAACCGTTTGGTGCGGCGAAGGTGACTCCAGTCCGTGAGCGCCGTCCCGTACCCTCGTGTCCGTGAGTAGCGGAGTTCACGCCGCCCTGAATCCCGGGGGCGTCATCGGCAACGGCCGCTACCGGCTGCTCGCGAAATCAGGAGCAGACGCGCGGTCCAACGCGGAGCTGTGGCGAGCGCGCGACGGTCAGCTCAACCGGGACGTGGCGCTGACGGTGCTGCTGGGCAACCTCGCGGACAACGAGGCTGCCGCCCGTGCCCGCCGAACGGTCGAACGCGCGATGCACGCGTCGTCGTTCACGCACCCCGGCGTGTCCAGGGTGATCGACGTGCTGACGCCCGGCACCGGCATCCGTCCCGACGAGGGCATCCTCGGCATCGTCATCGCCGAGTGGACCCAGGGCACCGACCTGATGGACCTCATCGCGGAGGGCCCGCTGCCGGCGGGCGCCGCGACCCGCCTGCTCGAACCGCTGGGCGCCGCCATCGAGGGCGCGCACCACGCCGGTCTCGTGCTGGGCGCCGACCACCCGCAGCGCATCCGGGTCACCTCGGACGGCCGCCTGCGCCTCGCGTTCCCCGGCCCGCGGCCGGACGCGATCGCGCGCGACGACGTCAAGGGCCTCGGCGCGATCCTGTACCTGCTGCTGACGGGCCGGTGGGCGCTGCCGGGCGGCCCTCAGGGCGTGCCGGTCGCACCGACCGGGCCGGACGGGTCCGTGGTCGCTCCGAACGCGTTGCACCCGTACCTGCCGCACGACCTGTCGTCCGTCGCGGTGCGGTCGCTGGAAGACACCTCGGTGGGCGGCATCCGGACGTCCGCCGCGATCCTGCAGGTCCTCGACCAGATCGCGGCCGAGGAAGCCCAGACCGCGCTGATCCCGGCCGTGGCGTCGACCCGTGATGACGACGACCAGGTCGTGTGGACCACGCAGCGCCCACGGCAGGACAAGCAGCAGAAGAAGAAGTTGTGGATCAGCGTCGGCGTGCTCGCCCTGGCCACACTGACCGTGATCGTGTGGCTGAGCGTGCAGATCGTCGGGTTCTTCAGCGACGAGCCGTCCAAGGGCGGCGGCCCGACCGTGGTGATCAACCAGCCGGGGTCGAACGGCCAGAGCGCACCTCCGCCCGCACCCGCCGGACCGGTGCAGCCGGCGGCCATCGGCGTCTACGACGTGACCAACCAGCCCGACAACCCCAACCAGGCGAGCCGGGCGGCCGACAACAACGCGGGCACGTTCTGGCGGACCGACAACTACTTCCAGCCGTTCCCGACGCTGAAGCCCGGCATCGGGCTGATGGCCTCGTTCGCGGAGCCGGTGAAGCTGGCCTCGGTCACCATCACCTCGCCCAGCAAGGGCACGCACGTCGAGATCAGGTCCGCGTCCGCGCTGGACGCGCCGCTCGAGGAGACCAAGGTCATCGGGGTCGCCGACCTGTCCGACGGGCAGACGCAGATCCAGCTGAACGAGCACGAGCCGACCGGTCACGTCCTGATCTGGATCACGCAGCTCACCAGCGCCGGCGGCGGCAAGAACCAGTCCGAGGTCCGGGAAGTCGTCTACACGCGAGCGCAGTAGGACGGCGAGTAGAACTACGCCCGCACTCTGGGTAGCCCTGTCCGGGTGATCTGTGATCACCCTCGCTAAAGTTCCCACCGTGACCGCCGCAGCCAGCTCGGACGCCGATCTCATCTCGGCCCACGCCGCAGGTGACCCCTACGCGTTCTCGGAGCTGGTCAAACGGCACCGCGACCGGATGTGGGCGGTGGCGTTGCGCACGCTGCGTGATCCCGAAGAGGCCGCGGACGCGCTGCAGGAGGCGTTCATCTCGGCTTTCCGGGCGGCGTCGTCGTTCCGCGCCGAGTCACAGGTGACCACCTGGCTTCACCGGATCGTGGTGAACGCGTGTCTCGATCGGATGAGACGCAGACAAACAAGACCGACAGTGCCGTTGCCCGAGGCCGGTCCCGGCGAACCCGTCGCTCCCCGCGACGCGATGAGCGACCGCGAGACCAGCCTCATGGTGCAGCAGGCGTTGATGGAGCTGCCGGAAGAGCAGCGGGCGCCCATCGTGCTCGTCGACGTCGAGGGGTATTCGGTCGCCGAAACGGCGAAGATGCTCGGCATCGCGGAGGGCACGGTGAAGAGCCGGTGTGCGCGTGGTCGCGCCAAGCTGGCCAAAGTTCTCGGGCACCTCAGGAACCGAATCGCAGATGCGAACGTCCCAGCTGACGGTGTGAATGTGCAAGAGCAACGTCAGTGGGAGGGCCGATGACCGGCATGGAGCGCGTGCCGATGGGTCCGCCGTGGTCTGTTGACCTCATCGCGGACCTGCACGCGGGCGTGCTGCCCCCTGAGGTCGCCGCACAGCTGCGTCCGAGGGTCGAGGCGGACGCCGACGCCAGGGAGGTCCTGCAGGCGCTCGACGCCACGCTGGAGGACCTGCGGTCGTTGCCGCCCGTCCCGATGCCCGACCACGTGGCCGCGCGGATCGACGCGGCGCTGGCCGCGGAGGCCCGTCCCGGCATCGCGCCGGTCGTGTCGCTGAACGACGCCCGCAAGCGCCGCAACCGCCGGCTCGGCATGGGCGGTGCCGGTGTGCTGGTCGCCGCCGCGGCCGCGTTCGGCATCGTGCTGGCCGTGTCACCGGGCGCGCAGCAGCAGCCGCCCGCGAACGACGCCGCGCCCGCGCCGACGACCAAGCCGGGTGCGGCGCCCCCGCTCGCGCTCAAGCGCGACGAACTGGGCTCCGCCGTCGGTGAAGTGCTCAGAGCGCAGAACTACGGCCCGCTGGAGACCCCCGACCGGTTGGCCGGCTGTCTGAAGGGCGGCGGCATCACCAGCTCGGGCACCCCGCTCGGCATCAGCCCGATCGACCTCGAGGGCAAGTCCGCGGTCATGGCGATCCTGCCCGCCGGACTGGGCAAGTACCGCCTGGTCGTGCTGGACCCGGCGACCTGCGGGCCGGACAAGCCGGAGGGCGTTCTCGAGGACACGACCGTGGGTCAGAGGTAGTCGTTCAAGTCACGGAATTAGCTGCACCTACGATCCGTTGAGCCAGTCAGACGACGAGATCGAGGAGTTGCAGAGCCGTGAGCGTGCGCAACGTGATCATCATTGGATCGGGACCGGCGGGCTACACCGCGGCGGTCTACGCGGCACGCGCGCAGCTGGAGCCCCTGGTCTTCGAGGGGTCGCAGTACGGCGGCGCCCTCATGACGACGACCGAGGTCGAGAACTACCCGGGCTTCCGCGACGGCATCATGGGCCCCGAGCTCATGGAGCAGATGCGCGAGCAGGCCACCCGCTTCGGTGCCGAGCTGCGCGCCGAGGACGTCGAGTCGGTCGAGCTGACCGGTGACGTCAAGAAGGTCGTCGCGAACGGCGTCGAGTACGAGGCCAAGGCCGTCATCCTCGCGATGGGTGCCGCGGCCCGTTACCTGAACATCCCCGGCGAGCAGGAGCTGCTCGGCCGCGGCGTGTCCGCCTGTGCGACGTGCGACGGGTTCTTCTTCCGCGACCACGACATCGCGGTGGTCGGCGGCGGCGACACGGCGATGGAGGAGGCGACGTTCCTCACGCGCTTCGCCAAGTCCGTGACGGTCATCCACCGCCGCGAGGAGTTCCGCGCCTCGAAGGTCATGCTGGAGCGCGCCCGCGCCAACGAGAAGATCAGGTGGCAGCTGAACACGCAGGTCACCGACGTTCTCGGTGACGGCACCGTGTCGTCGATCAAGGTCAAGGACACCCAGACCGGCGCCGAGTCCGAGCTGCCCGTCACCGGTTTCTTCCTCGCGATCGGCCACGACCCGCGCTCGGCTCTGGTCAAGGGCCAGGTCGACCTCGACGCGGAGGGCTACGTCCTGACCAAGGACAAGTCCTCGTACACGAACCTCGACGGCGTGTTCGCCGCCGGGGACCTGGTCGACCACGAATACCGTCAGGCGATCACCGCCGCCGGCTCCGGTTGCAGCGCTGCGATCGACGCGGAGCGGTGGCTGGCCGAGCACGGCACCGAGCAGGCCGAGATGGCCGCCGAGGCCGTCGGTGGCGGCTACGGCAAGAGCAACTGAAGTTCCTTCTGCGAGTCCTTTTAGGGAGATCAACATGGCAGGCGCCACCGTCACGGTGACCGACAAGTCGTTCGCGGACGACGTGCTGACCAGCGAGAAGCCCGTGCTGGTCGACTTCTGGGCGACCTGGTGCGGCCCGTGCAAGATGGTTGCCCCGGTGCTGGAGGAGATCGCGGCCGAGCACGGCGAGAAGATCACCATCGCCAAGGTCGACATCGACGCCAACCCGTCGATCGCCCGCGACTACCAGATCATGTCCGTGCCGACGCTGATCCTGTTCCAGGGCGGCCGCCCGGTGAAGCAGATCGTCGGCGCGAAGCCCAAGGCCGCGCTGCTGAAGGACCTGTCGGACGTGCTCTCCTGAGTTCAAGAAGTTGCAGGAGCTGAGAAGTTCTTTGCAACGCGCAACGTGACCCGCCCGTCTATCGATAAGACGAGCGGGTCACGTTCGTTTTGGTGCCGGGGCGGTGATCTCGGTACGACTGTGAGTAGCCCTGCATCGATCACTTAGCGCAGCAGGGCACAATGAAGACTTCCCAACTGACGCGCCGACCAGGTTCGGCGCCCTAGTCGAGCGAGGGTGCATGCAGCTGCTCCGCCGCGGGGACGTCGGAAGTGATGTTGCCGAGATCCGGTCGACCCTGACCAGGCTCGGACTGCTTCCGCCGGCCGACCCACAGGCGCCGCCGGTGTTCGACCAGCAGGTCGAGCACGCAGTGCGCGCGTTCCAGCAGCAGCGGGGGCTGATCATCGATGGCATCGTCGGCCCGGCGACCTACCGTTCGCTGCGTGACGCGACGTTCCGGCTGGGGGACCGGCCGCTCGCGTTCCTGATGTCGCAGCCGACGACCGGTGACGACGTGCTGGCCCTGCAGGAACGCATGCTGGAGCTCGGTTACGACGCCGGCCGCGCCAACGGCGTGTTCGGCCAGCAGACCGAGCAGGCGCTGAAGAACTTCCAGCGCGACTACGGCCTGATCGTGGACGGCATGTGCGGTCCGGACACCGTGCGCGCGTTGCGCCAGCTCCAGCCGAAGGTGCGCGGCGGCCGTCCGCAGCTGCTGCGCGAGCAGGAGAAGCTGCGCGGCGCCGGTTCACGCCTGTCCGGCAAGCGCATCGTCATCGACCCCGGCCACGGTGGCCAGGACCGCGGTGTGGTCGTGGACGGGCTGTCCGAGGCCGATCTGATGCTGGACCTGGCCCGTCGTCTCGAAGGCAAGATGGCCGCCACCGGCATGGAGGCGCTGCTCACGCGAGGGCCGGACAACTGCCCGGACGAGAACGAGCGCGCCCGGTTCGCGAACGAGGCCGGTGCCGACCTGATCCTGTCCCTGCACAGCGACGGCAACTCGTCGCCGAACGCGCAGGGCGTGGCGACGTTCCACTACGGCACCGGCAACGGTGCGTCGTCGACGGTCGGTGAGGCGCTGGCCGGGTTCATCCAGCGCGAGGTCACCGCCCGCACGACGATGTCGAGCTGCGGCTCGCACCCCAAGACGTGGGAACTGCTGCGGCTCACCCGCTGCACGGCCGTCCGCGTCGAGGTGGGCTACCTGACGAACGCGGAGGACCGCGCGCGGCTGTCGACCCCTGGGTTCCGCGACATCGTGGCCGAGGGGATCCTCGTGGCCGTGAAGCGTCTGTACCTGCTCGGCAAGGACGACCAGCCGACGGGCACGTTCACGTTCAACGACCTGCTGCGCTACGAGATGGCCAAGGGCTGACGCTCTGACTGCACGCGGGGCCCTTTCGTACTGCATGTCAGTACGAAAGGGCCCCGCGTGCGTTTCAGACCGGGCGGAAGCTGGGTTCCGCGGTGGAGACGGTGACGCTGTTGAGGAGCCGTTCGAGAGCGGCCTCCACGTCTTCCTTCCAGGTGATGGAGCTGCGGAGCTCCATCCGCAACCGGGGCCAGCGGGGGTGCGGCCGCACGGTCTTGAAGCCGACGCTCGTGAGGAAGTCGGCCGGCGTGACGCAACTGGCTCCTTCGTCGTCCGGGCGCATGTCGCCGAACGCCTCGATGGCCTTCACGCCACGACGCGTCAGGTCCTTCGCCACGGCCTGCACGAGGACTCGCGCGAGCCCGCCCCCGCGAAACTCGGGGAGGACGTCCAGCGACGTCATGAGGACCGCGTCCGGGCTCACCGGAGACGTGGGGAAGGCGGCGCTGCGCGGAACAGCGGCCGGTGGTGCGTAGAAGACCGAACCGGCGGGGATGCCGTCGCAGTAGATCATGCGACCGCACGAACCCCACTCGAGCAGGACGCTGGAGACCCAGGCTTCCTTCTCGAACTCGGTGTCGCCGTACTCCTCGGCCTGTTCACGCAGATGAGGAGCCAGTTCCCAGAAAACGCACGTCCTGCTGTGCTTGGAGAGATGCTCCAGGTTGTCCAGCGTGACGCCTACGACGCGACGGGACACCCCGACCTCCACCCGTTAACACACAAAGCGAACCCATACGAGGGTAGGCGAATGTGACGGAACCGGGAAGGCGCGTGCCCTGAACGGGACGACGGTTACACTCGCTCGGGACATTTCCTATACAGGAGTCCCACATGACTGTGCCCGGGCAGCCCGCCAAGCAGGGCCCCAGAAGCCTTGACCCCCACCTCCGCCGCTACGCAGCGCGCACGGCAGGGATGACGGCATCGGAGATCCGGGCACTTTTCGCAGTCGCGTCCCGTCCCGAGGTCGTATCGCTGGCCGGTGGCATGCCCCACCTGGCCGCTCTGCCCCTGGAGTCGCTGTCCGCGGAGATCGGTCAGCTGGTGGCCTCCGAGGGCCTGGTGGCCCTGCAGTACGGCTCGGCGCACGGTGTTCCGACGCTGCGCGAGCAGATCTGCGACGTGATGGCGCTGGAAGGCATCAACGGCCACCCGGACGACGTGGTGGTGACCGTGGGCTCCCAGATGGGCCTCGACATGGTCACCCGGATCTTCTGCGACCCCGGTGACGTCGTCATCGCCGAGGGGCCCTCCTACGTGGGCGCTCTCGGGTCGTTCACCGCCTACCAGGCGCAGGTCGTGCACGTCGCGATGGACGCCGACGGGCTCGTGCCGTCGTTGCTGCGAGAGGCCCTCGAGGCCTGCAAGCGCAACGGTCAGCGGGTCAAGTTCCTCTACACGATCCCGAACTTCCACAACCCGGCCGGCGTGACGCTGGCGGTGTCGCGGCGGGCCGAGATCCTGGAGATCTGCCGGACCTACGGCGTGCTGGTCGTGGAGGACAACCCGTACGGGCTGCTCGGGTTCGACGGGCAGACCTACCCGGCGTTGCGGTCGATGGACCCGGACAACGTCGTGTACCTCGGCTCGTTCTCGAAGACGTTCGCGGCCGGTCTGCGGGTCGGCTGGGTGTTGGCGCCGCACGCCGTCCGCGAGAAGCTCGTGCTGGCCGCCGAGTCGGCCACCCTGTGCCCGCCGACGCTGAACCAGATGATCGTGTCCCGGTACCTGTCGACGCAGGACTGGAAGGGCCAGATCAAGACCTACCGCGAGGCGTACCGGGAACGCCGTGACGCGGCGATCTCCGCCCTCGAACAGCACATGCCGCAAGGTTCCACGTGGAACATTCCGGATGGCGGCTTCTACGTCTGGGTGACGGTGCCGGAGGGCATCGACACGAAGGCGATGCTGCCCCGCGCCGTGACGGCCCGCGTGGCGTACGCGTCCGGCACCGGCTTCTACGCGGACGGCTTCGGCTCCCGCCAGTTGCGGATCTCGTACTGCTACCCGACGCCGGAACGCATCCGCGAGGGCGTCCGCCGCTTGGCGAACGTCATCGAGGAAGAGATGCAGCTGGCCGTGACCTTCGGGGCGACACCGGGCCGTCGGCTGTCCGGTCCGCAGACCCCGTCGCCCGACACCGCCTGATCCTTGGAGTTCTGCTGTGGCTGACCGCATGGTCGCTGTGCTGTCCGGTGGGCTTTCCCACGAACGTGAAGTCTCGATCCGCTCCGGCCGCCGGCTGTCGGCCGCCCTGCGGTCTGTGGGCGTGACGGTGGAGGAGTGGGACGCTGACGCGTCTCTGCTGACGCGTCTTCGGGACCACCGTCCGGACGCCGTCGTCGTCGCGCTGCACGGCGGTGAGGGCGAGAACGGTTCGGTGCAGGCGATTCTCGAGATGTTCGGCGTGCCGTACGTGGGCACGGACTCGCGGGCGTGCCGGCGGGCGTGGGACAAGCCGACCGCGAAGGCCGAGCTCGCCCGTGCCGGACTGGCGACGCCGGAGTGGATCGTGCTGCCCCACGCGACGTTCCGGGAACTGGGTGCCAAGCCGGTGCTCGACGCGATGGTCTCGACGCTGGGGCTGCCGTTGATGCTGAAGCCGGACCAGGGTGGCTCGGCGCTGGGTGCTCAGGTCGTCCGGGACGCCGCCGAGTTGCCGCCGGCCATGGTCGGGTGCCTGGCGTACGGCGACACCGTGCTGGCCGAGCAGTTCATCTCCGGCGTGGAGGTGGCGGTCGCGGTGGTCGACGGTCCGGAGGGTCCGTACGCGCTGCCGGCCGTCGAGATCGTTCCGGAGACCGGGGTCTACGACTACACCGCCCGGTACACGGCGGGGCTGACGGACTTCCACGCGCCGGCTCGGTTGGACGCGGCCTCGGCCAAGGCGGTGGGGGAGCTCGCGGTGGCGGCGCACCGGCTGCTCGGGTTGCGGGACGTGTCGCGGACCGACGCCATCGTGGCCGAGGACGGCACCGTCTACTTCCTCGAAGTGAACGTGTCGCCGGGACTGACCGAGACGTCGCTCCTGCCGATGGCCGTCGAGGCGGCGGGGCAGTCGCTGGGCGAGATCTACGCCGGTCTGATCGAGCGCGCTGTCGCTCGTTGATCTCTTGCATAGGTGACGCCCCGTATCCATTTGAATGCGGGGCGTCATCGTCACCGTGACATAAGGCCCTGGTGTGATCCTATGGGCTTACTCCGATGTCCGAATTGTCGTTTCTGGGCTCATCATGCCGATGATCCTTTGAAGATCATCAACTGACCCGAATTCGACCACGATCCGGCCTTTTCGCTGCCCGAGCTCGACCTTCACTCGGGTGTCGAAGTTGTCGGAGAGGCGCTCGGCGAGCTCCTGCAGACCGGGCGCGTGCAGCTGCTTGCGCGGGGCGGCCTTCTCCTTCTTCGGCTTCTCGTTCTTGGCGATCGTCACCGCTTCTTCGGTCGCGCGGACCGACATGCCCTCGGCGATGATCCGTGCCGCGAGGTCTTCCTGCGCTCCCGCGTCGTCCAGACCGAGGAGTGCCCGCGCGTGACCGGCGCTCAGCACGCCGGCCGCGACCCGTCGCTGAACGGGGAGGGGGAGCTTCAGCAGCCGGATGGTGTTCGTGACGACGGGGCGGCTGCGGCCGATGCGGTCCGCGAGTTCCTCGTGCGTGACACCGAACTCCTGCAGCAGCTGCTGGTACGCCGCCGCCTCTTCGAGCGGGTTGAGCTGAACGCGGTGGATGTTCTCCAGCAGCGCGTCGCGCAGCATGACGTCGTCGGCGGTCTGCCGCACGATGGCCGGAATCGTCTTGAGCCCGGCCTGCTGCGTGGCCCGCCACCGGCGCTCGCCCATGACGAGCTCGAAGGTGTCCGCGGTCAGCTCGCGGACCACGATCGGCTGCATGAGCCCGAACTCCTTGATGGAGAACGAGAGCTCGTCGATCGCATCCTGGTCGAACACCTGGCGCGGCTGCTTGGCGTTCGTCCTGATCGCCGTGACCGCGATCTCGCGGTAGAAGGCGCCCGCGACCTCACCACCAGGCTGCTGGGTCAGAGTCTTGGTGGACCCGTTGCCGCCCATCGCGGGCCGGATCGTGCTCGGCGCACCGGCCGGCGGACCCTGCGGGATGAGTGCGGCCAGACCGCGCCCGAGCCCGCCCTTGCGCTGCTCCGTCATGCGCCCTCCTTCTTGGCCCCGCGGATCGCGATCTCCTTGGCTGCGTCGAGGTAACTCATCGACCCACGCGAGCCCGGGTCGTACGTCAGCACCGTCTGCCCGAATCCCGGCGCCTCGGAGACCTTCACGCTGCGCGGAATCACCGTCCGGAGGGCGACGTCGCCGAAGTGACCGCGCACCTCACTGGTCACCTGGTCCGCGAGCTTCGTGCGTCCGTCGTACATGGTGAGGAGGATCGTGGAGATCGCGAGGTCGGGGTTGAGGTGCTGCTGCACGAGCTCGATGTTGCGGATCAGCTGGCTCAGCCCCTCCAGCGCGTAGTACTCGCACTGAATGGGGATCAGCACCTCCTGCGCCGCGACCATCGCGTTGACGGTCAGCAGACCGAGGCTCGGCGGGCAGTCGATGAAGACGTAGTCGGGCTGCAGCTGGTCGAGCGCCTCGGAGGAGAGCGCCTCCTTGAGCCGCGACTCACGCGCCACCATCGAGACGAGCTCGATCTCGGCACCCGCGAGGTCGATCGTCGCGGGCACGCAGAAGAGGTTCGGCGACGTCGGGCTGACCTGAGCCGCCTCGGCGATGGAGATCTCGCCGAGCAACACCTCGTAGACGGACGGCGTGCCGCTGCGGTGCTCGACGGAGAGCGCCGTGCTGGCGTTGCCCTGCGGGTCGAGGTCGATCACGAGCGTCTTGAGTCCGTGAATGGCGAGCGCCGCGGCGAGGTTCACCGTGCTCGTCGTCTTGCCGACGCCACCCTTCTGGTTGGCGACGGTCATCACCCGGCGATGAGTCGGGCGGGGGAGCAGTGACTCGTCGGGGTGCAGCACGCTTGCCGCACGAGCCGCCTCTTCTGCAATCGGGGTCCACACCACGGCGCTGTCATCTCCGTTGTTGGTCGGCTTGGCTTTGTGTTTGGAGGGCGTTTCACGTGGAACATCGGCTGCGTGGAACTCCGGGTACACGCTCAACGAACCCTCCGCATCTGGCGCTCCACGATGAGCACCGTCGTCGGCACCTCAAGTACATCCGCTCCCACGACGACGACATGTGCGTTGGCACCCCCGGCTTTGAGCACCGCCTCGCCGTCGCGTTCCAGCTCCTCCTGCGCACGCTCGCCCTTGAGCGCGATCATCCGCCCGCCACCTCGGAGAAGCGGCAGGCACCACTTCGTCAGCTTCTCCAGCGGAGCCACCGCCCGCGCCGTCGCGGCGTCGCAGTTCAACAACTGCTTGCGAACCGGCCCTTCCTCCGCACGACCCCGGAGGATCGTCACGTTGTCGAGCTGGAGCCGTTCCTTCACTTCCTCGAGCCACGCGATGCGGCGCGCCATCGGCTCGAGAAGCGTGATCCTCAGGTCGGGCCGCACAATGGCGAGCGGCACCCCCGGCAACCCGGCCCCCGAGCCCACGTCGACGACACGTTCGTTCGGCAGGAACAGCTCCTCGATCACCGCCGAGTTCAGCACGTGCCGATCCCAAATCTTCTCGACTTCACGAGGACCGATAAGTCCGCGCTCCACGCCGTGCTCCTCCAGGAGCCTGACGAACTCGGCGGCACGCTCAACGTGCTCACCGAAGACGAGCTTCGCGCTGTCGGGCAACTCCCCGGCCATGTTCTCCGTCCGCGTTTCACGTGAAACCACGCGGCGCGGTGTCCCGGCGGCCGGTGGAAGAGCTGGCGAATGCCAGGGGACCATCATGACGGATCGACCGCGTGCGGCGCCAAATCCTGAGCGCCGTTTCACGTGAAACTTGGGGAAAGTTGCGTTGGTTGCTCTGTGCCGCCGCTCGGATTGGTCGTTCCTGCGGGTCTTCGTAGTCGGGTGAGTTCTTGTTGGGGATGCGCGAGGTGGAGCGGGGAGGCTTGGTGATTGATCGCGGAGGTTTGAGGACGATGCCGGCTGCGGCGGAGTAGGAGAATGACTGGCTGCTTGATGGGTGGGCGTGTGTCTCGCTGATCGTGGGTTGATGCGCCCACTTGGCCTGGTTGCGGGCGGCTGTTTCACGTGGAACGCGTTGAGGGTGGCGTACGAGAGCGGCTCGGATTGGCTGGTTGCGGGTGTGTCGTGCGGACAGGTCGGCTTGCATGGGCTTGTCGTGTTTAGCGGGATGGTCGCTGCCGCGCGGGCGGTCGCCTTGCTTGGGCGGGCGGTTAGGGGCGTGCGGGTCGGCTTGCCTTGGCTTGTCGCGTTCCAGCGGGGTGCTCACCGATGCGCTCGGGTCACCTTGCGAAGGCGGGCGCGTAGGCAGCGCACGGGTCGGCTTGCGTGGGCATGTCGCGTTCCAGCGGAGTGGTCGCCTGCCGTGCGGGCGGTCGCCTTGCGTGGGTGGTTGCTCAGGCAGTATCGGGCCGGTGCGGGTCATCGCCGCTGCGCGTCGATAGCGATTGGGGCTTGACCTTGAGCCTCTGGCGGGATGCTTGACGGCCGGGAAAAGGCCGGGCTGAAAAGCGCCCGGCCGTGCCCATGAGGAGAGCATCCCGCCCACTCAAGGTAAAGCCCGATTGCGCAGTGCGTGGGTCACCACCGCTTCACCGGCAGGTAGAGGTTCACACGCCTCGGCTTCGCCCTTGCCGCTGGCGGCAGGGACGGCTCGGCTTCGCCGTTGCCCTGCGCGCAGGGAGGGACGCCTCGGCTTCGCCTTTGCGTTGCGGCAGGGTGGCTTGCCTCCGGCGTTGCCCTGACCGTGCGGGAAGTCTCCTTGAGGTGCCGCGCGTGTCGACAAGTCGCTAGCAGATGCTGCGGCCCTCATTGGGCTTGTGCGTGTCTTGGTTGGGACAGCAAACGGCCCCTGGTTCCGGAAGGAACCAGGGGCCGTGAGTGATGCGAGACCGTCAGGGCTTGGGGAAGATGATGACCCGGCGCTGCGGCTCTTCGCCTTCACTCTCGCTGTGCACGCCCGCGACCGCGGCGACGGCGTCGTGGACGACCTTGCGCTCGAACGGGGTCATGGGGTGCAGGCGGGCGCGTTCGCCTGAGGCGGCCACCTTTTCTGCGGTGGTCTTGCCCATCTCCGCCAGTTCTGCTCGGCGGCCCGCTCGCCACTGGGCGATGTCCAGCATGAGGCGGGAGCGGACTCCCGTTTCCTGCTGGACTGCGAGGCGGGTGAGTTCCTGGAGCGATTCGAGGACGTTGCCTCGGGGGCCCACCAGCTTGGCGAGGTCTTCGCCGCCGTCGATGCTGACGATGGCCCGGCCGCTTTCCACGTCCAGGTCGATGTCGCCGTCGTAGTCCAGCAGGTCCAGCAGGCGCTCGAGGTAGTCGCCCGCGATGTCGCCTTCCTGGACGAGCAGGTCCTCGGTCTTGCTCTGCGACTGCGGCTCGGCCGTGGTCTCGGACTCGGCTGCGGCCTCCGACGACGCCTCCACGTCGTCGGTCGCCTGCAAGGTCTCCGACACGATGTCTCCTCTCCGGGGCAACGCCCGAAATCAGCGGCGCTTCTTGCTGCCCGGCTTCTTGCTGGTGGATCGGCCTGGGGTCAGGCCGGGGATCTCGGTGTTCGCGTTGCCGTTCGTGGCGTCGTCCGTCGAGGCCTTCGGCGGTCCGCTCGGGCCCGCGGTCGGCATGCGCTTGGCGCCGTTGGCCGGCTTGGCTCCGGGGGCGGGCTTCTTCGGGTTGACCGGCTTCGCGCCCGGCTTCGGAGCGAGGGCCTGGCGGGTCTCGACGACCGTGGCCTTCTTCTCCTCTTCCTCTGAGTCGATGCGCTTGTAGACGAAGTGCTGCTGGCCGAGGGTCCACGCGTTGTTGGACAGCCAGTACAGCAGGATCGCGACGGGGAAGAAGAAGCCGCCGGCGAGGACGCCCAGGGGGAAGATCCAGAGCGTCAGCTTGTTCATGATGGCCGTCTGCGGGTTGTCCAGCGCGGCCTGGTTCTGGCGGGCGACCGAGTGACGGGCCGTGAAGTGGGTCGCGATGGACGCCACGATCATCAGCGGCACCGACAGCAGGATGACGTTCAGGCGCTCGGTGCCGTACTGGGCCAGCTGGTCGCCGGGCATCGTGATGAACGTCGAGAGGTTCGTGCCGAAGAGCTTGGCGTTGACGAACGAGTCGACGCCCTGCTTGTCGAAGAAGTAGACCTCGCCCCAGCCGGGCTTGAACGAGCGCAGCACGTGGAACAAACCGATGAACACCGGGATCTGCACCAGCATCGGCAGGCAGCCGCCGAGCGGGTTGACGCCGTGCTCGGACTGCAGCTTCTGCATCTCCTGCGCCTGGCGCTGGCGGTCGTTCGGGAACTTCTTCTTGATCTTCTGCATCTCCGGCGCGAACTCCTGCATCTTTCGCATGGAGCGCACCTGGCCGACGAACGGCTTGAAGAGGATGGCGCGGAGGGTGAAGACCAGGAAGATGACGGCCAGTGCCCAGGCGAAGCCGCTCGACTCACCGAAGACCTTGCCGAACACCCAGTGCCAACACCACAAGATGAAGGACACCGGGTAGTAGATGAAGTTGAGCACGGGAGCTACTCCTCGGTGGATACGTCGGGGACCTGCCGCCTCGGCGGAACGGGGTCCAGGCCTCCAGGGTGCCAGGGTCCGCAGCGCAGCAACCGGCGGATGGTCAGCCAGGTTCCTCGAAGTGCGCCGTGGACTGTCAGGGCTTCCACCGCGTACGCGCTGCAACTCGGGTAGAAGCGGCAGGTCGGCGGCAGCAGCGGCGAGATGAACTTCCGGTAGAAGTGCACCGGCAGCAGCGCGACCTTCGCGGGCAACGTGGTCATCGCAGCACCTTGCGCAGGGCAGAAGAGAAATCGGCGGCGAGCTCGGAACTCGACGCCTCGGCTGCTGGAGCCAACGCCCGGACCACGACGAGAGTTCCCGGCGGCATCTCTGCCAGGGCGGGACGCACCACGTGGCGCAGGCGCCTGTAGACGCGGTGGCGGACCACCGAGTTGCCCACCGCCTTGCTCACGACGAAGCCCACCTTGGACGAATCCAAGGTGGGCACGTCAGGCTTCAAGACGTGGACGACCAACCGGGGTCGTCCGGCGCGGCGGCCTCTGCGGACCACCAGGCCGAAGTCCTGGCTGCGGGTGAGCCGGGCGGCCGGTGGTAGCACGACGACGCTGCGCTTACCGGCCGCGGTCAGGCGGACAGAGTCGCACGGCCCTTGCTGCGGCGCGCGGCCAGAATGGCGCGGCCGGCGCGGGTCCGCATGCGCAGCCGGAAGCCGTGCGTCTTCGCGCGGCGGCGGTTGTTGGGCTGGAAGGTGCGCTTACCCTTGCTCACGGTCGGTCTCCCGGTGCTTCACTGCTGACAAAGCCTTGTGGTTGTCCCCGACGGCAGTGGACGTAGGCGCGCGAAAGGCGCCCGTCGCAAGCGGGAGACTCGTACGAGGGTACGCATGCCCGGGTGCGCCGACCAAATCGGGGTGGGCCACGCCACGTCTTGTGAGGCGTGCCGGGCCTTGTTACCGTTCGTCCTTCGCGCTGCCGGGGCTGGCGTGGGAGCCGCCACCGACCGGCAACACAACGCACCTTTTAGTGCACAGTTGTGGATAACTCTGTGGATACCTCTATTCTCCGTGTCCACGTGTGGAGTATTTGGCTCCGGTGGAGGGGAGGGGAGCGCGGAGGTGTCGAACCAGCAGGTCGATCTTGGTCTCGTGTGGGCCGAGGTGGTGCAGGAACTGGCGACCAGCCACCTGTCCCCCCAGCAGCGCGCGTGGATGAGGGTCACCCGTCCTATCGGTTTGCTGGATGGAACGGCACTGCTCGCTGCTCCCAGTGACTTCGCGAAGGAAGCGATCGAACGCGCACTGCGCGATCCGATCACCGCGGCGCTGTCCCGCAGGCTGGGCCGGACCGTCTCCCTGGCGGTGAAGGTCGACTCGCCGGAGCCGGTGAGTCCCGTGAGCCCGCCGACCACGCCGATCCCGCTCCACGGCATCCAGCCCGTGGCGCCGGTCCAGATCCCGCCGGCTCCTGGCATTGCGAACGGCGACACGCCCGGCTCCGTGATCACGGACGACGTGGCCGGAGCCGACGGTGCGGAGGAAGAGGTCGACGAGGCCGGCGACGCGCTTGCCGCCGTCACCGAGATCTGGCCGACGTTCAACACCGCCAACGCGGCGGTCGGCGCGGCGTCGAACGCGAACCTCCCGTACACGCGGCCCGCGAACCCGTCGCCGTCGCAGACCCGGCTGAACGAGAAGTACAACTTCGACACGTTCGTCATCGGCGCCTCGAACCGGTTCGCGCACGCCGCGGCCGTCGCGGTGGCCGAGGCTCCCGCCAGGGCGTACAACCCGCTCTTCATCTGGGGCGAGAGCGGCCTCGGCAAGACGCACCTGCTGCACGCCGTCGGGCACTACGCCCAGCGCCTGTTCCCCGGCATGCGCGTGCGGTACGTGTCGACCGAGGAGTTCACCAACGACTTCATCAACTCGCTGCGTGACGACCGCAAGGTCGCCTTCCAGCGCCGCTACCGGGACATCGACGTCCTACTCGTCGACGACATCCAGTTCCTGGAGGGCAAGGAAGGCACGCAGGAGGAGTTCTTCCACACGTTCAACACGCTCCACAACACGAACAAGCAGATCGTGGTGTCGAGCGACCGGCCGCCCAAGCGGCTGGAGACGCTGGAAGACCGCCTGCGCACGCGGTTCGAGTGGGGCCTGATCACGGACATCCAGCCGCCCGAGCTGGAGACCCGGATCGCGATCCTCCGCAAGAAGGCGGCCCAGGACCGGCTCGCGGCCCCGGCCGACGTGCTGGAGTTCATCGCCTCCCGCATCGAGCGGAACATCCGCGAGCTCGAAGGCGCGCTCATCCGCGTCACGGCGTTCGCGTCGCTCAACCGGCAGCCGGTCGACATCCAGCTCGCCGAGATCGTGCTGCGCGACCTGATCCCGGACTCGCACGCGCCGGAGATCACCGCACCGATGATCATGGCGGTCACCGCCGAGTTCTTCCAGGTCTCGATGGACGACCTGTGCGGCCCCGGCAAGACGAAGGCGCTCGCGCAGGCACGGCAGATCTCCATGTACCTGTGCCGCGAACTGACCGACCTGTCGCTGCCGAAGATCGGCCAGACGTTCGGCGGCCGCGACCACACGACGGTCATGCACGCGGACAAGAAGATCCGCAAGGAGATGGCCGAGCGCCGGCGGATCTACGACCAGGTGCAGGAGCTGACGTCGCGCATCAAGCAGCGCGCCCGCCACACTCCCTGATCCACCTGGGTGGCAACGAAGGGGTCCTCCATCGCGGAGGGCCCCTTTTTCGCGTGCCCGAAACGCAGCGGGCGACCGGACCCCACGGCGCCCTGGAACGCGACCTGGGAGTGCGAGACGGACACCCGGGGACGCGGCCGCGGCTCGACGGCCAACACCCGGGGACGACTTCGACGCAACGATGGGACTGCATCAGCACGTGCGGCTCCAACCACCACCACGCGCCGCACACGTACCCAGGTAGACGAGGCTCGATCCGCCCGGCGGCGAAGCTTTCTGTTCGCCCGCTGCACTCGAAGGGGTGGGGACAACTGGAAAAGTCTGTGGCCCCGGCCACGATCTGGCCACAGAAGCCTGTTGAACACCCGGGTACAACTGGCCCACACCCGGGGACGCACCCGGGGACAACTGTGGACGATCTGTGGATCGAGGCCTGTGCACAACTGGTTGTCCCCGGGTGGGCCGATCTGTCCCCGGGTGTTGTCCCCCCTTAGTCCACATGGTGGGTGACACCTTGACCAGCATGTTCAAGGGCTGTCCCCACAATCCACAACCCTTACTGTTACTGCTGTTTGATCTCTTCTAGGAAGAACTCAAAAGCAAAACAGCGTGGACAACTCCCGGGGATCGGTGGCCGAACCCCGAAGTGACGGGAAGGGCCAGGACGCTCTAACGTTGGCGCTCCGCACCTCGGTCAGCCGAGGTCGAGGCTCCCTGACCCCCACTGGCACGTTGTCGTGGTCGGGCTTGTCGACTGTCGAGGAAAGGACGCCTCATGAAGATCCGCGTCGAACGCGACGGCCTGGCCGACGCAGTCGCCTGGGTCGCTCGAAGCCTTCCGTCCCGTCCACCGGTCCCCGTGCTGGGCGGCGTGCTGCTCGACGCGGAGTCGGACGACTCGCTGACGGTCTCCGGGTTCGACTACGAGGTCTCCGCCCAGGTCGGTGTCCCGGCGACGATCGCCGACGGTGGCCGCGCCCTGGTCTCCGGGCGTCTTCTCGCCGACATCACCAAGGCGCTGCCGAACCACCCCGTCGAGATCGCGGTCGACGGCTCTCGAATGATGATCAGCTGCGGCAGTGCCAGGTTCAGCCTCCCGACGATGCCGGTCGAGGACTACCCGGCCCTGCCGTCGATGCCCCAGTTGATCGGTGAGCTCCCCGGCGAGGTCTTCGGTGAGGCGGTCAGCCAGGTCGCCGTCGCGGCCGGCAAGGACGACACGCTCCCGATGCTGACCGGCGTCCGCGTCGAGATCGGCGAGGGCAAGCTGACCCTCGTCGCCACCGACCGGTTCCGGCTCGCCATGAGGGAGTTCCCCTGGGAGCCGGACGCAACCCTCGGCGAGGTCGCGGTCCTCGTCCCGGCCCGCACCCTCGGTGACGCGGCCAAGACGCTCGGCTCGTCCGGCGCCAAGGTCGAGATGTCGCTCGCGGCCAACGACGGACTGCTCGGCCTCTCCGGCTCCGGCAAGCGGACCACCACCCGCCTGCTCGACGCGGACTTCCCGAAGTACCGCCAGTTGCTGCCCTCCGAGCACAGCGCCGCGGCGATCATCGACATCGACGCGCTGCAGCAGGCGATCAAGCGCGTGTCGCTCGTCGCCGAGCGCGGCACGCAGGTGCGCCTCGAGTTCGTCGACGGTGGTCTTCGTCTCTCCGCCGGTGGCGACGACGAGGGTTCGGCCGAGGAAGAGCTCCCGGTCGAGTACACCGGCGACGCGGTCACCATCGCGTTCAACCCGGGCTACCTGCTCGACGGACTCGGTGCGGTCCGCACCCAGAAAGTCCACTTGTCCTTCACCACACCCAGCCGACCGGCGTTGCTGAAGCCGGTGGACGAGGATGGGAACGTGGCGCCGGGCTACCTGTACCTGCTCATGCCCGTTCGCCTTCCCGGCTGAGAAGACCCTTACCGGGTACCAGAAGAACGTAGGGGAGAACACCGTGCAGCTCGGACTCGTCGGCCTCGGCAAGATGGGTTTCAACATGCGCGAGCGGGTGCGCCGGGCCGGTCACGAGGTGATCGGCTACGACCGCAACCCCGAGGTCAGCGACTCGGAGTCGTTGGCGGACATGGTGTCCAAGCTCGAAGCGCCGCGCGTGGTGTGGGTGATGGTGCCCGCCGGCGACATCACTCGTAACACCGTCAAGGAGCTGTCCGAGCTCCTGTCACCGGGCGACCTCGTCGTCGACGGTGGCAACTCCAAGTTCACCGACGACCGGGTCCACGCGGACCTGTTGGCGGAGAAGGAGATCGGCTACCTCGACTGCGGCGTGTCCGGCGGTGTGTGGGGCCTCGAGAACGGCTACGCGCTGATGGTCGGCGGCGACGCCGCGCACGTCGAGCAGGCGATGCCGATCTTCGACGCGCTGCGTCCCGACGGTCCGCGCGAGGAAGGCTTCGCGCACGCGGGCAAGGTCGGCGCCGGCCACTACTCGAAGATGGTGCACAACGGCATCGAGTACGGCCTGATGCAGGCGTACGCCGAGGGCTTCGAACTGCTCGACAAGACCGACGTCGTGGACAACGTGCCCGCGGTGATCTCGGCCTGGCAGCGCGGAACCGTCGTGCGGTCGTGGCTGCTCGACCTGCTGGTGCGCGCGCTGGAGTCCGACCCGGAGCTCGACGACCTGCGCGGGTACGTCGAGGACTCGGGCGAGGGCCGGTGGACCGTCGAGGAGGGCATCAACAACGCGGTGCCGCTCCCGGTGATCTCCGCCGCCCTCTTCGCGCGGTTCCAGTCGCGGCAGGAGGACTCGCCCGCGATGCGTGCGGTCGCCGCGCTGCGCAACCAGTTCGGTGGTCACTCGGTGCACCTCGCCGGACCGTCGTCCGGCGCCGGCAGCACCCAGGGCTAGCGAGAGTGCACGTCAGACACCTCCAGGTCAGCGACTTCCGGTCGTGGGAGCTCGCCGACCTGGAGCTCGAACCCGGCGCGTCAGTGCTCGTCGGGCGCAACGGCCAGGGCAAGACGAACCTGGTCGAGGCGCTCGGGTACGTGGCGACGCTGGGTTCGCACCGCGTCTCCACCGACGCGCCGCTGATCCGACACGGCGCCCAGCGCGCCGTCGTGCGGGCGGCCGTGGTCAACGACGACCGCGAGCTGCTCGTCGAACTGGAGATCACCGCCGGCAAGTCGAACCGGGCGCGGATCAACCGGGGTCCGGTGCCGCGTCCGCGTGACGTGCTCGGGATCCTGCGCACCGTGTTGTTCGCACCGGAGGACCTCTCTCTCGTGCGGGGCGATCCGAGCGACCGGCGGCGGTTCCTCGACGAGATGCTCGTGCTGCGCACACCGCGTTATGCCGGTGTACGCAGTGACTACGACCGTGTCCTGAAGCAGCGCAGCGCGTTGTTGAAGACGGTGAAGCACTCGCGATCGGCGGACCTCTCGACGCTCGACGTCTGGGACGGGCACCTCGCCAAGCACGGCGCGGAGCTGCTGGCGGCGCGGTTGAAGCTGATCCGCGACATGGCGGACCACGTGACATCGGCATACGCGGAGGTCGCTCCGGAGTCCCGTCCGGCGCTCATCGCCTACCGGTCGAGCGTCGGCGACCTGCCGGAGGACCGGGAGAGCATCGAGGACCTGCTGCTGGCCGAGCTCGACCGGGTGCGGCGGCAGGAGATCGAACGGGGCGTGTGCCTCGTCGGTCCCCACCGCGACGACCTGGACCTGACGCTCGGCGAACTGCCCGCGAAGGGTTACGCCAGTCACGGAGAGTCATGGTCTTTCGCGCTCGCCCTGCGGCTCGGCGGATACGAACTGATGCGTGTCGACGGCATCGAACCGGTGCTCGTGCTGGACGATGTGTTCGCGGAACTCGACCGCGGCCGGCGTCGGCAACTGGCGAAGGTGGCGGCCGCCGCCGAGCAGGTGCTGATCACCGCCGCGGTGGCGGAGGACGTTCCGGACGAGCTGGTCGGTGCCCGGTTCGAGGTCCACGGCGGGGAGGTGCGGCGTGTCTGACTCGGAGGCTGACTCTCGGGGTTCAAAGCCCCCACATGTAGCTCGATCGGGTGTGTCTGCCCACACATCTGGGGACAAGTCTGTGGATGGTGTGGATAACTCCGTCACAAATCCGGACTTGTCCACAGGTTCATTCACACCTGAGGGTGAGCAGCTCAAGGGTTCGGACCTCGCCCGAGCTGCTCTGGAGGCTGCGAAAGCGGCGGCGAAGGCCCGTGGACGGGTGCCGGGGAGCAAGTCGCAGGGCCGTCCGGTCAACCGCCGCCGGCGTCGCTGGTCGGGCGCGGGCCCGGACGACCGAGACCCCCAGCCGCTCGGCCGGATCGCGTCCAGGATCGCGGCGGACCGCGGCTGGGTCGAGCAACTCCAGGGTGGCCAGGTCTTCGGTCGTTGGGCAAAATTAGTAGGTGAGGACGTCGCCGAGCACGCGACACCGATCGCTCTCAGTGACGGGGAACTGACGGTCCAGGCGTCGTCGACGGCGTGGGCCACCCAGCTGCGCCTGCTGCAGCGCGAGCTGATCAAACGGATCGCCGCGGGTGTGGGCAACGGCGTAGTCAAAAGGCTCAAGATCAAGGGACCGGACGCTCCCAGCTGGCGACACGGCCCCAGGCACGCGCCTGGGCGCGGTCCGCGTGACACCTACGGGTGAGGTCCTGTCAAGGGCTCAGCGGCGATTCTGTGGCGCAACGAGTGTTCACCTGCGGATTTGAACCCCCTTTTCAGCGGTCCTGACCCGTCTGATGGCGCTTGAGGCGCTCTGTGACCGAATCAAAGGTGTCCTTGACCCCGTTCTGTCGGGGTGCACCGGTAGAATCACAGAAGCGTCACCCATCACCGTGCGGGTCCTGCCCGCATCAGCGAGGAGACTCCAGGCCCGTGTCAGCTAAGAAGAATGAGTACGGCGCGTCCTCGATCACCGTCCTCGAAGGCCTCGAGGCAGTGCGCAAGAGGCCGGGCATGTACATCGGCTCGACCGGCGAGCGCGGTCTGCACCACCTGGTCCAGGAGGTCGTGGACAACTCCGTCGACGAGGCGATGGCCGGATACGCGACGAAGGTCGACGTCACCCTGCTGGCCAACGGCGGCGTCCGGGTGATCGACGACGGTCGCGGCATCCCGATCGACATGCACCCGGTGGAGAACGTGCCGACCGTCGAGGTCGTCATGACCAAGCTGCACGCGGGCGGCAAGTTCGACAGCGACTCCTACGCGGTGTCCGGCGGCCTGCACGGCGTCGGCATCTCCGTGGTGAACGCGCTGTCCACCGCCGTCGACCTCGAGATCAGGCGCCAGGGTCACGTCTGGACCCAGCGCTACGAGGCCTCCAAGCCCGCGCACGAGCTGCGCCAGGGCGAGGCGACCGACGAGACCGGCACCACGACCACGTTCTGGGCCGACCCGGAGATCTTCGAGACCACGACGTACAACGTCGAGACGATCGCGCGCCGCCTGCAGGAAATGGCGTTCCTCAACAAGGGGATCACCATCATCCTGCGCGACGAGCGGGTCTCGGAGGAGGACGAGGAAGCCGACGCCGAGGGCCACCAGGCCGCGGTGAAGGAACGCGTCTACCACTACCCGGGTGGTCTGGAGGACTTCGTCCGCCACATCAACCACACGCGCGAAGCGGTGCACCAGAAGGTCATCGCGTTCGAGGCGAAGGGCCAGGACCTCGAGGTCGAGGTCGCGATGCAGTGGAACACCGGCTACACGGCCTCGGTCTACACCTTCGCGAACACGATCAACACGCACGAGGGCGGCACGCACGAAGAGGGCTTCCGCGCCGCGTTGACGCGCGTCGTCAACGAGTACGCGCGTGAGAAGAAGCTGCTCAAGGAGAAGGACACCAACCTCACCGGTGACGACATCCGCGAGGGTCTCGCCGCGATCATCTCGGTGAAGTTGAAGGAGCCCCAGTTCGAGGGCCAGACGAAGACCAAGCTGGGCAACAGCGAGGCCAAGTCGTTCGTGCAGAAGTCGACGAACGAGCACCTGGCCGACTGGTTCGAGCGCCACCCCAACGAGGCGAAGACGATCGTCAGCAAGGCGGTCTCGTCGGCGCAGGCCCGCATGGCCGCGCGCAAGGCCCGTGAGCTGGTCCGCCGCAAGGGCGCGCTGGACATCGGCGGCCTGCCGGGCAAGCTGAAGGACTGCCGCTCCACCAACCCGGAGGAGTGCGAGCTCTACGTCGTCGAGGGCGACTCCGCCGGCGGCTCGGCCAAGGAAGGCCGGGACTCCATGTACCAGGCCATCCTGCCGATCCGCGGCAAGATCATCAACGTGGAGAAGGCGCGCATCGACCGCGTGCTGAAGAACAACGAGGTCCAGAGCATCATCACGGCTCTGGGCACCAGCATCCACGAAGAGTTCGACCTGTCGAAGCTCCGCTATCACAAGATCATCATGATGGCGGACGCCGACGTCGACGGTCAGCACATCCGCACGCTGCTGCTGACGCTGCTGTTCCGCTTCATGCAGCCGCTCATCGAGCACGGCCACGTCTACCTCGCGCAGCCGCCGCTTTACAAGATCAAGTGGCAGCGCATCGAGCCGGAGTACGCCTACTCCGACCGCGAGCGCGACGGCCTGATCAGGGAAGGTCTCGCGGCGGGCAAGAAGCTCGGCAAGGAAGACAACATCCAGCGCTACAAGGGTCTCGGCGAAATGAACGCCGAGGAGCTGTGGGAGACCACGATGGACCCGGCGAACCGGGTGCTCCTCCAGGTCACCATGGACGACGCCGCCACCGCCGACGAGCTGTTCAGCGTGCTCATGGGTGAGGACGTCGAGGCGCGCCGCTCGTTCATCACGCGCAACGCCAAGGACGTGAAGTTCCTGGACGTCTGAGTCCGGTCCCTTCTAGACATCCACGGCTGGCGAAGAGGAAAGAAGAACCGTGACTGAGACGACCCTTCCGCCGGAGCACGACCGCACCGAGCCGGTCGACATCCAGCAGGAGATGCAGAACTCCTACATCGCGTACGCGATGAGCGTCATCGTCGGCCGGGCACTGCCGGACGTGCGTGACGGACTCAAGCCCGTGCACATCCGCGTGCTCTACTCGATGTTCGACTCGGGCTTCCGGCCGGACCGCGGCTACAACAAGTGCGCCCGCGTCGTCGGCGACGTGATGGGCAACTACCACCCGCACGGCGACTCGTCGATCTACGACGCGCTCGTGCGGCTCGCCCAGCCGTGGGCCATGCGGTACCCGCTGATCGACGGCCAGGGCAACTTCGGCTCGCCGGGCAACGACCCGGCCGCCGCCATGCGCTACACCGAGTGCCGCCTGACCCCGCTGGCCATGCAGATGCTCGCGGACATCGAGGAAGAGACCGTCGACTTCCGCGACAACTACGACGGCCGCATCCAGGAGCCGACGGTCCTGCCGTCCCGCATCCCCAACCTGCTGATCAACGGCAGCTCGGGCATCGCGGTCGGCATGGCGACGAACATCCCGCCGCACAACCTCCGCGAGGTCGCGTCGGGCGTGGTGTGGGCGCTGGACAACTGGGAGGCCTCCGACGAGGAGACCCTCGAAGCCGTCATCGAGCGGATCAAGGGCCCGGACTTCCCGACGCACGGCCAGATCCTCGGCAACTCGGGCATCCAGGACGCGTACCGCACCGGCCGCGGCTCGGTGAAGATGCGCGCGGTCATCGAGGTCGACGAGGACGCCAAGGGCCGCACGATCCTGGTCGTCACCGAGCTGCCGTACCAGGTCAACCCCGACAACCTCGTCGAGAACATCGCCGCGCTCGTGCGCGACACGAAGCTCACGGGCATCTCGAACATCGCGGACGAGTCGAACAGCCGCCGCGGCATGCGCATCGTGGTCACGCTCAAGCGCGACGCGGTGGCGAAGGTCGTGCTGAACAACCTCTACAAGCACACCCAGCTGCAGTACTCGTTCGGCGTGAACATGCTGGCGCTGGTCGACGGCGTGCCGCGCACCCTGCGGCTCGACCAGATGATCCGCCACTACGTGAAGCACCAGATCGAGGTCATCGTCAGGCGGACCAGGTTCCGCCTGCGCAAGGCCGAAGAACGAGCACACGTGTTGCGCGGTCTGGTCAAGGCGCTCGACCACCTCGACGAGGTCATCGCGTTGATCCGCCGGTCGCAGACGCCGGACATCGCGCGCACGGGCCTGATGGAACTGCTCGACGTCGACGAGATCCAGGCGAACGCGATCCTGGAGATGCAGCTCCGCCGCCTCGCGGCCCTGGAGCGCCAGAAGATCATCGACCAGCTGGCCGAGATCGAGGTCGAGATCGCGGACCTCAAGGACATCCTCGCGAAGCCGGAGCGCCAGCGCGCCATCGTGCGCGACGAGCTCATGGCCATTGTGGACAAGTACGGCGACGACCGGCGCACGGAGATCATCCCGTTCGACGGCGACGTGTCCATGGAGGACCTGATCGCGGTCGAGGACGTGGTCGTCACGATCACGCGCACCGGCTACGCGAAGCGCACCAAGACCGACCTCTACCGGGCGCAGAAGCGCGGCGGCAAGGGCGTGCAGGGCGCACAGCTCAAGCAGGACGACATCGTCGCGCACTTCTTCGTGTGCTCGACGCACGACTGGATCCTGTTCTTCACGAACAAGGGCCGTGTGTACCGCACGAAGGCGTACGAGCTGCCCGAGGCGAACCGCAACGCCCGCGGCCAGCACGTCGCGAACCTCCTCGCGTTCCAGCCGGAGGAGGAGATCGCACAGGTCATCCAGATCAAGAACTACGAGGTGTCGCCGTACCTCGTGCTCGCCACCCGCAAGGGCCTGGTCAAGAAGTCGAAGCTGACCGACTTCGATTCCAACCGATCGGGTGGTCTTATCGGCATCAACCTCCGTGAGGACGACGAGCTGGTCGGAGCGGTGCTCTGCTCGGCGGACGACGACCTGCTCATGGTCTCCGCCGACGGCCAGTCGATCCGCTTCCACGCCACCGACGACGTGCTCCGCCCCATGGGACGTGCCACGTCAGGCGTGCAGGGCATGCGGTTCAACGCCGATGACGAGCTGCTTTCCGTCGGTGTCGTCCAAGAGGGTCTGTTCGTTTTGGTCGCGACGGACGGTGGGTACTCGAAGCGAACGCCCATCGAGGACTACCCGGTCCAGGGGCGTGGCGGCAAGGGTGTGCTGACCATTCAGCACGACCGTCGTCGTGGCAGGCTGGTGGGTGCGCTCATCGTCGACGTCGACGACGAGCTCTACGCCATCACCTCGAGCGGCGGGGTCATCAGGACTCGGGCCGAGCAGGTGCGCAAGGCTGGACGGCAGACGAAGGGCGTGCGGCTGATGAACCTCGGCGAGAGCACCACTTTGATCGCCGTCGCACGCAACGCGGACGAGCCCAGCGACGTCATCATCAGTGAGGCGTCTGCCTCGGAGGACTCTGCCGCTGACGAGGCAGTCACCCCCACCGACTCGGCTGAGTAGTCGGCATCGCTAGCGAGAGGTCAAGGACAAGCTCGTGACTCCACCCGAGAACCGCGAAGGTCGGGACGCGGACAAAACCGCGGTGATCACCAAACCGACTCCGCAGAACTCCGCGCAGAAGCCGGCGGAGAAGAAGGCGGACTCGGCTGCGGCCTCCGGTTCCTCGGGTGGAACCGCGCAGGACAAGACCAAGCCCGTGTCGGCGGAGAAGGCGTCCGACGCCGTACCCGCCCAGGAGAAGCCGGCTGCGGCCACTCCTGCACCGACCGCCACGCCGACCCCGGCTCCTGCGGAGGAGAAGACGGCCTCGCTCGGTGGCGCCACTCCGGCACCCGCGCCCGTCGCCGACGAGCCGGTCGTCGTCTCGACGCCGCCGCCCTGGCAGCGAGTGACGAACGACACGGAAACCGCCCAGAGCGACGCCACCGAGACGTACGTGGCTCCGGGCGCACCGCCCGTCCCGTCCGCCGCGGAACCGGCCCCGGCGTTCCCGCAGACCGACCCGGACACCGTCAAGGTGCAGAAGCCCTTGGTCACGGGCTCGGCCGTGCCGGTCGGCCTGGGCAGCAGCCGCACGTCGGTGAACATGGGCAACAGCGGGGCCCGCCCCGCCGCGTCCAGCCCGTCGGCCCGCCGCCCCGGCCGTGGCCCGCGTCGCGCCTCGCTCCAGGTGAAGCGCGTCGACCCGTGGTCGGTGCTCAAGCTCGCCCTGGTGCTGGGCGTCGCACTGTTCTTCGTCTGGCTCGTGGCGGTCGGCGTGCTCTACGGCGTCCTGCACGGCATGGGCGTCTGGGACAAGATCAACAGCACCGCGAACGACCTGCTCCAGGCCAACGAGCCGGGCGAACCGTTGATCAGTGCCGGCCGCGTCTTCGGCGTCTCGGCGATCATCGGCGCGGTCAACATCGTGCTGTTCACGGCCCTCGCAACCGTTGGCGCGTTCGTCTACAACGTGTCCGCGGATCTGGCCGGCGGTTTGGAGTTGACGCTCTCCGAGCGTGAGTGACCCCCGATTTGGGAGCGGCGAGGACGATCCTGTAAGGTTCTCCTCGTCGCCCCAAGGGGTGACGGTTGATCGAGGGCCTATAGCTCAGGCGGTTAGAGCGCTTCACTGATAATGAAGAGGTCGGAGGTTCAAGTCCTCCTAGGCCCACTCGATTCGGGGCTTACCGTGTAGGCGGAATGCGCCTACCTTTTCCGAATCATCGTTCCTCATCTGGGGGCCAAGCCCCCAGACCCCCGGCCGGGGGCAAGTCCCCGGAACCCCCATCATGTGATCACTCGGCAGCCGCCGTTGTGCTGTAACGTGGTGGGGTCGTTGGGTTTTCGGTCTTTGGGAGGGATTCGAAGTGGCTAAGAAGATCATCGCACTCGTCGTGGTCGCCGGTGCGGTTCTGTTCTTCGTCAAGCGCAGCCGTTCGGCCAAGGCCGACGCGGACCTGTGGCGCGAGGCCACCGCTCCCACCGACTGATCTTTGCTCTGACGGGCGGCTCGCCGCCCCTAGGCAAGGGGACGTAGCTCAATTGGCAGAGCACCGCCTTTGCAAGGCGGGGGTTAGGGGTTCGATTCCCCTCGTCTCCATCCGCTTTCACCGAAGCCCTGTTCGCGCCGTTGCGAACAGGGCTTCAGTGCATTCCGCACATCACGTCACGCCGAGGCGAGCGACTTCTTCGGCGCCTTGCGCAGGGCGTCGATGCTCCACGCGCCGGCACCTGTGAACGCCAGCAACAGGAACGCCCACGAGTAGATCGCCGCGAGCTCGCCGCCGTTCTCGATCGGCAGCAGCGCCTTCGGCTGGTGCACCACGAAGTAGGCGTAGGCCATGGCGCCGGAACTGAGCAGTGCGGCCCAGCGCGTCCACAGTCCGATGACGATGAGACCGCCGCCGATCAGCTCGATGAGGGCCACGGGGCCGGACGGCCACGAGAGCAGGTCGACTCCCTTGGACAGCTTCTGGACGCCGTGGAACACGAAGAGCAGACCGATGATGATGCGGAAGAGCGCCAGGGCGTGCTCTCGTCGTTGCTCCAGGAACTCCATGATCGGGTCCTTCCAGGGCGGGGATACAGGGGCAAAGGCACAAAAGGTATGGACCAATTTAGAGTGTCCCGCTAGAGGCGCTTTTGGTATCTGGTTGACTGTTGCCCCTATGAAACGAGCACTGCTGCTGCCCCTGCTCGGCGTCCTCGCCGCATGCGGCACCCCCGTCGCCCAGGACGTGCCGGTTCCCACGACCCAGCCCCAGCAGGTCACGACCACTACCAGCGCGGCTCCGACAGTGCCGCCCGCGCCCCAGCCCGCTAACGACGGCACGTGCCCGTACCTGGCGACCGGTTTCGTCGCGGAAGCCAACGGACAGCGCGTACCCAAAGTGAAACTGTCAACGGACGAACCTCACCCAGCGTGCTTTTTCTACGCCACCGCAACTGAGGTCCAGTTGACCGTGCAGGTCTACGTGGGGGACCAGGGCGTCGCGAAGCTCATCGTGAACAAGGCGGCTCCGGACGGTTCACAGCCCGCGAACTCGCCCACCGGCTGGGCCGGAGGGTACGTGAGCAGTGAGACCGGCGTCGTCTACGCCGTGGCGAAGGGCGACGCCGCTGTGGTCGTCACGAGCAACCAGAAGCAGTCGATCAAGGCCCGCCGCATCGCCGAAGAAGCGATCAAGGGCCTGAAGATCTAGACGCACAAAACACCGCCCCCGCGCGAAAATGCACGGGGGCGGTGGAGAATACGACGAGCGTCAGCGGTCGCCGTACTTACTTGATCGGCTCCTTCTGGGAGGGCACCTGCCCGTTGAGGACGGGCTCCGCGTGCGGAACCTGGTCCTCGTCCTGCAGGTGGACCTCCTGCGGCCGCCGCGTCATCGCGACGTAGCCAGCCGCCGCGGCCGCGACCAGGAGACCGAGCACCCACGGCCAGCGGCGACGCTTCGGTGCGTCCGCACCGAGCTGGGCCGCGGCCTTGCGGATCTCCTTGGCGCGCACCTTGGCGTCCTTGCGCGCGCTCTTCGCCGCCTTCTTGACTTCCTTGCGCACGACCTCGGCCTTGCCCATGAGGTCGGAGCGCGTCTGTGCGCTCTTCTTGGCGAGGCGCTTGCGAGAGCGACGCGTCTGCTTCTCCCAGTCCTCGGCCTTGCCCATGAGCGTGTCAGCCCGCTCGACGAGTGCGCCGCGAACCTGATCCGCCGTGATGCCACGTTCGGCAAGCTTGACCTCAGCGACGTGACCAGCGCGAACGACACCCTGACGCGCGGCCTTCAGACCGGTGCCGACAGCCTTGCCAACGTTCTCGCCGGCTCGGGTCATGACGTCCACCTCGTCCATCTCTGCTCCACGGTTTGTCGTCCGGTGATGTCATAGAGGTACCCATCGTGCCCCTTTCTGAACATGTCCGCCCGTGGATGGCACGATAGGGTGGTGGCTGACAGCAACGAATCCTTCGTCGGGACCAAGGTGACGGCGACCCTGCACACCACGCAGGGCGACATCCGCATCAACCTGTTCCCCGACCACGCCCCCAAGACGGTGGCGAACTTCGTCGGGCTCGCCGAGGGCACGAAGACCTACACCGAGGCGAACGCGAGTGGCACGAAGACGGGTCCGTTCTACGACGGCACCCTCTTCCACCGCGTCATCGCGGGCTTCATGCTCCAGACCGGCGACCCGACCGGCACCGGTCGCGGTGGCCCCGGCTACCGCTTCGCGGACGAGTTCAACTCCGAACTGCAGTTCAACAAGCCCTACCTGCTCGCGATGGCGAACGCCGGGCCCAACACCAACGGCTCGCAGTTCTTCGTGACCGTGGCGCCGACGACGTGGCTGAACTTCAAGCACACGATCTTCGGTGAGGTCGCCGACCAGGAGTCGCGCAACGTCGTCGACGCCATCGGCGGCACCACGACCGGTGCGGGCGACCGTCCGGTCAACGACATCAAGATCGAGCGGATCACGATCGAACGCGCGTGAGCAACGCCCCCGTGCCACCGGACGGGCCGATCGGAGCGCAGCCGGACATCCCGGTCTGCGCACGTCATTCCGATCGGCCCACCCGGCTGCGCTGCAGCAGGTGCGACCGTCCGGCGTGCCCTGACTGTCTGCGCGACGCCTCGGTCGGCATGCAGTGCGTCGACTGCGTGAACGAGGGCGCCCGTACGGTCCGCCAAGCCCGCACGTCCGCGGGAGCGGTGGTCTCCACCGGCCGCCCGATCATCACGCAGGTGATGATCGCGCTCAACGTGCTCGCGTACGTGGCCACGGTCGTCCAGTCCGGCAGCCCGATGAACAACTCGCGGGCAGGCCTGTTCACCGCGACGTCGATGATTCCGGAACTCACCGCCAACGGTGAGTGGTGGCGAATCCTCACGTCGGGGTTCATGCACTTCGGCCTGATCCACCTCGCGCTCAACATGGCCGCGCTCTTCGTGGTCGGCCCGGTGGTCGAGCAGGAGCTGGGCAAGCTGCGGTACAGCGCCGTCTACTTCCTGTCGCTGCTCGGCGGCAGTGCGGCGGCGTTCTTCTTCGGCACCGTCTGCCAGCAGCTCGCCGGAGCGTCCGGCGCGGTGTTCGGCCTGATGGGCGCACTGCTGATCGTGTTCAAGCGGCAGAAGCGGGACATCTCGACGATCCTCGTGGTCGTCGGCATCAACCTGGTGTCGAACCTCTTCACCAACGCCTCGCTGCTCGGGCACCTCGGTGGGTTCGTGATCGGCGGCCTGCTGACGCTCGCCCTGGTCAAAGCGCCCACGAAGAACCGCAACGCCTACCAGATCGGCGCTGTGGCGGCGGCCGCGTTGTTGCTCGGGGTCATGTTCGTGCTGCGTGCCTCCCAACTCGACACGGCGGCCGAAGTGATCCTGGAATACGCCAGGACCTGCCGCTAGAACCGGTTCACGGCCGCAGTGCGTGCAGCACTCCGGCGACTTCTTCGGGATCGGCGCCGAGGTCCATCCTCGTGAGCACCACGAGACGGTCTTCGGCGTCGAGTTCCAGCGTCTGCTGTTCCCTGCCGAGCCGGCGGGTGATCTGCAGCTTGACCTTCACCTCGTGCCAGGGCAGCTGCGTCCTGCCCGTCAACCCGCGCACGGTGAGGCCGTCGGCGTCCGCGGTGAGCCTCGGCCGCGCGACCGAGAAGAACAGGGCGAAGAAGGTGACCATCAGCGTCACCAGCCCGATGAGGAGACGGCCTGCGTTGTCGTCGGCGGTGATCGTCGCGACGGCGAAGGCGCCGACAGCCAGCCACGTGGCGGCGACCTGCGCGGCGGGAGGGGACCAGGTTCGAGTCACACTGTCGAGTGTCCCGCATGAATTGTGGACAACCGAACGGGTCCGCATGAGGGAAAACCGTCGCTTGTGCATTTTGGTGCAAAGTTGTCCACAGGACTTGTCCCCAATGGGGATGACTTACAGCCATGTGCTTCGGTGACGCTCGGATGAACCAGGTGAAGCCGGGACGAACAAAGGTCGGCCCGGACGCGTGACGTTCGGGCCGACCAGTACGAACGGTGACGTGCCGAGCGCTCAGCGCCAGCGCATCGTCATCAGCAGGCCGATGATCATCAGCGCGAAGCCGATGGCGAAGTTCCACGCGCCCAGCTCGAGCATGAACGGGATCTTCTCGGCCGCGATGTAGTTGACGACCAGCCACGCGAGGCCCAGCAGCATGAAGCCGAGCATGACAACGACGTAGACCGGGTGAGACGGCCCCGCTGCCTTGACCTTGACCGGCGTGCGGCGGTCAGTGGGTGCGGTGTAGACCGCCTTCTTCCGGACCTTCGACTTGGGCATGCTGTCCTCGCCTGACGTGGATATCCGTGAGTGACGCGAGTTTACGTGCACTACTCAGTAGACACGTTAACGTAGCGACGGTGGTCAGCGAACCATCCTTGTAGACGCAGTTGTTTTCAGTTCACAGTCCGCGCGGAGGTTCTCAGGTGAACTCGGGACCCCAGCAGCCGCCTCCACGGCGTCCTGTACCTCGTCGTGATGACGTGCAGCACGTGCGGGCCACACCGGCCCCCCACGCCGTGCCGCCGCCCGAGGCGACGCAGTTCACCAGTGCTTTCTCCGGAAGCCTGCCCCCGAACGCCCAGCAGCGCCCGCCCTTCCCCGGCCCGCCGCCGGGCACGCCCGCCCGCGGCATGCCCCAGCCGGGCCGCCCGGTGCCGCCTGCTGGAATGCCGCCTGCTGGAATGCCACCTCCCGGAACGCCGCCGGGCGGAATGCCCCGCAGGCCGATGCCGATGCCGCCGTCGCGTCCCCGCCCGGTCGAACCGCCCACCGAGGTGATCCCGCGCGTCGAGGACGACTACGACGACGAGTACTACGACGATGACGAGTACTACGACGACGAGCCCGCGGCGAAGGACGTCCCGCCGCCCGACAGCATGGCGCGCAAGGCCGTGCGCGGCGTCGGCGAAGCCCTCATCACGATGGGCCTGGTCGTCCTGCTGTTCGTCGTCTACGAGGTCTACGTGACCGACCTGCTCTCCGCGGAGAAGCAGCAGGACGCGACCGCCGCGCTCGACTCCGAATGGAGCTCGAACGTCGTCACGCCGCCCCCGGCCGACCCGAACCGCAAGTCGCAGCTGAACCTCATCGAGGGCAAGGCCTTCGCGAAGATGTACATCCCGGTCTTCGGCAACGACTGGAAGTTCTCCGTCGTCGAGGGCACCACGGACAAGCACCTCGAAATCGGCCCCGGCCACTACAAGGACACCGCCCAGCCGGGCGAGGCGGGCAACTTCTCCATCGCCGGCCACCGCGTGGGCAAGGGCGCACCGTTCAACGACCTCGACCTGCTCCAGTCCTGCAACTCGATCGTCGTGCAGACCCAGACCCAGTGGTTCGTCTACCGGGTGCTGCCGATGAAGAGCGAGGTCGCCGGCTGGGCCTCGAACCCGAAGTCGAAGGAAGCAGCGTGCGCCGGCGTGGCCCCGCTGTCGACGACGCTCGGCGACGCCTACGCGAAGACCGTCGGCCAGGAGATCGTCGTGCCGACCCAGGGCGAGGTCATCGCCCCCATCCCGCACCAGGTGGGCGCCACCGTGCCCGCCGACAAGCAGGCAAGGTTGCTCACGCTGACGACCTGTCACCCGCGCTTCTCCGACAAGCAGCGCCTGATCGTGCACGCCATCGAGACCAAGAGCTACCCGGTGGCCGACGGCTTCGCGCCGCCCGAGATGACGGAGGGCTGATGTACGGCTGGATCTGGCGGCACCTGCCGGGCCCGCTGTTCCTGCGGGTCGTCGAGGCCGTCGTGCTGGTCGCCGGCATCGTCGCGCTGCTGATGTTCGTGGTGTTCCCGTGGGCGGAGCCGAAGCTGCCGTTCAACAACGTCACCACCCAGTGAGCCGTGCCTCGGCGAACCCTCGTTCAGGTCGCCCGACCGGATGCCGGGCGCCGCGGGAACCGAAATCTCGCCACCGTCGCGGGCGAACCACCAGGAAGCCTGCTGCTGGGTCATCGGCTCGACGCCGAGTTCGACGAGCAGTTGCTCGCCAGCTGCGCTGCGTCGGCGGTGTACGTGGACTTCGGGCAGGCGCCGGCCAGCTCGACCACGGCAGGTGTGTCCACTACGGCGACGAGCAGGTCGCACGCGAGCCAGATCGCGTCCTCGGTCGACACGCTGAGACCGGCAAGGTCGGCGTTGAGGCGCAGCAAACGGTTGCGGAGCTCGGCGTTCACGGATCAAGTGTCCGCACGGGCGCGACCGGAATATGTGAAGCCGCCACCGCGCGAACACGCGATGGCGGCTTCATCGGGGAACGGCGCTCACGCCGCTCAAGCCCAGCCGCTCAAGCCCAGCCGCTCAAACTCAGCCGTTCGAAATCGCGGTCATCTCCTCGCGAGACACGACCTTCACGCGCTCACGGCCGTGCGCCGCACCGAGCGCGATCTCGTGCGCGTCGAGCCGGCCCCAGCCCTCGTTGGTCACGAACGGCACGCCGCGCTGCTCCAGGAACTCGACCACTGCCTCGGGCGACGGCGACGTGGCTTGGGGGAGTGCGGCGGCGTCCTCGAGGAGGCTGGTGACGGTCTCCAGGGCGTCGCCCTTGGTGTGGCCGATGAGGCCGATCGGGCCTCGCTTGATCCAGCCGGTCGTGTAGACGCCGGGCATGGGGACCTCGTCGAGGTCCAGCACACGGCCGGCGTGGTGGGGGATCGTGCCCGAGACGTGGTCGAACGGGAGGTCGGCCAGGTGCGTCGAGAGGTAGCCGACGGCGCGGTAGACGGCCTGGACGTCCCAGTCGGTGAAGACGCCGGTGCCTCGGACGTTGCCGTCGCCGGTCAGTTCCTGGGTTTCGGTGCGCAGGCCGGTTACGCGGTCGGTGCCGAGCACCTCGACCGGGGCCTCCAGGAAGTGCAGGTGCAGGCGGCGCTGGCGGGTGCCGACGTCGCGGATCGCCCACTCCTGGAGGGTCTTCACGATCATCTCGACCTGCTTGTTGGTCCTGATCGCGTGCATCGAGGCCTCGTCGAACTCGATGCCCTCGGCGTGGACGATCACCTCGACGTTCGGCGAGTGGTCGAGTTCGCGCAGTTCCAGCGGCGTGAACTTGGCCTGGGCCGGGCCGCGGCGGCCGAAGACGTGCACGTCCGTGACCGGAGACGACGCCAGGCCCTGGTAGACGTTTTCGGGGATCTCGGTCACCAGCAGTTCGTCGGCGGTCTTGGCCAGGATGCGGGCCACGTCCAGGGCGACGTTGCCGACGCCGAGCACCGCGACGGACCGGGCCTCCAGCGGCCAGGTGCGAGGGACGTCGGGGTGGCCGTCGTACCAGGACACGAAGTCCGCGGCGCCGTAGCTGCCGGGCAGGTCGATGCCGGGGACGTCCAGAGCGCGGTCGGCCGAGGCGCCGGTGGAGAAGATGACGGCGTCGTAGAACTGGCGCAGGTCGTCGAGCTTGATGTCGACGCCGTACTCGACGTTGCCGAAGAAGCGGACCGACGGCCGGTCGAGCACCTTCTGCAGGGCCGTGACGATGCCCTTGATGCGCGGGTGGTCGGGTGCGACGCCATAGCGGACGAGGCCGTAGGGCGCCGGCAGCTTCTCGAAGAGGTCGATCTGCGCGTCGACGTCGGACTTGGTCAGGATGTCGGCGGCGTACACGCCCGCCGGTCCAGCGCCGACGACCGCGACGCGCAAGGAGCGACTCATGACACCTATTTTAGGATAGCCTTACCTCAACGTAGACGAGAGCTAACTCACTCGACTCGACCGACTAGGCTCTCTTCATGCGCGTGCTCGTGGTCGACAACTACGACAGCTTCGTCTACAACCTCGTTCAGTACCTGGCTCAGCTGGGTGCCGAGTGCGTCGTGCGGCGCAACGACGAGGTGGACCTCGACGAGATCGGCAAGGTCGACGGTGTCCTCGTCAGCCCCGGCCCCGGTACACCGGAGCGTGCGGGCGCGAGCATGGACGTCATCAAGAAGTGTGCCGACACCGGCAAACCCGTTTTCGGCGTGTGCCTCGGCCACCAGGCCATCGGTGTCGTCTGGGGTGGCACGGTGGATCGCGCGCCCGAGTTGCTGCACGGCAAGACGAGCATCGTCTTCCACGAGGGCAAGGGTGTGCTCGCCGGCGTGCCGCAGCCGTTCATCGCTACGCGCTACCACTCGCTGACGGTGCTGCCGGAGACGATCCCCGCAGAGTTCGAGGTCACCGGCAAGACCGAGACCGGCATCGTGATGGGCATGCGCCACAAGGAACTCCCGGTCGAGGGTGTGCAGTTCCACCCCGAGTCGGTGCTGACCGACGGCGGCCACCGGATGCTCGCGAACTGGCTGAAGGTCTGCGGCTTCGAGGTTCCCGAGTCCACGGTCGCGACGCTCGAGAACGGCATGCGCACGCTCGCCGCGGCCGCTCGCTTCTGACGAAAGACGAAAGGGGCGGCTTCCCAACGGAAGCCGCCCCTTTTCACGTTCCGCGGATCAGCTGCCGCCGATCCCGAGCTGGGCCACGGTGACGTTCACCGCGGTGCCCCGCGTGATCGAAGTGCCCTTGGCGATCTGCTGCGTGAGCACCTTGTCGCGCTTCGACGGGTCGGTGTTCTGGACCTTCTCGACGTTGAAGGAACCGTTCCAGCCCAACGCCCTGAGCTTCTGCTCGGCTTCCCTCTGCTCCAGGCCGACGAGGTCCGGCATCTCGAGCTGGTTGCCCTTCGAGACCGTCAGCGTGACCGCCGTGCCCTTGTCGACCTTGCTGTTGGCCTGCGGGTTCTGCGTGAGCACGGTGCCCTCGGGCTTGGCACTGTCGACCGGGGTGATGACGACCTTGAAGCCGGAACCCTCCAGGGTCTGGCGGGCGTCGGCCTCGTCGTCGCCCACCACGGACGGCACGTTCACCCGGTCCGGCGCCTTGCCGAGCTGGATGGTGATCGTGCTGCCCTTCTTCTGCTTCACGCCGACGTCGGGGGTCTGCGCCGCGACCTTGTTGGCCTTGGACGCGTCGTCGACCTCGATCGACTCGCCCTGCGCCAGCTTGAAGCCGTTGGGGTCCTTGTCCAGGATCTGCTGGGCCTCCGCGGCGGTCTTGCCCTTCAGATCAGGCACGACGCCCTCACCGGGAAGCGCGCCGATGGAGATGGTGACCTTGGTGCCCTTGGTCAGCGAGGAGCCCTCGGCCGGGTCGGTGCCGATCACCTTGTTGATCTGGTCCGCCGTGCACTTCGGCGCGGCGCCGGCCGGACCCGGTTCGCAGGGAACGCTTTCCTGGGCCGGCACGAGACCCGCCTTGGTGATCTTCTCCTTGGCTTCGAGCGCGCTCAGACCGATGACCGACGGAACGGACGCCTGCTCCGGCGCCGCGTTGTCGTCGCCCATCAGGTTCGTGGTGATCCACGCGGCGAGACCGAGCACGGCCACGCACAGGATCACCACGAGCGTGATCATGATGGCCTTCTTGCGCCGCGCGCGACGTTCTTCTTCCTCGTCGGCGATCGGGTCGTAGTCGTCGTCCGGCTCCGACTTCAACGCCGCCGGGCGGTGCCTTCCGCCGGACACGACCTGCGTGCGTGCGGGACGCGCCGCCGCCTGCTCGTTCATCACGGCGGTGCGGTCCTCGGCCGTCATCACGGCGGGCGCGGACGGACGCTGACCCGACAGCACGCGCACCAGGTCGCCGCGCATCTCCGCAGCCGACTGGTAGCGGTTCGCCGGACCCTTCGACATCGCCTTCAGCACGATCGCGTCGAGCTGCGGCGACACCTTCGGGTTCAGCTGCGACGGGGCCTTCGGGTCTTCGCGCACGTGCTGGTACGCGACCGCGACGGGCGAGTCGCCGGTGAACGGGGGCTCGCCGGTGAGCAGTTCGAACAGCACGCAACCGGCCGCGTAGACGTCGGAACGGGCGTCGACGGACTCGCCGCGCGCCTGCTCCGGCGACAGGTACTGGGCCGTGCCGATGACGGCGGCGGTCTGGGTGACCGCGGCCTGGCCGTCGTGCAGCGCGCGGGCGATGCCGAAGTCCATCACCTTCACGGCGCCGGACTTCGTGATCATCACGTTCGCCGGCTTCACGTCGCGGTGGATGATGCCGTGCCGGTGGCTGAAGTCGAGTGCGGCCGAGACGTCGGCCATGACCTCCATCGCGCGCTTGCCCGACAGCGGGCCCTGCGTCTTCACGATGTCGCGCAGCGTCCGTCCGTCGACGAACTCCATCACGATGTACGGCAACGGGCCGTACTCGGTCTGCGTCTCACCTGTGTCGTAGACGGCGACGATCGCCGGGTGGTTCAGGGCGGCGGAGTTCTGCGCCTCACGCCGGAATCGTTCCTGGAACTGGGAGTCACGGGCGAGGTCGGCCCTCAGCACCTTGATCGCCACGTCTCTGCCGAGGCGGACGTCCCGCCCCTTGTGGACCTCGGACATGCCGCCGTACCCGAGAGTCTCACCCAGTTCGTAGCGGTTTGAGAGCAGTCGCGGAGTGCTCATCGGTGCTTCGTCCCGCTCCTCGTCGACGGTGTTCCGAACTCGGTTCTGGTCTTGCTCATGGCGCGCACGTCACCTTCACCTGCGAGCCGACCGGCACCTCGCCTGTAGGCGCGATGGCGGTGACCCGGCACTTCTTCAAGTCGCCCGGAGCTGTGCCCTGCGCGCTTTGCACTTGCGGCTCCAGGCCGTGGTCGATCAGGTCGATGCTGACCGCGTCGCCGGAACGACCGATGTAGTCGTCCTCGTTGATCCGCATCGGCTGACTGCCCGGTATCCGGTCAGCGGAGTCGGGCTTTGCCTGACCGCTCGCCGGGGCGTTCGGGTTCGCCGTGCTGGACGTCGTCGGCCGGCCGCCTTGCCCGGTGCCGCCATTGTCCTTGATGGTCAGCTTCCACAGAACTACCACGCCGACCACCAGCAGCACAGCCACCAGGAAAGCGACCATAACCCAGGCGACGGTCCGGTTTCTCGCCGCCGGTGTCGGCATGGGGGTGAACGTTCCGGTCTGGTGCGCCTGCTGCATCCCGGTCTGGTGCGCGGGCTGCATAGTCGGATGGGTACCGGGACGGTGCTGTCCTCCGGGGTGGTGCGCCATCTGCGGTGGAATCGACAGCGGCTGTGACACCTGCGGCGGAGGCGGAGGCTGTGGTGCCTGCACGATCTGCTGCTGCTGCTGCTGCTGCGGAATCACCTGGGGCATCGTGAACCCGGACGGCGTCGGCAGCGGCTGGCCCACCCGCACCGCGCTGACGGCGGCGGCGAACTCCCCGCCGGTCCGGTAGCGCTGCCTCGGGTCCTTCACCAGCGTGGCCTCGATCAACGCCCGCGCACCCGGCGGGACGTCCGGCGGCAACGGCGGCGCGATGTCGCGGATGTGCATCATCGCGACCGTCACCGCGTTGTCCGAGAGGAACGGCCGATGACCGGCCATGCACTCGTAACCACACACTGCCAACGAGTAAACGTCGCTCGCCGGTTCGGCCTCGCCGCCAAGTGCCTGCTCAGGGGCGATGTAGTGAGCGGTGCCCATCACCATGCCGGACCGCGTCACGGGTGCCGCGTCCACGGCCTTCGCGATGCCGAAGTCGGTGATCTTCACCTTCCCCGACGGCGTGACCATGATGTTGCCGGGCTTCACGTCGCGGTGCACGAGCCCGCGTTCGTGGGCCGCCTGCAACGCGTTCCCGGTCTGTTCCAGCAGGTCGAGCGTCACGTCGGCGGTCAGCCGGCCCCGGGAGATGATCGTCGCGAGCGGTTCGCCCTCGACGAGTTCCATCACCAGGTACGCCGTGTCCTCCGGCCCGTCCGCGACCGACGCGGTCTCGCCGTAGTCGTGCACCGACGCGATGCCGGGGTGGTTGAGCGACGCGGTCATCCGCGCCTCGACGCGGAACCGGTGCAGGAACTCGGGATCTCCGGAGAGCTCCGCCTTGAGCACCTTCACCGCGACACGGCGGTCGAGCCTGTCGTCCGCCGCTTCCCAGACCTCGCCCATGCCACCGACCGCTATCCGCCTGCTCAGGCGGTAGCGGTCGGCGAGGAGCTGGCCCTTGGTCAGCATCAGCGGCCTGCCAGGTACGCGTTCATCACGGCGCGCCCGATCGGAGCGGCGACCTTGCCACCGGTGGCGCCCAGCCCGCGGTCGCCACCGTCCTCCACGATGACCGCGATCGCGATCTCCGGCTTCTGGGCCGGCGCGAACGCGATGTACCAGGCGTGCGGGTTGAACTTCGTCACGTCGGAACCGTGCTCGGCGGTGCCGGTCTTCGACGCTACCTGCACGTTCTGCAGGCGGCCCTCGCCACCGGTGTTGACCTCCGACTGGATCATCATGTCGCGCAGGGCGTTGGCGTTGGCCGTGCTCATCGCGGTCTCGACCTGGTCCGGCTCGGTGTCGTCGATCGACTTCAGGTCCGGGCCGAGGATCTTCGACACCAGGTACGGCTGCATGCGCTTGCCGTTGTTCGCGATCGTCGCCGCGATCACCGCGTTCTCCAGCGGGGTGATCTGCACGTCGCGCTGGCCGATGCCGGTCTGGTAGAGCGCCGCGTCGTCCGGGATCGGACCGAGCGTCGAGGTCTCGACGACCAGCGGCACCGTGAGGTCCGGGTCGTTGAAGCCGAACTTCTCGGCCTGGCGGCGCAACTTGTTCGCGCCGAGCTGGCCCGCCATCTCGCCGAACGCCGTGTTGCACGACTTGGCGAGCGCGGTCTCCATCGACACCGTCTCGCCGGGGCCGCACGGGGTGCCGTTGAAGTTCGGCAACGGGGTCTGGCTGCCGGGCAGCGTGATCGAGCCCTTGGCGGTGTACTGCGTGTCCTTGTTCTTGCCGTCGGCCAGTGCCGCGGCGGCGACGAGGACCTTCAACGTCGAGCCGGCCGGGTACAGGGCCTGCGTCGCGCGGTTGACCAGCGGGTCGCCCGAGTCCTTGGCGGTGAGCTGCTTCCACGCCGCCGCCTGCTCGTTCACGTCGTGGCTCGCGAGCAGGTTCGGGTCGTAGGACGGCGTGCTCGCCATCGCGAGGATCTCGCCGGTGTCCGGCTTGATGGCGACGACCGAGCCGGTGAAACCCTTCGCCGTCAGCTGGTCGTACGCGGTCTGCTGCACCTTGGAGTTCAGGGTGAGCTGCACGTTGCCGCCGACCGGGTCACGACCGGTGATCAGCGCGGAGATGCGGCGCGTCAGCAGCCTGTCGTCCGAGCCGTTGAGCAGGTCGTTCTCGGCGCGCTCCATGCCGGAGGTGCCGTACGTGACGGACAGGTAGCCGGTGACGGGCGCGTAGGCCTGACCGCTGTTGTAGGTGCGCAGGTACCGGAGACGGTCAGTCGTCTCCTTGACGTCCGCGATCACCGTGCCGTCGGCGACGGTGATGAGACCGCGTTTGCGGGCGTACTCGTCGAGCAGCACCCGGCGGTTGTAGGCGTTCTTGCGCCACTCGTCGGCGTTGATCACCTGGACCCACGTGGCGTTGCCCAGCAGGAGCAGGATCATCACCATCATGGCCATGCCGACGCGGCGGAGCGGTGTGTTCATTTGGGACGCTCCACCATCACAGTGTGCTGGTCGGCGATAGCCGGTTGTTGCGGTTTCGGCTTCGCGACCCGCTGCGGGGCCCGCGCCGCCGCAGAAATTCGCAGTAGCAACGCGACCAGGATGTAGTTCGCGAGAAGTGAGGAACCGCCGTAGGACAGGAACGGCGCGGTGATACCCGTCATCGGGATCAGCTTGGTGACGCCGCCGACGACGATGAAGACCTGGAAGCAGACCGCGAACGCGAGACCGCCGCCCAGGAGCTTGCCGAAGCTGTCGCGCACCGAGATGGCGCCGCGCAGGCCGCGCAACGCGAAGACCATGTAGACCAGCAGCAGCGCCGCGAAGCCGACGAACCCGAGCTCCTCGCCGATCACGGCGGTGATGAAGTCGGTGTTCGCCTCGGGGATCATCTCCGGCCGACCGGCGCCGAGACCGGCACCGCCGATGCCGCCGGTCGCGAGACCGAACAGCGACTGCGAGATCTGGTACCCGCCGCCGATCATGTCGTAGCGGGCGATCGGGTCCTGCCAGTTCGCGACGCGCTGCTGCACGTGGTTGAAGAGCTTCCACGCGATGACGGCGCCGCCGGCGAACAGGCCGAGACCGAGCACGACCCACGCCGCCCGTTCGGTGGCGATGTAGAGCAGCACGAGCACGATGCCGAAGAACAGCAGTGAGGAACCGAGGTCCTTCTGCAGCACCATGACCGCGACCGTGACGCCCCAGGCCGCGAACAGCGGGCCCAGGTCGCGGGCGCGGGGCAGGTCCATGCCGAGGAACCGGCGCCCCGCCACCGTGAAGAGGTCCCGCTTCGACACGAGGAACGCGGCGAAGAAGACCATCAGCAGGATCTTGGCGAACTCACCCGGCTGCAGCGACAGCGGTCCGATGCGCAGCCAGATCTTCGCGCCGTTGATCGTCGGCGCGATGAAGCCGGGCAGCACACCGGGGAGCAGCAGCGCGACCAGTCCGACGAGGCCGAACGTGTAGCCGAAGCGCGCGAGCATCCGGTGGTCCGGCAGGAACTTCAACGTGGCCGCGAACATCAGCAACCCGATGCCGGTCCAGATGACCTGCTTGAACGCCACCGGGTCCCACGTGGAGCCGTCCGGGAAGACGGTGCCCTCCAGGGCCAGGTCGATCCGGTGGATGACCACCAGTCCGAGCCCGTTGAGCAGTGCGACGCACGGCAGGATCGCCGGGTCGGCATAAGGCGCCCACCTGCGCACGGCGAGGTGGGCGCAAGCGAAGAGTCCGAGGTACGCGAGACCGAGGTAGAGGATCCTCAGGCTCAGCGAGCGTTCCTGGTTCAGTTCGACCAGGATCAGCGCCAGCGTCACGAGACCGGCGGCGAACGACAGCATCACCAGTTCGGTGCCGCGTCGCGTCGGCGCCTTCAGCCCCGGCGACGTGTTGGTCGCCGCCGACGCGCCTGGTGAACCTTCCCCGGCGGGGACGGGCGAGCCCATCAACTACGGACCCTCCCGGCATTCCACACCCGGCTTTTGCTGGGAGGGGGTGAGCGAAGGCTCGGTGGAACCGGTCTCCGGGTTCGGAGAGCCGTTGGCGGGCGGCGTGCTCGGCGTGCTGGACGGAGTGCTCGGCGTCGTCGACGGCGTCGACGGCGCCGAGCTGGTCGACGAGGTGTCCTTGCACAGCGGCAGCATGTGCTCCGTGCGCAGCAACCGGACCGCGGCACGGGCGCCGTCGAGTCCGTTGTCGCTGCGGATGCCCGCGGTGATGGTCTTCCGGCCGGCTTCCTGCAGGTCGTTCAGTGTGATCGGAGTGCAGCCCGTGGATCCGGGCGGGCACGAGTCCTCGACCTTGGACGACAGCTTGAAGCCGAGCACCGAGCCGTTCAGGCCGCGGAAGATCGCGACCTGGCCGGTGTCGGTGGCACCGACGTAGAACTGGGTGTTGAGCCACAGCTTGCCGCCGACCGCCACGACACCGGTCAGCAGGAGGAGCACGAAGATGATCGCGAACGCCTTGATGGCGTTGCGCTTCTTGCGCTTCGGGTCCTGCGGAGGTGGTGGCGGTGCGTCCATCCGCTGCGGCATCGGCGGGCGCTGCTGCGTGAGCGCGCTCGCCCGCGACGCCGCGGAGTCGGGCGGGGTGTTGTGCTCCTCGCTGCCGTCGCCGGCCGCGCCACCGAGGATCGGGTAGTCGTCGCCGAAGTCGACGTCCTGGACGTCCGCCACGATCACCGTGACGTTGTCGGGGCCGCCGCCCTTGAGCGCGAGCTCGATCATCCGGTCCGCGCAGGCCTGCGGGTCGGGGATGCGGATCGCCTCGTCGAGCGTCTCCAGGGTCACGACGCCGGAAAGACCGTCCGAACAGAGCAGGAACCGGTCGCCGACGCGCGCTTCGCGCACCGTGAGGCTGGGCTCGAAGTCGTGCCCGGTGAGTGCGCGCAGCAGCAACGAGCGTTGCGGGTGCGTGGCGGCCTCGTCCGGGGTGATCCGGCCCTCGTCGATCAACGACTGGACGAACGTGTCGTCGTGCGTGATCTGCGCGAAGGAGCCCTCCCTCAGGAGGTAAGCGCGCGAGTCGCCGATGTGCACGAGTCCGAGCCGGTTGCCCGCGAACAGGATGGCCGTGAGCGTGGTGCCCATGCCCTCCAGGTCCGGGTCGCTCGTCACGAGCTCGGAGATGGCGCCGTTGCCACTCGCGACCGCGTCGCGCAGCTTGCCGAGGAGGTCGTCGCCGGGCTCGTCGTCGTCGACGTGCGCCAGCGAGGCGATGACCACCTTGCTCGCGACTTCACCGGCGGCGTGGCCACCCATGCCGTCGGCCACTGCGAGCAGGCGGGGACCCGCGTACACGGAGTCCTGGTTGTTGGCGCGAACCAGGCCCCTGTCGCTGCGGGCCGCGTATCGAAGAACCAAGGTCATGAGCGCAGCTCGATCACCGTTTTGCCAATGCGGATCGGGGTGCCGAGAGGTACGCGCAGGGGTGCGGTGACCTTGGCTCGGTCTAGGTAGGTGCCGTTCGTGGAACCGAGGTCCTCCACGTACCAGTCGGTACCGCGCATGGACAGCCGCGCGTGCCTGGTCGACGCGAAGTCGTCGTCCAGCACGAGGGTGGAGTCGTCAGCGCGGCCGATCAGGATCGGCCTGCCGTCGAGCGAGATGCGGGTGCCTGTGAGCGCCCCGTGGGTGACCACGAGTTGCCGAGGTGCCTTGCTTCCCCTCGCCGACTTCTCGGACCTCCGGAATCCGGGCAGACCTGATGCCCGGAGCCCTGAGGCTGCGTAAAGATCAGAGCGGACCACACGTAGGGCGGCCAGCACAAAGAGCCAGAGGAGCACGAGAAAGCCCGCTCTGGTCAGCTGCATCACCAGCTCTGGCACCGGTTGTAACCGCTCCTGCCTTGAGTTGCTTACCGACGCCCGTATCGACCTCTAGCCCGCGGTGCGGAAGACCAGTGACGAGTGGCCGATGCGGACGACGTCGCCCTCCGCGAGCTGCCAAGTCTGCACTGGCGTGCCGTTCACCGTGGTGCCGTTTGTCGAACCGAGATCAGCGAGCATCGCATTCTGCCCGTCCCACGAGATTTCCAGGTGGCGCCTGGAGACTCCGGTGTCCGGGAGGCGGAAGTCGGCTTCCTGCCCACGACCTACGACGTTTCCACCCTGCTTCAGGTTGTACGTCCGGTTGGATCCGTCGTCGAGGTGCAGCGTCGCGTTGAGCTGACGGTTCGCGCCCTGGGTGGCCGGCGGGGCGTATCCGCCCTGGTTGTAGCCCTGGTCGTAGCCGCCCTGCTGGCCGTAGCCCTGCTGCTGGCCGTAACCCTGGTCATAACCGCCGGCGGGCTGCTGGCCGTAGCCCTGGTCGTAACCGCCGCCCTGCTGGCCGCCGGCGTAACCCTGGTCGTAGCCCTGCTGGCCGTAGCCCTGCTGCTGGCCGTAACCCGCCGGGTCCTGGCCGTAGCCCTGCTGCTGGCCGCCGCCGTAGCCCTGGTCGTAGCCCTGCTGCTGGCCGTAACCCTGGTCGTAGCCGGTGGCGGGCTGCTGGCCGTAGCCCTGGTCGTAGCCCTGCTGCTGGCCGTAACCCTGCTGGCCGTAGGCCGGGTCCTGTCCTGGTTGGCCATAACCCTGCTGCTGGCCGTAACCCTGCTGGTCATAGCCCTGCTGCTGGTCGTAGCCCTGCTGGCCGTAGCCGCCCTGACCATAAGGGTCCTGGGCGGGCTGGCCCTGTCCTTGTCCGTAGCCGGGAGGCTGGCTCATGGGTCGGTCTCCTGCGGTGCGAGGTGGTGCTGACCGTCGGCTGGCCGCTTTCACGTCGGGGTCGACGGACGAGCTGGTTCGGAACTGTCCGGTGTGCAGCGCCTCGGAGCGCTCCAGGGAGACTACGACGTCACCATAGGTATCCCATCCGGACTCGGCCAGGTGCTCTCGCAGGCCCTCTGCGAGAAGCTGTGTGATGCGTAGTTCATCCTGCTCGTCGCCCGCAAGTCGTTCGTGGTCCTGAGGCCCGAGCAGCACCTTGTAGTGGTTGGGGGCTAGCAGTCTGCCACCCGCGAGCTCGCGGATGTTGCTGTCACCCTCCCGATGCAGTGCCTGTGCCACCTCTTGGGGCACGACGCTGCCGCCGAACACGCGCGCGAAGGTGTTGCCGACCAGACCCTCGAGCTTGCGCTCGAAGCGTTGCAGGCCCATGTCGACTCCTTCCGTTCGTGCCGATCGGCCCGGGCTCCTGTGCCGATCGTATCCGGGTGCGACCAGCCCTACAGGGGGCGATTAGGAACCTGGTTTGGACGCGTGCTAGTGTTTCCAACGTCTCCAGGGGCAAGTGGCGGAATGGCAGACGCGCACGGTTCAGGTCCGTGTGTCCGAAAGGACGTGGGGGTTCAACTCCCCCCTTGCCCATCGAAAGACAGATGGAACCCCCCTCGCGAAATCGCGAGGGGGGTTCTTTCGTTGATCGGCAGTATCGGATTCCTTGATCCAACAGGTGATGTCTGTCACTCGTTCGGGGGGCGCCATGTGGGCGATAGCGGCTGCCGGCTTCGGCGCTGAACTCGAACTCGTCGAGGTTCCCCGGCCCACGCCGGGACCAGGTCAGCTCCTGGTCCGGCTGCTCGCGGCGAGCGTCAACCCGTTCGACCGCAAAGTCGTGAACGGGATGCTCCGCAGTTCCGCTCCTCACCAGTTCCCACTCGTTCCCGGAACTGATGGTGCGGGTGAGGTGGAAGGTTCCGGAGAGAGGATTTTCGGCACCTTCTTCCGCCGTCCCGTCGGCGGCGGAACATACGCCGAGTACGTCACAGTTCCGGCCGAGAACGCGTTGGCGCCGTTGCCGGAAGATCTGGATCCCGCCGTCGCCGCCGCATTGCCTACCGCGGGTATGACCGCTTTGCAGTTGGTCGAGTCACTCGGCACCGCGGAATCCGTGCTGATCGTCGGTGCCTCGGGCGGCGTGGGGTCGTTCGCCGTCCAGATCGCGCGTGCGGCGGGCAAGCGGGTCATCCCGATCGGGCGCGGCGACTCCCTCGTGGAGGCCGACGCGCTCATCGACCTCGTGAGCGCCGACCGTTCGTCGTTCGAGTCGAACGCGCGCTACGCGCCGCTGGCGTTCAACACCAACTACGTTTCCGCTGATCCGGGGCAGAACTTCGGCCTGAAGGGGTCGCGGGAGACGTTGGTGCGACTGGCGTCCATGGTGCGGTCGGGTGACCTGGAAGTACCGATCGGCCGACGCGTGCCGTTGCGCGAGGCGACCGACGTTTTCGCAGGTCACGGGCCCGGCAAGACAGTGATCATCATGTAGGTGGTCGTTCTGGCGCGGTGAACGGTCGGCGGACGGCGACCGGTGCCGCTGACCGGCGTTTTGCCCACACGCCTGGCGCGCACACCCTGAGCAGCCTTTTTGGCGCGTCCATCCGGATTAACGTCACCCAGACGGCAGCACAGCAGGACCGAACTCCCCTCGCCACTCCTCGACCGGTCACCGACCGGTCGGCGCCGTCGATCGCAGGGGGTCCTGTGACCTGGGGGCGGGCCGCGCGCTTCCTGCTAATTCTTATGCCAGAGCACGAGTCGAAACGCGGCGGATCTCCCGCCGCGGGTGACGAGGAGGCACTGGCGTGAGCAGCACCCCAGCAAGGATCGCGGCGCTCGACAGTTCGAACGGTCTGTCGACCACCCCGGCCCCGGTTCCGGAACTGCCCGCGTCCGTCGAGGAGCTGGCTGCCGCTGCGGCGATCCGCCTCGGCTGGCACGGCGTGGTTCTCCCCGAAATGGTCCTGATGGGCCGCAAGGTCGTCGTCGTGGCCGAACTCCTGGCCGACGCCCACGCCGAGCGCGTGTGCGTGGGTGCGGGCCCAGAGGCCGACAAGACCACCGTCTCCACGTGGGTGTGGCCGGAGATGGAAGGCCGCGTTCCCCCCGCCGCGGTGCGGATCGTCGGCGTCCTGGCCGTCGCCCGCCACTGGAGGACCGCCCTGGCTTCCTCCGTCCCCTTCGCCCGCTACGGCAACGCCGCGGTCGTCCTGCCCGAGTCGGTCGCGTTCTCGCACGACTACCTCGCGAACTGCCTGCCGCGCGTGCGCCGCTACGGCGTCTCGGTGCTGCTGGCCGACGACGGGAAGGACCTCTCGGTCGACGTGTCCGGCCGCCAGGAGAACGCCCCCTCCGAGGACACCGCCATCACCCGCTGGGTCAACGAACTGGTCTACGAGCAGGTGCTCGCCACCGCTTCCTGATCTACGGTCGGGCCATGCGAGTAGTCATAGCCGGCGGACACGGGCAGATCGCGCTGCTTCTCGAGCAGCAGCTGGCCACCCGTGGAGACGCCGCCACAGCACTGGTCCGCAATCCCGATCACTTCGCCGATGTGCAGGAAGCCGGAGCCGTTCCGGTGTTGTGCGACCTGGAGTCCGCTGATCTGGACTCGGTCGCCGCGTATTTGAACGGTGCTGATGCGGCCGTGTTCGCCGCTGGTGCCGGCGCCGGATCTGGTGCCGCCCGCAAGGACACCGTGGACTACGGGGCCGCCGCGCTCTTCGCCTCTGCCTGCGTCGAGGCCGGGGTGCGGCGGTTCCTGCAGGTGTCCACCGTCGGGATCGAGTCCGCGGACTCGCCGTCGGTGGACCCCGAGTTCGCGGTGTACCTCAAGGCCAAGAAGCTGGCCGAGGACGACCTGAAGCCGCGTGATCTCGACTGGACGATCCTGCGGCCGGGGCCGCTGGTGAACGACGCGCCGACCGGGCTGGTCACGCTGGCCGAGCCCCGGCTGCCGCGGTCGTCCGTCACCCGTGCCGACGTCGCCGCGGTGCTGGCCGAGCTGCTCAACGCTCCCAACACGGTCGGCAAGACGCTGGAACTGGTGAACGGCGAGACACCGATCGCCGACGCCGTTCGCGTGATTCTCTAACCGAGCACGCGGTCCAGGTAGGGGTTCGTGAACGTCCTGCCTGGATCGACCTCGTCCCGCACCCGCAGGAAGTCGTCGAAGTGCGGGTACAGCGGGCGGAGCTCCGTCGCGGTCAGGTCGTGCATCTTGCCCCAGTGCGGGCGGCCGCCGACCGACGCCGCGATGCTCGCGTACGCGTCGAAGAAAGCCTTGTACTGCATGCCGAGTGCCTGGTGCATCGAGATGTACGCGGTGTCGCGGCCGTTCGCCGTGGAGAGCCAGATGTCGTCGGCCTGGGCGACGCGCACCTCGCACGGGACGATCAGGTGGTCGCGCTCTCCCAGCTTGGCGGCGACGGCCTGGAGTTCGCGGATGACGTCCATCAGGTTCTCGCGGGGGATCGAGAACTCGGTCTCCACGAACCGCACGCGCCTGGGCGTCACGAAGACGTTGTGCGAGTAGTCCGAATAGGACCGCTCGGAGATCAGCGAGCCGCAGAGTTCGTTGAGGCGCCTGGTGTAGCGGGGGAAGGTCTTGGCGACCTTGGTGACCGCGCCGAACGCGGCGTTCTCCATGACCTCGTACTCCCAGGCCTGGCGGAGCTTCGAGAGCGGGCGCGCGGCCTCGGTGATCCTGTTGTTGCGCTTGAGGATCACGCGGTCGGAGTGGGTGAACCAGTGGAACTCGACGTGGTCCTCCACCGCGCAGAGGTCGTCGAACCGCTCCAGCACGGCGTCGAGGCGGCCCGGGGCTTCCTGTGCCTGCAGCACGAAGGACGGGACGCAGCGCAGGGTCAGGGTGCTGATGACGCCCAGCGCGCCCAGACCCACGCGGGCGGCGTTGAAGAGGTCCGGGCGTTCGGTCCGGGAGCAGGTGACCACAGAGCCGTCGGCCAGGACCAGTTCCAGCGCTTCGATGGCGGTGGCGAGGACGCCCAGTTTTCCGCCGGTGCCGTGGGTCGAGGTGGAGACCGCGCCGGCGACGGTCTGGGCGTCGATGTCGCCCAGGTTCGGCATCGCGAGGCCCAGGCGGTGGAGGTCGGCGTTGAAGACGCGCAGGGGAGTGCCGGAGCGGACGGTCACCAGCCCGGTTTCCGCGTCCGCGCGTACGATTCCGGTCCACCGGTCCAGGTCGAGCGCGGTTTCCGGGGCTACGGCGATGTCGTTGAACGAGTGACCGCTGCCTCGCGCGCGGACGCGGCCGCCGGAGAGGACGGCTGCGGCGATCTCGTCCGTGCTGGACGGGTGGACGACGCGCGCAGGCGTGCACGAAGCCGTTCTAGCCCAGTTCGTCCACACGCGAACCTCCACGAGAGAGTGTGACCTGCGAGTAACGTAAGTGAAAGCTCTTCACGTTTCAAGGGTTCAGGACGTACCGTCAGAGCATGCGCCGAACTCGACTTGATGCCGCGACGAAGGACCTGGATCCTCCGTTCGCGATCGTCGACCTGGATGCCTTCGACCACAACGCGGCGGACCTCGCCCGTCGCGCTGCCGGTCATCCGATCCGGGTCGCGAGCAAGTCGATCCGCGTGCGCGAACTGGTGAGCCGGGCGCTCGAACGGCCCGGTTACGCCGGCGTCATGTGCTACTCGCTGGCCGAGGCCCTGTGGCTGTCCGAGCAGAACGTCACCGAGGACCTGCTCGTCGCCTACCCGACCGCCGACCGCGCGTCGTTGCAGAAGCTCGCGGCCAACGAGACGGCGCGCCAGCGCGTCACGATCATGGTCGACTCCACCGAGCACCTCGACTTCGTGGACGCCGCGATCGGGCCGCACGCCGACATCCGGGTCTGCCTGGAACTCGACGTCTCGTGGCGCCCGCTGCCCGGCGTTCACATCGGACCACGCCGTTCGTCGATCCACACGCCACAGCAGGCCAAGGCGCTCGCCGCCAAGATCGTGCAGCGGCACGGCTTCCAGCTGGTCGGCGTCATGGCCTACGAGGGACAGATCGCCGGTCTGGGGGACAACCCGCCCGGCCAGCCGCTGCGGGCGATCGGGATCCGGCTCATCCAGAGCAAGTCCGGCCCGGAGCTGATCGAACGCCGTACCGCCGTGGTCACCGCCGTCCGGCAGGTTGCCGACCTGGCGTTCGTCAACGGTGGCGGCACCGGCAGCCTCGAGCTCACCGGCTCCGACCCGTCGGTCACCGAGCTCGCGGCGGGGTCCGGCCTCTTCGGACCGACGCTGTTCGACGGCTACCAGGCGTTCAAGCCGGAACCGGCCGCGCTGTTCGCGTTGTCCGTGGTGCGCAAGCCGACCAAGCGGGTGGCCACGCTGTTCGCCGGCGGCTACATCGCGTCCGGCACACCGACACCCGACCGCCAGCCGTCGCCGTACCTGCCGGCCGGGCTGAAGACGCTCGGCCTCGAAGGCGCGGGCGAGGTGCAGACGCCGGTCACCGGCAAGGCGGCGGAGCAGCTGCGGATCGGCGACCGCGTCTGGATGCGGCACGCCAAGGCGGGCGAGCTGTTCGAGCGGTTCGACGAGGTGCACCTGGTGCACGGTGACCGCATCGAGCGCACCGTGCCCACGTACCGCGGTGAGCGCAGGAACTTCGGCTAGTGTCCTGCGCCGGAAATTCGTCATCAAAGTATGAAGGTTGATGAGGGGAGCTTTCATCAACCTCAGGTTTGGGAAAGCTCCCCTCATCAACGTCGCGGGGCCTCAGCCACGCCGTCATCAACTGCACGCGGGGCGCTTTCGTGCGCTCCACGCGCACGAAAGCGCCCCGCGTGCGGCACAAACGGCAGGGACTTCAGCGGCGGACTTCCGGCGTAGGGCACTAGGCGGGCAGCCGCGACGACAGATAGCCCCTGACCAGCGCCCTAGCCTCGGTCAGGATCGCCTGGTCGCCCGTCGGGTTCTTCCGGAACGCCATCTTCATCACGGCGTCGGCGGCCTCGACGGCGATCGCGATCGGCAGCTGGACCTCGTTCATCGGGATGCCGAACTTGCCCGAGATCAGCTCCGAGATCTTGTCGGAGATGACGGCGTTGTTGTCGCGGCGGTCGTCGAGCAGGCGCATGTCGACGACGTCGCCGAAGTGCAGCTTCCCGAACGCCGGGATCTCGCGGTGCATCGTCACGTAGACGTCGAACACCGTGTCCACGGCGTCCCACCAGTGCTCGAGTGTCGCCTGCTCGAGCCGTTCGGTGATGCCGAGGGAGAACTTGTCGACGTTGCGCAGCGTCAGCGCCTGCACGACGGCTCTTTTGTCAGGGAAGAACTGGTAGAGCGAACCGACTGCTACGCCCGCTCTTTCCGCGATCAACGTCGTGGTGACACCGTCGTAGCCCACCTCGTCGATGAGGGTCGCGCAGGCCTCGAGCATGCGCTCGACTCTCTTGGCGCTGCGCTGCTGCACGGGCTGACGGCGAAGCGGGGTGGTGCTCGTCACGGCGACTCCCAGTAGTTCGGGTACTTCCATCTTGCCTGTTGCACGGCTCTTTCACTTCCCTGAACCCGTCAACACGCCTACGATCCGAACAAGTTTCACATTTGGAGGATCGATGAGCGACTTCCTTTGGGGAGTGTCGACGTCCGCGTTCCAGATCGAGGGCGCGTTCGACGCCGACGGCCGAGGCCCCTCCGTGTGGGACGACTTCTCTCCTGTACACGAGAACCAGAACGCTTCCGTTGCGTGCGACCACTACCACCGGTGGCGCGAGGACGTTGCGCTCATGACGCAGCTCGGCGTGAACGCGTACCGGTTCTCGATCGCGTGGCCGCGCATCCAGCCGTCCGGCAAAGGACCTGTCAACGCCGAGGGCCTCGACTTCTACGACCGCCTGGTCGACGCGCTCGTCGACGTCGGCATCGCCCCCGTGGCGACGTTGTACCACTGGGACACCCCGGCGGAACTGGAGGCCGAGGGCGGCTGGCTGACCCGGGACATCGCTGACCGGTTCGCCGACTACACGGCGCTGGTCGCGGACCGGCTCGCCGACCGCGTGAAGCTGTGGATTCCGATCAACGAACCCGCGATGGTGACGTTGCAGGGCTATGCGATCGGTGAGCACGCTCCCGGCAAGACGTTGCTCATCGACGCGTTGCCGACCGCCCACCACCTGAACCTCGCTCACGGCCGTGCGGTCGAAGTGCTCCGGTCGTTCAACGCGCAGGCCGTCGGCACGGCGAACAACCACACTCCCGCGTGGCCGGTTGGGCCGGATGACGTAGCGGCCGCCGAGGCCTACAGCGAAATCCACAACTGGATCTACGCGGACCCCATGTTGTCGGGCCGATATCCCGACGCAGTCGCCGAGCTCCTGCCTATCGCCGATGGTGACCTGGCCACGATCCACCAGCCGCTCGACTTCTACGGCGTGAACTACTACAACCCGACGCGGCTCAAGGCGCCGTCCGAGGGCAACCCGCTGCCGTTCGAACTGGTGGAGATCGACGAGTACGAGCGCACCGGGTTCGGCTGGCCGATCGTGCCGGCCGGGCTGACCGAGATGATCACGACGTTGCGCGAGCGCCATCCCGGCCTGCCGCCGGTGTACGTCACCGAGAGCGGCTGCAGCTTCCCCGACGAGATCAACGACGCCGAGCGGATCTCCTACCTGGACGGACACCTCAAGGCCGCGCAGGCCGCGGACGTCGCCGGGTACTTCGTGTGGTCGCTGCTCGACAACTTCGAGTGGGAAGCCGGGTACTCGCAGCGGTTCGGCCTGGTCCAGATCGACTACGAGACGCATGCGCGCACGCCGCGCGACTCGTTCCACTGGTACAGAAAGGTGATCAGTGGTGAGTGAGGCGCTCGCCGAACCGGTCGTCCCGGTTCGCAGGAGCTGGATGGTCTGGCTGTTCGTCGCGAACCTCGGTCTGTGGCTCGCGGTCTACGCGCCGATCCAGATCCTGTTGCCACGGCAGGCCGAACTGCTGGACAAGGCGAACAAGACGTTCGTGTTCGGCGTCGTCACCGGTGTCGGCGCGTTCGTGGCGATGGTGGGGGTGCCGCTCATCGGCTTCCTGTCCGATCGCACGACCTCGCGCTTCGGCCGCCGGCACCCGTGGACGCTGATCGGGTCGGTCGTCGCGGCTGCCGGCCTCGCTGTTCTCGCCAGTGCGCACTCGGTCCTGGTCATGACGATCGGCTGGTGCCTGGTGCAGGCGGGGGTCAGCAGCATGCTCGCCGCGCTGACCGCCGCCGTGCCGGACCGGGTGCCCGTCGTGCAACGGGCCAAGGTCGGTGGGCAGTTCGGCATCAGCCAGATGCTCGGCACCGTGCTGGGTGCGCTCGTCGTCACGGAACTAGTCACCGACCTGGAGGCCGGCTACCTGGCCTGTGCGGTGATCGTGCTGCTCGGAGCGTTGTTCTTCGTGCTCAGGACGCCGGACACGCAGTTGGTCGCGAAGCCGGTGCGGCCGACGTTCTGGATCTCACCCCGAGAGCACCCCGACTTCGCGTGGGCGTGGCTCGGGCACTTCATGCTCAACGTCGGCAACGCGTTCGGCACGCTGTACCTGTACTTCTTCCTGAGCGACGAGGTGCGCCACCCGTCTCCCGACCAGGGCCTGCTGCAGTTGATGGCCCTGTACGGGGTGGCGCTCACCGCAGGAGCGGTGCTGTTCGGCGCACGAAGTGATCGTTCTGGCCGTCGGAAGCCGTACGTGTACGGAGCGTCGGCAGTCATGGCTTTGGCGGCGTTGTTGTTGGTGGTGTCGCCGACGTGGCCGGTCGCGCTGGTCGCCTCACCGTTGCTCGGCGTCGGCTTCGGCACCTACCTGGCCGTCGCGATCGCGCTGCTCACCCAGGTGTTGCCGGCTGCGGCCGATCGGGCCAAGGATCTGGGCGTGATCAACGTAGCCAACGCGTTGCCGCAGGTCATCGCCCCCTTGCTGACTGCCGTGATCCTCGCGAACCTGGGTGGTTACCGCGGTCTGTTCGCGGCGTCCGCGCTGGCTACCGTGCTCGCGGCGGTGTTGATGAGTCGAGTGCGATCGGTGGTCTGATGCAGGTCGAGGGCAAGAAGGTTCTGGTCACAGGGGCGTCCCAGGGGATCGGTGCGGAAGCGGCGTTCCGGTTCGCCGCCCACGGCGCGCACGTCCACCTTGTGGCCAGGAGCGCCGAACTGCTGGATCTGCAGGTCGAACGGATCAAGGAGTTCGGCGGCTCGGCGACCGCTCATCAGGCGGATCTGTCCGACGCTGAGCAGATTCGAGCACTCGCCGAGGACGTTCCGGCCCCCGACGTGCTGGTCAACAACGCGGGCGTCGGGCGCTGGCTGTTCCTCGACGACACGTCGTCCGACGAGCTGGTCACCATGACCGCTGTGCCGTACATGGCCGCGTTGCTGCTGACCAGGGAGTACCTGGGCGCCATGCGGTCGCGGGGCTCCGGCTGGATCGTCAACGTGAACTCGCCGGTGTCACGGCTGCCGATCCCCGGCTGCGTGGGCTACCAGTCGTCGAGGTGGGCTTTGCGCGGCCTCACGGCCTCGTTGCGCCTCGACCTGCGCGGAACCGGCGTCGGAGTCAGCGAAGTGGTGCCCGGCAAGGTCTCCAGCGAGTACTTCGCCAACAACCCCGGAGCCGAGGAACGGATCCCGGCGATCGCCCGGATGATCCCCACGGTCACGCCGCAGCAGTGCGCGAAGGCGATCGTGGACGCCGTGGAGAAGGAACGCGCCGAGCACCTGTTCCCGTGGCAGCTCAAGGCGTTCGAGATCTCCGGTCGGCTGTTCCCCGGCCTGACCTCATACCTCGCCTGGAAGACCGGCACTCACCGCTAGACGAGTGCACGCGGGGAGCTTTCGTACTGCATGTCGGTACGAAAGGGCCCCGCGTGCGGCAAGTCGGTACGCAGGGGCCCCGCGTGCGGCAAGTCGGTACGCAGGGGCCCCGCGTGCGGCAAGTCGGTACGCAGGGGCCCCGCGTGCCGTCCGGAGACGTGAAAACGGCCCTCGTCTGCGCGGGAGGTGCAGACGAGGGCCGTGGTTGGTGACCGCGGACCGGCGACGGTCGGGGAGGGAAGGTGCACGTCACCGGCCCGCGGGAATCTGTGGAGTTGTAAAAGCTGACCGGGGCCCGCGATGTCGCGGTCGGGGGTTCGCACATCGCGGACCACCGGTCAGTAGGCGGTTTGCAGACCTGGTCGTGTCGGGGGGACGCCAGGTCAGTCGCAAACGCCCGTTAGTGGGCTCGAGCCACCGCGCGGCGGGACCGGGTGACAGGAGGAGTCACCGGGGCCTCGCGCAGATGGCGAGCCGGGCGCGGGGCGAGTCCGCCCGCGACCAGGTGTTCGTACGCGGCGCGCCACACCGAGCAAGGTGACTTCTGCTGGCGCCAGCGGCCGGAACATTCGGGGCAGTTGCCCTTCTCGTCCGGCTCGTGCGCTGCCAGCAGAGCACGCCATCCCTCGGTCAGCCGAGGGAGCTCGGATCGAGCCACCGACAGGAGGGACGGGGCGTCCGCACGGCTCGCCAGCTCAGTGAGCAGGTCGAGGCGTTCCCACACAGCGTTGCGAAGAACCTGTCCGAGGATCGCGTCCATTGAACGTCACCGTCACCTTTCCGCCTGGTCGGCGGCTTCGCGTAGCGCGGCCCTGAGCTGTACGAGCTGGTCGTGGGACAAGACTGCCGTCTCCCCGGGAGGGCCTACCAGGACCACTTGGCCCTGAACGACCTTCACGGTGAGCTGGCGGTCCCGGTCGACCACGTCGCCGCAGCTGATCTGCCACGTCCGACGTTGCCCGGTCATGCCGCGCCATGTGGATTCGGTGTCACCCGTCTCCACAATGGAGGTGGAGCCTGAGGAGGAGCTGTCCACTATTAGGTCGTTCCTCTCCGTGCTCACTCGCTTACCGGAATCCAGATTGCGATGATTCATGCCGGAACGGGACGTCACAGCGCTGACCGGTGGAAGTCTTACGGTGAGCGGTAAGCGGTGTTCGGCAGAGCCGATCAGCTCCGCCGAAGAGGACTTCTCGGGCTCGGGGACCTGCCCCTAGTCTGCCGATGACGCCCAACGGACTGTGAGGGTGCGCGATGAACACCATGAGTTCCCAGGGCTCTCCTATCCCCGCCGAGGTGTGGGACCAGCAGGAGATGCGGGACGCACTGGCCCGACGAGAGATCAGCTCGGTCTACCGGCTGCTCCGAAGGCACGGTGTGTCCCAGCGCCAGATCGCGGCGCTCACTGGGCAGTCGCAGTCCGAGGTCTCGGAGATCCTCAAGGGACGCCAGGTGATGGCGTACGACGTCCTGACGAGGATCGCCATGGGCTTGGGTGTCCCACGTGGATACATGGGTCTCGCCTATGACGAGACAACGGCAGTACGGGTGGCCGCGACCGCGGACTCACCCCATCCTGAGGAGGACGAGTCGGTGAAGCGTCGGAAGTTCCTCGCGCACGCCGCCGCCGTGACAGTGGGCGCGGCCGTGTTCGGAGCGGACTCCGGGTCGTGGGTTTCACACCCCACACAGACTCCGGCTCCGGGACGCATCGGGATGACCGATGTGCGCCAGGTCGAAGCGGCGACGCGGGCTCTGCGTGCCCTGGACTACCAGTACGGCGGCGGTTCCTGCCGCGACGCGGTGGTCGCCCAGCTGTCCTGGGGACAGCAGATGCTCGGTGCGAGCTCCACGGACATCGTTCGCCAGCGGCTCTTCGTCGCCTTGGCGGACCTGCACAACCTCGCCGGCTGGACGTCGTTCGACACCGGCCTGATGGACTCGGCCCGCAACCACTTCGGTCAGGCGCTCGACCTCGCGAAGCAGGGCGAGAACGAGGCGCTCATGGCGAACATCCTGTACCGCATGGGCCGCGTCTACTTGCACCAGAACGCTCCCGACGACGCGCTGAAGGTGTTCCAGCTGGGCCAGCTGGCCGCGCAGAACTCCGGTTCCAAACTGGCCGTCGGCATCCTGTGCGCCAACGAGGCCTGGGCCTACGCGAAGATGGGTTCCGACGAGCAGGCGCTCAAGCTGCTCGGCCGCGCCCGTGACGAGTTCTCCCGTTCGAACATCGCCGAAGCGCCCGCCTGGGCCCGGTTCTTCAACGAGATCGACCTCTCGTCCATGATCGGCACGGTGCACACGGAGCTGGCCCAGACGGTGGACGCCAAGTACACGAGGACCGCGATCCCCGCGCTGTCCAAGGCGATCAACAACTTCGGCGACGAGTACGCCCGCAGCCGCTCGTTCAACCTCACCTCGATGGCGATCAACCACCTGCTCGAAGGCGACATCGACCACGGCGCCAAGATCGGCCGCCAAGCCGTTGACCTGTCGGAAAGCCTCAAGTCGGTGCGCACCAAGCAGCGCATGGAGCCGCTTCGCCAGGAAGCCGACAAGCGCCGCAACAACCCCGAGGCCCGCGAGCTCGCCGACCGCGTCGCGCGGTTCACCGGCACCGAGTCGGCCGCCTAGTCACATTTCGTTTGGGTCCTATAGCACCACTTTTGGATGGCGTGGGACACGAACCGGTAACGCCAGGACCTTCGCACACGAATGCAGCATCGACGGGCGAGAAATCCACGCCTAAGGTGCGGCAGGTCGGGGCGAAGGACGAGGTGCGGCGCGTGAGCCTTACTCGGAGGTGGCGTTCCAAGAGAGCGCTGCGGTCCGCGCAGTTGCTCGACGAGGTGGTGGACACCCAGCTACCGCTGCTGGCGGGCTTCGATGAAGAGCGCAGGCGCCGGTCCGCCGACTACCTCGCCGAGCTCGTGGCGTTGGCCCAGGACTACCGCTACTACGCCAACGGCTGGATCGACAGCCGTGAGCTGGACCGCCGCGGCCAGCGGACGATGAACCGGCTGGCGCGGATGCGTGAAGAATCTTCGGCCCGACTGATCACCGACTAGTCCGTTCGCGCGCAGCTCGTCGTGCCGATCGGACCACTCGTCGAGTTCCGTCGAAGTAGTGGATGTTTCACGTTGAACATCCGGCCCGATCTCACCAGGGCACGGTCCCGGCGTGGTCGAACAGGCCGCCGGTCGGACCGTCGTCGGGCAGCGTGGCCAGGCTGACCGCGATCCTCGCGCCGTCCGCCGGCGTCTCGTGTCCCTGGAAACCGTTGAACTCGGTGGCGACGTAGCCGGGACACGCACCGTTGACCTTGATGCCGGTGAGGTCCTTGGCGTACTGGACGGTGATGGCGTTCAGGAACGTCTTCGACGGCGTGTAGGCCCCGTTGACGTCACCCAGCTCCACTCCCGGCGTGGTCTGCAGGGTCAGCGACGAGAGATGGCTCGACTGGTTGACGATCCGCGGCCGCGCCGACCGTCCCAGCAGCGGCAGCACCGCGTTGGTGACCCTGACTACGCCGATCACGTTGGTCTCCAGCACCTCCCTCAGGCTCTCCGCCGTCGTGGCCGAGGGCGCCATGGGCCACGGCCCCGCGATCCCCGCGTTGTTCACCAGCACATCGAGACGGCCGAACCGTTCGTCGAGCAGTGACACGGCGGAAGCCACGCTCTCGTCGTCGGTCACGTCCAACGGCACAGCGAACGCGTCAACGCCGTTCGCACGCAGTTTCGCCACCGCTTCCTCGCCGCGTTCGCGGTCCCGTGACCCGACTCCGACGCTGACGCCCAGCGCGCCGAGGCCTGCCGCGATCTCGTACCCGATGCCCTTGTTCGCGCCCGTGACCAGCGCAATCGTCTGTTCGCTCATGCATCTGACCCTGGTCTGGAACGCCGTCAGGACCAACATCACTTCGGTGCCGCAGCGATACCCGGCCGGTATGGATAACGTGATGGGGTGGAGACCCGAGAGCTCCGATATTTCGTGGCGGTCGCCGAGGAGCTGAACTTCGGCCGCGCCGCCGAACGCCTCGGCATCGCCCAGCCACCGCTCTCACGGGCGATCGCCCAGCTCGAACACCGGCTCGGCGTCGAACTGCTGACCCGGACCAGCCGCAGGGTCTCGCTCACCGACGCCGGTGAGGTGCTGCTGGAGGAGGGCAGGGCGATCCTGGGCGCGGTCGCGGCGGCCGAACGTCGAACCCGTGCGACTGCGGCCGACCGGCCGTCGCTGGTGCTGGCCGCCAAGGCCGGCGGTTCCGGTGAGGTGCTGGCGAAGCTGCTCGACGCGTACGCCAACGAGCCCGGAGCCGTGCCCGTCGAGCTCCTGCTGTGCGAGTCGAACACCTATCTCCCGCTGCTCGACGGACGGGCCGACGTGGCGTTGCTGCACGAGCCGTACGACCCGACGACGGGCCTCGACGTGGAGGTCCTGACCACCGAGGGCCAGGTCGCGGTCATGCAGGCCGCACACCCGCTCGCCAGCAGGTCGCCGCTGCGCGTGGCCGACGTCAGAGACCTGCCGGAACTCGCGCGCTGGCCCCGCAGCGACGGCACCTACCCGGACGGCACCGGGGCCGAGGTGCGCAACCTGACCCAGCTGTTCCAGCTGATCGAGCTCGGCCGGGCCGTCGCCGTCCTGCCGGAGGTCGCCCGCAACGGGCTGGCCGAGGGGCTGGTCGCGATTCCGATCGTCGACGCACCTCAGGTCACGACGGTGATCGCGTGGCCGCCGCACAGCCGGTCACGCGCACTCGCCGACCTGGTCAGGGTCGCGACGGGCTTCAGCTGACCGGAGCGCGGCTCAGCACGACGGCGAGCCCGAAGGCGACGCCCATGATCGTCACTTCCAGGACCGCCCACTGCACGATCGCGGTGACCTTGTGCTGGGAGATCTTCGGCAGCAGCCGCCACCGGATGTGCGCGCCGAGCACCGCGATCAGCCCGGCGCAGACGGTCTTGCCCAGGAACAGCAACCCGTAGCCGGTGGTGAACAGCGACTGCGGGAACGGCACGACCGGGTTGAGGACCAGCTCCAGCAGCCCGTTGAACAGGCCCGTGACCGCGACGACGACCAGGCTGACGGTCGCGATCTTCGAGAACCTCGGCAACGCGATCGCCAGCAGTCCCTTGCGGTAGGCGACCAGCGCCATCAACGCGCCGAGCCCGCCGGTCCACGCCGCGGCGCCCAGCACGTGCAGCTCCATGGAGACCATCGAGTAGTCGTGGTACTTCCAGTTGGAGGCGTGCCCGGTCACCGGGATCGGCAGCAGCCCGAACATCGAGATGAGGATGCGCAGCTCAGCAGGGACGGACTCGCCGCTGCGCACGGCCATCACGCCGACGAACAGGTAGACGAACGCGCAGGCCGCGCTGAACAGCAGGCCCTTGCCGGCGCCGACGTTCGCGATGTAGTCGATCGCGTTGGCGACGCTGACGTCGGTGCCCGGCCGCAGTTCGGCGGCCTGCAGGATGATCGCCGTCAGCGCGGTGACCACCCAGACGGCGGCGGCGACGACCGCGGCCGGCCGGGCGATGCGCATGACGGGTTCGGTGTGCGTGGGCCGGTCGAAGCCGAGCAGCTTCGGCAGGATCGACAGCCCGACGACGATCGTCGCCGAGACGTCGAGCAGCACCCGTGTGACCGGCAGGCCGTACCGGACCGCCGCCCCGGCGTCGACGACCCCGGCGACCACGACGGGTGGTGCCAGCACGAGGCCGAGCGCGATGCCTCCGAGTGCGCCGAACACGAGTCCGGCGAGCACGCGGTAGTGGGTGGGGGCGGCGGTCCGGACGTCGCTCATGCCTTCGTGCCTCCGCCTCGCAGGGCGAAGAACACGCCACCGCCGAGCAGGACCACGGCGCCGGCGATCCAGACCCAGATGGGCAGGCCGTCGCTCGAACCCGAGTCACCGGACGCGGCGTCGTTCGGCGCCGCGGTGGGCGTGCCCGTGCCGTCCTTGGTGAGCGTGAACGTGAGCTCACCCGAGACGGGGTGGCCGTCCGCGGACAGGATGCGGTAGCCGATCTTGTACTCGCCGGCCTTGCCCAGGGCGTTGACCTTCGCGGAGACCGCCGTGTCCTTGATCGCCGGGTCGCCCGCGGCCTCGTAGTGGCCGCCGTTCGAGTCGACCACCGAGATCGTGTTGATGCCCTGCCCGCCCTGGACGTCCTGGTCGAACGTCAGCGTGACCGTCGAGGGACCGACCTCCAGCGATGACTTGTCCTTGGGGTCGCTGCCGATCAGTGCGTTGTGCGCCGCCGCGGGGGCGGCCGTGACGAGCACGGCCGCACCAGCGAACAGGAACGCGATCAGAGCGCGCTTCATGCCTTGCGCCTCGACCGCAGGATCGCGCCGACACCGAAGCCGAGACCCAGTGCACCGACGGCCAGACCGGCGCCACCGAGGTAGCGGGCGGTCTTGTCGGAACCGGCGGACGCCTCGTGCGTGTCGGTGCCGTTGGCGGCCGGGGTCGTGCCGTGGCCACCGTGGCCGTCGTCGCCGGCCTTCTTCGCGGCGAGCTTCAACGCGGGCGCCGGGTGCTCCGGCTCCTTGCCGTCGGCGCCGGCGGCCTGGCTCCAGTCCACGACCTCGCCGTTCTCGTAGGTCTGCTTGGTCGGCAGGAGCAGGGTGTCCTTCTCCGGCAGCGTGCCGAGGGCGACGTAGAACTCCTGGTACTCGTTGACGCCGATCTTCGTGCCGGCCTCCGCGGTCCAGGTGATCGAGGTGAACGCCTCGGTGATCTCCTTGCCGGCGACCGTCACGGGCTTGTCGAGCTTGCCCTTGACCGCCTCGGCCTTCCAGCCGGGCATCGGCCTGGTGCGCACCGAGGTCAGCGGCGTGTCCTGCGGCAGCGTCACCTCGATCTTGGTGGTGCCGGCGTTGTCGCGCTCGTTCGGGACGCGGAACGCGAAGGTCGCGCGGCCGCCCTGGGTGAACTCCGCAGGCTGGGCGCTGACGTGGGCCGACGCGATCGCCGGGGTGCCGAGGACGGCGATTCCGGCCACGGCGAGAACGGCGAGCGTGCGCACGCCAAATCGATTTGTCGACATGAAGTTGTGGCTCCTGATGCCAAAGGGGTCTGCAGAGGGATACGGATGATCAGGAGCCACAGGGCGGGCCACGCCGCCCATTCGCACGCGCCGTTTCCAGGTGGTGCGCGTTCCGGAGGTACGGCGTGCTGGTGAACGTCCGCACCGGCGTGGAGACCGGCAGCGGCGTGAGCCTGCGGGGGATCAGGCGGGTGACGGCGGCGAACAGCCTGAACAGGGCGTTCTCGGCGTGGAACAGCAGGATGCCGGTCAGCGTCGCGGCGACGAGGTGCGCAACGAACATCTGGCCGGTGAGCGTGTTGTTGTGCTCGTGGTTGACCCAGGTCAGCAGCAGGTGCTGCGCGAGCTGGGCCGTGCCGAGGCCGGCGATGACCGAGAGCTTCCCGGTGCGCTTGTCGGCCAGTGACGCCGCCGCGAACGCGATCAGCACCACCAGCGGCAGCGCGTGGATGAACTCGGAGATCTCACCGCCGCCCAGCCCGTGGGCGGTGATCGTGAGCGCGGCGGACGTCAGCGCGAGCGCGGCACCCCGGAGGGTGCGCAACTCACTCGTCCGTGTGCTCACGAGGCTTGAGAGTAATCGGAGGAGTTTGGACAGGTCCATGACCGGGTACCAGGGGCCGCATGACCGTTCAATGCGACAGGCCGGGCCGTACCGACCGGGTTGTGTTCGGCGTTGCCGCAGGTCTCACGCTTGCGTTCGTGACCTGGGGAATCGTAGGAACAGACTCGTTGGCCGCCGCCTCGAAGGCCGCGCTCGGCTGGATCATCCAGAATCTGGGATGGGCTTTCGTGATCTCGGCCTCCGGGTTCGTGGTCTTCGCCCTGTGGCTCGCGTTCAGCCGGTACGGGAAGATCCCGCTCGGCCAGGACGACGAGAAACCCGAGTTCAAGACCGTGTCCTGGGTCGCGATGATGTTCAGCGCCGGCATGGGCATCGGCCTCATGTTCTACGGCGTCAACGAGCCGCTGACCCACTTCGTGAAGCCGCCGCCCGGCACCGAGGGCGATCCCCTCGAGACCGCGATGGCCACCACGCTGTTCCACTGGACGCTGCACCCGTGGGCGATCTACGCCATCGTCGGCATCGCCATCGCGTACAGCAGCTTCCGCCGCGGCAGGTCCTCTCTGATCAGCTCGGCGTTCACGCCACTGCTGGGCCGTCGTGCCTCGTCGGGCTGGGGTCGCGCGATCGACGTGATGGCCATCTTCGCGACCCTGTTCGGCTCGGCCGCCTCCCTCGGTCTCGGTGCCCTGCAGATCGGGAGCGGGCTGGAGGCCGCCGGTTGGGCCGGTGGTGTCGGCAAGGGCGTGCTGGTCGCGATCATCGCGATCCTGACCGTGGCCTTCGTCGCGTCCGCCGTCTCGGGTGTCGCGAAGGGCATCCAGTGGCTGTCGAACATCAACATGGTGCTGGCCGTCGTGCTGGCGCTGTTCCTGTTCGTGGTCGGCCCGACGGTCTTCATCCTGAACCTGGTGCCGACCGCGCTGGGCGACTACTTCCGCGAACTCGCGAACATGGCCGGCCGGACCGCCGCCTCCGGTGGCGACGCGACCGAGACGTGGATGTCCGGGTGGACGATCTTCTACTGGGCGTGGTGGATCTCGTGGACGCCGTTCGTCGGCATGTTCATCGCGCGGATCTCGCGTGGCCGCACGATCAAGCAGTTCGTGACCGGCGTGATCATGGTGCCGTCCGCGGTGTCGCTCGTGTGGTTCGCGATCCTGGGTGGCACGGCCATCTTCGAGCAGCGCAACGGAGTGGATCTCGCCGGTCAGGCGTCGCCCGAGTCGCAGCTCTTCTCGCTGCTCGACCAGTTCCCGCTCGCGGGAGTCGCCGGGGTGATCGTCATGATCCTGGTGGCGATCTTCTTCGTGTCCGGCGCCGACGCCGCGTCCATCGTGATGGGAACGCTCTCGCAGGAGGGCACCATCCAGCCCAAGAAGCCGGTGGTGATCTTCTGGGGCGTGCTGACCGGTGCCGTGGCCGCGGTCATGCTGCTGGTCGGCGGGTCGAACGCGCTGACAGGGCTGCAGAACCTGACGATCATCGCGGCGCTGCCGTTCATGGTCGTCATGGTCGGGCTGTGCGTCTCGCTGGCCAAGGACCTGCGTTCCGACCCGATGATCAGGCGTGAGGAACGCGTCGCCGAGGTGATGGAAGAGGTCACCGCGCACCTCGACCCCGGTCAGGTGGTCGAGGAGGCGGCGGTCAGGGCCGTGGCCGAGGTGACCGGCAGGACGCCGGACGTCAGCGCACGTTCAGGCGCCTGAGCAACTCCTGCTCCAGCACCTCCAGATCAGTCCCGACGGCCCGGTGCGCTGCTTTGCGCCGGGCCGTCGGCATGCGTTCGGATGCGCGAACAGCGGCGAGCAACTGTGCCAGCCGGGCCTCGGTCTTCGAAACCCAATCGGAATCTGTTGCCCGCACTGTCTCGAGCGAATCCGAAAAGCCGACAATTCGCGCGTGCAGCCGGGCGCCGTACCCGGAGTACCTGCCGATGTCCGCGACGTCGATGCCGAGCCTGCGTGCCCGGTACCGGTCGTACTGCTCGCTCAAAACCCCAGCTCCGCGGGCGATCACCGGAGCCAGCACCGGAATGAGCGCGGGCGCCACCACCTTCGCGACACCGACCAGGTTCTTGGCTCGGCCGGGCGTGAAGCCGGCCTTCGCTTTGCGCGCCATTCGGGTACACCTCCTCCGTCACGTGAAACTTACTGCCCAGGTTGCCGACACATCAGGTGGACGCGCGACATACCCTGCATCCTGTGACTTCCCAGGTGCAGCTAGACGCCGGCGTGGTCACTCGTTGTCGGCGGCGGGTGCACCTCGAAAACGATCCGGAAATGCGCGACGCCCCCAAGGCGGCGCCGGATCCGGCTTCGGAACAACGGAAAGCGGACGCGGCGAGCCACCGTCGCGCGGTGGCGGACGCGCTCGGCCGGATCGTCGGCTCGAACCTCTTCGAGGTGCCGAGCGGACCCGACGTGCGCAGCGCGGACCGCGAACGCGTGACGCTCGCCGCGATGGAGATGGGCGCGCAGTACATCTGGGGTGCGGCGTTGCCCCGTGATCCACGCGGCGGCCGCCGAGGCGGAATCGACCTGCTGGTCAAGGACTCCACCGGTTACGTGCCGGTGCTGGTGGTCCGGCACAAGATCACGGACCCGGGGCAGGGCGCCCGCACGAGCCCGTTGACGATGCCGTTGCCCGACGGCAGCCGCACGGACCCGCACCGCAAGGTCCGCCCCCAGCCCCGCGACCAGCTGCGGCTGGCCCACGCGCAACGGCAGCTGCAGGCCGCCGGCTACGCGCGCAACGGGCGCGCCACCGGCGGCGTGATCGGCATGGACGCGGACGTCGTGCTGTGGCACGACCTCGAGGCTCCGACGTGGCCCGGCGGCCGCAACGCGCTGGCCGAGTACGACGCGCGGTTCAGCGACCGGCTGTCCGTGGCGCTGGCGGCCGCGAACGAGAAGGACCCGCTGGCCCGCCCGTCGCGGATCGTCGACTGCAAGACGTGCCCGTGGTGGCCGACCTGCGACCGGGACCTGAAGCAGGGCAGGGACGTCAGCCTCGTCGTGCGCGGCGAGGACGCGGTGGCGTTGCGCAAGATCGGACTGTCCACTGTGGACGCGCTGGCCGAGCTCGACCCGCTGGCGGAGGGCCCGGTCCAGCTGGTCGGCATGCCGTTCGGCGACGCCGTGGTGCTGGCGCGGGCCTGGCTGCGCGACCTGACGCTGGTGCGCCGGGTGCCCGAGATGAACGTGCCGCGCGCGGACGTCGAGGTCGACGTCGACATGGAGAGCTTCGGCGATCTGGGCGCGTACATGTGGGGCTGCCTGCTGTCCGGAAAGGACATCGACGAGGAGCAGGGCTACCGCGCATTCGTGACGTGGGACGCGCTGCCGTGCGATGACGAGGCGCGGTCGTTCGCCGAGTTCTGGAACTGGCTGACCGGCATCCGGTTGCGGGCCAAGGCGCGCGGGCTGTCGTTCCGCGCCTACTGCTACAACGAGCTCGCGGAGAACCGCTGGCTGCTGGCGTCGGCGGAACGGTTCGCCGGCAAGCCGGGAATCCCGAAGGTCGCGCAGATCAAGGAGTTCATCGGGTCCGACTCGTGGGTGGACCTGTTCGGGATCGTCCGCGAGCAGTTCCTGTGCGCGCACGGCAAGGGTCTGAAGGTCATCGCGCCCGCCGCGGGGTTCTCGTGGCGCGACCCCGAGGCCGGCGGCGAGAACTCCATGCGCTGGTACCGGTCCGCGGTCGGGATGAACGGCGACGAGCTCGACGTCGACCAGCGGCAGCGGTTGCTCTGGTACAACGAGGACGACGTCCGGGCCACCCACCGCCTGCGCGAGTGGATGACCTCGGACGCGATGACCCGTCTACCGTTCGCAGGCGATCTCTAGCGCGGCGATCTCTAGCGAGGCGCCATGCGCAGAGCGCCGTCCATGCGGATGACCTCCGCGTTCAGGTAGTCGTGCTCGATGATCGAGAGCGCGAGCTGCGCGTACTCCGACGGCTGGGCCAGGCGCTTCGGGAACGGGATGCCGGCGGCGAGACCCGCGCGGAACTCGTCCGAGACCGTGGCGAGCATCGGGGTGTCGACGATGCCGGGTGCGATGGTCAGCACGCGGATGCCGACGTTGCTCAGGTCGCGGGCGGCCGGGAGGGTCATGCCGACGACGCCGCCCTTGGACGAGGCGTAGGCGACCTGGCCGATCTGGCCGTCGAACGCGGCGATCGACGCGGTGTTGATGATGACGCCGCGCGCGCCGTGCTCGAGCTCCTCGGTCTTGCCCATGGCCGCGGCGGCCAGGCGCAGGACGTTGAACGTGCCGATCAGGTTGACCTCGATGATCTTGCGGTAGAGGTCGAGGTCGTGCGGGCCGGACTTGCCGACGGTGCGGGACGACGGGCCGATGCCCGCGCAGTTCACCGTGATGCGCAGCGGGGCGCCGGAGCCGGCTGCGGTGTCGACGGCGGCCTGGACCTCTTCGCCCGACGTCACGTCGGCGGCCAGGTAGGTGACGTTCTCGATCACGTCGGCGTTCGCGATGGCGCTGGGCAGGTCGAGCGCGAACACCTGCGCTCCACGCGCCGCCAGCGCACGTGCCGTCGCGCCGCCGAGGCCGGACGCGCCACCGGTGACGATGGCCGCGGTACCCGAGATCTCCATGCCTTCATCCTCCTCGAAGCGAACTGCTCGCGAGGAGGTTAACGCTCGTTACCTCGAACTCAACGGTCGGTCCAGTGGAGCAGGGCCACCAACGGCACCGCTGCCACGAGCGCGAGGCCGATGAAGATCGTCGCGATTCCCAGAATTCCCATGTGTAGAACTGTGCCGTTCGACGGTGTTCGAAACATCGTCCGCGTCGGTAGACCTCTGGTAGGAGATCTGTCACGGTCCGCTACGACCAAAGTCGTACCGGCATCAGGGTCTGCTCCGTTCGGTCCTGGGGTGTAGGTCACTTGGAGTCACGCAATATAGTTAGCCTCGCGTACCTTTATGGTGTGTTCACCACGCGCCCCGAACTCGTCGGCACCTTCGGCATGGTCGCTTCGACCCACTGGCTGGCCTCCGCGTCGGCCATGGCGGTGCTGGAGGACGGCGGCAACGCCTTCGACGCCGCCGTGACCGCGGGATTCGTCCTGCAGGTCGTGGAACCGCACCTCAACGGCCCCGGCGGCGAGGTGCCGATCCTCTTCTCGGCCGCCGGCGCGGCCCCCCAGGTGCTCTGCGGGCAGGGCGTGGCGCCCGCCGGAGCGACGATCGAGCACTACGCCGATCTGGGTCTGTCGCTGATCCCCGGCAGTGGACTGCTGGCCGCGACGGTGCCGGGCGCGTGGGACGGATGGCTCACGCTTCTGCGCGACCACGGCACCAAGACCCTGCGTGAGGTGCTGGACCGCGCGATCGGCTACGCCCGCGACGGTTTCCCCCTCGTCGAACGGGCCGCCTACACGATCGGCATGGTCTCGGACCTCTTCCGCGACCACTGGCCGACCTCCGCCGCGCAGTGGATGCCCGACGGCGTCCTTCCGGCTCCCGGCGGCCGGTTCCGCAACCCCAAGCTCGCCGACACCTGGGAGTGGCTGCTGGCCGCCGCCGAGGCCGCCGGTGCCGATCGCGAGGCGCAGATCGAGGCCGCGCGCCGGGCGTGGTCGCAGGGGTTCGTCGCCGCGCAGATCGACGAGTTCTGCCGTTCGGAGTTCCGCGACGACTCCGGCCGCGACCACGCGGGTCTGCTGACCGGTGCCGACATGGCGTCGTGGGAGGCGTCCTACGAGGACGCGCTCGTCGCGGACTTCGGTGAGTGGTCGCTGGTCAAGGCCGGCGCGTGGACGCAGGGACCCGTGCTGGCACAGCAACTCCGGTTGCTGGAGGGCTACGACCTGTCCTATGTGGACGGAAAGCCCACCGCGGAGACCGTGCACCTCGCCGTCGAGGCCGCGAAGCTGGCGTTCGCCGATCGCGAGGCCTGGTACGGCGACGTTCCGGACGTGCCGCTGGAGACCCTGCTGTCGCGCTCGTACGCCTCCGAACGCCGTGCGCTGATCAGCGACACCGCGTCCTACGACCTTCGCCCCGGCTCACCCGATGGCCGCGAACCGTTGCTGCCCAAGCACATCGCCAGCGGTCCGTCGGCGCTGGTCTCCGACCCGACCGGCGCGATCGGCGAACCGACCGTGGAACGCTCCGGCGTGACGCGCGGCGACACCGTGCACGTGGACGTCGTGGACCGCTGGGGCAACATGATCTCCGCGACCCCGTCCGGCGGCTGGTTGCAGTCGTCGCCGACGATCCCGTCGCTCGGTTTCTGCCTGGGCAGCCGCGCCCAGATGTTCTGGCTGGACAAGGGGCTGCCGAACTCGCTGGCCCCCGGCAAGCGCCCGCGCATCACCCTGTCGCCGTCGATGGCGCTGCGCGACGGCCGCCCCGCACTGGCGTTCGGCACTCCCGGCGGTGACCAGCAGGACCAGTGGCAGCTCGGCTTCTGGCTGGCGCACCAGGCGGGCCTGAACCTGCAGGAGGCGATCGACTCGCCGATGTGGCACTCGAACGCGTTCCCGAGCTCGTTCTACCCGCGGGCCTGGACGCCGGGCGAACTCGTCATCGAGTCCCGCGTCGGCGCGGACGTCCTGGATGCGTTGCGCTCGCGTGGCCACCAGGTCGTGGACGCCGGCGAGTGGACTCTCGGCCGGATGTCCGCCGTGGCGAGGGATGCCTTCGACGGACTGCTGCGCGCCGGCGCGAACCCACGCGGCGCGCAGGGCTACGCGGCAGGCCGCTGACTCTCCAGGAAAGAGGAACGGCGCCCGATTCGAGGGGGAGGGAATCGGGCGCCGCCCCGGCCAGGAAGGTCTGGTCAGATCAGATGTCGAGGGCCGCGGCGCCGGTCGGCACACCGTTCGGCTCGCTCAGGCCGAGCAGCGTGGAGGCCGGCAGACCGGTGGCACCGGCGTCGACGTTCTCGACCAGCGCGGCGGCGTCGAGGTCCTGCGCGTTGAGCGCCTGGATCTTGCCGGCCGCATCGGCGGTGTCCACGGACGCGAGGTCGCCGACGGTGGCGATGTCGCCCAGCTGACCACCGAGGTCGGGCGTGGTGTGAACGGCGGCGGACCCGGTGTCCGCGTTGGCGATACCACCCAGGCCGAGCATGACGGTAGCGCTGCCGAGGGCAACAGCGGCCCCCGCGACGGTCTTCCTGAGGTTCATAGGCGCGAACGTGTCCTGTCCGGACCCTCTACATCAAGCTGCGTAACTCAGGTGAGGGAAGTTCTTCATCCTTTAGGGGACGCCAACGCGCAATTGTCGTGCAAACCCGATCCGGGCCGCCCACACACCGAGTTGCTACCGAACGTCACGATTCTGGTCGTATTGGACACAACAGGTCCGTCGGCCAACAGGGCAGGGTTTGTCATCGCCGCGCCCCGTTGGGCAGCGTTCATCAACGCTGTGAAGCGCGGCGACCTCGAAAAGAGCTGACGGACCGGCTAGGCGATGGCCCCCGGCGGCAGCTTCAGCTTGAACGGCAGCGTCGTCACGACGGCCAAGTCCGAGGCCGTCGCCTTCATCAGCATGGGGGCGTTGCGCGCGCCGGGTTCAGGCAGGTCCAGCAGCCTGTCCACGGCCTCGATCAACGGGCCCTCGTAGATCCACACGGCCTGTGCCGGGCGAGCCGAGTCGCGGACCGCGGGGAGTCGTCCCGCGCGCGCCTCCGTCTCCGACCAGAACAGGATCGAGTCGATGAAGCCTCTGCGCTGCTTGAACGCCATGATGCGGTCGAGCTGCCCGGCGTCGTCCCTCAGGTGGAGGAACTGAAAGCCACTCTCGCGCAGCTCGATGACCTTGTTCAGTGCGTGGTCCATGGCGCACCTACCCCTGTGAGGTCCCCTTCGGGTGACTGATCAGTCATACGACCCGAAAGGATCGTACGGTAAGTCAACGTTCCGCCGTAAGACGTACTCCGAACGAGTATCTCAATTGGTGGACGTTTGTGGCGCACGGTAATCGTTGGCCTTCTTGGTAGAGGAAACGACCAGGAGGACCGCTACGGTTCGCACCAAGAACGCCAAACCGCCTAATGTGACTAATGTCACGGTGATCAACATGTGTCGCCTCCGAGTGGCTCCTACACCCGTACTAGACGTGTAGCACGCGTCGTGGGTTGCACCTTTGCCGACTCGCCGTTCTGGGCGAGGTCCGCCCAGTAGAGTCAGGACGGTGCGTGGAGAAACCGCCGTCGGGGGAGCACTCGGCCTGCTGTGCAGCACCGAGCTGGACGGGCTCGGCGACCAGTTGCCCGTGCGCCTCCTCGAACGGGAACTGCGTGACCGGCTGGGTGACTGGCGCATCACCGCGCTCGCGCGGCGGGAGCACTCGCATCGCGCCGACGGCGGGCTGGGGGCGACACCGATCAGCTCGGTCGGCCCCGACGACTTCCACCTGATCGTCGTGTCGCTGTCCGAGCCGCTCGCGATCACCGAACTGCCCGGCCGCGCGGTCGGGGTCGCGGTCAGGTCGGGCGGCAGGACCGGCATCGAGGTGCTCTCGACGCGGGACGAGGGTCCCGACGTGGTGCCTAACCTCGGCGTCCTCGCCGACCGGCTGGTCGAACCGGAGGTCCTCACCGCTCGCGTGCAGCACCTCCGGCAGCTCGGCAGGCTGCCAGAGCACCAGTACCTGGTCCTGCACGTCACCGCGACCACGCCGCTCGCCCGGCTCAGGCCCGCTGTCGCCAAGGCCGCCGAACTGCTGGCCATCGACCACGTCGTGGTGCTGCCGACCGGCGTCCAACCCGAGGACTCCGGCTGGCCGACGATGCCGCACGACGCCGTCGTGGAAGACCGGCTCGCCGTGATCGCGAACGCCGCCGCGGTCGTGGCCTGCGACGAACACGTCGCGGCGGCCGCGCAAGCGTTTGGCCGGACGTGGGTGCTGTTCGACCCGAAAGGCGCCGACCGGCAGGCCGTCGAGCAGTTCGGCAGCCCCGAGCAGGTCGTCACCGCCCCGAGCAGGCTGGTCACGGCCATGCGGCGGGCGCTCGAGGTCGAGCGGTCCGCCAAGGCCGTCCGGCTGCTGGACGAGCACCTCAACGCCGTTGCCCGGCTGGCGGAGGAGGCTTTCGTCAAGACCGGCGCCGTCGAGCCGCGCATCGCGTTGCTCGCCGCGGAGAACCGGGCGCTGCGCAGGGCGCACCGGCAGCTGCACGCGCGGCTGATCGCCGAACGGGAGGCGGTCGTCGAGCACATGCTCAGCCGCAGCGGCGACGTCGGGCCCGACCTGGCGACGGAGCGGCGGTTGCACGCCGATCTGGCCGTGCGGCACCGCGACGTGCTCGCCACGCTGGCCGCCGAACGGGCCGAGCTGGCGGCGATGCGCTCCACCAAGCTCTACCGGTGGTCACGGCTGCCGCGCGTCGTTTACGGAAAGCTGCGCGGCCGGTGAACCCCCGCGTCACGTTCGTCCTGGTCACCTACGGCGGCGGGCCGATGGCCGCGCGCTGCCTGGAGGTCCTCGCCGAGCACACCGACGAGCCCTACGAGGTCGTGGTCGTCGACAGCGCGTCGCCCGACGGCACCGGGCAGTGGCTCCAGGAGAACCTCGACACGGCGACCGTGGTCCGGCTCAGCCAGAACCTCGGGTTCGGTGCCGGGTGCAACGTCGGCGTCGAACACGCGGGCACCGAGTTCGTCTGCTTCCTCAACGCCGACGTCGAGGTGACCGAGGGCTGGCTGCCCCCGCTGCTCGAGTTCCTCGACGGCAAGCCCGAGGCAGCCGCGGTCGCACCGCTGATGGTCTTCCCGGACGGACGGGTGCAGGAGGCGGGCAGTCTCCTCGGCGGTGACGCGTACAGCAGGGGCTGGGGCGACGGGCAGTACGACGTCGACTCGTTCTACCCCCGCGTCGTCGACTACGCCTCCGCCGCGTGCCTGGTGATGCGGCGCAAGGCGTTCTACGAGGTCGGCGGGTTCTCGCCGGAGTACCACATCGCCTACTACGAGGACACCGACCTGCAGTTCATGTTGCGCCGGCACGGCTGGCAGGTGTGGGTCCAGCCCGCGTCACGGGTGCTGCACGTCCGGCACGGCACGAGCTCGACGGCCACCGCCGAACGCCTCTCCGACATCAACCGCGAGGTGTTCCGCCGGCGTCACTCCGACGACCTGGCGACCCGCCCGCCGGCGCTGGGCATCCACGAACACACCCACCGGCTCTGGTGGCTGCGCGACCGCCCCGCGACCGCGCGGATCCTGGTGGTCGCCGGTGAGGACGAGCTCGACGCGGCCCTGCTCACCGAACTCAGGGACCGCGACCCCGAGGCCGCCGTCACGTTGTTCGTGCCGGAGGAACCCGAGCACGACTGGCGTCCGGCGGGGATCGAGGTCGTGTCCGATGCCGAACCTGAGCCGTGGAGCCGTGAACGCGTCGGCCTCTACGACGTCGTCATCGCGCTCGGCCCCGGCACGGTCGCGGCGGAGATCACCGAGTGGCAGCCGCAGGCCGTCCGCGTGCTGCGCCTGGACGTCCTGCCGCACGTCGCCTGGGAGAAGAAGTACGCACGCGACCGCAAGCGCGAGGACGCGATCCGGGCCGGTGTCGAACGTGCGCGGCTCGCCGGCGCCGAGGAGTGGGCGCAGACCGTCATGCGCGCGGACGCCGTGCTGGACGACGTGCTCGTCGACTGCGGTCTGGCGCCTGCGAAAACCCGTTAGCGCTGGGCGCGCCGCAACAACGCGGCCGCGAGCAGCCTCCGTTCGGCACCAGCCGTGTCCGGGCGGTCGCCTTCGAGCGCGAGGCGCACCAACGGCCACAGCCGGCGTTCGGCCGTGGTCAGCCGCGAGATGTGCTGGACCGCTTCCGGCGACATGAGGTCGTGGTTGCGCATCAGCAGCACCGTCGCGAACTGCGCGATCCGACGGGTCTCGTGCTCGACGATGTGGTCGAGCTCGGGCTGCTTCTGCGCCAACGAGTTCTGGTCGAGGCCGAGCGCGTACCTGGCCAGGCCCTTGAGCCCCGGCAGGCCGTCGGCGAGGCGGGGCACCTGCCAGCCGGTGACGTTCGCACCGTGCTGGCGGTAGGAGTGCAGCGCCCGGTCGACGAACGCGATCCGGCCGATCGACAGCGCGCAGGCGGCGAGCCACTGGTCGTGGTACGACGCCGGAGTGCTCGGCGGCAACGGCAACATGCGCTCGGCCAGCACGTCCGCACGCACCATGCTCGCGGCGCCGGTCACCGTGTTGAGCAGCAGCAACTGCTCCAGGTCGGTGTTCTGGCGCGACCTGCCGGTCCACACGCTTTCGGCGATCACCGTGTCGTGGTCGTCGACCAACCGCATGTCGGCGTACGCCAGCTGCACCGACGGGTCGTCGAACTCGGCCAGCAACGTCTCGATCTTGTCGGCGTCCCACAGGTCGTCCTGATCGGACAGCGCGACGAACTCCGCGTCCGCCGGCACGATCTGCAGTGCCCGCTCGAAGTTGCCGTAGAAGCCCGCGTTCCGCTCGTGCTCGACCACGACGAACCTGGGGTCGTCGCCCACCACGTCGTGCAGCGTGGCCCGGCCGGCCTCGTCCGAGTTGTCGTCGCTGATGACGCACACCCAGTTCTGGTGAGTCTGCGCGCGGATCGTGTCGAGCTGGGCGGCGAAGTGGTGCCGCGGCGGGTTGTAGGTGGCGAGGCAGATCGCGACCTTCGGCCCGGTGGCGGGCCAGGCCGTCCCGACGCGCTCGACCGTCGCTCGTGGACGGACGCGCAACGGCGGCAGGTCGCAGCGGAAGAGCGTGCCGTCCGCCAGCGTCACCAGGAGTTCGAGCGCGATGGAACCCGGTGACGTGCGGGCGCGCACGGGTACGCGCAGCCGGATTCCGTTGCCGGGATGGCCGGTCGTGCCGGGGTAGGTCCTGCCGTCGGCGCGGATGGCGACGGCGTGCACCGGCAGGTCCTCGTGCGTGGCCGTGCCTTCCAGTTCGACGACCTGGCCGCGGCCGACCACGACCTCGTCCTCCGGCACCGCGACCTCGTAGCGCATCCGTTCGGCGCGCTGGTGCTTGCTCACCTCGCGGACCCGGCCACCGACCAGCGGTGCGATCGGGCCCAGCCGGCGCAGCACCGCGTCGGTCTCCTCGCCGCCCCTGCCGAGCAGGAGGTCACGCGTGCCGCGCACCGCGCGGGCGGCGGGCCAGACGTAGTCCCGTCCTATGTGGACGATGGACGACGAGTCGAGCTTGTCCAGGCGTGCGCGCAGTTCCGCGTTCTCCTGGGCGAGCCGTTCCGCCAGCGCCGTCTGGTCGTCGAGGCGTGCGTCGGTGTCGGCGAGTTCCATCAACGACTTGCCGACCAGGTCGTCCAGGCGGCCGATCTCCTCGCGCAACGCGGCGGCGGCCGTGTTCGACTGCTCGTGCAGCTTCTCCAGTTCGACGGAGCGTTCGTGCAGCTGCTCGGTCAGCTCCGTCGCCTGTGCGCGCAGGTGCGTCATCGAGGCCGCGGCGTCCTGCAGCTCGGTGAGTGCGGGCCCCTCCCAGAGCCTCGGCCTGCCGGGCACGTCGAGCTCGCTGCGCAACGCGGCGAGCACCTCGTCCGCCGGCGTGCCGCTGACCAGTTCCTGCAGCGTCGCCTCGGCCTGGAGCAGGTCGTCCCACCTCGGTGCGGGCAATGAGGCGAGCGCGGTCAACTCCTCGGTGAGCTCCCGGATCGACCACTGCGCGGGCCACGGGTGCGCGGCGGCGCTGCGGTGGACCTCGCGGGCGAACTCCAGCAGCGCCCGCACGAGCGCCAGCTCGGCGTCCACCCCGGACTCGGTCTGCCACTCGAGGTCGATCCGGTGGTACGTGCCGTGGTCGGCGACGATGAAGTTACCTGGGTGCACGTCGAGGCAGTCCGAAGGCAGCACCGCGACACCCTCGCGGCCGGGCAGGAACGGGTGGCGCACGTCCGCGTCGGTGACCGGCCGCGCGTCCGCCGTGCAGTACCGGCGCCAGCGCTCCAGGTGACCGCGCAGTCCGGTGAGGTCGTTGTCCGCCAAGGCGTCGAGCAGCAGGCTGTCCAGGGCGACGCCCGGCAACACCGGATCGCGCTCGACGAGCACCTGACGCAGCCATCCCGCCGCGCTCTCGCGGCCGTCGGCCATCACCAGGTCGAGATCGCGGGTGAGCGTCCGCGAACGGCGCCACCGCGGCAACCTGCCGTTGTTGACCATCCAGGCGAGGCCCGGACGCATGGTCCGGTCGACGGACTCCCGCGAGCGCGCCGCGATCACGAGGAACGAGGGCGAGACCGCCATGCCGAACCCGTCGGCGACGGCCAGGCGGTGCGGCAGTCGTCCGGCGACCGCGCCGACGGTGCCGCCGAACGCGCCCTGCAGCGGGTCGCGCACGAGCTTGTCGATCAGTTCGGGCGCGTCGGGACGGTCGTGCAGCGACGCGTCCACGACGATCCGCGGGATCTTGTAGTCCGGGTACGGCGCCAGCCAGCGCTGTGCTGTGAAGCCGGCGGCGGTGAGCAGTTCGCCGAGCCGCTGCCTGTTCCACGTCCGTGCACCGGAACCCGGATAGCCGGCCGGGCCGACCCACGACTTCCCGCGGTGGTCCTCCGCCCGGCCGAGCAGGTATCCGAGCCCGAGCTGGTTCTCGATCGCCAGCACCAGTGCGCCGTCGGCGTCCAGCGCCTCGGCCACGTCACCCAGCAGCTGCTCGGGGTCGCAGTACTCCAGCACTCCGCAGACCATCGCGACGTCGAACGTCCCGTGCTTGCTCAGCTCTACGGCAGGACTGTCGACGATCCGCACACCCGGCAGGTCCCGGCATCGTTCTCGGGCCGCGGCCGCGCGCAACGGCACGCCCTCGACACCGACGACCTCCGCACCCGCCTCGCCCATGGCGCGGCTCAGGACGCCACTTCCGCAGCCGACGTCGAGCACGCGTTGCCCCGGCCGGATGTCCAGGGGTGCGAGCAGCCCGAGTCGCTGCGGTGAGAAGTGGTAGGTGAGCTCCCACGAACCACCCAGGTCCGTGGCGAGCTCAGCCGAACCGGCGCTGACGTCCGCCGCCGCGCGGAGCCGTTCGAGAACGGCGTCCTCGGCGCCGTCCGCGTAGTCGACGACGTCGTTGCTCATGTCAGGCGATCGGGAACTTCTTCGACACCGCGAAGCCGTAGTCCTGGAACTTCTTGATCAGGTCGGCGTCGGAGTCGGCGATGGGTTCCTGGACCGTCGTCACACGCACGACCTGCTTGCCCGTCGCGTAGACGACCTGGTAGGTGCCGTTCTGCGTCTTCTTGATCAGCTGCAGGACCGTGGACTTCGCCGGCAGCCTGCCGCGCGCGCCCTCGACCAGACCACTCTTCTCCGCCGCGTCGACGAGATCGGTGGCGAGCTTGGTCGCCTTCTCGGCCGAGTCGGTCTCGAACACCTCGGCGTGGTAGGTGAACGCGTCCTGCTTGCTGCCCTTGAAAGCGATCTTCTGCACGCCCGCGGTGGTGAGCGCGACGGCGTCGTCCGCGGTGAGGAAGCCGGCCGTGACGAGCTTGTCCGCCGTCGCCTCGCCGTTGTTCGGGTCCGCCGTGCCCGGTGCGTCGGGCAGCAGCTCGAGCGCGGTCTTGGGCTTGGTGGTCGTGGACGTCGTCGACGTCGCAGCGGGCGTCGTCGGATCACCGCCGCCGGAGCCGCTCCGCAGTCCGAACCACCAGACCGCACCACCGATCAGCGCGATCACCAGCACCACGCCGATGATGGCGAACACCTTCTTGCCCTTGCCCGGCGAGCTCTCGTCGAAGACCTCGGGGCCGGAGCGCGCCCAGCTGTCGTTCGACTGGGTCAGCCACGGCGGTGCCTGGTCGCTGCCGGCCTGCCACGGCGGCCCGGGCTGCTGGAAACCGTGAGCGGGAGAGGGAGGGCCGTAGTTCGGCTGGCCCATGCCGGCGCTCGGCACGGCCTGCGTGCGGTCGGCGTCGGGGGGCCGCGGCGTCACGACCTGCGTGGCGTCGGGGTTCGGCTTCGGCTGCTCACCACCACCGACCGGGGCGATGTACTGGGTCGCCTGGGAGCCGGTCGAAGGCCCCGCCGGCGGCGGCTGGGCCTGCCAGCGCTGTCCTGGCGCCTGCTGACCGCCCGCGTTGCTGGAGGACAGCACCTGGTCGCGGCGAACCCGGTAGTCGTCAGCCGAGATCCGGCCGCTCGCAAGCTCGTCGTCCAGCTTGCGCAGTTCGTCCTGCCAGTTCACGCTGACAGCCCCTTTCTCCATGTCCGAACCCGGCCATTGTGCATGTCCCGCCTGAGAGCTGACCGGCCAACCGCCAAGTCGTGATCCGGCCTACCGGACCTTTGGTCCGGATGACCTATACCGCTCGACCTGACTGACCACCCGCAGTATCGCCTTGCGCAGAACCGGCGTCACACCTGGCGCCGGTTCCGGTTCGACAACGACGGGCGGGGCCGGGTGGGAGCGCTTCCGCCAGGCCTGCAACGCGTCCCCGACCTGGTCCTCGATCCATTTCGCTGCTGCTTCGGTGCTGCGCGTGCGATGCAGGTGCTCCCGCGCGGCCAGTCCTCGTTCGGCGGCTCGTGCCGGATCGTCCGCGACCTCGCGCATGGCCTGTGCGGCCGCGTCGAGATCCGGTTCGGCCCAGCGCGCGCCAGGCGGATACGGCGCGGCGTCCGGTCCGACCTCAACGATCTCGTACGGCACCGGCCAGCAGTTCACCGGGTCCAGGAACTCGGCCGTGCCGGAGTAGTCGGTGCTGATCACCGGGATGCCCATGGACATCGCCTCGGCGACCGTGAAGCCGAAGCCCTCCGAGCGGTGCAGCGACACGTAGCAGTCGCTGCTCTCGTACAGCTCGTGCAGCTCCTCGACGGACAGGTACCTCTCGATCAACGTGACCCGGTCGTCCCCGGCGACCGCGGCACGCAGTCGCTCCGCGGCCGGGACGTGCTGCTTGCCGTTGATCACCTTCAGCACCAGCTCGACGTCGTCGCGTCCCGGGAACGCGCGCCGGAACGCCTCGATGGTGCCGAGCGGGTTCTTCCGCCTGAACACGCTGTTGAAGTCCATCGCGAAGAGGAACCTGGTGCGGCCGCCGGGCTTCCTCGAGATGGCCTCCCTCTCCGCGATCGGAATGGGGAACACCTTCACCGGCTTGTCGGTGTGCGCGGCGATCGCCTCGCGGCAGAACTCGCTGATGGTCCAGATCTCGTCGAGGCAGCCGTACTCGTGCATCGCCTCGGGGAACTCGTCCAGCTCCCACGACCACACACCGATCTTGTGCCGTCCCTCGGCGACCTCGGGGTGCCTGCTGATCACCGCACGGGTGAGGTCCGCGTTCACGCACAGCACGCTCACCGGGAAGCGCGGTGTGCCGACGTCGGCCGGTTCGGCGATGCCGAGCTCGTTCACGATCAGCTCGTCCTCGACGACCGACGCCGTCGGCAGCCCCGCGGCGTCGAGCGCGTCGTGCAGCGCCCGGCCGAGCTCGCCGACGCCGAGCACGGCGGTGAGGTGGCCGAGCAGGTTGACGCCGAGCTCGTCGCAGGCCGGAGCCACCGGTGGGGGCGGCGTGGGGATCGCCCAGGAGGGCATGACCTTCTCCGGCACGCCGAAGACGCGCAGCCACTCGAGGAAGCCGGGATGCGCCGGGTTGTTCTCGTAGTACACGCGCAGATCCGGGCGGTTGTCCCAGACGGCGGCGGCCCAGCGGTTCAGCGCGCCCGCCTGCCGTGCGGTGAGCCAGTCACGGAAGTCCTTGCCGCTGAACGCGTGCGGGACCGCATCCCCGTTCGTCACGGCCTGCCGGTACATCCCCCGCACGAGCGGCGTGATCGGCGTCCCATCGGTGAGCTCGCTCAACCATGACGCAGGCACGTCCTCGGGGACGATGTAACCGCTGTCCAGCAACGCTTCCGCGTACGCGGTGGTCACCGCGCGGAGGTCCGGCCTGGCGGAGAGCAACGTGAGCGGCTTGTCGGCGAGGTGCGTGCTGAGCAGCCAGGGCCTGGTCGGGTCGAAGCCGACCAGATCGACGACCTGCGTGTGTTCGTCCACCTGACGTTCGAAGGCGTTCCACACACCGATGGTGGTGTGGGTGACGTGGTGCGGATGCTGGCTCACCGCCTGGTCGAACCACGCCTGCTCGGCGAACACGGAACGGTTCGGGTCCACGGTCCGGAACTCGCGCACCGCCGAGACCCAGTGCTGCAGGAAGTCCGCCGCTCCGAGGGACACCACGACGAAACCGGGGTCGAACACACCGGTGCCGATCAGCCGGTACTCGTCCGACTTCGCGTTCTCGATCGGGCGCAGGGAGTGCGGCGCGACCACGAGGGCGTGGTCGCCGCTCAGCACGTCGTGCATCGGCGCGAGGACGTAGCTCGACGCCGTCAGGTGGACGGCGACCTCGGCCTCGACGAGCAGGTGCCCGAGCAGGAACGGTTTCACCGCTTCGGCGAGTTGCTCCGGCGGGTAGGCCGTGGCGAGCCCGAGGAAGTCGTCGTGGGTCAGGCCGAGGCTGTCCGGCCCGAGGAACGTGATGCCGTTCTGGGTTCGTGTGCCAGGTTCCGCGTCCAGCACCGCGACGACGAACCGGCCACCCCGGTGGTGAGCGAGGTACGAGCGGGCGAGCACCGTCGCGGCGGGCAGACCGCTCTCCGTCGTGATCGTGCAGGCGACGGTGTTCATGATCCTCAGTTCTCAGATCGGCGATGGGACTGCAACGGGTTTGGCGGTGCGGCGCTTCTCGCGGCGCCGGTACCACTGGGCGATCGGCTCCTCGACCAACCGGTGCAGCAGCTCGGAGGCCACGGCCACGGCGATCAGCGCCACGGCGACCGAGATCCAGTATCCGGTGTGCGGCGTCAGCAAGCGAAGCAAGGGGAAGCCCACCGGGATGTGCACGAGGTAGATCGCGTACGTGCGCTTGGCCACCTCGCCGACCCATTTCGCCCGGACGAGCGCGCCGTTCGCGCGAGTCGCGAGCAGCAGGACCAGGAAGAGGAACACGAACGTGCGGGGATAGGCCTCACCGAGTGGCCAGCGGTCGCTCGTCAGATCCGCCCTGACGAACAACAGGTACTGGAGCACGCCGAACGCGATGCCCGCGCCGACGGGAATCTTCTTCGAGCGGACCAGTGAGATCAGCTGGCCGATGAACAGCACGGGCAGGAACGTCGTCGCCATCCGCACGAAGCTCAGCGGAGCGGGGCCCTGCGGTGGGGTGACCGAGATCAGCACCGACACCAGCGCCACCGCGATGGCCGGCGGGACCCATGGCCACCGCTTGAGCAGCGGCATCGTGGCGGCGACGAAGAAGTAGAAGACGACCTGTACCGCGAGGGTCCACGTGAGCGCGAGGACGTGCGAGGTCTGCGGCACCGAGTAGTTGACCAGCCCGAGGTTCAGGAAGAGGTCGCCGAGGTCGGGCCGCTGGTTCGCGCTGAGCTGCCTGGCCGACACCAGCACCCACGCGACGGTGATCATCACCCACATCGCCGGCAGCAGTCGCACGGCCCGGCGCAGGAGGAACTGCGCGCTGGTCTCGCGGAACGCGACGTGGGTGACGACGATGCCGCTGATCATCAGGAACACGCCGACGCCGACGAAGGCGAGCTGCTGGTTGAGGTGGAGCGGCCGGATCAGGACCGCGTCGACCACGGTCGCGATCGCGAAGTCCTCGTGGTTCAGCTTCAGCCAGTTCGAGTAGTGGTTGTAGATGACGGCCACCGCCGCGATGACCCGCAGCAGGTCGAGGCCGTACATGTACCGCTTGTTGTCGCTCATGCGCGTAGGCCGTCCGTCAATCGATGGGACAGTGCGGCGGCCACGGCGGTGGCGACGATCGCGGCGGGGAAGGCCACGCCGAGCGGGACCAGGCCGTGCAGCAACGCGAGCACCGGATAACCGGCGACGCCCTGGAGCAGCGCGAGCCAGATCGCGTGGTCGGAGAGCCACCGCACGACCGGGTGCGCCGCGGCCTTGGCGGCGGTCTCACCGCTGAACACGACGGCGACGGTCGTGAGCAGCACGGCGTAGAGCGCCGACACCGGGTACCACCACTTGGCGATCTCCTCGTTCATCGCGCCGAGCAGCAGCAGCGGAGCCGCACCGAGTGCGCCGACCGTTGTCGCCACCCACGTCTTCACGTCTCCGCGCTGGTGCAGCGCGATCAGCTGACCGGCCACCACCAGGGAGAAGAACACCAGCACCGACGCCGCCCGGCTGTCCGGCGCCACGACGACCGTCGCGCAGACCGCGGCGATCTGCACGATCGGCACCGCCACACCGAACCTGTTCGTGGCGGCAGCGGCGAGCGTGCCCGTGAGCAACAGCAGCACGAACCATGCCAGTGGCACGAGCAGCGGCTTACCGGTGACGAGCTGGCTGCCGAGACTGAGGTTGCCGATCACGGCGAGCGGTGACGTGTGGGACGCCGTCGGCCAGTTCCAGATGCCGGCGCCGAGCGTGACGAGCCCGGCGGCGAGCAGCGTGGTCACCCCGGCGGGCAGATAGCCGCTGATGAGCCTGCGCATCAGCCGGCCGCGCTGGAGCTGGGCGAGATAGCCGCCCGCCGTCAGCAAGAGCATGACCGCGAAGACGCCGAAGTCCTCGCCGATGCCGAGCGTCCGGTTGAGGACGAACCGCACGGCGTCGAGGTAGCCGAGCTGCAGCCCGTGCTGGGTGGCCCAGAGTCCGACGAGGAAGCCGTGCAGCACGAGCACGGCCGCAGCGGCGCGCACGAACGTGATGCCGGGCGCGGCGGCGGGGACGGGTGCGAGCCGGACGGTCGGCTCGGAGGACTGCTCGATGACGGTCTGCTCGGTGGCGGTCATGCGGCTGGTCTCTGCGCGGGCGTCCGCTTGACCTGCCGGTCGAGCAGTTCGGTGACCGCCTTGGTGACGGCCGCGGCATCCTTGCCGTAACCCTCGATCCGGAACACGTCCTGCCCGTGGACGTAGTGGCCGTGGTACACCGAAATCCCCTCAGGGCTCGTGGCGAGGCGCAGCGACACGTCCTGGTGCTGGACCTGGACGTCCTTGTGGCCCCCGCGCTTGTACAACCCGTCCATCTCGGCGAACAGTCCGCCCGGTGCCACCCCGTCCTTCACGGTGAACCTCCAGATGCCGAGCGTGGTGCCGCCGTCCCTGGTCACGGTCGAGGAGATCCGTGCGCCGCCCTGCTCTTCGACGATCTTGAGCTCGGCCTCGGTCAGCAACCCGTTCGCGTTGTACCCGGCGAGCTGTCCCTTGCGTTCGAAGACCACGTCACCGGGCGGCTCGACCACCACGTCCTTGATCTCCTGGTACGGCAGTCGCGGGGTCGGATCGGGCAGCGTGACGTTGCTCGCCAGCGCGGGATCCGAGCCGTCCCCCCAGACCACCCACGCCCCGGCACTGACGGCGGCGAGCAACGCCAGCACGGCCGCCACCGGCGCGGCGCGGCGAAAGCGATCGGACATGACGAACTCCCCAGAGCGACGTTCAGAGGATTCTCGCTGATCAACACCGGTTCGAGGGCCTACTTCGGGTGGTTTCATGTGCTAGCTCACACGGTGACCACCTGATCCATACAATGCAGGTCATGGCCCTGTTCGGTCGAGACAAAGCCCGCCGGGTGACTGACGCCGACGCGTTGCCAGGCCGCCCGGACCCGATCTCCCCGCCCGACTTCCACGCGGTGTTCCCGGACCGTCGCGTTGCGCCACCGTTCCCCTCAGGCCACCGCACCGCCGTCTTCGGCCTGGGCTGCTTCTGGGGCGCCGAACGGCTCTTCTGGCAGACACCCGGCGTCTGGTCCACGGCCGTCGGCTACGCGGGTGGCGTCACCCCGAACCCGACCTACGAAGAGGTCTGCTCCGGCCGCACCGGCCACGCCGAGGTCGTCCTGGTCGTCTTCGACCCGGCCGCGCTGCCGTTCCAGGAACTGCTGCGGGTGTTCTGGGAGGGCCACGACCCGACGCAGGGCATGCGGCAGGGCGCCGACGTCGGCACGCAGTACCGGTCGGTGGTCCTGTACGCCGACGAAGGCCAGCGGGTCACCGCCGAGGCTTCCGCGGCCGTGTACCAGCGGGCGTTGAACGAGGCGGGGCGCGGGGCGATCACCACGGAACTGGCGCCGCTGGGGGAGTTCTACTACGCGGAGGACTACCACCAGCAGTACCTGTCCGATGCCAAGAACCCCTTCGGGTACTGCGGGGCGGGCGGCACCGGTGTGTCGTGTCCGGTCGGCCTGAGACTCGCGGAGCAGTGAGCCGCGAGGTCGTCGTGAGCTGAAAGTTACTTGTCTTCCCAGGTCGGTCCACTCAGCGTCCTCGCTGAAACCACGTTCACCGCACGGCGGGGGTTTCGTGCGAGACGTCGGGGGTCTGGGCCTGGTCGGCGCGTTGACGCTGCTCCTCGGTGGCGCGTCGGTGTTCCTCGCGCGACGCAGGACCGCTTAGCCACTAACAGAAGATGAGTCCGCACGGCCTCGTGGTCGTGGTCGTCGTTGTAGTCGTCGGCCGCGGTCGCGGGGTCGTTGTGGTCACTGGCGGCGGTGCCTGAGTCGTGGTGGTCGTGGTCGTGGTCGTGGTGGTCGTCGAAGCCGTCGTCTTGCTGGTGGAGCTCGAAGATGCTGCGGACGATGAGCTGGACAACACTGTCTGTGACGGAATCTCGGATTCCGTGGGGAGCAGCGAAGGCGTGTTGATGAGCGACACGCGGGCCGGTTCGCCGCCTCCCGGAGCTGTCGGATCGCTCGACACGAGCGACCCGACATACGTGCCCAGCACGCAAAACGCGGCGACGACCACGCCGACCAAAGCTCCGGTTGCGAGCCTGGCAGGCCCACTCATCGCCGCGAACACCCGGACTGACTATCTCGTTCACTCGATTGGGTCAAGCAAACCGGTCTTTTTCTACTCGTTCACACCTTTGTCACTGTCACGCCCACTACACCCTGTGACAGCGGGGCGATCGTCTTGAAGGCCTTGGGCGTCAGGTCGACGCAGCGGCCGGTGATGAACGGGCCTCGGTCGTTGATCCGCACGGTCACCGTCTTGCCGTTGGTGCGGTTCTTCACCTTCACCCGAGTGCCGAACGGCAGCGTCTTGTGCGCGGCCGTCAGCTTGTCGGGGTCGAAGCGCTCGCCGCTGGCGGTCGTGCCGCCGCCTGAGTAGTAGGAAGCCTTGCAGGTCTCGGCGGAAGCCACGGGCGAGAAGAGCACAGCGGTGGCGGCGAGAGAGGCCAGCGTGAGGCCGGCCGCCGCGAGGGTCTTTGCCATGGTGCAAGCAACTCATCCGTCGGCAAAGAGCCGCCTAATGCGCGCTTAACCGGGGAACTGCTCGGCCGCGGACACCAGCAGATGCCAGTCGCCGTCCGGCAGGGTGCGCAGTCGATCGAGCAAAGCGGACATCCTGGACAGCAACGCTGGGTGATCGGCCCAGAACGAGTGATCTACTCTCAGTAGAGCGGCGAGCAGGTCGCCGGGGTACAGGGCGACCGACCGCAACGGGTCGCCCTCGACGTGTTCCAGCGCCAGCAGCGCGGTCACGTCCAGCCCCACCTGATGCGTCACGAGCAGGTGCAACGACGTCGGCGTCAGCTGCCCGACGGGCAGATCGCGCAGCGCACACAGGTCCCGGTAGAGCTGGGTCGACGACGAGTCGGGCCTGCCCCAGTCGTCCTCGCTGAGGTGCGCCAGCGTGCTGTCCCGGTCCACGCCCCCATAGTCCCCGCAAAGGCAGTCGCTAGCGGGCCGACCGAGGCAACGGTTCTGCATTGGGCACTGCCATCCCACGCGGACGAGCACCTCGCCCTCGTGCAGCAACGGCTGCGACGCCAGGCCCCACACCGTCGACGCCAGCAGCACGGCGCTGACCGCCTCGCCCTTGCTCAGCGAGTCGGGCCCGAGCATCCGCAGCAGCACCCCGCTGCGCCGCGCCACCAGCTCCAGCTCGCAGTTCTCCGCGCGGGCCGCGTGCAGCAGCCACGTCAGCGCCGAGTCCGGCACCTCGTCGGCGAGGTAGGGGCGCGGATCGTTCCTGCGCAACGAGATCGCCGCCGCGGAGGCCACCTCGCACGAGAACGGGTCCAGCTCCCAGCGCGGGTGCACCGACGCGACCTGGCCGTCCGGCTGCGGAGTCCGCAGCACGTGGCAGTCCCAGCCCATCGCCGACAACGCGACCCGTGTGTGGTGCAGGACCGCGCCACACGCGAGCAACGCCGTCTGGTCCGTGCGCGCCGTCACGAGCTCAAGGCACTCGTTGCCGTTCCGCCACCGCCACGGCGGAACGATGCCGAACGACGGTGCCCTGGCGGCGAGTTTCAGCACTTCCTCGACGGTTCCCGCGTCGGGTGTGCGAACGCTGGTCCTCATCCGGACAGCGTCCCGGCGCCCGGCTGCGCGGAACCTGCGTCACGACTGCGCGGCCGCGACCACCAATGGCACCGTCATCGCCGCACCGCGCGAGAAGTGCTCTTCGTACTCCTCAGGTCCTAACGCCTGCCGGCACAAGGCCACGCATTGGTCGTGTGACGCGGCGAAGTTCGCCGATCCGAAGAGCGGCAACCCGACCGACTGCCACACCCGGTCCGCCCCGCCCAGCAGCAACGCGGCGTGCGACGCGGACCCGGCGACCACCGAGATCAGCGCCAGCAGCTCGACCGACACCGCGATGCCCAGCAGGTCGTGGAACTTCTCCTTGATGCGCAACGACGACGTGGCCAGCTCGCGGGCCTCGACGACGTCGCCGCGTCCCATGGCCACGAAAGCCAGGACGTACAACGCGAACGCGCGCGCCCACAGCTCGCCGTTCTCCTCGCACACGACCCGCGCCTCGGTGCAGATCTCCGCCGCACGGTCGAGTTCGCCGCCGAACGCCGCGGTGATCGCCAGCGCCACCCGCGCCATGACCACGTTGCTGTCCATGTGCCCGAGCTCCGCGTGCCTGCGGTCGGCTTCGGCCAGCAGCCTCGCGCCCAGCGCCAGGTCGTCGTCGAACACCGCCGCCGCGCCCTGCACGTAGGTCGCGTAGACGTCGGCGTCCTCGTCCTCCAGCACCGCGGCCTCGGCACGGCAGGCCTCCAGCAACGCCGGCACCGCGGAGGTGTTGCCCTGCAACGTCGCCAGGTACCCGGTGACCCACAACGCCTTGCAGCGCGCCCGCGACGGCTCGGTCTCCAGGGACAGCGCCCAGTTCAGCCAGTGCCGCCCCTCGGCGAAGCGCCCGCAACCCACCCAGTAGAACCACAGCGTCGCCGCCAGCCGCAGGCCCGAGTCGGCCTCGCCCGGCGTCGTCAGCGAGTGCTCCAGCGCCGCCCGCAGGTTGCCGCGCTCGGCCGTCATCGCCCCGACGGTCGCCGCTTGCCGCGGGGTGAACCAAGCCCGTTCTCCTTGCAGGGCAATGCCCGCGTACCAGTCACGATGGCGCGTCTTCAGCCGTGGCTCTTCATCGGTCGCACGCAACCGCGTCTGCCCGAACTGGCGCATGGTCTCCAGCAACCGATAGCGCGCCACGCCCGCATGTTCTTCGCGCTGCAGCACGGACTTGTCGACCAGCCCGTCGACCGCGTCGAACATGAAGTCCGCGGTCAGCGAGTCGTCCGAGCACACCGCCTCCGCCGCGGCCAGGTCGAAACTGCCGGCGAACACCGACGCCCGCGCCCACAGCAGCTGCTCGCGCGGTGAGCAGAGGTCGAAGCTCCACTCCATCGTCGCGAACAGGGTCTGGTGCTGCGGCAACGCCGTCCGCCCGCCGTCGGTCAGCACCCGGAACCTGTCGTCGAGCCGTTCCAGCAGCTGTGCCGGAGTCAGCGCGCGCACCCGCAACGCCGCCATCTCGATCGCCAGCGGGATGCCGTCCAGCCGCCGGCACAGGTCGGTGACGGCCTGCTCGTTCGCCGCCGTGATGACGAACGAGCCGGGAATCGCCGCGTCAGCGCGTTGGGCGAATAACGTCGCAGCCGGATACGGCACGGACAACGGCGCCACGGACATGACCTGCTCGCCATAGACCCGTAGCGCGCGCCGGGACGTGGCGATGACACGGAGGTTCGGCGCGACCCGCAGCAGCGTGTCCACCAGCACCGCGCAGTGGTCCACGACGTGCTCGCAGTTGTCCAGCACCAGCAACGCGTCCTTGCCGGCCAGGAACTCCGTGAGCACGCTGAGCTGCCCGCGCCCGGTCTGGTCGACGACGCCCAGCGCCTCGGCGACGGTGTGCGGCACGAGAGCCCTGTCGCGCAACGCCGCGAGCTCCACCAGCCACACGCCGTCCGCTGGGTGTTCGCCGCGTGCCACGTGCAGCGCGAGCCGCGTCTTGCCCACCCCGCCGACGCCGATCAGCGTGACCAGCCGGTGCTTCCTGATCAGGTCCGCGACGTGCGTGGTCTCCGGGCGGTCCACGAAGCTCGACCGGTCGGCGGGCAGGTTGCCGCGCACCACGACCGGCGTGCGTTCCGGCAGGTCGAGGCGGGGGTCGGCGGTCAGCACCGCCTGTTCGAGGTCGCGCAGCCGGGGGCCGGGTTCGATGCCGAGCTCGTCGACCAGGACGCCGCGCGCCCGCTGGAACGCGGCCAGCGACTCGGCCTGCCGCCCGCACCGGTAGAGCGCGATCATCAGCTGCTCCCACAGCCGCTCACGGAACGGGTGCCGCTCGACCAGCGCGTTGACCAGCGGCGCCACCGCGGCGTGTTCGCCGAGCGCGAGCGAGCACTCCATCAGCTCCTCGGTCGCGTCCATCCGCAGGTCGGTGAGCCGCGCGGACTCCTGCCGCGTCCACTCACCGGGACGGCAGTCCGCGAGCGGGTCGCCCGTCCACAACGCGAGGGCTTCGCGCAGCATCTTCGCGGATGCCAACGGTTCGTCGCTGTGCCGTGCTGCTGCGACGAGCGCCTCGAACCGTGCGGCGTCGACGGTGTCCGCGGGCGCGTTCAGGACGTAGCCCGGCTCGCGGGTGGTGATCAGCTCACCGAGCCCGGCGTCGCGGATCTGGCCGCGCAGGCGTGCGAGCAGGCTGTGCAGCGTCTTCGTGGCGGACGCGGGCACCTCGTCCGACCAGAGCGCGTCCACGAGCGCACTCCTCGGCACCGTCTCTCCCGGGTTCAGCGCCAGCCGGGCCACGAGGGTTCTCTGTCCCGCACTGCTGAGCTGGACTGCTCCGTTCGGACCGGTGAGTTCGAGCGGCCCGAGCAGGCGGATGATCACGTTTTTGGTCCTGTCGTCAGCCCCCGACAAAGGCCGGAACCGCGCAAAGATAGCGCAATGGAATTCGACCCGAGAATCAACGCCCAGCGCGTCACCGCATACGCGGACCTGCGTGCCGTGCTGGCTGATCCGGTGACGTTCTCCTCCCGGAACATGGCAGGTCCGCAGGTCGCGGCCGTGGTGGCGCTGATGCCGCCGGAGCAGCGGCGATTACTTGAATTGATGTACTCGCTCAATGCGGCGGACGGCACGAGGCACACCCGAATTCGTGCGGCGGCGAATCAGAAATTCACTCCAACGGCCGTGCGCCACATGGCTGACTCAATTAGGCAACGCGCGAGAACCCTGCTCGACGAACTACCGGAAGAAGCCGAGTTCGTCGGCGAGTTCGCCGCACCGTTCGCGCTCGGGGTCGTCGGTGACGTGCTCGGCGTACCCGAAGCGGACTTCCCGCTGTTCCGCGAGTTCGTGGCGCCCGTGCTGGAACTGACCAGCGGCGAGGAGGTCTCCGAGCGTGCGCTGGGTTCGTACTTCGCCGGGATGAACGAGTTCTGCGCCTACTTCGCGCGCTCGGACGCGTTCCGGGGCGGGCAGCTGTCCGAGCAGGAACGGCTGTCGCTGTGCCTCGCGATCGTCGTGGCCGGCACCGACTCGACGACGAACGTGCTGGCCAGCACGTTCCTGCGGCTCGACCGCAAGGAACGCAGGCTGGGCGGCGTGGTGGAGGAGGTGGTGCGGCTCGACACGCCGTTCGCCGGGTTCTTCCGGACGGCGACGTGCCCGGTGACCACGGGCGGGGTGAGAGTCGAGAAGGGCGAGCACCTGTTCCTCGACTACGCGGCCGGCAACCGCGACCCCAAGGTGTTCAGCGCGGACTTCGACCCCGGCAGGCCGTCCGTGCCGGGACATCTCGGCTTCGGGCACGGCCCGCACTACTGCCTGGGTGCCCACCTGGCCCGGCTGGAGGGCCGGATCGTCGCCGAAGAGCTGCTCGACCGCTCGTCCGAGGTGGCCGAGCAGCCCGGCGACGTGCGTTACCGCAGGCACCTGATCAGTCACGGGCCCGCGGAGCTGCGGTTCAGGCCAGGGCAGCGTCGAGGGTGATGTTCTCGACGGCCGCGAGCGCCTTGGAGACCGGGCAGTTCGCCTTGGCGCCCTCGGCGGCCGCGACGAAGTCCTCCTGGGACAGGCCCGGCACGTTGGCGCGGACGGTCAGGTGGATGCCGGTGATGCCGACGCCCGCCTGGAACGAGACCTCGGCCTTGGTGTCGATCGAGGTGGGCGGCGTGCCCGCACCGGTCAGACCGTGCGAGAGCGCCATCGAGTAGCAGGCCGAGTGCGCGGCGGCGATGAGCTCCTCGGGGCTGGTTTTGCCGCCCGCCTCCTCGGCGCGCGCCTTCCAGTCGATGTCGAAGCTGCCGCTGTTGGAGGTGGCGAGGCTGACGTTCCCCTTGCCCTCGACGAGGGAGCCTTCCCAGTGAGCGTTTGCCGTCTGCTTGATGGCCATGATCTCCAGGTCCTTGTCGAACGGGCTCGATCAGGTTGATGCGAGCGGTCTGGGACCACCTTTTCACGGGTCGCCCCCGAGATCACCTCGAGATCCACGAGCCGGGAGAACAACAGAGGCTCGGTGCCCGGCCGGGCACCGAGCCTCTAGGTGACTGCGGGGGGTTTGGGGGGTCGTCCCCCCAACATGATTCGAAACGAAGAACGGCTCACGCTCTCTGTGAGCGTGAGCCGTTCTTCGTGAAGAGCGGATGACGAGACTCGAACTCGCGACCCTCACCTTGGCAAGGTGATGCGCTACCAACTGCGCTACATCCGCACTGCCTTACGGGAGAGAACTATACAACAGGGGTCAGACGGCATCTTTCGAGGGGGGTTCCAAACCGGCCAGCAGTTGATCTACCTCGTCCAACTGCTCCTTCGGCCAGCGCCACTCCCACAGCGCCCGGACCTTGGGCAGCACGTCGACCGGCAGCCACGCGGCCACCTCCTCGCGGAGGTCCCAGTCGTCGAACACGTGCTCGTAGAAGCTGACCAGTGCCGCGTTCTCCAGGAACTGCTCCGGCTGGTGGAAGCACCAGTGCGCGAAGCCGTACGTGCGACGCAGCACGTCGTCGTCCTGCGCGCGGTGCGCTTCCTGCGCCAGCTGGTACAGCTCGGAGAAGAAGACGTGGCAGGACCACTCCTCGGTTTCGGCGACAGCCCGGAGTTCCGGCACCAGGGCCGAAGCACGTTCTCGCCAGTCCACCACGTGCGTGACGATAGTCGCTGGATCTTGTCCCGCCGACCGTCCGACGCCCACCTGTGACCGTCCTGTCACCGATCGCGTTGCGCTGATCGGCCCACGCCGAACGGATGGTCTTGTATATCGACCTGTTCTCATCGAGGAGCAGGTCTGGCCCCTTGTGGCATGTTGAGGCCTGTGATGGTCGACGAGAACGAGGTCGACCGGGACCTGCTCGCCAGGGTGCGCGAGGGAGACGACTCGGCCTACGGCGAACTGTTCTCCCGGCATGCGGACGCGATCCGCCGTTTTTCTCTCAGGCACGTCCGGGAGGCGGCCGAGGCCGACGACCTCACCGCTGAATCGTTCTTCCGCATGCTGCAGGCGATCCGCCGCGGCAGCGGGCCCACCGACCACGTCCGCACGTACCTGTTCACCGTCGCGCGCCGGGTCGCGTGGGAGTGGAGCGGACGACGCCGCGACGTGCCGGTGGAGGACGAGGAGCTGGGCCGTCGCGTCGAGCCGGTGAGCGACGACGCGACCAGCAGAGCCGAGCACAACCTCATCTCCAGGGCTTTCTCCAGCCTGCCCGAACGCTGGCGGGTCGTGCTGTGGCGCGTCGAGGTCGAGGGCGAACGCCCCGCCACCGTGGCACCGCACTTCGGACTCTCGCCGAACGCCATGTCGGCGTTGGCCCGCCGTGCGCGCGAGGGGTTGCGCGCGGCATACCTGCAGGCCCACCTCGCGGCCGACGACGGGCGGTCGTCGTGCGCGGCGATCCGGTCGAAGCTCGGCACCTACACCGCGGGCGGGGTCCAGGGCGTCGAGGAACGCCGGATCCGCGCCCACCTCGACACCTGTTCCGCCTGCACGCAGCTCTACACCGAGCTGAACGAGGTCTGCGCGACATTGCGCGCCAGCGCGGCGTACCTGGCCGTGCCGGCGCTGGGACTCGCGTTCGCCGGGAAGGTGTTCCTGACGAAGGCGAAGCTGGCGTTCGCGGCGGCGAGCGTGGCGACCGTCGGCCTGTTCGGGACGATGGCCGCGGTGTTCAACGGCGCCGCGGGTGTCGCCGTGCTGCAGCCGGACCAGAACCCGGTGATCGCCATGGAGACGTCCGGGTCGTCGAGCTCCGAGCACAGCCAGGAGCTCGCGGTGGCCCAGCCGCCGCCGCCCGAGCAGCAGCGGGTGAAGCCGCAGGAGAACGTGGTCAACCCCGGTGGGCAGCGCCAGGAGACCGTGCGCAGGACCGCCTCGTCCGTGCCGGCGCCGACCAGCGAGCAGCACCAGGACCCGCCGGTCGAGCGGGCCGAGAAGATCGTCGAGTCGTCTGGGCAGTCCGGCCTGGTCAGCACGGCGGCGACGTCGACGTCGCGCGACATCAAGTCGCTCGACGTGAAGTCGTCGTCCGGATCGCCGACGCCGTCCTCCGTGCCGTGCTCGTCGCCGCGGACCACGGTCACGACGGCCACGCTCTATCCGACAGAGCCACGTCTGAACTGACGGTGACGATCAAGCTCCGGCGAGTTCACCCACAAGGCTCTGCCCGCGCCAGGTACGGTTTGACCAAGACCGACCTAGCGTGGGAGACGGGTACATGACGCGGCTGGTGCGCGGTGCTGACGGGCGGATGTGGACGGTCCACAGCCGCATCGAGTGGCGCAACCCGGTGGAGTCCGACGACTTCGAGCACGACGTCAGCGGCGGTGCTCTGCCCGGCATCATGATGGGCGGCATGCTCGTCGCGATGGTGGTCGTGCTGATCGCCTGGACGCCGGAGCAGGTCGTCGTGCCGGCGTGGCTGATCCTGGCGCTGATCTTCCTGTTCGCCTTCTTCCCGGTCCGCTGGGCGCTGCGCCGCCCGCACACGCTGGTCGCGGAGAGCAAGGCCACGGCCGACGAGCTGCCACCCGAGCGGTGGATCGGCTCCGTCCGCGGGCCGATGGCGGTGCGCCAGGAGGCCTCCAGGGTCGCCCGGACGATCGAGATGCACTCGCTGCCGGACGTCGAAGGCCCGCTGCAACCCGTCGACTGATGCGACACTGGACCGGTGCCCGAACTACCCGAGGTAGAAGCACTGGTCCACCACCTGCGTGAGAACGCGGTGGGCCGTGTGGTGCATCGCGTCGACGTGGCTTCGCTGCAGGTGTTGAAGACGTTCGACCCGCCGTGGACGGCGCTGCACGGCCAAGAGGTCGTGGCCGCGCACCGGCACGGCAAGCACCTCGACCTGGAAGTCGCGGACGGCCTGCACCTGGTCGTCCACCTCGCCCGCGCCGGTTGGCTGCGCTGGGCCGACACCATGTCCGCACCACCGCCCAAACAGGGACGCGGACCACTGGCGTTGCGCGTCCACCTAGGTCCACCCGGCCAGGGGCCTGGGTTCGACCTGACGGAAGCAGGCACGAAGAAGGGGCTCGCGGCGTGGATCGTGCGCGACCCGAAGACCATCGCGAGCGTCGCCAGGCTGGGCCCGGACGCGTTGGGGATCACCCGCACGCAGCTGGAAGACCTGTTCCACAAGCGCACCGAGCGGCTCAAGACGTCGCTCACGGACCAGAGCCTGATCGCGGGCATCGGCAACGCCTACTCCGACGAGATCATGCACATGGCGCGGCTTTCGCCGTACGCGACGGCGGGCAAGCTGAACTCGGAGCAGCTCGACCACCTGCACGAGGCCATGCTCACCACCCTGACCGATGCGGTCGCACGGTCCGTTGGGCAGGACGCGGCTCGTCTCAAGGGTGAGAAGCGGTCGGGGTTGCGGGTGCACGCGCGCACGGGGCTGCCGTGTCCGATCTGCGGTGACACGGTTCGTGAGGTGTCGTTCGCGGACAAGGCGTTCCAGTACTGCCCGACGTGTCAGACCGGCGGCAAGCCGCTGGCCGACCGGCGGCTGTCCCGGCTGCTCAAGTAGTCCCGCTGCTAGGTGACGATCAGGACCTCCAGGGTGCGAGGGCCGTGCACGCCCTCCACCCGGTTGAGCTCGATGTCGCTCGTCGCCGAGGGGCCGCTGATGAACGTCAGCGGCCGCGTGGGCTCCAGCCGCCGCAACGCTTCCGGCACCGAGGCTGCGATCTGGTCCTGGCGGACCACGCACAGGTGGTAGTCGGGCAGCAGGGTGAGCGCGCGGCGTCCCTGCCCCTCGCCGCCGTCCAGCACGATCGTGCCGGTGTCCGCGATGGCCACCGCACACCCCGTCAGCACGCCGTCGGCCTGGTCGAGTTCCCCGATGGTCAGCGGTTCGTGCAGCCACGTGACGCCGTCGATCAGCCACTCGGCGGGAAGGCCCTGGGGCGCAACGATCCTCTTGCCCTTGAGGAGAGCCAGAGCTTCGGGCACGTCGCTGACGACGTGCACGATGGCGCGGTAGTCGGCGACCCGTTCGGCGAACAGCTCGACGCCGCCGGGCCCTGTCTGGTTGTAGCCCCGGACGGTCTGCGGTGCGGCCGGCACCTTCGCGTTCCGGATGCGCTGGAGGATCTCTTCTCGTGCGGCTGAATTGATCATTCTTGGCAACGGTTCTTCCTCCACCACGAGCGGAACGACTCGGCCGGCGGCGCGGGCACGTCGCGCGACGACGTCCACCTCGACCCCGGCCACGGCAGTGACGTGATCTTGCCGTCCCTGGCCAGGAACCGCGCCAGGGAACCGGCTTTCTGCGCCTTCTCGTAGCGCGAGGCCTCACGGAAGATCCACGCGGCGGCCGCCATCGCGACGGACTCCGGCGTGCGTCCCTTGGCCTCGACGACCTCGGCGCGCAGGTGCGTGAGGACGGACGGGATGTCGATCCGCACCGGGCAGACCTCGAAGCAGGCGCCGCAAAGCGAAGAGGCGTAAGGAAGTGAGGCCGCCTGCGGGTCGTGCATGTCGCCGACCAGCTGCGGTGTCAGGATCGCGCCGATCGGTCCGGGGTAGACCGAGCCGTACGACTTGCCGCCGGTGCGTTCGTAGACGGGGCACACGTTGAGGCACGCCGAGCAGCGGATGCACCGGAGTGCCTGGCGCCCAACGGAATCCATCAATGTCGCGGTGCGGCCGTTGTCGATCAGCACGAGGTGGAACCGTTGCGGCCCGTCGCCGGGCGTCACGCCGGTCCACACGCTCGTGTACGGGTTCATCCGCTCCGCCGTGGACGAGCGGGGCAGCAGCTGCAAAAAGACCTCGAGGTCCTGCCAGGTCGGCACGAGCTTCTCGATGCCCATCACGGTGATCAGCGTGTCCGGCAGCGTCAGGCACATCCGGCCGTTGCCCTCGGACTCCAGCACCACGATCGACCCGGTGTCGGCGACGGCGAAGTTCGCTCCGGAGATCGCCACCTTGGTGGTGAGGAACTTCTCGCGCAGGTAGACGCGGGCGGCCTCGGCGAGGTCCGCCGGTTCGTCGGAGACCTCGATCCCCATGCGGCGCTGGAAGATCTCGCGGATCTCCGAGCGGTTGCGGTGGATCGCGGGCACCAGGATGTGCGACGGACGGTCGTCACCGAGCTGCACGATCAGCTCGGCGAGATCGGTCTCGATCGCGCGCACGCCACCGGCTTCGAGGGCCTCGTTGAGCCCGATCTCGGCCGTGGCCATGGACTTGACCTTGACGACCTCGTCGGCCTGTTCGGCGCGGCAGAGGTCGAGCACGATCCGGTTCGCCTCCTCGGCGTCCCGCGCCCAGTGGACGACGCCGCCGCGGGCCGTGACCGTCTCCTCGAGCTGCACGAGCAGGGTGTCGAGGCGTGCCAGGACGTCGTCCTTGATCTGCTCGCCGGCGACCCTGAGCATCTCCCAGTCGGTCATCTCGGCGACCGCCGCCTCCCTGCGCCCCCGGATGGTGCCGGTGGCCTTGCGCAGGTTCTGCCGCAGCTGGGTGTCCTGCAAGGCCTCTCTCGCGGCCTTGGGGAACGTCGGGCTGCCCAGCCACGTCACCGGGTTGCGAGCCACGGGTCCTCCTCCGTCGAAGCCAGGATCTCCGCCAGGTGCACCGGTCGCACGCCCGTGCGCAGCCGCGAGAGCCCGCCTCCGATGTGCATGAGGCAGGAGTTGTCACCGGCGGACACCACCTCGGCGCCGGTGTCCAGCACGCACCGCATCTTGTCCGCGAGCATCGCCGTGGACGTCTCGGCGTTCTTCACCGCGAACGTGCCGCCGAAGCCGCAGCACTGCGTCGCGTCGGGCAGCTCCACCAGATCGAGTGCCTTCACGGCCCTGAGCAGCGCCAACGGCTTGTCGCCGACCCCCAGCATGCGCAACGAGTGACACGTGGGGTGGTAGGTGACCCGGTGGGGGAACCAGGCGCCGACGTCGGTCACACCGAGCACGTCGACGAGGAACTCCGCGAGCTCGAACGTGCGCGGCGGGGACTCACCCAGGGTGGGGTGGACCTCCCGGACCATGCCGGCGCATGACCCGGATGGCGCAACCACGTAGTCGTAGCTTCCGAAGACGTCGGTGTACTTGCGGGCCAGCGGCTTCGAATGCTCCCGGTAGCCGGTGTTGAAGTGCATCTGGCCGCAGCACGTCTGATCGAGCGGGAACTCGACCGAACAGTCGAGCCGCTCCAGCAGACGCACCACGGCACGGGCCGTTTCCGGGAAGAACGTGTCCGTCAGGCAGGTCGCGAACAGTGCCACTTTCACGGGCACACCCTCTCCCCAAATTCATCGGATGTCTACCCGGGCCGGTGGACCGTACGGGGGTACGCCGGGCGCGCCTCTTGCTATAGGGGTGCCCCACAGCACAGCATGTGCACCGTGGGCGACCTGTTGACCGAGCGCGCCGTGCTCGGTGTCATCGCGACCCTGGCCGTTCTGGGCCTCTTCGTGATGCTGTGCCGCGCTCGACGTGTCAGCACCTCTGTCGAGGATGCTGTGATGGACATGCTCGACCGGATGTCCAAGGCGTCGAGCGACCTCCGCGCGGGCTTGACCCAGGAGGCCGCGGACAAGGCCACCCCCCACCTGCGCGAGATGCTGCGGTGCGTCGCGGTCGCCATCACCGACGAAGAGGGCACCGTCCTGTCGTGGGACGGTGGCGCGAACGACCACTACGAGTACCTCCGCGACACGGTGGCCCGTGCCATCAACAACTGCCACAAGGAACACGTGGACCACCGCAAACTCGGCTGCGAGCTGCAGGGTCCGTGCTCACTGCACAGCGTCGTCGTCGTGCCGCTGGTCGTCGAGGGAGACGTCGCCGGCACGTTGATCGTGGTCTCCGGCGTCGCGTCGAAGCGCCAGATCCGCATGGCCGAGGAGACCGCCCGCTTCGTCTCGACCCAGCTCGAGCTGGAAGTCGTCCAGAAGCAACGCCAGGCGCTGGCCCAGGCCGAGGTGAAGGCCCTGCGAGCCCAGATCTCGCCGCACTTCGTCTACAACGCGCTGAACACGATCTCCTCGCTGATCCGTACCGACCCCTCGCACGCCCGTGAGCTGCTGCAGGAGTTCGCGGAGTTCACGCGCTACTCGTTCCGCACCGACGGCTTGTTCACGACCCTCGCCGATGAGTTGACCAACATCCATCGCTACCTGACCATCGAACAGGCCCGCTACGGCGCCCGGCTGAGCGTCCGGCTGCGCATCGCCCCCGAGGTCCTGCAGGTCGTCCTGCCGTTCCTCGTGCTGCAACCCCTGGTCGAGAACGCGGTGCGCCACGGCCTGGCCAAGAAACCCGGCGGCGGCATGCTCACCATCACCGCCGAGGACAACGGCAACGAGGCCCTGATCAGCGTCGAGGACGACGGTGTCGGCATGGACCCCGACCGCCTCGACGACATCAAGGACGCCCACCAGACCGGCGCGCACGTCGGCATCGGCAACATCAACGACCGCATGCGCACGGTGTTCGGCGCCGAGTACGCGCTGGTCGTCGAGACGGCACCGAACGCGGGCACCAAGGTCATCCTGAAGGTGCCGAAGTTCGCCCGCAACGTGCTGCCGAACCTGAACATCGGGTCTCAGATGACCGACGAGCCGATGACGGCGGAGCAGGCCGCGATCCGCGCCTGACGTGCGCCGATGCTCCGTTGAGAAGTTGCAAGGTCAATCATGCTCAACCTGGACGCGCATCGTGCCGATTGTGGTGTTGACCAATGAACAGCCGGCCGTTTGAAAGAAACAGACGCCGCCCGCGAGCAAAGGCCAACATCCAGTGCAGGAACAAAAAGCACCCGAGCGCGTCCGCGTCTGCATCAAGTGCACCGCCAAGGGGTTCAGCAGCTGCAAGTGCTGACGAGCGCCCGGTTCAGCGAGCTGCGACCGCCAAAGTCGTGATCAGCACGACGGCGCACACGCTCCAGCTCACCCACATCCAGTAGATGTGCATCGGCGTCGGCCCGGCTGCGTTCTGCCTGCCCCGGTCGTCCCACCACTCGACATACCGTTCGAGCCAGCGGATCGGGTTGAACGTCACAGCCCGAACCTAGCACCTTGTGTTCCAGGTCACGTGGGAGCAACCGACCACCATCGAGGCTCCCGCGTGTCCGCGAAACGCACGTACTGTCGAGTACATGAGCGTCACGGACAAGATCGCGGCCAGGCTCCCGAGGGTCATGGACCGGGGTGAGCGGCCGCCGGTGGTCGCGGCGGTGCGGTTGCACGGGGTCATCACCCCGCAGTCCTCGCCTGTCGCGCGCAACACGATCAACCTCCAGAACGTCGAGTCGGCCATCAACCGGGCGTTCGACAACGAGCGCCTGATCGCCGTGGCGCTGCTCATCAACTCTCCGGGTGGCGCGCCCACCCAGAGCGCGCTGATCGCCGAGCGCATCCGTGAGCTCGCCACCAAGAAGCACGTGCCGGTGCTCGCGTTCTGCGAGGACGTGGCGGCGTCGGGCGGCTACTGGCTGGCCTGCGCCGGGGACGAGATCTACGCGCACGGCACCTCTCTCGTGGGTTCCATCGGTGTCGTGAGCGCCGGGTTCGGGCTCAACGGCCTGCTGGACAAGGCCGGTGTGGAGCGCCGCGTCTACACGGCGGGCGAGAACAAGGTCCGGCTCGACCCGTTCCAGGCCGAGAAGCCCGAGGACGTCGAGTGGCTGAAGTCGCTGCACGCCGATCTGCACGAGCAGTTCAAGGCATGGGTCACCGAACGCCGCGGGGCCAAGCTCAAGAGCGAGGAAGACCTCTTCAGCGGTGAGATCTGGACCGGCACCAAGGCCCAGCAGCTCGGCCTGATCGACGGCATCGGCACCATCCGGTCCGTCATCGCCAAGCGCTTCCCGGACGCCGAGCTCACGATCGCGGAGCCGCGCAGGCCGTTGCTGGCCAAGCTCGGGCTGACCGGGGCGTCCACCCGATCGGGCGATCTCGTGACGCAGGTGCTCGCGAGCGTCGAGGAACGTGCTCGCTGGTCCCGATTCGGGCTGTGAGCATCAGTTCGGTTTCACAGGGCGTGTCGAGGCCTACCCCGGCGTAGACATGACCGCACATTGATGGGCAAGATGCCCGACACAGTGAGTACCCATGACAACACCGGTCTCCTCGTCCTCGCAGTCGATGACGAGGCCCCTGGCCTGAGCGAGATCAAGTTCCTGCTCGAGAGCAGCCCTCACATCAGGCGCGTCCTCACGGCGTTCGACGCCGCCGAGGCTCTGCGCATCCTGAGGGGTGACTACGAGCAGGAGGTCATGGCGCGGACCAAGGCCGGCCTGCCGCCGGTCGACGCGGTGTTCGCGGACATCAACATGCCCGGACTGTCCGGAATGGACCTCGCACGGGTGCTCAGCGCGTTCCGGTACCCGCCCGCGCTCGTCTTCGTGACGGGCGTCGAGGAACGCGACGCGCTCGTCACGGCGTTCGACGTGGGCGCGCTCGACTTCATCAACAAGCCGATCAACGAGGAGCGCGTCCTCAAGGCGATCTCCCGGGTCGCGGACCGGGTGGGTCGCACGGCGGCACCGGCGAACCCGTCGGGCCAGGCCGCGCAGAACCCCGCCGAACCGACCGATGACGAGGTCATCCCCGTCGAGCTCGGCGGCACCATCAAGCTCGTGCCGCGCGCGTCCGTGCGGTACGTCGAGGCGCAGGGCGACTACGCCCGCCTCCACACGCAGGACGGCAGCCATCTCGTCCGCATCCCGCTCGCGCAGCTCGAGGAGCGCTGGGCGAACGCGGGTTTCGTGCGCATCCACCGCTCGTACCTGGTGGCGTTGCCTCTGGTGAGCGAGCTGCGGATGACGGCGAACGGCTACGCGGTCGTCATCGGCACCGGTGACGGTGCGAAGGAGCTCCCGGTGAGCCGCCGGCGCACCAAGGAGCTCAAGGAACGGATCGTGCGACCGCCGAAGAGCGGCTGGTGAGCAGGCACGACGCGGGAAAGCCCGAGCCACCCGCCCGGGAGGCCTGGCTCGGCGAGCAGGGCAGCAGGCCTCGCCGCCGCAGGGTCGTGCTCGCGGACTCCACGAAGAAGAGCGGCAAGGCGTTACGGACGATCATCGAGCTGGAGGAGCAGACCAGCGTCGGTGAGAAGCTGGTACGCGACCTCATCCGCCAGCAGCTCAAGTCCGCGTTCGGGCTCGCGTTCGCCGTCCTGATCGGGATGTGCCTGCTCCCGATCACCTTCTACCTGGTCCCCTCGATCGGGGAACTGAAGATCCTCGGCATTCCCATCCCGTGGCTCGTGCTCGGTCTCGCCCCCTTCCCGATCCTCTACGGAGTCGGGTGGATCTTCCGCAGGCAGGCCGAACGGCACGAACGCGACTTCGTGAACATGGTCGACCGCTGACGTGAACGCCACCATCTACAGCCTCAGCGCCATCGTCGCCGTTGCGGCCGTGACGTTCCTGCTCGGCTACGTCGGGTCGCGCAAGGCGAACACCACCCCGGACTTCCTGGTGGCCCGCCGCGCGATCCCGGCCACCCGCAACGCCGCCGCGATCTCCGGCGAGTACCTGTCCGCGGCGTCGTTCCTCGGTGTCGCCGGGCTCGTGCTCAAGGACGGCGTCGACGCGCTCTGGTACCCGGTCGGCTTCACCGCCGGCTACCTCGCGCTGCTGCTGTTCGTCGCTGCACCGCTGCGCCGTTCCGGCGCGTACACGCTGCCGGACTTCGCCGAGGCCCGGCTGGGATCGGTGAACGTGCGGCACTTCAGCACGTTCTTCGTGGTGTGCATCGGCGTGCTGTACCTGGTGCCGCAGCTGCAGTCCGCCGGCCTCACGCTGACCACGATCACCGGCCTGCCCGCGTGGTTCGGCGGCCTGATCGTCACGGCCATCGTGGTGGTCAACGTGCTGGGCGGCGGCATGCGCGCGATCACGCTCGTGCAGGCGTTCCAGTACTGGGGCAAGCTCTTCGCGATCGCCGCGCCCACGTTCGTGCTCTTCGTGGTGTTCCTTGCCTCTCCGGACCGGGGCACGCAGCCGCTCAGCGACGACGGCGTGGTCAGGTTCCCGCAGGCCGAGAAGATCACCGTGGCCGAGCAGGTCGTGAAGGTCCGCGTCGACGAGCCGCTCAGGTTGAAGGTGAGCGGCCGGATCGACGGCAGGAACGCGGACGGGTCGGTGTACTGGAGCCGCGGCGTCTACGAGCTGAGCCCCGGCACGACGCTGGAGTTCACCGCGGGCAGCCCGGTGCCGGTGGTCGAGGGCTCGCCGACGACGAACCGCGACTGGTCGCGCCCGCAGACCGGCGGCATCTCCGAGCTGATCAGGACGTACTCGCTGATCTTCGCGACGTTCCTCGGCACGATGGGCCTGCCGCACGTCCTGGTGCGCTTCTACACCAACCCGGACGGCAAGGCGGCCCGCCGCACGGCGCTGCACGTGCTCTACCTGCTGGGCCTGTTCTACATCTTCCCGACGGTGCTGGGCGTGCTGTCGAAGCTGTACCTGCCGCAACTGCTGGTGAACGGCAACACCGACGCGGCGGTGCTGATGCTGCCCGAGACGATGCTGCCGAACCTGGGCGGTCAGATCGTCGGTGCGATCGTCGCGGCGGGCGCGTTCGCGGCGTTCCTGTCGACCTCGTCGGGACTCGTGGTGTCGGTCGCCGGGGTGGTGTCGACGGACATCATGCCGGGCAAGGTCCGTGACTTCCGGTGGGCGACCGTGTTCACCGGACTCGTCGCGATCGGTCTCGCCCTGCTGCTGCCGCGCTCCGACGCGTCACTGACCGTGGCGATGTCCTTCGCGCTGGCGGCGTCGACGTTCTGCCCGCTCCTGGTCCTCGGCATCTGGTGGAGGGGACTCACCTGGGTGGGCGCGGTCTGCGGCCTCGTGGTCGGCGGCGGCCTGGTCATCACCGCTCAGGTCGTCAGCGTCGTCAGCTCCTACACCGGACGCTGGGCGCCCGCGTTCATCACCCAGCCAGCGCTGATCACGGTGCCGGTCGCGTTCATCATCATGATCGTGGTGAGCAAGGCGACGCGCAGACGGGTGCCGGCCGACGTCAGCCAGATCCTGCTCCGGCTGCACGCGCCGGACCCGCTCGGTTTCATCCAGGACCGCTCCATCGCCCGCTTCGGGACCGCCGAGGAGAAGGCCAGGCTGGCGGACGACAAGCGCAGGGGAGCTGGTCGAACACGGTGAGTAGGCGCCGATTCGAATGGGTGAAAATTGGTCACTCGAATCGGTGAACGGTGAACAAGGTCACGCAGAGTGCTGTTCGTCTACGCATACTGACCGTTCGTCGCATCACCCGACTGCTGGGCGCAACGCCACGGTCGGGGTCTTACCTGAGTGACTCAAGTCTCCATACGGTCTCGACCAAGAACAGACCGCACCTGGAGGCATTACGTGCACGTCACGTTGCTGACACCTACGACGAGTACCGCGAGGAGGGGACTGTGAGCTCTGTTGACCACACCCCGTCTGAGTCGGCCCCGGACGCGCAACAGTGGGTCGACGTCCAAGCGAGCGATGACTTCATCGAGCTGAAGCACCGACTGCGCAAGTTCGTATTTCCCGTCACCGGCCTGTTTCTCGCCTGGTACCTGCTGTACGTGCTGCTGGCGGACTACGCGCACGGCTTCATGTCCACCAAGGTGTTCGGCAACATCAACGTCGGGCTCATCTTCGGCCTGCTGCAGTTCGTGTCGACGTTCGTCATCACGACGCTGTACGTGCGGCACGCGAACAAGAACCTCGACCCGTTGGCGGAGAAGCTCCGCGGTGAGATCGAGGGAGACGGCAAGTGAACGAGTCCAGCCCGATCCTGAACATCAGCATCTTCGGTGTCTTCGTCCTGATCACGCTCTTCGTGGTCATCCGGGCGAGCCGCAACACCAAGACCGCTGCCGACTACCTCGCCGCCGGTCGCGCGTTCACCGGTCCGCAGAACGGCATCGCGATCGCGGGTGACTACCTGTCCGCGGCGTCGTTCCTCGGCATCGCGGGTGCCATCGCCCTCAACGGCTACGACGGCTTCCTGTACTCGATCGGCTTCCTGGTGGCGTGGCTCATCGCGCTGCTGCTGGTCGCCGAACTGCTGCGCAACACCGGCAAGTACACGATGGGCGACGTGCTGAGCTTCCGGATGCGCCAGCGTCCGGTCCGAGCCGCCGCCGCCACGTCGACGATGGCCGTCTCGTTCTTCTACCTGCTGGCCCAGATGGCCGGTGCCGGTGGTCTCGTCGCCCTGCTGCTCGGCATCACGGGCGCCGGTGGCCAGGCCCTGGTCATCGCCGTGGTCGGCGCCCTGATGATCGCCTACGTCCTCATCGGCGGCATGAAGGGCACCACCTGGGTGCAGATCATCAAGGCGGTGCTGCTGATCGCCGGTGCCGGCATCATGACCGTCTGGGTGCTCGGCAAGTACGGCTTCAACCTCTCGTCCCTGCTCGGCGCCGCTGTCGACGCCGCGCCGAAGGCGGGCGAGAAGCTCCTCGGCCCCGGCCTGCAGTACGGCAAGACCGGCACCAGCAAGCTGGACTTCCTCTCGCTGGCGCTGGCCCTGGTGCTCGGCACCGCGGGTCTGCCGCACATCCTGATGCGCTTCTACACCGTGCCCACGGCCAAAGAAGCCCGTCGCTCGGTCGTGTGGGCCATCTGGCTGATCGGCATCTTCTACCTGTTCACCCTGGTCCTGGGCTACGGCGCCGGTGCGCTCGTCGGCCCGGACAAGATCAACGCGGCGCCCGGCAAGGCCAACTCGGCCGCCCCGCTGCTCGCGCTGGAACTGGGTGGCCCGATCCTGCTCGGCCTGATCGCGGCCGTCGCCTTCGCGACGATCCTCGCGGTCGTGGCGGGCTTGACGATCACGGCGTCGGCGTCGTTCGCACACGACATCTACGCCAACATCATCAAGAAGGGCAAGGAGGAGGACAAGGACTCCGAGGTCAAGGTCGCTCGCCTCACCGCGATCGTCATCGGTCTCGTCTCCATCGGCGGCGGCATCATCGCCAACGGCCAGAACATCGCGTTCCTCGTGGCACTGGCCTTCGCGGTCGCCGCCTCGGCGAACCTGCCGACGATCCTCTACTCGCTGTTCTGGAAGAGGTTCAACACCTCGGGCGCGCTGTGGAGCATCTACGGCGGTCTGGTCGTCACGATCACCCTGATCATCCTGTCGCCGGCCGTCTCCGGCTCGCCGACCTCGATGTTCAAGAACGCCGATTTCGCGCTCTTCCCGCTGTCGAACCCCGGCATCGTGTCGATCCCGGTCGCGTTCCTGCTCGGCTACGTCGGCACGATCCTGTCGAAGGACAAGGCCGACCCGACCAAGCAGGCCGAGATGGAGGTCCGCTCCCTCACCGGTGCGGGCGCCGAGAAGGCCACCGCGCACTAGTTCCTGTTCGACGAGAACGGGCCGTCCTCCACGGGGGCGGCCCGTTTTCGCGTGTGTGCAACCCCGCCGGTGCTGCCCGCGTATTGACTGCGAACGCGGCAGAAACTTGGGGGACCGGAGTGCGACGAGACGAGGAGTTCTCGGAGTTCTTCACGAGCAGATTCGACTGGGCACGGCGCACGGCGTACGCGTTGTGCGGTGACTGGTCGGAGGCGGAAGAACTGGCGCAGAACGCTTTCGTGAAGGCGTATGCGAAGTGGCCGAGCATCAGGCGGGAAACGGCGGAGGGCTATGTCCGCACCATCGTGACGCGTCTGTTCCTCGACAGCAGGCGCCGTGGCCGAGGCCGCGAGCACCCGGTCGCCGAGCTGCCCGAACACGGCGTCGGCGGTGGTTTCTCCGACCCCGACGCCCGGCTGAACGCGGCGCTGCAACAGGTGGCGCCGAAACAGCGGGCCGCGCTCGTGCTGCGTTTCGTGCACGACCTGTCCATCGAACAGACGGCCGCCGAGCTCGGTTGCTCGGTGGGCAACGTCAAAAGTCAGACAGCCAGGGGTTTGGCGACGCTCCGCGAGGCGTACGGCGAACCGGTCAACTCGGAGAGTGCCTGATGAACATCGAAGACGAGCTGCGCGGAGCTCTCGACGTCTCCGCACCACCTCCCACGACGACGCTGGACGTGGTCATGAAGCGCGGCCGCCGCCGGGTGTTCGCCCAGCGCGCCGGCGCCGTGCTGGGCGTGTTCGCGGTGGTCGCCGGCATCGGGATCGGCGCCACGACGCTGAACCAGGCCGCACCGCCACCCGAGCAGGCCGACCGGCCGGACGCGGGTCCCGCGACCGTGGAGCACGTGCTGGACTGGCCGCGGGTCGACACGCCACCGCAGAAGCCGTACGGGACGTGGTCGCCCGCGTCCACCGCGCCGCCGCCTCCCGGCTGGCTCTCGATCGGCGTCCCCCTTTGCGACATCAAGCCGACGAAGCGACCGGACAGGACTGACGTGGGCGTGGTGGCGTTCAACCCCGAGGCCGTCGACAAGTGGCTCGACGAGGCGCGCAAGGTGCTGCCGGAGGTCACCATCGGCGCCGCGACGCCCAACGAGACGAGCACCGCCTACGAGGCCGACGTGTCCGATTCCCGGGGAACCGGCAGCATCAGGATCACCGTCGGCAGGTTCACCGGCACGCCGCTGGCGCACGCGAACGACTCGCTGTGGGAGACCGGTGACTGCGAGCCCGCCCGGCGGCTCCAGTCGGGCGGCTCGATCATGCAGCTGCACAGCATCAGGCCGTACGAGCCGTTCCAGTCGCTGAAGCAGGTGCTGAGGGTCTACCGCGTGGACAGCTCGATGATCCAGGTCGAACTGCACAACTTCGGCAGCCCGGACATCGGCGACGACCCGGAGAGTCCCGGCTCGCGGCGGCGCACCGGTGCGGGCCGTCCGACGCTGCCGTTGTCCGAAGAGCAGTTCTCGAGGCTCGGTCCCATCTTCGCGGAGTAGCGACCGGGGGTGTGCCGTGCCGGAGGTTCACGTCCGTGCAACCTCCGGCATGGCAACATCTAGGGCGTGACTGTTCCAAGCGTGGAGATCGCCGACGTGCCGGCGCAGCTGCCCGAGGGCGCCGTTCTGCTGGACGTGCGCGAGCAGGACGAGTGGGACGCCGGCCACGCACCCGGCGCGCTGCACGTCCCCATGAGCGAGATCGCTGCCCGGCTCGAAGAGGTGCCGAACGACGTGCAGCTCTACGTCGTGTGCCGTGCCGGTGGCCGTTCCGCCCGCGTGACCCAGTACCTCAACGAGAACGGCTGGGAGGCCGTCAACGTCGAGGGCGGCATGCAGCACTGGGAAGCCGCCGGTCGTCCGCTCGAGGGCGGCACCGACGGCATGGCACCCGAGGTCATCTGATCGTGCAACCGCTGCAGCCGATGCGCGTGGACTGGGTGGCGACTCCGCCACCCGGTGCGTACCCGCAGCCGTCGCACCGGTCGCAGCGGCCGTCCTACGGCGGCCCGCCGAACTACCCGGTCACGCCGCGCTGGGGCTTCCCGCTGCTCGCGTGGCGCTGGCCCACGGCCGTGCCGGGCGCCGCGGAGAAGGCGAACTCCGTCGACGGCGTCCGCAGGCTGGCGAAGGCCGCGCAGAACACGCTGTGGCTGCTCGCCCTGATCGACCTATGGGCGATGGGCTCCGAGATCTGGCGGTACGTGCTGGTAGCGCAGAGCCGTCACGGCGCGCTGTCCCAGAACGTCGTGCTGACGTCGGACGCGATGGTCATCGCCTCTTTCACGATCTTCTACTTCGTCTGGCAGGTGGCGTTGGTGCTCACCGTGCTGTGGGTGCGGCGAGCGCGGAACGTGGCCGCGGAACTCGTGGGCTACGGGCCGTCCCGTTCGGGCGTCAAGGCGCTGCTCCTGCTGGCGGTGCCCGGTGTGAACCTCGTCGTGCCCGGCTCGGTGCTCGCCGAACTGGAACACGCGGTGGAGCGCAAGCCGGTCGACGAACGCCCCCGGCCGTCGAAGCTGCTGCGCTGGTGGTGGGGCTTCTGGGTCGCCGCCGGGGTGATGTTCTGGCTCACGATGCTGTGGAGGATTCGGGACAGCACCCAGGCCCTCGCGGACGGCGTGCTGCTGCACGCGTTCGCCAACCTGGTGCTCGCCAGCGTCGCGGTGACGACGGCGCTGGTCGTCCGCCGGATCACTACGCTGCTGCTGCCGGTGGACGCCGCGTCCGTCCGGCTGATGCGCGTGGTAGAGGTCAAGGACGCCCCGCAGCCGCCGCTGCGGCCACTCCGCGCGTCCGGCTCGCCCCGCTGATCTGTTCCCCGCACGTTCGCCTGCAAGGCCCTTCCGAAGTGCTCGGGGCAGTGCCAGGTTGGAGGAATGCGGACACTCATCGGTGCTCTGGTGATCGCACTGCTCACACCAGGCGTCGCCCAGGCACACCACCGTGACTTCGACCTCCAGGCGCACCGCGGCGGCATCGGCCTGACCGTCGAGAGCACGCTCAAGGCGTTCGGCAAGGCGCTCGAACTCGGTGTGACGACCCTGGAACTCGACCTGCAGATCACCAGGGACGGCCGTGAGGTCATCACCCACGACCGCAGGACGAACCCGTCGAAGTGCCTCGACACCGCGCCCGCGTTCCCCGGCGACCCCGGGTTCCCCTACGCCGGCAAGTACGTGAAGGACCTGACGTTCGCCCAGGTGCGCACGCTCGACTGCGGCAGCACGAGGTGGTCGCAGTACCCGGACCAGGAACTCTCGCCGGGCGCCCGCATGCCCACCCTGGCCGAGCTCTTCGACCTCGCCCGCGAGCACCGCGCGTGGGGCATTCGCTTCAACATCGAGACCAAGGTCGAGGCCGCGGCCCCGCACGAGACCGCGCCACGAGAGCAGTTCGTGCAACGCGCCGTCCACGAGATCCGCCGCTCGGGCTTCCTGCGCAACATCACCGTCCAGTCCTTCGACTGGGGCACCCTGAGGCGGTTGCGTCAGGTCGAGCCGCGTATCCCGCTGGTGGCGCTGACGCAGCCGGAGATGCTGCGGCCGGGCTCGCCGTGGACGGGCGGCCTCGAACTCGCCGACTTCGGCGGCAGCGTCGCGAAGATGGCGAAGAGCTTCGGTGCGGCAGCGCTTTCGCCGGTGCACGGCAACCCGCAGGGCGGCAAAGTCGGCGACCCGGACTACGTGCCGTTCACGACCAAGGCGTTGGTCCAGGACGCGCATCGGCACGGCCTCAAAGTGATCCCGTGGACCACCAACGACCCGGCCACGATGCACAAGCTGATCGACGACGGCGTCGACGGGATCATCACCGACTACCCGGACCGGCTGCGGAAGGTCATGCAGGAGAAGGGTTTCAAGCTCCCGCGCAAGTACCGCGGCTAGTCTCCGCCGTCACCGCCGCTGTCACCGTCACCGGTGTCGCTGAAGTCGCCGCCTCCACCGCCACTCGGGCGGTGGGAGTGGCGCGGTAGCTGGGGCAGGCCCAGCGTGGACCTGACGGTTGCCGAGTCCAGTCCCAGCCGGCGGACGATCCGTTCGGGAGCCCAGCGCAACTGGCGGTTGAGGGCTCTGACCACCGCGACGATCTCGCGCTCCGCCGCGGAGATCTCCGCGGCCCGTTCCCGCGCCAGCCGTTCGGACTTCTCCGTCGCGGCGCGGACCAGCTCGTCGAAGTCCTGTCCGTGAGCCTGCAGGTAGGTCGCGCGGTACTGCTGACTCGCGGCTGCTTCGGCTTTCCGCACGATCTCGGTTCGTGCCATGTCCCAGGCGAACCAGCGCTGCCAGCGCCCGAACCACACCTGCGGCTCCTTGGGCCCGTTCTCGTCCCACTCCTGCCGCGCACGCCGCTGCGCCTCACGTACCTCCCCGTCGCGTTCCCTGGTCAGCTCGTGCAGCGCGCGGGCCGCCGCTCGCGACTCGTCACCCAGCGACGTCCTGATGCGGATCTCCAGCGCGGCGTCGGCACGACGCAGCCACTCCGCCTCGTCGCTCACTCAGCGCTGAGCGGCAGCGAGTGCAGGCCGCGGATCACGAACTCCGCGCGCCTGCTGGGTTCCTCGGCCAGCACGGCGCCGGGCAGCTTGCGGTGCAACGAGGACAGCGCCGCCTCCACCTCGATGCGGGCCAGCGGCGCGCCCAGGCAGTAGTGGATGCCCATGCCGAAGCCGAGGTGCTGGTTCTTCTCGCGGCCGATGTCGAGGACGTCCGGGTTCTCGAAGACCAGCGGGTCACGCGCGGCGGCACCGAGCAGCGCGGCGATCTTCTCGCCGGGTTCGATGACGTGGCCGGCGATCTCGACGCGTTCGGTGGCGGTGCGTTCGAAGAGCTGCAACGGCGAGTCGTAGCGGATGAGTTCCTCCACGGCCGTGGGCAACAGCTGCGGCGAGAGGCGTTCCCACTGCGAACGGTGCTGCATCAGCGCGTAGACGCCGTTGCCGATGACGTTGACCGTGGCCTCGTGGCCTGCCATCAGCAGGAGCACCGCGGTGGCGACGAGTTCGTCCTCGGTGAGCCTCGCGCCGTCGGTGTCGGTGACGGCGACCAGGTCGGACACGAGGTCGTCGCCGGGGGAGACGCGGCGCAACGCGATCAGCTCGCGCAGGTAGGCGACGAACTCGGTGGCGGCGCGTTCCGCGGCGTTCTGCTGTTCGGCGGGCAGGCCGTACTCGTACATCTTCACGATGGCGTTCGACCACGGCTGGAGCAGGTAGCGGTCCTCACCCGGCACGCCGAGCAGTTCGGCGATCACCTCGACCGGCAGCGGCGCGGCGACGTGGGCGAGCAGGTCCGCCTGGCCCTGGTCCTTGACCTTGGCGACGAGTTCGTCGACGAGCTTGTCGGCCAGGTCGGCGACCCACGGGCGCAGGCGTTCGACGTGGCCCCGGCCGAACGCGGCGGCGACCAGGCGGCGCAGGCGGGTGTGCGTGGGCGGCTCGTTCTCCAGCAGCGAGTTGCGGTGCAGCAGGTTGAAGGCCATGAACTGCTCGACCGGCTTCACGTCCGACCAGATCCGGCCGAGCGAGCGGTGCCGCAGGACCGCGGAGCAGGCGGCGTGCGAGACGGCGACAGCGACGTCCATCTGTTCGTGGTGATGGACCTCACCGGCTTCGCGCAGGGCCGCGAAGGCCGGGTACGGGTCGGCGATGAACTCGGGATCACGCTGGTCGAACGTCACAAGGCGGACGGTAGGTCGCGATTCGTGTTTCGTCCACGCCGATTTGATTGATGACTCAAATTGTTGCCGAGGAACTATCGTTCGGGGTGTGCAGCAGCCTGCGATCGTCGCGCACCGCGGCGCGTCCACAGACCGTCCCGAGCACACCATCGGCGCCTACGAGCTCGCGCTCGAAGAGGGTGCTGACGGCCTTGAGTGCGACATCCGGTTGTCGAAGGACGGCGAGCTCGTGTGTGTGCACGACCGCTCGCTCGCCCGCACGTCCAACGGCCGTGGCACGGTCAGCGCGCTCACGGTCGAAAAGCTGAAGGCGTTCGACTACGGCAGCTGGCACCGCCACGGTCAACCGGCCGGACTGCTGGTGCTCGACGAGCTGCTGGAGCTGGTCCGGGGTACGAACGTGCAGCTCTTCGTCGAGACCAAGCACCCGGTCCGGTACCGCAACGAGGTCGAACGCAAGCTCGCCGAGGCGTTGAAGAGGCACGGGCTGAGCTCGCAGATCGTCATGATGTCGTTCTCGCCGACGGCGGTGAAGGCGTTCCGCGACCACGCCCCGGACATCCGCACGGTGCTGCTCCTCGACCGCCTGGGCCGGTACCGCAGCGGTGCGCTGCCGTCGTTCGCCGACTACACCGGGCCCGGCGTGCACGTGCTGCGCAACGACCCCGGCTACGTGGATCGGGCGCGGCGCGCCGGTCACGAGACCTACGTGTGGACGGTGGACGGCGCCGAGGACGTCGCGCTGTGCCGTGACCTGGGGGTCCGGTATCTCGCGACCAATGCCCCGGCGAACACCCGCCGCCTGCTGACGGCTAATTTGGCCACCTAGACAAGCCTGAGCACGAGGAGGGCCAAGGTGGCCAAGCGGACCGCGGTCAAGGACGCACCGAAGGACGGCATCAACCCGAAGCAGCCCTGCCCGTGCGGGTCCGGCAAGCGCTACAAGGCCTGCCACGGCGCGCCCGGCGGCGCGACGGACGTGATCGTGTCCCGGCCGTTCGAGGGCCTGACCGCCGAGTGCGAGCTGATCGCCCTGCGTGAGTTCGTGCCGTCCGCGATCGTGAAGCTGCCGGTCAAGGAGGGTCGCGAGGTCACGCTCGCCACCGTGCTGCCGATGGCCGCCGCCGGTCTGATCCGCGGCGACGACGTGCCGTTCGTGGGCCTGCAGGTGCAGACGCGGTCCGGTGACATCAGCCGCGACCTGGCGCGCGCGGTGCAGTGGGCGCAGCAGGCGAAGACCGGTGACGTGCTGCCCGTCGTGGGCCCGGACGCCGGCGAGAACCCCGCCCGGCTGCAGGACCTGCTCGACACCGACGCGGACATCACCCCCGTGCTGCACACCGACTTCGTGTGGTGGATGCCGGAGGGCACCGAGCCGACCGGTGAGGTGGCGCTGTCCCTGGAGCGCGCGAACGCCGCGATCCTGCCGACCGAGCGCCTCGACGCCCCCGGCGTGAAGGCCGCCTACTGGGTCGACGCGGGCGACAAGGCGCACCTGCGCTGGGTCCGTCCGGAGCCCGAGGAGAAGCTGGTCCCCGCGATGGCCAGGCTGGCCGCCCGCGGTGAGCTCGACCTCGGCGAGGGCTCGCGCTACGCCGGTTCGTTCCGCGCGCACGGCCTGCTCGTGCCGGTCTGGGACCTCGACCGCGAGATGCACGCCCGCGAGTGGGCCGAGCCCGCCGAGGCGCTGGGCAAGCGCCTGCTGGAGGCCCTCGCCTCCGACGAGCCGCTGTCCGACGCCGAACGCCGCGCCCGCGACGGCCTGCGCGGCCGTCAGATCACGCTTCGCTGACCCTGTCCACAGGGTTGTCCACAAGGAGCTGTGGATAAGTGCTGCTGCACATCATCTCGAAGGCCGACTGGGCAGCCGCCCAGCCGGCCGGCTCGATCGCGCCCGTCGGCGAGGACTTCGTGCACTGCTCCGATCGGGGAGTCGTGCACGTGACGGCCGGCAAGTTCTTCCACGGGCAGAGCGGGCTGTTGCTGCTCGTCGTCGACCCGGAGCTGCTCGACGTGCCGGTGCGGTGGGAGGCCGTGGCGGACTCGCCGCTGTGGTTCCCGCACGTGTACGGCCACATCCCGGTCGCGGCGGTGCTGGAGGTGCACGACTTCCCGTGCGAGCCCGACGGTTCGTTCGTCCTGCCGGAGGCCGTCGCCGCTCCGTGACGGCCTGGTACCGGAAATGACGGAACTGCCTGCGGCCGTTGCCTTTCCGTGATTAAAGTGGCGGCAACCGCTTCTCGGACCCACGCGTGAACACCCCGAGCCAGTTTGCTTCGGGGGAGGGGGCGTGCCGTGACGGCGGTGTTGCAGCTGGGATCAGCCGTCGAACACGGCGGGGGAAGAGCGGAAGCCGTGGGGGACTTCGCTGAGTTCGTGCGCATCTCGATGCCAGGACTACTGCGTTACGGCCACGCACTGACCGGAAACCCGCACGACTCCGCGGACCTGGTGCAGGCGGTGCTGGAGAAGGTCGGTTCACGCTGGGTCGCCGTGCAGCGCAAGGGCGACGACCCGCTCGCGTACGTCCGCCGGGCCATGGCCAACACGCACATCAGCATCTGGCGCCGGCGTCGCCGCGAGAACCTCGTGGCCGACATCCCGGACAGCGGGGCCGTGGCTCCCGAGTTGAGCAGGCTCGAAAACGAACCGCTCTGGCAAGCACTGCGCTCGTTGCCGCCACGGCAGCGAGCAGTCGTCGTGCTGCGCTACTACGAGAACCTCTCCGAGGCCGAGATCGCCCACGCGCTCGGGATCTCGTGCGGCACGGTGAAGAGTCAGAGCAGCAAGGCGATGGCGAGTCTTCGAACACGCCTGGGAGAGGACTGACCGGTGGGTGATCTAGACGATGATCTGCGCAGGCTCTTCAGCGACGATCGGCTGGACGTCCACTCCGCGCCGGTCTCCACCGAGGACGTGCTCCGCGGCGCGGAGCGGCGCAGGCGGCGCCGAACCGCCGTGGCCGGGACCTTCGCGCTGGTGACACTGGTCGGTGCCGGGATCGGGCTGAGTCGCCTCGGCGTGCCGTCACCGGACAGCACGGTCGGTGCGCTCCTGACGACGTCCACCTCGGCCCCCACGACGTCCACGCCGCCACCGCCGGTCAGCACGGTCATCTCGACCGAGACCGTGACGCTGGGGCAACCACCGAACTCGACCGGTGGCAACACCGGCAAGCCCAACCCCGGCGGCACGAGCAGGCCGAACTCGACACCGTCGTCATCACCGCCCACACCGGAGTCGCAGGCGGGCAGGTACGGAACGCTCGCGCTGGGGATGTCCGAGGCCGACGCGCTGGCGACGGGCTCGCTGGTCGAACCCAGCAGTCCCGCCGACCCGGACGGCAGGTGCAAGGCCTACGCGACGAAGTCGGTGCCCGACGCCGACGCCGTTATCGTCTCACCGGCCAAGGGAATCGTGCGGATCACCATGCCGAGCTACGCCAAGACCCCCAAGAACGTCGGCGCGGGTTCGTCGGTTTCCGATGTGAAAGCCGCCTACAAGAATTCCACGCAAAGCGGTTCCAGTGTGCTCGCACCAATGTCCGCAACGCCTCCGTGGACATATGTCTTCGAGACTGACGGCGCCACGGTGACGGCCGTGTTCATGCGCCTGAATGCGAACGACTGCGCCTCCGTCTGATCATTGAGAATTGCCGAAGTCCCGCTGCTCCTGTTGGTGCAGCGGGACTTCGGCGTGCGCTTGTGCGGCCTTTCCGCCGTGACTTCTTCGTGACTCCGACCTGCGCAACCTCGTTGTGGAGGTGACGTCTTACGGTTGTCTCATCAAACATGGGGGAAACCAAAATGAAGAACTCGATCAAGACTGCATTCGTCACTGCGATCGCCATTGCTGGAATTGCCGCGTGCACCTCCGCGCCGGCGCCGGAACAGAACTCCGCTCCCGTCACGCCGATTTCCACCCCGTCCACGTCCACGTCTTCGATCGCGCCGCCGCCCGTCCAAGTGGTCACGGAGGTCATCACCGCGACGGTGACCGCTGCGCCGCAGGCCATCGCGAAGGTGGACGACCGGCTCGGCTACGGCGGTCTCAAGCTGGGCATGACGCTGGAGGAGGCGCGTGCCGCCGGTCTGACCGACCTGACCTGGGACAAGGCCGTCGCTGACAACTGCGTCGTGGACAGGCACGTGGCGATCTCCAAGGCGAACGGCGTCGAGCGGATCACGCTGCCCGCGGACGCCAGGACGTCCAAGGGCATCGGTGTCGGCTCGACCTTCGGCGAGGTGCAGCGGGCCTACCCGAGCGCCTCCGAGTACCGCTCCGGCTGGTCGGCCAAGGTCGCGGACAACGCGTACTACCACTTCATCGGCAGCTTCGACCTCGCCCGGTTCGGAGACGCGGACAAGATCCAGCGCGTCAAGCTCGTCGCGGGAGCCGTCAACTGCTCGATGGCCGATCTCTGAACCTCACCGAACCGCTGTGCCCGCCCCGCTGGGGGTGGGGCGGGCACAGCAGCCAGCACTGACCACGACAACGCTTCCTGGGGGAAGAAAGATGAACCGCTCGCTCACCATCGTCACGATCGCCGCCGCTCTCGGCCTGGCCGCGTGCACGTCCACACCGCCGGCGCCGGACAACACAGCCACGACCACGCCGTCCAGCGCCACCACCACACCGTCGAACTCGGTGGTGGCCCAGGTCGTGACCGAGACCGTCACCAAGCCGGTCGCGCCGCCGGCCAAGCCGGTGATCGGCTCGTTCGGTTACGGCGACCTCAAGCTCGGCATGTCACTGCAGGACGCGCTGAACACCAAGCTGATCGGTCCTGCCCTGAACGGGGATGAGTGCACGCTCCACGACATCACCGGTACCGGTGAGAGAACGTGGATCTCCAAAGCGAAGGGTGTGGCGTCCGTCGGCTTCAGCGCCGGCATGTCCTCCGACGGTGTCGGCGTGGGAGCGACAGAGCAGAAGCTCAAGGTCGAGTACACCAACCTGGTGCCGGCGGGGCCGAACTACTCCTACCGGGCCGAGGCCGACAACAACCCGGACGCCTACTTCCTGTTCGGCGTGCGCGAGGGCAAGCTCACCGGCGCCTACCTGATGAACAAGGGCCAGGACTGCCACAACAACTAGGCGAGAAGATCTCGGCCCGCGATGTCGAGATCCGCGTTTCGGCTCCGTCTCCCCGGTGAAAGCGGCCAGGATGGTCGCGACCGCACCGAGGGAGACGACCCGAGATGGCCAAGTACCTGCTGCTCAAGCACTACCGCGGCGCCCCTGCCCCGATCAACGACGTCCCCATGGACCAGTGGACGCAGGACGAGATCTCCGCGCACGTCAAGTACATGAACGACTTCGCGGACAGGCTCAGGAGCACCGGCGAGTTCGTGGACGGACAGGCGCTCGCTCAGGAAGGCACCTGGGTCCGTTACGACGGTGAGGGACGGCCGCCGGTCACCGACGGCCCGTTCGCGGAGACGAAGGACCTCATCGCCGGTTGGATGATCATCGACACCGACAGCTACGAGCGCGCGCTCGAACTGGCCGCGGAGTTGTCGGCGGCGCCCGGCAAGGGCGGCAAGCCGATCCACGAGTGGCTGGAGATCCGCCCGTTCTACGGCCACGCGCCGACGATCACGGAGTAACTGTGGACGAGGCACTGCTCAGGAGCCTCACGCCGGCCGTGCTCGGCATCCTCGTCCGCCGCGGAGCCGATTTCGCGGCGGCCGAGGACGCCGTGCAGGACGCGCTGGTCGAGGCCGTCCGCGTGTGGCCGGAGGATCCGCCGCGGGATCCGTTGGGCTGGCTGGTCACGGTGGCCTGGCGGCGGTTCCTCGACGCCACGAGGGCGGAGACGGCGCGGCGCCGGCGGGAGGACGTCGTCGACGCCGAACCGGAGCAGGGGCTCGCGCCGGACACCGACGACACCTTGCAGCTCTACTTCCTGTGCGCGCATCCGTCGCTCACGCCGTCGTCGGCCGTCGCGCTCACGCTCCGGGCCGTCGGCGGGCTCACGACCCGTCAGATCGCGCAGGCCTACCTGGTGCCCGAGGCCACGATGGCCCAGCGCATCAGCCGGGCCAAGAAGACGGTCGGCGACGTGCGGTTCGACCAGCCCGGCGACGTCGCCACCGTGCTGCGCGTGCTCTACCTGGTGTTCAACGAGGGCTACTCCGGTGACGTCGACCTGGCCGCCGAGGCCATCAGGCTCACCCGGCAGCTCGCGGCGGTGATCGACCACCCGGAGGTCGCGGGGCTGCTCGCGCTCATGCTCCTGCACCACGCCCGCCGCGCCTCCCGGACCACGGCGAGTGGCCGTCTGGTGCCGCTCGCCGAGCAGGACCGCGGCCGGTGGGACACCACGCTGATCGCCGAGGGCGTCGAGGTCCTGCAGGCGGCGCTCGCACAGGACCGGCTGGGGGAGTTCCAGGCGCAGGCGGCCATCGCGGCACTGCACGCGGACGCGCCCGTGGCCGCGGAGACCGACTGGGTGCAGATCGTCGAGTGGTACGACGAACTGCTCGCGCTCACGAACAGTCCCGTCGTCCGGCTGAACCGGGCGGTGGCCGTAGGTGAGGCGGACGGACCGCGGGCCGGGCTGAAAGCGTTGGCGGAACTGGACGACACGCTGCCCCGCTACGCGGCCGTGGCGGCTTATCTCCACGAGCGCGACGGCGAGCGGCGAACGGCCGCGAAACTCTACGCCGAGGCCGCCGGAAAAGCGTCGAACCTCGCCGAACGGGAACATCTCACCCGTCAGGCAGCCCGGCTCAACAACTGAAAGGACCGCCTGCCCCGAAACGGGTCAGGCGGTCCTTTTGTGATCAGGCACTCAAGCGTGCGAAGAAACTCAGATCTTGCCGCCGGCAGCGGTCGGAGCGCTGGAGTCGCCGCCCTCGTCGCCGACGCTTTCGCGGGTGAGGAACGTCTCCACGTAGAACATGTTGCCGTCCGCGCGGTCCATGATCGTGAGCAGCGTCTTCATCGAGGAGACCTCCTCGACCTGCTCCTTCAGGAACCACTGCATGAACTGCTCGCCGATGTAGTCGCTCTCCTCGCGAGCGGCCTTCGCGAGGGCGATGATCTGCGCGGTGACCTGCTGCTCCTGGCTCAGGGCCAGGGCGACGAGCTCACGCGGGGACTTGAAGTCGTTGATCGGCGTCTCGACGCCGGGAACCGCGACCGCGATGTCGTTGTCCATCAGGAACTGCACGATCATCATCGCGTGGTTGCGCTCTTCGAGCGCCTGCTTGTAGAAGTGCGCACCGAGGCGCGGCAGGTCCTCGTTGTCGAACCACACGGCGAGCGCGATGTACTGCTGCGAAGCGGAGAACTCGTTGCCGACCTGAGCCCGCAGCAGCTCGTGGAAGTCAGACTTTCCGGACAGGATCTTCTTCACGTTCGAGGCCATGAGCGGTACGTTAACCCAAAACGTAGTTACTTGCATTCCAGGAAAAGCTAACCTTTGTTTGGAAAGGTAATCCAAACAAAGGTTAGGCATTCCTAAGGATCTAATGGTGTGGCCCGGCCCACATCGCTAGACCAATGGCGCGCGGTCAATCGGGCACGACATGCAGCGGGGACCACCGCGGCCGGAGCCCAGCTCCGAACCGGCGATCCGCAGCACCTCGACGCCCGCGTCCTCCAGGCGCGCATTCGTCTCGACGTTGCGCTCGTACGCCACGACGAGACCGGGAGCCACGGCGAGGGTGTTGTTGCCGTCGTCCCACTGCTCGCGCTCGGCGGTGACGACGTCGAGGCCGGTGTCGATCACCCGCAGCCGTTCGATGCCCATCGCCTCGGCCGCCGCCTCCAGGAACGGCACCGGGCCGTCCACCCGCACGCCACCGTCGCCGTCGGAGCGCAGCGGGAAGGCGGTGAGCGCGTCGCTGATCGCCGGGTACATCACCACGGCGTCGCGGTCGACCATCGTGCAGACGGTGTCGAGGTGCATCGTGGCCCGTTCCTGCGCGATCGGCACCGCCAGCACCGTGTGCGCGAGGCCGTCCGCGAGAGCGGAGCGGGCGAACGACTCGGCGCCCGCCGGAGTGGTCCGCTCGCCGACGCCGATGGCGATCACACCAGGGGCCAGCAGCAGCACGTCGCCGCCCTCCAGCGGTGCCGAGTGCGCGCCGTACGCACGGCCCGTGCGGCGGAACCGCGGGTGGTAGGCGTAGATCAGGTCGGTCAGCGTCGTCTCGCGGTCACGGGCGGGCAGCGCGAGCGACGTGATGGCCACGCGGTCGCCGACCCACACCGACGAGTCGCGGGTGAAGAGCAGGTTCGGCAGCGGGTCGACGGCGAAGTCGATCGGCAGGTGCATCTTGCGCACCAGCGACGCGCCCTCGGCGGCCGGCAGTTCCTCGAACGTCATGCCGGTCATCAGCACCTGCGCGAGCGTCGGCGCGTCGAGCGACGTGAGGTGGCTGCGCAGCGCGTCGGCCAGGTCGATGCCCAGGCGGCGCTCGTTGACCGCGCTGTGGATGCCCGCGATGCGCGCGCGGTTGTCCTCCAGCGCCTGCACCAGCACGTCGGCCAGCAGCAGGACCTCGACGCCCCTGGAGGTCAGCGTCGCGGCGAACGCGTCGTGCTCCTCCTGGGCCCTGCCGACCCACGGCACGCCGTCGAACAGCAGCTGGTCGTTGTTGCGCGGGGTGAGCCTCTTGAGCTCGTTGCCCGGCCGGTGCAGCAGCACCGTGCGCAAGGGGCCGACCTCGCTGTCCACCCGGGGTGCGGCGTCCGGAAGTGCTTCGGTCTCAGCGATCGTGTGCGCGGTCACCGATCGAGCGTAACCCTGAACAGCACAAATCGCCGCTTGTGAGCTCGAAAACGCAACGAATGGGGCGTGAAATCGGAATCGACCATCTGATCATTAGGGCAACCAGCTGACTTTGCCGCGCAACATTGTGTAGCCCACGAACGCGACCACGTCGAGGATCGTGTGAGCGATCACCAACGGCCACAACCGCTTCGTGCGCTGCCAGTAGAAGCCGAAGACCAGGCTCATGACCACGTTGCCGACGAACCCGCCGAAGCCCTGGTAGAGGTGGTACGAGCCGCGCAGCACGGCGGCCGCGAACAGCGCCGTGTACTGGCGCCAGCCCAGCTGCTCCAGTCGCGTGATCAGATACCCGACGACGAGCACCTCCTCCGCCCACGCGTTGCCGGCGGCGGCGAGGACCAGCGCCACGCTCATCCACCACTGGTCGTCCAGAGTGGACGGCTGGACGGCGAGGTTCAGCCCGAGCGCCCAGGCGGCGAAGTACAACCCGAGTCCGGGGATGCCGATGATCGCGGCGAGACCCAGCGCGCCCAGCGAGTCGGCGCGCTTGCGGGTGCCGTCGAGCCCGATGACCTTCAGTTTGATCCCGGTGCGCCACAACAGGTACAGCCCGATGCCGCCCCACGCGGCGAGTTGCAGCACGCCCAGCAGCTGTGCCACGAGGTCCAGCAGGTCGGCGCGCGCCTGCGGGACGTTGATCGCGACGGACTGCTGGTTGAGCGGCGTCGGCTGCAACAGGCTGTCGATCAGGCGCACGAGGCTGCGCAGGCCGGACAGCCCGAGCGTCATGCTGAAGACGATCAGCAGTTCGAGCTGGTAACCGCGCTTCTCTTCGGCGGGGATCAAGGTCACCGGCCAGACGCTACCGGCAGCGTTGGATCACCTCTGGGACAAGAAGGGGCAGCCCATCAACCGGCGGAGCTCCGCGGCGAGTTCCTGGGCCGTGCTGACCGGCTTGGAGAACGCGATCCGCACGTCGTGGTCGTCGCACTCCGCCTCGACCCGCAGCCGCAGTCCGAACCGGTCGAGCCCGAGCGGCCGCACGTTGCCGCTCCGCAGTTCCTCCGGCAGGTGGCGGGCGAGCTGGCCGACGACGTCGCGGTGCGCGGCCTCCAGGTGCCTCAGCCAGTTGTCCTCGTTGCGGCAGAACGGGTCCGGCGTCGCGCTCGCGAACTGCTCCGGCCTGATCGACGAGGTGCCCTCGGCGTCCGCGATCACCATCGACGCGGGTGTGAGCCTGAGCACCGAGGCGCCGTGGCCCGCGTCGAGCAGCCGGTGGTCCGGGCGCACGTCGGCGACGGCGAGGACCTCCTCCCGTGCCTCCTCGCCCTCCAGCGCGGAGACCCAGCCGGTCAGCCACAGCAGGCCGCGCACGGGTTCGCGCAACTGCACGGGGGCTTGGTCGGCGATCTCCAGCATCGCCGTCACCTCGGTCCGCGGGGTCTGCCACAGCTGCCCGACCAGCGGGTGTTCGTCGGCGAGCAGCAAGATCGTCGTTCCGCACGGGTGCACGTGGTGGAACAACGGGCTGGTGCGCGATCCGGACTGAGGAAGCAGTGCGGCGGAACCGTGGCGAGCCGCGATCGTGCGAGCGCGTTCTGCGGCGTGCGGCGCCGGTGGGCGCTTGATCTGGGTGTCGGTCACCGCTGCACCTCCTCGAAGGTTAGGCAAGCCTAACTTAGCTTTGCGCTCCAAGGGAAGCACCACCTGTACCTTGGACGCGTGGTCGTGCCCAACAAGCCGTCCACCGAGGTGACGGCGCTCGACGATCGGTGGACCCGGCACTGCGTGGACCGGGCGAGCCGTCGTGCCCTGGTGTGGACGGTGCTCGCGGGCGCGGCCTTCGCGCTCCAGTTCGTGCTGGTACTGGTGTGGTCTTGGTCCTCACCGGTGGCGCTGGTGCTGCTCTTCTTCGCCGCGGCCGTGCTCTGGTGGGTGACACGTAAGCGTCCGGTGCGTTTACCGGAAGGCGAACCGTGGCATTTCGCCCATGTGAAGTGGGAAGGAGGGCGTCTGGTCGTGTTGTCGTCGCCGCCCCTGTTGCTGACCTTGAGCGTCGGTCCTCTCCTTCGCGGACGGATCGCACGTCACCGGCGTGTGTGGTTCGTGCCACCGGATTCCGCCGGGAACACCTTCGTCACGTTCCGAGGAGTACCGCGGTTGATCCCGGCGCGTGTGCAGAGATGATCATCGAGAACTGGAGCGACACCTGCCTGGCGCGGGCGGACCGTCGCGCGGTCGGCCACATCTTCTTCGCGCTCGCGGCGCTCGGCGTCGTGCTCTTCGTCGGCTGGCTGTGGCTCATCGTCCTGTCCGTGCCCGTGGTGCTGGAACTCGCCGCACCGGGGTTGCGGCACTTCCTCACCCGCCGCGGCACCCTCGAGCTGATCGAGCGGTTCCCGTGGCGTCCGGTGTCGGTGAGCTTCGTGCCGGGCCGGCGCATCGGGCGGCAGGCCTACCTGCGGGTCGAGGACTCGGAGAAGCACCTGCGGCTCCCCGAACTCCCCGAACGGGCCCGGGTTCTCGTGCGGCACACCGGGCGGATGTGGATCGCCGGTCCGGACGAGCGCGGACGAGTCGTCGCCATGACGCGCGGGCTCGCGTTCCTCACCCGAGGACGGGTCATCGACCGGTAGCGATGCCTTCGGCCTCGGCCCACTGCGTGAGGTCGTCCTTGCGCAGCGCGGCCGCCAGCAGTTCGGGGAACTTGTCCGGCGTGCAGGCGAACGCGGGCGCGCCCAGCGCGTGCAGCTTCGCGGCCAGCTCGTGGTCGTAGGCGGGCGTGCCGGAATCGCTGAGCGCCAACAGGTTCACGACCGTGACGCCGCTCGCGACGAGCTCGCGGACACGGCGTTGCAGCTCGGTCTCCGAGCCGCCCTCGTACAGATCGCTGATGATCACGACGACCGTGTCGACCGGCCTGCGGACCTGCGTCTGCGCGTACGCGACCGCGCGGTTGATGTCCGTGCCGCCGCCCAGTTGTGCGCTGAACAGCAGGTCCACCGGGTCGCTGAGCTGGTCGGTCAGGTCGGCGACCTCGGTGTCGAACACGACGAGCTTCGTCGAGATCGACCGGATGCTCGCGAGCGCCGAACCCAGGACCGCCGCGTGCACCAGGGACTCCGCCATCGAGCCCGACTGGTCGACCAGCAGGATCACGTCCCGCATCGCCGCGGTCCGGCTGCGCCTGCGGTGCCCGATGAGGTCCTCGACGATCACGGTCTTGTGCTGCGGCTGGTAGTTCTTGAGGTTCGCCTTGATCGTCGTCGCCCAGTCGACGTCCTGCAGCTGCGGCCTCCTCGTGCGCCGCGACCTGTCGACCGCGCCGCGGACGGCCTCGACCAGCCGGTCCGTCAGGCGCTTCTCGATGTCCTCGACCACCTTCCGCACCACGGCTTTCGCGGTGTCGCGGGTGCGGGCGGGGATGGCGCGCGAGAGTTGCAGCAGGGTGCTGACGAGGTTCACGTCCGGCTCGACCGACTGCAGCAGTTCGGGTTCGAGCAGCAGCTGCTTGAGCCCCAGCTTCTCGACCGCGTCCCGTTGCATCACCTGCACGACGGAGGTGGGGAAGTACTTGCGGACGTCGCCGAGCCAGCGGTGCAGCTGCGGAGAGCTGGCGCCGAGACCGGCACCGCGATCACCGCCGCCGCCGTACAGACCCGTGAGCGCGCCATCACGCCGTTGGTCGTCCTCGCCGAGCTCGGACACGTCTTCCGCGCTCGGGCCCAGGAGCAACCGCCAGCGCCGTAGCCGCTCTTCGGTCATTTGAGCGCGGCCGCCACTTCTTCGGCCGCACGCACGACGTGAGGGCCGATGACGTCCGCGTCGAGCTTCTCCAGCGCCACGACACCCACGGACGCCCTGAGGCCGGGCACGCCGCGCACAGGCGCCGCGACGCCGTACGCGTTCGGCTGCAGCTCACCGGCCGAGACGACCCAGGGCTCGCCCGGATGGGAGATGGCCTTGCCGGCCGCCCCGCGGTGCACCGGGTGGCGGGAACCCACCCGGTACGCCACGTGGAAAGCGGTCCACGACGGTTCGACGACGGCGACGGCCTGAGCCTCGGTGCCGTCCGCGACCGTGAGGTGTGCGGTGGCGCCCACCTTCTCGGCGAGCTCGCGCAGCGCCGGGTTGGCCGCCATGCGCAGCTGGGGGAGGACGTTGGAGGCGAGGCGCAGCACGCCCAGGCCGAGCCTGACCTTCGAGCCCTCCCGGCGCACGAGACCGCGCGCCTGCAGGGGCACGAGAAGCCGGTAAACGGCCGCTCTGGACGCGCCGATGGCGTTGGCGAGCTCCGAGATCGACGGTGCCTCGGACTCCGCCTCAGCGACCGCCTGGAGCAGCGCCAGACCCCTTTCCAGGGTCAGCGAGCTCTCCTTCGTCGCTCCGACCATCACGCACTCCGAACTGTTCCCACCACCTCGGCGAGTCCGACCACCGAGCCACCTTCCCCGGGGGCCGTCGCGGTCAGCTTGACCGTGTCGCCGTCCTCCAGGAAGGACCTCGTGGAGCCGTCGTCGAGCTTGAACGGTTCCTTGCCGCCCCAGCTGAGTTCGAGGAACGAGCCGCGCTCGTCCTTCTCCGGTCCGGAGACCGTGCCGGAGGCGAACAGATCACCTGGGCGCACCGTAGCCCCGTTCACCGTCATGTGCGCCAGCTGTTGCACAAATGACCACGACATCTCCCGGAACGGAGGCCGCGCGACGATCGTGTCGTTCAGCTCCACGGTGATGGTGATGTCCAGGCCCCAGGGCTGGTCGCACGTCAGGTAGTCGTGCAGCTTGTTCGGCAGCGGCGGCGTCGGGACGCGTGCAACTGAGAACGCCTCCAGCGGCGTGATCCACGCGCCGATCGACGTGGCGAACGACTTGGCCAGGAACGGGCCGAGCGGCTGGTACTCCCAGGCCTGGATGTCGCGCGCAGACCAGTCGTTGACCAGCGCGACGCCGAAGACGTGCTCGGCGGCCCTGCTGGTGGACACGTTGGCCGCCTGCGGACCGCCGCAGACGAAGCCGACCTCGGCCTCGATGTCGAGGCGCTCGGAGGGACCGAACTTCGGGCCGTCGCTGCCGCGCTTCTGGCCGTTCGGGCGGACGATCTCCGTGCCGGAGACGTACACCGTGCCCGCGCGGCCGTGGTAGCCGATCGGGAGGTGCGTCCAGTTCGGCGTGAGCGCGTCGCCGTCGGGGCGGAACATCTTCCCGACGTTCTCCGCGTGGTGCCGGGAGCTGTAGAAGTCCACGTAGTCGCCGACCGTGAACGGCAGCTTCGCGGTCTCGATCCCGACGAGCTCCGCGCCCTTGGGAGCCGAACTCGACCGGACGATCTCCCTGAGCTTCGCGCGCAGCACGCTCCAGATCGGGCGTCCGGCCCTCAACAGCGGGTCCAGCGAGTCCTCTTGGACGTACTCGCTGCACTTGCCCAGGGCGAGGCTCTTGAGGAGCAACGCTCGGTCGCCGACGCGGACGGCCACGCCCCCGTCGACGACGCCGTACGGGAGCGTCTGCGGTCCGAACGGCTGGTCCTCGGTGAAGTTCGGGTCGCTGATCCAGCTCACAGCAGGCCCAGCCCCTCGAGGTCGGTGACGGGTTCGGAGAGCGAGCACGAACCGTAGCTCGCGAACACGCCTCGCACGGCGTGCGCGGCCTGGTCGCTGAGCGCCTTGGCCTCGGCGGTGAGAGCCTCGGCGTCGGTGCTCGCGAGCGCCTCGCGGACGTCGCGGCCGCTGAGGGACCGCGCGGTGGCCACGAGGAGGTTCAGGAAGCCGTGGTGGGTGAAGCCCTGCTCGTCGGTGTGGCGGACGGCCTTGTGCAGGCCCGCCGTCGCCTTGAAGGCGACGCCGCCGCCGCTGACGACGCTCAGGAAGTCACCGACCTCTTCGACGCTCGGGAAGTTCTCCTGGGAGAGCCCTCCGCAGCGCAGCTTGGGCCAGCTGCCGTGCTCGATGACCCGGCGGACGCCGTCGAGCCACTCGGCACCGCCGCGGCGGGGTTCGACGACGCGGATGACGTCCTCGGGGACGAACTCCGACACGCGCTCGAGCCACACCTCGTCCACATCGGACGGTGCGGGCATCTCGACCATGCGCAGAGCGAGGAGCTCACTGCGGCTCTCGACGATCGACACGGCCTTCGGCACGCCGCCGAGGCCGGTGTCGATCACGAGGCTCAGTGCTATCGGTTTGGCCGGCTTGACCTTGATCAGTTCGGTGATCAGCTCGGCGAGACGGGAGGCAGGACAGAGGAAGAGGCCCATGACGCCGGCCCACTCGCCGACTCGTCCGTCGAGGTGACCGCGCACCGCGTCGGGCATCGACGCGCTCCCCGGAGGGAACAGCGCGGCATCGTCCACAAGCCTCGCGAGCAGGGGCGGAGTACCGCGCGGACCGGGCGCACGGAGTTCGACAGCGCTTGACACGGCTGACACGCTAGCCGTGTACCGCCAACTGAACAAAGATGTCCGATAATCGAACGCATCGGAAGGACCCGGAGAGCACTCATGGCTTACTACCGCCAGGTGGGAGAGATCCCCCGAAAGCGCCACACCCAGTTCCGCAAACCGGACGGTGGCCTCTACGCGGAAGAGCTCATGGGAGTCGAGGGGTTCTCGGCGGATTCGGCACTGCTGTACCACCGGTACCTGCCCACCGCGATCGTCAACGCGGAGACGGTGAAGGACGAGCGCGGCACCGCTTCCCCGAACCTGCCGCTGAAGCCGCGGCACTTCAAGACGACCGACCTGACCTGGGCTTCCGACGAGGTCGACGCCGTGACCGGGCGGCGCAAGCTGTTCTCGAACCCGGACGTGACCATCGGTTTCGTGGTGGCCAACGCCCCGTCCCCGTTGTACCGCAACGCCTTCGGCGACGAGCTGCTGTACGTGCAGGCCGGTTCGGGCGTCATCGAGACGATCTACGGGGCGCTGGAGGTCGGCGACGGCGACTACGTCGTGATCCCGACCTCGTGCACCTACCGGGTCGTGCCGTCCTCGCCGATGTCGTTGCTCGTGCTGGAGGCGACCGGGCACGTCGGGCCTCCCAAGCGCTACCTGTCCAAGGCCGGCCAGTTCCTGGAGCACTCGCCGTACTGCGAGCGCGACATCCGGGGGCCCGAGGAGCCGTTGGTGGTCGAAGGTGAGGACGTCGACGTGCTCGTGCGGCACCGTGCGGGCCTCACGCGTTTCACCTACGCGAACCACCCGTTCGACGTCGTCGGCTGGGACGGGCACCTGTACCCGTGGGCGTTCAACATCCGCGACTTCGAGCCGATCACCGGCCGCGTGCACCAGCCGCCGCCCGTGCACCAGACGTTCGAGGGCCCGAACTTCGTCGTGTGCTCGTTCGTGCCGCGCAAGGTCGACTACCACCCGCTGTCCGTGCCCGTGCCGTACAACCACGCGAACGTCGACTCGGACGAGCTGATGTTCTACGTCGGCGGCAACTACGAGGCGCGCAAGGGCTCGGGCATCGGCATCGGCTCGCTGTCGCTGCACCCGTCCGGCTGCACGCACGGCCCGCAGCCCGGTGCCGTGGAGGCGTCCCTGGGCGTCGACTACTTCGACGAGACCGCGGTCATGGTGGACACCTTCCGCCCCCTGGAACTGGGCGAGGCGGCGGAGGCCTCCGAGGACCCGGCGTACGCGTGGACGTGGGCCCGTCGCGGTCCGGCCTGATTTTCTGTCGGAGGTCCTCGCTAGTTTGGTCTCGTGAGGACAAGAGCCGTTCCGATGCGCTGGCAGGGCCTGGGCAAGGCCCTGCCGGTGCTGTGGGGCCTCTACACGGGCTCCGGCTCGATGCCGTACCGCGTGTGCGTCGACCTGGCCGCGGGCTCGGCCAAGTGCACGTGCCCGTCCCGCAAGTTCCCCTGCAAGCACGCCGTGAGCCTGCAGGAGCTCGACATCCCGGACGCCCACCCGCCCGAGTGGGTGGAGGAGTGGACCGCCCGCCGCGCCACCCGCGAACTCGACTCCTCACCCGAGGCCGTCGCGCGCAGGGTGCGCTCCCGCGAGAAGACGGCGGCGAACCGCGCCGCAGCCATGTCCGCGGGCATCGACGGCCTGCGCGACTGGCTCCTGGACGTGGCGTCCGCCGGCATCGCCTCCCTGCCGGGCCGCCCCGCCTCGTGGTGGCAGGCGTTCACCGCCCGCATGATCGACGCGCAGGTCCCCGGCGTGGCCTCCGCGGTGGCCGAGATCCAGGAGATCGTGTCGCGCGCGGGCCCCCGCTGGACCGCCGACGTGGCCGACCGCCTCGGCGGCCTGCACCTGCTGTGCTTCGTGCAGCCGCGCACCCGCCTGGGCGTCACGGTCCCCGAGGAGGCGGTGAAGGCCTCGCCGGGCATCTCCGACCGCTGGGTGGCCCTGCTGCGCCTGGAGACCGACGACGGCCGGGTCCGCACCGTCCGCCAGTGGTGCTGGGGCCGCCAGACGTCCCGCTGGGTGGTGGCGATCCGCCACTCCGCCGTGGGAGCCCCCGTTCCGCTGCTCCCACACGGCCTGGAGTCCTCGGCCCTGGTCCACCCCTACCCGGCTTCGGACAGGGTGGCCCTGGGCGAACTGGAGGGCTCCCGCACCCCGGACCCGGTCCCCGCCCCGCCGTCGTGGCGAGCGTCCCTCGCCGCCCTGGAACCGATGCTGACCGCAGACCCGTGGCAACGCCTCTTCCCGCTCGGCTGCACCTCGGTCCGGCTGCACGGCCCCACGCTGGCCGACACCTCCGGCCACGGCCTGCCCGTCCGCGACGACACGGGCCTCGACATGGCCCTGGCGCTCACCGGCGGCCTCCCGTTCGACGCCTGGGGCCTGTGGGACGGCCACGCACTCCGGCTGGGAGCGGTGTCGTTGAACGGCACCCTGGAGGTGGTCGCATGACCATCCCACCCGTCACAGCCGCGCGCCGCCCGACCGCCCTCGCCCGCATCGCGACCGTGCCACCGGCCCGCTTCCACCGCATCGCGGCTGTGCCATCGGTCTGCGCCTGCGTGGAGCCAGCCGAGCCGGGCCTTTCGCACCACCGCTCGGCCGAGTCAGTCCACCCGCAGCGCTGCACGGCCGCGCTATCGCCCCGCCCTCACCGCGCCGCGCTTCATGTCACCCCAGGCGAGTCGGCCCGCCGCGGCCGCACCCCGGCCGCACCGGCGGCCCGCGTCCTCCCCGCCTCAGCCCGCCTCCGCTTCACCGCGGCCGGCCACCCCAGCGGCTCCGGGGAGGCGGTGTGAAGGACGAGTGGTCCAAGACCGTCCAGGACCTCCTCATCGGCACCACGAGAGGCGGCGGCGACCCGACGGCCCTGCTGTCCGACTGCGCCGCCCTCGGCGTGGCCGCGTTCGGCGCCACCCTCCCGCAGGAGGCCACCGCCGAGCCGCTGCCGCTCGCCCCGCCCGAGTCCGCCGCCCTCCCCAGGCCGGCCGCCAGAGCGGTCCTGGAAGCGATCATGAGCCTCGACGACGAGGTCCTGCTCACCGAGTGGTGCGCTCTCGCCAAGGCCAACGGCGTCGTGGCCGAGCACCGCATGCTCCCGGCCTTGCTCGCCCTCGGCACGGCCCGTCCGGGGCTGCGGTCCGCGGTGGTCGAGGTCCTCGGCACGAGGGGCCGCTGGCTCGCGAACACCCGTCCCGGCTGGTCCTGGGCGAGCGGCGCCGCGCCGCTGGTGGACGAGGTCCCGCTCGAGGAGGTCCTCGACCTGCCCAGCGCGCAACGGGTTCGCGCGCTGCGCCGCAAGCGCAAGACGGATCCGGCCCAGGTCGGCGCGTTCATCGCGCGGGAGTTCGTGGAGTCCCGCCGCTCGGCCGACCGCCAGGTGCTGATCAGCGCCCTCGAGACCGGTCTGGGCCCGCAGGACGAGGCACTCCTCGAAGCCGCCCTCGACGACAAGGCGGCGGGCGTCCACGACGAGGCCCTCCGCCTCCTGCGCAACCTGGGGCGCACGCGCCTCGCCGCTCGTGCGGCCCACCGCCTGCGTCACGGCCTGCGCCTCACCGCGGACGGGCTCGACGTGCGGCCCGACGAGCTCTGGACCGGGCAGCCCGACGCGGCCGAGTTGCGCGACCTCATGCGTGACGGTTCCGAGAAGGGCGTGGCCGGCCGCATCCGGGCCGCGGCCGCGAGTGTTCCGCCGTCGTACTGGACCGCGACGCTCAAGGCCGACGACGCCAAGGCCGCCGGCATCCTGCGGCGGGGGCCGTGGGCCGGCGCGCTGCTCAGGGGTGTCGCCGACCAGCTCGCCGCGGCGAAGGACCCGCGTCCGTGGGCCGTTGCCGCCGCCGAGACGCTGACCGGCATGGAGCAGCTGGAGATGCTGGCCGCGTTGCCCGCCGAGGTCGCTGAGCAGGCGGTCGTGGCGGTGTCGAAGGGCTGGCACTACGACCTGCTCGACCACGCCTGCGCCCAGCTGCCCGCTCCGTGGTCGCCGGAGACGACCCGGGCACTCCTGCACCGCTACGCCGCCCTGCCCGACCCGCGCTGGCGGTCCGGGCGTCCGCCGGCCGTGCTGCTCGCGCGGGGTGACGCCGACCTGCTCGGTGCCGGCTGGGAGGCTCTGACCCGTCGCTGGCCGGAGAACTCCCTGGAACTGGAGGTCCTCCGGCTCCGCATCCGCCTGCGCGAATCGTTCGTTCCAGCACCGCCCCAGGAGGCCCAGTGACCGCCGTGCTCAGGCCGACGGCCGAACAGCAGTACGCCGCCGAGCTCGAGGCCGTCGCTGCCCAGGACGACCGGCAGCGGCCGCCCAACTGGCGGCTGTCCCCGCGGGCCGTGGTCACCTACGTCCTGGGCGGCACGCTCGCCGACGGCACCGTGATCTCGCCGAAGTACGTGGGCTCGCGCCGGCTCGTCGAGGTCGCGGTGGGCACCCTCGTCACGGACCGGGCGCTGCTGCTCGTCGGCGTGCCGGGCACGGCCAAGTCGTGGCTGTCCGAGCACCTCGCGGCCGCGGTCAGCGGCGACTCGACGCTGGTCGTCCAGGGGACGGCCGGCACGAGCGAGGACCAGGTCCGCTACGGCTGGAACTACGCCCGCCTCATTGCCGAAGGTCCCAGCGAGAACGCCCTCGTGCCGAGCCCGGTCATGAAGGGCATGCAGCAGGGGTCGGTCGTCCGGGTCGAAGAGCTCACCCGCATGCCGTCCGAGGTGCAGGACTCGTTCATCACCGTCCTCAGCGAGAAGTCGCTGCCGGTGCCGGAGTTGAACTCGCAGATCCAGGCAGTCCCCGGCTTCACTGTCATCGCGACGGCCAACGACCGCGACCGCGGCGTCAACCAGATGTCGTCGGCGCTCGCCCGGCGCTTCAACACCGTCGTGCTGCCGCCGCCCGCGACCGAGGACGCCGAGGTCGAGATCGTCATCACCAGGGCCCAGCAGCTCGGCAAGGCGCTCCAGCTGCCCGCCGAACCGCCCGCGCTCGACGAGGTGCGCCGCGTCGTGCGGATCTTCCGCGAGCTGCGCAACGGCTCCACGGTGGACGGTCGCACGCAGCTGAAGAAGCCGAGCGGCAGCCTGTCCACCGCCGAGGCGATCTCGGTCATCGCGAACGGCATGGCGCTCGCCGGCCACTTCGGCGACGGCACGCTGGGCGCGGACGAGCTCGCGAGCGGCCTCATCGGGTCCGTGATCAAGGACCGGGTGTCGGACGCGACGGTCTGGCAGGAGTACCTGGAGACGGTGCTGAAGGAGCGAGCCGAGTGGCGTGACCTCTACCGGGCCTGCCTGGACGCCAGCGGTGACTGAGCCGGTCCTCCTCGGCATCCGGCACCACGGTCCCGGCTCGGCCCGGATGGTCAAGCGGGCGCTGGAGCAGACGAGCCCTGCGCTCATCCTGATCGAGGGACCACCGGAGGCGGACCCGCTCCTCGAGCACGTCCACGCCCTGACGCCGCCCGTCGCGATCCTGCTGCACGACGAGACCGAACCCGAGAGCGCGGCGTTCTGGCCGTTCGCGGAGTTCTCGCCGGAGTGGCAGGCGCTCAAGTACGCGAGCGAGAACGGCACCACAGCACGCTTCTTCGACCTGCCGGCCGCGGCGTCGATCGGCGACGACGGCCCGAGCGGCACCGTCGACCCGATCGGCCTGCTCGCCGAGGCCGCGGGCTTCGACGACCCGGAACGCTGGTGGGAGGACGTGGTCGAGCACAGCGCGTCGGACCCGCTCGACCTCGCGGGCGCCATCGCCAAGGCCATGGTCGCCGTGCGCGCGGAGTTCGAAGGCGAAGTCGGCGAACGCACGCTGCGCCGAGAAGCGTTCATGCGCCAGACGATCCGCAAGGCGCGCAAGGAGACCGACGGCCCGATAGTCGTGGTCTGTGGCGCCTGGCACGTCCCGGCGTTGCTCGCCACACCGACCGTCGCCGCCGACACCGCGTTGCTCAAAGGCCTGCGCCGCCGCAAGATCTCCGGCACCTGGGTCCCGTGGAGCCACGGTCAGCTGGCCGCCGAATCGGGCTACGGCGCCGGCATCGACTCCCCGGGCTGGTACGCGCACCTCTGGCAGCACCAGGCCGACGTGGTCCCGCGCTGGTTCGCCAAAGCCGCCGCCGTGCTCCGGGAAGAAGACCTGCCGGCGTCGACGGCGAGCGCGGTGGAAGCCGTCCGGCTCGCGGAAACCCTTGCCGCACTGCGGGAACGCCCCAGCGCAGGCCTGAGCGAGGTCAACGAGGCAGCACTCGCCGTCCTCTGCGGAGGCGAGGAGATCCACCTCCGGCTGGTCCACCGCAAACTCGTCGTCGGCGAACGCCTGGGCGAGGTGGGCGACGCCGTCCCGCGTTCACCGCTGGCCGCGGACCTCCAGCGCCTGCAACGCAAACTCCGCCTTCCCGCGGACGTCCAGCCCAAGCAGCTCAAGCTGGACCTGCGCAAGGACACCGACCGCGAACGCTCGAAACTCCTGCAGCGCCTGGACGTCCTGGGCGTGCCGTGGGGCAGGCCGGACCGCTCCAACTCCCTCGGCACCTTCGCCGAGGTGTGGCAGCTCCGCTGGGACCCGGTCTTCGCGGTGTCCGTGGCCGTGGCCGCCCGTCACGGCACCACCGTCCACACGGCAGCCGAGACCGTCCTCGTCCAGGCCGCCAAGGACGCCACGCGGGTGGCCGACGCCGCCGCGGCCCTCACCAAGTCCGTGGGCTGCGAGCTCCCCGCGGCCGTCGCCGAGGCCCGCAACGCCCTGGACCGGTGCGCCGCGATGGCCACCGACGCCCTCGAACTGTTGGCCGCCCTCCCGGACCTGGCCAGGACGGTCCGCTACGGCTCGGTCCGGGGCACCGATCCGGAACTGCTGCGCGTGGCCCTGCACGGCCTGCTCACCCGAGGAGCCGTGGGCCTCCCGATCGCCTGCCGCAACGTCGACGACGAAACGGCGGAACACGCCCTGCAGGTGGTGGACGGCGCCCACGAGGCCACCCGCCTGGCAGCCGACGAAGACCACCAGAAGACCTGGTGGCGAGCCCTGCGCGCCCTCGTCAAGGCGGAAGCCCACGGCCTGCCGACGGGCAGGGCCACCCGCCTGCTCTGGGAAGCGGGCGAACTGACCAGCGACGACGTGGCCGCCCGCCTGCACCGCTCGGTCGCCACCGCGTTCGTCGCGGGCTTCCTGCGCGGTTCGGCCACCCTCCTGGCAGCCGACCCGCGCCTTTTCGGCCTCATCGACGAGTGGCTCAGCGGCCTGCGCGGCGAGGCGTTCGACGACGCCCTGCCCCTGCTCCGGCGAGCCGTCACCGACTTCACGCCGGCCGAGCGCCGCCTGCTCGGCGAACGCGTCGTCGCGGGCGAGACCCCGCAGCCGGCGGCCGGCGACGAGTGGGACCTGGAGATCGCCGAACGCCTCGCCGCTCACGTCCGCGGCCTGATGGCCGGAGTTTCACGACCGCCGGATCCGGCCATCCCAGAGGCGTGACCGCACCGGAAGAACACCGCCTCATCGCACCTGACGAAGAGCGCCCCGCCGCGTCCGGCGAGGACCATCTCGCCGCGTCGGACGGCGACGGCCTTGCGGCCTCGGACGGGGACCGCCCCGTCGCCTCGGGCGAAGGCCGCCCTGCCGCGTCGGGCGAAAGCCTCCTCACCACCCCGCCGGACGAGAGCCGCCTCGACGAGACCCAGCACCTCATCGACGAGGCCAAGAAGATCGCCCACGACCTGCGCGAAGAGGTACCGGACACCGCTGGCGCGCCTCCCCGCGAAGAAGGCTCGCCGGCGAACTAGCGGGAGCCAGCGCGAACCAGCGCGAGCTAGACGGACCAGGGCGGCGTGATCGTCCGCCCGTCCGCCAGCGTGCCCTGGATGCCCACCGACGTGGCCACCAGCACCCGCGCCGGCCCGCCGGTCAGCGACAGCTCGGTGTTCGGCGGCACCACGATCGCGTCGCCGACGCCGGCGGTCTGCCCCTGGATCGTCACCGATCCGGACAGCACGTAGAACACCTCCTCCTTCGACGCGCGGTGAGGCGTCCCGTCGCCCCCTTCCGGCACGTCGACGGTCCACAGCGCGATCTCCGCACTGCCGCGCGACGGCACGGCCAGCGGCCTGAACTCGAACCCGCCGAACTCGAACAGCTCCGCGGAATCTCCGGTCACCAGCAAGACAACCTCCAAAGTAGTCAACCAAGTTGTCTAACCTTAGAATAAGGTCAACCAGGTTGTCTACCCCACAAGGGAAGTCCACGATGGATCCGGTGCCGATGCTGCTGGCGATGACGTACCGCGCCATGGGCGACCAGTTCCACGACCGGCTCCGGCAGATCGGCCTCGAACCGCTCAGGCCCGCGCACGGCTACGTCTTCCGGTTCCTCAAGGAGAAGCGCGCCACCACCGTCGACATCGGACAGCACCTCGGCGTCACGAAGCAGGCCGCCGCGAAGATCGTCAACGAGCTCGACGAGTGGGGTTACGTCCTGCGGGAGCCGCACCCGACGGACAAGCGCGCCCAGTACGTCACGCTGACCACGAAGGGCCGTGACTACCTGAAGTTCGCGGACAACCTGTGGTCCGACCTCGAAGGCGAGATGGCCGAGGCGATCGGCGAGGACACGCTCGCCACCATCCGGCAGGGCCTCGCCGCGTACCTGCGGCACGTCCACGGCGAGGACCAGCCGGGCCTCCGTCCGGTCTGGTGAGGCCCTAGAACACCTGCGTCAACGCGACCACGGCGAACACCGCGAAGACCACCCCGGCCACCCGCTGGATCCAGTGCGTCGGCAACCGCCCGGCGAGCTTGCGTCCCACCAGGACGGCCAGCCCGGCCACGGCGACGAGTGCGAGCCAGGCGCCGAGACCGACGGCCAGCGGCGCGCCGTACCTGGCGGTGATGCCGGCGGTCGCGAGCTGCGAGGCGTCACCCCACTCGGCCGCGAACAGCACGCCGAACGACGTCAGCGCCGCACGCCAGAACGGCACGGTGGCACGTGTCCCCGCCTCGTCGGCAGAGTCGTCGTCACGCGAGAAACCCTCCTTGAGCAGCATGAACGCGCCCACGCCGAACAGCAGGGCGACCACTCCGGCGACCACGCGGTCGGGGAGCAGGGTGATGGCGGAACCGAACGCGACGGCCACCACGCTCTGCACGGCGAACGCGGCGACGACGCCGACGAACACCGGCCAGGCGCGGTAACGAGTGGTCAGCACGAGGGTGGCGACCATCGTCTTGTCCGGGAGCTCGACGAGGAACACCACCGCGAAGGCGGTGATGAACGCGAGCAATGATGTGGCCACGAGGTCCTCCACGTCCGAGTACGTACCCGGACGGAGGCGCGACAGACCCCGACCAGGCATGCTGCAACCTGGCCGGAGGTCTCGTTCGCCCGACAAGTTCATCGGGTGTGGGACCGGATCCACTCGAAGGCGGACCAGTATGTCGATCTCCACGCCACCGGCCGCGAACTCCGGTGGGAACTACTCCCCTCTGGCACATACATCGTATCCGACGCATGTCACCCACAAGGCGTGACCTCGCGCACGGGACCTAGGTCCCGACCATGGACGGGACCGTCGTACCTGATGGCAGCCATGATCCACACCTACGCTCGAAGACGTGGAAGTACTCGAACTCGCGCGGTGGCAGTTCGGCATCACCACCGTCTACCACTTTCTGATGGTGCCGCTGACGATCGGCCTTTCCCTGCTCGTCGCGGGGATGCAGACCGCGTGGGTGCGCACGGGCAACGAGCGCTACTACAAGATGACGAAGTTCTGGGGGAAGCTCCTCCTGATCAACTTCGCCATGGGCGTCGTGACGGGCATCGTGCAGGAGTTCCAGTTCGGCATGGCCTGGAGCGCCTACTCGCGGTTCGTCGGTGACGTGTTCGGCGCTCCGCTCGCGATGGAGGGGATCGTCGCCTTCTTCGTCGAGTCGACCTTCCTCGGTCTGTGGATCTTCGGCTGGGACAAGCTGCCGAAGAAGGTCCACCTCGCCTGCGCCTGGGCGTTCTCGCTCGCCACGATGGCCAGCGCGTACTTCATCCTCGCCGCCAACTCGTGGATGCAGCACCCGGTCGGCATCGAGATGCACGAGGGCCGTCCGCGCCTCACCTCGATCTGGGCCGTGCTGACGAACAACACGACGCTCGCCGCCTTCCCGCACACCATCGCGGGCGCGTTCGCGGTGTCCGCCGCGTTCCTCGTGGGCATCGCCGCCTGGCACCTGCACCGCAAGTCGGAGGAGGAACGGGTCTGGCGCAGCTCGCTCAAGCTCGGCACCTGGGTCGGCGTCGTCGCGTTCAGCGCGCTGGCGATCACCGGTGACCTGCAGGGCAAGCTGATGTTCGAGCAGCAGCCGATGAAGATGGCCGCCGCGGAAGCCTTGTGCCACACCGAACAGCCCGCGAGCTTCAGCATCTTCGCGATCGGCGACGTCACCAGGCCCGACTGCGAGAACGTCAAGAGCATCACGGTGCCCGCACTGCTGAGTTTCCTGGCGCACAACGACTTCAGCAGCGAGGTCAAGGGCATCCAGGACCTCGTCCCGATGTACCAGGAGAAGTACGGCGAGTTCTACCCGGTCGACGAGCGGCTGGGCGAGCTCAGCGGCAAGCCGATCGACTACGTGCCCGCGCTTCCCGTGACGTACTGGGGTTTCCGGTTGATGATCGGGTTCGGCGGCATCTCGGCCGGTCTCGGTGTCTTCATGCTCTGGTTGACCCGCAGGAACCGGACGCCCGCCGGATGGTGGTTCCCGGTTCTCGGCCTCGCCGGCATCGCGACGCCCTTCCTGGCCAACAGCGCGGGCTGGATCTTCACGGAGATGGGGCGGCAGCCGTTCGTGGTGGTGCCGAACCCGACGGGGATCGACGGGGTCTGGATGTTCACCGCGCAGGCGGTCTCGAACAGCACACCCGGCGAGATCCTGACCTCGCTCATCGCGCTCACCACGGTCTACAGCGTGCTGGCGGTCGTGGAGTTCTACCTGATCCGCAAGTACGTCAGAGGCGGGATTCCGGGCGTGCTGCCCCAGAAGACCGACGACGGCGCCCTGGCGTTCGCGTACTAGGGGAGAGGCGACGTGGAAACGCTCTGGTTCGTGCTGATCGCCGTGCTGTGGCTCGGCTATCTGTTCCTCGAAGGTTTCGACTTCGGTGTCGGCATGCTGCTGCCCGTCCTGGGCCGCGACAACGCCGAACGCCGAGTCATGATCAACACCATCGGGCCGGTCTGGGACGGCAACGAGGTGTGGCTCATCGTCGCGATCGGTGCCACGTTCGCGGCCTTCCCCGGCTGGTACGCGGCGCTCTTGAGCGCCGTGTACCTGCCGCTGACTTTGTTCCTGATCGCCCTGATCGGCCGTGGAGTGGCGTTCGACTACCGCGGCAAGGTCGACAACCCGCGCTGGCGAAGGGCCTGGGACTTCACGATCGTCGCCGGCTCGTGGATCGCCACGCTCTGCGTCGGCCTGCTGATCTCGACGACGGTCCTGGGCCTGCCGATCGACGCGAACGGCGACCGGGTGGGGTCGCCCTTCGCGGCCATCCGGCTCGACACGATCATCGGCGCGCTCGCCTTCGCGGGGTACGCACTGGTGCACGGCGCGGTGTTCACGGCGCTCAAGACCGAGGGCGAGATCCGCGAACGTGCCCGCCGCGTCGCGGTCATGCTCGCGCCCGTCGCACTCCTGCCGTTGGTCGCGCTGCTCGCGATCGTCGCCGGGCTCTGGGCGGGCGTGGTCGCGCTGATCCTCGTCGCCGCGATGTGGCGGTTGACCGTGAACCGCGAGGGCCAGTCGTTCGCGTTGATGGGCCTCGCGATCGCGGCGAGCGTCGCGATCCTGTTCGGCTCGCTCTACCCGAACGTCCTGCCGTCGACGTTGAACGACGCGTGGTCGCTCACGGTCGCCAACAGCGCGTCGAGCCCGTACACGTTGCAGGTGATCACGTGGGTCGCCGGCTTCGGCACGCCCGCGGTGCTCGTCTACCAGGGCTGGACCTACTGGGTGTTCCGCAAGCGCATCGGTGTCAAGCACATCCCAGCCGGATAGATGGAGACCAGCGCACTGATGAAGCGAGGCCCGCTGGGAGCTCTGCCCCAGCTCTCCAGGAACGCCAGGCGCGCCCTCGTCGGGGTGGGCGCGCTGGCGTTCCTCAACGCCCTGGCGCTCGTCGCCCAGGCCGTCGCGCTGGCGTCGGTGATCACGACCCGCGAAGGCCTTCCGCTGCTGGCCGTGGCGATCCTGGCGCGGGCCGGTCTGTCGTGGGCGACGGAAAGCGCCGCCGCCCGTGCCGCCGCCGGCGCGAAGGAGGAACTGCGCACCCAGTTGCTGGCCAAGTCGTTCGAACGCGGTCCCGGCTGGATCGCCGACCGCGGCACGGCCGAGCTGTCGGTGCTCGCGACCAAGGGCCTCGACGCGCTCGACGCCTACTTCACCCGCTACCTGCCCGCGCTGGTCACGGCCGTGATCGTGCCGCCGCTGGCCGGTGCGTGGATCCTCTTCACCGACTGGCCGTCGGCCGTGCTGATCGCCGTCACCGTGCCGCTGATCCCGGTCTTCGCCGCGTTGATCGGCTGGTACACCGAGAAGCGCGTCCGCAAGGCCGCCGACGTCACCGAACTGCTGTCGGCTCAGCTCCTCGAACTGCTCCGCGCCCTCCCGGTGCTGACCGTCTTCGGGCGGGCCGAGCAGCAGGCCGGTGCGGTCCGGCAGATCGGCGAACAGCACCGCAAGGCCACGATGGGCACGCTCAGGATCGCGTTCCTGAGCGCGTTGGTGCTGGAGATCGCCGCGTCGCTTTCGGTCGCGTTGATCGCGGTCGGTGTCGGCATCCGGCTCGTGCACGGCGACATGACGCTGATGACGGCGCTGGTCGTGCTGATCCTGGCGCCCGAGTGCTACCTGCCGTTGCGCGCGGCCGGTGCCGCCCACCACGCCAGCGAGGACGGTCTGGAAGCGGTCCGCCGCGTATCCGAAGTCGTGGTTGATGAGGGGAGCTTTCATAAACCTGAGGTTTATGAAAGCTCCCCTCATCAACCACTCGTCCGGGTGAGAGGACTCCGCGTGCTGAGGCGCGGGGGGTTTGCGCCGGACGGCGTCAGCTTCGACGTCAGGCCAGGGGAGATATATCGACTCGAGGGCGCGAGCGGTGCCGGGAAGTCGACGACGTTCCAGGTGCTGCTGGGCTTTGTGGAGCCGACGGACGGCACCGCGTTCGTGGCCGGCGACATCGCGTACGTGCCGCAGAAGCCCGCGTTCGCCGCCGCCACGCCCCGCGCCGAGCTGGAGCTCACGGTTCCCGGCGCCGACGACGTCGAGCAGGTCGCGGACGAGGTCGCGGCCGTGCATCTGCTCGACCGTCAGATCACGGACCTCTCGACCGGTGAACGCCAACGCGTCGCAGTCGCGCGCGCCCTGCTTAGGGTTCGTCACGGCGCGACGGTGCTGCTTCTCGACGAACCGACCGCGCACCTCGACCCGGTGACAAGTCGCAAAGTCGACAAAGCGATCAAGAGAGCTAGCGACACGGCGGCCGTCGTCCTCGCCTCGCACCGCGAGAAGGAGGCGACCGAGGACGAGACGTTCGCCAGGGTCGTCACCGAGGAGACGCAGGCGGAACGCCCGAAGCGCCTGCCGATCCCGTGGAAGGGCGCCGGGCTGGGCGTCCTCGCGGCCGTCGCGGGCATCGCGCTGACCGCCCTGGCCGCCCACCTGATCGCCCGAGCGGCCGAGATGCCGCCGATCCTGACGCTGTCGGTGCTGGTCGTGGGCGTGCGGACGTTCGCGCTGAGCAAGGGCGTGCTGCGGTACGTCGAGCGCCTCGTCACCCACGACGAGACGTTCCGTCTCGCCAACAAGCTCCGCGCTGAACTCTGGTTGCGGCTCGTGCGGACCCAACGGCGTGATGGCCTGCAACGGCTCGTCGAGGACACGGACACCGTGAGGGACCTCGTGCCGCGCGTGCTGCTGCCTCCGGTCGTGGCCATCGGCGCGGGTGTCGCGACCACGGTCCTGTTCGCGTTCATCGACCCGGCCGCCGCGCTGACGCTGGGCGGTCTGCTGCTCGCCGCCGGCCTGGCGGCACCTGCCGTCGCCGTGTGGATGGAACGCCGAGCCAGCACGAAGCTCGCCAGGGGCCGCCGCAAGGTCGCCCGCGACACGATCAACGCCCTCGTCGCCGCACCGGACCTCATCGCGCACGACGCCCACCACCGCCTGCTGGCCCAGCTGCACGCCGAGGACGTCGAGCTCGCGGGCCAGACCCGCCGGCAGGCGTTCGGCACGGGCGCGGCCACGGCGATCGTCCTGCTCGCGACCGGTGCGGCGGCCCTGATCTGCGCCACGACCGGCAACCCGGTGCTGGGTCTGGTGCCGCTCGCGCTCGCCGAACCGCTGGCCGCGTTGCCACTCGCCGCCCAGCAGCGCAGGGCGTTGCGGGAAGCGAGCGCGCGGCTGCAGTTCGACGCGCCGGAACGGCCAGAACAGCCGCGCGGCAAGCGGATCCGGCTGGAGAACGTCGACGTCCGCTGGCCCGGTGCGACCGAGCCGACGCTGCGGGACCTCCACCTCGACGTCGAACCCGGCACGCACGTCGCGATCGTGGGACCGTCCGGCAGCGGCAAGTCGACGCTGTTCGCGCTGCTCCTGGGCTTCCTGCAGCCGGAGCGGGGGATCGTCGAACTGCCGCGCGCCACCTGGTGCCCGCAGGAGCCGATGCTGGTCAGCACGACCGTGAGGGAGAACCTGCGGATGTCGGGTCAGCACGACGACGAGGCGCTGCGCGAGGCCCTGCGCAAGGCGTGCCTGCCGGAGTGGACCGACCGGCTCGACACGGTGATCAGGCCGGACCAGGTGTCGGGCGGTGAGGCGCAACGGCTGGCGCTGGCGCGGGCGTTGCTGCACGACGCCGACGTGGTGCTGCTCGACGAGCCCACCGCGCACCTGGACGAGCCGACCGCGCGCAGGCTCCTGGAGCAGCTCAGGCAGGACGGCAGGACGATTCTGCACATCACGCACCGCCCGGACGAGGCGGCGAGGGCGGACCTGGTGCTGGACCTCGGCACCGCCGCATACCGTTGAGGACCATGGACCCCTCTCTGGCGCGGCGCGTGCTCGTCGCGTCCACCGAGATCACGTCGGCGGCGCTGGAAGACCCGGAGAACGTGCTGCGGCTCGTGGTGGAGGCGGCCGCGGAGATCGCGGACGCCGACCTCGGCCTGGCCATGCTCGCCACCGAGGACGACGACGGCACGCTGACGGTGGAGGCGTCCAGCGGCGAGCCGATCGTCGCGACGCTGAGCCCGCGCAGTGCCGCCGCCAAGGCCGCGCGCACGGGCGTGCCGGTGATGGCCGACGACGTCACGAACGACCCGCGCACGGCCCCGTACGTGCCACATCCGTTGCGCGTCTACGGGCCGTTCGCGGTGGCGCCGTTCGGCACCTCGGACCGCAAGATCGGCGCTCTGGCGGTCTACCGCCGCAGGGACAAACCGCCGTTCACACAGGAGACGGTGGACGTCCTGACGGCGTTCGCGGCACAGGCGGGCCTTGCGGTCGTGCTGTCCGAGGGCTTCACGGCACGGCAGCGCGTCGCGGTCTACGAGGAGCGCGAACGCATCGCCCGCGACCTGCACGACGTGATCATCCAACGGCTCTACGGCGCCGGCGTGCAGATCAGCCTTCTGCAACGCCGTCTCGGCAAGAAGCTCGACGCGGGTCAGCGCGCCCGCATCGAGGAGGCCGTCGACCTGGTCGACGAGACGATCGCCGAGGTCCGCGCGACCGTCCGCAAGCTGCGCAACACCGACCCGGCCGACTCCGCCGACCTGCACGACTCGATCAAGGCCGAGGTCCGCACGGCCGGCGAACTGCTCGGCTTCGCACCGCGCCTGCACGTGGCCGGCGACCTGGCGAACGTGCCGCGCAAGCACGCCGACGACGCGCGGGCGGCGTTGCGTGAGGCGTTGTCGAACGTCGTACGGCACTCAGGCGCGACGAACGTCCAGATCGACGTACGGCGCGATGAGAAGCACCTGCTGCTGCGCGTCGCGGACAACGGGTGCGGCATCCCGTCCGGCGTGACTCAGCGCGGGCTGCGGCACCTCGCCGAACGGGCGAAGTCCGCGAGCGGGGACTTCCGCGTGGTGAGTTCGCCGAACGGGACGACGCTCACCTGGTCCGTCCCCGTTTAGCCACCCAGGCGGCGGCCTGCGTCCGCCGTTCCATGCCGAGTTTGGAGAGAACGGACGTCACGTAGTTCTTGACGGTCTTCTCCGCGAGGAAGAGCCGTTCACCGATTTGGCGGTTGGTGAGGCCCTCGCCGATGAGTTCGAGCACGCGCTGTTCCTGGTCGGTGAGGCCGACCGGGGCTGGATTGCGCATCCGTTCGAGTACTCGGCTTGTGGTCGCGGGATCCAGAAGGGACCGTCCAGCTGCGACCTCGCGCACGGCCGTGACGACGTCCTGACCCCGAACCTGCTTGAGCAGATACCCCGACGCCCCGGCCATGATCGCGCCGACGAGCGCTTCTTCGTCGTCGAACGCGGTCAGCACGAGGCAACGAATGCCAAGGTCCCGCAACGACCGGCACAAATCGACCCCGCTGCCGTCCGGCAGCTGGACGTCGACCACCGCCACGTCGGCCGGGGTCTTCCGAGCCCGCGTCACCGCCTCGTCGACGGAACCGGCCTCGGCGACGACCGAGATGTCCTCCTCGTCGTCGAGCATTTCGCGCAGTCCTCTGCGCACCACTTCATGATCATCTATCAACAGAACGCGCACTGGCACGAATCCACCGTACGTCGAATGGCTGTTCCTGAGTGTGACTCGAATTGGCACAGTTCTTGTCATGGCAGAAGGCTCGGTACGACCGGTCGAGGAAGCAGATCGCATAGTTGTCGCCCGACTGGTTCTCGAGCTATGGGGAGCGCACACCTCCGTCGCGCACGGCGAGGTGTTCTTCCCGGCGAGTCTGCCGGGCTTCCTCGTGGAGAAGCAGGGCCAGGTGCTGGGTCTGCTGACCTACGCGGTGGCGAACCACCAGCTGGAGATCGTCACGATCGACGCGCTTCGGCGAGGCCGTGGCGTCGGCACCGCGCTGGTCGACGCCACAGTCCGTCAGGCGCGCACGCTCGGATGCAACCGGGTGCGCCTGACGACCACCAACGACAACCTCGACGCGGTCCGCTTCTACCAGCGCCGCGGGTTCAAGCTCGTGGGGCTCAGACCGGACGCGGTCCGTGAAGCGCGCAAGCTCAAGCCCGAGATCCCCGCGGTCGGTGAGTTCGGCATCCCCATCACGGACGAGCTCGACCTGGAACGATGGGTCGCGCCACGGCAGTAGTCCACAAGCATCCACAGCTCTGTCCACAGGGTTGTGCACAAGGGGTGTGGACAAGTCAGACGTGCAGCGGGTTGAACGCCTCGTCCCACGCGGCGGCTACCTGATGGGCGCACGTGGACGGTGTGACGCCTCCGACCCCGGTGCCGAGTCCCGGCATCGCGATGGTGTGGACGGTGTCGCGCACGAGCGTGCCGTCCTCAAGGCGGCCGGTGAGCCAGAGCATCAGGACGGCCCGTGCGGCGAGATACGGGTGGACGGTGTCGACCGGCAGCCGTTCACCGGGCCGGCGCATCGTCGGGGCGCTGATGAGCCACGCCGGTTCGGTCTCGCCGGTCGCGACGATCTGCGCCTCGCCCACCGGGAGCTCACCGCCGTGCAACGCCAGAACGGCGCTGCGGACGTTGGTCTCGACCTGGGGGAAGGCCGTGGCGTAGACGGCGTCGATGCCGCCGCGCATCCAGCCCTGCGAGTTCGCCGGGCTGACGATGGCCTGCGCGTGGATGTCCAGAACGGACCCGCGGTGCACCCGCACCCCGGCGCGGCCGTCCGCGACGGCGAGCCAGGCGTTCGCCATGGGTTCGTCGACCGCGCACAACACGAGTTCAGGCGCTAGAGCGGGCACGCCCCAAGCATTCCAGTTCGAACGGTCCCGGCGGAACCCAGGATTGGCCACCGACACAGGCGTGATTCGCGCCTCGTCGGCCGCACTACGCTGACTCGGTGCCTCGCATTGCGTACTTCGGACCACAGGGGACCTTCACCGAGCAGGCCGCCATGCGGTTCGAGGGTGAACTCGTTCCGCACGAGACGATCCCGCTCGCCGTCGCCGCCGTGCGCGACGGTTCGGCCGACTTCGCGTGCGTGCCGATCGAGAACTCAGTCGAAGGCGCCGTGCCCGTGACGCTCGACGTCTTGGTGCGCGACGAGCCGGTCATCGCCGTGGCCGAGACGGTGCTGGACGTCCGGTTCAGCGTGCTGGTCCGGCCGGGCACCACCGAGATCCGCACCGTCGCCTCGCACCCGCACGCGCTGGCCCAGGTCCGCGAGTGGATCGCCGCCACGCTGCCCGGCGCCACCTCCATCGCCACGTCGTCGACCGCGGCCGCCGCCGCAGCCGTCGAGCGCGGCGAGTTCGACGCGGCCGTCTCCGCCCCCGTCGCCGTCCACCACTACGAGTTGGACGAGTACGCCACCGACGTCCTGGACGTGCCCGACGCGCGCACGAGGTTCCTGCTGCTGCGCCGTCCGGGTCAGCTGCCTGAGCCGACCGGCGCAGACCGCACGAGCGTCGTCGTGACCACCCCGAACCGCGTCGGCGTGCTGTCCGAGCTGCTCACCGAACTGGCGTTGCGTGGCATCAATCTCACCGGCCTCGAATCGCGCCCCCAGAAGGGCAAACTGGGGACGTACCGCTTCTACATCGACGTCGAGGGGCACATCGCAGAGCCGAGGATCGGTGACGCGCTGGCCGCGCTGCACCGACACTCGCGCGAGATCCGGTTCCTCGGGTCCTTCCCGAAGGCCGACCACGAGCCCGCAGAGGCTCACAACGCCGAGTTCGCCGCAGCCGCCTCCTGGGTCGATGCTGTCAGAAAGGGCGAGCGCGGGTGAGGTTGCTGCTGGTCAGGCACGGTGAGACGGCATCGAACATCGAACGCAGGCTGGACACGGCCATGCCAGGCCCCCCGCTCACCGACTTGGGCCTCAAGCAGGCCCGAGAACTGGCCGACGCCCTCGCCGGCGAGAACATCACCGCCGTCTACGCGAGCATCGGCCTGCGCGCCCAGCAGACCGCCGCCCCGACCGCCGAACGCTTCGGCCTGCCCGTCCAGGTCCTGCAGGGCATCGAGGAGATCCAGGTCGGCTCGCTCGAGGGCCGCAACGACACCGAGGCCTACAAGACCTACCTCGACACCGTGATCCAGTGGGCCGAGGGCGCGCTGGACGTGCCGTTCCCCGGCGGCGGCGAGACCGGGCAGCAGGTGCTGGACCGGTTCCTCGGCGCCATCTCGACCATTCGGGCCGACGGCACCGTCATGGTCGTGACGCACGGCGGCGCCGGGAGGATGGGCGCGCTGGCCCTCGCGTCCAACGTGCCGGTGGAACTGGCCGAGAACCTGCTGCCGAACACCGGCGTGGTGGTGCTGGAGTCCGAGGGCGACAGCTGGGTGTGCCGGTCCTGGGCCGGCGTCGAGATCTAGCTCGGTCTTACGCGGCGAGGTCGAGCCACTCGCCGACCTTCAGCACCTGGGCGCGCGGTCCGGCGTGCTCCCGGAACTCCTTCTCCGGATCGGCGACCTCGACGTAGCCGGGCAGCTTCACCGGCTGGTCCATCTCGTAGTGGATCGGCACGGCGTGCCAGGCACCGAGGATCTTCGCCGCCGCCGCGGCTTGCAGCGGGTCCATCGCCGCGGCCACGGGGCTCGGCGGCTGCAGGTGCGGCGCGTCGACCACCGCGCCGTTCGCGGGCAGGAACGCCACGTCGAACGGGTTGAAGCGGCGTGCCACCAGCCACCACCAGCCGTGGAACATCGTGTCGCCGCCGTGGAAGACGCGCTGCCCGTCCGCCTCCACCACCCAGTTCAGCTGCGGATCGCCCAGCCCGTCGATCGACGGCACGGCCGTGACCTTGAACGGCCCGATGTCGCGCACGTCCCAGGTGTCCACCACCTGCGCGGCCAGGTCGTGCTCGACCAGCTCGCGCTCGCTCAGCAACGTCGCCACGTTGTCGACGTCGTCCCCGTACCCGCGCGCCGGGCGGAGGACCGGTGCTCCCGGCGTGAGCACCTCCGCCAGCGCCGTCGCGTCGGTGTGGTCCCGGTGCAGGTGCGTGACCAGCGCGGCGCTCACCTCTCCGCCCGGCCGCGCGAGCCCGATGCCGGGCCGCCAGCCCGTGAACAGCGGCGACATGTCCTCCACGTAGTCGATCACCAGCCGTTCGCCCCGCGCCTCGATCTCGACCCCGGCCCAACCCAGTCGTCTCACTCGCATGAGCGGAATTTAGCGTACGCGCGTTCACTAAATCAATAGAGAACGCACGTACGCTAAGATTGGTCCATGTCACCGCGTCGCTCCGCCGCCGAGGCGCTCCTCACCCGAGGCCGGATCCTCGGGCGCGCCGCCGAGATCGCCTCCGAGGAAGGGCTCGACGGCATCACGATCGGCCGCCTGGCCGAGGAGCTGGAGATGAGCAAGTCCGGGGTGCACAAGCACTTCGGCACCAAGGAGACCCTGCAGATCTCCACCCTCGACAAGGCGTTCGTCGACTTCTGGCACCGCGTGGTCGAACCCGCGCTGACCTCGCCGCCCGGTCTGCGCCGCCTGCGCGTGGTGTGCGACAACTCCGTGGGTTACCTGGCCGAACCGCTGCTGCCCGGCGGCTGCCTGATGACCGCGGCGCTCAGCGAGTACGACGGCCGTCCCGGCGCGGTGCGCGACGCGGTGGCCGAGGTGTGGTCGCGCTGGCAGGGACAGCTGCGGGCGGACCTGGTCGCGGCGGTGGAGGGCGGCGAACTGCCGGGGAGCTTCGACGTCGACCAAGCGCTGTTCGAGATCCTCGCCGCCGGCCTGGCGCTGAACGCGGCCATGCAGCTCCAGCACGACCAGGCGGCGCCCGGCAGGGCTCGCCGGGCGATCGAGCGCGCGCTCGGCCAGACCTGAACGGGGTCCCCCGTGCGGGGGAGGCCGCTCAGCCCCAGCCCAGTTCGTGCAGCCTCGCGTCGTCCACCCCGAAGTGGTGCGCGATCTCGTGCACCACGGTGATGATGACCTCCTCCACCACGTCCTCCTCGGTGTGGCAGATGTCGAGGATCGCCTCGCGGTAGATGAAGATGTGGTCGGGCAGCGTGCCCCCGTAGTCGGAGTTGCGCTCCGTCAGCGCGATGCCCTGGTAGAGCCCGAGCAGCGAGGGTTCCTCGGGGTTGCGGTCCTCGACCAGCACCACGACGTTGTTCATCGCGTGCATGAAGTCGGGCGGGACGAGGTCCAGTGCCTCTTCGACCAGCTCGTCGAAACGAGCCCTGGTCATCTCGACGGTCATCGGTTCTCGGTGCTCGACGGAGGCGGGCTGGAGGAGGGCTTGTCGGGCTTGTCCGAGTCCGACGGCTTGCCGGACTCCGACGGCTGCTTGCCCGACTCGGAGTGCAGCGGGGCGCCGGTGGGCTCGTCCTGGGCCCTGACCGACGTCGTCTGCGGCGGGTTCGCGGTGGTCAGCGGCGCGCCGTTGGGGTTGCGGACGCTGCCCTCCCACGCCACCAGGTTGTTGCCCTGGGGGACCGCGCCGATCTTGCAGTTGGCCTTGCGGGAGCCGACGGCCCAGCTCTCCTCGGCGCGCGTGTCCCACGTGACCAGCAGGTTCTTGGCCTTCAGGTCGGCGCCGCCGGTGTACTCGGCGGCGATGGCCGCGCACTTCTCGGACATCGCCGAGTCCTGCGCCTCGAGCGCCACGAACGGGCCTTCGGGGTGCTGCACGACGCCGACGATCTCGAACGCGTGCGGCTTGGCGCACTCGATCGGGTCACCCACCGTGTTGTTCTCGGCCAGCGCCACGCAGACGCCGGGGTCGTAGACGGCGGACTGGTCCTGGGTCTTCGCGCTGCCGAACGACGGCAGGGCGGCACCGGACGGGGCGGTGACCTGCAGACCGCACCTGAGCTGGCGATAGCCGCTCGACCAGCGGCCTTCGTCCGGGTTCAGGGTGCTGACGCCGTACTTGCCCTTCGGGTCGAGCTTGCCGCCCATGTAGGTGGTCGACGCCTGGGCGCAGTTCTCCTGCGCGATCTTCGCCCACGCCTCGGCGTTCGGGAACGGCGCTTCCTTCGGGTACGCGGCGGTGATGTCGGCCGTACCGGTGACCTCGAACTTGTGCGCGGCCGAGCAGTCGACCTTCTGCGCGTCCGACAGGTCGGCCTTCTCCCAGTTGAGGCACTCGCCCACGGCGGCCTGGTACGCGGCGTTGACGAGCTCGCGTTTGGTGGTGAGCGGGCCTCCTGCCAGCACAGACGTGAACGCGGAGAGCATCAGCAGGCCAAAAGCGCCCACGAAGGCACCGGCCATCACAAGCCGCGTGTCGCGGATGTGACCGGATCGACTCAACCAACCGGCGCTCGGAGACATCTCATCCATGATGCCCGTGCCGTGTGAGACGGCTGTGCGCCGGGTTGGGTCGAGTGTTGCTATTAGGACACTCGTCACTCAATTGGCCGTGTTTCAGCTGTCTCGCTAGGTACCTTGCCCGCGGGAGTGGTGATGACTGACAACAACCTGCCAGGACCTGGCCAGCCGACGCCCCAGCCTGGGTCGCCGTCGGGACAGCCCGGCCAGCCGCAACAGCCCGGCCAGCCACAGCAGCTGCCGCAGTACCAGCCTGCGCCGCAGCAGGCCGGCCCGAACCAGCCGTCCGCGAAGGGCAAGGTGCGCCAGCAACAGGCCGGCGTGACCAAGCCGCGCCAGGCCACGGTCGCCGAGCAACGCGCTCGTGCCGCCGCGCTGAAGGCGCAGCAGGAGCGGTTCGCCGCCGAGTCCGCCGCGTTCGAGAAGAAGCGCAAGACGCGCAAACGCCTGCTCATCGGCGGTGGAGTCACCGTCGGCGTGATCGCGCTGGTCGCGATCTGGTACGCGGCCGCCAGTCCGAAGAACGTCACCGCGCAGTGCACCGACTCGAACAACGTGATCGTCGACGACGACTACTGCGACGAGTCGTACTACCGCAGTCACGGTGGGTACAGCAGCGGTGGCTTCATCTACATCGGTGGCACGTCGTACCGCTACAACTACGGCGGCACGGGCTCAGTCGGCCAGAAGGCCGTCGGCGGCAGCTACACGGTCCCCAAGGGCGCGAACGTCACGACGAAGTCGGGCACGTCCGTCCAGCGCGGCGGCTTCGGCGTCAGCAGCGGTTCGAAGAGCACCGGAGGCTGAGCACACTTGCGTCGTGAAACCTCCCAGCCGCGGCCGAACTGGCAGCGGACGGTCTCGGACCAGGGGTTGGTGTTCGGCTCACCCGCGAAGTACACGAACGGCGCCGACCGTCCGTACTGGGACGAGTCCGTGCACTACGTGTTCGAGATGAGCGAAGTCCTCTCGCTCGAAGCCGATGTCGAACTGCTCCACTCCATGTGCCTCGACGCCGTCGACAACGTGGTGCTCACCGAGCGGTACCGCGACTTCGGCATCCCCGAGTGGGTGTGGCCGCACATCGCCGAGTCGTGGCGCCGCCGCGACCCGCACGTCTACGGGCGCTTCGACCTGCGCTACGACGGTTCGGGTCCCGCGAAGCTGCTCGAGTACAACGCCGACACCCCCACGTCGCTGCTGGAAGCCGCCTACATCCAGTGGTACTGGAAGGAAGACGTCTTCCCGGACGGCGACCAGTGGAACTCGCTGCACGAGCGCCTGGTCGAGCGGTGGACGGAGATCGGCGCCAAGCTGCCCTCCAGCGAACTGCACTTCACCTGGTCGGGCGCCGACCCGTCCGGCGAGGACCACCTCACGATCGCCTGCCTGCAGGAGACCGCCGCCGAAGCAGGCCTGAACACCGTGGGCCTCGCGATCGAGGAGGTCGGCTGGGACACGCTGCTGGGCCGGTTCGTCGACCTCGAAGAGTCCCCGATGGGCACGGTCTTCAAGCTCTACCCGTGGGAGTGGGTGGTCGAGGAGCAGTTCGGCCGCCACGCCGTGGAGTCGCTGCCCGGCACGCTGTGGGTCGAGCCGCTGTGGAAGATGCTGCTCTCCAACAAGGCGCTGCTCGCGGTCCTGTGGGAGATGTACCCCGGTCACCCCAACCTGCTCCCCGCGTACCTGAACGACCCCGGCATGCTGACCGAGTACGTGCGCAAGCCGCTGCTGGGCCGCGAGGGCTCGAACATCCAGATCGTCGCCCCGGGCTACGAGACGCAGACCGGCGGCGTGTACGGCAAAGAAGGCTTCGTGTACCAGCTGTTCGATCCGCTTCCGGAGTTCGACGGCTACCGCCCCGCGTTGGGTGCCTGGGTCGTCGGCGACACGTCGGCAGGCCTCGGCATCCGGGAAACGGTCGGTCTGGTGACCGACGACGGCGCGGCGTTCGTGCCGCATCGAATTGTTGAGTAAGACTCCGAAAGGGAACAGGTAATGGACTACACGACGCTCGCGTTGGACCCCGGCTTCGGCTCGGCCATCGGCCGGGGCATCGGCGCGATCGCGCTGTACGCCGTCGTCGGTCTGGTCCTCATGGTGTTCGGCTTCTACGCGATCGACTGGACGACGCCGGGCAAGCTGTCGATCCTGGTCCGCAACGGCGCGCCGAACGCCGTGATCGTCACCGCCTCCGGCCTCGTCTCGATGGCGCTGATCGTCGTCGTCGCCATCTACAGTTCGGCGGGCAAGCTCGACGAGGGCCTGCTCTCGTCGCTGATCTACGGCCTTCTCGGCATCGTCGTGCAGGTGGCGGCCGTCCGGTTGCTGGAGTGGGTGACCCGTCTGGACATCGGCTCGCTGATCGAGTCGGACCGCTTCGCCCCTGCCTCCGTCGTCGTGGCCGCCGCGCACGTGGCGCTGGGCCTCGTGGTGGCCGTCGCGATCATCTAGTACCCGCTGTGCAAAGGGACCCGGTGCTCATGGGCGCCGGGTCCCTTTGTGCGCGCCTGCCTCGCTGACCTCGATATCCGGATGAAGTGCGGATCGGGCGGGGACTACCCTTCGCAGGGTGATTGACCTCAAGGTGTTGCGCGAGAACCCGGAGATCGTGCGCGCGTCGCAGCGTGCCCGTGGCGAGGACGAAGGCGTCGTCGACAGCCTGCTGTCCGCGGACGAGCGCCGGCGGTCCGCCATCTCCCGCGCGGACACCCTGCGCGCCGAGCAGAAGGTGCTCGGCAAGGAGGTCGGCAAGGCCAAGGGCGACGAGCGCGCCTCGCTGCTGGCCAAGGCGAAGGACTTGGCCGCCGAGGTCAAGGCCGCCGAGGTCGAGCAGCACGCCACCGGCGCCGAGGTCAACGAGCTCCTCGCCAAGATCCCGAACCTGGTGCACCCGGACGCACCGGTCGGCGGCGAGGACGACTTCGTGGTCGTCAAGACCGTCGGTGAGCCGCGCGTGTTCGACTTCGAGCCGGTCGACCACCTCGACCTGGGCACGAGACTCGGCGCGATCGACATGGAGCGCGGCGCCAAGGTCGGCGGCTCGCGGTTCTACTTCCTCAAGGGCGTAGGCGCGCAGCTCGAGATCGCGCTGCTCAACATGGCGGCGGCGCAGGCCATGGCCAACGGCTTCGAGCTCATGATCACGCCCACGCTGGTGCGGCCGGAGATCATGGCGGGCACCGGCTTCCTGGGTGCGCACTCGAGCGAGATCTACCACCTCCCGGCCGACGACCTGTACCTCGTCGGCACGTCGGAGGTGCCGCTCGCCGGCTACCACGCCGACGAGATCCTCGACGGCGAACGCCGCTACGCGGGCTGGTCGTCGTGCTACCGCCGCGAGGCCGGCTCGTACGGCAAGGACACCCGCGGCATCATCCGCGTGCACCAGTTCAACAAGGTCGAGATGTTCTCCTACGTCAAGCCCGAGGACGCCGAGGCGGAGCACGCCCGGCTGCTCGGCTGGGAAGAGGAGATGCTCGCCAAGATCGAGGTGCCCTACCGCGTCATCGACACGGCGACGGGCGACCTCGGCACGTCGGCGCACCGCAAGTTCGACTGCGAGGCCTGGGTGCCGACGCAGCAGAAGTACCGCGAGCTGACGTCGACGTCGAACTGCACGACCTTCCAGGCACGGCGCCTGAACGTCCGCTACCGCGACGAGAACGGCAAGTCGCAGATCGCCGCCACGCTCAACGGCACGCTGGCGACCACCCGGTGGATCGTCGCCATTCTGGAGAACCACCAGCAGGCCGACGGCTCCGTGGTGGTCCCGCAGGCGATGCGTCCGTTCATGGGCGGCCTGGAAGTGCTCAAGCCGAGGTAGAGGCCAGCTCCGGCTGCCGCGTCTCGGCAGCCGGAGCGGCCTTGCGCGCCTGCAGCTTCTTGATCAGCACGCGGCCACGGTCGATCATCGGCAGCTCCACCCACCGGTAGAGCAGGTCGGCCATGGCCAGTGCCACCAGCGTGACCAGGAGTGCCGTCGCCAGCCTCGGCGTGCTGAACCTCGGAATCGAGTAGATCACCACGAAGCAGGCGATCTCCTGGATCAGGTAGAGCGAGTACGACCGCTCGCCCACGAACGCCATTGGCCGCACCGACAGCAACCACTGCACCGGTCCGCGGCCCAGCGTCGACGTCACGAGCAGTGAGATCGCGATGCCGTAGAACATCACGGGGATCAGCCCGCCGCTCACGCCGCCGAACCAGGCGTCGATCTCGGTCACATTCGTCTGGATCATGACCGCGGCCACGAGCACCGGCACCGCGGCGAGCGGGTGGGTGAACGGCCGCATGACTTTGAACGCCCTGGGGCTGTGCATCACCAGGGCGACCGCGCAGCCCATGAGGATCATCGCGTAGGCGGCCGACGTGAGTCCGGAGATGCCCGAGAAGTGGCCGGCCGCGGCGAGCGCCATGATCCCGATCGTCATAGGCAGTCGGCGTTTCAGCGTGAACGCACCCACGGTGAACATCAGCGCGGGCCACACGAGGTAGAACTTCTGCTCGACGCCGAGCGTCCACGACTGGCCGAAGAGCCGGCCGGGCGGCGCCCACTCGTTGGTGAAGGTCAAGTAGTAAGGCAGCTGCTCCGGCAACTTGTAGCCGTAGTACTCACCGCGCAACCACACGAACGTGACGACGATCAGCAGCACGACGTAGTACACCGGCAGGATCCGGAACGCTCGCCGCACGTAGAAGTCGCGGATCGACAGCTTTCCGTCGCGGCTCTCCTCGCGCAGGGCGAGCGTGGTGATGAGGAAGCCGGACAGCACGAAGAACAGGTGGACGCCGATCCAGCCGTTGATCCAATGCCACTTCGGTCCGGCGAAGTGGAAGATCACGACGATCACGGCGGCGATCGCCCGCATGCCGTCCAGAGCCGGGAACCGTTTCATAGCCAGGTACTCGGCATGACTGATCGTGCTCATGCAGAGCCCTCCCCGATTGATCGCCCAGCTCGATCGGGGGAGTATCACATCGCTGAGTAGTCGATCTTCAGGCTGGTGTCACTCGATCGAGTCGGTCAGGCGGTCGGCGACGTGCCTGGCGATCTCCAGCGAACCGGTTGCCGCCGGTGAGGGCGCGTTCAGCACGTGCACCTGGCGTGCCGCGGTCTCGATGAGGAAGTCGTCCACCAGCGAGCCGTCCGGCAGCATGGCCTGCGCCCGCACACCCGCCTCGGAACGCACCAGGTCGTCCTCGCGCACGGCGGGCACGAGCCGGGCCAGCGAGGCGGCGAAGCGCTTGCGCGACAACGATCGCAGCACCTCCTCGGCGCCGGTGCGGGCGTACTTGCGGGCCAGGCGCCACGTGCCGGGGAAGCGGGCGACGTCGGCCACGTCGGCCAGGGAGAAGTCGCGCCAGCGGTAGCCCTCGCGGCGCAGCGCCAGGACGGCGTTCGGACCGCAGTGCACGCTGCCGTCGAGCATGCGGGTGAGGTGCACGCCGAGGAACGGCAGCGTCGGGTCCGGCACCGGGTAGATCAGGCCGCGGACCAGGGACGTGCGGCGCAGCTCGAAGTACTCGCCGCGGAACGGCACGATGCGCGCCGACGGGGTGAGGCCCGCCAGCCGTGCCACGCGGTCGCTGTGCAGGCCCGCGCAGTTCACCAGCGCGTCCGCCTTGACCACGCCCTGCGGCGTCGCGACTTCCACGCCGCCGGAGGAAGCCGGGCGGATCGCGAGCGCGGGGGAGCGCAGGCGCAGGTCGTGCTCGGACAGCAGGCCCACCAGCGCTGTGCACACGGCGGAGTAGTCGATGATCGCCGTGCTCTCCACGCGCAAGGCCGCCACGCACGACACCTCGGGCTCGTACTCGCGTGCCTGCGAGGCCGAGATCAGCTTCGCCGGGACGCCGTTGGCCTCCGCGCGTGCCGCGAGGTCGTGCAGGCGGGGGAGTTCGGACTCCGAGGTCGCGACCACGAGCTTGCCGCACACGTCGACCGGGACGCCGTGGTCGCGGGCGAACGCGATCATGGACGCGTTGCCGGCGACGGACATCCGCGCCTTGAGCGAGCCCGGCTTGTAGTAGAGGCCGGCGTGCACGACGTTGCTGTTGTGGCCGGTCTGGTGCGCTCCCCAGCCGCGTTCCTTCTCCAGCACCGTCACGCGGGAGCCCCGCGCCGCGAGCTCGTTCGCCACCGCGAGCCCGACGATTCCGCCACCGATCACCACGACATGTCGCACGACCGACACGCTAGTGCCCGAGAACCGGCAGAACGTCCGCCGCGACCTCCTCGACCACCGACTCGCTGCCCGCGTACACGCCGTCGTGCCGCGGCCAGTGGGCCACGACGTCGGTGAAGCCCAGCGCGGCCGCCCTGCCCACGGCGTCCTGGAAGCACTGCGCGCTCGACAGCGAGTACACCGGAGCGGAGTCCAGGTTCAGGTAGCGGTGCACCCGCGTGGTCCTGCCCTCTGTGGCCAACGTCTCGCTGAACTGCTCCGCCAGCGTGCCCACGCCGCGCCACCACGCCTCGACGTCCTCGGTCGGCGGGCCGGTGGTGACCCAGGCCTGGCCGAACTTCGCGGCGATCCGCATCGCCTTCGGGCCGTTCGCGGCGACGAGGAACGGCAGCCGTGGCCGCTGGACGCAGCCGGGTGCGCTGCGGGCCTCCTCCGCCGCGTAGAACCGGCCCTGCCACGACGTGCGGTCCTTCACCAGCAGCTGGTCGAGCAGCTCGACGAACTCGGCGAACCGGGCCGTGCGGTCCTGCGGCAGCGGCGGCTTGTCGCCGAGCACCGTCGTGTCGTATCCCGCCCCACCTGCGCCGACGCCGAGCGTGAACCGGCCGTCCGACACGTCGTCGAGCGTCAGCAGCTCCCGTGCGAACGGCACGGGGTGGCGGAAGTTGGGGCTCGCGACGAACGTGCCGAGCCGGATGTGCGACGTGACCATGGCCGCGGCTGTGAGTGTCGGCACCGCGCCGAACCACGGGCCGTCGACCAGGGTGCGCCAGCCGAGGTGGTCGTAGGTCCACGCGTGGTGGAAGCCGTACTCCTCGGCGGCGCGCCACTTGGGTTCGGCCATCCACCACCGGTGTTCGGGAAGGATCACGATTCCAGCGCGCACGATCGTCAAGGTAACCACCTGTTCAGCCGCTGACGAACTTGGACCAGGCACCATGGGGGCGTGGAACAGCCCAGATTGGTCGCATCGGACGTCGACGGAACCCTGCTCACCCCACCTCCCGGCGAAGGCGTGAGCCCTCGCACGGCCTCGGTCGTCGCCCGCGTGCTGGAGGCGGGCGTGCCGTTCGTCCTGGCCACCGGCAGGCCGCCGCGGTGGGTGCCGCAGATCGCCGCGGCCGCCGGGCTCGACGGCCTCGCGGTGTGCGCGAACGGCGCGGTGCTCTACGACGTCGGCCGCGACGAGATCGTCTGGGCGCGCACACTCTCCCCGGTGCAGTTGCACGACATCGTCTCGACCATCGACAACGCCCTGCCCGGCTGCACGTTCGCGGTCGAACGCGTCGGCACCGCGCAGGACGACGCCACGTTCGTCGCCGAACTGAGCTACACGCACCCGTGGCCGGAGGGCCCGAACGTGGGCGTGACCCGCGGCGAGACGCTCGGCCACCCGGCGATCAAGCTGCTGGTCAGGCACACGGGCATGACCAGCGGTGAGATGGCCACCGGGATCGAGCAGGTGCTCGGCGGCCAGGTCGACCTGACCTTCTCGACGAACAACGGCCTGGTCGAGCTCGCCGTGCACGGTGTCACCAAGGCGAGCGGGCTCGCCGACGTGGCCGAGCGGTTCGGCGTGTCCCAGCAGGACGTCATCGCGTTCGGCGACATGCCCAACGACGTCGAGATGCTCCGGTGGGCCGGGCACGGCGTGGCCATGGCGAACGGGCACGAGGCCGCTCTCGCCGCCGCCGACGAGGTCACCGCGCCCAGCTCCGAAGACGGTGTCGCGATGGTCCTCGAACGCTGGTTCTAGACGAGGGGCTTCGCGGCCTCGGCCTCGGTCCACCACTTGAAGGCGACCTGGAGCTCGGCGGGGATCTCCGAAGGCACCTGACCGGCGGCGTAGGCGCTGGTCAGCGCCTCGATCGCGGCGTCGGAGATGCCGGAGCGGCTCATGCCGACGGAGTTGACGCCGTGCACCCGGATCGGGCTGCCGTAGGCGCGGGCGAACGGGGGCACGTCCTTCGAGACGGGCGTGCCCATGCCGATCATGGCACCGGCGCCGATGACGCGGCGCTGGTGCACCGCGGCGTTCATGCCGACGTTCACCTTGTCGCCGATCTGCACGTGGCCGCCGAGCGACACCCCGGCGGACAGCGTGACGCCCGTGCCGATCAGGCTGTCGTGCGCCACGTACACGCGGTTGAGCAGCCACGAGCCGGCGCCGATGGTCGTCGCCCGGTACGAGCCCTGGTGGACGGTGCTCAGTTCGCGGATGACGACCCGCGCGCCGATGTGCACACCCGCGTGCGCCAGGTCGCCGTCCCACGCCCGGTTGTGGTCGGCGGAGGTGATCTCCGGCGGCGTGCCGATGACGCAACCGGGGCCGATCCACGCACCGTCCTCGACGACGCACGGGCCGAGCACGACGGCCCCGGGACCGATGGTGATGCCGTCGCCGAGTTCGACACCGTCACCGACGACGGCACTGGGATGGATGTGGTTGGCCACGGGAGTCCGATCAGGAGGTGGGGACAGGCGAGATCGCCCATACGGGTAGCGTGGGGCCCCGCGTGCAGGCCAGAGCACTGTACCGGCCGCGCCGGTGGAGATCCCCGAAGGCGAGAGACTGCTGAATGATCCCGATTACTGTTGTTGACGTGGCCGCTGCCGAGCAGTTGGTCCTCCAGGTCCTGCGTTCCGGGGCCATCGCGCAGGGCCCGATGGTCAAGCGATTCGAGGACGCCTTCGCGGGCGTCGCCGGCGTTCCGCACGCCGTGGCCGTGAACAACGGGACCACCGCGCTCGTGGCGTCGCTCCAGGTCCTCGACCTGCAGCCCGGCGACGAGGTCATCACCTCGCCGTTCACCTTCGTGGCGACCCTGAACGCCATCCTCGAGGCAGGCGCGACCGCACGGTTCGCCGACATCCGCGAGGACGACTTCAACATCGACGCGGACAAGATCAAGGACGCCGTCACCCCGAACACCAAGGTGCTCATGCCCGTGCACCTCTACGGGCAGATGGCGGACATGGGCAAGATCATGCCCGTCGTGCAGGAGCACGGTCTCGCGCTCGTCGAGGACTCGGCGCAGGCCGTCGGCGCCACCTACGAGGGCCGTCCGTCGGGCAGCTTCGGCCTCGGCTGCTTCTCGCTCTACGCGACGAAGAACATCACCACCGCCGAGGGCGGCGTCATCACGACGTCGGACGACACCCTCGCGGACCGGCTGCGCGTGCTGCGCAACCAGGGCATGCGGGCCCGCTACCAGTACGAGGTCGCGGGTCACAACTACCGCATGACCGACATCCACGCGGCGATCGGCATCCCGCAGCTGGAGAGCCTCGAAACGATCACCAAGGCGCGCCAGGCCAACGCCGAGACCCTGAACAAGGGCCTCGCCGGCGTCAAGGGCCTCCAGCTGCCGCAGGTGCTGCCGGGCCGCACGCACGTCTGGCACCAGTACACGGTGCTGATCACCGACGACGCCCCGATCAGCCGCGACGAGTTCGCCGCGAAGCTGACCGAGAAGGGCATCGGCAACGGGATCTACTACCCGAAGACGGTGTTCGACTACGACTGCTACCGGGACAACCCGAAGGTCGTCATCTCCGACGTTCCCGTCGCCGAGCGCGTCGCCCGCCAGGCCCTGTCGCTGCCGGTGCACCCGAAGCTGACCGACGCCGAGCTCGACACGATCATCACGACGGTTCGCGAGGTGCTGGGCGCATGAGCAACCTGCCCCGCATCGCGGTCATCGGCGTCGGCAACATGGGCTCGCTGCACGCCCGTGTGACCGCCCAGTCCGAACGGGCCGAGCTCGCGCTGATCGTCGACCCGCGCGAGGAGATCGGCAAGGCCGCCGCCGAGAAGTTCGAGACGACGTGGGCGCCCGACATGGGCGACCTCGACGGCATCGACGCGGTCGTCCTCGCGTCCAGCACCGAGAGCCACCACGGGCTCGCGCTCCAGGTGCTGGAGAAGAACAAGCCACTGCTGGTCGAGAAGCCGGTCTGCGCCTCGCTGGAGCAGACCGAGGAGGTCCTGAAGCTCTCCGAGGCCAAGGGCCTGCCGATCATGTGCGGCCTGCTGGAGCGCTACAACCCGGCCGTGATGACGGCCCTCGGCCTCGTCACCGAGCCGGTGTACGTCTCGGCACAGCGCCACTCCCCGTACGCGCCGCGCATCCTCACCGGTGTGGCGTGGGACCTGCTGGTGCACGACGTCGACCTGGCGATCCAGTGCTTCGGCGGTGCCGACCCCGTGGGCGTCTCGGCCGGTGTGGCCCAGTTCCACCCGTCGTCGGTGCCGGGCGCGGAGGACGTGGTGGACACGCTGCTCACGTTCCCCTCCGGCGGCATCGCGAGCGTCTCGGCGAGCCGCATCGGCCAGCGCAAGATCCGCTCGCTGACGATCCAGGAGCTGGAGCGGTCGATCGAGGTCGACCTGCTGCGCCGCGACGTGACGATCTACAAGCACATCTCGCACGACTCCGACCCGGACGGCCGCGGCTACCGCCAGCAGACCGTCATCGAGATCCCCGAGCTGGTCACGGCACGTGAGCCGCTCGCGACCCAGCTCGACCGGTTCCTCGACCTCATCGCGGGCAAGCTCGACGCCGACGACGAGCGCCGCCGGATCCTGCCGTCGCACCGCGCCGTCGCCGAGGTCAAGGCGAAGTCCGCCGCGGTCGCCGGCTGACCGGGGAACTGACTTCTGATGGGCGTTTTCGTGATCCTGGCGTTCTGGTTGCCAGGACTTCTGGTGGGCTCCGCGCTCAGACTGCGGGGCTGGCTGCTCGCGGGCACCGCCCCGGTGCTGACGTTCGGCACGGTGGCGCTGGGCGCCCTCGTGCTCGGCAAGCTCGGCATCGCGTGGACGATGCTCTCGGTGGTGCTGTGGACACTGGCACTCGCCGTCGTCGTCGGCGTGATCACGTGGCTGGTGCGGCGCAAGGTCGTGGCCGGCGACGTCAACGCCGAGGAGGCTCCGAAGCGCACGGTCGGTGAGCACCTGCTCATCGCCGGCGGCGTGGTGCTCGGCATGGCCGTCGGCGCTGTGACGTACTGGCGGGGCATCGGCTACCGGCTCGACACGATCAACCAGGACTGGGACGCGCCGTTCCACGGCAACGCGATCCGGTGGATCTCCGAGCACCACAGCTCGCTGCCGTCCTCGCTCGCCCCGACGGCGAACCTGCCGGGCAAGCTGGACTACTTCTACCCGAACACCTATCACGCCTTCCTGGCGCCGATGCTCGACAACTTCGCGGCGATGCCGCAGTTGCTGAACCTCGCGGTGTTCGGCGTGCTGCTCGCGTGGCCGATCGGTGTCGCGGCGTTCGCGCTCTCCTGGCGCCTGCCGCCGCTGGCGGTCGCCGCGGCCGCCGCCGTGTCGACGTGGTTCACCGCGTTCCCGTACGACTCGCTGTGGCGCGGACCGTTGTGGCCGTTCGTCGCCGCTGTCGCGCTCATCCCGGCCGCGCTCGCGCTGGTGCGCAAGATCTTCACGGATCGGGGTCTCACCGGGCCGCTGGCCGTCGCGATCGCTCTCGCCGGTCTGGTCGGCCTGCACACGAGCCTCGCGTTCATCGTGGTCGTGTACGCGCTCACGCTGCTGCTGGCGATGGCCTTCAAGCTCGAGCCGGTGAACTGGAAGGCGCAGGCGCTGCCACTGATCACCACGGTGGTGATCGCGGCGCTGGCCGTCGTGCCGGTCGCGCTGCCCGCGCTCGCGCCGGTCGCAGGCGTCACCGCCGCACAGTGGCCGGAGTTCGCCACGCCCGCCGAGGGCTTCGGCCAGGTGCTGCTGTTCTCCCCGGCGAACGGGTTCCCGCAGTGGGTCCTCGGAATGGTGGCGTTCATCGGCATCGTCCTGTTGGTGCGCAACAGGATCCTGCTGTGGCTCGTCGCGTCCTACGCCGTCTTCGGTGCCGTCTACGCCGCATGTGCGTCGTTGAACAACGACTTCGTCAACACCATCACCGGCCCGTTCTACAACGACGCGTGGCGCATCGCCACCCTGCTCTCCCTCGCGGGTTCCGTGGCTGTCGGGTACTTCGTGTGGACGGTCGCCACGAAGCTCACCGGCCGGGTGGAGAACCGGGTCGGCGCCGCGCGCGCGGCGTTCGTGGTTCCGATCGCGATCGGGCTCGTGCTGGTGGCGGTGCTGGGCGTGCTCGGCAAGGGGGCCTACCTCGGCCGCAACTCGAGTCGTCTGGCGTCGACCAACAAGGAATCCGACACCGTTCGCCGCGGCGAACGCGACGCTTACCAGTGGCTGGCCCAGCACGCCAACGGTTCGGTCGTCATGAACGACCGCATCGACGGTTCGGTGTGGATGTACGCGCTGGCCGGCGTGAAGCCCGCCGAGTGGCAGTTCTACGGCGCTCCCGACGACTCTCCCGCTCGTGTGCTGACGTTGCACCTCGAGGAGATGGCGACGGATGCCAAGGCGCGCAAGGCCGTCGACACCCTCGGCATCAAGTACGTCATCTTCGGCAAGGGCAAGGTGCGGCCGGAAATGCAGCGCTCGCCCGGTATCGACGACCTCGACGACCACCCGGACCTCGCCCGCAAGGTGTACGAGAACCCGGACGCGACGATCTACGAGCTGATCGAGCCCGGCGACGGGAACCAGCGCTGGCCCTGATCTCGCACGCGAAAGCGGCCCCTCACCAGATCTGGTGAGGGGCCGCTTCCGTTGGACCGAAGTGCGTGGACTACACGTAACCGAGCTGCGTCAGCGTGTCCGCGATGATCTCGCTCGGGTGGTACTCCTCCATGATGGACGGACGGCGCAGCGTCTCGTACTCACCGAGGAACTTCTCGAGCTTCGAGGTGTCCATACCGGTCAGCACGATGTTCTGACCGAGGCCCTGCTTGGTCTCCGTGCGCTCGCGGTGGATCGCGCACGGCATGCCGATGTAGGAGCACTCCTGCTGCAGGCCACCCGAGTCCGTGACGACGAACTTGGCGCGCGCCAGGATCGGCAGGAACTGCAGGTAGCGCTTCTTGGGACGCATGATGAAGCGCTCGTTGTCGAACAGGTGGCTCCAGCCGTGGCGCTCGATGCGCTCCCGCTCCGGCGCACCGGCGAGGTAGAGCATCGGCGTCTTCTCGCTGGCCTTCTTCAGCAGCTCCAGCGCCTCGCGGAACTTGTCCGTGCGGGACACCAGCTCGAAGCGGTGCAGCGTCGCGAGCCCGAACTCCTCGGGGAGGTCCTCGGTCGTGTTCGCGTTGATCGCGAGGCGCATCGCGTCGATGACGGTGTTCGCACCGGTGTTCACGACCACGCCGCGGGCGCCGCGGAGGTTGTCGACCTCGTTCTGCGACGGGGCGAAGTGGACGTCCGTGAACTTCGACGCGATGCGGCGGTTGAGCTCTTCCGGGAGGGGCGAGAGCAGGCTGCCGGAGCGCATGCCGGCCTCGACGTGGGCCACGCGCGCGCCGAGCAGCCGGCGGGCGATGAGGCTGCCGTACGGGGTGGTGAACGTGTCACCGTGCACGACGACCAGGCCGGGCTTGCCGTCCGTGGTGAGCGACCGGCGCAGCTCCTTGCGCTGGCTCCACGCGGTCTGCGCGACGGAGAGGGCCCAGCCGGGAACCTGCTTGGGGGTCTCCAGGTTGCGCGCCTTGCCCCGCGGCACCAGCCACAGGTCGGGCTCGGGCAGCTGGAGGTCTTCGAGGACGTCGGCGACCTCGTCGAAGTGCTGCGCGGTGAACCACAGCAACGGCTTTGTGCCGCGAGCGACGAGTGCGTGGTAGACGGGCGCCACCTTGATGAGTTCCGCGGTGGTACCTGCGATGAAGGCGATCACGGGAAGGACCCCTGAGGCTGGGGATCAACGGACTGCCTGGATACTGTCAGGTGTGACGAGCCGGAGCAAATCCCTCGACAACGTCCCCAGCCTCAGCATCGTGATCCCGGTTTTCAACGAACCGGACTGGATCGGACGTTCGGTCGGCGCGCTGAAGACCGCCATCGCCAACGCGAACTGGCCTGCGGAAATCATCGTCGTCGACGACGGCAGCACGGACGACACGTCCAAGCGCCTGGCCGAACTCGACATCACCGTGATCGAGCAGGAGAACAAGGGCCGCTTCGCCGCCCGCCTCGCCGGTGTCGAGGCCGCGTCGGGCGACCTGGTCCTGCTCATCGACAGCCGGGTCATCATCGATCCGCAGTCCCTCGTCTTCCTGCGCGACCAGCTCGCCGCGGACCCCGGGCGCACGGTGTGGAACGGGCACATCGAGACCGACACCAAGGGCAACCCGTACGCGGGTTTCATGGCAGGTCTCGTCGCAGTCGCGTGGCGGCGCTACCTCGCGGAGCCGCGGCTCGTGTCCTTCAGCGCGGAGGACTTCGACGCGTTCCCCAAGGGCACCACGCTCTTCGTCGCGCCGAAGGACGTGCTGAAGGAGGCCGCGGTCTCGTTCTCCTCGCTGTACGACGACGTGCGGATGGCGAGTGACGACACGCGCATGCTCCGCTCGATCGCCGAGCGCGGCCAGATCTGGATCGCGCCGGGCTTCGCCGCGCAGTACAACAGCCGTGACTCGCTGCAGAAGTTCGTGAAGCACGCCTACTTCCGCGGTACGACGTTCGTCGACGGCTACCTCGACTCGCCCGGCCCGGTGCGCAACGCGATGTTCGCCGCCGGTGGTGCCGGTGCGTTCGGCCTCGTCCTGCTCGCGAAGCGCCCGTTGCTCGCGCTGGTGCTCGGCCTGCTCGGTTCCGGCGCGGCCGGCGTGGTGGCGCGCAAGAGCGGCGCCAGCAAGGACCAGGCGGTCTCGGTCGCGAAGCTGCTGCCGGTCTTCGCCGCCTGTTTCGGTGCCGGAGCGGTGCGCGGCCTGACGATGGCGATTCGGAAGCGCCTGGGCAGGTGAGAACGCTCGGCCGGTCGCTGGGCACGGTCAGCGTCGCGCTCCTCGTCGGAACGGCGCTGGGCACGTTGCTGCAGATCGGTTCCGGCCGCCTGTTGTCCACCAGCGACTTCGCGGTCTTCAACGGCTACTGGGGCGTCCTCTTCGCGTTCGGTGCGGCCGTCGGCCCCATCGAGCAGGAGGTGTCGCGGCTTTCCGCGCACGCCGCGCTGCGCGGAGAACGCACCGGGTTCCAGGCGGTGCAGACCGCGCTGGTCGGCGGACTGATCGTGGCGGCGGCCGCGCTGCTGACACTGGTTCCGCCGATCAGCGACAGGCTGTTCAGCGGGCACGGTGTGCTGGGGATCGCGGCCCTGGTCGGTGGGCTGGGGTTCGCGGTGCAGGTGACGGTGCGCGGTCTCCTCATCGGACACGATCACGTGCGTGCCTACGGCGGGATCGTGGTCGTCGAGGCGGCCGCCCGCGTGCTCGTGGTGGGCGGGCTGCTCGCCGCCGGACTCACCGGCCTGGTGCCGATCTCGGTCGCCGTGGCCGTGGGTTCGTTCGCGTGGCTGTTCTTCCTCTTCTCCGCCAAGAAGACGGTGGACCCGCGTGCCGGCGGAGAACCGTGGGGGCCGCTGGTGCGGCGTGTGGTGGTGCTGATGTTCGGCGCCGCTCTCACCGCGTCCGTGCTGACCGGCTATCCGGCGATGGTGAACCTGCTGACCGGCGACGGCGCGAACCCGGCGCTGGGTGCGCTGTTCGCGACGGTCATCGTGGCGCGGGCGCCGTTGTTGCTGCTGCAGCCGGTGCAGGCGATGGCCGTGCCGATGGTCGTCCGGCTCTCCCAGGACGAGAGCGGTGCGAACCGCCTGCGGTCGCTGCTGGTGAAGGGCACCGCCGGCGCCGTGGTGCTGGGCGGGCTCGGAGCGGTCGTCGGCGGGCTGATCGGGCCCTGGCTGGTGCGCGTCGTCTACGGGCCGAGCTACGTGGTGACCGGATGGGCTGTCGCAGGCCTCGCCTGGTCGTCGGTGCTGCTCGGCGCGACCCTGCTGCTCGCCGCCGTGCTGGTCGCCCGCAACCAGGCGAACCTCGTGCTCGTGGTGTGGGCGGTGGTCGCCGGGACCAGTGCCGCGACGCTGCTCTTCTGGCCGGGCGACACGGTCACCCGCGCCGTGCTCGGTCTCGCGATCGCCCCGACGATCGGAGCGGCCTGCGCCTGCGCGTTCGTTTTGCACCGCGGCGCGAGCGCCTCGGACCGGTCCGGTTAGGCTGCACACCGTGTCTGACTCGGTCGACTACCGGCGAGTGCTCATCGTTCTGCCAGCTCTCAACGAAGAGCACAACATCGAAAAGATCATCGCTGAGGTGAAGGCGGCGTTGCCCGACGTCGGCGTGCTCGTGATCGACGACGGGTCCACCGACGACACGTCGTTGCGCGCTCGCGAGAGCGGTGCGAACGTGGCGCGTCTCGCGGTGAACCTCGGCGTCGGCGGCGCGATGCGCACCGGCTTCCGCTACGCCCTGCGCAACGGCTTCGACGTCGTCGTCCAGGTCGACGCCGACGGCCAGCACAACCCCGCCGACGTGCCAGAACTGCTGCGCGAGCTCGATCGCGCCGATCTGGTCATCGGCGCGAGGTTCGCCGGCAAGGGCGACTACAAGGCCCGCGGCCCGCGCCGCTGGGCGATGAAGGTCTTCTCGGTCGTGCTCTCCGGCCTCTCCGGGACGAAGCTCACCGACGTCACCTCGGGGTTCAAGGCAGCGGGCCCGCGTGCGGTGCGCCTGTTCGCCGCGCACTACCCGGCGGAGTACCTCGGTGACACCCTGGAGTCGCTCGTGATGGCGGTGCGCGCCGGTCTGAAGATCACGCAGGTGCCGGTCGCCATGCGCATGCGCGCGGGTGGCACACCGAGCACCTCACCTGTGAAGTCCGCCGTCTACTTGCTCCGGGCCACGCTCGCGCTGGTCCTCGCGATCGTGCGGAGGAAGCCCAAGACGGGCTCCCTCGAAGCCGCATAGGGGAGACTCCTGTGTCCGAGTTCCGATTGATGGCCGTCATCGCGGCGGCACTCGTCCTCGTCGTCGTGATCGAGATGATGCGACGCCGCAAGCTGCGCGAGAAGTACGCCGGCATGTGGCTCGCGCTGGCGCTCGGCGTCGTCGTGCTGGGTGCCATTCCCGGGTTGCCCTCGTTGCTGTCCGACCTCACCGGCGTTCAGCTCGCGGCCAACTTCGTGCTGGCGGGGGCGGCCTTCGTGCTGTTCTTCGTCGTGCTGCAGCTGTCGAGTGAGGTGGGACACCTCGAAGAAGAGGTGCGCACGACGGTGGAAGAGATCGCCCTGCTGCGCTGCGAGCTGGAAGACGTGCGTGCCGAGCTGGACAAGCGCGTCATGACGACCGAAGAGCAACTTCTCCGTGCCCAGCCCTGAATTCGGGGTCCCTGGGGCATGCAGGTAACCTCGCTTGCCGTGAGCTTCGCAGGTTATGACCTGATCGTCGTCGGTTCCGGATTCTTCGGTCTCACGGTCGCCGAGCGCACCGCGTCCCAGCTGAACAAGCGGGTGCTGGTGCTGGAGCGTCGTGACCACATCGGAGGAAACGCCTACTCGGAGGCAGAGCCCGAGACAGGCATCGAGGTGCACCGCTACGGCGCGCACCTGTTCCACACGTCCAACAAGCGCGTGTGGGAGTACGTGAACGAGTTCACCTCGTTCACGAGCTACCAGCACCGCGTGTTCGCGATGCACAACGGTCAGGCGTACCAGTTCCCGATGGGTCTCGGGCTGCTGTCGCAGTTCGTCGGCCGGTACATGTCGCCAGAGGACGCGAAGGCGTACATCGCCGAGCAGGCCGCGGAGATCGACACCAAGGACGCGCAGAACCTCGAGGAGAAGGCGATCTCGCTGGTCGGCCGTCCCCTCTACGAGGCGTTCATCAAGGCCTACACGGCCAAGCAGTGGCAGACGGACCCGAAGGAGCTGCCCGCGGCGGTCATCAGCCGTCTGCCGGTGCGCTACAACTTCGACAACCGCTACTTCAACGACACCTACGAGGGTCTGCCGGTCGACGGCTACACCGCGTGGCTCGAGAAGATGGCGGACCACCCGAACATCGACGTGAAGCTGTCCACGGACTACTTCGACGTCAAGGACGAGATCCCCGCCGGCACGCCGGTCGTCTACACCGGCCCGGTGGACCGCTACTTCGACTACTCCGAGGGCTGGCTCGGCTGGCGTACGCTCGACTTCGAGCAGGAAGTGCTGCCCATCGGCGACTTCCAGGGCACGCCGGTCATGAACTACAACGACGCGGATGTGCCGTACACGCGCATCCACGAGTTCCGCCACTTCCACCCGGAGCGCGAGTACCCCGGGGACAAGACGGTTATCGTCCGGGAGTTCTCCCGCGCCGCGGAGAAGGACGACGAGCCGTACTACCCGATCAACACGGCTGAGGACCGCACCAAGCTGGAGCGTTACCGCGAGCTGGCCAAGAAGGAAGCCGCGGAGCGCAACGTGATCTTCGGTGGGCGCCTCGGCACGTACAAGTACCTGGACATGCACATGGCGATCGGTTCGGCGCTGAGTGTGTTCGACAACAAGATCGCTCCGCACCTGGCGTCCGGTCAGGCGCTGGACGGGTCGCTGGAGGACTGAATCGCAATGCCGGGCAAGTCCAAGCTCGTGGAGCACGAGGCGCCGGAGAAGCTGCTGACGCAACGCGGCTTGTTCGCGGGACCCTCCCAGATCGTCTCGGAGGACCTGTACGCCGAGGTGAAGCGTGGCATCGCGGAGCGGGAACGCCATCGCATGGTGGTGCACCCGAACGCCACGGTCACGATGAACACCTACTTCGGGCGTTTCCCCGCGTCGTACTGGCAGCGGTGGTGCGTGAGCCCCGAGGTGGAGCTCGAGCTCGAGGTGACCGGCTCCGGCCAGGTCGCTCTCGTCGCCTCGGACTCCGAGGGTGAGACCCGCATGGTCGCCGCGGAGAAGGTCGCCGGCGCGAAAGCGCAGAAGGTGCGCCTCTCCGCGAAGATCGACAAGTTCACCGACGGCGGTGGCCTGTGGTTCGACGTGATCACCGCGGAAGACTCGCTCGTGGTCGAGGAGGTCCGCTGGACGGTCTCGCCGCCGAAGACGGTGCGACCGACCGCGGTCGTCATCTGCACGTTCAACCGTGTGGACGACTGCCTCAACACGATGGCCGCCCTCGCGTCGGACCCGGAGCCGCTGAAGCTCGTCGACACGGTCTACGTCGTCGACCAGGGCACCGACGCGGTCGAGTCGCGTGAGCGGTTCGCCGAGGTCTCGGCGGCGCTCGGGCCCAAGCTGCGCTACATCCGGCAGCCGAACCTCGGTGGTGCCGGCGGCTTCACGCGCGGCCTGTACGAGGTCACCGAGATCGACCACGCCGAGCACGCCAACGTCCTGTTCATGGACGACGACGTGCTGTGCGAGCCCGAGATCGTCATCAGGCTCACCGCGTTCGCGAACCGCACGACGCAGCCGACGATCGTCGGCGGTCAGATGCTCTACCTGCTGCACCCGAACTTCCTGCACGTCGGTGCCGAGTACGCGAACCTCGACACCCTCGCGCCGGGCCAGGTCGTGGAAGGCGCGCTGTTCAACGCCGACCTCACCGGCTACGACGAGGAGACGGGCAAGCGCAACGTCCAGGACAAGCGCGTCGACGCCGGGTACAACGGCTGGTGGTCGTGCCTCATCCCGTCGGAGATCGTGAAGGCGGTCGGCTACCCGCTGCCGCTGTTCTTCCAGTGGGACGACATCGAGTACGGCTACCGCGCGCGTGAACACGGTTTCGCCACCGTGTCACTGCCCGGTGCCGGTGTCTGGCACGCGGACTTCCACTGGAAGGACTGGGACGACTGGCACAGGTACTTCAACCTGCGCAACGCCCTGATCACCTCCGCGCTGCACAGCCGCTTCGACCCGAAGATGATCGTGCGCGGCATGGCCAAGCAGTTCGCCACGTACATCCTGGGCATGCAGTACGGCCTCGCCGCCACCCAGCTCAAGGCGATCGAGGACTTCTTGAAGGGCCCGGACTTCCTGGCGGACGGCGGTGTGCAGGCGGCGGCGGACATCCGCAAGCTGCGCGCCGAGTTCCCGGAGACGGTGCGGCACCCGGCGTCGGAGATCCCCGGTTTCAAGCCGGGCAGCCTGCCGATGATCACTTCCGCACCGACGCCGAAGCTGATCGCGCCGGTGTTCGTCAAGCGCCTCGTGAACCAGCTGCTCGGCAAGTCCGTGCACGAGGCGGGTGCCGTTCCCGCCGGCGACTCGGCGTGGTGGCACGTCTCGCTGTTCAACACGGCGGTCGTGACCGACGCGTCGCAAGAAGGCGTGCGGGTGCGCAAGCGGGACAAGGAGCTCGCGGTGCGCCTGTCCAAGGAGGGCGCCAAGGTCTTCCGCGAGCTGTACCGCAGGGCTCCGGAGATGCAGCGCTCCTACCGGAACGCGATGGGTCAGCTCACCAGCCGTGACACCTGGTCGCGGTTGTACGACCTCTGATTCACACAACGCTGTGCACGGGCGGTCCGGATCTTCCGGGCCGCCCGCTCTAGTGAGGGGAAAGGTCTGTGGACCAGAACTGCGTGCTGCAGCGGGTGATCCTGCCCAGGGACGAAGACCCGCTCGACGTCAGGCCGCTCTACCTGGACGAGGCCGACTCGGCGCACTGCCACGTCGCCTCCCGTCGCAGCACCACGGTTCCCCCGTCGGCGAAGGTCTCCTTCTCCACGTACTTCAACGCTTTCCCCGCCTCCTACTGGAAGCGCTGGACGACCGTCGACGAGGTCGTGCTGCGCATGTCGGTGCGCGGCACGGGTCGCGTGGACGTGTACCGCTCACGGCCGTCCGGCGACATCATCCACATCGAGGGCCACTACGTCCGTGACGCGGCCGAGTGGACCGACGTCGAGTTCACCGTGTCGCTCAAGCCGTTCGAGGACGGCGGCTGGATCTGGTTCGACGTCTTCACCGACGACGCGCCGCTCGAGATCCGCGAGGCGGCGTGGACCGTGCGCGAGCCGTTGCCCGTGCAGACGGTCGCCATCGGCATGACGACCATGCGCCCGGTCGACGCCGTGATCGCGTTGCGCGCGCTCGGCGAGGACAAGGCCGTGCTCGACGTGCTCTGCAAGGTGTTCGTCGCCGACCAGGGTGCCGTGAAGGTCCGTGACACCGAGGGTTTCGCGGAGGCCGCGGCACTGCTCGGCGACAAGCTCCAGGTCATCGAGCAGGACAACCTGGGTGGCTCCGGCGGCTTCACCCGCGGCATGTTCGAGGCGATCGAGAACACCGACGCCGACCAGATCATGCTGATGGACGACGACATCCGGCTCGAACCGGACGCGGTCCTGCGTTCCAACGCGTTCGCCCGCGCCGCCGCCCAGCCGGTGATCGTCGGCAGCCACATGCTGAACCTGTACTCGCGGGCCCGCCTGCACAGCTTCGCGGAGATCGTCGACCTCAACACGTGCTTCTGGCGGGCGGCGCCGGGCGCGGTCACCGACCACAACTTCGCCACCGACTCGTTGCGGGACACCAAGGAACTGCACCCGCGCGTCAACGCCACCTACAACGGCTGGTGGATGTGCCTGTTCCCGCGCGAGGTCGTGCGCCGCAGCGGCTACCCGCTGCCGCTCTTCATCAAGTGGGATGACGCCGAGTACTCGCTGCGTGCGCTGGAGCACGGCTTCCCGACGGTGTCGCTGCCCGGTTCCGCGGTCTGGCACATGCCGTGGACCGACAAGAACGACTCGACGGACTGGCAGGCGTACTTCCACACGCGCAACCGCCTGATCCTCGCCGCGCTGCACAGCCCGTACGACGTGAAGAACGGCATCGTGAAGCACGGCCTGAAGCTGACGCTGCGGCACCTGCTGTCGATGGAGTACTCGACGGTCATGTTGCAGCAGAAGGCGATCGAGGACTTCCTCGCCGGCCCGTCGCTGCTCTTCGACTCGTTGCGCACCGCGCTGCCCGAGGTGCGCAAGCTGCGCGCCGAGTACTCCGACGCGCAGACCCTGCCGTCGGCGAGGGAGTTCCCGCCGCCGACCTTCGACCAGGTGCGCGCCGAGGCCCTGCTGCAGCCGTCGCAGTCGAAGATCACCACCGCCAAGCGTGCCGCGAAGTCGTTGCTGCACAACCTCCGCAGCCCGGAACCCGACGCGGCAGGCCGTCCGCAGATGAACGTGCCGGCGCTCAGCGCCCGGTGGTTCCTGCTCGGCAACCTCGACAGCGCGACCGTCTCCACCGCCGACGGCACCGCGGTGGCGTTCTACAAGCGCGACCCGCAGGAGTTCCGCGCACTGGCCAAGCGGGCGGCCCGCAACTACCGCCGGCTCGGGCAGGAGTGGGAGCAGCTCAAGCGCGTCTACCGCGCCGCGCTGCCGGAGCTGACCTCGACCGAGTCGTGGCGGAAGGTCTTCGAGCGCTGATCAGCCCTTGATCCCGGACTCCGTCACCCCGCGCACCAGGTACCGCTGCATCGCCACGAACACGATGACCAGCGGGGTGACGGAGACCGCCGCCGCCAGGAACAGCTCGTGCACGTTGATCGACTGAGCCGTGAGGAACGTCGACAGCGCCACCTGCACGGTCCACGAGTCCTGGTCCTGTGCGATTACCAACGGCCACAGGAACTGGTTCCACGACGTCACGAACGCGATCACCCCGAGCGCCGCGAAGAATCCGCGTGAGTTCGGCACGACAACGCGCCAGAACGTGCCCCAGTGCCCGAGTCCGTCGATTCTCGCGGCCTCTTCCAGCTCTCGCGGGAAGTTCAGGAAGTACTGCCGGAACAAGAACGCCGTGAATCCGCTGAACAGCCCGGGAATCACCAGACCGCGCAGGTCCGAAACCCACCCGAGCGTCGACACGACGACGAACGTGGGCACGAACGTCACCGCGGCGGGAACCATCAGGGTGGCGACGACGAGGTAGAAGACGACATTCGAGTACCGGTAAGGAATTCGCGCCAGTCCGTAGCCCGCCATCGAGCACAACAACAGCTGGCCGGCAGTCTGCAACACCGCCACCACCAACGAGTTCACCATGCTGCGCACCAACGGCACGGCGGGATCGCTGAACAGTTCGGCGAAGTTCTCCCAGCGCACGGACGACGGCAAGAACGTCCACGACGTCGCGCTGATCTCGGACTCCGACACCAGTCCGTTGCGGACCACCAGGTAGAACGGCACGAGGAACAGCACGGCCGCCACGGACAAAGCCAGGTACCGCAGGGCTTTCACCGCCGCACCGCCCTTCCCTGCAGCAGCGTGACGCCGACGATCAGCAACGTCAGGATCACCGCGCCCGCGCTGCCGTGCCCGAAGTCCTGCCCGCCGCTGCCCAAAGCCGTGTAGTACAGGTAGATCAGCGGTGGCCGGGCGAACGGTGGGTAGCCGCGATCGGTTCCCAGCACGTTGTAGAACTCGTCGAACGCCTGATAGGCGCCGATCAGGAGCAACAACAACACGGCGACAGACGTGGTGCGCAGCTGGGGGAGCGTAACGAACCTGAAGGCCTGCCGCGAGCGTGCGCCGTCGAGAGCCGCTGCCTCGTACAGCACGGCGGGAATCCGTTGCAGGCCCGCGATGAACAGGATCATGTAGAACCCCAGCTGCAACCACAGCCGCAGCGTCACGAGCACGAGCCAGTACCAGGGCGGTGACGTGGAGACCGTCCACGCCACCGGATCGGCGCCGAACCAGCCCAGCACCGTGTTCGCGAGGCCTGAGCGCAGGCCGTTGAAGATCGAGAGCTTCCACACCAGCGACGCCACGACGTACGAGCAGGCCGTCGGCAGGAAGAACACCGACCGGAAGAACGCCTGCATGAAGCTGATCTGGCTGACCAGCAACGCGAGCGCGAGGGCCAGCACGAACGTCAGCGGCACGATGAAGGCGGCGAACACGCTGAACGTGCCGAGGCTGCTCAGGAAAGGCCCGTCGGTCAGCATGTCCGCGTAGTTGCGCAGCCCGACGAACTCGGCCGGTGTCACCGTGTTGCGGGCGTCGAAGAACGACAGCAGCATGCTCCACCCGATCGGCACGTACACGAACACGAGCAGTCCCGCGGCGAACGGCCCGACGAACAGCCAGAACGCGCGTCCGTGCCTCATCCGTACAGGCGCTTCAGCTCGTCACGGGCCACACCCGCCGCGGCCTTCAGTTCGGTGTCGGCCGGAGCACCGTCACGGACCACCCGTGACACGGCGTCGTTGAACGCCGTCCGCATGACCGAGGTCCAGTCCGGCGGGTTGGACGCCTTCGCGTTGTCCCGCACGAACTCCACCGCGTCGGCCGCCGCACCGGACGTCAGCTTCGAGGCCTTCTCCGAGATGCTCTTGCGGGGCGGGACGTGGAAGCCGTAGCCGAGGTTGAAGTCCTCCTGGTAGTCGGTCTTCTCGATCCACAGCCACCGCACGAAGTCCTTGGCCTCGTCGATCCGCTTCGACTTCGCGTTGACCATCGCGCCGAACGCCCCGACTGGCACGCTCGCCGAACCGCCGGCACCCAGCGAGGGGAACGGCAGCACGCCGAAGTCGTCCCCCAGCGCCTTGGCGACCGCCGGCACCGCCCACAACCCGGTCCACTGCATGGCGACCAGGCCCTGCGTGAACGCGTCCGGCTCGGCCCAGTCCTTCACCGCGCCCAGCAACAGGCTGCCGCTCGTGTAGAGCTCGCGGAGCTTGCCGATCGCCGTCGCCGCGAGGGGATCGTCGAACCCGACCTGGTGGTCCCGCACGTAGTCGAGCCCGGCCGACCACAGCGCGGGCCCGCCCAGCACGCCGCCACCGCCGTCGTTGCCGGCGAAGAGCCCCTTGACCGAACCGGTGGTGAGGCGCTTGGACGCGTCGACCAGCTCATCCACAGTGGACGGTGGCCGCACACCCGCCTGGGCGAACATGCTCTTGCGGTAGAACAGCATCTGCATGTCCACGGCCTGCGGGACGCCGTAGACCTTCCCGTCGACGGTGTGCGTCGCGAGAATCGACTCGGAGAAGTCGCTCCTGGCGTCGCCGAAGACGTCGTCGAGCGGCACGAGCTGACCCGCCCGGACCGAGCTGATCTGCGGGGTGGACTCGAAGACGTCCGGTCCGCCGTCGGACAGCAGGCTCGTCGCGAGCTTGGAGTCGTAGTCGCCGGGGTTCCACTGCACGGAAACCTGGGTCTTCGTGTACGCCTTGGCGTAGCGCTCCACGGCCTGCTGCACGCCGGGCTCGCCGTACGCGTGGTACCACTGCTTGAGGGCCTGGCCGTTGCCGCCCCTGCCGGTGTTCGAACCGCACGCCGCGAGCAACGCGCTCGCGCCGGCCAGGGACAGAAGTCTGCGTCGGGAAATCACTCACCCCGTCTTACTCCGATCACTCGAAGTGCGCGAGTGGTTACTCGAAGTGGGCGACGACGACGTTCGCGAAGTTGACGACGTACTCGCGGCCGTCAGGTCCGGGGATCGCCTGGGTGTGTCCGTTGCGGACGACCTGGGTCAGCCGCGGCGCGAGGTCGTCCCGCGTCTCGTCGGTGATCGGGAGGGAGATGGGGTTCGGGTTGGCGGCGAGGAACAGCACGAGTTTGCTCATGAGAGCAGCCAACCGCGTTCAGGAGCGCTGCGGAGGGCGGTTCCGCTCGTAGCGATTCCGCCCTCGGCAGACCGGCTCACTTGCGGAAGAAGCGCTCCCGCTGACCGAGGCGCACGAGCTTCAGCCACTCGACGAACGCCTTCGGATCCCGCTTCACACCGAGGAAGTACAGCCCGAACCGGAACACCTCGAGCGCACCGAGCTTGCGCATGCCCGGCTGCGACAGCAGGTACCCGCGGTTGCGGTACGTGTAGTAGCGCTTGATCGGGTTCTCCGGGTCCTGGGCGTGGAACTTGCCGCCCAGCATCGGCTTGAACTCGTCCGAGCCGTCCGGGTGCACGTACGCGACCCGCAGCGTCGTGCCGAACGGCAGCCCCGACCGCACCATGCGCCGGTGGACCTCCACCTCGTCGCCGCGGAAGAACAGCCGGTAGTCCGGCACGCCGACGACGTCCAGCGTGGAGGCGCGGAACAGCGCCCCGTTGAACAGCGAGGCGATGCCCGGCAGGAAGTCGGTGCCGAGCTCGGCGGCCGAGCGCTTCCACGTCAGGCCGCGGCGCATCGGGAACGCGAGCTTGTCCGGGCTGTCGATGTTGGTGACGACGGGGGAGATCTCCGCGAGACCCCTGCGCTCCGCCTCCTCCAGCAGCACCGCCAGCACGTTCTCGTCAGCCGGGCGGCCGTCGTCGTCGGCCAGCCACACCCAGTCCGCGCCCAGCGAGAGCGCGTGCAGGATGCCCAGCGCGAAGCCGCCGGCGCCACCGAGGTTGCGGTGCGACGGCAGGTAGGTCGTGGGGAGCGGACACTGCTCGACGAGGTCGCCGACGGGCTGGTCGGGACCGTTGTCGACGACGACCAGGTGGTCGGGCACGCGTGTCTGGGTCGCCAGGGCCTTCAGCGACTCGGCCAGCAGCTCCCTGCGGTGGCGGGTGACCACCACCGCGACGACGGAGCCCTTGGGCAGTGCCTCGAGGTTCATGCTCTACTCGCCACCGTTTCCGCTGAGGACGGGGGTCTCCTCGTGCGGGTGCATCCGCTCGAAGGGGTCGTAACCCTTGTACGCGGTCAGCACCTCGCGAAGGCTTCCGAACATCTTGACGTGGCCTTCGTCCATCCAGATCGCCTTGTCGCAGAAATCCGCGAGGAACTCGTCGGAGTGGTTCGCGAACACCAGCAGGCCGGAGCGGGCGACCAGGCTCTTGAGACGGTCGCGGGCCTTCGCCATGAACGCGGCGTCGACCGCGCCGATGCCCTCGTCGAGCAGCAGGATCTCCGGGTTGATCGACGTGACGACGCCGAGGGCCAACCGGACGCGCATGCCCGTCGAGTACGTGCGCAGCGGCATCTGCAGGTAGTCACCGAGCTCGGTGAACTGCGCGATGTCGTCGACGCGGGACTCCATCTGCTTGCGGCTCATGCCGAGGAACAGGCCGCGGATCATGATGTTCTCGTACCCGGAGATCTCCGGGTCCATGCCGACGCCGAGGTCGAAGACCGGCGCCACCTTGCCGACGATGCGCGACTGGCCGCGGGTGGGCTCGTAGATGCCCGCCAGCAGGCGCAGCAGCGTCGACTTGCCGGCGCCGTTGTGGCCGACCAGGCCGACGCGGTCGCCGTCCTTGATCGACAGCGTGATGTCGTGCAGGGCTTCGATGATCGGGACGCGGCCCTCGGACTCGATCTTGCCGCCGACCTTGCCGAGCGCGAGCTTCTTCAGCGACCTCGACTTGGCGTCGAAGATCGGGAAGTCGACTGATGCGTTCCAGACGTCGATGCTGACCATGGGTGTCGACCTCCTTCTAGACCCAGTAGGAAACGCGGGCGCGGTAGTTGCGCAGGATCACCAGAGCGGCGAACCAGCCGATGACGGTGAAACCGCCGACGATCGCCCAGTGGTGCCAGTCGACCGCGTGGCCGAGCAGCGGGGCCCGGACCACCTCGACGAAGTGGTACACGGGGTTGAGCTCGGCGATGAGCATGCGCCAGTTGCTGTCGCCGCCACCGGTGACCCGCTGCAGCACGCCGGCGTCCCAGACGATCGGCGTCATGAAGAAGACCAGGTTGATGAAGCTGGTCACGACCGGCGGGATGTCGCGGAAGCGGGTGCTGATGACGCCGAACAGCAGGGCGACCCACACCGCGTTCACGGCGAGCAGCGCGAAGCCGGGGACCGCGAGGACGATGGTCCAGCTGAGGCCGGGGTGCTCGATGCCGCCCTTGGTGATCGTGTACGGGTGGTTGAGCGCCGTGAAGAAGATGGCGAGCACCACCGCGTAGACCACGAGGTTGTGCGCCAGGAACAGCACCTGGCGCCACACCATGCGCATCACGTGGACCGTGATCGGCGCGGGCAGGTGCTTGATGAGCCCCTCGTTCGCGATGAACACGTCCGTGCCCTCGGTGATGCAGCCGAGGATGAAGTTCCAGACGATGAAGCCGACTGTCACGTACGGCAGGAACGTGGGGACGTTCGTTTCGAACAGCACGGAGTACAGCAAGCCCAGCGCCAGCGCCGTGGTGCCCATCGAGATGGTGATCCACAACGGCCCGATGACCGAACGGCGGTAACGCTGCTTGATGTCCTGCCAGCCGAGGTGGCCCCACAGCTCACGGTGGTCCCACGCCTCCCGCACATCCGCGAACGCGCGTTTGAAGCTGCGCGACTTGACGGGGGGAGGCGCCTCTGGTTGGCCGAGCGTACTGGTGGCTTGCACGAGGACTGAGCGTACCGGCGACCACCGACACCGATGCTCACCGGTCGGTCACGGTGCGATCAGACCTTGATCACCTTTACGATGACCTGTTCGTGGTCGTAGGTGTACCCGAGGTAGTCGAACTCCACGCCGTGCGCCGCCACGTGCTCCAGCCAGGCCTTGTGCTCGTGTTCCTGCCACTGCGGGTAGTTGAAGTACTCGTCGAAGACGATGATGCTGCCCTCGACCAGACGGGGCCCGACCAGGTCGAGAACCGTCTTCGTGGACGAGTACAGGTCGCAGTCGACGTGCAGGAACGTGACGGGGCCCTCGTGGTCGGCGAGGAACTTCGGCAGCGTCTCGTCGAACCACCCGGCGACGAGCTCGGCACCGGGCACGTCCGGCAGGCCGTCCATCGTGAACGTGCCGGCGGGGAACCCGTTGCGCCAGTTCTCCGGCAGACCCTCGAAGGAGTCGAAGCCGTAGACGCCGGAGCCCTCCCGGGCGTTCGCGATGATCTTGAGCGTGCCGCCGGTGTAGACGCCGAACTCCAGCGCCATGCCGCCCTCGGGCGTCTGGGACAGCGCGAACTCGAGCGTCTCGTGCGGCGAGCCGAAGTGCGGGACCCGCGGCATGTTCTTGTGCACGAACTGAGCGCTCTGCAGCGCCGCTTCCCTGTCCGCGGCGAACACGATGTCGCGGCGGGCCCGCACCTCGTGCCCCACGGTGTGGTCGACGATCCGGTTCGCCTGCTGCGCGACCTCGTCGCGCAGCCCGTCCAGCTGGGCCTGGATGCGTTCGATCTGCTGTTGCTGCGGCTTCAGCGCGTCCTGGATGAGTTCCATGGCTTTGACACGAAGCTTGTGACGAAGCTGCTTGGCCTGCAGGCCATTGCGGACTCGGTCGAGCACGGTGGCTCCTCTCCAGAACGGTCAGCGCATCGTAGAGCCACCACCGCGTGACTTGGCTAGAGGTACTGACCCGTGCCTTTGCCGGTCGTTCCGCCTTCGTTGCCTTCGCCGCCACTGCCGGCGGGCAGCGCACGGCCGCGCATCTGCTCCAGCTGGGCCCGCGCCGCCATCTGCTGGGCGAACAACGCGGTCTGGATGCCGTGGAAGAGGCCTTCCAGCCAGCCCACGAGCTGAGCCTGCGCGATCCGCAGCTCGGCGTCGGAGGGCGTGCCCTCCTCGGTGAACGGCAGCGACAGGCGCTCCAGCTCCTCGCGCAGCTCCGGCGCCAGGCCGTCCTCGAGCTCCTCGATGGACCGCTTGTGGATCTCCTTGAGGCGGTTGCGGCTGGCCTCGTCCAGAGGTGCCGCCCGCACCTCCTCCAGCAGCTGCTTGATCATCGTGCCGATCCGCATGACCTTCGCCGGCTGTTCGACGAGGTCGGCGATGTCGCCGTCCTGGCCACCGACGATTACGACGGGCTGCTCCTGGTTCATGGTCTCCATCCTCGCGTGATTCACGTTTTCGAAACTAATCGGGGTGGGGCTGGTCGTTGCTGTGTTTGCTCGCATACGTACGGTGTGTGTCATGGCGTTCGACGTCGCACGGGTACGAGGGCTCTTCCCCGCGCTCGGCGACGGCTGGGTCCACCTCGACGCACCGGCCGGCATGCAGGTGCCCGAACAGGTCGCCACCGCCGTCTCCACCGCGCTGCGCGCCCCGGTCTCCGGACCAGGTGGCATCTTTCCCGCGTCCCAACGGGCCCAGGGCATCGTGGACGCCGCCCGCAGGTCCGTCGCGGACCTCGTCGGCGGTGATCCCGCCGGTGTCGTGCTGGGGCCCTCCTCCGCTGTGCTGCTGCAACGTCTCGCCGACGCCATGACCGACGACTGGTTCATGGGCGACGAGGTCCTGGTTTCCCGGCTGGACCACCCGGCGAACATCGCGCCGTGGCTGCGCGCCACCCAGCGCACCGGCAGCGCGGTCAAGTGGGCGGAGATCGACATCGAGACCTGCGAGCTGCCCAGCTGGCAGTTCGACGAGCTGGTCACCGACCGCACCAAGCTGATCGCCATCACGGCGGCGTCCGGCGTGGTCGGCACCCGGCCGGACCTGGGCAAGATCTCCGCGGTGGCTCGCGCGCACGGCTCGCTGATGGTGGTGGACGCCTCGGCCGCGGCACCCTTCGTGCCGTTGGACATCGTTGGCATGGGCGCCGACGTGGTGGCTCTCTCCGCGGGCCAGTGGGGCGGTCCGCCGGTCGGTGCGCTGGTGTTCCGCGACCCGTCGGTGCTGGAGCGGCTGCCGTCGGTCTCGGTCGACCCGATGGCGCGTGGTCCCGAACGACTCGAGCTCGGCCCGCACGCGTATCCGATGCTCGCCGGGCTCGTTGCGTCGGTGGAGTACCTGGCGGACCTCGACGACGCGGCTTCCGGCACGCGCCGCGAGCGGTTGCTCACGTCGCTGGGATCGGTGAAGGCCTACCAGGCGGGGCTGCTCGCTAATCTCATCAACGAACTGCGTTCGCTGCGACACGTGATGGTGATCGGCGACGCCATGCGGCGGGTGCCCGCGCTGGCGTTCTCGATCGCCGGGGTCAAGGCGGAGGACGGCGTCGAACACCTCGCGTCACGGGGAGTCTGCGCGTTCGCCGACCCCGGTCAGTACGGCGTGTTCTCGGTGCTGGGCGTCGGCGAGATCGGCGGCGCCATCCGCATCGGGCTCGCGCACTACACGAACGCGGTCGAGATGGACGACCTGGTGCGGGCGGTGGCCGAACTCGGCTGAGGGATTTGGGAGATCATCTTTGGACGACTCGCTGGCTCGCGAGCTCGCCGATCTCTCGGCCCTGCAGCGCCTCGGCTCGTTGAACACCGAGTACCTGCCGCAGCTCTCCGGCGACCTCCGGCCGGCGGCGCTCGTCGCCGTGATGGACGAGGTCGTGCTGGGCGCCCGGACCGTGCTGGTGGAACTCGGCTGCGGATCGTCCTCGGTCCTGCTGGCGCGTCTGTTGCAGCAGCGGGGGTTCGGGCACCTGTTGTCGATCGAGCACGACGAACGCACGGCTGCTTTCGTTGCCTCACAACTACGGCGTGAAGGCCTCGGCTCCGCGGCTCGCGTGGTGCACGCGCCGTTGTCGCGGCATCCGGCGGCGTTGTCGCGGCACGGCCAGTGGTACGCGCCGCAGCAGGTGCACGACGAAGTGCTCGGGTACGTCGAGCGGTTCGGTCTGGTGGACCTGCTGCTGGTGGACGGGCCGGGGTTCGGCGACTCGCGCTACCCGGCGTTGCCCGTGCTCAGCGCCGTGCTGGCGCCGGGGGCGACGGTGCTGGCCGACGACGCCGACCGGCCGGACGAGCAGGCGGTGCTGACGCGGTGGTCCGAGGAGTTCGGGCTGGAGTTCCGCACGGCTCCCCGGACCTCGCTCGCGGTGGCTACCGGTCTCGCTTGAGCAGGACCTTGCCGAAGACGTCGCTCGCCTCCAGCAGCCGGTGCGCCTCGGCGGCGTCCGGCATCGGCACGACCTGACCGACGATCGGCTCGACCGCACCGCTCTCGATCAACGGCCACAGGTGTTCGCGGACCTGGGCCACGATCGCGCCCTTGCCGTCGACGCTGCGGCCGCGCAGGCCCGTCGCCATCACGGACGCCCGCTTGGCGAGGAGCTTGCCGATCGGCAGCTCGCCCTTCACACCGCCCTGCATGCCGATGATCATCAACCGGCCGTCCGGGGCGAGGACGTCGATGTTGCGGGGGAGGTAGGAGGCGCCCATGTTGTCGAGCACGACGTCCGCCTGCTTGACCTCGGCGACGAAGTCCTGGGTCTTGTAGTTGACCGTGATGTCCGCGCCGAGCTCGGCGCACTTCCGCAGCCGCTCGTCCGATCCCGCGGTGACCGCGACGGTCGCGCCGAGCGCCTTGGCCACCTGGATCGCGTGCGTGCCGATGCCACCCGCACCGCCGTGCACGAGGAACGTCTCGCCGAGCTTGAGCCGGCCGTCCATCACGACGTTCGACCACACCGTGCACGCGACCTCGGGCAGCGCGGCCGCCGTGACGACGTCGACGTTCGCCGGGACGGGCAGGACCTGCACCGCGGGCACGACGACCTTCTCCGCGTAGCCTCCGCCGGCCAGCAGCGCGCACACCTCGTCGCCGACCTGCCAGCCCGTGACGCCCTCGCCGAGCGCCGCGATCGTGCCGGAGCACTCCAGCCCGATGACGTCCGAGGCGCCCTTGGGAGGCGGGTACAAACCCTGCCGCTGCAACAGGTCCGCGCGGTTGACCGCACTCGCGGCGACGTCGATCAGCACCTCGCCCGCGCCGGGCACCGGGTCTGCGACCTCGGTCCACTCGAGCACGTCCGGGCCGCCGGGTTCGCGAACAGTGATGGCACGCATGCGGTCGACCGTAATACCGTTCGACAGGTCCGGCACCATCGGATCATGGACGCCTGGCCTCTGCGACACCTGGTTCTCCGCACCCCGCGCCTGGAGCTGCGCCCGGACGACGACGCCGGCCTGTTCGAGCTCGTCGAGGTCGCCAAGGCGGGCGTGCACGACCCGGCCGAGATGCCGTTCAACGTGCCGTGGACCGACAGCCTGGCGGACGACCACGGGTTCGGCGTGGTCCAGTTCTTCTGGGGCATGCGCGCCAAACTGGCTGCGAAGGACTGGGCCATCTGCTTCCTCGTGCGGCACGAGGGCAAGGTCATCGGCGTGCAGGAGATGGGTGCGCGCGATTTCGGCGTGCTGCGCGAGGTGAACACCGGGTCGTGGCTGGGCAAGGAGTTCCAGGGCAACGGCTTCGGCACGGAGATGCGTGTGGGCGTGCTGCAGTTCGCGTTCGACCACCTGGGCGCGCACATCGCTCGTTCGGCGGCTTGGCAGGGCAACCAGGCGTCCAACCGCGTCAGCGCCAAGCTCGGCTACGTGCACGACGGCACGATCGGTGCCGCACCGCGCGGAGAACGCCTTGAGCACGTGCGATTGCGTTTGGACGAGGCGGATTTCGTGCGCCCGGAGTGGAACGTCACGGTCGACGGACTAGCGGAGTGTGTTCAGCTGATCACCAGCTGAACTCCCGCCGACCGACGGATTGTGTCCTGGGTCTCCTTCTTGTGAGGGTTCAGCCATCTCGAACGAAGGGGAACGTTCATGTCCGGCAGAACCAAGCTGGCGGCTGTGCTTGCCATATCGGCATTAGTCGCTGCCCCCACCGCCACGGCGTCCGCCGCCGTTGAACCCGCAGGCCCCGCGTTGGCCAAGAAGCTCGCCAAGAAGGTGACCGTCGAGGGTGTCAACCGGCACCTCATCGCGTTCCAGCGCATCGCCGACCGCAACGGCGGCAACCGCGCGGCCCTGACGCCCGGCTACGACGCGAGCGTCGAGTACGTCGCGGGCAAGCTCCGCGGCGAGGGCTTCATCGTCACGACACCGAACTTCAGCTTCGAAGTCCCGGTCACCGACGCGGAGACCGCCCGCGTCGACGGCGTGAACTACCAGGCGATCGTCCTGACCGCCTCACCCCAGACCCCGGTGGGCGGCGTCACCGGCCCGCTGCGCGTCGTCCCCGAGGACGCCACCACGGGCTGCGAGGCCACCGACTTCGCCGGCCAGGACTTCACCGGCTCGGTCGCCCTCATCCGCCGAGGCGGCTGCACGTTCGAGCAGAAGCACCTCAACGCGTTCGCCGCGGGCGCCATCGCCGTGCTGGTCTCGAACAACACCGCGGGCCCGTTGTCCAACGTGACGCTGACCAACCCCGGCAAGATCCCGACCGGCGGCATCTCCCAGGCCGACGGCACCACGCTCGCCGGCAAGGCGGGTGCCTCGGTCACCGTGGACATGCGCTACCACAACGAGACCCGCACCCAGCGCAACGTCATCGCCGAGACCCGCACCGGCCGCAAGAACAACGTCGTCATGGCCGGCGCACACCTCGACAGCGTCGAACTGGGCGCAGGCATCAACGACAACGGCACCGGCTCCGCGTCGCTCCTGGAAACGGCTCTCCAGCTCGGTTCCCGCCCGAAGGTGGACAACGCCATCCGCTTCGCCTGGTGGGGCGCGGAAGAGCGCGGCCTCATCGGCTCCGAGGAATGGGTCCGCTCGCTGACGTTCGAACAGCAGCTGGACATCGCCCTGTACCTGAACTTCGACATGGTCGGCTCCCCGAACGCCGCGTACTTCATCTACGACGGCGACGACTCCGACGCGGTGGGCGCGGGCGCGGGCCCGTACGGCTCGGCCCAGATCGAAAAGGCCTTCGCCGACTACTTCGCCGCCAAGGGCGTCCCCACCGAAGGCACCGACTTCTCGGGCCGCTCGGACTACGGCGAGTTCATCGCACAGGGCATCCCGGCCGGCGGCCTGTTCACCGGCGCCGAAGGCGTCAAGACCGCGGCACAGGCAGCCAAGTGGGGCGGCACGGCAGGCGTCGCCTACGACCCGTGCTACCACTCGGCGTGCGACAACCTCGGCAACGTCGACCGCGTCGCACTCGGCCGCAACGCAGGCGCCATCGCGTTCGTGACCGCGGCCTACGGCGTGTCCACTGAGGACGTCAACGGCGTGCCGCCGCGTTCGAAGCGGGCTGAGGCCCGTTCTTCCGCGGCTCTGATGAAGTCCGCTGCACACGACGACCACTCACACGCGGCCGTCTCGTAACCGCTTGATCGCTGGAACAGGGGTCCCTTCAACGGGGCCCCTGTTCTCCAGCAGGAGGGTCGACCTCAGCGCTGCGCGTCCGTGGGGCGGCGGTCGCAAGGACTGACCCGGTAAAGGCGGAACTTACCCGCCTGGTCGATCAGTTCGAATCCGGCCGACGGCGCCGGGTAGTCGAAACCGTCGAAGTAGTTGCCCTTCACACCGTCACTGCTCAGCAGATACCGGAGGTTGATCCGGTTGACCATCTCGCAGACCTTCGGATCGGACGGGTTGTTGAGGTGGTCGGACAGGTAGATCTGCTCAGCGGTCGGTCTGCCGAGGTTGAGCTGCGGGAACAGAACCTGCCTCTGGCTGAGCGTCATGGCTGCCGTGCTGCCGTTGTTGGGCGTCTGGGCGATGACGGTGCCGGGCTCGGTCCGCTCGTCCAGCCGTGCGAACAGGGCCTGCTCTTCCTTGCTGAGCAGTGGATGCACCACCGGGTACGCGACCGCTACGCGCTCGCTGTTGTCCTGGATGTTCAGGCCGTTGGTGCTCAGCACGAGCAGGATGGCGATCAGGGGCACGACCGCGAGCGCCCAGAAGTTGGTCGCCGCGCGGAACTGCTGGAGCGACTCCTTCCGCAGCAGCGTGCGGATCAGGGTGGCGACCGCGATGGTGCCGAACACGGTGATCGGAATACCGGTGATCGGGATCATCGCTGCGATCCGGTGCGAGTCGGTGTACCAGAAGCCGGTGAACATCCGCCGGTCCACACCTTCGACGCCCGCCGCCAGCACGTAGATGCCGCAGGACACCGCGTGACTGGCCACGAGCCAGCGCCGGTTGCGCTGGCGGAAGCAGGAGAAGATGCCCACGATCAGCAGGATGGCCAGCAGCCAGTCGACGGCGCCGCCGTTCGTCGCGCCGGTCAGCGCCTCGCCGACTGCGTGAGCGGGCGACTCGAACGGCGGTGAGTCGGCCTCCATGACCCGGCTGAACAAGTTCAGCTCGCGGACGACCACCCAGTACGCGGGCGCGGCGAGGACGATGATCGTGCCCAGCACGTAGGCGAACTTCTTGCGACCCGCCCGGTAGTGCTTGGTGGCGCTCAGCGCGAGGCTGAGGACCACTGCCGAGACCGCCACGGCGGCAAGGCTGATCAGCGCGTTCGGATGCGAGATCGCCACGGTCGCGAGGATCACGGGGGCGAGCAGCCACGCCCGGCCACGTCCGATGACGTCCTCTTTGGCCAGGTTCACCATCGACATGAGGGCCGCCATCGCGGCGGGCACGAGGGCGAGGCCGAGCAGGTTCGGCCACAGGATCCCCCAGCCGAGCAGCTCCCACGGAAAAGCACCGAACGCGACGCTGAGCAGGCCCGCAATGCCCACCGCCATCGGGGACGGCCCGGCGAGCTGACGCATGAGCAGCATGCAGCCCAGCGGCCAGATGATCAGCGCGATGGTGACGGAGAGGAGGTTGGCCGCCACTGGCACCGAGATACCGGTGATCATGATCAGCAGCGAGCCGAGGCCGTGCCAGGCAGCCGGGTAGAACCCGCGAACGCGGTCCGGCACTCCCAGCGTGTCGATCATCAACGTGGAGGCGTTGCCGCTGTTGAGGATGTTGACCAGCGCGTTGTAGTGGAACGGTGAGTCACTGGTGTGGATGAGCTGGTCGGGGTCGGTGATCGCGCGGATCACCGTGAGCATGCCGAAGACGACCGCGGCTGTGATGCCCACGAGCGCCGCGACCGTGACCCTCCAGCCGTCCGCCGGCGCGGGCGCGGGGAGCCGCTTCCTCAACGGCAGCAGAATGCAGGCGAGAACGAGTGACAGGCCGCCGAAAACGATCAGCATGAGCACGGGTGACCAGCGGATGCCGAAAATCGGCGAGATCATCGCGGTCAGCGCGACGACCCCCACGACGATCATCGGTGCCATGGCGACGGCCGCCAGCCGGCGAAGGCCGATCAGGTAGGTGATGAGCAGGCCGGGCACGACGAGCAACACGCCGCACAACACCATGGTCGGCAGCGCACCAACCCATGTCATAACAGAACCCCCGTGTTAGACCTGCTTACCAAGTGACGCCTCGCACGGGAGGAAAGTTGCATCCGTCGATTGGTCAGGCCGAAGCAGTGTATTGGACTCAACTGCCAGGTCCGTTCCTGCCCCAGGTGCCGGCGCAAATGTGAACAGGGCGGTGCGCAGATCGCGCACCGCCCTGTTCGTGCTGTCAAAATGCGGAAGCGGAGGGATTTGAACCCCCGGACGGTTGCCCGTCTCCCGCTTTCAAGGCTGCATCTGGCTGTCCAGGCTTGTTCGGACTAGTCCGCAGTTGTCGGAGTTGCCTGGTCAGGGGTGCTGTCCCGTCCTAACCCGTCCCGGACCGTTGCTACACCGTCGCTACACCTCGTTCTGGTGGCTGGCCTGTGGCTGTCCCGTCCCGCTGGTCCTCGGTGGGGCGGCTTTGGCGTGTCCGGTGGCCGATGACGCGGAGCGTTGGCGGGCGTCGATCGCCGTGCCCGGCTCGGTCAGGTCTTGGATCGCGCGATCGTCCTGACGCCTGGGTGCTGGGAGCTCCTGCGCGTCGCCGTCCGTGGCGCGCTGCCGTGGATGGATGCCGGCCGCGCCGCACGGCCGACGGGCGGAGCGAAGCGGGAGCCCGGCGTGCCGGGATGGATGGGGAGCCGGTGCCAACGTGACAGGCCCCGTGCGCGCCGCCGACGGCGGCGCGCCTTGATCCCATAGAGCCAATTTCGGCAACGACATGCACATCAGAAAGCTAGCGAGCGGGAAAGTTGCCGCCGAACACTAGGTTCCAGTAGTAGAACGCGTCATTGATCTTTCCTTCTTTCTCCGCGTCTATCGCCTTGCGCGCCCTGGTAGCCGCTGTGCTGAGCTTCGAGAGAGCGTCATCGGCCTTTACGGTCGTCGAGCACGCATAGAATCGCCCTGATGCCCCTTTGGGGTCGTTCATGGCGGCGAGTCCAATAGAGTGAAGGTGTTCAAGAAGTCGGCAGATGTCGTGAGAAGCAATAAAGCTTTTCTCGGTAGACAGGTACTTTGCGGCACGCATCTCAAGGTAGAAAGACGATGCGGGAACATTGCCGTAGTACTTCCAGGCCTTGATTAGTCGAGCCAGTTTCTTAGCTCCGCCTGCAATGCCCGCCTTGGTGTTGATCTCAGTGACGTAGTTGAGATGAGCGGCTGGGGCGCTGTCCAGCCATTCTCCAGGGGTGACACTTGGGATGTCATAAACGTTGTAGTCGTTTCCACCTCTGGTGGTTAGAAATCCGGGAAGAATTTCCCAGGTCTCCGAACCTCCGGCAAACTCGACTACTACAGTCGGTCGACTGATCCGAACGGTCGTGCTTGGAAAGCTTGCCTGCAAGGCATCTTTTACCCAGTTTAGTGCAGTAGTTGATGAACCAGGCTTGCTTTCCCCGAGGCTTACGAGCAAGTCGACATCTGTGTGATTTCGCACACCGGTGCCGTGTGTGAATGATCCCGTTTCGCGAAAAGCTTTCACGCTGAGTGCTTTTTTGAGTGAAGTCTCGACGCTCGTGCGATGTTTGGCGGATGCTACTCTTTGGGATTCGAGAGGTACAAGGCGCCCTAGGAACGTGTCGAATCCTTGGTTGACCGATAGTGCCATCTAGGCCTCCAGCCGGCTAGCGGATAGATGAGCCTACACCTCGTGTGTCCTTGCTATGAACCACGACACACATGTTCCATGTCGAATAGAATCAGTACGGGAAGCTAAGTACCTGAGCTATCCGGTGTCTGCTGAATGCTGCTCGCGGCAGCTTGCATGGCCGACTCATCGCGTCCTCTGAAATACTTGTAGAACCAGTTTGGTACGCGAGCTACCTGGTTTCTGGTGTCAAATATTCCATCCTGGATATCGCGGCAGATGACTTCGATATCTTTGACGCGTTCAGGCGATGGCTGATCGTGAAGATCAGGGTCAAGCACGTCTTGCAGTCTGCCGAGGAGAATCTTCCTATCGCCGACAATGTTTCGCTGTGCTCGGACTATCTCTGTTGCAAGGATAATCGCTGCAAGAGATGGGACGTACCAGCGCAGCAATGTCGTCCAAACTGTCATTCCTCCAGCTACGCCGACTGCTACGCCAATGGTTACCCAGCCGATTCTTGCCCATCGAACGAAGTTCATCCATCGCTCGCGTAGCCGGATATCCCATGTTAGGTTTGAACGCTGGCAGAGCATTATGTCGAATGGGCGAGAGGTCTTGGAGACATCGGGGTACCAATTTTTGAGGTCGTCGATGGACCCGCGATAACGACCGGCCAGGTCGTGTAGGCGTTCCGGTTGAATCTTGGCTGCGCGCGAATTATTCCAGGGAAGTTCGAAGACATAGGTGTCAAAGTGTTCTTGGATTGTGGCAGCTTCGAGGGCCTTTTGCTTGCTCCATTGAGCAAGTCCCAGGGTTGAGATGAGAGCCCAGAGCGCGCCGCTTAGGGCGAGAATTGGTTCTGTTCGCCCTAGGATTGCGTAGACAATGGTGATTACCACCAGTGCGATCGAGCCCAACGTACGAACTGCTTCAATTCGCGTTGGTGTTGTATTCGAAACGCGAGAGCACTTCAAGAGTGATATTGCCTGATCATCATTCTGTCGCGCATTGATCGAGCCCATAATGGGTGCTCCGGGGTCGTCTGGATCTTTGTTCTTATTCGGTCGCCCCTAATTGGGCTGCGGTTTCTACGTCTAGCATGCTGTGGCAGACTATTTCTGCGCCTGCTTGTACAAGTGTCAGGTCTTTGCCCGGTTTGTTCGCATACCCAATTGTTCGCACTCCTGCGGCTCGGCCGGCGAGCATGTCTGAGGAGGAGTCCCCAATGAAGATGCAGTTCGAGTGGGTGGCCCCGAGCTTCTCGACTGCGTTGAAGACAAGGGTTGGATTAGGCTTCAATTCGTCTGGGTCGAAGCTGGATCTAGAACTTACGAGGGCGATATGCGCTTCCAGGCCGTGTTTGAAGATGTAGGACTCGACGGCTTCCGCAGAGTTGTTGCTCACAATAGAGACTTTCTTCCCCTGCGATGCCCAAGTTGAGATCAGCTTGTGTGCGCCTGGAGTGGGAGAAGCTGTTTCTATTGCTTCAACTTCATGCGCTCGAAGTGCGCTTTCTATGAACTTGGCTTCCCTTTCGCCTAGACGGCTAGCGTACTTGTATATCTCGAAGGGGTCATCGGTGCGCTGCACTTCGATCGGCAGTAGCATTCGAGAGTTGGGCTCAAGAATCTCTCGTAGCTGTTCTGCGACGATGGGCGCTGGAAAGCCGCTGAACACGGAGCAAATAGGTCCATCGAAATCGATTAGCAGGACGTCTGCGGCGACTAGGAAATCGCGAATTTGACGAATTGCTTCATTGGCTCCGAGGTTCATTGTCACCGCTCATAATCCGTAGAGACGGTAGTCCACATCGAGTCGAACCACATGCGTGCCTGCTCGACGTATTGGCTGCCGGTGCTGGTGTCGTCGTCGGTGACGCTGTGGTGAAAGAGGATGGCTTCCTTGCCGACGAGGTCGTAGATCGGCTTGGGTTCGCCGTCGAAGCGGATGACGTGCTCGCGGACTGGGTAAAAGCCGAAGAAGGCTTCCTCGTTGTTGAGCAGGTAGAGCTTGAACAGCGGGGCGGCTCGGTGCACCTTGATCTCGACGGAGACGTCCTTGACTAGGCCGAGGTCTCCGAGTTCCTGGACATTGTCCACGATCGCGAGGGTGTGGCGGCGCATGATCTCGTCCATGCGCTTGCGGAAGCCTGGGCTGTCCTGCAAGTCCTCGACCTGGCACGGGATTGCCCACGGTTGAGACGTGTCCGGGACGAGCATCCGGATGTTGATCGAGGCGGGCGTCAGTCGGCCGATCCGGATCTTGTCCAGAGGCTCCTGCATGACGCCTTGCAGTGTCTCGCCAGAGAAGCCGGCGAAGTCGATGGAGACGCGCTCGGCCTCGAATGCGCGCTCGATGTGTGGGCGGAGTCCTACTGGGCGCTCGGTGCGCTCGCGGACGAAGGCGCCGCTGCCCTGTCGAGAGACGATCAGGCCTTCGTCGCGCAGTTCGCGCAATGCGTTCTGCACTGTCATCGGCGCAACCTCGTACTTCTTCGCCAGCTCGGCGCGCGAAGGCAGCTTGTCGCCGGCCTTGAAGACCTTGGTCAGGATGGCGGCCCGCAGAGCATTCGCTACCTGCACGTACGGCGGGCGCGGGTCGTCCGGGTCCAGTGCCATGACTCCCTCTCGATCTTCGACCTCCACAAGGTTCCTTGTGGAGCTTGCTTGCATGCATGCATGCACAAGACGTGCGTGCATGCATGAACTGATGATAGGGCGACTTGTCTAGCCCGCCTAGGGAGCTAGCTCCCCTGCGAAAACTCAGACTTGCTTGACCTGGCTAGACAACCTAGCTACATTTGAACTTGGCTAGGTCGTACAGACGGCCTAGCAAGGCTAGGGAGGTTGCAGTCATGGCGGTTCCATACGGCACTCGTTTCGAAGCGGCGTTTGACCAGGTCTTTCCGCAGGGCGCGCTGATGGTGGGCGTGGTCGCTCCGGATATGGAGTACATGAGCAACGAAGACAAGGCGCGCGGCAAGCAGGCCAAGCAGAAGGTCGACGAGCGGTCTGGCAAGCGTCAGTGGAAGGTCGTCGTCACCGACCCGTCGGCGGAGAAGGAGCGGGACGCGTCGGTCACGATCACCGTGCTCGCGGACGTCCAGCCCGTCCCGCCTCAGGCCGTGCAGGTCATGCCCGGCGTTGAGGTCCGGCCCGTTGCGTTCGAGGGGTTGACGGTCGAGCCGCGTGTCATGGGGGACCGGTTCAAGTACCAGGGCTTCACGATCCGGGCCACGGGTATCAGCGCGCCTCAGGTCGGGGCTCCGCCCAAGCGTGAGAACAAGCCTGCGGGTCAGCAGGGTCAGACCGATCAGAAGTCGGCGGCCTAACAGTGGCGCGGCCGTCGCGTGAGGCGGTCGCCCGGTGGAACACCGCGTATGCGGAGCAGACGACGGCCCTGTTTGCGGCGTCCCGTACGGGCGACAAGCAGGCACTTCTTCGTCTGGCTCTGGGCTACTCCGCGGTGGCGGAGGCGTGGCGGATCTTGGCCGCTGATCTGGCGGTGCCGCTGTGGGCTCGTCACGCCTGCTCCATCGCCGCTGAGGAGTTCGAGCGTCGCGCGCGGCTTGAACAGTCCCGTTCTGGGGAGGAGTCGTGATGTTGAAGCTCATGATCTCGCCTGGCCCTGCGGCGTCGGCGGACATCGTGGCGTGGCCGGACTCGGCCGCTGCGGAACATTGCCTGCGGCTGAACCTCGATCCGGCGCAGATCGCCATCCACGTGCCGGACGGGCCTGACGGTCGGGAGCAGTTGGCGGCGTTCCTGCGGACGCTGTCGCAGCACGCCGGCCTGTTGGCTGCGGTGCTCGAACCGTCCAAGGGTGCTGGCTGGGTTGGCAACACGCCTGGGCCACTGACTGAGTGGGGTTAGCCATGCTCGACCACCTTCAACTGTCAGACGCGGTGCTCGATGAGTTCGCGGAAGACGTGCAGGTTCAGCTGATGCTGGTGGCCCTGCTCGACGATCCGTGGAGCTTGTGGACCGTGCCGAAGCTTGCCGAGTTTCTTCGGCAACCGCTGTGGACCGTCTACCGGCGGATGGAGCGCTTGCGGCGCTGCGGGTTGGTGCAACGGGTGCCGTTCTGGCCTGAGCAGGAACGGCCTTGGCGGTACTGGGTCTCGCCGGACGGACTGCGGTCGTCTCGGTGGCTGATCCGGGCGAACTTCGAGGTCCTGCACACGATGGCGGTACCGCTCGGGCTGTCGGTGCGCAAGGCGTTGGGATACGGCCCGGTCCTGGACGCCTGCCGGTGTGACTGTGGCCGGTGCTGCTGCGGGCTCCCACACATCTAGCCGCGTTAGGCGGTGGTGCCGGTGAGGCCTCGCCTGCTGGCTCGGTTGATGTACCGCATGAACCTGACCGCGAAGCACCCGGTGACCGGGCGGGTTCGGATGGAGTACCGGAGCTGCTCGCGGTGTCTGGGTGGCGGGTGGTTCCGCAAGACGGAGAAACGGCCGCTCTGCTCCTGGTGCAGGGCGCTTGCGAAGAAGCTCGCTCAGAGCTGATCCACAACTGAACAAACAGCGTTGGTGTGTGTCGCGCGGAAACAGTCCAAAGTCTTGGCGGGCCTTGACTGTTCCCGGCGACGTACACCGACTCGAACGACCCTGAAATCGTTGGGACACAAGGAGATTCGAGTCATGCATAGGGTATCTGCGCGTACCTGGGGTGCGTCAAGTCGACAGGACCGGTTCGCCGCGATGGTGGGCCGCTTGCAGGTCGTCGACACCTACACGGTGATGGTCGACGGCGGTGGGCTGGTCAGTTTCGAACTCACTCAAGCTCAGGCCGAAGGGTTCGAGTGTCTGACGTGCAAGCGCTTGTGCGGCAACGGGTTGAGCGCGTTCAAGCCTGTGGGGTTCATCCCGAGTACTGGCATGGTGTTCCGCTGCGTTTCGTGCCTGGACGGTGCGGCATGAGCGGGACGAAATGGGTCGATCCGGCTCCGTTCGAGGGTGCTCGGCCGCGTTTCCCTTGGTGGATCTGGCTTCCTCGGTGGGCGAAGGTTGTTGCGGCACCGTTCGTGCTGGCGGGGTTCGCCGTGTGGCTCGGCGTCCGCCTGGTGCTCGTCGTGGTGCGGTACCCGGTCGTGGCCGGCCTGGCTGTCGCCGGGCTCGCGGCCTATCGGAAGTTCGGGCTCTCCCCGCTCGTGCTGGCGCTGCTCACGCTCGTTGCTGCACTGCTGATCTGGTTCGGGCTCCACCAGCGGTCGTTTCTGCGGCACTGCTGGTACCGGGCGGTCACTGAGTGGCGGCGGGCCACGGTCTACGTGCCGAAATGGCGCACTGTCATGCGGCTGGCTGATCTCGCCAAGGAACACCGGGGCAAGGAGTACCGGCCTGAGCTGCGGCGCGTCCGGGCTGAGGGCTGGCGGGACAAGGTCCGAGTACGGATGATCCCGGCGCAGTCCCCGGAGCAGTGGGAAGCGCGACGGGACAACCTGGCGCACTCCTTCAACGCTCGGTCCTGCCGGGTGCGGGTACTGAAGCCTCGGCTGCTTGAGCTCGACTTCATCCACGCTGACCCGCTGGCGCGGCCTGTGGCAGTTCCGCCGCTGGGGGAGTCTGAGGACGTCGATCTGAAGAAGCTGGTCGTCGGGAGGACGGAGACCGGTAAGCCGTGGCGGTTGAGGCTGCTCGGCTCTCAGATCCTCGTCGTCGGCGTCCCTGGCGCGGGCAAGGGCTCGGTGCTCTGGTCGATCGTCTGGCAGCTCGCTCCCGCGATTCGCGCCGGCCTGGTTCGGCTCGTCGGCATCGACCCCAAGGGCGGGATGGAACTCGGCCAGTGTCCTGACGCCTTCGACAAAGTCGTCTACGACAACGGGCCGGAAGCCGTTGAACTGCTGGAAGAGATCGCAGCGGAGGTCAAGGCTCGGGCGTCGCGGTACCGGGGCGTTCGTCGTCTCTGGACTCGGAACGCCGGTGAGCCGTTCACGGTCCTGGTGGTCGACGAGCTGGCGGACCTCGTCGCCTACCAGCAGGACAAGCAGCTCCGGGAACGTGCCGGGCGTGCTGTCCAGACGATCAGCTCGCAGGGACGCGCTCCCGGTGTGGCCACCGTCGCCCTGGTGCAGGACCCGCGCAAGGAAGTCGTGAGCTTTCGACACCTGTTCACCACTCGGGTGGCGCTGCGCCTGGACGAGCCGATTCAGGTGGACATGGTCCTGGGCGACGGCGTTCGGCAGCGTGGCGCGGCTGCTCATGAGATCAGCGAGAGCACGCCTGGTGTCGCCTGGCTCAAGGAGGACGGACAGCGCGAACCGGAACGCGCGAGGGCCTTCCACGTCACGGACGCGGACCTGGTCGAGCTGGGCGTCTACTTCGCTCCGGCCACCGTTCACGACTTCCCGGCAAGCAGCGAGCGGAGGGCAGCATGAGCACGAACGTCACTACGTTTCCCGGCGATGTTGCAGGTCAGACCCGCGCGGAACGGATGAGGCAGCCAGCCGCGCTCGACGTCACCAAGGCTGCCGCTGAGCAGCATGGCGTGTGCGTCCGGCCGTTCACGATGGAAGTCGAGGACCACGAGTCCTACGAAGTTCGCTACGTCGCAGTGCCGTGCGGCTCGACCGTAGAGAGCGTCTGTAAGCCCTGTGCCAAGAAGGCCAAGGCCTTGCGGATGGCTCAGTGCCGTGAGGGCTGGCACATGGACGTAGAGCCTGACTTCACCCCGGAACCGCCCACAAAGGACCAGACGGAGCTGCTGGAGTACCGCGCTGACCTCATGAAGGCCTTCAAAGAGGAAGGCAACTCGGCGGAGGCGGACGAGCTGCGGGAGGAGATCCACGGCGTCGACGAAGAACTTCGGCAACTCGGCGTCCGTGGTCGGCTGCCCTCGCCGGATGACCCCGGCAAGCGGCCCGTGAAGCGCTCGACGAAGCGTCGGCAGGATGCGCCGGACCTGCCTCGGCGGCGTGTGGAGAAGCGGACGGTTGGACGGGAGTTCGCGGGAGCCTTCCGTCCCTCGATGTTCGTGACGCTCACCCTCGACACCTACGGCAAGGTGCGCGATGACGGCACGCCGGTCGATCCTGACAGTTACGACTACCGCCGTGCCGCAAGGGATGCGGTCCACTTCGCGTCACTCGTTGACCGGTGGTGGCAGAACCTGCGGCGGGTGGCTGGCTGGGACGTCCAGTACTTCGCCACGGTCGAGCCCCAGAAACGCGCTGCTCCGCACCTGCACGCGGCACTCCGCGGTTCGATCCCTCACGAGGTGATTCGGCTGGTCACAGCCGCTACCTATCACCAGGTGTGGTGGCCAAACCACGACGAACGCGTCTACGTGGACCGGCTGCCGGTCTGGGACTTCGATCTCAAGGCGTTCATCGATCCCGACACCAGAAAGGCCCTGACCACCTGGGAAGACGCGGAGGTCGAGGAACCGGCGCACGTTGCGAAGTTCGGGCAGCAGGTGCACTCCAAGGGCATCCTCGGCGGCTCCGAGGAATCCGGGCGACACATCGGCTACCTGACGAAGTACCTCACGAAGTCCATCGGTGAGGTGGTCGAGCAGGACACCGAGCGCCAACGCCGGCATGCGGACCGCCTGGCCGCCGAGCTGGCCGTCACGCCCTGCTCGGACCGGTGCGCGAACTGGCTCTTCTACGGCGTCCAGCCTCGCGGCGCGAACTCCCGCATGAGCCCAGGACGGTGCAAGGGAAGGGCTCACCGCAGGGCCACGCTCGGGCTGCCTGGGCGGCGCGTTCTGGTGTCCCGCAAGTGGTCGGGGAAGACGCTCGCGGACCACAAGGCCGATCGGAAGCGGTTCGTGGTCCAGGCGCTCAAGGCCGTGGGGATCGAGAAGCCGGAGCAGGACCCGGCACGGCTCGTCTGGCACAAGGTGCGGCCTGGTGATCCGAACCTGCCTCCACGGGCGCATCTGCTCATGCATGCGATCGCTCAACGCGTGACGTGGAAGGCCGAGTACGACCGCGCATTGCTCGCGGCTGGGCCTCCAGATCTTTCGGCAACTGCGGCCTGATCAACCAAGGGGGAAGACATGAACGACATCGCGTATCGCGTTGAGGAAGTTGCTCGGGCCCTTCGGGTGGGGCGGACGAAGGTGTTCGACTTGATCAGGGCCGGTGAGCTGGTGTCGGTCAAGATCGGCGGGAGTCGTCGGGTTCCGGCCTCGTCGGTGCAGGCGTACCTGTCTCGGCTGATCGCGGAGGCTGCGTGATGGCCGGGGGCAAGCGGTCCAACGGTGAGGGCTCGGTCTACCAGCGCAAGGACGGGCTGTGGGTCGGTGCGGCCTACGTGCTCACCACAACCGGGCATCGCAAGCGCGTCACTGTTTCGGCAACTACTGAGTCGGAGGCCTGGAAGAAGCTCCGGAAGAAGATCGCGGACTCGGATGCCGGCATCCCGGTAGCTGCGGAGACGTGGACGCTGGAGAGCTATCTCAAGTACTGGCTGTCCACTGTGGCCGCGACGAAGAGGCCTCGGACGGTCGAGGGGTACAGCGTGGTCGTGCGGCGGCACCTGGTGCCCAACCTCGGGACGAAGAAGCTCCATCGGTTGTCGGCGCAGGACGTCCGGACGTTCATCACGCGGCTTCGGAACGACTGCCGGTGCTGCGCGGAGAAGATCGACGCCAACCGGCCGAAGGATGCCCGGCGTTGCTGTGCCAAGGGGAAGTGCTGCAAGACGGTTCTTTCCGACCGGACCATTCAGCAGATCCACGCTGTTCTGAGGAATGCGCTGGCGCACGCAATGCGGGAGGAGGTCGTGCCGCGCAACGTCGCCAGGCTCGTTCAGGTCAGGTCACCTCGGTATGACGTGAACCGAGGCCTGGACGCCGATCAAGCAAAGGCGCTACTCAAGGCTGCGGAAAACGATCGGCTGAAGGCGCTGTACGTCCTGGCGCTCTACCTCGGAATGCGGCGCGGCGAGTTGCTCGGCCTTCGATGGAAAGACATCGACTGGGACAAGTGGGACGAGCCGTGCGCCGAACACGCGGATGACTTCTGTGAGGACTGCGCGGGGCAGCACTTCCCGACGTTGCAGATCCGTCAGACGCTTCAGCGGGTCGGTACGAAGCTCGTGTTCGTCCCGCCGAAGACGGATCGGTCAGAGCGGGTCATGCCGTTGCCGCTGCTTGTCGCCTGGGCACTCGTCGATCACTGGGACCTCCAGGACGACGAAGCGGAAGAGGCCGGCGACAGGTGGGAGGAGTCACGGTTGATCTTCACCACGGTCAACGGCGGGCCGATCGATCCGACCTACCTCCGGTCGAGCTGGTACCCGATCCGGAAGCGCGCAGGCCTGGACAACGTGCGCTTCCACGACATCCGGCATTCGTGCGTGACGCTGCTGCTCAGGCTCGGCGTACCGCCGCACATCGTCCGGGACATCGTCGGCCACTCGAACATCGATGTAACGATGACGATCTACGCGTCGGTATCTCTGGAAGACAAGCGTGAAGCACTTCGAAAACTTGCGACCTCACTCCACTAGGAAGCATGCAGACCACTACCGAGGGGTAACGTGACCAGGCTTTTTGAGTCAACCTCCGCATTCGAGCGCGAATATAAATCTTTGTTTGATTTCATTGGTGCAAGCACCTCAGCGATCTGGACGATGCGATGGCAAGTGCATGGATACGTGGCCGCGCATCCAAATGCTGGAGACGATGCGCTAGCGGGCTACTTCCTTAGTGCTCCTAATGTCGGAAAGTTCGATTTCGGATATTTCAGGGCAGAAGAGTGGTCGACGCAAGAGCAGGCGATCGCCCGCATGGGGATTATCAACGTCATCGCCCTATATGAAAGGTGGGCAGAAGGGATCGACTGCTTGACCACGCGAAAAGCGAGTGGTCGAAGCAGCCTGACAGGCCTCGGATCGCTGTGCATGGGGAACTCGGCTACATCCGATCCCGACTATAGCTATGGTGTTTCGCAGATTCACGATTCTCTTGACAAGAACCGATCCGACTTGATGCTCAAGGCATTTTCGAGCAAAGTGCGTTCCAGTCGGCTTCATGCGGGATCAGAGCTTCGCAAGGTGCTGGTCGCCTACCGTGCCTTCAAGGAGCTTCGTAACGGATTCATGCATCGCAGCGAGCTTCCTGATCCCAGTCTTATCAATCGCTTTAATCAGCTTGATCAAGATAGCGTTGGCTTGACTTATGCGCGCAATAGGGGGCCGCATTTTCCTGTTGTGCAAGAAGGGGTGAAACCGAAGCTAGAATTGAAGCACGCATACTTCGCGTGTCATGTTATTAAGACTCTAGTGCAAACTTTTGATTCCGAGCTTGCTTTGACCTCCTACGGAGCGGAGGAGCTTCTGCGCAAGGTGCGATCGGTTGAAGTAAAAAGGTTCCAAACTCCGCGTTCCGTGGACTCACTCGCAGCATCGGTCGGCCGCTACATCATTCGATTCGGCCTTCCTGAGCCGGTCGACTCCAGAGCTCTGCTGAAGCTGCTGCAAGACGCAAAGGCGATCCAGGTCGACGCGTAGGGCGCAGCTCGACTATGTGCGTTGCTACACCCGTTGCTACACCAGAGGGGGTGTGACCAGCCTGAACGGCCGGTCACACCCCCTCTGAACTGCGGAAGCGGAGGGATTTGAACCCCCGGACGGTTGCCCGTCTCCCGCTTTCAAGGCGGGTGCATTCGGCCGCTCTGCCACGCTTCCACGACGCCAGGAGCGTCGACGCGAAGCCTAGCCGTTCGACTCCCGCAGGTGTGTCATGACCCGGTCGAACACCTTGGCCAGCACCTCGCCCTCCTCGGGCGTGAGCAGGTCGACGATGTGCTCGCGCACGCCACGCAGGTGCGTCGGTGCGGCCGAGACGAGCTGCGTCATGCCCTTGGCGGTCAGTTCGGCCAGCACGCCGCGGCCGTCCTCCGTGCACTCGCGGCGGGACACGAGGCCGGCCTTCTCCATGCGCGCGACCTGGTGTGAGACGCGCGACTTCGAGGAGGCGACGTCGTCGGCGAGCTGGGTCATCCGCATGCGCTGGTTGGGTTGTTCGGACAGGCGCACCAGGATTTCGTAGTCCGCCAGTGACACTCCGTGGGTGTCCTGGAGCTCTCGGTGCAGGCGGTCCATGAGCATGGAGGAACCGTTCACGTAGGTGCGCCATGCGCGCATCTCGCCCTCGTCGAGCCAGTGCGGCTCCTGCTCACTTGGTGTCACGCGAACAAGACTAAGCCTGACGATGACGATCCAGTCGTCCCTCTGGAAAACGTGGCGTGCGGAAGGCAGACTCCTCCGCCGTACACGCGCGTTAACCAAGCCTTGAAAGGCTCCATCCATGAGTTCGTTCAGACGGCTTTCCGTTCTGGCGATCACCGCCGCCGCGGCCACTGTCATCAGCGCTACCGGGCCTGCTCAGGCCGACGTCCAGTCCCTGCGCGGCCGGGGCACGGTTGACGTGCGCCTGATCGGCATCAACGACCTGCACGGCAACCTCGAGCCGCCGACCGGGTCGTCCGGGCGCGTCATCCTGCCGGACGGCACGACCGTCGACGCCGGTGGCGCCGCGTTCAACGCGACGCACATCAAGAACCTCCAGAAGGAGGTCAGGAACTCCGTCGTCGTCGGGCAGGGCGACCTGATCGGCGGGTCACCGCTCGTGTCCGCGCTGTTCCACGACGAGCCGACGATCGAGGTGCTCAACGAGGTCGGCATGGACGCGACCGCGGCGGGCAACCACGAGTTCGACGAGGGCTACAAGGAGCTCCTGCGCATCCAGCGTGGCGGGTGCCACCCGGTGGACGGCTGCCAGTTCCGCGACGAGTACAAGGGTGCGAAGTTCCCGATCCTCGGCGCGAACGTCACGCACGCGAAGTCCGGACTGCCGGCTCTTCCGCCGTTCTGGGTGGAGATCCGCGACGGGATGCCGATCGGCTTCATCGGCATGCCGCTCAAGGACGTGCCGATCCTGGTCGACCCGAACGGCATCAAGGACATCAAGTTCGGTGACGAGGTCAAGGCTGCCAACAAGTACGCCAACCTCCTCGACGCGATCGGCGTGAAGTCGATCGTGCTGCTCGTGCACCAGGGCGACCAGGTGACGTCGACCGGTGGCGGGCCCAACGCGTGCAACGTCTCGCCGGAGAACCCCGGCAGCTACATCGCCACCAACGTCAGTCCGAAGATCGACGCCGTCTTCTCCGGCCACAGCCACCAGCACTACAACTGCGTGGTCAAGGACCCGGCCGGCAACCCGCGCCCGTTCATCGAGGGCCTGGCCTTCGGTCGCGAGCTCAGCGTCGTCGACCTGAAGATCGACCGCCGGACGCGCGACGTCGTCCGCGCCGAGACGAAGGCCGACAACAAGATCGTCACGCGCACGGTCACGCCGGACCCGGTGATCCAGTCCGTGATCGACCTGGCCAAGACGAAGTCGGGCCCGATCGCGAACCGGCCGATCGGCTCCATCGGCGCGGACATCGTCCGGGCCGCGGCCCCCTCCGGTGACTCGCCGCTGGGCAACCTGATCGCCGACTCCCAGCTGGAGGCCACCAAGGGCAACGGTGCCGTCCTCGCGTTGATGAACCCCGGTGGCGTGCGCACCGACCTCACCTACGCGCCGAAGGGCACCGAGGGCGCTGGTGTGGTGACGTACGACGAGGCGTTCAACGTTCAGCCGTTCAGCAACATCCTGCAGACGGTCACGCTGACCGGCGCGCAGCTCAAGACCGCGCTGGAGCAGCAGTTCGTCGTGGGCAAGACCACGATCCTGCAGCCCTCGACCGGCTTCACCTACAGCTGGTCGCTGACCGCGCCGATCGGCTCGAAGATCTCCGGCATCACGCTCAACGGAACCCCTGTCGACCCGAACGCGAGCTACCGCGTGACGATCAACAGCTTCCTGCAGGGCGGTGGTGACGGTTTCGCCGAGTTCACCAAGGGCACCGAGATCACCGGTGGTGGCATCGACCTCGACGGGTTCGCCGCGTACCTCTCGGCGCACCCGAACCAGCAGCCGCCGGCGACCGGCCGGATCACGCAGCTGCCGTAGCCGCAGATCGCAGTGGAAGGCCATCTCGGCGACGGAAGTCGCCGGGATGGCCTTTTTCGTGTGACGCGTTGCTCCATTTGATCTAGGGTGAGGGCCGATGTCCTGGTTGCGTCGGTCGCTGCTGCTCGCCGGTCTGGTGACCGGTGCCTGGCTGCTGGGCGGCGCAGGTGAGGCGAGCGCCGACGTCCGGGTCGAGATCGACCAGCTCAGGGTCGAGGTGAGGCTCCCCGTCGCCGACATCGGCCTCGAGATCGAGACCACACCACCGCGGCAGCCCGACGCACTCGTCCCGCCGAAGCCGGCACCGCGCACCGAGCCTTCCGAAGCCGCACCCGTGGTGCCGCAGACCCCGGCAGCGCAAGCACCCGCGCAGGCCGAACCGCCCCAGCGGCGGCACACGGCGCCGGAACCGCCGCCGTCGACGACGCGACCCACGAACCCCGCGCCCGTCCCGGAACAGCCGCAACCGCAGGCCGAGCAGCCGACCTCCGGCACGCTCCCGCAGAGCGGCGCGGGGGCGTCGGCAGGCAGCACCCAGATCCCGGCGAGCACGTTGCCGCACGCGATGTGGCCACCCACCACCACAGCGTCTCTCGTCAGCACCGAACAGCAGGATGTGCCGCACAGCGTGCGCGCGGAGGAGCCGGCGTTCTCTCCCGACTGATCCACAAGTGCCGCACGCAGCACAGGGATCCGTCACTTTCCAGGGAGAACAGCCATGCGCAAGAACCTCAACCGCACCATGTCCGCAGCCCTCCTGACCGGCGGCCTGATCGTCGCGACCGCGGGCTGGGCCCAGGCCGTCCCCGTGCCGCTCGACGTCGACGAGGAGGTCCGCGTCGGGACGCTCGTCAGCGTCCCGGTCAAGGTCTGCGGCAACGCGATCAACGTGCTGGGCGACAGCGACGCCACGTGCGAGGAGAAGCCCGCCGCGCGCACCCAGGCAGACAAGGCGCTCGTCTCCGCGCCCGTCACGGTCTGCGGCAACTCGGTCGGCGTCGCCGGTGGCGGCACCGGCAGCTGCGGCCAGACGAAGCCCGAGGAGCCCAACGGCACCGTCGAGGCCCCCGTGACCGTGTGCGGCACCGCCGCGGGCGTGCTCGGCACCGCTAGCGGCGACTGCGGCAAGACCGAGACCCCCGAGCAGCCGGAGCAGCCGGAGCAGCCGGGCGAGAACCCGGAGCAGCCCGGTGAGAACCCCGGCGAGAACCCGGGCAACCAGAACCCCGGCAACGGCAACCCCGGCGGCGGCGACAACGGCGACGACAACTCCGGCAGCGGCACCACGGGCGACGACTCCGGCGCCGGCACCCCGCAGACCGGTGACAAGGCCTCGCAGCGTGCCTCCGTCATTCCGAACCTGTCGAAGACCGGTGCGGACCCGCTCGAGTTCCTGCTGGCCGGTCTCGGCCTCATGACCGCGGGCGTGATGGCCCGCCGCGGAGCGCGCCGCACCACCAAGGCCTGATCATTTCCTGATCTTTTCCCCAATCGCCCGGTGAGAGATTCTCTCGCCGGGCGATTGCTGTCTGCACTGTCGATCTCCGCAGGTCACCCGTCTGGCTTCACCAATTCAGGTTTGGTGTGAGGTGTTGAGAAATGCGGCGATCAAGCGCATAGTCGATAACGAGCTGGCAACCGGTAGGTGAATGAACTCCGACCACCCGGAGGCCACGCCCAGAAGGGGTCAGGTGGTGCTGTGCAGGTATCTCCTCGCTGTGGCGAAACGCGGTCTGTCGCATCCCCGCGAGCGGATCGGACGTGAACGGTCCGGGCGCGACTGTGTAGCGACGGACACGAGGTTTCGGGTGCCCAGGCGCCATCAGGCGTCGCTCGGTGCACTTCGACGCTGTTGAGCTCGGCTTCGGTGTCGTCTCATGGCGTCACCGGCTGAGCGCCACGCCAACCTTCGTGGGCCGTAGTCGTCACTTCCAAATGGGAAAGCCTTGGTGCGGTGCCCCGACGTCGGGCTCCGCACCAAGGCATGTTTCGTGCTTTATCGTTTGCGGCACCCATGGGGTCCTTGGCAGGAGGATGCGGTGCAGTTCAACGAAGGCGCGGAACTCGACACTTCTCAGGTTTCGGACCAACGAGGCTCAGGCGGCAGGGTCGCGGGCGTCGGTGGTGGCCTCGGCGTGGTCGGTCTGATCATCTACTTCCTGGTCCAGCAGTTCACCGGCATCCAGCTGCCCGCGGGCGGGCTGGAGGGCCTGGGCAACAACACCCAGGTCGAGTCCGGCCAGCTGCTCGACAAGTGCAAGACGGGAGCCGACGCGAACCGCGACGACGACTGCAGGGTCCTGGCCACGATCAACTCGATCCAGGGCTTCTGGACCGACCAGTTCGCCCGCTCGGGCAACACCTACCAGGTCACGAAGACCAACTTCTTCCGCAACAGCGTGAACACCCGCTGCGGCAACGCCACCTCCGCGGTCGGCCCGTTCTACTGCCCCGCGGACTCCCAGGTGTACATCGACCTGGACTTCTTCAACGAGCTGCGCACCAAGTTCGGCGCGACCGGCGGCCCGTTCGTCGAGGCCTACGTGCTCGCCCACGAGTACGGCCACCACGTGCAGAACCTGCTCGGCACCTCGGACCGGGTCGGCCGGGAGACCGGTCCCACCTCGGGTTCGGTGCGCCTCGAACTGCAGGCCGACTGCTACGCGGGCGCCTGGGGCAAGGCCGCGACGACCGTCCCGTCGGCCAACGGTCAGCCCCTGATCTCGAACATCACGCAGGAGGACGTCGACGCCGCCCTCGACGCGGCGGCGCGCATCGGTGACGACTTCATCCAGAGCGAGCTCGGCGGCGGGCGGGTCGACACGACCCAGTTCAGCCACGGCAGCTCGGAGCAGCGCAAGAAGTGGTTCACGACCGGGTTGCAGACGGGCGACCCCGCCCGCTGCAACACGTTCGACACGAACAACCTGGGCTAACGCAGAGCAGCCCGTTCCACGCGGGACGGGACGCCGCTCACGCCTTCGGTGGTGACGGCGTACGAGGCGATGACGTGGGCCGCGGCGGAAACGTTGCGGCCCAGCGCCTCGCGGTTGATGTTGCCGAGGTGGTCGCACGCGCGGTGGTAGCAGGGGTCCATCTCCACGCCCGCCGTGCCGCCCCACTTCGCGGCCTGCGCCACGGTCTTGACCTCGCCGCCGCCGGAGATGATGCCGCCCGCAGGGATGCCGAGCGCGGTGAACGAGCCGTAGTCGCTGGCACCACGCACGTTCAGGCCCTCCGGGCCGAGGTTCCGGGCCGTGTAGAAGTCGCTGAACGCCTTCTCGACATGCTTCGACCCGTACGGCAGCCCGGGGTCGTTGTAGACGAAGTAGCCGGGGTTGGGCGAGCCGACCATGTCGAAGTTCAGGTACAGCGCGATGTCGAGCTGCTGCTCGAACGACAGCGCCGAGGCGTAGGCGCGCGACCCGATCAGACCGGCCTCCTCGGCGCCCCACCACGTGAAGCGCACGGCGTTGGGCAGCTTGGGCCGGGAGCCCATCTTCAGCGCCACTTCGAGCAGCGCGGCCGACCCGGAACCGTTGTCGTTCATGCCCGGCCCCGCGTCGACGCTGTCGAGGTGCGCTCCCGCGACGACAACGTTGTCCTTGCGGCCCGTGCGGGTCTGCGCGATCACGTTGCGGTCGAGGTGGACCTCGTCGTGGTGGCGCAGGTCGAGCGTGACGGACTGCCCGGCCAGCGCGGCGAGCGCCGTGCCGCCGGCCTTCGAGGCGCTGCCGCCCGGGATCGTGCCGGGAACGGTCAGGTCGAGGTGGCCGTCGACGTTGTTGGAGATGATCACGGCCGCCGCACCCGCGTTCACCGCGTTGGCGTACTTGGCGACGAACGTGCAGGTACCGCGCCGGATCAACGCGACTGAACCCTTGAAGTCCTGCCCGGCGAAGTCGCTCGCCTCGCAACCGGGCGTGCCGTCCTCCGGCACGACCCGCAACGGCGCGGTGAGGCCGCCGTCCGGGGTGTTGGGGGTGTCGCCGAACGGCACGAGCTCGTGCGAGACCCCGCCGGCGGTCGCGCGGCCCGCGTCGTCGACCTTCCGCCTGACCTCGAACTCCGGTGTGGTCACGTCGAACCCGGCCTCGCGCAGCCGCCCGGCCACGTAGTCGACGCTGGCCGCGTAGCCGGTGGTCGTGGCGGCCCGGTTGCCGCCGTGGGTGTCGGAGATGCGCTGGAACGCGATCAGGTGGCGTTGGGCGCCGTCCGCGCTCACCCGCGCGGAGAGGTCACGAGCGGGGTCGGTGGCTGCGCTCGCTGTGGAGCCGAGCAGCACCAGGGACGAGGCCAGGGCTGTTACCGCGGTGATGGCACGCATGAGACCGACCTTGGCCCAGGTGGCCGTGAGAGCGCTACCACGTGGGCCAGGTAATCACGCCCGCTCACGAGCGCGACAGCGACTCACCCCTGGGTGCGGGGCGTGGAGAAGCGGATCATGTTGCCCGACGGGTCGCGGAACGCGCAGTCGCGCACGCCGTAGAACTGGTCGATCGGCTCCTGCATCACCTCGGCCCCGGCGGTGCGCACCTGCTCGAACTTCGCGTCCACGTCGTCGATCACGAAGATGACGCCGTGCAGCGATCCCTTGGCCAGCAACGCTTCCAGCGCCTCGTGGTCGGTCGGATGCGCGGGCGGCCCGATGCGCGACAGGCCGATCTCGACGTCCGGTTGCTCGGCGGGACCGACGGTGAGCCAGCGGTAACCGTCCTCGATGGTGACGTCCGTGCGCACTTCGAGCCCGACGACGTCGCGGTAGAACTTCAGCGCGGCGTCCTGGTCGTGGACGAAGAGGAACGTGTGCGAAAGCTTCATGGGCGAAACCCTAGGCACGCGGTGAGCGCGTCGCTTCTCGAAATCTGCTCGGTCGCGTCAGCCCCATCAAATGGCATCCCGGCACCCCGGCCAACGCGTCATGAGCGCGAGCTCTGTAAGCCGACGGCGTCTCTCCGACCAGTTCCGTGAACCGTGCGGAAAACGAGCCGAGCGAGGTGCAGCCGACCTCGACGCACACCTCGGTCACGGACAACGTTCCCAGGCGCAGCAACGCCTTGGCCCGCTCGATCCGCCGCGTCATCAGGTAGCTGTACGGGGTCTCGCCGTACGCCGCGCGGAACTGGCGGGCGAAGTGCGACGGCGACATCAGCGCGGCACGGGCCATCGCGGGCACGTCCAGCGGCCGCGCGTACTCGCGGTCCATCAGGTCACGTGCCCGGCGCAGGTGCGCGAGATCGTCGGGCGTCACGCAGACCAGCATGCCACCGACTCCAGAGCAGAGTAGTGCCCGCGATGCTCACGCTTTCCGCGCGCCTTTGGTTGCCCGGTCCGAAGAAAATCTTGACCGCGTTTTCGCCCTGGCCGAAACCCTTTCGGCACGTCGTGGGCCTGCGGTACTTTCGCACGTCACTGGGACTCGGGGGGAACCGTTGTCCGATAGATTCGTCAGCCGCGCCGTGCTCAAGATCGGTGTTCTCGCCACCGTCACGGCATTGGCTTTCAGCAGCACCGCCCTCGCGCAGTCCGAGCCCGTGAGCACACCGCCCGCATCCACCGAGACTTCCGCACCGCCGCCCTCGGAGTCCACGCCGCCGCCATCGGTCCAGGCGCAGCAGCAGGACAGCGTTTCCGGAGTGCTGTACGCCGACAAGAACGACAACGGAGTGCAGGACCCCGGCGAGGCAGTTTCCGGTGGTTTTGTGTCGCTCCTGGGCAACGGCGATTCGGACAAGCGCTCGGCGAGGAGTGACGTGGACGGGAAGTTCGTCTTCCGCGACCTCGCACCTGGCACCTACGCCCCGACCTACACCATGGACGACGGCTGGGTCGTGCACCACGTGAACGCCGGCGGTGACCTGATCACGATCAGGGCGAACGAGACGACCCAGGTCACGGCCCGGGCGGAACGGCCGTACAGCGAGCAGTTCGAGGTCATCGCGACTCTCGACCGCGAGAGCTATCGCCTCCCGGCGACCGCGAGGATCACGCTGAACTTCCGCAACACCGGCAACCGCAAGATCTACGGCATCAAGCCCCGGTGCGAGAGCCGGAGCAGGCCGGAGGCACTCGGCCGCGGCAAGGGCTGGGACGCGCTCCTGGCGAACGGCCTCACGCTCGATGCAGGGCAGAAGTACACGATGACGATCGACGAGGAGATCCCCGAAGCGGCCAGCCTGATGGGCTCGGTATCGCTCGGATGCGCGTTCGCACCCAACGCCGGCTGGAACACCGATGGTCCGACCATCAGTGTCCAGGCGCAGGCGAGCGGTGGTGCCGGCGCCTACACGATGGTGTTCGGCGAGGACAGGAACGCCGATGCACGCATCGAGGGCGACGAAGCGGTGGACGGCCTCAGGGTCGTCTTGCTGGACGCGCGGACCGGGGCGTGGGCCGCCGACGCCACCAGCGGGGCGGACGGCAAGATCGAGTTCGGTGGCCTGCCGATCGGCGAGTACCGCGCCGTCGTCGTCGGGCCGTGGACGTTCGCCGACTCGGCTCAGGAGCGGGTGGTCATCACCGGGAAGGGCGGGTTCGGGTACCGGTTCCTGAAGTCCACGACCCCTGCGGAACTGCGGGTCGAGGTCAAGCTGGACAAACCTCGGTACGAATCGCACGAGACGGTTCACCTGGAGCTGACCATCACGAACACCGGTGGCCAGGCCGCCGAACAGGTCCGGGTCGAATGGCTCGACGGACTGTCTCTGTCCGACGAGCAGTGGGGAGAGTTCAGGCCGTACTCCTCCGGTGGGCGGATCCCCGCCGGGGAGTCCCGCACTCTCCGCGTCTCGGGCCGGATCAGCGTCATCGCCGACGGCGAACTCGCGGTGGTGGGGGCCGTCGTTCACCTCGGCATGCGGGACACCTCCGGCTTCCGGGCCACGGCCGAGGTCGTGCAGACCGTGGGCGATCTCGGCGGCGTCGTCTACACCGACGAGAACCTCAACGGGCGGCTCGACCAGGGCGAGGTGGCGGTTGACGCCGAGGTCTCGCTCATCGGTGGTACCCCGCACACGTCCCATCGCCTCGTGACGGACGCCGACGGCAGGTTCTCCGCGAAGGGCATCCCGTCCGGTGACTACAACGTCAGCTTCCGGTTGGCCGGCGGGTGGATCGTGCACGCCGAGGATCAGAGCTCGAACGTGCGGGTCGAACCGGGCAAGCCGCTCGACCTGACCGTCCGGGCGGAGCGCCCGTACACCGAACTGTTCACGGCGACCGCCGAGCTGGACAAGATCTCCTACGTGCTGGGCGAGACCGCCAAGATCACCATCAGGTTCACCAGCACCGCCGGCCGCGAGATCCGCGGCATCAAGGCCATGTGCAACTTCCAAGGCGAGGTGAACCACTTCGGCGGCAACTTCGACAACCCCATGCCTCCCGGATGGGGAGATCTCCGCGAGGGCGGTCCCGGTGTCACGCTCGCCGCCGGCGGGACGAAGACGATCGTCGTAGAGGAAGCGGTACCCGCGGGTGCCGCCATCTGGCAGATGGCGGTGCTGGCCTGCAGCTTCGGGCCGAACCCCGTCGAGAACGCCGACGTTCCCTTCGCCTTCGACTGGGCCGCTTTCCAGAGCGGAATCGGTTCGTTGAAGGGCAGGCTCGCGCACGACCGCAACGACAACCACGTCGTGGACCCCGGAGAGACGGTCACCGGTGCCCGCGTCCTGCTGATGACCGACAGGGAGTACGGCTTCCAGCTCGCGGAGACGGTCACGGACGCCGAGGGGGTGATGCGCTTCGGTGAGCTGCCGCCCGGCGAGTTCTGGGCGTCGGTCGACGGACCGTGGAAGTTCGAGGGCGACGAGGGCCGTGCGGACATCAGGGGCGGCGAACTGACGGAACGTGACTTCTTCGTGGTGCCGGCCCCACGCGTCACGCCACCAGGCGGTAATGATCAGCACGCCGGAGGAGACACGGGTGGTGCGCTCGCCAAGACGGGCGCCAGCGTGCTCGGACTCGGAGCGCTCGCCGTGCTGCTCGTGGCGTTCGGTCTCGGCGCTCGTGTCGCCGGCCGCCGCAGGACCTCCTGACCCGCCAACGCCCCGTCGTTCACACCACTGTCCAGAGTGGATGCCCGAAGATGTGAGCAACCTGGTCAGCGGCGTGTTCGGCCAGGGCTTGGCGAACTCGTTCTTCGTCGCGCAGGGGTGGTACACCGGCCGGCACGGACTGCTGGTTGTTGCCGACGCTCACGACGGCGTACAAGCCGCGTCGCAGGACCTCTTGACACAACAGCAGGCCGGGCGGAACGCAGTTGATCTGCCATCCGCCCGGCCTGAGTTCGTGCTACGTGGATCAGAGTTCGGCGCGCGGCGGGAAATCCGCACACGCATCCGCCATGATCTGCGCGATCCGGTCGTGGTACCGGTCGTTGAGCACGCCGTTGGTCAGGTATTGACCATCGATCTTGCTTTGATCCGCACCTGATCGCACCGCCGAGTCGAAGTCCACCAGGTCGTCGGACCCGAAGTCGGTGAAGTTGTTCACGATCAGGTTGTTGAGCTGCCTGCGCTGTGCCTCACGTGGATCGTTCGCGTCCAGTCCCAGCGGCGGCACTGTGGTCAAGATGACGTGCACCGGGCTGCCGTCGGGGCGAACCGTCCGCTTCACCCCGGTGGGGCTGGACGCCTTCAACGCGTTGGACAGGTCCTGCTGCACCGTCGCCGCTGACTTGCCGGCCAGGATGTCCGCCCCACCGACCGCCATGAGCACCGTGCGCAGGTTTGGAGCAGTCTTCGCCGAGGTCTCCATCGCTGCCACGGCGTTCGCCGCCGTCATCGCTCCCGTGCTGATGTACGGACCATAGTCGCCGGGCCGAGGCTCCGCGTAGGTCGCCTCGACGTCCTGCAAGGACAACGTGGCTGACCTACGAGTACGACCCTCAGACCCGCAGACTGACCCGGACGAACTTTTCGGCGCAACAGGCAGACGCGCAGGTCGACGACACGAGGTACTCGTACGACCCGGTCGGCAACCTGACCAAGATGGTGAACACGCAGGGCCGTGAGGGACAGGCGCCGGTGCGCACCCAGTGCTTCACCTACGACACCCTGCGCCGCCTGAACCAGGCGTGGACGGCGAACGACGACTGTGCCGCGCCCGCGTCTGCCCACACCGTCGGCGGCCGGGCGGCGTACTGGACCTCGTGGACGTTCAAGCCGAACGGCACGCGGGCGAGCCAGACCCAGCACGCGTTCACCGGCGCGGCGAAGCCGGAGACCACGACGACTTACGACTACCCGGCGGACGGCGGCGCGCAGCCGCACGCGCTCGCGGGCACCACTACGACGTCGGCGAACGGCACCATCGCGGCGAGCTACGGCTACGACGCCACCGGCAACACCGTGCGCCGCACTCTGCCGAACGGACAGCAGACCCTCACCTGGGACGAGCACAACAGGCTCGAAACCGTCACTTCCCCGCGCGGTACCACCCGCTACACCTACGGCGCCGACGGTGAGCAACTCGTGCGCCGAGATCCGGGTCGCACAACGGTGTATCTGCCGGGCCAGGAACTGAGCCGGGACAACAACACCGGTTTGGTGACCGGCACGCGCTACTACTCGCACAACGGTGTGACTGTGGCGGTGCGCGTCGGTGGCGCGAACCCGAAGTACCTCGTCTCCGACCACCACGGCACCGCGATGGTCGCCGTCGGTTCCATGGACTTCGGCGTCGTTCGCAGGGCGATGGACCCGTACGGCAACGAGATCGGTGACGTCCTCGGCGGCTACTGGCCGGACGACAAGGGCTTCCTCGGCAAGCCCGTGGACGCCTCGACCGGCCTGGCCGACGTGGGCGCCCGCAAGTACGACGCGTCCACCGGTCGGTTCATCAGCGTCGACCCGATTCTGGAGACCGACAACGCCCAGCAGTTGACGGGGTACGTCTACGCGGACAACAACCCGACGACGCTGAGCGACCCGTCCGGCCTGCTGTCCGCCGGCAGCTACACGTTCGTGGGCTTCGGCCTCCAGGGCATCCTCCGCGCGATCACCGCCCTGAGCGACCTCGCCATCGCGAACCGCAACAGCATGCAGATGAGCGTCAGCCGCTACATCGGCTGGATAGCCATCAACGACGGGTTCATCGGCCCGCGCGTGAACCAGCCCGGGATCTACTTCATCGTCATCTCGGTGACGCTGTCGCCGTGGGTCGCGTACTGCCCGCCACCAGCCAAACAGGGCACCAAGGAAAAGCCCGCGTTCAACCTGCCGTCGATGAAGAGTGCGGACCGCGCCGAGTGGAACCGAAAGCATCCGGTAAAGCCGCAGCAGATGACGACCGACGAGTTCATGATGATGATGCTCGGCATCGACGCGGTCATCGACTGCGTGCGTGATCCGTCCGTCAAGGGCTGCGGTGAAGCGCTCGCCCCGTACGCACTCGGCGGGCTGGGCCGGATCGGCGCGGCGGCGCTGAAGGCGGAGCGCGCCGCACCGCTCATCAACCTGACGCGCAAAGAAGAGGGCTACGCCGGCGACGCCATCGACTGCCTGAACAGCTTCGTCGCCGAGACGAAGGTCGTCATGGCGGACGGCACCCGCAAGCCGATCTCCGAGGTGCAGATCGGTGAGACTGTCAAGGCCACTGAGCCCGAGACCGGCGAGACGACAGACCGCGTCGTGGAGAACCGCTTCGTCCACACGAACGAGGGCGACATGACCGAACTGGTCGTGCGCGGGGCCGACGGGTCCACCGGTTCTGTCGACGGCACCTCGTGGCACGAGGTGTGGGCGGACTCCGCAGGCGTCTTCACCAAGATGGGCGAGCTCGAACCAGGGCAGACTCTGCTGGCGCCGGACGGCTCACGGCCGGTGGTGTCCGATGTCCGGCGCTATGTTCACTTCGAGCCGGTGTACGACCTGACGGTGCAGGGCGTGAACACGTTCTACGTGGCGGCCGGCGACACGCCCGTTCTGGTCCACAACTGCGCCAAGAAGAAGCCCGGCGGCGAACGCAAAATGGGACCGAACTTCACGAACGACCAGGCGGACGACATCGCGACGTTCCTGGGGTACGTGAATACGGGCAAGCATTCGTTGCCGAACGGAAAGTCGAAGGGGCCGTACATCTGGCTCAACAAGAAGGCGGGCGCAGGCCAGCCGAAGTACATCACCTACGACCGGACCGGACACCTCGGCGCTGTCTTCAAGGGGTCGAACAGCAAGAACGCGTTCCAAAGCACCAAGGACTCGGCGAGGGACGGAAGTTACGATCTAGTGCTCGAAGGTGACCAACTCGTGGAGCTGTATTGGAAGGGTAAGTGAAGCTGCAGATCGTCGTCGTCCCCCTGGACGAGGAAGTCGGCTCGAAGCTGGACGAGGCACCGGGCTGGCCCGAGTACGCGCGAGAGCTTCGCGAGTTGTTCAGCATCGCGATCGAGGCGAGCGGCGTCGAGGTGTTCGAGGTCGGCGGTTTGACGGTGCACGAGCCGCTGCCTGATGAGTTCTCGTGGTTGCGCAACGGTGCCGGCGTTCCCGCGGCCCAGGCAGCCGACCTCTACACGGCGGCGGTCGGCCGCGGGTCCAGCCCTCTCTTCGTACTGGTCAGTGATGCCTTGCGGATCGAGCTCAGCTGGAACGGCTGGGTGTTCATGCCCACGTCGCAGGACGTGTTCGACGCGGTGGATGGTGTGGAGTGGACACATCTGGACGTGGGATGGCGTCCGCCCGAGCCGGATACCAGTCAGGAGGAGGCCGTCGTCGAGTCGGTGACGGACGAGAAGTTCTGGTCCGCGGTGCGTGCTGCGGCCCAGAACGGGACGACGTTGCTGAGCGAGCGGTGGGCGTTCGGGGTGCGCGGCAGCCGGTGGTTCCTGGTGACTCCGGAGAACGCGGACGAGGTGATCTCGGCGATGAGGCCCCGATCGCTTGTCAGTGTCGCGGTGGAACCTGATCTGCGGGTTCACTTGTTGGACAGGGGTTTCACCGCGTTCGGCGCGCCTCTGGCACCGGGCGAACTGGTCTACCGCGAGCTTCCCTTCGGGGTCGACGACGAGGCCGAACTGGCCGAGGTGACCGGTGCTGGGTTCGACCTTTTTCTCGCCGATGCCGCGTTGGCCGAGCTGTACGCGGTGGTGCCGGACGCCGATGGTGTCGCGCGGATGGAGTGGGACGACCCGAAGCAGCTCCTGTGAGTGGCTGAGGGGTACGTGCAGACGAAGAAGCCGGCCACTGAACTGTGGCCGGCTTCTAGCGCTTCTGACGGCGGATTGCTCTCCATTTCACACCCAACTGCTCCCGCAGCAGGCCGCCGGAAGGCGCAACGCCACCGTCCAGAGTGGAATGTTGATGTTGTGAACATCTTTCGCGATGTGTGGTTCGTCCGGTAGCTTGCGCGAGTCTGCTGGACGCGTGCGGGGGCTCAGACGTCTGCGGACCTTCATCAATTGGGGTTTTGGGGGATTTTCCTTGTCCGAGAGATCGGTCAGCCGTGCCCTGCTCAGATTCGGGGCCTTGGCCACCGCTGCCGTCCTGGTGCTAGGAGGCGCCACCACCGGCGCACTGGCGCAGGAGCCGGAAACGCCTACGTCCAGCATCGAACCCACGCCGACGAGCGAGTCGAGCGCGCCTCCGACCACCGAGGAGCCAGTACCGTCGAGTGAGCCCGCGCCGCCGTCTTCGACGCCGACGAGCGAGGCGCCCACCACGGAGTCGAGCACGCCGGTCCCGCCGGCACCACAGCCTGAGAACAAGCCCGAGAACAAGGCTGAGAACAAAGCCGAGCCTGAGCAAGAGGCCGCGCAGACGCCCGAGGTGAAGTCCCAGAGCCCGCGTCCGGACCTCTCGGTCTCGGTGGGCTTCGGCAAGGCCGAGTACCTGCCCGGCGAGGACCTGGTCATCACGATCAAGATCCGCAACGTCGGTGACGCGGTGGCAAAAGACGTGCGTCTCAGCCTCGACCGGCAGGACCTGACGCTCAAGTCGGGCTACGACGCTCTGCTCTCCCGGCCGACCATCGCGGCCGGTGGTGAGGAGGTCATCACGATCGTTGCGGAGGTCAGCTACGACCGGGCGACGAACGTGTCCGCCACGCTTCGGGCCACTGTCGACGGTGTCGCGGATGCGACGCCCGGTGACAACTCGGGCACCGGCTTCACGTCGATCCGCAGGGCCTACGGTTCCGCGTCCGGTGTGCTGTTCGTCGACAAGGACGGCGACGGCACGCCTGACGCCGATGAGGCCCTGACTGGCTACAGCGTTCTGGTCGAGGGCGGTGTCCCGAAGACGAGCCGCGGCAACGTCCCGGTGGACGGCCAGGGCCGATTCTCCTACACCGACCTGCCGGTCGGCGACTACCGGATCGTGCAGCTCGTCGGCAGCCAGGGGAACAACCACGCGGTCAAGCCGGGTATCAGCAACTTCGTGGTCCGCAAGGGCGAGGACACCAAGCTAGCCGTCGCCGCCGTGAAGCCGGTGTCGGACGCGCTCGAGGTGCAGGTCGCGTTCGACCGCGACTCCTACGCGAAGACCGATCCGGTCGGCATCAGCATCACCCTGAAGAACAAGTCCGACGTGGCGCTGACGGGCGTTGTCGCCGTCTGCAACCCGTACACCAACGACGTCCCCGGCCTGATCGAAGGCATCGGCAAGGCATGGGAGCAGTTCAACCCGGACGGCCCCGGTGTCACGGTGGGCGCCGGCAAGACCGAGGTGTTCCACGTCACGGACGAGGTGCCCGCAGACACCCTCGGTCAGGTCACGGTCGCCTGCAACTTCGGCAACGACGGCCGCAACTCGTTCGGCTACGTCGGCGGCTCGGACTGGGCCCGCGTCAACGGGTTCAGGGGCACGGTCCGCGGCAACGTGGTGGACGCCTCGACCGGCAACCCGGTCGAGCGTGGCCGGATCGTCGCGATCGACCCGGTCACCCGCCGGCCCGTCGGTGACTCCCAGCTCGGCTACCAGGGCCAGTTCGAGACCTACGACATGCGGGCCGGCAACACCGCGTTCGTCGTGCTCGGCCAGTGGAAGCCCAAGGACGGCAAGGAGTTCGTCTTCGACGTCCAGGCCGACCAGACGAGCACCGCACCGGTGTTCGAGGTCGTCCCCGGCCCCGAGGTGCCCGACCCGTCGAAGGTCGCGCCGGACATCGCGGTGACCGCGGCGTTCGACAAGGCCACCTACGAGGGCACCGAACTGGCCCGGGTGACGGTCAAGGTCGAGAACAAGGGCACCGCCGCGGGCTATGCCCGATTCGTGGACGAGATGCAGAAGCCGCAGGACCACCTCAGGTACGACCTGCGCCAGTGGGGCGACTTCAGCAACTACATGAAGCAGGTCGTTCTTCAGCCGGGCGAGAGCCGCGTCGTCGTGATCACCGGCGAGATTTCGTCGTACTTCCTGAACACCGTCAGCTTCTCGGCGAACATCGAGATCTACAACGACTCCGACCAGAGCAACAACAAGGTCCAGATCAAGGCCGGCGTTCACAGGCTCACCGGCAACGTCGAGGTCCTGGCCTACGGGGACAAGGACGGCAACGGCAAGTACGACTCAGGCGAGGAGTTCGGGGACCTCGACGTCACGCTGGCGGGCGTCCGAACCGGGCTCTCGAGGCAGGAGCGCACCGACGCCACCGGCCGGGCGCGGTTCGACGACGTGCAGATCGGCACCTACTACACGTACTCGCAGTTTCCTGACGGCTGGGTCACCGTCGGCTACGACAGCGCGACCGGAACGATCAGTGCGGACGCGACGACGGTGATCGAGCTCAGGGCCGTGCGTCCGCTCTCGGACAAGTTCACCGCGACGGCGAAGTTCGGCAAGGCCGTGTACGCGGCCGGCGAGGACTACTCGATCGACCTGACGCTCACGAACAACAGCGGTGCGGCGCTCGAGGGCGTTGCGGCCATGTGCCACGACCCCGGTGCGGTGTGGGCAGGTCCCGGCTGGGGTGACGTCCGCGAGGGCGGTCCCGGCATCCGGCTCGAAGACGGCGAGACGAGGGTCATCCGGGTCACCGGCCCTCAGCCGGAGGGCGCCGCGGACGCCGGTTTCCTGGGCGTCTCCTGCGACTTCGGCCCGCGCCCGAGTCAGACCGGGTACCCGACCGCGGTCGCGTGGGCTCAAGTCCCCGGCAAGACCGCCGGTGCGAAGGGTCGTCTCGTCCACGACGACGAGAACGACGGCAGCTTCGAGGGTGACGGCGTCGTCAAGACCGCTGTCGTGCTCGTCGACCGGATCACCAAGAAGGTGACTGCTCGCACGATCTCGGGCGACGACGGCGAATTCGCGTTCACCAACGTGCCGGTCGGCGAGTACGAGCCGGTCGTGGTCGGGCCGTGGAAGGCCCGGTTGTACTGGAGCCAGTACTTCCGGGTCAGCGCGAGCTCGTCCGATGACGTGCAGGTCGTCGTGCTCGAGCCTGGTCCGGAGGTCGAAGACCCCGGTTACCAGCTGCCGGAGGACCAGAAGCCCGGCACCACCGCGCCTCCTGCCTCGGTTGGTGGAGCCGGTGGAGCCGGTGACGGCACCGATGACGCGCTCGCCAAGACCGGTGCGTCCGTGCTGGGCCTCGGCTTGCTGGGCGCGCTGCTCGTGGCGTTTGGCTTCGGCGTCAACCTGATCGGACGGCGCCGCCAGATCGCGTAACCGCATTTCGACCAACAGGCCCGGTGCTCACTCTGAGTGCCGGGCCTGTTGTCATGAGCGCCACACTTCGCTGGTCCGAACGGAGTGTTAGCGTCGCGAACCATCGGGTACCTGGGGGTGACATGACGGTCTGGGAAGCAATCGCGGTGGTGATCGCGGGTGTGTTCGCAGGCGGGATCAACACCGTCGTGGGCAGCGGCACCCTCGTGACGTTCCCGGTGCTGCTCGCCGTCGGCTACCCGCCCGTGGTGGCGAACGTGTCCAACAGCCTCGGCCTCGTGCCCGGCTCGCTGTCCGGCGCTTGGGGCTACCGCGAGGAGCTGAAGGGGCAGTCGGACCGCATCAAGCGCCTGCTGCCCGCGTCCATCCTCGGTGGCATCATCGGCGCGATCCTGCTGGTCACGCTGCCGGACAAGGCGTTCACCGCCATCGTGCCGGTGCTGATCGTGATCGCGCTGGTCCTCGTGCTCATCCAGCCGTGGCTCAACCGCAAGCTCTCGCACCGGCGCAACGACAACGACGGCGGCGTGCTGCTGTGGTTCGGCGTCTTCGCCGCCGGCATCTACGGCGGCTACTTCGGTGCCGCGCAGGGCGTGCTGGTCATGGGCATCATGGGCGTGCTCGTCAGCGAGCACCTGCAGCGGATGAACGCGCTGAAGAACGTGCTCACCGCGTTCGTGAACCTCGTCGCCGGCGTCCTGTTCATCTTCATCGCCGACGTGGCGTGGCTGGTCGTGCTGCTGCTGGCCGTCGGGTCCGTGGTCGGCGGCCAGATCGGCGCGAAGATCGGCCGCAAACTCCCACCCGCCGTGTTGCGCGGCGTCATCGTGGTGGTGGGAGTCGCGGCGATCGTTCAGCTGCTCATGAAGTGAACGCGCGAGCCGCGGCCAGGAACGCGTCGTTCTCGTCCGGCTCGCCGATGGTCACCCGTGCGCCCTCGCCCACGAACGCGCGCACGACGACCTTGTGCGCCAGGCAGTGCTCGTTGAACGCGCCCGTGCGCTCGCCCAGCGGCAGCCACACGAAGTTCGCCTGGGTCTCCGGCACCTCGAAGCCCATGGCCAGCAGCTCGCCGCGCACGCGACCCCGTTCCGCCACGATCGCGCGGCAGCGGATCATCAGCTCGTCCTCGGCGTCCAGCGAGGCCAGCGCGGCCACCTGGGCCAGCGCGTTCACCGAGAACGGCACGTAGACCTTGCGCAGCACGTCGGCGACGACCGGCGGCGCGACCGCGTAGCCGATCCGCAGGCCCGCGAGGCCGTACGCCTTCGAGAACGTCCGCAGCACGGCGACGTTGTTGTGGCCCGCGGCCCACTGCTGCTTCGCGAGCTCGACGCCGTCCGGGACGTGGGCGTCGTCCACGAACTCCTTGTAGGCCTCGTCGAGCACCACGAGCACGTCGCGCGGCACGCGGGCGATGAACGCCTCGATCTCCTCGGTGCGCAGCGCGGTGCCGGTCGGGTTGTTCGGGTTGCAGACGAAGACCATCCGCGTGTTCGGCGTGATCGCCGCGAGCATCGCGTCGAGGTCGTGCGTGTGCTCCGAGTTCAGCGGCACGCGGATCTGCCGGGCGCCCGCGACGTGGGAGACGATCGGGTAGGCCTCGAACGACCTCCACGCGAACAGCACCTCGTCGCCCTCGGCGCAGGTGGCCTGGACGAGCTGCTGGCACAGGGTCACCGAGCCGCAGCCGATCGCCAGGTGGTCCGCGGGCACGCCGAGTTTGTCGGCCAGCCGCCCGGTGAGTTCGACGGCACCCGAGTCGGGGTACCTGTTGATGCCGGTGGCCGCTTCGGCGATCGCTGTGACGACGCTCGGAAGCGGTCCGGCCGACACCTCGTTGCTCGCGAGCTTGATGGCGCCGGGGATGGTCCTGCCAGGCACGTAGGAGGGCAGGGACGCCAGGTCAGCACGTGTTCGCACGGTCATGGCCCCGATCCTCGCATTGCTCCGTCCGATTGGTCACGTTGACTGGGGTTCACCCCCGCGTGGAAGGGTGGGAAACATGACCACTACCCGCACCGAGACGCTTTCCCTCACCGACGGCCGGGAGCTGCGGGTGACGATCGCCGAACCCGACTCCGCCGTGCGGGGTGGACTCGTGGTGCTGCACGAAGCCCGCGGCATCACCGCGGGCGTGCGCACGCTCGTCAGCAGCCTCGCCGACGAGGGCTGGCTCGCGATCGCGCCGCACCTCTACGACGCGGACCGGGTGCACGGCGACGACATCAAGGACCAGGTCAGCAAGCTCAACGGCGACCGGTTGCTGGTGGACACGGACGTCGCGTTCGTCTGGCTGGGGCAACAGGGGGTGGGCGCGGACCGGATGGGTGTGGTCGGCTTCGACATCGGCGGCACCGTCGCCATGGTGGTCGCCGCCAGCCGCACGATCGGCGCGGCCGTGACCGTGCAGGCACCGGGCATCCTCGAGCCGCTCTCGGACGGCCTCCCCGCGCTGGTCGACGTCGCCGCCGACCTCACGTGCCCGTGGCTCGGCATCTTCAGCGACGACGACTCGGAAGAAGTGAGCAAGCTTCGTGATGCTGTGATCAGCTCCGAAACCGCGTCAGATGTGGTCCGTTTCAACGTTTCGAGTGACGAAGCGTGGGTTCGTGCGTTGAACTGGTTCGACGCTCACATGAGGTAAGGGTCTTTACGGCGGATTGGAACCGAACCGTCCTCCAGGTACATCTAAGGAGTGCTTCGGACGGCTGACTGGGTGTAGCTGCGCGTAACACCCAGTGCTGCGGTGACGAGTTAGCAGTGCAGGGGGTTACAAGGGATGGCTGAAGGCACTGGGACAGGTACCGGGACGACTGGCGCGGCGACGACGGGCACCGCACCACCACCGGCGGAACCGCCGGCGGTGACACCAGCGGTGACACCGCCGGTCACGACGTCGACCACCGTGCCGATCACGGCTGAGCAGCTGGCGGCGGCGAAGCCTGTTCTCCAGCAGCAGATGCTCACGGACAAGGCGGAGGCGAGCCACGCCGCGGCCAAGCTCGACCAGGCGGCGGACAGCGGGAAGCTGACGCTCGACGTCGACGCCGCGGATGCGTTGATCAAGGCCGTCGATGCGGCCCGGGACCAGGTGATGGACCTGTGGAAGCGCGCCACCGACCAGCTGGCCACACCGTTGCAGCTGGGGGAGAACCCGGTCGCGAAGGCGATCAGCGCGCGGTTCGCCGACCTCGCCGTCGGTGAGGACTCGGGTGCCGCCAAGGCGTTGCTGGACCTCTTCAAGGTCCTCGACGACATCGGCAACGCCCTGCGCCGCAACCGCGACACCATTCGCGACGCCGACGAAGAGGCCGAGAAGTCGATGAAGAACACCGGGGGGTCCTGGTGAGCCACGGATCGCATGACAACAAGGGCAACGGGGACAAGGACGGCAAGTCGTCGCACCACGGCGACGGCAAGTACGACCGCAACGACCTGCACGAGCCGGTCGACTGGATGACGTACAGCCACGAGGCGCTGTACAAGATGGTGCACACGGGCGTGAACCTCGACGGTGCCCAGGCCGCCGCCACGAACTGGAAGAAGATCGGCGAGGACATCGCCGGCGTGCGCACGAGCCTGCTCAAGGCCGTCGAGGACTCGTCGGTCGGCTGGGACAGCGAGTCGGCCCGGCTCGCCCGTGACGGTCTGACCGAGGTCACCAACTGGGTCGACGACACCGCGAACTACGCGACCAAGGTCTCGGCCGCGATCACGACCGAGACCAGCAACGTCGAGGCCGCGCGTGCCGCGATGCCGCCGCCTCCCAAGGCGCCGGCAGCGCCGGTGCCGGCGGACACGGCGCTGCCCAGGCCGGTGCTGCAGGACAGGTTGCAGCCGGTCGAGCAGATCGACGGCTTCGGGGCCGCGGGCCTGCGGGAACCGCGTCTGATCGCGCAGCCGCAGACCGAGTTCGCCGGCTTCGAGACCATCGGCACCAGCCCCGTCGACACCCTCGCGGCCAACGACGCCTCGCACCGCCTCGCGGCGGACGTGATGGCGGCGTTCCAGCGCAACTCGGCCGCGGTCGACCAGACCGTGCCCGCGCAGTTCACGCCTCCCGTCAACCCGATCAACCCGGCCCCGGTCGTCGGCGACCTCACCGGACGCACGCCGGCACCGACGGACGGCGGTGCGGGCGGTGCCGCGGGTGCTCCCGTCGCGACCGGCACGCAGAACCAGAACCGCGGCACCACGAACGCCTCCTCGCGCTTCGGCGGTGGAGGCGCCGGTGGCCGTGGTGGCGCTGGAGGCGGTGGTGGTTTCGGCGGCATGGCCCGTCCGTTCACCTCCGGCAGCGGCAACCAGGGTGCTGCCGCCGGCGGTGCCGGTGGTGCCGCGTCCGCCGGTGGCTCGGCCGGTGTGAGCGAGGGCTCGCGCGGTGGTGGCGCCGGTGGCGCGGCAGCCGCGGCCTCGGCCGCACCCGGCAACACGACCAAGGCGTTCCAGAACCCGCTCGCGATGGGCGGCGCGCCGATGGCCGGTGCCCCCGTGGCCGGCGGCGGCCAGAACGACTCCAAGGAACACAAGACGGCGAGCTACCTGGAAGAGGACGACAACGTCTTCGGCCTGGACCGCAAGGCGGCCCCGCCGGTGATCGGTCAGTGATCGAACGCCAGTACACGGTGAGCTCGCAGGAGTTCTTCCTGCTGTGGCAGGCCGTGCACGGCGAGGACCGCGTCGTGCCGCTCGGCACGCCCCACTTCGGGGCCACCCGGGCGGCGCGGCAGGCTCTCGTCGAAGAGAGCTCGCGGACGTTGCAGGCTCGCCGGCTGGGCACGGTCCAACGCCCGGACCCCGACCTGAGGGCGTTGGTCAGCGGCCTCGGCGAGTTCGACCGGGCGTTGGAGATCGCGTACTTCAAGGGCACCGAACTGGCCCGCGGCATCGCGTGCGCCGGCTGGGGCGGTGCCTTCGCCGCCCGCGTGAACGGCGACGTGCACCTGTACCCGTTCCGCCCGACGTCGCTGGCCTCGGCCACGGTGTCGTCGTTGCCCGGCCTCGCGCCGGGCAACGGCCGTGCCGTGAACGTGCGCTGGGACGACTACGTCCGCGCGGGCAAGGCGGGCGAGCAGGACGGCAAGCAGGCGTTCCTGGAAGTCCTGCGCGACGCGGGCATCCGCGAGCCGGAGGCGCACAACCTGGTGCGGATAGTCACGTCCCGCATCGGCGGCGGCGAGCTGGGCCTGACCGCTCGCAACCGCGACGGCGTGCCCCGCCCGACCGGCCGATCGGTGCAGTGGCTCGACACCCGCGAGGGCCGTTACCTCCTGCGCAGGCAGGACGGCTGGCTGGTGCTGGCACCGGCCGACGCCTCACGCCTGACCAGCGCCGTCGACGAGTTGATCGCGGCGGGATAGTTCCACACCGGCGGGCTACCGCAAGTCCGCCAATCACACATGGACGTGCGGTTGTGCCTCGGTTAGACATGGGGCATGACCGACACCGACGTCGAACTGCTGTGGCGCCCGGACCCCACGAGGGACAACGGGATGACCGCCTTTCGGGCCTGGCTCTCCGAGCACGGCCGCGACCTCCCCGACCACGAGTCGCTGTGGGAGTGGTCCGTCTCAGACCTCGAGGGGTTCTGGGGCGCCATGGCTTCGTACTTCGACGTCAGGTTCCACACCGAGCCGTCGCGTGTGCTGGGGTCCACGGACATGCCCGGTGCCGAGTGGTTCCCCGGTTCCACCCTGAACTACGCCGAGCACGCGCTGCGCCGCGGAGCCGACGACGACCTGGCCGTGATCTTCCACCGCGAAGACGGCGTCACCTCCTCCCTGACGTTCGGCGCCCTGCGCTCGCGCGTGGCCGCTTTCCGGGCCGCGCTGGCCTCCCTGGGCGTCTCGCAGGGCGACAGGGTGGTGGCGCTGGTCCCCAACGCCCCCGAGGCCCTCATCGCCTTCCTGGGGGCCGCCTCGCTCGGCGCCACGTGGTCGTCCTGTTCCCCGGACTTCGGCGCCCGCGCCGTGGCCGACCGCTTCACCCAGATCGAGCCCGTCGTGTTCGTGGCGGTCTCCGGCTACGTCTACAACGGACGTTCGTTCGACTGCCGCCCGGTCGTGGAGGAGATCCGCGCGCAGATCCCGTCGCTGCGCGCCACGGTCCTGATCGACTACCTGGACAACGGCTCGACCCTGCCGGACACGCTGTCGTTCGCGGAACTGGTGGCGGCTCAAGAGGGCGCCGCGCTGGAGTTCACCCCGGTGCCGTTCGACCACCCGCTGTGGGTGCTCTACTCGTCGGGCACCACGGGCCTGCCCAAGGGCATCGTCCAGGGCCACGGCGGCATCGTCCTGGAACACCTCAAGATGCTCGGCCTGCACAGCGACCTCGGCCCCGGCGACCGCTTCTTCTGGTTCACCACCACCGGCTGGATGATGTGGAACTACCTGGTGGGTGCCCTCATGGTCGGCACCACCATCGTCCTGTACGACGGCAGCCCGGCGTTCCCGTCGCTGAACGTGTTGTGGCACTTGGCCGAACAACACCGCGTGACCTACTTCGGCACCTCGGCCCCGTACGTCCAGTCGTGCCTGAAGGAGGGCATCGAGCCGTCGGCGCGCTACGACCTGACGGGCCTGCGGGTCGTCGGCTCGACCGGCGCACCCCTCACCCCGGAAGGCTTCCGCTGGATCGCCTCCGCCGTCGGCAAGGACGTCCAGATCGCCTCGGTCTCCGGCGGCACCGACCTCTGCACCGCCTTCGTGGCAGCCTCCCCGGACCGCCCCGTCTGGCTGGGCGAACTCTCCTGCCGAGCCCTGGGCGCCGCGGTCTTCGCGTACGACGAGGCCGGCAACGCCCTGGACGACGAGGTCGGTGAGCTCGTCATCACCAAGCCGATGCCGTCCATGCCGGTCTACTTCTGGGGCGACGAGGACGGCTCGCGCCTGCGCGACGCGTACTTCGACACATATCCCGGAATCTGGCGCCACGGCGACTGGATCCGCATCACCCCGCGAGGCTCGGCGGTGATCTACGGCCGTTCCGACTCGACCCTGAACCGGGGCGGCGTCCGCATGGGCACCTCGGAGTTCTACCGCGTGGTCGAGTCGATCGAGGGCGTCATCGACTCCCTGGTGATCGACACCTCGGGCGTGACCGAGGGCGAACTCCTCTGCTTCGTCGTGCTGGACGGCGTGACGCTGCCCGACGTGGAACCGTTGCTGCGCCGCGAATTGCGCGCGTCCCTGTCCCCGCGCCACGTGCCGAACCGCTTCGTGGCCGTGGCCGAGGTCCCAAGGACCCTCAACGGCAAGAAGTGCGAGGTCCCGGTCAAGAAGATCCTCGCCGGCATGGACCCGGACCGAGCCGTCAGCCGAGGCGCGCTGCGCAATCCCGAGTCCCTCCAACCGTTCCTGGAAATCGCCTCGGAATGATCTAGGTCACTCCGCATCCGGCGACCAGGCGTTTAACGCCCCTCTTCGACCCTCTGAACGTGCTCTGACCAGCAGGTTCAGGGGTAGGAGGGGGGCGTTTTGCAACTCGGTTGAGGACCTGTGTAACCTATGTCCCGTGGCCAAGGATGGTCCCGGGAGGCTTCGCCTAGTCTGGTCTATGGCGCCGCACTGCTAATGCGGTTTGGGGTAACCCCCCATCCCGGGTTCAAATCCCGGAGCCTCCGCAAGGCCGAGCCTCTTGAGGATCGGTTACAATTGAATACACGCGCTCGTAGCTCAACGGATAGAGCATCTGACTACGGATCAGAAGGTTGCAGGTTCGAATCCTGCCGAGCGCACTGAATCAGGGCCCCTGTGGAGAATTTCCACAGGGGCCCTGCTCTCATTCGGAGTCATGAGGACCTCACGGCTCCTTGCTTCGACATCAACCCGGCTCTCGAGAACACGTCCGAGAGGTTGGCCGGTCTCTCCCTCGTCCGATCGGGCGAGGTGCTGTACCCCGACTTTCCAAGAGACTTCGTCGTCCTTGCAGATCATGCGAGATCTTGCGAAGGCCGAACGGAGGAGCCTCGGTCGTCGACAACCCCGGCTGATCTTGCGAGTTTGGGACGTAACGACATTTCGGTCAGTACCGACCGTGAAGGCATGCGTCGAACCGCTATCGCCCTGACCGTCGTGGCCGCAGCCTCAGCCGCTTGTGCGTCGACCCCGCCACCGCTCTCCGCACCGCCAAGTAGCACCTCGTCTTCTGCTGCGTCTACTGCTCCGTCGAGCACGACCTCTGCATCGTCGAGGTCGCCTCGCGGACTCCTTGTGAAGGGCATGGGGCAGACGGCTGGTTTCTCGGACCAGCAGACAGGCGCACAGCAGGCGGACTTCAGCGTGGACGCGATCGAAGTCGATCCGAAGTGCACAGGCGAGTTCGTCGAGAAACCTGAACATGGTCATCGCATCGTGCTCACGTTCACCGTGAAGACCACGCCGCAGTTCCGGGCTGACCAGGGATGGCTTGTCACGGGGCACGACTTCGCGATCGTCGGCCCCGACGGCGTCACCGAGACCGCCCTCGTGACCGGGGCCGCGTTCATGTGCCACAACCAGCAGGAGTGGCTGCCGACGAGCCCGTTCGCGCCAGCCTCGACCTATCGCGGGAAACTGCCACTCGACACCCGCAACACGAGTGGGACGATCACGTACCGGCCCCCGCTGTTCGGAATGGCTGGCAGTGGCGGTTGGGAGTGGCAGATTCCGACTCCGTAGTTCGCGGCCCGGTCACCGGCGAGGAGCCGACGCGGCGGCATTGCTCGTACGGAGCACGCCATCGATGACTCCAGCAAGCCGAAGAGCCACCGCCGCAGGCCGAGGCCGAGTGCTCCACACCCTGCGCCTGAGGAGCAAACCACTCTGCAAAAGCCATGATCATCACCACGTGCGGTTGAGGACCGGGACCGTGGACAACCCCGCTGAGCGGGCACTACGTTGAGATTCGCCGGTGCTGGTCGACTTCGGTGTGGCCGACGAGTTCCTCGCTGGCCCTTCGATGAGCGGCCGCGAGCTCAACACGAAAGGCCGGGTTTTGGTGAACACCTCTGTCGAGCAACAGGTCCGCGAGTACTACGACCACGCGGGACCCGCCTACCACGCGCTCATGGGGCAGTTCTGGCACCACGGGGACCTGGAAGCCGAACGGGCCGGGTTGTCGCCCGAGGAGGCGGCGAAGGCGTTGGCGCGCAAGCAGATCGACGCGGCCGGGTTGCGGCCGGGCGGGACCGGGCTGGACTTCGGCAGCGGCGTCGGGGGGACGGCGGTCTACACGGCCTCGGTCGCCGGGGCGAACGTCGTCGGCATCTCCAACAACGAGTGGTTGTCCGCGCAGGCGCGGGCCTACGCGGCCGAGCAGGGGATGAGTGAGCGGGCCGCGTTCCTGACGGTCGGCGACGAGGACTACAAGACGCTGGTCGCGTGGCCGGACGGGTCGCTGGACATGGTCAGCTTCTACGAGTCGGTGTGCCACCTGCCGGAGAAGGCCGCCTTCTTCACCGCGGCGTTCCGCACCCTCAAGCCCGGTGCCTGCCTGGTCGGGGTCGACTGGATCCGCCGGCCGTTCGGCGAGCACGTGACCGAGGAGCAGATCGCGCCGTTCATCGGGCCGGTGGAGCAGGTCATCTCCATTCCGAAGCTCGGGTCGCTGGACGAGTACCGCGAGATGATGACTGCGGCCGGCTTCGTCGTCGAGGTCGCCGAGGACCTCTACCCGGACGTCGAGTGCTGGGGCAGCACGCCGCCGGACGACGGCCAGGGCTGGGGCGAGTATGCCGGCGAGCAGGACACCGTGATCCACGACGGCAAGCGCGTGCTCGACGCCGCGCGGGCCGCCGGTGTCTTCTCGGTCGCGCGGTGGGTCGCGCGCAAGCCCGCCTGATCCGGGCGAACCGGGCCCCGTCTCCAGCGACTGGGAGACGGGGGCCGGGTGTCGGAAGGTGACGGACGGCTGATCTCCAGGCAGAGTGGCGGCGTGGAGCAGCGGGAGATCATGCAGCGGGCGCTCGGCGTCCTGACGCTCACCTACGACGGCGCCGGGTCCAACGACTACCTGCGGATGGCACTCAAGTCGTTGCAGGAGGGCGTGTTCAGCTACGAGGTCAAGGTCGACGGCGAGCTCAACGAGGCCGGGCAGCAGGCCCTCAAGCAGGCGATGGACCAGGTGCTGTCGCAGTTCGGCTGGTTCACGGCCGGGCTGCTCTACGCCTTCCACGGTGTCGCTCAGGCCTACGAGAACGACTACGAGGAAGCCGACGTGCAGGAGGTCCTGCGGCAGCTCGCGATCAGGCTCGCCGACTGACGAGCTCGGCGCGCACGCCGTCGGAGAACGGGGTCCACGCCTCGACCGCCCACGGTCCGAAACGCAGGTCGGTCAGGGCCACGCAGGCCGCGGAGATCTCCGGATCGACCCACAGGAAGGTGCCGGACTGCCCGAAGTGGCCGAAGGTGCGAGGCGAGGACGAAAGCCCCGTCCAGTGCGGTGACTTCGAGTCGCGGACCTCGAAGCCGAGGCCCCAGTCGTTCGGCTTCTGCATCCCGTAACCGGGCAGCACGCCGTTCAGGCCGGGGAACACCACCGACGTCGCCTCGGCCACCAGCTCGGCGGAGACCAGCCGTGGCGACAGCAGCTCGGCCGCGAACAACGCCAGGTCGGCGGCGCAGGACTCGGCCCCGGCGCCCGCCGAACCGGTCAGCGCGGAGGAGTTCATCCCCAGCGGCGCGAAAACGGCCTCGTGCAGATAGGTCGCGAACGGCATCTCGCACGCCTCGCCCACGAAGGACGCCAGCACGTCGAAGCCCGCGTTCGAGTAGATCCGGCGGGTGCCGGGAGCGGCCTGCACCTCGGCCTTGTCGAACGCGTAACCGGCGGTGTGCGCGATCAGGTGCCGGACCGTCGAGCCCTCGGGGCCGGCCGGCTGGTCCCACTCGACCGCGCCCTCCTCGACGGCCACCAGCACCGCGTACGACGTCAGCAGCTTCGTGACGGACGCGAGCGGGAACACGCGCTGTTGATCACCCAGCGAGCCGGCCACGCCGCCGGGGGTGACCACCGCCACCGCCACGTTCCCGACAGGCCAGGACGCCGCTACTTCCACGCTCTGCATAGGACGCACGTTAACGTCAGGGGGTGACAGTCCGGGAACTGATCGTCCTGGGAACGGCCAGCCAGGTCCCGACCCGCCAGCGCAACCACAACGGCTATCTGCTCAGGTGGGACGGCGAGGGCTTCCTGTTCGACCCGGGCGACGGCAGCCAGCGGCAGCTGCTCAGGTCAGGCGCCGCTGCGAGCGACATCACCCGGATCTGCATCACGCACTTCCACGGCGACCACTGCCTGGGCGTCCCCGGCATCGTCCAGCGGCTGTCCCTGGACCGCGTCCAGCACACCGTCCACGCGCACTACCCGCAGTCGGGCGCCCACTTCTTCGAACGCCTCCGCCACGCCAGCGCGTTCTACGACGCCGCGGACGTCAAGGAGGTGCCGGTCGTCGAGGACGGCGAGATCGCCGACGGCAAGTTCGGCCGGCTCGAGGCCTACGCGCTCGACCACGGCATCGACAGCGTCGGCTACCGCCTGGTCGAACCCGACGGCCACCGCATGCTCCCGGAGAAGCTCGAGGAGCACGGCATCCGCGGCCCGGCCGTCCGCACGCTCCAGCAGCAGGGCGAGCTCAACGGCGTCCAGCTCGCGGACGTCAGCGAACCACGCAAGGGCCAGCGGTTCGCGTTCGTCATGGACACCAGGCTGTGCGACAACGTCTTCGAGCTCGCCGACAACGCCGACATGCTCGTGATCGAGTCGACCTACCTGGCCCGCGACACGAAGCTCGCCGGCGACCACGGCCACCTCACCGCCCAGCAGGCCGCCCGCGTCGCGCAGGACTGCCGCGTCCGCAAGCTGGTGCTGACCCACTTCTCCCAGCGCTACGAGGACCCGGCGGAGTTCCTCGCCGAGGCCGCCGCCGAGTTCGACGGCGAGATCGTCATCGCGAAGGACCTGGACCGGGTGCCGGTGCCGAAGCGAGCCACTGGTCTCTGACGATCTCCTTCAGCGCCGACGAACGAGGCTCCCAGCCCAACGCTCGCAGCCGTGACGCGTCGGCCCGCAGCGAACGGACCTCTCCGGGAACGGCGGGCTTCCACGTGACGTCGACGGTCCGTCCGGTCACCTCGGCGACGGCGTCGAGCACGTCCCGGACGGAAGCGGCTGTCGCGCCGACGTTGTAGACCGACGACGTGCCCACGGTGCATGTCTCCAGAGCCACGACGAAGGCAGCAGCGACGTCGCGTACATGCACGAAGTCCCGCACGGCCCCGCCGTCGCCGTAGACCTCCATGCCGGGCACCGTTCCGGCGGCGCACGCCACGGCCCGCGTGATCACCCGAGTGGTGTCGGTGTCACCCCCTCCAGCGACGTTGAACAGACGGAGAGTGGTCGCCCCGATCTGCCCGGACCGCGCCGCCCACGCCACGAGGTCCTCCGCGGCGGCCTTGGAGGCGGCGTACGGGGAGGAGGGTTCCCGGACCGATTCCTCGGTCAGGACGGCCTCGGAAGGCCGGTACACCGTGCCAGTCGATGCGAGCAGGAATCGTTGGCCCTTAAGGGCTTTGAGCAGATTCAGCGTTCCGCCCACGTTCGTCTCCCAGTACGGAAGTGGATCCTGGAACGACTCCCGGACACGGCCCAGGGCGGCCAGGTGGACGACGGCGTCCACGTCGTCCAACTCGAACGGCTCGGAGAGGCGCTGACGGGACAGAACCGGTTCATGCCCATGAACCTGCAGCTCACGCACCACGGCGCGGCCGACGTACCCAGTGGCACCGGTCACCAGAACTCGCACGAGTTGACCCTAAAGGTCGACGGCGACTGCGCCGATAACACACGAGTGAGTTACCCCCATCGCGCTATGCACACAAGCATCGCCGGACTCCTGCACGATCACGCCGTGCTCGAGTTCAAGCGGCAGGAGTTCCTGCGCAACGTGGCTGAGATCGTGGGAGCCGCACCCGCGCCCCAGTCCGCAGAGCTCACGGCGCCGCTGCCGTCGATCAACCCGAAGCGCAGCTTCCTCAACCGCGTTGACCAGGTCCTTCGGGACGCCGCACGCTCCCGGTGAGTACCCGGACCAGCTGCTGATCCACTTGCTTCGAGGCTTGAGCCGACAGGCCCGTCGCAAGATTCATCCGGCCGTTGCCGGACCGTGCTTCGACACACATACCGGGTGGCTCTACGCTACGCGTCACCCGGCGATCGCCGGTCACGTCCTCCGCTTCTCTTAAGCGAGTTTTCGGCGATGAATCATGTCCTCTCAGCGCTCAACGAGCGCCTCGGCAGGTTGTTCGGTGACCGGCTGGTAGTCCTGGCCGGCGGTACGCGTCTGGCGAAGCGCGCGCATGAGCTCCATACGCTCGGCGCCCGCCATACGCTCGTGCTAGATACCGACGATCATGCGCCGCTTCATGATTCGGTGATCGCGCGTTGGGTGTCGCTGGGCATCAAGGGCAGCCTGGTCGCCGTCGAGCAGCGCCGTCTGGGCAAGCTGCTGACCAAGCCGGGAGCCGAGGTCAAGGCGATCCTGAGCGACTTCGACGCCGACGGTGAAGCGGTCGTGATCAGCACGCCCTACAACGAGATCAGCTCGTTCGAGGGCCGCCCGGTGCTCAACGCCCGGCAGCACGACTGGGTCGAGCTGGAGAACAAGACCACCATCGACGCGCTGTGGGACGAGCTGTCCGCCCGCCGCGCGCCCGCGATGGTGTTCGACCTCGACTTCGAACGCCTCTGGGGCGCGTCGGAGATCCTGGACCGCGGCGCCGGCGTCGTCTGGTCCGGCGACGGCCCGGCGATCAACGGCGGTGCCAACTTCGTGCGCCGAGTGCGGTCGTACGAGGAGGCCAAGGAAGCCTTCGACGTGCTCGCGCCCAAGTGCGACCAGGTCCGCGTCATGCCGTTCCTGGAAGGCATCCCGGTCAGCGTGCACGGCATCGTCTTCCCGGACGGCACCGCGGTGCTGCGTCCGATCGAGATGGTCGTGCCGCGCCGCCAGGGCCAGGCCAAGTTCCTCTACGCGGGCTGCGCGTCGTACTACGACCCGCCCGTGTGGATCCGCGACGAGATGCGCAACCTGGCCCGCCGCGTCGGCGAGCACCTGCGCGGCACCGTCGGCTACCGCGGCACGTTCACGCTGGACGGCATCGCGACCGAGGACGGCTTCCTGCCGACCGAGATCAACACCCGCTACGGCGGCGCGATGGTGTGCTTCGAGGACGCCGTCCCGACGCTGCCGCTCGCGCTGGTCCAGGTCGCCCTGGTCGCCGGCTGGGACCTGGGCATCTCCTCGATGGAGTTCGAGGAGCTCGTCCTGCAGGCCGCGGACAACCACCGCGCAGGGGCCGTGGGCGCCAACGTGCGGGCGGTGCAGCCGACGACGGTCGACGAGCGCCGGGTGATCTTCACCGGCTGGGCTTGCCGGCTCGCGCACCCCGAGGAGGCCGCGCACGCGACGCTGCGGCTGAGCCCGTCGCCGATCGGTGGCCGGCTCGACCTCGACCTGCACCGGGAGAACATGCCCGTGGGCGCTCCCGTGGCCGCGCTGACCGTCGCCGCGTTCGCGCTGGCTGACCAGGAGTGGGGGACGGGCCTCGGCGCCCTGGAACCCGCCATCGCGGTCGAGGACGAGAACCAGGTCGAGCAGGCCATCGAAGAGGCCGTCACCGCCTAGGAAGACCTACCAGGCGCCCTCGTCGCCGTACGCGGAGATGAGGGCGAACCGGTAGCCCATCAGGGCTGCGGCGACCTCGCGGGGCTGGTGCACCGGACGCACCAGCCCTTCGCCCAGCACCTTCGGCAGGTCCACGCCCAGCAGTTCGGGCGAGTCCTTCAGCAGCGCCACGGCGATCTCGGCGGCGTCCGCGAGCATTTCCTCGCCTGGCAGCTCGACCATGTCGTTCATGAGGCCGCCGACGAACGGCGGCAGCTTCTCCGGCACCGCGCAGGCCAGCGCGACCAGGCACGCGACCCGTTCGGACGCCAGCGCCTCGAAGATCTTCGGCGCGCCCTGGGCGACGGCGTGCCGGGTCTGCGTCAACCAGTCCGGAGCCGTGCGAGGCAGTTCACGGCCGAGGGCGTTCCACCTGCGGTGCGTGCGCCGTCCGTCCTCGGTGAACCCCTTGCCCGCCAACGCCATGGCGGCCAGCAGGAAGATCACCCGGTCCCGCACGTCCCCGGCGACCTTGTACGAGGCTCCCAGCTCCACCAGGAACGGCACGGTGCAGAACGAGGCCTCGGACACCGTGTCCTCGGTGAGGATTCGCCCAGCGAGCTGTGAGAGCGCGTTCTGCCGCTCGTCCGCGCTGGGGTCCATCAGGGAGCGCAGCAGACGGGGAACGCGACCGGCGCCACCCCGGCCGTCGTAGACCTCGCTCCAGGAAATCCTGTCGAGTCCGCGCAACGGGTCAGGCCGTTGCCAGGCGCGCGGCAGCTCCATAGGCGGGAAAGGTACGGGATGTCAGGGAAGGGACCTCGGCGCCTCGCCCGTACGATCTCGCCGTGTCCTTTTCGGTGGCCGACATCTTCTCGGGTGCGGGCGGCATGAGCTTCGGCTTCCACGCCCACCGCGACTTCCGGTTGGTCGGTGCCGCCGACGCGCAGATCGGCAAGCCCAGCTCGAAGCTGGGTTCGTTGCGCTGCAACGACACCTACCGCGCGAACATCGGCGTCGACCCGCTGGAGGTCGACCTCGCGAAGGTCTCGCCCGCGGCGTTGCGCGAGGTCTGGGGCCTGCAGCGCGGCGAACTGGACGTGCTGCTCGCGTGCCCGCCGTGTTCGGGCTTCAGCCGCATCACCTCCCAGAACCACCTGCGCGACGACCCGCGGAACTCGCTGGTCGGCCGGATCGCGGTGTACGCGCAGGAGCTGCGCCCCAAGGTCGTGCTGATGGAGAACGCTCGCGAGCTCGTCAAGGGCAAGCAGCGCCACCACTTCGACAGCCTCGCCGACGAACTCACCCGAATCGGGTACTCCGTCTGGGGCGGCACGCACATGCTGTCCAGGTTCGGCCTTCCGCAGCTGCGTGAGCGGACGTTAATGGTGGCCGTCGACGGCGGCCTGCCCCTGCTCACGCTGGACGACCTGTGGGAGGGCCGGGTCATCCGCCCGTCGGCGATCACGGTGCGGCGCGCGATCGGCAAACTGCCCGTCCTCGCGGCAGGCGTCGCGGACCTGGAAGACCCCATTCACGTCTCACCGACCTTTTCCCAGGACCGCAGTCTCGAAAGAATGCGCGCGATTCCGGCGAACGGCGGATCGTGGGCTGATCTGCTCCGCTCACCGGAGACCGCCGAGTTGTTGAACCCGGCACAACGCAAGATCGTCGAGCAGCAGAACTGGGGTTCCCACCCCGATGTCTACGGCCGGTTGTGGTGGGACGAACCGGCCCGCACGATCAAGCGGGAATGCGGCCACGTCGGCAACGGGCGTTATGCGCACCCGGTCCAGCACCGCCTGTGCACGGTCCGCGAGATGGCTCTGCTGCAAGGGTTCCCGCGCCAGTTCAAGTTCGACGTCTCGATCCTCGGGAACGCCTACCGGCACGTGGGCGACGCCGTTCCGCCACTGATCGCCTACCAGCTGGCAGGGCTCACCAGGTGGATTCTCACCGGCGACCGCCCGGAGCCCCGCGAGATGTGCCTGCGCGGCACCTCACTGCGTCCCGGCGACATTCGTCCGGCAGAAGTTACCGAAATGGTGGCCTAGGTCTTGAACCGAAGTTGTCGATCATCCGTAGCGAAACGCCTCGATCGATAACTGTTCGGCAACGAATTTAACGTCACCTGACGGAACGAATGCATCGCAGCCCTATCCACTGTGGACACCCTGAGTATGTTTCCGCTGCTCACTGGCTGTGTAGCACCCTCTCCTTACCTCACTCATACGTGTGTCACCCCATCGGCTAACGTCCCGCTCGCTTCCTGTCGGTTCAGTGTCGATGACGACGTGCCGACCGTCCCGACGGATGACGACTTCCCGCCGCATACGGGCCTAACTTCAGTGAGCAAGAGGAGACCCATGGCTTCCCGGTTCAGGATCGGTACCGCGCTGCTGGGCGCGATCGCGGCCCTCACCTTCTCGGCGCTGCCTGCCAGCGCCGAAGTCATCGTCACCGAAGACGGCGGCTCCAACCAGAAGGGCGAGAAGGTCCTCCTCAAGGAGGGGCCGCGCCTCCCGGCGCACAAGGAGCGCTACCTCGACACGGCGGCGATCCGCCTGCAGGTCATGCCCGAGAAGAAGGACAAGTTCTTCGCGTACTGCGTGGAACTGCCGACGGACCTCAAGCCAGGTGACCACCTCCGCGAGTCGACGTGGGGCGAGCACCCGAACAAGGAGCAGTTCAACGCGAACGCGGGCAAGATCCTCTGGATCCTGACCAACTCCTACCCCAGCCTGAACATGGATGCCTTCAAGGCCAAGTGGGGCGGCGACGTCACCCGGGAGCAGGCGATCGCCGCGACGCAGGCCGCGATCTGGCACTTCTCCGACGGCGCCGAGCTCGACATGGGCGCCAGGGACAACGACCGCAACAGCGACAACGTGAAGAGCCTGTACACGAAGTTCTTGGAGCAGGCCAAGAACGAGCCGTCGCAGCCGCTGCCGACGCTCGAGATCAAGCCTGAGACCGCGTCCGGTCAGCCCGGCCAGAAGATCGGCCCGTTCCAGGTCACGACCACAGCCACCGAGGTCAAGCTGACCGCGAACCTGCCTGCGGGCGTCACCCTCACCGACGCCGACGGCAAGCCGCTCGACGCGAAGAAGAAGGACGACAAGCTTCCCGTCGAGGGCAACAAGATCGCCGACTTCTACGTCAACGTCGCGGCCGGCACGCCGGACGGCGAGGCGAAGGTCCAGCTCTCGGCCCAGGCCCAGCTGAAGGAAGGCCGCCTGTTCGTCGCGAAGTCCGGTCAGGCCGGTTCGGACAACGTCGCGCAGTCGCTGGTCACCGCACAGCCGCAGAAGGTCAAGGTCGAGAAGGAGATCAAGGCCAACTGGACGGCCGGCACGCCGCCGACCACCACCACGACGACCACCACGACCGAGACCACGACCACCACCACGACGCCGGAGACCACCACTCCGACCACCTCCTCCACCCCGGCCAACCCGGCTCCGGGTGGCGGCGAGGACGACCTCGCGTCGACCGGTGCGTCGATCCTGTGGCCGCTGCTCGGCGGTCTGGTCCTCGTCGGCGCCGGTGTCGGTGCGCTGTTCGTGGTCCGTCGCAACAAGGCCGGCGCCTGATCTAGGACGCTAGCCTCACAGACGAACGCCCCCTGGTTCCGCGCCGGAGCAGGGGGCGTTTGCCATTCTCAAAGGGTTCTACCGGCGGGTGAAGCCCGCCACGTAGATGTCGCCGTCGGCGACGGCGACGTCCCGGTTGGACGACGCTCCGGAGAAGATCGCGCGGGCGGGGTCGCGGAAGTTCTCCACGATCTCGACGCGCTGCACCGGCTTGGCCGTCGGGATGACGGTCTCCGGCGACCAGAAACGGCCCAGCCGCACCAGGTACGTGTTCACGTTCGGCTTGCCGTCCTCGGTGGCGTAGACGCGCCACGTGAACAGGTCGACCTTCTCGACCTCACGGGTGCGCAGGCCCCGTGCGACCTCCTTGGTCTCCCAGCTGCGACCGTTCCAGGTGGACAGGTAGTTGCGCAGCGGGCCACCGGCCTCGTCGCCCATGAACCACAACAGGAACGGCTGACCCAGGGTCGTGCCCACCTGCTGGATGTAGTCGGGCGACTTCACGTTGTTCGGCAGGGTCAGCGGGGTCTCCGCGACCTTGAGGTGCTTCTCCTGGTCGGCGTCGTCGATCTGGGTGCCCAGGTCCTTGCCCGACGCCGAGTAGAAGTGCCGGTTCTGCGGGTCGAACCACGTGTAGTAGATGTTGCGGTGGTAGCGGTCGTGCTTGTTGCCCTCGGGCCCACCACCGGCGAGCGTGTAGACGATCCGCACGCGGCCGTTCTCCTCCTGGCGGAGCTGGCCGATGTAGATCTCGTTCATGTTGTCCGCGCGGGCGGTCGAGCCGATCGCGAAGCGGTCCCCGGTCAGGTCCGTGGAGGTCTTCCACGTCTTGCCGTTGTCCTTGGACACCACGTAGAGCATCGGACGCGTGTCCGTCGGCGTGGTGCCGTCGAGGTCACGCGTCGTCTCGCGGTAGAACACGTAGATCGTGCCGTCGCGCGTGACGAACGGCATCGGGTACGTGGCCGCGTTCTTCGAGATCAGCGTCTCTTCCCAGACGCCGTCGGCCGAGTTGGGCTGGGGCGAACGGGACATGCGCAACTCGATGTTGTGCATGCCGCGGAAGATGAGCAGGTGCCCGTCCCTGGCCTGGACCATGGTCGGGTAGTTGTGGGCGTCCGACGCACCGTCCGCGATCCGGTTGGGCGTGGACCAGGTGGACTTGCGGTGGTCGTACGACTGGACGTAGCTGTCCTCGTACTGGCCGGCCCACGAGATGAACGTCTTGTTCACCTTCTTGTCGTAGACGCCGCCAGCGACCGGACGCCGGTCACTGCGGGCCGCGACACTCGTGGCCGTGGTCGTCACCGTGAACTTCGCTTTCCCCTGAACATCGGCCGTGGCGTTGGCCGAGGAGACCGCGACGAGCGGCAACAGCAGTACTGCGGACATAACTCCACGCAGGAGTCGTGTCATCGAGCATCCTCCTGGTTCTGACCGCGAAGGCGGCCGACCAGGCGGCGGTAGCGACATCTTCGTTGTCACCGAGCCGACTTGTCCAGGCGCAGTTAGCGTGATCGCGGCTATCAACACGCGGGCCCTACTCGGGTACCCTGCGTCAGGGACGAAGGAGCACCACATGAACTTCGACGAGATCAAGACGAAGGCCCTCGACCTCGCTGAGCAGAACCACGAGAAGGTCGACCAGGGCATCGACGCCGCGGCGGACTTCGTCGCAGGCAAGTTCGGTCACGACCAGCAGGTCGACTCGGTCGCCGAGAAGATCAAGGACATCCTTCCAGGTGGATGAGTGAACTCCTTCAACGCCACTGACGCGGGGCGGGTCACCTCCACCGGAGAGACCCGCTCTCCTTCTGCCCGCCGGCCGGACATGATCACCTGGCAGGGCATCCACGAGCCGCGCCTCGAGCAGGTCCGCCTGCTCCTGTCGAGCGACCTGCGCCTCCGCGCGTCGGGCCGTCTCGTCGCCGCCGGCCCCGACGAGCAGTTCAACGCCTCCTTCGAGGTGTCCGTGAGCGAGAGCGGCCAGGTCAACCGCCTGCTGCTGCGCACGGCCACAGTGCTGGAAGAGCGCCAGTGCTCTCTCTCCCGCACCGAGGACGGCGCCTGGCTGGTCGACCACGGCCAGGGCAGCAAACGCGAGACCTTCAACGACGCGCTCGACGTCGACGTCCAGTTCGCCGTGCTGTTCAACGCCATCCCGATCCGGCGTCTGGGCCTGCACCGCGAACCGGTCGAGCACGCGCTGCCCGTCGTCCGGGTGTCGCTGCCGGACCTGTCGGTGAAGGCCGTGACCCAGACCTACAAGACCGTGTCCGTGGGGGACGAGGTCTCGGTGGTGCGGTTCAAGAGCGGCGGGTTCGAGCAGAACATCAAGGTCGACCCCAACGGCCTGGTCGTCGAGTACCCGCTGATCTCGAAGCGGATTTAGAACCGCTCCAAGAAGTACTTCCTTCGTGGCGAGTCGCATCCAAACGATGGAAGCGCCGAGACTGTGGTTCTAGCTTCCGACCATGCCGAAACGATTTTCGAGCGTGGTCGGTCGCTCGTTCGGTGATGGCGTCCGCGACGCCATCCGGTCCACCGGGCTCACGCAGCGGCAGATCGCCGAGTTGCTCGACTGGGAAGAGGCCAAGGTCTCCGACCTGGTCAGGGGCAAGGGCGGGGTCACAGAGGTCGAGCTCGCGATGCTCCTCGGCCTCTGCCGCGTCGAGCCGGACGAAGCCCGCCGCCTGCTCGCCCTCTACCGGGAGACCCGCGAAAGGGCGTACCTCCAGTTCGACGATGGCGTGCTGGGCCCGCTGCGCACCCTGATGAGACAGGAGCAGCTCGCCAACAAGATCGTCGCTTGGTCTTTGACACTCGTTCCGGGTCTACTGCAGATTGCCGCCTACATCCGCGCTCTCGGTGAGCGATCGGCGGTGGCCGTGGATGTCGAAGAGGCCGTCAGCGCGAAGCTTGAGCGCCAAGCCATCTTCCACCGGAGCAGAGAGTTCGTCTTCTACATCCACGAGCAGGCACTTCGGCTTCCGGTCGGTGGTGCGGACGTGATGAAGGCGCAGCTGCACCACATCCTGACGATGACGGTCCGCCCGTACATCAGCATCCGCGTTCTCCCCAGCGAGTTGGGAGCGCACGCGGGCGTAGCAGGTTCGTTCGTGCAACTGGGCTATGAGAAGTTCGAGCCGGTGATCTTCGTAGAAGGTGCGAGGACTGGCCTCTTCCTCGAAGACAAGGACACCGTTGCCTACTACGACAAGGTAGTGACAGCGCTCGATGAGCTGGCCTTGGATGAGGAACAATCGAGGGAGCTGATCATCAGCATCGTGTCCTGAGGAGGCGCCGGGGATGTCGACGTGGCGGAAGAGCAGCTACAGCGTGAACCAGAGCGACTGTGTTGAGGTCGGTCGTGGCGTCGGCATCCGCGACAGCAAGGCGCCGTCCACGCACCTGCCCGTGTCGGACAAGGCGTGGTCGGCATTCCTGACCGAGGTGAAGTCCGCTCGCTAGAGCATCTCTCCCAGCACCTCGGGGTCGATGACGATCGGCGCCGGCCGGTAGGCGGGCGGCTCGACGCCCATCAACGAGCGCACCAGGAAGTCCCAGGCCCGCGTCCGCACGTAGGCGAGCCGGTCGAGGAGCAGGTGCTCGGCCCCCGGCACGATCAGCAGCTCGAAGTCCTTGCCGGCGGCGATGAGCGCGTCGGCCAGCCGCAGCGACTGGTCCGGGTGCACCGTGTCGTCGAGCTCGCCGTGGATGAGCAGCAGCTTTCCCTCCAACCTGTCCGCGATCAGGACGTTCGACGCCCGCTCCCAGGCCTCGGGGTTGTCCGGCCCGTCGACGGTTTCCGCCCAACCCTGCGCGATGCACGTCGCGTCGTGCGAGCCGGACAACGCGACACCGGCCTTGAAGATCTCCGGGAAGTCCAGCATCGCTCGTGCCGCGGCGAATCCGCCGCCGGAGTGGCCCATCACGCCCACACGTGAGAGGTCCATCCACGGCCGCGACTCCGCCAGTTGGTGCAGTGCCGCGACGTGGTCCTCCAGGCTGCCCGCGTCGGCCAACCTGCCGTACGAGGCGTCGTGGAAGGCCTTTGAACGGCCCGGGGTGCCGCGTCCGTCGAGTGCGACCACCACGAAACCGACTGCTGCCAACGGTTCCCCGTCCATCCCCATGCCGCCGGGGTCGAAGCACGGCTCGACCCTCGTGACCTGCGGGCCGGGATAAACGCTGTCCACCACGGCATAGCTCTGCGTCGGGTCGAAGTCGCGCGGCTTGTAGAGCACGCCGTAGATGTCCGTGGTGCCGTCGGCCGCCTTGACGCGGAAGCGCTCCGGTGCGGTCCAGCCCGTGGCGATCATCCGGCTGATGTCGGCCTCCTCCAACGAGACCAGCACCTCTCCCGTCCAGGAACGCACCGTCGTCACCGGTGGCGTGTCCACAGTGGACGCCGAGTCGACGAAGTACTCGCCGTTCGGAGCCACCGTGACGACGTGGTCCAGCGAGTCGTCCGTGACGACCGTGAAGCCGGTGCCGTCCAGTCCGATCCGGCACACCGTGCGCCGGTACGGGTCCTCCGCGACCAGCCCGCTGGCCGTGAACGAGACGAGACGGTTCGTCTCGTCGACGTGCAGGATCTCGCGGACCAGCCACTGGCCGGTGGTGACCTGGTTCAGCAACGCGCCGGTGTGCAGGTCGTAGCGGTAGAGGTGGCCCCAGCCGTCGCGCTGCGAGAACCACAGCACCTCGTCGGCCAGCACCCGGACGAGGGGCATGCCGTAGATCAGCTGGTTGGGACCGACGCGGTTCGTGCCCGTCTCGCTGAGCACGACGCTGACCTCGCCGGACGATGCGTCCATCCGGTTCAGGGTCAGGGTGTGCTGGTCGCGGGGGCGGCTCAGGAAGTAGACGGTCGAGCTGTCCGCGGACCACCACGCCCATCCGGCCGTGATCGGCGAGAGCTCCGGCATGAGCAGCGGGTCGCACTGGGCGTGGACCGTCTTGCCCGCGGCGATGTCGAAGACGACGAGTTCGGCGAACGGCAGGTCGGCGTCGCCGGGGTAGGCGAAGCGCTGGGTGTGCGTCACCGGGACGCCGCCGTCGGCCGGGCGCGATTCGATCAGGTGGGTCTGGCGGACCTCGCGCTGGTCGGTGCGGTGGGCGAGCACCTTCGCCGAGTCGGGCGACCAGGCCAGGGCAGGGGGCATGTGCGGCAGGCCGAACTTGCGCATCAGCGTGCTGTAGCTCAGGACGTCCGGGCCGTAGCCGTACCCGTAGTCCTGTTCGCCGTCGGTCGTGAGCGCCCACTCGCGTTCACCGGAGCGGGCCCACAGGTCCTGGCCGCGCCGCGAGACCGCGACCTCGCCGTCGGGGGAGGCGACCTCCAGCGGGTTGCCCGGCGCCGCGATGAACGGCATCGGGTCGAAGTCCGGGGTACGGGTGCCCGCGGCCGGGTCGACGACGACGAACTGTCTGGTGTCGCCGTCGCGGACCTGGTACCAGAAGCGGCGGCCGTCTTCGATCCACTGTGGACGGACCTTGTCACCGACGATCAGTTCGCCGGGGGCGGCGAGGCGGCGGAGGAGTTGTTCTGCGGCTTGGTAGTTGGCGGCGGTGCTCATGTCTCTCCCCAGTGCGTCAGAAGTGTGCGGTCAGAGGCTGCGGGCGGTGATGTCGCCGTACGACGTGGTGGCGCGGATGGTGATGCCGGCCGTGCCGTCGTTGCGCAGTGAGTTGGTGACGCGGCCGTAGGAGGTGCCGGCGTCCAGCGAGGCCGAGAGTCCGGAGGCGACGCTGATGTCGCCCTTCAAGGTGCTGATCTCGGCGGAACCGTTGAGGCGGCCCACCGTGACGTCACCGGCCTGCGTCTGCACGTGGACGTTCGAGGCTTCGTCGATCTTGACGTCGCTCTGCGCGGACTCGACGTTGACGTCACCGAGCCGGCCAACGCCGCGGAACTCGGCGCTGGCGGCCTTCGCCTCGACGCGGGAACCGGCGGGCAGCTGGACGGTGATCTCGACGGCCCCGGACGAGCCGAAAATCTTGTTGCCGCCCTCGGCGCTGATGCGCAGTACGCCGTCGGCGAAGTCGACCGCGATCTTCTCGGCGGCCTTCACGTCGCGGCTCTGCGAGGCGTTGGCCGGCAGGACCTCGACGGCGGTGTCGGAGCGGTCCGCGGCGATGAACCGGACGCGGCCCGCGGGGATGTCGAGAACGGCGGCGATGGGGGCGGGGGTGGCGAAGGTCTGCATCTCGGGCTCCTGTAGCTCGTTGTTTCTGATAGCCGAAACGCTACGTTGCGTTTCTGGATATCGCCAACAGCTTCGTTGCGTAGAGAGTGGGTATTCGCAGCTCAAACACGCAATATCGTTGCAACGGGATGTAGATCTAATGCAACGGTCGTTGCAATGAAGTGTTGGTGAACGCTATGATCGGCCCATGCCAGGAGGTCGACTCACCCAGCAGGAACGTCGCCAGATCGCCATCGGCCTGGCCGACGGCCTCGCGTACGCGGAGATCGCGAGAAGCCTCGACCGGCCGACCTCGACGATCACGCGCGAGGTGACGCGCAACGGAGGCCCGGCCGGCTACAAGGCCGACATCGCGCACCTCGCCACCGAACGCCGTGCGCAGCGCCGCAAGCAGGGCGCGCCCCGGCGCCAGGTGGTCGACCGCGCGGACGGACGCGATCCCGAGGCCGTGCGGGAGTTCGAGGAGGTGTTCTCGGACATCTTCATCGGCCAGGGGCTGCCGAAGATGACGGCGAGGGCGCTCGCGAGCCTCTACGCCACCGACTCCGGCAGCCTGACCGCGTCAGAACTGGTGGGGCGCCTGGGGGTCAGTCCGGCGTCGGTTTCGAAAGCCATGTCCTACCTGGAAAGTCAGGGCCTGATCGGGCGCGTGCGTGACGAACGCCGTCGCGAGCGTTACGTCGTCGACGACGGCGACATCTGGTACCAGTCGATGATCGCGAGCGCGGCCGGCACGACCACGCTGGCCGAGGCCGCGCGCCAGGGCGTCAGCAGCCTCGGCCCCGGCACGCCCGCGGCCGTCCGGCTCGAGAACATCGCGCGGTTCCTCGACTTCGTCAGCGAGAGCATCGTCCGCGCCGCCGAACAGGCGCGCGACATCCTGCACTCCAAGGACTAAGCACCTCACAACAGCTTGATGAGGGGAGCTTTCATAAACCTGAGGTTTATGAAAGCTCCCCTCATCAACCTCAGAGTCCCGCCGTTTTGGACAAGACTTCTGGCCAGGTGCTTAGACCCGCACCGCCACGGCCACGCCCTGGCCGACGCCCACGCACGCCGCCGCGATGCCGACGCCGCCACCACGAGCCCGCAGGTGGCGGCACAGGTCGATGATCACGCGCGGCATCGAGGCGCCGAGCGGGTGTCCGTAGGCGATCGCGCCGCCGTGGACGTTGACCTTCTCCTTGTCGATCTCGGGAAGGTGGTGCACCACCGACAACGCCATCGCCGCGAAGGCCTCGTTGATCTCCCAGAGGTCGACCTGATCGGCCTCGATGTGCAGGCGCTTCAACAGTTTCCGGATCGCCGACACGGGCGCGATCGTGAACCGGTGCGGCTCCTCGCCGGTCGTCGCCGATCCGAGCACCTCACCCAGCGGTTCGACGCCCAGTTCGGACGCGATCGCTTCCGTGCCGAGCAAAGCCGCGAGCGCGCCGTCGTTCAACGGCGACGCGTTGCCCGCCGTCACCGACCCGTTCTCCGAGAACGCGGGCTTCAGCTTCGCGAGCTTCTCGAGGCTGGTGTCCGCGCGGACGTTCTCGTCGCGCCGGATCGCCGTCCCGTCCGGCAACTGCACGGGGAACGCGAAACCCTCGTGCACGCCCGCGCCCCAGGCGGCAGCGGCGCGACGGTGCGAGCGGAGGGCGAAGTTGTCCATCTGCTCACGCGTGATCCCGAGTTCGTGCGCCACGTTTTCGGCGGCCAGCCCCAACGGCACGGTGTAGTGCTTGGGCATGCGCGGGTTCACGAGCCGCCAGCCCAGCGCCGTCGACACGGTCTCCAGCCGGTCCGGGAACGCCTTGTCGGGGCGGGCCGTCACGAACGGCGCCCGCGACATCCCCTCGACACCACCGGCGACGATCAGGTCGGCGTCCCCGGTGATCAGCGCCCGAGCGCCCTGGATGATCGACTCACCGCCCGAGGCGCACAGCCGGTTCAGCGTCACGCCCGGCACGGAGACCGGCAGCCCCGCCAGCAACGAGGCCATGCGGGCGACGTTGCGGTTGTCCTCGCCTGCGCCGTTCGCGTCACCCAGCAGCACGTCGTCGATGCGCGCCAGGTCGAGCGACGGATAGCGGCGCAGCAGGTCGACGATGGGCAGCGCCGCGAGGTCGTCCACCCGGATGCCGGAGAGACCTCCCCGGTACCTGCCGAACGGGGTGCGGGCGGCGTCGATGATCAATGCGCGTGCCATGCCCCCATCTTGGGGTACTCACGCCTTGAGCAAAAAGGGAACGTAACCCGTTTCGGGGTGTACTTCTGAATCGGTGCTGAAGGCCTTCACCTCGATGGCGTGCGCTCCGGCGGTCAGCTCGCCCGTGTTGAGTGAAATCCGCCACCGGCCCGCCGCGGCAGGTCCGTCCGCCGTGGTCGGGACGGTCGCGACGTGGGTGCCGTCGAGCCTGATCTCGAACCCGGCGAGCCCCGCCACGGACGCGTCGAGCGCGTTGACGCGCACCTCCAGGACCACACGGCCGCGGTTGAAGGCGGCGCCGTTCTCGACGGGCTGGCCACCGGCGTCCAGGACCTCGGGGACCGGGTCGGCGAGCGTCGGTTTCGCGTCCACCAGCGGTGTCTCGGACTCACGCCGGGCACTGCTCTGAGGGCCGGTCAGCTCGACGTCGGTGTGGGTGATCTGGACGCGTTCCTCCGTGACCAGCTGGACGTTCAGGTTGTCGGTGAACGCCTCCGCCGGCAGGTCGGCGACAGCCGGGTACTCCGCACCCGGCTTCCACGGCGAACCCTCGACGGCCGGCCTGAGCGGCACCTGGATGCCGTTGACCTTCACCGCGGTGATGGGCGCGCTTTCGCGTGACGGGATCATGGCAATGCGCAGCTGACCTGCGGTGACGTCCGCGATGGGACTGGCACTGGTGCTGGCTGGACCGTCCACGCGGACCTGCGGCGTCGGACCGGTGAGCGGGACGTCGGCCTTGGCGGTGCGGTAGCCGATCAGGTCGACGCCGGCGCGGATCCGGTCGCCCGCCAGCGCCGCGACGCCGACCAATGCCGTCGCCTCGCGCCACTGCGGCACGAACGGCGAGGCGGCGACGACGTCGCCGTCGCGCACGACCTGGACACCGGCAGGCGTCAGCACGAGCTCCCAGCGCACCGTCACGCCCGGCACCGCGGCCGGCACGGGCTTGACCGTCGTGCCGTCCGGGACGAGCTCGACGATCGAGTTGCCGGCGTTGTCCGTGGAGACCGTGGCGCGGACGGTGTTCGGCGGCACCGGCTCGCCCTGCACGCTGACCGGGCCCGGCACGAGGTCGAGCAGCAGCTTGCCGCCGGTGCTCGGGGCGTCGGTCTCGATCACCAGGCGGCTTTCGTCGTCGTTGCGCACGAACGGCGTGCGCGACCTCAGCGTCACCGCTCGGGTGCCGCAGCTGCTGCTGATCACGAGCCGGTCGTCGTCGTCCCCGTCGCCCGAGGTGGCACGGGCGCAGTCGGTGCGCTTGGAGAGCCTCCACCGTTGCGGGTCGGGTTCGGTCCGGCTGTCGAAGCGGTCGGCGAACGTGTACGGGGCGGTGTCGGCGCGCGGGGTCGCCCTGGTCGTGACGGGCTGCGAGCGCTGGCCGAACGCGTCGACCGCGCGGATGTCGATCTGCTGCTCGCGCTCGTTCTCCAGGCCGTTGAGCTGGGTGCCGGGCCGGGTCACGAGCCTGACCTGCTCGCCCCACCGCACCTCGTACGCGGGCGCGTCGCCGGTCCAGTTGAGCTGGACCTTGTGGTGGCCGGCTCGCGCGACGACGCCGGCCGGGGTGGCCGGGCGCTTCTGCGGGCCCGGCACCAGGATCTTCTCCGCCGCGTACGCCTTGAGCTTCGTCGGCGGCGGGGGAGCCGCGGGCAGGTCGCCTCCGCCGGTGTCGCGCAGCACGATCACGCCCGCCACCAGCGCGAGTCCCGCGACAACGAGGACGACCCGCTTCATAGCGGTCACGCTAAGGCGTTCACCCCAGCTCGAACACGGTTTCCGCGATAACGGGTTCGCCACCGTCCGCCGGAAGGACGCTGAGCTTGAGCCGGGCGTGGGAGGCGGAGACCAGCTTCAGGCTGTCGAGCCAGAACTCGTGCCTGCCGGGGACCCCGGGACCCTGCTCGTCGGTGGGCAGCGCGACGATCCGCTTGCCGTCCAGTTCGAGCTCGATGCCGCGGTGCCCGATGGCGTTGACCTCGGCCGTGACGAGGACGCGTCCCGTGCCGGGCAACGGCTGCGGGGGCTTCGTGCCGTCCTCGTGCATGACGTGCAGCCGGGGACCGCCGGTCTTGATGCCGCCGGGCCGGTCGACGAGCCGGGGGAGCGCGCCGGGACGGCTCTCGGGCTTGCGGACGACCACGAGCCGCGCTTGCTCCTGGGCGGCGACCCTCCCGGCGTCGAGAGGCACGTCGGTGATCGTGACCTGGTTGTCCTGACCCGGCCTGACGAGCTTCACCGCGACGACGTCCTGTGGCACCTCGACGTCCCGGTCGAGCGGGATCACCTCGGTCGGCACGACGCGTTCCGGCACGCCCCCGACGCCGAACGCGTCCAGGAAACCGCCGCCGTCGATGCGGATCCGCGGGTGCACCACCCGTTCCGCGATCGCGACGGGCTCGTAGGCGACCACGACGCCGTCCCGCAGCGCGACCACCGCGTCCGGCAGCACCCGCATCTCCCACCGGTGCCGCACACCCGCGACGAGCCCGGTCATGGGCGCGTCGCCGAGGGTGACCTGCTTGCCGGTGCGGGGGAGCTCGGGGTCCGCGACGATCCGCGTGCCCTGCGTCGTGATGTCGAGGCTGACCGCGCCCCTGGGCTGCGCCTCGGTCTCCGGCAGGTACTGCCACGGGCCGGGCAGCAACGTCAGCCGCACGTGACTCGACTCGACCGCGCCCGCGACGCTGATGATCGCCCGGCCGGTCGCGCCGTCGCTCGCGGGCACGCCGAAGCGGATGGGCGTGTTCGACTGGAAGGCCGCCATCGGGCAGTCGACGTCGATGCGCTTGCCCGGCCCGAACGGCCTGAGCCCGAGGCAGTCCGGCTCCGCCTCGACCCGCCACTTGCGCGGGTCGAGCGCCTCCGGGCCACCGAACTTGTCCGGCTGGCCGACGAGCTGGTCGTCCCACTTGCCGTTGTAGAGGTCCTTGGGCCTCGCGGCGATCTTGAGCGGCTCGCTGCGCTTGCCGGTGGCGCTCACCGCCCGGATCTCGACCTGGGTCTCCTGCTCGGGATCGAGCCCCGGCAGTTCGACCTCGGGGGTCGGCACCAGCTGCTGGTTGCCGTTCCAGCGCACCTCGTAGGCGGACGCCGAGCCGTTCCACGCGATCTGCAGCGCGTCGGCGTCGAGCGCCTGGGCCCTCGGGTTCGCGGGCTTCACCGGCTCCTGGAGCGCTACGACCTCGACGCCGTCCGCGACTTCCTTCTCGAGGGTGTCCGGCGCGTCACCGCTGCGGAGCGCCACGACGGAGGCGACGACGAGAGCGAGACCACCGAGACCACCGGCGAGTGTCCGTCGATCCACCCGGCGACCCTACGATGTTTCCGCTCGGGCGGTGCTGCCGTTCAGACCAACCACACGTCCGCCACGAGAGCCGAGGTTGCGCAGCGCGGCGAGTGCTCCCGGCTTGGTCAGGTCGATCGTGATCGGGGTGCGGTTCGGCTGGCCGACCAGCGCGTTCCGACCCGCGTGACCAGCCTCGATCGTCTTGGCGAGGCCTCCGGTGGACGCCAGCGAGCCCCTGGCCGCACCGAGCCTGCCCAGTGCGTCGTCGACCGCCGTCAGCAACGCGTCCCGGTTCCCCTCGCACATCGCCCTGACGAGCTCCGGACGGCTGCCCGCGACCCTCGTGCCGTCCCCGAAACTGCCGGCCGCGAGCGCCATGGCGAGCGGTCCGCCGTCCGCCCCGACCGCCGCGAGGATCGCCGCCATGATGTGCGGCAGGTGGCTGATCCGCGCCACGGCCTCGTCGTGCTCCTCGGGCGTCGTCGGCACCACGTGCGCCTTCAGGTCGAGCGCGAGCCGCATGACGTCGTTGAGGTGGTCGTCGGCCTCCTCGGGCGTGACGACCCAGGCGGCGTTCTCGAAGAGGCTCGCACTGCCCGCGTCCCACCCGCTCCTGCTCGTGCCGGCCATCGGGTGCCCGCCGACGAAGCGCACGTGCGGTGCGTACCGGTGCACGGCGTCGTGCACCGGTCCTTTGACGCTCGTGACGTCCGTGAGTCTCGTACCTGCGGGAACCTTGCGCAGCAGGTCGGGCAACGCGGGCAGCGGCACGGCGAGGACGACGAGCGCCTCGGCGCTGCGGCTGAGGGCCTCGTCCACGCCCACGACGTCGAAGCCCTCAGCGCGTGCCTTGTCCGCGTCCTCTTTGCCCGCGGTCGCACCCCACACCGTGCGTCCGGCAGCCTTGGCGGCTCGCAGCACGGAGCCGCCGATCAGTCCCAGTCCGATCACGCACACGTCTCGCACGGCGTCCATCATTCCGTGTGAGGCGTACCTGCAACTACCGGAGGGCGTCCAGCGCGAACGCCGCGTACATCGCGACCCCGTGCTCCATGGCGGCCTCGTCGAACAGCACCCGGTTCGAGTGGTTCGGCGCGGCCTCCTCCAGGTCGATCCCGCGAGGGCACGCCCCGAGGAACGCCAGCGCCCCGGGAACCCGCTGCAGCACGTAGGAGAAGTCCTCCGCACCCATCAGCGGGTCCTGCATCGGCTCGCTCCACGAAGCGCCCATCGCCGTGGCCGCCAGGTCCACCACGTGCTTGCCGACAACGTCGTCGTTCACCGTGACCGGGTACCCCGGCACGATGTTGACCTCGGCGTGGCACCCGTAGGCGGCGGCCGTGTGCTTGACGGCCTGCTTGAGTTCCTTGTGGACCAGAGCCCGCGTCTCCTCCGACAACGTCCGGATCGTCCCGTCGAGGGTCGCGACCTCGGGGATGATGTTCGTCGTCGTACCGGCGTTGATCTGCGCGACCGTCACCACCGCGGGCTGGTGAACGCTCACCCGCCGCCCGAGCATCGTCTGGATCGCCCCGACCATCGCCGCCGCCGCGGGCACCGGGTCCAGCGCGTTGTGCGGCATCGCGCCGTGCCCGCCACGCCCCTTGACGTGCACGTGGAACGAGTCCGCGGACGCCATCATCGGCCCAGGCCGGCAGGTCACCACGCCCGACTTCATCGTGGAGGTGATGTGCAGCGCGAACGCCTTCTCCACGCCGTCGTCGAGCAGCCCCTCCTCGATCATGTACCGGGCGCCGTGGTGGCCCTCCTCGCCCGGCTGGAACATGAAGAGCACACGGCCCTTGAGCGCGTCACGCCGGTCGGACAGCAGCCGGGCGGAGGCGGCCAGCATCGCCACGTGCGTGTCGTGACCGCAGGCGTGCATGTTGCCGTCCACTTCGGACGCGAACGGCAGCCCCGTGTCCTCCTGGAGCGGCAGGCCGTCCATGTCGCCGCGCAGCAGCACCGTCGGCCCCGGCCGGTCACCCTCGAGGACCGCCACGACCGAGGTCGTCGACTCGCCCTTCGTGACCTTGACAGGCAACCCCTCCAGCGCGTGCAGGATCGCGGCCTGCGTCTTGGGGAGGTGAAGTCCCTGTTCAGGGTGCCGGTGGATCTGACGACGCAGCGCCACCGTGCGGGGCTGCAGCGAGCGAGCCCCTTCGAGCAGTCCGGCGAGACGCGGGTCCGGCGTAGTTGTGCTCATCTCCCGATGGTGCCACCACCTCGGCTACCGGGAAGGTCGTCTGGGCCCTACGGTGTGCACATGACACAGCAGGAGCCGGTCAACGGCTTCGCGGTCGCGGTCGTCCGAGAGGACGGCCGCTGGCGGTGCAGCAGGATGGACAGCTCCGCGCTGTCGGAACTGGACGCGGCTATCACGGAGCTGCGCCAACTGAGGTCGACAGGAGCTGTGTTCGGACTGCTCGCCGTCGACGACGAGTTCTTCATCATCCTGCGTCCCGTGCCGGGCGGCGTGGCGCTGCTGCTGTCCGACGCGGCCGCCGCCCTCGACTACGACATCGCGGCCGACGTCCTCGACCTCCTGCGCGTCGACCCACCGGACGAGGAGGACAACGAGCTCTGGCCGGAAGGCGACCTCGGCGTCCTGACCGACCTGGGCATGCCCGCGCACGAACTCCAGATCATCATCGACGAGGTCGACCTCTACCCGGACGAGCAGCTCCAGATGATCGCCCAGCGCATCGGCTTCATCGACGAGTTCACGAAGCTGCTCGACACGATCCAGGCGTGATCTCCTCAGAGGACATGGTCCGCGCCGCTTTGAAGGCGGCTTCTGGGGCGGGTGCGGACGTCCCGATCGGCGCCGTCGTCTTCGCCCCGGACGGCACAGTCCTCGCCGAGGCCTGCAACGCCCGCGAGACCCTGGGCGACCCGACCGCACACGCCGAGGTCCTGGCCCTGCGCACCGCCGCTTCTCGGTTCGGCGACGGCTGGCGCCTCGACGGCTGCACCCTCGCGGTGACCCTGGAACCCTGCACCATGTGCGCCGGCGCGCTGGTGCTCGCCCGCGTCTCGCGTCTCGTCTTCGGCGCCTGGGAGCCCAAAACCGGTGCTGTGTCGTCGTTGTGGGACGTCGTGCGCGACCGCCGGCTCAACCACCGGCCCGAGGTGCAGGGCGGCGTGCTGGAACAGGAGTGCGCTGACCTGCTCGAACGCTTCTTCCGGACCCAGCGTTAAGCCAGTCGCGCGGGCTGTGTATTGTTCTTACCGGTGGCGTGTCCGAGCGGCCGAAGGAGCACGCCTCGAAAGCGTGTGAGGTGAAAGCCTCCGTGGGTTCAAATCCCACCGCCACCGCTGTTGAAGGGCCCCGGAGCGATCCGGGGCCCTTCTTGCGTTCTCAGAACCGAATCGCGCCCAGGAACTTCTCCAGCAACTCCGCGTCCCCGAACACCTCCAGCCCGTCCACCGGCCGCCGCCGGTACACGGCGAGCACCAGGTCGACGACGGGACCGCGCAACGCCACGGACGCCTTCGCGTGGCCCTCTTCGACGGCCGGCGCGGGACCGGTGAGATCGATCACGAACTCCGCCTCGACATCCGTGGCGTGCAGGTGCACGGTCCCGGAACCGGCGAGGGCCGCGGTCTCGGACGGCCACCGCTGGAACGCGTAGGGCAGCGCGAGGCCGGTCCACTCGCGCAGCGTGTCCTGGGCGATCTCGGGGTCCAGCGAGAACGGCACGCCCAGGGCGTTGCACGCGTCCCACCTGTGGATCACGGTCTCGTGCATCATCCGCCGCGACCACACGCGCGGGCCGGGATGACCCCCCAGTGGCGCGATCATCTCGTCCGGGTCGACTTCGCGCAGCACCTCCGCGAGCGACGCCGCGCCTTCTCGGAGCCACGGGATCAGCACGGACGCGGGTTCACCCACATACGACGACACGAGTTGCGCGCCGTTGCGCGAGAAGTCGATCTCCGGAAGTCTGTCGCGGAGCATCGAGTCGGCCCAGCGGTGCGCGTGGCCGACGTGGCGCAGCAGTTGGTTGAGGGTCCACTCCGGTGTCGACGGGACCTGTATGCCCAGGTCAGCGTCGTTCAGGTAAGAGACCAGCAGGTCGGTCTGGTTGATGATCTCGGCGCAGCGGCGCTCGTAGCTCGGAATCCCCACACCTCTGAATGTAGGGACGCCGGCCGGTGCCTGGGAGGGGCCCACTGGCCGGCGTTCCGAAATGGAGCATACACCATGATCGAACACTTGTTCGAGTGATCATTGATGGGCCAACCGGTTAACCGTTAGTAACAACGGCTACCAAAGCTCACCCGATCGGGGAAAGATGCGTCGGTCCGCCGCATCCCCTGGAGGAAGTTTTGAGACCCACCCTGCCCGTCGTCGGGACAGCGGTGGCGGCACTCGTGCTCGCCGCCGTCCCCGCCGTCGCCGCACCCAGCACAGACGCGCTGATCTCCGAGGTCTACGGAGGCGGCGGCAACTCCGGCGCCACGCTGACGCAGGACTTCGTCGAGCTCGCCAACAAGGGCACGAGCGCGGTCAGCCTGGACGGCTACAGCGTCCAGTACATCTCGGCCACCCCCGGTGCGACCACGCAGTGGGGCGTCACCCCGCTGACCGGCTCGATCGCGCCCGGCAAGACGTTCCTCGTCGCCGAGGCCAAGGGCACCGGCGGCACCGTCGAGCTGCCGGCACCGGACGCCACCGGCACGATCGCCATGAGCGGCACCAACGGCACCATCGCGCTGGTCTCCGGCACCGCGGCGCTGACCTGCAAGACGGCCGCCGACTGCGCCGCGGACACGCGGATCAAGGACCTCGTCGGCTACGGCACGGCAGTCGTGCGCGAGGGCGGCGCGACGGGCGCCCTCAGCAACCCGACCTCGGCGTCCCGCGCCACCGCGCTCGGCGACACCGACGACAACTCCGCCGACTTCACCGTCGGCAGCCCCACCCCGACCAACTCCAAGGGCGAGACCCCGGGCGGCGGCGACCCGGATCCCGATCCCGACCCGGACCCCACCCCCGGCGACAAGCGCGTCCACGACATCCAGGGCGTCACGCGCATCTCGCCGTTGATCGGCCAGAAGGTCACCAACGTCCCCGGCGTCGTCACCGGCACGCGCGCCTCGGGTGACCGCGGCTTCTGGATCCAGGACGTCACGGGCCCCGACGCCGACCCGCGCACCAGCGAGGGCGTCTTCGTCTACACCGCGGGCACCGCCCCGACCGTCGCGGTCGGCGACAGCGTGCTGGTCAGCGGCACGATCGCGGAGTACCGGCCGGGCGGCGAGACGGGGTCCAACCAGACCCTCACCGAGATCACCGCGCCCACCACGATCACCGTCTCCAAGGGCAACCCCGTCCCGGCGCCGGTCGTCGTGAAGAACGTCCCGGCCGGCTACCTGCCCGCTCCGGGCGGCAGCATCGAGCAGCTCCCGCTGGAGCCCGCGAAGTACGGCCTCGACTACTTCGAGTCGCTCGAGGGCACGCTGGTCCAGGTCGACGACGCCCGCGTCGTGGGCCCCAGCAACAACTTCGGCGAGGTCTGGGTGACGGTCAACCCCGACCAGAACCGCAACCAGCGCGGCGGCACCACGTACACCGCGTACGACCAGGCGAACAGCGGCCGCCTGAAGATCAAGACCGTCGGCGGGCTGCCCGCCGCCGACGTCGGTGACGTGTTCGCCGGCGCGACCGTGGGTGCCATCGAGTACACGAACTTCGGCGGCTACACGCTGGCCGCACTGACGCTCGGCGCGCACACGTCGTCCAACCTGCAGCGCGAGATCACCGCGCAGCAGAAGGAGTCCGAGCTCTCGGTCGCGACCTACAACGTCGAGAACCTCGACCCGTCCGACCCGCAGGACAAGTTCGACCGGCTCGCCGAGGGCGTCACGACCAACCTGCGCAGCCCGGACGTCGTTGTGCTGGAAGAGATCCAGGACAACAACGGCGCGACCAACGACGGTGTCGTCGCGGCGGACCAGACGCTGCAGAAGTTCTCCGACGCGATCGTCGCCAAGGGCGGCCCGCGCTACCAGTGGCGTCAGATCGACCCGGAGAACCTCAAGGACGGCGGCGAGCCCGGCGGCAACATCCGCGTCGGCTTCTTCTTCAACCCGCAGCGGGTGTCCTTCGTGGACCGTCCGGGCGGCGACTTCTCCACGCCCGTCCAGGTCGTGAAGAAGAACGGCCGCGCGCAGCTCTCCGTGTCACCGGGCCGGATCGACCCGCTGAACGACGCGTGGGCGAACAGCCGCAAGCCGCTCGCCGGCGAGTTCAAGTTCCGCGGCCGCACGGTCTTCGTGGTCGCGAACCACTTCAACTCCAAGGGCGGCGACGAGGCGATCCACGGCCGCAACCAGCCGCCGAACCGGACGTCCGAGGTGCAGCGCGCCAAGCAGGCGACGGCGCTGAAGGCGTTCACGGAGCAGCTCCGCGCGATCGACAAGGGCGCCAACGTCGTCCTCGCCGGTGACCTGAACGACTACCAGTTCTCACCCGCGCTCAAGACGCTGACCGGTGACGGCAACCTCAAGGCGCTGATCGAGTCGCTGCCCGCGAACGAGCGGTACAGCTACGTCTTCGAGGGCAACTCGCAGACGCTCGACCACCTCGTGGTGAGCAAGAACATCACGCGCTTCAGCTACGACGTCGTCCACATCAACGCCGAGTTCGCCGACCAGGCGAGCGACCACGACCCGCAGATCGTCCGCGCCCGCCCGTCCACGGGTGACGCGAACGTCGACAGGATCGTGTTCGCGCTCGAGGACCTGATCGACTGCCTCAAGAAGTAGTCACGACCCGGTGGCCGCTACCTCAGGAGCTTTCCCTCCGAGGTGGCGGCCACTGTCATGTCGCGCTCATCCGCCCTGGGACGCGGCGGCGGCAGCGGCCGTCGCGGCCACCACACCCACCTGGATCGCCTCGACCGCCCGGCGCACGGCATCACCCGCCCAGTTGCCGGCGGCGATGTCCTTGGCCCGCTTGTTCATGTCGCGCTTGTCGCCGTCGACGACCTTGTGCAGGGACTTCACCGCGCACAGCAACGTGATCAGCGCACCGGTCCGCGCGTCCGCCCCGCGGTACCCGAGCGCGACCTCGCCGACCGCCTTGCGCACTCCGCCGGCCGCGGTCTCGTCAGTGATCACGTAGCGCTTCGCCGGGAAGATCCCGAACACCTTCCTCGGCTCCACCCGCACGACGCCACGGCCTTCCAGTCGCGCGGCCACGTTGTCGCGCACCTTCTTGCGCAGACGTTCCACCGCCCGTTGCGGCTTCATCGGTTTGTCGAACCGTGCCACCGACTCCTGCAGCAACGGGTCCTTCAACGGCGTCGGGTCAACGACTTGGAGCTTCTTGCCGTTGGGGTCGAACGCGACGCGCCCCGAGTTCACGAGCTCGATCAGCACGGCGCCCGCGAGCGCGTTCTCCACCGACGAGGAGTCGGTGCGCAGCTTGCCGTTCTGCTCGTTGATGAACAACAGCATCAGATCTTCGGGAAGCATGCCCTCACAATGCACCAAGGGCGCCGAACGTTGAACGTTCGGCGCCCTTGTCAGCGAGCGGAGGATACGGGATTTGAACCCGTGAGGGGGTGAACCCAACACGATTTCCAGTCGTGCGCACTAGGCCGCTATGCGAATCCTCCGTGGAGAACCTTACCGGACGGGTGTTCCGGGGCCCAAAACGGGGGTCGCCGGAAAAAGTTCGGAAGCCCGTGTCGATCTGGCGGCAGCCCGCTCGTCGTGATCCCGTAGGACCGGACCGAGGAGGGCACCCTTGAAGTACATGCTGATGATCTACGCGGCCGCTGACCAGCAGGCGAGCTGCACGGTCGAGGACTGGATCGCCTACGAGAAGGAGATGAAGGACGCGGGCGTCCTGGTCTCCGGGCACTCGCTGGCCGACCTGGTCACCGCGACCACCGTCCAGGTCGGACAGGACGGGAAGCGCGCCGTCACCGACGGGCCGTTCGCCGAGACGCGGGAGGTGCTGGGCGGCTACGACGTCATCGACGTGCCCGACCTCGACGCGGCGCTGGAGTGGGCGGCGAAGTGTCCCGGATCGCGTGACGGCGGGGCGGTCGTCGTGCGGCCCATCGCCGAGTTCGACTTCTGAGTCCGGCGCGATGGACGTCGGGCAGGTGTTCCGGGAGGAACGCGGCAGGCTGCTCGCGACGCTGGTGAAGCGCTTCGGCGACCTCGACCTGGCCGAGGAGGTCACCTCTGACGCCATCGAGGCGGCGCTGAAGCACTGGCCGGTGGACGGGGTGCCGGACCGGCCCGGCGCGTGGTTGCTCACGACCGCGCGCCGCAAGGCCGTCGACCGGTTGCGACGTGATCAGGTCCACGCGGCCCGGCTGGCGTTGTTGCAGGTGGAGGTCGACCGCGCGGACCCGCCCATCGGGGACGGCCTGCCGGACGAACGGCTGGAGCTGTTCTTCACGTGCGCGCACCCGGCGCTGGCCGAGGAGGACCGCGGCGCGCTGACGTTGCGCTGCCTGGCCGGCTTCACGACCCCCGAGGTCGCGCGGGCCTACCTGGTGCCGGTCACGACCATGCAGCAGCGGATCGTGCGCGCGAAGAAGAAGATCAAGGAAGCGCGCATCCCGTTCCGCGTGCCGGACCCGCACGAGCTCCCGGAACGCCTGCCCGGCGTGCTGCAGGCCGTCTACTCGATCTTCACCGAGGGCTACGCGGCCCAGCGCGACGACCTGGCCGGCGAGGCCATCCGGCTGGCGCGGATCCTGCGGGGCCTGCTGCCCGACCGCGAGGTCACCGGGCTGCTGGCGTTGATGCTGCTGATCCACGCCCGCCGCGACGCCCGCGCCGAACTGCTCGAGGACCAGGACCGCGCGCTCTGGGACCGCGACATGATCAACGAGGGCAGCGCGCTGGCCGAACGGGCGCTGACGGGCGGGCACGGGCCGTACGGCGTGCAGGCGGCGATCAACGCGTTGCACGACGAGGCACCGGACTTCGGCAGCACCGACTGGCCACAGATCGTGGCGCTCTACGACGTGCTGACCGCGCTCGCGCCGTCGCCGGTCGTCGCTCTGAACAGGGCTGCCGCGATCGCCATGCGCGATGGCGCCGCAACCGGCCTCGCGTTGCTCGACGCGCTCGCCGGCGAACCCAGGCTGCGCGACTACCACCCGTACCGGGCGGCCCGCGCGGACCTGCTGCACCGCCTGGGCCGCGACGCCGAGGCCGCCCAGGCCTACCGCGAGGCCATCGCGCTCGCGGGCACCGAATCCGAACAGGCCTTCCTGCGCCGCAGGCTGACCGCCATCGAGGGACAACCATGATCATGAAGTGGCTGGAGGCCGAACGCCTGGGCGTCGCCGACCTCCTCGAGGACCTCACCGACGACGAGTGGCGGCGCGACACCCTCTGCGCCGGCTGGACCATGCAGACGATGGCCGCCCACCTGACCACGTCCACCCGCACGGGCTGGCGCGACGTGCTCACCGGCGTCGTGAAGGCGCGCTTCGACTGGGAACGCATGGAGAACGAGAAGGCCCGCGCGATCGCCGCACGGTTCACCCGGTCGGAGTTGATCGCGCAGATCCGCGAGACCGCGGCCTCGCCGAAGCGCGCGCCGATGGCCGCCCCGATCGACCCGCTGGTCGACTTCCTCGTCCACGGCCAGGACATCGCCCGCCCGCTGGGCCGCGTCCGCGAGATGCCGCTCGAACCGGCGCGGGCCGCCCTCGAACATGTGTTGAAAAGCCCATTTTGGGGTGCTCGCAAGCGCTTCCGGGAGTCCGGGATTCCTGATCTTCCTGCCCCTGACCTGCTGATGATGGCCACGGGCCGGAAGTTGTCCACACCTGGGGACAACGCTGTGGGCAACTCGAACACACGTTCGATCTAGAGGGTTCGCTACACTTGCGTCGGACCTCGTGCGGCACACATCTCGCGAACCTCCCCAGGGCCGGAAGGCAGCAAGGATAAGCGGGCTCTGGTGGGTGCACGGGGTCCCCTTTTCGTGTCGGGGTCCACCGGTACTGTCTGCGGCGTGGCGCTCGCTCTGTATCGCAAGTACCGTCCGGCCACGTTCTCCGAGGTCGTTGGCCAGGAGCACGTGACCGACCCGCTGCGCGTCGCCCTGTCGGCAGGCCGGGTGAACCACGCCTACCTGTTCTCGGGCCCACGCGGCTGCGGCAAGACGTCGTCGGCCCGAATCCTGGCCCGCTCGCTCAACTGCGCGAAGGGCCCGACGCCCGATCCGTGCGGCGAGTGCAACAGCTGCATCGGCCTCGCCCCGAACGGCACCGGCACCGTCGACGTCGTGGAACTGGACGCGGCCTCGCACGGTGGTGTGGAAGACGCCCGCGACCTGCGTGACAAGGCCTTCTACGCCCCGGCCGAGTCCAAGTACCGCGTCTTCATCATCGACGAGGCGCACATGGTCACCACGCAGGGCTTCAACGCCCTGCTGAAGATCGTGGAAGAGCCGCCGGACCACCTGATCTTCATCTTCGCCACGACCGAACCGGACAAGGTCCTCCCGACCATCCGCTCGCGCACGCACCACTACCCGTTCCGCCTGATCCCGCCCGGCGTCATGCGCTCCCTGCTGGAACGCAACTGCGCCGCAGAGGGCGTGGCGGTGGAGCCGTCCGTCTTCCCGCTGGTGATCCGCGCGGGCGGCGGCTCGGCCAGGGACACCCAGTCCGTCATGGACCAGCTCCTCTCCGGCGCGGGCCCGGACGGCGTGAAGTACGAGCGAGCCATCTCGCTCCTGGGCGTCACCGACTCGGCCCTGATCAACGACGTGGTGGACGGCCTCTCCGCAGGAGACGGCGCGGCGGTCTACGGCACCATCGACCGCCTGGTGGACGCCGGCCACGACCCCCGCCGCTTCGCCTCGGACCTGCTCGACCGCCTCCGCGACCTGGTCCTGCTCTGCGCGGTCCCGGACGCCGCGGAACGCAACCTGGTCAGCGCCCCGGACGACGAAGTGGCCATCATGGCGGCCCAGGCAGAACGAATCGGCCCGGCAGCCCTGACCCGCTACGCCGAGATCGTCCACCAGGGCCTGGTCGACATGCGGGGCGCCACGGCCCCCCGCCTGCTCCTGGAACTACTCGTCTCCCGAATGCTCCTGCCGTCGGTGAGCCAGTCGGAAGCAGCCCTGCTCCAACGCCTGGAACAGCTCGAACGCCGCCCACCAGCGGCCATCGCGGCCGCCTCGGGCGAGCCCGCAGCCCCCGCGGGCGCCCCGGTCTTCACGCGCAGGTCCCAGCAACCGGCAGACCAGCCCGCGCCCCAGCCGGAACCGCAGCGAGCAGCCCCGACCCCGGTCGCAGCCGCTGCCCAGCCCGCACCCGCACCCACTCCGGCACCGGCAGCAGCCCCCACTCCAGTCGCCGCGCAGCCCACGCCCCCGGTAGCCGCACCGGTCGCGACCGCCGCACCCGCACAGCCCGCCGCCGCTGCTCCGGCCCCAGCCGCCACGGCTTCTGGCGCCATGGACGCGACGGCGGTCCGCCGAATCTGGTCGGAACTGCTGGCAGCGGTCCGCGCGACCAGCCGCAGCACCGAGGCGATGCTGACCAACGCCATGGTCAGCGAGGTGGACGGCAACGTGGTCACGATCACCCACACCTCGGCCCCACTGGCCCGCCGCCTGGCCGAGTCCCGCAACACCGAGGCCATCGCCACGGCCCTGGCCTCGGTACTGGGCGGCACCTGGCAGGTCCGCTGCACCCACGGCACCCCAGGCGCCACCCCACAACAGGCAACCCAGGCAAAGGCGGCCCGCCCGGCCCCCACCCGCCCGAGCCAGGCGCAGAACCAGCAGTCCCGCCCCCAGCCAGAACCACAACAGGCCCAGGCCCCGCGCCCACCGGTGGACGACGTCCCACCCCCGCCGGAGCCCCCGGAGCCCGATGACCCGCTCCCGCCGGAACCGGACGACGAAGAAGCAATGCTGGCCGAGGCCGCCCGCCCGGTGGACCCGGCCACGGTGAACGAGGTCCAGGCGAAGGACCCGGAGTCGGTATTGCTCCAACTCCTGGCAGACGAACTAGGCGCCCGCCCGTTGAAGAAGGCCTAGCCACACCGCACCAAGCAGGGACGGACCCCTGGCTCACGCACGGACCCCACGCTCATGCATGGAGCCCATGCTCACGCAGGGGTCCCCTTCGCATTCGGGCCCCCCGCGACCCAACATAGCGACGGGGTCTGACACTCCCGCGAAGCCGCAGGCGAGCAGTCCGAGCGCACGCTCAGGGAACACATCCCACCCCGCGAAGCCGAAGGCGAGCCGTCCTTACCGAACGGTCCGGGCGGGGTGGCTTCGTCACCCCACCAACGCGCCCCTCAAAGCAACGCGCCTTCCCAACGCAACAGGCGTGCCATCTACCCGCTGATGGCGTGGACCCCGGCTTTGGATCAGATTGGCGGGGTCTGGGGCGGAGCCCCAGGATTGAGGGTCTGGGACCGGAGCCCCAGGGAAACAGCCACGCCCCGTACCCTGGACCAGAACGAACCCCACCCGAGAGGACCAGCGGTGCAACCCGGTCAGTTCGACATGCAGGCCCTTCTCCAGCAGGCCCAGAACATGCAGCAGCAGATGGCGGACGCCCAGCAGCAGCTGGCCGAAACGCAGGTCACCGGCAACGCGGGCAACGGCCTGGTCACCGCTACGGTCACCGGCGGCGGCGAGCTGGTCAACCTCGCCATCGACCCGAAGATCGTGGACCCGGAGGACGTGGACACTCTCCAGGACCTGGTGATCGCCGCGATCAAGGACGCCAACGCCAAGGCGCAGGAGCTGGTGGAGCAGAAGCTCGGCCCGCTCGCCCAGGGCGGCCTCGGCGGATTGCTCGGCTAACACATGTACGAAGGCCCGGTACAGGACCTCATCGACGAACTGGGCAGACTCCCGGGTGTTGGTCCGAAGAGCGCCCAGCGCATCGCCTTCCACCTGCTGGCAACGGAATCCGCTGACATCGAGCGGCTGCAGCAGGCACTGCAGAAGGTGAAGGAAGGCGTCGTCTTCTGCGACGTCTGCGGCAACGTGAGTGCGGAGACCCGGTGCCGCATCTGCCGCGACCCCAAGCGTGACCTGAGCCTGGTCTGCGTGGTCGAGGAGCCCAAGGACGTTCAGGCCATCGAGCGCACCAGGGAGTTCAAGGGCCGCTACCACGTCCTGGGTGGCGCGCTCGACCCGTTGAGCGGTGTCGGCCCGGACCAGTTGCGGATCAGGCAGTTGCTGAACCGCATCGGCACGGCCGTCGACGGTGTCGACATCTCCGAGGTCATCATCGCCACGGACCCGAACACCGAGGGCGAGGCCACGGCCACCTATCTCGTCCGGATGCTCAGGGACTTCCCGGGGTTGTCCGTCACGCGCCTCGCCAGCGGGCTGCCGATGGGCGGCGACCTGGAGTTCGCGGACGAGCTGACGCTGGGACGTGCGCTATCTGGTCGCCGGAGCATGTAGCCGAAACTCCACCGCGGCTGGGCGACACCCGCCTGGTCGCGGTGGACGGGCCTTCGGGTGCGGGCAAGTCGACGTTCGCGAGGCACCTGGCGGACGAACTCGGTGCCCAGCTCATCAGCACCGACCACTTCGCCACTTGGGACGACCCCACGACGCAGTGGTGGCCGCGGCTGCAACGAGCACTCGACGAAGTCGCGCGGAACCGCGAAGGCAGCTACCGGAAAACCGACTGGTCCCCAGGGTTTCCGTGCATCGGAGAAGGCGACGAGGTCGTCATCACTCCACAAAGGACCATCATCCTGGAAGGCTTTTCCTCAGCCAGGAAAGCGAACACCCGCCTGAGCCTCGCGATCTTCGTGGACCACGAGGACGAACGGGCACGGCTCGAACGCGCGGTGAAACGCGACGGCGAGCACCAACGCGAGCACTTCATCCGTTGGCAGCAGTACGAAAGAGGCTGGTTCGCGGTCGACGAGACCAGGTCCAGGGCTGACTACGTTGTCACGTCAAGCAGTTGAGCCTCGACGACGGAAGCCTCAGGAGTCCCGATCGCGCTGAGGACCTCCAGCGACGTGGACCAGTACGACCGGGCACCATCGGAGTCACCCAAGGCGGAGGACGCGTCGCCGGCCAGCTGCAGCGCGCGCCCGAACACCCAGCGGTGACCGGAGTCCGAGCCGACCGAAACGGCCCGCAGGGCGCATTCCAGGGCGCCCTCGGCGTTCGAGGTGTCGAGGTGGGTGCGGCCGAGCACGAGCAGCGCCTCCATCTCGGCCAGGCGGAACTGCGACTTGCCCGCTTCGACCAGCGCCGCGGTGGCCGTCGACAGGGCCTCCTCGTAACGGCCGACCGCGCGGTAGGAGGAGGCCAGGCCGCGGCGGGCCGAGCAGATGCCCCACGAGTAACCGGTCTCCAGGCCGATGGCCAGCGCGGACGAGAACTGCTCCGAAGCCTCCTCGTAGCGACCGCCGCCTTCCAGCGCGCGACCGAGCAGGTTCTGCGCGTCGCAGACGCTCTTGACGTTCTCCAGGTCCTGCGCGATCTGCATGGCGGCGGACGCTTCGAGTGCGGCTTCCTCGTAACGGCCGCGCATGATCAGCGTGATGGCCATGCCCTCGTGCATGGTGTGCCCGAAGTTCCGGGCGGCCGCACGTTCGTACAGCTCACGTGCGCGCACGAAGTAGTCCTCGCCGAGGTCCGGCTTGCCGCGCCACGCCTGCACCTCGCCCAGCGCGCGCATCGAGTTCGCCTGCAGGATCCACGAGTCGAGGCGCTTGCCGTCTTCCAGTGCTTCCTCGAACGTCGACGCGGCGCGGTCGAGCTGGCCGAGCTGCATGTAGACGCCGCCGAGGTTGAACAGCGCGTTCGCGAGCAGTTGGTCCGCGCCGACCCGGCGGGCGATCACCAGGGCCCGTTCGAGGTGGTCGGCGGCGTGTTCGAGCTCGCCCAGGTCGATGTGGACGCTGCCCGCGTTGGACAGGACGGCGGCCTCGGCCTGGGGCAGGTCGATGTGCTCCTGCAGGGCGATGGCCTGCTGGTAGTAGCCGAGCGCGTTGCGGTGCTGCCCGGTCACCCAGTACAGCGTGCCCAGGGAGGACAGCATCGCGAGCTGGCCGAGCTCGTCCCGCGGCGCGCGGGCACCCAGCAGGCCGGCCTTCGCGGTCTCCCGCCACTCCGCCGTCAACGACTGCGTGTAGAAGTAGCCGCGCAGGGCGTCGGCCAGCTGCCACGGCGAGTTCTCGGGATCGCGTTCGACGGAGTGCGCCACCAGCGCGACCAGGTTGGCGCGTTCGACGTCCAGCCAGGTCAGGGCCTCGGTGGAGGTGCTGAACGTTCGCGGCACCACGCCGTCGAGCGGGTCGGGGCGGGGGAAGCGGAACAGCGTCGACTTCATCGCCGAGGTGGCGTTGTCGACCGAGCGCACCGCCCAGTCCAGCAGCCGCCGCAACGCGAGGCGCGCGTCCGCACGGCCCTCCTCGAACGCCAGGCGCTCGGCCGCGTAGTCGCGCAGCAGGTCGTGGAACTGGTAGCGGGACGGCGCGTGGTTCGAGATCAGGTTCGCGGTGGCCAGGCGGTCCAGCCGCCGGCGGGCGTCCTGGGTGGTCAGCCCGCTCAGCGCGGCCGCCATCTCGGGTGTGAAGTCCGTGCCGGGCACCAGTGACAGCACCCGGAACATCTGCGCGAGCTCGGGCTTCAACGCCGTGTAGGAGAGGTCGAACGCCGCGTGCACCGCGACCCGTTCGTCGCCCTCGACGGCCAGGGCCGCGAGCCGGTTGCCCGCCCGCAGCTCCTCCACGTAGTCCGCGATGGACAGCTCGGGGCGCGACACGAGGTTCGCGGCCGCGATACGCAAAGCCAATGGCAGGTGCGCGCAGAGGGCCGCCAGCTCCAGCGCCGCGTCCTCCTGGGACGCCACCTCGTCCGCACCCAAAATACCTGCGAGGAGTGACTTCGTCTCGTGCCAGTCGAGCACGTCGAGCCGCACGTTCGACGCCGCGTGCGAGACGGCCAGGCCGCGCAACGTGTCGCGCGACGTCACCAGCACCGCGCACCCCGGCGAACCGGGCAGCAGGGGACGGATCTGCTCGGCGGAGGACGCGTTGTCCAGCAGCAACAGGACCCGCTGACCGGTCAGCGTGGACCGGAACATCGCCTCCTGCTCGTCCTGGTCCAGCGGCACCTGGTCGGGCTCGGTGCCCAGCGCGCGCAGGAACCGGGGCAGCACGTCCACCGCGCTCAACGGCGGTCCGGGGGCGTATCCGCGCAGGTTGACGTACAGCTGACCGTCCGCGAAGTCGGCGCGCATCCGGTGTGCCGCGTGCACGGCCAGCGCCGTCTTGCCCACGCCCGGCGGCCCGGCCAGCGTCACGACCGGCACGCCTTGGGCGGTCCGCAGCAGGGCCACGATCAGCGACACGGCCTCGTCGCGGCCGACGAAGTCGGGGATGTCCGCGGGCAGCTGCGACGGCACGACCCGTTCCGGCTTCGCGGCGACCACCGGCGCACCGGCCGAGGCGGCCACCGCGTTGATCGACCCGGACAGCACCTGGCCGTGCACGCGCCGCAGCTCATCGCCGGGGTCGATGCCCAGCTCGCCGCCCAGCAACCGCGAAACGCGCTGGTAGGCGGCCAGCGCCTCGCTCTGCCGGCCGGACCGGTACAGCGCCACCATCAGCTGCGCCCAGAACCGCTCGCGCAACGGGTGCTCGCTGGTCAGCCGGGACAGTTCCGCGACCAGCTCGCCGTGGCGGCCCAGTTCGAGATCGACCTCGACGCGGCGTTCCAGCACGTGCAGGCGGCGTTCGTCGAGCCGCGGCACCTCGTCGCGGTGCAGGACTTCCGACGGCACGTCCACCAGGGCCGGACCGCGCCAGAGGCCCAGCGCGGCGGCGAACGCGGCGGACGCGGCCTGCAGGTTCCCGGCGGACCGCTCCTGCTCGCCCTGCTCGATCAGGGGTTCGAAGCGCAGAAGGTCAATGGTCTTCTCGTCGACGTCGATCAGGTACCCGTCGGGCACTGTCTTGATCGGTACGGACGGCCCGAGCAGCTGTCTGAGACGCATCACATATGTCTGAAGTGTCGCGCGCGCACGCGCCGGTGGATCTTCGCCCCACACGTTTGCGGCGAGCTCGTCGACGGACACCGACGTGCCCGCGCGCAGCAGCAGCGACACGAGCAACGCGCGCTGCCGACCGGCCCTGACCAGCAGAGGTTCGCCGTCGAGGAGGACCTGGAGGGGGCCGAGCACGCGGAACTCGACCAGCCTGCTCATGTGACCTCCTCCGCGTGTCGTTGTTGTTTCTACAGCCTAGGAGAGCCTCCGACGCATCACCGTGCTCACGTTGGGTCAGCGGCCGTGCGCCGGACGTATCAGAATGCCTGGTCTAGTGGCCGGATCGTGACCTGAGTAACCCCGGACGGGGTATCTACAACGGTTATGGTCGGCGACCACACCGTGAGATGTGCGGATTGTCCAAGGGGTGTTTGATGGTCCACTCAGTAACGGCTCGCCGCCGTTGGGTTGCCGCGATCGGCTTCCTCAGCGTCAGCGCGCTCGCCCTGTCCGGTTGCGCGCAATCCCAGCGCGACTCTGGCGGCGGCGGCAAGGAAGGCGGCACGCTGACCTTCGGCGCTGCCGGCGCGCCGAAGCTCTTCGACCCGTTCTACGCGACCGACGGTGAGACCTTCCGGGTCTCCCGCCAGATGTTCGAGGGTCTGGTCGGCTTCAAGCCGGGTACCGCCGAGGTCGAGCCCGCGCTGGCCACGAAGTACGAGCCGAGTGCAGATGGCAAGACGTGGACGTTCACCCTCAAGGAGGGCGTGAAGTTCCACGACGGCACGGACTTCAACGCCGAGGCCACCTGCTTCAACTTCAACCGCTGGTACAACCAGAAGGGCGCCGGCCAGTCCGACGCCGTCTCGCAGTACTGGCTGGACAACTTCGGCGGGTTCGCGACCACGCCGGACAAGCCCTCGCTGTTCAAGTCCTGCACGGCCAAGGACGCCAAGACCGCGGTGGTCGAGCTGAACGAGGTCACCTCGCAGTTCCCGTCGGTCCTCGGCTTCACGTCGTTCTCGATCTCCAGCCCCGACGCGCTGAAGAAGTACGACGCGGACAACGTCCAGGCCGCCGGTGACGCGTTCACCTACCCGGCCTACGCGAACGAGCACCCGACCGGCACGGGCCCGTTCAAGTTCGGCAAGTACGACAAGGCCAACAACACCGTGGAGCTCGTGAAGAACGACGCCTACCACGGCACGAAGGCCAAGCTGGACAAGCTCGTCTTCAAGATCATCCCGGACGAGACCGCCCGCAAGCAGGCGCTCAAGGCCGGCGACATCGACGGCTACGACCTGCCGAACGCGGCGGACTGGGCCGGTCTGAAGACCGACGGCTTCAACGTCGCGATCCGTCCCGCCTTCAACGTGTTCTACCTGGGCATCAACCAGAAGAACAACCCGAAGCTCGCGGACCTCAAGGTGCGCCAGGCGCTGCAGTACGCGATCAACCGCGAGCAGCTGGTCAAGTCGCAGCTGCCCGAGGGCGCCAAGGTCGCGACGCAGTTCATGCCGGACACCGTCAACGGCTACAACAAGGACCTCAAGGCCGTCGGCTACGACGCCGCCAAGGCGAAGTCCCTGCTGGCCGAGGCCGGTGCCTCCGACCTGACGCTGAAGTTCTACTGGCCGTCCGAGGTCACGCGTCCGTACATGCCGAACCCGAAGGACCTGTTCGGCGCGATCTCCGGTGACCTGCAGGCCGCCGGCATCAAGATCGAGGTCACCACGAAGCCGTGGAACGGCGGCTACCTGACCGACGTCGACAACGGTGCCCCGGACCTGTTCCTGCTGGGCTGGACCGGCGACAACGGCACGGCGCACAACTGGGTCGGCACGTTCTTCGGCCGCACCGACAACCGCTTCAACACCGGTGTGTCCGCGTGGGGCAACTCCCTCAAGGACGACCTCGCCAAGGCGAACTCCGAGCCGAACGAGGCCAACCGCACGAAGCTGTACGAAGAGATCAACAAGAAGATCATGGACGAGTACCTGCCCGCGATCCCGATCTCGCACTCCCCGCCCGCTCTGGTGTTGAAGTCGGACATCAAGGGTGTCGTCCCGAGCCCGCTGACCGACGAGAAGTTCGGCCCGGCCTCCAAGGGCTGAGCTGACTAGCTCCCACCACAAGAGAACAACGGGGTAGCTCAAGTGCTCCGCTACACCATTCGACGGCTGGTCCAGCTGGTCGGCGTGGTGCTGGTGCTCTCGCTGCTGCTCTTCGCGTGGATGCGCCTCCTCCCAGGAGGGCCGGTTTCGGCCCTCCTGGGAGAGCGCGCTACGCCGGAGTCGCGAGAAGCCCTCACCAAGCAACTCGGCCTCGATCAGCCGATCATCGTGCAGTACTTCAAGTTCCTCGGGCGCGCGGCGTCCGGTGACTTCGGCGTCTCCACCGGTGTTCAGCCCGGTGACTCGGCGCTCGACATCTTCGTCCAGCGGTTCCCCGCGACGATCGAACTCAGCTTCTTCGCGATCCTGCTTGCGATCCTCGTCGGCGTCCCGCTCGGTTACCTCGCCGCGAAGCGTCGCGGCGGCTGGTTCGACAACCTCAGCGTCATCGGCTCGCTCATCGGCGTGGCCGTGCCGGTGTTCTTCCTGGCCTACGTGCTCAAGGACGCGGCGTCGGCCGCTCTCGGCCTTCCCTCGTTCGGCCGCCAGGGTGACATCAACGCCACTCGCGTCACCGGCTTCTTCACCCTCGACGGCATCCTCACCGGTGAGTTCGACGCGACGCTGGACGCGTTGAAGCACCTGATCCTGCCGGCCATCGCTCTCGCCACGATCCCGTTCGCGGTGATCTTCCGGATCACTAGGGCGGCCGTGCTCGACGTGCTCGACGAGGACTTCGTGCGCACCGCCGAGTCGAAGGGCCTCACCGCATCGGTGATCCGCCGCCGGCACGTGATGCGCAACTCGATGCTGCCGGTCGTCACGACGATCGGTCTGCAGACCGGCGCACTGCTCTCCGGCGCGGTGCTCACCGAGAAGGTGTTCGTGATCCCCGGTGTCGGCCAGGCGCTCGCCATCGGGTTCGAACGGCGTGACTACCCGGTGCTGCTGCTGTTGATCATCATGGCCACGATCGTCTACGTCGTGGTCAACCTGTTGGTCGACCTCTCGTACGCGCTCATCGACCCGCGCATCAGGACGAGGTGAGCGCAGTGGCACTCGGAGTCACCAAGAAGGAAAAGATCGACGACCTCGCCGGCACCGCGGGCGTGTCGCTCGCGGCGAGCGCGTGGAAGCGGCTTCGGCGCAGCCCGGTGTTCCTCATCGGCGCGACCATCATCGGCATCTTCATCGTGGTGTCGCTGCTGTCGCCGTGGCTCGCCCCGCACGACCCGTCCGACAAGATGCTGATCGAGCAGGTCGTCAAGGCGCGCAACGAGATCCCGCCCGCTCAGCCGGGCCACCCGCTGGGTGGTGACCTGCAGGGCCGCGACTTCTTCTCGCGCCTGCTGGTCGGCTCGCAGCAGACGTTGATCGTCGGTGTCGGCGCGACGCTGATCGGCCTCACCGGCGGCCTGATCCTGGGCACGCTCGCGGGCGCCATCGGCGGCTGGGTCGACTCGATCGTCATGCGCCTGGTCGACGTCATGCTGTCGCTGCCGTCGCTGCTGCTGGCGTTCTCGATCGCGGCGATGTTCGCGCGGCCGAGCCAGTTCACCGTGATCCTCGCGGTCGCGATCGTGCAGATACCCGTGTTCGCCCGGTTGCTCAGAGGCTCGATGCTCGCGCAACGGCACAGCGACCACGTGCTGGCGGCCACGGCGCTCGGCGTGAAGAAGGGCGCGATCGTGTTCCGGCACATGCTGCCGAACTCGCTCAGCCCGGTGATCGTGCAGTCCACGCTCGTCCTGGCCACCGCGATCATCGAGGCGGCCGCCCTGTCGTTCCTCGGTCTCGGCAACCCGGACGACCGGATCCCGGAGTGGGGGCAGATGCTCGGCGACGTGCAGAACGTCTTCGACACGCATCCGCACCTCGCCGCGTGGCCCGCGGTCTGCATCATCATCGTCGCGCTCGGTTTCACGCTCATGGGCGAGACCCTGCGTGAAGCCCTCGACCCGAAGAACAGGCGGTGAGTCGTCGTGGCACTGCTCGAAGTTCGTGACCTCACCGTCGTGTTCCAGCGTCGTGGCGAGGAACCGTTCCGCGCGGTCGACGGCGTCAGCTTCGACGTCGAGCCCGGCCAGACCGTCGGCCTCGTCGGCGAGTCGGGCTGCGGCAAGTCCGTGACATCGTTGGCGATCATGGGTCTGCTGCCCAAGCGCGGCGCCACGGTCACCGGCACCGTCACCTACGACGGCACGGACCTGCTGAAGCTGTCGGACAAGCAGATGCGCGACAAGCGCGGCAGCGAGCTCGGCATGGTCTTCCAGGACCCGCTGTCGTCGCTCAACCCGGTCATCCCGATCGGCCTGCAGGTCACCGAGGTGCTCGAACGGCACCGCGGCCTGGCACGCAAGGAAGCGATGATCGAGGCGAAGAACCTCCTCGACAAGGTCGGCATCCCGGACCCGAACCGCCGGCTCAAGGAGTACCCGCACCAGCTCTCCGGCGGCATGCGGCAGCGCGCGCTCATCGCGATCGCGCTGGCGTGCCGGCCGAAGCTGCTGATCGCGGACGAGCCGACGACGGCGCTGGACGTGACCATCCAGGCCCAGATCCTGTCGCTGATGAAGGAACTGGTGCAGGACCTCGGCACCGCGCTCGTGATGATCACCCACGACCTGGGTGTCGTCGCGGGCCTGTGCGACGAGGTCAACGTGCTGTACGGCGGCAAGGTGGTCGAGAAGGCCAACCGGCACCCGCTCTTCGCGGAGCCGCGCCACCCGTACACGCACGGCCTGCTGGCCTCGATCCCGCGCCTCGACGCGGCGCCCGGCGAGAAGCTGACGCCGATCAGGGGCTCCGTCGCGGACAACATCCCGTGGACGCAGGGCTGCGCCTTCGCGCCCCGGTGCCCGAACGCGCTGGACGTGTGCGTTCAGGTCACGCCCGCGGAAGAGGACCAGCTGGGTCGCCTGCTCCGCTGCCACAACCCGGTGGTGCCGGGAACTCCCGCCGCCGAGGAGGTGCCGGTATGAGCGAGACCCTGGTTTCCGTGCAGGACATGAAGGTGCACTTCCCGATCAAGCGGGGCGTGTTCATGGACCGCACCGTCGGCTACGTCTACGCGGTCGACGGCGTCGACCTGGAGATCAAGCGCGGCGAGACGTACGGCCTGGTCGGCGAGTCCGGTTGCGGCAAGTCCACCCTCGGGCGGGCGATGCTGCGGCTCAACGAGCCGACCTCGGGCAAGATGGTCTTCGACGGTCAGGACTTCTCCGCCCTCAAGGGCGAGGAGCTGCGCAAGATGCGGCGCCGGATCCAGATGGTGTTCCAGGACCCGCTGTCGTCGCTCGACCCGCGCCAGTCCGTGGAGTCGATCCTGATCGAGGGCCTGCGGGCGCACGGCCTGGACAAGGGCAAGGAGTCGACCAACAAGCGGCTCCGCGAACTGCTCACGGCTGTCGGCCTGCCGACCACCGCGCTGCGCAAGTACCCGCACGAGTTCTCGGGCGGTCAGCGGCAGCGCATCGGCATCGCGCGGGCCCTGGCCCTCGAGCCGGACCTGATCGTCGCCGACGAGCCGGTGTCCGCGCTGGACGTGTCGGTGCAGGCGCAGGTCGTGAACCTGATGGAACAGCTCCAGGAGCAGTTCGGCCTGACCTACCTGGTGATCGCGCACGACCTCGCGGTCGTGAAGCACATCTCCGACCGCGTGGGCGTGATGTACCTCGGCGGCCTGGTCGAGGAGGCCTCGGCCGAGGACCTCTACGCCGAGCCGCTGCACCCGTACACGCGGGCGCTGCTGTCGGCGATCCCGGTGCCCGACCCCGTGGTCGAGGACCGGCGCGAACGGATCCTGCTCGCGGGCGACCTCCCGTCGCCGGCGAACCCGCCCACCGGTTGCCGGTTCCACACCCGGTGCCCGTGGCGGCAGGAGACCAAGTGCGACACCGAACGGCCCGCGCTGCGCGAGCTCAAGCCGGGGCACAAGGTGGCGTGCCACTGGGCCGAGCAGATCCAGTCCGGCCAGATCCAGCCGCACGAGGTGAAGCCGATCCTGGTGGAGGAGGGCGACGGCCTGTCGCCCGACATCCCCCTGGTAGGCCCAGCCTCGGTGACCGAGGCTCTCAACCCCTAGTTCGGAACCGCACGCGGGGACCTTTCGTACTCCATGTGAGTACGAAAGGTCCCCGCGTGCGTTTCGATAGGCGGGCTTGAGGGGTGGGTGGTCCAGTTCTGGGATGGACAGTCGTGGGTCGATCCTCCTGAGAGCTGCGGAGATCGCGTCCGTCGACGGGCTCGAAGGAGTCACGATCGGGCGGCTCGCGGTCGAGCTCGGCATGAGCAAGAGCGGGGTGTTCTCGCACTTCGGCGCCAAGGAAGAACTGCAGATCTGCACCGTGCACACGGCCGCGGAGATCTTCGCGCACGAGGTCGTGATGGCGGGCGGAACGATCCTGGACCTGAGCGAACGCTGGCTCGACTACTCGAAGCGCCGCGTGTTCCCCGGCGGCTGCTTCTTCGTCGTGACGCGCTCGGAGTTCGCTGCTCGCCCCGGCCGCGTGCGGGACGCGCTGATGCTCTTCAACCTGCGCTGGATCTCACTGCTGGAACGGCTGTGCGGCGACGCCCAGATGGCGTTCGAGGTGGACGCCCTGCTGGCGGCCGCGGACCGGTTCGCGGTGCTCTACGACGACGCCTCGGCGTACGAGAGAGTGCGGTCGGCGTTGCGCGCACGGATCGCCATGCCGACCGGGATGGAGATGAGCGTGGCCACGCCGAACGACAACAGCATCGCGAGCCACGCCTCGTCGACGAGCTGACCGCCGATGTACCCCACGGTGGCGGGGTAGAGGCTCCACAGCGCCGACCCGAGCGCCGCGACCGGCACGAACCGGCGCAGCGGCCACTTCAGCGCCCCCGTCAGCAGCGCCCCGACGATACCGCCGGCGGGCAGGAACCGTGCCGCGATGAGGATCGTCTCGCCCTTGGTCGCGAGCTGGTCGGCCGTCCACACGACCATCGACCGCGCCTTGGCGTTCCTGTTGACCTTGTCGAGGGCCCGCATCCCCATCCGGCGCCCCGCGGTAAAGTTGATCATGTCACTGAGCAGGCAGCCGGCCGCGGCGACGAGCACGACCAGGTAGAGCGGCACCTCACCGGACGCAGCCAGGACGCCGGCGCCGATGAGCACTGCCTCCGTCGGTGCCAGTGGCACCACGGCGACCAGGAACAGCACTACGAGGCTGGCTGCGGTGCTCATGATCGGTGAACGTACGTGACCCAGGTGAACAATCCCGACCTGGGTGTTTCTTCAGCGTGCCCACAGGTATGAGGCCCGAGCGGCGCGCACTGTCCAAAAGGGCATGTCTGGGCTTGGCCTTCTTCCGGGTGTGAGCCAGGTCATGAGCGGTGTGGCGGCCCAGTTCCCGTGCGGTCCGGCGTTCTGCCGTTGACCTGCTCGTTCGGTCGACCCTAGCGTCCCGAATCAATTGGGAAGCTTGTTAACCAATCCTTCGAGCCGCCGCCTTCGCCCAGGAGGAACGAAGTGATCAAAAAGCACACCAGAGCCGGTGTCGCGATAGCCCTGTTCGCGTTGGTGGTCCCCCAGATCGCCGCGTCGGGCACGGCCAACGCGGCTGATTCCCTGCTGTCCGCCAACAAACCCACCACCGTCTCGTCCGTCGAGGCCGAGACCTTCGGCGGCGCCAACGCCGTCGACGGGAACTCGGCCACCCGGTGGGCGAGCCTCGAGGGCGTCGATCCGCAGTGGATCGCCGTCGACCTCGGTGGCGCCGCCACCGTGTCCAAGGTCAAGATCAACTGGGAGGCCGCGTACGCCTCCGAGTACAAGATCCAGACCTCGAACGACGGCTCGACGTGGACCACCGGCAAGACCCTCACCGGTCAGAACGGTGGCATCGACGAGACGACGCTGAGCGCGTCAGGCCGCTACGTGCGGGTCTACGGCACCAAGCGCGGCACGGCGTGGGGTTACTCGATCTTCGACCTCGAGGTCTGGGGCAGCTCGGGTGGCGCCGACCCCACGCCGCCGACCGCGCCCAGCGCTCTCACCTCGACCGGCACCACGTCGAGCTCGGTCAGTCTGCAGTGGACGGCCGCGACCGACAACGTCGGCGTGACCGGCTACGACGTCCTGCGCAACGGCAGTGTCGTGGGCACCCCGACCGGCACCACGTTCACCGACACGGGCCTCGCGTCCGGCACCGCGTTCACCTACACCGTCAAGGCGCGTGACGCGGCCGGCAACCTCGGTCCCGCGAGCAACTCGGTGCAGGCGACGACCCTGCCGCCCGCACCCGGCGACACCATCACGGTCGTCGCGGCCGGCGACATCGCGTCGCTGACCAACACCGAGCACTACGAGACGGCGAGGCTGATCGACCAGATCAAGCCGAACCACGTGCTCACCGTCGGCGACAACCAGTACGACAGCGGCACGCTCTCGGAGTTCAAGGCCCACTACGACAAGTCGTGGGGCAAGTTCAAGAGCATCACCCACCCCGCGACCGGCAACCACGAGTGGGAGGACAACCTCAACGGGTACAAGTCCTACTTCGGTGCCCAGGCCTACCCGCAGGGCAAGCCGTACTACAGCTGGGACGCCGGTGACTTCCACTTCGTCTCGGTCGACTCCCAGAAGATGTACGACACGGGTGCCGACTCGACGCAGATGAGCTGGCTCAAGGCCGACCTCGCCGCGAACACCAAGGCGTGCGTCGTCGGTTACTGGCACCACCCGCGCTTCAACTCGGGTGAGTACGGCGACAAGTCCAAGATGACGACGGTGTGGAACGCCTTCGCCGACGCCAAGGCGGACCTGGTGCTCAGCGGTCACGACCACCACTACGAGCGACTGGCCCCGCTGAACAAGAGCGGCGCTGTCGACCAGGCCAACGGCATGCGCTCCGCGATCATCGGCATCGGCGGTGACTACCTCTACTCCAACGTCAAGCCCCGTGCGGGCGTGGAGAAGTGGTTCGCGGACTCGCACGGCGTCGTGAAGTTCACGCTGTCCGGTCGCTCCTACTCGTGGGAGGTCATCGACACCGCGGGCAGGGTGCGCGACAAGGCCGGTCCTTACAACTGTCGTTGATCTTCTCTGGCTGTTGATCGGAGGCCGTCGTGTACATCGCAACCGCTAGACAAGCTCCGGCTTCTGGTGGCACCGGCAGGATCGCGGGGAACGTTCTCGCGTTGGGCGCGGTGTCCCTGCTCACGGACGTCTCGTCCGAGATGGTCACCGCCATCCTGCCGTTGTACCTGGTGCTGGGACTGGGGTTCTCCCCGCTGCAGTTCGGTGTGCTCGACGGCATCTACACCGGTGTGACGGCACTGGTCCGCGTTGTGGGCGGCCACGCCGCGGACCGCTGGCAACGGCGCAAGTTCGTGGCCGGACTCGGGTACGGGATCTCGGCGCTGGGCAAGCTCGGCCTGCTCGCCGCCGGGACCTCGGCCACCGCGATGGGGCTCGTGCTGGCCGGGGACCGGACCGGCAAGGGCCTGCGCACGGCGCCGAGGGACGCGCTGATCACGTTGAGCAGCGAACCTTCGGCGCTGGGACGGGCCTTCGGTGTCCACCGCGCGATGGACACCGTGGGCGCGTTCCTTGGCCCACTGCTGGCGTTCTGCCTCCTGTGGACGCTGCCCGCCCGCTACGACGTGGTGTTCGTGGTGAGCTTCTGCTTCGCGGCACTGGGTTTTCTGGTCCTGGTGCTGTTCGTGCGTGATCACCGGGACGTGCTGCCACGCGTCGCGGTGTCGCTGCGATCGGCTTTCGGGTTGCTGCGGTCCAGGCCGTTCCGGCGGGTCTGCCTGGTCGCGTGCGGGCTCGGGTTCCTGACGCTGGGCGACGGGTTCGTCTACCTGTTGCTGCAGAAGAAGCTCGACGTCGAGCTCGCCTACATCGCGTTGCTGCCCCTCGGCACGGCCGGCGTGTACCTGCTCGCCGCCGTGCCGCTGGGCTCACTGGCCGATCGGGTGGGCCGGTGGAAGATCTTCCTGTTCGGTCATCTCGCGTTGCTCGGCGCGTACGTCCTGCTGGCCGGTGTTTCCGGGATCTCCCTGCTGATCGGCGTTCTGGTGCTGCACGGGTTGTTCTACGCGTGCACCGACGGCGTGCTGATGGCCGTCGCCGGGCCGATGATCCCGGACGAGCTGCGCACGTCCGGTCTGGCTCTCCTGCAGACCGGGCAGGTGCTCGCCCGTGCCACCTCCTCCGTTCTCTTCGGTGCTCTTTGGACGTGGTTCGCTTGGTGAGGGTCCTGATCGTCATCGCCGCCGTGATCGCGCTGGGCGCGGGCGCCACCGCCTACGCCCTGCGCGCTCCGGCCGAGATCTCCGTTGCCGTGGAACAGGGTCCGGTCGAACTGTCGTCCGGCCGGCTGGTGTTCGTGGACGAGGTGAGCGGCAAGGTGGCGTCGGTGCCGCTGACCGCGCCGTCCGGTCCGCGGCGGGTGAGCTCGTTGTCCTGCAAGCGGTTCTTCACCGCGGGCGGGCAGGGACTGTGCCTCGCGGACGCCTCCGGCCCGTTGCCCGGCTCGACGGCGGTGTTCGTCGACCGGGGGCTGGCCGAACGCCGCCGCGTCGAGGTCGACGGCGTGCCCAACCGCGCCAAGCTGTCGGCGGACGGGCGGATGGCGTCGTGGACGACGTTCGTCACCGGCGACTCGTACGCCCAGGCGGGCACGTTCTCCACCCGCACCGCGATCTTCGACCAGCAGACGGAGGCCTACGCCAGCAACATCGAGGGCACCTCCGTCGAGGGCATGAAGACCGTCAACGACATGAACTGGTGGGGCGTCACGTTCGCCCCGGACGACCGCACGTACTACGCGACTCTCAGCACGGCCGGGAAGACGTACCTGGTGCGGGGCGACGCGGTCGACGAGTCGGCGAAGACGTTGCGGGAGAACGCCGAATGCCCGTCGCTCTCACCGGACGGCAAGCGCGTGGCGTTCAAGAAGCGCGTGCCCGGTGACGGCGCGCGACCGTGGCGCCAGCACGTGCTGGACCTGACCACGATGGTGGAGACACCGCTGGCCGAGACCCGCGGGATCGACGACCAGGTCGTGTGGCTCGACGACGACACCATCGCCTACGGCCTGCCGGGTGAGGGCATCTGGGCCGTGCAAGCGAACGGGGAGGGCGCTCCGCGGCAACTGGTGCCGCACGCGTCCTCCCCGTCGCTCGTCCTTGGTTAACGCTGTGCGCGGTTGATCGCCGACACGATCGCGCGGAACGACGCCGCGACCGTGGAGGAGTCGATGCCCACGCCCCACAGCACGCGGTCGCCCACGGCGCATTCGACGTAGGCGGCCGCGCGGGCGTCGTCACCGGCGGACAGCGCGTGCTCGGCGTAGTCCAGCACCCGCACGTCGTAGCCCACCGAGGCGAGCGCGTCGACGAACGCGGCGATCGGGCCGTTGCCCGAGCCCGTGATCTCCTGCTCGTCGCCGTCGATCAGCAGCGTCGCGGTGATCTCCTCGCGGCCGCTGCCGTCGGACGACGCCCTGTGCTTCAGCAGGTACAGCGGCACCTTGCCGTGCAGGTACTCCTCCGCGAAGGCGTCCCACATCTCCTTCGGGCCGATCTCGCCGCCCTGCGTGTCGGTGACCTCCTGGATCACCTTCGAGAACTCGATCTGCAGGCGCCGCGGCAGGTCCAGGTGGTGCTCCTGCTTCATCAGGTACGCCACACCGCCCTTGCCGGACTGCGAGTTGACCCGGATGACGGCCTCGTAGTTGCGGCCGACGTCCTTCGGGTCGATCGGCAGGTACGGGACCTCCCACAGGAAGTCGTCGACGTGCTGGCCGGCCTCCTTGGCGTCGGCCTCCAGGGCCTCGAAGCCCTTCTTGATCGCGTCCTGGTGCGAACCGGAGAACGCGGTGAAGACCAGGTCACCGCCGTACGGGTGGCGCTCGGCGACCGGCAGCTGGTTGCAGTACTCGACGGTGCGGCGGACCTCGTCGATGTCGCTGAAGTCGATCTGCGGGTCGATGCCCTGGCTGAACATGTTCATCGCCAGCGTGACCAGGCAGACGTTGCCGGTGCGCTCGCCGTTGCCGAACAGGCAGCCCTCGATGCGGTCCGCGCCGGCCAGGTAGCCCAGCTCGGCGGCGGCGACACCGGTGCCGCGGTCGTTGTGCGGGTGCAGGCTCAGGATGATCGCCTCGCGGTTCGCGAGGTTGCGCGACATCCACTCGATCGAGTCGGCGTAGACGTTCGGGGTGGCCATCTCGACGGTCGCCGGCAGGTTGATGATCAGCGGCTTCTCGGGCGTCGGCCGGATGACGTCCTGGACCGCGTTGCAGACCTCCAGCGCGTAGGACAGCTCGGTGCCCGTGTAGGACTCGGGGCTGTACTCGTAGCGGAAGTCGGTCTCCGGGTAGTCCTGCTCCTGCTGCTTGGCGAACTTCGCCGCCTCGACGGCGATCTTCTTGATGCCGTCCCTGTCGCTGCGGAACACCACGCGGCGCTGCAGGATCGACGTCGAGTTGTAGAAGTGGACGATCGCCTTGTCGGCGCCCCGCAGGGACTCGAACGTGCGGGCGATCAGTTCCTCGCGGCACTGGGTCAGCACCTGGATCGTGACGTCGTCCGGGACGGCGCCGTCCTCGATGATCTCCCTGACGAAGTCGAAGTCCGTCTGGCTCGCCGCCGGGAAGCCCACCTCGATCTCCTTGAAGCCCATGCGGACCAGGAGGTCGAACATCTTGCGCTTGCGCGCCGGGGACATCGGGTCGATCAGGGCCTGGTTGCCGTCACGCAGGTCCACCGCGCACCACAGCGGGGCCTTCGTGGTCCTCTTCGTCGGCCAGGTGCGGTCCGGGACGTCGATGACCTCTACCAGGTCGTGGAACGGGCGGTAGCGGTGGAACGGCATGCTGCTGCCCAGCTGGCGGTTCCAGGACTGCTGGGAGTCCGGGGCCGGGCGGGAAGGCTTGCGGATTCGGCTGGTGCCTGAGGTGTAGGCGTCCGCCGAGTCCGGGGTCGTGGTGGTGAAAGCCTCGTTGGAGGTCATGGGGGTTGTGCTCCTGCGGGTCGTTTGATGGGAACGACCGGCGGCAACGCTGAGTCCCGCGACGGGGGGCCGGTCTGATCAGACCCCGTCACGGCAGCGAAGCAGGAGGGAACGCCACACGTCGGACAGAGTAGTCACAGGTGTGGGGTTGATGGAACTTGACGACCGGATCGTGGGACATGGGCGGGGCGCGCCGCGACCTTGTGGGTGGTCGCCTTGCGGGCGGCGACCTTGCGGTTGCGTGCGTTTTCCTGGGGGCGCTGCCCCCAGACCCCCGGCAATCTGATCGGGGGTGGCGCCGTGGGACAGCTCGCCTTCGGCTTCGCGTGCGAAGGGACGGCTCGTTTGCGGCTTCGCGTGTGTGGGGCGGCTCGACTTCGGCTTCGGGTGGCGTGGGCGGGTCGTTTGCGGCATCGCGGGTGCGTGGGCGCGCGCGATGCAGGTCATCTTGCAAGTTTTGGTGTGCTCAGACCTGGGAATCGTTCATGTATGTCCAGATTACGTACCTCCAGCGGCCGCGGCACGGCTTCCCGCGTGATCAGCGGCATCGGTGCACTCTTCGCCTTCATCGAAGTGCTGTACATCTTGATGATCGTGTTGGGCGCGAACCAGGGGAACGCGTTCTTCAAGTTCATCCAGTCCCTCGCCGAGCCTCTCGCTCTGTTCTTCCCGGGGCTCTTCAACACTGGCAACTACAACCTCGACGTCTTCCTCAACTACGGTCTTGCTGCCGTGTTCTGGCTGGTTGTGACCGGTTTGATCGCGCGTGCGGTGTCGCGCTACTGAGTAGTACATTCCGGCGGTATGCGGACGCGTGTGGTCGGTATCGCCGCCGGAGTTGTCAGTTGGGTCGGCCTCGCGCTGGCGGTCGTGCTCGTCGTTCACGTCGTGCTCACCGTCGGCGGGGCCAACCCCGGCAACCCCATCACCAGCACGGTCAAGTCCCTGGCCGAGCCGGTGGCTTTGGCGTTCAGGGACCTATTCTCGCCCGCTGACGCGAAGTTGCGGGTGATCGTGAACTTCGGGTTGGCCGCCTTGTTCTGGCTTGGCGTTCGAGCGATCGTCCTTAAGCTCGTTAGGCGGCTGAACTAGGTTCGTCTCATGGCGCGCGACGACTTCTGCAGCAGCTGTGGCACTCAGTACTCCGACACGTCCGTGTACCCGCGTAGGTGCGTTGGCTGTGGGCACATGGTGTGGGCCAACCCCTCGCCGGTCGTGGTGTTGCTCGTGCCTGTGAAGGACGGGCCGCGGACCGGGTTGCTGACCGTGCGCCGGGCGATTCCGCCTGTTGGTGAGCTGGCGTTCGTCAGCGGGTTCATGGATCGCGGTGAGTCCTGGCAGCAGAGTGCCGTGCGGGAGCTCGAGGAAGAAGCCGGTGTGCGCATTCCGCCGGATGACCTGCGGCCGTTGCACTTCGTGTCCACGCCCGACGGCGGGACCGTGCTGATGTTCGCCACCGCGCCCGCGATCAACGCCGAGGACATGCCGCCGTTCGTGCCCAACGACGAGGCTTCCGAGCGCAAGGTCATCTTCGACTGCGTGCCGTTGGCGTTTCCGCTGCACAACGACGTTGCGACGAAGTACTTCTCAACTGAACTGTGAGTTGCCCCAGGTACCGGTGAAGACGGTCTCGGAGAGCGGCAGGCGCTTGCGTTCTCGCTGCTCACGGGCCTGAAGGTCCTCGGGGAGGTCCTTCACGTCGCCCTGCCTTCCCAGTGCCATGGCCACCAGTGGGCGGACGTCGGCGGGCATGGAGAAGGTCTCGTGGGCCGCTTCCTTGTCGAAGCCGCCCATCATGTGTGCGATCAGGCCCAGGTCGACGGCCTGCAGGGCCATGTTCTCCATCGCCAGGCCCAGGCCGAACTCGACGTTCGGGATGTCGCCCCGGTCGTCGGTGGTGAGCACGCAGCCGACCAGCAGGACCGAGGCGCGGACGGCCCAGGTCTTGTTGCCGCGGGTCAGGGTTTCGAAGATCGCGTCGAAGGTGTCGGTGCCCCGGTGACCCGCGATGAAGCGGGCCGGTTGGCTGTTGCCGTGGGACGGGGCCCAGCGGGCCGCCTCCAGCACGGTGCGGAGTTCGTCGTCGGTCACCGTCGCGTCAGCGGAGAAGGCGCGCGGGCTCCAGCGCTTCGAGATCAGCTCGTTCATCAGATCGCATACTGCCAAACGGCCAGCGAGTAGGCGCCGAACCACGCGCTGAAGAGCGTCGCCATGCCCAGGATCGTGAGGACGGTGGACGGGCGGCGGCGGGCGAGGACCAGGGCCAGGGGGAGCAGCAGGGTGAAGGCCGGGAACAGCAGGCGGGCCTTCGAGTTCATCAGGCCGTTCGAGCCCAGGTCCATGACCAGGACGCCGACGCCGTAGACGACCAGCGGCCACTCCAGGCGGCGCTGGAAGGCGTAGAAGACCAGCACGATCGCGAGGGCGAGGAGCCAGACGGTGCCGGTCTCCAGCAACGAGCGCGGGTTGCCGAGGTGGCCCAGGGCGAACTCCCAGGTGGCCGCGCCGCCGTCGAACTTCGAGCCCCAGCCCCGTTGCTGCACGCCGAACCAGCCCATGAGGTCGCCGGTGCGGACGGCCACCCAGCCCAGGTAGCCGAGCAGGCCGAGGGGTGCGACGGCGCCGCCCACCCACGCTCGCCAGTCCTTCTTGTCGGCCAGCACGGCTACCAGCGCGGCCAGGCCGACCGCCACGATCAGGGCCGCCGCGGTCGGGCGGACCAGGCCCGCCGCCGCACAGCAGACGCCGGCGAGGATCCAGCGCCTCTTCACCACGCCGACCAGCGCCCAGGCGGCGAACGCGCAGAACGTGGCCTCGGAGTACGTCATCGAGAGCACGACGGCCATCGGGGACGCGGCGAACAGCGTCACGAAGATCAGGCCCGCGCGGTTCGAGCCGTCGCGGACGACCCGGCCCAGCACGAACAGGCCGTACGCGCAGAAGATGCCGCTGATCAGGCTGACCGCGAAGGCCGCGCCGACCACGTCCACGCCCGGCAGCCCGTCCACCCAGCGGATGAGCGCGGGGTAGCCGGGGAAGAAGGCGAGCGGGGTCTCGGCGGTGCGGCGGCCGAAAGCGTCGTACGGGGGCGACGGGACGCCGTTGTAGCCGCCCGACGCGATGCCGAGGAACCAGTCGCCGTCCCATGACCTCAGGTTGTCGACCGAGGTGTCGGTCTTCCCGGTCAGCTTGTTCTGGTACTCGACGACGAGCTGCAGGACGAAGAGGCCGACCTGCCGGACGATCAGGTAGATGAGCGCGGGAGCGGTCCAGAGAGCGGCCGGGTGTCTGAGCGCCTCGGCCATCCGGAAGCGCGCACTGCTCTCCTGCACGGCTGCTGGGGCCTCCACGACATCGGCGCTCGACGACACCCGGACAGAGTAGTCACGCGCGTCACGGCTCCAGAGTCTCACCAGGTGGTCCGGGTAGGCTGCCTTCGACGTGGGGTTTTAGTCGCGCGAAGGAGGTCAGGTCGGTGGCGCTCGTCGTCCAGAAGTACGGCGGTTCATCGGTTGGAAGCGCCGAGCGGATCAAACGCGTGGCCGAGCGCATCGTCGCGACCAAAAAGGCGGGGAACGACGTCGTCGTCGTGGTGTCCGCCATGGGCGACACGACCGATGAGCTGCTCGATCTCGCGCGCCAGGTCTCGCCGGTGCCGCCCGCCCGTGAGCTCGACATGCTCCTCACCTCCGGTGAGCGGATCTCCATGTCGCTGCTCGCGATGGCCATCAACTCGCTCGGTGCCGAGGCGCGCTCGTACACGGGTTCGCAGGCCGGCGTGATCACGACCTCGGCGCACGGCAAGGCCCGGATCATCGACGTGACGCCGAGCCGGATCCAGGACGCGATGTCCGAGGGAGCCATCGTGATCGTCGCGGGCTTCCAGGGCGTCTCCCAGGACTCGAAGGAGATCACCACGCTCGGCCGTGGCGGCAGCGACACCACAGCGGTGGCGCTCGCGGCCGCGACCAAGGCCGACGTGTGCGAGATCTACACCGACGTGGACGGCGTCTACACCGCCGACCCGCGCATCGTGCCGAACGCGAAGAAACTCGACACGATCACGTACGAGGAAATGCTCGAGATGGCCGCGTGTGGCGCCAAGGTGCTGATGCTCCGCTGCGTGGAGTACGCCCGCCGCTACAACGTGCCCGTGCACGTCCGCTCTTCGTTCAGCAACAAGACCGGAACCATCGTGTCCGGTTCAGTGGAGGACCTTCACGTGGAACAGGCGATGATCACCGGCGTCGCGCACGACCGGTCCGAAGCCAAAATCACCGTTACCGCCGTCCCCGACCACCCCGGCATCGCGGCCAAGATCTTCCGCGTCGTCGCGCAGGCGGAGCTCGACATCGACATGGTCGTGCAGAACGTGTCCCAGGCGGCGTCGGGCCGCACGGACATCACGTTCACGCTGGCCAAGGTCGACGGCCCGCGCGCGGTGGCGGCCCTGGAGAAGTCCCGCGGTGAGATCGGGTTCGACCAGGTGCTCTACGACGAGCACGTCGGCAAGGTGTCGCTGATCGGCGCGGGCATGCGTTCGCACCCCGGCGTCACGGCGACGTTCTGCGAGGCGCTGGCCACGGCCGGCGTCAACATCGACATCATCTCCACCTCGGAGATCCGCATCTCGGTCATCTGCCGCGACACCCAGCTCGACGACGCCGTCCGTGCCCTGCACGACGCGTTCGACCTGGGCACCGACGAAGAGGCCGTCGTTTACGCAGGGACTGGACGATGACCGCCCCCGTTCTCGCGCTGGTCGGCGCGACCGGTGCCGTCGGCACCGTGATGATCGACATCATCAACACCCGCTCGTCCGTGCCGTGGGGCGAGATCAGGCTGATCGCGTCCCCGCGCTCGGCGGGCAAGAAGATCAACGTGCGCGGCCAGGACGTCACGGTCATCGCCTTGTCGGCCGAGGCCTTCGACGGTGTCGACATCGCGATGTTCGACGTGCCGGACGAGGTGTCGGCCGAGTGGGCGCCGATCGCCGTCGAGCGCGGCGCCGTCGCGATCGACAACTCCGGCGCGTTCCGGATGGACGCCGACGTGCCGCTGGTCGTGCCCGAGGTGAACGCGGACCAGATCGGTGAGCGTCCGCGCGGCATCATCTCGAACCCGAACTGCACGACGCTGTCGATGATGGCGTCGCTGGGCGCGCTGCACCGGGAGTTCGAGCTCAAGGAGCTCGTCGTGGCCTCCTACCAGGCCGCTTCCGGCGCCGGCCAGTCCGGCATCGACCGCCTCTACGCCGAGATCGCGGCGCTGGCGGGCAAGGAGGCCGGTGTGTCCGCGGGCGACGTGGCGCAGGCGCTGGCCGCCGCCGGTCTGTCCGCGGAGGACTCGCCGTTCCCCGCTCCGCTGGTGCTGAACGTGGTGCCGTGGGCCGGTTCGCTCAAGGACGGCGGCTGGTCGTCCGAGGAGCTGAAGGTTCGCAACGAGGCCCGCAAGATCCTCGGCATCCCGGACCTGAAGGTCTCCGCGACGTGCGTCCGCGTCCCGGTCGTCACGACCCACTCGCTGTCCGTCCACGCGACGTTCGCCCGCGAGATCACGGTCGAGGCCGCGCACAAGATCCTCGAGGCGCAGCCGACGATCGTGCTCGTCGACGACCCGGCGGCGCAGAAGTTCCCGACGCCCGCGGACACCGTGGGCGAGGACCCGACGTACGTCGGCCGCGTGCGCCAGGCGCTGGACTTCCCGAACACGCTGGACTTCTTCGTGTGCGGTGACAACCTGCGCAAGGGTGCCGCGCTGAACACCTACGAGGTCGCGGAAGAGCTCGCGAAGCGCCTCTGATCGTCGCTCCCGTCGCCGTCGGGCCCGGTAGGGTCTGACGGCGATGGGGGAGATCGAGTGGATCAGGCCGCCCCGCCTCACCGAGGTCGTGGCCGCCTATCAGGGTTTCGCTTCCGGCGCGGGTGTCCGAACAGGACTGGTCGGCCAGCTGGTCGCGTGTTCGGCGGAGGACCCGGCGCAGGCGCTGGCCGACTGGGCCTCGAAGCCCGGCGTCCAGCCCGATCTGGTGTCCCTGCAGAGCGTCAGGAACTCCCGTCGCGGCGAGGTCAGGTCGCAGGGGCCCGGTGCGTTGATCTGGGCGTTGCCCGCCGCGGCTCAGCGGCTCGACGCGGACCGGATTCGCGAGCTCGTCGCGCTCACCCATGGTCAGGACTCCGCGGCAGCCGACGCGGTGATCATGCTGGCCACACATCTCTTCACACCGTCCGAGCTGGACCCGCCGGACGCCGATCCGTTCACCGCCGCGGGTGCGCTGGCGCAGGCCGTCCGCGGTGAGGGCCGTGGTGTCGCGCGGGCCGTCGCGGGTGCGCTGGAGGGCGGGCCCGAGCACGACGTCCGGCTCGTGGCCGAAGAGCTGTACCGGAGATCGTGGTGAACCCGCTGACGCCGGTGGAACAGCTCCTGCACGAGTACGAAGACGACGTGCACGGCTTCGGGCAGCACGGGGCGCACGGTGAGCTGCTGATTCCCGGCGAGGTCCTGATGACCGAGGCCGACGTCCTCCTCGCCTACACCGAGGAGTCGCGGCTGCCGGCGGGCGTCGAGCAGTGGATCCGCGTCCCGCTGCACACCGTCCTGAGCAGGCTCGTCGCCACCAAGCCGCGGCTGCACGTCAACCCAGGCCTGCCCTACGAGGCGGAGTTCGACTTCGCGGAGCTGGCCGAAGCCGCCGCGGAGCACATGCGGACGTGCGGGTGCGGTGAGCGGCCGACCGCCACACGGGAGACCAGTCGCTGGGTCGATGCCGAGGGCCGCAGGTTCTTCGTGGTGCCGCACAAGGACAGCGCGCGGCTGCGCGGGTGCCTGATCGGCGGCGCGATCGGGGACGCGCTCGGTGCGAACACCGAGAACCTGCCGATGGAGGTCGTCTACGAACGCCACGGGCCGGCCGGCATCACCGACCTCCCCGAGAAGCCGGACATCACCGACGACACCCAGATGACGCTGTTCACGTTCGAGGCGGTCATCCGGGCGCACGTGCGGGAGCGGATCAGCGGCGAACGCGAGATCACCGGCATCACGCAGAACGCTTACCAGCGTTGGCTGCACACCCAGAAAACGCCGTGGGACAAGGCACGCGGCGTCCACTCCACTCTGGACGAGCCGGACGGCTGGCTGATCACCCACGGCGACCTCTTCCGGATGCGGGCACCCGGCCTCACGTGCACGAGCGCGTTGCAGGAGTACGCCCGCACCGGCGAGCAGGCGACGATCACCAAGCCCGTCAACGACTCCAAGGGCTGTGGCGGCGCCATGCGGGTCGCGCCGGTCGCTCTCGCCGACGACGATCCGGCCGTGGTGTTCGCACTGGCGGCGGCCAACGCGGCACTGACGCACGGCCACCCGAGCGGCTACCTCTCGGCGGCCGTGTTCGCCGTGCTGGTGCACCAACTGTTGCGCGGCAAGGACTTGCTGGACGCGCTGGACGTCGCCCTCGACTCCCTGGTCCGGCGCGAAGGCCACGAGGAGGTCGTCGCGGCCATCGAGCACGCCCTCGAACTCGCCGCCCTGGGCGAACCGAGCGTGGCGCGGGTCGAGGAACTGGGCCGCGGCGGCGTCGGCGACACGGCACTCGCCATCGCGCTGTACTCGGTGCTGGTCACCGACGACCCGAACGAGGCGCTGCTGATCTCGGTCAACCACGGCGGCGACAACGACTCGACGGCGTCCATGGCCGGCAACCTCGCCGGCGCGCTGCACGGCGTCGGGAAGATCCGCCCGGACTGGGTCGAGCGCGTGCAGTTCCGTCCCGTCATCGATCAGATGGTGGCGGACTGGGAAATCGAGACCAGCCAGGCCGCGCCCGTGGGACGAGAGTGGTTCGTCCGGTATCCGCCGATCTAGGGTGTGATCCATGGCGGAGAGCGACGATCAGTACGACGCGTTGGGCGCGATCTACGAGCGCGCCAAGCACATCCCGACCGGACTGGCCGAGCGCGCGACGCTGCTGTCCGCGGTCGGTGACCTGCTGGGCCGCTCGGTGCTGGACGTGGCCTGCGGTACCGGGTTCTACGCCCGGCTCTTCCACGACCTCGGCGCGACGAGGGTCGTGGGCGTCGACTCGGCCGGCGAGATGATCGGCTACGCCCGCCACGTCGAGGAACGCGAACCCCGTGGCATCGCCTACGAGCAGCACGACGCGACGGATCTGCCGGTGCTCGGCGAGTTCGACGTCGTGACGGCCGTGTGGCTGCTGGGCTACGCGGAAGGTGAGTCCGCGCTCGACGTCATGATCGCGAACCTGACCGCGAACCTCGCTCCCGGCGGCCGGCTCGTCGTGCTGGTCCCGAACCCGGACGCCGACTGGGACCTGCTCGGGCAGTACGGCCGCTACGGCTACGAGATCACCCGCACCGGCCCGATGAACGTGAAACAGCCGGTCAACGTGCACGTGCTGGGCGATCCGCCGTTCGACTTCGACTCGTTCTACTGGGAACGCGGCGTGTTCGACGCAGCGCTGACCCGGGCGGGTCTCGAAGTCACGCGGCAGCCCGCCGTGACGCCGGACGACGAGCGCGGCGAGGAGTTCTGGGGACCGCTGCGGAAGTCCCCGAGCTTCGCCGTCTTCTCCGCCGTGCGAGGCGCGCGGTGATCGTTCTCGCGGTAGACCTCGGCACCACGGCGACCAAGGTCGTCGCGGTCGACGCGCAGGCTCGTGTCGTCGCCTCGACCGAACGCGGCTATCCCATGCGCACCGTCGGTCTCGAAGCCACGCACGATCCGCGGCAGGTGCTCGACGCTGTGTTCGACGCTCTGCGCGAACTGGCGTCGGAGGACGTGCGGGCCATCGCGCTGACCGGCGCGATGCACTCGATCATGGGCCTGGACGCGGACCTGAGCCCGGTCATGGACGCCCTGAGCTGGGCAGACAACCGTGCGATCGAGCAGACCGAACGGTTGCGGGGCACCGAAGAGGGCCGTGCGCTGCACCAGGCGACGGGCGCGCCGATCCACTCGTTCACCCCGCTGATGAAGCTCGCGTGGTTCCACGAGAACGGTGTCCGGGCCGCGAAGTGGTGCGAGATCAAGGATTTCGTGCACCTGCACCTGACCGGGGCACTGCTCAACGAGCACTCGTCCGGCTCCGGCACGGGCCTGATGAACGTCCACACCCTGCAGTGGCACGAGCCGTCGCTGGAGTTCGCCGGCGTCACCGCGGACCAGCTCCCGCCTCTGGTCGAGCCCACCCACGCGACGCCGTTGACGGCCTTGATCCCCGGACTGCGGCCCGGCCTCCCGGTGATCGTCGGCGGTGGCGACGGGCCGCTGGGCAACCTCGGCGTCGGCGCGGCCGGCCCCGGCGCGGGCGCGGTCTCGCTCGGCACGTCGGGCGCACTCCGCGTGGCGCAGCTGGGGCCAGGGGTCGACGACGAAGGCCGCACGTTCAGCTACGCCATCGGCGAGGGCCTCTGGGTTCGCGGCGGCGCGATCAGCAACGGTGGTGTGGTCGCCCAGTGGGCCGCGGAGACGTTCGGCATCCCGGTCGGCGATCTGCTCGCCCAGGCCGCCGGCGTCGACTCCGACGGGCTCGTCGCGCTGCCGTACCTGCTGGGCGAACGGGCACCGTGGTGGGACTCGACCGCGCACGCGGCGTTGCTCGGCCTCCGGCGCGAGCACACCCCTCAGCAGATCACCAAGGCACTGGTCGAGGGTGTGTGTCAGCAGCTGGCGCTCGTGCTGGACGCAGTGCCGCACGTCGAGTCGTTGCGGATCACCGGCGGGGCGTTCCGCGCTCCGATCTGGGCCCAGACCCTGGCGAACACGCTCGGCATGCCGTTGCACCTCACCGAGGACACCGGCGGTTCGGCCGTGGGCGCGGCGCTGCTGGCGTGGCGGGCGCTGGGCGAGATCGAGTCGCTGACCGTCGACCTCGTGCGGCCGACCCAGACGATCACGCCGGACGAGGGGCTGGTCGAGAGGTACGCGAACGCGCGGCCGTTCGTCGTGAAGGCCTACCGCGCACTGGAAGACCTGTACGGCGAATCACATCGTTAGCAAGGAAAACCTTTTGCCATCCAGGTGAGGATGGCTGGGTGGACCTCGCCCCCTTCAAACACGTCCTGATGCTGCCCAGAGTGCGGCCCCTAGCGCTGTTGATGTTCTTCGCGAGGATGCCTCCGGCGGCGACCGGCGTGATCCTGACGCTCCACGTCGCGGTCACGCTGGACAGGGGTTACGGCGCGGCTGGCCTGGTCGGGGCGGCGGGCACGATCGGCATGGGGCTGGGCGCGCCGCTCATGGGCAGGCTGATCGACGAACGCGGACTGCGGTCGATGCTCGCGGTCAGCGTCACGGCCTCGGCGGCGTTCTGGCTGACGGCGCCGCTGATGGGCTACTGGACGTTGCTGATCACGTCGTTCTGCGTCGGGCTGCTCGGCGTGCCGATGATGTCGATCGGCAGGCAGGCCATTACCGCGCTGGTGCCGGAGAGGCAGCGGCGGGTCGCGTTGTCGCTCGACTCGATCTCGGTGGAGCTGTCGTTCATGGGCGGGCCCGCGCTCGGGGTGTTCGTCGCGACGAAGCTCTCGACGGACGCCGCGCTGATGTTCATCGGCGGCTCGATCCTGGTCGCCGGAGTGCTGCTGTACTGGGCGAACCCGCCGATGATCCACGAGGACGAGGTCAGCGACGGGCCGAAGCCCCGCGTGTTCGAGTGGATGCGCGGACGGATCGTCGGCGTGCTGGTCGTGTGCGCCGGGGCGACGGTGTGCCTCACAGGCATGGAGGTCTCGGCGATCGCGTCGCTGGAGCACATCGGCAAGCAGAGCTGGCTCGGCGCGGTGTTCTTCGCGATGTGCGCGGCGTCGATCGTGGGCGGCCTGGTCTACGGCGGCGTGAAGAGGGTGCCGAGCGTGCTGGTGCTGCTCGTGCTGATGGCCGCTCTGGAGATCCCGGTGGGCCTGGGCGATGGCAACGTGCTGCTGCTGTGCCTGCTCCTCGTGCCGATGAACCTCATGTGCGCGCCGTTGATCGCGGCCTCCGGTGAACACATCAGCAGGCTCGCGCCGCCCACCGCCCGCGGCCTGGCACTCGGCCTGCAGGGGTCGGCGTTCACCGTCGGCAACGCGATCGGCGCACCGATCGCCGGTGTCGCGATCGACCGCGGCGGAGCACCGGCCGGGTTCGCGATCGTCGGCGTGATCGGACTGCTGGTCGCGGGCGTCGCCTGGCTGCTGTCGCGGCAGAACAAACCCGTTGCCAGCCAGGTGACGATGTCCTCGTGAACCTCGCCCCGTTCAAGTCGGTCCTGGCGCTGCCGGGGGTTCGTCCCCTGATGCTGCTGATGCTGTTCGCCAGGATCCCCCCGACGGCGGCGGGCGTCACGGTCACGCTGCACGTCGTCACCACGCTCGACAAGGGCTACGCGGCGGCCGGCACGGTCGGCTTCGCGACCATGATCGGCCTCGGCCTCGGGTCGCCGTTGATGGGCAAACTGGTCGACACCAAGGGTCTGCGGTTCGTGCTGGCACTGAGCCTGCTCGAAGGCGCCTTCTGGGTGACGGCGCCGCTGATGGACTACTACGTGCTGCTCGTGCTCGCGTTCGCCAACGGGCTCGTGGCCGTGCCGGTGATGTCGATCGGACGGCAGGCGCTCACCGCGATCGTGCCCGAACCGCAGCGCAGGCCCGCGTTCTCACTCGACTCGATCTCGGTCGAGCTGTCGTTCATGGTCGGGCCCGCCGCGGGTGTGCTGATCGCGACGAACTACTCGACCGGGACGGCGCTGATCGTGATCGGCATCGCGATCCTGACCGCGAGCGCGGTGCTGTTCCTCGTGAACCCGGTGCTGCTGCACGAGGACGACGTGACCGAGGGCCCGCCACCCCCGTTGCGGCAGTGGCTGCGCGGACCGATGATCGCGGCGTTGATCATCCCGTTCGGTGCCACGATGGTGCTGTCCGGCATGGAGATCTCGGCGATCGCCTCGCTGGAGCGCTCGGGTCAGCAGAGCTGGCTCGGCCTGGTCTTCGTGGTGATGTGCGCGGCGTCGGCCCTCGGCGGTCTCTTCTACGGCACCCTCAAACGGGTGCCGACCGGCGTGTTCCTGCTGGCGTGCATGGCCTTGCTGGAGATACCGGTCGGCCTCGGCGACGGCCACGTCTGGCTGCTGGCGCTCGCGTTGATCCCGATGAACCTCGCCTGCGCGCCGACGATCACGGCGTCGTCCGAGCTGATCGCCAAGAACGCGCCCCCCACGGCCCGCGGGCTCGCGCTGGGGCTGCAGGGTTCCGCCTTCACGTTCGGCGTCGCCGCCGGTCAGCCGCTCGCGGGGATCGCTGTCGATCACAGCGGCCCCCCGCTCGGCTTCGTCGTCGCCGGCGTGGCCGGGCTGCTGGTCGCCGGCGTCGGCTGGGTGTTGTCGCGCGAGCGTCAGGCGGTCTCCTCCACGTCCTGAGCGGAGTTGGCCAGCGCGAAGCCGGTCCGGAGCGCACCGACGGCCTCGGACACGGCCTCGCGGAAGATCCCGCCGATGCCGAGCACGTTCGCGAAGCCGTGGAACAGGCCCTCGTGCCGGCGCAGCACGACCGGCACGCCCTCGGCGGCCAGGCGTTCCGCGAAGGCCTCGCCCTCGTCGCGCAACGGGTCGTAGCCCGCGGTCGCGATGTAGGTCGGCGGCAGGTTCGACAGGTCCTCGGCCAGCATGATCGACAGCCGCGGGTCGTGCCGGTCCTTGCCCTCGGCGGTGTACTGGTCGAGGAACCAGTCCATCTTCTCGTCGGTCAGGAAGAACCCGTTGCCGAAGATGTCCCGCGACCGGCGGCGCACCGACGCGTCGACGCCGGGGTAGAGGAGCAGCAGGAACGCGAGGTCGACCTCGGCGCTGTGAGCCGTGACGGCGGCCAGGTTGCCGCCCGCGCTGTCACCGCCGAGAGCGATCCGCCTCGGGTCGATGCCCAGGTCCTCCGCCTTCGCGACGGCGTAGCGCAGCACCTCGGCGGCGTCGTCGGCCGCGGCCGGGAACGGGGCCTCCGGGGCGAGCCGGTAGTCGGCCGCGAGCACCCGGATGCCCGCCTCCCTCGCGAGGAAGCGGCAGAGGTTGTCGTGGCTCTCCAGGCTGCCGGTCACCCAGCCGCCACCGTGGTAGAAGATCAACAACGAGGAGCCTGCCGCGAGACCGTCCGGCGTGTAGAGACGCCCGGCGAACTCCCCGATCGTGAGGTCGCGCGACCCCACTCCGGTGATCTTCGGACCGGAGACGAGCTTCGAACTCAACTCCAGGTCCAGTCGGCTCTCGGATGCTGTCCTCGTGCGCCACTCCGTCCCGGTCAGTTGCTGGAGCCTGAGCAGCAGCTGCGCCTCGGGGTGCAGGTCCTGGCCGTCCAGACGGATCGGGGCACCGGCGATGAGGCGGCGCACAGGGCCGGGAAGACCGAACGCGAAGCGCAGAGCACCGGCCATCACGGCCGCCTGGAAGTTCGACATGTGGTGCAGGTTACTCGCGAGTAGTGCTGGATCTCCAGGTAGCTGGAGGTGGAAGGATCGTTGTCATGACGGTGACGGTGGTGGGCATCGGCGGCTCGATCAGGTCCGACTCGCAGTCCGAACGGGCATTGCGGGTGGCTCTGGAGGGCGCTCGTGAGCTCGGTGCGCGGACGATCCAGTACAGCGGCCCCGAGCTGGTGCTCCCGTTCTACGACCCGTCGGTACCGGACCGCACGGACGTAGCCCTCCGGATGGTCGAGGACCTGCGCCGCTGCGACGGCGTGATCGTCGTGTCACCCGGCTACCACGGCACCGTGTCCGGCCTGGTCAAGAACGCCCTCGACTACATCGAGGACCTGCGCGACGACGACCGCCCGTACCTCGACGGCCGCGCGGTAGGCACCATCACCGCCGCCTACGGCTGGCAGGCCGCGGTGAACACGCTCGCGGCCGTTCGCTCGATCGTGCACGCCCTGCGCGGCTGGCCGACCCCGCTGGGCTCCGCGATCAACTCAGCCCAGGTCAAGTTCGACGGCGACGGCGCCTGCTCGGACGCCGACGTCGACCGCAACCTGCGGATGATCGGCCGTCAGGTGGCCGAGTTCGCGCTGCGCCGTCCCATCTCCGACGTGAACTGAGTCACCACCGGGCATTTAAGTCGCGCACGATGCGTTCTCCCTCAGTGAAAGGCTTTGAACACTGACTCAAGGGAGAGCGGAATGGAAGCGCTGTACACGGCTGAGGCGACTGCTTACGGCGAAGGCCGCAACGGCGAGGTTCGCTCCTCCGACGGTGTGATCGACGAGGTGCTGTCGGTCCCGAAGGAGATGGGCGGCCCCGGCGGTGACGCGACCAACCCCGAGCAGCTCTTCGCAGCCGGTTACTCGGCGTGCTTCAACTCCGCCATCGCAGCAGTCGCGCGCGCAGGGAAGATTCAGGTCGCTTCTTCTGAGGTAACCGCCAAAGTGGGGATCGGCTCCAACGGCACCGGTGGCTTCCAACTGGCCGTCGAACTCGCGGTGAAGATCCCCGGACTCGACCAGGCGGTCGCGGAAAAGCTCGTCGAGCAGGCCCACCAGGTCTGCCCGTACTCGAACGCGACGCGCGGCAACATCGAGGTGGCGCTCACCGTCACCGTCTAGGAGGCGCGTTTCACCATGGCCAAGAACCCGATCACCAGCCCGCTCGCTGACGCCGACCGCGACGCCGTCGGAGCCATTCTGCAGGCGACCCTGGTCGACCTCGTCGACCTCTCCCTGATCGGGAAGCAGGCGCACTGGAACGTGATCGGCAAGAACTTCCGCAGCGTCCACCTCCAGCTCGACGAACTGGTCGTCCTCGCCCGCAACGCGGCCGACCAGGTAGCCGAACGAGCGGCCGCTCTCGGCGTCACGCCGAACGGCACGGCGAAGACCGTCGCCGCGTCGTCCGGCGTGTCCGAGATCGAGACCGGCTGGCTGAAGGAGGAGCAGGTCGTCACGTCGATCACGGCTTCGCTGGCGTCACTGATCACCCGCATGCGCTCCCGCATCGACGAGACCGACAAGCCCGACCTCGTCACCCAGGACCTGCTGATCGGCATCACGCAGGAACTGGAGCAGGCGCACTGGATGTGGCAGGCCCAGGCGGCCTAGCCCGCCAGCTCGGCATCAGCCGAGCCTGTCAGCTCGACATCAGCTGAGCGTGTCAGCTCGACATCAGCCGACGGATGGCCCGTTCCTCGATGGAACGGGCCTCGTCCACTTTCCGGGCCAGTTCGTCGTAGTCGCCACCCCCGGCGATCTCCGACCAGAGCCTGCCGGACTCCTGGAACTCCTGCGCCCCAGGAAGCCCGGCCTCCGCCAGGAACTCCGCGTACAGCGGTCGCGTCGCCCCCGGCGCCGTGTACTCGACCTCCAGGCAGTCGTGCAGCCGCTGCTGCGGCAACGCGGGATCGCCGGCCCAGCGCTGAGCCCAGCCCTTCTTCCCCTTGTCGCGCAACTGCTCCGCGAACTTGCCCATCCCGGAGAAGCCGAAGTTCACGTCGAAGTTGTTGCCCAGCACCGGCCCGGTCAGGTGCTCGCACGTCATCCGCACGGCCGCGGCGACGTCCGGCTCACCCCGGCCCTCACCGATGCTGATCATCTCGTGCTTGCCCTGCCCCCAGCTCGCCATGAACTCGGCGAGCGGCTGCTGGTGCGTGCCGTGGTTGTGCACGGTGACGGTGTCACCATCCGTGCCCAGCACCCCGGCCGGGTGCTTCTCCTTGCCCAGCAAGCAGATCACCGGCCCGTCAGCCGACCGCAACTGCTGCTCGGCCTTGCGTGCGGAGGTGGTGCTGGTGACCTCATGCGCGATGCCGGCATGCATGAGCGCGGTAGGGATGAACGGCGCGGGATGGTGCCGCGCGACGATCGTCATCGTGGGCGCGTGCCCCTTGTACTCGAACACGAAGTACATGAACCCGATCCCACCCGCGAGCCCGGCCAGCATCGCCTCGGACCACTCGTCGTCGAGCACCTCCCGCAGCAACCAGGAGTCGTGCATCTGCCCGGTGGGCCGCGCGTCTTTCAGCACGTGCCTGCGGGCGGTGGTGTAGGACTCGCCGGTGCGCTCCATCCGGGCGCGAACCAGGCGCTTGAACGACTTCTGCTCGGTCATGGCGTGCCTCTCGCGGACGCGCAACAGCCGTTCCCCACGCCTGGCTCTGCTCGTCCGGACTCAGCTCGCGGTGCACACGACAGACACGGCCGACCGGCGCCGGGAGGACAGGAGTCCCCTTTGCCTCCGCGACGCCGGTCAGCGTGGGTGACCGATCAGGAGGTGAGGCGCTCGGCGGCGCCGTCACCCATCCTACGGCGCGACGAGCTGTTGTTCTGCTCGGCGAGCTGCTGCACGGCGCGGCGGGCTGTTGTGCGGCGCGGCGGGCTGTTGTGCGGCGCGGCGGGCTGTTGTGCGGCGCGGCGGGCTGTTGTGCGGCGAGACGAGTCGCTGCACGGCGCGACGAGCTGTTGTACAGCGCGGCGATCTGTCCACCTTGGCACCGTGGCCGGCCGCCGTGCCCACCGCTCCCCGCGCGATTCCTCATGACGCAACGCGCGATCCCCGGATTTGGTTCCCGCTCTGTCCACAGGCTACCGAAGTTCGGATAACCGCAGGTCAACCGCACGGCAGCCTGTGGACAACTCGCGATCATGAACTACCGGCGACGAATCACCGGACGAACTACCGGCGACGAACTACCGGCAACGAACCACCGGCGACCAGCTACCGCAGCCATCAACCCGGCCGCGAAACTACTTCGCCGCCAGGTGGCGCCGCGCGAAGTCCACCTCGGCCGCCGTCTGCCGGATCGTCTCGGCGACGACCAGCGAGCCGTGGCCCGCGTCGTAGCGGTACATCTCGTAGGTGTGGCCGCGGGCCGCGAGGGCGTCGAGGTAGTTGTCGATCTGCCGGATCGGGCAGCGAGGGTCGTTCTCGCCGGCGAGGATCAGCACCGGCGCGGTGACCTGGTCGACGTACGTGAGTGGCGAGCACTCCTTGTATAGCTCGGGCAGCTCCTCCGGGGAGCCACCGAACAGGGCGCGGTCGAAGGCGCGCAGCGGTTCCATCTCGTCCTCGTAGGCGGCGAGGTAGTCCGCTACGGGGACGCCCGCGACGCCGACTGCCCAGCGGTCCGGCTGGGTGCCGATGCCGAGCAGGGTCAGGTAGCCGCCCCACGAGGCGCCGTTGAGCACCGACTTCTCAGGGTCGGTGAGGCCCGACTCGACCGCCCAGTCGTGGACGGCGGCGATGTCCTCGAGTTCGGTGATGCCCGGCCTGCCCTCGATGGCGTCGCGCCACTTCGAGCCGTAGCCGCTGGAGCCGCGGTAGTTCACGTGCACGGTGGCGAAGCCCGCGTCGAGCCAGACCGCGCGGTAGGCGGAAAAGCGGTCCTCGTCGGAGGAGTGCGGGCCGCCGTGGATCAGGAAGACGGTCGGGAACGGGCCCTCGCCCTCGGGCTTCGAGACGAGCGCGTGCACGTCGCCGACGAAGACGTCTTCCAGCTTGTGCGACGTCGCGGGCTTGGCGCCGACTGGTTCGACCAGCACGCGTTCGGTGCCGTCGGTGGCCAGCGCGCGGATGACCGTTGACTTCTCGGCGGACGACCACGAGTACTCGATCGTGCCGTCCGGCCGCACGCCCGCCGAGCCGATCACGCCCGGTGCGGTGTCCAGAGTGGACAGCTCGCCGGTCGCGAGGTCGTAGCGGTGCACGGTGTTGCGGGCGTGGTGCGTGTGCACGACCAGCAGCGCGGACGCGTCCGGGTACCAGTCCGCGGCGACCTCGCCCGGCAGGTCGAGGACGATCTCCTGCTCGGTGCCGGCGGCGACGTCCCAGATCAGCAGCTCCTCGCGGCCGCGGCGCTCGTGCAGCACCAGCAGTCGCTGGTCGCCGCGCACCGGGCTGAACGAGATGGCGTCGAGGCCCTTGCCCTTGCCGTCCCACTTCTCGGCGATCGTCTCGCCGTTCTCCGCGTTGAGCGCGCGCAGCGCCATGTGCCGGTTGTCGCCGTGCTCGGAGTGCGCGATCACGACGATCGACTCGTCCTTGGCCAGCGCGGTGACGCCGGCGTCGTTGACGTGCTGGTAGATCACCTCGCTGCGGCCGTCGCGCGTCAGCCAGACCGTGGTGCCGTCGTCCGTCGACGCGGCCACGGCCGTGACGGTGCGGCCGATCTCCAGACCCGCCGGGTAGCCGGCCGTCACGTCCGCGACCGCGGGCTCGGCCTTGCTGCCGTCGGCCTTGAACGGCTCGCGGACCCAGACGCCGAACTCGTCGCCGTCGTGGTCGTCGAACCACCAGATCTCGGTGCCGTCCGGGTTCAGCGTGGCGTGCGACGTGCCGTTCGGGCGGTCGGTGACCTTGCGGTGCTCGTCCGTCGCGCGGTCCCAGGCGTAGATCTCCCACACGCCACTGGCGTTGGAGACGTACAGGGTGCGGTCCGGAGCGTCGTCGGCCCAGCCGGGCAGGCTCATCCGGGGAGCGGTGAACCGCTCACGCCACCGGGTCTCGGCGGCCGGGTCCTCGAAGAGCTGTTCCGGGATGTCGGGAGAAGGGTGCGTGGTCACGGTTCAACACTAGAGTCAGAGGCCGCTTCCGGGGGATGGCAGACGACACGACCGCCGAAGTGGGGCCGTCACCACACCGCCCGGTCGCCGCAGCGGTGAATTGTCGCGAAGCACCGGCAATCTTCGTCACAAGGTCACATGCCGCGAACTGCCGCTGATCAGTTGAATCGGATCAGGAAATCTAGGTGCGCGGTTCCGCGGGAGTTAACGTGGGCGGATGTCCGACACGATGGAGCGCCTCGCCGGAGCTGCGACGTTGGAGGAAGTGCAACGGATCGTGCGCACGACGGCCAGGTCTTCACTGGTGGCGCACGGTGCGACGCTGGTGCTGCTCGACGGCGACCTCTGCTACTACGCCGACGAGGACTCGATGAGCCCGTTGTGGAAGGGCCAGCGCTTCCCCGCCGTGAACTGCATCAGCGGCTGGGCGATGTTGAATCGTCAGACCGTCGCGATCAGGGACATCCGCTTCGATTCGAGGATTCCTCAAGAAGCTTATCGGCCGACCTTTGTGCGGAGCCTGCTGATGGCTCCGATCCTGCGCCCGGAAGCGATCGGCGCCATCGGCTGCTACTGGGCCGTCCCGCACACCGCGACCCCGGCCGAGACGGAGACGCTGGAGTCGCTCGCGCTGGCCTCGGGCGAGGCGCTGGACCGGTTCCCGGAAGGCCTGCCCGCGCGGGGCTTCATCAGCTGAGTCAGCTCACGTGCCGGAAGTGCCGCAGCGCCAACGGCCGCTGCAGGTACGCGTCCTCGTCCGGGAACGTCACCGGATCGGTGCGCCACCTGGGCCCCGCGTAACTCTCGAGTGCCTGCTCGTCCCGCCACCGGCTCACGTACCGCACGCGCAGCGGGTCGTCGAGGTCGACGAGCACCTCGTGGCCCAAGAGCCCGTCGTAGATCTCGGGAAACCCCTTCACGAGGTCCCGCACCCGTGTGACGAACTCCTGCTCCCGGCCTGGCTTCACCAGGGCCTCGGACACCCGCGTCAGCATGGTGTCGAGCCTATTTGCGGCCGAGTTCCTCGTCGAAGATCTGGTCGACCTGCCGTGAGGCGCGTGACAGCGCCCTGATCGCGACGAAGACCACGATGAAGCCGACGGCCACCACGGCCGTCACCCAGGCTGAAGTGAGCATGAAAACGATCCCCAGGGACTGCAGCACCACGATTGCCTTGGCCGCAATGACGATCCAGGACCTGTTAGACGGATTGGCGGCGGAGGCGGAGTCCATCACAAACATCTCCCGACATATTCCACGATGGCTGAACCACTGCCTTCGTCGTTTGGATCAAGACAGCCGTTACGCAACGTGAGTTGAACCGTCAACCTTCACTCATAAGGGTTAACGCTACGTGCAGGTTTCGTAAGGTTTGACGTGGAACGATGGCGCTGTGTCATGTAAGAACGGTCCCGTCTACGGCCGCGCGTGTCGAGACACGTCACACGATCGGGTGGTCTATCGGGAACGTTGATGTCCTTTTCCGTGATCGGAAAGGACCTTCGACCCTGGGGCGCGAGGACCTTGTGAGGTGATCCAGTCAGACAAGAGCTGAGACGAATTCACGACTGAAGGGAATCGTCGACGCCGGCCGCCCGAGCGCCGCCACGGTCCCCGCCGGATCGCCACGGCGGTCTGACCGATCTCCCCGCGAAACGGCTGTAAAACAAATCAGCCCCTGTCCGCATTTCTGCGACAGGGGCTGATTTGTGTTCTTTAATCGGGGTGACAGGATTTGAACCTGCGACCTCTTCGTCCCGAACGAAGCACGCTACCAAACTGCGCCACACCCCGGTCGAACAAGAAGAACTCTACATCATGTCCGCGCCAGCTCCGAATCGGACCCCCTCATTCCGCCCCTGACCAGGCGTAACGGGCCGCGGAACCAAGGTCAGCAGGGAAGCCTCCGGAGGGCAGCAGAAGCGCACCGGGGCGTACGGCGAAGTGCCCATGCCGGCGGACACGTTCATCCACATGTGCGAACCCCAGCGCGAAACGCCGCGGGCTCGGCCCCGGTCCAATTCGCAGTTCGTCACAACGGCGCCGTAGAACGGGATGCGCAGCTGGCCGCCGTGGGTGTGGCCGGCCATCACGAAGTCGTAGCCGTCGGCCGCGAACGGGTCCAGGACGCGCGGTTCGGGCGAGTGCGTGACGCCCAGCCTCAGGGCCGCGGACGGGTCCGGGCTGCCGGCGATGTCGGCGTAGCGGTCGCGCTTGAGGTGCGGGTCGTCGAGGCCCGCGCAGAAGATGGCCTGGCCGTTCACCATGATGGTCTTGCGCAGGTGCGTGAGGTCTTCCCAGCCGCGTTCGATCATGCCTGCGCGCAGGTCGCGCCACGGGAGCGTCACGCCGTGGATGCGCTTGGTCTTGGCGGACGGCAGCAGGTAGCGCACCGGGTTCTTGAGCCTGGGCGCGTAGTAGTCGTTGCTGCCGAACACGAAGACGCCCGGCTTGTCGAGCAACGGGCCGAGCGCGCGCAGGGTGCCGGGGACGGCGTCCTTGTGCGCGAGGTTGTCGCCCGTGTTGACCACGAAGTCCGGGTTCAGGTCGGCCAGCGCGGCGACCCAGCGCTGCTTCGACACCTGGTTCGGCGTCATGTGCAGGTCCGAGATGTGCAGCACGCGGATCGGCTTGGCGCCGGGGGACAGGACCGGCACCGTGGCGGTGCGCAGGGTCCAGTGCCTTCTCTCGATTCCCGCCGCGTACGCGACGGTCGCGGCGCCGAGAGCGGTCGTGGCGAGGAGGGCGCGGCCCAGCTTGTTCACGCGTCAAGGGTACGGAAGGGCGGTAACTCGATCGGCGCGGCATCCGGCGGGCGGTACCGTTCTGCGTCATGGCGGACTTGAAGACGCGGCTGAAGAACGACCTGACTGTCGCGATGAAGGCACGGGAGACCGTCACGGCCGGTGCGCTGCGGATGGCGCTCACGGCCGTCACGAACGAGGAGGTCTCGGGCAAGACGGCCCGTGAGCTCAGTGACGACGAGGTCGTGAAGGTCCTCTCGCGCGAGGCGAAGAAGCGCAAGGAGGCCGCGGAGGCCTTCGACGGTGCCGGCCGGGCCGAGAAGGCCGAGCTGGAGCGCCAGGAGCTCGCCGTGCTGGAGACCTACCTTCCGAAGCAGCTCGACGACGCCGAGCTGGCGTCCATTGTGGACAAGGCGTTCGACGCCGTGGCCGCGCAGCTCGGCGAGGCGCCGGGGCAGAAGCAGATGGGCCAGGTCATGAAGGCCGTCAACGCCGAGGTCGCCGGGCGCGCCGAGGGTGGCCGGGTGGCCGCCGCGGTGAAGGCCAAGCTGGCCGGCTGACACGAGTGTGCCGCAGCGGCTGTGACCGCTGCGGCACCCCGATCAGAACGCCTTGCCGACCGCGTCCGCGAACTCGCCCATCGACCCGAACTCCAGGTCGTAGCTGAAGTCCTCGGACGGCTTCGGCGTCGCGCCCCAGCCCGGCCGGTCGTGCCGCCGGTTGATCCACACGGACCGCAGTCCCTCGCGCTTGGCCGGCACGTGGTCGTGGAACAGGCTCTGCGCCACGTGCAGCAGCTCCGAACGCTCCACCCCCAACGAGGCGAGCGTGGCGTCGAGTGCGCGGAAGTGGTTCTCGGCGGGCTTGTACGCGCCGACGTCCTCCGCGGTGACGATCGCCGCGAAGTCGCCGCGCAGCTGCCGGTCGCTCCCGGCGAACCCCTCGCGGTGCACGTTGGACAGAATGATCAACTTGTAACGGGAAGCCAGGCGCGCCAACGCCTCCGCGGAGTCGGGGAACGCCGGCCAGTCCGGCACCGAGTCACCCAGCCGGCACGCCCACTCGTCGCTCACCTCGCGCCCGAGGTTGGAGCCCATGAGCCGGAAGGCCGACGCCAGCAGGTCCGGGTACAGCGCGGACGGGGTCGCGGCCTGCGCGGCCGCCTCCTGCTCGCCGTAGGCGAGCAGGAGTTCCTCGTCGGACAGCGACAGCCCCTGTTCGCGTGCCCACGGTGACAGCACCGCGGCGATTCCGGTCTCCCAGTCGATGAGCGTGCCGTAGCAGTCGAAGCTGAGCGCCTTGAACGTCGTCAGGTCCATGACCCAAACTGTAGTACAGTTCAACTGTAGGACAACTGGTTAAACTGGCCACATGTCAGCCCTCGACGGCCTCGAAGTGCGCCGCACCACCACGGCCCAGCAGCTCGCCGACGGCCTCTCCGAACGGATCATGGCCGGTGCCTTCGGCCCTGGTGACCGGCTCAGGGAGAGCGCGATCGCGGCCGAGCTGGGCGTCGCGCGCAACACCATCCGCGAGGCCGTCCGCATCCTGGAGCTGACCGGCCTGGTCCGCTACGAGGTCAACCGCGGCGCCGTCGTCATCGCCCCGACCCCGGAGAAGATCGAGGCGCTCTACACGGCCCGCGAGCGCCTGGAAACGGCGGCGGTGCTCCGCACGCCGCGCCCCGAGCAGCTGGAAGCGATCACCAGGGCGTTCGACGAGATCACCGAGGCCGCCGCCGAGGGCGACACGGCCCGGATCGTCGATCGGGACCTGGCCTTCCACCAGGCGATCGTGGCGCTGCTCGACAGCACGAGGCTGGACGAGTTCTTCGCGGCGATGACCAAGGAGCTGCGCTTCTACCTCATGGTGCTCTCGAAGTCCGAGACGCCGGAGGAGGTCGTGGCGCAGCACAGGGTCATCCTCGACGCGATCCGGCTCGGCGACCACGACAGGGCGGTCGCCGAGATCCGGGCGCACATCGACGTGAGCGTGGAGCAGCTCGAACAGCTGCTCCGCCGGTGACTACCTGGGCTCCGGTTCGGTCGGCAGCGTGATCGGTGGCGGCTCGTTCGGGTTGCCGGGGGCGGGCGGCGGCTGGGCCGGTGGCTCCGACGCGACCGGCGGCGGCACGTACCCCGAGCTCACCGACAGCGTGATCACCGTGCCGCGCAACGCGTTGCCGCGCGGCGACTGGCTGACGACGGTGCCCTTCGGCTGCTCGGAGTTCACCGACTGCTGGCTCACCTTGTAGCCGGCCTGGTCGAGGATCCGCGTGGCGTCGTTGATCTGCTTGCCCACCACGTCGGGCACCTGGATCTCGCGGCCGCCCTTGAGATAGCGCTGCTCGACCTGCGGCAACGCCGAGGCGGGCATCGAGCCGTGCACCTTCGTCATCGTCTCGAACCACGTCTTGGCCGGGATCGTGCCGCCGAAGATGTTGCCGTTGCCGCACAACCGGGGTGCGGCGCCGATGCAGATCGGGCGCGGGTTGGTGCCGTCGTTGAACGTCTGCACGGCGCCCGCGAAGTCCGGGGTCGCGCCGATGAACGCCGCCGACTTGTACTCCTCGGTGGTGCCCGTCTTGGCGATCATCGGGCGGGTCCACTTCGCGGCACGGGCGGCGGCCGCGGCGGTGCCGTTGCCGGTGTCGTCCTTGCTCATGCCGACCGCGAGGCCGTTCGCGAGACCCTCGGCGACGACCTGCTCGCACGGGGCCTCGTTGACGGGGACGGCCTTGCCGTTGCGGTCCAGCACCTTCGCGATCGGCGTGGGCGGGCACCACTTGCCGCCGCTCACGATGGTCGCGGCGACGTTCGCGAGCTCCAGGGTGGACACCGGCGCCGGCGAGAGCGTGAACGACGCGTTGCCGCCGTTCTGCTTGTAGAACTCCGTCTGCGAGATGCGGTTCTGCTTGTCCTTGGCCTTCGGGTCCGGCCTGGTGCCCTGCAGGTTCGTCGCCATCGTCTCGCGCATGCCCAGGCGCGAGGCCATGTCGACGACCGGGTCCATGCCCGTCTGCTCCTCGAGGATCACGAAGCCGGTGTTCGGCGACGTCGCGAGGGCCTGCTGCAGCGTCATCGAGGACGGGTACTTCGAGTCGAAGTTCGACAGGCAGTACCAGCGCGTGCCGGGCTCACCGGTGCTCGGGCAGCGCTGGGCGCCACCCTTGAAGACCCTGGAGGTGTGCGACGTCGGCGTCGGGATGACGTTCTCGATGCCGAGACCCTTCTCCAGCGCCGCCGCGGCCGTGAAGACCTTGTAGATCGAGCCGGCGCCGAACTTGTTCTCCACCCCGCTGGGCAGGTCGTACGTGGTCTGGCGCAGGTCGGACTTCAGGCCGTAGTCGCGGTTCGCGACCAGCGCGAGGACGTCGTGGCGCTCCTTGCCGGGCTTCACGATCGCCATCGTGTTCGCGATGCCCTCGGTGCCCTTGGCGACGCCCGCCTCCGCCGCGGCCTTCGCCTGCGAGGTGGCCGCTCTGTCCAATGTGGTCTGAATGGTGTAACCGCCGGTGCGCAGCTGTTCCTCGCTGAAACCCGCGCGCTGCAAGTAGTTCACGACGTACGAGCAGAAGAAACCGTTTTCCGGACCGGCACCGACACAACCGTTCGGCGGGGTGCGCACCGGAGTCGCGAGACCAAGGCCTTCCTTCTTCGCCGCCTCACCCGCGTCGCGCGACAGCTTGTCGTTCTCGACCATCCTGTCGATCACTTTGTTGCGACGGTCCAAAGCTTTGTCCGGATACGCTTCGGGGTCGAGTGCTGACGGACTGTTCACCATTCCGGCGAGCATCGCCGCTTGTGGAACGGTCAACTTGTCAGGAGTGGTGCCGAAGTAAGCCTGCGCCGCCGCCGCGATGCCGTAAATGGTCGAACCAAAAGGAACGACGTTCAGGTACCGGGCGAGGATCTCCTCCTTGCCGAGCTTGCGCTCCAGTTGCAACGAGATCCGCGCCTCGCGCATCTTGCGCGCGATGGTCTGCTCCTGGGCCTTGGCCTGCTCCAGCTTGTTGTTCCGCGCCACGACGTGGACCAGGTAGTTCTTGACGTACTGCTGGGTCAGCGTCGACGCGCCCTGCGACACCGAGCCGCTGACCTGGTTCGTCAGGCCGGCGCGGATGGTGCCCTTCCAGTCCACGCCCTGGTGCTCGTAGAACCGGCGGTCCTCGACCGAGATCAGCGCCGCCTTCATGGTGGGCGAGATCTTCTCGGGAGGTGTCAGGACTCTGTACTGGTCGAACAGGTAGGCGATCGGCGCCCCGTCCTTGTCCGTGACCGTGGTGATCAACGGAGGATCCGTCGTCACCAGGTCGGCCGAGATGCTGTCCACCGTGTCGCTGGCTCTGTTCGAGACGAGACCTGTCGCACCCACGACTGGGAACAGCATGCCGGCGAGGAGAACCCCAGCCAGCAGGCACAGGCCGAGCATCTTGAGCACGCCATTCCTGACTCGCACGCGGGCCAGCGTACGCCGTACACGAACGGGTGAAGGTGATCAGTAAGTGCCGTTACTCAGCATGAGTAGACATACGCAAGACAGGTAACAGTCGGGTGACCCAGGCTTGGACAGGGAACCGAACAGCACTACAGTCCGTCAACGTCCAAGGAATGCAGCCGTGGCTCGAACGCTACGGCATCCGTGGCAGGGGTGTGGCGGATTTCCACATTTGGACAGCACTGAGGAGTGGGGGATATGAACCAGGGGGATTGGCGTATCAACGCTTCGTGCCGTGATGAGGAGCCGGATCAGCTCTTCGTCCGAGGTGCGGAGCAGCGCAAGGCGAAGCTCGTGTGCCTGGGTTGCCCGGTGCGCATGGAATGCCTGGCCGAAGCGCTGGACAACAAGATCGAGTTCGGGGTCTGGGGAGGCATGACCGAGCGCGAACGCCGTGCTCTGCTGCGCCGCCGTCCGGACGTCGACTCGTGGCACGAACTGCTCGACAACGCGCGTCAAGAGCACGTTGAGGACACGAGGGTCAGTTAGGCGCTGTCAGCGTCTACTCGCCGGCCAGCCGGCGACCTATCTCCCGTAGGCCGTCGAGGTCGTGCACGTCCGCGGGCAACGCGGGCACGCCGACCAGCGAAACGCCGGGGTGGGCACGCGTGAACCGGGCCAGCAGCCGCTTCTCACGATCGGCGACTGCCACCCGGTCCGCGTGCAGCCGGAGCACTGCCGCGGCGAGCGGCGCGTCACCGGAGCGGTCGAGTTCGTCCGCTGCGGCGACCGCCTTCGCCGCGGGCAGGTCGGTCGCGAGCACGGGATGCGTCCTGTTCGCGACGAGCCCGCACAACGGCATGTTCTCGGCGCTGAGCCGCTCCACGAAATAGCTGGCTTCGCGCAATGCGTCGGGTTCCGCCGCCGCCACCACCACGAAACCGGTTCCGGGCGACCGGAGCAGTTCGTACGTGCGCTGGGCGCGCTCGCGGAATCCTCCGAACATGCTGTCGAAAGCCTGAACAAAGGTTGACGCGTCCTGCAACAGCTGGCCACCGACGATGGTCGACACGGCGCGCGTGAAAAGGCTGAAACCGGTTCCGACGATCTTGAGAAGGCCGCGGCCGCTCGCCCGTGCCGGAGCGGACAGCATCCGGATGAACCTGCCGTCGAGCACCGTCGACAACCGCTGCGGCGCGTCCAGGAAGTCGAGCGCCGACCGGCTCGGCGGGGTGTCGACGATGATCAGGTCCCACTCGTCCTGCGCCACCAGCTGGCCGAGCTTCTCCATCGCCATGTACTCCTGCGTGCCGGAGAACGACGAGGAAATGGTCTGGTAGAAGGGGTTCGACAGGATCTGGTCGGCCCGGTCGCGGCCCGCGTGGGTCAGCACCATGTCGTCGAACGTGCGACGCATGTCGAGCATCATCGCGAACAGCTCGCCCTTGGGCTCGAAGCCTTCGACGACGACCTCGCGCGGGTGGTTGTCCAGTTCCCGCAGCCCCAGCGACTGCGCCAGGCGCCGGGCCGGGTCGATCGTCAGCACGACCACGCGCCTGCCGCGTTCGGCCGCGCGCAACCCCAGCGCCGCCGCCGTCGTCGTCTTGCCCACACCGCCGGAGCCGCAGCACACGAGGACGCGTGTCTCCAGGTCGTCGAGCAGCGGGTCGAAATCGAGCCTGTTCATCGGACTCCTGCCGCGACCAGCACCTCGGCCAGCTCGTACAGCGCGGCCACGTCCACCCCGTCCGTCAGGTCCGGCAGCTCCAGCGTCGGCAGGTCCGACTCGCCGAGCAGTTCCTTGGCCTCTTGTTGTGACTGCACCCGGATGGCGTGCTCCACCGTCTCGTCGACCAAACCTTCGAGCGTGAACTCGTCGAGGTCGAGCCCGGCGGTCTGCAGCCCCGCGCGCACCCGTGCCTCGTCGAGCCGGCCCTCGGCGGCGACCGGCAGCGACCGCGCGGGCAACCGGACCGGCTGGACCCGGTTCACCAGCACCGCGCCCGGACGCAGGTCGGCGCCGTCCAGGTCGGCGACGGCGTCCAGGGTCTCGCGCACCGGCATCTCCTCCAGCAGCGCCACCAGGTGCACCGCCGTGTCGCCGGAGTGCAGCAGCCGCACGACGCCCTCGCTCTGCCCCTTGATCGGCCCGACCTTGGCGAGGTCGGCCATGGCCTTGGTGACGTCGAGGAACTTGACCACGCGCCCGGTGGGCGGCGCGTCCAGCACGACGGCGTCGTAGAGGTGGCGGCCGTCCGGCCCGGTGCGGTTCACGCACTCCTTGACCTTGCCGGTCAGCAGGACGTCGCGCAGGCCGGGGGCGAGAGTGGTCGCGAACTCGATCGCGCCCATCTTGCGCAGTGTCCGGCCCGCGAAGCCGAGGTTGTAGAACATCGCCAGGTACTCGAGGAGCGCGGCCTCCGCGTCGACCGCGAGCGCGTGCACCTCACCGCCGCCCGGCGCGGACGCGATCCGTTCCTCGGAGTAGGGCAGCGGGGCCCGGTCGAAGAGCTGGGCGATGCCCTGCCTGCCCTCGACCTCGACGAGCAGCACCCGGCGCCCGCCGGTGGCCAGCGCGAGCGCGAGCGCGGCCGCCACCGTCGTCTTGCCCGTGCCGCCCTTGCCGGAGACCACGTGCAGACGGGCTCGGGTCAGCTCCTCGGTCCACGACGTCACACGTCCAGACTATGTGTGAAATCGGTCGAACGTGGACCGGTCGGTCAATCGACCATGGTGAGGAAGAGAACGGCCATGGCGGTGGCGGCGACCAAGGCCCAGGCCACGACCGACGGCAGCCACAGCGCGATGCCGGCCGTGATGACGACCACGACCACCAGTCCGATCAGTCCGGCCTGGACGACCGCGACTCGCTGGCTGTGCTTGCGGTCACGCACCTGCGCCATGGCGACGAGCACCAAGACCAGCCCACCCACCGCGAACAGGCCGGTGGCGATGATCCGCCAGGTCTCCATGTGATCAAGGTAGCTCCAACCTCGCCGACCGGGCAGGCCCCGCTCGGGTGGCAAGTTAGGCTCCGGGCATGACGAAGTGGGAGTACGCGACCGTGCCGTTGTTGATCCACGCAACGAAGCAGATCCTCGACCAGTGGGGTGACGACGGCTGGGAGCTGGTCACGGTGCTGACGAACCCGACGGGTGAGCAGCACGTCGCGTACCTGAAGCGGGTGAAGGCGTGACCACCTGGAGCAACCGCCTCAAGGAGCTCGGCATCGAGCTGCCCGGCGTCGCCGCCCCGCTCGCCGCCTACGTGCCCGCCACGCAGAGCGGCTCGTGGGTGTTCACGTCCGGCCAGCTGCCGTTCGTGGACGGCAAGCTGCCCGCGACCGGCAAGGTCGGCGCCGAGGTCTCCCCGGAGGAGGCCAAGCAGTACTCCGCGACGTGCATCCTCAACGCTCTCGCGGCCGTGCACGCGCTCGTGGGGATTGACTCGATCAAGCGAGTCGTGAAAGTTGTCGGGTTCGTGGCCTCCGCCGAGGGCTTCACCGGTCAGCCGGGTGTCATCAACGGCGCCTCCGAGCTGCTCGGCGAGATCTTCGGTGACGAGGGCAAGCACGCCCGCTCCGCCGTGGGCGTGGCCGAGCTGCCGATCGGCGCTCCGGTGGAGATCGAACTGATCGTCGAGGTCTGAGTTCCCGGTTCGGGTTACGGGTTCTGCTGAAGGGTGTGACATGTCGGACACGTGCCACGAACTGCTGCTGCGGCTCGCCGGGCGCCTCCCGGACGAGCTGCTGTGGCGGTACCGGGACTGGGCCGCATCGGATGCGTACGCGGTGCTCGCGCGGTCGCTGCCGCGCACCCTTCTGCACGGACGCATCCCGCTGACCGATCACGAACTGCGCCTTTTGCAGGACGCGCTGGTGCCCTACGGGGCGGAACCCGGTGCGCTCAGTTCGGTCAAAGGACTGGACGAACTGCCCGCCACCGACTACACCTTTTCCCCGGAATCACCCGATCGGGTGCCGATGGGTGATTCCGCGACCGTCGTTCTCGGTGCCACGCTGCGAGGCCGGCACGGGGTCGGTGAGGTTCGCTCCTGCTGGCGCATCGGTCCCTCCGGGATCAACCGCGTCCTGCTGGTGGCGGCCACGACCGGCCACGCCCGGCTGACCGGTGAGTTGCAGCGCGTTCTGCGGGCGTTGGGCGAGCACGACCCGTGCGTAGAGGTCATGTCGTCCGGAATGGACCTTCCGCCCTATCACCGGGCGGCGTTGGCCGCATCCGAGCTGGTGTGCGCCGGCGCCGAGTCCGATGAGCACCTGGTGCTCAGCTAAGGAGAGTTGACGTGACGAACGACGGTGTCGGCCTGCCGGTCCGTCTCCACGATCTCCTGTTGTCGATGGCCGGGCGCGTGGACGACGCCGCTCTGTCGCAGGCCCGCGAGTTCCTCGCGGTCGGAGAACTGGACCGCTCGATCGAGCTGCTCGTCGGCACGCTCGTCGCGGGCACCATCCCCGTGCTGCCGGACGAGCGCGCCGCCATCACGTGGATCCTCCACGAGGTCCGCTCGGACGGGTCGCTGACCGACCGCCTGCCGGTGGTCGAGATGCTGCCGTTCATCAGGCACCGCTTCACCTCCGAGACCGACCCGGCCTCGGACATCGCCGGCGACCTGACCCGTGCGGTGTCGGTGCTGCCGGACATCCGCTCGGTGCGGTGCGTCTGGCGTTCCTCGCCCACGGGCTCCACGCCGGGCCCGTTGCCGCAGCGCGTGGTGCTGGTGGACATCGGTCCGCAGGGCTTCGCGCCCGCGACCGCCTACCGGATCGACACGGTGCTGCGGAAGGCGGGCGTCCGCGCCGCCGTCGAGGTCATGGCGACCGGTGTGCAGGTCAGCGACTACCACGCCGCCGCGGTGACGTCGTCCGTCGCGGTGCCGATCTCCGGTGCCCCGGCCCCGATGGCCGACCACGTCTCGCAGCAGCAGCAGCAAGCCTGGTTCGACCAGCCCGCCGAGGAGCTTCCGGCTCCGGCGCCGGTGGCCGAGCCGACACCGGCGCCGGAGCAACTGGAAGAGACCGGCTCACGACGCACACGTTCCGCACCTCAGGCGGTGGAGGGCTCGCAGCCCTTCCCGCCCAAGCCCGTGAAGCGCATCCCGAGGGCCACCGTGGAGCCCGAGGTCGAGGTGCTCCCCGAGCCCGTTCCGATCAACCGGGCCGAGATCACCACCGAGCTCAAGCCCGACGAGCTCGCGGCCCTGCAGGCCGCGTTGGCCGAGCCCGCCGAGCCGTCCTCGGTGGACGCGAACCTCAGCGAGCGCGAGCGAGCCCTGTTGCAGCAGCTGCACGAGGAGCTGGCGCAGCGGGAGCAGACCGGGGCGCCGGCCACCGACAGCGGCCGCTGGCAGATCGACCGGTCCTCGTCGCGTCAGTCGGCGTTCGGGGCCACGAACAACGGCCACCAGCCTCAGTAACCGGTCCGCAGGTACTCCAGCTGGGCCCGCACCGACCACTCGGCGGCGGGCCACAGCACCCTGTCGACGTCCGCGTAGACGACCTCGACGACCTGGTGCGGGGTCGGTGCCCCGCCGAGTGCCTGGACGGCCTTGCGGACTTGCTCCAGGCGCTGCGTGCGGTGCGCGAGGTACATCCGCGCCGCTTCCCCCGCGTCGGCGAGCTCCGGGCCGTGGCCGGGCAGGACAGCGGTGTTCTCCGGCAGTTCGGCCAGCAACTTGAGCGACTCGAAGTAGTCGCCGAGCCTGCCGTCCGGGTGGGCGACGATCGTCGTGCCGCGGCCCAGGACGGTGTCGCCGGTCAGCACGGCCTCGCCGTCGATCACGAAGCACAGCGAGTCGCTGGTGTGGCCGGGTGTGCCCAGGACGCGGAGCTCCAGACCGGCACTGGTGATCACATCGCCGTCCGTGAGGCCCTCTGACCCGTAGGTGAACGTCGGGTCGAGCGCGCGCACCGGGGCCTTCACGCGTTCCGCGAACTCCCGCGCGCCCTCGGAGTGGTCGGGGTGGCCGTGGGTCAGCAGCACCTCGGCGATCGGGCCGACCTCCGCGATGCGCCTGAGGTGGGCGTCGTCGAGCGGGCCGGGGTCGACGACCACGTACGACGTCGCGTCCGGTGCCTTCAGCAGCCACGTGTTCGTGCCGTCGAGCGTCATCGGGGACGGGTTGTCCGCCAGCAGCACGGCGGCGTGCTCGGTGACCTGGCGGAGTTCGCCGTACCGCGGGTGCTGGGCGCGGGCGCCGATCAGCGGGGAGCCGCTCACTGGAACACCACCCGGATGACGTCGCCGTCGCGGATCAGCTTCGGGATGATCTTCTCGACGCTGCGTTCCTCGGCCATGACCTTCTCGACGCTGCCGAGCGCGCCCACCTCGTCGAGGGTGCGCCAGGTGGGCGGCATGAGCATGCGGCGGCCCTCCTGGGCGTCCTGGATGGCGGCGGCGGGGGTCTGCCAGGCCGCGTCGGAGGCCTCGGTCGTCTCGCCGTCGGCCTTCTGGCCCGACGGCAGCGCGGCGACGAAGAAACGGGTGTCGTAGCGGCGGGGTTCCTCGTACGGGGTCACCCAGTTCGCCCACGGCCGCAGGAGATCCGCGCGCAGGACGAGGTCGTTCGCCGCCAGGAACTGCGCGAGGGAGAGCTCGCGGTCGACCAGCTGCTGCCGGGCCTGCGCGTAGTCCTTCGTGTCCGCGACGACCGAGGTGGCGTCGGGGCCCGCGAGCAGCACGCCGGACTCCTCGAACATCTCGCGCACGGCCGCGCACACGAACGCACGGGCCGTCGTCGCGTCGACGCCGAAGATCTCGCCCCACCACTCCGGCGGCGGACCGGTCCACGCGACGGACGTGTCGGCGTCGCGTTGATCGACGCCACCGCCGGGGAAGACGGTCATGCCACCCGCGAACGCCATGCCCTTCACGCGGCGCAGCAGGAAGGCCTCGAGGCCCTCGGCGCCGTCGCGGAGCAGGACCACGGTGACGGCGTCGCGTGCCTCGGCGGGTTGGGAAACCGGCGTTCGGGGTACCAGGTTTCCCGGCAAGGTCATGTCGTCGGGCATCCTCCGAGCGTACGACCGCGCTTACTCGAGGATGGTGTGATGGCGACGAACGTCTCCGGCTGCCTGGTGAAGGTCCTGCTGTTCCTGTTGGGCGCGGTGATGGGCACAGGCCTCACCGCGGTGGCGGGCGTGGTGATGTTCGTGCCGGACAGCACGACCGTGAGCAGCGCCGAACCGACCTCCGACGCGCCGGGCATGTACGTGAAGAAGGTCGAACGGGTCGTCGGCGGCGACCACTACGAGGTCTGGCTCGGCCCGTCACCGGACCGCGGCTACGTGGTGACGGTGCCCGGCGGCTGGGGACACGAGCCGAAGCGGGAGTCCGTCGAGGACGGCGTGCGCCTGAAGTTCGGCAACGGCGGCGAGATCTTCGTCCCCAAGGCCAGTTACACCTGAGGCAGGATGTGCGAGTGGAAGAACAGCTGCGCGTAGGACTTGTCGGTGCGGGCCCGTGGGCCCAGATGATCCACGGCCCCGGAATCGCGAACCACCCCGGCACCGCGCTGACCGGTGTGTGGGCGCGCCGCCCGGAAGCGGCCGCCTCGCTGGCGGGTTCCTTCGGCGCGGAACCGTTCGAGGACTACACCGCGATGCTGTCCACTGTGGACGCCGTGGCGTTCTGCGTGCCGCCGGGCGTGCAGGGCCCGATGGCGATCGAGGCGGCGCGCGCGGGCAAGCACCTCGTCCTGGAGAAGCCGATCGCGGAATCCGTAGAGGTGGCAGCGGAACTGGTGGCCGCCGTGGAGGAGGCCGGCGTCGCGTCCCTGGTCGTGCTGACCCGCCGCTACGCCCCGGAGACCAAGCAGATGCTGGCCCAGCTGCACCGCACCGGCGGCTGGACCGGCGCCGACAGCCGCTGGATCTCCGGCGCGCTGCTCGACGGCCCGTTCTCGAACTCCCCGTGGCGCCACGACAAGGGCGCCTTGGACGACGTGGGCCCGCACGCGTTCGACCTGCTCGACGCCGCACTGGGCGAGATCACCGACGTACTGGCCGCGAACGTCACGGACACCGGCCTGTGGCAGCTGATCCTCCAGCACGCCGGCGGCGCCACCAGCACCGTCTCGCTCTGCCTCTCACTGCCGATGCAGCCACCGTTCGCGGACTTCACCGTCTTCGGCACCGAGGGCCACCGCACCCTGACGAACCGGGACACGCCCGCGCCGGAGTGCTTCACGAACCTGCTCGACGACTTCGTGGCGATGGTGGACAGCGGCACCACCACGCACGAGTGCGACGTGCGGCGCGGGCTGCACCTGCAGCGGATCATCGACCTGGCGCGCCGCAAGGCGGGCGCCTGACCGCCGCGGTCGGAACCGGGGCGCCCGAAATTGTCAGGGGTGCCCGCTAGCGTCCAGAACCATGGACCTCACCGCCACCACAGCCGAGCTCGCCGGTGCCGCCGCCGAGGTGGCGCGGTTGCTGCCGACCCGCGTGCTCGACCCGGTGCTGGCCGGGCTCCGCCTCAAGGCAGGCACGGACGTGGAGGTCGCCGGCAGCGACCAGGAGCACGGTGTGCGCCTGAGCGTCTACGCGACGGTGCACACCGAGGGAGAGGTGCTCGTGCCGGCGAAGCTGCTGGCCGCGACCCTCCAGTCGCTCGACGAGCCGCAGGTGAGGCTCAAGGTCGAGGGGCAGCGGCTGGCCGTCCGCACGCCCACGTCGAGGTTCGCGCTGCCGTTGCTCGACCTCGGCCACCACCCCGGTGTTCCGGTTCTGCCGGAGCTGCAGGGCCACATCGACGCGGCGAAGCTCCGGATCATCGCGGCCGTGGCGGGCGCGGCGAGCAAGGACGACGCGTTGCCGATCTTCACCGGCATCCGGATCCAGTCGGACGCCCACAAGCTGCACTTCATGGCCACGGACCGCTATCGCATGGCCTACGCCACACTTCCGTGGGAACAACAAGGTCAACTAGACCTGTTGGTACCTGCGAAGGCCATCGTCGAGGCGGCCCGGCAAGCGACGAACAAGGTCGCCCTGCACGCGAACGAGGACCGCATCGGCCTCGCCTGGGGCAACAACTCGATCTCCACCGCGCTCTTGGCCGCTCCGTTCCCGGACGACCGGGCGCGCCGACTCCTGGAGGCAGTCATCGACAGCACGGTGCTCGTGGACGCCGACGCGCTGGCGCGCGCCGTTCGCAGAGCCACTCCTTACGGCGGCCCGCACCAGGCCGTGACCATCCAGGTCGAGGACTCGGAGGTCAGGGTCAAGGGCAGCGACCCGCAGCAGGGCGAGTCGGAGGAGTTCGTGAAGGCCACCGTCGAGGGCGACCGGCTGACCAAGACGTTCCAGGCCCGCTACCTTGCGGACGCGCTGAAGGCGTTCGCGGGCCGCCGGATCGAGCTGAAGATCCAGGGCGGCCTCCGCTCGACGGTGCTGACGTCGCCGCCTGGGGAAGACGGCGTCGAGCTCACCTACCTCGTGGTGCCGATGCGCTGGGTGGCCTGACGAAAGAAGAAGGCCGGCCCGATGTGGGCCGGCCTTCTGGAAGAACCGATCAGCGCGAGGCGAGTTCCATCTCGGACCGGGCCGGCACCTCGGCGGGCACGCCGCGCTGCACGGTTCCGCGCAGCAGCCAGACCGCCAGTGCGATCACCAGCCCGGCGACACCGGCCGCGACGAACGCCGGGCGCGTGCCGAAGTGCTCGATCAGCTGGCCGGACACACCCTGGCCGATGGCGAGGCCGACGGTCACCGAGGTGATCACCCAGCCGAACGCCTCCGCGGCCATGCCGTTCGGCGTGACCTGCTCGATCGCCGCGGAGTGCGCGGTCGACTGCGGCGTGATCAGCGTGCCGACGAGGAACAACGCGATGGCGAGACCGATGAGCGTCGCCGGGATCGCGAGCAGGAACGTCAGCAGCGCGAAGCCGGCCAGCAGCACCGGAAGGCGCAGGTGCATCGGGCGCGGCCACGGGCGCATGCCGTAGAGCACGCCGAAGACCACCGAGCTGATCGACCACAGCGACAGCATCAGGCCACCCATCGAGGCGTGACCCTCGGCCTTCGCGAACGCCGGCACGGCCACCTCGACGAAGCCGATGGTCACACCGAAGCCCAGCGCGGCCAGCGCCACCGTGCGCATACCGGGGTAGGCGAACGCGCCGAGCAACGGGCGCGGTGCCTGCTTGACAGGGCCCCACGCGCGCACGACGGGGTTGAACGCGAACCACATGGCGCCGATGACCATCAGCACGGCGCCGACGACGACACCGGTGCCCGCCCACGGCGCGGCCAGCAGCAGACCGGCGAGACCCGGCCCGAGGATGAAGAAGACCTCCATGCTGATCGCCTCGTAGGCGTAACCGGCCATCCGCGTCGGACCGGCCGGGACCATCCGCTCCCACAGCGCACGCGAAGCCGAGCCCACCATCGGCTCCGTCGCGCCGACACCGAGGGCCAGCGGGACCAGCACGAACACCGACGCGGCCGCCTCGACGGCGAGCACGGAGACGGTGACGAAGACGGCGAACATCCCGGTCACCCAGAGCAGGGGACGGGTGGGGCCGAAGCGGTCCATCAGCCGGCCCTGGACAACGGAGCCGAGTGCCACACCCGTCAGTGCCGCCGCCGAGACCATGCCGGCGACCGCGAACGATCCCGTCGCGCGCTCGACGTAGAGCAGCAGCGAGAGCCCGACCATGGCGATGGGCAGGCGGGCGAGCAGAGACGCGACCACAGGGCCGCGCATGCTGGGAGTGGTCAGGGCAGCGCGGTAGTCGGAGAGACGGGCGGAGTGGGACATGTGTACCAGTATGCCAAAGTTGGTACGGATGTACCAGATCGGGTGCGCAGGGTCACGATGGTTGCGATTGGGTCACGGGAATGGGATGACCGGGTGAAACATGCAACGAATCGGCCACACACCAGGTCCTTGAGGGTGAAAGGGCTTGAGTGGTCGGGGTGCCGACGTGCGAAAGTCGACTCGCCGACCGAGACCAACCTTCCGGCTTGAGGGTCGGGGCCTACGCGCCGGAGGGAAGGAAGGCACGGTTCGTCGGGGGATGGGCCGTGTGAACACAAGGGACCGGTGCGCCACGTCGGGGGTGGCGCCCGGTCCCTTGTGTTTGGGGCTGTGCTTGTTGGCCGCTGCTCCGCAGACGGCGGCGAGTTCGCCGGGAAGCTGGTCATCCGCCCGCCGCTTCGCCCCGATTGGGCTTCGCCGAATCGAGACGAAGAGGCGACGGATGACCAGCGCGAACTCGCGAAACACCTCGTCCGGTCGAAGCGCCGCCGCGAACTTGCGGAACTGCTCGCCTGGTCGGAGTGCTGCCGCGAACTCGCGATGCCTGCCGGAGTTCTGTCGCGTGTTTGGGGCTGAACGCGCTCGGAGCCCCGTGTACTGCACGGGGCTCCGTTGCGTTGGTGCTTTGCGTTCTGAACTAGCGGGCTCGGCGCGCCAGGCGCTCCGGGTCCAGGATCAGCACGCTCTTGCCCTCGAGTCGTAGCCAGCCGCGGTGCGCGAAGTCGGCCAGGGCCTTGTTCACGGTCTCGCGGGACGCGCCGACGAACTGCGCGATCTCCTCCTGCGTCAGGTCGTGCGTGACGCGGAGCAGGCCGGCCTCCTGCGAGCCGAAGCGCTGTGCGAGCTGCAGCAACGCCTTGGCCACGCGGCCGGGCACGTCCGTGAAGATCAGGTCGGCCAGCATCGAGTTCGTCCGGCGCAGCCTGCGGGCCAGGGCCCTCAGCAGCTGCTCGGCGATCTCCGGCCGGTTGGTGATCCACTGACGGAGCGCGGGGCGGTCCATGGACACCGCGCGCACCTCGGTCACCGTCGTCGCAGTCGACGTGCGGGGCCCGGGATCGAAAATGGACAGTTCGCCGAACATGTCGGAGGGCCCGAAGATCCCCAACAGGTTCTCGCGGCCGTCCGGCGACTTGCGGCCGATCTTCACCTTGCCGGACTGGATGATGTACAGGCGATCGCCCGGCTCACCCTCCGCGAAGATCACGTGGCCACGCGGGAACTCCACCGTCTCAAGGGTCGTCGCCAGCGCCTCTGCGGCTGCCGGGTCCACCCCCTGGAAGATGCCCGCTCGCGCCAGGGTCTCGTCCACCTCGTCCCTCCTAATCGACGCGACGGCACGCCTACCACCATCTTTGGTGGAGTCAGCGCCGTGCCGCCGATCACTGCGTTGCAGTCTAAGGGCTCTCTTGTGGATCGCCGCTCGGCTCGCCGTCTTACTAGGAACAACCCGGCTGGCTCGATCCAGAGCCCAACGAGCCAGCCTACGCCATTTGGGTGTCGGTCAACGCCAGGGTCGTGTCAGCGGACGCGCTTGCGCGCACCACCGCGGCCACGGCGACGGAGCCGGAACATGTCAAGGGCGCGACCGATGCCGTGTCCGTAGAGCGCCTTGACCTCTTCGGGCCTGGCGGACTCCAGGAACTCCTCGACCTCGTTCTCCTGCACGGCAACGTGCCGGAGCTTCGCTTCGACGCGCTCCATGAAGAGCGCGAAGAACATGATCACGATCGGAACGACGATCACAAGCCAGGCAGTCATGATGCTCCGAAGTGTGGCGCATGAGGGATTCGAGTGCGGATCTAGGGGTGGGGTTCGGCGTGTTGACTACGCTGGATCAGTGCCCGCAACCAAGAAACCGGAAACCAGACTCGGCCTGACCCGCAGGGCCCGCCGGATGGTGCGCGTGCTGGCCCAGGGATACCCGGACGCGCACTGCGAGCTGGACTTCACCACGCCGCTCGAGCTCGTCGTGGCGGTGATCCTGTCCGCGCAGTGCACCGACAAGAAGGTCAACGAGGTCACTCCCGCGCTCTTCGCGAAGTACCCGACGGCCGCCGACTACGCCGGTGCCGACCGGACGGAACTCGAAGAGATCCTTCGCCCCACCGGTTTCTTCCGGAACAAGGCGACGTCCCTGCTTGGTCTCGGTGCCGCTCTCGTGGAGCAGCACGACGGTGTGGTGCCGGGCAACTTGGAGGAGCTGGTCAAGCTCCCTGGTGTAGGACGCAAGACGGCCAACGTGGTTCTGGGCAACGCGTTCGATGTGCCCGGGCTCACAGTCGACACCCACTTCGGCCGCCTCGTGCGCCGCTGGGGCTGGACCGAGCTGGAGGACGCGGTCAAGGTCGAGCACGCCATCGGCGAGCTGATCGAGAAGCGCGACTGGACCATGGCGTCGCACTGGATCGTCTTCCACGGCCGCCGCGTCTGCCACGCCAAGACCCCGGCCTGCGGTGCCTGCCTGCTGATGAACGACTGCCCGTCGTACGGTCTCGGCCCCGAAGACCCGGACAAGGCCGCCAAGCTCGTGAAGGGCGACGAGAAGCCCCACCTGATCGAGCTCGCCGAGCGGGTACGGGCCGGTGAGAAGCTAGGAGCGTGAACAACCGCACGCGCTGGCTCGTCGTGGTGCTCGTCCTCGGCGTGGCGGGTGTCGTGGCGCTGTGGCCCCGGAACGTTGCGCCGGCCCCGCCGCCCACGTCCACCCGCCCGACCCAGGACTTGGTCGCGTTGCGCGCGCAGGCCCAGCTCCGGCCGTGCGTGCCGGGGGCCGAGGGCGGCGTCGGCGTGACGTGCCTGCGCGACGGCACCCGGACGGCCCTCGCGCTCCAAGGGCCGCTCCTGATCAACTTCTGGGCGACCTGGTGCCAGCCGTGCCAGGAGGAGCTGCCGGTGCTGGACACCTATGCGAAGCAACCAGGTGCCGTCCCGGTCGTCCCAGTTCTCGTGGAGAGCAGGGAGGCGGACGGCCTGGAGTTGCTCGCCCGGCTCGGCGTGCGGCTGCCCTCGGTCCACGACGAGGCGGATCAGCTCCGCAAGCAATTCAAGGCGCCGATGACGCTTCCCGCCACGTATTACGTAGCAGCGGACGGTCAGGTCCGGCAGATCACCGATCCGCCGTACTTCAAGGCACCGGAACAGGTGGAGAAGGCGGTTCGATGACGGAGGCGACAGAGCCACCCGACTGGATGCAGCGCCTGGCCAAGGCCACCGAGGAGATCGACGCGCAGACGTTCATGCGGGTCCCGCGGGCGCCGGAGCAGGGCGTGCGCAAGGCGGCCGTGCTCATGCTGTTCGGCGAGTCCGAGGAGCACGGGCCGGACGTGTTGCTGCTGCGCCGTTCGGACACGCTGGGCTCGCATCCCGGCCAGGTCGCGTTCCCCGGCGGTGCGTCCGACGACACCGACGACGGGCCGGTGGGCACGGCATTACGCGAGGCTTACGAGGAGACAGGTGTACTTGAGTCAGGAGTGAGACCACTTGCAACGCTGCCGGAGCTCTACGTGCCGGTGTCCGGGTTCGTGGTCACGCCCGTGCTCGCCTACTGGGAACAGCCGAGCCCCGTCGCAGCTGTCGACCCGGCGGAGACCGCCGCGGTCGCTCGGGTGCCGGTCGCGCACCTCGCCGATCCTGCCAACAGGTTCCGGGTGCGCCATCCCGCGGGTTACGTCGGAGCGGCCTTCTCCGCGCCGGGCATGCTGGTGTGGGGTTTCACCGCGGGGTTGATCAACGGCCTGATCGCACTCGGCGGCTGGGAACAGCCGTGGGATGCGACCGATGTGCGTGACCTTGAACTAGCGTTGCGCGCTACACAGTGAGGCGGAGGTTTCGGGTTGAACTGGGTTGACCTGCTGGTGCTGGGCCTCGCCGCGATCGCCGCGCTGTCCGGGGCCAGGCAAGGCATGGTCGTCGCGCTGCCCGCTTTCGTCGGCGTGCTCGTCGGCCTGATCCTCGGCACGCAGATCGCTCCGCTGCTGGTCTCCCAGTTCGAGAACGTCGTCACCAAGGTCGTGTTCGCGGTCGGCATCGTCGTGCTGCTCGTGGCGCTGGGCGAGACGATCGGCGTCTACATCGGCCGGACGATCAAGGCGAGGGTCAACGCGTCGCCGTTGCGCGGCGCGGACAACGCGCTGGGCGCGATCGTGCAGGGCTTCGTCGTCTTCATCGTGGCGTGGATGATCGCGCTGCCGCTGACCTCGGTCGTCGGCCTGCCGGACCTCACCTCGTCGCTCAAGCAGTCGGTGATCCTCGGCAAGGTCGACCAGACCATGCCGCAGGCCGCCCGCGTGCTGTCCGGCGACCTGCAGAAGCTCTTCGACGTCTCGGGCTTCCCGCAGGCGATGGACCCGTTCAACCGCACGCCGCTCAAGGACGTCGAGCCGCCGGACGGCCAGCTGGCGAACTCGCCGGTCGCGAACCGGCTGAAGGCCTCCGTGCTCAAGGTCCGCGGCCGTGCGCCGTCGTGCTCCCGTGCGCTGGAGGGCACCGGCTTCGTCATCGCGCCGGAACGAGTCATGACCAACGCCCACGTCGTCGCCGGCACGAACGAGGTGACGGTCGAGGTCGGCCGCGGCCAGTTCGACGCGACAGTCGTCTCCTACGACCCGCGCACGGACATCGCCGTGCTCGCGGTGCCGGACCTGGAGGCCACGCCGCTGCAGTTCCGTTCGGACGAGGTGCAGCCCGGCGAGGACGGCATCGTGCTCGGCTACCCGCTCGACGGCCCGTACAAGGCCTCGCCGGCCCGGGTGCGCGAGCGGATCCCGCTGCTGCGCGGCCCGGACATCTACGACGCCCAGACGGTCACGCGCGACGTCTACACGGTTCGCGCCGAGGTCCGCTCCGGCAACTCCGGCGGCCCGCTGGTCGACCCGAACGGCCGGGTGATGGGCGTGGTCTTCGGCGCCGCGGTCGACGACCCGGAGACGGGCTTCGTGCTCACCGCCCAGCAGGTGCAGGCGATGGTGCAGAAGGCGCCGACGCTGACCAAGCGCGCCTCCACCCAGGGCTGCGCGAGCTAAAAACCATGTCGGACGGCGATGCCGTCGAGGACGTAGCCGAGGCCGGTGTCGAAGACCTCGGCGTGGTCGCGGTCGGTGGACTCGTGCATGACCCTGCCGAGCAGCGGGAAGCGGCCGGTGGCGAGCATCCGTTCCATGTACGGCCCGGACGCCCGCTGCCACTGCTCCTCGGTAAGGCCGGTGGCCCGTTCCGCGCGCAGCTCCGTGATCTCGCTGCGGACGGCGCCGAACACGTACGCCATCACGGCGCTGACCACGCCGAGCACCTGGTCGATGTCCGCGAGCCGGACCGTGGCGAGCGTCGACTCGATGTGCGCGAGCGAGTGCGGGCCCTGGTGCGGACGGCCGCTGAGCAGGTCGATGAACCACTCGTGCCGCTTCGCCGCGTTCCGCATCTCGTGCGCGACGTGCTTCAGGCCGGAACGCCAGTCCGACTTCGCCGGCGGTGGCGTGATCTCGCCGTAGACCTCGTCGACCATCAGGTCCAGCAGCTCGTCCTTGGTCTCGACGTAGCCGTACAGGCGCATCGGGCCCGCGTTCAGCGCGGCGGCGACCTTGCGGAACGACACGTCGTCGAGCCCGCCCTCGTCGGCGAGCCTGATCGCGGCGTTCACGATCAGTTCCCTGCTCAACGGGGTCGGTGACGGCTTGCTGGGCGGCTCTGGGCGGTCCCACACGGGTTCGTTCGACATCGAGCTGGACAATACAGTGTCTCATGGCGATACAGTGTATTGAGCGATACGCCGTATTGAGAGGGGATGGCTGTGAGGACTTCGGTGTTGGTGGTCGGGGGAGGCCTGGCGGGAACGTCGGCCGCGTTGTTCCTCGCGTGGCGCGGGGTTCCCGTGACGTTGGTGGAGAAGCATCCGGGCAGCTCGGCGCACCCGCGAGCGGTCGGGTTCAACGCTCGGGTCGGCGAGTTGTTACGTGCCGTCGGGATCGAGGACGAACTGCCGCCGAGCAGGATGACGAAGGGTTTCGGCGTTCGGCGGGTCAGGGCTGAGAGCCTGGTGGGGAAGAAGTTCGACGAGACGTTCTGGTCGCCGCCGGCCGAACTCTCCGACGTCGAGTACTCGCCGTCCACGGGCGTCGGTGTGGCCCAGGACCGGATGGAGCCGATCCTGCGCGACAAGGCCCGCGAACTCGGCGCGGACATCCGCATGAGCACCCGGCTGCTGGAGTTCTCCCAGGGCGACGAGGGCGTCACGGCGGTCGTGCAGGGCGACGGCGAGCCGTACGAGATCCGCGCCGGCTACCTGGTCGCGGCCGACGGGCACCGCAGCCCCATCCGCGAACAGCTCGGCATCGGCCGCACCGGGCGCGGGTACATGCACACCTCCCGCAGCGTGCTGTTCCGCGCGCCGCTGCAGGAGTACCTGAAGGACGGGATCGGCCAGTTCGTCATCGGCGGCGTCGGCTTCCTGACCACCTACGGCGACGGCCGCTGGGTCCTCATGCTCGACGACCGCGAGTACGACGAGCCCGAGCTGCGGCAGAAGATCTTCCAGGCCATCGGCCGCGACGACCTCGACGTCGAGATCATCACCACCGGTCGCTGGACGATCAGCGCGGCCGTCGCCGACCGGTTCTCGCAGGGCCGGGTCTTCCTCGCGGGCGACGCCGCGCACACGTTGCCACCGAGTCGCGGCGGGTTCGGGGCGAACGTCGGGATCGAGGACGCGCACAACCTCGCGTGGAAGCTCGCCGCGGTGCTCGGTGGCGAGTCACGACCGTCCCTCCTGGACACCTACGACGCCGAACGGCGTCCGGTCGCGACCCTGTGCCACCAGCAGATCTTCGCGCGCAACGATGGCCACAACCGCGACGGCGAACCGGACGACGCGCCGCTGTACGACAACAACGCCATGCACTTCGGCGTCCTCTACCGCTCGGACGCGGTGCTCGGCGCGGGCCCGGAGCTCCCGCCCGCCCAGCTCCCCGAGCAGTGGAACGGCCAGCCGGGCACCAGGGCACCGCACGCGTGGATCGAGCCCGGAAAGTCCACTGTGGACCTGTTCCGGCGCGGCTGGGTGCTCGTCGCCGACCACCCGCAGTGGGAGGAGGCGGCGGCAGGCCTGACCGTCCGGTACGAACGGGTCGAGCAGCTGGACCTGTTCGGACTGTCCGCGAAGGGTGCGTCGCTGATCAGGCCCGACGGTTACGTCGCCTGGCGGTCGGCGGACCTGCCGGACGACCCGGCCACCGCACTCGCGACCGCGTTCAGCTCAGCTTCTGCAGGAACTCGGTGATCAGCCTGCTCGTCATGTGGGGCGCCTCCTGGTTCGGGAAGTGCCCCACCTCCGGCAGGTAGCGGAACTCCGACTCGGGCCCGAGCCACGGCAGCGAGTCGCGCGCGGAGGACTCGAGGACGATCGGGTCCAGCGCGCCGTGGATCTGCAGCACCGGCACCTGCACCGGCTTGTCGACGGCCTCGGCGAACCGGCGGCCGTCGCTGCGCAGCTGCGAGCGCACCGCCCAGCGGTAGTACTCCAGCGCGCTGTGGGCCACGCCCGGCACCGTCATCGCCTGCCGGCAGCGGCGGATGACCTCGTCGAACTCGGGCGCCGACCGCCACTTCGGGCCGGACCACGCGGACAGCAGCTTGGCGACCTGCAGACCGTTCTCGGCGGTCAGCCACCGTTCCGGGTGGATCGGCAGCTGGAAGCGCAGCACGTGCGAGTTCGTGCGGGGATGCCTGCGGAACGTCCGGCGCGTCACCAGCGGGTGCGGTGCGGACAGCACGGAGATCGACGAGACCACGCGCGGGTGCAGGGCGCCGACGGTCCACGCCGTGGCGCCACCCCACGCGTGACCCACGAGGTGGGCGCGCGGGGCACCGAGCGCCTTGACCAGACCGGCGATGTCACCCGCGAGGGTGAAGCCGTCGTAGCCGCGCGGTGGTTTGTCCGAGTCGCCGTAGCCGCGCAGGTCGACGGCCACGGCGCGATAACCCGCCTCGGCCAGTGCGGTCAGCTGGTGCCGCCACGACCACCAGAACTCGGGGAACCCGTGCAGCAGCAGCACGAGCGGGCCCTCACCGAGTTCGGCGACGTGCAGGCGGATGCCGTTGGCCGAGACGTCGCGGTGCGTCCACGGACCCGCGACCCGTACGACGGACGGGTCGGGTTTGCGGCTCAGTTGTCGTCGCCCCTGCGCGTGAGGGCCGCGACGGTGTCCTTCGCGGCCGCGATCGACTTCTCCGGCGCCCTGATCTTCTTGACCTTGCGGTAGCCGAGGAAGGCGAAGGCGGCGGCGGTCAGCAGCATCACGCCGAACACGAGCCCGAAGCCCGCCCAGTAGCCCCACCCGAACCACTCGGCGAAACCGAAGCCGAGCGCCATGAACAGGAAGAACAGGCTGAAGCAGAGGATCGTCAGGGCGACGATGAAGAAGACGCTGCCCTTCACGCCCTTCTTGATCTCGGCCGTGATCTCGCCCTTGGCGAGCTCGACCTCTGCTCTGACCAAAGTCGACACGTGGGCGGTCGCGTCACGGACAAGACCGCCGATCGACGCCTCGGCCGTCGGGTCGTCTGCGGTCAGCGGAATCGACGCGATGTGCTCCCTGGTGGTCACTCGGACATGGTGCCATGAGCCCGGCTGCGACGAATGAGCAACACCGCGGCGAGCAGCGACGCGATCATCGAGGCGATCAGCACAGCGGCCTTCGCGGTCTCCGGCTCGTCGAGCGAGAGGTCCGCGATCAGCAGGCTGACGGTGAACCCGACGCCGCCCAGCGTCGCCACCGCCACGATGTCGCGCGGCCCCGCCCCGGACGGCCACACCGCCGCCTTGAACCACACGGCGAGCGCCGACGCCCCCACGATCCCGATCACCTTGCCGACGACCAGCCCCACCATCACGCCGATCGCGATCTTGTCGTCGAAGAGCTTGCCCAACGCCTCGGCACCCACCGGCACACCCGCCGCGAACAGCGCGAACACCGGCACGGCCACCCCTGCGGACCACGGCTGCAGCCGGTGCTCCAGCCGCACGGCCGGCGCCTCCTGCTCGTACGGGTCGCGCCGCACCCGCGTCAGCAACGCCAGCGCGACACCCGCGATCGTGGCGTGGACACCCGACTCGTGCATGAACCACCAGGTGGCCAGCGCGATCGGCACGTAGATCCAGGCGCTGGTGATCCTCTTGCGCTGCAGGAACCAGTACAGCGCCAGCAGCAGCACGACCGCGCCCGCCGCGAGCAGGTTGAACTTCGCCGTGAACAGGATCGCGATCACGACGATCGCCCCCAGGTCGTCCACCACGGCCAGGCTGAGCAGGAACACCCGCAGACTCGACGGCAGCCCGGACGCCGTCAGCGCCAGCACTCCGAGTGCGAACGCGATGTCCGTCGCGACGGGGATCGCCCAGGCCTTCTCGATCCCCGGCTGTCCCCAGCCGATCCCGAGCGCGACCAGCGCGGGCACGATCATGCCGCCGATCGCCGCGATGATCGGCAGGATCGCGGCCTTGAAGTTCGACAGCTCACCGACGACGAGTTCGCGCTTCAGCTCGAGCCCGGCGACGAAGAAGAAGATCGCGAGCAGGCCGTCCTTGGCCCAGTCGCCGACCGACAACGGTCCAAGATGGAGGTCCCGCAGCGTGAAGTACGCGGCGGAGAGCGGCGAGTTCGCCCACAACAGCGCGACCGCCGTGGCTCCGAGCAGCACAGTGCCGCCCACGGTCTCCGTGCGGAGGTAACGGGCGAAGTCAGCGATCTTGGGGGGCAACAGGAGCTCCAGGGGCTGTCGGCGGGTACGCGAATACTCGTGCCGACCAGACTTCCCGGCTCACCAAGATGGAATCTTAACGCGAACGGGCGTCCCCGGTGAGGACGCCCGTCACGTTTGAAGCAGACTCAGTCTTCGGCCTTGCCCGACTGCAGACCCGCCGAGATCAGGTCCATGACCGACGAGTCGGCCAGCGTCGTCACGTCGCCGACCGCGCGGTTCTCCGCCACGTCGCGCAGCAGGCGGCGCATGATCTTGCCCGAGCGCGTCTTCGGCAGCTCCGGCACGACCATGATCTGCCGCGGCTTCGCGATCGGGCCGATCTCCTTGGCCACGTGGTCGCGCAACGCCTTGATGGCGTCCGCGCCACCGGCGTCCGCACCCGCGCCACCGCGCAGGATCACGAACGCCACGATGCCCTGGCCGGTCGTGTCGTCGGACGCGCCGACGACGGCGGCCTCGGCCACGGTCGGGTGCGACACGAGCGCCGACTCGACCTCGGTGGTCGAGATGCGGTGACCGGACACGTTCATCACGTCGTCGACGCGGCCCAGCAGCCAGATGTCGCCGTCGGCGTCGTACTTCGCTCCGTCACCGGCGAAGTAGAAGCCCTGGTCCTTGAAGCGCGACCAGTACGTGTCGCGGTAGCGCTCCTCGTCGCCCCAGATGCCGCGCAGCATCGACGGCCACGGCTCGTCCAGCACCAGGTAGCCACCGCCACCGGCCGGAACCTCGACACCCTCGTCGTTGACGACCTTGGCGCCGATGCCGGGCAGCGGCCGCTGCGCGGAGCCGGGCTTGGTCGAGATGACGCCGGGCAGCGGCGAGATCATGATCGCGCCGGTTTCGGTCTGCCACCACGTGTCGACGATCGGGGTCTTGCCGCCGCCGACGTTCTCGCGGTACCAGATCCACGCCTCGGGGTTGATCGGCTCGCCGACGGATCCCAGCACGCGCAACGAGCTGAGGTCGTACTTGGCCGGGATGTCCGCGCCCCACTTCATGAAGGTGCGGATCAGCGTCGGCGCCGTGTAGTAGATGGAGACGCCGTACTTCTGCACGATCTCCCAGTGGCGGCCCTCGTGCGGGGTGTTCGGCGTGCCTTCGTAGACGACCTGCGTCACGCGGTTCGACAGCGGGCCGTAGACGATGTAGCTGTGGCCGGTGACCCAGCCGATGTCCGCGGTGCACCAGTACACGTCGGTGTCCGGCTTGAGGTCGAACACGTTCTGGTGCGTGTACGACGCCTGCGTGAGGTAGCCGCCGGACGTGTGCAGGATGCCCTTCGGCTTACCCGTGGTGCCCGAGGTGTAGAGGATGAAGAGCGGGTGCTCCGAGTCGAACGCCTCGGGGGTGTGCTGGTCGGACTGCGAGTCCACCAGCTCGTGCCACCACACGTCCTTGCCGGTCCACGCGACCTCGGTGTCGGTGCGCTTGACGACGATGACCTTCTCCACGGACGGCGCGTCGGCGACGGCCTCGTCCACGGCGGGCTTGAGCGGAGCCGGGGTGCCGCGGCGGTACTGGCCGTCGGTCGTGATCACGAGCCGGCACGCGGAGTCCTGGATGCGGGTGCGCAGCGCCTCGGCGGAGAAGCCGCCGAACACGACGTTGTGCAACGCGCCGACGCGGGCGCACGCCAGCATCGCGAAGATCGCCTCGGGGACCATCGGCATGTAGATCGCGACGCGGTCCTCGGCGCCGATCCCCAGCGACGTCAGCGCGTTCGCGGCCTTGGAGACCTCGCGCTGCAGCTCGGCGTAGGTGATGGCGCGGGAGTCGCCGGGCTCGCCCTCCCAGTGGATGGCGACCTGGTCGCCGTGGCCCGACTCGACGTGGCGGTCCACGCAGTTGTAGGCGACGTTGAGCTTGCCGCCGACGAACCACTTGGCGAAGGGCGCGCCGGACCAGTCGAGGACCTGGTCCCACTTGGTTTCCCAGTGCAGCCGTTCCGCCTGCTTCGCCCAGAACGCCTCGCGGTCGGCCTTCGCCTCCTCGTACAGCGCGGGCTGTGCGTTCGCCTGTGCCGCGAACTCGTCGGAAGGCGGGAACGTCCTGCTCTCCGTGAGCAGGTTGTCCAGGGCGTTGCCCTGGCCTGGCGACTGCGTCATGGTGCGAGACCTCCTGGAATGTCCAGACCGGTTGGGGATGCGGGTACTGACCGTAGTGCGAGCCAGCTCACTTCCAACAGGCTCCTCCCTCAAAAGGTTCAGACCAATCTGGGGAGGCGGTTACACGGCTGTCATTGTGTAACCCGTTTTGTCTGTTCCAGGCACGTGTGGCGCGTTGAACGGGCGCAGTTGCGCGCTCAGCGGTTGGGTCAGTGAGCTGGGTCACGCGTTTCACCTGGTCAGGTACTCTGCGCGACCGTGACCGATCCTCTCGCACCGCTGCTTTCCTTGCCCGGCGTGGCGGACGCCGCGAACGCCGCCAAGGACGCCGTCTTCCAGGTGCACCGCCATCGGGTGAACCTGCGCGGCTGGGCCACGACGGCGGCGGAAGCGTCCGTCCGCGCGGCCCGCGCGTCGGCGGCCCTGGAGGGCGGTCCGACCGAGATCCCGGAGTCCGGCGAGGTCTCGGACCCCGTGCTGGCGGGCTCTTTGCGGGTCGCGGAGGCACTGGGCGGGCTCGTCGCCACGTGGCAGCGCGCGCCGTTGCAGGCCCTCGCGCGGTTGCACGTGCTGGCCGCCGCCGACCTCACGACCGAAGTCGGACGGCCGCGCGTCTCCGACGACGTGTCGCAACGGCTCGACATGCTCGGCTCGCTCGTCAGCGGTGGCACGTCCGTGCCGGCGCCCATCGTCGTCGCGGTGGTGCACGGCGAACTGCTCGGGCTGGCGCCGTTCGGTGTCGCCAACGGGGTGGTCGCCCGTGCGGCCGCGCGGATGACGTCGATCTCCACAGGCCTGGACCCCAAGGGCCTCGGTGTGCCGGAGGTGGCGTGCCTGCGTCGGTCGGCGGAGTACGAGGCCGCGTCCGTGGCGTTCGCGTCGGGGTCCCTGGAAGGTCTCGCGCAGTGGATCCTGTTCGTCTGCTCGTCGCTGGAGGCGGGCGCCCGCGAGGCCAAGAGCATCGCGGACGCCGCACTCACCGGGTGATGTCCGCCAGTACTTCGGCGGCCCTGACGGCGTCCTCGTCCGTCACGTAGAGCGGGGCGAAACCGAACCGCAGGACGTCCGGCGGCCGGTGGTCGCCGATGACGCCGCGCGCGATCAGTTCGTCCATGACGGCCCTGGCGTCGGGGCAGCGCACCGAGATCTGGTTGCCCCGCTGCTCCGGAGTGATCACCTCGAGGTTCGTGAGCTTCTCGACGTGCTCGCGGAACAACGCGGTCAGCGCCAGGCCGCGCTGCCGCAGTTCGGCCAGGTCGACGTCGTCCCAGACGTCCAGCGACGCGTCGAGCGCCAGCATCGACAGGATGTCCGGCGTGCCGACCCGTGCGCGGACGATGCCGGGGTCCGGCTCGTAGGACGGCTTCATGCCGAACGGCTCGCGGTGGCCGTTCCAGCCCGACAGCGGGTTCTCGAACGTCGCCTGCCTGGCGTGCGGCACGTAGATGAACGCCGGCGAGCCCGGTCCGCCGTTGAGGAACTTGTAGGTGCAGCCGATCGCGAAGTCGACGCCGAGGGCGTCCAGTTCGATGGGCAGCACACCGGCGCTGTGGCAGAGGTCCCAGACCACCTGCGCGCCCACGGCGTGCGCCTGCTCGGTGAGCGCCTTCATGTCGTGCAGCGCGCCGGTCCGGTAGTCGACCTGGTTGAGCAGCACCACGGCGGCGTCCTCGCTCAGGTCCAAAGAGGACGGAAGCGCGGCCCGGATCTTCAGCCCCGTCAGCGACGCCACCGACTCCGCGATGTAGCCGTCGGTCGGGAACGTCGACTCGTCGCAGACGATCTCGGTGCGGCCGGTGCCCTTCACCGCGCCCATCAACGCCTTGAAGACGTTGACCGACGTCGAGTCGCCCACCACGACCTGACCGGGCGCAGCGCCGATCAGCCGGCCGACGCGGTCGCCGATCCGTTGCGGCGCCTCCCACCAGCCCTCGCTCCACGACCTGATCAGCCGCGTGCCCCACTGGTGCTCCACGACCTCCTGCATCCGCTCGGCGACATGCTTCGGAGGTGCGCCGAGGGAGTTGCCGTCGAGGTAGATGACGCCTTCGGGGATGTCGAACAGCTCGCGCCTCACACGTAGCTCCTGGCGGTCCACAGCTCGGGGAACACCGCTCGCTGGGTGCGCTTCTCCAGCCATGCGACGCCGGCGGAGCCACCGGTGCCGACCTTCGAGCCCATCGAACGACGGGTCGCCAGCAGGTGGTCGTAGCGCCAGCGCGCGAACTCCTCGGCGATGTCGGTCAGCGCCTCGCCCAGCTCCAGCAGGTCGCGGTCGTCGCCGCGGTAGATCGCCGCCCACACCTGCTCGACCTCGGCCGACGGCTGGTAGGCCTTGGTCAGGTCGCGGTCCAGCACGCTCTGCGGGATGTCGAAACCCTTGCGCTGCAACGCGGCCAGCACGTCGTCGTAGAGCGAGGGCAGGCCCAGCGACCTCTCCAGCTGGTCGTGCATCGCCGGCACCGCGCGGTGCGGCACGAGCATCGAAGCGGACTTCTCGCCGAGCAGGAACTCCATCTCGCGGTACATGCCCGACTGGAAGCCCGACCCCTCGCCGAGCGCGTCGCGGAACGAGTTGAACTCGGTCGGCGTCATCCGCGCGATCGGCCGCCACGCCGCCGACAGTGCCTGCAGGTGCAGGTCAGAACGCCGGAGCGTGCGCACGGCCGCGCGGAGGTCGTCGGCGCGCAGTTCGGTCTGGGCCTGCCGCCACTCGAAGCAGAGCAGGCCGAAGTACAGCTCCATCACCTGCGTGATGACCAGGAACGACATCTCACGGGGATCTTTGGACCACTGCTGTTGAAGGGTGTGCAACACCGACGCGTGCACGTAGTCCTCGTACGGCGTGGTGCCGCCGAAATCCAGCTTGGGGGACACGGGGCAGCTCATGTGCTCAATCGTCGCCGGAACGGCCCGTCACCTGAATGGGCGACGAAAGGCGTTCGGCTCGAACTTCTTCCAATCGCAAAACGGATCGCCGAGTAGCTTTGCGTTCATGTTGGACGAGGTGGACAAGGCCCTCTTGGAGGCCCTCCAAGAGGATGCGCGGCTGTCGTACAACGAGCTGGCCCGCCGGGTCCACGTCTCACCGCCGACGGTCGCGCAGCGGGTCCGCCGGCTCGAGAACATGGGCGCGATCACCGGCTACCGCGCCGTGGTCGACCCCACCGTCGTCGGACGTCCGGTGGTCGCGTTGGTGCGCATGAAGTGTTACGGCCCGCGGTGCATCACCGTGCACCCCGAACTGCTCGACGACCTCCCCGAAGTGGTCGAGGTCGTGCGGCTGACCGGAGACATCTGCTCGGTCGTGAAGGTCGTCACGACGTCCATCGTCGAGTTGGAGCGGCTGCTGGTCCGGCTGGCCGCGCACGGGGAGACGTCCAGCGCAATGGTGCTGTCGACGCCGATCCCGTGGCGGCCGGTGTTGCCCGGATAACATGCATCTGAGATTCCAATTAAGTTAGCCTCGATCTTGTGAGGCTGACCAAGAGCACCGACATCGCGCTGCGGATCGTGATGCGGCTGGCCGCTGCCGAGACGGACCGTCTCGTCTCGTCGCCCGGCGAGACGAGACGGTCCGTCTCGGCGAACCCGACCACGCGTGAAGTCGCCGAGGTCATGGGCGTGCAGTACACCCACGCGGCCAAGGTCGTGGCCCAGCTCCAGCACCTCGGCGTGATCGTGGCGCGCCGCGGCAGGGGCGGCGGCCTGGCGCTCGCCGAGACGAGACGGTCCGTCTCGGTGGGGTGGCTGGTGCGCGCGCTGGAAGGTAACGGAGAGGTCGTCGACTGCGACGGCGAAGTGCCGTGCCCGTTGAGTTCCGCTTGCCGGTTGCGACACGCGTTGCGTCAGGCCCAGGAAGCTTTCTACGCCTCGCTCGATCCACTGCGCGTCGAGGACCTCGTCGCTGATCCCACCGGTCCTGTTCTGCTCAGCCTCCGGCTGAGGTGAGGAGCACGTCGATGCTGTCCCCGAAGTCCGCTGAGCTGGTCGAAGCCACCCTGCCCGCTGTGGGGGCCGCCATCGGCGAGATCAGCAAGCTGTTCTACCAGCGCATGTTCGCCGAGCACCCGGTCCTGCTGCGGGTCCTGTTCAACCGCGGCAACCAGGCCAACGGCACGCAGGCCCAGGCGCTGGCCGGTTCGGTCGCGGCCTTCGCGTCAGGACTGCTCGCCGGGCAGCAGCCCGACGCGATGCTGCGCCGCATCGCGCACAAGCACGTCTCGGTCGGCGTCACGGCCGGCCAGTACGCGGTCGTGCACAAGCACCTGCTCGCGGCCGTCGGCGAGGTCCTGGACGTCACGCCGGAGATCGCGGCGGCCTGGAGCGAGGTCTACTGGCTGATGGCCGACACGCTGATCGGACTGGAGCGGTTCCTGCCCAGGGGCCAGCAGGACTACCGGGTGATCGCCCGGTTCCAGGAGACGGAGGACGTCGTCACGTTCGTCGTCAGGCCGGTCAACGGTCCGGTGCCCCTGAACGCCCCCGGTCAGTACGTGTCGGTGCAGGTGCCGCTTCCCGACGGGGCCCGGCAGATCCGCCAGTACAGCCTGTCCGGGCGGACCGACGACGCGCTGCAGTTCTCGGTGAAGCGCGACGGCGAGGTGTCCCGGTACCTGCACGACCGCGCGCCGGTGGGCAGCACGCTGAGGCTCAGCCGTCCGGCCGGGGACGTGACGCTCCAGCCCGGTGACGGCCCGGTGCTGTTCGCGTCGGCGGGGATCGGGTGCACGCCGATGATCGCGATGCTCGCCGAGCTCGCCGCCACCGGCTCGCCGCGGCAGGTCATCGCGGTGCACGGTGACCGCGACCAGTTCAGCCACCCGTTCCGCGCCGAGCTCGCTCAGCTCGTGGCCAAGCTCGAGGACGCGCAGGCGCACGTCTTCTACGAGCTGCCCGTCGGTGAGTGGCCAGCCGAACGGACCGGGTTCGCCGACCTCCGCGGTGTTCCCGTTCCCCAGGACACCACCGCCTACCTGTGCGGACCGGTGCCGTTCCTGCGGGCGATGCGGGCCCAGCTCCTCGAAGCGGGCGTCACCGACATCCACTACGAGGTGTTCGGGCCGGACCTAACCCGCTAGCCGGTCCAGGGCGTTGCGGACGTGGCCCTTGGTGTCCTCCAGAGCGGCGGCCGCACGTTCGGTCGGTTCGCCGGACAGCAGGTGGACCAGCGCCACCTTGAGGTCGCCGTCCGCGTCCGCCAGCGCCTGCTCGCACGCGGTCTCGGGCTGGCCGGTGGCCTCGTGCAGGATCCGGATCGTCCGGCCGCGCAGCTTCGCGTTGGTGGCGCGCATGCTGACCATCAGGTTCGAGTAGGTGCGGCCGAGCTTGATCATCACCGCGGTGGAGAACGACGTCAGGACCAGCTTCTGGGCCGATCCCGCCTTCATCCGCGTGGAACCGGCGATGGCCTCCGGGCCGGTGTTCAGCGCGACCAGGACGTCGGGCGTGAACGGCACCGACGCGTTGTTCGACACCAGCACGGTGCGCGCGCCGAGCGCTTGCGCCTCCTGCAGCGCGCCGATCACGAACGGTGTGCGCCCGGACGCCGTCACGCCCACGACCAGGTCCTTCGCGGTGGCGTGGCGGCGGATCTGGGCGGCGCCCGAGTGGTCCTCCACCTCCTCGACGGCGCGGACGAGAGCTTCCGGACCGCCGGCGTGGTGGGCGACGAACCAGTCGGCGGGGGCGTTGAACGTCGGCACGAGCTCAGCGGCGTCCAGCGTCGCCAGGCGCCCCGACGTGCCCGCGCCGACGTAGTGCACGCGGCCGCCGGACATGATCGCCGCGACGCCGAGGTCGACGGCCCCGGCCAGTTCCGGCAGTGCCTGCGCGACCGCGGCGGGGACCGTCCGGTCCTCCTCGTTGATCATGCGCAGCACGTCGATCGTGGATGCCCGGTCGATGTCCGTGGTGCGGGGGTTCCGTTGCTCGGTCGGAGATTCCACGCGCACCACCACACCGTTCCGGGGGGAGGTCATTTAGTCGTCTCCCGCGGCCGCCGCCGGCCGTCTGGTCTGGCACCGAGCCGATGGCCGGACACCGCCTCGTAGGTCGCCTCCAGCGCCGTCTTCGCCGTGTCCACGTGGTGCTGGGCGACGCCGATGAACAGGCAGTCGATCACCGTGAGCTGGGCGATGCGGCTCGCCATCGCGCCGGAGCGGAACGTCGTCTCGCGCGCGGCCGTGGTCAGCACGTGGTCGGCGATCTCGGTGATGGGCGAGCGCGGGAAGTTCGTCAGCGCGACGGTGGTCGCGCCGGTCTCGCGGGCGACGCGCAGGGCCTCGACGGTCTCCGCGGTCGAGCCGGTGTGCGAGATGCCCACGGCCACGTCGGCGGGGGTCAGCACGGCGGCCGAGGTCAGCGCGATGTGCGTGTCGTTCCACGCGAAGCAGGTGAGCCCTATGCGGTGCAGCTTCTGCTGCATGTCGAACGCGACGAACGCGGACGCGCCGAAACCGTAGACGTCGACACGACGGGCGCCCGCGACCGCTTGGACGACCTTCTCGAGCGACTCGACGTCGAGCTGCTCGGCGGTCTCCTCGACGGCGCGGGCGTCGGCGAACGCGACCTTGCCGACGACCTGCTTGAGGTCGTCGCCCGGTCCGATGTCGCCACCCATGTCGTGGTTGGCCCTGGCCTGGCTGCGGGCCGTGTCCGCGGCGAGCGCGATGCGCAGTTCCGGATATCCACCGACGCCGATCGCCTTGCAGAACCGCGTCACCGTCGTCTCACTCGTGCCCGCCTGCTCGGCGACCTCGGTGATGCTGCGGTGCGCGACAGTTCCGGGGTTCTCCAGCACCACCTTCGCGACGCGCTGCTCCGCGCGCGCGAGACCCGGCAGCAACGACCGGATCTTCACCAGTGGACTGGACTCGGCACTGCTTTCAGTGGACACGTGGGAAACTTACTAACCGCCACTGCGAGGGTCAACGGAGTGTGTCCGAAAGTCACCCTCTCGGCAGGTCCTGGTGGACGTCGGGCACCTTCCGGGTGGACACCGCGATCCGGTTCCACGAGTTGATGGTGAAGATCAACGCGATGAGCTGCGCGAGCTCCTCCTCGCCGAAGTGCTTCGCGGCCAGCTCGTAGACCTCGTCACTGACGTACTCGTGGCTGCTCAGGACCGTGATGGCCTCGGTGAGCCGCAGCGCCGCCCGCTCCTTCTCGGTGTAGAGGTCGCCGGCCTCCTCCCACGCGTTGAGGAGGTAGATGCGGGCCTCGGTCTCGCCACCCTTGCGGGCGTCCACGGTGTGCATGTTGAGGCAGTAGGCGCAGTGGTTGAGCTGCGAGGCGCGGATGCGCACGAGCTCGGCGAGCTGCTCGTCGAGGCCCTCGCGGGCAGCGGCGTCGAGGGCGATCATGGCGCGGTAGACCTTCGGGGCCTTCTTGGCGAGGTCGATGCGGTTCGTCATGGTCAAAACCTAGGGCGATGATTGGCCCTGGGCATGGTGAAATCTGATCGTGGAATCGTGGGCCAATCTCGACTTCCACCTGGACCTGTCCGGCCCAGGTGGTCTGCGGCACCGGTTGACGGCGTCGTTGCGGGACGCTGTCCGGTCGGCACGGCTGCCGCCCGGCACCCGCCTGCCGGCCTCGCGGTCGCTCGCGCTCGACCTCGGGATCGCGCGCAACACCGTCGCCGAGGCCTACGCGGAATTGGTGGCGGAAGGCTGGCTGACCGCGCGTCAGGGGTCGGGAACCGTTGTGGCGCAACGTGTCGAGCCGCCTCCTCCGGTCACCCGCCGTGCCGCGGACGCCGAGGTGCGGTACGACCTCAGGGTCTCCACGCCGGACGTCACCGAGTTCCCGCGCGCGGAGTGGATCCGTTCGACTCGGAGAGCGCTGACGGCGGCGCCTTCGGAGGCGTTCGGGCCGGGAGATCCGCAGGGCCGGATCGAGCTGCGGACGGCACTGGCCGAGTACCTGGCACGGGCGCGGGGTGTGCGTGCCGATCCCGAGCGGATCGTGCTGTGCTCGGGGTTCGGGGGCGCGGTCCAGATGTTCGACCGGCTGCTGACACCGCCGGTCGTCGTCGAGGAGTACGGGCTGGGCTTCCACCGGTCGATGTGGACGTCGACGGTGCCGTTGGCGGTGGACGACCACGGCGCGAACACCGAGCAACTGCCGGACGACCTGCGGACGTGTGTGTTGACTCCCGCGCACCAGTTCCCGCTGGGCGGCCCGTTGCACCCACGGCGGCGTGCATCGGCCGTGGAGTGGGCACGGCGCGTGAACGGCCTTGTGCTGGAGGACGACTACGACGGCGAGTTCCGTTACGACCGGCAGCCCGTCGGCGCAGTGCAAGGGCTTGATCCGGAGCACGTCGTGTACCTGGGCACGTCCAGCAAGGCGTTGTCACCGGCGCTGCGGATCGCGTGGATGGTGCTGCCCGACCGGTTCGTGGACCCCGTGCTGGCGTTGAAGACCGATCGCGAACAGCACATCAGCATGCTCGACCAGTTGACGCTGGCCGACTTCCTGGAGTCCGGGGCGTACGACAGCCACGTGCGCCGGATGCGGTTGAAGTACCAGCGCCGCCGTGACCGGCTGGTGGAAGCCGTCTCGCCGTACGTGTCGGTGTCCGGTATCGCGGCCGGGATGCACGCGGTGCTCGACACGCCTCACGAAGCGGAGATCGTGCGGACCGCGCGTGAACGCGGGATCGAGCTCAGCCCTCTCTCGTGGTTCCGGCACGAGCTGAGCGACGACGACCGCACGGGGATCGTGGTGAGCTTCGGAGCGCCCGCGTTTCCGCGGGCGCTCCCGCTGTTCACCGAGGTCCTAGCGGCGTGCCACTGACCAGCCTTCGGCCGTGACGTCGCCACGTGCGTGCACGTAGACGCCGCGGCCGTTGTACTGGCCCGCCTTGGTGTAGACGAACCGGGTCTTCACGGATTCCGTTGACACCCAACGACGTCCGGTCGTCGTGATGGTGCGCGCGTCCTGCCAGTCCGTGCCGTTCCAGCGCTGGACGGTCAGCTTGTCGCCCTTGTCGACGTCCACGAAGACCTCGACCGGACGCTCCGCGGTGAGGGTGCCGCCGGAAGTCGTTGCGCGCCACTGCTTCCCGTTCGACTTGACGGCGAGAGCGCCGGCCAGGCCGTCGGCGGCGGCACGGCGGGCGGGGTTGACGCTGCCCCAGTCACGGCTCGGGTGCACGCGGTTGGTCAGCAGGATCGCGATCGAGCGCGAGGCCTTGTCGATCACGAACGACGTGCCGGTGTAACCGGTGTGCCCCGCGGTTCCCCGGCCGCTCAGCGCACCCATGTACCAACGCTGGTCGAGCTCGAAACCGAGGCCGTGGGCGTTGTCCGGGAACTGCTGGTTGAAGTTCGTGAGCATCAGCTCGACCGAGTGCTCGCTGAGGATCCGGCGGCCTTGGTAGGTGCCGCCGTTGAGGATCGTCTGGCCGAGGACGGCGAGGTCTTTGGCTGTGCCGAACACACCGGCGTGGCCCGCTACTCCTCCGAGGGACCACGCGTTCTCGTCGTGCACCTCACCGCGGACGATGCCGCGTGGCGGTGCCGACTGGAACTCCGTTGCGGCCGTGCGGTCCTTGGCCTTCGGGTTGTAGCCGGTGTCCTTCATGCCGAGCGGCCTGGTGATGCCGTCGCGCACCGCCTGGTCGAGCTTCTTGCCGCTGACCTTGAGGACCAGCTCGCCGAGCGTGATCAGGTTCAGGTCCGAGTAGACGTACGTGGTGCCCGGCGTGGACTTCGGCTTCACGTCCATCACGGCCTTGATGCGTGACGGGACATCGGGGTACTTCTGCCACAACGGAATGAACGGTTCGAGGCCGCTCGTGTGTGTGAGCAGCTGCTTGACGGTGATGTTCTCTTTGCCGTTCACGCCGAACTCGGGCAGGTAGGTGGCGACCTTCTCGTCGATGCCCACCCGGCCCTGCTCGACCTGCTGGATCACCGCGATCGACGTGAACAGCTTGGAGATGGAGGCGAAGTCGAAGATCGTGTCCTTCTGCATCGGGACGCGTTCGGCTTCCGGCAGCTGGGTCTGCTGGTCCTCGTAGAGAACCGCGTAGCCCGTGCGGTCGTGCGTGACGATCTTGCCGTCGTGCACGTACATCGTGACCGCACCGGCGTACAGCGGCTTGCCGTTGGCCTGCGGTTTCGTGAAGTCGCGCAGCTGGCCCAGGGCCGCGTTGATCGGCTCCGGGTCGAGACCGGCCCAGAACGGGTTCGACGCGCGCAGCGTCGTCAACTGGTGTGCGAAGCCGTCCTGGGGTTGGTCGAAGTGGCCGGGGACCAGGGTCGTCACCAGTGCGGTGGCCAGGGCAGGGATGAGCATGGCGTCCTCACCGATAGCGCAGGTAGGGCAGGCGGGTGCGGCGGAACTGCTGGAGCTCCTGCTGCCACGCGCCGACGACCTCGGCCAGGGGAGCCTGGGCGTCGATCATCCGGCGCAGCCGGTCGGAGCCGCTGAGCTTGTCGATCCAGTTGTCGGGACGCCACGCGAAAACACCGGGGTACAGCGACTTCGCGGTGATCAGCATGGCCACGGCGGCCTTGATGGCGTCGAACTCCCGCGGGTCGGTGACGTGCAGGGTGACACCACCGCAGGCCTTGCCCTGGAACTTGTTGAACGTGGGCGAGAAGTAGGTCTCGCGGAACCTGATCCCCTTGAGGTCCAGGGCGTTCAGCGCTTCGGCCCAGCGCCAGTCGATGCCGGGCGCGCCGACGGTCTCGAACGGGCGGGTGGTGCCGCGGCCCTCGGACAGCACCGTGCCCTCGAACAGGCACGTGCCGGGGTAGACCAGCGCGGTGTCCTGGGTGGGCATGTTCGGGCTCGGCGGCACCCACGGCAGACCGGTGTCGAGCTGGTTCCGCCGCCAGTTCCTGACGTTGACCACTTCGAGCCTCGTGGTCAGGCCGAACTCGCCCTTGAAGAGGCGGGCCAGTTCGCCGACCGTCATGCCGTGCTGCTGGACGATCGGTTTCAAGCCCACGAAGGTCGCGTAGGCGGGGTCGAGCTGCGGGCCGTTCGCGGTGCCGCCGATGGGGTTCGGGCGGTCGAGGACGATGAAGTCCAGGTCCTTCGCCGCTTCCATCGCCTGGTACAGCGACCAGATGTAGGTGTAGAAGCGCGCGCCCACGTCCGCGATGTCGAACACGACCGTGTCGATGCCCGCCTTCGTGAACATCGCCTGGATCTTCGCGGGACTGGCCTGGTACGTGTCGTACACCGGGACACCGGTGCGAGGGTCCGCGTAGTCGCCTTCGGAGCCGCCTGCCTGCGCCGTGCCGCGGAAGCCGTGTTCCGGTCCGAAGACGGCGGTCGGCTTGGCGCCGTGGGCGACCATCGAGTCGACGACGTGGGTCTGGTCCTTGAGGATGCCCGTCGGGTTCGTCAGCACCCCGACCTTGCGGCCCTCGAGCTTGCGCCAGCCGTCCTGCGCGAGCTGTTCGGCCGCCGTGGCGAGCTTCGGGGACGCGGTGGCCGTCGCGGTGCCGGCGAGGGGGACGGACAGGGCGGTCGCCGCGAGGAAGCTCCGCCTCCTCACCAGGTCACCCCGTGTCCGAACGGGTAAGGGGTCGGGCCGGGCACGTCTACCGGGAGCTTGCCCTGCGGCTTGACCTCGCCGAGCAGGACCCTGGCCAGCGCCTCCATCGAGACGGTGGTGGTCGAGTAGGTGGCGAGCCACGTCTTGGCGCCGCTGTGCGCGACGTCGTACGGGTTGGCGGTGGCGGCCGCGACGACGGGCTTGCCGGTGGCGACGAGCTGGTTGATCAGGTCGACCTGCGCGCGCCTGGTGCTCGCGTTGTTGGTCAGCACCACGATCTTGTCCGCGTTGGCGGCCGCTGCCACCGCCTGCTGGATCTGCGCGGCCGTGGGGCTGCTCGCGGTGACCAACTTGGTGCCCTTGAGCCTGGTGGCGAGGGCCGTGGTGGTCGCGTCACTGGTGCCGACGACCAGGGGAGCGGTGGCGTTCAGCGGGAGCGCCTGGGCGTCGTTGCGGACGACCGTGATGGTGCGGTCGGCGATGGCCTGGGCCTGCTGCGTGTTGGAGCCGACGACCTGGTCGACCTTGTTCACGTCGACCTCGGAGGTGAGCATGACGCCGCGCAGGAGCTTCATCTTGAGGATGCGCAGGACGCTCTGGTCGATGCGCTGCTCGGTGATCTCACCGCTGCGGACGGCCTTGACGACGCTGTCGATCGCGAGGCCGAGGTTCGGCGGCATCAGCAGCTGGTCGACGCCCGCCTTGATGGCCAGCACCGGGATCTCGGCGTCGGAGTGCAACTTGCGGACGCCCGCCATCTCCAGCGAGTCGGTGACGACCACGCCGTCGTACTTCAGCTCGTCGCGCAGCAGGCCGGTGATGATCTTCGGGCTGAGCGTGGCCGGGTTGCCCGACGGGTCGATCTGCGGCACCTGGATGTGCGCGGTCATGATCGAGTCGATCTTGGCGGCGATGGCGGCCTTGAACGGCGGCGCGTCGATCTGGCGCCACTGGTCGAGGCTGCGGTTCGAGACCGGCAGCGCGGTGTGGCTGTCCTCGGACGTGTCACCGTGGCCCGGGAAGTGCTTGGCGGTCGAGGTCACCGACGTCATGTCGAACCAGCGGCGGCCCTCGTAGCCCTGCACCTGGGCGGCCACCATCTCGGCGGCGAGCTTCGGGTCGCTCGAGAAGCTGCGCACGCCGATGATGGGGTTCGCCGGGTTGGAGTTGACGTCGGCGTCCGGCGCGAAGTTCTGGTTGATGCCCATCGCGCGAAGCTCCTGGCCCGTGATGCGCGCGGCCTCTTCGGCGTCCTTGGTGCTCCGGCCCGCGCCGAGGGCCATGTTGCCCGGCAACTGGGTGGCGGGCGGGCCGATGCGCGTGACGACGCCCATCTCCTGGTCGATCGAGACGAGCAGCGGGATCTTGCTGGCCTTCTGCAGGCCGTTGGAGAACTGCGCGACCTGCTTGGGCGTGTCGACGTTGTCGCGGCTCGAGTTGTTGAAGTAGATGACGCCGCCGGGCTGGTACTTGCGCACCATGTCCGCGGTCGTGGCCACTCCGAAATCGGTCTGGTTCTTGGGCAGCGGGACGTCGGCGGCCTGGCCGTTGACGTACGTGACGAAGAGTTGGCCGACCTTCTGTTCCAGCGACATCCCGCGGAGTGTGGTCACCGAGGCGTCCGCTCTCGCCACCGGCGTGAGGGCGACCATGGCTGTGACCAGCGTCAACGCGGCGATCTTCCGCACTTGTCCGTGCCTCCCGGTGATGTTCCCACAGGTAACTGGCGTATTTCGCAAGTTACTCACGACTTCGTGGTGGGTCAACGGGGGCACATTCTGCCGTTCGGTGGCAGTTTTTGACCGAACAAGCAGACGGGGCACCCTCGAAAGGGTGCCCCGTCTTCAGCGCGGGCTTGCGAGCTACCAAGCGTGCAACTCCAGTCGTACAACCCTGGCCTCGGCGTCCGGCGTCCCGGTACGCAGGCCCTAGACGACAAGCCTCCCGCGGCGTGCTGCGCGTGGGTACTCGAAGTCCGCGCACGGAGCTTGGCCGGGGTGGATCCTGACTTCTCTTCGTCTGGCCCCTGGCCGACCCGAGGTCCGCACCACCCATTTAAGTGCGTGGGCCCGGTCACAGCAAGGGCTCGGACGGGTGCACCGGTCAAGCCACGTTCAGTAGTGAAAGTGCTGGGGTTTCTGGATTTGTGAGGTCTTCTTCGTGTTCGGGTACCGCCGGGAGGGCGGTGCCGTGCACTCACCTGGGCACCACGTGTGCGGCGCGTTGCCGCTACTCGCCGGTACCCGTCTCTTCTCGGTGCATTGTGGCCGCGGGGGCTTGACTTCAGTCGCGGGACCGCTTGCGGCGCAGGCCGTACCAGGCCGCTCCGGCCGCCGCGACGGCGCCGATGCCGATGGCCGTGACCGCGACCGCCTTGCCCGAGGGGGTGGACATGCGGGAGCGCAGGCTCACCGGGTCGACGAACTGCTGCACCGGCCAGTCCTTCTCGACGGCGATGCGGCGCAGGCCCCGGTCCGGGTTGACGGCCGTCGGGTGGCCGACGACCTCCAGCATCGGCAGGTCCGTGACGCTGTCCGAGTACGCGTAGCTCTTCGACAGGTCGTACCCGTGCTCGGCGGCCAGCTGCTTGATCGCGACCGCCTTGTTGTCGGCGGCGCAGTAGAAGTCGACGTCGCCGGTGTAGCGGCCGTCGTGGACCACCATCTTCGTGCCGACGCTGTAGTCCGCCCCGATCATCTGCGCGATGGGGGCGACCAGTTCCTCTCCGGACGCGCTGACGATGACCACGTCGTGGCCTTCCGCCTTGTGATCGGCGATCAACTGCGTCGCTTCTTTGTAAACGAGCGGATCAACGATGTCGAACAGCGTCTCGTTGACGATGCTGCGGATCTGCTCCACGTCCCAGCCGGCGGCGAGCGCCGTGATGTGCGCGCGCATCCGATCCATTTGATCCGCGTCCGCGCCGGCGAGCATGAACACGAACTGCGCATAAGCGCTCTTCAGCACCGCGCGGCGGTTGATCAGGCCCTCCTGGAAGAAGGGCCGGCTGAACGCCAGCGTGCTCGACTTCGCGATGACGGTCTTGTCGAGGTCGAAGAAGGCGGCGATCCGGCTCATGTGCCTCAGCTTAGGTGTACTCGTCAGTAGGCCGTTCGGGCGGCATTTCGCTCGTGTACGAAATCCTTGTGCTGCACGGTTACCGAAACTTGGCCCGCAGCTGTTGCGGAAGTTGCGCGCAGCACTGGCGCATGGGGATACAGTAGGAGAGTCCGGTTCGACGGACGGGTTCAGTCCGACCCCCCGGGACTGAACCATTGACGACCCCCGTCCCTCCCCCCTGGCGGGGGTCGTCCCATATCCGGACCCCGTCTCCTCGTGGGTACGACTGGACCTCTGCCGCTCTTGCCCGAGCGCCGTGTGCCCAACCCTCCAGCGTCGCACACGGGTCCGACAGTTCCGGCCCGCCAAGGCTTCCAAGATCGCGACCTGTCCACAGCCGCTGAGTTGTCCACAGGTGGATCTTCACCCCGTTGTGTCGTTCATCACGACCGGCCACGGTCAGACCCATGAGCCACCCCATCGCCCTGCTCACGGACCAGGACCTGCTCGACGAGGTCCTCCGCGTGGCCGCCGCGGCCGACTGCCCGCTCTCCTGCGCCCCGGACGTCACGTCGCTGCGCTCGCAGTGGCACACCGCGCCCCTGGTGCTCCTCGACCCCGCCGCGGTCTCCGCCTGCCTGGACGCGGGCTTCCCCCGCCGCACCGGCGTCCTCGTGGTCCACGGAGGCGACCCGCCGTGGGCACCGGCCGTGGCCCTGGGCGCGGACGGCGTCCTGGAACTCCCGGTGGAGGGCCGCTCCCTGGTGACGGCGCTGACCGACCTGGGCGAGGGCCCGCCCTCGGACCTGGGCCGCGTGGTGTCGTTCATCGGCGGCCGGGGAGGCGCGGGAGCCTCGACGCTGGCCATCGCCTGCGGCCGCGAGGCGGTGGCGCTGGGCGGCGAGGCGATGCTCGTCGACTGCGACCCGCTGGGCGGAGGCATAGACCTGGCCCTGGGCACCGAAGCCGACCAGGGCGCCCGCTGGCCGGGCGTGCACGCCACCGGCGGCAGGGTCCCGATGTCGGCCCTGCGCGCCGCCCTGCCGGCCACGGGCGACCTGACCGTCCTGGCCTGCGACCGGTCGGCGCCCGACCCGGAACCGGCGGCGGTCGCGGCAGTCCTGGACGCCGGCCGCAGAGCGGGCTGCACGGTGATCTGCGACCTCCCGCGCTTCCCCACGGCCTCCGCCTCCGCGGCCCTGGACCGCACAGACCTGACGATCCTCGTGGTGCCGGCCGAGGTCCGCGCCACCGCGGCCGCCAGCCGCGTGGCCACCACCCTCCTGACCAACGGCCGCAACCTCCGCCTGGTGGTCCGCGGCCCGTCCCCGGGCAACCTCCAGCCGGCCGAGATGGCCGACGTGATCGGCGTCCCCCTCCTCACCTCGATGCGCCCGGAACCGGGGCTGGCCGAGGTGCTGGAACGAGGCCGCTTCCCCCGCAACCCCAAGGGCCCGCTCGCGACCGCGGCCCGCGTGGTGCTGAAGGAGCTCCGCCCATGACCGCCGCGGATATCGCGGTCGCTGATGAGGCCGAGTACATCGCGCTCGCCTCAGGAAACGCCGAGACCGTGTCAGCGGACGCTTTCGGCTGCGGGTGCATCCCGGTTCTGCGCGGAGAAGAGGTGAGAGTCCCATACCCCCGTCCTCCCGGCCACTTCCTTGCGGCAGAGGGATTTCCGGCTCAGGACGGCGCGCCATCGCCGCACACTCCTGCCTCCACGAGACGCACCGCTCGCGACCGGATCTCGCTACCACGAAAGGAGTTCCAGCCGTGATCCTGCTCCGCATCCTCGGCCGGATGCTGCGCAACCTCGTCGTCTACCGCCGCCTCTACCCGCCCCGCTACATCTTCAAGGAGGAGCCGAAGTGAACCGCTTCCTCATCTGGTGCAAGGAATCCTGGCTCCGCCTCACGGGCCGCGAGATCACCTACGGCCGCCACGCCCACCGCCCGGAGGCGGCGACATGACCTCTGCCCTCATCGACCGGGTCCGCCACCGCCTCGCCGGCGCCGACACGGAGATGACCGCGGCCGTTGTGGCGCATGCGGTCCGATCGGAAGCCGGCGGCGTCCTGGCCGACTCGGACGTCCTCGAAGCACTCCAGGTGCTCCGCCAGGAGTTCAGCGGTGCCGGGCCGCTCGACCCGCTGCTCGACGACCCCGGCACCACCGACGTCCTGGTCACCGCGCCGGACCAGGTGTGGGTCGACGGCACGACGGGCCTGCGGCGGACTGACATCACCTTTCCCGACGAGGACGCCGTCCGGCGCCTCGCCCAGCGGCTGGCGGTGGCGGCGGGCCGGCGGCTCGACGACGCCTCGCCGTGCGTTGACGGGTGGTTGCCGGGGAGCGGGGTGCGGTTGCACGCGGTGTTGCCGCCCATCGCGGATCGGACGTGCCTGTCGTTGCGCGTCCTCAGGCCCGCGACGCACGACCTGCGGGCGTTGCAGGCGCTCGGCACGTTCGACGCCGAGATCGCGGAGGCGTTGCGGGCGATCATCCGCAGGCGCCTGGCGTTCCTGGTGATCGGTGGCACCGGCTCGGGCAAGACGTCGTTGTTGTCGGCGCTGCTGGGGTGTGTGTCACCGGCCGAACGCATCGTGTGCGTGGAGGACGCGAGTGAGCTGAGCCCCGACCATCCGCAGTTCGTGCGGCTCACCGCGCGGCCGGCGAACGTCGAGGGAGCCGGCGAGGTCACCACCGGGGAACTGGTGCGGGAGGCCCTGCGGATGAGGCCCGACCGGATCGTGGTCGGGGAGGTGCGCGGTGCCGAGGTGAGGGAGTTGCTCACCTCGCTCAACACCGGTCACGAGGGTGGCGCCGGGACGTTGCACGCCAACTCGCCGGCCGAGGTGCCGGCGCGGCTCGAAGCGCTGGGCGCGTTGGGCGGGCTTTCGCCCGAGGCGCTGCGCTGTCAGGTCGCGGCGGCGGTCCGGGTCGTGCTTCACATGCGCCGGGACGAGAACAGCAGGTACCTCGACGAGATCGGGGTGTTCGAGGCGAAGCCGGAGCTCGCGGTCCGTCCGGTCTGGACGCGGGAGAGCGGGTGGCTCGCGAAGGAGTTGCTGTGCTGAGCCTTCTGTTGCTGGCGACGGCGTTGATCATCTGGCCGCAACTCAAGGCGGTCCGACGGCTCAGGCCGCGCGGCAAAAGGGAAGTCGTTGTGCCGCCGTACATCTGGCTGGTGGCCGCCGCGACGGTCACGTACCTCGTCGCGGGTTCGGGCGGACTGGTCGCCGGAGCGGTGCTGGCGGTGACCGGTCGGCGAATCCTCAAGCAGCACAGGCGGAACAAGGCGCTCCGGCAAACCGCGGAAGCGCTGAGCAACGGCCTGGGCGGCGTGATCGACGAGCTGCGGGCGGGCGCGCATCCCGCCCAGGCGGCCGAGGGCGCGGCGGAGGACACCCCGGCGCCGGCCAAGGAGGTGCTGAAAGCGGCGGCGGCCGCGTCGAGGCTGGGTGGCGATGTGGAGCGGACGTTGCGCGAGTTGAAGCAGCCGTTGCTCGGCGGAGCCGTGGACCAGCTGGCCAAGGCGTGGCACGTGTCGGCGAAGCACGGTGTGGCGTTGGCGGACGTCCTCGACGCCACGAGACGCGATCTCGACCAACGGGCGGCGTTCGCACGGCAGGTGCACGCACGGATGGCCGGGCCACGGGCCAGCGCGATGGTGCTGGCGGTGCTTCCGGTGCTGGGAGTGCTGCTGGGCGAGTTCGGCGGTGCCAGGCCGTTCCACGTCCTCACGAACACGACAGCGGGGCAGTTCCTGCTGGCACTGGGCGCGGTGCTCGGGGCGGCGGGGGTGTGGTGGACGCAGCGGATCACGGAGGTGGAGACGTGACGTTCCTCCTGCTCGCGCTGGCGGTTCTGTTCGCGCCACCGCCCCGGCGATCGATCGACCGGTTCAAGCCCAGGGCCCACGACCCGCCGCACGACAGGACGAAGCCGGACGGTCCATTCGAACGGGCTGCGACCTGGGACCTGCTGGCCGCGTGCCTGAAAGCCGGTTTGCCGGTGCCCACGGCGATCCAGGCGGTCGAGATGAAGGAGCTGGGCCAGGTCGCCGAAATGCTCAGGCTCGGAGCAGATCCGGTTACGGCGTGGGCGTCCGCGCTCGACCAGCCCGCGACGGCGCTGCTCGCGAGAGCGGCGCGGCGGACCGCGCGATCTGGTGCCGCACTGGCCCGGCAGACCGCTGAACTCGCCGAACGGACCAGGGCCGAGGCACGTGACGACGCCGAGGCCAAGGCGCAGCGGGCCGCGGTCGCGGTGGCGGCACCGCTCGCACTGTGTTTCCTCCCGGCTTTCCTGTGCCTCGGCGTCGCGCCGGTGGTACTGGGGCTGGCCGGCCAATTCCTCGACTAGGAGAAGCAGATGGAACTGCTGAAGGACGACAGCGGCATGAGCACGGTGGAGTACGCGATCGGGACGCTGGCGGCGGCCGCGTTCGGCGGTCTGCTGTACGTGCTCCTCACCAGCGACTTCATGCGGAAACTGATGGAAGGGCTGATACAGCGTGCACTGTCTTCGGTCTGACGACCGGGGCATGGTCACGGTCGAGGCGGCGATCGCCGTGTGCGCGTTGCTCGTGGCCATGTGGCTGGGGGCGAACGGGCTGGCGGCGGTCACCGAGCAGATGCGGTGCACCGACGCGGCGAGAGAGGCAGCACGGCTCACCGCCCGCGGTGAACGACAGCGCGGCGAGGAAGCGGCCGGGCGGATCGTGGCCGACGCCAACGTCGTGATCGGCACGCGAGGTGATGCGATCGAAGTCGTGGTCAGCAAACGCGGGCCGTTGGGCTTACCGCTCAGCGCACGGGCGTTCGCCGTGCCAGAGCCGCGATGAACGGCGAACGGTTCGGCTGCGAGCGCGGTTCGGCTGCGGTGAGCGGTGTGGTGGCGATGTTGTCGCTGATCATCGTCGTGGTGGCGGGTGCGCGGATCGGATCGGCGGTCGTCGCCCGGCACCGGGTGACCGGTGCGGCCGACCTAGCGGCGCTCGCGGCGGCCGCTCGTCTCGTCGACGGTGGCGAAAGTGCTTGTGAGCTGGCGAAACGCGTGGCATCGGAGAACCGGGCCGAGCTGACGAGCTGCGCGGTGGACGGATGGGAGGTGGTCGTGGAGGTGTCGGCGGCTACGCCGTTCGGCCCGGCGAGCGCGCGAGCCAGGGCAGGTCCGGCCGAAGATCGGGCCGTTTGGAGCACGACGAGCGGTCGGCTCACAGCGGTGAGCGGACTCACACTGCCGACGGGACATGCTGAACGGTGATCGAACCAAACGCGAACAGTTCGGTTGCCCGGTCAAGCAAATGACGTTCGCCGTCCCGTAGCTACCAGTTGTCGCGCGGGGGTTACGGAGGCCGGTGCCGGTGTCGTTAGTTGTAGTGGCGGCACCGACGCGGTGTCCCAAGAACACCGGCACCACGTTGATGTCGAGTCAGAACCTAGGAAGAAGGCGACGGAAGATGGATTGGTCGGATAGCTGGCGCGGGGCCTTCCGCATCGAACTGCGTGCCGAGGCCGTGAGCCTCGCGTACCGCGGTTGGCCCGTGCTGCCAGGCACCTATCCGGCCGGTACGGAGGACGGCGTCACGAAGTGGGCGGGCCGCAGCGGCCTCGAGCTCCACGGCCCGATCCCCGTGCACCGCGACTGGGTGGACCGCGTCGGGACCAGTCCCGACCAGGTCGCCACGTGGTGGGCGGGCCGCTCGTACAGCCTTCTCGTCGCCACCGGCCACGTCGTGGACGCGATCGAGGTCGGCACCGGCCTCGGCCGCCGCGCGGCCGTCGCACTGCGGTCGATCGGCGTCCCCGTGCCGATCGCCGCGACCCCGTCCGGTCGCTGGATGTTCCTCGTGAAGTCCGGCTCGACGCTCAACGCCGAGCTGGCCAACAACCCGGACGTGCACCTCTACGGCAAGGGGGAGTACATCCCGCTGCCTCCCACCACCATGGCGCACGGTGTCGTGCACTGGCGGGTCAAGCCCCAGGTCTGCGGCTGGAACCTGCCGGACGCGCACGTCGTGCAGGACGCACTCGTCGAGGCCGTGCACGCCCCGGCGCGCTACGAGCTCGAAGCCGTCTGACACACAACTGAATGCGAAGCCCGGCCGTGCTGGGTGTCGTCGTGGACTCTCCCCGACAACCCCGAAGGCGATGCCCTGCACGGCCGTTCCACCAAGCCCGGTCCGATGATCGGCCTCCGCACCCCGCACGTCGGGGGCCGGCAGAGGAACGGGCGAAAAGCCGAACACGCACCCCGAAGGACAGCCTCCCGCACCAGTGACCGGACCGAGGACGTTAGTGGCAGAGCACCAGCTCTGCCGCGGTCGGTGAAGCCGGCTCCTCCCCGGAGTTCGTCAGAAGACAGTCGACACCGTCGCCTCCCGCGTGTCCTGTTGAGACGAACGAACCAGATTCCACCGATGTTCCAAGGGATCCGGTCACGAAGCGGTAGCAGGCGGGAAAACAGTGTTCGGCACGTGGAGAGCGCGGCGGGGGTACCCGTGAGCCCCCGCCGCGCCCCACGGAAGAAGTGGTAGACCTAGAGCAAGAGTGGTAGACCTAGAGCTGGAGAGCTTCCGCGTAGGAAGCGAAAGCGAAGGTCTCCTCCATGGATCCGGGCCGCGGAACCGCGTCGGCGTGCCAGCCGAGGTTCCGGTCCTGCAAGACCTGCTCGATCAGCGGGTGCCACCGCTGATCGAGCATTTTCTTCGCCCACGACAAGGCACCGCGCTTCGACTCCACCTTTCCCGTGTGGATGGTGTAGAGCGTGCGGCAGTAAGCCGAGACGATGTAGCGCTGCGACCACGCGTTGCCCATCGGCGCCCACTCCCGAATGCCTTCCAGCACGTGCGGCAGTTCGGCACGCATCGATGAACGCAAGACGGAAGCCGGTACCTCCTCCACCAGCGACGTGATCGGCGGGCCGTCCAGCACGATGCCGTGGCGGCGCAGGATCCAGCGGGTGTGCGGGCTGTTGCAGTGCAGGTCCCACTCCAACGTGCGTGTCCCGTGGTCGTTGAACAGCCACGGAACCCCAAGGCCTGCCACCGAACGCAGTGACTGGACGTCGGCGTACGAGCCCTCGATCTCCGTCGACCAACGGCCGGGACGGGTCGGGATCTCGGCGTGCAGCGCGCGGAGCCCGGCTTCGCGATCACCGGACGGCAGCTCGGTGCAGGCGACGATGAAGTCGCAGTCGCTGTGGACGTCACCAGCGCCCAGGGCGAACGAGCCCTGCAGGTACGTGCCGACGTAGGTGTGGCCGAGGATCTCGCGCACGGACGCGACGAGGCCGGCGAGAAGGGTGTCGAGGTCGGAAAAGGGCGTGAACAAGGCAGTCTCCAATGAACCCGTGGCCGAAAGGGACGGGCGCGGCGGAGTGATCAGGCCCAGCCGCGCGCGAGGGCACGGCGGGCTTCCGGCTCAGCCGCGCCTAGGCGCGGCGGGTCCGGTCGGCGGCGTTGCAGCTGCATGCGTTCACCACGCCACGGTAGCCAAGGAGCGGCCACCCGGTCAGGCGATTTTGCCCAGCACCACGTCCAGCACGAGCACGGCACCGGCCTTGTCCAGCGGATCGTTGCCGTTGCCGCACTTGGGTGACTGCACGCACGACGGGCAGCCCATCGGGCACCCGCAGGCACTGATCGCCGCCCTGGTCGCCGACAGCCAGGCCCGCAGGGCCGAGTGACCTCGATCGGCGAAGCCCGCCCCGCCGGGATGGCCGTCGTGCACGAACACCGTCGGCATCCCCGTGTCCGGGTGCGCGGCCGTCGACACGCCGCCGATGTCCCACCTGTCGCACGTCGCGAACAGCGGCAGCAGGCCGATCGCCGCGTGCTCGGCGGCGTGCAGGGCGCCGGGGACGCGTTTGGCCTCCACGCCGGCGTCGAACAGCAGCGACTCGTCAACGGTGTACCAGACGGCACGTGTCCGCAGCGACTGTTCCGGCAGGTCGAGCGGGATCTGGTCGAGCACCACACCGGACGGCAGCCGGCGCAGGTAGCCGACGACCTGGGTCGTCACCTCCACCTCGCCCAGGCAGACCGACACCCCGCCGAAGTCGGTGCGTTCGACCTCGCGCACGACGGTGATGTCCACGCAGTCACGCGGCTGCGTGGTCCATTCCGGGTCTTCGCGGTGCACCATCGCGAGACCGCTGTCCAGGTCGAGCTCGTCGACGACGTACGAACGCCCCTGGTGCAGGTACACGGCACCGGGATGCACCTGCCAGCAGGCGGATCCCGGGTCGACCGTGCCGAGCATCCGGCCGGAGTCCGCCTCCACGACGGCCACCTGGTCGCCGCCGGAACCGCGGATGTCCACGCCGGCGTGCGGCCGGTCGTGCGACGCCCAGTACCACCCGGCAGGCCGCTTGCGCAGCAGTTTCTCCGCCACCAGGTCGGCGAGCACCGCCTCGGCGAGCGGTCCGCCGAAGTCGTCCAGGCACGCCGGTGTCAGCGGCATCTCGGACGCCGCGCAGGCCAGCTGCGGACCCAGCACGTACGGGTTCAGCGGGTCCAGCACCGTCGCCTCGACCGGCCTGTCCAGCACCGCGGCCGGGTTGTGCACCAGGTACGTGTCCAACGGGTCGTCGCGCGCCACGAACACGACCAGCGCACTGGCCCCCGACCTGCCCGCACGACCCGCCTGCTGCCAGAACGACGCCAGGGTGCCGGGGAAACCGGCCACCACCACCGCGTCCAGCCCGGCGATGTCGACGCCGAGTTCCAGCGCGTTCGTGGTCGCGACGCCCAGCAGGTCGCCTGTGGACAGCGCCTTCTCGAGCGCCCGCCGCTCCTCCGGCAGGAACCCGCCCCGGTACGCGGCCACGCGGGGAGGCAGCTCGTCGTCCACTTCGGACAGGATCCGCTGGGTGCCCAGCGCCGTCAGCTCGGCACCGCGGCGCGAGCGCACGAACGCGAGCGACCGTGCGCCCTCGACGACGAGGTCGGCCAGGATGCGCGACGTCTCCGCGCCCGCCGAGCGCCGGACGGGCGCGCCGTTCTCACCCTCCAGAGAGGTCAGCGGGGGCTCCCACAACGCGACCGTGCGCGACGCACGCGGCGAGAAGTCGTCCACGACAGCGGAAACGGGAACGCCGAGCAATCTTTCAGCCGATCCAGAAGGATCAGCCACAGTGGCCGATGCCAATACGAAGATCGGATCAGCGCCGTATTTGCGCGCGACCCTCCTCAAGCGCCGCATCAACAACGCCACGTGCGAACCGAAAACGCCCCGATAGGAATGGCACTCGTCGATCACCACGTACTTCAGCCGGCGGAAGAACCGCAGCCATTTCGGGTGCTGCGGAAGGATTCCGCGGTGCAGCATGTCCGGATTGGTGAAGACCCAGTTCGCGTGGGCCTTGACCCAGTCGCGTTCGGCCATCGGGGTGTCACCGTCGTAGGCCGACGCGCGCACCCCCTTGATCCCCAGCTCGTGGAGCGATCGGAGCTGGTCCGCCCCAAGGGCTTTGGTCGGTGACAGGTACAGCGCGGTGGCCTTCGTGTCCGCCAAAAGAGTGGAAAGCACGGGCAACTGGTAGGCAAGTGACTTGCCCGACGCCGTGCCCGTCGCGAGGACCACGTGCTGCCCGGACCACGCCAGGGAAGCGGCCTCGGCCTGGTGCCGCCACGGCTCGCGCACACCAGTCCCGACGAACGCCTCGACGACCGCGGGAGCCGTCCACGCAGGCCACTCCACGTGATCTGCCTGCCGCAACGGCAGGTCGCGCGCGTGCGTGAGGGGTGACTCCCCGGCGGGCACACCCGCCAGCACGCGGTCCAGCAACCGGCGTCCCTGATCCACCACGGGATCGAGCTTCGCATACACCACCGACAGTCCCGGCCGGGCCGTACTCGACTTCCTGCGCAGATAACGGTGTGTGCACGGATCGGGACGTTTCGTTGCCTCGTTGCAAGCAACCCCTAGACTCCCCGCTCATCGCATCCAATGAGGGATGCGTCACGTCGCGCTGGGCGGCTGGTCTGCCTTGGCGCTGCACATGGCAACTCACCAGGAGGACGGATGTCCCGGCAATTCCTCGCGGAGGGCCTAGAGCTCTCCGGGGGTGATCGCGGCGTCGTAGCCGTGGTCGCCGTGGTCGCCCTGGCTGCTCTCGCCGTCGGGTACGTGCTGCTCAAGGAGGTGCTGGCCGCGGGCCAGGGCACCCCCAAGATGCAGGACATCGCCAAGGCGGTTCAGGAGGGCGCAGCGGCCTACCTCAACCGGCAGTTCCGCACGCTCGGCATTTTTGTCGTGATCGTGTTCGTACTGCTGTTCGCGCTACCGGCAGATGATTTGGCCGAACGAATCGGCCGGTCTTTGTTCTTCATCGTCGGTGCCGCGTTCTCGGCGACTATCGGCTACCTGGGCATGTGGTTGTCCACTCGCGCCAACGTGCGTGTCGCCGCCGCCGCGAACGAAGAAGGCGGTCGCGAAAAGGCGACGCGCATCGCGTTCCGCACAGGTGGCGTGGTCGGCATGACCACCGTCGGTCTCGGTCTCTTCGGTGCGGCGCTCGTCGTGCTCGTCTACGCCGGCCAGGCCCCGAAGGTCCTGGAGGGCTTCGGTTTCGGTGCCGCGCTGCTCGCGATGTTCATGCGCGTCGGTGGTGGCATCTTCACCAAGGCCGCGGACGTCGGCGCCGACCTCGTCGGCAAGGTCGAGCAGGGCATCCCCGAGGACGACCCCCGCAACGCCGCCACCATCGCGGACAACGTGGGCGACAACGTCGGCGACTGCGCCGGCATGGCCGCGGACCTCTTCGAGTCCTACGCCGTGACGCTCGTCGCCTCGCTGATCCTCGGCACCGCCGCGTTCGGCGTGCAGGGCCTGCTGTTCCCGCTGATCGTTCCCGCGATCGGCGTGCTGACCGCGGTCATCGGCGTGTACACGACGAAGGCGAAGGCGGGCGAGAACGGCCTGGCCGCCATCAACCGCTCCTTCTACATCTCCGCGGTCATCTCCGCGGTGCTGTGCACCATCGCGGCGTTCACGTACCTGCCGAGCTCCTTCGCGGACCTCAACGGCATCAGCGACACGGTCAAGGCCACCAGCGGCAACCCGGCGCTCATCGCGTCCGTCGCGGTGATCATCGGCATCGTGCTGGCCGGCGTCATCCTCTGGCTGACCGGCTACTACACCGGCACCGAGCACAAGCCGGTGCAGGAGGTCGGCAAGACCTCGCTGACCGGTGCCGCCACGGTGATCCTGTCCGGTATCTCGGTCGGTTTCGAGTCGGCCGTCTACACCGCACTGGTCATCGGTGCCGCCGTGTACGGCGCGTTCCTGCTGTCCGGTTCGGTCATCGTGTCGCTGTTCGCGATCGCGCTCGCCGGTTGTGGTCTGCTCACGACCGTCGGCGTCATCGTCGCGATGGACACCTTCGGCCCGGTCTCCGACAACGCGCAGGGCATCGCCGAGATGTCCGGTGACGTGCACGGCGAGGGCGCGCAGATCCTCACCGAGCTCGACGCGGTCGGCAACACCACCAAGGCCATCACCAAGGGCATCGCGATCGCGACGGCGGTGCTCGCCGCGACGGCGTTGTTCGGCTCTTACCGCGACGCGATCGAGCAGGCCATCGCCAAGGTCGGCAACGTCGCGGGCGACCTGCCCGTGTCGTTCACCAACCTGGTGTTCAGCCCGAACATCCTCGTCGGCATCACCATCGGCGCGGCTGTCGTCTTCATGTTCTCGGGCCTCGCGGTCAACGCCGTGACGCGTGCTGCCGGCGCCATCGTGTTCGAGGTGCGCCGTCAGTTCCGCGAGAACCCCGGGATCATGGACTACTCGGTCAAGCCCGAGTACGGCCGCGTCGTCGACATCTGCACCAGGGACTCGCTGCGCGAGCTCGCGACCCCGGGTCTGATGGCCGTGCTCGCCCCGGTCGCCGTCGGCTTCGGCCTCGGCGTCGGCCCGCTGGCCGGGTACCTCGCCGGTGCGATCGCGACCGGCACGCTGATGGCGGTGTTCCTGGCCAACTCCGGTGGTGCCTGGGACAACGCCAAGAAGCTGGTCGAGGACGGCAACCACGGCGGCAAGGGCTCCGACGCCCACGCCGCCACGGTGATCGGTGACACGGTCGGTGACCCGTTCAAGGACACCGCCGGCCCCGCCATCAACCCGCTGATCAAGGTCATGAACCTGGTCTCGGTGCTGATCGCGCCGGCCATCGTCACCTTCTCCATCGGTGACAACGCGTCCGACCCGATCCGGATCGCGATCGCCCTGGTCGCGACCCTGATCATCGTCGGTGCGGTGGTCGTGTCCAAGCGCCGCGGCACCTCGATCGCGGACTCTCCCGCGGAGACCGTCAGCAACGGCGCCGCGTAGATCCACCTCCGGTCGGGGTACGTTCGGGTCTTCCCCCGACGTACCCCGACCGAGGAGTTACGACATGAGGCGCAGCCTCGTCGCCACTGCCGCTGTTGCCGCCCTTGCGCTGGCCGGGTGCACCAACGGCGGCAACTCCGGCACTTCCCCGACACCCACCAGTGACGCGGCCAACCCCCAGGCCGTCGCCTACATGGACAAGGTGTGCAGCGCGGCGTCCGAGTTCGCCAAGATCGAGAAGACGGCCCCCAAGCTCGACGCCGGCGACTCCGCCAAGCTCAAGGCCGAGATGGCCGCGTACATGGGCCAGCTCGCCGACGCCTTCGCGAAGTCGGCGGAGGGCCTGAAGAACGTCGGCCCGTCGCCCGTGGAGGGCGGTGAGCAGGCCGTCACCAAGATGAGCGAGGCGTTCACCTCCCTCGGCACCGTGTTCGCCGACGCCAAGGTCAAGGTCGAGCAGGCGGACGCCAACAACGCCACCGGAGGCCTCCAGGCCGCCGGAGAGGCCATCGCGAAGCTCGCCGAGCTCGCCGACCCGCTGCGCGACCTCAAGGACGTCCCCGAGCTGCAGAAGGCCACGCAGTCGGCGCAGAAGTGCCAGGAGATGCAGCGCCTCAACGTCACGCCGACGAGTTGAGCGAGGCCGTTCGGAGTAGTTTCCGGCCCATGCGTCGCACACTCATCGCAGTCATGACCAGCTGCCTGCTCGCGGTCACCGCGTGCACCGGTGGGGGCTCGTCGACGCCCACCGCCGCCAGCGAGGCGGAGGTCGTGGCGTGGATGGACAAGGTCTGCGGCACCGTCGACGGCACCGTGAAGACCATGGCCGACGAGCCGCCGATCGACATGACCGACCCGTCGAAGCTCAAGTCGGGCCTGTCGGACTGGCTCGGGTCCAAGGTGTCCGCGGTCGACAAGTCGATCGCGGACCTCAGGGACCTGGAGAACGGCCCGCACCCGAAGTCGAAGGAGCTGGCCACCGCCGCGCAGGCCGGCATGGGGCAGATCAAGACCGTGCTCGCCGACACCAAGTCGAAGCTGGACTCGTCGACGGACCCGACCCAGGTCGTCACCGCCTTCACCGAGATGGTCGCGAGGTCGGGCGAGCTGGAGAAGGCCGGCGCCGACGTGCAGAAGAAGTTCGACGAGACGGGCCTCGCGGAAGCGGCGCGCAAGGCGTCGAACTGCCAGAGCCTGCAGGCAGCTCCTCCCACGCCCTGACGCCCGGAAATCCCGTCTGACCGGATCACCCGAACGTGTACCGTTCGGCGCTCCGGTCAGACGTTTCCTGGGGGATTCACCGTGTACGCACGTTTGTCGATCGTTGCTGTGTTCAGCATGGCCGCGCTGGCCGCCTGTGGCACGCCGCCGCCTGCTCCGGTGCAGCAGCCGGCCCCCACGACCACCACGACGGCGGACGCGCCCGGTGCCGATCCGGTGGCCTGGTTCGAGGCGTACTGCGGTCCGATGGGCGTCGCGGCGATCGCACGGGCCGACATCCAGGGCAAGGCTGCGCAGGGAATGGCCGCCGTGAAGGACGCGGTGGTGCGCTGGGCCTCGATGGCCGCAGTCTCGGATCGCACGATCGCGGATGATCTGGAGAAACTCGGCCCACTGGGTTCCGACGTGCAGAACCCCCACGAACGGCTGGTCAAGTCCCTGCGTGAGTCGGCGGGCGGCTTCGACGACGCGTCCGGGCGGTTGCGGGCGCTGGCAGCCGATGACGTGTTCCCGGAACGGTACGAGCAGGTCATGGCCAGCAGCCGGGGTGGTGCCCGCGAGAACGCGGCCATGATGTTCAAGCAGATCGTGGAGATCCCCAAGTACGCCGAGACGTTCCGCACGAACAAGGTGTGCGCGGACTGGCAGGCGACGGCCCGAGCAAAATAGGTCAGATGAGGACACGCCTGCTCGCTGTGCTGACCGGTGCCGCCGTGCTGACCGCCTGCGGTTCGGAGGCGGACAAGCCGATCACCGACACCCAGCGGCAGTGGGTGGACGCGTTCTGCGGCGGTGTCCTCCCAGGTCTGGAAGCGGGCCTCGAGCTGCGCAAACAGGACCCGGCGGACTTCGCCGCGGTCAAGACCTCCTATCTCGGCCTGCTGACGGCGAACGCCACCGCGTTCGCCGGCGCGGAGAAGAAGCTGAAGGAGCTCGGCGCGCCCGAGGACGACCTTGAGAACGTGCACGAACAGCTGGTCAAGTTCGTCGCTGAGTCCGCGAAGTCGTACGGCGACGCGCAGGCGCCCGTCCGCGCCTTGGAACCGAACGCGCAGTTCCTGGAGGGTGCCGAGAAGGCGCTGGCCGACACCAACGTCGTGACCAGCCCGGAAGACCTCCGCGCGACCTTCCAGGAGCTGCAGGAACGGCCGAAGTACTCCGACGCCCTGGGCAAGTCGCAGCCGTGCACGGAGATCAAGTCCAAGGGCCAGGAGGCCGGACGGTAACAGTTGTCCCACTGGTCACACTCGAACGTCTGTTCTACCCTGTTGGCCGTGGTTGGGCAGCTGTCCTTCTTCTCGGCCGAGGCACGCACCCCGGCCAAGGCGGACCTCGCCGGCTTCCTCTGCGGGCCCGGTCAGGCCGTCAGCTTCGCGCGCGGTACAGCCGCCCGCGTGTACACCGAGCTGCGCGACGAGTGGCGGCTGCGTCCTCTCAAGCAGGCCTGCGCCGAGCGCGGCGTCACCACGGAGCTGTGCGTCAACGGGGAAGGCACGCACTTCGTCCGCACGCCGTTCCGCACCGACCTCACCCCTCTGGCCGCCCGCTGGCTGGACGGATCTGTCAAAACAGTGCCGCCGGACTTCGAGCTGAACGGAGCAGTGCTGCGCGTCTGGGCGCTGGTCGCGGGCAGCTGGATGGAGTCCGCGTACCTGCTCGGTTTGGACCCCAACGCACCGCAGACACACGCACCGTTGCAAAATGCGCTGCTCGCATCCGGACTTCCGTGCACCCTGGTAGGGGCTCCGGCGTTGCGGGTGACCGGCCGAAGGAGGCTGGCGCGGCTCGCTGAACTGGTCGGAAGCCCTCCGCAGGGAGTGGCGATGAGCACCTGGCCGGCGGCCTGAGCGGGCCGTCCGGCATGGTTGTGTCACTCTGTCTCGTCGTACGGGCGTCGCGGAGACATGACGATTGGTGTGCTTTTCGGCCGACGCTGGGCAACACTGGCGGGCCTGGGAACCGGGTTTGGAAGAGAGCGGGACGGCGAGTGGCTGGATCGACACGGACGAAGAAGAGCAGCGGAGGCGAGGGCAGCATCCGACGACTGGTGATCGTCGAGTCGCCCACGAAGGCGCGCAAGATCGCCTCGTACCTCGGCGCCAACTTCGTCGTGGAGTCCTCCAGGGGACACATCCGGGACCTGCCGCGCGGTGCCGCTGACGTTCCCGCGAAGTACAAGGGTCAGGCCTGGGCCAGGCTCGGCGTGGACGTCGACCACGACTTCGAGCCCCTCTACGTGATCTCCGCGGACAAGAAGTCGCTGGTCTCCGAGCTCAAGGAGGCGTTGAAGGACGTCGACGAGCTCTACCTCGCGACAGACGGTGACCGCGAGGGTGAAGCCATCGCGTGGCACCTGCTGGAGACGCTGAAGCCGAAGGTCCCGGTTCGCCGGATGGTGTTCCACGAGATCACCGAGTCCGCGATCCAGGCCGCCGCGGCCAACCCCCGCGACCTCGACCAGGACCTGGTCGACGCGCAGGAGACCAGGCGCATCCTCGACCGCCTCTACGGCTACGAGGTCAGCCCGGTCCTGTGGAAGAAGGTCATGCCGAAGCTCTCGGCAGGCCGCGTGCAGTCCGTGGCGACGCGTCTGGTCGTCGAGCGCGAACGCGAGCGGATGAAGTTCGTCTCCGCGAGCTACTGGGACATCTCCGCGCAGATGGACGCCGGTTCGGAGGCCACGCCGCCCAAGTTCGGCGCGCGTCTGGTGGCCGTCGACGGCACGCGTCTCGCGACGGGCCGCGACTTCGGCTCGGACGGCAAGCTGACGGGCAAGGCCGAGGTCACCGTGCTGGACGAGGCGCAGGCCCGCGCCATCGCCGCCGGACTGCAGAACGCGCCGGTCAAGGTCTCCTCGGTCGAGGAGAAGCCGTACACGCGCAAGCCGTACGCGCCGTTCATGACCTCGACGCTGCAGCAGGAGGCGGGCCGCAAGCTGCGGTTCTCCGCCGACCGCACGATGCGCACGGCGCAGAAGCTGTACGAGAACGGCTACATCACCTACATGCGTACCGACAGCACGACGCTGTCGGAGACCGCGATCAACGCGGCGCGCACGCAGGCCACGGACCTCTACGGCGCGCAGTACGTCTCGCCGCAGCCTCGCCAGTACACGCGCAAGGTCAAGAACGCGCAGGAGGCCCACGAGGCGATCAGGCCGGCCGGAGAGGTCTTCCGCACGCCTGGCCAGGTGGCCGCCGAGCTCGACTCGGACGAGTTCAAGCTCTACGAGATGATCTGGCAGCGCACGATCGCGTCCCAGATGTCCGACGCGCGGGGCAACACGACCAGCATCCGCATCCAGGGCCGCGCCGCGACGGGCCAGGACGTGACGTTCGCCGCGTCCGGCCGCACGATCACGTTCGCCGGCTTCCTCAAGGCCTACGTCGAGACCGTCGACGCCGAGGCCGGTGGCGAGTCGGACGACGCGGAGTCGCGCCTGCCGCTGCTGGTCAAGGACCAGGACCTGACGATCGCGGAGCTGTCCGCGGACGGTCACACCACCTCGCCGCCCTCGCGCTACACCGAGCCGTCGCTGATCAAGACGATGGAGGAGCTCGGCATCGGCCGCCCCTCCACCTACTCGTCGATCATCAGCACCATCCAGGACCGCGGCTACGTGTGGAAGAAGGGCGCGGCGCTGGTCCCGTCCTGGGTCGCGTTCGCCGTGGTCGGGCTGCTGGAGCAGCACTTCGGCCGCCTGGTCGACTACGACTTCACCGCGGCGCTGGAAGACGAGCTGGACGGCATCGCCGCAGGTCGTCAGGGCCGCACGAACTGGCTGTCGGGGTTCTACTTCGGCGGCAGCGTCGGCCCGGACGGCTCGATCGGCCGTTCCGGCGGCCTGAAGAAGCTGGTCGGCACGGGTGTCGAGGACATCGACCCGCGTGAGGTCAACTCGATCCCGCTGTTCAGCGACTCCGAGGGCCGCACGGTCGTCGTGCGCGTCGGCCGCTTCGGGCCGTACCTGGAGCGCGAGGTCGACGGGGCCGCGCAGCGCGCGAACGTCCAGGACGACCTGGCGCCGGACGAGCTGTCCGCGGAGATCGCCGAGAAGCTCTTCTCGACGCCGCAGGAAGGCCGCTCGCTGGGCACCGACCCGGTCTCGGGCAACGAGATCGTGGCCAAGGAAGGCCGCTTCGGCCCGTACGTGACCGAGGTGCTGCCCGAGGCGTCGGAGAACGGCACGACGTCGAAGGCCAAGGCGCCGAAGCCGCGCACCGGCTCGCTGTTCAAGTCGATGTCGCTGGACTCGGTGACGCTGGACGACGCGCTGAAGCTGCTCTCGCTGCCGCGCGTGGTCGGCAAGGACCCGGAGACGGGCGCCGAGATCACCGCGCAGAACGGCCGCTACGGCCCGTACCTGAAGAAGGGCACGGACTCGCGGTCGCTGGTCGACGAGGCCCAGATCTTCGACGTCACGCTCGAAGAGGCGCTGAAGATCTACGCCGAGCCGAAGAAGCGCGGCCGTGCCGCCGCCGCTCCGCCGTTGCGCGAGATGGGCAACGACCCGGTGTCCGGCAAGCCGATGGTGATCAAGGAGGGCCGCTTCGGCCCGTACGTCACCGACGGTGAGGCGAACGCGTCGCTGCGCAAGACCGACAGCGTCGAGTCGATCACCGACGAGCGCGCGGCCGAGTTGCTGGCCGAGAAGCGCGCCAAGGGCCCGGTCAAGAAGAAGGCTCCGGCCAAGAAGCCGGCGGCGGCGAAGAAGCCCGCGGCCAAGAAGGCTCCGGCCAAGTCCAAGAGCTGAGCAGGGGGTGGCGGTGCCGATCAACGAGTTCGGACCCGACGGGACTCAGGCCCCGCCGCCTCCCCGGCTGTACCCGGACCCGCTCGCGGGGCTGGTGACGGCTGACAAGTTCGTCGCTCCCCAACCAATGTCACAGTGGACGTCTCTTTCTTTTAGGTCACGTGTGGCGGTGCCGACACCTCCTGAGCCGACCGAGGAACTGCGGCAGGCCGTCTGGTCGCAGATGCAGCAGGAGCAGCGACGGCCGCGCGGCCGGGCGCAGCGTGCGCCCCAGCCGGCGCACCAGTACGCGGTCCAGCAGTTCGCGCCGACGAACCAAATGTCTGCGCCGCAACAACAACAGCAGCAACAGGAGCCCGCCAAGCAGACGAGCGGCGTGGCGGCGTTCATCGGCTGTCTGGTCGTCATCGGGTTCTTCGTCCTGGTCCTCGTCAGCATTCTCGGAGCGATCTTCAGCTAGCTGTGCTGTGAGTCCGGCATCCTGAATCACCACATCCGGTTACGCTGACCGCACGGGAGTGGCGACTTAGGGGTGACTGAAATTCAGGACGCGGACACACCGGCGACCGAGGCAGGCCAGGCAGGGCAGGCCCAGTCCAGCGTGTCCACGGTTCACCGGCTTCGATCGGTACTCGCCATCAGGCCGTTCCGGAGGCTCTGGCTCGTCACCTACCTGTGCAGCGTTGGTGACTGGCTGTCACTGCTCGCGCTGACCGGTCTGGTCTCCGCGATGATGAAAAGCTACGAGTGGCAGTCGTTCGCGCTGCCGCTCGTCGTGCTGACGCAGCTGCTGCCCGGCATCCTCTTCGCGCCCATCGGTGGTGTGCTCGCGGACAAGTTCGACCGCCGCAAGGTGATGGTGGTCTGCGACGTCCTGCGCGGCTCGCTGTTCATCTCGATCGCGCTGGTCGGCTCCCCGATCTGGCTCTTCGTGGCGAACTTCCTGGTCGGCTGCTGCGCGATGCTGTGGATCCCGGCCAAGGAGTCGGCGGTCCCGAACCTGCTGCGCCGCCCCGACCAGGTGGAGTCGGCGAACCAGCTCGGCCTGGTGATGACCTACGGCATCTCGACGATCAGCGGGTTCGGTCTCTACTCGCTGATCTCGGGCATCCCCGCGTACCTGAACCTGCAGGGCGGGAACCTGGAGTTCAACATCGCGACGATCGCGGTGGTGATCAACGGCCTGCTGTACTTCACCTCGGCGATCCTGGTCGCGACCCGCCTGCCGGAGCTCTCCGGCCGCGTCGTCTCGACCCGCAAGAGGGAAGACGAGGACAAGCCCGGTTTCGTCGCCATGCTGCGCGAGGGTCTGCGGTTCGCCGGCCGGACGCCGCTGGTCAGGGGCCTGCTCATCGGCATGATCGGCGCGTTCGCCGCGGCCGGTGTCGTGATCGGGACGGCGAAGAACTACGCGTTGTCGCTGCTGGGCGGCGCCTCGACGTTCGGCCTGCTGTTCGTGGCCGTGTTCATCGGGCTCGCGGCCGGCATGGCGACGGCACCCCGGCTGGCGCAGCGCCTCGCCTACAACCGCCTGTTCGGTGTCACGATCGTGCTCGCCGGCATCTCGCTGGCACTGGTCGCGCTGGCCCCGCACCTGTGGATCGCGCTGCTGATGGTGGCGCTGGTCGGCGCGTGCGCGGGCGTGGCGTTCCTCACCGGTCTCACGATCGTGGGCTCGCAGGTCCAGGACGACATGCGCGGCCGCACGGTCGCGCTGATCCAGACGTTGCTGAAGGTCGTGCTGTTCGGTGCGTCGGGCGGTGCGCCGCTGCTGCTCACGTTGCTGCAGAAGCGGCAGGTCAGCGTCTTCGGCCAGCCCATGGAGGTCGACGCGAGCCGTCCGGTGATGCTCGGCGGTGCCGTGATCGCGATCGTGCTGGGCCTCGTCGCGTACCGGCAGATGGACGACCGCCGTGAGGAGCCGGTGCTGTCGTCGCTGTTCGCGGCGATCCGCGGCCGCCGGCACACCAAGGGCATGCTGATCGCGGTCGAGGGCGACACCCGTGAGGACACGTCGGTGCAGGCCCGCCGTCTGGCCGCCGCGTTGCGTGCCGAGGGCCTCGACGTGCTGCTGGCCGCCGACCCCGAACACGACGAACGCCGCTTGCGCACGATGCTGTCGTCCGCCGAACTGGCAGGCGTGCGAGCGCAGGCCCTGGTCGCCGCCGCCGTTCGTGCCGACGTCGTCGAACGGCAGGTGCGTCCCGCGCTGGACAACGGCTCTGTCGTGGTGATGGAGCGCTACGTCGACTCGCCGCTCGCGCACTTCACCGCCACGAGCTCGCTGGAACACCAGGAGCTCGAAGGCCTGGTCGACTGGGCCACCGGCCGGCTGCGCCCGGACCTGACCATCCTGCTCGACCGCCCCGGCGCCGACGCCAAGGGCATCGGCCCGGAACACCACTGGCGCGTGCAGCGGCTGCTGAGCGAGATGGCCGCCGCCGATCCGGACCGCTACGTGGTGGTCGAGGCCGAGGGTGACGCCGACGAGGTGTCCGACCGGGTCCGTTCCGCCGTGCTCCCGCTGATGGCCGGCCGCAAGCGCGCGGTCCCCCAGGCCGCGGTCTGACCCGTCGCTGGAAGACTGCACCCATGAGCGTGTGGGACGAGGTGGTCGGCCAGCCCGAGGCGGTGGCGATGCTGTCGGCGTCCGCGGAGGCGGCGGCCATGATCGTCGCGGGCGGCACCCCCGCACCAGGCGTGATGACCCACGCCTGGCTCTTCACCGGCCCACCCGGCTCCGGCCGTTCGTCCACCGCCCGTGCCTTCGCCGGCGCGCTGCAGTGCGTCGTGGCGGACGACCGCCCCGGCTGCGGTGAATGCTCAGGCTGCCGCACGACGTTGCACGGCACGCACGCCGACGTGCGCGTGGTGGCGCCCGAAGGCCTGTCGATCTCCGTCGCCGAGATGCGCTCCCTGGTCCAGATCTCCGCTCGCCGTCCCACGTCGGGACGGTGGCAGGTCGTGATCATCGAGGACGCCGACCGGCTCACCGAGGGCGCGGCCAACGCGCTGCTCAAGGCCGTCGAGGAGCCGCCGGCGCGCACCGTGTTCCTGCTGTGCGCGCCGTCCGACCACCCGGACGACGTGTCGGTCACCATCCGCTCCCGCTGCCGGCTCGTGTCGCTGGGATCGCCGCGGCCCGCCGCCATCGCCTCGGCCCTGGAGGCCGTCGACGGCGTGTCGCCGGAGATGGCGCAGTGGGCGGCCGCGGTCTGTGGCGGGCACGTGGGACGGGCCCGCAGGCTGGCCTCGGACGAGCAGACGAGGTCCCGGCGCGAGGCCGTGCTGCGGATCCCGCTGGCGCTGCGCAAGCCCGCCGACGTCTTCACCTGCGCCGACGAACTGATCAAGGCCGCGGAGGAAGACGCCTCCACCGCCAACGAGTCGCGCAACGAGTCCGAGCGGGAGGCCCTGGAGACCGCGATGGGCGCGGGCGGCACGGGCAAGGGCACCGCCGCCGCCTCCCGCGGCGCCAAGGGCGCGTTGAAGGACCTGGAGAAGCGGCAGAAGTCGCGGGCCACCCGCACCCAGCGCGACTCCCTGGACATGGCCCTCGTCGACCTGGCCGCGTTCTACCGGGACGCGCTCGTGGTCAAGACCGGCTCCGAGGCCGCGCTGATGCACCCGGACCGTGCCCAGGACTCCCGGACCGCCGCCGCCACCTGGTCGTCCGAGTCGATCCTGCGGCGCCTGGAAGCCGTGCTGGCCTGCCGGGAGGCCATCGAGGTCAACGTGAAGCCGCGCATCGCCATCGAGGCGATGGTGACGACGCTGCACCGCGGCTGACTCAGACCCACCCCAGCGCGGCTGACACCTCGTCCGCCGCCCGCAGCACCCGCGGCCCGAGCGCGATCAGCTCCGGCAGCGAGTGCTCCATCGCCGGCGAGGACGCCGACAGCCCGCCGATCACCGCGCCCGAGTGGTCGCGGATCGCGGAGCCCACGCAACGGACGCCCATCTCGTTCTCCTCGTCGTCCAGCGCGAACCGCGAGCGGCGCACCCGCGTCAGCTGCGCGTTCAGGCGGGGAGCCGAGGTGATCGTGTGCGGGGTCCGGCCCGGCAGGCCGGTGCGGGTGACGTAGGCGTCCAGTTCGGACGGGGAGAGCGAGGTCAGCACCGCCTTGCCGATGGCGGTGCCGTGGGCCGGGAGCGACATGCCCAGACGGCACGCCATCCGGTACGGCCTGTCGGCCTCGACCTTGTCCACGTAGACCAGTTCGTCGCCGACGAGCACGGCCAGGTGCACGGTGCAGTCCGTCGATTCCTGCAACGCGCGCAGGTGTGGCCGTGCTCGCTCCACCGTGTCGAGTGGACGGAGGACCTTGCCTGCCAGGGCCAGGGCCTCCAGCACGGCGAGCGTTTTTTCGACGGCGGTGTCGGTCATCTCGCCAGCCAGCCCCCGTCCACGACCAGGACGTGTCCGGTCACGTAGTCGGACGCGGCGGACGAGAGGAACACCGCCGGGCCCACCAGGTCTTCCGGTGTGCCCCAGCGACCCGCCGGGATGCGGGTCCTGATCGCGGGTTCGCGGTCGGCGTCCGCGCGCAGGGGAGCGGTGTTGTTCGTCTCGATGTAGCCCGGTGCGATGGCGTTGACCTGCACGTTCGAGGCCGCCCACTCGTTCGCTAGCAGCTTGGTCATGCCGACCAAGGCGTGCTTCGAGGCGGTGTAGGCCGAGACGAGGACGCCGCCCTGGAAGGACAGCAGGGACGCGATGTTCACGACCTTGCCGCCGCCGTTGGCGATCATCTGACGGCCGCAGAGCTTCGAGATCTCGAACGCCGAGTCGAGGTTGACCGCCATGATCCGCTGCCAGTCGGACAACGACACGTCGACGGCGGCGCCCCGGTGGATGGTGCCGGCGTTGTTGACCAGGACGTCGACGCGGTGCTCGGCCAGCACCGGTGCCAGCGCGGGTTCGACCGACTCCGGCTCCGAGAGGTCCACGGAGACCGTGGCGAGCGCGGGCGCCACGTCGGAGAGGTCGCCGCGGCCGACGAGGACCAGCCGCGCGCCCGCGCCGTGCAGGCCGCGGGCGATGGCCCTGCCGATGCCCGTGCGGGCACCGGTCACCAGTGCGGTCTTGCCTTCCAGGGAGAAGCTCATCGCAGCTCCGTCACGGCGACCTGGTCCATGTCGTCGTAGGCCTGGTTCTCGCCGCCCATGGCCCAGACGAACGTGTACGCGTGCGTTCCGGCTCCACTGTGGACGGACCATGACGGGGAGATGACGGCTTCTTCGTTGCGCACCACGATGTTCCGGGTGTTCTGCGGTTCGCCGCAGAGGTGGATCACCCGGTGGTCCTCCGGCAGGTCGAAGTAGAGGTAGCACTCGGTGCGGCGGTCGTGGGTGTGCGGCGGCATGGTGTTCCAGACGCTGCCCGGTGCCAGCGACGTCACGCCGAGGACCAGCTGCGACGAGCGGATGCCGTCGGCGTGCACGAACTTGCGGATCTCACGGACGTTCGCGGTGCTCTGGTCGCCCATGTTCAGCACGTCGACCTCGTCGTAGCGGGCCACGGCCGTGGGGAACGAGGCGTGCGCCGGCGTCGAGAAGAGGTAGAAGCGGGTGTCCTCGTCGGAGGCGTGGAACTCGACGTCTACGGAACCCCGTCCGATGTAGAGGCAGTCGCGCGTACCGAGCTCGTGCTCGGTTCCGTCCACGATGATCGTCCCGGTCCCGCGGATCGCGAGCACGGCGAGCTCACGACGTTCGCAGAAGAACGCCGACCGCAACGGGGGAGCGCTCTCGAGCTTCAGCGGAGTGCCTGGTGACGGGCTCGCGCCACCGAGGACGATGCGGTCCTCGTGCGTGTAGACGGTCCTGATCTCGCCCGGTGCGAAGAGGTCGTCGACCAGGTAGTGCTGCCGCAGCCCGTCCGTGTCGAAGCCCGGCAACTGCGCCGGGTGGGTCGAGTGCCTGATCTGCATCGGTGGATGCCTTCCGGTCTGGCGGCGGAGGACACCGTGTCCGCCGACCATGGAACTACGTTCCGCGAGACGGAACAAGCCCCGGCCGGAAGGTTCGCTAGCCGCGCGACCTGCGCCTGGCCGGCAGTGCCGCGAAGATCACCACACCCGCGAGCAACAGGGCCGTGCCGGTCCAGAACAGCGGGATCGACTCGTACGCGGCGTTCGTGTAGGCCAGCGGCGGAGCCCCCTTGGGCGGTGCCGCCACCGGCGCGCCGGGCTGCTGCGGCACGGTCGTCTGCGGCGGCTGCGAGGTCCCGCAGATCACGCCACCCTGAGGCGCCGCGGCCCGCACGATCTGCTCGCCCAGCGAGATCTGCGCGAGCGCCGCCGGCAGGTTCGGCAGCTTCAACTTGTCCGTCGGCAGCACCTGCACGTCGAGCATCCGCGCGGTGGCCCCGAGCTGGAACCCGCTGAACCCGGTGCCCGTGAAGGCCGCCTTCTTCTCGTTGAGCCCCGCGATCTGCAGCTTGATCACCACGAGGTCCAGCAGCAACGGGATGTCGAGCGTGGGGTGCGCGGCGTCGAGCGTGCCGAGCTCCTTGCCGTTCTGACTGACCTTCAGCACCGGCGCGGTGTAGGTGATCTTCGAGGTCGCCTCGTCCCCGGTGGCCGTGGCCGTGAGCGTCGGCGGGCTGGCGACGTCGATCCTGATGCCACCGGCCAGTTCGACGCTGACCGCGCGCATCGTCGACGTCGACTCGACCGCCTTGTTCCTGCTGCCCGGCAGGTCGACGAGCTTGACGACGGAACTCGCCTCGAACGTGTCCGGAATGGTGATGAGACTGGTCTTCACCGGCAACGGCACCTCGGCCGGCAACGCGCTCAGCACCTCGAGCCCGGCCAGCGACGTCTTCGCCGTGGCCAGCGGGCTGACGCACGGCCCGACCTTCTCGTCCCACCGCGCGTGCACGCTGCCGTTGAGCAGCCTCAGCTTCGCGAGCGGCGTCTCGGGAATCGGCAGCCCGCCGTTCGCCGGCCGCGGGTTGTCCGGAATCGCGGTCTGCACCAACGTCCCCGGCGACTGCGGCGACCGGCCCGCCACCGCGAACCCGAACGGATTCGCCTGCGTCACCACCCGCTCGGTGCTCAGGAACGCCTCGGTGTTCACCTGCGCGCTCGCGAGCCCCAGCCCGAACTCGGTCACCGACTGCTTCGGCAACTGCTCACCGAGCCCAGGCAGGATCGTGTTCGTCGGCACCCCCTGCGGCCCGAGCCGGACGACACTCAGTCCGGTACCGGCATCGCCGACGGCGTGCGCGAGGGGCTGAGGCCCGTTCGGTGCCGACGCGGGCGGCTGGTTCGGATCGTGCGGCCCCGGAACCGGAGTGGTCGGAGGCTGCGCGAACGCGGGCGCCGCGACGAGCGCGAGCAGCAACCCGGCCAGCGGCACGGACAACGAACGGCGCATGAACCTCTCCCCAGTGGTTAGGAGGCGGTGACGTCGGTCACGGTCCATACAACGATGCCGACCCCTGTGAGTAACGCGGTTGCGGGTCGGTTATAGTTATCTCGTCTCGCCGCCTTAGCTCAGTCGGCCAGAGCAGCTCACTCGTAATGAGCAGGTCATCGGTTCGATTCCGATAGGCGGCTCGGTGGGACGGAAGGGCCAGGTCACTTGCTGACCTGGCCCTTCTGCATTTCTCTAACCGCACGTGGTGAGCGCGCTCTCCAGCGCCGAACGTTCCGCCGGAGCCACCGACAACCCATAAGCGGCTTTCACCGTCACGTAGATCCGCCCGTACGAACACGCGTACCCGGCATTGGGCGGCATCCACTCGTCGGGCGTCTTGTCGCTCTTCGACTGGTTGACCTTGCTCGAGACCGCCACGAGGTTGCGCAGGTCGTTGGCCGCGGCCAGGCGCTGTTCGGGCGCCCACGCCGAAGCGCCGCTGCGCCACATCTCCGCCAGCGGCACCACGTGGTCGATCTGGATCTTCGAGACGCCGGTGACGCTCGAGCCCGTGTAGGGGTCGTCGAGCGTGCCCGCCTGCACCCCGCAGCGGCCCGGCTTGCGCTCGACGCCGGTCAGGTCGCGGGCCAGGACCTGGCTGCGCTGGTCGCAGCCGTCGCCGTCGGTGTCGAACCACGGCTGGCCGAACACGCACGCCTTGCCGTCCGAGCAGTCGCGCACATACCCGGTCGTCCGGCCTGGGGCGGCGACGGGCAGGGCTGCGAGCGACGTGCGCGCGGTGGCGGCGTCGAGGGTGCCGGCCGGTACCCGGTCCACCTGTGGACCGGAGGAGGTCGACAGGGGTAGCGCGGAACAGCCGGTCAGCAAGACGATCAGCAACAGCCACCGCATGAGAAGGGCATACCCGCCACGAACGGCGTGATGGCCGCCCAACGGCGTAATCAAAGCCCGGTGTTCGGCAACGTGTTGCGCGCCAGCGCGTCCACCACATTGCTAGGACGGTGGAAGCCGGATCTCATTCCTGAGCAATGGAGTGCTGTGCTGTTACGCCTGCGCAACCCCGCGACTGACAGACTGCCGCGCATGAGAACCACCGCGGTGGTGGCCGCCCTGCTCCTGCTGGTCGCCTCCTGCTCGAGTGAGCCGGACCTGCCGCCGCGCGAGTTGCCGCCGGCCGGTGGGCAGCTCGACTACCAGCTCGGCGGCGCCTACCAGCCGGACGTGCCGGTCAAGATCGTCGTGCGCGACCGCAGCAAGACCATCGACGGCCGGCGGTACAACATCTGCTACCTCAACGCGTTGCAGACGCAGCCGGGCTCGATGGACGGCGGGCTCGACTGGTGGCGCAAGAACCACGCCGACCTGCTGGTGAAGAAGGCGGACGGTGAGGTCGCAATCGACCCGGAGTGGGCCGAGGGCATCCTCGACATCTCCACCGGGGACAAGCGGAACAGGATCCTGGAGATCCAGAAGAAGTGGATCAAGGACTGTAAGACGTCCTTCTACAAGGGAGTCGAACCGGACAACCTCGACTCCTACACGCGGGCCGAGGGGGCGTTCGACCTCGGCGCCACCAAGGAGTTCATGAAGGCGTTCGTCAGGTACGCGCACGAACAAGGCCTTGCGGTGGCCCAGAAGAACACCGCCGAACTGGGTGACGCGGGCAAGAAGGAGATCGGCTTCGACTTCGCCATCGCCGAGGACTGCCAGGCCAACAACGAGTGCAACGCGTACGCCGACGCGTTCGGCAACGACTTCTTCCAGATCGAGTACACCGAAGAGGGTTTCCGGAAGTCCTGCACCGATCGCGGCGGACGGGTCTCGGTGATCCGCCGCGACCGGAACCTGGTGCCGTACGGGCACGAGGACTACGTCTACGAGGTCTGCCCGCCGACGGTCTGATCCAGGAACGCCTGCCACTTCTCGGCCTGCCCGGTCGCGTCACCGAACAGGTGGTGGCCGATGGCGTTCGTGCCGTGGAACCGGTAGATGCCCTCCGGGCCGCGCACGCCGAGGAAGTTGTGCGCGTCGTGCTCGACCACGTAGTCGACGACGCCGTGGACGCCGAACGGTTCGAGGGTGACCTCGTCACCGACCTGCGCGCCTTCGGGGACACCGAGCGCCTTGAGCAGCACCGGCCAGTTGTCGGCCCCTTCCGGCTGCGCCGGCCACTGGCCGAACACGTACACGCCGTGCTTGCCCGCGAAGTGCTTCACGTACTCGGTCATCGTGAACAGGTACATGTCCCAGCCCTTCGACTGCTGGTCGACGAACTCGTCGCCCCAGCCGTCGGCGAGGATGCCGCTGTGCACGAACCGGAGCACGGTCGAGCCCTGCTCACGGCTCTCGATCAGGTACTCCATCGCGTGGAACGTGCCGTCCTCGCCCTTGTCGCTCTCGTAGGCGAGGCGCTTGCCGGGTTCCCACGCGGTGATCGTCGAGGACTCCTGGAAGAAGCCCAGGTCGAGCGACATGCGGCCGCCCAGGCGCCCGTCGACGGTGTGCGGGCCCATGAACCACGAGTCGATGCCCGGCCCGGTCGCGATGGCCTCCCAGACCTGCTCGGGAGTTCCGTCGACCTCGACTTCCTTGTTGATCTCGAACTCGTGCGTCACGACTCTTCCTCCTTGGCGATCACGCTCGGGTGCAGGGCGACGACCACCCGGTGCGGCCGCCCTCCTTCTGCCTGTTCGTCGTGGTACTTGGCGACCAGCTGCGTCATGAACCCGGCGAGCTCCTCGGCGAACGCCGCGCGGTCCGCCGCCGTGGCGAATCTGACCTCGCCGTCCAGCGCGAAGGTCGCGAGCCGCTTCTTCGCCTTGGTCGCGCCCGTGAGCAACGTGCCGACGTCGCGCACCAGCCTGGCCGAGACCGCCAGCAGCCACCGCGCGGACAACCGATCGGGTGCCTTCGCCGGGTCCGGCTGCACGGCCGCGAGCGCCGTCGGCGAGATGACGTAGGACGCGGCGGTCGCCTGCATGAGGCGCTCGTTCACGTTGCCCTTGCGCCGTTCCTCGACGAGCTCCACCAGGCCGTGCTGCTCCAGCGTGCGCAGGTGGTAGTTCACCTTCTGCCTGGGCAGCCCGACCTTCGCGGCGAGCATCGTCGCCGATCCGGGCTCCACCAGCTCCGCGAGCAGACGCGCCCGCACCGGGTCCAGCGACACCTCGGCCGCGGAAGGATCCTCGATCACCGCCACTTCGAACATGGCCCCAGCGTCACACCGAAAACAAAATTAGTCAAGAATTGCCTTGCTGTCGGTGACTTTGCTCCACCTGGGTGGCGTTCGAGCCGGTACCGTAAGCGATGTCTCGATTGGTCGTTGCTAGTTCGCAACCCTTGAGGAGACGGAATGATCATGATGCTGGCCCTGACCCTGCTGGCACTGCCCTTCGCCCTGACCGCGGCCAACTTCGGCAGACGCCGGTGGATCCGCAAGAGGGGCGTCGCGCGGGTGCGCGCCGAGCTCGACGCGTTCCACGCCGAGCTGGCCCGTGCCGGGCTCAGTCACTTCTCCGGGCGCTGAAGCACCGCGCTCGACGGAGACACCCTGGTGACGACGTCGCCGTAACGGTCCAGCAGTGCGGCCGTGACGGTGTCGGGTGTGCCGAGGACGCAGAACTCGGCCAGCACCTCGTCCGTGACCAGCTCGCTCATCTCCGCCCACTGCTGCCGCCGTGACATGCGGTGCAGCTCCTCGTGCAGCGCGCCCCAGCCGTGCAGGTCCAGCACCGGCCGGTACGCGGGCGTCGATCCGTAGAACGCGATCTGCCGCTTGACGTCCGCGATCTCCTGCTCGTTCGTCGCGGCGAACACCGGGCCGCTGATCTCGAAGCCCTCCAGCGTCTTGCCGGCCTTCGCGCGGCCGCGTTCGAGCGCGGGCAGCGTGACCTCGCGCAGGTACCGCTCGGTCGTGAAGTTGTGGCACAGGAAGCCGTCGGCGACCTCGCCCGCGACCTCGGTCATCAGCCCGCCGACGCCCGCGAGGTAGATCGGCGCGGTGCCGTGCGGGTTCGGGCCGGGGTCGAAGAACGGCGTCATCAGCGTGTGCTTGTAGAACTCGCCGCGGAACGCCGGCCGCTCGCCGGTCTCCCAGGCGTGCCAGATCGCGCGGATCGCCAGCACGAACTCGCGCATGCGCGCGGCGGGCTTGCTCCAGGGCATGGAGAAGCGCTTGGTGATGTGGGCTTCCACCTGCGAGCCCAGCCCGAGGTTGAACCGGCCCTCCGACAGCAGCCGGAGGTCGTTCGCCGTGGTCGCGACGGTCATCGGGTTGCGTGCGAACGCCACCGCGATCGCCGTGCCGAGCTCGATCCGCTCGGTCGCCGCGGCGGCACCGGCTAGCGCGAGGAACGGGTCGTGCTTGGTCTCGGCGAGCCAGAACCCGTCGTAACCCCGCTCCTCCGCCCGCTTCGCGATGGCCCCGGCCTCGCCCGGTGTGTAGTCGACGGCAGCGCTGTCCAGCTTCATGCCGCTCAGGTTATTGCCCGCGGGTCAGCGGTACCGGGACTCGCAGGCGATGCCGTTGCGGTTCTCGTCGAGCTCGATGCGGTAGCCCGGCTGGCCCCAGTAGAGCGGTGCCGCGCCTGCCCGGCGTGCCTCGTCGCAGCTCGCGTAGAAGACGGGCTTCGGCTTGGGCGGCGCGGGCGGCTTCGTCGTCGTGGTCGGGGCGGGCGGTGGCGGCGGAGGCGGGGGAGTGGAGGTCTCCAGGGCGTCCTTGCCGCCGCACGGCGCTCCCCAGAGGCCCATCGGAACGCGCTGGGCGGCCCCTTCGGCTTCCTTCTGCCCCGGTGTCGGTGCGCCCGCGGTGCGCCCGGCGCCGTTGCCCAGCGCGAGCAACGCGTAGTCCGTGCCGTCCGAGAGGCTGAGCGCGCCGGTCGTGCGGTCGTAGCGCACCTGCTGGTTCAGCAGCATCGCCTTGGCGAAGTTGCCGGCGGCCTCAGCCCAGCACGGTCCAGGCTGAGCGAGGCCGCTGACCTCGGCTTTCGACCCGTCGGAGAGCATCACGGAACGGCCGTCGACGATCGAGGCCACGCTGATGCCCAGTTGGGCGGGCGGGATCGCCACGGACGACGAGGACGACGCCGTCACCGGCGCGTCCTCGGCCGGTTTCTCCACGGCGACCGGCCTCGACTGCACCTGAGCGGCACATCCTGCGGTGAGCAGGACCAGCACGACTCCGCCCACACTTCTCCACCCCGACATAGCCCGGAATACTGCCTGCCCGGAGCTGTGTGGCCAAGGTTACGTATTTGGATCGGATCGGTTCACCGGGATTCCGAACTGAAATACGGAGATGCCCAGTTCAGCGCGCGGGCTTCAGCGTCCAGACGACGGTCATCTCACCGGTGGTCACGCCCTCGGCGTTGGTGATCGTGATCGTGACGGGGAACTCGGGCCGCGTGCCGGACTCCAGCTCGGCCAGCACCTCGTCCGCGGAGCGTCCCAGCACGGCCTCCGCGCGCATCGGGCCCATCGCGATCTTCTTGTAGGCGATGTCCGCGCGGACGGCCAGCGGGGTGGCCTTGCCGAGGTGCGCGGCGAACGCGGCCATCACGACGGCACCGGACGCGGACTCGCCGAGGCCGAACATCATGGCGGCGTGGGGCCCGCCGATGTGGTTGTGCAGCGTCGGGGTGTCGGGCAGCGACGCGACGACGCGGCTGGCGGAGACCTCCTCGAAGTCGATGCCCGTGGTCTTCACGTAGGGCACGGCCTGCTTCATGGCATCGGCGACGAACGACACGTCTTGGCTCATGAGAGCGATGCTACCGACGAGTAACCCCAGCGGCTACCCGTCGGTAACAACTACTTGGCGCATCCGTATCACTCCACTGTGGAGTGAGACTCGGAACTCACTTGCGTTTCGGTGGACCGGGATGGATGCTTGTACCGAGCAACTAGTTGGGTGCTACAAGCAACGAGGTGTCAGATGGTGGATCCGGGCAGGTGCACAGGCGTCGACATCGGTGTCGATCCCGAGCACGAGCTCGCGGACCGGGTCGGCATGGCGATGGTGCGGCTGAACAAGATGCACGCCCAGGTCGCCCACCAGATGGCCAAGCAGGGCATGGACAAGTCCGCCTTCGTGCTTCTCGCGACGCTCTCCGGTCTCGGAGAGTGCCGCTCGAGTGCGCTCGCGGAGGCGGTGCTCTCCGACCCGTCCACCGTCAGCAGGCAGGTAGCCGGGCTGGTCAAGGACGGTCTCGTGGAGAGGCGCGCTGACCCGGCCGACGGTCGAGCCAGTGTTCTCGCGGTGACAGAAGCGGGACGCACGCTCATCAGGAACCGGCGCCGGCAGCGCAACGAGGCCATCGAGCGGATGTTCGCGGAGTGGCCGGATGAGGACTTCAAAGTTTTCGCGGAACTGTTCGAGCGCTTCGTCCACGACTACGAGCGCACGGTTCCGGCGTACATGACCGAACGCGGGACGGGGACCCGCGCAGGAGGGGAAGACTAGAGATGTCAACGACAACCGATGCGACACCCACGCCAGGGGTTTCCCTGACGCATCGCCAGATCATGACGATCCTGTCCGGTCTGCTGCTGGGCATGTTCCTCGCGGCGCTGGACCAGATGATCGTCGCCAGCGCCATGAAGACCATCGCCGACCAGCTGCACGGACAGACGCTGCAGGCGTGGGCGACCACCGCCTACCTGATCACCGCGACCATCACGACCCCGTTGTACGGCAAGCTGTCGGACATCTACGGGCGCAAGCCGATGTACCTCGCGGCGATCTCGCTGTTCCTGCTCGGCTCGCTGCTCGCGGGAATCGCGACCTCGATGTACGAGCTGGCCGCGTTCCGCGCCGTGCAGGGCCTGGGCGCCGGCGGTCTGATGTCGCTGGCCTTCGCGATCATGGCGGACATCATCTCGCCGCGGGAGCGCAGCAAGTACTCCGCCTACTTCATGGCCGTGTTCGGTTCGGCCAGCGTGCTCGGGCCGGTCATCGGCGGCGTGTTCGCCGGTCTGAACTCGTTCCTCGGTGTCACCGGCTGGCGCTGGGTGTTCCTCGTGAACGTCCCGATCGCGCTGCTCGCGCTGTTCGTCGTCGCCCGCGTGCTGAACATCCCGCACCAGCGGGTCAACCACCGCATCGACTTCGGTGGCGCCATCGCGCTGACCGTCGGCCTGGTGCCGCTGCTGATCGTGGCCGAACAGGGCCGTGAGTGGGGCTGGGCGTCGACGACGTCGATCGCCATGTACGTGATCGGTGTGCTCGGCCTGGTGGCGTTCGTGTGGGTGGAGAACCGCATGGGCGACGAGGCGATGCTGCCGATGCGGATGTTCCGCAACCACACGTTCTCGCTCGGCAACACGATCAACTTCGTGCTCGGCATCGGCATGTTCGGCGGCATGGTCTCCATCCCGCTGTACCTGCAGATCGTCAAGGGCGTCACGCCGACCACGGCCGGCCTGATGCTGCTGCCGATGACGTTCGGCATCATGTCGGCCACCGCGATCGCCGGCAAGGTCACGTCGAAGACCGGGCGCTACAGGATCTTCCCGATCATCGGCGCCGGGCTGATGACGATCGCGCTGTTCCTGCTCAGCACCATCGGCACGGACACGCCGAGCTGGCTGGTCATGGGCTACATGTTCATCATGGGCGCGGGCCTCGGCCAGTGCATGCAGACGCTGCTGCTGGCGATCCAGAACGACGCCGAGCCGCGTGACATGGGCGTGGCGACCGCTTCGGCGACGTTCTTCCGCCAGATCGGCGGCACCGTCGGTACCGCGGTGTTCCTGTCGATCCTGTTCACCACGGTCGGCGACAAGATCGCCTCCGGGCTGCAGACCGCGTTGCAGACCGACGCGTTCAAGGCCGCGCTGGCGCAGAACCCCGAGTTCGCGAAGATGCTGCAGGGCGGGGCCGGTGTGGACATCAACAACACCGAGTTCCTCAACGGCCTCGACCCGGTGCTGGCCAAGCCGTTCCTCGACGGGTTCTCCAGCGCGATCGACACGGTCTTCCTGACCGGCGGCATCGTGATGATCGTGGCGTTCGTCCTCGTGTGGTTCCTGCGCGAGAAGCCGCTGTCGACCAGGTCCGGCCTGGAGCGCGTGGCGGACGCGGAGTCCATCGCGGTCTAGAGCTGGAAACCGGAAAGAGGGGGCCGCTGCGTGCGGCCCCCTCTTTCCCGTCAGTTCTCAGTGCAGCGTTTCGCCGCGCGCCTCGGCGTCCTTGAGACGCTGGTAGGAGCGCTTGACCTCGGCCTCGGCCTCGGTGCGGCCCACCCAGCTCGCGCCCTCGACGCTCTTGCCGGGCTCCAGGTCCTTGTAGACCTCGAAGAAGTGCTGGATCTCCAGGCGGTCGAACTCCGCCAGGTGGTGGATGTCGCGCAGGTGCTCGTGCCGCGGGTCGAAGGCCGGGACGCACAGAACCTTGTCGTCGCCGCCCTTCTCGTCGGTCATGCGGAACATGCCGATCGCGCGGGCCGCGATCAGGCAGCCGGGGAACGTCGGTTCCTGGACGAGGACGAGGGCGTCCAGCGGGTCGCCGTCCTCACCCAGGGTGTTCTCGATGAACCCGTAGTCAGCCGGGTACTGCGTCGACGTGAACAACGTGCGGTCGAGGCGGATGCGGCCACTCTTGTGGTCCACCTCGTACTTGTTGCGCACGCCCTTGGGGATCTCGATCAGGACGTCGAACTCCACTGGTCCTCGCTCATGTAGCCCATTCGTGACGCCCACTAGTGTGGACCACGACGCCTTGTCAACCCTCATCGGAGCGGCGGTTGGTGGGTGTGAGATTGCCCGTACCGAGCTGACGGAGGCTCTCTTGCCGGACGACCCCCAGTGGCCGACCGAGGACGACGACGCCGAGTCGGTCGCTGCCGCTGCACAGTCAACGGTGCAGGTCAACCGCCCGTCCGTGGACCAGCCGACGATGCGCCTGCCGCTCGCCGCGGTGCTCTCGGCACCGTCCACTCAGGAGCCGCTGCGCTCGTCGCCGGTTCGTTCCCGTCCGAACGCGACCGGTCCGGGCCACGCGACGCCAGGTGTGCCAACGGCCGGTTCCGGCGGTTCCGGCGGGCATTCCGGTGACATCGCCGGTGGGAAGTCTCACGGGACGATTGGTCCAGAAGTCGGCCAACCCCGGGCCGTGCCGATGCGCGTCGAGGCGAAGAAGGACCAGACCCGCGTCGTGCCGAGGCCGGAGCAGAGGACCACGGAGCTCTCGGTGCCGCCCGGCAAGACGGCGCGCGTCGACCAGCTGCCGCACCTGGAACAGTCGTGGTTCGACCAGCAGGTCAAGCCGGAACGGCAGCAGCACCAGCAGCCGCGTCCCGAGCCGACCAGGCGCGTCGACCAGCTCCAGGGCCAGGCGCCCCCGCGCCAGGAACAGCCGCGCCAAGAGCCGCAGCGTCAAGAGCCGCGTCAGGAACCGAAGCGCGTCGAGCCGGCCCGCCCGGTGCCGCCTCCGCGCCAGGAGTCCCGGGACCTCCCCGTCACCGGCTACGAGGAAGAGCCCGAGGACCGCCTGGCCGAGGAGCCGAAGAAGAGCCGCAAGCCGCTGATCGCGGTGCTGAGCCTGCTCGTCGTCGCGGCCCTGGCCGGCGCCACGGTCTACGCGGTGAAGGAGTTCGGCGGCACGAAGGCGATCGAGACCAGGCCACCGGCCGCGCCGGCGAACGTCCAGCCGCTGGTCAAGGCCGTCACCGCGGGTGCACCGGCACCGACTGCCGCCGGCGTGAAGCAGGCGCTGACCGGACCCGCGGGCAACAGCGCGCTGGGCACGCTCACCGGTAGCGTCATCGACCCCGCCAGCGGCAGCGCGCTGTGGCAGCAGGGCGACACCACGGCCGCCACCCCGGCGTCGAGCCTCAAGATCCTCACGGCCGCCGCGGCGCTGCTGAGCCTGGAGAAGACCGACCAGCTGTCCACCAAGGTCGTCCAGGGCGCGGAGCCCGGCACCGTCGTCATCGTCGGCGGCGGCGACCCCACGATCTCCGGCGCGCCCGGCAAGTCGGTCTACCCCGGCGCCGCGACGCTCGACGACCTGGTCGGCCAGGTCAAGGCCAAGGGCCCGGTCACCAAGGTCCAGTTCGACCTCAGCCGGTACGCGGGCGAGCCGCTCGGGCCGCAGTGGGAGTCCGTGGACATCGCGGGCGGCTCGGTCGCGCCGATCGTGCCCTTCATGCTCGACGGCGGCCGGATCGACCAGACCAACGTCAACGGTGCGCGCACCGGCAGCCCGGGCCAGGCGGCGGCGGACGCGTTCGCGCAGCGCGTCGGGGCCTCCGGCGCCACGGCGGGCGCGGCTCCGGCGGGCGCGCAGGTGCTCGGTGAGATCAAGTCGGCGTCGATCGAGCAGCTCGTCGACAACATGATGCAGATCTCGGACAACGTGCTGACCGAGGCGATCGCGCGCGAGATCGCGATCAAGACGGGCAACGAGCCGTCGTTCGCGGGCGGCGTGAAGGCCGTGCGGGACGTGCTGACCAAGAACGGGTTCGACCTCACCGCGGCGAACTTCGTGGACGGCAGCGGGCTGTCCGCGTCGAACAAGATCCCGGCCAAGCTGCTCACGGACGTGCTCACCGCGGCCGCCAAGCCCACGCTGGACGACGCGCGCACCGCGAAGCTGCGGCCGTTGCTGACGGCGTTGCCGGTCGCGGGCGGCAGCGGCACCCTCGCCGGTCGCTACGGCGGCACGGCGGCGCCGGGCAAGGGCTGGGTGCGGGCCAAGACGGGCACGCTCACCGGCGTCAACGCGCTCGCCGGCGTGGTCGTCGACGTGGACGGACGCGTGCTCGTGTTCTCGTTCATGTCCGCGAGCAACCGCAACCCGGAGACCGAGGTGCGGCCCGCGCTGGACGTGCTGGCCGCCGCGTTGCGGGGTTGTGGCTGTTCTTGACGTTCTCCTCGCCCTAAAGGGCGGGGATTCCCTCCACGCCGCGCGTGGATAGCGCGGCGTCTGGGTGGATTCCCGTTTCACGGCGCGGTGCCAGCACGGGTGCTGGTCTTACCTGCACTCCACGGTCGCTTAGGCTCTCCGCACGTCCTGCGGCGAGGATGTTGATGGCGGCGTTGATGTCCCGGTCGTGGACGCTGCCGCACAGGCAAGTCCACACCCGGACGTTCAACGGCATCTTGTCGTTGACATACCCGCAGGCCGAGCACATCCGGGTGGACGGGAACCACCGGCCGATCCGGCCGAAGGTCCGCCCGTATCGGGCCGCCTTGTACTCCAGCATGCCGGTGAAACCGGCCCATCCGGCGTCGTGCACGGACTTCGCGAGCCGGGTCCGGCCGAGACCGACGACACAGAGGTCCTCGACGTACACCGCTTGGTTGTCGCGGATGATCGCCGTGGACAGCTTGTGCTGCCAGTCCCGCCGGGTGTCAGCCACCCGCGCATGAGCACGGGCTAGCTTCGCCACGGCTTTCCTGCGCCTGTTCGAGCCCTTGGCCTTGCGACTCAGCGACTTCTGCAATCGCCGTAGCCTGCGCGCCGCCTGGCGCAGGAACCTCGGCGCGGCCACCTTCGTGCCGTCCGAGAGCACCGCGAAATGCGTCAGGCCCAAGTCGATACCGATCTGAGACTCCGCCGCCGGCAGTGTCTGATCCTTCTCGGTCGTGACGACGAACGAGGCGAAGTACCGGCCTGCCGCGTCCTTCAAGATGGTCACCGAGGACGGTTCGGCGGGAAGGTCACGCGACCAGCGCACGTCGAGGTCGCCGATCTTCGGCAGCCGCAACCGGTCGTTGCCCAGAACCGTGAACCGGGCGTTGCGGGTGAACCGGATGGCCTGCCGGTTGTCCTTGCGGGACCGGAACCGGGGCGGGGCGACCTTGCGGCCTTTGCGTTTGCCGGTGACCGAGGAGAAGAAGTTGCGGTACGCGGTGTTGAGGTCCGCGAGGGCCTGCTGCAACACCACCGCCGACACCTCGCCCAGCCACATCCGTTCCGGCGTGGTCTTGGCGCGAGTGATGACCCGCTTGGACAACTCGCCGTCCGACAGGTACGGGTCGCCGTTCACGTGGGCTGCCCGGCGGGCGTGCAACGCGTCGTTGAACACCACACGCGCGCACCCGAACGCCCGCGCCAGCGCGTCACGCTGACCAGGCGTCGGGTAGACGCGATAGTTGTATCGAAGCTGCACAACACCAGCCTATTCGGTCGGCTTCATGACTCACCTCGCGGGAAATCCGCACCGGCGGACACCGTGTTTCCGCCCTGCACGCGCACTTGGTTTTCGTGACGAAGTATTGGCACAAGGTGTTCAGCGACCGGCATCTAGCCCGGCTGGAGGAGATCATGAGGGCGGTGTGCGCCGACTTCGAGACCGAACTCGCCGAGTTCAACGGGGGAGGCCGACCACGTACATCTCACCACCGGAATTAAGCCCAGCGCACCAGCCCGCACTTCGGTAGCGGGCCGTGCGCAGGTAGCGTCGGAAGCGTGAACGGCGCGACGGAGGCAGAACTCGGCCCGGTGGACTGGGAGCTGGCGGTTTCGACCGCCACGCGGCTCGTCCGGCCGGGCCCCGTGATCGGCAAGGACGAGGCCGACCACGTCGTAGGCAGACTTCGTGAACTCGCCCCCCAGGCTGAGGTGCACGTCCGCGAGCTGACCGGGCTCGGTCAGGGACTGCCGCTGCTGCCGGGCGAGGTCGTGGACAGGCCCGCGTGGGTCGCGGCCGCCGCGCAGGGCCTGGCCGGGCTGACAGCGCCCGCGATGCCGCGCCAGACAGGTCCGATGGCGGGCATCCTCGCCAGTACGGCCGGTGTGCAGGCGGGCGTCGTGCTGGCGTTCCTGTCGTCACGGGTGCTGGGCCAGTACGACCCGTTCGGCCTCGACGACCAGCTCGCCGGGCGGTTGCTGCTCGTCGCGCCGAACATCGTTGGCGCGCAACAGGCCCTGGACGTGCCGGACGACGACTTCCGCATGTGGGTGTGCCTGCACGAGTGCACGCACCGGCTGCAGTTCACCGGCGTGCCGTGGCTGCGCAGGTACTTCTCCGACCAGGTCACGGCGCTGTTGTCCTCAATGGACGAAGAACGCGCGCCGCTGACCGACGTGATCCGCGACTTCCGGCACAAGCTGCGCGCCGGCGACGGCCCGATGGGGCTGATCGAGCTCATCCAGTCGCCGCAGCAGAAGGCCGTGCTGGACCGCCTGATCGCACTGTCCACTTTGCTCGAAGGCCACGCCGACCACGTGATGGACGCGGTCGGTCCCACCGTCGTGCCGTCCGTGTCGACCATCCGCACCCGCTTCAGCGCGCGGCGCAAGGGCGGCGGCCTGCTCGACCGGATCCTGCGCACGGTGCTCGGCGTCGAGGCGAAGGTGCGCCAGTACGAGGAGGGCGCCGAGTTCACCGAGTACGTGGTGGAACGCGTCGGCATGGACGGCTTCAACACGATCTGGACCTCCGCCGACACGCTGCCGACCCGCGCCGAGATCGCCGAGCCCATGAGCTGGCTGCGCCGCGTGTCACCGTGAACGGACCGGTCGCCGAGATCCGCACGGCGGTCCGCCGTTTCCTCGACGAGGTGCAGCCTGAGCACGTGACGGTCGCGGTCTCCGGCGGCGCGGACTCGCTCGCGCTGGCCGCCGCCGCGGCACGACTGGCGCCCGGCGCGTCGGCCGTCGTCGTGGACCACCAGCTGCAGCCGGGCTCGGGAGACGTGGCGCTTCGGGCGGCTCAGCAGTGTTCCGAGCTCGGTCTCGTGGCGCGCGTGGAGCCGGTGTTCGTCGAGGGTGGCGGCGGCCCCGAGGCCGCGGCCCGCAAAGCCCGCTACGCGGCCCTGAAGCCGTCGTCCGGCGTCGTGCTGCTGGGCCACACCCTGGACGACCAGGCGGAGACCGTGCTGCTGGGCCTGGGCCGCGGGTCCGGCCCGCGGTCGATCGCCGGCATGCGCGCGTTCGACGCGCCGTGGGGCCGTCCACTGCTCGGCGTGTCGCGCGCCACCACCCGTGCGGCGTGCGCGGAGCAGGGCATCGAGGTGTGGGACGACCCGCACAACGCCGACCCGTCGTTCACGCGTGTGCGGCTGAGGACCGAGGTCTTGCCGTTGCTCGAAGCCGTGCTCCAAGGCGGCGTGGCTTCGTCACTGGCACGCACGGCCGCTCAGTTGCGTGAGGACTGTGACGCACTCGACTCTCTCGCGGAAGCCTTCGCCGGCGACTGCTGTGCCGTTGACGACATCGCCGAACTGCCCGCGGCTTTGCGACGCAGAGTGGTCAGGACGTGGCTGATCGACGAAGGTGTGCCTGAACTGTCCGATTCGCATCTGCGCCGCGTCGACTCACTGGTGAGTGAATGGCGCGGTCAGGGCGGTGTCTGGCTACCTGGCGGCTTTGTCGTGCGGCGCGCGCATGGCAGGCTCGTTGTGGAACCACAGTCTTAAGCAGAGGGGACCTGTCCGTGTACGACGGCGACATCGCATCCGTGCTCATCACCGAGCAGGAGATCAGCGACAAGGTCACCGAACTCGCCAAGCAGGTCGCGGCTGATCACCCAGAAGGTGACTCCGACCTCGTGCTGATCACTGTGCTCAAGGGCGCCGTGATGTTCATGGCCGACCTTGCCCGCGCGCTGCCCGTTCCGGTGCAGCTCGAATTCATGGCCGTTTCGTCCTACGGGTCGTCCACGTCGTCGTCCGGCGTGGTGCGCATCCTGAAGGACCTGGACCGCGACATCGCCGACCGCAACGTGGTGATCGTCGAGGACATCATCGACTCGGGACTGACCCTGTCGTGGCTGCTCAAGAACCTGCAGTCGCGCAAGCCCAAGTCGCTGCAGGTGTGCACGCTGCTGCGCAAGCCCGACGCGGTGAAGGTCGAGGTGCCGGTGAAGTACGTCGGCTTCGACATCCCCAACGAGTTCGTCGTCGGGTACGGGCTGGATTATGCGGAGCGGTACCGGGATCTGCCGTACATCGGCACGTTGGATCCGAAGGTCTACTCCAACTGAGCTTGCGTGAGGCGGGGGCGTTGCCGGTCGGCTGCGCCCCCGTTTCGCGTTGGTGGGGGTGGTGGCCGTGGTCACCACGCGAGGGCGGGCGCTGGTTGGCACCGCGCGGGTCGGCTGGCGGTGGCCGGCGCCGGTTCCAGCGGAGGAGTCGCCTGCGTGGGCTGGTCGCCTTCCGGCCGGGCCCACCAACGACAACGCCGGGCCTCCCGAAGGAAGCCCGGCGCGTCGCGGAACGAAGGAATCAGCAGTTCGGACGGCACCGCCGCTGCGACACGGCGTCCAGCAGCACGGCGCGGATGTCCTCCGGGTTGGGTGCCTGGTACGCCTTGCCACCTGTGGCGGCGGAGATCGCGCGGAGCGCGTCCATGTCCACCTCGTCGCCGAGGCCCACCATGATGACCGGAACGGGCTTTGCGGGGTCGGACTCCCGCTTCAAGGTCTCGATCAGCGCGTTGGTGTCGATCGACGAGATGTCGTCGTTGCGGCCGTCGGTCATCAGGACGACCGAGTTGACCTTCGACGGGTCGTAGCCCTTCAGGACGTGGCGGTAGGCCGCCAGTGTCGTGTCGTTCAGGGCCGTGCCGCCGCCTACGAGGCCCGGCAGCTGGGAGGCGCCCGCCTCCAGGCGCTTGCGGCGGGTCACGCCTGCGAGGGGTTCGCCCAGCGGGCCGATCGGGACCAGTTCGATCCAGTCGTTCGGCGGCTTCTTGTCGGTGGAGAACGCCCAGAGGCCGATCGCCGTGGTGTCCGGGAGCATCGAGAGAGCCGTCATGGACGCCTCGGTGGCGGCTTCCACGCGGGTCTTGCCGTTGCCGCTCTTCTCGATCATCGAGCCGGAGACGTCGATGACCGTCAGCATGCGCATGTCGAGGCTGATGGCGCCCCACGTGCGCAGCAGTTCGGAGACCTGGTCGGCGTTCGGGGTCTCGATCAGCTTGACGTCGCCCGCCTGCACGCCCTCCACGTCGGTGCTCCACTTCGCGGGGGCGGCGCCGCTCACCGTGCGGAAGCCGGCCTCGCCGAAGCGCTTGGAGGTGTCGCCGGAGCGGAGGACCTTCTCGAACTCGGCCGCCGCCTCGCCGATGCCCTCGGTCTCGTTCGGGCGGGAGACCCGGACCAGGGGGTAGTCGAACGAGAGCGTGCCCTCCTTGGGCGGCGCGGCCAGGACGGCGTTGTCCTTCGCCGAGCGGTTGTTGGCGACCACCGACTGTTCGGTCGCGGCGAAGAGCGGTGCCTTCTCCGCGTCGGTGACGACCTTGCCGAACGAGTCGCGGACCGACGGAACGGCGCTGCGGCCCACGCGCAGGAGGGTGCCGACGAGCTCAGGCTTGGGCGTTCCGTCAGGGTTGCCCAGCAGAGTGCGGATCACGAACAGCGAGGCGAGGCCCTCGGACGTCATCGTCGGGTCGCTCATGGAGATCTGGACCTTCGGGTCCACGACCTTGGCCCACGAGACGGGGGTGACCGGGAAGCCGATCTTGGACATCGCCTGCTCGGAGCCCGCCATCACCAGCGGGCTCGACGCCAGCGAGGGCTTGATGTCGAGCTTCGGGGCCTCCGGGCCGGTCTCGGCGGCCTGGCGCTGGGCCTCGGCGGCCCACATCGAGGAGTCCGGGATCCACAGGGAGTGGGGGTTGATCTGCGCGGTGGGGAGCTCGTTCGCCACGTCGGCCGCGTTGCGCGACTCGACCTGGACCTGGACGCACCGGCCGCGCACGACCGGTTGTGATCGCTGGTAGTCCTGCGCCGCCGCGTTCACCACATCCAGGGCGGCTGGGGTGACGGCGATCTTCAACGGCAGTGCGCCGGAGCAGTCGGCACCGCTGGTGGCACGCAGTGCCACGACCGTGACGCCCGCCGCCGCGACCACCCCGAGCAGGGCGGCCACGGGAAGGGCCACCCGCCGGAACAATCCGGGAGACGTATGACGTGCTGACATACAGTTACTTACCTTCGGTCACGTGTTCACTCTTTCGAGTGGCGGGAGAACACTCGGGGGATGAATGAGGATGACATGTGACCCGCAAACGTAATGAGATGGCGTGACCTGCGTCACTCGACTGGACGGCCGTATTTGTTCCGGATGAACCAAACTGCGTGAACATGCGTGGTGGGGGTCACCCGTGGGAACCACGGATCGTCCCCGCCCGTTGGTTGCTCAGTACCCAGCCAGCGAGCGGTAGGCTGGTAGGACGCGGTATGTGGGTCTTCCACTGCCCGACGCGCAAGTCAGGGAGGGTCGAGGCCGCCCCCGGCCGTAAGTGCATGGACCGCAAGCGCCTGCTTCGCAACCCGCTGCTGTGGATCGCTGCGGTGTTGCTGCTCTACTTCGTCTTCACCGTCCTCTTTGACGACTCGCGGGGTTACCACCCCGTGAAAACGTCTCAAGCGCTCCAACAGGTTCGGGACGGCAAGGTCAAGGAAGCCACGATCGAGGACAAGGAGCAGCGTCTCCGACTCACCCTCACCGACGGCACCACCTTCGAGGGCAGCAACCGCCTGATCACGCAGTTCCCGGCCAGCTCGACGGACGAGATCTTCACCGTCCTCGACCAGGCCGGCAACAAGCCGACCGTCGAGACCAAGGTCAGCCAGGAGTCCATCCTGATGCAGATCTTGATCTACCTCGTGCCGCTCGGTCTGTTGTTGCTGCTGCTCATGTGGATGATGAACAACGCTCAGGGCGGCGGCAACCGCGTTCTGAACTTCGGCAAGTCCAAGGCCAAGCAGTTGTCCAAGGACATGCCCAAGACGACGTTCGCCGACGTCGCCGGTGCCCAAGAGGCCGTCGAGGAACTGGAAGAGATCAAGGACTTCCTCCAGAACCCCGGCCGCTATCAGGCACTGGGCGCGAAGATCCCGAAGGGCGTGCTGCTCTACGGCCCGCCGGGAACCGGTAAGACGCTGCTCGCCCGAGCCGTCGCCGGCGAGGCGGGCGTGCCGTTCTACTCGATCTCCGGTTCGGACTTCGTCGAGATGTTCGTCGGTGTCGGTGCCTCGCGTGTGCGTGACCTGTTCGAACAGGCCAAGCAGAACGCGCCGTGCATCATCTTCGTCGACGAGATCGACGCGGTGGGCCGCCACCGCGGCGCGGGTATGGGCGGTGGCCACGACGAGCGCGAGCAGACGCTGAACCAGCTGCTCGTCGAGATGGACGGCTTCGACTCGCGCGGCGGGATCATCCTGATCGCGGCGACGAACCGCCCCGACATCCTCGACCCGGCCCTGCTGCGTCCCGGCCGCTTCGACCGTCAGATCCCGGTGTCCGTACCGGACCTGAAGGGCCGCAAGCAGATCCTCCGGGTGCACTCGAAGGGCAAGCCGCTGGCCGCGGACGCGGACCTCGACGGCCTCGCGAAGCGCACCGTCGGGTTCTCCGGCGCCGACCTCGCGAACGTCATCAACGAGGCCGCACTGCTCACCGCGCGCCAGAACGGCCACACCATCGACGGTGCGGCGCTCGAGGAGTCGGTGGACCGCGTGATCGGCGGTCCGGCCCGCAAGAGCCGGATCATCTCCGAGAAGGAGAAGAAGATCACCGCGTACCACGAGGCAGGGCACGCCCTGGCCGCGTGGGCGATGCCGGACATCGACCCGGTCTACAAGGTCACGATCCTGGCCCGCGGCCGCACGGGTGGTCACACCCTGTCGGTGCCGGAAGAGGACAAGGACCTGATGACCAGGTCCGAGATGATCGCGCGACTGGTGTTCGCACTGGGTGGCCGTTCCGCCGAGGAGCTCGTCTTCCACGAGCCCACGACGGGTGCGTCCAACGACATCGAGCAGGCGACGAAGATCGCCCGCGCGATGGTCACCGAGTACGGCATGAGCGCGAAGCTCGGCGCCGTGAAGTACGGGCAGGAGCAGGGCGAGCCGTTCCTCGGACGCTCGGCCGGTCGCCAGGCGGACTACTCGCTGGAGGTCGCGCACGAGATCGACGAGGAGGTGCGCAAGCTCATCGAGGCCGCGCACACCGAGGCGTACGAGGTGCTCGTCACCTACCGCGACGTCCTCGACGACCTCACGCTCGAACTGATCGAGAAGGAGACCCTGCACCAGAAGGAACTGGAGCGGATCTTCGCCCGCGTCGAGAAGCGGCCGCGCATCACCCAGTTCAACGACTTCGGTGACCGCAGGCCGTCCGACATCCCGCCGATCAAGACCCCTGGTGAGCTCGCCAGGGAGCGCGGCGAGCCGTGGCCGCCGATCGTCGAGGACACCCTCGACGACGAGCCGGAGACGCAGCAGGCAGAGCCCGCTGCCGCGGAACCGGCTACCGAGGCGCTGCCGTCGCCCAACGGGTCGAACGGCGTTCACCAGCCCGGTCAGCCCTCGAACCAGGCGGGTCCGCCGAACTACGGCGCCCCGCCCGGATGGACCCCGGCGACGGTGCCCGGCGGCAAGCCGCACAACGTCTGGGAGCCGAAGAAGCCGCAGCCCGACCAGGACGAGCGGCAGTGACCGAGCAACACCAGCGTGACGGAGACGCCGGCCTCACCCAAGACGGGGAGGCCGGCGTCTCCGCGCGGCGGGTCTTCGACCACGCCCGTGCCGAGGCTGCGGTGCGCGAGCTGCTGATCGCGTGCGGTGAGGATCCGGAGCGCGAAGGCCTGCGCGAGACACCCGCACGGGTGGCGCGCGCTTACCAGGAGTTGTTCGCCGGTCTCTACACCGACGCGGACAGCGTGCTGGCGAAGACGTTCGACGAGAGCCACGAGGAGCTCGTCCTCGTCACGGACATCCCGATGTTCAGCTTCTGCGAACACCACCTGCTGCCGTTCCACGGCGTCGCGCACGTCGGGTACATCCCGAACGAGCACGGCCGCGTGACGGGGTTGTCGAAGCTCGCGAGGCTCGTCGACCTCTACTCGAAGCGGCCGCAGGTGCAGGAGCGGCTGACGTCGCAGGTCGCGGACGCGCTGGTGCGCAAGCTCGAACCGCGCGGCGTGATCGTCGTGATGGAGGCCGAGCACCTGTGCATGGGCATGCGCGGTGTGCGCAAGCCCGGTTCCCGCACGACGACGTCGGCGGTGCGGGGGTTGCTGCGCACGTCCGCGTCCTCACGGGCGGAAGCGATCGAACTGATCAGGGGCCGGTCGAGGTGAACGGTCTGCCTCGTCCCGGCCGCTGTGTCGTGATGGGCGTGCTGAACGTGACGCCCGATTCGTTCTCCGACGGCGGCCGCTACATCGACCGGCGGGACGCGGTCGCGCACGGCGTCGAGATGTTCGAACGCGGCGCGGACATGATCGACGTGGGCGGCGAGTCGACCAGGCCCGGTGCCGGGCGCGTCGAGCCGGCCGAGGAGATCGTCCGCATCGTGCCGGTGATCAGGGCGCTGACGGGTGAAGGCGTGCCGGTCAGCGTGGACACCATGCGCGCTTCCGTTGCTGCGGCGGCGTTGGAGGCGGGCGCGTCGATCGTGAACGACGTCTCCGGTGGCCTGGCCGATCCCGAGATGGCCGCTGTCGTCGCCGCTGCCCGAGTTCCGTACGTGCTCATGCACTGGCGTGGGCACAGCACGGAGATGGACACGCTGGCGACGTACGACGACGTGGTGACGGACGTGCGCACGGAGTTGCTGGAACGCGTCGAGGCCGCGCTGGCCGCCGGCGTCGCGGAGTCGTGCATCGTGCTCGACCCGGGACTGGGGTTCGCGAAGCTCGGCGACCACAACTGGGAGTTGTTGCAGCGCCTGGACGAACTGGTCGAGCTGGGCTTCCCGGTGCTGGTGGGGGCGTCGCGCAAGCGCTTCCTCGGCACGTTGCTCGGCAACCGTCCACCGGACGGCAGGGAGGACGCGACCGCGGCGGTGTCCGCTCTGGCCGCGTTCAACGGAGCGTGGGGTGTGCGGGTGCACGACGTCGACCGGACGCTGGACGCGGTCGCCGTCGCCGGTGCGTGGAGGCGGGGACATGGCTGACCGGATCGCGTTGACGGGCCTGCGGGTGCGCGGCAACCACGGGGTGTTCGAGCACGAGAAGCGCGACGGGCAGGAGTTCGTCGCGGACATCACGCTCTGGCTGGACCTGAGCGTGGCGTCCCGCACGGACGACCTGAAGGAGACCTACCACTACGGCGAACTGGCCGAGATGGCCGCGGCGATCATCGGTGGTGAGCCGTGCGACCTCATCGAGACCGTGGCCGGCCGGATCGCCGACGCCGCGATGGCGGACTCGAGGCTGCACGCGGTCGAGGTGACGCTGCACAAGCCGTCCGCACCGATCCCGCTGACGTTCGACGACGTGTCGGTGACGATCCGCCGGTCGCGCCGGCTGGCCGCGCCGCTGCCCAAGGAGGCCCGTTGAGCCGCGCGGTCCTCTCGATCGGCTCGAACCTCGGAGACCGGTTGCGGTTCCTGCAGTCCGTCGTGGACGGCTTGCGGCCGTTCGTCGTCGCCGTTTCGCCGGTGTACGAGACGGCGGCGTGGGGCGTCGAGGACCAGCCGGACTTCCTGAACGCCATCGTGATCGTCTCCTCGGACGGCGTGGACGAGTGGGGCTGGCTGCGGCGCGGCCAGGCGCTGGAGAACGCCGCCGGACGCGTGCGGGAGAAGCGCTGGGGCCCCCGCACGTTGGACGTGGACGTGGTTTCGGTGGACGGGGTGACTTCGGACCACCCGGAGCTGCTCCTGCCGCATCCTGGGGCGTTTGAGCGCGCAACAGTCCTCGTGCCGTGGCTCGACGTCGAGCCGGACGCCGTGCTGGCGGGCCACGGACCCGTTGCGGGCCTGGAGTTCTCGGCCGAAGGCGTGCGGCGGCGCGACGACCTCGCGCTTTCGGGTTGGATGGAAGCGTGAAGTTCACCCGTCCCCGCGACCTCGCGGCCGTTGCGATCGTCGGCGGTCTGCTGGCGCATCTGCTGCTGCGGCTCACGTACGACTCGTTGCCGCCGTTGCCCCTGCTGGCCGGGTCGACGCTGTTCGTCATCGCGGTCGTGGAGACCGTGTTCGCGTTCTCGTTGCGGGCCAGGATCCAGCGCCGGCGGGGCGCGCGTCCGGTGCAGCCGCTGACCGCCGCCCGAGCGGTCGTGCTGGCGAAGGCGTCGTCCGTTCTGGGCGCTTTGATGTTCGGTGCCTGGAGCGGGTTGCTGATCTTCGTGCTGCCCGTCCGCGACTCGTTCCCCGCGGCCTCGAACGACCTGGTGGCGGCGGTTGTCGGGATGATCGCGGCGGTCGCGCTGACGGCTGCCGCGCTGTGGCTGGAGCACTGCTGCAAGACGCCGGAAGAGAGTTCCGGGAAGGAATAGATACCCGGCCGTAGGTCTCAGTCACATAACTACGCGGTACCGTAGTGCGCATGACCGGGCGAGGCGCGTCGACCGCCGACGAGCAAGATGATCACGGTCGTGGCTCAGGGCGATTGCTGTTGGTAGCGGCATTGGCGCTCGCCCTCGTGGCCGCGGCGGTGCTCGTGCTGAGCGACAGCGCCCGCATGCTGCGTCTGGCCGTGGTGGCCGCGTTGTGGGCGGCTCTGGTGGGTGCCTTCCTCGCCGCGAGGTATCGCAGGCAGGTCACCGAACGTGACGACGAGGTGGCCGATCTCCAGTCCGTCTACGAACTGGAACTGGAGCGCGAGGTCGCCGCGCGCCGCGAGTACGAGCTCGAGATCGAGTCGGAGACCCGCAAGCGCATCGAGGAGGAGTCGCGCGCGGACATCGAGGCCTTGCGCGCCGATCTGCACTCGCTGCGCGACAACCTCCAGGCCCTGCTCGGCGGTGACGTCCTCGTCGAACGCGTGGCCCTGCGCGCCGAGTCGACCCGCCTGCGTTCGATCGGTTCGGAAGCCGCCCGGCTGACGGCGTCGCCCGAGCAGCGCGTCATCAACTCCAAACCGGTGATCACCGCGACGTCGTCCATCACCTCGGAGAAGCCGTCCGAGCGCACCGAACTGATCGAGCGCGTCGCCCACGACGCCAAGATGCAGCCCCCGCGCCGCGAGCAGGCGCGCCCCGAGCCCGTGCGCCCGGACCCGGCCAGGAACTCGCCGCGCCCGCAGCCCGCCGTGGTCCGCCGCGAGCCCCTGAAGGCCATGAAGCAGGAGCCGCCCAGGCCGCAGCCCCGCCCCTCGGCGGCGGCAGCCGTCTCGGCCAGGCTCGGCGGCGCCACGCCGGCTCCCCAGAAGGCCCCGCCGCCCCCCACCGTGAAGGCCCAGCCGGTGCAGGCGCAGGTCCACCGCACCGAGCGGGTGCAACGCCCGCCGCAGCCCCCGGCCCGCACCGAGGCGTTGTCGCGCCCGGAGCCGTCGTCGCGCCCGGAGCAGCCCCCGAAGGCCCCCGCGGCGATCGCGAAGTCGGTGGAGACCCGCAAGCCCGAGCCCCGTTCCCGCGTGGCCGAGCGCACCGAGATGATCGATCCGAAGGCCCTGTCCGCCGGCGGAGGCCGCCGCCGCGCGGACGACCGCTCGGCTCCGACCCCGGCTCCGGTGCAGGACAGCGGCTCGTGGGAGACCCTGAAGCCGGACGCCCCGGCCCCGAGCTCCAGCCGCCGCTCCGAGGAGCGGTCACCTCGCCGCACCGCCTCCGAGGACTCGCTGGTGTCGCTGCCCCCGGTGGGCCGCCGTTCCGCCGCCGAGCAGTCGTCGGCGAGGCTCCCGGCGGTGTCGCCCAGCAGGCGTTCCCCGGCCGACGAGGCCCCGGTCTCCGGCCGTCGCGTCGCCGAGGACTCGTCCACCCGCCTGCCCGCGGTCTCGACGGGCCGCCGCGCCGCCCCGGAAGACCCGTCGGGTGCGCACGCGGACGGCAAGTCGGTGAGCGAACTGCTGGCCTCGCTGGGTGGAGGCGACGCACCGCGCCGCCGTCGCCGCCGCGACGACTAGTCGTTACTTGTCGATGTCGCCGACGACGACGGCGAACGAGCTCAGCACGGCCGGCAGGTCGTCCACCTTCGTGCCGGGCAGCAGCGCGGACAGCGCCTGGATGTTGTTGAACGACGGCGTGCGGAGCTTGAGCCGCCACGGCGTCTTCTCGCCACGTGACGACAGGTGCACCCCCGAAGTGCCCAACGGCGCCTCGACACGCGTGTAGACGGAGCCCTCGGGCGCCTTGATGGCCTTGGGCAGCCGGAGGTTCACCGGCCCCTGCGGCAACTGCTCCAGGCATGCCCGAGCCAACTCCACGGACTTCACGACCTCGTCGACAAGGCACCGGACGCGCGCGGCCGCATCACCCTCGGCCCGAACCACGGGGGAGAAGCCCAACGCCTTGTAAGCGGGCAGCGGGTCGTCACGGCGCAGGTCGAAGTCCACTCCGCTGGCTCGCCCGATGGGCCCGGTGACCCCGTACGCCAGCGCGTCCTCGTACGGCAGGACCCCAAGTCCTTCGAGAGCACCGAAATCGATGGTCAGCTCGTTTGTGTCCACAGTAGACAGGAAGGCGGCGACCCGTTCGGTCCAGCCGGCCGGGACGTCCTCGCGCAGGCCGCCGATCCTGTTGAACATGAAGTGGATGCGCCCGCCCGACGCCTCCTCCATCAGCGCCTGCACACCCTCGCGGTACGTGGCGGCGTTGGGGGACAACGGGGTCAGGAAGACCATGTGCGCCATCAGGCGGTTCAGTTCGCACAGCAGGGCCCGCAGCCACTGGGCACGGGCCGGGACGTCCATGCCCGTCATGCGTTCCACGGCAAGGGCGACGGCCAGCTCGTTGCAGAACGCCGAAAGCCAGTCGTGGCGGTTGGCGAGCGTCAGGACTTGCCGGTAGTCACGCACCTCGAAGAGCTTCTCGGCACCGCGGTGGAGATGGCCCACCAGTGGTTCGGCAGCGGTGATCACGAGTTCTGGCGTGACGGTCAGGCGCAGCCGGTAGGCGCCGTGGGCCGACGGGTGCAGTGGGCCCAGGTCGATCACGCGGTCGACACCCAGGTAGCGGGCGCCTGCGCCTACGCCGACGGTGATCTGCTCGCTCACCCGAGCATGGTTTCACGGGCCGGGAATCCGCCGCCGCACGGTCGAGGGCGCCGCGGGCGTCGCGGTCCGGTACCTGAGTGCGTCGGAGTGGCCGCGTCGGAAATGGAGACGTCGAGCCTGGCTCAGCCGGGTCAGGTCTGGCCGGGGCGCGCCGGAACCGGGTTCAAGCCCTGGTGATCGCGAAGAAGAAGCACCCGTGCGACAGGCTTCGCACCTGGACCGCCTCGATTGCGGGATTGTTGAACAATCCGGTGATCGTGCGATCGAACGATCCGGGCTCCACCACCTCGCCGTCGTGGATCTGACCTGCGGCGTTGTAGGAACGTAGGATGCGGGGATTGTTCAACAATTCTACAGGGAGACGATCCAACGAAGGCGTGTCCTGGCAGTCCACGTGCGTGAAGACCGGGCCGACCTCGGAGTACGGGCCCCTCCCGACCGAAGGCGAGTGCCGGAACAACCAGACCGGCTCACCGGCCAGCGACTTGCGCAGACAACACCGCAGCGGCACCCCGGGATCGGAAGCGCGGTACTCGCGGCCGGGGTCGGACAGCGCGGCCGAGGGCAGGACGTTGTGGATTCGCATGCCCCAACGATCGTCGTCACCACACCGGAAAGCTGGCGGGATTCGGACGCCAGGGCGGCAGCGCGGGCAGCAGGTCCGCGACCGCCACCCCGTTGCCGTGCAGCAACCACCCGAAGCCACCCAGCCCGGCAGGATCGCGCAGCTCGGCGATCCGCCCGGCCCGAGCGGCCGACTCCAGCCAGTCCCACCCGGAACCGGCAACAGAACCGCTCAACCCCAAGGCGCGCAAAGCATCCCGCTGCGACACCAGAACCCGGTCCCCACCGGCCGCGGCAGCACAAGCGTCAAAAGCAACGTGCGCCGTGATGTCGCAAGACCCGTCGAACACTGGCTCCACCTGCCGCCCGCCCCGATACCCGGTCAGCGTGAAACGCCGCGACGACACGAGATGCCCGTAGTCGATCGCCAACGCCGCACCACGCACCGACGACACCGCCGCAGCCCAGGCCGCGTCCCGGGGCGCCCCGACCTCGGCCAGATCGCCATCGGCCAGCGAAGGCCACCACCGGGTGATCCAGGGATCGGCGGAGGGCCCGGTCACCACCGGGCACGGGATCGCGTCGAGCCACTCGTGCCCGACCAGCAGCCCGACGCACGACGGCACCGACGAAGTCCACCGAACCCCGGGCAGCTCAACGGTAGGACCGACCTCGACCGCGGTCACCCGAAGCCGCGACGCCAGCGACCCGGACGCCAGCGAACGCACCGCGAACGCCAGTTCGCCCCCGCCCGCACCCACGTCCACGAAGTCCACGACCGGGGGAAATCCGAGCGCGGCGTCCACCCGCGACAGCAACGTCAGCAGGGCTTCTGCGAGTTCCGGGCCGACCAGCGGGGACGTCCGGAAGTGCGCGGACGGCTTCTCGCCGCGGGCGAAGAAGCCACCGGGGCCGTACAGCGCGGCGTGCCAAGCGGCTTCCCAGTCGAACATCGGACAAGTGTGCATCTAAGGTCATTTCCCGTGACCGACGCCGACCCCATGCCGACGCCGACGAAGAAGCGCATCGAGCAGCGCCGCTGGACCGTCCTGTTCCCCGTCGTGGCGCTGATCGCGCTCGCCGCGGCCGGGCTCGTGCTGTTCGCACTGGGCACGTCGAGCATCGGCATCGAGCCGCTGCTCGTCGGTGCCGCCGCGGCGCTGATCCCCGTCGCGTTCGTGGTGAGCGCGTTCCTCTGGATCGACCGGTGGGAACCGGAACCGGCGAAGATGCTGCTCTTCGCGTTCGTCTGGGGTTCGTGCGGCGCGACGATCAGCTCGCTCGCGTTCAACCAGACGTCCAGGGTGCTCGGCAACCTGCTGACCGACGACGGCACGACGTTCACGGCCGTGGTCGGGGCACCGATCGTCGAGGAGGCCACCAAGGCCGCGTTCCTCATCGCCGTGTTCGTCCGCCGCCGCCACGAGTTCGACGGTGTCGTGGACGGCATGGTCTACGCCGGCATCACGGCCGCGGGCTTCGCGTTCACCGAGAACATCTGGTACTTCGGCCGGGTCTTCCTGGAGAACGGTCTCGGCGACATGAGCGGCGGTGTGATCGCGTTGTTCGTGCTGCGCGGGGTGCTCTCGCCGTTCGCGCATCCGCTGTTCACGGCCATGACGGGCATCGGCGTCGGCATAGCGGCGACCACCGGCAACCCCACGGTCCGCGTCATAGCGCCTATCGGCGGTTACCTGACGGCCGTCGGGCTGCACTCGCTGTGGAACTTCTCGACCACCGTCGGCACCGGTTCCGCCTTCATCAACCTGTACTTCCTGATCATGGTCCCGGTGTTCGCCGGCGCCGTCGCGATCGTGGTGTGGCAGCGCAGGCGCGAACAGCGGATCGTCGCCGGGCAGCTCGCCGCGATGGCGCAGAACCGGTGGATCGCCAACAGCGAGGTCGCCCTGCTGGCCAGTCTCAACGGCCGCCGGAACTGGCTGCGGGCGGTCAAGCGCAAGTCGGGTGACGCGGCGGTCAAGGCCGTGAAGAGCTACCAGATCGCCGTCACCGAACTGGCCTTCCTGCGGCACCGCATCGAGCAGGGGACGGCCGGTCAGAGCGCCGAGCAGCGCCACGGGGTGCTGCTCGACTCGCTGCACGCCGCCAGGGCGGCCGCCCGTCGGTGAATCCGGTCACCGAGCGGGTGCACGGGCACTCGGCGGAGCTACCCTCGGCGGCGTCGTCTGGTACCCGCATTAGTGCCGCGACCGGCAGCCTTCGCCCCGTATTCGGCGTTCAGACGGGTGCATCGTGGTGCCGGCCCCACGTCCTCATCCTGGTTGGCTGTGGGCGTGGGGCCGGTGCCGCGAGGCGCCCTGCTGAGCGTCGAAGGCGCGGCGAAGGTTGCCGGTCGTGGCACTAAGGACTGGAACGTCAGAAGGAGTTAGTCGCATGGACGCGACCCCACGTCCGGCGAGGCTCGCCGTCGGTGTCATCTCGGCAGGCCGCGTCGGTTCCGTGCTGGGCGCCGCGCTGGCCAGAGCGGGCCACGTGGTGACCGGCGTTTCCGCCGTCTCGCAGGCATCCCGCGACCGCGCGGACGAACTGCTGCCCGGCGTTCCCGTCGCCGACCCCACCGAGGTCGCCGCGCGCGCCGACCTGGTGCTGCTGGCCGTGCCGGACGACGAGCTGGAAGGCCTGGTCAAGGGCCTCGTCGCCACCGAGTCGCTGCGCGCGGGCCAGATCGTCGTGCACACCAGCGGCGCGATGGGCGTGCACGTCCTCGAACCCGCCGCCGAACTGGGTGCGCTCACGATCGCGCTGCACCCCGTCATGACGTTCACCGGTCGCGCGGAGGACCTGCAGCGGATGAGCGCCGCGTGCGTCGGTGTCACCGCCGCGGACGGCGACGAGGTGGCCTGGAGCGTCGGCGAGGCGCTGGTCGTCGAGATGGACGCGGAACCGGTCAGGATCCCCGAGGCCGTCCGCCCGCTCTACCACTCGGCGCTGGCCCACGGCGCGAACCACCTGATCACGCTGGTCCGCGACGCCGCGGACCTGCTCACCGGCTCCGGGGTCGCCAACGCCGAGCGCCTGCTCGGCCCGTTGCTGTCCGCCGCGCTCGACAACGCGCTGCGCCACGGTGACCGCGCCCTCACCGGTCCGGTCGCCCGAGGCGACACGGGTACCTTGCGCAAGCACCTCGGCGTGCTCGCGCAGCAGGCACCCGAGGTCCTTCCCAGCTACCGCGTGCTCGCCCGCCGCACCGCCGAGCGGGCCGAGGACTCCGGGCTGCTCAAGCCCGAAGCGGCCAACGACGTTCGCACCACTCTTGAGGACTGACGTGACGAAGCCACTGACCAAGGACGACTACCGCCCGGACGACGTCACGGTGCACCGCGACCCGGTTCGCCTGAACAGGGTGATCAGGGCGCTGCGCAACGCCGGGCGCAACGTCGCCCTGGTGCCCACGATGGGCGCCCTGCACGCGGGCCACCGGCAGCTGATCCGCGAGGCGCAGGTCATGCAGAACACGGTGGTCGTCGTGTCGATCTTCGTGAACCCGTTGCAGTTCGGGCCGAACGAGGACCTCGCGAAGTACCCGCGCCAGTTCGAGTCCGATGTGGACATCTGCCGTCAGGAACGCGTGGGCATCGTCTTCGCGCCGTCGGCGGAGGACATGTACCCCAAGGGCGCACAGGTCACCGTGCACCCCGGCCCGCTGGGCGACGAGTTGGAGGGCGTGGTCCGCCCCGGCCACTTCGCGGGCGTGCTCACCGTCGTGTCGAAGCTGTTCAACATCGTGCAGCCCACGTACGCGGTGTTCGGGCAGAAGGACTACCAGCAGTTGCAGCTCATCCACAGGATGGCGCGCGACCTCAACTTCCCGCTCGACGTCGTCGGCGTGCCGACCGTCCGCGAGTACGACGGCCTCGCGCTGTCGTCGCGCAACGCCTACCTGAGCCCGGAGGAGCGCCATCACGCCGTGACGCTGTCGGCCGCGCTCACCGCTGGCGCGTACGTGTCGTCGCAGGGGGCGGACGCGGTGCTCAAGGCCGCGCACGACGTGCTGGCGCAGACGCCCGAGGTCGAAGTCGACTACCTGGAGCTGCGCGGGGTCGACCTCGGTCCCGCACCGGAGAACGGCGACGCGCGGCTGCTGGTCGCGGCCCGCGTCGGTGCCACCCGCCTGATCGACAACATCGCGGTGTTGCTCGGTGAAGGCGACGAGCAGGGGGAGTGACATGTTCCGCACGATGCTGAAGTCCAAGATCCACCGCGCCACCGTGACGCAGGCCGACCTGCACTACGTCGGCTCGGTGACGGTGGACGAGGACCTGATGGAGGCCGCCGACCTGCTGGCCGGCGAACAGGTCGCCATCGTCGACGTCACCAACGGCGCCCGGCTGGAGACCTACGTCATCCCCGGCGAGCGCGGCACCGGCGTGCTGGGCATCAACGGCGCGGCGGCGCACCTCGTGCACCCCGGCGACATCGTGATCCTGATCGCGTACGGGCAGATGGACGACGCGGAGTCGCGTGCCTACAAGCCGCGGGTCGTGTTCGTGGACGCCGGCAACAAGGTCGTCGACCTCGGCAGCGACCCCGCGCACGCCCCGGAGGGGTCCGGTCTGGTGAACGGCTCCACGAGCGCGCCTCCGTCTGAGACCGTGGAAGCGACAGCGCTGGACGCGTTGATCCAGGCCGAGAACTAAGGAAACGCAACGTGCTGCTCGCCATCGACGTCGGCAACACCAACATCGTGCTCGGTCTGTACGACGGGGTCGGCGACTCGGCCCCGCTCGTGCGCGACTGGCGGATGCGCACCGACGCCAGGATGACCGCCGACGAGCTCGCGCTGACCATGCGCGGGCTGCTCGGCGAGTACGCCGACAAGATCACCGGCATCTCCGCGCTGTCCACCGTGCCCGCGGTGCTGCGCGAGCTGCGGGTCATGCTCGGCCGCTACTACGACGCGGTGCCGAAGATCCTGGTGGAGCCGGGCGTGAAGACCGGTGTCCCGCTGCTCGTCGACAACCCGAAGGAGGTGGGCTCGGACCGCGTGATCAACACGCTGGCCGCGCACCACCTCTACGCGACCTCGTGCATCGTGGTCGACTTCGGCACGTCCACGAACCTCGACGTGATCTCGTCGCGCGGCGAGTTCCTCGGCGGCGCGCTGGCGCCGGGCATCGAGATCTCGGTCGACGCCCTCGCCTCCCGCGCCGCCCAGCTGCGCAAGGTCGAGCTGGTCAGGCCCCGCAACGTGATCGGCAAGAACACCGTGGAGTGCCTGCAGTCCGGCATCGTCTACGGGTTCGTCGGCCAGGTGGACGGGCTGGTGCGCAAGATCACCGAGGAGCTCCAGCAGACCGACCCCGGTCCCGTGACGGTCATCGCCACGGGCGGGCTCGCCCCTCTGGTCGTCTCCGAGTCCTCGACGATCGCGCACCACGTGCCCGACCTGACCCTGCTGGGCCTGCGCATGGTGTTCGAGCGCAACATGCCCGCTACTACTCGCTGACGACCAACCGCGTCACGGCGGTCAGCAAGGGGACGTCGAACGGTCCGTTCGACGTCTCCGGGCGTGCACGCAGCAAAGCGAGCAGCTTCTCGTTGACCGCCGCACGTTCGTCGTCGCTGATGACGAGCATCCGTGAGTGTGTGTTGATCGTGGCGATCAGGTCCTCAGGGGAGTCCCGGCGCTGCACGTGCGGGAACGCGCGCCGTTCGATCGCCCCGAACAACGGGTGCGGCCGCACGCTCGTGGGCGCGTCCCGCTGACTCTCGACGCTCGTGCCCGAGATCCGTTCGAGCTCGGCCATCCAGTCGACGCCGGTGTCCGGCTCGTTCCACAGGGCTGCCACCACACCGCCGGGCCGCAGCACACGGGCGATCTCCGGCATGGCCTTCTCCTGGTCGAACCAGTGGAACGCGGTACCGACGAACACGGCGTCGAGGGTCTGGTCGGGAACGGGGATGTGCTCGGCATGACCCGGTAGCGCGCGCACGCCGTGAACGCGGCGCACCAGCTCGGACAACATCTGCTCGTTGGGCTCCACGGCGGTCACGCAGTGGCCCTCCGCGACGAGACCCGCGGTCAGCTTGCCGGTGCCGGCGGCGAGGTCGAGCACGTCCAGGCGCTCGGTCCTGTCGCCCAGCGGCTCCAGAGCCCACCGGATCGCCGCCACGGGATAGTCAGGCCGGTGTTCGGCGTAGGCCTCGGCCTGCGCGCCGAACGAGTCCGCTCGCCTCGCGTGTAGATCCATCACCCCAACTTAGTGAGTTCACCGGTGTCCGGGTTGGCCTGGTCGGAGCGACCTGCCGATCTTCCAACGATTTAGTGGTATCCGGTTCGCTTTGACTTCACCGGTGTCCGTACCCTTCTCGGCGTGAGTGAGCAGCCGAAGCAAAACCTCGTGACCAGCGAAGAAGACCTGCCAGAGCAGATGCGCGTGCGCCGGGAGAAGCGTGCGCGGCTGCTCGCTTCCGGCAAGGAGCCCTATCCCGTCGAAGTCGCGCGCACGCACACGTTGCGCGAGATTCGCGAAGCGCATCCCGAACTCGAACCCGACACCCAGACCGGTCAGCAGGTCGGTGTCACCGGGCGCGTGATGTTCATGCGCAACACCGGAAAGCTGTGCTTCGCGACGTTGCGCGAAGGCGACGGCACCGAACTGCAGGCGATGCTGAGCCTCGCCGGTGTCGGTGAAGAAGCACTTTCCGAGTGGAAGACCGACGTCGACCTCGGCGACCACGTTTTCGTGAGCGGTGAGGTCATCAGCTCACGTCGTGGCGAGCTTTCCGTGATGGCCGACGGGTGGCAGCTGACGTCGAAGTCGCTGCGTCCGTTGCCGGTAGCGCACAAGGAACTCGGCGAGGAAACCCGCATTCGTCAGCGATACGTCGACCTGATCCTCAGGCCGATGGCGCGCGACACTGTTCGGACCCGTGCGAACGTCGTTCGTTCTCTGCGCGACTCGTTCCACCGGCGCGGATTCCTCGAAGTCGAGACGCCGATGTTGCAGACGCTGCAGGGTGGTGCGTCCGCGCGTCCGTTCATCACGCACTCGAACGCGCTCGACATCGACCTGTTCCTGCGCATCGCGCCGGAGCTGTACTTGAAGCGCTGCGTCGTCGGTGGCATCGAGAAGGTCTTCGAGATCAACCGCAACTTCCGCAACGAGGGCGTGGACTCGTCGCATTCGCCCGAGTTTTCGATGCTGGAGTACTACGAGGCGTACGCCACGTACGACTCGAACGCGGTACTGACGCGCGAGCTGATCCAGGAAGCGGCGGAAGCCGTGACGGGTTCTCAGATCGTCACGTTGGCGGACGGCAGCGAGTACGACCTCTCGGGTGAATGGACGACGCTGAGCATCTACGAGTCGTTGTCCGGAGCGGTTGGTGAGGAAATCACCCCCGAGACGTCCGTCGAGGCGCTGCGCAAGCTTTGTGACCGGCACGAACTCGAGCTGAACCCGAAGTTCGGGCACGGCAAGCTGGTCGAGGAGCTGTGGGAGCACCTCGTGTGCGACTCGCTGTACGCGCCGACGTTCGTGCGGGACTACCCGATCGAGACGTCTCCCCTGACCAGGCAGCACCGCAGCAAGCCGGGTGTGGCCGAAAAGTGGGATCTGTACGTGCGCGGATTCGAACTCGGAACCGGTTACTCGGAACTGGTCGACCCGGTCATCGAGCGGGAACGCCTGGAAGCACAGGCGCGTCTCGGGGCGGCCGGTGACCACGAGGCGATGCCGATCGACGAAGACTTTCTGCGATCACTGGAGTACGGAATGCCACCGAGTGGTGGTGTCGGAATGGGTATCGATCGGCTGCTGATGGCGCTCACCGGTCTGGGTATCCGGGAGACCATCTTGTTCCCGCTCGTTCGCCCTGAATGAGTAACTTTCCGGATGTCGATAGGTGCAATGCGGCACCCGTGCGCTAACCTGCCTCGCAGAAGGCTTTAGTTGGCGACGCGGGTGACCGCGCATTCGGGGTCCAGGAGGATACGCATGGCGCAGAAGGTCACGGTGACCCTCGTCGACGATCTGGACGGTTCCACCGCTGAGGAGACCGTCGAGTTCGGACTGGATGGTGTCAGCTACACCATCGACCTTTCCTCGGGCAATGCGGGCAAACTGCGGGACGCTCTTGCCGACTTCGTGGGAAGTGCACGTCGTGCGGGTGGTCGTAAGCGTCTTGGGCCCGGCCGTCCGGCCGGCAGCGTGAAGGCGCGCCCCGCATCGGCGGACCGTGAGCAGAACCAGGCCATTCGCGAGTGGGCCCGCAAGCAGGGCATGAAGGTGTCGGACCGCGGCCGCATCCCGGCCGAGGTGCTCGACGCCTACCACCAGCAGGGCTGAAATTCGGCAAAACACGAAGGGGTTCCGGGGATGATTCCCCGGAACCCCTTCGTGCTATTTGGGTGACCGATCAGCTACCATCCGCCGCCCAGAAGGTGGAACGGTGCTATCCAAACGAGATCGTGAACACTCTTGCTGCTGACTTTTTAGTTGACCCGACAACGGGTTGCTGAACATTCTTCAGCGATCTTCTTCGGCTCGTCTTTCTGCCCGGAAGGGCGGAGATGTGACCGGAACCGGCGCCCAGGACGTCGGTGCGGCGAGGTGGTTCGGTTAGGCTTACCTCTCCTGTCTTGGTTGAGGAGGGTGGGCCTTGGGTCGTAGGTCGTTCGGCCTGCTCTTCCTGCTGGTCGTGCTGGTCGCCGTGTGCCTGGCGAGCATCGCGATCGGCTCGAAGGAGATCCCGCTTTCCGGGGTGTGGCACGGTCTCTTCACGCCGACCGGCGTCGAGGACGACGTGGTGGTCCGCGAGCTGCGGATCCCGCGGACGTTGCTCGGCATCGCGGTGGGCATCGCACTCGGCGTGGGTGGCGCTCTCATGCAGGGCCACACGCGCAACCCGCTGGCCGATCCCGGCATCCTCGGCGTCACGCACGGCGCGGCGCTGGCGGTCGTGCTCTCGATCTTCCTGCTCGGCGTCAACTCGCTGGTCGGCTACATCTGGTTCGCCTTCGCCGGCGCGATGATCGCGAGCGTCCTGGTGTTCCTGCTCGGGTCCGCCGGGCGAGGCGGTCCGTCGCCGGTGACGCTGGCACTGGCCGGTGCCGCGGTCTCCGCGCTGATGAACGGCCTGGTGTCGGCGATCGTGCTGCTCGACCAGCAGTCGCTCGACGCGTTCCGGTTCTGGCAGGTCGGCGCCATCGCCGGCCGCGACTCGACAGTGCTGATGCAGGTGCTGCCGTTCCTCCTGGCCGGCCTGGTCATCGCGGCGTTCAACGCGCCGGGGCTCAACGCCATGTCGCTGGGCGAGGACGTGGCCAAGTCGCTGGGCGTGAACGTCAGCCAGACGCGGTCGCTGGGCATCTTCGCCATCACGCTGCTGGTCGGCGGGGCCGTCGCCGCGTGCGGGCCGATCGGGTTCCTGGGGCTCGTGGTGCCGCACGTCGCGCGCGCGTTCACCGGCCCCGACTACCGCTGGATCCTGCCGTACTCGGCACTGCTCGGAGCGATCCTCATCCTGTTCGCCGACATCGTCGGACGGGTGGTCGCCCGCCCGTCCGAAGTGGAGGTCGGCGTGATGCTGGCGCTGATCGGCGCTCCGTTCTTCATCTTCCTGGTGCGGCGCAAGAAGCTGGTGAAGATTTGACGACCGCTGTGAAGACTCCCGCGGCCAAGGCGCCCGCCCTGAGGGTGGGCGCGGCCTCGTTCCGCCTGCGCCGCCGGCCGATGCTGGTGGTGGCGGCCTCGCTGGTCGTCCTGGCGGCGTTGCTGGTCGCCGGCATCATGGTCGGCGACTTCCCGCTGACGGTGGCCCAGGTCGTCGACACGCTGCTGGGCGGCGGCACGCGCCGCGACCAGTTCGTGGTCATGGAACTGCGAATGCCGCGAGCGCTGACGGGCCTGCTGGTCGGCGGCGCGCTGGGACTCTCCGGCGCGATCTTCCAGGCCATCGTGCGCAACCCGCTGGCCTCGCCGGACATCCTCGGCGTGACCTGGGGAGCCGGCGCCGGCGCGGTCTCGGTGATCACCTTCGCCGGTTCGCTGGGCGTGGTGACCGGCAGCGCGGCCTCGATCGGCGTCCCGCTCGCGGGCCTCACCGGCGGCCTTCTCGCAGGTCTGCTGGTCTACGCGCTGGCGTGGCGGCAGGGCATCGAGGGCTTCCGGATGGTGCTGGTCGGCATCGGCATCACCGCCGTGGCCGGCAACTTCACGCACTACCTGCTGACCGTCGGCGACGTGCAGGACGCGGGCCGGGCGATGGTGTGGATCACCGGCTCCCTGAACGGCCGCGGCTGGGAGCACGTCGTGCCGGTCGCCTTGGCGCTGGTCGTGCTGGTTCCCGTGGCTTTGATCGGTGGCCACGTGCTCGGGGCTTTGCAGTTCGACGACCAGACCTCGCGCGGGCTCGGTGTGCGGGTCAACGTCGCGCGGTCGTTCCTGATCATCGTGGCGATCGTGCTGGCCTCGGTGGCCACCGCCGCGGCCGGGCCGATCGTGTTCGTGGCTTTGGCGTCGCCGCAGATCGCTCTTCGGTTGTCCGGCACCGCTCAGCCGCCGTTGTTCGGTTCCGTTGTGGTCGGCGGTGCGCTTGTCATGCTGTCGGACCTGGTGGCGCGGACCATCTACCGCACCGAGCTGCCGGTCGGTGTCGTGACCGCGGTCCTGGGTGCGCCCTATCTGATGTTCCTGCTGATCCGAAGCCGCCGGGAGGCGCGGGTATGAGTGTGCGTCTTGAGGCGTCGTCGTTGAGCGTGGGCTACGGGGAACGGCAGGTCGTCGACTCGCTCGACCTGTCGATCATCGACGGCACCGTCACCGCGGTGATCGGGCCCAACGGGTGTGGCAAGTCGACTTTGCTGAAGGCTCTGGGGCGGTTGCTGCCTGCTCGGTCTGGTGCTGTGTTGCTGGACGGCAAGCAGATCGATTCGATGTCCACTCGGGATGTTGCCCGAGTTCTCGGGATGTTGCCCCAGGCTCCGTCTGCTCCTGAGGGGCTGACCGTTGCCGATCTGGTGGCTCGGGGGCGGCATCCGCATCAGGCCTGGTATCGGCAGTGGTCTTCTGATGACGCTGCTGCTGTTGATGCTGCTCTGGCCATGACCGGGATCTTGGATCTGGCTGAGCGGACTGTGGATGAGCTGTCTGGTGGGCAGCGGCAGCGGGCCTGGATTTCGATGGCGCTTGCTCAGGGGACTGATCTGTTGCTGCTGGACGAGCCGACGACCTATCTGGATCTTGCTCATCAGATCGATGTGCTGGATCTGGTTCAGGAGCTGCATTCGTCCATGGGGCGGACGATTGTGATGGTGTTGCACGATCTGAACTTGGCTGCTCGGTATGCGGACACCATCGTTGCCATGCGGGATGGGCGGATCGTGGCTCAGGGGGCGCCTGGTCAGGTGTTGACCGAGCAGATGTTGCTGGATGTTTTCGGGTTGGATGCCCGGGTTGTCGAGGATCCGGTTTCTGGGACGCCGTTGGTTGTGCCTGTGGGGTCCCGGCATCGGTTGCCGTAGTTGCGTGCGTTTCCTGGGGGCTCTGCCCCCAGGCAATCTGATCGGGGACCCACCGCCCAGCCTGCTGAAGACGGCTCGCCTGCGGCTTCGCGTGCGATCAGGTGTCCGTTGGTTATTTGCAGGTGCGGGGGCAGGCCGTGCACGGCTCTGCGTTCGGCAGCACGTAGTGGAAGCAGCAGCTGTTGCGCTTGCGCTTCCAGCCCTCGTCCGTGAAGTGCAGGGAGGACGGCGCTACGAACGGGTCGAGCTTCTCGGGGAGGATCATCGCCGCGTCGGTCACGCCTGCGTTCTCGTCTCCGAACAGGCGGCCTGCTGCCCAGGGGCCGTACTCCAGCATGTCGGTTGCCGCTGCCCAGAGTTGGCGGCGGCCGAAGCGGACCACCTGCCCGAAGGAAGCTACGAACTGGGCTGCGTGTGCTGCGTAGCGGGCGCGGAGGACTGCCGCCAGGGCTGCTTCGTTCGCCACCACGGTTGCCGCCGGGTGGTTCGAGGCCGGGTCGTCCGGGAGGCAGGCGAATTCATCGCACATCAGGGCCATGCCGTCCGGGTGCGGGCGGCCTGCCGGGTTGATGCGGAACGCCATGTCCGAAGGCTTGAGGGTGGGCACTCGGCGGGCCGTGTGGAAGAGGAGGCCTGCCAGGTAGCCGGGCTGGTGCAGGTACCAGCCCATGATGTAGCCCGCTGTCGCGCGGTCGTCGGACTCGCCGTACTGCTCGACCATCCACTCCGCGAGGTCTTTGCGCCACAGGTCGAACCGGGTGGGCTCCGCCAGCAGGTCCGAGCAGATCGTCCAGTCTTCAGACGGCGTGCCGAAGACGATCTCGGTGCCGGACTGCAGGCGGGCGATGGAGTCGGCCAGTGGTGTGAGCGCACGCGGGTTCTGCCGTGAGACCCTCGCAGGTACGGTCAACGCGCAAGTCCAATCTCATGCGTATCAGGCTTGCCTAACCTTACCCAGGATCTCCCTTCGTTCGCCTCCTGAGGTGTGCCCGGTCACAGGAGTATCGCTCAACGGTCGGTTGTTCGCGTTCAGCGGACATCGCCCGATCTGTGGAATCCGTTGCTTCCGACCTGCGTTGATGCCGATGTCAATGTTCACCGGAGGCGGCTTGCCGCTGATGGGAGCCACAGGCCTCGGGACCGCCCACTACAGTGGAGCCACGGTGCCGCGCTCACCAGGGTAGATCGGTGGAGCCGAGGACCGCCGACGCAGCAGTCAGGGAGTGCGAATGTTCGAAAGGTTCACCGACCGCGCGAGGCGGGTGGTTGTCCTTGCCCAAGAAGAGGCACGGATGCTCAACCACAACTACATCGGCACCGAGCACATCCTCCTGGGTCTGATCCACGAGGGTGAAGGTGTCGCCGCCAAGGCGCTCGAGTCGTTGGGGATTGCGCTGGAGGGCGTCCGCCAGCAGGTCGAAGAGATCATCGGCCAGGGCCAGCAGGCTCCGAGTGGACACATCCCCTTCACCCCCCGTGCGAAGAAGGTCCTGGAGCTCTCGCTGCGCGAGGCGCTTCAGCTCGGCCACAACTACATCGGCACCGAGCACATCCTGCTCGGCCTGATCCGCGAGGGCGAGGGCGTCGCCGCCCAGGTCCTCGTGAAGCTCGGGGCCGACCTCAACCGGGTGCGTCAGCAGGTGCTGCAGCTGCTGTCCGGTTACTCCACCGAGAAGGGTGCGGCGGAGTCGACCGGTCGTGGCGAAGGCACGCCGTCGTCCTCCTTGGTGCTCGACCAGTTCGGGCGCAACCTCACGGCCTCTGCCCGTGAAGGCAAGCTCGACCCGGTGATCGGGCGCGCCAAGGAGATCGAGCGGGTCATGCAGGTGCTGTCCCGCCGCACCAAGAACAACCCGGTCCTCATCGGCGAGCCCGGCGTCGGCAAGACCGCCGTCGTCGAGGGGCTTGCCCAGATGGTCGTCAAGGGCGAGGTGCCCGAGACGCTCAAGGACAAGCAGCTCTACACGCTCGACCTCGGCTCGCTGGTCGCGGGCTCGCGGTACCGCGGTGACTTCGAAGAGCGCCTGAAGAAGGTCCTCAAGGAGATCCGCACGCGCGGCGACATCATCCTGTTCATCGACGAGATCCACACCCTCGTCGGTGCGGGTGCCGCCGAGGGCGCGATCGACGCGGCGAGCATCCTCAAGCCGATGCTGGCTCGTGGTGAGCTGCAGACGATCGGTGCCACCACCCTCGACGAGTACCGCAAGCACGTCGAGAAGGACCCCGCGCTGGAGCGCCGCTTCCAGCCGATCCAGGTGGGCGAGCCGTCGCTCGAGCACACCATCGAGATCCTCAAGGGCCTGCGCGACCGGTACGAGGCGCACCACCGCGTCTCGATCACCGACTCCGCGCTGGTCGCCGCCGCCACGCTGGCCGACCGGTACATCAACGACCGGTTCCTGCCCGACAAGGCGATCGACCTCATCGACGAGGCCGGCGCGCGCATGCGCATCCGCCGGATGACCGCGCCGCCAGACCTGCGCGAGTTCGACGAGAAGATCGCGGACGTCCGTCGCGACAAGGAGTCCGCGATCGACGCGCAGGACTTCGAGCGCGCGGCGAAGCTGCGTGACGCGGAGAAGCAGCTCCTGGGCCAGAAGGCCGAGCGGGAGAAGCAGTGGAAGGACGGTGACCTGGACGTCGTCGCGGAGGTCGACGACGAGCAGATCGCCGAGGTCCTCGCCAACTGGACCGGCATCCCGGTGTTCAAGCTCACCGAGGAGGAGACCACGCGTCTGCTCCGCATGGAGGACGAGCTGCACAAGCGGATCATCGGCCAGGTCGACGCGGTCAAGGCCGTGTCGAAGGCGATCCGCCGCACCCGCGCCGGTCTGAAGGACCCGAAGCGCCCCTCCGGCTCGTTCATCTTCGCCGGCCCGTCCGGTGTCGGTAAGACCGAGCTCTCGAAGGCGCTGGCGAACTTCCTGTTCGGTGATGACGACGCGCTCATCCAGATCGACATGGGCGAGTTCCACGACCGGTACACCGCGTCGCGGCTCTTCGGTGCCCCTCCCGGTTACGTCGGCTACGAAGAGGGCGGCCAGCTCACCGAGAAGGTGCGCCGCAAGCCGTTCTCCGTCGTGCTGTTCGACGAGATCGAGAAGGCCCACCAGGAGGTCTACAACACGCTGCTCCAGGTGCTGGAGGACGGCCGCCTGACCGACGGTCAGGGCCGGACGGTGGACTTCAAGAACACCGTCATCATCTTCACGTCGAACCTGGGCACGTCGGACATCAGCAAGGCCGTCGGCCTCGGCTTCACCTCGGGTCAGGACGGCGCGTCCAACTACGAGCGCATGAAGAACAAGGTCAACGACGAGCTGAAGAAGCACTTCCGTCCCGAGTTCCTCAACCGCATCGACGACATCATCGTCTTCCACCAGCTGACTCAGGACGAGATCATCAAGATGGTGGACCTGATGATCGCCCGCGTCGAGACGCAGCTGAAGAACAAGGACATGGCGATCGAGCTCACGGATCGCGCGAAGATGCTGCTCGCGAAGCGCGGCTTCGACCCGGTGCTGGGCGCCCGCCCGCTGCGCCGGACGATCCAGCGCGAGATCGAGGACACCCTGTCGGAGAAGATCCTGTTCGGCGAACTCCAGGCCGGCCAGATCATCATCACCGACGTCGAGGGCTGGGACGGCGAGTCGGACCAGCACGACAAGGCGCAGTTCGTGTTCCGCGGCGAGGCCAAGCCGAACCGCGTGCCCGACGCCCCGCCCGTCGACCTCACCGCCTCGGCGCCCGCCGCCGAGTCGCAGGACGCTCCGGCGAACGAGTCCGAGTGACCTGAGCACCACGTGAGAACGGCCCCCAGGCTTAGCAGCCTGGGGGCCGTTCTCGTCTGCGATGGCTGTTCGCCTACGGGTTCGCGCGGTCGTCCGACGGCCCTCTGTCACTCAAGTCACTCGGACACACCGATTCGCCCGTTTCGCGGCGCGCGCGAAACTCCACCTGCCACTATGACGCCCGCTCCGCGTGATCTTGCGCGAGCAGGTGTCCCAGGAGGAGGTCCCAGTGTCGTCGGCGGCGTTCGAGCAACTGGTAGCTCAGTTCGAGCAGTTCCAGTCACGGATGCAGCGTGTTGACCAGCAGTTCGCCAACATCGGCGAGATGCAGCAACAGCTGACCGAGATGGAAGCGGTGGCCACCTCGGCCGACCGCGCCGTGACAGTTGTGGCAGGTCCGTCCGGCAGCATCAAGGCCATCAGACTGACCGAGCACGCCATGCGCAGGTCCGCGCACGCCCTGGCCGCCGAACTGATGTCGACGCTGCAGCAGGCCGTGGCCGAAGCCGCCCGCCGCCAGGCAGGCATCGTCGAGGGCGCCATCGGCGACGGCATGAAGCTCTCCGACCAGGTCCTCGAAACCCAGGCGCAGCTCTTCGGGATGTCCAAAGAGGAACTCCGCGCCGGCAGGTCCGATGAGACCGCACCTGCCCCGGCTCCGCAACACCCGCCGATGCCACCCGTGCCACCGGTGTCCCAGGCCGGAGTCCCCGTCCGCCAGCCCGCGCCACCCGGCAGGACTGCCCCTGAACCGCAGGACGACTTCTCCGACCAGAACATCATGCGCGGCAATGCCTGGAACGACAGGTCGCAGCCGCCGCCCACCGCTCCGCCAAAGCAGGACGGCAAGTTCCTCAACCTCTACGACGACGAGGACGGCCGGTGAGCGGGTTCAGCGTCAGTCCGGAGGAGCTGCGGTCGTTCGCCGGCAAGCTCGACGGCCACCACAGCACGGCGAGCAAGATCGCCGAGCTGGTCGCGACGGCCGACGTCGGCGACAAGTCCTGGGGCGTGGTCGGGATCTTCGTCAAGGACCAGTACACGCAGATGCTCGGCGACCTCAAAGAGACGATGCAGGCGATGCAGGACGGCCTGCAGTCGGGTGCCGGCAAGTTCCGCGACACCGCCGAGGGCTATGCGCAACAGGAAGAAGCGCTGAAGCAGCTCCTCGACGGCATCCAGGTCGAGCGGGGGTAGCGCGGCCGTGACAGAACCGGATCTCACTGTTCCAGGCCTGAGTGGCAAAGCAGGCACGCTCGAGGTCGAAGAGAAGTCCACCGGGGAGAAGGCGCTCGAGGCCACGCCGTTCGTCGGCAGCTTCATGAAAGCCTTGGAAGCCTCGGGAAACGTCGGAGACCCCGGCGGTATCACCGCACTGGCTTCCGAAGGCAGCGCACTGATCAACTCGTTCAGCGAGGCCGCCCAGATCGCGACGGACCCGATCGGCTGGCTGGTCAACCAAGGTCTGAGCTTCCTCATCAGCATCTGCGAGCCGTTGGAAGACGCGATCCACTTCGTCAGTGGCGACGGGCCCGCGCTTCAGCAGGCAGGCGAGAACTTCGGCAAGCTGGCGGAGGGCCTCACCAAGCTGAAGGAAGGCTTCACCGAAGACCTGTCGAGCTCGGTGCAGAGCTGGGGCGGTGAGACTGCGGACGCGGCCGCGTCGAAGCTCGGTGAGTTCGCCAGCGGCATCGACGGTGTCATCGGTCAAGCCGGTGAGCTCTCCCAGCTCCTGCTCATGTCCTCGATGATCATGCAGGTCATCGAGGACCTCATCAAGGCCATCCTGACCGAACTGATCATTTGGCTGGTCATGATCTGGATCCCCGCCCTGGCGGCCGCCGTCCCGAGCCTCGGGTCGTCCACCGCCGCGGCCGGCGCCGCGACCGGTGTGCGGGCCGCGACCACCGTGAGCCGGGTGTCGCGCATCATCGCGAGGCTCAAGGCCTTCCTCGGCAAGATTCTGCAGTTCCTGCGCAATCTGCTGACCCGCACCAAGAACCTGGGCGCCGGCATGAAGAAGGCCATGGCGGACAAGAAGGCCAACGTCGCTGACGCGGACCGCCGGCGCGCACTGCCGGAGAACAAAGGTCTGTTCAAGAGCTGGGTGGACAAGAAGGACGGCTCGCAGGGCATCGTCGGCGAGCGCATGAACCAAGGTTTCTGGAAGTCGATGGGTGAAGCGGTCGGCCTCGAGGCGTCCGCGCAGATCGATCCCCAGAACGAGAAAGGCCTGCGCAACAAGTCTCTCCAGGAGCAGGCAGCCGCAGCGGGCGAGACCGGGCCTGACTACTCCAAGCACCAGATCAAGGGATACCTGGACATCTGATCATGGACAAACTCATCAAGGGTCTGCTGGACCTGCTGACCGACCCGATCTTCCTGACCATGATCGCCGGTGCCGTCGTGGTCACCCTCGTGCGGCGCTGGTGGCAGTTCCGTTCTCACCGGACCGCGCGAGATGAGCAGGTGAGCGCGTTGAACCCGTTCGTCGCCAGGCTCGGCGGAACGGTGATCAGCCCGGAGCAGGGTGACACCGCGGCCTGGTCGGCCGGTTTCCTGGAGCCCGTGAGGAGCGACGGGAGTGCCTACGACACGGTGCTGAAGGGGAAGTGGCTCCGGCGGTCCAAGCCCCAGTGGGACCTCGCCATGGACTTCCGGCGGGGCGACTGGCACGTCCGGGTGACCGAGGCGGCGGTGCGGATCGCGGCGTACACCGGCTACGGGGTGCGCTGGGAGCAGGAGCACCGGATCGAGGTGGCCACCGCGCGCATGGCGCCGATGCGGATGGTCCGGCCGACCAGGTACATCGCTCCCGGCCGGCCGGTCTCGCCCGCGGACTTCGAGAACCAGTGGAAGAGCTGGCTGTCCGAGCCACCGTCGACGGTGGGGGATCAGGCGCAGTGGCAGCGCGTGCAGATTCCGTCCCCGATGGACAATGAGTTCTTCGTCTGGGGGAGCGACCCTGCCGCGGCGGCCAGGGATCTGAACTTCGAAGCACTGCACTGGCTGATCGAACACGGGAAGCATCTGCCTCCGCACGCGGAGTCGATGCGGATCACGTTCGAGGCCGGCATCGCCTACGTCGTCCTGGACAACCACATCGATCAGGCCAGCCTGATGGCCGTGGTCGACATGGTGGTCGGGTTGCTCGACCGGATGCCCGGCGCGCGGCCGAGGCACCCTGCGGCGACGCTCTGAGAGTCGAAGACCACCCGCGCGGAGCGCTCTGGCGACACGGTGGTGAACAGGCAAGCAGCGAATCGAAGGTGACCGGGACCTCTGATGGAGCTCTTGAGGCAGTTGCTGCCCAGCATCGGCGTGGTGGCGTTCGCGCTCAGTGCCGTGGCAGTGCGGCGTTGGTGGCAGATCCGCCGCAACCGCAAGGCAGACGCCGACCAAGCCCTCTCGCTGGCACCTCTGGCTGCTGAGCTCGGCGGTGTGGTGGTGGGTGCTGACCAGGCGACCGCGTGGTCGGCGAAGGTCAGGGGACCGTTGTCGAACCACGTCAGTGGATTCGTCGACAAGATGCTGCAACGGTCGGTGCCCAGGTCCGACCTGGCGTTGGACTTCCCACGCGGGCCTTGGCGCGTGAGGGTGTCGCAGGCGTCGATGAGGCAGCAGAACTCGAGGGGCGTGGGCAGGCTGATCGAGCACCGGTTCGAGGTGGCCACCGCCCGGCTCGCCCCCATGCGGCTCACGCGCCGTCAGCACATCGACTTCCGCGGTAGGCAGGTCGGTCCGGAACACCTCGGCGCCTGGTTGAGCGCCCGGCCTCTGACGGTGGTCAGAAGCGACGGCGAGTGGTTGCCGTTGAGGCTGCCGGTCGGGGTCGACCGCGAGTTCGCCGTGTTCGGCAGCGATCTCTCCAGCACAGCCAGGGCGTTCAACCCGGAGGCGCTGGACTGGCTGCTCGCACGCCTGGAAGTGCTGCCCCCACTCGTCGCGATGTTCCTGTCGCTCACGTTCGAGGACGGGGTCGTCTACTGCACGATGCGGGGGCCGGTCGAGGAGGAGGTCGTGGTGCCGATCGTCGACACGATCGTCGGGTTGCTCGACCGGATGCCCGACATGCGGCCGAGGCACCCGGCGGCGGCCTGAGTCAGCGGGGCGTCACGGAGTAGCCCGCGAGGACGACGTCCTCCAGCTCCGGGTCGTCGTCCTCGTACGCGCCTTCGTAGTTGAAGCCGAACAGCTCGCGCAGGGCGGCCTCGGCCAGGTCGAGCGGGTGGAAGCGGAACGGGTACTCGTCGTCCTCGTCGAGGCTTTCGAGGAACTCCGGGTCGCCCGCCCGGTACTTCTCCTCGAACGGCAGGGGAGTGCCTACGTCGGCGATCACGCCGCTGTCCGGGGAGAGGCTGTACGCGCGGCGCAGTGTGCCGTCCGGCTCCCAGATGGCGTACGAGAAGAAGTCGACGACGCTGTGCATGGCGTGCAGGTACAGGGTGCGGCCGGCGGCCTCGCTGACGAAGTGGTCCGGCAGGTCGGTGTAGGAGTCGCCGGCGGCCTCCCACGTGCAGATGATCGACAGGCCTGGGAACACGCCCGCGTAGACGGTGCCCTCCGGCGGGTTGCCGTAGTGGAGGTTGCCGTCCTCGATCGGGCGGATGTCGTGTGACGGGTAGAGGCGTTCCACGAAGGCGGCCGTGGCCTCGCGGTCGATCTTCGGTGCTGCGCGCAGGACCTTGCTGACGTCGTCGGATGCGTAGAAGAGCATCCAGTCCTTGGCTCCCATCGGGCCCCCTCTCGGTTGGTTGGATTCAGCATGGCGGAGGGGTCTGACAATTTCCGGCGGGCAACGGGACGGGGGCGCGGACCGTCCTTTCGGGTGTGAGCACACCGGAGACCGACGCGCGCTCGGGCACACTGCACGACGTGGTCACCACCGAGGTGAAGCCGCCCCGAAGCGGTTTCGCCACGTTCCTGCTGGTCGTGTGCGCGATGGCGTTCGTCACGGCGGCGCTGGTCAGGCTGCTCGGCATCGACGGCACGCGGTACATGATCGCCGCGACGTCGCTGACCCCGTACATCACCGTCGTTGGCCTGCTCATCGGATTGTTCGCGTTGTTCCGCAAGCGGTGGGTCATCGGGCTGACGATGACCGTGGTGGGGGTCGTGCTGGTCGCGAACCTGGCGCCGCGGGCGTTTCCCGACGCACGGCCGAACGGGGTGGGGCAGCAGGTCAGGCTGATGACGGCGAACCTGCTCACCGGCATCGCGGACGCGGAGTTCATCGTGCGGGAGGTCAGGAAGCGCAACATCGACGTCCTGGCGTTGCAGGAGCTGACGCCGCAGATGGTGGGCGACCTCGACCGCGCGGGTCTGCGCCAGGTGCTGCCCAACCGGGTCTTCCTCGACGAACCGGGCGGGTCGGGCAGCGGCCTCGCCTCCCGGTTCCCGCTCTCACGGCGGAACCTGACGCCGCCGAGCACGTTGCAGCAGGCAGGGGCGCTCGTCGACCTGCCGGGCAAGGACATCGAGGTCGTCTCGGTGCACCCGTTGCCGCCGGTCGTCACCGCGGGACCCGAGGCGTGGCAGCGTGAGCTCGCCGGACTGCCCGCGCCCGACTCGACCGGCGCGATCAGGGTGCTCGCCGGCGACTTCAACGCCACGCTCGACCACGTCGGCCTCACGCGGCTGCTGAACAAGGGCTACGTGGACGCGGCCGACCAGGTCGGCAAGGGGCTGATCCACACCTGGCCGAGCGCCAGCGGGTTCTGGCCGCCGCCGGTCACCATCGACCACGTGCTGGTGGACTCGAAGCTCCTGGTGGACACGGTCGACGTGTTCGACGTGCCCGGCAGCGACCACCGGGCCGTCGTCACGCAGTTCGTCGTGCCAAGGCTGTGAGTGCTTCCAGCGCTCCGACCGGCAGCGACACCCCGCGGCCGTGCCGGACCTCCGGCTCGCGGACGTTGATCCGGATCAGCGCGCCGTTGGCAGCGCTGGCCAGCTCGGCCTGACGCCGCACGGTCGGCACGGCTGTGCCGGCACCGATCTCGACCACGACGAGCCTGCGCTGGTTCCTGCGCCACGCCGTCAGCTCGTCGAGCTGACGCTGGCTGCGGTGCGGCACCCAGCCCCAGTCGCCGAACATCAGGATGTTGGGCCGCGCCAGCCCGCCGCACGACGGGCACGACGGCAGTTCGCCGGTCGCCCGCATCGTCACCGGGTCGACCGCGACGTCGAACGAGCACTCCCAGATCTCGTCCGTGCACGGCTCCACGCACTGGGCGTGGTGGATCGACCCGTGGACCTCGGCGACGTCCGCGAAGCCCGCCTTCTGGAACTGCCCGTCCACATTGGACGTGAAAACGCGCGCACCCCACGACCGCAGCACGGTGAAACCCTCGTGCGGCACGGTCGCGCGGTACAGGCCGAGCCGATGGCCGTAGAAACCCCACGCCAGCGCGGGATCGTCGGCGAAGTGCACCGGGTCGGCGATCTCCTCGAACTTCAGCCCGAGCCGCTCGTAGGGCGGGTACGCCCGCCAGAAGCCCTCGGTGCCGCGGAAGTCGGGAAGACCCGAGTCGACCCCCATGCCGGCACCGGCGCAGACGAGCACGGCGTCCGCGCCGGCGATCAGCTCGGCGGCTCTGTCGTAGGCCTCCTCGATCACTGCTTGGGCTTGCTCCCCAGCACGACCTCGAACTCCAGCAGGTCGGCACCGGTCGACACGGGCCGTGCGCGCTCGCCCGAGTGAGCGGCCGCACCGGCCTCGCCGTCGCGCCACGCGGTGAAGGCCTCGTCGGTCTCCCAGTGCGTGACGACGAAGTAGCGGTCCTCGCCCGCGACGGGGCGCAGGAGCTCGAAGCCGAGGAAGCCGGGCTGGTTGTCGACCGCGCCCAGGCGGGCGGCGAACCGCTTCTCCAGCTCGGGGCCGCTGCCCTCGGGGACCTTGATCGCGTTGATCTTCACGACTGCCATGACGACCACCCTAGCGGCGCACACCGGCAGGCAGCAGGTACTGATCTTCCGGAATGCCCGACTTGCGGAACCACGCCGCGAAGAACCCGTCCAGCTGCTGCCCGGACGCGGCCTTGAAGTGCTCCTCGAACTCCGGCCACGAGGCGTTGCCGTCGCGGTGCTTCACCAGCCACGACTGCAGCGCCTTGAAGAACACGTCGTCACCGACCTGCTTGCGCAGCGCGTGCATGCCCAGCAGGCCCTTGTCGTAGACGCCACGGAACTCGTTGCCCTTGCCCATGTCGTAGAGCTTCGGCGCCCAGAACGCCGCCCGGTCGCGCCGCTGTTCGACCTGGGCGCGATAGCGCTGGTCGAGGTCCGTGCCCTCCTTCTCCAGCCACAGCCACTGCGCGTAGGACGCGAGGCACTCGTTCAGGCAGATGTCCGCCCAGTTCTCGATCGACACCGAGTCGCCGAACCACTGGTGGGCGTTCTCGTGCACGACCGTCTCCAGGTCGGCCCAGGCGGCGTAGATGGGACGGGTCTGGGTCTCCAGCGAGAACCCGATCTGGTCCGCGACCCAGATGCTGCCCGCCGCGCGCTGCGGGTACGGGCCGAACTTCGTCGCCAGGTACGCGAGGACCTCCGGCCCCTGCGACTGGATCGGCTTCTTGGAGGCGGACGTGCCGGGCGCGTAGGCGTCGACGACCGGCGTGCCGTCGGGCAGCTTCGAGCGCACGACCTCGAACTTGTCGATCGCCACGGTGGCCAGGTACGTCGCCAGCGGCGTCTCCTCCGACCAGGTGAACGTCGTCCAGCCGCCGTCGCGGGTCGCGGGGCCCTCGAGGCCGTTCGAGATCACCGTCCAGCCGTCCGGCACGCGGGCCGCGACCTTCAGCGCCGCCTTGTCGCGCGGGGTGTCGTTGGCCGGGAACCACGTCGTCGCGGAGTGCGGCTGACCTGCGGCGAACGCTCCGCCCGTGGACGAGATCTGCCAGCCGCTGCGGCCCAGCGAGGCGTCGTTGATCGTCGTGGGCTCGCCGCCGTAGGTGACGACGGTGGTGAACGGCTTGCTCTTCGCGAGCGGCGCGGCCGGCGTGATCACCAGCTCGTGGTCGCCCTCCTGCACGAACTTCGAGGGCTGCCCGCCGACCTTCACCTCGCTGACCTTCAAGCCCTCGAGGTCGAGGTTGAAGCGCGAGAGGTCCTGGGACGCGGTCGCGGTGACGGTCGCGACGCCGTCGAGCCTCTTCGACCCCGGGTCGTAGGTGATCGCGAGGTCGTAGAGCGTGACGTCGTAGCCGCTGTTGCCGTCCGTCGGGTAGTACGCGTCGCCCGCGCCCGCCCCTGCCTCCACCGCGGCCTGCGGTGACGTCTCCTGGCGCGCCTGCTGCGCGGGGTCGCCGCCCGGCGTTCTGAACACCACGAGCAGACCTGCGACGAGCACGATCAACACCAGGGCGATCAGGTACGGGCGGGCCTTCATGCGTTAATCATCCCTGTGTCGGTGGTGGAGTTCGGCGGAACGGGTCAAGGCGTACTGCTGCTGCACGGTCTGATGAGCAGGGCCACCGCCTGGTGGCCGGTCGCGCAGTGGCTCAGGCCGTTCGGGCGCCTGGTCGGCTTCGACCAGCGCGGGCACGGCCGCAACCCGCGGCGGGGACCGTTCCGCACCGAGGACTTCGTCGCCGACGCCGCCGCGGTGATCGAGGAACTGGACCTCGGGCCCGCCGTGGTGATCGGGCACTCCATGGGCGGGCTGCACGCGTGGTGTCTCGCGGCATCCCGACCGGACCTGGTCAGCGCGATTGTGGTCGAGGACTTCGCCCCGGACAACAGGGGCAGGACGATCGACGAGTGGAAGTGGCTCTTCGACGCCTGGCCGGTGCCCTTCCAGTCGCTCGGGCACGTGACGTCGTACTTCGGCGCGCCGCTGTTCGCCGAGTACTTCGAGGAACGCGAGGACGGCTGGCACCTGATCGCAGAGATGGACGACCTGTACGAGATCGCCGGCCACTGGGGCACGCGGGCCTACTGGGACTTCATCGACGCCGTCGAGTGCCCGTCGCTGGTGATCGAGGCGGGCCGGGGCGGCCAGCTATCAGGGCAGATGGAGGAGGCGGCACGGCGATCCCGCGGCCGGTACCTCTACGTCGAGGAGGCCGGGCACGTCGTGCACGACAGCGCGCCGTGGATCTACCGGGGTGCTGTGGAGGCCTTCTTGAGCACGTCGACCTCGCCGGTCTGAGTGTCGACGATCGACACCTCGCGGACCTTCGCGCGGATCGGCTCGACCGGGAACACCTTCGCGAACGCGGCCTTCGTCTGCTCGTCGTCGAGGCCCTGGACGAGGGTGCAGTGAGGGACCCAGTTGCCCGGCAGGTAGTAGGCGCTGGGGTTCTTGACCTTGCTCGCGAGGACGTCGTGGATGGCGGAGTGGACCGCGAGCAACTCGTTGTCGACCACCGCGCCGAGCATCAGCACGTTGTCGGTGGTGGAGAACGTGCCGAGGGTGTGCAGCCACAGGTCCGGCATCCACAGCCGTTCGAGGTCCTCGCGCAGTTCCTTGCGGACCTTGGGACCGATGACGCTCGCGGCGGCGTAGGTCAGGTGGGGCGCGTGGGATTGTTCAACACCTAGATCGTTCAACAATCCGATGATTCTACGTTCGGCGTCGGGGTCGAAGAAGGCGACCAGAGCGTGCATCAGCTTGTCCCCTTGTTGGATTGTTGAACGATCCCCTCACCTGACAGATGGACGAGGCCGTCGTGGGATTGTTGAACGATCCCTTCACCGGGCAGGTGGAAGAGGCCGTCGTGGGATTGTTCAACAAGTCCATCGCTCAACAAGGACACCAGGCACTTCTCGCGCTGCGTCGCGTCGCTCCAGACGATGTCGAGCTGGATCTTGGGCACCGGTCCCGGCGCGCCCCGCAACACGTCCAGCAGCCGGCCTCGCACCTGACGGTCGGTGCCGGCGAACTTCTGCACCTTCTTCTCCGGCCCCGCGTAGGCAGGCCGCCCTGCCAACTGCCACGCACACTCGGCGAACAACGGGCAGTCGGCGCACTTCTGGTTCTTCGCCGTGCAGATCAACGCGCCGAGTTCCATCAACGCCGCCGAGAACACCGCGGCGTCCTCCTGATCGTCGGGCAGGATCGCCTCGACGTCACGGAGATCGCGCTTGGTCGACGGCGGCCCGGCGTCACCGGCCCCATGCACTGCGCGCGCAACCACACGCCGGACGTTCGTGTCGACGACGGCGCACTTCTGCCCGTACGCGAACGTGGCCACCGCACGAGCCGTGTAGCTGCCGATGCCGGGCAGCGACTCGAGCGTCTCGATGTCCGACGGCACCACGTCGCCGTGGTCGCGGGCGATGGCGGTCGCGGCCTCGTGCAGCCGCATGGCGCGTCGCGGGTAGCCGAGCTTGCCCCACATCCGCAGGACCTCGCCCTGCGAGGAGGCCGCCATCGCGGAGGGCACGGGCCAGCGCGCCAGCCATTCGTGCCAGATCGGTTCGACGCGGGAGACCGGCGTCTGCTGCAGCATGATCTCGCTGATCAGCACACCCCAGGCGGTGCAGTCGGGACGGCGCCACGGCAGGTCTCGGGCCGCGGTGTCCCACCAGCCCAGCAGCAACTCGTGATTCATCGCCTGCCATTGTCGCGCAACGAAAAGGCCCCCCGAAGGGGGCCCTTCACAACGAGCCTTCAGGCAACGAGCCTTCAGGCGGCGAACTTCAGGCGGCGGCGGTCTCGGCGGCGTCGACCTCGCGCAGCTCACCGGTGTGCACGTCGTAGACGAACCCGCGGATCTTGTCGGTGTGCGGGATGAACGCGCTGTGGCGAAGGCGCGCCATCGACCCGCGCACGCTCTGCTCGACGACCTTGAACGCCTCGACGGCCCAGGTCGGGCGCAGACCGGTGTCGGCCTCCAGCTCGTCCTTGAAGTCGTCCTCGGTGACCATCTCCAGGCCGCAGTTCGTGTGGTGCACGAGCAGGACCTCGCGCGTGCCGAGCTTGCGCTGGCTCAGTGCGAGCGATCGGATCGCGTCGTCGGTGACGACACCACCCGCGTTGCGCAGCACGTGCGCCTCACCCTGCTTCAAGCCGAAGATCTCGAACACCCGGATGCGCGAGTCCATGCAGGTCAGAATCGCCACCTGCAGGGACGGCTTCGCGGACGAACGGTCTCCGGGAACCACGTTCCCGAGCTCGTAGTTCCGCTTGAGCAGTTCGTCGATCGCGGTCATGTGACACACCTCCATGGCCTACCGGCGGACCCCGCGTCGATTGGAACCGGAGCTAGCGCACGTTCACAAGGGGTTTCCGCTCAATATCACGTTCACCGGATCGAGCGATGCTCGCCTCCCGCTGGATCAGACCTGGTCGAGTTACGTTCGGGCCGTGATCGAGCCCACAGGTCCGTTGTCGTCCACGGTGTACTGGCGCCGCCGTCTCGCCGCGATCGGGGCCGGGCTGGTCACACTCCTGCTCGTGATCTGGATCGTCGGGATGTTCGGCTCCGACGCCGAGACCGCGCAGCCCACGAACGCCGCCGCGTCGGCCTCGAACCCGCCGCCGAGCATGTCCGAGAGCCCCGCGGCCGCGTCGTCCTCGTCGACGACCCCGCCGCCCTCTCCGACGGAGACCACGCCGCCCCCGCCTCCCGGGCCGCCGCAGCCCTGCCCGGACGACGTGATCGGGGTCGTGGCGAAGGCGAACAAGCCCATCTACACCGTCGGTGACCAGCCGGAACTGTCCATGGACGTGGTCAACACCGGACCGGCGCCGTGCATCAGGGACATCGGGCGCCAGCACCGCGAGCTCACGGTGCTGACGGCGGACGGCGCGACGGTGCTGTGGTCGAGCAACCACTGCCTCTCGGCGGTGGGCTCGGAGACCCGCGTGATGCAGCCGAAGGAGACCTTCAACTACGGCACGAAGTGGGCGGGTTCCACCTCGAAGCCGGGGTGCGGGGCCCACACGCGCGTCGGGCCCGGCGACTACCTGCTGGTGGCGAAGCTGGCCGGGAAGGCCAGCTCACCCACCGTCTTCAGGCTCGAGCGCTAAGTGCTGTGACCGTCGGCCTTCACCGCGTCTTCCGGCGCTCAGCAGGGCACCTCACGACACCGGCCCCGCGCCCCCGTACAACCAGTACGAGGACGCGGGGCCGGCGTCGCGATGCACCCGTCTGACCGTCGAAAGACGGGGCAAAGGCCGACGGTCACAGCACTGTCACGGCCCGAACCAGCGCTCCTCGGCACCACCGCGCGGCGGCCCCGAGGTCTTGCCGATGATCAGCTCGGTCGCGAGGTTCACCGACCGCGGCCGCGAGCGCTCGTTCGTGTCGAGCAGCAGCTTGCCCGCCGCCCGGCCCTTCTCCAGCACCGGCTGGCGGACCGTCGTGAGCCCGGCCTCCTCGCCACCGCGGATGCCGTCGAAGCCGGTGACGGTGATGTCGTGCGGCACGCGCAGACCCCGGCGGCCCGCCTCGGTCATCGCGCCCAGCGCGAGGACGTCCGAGGTGCAGATCAGGGCGGTGACCTGGGGGTCGCGGTCGAGGACCTGGGCCGCGCCGGACGCGCCGGACGCCATGTTGTGGTCGAAGCGCTCGACGACGGGCACCTGCGACCAGTCGACGCCGGCCTCGCTGAACGCCTCGGCCAGGCCGGACAGGCGGTTGCGCTGCACGTGGAAGTGGGCGGCGTGCTGGCGGTCAGGCGTCACGAAGCCGTCGTTGCGGTCACGCGCGAGGCGCATGCACACGACGCCGATGCGGCGGTGGCCCAGACCGATCAGGTGCCTGGCGAGGTCGTACATCGCGCCGCGGTCGTCGATGCCGACGCGGTCCACGGTGCCGAGGTCCGGCTGGTCGCAGACGACGGTGGGCACCGGGCGTTCCAGCACGGCGGCGAGGTGCGGGTCGTCGTCCGGCACCGAGTAGACGACGAAGCCGTCGACGCCGGCGCGGTGGACCGACGCGACGTCCTCGCGTTCGGGGTTCGCGGGCACCAGCAGCAGGCCGGTGCCGGCGTCCTCGCACGCCAGCGCGAGACCTTCGAGGAAGCCGATCGCGGCCGGGTCGCGGAACGCGTAGGAGAGGTTCTCGGTGAGCAACAGGCCCACCGCCCCGGCCTTGCGCGTGCGCAACGAGCGCGCCACAGGATCCGGGCCGGGATAACCCAGCCTTCGGGCCGTGTCCAACACCCGCCGACGCAGCTCGGGAGAGAGCTGGTCGGGACGGTTGTACGCGTTGGACACCGTTGTCCGGGAAACGCCCAGCTCAGCGGCCAGAGAGGCCAGCGTCGCCGGACGTCGCACATGCATCGACCGCGCCATGAAAGGACCGTAACGGTTCAGAACCAATACGTGAAGTCAGGGTGACCTGCGTCCCTCAAATGACGCATCCGCGCTGGTTGGCCCATCTGCCTTGTTCAGAAGTTGGTCCAGACCAATTAGGGCAATCGGTCATCTCGTTTCGGAGGCGCAGACGATTCCCTCACGACGAGCCGCGGCCGGAAGACGCGGGTGTAGTTGTCGGTGCTCTGCCTGCGGCGATCCGGGTCGAGGCGCAGCACGAGCTCGTCGATCGCGGCCGCGGCCATCTCCTCGATCGGCTGCGCGAGCGTGGTCAAAGCGGGCGACGAATAGGCAGCCAATGGAATGTCGTCGAACCCCACGACCGACAGCTCCTCGGGTATCGAGATCCCCCTTTGGTGTGCCTCGCGCATGACGCCGAGCGCCATGTGGTCGGAGGAGCAGATCACCGCCGTCGGGCTCACCGTGTCGAGCAGCCGCGCCACGGCCTGACCGCCGCCCTCCGCGCTGAACGGCGCGTGCGACACGTACTCCGATCCCGCCGGCAGGTGGTCCTCCTCGAGCGCCGCGGCCCAGCCGGCGCGCTTCAGCCGGGACGGCAACGAGCGCGCGGGACCCGACACGAACCCGATCCGCTGGTGCCCGAGCTCGATCAGGTGCCGGGTCGCCATGTAACCCGCGAGCTGCTCGTCGACCGTCACGTCGGGCACGTCCAGCGCGGGCGTGGCGCCGTTCAGGAAGACCATGTGGACGCCGTCCGCCAGGAGCTTCGCGTAGTAGCTCGGGCGTGGCGCCTGGCCCAGCGGCACCTCGACGTTGGTGATCTCCGGCGACACGAACACCATGCCCTCGACCCCGCGGGCCAGGAGCATCCGGACGTACTCCTCCTCACCCATCGGGGCGCCGCTGCGGGTGTTGCACAGCAGCGACGAGTAGCCCAGGCGCGCGGCCCGCGTCTCCAGCGCCTCGGCGAACGCGGGGAAGACCGGGTTCGAGAGCTCAGGCACGAGGAGGCCGATCACGCCGGTGCGTTGCAACGCACCGAGGCCGCGCGGGGTGTACGGCATCTCCGCGAGGACCGACAGCACCCGCTGGCGGGTCTCCTCGTTCACACCTGCGCGCCTGTTGAGAACACGGCTCACGGTCGAGATGGACACCCCGGCTGCCCTCGCGATCTCGGACAGTCCGGACACGTTGCCTCCCAGCTCAGATCAGGTTTGGCGCAAGCCTGCCGTGTTAAGAAAAATTTTGCAACGCGGGTTTGCAAGACAGGGCCGTTACGGCTTGGTTACGGTTCACATCTTGACCTGACCATGGTTCGGGTAGTGAAATCGCCCGCAACATTCTCGCAAAACCTTGCAAGACCCTCGTCTCACTCGGAGATGAGGCCCCAGCTGGAGGGAACGGCAGCAACGATGCGACGGACAACCCTCGTGACCGCCATGGCGACGGGTGTCGCCCTCGTGCTCACCGCCTGCGGAAGCGGTGGATCGAGCAGCAACAGCGGATCCGACTCGGGCGAGGTGACCTTCTGGGACACCAGCGGTCCCAACGAGAGCCCGGTCTTCAAGAAGATCGCGGAAGGCTGTGCCACCAAGGACGGCTACAAGGTCAAGGTCGAGACGCAGGCCTTCGACGGCGCGCTCAACAACTACAAGACCGCCGCCCAGGGTGGTCAGGGCCCCGACGTCTTCCGGTCCGAGGTCGCGTGGGTGCCGCAGCTCGCGAAGCTGAGCTACGTCGCCGACCTGTCCGACACCGACCTCGCGAAGGACACCTCCGACTTCCTGGAGGCCGCGCTGGGCTCCACGAAGTACGAGGGCAAGACCTACGCGGTGCCGCAGGTGACCGACTCGCTCGCGTTGCTGTACAACAAGAAGAAGCTCGCCGACGCCGGTGTCGAGCCGCCGAAGACGTGGGACGAGCTCAAGGCCGCCGCCTCGAAGCTGGGCGGCGAGAAGTCCTTCTTCCTCAACAACGACGCGTACTACGCGCTGCCGTTCATCTACGGCGAGGGCGGCGACCTGGTCGACGCGTCCGCCAAGAAGATCGTCGTGAACTCCGCGCAGAACGTGAAGGCGCTGGAGACCGCGAAGGGCCTGCTCGACGCCAAGGCCGCCACCACGGCGCTCGACGCGACGAACTCCTACTCGAACATGCAGGCCGCGTTCACCAGCGGTGAGGCCGCCATGGTCATCAACGGTCCGTGGGCCGTCGCCGACTACCTCAAGGGCGCCGCGTTCACCGACAAGGCGAACCTCGGCATCGCGCCGGTGCCCGGCCCGTCCGCGGGCAAGGGCAGCGCGCCCGTCGGTGGCCACGACTACGTGATCCGCCAGGGCACCAAGGCGAAGCAGTCGTCCGTCAAGTTCATCCAGTGCATGGCCTCGGTCGAGTCGCAGGCGACCATCGCCAAGGAACTGGGCCTGCTGCCGACCCGCAAGTCGGCCTACCAGAACGCCGACGTCAAGGCCAACGAGGTCGTGGCCGCGTTCGAGCCGGTCACCAAGACCGCGCACGAGCGTCCGTGGATCCCCGAGGGCGGCGAGCTGTTCGACCCGCTGAAGGTCGGCTACGCGGACTTCCTGGCCGGCAAGAAGGACGCCAAGACCGCTCTCGACGACGTCGCGAAGGCGTACAAGGAGAAGGTCGTCACCGAGTACTCGATCGGCTGATCGTGACGAGCGGCCGGGGCTTCACCGCCCCGGCCGCTCGCCGGAAGGAGAGTCTCGGTGCGTCGGTTCCTGGACAGGTACTGGTACGCGTATGCGATGGTGCTGCCGGTCGTGGTGGTCATCGCGGTGTTGGTGCTCTACCCGCTCGCACAGGGCGTGTTCTTCACCTTCACGAACATCAACGAAGGCAACATCGCCAACCCGATCCTCGATCGGCCGGCCACCTACGACGTGGTGGGGTTCAAGAACTACCTCAACGTGCTGTCCGGCGGCGAGTCGTTCGGCGCGTTCTGGGGCACGCTGGTCCGCACGCTGATCTGGACTTTCTCGTGCGTGTTCTTCCACTACACCATCGGTCTTGGCCTTGCGTTGCTGCTGAACCGTGAGGTGCGCGGCCGCACTCTGTACCGCGTGATGCTGATCCTGCCGTGGGCCGTCCCGGCGTTCATCAGCGCGTTCGCGTGGAAGTACATGTTCAACGCGCAGTACGGGATCATCAACCAGATCCTGCGCTCGATCGGCCTGCCGGACCCGGTGTGGCTCGGTCAGTCGAACTGGGCGCTCGTGTCGGTGATCATCGTGAACGTCTGGCTGGGCACGCCGTTCATGATGGTGGCGCTGCTCGGTGGTCTGCAGTCGATCCCGGGTGACCTCTACGAGGCCGCCGAGATGGACGGAGCCACGCCGTGGCAGCAGTTCCTCCACATCACGTTGCCGGGTCTGCGTTCCGTGTCATCGACGGTGGTGCTGCTCGGCATCATCTGGACGTTCAACATGTTCGCGGTGATCTACCTGATCGCCGGTCCGAACCCGAACACGCGGATTCTCGTGACCTACGCGTTCGAGCGGTTCTTCTCCGGAGCGTCACGCGACTACGCCATCGCGTCGACCTACGGCGTGCTGGTCCTTTCGGTGTTGTTGGTGTTCGCGGCGGTGTACCGGCGGGCGCTGCGCAAGCAGGGCGAGGTGTGGTGATGACGCTCGACGCTTCGTCTCTCAAGGTGGTCAAGGCGGCGGGTCCCGTCCGCCGTCGCGCCGACCGTTCCGTCGGCGCTTCCATCGGCCTGCACGCCACGCTGATCATCGCCTCGCTCATCGCGGTGTTCCCGGTCTTCTGGGTGTTCGTCACCTCGCTGAAGCCGGACGCCCGTGCCGTCGAACCCACGCCCCGCCTGTTCAGCGAGTCCTCGGTGGACAACTACACGCGGATCCTGGCTGGGGACAAGGGGAACTTCCTCGCGTGGTTCGGCAACTCGGTCGTGATCGCGTTGCTCACCACGGTCATCGCGGTGTTCCTGTCGGCCACGACCGGGTACGCGGCCTCGCGCTTCCGGTTCCCCGGCAAGCGATCGCTGATGATGTCGTTCCTGCTGGTGCAGATGTTCCCGTTCGCGGTGCTGATCGTGCCGCTGTACAACATCCTGATCGCCCTGGGGCTCAACGGATCCACGTTCGGCCTGGTGCTGGTCTACTGCACGACAGCGGTGCCGTTCTGCACGTACATGCTCAAGGGCTACTTCGACACGGTGCCGACGGACATCGACGAGGCCGGCCGGGTGGACGGCCTGTCGCCGTTCGGCGTGTTCTGGCGGCTGATCATGCCGCTGGCCAAGCCGGGCCTCGCCGTCACGTCGTTCTACGCGTTCCTGACGGCCTGGGGCGAGGTGGCGTTCGCGTCCGCCTTCCTGTCGGCGGCGGACGAGTCGAAGACGCTGGCGGTCGGGCTGCAGGTGTTCGTGCAGCAGAACCGGACCGAGTGGGGCCATCTCGCGGCCGCGTCCATTCTGGTCGCGATCCCCGCGATCATCGTGTTCTACCTGGTGCAGCGCTTCCTGGTGCAGGGCCTCGCGTCCGGCGCGGTCAAGGGCTGATCGTCTCCCGCACCGGCCGATACCGCACGTCCACCTCCGAGTGGGGGTCGGCGGTGTCGAGCCGGTGCAGGTGGATCGGCACCCCGCCGGGGTTGTCGTAGAACCGGACGCCGTCGCCGAGCAGCACCGGCGCGATGTGCAGGGCGATCTCGTCGAGGAGCCCCCGCTCGATCAGCTGACGGCCGATGGTCGGCGAGAACACCTCGAGGTCCTTGCCGTCCGCGGCTTCGAGCCCGATCCGCACCGCCTCCGCCACGTCGCAGGTCAGGAACGTGACGCCGTCGGCAGGCGTCGCGTCCTCCGGGTGGCGGGTCAGGATGAAGAGCTTCCCCGCGAACTGGCCGCCGTAAGCGGTGCTGGGATCCGGGAACTGGTCCCAGCCCTTCCGGCCGCCGAGGATGGCGCCCGTGCGCTCGGCGTAGCCGCTGACGAGTCCGGGTCGGTCGGTCGTGTGGGCCAGCCAGCCGAAGCCGTTGTCCGGGGCGGCCACGAAGCCGTCCAGTGACATCGAGAAGTGCAGTCGCACGTTGCCCATCGGTTCTCCTCCTGTGTTCGGCGTTCGGAGGGGTAGACCGGGGTGCCGCGAAGAACTCATCGGCCCCTTCGGAACGTAAGCGCTTACGTTGGCGTGTACCGAAACGTAAGCGCTTACGTCTGTTCCCGTAAGCGCTTGCAATGCATAACGTCGCGCCCAGACAAGCGGTGAAAGGTGCGTCACATGGCAGAGGTGTCCTACGTCAAGGCGTCGCGGATCTTCTCCGGCAACCCGCCGGTGAGGGCGGTCGACGAGCTCTCCCTCGAGGTGAGCGACGGCGAGTTCCTGGTGCTGGTCGGTCCGTCCGGTTCCGGCAAGTCGACGGCGCTGCGCATGCTCGCGGGTCTGGAGGACATCGACGAGGGCGCCATCAACATCGGTGGCAAGGACGTGACGAACGTGCCGCCGAAGGGCCGGGACATCGCCATGGTGTTCCAGTCGTACGCGCTGTACCCGCACATGACCGTCGCGGAGAACATGGGCTTCGCGCTCAAGCTGCGCGGTGTGCCGAAGACCGAGATCAAGGCGAAGGTCGAAGAGGCCGCCAAGATGCTCGACCTGCAGAAGTACCTGGAGCGCAAGCCGAAGGCGCTCTCCGGTGGTCAGCGCCAGCGCGTCGCCATGGGTCGCGCCATCGTGCGTGAGCCCTCCGTGTTCCTCATGGACGAGCCGCTGTCCAACCTGGACGCCAAGCTGCGCGTCGAGACGCGTGCGAACATCGCCGCCCTCCAGCAGCGCCTCGGCACCACCACGATCTACGTCACGCACGACCAGGTCGAGGCCATGACGATGGGCCACCGCGTCGCGGTGCTCAAGGACGGCCTGCTGCAGCAGTGCGACACGCCTCGCGCGCTGTACGACCGCCCGGCCAACGCGTTCGTCGCGGGCTTCATCGGCTCCCCGGCCATGAACCTCAAGACCGTGCCGATCTCGGCGGAGGGCGCGAAGCTCGACGGCGTCATCGTGCCGCTGAGCCGGGAGGCGCTCGCCGCCGCCGGTGGTCTGGACGAGGTCACCTTCGGCATCCGGCCCGAGGCGCTCGGCATCGTGTCGTCGAGCGAAGAGGGCATGGACATGACGGTCGAGCTGGTCGAGGAGCTCGGCGCCGACGCGCTCGTGCACGGTGCGGTGAAGATCGGCGACGCGTCGCAGCGCTTCGTCGTCCGCGTCGACGGCCGCACGCCGCCGACCCTGGGCCAGCACGTCAAGGTGGCCGTCCGCGACACCACCGAGATCCACCTGTTCCACCCCGAGTCGGGCGAGCGCCTGGAGGCGTGAGTCACTTCGAAAAGCCCCCGGCGTGACCGTCGGGGGCTTTTTCGTGTCGTAAACTGAACTCGACAACGGTTTCCATTACCTGATCGAGGGACGGCGTGATGACTCTCCGCAACGCTCTGGTCGGCGCTCTCGCCGTCGCAAGCCTGGCCGCCTGCGGCACGACGACGACGCCGTCCGCCGGTAGCGGCAAGATCGAGGTCATCGCCTCGACGAACGTGTGGGGCAGCGTCGTCAAGGCCGTCGGCGGCGACGAGGTCGACGTCAAGGCCCTGCTGGACGACCCGTCGGCCGACCCGCACTCGTACGAGAGCAAGCCCGCGGACGCGGCACTGGTCAAGGACGCCAAGCTGGTCGTGTTCAACGGCGGCGGCTACGACGACTTCTTCGCCAAGCTGATCACCAGCGACGCCACCAAGAAGATCGAGGCGTTCCCCCTGCGCGACAACCACGCCGAACCGCAGACCGGGGCGCCCGACGCCGACGGTCACGACCACAGCGTGAACGAGCACGTCTGGTACGACCTGCACACCGTGCAGGCGGTGGCCGAGGCCGCGGCGAACGAGCTCGGTGCCATCGCGCCGGACAAGAAGACGACGTTCGAGAAGAACACGGCGGACTTCACCGCCAAACTCGAGGAGCTCGAGAAGAAGATCGCCGGCATCGGCCAGGGCAAGAAGGTCGCCGCCACCGAGCCCATCGCGCACTACCTGCTCGACGAGTCCGGTGCCGAGGACGTGACGCCCGAGGCGTTCAGCAAGGCCATCGAGGAGGAGTCGGACGTGCCGGCCGCCGCGCTCGCGGAGATGAACCAGCTGGTCGAGGGCAAGCAGATCGCCGTGCTGCTGGAGAACACCCAGACCGAGAACCAGGTCACGAAGTCGGTCGTCGAGAAGGCCAAGACGGCGGGCGTGCCGGTCGTCGCGGTCACCGAGACGCTGCCCGAGGGCGTGACCGGCTACCTTGACTGGATGAGCAAGCAGGTTGACGAGCTTTCGCGGGCGCTCAAGGCATGAGTGCGATCTCGCTGCGCGGGGCCCGGCTGTCCTACGGGGACAGAGTGCTGTGGGACGGGCTCGACCTCGACGTCGAGCCCGGTGAGTTCCTCGCGGTCCTGGGGCCCAACGGTTCCGGCAAGACCAGCCTGATGCGCGTGTTGCTCGGCTTGCAACCGCTGTCCGCGGGCACGGTCTCGATCGCCGGCGGCAACCACGCCATCGGGTACATCCCGCAGCAGCGAGCGCTCGACCAGTCCATGACGCTGCGCGGCCGCGACCTCGTCGGGCTGGGCCTGGACGGCCACAGCTGGGGTTTCGGGCTGCGAGGCCGCAAGGAACGCAGGATCCGGGTCGACGCGGCCATCGAGTCCGTGGGCGGCACCCGGTACGCGGACTCGCCCATCGGGGTGCTGTCCGGCGGTGAGCAGCAACGGCTGCGGGTCGCGCAGGCCCTGGTCGGCGACCCGACCGTGATGCTGTGCGACGAACCGTTGCTGTCGCTGGACCTCGCGAACCAGCGGGTCGTGTCCGAGCTGATCGACAAGCGACGTCGTGAGTCCGACACCGCGGTGCTCTTCGTGACGCACGAACTGAATCCCGTGCTGCCGCTCGTCGACCGGGTCCTGTACCTGGTGGGCGGGCGGTTCCGCATCGGCACGCCGGAAGAGGTCATGAACTCCCGCACGTTGTCCGAGCTGTACCGGACGCCGGTCGAGGTCGTGCGGGTGCGCGACCAGATCCTGGTGGTCGGCGCCGGCGCCTGCGAGGAGCAGACGCACCACCTGTCGGCGGAGGCCGCGTCGTGAGCTTCCTCGACCTGCTCGAACTGGACTTCGTGCAGACCGCGCTGATCGCGGCCGCCGTGCTGGGCCTGGTCGCCGGCGTCCTCGGACCGCTCGTGGTGACCCGCAAGATGGCCTTCGCCGTGCACGGCACCAGCGAGCTCGCTTTCACCGGTGGCGCGGCGGCGTTGCTGCTCGGCATCGGCATCGGGTACGGCGCGCTGGCCGGGTCGATCATCGCCGCGGTGCTGCTCGGGGTGTTGTCCCGGCGGGAGAGCGACCGGGACTCGGTGATCGGGGCCATCCTGGCGTTCGGGCTCGGGATGGGCATCTTGATGCTCGCGCTCTACAAGGGGCGTGCTTCCAACAAGTTCGGGTTGCTGACCGGTCAGATCGTCGGTGTCGACTCGACTGACCTCAAGCTCCTGGTGATCTCGTCCATCGCCGTCCTGGTGGTGATGGCGTTCATCTACCGGCCGCTGTTCTTCGCGTCGGTCGACCCGGACGTGGCGGTGTCGCGCGGAATTCCGGTGCGCACGCTGTCGATCGTGTTCGCGGTGCTGGTGGGTGTCGCCACGGCGTTGTCGGTTCAGGTCGTCGGGGCGTTGCTGGTGCTGGCGCTGATGATCACGCCGGCCGCCGCCGCGATGCGCCTCACCGCGTCGCCGTTGAAAGCCACGGTTCTCTCCGTCCTCTTCGCCGAGATCGCAGCGGTGGGAGGCATCCTGCTGTCGCTCGTACCGGCGCTGCCCGTGAGCGCCCTCGTGACGGCCGTGAGCTTCGTGATCTACCTGGTCTGCCGGGGCGTGTCCTGGCAGCGTTCACGCAGTACGTGAACTGATCGGCTTGGTCGCGTCGTCCTGGCGGGGGGCGGGCATCAGGCGCGGCGGGATGTCCAGGCCTGCCACCCGTACCTGGTTGCGGCCGTTCTCCTTGGCCTTGTACAGGGCGGCGTCCGCCGAGTGCTGGGCCGTTGCCATGTCCGGGCCGTTGTCCGGGATCACCGCCACGCCGATGGAGGCTGAGATCGCCTGCAGCGACTCGCCTTCCGGTTCTGGGGGTTGGATCTCGCGGCCGTAGAGCGTGACGACGTTGCGGTGCTTGTCGGTTGTTGGCACTGCCAGGGAGCCGATGGCCTCGCGGATGCGTTCGGCGATCGTCACGCCTTGGGCCACCGGGGTGTCCTTCAGCGCCACCACGAACTCCTCGCCGCCGTCGCGGCCCGCCACGTCTCCTGGACGGAGCTTTTCGCGGAGGATTCGGCCCACCTCGGCGAGTACGGCGTTGCCTGCGGGGTGGCCCCAGGTGTCGTTGATGCGCTTGAAGTGGTCCAGGTCGATGACGAGGACGGTCATCGGTTCGCCGTCCAGGCGGCAGCGTTCGGCCAGGCGGCCCGCGTACTCGGTCAGGCCGTTGGTGTTCAGCAAGCCCGTCCGGTAGTCGGTGTGGGCGTCCGCGGCCAGGCGCTGGTGCAGTTGTTCCTGTTCGCGCAGCAGGCGTTCCAGGTGGGTGCGGCGCTCGCCTGCCCGGGAGAGCAGGGCGTTCACGAGGATCACCGGGACCGTGAGCAGAAGTGGGCCCACCCAGTGGCTCGTCATCAGCATGCCGAGCATGGCACCGGCGCCGAGGGTGCTCATCTCGAGCATGTTGTCGACCTTGGAGCCCAGGAAGTCCAGGACCTTCGAGTTCGGCGTCACGATCTTGAAGGCCGCCGCCACGGTCATGACCTGGACGAACCAGTAGACGACTGCGGCTATCGCGAGGATCAGGACGAGGCTCAGGTCCGTCGGGACGTTTCCGGTGGCTGCCAGGGAGACGCCCGACAGGTGCACCAATGCCCAGGACAGGAGTGTGGAGGCGAGCATGGAGGCGGTGCCGAAGACGAAGCGGTACGGCTGACGGCGGGCGATCGGCTGGATCAGGATGCGCATCCAGATCGTGGCGATCACGGCCAGGCCGCCAGGGAGTGCCACCGCGGCGGCGAAGGTCCAGACGGAGGTCAGGTCGATGTGCGGGCCCGAGGCCTCGTTGCGGCGTGCCTCTTCGGCTCTGCGCACCACGGTCAGGTGGATGGTGATCGCGGCGATGAGCGCGCCGAAGCGGAGCCAGTCGTCGGTCGAGACCGCGGTGAGCCTCGTCAGGAGCCAAATGGCGGCTACGGCTACGGCTGCTTCGAGCACGAAAAAGTATGCGATCGCACTAGGCGCAACGGTCCAAAGGTCCCAGTTGCGAATCGGAGTCAAGCCGAGTGCCCGCGATCGCCTGCGATCAGTCAAACTGTTCTTCACCACGACCCCCTACGCTCATGGCACTTCATGAGCTAAGCCGCCGCTGACCAGGTCGTAGACCACCACGCTGCCGCTCGTCGCAACGAGGAGGTGTCCTTCCATGTGCAACCGAGACTTCTGAACGCCACCCTTCCTCTACCCGGCTTCAATGTCGCACCTCGATCATCATGGTGCCTCAAGACGGATATCGCTATTGGTGACCGTTCTGTTTCAGATTGCCACCGCCTTCGTGTCGTCGCGGCCTCGAGCACGTCTCCAGGCGAAGGTCGCCTGCGTCGCCAGCAGCAGTCCGATTCCGCCCGCTCCCGCGATCGTGGCCGTCACCGATCCGATGGAACTGGCGACGACACCGGCCAGCGCCATTCCTCCGCCCTGGCTCGAACGCAACGCCGCGCGCCCAATGCCATAAGCCCTTCCGCGGTACTGGTCCGGTAGGAGCCTCATCCACGCCGAACGAGCGGGTGTGTGATAAGCCCCGCCTATACCGGCGAACACCAGCAAAACGATCGTCCAGGTCAGGTTCGGGTTGAAAGCGAACAGGATCAACGGCGCCAGCGACAAGATCGCCAGCGGACCGATGAGACGTTCTCGCTTCGCCGGATCCCGGACGAGGCGGAAGAGCAGCGCCACGCCCAGCACGTTCGCGGCGGGTTCGATGGCGAGGATCAGGCCGACCGCCCAGACCGCGTTCAGACTGGCCGCCAGGGGGATCGCGAGGCCTTCCGGGACCATCGCCAGGCCCGCCAGCAGACGGACGCCCAGCAGGGTCCTCAGGCGCGGCTCGGACACCATCAGCGTCAGCACGCCACGGGGTTGTTCCTCGTCGTCCTTCTTCTTGCGGCCCAGCGGGTCCGCGGCCGGGCGGTGCTTCACGGACGTCTGCACCAGGATCGCCAGAGCGGCGAACGTGACGGCGTTGACCGCCAGCGCCAGGCCCGGGCTGGTGTGCGCGACGAGGAAGCCGGCGGCCGCGAGGCCTGCCATCTGGGCTATGTCGACGGACGTGCCGAACAGCGCCACCCCGTCGTCGTAGCGCTTGGGCGGCAACACGTGCGGGAGGCTCGCCTCCTGGGCCGCGAGGTACGGCGAGGAGATCGCCAGGACCACCACCAGCAGCACGATCATGGCCCACAACGGCATGCCGGGAATGGCCATCGCCGCCATGAACGCCGCCTGCAACCAGGCCGTCGTCACCATTACCGTGCGTCGCGGGAACCGGTCGGCGACCCAGCCGAGCAACGGGCCCGAAATCAACGGCGGGAAGAGCGTCAGCGACCACGTGAGGGCAGTCGCGGCAACGGATCGTGTTCGCTCGAATACGAGCAGTGATAGTGCGACTGCCGCGAGTTGGTCACCTGCGGTCGAAACGGTCGAACCGATCCACATGGCGCGGAACTCGCGCATACCCACGAGCTCGCGCAGGGTGCCGCGGGCCGTCATGCGGTACCTCGCGGGGCCGCCGCCCGCGCGCGGCGAATCGGGACGTCCCGATTCGTCCTACGCCGAGTCACGTCGCCCCCGCCGGTGGTAATCAATTCCTATCGACAATCACGGTAGAAGCTGTCTGACCGTTCAACGTCTGTCCTACCACAGTGTGTACCTAAACGGAGCAGAGCAGTAACCTAAAGTAGTTACAATAGCGAAACGTGGTGCTGATCTTCTTGACAGTTGACCTGGGTGTCGCCTGATTGGACCCCAAATGGTCACGTTGTGTGTCAGCTGGTGCCAAACGGATGTCCGCAGCTCCGCCAACCGGTCCAACCAGCCACGACTCCTGCGCCGCCGGACAGGCGAATTGCGATCTACATGAAGGTACCCGCGCCTGGGAGTGGCGCGAAATAGGCCACGCGGTTTGTCATCCTGATCAGTGATGCAGTTCTGGCAAGTGTGGAGATCTCGTTTCCCCGCCTGCGTGACGAAACCGGTTTCGCAGGCGGGAAAACGATCACTAACGTCGGCAATGAACGCGCTTAGCGTCGCGCACCGGCCGATAACGTCAGACAACCGCCGGACAAGCCCCGTCAGTAGGGTTTTTCAGCCCTTGGCCGCGATGCGGCGGCGGCGGGCGACCTCGGCCAGCACGACACCGGCCGCGACGGACGCGTTGAGCGACTCGACGCGGTTGGCCATCGGGATCGACACGGTCTGATCGCAGGTCTCCTTGACCAGACGACCGAGACCACGGCCCTCCGAGCCCACCACGACGACGAGCGGGCTCGTCGCGAGGTCGAGACCGTCGACGTCGACGTCACCGTCCGCGTCGAGGCCCACGATCATCAGGCCCGCCTCCGCCCAGTCGCGCAGCGTGCGGGTGAGGTTCGTGGCCATCGCGATCGGGATCTGGGCGGCCGTGCCCGCGCTGGTGCGCCAGGCGACCGCCGTCATCGACGCGCTGCGGCGCTGCGGCACCACGACGCCCTGCGCGCCGAACGCCGCGGCGGACCGCACCACGGCACCCAGGTTGCGCGGGTCCGTCACGCCGTCGAGCGCCACCAGCAACGGTGGCGCGCTGGAGTGCTGAGCCCGTTCGAGCAGCTCGTCCGGGGTCGCGTACTCGAACGGCGGCACCTGCAGGCCGAGACCCTGGTGCATCGCGCCGCCGGTGATCCGGTCGAGCTCACCGCGGGACACCTCCAGCACGGAGATTCCCCGCTCGGCGGCCAGGCGCACGGCCTCGGCCACGCGGTCGTCCGCGTCGATGCCCAGAGCCACGTACAGCGCCGTCGCGGGGGTGCCCGCGCGCAGACACTCGACGACGGGGTTGCGGCCCGCCACGGTCTCCGCGGTGGCCTTCTCCTTCGTCTGCCTGCGGTGGGTCTTGCTCGCGTCGATCTTCGCCGCCACCTTGGCCCGCTTGTAGGCGGGGTGGTTCGGGCGCTCGATCGCCTTCGGCGTCGGGCCCTTGCCGGTCAGGCCCTTGGACTTCTGCCCGCCGGAGCCGACGACCGCGCCCTTCTTCGAGCCCGGATTGCGCATCGCGCCCTTGCGCTTGGAATTGCCAGCCACGGAAGTCAGTCGTCCTTCAAAGTCCACTGCGGACCGTCGGGGGTGTCCTCGACGGCTATGCCCGCGTCGTGCAGCTGGTCGCGCAATGCGTCAGAGCGCGCGAAATCCCTGCTCTTGCGGGCTTCCTGGCGTTCGACGAGAAGTCGGTCGACCAGGGTGGTCAACGCCTGTCGCATGCCGAGGTCGGCAGACGACGCGTCGTTCCACTTCGGCGACAAGGGGTCGACGCCGAGGATGTCAGCCATCCGGCGCACGCACTCGGCGGCCGCACGGGCCGTCTCGTGGTCGCCGTCGGCGAGTGCCGTGTTGCCCTGGCGCACCTTGTTGTGCAGTGCCGCCACGGCTTGGGGCGTGTTCAGGTCGTTGTCCATCGCCACGACGAAGTCCGGGCACATGTCGCCGCGCAACTGGACCTGACCAGCGCGTTCAGCGACACGGCGCAGGAAGGACTCGATGCGCCCGTAGGACGTCACCGCCTCCTGCAACGCCTCTTCGGAGTACTCGATGTGCGAGCGGTAGTGCGGCGCCACCAGGTAGTACCGCAGCTCCTGCGCGCGGACCTTGTCCAGCATCGCGGGGATGGAGACGGTGTTGCCGAGCGACTTGGCCATCTTCTCGCCGGCCAGCGTCACCCAGTAGTTGTGCATCCAGTAGTTCGCGAAGCCGTCACCGGCCGCGCGCGACTGGGCCTGCTCGTTCTCGTGGTGCGGGAAGATCAGGTCGAGCCCGCCGCCGTGGATGTCGAACGTGCCGCCGAGGTACGTCGTGGCCATCGCCGAGCACTCCAGGTGCCAGCCGGGCCTGCCGTCGCCCCACGGCGTCGGCCAGGACGGCTCACCGGGCTTGGCGGCCTTCCACAGCGTGAAGTCGCGCGGGTCGCGCTTGCCTCGCACCGCCGTCTCACCCTGTTCCACGCCGTCGAGCCTCTGCCCGGACAGCGCGCCGTACTCGGGGAACGAGCGCACGTCGAAGTAGACGTCGCCGTCGACGTCGTAGGCGTGGCCCTTGTCGATCAGCCGCTGCATCAGCTCGACCATCTGCGTGACGTGCCCGGTGGCGCGCGGCGCGTACGACGGCGGCAGGCAGCCCAGCGCGTCGTAGGCGTCCTCGAAGGCGCGCTCGTGCGTGTACGCCCACTCCCACCACGGCCGGTCGTGCTCGGCGGCCTTGGCGAGGATCTTGTCGTCGATGTCGGTGACGTTGCGGACCAGCGTGACGTCAGCGCCGTCGCGGGCCAGCCAGCGGCGCAGGACGTCGAAGTTCAGGCCGCTGCGGACGTGCCCGATGTGCGGCACGCCCTGCACGGTCGCCCCACACACGTAGATCGACGCCGTTCCGTTGACCTGCGGGTGGAACTCCCGCATGGACCGGCTCGCCGTGTCGTAGATGTGGAGGCTCACACGGGAATGGTACGGGCCACATCCAAAAGAGCGTCCGGGCGGTCACTCGTCGGAACCGGGTTGACGAGCCGGAAGGAGCAACCGATCGCCTCCGCCCCGCCGTCCGCCTCCTCGCTGTCACCGACCATCACGGCGTCGCGGGGATCGACGCCGAGCCGTTCGCACGCGGTGGTGAAGATCTTCGGGTCCGGCTTGATGACGCCTTCTTCGTAGGACAGCACGAACTCGTCCACGAGGTGCGTCAGGCCGTGCAGCTCGAAGACGGTGCGGATGTCCCAGCCGATGTTGCTGACGACGGCGACGGGGACGTCCTCCAGGTGCTCCAGCGTGGCCTTGGTGTCCGGGTAGGGCACCCACGACTCCGGGGCCAGCAGCTGGTCGTAGAACGCCTCGGCGTCCGCGACCAGCGCGTCCTGCAGGACTCTGACGTGGACCCAGCGGTGGACGTCGGGGTCCAGGTCGCGGCGGTGCCAGGCGTCCACGAGCTCGGGGTCCATGCCGTCGGCGATGCCGACCGGTGCCGTGAGGGCACGCATCAGGGCACCGTTGGACTCGAGCTCGGGGTGCTCGAGCCGGAACAGCGTGCCGGAGAAGTCGAAGAGCGCGGCGCGGATCGTCACGCCCCCGACTCTACGTGCAGAACGGCTAGGTGGTCTGGACCTTTTCGAGCTCGGCCTCGAGCGGCAGCCTGTCGTAGACCAGGGTGAGCTCCAGATCGCCCGCACCGCGGTCGCTGGCGGCCGCGAACTCCTCGACGAACTGCTCGATCTGCTCGAGCGGCTGGTCGGCGAGCTGTGCGGCGGTGGCGTAGAGGGCCGTGAACCGGTCCGGCGTCGTGGTGCCGCGCAGGTCGGCGGACCAGTCGAGCAGGTTCTCGTACTGCTCCACGAAGCGGTTGGCCAGCAGCCGGATCTTGTCCTTGTCGCCCGGCCGGCCCGCCGGTCCGAACGCCCACTGCTGCCTGCCCGGCGAGAGCAGGTCCGAGATGCTGTTGATGATCCCGTCGAACGTCCGCGCGCGTGCCGTGAAGTAGTCCAGCGCGTCGGTGTCCGTCGTGATCGTCCGCCCGGCCGCGGCGAAGCCCATCTCGTGGCTGATCCGCTTGTCCTTGAGGTTGCGCATGTGCAGCCCCACGGTGTCGGAGAACAGCTGGTACTCCCAGCCCGCCGGCGGCGCGGCGACCGGGGTCCCGACCTTCTTCGCGATCATCACGGCCAGTTCGCGCGGGGTGAGGCGGCGCAGGTCGAGGTAGCCGGTGCCGATTCGCAGCGCCGGGAGTTCCGTGTCGTCGAACCGGACCGGCAGCACGTACTCGGTGTCGGAGATCAGCGCGCGGTCGAACGCGGACTGCCGCTCGTGCTTGGTCCACATCTTCCTGGCGTAGTGCTCCGACACGAACATCACGCAGAAGCGCGAGTCGTGGCGGTAGATCTGGTCCAGGTGCTCGATGAGGTTCTTGCCCCAGAGGTCGGCTTGCTCGTCGGTGTCGTAGAAGCGGGTCACGCCCAGTTCGGTGAGGTGGCGGGCCACCTCGTCGACGTAGGGGCGGTCTTCGCCGGCGAAGGAGAGGCACACGTCGTACTTGGGCACGAAGCGCATGGTAGTGGCGGGAACCACACCGCTGTGCGGGGAGTTGGGTAGGTATGAGCCTGGGGTTCCTCTTCGCGATGTCGTTACCGGCGTTGGTGGCCGGGTTGTTCTTCCTCGCCGTCGTCGAGAGGTTCTTCCGCGGCAAGAAGGGCACGCCGATGTCGACGGCCGGGATCGGCGAGCTCGGCGCCACGTTCGAGGCGGGCAAGCGCGACGAACTGGAGTTCCGCAAGGAGGAACGGCAGCTGCGCGACGACGAGGGCGACCACGCGCCGCCGCGAAGCCGGGTGGACCTCGACGGCGGCACGGCCGTGCTGAAGGTGCCTGCGCAGAGGCAGCCCAGTTAGGCGTTGCCCGTGGTCTTGGCGACCTTCACGCGCACGATGACGCGGACGTTGTCCGTGCCGGCGTCACCGGGGTAGTCATTGCCGAGGTACTTGTGCGAGAGCTCGTTGATGAGCTCGGCGCCGCCCTCGGTCGTCAGCTCGGCCTCACCGCGGAACTCGCTGTACTGGTACGGGTTGTCCTTGTTGATGACGGTGATGCTCACCCGCGGGTCGTTCTGCAGGTGACGCTCCTTCGCCCGGCCGACCACGGTCGAGAACAGCACGTCGTCGCCGTCGCGCTTGATCCAGACGACGGAGGTCTGCGGGCTGCCGTCCTTGGTCAGCGTGGCGACGGTCGCGTAATTCGGGCTGTCGAGGAGTTCGCGCTGCGTTTCTGAAAGCGTGGCCATGGTCGTCAGGCTACGGGGAACAGCAGGGCCGTCGCGATCGCCGCGATGCCCTCGTTCCGCCCTGTGAGACCCAGGCCGTCCGTGGTGGTGCCGGCCACCGAGACCGGACCGCCGACCGCGTCGGAAAGCGCTTGCTGGGCCTCTTCGCGGCGCTTGCCGATGCGCGGCTGGTTGCCGATGACCTGCACTGTGGCGTTTCCCACACGAAAGCCGGCCTCCTCGACGAGGCGGCGCACCTCCGTCAGCAGGACGACGCCGTGCGCGCCTGACCAGCGCGGGTCCGACGTGCCGAAGACGGCACCCAGGTCACCCAGGCCCGCCGCGGACAGCAGTGCGTCGCACAGTGCGTGGGAGGCCACGTCACCGTCGGAGTGGCCTGCACACCCGTCGACGCCTTCCCACAGCAGTCCGGCGATCCAGCACTCACGACCCGCTTCGATCGGGTGGACGTCGACGCCCTGGCCGATCCTCACTCCTGGCCTCCGCTGAACAGTGCTTCCGCGACCGCGAGGTCGAACGGGGTGGTGATCTTCATGGCGTGGGGGTGCCCGGGAACCGTGTGGACCGGGACACCGTTCTTCTCGACGAGACCGGCGTCGTCAGTCGCGGCGATACCGGAGCGATAGGCGGCCCTGAGAGTCTCTGCGCGGAAACCCTGCGGGGTCTGCACGACCCGCAGCGCGGCTCGATCAGGTGTGGAGACGACCACTCCGGCCTCGTCCACCTGCTTGATCGTGTCGGCGACCGGAAGCACGGGGATGACGGCGTCGTACCCGCCGCGCACGGCGGCGACGACACCGGCGATGACCTCGGGAGGGGTGAAGGCACGAGCGGCGTCGTGGACCAGCACGATCGAGGTGTCTGGGATCACGCGGAACGCGTGGTCGAGGGCGAGGCGCACCGAGTCGGTGCGTTCGGCTCCCCCTGAAAGCACGTGCACCGCCCCGCCGGCCGGGGCCAGCGAGGCGGTTGCGGTGTGCACTTGATCCACATCGGACGGTGGAGCGGCGATGACAACATGCTGAACCTGGCCTGATGCGAACAGACCCTGCACGGCACGCGTCAACAGCGGTACACCGTTGACCGGCACGAGCGCCTTGGGCATCCCGTAGCCCAGACGCTCACCTCGCCCTGCCGCGGGCACGAGCGCGACAACACTCATGTTCGCGACTTACGTCCGATGCTCTTGTTGAGGAATTACGAGGCAGTGGCGAGAACTTCGTCGAGGAGAACCTCGGCCTTGTCCTCGTCGGTGCCCTCGGCCAGCGCGAGCTCGCTGACCAGTATCTGCCGCGCCTTCGCCAGCATCCGCTTCTCGCCGGCGGAAAGCCCGCGATCCTTCTCGCGCCGCCAGAGGTCGCGCACCACTTCCGCAACCTTGTTCACGTCGCCGGAGGCGAGCTTCTCAAGGTTGGCCTTGTACCGCCGAGACCAGTTGGTCGGCTCCTCGGTGTGGGGAGCACGCAAGACCTCGAAAACCTTGTCGAGCCCTTCCTGGCCGACAACGTCACGCACGCCTACGATTTCGGCGTTGTCAGCGGGAACCCGAACAGTGAGGTCGCCCTGCGCTACCTTGAGAACGAGGTACTTCTTCTCCTCGCCCTTGATCACGCGGGTCTCGATCGCTTCGATGAGAGCGGCACCGTGGTGCGGGTAGACGACGGTCTCTCCGACCTTGAAAACCATGTGTCCTCTGCCCCTTTCGATGCCTCCATCCTAACACGTCCAGCAACCCTCCGATTGCTGCTCGAAGATCCGTTAGTGCTGGTCAGGGCCATGCGGGGGGTTGACAAACCACCTGTTCGCGTGCAAGGTACGTCCCATCGAAGATCGACTGGCAGCCCGTCGCGTCCTCGATTCGGGTCCCGGTTAGGCTCCTTGCCTGGTGGTTGTTCCCTAGGAAGGACGCTGGAGCCGTGAATTCAGGAGTGTCTCGCCGGTTTATCGTGACGGCAGCGCTGGCCGCTGGCCTCGGCCTGGTGGCGGTCGGCTGCAGCGCCGGTCAGGTCACCCAGACCGACACCCAGGTGGCCGCCGTCGACGGTGCGAGCGGCAACGCCGGCCCGATCGCGGTGCGCAACGCCATGCTCGCCTTCCCGGCGGACGGCAACCGGTACAAGGACGGCGAGGACGCACCGCTGACCTTCGTCATCGCGAACACCGGGTCGACCCCGGACAAGCTGCTGTCGATCAAGTCCGAGGCCTCCGAGGCCGAGGCGGAGGTCGTCGGCTCGAAGGACCTGCCGGCGCAGTACGCGCTGCGGGCCGAGTACGACGCCTCGAAGGCGCCGGCGAAGACCTCCGCGCCTTCGTCCTCCGCCGCTTCGTCCTCGTCGGTCGTGCCGACCTCGGGCGTCCCGTCGTCGAACGCGGGCACGCCGTCGTCCAATGCAGGCACCCCGTCCTCGGGTGTGTCGTCGACCGGTGCGCCGTCCTCGGGCGCTCCCTCGTCGGGTGCCTCGTCGTCGTCCGCCGCGTCGTCGACCGGCCGTCCTTCGAACTCCTCCGCCGCGCCGACGGCGGTGGACCCGGACCTCGAGGTGCTGCAGATCCGCTGCACGCTCAAGAAGCTGAACCGCGAGGTCGTGGCGGCCCAGACCGTCAAGATCACGTTCCTCTTCGAGAAGGCCGGTTCCCTGACGCTTGAGGTGCCCATGGCGCCGTCCGACCACAAGCGCACCAGCGAGAACCACGAGTCCGGCGGCCACTGAATTTTTGGTCGCTGCTTCGCAGACTCCGGCTCGTTCGCCGGGGAGCTGGTCATCCGCCCGCCGCTTCGCCCCGATCGGGCTTCGCCGAATCGAGACGAAGAGGCGAACGGATGACCAGCGCGAACTCGCGACAACGTGAAACGCCGCCCCCTGGCTTCAGGGGGCGGCGTTTCACGTCCGGGGTCAGGAGGCCTTGAGCATCGGCAGGAACTTGTCGCGGTAGGCCCACGCGAGGCCGATCTCGGCGGCGACCACGAGCAGCGCCATCACCATGCCGCTGGGCTCCAGGAAGACGTGGAACAGGAAGATGTTCACGACCATCGGGGCCAGCATCGCCAGCGCCAGCGGCACGAACCGGCCGATGATCAGCAGGAGTCCGGAGAGCAGCTGGACGCCGGACGCGAGCTGCAACATGTACCCGGTCGCGTAGAGCGCGGCGCTGAAGGCCACACCTTCGGGTGCCATCGTGCTGGGGTCCGGGGCGGGCATGAACATGATGAAGCCGTTCAGGCCGGTCGTGGCGAAGAGCAGGCCGGTCAGCACGCGGGTGACGACGGTGGCGTAGCGGCCGAGGGCGAACTTGCGGGTCTGCGTCGCGGAAACGGTTGCGGTGCTCACTGTGTCCTCCAGGTGTGTCGTGTCCTTCCACTGATGCGTCGAACGGGCCCCCCGCCGGATCGACAAACCCGCCGAAAAATCTTGGAGTTTTTGCCGGAGTCGGTGCTGAGCAGGGAGTCCGCGAGTTCGCGTCGGTCGTCCGGTCGCCTCTTCGGGTCAACCGCCGCAGGCGATTCGGGCCGAAGCGGTGGCCGGACGACCGACTTCCCGGCGAACTCGCCGCCGTCTGCGAAGCTGCGGTCGACCGGCACTGTCGGTGCTGTGCTCTAACGTTCGGCTCGTGGCGAAGACAGCGCGGCCGATCTTCCGTTGTGCCGAGTGCGGGCACGAGGTGGCGAAGTGGTTCGGCCGCTGCCCCGAGTGCCAGGCCTGGGGCAGCATCGAGGAACGAGGCACCGCGTCGGTGACGCGGGTGGTGGCGGGCGCTCCGACGTCGGCTGCCCGGCCGATCGGCGAGGTCGACATCGAGTCGGCGCGGGCGCACTCGACGGGCGTCAGCGAGTTCGACCGGGTGCTGGGCGGTGGCCTGGTTCCGGGAGCCGTCGTGCTGCTCGCCGGCGAGCCCGGCGTGGGCAAGTCGACGCTGCTGCTGGAGACGGCGCACCGCTGGGCCGAGTCGCACGGCCGTTGCCTCTACGTCACGGGTGAGGAGTCCGCGGGGCAGGTGCGGCTGCGCGCGGAACGCACCGGCAACCTCCACCCCGACATCTACCTGGCGGCCGAGAGCGAGCTCAGCTCGTTGCTTGGCCAGGTCGACCAGGTGAAACCGTCGATGTTGATCGTCGACTCCATCCAGACCATGTCGACGGTGAGCGCCCAGGGCGGGCCCGGCGGCGTGACGCAGGTGCGTGCTGTCGCATCAGGACTGATCGCGATGGCCAAGGAACGCGGCCTTCCCGTTGTCCTGGTCGGACACGTCACGAAGGACGGATCCGTTGCAGGACCAAGGGTTCTGGAGCACCTGGTCGACGTGGTGCTGCAGTTCGAGGGAGATCGCCACTCCAGCCTGCGACTGCTGCGAGGCATCAAGAACCGCTACGGCGCGGCGGACGAGGTGGGCTGTTTCGAGCTGCGCGACGACGGTATCGTGTGCGTGCCGGACCCGTCCGGTCTCTTTCTCACGCGGCGCGAGACGGCCGTCGAGGGCACCTGCGTCACGGTGATCGTCGAGGGCAAGCGCCCGATGCTCGGCGAGGTGCAGGCGTTGGTGGCCAAGACGAACCTGCCGGCGCCCCGGCGTGCGGTGAGCGGGCTCGACTCGGCGCGGATCTCGATGGCGCTGGCTGTGCTGGAGAAGCGCGGCAAGGTCAACCTCTTCCAGAAGGACGTCTTCACCGCGACCGTGGGCGGCATGCGCCTGGTCGAACCGGCCGCGGACCTCGCCGTGGTGCTGGCGGTGGCGTCGGCCGAACGCGAGATCGCCCTGCCGGCCGACCTGGTGGTGCTCGGTGAGGTCGGGCTGGCCGGTGAGATCCGGCGCGTGAACGGCGTCGGCAAGCGGCTCAGCGAGGCCGCGCGGCTCGGGTTCAAGAAGGCGCTGGTGCCGCCGGACCACGGGCCGCTGCCGGACGGGGTGCGGGCGCTGGTGGCGAACGACCTGGTGTCGGCGCTGGAGCTGCTCGGCCTGAACCGCAAGCGCAGCGGCAAGGGCGACGAGGGCAAGTCCGACGACCGCAACGAGGACGACTGAGCGGCCGACCCGGTCCACCCGACGAGCCGGCCGAGCGGCCGGGCGCGGATGGCTGCGCAGGCCGTGATCGAATACGCGGGTGTTGGGGAGACACGACAGCGAGATCGGTGAGTTACTGCGGTTCGCAGCGGCCTTGGTGCCCTCGGAGGTGCGGAGCGCCGACCTGCTCGACTACCTGGAACTCGAGGAGTGGGAGCTGGTCCTCCAGTTGCTGGGGGAGTTCGACGGCCACACCTGGCAGACACCGCGCTACTGGGCCCTGCTGGCCGAGGCGGCGACCGAGATGGACCAGGACGACGCGTGGTTCCGGTGGCGGTGCGTGGAGTCGATCCAAGGCGTGCTGCGGGTCGAGCTGACGCTGGCCGTCGACGCGGAACCGTTGCAGGCCAGGGGAGAACGTCCGTTGTGGGACGTCACGGGCAAGCACCAGCGGGTGGCCGCGCTGTGGATCGAGTCCAAGCCCGTGCTGGGGCCGGGTGAACGCGCAACGGTGCGGCTGAGGCCGTTCGTGCCGCCGGCGTGGGCGCACCTCATCCGCGGCGACGTGATCACGTTGCTCGGCGGCTCACCGGGCACCGCGGAGATCATCGAAAAAGTACCGCCGCGGCCCTGACCGGCGCACGCGGGGCCCTTTCGTACCGACATGCAGTACGAAAGGGCCCCGCGTGCGGTCAGATCACTGCGAGAGCAGCTGGGCGCAGCGGATCAGGCCCAGGTGCGAGTACGCCTGCGGGTGGTTGCCCAGCGAACGCTCGGCGACCGGGTCGTACTCCTCGGGCAGCAGGCCGGTGGGGCCGGCCGCGTCCACCATCTGCGTGAAGAGCTCCTCGGCCTCGGTGCGGCGACCGGTGAGCAGGTAGGCCTCGATCATCCAGGCGGCGCAGAGGTGGAAGCCGCCCTCGTCGCCCGGCAGGCCGTCGTCGCGGTGGTAGCGGTACACGGTCGAGCCGGACCGCAGCTCCGCCTCGATGGCCGTCACCGTCGACTGGAAGCGCTCGTCGGCCGGGTCGATGAGACCCGACAGACCCACGAACAACGAGGCGGCGTCCAGGTCGTCGCCGTCGTAGGCCGTGGTGAAGGACTGGACCTCGTCGTTCCAGCCGTTCTTCAGCACGTCCGTGGCGATCGTGTCGCGCAGCGGCACCCACGACGGGTCCAGCTCACGGCCGAACTGTTCGCCGAGCTTGATCGCGCGGTCGATGGTCAGCCAGCACATGACCTTGGAGTACACGTGGTGGCGCGGCGCGTGCCGCTCCTCCCAGATGCCGTGGTCGGGCTCGTGCCAGCGGCGGGAGACGGCCTCGGCCATCGCCTGGACCATCGTCCAGTCGGCGTCCGACAACGAACCCCGCGCGGTGGCCAGCTGCACGACCAGGTCGACGACCGGGCCGAACACGTCGAGCTGCACCTGCTGGTTCGCGAGGTTGCCCACGCGGACCGGACGGGAGCCGGCGTAGCCGGGCAGCGACTCGATGACGGCCTCGGCGCCCAGCTGGGTGCCGTGCAGCGTGTACAGCGGGTGCAGCCGCTCCGGACCCGGAATGGTCTCCAGGACGCCGTGCAGCCACGCCAGGAAGCCGTCGGCCTCCGCGTACGAGCCCACCGACACCAGCGCGGCGGCGGTCATCGCGCCGTCGCGCAGCCAGCAGTAGCGGTAGTCCCAGTTCCGGACGCCGCCGAGCTCCTCGGGCAGCGACGTGGTGGCCGCCGCCATGATCGAGCCGGAGTCCTTGTGCACCAGGCCGCGCAGCGTCAGTGCCGAACGCAGCACCAGGTCCGTCTGCACGGTCGGCAGGCGAAGGCCGGCCGCCCAGTCCGACCAGTAGCCCGCGGCGCGGTCACGGCGCACGGACTCGGGCTGGGCGTGCTCGGAGATGTCGTCGGTGCCGCAACGCAGCTCCAGCAACACCGGCGCGCCCTCGCGCGGCCGGACCACGGCGCGTGCGGTCTCCTGCATGCCGTCCGAGGTGATCTCCCAGTCGACACCGGGGGAACGCAGCACCATCGGGTCCGACGTGCCGACGATGCGCAGGCCGTCGCGCTCGCGCAGCAGCCGCACCGGCACCTGGCCGAACTCGGGCCGCGGCGCGAACGTGATCACCGCGTTGGTCGAGCCGGAGATCCGCCGGACTAGGTCCGTGCGGTGCGAGGCCAGGTCGTGCTCCAGGTAGTCCGACACCAGGAGCCGCGACCAGCGGGTCTCGACGATCATCGTGCCCGGCAGGTAGCGCTGGCCCAGGGGCAGCGACCCGTGCTCCGGCTTGATCGAGAAGTGGCCGGCGGCGGGGCCGCCGAGCAGGTCCGCGAAGATCGCCGCGGAGTCCGGCTCGGGGTGGCACAGCCAGTTGACCTTGGCGTCCGGCGTCACGAGAGCCACGGACCGCTCGTTCGCGAGCATGGTCAGGCGCTCGATCGGCACGGCCTGGTCGCCGTGCAGCCACGCGCGGCGCTCCTCCAAAAGGAACGCCAGCACCGTCGCCACGTCGGCGGGGTCGGCCACGTAGTGCTGGGCCAGCGACTCACCGGGCCCCACGCGGATGCCGAGGTCCGGGCCGTGCAGGCGCTCGAACGCCTTCTCGTCCGTCACGTCGTCACCCAGGAAGATCGCCGCGGTGGCGCCGACCTGGTGCCGCAGGATGTCGAGGGCGTGGCCCTTGTTGGTCTCGACGACGGCGAGCTCGATGACTGCCTTGCCCTCGGTGACCTGCACACCTTCCCAGGTGCACGGGCCGGAGCGGACGGCGTCGAGCACCGCGGCGCCGATGGCCTCGCTCGCCGCGCGGCGGACGTGCACGGCGATCGAGGCGGGCTTCACCTCGAGCTGCACGCCCTCCTGGCCTTCGACGATCTCTTCGAGGTCGGCCTCGATGCGCCGCAGCAACGCCTTGGCGTTCGCGTCCAGCGCGTGGACGAAGCCGACGTCGAACTCGGAGCCGTGCGAGCCCACCAGGTGGACCTCGCCCGGCAGGCGGGAAAGGGTGGCCAGGTCGCGCAGTGCGCGACCCGAGATCACGGCCGATGTCGTCTCGTGCAGCGACGCCAGTGAACGCAGCGCGTTCACCGACTCCGGCAGCGGGCGTGCCTGCTCGGGGTCGCTCACGATCGGCGCGAGTGTTCCGTCGTAGTCGCTTGCGACCAGCAGTCGCGGGGTCCTGGCCAGCTGCACGATGGCACGGCGCAGTTCGGCGGGGAGGGCCTCGGCGGTCAACGCCCCTCCTGGAGCACTCGATGGGTCAGTGGGATCTGAAAGGATTCAGACCGAGGTCTGCGTGCCCAACGCCTCCAGGAACGACCTTGCCCAACGGTCAACGTCGTGGGTGAGGACCTGACGGCGCAGCGCGCGCATCCTACGGCGGCCTTCTGCGGGATCGATGTCGAGGGCGGCCTGCAATGCGTTCTTGACACCGTCCAGATCATGGGGGTTCACCAGGAACGCACTGGTCAGTTCTGCGGCAGCGCCGGCGAACTCGCTGAGCACCAGAGCTCCACCAAGATCATATCGGCAGGCCACGTACTCCTTGCACACGAGGTTCATTCCGTCCCGAACGGGCGTGACGACCATGACGTCCGCCGCGCTCATGAACGCGACGAGCTCCTCGCGGTTCACCGACTGGTGCAGGTAGTGCACGACGGGCTTGCCGACCCGCCCGAACTCGCCGTTGATGCGGCCGACCGACTGCTCGATGTCCTGGCGCATCGTCTTGTAGTGGTCGACCCGCTCACGACTGGGCGTCGCGAGCTGGATCATCGCGACGTCCTCCGGGTCCACGCGTCCGTCCGCGATCAGCTCGTACAGAGCGCGGATCCTGACGTCGATGCCCTTCGTGTAGTCGAGGCGGTCCACGCCCAGCAGGATGCGCTTCGGGTTGCCGAGATCCTCTCGAATCTGCCTCGCACGGGCCTGGGTGTCCTTGCGCCGGGCCACCGCGTCGAGGCCCGCGCTGTCGATCGAGATGGGGAACGCGCCGACGCGCACCGTGCGGTCGCCGACCTGCACGACACCCGGCCGGGTCCGGACGCCCACGGTGCCGCGGCTGGGCTCCAGGCCGACGAGCCGGCGGGCCAGCCAGAGGAAGTTCTGCGCGCCGCCGGGCCGGTGGAAGCCCACCAGGTCGGCGCCGAGCAGGCCGCGGATGATCTCCGTGCGCCACGGGAGCTGCATGAACAGCTCGACCGGCGGGAACGGGATGTGCAGGAAGAAGCCGATCTTGAGGTCGGGCCGCTGCTCGCGCAGCATCGCCGGGACGAGCTGCAGCTGGTAGTCCTGCACCCACACCGTCGCGCCCTGGGCGGCGACCTTGGCCGTCGCGTCGGCGAACCGCTGGTTGACCTTCACGTAGGTGTTCCACCAGTGGCGGTGGAACGCGGGCTGCGCCACGACGTCGTGGTAGAGCGGCCAAAGCGTGCCGTTGGAGAAGCCCTCGTAGTAGTCCTCGACCTCTTTGGAGGACAGCTCGACGGGGTGCAGCAGCAGGCCGTCGTCCTCGAACGGCGCCACCTCGGCGTCCGCGACGCCGGGCCAGCCGACCCAGGCGCCGCTGTGTGAGCGGAGGAACGGTTCGAGCGCGCTCACGAGCCCGCCCGGGCTGTGTTTCCACCGCTCGGTGCCGTCGCGCAAGCGCTCCAGGTCAACCGGCAACCGGTTGGCCACGACTACGAATTCCGCCCCGTTCTCGCCAATGTCCATGCTCACGAAAAAGAGGCTAGTGGGGACGCGCGCAGTCGGCGTGTCGTGTAACCCCCGTCACAGCGAGTTTCACTCCAAACGACGCTTGGTGGGTTTGAGCGGCCCGGACATGCGTGGACCAGCGAATTTGCGCTCCAGACGCCCTAGTCCGGTGCGCACCGGCTGCGCCAAGTACTCGCCGAACACGACACCTCCGGCCAGAGCGAGAGCAATGCCACTTGCGAAGACCAGCGTGCTGAGACCGGCCGGATCGCCCTCGGCGGTGAGCTGGAACAGGCCCCGGTAGGTGGTCCAGCCGGGCAGCAGCGGCACCACGCCGGCCTGGACGACGACGAGCGTCGGGATGCGCAGGCGGCGGGTCATCGTGGCGCCGCCGAAGCCGGTGATCGCGGCGGCCACGGCGGAACTCAGCAGCGCGTCGAGGCCGAGGCTCGTCATGAGGCCGTACGCGGCCGTGCCGATCGCGCCGGAGATGGCGGCGGCGACGAGCGCGCGAGGCCGTGCGTAACAGGCGAGCGCGAAGAACGCACTCGTCGCCGCGCCGGCCGCGAACTGCATTGGCACCGCGGAGATCAGGGCGGGCAACGGGTCGCTGAGCCGGATGTCCAGTCCGAAGTGGACGGCCGAGCGGATCGCCAGCGCGACACCCGCGATCAGGCCCGCGCTGAGCAGCACGGTCTCGACCGTGCGGCCCGCGGCGGTGACGTTGTAGCCGGAGATCGCGTCCTGGACGGTGCTGACCAGGGCGAGCCCGGACAGCAGCACGACGATCCCGACGGCGACGAGCAGACTCGGCCGCACCGGCAACAGCCCGGTCGAGTAGATCGCCAGCGCGGCGCCCGTGCCGAGCGCGCCGCCGACGAGCTGCTGGAAGAAGAACGGCAGGTTGCGGCGGTTGAGGATGCGGCCGACCCGGTCGACCACCGCCGTGATGGCCGCGGCGGTGAGCGCGAGCACGAGCCCGCCGCCCACGAGGAACGCGACCGCGCCCGCCATTCCGCCCCACGCGGCGGTGGCGACCCAGCGCGGGTACGGGTGCTTGGCGTTCGTGATGTCCTCGAGCCGGGCGTGCGCCTCCTCGATCGGGCCGAGATTGCGCACGAGCTGTTCGACGTCGGCGAGCCGCGTGTAGTCGAGACCGCGCTGCCGGACGACGCGAATCGACGTGATCGGCAACGCCTCCGTGCCGCGATGACACGACACGCTGATAGAGGTGTAGATCACGTCGACTTCGGTGTGCGGGAGTCCATAGCTCTCGGTGACCGAGAGAATCGTGGCTGTCACATCGGCCGCACCGGCCCCACTGGCCATTTGGACCTCACCGATCTTGAGGGCGAGATCGAGTACCAGGTGAACCGTGGTGTCATCGGGCAGAGCGGGGCCGTGCAGGTTGTTCGTGGAAATCTTGGGCACCTCCGTCGTGTGATCGTGACAGGGCCTTCGACTGTTGCTGTGTCGTCTGCCACCTCCGATCGGGCGACCCGAAAAGGAGGACATGATCACTGTCTGTTGGTTACCCTCCTGACCTGGTCAAGGCGGTCACGAGGACGCATTGATCCACTCGGTTGGTTGGTCTGACTCCTGTCGGAGCAATCCGATCACACTGAGAGCAGACCGTTCGCCGCAGGTAGCACCCGCAACGGGCGCTTACGATGTTCGCGAACACAGGCCGGCCGGCGTAGCTCAATTGGCAGAGCACTCGCCTTGTAAGCGAAAGGTTAGGGGTTCGATTCCCCTCGCCGGCTCTATTGGGGAAGAGGGTTCGCCCAGGTGGGCGGACCCTCGTCTCATTTCGGGGCGGTGCTTCCTCAGTTCTTGCGAACGAGTCCGGTAAAGCCCGCGACACTGAGCGTGGCGAAGGACCAACCCAGGATCTGTACCACCCAGCCTGCTCCGGTCGCCCACTGCCCGGCTGCGCCGTTCGCCAGTTCGCACCTCGGTGTGCCACCCAGCTTCACGAGCGGGATCGCGAGATCCGCCGCAAGACTGATCCTGTTCACAGGTGAACAGGAGTCCGCTGGGCGGTCCTTGGCCGGTGTCAGGCCGCCGAACTCGCCGACCGTCCACACCAGCCCTATCGCGAGCAGGAACGTCACCAGAAGTCCGGTCACCGCTCGCGACGGCTGGTAGCCGTAGCCGAGAGTGACGCCCAGGAACCAGTGCCACAGCTTGTTCCCGGGGTCGCCATCCTGGCGGAGGTCGTTCTGCTGTGCGATCAGCGCCTTACGGGCGTCGTGCTCGTGGCCGGCGGCGCGGTGGACAGCGGCGAGTTGCTGGTACGGCTGGGCTTCGTAGAAAAGGGTGTGGTCGCGCAGCATCCTGAGCCACACGTCGGGGTCGTCCGGCTTGTTCGGATACGTCAGCCCGTCCAGCCTCACGGTGAAGTCATCGTTTGCGATCAGGTCCGACTCGCCGAGGCAGAGTTGGTTGCTCACCTTCGCGCCGGTGAGGTCAAGCTTGTAACCGCTGCCCCGATTGATCAACGTCGTCGCGTGGAGGAGGAGTGCGCCGTTCACCGTGGAGTCGGTGAGGTCGAGGGCTGCTAGATCGCTGTTCGTGTCAATCTGGGCGTAGGTGATCGTGACTCTCGCACCGACCTTGGTGCGGTGCAGCACGACTGGCTGTTCGCGATGACTGCGCACCGAACCGCTGATGAGGAGTGCGGCACCGATCCGAGTGTCGATCATGGTGATCGTGTCGACCGTCGACCGAGCGTCGAAACCGTCACCGAGCAACACGTCCTGGGCGAACGTCGCGCCGTCGAGGCACAGCGCCGATGTGCCGCGCAGCACGGCGCCGTTCATCCGCAAGCTGGAGGCCTTGGCGTCGAACAGTTGCACGGCGAGCATGTCGCTCGACTTGACGAAGGCGTCGGTGAGTTCGATGTCCGCACCCACCTTGCCGTTGTAGGCGATGAGTGCGACGCCTGATTCGCTGACGACCACGGCCTTGCGGAGGTTCAGCTCGCCACCGATGTCACAGCTGTCGAGAACGATCTGGCGGGCGTAAAGGCCGGTGGCGGTCATGCTCCGGCTGACGTGCAGACCGGACGCGAACAACCTCGTCGCACTGGCCCCGGACATCAGCAACGAGCCGTCGATGCGCGCGTTTTCCAGGTCGACCATTCCGCTGAAGCGGGCCCGATCCAGGTTCAGATAGCGGGTGCGCAGGTTCTCTGCGCGCAACTCCGGCAGCGTGGACCCTTCGAACGACAGTGCTGGCAGTTCGGCGTCGTGCATGAGCACATGCTCCTCGAAGACGCAGTTGTCGAGCTGCAGTGCCGTCGAGGTGCTGATGAAGCTCAAGTCCAGCACGCCGGTGACTCGAGCGCCGACCAGCAAAAGGCCGCGCGGGTCGACGTTGCCCGACCGCAGCAGATCGCGGATCACCGTGGCACGCACCACGTTGTTCCCACGGCGTGAGAGGTCGAGCACCTCGCCGGCGTCGGCGGCGCGGATCATGTCCTGCTCTGTCCTACTAGGACGTGACATTCTGGTCACCATGTCCTACCTCGCGGATAGCGCGCGCTACGACCAGATGACCTACCGGCGGACGGGACGCAGCGGCCTCAAGCTGCCCGCCATCTCGCTCGGTCTTTGGCACAACTTCGGCGGTGACCGGCCCTACGAGCTGGGCCGCGGAATCGCGCGGAGGGCGTTCGACCTCGGTGTCACGCACTTCGACCTCGCCAACAACTACGGTCCGCCCTACGGCTCGGCGGAGATCACGTTCGGGCAGATCCTGAAGGATGATCTCAGGCCGTACCGCGACGAGCTCGTCATTTCCACGAAAGCCGGCTACGACATGTGGGCCGGGCCGTACGGGGAGTGGGGCAGCCGCAAGTACCTGCTCAGCTCGCTCGACCAGTCGCTGACGCGGATGGGCCTCGACTACGTCGACATCTTCTACTCGCACCGGTTCGACCCGGAGACGCCGCTCGAGGAGACGATGGGCGCGCTCGTGTCCGCGGTCCAGCAGGGCAAGGCGCTCTACGCGGGCATCTCGTCGTACTCGCCCGCCAAGACCCGCGAGGCCGCCGAACTGCTCCGGTCCGCCGGTGTGCCGCTGCTGATCCACCAGCCGTCGTACTCGATGCTCAACCGCTGGATCGAACCGGAGCTGCTGGACACGCTGGAGGAGGTCGGCGCGGGCTGCATCGCGTTCTCGCCGCTCGCGCAGGGCATGCTGACCGACCGCTACCTCAACGGGGTTCCCGAGGGCTCGCGCGCTTCGCAGGGCAAGTCGCTGTCGACGGACCTGCTCACCGACGAGAACCTCGCCCGCATCCGCTCGCTCGACGAGATCGCGAAGTCCCGTGGCCAGTCGCTCGCTCAGCTCGCGCTGACCTGGACGATCCGCGACCCGCGCGTCACGTCGGCGTTGATCGGCGCGTCCTCGGTCGGGCAGCTGGAGCAGAACCTCGCGGCCCTGCAGGCGCCGCCGCTGACCGACGACGAGCTCGCCGAGATCGACAAGCACGCCGTCGAGTCGGGCATCGACCTCTGGGCTCCGTCGTCCCAGGCGGACTAGCAATAGCGCACGCGGGGAGCTTTCGTGCGCTCTGACCGCACGCGGGGGCCCTGCGTGCGGTCAGCTGGGCGGGTGCCGGGGGAGACGGATCGTGAACACCGTCGACCCCGGCCGGCTGGTCAGCTCGATCCTGCCGCCGTGCGCCTCCACCAGCGACTGGACCACGGCCAGCCCCAGTCCGCTGCCGCCGCGCTGACGGGTCCGCGAGTCGTCCACCCGGTAGAACCTGTCGAAGATCCGCGCCTGGTCGGCCGCCGGGATGCCGGGTCCGCTGTCGCTCACCCTGATCACCGCCCAGCCGTTCTCGGCCGTCACCTTCAACGCCACCGTCGTGCCCGCGGGCGTGTGCACGGCCGCGTTGGTCAGCAGGTTGTCGAGCACCTGCCGCAACCGCGTCGGGTCCGCGGTCATGGTCACCGTGTCGGCGTCGACGTCCAGCACGTGCGACGGCCTGCCCGCGCGGAACGCGTCCGCCGCGGCTTCCGCGATCACCGACAGGTCCAGCTCCTCCGGGCGCAGCGGTGGTTCCGTCGCCGCGGAGTCCAGGCGTGCCAGCAACAACAGGTCGTCGAGCAGCACGCTCATGCGTGACGCCTCCGACCGCAGCTTCTCCAGGTGCTTCTCGCGTTCACCCGGCTCGTTGGCCGCGGCGTACTTGAAGAGGTCCGCGTAACCGCGCAACGACGTGAGAGGCGTCCTCAGTTCGTGCGAGGCGTCGGCGATGAACCGGCGCAAGCGTTGCTCTGCGGCCGTGCGTGCGACCAGGGAAGTGTCGATGTGCGCGAGCATCTTGTTGAACGCCTCGCGCAGCTCCTCGACCTCGACGCCGCCGCCTCGCCCGTCCACGCGCACGGCGAGGTCACCCGAGTCGGTCAGGTCGTGCGACGAGATGTCGTGCGCGGTGTCGGCCATGTCCGACAGCGGCTGCATGCCCTTGCGGATCAACGCCTGACCGCCCACCACCAGTGCGACCAGGGCGGCGAGGAACGCGATCACGCCGACCGTGACCAGCTGGGAGATCGTGCCGTCCCGGTCCTGCATCGGGGCGGCGCTGACCAGGATCCACTCGCCCTTGACGACCTGGCAGGCGCGCAGCCGGAACTTGCCCTCGTCGCGCAGGTACTCGGTCTGGAACTCGTCGGCGCTCAACGCCCTCTTCGCGAGGGCGTCGAACTCCTCGCGGTCCGCCGGCTGCTGGCTGCCCGGCTGGGGCCGCAGCTCCCCGTTGTCGATCTTGTAGACGACGGCGAACCAGTCCGGCGGGAGCTTGGTGACCTTGCCGTAGTACTCGATCTCCTTGACCGCGCCCGTCTGGCTGATCACCATCTGGTCGTCGAGCCGGCGGTCGAGGAAGTCCTTCATCGACGTGACCATGACCCAGCCGACGATCACGAACACCGTCAGCGCCAACGCGCCCAGGGCCAGGGCGAGGCGGGTGCCGAGCCGCCAGTCGCGGACGGGCTTGAACTTCATCGTCGGGCTCACTCAGCTGCTCGGCGGAGCACGTACCCCACACCGCGCACGGTGTGGATCAACGGCTCGCGGCCGTCGTCGAGCTTGCGGCGCAGGTGGGAGATGACGAGCTCGACCACGTTCGAACGGCCGCCGAAGTCGTACTCCCACACGTGGTCGAGGATCTGCGCCTTGGTCAGCACGGCCGGCGAGCGGCGCATCAGGTACCGCAGCAGCTCGTACTCGGTCGGCGTCAAAGTAACGAGCTTGCCCCCGCGACGGACTTCACGCGTGTCCTCGTCCATCACCAGATCGGAGACCTTGAGCACCGAACGCTTCCACGACGGACCCGTCGAGCGGCGCAGCACGGCCCGAAGCCGTGCCATCAGCTCCTCGACCGAAAAAGGTTTCACGAGGTAGTCGTCGCCGCCTCGGGTGAGCCCCGCCACCCGGTCCGCGGTGCCGTCACGGGCCGTCAGGAAGACCACGGGGACCATCGCACCGGCCGCCCGCATCCGATCAAGAACAGTGAATCCGTCCAGGTCAGGCAGCATGAGGTCGAGCACGACGATGTCCGGCTGGAACTCGGCGGCCTCTCTCAGGGCCTCTTCGCCGTTGAGCGCGGTCGCGGCCTGCCAGCCCTCGTACCGGGCGACCGTCGCGACCAGGTCAGCGATGTGCGGCTCGTCATCTACGACGAGCAATCGAACCGAGTTGCCCTTGTCCACGTGCTCATGGTGCGTCACCTCGTGGCTCGCCCGCTCGATCGACAGGAAGTCGACAGCGCGGGCAAAGCGGAGCCACAGCTCGAACGCTGAGGATCGAGACCGACCGACAGAGACCGCCTGACCGAGGAGCCCGCCGTGACGACCACCCTGCAGCCCCCCGCGCGACCGGCTTCGGCCGGCCGTGCGACGCCGCACAAGGTGCTGGCCAAAGCCGGCCTCTACGTGTTCCTCCTCGCCAACGCGGCCTTCGTGACGTACCTGTTCAACGCGGCGGGCGTCGGCTCGAACAAGCTGGTCAACTTCGGCAGGCTCGCGGGCCTGTACGGCGCGCTCGCCATGGCGTTCCAGCTGCTCCTGGTGGCGCGGCTGCCGTGGCTCGACCGGCGCCTGGGCATGGACAAGCTCACCTCGTGGCACCGCTGGGTCGGCTTCACGATCTTCTTCACGCTGGTCGGTCACCTGGTCTTCATCGCCCTGGGCAATGCGGGCCCCGACGGTCCGATCGCCGAGATCGTCAGGCAGGCGACCGAGCTGGAGGGCATCCTCCGCGCGCTGGTGGCGTGGGCGATCATCATGGTCGTCGGCATCGTCTCGGCCCGCTTCGCGCGGCGCCGGCTGGCCTACGAGACCTGGCACTTCATCCACCTGTACACCTACGTCGCGATCTTCCTGGCGTTCTCGCACCAGGTCGCGGTGGGCAGCACGTTCCGCAAGTCCGCGCTCGCGACCGGCTACTGGTGGGGCCTCTGGGCGTTCGCGCTCGGGTCCGTCCTGATCGGACGCGTGGCGCTCCCGGCCTACCGCAACTGGAAGCACCAGTTCCGCGTCGCCGCCGTGGTGCCCGAGGCGCCCAACGTCGTGTCGGTCTACATCGAGGGCAAGGACCTCGACCAGCTCGGCGCCAAGGCCGGTCAGTTCTTCCTCTGGCGCTTCCTGACCAAGGACCGCTGGTGGCAGGCCAACCCGTTCTCGCTGTCCGCGGCGCCGAACGGCAAGTACCTGCGTCTCACCGCGAAGGCCCTGGGCACCGGCAGCGCCGACATCCGCAACATCAAGGTCGGCACCCGCGTGTTCGCCGAGGGCCCGTACGGCGCCTTCACGACCATGCACCAGACCAGGCCCAACGCGCTGCTCGTCGCGGGCGGTGTCGGCGTCACGCCGGTCCGCGCGCTGCTGGAAGAGATCAAGGGCCACGTCGTGGTGCTCTACCGGGTCAGCGACCCGCGCGAAGCCGTGCTGCTGCGTGAGCTCGAAGGCCTCGCACGGGCGAAGGGCGCCGTGCTGCGCCTGGTCACCGGTTCCTCGAAGTCCATCACCGCGAACGGCCCGTTGCTCGGCCCGGAGAACATCGTCGCGCTCGTGCCGGACGTGCAGGACCGCGACGTGTTCATCTGCGGCCCCGGCGGCATGACCGACGCGGTGATCACCAGCCTCGACGAACTGGGAGTGCCCAGCAACCAGATCCACGCCGAGCGCTTCGCGCTGGCCAACTGAGAGGGTCCGACGACGTGAAGAGGGCAATTCCCGTTCTGGCGCTGAGCGTGGCCGGCCTCGTCCCGGTCTGGATCTACTCGCCGGGTGCCGCGCACGAGGGCGAGCTCAGCGAGGTCGCCGCGCCGCCGGCCCAGGAACAGACGCAGCAGCAGGCGGCTCCGCAGACGACGGCGCCGAAGGCCACCGGCGCCGCGCCGAAGACGACCGGGGCCGCGCCCAAGACCACCCAGCAGCAGCAGACCACCCAGCAGCAGGCCCAGAACCGCAGCGTGTCCGGGCCCGCGGTGAACACGTCCGAGGGCACCGTGCAGGTGCAGGTGACGTTGCAGGGCACCAAGATCATCGACGTGAAGGCGTTGCGGGCGCCCAACAGCAACCCGACCAGGATGGCACTGCCCCTGCTGCGGGAGTCGGCCCTGAAGGCGCAGAGCGCGGACATCGACACGGTGTCCGGCGCGACCGCGACCTCCGAGGGCTACAAGCAGTCGCTGCAGGCCGCCATCGACGGGGCGCGGTAGCAGTGGCGGTGCGGCGCGTCGAGCACATCATGGGGCTGCCGATCTCGGTGGACCTGCGTGACGGCGACGCCGCACTGGCCGAGCGCGCGTTCGCCTGGCTGCGCGAGGCGGACGACCGGTTCTCGCCGTTCAAGCCCGGCAGCGAGGTCTCCCGGCTGGACCGGGGTGAGCTCACCAGGGAAGAGCTCACCCCGGATCTCGTAGAGGTCCTCTCGCTGTGCGACTGGTACGAGCAGTCGACGGGCGGCGCGTTCACGGCACGGGTGCCGGGCCGCGGGCTCGACCCGTGCGCGGTCGTGAAGGGCTGGGCCGTGCAACGCGCGGCGGACATGCTGCGGGAGGGCGGCGCCACCTCGTTCTGCGTGAACGCGGGCGGCGACGTCGTGACGGCCGGCGAACCCGAACCTGGAAAGCCTTGGCGTGTCGGCGTTCGGCATCCAGATCTTGCCGACCAGCTCAGCGTCGTGCTCGGTGTGCGGGACGGAGCCGTTGCCACGTCAGCGTTGTACGAACGCGGGCAGCACATCCTGGACGGGCGTACCGGTCGGCCGGTCTCCGGGATCGTCTCGGTCACGGTTTTCTGCGACGACCTCGCGATCGCTGATACCACTGCCACAGCAGCGTTTGCGCTGGGCAGGGACGGGATCGAGTGGGCCGCGGCGCAGGAGGACTGCGCGATTTTCATCGTCGACGAAGATCGTCGGGTGTACTCGAGTCCTGGACTTCCCGTACACATCTGTTAACATGCTCGCCCAACGGAGCCTTGACTCCGGGGCATGATTTCGTTGATCAAGAGCTGGATCGGAGCTCGCGCTCGGGGCAAGACCCGGCCTGCTGTCGACCAACTACTCGTGCGGAAGAGCCTGCTGCAGCGCGAATTCGGGAGCGCACTGCAGCGGGCTCTTTCTGTTTTGCTCAGGCGTAGCGGTCCTCGTTGAAGTCCAGGTTCACCGCGGACGAGCCCAGGTCGCGGCCCATGGCGTCCAGGACGTCCACCATCTCCAGGCCCATCAGCCAGTCGCGCGGGAGCGCTTCGGTGCCGTGCAACGCTCCGAGCACGTTGCCCGTCAACGCCGCTGTGGCGTCGCTGCCGCCGGAGTGGTTCGCGGCGGCGCGCATCGCGTCCACGAACTGGGAGGGCTTCGGGTGCGTCAGCACGGTGTAGACCGCGATCGCCAGCGCCTCGGGGCCGGTCCAGCCGCTGCCCAGCCGGTCGACGCGCACGGACGACGAACCGTCGTGCTCGTCGGCCAGCACTACTGCGCGTGTCAGCACCGTGGCGGTGTACGTGTCGTCGCGCAGCACGCGGCCGATCACCTGGTCGATCGCCTCGCGCAACGGCCTGGCCTTCACGGCCAGGAGGTGCACGAGCAACGCCAGTGCGCCGCCGGACACCCAGCCGCCCGTGCCGCCGTGCGTCAGAGCCGCGAACCGGCAGCCGAGGTCGTACGCGATCGCCGCGGACGGTGCGAAGCCCGCCGGGGCGGTGCGGGTGACGCCGTTGCAGCCGGACGACTCGTTGTGCGGGTTCTCCGGAGTGGACGGTGTCTCGGCGGCCAGCGCGCGCAGGCACGTGAGACCCGGCGAGCGGCTCTCGTACAGCCGTTCGTCGGCGAGGAGGCCGATCGCCCCGCGTTCGGGGGCCGGTTGCTGCTGGGTGATCAGCCAGCGTCGATAGCTGTGCCAGACCATTTGGGACGGTTCCCACTCGCCGGTGCGCTTCCCGCGCACCCAGGCGCGCAGGTAGCCGTCGGCGGTGAACAGCGTCAGCTGGGTGTCGTCGGTGAACAACGCTGGCTTGGGTGGCCCCATAACGCCCTCGGGACCGTGCTCGCGCTGGATGTCGGCCAGGCCGAGGTACTGCACGGGCGCACCGAGCGCATCACCGAGAGCGCCGCCGAGAAGGCACCCGGCGCCGCGGTCAACCACGGAATTCCTGTCTCGCGGCACGTGTGAACAGTAGCGTCCCGCGAACTTGGGCCGTACTTGTATCTGAGACTCGGGCTTGCGCACCTCTTGAAGTGACGAGGTCAGCGCACCTGAGGAGGGGCATGCGGAGCAAAACCGGACTCGAGTTCGGCGTGCTCGGTCCACTCCAGGTGCTCGCGGACGGGCGGCTCGTCGAGCTGGGCCGCCGTGGCATGCGCGGGTTGCTGGCCATGCTGGTCGTCGAGGCGAACCGACCCGTCTCGATCGACCAGATCGTCGACGCGCTGTGGACGGACACGCCTCCGGCCACCGCGCGGACGATCGTGCACGGCTACGTGTCGCGGCTGCGCAAGGTGCTGGAGGAGTCCGATCCGGCGGGGTCCGCGACCATCCGCACCACGCCGACGGGCTACCAGCTGGCCGTGGATCCGTGGCGTCTCGACCTGCACCGCGCCAAGCAGCTCGTGGCGTCTTCTCGCGGCAAGCCCGCCGCCATCAGGGCGGGCTTGCTGCGCGAGGCCCTGGGACTGTGGCGCGGGCCGGTGCTCGCGGACGTGCCGGGCGACCCGATGACGTCCGATCTGGAAGAGCTGCGGCTGTCCGCGCTGGAGGAACGCATCGACGCCGAGCTCGAGCTCGGCCGCCACCTGGAGCTGGTGGGCGAGCTGCGCGGGCTGTGCACCGAGTACCCGTTCCGGGAACGCCTGGTCGCCCACAGCATGCGCGCGCTCTACCGGGCCGGGCAGCGCGCCGACGCGCTGGAGGCCTACCAGCGGTTCCAGCGCCGTGCCGTGGACGAGCTGGGCATCGACCCCGGTCCGCAGCTGCGCGCGTTGCACGAGCAGGTGCTGCGCGACGACCCGTCGTTGAGCGTGATCGGCCCGGTCGAGTCGCGGCCCGTCGCGCCGCGCGCCGGGATCGTGGCACCGGCGTTGCTGCCCGCTTCCGCGTCGCGGCTGTTCGGCCGGGACGACGACATGATGTGGCTCGACAACGTGGTGGGGACGCGGAACCTGCTGGCGACGTCGGTCGCCGTGCTGACCGGTGCGCCCGGTGTCGGCAAGAGCGCCCTCGCGATCACGTGGGGGCACGAGAACTCCGAGCTGTTCCCGCACGGCGTGCTGTTCGCGTCGCTGGGGGACACCGAGCCGGGCGAGGTGCTGACCCGGTTCCTGGTGGCGATGGGCGTGCCGGCGGACGGCGTGCCGGTCGGCGTCGAGGACCGGGTCGGGCTGTACCGCTCGCTGCTCAACCGCCGCCGCGTGCTGGTGGTGCTGGACGACGCGACGGCGTTCGACCAGGTCCAGCCGTTGCTGCCGCCCGGTTCGGGTTCGGTGGTGCTGGTGACGTCGCGGTCCCAGATGGAACGGCTCGTCGTCACCAACAGCGCTCGCGTGCGCAAGCTCGGCCCGCTGGACGACCCTTCGGCGCGTGCGCTGGTGGACGACGTGCTGGGCAGGCCGTTGTCGCGGGAGGACCAGGTGGCCTCGCAGAAGCTCGCCGAGCTGTGCGGAGGGTTGCCGCTCGCGCTGCGGGTCGCCGCCGCGAAGCTCGTGATCAGTCCGGAGTGGACGGTCGAGGAGCTGGTGGGGGAGCTGGCCGACGACGGGCACCGGATGCGCGGCCTCGACCTGCCGCAGGCGGGCATGGGGGTGTCGCGGGCGCTGGACCTCTCGACCCGTGACCTGCCTTCCGAGCTGGACGAGGTCTTCCAGTCCGTGGGCCTGGCGCCCGGCCGGTGGATGTCGCCGCACGCCGTCGCCGCGCTGACCCGCATCCGGGTCGACTCGGCCCGGTCGCGGCTGGCCCAGCTCGTCGGGGTGAACCTGCTGGTCGAACCGTGGCCGGACGGCTTCACGATGCACGAACTGGTGCGCCTGTACGTCCGGGGAGCAGGCCATGCCGACCTGGACTCGTTGCGGCGCCTGGTGAACTACTACCTCGTGGCGTGCGACCACGTGCGCCGGGCGATCCGCCCGGCCCGCGACGGCCTGGAATTCGCCTTGGCGGACAACGGTTCCACGGCGTTGCCGGCGTTCAGCGACCCGGTCGACTGGTTCGACCAGGAGTGGCCCAACATCGTCGCGGTCGTGCACGCGTCCGCCGAACAGGGCCTGCACGACCAGGTGTGGCAGTTGGTCCGGCTGCTGCACCACTACGCGACCGTGCGCGCACTCACCGGGGAATGGGTGGCGCTGGTCGGGTTCGGCCTGGCCGCGGCCGAGGTGACGGGGAGCCGCCTCGGCCAGGTCCTCATGCTGGACACGACCTACACGACGAACGCCCGGCTGGGACGTCCCGTCCTGCTGCCGGACGCTCGCCGCGCGCACCGGATCGCGGTGGAGCTGGGCGAGCGCCAGTACCTCGTGCTGACGCTCGCCCAGCTCGCCGACGTCCTGTTCCGGCTGCAGCAGCACGACGAGGCGCTGCTGCACTTCTGGGAGTCCGTGCAGCTCGCCCAGCAGTCCGGCGACGTCGTCGGCGAGGCGCACGGCCTGAACAACGTGGCACAGGTGGAACAGGCCCGCGGTCACGTGGAAATCGCTCTGCGGCACCAGGCTCACGCCGTCGAGGTGTACCGGCGCTCGGGCGACGACATCGCGTTGATCCGCGGTCTCGCCAACCTGGCGGAGCTGCACCTGGAAGCCGGTGCGCTGGACCAGTCCGAGTTGCTGGCCCGCCAGGTCGTCGACCAGGCCGCCGTCGCCGAGGTGACGTACCTCGAGGGCTTCGGCCGGCACGTGCTCGGCAGCGTGTTGCTCCGGCGGGCGGAATGGGCCGCCGCGGCTGCGGAACTGGCGGAGGCGCTGCGCCTGTACGCGCAGGTCAACTCGGCTCGCGCGGTCGAGGTCCGCACCCTGCTGGACTCGCTGTCGTCCGAGGTTTAGCGGACGTTTAGTCGTCTGGTCCCAAAGCATGGGATGTTGGAGCAGCAGGCCGCCGAGTGGGGGATTACCGAGGGGGTAAGGCGCCTGCATCTGGAGGGCCCGACCGGCATTCGGGGGAGAGTGCCGGTCGGGCCCTCCGCTTTTCGTCTCAGTTGGTGACGTGGCTTTCGTCGCTGCAGCGGGCCATGGGCAGCAGATCGGGCCGTTTGGGTGCCATGCCGTCGCCCATCGACTCACCCCTGAGCGTGCGGCCGATCCACGGCACCACGTGCTCGCGCGCCCACTTGAGGTCAGCCTTGCGCTGGGTGACCCAGTCCGTCTGCTGCAACGCGGGCCACGGCTCGTTCCACGACTGGTCGTCGATCAGCCCGAGCACCTCGGCGGCCTTGAGCGCGACGCGCTGGTGCCCCTCCGGCGAGAGGTGCAGCCGGTCCGCGCTCCACGCGCGGCGGTCGTGCAGCGGGTGCATGGCCCACAGGTCGACCATCCGGCAGTGGTAGCGCTCGGCGATCGACCACAGGTGCGTGTTGTAGATGGCGACCTTGCCGCGGATGCTCCGCAGCAGCGGCGTCGAGCGCGTGTCGAACCCGGTGAAGATCACGACGTCGCAGCCCGCGGACCTGAGGTCGGCCACGGCCACCTCGTAGACCTCGGCCAGCGCGTCCGGGTCGCTGTTGGGCAGCATGATGTCGTTGCCACCGCCGCAGAACGTCACCAGGTCCGGCTTGAGCGAGATCGCGAGCGACACCTGGTCGTCGATGATCTCCTGCAGCATCTTGCCCCTGACCGCGAGGTTGGCGTACCTGAACTCAGGCGCCTGCCGGGCGATCATGGCCGCCAGGCGGTCCGCCCAGCCCATGTAGGTGTCGCCGGGGCCCGGGTCGTCCATGCCCTCGGTGAAGCTGTCCCCCACGGACACGAGACTGTTCCATCGCAGCAGCACAACATCCCCCTTGTTCGTACGACCTCGCGTGCCGGCCGCCTGCGGGCTCCCGTCCGAAGGCGACTAGTTAGCATGCACAACGAACCCTTGGTTACGCCACCGTCGGTTACGGCATCGTAGGTTTTGTCGCTATGGGTGACGATTCTTTTACCACTCGATAGAGGGAAGCTGGAGGGTGATCCGGGGAATTCGTCCCATTGGATCGCTAGTTTTGCCGGGTGCGTTCTGATTCGCCGCTTCCGGTCGTTTCCCTCGGTGTCGCGCTTCTCACAGCACTGGTGCTGGTCTGGGTCGCCCTGAGCGGTCCCGCGTCGCCCGGAGCCGGCGGTCACCTCGTGGTCACGCCACCCCCGCACTCCAACCCCGTGGTCACCCCGGAGGTCGTGTCGCCCCGGGAAAGCGTGGTCGGGACGACGGTGATGCCCCCTCGTGCTCTGGAAGCCGAAAACCCCCGCAACGACCTCGGCGCGTGAGGTCGCTGCGGGGGTCGCTGGGCCTTTCCGAGGGGCGCCGCCGCCGGACTTGCCCCCCGGAAAGGGACTGGGACCACTGCTCGGGACACCGCCGCCGATTCGCCCCGAGCAGTGGGACTGGGACCGTCTCAGGGGGCGCCGCCGCCGGATCTACCCCCTGAGACGGGGTCTGGTGGCCTAGCCGCTCGCCGCGACGTCGAGGACGGCTGCCGGGACGTGGTCGGTGTAGGCCGAGCGCAGCCTCAGCTCCGCGCTCGGCGAGGCCCCGATGTGGTCGAGGCCGAGGAGGGCCGCACCCACCACGGGCGGCACGTCGACCAGGCGGACCTGGGCGAGCGGTGCGGCTTCCAGGATCTGCTGACGAACCGGGCCGACGACCGTGTCGCCGGTGTGCGTCAGCACCCCGCCGCCCAGCACCACGTCCACGGGTTCGTTCATCAGGTCGAGCTTGCGCATGGAGACCGTGGCGAGCACCACGATCTCCTCGATCAGGCGGTCGATCTGTTCCAGGGCAACGGAATCACCCTGCGCGGCCACCTCGAACACCAACGGGCACAGGGCGTGCGGGTCCAGTTCGATCTCCTCGAAGTGGATCTTCTCGACCACCTGGAAGATGGACTTCTCGCCGTAGTGCGCGAGGAGCGCGTCCAGCAGCAAGGTCGGCTTGCCCCGGCCGTCCTCCGCTCGCACCGCGTGCCAGAGCGCGTCGTTGCCGAGCTGTCCGCCACCTCCCCAGTCGCCGGAGATGGCGCCCAGGGCGGGAAAGCGGTGGGTGCGGCCGTCCCTGGCCACGCCCACCGCGTTGATGCCCGCACCGCAGACCACCGCCACACCCCCAGCGGCGGCGGTACCTGCCCTCAGCAACGCGAAGGTGTCGTTGCCGACGAACGTCGTGGTCGACCAGCCCCGCTCGGTGATCGCCCGCGTCAGGTCCTCCTCCTCACGGGGCAGATCCGCACCCGCGAGGTAGGCGGACGTGTGCGAGGCGATCGGCTCGTCGGGGGACAGTCCCGCCTGAGCCGCGGCCTCGCGTGCCAGTCCCTCGAACACGTCGAGTCCGCGCTTCATGCCCACGGTCTGAGGCGGGGCACCGGGCCCGCGCACCTGCGCGAGCACCTTGCCGTCCGCGTCGACCAGCAGCACAGCGGTCTTGCTGTTCCCACCGTCGATGGCGAGCACCCGGTCGGTCATCGTTGTCAAATTCCCTTCACCCACGGCAGCAGGTCGCGGTTCTGCGCGATCAGCTCGTCGGCCAGCTGGTCCGCGATGGCGTGCTGGCCGATCAGCGGGTGCGCGAGCAGCGCGTTCGCCACTCGGTCGCGGCCACCGCGCCTGGCCGCTTCCAGCGCCAGGTACTCGTACGCGGTGACGTGCGAGATCAGGCCGGAGATGGACGGTTCCACCGGCCGCACGGGCAGCGCCCTGCCGCCGTTCGCGTCCACAGTGGACGACACCTCGATCACGGCGTCGTCGGGCAGGAAGGGCAGCGAGCCGTTGTTCCGCACGTTCACCACGTGCTTCTCAGCGCCTTCGCCGCCGGTCAGCGCGTGCACCAGCTGCACGGCCGCCTCGGAGTAGTACGCGCCGCCGCGTTGCGACAGCTGCTCCGGCTTCGTCACGACCGACGGGTCGCCGTAGATGTCGAGCAGCTCCTTCTCGACCGCGGCCACGACCTCGGCGCGCGGCGGCTCGGTGAGCTGCTTCTTCACGACGGCGTCGTGGTTGTAGAAGTAGTTCAGGTAGTACGACGGCACCATGTTCAGGCGCCGCATCAGGCCGCCGTCGATGCCGATGTGCTCCGCCAGGCCCTCGACGTGGTCGGCGAGCAGCTCCGGCAGGCGGTCGACGCCGTCGACGTACACGCCGCGTTCCCACGTGAGGTGGTTCAGGCCGACGTGCTCCAGCTCCACAGTGGACGGATCCACCCCGAGCAGTGCGGACGTCCAGCGCTGGAACGTGATCGCCACGTTGCACAGGCCGATCGCCTTGTGGCCTTCCTGCAGCAGCGCGCGCGTCACGATGCCGACCGGGTTCGTGAAGTTCACGATCCACGTGTCGGGGCCCGCGATCCGGCGCACCTTCTCGGCGATGTCCAGGACCACCGGCACGGTCCGCAGGGCCTTGGCGAGGCCTCCCGCGCCGGTGGTCTCCTGGCCGACGCACCCGCAGGTGAGCGGGAACGTCTCGTCCGAGGCACGCGCCTTCTGCCCGCCGACTCGCAGCTGCAGCAGAACCGCGGACGCGCCCTCGATGCCTTCTTCGAGCGACGTGGTGGTGCGCACCTTCGCCGGGTGACCCGCGTGCTCCAGCAGGCGCTGGCTGAACGGGCCGATCAGTGAGAGGCGGTGCTCGTCCGGGTCGACGAGGACGATCTCGTCCACCGCCAGGCTGGTGCGACGGCCGGCGATGCCGTCGATCAGCTCCGGTGTGTAGGTGGACCCGCCACCGACGACGGTGAGTTTCACCCTTTTACCCCCGTGAAAGTGATGCCCTTGACGAACGACTTCTGTGCGAAGACGAAGAGGACGACGGCCGGGATCATCGTCAGGAACGTGACGGCCATCGAGGAGTTCCACTGGACGATGTGCATGCCCTTGAACGTCGCCAGCGCGAGCGACAACGTCCACTGGTCCTTGACCTCGCCGGTGTAGAGCAACGGGCCGAAGTAGTCGTTCCAGGTGAAGAGGAAGCAGAACAGCGCGGTGGCCGCGATGCCGGGCTTCGCCATCGGGATGATGATCCGGACCAGCGCCTGGAACTCCGAGCACCCGTCCACCCGTGCCGCGTCCACGTAGGACTGCGGGATGGTGAGCATGAACTGGCGCAGCAGGAAGATGCTGAACGCGTCGAACAGGAAGTACGGCGCGATCAACGGCACCAGCGTGCCGGTCAGGCCCAGCGAGGACCAGGTGTCGTACAGCGGAACGGCCACGACCTGCGGCGGCAGCATCATCGCGCCGATGACGAGGATGAAGGCCACGTTGCGGCCGCGCCACTTGAGCTTCGCGAGCGCGTAGGCGGCCGGGATCGACGAGATCAGCATGCCTAGGGTCGCGAGCAGCGAGTACGTGAGGCTGTTGATCAGGTACTGGAACAGCGGGGCCTTGTCGAAGACCTCGACGAAGTTCTCCCAGTGCCATTCGCGCGGCCAGAGGTTCGAGGTGAACGCCTGGTCGTCCGACATCACCGCGGTGAGGAAGACGAACACGACGGGCGTGGCGAACATCAGGCCGAGCGCGAGCCCGATCGCATGCGTCGCGACCCAGTTCAGGATGCCTGCGACGTCGCGCTTGCGGCGCGGCTGCTCCGGTTCCGCGGGGACGTCGACCGGTGGTTTGGTCAGCGTGGCGGTCATGCTCCCGGACCCCCTTCCTCAGCGGTGGAGTTCTTGCGCATCCGCTGCACCAGAACGATGGTCACGGCGAACGAGATGATGAACAGGACCGTGGCCATGGCGGCCGCGTAGCCCATGTCGAAGTAGCGGAAGCCTTGCGTGTACAGGTAAACCGGGAACGTCAGCGTGGAGTTGTCCGGGAAACCCAAATATTTGGTCGATCCCGTCGCGTCTGCCGCTCCCGAGCCGGCCGACCCCGCGACGACCGCCTGTGTGAAGAGCTGCAGAGCGAGGATCACCGAGTTCACGATGCCGAAGAGCAGCACCGGGGAGATCGTCGGAAGCGTGACGTGCCACCAGCGCCGGATCGGGCCTGCGCCGTCGAGTTCGGCGGCCTCGTACTGCTCCTGCGGCACGTCGAGGATCGCGGCGAGGATGATGATCATCAGGTCGCCGGAGATCCACAGCATGATCGCGGTGATGCCGGGCTTGGCCCACGCCGGGTCCGAGAAGAACAGCGGTGCGTCGACGCCGAACCAGCCGAGCACGCTGTCCAGCGGACCGCCGTTGGGGCGCATCACCATGAAGAACACGAGTGTCGCGGCCACCGGCGGTGCCAGTGAGGGCAGGTAGCAGAGCGTCCGGATCAGACCGACGCCCGACTTGAGACGTGCGATGACCGATGCCACGCCCAGCGCGAACACCGTCCGCGCGATCGTGAGCACGACGACGAACCACAAGGTGTTCGCGATCGCCTTGGTGAGCAAGGGATCCTTGAACATGAACTCGTAGTTGGCGAGTCCGTTGAACTCCGGCGGGTTGATCAGGTCGTACTTCGTGAAGCTGAAGATGACCGTGGCGACCAACGGGTAGACGAAGAACAGGACGAAGCCGATGAGTGCCGGGGCCATGAACCCGAGCACGGCGAGACGGTGGCGGGCACGTGCCCGCCCCTTGCCGGGGGCGGGCCGCGCGCCGAGCGTGGCGGTCATCTTCGCGAATCCCCTACTTGCCGCTCTTGGCGATCTGGTCGTCGATGTTCTTGTCGACTTCCTTGAGGCCTGCCGCCAGGTCCGGGACCTTGCCGGACTGGTAGGAGACCGAGAAGTCGGTGACGGCCTTGATGTGCGCGTCACCGATGGGGGTGACCGGGTTGCCCTTGAGCTTGTCGCTCTTGGCCAGGTCGATGAACGTCTTGAACTGCTCGTCCACCTCGAGCTTGGAGCTCTCCATGGCGGCCTTGGTGCTCGGGACGTTCTTGATGGCGTTGGACAGGTCGACGATCGTGTCGGTGTCGAACGTCAGGTGCTTGATCAGCTCCCACGCGGCGCCGGCGTTCTTGGCGCCCTTGGGAATGCCCATGATCGTGCCGGTGGTGAACGCGGTGCCGTAGTCGGCGGGCTTCCAGGTCGGGAACGGAGCCGTGCCGAACTTGATCTGCGGCGCCTGCGCCTTGAGGAAGGCGGTGCGGTACTCGCCGTCGATCATCATCGCGATCTTGCCCTGGTGGAACGCGTGGTCGGCCGAGTACTCCTGGCCGAGACCCGCGCGGAACCGCTCGAGCGCGTCGTAACCGTAGAAGTCGACGAGCTTCTTCTGGAACGTCATCATCTCGGTGAAGCCGGGGGAACTCGCGAGGCCGGACTTGCCGTCCTTCTCCCACTCCGCACCGAACGTCGGCGCGAGGATGGTCGGGCGGTTGGCGTAGAAGCCCATGGTGGGCAGGTAACCCGCCACCTCGATGTCACCGTTCGGCGCCTTCTTGGTCGCCTTCACGGCCGCGTCGTACAGCTCGTCCAGCGTCTTCGGCGCGTTCGTGACGCCTGCCGTCGACAGCAGGTCCTTGTTGTAGTACATGGCGTACACGTCGGTGAGCATGGGCATCGCACAGCGGTTGCCCTTGTACTCGGTGTACTGCTGAACCGCGGGGGAGAGCTGGTTCAGGTCGACCTTGTCGCGGTCGATGTACGCCTTCAGCGGCTGGAACGCGCCCGAGGAGCAGAACTGGCCGATGTTGTCGGTCGTGAACGACAGCGCGACGTCCGGCGTGTTGCCCGAACGGATGCCCGCGGTGATCTTGTCGTCGTCCTGCGAGCCCTCGTGCTTGATCTCGATGTTCGGGAACTTCTTGTTGAAGGTCTTGAGGGCCTTCGTGACTTCCTCGTACTCGCGGTCGGAGTAGTTGCTCCAGACCGTGAGCGTCAGTTTGTCGTCCTTGCCAGGAGCAGCTGCGGCGTCGGAATTGGCGCCACCACCCTTGCCCGCCGCACATGCGGTGAGGGTCAGCGCTGCGGCGACACAGAGCAAGGCAGCACGGGTGTGCTTGCGCATGTGCACTCCTTCTCGATCAACGTGGGGACCCGGCGACCACTGGGCCGCGGAATGGAGCCGTGGTGGCTGCCGGGAGGCCGAACACCTGTTCGCGGGCAACGGCCAGTGCCGAGTGCAGTGCGCCGCTGCGCACTGGTTTCCCGGTCACCAAGGCCAGCTGGATCGGTGTTCGCGGCACCACCAGTTGCCGCAGTTCCGCGGCAACGAGGTCGTTCAGCGTGGTTCCACCTGCCTGCGCGATGTCGCCGGACAGGAGGATGAGTTCCGGGTCGAGCACCGCGACGACGCTAGCCACGCCCGTGGCGATGCGCTTGGCGAGATCGACCATGAACTCACGGCCCGCCGGGCCCGCGGCGAGCGCCTTGCGCACGGCACCGTGGCCGTTGCGCGCGGCGAGCCCGTGGGCGCGTGCGAGCTTGCAGATCGACGTGCTGCTGAGCAGTTCCCCGTACGTGCCGCCGGAGCGGTCCGTGTCGGTGTCGGCCGCCGCGCGGTCCGGGATCATCAGGCCGTCGATCTCGCCCGCGCCACCGGAGGCGCCGCGCAGCAGCGATCCGTTGACGACGACGGCGGCACCGACGAGATCCGCGGGCCAGATGACGACGAAGTCGTTCACCCTGGTGGCCCGTCCGGCGACCATCTCCTCCAGCGCGACGAGGTTGACGTCGTTCTCGACGCTCACCGACGTCGCGAGCTGCTCCCGCAACCGGCCGGGCATGTCGAAACCGCTCCAGCCGGGCAGGTGTGGTGCGTAGGCGAGCTCACCGTTCGCGGGGTTCACCGCTCCTGGGCAGCCCACCACGACGTGCAGCAACTGGTCGGCGCTCAGACCTGCCTGACCGCAGGCCTTGCCGACCGCGCTGACGAACGCCTCCAGCACGCCGTGCTTCGCGGGCATCGGCGCCTTGTGCTCGGTGAGCACGGCACCGGAGATGTCCGCGATCGCGATGTCGACCGTCTCGGGGGTGAGATCGACAGCGGCGATGTGCGCAAGCGCCCCGTTGACCGACCACAGCTGGGCACGCGGCCCGCGGCCACCGCCCCGCAGTCCGTTGCGGACCACGGAGTCGCCAGCCTCCAGGCGCGTGAGCAACTGTGCGGTCGCCGGCTTGGAGAGGCCGATCAGGCCTTCCAACTCCGACCTGGTCAGCGGCCCGTTGCGCAGCAAAGCCTCGATGGCTGCGCGGTCGTTGATCTCCCGCAGCAGTCGTGGGCTTCCGGCACGCATTAGGTCCGCTCCTGTCTGTTAACTTTCCAGACGATTTCGGCAGACGGTAGTGACCTGGTTCACCGGGGTCAATCCCCGATATGGGTCCGTTACCTGAGTTAGGTTCGCCTAAGGCACCCTGGAACCATGACCGACGTGCGCCAGGAGTCGCTCGCATCACTGCTGGGAGGTCGAGGGGGCGCCCTCGACGCCTCCCTGCCTCCGCTCGCGTTCGTCGCAGGCTGGCTGCTGTTCGGGCACTCGATCGGCGCGGGCGCCATCGCCGCAGTCGTGTGCGGCCTGGTCATCGGGATTGTGCGATTCGTACGAGGCGAGAAGCCTCGTGCCGTCGTGTTCTCGGTCCTGGCCGTGGTGGCGGCGTCGCTGGTCGCGCTCTACACCGGACGTGTCGAGGACTTCTTCCTCATCCAGCTGCTCTCCAACGTGGCCTCGGCCCTGGTCTGGGCAGGCTCCATCGCGGTGCGCTGGCCGTTGCTCGGCGTGGTGGTGGGGACGCTCCTCGGGCAGAAGACTCGTTGGCGTCGCGATCCTGCCCTTTTGCGCGCTTACTCCATCGCCTCGTGGCCGTGGGTCGGGCAGTACGCGCTGCGTGTCGCCGTGTTCACTCCACTGTGGCTGGACGCACAGATCTATTGGCTGGCCACTCTCCGGCTCGCCTTGTCTTGGCCGTTGCAGATCGTCTGCATCCTGGTGTCGGGGTGGATGCTGCGGCGGGCGCTGCCACCGGATCACCCCGGGTTCCGGCAACCGCGGGTGCCGGAGTCGGCCTCTTAGGTCAGCGCCACTACTCACATGGGGGTGCGGCGAATTCGGCAGGCTGGGGCCATGGCCCACTAGAGTCGCGCAAGGAACCTTTGCGGCTCGGCGACCGGAGTGGATATGTACGTCTCGCGGGTGAAGCTGCGGAACATCAAGGGGTTCCACGGCGCCCGCGAGGTGGACCTGACGCTCACCCGCCCCGACGGCTCGCACGCCGGTTGGACCGTTGTCGCAGGTCGTAATGGTTCGGGAAAGTCCACCCTGCTGCAGGCGATCGCGCTCACACTCGGTGGGCCGCGTGCCGTGTACGCGGTGTCGCAGGACATCCCGAACTGGATAACGCACGGGACCTGGCGGGCGGTTGCCTCGCTGCGAATCCAGGCAGAGTCGGAGTTCGACTTTCTCGAACCTGGGCTGTTTCCTTTTGGAGATCACCTGGAGCTGACGCTCTCCTGGAACGGCCGGTCGGTCTCCGGCGGTTCGTCGAAGGCGATCGACTACCTCAGGGAGTCCCAGACGGGTGGGTGGCTCTGTGCTGCTTACGGACCGTTTCGCCGGTTGACGGGAGCAGTGGCGCGAAAGTCATCCAGTTACGCGGCCAACATCTCAAGTTTGTTCAACGAAGACGTGTCCCTCGCAGAAGGCGTCAGTTGGCTGGTACAGCACCATTTGCGGGCGCTCGAAGGAGAACCTGGCGCCGATGACCTGAAGGGAGCTGCTCTTCGCTTGCTGAGCGATGGCCTGCTTCCTGATGATCACAAGGTCGACGACGTCACTTCTGACGGACTTTGGGTCACCGCCGGGGCAGGCAGGTTTCCCTTGAGGGAAACCAGTGATGGCTATCGGACGGTGACCGCACTGGTGGTCGATCTGCTCAAACAGATCTACGACTCCTACGGTGAGATTCAGCTGGACGAGAACGTGGTCACCTCGGCCGGCGTGGTGATCATCGATGAGGTCGATGCTCACCTGCACGTCTCCTGGCAACAGCGCATCGGCGGCTGGCTCAAGGCGCACTTCCCCAACATCCAGTTCATCGTCACGACTCACAGTCCGTACATCTGCCAGGCCGCTGACCCCGGCGGACTGATCCGCCTGCCTGGGCCAGAGGAGCAACTACCTCCGCACGTCGTTGACCAGGACCTGTACGAGCGCGTTGTTTACGGCAGTGGTGACGACGCCGTGCTCACGGAACTGTTCGGCCTCGACTCGCCCTACTCGGAACAAGCCGAGCGACTGCGCAGGCAACTTGTGGAGCTGGAGGTCAAGGTCGTCGCTGGTAGGGCGGACGAGCAGGAAATTCAGCGCTACAAGGATCTCAGAGAATTGCTGACGAGTTCGTTGACTGCACGTGTCGACGAGGTGGCAGCTCGACTGCACGACGCATGATCAGGATCGTTCGGTCTGATCTTCCGGCGTGCACCATCGCCAGGATGAGCGAGTTGACCCGTGCGATCAACCTGGTTGCGTCCCCTGAGAGGTCTGAGAAAGCCCGCGCTTCTTGGAACAGCAACGCGACGGTCCGGAGGTCCGTCAGAACAGTGCTGGGCGAGATGGCAATCGGATTCACGACCTGCATGTACTGCGGTGAAAGTCGTGGCACCGACGTCGACCACTTCGAGCCCATCGTCCGCAACCCTTTGCGCACCTTCGACTGGCTCAACCACCTTCTCGCCTGTTCGTCGTGCAACAGCCATCAGAAGGGCAAGCAGTTCCCGGTCGACGAAGACGGCAGTCCTTTGCTGATCGACCCCACGGCCGAAGATCCGTTCGACCACCTGCTGCTGGCGTTGTCGATCGGTGTCTACAGCCCGTTGACCACGAAGGGTGAGTCGACGATCAAGGTGCTCGGCCTCAACGAGCGTGGACTGCCGAAGGGCCGCATGCACGCGCGCAAGGTGGTCGAGCTCGTTCTGCGCGAGTGGGATCGGGCGCGCGAACGCGAAAGGTCGGACGAGATGCAGGAGCACGTGCGGACGGTGCAGGATCAGCCGATGGCGGATGTCTGCCAGTCCATGTTGCGGCAGGCGCTGAGTCCGGGAGCGGACATCGTGTTCAGCGACTCTCCGGCCCTGCTTGCTCTCCTGCGCAGAATCGACCTGCGTGAGGCGTTGCTGAGGTAGGTCAGCGCTTCTTCCGCTTCTTGCCGGAGCCCGGCACCGTCCCGGTCTTGGGCGGAGGTGGCGGTGGTTCCGGGAAGGCCTCGACGTAGTCCTGGGTCTCCATGAACTCCTGGAAACCCCTGAACACGAACGCGTAGGCAGCCCAGAAGAAGGCCACGGCGACCAGTCCCGTCCCGGCGATCGTCAGCCTGTCCTCCGCGTCGAGCCCACCGGCGGTGTTCCAGACCTGCTGCAGCTCCGCCGATCCCGTGACGATCGACAGCGTGATCATCGTCAGGGCGTAAAGGGGCAGCAGGCAGATCGTCCCGACCAGGACCAGGTGGTACGGACGCTTGTCGGTGCTGTACTTGTAGATGAGCTCACCGCGGCGCAGCTGCCTGGCCGGATCTTCTTCGGGTGTGAACGGAACGTCGGCCCTGTTGCACCAGTCCTCTGTGGTGAGTGGTTTCTCCTCCACCTCGACTCCCGCCGACCGCGCCTCGACCGCGGCCACCACCGTTCGCCCGATCTGTTCGGTGACCGGGATCAGCAGCTCACGTGCGGTGCCGATCACGTGCAGCGCGGGACCTGGCGGTACGTCGAACGTGCGGGCTCTCGCCCGTTTCGTCGCGGAGTGCAGGAACACCGTGCAGGTCATCTCCTCCCGCACCTCGACGAGTTCAATCGAACGCAGCGCGGTCCACGGCACCGCGACGACGTCCCGTGAGCGTTTGCGCCGCGAGTCGAGACTGTCGAGCACGAGACGGTGTTCCCGGACGCACAGCCGGGCTTCCAGACCTCGCGCCGGGAATGGGATCTCCAGCTTCGACCTGATCAACGCCGGTGTGATCGGGCGGGTGGTGACCAGCGCCACCGCCTCGCTCAACGCCCAGCACACCGCCACCAGACCTGCCGCGACCAGCAATGAGACAGGGCGGTTGTGCTCGACGTCCATCCGCAGGCCTTGGAAGAGTGCACAGGCGATTCCGGGGAACGCTGCCCAGCGTGCCCAGACTCGCCACATCGGCACTCGCCGGCGGTGCCACCAGAGCCCGAGGACGGTCATCACCCAGAACGCGATCGCCCCGTAGACGAGTACCTTCTGCGCGGCGCCCAGGCGGGCGGCGACGACAGTGGACAGTGCGGCACCGACAGCGATCAGCAGCAGACCAGCCGTCCGGCGGAGGAACAGTTCGGCCACTTCGGACTCAGCGCCTCTTCCGCTTCTTGCCGGTCTTGGGAGCTGCCCCTGTCTTGACCGTAGCGGGCGGTGGTGCCGGATAGGCCTCGACGTAGTCCTGCGTTCGCATGCCGTCGAGGAAGGGTTTGATCACGAAGCGGTGCAACAGGTAGAGGAACACGATCGAGGCGATGCCCAGGGTGGCGACCGCGCCGGGATGGACGACCCCGCCCGCCGCGTAGAACTGCTCCTGCATCTTCTCCGAACCCGTGACGAGCGACAGCGTCATCCCGGTCAGCATGAGCAACGGCATGAGCAGGAACGCTCCGACGAGCCCGAGGACGTAGGGACGGCTGTCGGTGCGGAAGGCTTCCTCCGGCCGGCGTTCGGGAGAGACGTGTGCTGCTGTGTACCAGCTCCGTTTCGCGAACGGGTCCTCCACGAACTCGATGTCCGCGGAGCGTGCCCGCACCGCGGCGAGCACGGTCTGCCCCACCTGTGGCGTCACCGGGATCAGCAGCTCGCGTGCGGTGCCGACGACGTGCAGTGCCGGGCCGGGTGCCACCTCGAACTCACGGGTGTTCGCGACGACCCAGTTCGAGAACACCCGCGCCCGCCAGACCGTCTCGACGTCGACTTCGATCATCTCGATCGACCTGAGGGACGCCCACGGCACTGCGAGCACGTCGCGCGAGCGTTTGCGCCTTGAGGCCAGGCTGTCCAGAACCAGCCGGTCCGCTCTGACGCACAACCGGGCTTGGAGACCCCTGGTGGAAAACGGGATCTCCAGCTTCGACGAGATCAACCTGGTGGTGACGGGCCGGGTCAGCACGAGCCGTGCCGCCTCGCCCGCCAGCCAGGACGCCACGACCAGGCCGAGGCCGATCACGAGTGCGACCGGCTTGTTCCAGTCACTGGCGATGAAGAAGCAGGTGACAACAGAGAGGAAGAGGCCGGGGAACGCGGCCCAACGAGCCCAGATCGGCCACATCGTCGTGCGACGCCAGTGCCACCCCAGGCCGATGGCGATGATCAGCCAGATGGCTCCGCCGCCGATCACGAGATCCAGCACGGTGTGCTCAGGTGTCCGACCGCCCCTGAGCCGCGCGTCCCACGCAGTGAGTCGCGGAAAGGCGGCTACCGGGATGAACGCGGCCAGGGCGACCAGCACCAAGCCTGCCACCCTGCGCGCGAGGACCTCGATCACAGGTCGCCTTCCATGCGTTGGAACGACCCGGGCTGCTCCACGTTCGCGCGCTGGCCCTCCCAGTACTTCTGCCAGGCCTCGTTCTTCTCGTCCTGCTTGACCTCGGCGTCCGCTTCGCGGTGAGTCTGGTCGCTCCACTCCTGGACGACCGCGTTGCCCAGAACCTTGGGGTACTTCGGCAGGGAGATCTCGGGGAGTTCGTGGCCGAGCACCTTCGGTTTGATTCCGCCTTCGAGGACGTCGATCGCGTCGTTGAAGCGTGGATTTCCCACGTTGAGGCTGTCGCGCAGGTTCGCGTTGCGGGTCTCCTCCAGCGACTTCACCGCGTCGGCCCTGGTCGCCTTGAGCTCGTCGCCCTTCGTCCCGAGTTCCTCCAAGCGCTTCAGGTCCTTGGCGTCGAGCTTGCCCTGCTCCGCCTTCTTCGCCAGGTGCAGCGCATCGGTGGCCTGCCGCGCTGCCTTCTGGTTGTAGTCCGTGACGGTTCGTTTGAGGTTCTTGGTGGTGTTCCCCAGCGTGTCCCGCGAGTGCTTGGCCTTCTCGGCGACGTTCTCCAGTTGCTTCACCACCTTGCTGATCTTCTTGGCGTTCTTGCCCGCGGTGATCGCGCCCTGCGCCACGGTGTCGGCGATGAACGCGGCTTGTGACCCGCCGAAGGTGATCGGCGCCAACGCGGTCGCCGCAGCGAACTTGATGATCGTGTTCGAGATGAACGACGCGATCGCGTCCCGTACCGCGCCACGAACGACGCCGATCGCCGACGCCGCGACCGTCATCGCCTGCGCTGCCGACGTCGCGTGGTTCGCGCCGCCCGCCACCACGTTCGAGAAGTCCTGCACGGCCTTGCGGTAGCTCTCGACCGCAGGGCCTTGTGAACCGCTCAACGTGTTCAGCGTGGCTGAGTACTTGTCCGCGGTGTCTTGCATGCGCTTCGCGATGTTCTTCCAAGTGGTCGCCATCGCGTTGACAGCGTCCGGGTCGCCGGCGAGGACGTCGAGACCTTCCTTGAGGAAGGCGATGTGCTCGATCAACCAGCCGATTCCGGCGGACAGCAGGCTGCCGAGCGGGTTGGTCACGAAGCCGAGCAGGTCCATGCCGAATCCGGCCAGGTCACCCAGAACTGCCGTCCAGTCGCCCTTGGCGCCGTCGTAGATCAGGTTCGCGGAGCTGCTGAAGATGCCCGCCGCATCCCAAGCCTGCGTGGGGCTGTCGAAGTTGGAGAAACCGACCACGTCTCCGGCTGCGAACTTCTCGGTCGCGTTGAGAGGATTCAGCTCTCCGATGTTCCGCGGCTCGTCGCTCATGGCTTGGTCCCGTCCAGGCCCTCGCGCAGTTTCGCGAACATCTGTGCAGCGGCTTCCTCCTGATCGGCATAGGTCTCGCGCATGTCGGAGAACCTCTCCGCGACTGAGTCTCCGGCTTTCTTGACGGTGTCGACGTAGTCGCCCGCCTTGTTCGTCCAGTTCTGCATGACCTCGGCGAAGAGCATGCCGACCACGCCCCACGTCTGGTAGTTGCCGATGTAGGCCGAAGCGGCGTCGGCCGCGTCTGGAAGGCCTGCGATGAGGGCCTTCAGTTCGCGTTCGTGGGCTTCGAGAGCCTGGAGGTCGACTTGGAAGCCCGACATCACCAGCCACCTTCCTTCTTGAAGAGGCTGCGCTGGTCGTAGTCCGTGTCGTCGTCCTCGGCGGGGCGGCGGGGCGGGCGAGGTGCGGGCGGCTGGGCTGCGGCTGCGTCTTGCTGTTCCTCGTTCACGACGAACTGCTGCGGAGGTGCCGCGGGCTCGGGTTCGTCCGGGACTTCGATCGGTGGGATCTGGGATTGGACGAACTGCATGGCCTCGCTGTTGTCGCCGATGAGCGGGGCCATGATCGTGGCGATCTGGCCTACGGCCTGGGCCTGGGCTCGTTTCGCCGTGGACATCACGAGAGCGGCCAGGCGGTCTTTGGGCATGTCGTCGGCCTTTGTGCCGAACGACAGGTTCAACAGCGCTCCCCCCGCGCTGACGCTCACCGTCACGGCGCCGTCTGTGCTGGTGGCGGCGCCGGTCAGGTTCGCGATTCGGGACTTGGCTTCTTCTGCCTGGTCGAGCAGGGCGGCGGTGCGCTGCTCGTAGTCCTCGATGAGCTGGTTCGGATCGGTCATGCGGTCCCCCTTGCACGTGCGTGAGGGGGACGTTACCGAGGGTTACTGCGCCTTGCTGGGGAAACGGGTCAAGCGCAGGAACGCGGACCAGGCGGCCGACGAAACGGGGATGTGAGTGCTCGGCGCCTTGCTGTCCCGGATGCCCACGCCGTGGCCGATCTCCACGCAGTTGTTGCCGCCGCCGCTGAAGCTGCTCTTGCGCCAGGTGGTCATCAGAGACCCTCCAAGATGTCGTCGATCACCGCCCTGGATTCTTCCTCAGACAGTGCGATCGCTGCGAGGGCCGTCAGGATGTCCTCGTGGATCTTGATGGTGTCCGGGTCGTCGAAGAACAGGCAGTAGTTGACGCTCTCGACGTAGACGACCGGCGGGTACTTCGGGAACTTCATCATCCGGAAATCGCCGGCTGTGCCCGCGTGCATTCCTGCTGAGCGAGGAATGATCCGGAAGCTGATGTACTTCCGCACCGACATCCGGAGCAGGTGGGCCAGCTGTTCACGCCACACCTCCAGGCCGCCGACCTGGAGCCACAGCGCCTGCTCGTGCACGAAGAACGTGAATTTGCGCCCTGGTTCGAGGATGTCCGCTCGTGCTGCTCTTGCCGCAGCGACCTTGGGAACGTTCTCCGCCTCCACCGACGGGGCATGCTCGGTGACGACGTAGCCGTATTCAGGTGTTTGCAGCAGGCCGGGCACGAGAATCATCGACCAGTCGATGATCTCCTCAGTGTCCCGCTCCTGGTTGATCAACGTGCGCACCTGGTCGGGCAGGCCGTCTTCGGGCATCTGAAGCCAGGCCTTGCCTGACTCCTGGAACAGTGCGAGCAGGTACTCGCGTTCCTCGACAGTGGCCTGGCAGTAGGCGAGCAGGATCTGGACCTCGATCGCGGTCACGCCGCCCTTGCCGAGCGTCATGTCCGAGAGCTTGGCTTCCTGCCAGCCGAGGCGTTCGGCGAGCTGCCGGTGGGTGAGCCCGGTACGAGCGATGATGGCGCGCACACCGGCACCGAACTCCCGTCCCGCCACGCTGGAGGATCTTTTGGGCATGTCGGAAAGCTAGGCCCGGCATGTCATTTCGGGCCATTGTTTCCGGCCAAATGTGCCTGAAGGTAGGACGCATGGAGCGGCTCCATGTTTCGAATGATCTTGCCGCTGGACGTCCTCGGCAACATGTCCATGACGTGGATGTGTTGGGGGAGCTTGAATTCCGCGAGCCTTTCCGTGCACCACTCAGACAACGCCTGGGCGGTGAGGGTGTTGCTGGCAGTGCCCACGTAGGCCCGGATCTCCGTCCGTCCCACCGCGACGGCCTCGGTCACCTGCGGGTGTCCACGTAGGACGTGTTCCACCTCGGTCAGGTCGACCTTGTTGCCGCGCACCACCACCAGCGAGTCGGCTCGGCCGAGCAGGCGGAGTTCGCCGTCGGCGGTGAACTCGCCCCGGTCGCCGGTGCGGAACCAGCCGCCGGCGAAGCGTGCCGGGTCGTTCTCGGCCAGGTACGGGGTTTCCTGCAGGGCCACTTCCACCAGGCCGTTGCGCACTCGCGCGGTGATGCCGGACATCGGCCTGCCGACGGACGGGCGGACCGTGCCGGAGATGGCCATGGTCAGTGCGCCGGTCTCGGTGGTGCCGAAGCATTCGCCGACCGGGAAGCCGTAGGCGGCGAGGAACCTGTCGGCCACGTCCTGCGGCATCATCTCGCCGCCGGCGAACGCGCCCCGCACGGTCTGCAAAGCGGAGCGGTCGGGTGAGGCGGCCAGCAGGTCGAAGTGGAACGGCAGGCCGGTGACGAAGTCGACCTCATGAGTTCGTGCGCAGGAAAGAACGTCTTCTGCGGTTGGGCTTGCGGCGAACACGAGGTGTGCGCCTACCGCGAGAGAGTGCAGCAGGCCACCGACCAGGCCGAAGCTGTGCGCAGGGGAGTTGAGCAGCAGCAGGCGTTCGCCGCGTCGCACCATGCCGTCGGCGGCGGAGAAGCGGGCCACCTCGTCGACGAGTGACGACGTGCTGCGGCCGATCACCTTCGGGCGGCCGGTGGAGCCGGAGCTGAACTGGACCAACCGGTGTGGAGACGCCGCGGGAAGGCCTTCGACCCGTTCGGCCACCAGTCCGTACCGCTCCTGGAAGCCCTGAGCGGGGGTGCCGCCGGGGTGCACGAGGAACTCCGGGCGCGTCAGCTCGTGCAGGACGTGGGCTTCGGCCGGGCGCAGGCGGTGGTCGATCGAGATCACCTGCGCGCCGAGGCTCCACAACGCGAGCACGGCCTCCAGTTGGCTGAAGCTCGGTGGCACCTGGACGGCGACCGTGCTGCCGTCACCGATTCCGACTGCGGCGAAACGAAGGGAGTGAGCGGTGACGTCGGCGCGTAGAAGGCCGTGCGTGACTGTGCTGCGGTGACTGAGGATCGGCACCTCGTCGCCGTGGCGGTGCAACAGTTCGGTGATGAACGCGCGCACTTCAGGACTCCTTGCAGAACTCGCCGATGGGGAGGCCGACGTGTCGTTGCTCTGAGGCGATGTAGCCGAGCAGTTCGTCGCCGGGCTGGAGTTCGGTCACGTTGCGGACCTTGCCGCCGGGTGCGAGGACGCGGACGTGCCAGTCGTCCTGCACCATCAGGTCGACCACGACGTTCTCCGGTGAGCGTGCGGTGATGGTGAGCATCGGACGGGACTCGAGCTTGGCCCTGCCGACGGTGAGTTCGCGGGTGCGGCCGTCGGCGTCCACGGCGAGGACCTTGCTGCCGGAACGCAGTTCGGACAGGTAGTTGGTGCGGTTCGCCGGGCCCAGCACGTACGAGTGCAGCGCGCCCGCGTTCACCCGGAACGGCCGCGTCGGCATGTACGGCAACGGATGCGTCTCGCTGCAGCAGAGGAGGAAACCCGACGAGAACGAGCCCACGAGGATGCCCTCGTCCTCGCGGAAGTGCGAGGCGGTGTCGACGCAGACGCGGTCGCCGAGGCCGTTGTGGGTCAACGCTTCCACGGTGAGCGTGGTCAGGGTCAGCGGCGGGGACGTGGTTTCCAGCAGCCGGGCCAGTTTGAACACGTCGGTCGCGTCCTGCGGGGCCATCAGCACGCCGTCCGAGCCGTGTTCCAGGCATTCGAGGACGATCGCGGCCTCGACGAGGTCGGTGACGACGGTGACCAGCTTGCCGGGTGCGCCGTCGGCGGCGGCGATCACGATCTCCAGCGGGATCTTTGTCGGGTCGGTGAACGCAACGACGGTGTGGTCGAGCCGTTCCGCCGCGGCACAGGCGAGCTTCAGCGTGCGGTCGTCGCTGACCGTCACGAACGCGGAACCCGAGAGCAACCGGTCGAGTTGGTCCTGGTCGTGCACCGCCACGGTGACGAGGTGAGGGCTGTCGGCCGGCTCCGTGGTGATCAGCACGCGGGTGATCGTCGGCGGCAGGCCGTCCAGCGACGACGGGTCGTCCGCGACGACTCCGGCGATCCGGCTGTGCACGGCCGCGTCGATCACGGCGGTCCGGTGCGCTTCCGGGACGGTTCTGAGGTCGATCCAGGCGAACTTCACCGGTTCTCCAAGGTGGCGGTCAGGGCGTGGATGAGACTTGCGTCGGTGGGCGCGTGCACGATCGACGCCAGCTCCGCGACCAGGTGCATCGGCGCCGGCGAGGTGAAGACCCGCCGACCTACGGCGAGGCCCGCGCAGCCCGCGTCCATCGCCACGCGGGCGTGCCCGGCGAGGCTGTGCGCGGAGGCGGGACCACCTGCGACGATCACCGGAATCGGGCAGCTGGCAACGACTTCGGTCATGTCGTCGGCGAGGGTGGTCTTGACGATGTCCGCGCCGAGGTCGGCCGCGATGTTGACGACGTGCGCCAGCAGGGCGGGGTCCGTGGGGTCGACGATGCGCGGGCCGCGGGCGTAGGCCATCACGACCAGCGGGACGTTCCACGAGTCGCACGCGGCCGCGACCGTGCCGAGGTCGGTGAGCTGGCGGGACTCCGTGTCGGAGCCGATGTTGACGTGCACGCTCACCGCGTCGGCACCGAGCCGCAACGCCTCGTCGACCTCGCCGACGAGCACCTTGGCGTTGACGTCGGCCATGTGCGCGGTGCCCGCGCTCAAGTGCACGATCACCGCGCATCCGCCCAGCACAGAGGGATCGATGGTGCGAATCCGTCCTTTGTGGACGATGATGGCGTCGGCGCCGCCCAGCACGACGGCGTGGACGAGGTCCCGCCACCGGTCCCGCGGCACCACCGGACCGTCCGAGACGCTGTGGTCCAACGGCACGAAGAGGTACCGGTCGTCGTGCGGACGGGAAAGGCGTCGCAGCCGCAACGCTTTCCTCATGGCGCTCACACCTCCTGCGGTCGTTTGGTGTCAACAGCAGCGTGGAGCAGTCCGCGCGCGCAGCGGCAGGTGTGACGTGCCGATAATTCCGGGGTTATGGGCCTGACAGAGCAATCGCCCTTGCAACGGCCACAGAGCGTGATCTGGTGACACCCACGTGGCCGTGTTCGTTGGTGGGCAACTGTCCTAGGCTTCCTCAGTGCGAATGGAGCTGAGGCATCTGCACGTGGTGCTGACGGTGGCGCGGGCAGGAAGCATCAGCCGCGCCGCCTCCCAGATGAAGATCGCCCAGGCCGGGCTGACCGCCCAGGTGCGCAGGATCGAGGCGAGTCTCGGCGGGCCGTTGTTCCTGCGCCGCAACGACGGCGTCGAGCTGACCGAGCTGGGCCGCCACGTCGTGCTGCGGGCACAGGACCTGGTCGAACGGTTCGACGACCTGCTCGTCACCTCGCACAAGCTGGCCGGCCGCGGCGACTCCGGCATCCGGCTCGGTGGCGTGACCGGCTCGCCGACCGCGCTGCTGGTCGGGGTGGTCAGGGAGGTGCTGCCGAGCCTGCCGCAGACCACGCACATCGAACGCGGCGGTGACACCGTGCTGGAACTCGTGCGCACCGGCGACCTCGACCTGGCCCTGGTGGTGGAGTTCCCGCGCAGCCCGTTGCGGTTCCCGGAAGCGGTCGGCCTGCGCGGCGTCGTCACGGAACGCATGCTGATCGGCGTCCCGGTCGGCCATCGGCTGTCCGGCCGCAGCGAGGTGCTGCTGTCCGAGCTCGCCGGCGAGGAGTGGGTCGTGCCGGACGAGAACCACGGCGGGCGGCTGAACCTCGACCTGGCCTGCGAGGCCGTCGGGTTCACGCCGCGGTGCGCGCACTTCGGCGTCGATCCGGTCGTCGCGGCCGACCTGGTGCGGTCGACCGGTGCGGTGGCGGGGTTCTTCCCCGGTCACGACCTGCCGGGCGTGCTGCTCAAGCCGATCATCGGCAACCCGCTGCACCGGCGGATCACGCTGGTGTGGAACACCGGCGCCGCCGAACACGTGGACGACGTGCACGCCGGCCTGCTGCGCGCCTACCACGAGCGGACGCCGCACTCGGGCCGGCTGCTGGCCTCATGACCCGCTGGGCCTCGACGCGCCTGAAATCCGCTAGTCAAGTCCTCCCGCCCGCTTGCCGCAGACCGCACGCGGGGCCCTTACGTACCGTGTGACCGTACGAAAGCTCCCCGCGTGCGACACAATCCGGCACACCCCCGCCGGGCAGCAGGAACGCACGGAGTGTCCCAGCCCGACACGCCGTGCAGCGAACCGCACGCGGGGAGCTTTCGTACCGACATGCAGTACGTAAGGGCCCCGCGTGCGGTCAACAGCAGGCGGGCGAGGCCCGATGTCGTGCCGTGGAGTGGAGTGATTTTGATTGCGAACTCACGGTGCGGGACAGCCGGCACGTCATGACCCGGTGGGCCTCGGCGCGTCCGGCCCCAGCACGTCGACGGCCGCGAGCCAGGCCGCGCCCGCCGCACCCTCGGTCGCCATGATCACCGGAGCGTTGCAGCGGGTGAGCAGTTCCTGCTTCAGGTGCGTGCCGACCGGGGTCTTGATCAGGCTGCCGACCAGCACGATCGGCGAGGTGTCGGACGGCTCGCGGACCGCCGTGGCCGTGTCGGCGAGCAGACGCGCGGCGGAGGCCACGATCGCCAGCGCCTCGGGATCGCCGTGGTGATAGGCGGAACTCACCAGAGGCGCGAACTGGGCGAGTCTGATGGGCGCCGCCGCGTTGACGGCGGTGATCAGCTGGCTCCGGCTGCGGGCACCCGCGGCGGTCAGCACGGCGGTGGCCAGGCCTTCGAGCGGTGCGTCCAGGTCGAGCAGCTTCAACGTGGCGCGGACGGCTTCGCGGCCCAGCCAGAACGCCGAGCCGTCGTCGCCGATCAGCCAGCCGTAGCCGCCGGACTGGCCGACCATGCGGTGGGCGGCGATGCGGCCCGCGATGGAACCGGTGCCCGCCACCAGAACCGTGCCGTCGGCTGACGACGTGCCGGTGGCGAAGGCGGCCTCGCAGTCGGTGATCACCCGCATCGGGCAGTGCAGGCCCGCGCGTTCCCACGCTCCTCGGAAGAGGTCCAGGACGGCGGGGTCGGTCATGCGGGAGGCGCCCGCCATGCCGAGGACGCCGGAGCGGACCTTGCGGGAGTCGAGGCCGTCCAACGCCTCCGCCAGCGCCTCGCCGATGTGGGCGGCGGCCACGTCGGGAGGGTGCGAGTTCGGGTTCGCGCCGCCCGCCAGGCCCTGACCCAGGCGGGCGCCGTCGAGTCCGAGCACCAAGGCCCTGGTGGACGTGCCGCCAGCGTCGAGTCCCACGACCAGATCCATAACGATCGAGTATTGCCCAGGACGATCGGCGCAGGCACGCCCAACCGGGTATCACCTCACGAAAGCGCGGTTACCGCTTGCGTTGTGGTGGAGGAGCACCAGCGTTCCGGCCGGAACAAGATCACCCGGACGTACCACTGTGGACAGTGAGGGAACGATCAGGCTGTAGTCGAACGTCGCTGCGGGGACGACGTCGACCAGGTCGTCGGTGTCGGCGGGAGCGGTGTAACGGCTCTGCACCCCGGCGGTGTAGGTCACCGGGCCGGGCGGCAGGGCCGACCGCGCGACCGGCAGCACCACGACGTCGCTGTCGAACAGGTTCGTGTCGGACGAACCGTCGAAGCCGTTCAGCGGCTGTTCGTCCACGACCTCGTCCGAGCCGGCCACCTTCGTCTGCGCGAGCCAGATGTCGGCAGTCACGTCGCCGTCCGGATTGGTCGTTTTCACGGCCGTGGTGACGAAGTCCTTGCCGCCCACCGAGAACCGCACCTCGGGCCTGGTGTTGCCGCCGAGGTTCGCCCAGGTGTCCCAGGTCGTGACGCCGAACGCCAGCAGGTCGGAGGTGGCCGTCGCGCCCACGTAGCGCAGGTCGCCGCCGCGCGCGGTGCGGTTCACGGCGCAGTCGTCCTGCACGCCGGGGCCGCAGTCGGGCAGGCGGTCGGAGCTCGCGCCGAGTTGGAGCACGGTCATCCGCGCCTGGTAGCCGGGCTGGTCGAGGCCGTGCCCCCTGACGCGGTCACCGGCCACGGTCAGGCGTGACACCGGCTTCGGCGCCGCGTAGACCGGCACCCGCAGCGATCGGTCGCCGGTGAACGTCACCAGGCCGGACGCCTCCGCCAGGAACTGGCGGCCCTCGTCGAGCGAGACCGTGGGGTCGGGCGTCTTGCGCAGTGCGCGGGTGTTGGAGATCCGCAGCTGCACGGCCACCGAGGCCGAACCGCCCGGCCGCAGCACGACGGAGGGCTCGGTGACGTGGAAGGACACGCCGGGCACGCTGGTGATCGGCTCGTAGCCGGTGCGCAGCCGGACGGTCTGGGAGCCCTTGTTGACCAGTTCGAGAGTGCGGCTCATCCGCGTCGCACCGCCCGCCTCGACCGTGCCGAACGACGCGTCGCCCAGCACCAGCACGTCCGCCGACAGGGCGGCGAGCCCGTCCACCCGGCCCGCGCCGACCCGCATCGGTGCCTCGCGCACGCCCTTCGAATCCCTGATCACGCCGGACGCGGTGTTCATCAGGGCCGCCTTGACCTCGGCGACCGTCCACTCCGGATGGACCTCGCGCAGCAGTGCGGCGATGCCCGCCACGTGCGGTGACGCCATCGACGTGCCGCCCAGCGACACGCCGTCCGAGGCCGTCCCGGAGGCGGCGGAGAAGACCGTGTCACCCGGCGCGGCCACCGCGATCGACGAACGAGAGCGCGACGACGACGGCGTGATCGTGTCCGCGATCGACGGCTCGACGGAGGGCACCGCGACCTTCAACGCCGAGGTCAGGCGGGTGGTCAGGGTCCCGGCCTCCAGGGCCGGTCGCAGTGCGGTCGACGCCGGCGCCGTCAGCTGGAACGCCGGGATGTGGGCGTTTCCGGCGATCCCGGCCGCGAACACCGGCAACGTCGTCGGCAGCAGCACCCCGGCCGCCCCGGCCTTCCAGGCGTTGTCGGTGCGGGCACCCGAACCGCAGGCGCGGGTGGCGTCGCTGTCGTCCCACTCCAGCCAGACGATCTTCCCGGCCAGCGGCTCCGAGATCGGCTGGCAGCCGTCCACGCCGGACGAAAGCCGCACAACGGGCAGGGTGAGGTCGAAGGAGCCCTTGAAGTTCTGGCTGTACTGGCCCGCAAACCGCTGGCCGGCGACCTCCAGCCCGTCCAGCATCGAGAACGCGTCGCGGCTGTTCGCGACGGAGATCGCCTCGGGGGTGTTGGCCGGCGAGCCGGACACGTCGTAGAAGTCGCCGCCGTTGCCGGCCGCCGCGACCACCACCACGCCGTGCTCGACGAGCTTGCGCACGAACAGCGAGTCGGGGTCGTCGGGTGCACCGAAGTCGCTGCCCAGCGACAGGTTCACCACGTCGAGCTTGTCCGAGAAGTCGCCGTCACCGTCGGGGTCGAGCGCCCAGTCCAGCGCCTGCGCGGTGAGGTTCGTGCCGCCCTTGCAGCCGAACACCTTCAACGCGTAGAGCTGCGCTTTCGGGGCCGTACCGGGGCCGATCCTCATCGCGTCCAGGTCGATCGAGGAGTACGAACCGCGGTAGGTCGTGCCGTCGGCGTTGACCCCGTACCCGGCCGCGGTGCCGGCGACGTGCGTGCCGTGGCCGTCGCAGTCCACCGGGTCGGCGTCCGGCTCCGGCAGGGACGCGGAAGTGCCGGTGTAGGCGTCGCCCGCGAAGTCGTACCCGCCGACGACCTTGGCGTTCGGGAAGGTGCCGCCGCCGAAGTCCGCGTGCCGGTAGTCGATGCCGGTGTCGATCACACCGATCCGCACGCCGTCGCCGAACCTGCCGAGCGACTTCCACACGTCGGACGTCCGGGTGAGCCGGACGGCGTGCGCGTTCGAGAGCTGCTTGGGGACCATCCGGTGGACCGCCCGCACCTCGGGCATGCGCGTCAGCGTGGCCAGGCGCGACCTGTCCGCCGACAGCACGACGCCGGGCACCGCGTTGGCCGTTCGGGCGACTTCCCGGCCGCCGGATCGGGAGACGACCCGGGACGCGTGCTCGGAGGTCCGGTCGCGTGCTGAACGCGCCTGCGCGGCGGAGCGCGATTCGACTGCTGCGGCCGAGGTCAGCTCCACGAAAACGGTTACGGTCTCCACTGGGCCGACCGGCGCCAGCAAGGCGCCCGTCAGGAGTACCGCGGTCATCAATTTCATGATCAACTCCTCCTATTCATCGGACGACTTCTCGCTGAGCCCTAGACGCAGGCGGTATTGCAGGGCTATACATCCGATGTATTTCGTAGGTGTGAGCAGAGGAGGAACGGCCGTGCAGTTCTTGCGCCTCGGGCCGGTCGGTGACGAGCGTCCTGCAGTCAGGACCGACGACGGGACCACATACGACCTCCTGCCGATCACCCCGGACATCGACGGGTCGTTCCTCGCGAACGACGGCGTCAACCGCGTGCGCGCCGCCCTCGAAAGCGGCGAGCTCGAGGTCCTGAACACGGAGGACGTGCGGGTCGGGGCGCCGCTCGCGCATCCGGGCAAGGTCATCTGCATCGGCCTCAACTACCGCGACCACGCGGAGGAGACCGGCGCGGACATCCCGGGCGAGCCGGTGATGTTCCTCAAGACGCCCGACACGATCGTGGGCCCGTACGACGAGGTGCTCGTGCCCCGCCGGTCCGTGAAGACCGACTGGGAGGTCGAGCTCGGCGTCGTCATCGGGCGCACAGCCCGCTACCTGGAGTCCGAAGAGGACGCTCTGGCGTGCGTCGGCGCGTACGTGCTCTCGCACGACGTCTCCGAGCGCGAGTTCCAGATCGAGCGCGGCGGCACGTGGGACAAGGGCAAGAACTGCGAGACGTTCAACCCGCTCGGCCCCTTCCTCGTGCCTGCCGATGAGATCACCGACCCACAGAGTCTGGAGATGCGGCTCTGGGTGAACGGCGAGATCAAGCAGAACTCGTCCACCAAGAACATGATCTTCCCGGTCGGCGAGATCGTGCGCTACCTCAGCCAGTTCCTTGTCCTTCGTCCGGGTGACGTCATCAACACAGGTACACCCGCTGGAGTGGCGCTCGGCCAGCCGGAGCCGAAGCCGTACCTGCGCGCCGGTGACGTGGTGGAGCTCGAGATCGAGGGCCTCGGCAGGCAGCGCCAGATCCTCGGGCAGGCCTGAGCCCATGCCGAAGATCACCGCGCTGGACGTCCTCGACATCCGGTTCCCGACCTCGCGCGAGCTCGACGGCTCCGACGCGATGAACCCCGACCCGGACTACAGCGCCGCGTACGTGGTGCTGCGGACCGACGAGGGACCCGAGGGGCACGGGCTCGCGTTCACCATCGGCCGCGGCAACGACGTGCAGGCCGCCGGCATCAAGGCGCTCGCACCGCACGTCGTCGGCAAGGACGTGCCGGAGGACGCGAAAGCGTTGGCGGAGCTGTACTTCGAGCTCATCGGCGACTCGCAGATCCGCTGGCTCGGCCCCGAGAAGGGCGTCGCGCACATGGCGATCGGCGCCGTCGTCAACGCGGCCTGGGACCTCGCCGCCCGCCGCGCCGGGCTGCCGGTCTGGCGGTTCCTCGCCCGGATGACCCCCGAGGAGATCGTCAGCCTCGTCGACTTCCGGTACCTGAGCGACGCGCTGACGCCCGACGAGGCGCTCCAGATCCTGCGCGAGGTCGAGCACGGCAAGGCCGAGCGCACGGAGACCATCGCCCGCGACGGCTACCCGGCCTACACGACGTCACCGGGCTGGCTCGGCTACTCCGACGAGAAGCTCGCCGGACTCGCCCGCCAGGCCCTCGCCGACGGCTTCGACATGATCAAGCTGAAGGTCGGCGGCAGCCTCGACGACGACGTCCGCCGGATGAAGCTCGCCCGCGAGGTCGTCGGCGAGGACACCCGCGTGGCGGTCGACGCGAACCAGCGCTGGGACGTCGGCACGGCCGTGCGCTGGATGCGCGAACTGGCGCCGTACAACCCGTACTGGATCGAGGAGCCCACCTCGCCGGACGACGTGCTGGCGCACCGCGCGATCGCCGACGCGCTGGCCCCGATCAGGGTCGCCACCGGCGAGCACGTGCAGAACCGCGTGATCTTCAAACAACTGCTGCAGGCCGGCGCGATCGACGTGCTGCAGCTCGACGCCTGCCGGGTCGCGGGCGTCAACGAGAACATCGCGATCCTGCTGCTGGCCAGGAAGTTCGACATCCCGGTGTGCCCGCACGCCGGCGGCGTCGGCCTGTGCGAGCTGGTCAGGCACCTGTCGTTCTTCGACTACGTCGCGGTCTCCGGCGAGGTCGGCGAGCGCGTGATCGAGTGGGTCGACCACCTGCACGAGCACTTCCTGGATCCGGCCGTGGTCGAACGCGGCCGCTACCTGGCGCCGGCCGAGCCGGGGTTCTCCGCCCAGCTCAAGGAACAGACGCTGGCCGACTACGTCTACCCCGATGGTCCTGTGTGGACGACTGTGTTGTCTTCGGAGGGCGAGGATGACTGACTTCGAAGGACTCGTCGCCGTCGTCACGGGCGGTGCGTCCGGCATCGGTCTGGCCACGGCGAACCTGCTGGCGTCGCGCGGTGCCACGGCCGTGGCGCTGGACCTCAACCCGGACGTGAAGGACCCGCTCACCGGGATCCGCGCGGACGTGTCGGACGACGAGAGCGTCAAGGCCGCCATCGACGAGGTCGTCGAGCGGTTCGGACGGCTCGACGTCGTGGTGAACAACGCGGGCATCGGGTCGCAGGGCGACGTGGCGGCCAACTCCGACGACGAGTGGCTCAAAGTGCTCAACGTCAACGTGCTCGGCATGGTCCGCGTCTCGCGGGCCGCGCTGCCGCACCTGCGGAACTCGCCGTCCGCGGCGATCGTCAACACCTGCTCCATCGCTGCCTGGGCCGGGCTCCCGCAGCGCGCTCTCTACTCGGCCAGCAAGGGCGCGGTGTACTCGCTGACGCTCGCGATGGCCGCCGACCACGTCCGTGAAGGCATTCGCGTCAACGCGGTCGCACCCGGCACGGCGGACACCCCGTGGGTGGGCCGTCTGCTCGACTCGGCGCCGGACCCGGCAGCCGAACGAGCCGCGCTGGAGGCACGCCAGCCGCACGGCCGGCTCGTCTCCGCCGATGAGGTCGCGGGAGCCATCGCCTACCTGGCGAGCCCGCTTTCGGGTTCCACCGCCGGCACGATCCTCGCGGTCGACGGTGGCATGCACGGCCTGCGCTTGCGTCCCCAGCAGTCATGAAAGGCAATTCAACGATGAAGCGTCGCAACCTCACCGCCGCGGTGTGCCTCGCGCTCGCCGGTGCACTGACACTGTCCGCCTGCGGCGGTGGTACCGCCGGTACCGGTGCCGGGGGCGTCGGCCCGATCGGCGCCGACCACCCCCGCGCCGACACCGACTTCTGGAACTCCTACATCAAGTACTTCCCGGACAAGGCCAAGGACCTCGGCGTCAACCTGCTGAACCCCACCAACTCGCAGAACAAGGTCGAGAACCTGGTGGCCAACGCCCAGTCGCTGCAGTCGCTGGGCGCCAAGGCGATCATCATGGCGCCGCAGGACACCGGCGCGATCGCGTCCACCCTGGACCGCCTGGAGAAGGCGAACATCCCCGTCGTCACCGTCGACACCCGTCCCGACAAGGGCAAGACCTACATGGTCGTCCGTGCGGACAACAAGGCGTACGGCGAGAAGGCCTGCAAGTTCCTCGGCGACAAGCTCGGTGGCAAGGGCAAGGTCGTGGAGTTCCAGGGAGCACTGGCGTCGGTCAACGGCCGCGACCGCTCCGAGGCGTTCGCCGCCTGCATGAAGCAGAACTACCCCGGCATCACGGTGTTCGAGGAGCCGACCGACTGGGAGGGCCCGAAGGCGTCCGCGGCCCTGCAGACCCGTCTGAACCAGCACCCGGACATCAACGGCATCTACATGCAGGCCGGTGGCGCGTTCCTCACGCCGACGCTGCAGGTGTTGCGGCAGAAGAACCTGATCGTCCCGCCGACCGACCCGAAGCACATCTTCATCGTCTCCAACGACGGCATCCCGCAGGAGCTGGAAGCGATCCGCAAGGGCGAGATCGACGCGACCGTCTCGCAGCCGGCCGACCTCTACGCGCAGTGGGCGCTCTTCTACGCCAAGGCCGCTGTCGAGGGCAGGACGTTCTCCCCCGGCAAGACCGACCACGACTCCACCATCGTGGACACCGGCGGTGGCCGTCTCGAGGACCAGCTCCCGGCTCCGCTGATCACCAAGGAGAACGTCGACGACAAGGCGTTCTGGGGCAACCAGATCTGATGACCGAGTTCGCTTCCGTCGGCGGTGCCGACAATGTGGCAGCAGCCGCGCGTGGCGTCACGAAGACGTTCGGGCGCACGCTCGCGTTGGACGACGTGGGCATCGAGATCCGGGCCGGTGAGTCGCACGCGCTCGTCGGTCGCAACGGCGCGGGCAAGTCGACCCTGGTCTCGATCCTCACCGGCATGCAGACGCCGGACGCGGGCGAGGTCAGCTTCTTCGGCGAACCCGCGCCACCTGTCGCCGACAGCGCCGCGTGGCGCCGGCACGTCGCCTGCGTGTACCAGAAGTCGACGGTCGTGCCGGAGCTTTCGGTCGCCGAGAACCTGTTCATCAACCGGCAGGACCTCGGCGGCGGCCTGATCAGCTGGAAGAAGCTGCGGCGGGAGGCTTCGTCGCTGCTGGAGACCTACGACGTGGCGGTCGACCCGGACTCGCTGGTGTCCACGCTGACCGTCGAGCAGCGTCAGCTCGTCGAGATCGCGCGGGCACTGTCGATCGGCTCGCGGTTCGTGATCCTCGACGAACCGACCGCGCAGCTCGACGGCCCGGCGATCGAGCGGCTGTTCGACCGGATGAGGTCGCTGCAGGACAAGGGGGTGACGTTCCTGTTCATCTCCCACCACCTGCAGGAGGTCTACGAGGTCTGCCAGACGGTGACGGTCTACCGCGACGCGCGGCACATCGTCACCGCTCCGGTGGCCGAGATGTCGAAGCCCGACCTGATCGAGGCGATGACCGGTGAGGCCGGCGGGCTGAACGTGCCCAGCGGCGATGACAGGCCGTCGTCGGCCGAGGAAGTGCTGACCGTGTCGGCGTTGAGCGGGGACCACTTCTCGGACATCTCGCTGTCGGCGACGAAAGGCGAGGTCATCGGGCTCGCGGGCAGTGCGTCGTCGGGCAAGCACGAGTTCGCCGAAACGGTCTACGGGCTGCGCAAGCCGTCGTCCGGCTCGATCTCGGTGGACGGTGCTTCGGTTCGCGGCGGTGACGTTCCGGCTGCTCTGAAGGCTGGAATCGGTTGCGTGCCACGGGATCGGCACCACCAGGGGCTCGTGCTGGACCTGTCGATCGCGGAGAACGCGACGATGAGCACGGCCGGTGCGTTCGTGTGGCCGTCGGCCCAGCGCTCGGCCGGCAGCACGGCGATCGCGTCCTACGACGTCAAGGCCGCCGGTCCGGACCAGCCGGTCTCGGACCTGTCCGGCGGCAACCAGCAGAAGGTCGTGATGGCGCGGGCTCTGGCCGGCGACCCGTCCGTGCTGGTGCTGATCAACCCGACCGCGGGTGTCGACGTGAAGTCCAAGGAGTCGCTGCTCGGGGTCGTCGACGCGCAGGCGCGCCGGGGCAAGGCCGCGATCGTCGTCTCGGACGAGCTCGACGACCTGCGGGTCTGCGACCGTGTCCTGGTGCTGTTCCACGGCCAGGTCGTGCGGGAGTTCGCACGCGGCTGGCGCGACCAGGAACTCATTGCGGCGATTGAAGGAATGAGCTCGGAATGACCAAGGCCATGACACCGACCGTCTCGGCGCCCGCTACCGCGGAGAAGCAGAAGTTCCGGCTGGCGCGGTACCAGGACCTCGCGCTGGTCCCGGTGATCATCCTCCTGCTGATCATCGGGGCGATTCTGTCGCCGATCTTCCTGACGCCGAACAACCTGATCGCCGTGCTGACCCAGCAGAGCGAGCTGTCGTTGCTGGTGCTGGGCCAGGCGATGATCCTGATCGTCGGCAAGATGGACCTGTCGCTGGAGTCGACGGTCGGTCTCGCGCCCGCGCTGGCGGTCGCGTTGATCATCCCGTCGTCGGCCGGTGGGCTGGACGTCGGGTTCGCGGCGTGGCTGGCCTTGCCGTTGTGCCTGCTGATCGGCGTCGCGATCGGTGGCCTGAACGGGTTCCTGATCCTCAAGGTCGGGCTGTCCGGCTTCATGGTGACGCTGGGCATGCTGACGATGCTGCGCGGTCTGCAGCTCGCGATCACCGAGGGCAAGTCGCTGATCGACGTGCCGGAGTCGTTCCTGTACCTGGGTTCCACGACGTGGCTCGGGCTGCCGGCGGCGGTGTGGATCTGCATCGTCTGTTACGCGGCGGGCATCTTCGTGCTGAAGTACCTGCGTGCCGGCCGTTCGCTGTACGCGATCGGCGGCAACTCGGAGGCCGCGCGGGCCGCCGGCATCCGGGTCGACCGCGTGGTGTGGACCGTGCTGATCATCGGTTCGGTGCTGGCCGTGATCGCGGGCATCCTGATGACGGGACGACTGGGGTCCGTGGCCGCCACGCAGGGCGAGGGCATGATCTTCCAGGTCTTCGCGGCCGCGGTGATCGGCGGGATCTCGTTGCAGGGCGGCAAGGGCACGCTGTTCGGCGCGTTGTCCGGCGTGCTGATGCTGGGGCTCGTGGAGCAGATCCTGCGGTTGCAGGGTGTTTCCGGCTTCTACATCAAGGCCTCGTACGGCGCGGTGATCATCCTGGCGTTGATCGTGACGCGGTTCGCCACCGGGCAGAAGCAGGAGTGAGTGGTGGAGACCGTTGCGCTGCACACCCGGCTTCGCGAGGGGCGCGAGGCCGACTACGACCGCATCCACGCGACGATCCCGGCGGAGCTGGACGGGGCGCTGCGCGAGGCCGGGGTGTGGTCGTGGCGGATCTGGCGTTCTGGGCGCGAGCTGTTCCACCTCGTCGAGGTGGGTGACTACCGCGCGATGCGCGCCCATCTGGCCGAGCACCCCGCCAACGTTCCGTGGCAGGCTCAGATGGCCGAACTGCTGGAGGTCGAGGACGACTACTCCGGCGCCGAACCCGCTGTGCGACTCGTGTGGGAGCTGCCGTGAAGGTCGCTGTTTCTCGTCTTGGCTTCGGCGGCGCGCCGATCGGCAACCTCTACCGGGAGGTGTCCGACGAGGTGGCGTTCGGCGCGGTCGAAGCCGCGTGGCAGAGCGGCGTCCGCTACTTCGATACCGCGCCGCACTACGGGCTCGGGCTGTCGGAGCGCCGTCTCGGGGTTGCCCTGGCCGGGCGGCCGCGCGACGAGTACGTGATCTCCACGAAGGTCGGGCGGTTGCTGGAGCCGTTCGGCGGCGAAGGCCTCGACGACGAGGGTTTCGCGGTGCCACGGCACTTCCGGCGGGTGCGGGACTACTCGGCGGACGGGGTGAAGCGGTCGATCGAGTCCTCTTTGGAGCGTCTGGGCACCGACCGGGTGGAGATCGTCTACATCCACGACCCGGACGACCACTGGGCTTCCGCTTTCGGTGAGGCCTACCCGGCACTGGAGGAGCTGCGATCGCAGGGTGTCGTGGGCGCCATCGGCGTCGGCATGAACCAATGGGAGATGCCGGAGCGGTTCGTCCGCGAGACCGACATCGACGTGGTGATGCTGGCCGGCCGGTACACGTTGCTCGAGCAGCCCTCGCTCGTCTCGTTCCTGCCCGCCTGCGTCGAACGAGATGTTTCCGTGGTGGCGTGCGGGGTCTTCAACTCCGGGCTGCTGTCGAAGCCGGACGTGGCCGCCGATGCGAAGTACAACTACGAGGAAGCACCCTCTGAGCTGGTGGAACGGGCGCGGGCGATCGCGGGGGTGTGCGGACGGCACGGCGTGACGCTGCCCGAGGCGGCGATCCAGTTCGCGCTGGGCCATCCCGCGGTGGTGTCGGTGGTGGTCGGCGCACGGACAGCGGAGCAGATGACCGCCAACGCCGCGTACTTCTCCGCCTCGATTCCCGAGGACCTGTGGAACGAGCTGAAGGCGTTGAACCTCATCGACCCGGAGGTGCCGACGCCGTGATCGTCGACGCTCACCACCACCTGTGGGACCTGTCCGTCCGGGACCAGGACTGGATCACCGATCCGCCGATGGGCGTGATCCGGCGGTCGTTCCTGGAACCGGACTTCGTCGCCGCAGCACCTGAAGTCTCCGCATCCGTGCTGGTACAGACGGTGTGCGTGGCTGAGGAGACGCCGGAGTTCTTGGCCATCGCCGCGTCTTCGGGCGTCGTCGGCGCGGTGGTGGGCTGGACCGATCTGACGTCGCCCGCCGCAGGTGACGAGCTGGCGGCGTTGGTGGATCGGCCCGACGGTTCGTGGTTGCGCGGGATCCGGCACCAGGTGCAGAGTGAGCCGGACCCGGAGTGGTTGTGCCGCAAGGACGTCTGGCACGGGCTCGCCGCGGTGGGCGCTCATGGCCTGGTCTACGAGCTGCTGACGCTGCCGCACCAGATGCCGGCCGCGCGCCGGACCGTGGCGGCGTTGCCCCAGGTCGAGTTCGTGGTGGACCACTGCTCGAAGCCCGCGATCGGGTCGGATCCGGGGGAGTGGGCGGAGCTGATCCGGGCGCTGGCGGCGCACGAGAACGTGACGTGCAAGCTGTCCGGCCTGGTCACCGAGGCCGACTGGAAGTCGTGGGACGTGGTTTCGTTGCGGCCGTACTTCGAGGTCGTGCTGGACGCGTTCGGGCCTGAGCGGCTGATGTTCGGCTCGGACTGGCCCGTGTGCCTGCTGGCGGCCACCTACGAGGAGTGGCTCGGTGCGGCTCGGGAGTTGGTGTCCGAGCTGTCGCCCGGCGAGCAGGCCGCGATCTTCTCGGAAACCGCTCGCCGGGTCTACGCGCTCTAAACGAACAGCGCCTTCAGCTCGTTGATCAGCTTCGGCGTGGCCCCGACGAGCGGTTCGCGGACCGGGCCCGACGGCAGGCCGAGCAGGTTGAGCGCGGCCTTGACGGCGACGGCACCGGGCTCGCGGGTCATGATCGCGGTGATCACCGGCAGCAACGCCTGATGGCGGCGCAGGGCTTCCTTGTTGTCGCCCTCGTCGTAGGCGTCGAGCATCGCCTTGATCTCGTTGCCGACGACGTGACCGATGGTGCTGACCGTGCCGACGCCGCCGATCGAGTACAGCGGCAGGATCAGCTCGTCGTTGCCGGAGTAGAAGTCGAGGCCGGTCTCGGCGATCACGCGCGCGGTCGCGAGCAGGTCGACCTTGCAGTCCTTCACGCCGATGATCCGCGGGTGCTCGGAGAGCCGGAGCAGCGTCTCGGTCTCGATCGCCGTGCCGGTGCGGCCGGGGATGTCGTAGAGCAGCGCCGGGAGGCCGGAGGCGTCCGCCACCTGCCTGAAGTGGTTCTCGACGCCCTCCTGCGTGGGCTTGCTGTAGTACGGCGTGACGACGAGCAGGCCGTCGGCGCCGTTCTCCTCGGCTTGGCGGGAGAGCTCGATGGTGTGGCGCGTGGAGTTGGTGCCGACGCCCGCGAGGATCTGCGTGCGGTCGCCGACGGCCGCCTTGACGGCCCTGATGATCTGCGCCTTCTCGGCGTCCGTGGTGGTGGGGGCCTCGCCGGTCGTGCCGTTGACGACCAGCCCGTCCGCGCCACCCTTGTCGACGAGGTGCGCCGCCAGCTCCTGCGCACCCTTGAGGTCCAGGTCACCGTCGGGGGTGAACGGGGTGACCATCGCTACGAGCACTCGTCCGAACATGACTCCAGCGTGGCTCTAGTCTTCGCAAAGTTCCAGTTAGAAGTTCTGTCCGGAACGTTAAGCTGAGCTTTGTGTTGGATGTGCGAAGGCTTCGATTGCTCCACGCCCTGTCGGTCCACGGCACGGTCACCGCCGTTGCGGAGGCCCTGCACGTGACCTCTCCGGCCGTGTCCCAGCAACTGGCCGCGCTGGAACGCGAGGCAGGTGTGGCCCTGGTCGAACGGGAGGGCCGCCGGCTGGCGCTGACCCGCGCCGGGCACGTGCTGGCGGCACACACACAGCTCGTCCTCGACCAACTCGCCGCCGCCGAGGCAGACCTGGCGTCGCTGCGCACGTCCGTGTCCGGCGTCGTGCGCGTCGGGACGTTCGTGTCGGTCGCCGCCCTGCTGTCGCGCGTGATCCAGGTGCTGCGGTCGGCACACGGGTCCGATGTGGAGCTTTTCGTGCACGAGATGGAGCCCGAGGCGTCACTGCCCGCGTTGCGGCGCGGGGACATCGACATCGCGGTGATCCACTCGTACAACATCATGCCGCGCTCGCTGCCCACGTCCTGCGAGTCGTTCGAGCTGTTCGTGGAACCGGTGAACGTGGCGCTGCCGTTGAGCGATCCGTTGGTGCAGCAGGATTCCGTCGACCTCGCCGTGCTGGCCGACCGGCCGTGGATCATGCCGCGCACCGACGCGTCGTGCCACGAGCTGACCCAGCGGGCGTGCGGTGCCGCCGGGTTCGTGCCTCGCGCACAGGCCTACTGCGACGACTTCGGGGTGATGTGCGGGCTGGTCGAGGCCGGGCTGGGGGTCGCCCTGGTGCCGTCCGTGGCGCGGCGGCCCGGGGTGGCGTTGCGGCCGTTGACGCAGCAGGTGTTCCGGACGGTCTCGGCCGTGGTGCGGAACAGGGCTGACGGGCAGCCCGCGGTGCGCGCGGTGCTGGAGCAGCTACGCCAGGTCTGACAGCCACTGCTCCACGCCGGCCACGTGCACAGTGGACCAGCTGCGCGCGAGTTCCGGCTGGTGCGCGGCGAGCGCGTCCACAATGGCGCGGTGCTCGGCCACCGTGCGGTCCACGGCGTTCGACTGGGTGATGCCGCGCCAGATGCGGACGCGGACCGTCGGGCCGGCCAGCGTGTCGAGGAGCTGGGCCAGGTAGGCGTTGCCCGAGCACTGGGCGATGGCGCGGTGGAAGTCGAGGTCGTGCTCGACCAGTTCCTCCACGGACTTGGCGCTTTCGGCGGCGTCGCAGAGGGCGCGGAGCTTGATGATCTCTTCCTGGTCGACGCGCTGGGCGGCCATCGCGGCCGCCGCGGGCTCGAGGATGCGGCGCACCTGGAGAACTTCCAGCACCGAATCTTCGCCGCGGTGCAGGTCGAGCACGAAGGAAAGCGCGCCGAGCAGGTCGTCGGCCCTGAGTGAGGAGACGTACGTGCCGTCGCCCTGGCGGACGTCCAACACCCGGACGAGTGACAGGGCCTTCACGGCCTCGCGCAGCGAGTTGCGCGACAGGCCGAGGCGTTCTGCCAGGTCAGCCTCACGCGGGAGGCGGTCGCCGGGCTTGAGTTCGCCCGAAACGATCATCTCCTTGACGCGCAGGATCGCATCGTCGGTGACTGCCACAGCACCCTCAACTCGTCGTAGACCTCGGATGTCTGGGGGTCAGTATGCGCCACGGATGGTCATCTTCGTGCCATCCCGGTCTTTCGGAGCCTATTCACCAAGTCGGATGTAAGATGGTTATCTCTTAACGAAGGGTGACGCGGACCTCTGTTGTGGCCATAATGGTCTGGACCATTCAAGGAGGGATCTTGGACGCCGTTGTCGCAGCACCGCGCGCATTGCTCGGTCGCACGATCGTCGGTCCTGCCTCGGTGCGGATCAGGGACGGCCGCATCGTCGAGGTGACCACCGGTGAAGCACCACCCGGCGCGGAGGTCCTGTCCGACGGCCTGCTGACACCGGGCCTGGTCGACGTGCAGGTGAACGGCGCCGTAGGCGTCGACTTCGCCGAGGTGGACGCCGCCGGAATGCGTGCCGTGGCCGAAGCTCTGCCGTCCACCGGTGTGACCCGGTTCTTGCCCACGTTGATCACCGCACCGGTCGACGTGATCTTGAGGCAGACGCGGGCGGTCCTGGCCGCATCCGCCGCTCTACCGGACGGAGTAGGTGCCCGCCCTCTCGGCGTGCACCTGGAAGGCCCCTTCCTGTCGCCCAAACGGGCAGGGGTGCACGACCCGTCGTTCATGGTCGCGCCTGGTCCAGACCAGATCTCGGCCCTGCTCGACGACGAGCTGATCCGCCGCGCCCTGCGGATGGTGACGATGGCTCCCGAACAGCCCGGTGGTCTGGAGGCGGTCCGCCGTCTCGTCGAGGCCGGCGTGCTCGTCGCGGTGGGCCATTCCGACGCCACGGGTGAGCAGACCCGCGCCGCCGCCGACGCGGGTGCCCGCATGGTGACGCACCTGTTCAACGCCCAGCGTCCGCTGGGGCATCGCGAGCCGGGAGTTCCCGGGGTGGCGCTGGTGGACGAGCGCTTCACCCTCGGGCTCATCGCGGACCTGGCCCACGTGGGCCCGGACGTGTGCCGCCTCGTGTTCAACGCCGCCGGGGCACGGGTCGCGCTGGTGACGGACGCCGTCGCCGCCGCGGGGATGCCGCCGGGGCGCTACCACCTCGGAGGGGCGGACGTGCTGCTCACCGAGGACGGGGTGCCCCGGTCGCCGGAGGGCACGATCGCGGGTTCCGCGCTCACGCTCGACCGCGCGGTGCGGAACATCGTGTCCGTGGGTGTTCCGGTCGCGGACGCGCTGGCGTCGGCGACGATCGTGCCCGCCGAGGTCATCGGCGAGTCCGGTCTCGGCAGGCTCGCACCGGGTGCCGTCGCGGACCTGGTGTGGTGGGACGACGACCTGCGGCCCAAGAAGGTCTGGGTCGACGGCCGGGTCGTGTTCGACGCCGAAGCGCCGGTGGCGCGAGTCGCGGCAAGCTACGCCACAGCAGGGCAATAGTCACGCAGCAAAAGTCACGCGGGGTCCCTACGTACCTTCTTGCGGTACGTAGGGACCCCGCGTGGCGGAAAAATCACCCGTTAGCGGGTGCGCGTGACCTTGTTCAGGCCGCGCGGGCTGTCCGGGTCGCCGCCGCGGGCCAGTGCCAGGCCGTGGGCCAGGCGCTGCACGGGCAGGATCTCCAGCACCGGCGCCACTTCCTCGGCGGTCTCGGGGATGGCGATGGCGAGCGTCGCCCCCACCTTCTCCGAGGCCGAGCCGACGGCCACGACGTCGGCACCGCGCTGGTGCACCACGTCCAGGGCGTCGCGCAGCGAGTCGCCGCCCTTGCCCAGTGACGTGACGGCCAGGACCGCGGTCTCGCCGTCCACCGCGGCCACCGGGCCGTGCAGCAGGTCGGCGCCGCTGTAGGCGCGGGCAGCCAGGTACGACGTCTCCGCGAGCTTGAGGGACGCCTCGAGCGCCGTCGCGTAGGAGTAACCGCGGCCCGTGGTGAGGACGCGGTCCACGAAGCGGTAGCGGCGCACGGCCTCGTCGACGGTCGGCGCCGACTGGTCGAGGGTCACCTGGGCGAGCTCGCCCAGCGACGCCGCCGCCTCGCCGTTGCCGCCGCGGACCGCGTCGATCAGCAGGTAGAGGGCCAGCAGCGTGGCCGAGTAGGTCTTGGTGGCGGCCACCGCGTGCTCGACACCCGCCGACACGTCCACCGAGAGTTCGGCGGCCGCGTTCAGCGGGGAGTTCGCCGTGTTGGTCACGGCCACGGTCAGGGCGCCACGCCTGCGGTAGGCGGCGGTGACCTCCAGCAGGTCGGGCGAGCCGCCCGACTGGGAGACCGTGACCAGCAGGACGTCGCGCAGGTCGGGCTCCGCGCCGTACAGGGTCGTGGTGGACGCGGAGACCAGACCGGCGGGGAGCTGGAGCAGGATCTCGGTCAGGTACTTCGCGTAGATCGCGGCGTGGTCGCTGGAACCGCGGGCCGCGAAGAGCACGAAGCGCGGCGCGCGCTCGCGGATCACGGCGGCCACCTCGGCGATCGTGGACCGCGAGTCGTAGAGGTCGGCGAAGATCGACGGCTGCGCGGCGATCTCCGCTGCCATGTGCCGGCCTGGCTGGGGCGTGGTCATGTCGTGCCTTTCAGGATCAGCTCGGCCGCGGCTCGGAGGCTCACCCGAGAACCGCCGTGGGTGTCGATGCGGGCGACGCTGCCCAGGTCCGGACCCGGCACGCCGGTTTCGACGTGCACCACGTCCAGCTGCAGATTAGTTAAGTTTGTTACCAGTTGTCGAGCGCCGGAGTGGCGGTGGGCGTCGCGCGTGACGACCACAATCGTGCGGTCACCTGCGACTTCCGCAACTTCTTCAGCCGAGATGTCGCGTGCGGCGATCACTTCGGTGCCCGGAAGGACTTCCCTGAGGTACGGGCCGAGGCCCCACGGGACGTCGCCGACCGCGATCGAGGAGTCCACCACCAGGTCGACGACCACCGGGTCCGCACCGACACTAACCCGGCCACGTGCGGAAACAGCGCGTCGGGCGGCTGTGAGACCGATCTCGGCGTCGTGGGCGTCGACGGTGGTCGGCGGGAGGCCCAGCGCCAGCGAGCGCGCGGCTGCCTGGGTCAGGCGCTCCTCGGACAGGTCGCCGGACTTCACGGCCGCGACGATCGAGTCGATCAGCCACTGCAGGTCGTCGTCGTCCAGGGCCATGCCGCCCAGGCACAACGAGTCCACGCCGGCGGCCAGGGCACGGACGGCGCCGACGGCCAGGTCGCCGCCCACCGCCTTCATGTCCAGCCCGTCGGTGATCACCGCGCCGGTGAAGCCCAGCTCGGTGCGCAGCAGGTCGATGGCGTGCTTGTTCAGCGTCACCGGTGCCGGACCCCACTCGGGGATCACGAGGTGGCCGGTCATGATCGAGCGGACGCCCGCGTTCACGGCCGCCCGGAACGGGACGAGCTCCACGGCGCGCAGTTGCTCCTCGGTGCGCGGAAGCACCGGGAGCTGCTCGTGGGAGTCCTCAGTGGACGCTCCGTGGCCGGGGAAGTGCTTGGCGCAGGCGGCGACGCCCACGGCCTGCAGACCCTCGACCCACGCGGCGACGTGCCGGGCGGCCAGCACCGGGTCGGAGCCGAACGCGCGGACGCCGATGATCGGGTCGTCCAGCGTCAGCACCAGGTCGGCGGACGGAGCGAGGTTCAGCGAGATCCCGCACTTCGCCAGTCGCGCGCCGATGGACGCGGCCACCGAGCGCGTGAGGTCCAGGTCGTCCGCCGCACCCAGGGCGTGGTTGCCCGGCACCTCGGAGCCGCGGCCCGCGTCGAGACGCGTGACGTCGCCGCCCTCCTCGTCGATGCCGATCACCACGTCCGGGCGCACCGAACGCAGTTCGGTGCACAACTCGGTCACCTGGGCGTCGTCGACGACGTTGCGCCCGAAGAGCACAACGCCGCCGAGACCGTCAGCGACCCGCCGCAGCAACCAGTCGGGGGCGGTCGTTCCGGTGAAGCCGGGAAGCAGAACGGCAGCGGCCAACTGATCCACGCGTCATCCCTTCACTGCACCGGCGGTGACGCCGGCGACCATCTTGCGTTGCACGATCAGGAAGAACACCAGCGCGGGCACGGTGAACAGGACGGACGCGGCCATCGCGCCACCCCAGTCGGTGCCGAACGCGGTCTGGAACCCGGACAGCCACACGGGCAGCGTTTCGCTGTCCTGGCTGCGGATCAGCACCTTGGCGAAGAGGAACTCGTTCCACGCGGTGATGAACGCGAACACCGAGGTGGCCACGAGGCCCGGCCCCAGCAGGGGCAGGGTCACCTTCTGGAACGCGCCCCAACGGCCGCAGCCGTCGACCATCGCGGCCTCTTCGAGCTCGATCGGGATGCCGTTGACGAACCCGCGCAACGTCCACGCGCAGAACGGCAGCGTCACCGCGAAGTACACGAGGATCAGCGACGAGAGGTGTTCGTAGAGCTGCAGGTCCCGCATCATCAGGAACATCGGGATCAGCAACGCCTCGAACGGCGCCATCTGCGCGACCAGCATCAGCAGCAAGAAGCTCTTGCGGCCGCGGAAGGCGAAGCGCGACATGGCGACCGCCGCGGTGATGCCGATGACGATCGCGGCGACGACCGCGGTCAGCGTCACCAGGAGGCTGTTGCCGAGCGAGGACAGGAAGCCGGGCTTCGTCCACGCCGTCACGAAGTTCGTGAACGTCACCGAGAACGGGATCAGGTCGTAGTCCGACGTGATCGTCGTGCCCTTGGGCTTCAGCGCCGACGTGACCATCCAGTACGTCGGGAAGATGAAGAACAACGCCAGTGCGATTCCTGTGAAGTTCGCAGCAGACTTCTTGAGCATCAGAGCTTGCCCTCCTCGGTCTGCAGCAGCTTGCGCAGGTACTGGAACGTGATCAGGCCGAGGATGACCATCATCAGCACGGAGATCGCGGCCGCGACGCCGAAGTGGCTCTTCGCGATGCCTTCCAGGTACTGCAACACCGGCAGCGTCGTGCTCTCACCGCTGGGACCGCCCTCGCGGAACACCCAGATCTGGGCGAAGACCTTGAAGTCCCACAACGTCGACAGGAACGTCACCATCATCAGCAGCGACCGGATCTCCGGCCACGTCACCGCGCGGAACGTCTGCCAGCCCGTGGCGCCGTCGATGCCCGCCGCCTCGTAGAGGTCGCGCGGGATGCCGACGAGCCCTGCGTAGAGCGAGAAGGCGAGGAAGGGGATCGCCTGCCAGATGATCAGCAGGCCGACGACGGACAGCGTCGACGTGCCGGAGGAGAACCACGAGTAGCCGGCGAAGGAGTCGAACCCCAGCTGCACCAGCGTCTTGTTCAAGATGCCGTAGTTCTGGTCGAACATCCACTGGTAGACCGTGGTCGACGCGAGGATCGGCATGGCCCAGGCGCAGAGCATCGCGATCTGCAGAGCGATTCGCACCCACGGTGTGAGCACGCGCATCAGCAGCGCGATCCCGAGACCCACGCTCACCGAGGCGACGACGACGGAAACGGTGAACACGATGGTCCGCAGCGACACTTCCCAGAAGCGCTCGTCCTGCAGGACCGTCACGTAGTTGTCGATGCCCGTCCACACGACCTCGCCGCGAACGAGCTCGCCGAGGTTCAGCTGGCGGAAGCTCGTCACGAAGACGGAGACCACCGGCCAGCCGATCAGCCAGAGGATCGCGATGAGAGCGGGAGCGAGCAGCAGGTAGGGCAGCGCCCGGTCGAAGGCACTGCCCCGGCGGCGGCGCTTGTGCGCCCCGCCCGTCACGGCAGGCGGCAGCGCCGGAGGGATGTCCCCTGCCGGCGCTGCCGTTTCGGTCGTTTCGACGGCCGTCATCTCAGCTTGGCTAGGCCATCGCCTTGGTGATGGCTTCGCTCGCGTCCTTCGTTGCCTGGTCGAGCGACTTGGCACCGGTGAGGTACGCGGTGAGCGCGTCCTTGAGCGGGTTCTGGCCCGCCTCGACGGCCGCCCACTTCGGCGTCACCGGGGTGACCTTGCCGTTGGGGGAGGAGGCGGCGAGCGCCTTGCCGACCGCGTTGGTGGCGAGCTTCGCGGTGTCCTTCGAGGTACCGGGAACCGCGCCGCCCTCGGCGAGCAGGTCCTGGTACTTCTTGGAGGACAGCAGCGACAGGTACTTCTTGGCCGCGGCGGCGTTCTTGCTGGCCGTCGGGATGGCGAGGTTCGAGCCGCCCAGGAACACGGGAGCGGACGAGCCGGCCTTCTTGGACGGGATCGGGAACGCCGAGGTCTTCTCCGTCAGCTCCGGCTTCGCCTTCACGGCGCCGGCGAGCTCCCACGGGAGGCCGACCATCATGCCCACGTTGCCCGTGCCGAAGACCTCCATCTGCTGGGGCTTCGCCTCGTCGATGTCAGCCGGGACCTTCTTGGTGGCCGACGCGTCGTAGATCGCCTTGTAGGCCTCGAAGCCCGCCTTCGCCTGCGGGGTGTCGAGCGTGCCGGTCCACTTGCCGCCGTCCTGCTTGGCGATGTCGCCGCCCTCGTCCCAGATCAGCGAGAGCAGGAAGTACCAGGACTGACCCGGCAGGTACAGGGCCTGGAAGTCCGGGTTGGACGCGTTGGCGGCCTTGAGCTTGTTGATCGCGTCGATCCACTCGGCACGCGAGGTGGGCGGCGCCGTGACGCCGGCCGCCTGGAGCAGGTCGGTGCGGTAGATGACGGTGCGGTTCGCGGCGTAGAACGGAACGCCGTACTGCTTGCCGTTGAGCGTCAGCGAGTCCTTGAGGCCACCCAGCCACTCGCCACCGTTGAACTGACCGGAGTCAGCGGTCAGGTCGGCCAGCGTGCCCTGGTCGGCGAAGCTCGCCGTCTGCGTGTTGCCGAGCTCGATGACGTCCGGCGGCGTGCTGCTCGCCAGAGCGGTCGTCAGCTTCTCCTGGATGCCGGTCCACTTCTGGACCTCGTACTTGACCTTGATGCCGTTCGCTGACTCGAACTCCTTGTTCAAGGCGTCGGTCAGGGTCGGCGCCGCGGAGCCGTCCATGAGCCACACGGTGATCTCTTTGGTCTCCGTGTTGCCACCGCTGCTCGTGCTCGTGCCACAGCCTGACACGGCCACTGCCAGTGCGGCGGCACCGGCAGCGAGTCCTCTCCAGCCCTTCACAATTCGCGCCCTTTCACCAAGCCCGGCACAACGGCCGGAACGTCCAAGTGGTGTAGACCAATGCGGAACAGCGTGTGCTGCGTCACCGCGTCTGTCAAGCGCGTTGCCAAGACGTTGCGAAGTCATCGGACGAATTTCGAGGCGGATGTCGGGGGTTCGGACGCACGAATCGACACGGACAAGGCATCCTTGTGATGCGTGACATGGAGTGCGAGGAGGAGGCCATGCTGGAGACGACGCCTGCATCAGGCGTGGACGCCAGGACACGGGCGCAACGCGAACCCAAGTACTGGGGTCTCAAGCGGCACCTGCTCGACCTGTTGAGGGCGTTGCCGCCCGGCTCGCCGATCCCCACGGAACGGTCGCTGGCCGCGGAGTTCGACGTCTCCAGGACGACCGTCCGCCAGGCTCTCGCCGAGCTGACGGTGGAGGGGCGCCTGCTCCGTGTGCAGGGCAAGGGCACCTTTGCGGCGGAACCCAAGGTCGCCCAGAGGTTGCAGCTGTCTTCGTACACAGAGGACATGAGAGCCCAGGGCCGCGTGCCGTCGTCGAAGCTGATCGAGGCTTCGGAGATGGCGGCGGAGGCCGAGCTCGCCCGGTACCTGGGCGTGCGCCCCGGTGCCAAGGTCCTGCGCCTGCACCGCCTGAGGCTCGCCGACAACGAGCCGATGGCGATCGAGACGACGCACCTCGCGCTGGGCCGCTTCCGCGGTCTGCGCCGGTACCTGGCGCCCGGCGCGTCGCTGTACCAGGTGCTGTCCGAGCGGTTCGGCGTCGAGATGGGACACGCCGAGGAGACGATCGAGACAGCGCTCGCCTCGCCTGAAGAGGCAGAACTGCTCGGCGCCGACATCGGTCTGCCGATGCTGCTGCTGTCGCGGCACTCGTTCGACACGGAGGGCAATCCGATCGAGTGGGTCCGGTCGGTCTACCGGGGTGATCGGTACAAGTTCGTCGCCACGCTGAACCGGCCGTCTTGATCGCCTGGGGCACGCCACGAGCACGCTGGGTGCTGACGACGACGATCCTCGGATCGGGCATGGCCATGCTCGACGGGACGATCGTCAACGTGGCGCTGCCCCGGATCGGCGCGGAGTTCTCCGCGTCGGTGACGGACCTGCAGTGGATCCTCAACGGGTACCTGCTCGCACTGGCCTCGCTGATCCTGGTCGCCGGTTCGCTCGGCGACAGGTTCGGCCGGCGGCGGGTCTACGTGACCGGTGTGATCTGGTTCGGCGTCGCGTCGCTGCTGTGCGGTGCCGCGTGGAACGTTCCGGTGCTGGTGGCGGCACGTGTGCTGCAGGGCGTGGGCGCGGCGTTGCTGACGCCGGGCGCGCTGGCGATCCTGCAGTCGTCGTTCAACCGGGAGGACCGGTCACGCGCCATCGGCGCCTGGTCCGGACTGTCCGGTGTGGCCACCGCGATCGGGCCGCTGGTCGGCGGGCTGCTGGTGCAGGCCTGGTCGTGGCGGCTCGCGTTCCTGGTGAACCTGCCGGTGGCCGCACTCTGCGTGTACCTCGCGCTGCGGTTCGTGCCGGAGTCGAACGACGAGTCGTCCGGGCACCCGAACTATCTGTCGGCGCTGGTCGGCGCGCTGGGCCTCGCCCTGCTGACGGGCGGGCTCGTCGAGCAGTCGTACGTGCTGGCGGCCGCGGGCCTGGCCGCGATGATCGCGTTCGGGGTGGTGCAGAAGCGCTCCGCCGACCCGCTGGTGCCGCCGGAGCTGTTCCGCAACCGGACGTTCCTGGTCTCCAACGTCCTGACCTTCCTGGTCTACGCGGCACTCGGCGGCGTGATGGTGCTGCTCGTGCTGCAGCTGCAGATCTCGCTCGGGTACTCGCCGACGGCGTCCGGCCTGGCCAGCGTGCCGCTCACGATCATCATGCTGCTGGCGTCCTCGACGTCCGGGCGAATAGCTCAGCGCTACGGGCCCCGGTTGCAGCTGATCGTCGGTCCGATCCTGGTCGGGCTGGGCATGTTGCTGCTGCGCAACGCCGTTCCGGGCGCCTCGTACGTGACCGGCGTGCTGCCCGGCGTGGTGCTGTTCGGCATCGGTCTCGCGATCGTCGTCGCCCCTGTGACGGCGACCGTGCTGGCCTCGGCGCCCGACCACCACGCGGGTGTCGCGTCCGGCGTGAACAACGCCGTCGCCCGCACCGGCAGCCTGCTCGCGATGGCCGTGCTGCCCGCGGCCGTGGGGTTGATGGGCGAGGACTACACGAACCCCGCCGTGATGACCGAGGGCTGGCAGATGGCCCTCGTGCTGTGCTCGGTCGCCGCGATCATCGGCGGTCTGCTGGCCGTCGGCGTGGACAACCGGGTGCTCGCCGCGGCGCCGGAGCAGCAGGAGGCCCCGCACCCCGGTGAGTGCCTGCACTGCGGCGTGGAGGGCCCGCCGACGCACATCCGGTCAGGTGGCGAGAAGGCGCGCCAGTAGCGCGGGGTCGACGTTGCCGCCGGACACGACGGCGACGCCGCCTCCGCCGATCTTCGCCTGCGCCGCCACCGCGACAGCGCCGCTCGGCTCGGCGACGAGTCGCGCCCGCCGGGCCAGGCCGGCCACCGCCGCGAGGATCTCGTCCTCCGACACGGTGATCACGTCGTCCACGTACTTGCTGATGTGCGCCCAGGTCAGCGCGGAGGGTTCGTCCCGCAGGGCGTCAGCGGCCGTCTGAGCCCGTTCCAGGGGATCCCAGCGCACCAGCTCGCCCGCTCGGAGCGATTCCGCGATGTCCGCGGCCAGTTCGGGCTCCGCGCCGATCACGCGGACGTCCGGGCGCAGCGACTTGATCGCCGTGGCGACGCCGGAGATCAGCCCGCCGCCGGACATCGGCACCACGACGGCCTCGACGTCCGGCAGGTCTTCGAGGACCTCCAGGCCGATGGTGCCCTGCCCGGCGATCACGTCGGGGTGGTCGAACGGCGGGATCAGCGCCGCGCCGCGTTCGGCCACCAGGGCCTCGGCGCGCTCGACGCGTTCGGTGATGCCGACGATGAAGACCTCGGCCCCCAGCGCCTTCGTGGCCTCGACCTTGACCGCCGGGGTGTTGTCCGGCATCACGATCGCGGCCGGCACGCCGTGCAGGCGGGCGGCGAACGCCACGGCCTGCGCGTGGTTGCCGCTGGAGTAGGCGACTACGCCGTTCGCCCGATTCTCCAGGCGTGCCAACGCGTTCAGCGCACCCCGGAGCTTGAACGCGCCGACCGGCTGCAGGTTCTCCGGCTTGATCCATCCAGGACCGAACGGCAGCAGCGGCGTGCGCACCACGTGCGGTGCGATGACCGCCGCCGCCGAACGGATGTCTGGGAGCGCGATCATCCGAGGATCGACGCGAGCAGCGTGGGCTCGATGTTGCCACCGGAGACCACCGCGACGGCCGGACCGGCCGGCAGTTCGCGGTTCAGGTACGCCGCCACGGCGACGGCACCGCTCGTCTCGGACACGACCCGCGTGCGGCGGGCGATCTGCCTCACCGCGTCCCGGATCTCGTCCTCGGAGACGGTCACGACGTCGTCCACGTACTCGCGGATGTGCGCCCACGTCAGTTCGGAGGGCTCGGCGCGCAGTCCGTCCGCGACGGTCCGCGCGCGGTCGTGCGCGTCCCAGCGGACGAGCTCACCGGCCGCGAACGACGCTGACGTGTCACCGGCCAGCTCCGGCTCGACACCGATCACGCGGACGTTGGGGCGCAACGACTTCACCGTCGCCGCGACACCGGAGACCAGCCCGCCGCCGCTCACCGGCACCAGGACCGTCGCCACGTCCGGGAGGTCGGCGAGGACCTCCAGGCCGATGGTGCCCTGCCCGGCGATCACGTCCGGGTGGTCGAACGGCGGGATGAGCGTCGCCTTGCGCTCCTCGACCAGTTCGTAGGCGCGCGACTCGCGTTCGGTGATGCCGACGACGAACACCTCGGCGCCGTGCGCCCGCGTCGCGTCGATCTTGAGCTGCGGCGTGTTCTCCGGCACGACGATCGCGGCCGGCATGCCGAGGGTCTTGGCCGCGTAGGCGACCGCCTGCGCGTGGTTACCGCTCGAATACGCCACGACACCGCGCGCCCGGTCCTCGGAAGGTATGCGGGACAACGCGTTCACCGCACCGCGCAGCTTGAACGCACCGACCGGCTGCAGCGACTCCGGCTTGATCCACAGGCCGGAGTCGAAGGACAGCAACGGGGTGTGGACGACATGCGGGGCGATCGCGGCGGCGGCCGCGTGGACGTCTTCGAGAGTCACCAGGCGCATGCGTCGATGATGCACGTCACCGGCGCACAACCGGTGAACTGTGCCCAACGTCCTACGTGTGTCATGTCTGAGAAGGAGAAGATCACCCCCGTCAAGCTCATCGCGAGTGTGCTCGCCGCCGCCACAGCGGCCGTGCTGAGCCTTCGCCTCAACCTCGTCGGCACCATCGTCGGCGCGATCCTCGCGAGCGTCGTGACCACAGTCGGCGCCGTGTTCTACCAACGGTCGATGGAACGCGAGAAGCGTTGGCAGGTGATCGCTGTCGGCGGACTGCTCGTGTTCGTGGTGACCGTCCTCACAGCGACGAGCGTCCAGCTGGTCACCGGCAAACCCGTGACGGCCGGTCCGGGCAAACCGTCCACAAGCACTCACACCGAGACGAAAACCGAGACGACGAAGGTCGAGACGATCACCGTGACGGCGCCTCCTGGCACGTCCGGCCAGTCCTCGTCCGGCGGCACGACGACGACCGCGCCCTCGTCGACGACGACAGAACCGGCACAGCCGACGGGCAGCTCGACGCCACCGTCCACCACCGACCCCATTCGGTGATCACGTCACTACGTTGAGCGATAGTTAACTGTCAATTGCTACGCGCCGCAGTTGATCTGTCGTGAGCTGTGACACACTTCGTTCACGTTCGAGGCGGGGCGTCATAGCCGATAGGCCCGCAACTTCACTCGAACGGGCGAAAAGATTCGGTCCGAAAGAGACCGGGAGGAGGCGCAATGAGGCTCGTGGCACGTCCGCTTGAGCCCGGCGCCTTCGGTGGAGGACACAGCGCCTGCACCGGATTTGAGAGGCAACTGAGGACGGGAGGGGTGGGGCGACCCCTGCCGCCGCCCCACCACCCGTCCCCCTAGAGCCCCCGAGAGAGGTCCCTGCAACCGATCTCTCGGGTTCCCCTGCACCCGAAAGTGAGGGAGACGTCTTGATGAACCGCACGAGTGCGGCCCGTGTAACCGGTGCCCTGATTCTCGCCACCGGAGTCGTCACTGCTCTCAGCGTACCGGCGTTTGGTGCCCCTGCCGCACCGGTCGCCCCATCCGGTTCCGATACGGAGAGCTACCCGGCCGAATTGCTCCAAGCGGTCCAGCGTGATTTGGGCCTGAACGCTGACCAGGCACGCGTCCGGTTGGCCAATGACGCCCAGTCAGGCCAGATTGCGGAGTCCGCGAAGTCCTCCCTGGGCGACGCGTTCGGCGGAGCCTGGATCGACCAGGCGAGCGGCAGACTGACGGTGGCGGTGACCAAGTCGGGACTCTCCGTGACCGGCGCGGACACCAAGGTCGTCACGAACTCGCTCTCCCAGCTGACCGGGACCAAGTCGGTCCTCGACCTCATGACCGCCCCTGCGGCGATCACGAGCTGGCGCGTCGACGAGCAGTCGAACAGCGTCGTCGTCGAGGTCAACAAGAACGTGCGCGACGCGGCCGCGGAACAGTGGATCGCGACGGCCAAGTCGATCAGCGGTTCGGTCAAGGTCGCCGAGGTGACCGAGAGCCCGACCCCGCTGTACGACCTGCGCGGCGGTGACGCCATCTACATGGGCGGCGGCCGTTGCTCGCTCGGCTTCTCCGTGACCGGTGGCTACGTCACCGCAGGTCACTGTGGCCGTGCCGGCACCGCGGTGTCCGGCTTCAACCGGGTCGCCCAGGGCACGTTCGCGGGATCGGTCTTCCCGGGCAACGACTACGCGCACGTCCGCACCAACGCGAACTGGACGCCGCGTCCGTGGGTCAACCGCTACGGCGGCGCGAACGTCATCGTCCGCGGCAACACCGAGGCCGCCGTCGGCGCCCAGATCTGCCGTTCCGGTTCGACGACCGGGTGGCGCTGCGGCACCGTCCAGGCCAAGAACCAGACCGTGAACTACCCGCAGGGCTCGGTCCGGGGCCTCACCCGCACCAACGCCTGTGCCGAGGGTGGCGACTCGGGTGGTTCGTGGGTGGCGGGTTCCGGCTTCGGCCAGGCCCAGGGCGTGACGTCCGGCGGTTCGGGCAACTGCTCGTCCGGCGGCACCACGTACTTCCAGCCGCTCAACCCGATCCTGTCGCGCTACGGCCTGACCCTCACGCGCGGCTAGGACCAGCGGCGCGGCCCGGAATGTTGACTGGGTAATTCACGCTCAGCAGGACACCTCACGACACCGCCCCCACGCCCCCGTACATCCAGTACGAGGACGTGGGGGCGGCGCCGCGATGCGTCCGTCCGACCGCGAATTCGCCCGGCAACATTCCGGGCCACACCGCTAGTGTCCTGCGCCGGAAATTCGTCATCAAAGTATGAAGGTTGATGAGGGGAGCTTTCATCAACCTCAGGTTTGGGAAAGCTCCCCTCATCAACGTCGCGGGGCCTCAGCCACGCCGTCATCAACTGCACGCGGGGCGCTTTCGTGCGCTCCACGCGCACGAAAGCGCCCCGCGTGCGGCACAAACGGCAGGGACTTCAGCGGCGGACTTCCGGCGCAGGACACTAGCTGAACTGCACTGATCGTTTCGAGAGCCCGTACCAGAAGCCTTCAACGCTGGTACGGGCTTTCTCGTCGCTCGCCGCGCCGAGCGCCACGAACAACGGTGCGAAGTGCTCGGTCCTCGGATGTGCGATGCCGGCGGCCGGCGCCTTCACCTGGAAGTCGAGCAGTGCGTCGACGTCGCCGTTCGCGAGTTGCTGGTGCGCCCAGTCGTCGAACTCCCTCGACCACGACGGCGGCTCGTAGTCCGGTCCGGCGGGGAAGTTCACGCAGCTCAGGTTGTGCGTCATGAACCCGCTGCCGACGATCAGGACGTTCTTGTCCCGCAACGGTGCCAGCTTGCGGCCGATCTCGTGCAGCTCACGCGGGTCGAGCGTCGGCATCGACATCTGCAGCACCGGCACGTCGGCGTCCGGGAACATCTCCTTCAGCGGCACGTAGGCGCCGTGGTCGAGCCCGCGCGCCTCGTCCTGCTCGACGTGACCGCCGAGGAGCTTGCGCACGTCGTTCGCGAGTTCCGGTGCGCCGGGCGCCTCGTACTTCACCTCGTAGTAGCGCTGCGGGAAACCCCAGAAGTCGTAGACCAGGGGGACGGTCGTCGTCGCGCCGATGGTGGTCGGCGCCTCCTCCCAGTGCGCGGAGACCATGAGAACGGCCTCCGGGCGCGGGAGGGTGGCGGACCAGTCCGCGAGCTCTCTGGTCCACGTCTCGTCGTCAGTTGGCGGGGGAGCCCCGTGGCTCAGGTACAGCACAGGTGCGCTCACGTCTTCGAGAGTACGCCTGTTAGTTCAAATTTCAACTACCAAGTTCAACTTTGAACGACTCGGCGGCCCTGCGGGGGTCCTCGGCGTCGGTGATGGCCCGCACGACGACCACTCGGGTGGCTCCTGCCTGGAGCACCTCGCGGAGGTTGGTGAGGTCGATGCCACCGATGGCGAACCAGGGGCGTTCTGACTTCGTGGCCCGGACGAGGTCGAGGCCCGGCGCCGGACGGCCCGGCTTGGTCGGGGTGGGCCAGCACGGGCCGGTGCAGAAGTAGTCCACGCCGGGTTCGGTCGTCGCCGCGGTCATCTGGTCGGCGTCGTGGGTGGAGCGGCCGATCACCACGTCGTCGCCGACGATCCGGCGGGCGAGCGGCACGGGCAGGTCGTCCTGGCCGAGGTGCAGCACGTCCGCCTGCACGGCGTGGGCGATGTCCGCGCGGTCGTTCACGGCGAGGAGCCTGCCGTGGCGTTCGGTGGCCTCGGCGAGGATCTCGATCGCCTCGATCTCCTGCTTCGCCTCCAGTGACTTGTCCCGCAACTGGATGACGTCGACGCCGCCCGCGAGCGCCGCGTCCGCGAACTCGGCCAGATCAGGCCGGTCCGGCGTGCAGAGGTAGAGGGTCGCGTCGGCGAGTCGTTGCCTGATCAGGTTTCCGTCGAGTCCTGGCACGTACGCACGTTAACCGTTATGTTGAAGTCGGTCCGCACGGGAGCCTGGAGAACACCGGGCTGAGAGGGAGCGTGGTTCGCTCCGACCGTCGAACCTGATCCGGGTCATGCCGGCGCAGGGAGCGTGAATGCCTTGAGCAGTGTGGAAGTGGCCGTCCGGGGTGGCGGTGTCATAGGGCTGTCCGTGGCCTTGGCCGCGGCACGGGCCGGGTTCTCGGTCTCCGTGTTCGACGAGGGCTCGCCGCACGCGGGTTCGCGCGTCGCCGGCGGCATGCTCGCGCCGTTGACGGAGGCCTGGCCGGGCGAGGAAGCCGTGGTGGCGCAGGGTGTCGAGGCCCTGGCGATGTGGCCGGAGTTCGCGGCCTCGATCGGTGTCCCGCTGTTCGACGCCGGGACGCTGGCGGTCGGGACGCAGCCGGGTGACCTCGCCGACCTGCGGCACGCGGGGCAGTTGCTGACGTCACGGGAGATCCGGGCTCTCGAACCTTCGCTGGGCCCGGCGGTGCGCGGCGGTGTGTACGCGGCCGGGGACCTCGCCGTCGACAACAGAGCGCTGCTTTCCGCGCTGTGGAAGGCTTGCCGGGACGCCGGGGTCGTGTCCTCAGTGGAGGGAAAGATCACGGTGATCGCGGCCGGGGCGTGGAGCGGCGGGTTGCACCCCGCCCTGAAGGACGTGATCCGGCCGGTCAAGGGCGAGATCCTGAGACTCACCCACCGGCCCGGCGCGTTGCCGCCCCCTCGTCACACGATCCGCGCTCTGGTCTCCGGCCGTCCGGTCTACCTGGTGCCGCGCGACGACGGCCTGGTCGTCGGCGCGACCCAGTACGAGGCCGGGTTCGACACCGATGTGTCCGTCGCGGGCGTGCGAGACCTGTTGCGGGACGCGGAAACCGTGCTGCCGGGCATCGCCGGGTACGCGCTGACCGAGGCCGCCGTCGGGTTCCGCGCGGGCAGCCCGGACAACGTGCCGGTGGTGCGGTTCCTGGAACCCGGCGTCATCGCCGCGACCGGCCACCACCGCAACGGCCTGCTGCTGGCCCCGCACACCGCTCAGGTCGTAGTTGACCTGCTTCAGGGAGGAAGTTCGTGAAGGCACAGGTGAACGGGACCTCCCGTGACTTGGCCGACGGCACGTCGGTGGCCGCGGTCGTGACGCTGGTGGGAGCACCCGAGAAGGGCGTGGCCGTGGCGCTCGACGGCGCCGTGGTGCCGAGGGCGTTGTGGGACAGGACGATCGTGCCGGACGGCGGCGTCGTCGAGGTGCTGACCGCGGTCCAGGGAGGCTGACGTGGACGATCCGCTGATCATCGCGGGCCGGGAGTTCCGGTCCAGGCTCATCACCGGCACCGGCGGCGCCGCGAACCTCTCGGTGCTGGAACGGGCCCTGGTCGCGTCCGGCACCGAGCTGACCACCGTGGCGATGCGCCGCGTCGACGCCGCAGGTCAGACGGGCGTGCTGGAGTTGTTGCGGCGCCTTGGAATCGAGGTGCTGCCGAACACGGCGGGCTGCCGCACGTCCGCCGAGGCCGTGCTGACGGCCCAGCTGGCACGCGAGGCGCTGGAGACGAACTGGGTCAAGCTCGAGGTCGTGCACGACGAGGAGACCCTGCTGCCGGACCCGGTCGAGCTGCTCGACGCGGCCGAGCGGCTGGTGAACGACGGCTTCGTCGTCCTGCCCTACACCAACGACGATCCGGTGCTGGCGCTGAAGCTCCAGGACATCGGGTGCGCGACGGTCATGCCGCTGGGCTCTCCCATCGGCACCGGTCTCGGCATCCGCAACCCGCACAACATCGAGCTGATCACTTCCCGTGCTTCTGTTCCAGTAGTCCTGGACGCGGGCATCGGCACGGCCTCGGACGCGGCCCTGGCGATGGAACTCGGCTGCTCAGCGGTGTTGCTGGCGACCGCGGTCACCCGCGCCCAGGACCCGGAACGGATGGGTGCCGCCATGCGTTGTGCGGTCGAGGGCGGACGGCTGGCGCGCTTGGCCGGACGAATTCCGCAACGCTTTTGGGCCCAAGCGTCTTCGCCGGGTCTCTGAGTCGCTACCTTGGGTACTCACGTGTTGGGGGATGATTGAGCACTACCTGAAATCCGCCGAGGAGGACGACTAGCCGTGACGGCCCCCATTGACGCCGAGGTCGAGGACGCGACCGCGCGCCTGTACCTGGCGATCGGCCGGCTGGCCCGGTTGCTGCGACGCACCGGTTCCCCCGGACTCGGCCCCGGCGCGGTCTCCGCGCTGGCCACCCTCGCGCGCTGTGGCCCCATGCGCCTGGGAGACCTGGCGAACAAGGAAGGCGTGGCACCCCCGACGTTGTCGCGCATCGTCGCCGCGCTGGTCGAGGCCGGGTACGTGAAGCGCGAACCCGACCCGCAGGACGGCCGCGCCTGGCTCGCCACACCCACGCCCGAGGGCGAGACGATGGTGTCCGGCGTGCGGTCCGCGCGGGTGCGCGAGTTGCAGCGGCGGATCGAACAGCTCACGCCGGAGCACATCTCGGCCCTGGTGGGCGCTCTCGACGCACTGGAGACGCTGGTGGGCGAGGAGCCGAAGTAAGTCGTGCTCCCGCAGGCCGCCCGAGCCGGGCACGACGAGGTGCGTACCCGGCTGAGCGGTGAAACTCCTACCTGCCGAGACTCCAGAACGGCGACACCGGGCCGACACCGGCACCCAGGGGGTAGGCGGCCGCCACGGACTTCACGATGAAGTCCTTGCCGAACCGCACCGCCTCCGGCACCGAAGCACCACGGGCGAGCGCCGAGCTGATCGACGACGCGAGCGTGTCGCCGCTGCCGTGCGTGTTCTGGGTGTCGTAACGAGGGCCGGGCAGTTCGATGAACTCCCGGCCGTCGTAGAGCAGGTCGAGGCACTCCGGGTCGTCCCACATGTGGCCGCCCTTCACGAGCACCCACTCCGGGCCCAGCGCGTGCAACGCCTCCGCCGCCACGCGCTGGTCCACGCGGTCCTTCACCTCGATGCCGGTGATCAGCCGCACCTCGTCGAGGTTCGGCGTCACCAGCGTCGCGCGTGGGAACAGCAGGCCGCGCAACGCGTCCAGGGCGTTGTCGGCGAGGAGTTGGTTGCCGTGCATGGACGCCGAGACCGGGTCGACGACGAACGGGGTCTTCCCCGAGCCGATGCCGACGCGGTCCAGGGCAGGCGTGATGGCCTCGATGATCGCCGCCGACGCGAGCATGCCGGTCTTCGCGGCCTGCACGCCGATGTCCTCGGCGACCGAGATGATCTGCGCCGCGACCGTGTCCGCCGCGATCTCGGAGACTCCCGTGACGCCCAGCGAGTTCTGGACCGTCACGGCCGTCAGCGCGACGCAGCCGTGCACTCCGCACGCGAAGAGCGTGCGGAGGTCGGCCTGGATGCCCGCACCACCGCCGGAATCGCTTCCGGCGATGGTGAGGACCCTGGGTGGTGGCTCGGTCACGAAGTCTCCACGACCGGGAGGTAGACCTGGTTGCCCGTGTCGGCGAACTCGCCGGACTTCTCCGCCATGCCCGCCTCGATGGCATCCACAGTGGACAGTCCGCGTTCCTCGGCGTAGCGCCGCACGTCCTGCGTGATCTTCATGGAGCAGAACTTCGGCCCGCACATCGAGCAGAAGTGCGCCGTCTTCGCCGGCTCCGCGGGGAGCGTCTCGTCGTGGAACGAGCGCGCGGTGTCCGGGTCGAGCGACAGGTTGAACTGGTCCTCCCAGCGGAACTCGAAGCGCGCCTTGGACAGCGCGTCGTCCCAGTCCTGGACGCCGGGATGGCCCTTGGCGAGGTCCGCCGAGTGCGCCGCGATCTTGTACGTGATCACACCGGTCTTCACGTCGTCGCGGTTCGGCAGGCCCAGGTGCTCCTTCGGCGTGACGTAGCAGAGCATCGCGGTGCCCAGCCAGCCGATCTGCGCCGCGCCGATAGCGGACGTGATGTGGTCGTACGCCGGCGCGATGTCCGTGGCCAGCGGCCCGAGGGTGTAGAACGGCGCCTCGCCGCACCACTCCTCCTCGAGCCGGACGTTCTCGGCGATCTTGTGCATCGGCACGTGGCCGGGGCCCTCGATCATGACCTGGACGTCACGTGCGCGCGCGATGTGCGTGAGCTCGCCCAGGGTCCTGAGCTCGGCGAACTGCGCTTCGTCGTTGGCGTCCGCGATGGAACCCGGCCGCAGCCCGTCACCCAGCGAGAACGTCACGTCGTAGGTGCGCAGGATGTCGCAGAGCTCCTCGAAGTGCGTGTAGAGGAAGCTCTCCTTGTGGTGCGCGAGGCACCACGCGGCCATGATCGCTCCACCGCGCGAGACGATGCCGGTGACGCGCTTGGCCGTCAGCGGCACGTACCGCAGCAGCACGCCCGCGTGGACCGTCATGTAGTCGACGCCCTGCTCGGCCTGCTCGATCACGGTGTCGCGGTAGACCTCCCACGACAGCGCCGCCGGATCGCCGTTCACCTTCTCCAGCGCCTGGTAGATCGGCACGGTGCCGATCGGGACGGGCGAGTTGCGCAGGATCCACTCGCGCGTCTCGTGGATCCGCTTGCCGGTGGACAGGTCCATGATCGTGTCGGCGCCCCAGCGGGCCGCCCACACCATCTTGTCGACCTCGTCCTCGATCGACGACGACACCGCGGAGTTGCCGATGTTGGCGTTGATCTTCACGAGGAACTTCTTGCCGATGATCATCGGCTCGGCCTCGGGGTGCTTGCGGTTCAACGGAATGACCGCACGCCCGATGGCCACCTCCTCGCGCACGAACTCCGCGTCGAGGTTCTCGCGCACCGCGATGTAGCGCATCTCCGGGGTGATGATCCCGGCCTTCGCGTACGCGAGCTGGCTGACAGCTCCGTTGATCGGTTCCCGTTCGGCGATCCACCCCGACCTCAGGTCAGGGAGTCCACTGTGGACGTCGATGGTCGCGTTGTCGTCGGTATACGGACCGGAAGTGTCGTACAGATCGACATGTTCGCCGTTGGTCAGTTCCACCCTGCGGAAAGGCACACCATCGCGGTACACCTTGCGAGACCCAGAGATCGGGCCGGTGGTCACACTGGGCTTGACCGAACGGTCGTCAAGTGCCGTCACGACATTCCTCCCTACGCCGGCATTACCCGGTCAGGTTCAGGCGGTCGGTGACACCGGCACTACGGCCAGTCACCCTCTCAGCCCGCTCAGGCGCGAGCTCCCGCGTTGTGTTGAGTTGTCGAGAACCGACCATAGTCAGAGCGCGCCGTAGCTGCCAAGGGCGTCGTTTGCCCCTAATCTCTTCCTCGTGGCTGATCACCAGCCGTTCCCGCCCGGCGCGCGTCGCGGTCAGCGCCCCGCCGTGGTCTCGGCATGCCCTTCCTGCGGGGAACTCGCAGGTCGGGGTTACCCCGACTGCGGCTTCTGCGCGGAACTGCTCGACCAGTTCTGGCTCGCGGACTGGGAGGCGCTGAGAACGTCGTCCCAGCTGGCGGACCGGGAGCTGGCCGAACTGGTCACCTCCGCGGACGTCGGCCAGCACCCGTGGACGTGCGTCGACTGGGCGATGACACTGCTGGCGTGCTCACGCTGCGGAGCCGAACTGGGCACCGGGCCGGTCGAGTGCGTGAGGTGCGCGGTCACCGAGGAGCGCCGGTGGAGCTGGGACCACGCGGCGCACCCGTACACGATGAGCGCGAACGAGCACTTGCTCCGCGTTGCCCGTGCGGCCCTGCGCGCACCTCACCGGCGTCGTCCGGCCGTCGTGCAGGCCTGGCAGCTGGTGCTGCCGTTCCTGATCGCCGGTGAGGTGATCGAGTTCGGCCGTCTCGACCGGATCCGCGCGCACGTGCTGGCCGGCGGCTACGCGTCGATGGCCGGCTGCCACACCTTCGACGAGCTGGCCGGGCTGCCGGAGCTCTTCTGGCGCCGCGGCAACCCGATCTCAACGCGGGTCGAGTACCAGCCGGATTCCGAGCGCCAGCAGCACGCAGCCCGACAGCTTCTCGAGCGCGGGACGGACGCGCGGCCGGCCGAGCCAGCCCCTGATCGTGTGCAGGACCGAGACGATGACCAGGTACCAGACGGTGTCGATCAGCACCCATCCGGCGGCGAGGAAGAGCAGAACCCCCTGGCCGGCCTCCCCGGCAGGCACGAACTGCGGTAGGAACGAGATCGCGAACACGCCGAGCTTCGGGTTGGCCAGGTTCACGACCAGGCCGCTGCGGAACGCGTGGCTGGCGGGCGGCGGCGCGGCGTCGGGCAGGCTCTTGCTGATCAGGGCCTTGACGCCCAGGTAGATCAGGAAGACCGCTCCCGCGATCCGCAGCGCGTGGAAGGCGATCTCGGACGCCGTGAGCAGCACGCTCAGGCCCAGGGCGGCGGCGACGGCCCAGCAGGCGACGCCGACCTCCATGCCGAACACCGTCGCCAGCGCGGCTTTTCGCCCGTGCACCGACTGTCGCAGGACCATGGCCGTGCCAGGTCCGGGCGACAGTGCGATGAGGAACGAGGCCGCTACGAAGGCGACGATGTTTTCGATGGGCATGCCTCGATGGTCGCCGGTCGCTGCAACTTGTTTCTTGACCTGGAGCGCACTCCAGGATGTTCGGTGTCCCCATGACCTTGGAACTGGGAAAGCTGGGTTTCGGCACGTGGGCCATGGGTGGGCCGTTCTCGGGCCCGGACGGCCTGCCGGTCGGCTGGGGACCGGCGGACGACGGCGAGTCGGTCAAGGCGCTGCGGCGGGCGGTGGAGCTGGGCGTGACGCTGTTCGACACCGCGGACGTCTACGGCTGCGGGCACGCGGAGACCGTGGTGGGGCAAGCGCTTGCGGACGTGCGTGACCAGGTGTTGATCGCCACGAAGTGGGGGTGCGGGTTCGACGCCTCGTCGAAGCGGATGACCGGGAACCAGGGGTCGGTCGAGTACCTGCGCCGTGCCGTCGAGGGGTCGTTGCGGCGGCTGGGCACCGACCGGATCGACCTCTACCAGCTGCACGTGGGCGACCTGGGGCTGGAGGAGGCGGCGCTGCTGCGCGACGAGTGCGAGGCGCTGGTCGCGGCCGGCAAGATCCGCGCCTACGGGTGGAGCACCGACGACGTCGAGCGGGCGCGGTTCTTCTGCGACGGCGAGCACGGGATCGCGGCGCAGGCCGACATCAACCTGCTGTTCGACAACCCCGCGATGTACGCGGGCGACTTCGCGGTGCTGTGCCGTCGTCCGCTCGCGATGGGGCTGCTGGCGCGGGAGACGTTCTCGGAGTTGCCCGCGGACGACGTGCGCGTCACGAACCCGTCCTGGCTGCGGTTCTTCGTCGACGGGCGGCCGTCACCCGAGTACTTCGCGGCTCGTGAGGCCGTTCGTGACGTGCTGACTTCGGGCGGGCGGACGTTGGTGCAGGGGGCGCTGGCGTGGTTCTGGGCGCGTTCTCCCCGGCTGGTGCCTATTCCGGGTGTCCGGACGGTGGCTCAGGTCGAGGAGAACGCTGCGGCGCTGGAGTTCGGTGCTCTGACGGTGGAGGAGTTGGCGCAGGTGGAGTCGGTGCTCCGCCCGCAGTCCTAGTCCTCGTCGTCCTCGTCGAAGTTCGCGGGATCGGTCGGGTCCCAGGAGAGGCCCGGCTGGTTCCACTCGTTGTCGCGCAGCATCCGCTTGGCTTCCTTCTTGTACCGGCCGATCAGGCGGTCGGTGTAGAGGTAGCCGTTGAGGTGGTCGGTCTCGTGCTGCAGGCAGCGCGCGAAGAAGCCGGTGCCCTCGACCTCGAACGGCTGCCCGTCGAGGTCCTGGCCGGTCACCTTCGCCCATTGGGCGCGTCCGGTCGGGTACGCCTCGCCGGGCACGCTCAGGCAGCCCTCGAAGTCGTCGTCCGGGTCCGGCATGGTCTCCGGGACCCCGGAGGTCTCGAGCGTGGGGTTCACGATCGCACCGCGGTGCTGGACACCCTCGTCGTCCGGGCAGTCGTAGACGAAGATCCGCAGGTCGACGCCGATCTGGTTGGCCGCGAGCCCCACTCCGCGAGCTGCCGCCATCGTCTCGAACATGTCGGCGGCGAGGGTCTTCAGCTCGGTGTCGAACTCGGTGACCTCGCGCGTCGGGTTGTGGAGCACGGGGTCGCCGGCGATGCGGATGCGGTGGACGGCCATGGCTGAACTTTATGCGGTCCAAAACTGTCGGTGTCGCGCGGTAGGTTGGAACGATCACGTGATTGAATTGCCCGCACCTGAGATGGTGTGGCGACCGTGGGGAGCCAGATGGATCACGCCGAGACGCTCACCTCCGCTGACGGGCTGACCAGCCGCGAACGCACGATGCTCGCGTTCGAGCGTCAGTGGTGGAAGTACTCGGGATCCAAGGAACAGGCCATCAGGGAACTGTTCGACATGTCCGCGACCCGCTACTACCAGCTGCTCAACGCGCTCGTTGAATCCGAAGCCGCCCTGGCTGCCGATCCGATGCTCGTCAAGCGGCTGCGCGGTGTCCGGACAGGCCGCCAAAGGGTTCGCGCCCGCGCCAGGAGCACCGAGGACTGATGACCTCCCCCGAGTCCGCAAGCCCGTCCCGTCCGGCCAAGGCCGCCGGTTTCGCCCTGCTCGGCGTCGCCGCCGTCGCGTTGGTGATCGGCGTTGTCAGCCTCTTCAGCGGAGGGGGTTCTGACACACCCCCCGTTGCTGAGGGGTCTTCTACAGCGCCTCCTGCGGCTACTACTTCTTCGCAGGCTTCTTCTGAGCAGCCGCCTGCGTCTACGCCGTCCTCCACGGCGTCGTCTGCTGCCGGCACCACTACGGGTTCGCCTACCGTGCCCACCTCTTCTGCTGTTGTGCCGCCTCCGCCTGTTGGTCAGCCTGGGACGGCCAAGGCTCCGGTTCGGATCTACAACAACTCGACGATCACCGGGTTGGCTTCCAAGGCCTCTGATGAGGTTCGGGCCAACGGGTGGGCGGTTGAGGGGACTGGGAACTACTCCGGTGGGACCATCCCCACCACTACCGTTTACTTCCGGCCTGGGACTGATGAGGAAGCTTCTGCCAAGGAGTTGGCCTCGGTGTTGAGGGCTCGGGTTGAGCCTCGGTTCGACGGGATCCAGTCTTCTGCGCCTGGGATCATTCTGATCGTCACCAATGACTATCAGGGTGTTTCCAAGAGCAAGTAGGGTTCTGCGGCTTGCGTCGCGCTCCCCGGCCTGCGGGCGGCCTGTTGCGGTTGCGTGCTTCCCCCTGGGGCTCTGCCCTCAGACCCCCGGCGATCTGATCGGGGGTGGCGCCGCCCGTAGGTAGATGGCACGCCTGTTGCGTTGGCGGCTGCCTGTTGCTCAGAGGGTGCCGTCCTTGCCTTGCGGTAAGGACGGCTCGCCTGCGGCTTCGCGTTGTTATGTCTTGCTTCTGTTTGCTGCGTATGCGGCTAGTGACACCAGTTGTGCTGGGTCCAGGGACGGGCGCACTACCGTTCGTGCTTTTGCCAGGTGGGTTTGTGTTACTTCTGCTGCGTCCAGTGATTCGCGCATTGCCGTTAGTGCTGCTTCTCGTACCAGGGCTGCGCAGTCTGCTGCTGAGTACATGTCCAGTTCGCCTGCCAGGGTGGCCAGGTCCACGTCGTTGGACAGTGGTGTGTTGCGGGAGGAGGCCTTGAGGATTTCTGTGCGGGCCTCTGCGTCTGGTGGTGGCACGTAGACGAGGCGTTCCAGGCGGCCTGGGCGCAGTAGGGCTGGGTCGATCAGCTCTGGGCGGTTCGTTGCTGCGATGACCACCACGTCGCGGAGGGGTTCTACGCCGTCCAGTTCTGTCAGTAGGGCGGCTACCACTCGGTCGGCTACGCCTGAGTCTGATGATTGGCCTCGGCGTGGGGCCAGGGCGTCGACCTCGTCCAGGAAGATCAGGGCCGGGGCTGCGTCTGCTGCTCTGCGGAAGAGTTCTCGTACCGCTCGTTCTGACTCGCCCACGAACTTGTCCATCAGTTCTGCGCCCTTGACCGTCAGGACGTTCAGCTGGCCTGAGCCTGCCAGGGCTCGGACCAGGAACGTCTTGCCGCATCCCGGTGGGCCGTAGAGCAGGACGCCTCGTGGGGGTTCTACTCCCAGGCGGGCGAAGGAGTCCGGATAGCGCAGGGGCCAGAGGGCTGCCTCGGTGAGGGCCTGCTTGACCTCCTTCATGTCGCCTACGTCGTCCAGCGTGAGGCCGCCGGTTTGCACGGTGTCGGAGGCTGACATGGAGATCGGGCGGACTGTGTTCAGGGCGCCCAGCAGGTCTTCCTGGCCCACTCGGGGTTCTGCTACCTCGCGTTGGCGCAGTGCTGCTCGTACTGCTGCTTCTCGGCGTAGGGCGCAGAGGTCTGCTGCCACGAAGCCCGGGGTTCGGGCCGCCACCTCGCCGAAGTCCACATCGGACTCCAGGGGGACGTCGCGGAGCAGGACGCGCAGCAGTTCTGTTCTGCCCCCTGTGTCCGGGAGGGGCAGTGTCAGTTCGCGGTCTACCAGGTCCGGGGCGCGTAGGCGGGCGTCTGCTGACTCCGCCCTTGCCGAGGTGACCACCAGGGCCAGGTTCGGGCGGGAGATCGCTGTGCGGAGGATGTCCAGGACGACTGTGGCCACCGGTGGTGGGGTGGTCGGCAGCAGGGCGTCGATGTCGGTGATCAGCAGGACCGTGGGTTTCTGTGGGACGCCTGCGATCGCGTCGCCCAGCTGTTTTGCCATTGCGCCTGGTTCCAGGACGGCGATGCTGGGGGCCGCCAGTTCGACCACTGTGGCGTCTACTGACCTGGCTACCGCGCGGACCAGCGTTGCCTTGCCCACGCCTTCCGGGCCGCTGACCATCGCGGCCAGCCTTGCGGAGGCTCCCAGCTTCGTGAGGAGTTCGGGCTGGCGGAACATCAGTTCCAGCCACTCGGTCAGGCGGCGGGCCTGGTCGCGCTGACCCACCAGGTCGGCGACCGGGAGTGCGTCGTGCTTCTCCTGCACCACGACCGGGGTCACCTCGGCGGCGGGGGCCTGGGCTGAGCGCCAGCCCACGACGCTCGACGGCTGCACCGCCACCGGGCCCGCCGGGTCGGTCGAGGTGATGGTGATGAGTTCGTTGGTCCACGTCATGCCGATGGCGTTGGACAGCCTGCGGCGCGTCTCGGAGACGTTGGTGCCGGGTGGCGGCGCTAGGTCCTGGGGGAGCAGCGAGACGTTGTCGCCCACGGTGAGGACCTTGCCGGTCAACGCCATGCGCACGTGTTCTGGCGTCAGTGCCGTGGTGGCGAGGCGGGAGCCTGCGACGGTGATCGAGCGCGCGGCCGTCACCTGGACCGGGGCCACGACGATCTCGGAGCCCTCGACCACGCCCAGGTTGGTGAGCGTGACGTCGTCGACCAGGACCACACCGGGCGGTTGTTCACCGGCTGCGGCGAGGGCGGCGCTCACGCGGGCGCCGGTCAGCTTCACCGCGTCCCAGGCGCGCAGGCCCAGGGCGTCGAGCACCTCCGGGTGGAGGCGGACTACGCCGCGCCGGGTGTCCAGTGCGGACGGGGACAGGCGTGCCGTCAGCGTGATCACGACGACGACTCTAGTTGACCTGGACTGAGTCTTCCGGAGTTGTCGGACCCAGCAGCTACGGTGGTCCTGAACCGGGCTGGGGCCCGGTCGTCACAGACCTGGGGGTCATTTGATGCGCCACACAACGGCGCGAGGCTTTCGCCTGTCCGCGCTCGTTCTCGCACTGGCCGTTTCGGCCGGTTTCGCCACACCTGTCGCCCACGCCGCCGAGGTGCCGCAGGTGAGTCTCCGCTCCGGCGGCGGTGTTGGACTGGTCCACGAGTTCGACCTGCTGGCGGACGACGCGACGAAGTTCGTCTATTCGTTCAGCGCCGACAGCGGGGAGTCCCTCGACCACGAGGTCGCCGCCGGCGCCGACGGCAGGGCGACGGTCCGCTGGACGCCTCGTGATCCGGGCGTGCAGCACCTGTTCGCCAAGTCGGTGGACAGCGCGGGCCAGTACTCCGAACTGCAGCGGTTCCGGTTCGACGTGCTGTTCGGCGGGGCTCCCGCGGCTCGGTGGTCACTGGACCACACGTATGCGGACACCAACGGGCTCAACGTGTTGACGCCCAACGGTTCCATGGAGAACGCGCTCGGGCACGGGAACCAGGCGGTCCGGTTCCACGGCGGGCAGGACTTCCTCAGCGGCGCGGCTCCGATCGACACGTCGAAGAACTTCACCCTGACGGCGTGGGCGAAGGTGGACGACGGTGCCCGTGCTCATGGCGTCGTCTCCGCCGACGACAGTGCGGGCCTGTACTACGACGCCGCGCTCGGGCGCTGGGCGTTCGGCATGACGACGGCCGGCGACAAGACGGCTCCGCACGTGGCGCTCTCGCAGGCCGCGGCGCTGGTCGGCGTCTGGACGCATCTGACCGGCACGTACGAGTCCGTCACCAGGACCCTCGCGCTCCACGTCGACGGCATCAAGCAGGCCGAGGTCGCGGGCGTGGAGGGCTGGCAGGCATCGCAGCTGTTGATCGGCGGAAACCGCTGGGGCACCCCCGAGCACGGCGGCGACCGCACGATCGACGAGGTCACGGCGCACCCGCGGACGCTGAACGACGCGGAGGTCAAGAAGATGGCCAGCGCGGCCGGACTTCGCAGCCACTACAAGCTCAACGGAAGCGGCGGCTTCACCCAGGACGAGGTCACCGGTACGTCTTCGGCCATCGGGCCCACGGTCGACTGGGAGAACGACGGCGACGACACGTCGTTGCTCTTCAACGGACCTGACGCAGAGGGTCAGGCGCGGGACGGCGAGTCCTACGCCGGCGTGCGCGGTCCGCGCATCCGCACGGACCGCTCCTTCTCGGTCTCCGCGTGGGCGCGGCTGGACACCGACACGCGCGAGGCGAATGCCCGCACGTTCGTGAGCCTGGTGCACAACGGCACCTCGCTGCTCGACCTCAGGTACGGCGGCGCCTCGAAGAAGTGGGAGTTCGTGGTCGACGGCACCGCCGTGGAGACCGCGTACCGCGTGGACCTGCAGGAGTGGACCTACCTGACGGCCGTCCACGACAAGATCAACTCTGAGGTCCGGTTGTACCTCAGCGGCGTGTACGTCACGAAGGTGCCGTTCACCGGTGGCTCGGCGGAGACGGAGGCGGGTCTGGAGTTCGGCAGGCTTTCGCCCGCCACCACCGCGGGGTCGTTCTGGAAGGGCGGTCTCGACGACGTCCGCGTGTACGCCGGAGTGCTGACGCAGGAACAGATCGTGGCGCAGGCCGTCCGGGCCTGACGAACGAAGAACGCGGGCCGGACACGATCGACGTGTCCGGCCCGCGGTTCGTTCAGGTGGTGGTCAACGCTTCGGCTGGCGCCTTAGTCCCAGCTGACGCCACGAGCGGCGGCGTCCGTTGGCACTGGGCACCGCACCTTCCGCCGCCGCAGCGGTGGCACCGTCACGCCGTGGGCGGCGTACGGCGCGCATGGCCGCGCCGGCGACGCGACCGTGCAACGGCTGACGCAGGCCGAGGCGGCGTGCGGCGACACCGTGTGCGCGCTTGATGGCGCGGCGGTCGGCGCCTGTGACGGTCCACGCCTCCGGGTGCTTGGACAGCCACACGTACCGGCGCACCGAGTACGGCAGGTGTGCCAGGTACACGACCATCGCGATGATCAGTGCCACCAACGGGTACGTGATGATCGCGGCGGCCAGCAGTCCGATGAGGACCAGCAGTGGTGCCACCGCGCGCGGCGGCACCTTCACCGTCTTCACGGACAGCGTCGGGATGCGCGACACCAGCAGCATCGCGACCACGACGGTCCACACGCCGACGACGATCGGCTCGTTCCACCAGCCGTCGACGCGCACCTGCTCCTCGACGATGAGGGGGAGCAGCAGCAACAGGCCGCCTGCCGGAGCGGGGACGCCGACGAAGAACTCCTTCGCGAACGGCGGTTGTTCCTTCTCCAGCAACGTGTTGAAGCGGGCCAGGCGGACCACCATGCAGACCGCGAAGATCAGCGCGATGACCCAGCCCGCGCGACTGCCCTCGAACTTCCAGAGGTAGATCGCGAGTGCGGGCGCGACGCCGAACGAGATGGCGTCGGCCAGCGAGTCGAGCTCCGCGCCCATCTTCGACGTCGCGTCCAGCATGCGGGCGATGCGGCCGTCCAGGCCGTCGAACACGGCCGCCGCCGCGATCGCGGCGATGGCCGCGCCCCACATGCCCACGTTCGCGAAGTGCACCGCGGACAGGCCCGAGCACATGGCCAGGACCGTGATCGCGTTCGGCAGCAGGCGAACGCCGGGCCCGCTGGGCGCCATCAGGCCTCCGGGAGTTCGGCGAGAACGGTCTCGCCGCCGATCGTGCGCTGACCGGCCTCGACCAGGACGCGGCTGCCGCGCGGGACGTAGAGGTCGACGCGCGAACCGAAGCGGATCAGGCCGTAGGTCTGACCGGCGGTGACCTTCTCGCCCTCGGCGACCTCGCACACGATGCGGCGCGCGACCAGGCCGGCGATCTGCACGACGACGAGGTCGTGGCCGTCGACGGTGCGCAGCCACACGGTGTTGCGCTCGTTCTCCTCGGAGGCCTTGTCGAGGTCGGCCGAGAGGAACTTGCCGGGGTGGTACGAGACCTGGACGACCTCGCCGTCCGCGGGCACGCGCTGCACGTGCACGTCGAAGACGGAGAGGAACACGCTGACGCGCGTCATCGGCTGCGAGCCGAGGCCGAGCTCGGCGGGCGGAACGGCGTCGACCACGTGCGAGACGGTGCCGTCGGCCGGGGCCACGGCGAGGTTCGGACGGGTCGGCGTCACGCGCTTCGGCTCGCGGAAGAACCACGCCACCCACGCCGTGACCAGCGCGAGGACGACGCCCAGGCGCTTGAAGCGCAGCCGGACGAGGAGGGTCGCGATCGCCGCACCGGCGACGAACGGGCGCCCAGCCGGGTGCATCGGCGGCACCATGCCGCGCGCGAGTTCGAGGAAGTGGGAGACGGGCTTCTCGCTGCTCATCGTGTCTGTGGGTTCCGTAGCTTCCGTGGATTGTCGGGCGGCATCACGCTACGGCAACACGCCAAACCGCCCATCGGGACTGCCGGAAAGACAAGTGGCCGGTAGGCCCGTGCATCCCCCGACGAACGCACGGGCCCGACCGGCACCTGCGGTCAGTGTAATCCCCGTCACATGGCGTTAACAACGTCGCTGGGTGAGCGTTCCGTCACAATCAGTCGATGCCGAGGGCCTGCAGCCTGAACCGCACGTCAGCCACCTGGTTAGCGTCACGCACGGCGGGCGCTACCAGGTCTTCCGGGTAGACCGCAGCTCCGTCCGGCATCCGCAGCACGAACAGACCGCCCCAGTTGAGTTCCAGCGTTGCGCGGTTAGCGGATACGAGCATGTCAGCGACCATGCACCCGAAGAGTTCCGTCACGGCGTCGACGGCGGCCTCGTGCACCTCCTGCTGGGTCAGCGACGCGTCCACGGGTGCTCCGGTCAGCTTGTGCAGCTGCGCGCCCTCCAACGCCCTGAGCACGTCGGCGACCGTCTCGCCGACCTTGCTCACCCGGCCCGCGTGCCGCAGCAGGTCGGCGTGACGGCGGACCAGCACCGGCCCGGCCAGCGGGGCGAGCTCCTCCCAGGTGATCGGCGGCCCCTGCACGCCGACCAGCGCCGCGACCTCCTCCGGTGGCGTGCCGCCGAGCAACGGCCACGACGAGCGCTCGTCCATCGCCTCGGCGACGCCGCCGGTCCGCGGGTGCTGCCGCACGATGGTGGCCACCCGTTCCCGGATCGTCGGGTGGCTGTTGAACACCGACGACGGTTCCTGCGCGGCCAGCAGCGGTTCGATCTCGCGCAGCTGGTGCACGCGTCGCGGGTGGTCGAGGTAGGCGCGGAAGCCCTCCAGCAACGGAGGCGTGCGCCCTGCCGCCACGGCCAGCGACACGTACCAGCGCTTGTAGTCCTCCCAGGCGACGCCCAGCGGGCCGCCGCGCAGCAACGACCGCACCGACGCCTCGCGGCCGGCCGCCGCCACGGACACCTCGTCGGCGAAGCGCTCGTGCTTGCGGCTCTCCGAGGCAGCGGCCAGCGCGTACAGCTTCGCCCACGCGTAGAGGACGCCGACGAACGCGGTGTCCGTCCTCGACACCAGCCCGAGGGCGGTCTGCGCGCGGGAGGTGAGCGCGGAGACCCGCGTGTGCCCGCCGCCGTAGTGGCCGAGCTCGTGCGCGAGCACCGCCCTCAGTTCGCCGATCGTCATCCCGGCCAGCCACGGCAGGCCGAGCTCCATGTACCGGGTGCCCCGGCGTTCCCACACAGCCGCGTTCGCCTTGTCGACGAGCCGGAGCTCGTCCGGACTGCGGGTGCCCGCGATCACCGCGAGCTCGTCGACGTGCCGCCACAGCTCCGGGTGCGTCGCGCGGGTCAGCGGGACCCCCTCCGCCCGCGGGCGCGCCCAGACCGCCACGACGACCGCGTACAGCATCGGTGCGCCCACCAGGAGCGCCAGCGCCACGAGCCACCAGCCGCCCTCGGTCTGTCCCCGGCCGAAGAGGACGGCGGCGAGCACACCCAATGCCGTGACGATGCCCGCCGCGAGCACGAAGAACCCGGCGAGCATCACCAACGCCAGCGCTGCTCTCATGTCCTGCTTCCCCCAGAGATCGTTCTGTTGGTGTCGAAGTGTGCCCTGGACCGGCCGGTATGCGGCTCGATGTACTGGCCCACAGCACGCTAATCGGCGCACCTCCGACTGAACCGGCGAAGTAGGACCCCGACCAGAGCCGTGTGCCCGCCAGTAGTGGCGGGCGAGTTCGGGGAACTCCTGCCGCATGCGGCAGGACGAGACGCCCTTGAGGGAGTAGACCAGCTCGGAGGTCGCGACCTTGCGGAAAGTTCACCAGCAGGTGGACGTGTTGCTCTCGCCGTTGAACGAGCCAGCTCGGTGTCGAAGTCGGCGCAGACCGCCCACATGACCTCCTCCAGCCAGGTCAGGTGCCGGTTGGTGAATACCGTGCGCCGATATTTCGTCATGAAAAGCAAATGCTGTGAAGCGCGAAGACGCAGTATCGACCGATACGAACACCGGTGAGATCAGCCATGAATTAACCGAATAGGATGGCGTCGTGCAGCTTCGTTACAACTACCGCGTCTACCCGACGCCCAACCAGCGGATCGAGCTGGCCAAGGCGTTCGGGTGCGCGCGGGTGGTGTTCAACGACGGACTGCGTGCACGCCAAACCGCCCACGAGAACGGCCAGCCCTATCCGTCGGACGGTGAGCTGTCCAAGCAAATCATCACCCTCGCCAAGACCACGCCGGAGCGATCGTGGCTGGGCGAGGTGTCGGCGGTCGTGCTGCAACAGGCGCTGGCTGATCTCAACGTCGCGTATCGCAATTTCTTCGCCTCGACCACGGGCAAACGCAAGGGCCGCAAAATAGCGGCGCCCCGGTTCCGGTCCCGCAAGGACAACCGGCGGACGATCCGGTTCACCCGCAATTCCCGGTTCAAGGTCCTGGGCAACGGGCGGCTGCGACTGCCGAAGATCGGCGATCTCGACGTGCGCTGGTCCCGTCAGATGCTCGCCGAACCGTCGTCGGTCACGATCGTGAAGGACGCGGCTGGGCGGTACTTCGCCTCGTTCGTCGTCACGACGAAGCAGGACGAGACGTTGCCCGGGGCCGGGTCCGAGGTCGGCATCGACTTGGGCCTGACGCATTTCGCGGTGCTCTCGGATGGCACGAAGGTGGCGGCGCCGAGGTTCCTGCGCCAGGCGGCGCGCAGGCTGGCGCGGTTGCAGAAGTCGCTGAGCCGCAAGGTCAAGGGCTCGAACAACCGCAAGAAAGCTATTGTCAAGGTTGCCCGCGCGCACGCGAGGGTGGCCGACACGCGGCGGGACTGGCAGCACAAGCTGTCCACGGCGATCATCCGCGACAACCAAGCGGTCTACGTCGAGGACCTGTGCGTGGCCGGTCTGGGCCGCACCAGGCTCGCCAAGTCCGTGCACGACGCCGGGTGGGCCGGTTTCACCGGCATGCTGGAGTACAAGGCGGCCAGATACGGGCGCGGGTTCGCCCGGATCGACCGGTGGCTGCCGACGTCGCAGACCTGCTCGGAGTGCGGACGGATCGACGGGCCGAAACCGCTGTCCGTGCGGACGTGGACATGCCCGTGCGGTGCCGTCCACGACCGGGACATCAACGCCGCCAAGAACGTGCTCGCCGCCGGGCAGGCGGAGAGCCTAAACGACCGTGGAGCGCAGGTAAGACCAGCATCCGTGCTGGCACCGCGCCGTGAAACGGTAACTCGCCCGCACGCCGCGCGATCCACGCGCAGCGTGGAGGGAATCTCCGTCCTTTAGGGCGGAGAGGATGTCAATGCAGGTATCTCACGGTGACCTCTGCTCCCGCAGCCAGTTCGGTCACGTCCTCCGGCACCTCGATCAGGCAGTTCGACACCGCGAGCGCCGACAGCAGGTGCGATCCCGGCCCACCGACGGGCGTCACGACCTGGCCGGACGACGGGTCGTGCAGGCCGCGCCGGAACTGGGTCTTGCCCGCCGGGGACGCCAGCCCCGTCGTGATCCTGGCCTGTGCGGTAGGGCGTTCGGTCTGCTCGTGACCCATGGACGCCAGCAGCGCCGGCCGCACGAACACCTCGAACGACACCTGCGCGCTCACCGGGTTGCCCGGCAGCGACAGCACCGGCACGCCCTCGTACCGGCCGGAGCCCTGCGGCCCGCCCGGCTGCATCGCGACCTTGGTGAACTGCATGTCGTGGTCCGAGAGGGCGTCCTTGACCACCTCGTACGCGCCCGCACTGACCCCGCCGGACGTCATGATCACGTCCACCGAGCCCAGGTACGGCTTCAGCGCCTGGTGGAACGCGTCGACGTCGTCCGGCACGAACCGCAGCTGGATCGCGACGCACCCCGCGTCCCGCACCGAGGAGGCGAGCATCATGCCGTTCGACTCGTAGATCTGGCCGAGCTCCAGCGGCCGGCCCGGTTCGACCAGCTCGGAGCCCGTCGACAGGACCAGCACGCGCGGGCGGCGGCGCACCGGCAGCTCGGGCAGGCCGAGCGCGGAGGCGAGGCCGAGCGTGGACGGGCGCAGCACGGTGCCCGCGGTCAGCACCGCGTCGCCCTTCCGCACGTCGTCACCGCCGGTGCGGATGTTCTGGCCGGGCTCCACGGCCCGGTTGATCGTCACGGTCTCGGTGCCGCCGTCGGTCCACTCGACCTGGACCACCGCGTCCGCGCCGGGCGGGAGCGGGGCGCCGGTCATGATCCGCTGCACCGTGCCGGGTTCCAGCGGGTTCAGCTCCGTGCGGCCCGCCGGGATGTCGTCGGCCACGACGAGACGAACCGTCTCGTCTCGTTGAGGACTGTTTTCGGCTCCGGCGAGACGAACCGTCTCGTCTCGGCGGAGGTCGGCGGCACGCACCGCGTACCCGTCCATCGCGGAGTTGTCGAACGGCGGCAGGTCCAGCGGCGCGATGACGTCGGCGGCGAGCACGAGCCCGAGGCACTCCTCGAGCGGGAGCTGCAGCACGGGCATCGACCCGACGAGCTCCGCGACGCGCTTGCGGTGTTCGGCGACAGTGGTGGGGGACACGACTGCATACTGCCAACGTCGCGGTGGCCGTGACGACCGCTCTGCCCCGTTTCCTCCCGGAGGTGTTGTTAGTGCAGGTCAGGACCAGGCACACACCGACGTTCGGCGTGGCGAGGCTCGTTCTCGCGCCCGGCGAGGCGGTGCTGGCCGACCCGCTGACCATCGCGGCCACCAGCTACGGGCTCGCCGTCGAGGTGAAGGGCGCGGGCGCCAAGGCCGTCGCGCTGTGCACCGCGGGCACGGAGGGCGGCTGGATCGACGCGGCGCCCGTGCTGCCGGGAGACCTGCACCAGGTCGAGCTCGACGGGGCGCACGGCTGGTGCCTCGCCCGGCACAGCTGGATCGCGTCGAGCAGCACGGTCGCGATGAACCCCGAGGCGCCGCCGATGCAGGCGATCTTCGGGGGCGCCGAGGGCTTCATGAACTACGCGCACGGCCAGGGCGCGGTGGTGCTCGCCTGCTACGGCGCGCTCGACCTCGTGACGCTGGAAGCGGGAGAAGCGGTGACCATCAGCAGCGATCACGTCGTGGCGTTCGCGGACACCGTGCAATGCCGTCTTCGGCCGTCGGTACCGGATGGCGTGCAATCCATTCAGACAGGTGAGGGCCTGGTGTTCGACTTCGCCGGTCCCGGTGCCGTGCTGACCCAGGCGCGCGGTCCCCGCCGGCTCACCACCTGGTTGCGCGCCAACGGAGTCAGCCCTCGTTCATGACTCCGTAAGGAGGTATCCGCGTGAGATTTCTTCTTTTAGCGTTGCGTTCTGCGCTTCGCGCGTGATGCGGGATCTGAAGGAGGACGTCTTGGCTCTCGGTACCGTCAAGTGGTTCAACTCCGAAAAGGGATACGGCTTCATCGCGACCGATGGCGGGCCCGACGTGTTCGTGCACTACTCCGCGATCCAGATGGAAGGCTTCCGGACGCTCTCAGAAGGCGACCGGGTGGAGTTCGAGGTGCAGGCCGGGCGGGACGGGCGCAGCCAGGCGTCGGACGTGCGCCGCGCAAGTTAGAACCGACCTGATCACAGCTTGGGCCAACCCCCGGCACGCCGATCCGGCCGGACGTTAGGCTGCCTTGCGTGTCGGAGGACCTGAGCGGACGGCGAATCGCCCATTACCGGATCGACGGTGTGCTGGGTCGCGGTGGCATGAGCGTGACGTACCGGGCCACGGACGTGAGACTGGGCCGGAAGGTCGCGCTCAAGGTCATCGGTGAGCACCTCGCGCCCGACGCGGAGTTCCGCGAGCGGTTCGTCGACGAGGCGCGCAACACCTCCGCGATCGACCACGCGAACATCGTGCCGCTGTACGACTTCGACGAGGTCGACGGCCTGCTCTACATCGCCATGCGGCTCGTGGACGGCCAGGACCTGTCCGGGCACGTCAAGGAGGGGCCGCTCACCCCCGCGCGCACGTTGTCGCTGCTCGCCCAGGTGGCCGAAGCGCTCGACATGCTGCACGGCAAGGGCCTCGTGCACCTCGACGTGAAGCCGGCGAACGTGCTGGTGACCCAGAAGGAGGGCGTGCGCGAGCACGTCTACGTCGCCGACTTCGGCCTGACCCGCCGCGGCGCCACCGGCCACCGCACCCGAACGGGTGATTTCCTCGGTTCGCCGACCTACGCGGCGCCGGAGCACCTGCGAGGCGAGCCCGTCGACGGCCGCACCGACCAGTACGCGCTCGCGTGCATGCTCTTCGCCTGCCTGTCCGGCCGTCCGCCGTTCCAGGGCGGCGTGCAGGAGGTCATCGCGGGCCACCTCAGCAACGTCGTGCCCGCGCTGTCCCAGGTCGTGGCGTTGCCGCCGGCGATCGACGACGTGATCCGCAAGGGCACCTCCAAGGACCCGGCGCAGCGGTACGCGAGCTGTGCCGAGCTCATCAACGCCGCCCGCATCGCCCTCGCCGGAGTCGCGCAGGGCTCGGCTCCCGCTCAACTGGGGCCGCAGTCAGGCTCGTTCCCCGCTCAACCGCCGGTCTCCGGGCCGATGCCGGTGCAGCAGGGGCAGTACCAGGGCGGCTACCAGCAGTTGCAGGACCCGGTCCGGCTGCGCCCGCCGAACCAGGTGGGCGTGAGCGCGTTCACGTCGTCCGGCAGGAAAGAACGCCCCGCGTGGTTCGCGCCGGTCATCGCGGCCGCCGTGGCGATCGTGGTGATCATCATCGTGGTCGTCATCCTTTCGCCTGGTGACGAGCCCGCGAGGCAGCCCAAGACGAGCTCCGCGCCGTCGCTGAACATCGGCGACGAGACGACCTCGAACAAGCCGCTGCCGACCTCTGTGCCGGTGCGCACATCACGCTGAAAGTCCCCTGGGAGTCCTCCTGGTTCGCTTGCACTCGACGTGCCCGAGTGCTAAACACGAACTAGCACTCGACACTGCCGAGTGCCAAGTAGTGAGGCTAGGACTGGTGAGGCCCTCCGGGGTCGTCCGTCGCGGGCACCGAGCCTGGCCACGCGAATCGTGTTCCGCTGCGGGCGTGTGCCCGCAGTGGCCCAGAAACCACATAGGCGGAGGAACACACCGCAATGGCCAAGATGATTGCGTTCGACGAGGAAGCCCGTCGCGGTCTCGAGCGCGGGATGAACATCCTCGCTGACGCCGTCAAGGTGACGCTCGGCCCCAAGGGCCGCAACGTCGTGCTCGAGAAGAAGTGGGGCGCGCCGACCATCACCAACGATGGCGTCTCCATCGCGAAGGAGATCGAGCTCGAGGACCCGTGGGAGAAGATCGGGGCCGAGCTCGTCAAGGAGGTCGCGAAGAAGACCGACGACGTCGCTGGTGACGGCACCACCACCGCGACGGTGCTCGCCCAGGCACTGGTTCGCGAGGGCCTGCGCAACGTGGCCGCGGGTGCGAACCCGCTCGGCCTCAAGCGCGGCATCGAGCAGGCCGTCGAGGCCATTGCCGAGCAGCTGCTGAAGAACGCCAAGGAGATCGAGACGAAGGAGCAGATCGCTGCTACCGCGTCCATCTCCGCCGCTGACCCCACGATCGGCGAGCTCATCGCCGAGGCGATGGACAAGGTCGGCAAGGAAGGCGTCATCACCGTCGAGGAGAGCAACACCCTCGGGCTCGAGCTGGAGCTCACCGAGGGCATGCGCTTCGACAAGGGCTACATCTCCGGTTACTTCGTGACCGACCCCGAGCGTCAGGAAGCGACCCTCGAGGACCCGTACATCCTGCTGTTCGGCTCCAAGATCTCCACGGTCAAGGACCTGCTCCCGCTCCTCGAGAAGGTCATGCAGGGCGGCAAGCCGCTGCTGATCATCTCGGAGGACGTCGAGGGCGAGGCCCTGGCGACCCTGGTCGTCAACAAGATCCGTGGCACCTTCAAGTCCGTCGCCGTCAAGGCGCCCGGCTTCGGTGACCGCCGCAAGGCCATCCTCCAGGACATCGCCACCCTCACCGGTGGCCAGGTCATCACCGAGGACGTCGGCCTGAAGCTGGAGAACGCCGACATCTCGCTGCTGGGCAAGGCCCGCAAGGTCGTCGTCACGAAGGACGAGACGACCATCGTCGAGGGTGCCGGTGACGCCGACCAGATCCAGGGTCGCGTCAACCAGATCCGCGCCGAGATCGAGAAGTCGGACTCCGACTACGACCGCGAGAAGCTCCAGGAGCGCCTCGCCAAGCTCGCCGGCGGCGTCGCCGTCATCAAGGCGGGCGCGGCCACCGAGGTCGAGCTCAAGGAGCGCAAGCACCGCATCGAAGACGCGGTCCGCAACGCCAAGGCCGCCGTCGAAGAGGGCATCGTCGCCGGTGGTGGCGTCGCGCTGCTCCAGGCCGCCGAGGTCGCCTTCGCGGGCCTGAAGCTCACGGGCGACGAGGCCACCGGTGCCAACATCGTCCGGGTCGCCGTCGAGGCGCCGCTGAAGCAGATCGCCATCAACGCCGGCCTCGAAGGCGGCGTCGTGGTCGAGCGCGTCAAGTCCCTCCCCTCTGGCGAGGGCCTGGACGCCGCGACCGGCGAGTACAAGGACCTGATCAAGGCCGGCATCATCGACCCGGCCAAGGTCACGCGCTCCGCGCTGCAGAACGCCGCGTCCATCGCCGCCCTGTTCCTGACGACGGAAGCCGTCGTCGCGGACAAGCCGGAGAAGAACGGCGCGCCCGCCGCGCCGGACGCCGGCGGCATGGACTTCTGAGTCCGTCCGCAACGCAGCACCTCTGAAAGGCCCGGTTCGCTTCGGCGAGCCGGGCCTTTCGGCATGCCGGGGCTTCGGGTGAGCGGATGCGATGCTGTGGTCAGGGGTGCGCATGGCATCGTTCGAAGAGGTGTCCGCCGAGCTGAACCAGGTCATCACCGAGTCCGAAGAGTTGACAGCGGCCTTGGAGCATGCGGGACAACTCGCTGACGAGGCCGCGCAGCTGTTGACGGCCGTCATGCGAGGAGCGGATCAGCTCGAGGACGAGTTCGGCCAAGTGGTGCAGCAGTGGTCAGAAGTCGCCACGAGAGCTGCGGAGTTGTCCCAGGCCGTCACAACGGGCCAGCAATGCGTCGAGAGCTACGGCAGGACTCTTCAAGTCGAACGGGCTTCGTCGAACGTGGCAGGCGCCACGGCACCGGCCGGGCCGACTCCGGGCCTCCCGCCGACAACGTGGGTCGAGCGCCAGCGCGCACAACTCCCGACCTACGTCACCAGCGGATTCCATCGCGACGAGGATGGGCACAGCGATCTGGTCCAGAGCGGGGCTGAACCCAATGGTGAGGACAGAGCCATAGCCCAGCACCTGGTCGCCATCGGTCGGGTGCGTCCGCGGACGTTCCCGACCGCGGCCCAGCACGTGGAGATCAAGGTGGGGTGGCGCATGCGCACATCTGGTGTCCGGCGCGCCGAGGTGGTGGTGAACAACCGGCTCTGCGAGGGGCCGCTGTCTTGCTTCGAGCTACTGCCTTTGTTGCTCCTGCCAGGGCAAACGCTGGTCGTGCACGATCCGGTAAGGTCCCACACGTTCCAGGGGGAAGGCACCCGGTGAGCTACACACTTGATGTCTGGTACTACCGCGACGACGACGTCGCCAGGCCTGCGAACGTTCCCGTGGCCATCACCTCCAGCTCCGAGTTGCAGGAGCTGCTGGAGTACCTGCTGGCGCACGAGCAACCGCATCCGCCGCAGATCGTCGCCCGTGAACGTCCAAGGGTCGGTCCGTACGACGAGCCGGACACCCTGATCAAAGTCGCCGTGGCGATTCCCGAGCGGCAGGGCGCACTGCTGTTCCTCAGCCCGCAGTCCTGGGAACCGCCCGCAGACGGGGACGACTCGACCGGCGTGTACGCCACCCGTGGCGACCAGCCAACGCCGGACTCGCCGACGCTGTACGTCGACACCGACACGAAGACGCCGTTTCCGCAGAACTCGGCACTACCGATCGCCAGAATCCTCGGGGCACTGGAGGAGTTCCGTCAGACCGGTGAGCGCCCGACCTGTGTGGAGTGGCAGGAGTCGGACGTTTCCTGAGTCGCGAGCCACCCGTCACAACAAGACCTCGGCCGGGCACTTATGCCCGGCCTTTCAAAGGCCGGGAAAGCATCTCGCCAGAGGCTCGAAGTCAAGCCCCAATCGCAATCGTCGCGAAGCGGCGATGAATCGACCCGGCTCGGCACGGCCCACCCCGGCCACCTGCGCAAGGTGACTGAAAGCAAGGCAGGCGGCCACCCCGCTGGAACAGGAACTGGCCAACCAAGGCCGACCCCGCCGCAATACCCCAGAACCCCAGTAAATCTGCCGAAACAACCCCAAAACTCAAAGCATGATCGTGGGCGTGACAACAGTCCGCCCAGGCTCCCCGCGAGAATTCACCAAATGCACCAGGATCTGAGTCGTCCCAGCCGGCACATCGGGAAGAACGAACCGCCCACCGTCATCAGCCCGGGTGCAGGACGACTGGTGATCGGCCACCCGGACCTCGACCTCGTGCTCCCCGGCCGGCACCAGCCACCCGTCGATCCGGTGCCGTGACCCGGTCGAGGTGAAGTTCACCATCAACGTCAGGTTGTCCACGGTGAAGGTGATCGTGCCGGTCTGCCCGCCCCGGACCCCGGCGAACGAGCCGGCGCGTTCCCACCGGGCGACTTCGACGTCCAGGGACTCCAGGGCGATCGCGAACTTCACGCGGTCCACCAGGTCGGCGGGTGGCGGGTCCAGTTCGTCGACGAGCCTGTTCAGTTCGGAGAGGACTGCGGTGTCCTCGGGGCCCCTGCGGTCGTCGCGCGGGTCGATCTCGGTCACCGCGATCCTCCTTCCGTCTCCAGGTAGTTGCGCAGCAGAGTCAGACACCGTCCCCTGGTCGGACCGATGCTGCCGTGGGGCATGGCCAGTGCCTCGGCGACTGCTCGGTACTCCGCGCGGCCCGCGAGCACGGTGAGCCGCAGCAGTTCCTGGCACCTCGTGGTGAGGCGGCCGAACGCGAGCCACAGGCGGCGGTCGCGGTCGTCCAGGAGCGTCACGTCCTCGGGCAGGCCGGTGTCGGACTCGAGCTGTTCGGCGTATTCGTCGGACAGGTGCGTCTCACGCTTGTTGGGTGTCCAAGTTCGGCGTGCTTCACGCCTCGTGGTGACAACCAGGTAACCGACCAGGGCTTTCGGCTCGTTGATGTTCTCGATGTTCTTCAAGAACGCGAGCCACACGGTCTGCACGACGTCTTCGGCGGCGGTTCGGTCGAGGCCCTGTCCGCGCGCCACGTGCCACAGCAGCGGGGTCAGTTCGTCCACCAGAACGTTGAGCGCGTCCCGGTTGCCCTCTCGTGCCGCCGTCACGCACACCGCGTGCCGTTCGGTGCCTTCAAGCCCGTCCCACGGCGGACGGTCATCCGCCGTGTGCAGCTCGTCCATGCAGCACCTCCGATCGGCCGCCCTGTCAGCGCCGTCCGCCAACTCATGAAGGGCTAACTGGGCGGTAGATACCAAATTCACTCGATTGGAGCAGTATCGCCGCCAAGGTGCCCTCATCTTCCTCCGGGTACGCCAGCGGCCCGTGAATCCCCCTCCGAGTCACGGGCCGCCAGTGGTGGGAGCTCGCGCCGGCCGGCACCCCTCGAACCGGCTGACGCGTGCTCCACGCCTGAACAAAGCGCTCATCGATGAAGAGCGGAATGCAGGCGAGCAGATACAGCCTCCGACGCACCGAACAGCACGCGCGCTCCCGATTCACGAAAGCACATGCAGAGGACCGTTATGGTCTAGACCATGCCGATTCTCGAAGTGATCGCACTGGACGCTCAGGACGCCGTGGCCGCACAGGCGGGCGGCGCCGACCGGCTCGAACTGGTCGCCGACATGGCCTCGGACGGCCTCACGCCGTCGGTCGCCACCTTCAAGGAGGTCCTCGCGGCCGTCGACATCCCCGTCCGCGTGATGCTGAGGGACGCCAAGGGGTTCGCGCCCGGTGACCTGAAGCAGCTGCGCCGGGCGGCCGCCGAACTCAGGGAGGCCGGCGCCACCGAGTTCGTCCTCGGCTTCCTCGACGCCGGCGGTGAGATCGACGAGGGCGTCACGCTCAACCTCGCCGCCGAGCTGGAGGGGTGCGCCTGGACCTTCCATCGCGCGCTCGACAACTCCAACGACGTCTTCCGGTCCTGGGCGACCGTGCAGACCCTCGGTTGCGACACCGTGCTCGCCGCCGGCAGTGCGAAGGGCGTCGAGGACGGCATCGAGAACCTGAAGGAGCTCGTCACCCAGGCCCCGCCCGCGCTGCTCGTCGGCGGCGGTCTGCAGGCCCGGCACGTGCCGGAACTGCTGGCAGCGGGCGTGAACGGATTTCACGTCGGCAGCGCCGTCCGTCCGTCCGGATGGGACTCCCCGGTCGATTCGGCATCAGTTCGGGAATGGGTCAATCGTCTGGTCTAGACCCTTGCCCTAGTCCGTTCTACAGTCACGTTGCTTCCTGTGAAATAGCTGTTGCAACATACGCAACGTGAAGGGCGCGACGACGATGCGGATGAAGACACTTGTGGCGGTGCTGGGCGTGGGCGCGGTGGTCGCCTGCGCACCGGTGCAGTCGGGACCGACGAGCTCGGGCACGGACGAACAGACGGGACAGCTGCGGGTCTGGCTGTTCGACGAGGTCAACCGCGGCCCCAAGGAGGCCGTGGTCAAGGAGGCGATCTCCGAGTTCCAGGGCAAGCACAGCGGCGTCACCGTCGACGTGCAGTACATCCAGGTGTCCAGCCGGGCGGAACGCTTCAAGGCCGCCTTCAGCGACCCGAAGAGCGCCCCGGACGTCGCCGAGTTCGGCAACACCGACCTGGCGGGCTACGTCTCCGCGGGCGGGTTCTCCGAACTCGACCTGGGCAAGTGGGACGAGTCGAAGGACCTGGTCCCGTCGATCCTCGACACGGCCAAGGTCGACGGCAAGACGTACGGCGTCCCGTGGTTCGTCGGCGTGCGCGCGTTGTACTACCGCACGGACGTGTTCACCGAGCTCGGCCTCAAGCCGCCGGCGACGCTCGACGAGATCGCGCCGCTCGCGCGGGAGATCCGGCAGAAGAAGCCGGAGCTGATCGGCATCTCGGCCGGCGGCAAGTACCTGTTCGCCGCGCTGCCGTTCATCTGGGCGCAGGGCGGGGACATCGCCAAGTCCGACGGTGGCAAGTTCACCGCCGCGATCGACAGCGCCGAGTCCAAGGCCGGTGTCGCCAAGTACACCGAGCTGATCAAGGACGACATCTGCCCGCCCGCCACCTGCGCGGGCAACGGCGGTGACGCGAGCGTCGAGGCGTTCCGCGCGGGCAAGGCCGCGATGACCATCGGCGGCGACTTCAACCGCAAGTCCGTCGACGCCTCGAGCGCGGCCGGCAAGTACGGCGTCGTGCCGCTGCCCGGCAAGACCAAGGGCTCGGTCGCTCCCGCGTTCGCCGGCGGCAACCTGCTCGGCGTCATGAAGGGCACGCAGCGCAAGACGCTCGCCAACGAGTTCACGCAGCTGCTCGCGTCGAAGAAGTACCAGCAGAAGATGTACACGGCCATGGGCAACCTGCCGACGTTCAGCGACGTGCAGAAGCAGGTCGCGGAGTCCGACAAGTTCCTGGAGCCGTTCACGAAGACCCTGCAGTCCGGCACGAAGTTCGTCCCCGTCACGCCGGCGTGGGCGAAGATCGAGGCCCAGACCGTGGTGCCGACGATGCTCCAGGAGATCGTCACCGGCGCGAAGAACGTCGACACGGCCACCGCGGACGCCGCCAAGACGATGAACGCGGCCTTCACGTCGTGAGCGTGACGGCCAAAGGCCAGGGGCGGACCGCGTTCGCCTACCTGGCTCCAGCGCTGCTGATCCTCGGGGGCCTGCTGGCCTACCCGATCTACCAGCTGGTGCTCATCTCGCTCTACGACTACGGCCAGGAACAGGTGAGCGGCGGCGCGCCGCTCGAGTTCCTCGGTCTCGGGAACTACCGGAACCTGCTGGGCAACCAGCAGTTCTGGGGTGTGCTCGGGCAGACCGTCGCCTTCGCGGCGGTCTGCGTGGTCGGCACGTTGCTAGTGGGCGCGTTCCTCGCGATCCTCGCCACGAGGGTCCGCACCTGGGTCCGGATGACGTTGTTCCTGGCGGCGCTCGGCGCGTGGTCCACGCCCGCCGTCGCCGGCTCGACGATCTGGCTCTTCCTGTTCGACGCGAACTTCGGGTTCGTGAACGAGGTCCTGGGCATCCAGGGCTTCTCCTGGACGTTCGACAAGTGGACGGCGTTCGGACTCGTCGCGGCACAGGTGATCTGGTGCTCGTTCCCGTTCGTCATGGTGACGCTCTTCGCGGGCATCAAGGCGATTCCGGGCGAGGTGCTGGAGGCCGCCGCACTGGACGGCGCGTCGGCGTTCCGCACGGCGTGGAGCGTCACGCTCCCGTTGCTGAAGCCGATCATCCTCGTGGTGACGATCCAGTCGATCATCTGGGACTTCAAGGTCTTCACGCAGATCTACGTGATGACCAACGGCGGCGGCATCGCCGGGCGCAACCTCGTGCTCAACGTCTACGCCTACCAGCAGGCGTTCGCGGCGTCGGAGTACGGACTGGGCGCGGCCATCGGTGTCGTGATGACCGTGCTGCTGCTGGGAATCACGATGTTCTACCTCCGCGCGCTGCGGCGGTCGGGGGAGGTCCTGTGAGGCGCTGGCTGACCGAGGGCTTCGTCCTCATCATCGCCGCGGTGGTGGCGTTCCCGCTGTTCTGGATGGTGCTGTCCGCGTTCAAACCGGAGGACGAGATCATCTCGGCCGACCCGGTGCCGTGGACGACGCGGCCGACGCTCGACAGCTTCACGCGGGCGCTGACCGTCGCGAACTTCGGGCGCTACTTCATGAACAGCATCATCGTCGCGTTGATCGTGGTCGCCCTGAGCATCCTGATCTCGTTCCTCGCGGCGACCGCGCTGACCCGCTTCCGGTTCCGCAGCCGCACGACGTTGCTGATCATGCTGCTGGTGGTGCAGATGGTGCCGGTCGAGGCGTTGACCGTGCCGCTGTTCTTCCTGATGCGGTCCGTCGGCGACAGCGTTCCGGTCTTCGGCCTGAACCACCTGGGCTCGCTCGTGCTGGTGCACCTGGCCTTCAGCCTGCCGTTCGCGATCTGGATGCTGCGGGGCTTCGTCGCCGCGGTGCCGGTGGAACTAGAGGAGGCCGCCACCCTGGACGGCGCCTCGCGGTTCCGGTTCCTGTGGCAGGTGCTGTTCCCGCTCGTCGCCCCCGGCCTGGTGGCGACGTCGGTGCTGTCGTTCATCCACGCCTGGAACGACTTCCTGTTCGCCAAGACGTTCATCATCTCGGCCGTGGAGAACCAGACCCTGCCGCTGGCTCTCCAGGTGTTCGTCAAACCCGACCAGAACGATTGGGGCGCGATCATGGCGGGCTCCACCCTGATGACCATCCCTGTGCTCATCTTCTTCGTGCTCGTGCAACGCCGGCTCGTGTCCGGCCTCGCGGGGGCGGTGAAGGGATGAACCTGCTGCCACGCCCGGTGTCCTATGTGGACGGTGGAAGGCTTTGCGAGTACAAGGGCTGGGAGACAGTCCTCGTCGACGGTCCTCCCGGCGGCTACCGGTTGCTCTCGTCCGACGACGGTGTGCTGATCGAGGCGAACGACGCGGCCGGCGAGATGAACGCGCTGCAGACGCTGCGGCAGCTGCTCGGCGCTCAGGCGTTCCGGGCCGCGGGGGAGAAGCCGTCGGTCATCCCCGCGTGCGAGGTCGTCGACTACCCGCGGTTCCAGTGGCGTGGCGTGATGCTGGACGTCTCGCGGCACTTCCTGCCCAAGCGGGAGGTGCTGCGGTACGTCGAGCTGCTGTCGGTGCACAAGCTCAACGTCCTGCACCTGCACCTCACCGACGACCAGGGCTGGCGCTTCGAGGTGAAGCGCTACCCGAAGCTCACCGAGGTGGGGTCGTGGCGGGAGGACTCGCGGTTCGGCGACCGGCGTTCCGCGGGCATGAAAGGCCGTCCGCACGGCGGTTTCTACACGCAGGAGGACCTGCGTGAGATCGTCGAGTACGCACGGGCGCGGCACGTCACGGTGATCCCGGAGATCGACATCCCCGGTCACTCGCAGGCGGCGATCGCGGCCTATCCGGAGCTGGGCGTGCACGGCGGCGGCGTCTGGACCGACTGGGGCGTCAACGAACGCGTGCTCAACACGGACGAGTCCACAGTGGACTTCTACCGGAACGTGTTCGACGAGCTGATGGACGTCTTCCCGGCGGAGGTCATCGGGCTCGGCGGCGACGAGGCGCCCGGTCACGAGGACGGCGTGCTGGTCCGGGCCGTCGCGGAGCACGTCGTGAGCAAGGGCCGGCGGCCGTACGGGTGGGACGAGGTCCTGGACGCCCGTCCGCTGCCTGCCGGCACGGTCGTCGCGTCGTGGCGCGGCGTCGAGGGCGGCATCACGGCGCTGGGCGAGGGCCACGACGTGGTCATGTGCCCTGAGCAGCACGTCTACCTGGACTACCGGCAGTCGGACTCGCCGGACGAACCGATTCCGGTGGGAACGGTGACGACGCTGGAGGACGTCTACGCGTGGGAGCCGGTGCCCGTTGGCCTCACGGGTGATGAGCCCGGACGGCTGCTGGGCGCGCAGGCGAACATCTGGACCGAGCACCTCGACTCGGCCCGGCGGGTGGACTACGCGGCGTTCCCGAGGCTGGCCGCGTTCGCCGAGGTCGTGTGGTCCCCGGCGGAGAAGGATCCCGGTTTCGTGCGGCGGCTGCAGGAGCACCACCTCCCCAGGCTCGACGCCCTGGGGGTGGAGTACCGGCCCCTCAACGGTCCCCACCCCTGGCAACGGCTACCCGGCGTGCCCGGTTTCCCACGGTGATCAAATCGCAGCATCTTCCTCGGGCATGAGGATCCAGGCGGCGACGTACAGGAGGGCTCCGGTGCCGAACCCGAGCAGCGTCGCCGCCACGAGGATGATCCGCAGGATCGCGGCGTCCACACCGATCATCTTGGCGGCGCCGCCGCAGACGCCGGCGAGCATCTTGTCGCTGCGACTCCTGCGGAGCTTCTTGACCTGGGCTGTCGCGTCGTTGAGCACGTTGTTCGTCATGCACCAAGATTCGCCGGTTTCGGGCTCCGGCACATCGGTGACCACCCCGAATCCGACCCTGATCCGGGGTGGCGATCCCAGGGTTCAGTCGAGGCAGAACTCGTTGCCCTCGACGTCCTGCATGACGATGCAGGACTCGTTCTCCTCGTCGGCCTCCATCACGCGCACCAGCACCGCGCCCAGTGGTTCCAGCCGTGCGCGCTCGGCCTGGAGCGCGGCGAGGCGTTCCGCGCCGACGAGGCCGGTGCCGGCTCGCACGCAGACGTGCACCCGGTTCTTCACGACCTTGCCCTCGGGAACGCGCTGGAAGAAGAACCGCGGGCCCTCACCCGTCGGGTCGGCGACCGCGGACCACGAACCGTCGCTCTCCGGCGGCGGGTCGTACCCGAGCACCTGGCTCCAGAACTCCGCGACGCGAACGGGTTCCGCGCAGTCGAACGTGATCTGGACTTTCTTGATCGACCCCATCCGTCCAGGTTAGTCGTACCCTGAGGCCCATGCAGTCCCCTGAGGAACTGGCGTCAGCGCTCGACGCCGCGGGGTACCTGCCGGACGGCGGGATCGCCACGGCGGCGTTCCTCGCGGTCCGGATGGGGCGGCCGCTGTTCCTCGAAGGCGAACCCGGCACCGGCAAGACCTCGCTCGCGCTCGCGCTGGCCAAGTCGATGGACGTGCCGCTGATCCGCCTGCAGTGCCACGAGGGCATCGACGCCACGCAGGCCTTGTACGACTGGGACTACCCGCGTCAGCTCATGCACCTGCGGGTGCTGGAGACGCGCGGCGAGGTGGACGAGGCGTCCCTCTACACGCGACGGTTCCTGCTGGCCAGACCACTGCTGCAGGCGTTGGAGAGCGCACCTTGCGTGCTGCTCGTCGACGAGATCGACCGGGCGGACGACGAGTTCGAGGCGTTCCTGCTGGAGGTGCTGTCCGAGAACGCGGTCAGCATCCCCGAGTTCGGCGAGATCAGGGCGACGACGCCCCCGCTGACGGTGCTGACCTCGAACCGGACCCGCGAGGTGCACGACGCGTTGAAGCGCCGCTGCCTCTACCACTGGCTGGAGCACCCGGCCCTGGAGCGCGAGGTCGCGATCCTGCGCCGCACCCTGCCCGGTCTCGACGAACGGCTCGCGGTCCGGGTCGCGGAGGCCGTGCAGAAGATGCGGGGCCTCGACCTGCTGAAGCCGCCGGGTGTCGCGGAGTCGCTGGACTGGGCACGGGCGTTGCAGGCGCTGGGCCGCGCGGAGCCGGACACGACGACTCTCGGGGCGGTCCTGAAGTACCGGGAGGACGCGGAACGCGTGATCGGGAGCACAATCGTGGGGTGACGGAAGCCTGCGTCGGGTTCACGAGCGTCCTGCGGGGCGCCGGACTCCAGTGCGGGCCCGACCGCGTCCAGGCGTTCCTGCGGGCCACCGAGCACGTCGACCTCTACTGGGCCGGGCGCCTCACGCTGTGCGCCGACCCGGACGACCTGCCGCGCTACGACGCCGCGTACCGGGCGTACTTCGGCGGCACCCCGCCCCGTCCGCGCACGACGGTCGAGCTCGACTCGATGACCGTCGGCGTGGCCGCGTCCGACGTGGAAGTGTTGAAGCACAAGGACATCTCCGAGTTCAACGCGGCCCCGCTGATCGCCCGGCTGAACCCGCTCCCGCCGCGCAGGCGGTCGCGACGCCTGCGCAAGGCCCGTCGCGGCCGGATGGACCTGGCCCGCACGGTGCGCGCGATGATCGAGACCGGCGGTGAGATCGCCCTGCCGCGCCACCGCAAGCGGGGCTCGAAGCCACGCCGGCTGGTGCTGCTGATCGACGTCTCCGGCTCGATGGCCGCCTACTCGGACGCGCTGCTGAGGTTCGCGCACGTCATCGCGCACGCGATGCCCGTCGAGGCCCGCACGATCGGCACCCGGCTCACGCGCGTGACCCGCCAGCTCCGGGAACGCGACCCGGAACGGGCTCTGCGGGCCGCCGGCCGCGCGATCCCCGACTACGAGGGCGGCACCCGGCTCGGCGACGCGCTGCGGCGGTTCAACCAGCAGTGGCGGCAGCGGGGTGCGGTGGTCGTGCTGTTCAGCGACGGCTGGGAACGCGGTGACCCGAGCCTGCTGGCGAGCGAGATGGCGAGGCTGAGGCGCGTGAGCCACAAGGTCATCTGGGCCAACCCGCACGCGGGCAAGCCCGGCTACCGGCCCGTCCAGCAGGGTGTGCTGGCGGCGCTCCCGCACGTCGACACGATGGTCGCAGGCCACAGCGTGCACGCGTTGGAAGAACTGCTGAAGGAGGTGCGCCGTGCGTGATGTCCTCTACGACCTCGCCGAGCGGGTGGCGAACGGTGAGACGGTCGGGGTCGGCACGGTGGTCGCGACCTTCAGTTCGGCGCCCCGGCCGGCGGGTGCGGCGATGCTCGTGACGCAGGACGGCGAGGCGGTCGGCAGCGTGTCCGGCGGGTGCGTCGAGGGCGCTGTCTACGAACTGGCGCAATCGTTGGACACCCCGGTTCTGCAGCGGTTCGGAGTCAGCGACGACGACGCGTTCGCTGTCGGGCTGACCTGCGGCGGGATCATCGACATCTACGTCGAGAAGATCGACGCCAGCACGTTTCCCCAGCTCGGTGAGGTGGTGGAGACGGTCCGTGCGGAGGAACCTGTCGCCGTCGCTACGGTGATCGAGCACCCGGACGGCATCGGCCGGCGCATGGTCATCTGGCCGGACCGCCGTGACGGCAGTCTTGGCAGCGCACGGATCGATGACGCCGTCGCGGACGACGCGCGCGGGATGCTCGCTTCAGGACGGAGCGGCGTGCTGCAGTACGGGCCGGACGGTCAGCGGCGTGGCGAGGGCATGAGCGTCTTCGTGAACTCGTTCGAGCCGCCGCCGCGCATGCTCGTGTTCGGAGCGATCGACTTCGCGGCCGCGATGGCCCGCCTCGGCGCGTTCCTCGGCTACCGCGTCACCGTCTGCGATGCGCGACCGGTCTTCGCGACGCGCAGCCGGTTCCCCGAGGCGGACGAGGTCGTCGTCGCCTGGCCGCACAGGTACTTGCAGGCCGAAGCGTCCAAGCTCGACGAACGCACGGTCATCGCGGTCCTGACCCATGATCCGAAGTTCGACGTGCCGCTGCTGGAGGTCGCGTTGCGGCTCAAGGTCGGCTACGTGGGAGCGATGGGATCCCGCCGCACGCACGAAGACCGGTTGCAACGGTTGCGGGAAGCAGGTCTGACCGAGGGTGAACTAGAGGCTTTGGCCTCGCCGATAGGCCTGGACCTGGGGGCGCGGACGCCGGAGGAGACGGCGGTGTCGATCGCCGCGGAGATCATTTCCTTGCGGTGGAAGGGAAGCGGGCGGCGTCTCGTCGATCTTGGTGAACCGATTCATCACTGATCGGGTTGTTGAACCCGCAAACAGGGAGCAAGCTGGAGTGACCCTCGTCACTCAAGGCCCACCACCCCTGGGAGGGGTCAATGCACATCTCGGTCAACGTCGACGGAGTGACATACGCCGACGAGGTCGAACCCCGCCTCCTGCTCGTGCACTACCTACGGGAGCGATTGAGCAAGACCGGCACCGTGGTCGGTTGCGACACCGGCAACTGCGGCGCCTGCACCGTCCACCTCGACGGCCACAGCGTGAAGTCGTGCCAGATGCTCGCCGTGCAGGCGAACGGGCACGAGGTCACCACGATCGAAGGCCTCGCTCGCGACGGCAAGCTGCATCCGGTGCAGGAGGCTTTCCACTCGAACCACGCCTTGCAGTGCGGGTTCTGCACTCCCGGCATGATCATGCAGGCCATCGACCTGCTCGCCGACGAGTCCGATCCCGACGACGAGACCGTGCGCAAAGGCCTGGAGGGCAACCTCTGCCGCTGCACGGGTTACCAGAACATCGTGCGCGCGGTGCAGGACGCGGCGCAGCGGATGAAACCGGGCGCCGGGCCCAAGCAGGAACAGCACAGCGACGAGCACATCAGCTCCAAGCAGCCGGTAGGTGGCGAATGACCGCCACAGCGGAACCGGAGATCGGCAAGGCACGGCTCCGCAAGGAGGACGCGCGGCTGATCACCGGCCAGACCACGTGGACCGACAACCTCCAGCTGCACGGCATGCTGCACATGGCCGTCCTGCGCAGTCCCGTCGCCCACGCCCGCATCACCGGCATCGACGTCAGCCGCGCGACCTCGATGCCCGGTGTGGCCGTGGTGCTGACCGGTGAGGACTTCGCCGCCGAGCAGGGTTCTCTGCCGTGCGCCTGGCCGATCACCGAGGACATGAAGTCGCCGCCCGCACCCGCCATGGCCGTCGCCCAGGTCAACTTCGCCGGTGAGGCCGTCGCCCTCGTGATCGCCGACAGCGCCTATCACGCCGCGGACGCGCTGGAGGCGATCGACATCGACTACGACGAGCTGCCGGTCGTGCTCGACATGGAAGAAGCCCTGCGGGACAACGACCTCGTGCACCCGGACCTCGGCACGAACAAGTGCGCGACGTGGATCTTCGACTCCGCCGAGGCCGGTGTCGGGACGAACGTCGAGGACGAGATCGCGTCCGCCGAGGTCGTGATCGAGCGGACGTTCAAGCAGCAGCGGCTGATCCCGGCGTTCATGGAACCCCGGTCGGTCGTCGTGGACACGACCGCGGGCATGTTCACCGTCTGGTCGGCGACGCAGATCCCGCACATCCTGCGCTGGATGCTGTCCGCCGTCACGGGCATCTCCGAGCACAAGCTCCGCGTGATCGCGCCGGACGTCGGCGGCGGGTTCGGCGGCAAGCTCCAGGTCACCCCGGAAGAACTGCTGTGCCTGCTGGTCGCGCGCCGCATGGGCCGTCCGGTGAAGTGGACGGAGTCGCGCACCGAGTCGATGCTCTCCGCGCACCACGGCCGCGACCAGGTCCAGAAGATCACGCTGTCCGCCCGCCGCGACGGCACCGTGACCGGCCTCAAGGTCGAGCTGCTCGCCGACATGGGCGCCTACCTGCGCCTGGTCACGCCGGGCGTGCCGATCCTGGGCGCCTTCATGTTCAACTCGATCTACAAGTTCGCCGCCTACCGGTTCGTCTGCACCAACGTCTTCACGAACAAGGTGCCCACGGACGCCTACCGCGGCGCCGGACGGCCCGAGGCCACCTTCGCGATCGAGCGGATGATGGACGAGCTCGCGGTCGAGCTCGGCGTGGAGCCGATGAAGATCCGCGAGATGAACTGGATCAGGCACGAGGAGTTCCCGTTCGACACGGTCGCCGGCCTGACCTACGACTCCGGCAACTACGAGGCCGCGACGGCCCGCGCGATGGAGCTGTTCGGGTACGAGGAGATGCGCGAGGAGCAGGCGAGGCGCCGTTCTTCCGGTGACGTGGTCCAGCTCGGCATCGGGATCTCCACCTACACCGAGATGTGCGGCCTCGCGCCGTCGCGGGTGCTGGGCGCTTTGCGTTATGCCGCAGGCGGCTGGGAGACCGCGTCGATCCGCATGCTGCCCACCGGCAAGGTCGAGGTGATCACGGGAACCTCGCCGCACGGGCAGGGCCACGAGACGGTCTGGTCGCAGATCGTCGCCGACAAGCTCGGCGTGCCGTTCGACGACGTCGAGGTGCTGCACGGCGACACGGCGACGTCGCACAAGGGCATGGACAGCTACGGGTCGCGTTCGCTGGCTGTCGGTGGCACGGCGCTGGTGTACGCGGCGGACAAGGTCCTGGCCAAGGCGCGGACGCTGGCCGCGCACATGATGGAGTGCGACGAGGTGGACGTGGAGTTCGCCTCCGGCTCGTTCTCCGTCCGAGGCACGTCGACGGTCCGTTCGCTGGGTGACGTGGTGCTGGCCGCGCACGTCGCGCACGACCTGCCCGAGGGCATGGAACCCGGCATGGACGCCGACGCCACGTTCGACCCGGACAACTTCTCGTTCCCGCACGGAACCCATTTGTGCGCAACGGAAGTCGACACCGAGACGGGCATGGTGCGCATCAGCCGGTACGTGGCGGTGGACGACGTCGGCACGGTCATGAACCCGTTGATCGTCGACGGTCAGGTGCACGGCGGGCTCGCGCAGGGCATCGCGCAGGCGCTGTACGAAGAGGCCACGCACGACGAGATGGGCACGCTGACGTCGGCGACGCTCGCCGACTACCTGGTGCCTTGCGCGGCGGACCTGCCAGCGTTTCTCACGGATCGCACGACGACACCGGCGACCTCCAACCCGTTGGGCGCCAAGGGAGTCGGTGAAGCCGGCACGATCGCCTCGACTCCTGCCGTGGTGAACAGCGTGCTGGACGCCCTGCGGCACCTGGGCGTCCGCGACATCGAGATGCCGATGTCGCCGGAGCGGGTGTGGACCGCTTTGCAGGGCCGTCCGGATCCCGGCTCGGGTGACGTGACCGCGGGTGGGCTCGGCTCGATCGACGCGCAGGGAGGACAGTCGTGATCCCGGCGGAGTTCAAGTACATGTTCCCGTCCACTGTGGACGAAGCCGTGCGGATGCTCGCCGAGGAGGGTGAGGACGCCAAGGTCATCGCGGGCGGGCAGTCGCTCGTGCCGGTGCTGCGCATGCGGCTGGCGGCGCCCACGGCGTTGATCGACATCGGTGGCCTGACCGAGCTGACGGGCGTGCGCGACGACGGCGACTCGCTGCTCATCGGTGCCATGACCACGCACTACGAGGTGCAGCGCGATCATCTGGTCCAGGACCACGCATTGTTGTTGAGGCTGGTCACGGACACGATCGCGGACCCGCAGATCCGGCACCGCGGCACGTTCGGCGGCTCGCTGTGCCACGCGGACCCGGCCGGCGACCTGCTGGCGCCGGTGCTCGCCCTGGACGCCGTGATGATCATCGCTGGGCCTTCGGGCCGTCGTGAGGTACCCGCGGCGGAGTTCTTCGTCGACTACTTCACGACTGCGCTGGCGCCGGACGAGATCCTGCTCGACGTCCGCGTGCCGAAATACACGGGCTGGGGCGCGCACTACGAGAAGCTCAACAGGGTCGCGCAGGCCTGGTCGATCGTTGCGGTCGCGGCGGCCGTGCAGGTGCGTGACGGCGCTATTTCCGCTGCTCGGGTGGGTCTCACCAACGTGGGGTCCGGGCCGTTGCGCGCTACCGAGGTCGAGGCGGCGCTGGTCGGGCAGCAGGCTTCCGCCGAGGCGATCTCCGAGGCGGCCCTGCGCGCGTCCTCGGGTGACGGTTACAAGGACAACCTGGCTCGGGTGCTCACCGGCCGTGCGCTGACGGCGGCGGTCGCGGGATGAAGTTGACGCACTCGTTCACGTCGCCGGCGCCCGCCGAGGAGGTGTGGGACGCGCTGATCGACCCCGGGCGGGTGGCGCCGTGCCTGCCCGGCGCCACCCTGACCTCGGTGGACGGCAAGACGTTCAGCGGGGAGGTGAAGGTGAAGCTCGGCCCGGTGCAGCTGCTGTACCGGGGGAGCGGCGAGTTCGTCGAGATCGACCCGGTGCTGCGCCGTGCCGTCATGAAAGCAGCGGGCAAGGACACCCGCGGCAACGGCACGGCATCGGCGGTGGTGACCTTCGTGGTCGGGGACACGGTCGAGGTCGAGACCGATCTGGCGATCACGGGCCGTCCGGCCCAACTCGGTCGCGGCCTGATCGCCGAGGTCAGCGGCCGGCTCGTCGACCAGTTCGCGGAATGCCTGGCGAGCACGCTGGGATCCGTGGATCCTGACGAGGTGGCGCAACACCAGCATCTCCGAGTGGTCCCGGACGAGCCGATCGATCTGATCGACACGGCAGGCGTTCCGGTGTTGAAGCGCGTGCTGCCCATCGCGGCGGCAGCGCTGGCGGTCGTGCTGTTAGTGGTCCTGCGACGCAGGCGGCAGCGCTGAAGCGTGCAGTCCGGTGGTCGGCATCCGTGCTGGTCACCGGCTTGCTGCTGTCCGCGTGCACCGGCTCGCCCGTCGTCGTCACCTCGGCACCCCCGGCGCCGGCGCCGACCTCCCAGGGCCCGCCCCCGCCGCGCTCGTTCGTGCTCACCGCAGGTGGCGACATCCTGATCCACCCGGCGCTGACCGACCAGGCCGTCGCCGACGGAGGCGCGGCCGGACGCGACTTCCTGCCGTTGTTCTCGGGCATCAAGGACACCCTGAAAGCCGATCTCTCGCTGTGCCACCTCGAGGTGCCGCTGGGCCCGAAGGAGGGCCCGTTCTTCGGCTACCCGGCCTTCCTGGCCCCGCCCGAGGTGGCGAAGGGCCTCGTCGACGTGGGCTACGACTCGTGCTCGACGGCCTCGAACCACACGCTGGACCGCGGCGTCTCCGCGATCACGACCACGCTGGACGCGATGGACGCCGTCGGCCTGAAGCACACCGGCTCGTTCCGCACGCAGGAGGAATCGGCGGCGCCGCTGATCCTGGACGCGAACGGCGTGAAGGTGGCGCAGCTGTCGTTCACCTACGGCTTCAACGGCATCCCGCTGCCCCAGCCGTGGCGCGCGAACCAGATCAACGCGACCAAGATCCTCGCCGACGCCCGTAAGGCGCGTGAGGCCGGTGCCGAGGTCGTCGTGCTGTCCGTGCAGTGGGGCAACGAGTACCAGCACGAGGCCACCGCCGACCAGAAGGCGCTGGCCCGGCAGCTGCTGGCCGATCCGGCCCTCGACCTGATCATCGGGACGCACGTGCACGTGGTGCAGCCGTTCGAGAAGATCGGCAACAAGTGGGTCGCCTACGGTCTCGGCAACGAGGTCGCCCGGCACGCTGAGCCTCGTGGCGTGACCGAGGAGGGGACGATCGCCCGGTTCAAGTTCGAGCAGGGGGCCGCTGGGTGGTCTGTGGTCGAGGCTTCCTACACGCCGACCCTGGTGGAGCTGGGGCCGCCGATCCGGCTCGTGGACCTGACTCGGGTGCCGGCTTCCGCGCGGCGGACCGAGGCGATCAACCGGACCGAGGGCATCGTGTTCAGCCTGGGGGCTGACAAGCAGGGGCTGGCTCGGGGCAAGCCTTAGATCGCTGGAAGGTGTGTACTTGTGAGCGGGATTGGAACGCGTCCATGTGCGACCGTGACTGAGTGCCCTCACCTGGTGTTCCGCTGACCGTCGCCCAGTTCGCCGCCCTGGCAGCAGCCGAATCCGGCTACACCGAACTCGTGGAAGGCCGCCCGGTCCTCTCTCCCGCCGGTCTGGCCGAGCACAACTTCGCCTGCGGGAATCTGATCTCGCAGCTGGCCGGCCAGCTGCCCGCGCACCTCCAGGTCACCTACGCCCCGGACGTGGACCTGGAGCTGGCCCCACCGGACGCCCCCGGTTTCGTCCGGCGCCCGGACCTGGTCGTGTTCCACCGCGGCGCCTCGGGCCAGGACCTCGTGCGGGCCCGCGAGGTGGTTCTCGCCGTCGAGGTGCTGTCGCCGCACTCGCACTACACGGACCGCCTCGCCAAGCGCCTCGACTACGCCGAAGCGGGCATCCCGTTCTACTGGCTGGTCGACCTGGCCGAGCCGGTCTCGCTGACCCCGTTGTGCCTGACTCCGGAGCGCTCCTTCGAGGAGGCGCCTCCCGCGACCACGACCTACGAGGCGCGTGACCCGTTCCCGGTGAAGATCGAGCTGGATCAGCTCGTCGACTGAACCCGCCGGAACCGCTCGACCCAGGCCTGGTCGCCCGTCTCGAACTCCGCGATCCGGTCCGGCTTCGGTGCCGTCGGCAGCACGGGCAGATAGCCGTCCACGGGCAGAAGCGAGGCGCTCGTGACGTCCCCGTCCAGCAACTGCAACGTCGCCAGCCCACACGCGTAGTCGAGGCTGGGCAGCGCGGCGGCGAGGGCCACCCCGGCCGCCATCCCGACCGACGTCTCCAGCGCCGACGACACCACGCACGGCAACCCGCACGCCTCGGCCACCTCCAGCGCCTTGCGCACACCGCCCAGCGGCGCCACCTTGATCACCGCGATGTCCGCGGCCCCGGAAACGGCCACCTTCAGCGGGTCGTCGGCCTTGCGGATCGACTCGTCCGCCGCGATAGGTACGCCCACCCTGCGCCGCACCGCCGCGAGCTCGTCCAGGGTGTGGCACGGCTGTTCCACGTACTGGAGCCCGCCCGCCGCCTTGTCCATGGCCCTGATGGCGGCGACGGCCGTGTCGACGTCCCACAGCATGTTCGCGTCGACCCGCACGAACCCCTGCGGCCCCAACGCGTCCCGCACGGCTTCGAGCCGCGCGCAGTCCTCCGCCAGCGTCGACTCGGCGACCTTCACCTTGGCCGTCGAGCAGCCCGACCTCGCCACGATCTCGTGCGCCTTCTCAGGGCTGACCACGGGCACGGTGCAGTTGACGGGGACGCGGTCCCGCACCGGCGCCGGCCAGCCGTCGTTCGCGGCCTCCAGCGCGCAGGCGAGCCAGGCCGCGGCCTCGGCGTCGTCGTACTCCTCGAACGGGCAGAACTCGCCCCACCCGGCCGGTCCTTCGAACAGCAGGCCGGTGCGCTGGGTGATGCCGCGGAACCGGGCGCGCATCGGGATGGAGTAGGCGTGCACGGCCAGATTCAAGCGCACTTCTGCAGCTCCAGCGAACGCCCGCCCCCACGCAGGTTCACCGTGCCGACGGGTTGCACGGCGAGCAACGTGCACACGATCTGCTGCACAGCAGCACCGCTGAGCTGCGACACATCGCTCGAAAGGTTCACGTCCAGGCCGTTCGCGACCCGGTCCACGGTCGCGGGCGCGGCGTCGAACGGCACCTCGGTGGACAGGCTGCGGGCCTGCTCGGCGTTGGTGGGCCCCTGCGCGAGCAACGCCACGACGTCGAACCCGCTCAGGCTGCCCTCCGGCCGCCCGACGGGCACCACGCCGCCGTCGGAGGAGACCCAGAAGAGCGACGGCGAGGTGTTCTCGACGGCGCCGCTGGGCGCTTCGAGTCCCGGGATCGGGTCGGTGGGGCGGATGCCGCAGGCGGTGAGGACGGCGAGGACGAGCGCCGCGAGCCCGAGCTCACGCAGGTGCGTTCGCTCTGGCGCCTTCCGCTGCCCGTTACCCCGGCGGCGTGGTCGGTTCGCTGTTGCGGACGCACCTTCGTGAGGCTGGGTGGATTCGTGCGCACAGCTGACTCCGGTCCTGGAGAGGTGGACTCCGTTGCGGTGGGTGCTTGCTTTGCAGGCGGCGCAGACGGCATCCAGGTCTCCGGCAGGCGCGCCCACACCAGCGTCTGCCCGCGGCACCGCGAGCCCAAGCTCACGCAGGGGTCCCCTCCCGGGGGTCCCCCTGTTTCCATTCTCCCAGGCGGCACCGACAGTTCCCGGCCTCAAGACCCACCGTCCAGCGGCAGCCGCAGCGTGAACAAAGCACCGCCACCCGCCCGGTTGGCCGCCTCCAGCGTGCCCCCGTGCAGCCGCGCGTTCTCCCACGCGATCGCCAGCCCGAGCCCCGAGCCCTCCGACCGCCCCCGCGACGAGTCGGCCTTGTAGAACCGCGCGAACACGTGCGGCAGGACCTCGTCGGGCAGGCCCGGCCCGGAGTCCGCCACCTCGATCACCAGCACGGGTCCCGCCACCGACAGCTCGAGCGACACCGGTGGCGAGCCGTGCCGCAGTGCGTTGCCGACCAGGTTCGCCACGATCACGTCCAGCCGGCGCGGGTCCAGGCGTGCGCGCACGCCGTCCGGCAGTGACGCGGACACCTCCGAGAAGCCGCGCATCCGCAGGCAGGTCCGCACCACCTCGGCCACGTCGACGTCGTCGAGCGCGAGAGCCGCCGTTCCCGAGTCGAACCTGGTGACCTCGATCAGGTCGTTCACCAGCCGCGTCAGGTTCTGCGTCTCGCGGTTCACCAGCCGTGCCGCCTGGCCCGCCACGCCCGGCAGGGAGGCGGTCTCGGCGTCCAGCACGTCGGTCACGGCCGTCATCGCGGCCAGCGGGGTCCGCAGTTCGTGCGACACGTCCGCCACGAACCGACGCGCGTCGGCCTCCATCCGGCGCAGCTCGCCCACGTGGTGTTCCAGTGACGAAGCCGTGCTGTTGAACGTCGACGCGACGGAGGCCAGTTCGTCCCGCCCGCGCACCGGCACCCTCGCGGAGAGCTCGCCCTGCCCTAGTTTCCAGGCGGCCAGCTGCAGTTCCCGCACGGGGCGCAGCACGCCGCGGGCCGCCAGGAAACCCAGTCCCAGGGCCAGGAGCAGGACGGCGCCGCCGATCAGCCACGCGTTGCGCGCCAGTTCGTCGACGAACGCGATCTCCGACGTGAACGGCCGCAGCACGTACACCTCGATGCCCGACGGGGCGCCGGACGCCACCCGCAGCTGCATGCCCACGACGAGCCAGACACTGTCCGCGTACGACACGCGCTGCCAGCCGACGCGTCCGGACGAGACGAGCGAGCGCAGCTCCGCCGTGATCACCGCGGGGTTCATGCCTCCCGCGGAAGTCCCGTTGCCGTAGGCCAAAGCCTGGCCCTCACGGCCGGAAACCCTTGCGGCGACCCGTTCCAGGACGGCGGCGTCCACTGCTCGGGCGGGCAGCGGGTAGAGCTGTTCGACGCGGTTCGTGGTCTCGATGACGGCGTTGTCCTGTGCTCGCTGCACGATCGCGTCGCGTGCCCGCACGTAACCTGCACCGGCGACGGCCGCGGCGGTCACGATGGTCAGGAACGTGAAGGCGAGCAGCAACCGCAGGCGGAGCGTCACAGCGGCCCGAAGCGGTAGCCGAAGCCCCGCACCGTCTGGACGTACACGGGCGCTGCCGGATCGTCCTCGATCTTCGACCGCAGCCGTTGCACGCACGCGTCGACCAGCCGCGAGTCGCCGAGGTAGCCCTGATCCCACACGGAACCCAGCAGTTGCTGCCGTGACAGCACGCGGCCCGGCGACGAGGAGAGTTCCAGCAGCAGCCGCAGTTCCGTCGGCGCCAGCGACACCGGCTTGCCGAACCGCGTCACGACGAGGCCCTCGCGGTCGATCGTCAGGTCGCCGTGGCGTTCGGCCACGACCTCGGTGACGGAGGCGGACGAACGGCGCAGCACGGCGCGGATGCGGGCCTCCAGCACACGGGCCTGGGCCGGCTTGGCCACGTAGTCGTCGGCACCGGCCTCCAGACCCGCGACCACGTCGATGTCATCGTTGCGCGCGGTCAGCATGATGATCGGGAGGTCGCCGGAGGCACGGATGCGGCGGCACACCTCGAACCCGTCCACGCCCGGCAGCATCAGGTCCAGCACGACGACGTCAGGCGTGACGCTGCCCAGTAGTTCGAGGCCTTCCTCGCCCGTGCGCACCGCGTCCACGGTGTGTCCCTGGTAGGTCAGGGCGAGCGACAGTCCCTCGCGGACCGCCTCGTCGTCCTCGATCAGCAGTACGCGCGGCATGCCCTCCAGCCTTCCCGACGGGTCTCATGGGGACGTTCGTGCGACGTCATCGTTGCGTAACGACCGTCCGTGCGCAGTTGTTGCAGAGCCATCACGCCGCGCGGACACAGGTTCGACAGCCTCTGCGACATGCGAAAAGTGCTACTGGCGATGAGCTTCGCGGCCATCGCGGTGATCACTACCGCCACCCCGGCGCTGGCCATCAGAGGCGGCGTCGAAGCCCAGGCGCCCTACCCGTTCGCCGGCTCGCTGCAACGCCCCGACTCGCCGCGCGCGGACGGCCACACCTGCGGCGTCACGCTGGTCGCGCCGGGCTGGGCCGTCACCGCGGGCCACTGCACCCGCAACAACCCCAGTCTCGCCCAGGTCGGCAGGCCGAAGAACTGGTCGGTGCGGCTCGGCACGCTCGACGCGGGCAGCGGCGGCGAGGTGGTCGAGGTCGAACGGTTCATCACCTACTCGCCCAACCCCGTCCACGACGGCGACATCGGCCTGCTGAAGCTGAGGAGGAACGCGCGGACCAAGCCCGTCACGCTGCCGTCGGCCCGGCCCGCCGAAGGCACGACGGCGCGGATCCTCGGGTGGGGCATGACGTGCGACCGCCGCGCGCCCGAGTGCTACCCGCAGAAGCTGCGCGAGGCGGACACCGTGATCCAGCCGGCAGGGGCCTGCGACGGCATCTTCGCTGATCGTGAGCTGTGCATCGGCGCGCTGGACGGCAGCGTCGCCGCCACGAACATGGACTCCGGTGGCCCCGCACTCGTCCGCGACGGCGACCGCTGGGTGATCGCCGGCCTCGTGAGCGGCTCCGGCGGTGACGACCGGCCGGTCATGTACACCGACGTCCACCACTTCAAGGGCTGGATCGACGACGTCGTCACGGGGAAGGTCAACCCGCCGGACACCCCCGTCCCGAACCTCGAGGGCGCCGCGTCACTGGCAGGGGTCTGCTCGGCGTCTGTGGTCAGGACCGATCACAGCAAGCCCGGCGACCAGGCGCTCCTGCTCACCAACGGCCACTGCGTCCCGGAACGCCCTGCCCCCGGCGAGACCCTGAGGGACGTCGCGATCAAGCTCCCGGTGACCATCGGCGGCCGCCAGGGCTACCCGCAGGCCAAAGGCGAGACGAGACGTCTCGTCTCGGCGACCATGACCAGCACCGACACCGCGCTCTTCGAGCTCGACCAGACGTACGCGCAGCTCAAGGCCAAGGGCGTGAAGATCTTCAAGCTCTCGGACCGGTCGGCCAGGCCAGGACAGCGCGTCGACATCATCTCGGCGGGCAACGGCAAGCGCTTCAGCTGCACCATCGAGACCGTCGTCCCGCATCTGCGCGAAGAGGGCTACACGCAGGACAACTCCTACCGCTACGACCCGAAGTGCACGCCGTCTCACGGTGGTTCGGGCTCACCGATCGTGCTCAGCGACGGCGTCACCGTCGTCGGCGTGCACAGCACCGGCAACGACAGCGGCGAGCAGTGCACGGCGAACAACCCCTGCGAGGTCGCGGCGGACGGCTCGGTGACCGTGCGCCAAGGCGCCCGCTACGGCCAGCAGGTCAAGCACCTAGCCGGACGGCCGGTCGAGCACTCCGACGACCGCTACCGCCCGGACATGGTCAGCTTCTCGATCGAGAACTCCCAGCAGGCGCACCCGGCGCTGCTGCGGGACTGGAGGGCCTCGTGAACCGGATCGACCTCGTGGTGCTGGACATCGCCGGCACGACCGTGGAAGAACACGGGTTGGTCTACGAAGCGCTGGCGGACACCGTGGTCGCGGCCGGCGGATCAGCGCTGGACGTCGGCAGGTGGATGGGCGCGGACAAGTACGAGGCGATCTCGGCGATGCTCGGGAAGTCCGAAGTGGACGCCGAGTTCAAGGACTTCCACGAGCGGCTCGCGCAGTACTACGCCGAGACGCCGCCGACGCCGATCCCCGGTGTGCCGGAAGCGTTGGCGCGTCTGCGCAGCAACGACGTCAAGGTCGCGCTCACCACGGGCTTCGACAGGCCGGTCGTGGACGGGCTGCTCGACGTCCTGGGCTGGCATGAGGGCGTGCTGAACGCGGTGGTGTGCGTGGACGACGTGACAGCCGGCCGTCCGGCGCCTTACATGATCTTCAGGGCGATGGAGCTGACCGGCGTCAGGGACGTCCGGCGCGTGCTGACCGCCGGCGACACCACGAGAGACCTGCAGGCGGGCACGAACGCGGGTGCGGCGTTCGTCGTCGGCGTGCTCAGCGGCAGCCAGACGGCGGAGGAACTCGGCGCCGTCCAGCACACGCACCTGCTGAAGTCGGTCGTCGAGATCCCCGCGCTAATCCAAAGCGGCGGTGTGGCGTAGCTGCTCCGGAGCCGGGTCCGCGACCAGGACCCGCAACGCGTCCGCGAACTGGTCGAAGCGCCGGTCGAACTCGGCCAGCTCGCGCGACGGCTCCGCGACCAGCGCCGCCCTGCCCGGTCTGGGCACGGCGGACGTCAGCGCGTCGCGGAGGGGCTGGGCCCGGCGCAACGCCACGAGCAGCGTCCACAGCCGTTGCTCGACCAAGGCGACCTGCACCGGGTCGCCCGTCACGCGCTGGAAGTCCGAACGCACGGCGGTGGCGCGGCGGCGTTGCGCGGGGCAGGTGAAGTCGGCGGACCGGACGACCTGGGCGTCCGGTGCCTTCCTGGCGAGGGCTTCCTCCGACCGGAACCGCCGCACTGGCGGGGCCCCGGCCGGGTTCCACATCCACCAGGCCGTCATCCGACCAGGTCGTCCGCGTCGACGATCTTGTACGCGTAGCCCTGCTCGGCCAGGAACCGCTGCCGGTGGGCGGCGTAGTCGGTGTCGAGCGTGTCGCGCGAGACGACCGAGTAGAAGTGCGCCTGCCGGCCGTCGCCCTTGGGGCGCAGGATGCGGCCGAGGCGCTGGGCCTCCTCCTGCCGCGACCCGAAGGTGCCGGACACCTGGATGGCGACGGACGCCTCGGGCAGGTCGATGGAGAAGTTCGCGACCTTGGACACCACCAGGGTGCGGAGCTCACCCTTGCGGAACTGGTCGAAGAGCACCTCGCGCTCCTTGTTCTTCGTCGATCCCTTGATCACCGGCGCCCCCAGCTCCTCGCCCAGTTCGTCGAGCTGGTCCAGATAAGCACCGATCACGAGCGTCGGCTCGCCGGGATGCCGCTCCAGCACCCGCTTGACCACCGCGATCTTGGTCCGGGCCGTCGAGCAGAGCTTGTAGCGCTCCTCCGGTTCGGCCGTCGCGTACTGCAGCCGCTCGTTGTCGGTGAGGGTCACCCGGACCTCGGTGCACTCGGCGGGGGCGATCCAGCCCTGCGCCTCGATGTCGCGCCACGGCACGTCGTACCGCTTCGGCCCGATCAACGAGAAGACGTCGCCCTCCTGGCCGTCCTCGCGCACCAGCGTCGCGGTGAGTCCGAGACGGCGGCGCGACTGCAGGTCGGCGGTCATCCGGAACACCGGCGCGGGCAGCAGGTGGACCTCGTCGTAGACGATCAGGCCCCAGTCGCGCGAGTCGAACAGGTCGAGGTGCTTGTACTCGCCCTTCGACTTGCGGGTGATCACCTGGTAGGTCGCGATCGTGACCGGGCGGATCTCCTTGCGCTCACCCGAGTACTCGCCGATCTCCTCCTCGGTGAGCGAGGTGCGCGCGATCAGCTCCCGCTTCCACTGCCGGCCAGCCACGGTGTTCGTGACCAGGATCAGCGTGGTCGCCTGGGCCTCGGCCATCGCCGCCGCGCCGACCAGCGTCTTGCCCGCGCCGCAGGGCAGCACGACGACGCCGCTGCCACCGGCCCAGAACGCCTGGGCGGCCATCCGCTGGTAGTCGCGCAGCTTCCAGTCGTTCTCCTCCAGCTCGATCGCGTGCGCCTCGCCGTCGACGTACCCGGCGTGGTCCTCGGCCGGCCACCCGACCTTGAGCAGCAGCTGCTTGACCCGCCCGCGCTCGCTCGGGTGCACGACGACGGTGTCGTCGTCGATGCGGGCCCCGAACATCGGCGCGATCTTCTTGTTGCGGAGCACCTCCTCGAGCACCGCGCGGTCGTTGGAGTGCAGGACCAGCCCGTGCACGGGGCTGTTGGTCAGCACCAGCCGCCCGAAGCGGCCCATCGTGTCGACCACGTCCACCAGCAGCGGCTGCGGCACCGGGTAGCGGCTGAACCGCACCAGCGCGTCGACCACCTGCTCGGCGTCGTGCCCGGCCGCTCGCGCGTTCCACAAGGCCAACGGCGTCACGCGATACGTGTGCACGTGCTCCGGAGCTCGCTCCAGCTCGGCGAACGGCGCGATGGACGTGCGCGCGTCGTTCGCGAGCGGGTGGTCGACCTCGAGCAGCAGCGTCTTGTCCGACTGGACGATCAATGGGCCATCGGTCACGCCGACAAGTCTCCCTGACGACGCCAAATGCGTTCGACCTGCGTCAACTGGTGACGACAACTGTGAGGCGACACACGAAGCCAACATGCCGTGTCGTACGTTCTCGCCCATGAGCACCGAGTCGACTGATCCCGTCGAGCCGCCGGCCGTGGTGACCCCGGAACCCGCGGAGACCGAGACCGACGAGTCGCCCAACAAGAACAGCTGGCTGAAGTTCGCCATCGTCGGTGTGCTGGCGGTCGTGCTCGTCGGCGGCGGTGTGTGGGCGCTGACGGCACTCAACAGCACCGGTGTCGGTGACTGCGTCAGCGCCTCGCCCAAGGACGTGGACAAGCCGGACGGCGACTGGAACATCTCGACGAAGAGCTGCGACGACGCCGCTGCCACGCACCGGGTCGCCGCCGTGCTGGCCAACGCCGAGGACCAGTGCCCCGCCGAGGGCATCTACGAGCAGATGCAGTCGGGCGGCGACAAGTCGATGTGCCTGATGCCGAACCTCGCCGAGGGCAACTGCTACACGTCGAGCGACGACGGCGCCTTCAAGAAGGAGGCCTGCACCACGGAGTCGCCCGTGAAGATCGTGAAGAAGGTCGACGGGCTGCCCGAGGAGGGCTCGGTGTGCCCCGAGGGCTCCAGCGAGCTGCGGTTCAGCGAGCCGGCGTCGGTCTACTGCATGGGTGTCCACGAAGGATCCTGATCGGGTGAACTCGGTTGAGTTGACCCCTCTCTGACGCCGATACCCAGGCCATGAAGAAGGTCGGCCTGGGTATCGCCGCTGTCCTCGCGTTCCTGCTGCTCGGCGGGTTCGTCGTGAACCAGCTCGGCGACGTGGCCGAGGCGGCGCGGGCGGGCGACTGCGCGCGGATCTCCGGCGCGTTCGACAACCCGACCTACCAGGCGCTCGACTGCGGTTCCGAGCAGGCGAACGTCAAGATCGCCAAGGTCCTCGACTGGAACGAGAAGGCCTGCCCGTCCGGCGGCATGGACTACTCGACGTACACGGGCGACGCCACTCTGTGCCTCATGCCGAACTTCGTCGAGGGCGCCTGCTACGGCCAGAACCCCGAGAGCGGCATCGCGAAGGTCGACTGCTCCACGAAGGACTCGGTGAAGGTCGCCAAGGTGTTCAGCGGCAAGGCCGACCGCACCGTCTGCGGCGACTCGCGCGCGGCGGTCTTCCCCGAGCCCGCGATCACCTTCTGCCTGGAGCGCGGCGGCCAGAAGCAGTGACTCCGTCCGGATCGGACAGCACTGACGGTCGCCGATCCCTTGTGGACGGAAGCCGTCCGCTGCCCGTCAGGTTCTCGCCGTAACGTTTCCGTAAAGCTCCAGCGCTTTGCTGCGCCACATGGCACTGTCTGCTCCGGCTGTGTCGGGGGGCATGGGCCATCTGGGGTATTTGGGAAATGAGAGAACCGCATGAGCACGACTGAATCCGCTTCGCCCGCGTCAGCGCCGGAGCCCACGCAGGAGCCGCGCCGAAGAAGTCGAGCATCGGCAAGCGGATCCTGACCTACGTCGTCGGCCTGATCGTCGTCGGCGGCGCGTTCTACGCGTTCAACTACTTCAGCAGTGACGTCGCGCAGGCGAAGGCCGGCGACTGCGCCGCCGTCTCCGGCACGTCGACCAGCCCCTGAGTACAAGCCGGTCGACTGCGGTGCCGCCGAGGCGAACTACACGGTCGGCAAGGCCGGCGGCACGAGCGAGGTGTGCGGCAAGGGCTACGACGAGTACACGCAGTCGCAGCGCCGCGGCCCGAAGACGAAGCTGTGCCTCGCGCCGCTTCTCGCCGAGGGCAAGTGCTACGCCGAGAACACCGGTGGCGTCGGCGCGAAGGCCGTCGAGTGCGGCGGGTCGGCCGCCTTCAAGGTGACCAAGACCGTCAAGGACACCGCCGCGCCGCAGTGCGCGGAGGGTGAGGAGCCGCAGTCCTTCCCCGAGGCGAAGCTGCACTACTGCCTTGGGGCACCCGCGTAACAGGCTTGATCCAGCGAAACCCGGAGTCGTGTCCCCACGGCTCCGGTTTCGCTGTCTTTCGCGTGACTCATCCGAGAGGAATCCAGTGACCGACCCCAACTACCCCCAGCAGCCAGGGCCTTACGGACCGCCTCCCGGTGGACAGCCGCAGCAGCCGTACGGCCAGCAGCCCGGCCAGCCCAACCCGTACGGTCAGCCGCCCCAGCAGGGCTACCCCGGCCAGCCCGGTCAGCCCTACGGCCAGCCCGGCGACCCGTACGCCCAGCAGCCGGGCCAGTACGGCCCGCCTCCCGGCCAGATGCCCGGCCAGCCCCTGGGCCAGCCGATGCCCTACGGCCCGCCCCCCAAGAAGAGCGGCGCCGGCAAGATCATCGGTTCGATCGTCAGCATCGTCGTGCTCATCGGCGTCGGCTTCCTGGTCAAGGCCCTGATCAGCGGTGGCCTGAGCGCCATCACCGAGCCGTCGGCCAAGGCGGGCGACTGCGCGAGCGTCACGGGCACCACGTTCAGCCCGAAGTACAAGAAGGTCGACTGCTCCGCGGCCGAGGCGAACTACTTCATCGCCAAGGTCATGAAGTCCACGTCGGAGGCGTGCCCGAGCGAGGACTACGCCGAGTACACCGAGTCCGGCCGCCGCAGCTCGTCGCTGAAGCTCTGCCTCGTCGAGAAGCTCGAAGAGGGCAAGTGCTACGAGGAAGAGCTCGTGAAGATGAACATGGAGGGCATGAAGCCCGTCGACTGCTCCAAGGGCAACAACGAGTTCGCCGTCCAGAAGGTCCTGAAGGTCGAGAAGGTCGTCAGGGCGGCGACCGCGGACTGCGGTGAGGCGACGGCCATCGCCTACGCGGAACCCGCGCCGGGCATCACCTACTGCATCTCGGCCGCCGGCGGCCAGTGATCGCACGAAAAATGGCGGGCCGGTTCTCCGGTCCGCCATTTCTCATGCCGAGGAACAACTAGTTCGTCGTGCCGGGTGGTAGTAGCTGCTGCACGTCCAGACGCCCGGAAAGCACGTCCTCGGTGTCCATCATGTCGGCGACGCGCTGAAGCCGGATCGGGTTCAGCGACAGCGGGAACGTGCCCACCGACACGAGGGCCGCGGTCGGTGCGTCGACGTCCGCGTAGCTGGTCAGCGAGTCCTGCACGGCGAGCTTGTTGGCCTGCGCGCGCTGCTGCGCCTCGCGCAGCACGTCCCGGAACACCTTCAGCGTCTTCGGGTTCGCGTCGGCGAACTTCTTCGACGACGCGTAGCCGGACATCGGGAAGTCCAGTGTCGGGCCGCGGGCGGTGTCGGTGACGATCTTCGCGCCGATCTTGCGCTGCGCCTTCGTGATGAAGGGCTCGATCATGAACGCCGCGTCGACCTGGCCGGCCGTCAGCGCGGCCTCCATGTCGGCGAACGCCATCGGCTTGAACTTGATCTTCTGCTTCTCGACCGCGGCGGTGTCCAGCACGGCACGCGTGGTCAGCGCGCCGATGTCGGTCTCGCTGTTCACGGCGATGGTCGGAGCCGACTTCGCGCCGGGGTCGTCGTAGTCCGACTTCGAGTCCGCGACCAGCGCCATCGAGTTCGGGCCGGCCTGGTAGGCCTCACCCTGCAGCTGCAGTTCGGTGCCCTCGGCGACCGCGCGGAAGAGGCTGACGTGCGTCGCCCACGTGAGGTCGAGCGTGGTGTCCAGCTGCTTGATGGCCTCTGCCTCGGTGGGCTGGGGGACCAGGTTGACCTGCAGGCCGGCCTTCTCGAACAGCTTCTCGGTCAGCGCGATCCGCAACGGGGCCACGTCGACGACAGGCAGCACGCCGATGCGGATGACGTTGCGCTCCACGTCCGCGTCGCCGCCGCTCGACGAACTTCCGAACAGGCCGCAGCTCGCGGTCAGGACACACGTGATGAGCACTGCAGCTAGCCGCAGGGCTGTGGCTCGGGTAGCCATGGCACCTCTCGCCGGTAGGGCTTAAGTAGCATCGATTTGATCAGTGAGTGTCGTTACAGACCGGGTCCTCCGCAGCCCCAACTGGGCGTTCCGACGGAGGCGAAGCATGCCGACAACCGGGGATGTTAACCACCTGAACGTATGAAACGACACCCCATCCCGATACGGTGAGTGCTTCTGGAGACTTCCCCCAGGGTGGGGGTGACCATTACCCTTCCGGCTCGGGTGGCACTGGTCGTAGTAGACCGACGTGTCTTCAGACGGGGTAGGGCGCCTCACCGGGCGAACGACCTCTGTGCTGCAATTCGGCCCGTTTGACGAGTCCATGCTCGGTCCTGGGGAGAGACCGGGACACTGCTGCTGGAAGAGGAAGCCCAGAGTGGCCCGACGTGAGAGAGGTCCCAGCCAGTTTGGCGTGGGTGACACCACACGCTCCGAAAGGCCCGAATCGGGTGACGGACTGGCTGCGCTGGGTAACGGACCGATGAACGTGACACCGGACCCGGTGAAGCACGACTCCGGCCCCGGATCCACCCGATCCGCGGGCTGGCGCCTGCGCAACTGGCGGTTGCGCACGAAGCTGCTCGCCGTTCTGCTCATCCCGACGGTCTGTGCGCTCGCCCTGGGTGGTCTGCGAGTCCGCAGCGACCTCCAGGCCGCGACGGAGTTCAACAACCTCGCGAACCAGATCCGCCTCGAGACCGCGGTCGCGGACCTGGTGCAGCAGCTGCAGCGCGAACGCGACCTGTCGGTCAGCTACGTCGCGTCGAACAAGAAGGTCGACAGGGTCGTCCTCGAGCGGCAGCTGCGCCGCGTGAACGACACGAGCGAGGCGTTCAGCAACAGGATCGCCGAGCTCAGCTCCGACCTGAACTCGGCTGCCGTCGAGCGCTTCCAGGTCGCGGCCAAGCAGCTCGACCGCCTGAACAGCCTCCGCAACTCGGTGCGCGACACGCAGTACCCCGCCGAGGCCGTTCAGCGCACCTACTCGGAGTCCATCGAGACGCTCCTCGCCCTCGGTGAGCAGACGATCTCCGAGATCAACGACCCGGAACTGGTGCGACTGCACCTGACCACGAACGCCATCGCGCGCATCAAGGAGCAGGAGTCGCTCAAGCGGGCGATCCTCCTGGACGTCTTCCAGCGCAAGGCGTTCACACCGTCCCAGCTGCGATCGCTGCAGGCGGCGGACGCCGAGCTCGAAGCGGCCCGCAACGACTTCCGCAAGTCCGCGACGCCCGAGCAGGCCAAGATCTACGACGACACCGTCACCGGCCTCATCGTCGACAACGCGAACGACATGCAGGAATCGGCGATCAACCAGCAGGCGGGCCAGAAGGACTTCACGCAGGTCACGCCCGAGAAGTGGGACATCGCCGCCACGCTGACGGTCAACCTGACCCGTGACGTCGAGAACCTGCTGGTCGAGCAGCTGCAGACCAAGACCGACGACCTGGCGGGCGACACGCGCACCAGGGCGTACGTCGAGTCCGGCATCGTGCTCGTGATCCTCGCGCTCGCGTTGCTGATGGCGCTGTTCGTCGCCCGCTCGATCCTCAACCCGCTGCGCACGCTGCGCCGCACGGCCCTCGACGTCGCCGACCACGGTCTCCCGGACGCGGTCGAGCGGATCCTCGCGGACCCGAACCCGGAGAACGCGGCCAAGACCGCCGTCGAGCCGGTGCCGGTGCACACGCGGGAAGAGATCGGTCAGGTGGCGCGCGCGTTCGACGCGGTGCACGGTGAAGCGGTGCGACTGGCCGCCCAGCAGGCCCTCCTGCGTGACAACGTCAACGCGATGTTCGTCAACCTGTCACGTCGTTCGCAGGCCCTGGTCGAGCGCCAGCTGAACCTGATCGACCGGCTCGAGCAGGACGAGCAGGACCCGGACCAGCTGGCCTCGCTGTTCGAGCTGGACCACCTCGCGACCCGCATGCGCCGCAACTCGGAGAACCTCCTGGTCCTCTCGGGTACGGACCTCTCGCGGCGCCTGACCCGGCCCGTCCCGGCCGCCGAGGTCCTCGGCGCCGCGGTCTCCGAGGTCGAGCAGTACGCCCGCGTGCAGGTCGGTCAGACCCCGGACCTCACGGTCCAGGGCCGCGCGGTCAACGACCTCGTGCACCTCATCGCCGAGCTGCTGGACAACGCCACGGCGTTCTCCGACCCGGTCACCAAGGTCACCGTTCGCACGGCGAAGACCCGCAAGGGCGAGCTGGCGATCGAGATCCAGGACCGCGGCGTGGGCATGGGCGAGCAGGAGATCATCGACGCCAACGAGCGGCTGGCCGACCCGCCGGACGTCGACGTCGCCGTCTCCCGCCGGATGGGCCTGTACGTGGTCGCGCGGCTCGCCAAGCGCCACGACATCAAGGTCCGCCTGCGCGGCAACGAGGACATCGAGGGCGGCACGACGGCACTGGTGATCGTGCCGGAGACGCTCACCGCGATCCCCGGCCAGGCGCCGGTCTCGACCCCGCCGTCCGGTTCCGGTTCGCTGGCCTCCGCGTTCGGCATGTCGCCGACCGCGTCGGCACCGGCGATGCCGATGCCGATGCCGCCGTCCGAGCACACGACGGAGATCGGCACCACCGCGGTCAGGGCCAGCGGCATCGCCGGCGCCTTCGGCGGTGCGACCGGTGTCACGCCGCGGATCGACGAGTCGAGCCCGAGCAACCCGGGCATCCCGGTCAACTTCGTGCCCAGCTCGCTCACCGACACCGGTGCGGGCGCGACGGCGATCCCCGTGTACAGCGACCCGCCGATCGAGGACGCGACGCCGTCCGAGCGGTGGCGTCGTGACCAGCTCGCGGCGGTCGACCCGGAGAGCTCGTTCGAGTCCACCCTCTTCACGGCCTACGAGGACCGCAACGAGGAGGCCGGCGAGATCTCCTTCGAGCCGGGCTACGAGACCACCCAGTTCGTGCCGATCCCGCCGATCGAGGACGAGCCCGTCTCGTCCAACGGCATCTCACGCGCCTCGGCCGACGAGGGTCGTCTCGACATCGGGATGGGTCACCGCAACGGGACCTCGGAAGCCTCGCGCAAGAAGATCGAGCACGACCTGGACGCCCCGACCGAACGCCTCCCGATCTACGAGGCCGTCCTGTCGCAGTGGTTCCAGGCCGTGGGCAGTGAGACGTCCGCCTCGACGGCCCAGCCGGTCCGTGCGACCGCTGAGGACGACGCACCGGCCGCCACCAACGGGCACGTCGCGTCGAAGCTCGGAGGGACGGACAAGGGCTCTGTCGAGTACATCGACGAGCCCCCGACGATCCCGCCGCTCTCGGACGGGCCCGAACCGGAGCTGCCGACCCGATCTCGCAAGCCTGTACCGGCGGTGGCACCCACCACCACGTCGGCCGCTGGTCTTCCGGTGCGCACGCCGCGCTCGAAGGTCCAGCCGGCGGCCGAGGAAGTACCCGCACCCGCCGAGCAGGAGCGAGTTGTGGAACCCGAGCCCGTTGTGGAGGAGACTCCAGCGGCGGCACCTACTTCCGAGTCGGCTTGGCAATCGCCTGCCGATGAGGGATGGCACGCGGCTCAGGCGTTGTTGAACAAGACGCCGGATACGAAGACCACGGCAGGACTGCCGAAACGGACACCCAAGGCTCAGCTCGTGCCAGGATCTGCAGCACCCAAGCCGCAGTCCCTGACGTCGACAGCGCAGCGCCCGCCGCTGCCGCCCCGTACCGCAGACGCGGTGCGCGGACGGATGTCGAGCCTGCAGAGTGGTGTCAAGCGAGGCCGGCACGCATTGATCGAGGCATACGCTGGTGACCAATCGAGCCGGCAGAACGAGGAGCAGGAGTGACGACCGCAGCGCAGCCAGGCAGCTTTGGTTGGCTTATCACCGACTTCGTGCGGAGGGTGCCCGGAGTGGCACATTCCGTTGTGGTGTCCGCGGACGGGCTGTTGCTCGCGGGATCCCAGGGCCTGCCCCGGGACCGTGCAGAGCAGCTTTCCGCGGTCGCGTCCGGACTGGTCAGCCTCACCCAGGGTGCTGCCCGCTGCTTCGAAGCAGGCGGGGTCAACCAGACGGTCGTCGAGATGGAGCGGGGCTACCTGTTCCTCATGTCGATCAGTGACGGTTCTTGCCTTGCCGTCCTGGCGGCACCCAACTGCGACATCGGCCTCGTGGCCTACGAGATGACGCTGTTGGTGGAGAGAGTCGGTCAACAACTCACCCCTGAGCTGCGCGCGCAGCTTCAGGGCGTGGTCCGTCGCTAGACCTCATCTGAAGTTCAGGGGTGAGAACCAATGGCTGGTAGATCTGGCGCTAGAGGCCGGGGCTTCGGTAGGAACTTCAACTACCAGGAGTGGGCTTCTGGCGGGTTTCAGTTCGACGAGCCTGACGCGATACCCCAAGAACCAGAGGAAACCGAGGACGCGCCCCACGATGAGCGGGTTACAGGGCAAGGGCTAGGCGATATGTCTCAGCGTGAGGTGGACGACTCGTCGTCGTATCCGTACGACGACGTGCCGAACCGGTTCGACATAGACGGGTACGGCTCCGGGCTGTTCGGTGGCCCCGGCGCGGACCTCTTCGGCCAGCACGAGATGCCGGAGGCGGTGCCGGAGCAACTGCCGTACACGACCGGTCCGCATCCGGTCTACAGCACTGGCGGCCAACCGGCGTACAGCACCGGTGCGCAGCCTCAAGTGCGTCCGGAGGAGAATGCTTCTGCGGACTCGGGTTCACTGGTGCGGCCTTACACACGCACCGGTGGACGCACACGACCCGACTACGACCTTGCTATCGAGGCGCTGATTTCGACCAGCGAAAAGGGCCTCGAACGGGATGCCGCAGTACTTCCCGAGCACAGGTCGATCTGCGGGCTGTGTGTGGACACGCGGTCGGTGGCCGAGGTCGCGGCACTCCTACGCTTGCCACTTGGCGTCGTGCGGGTGTTGATCGGCGACATGGCAAGCATGGGTTTGGTTTTGATTCACCAGGGCGGTCTGGTCGTGGGGGACCGGCCTTCCATGGAATTCCTGGAGAGGGTGCTCAGTGGGCTTCGCAAGCTCTAGTCCCCAGGGCGCCGAGGGCGCACGGAAGCCGACGACGTCTGCCAAGATCGTGGTGGCGGGTGGCTTCGGTGTGGGCAAAACGACGTTCGTCGGCTCGGTGTCCGAGATCGTCCCGTTGACCACCGAGGCGGTGATGACCGAGGCCAGCGCGGGGGTGGACGACCTCTCCGCCACGCCCAACAAGGTCACCACGACCGTCGCGATGGACTTCGGCCGTGTGTCGCTCGACAGCGATTTGATCCTGTACCTCTTCGGTACACCGGGTCAGCACCGGTTCTGGTTCATGTGGGACGACCTGGTACGCGGCGCCATCGGCGCCATCGTGCTGGTCGACACCCGCCGCCTGGCCGACGCGTTCGCCTCGATCGACTTCTTCGACGACCGGCAGCTGCCGTACGTCGTCGGCGTCAACTGCTTCGACGGCCTCCTCCACCACAGGCTGGAGGACGTGCGCGAAGCGCTGACGATCGACGAGTCGGTGCCGATCGTGACCTGCGACGCGCGCAACCGGCAGTCGACGAAGCAGACGCTCATCACGCTGGTGGAGCACGCGATGCGCCAGTGGATGTCCGTCCGCGCGGGCTGATACTCCTTCCGCCGGAGTACGACCGCACGCACAACTGAACGAGGCGAGCGCCACCTTCGGGTACGGCGCTCGCCTCGTCGTTGCGGTCTGATCAAGCTCGGTCGTCATCCGTTCAACCGGTCGTCCCTTCGCCGTTCTTCGCCGCTGCCGCCGTCAGCCGATGTACAGGCCGACACCTAGGCCGATGAAGAGCCCGTCGAGCAGACCGTGATGACCGTGGTGCCAGTCGTCATCCCAGTCGTCGTCGTCCCAGTCGTGCCAGTGGTGTCCGATGCCGATCCCGAGGCCGAGGCCGACCCCGATGTCGTCGATCCTGGGGGCGGTGTCCACCTGGACGTGGGCGGCGTTGTCGTCCTGCGTGATCGGGGCGGCCGCCGCCGTGCCGGACGAGAACGGCAAGGCGAAGGCCAGGGCTGTGAGGGTGGCGGCGACTTGGAGCGCCGGCCGTGTGCTGACCATTGTGGAGTCCTCCTAGGTCGATGGCGGACGTGTCTCGGGTACGTCCACGTCAATCGACGCTAGGTCGCGGCGCGCCCACTGAAGTGTGGTTGCGGACCCCCGAAGGGGGACGACGGACCGTCAGGCCTCGTCCACCAACGCCGCCGACGTGATGCGATGGAGTGGGAACCTGAGCACCTCTCCGTAGCTGTGGTCGTAGCCCTCCAGCACGCCACCCCCGACGACGTGCGGCTCGATCACGCGCTGTGCCGCCGTGCCGTGCGAGTCGACGAACCCGACGAGCACGCTGCGGCGCGCCCGTGCGGCCTGCTGGAGCAACGACAGGGTCGCGGACGGACCGGCGCCGAGGTGCCCGGGAACGGAGATCCGTTCACCCCGTGGTGTCGCGGCGGCACGATCACCGGCCCGGACCAGCCGGACGAGTTCACCCAACCGCTCGTCGGCGTGCACGGCGGGTGACACCGGTTTGCGGGCACTGCGCTGCCTCGGCGTGGTCCGGCGGCCGCCCGGCCGCAGGTCCAGGACCTGGCCGTCCGGGCCCTCCGCGGCCGGGGCGAACCCGGCCGAGCGCAGCCCGTCCAGCACCTCCGCCAGCGGCAACGGGCTGACCAGCACGGTCGGGGCGATCCGGCGCAGCTCCAGCCGTGTGGCCTCCGGGTGCGCGAGGACCTCGCTGATCAGCACCGGGTCGTCGCAGCGCAGGAACGAGCCCGCCGCCCCGCCGCGCAGCCTGCCGTGGCGGCGCGCGGCGTCGTCGATCAGGTACGTCAGCGACTGCGGGACGGGTGTGCGCGAGCGGGTCTTGAAGAGTTCCTGCAGCTCGTCGGCAGTGCGTCCGGCGTCGAAGGCGCGCCGGACGGTGGCCTCGCTGATCCGGTAGACCGTGGCGCCGCCGGCCGACTCGACGTTCGCGACCAGTGCCAGCTCGTCGGCGAGGTCCGGTTCCAGGCGGCCGGGGGCGACGACGGTGAGGTCGGCCTGCACCAGCACGTGGTCCAGCGGCGCGGGCAGGGCGTCGCCGAGGGACTTCGCGGCGTGGCCGGCACCCTCGTCGAGCAGCACGCGGCCCGCGCTGGTGATCGCGCCGAGGGCGAGCACGCCGACCGCGGTGCCCTCCTCGACCGTCCAGCGCACCAGTTCGTCGCGTTGCCTGCCGCCCCGGCGCGGTGCCCGCCAGCCGAGCACCGTGGCCAGGTCGGCCGCGGTCGAGAACGCGGTGCCCTTGGGGAACGCGCCGAGCGACTCCAGGATCCACCGCCGGTCGCGCGGGGCCTGCGCACGGCGGATCTCGTCCGCGAGCGGGTTGAAGAGCTTGTCCTTCTCGTCGCGGCGGCCGATCAGCGCGGGCAGCCGCGGCAGGTCGAGCCAGGCGTGCGCGAGCGTGGCCCAGCGGACCTCGGTGGTCGCGGCGAGCCACACGTCGGCCTTGGTCGTCGGCACCCACTCGGGTTCCGCGGCCTCGGTGTTCGCGGCCAGGTCCGCGCCGACCACGAGCTCGATCAGCAGCGCGGCGCGGCGTTCGTCGACGTCGAGGTCCTTGGCGGCCTTGCGCAGCTCGCGGACGCCCAGACCGCCCGTCCGCAGCACCGGCGCCGGTTCGGCAGACCAGCTCGCGATCAGGTTCTCGACGTGCCGGACGAGCTCCAGGGCCTCACCCGCACCGGTCGCGTCGACGCTGCTCTGCTGGAACGTGGTGGTCTTCGGCTTCGGCTCGGTGACCTGGATCGGGCCCAGGGGGCGGTCGCCGCGCAGTTCGAGGGCGATCTCCCGCGGCAGTTCGACCGTGCCGGGATCGCGCCGCAGCAGCAGACCGCGGGCGAGCAGCCGTTGCACGGGCGTCTCGGCCTTGTCGAGCGGCACGACGCGGGAGGCGTCCTTGGTGTCGCCGATGGGCGGTCCGGAGGCGAGCTTCTGCAGGACCCGCTGCTCGCCCTCGGTGATGCCGCCCAGGTCGTAGGTCTGCCCGGTCCCGCGGCCCAGGCCACCCGGATACGCGCCGAACGCCTCGCGCGTGAGCGGCGGGACCGACAGCGCGTCGTCGTCGCCCCAGGCGAGGGCGAGGGACCTCAGCCTCGCGACCGCCTGCTTGAGCGGACGGGGCTTCACGTCCGGACCGAGGATCTGCGCGAGTGTGGGCAACGCCACGGGCCCGGCGTCCGCACCCTGCACGACCAGGGCCTCGAGCACGGTCAGCGTGAAGGTGTCGAGGTCCTCGCAGGCACGCGCGATCGACGCCCTGGTGCCGACCCGTGTCGCGAGCACGGACATATCGGCAGGTGGGGGCGTTGCCAGATCGGGGCGCGCGCGCAGCAGCGCGACGAGAGCGACGTCGTCCTGGGCGCGCAGCCAGTCGGCGAGTGTGATGCCGGACATTCTCACCACGGTATATGGGTCGCCGGAGATGACATCGTGCTCTGTCACACTTGTGCCCGTCAGCAGGCACCACCGAGGAGGAGAACGTGGCGAAAGGACGCCCGGGACGGGTCGACCCGCACTGGCCGGAGGGTGCGGACGGCAGCCATCCCGTCACCGAACTGACCAGTGACCTGCAGGGTGCGCTCTCCCCGTTCGGCACGGTGACGTTCCCGCTGCCGCCGGAGGACCTCCCGTACAAGCACCCGGTGACCGAGATCAACAAGTCCTGACCTGATCGCACGCGGGGACCTTTCGTACCGCATGTCGGTACGAAAGGTCCCCGCGTGCGTTTGTCAGGGGCGGCTTAAAACTCGCCGAGTCGGGTGAGTACCGCAAAGGGCCCGGGGATAGGCTCGTTTCCCGCTTGAGCTGTACTTCGTGGGAGGACGACGATGCCGGTCCCCGGCCCTGGTTACTCGATCACCGTTCGTCTGGAGGCGCCGCCGTCAGCGAGCGCCGCGGGTGACCTCACTTCGGCCGTCGGCCGCGCCGGCGGTGTGATCACGGCGTTCGACGTCGTCGAGTCGCACAACGACCGCGTCGTCATCGACCTCACGTGCAACGCGCTGTCCGCCAACCACGCCAAGGACATCACCGACACGCTGGAGACGTTGCCCGGCATCGTCGTCCGCAAGGTGTCGGACCGCACGTTCCTCGTGCACCTCGGCGGCAAGATCGAGATCGCGTCCAAAGTGCCGCTGCGCAACCGTGACGACCTCTCCCGCGCGTACACGCCGGGTGTCGCCCGCGTCTGCGAGGCCATCGCCAAGAACCCGGACGACGCGCGCCGCCTGACCATCAAGCGCAACACCGTCGCCGTCGTCACCGACGGATCAGCCGTGCTCGGTCTCGGCAACCTCGGCCCCGCCGCCGCCCTGCCGGTGATGGAGGGCAAGGCCGCGCTGTTCAAGAAGTTCGCCGGCGTCGACGCCTGGCCGGTCTGCCTGGACACCCAGGACACCGAGGAGATCATCCGCGCGGTCGAGCTCATCGCTCCCGTGTACGGCGGCATCAACCTCGAGGACATCTCCGCGCCGCGCTGCTTCGAGATCGAGGCCCGCCTGCGCGAGAAGCTCGACATCCCGGTGTTCCACGACGACCAGCACGGCACCGCGATCGTCGTGGTGGCTGCTCTGCGCAACGCGCTGCGCGTCGTGAAGAAGGACATCAAGAACTGCCGCATCACGGTCTGCGGCGTCGGCGCCGCCGGTTCCGCGATCATCCGCCTGCTGCAGGCCCAGGAGCCCGGCGACATCATCGCCGTGGACGTCGACGGCATCGTGCACCGCGACCGCCCCGGCCTGGACTCGAACCTGAAGTCCATCGCCGCGACGACCAACAAGGGCAACGAGTCCGGCCGCCTGCACGACGCGCTGGTCGGCTCGGACGTGTTCATCGGCGTCTCCGCTCCCAACCTGTTCGGCGCGGACCAGGTCGCGACCATGGCGAAGGACGCCATCGTGTTCGCGCTGGCCAACCCGGACCCGGAGATCGACCCGATGGAGGCCCAGCAGCACGCCGCCGTCGTCGCGACCGGCCGTTCGGACTTCCCGAACCAGATCAACAACGTGCTGGCGTTCCCCGGCGTCTTCCGCGGCCTGCTGGACGCGCACGCCCGCACCATCACGGACGCGATGCTGCTGGCCGCCGCGCAGGCCATCGCCGACGTGGTGGACGGCGACCGGCTCAACGCGTCGTTCATCGTGCCGTCGGTCTTCGACAGCACCGTCGCCCCGGCCGTGGCAGAAGCGGTGCGCAAGGCAGCGACTTCCTAAGGGATTTCGGCACGGGCCGTTCACGCGGGTCAGGCATACGATCGCCGTATGACCAAGCAGTTCACCCACCTGGACTCCCAAGGCGCGGCCCGGATGGTCGACGTCTCCGGCAAGGAGCAGACCACCCGGACCGCCGTGGCCACAGGGGTCCTGCACACGACCGCCGAAGTGGTTGAGTTGCTGGGCGCCGACGGCCTGCCCAAGGGCGACGCCCTGGCGACGGCCCGGATCGCGGGCATCATGGCCGCGAAGCGCACCTCGGAACTCGTGCCGTTGTGCCACCCGATCTCGTTGTCGTCGGTGGTGGTGGACCTGGCGCTGGCACCATCTGCGGTGCTGATCACCGCCACCGTCCGCACCACCGACCGCACGGGCGTGGAGATGGAGGCCCTGACCGCGGTCTCCGTGGCCGGCCTGACGCTCCACGACATGGTGAAGTCGGTAGATCCCGCCGCGTCCCTGGACGCGGTGCGGGTGGAGCGCAAGGAAGGCGGCAAGTCCGGCCTGTGGGAACGCCCGTGAAGGCGGTGGTGATCACCGCGTCCAACCGCGCCGCCGCCGGCGTCTACGCCGATCGCAGCGGTCCTTTGATCGTCGAGTGGCTCGCCGGGCGCGGGTTCTCGGTTTCCTCACCGGTCGTGGTGCCGGATGGCGATCCGGTGCGCGAGGCCCTGGCCTCCGCGGTGTCCGCCGGCGCTGATCTGGTGGTGACGACCGGGGGTACCGGAATCAACCCGACCGACCGGACTCCCGAGGCGACCCGCGCGGTTCTGGACTACGAGGTGCCCGGGCTGGCCGATGTGATTCGAATGTCGGGGTGGCCACAGGTGCCCGGGTCGGTGTTGTCGCGTGGCGTCGCCGGGGTTGCCGGGCGGACGTTGATCGTGAACCTGCCCGGGTCGACCGGCGGGGTGCGGGACGGGCTGGAGGTGTTGTCGAGCGTGTTGGAACATGCGCTCGACCAACTGCGTGGAGGTGACCACAAATGAGCGTGGTGCTGCGGGCCGTCGTGACCGAGGAACCGTTGTCGGTGGAGGAGCACGCGGCCCTGGTCGGATCTGACCGGGCCGGTGCCGTGGTCACCTTTTCCGGTGTCGTGCGGGATCACGACGGTGGGCGGGCGGTGCTGGAGTTGGAGTACCACTCACACCCCTCGGCTTCCGATGTCGTGGCCGAGGTGGTTTCTTCCCTGGCCGCCAAGTACTCCGGGGTGCACGGGATCGCTGTCTCGCACCGGGTCGGGCCGTTGAAGATCGGGGATGTGGCGTTGGCCTGTGCTGTGGCCGCCGAGCATCGGGGGGAAGCGTTCTCCCTTTGTGCCGATCTGGTGGACGAGGTCAAGGCTCGGTTGCCTGTGTGGAAGAGGCAGGTCTTTCCTGGGGGCGAGGACGAGTGGGTCAACTGCCCCTGAGTCCTGAGTCCTGAGTCCTGAGTCTGGCCGTGCGGGTCGCCTTGCGAATGCCGGCGACGGTTCCAGCGAAGCGGGTGCGTTGAGACCGATCCTCTGCCTGATGGCCCGGCCTGCTTGCCGCCGCCCTGCCCGCCCGCTGTGGGCTTGCCCCACCCGGAAATGCAGGCAGGGATCTCACCGTCGGGGGGTAACGGTGAGATCCCTGGTCCTGTGTCAGCCCACGTCTACGGGCCGGCGTTCGTGCGGCCGATCAGATCGGTCCGAGCCTGGGCGGCTCAGACCAGGATCTTGTGGCCCGGGAAGATCAGGTCGGGGTTCGTGATGAAGCCCTTGTTCTTCTCCACGATGGCCTGGTAGCCGCCTGCGACCTTGTTGGCGTCCGCGATCTTCGACAGGGTGTCGCCTGCCTTGATCTCGTAGTTGCCGCTCGGGTTCGTCTTCGAACCCTCGAGCTGCACGACCGGTGCCTGCTGCACCGGAGCGGCGGCCTGGCGCTGCTGCGGCTGGGCCTGGCGCTGCTGCTGCGGGGCAGGGGTGGCCTTCTTGGGGGCCTGGCCGGTGTAGTTGCCCAGCTTGGCGCTGCAGGCAGGCCAGGCGCCGCGGCCCTGGCCGGCGAGCACGCGCTCGGCGACAGCGATCTGCTGCTCGCGCGAGGCGTTGGCCGGGTTGCCCTGGCCGCCGTAGCCGTTCCACGTCTGCTGGGTGAACTGCAGGCCGCCGTAGTACCCGTTGCCGGTGTTGGCGGCCCAGTTGCCACTGGCCTCGCACTGCGCGAGTGCGTCCCAGTCCATTCCGGGGGCGGCGTTGGCGGTGCCAACGGCCAGGCCCAGAGGGGCGCCGGCGATGATGCCGACAGCCGCGACCTTGGCGATAGTGCGAGCGGCGGAACTCTGCTTGCCCTTGTTGCCTCGGTTGAAAGCCATGTGCCTCTCGGTCCACCTCACCTGCGACCAGGAACTCGGGTTCGGGGCCCGGTGCGTTCCTGCGTCCCAGTCCGGCGGTATCTCTCGCTCGGGGTATGTGCCGGAGAACCCGCGGACTGGGTTCGGTGTTTCGGTCCTCCGGATGGTGCTGGTGGCTGGTTCGGGCCAGCCGAGGAGCGACCGTACGTAACCGCCGAGCCCCTCTCCAAATGTTTCGGCACGTGACGCGCATCACAGTAACGGTTTGGAACGTTGTGGGAAGCCTACAAAACAGCAGCTCAAAGGTGTCGTTATCGGTCCGTTTCCAATCTGAGATCGGCCGAGATCTATCACGGAAAGTGAGGCGTGCCTCACGCGTGTCGAGCCGTTCGGGGACCGCCGTCCACGGCCGAGCGGGGACTGTGGACCGCGTGCGGTCACGGCTGCCCGATGATGTCGTGATGGGCAGGGAGTCACGCCTGGAGGCGTTGCACCGCGCGTTGCGGGAGAAGGCCGGCCAGCCGGTGTTGTTCGGCGATCTCGTCCGCGCGGTCTGGGGTGACGAACCACCTGCGGGACCGCTGCCCGCGTTGCGCAGCCTCGTGCGCAGGCTGCGGCAGTCCGTCGAGGACGAGATCGTCACCGACGCGTCCGGCTACCGGCTCGTCGTGCGCCGGCCAGGCCCTGCCCAGCTGCCCGCGGACCTCCCGGACTTCGTCGGCCGCGAGGAGGAGCTCGCCGCACTGTCCTCGTCCGGCTCGCCGGTGCTCGCGATCACCGGCCCTCCCGGCGTCGGCAAGACGGCGCTCGCGGTCCGGCTCGCCCACCGCATCCGCGACCGGTTCCCCGACGGCCAGCTGCACGTCGACCTGCGCGGGTTCGCGACGGGACCGGCGGTCACCGTCGAGCAGGCGCTCGGCCGGTTCCTGCGCGCGCTCGGCGTGCCGCCCGCGAACGTCCCCGTGGACCTCGACGAGCAGATCGAGCTCTACCGGGCGAAGTTGCAGGGCCGGCGGGTGCTCGTGCTGCTCGACAACGCCACCGAACTGACCTCGCTCGTGCCGGATGTCGAGGGATGCACGGCCATCGTGACCAGCAGGAACGAGCTCCCGGGGCAGATCAGGCTCGACGTGCTGGGCGACGCGGAGGCCGCAGCGCTGCTCGATCGCATGAAGATCGACGGCTCGTCCGGTGACCGCACCGAGCTGATCCGGCTCTGCGCGCACCTGCCGCTGGCGCTGCGCATCGCGGGTGCGCACCTGGCCGACCAGCACCTGCCCGACTACCTCGCCGACCTGCGCGGCGACGGCAGGCTGGACGCGCTGGAGATCGAGGGCGACGCGGCGGTGCGGGCGGCGTTCGCGTTGTCCCGCAAGGCTTTGCCGGACGACGCACGCCACCTGTTCGGGCTTTTGAGCGTGCACCCCGGCACCGGCTTCGACGTCGAGGACACGGCCGTGCTCAGTGAAATGCTCGCTGAAGACACCGCCCGGCAGCTCGAGGTGCTGGTGCACGCGGGACTCGTGCAGCGGTCAGGGGAACGGTTCGCCCTGCACGACCTGATCCGGCTCTTCGCCGCGGAAAGCGCCGGCCCCGACGGACCTCCGGCGCTGCGGCGGCTGCTGTCCGCCTACCTGGCCACCGCACTGCGAGCCGTGGCGCTGGTCGCTCCCGCGATCACCAGGCTGCCGCAGCTGGAGCTCGACGTAGAAGGACTGAGCTTCGCCAGTGCCGACGAGGCGCATCGGTGGCTCGACGCGAAGCGCGCGGTCCTGGTGGCGGCGGCGCAGGTCGCGCCACATCCGTTCGCGAGCCGCCTGGCCGACGCGCTGCGCGGCTACCTCAACTCCGGTGGTTACCGGCTGGAACTCGGCGTGGTGCTGGACGCCGGCCTCAGGACAGCACGGGCGGCGGCCGACCTGGACGGGGAGGTGGCGATGCACAACGGGTTCGGCCACCTGCGCTGGGAGACGGGCGACTACGCCGGGGCCCTGAAGTCGTACGGTGCCGCGGCCGAACTCGCGACCTCGGACCTGATGAAGGGCACGTTGCTCAACAACATGGGGCTGGTGAAGCGGGATATCGGCGACCTCGACGGTGCGCTGGCGGATCTGCGGGAGGCGTTGCCGATCTCGCGTGCCCACCCGGCCCTCTACCTGACCGTGCTGCCCAACCTGGGCACCGTCCACGGCATGCGCGGCGAGCTGCGCAAGGCGGTCGAGCTCTTCGAGGAGACCGTGCTGTTGTCGGAGGAGCACGGATTCAAGATCAAGACCGCCGGTGCCCACGAGAACCTCGGCGTCGTCCACGTGGACCTGGGGGAGTACGAACAGGCGCGGCGGCACCTGGAGATCTCGCGCACCGCCTACGCGCGGATCAACATCGCGAAGCCGAACATGCTGATCATGCTCGCCGAGGTGGCCGGGCTGACCGGTGATCGCGAGAGGGCCAGGGCGCTGGCGTCCGAGGGGCTTGCGATGGCGCGCAAGGTGCACCAGGTCCGGATGGAGATCGACGCGATGGTCGTACTGGACGAGCTGGAGGCGGCGATCGAGCTGGCGAACCGGATCAACTTCCCGAGCGGGCGGCGCAAGGCGCAGCTGAAGCTCGCGAGGCACGACCGGACGGTCGCCGCCGAGCTGGTGCGAGACGTGCGGGACAACAACGACCTGCTGATGGAGTCCCCGGCGGTGCTCGCGCTGGCCGAGGCGACCGCCGACCCGGACCTGGCGAGGGAAGCCCTGGAGCTCGCGAAAGCACGCGAGCAGGGCGCTGTGGTGCGTCGTGCGGAGGCGTTCCTGGCCGCTCAGCCGCCCGCGAACGGCGGCAGCACGTCCAGCTGAGAACCGGCCGGCACGCGCACCGACGTGTCGCGCACCGCGACGCCGTCCAGCAGGAAGCTCGACGCCGCGAGGACCTTGCCGAGCTTCGAGCCGTGCCGTTCGCCGATGGTGCTGACCACGAGCGCCACGGTGGGCTCGGAGGCGTCGAGCTGCAGGTCCTCGTCGGCCACCCCGGCCGCGGCCCGCGCACCTGCGAAGTAGCGGATCTTCACGGCCGTCACTGTCATCCTCCGATGGAGCTCATGGGGCGGTCTGGCTGCGAGAAGCCCGCGTCGTTGATGCCGTGACCGGCCGCCTTGGCCCACATGGTGGCACGCCAGGCGTCGGCGATCGCGGCGTCGGGGGAGCCGTCGCGCAGCAGTGCGCGCAGGTCGGTCTCGCCCTGGCTGAACAGGCAGTTGCGGATCTGACCGTCCGAGGTGAGCCGGGTGCGGTCGCAGGCGGCGCAGAACGGCCTGGTCACCGACGCGATCACGCCGACGACCGCGGGGCCGCCGTCGACCAGCCAGCGTTCGGCCGGGGCACCGCCGCGCGGGACCTCCGACGGGGTCAGCGTGAACGCCGACGAGAGCATCGTGAGGATCTCATCGGCCGTGACCATGTTCGTGCGCGTCCAGCCGTGCTGCGCGTCGAGTGGCATCTGTTCGATGAACCGCAGCTGGTAGCCGTTCTCGACGCAGAACCGCAGCAGCGGGACCGCCTCGTCCTCGTTCATCCCGCGCATCAGCACGGAGTTGACCTTCACCGGCTCCAGTCCGGCCTCGCGGGCGGCGTCGAGGCCGTCCAGCACGTCCGTGATGCGGTCGCGCCTGGTCAGCGTCGCGAACCGGTCCGGGTCGAGGGTGTCGAGCGAGACGTTGATCCGGTTCAGGCCGGCGTCCTTCAACGACTGCGCGCGGCGCGACAGGCCGATGCCGTTCGAGGTCATCGACATGCGCGGTCGCGGTTCGAGCTCGGCCGTCGCGGCGATGACCTGCTCCAGGCCGCGGCGCAGCAACGGCTCACCGCCGGTGAACCTGATGTCGGTCACGCCCAGGTCGACCACGGCGATGCGCATGAGCCGGATCAGCTCGGCGTCCGTGAGCAGCTCGTCCTTCTGCAGCCAGTCGAGGCCCTCGGCGGGCATGCAGTAGGTGCAGCGCAGGTTGCAGCGGTCGGTCAGCGAGACCCGGAGGTCCTTCGCCACCCGCCCGAACCTGTCGACGAGCAGCGGCGAGTCCGGACGTGCGGACACGTCCGGCGTACCACGCACGATGGGTAGTCCCAACTCCACTGCTGTCACCTTGTTCAGCTTAATGAACAACTCCTTGTAGGTGACTCCACAAACGAGGTTTCTCACGTTCCGCCCGTTTGGAGCACTCTGACAACAAAATGTCTTAGCGGCTAAGATGTTCAACATGGAACCTGAGGTGCTGGAGAGGTTCACCTGGTACATGCGGGAGCAGAGCGCGCTCACCGTCATGTTCCACGCTCGGGTCGCCGAGCAGATGGGCCTGTCCGCGACGGACGAGAAGTGCCTCGATCTCGCCATGCGGGCGGACGGCCCGCTCACCGCGGGCCGGATCGCCGACCTGTCCGGTCTCTCCACCGGGGCCGTCACGGGCGTGATCGACCGCCTCGAGCGTGCCGGATATGTCCGTCGTGTCCGTGATCCTCACGACCGCCGCAAGGTCCTGGTCGAGGTCACGGTGGGCGACGTGGACAAGTTCGGTGAACCGTTCGAGAAGGCCCGCGACAGCATGGTCGAGGTCCTGGGCCACTTCGACGAAGACGAACTTCAGGTGATCGAGCGTTATCTCAAGCTCCAGACCGAGACGTTTCGCAAGCGCGTGATCGATACTTAGACCCATGTGGCACTACTTGATGGACATGGACGGCGTCCTCGTGCATGAGGAGCACCTGATCCCGGGAGCGGACGAGTTCGTCGCGGAGCTGCGGGCGTCGGAGACCCCGTTCCTCGTGCTCACGAACAACTCCATCTACACGCCACGGGACCTGCGTGCGCGCCTGCAGCGCACGGGCCTCGACATCCCCGAGAAGTCCATCTGGACGTCCGCGCTGGCCACGGCGAAGTTCCTCGACTCGCAGCGCCCGAACGGCTCGGCGTTTGTGATCGGTGAGGCCGGCCTCACCACGGCGCTGCACGAGATCGGCTACGTGCTGACCGACCGCGACCCGGACTACGTCGTGCTCGGCGAGACCCGCACCTACAGCTTCACCGCGATCACCAAGGCCATCCGCCTGGTCGAGGAGGGCGCGAAGTTCATCGCGACCAACCCCGACGCGACCGGTCCGTCGCGCGAGGGCTCGCTTCCCGCGACCGGCGCCGTGGCGGCGCTGATCGAGCGCGCCACCGGCCGTGAGCCGTATTACGTCGGCAAGCCGAACCCGTTGATGATGCGCTCGGCCCTGCGCACCCTGGGCTCGCACTCCGAGCAGGCGCTGATGATCGGCGACCGTATGGACACCGACGTGCGGTCGGGCCTGGAAGCGGGCCTGTCGACCATCCTCGTGCTGTCCGGGGTCTTCACCGCCGAGTCCGCCGAGATGTTCCCGTACCGGCCGACGCGCGTGCTGAAGTCGATCGCGGACCTCGTCGGTCACTCCGCGGACCCGTTCGGCGACTGGACCGGCTGACGTTCAGGCTCGCCTGAGACGCGCAAATCCCGTGGACGGACGAAGGCGGGGCATCGGGACGTGCTCCCGATGCCCCGCCCACGAAGCGGAGAAGGGTGGTCAGGGCGACTGCTCTGGCCCCTCGATCACCAGGCTTCGATCTCACCGAACTGCAGGTAGTGGTCGCCGAAGGAGTCCGCGCCGAACCCGGTCCCAATGATCTTGAGGTAGCGGGTTGCCGAGGTCGGGATCGGGAAAGACCGGCCAGGCTGTCCAGGAGTCGCGATGCCCGCTCCGGTTGCCACCGTGGTCCAGGTCTGACCGTCACCGGACACCTCGATGGTGACGTCGGACGGGAATCCGGAACGACCGTCGAGCTGGTCGGTCCTGGGCAGCAGGTCCACCCGGTCGACCGCGGTCGGTGCCGCGAGGTCGACGGTGACCGACTCGCTGCGGCCCGCGGGCCCGACACCGCTGGACCACCCGGCGGCGCCGTTGCCGGTGTAGACGCGGGTCCCGTCGGTGGCGTTGCTACGACCCCACCCTGGCAGCGCTTCGATCGAACTGGCCGAGGACACGGTCTTGCCGGTGGCCAAGCTCGCGCCGTAGGCCTCGATCTCGGCGAACTGCATGCGGTAGTGCCCGTTGTCGTCCGTGCTGAGGCTGGTGCCGGTGACCTTCAGGTAGCGGCCGGACTTCCCGGCCAGGCTGAATTCCTGAGCACCTGCGCCCGGCCTGCCGTAGCCGGTGCGGGTGACCGCGGTCGTCCAGTTCGTGCCGTCGCCGGACACTTCGATCGTGAAGTCACGCGGGAAGCCCGTACCGGTGGCGGCGCCATCGGATCGCGGGTAGAGGTCCACCCGGCTCAACGGCTGGGAACGCCCCAGATCGACCGTCAGCCACTCCGCGTGGTTCGCGGTGAGGCTGTTGTTGCTGCTCCAGCCCGCGGAATCCGAGGTGGTCGTCCGGACACCGTCGACCACCGCCGCCGTGCTCCAGGCCGGGATACCGCCGACGGTGCTGGAGGCGACGGCCGCCTTGCCCTGGGCCGAATTCGGGCCGTAGGCCTCGATCTCGGCGAACTGCATGCGGTAGTGCCCGTTGTCGTCCGTGCTGAGGCTGGTGCCGGTGACCTTCAGGTAGCGGCCGGACTTCCCGGCCAGGCTGAATTCCTGAGCACCTGCGCCCGGCCTGCCGTAGCCGGTGCGGGTGACCGCGGTCGTCCAGTTCGTGCCGTCGCCGGACACTTCGATCGTGAAGTCACGCGGGAAGCCCGTGCCCGTGGCGGCGCCATCGGATCGCGGGTAGAGGTCCACCCGGCTCAACGGCTGGGAACGCCCCAGGTCGACCGTCAGCCACTCCGCGTGGTTCGCGGCGAGGTTGTCGTTGCTGCTCCAGCCGGACGAAGCCGAGGTGGACGCCCGGACACCGTCGACCACCGCCGCCGTGCTCCAGGCCGGGATACCGCCGACGGTGCTGGAGGCGGTCACCACCCTGTTCTGCGCCAGGTTGGCGTTGGCCTGTTCGAGTTGCCGGATCCAGCCGGCGAGGTCGTCCACCCGCGACTCGGTGCTGCCCTTCCGGGTCTCGGTCACACCAAGGCAGCCGTGCTGCCACGAGGTGGAGTTGACGGCGACCAGCTCGACCCGACCGGCGGTCTCGCGGAAAGCCGGGCCGCCCGCGTCACCCTTGCAGGTGTCCGCACCGGCGGAGTTGGTGAGGGCGAGGGTGGTGTCGGCGACAGCCCCGGCGGTGAACTCGGTGACGGCGAGCCGGTCGGGCACCCAGTCGGTCGCGGTGCGGCCGTAGCCCGCGACGCGCAGGGTCTCCCCAGTGCTCGGCGCGGTGGTGCTCACCGGAATCGGGGCGATGTCGTTGATGGTCGTGTCGAGCCTGGCCAGCACCACGTTCCGGTCCGCGCGCGGCACGAGGGTGGTGACCTTGGCCACCCGGCCTGCGGTGCCCACGAGGTTGGTCCGCCCGATGGTGACGGTGGTGGGTTTCGCCGGAGCACCGGTCCGTTGGGCGTTCTCCGGGAAGCACGAGCGGGCGGTGATGACCCACTGCGGGTCGATCAGGGCGCCCGTGCACGCCCGGCCCTCGATCTCCACCTTCGCGACGAACTGGTACGTGCCGTCCGGAACGGGCGTACCACCCGAGCCGGCCTGAGCCGATCCGGTGACGAGCAGACCGCTCGCGAGCACGGCTGCCACCAAGGCGACGACTCTTCTATCTTGCTGTGACATTTTTTGAACCCTTGCGCGTTCGAGAGCGACGTCTAGTCGCTGAATAAATGAATCGACCGATCACCTGTTTTCTGGTTAGGCGAAAGAACGCAGTTCGACCAGGGCGGCCACACCCTCCTCAGGGTGGATGCTCTCACCAACCGGAGTCAGCTCACCGGACTTGATGGTGTATTCCCGCTTGACTTCCTGGCCATCGACCTGAGCGGTCAGCACGGCCTTGATCTTGAGGCTGCCTGCCTTGATGAAGTACGTCGAGGGGATTTCCAAAGCCAGATGCGCATCGCGGCCGGTGACCCTGAAGCAGGCGATGTGATCAGGCGTGGTGATGCTGTCGCTCTCGACGGTGAGCAGGTCGCCACCCACCGCGCAGTCCACCCAGTAAATCCTGCCGTCGCCCTTCTTCAAGGTCATGCCGATCGCCGCGGCAGCCTCCTTGTTCGGGTGCTCGAAGTCCTCTATGAGCGACGACTGCTCCGTCGGGCCGTCGGAGGCGGCACCCATGCTCTGCGCACTTGCCGTCGTCACCAGGATCGCGGCGGCACTCAACACGCCCACACAGGCAATGGTCAAAGACGAACGCATGAAAAAGAACCCCCAGTGCAGAAAAGGACACAAAACACGATAAAGCAAGATCAACAAAGGACTGTGCAACTGCGGAAGTGCACGACGAATATTGCCCTACACTCCATTGAACCCCCAGGTCAGCCCCCATCGTGCCAAGCAGGAAGATACAACTTGACGATTCGCGCGTCAATGCTAAGGTGGCGCGAACTTTCCCGGAGTAGCGAGGAACACGGGCTCTCGCCATCTGGACATCTTCTCGGGGAAAGCGTTGACAACTGGGGGATTTGTGGACGACAACGTCCGTATAGATTTGTCGCGCGCGGGTACCGCGCGCGTTACAGTAATTCTCGTCACCATCATGGCCCTGGTCGCCGCGATCCTCGGCACCTCCGCCACCGTGACCCCGCCACGAGCAAGCGCCCAAACCGCCCTCGACGACCGGGCCGTGGCCGTCGAACTGCTCAAGACCGGCGGCCGAGCCACCAAGAGCGCCGCCGAAGCCGCACTCCTGGGCTCAGACGACCAACTCCGCCAGTTCGTCACCACCGGCCAGCACGTCACCACCACCCACGACAACCGCCTCAGAACCGGCCAGATCATGGCCGTTTCGGGCCGACGGGTCCGTGAAGCCGCCCAGGCCGCACTCGGCGGCACCCCGGAAGACGTCCGGAAGTTCCTGGCCGGAGGCTGGCAGGAACCGCACCGCCTCGACCTCCGGGCCAAGGTCGGCGAGATCATGGCGGCCAACGGCCCCACCACCCGACGCGCTGCCCAGACAGCGCTCGAGGGCACCGCCGAGGACGTCCTCGAGTTCATCGCCGCCGGCCAGTACTCCCCGGCCGTCATCGACCGCCGCAAGAAGGTCGGCGGGATCATGGCCACCGGCGGCACGGAGGTCAACAAAGCCGCCCAGATCGCCCTCAACGGCAGCGACGACGACGTCCAGGAGTTCCTCGCGACCGGCCAGCACACGGCACGGGCCAGGGACAACGAACAGGCCAGCATCACCGAACTGGTCAACCTCGCCCAAGCCGCGGGCACGGAAGCCGCCCTCGAGACCGAAGCCGCCAAGGAGGCCTCCGGACGAGCCGTCGCCGCAGCCGAACAAGCCAAACAGGCAGCACTGACAGCCGCGGCCGAAGCCGCCGCGGCGAAGGACGACGCCGCTGCCGCCGCGGCCGCCGCCGGACGGGCCGCCGACTTCGCCGGCCGCGCCGCCAGCGCCGCACAGGAAGCCGTCTCCGCCGCCAACTCCGCGAACAACGCCGCCCGCGTCGCCTCCAACGCCGCCATGCAGGCAGCCTCCGCCGCCTCCGCCGCCGCGCAGGCAGCCTCCGACGCCCGCGGCGCCGCCGCGGACGCCGCAACCGATGCGAACCAGGCCGCCAACGCCAGGATCGCCGCGCAGAAGGCACGGGACGTCGCCGCGGGCGCACGCCTTGCCGCGGAAGCGTCCAGGGCCGCCGGCGACGCCGCCAACCAGGCAGCGGGCGCCGCCCGAGCCGCATCGAGCGCGGGCGCCAACGCCGACCGGGCCGCCTCCGCCGCCGAGGACGCCGCCAACCAGGCCGGCGTGTCCGGCGCGGAAGCCGAACGCGCCCGGCGCGCCGCGGCAGACGCCCACAAGTTCGCCGGACAGGCCAACCGGGCCGCCACCAACGCCGAATCACTGGCCAACCAGGCAGCCAAGGCCGCCGGAGACGCCTACCGCGCCGCGATGAGCGCCGCCGAACACGCCGAAAACGCCGCCAGAGCCGCAGACGAGGCCGCCGCACACGCCGGAGAAGCCGAGAAAGCCGCCCAGGAATCGGAGAAACACGCCAAAGCAGCCCACGAGGCCGCTCAGGCAGCGACCGATGCCACCAATCTCGCCATCGACATCGAGAAGAACGCCCGCACAGCGGACAGCAACCGTCTGCAGTTGCTGCAGGACGAGGGCGTCGCAGCCGCGGAAAAGGTGAAGAGGGACCTCGCCGACCACGCCGCCTACGAGACCGCGGAGGCAGCGCGGATCGATCAGGAAACGCAGGCGCTGCTGAACGCGGCGCTGCACGCGGCCATCACTCCAGGCGTGGACGACGCCACGATGTTGCAGGCCGGACGGCAGGCGGCGCTGCGGTTGCGCAACGTCGGTGGGTCCTGGAGCCGCTCGGCAGCCGAACAGGCGCTGGCAGGCGGTGCCACGGAGATGTACAGCTACCTGACGCAGCGACGGACCAGGGCGGCTGAAGCCGACGACCTGGCGCGGGTGCGGCACGTGGCCAAGACGACTCCGAACGAGAGGAAGCAGGCCGCGGCGTACAGCGCCGTTCGCGGTGACCCCGAGGACATCGAGGAGTTCCTGCGGACGCAGGACTACGAGGGCAAGGTGGTCGACGACCGCAAAGAGGTCGGCCTGATCATGTCCAAGGGCGGCCCGGCCACTCAACGGGCCGGTCAGAAAGCCCTGGAGGGCACACCCTCCGACGTGACCGAGTTCCTGGCCAAGGGCCAGTTCGACTCGGCCAACCTGGACGACCGGATGAAGGCCGGCGAGATCATCGGCTCCGGCGGCCCCGAGGTGAAGGCGGCAGGCCAGATCGCGTTGGCAGGCCCGCCGTCCTACGTGCGGGAGTTCGTGCAGACCGGTCAGCACAAAGCCAGGCAGCGCGATGAACTGGTGGCCTCGCACGTGTCGACGGTGCGAAGGCTCATCGCCGAAGGCTCACGGATCGCGGCGACCGCGCGGGAGAACGCCGCGGAAGCCGCCAGGGTGGCCGCGGTGGCCCGCCACGCCGCCGACGAGGCCGCTGTGTGGGCCGACCGGGCCCGCAACTCGGCGAACGAGGCCGCGGAGTACGCCAAGCAGGCCAAGGCATCCGCCGACGCCGCACAGGTCTCGGCGAACCAGGCAGCCGAGTCTGCCAAGGTGGCTCGCTCCGCTGCCGACGCGGCGGCTCGCGATGCCGAATCGGCTTCACAAGCCGCGACGAGGGCCGCGAGTTCCGCCACCGCGGCCAGTGCCTCGGCGGCCGACGCGAGTCAGTCCGCTCAGGCCGCGCGCAGTTCGGCGGTCCAGGCAGGCAAGGATGCGGAGGCGGCTCAGGTCGCGGCCGACGACGCCTACAACATCTCGATCTCCAAGAAGGCCGCGGAGGAGCAGCAGAACCAAAGCGGGCCGCTGAACGCCTCAGAGCAGGCCCAGTTGGAAGCCAGCTGCAACGGCGACGCGGCGTGCATCGAGAAGTTCAAGGCAGCGCAGCGCGATGCCAGCAAGACCATGATGGACTTCCTGCTGGAGAACGGCGCCGAGGTCATCCTCGACCTCATCGGCTACAACGACGCCGTCAAGTGCTTCACCCAGGGTGACATCGAAGCGTGCATCTGGACCGCGGTCAACGCGCTGATGATGGCCAACCCGCTCGCGCTGATCGGCAAGGGCGTGAAGCTGGCCGGGGCGATCGGCAGGGTGATCGGCAAGGTCGGCAAGTTCCTCAAGCGCTCAGAAGAAGCCGCGGGGGAGTTGAAGGCGGGCCGCAAGGCGATGCAGGACGCCGTGGAGGCCTGCACGGTGCCGGGCAACAGCTTCGCTCCGGCGACCAAGGTCTACATGGCCGACGGTTCACGCAAAGAGATCAAGGACGTCGTGGTCGGTGATCAGGTCGCCGCGACCGACCCGCGGACCGGACTGTCCGGAGCCCGCGCGGTCACCAGGGTGATCGTCGGCGAGGGCACGAAGCAGATGGTCTCGGTAGGTGTCGGCGGCCCGAACGCGGGCGTCGTCGAAGCGACCGCCCGGCACCCGTTCTGGGTCACCGACCGTGGCCAGTGGATCGACGCGCGGGACGTCCGGGCAGGCGAGCACTTCCGGACCGTGACGGGTGACCAGGTGGCCGTCACGGGCACCACCAGGCACACCGAGGTCATGAAGGTCTACAACCTCACGGTTGACGGCATTCACACCTACTACGTGCTGGCCGGGGACACGTCGGTCCTGGTGCACAACACAGGATGCCCGACATCGGGCCCGAAGGGCGCCTGGGAGAGCAAGTCCGACTTCACCAGCACGAAGACCATGAACAAGAAGTACGACGCCCATGCCGGTGACTTCGGCATCACCGGCAACCGGAACCCGGCGAAGCTCGCCGAGTTCGAAGCGGCCATGCGAGCGCACATGACCGCGCCGGACACGAAGATCTACCGGTTCAACTATCGCAACCAAGGTCAGGCGATCGGCTTCATCGATCCAGAGACCAAGCTCATGGTCATGTTGCGCGCTGACGGAAGCTTTTGGTCTGCTTACGAGCTGAAGATCCAGAGGAAGATGGACAAGGTCATTCCCAACAAGACCCTCTCGGTCTACGACCAATTCGCCAGCATCATCGACAAGGGGTTCCTCTGGTGACCGATCGAGCTGGGCTGGACGGTGTCGCAGGGTTGTCGGACATCCTCTTCGACGGTGCGGCGAGCTTCAGCCCTGCCTGGTTGAGCCGAGTGGACGGGATCGTGGTTCCGTTCGCGTCCCCCGCCCACATCGACCGCAGACTCGCCGGCGTGCTCTACGCGGGCGCGAAAGCGGTCCGGGTGGACCGGGGAGTGGCCGGACGGCTCGGCGAAGATCACCGGAACGACGCGCTCGTGCCGGTGTCGCTGACGGATGCGGCTGCTCTAGCGGCTGCGACGTGGCGGGACACCGCCTTCGTGGTGGCACTGCCCGACCTGACGGCGGCGCTGGTGGTCACCACCGATGGTTACTCGCTGCTCGGCGGCTCCCCTGCCTTCGTCCAGGGAGCCGTCGTCGGCGGAGGTGTCGATGACGCCAGGGCTCGCTTCGGCCGTGTCGCCAAGAAGCTCGGCGGTGCGCTCCCCGGGATCGCGGCCCAGTACCCGCCCCTGCAACGGGTGTGGGTGACCGTGCACGAGGTCGCACCCGGCTCGGCCGTGTCCGATCAGCTGGCCTTGATGACCGCGGTCGTCGCCGGCGAGATCTCGCCGCCTGCTTTCACCTCGAAGTGGATGGACGCGTCGAGGCGGGAACAGCGCCAAGGCGAACGGGTGGGCGGCGCGCTGGGCGCCGCCCTGCACGACGTCTTCTTCGTCATCGAGGACTACGCGGCACCGGACCTGTGGGAGCCCGGTGACCTGAACGACGAAGAACTGGTCACCAAGGTCCGCGAAGCTTTGGCTTTGCTGGACCTGTAGGCCGAGTGCACCTGCGGGGTCGCGTCTCGCGGCCCCCGCAGGTGTGTTGACGACCTCCCCGCTCGCCCGGCGGGAACGTTGAATCAGGCCGAACACTGACGCGCGAGGGTTCATCACCTATCGTCGCGGAGGTGGACACGGATCGACGCCCGATGTACGTCGTGGGTGACGTGCACGGGCACCTCGCAGAACTGACCAGGGCCCTGCACGCCGCCGAGCTGTGCGACGAGGAAGGGCACTGGATCGGCGGCGAGGCCGAACTGTGGTTCCTCGGCGACTTCGTGGACCGCGGGCCCGACGGCGTGGGCGTGATCGACATGGTCATGCGTCTCGGCGAGGAGGCGGCAGAGGCCGGTGGCACGGTCAGCTCGTTGATCGGCAACCACGAGGTGCTGCTGCTCGGCATGTACCGGTTCGGCGACGAGCAGGTGCCGGACAGCATGGGACCCCGGTCGTTCGCGCGCAGCTGGCTGCTCAACGGCGGGCTGCGCAGCGACCAGGACCGGCTGACCGACGAGCACGTCGAGTGGCTGACGAGCCGGCCGGCGCTGAAGCTGCGCGACGACCACCTTCTGATGCACTCCGACACGGTGGCCTACCTCGAATGGGGGGCCTCGATCGAAGAGGTCAACGAGGCCGTCCGGCACGTGCTCAAGGGCGACGACCTCGTCGACTGGTGGGAGTGCTGGCGCAAGATGACGACCCGGTACGCGTTCCGGGGTCCGCAGGGTCCCGAAATCGCGGACGAGCTGCTCGCGACCCTCGGCGGTACCACGATCGTGCACGGGCACAGCATCATCGCCGACCAGCTCGGGGTGCCGCCGGACCAGATCGACGGGCCCCTCGTCTACGCGGACGACAAGGTGCTGGCGATCGACGCCGGCCTCTACAGCGGCGGTCCGTGCCTGGTCGTGCCCTTGCCATACGCCGAGGCCTGACTACCGTCTGGGGGATGACCTCCAGCTACTCCTCGGGCACGTCCGCCGCCCCGCTGCTGGGCGACACGATCCACGCGAACCTCGCGGCGACCGTCGCGCGGTTCGGTGACCGTGAGGCACTTGTCGACAAAGCCACAGATCGACGTTGGACGTACGCGGAGCTCGCGCAGGAGGTCTCCCGGGCCGCCGCCGGGCTGCACGCGCTGGGCGTCCGCAAGGGCGACCGGGTCGGGATCTGGGCGCCGAACTGCGCCGAGTGGGTGTTCGTGCAGTACGCGACGGCCCGGATCGGCGCGATCCTGGTCAACGTCAACCCGGCCTACCGGGTGAGCGAGCTGGAGTACGTGCTGAACCAGGCGGGCATCCACACGCTGGTGTCCGCCAGGTCGTTCAAGACGTCGGACTACGCGGCCATGGTCGAGGAGGTCCGGCCGCGCTGTCCCGAGCTGCGCCACGTCGTGTACGTCGACGATCCACAGTGGACCGGCGAGGAGGTCCCGGACGTCGAGCTGGACCGCGATGACCCGATCAACATCCAGTACACGTCCGGCACCACGGGCTTCCCCAAGGGCGCCACGCTCTCGCACCACAACATCCTCAACAATGGCTACTTCGTCGGCGAGCTGATCAACTACACCGAGCACGACCGCATCTGCGTGGTGCCGCCGTTCTACCACTGCTTCGGCATGGTCATGGGCAACCTCGCCGCCACCAGCCACGGCGCGTGCGTCGTGATCCCGGCACCCGCGTTCGACCCGGCGAAAACCCTTGCCGCCGTTCAGGAAGAGCGCTGCACGTCGTTGTACGGCGTGCCGACGATGTTCATCGCGATGCTCGACCTGATCGACGGCTACGACCTGAGCAGCCTGCGCACCGGCATCATGGCGGGCTCGCCGTGCCCGGTCGAGGTGATGAAGCAGGTCGTCGAACGCATGGGCATGCGCGAGGTCTCGATCTGCTACGGCATGACCGAGACCTCCCCGGTGTCGACGCAGACGCGCGTGGACGACTCCCTCGACCGTCGCGTCGGGACGGTCGGCAGGGTCGGCCCGCACCTCGAGGTCAAGATCGTGGACCCGGACACGGGCCGCACGGTGCCGCGCGGCGAGCCGGGGGAGCTGTGCACGCGCGGCTACTCGGTGATGCTCGGCTACTGGAACGAGCCGGAGAAGACCGCCGAAGCCGTGGACAGCGCGGGCTGGATGCACACCGGCGATCTCGCTGTGATGGACGACGACGACTACGTGAACATCACCGGCCGCATCAAGGACATGGTCATCCGCGGCGGCGAGAACATCTACCCGCGCGAGATCGAGGAGTTCCTCTACGCGCACCCCGACGTGCTCGACGCCCAGGTGGTCGGCGTGCCGGACACCCGGTACGGCGAGGAGCTGATGGCCTGGGTGCGCCTGCGCGAGGGCGTTCCGGGGCTGACCGCCGAGGCCGTCCGGGAGTTCTGCGCCGGCAAGCTCGCCCACTACAAGATCCCGCGCTACGTGCACGTGGTGGACGAGTTCCCGATGACGGTCACCGGCAAGGTCCGCAAGGTGGAGATGCGGGCCAAGTCGGTGGAGCTGCTCGGTCTCGAAGACGGCACCGGCCACGCCCAGTGACCCCTACGTGACCGAAAAAGCCCTTGTCAGGGCGGTGTGACGGGCGCAGCATCGATGGATTCCGTCGAAGGAGGTGCGCATGCTCACCGCCACCAGAACCACGACGATGCTGCCCGTGGAGGACGCCGAACGCGCCGGCCGCTTCTACGCGGACATGCTCGGCCTGAAGCCCGTCACCACGAACCCCGACGGCACGCGGATCTTCGCGCTCGGCCAGGGTGACGCGCTGGGACTGATGCCTGCGGAGAAGGGTGCGCAGACCGGGCACACGGTGCTGAGCTTCGAGGTGCCCGATCTGGAGGGCGAGATCGCGGAGCTCGAAGGCAGGGGCGTGCGCTTCGAGGACTACGACCTGCCCGACTTCAAGACCACGAACCACATCGCGGTCATGGGTACCGAGCGCGCGGCGTGGTTCCACGACACCGAGGGCAACGTCCTGTGCCTGCACGAGCTGGCGGACGGTGAAACCTGAGGGCTCTTACGGGACCTCGATGATCTCCTTGCCCAGCGGCACCAGCGAGACCTTCACCAGCTTGAAGTTCGCGACGCCGAGCGGGATGCCGATGATCGTCACGCACAGCGCGATGCCGGTGACGATGTGGCCGATCGCGAGCCAGAGCCCGGCGACGACGATCCAGATGACGTTGCCCAGCAGCGATCCGGTGCCGGCGCCCGGCTTGTCCACGACCTCGCGGCCGAACGGCCACAGGGCGTAGTTCGCGATGCGGAACGACGCGATGCCCCACGGGATCGTGATGATCAGGATGCAGCAGATGACGCCGGCGACCGCGTAGCCGACGGCCATCCAGAAACCGGCGAGCACCAGCCAGATCACGTTCAGGATGAGGCGCATGCCTCCATCTAAGCTCAAGCCATGACTTGGGGTGTGATCGCAACGGGCGGAATCGCGCATGCCGTGACGGCCGACATGGTGAAGGCGGGGGTCACGGTGCTCGCGGTGTCCTCGCGCGACATCACGAAGGCCCAGAAGTTCGCTGAACACTTCGGCATCGAGCGTGCGTACGGCGACTACCACGACCTGCTCGCCGACCCGGACGTCGACATCGTCTACGTCGCCACGCCGCACGGCCAGCACCACGAGGTCGTGCTCGCCGCGCTCGACGCCGGCAAGAACGTGCTGTGCGAGAAAGCCCTCGCGCTGACGGTCGCGCAGGCCGAGGAGATGGCCGAACGGGCGAGGACGAAGCAGCTGTTCCTCATGGAGGCCATGTGGACGCGCTTCAACCCGTTGATCCAGAAGATCGCGCAGGCCGTCGACGACGGTGAGATCGGTGACGTGCGGATGATCCGCGCGGACTTCGGGTTCCGGCACACCTTCGACGCGGCCGACCGCCTGTGGGCCAAGGAAGCGGGCGGTGGCTCGATCCTCGACCTCGGTGTCTACCCGGTCTCGCTCGCGCACCAAATCCTAGGCGTGCCAACGCACATCCACGCGCACGGCAGCATCGCCCCGACCGGAGTGGACGCCGACGCCGGCATCCTGCTGGGTTACGAGGACGGCGCTCAGGCGTTGCTCAGCTGCTCACTGGCCGCGAACACCGGCAGCAGCGCCACCATCGTCGGCACCGAGGGACGCATCGACATCCCCGACGCGTTCTACAACCCCACCAAGGTGGTCATCAACGGCGTCGAGCACGAGATCGAGGACGGGGGTTACACGCACCAGATCCAGTCGGTCGAAGCCTTCGTCACGATGGGTTTCATCGAGCACTCCGACATGTCGTTGGACGACTCGCTGGAGATCATCCGCATCCTCGAGACCGCGCTCGGCCAGCTCGGCGTCTCCTACGCGGACATCGTCAAGTAGTTCGAAGGCCCCTTGTTGCAGGAATTGCGACAAGGGGCCGAAGTCAGGCGTCCATCGTCACCCTGGCGACCCTGACGACGGCGTCCATCGCGCCGTCCAGGTCGCCGCTCGGCATCAGCAGGTGGCTCAGCGCGAGCCGCACGGTCGTCTCCGCCGTGAACCGCACGTGCCGGCCGGGGAAGTGCCTGCTGAGGTGCTGTTCGACGACCTCGGTCGCGTGGAACAGGATCGGGTGGCCGCGGATCGTGATGAACGGCAGCAGGTCCTCGGCGTTCTGCCCGGTCAGCACGGCCGAGACCAGCCGGTCCTTCTCGGTCTGCTCGAAGGTGAAGCGGAACGCCGACCGCATCGCCTCCCACGGGTCGGGGTTCTCCTGGAGCCGGGTCGCGATCCCGGTCAGGTACTCCTCCGTCTTGTGGACCGCGACGGCCTGGACGAGCCCCTCCTTGTTGCCGAACTCGTTGTAGACGGTCTGTCTGCTCACGCCGGCGCGGCCGGCGACCTCGATCATGCGCAACCCGTGGAAGCCTCGGGCGGCCAGCAGGTCGGCAGCCGCGTCCAGCAAGAGCTCGGTGATGTCGCTCACCACCTCACCTTTACACAGTTATGGTTCTTGTAAAGACGTAAAGTGAGGATCTGTGCCGTTCACCGTGGGTTTCGACCTGGACATGACCCTCATCGACCCGCGACCGGGAATGGCCGCCGTGATGAACGAGGTGGGCGCCCGCACCGGTTACGCCCTCGACGGCGAGAAGTTCGCGTCGAACCTCGGCCCGCCCCTCGACATGATCTACCGCGACATGGGCGTGCCCGAGGAAGAGGTCCCGGACCTGATCTCGCTCTTCCGCGCGCTGTACCCGGAGGTCGTGATCCCGTCGACCGTCGCGCTGCCGGGAGCGGCGATGGCCCTGCAGTGCGTGCGGGAACTGGGCGGCAGCACCATGGTCGTCACCGGCAAGTACCGCAAGAACGCCGCGCTGCACCTCGAGGCGATGGGCTGGGAGGTCGACCACCTCTACGGCGAGCTGTGGGCGACGGGCAAGGCCGAGTCGCTCAAGCTGCACGGCGCCGCCGTGTACGTGGGTGATCACATGGGCGACATGCGTGGCGCGGCCGAGGCTGGAGCGCTGGGCGTCGGCGTCGTCACTGGGCCGTGCTCGCGTGCCGAGCTCACGGAAGCGGGCGCCGCGGTCGTGCTGGAGGACCTGCGCGAGTTCCCGGAGTGGCTCAGGACTTCTTCTGGCGTGCTTTCCTGACCACCGCGATGATGCCGAGCCCCAGCCCGATCGCGGGCAGGTAGGTGGCCGCGACGTTCAGCGCCACCGGCAGGTCGCTGTGGCCGGTGAGGAACAGCGCGAAGACCACGATGATCGCCAGTACGCCCACGGCGAACAGGCCGATGGCCAGCGGCATCAACTTCGGAGCGGTCATAGAAGCAGGATAGTGCGCTAACGGAGGTGCCTTCCCCGAGGTCTTCTGGCTAGTCTGGTGGGACGCGTCCTGGGCACGCCCCCGGGCGCGTTCGTTGTGCAGAAGCAAGGGAATGGTGAGCGCGGTGCCGACCGGCAAGGTCAAGTGGTACGACACGGAGAAGGGCTTCGGATTCGTCACCCAGGACGGTGGCGAGGACGTCTACGTCCGCAAAGCCGCTCTGCCTGCCGGAGTCGAAGGCCTCAAGGCCGGCCAGCGCATCGAGTTCGGCATGGCGGAGGGCCGCCGCGGTCCGCAGGCGCTGTCCGTGCGCCTGGTCGACCCCGCGCCGTCCGTCGTGGAGGCGCGTCGCCGTCCCGCCGAGGAGCTGCACGGCCTGATCGAGGAAGTGATCAGGCTCCTCGAGAACAAGGTCCAGCCTGACCTGCGCCGGGGCCGCTACCCGTCCGACAAGAAGACCATGAAGCTCGTCGCCGAGGCCGTCCGCGTGGTGGCGCGGGACCTCGATCCGTAAAAGGATCAGCGTCATGTCTGACGCTGACAGGATCGTCGAGTTCGTCTACGAGGTCGGCCAGCTCAAACGCCTGCCCAGAGCGGGGTGGCTCTTCGCCGGGGTGCAGAACCCCGAGTCGGTGGCCGCCCACTCGTTCCGGGTGGGCGTTCTGGCGTTCGCGATCGCCGTCCAGGAAGGCGCGAACCCCGACAGGGCGGCGACCCTGGGCCTCTTCCACGACGTGCCGGAGGCGCGCATCGGCGACATCCCGTACGTCGGCAAGCTCTACCTCGACGTCAAGATGCCGCCGGAAGCCGTGGCGCGCGACCAGGTCCAGCACCTGCCGGCGCCGCTGGCCGCGCACATCGAGGCACTCGTCGCCGAACACGAGTCCGCCAAGGGCTTCGACCACACGCCCGAGGCGCGCTGCTCGCGTGACGCGGACAAGCTCGAGTTGTTGTTGCAGGCCAGGGAGTACCAGGCCGCAGGGGTCTCCAAGATGGAGCGCTTCATCCAGACCATGCAGGAGTCGGTGGTCACCGACACCGGCAAGGCCCTGCTCGACTCCGCTCTGCGAATCGCTCCCAGCGAGTGGTGGGAGGCGTTCGGCAGGCGGTGATCAGCGAGTGACGTCGACGACCCACGAACCGCGCATGAGCGGCTGGCCGGTCTCCAGCACCGCGCCGGCCGCCTCGTGCACCTCGATGCGCAGCAACTGGTCCGAGTCGTTCGGCACGGCCAGCGTGTACGTGTAGTCGTCGCCCTTGCCGAGCAACGGCGACGAGCAGCCCTCCTGCACGCGCGCGGCGTTCTCGTACACGCACACGACCTCCCAGAGGCCGCTCGCGAGCTGACCGTCCACCGAGATCTGCACGACCTTGCCCGCCGGCACCTTCAACGCGCCGGGCGGGTTCTTCTCGGCGCAGTTGGAGCCCTCGACGTCGCAGTAGATCGTCGGCTCGAGGCGGATGGTCTTGCCGTTCGCGTAGAAGGTGACCTCGGGGTCGTGCTGCTGCAGGGAGCAGCCGGACAGCACGAGAACACTGGCAGCCATCACAGAAGCAAGTCGACGCACGTCAGGCAGCCTACGGGGTCACCGGCGAGGGCCTGCGGACCAGCCTGTGCAACGACGTGCCGTTGCGGTACATCCAGGTCTGCGCGAGGCCCAGCGCGAGCAGCACGGCGAGCACGAGGAAGCCGACCCAGAACGTGGCGGGCAGCAGCACGCCGAGCGCACCGCCGAAGACCCACGCGAGCTGCAGGATCGTCTCGGAGCGGCCGAACGCGGACGCGCGCGACTCCTCCGGCAGGTCGTCCTGGATCACCGCGTCGAGGCTGATCTTGGCCAGCGACGACGCCGTGGCGCCCAGCAGGCCGACGATCGCGGCGGTGACCAGGCCGGGCAGGGCGGCGGCGACGATGGTGGCCGCCAGCGCCGTGGCGACGCAGGCGATGACCACCTCGTCCGGCTTGCCGAACTGCTGGCGCGCGCCGATCGCGTTGCCGAGGAAACTGCCGACGCCCGCCGCACCGGCGATGACGCCGAGCAGCAGCAACTGCTGGACGGCGTCGCCCTCGGTCTGCTCGCGGACCACGAACGCCGCGAAGAGCGTCAGGAACCCCGTCAGCATGCGGATGGAACCGTTGCCCCACAACGAGACCGCGACGTGCCGGGAGATGGGTTGCCTGGCGGGCTTGGCCGTCAGCGTCGCCGGGACCTCGCCCTCGGTCACCTCGACCCACGACGGGATCTTCATGCACAGCCACGCGTTCACCAGGCACAGCGCGGCGGTGAACCACAGCGCGCCCGGCGAGCCGAACACGTTCGCGAAGCCCGCGGCGAGCGCGCCGAACACCCCGCCCGCCGCGAGTCCGAAGATCGTCATGCGGGCGTTGGTCTTGGACAGCGTGATGTCCGGCGGCAGCACCCGCGGCGTGATCGCGGACTTGAGCACGGTGAACGACTTGGACAGGACCATGCTGCCCAGCGCGGCCGGGTACAGCAGCCAGTTGTCGAAGTTCAGCGCCATCACGACCGCCAGCCCGACGCGCAGCACACAGGACGCCGCGAGGGCGAGCCTGCGACCGCGCTGGATCCTGTCGAGCAACGGGCCGATCACCGGCGCGATCAACGCGAACGGCGCGACCGTGATCAGCAGGTAGAGCGCGACCTTGGTCTTGGACTCCGCGGTGGCCGCGCTGAAGAAGAGCGTGTTCGCCAGCGCGACGGCCATCGCGGCGTCGGCGGCGTAGTTCATCATCACCGCGTAGGTGACCGACGTCATGCCGGACTTCCCGGCGCCGTCGGCGCGGGCCGCGCGCCGGAACGCCGCGACCGCCTTCTGCGAGATCTGCTTGCTGCGGAACCACGCCACACGCGTCACCGTGAGCTTGCGCGGCGGTTTGGGCGTCGGCGTCGTCTGCTGGTCCTGGTTGGGCAGCGGACGGGTGTTCTGGGGACGCTTCGGTGGCGGCTGGAAACCGTGCTCGGACGGTGTTCCGCGACGCTGCCGCGGCTGGTACTCGTCGTCCTGCCACGGGTAGCGCTTCGGAGTCGGTTCGTCACTCCACCCGCGGTCGCCGGTCACACCGTCAATCCTGCCCCATCCCGTTGAACCTCACTCGGAAGATGGTCGGCCAGTTCTTGCCTGTGACCAGGAACTCGTTGGTCCCGGGGACGTGCGCGATGCCGTTGAGGACGTCCACGTCGCCGGAGGGCTTGAGCGACGCGAGGTCGTAGGTGTTCACGACCTTCCCGGTGGCCGGGTCGATGCGGACGATCTCGTCGGTCTTCCAGACGTTCGACCAGACCTTGCCGCCGACGCACTCCAGCTCGTTCAGCTGGGTCAGCGGCTTGCCGTCGCGGGTGACCTGCACGCTGCCGGTCTCCTGGAACGACCTGGGGTCGCGGAAGGTCAGCTTGGCGGTGCCGTCGCTCATCACCAGGCGCCGGCCGTCGTCGCAGATGCCCCAGCCCTCGCCCTGGTAGCTCACGCGGCGGAGCTCGTCCAGCGTCCTGCGGTCGCGTTCGATCGCGATGCCGTTCTGCCACGTGATCTGCCAGATGGTGTCGCCGACGACCGTGATGCCCTCGCCGAAGAAGTCCGGCGGCAGGTCGACCTTCTTCTGGACGTCGCCGCTCGACGGATCGAGCGCGCGCATCGTCGACTGGCCCTCCAGGCCGGTGCCCTCGTAGAGGACGCCGTCGACGAGTTCCAACCCCTGGGTGAACGCCGTTGCATCATGCGGAATCTTCTGCAGGACTTCTACCTGCGGTTTTGCTTCTTGCGGCGTCGAACAGGCGGCCAAGACCGCGACAACGACCAGCCAGACGGGTGAGCGCACCCAACGGAGGGTGGCACGAGTTTTCGTCCCGGCGAAGTCCTGCGGCACAATTCATGACGTGACCGCGACTGAGATGCTCCTCGACGCCGTTGATCTCGCCCGCGCCGCCGCAGAAGAAGAGGCGGGTGTGGAGAGCGTCGGCGCTCATGTCGGGGTGCACGGAGAGGACGAGTACTCCGTCACGCACCTCTTCGAAGCCGAGCACGCCGGCTACCGCGGCTGGAGCTGGGCCGTGACCGTCGCCTACGCCGGCGAGGGTTCCCCCGTCTCCATCAGCGAGGTCGTGCTGCTGCCGGGCCAGGACGCCCTGGTCGCCCCGGAGTGGGTGCCGTGGAGCGAACGGGTCCGTGCCGGTGACCTGGGTGTAGGCGACCTCATGCCGCCCCGGGAGAACGACCCGCGCCTGGTCGAGGCCTACGTGCAGTCCGACGACCCCGCGATCGAGGAGGTGGCGCTGGAGATCGGCCTCGGCCGCACCCGCGTCCTGTCCCGCGAGGGCCGCCTGGAGGCCGCCGACCGCTGGGAGACCTCGGACTTCGGCCCGCGTTCCGAGATGGCCCGCAGCGCCCCCGCGCACTGCGGCACCTGCGGTTTCTACACCCGCGTGGCCGGCGCGTTCGGCGCCGCGTTCGGTGTCTGCGCGAACGAGATCGCGCCCGCGGACGGCCACGTCGTGCACGTCGAGTACGGCTGCGGCGCGCACTCCCAGGTCGAGGTCGACATCAGCCCGATGGTGCCGGTGGCCGACCTCGTCTACGACGACGCCCAGCTGGACGTTCTGGAAGATTCGGAGTGACCGATCCGTTCGGCACCGAGGCCCTGCGCACCTCGGTCCTCGCCGCATGGCGTGGTTCGCCCACCCGTTTTCGTGAAGACGCGAACGCCGAGGAAGACCTCCGCCTCGGCGGCTACCGGGACCGGCTGCTCGTCGAACTGGCCCAGAACGCGTCCGACGCGGCCGGTTCCACACCGGGTGTGTTGCGGATCACTCTGGTCGACGGTGAGCTGCGTGCCGCCAACACCGGCGCTCCGCTGACTTCCGCCGGCGTCGCCGCTCTGGCTTCGCTGCGGGCGTCGTCGAAGGAGTCCGGCGTCGGGCAGTTCGGCGTCGGCTTCGCGGCCGTGCTGACCGTCTCGGACGCCCCGCGCGTGGTGTCCGTCTCCGGTGGCGTCGAGTTCTCCCTGGCGCGGACCCAGGCCGAGGTTCCGGACCTGGCTTCCGAACGCGGCGGCGACGTGCCGGTGCTGCGCCTGGTCTGGCCGGTCGCCGAGGACGTGCCGGAGGGGTTCGCGACCGAGGTCCGGCTGCCGCTGAAGGTCGACCTGTCGCTGGACGACCTGGCGGCCGAGGTCCCGGACCTGCTGCTGGCCCTGCCGGGGTTGCGGCGGATCGAGATCGGTTCCCAGTCGTGGGAGCGCTCCGTCTCCGACGACGGCGTCGTCACGGTCGGCCCGGCGCGCTGGCTGGTCGAGCGGACCGTCGGCGAGCTGCCTTCCGAGCTCGTGCAGGGTGTCGAGCAGCGTCCTCAGTGGACCGTTTCCTGGGCCTACCCGCTGGATTCTCCGTTGGGTGAGGACGTGCTGCACGCGCCGACCCCGACCGACGAGCGGTTGTCGTTGCCCGCTCGGTTGATCGCGACCTTGCCGGTCGAGCCCTCCCGGCGCCGGATCCTGCCCGGTCCCGCGGCGTGGTCGGTGCTGGACGCCGCTGCCGCTGCTTATCCGGCGCTCGTTGCTCGCGTTCCCGCCATCGAGCGGACCTCGCTGGTGCCGCTGCCCGGTTTCCCGTTGTCCGAAGTGGACGATCGGCTGCGGACCGGTGTGCTGCGGTCGTTGCGGGCTTCCGCCTGGTTGCCGCTGGCTTCTGGTGAGTGGATCGAGCCTTCCCGGGCTCGCGTGCTGGACGTCGGCTCCGAGGAGCTCGTCGACCTCGTCGAGGACGCTCTGCCCGGGTTGCTGGACGCCGAGCTGTCCGCTCCTGTGCACGCGGCTGCCTTGGCTGCGCTGGAAGTTCCGCGGGTCACCACCGCCGAGGTCGTTGCCGCTTTGTCCGGGGTTTCTGGTGATCCCGGCTGGTGGCGTGACGTTTATGCGGCGTTCTCGCCGTTGGCCGAGGTGGATCCGGGCGTTCGTGAGGCTTTGGCGGCTTTGCCCGTGCCGTTGGCCGATGGGCGGGTGGTCACCGGGCCGCGTACGACCCTGATCGCCGATGAGCCGTTGCCCGGCTTGCGGGTCGTGCACCCCGATGCCGTGCATCCGTTGCTGGTGCGGCTTGGAGCTGTTGAGGCCGGCGCTGCCGAGTTGCTTGCCGATCCGTCGTTGCGTGAGAACGTGGCTCGGTCGTTGGAGGACGCTGAGGCCGGGCTTGACGGGCTCGACCTGGTCGAGACCGTGTTGCGGCTGGTGGATCTCGCTGGGGTTCGGGCTGGTGAGGAGCCCTGGCTGGGGGCGCTCGCCCTGCCGGATTCTGATGGCGAGTGGCATCGGGCTGATGAGTTGCTTCTGCCTGATTCACCGTTGGTCGGTGTGGTCGAGGCTGATGCTTTTCCGTTGCTGTCCAAGGAGATCGCTGAGACTTACTCGCGTGCCGCGTTGGTTGCGGCCGGGGTTGTCGACGGGTTCTCGTTGGTGGTCGACGACGAGCCTTCTGGGCCGGATCATGACCTTGCTGACGAGTCCGCGTGGTGGTCGTCTGTCGTTGACGAGCCCCGTCGGGTGGTGGGGGTTCGGGATCTCGACCTCGTTGCCGACTGGCCCGCGGCGTTGCGGTTGCTGGCCGCTGATCCGGTGACCTGGCGTGCGGTTACCGAGCCTGACGGGTACACGGGCTGGTGGATTGCTCGCTACGCGTCGCTGGATGGTGCCGCGCCTCGTTCGTACCGGCTGCCTGGTGCCTCGTTGTTGGACGGGCTGTTCGACGTCGTGCCGGATCATGAGTTGCCTGAGCACGTGCTGCGGGCGGCTGGGGTGCGGTCCTCGTTGGAGATCCTTGACGACGAGGATGCCGAGTTCGTGCTGGAGCGGCTCGGGGACGCCGATCGTGCGGTCGCTGACGCCGTGGTTCTGAGGGCCTACGCGGGGCTGCCTGAGGGTGATTTCGCGCCGCCTGAGCGGGTTCGGGTGCTTTCCGGGGCCGTAGTTGCCGCTGATGATGTTGTGGTGCTGGATCACCCGTGGTTGCTCGGGGTGGTGCCGGCTTCCCGCGTGCTGCTGGCTGACGGGTCTGAGGAGCTTGCCGATCTTTTGGATCTGGCGCTGGCCTCGGAGGAGTTCGAGGGGTCTCCCGATCACGTCGGTGAGGTCGTGCAGTGGCAGGACCTCGGGGCTGTTCGGATGGCCTGTGAGTTGCTCGAGGTTGCGTTGCCCGACGGTGTGGTCGTTGTGCATGAGGATTTGCAGGTCGACGGGCAGCGGGTCGAGTGGTGGATGGTGGACGGGGTTCCCCATGCTGCTGACTCGCCTGAGGGGCTTGGGCGGGCGTTGGCTTGGGTTTCTGGGCGGTGGGGAGATCGGCACACTTTTGTTGCGCTGATCAGTGATCCGAGTGCGGCCACTTTGCTCGGCTGACTCGCGGGCGGCCTGGCCGCCTTGCGTGCTAGCCGGTTACCTCTGCTGGTTCTGGCAGCGGCTTTGTCGGAGGTTGCCGCCGCCTGCGCAGTCGCGGCTTCCCGATGTCTCCCCGCTTCACCAGGATGATCCACGCTGTGATCGTCACCAGTGTCGAGACTGCTCCGCCGATGATGATCGGGGCTCTGCCGTTGATCTCGCCCAGCCAACCCATCAGTGGGCCGCCCACCGGGTTGCCGCCTAGGAACACCAGCATGTAGATGCCCATCACCCGGCCGCGCATCTCTGGTTCCACTGCCAGTTGGATGGTGGCGTTGGCTGTGGTGTTGAAGGTCATCATCGCTACGCCTACCGGGATCATCATCAGGCCGGTCAGGAGCATCGTCGGCATCATGCCCGAGATGATTTCGAGTACGCCGAAGATCACGCCTGAGCCGATGAAGACCGACATCTTCGGCGTTTTTCGTTTGGCTGCCAGGGTTGCGCCTGCGAGGGTGCCTACCGCTATGAGGGTGGAGAGCAGGCCGTAGGCGTCTGCGTCGCCGCCGAAGACGTTGCGGGCCATGATTGCCAGCGTCATGTAGAAGTTCATGCCGAAGGTGGCGATGAAGAACACCAGGAGCATGACCGTCATCAGGTCTGGGCGGCTTCTCACGTAGCGGAGGCCTGAGAGCAGTTGGCCCTTTTCCCTGGGGAGGGGGTCGGAGCGCAGTAGTTGCGTTGTCCGCATCAGCCAGATGCCGCCTACTACGCCCACGAAGCTGATGGCGTTCGCCAGGAAGACCCAGCCCGTGCCTATCGCCACGATCGCCAGGCCTGCGATGGCCGGGCCGATGATCCTGGCCAGGTTGAACATCATCGAGTTGATCGCCACGGCGTTGGTGAGCTGGTCGCGGCCGACCATTTCTACTACGAACGATTGGCGTACTGGGGTTTCTACTGCCGAGAAGGCGCCTAGCAGCAGGCAGAGCAGGTAGACGTGCCAGAGTTCTACCACTCCGGTCACGTCGAGGATGCCCAGCGCCAGGGCGCAGATGCCCAGTGCCGATTCCAGCCAGAGCAGGAGTTTGCGCTTGTCCATGCGGTCGGCGAGTACGCCGCCCCACATGGAGAGCAGCAGGACCGGGAGGAACTGGAGTGACGCGGCGATGCCGAGGGCCATCGGGGAGCCGTTGGAGAGCTCCAGGACCAGCCAGTCCTGGGCCACTCGCTGCATCCAGACGCCGACCAGCGAGATGATCTGGCCTGAGGCGTAGAGGCGGTAGTTGTATATGCCTAACGATCCGAACATTCCGGTACGACGAGGTGGCGAACTGTCTGCTCCACCACCCGCGTAACCCGACACGTTCTTACCGACCCGCCATCCTGTCGATGATTTCGGCGGCGTGTGTGAGCAGTTCCCGTTCCTCGGGGTCCAGCTCGGCCAGCCTCTTGTCCAGCCACGCTTCGCGGGCCGTGATCTCGTCCTGCAGGTACGACGAGCCTTCGCTCGTGAGCTCGACGATGGCTTGACGGCCGTCGGTGGGGTGCGGGCTCCTGGTCGCGAAGCCGAACTCCTCCAGGGCTGCTATCACGCGCGTCATCGACGGCGGCTGCACGCCTTCTTTTGCCGCCAGTTCGCCTGGGGTCAGCGGGCCGCACTTGTGCAGTGTGGAGAGTGCTGACACCTGGGTGAGCGACACCGACGAGTTGGTGCGCTGTGCCCGCAGGCGGCGGTTGAGGCGAACGACGGCAAGCCTGAGCCTGCTCGCCAGTCCGTGCTGATCGATCGCCACGTAGTTAGCATACCTCACGAAATAGTTTCCTGCCGAAAGGTCAACTCACCAGGGCCTGGATCGGTCCCAGTGAGAAGTAGACGACGAAAGCGGCCGCCACGACCCACATCAGCGGGTGGATTCCGCGCGCCTTGCCCGTCATGGCCTTGAGCAGCACGTAGCTGACGAAGCCGGCGCCGATGCCGTTCGCGATCGAGTAGGTGAACGGCATGACGACGATCGTGAGGAACGCGGGGAGGGCGATGCTGAAGTCGCTGAAGTCGATGTCGCGGATCTGCATCATCATCAGCGCGCCGACGATCACCAGCGCGGGGGCGGCCGCCTCGATCGGCACTACCTCGTAGAGCGGCGTGAAGAACATCGCCAGGAGGAACAGGACGCCGGTCACGACGTTCGCGAGGCCCGTCCTGGCGCCCTCCGCGATGCCGGACGCGGATTCGATGTAGACGGTGTTCGACGAGCTGGACGCGGCACCGCCGGCCACGGCGCCGAGGCCGTCGACGAAAAGGGCCTTGCTGACGTTGGGCAGCTGGCCGTCTTCCTTGATCAGGCCGGCTTCCTTGCCGAGGCCGGTCATCGTGCCGACGGTGTCGAAGAAGTCGGTCAGGACGAGGGTGAAGACGACCAGAGCGGCGGCCAGTGCCGGGATCCTGGTCCAGGCGCCGAACGACACGTCGCCGAGCAGGCTGAGGTCCGGGATGCCGAAGACCTGGTCGGGCAGGGCGGGGTAGCCGAGGTTCCAGCCCTTGGCGTTGACGCCGGCGGACGGGCCCGCCTTGACGATCGCCTCGAGGACGATCGCGAAGATCGCCGTCGCGACGATGCCGATGAGGATCGCGCCCTTGATCCTGCGTGCGAACAGCACACCCGTGACGACCAGGCCCACGACGAAGACGAGGGTCGGCCAGCTCGCGATCGACCCGTTGATGCCGAGGCCGACCGGCACCGTGGTGCCGGCGGCGTCCGGGAGCCGGCGGACGAAGCCGGCGTCGACCAGGCCGATGAAGGTGATGAACAGGCCGATGCCCACCGCGATCGCGGCTTTGAGCTCGTTCGGCACGGCGTTGAACACCGCGGTCCGCACGCCTGTGACGACCAGCAGGAGGACGACGAGGCCGTTGACGAGGATGAGGCCCATCGCCTCGGGCCAGGTGACCTTCGCGGCGACGGAGACCGCGACGAACGAGTTGATGCCCAGGCCTGTGGCCAGCGCGAACGGGTAGTTGGCGATGAGTCCGAAGAGGATGGTCATCACACCGGCGACCAGCGCCGTCACCGCCGCCACCTGGCCGACGGGGAGGATGTTGCCGAGCACGTCGGGGTGCGATCCGGGACCGGTCGGCGCGAAGCTGCCGATGATCAGCGGGTTCAGCACGACGATGTACGCCATCGTGAAGAAGGTCACGACACCGCCGCGCACCTCGCGCGACACGGTCGACCCGCGCTCGGAAATCTTGAAGAACCCGTCCAGCATCTGCTCTCCTTACGATGTGTCCGAACGCGACTCCGCCCCACACCCGCCTTCGTTGCCGCACAGGCTGGCAGATCCCGTGCCTGTCGTGCTGGGTGGTACCGCGCTGTGGTTCCTCGGTTTTCTGGTGGTCCTGCTCGTCGATCGTTCGAACAGCACCCTGATCTGGACGACCCTGTCCGGAAGCTCGCTCGGGATCATCGGGTACGGAGTGTTCTACTGGCAACGCCGGGCCGCGAGGCGAGGGTCACGCGGGGCCCAGCAGGGCCTCGAAGGCGCGTAGCCGCGCGTGGTGCTTGTCGCCGACTGGGTTCGGCTGCTGATCGTCTGCGTCGTCTTCACGGCCGCCGCCGGTGCCATCGCGTGGTTCGCCGGTCTCGCCACGCCGAAGCCGTTCCTCAAGGCGGCGGCGCGTGCCGCCCTCCAGCTCGCGGCCGTGTCGGCCGTGATCACGTTCGTCCTGACCCACCTCGGGCTCACGTGGGCGTTCCTCGTCGTGATGGCGGTCGTGGCCACCGCCACTTCGGCCCGGCGCACCGGCGCAGGCCGCAGGGGTGTCTGGGTCGCGCTCTCGATCCTGGTCGGCGCCGTCCCCGCGCTCGGCCTGCTGCTCGCCATCGGTCTGCTTCCCGTCCAGGGCATCGCGCTGATCCCGGTGGGCGGCATCCTGATCGGCGGCGCGATGACCGCCACCACGCTGTCGGCACGCAGAGCCCTCGACACCTTCAGGGACCGCCACGGCGAGTACGAGGCGGCCCGCGCGATGGGCTTCGGCGAACGCGACGCGGTCTGCCTGATCGTCCGCCAGCCCGCTGCCGAGGCGCTGCTGCCGCCGCTCGACCAGACCAGGACGGTCGGGCTGGTCACCCTTCCGGGTGCATTCGTCGGAATGCTGCTCGGCGGTGCGCCGGTCTGGCAGGCCGGTGCCCTGCAGATCGTGGTGCTGCTGGCCCTTCTGGCCGTCGAGGCCGCCGCCGTGGCGACCGTCGTCGAACTGGTCGCCAGGGGTCTGATCAGGAGACCTTCCCAAGACAGCGAAGTTAGGCTAACCTAAGTCTCGTCGCTTCGTGGTGGGAGCGGCAGTCAGTTCGGGAACGGACGAGGCCCCCCTCTGGGCAGAGGGGGGCCTCGTCGTTTTCAGCAGCAGGAGCTTGTCGGAGCATCCACTGCCGAAGCTTCAGCGAGTCAGAGCCGCAGGCCGTTCTGGCCCGCACGCGCCGCCTCGAAGCGGGCGTTGACGTCGTCCCAGTTGACGACGTTCCACAGCGCTGAGATGTAGTCGGCCTTCAGGTTGCGGTACTGCAGGTAGTACGCGTGCTCCCAGATGTCGAACGCGAGCAGCGGCGTCGTCGCGATCGACAGGTTCGAGTGGTGGTCCTTGAGCTGCAGCGTGACCAGCTTCTGCCCGATCGGCTCCCACGCGAGGATGCCCCAGCCCGAGCCCTGGATCGAGGACGCGGAGGCGTTGAGCTGGCCGCGGAACTTGTCGAACGAGCCGAAGTGCTCGTCGATCGCGGCCGCGAGCTCGCCGACCGGCTTGTCACCGCCGTTGGGTGAGAGGTTCTTCCACCACACCTGGTGCAGCGCGTGGCCTGCCAGGTGGAACGCCAGCGTGGTCTCGAGGCCGACGATGGAGCCGAAGGACTCCTTGTCGCGGGCTTCCTCGATCTGCTCCAGCGTGTCGTTCGCGCCCTTCACGTAGGCCGCGTGGTGCTTGCCGTGGTGCAGCTCGTTGATCTCACCGATGATCGCCGGCTCGAGGTCGCCGTAGTCGTAGTCGAGATCCGGCAGCACGTACTGGCCCATGACATCTCCTGCAATCTCTTGGTACTTGCAACTTACTAGCAATAAGGACCAGTTAACCAGTTGCGGATGGCCGTACCGTCGGAAGCGTGTCCGTGCTGACAGCCAGGAAAATTTCGCTGTCGTTCGGTCCGAGGACCGTGATCTCGGAGGTGGATTTCGATGTTTCGCCTGGTGACCGCGTCGGCCTGATCGCGCCCAACGGCGTCGGCAAGTCCACGTTGCTCCGCCTGCTCGCCGGTGAGCTGCTGCCGGAATCCGGATCTGTCTCCAGCACCGGGACCGTCGCGCACCTGACGCAGGAGACCCTCCCCGTGGCCGGGGAGTCGTTGCGCGACCACCTCGCCCGCCGCACCGGCGTCGCGCGGGCCGAGCAGTGGCTGCAGCGGGAGGCCGAAGCACTCGCGGACGGCGGCGGTGAGCGCTACTCCGACGCGTTCGACCACTGGACCGCCATCGGTGCCGGTGACTTCGACGAACGCGCTGACGTCGTCTGCGAACGCCTCGGGCTGCGGGCCGACCTGCTCGACGGCCGCGAGCCGGACGAGTTGTCCGGTGGCCAGCAGGCGCGGCTCAGGCTCGCCGCCGTCCTCCTCACGCGCGCCGACGTGCTGCTGCTCGACGAGCCGACGAACGACCTCGACGCCGCCGGGCTCGACCTGCTGGAGTCCCACGTCAGGGCGTACCAGGGTGCGATCGTGCTGGTCAGCCACGACCGGGAGTTCCTCGCGCGCACCACGACCGCGATCGCCGAACTCGACGAGTTCTCCCACAAGATCACCGTGTTCGGTGGCGGCTGGGACGCCTACGTCGAGGAGAAGGCGAACGCGGAACGCCGGGCGCACGAGGAGTACGAGGCGTACGAGACCAAGCGCGACTCGCTGACGCAGCGCAGCCGTCAGGTGCGGGAGTGGTCGCGCAAGGGAGTGCGCCGGGCGACGAGTGCCAAGACGCAGAACGACGAACCGGACCGCAACATCCGTGCCGCCCACAAACGCGGCGCGGAGGGCCTGACCGCCAAAGCGTCCGTTGTGGACCGTCAGCTCGCGAGGATGGACGAGGTCGAGGAACCGCGCGAGGCGTGGCAGCTCCGGCTCACCCTCCCGTCGGCGGGACGGGGCGGCTCGGTCGCGTTCACCCTGCGCCAGGCCGTGGTCAGCCGCGGCGACGTGACGCTCGGGCCGATCGACCTCACGATCGGCGCCGGTGAGCGGTGGCGGATCACCGGGCCCAACGGCTCCGGCAAGTCGACGCTGCTCGGCGCGCTGCTCGGCCGCATTCCGCTCACGCACGGAGATCGTTCGACCGGTCCCGGTGTCGTCGTCGGCGAGGTCGACCAGCTGCGGGCCGATTTCGCGAGCGACGACAGCGCGTTGCGGATCGTGGCGGACGCGACCGGGCTGCCGGACGTCGAGGTGCGCACGCTGCTGGCCAAGTTCCGCCTCGGCGCCGACGCCGTGCTGCGGCCGGCGCGGGAGCTCTCACCGGGCGAACGCACCCGAGCGGGCTTGGCCCTGTTGCAGGCTCGTGGCACCACTTGTTTGGTCCTGGACGAACCGACGAACCACCTCGACCTGCCGGCCATCGAGCAGCTGGAACAGGCCCTCGAAAACTACGAGGGAACGTTGTTGCTGGTCACGCACGACCGGCGGCTCGCATCGGCCGTGCGGGTGGACCACGAGATCAACGTCCGCGACCGTCTCACGTTTCCGCGTGTGAAGGGTGGAAGATAGGAGTCATGACCACCGAGGAGGACTGGCCGGTCGAACAGACCTGGTCGATGCGCAACACCCACTGGCACGCCTATGTGGAGCACACTTCGCTCGACCACGCCTCTCCTCGGCAGGTTCGGCTGGAACGCACCCCAGAGGAAGTGCTCACGTCGCCGGCCGAGGTCGCCGCGTGGCTGGAAATCAACCTCCGCAGCGCGACGAGGCCCGAGGAGACCGGCAAGAAACGCGTGAAGGACGAACGCGACTTCACCGACTCCAACCGCGTGCACGCCTCACTGGCGTCGCGCGGTGAGTCGATCTACACCGGCGTGAAGGGCGAGCTGACGCTGGCGGTCGAGGCCGTGACGCCCGACGAGTGCCGGACGTCCCACGACGGTGCGGACGTCGCGCCGTTGAAGGCGGGTCGCCGCCGCTAGGTTGTTCCCCAGGGATCACGCTCTGGGGGGAGTTTCCGATGAAACGTCTGCTCTACGTCTTAGGCGCGCTCGTGTTGGTGGGGGCCGTTGTCGCGGTGGTGGTGCGGCAACGGCCTGAGGCGGCAAGTCCGCCTCCGCTCAAGAACTTCGCGATCAAGTACGCGGACGGGTCGCCGTTGTGGAGCAGCGACAGCACCACGCCGGAGCCCCCGCTCGTCACCCAGGTGCTGACCGAGTTGAGCCGGCAGGCTTCTCTCGATCGGGACCAGCTCCGCCGCGTCGGCGGCACGGTGGTCACGACGATCGATCCGAAGGCCCAGGTCGCCGCAACTTCCGCGGTAGACGCGACCGCGCGGGCTCAAGCACCCGCGCTTCGTTACTCGCTCACCGCCGTCGACCCCGCCACGGGTGGTGTGCGCGCGTACGTGCCCGGCTCTGAGGGCACGCGCGACGGCGATCCGGACCCGACCGACTACGCGGGCGGAGTGCTCAAGCAGCCGGGGACCACCTTCTTCCCGCTCAACGTCGTGGCGGGGATGAAGGAGGGCAAGCAGCTGGACTCCGTGTTCGACGGCACGAAGCGCAGGGTCGCCGGAGTCGAGGTCTGGGACGGAGGCAGATGCGGCAAGAGCTGCACCGTGCGCGAGGCTCTGGCCAAGTCGAGTGGTGTCGTCATGTTCGACCTGGTCGCCAACTCGACCGGGTCGCGGGCCGTCCAGGCGGCGGCGCGCCAGGCAGGGGTGCCGGAATCCGTTGTCGTCGAGGGCAAGGAAACGAAACTGCTCGTCGGCGAGAAGGGCAACCCGCCTGACACGGACATCGCGCTCGGCGCGGACCCGGCGTCCCTGCGCCCGCTCGACCTGACGACGGTGTACGCGACGTTCGCCGCGGGCGGCGTGCAGCACCGGACCCACTTCGTCACCAAGGTGACCGACGACAACAGCAGACCGCTGTACCAGGTGGTCGAGAGCACCACGCCCGCGTTCGACCCGGACATCGCGGTGAGCGCGGAGGTCTCGTCGCGGATCACCGGTGTGCTGAAGGAGAACACGGCCTGCCCCGGTGCGGTGTGCCGCACCGCCTACTACCAGCAGGACGCGACCGGGCAGAGGTCCCACGCGTGGGCGACCGGGTACACGGACCGGATGGCGATCACGGTGCTGGTCACGACCCAGAACCGGGCGCAGCACGTGCCGCTCGACGTGAAGCAGACGATCGAGCAGGCCGTGCTCCCCAAGACCGTCTGGGAGGCGTTCGCGGCGCAGGCCTGAGGGCTGGACGGCACCGCTACATTCGATTCCCTGGGGGAGTTTCTCGCTGGGGGATTCGATGAAGCGGTTCCTGCCTGTTCTGGGCGCACTGGTTCTCGTCGCGGCGGTCGTCGGAGCTGTTGTGTGGCAACGGCCCGAGGCGTCACCGGAGGCCATCGCCGCCGGTGACGTCGTGCTGCAGCACTCGGACGGCTCGCTGCTGTGGCGTTCCGGTCAGCCGGAGACGCCGCTGGTCCAGCAGGTGCTGCGGGAACTCGGGACGACCGGTACGTCTCTCGACCATCTCCGCGCCGCGGGCGGTGCGCTGGTGGTCACGACGATCGACTCGAAGGCGCAGGCCGGTGCGACGGAGGTGGTCCGTCAGCTGGCGGCCGCGCGTCCGGCGTCGATCACGGCGGTCGACCCGGCCAACGGCAGCGTGCGGGCGTACGTGCCGGGACTGGACCCCGCCGCGGACTACGCCGGTGGCGTGGTCAGGGCGGCCGGTGACGCGACGCGGCCGTTCGGGTCGGTGGCGCTCATGCGAGCGGCCGGGGTGCCGGAGAGCGCGGAGGTCGAGGGCAGGAGGACGGACCTGCTCGCCACCGGCGAGGCACTGCTGAGGCCGCTCGACGTCGCGACCGCCTACGCGACCTTCGCGGCCGAAGGCGTGCACCACGACACGCACTTCATCACCCACGTCACCGAGGCCGGCGGCAAGACGCTGTACCGGGCGGCGACCGCGTCCAGACCTGCGCTGGGCCTGGATCCCGGGCGCAGCAAGGAGTTCGCGGCACGGGTCACCGAGGAGCTGCGGGCCGATCCGCTGTGCGGCGACCACCCGGAGGCGGCGTGCCTGCCCGTCGAGGTGAAAGACGGGGACGTGGTCCGGCACGCCTGGATGATCGGGTACACGCCGCGGTTGTCGGTCGTCGTCTTCGTCGGAGCGGAGTCGAACGTCGAGGTGCAGGGCAGGCCGGTCACGGCGACGGGCCTGCCCAACGACATCCTGCGGGCGTTCCGGAGCAAGCTGACGACGTGGTGACGCCGACCTAGCCGATGTGCCACGTGTGCACGGGCTCGCCCGCGTGCATCAACTCCATGTACCGCTTGAGCATGCCGGACAGCGCCGCGTCCCTCGACATGCCGCGTTCTTCCAGCAGCGCAACGGTTTCCCGCTGCCACGACGATCCCGTGCGCCGCGCGAGGCAACGCTGCTCGATCACGCCGAGGTAGCGTTCGCGGGCCTCGTCGGAGACACCGCAGTCGCGCAGGCCCTCGTGCGCCATCGGCAGGAGCCGGCGCAGCACGAGCTCGTCCGGCGGGATCCAGCCGATGCCCGGCCAGTACAGCTGGGCGTGCATGCCGTGCCTGGCACCGGTGTAGAGGTTCTCCTCGGCCGCCTGGAACGACATCTGCGTCCACAGTGGACGCTCCTGCGAGGCGAGCGCGCGCTGGGCGCCGTAGAAGAAGGCGGCGTTCGCCATCGTGTCGAGCACCGTGGGGCCCGCGGGCAGGACCCGGTTCTCGACGCGCAGGTGCGGCACGCCGTCGACCACGTCGTAGACCGGGCGGTTCCAGCGCCAGATCGTGCCGTTGTGCAGGCGCAGCTCGGAAAGACGAGGCGCGCCACCGGCTTCCAGGACCTCCAACGGGTCCTCGTCGTCGGTTTCGGGCAGCAGGCTGGGGAAGTAGCGCACGTTCTCCTCGAACAGGTCGAAGATCGACGTGATCCACCGTTCACCGAACCACACGCGCGGACGGACGCCCTGGTTCTTCAGCTCGTCCGGGCGGGTGTCGGTGGCCTGCTCGAACAACGGGATCCGGGTCTCGTGCCAGAGCGCCTTGCCCAGCAGGAAAGCCGAGTTCGCGGCGATGGCGACCTGGACGCCTGCCAGGCACTGCGCGGCGTTCCAGTGCGCGGCGAAGTGCGTCGGCTCGACCTGCAGGTGCAGCTGCACCGAGGTGCACGCGGCCTCCGGCAGGATCGAGTCCGCGTAGCTGAGCAGCTTCTCCGGCCCCTTGCCCGGCATCGCCGGGCCCTCCATGTGCAGCACCATCTCCTCGCCGCGGGCCTTGAAGATGGTGTCGTTGAGCAGCGCGTACCGCGGCCCCTCGGAGAGCCACTTGCGGTCGAAGTGCCGCTCCCGCAACGTGGGCAGCAGGCCGATCATGGCGAGGTTGGCGCCCGCGTCGTTGGCCTTGGAGTCCGCGTTGTCGAGCGACTGCCGCAGTTCCTCCTCCAGGCCGAGCATCTCACCCCCGGCGAGCTCTCGCGGGGGGACGTTGATCTCCAGGTTCTGCTGTCCCAGCTCCAGGGTGTAGGAGGGATCGTCGATCTTCTCGAGGACCTCCGAGTTCGCCATCGCCGGCCGCATCGCGTCGTCGACGAGGTTCAGCTCGATCTCGAGCCCCATCTGGCGACGGGGGAAGGAGAACGTGTCTTCGGCCAGCATCGTGGCCAGTGCGTCGAGACTCCGCTGCATCTTCTCCCGATAACGCTGGCGGTCGTCTCTGGTGAAAGTGCGGCTGGACACTTCACTTCCCATGCCGCTACCCCTTCGCTCGGCGCCGGTGGGCGCGGGCCAGGCGGAACGCCAAACGTGACACAGCGGAATCCCCCTTTACATCGCCCAAAACGGTGCTCTCTGTCACGTGGAGGTAACAACCAGCGATCATCCGCTGGTCGGGCGTGTGCGGTTCCGCCCTCCGGACTACCTCGCCTGTTCCACATCCCGCCGGATGCGAAACTTCCGGCGTGGCTGACGTGATCGAGATCTACGACCCGGCTGATGCCCGGCTGGACGACTTCCGCGACCTGTCGACGGCCGACCGCAGGCCCGACCGGCCCGGAGGACGAGGTCTCGTCATCGCCGAAGGCGTCGTCGTGGTGGAACGTCTGCTGGCATCGCCGTACCCGGTGCGCGGGCTGCTCGGGGTGCGGCGCAGGATCGAGGCGCTGGACCTTTCTGACCTGGACGTTCCCGCCTACGTGACGTCAGCAGAGGTTATGGCGTCGGTCGTTGGTTTCCACTTGAACCGGGGTGTACTCGCGGCGGCCGGCCGCGCGCCCGCCGTGTCGTTCGACGAGCTCGCCTCAGGCGCCCAGCGCCTCGCCGTGCTCGAAGGCGTGGGCGACCACGAGAACCTCGGTTCGATCTTCCGCAACGCCGCTGCGCTGGGCGTGGACGGCGTCGTTCTGGGCCCGGGTTGCAGCGATCCGCTGTACCGGCGCAGCGTGCGCGTCTCGATGGGGCACGTGCTGCGCGTGCCGTTCGCTACCACGGATCAGTGGCCCGCGGCGCTGAACCTGTTGCGGCAAAAGGGTTATACAGTTGCCGCGCTGACGCCCCGCCCCTCCGCTCTGCAACTTGCAGACGCAGGTTTGCGAGGCCGGCGCGTGGCGGTCCTGCTCGGGTCGGAGGGCCCCGGCCTCACCGACGAGGCCATCGACGCCGCCGACCTGGCCGTGCGCATCCCGATGTCGTCGGGCGTGGACTCGCTGAACGTGGCCACCGCCGGCGCGGTGGCGTTCCACGCGCTGCTCTAGAGCTTCAGAGCAGGGTCAGGATCAGGGCGAGCCAGGCGACGAGCACCCCGGTCACGACGCCGTACGCGACCCAGCGCCACACCGGCACGCTGCGCCCCAGCCAGACGCTCGGCGCCAGGCCACCGACCACCAGGACGTTCGCGACCAGGGCCAGCCACCGGCTCGTCTCACCCAGACCCAGTGACAACGACACGACGGTCACCGTGACGATCGCGGCCGTGATGGCGCTGACCGTGAGCCCGGTGCCCCACGGCGTCGGCTCCGGCTCGGCCTCGGGCTCCGCGGTGAACGCGGCCTCGAACGGCACCTCGGGCGCCTCCACGGTGAGCAGGTCGCCGCTGACCGGGTCGGTGTAGCTGACGGGGGAGTTCATGACCGCGGCGAGTCTGCCCGCGAGCTGCTTGCCTCTGCGTGCGATCAGCGCGCTGGCCACGCCGTCGGACGGCGTCTCGGTGCGCACCACCGCGTCGGCGACCTTCGCCCACTCGTGCAGTGCCTCGGCGAGATCGGCGCCGAGGGGCAGGCTGTGCGGGTCGACCTCGCGCTCACCGGAATCGTCTTCTCCGGCGAGCACGGCACGGCCGTCCCGGACTCGCAACTCCACAGAGCCCTCCTTGGTCTGGCTATCGGGCAGAACCTATCGGACGGGGAGGGTGGGGAGAACGGATAAGGGGTTTGGCGAGGCGGGTTGGGGCGTGCGGGTCGGCTCGCGTTGGCCTGTTCCCGTTCCAGCAGGGCGGTCACCAGTGCGCTCAGGTCGCCTTGCGTACGTGGCCGGGCGGCTCGGCTTCGCCGTCCCTCCTGCGCGCAGGAGGGACACCTCGGCTCCGCCCTTGCCTTGGGGCGGCAGGGTGGCTCGGCTCCGCCATCGCCCTACGCGCGCGGGTGCTTGGCCCCGCCGTTGCCCTGTACATGCCGGAAGGGGTGCGTCAGCCCGGCCATTCCGTTGCGCGGCAGGGTGGTTCGCCATGCCTGGCCGCGCGGCGTCCTGGCCGTGCGCCTGCCTGGGGGCGTGCGGGGGAGTCGTGAGGTCGCGTTCGCGCCAGATCCCCATTGGCGCGAACGCGACCTGCAGGCCTACGCGAGCGAGTCGCGCCAGGCCGTGTGCAGGGCGGCGAACCTGCCCCGCTCACCGATCAGCTCCTCCGGGGAGCCGTCTTCCACCACAATGCCACCATCCAGCACCAGGACGCGGTCCGCGATCAGGACCGTCGACAGGCGGTGGGCGATGATGAACGCGGTTCGGTCCGCCAGCACTGTTTCCAGTGCTGCCTGCACGGCGCGTTCGGTGGGCACGTCCAGGGATGATGTTGCCTCATCCAGGACCAGTACCGCCGGATCTGCGAGGAACGCGCGGGCGAAGGCCACCATCTGGCGTTGTCCCGCGGAGAGGCGGCCGCCTCGTTTGCGGACGTCCGTGTCGTAGCCGTCCGGGAGGGCGGCGATGAACTCGTGTGCGCCCACCTCGGCTGCTGCTGCCTCGATCTCCGCCCGTGACGCGGATGGGCGGCCCAGGGCGATGTTGTCCGCTACCGAACCTGAGAACAGGAAGTTCTCCTGCGTCACCATCACCACGGCCCGGCGCAGGTCCGTGTCCGTCACCGAGCGCAGGTCCGTGCCATCGAGCTGCACGGATCCCTCTGACGGGTCGTAGAAGCGGGCTACGAGCTTCGCCACCGTGGTCTTGCCGGCGCCGGTCGCGCCCACCAGGGCCACGGTCTCGCCCGCCGGCACGTCCAGCGAGAAGCGGGGCAGCACCTGCCGGGACGTGCCGGGGTACTGGAACTCCACGTCGGCGAACCGGACGGCGCCCCGTGCGTGGGGCATGACCACCGGCGACGTCGGTTCCGGTACGGACGGCTTCTCCTCCAGGACGCCCGAGATCTTCTCCAGGGCGGCGGTGGCGGAGGAGTAGGAGTTCGCGAACATCGCCAGCTCGTCGAACGGGTCGTAGAAGCGGCGCAGGTACAGCATGAACGCCGCCAGCACGCCCAGTTCGATGGCGCCGTCCGCCACCCGGTAGGCGCCCCAGGCGAGGACGACGGCCAGCGACACGTTGCCGATCGCGCGGATCGTCGAGACGAACGTGGCCATCACGCCCAGCGCGTCGGTGTTCGCGTCGCGGAACTGGCCGTTGAAGCCCGCCATGATCTGCTCGTTGCGGGGCTGGCGCCGGAACGCCTGCACCGCGCGGATGCCGTTCATGGACTCCACGAACTGCACGATGATCTTGGCGATCGCACCGCGCGTGCCGCGGTACGCCTCCATCGAGCGCCGGCGGAACCAGCGCCACAGGAAGTACAGCGGCACGAAACCCGCGATCACGACCGACGCGAGCGGGGCGTCGAGCCAGATCAGGATCACCGCAATGCCCACGACCGACAGCGCGGCGTTGAACAGGCTGTCCAGGCCCTCTTCCAGCAGGTCCTGCAACGCGTCGACGTCGCTGGTCAGCCGGGAGATGACCTTGCCGGACGTGTACGACTCGTGGAAGCCGACCGACAGGCCCTGCGAGTGCCGGAAGATCCGGCCGCGCAGGTCCAGCAGCAGGTCCTGGCCCACTCGGCCGGAGACCCGCAGAAACGCCCAGCGCAGGAACGTCATCAGCAGCGCGCTGACCCCGTAGCCCACAACGCACCAGATCAGGATCGCCGGACTGCCGCCCACCGCGGCGGGGATGCCGCGGTCGATCGCGGCGGCGATCAGCAGCGGGCCCGCGAGTGCCGCCAGGTTGCCGGTGACCACCGCGGCGATCGCCAGCGACGTGCGGGCGACGTGCGGGCGCAGCAACGAACCCAGCAGACGGCGCGAACGGGCCTGCAGGCGCAGACCCGTCGAGTAGGAGATCTCCTCGATGTCCTCGGAGGCGACGCCGCGCCACTCCTCTTCAGCCGCAACGGGTGCGACGACCTCACTCATGACGCCACCTCCTCTTCCACCAACTCGTCGTCCATGCTGGACAGAAGACGCTTGTACTCGTCGTTGGTGTCCAACAACTCCCGGTGCGAGCCGATCGCCTCGATCTTGCCGTCGACCAGCAACGCCACTCGGTCGGCCAGCTGCACCGTCGACGACCGGTGCGCCACGACCAACGCCGTCGTCTCGCTCAGCACGCGCCGCAGCGCGCCCTCCACCTCGGCCTCGGTGTGGACGTCCAGCGCGGACAGCGGGTCGTCCAGCACCAGCACCGCCGGCTTGCCGACGACCGCGCGGGCCAGCGCCAGCCGCTGCCGCTGACCACCGGACAGCGACAGGCCCTGCTCACCGATCCGGGTCGCGAGGCCCCACGGCAGGGCTTCCACGAACTCCTCCGCCTTGGCCACCCGCAACGCCTCGCGCACCTGGGTCTCGGTGACGTCCGGCAGGCCCAGGCCGACGTTCTCGGTCACCGACGCGGAGAACAGCACCGGTTCCTCGAACGCCATGCCCACGACGGTCCGCAGGTCCTCCAGCGAGAGGTCCCGCACGTCGGTGCCGTCGATGGTGATCCGGCCGCCGGTCACGTCCGCGAGCCGCGGCACGAGCGCGGTCAGCGTCGTCTTGCCCGACCCCGTCGCGCCGACCAGCGCCACCGTCTCACCGGGACGCAGGTCGAGGTCGACGCCCGACAGCACCTCGCGGCCGTCGTCGAACGCGAACCGCACGCCCTCGAAACGAACGTGCCCGCGCAGCGGCGTGGGCAGCGGCACGGGCGAGGCGGGACCGGTGATCGCGACGGGGGAGTCGATGACCTCCCAGTAGCGTTCCAGCGCCGAGGCGGTCTGGTTCGTCTCCGCCAGCAACCAGCCGATGGAGTCGACCGGCCAGCGCAGGTAAGCGCTCACCGCGACCGCGGCGACCAGCGTGCCGACCGTCATCCAGCCCTGCACGATGCCGACCGCGCCGACGGCGAGCATGCCCGCGATCGACAGCTCCGGCAGCACGATCAGCACCGACCACAGCGCGGCCAGGATCGAGATCTTGTTCAGTTCGGTCGTCCGCAGGTCACGGGCCTGCGCCAGGAACCGCTTCGACAGCTCCGGCCCGCGCCCGAACGCCTTGAGCACCCGGATGCCGAGCACCGACTCCTCGACCGTCGTGGTCAGGTCGCCCGCCTGGTCCTGCGCCCTGCGCGCCACGACCTTGAACTTCGCCTCGAAGAAGTACGAGATGACGATCAACGGCAGCGCGCCGCACAGCGACACGATCAGCAGCCACGGCGAGAGCGAGGCGATGATGCCCAGCCCGATCAGCACGACCACGCTGTTCACGATCAGGAAGACGATCGCGAACGCCACGAACCGCCGCACGGTCGTGAGGTCGTTCGTCGCGCGCGACAGCAACTGGCCGGACTGCCACCGGTCGTGGAACGACACCGGCAGCCGTTGAAGGTGCTTGTAGAGGTCGAACCGCATACGCGCCTCGACCTCGGCCGCGGGCCGGGCGACGATCTTGCGCCGGACGTAGAACAGCACCGCCTCGCCGATGCCGAGCACCAGCACCCCGGCGATCAGCCAGGGCAGCGGGCCGGTCTGCTTGTTCTGAATCGGACCGTCGACGATGCGCTGCGTCAGCAGCGGGATGCCGAGACCGCACAGCATCGCGAGCATCGTCGCCGACAGCACGACAGTCATCCGTGCGCGGTGCGGCCGCACGTACGGCCACAACCTCCGCAAGGTCCTGATCGTCGAGTTACGTTGATCGCTCACGCGGTGAGCCCCCTCCAGGTCGTCTCCACGGTACGAAGTACGACCGACACTCAGCATCCGGTTTTTCTCCCACCGGAGCCTCCTGTCTCGACTTAGGTCGAGGTCAAGGGCACGATGAACACCATGACGCGGTTTCTGCGAACCGAGCAGACGATGGCGTTTCCACACGGACGGCTCATCGCCTCACACGACGGAGTGAACTTCGTCCTGGCTCCGGACGGCTGGGACCGGCTCGCCGGCGAGCGCCCCAGACACGCCACGCTCGTCTCCCGCGAGGACGCGGAGGACTGGTGCGAACGAGAGGGCTGGGACCTGCACCTGCTCGACGAGGTGCCGGCTACTTCCTGAAGGTGAACAGGCCGACCAGCCCGTAGGCGACGGCCGCGAGCAACGCCTCGGCGTGGTGCCGGTTGGTGAACCACCCGAGGACGGGTTCGTGCACCTTGAAGTAGAGCCCGACACCCAGCAGGATCGGCCCGAGCAGGATGATCGGCCACACCGGCCGCACCCCGAAGACCCACAGCACCGGCCCGGCCAGCACCAGCGACGACACGAGCGCGAGCGGCAGCCCGATCAGCACGAGCAGCAGGAACGTCGACATCGACGTGCTGTCGAGCCACGACTTCAGGAAGCCCGACTCGTACGCCCACGTCCACCCGAGCACCAGCCCGGCCCCGACGGCCATCGACAGGACGACCCGGAACAACAGCCGGCGTCCTGCCTTACCCGTCTTGCCCGCGGTGCTCTGCTCCGTCACGCCGCCCACCGTAACCAGCGGTCACCGCAGCAGCCAAGGCGTACCCGACTCCGGCCGAGATCGTGACCACCAGGACACCGACGATCTCCGGCGGCTGGGCGCGCATCCCCACGATGGTCAGCGCGCCTGTCAGCGCCAGCACGAACGAGCCCATCGGTCCCAGGACGGCGGTCGGCCAGACGGGCCTCCACCGGGCGAGCCTCAGCAGCGCCCACGCCACGACCGCCCACACGACCGCCGATATCGGCGCCACCCACAGGAAGATGAGACCCGCACATCCGATCGCGCTGGTGCCCTGGCACAGGGACTGACCGATGGGGATGAACGACATCCACCACGCGGCCGCGCACACCGCCCCCACCACCGCCGCCGTGAGCACCCTCATGGCTGGAGCATGACGATCCGCAGGACGCACTGCCATGCGCAGAACCACGCAACCGGCGTGTCGTCCTGCCCGAGGTGCTCCGTTCCGGCGCGCCGCCCGCGATGATTCCCGGCCGCCTTGGCGGCCAAGGCGTACCCGACCGCTCCGAAGAACGGTATGAAGACGAAGTTGAACCACCGCGACAGCGACAGCAGGGACATCACGAAAACGAGTGTCCAAGCCAGCGCGATTGCGATCGACGTCCCCGCGAGAACCGTCGGCCAGGCGGGCGAGTACCGCGCGAGCCGCAGCAGCCCCCACGCCACGACCACCCAGTAAATCAGCAGCGCCGGGGCCACGCAGAGCAGCACGAAGAAAGTGCACGACAACCCGGTGCCGTTGCACGGCAGGTCGAAGGCCGACTTGACCGAGAAGAACCATCCGGCTCCGCACAACGCCCCGACGATCGCCGCGACCGGCATCGCCGGGAGCTTCCTCATGGGTAGATCATGACGGTCGGGCGGTCGCCTCACCAGGGGCTGAACGGCCGGTGACCGCGCCTGCCAGCGCGAACGCCACGACCGGCACGGCGGACACGACGAGTTGCATGTTCGCGACGTCGACCACGGCGCCCGCCACCCACAGGACCGGCCAGAAGGCGCATCCGAGCCCGGACGCGGACCAAGCGCGAGGAAGTGCGAACAACGCGAGCACCGCCGCCAGGACCAGCCCCGCCACGACGGCCCAGCACACGGGCAGGAAGAACGTCGCGACGCTGTACCACTCGTCGCAGATCCGGCCGCCCAGTTCGGGGCACTCCACAGGGATCACCCACGACCAGCCCAGGTAACCCGCGATACCGGCGACCGCGCCGGCGAAGGCACCGATCAGCGCCCGCGTCAGCAACGCTGCGCCCGCCCCACCGCCAGCGCGGCGACCGCGTAGGCGGCGCACGCCGCGACCACCGCCGCCGTCGTGATGACGGGACCGCGTTCCGCCTGGTACAGGTCGGCGTGTTCGTAGATCACGTAGAGGGTCGCCGCGACCAGCGCGACCCACAGCACGGCGGCGGCCCCCGCCGCCCACCACCCGCGTCGCTGCCGCAGGAGGCGGAAGCCGGCCACGACGAGCATCCCGGCCGCAGCCACCCAGAACAGGAACTGGAGCGGGATCAGCAGCGGGAGGTGACCGCACAGGGGGCGGCCCGAGCCAAAGGTGCAGTACCGGCCCGTCAGGGTCATGGTCGACAGGAACCCGAAGCCCGCCACCGCTCCGATGACGGCCCCGAGAACAGTGCGCGACAACATGCGTCAAGAGCTACCCGATCAAGGCCGCGACCGGCCTGATCTTCACGAACTTTCCACAGCACCTTCACGACGCGCACCCGTGAGCACGGCGATCAACGCGTACAGCGCGGCGAACACCGCGAAGGCCAGAAAAGTCATGCCCAGCAACAACACCATCGCCACCACGGCCATGAGGGTCGCGGGCACGGCGACCAGCCATGCCCGCGACACGCTCAGCGCACGCAGTGCGAAACCACCCACGACCGCTCCGAGCACCGCGAACACCGGTGCGGCGATCACGAACGCCTGGAGGCAGCCCCAGTCGTCCTTCGAGCAGACAGCACCCGAAGCGAGGAGCTCGAACATTCCCCACCAGGCCAGCCCGAGGAGTGCACCCACTCCGGCAGCCAGCGCGACACGACGTCCCATGACGGCAGCGTCTCACTCAGCGGTTCGACCGCACGCCCAGTAAAACGTCCTCCCACGAAGGAACGATGGGGTGGTTCTTCTTCCCCCTCTTCGGGGGAGGGTCCTTGCGGACCGGCTTCTCGGCCACGGGTTCCTGCTCCTTCACCGGCGGTGCGGGAGCAGGGGCGGGCTCCGGCTCGGGGAGCTTCTCCTGAGCCGGCTCGGCCACGGCCGGAGCCGCAACCGGAGCCGCCACGGGGGCAGTCGCCTGAGCCGGGACCTGCAGTTCTTCGTCGTCGAGCAGGATCGGCGGGATGACCGGAGTCGCCTCCAGTGCCTGCCGCGCGAGCTGCGTCACCGGGCGCACCGTGCGCAGCGTCCGGTTCGGGTTCGGGTCCATCAGGTCGACGGCGACGTCGTCGAGCGCCGTGACCGTGCCGCCCTGCGCACCGGGGTGGAACGCCCAGTGCGCGCGGTTGTCCGAGCGCCCGGTCTTCCAGTGCAGCTGCACGATCCAGCGACCGTCGTCGCCCTTCCACGAGTCCCAGCTGGTGTCGGACAGGTCGTGGCCGCGCTGGCCGAACGAGTGCGCGACGACCTCGCCGAGCGTCTGCACGTCCGGGCCGTCCTCGCGGACCGGGTGCGCGCGCTGGGCCATGTCGGCCGTGCGCGAACGCTCCAGCAGAACGGGGTAGGCGAAGCGCTCGATGCGGTTGGCCGGCATGCCGGAGGCGGCAGCGACCTGGTCGATCGACTCGCCGGAACGGATGCGGGCCTGGATCTCCCGGGGCCGCATCTGGGCCTCGCCGGACTCGATCTGCATCTGGCCGAGGCGCGCCAGATCACCGCGCAGGGCCGCCCGAAGACGCTCGTCCGCGGGGAGCGTGAAGCGCTCGCCGCGGTGTTCGGGGTCCTCGAGGATGACGGACTTGCCGTCCTCGTCGAGCCCGATGACTCGCAGCGCTCGCATCGTGGCCTCCCTGAATTCGCACCTCGCCAGCAGACAACGTTAGGACAACGAGCCCCCGATGAGTGGGAGACTCGCCGATATCTATACGTGATCTTGCCAGTTCACGAGGGTTGCCGCACTCCCGTTTCCGGAAGGTTCACCTGGACCACGAGACCTCCTCCCCCGTTCGGACGAGCCTTCGCCGCGCCCTGGTGCGCCCTCGCCACGGACTGCACGATCGACAGTCCGAGGCCGGACCCGGCGGTCCCGGTGCGGTCCCGGAGCCGGCGGAACGGCTCGAACAATCCGGGTACTGCCTGGGCAGGCACGGTGGGACCGGTGTTGGTGACGACCAGTTCTCGATCAAGCTCCACCGACACGGAACCGCCCGGCTCGTTGTAGAGGACGGCGTTGCGCAACAGGTTGCCGACGAGCTGCGCAAGTAGGACCGGGTCACCGTCGACCAGATACCTGCGAGTCCGAACCGCAAACGTGACCTTTTTCTCCGAAGCCAAAGCCGCGCAGGACTCGATTTCGTCGTCGATCACCTCGTCCAGCCACACCAGCTCACGCGTGGCGAGGCCGCGGTCACTGCGAGCGAGCAGCAACAGCCCGTCGATGAGCTTCTCGCTCCGCTCGTTGGTGTCGAGCAGGTGCGTGCCGAGACGGCGCATGTCGTCGTTCGCGTCCGGTGCGGCCAGCGCCACCTCGATCAACGTCCGCTGCACGGCCAGCGGCGTGCGCAGCTCGTGCGAGGCGTTCGCGACGAACCGCTTCTGGCTGTCGAACGACGACGCGAGCCGGTCGAGCATCCCGTCGAAGGTGTCCGCGAGCTCCTTCAGCTCGTCCGGCGGCCCGTCCAGCTCTATGCGCTGGTCCAGCCGCTCGGCCTCCAGCCGGTGCGCTGTCGACGTGATCGAGTGCAACGGCGCCAGCACCCGTCCGGCCACGACCCAGCCGAGCCACACGGCGATCACCGCGGCCACCAGCAACGCGATGATCGACTGCCACAGGACCGTCTCCATCGTGTTCGCCTTGACCTGGTCGGCGGTGAACACGAGGGTGTCGGCGGGAAGCTGGGCCGCTTCGAGCGCCGGGTAGCGCCCGTACACCTCCATCGTCTCCGCGGGGATCGCCCGCGCCGCCACCCCGCCTTCCAGCGGCGTCCAGTCGGCGAGGAGCCAGTAGTTGAGCCCGACCAGCGCGATGCCCGCGATCAGGAACACCCCGGCGTACCAGGCCGTCAGCCTGGTCCGCAGCGTCATGAGCCGAACCGGTAACCGGCGCCGGGCACGGTCTGGATGACCTGCGGCGCGCCCAGCTTGCGGCGCAGCGTCATCACCGCCACCCGCACGGCGTTGGTGAACGGGTCCGCGTGCTCGTCCCAGGCCTTCTCCAGCAGCTCCTCGGGACTCACCACGTTGCCCTCCGCCCGCATCAGCACCTCCAGCACGGCGAACTCCTTCGGCGAGAGAGGCAGGAACGTCCCGTCACGCATCGCCTGGTGGCGCGGCAGGTCCAGCGTCACGCCCGCCCGCACCAGCACCGGCGGCAAGGCCGGACGGGCCCGGCGGCCCAGCGCCTGCACGCGGGCCACGAGCTCGGCGAACGCGAACGGCTTGGTCAGGTAGTCGTCGGCGCCGAGCCCGAGTCCGGCCACCCGGTCGTCCACTTCGGCCGCCGCCGTCAGCATCAGCACCCGCGCCTCACCCCCGGTCGCGTGCACCGCCTTGCACACCTCGTCACCGTGCACGAGAGGCAGATCGCGGTCGAGCACCACGACGTCGTACGCATGCACCCCCACCCGTTCCAACGCCGCTTCGCCGTCGTAACAGACGTCGACCGCCATCGAGAACCTGCGCAACCCCTCGGCGATCGTGTCCGCGAGCAGCTGTTCGTCCTCGACCACCAGCACACGCATGACGCTATTTTCCGCGCAACGGGCATAAGCGCCGGATAAGGCCTTTCGCTTAACGCCGCCGAATGACGCCCTCCGTAGACCTGTCCCCATGAAATCCACCATCGCAGTGTTGCTGGGCCTGCTCCTGGCGCTCACCGCCTGCGGGTCGAAAGAGCAGCCTGCCGCTCAGAAGGACGAGAAGGGCGACATGGTCAAGTTCGCCCAGTGCATGCGGGAGAACGGCGTCGACATGCCGGACCCGAAGACCAGCGAGGACGGTGGCGGCGTGATGATCGAGGCGATGCCCGGTGGCGACGCCTCGTCCATCGACGAGGACAAGATGAAGACCGCCCACGAGGCCTGCAAGGAGCACCTGCCCAACGGCGGCGAGATGAAGCCACCGTCGCCGGAGCAGCAGGACAAGATGCGCCAGCAGGCGAAGTGCATGCGCGACAAGGGACACGACTGGCCCGACCCGTCGTTCGAGGGTGGCGGCACGGCCGAGGCCAGGGAGCTCCCGAACTTCGACGACGACAAGGTCAAGCAGGACATGAAGGACTGCGGCCTCGGTGAAGGCATGGTCGCTGCGAGGCCCGTCGGATGAAGCGCCAGGTGAACAGGAAGCTCCTCATCGCCGTGCTCGTCGCCGCGGTGGTGCTCGGCACGGGCGGGGTCGTGGTGCTCACGAGGATCGCGTCCAACCAGGCCAACGCCGCGCCGCTGCAGAACGACCCGTCGAAGACCACGCAGGTCAAGAAGACGAACCTGGCCGACCAGCAGTCGGTGACCGGCCAGCTCGGCTTCGGCGCGGAACGAGCCCTGTCCAGCCGGAAAGGCGGCACCGTCACCGGGCTGCCGGACCAGGGCGCCGTCATCGACCAGGGCAAACCGGTGTTCTGGTCGGACGCCGAACCGGTGCCGCTGTTCTACGGCACGATGCCGCTCTACCGCGATCTCGAAGCGGGCATGCCGAACGGACCCGACGTCAAGGTGGTGGAGGAGAACCTCGCCGCACTCGGGTACAAGGACTTCGGCGCCCCCGACGAGAAGTTCACCTCGTACACGGCCTCCGCGCTGAAGAAGTGGCAGAAGGCCAACGGCCTGGAGCAGAACGGAAAACTCGGCTCCGGTGACGTGGTCGTCCAGCCAGGGGCGATCCGCGTCTCGTCCCTGTCAGCCCAGCTCGGCGCACCCGCCGGCGGCGACGTCATGAAGGTCACCGGCACCGAACGCGCGGTGACCGTCGAGTTGGAACAGTCCAAGCAGCGCCTCGCCAAGCAGGGCGAGAAGGTCGAGCTGTCGATCACCGGCGGCAAGCCGACGACCGGCACCATCACCGGCGTCACCCGCAACCCCGGCGACCCGAACCAGGGCCAGAAGCCGAAGCTCGTCCTCACGATCTCCGTCGACGACCCCAAGGCCGCCGAGGGCATCGAGAGCGGCAACGTCACCGCGTTGTTCACGGTGTCGAAGAAGCAGAACGTGCTCGCGGTCCCGATCGGCGCACTCCTCGCGCTCAACGAGGGCGGCTACGGCGTGGTCACCGACGACGGCAGGACCATCCCGGTCACCGTCGGCATCTTCGCCAAGGGCGAGGTCGAGGTGCAGGGCGAGGGCCTGCGCGAGGGCATGAAGGTGGTGACCACCGAGTGATCACCGTCGACCACGCGAGCCGGACGTATCCCGGTGGTGTGCAGGCGTTGCGCGACGTCTCCCTGACCGTCGGGGGCGGGGAGATGCTCGCGATCGTGGGACCGTCCGGCTCGGGGAAGTCGACGCTGCTGCACCTGATGGGCACGCTCGACAAGCCGACGACGGGCAAGGTGGAGATCGACGGAAACGACATCTCCACCCTGTCGGACAACGCCTTGTCGGCGCTGCGGGCGCGCACCATCGGGTTCGTGTTCCAGCAGTTCTTCCTCACCGACGGGCTGTCCGCGATCGAGAACGTGGCATCTGGCCTCGTCTACGCCGGTGTGCCGCGCTCGAAGAGACGGTCCATGGCCATGTCCGCCTTGGACAGGGTCGGATTGATCCACCGTGCGCTGCACAAGCCGCACGAGCTGTCCGGCGGTGAACGTCAGCGGGTCGCGATCGCGCGGGCCGTGGTGAACACGCCGGGGATCCTGCTGGCCGACGAGCCGACCGGGAACCTGGACACGAAGAACGGCGCGGGCGTGCTGGAGTTGCTGGAGAGCCTCAACTCCGACGGCACGACGATCGTGATGATCACGCACGACCGGGACATCGCGGCGTGGGCGCCGCGCCGCGTCGAGGTCCGCGACGGAGTGATCGTTTGACTTCGCTCACGAACCGAAACTTCGGGCGCGCGCTTCCTGTTTCATCACCGATCGCGGAAAGGGTGACCCTTGCCGTCTGACATCAGCTCCGCAGGCATCGCCCGAGGCGTCTCGGGCTACGACTCGACCAGCCGCAAGGATGTTCTTCGCCGCGTTGAAGTCCCGGTCGTGCCGGGTGCGGCAGCTCGGACACGTCCAGTGCCGGGCGGAAAGCTTCACCTCGGCGAGCAGGTACCCGCAGTTCGAGCAGGTCTTGCTGGAGGGGTACCAGCGGTCGACCGCGACCAGCGAACGACCGGCTCGTTCGCACTCGTACTCCAGCTGCCGCCGGAACTCGCCCCAACCGGCATCGGAGATGGCACGGGAGAGCCGACGGTTGCGGACCATGCCAGAGACGTTGAGGTCTTCGATCGCGATCAGGTCTGCCGACCGCACCAACGCGGTGCTGGTGCGATGCAGGAAGTCCTGCCGCGCGTTGCGTACCTTGCGATGAGTACGAGCGACCTTGGCCTTGGCTTTGTGCCGGTTGTTGCTGCCGCGTTGACACCGAGCAAGTCTGCGCTGGTAGCGGGCAAGACTTCTGGCTTTGCGGGCCGAGTTTCGCGGATTGGCGATCTGGATGCCGTCACTGGTCGTCAGGAAGGTCGCCAGTCCGAGGTCGAGCCCGATCGCGCGGTTCGTGGGTGGAGGGACAGCAGGCTTGGGAGCGTCCACGGCGAAGCTCACGTACCAGCGGCCATCAGGCTCGCGGGACACCATCACCATCGTTGGATTCAGTTCGGTGACGTCGATGTGGTCGAAGGACCAGATGAACCGCAGTGGCGCGCTCGTCTTGGCCAGGATGAGCGAACCGTCGCGCATCCGGAACGCCGATCGGGTGTAATGCGCGCTCTGACGGGCCGTCCGCGATTTGAACCTCGGATAGCGAGTACGTCCGGAGAAAAAGTTCTGGAACGCCGCCTGTTGGTGCCGCAACGTTTGCTGCAACGGCACACAAGACACCTCCGACAGGAACGTGAGTTCCTCACCCCGCCTCCACGTGGTCAGCGTGGCGCTTGTCTCTCTGTACGACGTGGGTGCGTTTTCGGTGCGATAGCGGCGAGTCCGTTCGCCCAATGCCTTGTTCCACACCAGACGCACGCACCCGAGGGTGCGCGACAGCACCGCAGCTTGTTCAGGGGTCGGGTAGGCCCGGCGTTTGTACGCCGTTCGCACGAAGAACAACCAACCGGGAACGCCATGACTGGTTGGACGCGGGCTTTCGGTGGGAGGGCATTGTGATCGACCTCCTTCGCCTCGGCTTCTTCGGCATGCGGACCCGCCCGATCCGCGCGGTGTTGTCCGCCCTGGGCATCGCGATCGGCATCGCCGCCGTGGTCGCGGTGGTCGGCATCCCGGCCTCCAGCGCGGCGGCGCTGAACGAGAAGATGTCCAAGCTGGGCACCAACCTCCTGACGGCCGCGCCCGGCCAGGACTTCTTCGGCCAGGACGCGAAGCTGCCGGAGACGGCGGTGCCGATGGCCAAGCGGATCGGCGCGGTGTCGGCGGCCAGTGCCACCGGCAAGCTCTCCGCGAGCGTCCGCAAGAACGACCTCGTGCCGGCGAGCGACACGCTCGGGCTGCAGGTGCAGGCGGCGGAGAAGGACCTGCTGAAGGTGCTGGGCGCCGAGGTCCGCAAGGGCCGGTGGCTGTCGCCGGGCGAGAAGTCGGTGGTGCTCGGGGGCACCGCGGCCTCACGTCTGGGCGTGGACGAGCCCGGTGTGCAGCTGTGGCTCGACGGGCAGTGGTTCACCGTCGTCGGCATCCTCGGGCCGTTGCCGCTCTCGCCGGAGATCGACAGGTCGGCGCTGATCGGCTGGGAGGCGGCCAAGGAGGCGTTCGGGTTCGAGGGCCACGCGAACACGGTCTACGTGCGCACGTCCCCGGACCAGGTGGACAACGTCCGCAACCTGCTCGGGCCGACGCTGAACCCGCAGAAGTCCAACGAGGTCAAGGTTTCGCGGCCGTCCGAGGCGCTGGAAGCGCAGCAGCTGGCCGAGAGTTCCTACAACGCGCTGTTCCTGGGCCTGGGCGGGGTCGCGTTGTTGGTGGGTGGCGTCGGCGTGGCGAACACGATGGTGATCTCGGTGCTGGAACGGCGCAGGGAGATCGGTCTGCGGCGGGCGCTCGGGGCGACCCGGCGGCAGATCCGGTGGCAGTTCCTGACCGAGTCGGTGCTGCTGTCGGGCCTCGGCGGACTGGTCGGCGTGATCGTGGGAATCGCGGTCACGGCCGGATATTCGATCAGTCAGCAATGGCCTGCGGCACTGCCGTGGCCGGCCCTGCTCGGGGGAGTGGGCTCGGCGGTCCTCATCGGCGCCATCGCCGGCGTCTATCCCGCGGTGCGGGCGGCACGCCAGTCGCCCACGGAGGCGCTTGCCTGAAAAAGCCCTGGGGTGCACCGGCAAGCGAGTCGGTGCACCCCAGGCTGCTACTTCAGGAACTTCAGAGCTGGCCGACGACCCAGTCGATCGCCTCGGTCAGGATCGTGACGTCGTTCGGCTCGATGGCCGGGAACATCGCGACGCGCAGCTGGTTCTTGCCGAGCTTGCGGTACGGCTCGACGTCCACGATGCCGTTGGCGCGCAGCACCTTCGCCACGACGGCGGCGTCGACCTCGTCGGAGAAGTTGATCGTGCCGACGACCTGCGAGCGGTCAGCGGCCTTCTCGACGTACGGCGTGGTGTACGCGGTCTTCTCGGCCCAGGAGTACAGGCGGTCGCTGCTGTCCTTCGTGCGCGCGACCGACCAGTCGAGGCCGCCGTTGCCGTTGATCCAGTCGATCTGGTGCGCCAGCAGGAAGAGCGTGGCGACCGACGGCGTGTTGTACGTCTGGTCCTTGGTGGAGTTGTCGAGCGCGGTCGGCAGCGACAGGAACTCCGGCACCCAGCGGTCCTTGAGCTCCTCGACGCGGGCGAGAGCGGCCGGCGACATCAGCGCGAGCCACAGGCCGCCGTCCGAGGCGAACGACTTCTGCGGCGCGAAGTAGTAGACGTCGAAGTCCTCGGCCTTGACCGGCAGGCCACCGGCACCGGACGTCGCGTCGATCGCGATCAGCGCGTCGCCGGAGCCCTCGATGCGCGTGACGGGCATCGCGACACCGGTCGAGGTCTCGTTCTGCGCCCAGCCGACCAGGTCGGCGCCCTCGGCGTAGAAGAGCTCGGGCGAGGTGCCCGGCTCGGCCTTGGTGACCAGCGAGTCCTTCAGGAACGGCGCGGTCTGCGTGACCTTCGCGAACTTGGAGGAGAACTCACCGTTGGTGAAGTGCTGCGCGGTCTCGCGGACCAGTCCGAACGACGCCGCGTCCCAGAACGCCGTGGTGCCACCGTTGCCGAGCACGACCTCGTAGCCGTCCGGCAGCTGGAACAGGTCGCGCAGTCCGGAGCGGACGCGGCCGACGAGGTTCTTGACGGGCTTCTGCCGGTGGGACGTGCCGAGCAGTGCCGCACCCTCGGAAGCGAGGGCCGCGACGGCCTCGGGACGCACCTTGGACGGTCCACAGCCGAAGCGGCCGTCAGACGGCTTGAGCTCGGCGGGAAGCACCAACGAGGTCGGATCGGCGGTCTGGGTCATGTGGTCACGCCTCCGGGGCGATTGACGAGCTTCAGGGACCTGACCGGCGCCGTTGCCGGAGTTCACAGTGTTGCAGGAGGGTAGCCGGGAGGTGTCAACCGGGTGTCCTGCGTCACTGCAACATGCCTCGATCCAGGGCTGTGGTGACCGCGGCCGTGCGGTCCGAGACGCCCAGCTTGTTGAACACCCGCAGCAGATGCGTCTTCACGGTCGCCTCCGAGATGAACAGCGTCCGGCCGATCTCGACGTTGGACATCCCCTTGGCGACCCACTTCAGCACCTCGGCCTCGCGTGCCGATAGAGGCGGGGTGCGGACCTGCCCGACGACCTTCGCGACCATCGACGGCGCCAGCACGGTCTCACCCCGCGCCGCTGCCCGGATGGCCGCGATGAGGTCCTCGGTCGTCGAGTCCTTGAGCAGGTAGCCGGACGCGCCGGCCTCGACCGCGCGAAGGATGTCCGAATCCGTCTCGTACGTGGTGAGCACCAGGACGCGCGGCCCGGTCCCGGCGATCTTCGCGGTCGCGGCCACACCGTCCATTTCGGGCATCCGCAGGTCCATCAGCACGACGTCCGGCTTCAACAGCGCGGCCTTCTCAATGCCTTCCTTGCCCGAGCCCGCGTCGCCGACGACCTCGAGGTCGTCCGCGACGAGCATGCCCTTCAAGCCCTGACGCACCACGGGGTGGTCGTCCACCAGCAGGATCCTGATCACAGCGGCACCTCCACCAGCACTGACGCTCCCTCGTCCGAGGACAGCGAGAGCGTCCCACCCACCTGTTCCAGCCGTGCGCGCATGCCCCGCAGGCCGAAGCCCTCCGGCGCGTCGCCGAACCCGCGGCCGTCGTCGCGCACCTCCAGCGAGACACCGTCCTGGTCGAACCTCATCACGACATCGACCCGTGACGCCCCGGAGTGCCTGGCCACGTTGGTCAGCGCCTCCTGAACGGTCCGCAGCAGCACCACCTCGGCCGAGGTCTGCAGCCCCACCGGATCGCCGATGACCCGGAAGGAGGACTCCAGCTCCACGCCGTTCACCAGCCGCCGCAACGCCTCCTCCAGCGACGAACCGTCCAAAGGCGACGGTGCGTTGGACGCGACCAGGGCCCGTGCCTCGCGCAGGTTCTCCCGCGCGGTCTGCAACGCCAGCTCGACGTTCGGCTGCGCGCCCTGCAGCAGCGTGATGATCGACGTGAAGCCCTGCGCCAGCGTGTCGTGGATCTCGCCGGCCCACCGGGCCCGTTCGGCCTCGATGGTGAGCGCCTCGATCCGGTTGAGCAGCTCGGCGCGTTGCCTGCTCTGCTCGGACATGCGGCTGATCGCCCAGCCGAACGCCTGGGAGAACGCGATGATCAGCAGGGCGGCCGGCCAGGGCAGTGCCGGCACGGCACCGGCGGCCCAGGTCAGGATCTGCGGCGTGAACACGAACAGCGCCATCGGCCAGAACGCCCACGCGACCGGCAGCACCATGTAGATCTGAGGGACCAGGCCGAACAGGGCGAAGGTCGCGTTGCCGCTGAACCAGACCGCCGGGGCGAACGTGGCGAGCGAACCGGCCGCGTAGATCAAGCCGTGCCAGTCGTCGTGCCCGCGCTTGACCAGCTTCTTGCCGTAGAGCAGGAACCACACGCCGTTCAGGGACAACAACCCCGCCGCAGACAGCCGGTCGGCGAGCGTGTTGTCGTCGATCAGGATCAGCACGAGCGCGGTGGCCTGGGTGATCGCGAAGAGCACGTACCAGGTGATCAGCGACTGGTGTTGCTCCACTTGAAAGTCCTGCTCACGAGAACCAGGCCCACGATCGTCCACGCTCCCAGCACCAGCGCGATCTTGCCCAGCTCCCATGATCCCGCCGCCTCCATGACCGCGTAGTCGTCGTTCAGTGCGAACACCGAGCGGAAACCCTGACACACCCACTTGAGCGGGAAGAACGAACCCACCGTGCGCAGCGACTCGGGCAGCGCCATCTGCATGATGAACACGCCGCTGAGGAACTGCAGCACGATGTACGGCAGGTTCAGCACGCCCGCCGCGCTGCGGGTGGACTTCGCGATCGAGCTCAGCGCGACGCCGATCAGCGAGCACGAGATCACGCCGAGCGCGAAGACCCACCCGAAGGTCAGCCACTTCCCGGCGGTCGAGGGCAGCTCCACGTCGAACCGCAGCACGGCGACGACCATCAGCAGCACGGCCTCGACCAGGCTCGACACGAAGACCAAGATGATCTTGCCGATGAAGTAGGACGTGAACGGCATCGGTGTGCCGCGCAGGCGCTTCAGCGTGCCGTCCTCGCGGTCGGCCACGACGCTCATGCCCAGTCCGACGAACGACGTCGAGATGATGCCGGCGCCGATCATGCTGGCCGCGAACATCTGCGCGGCGGCGGGTTCCTTCACGTAGACGGTGCCCAGCAGCAGCATCAGCAGCGCGGGCAACGACACCGTGAAGATGAGGTTCTCCTTCTGCCGGAAGAACTCCCGCAGCTCGGTCGCACCCCTCGAGAGACCGAGCGACAGGGTTCCGGGCAACGTTGCGGTGGTCACGCGATCAGCTCCAGGTAGACGTCTTCCAGCGACGGGCGGGTGACGGTGAGTTCGGCGAGCTCGCCGTGCCTCGACAGCTCGGCGATCGTCTTGGTGGGCTCGGAGGTGCGGATCTCCTGGTAGCCCCGGTCGGACAGCCAGCGCACGGCCGCGTCGGCGTGTGCCCGGCCGCCGAGCGTCTGCGGCGTGCCCTCAGCGACGACCCGGCCGCCCGCGAGCACCGCCACGCGGTCCGCGAGCGCCTCCGCCTCGTCCAGGTAGTGCGTGGTCAGCAGGATCGTGGTGCCCTCGGCGGCCAGCCGCTTGATGAGGTTCCAGAACTGGCGGCGCGCCTCGGGGTCGAAGCCGGTGGTCGGCTCGTCCAGGAACATCAGTTCCGGGCGGCCGATGATGCCGAGCGCCACGTCGAGGCGGCGCCGCTGGCCACCGGAGAGCGTGCCGCCGCGGGACTTGGCCTTCTCGGTGAGCCCGACGAGGTCGATGACCTCCTCCGGATCACGCGGGTCCGCGTAGTACTTGGCGTAGTGGTGCACGGCCTCGCGGACCGTGAGGTTCGCGGCGTCGGTCGCGCTCTGCAGGACGATCCCGAGCTTCGCGCGCCACTCCCTGCCCGCCTTGGCCGGGTCGGTGCCGAGCACGCTGACCTCGCCGGCGTCGCGGTCGCGGTGCCCCTCCAGGATCTCGACGCTCGTGGTCTTGCCCGCACCGTTCGGGCCGAGGACGGCGAACACCTCACCGCGGGCGATGTCGAGGTCCACCCCCGCCACCGCCTGGTGGCCCTTATAGGCCTTCTGCAGGCCCCTCACTCGGATCGCGTTCATGGGATGAATCCTGCGTTTCCGAAGGGCTTGCCAGGGACGACCGCACCGCTGACTCCGGCTGTCAACCGGTCGGTGGACACGCGGTCGTGTTTCGGCCGTGTTTCCACTCCGCGATAGCGCGCTTTCGCGTGTTAGAACGGCGGAGTGCATCTGACGCCGCATGAACGGGACAAGCTCCTCGTGCACGTCGCTGCCGACGTGGCGCGGCGGAGACTCGAACGCGGAGTGCTGCTCAACTACCCCGAGGCGGTCGCGTTGATCACCGACCACGTGCTCGAGGGCGCGCGGGACGGCCGCACCGTCAGCGAGCTCATGGAGAGCGGGCGGACCGTGCTCGCGCCGGAACAGGTCATGCGCGGCGTCCCGGAGATGATCGACTCGGTGCAGGCGGAGGCGACGTTCCCGGACGGCACGAAGCTCGTCACCGTGCACCACCCGATCGCGCCCTCGGCCGGTCCGGCGCCGGGTGAGGTGCTCGTCGGCTCCGAGCCCGTCGAGCTCAACCCCGGCCGGCCGCGCGTGACGATGGTCGTCGTGAACGTCGCCGACCGGCCCGTCCAGGTCGGGTCGCACTTCCACTTCGCCTCGGTCAACACGGGGCTGTCCTTCGACCGGGAGGCCGCGTTCGGCTACCGGCTCGACATCCCGGCGGGGACTGCCGTGCGGTTCGAGCCCGGTGTCGAGCGCGAGGTCACGCTGGTTCCGCTGGCAGGTTTGAGGATCGTCCGGGGGTTGCAGCGATGATCGACCGCGAGCGTTACGCCGAGCTGCTCGGGCCGACGGCCGGTGACCGCATCCGGCTCGCCGACACCGACCTGTTCATCGAGGTCACCGAGGACCGTTCACGTGGTGCGGGCTCGGGCGACGAGGTGATCTTCGGCGGCGGCAAGGTGGTCCGCGAGTCGATGGGACAGGGCGTCGCGACCCGCGCCGAGGGTGCTCCCGACCTGGTCATCACCGGTGCGGTGGTCCTCGACCACTGGGGTGTCGTCAAGGCCGACGTCGGCGTGCGGGACGGCCGGATCATCGCGATCGGCAAGGCGGGCAACCCGGACACGATGGACGGCGTGCACCCGGCGCTGGTGATCGGCCCGTCCACGGAGATCCTGTCCGGCAACGGGAAGATCCTCACCGCGGGCGGCATCGACTGCCACGTCCACTTCATCTGCCCGCAGATCGTGGACGAGGCGCTGGCGTCCGGGCTGACGACGCTGATCGGCGGCGGCACCGGTCCGGCGGAGGGCACGAAGGCCACCACCGTCACGCCCGGAGCCTGGTACCTCGACCGCATGCTGACGTCGATGGACCACATGCCGATCAACGTCCTGTTGCTGGGCAAGGGGAACACGGTCTCCGAGGAGGGCCTGCGCGAGCAGTTGGCAGGCGGTGCCGGCGGGTTCAAGCTGCACGAGGACTGGGGCACCACCCCCGCCGCGATCGACGCCTGCCTGCGCATCGCGGACGAGTCCGGCGTCCAGGTCGCGATCCACACGGACACGCTGAACGAGGCCGGCTTCCTGGAGTCCACTGTGGACGCCATCGGTGGCCGGTCGATCAACGCCTACCACTCCGAGGGCGCCGGTGGCGGGCACGCGCCGGACATCATCCGCGTGGTCTCGCTGCCGAACGTGCTGCCGTCGTCGACGAACCCGACGCGCCCGCACACCGTCAACACGCTCGAAGAACACCTCGACATGCTGATGGTGTGCCACCACCTCAACCCGTCCGTGCCGGAGGACCTGGCGTTCGCCGAGTCGCGGATCAGGCCGACCACGATCGCGGCCGAGGACCTGCTGCACGACTTGGGCGCGATCTCGATGATCTCGTCCGACTCGCAGGCGATGGGCCGCGTCGGCGAGGTGATCATCCGGACCTGGCAGACCGCGCACGTGATGTCGTCACGTCGTTCCATGGACGCGAACCTGCGAGCGCAGCGGTACGTCGCCAAGTACACGATCAACCCCGCTCTCGCGCACGGGATCGCCGACGAGGTCGGGTCGGTCGAGCCCGGCAAGCTGGCCGACCTGGTGCTGTGGGAGCCCAAGTTCTTCGGCGTGCGGCCCTCGGTGGTGCTGAAGGGCGGGTTCATCGCGTGGGGTGCGATGGGGGACGCGAACGCCTCGATCCCGACACCGCAGCCGGTGTGGGCGCGACCGATGTTCGGTGCGACGGCCGGTGCGGCCTCGTCGGTCTTCTTCGTCGCGCCGTCGGCGATCGAGGCCGGTGTCGGCGACCGGTACGCGCGGCGGGTGCTGCCGGTGGCCTCGACGCGTGCGGTGACCAAGGCCGACATGGTGCACAACGACGCGATGCCGGACGTCCGGGTCGATCCGGACAGCTTCGCCGTGCACGTCGACGGGGACCTGGTCGTGCCTTCGCCGGTCGCGGAACTGCCGATGGCCCAACGGTACTTCCTGTTCTGATGCTGACCGCGCTGATCCTCGCCGACTCCCGCTTCCCCGGCGGCGGCCACGTGCACTCCGGTGGGCTGGAGGAGGCCGCCGCGCGTGGCCTGGTGCACGACGAGCCGTCGTTGCGGGCGTTCCTGCACGGCCGGTTGCTCGGTGCCGGGTTGCTGGCGGCCGGGTTCGCCGCGGCGGCGGCCCGGGGTGAGGACCTCGCGGTGCTGGACGCGGAACTGGACGCCCGCACGCCTTCGCCTGCCCAGCGCGCGGCTTCGCGGGCGCAGGGGCGCGGCATGCTGCGGGCGGCTCGCCGGGCCTGGCCTTCCGCCCGGCTGGACGCGTTGCCTCGCGACCCCCACCAGCCGCTGGTGATCGGGGTGTTGGTCGACGATGCCTTCGAAGCTGCTCTGACCTGCGCTTATCTTGCCGTGAGCGGGCCGGCGTCGGCGGCTGTCCGGTTGCTCGGGCTCGATCCGTTCGGGGTCAACGCGATCGTGGCCTCGCTCGCTGTGGAAGACGTTGCTTCGCGGGCGTGCGAGGAACTGCCCGCGCTGGGTTCGCCTGCCTTGGATCTCCTGGCCGAGGCACATGTACGACGTGAAGGGGTGCGTCTCTTTGGGAGCTAACCACGGGCCCGACCCGCATGATCACTACCACGGAGCCGCGCCGCGCATCGGCATCGGCGGCCCGGTCGGCAGCGGCAAGACCGCGCTGACCGCGGCGTTGTGCCGTGCGCTGGGCTCGCAGCTGGAGCTCGCGGTCGTCACCAACGACATCTACACGACCGAGGACGCGGACTTCCTGCGCCGGGCCGGGGTGCTCGACCCGTCGCGGATCGAGGCGGTGCAGACGGGATGTTGCCCGCACACCGCGATCCGGGACGACATCACCGCGAACCTCGACGCGGTGGAGCGGCTGGAGCACCGGTACTCCGGCCTGGACCTGGTGATCATCGAGAGCGGCGGGGACAACCTGACGGCGGTGTTCTCGCGCGGGCTGGTCGACGCGCAGATCTTCGTCGTGGACGTGGCCGGCGGGGACAAGGTGCCGCGCAAGGGCGGTCCCGGCGTCACGACCGCGGACCTGCTGGTCATCAACAAGACCGACCTGGCGCCGTTCGTGGGCGCGGACCTGGACGTGATGATCTCCGACGCGCACCGGATGCGCGGGGAGCTGCCCGTCATCGCCCAGTCGCTGGTCGAGACGCCGGACGCGCCCGAGGTGGCGAAGTGGGTGCTGGCCCAGCTGTGAGGGCGGATCTGTGAAGGCCTCGGCGCGGCTGGTCGTCACGCTGGACTCGCACGGCAACAGCGTCGTGCGAGTCCTACGGTCGATGACACCGTTGACATTGGTGCCGCACCGGCGCGTGGGCCCGCTTGCGTTGGTGCACCTGGTTTCCTCGGTGACGGCACCCCTGGGCGGCGATTCGTTGTCCCTGACCGTCGAAGTCGGTCCTGGAGCCTCGCTAGAGCTTCGAGGTGTTGCGGCGACACTGTTGTTGCCCGGTTCGTCCGGTGAGGAGTCTTCGTCCTCGGTCCGGTTCCTGGTCGAGGGCTCTGTTCGCTACCTGCCCGAGCCGACCGTCGTGACGAACCGTGCGAATCACACTTCCGTGGTAGAGGCCGAATTGGACGGTCACGCTCAGTTGCGAACTCGCGAGGTTCTCGTGCTGGGTCGTGCGGGGGAGAAGCCGGGCACGTTGTCGTCCTCGGTGCGCGCAACCCGTTGTGGCAAGCCGTTGCTGCACCAGCAACTGGTCGTGGGCGATCCCTCGGTCGACGCTTCGTCCGCCGGCCTGGCGGGCAGGAGGGTCGTCGGCACCGAGGTGGTGCTGGACTCGGTGGAGCGCGGGACGGACGGCGGGGAGTGGTGGAGCGTCGTTCCGTTGGCGGCAGGCGGAAGCCTTGCCACCGCATTGGGTGATGACGTGGTCACCGTCACACGTGTGCTCGATGCCATCTGACTCGATCACGAATTCGATCCAGAACTGTTCTTTGCACGGACAGTCACCGTTCAGGTGGTGGTCATCACCGCGCAGGCGGTTTCGGGATCGGGCGCCCGTGCGTATGGTCGCGGGTCCAGGGACCACGAGTTCTGCCGCCGCTTGGAGGTTCGCCGATGACGGAGACCACGAACATCGCACTACCGGCGATGCGCGTGTCCTACGAGCAGGGCTCGCTCAGCGAGCCGGAGCTTGCCGCCACCTGGCACGAACAGCTCCAGCTGTGGCTCGACGAAGCGACCAACGCCGGGCTTCCCGAGCCGAACGCGATGGTGCTCGCTACCACCGACGTGAAGGGCCGGCCTTCGTCGCGGACCGTGCTGGCCAAGGGCTTGGATGCTCGCGGGTTGGTGTTCTTCACCAACTACACGTCCAACAAGTCGCACGACCTGATGGCTACTCGCTACGCGTCGGCCACCTTTCCGTGGTTCGCGATGCAGCGGCAGGCCCACGTGCGTGGGGTTGTGGAGAAGGTCGGGCCGGTGGAGACCGCCGAGTACTGGAACTCCCGGCCCCGTGGGTCGCAGATCGGGGCTTGGGCTTCGCCTCAGTCTCGGGTCGTCGGTGGGCGGTCCACTTTGGAATCTGCGCTTCACAAGATCGAGCGGCAGTTCGCCGACACCGAGAAGATTCCTGTGCCGCCGCATTGGGGTGGGTGGCGGATTCGGCCTGAGGAGGTCGAGTTCTGGCAGGGGCGGCGGGATCGGATGCATGATCGGTTGCGGTTCCGGGATGGGCGGGATGGGTGGTCTTTGGAGCGGGTCGCTCCGTAGGTCGTCCGGATTGGGCTTTTGAGCTTTTGCGGATGGGGTGTCTCCTGTGGGCGGGAGGCGCCCCTTTTGCTGTTCCTGGCCGGCTGTGCTGGCCTGTCCGCGACTCTTGTGGGTGGTCGCCTTGCGGGCGGCCTGGTTGCGGTTGCGTGCGTTTTTCTGAGGGCGCTGCCCCCAGACCCCCGGCAATCTGATCGGGGGTGGCGCCGCCTGTGGGTTGATGGCACGCCTGTTGTGTTGGGCGGCCGCCGGTTGGTTTGAGAGCGCCCGGCCCGTGTGGAAGGACGGCTCGCCTTCGGCATCGCGTGCGGGAGGACGGCTCGCCTTCGGCATCGCGGTGAACCTGAGCTGTGAGTCAGGCGTCCTCAGGCTGGGGAGAATGTCCGATCCCGGCTTCGGCATACTGGGATTTCTGCTACAGCGAACTACGAGGTGCGATTTCACGTGTGCGGAGTGCTCGGACTCATCTGTTCCACCGAAGCCGTTGCGGTTTCCGCGCGTGCCTCTGTGGCCGCAGCACTGCGCTGCCAGCGGCACCGTGGGCCCGACGAGCAGGACACCTGGGCTGATGCCGAGGTCGTTTACGGGTTCAACCGGCTGAGTTTCATCGACCTCGAGCACTCCCACCAGCCGCTCGTGTGGGGGCCGCCGGAGAACCCGACGCGGTACACGTTGAACTTCAACGGCGAGATCTACAACTACAAGGAGCTCCGGGCCGAGCTCATGCGGAAGTTCGGGGCGAACTTCAAGACCAACGGTGACGGTGAGGCCATCGTCGCTGGTTATCACTACCTCGGTGCTGACTGGGTCAAGATGTTGCGCGGCATGTTCGCGTTCATGATCTGGGACGCTGAGGAGCGGGTGGTCTTCGGCGCCCGGGATCCGTTCGGGATCAAGCCGTTGTACTGGGCCGCTGGGCCCGGTGGGGTTGGGTTCTCGTCCGAGAAGAAGAGCTTGTTGCAGCTCACCGGGGTTCTCGGGATCAGTCAGGAGCTTGATCAGACTGCGTTGCAGCACTACCTGGTGTTGCAGTACGTGCCTGAGCCTGAGTCGTTGCACAAGGCGATTCGGCGGGTTGAGTCCGGGACGTCGTTCAAGGTGTCGCCCGGTGGGCAGGTGCTGTTCAACCGGTACTTCAAGCCCGTGTTCTCGCCTCGGCCTGTCAACGGGGCGCATGAGGCCGAGGCGCTGTACGAGCGCATTGCCGACGTCATGCGTGACTCGGTGGCCAAGCACATGATTTCCGACCCTGATGTCACGGTCGGTGCGTTTCTCTCTGGCGGTATCGACTCCACGGCTACTGCGACGCTGGCCAAGCAGCACAACCCCAACCTCATCGCGTTCACCAGCGGTTTTGATCGCCAGGGGTACTCGGAGGTGGACGTTGCCGCGGAGACTGCGGCGGCCATCGGGGTGCGGCACGTCGTTCGGACCGTGTCTGCGGACGAGATGATGGAGGAGTTGCCGCTCATCATCTGGTACCTGGACGACCCGGTGGCGGACCCGGCGTTGGTGCCGTTGTACTTCATCGCGAAGGAAGCGCGTAAGTACGTCAAGGCTGTGTTGTCCGGTGAGGGTGCGGACGAGTTGTTCGGCGGGTACGTGATCTACCACGAGCCGCTGTCCTTGTCGCCCTTCGAGAAGGTGCCGGGCGGCGTCCGCAAGTTGATGGGCGCTGTGTCGAAGTCCATTCCGGAGGGTGTGCGCGGTAAGGACCTGCTTCGGCGTGGGGCGCTCAAGCTCGAGGAGCGGTACTACGGGAACGCTCGCAACTTCAGTGACGCGCAGGTGCGTGCTGTGTTCCCCGGTTATGTCGAGGGCATCGGCTTCCAGGACGTCACGGCGCCCTGGTACCGCGAGTCCGAGGCCTGGGACCCGGTGGCGCGGATGCAGCACATCGACCTCTTCACGTGGTTGCGCGGCGACATCCTGGTCAAGGCCGACAAGGTGACGATGGCGAACTCCATCGAGCTGCGCGTGCCGTTCCTCGACCCCGAGGTCTTCCGGGTCGCGGCCGAGGTGCCGCTCGACCAGAAGCTCACCGAGGGCACGACCAAGTACGCGCTGCGCAGGGCGCTGGCGAAGATCATTCCGGCGCACGTGCTCAACCGGCCCAAGCTCGGGTTCCCGGTGCCGATCCGGCACTGGCTGCGGGCCGAGATGTACGACTGGGCGCGCGGGATCATCAACGACTCGCAGACCGGTCACCTGCTCGACAAGAACGCGGTCATGAACCTGCTCGCCGAGCACAAGTCCGAGCAGTTCGACCGCAGCCGGCAGCTGTGGAGCGTGCTCTGCTTCATGATCTGGCACGGGATCTTCGTCGAGGGGCGGATCAGCCCGAAGGTGCCGGAGCCGGTGTACCCCGTCCGCCTTTGACGAGTGGTGTTGGTGACACCTCCACGTGAAGGGCTTGTTAGTTGTCATAGGCTAACCAAGTGGCCACTGCGGGGAGAAGTACGCGCTCTACGTTCGTGATCGACACGCGACCGTTGAAGATCGTCGCGTATCGCCGGCTGTGGGTCTCCACGATCATCACGGCGGTGGGCTCCCAGCTCACCGCCGTCGCCGTGCCCAAGCAGGTCTACGACCTCACCGGGTCTTCGGCGTGGGTCGGCATCGCCGCCGGTGTGGCGCTGGTGCCCCTGCTCGTGTTCGGGCTGTGGGGCGGGGCGGTCGCGGACACGGTGGACCGTCGCAAGCTGCTGCTCGTCACGAACATCGGCATCGCGGTCTCGTCGGTGCTGCTGTGGGCGCAGGCGGCGATGAACGTCGGCTCGGTGTGGCTGGTGATCGGGTTGCTCGGCCTGCAACAGGTCTTCTTCGCGGCCAACGCTCCGGCGCGGCAGGCTTCCATCGCGCGGCTGGTGCCGGCGGAGCTGTTGCCGTCGGCCGGTGCGCTGGGCTCGACGGTCATGCAGTTCGGCGCGGTGCTCGGGCCGTTGCTCGCGGGTGCGTTCATGCCGGTCGTCGGGCTGTCCACGTTGTACCTGGTGGACGCGATCGCGCTCACCGCCACGGTCTACGCGGTGTGGAAGCTGCCCTCGATGCCCCCGCTCGACGGGGTGATCCGGCGCGCCGGCCTCAAGGACGTGCTGGCCGGGTTCACGTATCTGTGGGCGCAGAAGGTGCTGATGGCGAGCATGCTGCTGGACATCATCGCGATGGTGTTCGGCATGCCGCGGGCGCTGTTCCCGGAGATGGCCCAGCACACGTTCGGCGACCCGGCCGGTGGTGGGTTCGCGCTGGGCGTGCTGTTCGCGGCGATCCCCGTCGGCGCGGTGATCTGCGGTCTCACGTCCGGCTGGATCTCCAACGTCAGCAGGCACGGCGTCGCGCTGACGCTGGCCGTCGTCGGCTGGGGGCTCGCGATCATGGGCTTCGGTCTCGCCGGTTCGCTGTGGGTCGCGGCGGGGTTCCTGGCGCTCGCGGGTGCGGCGGACATGGTGTCGATGGCGTTCCGCGGCGCGATCCTGCAGTCCGCCGCGACGGATGAGATGCGCGGACGGATGCAGGGCGTCTTCATCGTCGTCGTGGCCGGTGGCCCGCGCATCGCGGACCTGTTGCACGGCACGGGTGGCGCGGCGTTCGGCACGGCCGCGGCGGTGTCGGTCGGCGGACTGCTGGTCGTCGTGGCGTCCGTCGCGATGGTGGCGGTGCTGCCGGCGATCTGGCGCTACCGCTTCACTTCCGCGAGCTGATCTCCGCCGGGTTCGGCGCGGCGACCTTCACATCGGAGCCCCAGTCTGAGAAACGAGCCTCGTCGACGATCTGCGCGCCCTGGAACTCGGTGTAGAAGGTGATGCGGATCGGCAGGCCGCTGCCGTCCAGCTCGACCTCGCCGGTCGAACCGGCGACCTCCTGGTCCAGCGCGAGCTTGACCTCGGCCTTCAGGCCCTCGTCGGTGAGGTTGTCGTACGCCTTCTGGTAGTCGACGGCGATCGAGTACCGGGTGCTGCCGCCGACCTGCGCGGTCAGCCTGAGCTCACCGCCGGCCTGGATCACCGGCAGGTGGTAGGTCGTGAAGGCGGCCTGCTGGTAGACGATGTCGTGGAAGCCGAGCAACGTCGTCGTGAAGTCGTCGTCGACCCTGCGGTCCAGCTCGACCCACGGCTTGTCGGCCGGCAGGCCGAACACCGCGGCGGGCAGCTTCACGAACGCGATGTCCTTCCTGGTCGACACCAGCCGGAGGTCGACCGCCTCGCCGCCGGTCTGCACGGGACGCTTGGTGGTCGCGTCCATGCTCGGGACCTCGCCGCCCAGCCGCACGCTGCCGCTCGACGGTGCCCGGACTCCGCCTCCGGTCGGCGGTGGCGTGATGGAGAAGCGGTAGGACCCCTTCTCGCCGGCGGTCTTGGTCACCGCGGCCACCAGGCTCTGCACGTCGCGGTGCTGGGACTTGGTGTCGCTCGCGGGTTCGGAGGAGGAGCAGGCGGTCAGCGCCAGAGCGGCGATGATCGCGGTCGCCGCGAGTCTCATCGGGCAATTGTTACATCAAATGGGTGAGGTAGGCGTCCGTTCGTGCTGGTGGGCAGGCACAACGGGCAGAATCTTCGGGCATGGCTGAAGCGACTCCACAAACGGAGCAACCAGAGCTACATCGGGCAATCGGCCCGAAGCTGCTGCTGTTCTTCGTCGTCGGCGACATCCTCGGCACCGGCATCTACGCCCTCACCGGCAACGTGGCGGGCAAGATCGGCGGCGCGCTCTGGCTGCCCTTCCTGCTCGCGTTCGTGGTGGCATTCCTGACCGCGTTCAGCTACCTCGAGCTCGTCGGCAAGTTCCCCAAGGCCGCCGGCGCCGCGCTGTACACGAACAGAGCGTTCAAGATCCACTTTCTGACGTTCATGGTCGCGTTCGCGGTCATGTGCTCCGGCATCACGTCGGCCTCGTCGGCCGCGCTCGCCTTCGGCCGCACGTACCTGCGGCAGCTGCTCATCGAGTTCTTCGACGTCGCGCTGAGCCCGGAGTCGCTGGTCATCACCGGTATCGCGATCGTCTTCATCGCCGGCCTCGCTCTGATCAACTTTCGCGGCGTGTCCGAGTCGGTCAAGACCAACGTGGTGCTGACCTGCATCGAGCTGTCCGGTCTGGTGATCATCATCCTGATCGGCGCCTGGGCGGTCGTCAACGGCGACGGCGACCCGGGCAGGCTCACTGAGATCAACGTGCCGTCGGGCAGCAACGTGATGCTCGCGGTCACCTCGGCCACGGCGCTCGCGTTCTTCGCGATGGTCGGTTTCGAGGACTCGGTGAACATGGCGGAGGAGTGCCGCAACCCGGTCAAGATCTTCCCGCGCGCGATGCTGTGGGGCATGGGCATCGCGGCCCTGATCTACGTGCTCGTCGCGATCACGTCGTCGCTGCTGATCCCGTCCGACGAGCTGGCGAAGGCGAGTAGCGGCGCGTTGCTGAAGGTCGTCACCGTCGGCGCCCCGGGCTTCCCGCTGTGGATCTTCGCGTTGATCGGTCTGCTCGCCGTCATCAACTCGGCCCTGATCAACATGCTGATGGCGTCGCGACTGCTGTACGGCATGGCGAACGAGAAGATCATCCCGAAGTTCTTCGGTGTCGTGCACCCGTTCCGCCGCACGCCGTGGATCTCGATCGTCTTCACGACGGGCGTCGCGGTGATCCTGGTGTCCACCGCCGACATCGGCAAGCTCGGCGGCACGACGTCGTTGCTGCTGCTGATCGTCTTCACCATCGTCAACGTCGCGTGTCTCGTGCTGCGCAAGGAGCCGTCCGAGCACAAGCACTTCCGCGCGCCCACGTGGGCGCCCGTGCTCGGCGCGATCACGTGTGCGTACCTCGCGATCCCGTGGACGTCCGGTCGCCCGGCAGGCGACTACGTGATCGCGGGCTACCTGCTGCTCGCCGGTCTGGTGCTCTGGGGCATCAACCGCGTGCTGCACGGCAAGGTGGAGATCCACCCGGAGAACCTCACCAAGTAGGGGTTCTCAGTCCAGCAGGTGCTTCAGGAACCGGTCCGGTTCACCCAGGAAGTTGCGGGTGAGCCGGACCGGTTCCGCTGTGTCGTAGGAGACTTCGTCGATCGTGTCGCTGATCTCGAAGATCGTGGAGTTCGGTGCCGCGAGCAGGATCGGCGAGTGCGTGGCGATGATGAACTGCGAACCCTCCTCCACGAGTTCGTGCATGCGCCTCAGGACCGTCAGGCAGCCTTTGACCGACAGGGCGGCCTCGGGTTCGTCGAGGACGTAGAGGCCCCTGCTGCCGAACCTGTGGTTCATCAGGTCGATGAAGCTCTCGCCGTGCGACCGCTCGTGCAACGACTTGCCGCCGTACGACGCGTGGATCCCCCCGCCGATCCGGTCGATCTCGGTGGCGACGTTGTAGAACGACTCGGCGCGCAGGAAGAACCCGGTCCTGGGTTTTCTCGTGCCCCGGCTGAGGACCAGGTAGTCGCCGAGCGACGACTCCGTCGCCCTGGTGGCGAAGTTGAACGACTGGGTGCCGCCCTCGGCGTTGAACCCGGCCGCCACCGCGATCGCCTCGACCAGCGTGGACTTGCCCGCGCCGTTGTCCCCGACGAGGAAGGTGATGGGGGACCTCAGTTCCAGCGGGTGCTCGATCAGGTGCCGGACGACCGGGAGCGTGAACGGGTAGCGGTGGGTGTCGTCGGCCTGGTCGAGGCGGATCTGCCGGATGAACGTCACGCCAGCCGTGCCAGCTCGACCGGGTCGTGGGCGCAGAACACCTCGGCCTCGCCGCTCGCCTTGAGCTCCCTGAGGCGTTCTACATTGGACAGACGCTGCTCGCGGATCGTCTCGGTCTGCTTCGCGGTGAGCTTGAGCGCGAAGATGTTGCTCGGCGGCGTCTCGACCTCGCCGCGGTAGAAGTACGCGTCGCCGGCGTGCAACAGCCAGCCGTCGTCCGACTTCACCGCGATGCCCGTGTGGCCGCGGGTGTGGCCGATCAGCGGCACCATCAGCACCTCCTCCGGCAGGCCGGCGATGTTCTTGACGGCCTGGAAGCCGAACCAGTCCTCGCCCTCGGCCCTGTGCGTCTCGAACTTGACGCCGTCCCTCTGCGCCTTCGGGTACCGCGCCCGCTCCTTGGTGCCGCGCGCGTTGGTCGCGGCCTCCAGTTCGGTGTCGAGCACGTGCACGGTGGCCTTCGGGAAGTCGCGCAGGCCGCCCGCGTGGTCGAGGTCGAGGTGGGTGAGCAGGATGTGCTTCACGTCGTCGGCCGTGTACCCGCGCTTCTCGACGTGGCTGATCGCCGTCTCGGTGATGTCGAGCACCGGCTTGAGCAGCTTGCGGCTCAGGCCGTCGATCGTCGCCTTCGGGTTGATCACCTCGTTCGTGCCGAAGCCGGTGTCGACCAGGACCAGGCCCTGGTCGGTCTCGATCAGCAGGCAGTGGGCCACCAGGCCGCCCGCCACCAGGGGAGGCCGGAACGTGGCGCAGTTGAGGTGATGAACCTTCATGGGCAAATCCTTCCGCTGGCCCCGTAGGCTTCAGCCTCATGTTGGGGATCTCGTACGAGGGTGCCACCGCCGTGATCACGACTGTAGGCGCGGGGCTGCGGTCTTTCGAGGTGGACGGTGTGCCGTACGTCGAGACTTTCGGCGCTGACGAGAAACCCCCGATGAGCGCCGGGGCCGTGCTGGTGCCCTGGCCCAACCGGACCGCCGGTGCGTCCTGGGTGCTGGACGGGGCTCGGCAGCAGCTGGAGGTCACGGAGCCTGCTCGCGGGAACGCGGTTCACGGGCTGGTGCGGCGCCGGCCCTGGGACGTGTTGGAGCACACCGGGTCGTTGGTGTCCTTGCGGGTTCTGATCGAGCCCCAGGCCGGGTGGCCTGCTGCTTTGGACGTCACCGTTTCTTATGCGTTGGATGAGCGCGGGCTCACCGTCACGCATGGGGTTACCAACGTCGGGGACGTTGCCACGCCTTTTGGGGTTGGTACGCATCCCTATCCTCGGGCTGGGAACGCTGCTACCGATTCGTGCACTTTGACGTTGGCGGCTACTACGGTTTTGCCGTTGGATGCTGAGCGGATGGTGCCTTCTGGGCCGGCTGTGCCGGTGGAGGGGACCGAGTTCGACTTCCGTGGTGGGCGGTCGTTGGAAGGTGCTCGGTTGGACACGCCCTTTGGGGGGTGTGAGCCTGGAGCGGACGGGCTGGTCCACCACACGTTGGTCGCTGAGAGCGGTGGGGTTGAGGTTTGGGCCGATCCTGCGTTTCGGTGGGTTCAGGTTTATACGCCTGATTCCTATCCTGGGCGGGGGCGGGCTGTGGCTGTTGAGCCCATGACCTGTCCGCCGGATGCTTTGAATTCTGGAGTGGATTTGATCTGGGTTTCTCCTGGGGAGTCTTGGGGGGCTCGGTGGGGGATTCGGCCGTTGGGCTGAGCGCGTCGGTTCCCCGGCTTGCGGGCCGCGACCTTGCGGGTGGTCGCCTTGCGGGCGGCGAGCTTGCGGTTGCGTGCGTTTTCCTGGGGGCTCTGCCCCAGACCCCGGCAATCTGATCAGGGGGTCCACGCCACGGGTGGGTTGATGGCACGCCTGTTGCGTTGGGCGGCTGCCTGTTGCTTAGAGGGTGGCGTTGGCGATGGGACCCCACCGCCCTTGCCTTGCGGTAAGGACGGCTCGCCTTCGGCTTCGCTGGGCGTCAGGGGTGGCCGAGTGTCGGAGTAACCGTTAGCGTTGCTAACCATGGACATCGCGATCACCGGTGGTTACGTCGTTCCCGTCGACGGCGAGCCCTTTGAAGGCGGCACTGTTCTCATCCGGGGCGGCAAGATCGTTGCTGTGGGTGCTGACGTCGACGTTCCTGATGGGGTTCAGGTCGTCGATGCTGACGGGGCTTGGGTTTTGCCTGGGTTCGTCGAGGCTCATGCGCACATCGGTGTCCATGAGGAGGCCGAAGGCTGGGCTGGGCAGGACACCAACGAGATGACTGATCCTGTTGGGGCTCGGATGCGGGCGCTTGACGCGATCAACCCTGCTGACCTCGGCTTTGCCGACGCGCTCAGTGGTGGGGTTACCACGGCGGTGATCAAGCCCGGGTCTGGTAATCCCATCGGTGGGCAGACTGTTGCCGTCAAGTGCTGGGGGCGGACTGTTGACGAGATGCTCGTCAAGGAGCCGGTCAGCGTCAAGAGTGCGCTTGGTGAGAATCCGAAGCGGGTGTATGGCGAGAAGGGGAAGTTGCCGTCTACGCGGCAAGGGGTTGCGGCGGTCATCCGGGACGAGTTGACCAAGGCTCAGGACTACCTCGCCAAGAAGGCCGAGGCTGAGGCTGACGGGAAGTCCTTCGACCGCAACACCACCCTCGAGGTTCTGGGGAAGGTGCTCTCCGGCGAGCTGGGCTGGTGTCAGCACGCGCATCGGGCCGACGACATCGCCACTGCGATTCGGTTGTCTGAGGAGTTCGGGTATCGGCTGATCCTCAACCATGGGACTGAGGGGCATCTGATCGCCGATGTCATTGCCGACAAGCAGATTCCGGTCATCATCGGGCCGCTGTTCACCAGTCGGTCCAAAGTGGAGTTGCGGAACCGGGGGCTGCGCAACCCCGGGATCTTGGCGCGAGCTGGGGTGGAGTTGGCGATCACCACTGACCATCCTGTTGTGCCCATTCACTTCCTGGTGCACCAGGCCACGCTGGCTGTGAAGGAAGGGTTGGACAGTGATGTCGCGCTGCGGTCGATCACGACCAACCCTGCGCGGATCATGGGGCTGGATGATCGGGTTGGGTCGTTGAAGCCTGGGCTTGACGGTGATGTTGTTGTCTGGTCCGGGGATCCGCTCGACGTGATGAGCCGGGCCCTGCGTGTGTTCGTGCAGGGGCGCGAGGTCTACACGTGGGACGAGGCTGCTGGGGAAGGGGTCGTGGCCGACCCCTTCTACCGCGAGAGCGTTTAGCGGAGGCCTCGGCCGATCACCAGGCGCTGGATCTGGTTGGTGCCCTCGAAGATCTGCAGGACCTTCGCCTCGCGCATGTAGCGCTCCACCGGGAAGTCGCGGGTGTAGCCGGCGCCGCCGAGCACCTGGACGGCGTCGGTCGTCACCTTCATCGCCGCGTCTGTGGCGATGAGTTTGGCGATCGACGCCTGCTGGCGGAAGGGGAGTCCCTTGTCGCGGCGGCGGGCGGCTGAGATGTAGGTGGCTCGGGCCGATTCCACCGCCGCTGCCATGTCCGCCAGCAGGAACTCGAGGCCCTGAAACTCGATGATCGGGCGGCCGAACTGGGTTCGGGTCTTGGCGTACGCGACTGCCTCGTCCAGGGCGGCCTGGGCCAGGCCCACGGCGCAGGCGGCGATTCCCAGGCGGCCCGAGTCCAAAGCGGACAGTGCGATCTTGAGGCCGTCGCCCTCTTTGCCGATCAGGCGGTCGGTGCCGAAGCGGACGTCTTCGAACGCCAACTGGGCGGTGATGGAGCCGGTCAGGCCCATCTTGCGTTCCGGGGTGGCTGCGGTGATGCCCTGGGCCTCGCCCGGGGCCAGGAAGCAGGAGATGCCTCGGCCCGCGTCGGGGGACGTTCGGGCCATCAGGGTGTAGAAGTCGGCGGCGCCGGCGTGGGTGATCCACGCCTTGGTGCCGTTCACGACGTACTCGGAGCCCTTGCGGACCGCCCTGGTCGACATGGCGGCCGGGTCGGAGCCCGCCTGGACCTCGGAGAGGGCGTAGCCGCCGAGGAGTTCGCCCTCGAGCATCTCCGGGAGCCAGCGGTCCTGCTGTTCGCGGGTGCCGAAGGTCGCGAGGCCGTAGCACGACATCACGTGCACGGAGAGGCCCACGGCGACCGTCATCCAGGCGGAGGCGACCTCTTCGAGGGCCTGCAGGTACACCTCGTAGGGCTGCTCGCCGCCGCCGAACTCCTCGGGGTACGGGAGGCCCAGCAGGCCGGACCTGCCCAGTAGGCGGAACGCGTCGCGGGGGAACTTCTCGTTCTCCTCGGCGTCCGCGGCGTGGGGCTTCAGTTCGTCCCGCGCGATCTCCCTGACCAGCGCGATCAGGTCCTCGGCCTCTTGCGTGGGGAGCAACCGCTCGGCGGGCATCGTCGACCTCCGGTGTGTACTGGTAGCTGTACTCTAGTGCCTTGTGCAGTACAGCTGCCAGTGAATGTGGCAGGGTCGTCACCATGACGCGGGCGCTCACGCAGCGGCAGGCCGAGCTGCTCACCCGGTTGGAGGCGTTGTTCCTCACCGAGGGCTTCGGACATCTCACCCTGGACGACATCGCGGGCAGGCTGCACTGCTCGAAATCGACGCTGTACGCGCTCGCCGGCAGCAAGGAACAGCTGGCGGTCAGGGTCGTCGGCAGGTACTTCAAGGGGGCCGCCGAGCGCATCGAGAAGCGCATCGCGGGCCTCGACGACGTGCGCAAACGCATCGGCAGCTACCTCGCGGGAGCCGCTGAGGAGCTGAACAAGGCGTCAGCGGCGTTCATCGCGGACGTGTCGGACTTCCCGCCCACGCGCGCCACGTACGAACGCAACGCGCGCGCAGCGGCCGAGCGCATCAAGGCGTTCATCCAGGACGGCGTGGAGCGGCACGTGTTCCGCGAGGTGCACGCCGCGTTGTTCGCCGAGATGGCCGGTCTGCTCATCGAGGGCATCCAGACGGGTGTGCTCACGAAACGGGCAGGTGTTTCGGACGCCGAGGCGTTCACCGCGCTGGGCGAACTGTTGTTGGATGGGCTGCAAAGGACCGGAGCCTCCCAGAAGGAGTAGAGCGCGTGATCGTGGTTGCTGGTGAGGCACTCGTCGACATGGTGCCGGTGGGGGACGACGAGCTCACGCCGCTCGCGCCGAAGCTCGGTGGCGGGCCGTACAACGTGGCCGTCGCGCTCGGGCGGCTCGACGTGCCGACGGGCTTCCTGTCGCGGGTGTCGACCGACCACTTCGGGGAGCAGCTGATCAAGCGGCTGCACGCGTCGCAGGTGGCGACGGATCTGGTCCAACGTGGACCGGAGAACACCACGCTCGCCGTCGTCGGCCTCGCGGAGGACGGATCCGCGCGCTACTCGTTCTACGTCGACGGCACGGCCGACCGCCTCGTCGAGGATCCCGGCGCGCTACCGGCGGAGACGAAGGCCGTGTCGTTCGGCACGTTGTCGTTGGTGCTGGAGCCCGGTGCCTCGGTCTACGAGACGGTGCTGCGGCGCGAGAGCAAGCGCTTGCTGACGGTGCTCGACCCCAACATCCGGGCGGGCCTGATCCACGATCCGGGCGCTTACCGGGCGCGGTTCCGGTCTTGGCTGCCGGACGTCGGGCTGCTGAAGGCCTCCGTCGAGGACGCGCGGTGGCTCGCCGAGGACGGTGACGTGATCGAGATCGCAAGGACGTGGATTTCACAGGGACCCGCCGCCGTCGTGCTGACGAAAGGCGGCGACGGTCTGTCCGTGATCACCGCCACCGGACAGGTCGACGTGCCGCCCGTGAAGGTGGACGTGGTCGACACGATCGGGGCGGGCGACACGGTGCAAGGCGCCCTGCTCGCGTGGCTGCACGACCATGACGCGTTGAGCGCGGAGAAGATCCGTGGTCTCTCCACGGAGGAATGGACCGCGGCATTGACGTACGCCGGTGCGGCCGCCGCGATCACATGTTCCCGTGCGGGCGCCGAACCGCCTTTTGCGAGCGAACTCACCGCCGCGTTGGGTGGATAAAACGGAGGATCGGACTACCGTGGGGGAGCCGCGCTAGAAACTGGCATTACGGATGTGATGCCGGTCCCATCTCTCAGAATCGGTTCACACCGCTGCTGCGAGGCGGGCCTTCCGCCGACTAGCGTGAGTGGACTTGAAGACTCAGATCCCAACGGGGTGGTCCGAGACGACGGCAGACCCAGCGTGGACTGCCGCCACCCCGTCCGAGCGTTGAGAGGGACTTGAATGCCCGACGCGACGACTGCGCCGACCGACCCACAGACCGTCGCGCTGCGCCACGGGGACGCAGAGCTCGAGATGAAGGTGGTGCGGGCGTCCGAAGGCGCGTCCGGCATCGATCTCGGCAAGCTGCTGTCGACCACCGGTCTGGTAACCCTGGACACCGGTTTCGTCAACACGGCCTCCTGCTCCTCCGAGATCACCTACATCGACGGTGACGCGGGAATTCTGCGTTACCGCGGGTACCCGATCGAGCAGTTGGCCGCGCGTTCGAACTTTGCGGAGGTCAGCTACCTCCTGATCTACGGCGAGCTGCCGACCGCCGCCCAGCTCGAGGACTTCACCTCCAAGATCAGCAGGCACACGCTGCTGCACGAGGACCTCAAGCGCTTCTTCGACGGCTTCCCGCGCGACGCGCACCCGATGCCGGTGCTGTCGTCCGCGGTTTCCGCGCTGTCGACCTTCTACCAGGACTCGCTGTCGCCGTTCGACGCGAACCAGGTGGAGATCTCCACGATCCGCCTCCTCGCCAAGCTGCCGACCATCGCGGCCTACGCGTACAAGAAGTCGGTCGGCCAGCCGTTCCTCTACCCGGACAACTCCCTTGGCCTGGTGGAGAACTTCCTGCGGATGACCTTCGGGTTCCCGGCCGAGGCCTACGACCTCGACCCGGACCTGGTCCGCGCGCTCGACCTGCTCTTCATCCTGCACGCCGACCACGAGCAGAACTGCTCCACGTCGACCGTGCGCCTGGTCGGCTCCTCCGAGGCGAACCTCTTCGCCTCGATCTCCGCGGGCATCAACGCCCTGTTCGGCCCGCTGCACGGCGGCGCGAACAGCGCGGTGCTGGAGATGCTGGAGAAGATCAAGAACGACGGCGGCGACGTGCAGTCGTTCGTCAACAAGGTGAAGAACAAGGAGGACGGCGTCCGCCTGATGGGCTTCGGCCACCGGGTCTACAAGAACTACGACCCGCGCGCCGCGATCATCAAGAAGACCGCCGACGAGATCCTCGGCAAGCTCGGCGCCGACGACCAGCTGCTCGACATCGCGAAGCAGCTGGAAGAAGCCGCCCTGAGCGACGACTACTTCATCTCCCGCAAGCTCTACCCGAACGTGGACTTCTACACGGGTCTGATCTACCGGGCGATGGGCTTCCCGACGAAGTTCTTCACCGTGCTGTTCGCGCTCGGCCGGCTCCCCGGCTGGATCGCGCACTGGCGCGAGATGATCAACGACCCGGCCACCAAGATCGGCCGCCCGCGGCAGATCTACACCGGCCCGACGGAGCGCGACTTCATCGCGATGGAGAACCGCTAGTCAGACACTGCTTCACCCGTGCGGGGCGCGCCTGTCATGCAGGCGCGCCCCGTTCGTCTTAGCGTCGATCCGTGAGTTCCCCGTCGCTCGTCTGGTTCCGCCGCGATTTGCGGACATCCGATCATCCGGCCATTCTCGCGGCAGCGGAAAGATCGCCTCGCGCACTCGCGTTGTTCGTTCTCGACGACCGGTTGCTGAAACCGTCCGGACAGCCGCGAATCGATTTCCTGCACCGCTGTCTGCACGCCCTGAACGACGAACTGGGCGGTCGTCTGATGGTCGTGCACGGTGATCCGGTGGAGGTGGTTCCGCGCATCGCGAAGGAGATCGGTGCGGAGAGCGTCCACATCTCCGCGGACTACGCGCCATACGGGCGCCGCCGGGACGAGGCCGTTGAGGAAGCGTTGGGGGACATCGAACTCGTCCGCTCCGGCTCGCCCTACGCGGTGGCGCCCGGCCGGGTGCGCAAGCAGGACGGAACGCCGTTCAAGGTCTTCACGCCGTTCCGCAACGCCTGGCTGGAGCACGGCTGGCGCAAGCCCGCGGACACCGGCGCGTCCACTCTGGACTGGCTGGAACCGGAGTACAGCACCACGATCCCGGCCATCGAGGAGAAGCTTCCGGACGCGTTCGAACTCTGGGAGGAGTTCCGCGACGAACGGCTGCAGGACTACGACACCACCCGGGACCGGCCCGACATGGACGCGACCAGCAGGATGTCGGCGTTCCTGCGGTGGGGTGTGCTGCACCCCCGGACCCTGCTGCAGGACTGTGACGGAACGTTCCGCAGCGAGCTCGCGTGGCGTGAGTTCTACGCCGACGTGCTGTGGCACAAGCCGGAGACCGCGCGCGAGAACTACGACCGCAAGTTCGACCGCATGGTGCACGACGACGACAAGGAGCTCTTCGAGGCGTGGTGCGAGGGGCGCACCGGGTTTCCGATCGTCGACGCCGGCATGCGGCAGCTGTTGCAGGAAGGCTTCATGCACAACCGGGTGCGCATGATCGTCGCGAGTTTCCTCGTCAAGGACCTGCACCTGCCGTGGTGGTGGGGCGCCCGGCACTTCATGGAGCACCTGATCGACGGCGACATCGCCTCGAACCAGCACAACTGGCAGTGGGTCGCGGGCAGCGGCACGGACGCCTCGCCGTTCTTCCGCGTCTTCAACCCGACGACGCAGGCCAAGAAGTTCGACCCGGACGGCGCCTACGTCAGGAGGTACGCGCCGGACTCGCCCGGCATCGAACCGATCGTGGACCACGCGGTCGAACGCCAGGTGGCGCTCGACCGCTACCAGGCGATCAAAGCCTGAGCGCCTCGCGGAGCTTGACGCGAGCGCCGGTCCGCAGCACGGCGTTCGCGTAGACCTTGCCGCCCAGCCACGTGATCGCCGCGATGGCCAGCAGTGCCAGCACGACCGCGAGCAGCACCTGCCAGGCCGGAGCGACACCCAGCGCCATCCGGCCCGGCATCAGGATCGGGGCGAACGGCGGCAGCATCGACAGCACCGTGACCGTTGTGCCGGAAGGGTTGCCGATCATCAGGTTGATGCCGGCCACGAACGCCACGATGATCGTCATGCTGATCGGCGTCAGCACCGACTGCAGTTCCTCCTGGCGTGACACCAGTGACGCGGCGGCCGCGAACACGGTGGCGTACAGGAAGAACCCGAGCAGGTACCAGAGCACGCCGGTCAGCAGCGCCGCACCGCCGAGCGTGCCCACGTCGATCACGTCGAAGGCGGAGGAGAGTCCCAGGCCGACCGTGGAGATCACCAGCAGCTGCAGCAGGCCGACCGCGCCGAGGCCGATCACCTTGCCCAGCAACAACTGCCACGGCCGCACGGTCGCGAGCAGGATCTCCACGACCCGGCTGGACTTCTCCTCGACCACGCCCTGCGCCACCATCGTGCCGTAGACGAGCAGCGAGTAGTACAGCAGCGCGGCCACGATCAACCCGATCGCGAGGCGCTGACCTCGTTGCGGGTCAACGGGTTCGAGTGCGGTGACGGCCACGCGGGCGTTCGCGAGGCTCTGCGCGACCTCCTGCGGGTTGATGCCCGCCTCCGCCAGCTTCGCGGTCAGCACCTGCTGACGCAGCACGTCGTTCAGCGCCGTCGCCAGCACCTCGTCGCCGGAACCCTTGACGATCATCTTCAGCTCCGGCGGCGCACCGGTCACCAGTGCGTCGAGGGAGCCGTCGCGGACCTGCTGCTCGGCGTCGCCCGCGGTCGTGACGTCGCGCGTCTCGACCTCGATGCCGAACGCCTTCGCCTTGTCCCGCAACGGGTCCGCGAGCTGCGTGGCCTGCCCGGACAGCCCCACGACGCTGTGCTGCTGGTCGTCGAACAGGACCGACTGCAGCACCACGTACCCGGCGAGCACGGCGATGATCACGGCGGTGCCGATCAGGAACGACCTGGTGCGCACCTTCATGACGAACTCGCGCTTCGCCACCAGCGAGACAGCTCGGGCCGACGTCATGCGCTCCTGCCCTCGATGGTCACGACGTTGCGGAACAGCTCGGTCAGCGACGGGCGCTGCCGGGAGAACTCGTGCACGGGACCGGCCGAGAGCGCCGCGTGCAGGACCGCCTGGTCGTCCACGCCGTCGGCGAGTTCGAGGACGCACCGCGTCCCGTTCTTCTCGATCACCCGCACGCCACCCAGCGTGGCAGCCCACTCGGTCGTTGGCGACTCCACCACGAGGCGAGCTTCGCCACTCGACCGGAGCTCGTCCACCGTTCCGGTCGCGACCATCGAACCGGCGCTGACGATGCCGACCCGGTCGCACAGCCGTTCCACCAGGTCGAGCTGGTGGCTGGAGAACACCACCGGCACCCCGGCGGACGCCTTCTCGCGCAGCACCTGGCTCATCACGTCCACCGCGACCGGGTCGAGGCCGGAGAACGGCTCGTCGAGCACCAGCACGTCCGGCTCGTGCACCAGTGCGGCGGCCAGCTGGACGCGCTGCTGGTTGCCGAGGCTCAGGCGCTGCACCTCGTCCGTGCGGCGGTCGCGCAGCCCGAGGCGCGCGATCCAGTTCTCCGCGCTCGTGTGGGCCTCGTTGGTGCCCATGCCGTGCAGTTCGGCCAGGTAGACGAGCTGGTCGAGCACCTTCATGCGCGGGTAGAGGCCGCGCTCCTCCGGCATGTACCCGATCCTGCGCCGGGTGTCGAGGTCGACAGCTCTGCCGTTCCACCGCACCTCGCCGGAGTCGGCCGCGAGCACGCCCAGCGCGATGCGCATGGCCGTGGTCTTCCCGGCGCCGTTGCTGCCGACGAAACCGAAGAGCTCGCCGGCGCGCACGTCGAAGGACATGTCCCGCAGGGCGACGACCTCCCCGTAGCGCTTGGAGATCCTGTCGATCTCCAGCACTCCCTCAGGCACGGTGAACCCCTTCGTTAGCCCGGATGGCGGTAATCGCACTGAAAGTATCGGTGAGCAGGGAACGGGTGAAACGATACGGGCGTCTACGGCGAATCGAATGAACGACCAATTCACTCAACGGGGGTGACCATGGAGCCCATTGACCCGGATCAGTGGCTCAAGCAGTACGGGGCCAAGATCGAGCAGGCCAAGCAGCACGCTGAGCAGGCACGCGACCAGCTCGGTGGTGTCGGCGGGAGCGCCAGCTCGCCAGACGGCCTGATCACGGTGACTGTCAACGCCACAGGCGTCTTGACAGACCTCCAGATCAAGCCCGAGGCCCGTGGCATGGACCCCAGTGAGATCGCCTCCGCAGTGCTCGCCGCTTCCACCAAGGCCCAGCGTGACGCCTCCGGCCGTGTCGTGCAGATCATGACGGACTTCGTCGGCGACAGTCCCGCGCTCGAGTTCGTGAAGGCGCAGATGCCGAACGGATACAAGGGCGACGGAACCGACGAGGAAGAACCGAAGTCGGAGTTGGAGCGCAAGGACGTCCGGCCGGACGACGAGTACTTCACCAACCCGCCCGACGTCATGGCCTGAGTGCAGGAGGGGGTTAGGCATGCAGCAGCAATTCAACATCGACCTGGACGAGCTGAGAACCCACGCCGCGAACGTGGACCGGCTCATGGAACGGATGCGCAAGGCCACCGAGACGTGCGATCCGGGTGCTCTCACCACTGAGGCGTTCGGCGTTTTCCTCGGTTTCCTCGCCCAGAACGTCCTCCAGCAGGCGGGCCTGTCGCAGGACGGGCTCGGCAAGGCCGCCAACTCGCTGATGGACATGGCCAGCGGGCTCAAGAAGACCGTCGAGCAGTACGAGCAGGTCGACCTCGACAACATGTTCGGGTTCCAGGGAGGCCGGGGATGAACGCCCCAGCGACGCAGTCCAACGGTGCCGACACCCAGCAGCTGATCAGCAACATCTCGAACACCTACTCCGCCATCGAGCGCGGCGACTGGGTCAACGCGGGCCTCGGCATCGCGAACTCGGCCATGGGCATCGTCGGCATGTCGGCGAACCCGCTGAGCGGTTTCCTCTCCGCCGGTTTCAGCTGGGCCATCCAGCACGTCGACTTCCTGCGCGAGCCGTTCGACGTCCTGCTCGGCAGCCCCGAGTCGATCGCCAAGATGTCGCAGTCGTTCCAGAACGCGGGCAAACAGGTCCACGCCATCGCGAACGAGTACGAGAAGATCTGCGTCTCGCAGACCCGCGAGTGGTCGGGCAAGGCGGCCGACGGCTACCGCGCCGCGGCCAAGCGGCACGCGGGTGGCCTGGAGACCCTCGCCAAGTCGGTCGAGGGCATCGCGGGCGCGGTCAAGGGCGCGGGCGAGCTCGTCGGCACCGTCCGCAAGATGATCATGGATCTGATCAGCCAGGCCGTGTCCGACATGGTCATGAAGATCATCCAGTGGCTGGCGGCGTCGTTCCTGACCTTCGGCGCGGCCATCGCCGGCGCCATCTCGGACATCGTCACGACCGCGGTCAACTACGCGAAGAAGCTGGCCGACTTCCTGCAGAAGCTCGTCGGCTCCGTGCAGAAGCTGATGAACCTGATCAAGTCGGTCTCGCAGATCGCCAAGGTCGCCGAGCAGGTCGTCGACGCGATCTCCTCGATGGCGAACGGCGGCAAGGGCGGTGGCGGCGGCGGACCCGTCCGCAACACCGCCGGTGGCTTCGACGGCATCCGCGCCGAGGACCAGAACCGCGCCGCCGCCGGTGCGAACGGCACGTTCACCAGCGGCGTCACCGACACCTCCACGGCCCGTCCGACGGCGGGCGACAACCTGCACGACGCGCGGACCGCGACCGGCGGCACCGGCTACAACCCCACCCCCGGCAACCCCGGTCAGGCGGGCGGCGGTGTCGGAGGACCGGCTGTGAGCCCGGTCCGCACGCTTCCCGGCAACGCGGGCGGCGGCTCTGGTGGCGGTTACGTCCCGCCCGGCTCCGGCTCTGGTTCCGGTTCCGGCGCGGGTACGAGCGGTCCCGGTCGCTGGGTGCCCGGTCACTGGGAGTCCGGCAAGACCACGACGGCCGGTGGCGAGACCGGGACCAAGATCCCGTCGATCGGCACTCCGCCGGCGGCGAACGACTGGTACCGCCCGCCGGCCACCGACCACGCCGCGTCCGCTGCGGCGGCGGGTGGCGGAGCGGGTGGCGGTGCGCCCAAGGGCGGCGGCGGTGGTGGCGGAGGCGGTATGCCCCCCGGTCTCGGCGGTGGCCCGGCCGGTGGCGGTGGTGCCGGTGGTACCTCGGCCACGCAGTTCGGTGGCGCGGCCGGCGTCATGGCGGCCGGTAGCGGCGCTGCTCCTGCCGCTCCCGCGGCCGGTGGCGCCGGTGGCGGCGGCAAGGGCGGTGGCGCCGGTATGGGCGCGGGCATGATGGGTGGCGCTCCGATGGCCGGCGGTGCCGGTCAGCAGGGCGGCAGCAACGAGCACAAGCGCAAGGTGCGGATCGAGGGCGAGTCCCTGGTCGAGCCCCCGAAGGCCGCGAAGCCGGTCATCGGCGAGTGATCCTGCGGTCCTTGCGCTGAAACGGGGCGTCCTTCGCGGACGCCCCGTTTTTCATGCGTTCGTCAGGAGCTCCTCGATCTCGGGTGCGGCCTTCTCGCGGTCCTTGGGAACCAGGCCGATGCGTGTGCGCCGGTCGAGTACGTCGTCGGCGTCCAGCGCGCCCTCGTGCTGGATCGCGTGAACGACGTCGGCCTCTGTGACGCCGGGCGCGATCGGGGTGGTGGGCGCCGGCCTGTCGTCGACCAGGCGGATGTCCTTGGTGCGGCACGGGACCTGCGTCAGGTTCGTCGCGTCGACCGCGTCCGCCGCCATCCTGCGGTAGGTGGTGAGCTTGCCGCCGACGACCGTGATCACGCCGTTCGGTGCCGTCAGCACGGCGTGGTGGCGGGAGAGGTCCGCGGTCCGGCCCTCGGACTCGATCAACGGGCGCAGGCCCGCGTAGCTGCCGATGACGTCGTCCCTCGTGAGATTTCGTTGCAGGACGTGGGAAGCGGTCGTGAGCAGGAAGTCCACATCGGACTCCGGTACCTGCGGCACGTCCGGGATGTCGTCCACCGGCTCGTCGGTGAGGCCGAGGTATGCGCGGCCGTTCGCCTGCGGCAGCAACAACGCGTAGCGGTTGCGTTCGCCGGGAACGGGGATGGTCAGCGCCGTGCCGGTGAGGCCCGCGCTCCTCGCGTCGATCACGAGGTGCGAGCCGCGCGACGGGCGCAGCTGCACCGGGGCGAGCGTGCCGGCCCAGACCCCGGTCGCGTTGACCACAGCCCGGGCCTTCACGGTGAAGGTGGTGCCGGTCAGCGTGTCCACCGCCTCGGCGCCATCGCCCTGCAGCGTCACGACCTTCGCGCGGGTGATGATCCTCGCGCCCTGCCCGGCGGCGGTTCTGGCCAGCGCGACCACGAGCCGTGCGTCGTCGACGAGCTGGCCGTCATAGCTCAGGAGACCGCCGGTGAGCTTCGCCGGATCAAGGCCGGGGACCAACGCCATGGCCTCGTGCCGCTGCACCCGGCGGGGGCCCGGCAGCACGTCCGACGGCGTGCGTGCGGCGATGCGCAGCGCGTTGCCGGCGCGGAATCCCGACATGACGAAGTGGCCGGCGTTGGCGTGCAAGGGGAACAGCATCGGCAACGTGCGCGTGAGGTGCGGTGCCGTCCTGGTCATCAGGATGCCGCGCTCGACGGCGCTCTCGTGTGCGAGCCGCACGTCGCCCTTCGCGAGGTAGCGCAGGCCGCCGTGGACGAGCTTGCTGGACCACCGGGACGTCCCGAACGCCAGGTCGTGCGCCTCCAGCAGGACGGTCCTCAGGCCTCGGGAAGCCGCGTCGAGCGCGACCCCCGCGCCCGTGACGCCACCGCCGATGACGAGCAGGTCGGCGACTTCCCGTTGCGCTGCTTCGAGGTCCTGCAGGCGCCTCGCGGCGTTCAAGGACGTGTTCACGGTTTCAGGGCTCCGTCCAGCTGCTTGGCGAGCTCGTCGAGGAGTGCGGTGAAGTCGAGCCCGGACGTGGCCGGTCTGGTCGAGAGCACCATCGACTGCGTGGTCAGCAGCACCACGCGTGCCTGCGTCTTGGCGTCACCGAACCGGATCGAGCCGTCGAGGTGCCCGGCCTCGACCTGCGCGACGAGGAACTGCTCGACCAGCCGCTGCGTGCTGCCGAGCCGGTCGGTGAGGTACGGCAGCATCAGGTCCGCGTCGAGCTGCAGCACGCGCTGCATCAACGGGTTGGCGTCGAGCAACCGGATGGCGTCCACGGCCCGTTGCACGAGCTGTTCGCGCGCGTTGCCGTGCCCGCCTGCCCGTTCGACCTCTTCGAGCAGCGCAGCGAACTCCCTGGTCATCAGGGCTCTGACGAGGTGGTCCACGTCCGGGTAGCGGCGGTAGAGCGTCATGCGGCTCACGTTGGCCCGTTTCGCCACGTCGGTCAGGGTCGTCCGGCGGACCCCCACCTCCAGAACACACTCACGGGTGGCGTCGAGCAGGGCGTCGTGGGTGTGACGTTGAGACGTCATGTGTAACACTGTAGCAGTGACCAGGGCTCGATGGACCTCCGAAACCGTGCCGTTGCCGCCGCATGCGCTGGCTTGGCTCAGTCAGCGCGTCGGGCTGGGGGAGCCGCTTCCCGAGGTGCCTGTCGTGGTGCCTCCGTCTGAGATGACTGAGGACGCTTTCACGGCGTTGGAGGCCGTGTGTGCGGTCTCCGTCGAGGATGCGGACCGGCTTGGGCGTGCTGGTGGGCTGTCTTACCTGGACCTGTTGCGGCGTCGTGGGCATGGGGAGCTCGCTGTGCCGGATGCCGTGGTGCAGCCTGGCTCGCCCGAGGAAGTCCTTGAGGTGCTTAGGGTTTGTGTCGAGTACGACATCGCTGTGGTGCCGTTCGGTGGTGGTACTTCTGTGGTGGGTGGCGTTGAGGCTCTGCGCGGATCCAAGTCTGCTGTCGTGGCGTTGGACCTTGCCGGGCTTGGGCGACTGGTCTCTGTCGATCCTGTGTCGCGGGTGGCTGTTTTGCAGGCTGGGATCACCGGGCCTGAGGCGGAGAAGTTGCTGGGGGAGCACGGGTTCACGCTGGGTCATGTGCCGCAGTCGTTCGAGCGGGCCACGATTGGTGGGTTCGCTGCTACCCGGTCTGCCGGCCAGGCCTCGTCCGGGTATGGGCGGTTCGAGGACATGGTCGAGTCGGTTCGGGTCGCTACGCCAGTTGGCGAGTGGGTTGCCGGGGCTGCGCCCGCGTCTGCTGCTGGTCCGGATCTGAAGCAGTTGGTGCTTGGTAGTGAAGGGCTGTTCGGGGTTATCACTGAGGTTTCCGTGCGGGTTCGGCCCAAGCCGGTGGGGGCCCGGTACGAGGGGTTTGTGGTTGACGGGTGGGAGGCCGGGGTCTCCCTGGTGCGGTCGCTGGCTCAGGCTGGGGTTTTGGCTGATGTCACTCGGTTGTCCGATGTGGACGAGACTGAGGTCGCCTTGGAGATGGCCGGTGCTAAGGCTGATCTGGTCAAGAAGTACCTTCGGTTGCGTGGCGTGAAGCAGCCTTGCCTGGTGATTCTTGGGTGGGAGTGCCGATCCCGTGCCGCGACCGTGAGAGCGTTGAGCGGGCACAAAGTCGTGCGACTTGGCCGGGCCATGGGCGCTTCGTGGCTGCACGGGCGGTTCAACGGGCCTCGGCAGCGGGATGCCCTGCTGGACGCCGGTGTTTGTGTTGAGACCCTGGAGACTGCTACTTGCTGGTCTCGGGTTTCTGAGCTGCGTGATGCTGTTCGTGGCGCGTTGGTTGCCGAGCTTGGGAATCCTGTGGTTATGTGCCATGTCTCCCATGCTTATGAGACTGGGGCTTCGCTTTACTTCACCGTGTTGGTGCCTCGGGATCTTTCTGATCCTGTCGGGCAGTGGGGGAGGGCCAAGGTCGCTGCCTCTGACGCGATCTCTCGGTTGGGGACCATCACGCATCACCATGCGGTGGGGCGTGATCATTTGCCCTGGTTGGAGAGGGAGATCGGAGTTGTTGGGGTTGATGTGTTGCGGGCGGTGAAGGAGCGGGTTGATCCGACTGGGATTTTGAATCCTGGGAAGTTGGTTTAGTCGCGGGTCTGCTGCGTTCCCCGGTTGCGTTGAGCGAGTTGCGGTTGCGTGCGTTTTCCTGGGGGCGTCCCAGACCCCGGCAATCTGATCGGGGGGTGGCGCCGCCTATGGGCTGATGGCACGCCTGTTGCGTTGGGCGGCCGCCGGTTGCGTTGAGAGTGCGTTTGGCGGTGGGTCCCGTCACGAGCCACAGCAGGAGCTATGGCGCGACTCGTGACGGGACCCACCGCCAGGCCCGTATGGAAAGACGGCTCGCCTTCGGCTTCGCTGGTGGTCGGGCGTAGGCGTTGGTTAGAACTTCACGAGCATCTTGCCGGTGTTCTCGCCTCGCAGCATGCCCAGGAATGCTGAAGGGGCCTGGCGGGCGCCGCCTTCGATGATGGTCTCGGAGTACTTGAGTTCGCCGGAGGCGATCCAGGCTGCCACCTCGGACACGAACTGCTCCTGCAGGGCCTTGTGGTCGCCTACCAGCATGCCGCGGAGCGTCAGGCGCTTGGCGAGGATCTGGATCATGTTACTCGGGCCCGTCGGCTTCTCGGCCGCGTTGTACTGCGAGATGGCGCCGCACATGGTGATCCGGCCGTTGAGGTTGAGGGCCTCGATGGCTGCTTCGAGGTGTTCGCCGCCCACGTTGTCGAAGTAGACGTCGATGCCGTCGGGGGCTGCGGCCGCCAGCTGCTTGGCCACTGGGCCGTCCTTGTAGTTGAAGGCTGCGTCGAAGCCCAGTTCCTCGGTGAGGTACTTGACCTTCTCGGCGGAACCGGCGGAGCCGATCACCCTGCTGGCGCCCTTCAGGCGGGCGATCTGGCCGACGATCTGGCCCACTGCGCCTGCTGCGCCTGAGACGAAGACTGCGTCGCCCGGCTTGAACTCGGCGGTGGCCAGCAGGCCCGCGTAGGCGGTCAGGCCTGGCATGCCCAGGACGCCCAGGTACGTGGAGAGCGGGGCTACCGAGCTGTCGACCTTCACCGCGTGCTTGGTGTTGACCACGGCGTATTCGCGCCAGCCCAAGCCGTGCAGGACGTTGTCGCCCTCGGCGAAGCCCTCCACGTTCGTGCCCACTGCCACTACCTCGCCCACCGCGCCGCCGTCCAGTGGGGCGCCCACCTGGAACGGGGGGATGTAGGACTTGACGTCGTTCATCCTGCCGCGCATGTACGGGTCGACGCTCATGACCACGTTGCGCACCAGGATCTGGCCTTCGCCCGGGGTGGGGATCTCGACCTCGGCGATCTCGAAGGTCTCCTCGGTCGGCCAGCCGTTCGGGCGGGACGCGAGCCGGACCTCTAGTGCGGTGTTCGTCATGGTGTGAGCATCTCCCTGTCTGAAGTCATTCGGATCAGTTATCCGTTTCAACCGGCTGCCGGTGATGACTGTTCCGGAATGTGACCTAGGCCGCAGGAAGAAGTGTCGTGACGTCGCGGTACGCGAAGCCGAGCTTGCGGTACACGGCGATCGCCGAGGCGTTGTGGTTCTCCACGAAGAGAGCGCAGGTGCCGTAGAGGGTGAGCAGGGAGGAGGCCACGAACTGGCAGATGCGCCTGCCCAGGCCCTGATTGGTGCAGGACGGGCGGACTGCCACGCCCATCATGAAGCCCACGTCGGTGGACGACCAGGCTTCGGCTGCGGTGGCTACCAGCTCGCCGTCCTCGTGCACGCCTGCCCAGCGGCGCACGCCCTTCTCGCCGGGCCAGGCCCAGGAGTTCGGGTTGGCCTCGCGCAGGAGGGGTTCCACGCCTTCGGAGGACCGCAGCCAGGTTGCTGCCTCGGCCGGGAGGTCCAGCGTGCCCGAGCGGTCCATCCAGCCGAAGGGCTTGTCCTCCAGCCACGGGGTCGGCATCAGGGACGCCACCTCCAAGGCCAGCTGGCGTTCCAGCAGAGGCCGCAGCTCCACGCCGCGGCCGTGTGCTGCCAGCAGGGACGCCACGCACTCGGCCGGTCCGGACAGGACCAGCCGGCGGCGGCGGGTCAGTGATGGGGCGTATACGGCCACCGCGTCACCGTGTGCCCAGGCTGCACCGCCCGACGACAGTGCCTGGGCTGCCCAGCGGACCATCGGGTCGTCGCTGGCGTCCTGCACGTCGGCGGTGGTGCGCAACCGGCGCACTCAGTCCTTCTGCTTGCGGCGCAACAGGGTTCGCTTCGCGAGCGACTCCTCCAGCGCCTGGTAGGCGAGGTCCATCGCCCGGTTGTAGTCGCCCTGGGGACGCGGGGGGACGGACTCGTCGGCCTGCGGGAACGTGACCATCTGCAGCCAGCGCTCGTTCCACAGCTGCTCGACCGCCGCCTCCCAGTGCAGGGCGGCGCCCATCCGCACGACCCGCTCGCGATCGCGCACCTCGGCGATCTCGTGCTGGGTCGCCGCGATCCGCTCGGCGAGCTCGGCGCACCGCACCTCGTCCAGCTTGCGCTGCCGGGCAGCCGCGTCGGTGGCGATGGCGATGATCTCCTTGTAGCGCTCAACGGCGGAGATCGTGGGCACCTCGATCACCTCCTCGCTCTGACGCTGCGACGGGACCGACTCGAACATCGTCGTCATCATCGGGTTCATGACGCTTCTCCAGTGTCGAACGGGATGATCACTTGCGGTCGCGAGTGCTCGAACCGGTCGAAGAACAGGCCGCGGCGTGGTCTCGGCGACCACGACATCACCTGTTCCGGTCCGAGCGACAGCAGTTCCTTGCCCTGGACGTCGAACGCCACCCAGGCGCCGATGTCGTCGTAGACGCCGGGCGGGAGGCTCGCCTTCAGCCTCTGCACGCCGCGCCACCAGCCCAGCACGTGCGTGCGGTTCTCCGGGCCGTGCTTCAGCACGGTGCGGAGACTGTCCACACCGGACACCCGGGTCGCCGGGTCCTTCTGCTCCAGCAACGTCTGCGCGGCGTCGACGCCGTACAGCACCAGGTAGTGCGGCTTCAGTGGCGCGTCGGCCTGGCCCGTGTTGATCGCCTGCAGCTCGGCCGCCGTCTCGTCCAGCAGCCTGCGGATGCCGTCGATCTGCACCACCTCGGCGTCGTGCCCGTCCGCACTCAGGCGCTTCGACAGGTACAACGCCTCGGGCATCGCCTCTTCCACCAGGCAGGCCAGCGAGAACCGCGCCTCGTGCGGGTGGTGCTGCCTGCCCAGTGACGCGGCCGCTCCGCCGAGCACCGCGGCCGCGTCCTGGACCACGGAGCCGATCACCGCGATGTTGCGGCCCGGGGTCCGGGCGAAACGCACACGTGCCGCGCTGCCCGCGACGTCGATGACCTGTCCGAGAAGAACAGTAGGCGATGCCTCGCCCGGTCGCAGGTCGGAGAAGTCCTGCGTCGCGTCGATCAGCGGGATCTTGCTGCCGTCGAACAGACCAGGTGCCCGGCCCGGTTCGCGGCGCCACAGCTCGGTCTGCAGGAAGTCCATGGTGCCCTTGGACGTCGAGTCCGGGACCCGGCAGATCTCGTTGCCGGGCTTGACGCCCGACTCGTGGTTGATCACCGCGTGCCAGCGCGGCAGTTCCACGGCGGCGTCGTTCTGCGGCTCGGCCAGCACGCGGCGGGCCTTAGGCAGCGCGATGCGGACGGTGAACTGCTCGAAGATCGCCGACTTGCCCCAGAAACCCTCGATGCCCGAGACGTCCTGCGACGACAGCACGAGGTGGATGCCCTGAGACCGGCCGCGGCGCGCCACGTCCTCCAGCAGTTGCGTCGCGGCGGCGGTGACCTGGTCGCGTTCGCCGAACAGGTACTGGAACTCGTCGATCACGGCGACGATCCGCGGCCAGCGGCCACCGGGGTCCTCGGCGCGCAGGTGCTCCAGCTTGGTGACCTCGTGCTGCTTGGCCGCGTCCGCGCGCCGGCGCATCTCGTCGGACAGGAACCGCAGCAGCGCCACGCCGAACTCGCGGTCGGTGTTGACGTTCACGCCGACCAGGCGCGCGTGCGGCAGCCACGACGGGTCCTTGCGGCCCGGCGCGAACTGCGCGAACGACACGCCTTCCTTGAAGTCCAGCAGGTACAGCTCCAGCTCGTTCGGCGAGTAGCGCGCGCACAACGAACCGAGCATCGCGTAGAGGAAGTTCGTCTTGCCGGAACCCGAAGGCCCGCCGATCAACGCGTGCGGCGAGGTGTCGCCGAGCTGCACGCAGACCTGCTCGCCGTCGTCGAAGCCGACGGGCGCGATGACCCCGGCCGACGAGTTCTCCGTCCACGGCCTGTCCGGCAGCAGGTCGCCGAACGTGCTCATGCGCGAACGCCGTTCCTCGCGCTTCTCCGCGATGGCGGCACAAGCGCGCGGCACCAGCGTGCGCGGCAGGGCGTCGTCCAGCGTGACGGTGACGTCCTTGCCGGTCATCGTGCAGAACGCGGTGCCGTCGCCGCGCAACGACACCGTCTCCACCGGTGAGTTGATCGTGATCGGGATGTCCACGATGAACAGCTGCACGCCGCACGCCAAACCGTTGCGCGCCACGCGTTGCAGCTGTTGCTGCTGGTCTTCCTTCAACGCCTTGCGGTTGCCGAACAGCACGGCGATGCGCCACGGTTCGGTGCGCCGGCCCTCGCCGCTGACCGCACGAACGGTCAGGTGGCCGTCGACCAGGACCTTGGTGTGCACCTGGCGGATGTGCTCGGACATCTCGTCGAGCAGCTCGTGCAGCCGTGCCGGGTCGTGCACCGTCAGCAGGTTCGCGCGGGTCAGCGGGTAGAGGCCGGGCAACGACCCGGTCAGCTGGCCGACGTCCCACACGTGCACGTGCACGAGCCCCGGCTGGAAGTGCGACAGCACGCGCAGCAACAGGCTCTCGACCAGCGTGTCCGCGAGCTGGCGGGTGTCCGAAGTGGACGAGATGTGCAGGTGCGCCTGGTCCAGCAGCGGTACCGCGACGGGGAACGGGGCGGGCGTCGGCGCCGAGGTCACCACGCCGGCGCCGATCCGCCACAGCTCCGGCACGCCCTCGCTGCCGTCGTGCGTGCCCGGATGCCCGAGCCACGACTCGTACGGCAACGACGCCGGTCCGGCGGCGACCGAGTTCACCAGCTCGGTCAGCTGCTCCGGGCCCGTGGTCGTCCACTCGTGGAACGACTGCTCCCAGTCGTGCTTGATCTGGTCGAGGCGCTCGGCGAACTGGGGCATCGACAGCGGCGCCTGACGGGGGTTCTTCTGGCGCTTCTCGTCGACCGTCAGGAGCGAGGTCACGTCCTTCAGGGCGACGTCCTGCAACGCCTTGTGGACGCCCATGCCGCGCACGGTGAACTCGAACATGTCCTTGGCGTGCTCGGTGGCGAGCAACCGGTGTTCGCGCGCCACGGAGCCCAGCGCGGCCGAAACGGCGCGCTGGAACTCCCCGAAGGCGTTCTCGATCTTCGTCCGCCGGTCGTCCCGCCTGCTCATCACAGCTCCACGGTGAGTCGTTGGATGCGCTCTAGGGTTCCCACCATCAGTTCCAGCTGATCGGGGAATCTTTCCTTCGCGCGCACGAACTCCACTGGAAGCAGCGACTCGTGGTGGTTCTCACTCGACTCGGCGAGGATCGCGACCGCCTCGTCGAGGCCCTCCTGCGCTGATCGCACGTTGCGGTACGACTCGCGCAGGATCTCGCTCGCCTGCTCGAGCGCGGCACGAACCTCGCCGATGGACGCCATCAAAGCCTGCTGTTGATGCCCTCGGCCCCGGAAATGCCGGCGCCGAGGTAGTTCTGCAGCTCGCTCACGCCGGACACGACCTGGGCGAACTGGGCGTTCGTCGTCTCGACGTCCGCCTGCACGGAGCCCTGCGTGACCGATGTCAGCAGCTGCTGCGCGTCTTCGGCGAGCTCAGCCGCCTGTTGGAGGGCCGACTGGCTTTGAGCAGCCTTGTCGATCGCCTGGGCAATTGCGGCACGGACCTCTTCGATGCTGGCCATGTCGGCTCCCGAACCCTCCGGAACAAGATGGTCTGACGACCACCTTTAGTAGAGATTGTGCCCAGATTTTCACAGTTGAGAGCGAAGATCGGCTAACCGGGTGGATGCCTGAATCCACTCGAACGGGCCTTGATTTAATGATCAGTTCAGCCCGCCGCTGGCCGCTCTTCCACGCGTGTAGCAACTCTCACAACGACGCCTACAGCCCGTTGAGCGTTCATGCCGACCGGCTGGGTGAATCAAGACGGCTTCGAGGGCGAGTTGTCACGCAAAGTTGTTGCCCCGAAAGGGTCATCTCCGGCCCACACCTCGACCAGAACCCTCTCGGCACCCGGTACGAGGTCGTTGATCAGCTCGGGTTCGTCCAGCACGGTCCACGCCGTCGGCGGCTCGCACGCCACCCGCGGGGTCGAGAAGCCCTCACCCAGCCCGCGCACGAACGTGCGCACGGCCCGCGCGAGCGCCGCCGCGACGTTGTGGGTGGCCTTCTCCGTACTCGGCCGTGTGATCACGACGGCCCAGCAGCCCGGCTCCTCGTCGGAACAGTCGCGGGCGTCCACGATCTGGGCGCCCGCACGGTTGATGAGCGCGTCGCACGCGGCACGCGCCTGTTGCTCGTCCGCTGCCTCGACCACCACGGTGATCAGGAGCACGAGGTCGTCTTCGTCCATGACACCCGAAATGGTGTCAGATGACCCTCCGCGTGAACTCCAGCACCCGAGTGACGGCCTCGCCGTCGGTCAGCAGCCCGTCCGCGACGTACTCCTCGAAGGCCGAACCGCGGATCCGGTCGGTGCCCGCGCGGGTGTCCGCGATCGGTGCGATCTCGTCGTCCGAGCCGTGCAGCCACAGCGTCGGCAGGTCGCCCAGCGCCGGCCCGAAGCCGACCTCGTCCATCAGGTCGGCCAGTTCGTTCGACGCGCCGTCCCACAGGCCGAGCACCGGCGACACCAGCACCAGCGCGGCGAGCCCGGAACGCTTCTGGGCGCAGCGGACCGCGGCGGGCGCGGCGGTGAAGTGTCCAATGAGGACGACCGGCCGGTCCGCGGCCGCGATCACCGCTTCGAAGTTCTCGCCCACCGCGACCGGAACGCCCGCGGTGCGCAGCGAGAAGGCGATGCGCTCGCCGTGCGGCAGCACGGCGAGCCATCCAGGTACGTGCATCTACGAAGCGTAGAAGGCACTTATCTCGATCCGGCCACCGGAACACACGGGGCCCAAGGTCCACGGCATGGACAGGGGAGCGGTCTCGTTCGGCGGGATCGCCGCGACCTTCGACGGCTCCGGCTGGCACGAGCCCTCCACCGGCTCACCGCCCGCGGGCACGACACTCCAGTGCAGGTTCGCGGAGGCCTTGCCACCGGGCGCGAGCGTCAGAGCGGCGGGGCCGGGGTCGGCCTTGCGCTCCAGTTTGGTGGGTACGGCGCCGGAGGCGTTCTCCAGCTGGAAACCGCTGTAACCGTCCAACGTGCACGGCACCGTTCCGCTGTTCGTCACGACGAACTTGCCGTACCTGTTCCCCGCGCCGGCGTCGGTCGGAACGACCTCGCCCTTCAGCGCCGCCGAGTTGCAGCGCGTCCCGTTGGGCGAGAGCGCCTGGGGGGTGTTCGAAGCGGGTGCGGACGAAGACGTCGACGAGGATGTCGGCGAAGCCGTCGGCAGCGTTTGCGACGCGTTGTCCGGCGTTCTCGTCCCGCAAGCCGTAACGGAAGCGAGCACCAGCAGTCCGCAAGCGATCAACCGTCGAGTCATGGGTGCACCTCCTACCACCGAAGGATGTGCCCAATTACCGATCAACCAACACAACGTGCCGGAAATTCACCGGATCTGGTGGACGTCCCATCCGTCCGGAAGTTCCGCCATGCCCTGCACGGCGGCGGTCCACAGGTACGTCCAGGCGATGCGCCCGTCGGGCAGCACGACGCGCACGCGGCGGTAGTCCTCGCCCTCGTACTCGTCGAGCAGCGGCAGGGCGTCCTCGGGCGACCTGAGCCGCAGCACGAAGCCGGGCACGCCCAGGCCGGCGCCGGGGCGCAGCGCGGGGTAGCCCTGGCCGGTGTCGAACAACGTGCCGGGCAGGTGGGTCTCCTCGGCCTCCACGACGTGCGGCTCCATCAGGTGCCAAGCGCTTGCGCCCGGCTGGAGGGTGCCGTAGGCGAACAGCAGTTCGGGCCAGTCGTCGGCCGACGGCTCGCCGTGGATCTCGGTGACGTCCAGTCCGTCGTTCGGCGCGGGCCTCTCGCCCAGCACCCGCGCGCCCCGCTGCGAGACGTCCGCGCAACGGACCATGCGGCCGTTGAAGAGCACGGGCATGCGCTTCTTGGAGCCTGCCGTGTACGCCAGAACGCTGTCGATGACGCCGCCGTTGTAGAGCACCACACGGCCCGTGTGCACGCGTACGAGCCGATAGCGCAGCCCACGTCCCTCGCACCGGTCCAGCACACGCAACTGGTCGGGCGTGGCGAACCAGATCGAGTGCTCCTCGGTGACGCCGGGCGCCCCCGCGAGCGTCGCCGGCCGCTGCCCGTCCCGCATGCGCAGGCCGGCGGCCCAGACAGCAGAAAGGCCCTCGCACCGTGCGCGCAGCACGACCGCGGGGCCTTCGAGCCCGAGCTCTTCGCGGAGCCAGGTGAGCTTGCTGGGATTGGCGTTCGACCCGTAGCCGAGCACCGGCATGCGGCCCGCCAGGGGAGGCTCACCGTGGTTCGCAAGCCATTGGTCTAGATCGATGTTCTCCGGCTCAACACGCCATCCCGACTCCATGGTGAGGTCCGGTCGCACTGGCCAGCCCGTTTCGTCCACGTGGACGAAACAGTGGTCTGGACGAGTGCCCGGATAGGGCTCAGCCGGATGGCTTTCGTCGGTGAACGGTTGGGCCATTGGTCCATTGTGCCAGTATCGACCCCCAAATGGCGCCCCCAATTCGTGACCCATCCGATGTCTCTCTCGGGTTTAAGGCGTTCAAGTGAGAACGTTCACTGCGCATCCGGGTGACTAGTCCGATGTCTGTTGCTCCGCTCTCCGGTGTACCTCAGGGGTTGTCATAGCGTTGCTGCGCCTGGGCCACCTCTGGGACGTTCGCCTCGATCCAGTGGGCGAGCGCCACGAGGTGGTTCGCCGCACCCTTACCGAGAGGTGTCAGCGTGTACTCGACGTGCGGCGGGATGACCGGGAAGACCTCGCGGTGCACGAACCCGTCGCGCTCCAGCGTCCGCAACGTCTGGGTGAGCATCTTCTCGCTCGCGTGCTCCAGTTCCCGGCGCAGCTCGCTGAACCGCCACGCCTCTTCGTTGGACAGCGCCTGCAGCGCCAGCACACCCCACCGGCTTGTGACGTGTTCCATGATCGCCCGCTCGGGACACATCGTGACCTGCATGCTCACCTCCACGTAAGTACCCGACTCCAAAGTGGGTACTTACGAAAGGATAGCGCTAACCCTACCTTCAGATCCATGACGATCCTCATCACCGGAGCCTCCGGCCAGCTCGGCAACGCCGTGGTCCGTTACGTTCTCGACCGCACGAACGAGCAGGTCGTCGTGTCCGTGCGCTCCCCGGAGAAGTTCACCCTGGAAGGCGTCGAGGTGAGGCAGGGCGACTTCGAGCAGCCTGAGACCCTCGACTTCCGCGGCGCCGACAAGCTGCTCATCGTGTCCGGCGAGGCACCCGACACGGAGACCCGCGTCCAGCAGCACCGCAACGCCGTGGCCAAGGCCGTGGAGCACGGCGTGGGCCACATCTTCTACACGAGCCTGACCGACGCGGACACGTCCACGGTGGGCGTCGCGGCCGTGCACAAGGCCACTGAGGAGATCATCCGGGCCACCGGCATCCCGTTCACGTTCCTGCGCAACGGCATGTACCACGAGAACTACCTCGGCGTGCTGGCCGGCGAGACCGTCGCCATCTCCACGAAGGACGGCCGGGTCGCCAGCGCCGCCCGCGACGACTACGCCCTCGCCGCCGCCGTCGCGCTGACCACCGAGGGCCACGAGAACCAGGTCTACGAACTCACCGGCTCGACCTCGTGGTCGTTCCCCGAGCTCGCGGGCGACCGCTACCGCGACGTCAGCGACGACGACCTGGTCGCGGCCGGCGTGCCCGCGATCTTCGTCGACTTCTTCAAGGCCATCCGCGAAGGCGTGTTCGCCGAGGTCCGCCCGGATCTGGAGAAGCTGATCGGCCGTCCCTCCCACCCGATCGCGGTCTGAGAACCTGGCCGGAAGTCTTGTCCGAACGGGCGGGACGCCCCGTGCTCTGAGGTTGATGAGGGGAGCTTTCATAAACCTGAGGTTTATGAAAGCTCCCCTCATCAACGTCGTGTGGGGGTGTCCGGCGTGGTGCGGGACGTCGCCGGGTGGGAAGGGGTGATGCCGTTCTGAGACAGAACTTCTGAGCAGGTGCTCGGGGTCTAGGTGAACTCGGGATGCGCTTCCGGGTGCGCGTCCCACCACCTGCGGTACTCCGGGTTGCGGTCCAGCACCGACCGGTAGGCGTCGGCGGCGCACGCGAACACCTCGTGCGCCCGCCCCGCCACCGGCGAGTCCCTGCGCGTGGCCACGAAGATGTCCGTCATCAACGGCATCCCCCGCAGCCGCCGGATCACGATCCCCTCCCCGGTCCGCGAAGGCGCCGCGGCGAACGAGACACACCCGCCGGCGACCAGTCCCCGGGCCATGCTGGCCTCCCCGGTGTGGTGCGTCAGCCGGGGCACGAACCCGGCGTCGGCGCACACCTGGAACATCTGGGTCCGGCTGCCGATGTTCTGCTTCGGCGGGGTGACCCAGTCCCGATCGGCCAGGGAAGCCAGGTCGACCTCCTCCTGCGAGGCCAGCGGGTCCGTCTCCGGCAACGCCACGAACGCCGGCTCCGTCACCAGCTTCCGCAGTTCGATGCCGGCCAGGTCGCGCGCGTGCATGCCGTCGAAGAACTCGAACAGCGCCACGTGGACCTGTCCGGCCTCCAGCATGTCCACGATCTCCGCGGACGAGGGCCGGACTTCGGCGCGCACATCCGCGTTGAGGCCCCGCATGCCCTCCACGAGCCGGGCGAAGTACAGGATCGGGATGCAGCCGACGAAGAGCGGGCCGCGCCGGTCCGTCTCACGGGTGTTGGCCATCAGCTGCGCCATCTCGTCGAGCACCAGGCGTGCGGTGCCCAGCACCCGGCGGCCCAGGTCCGTTGGGACGCAACCGTTGCGCGTTCGGTCGAACAGCTGGCCGCCGACGAGTCTCTCGACGGTGCGCAGCTGGGCGGACAGGGCGGGTTGGGTGAGTCCGAGCCGCGTCGCGGCCCTGGTGACACTGCCTTCCTCGGCGATGGTTCGTACCGCGCGGAGGTGTCTGAGCTCCAGCTCGGGCATAAAGACCTTGTATCCCCCTTCTGAATGCGCCGCCACCCTTCGATCGGTGCATAGTGGCACTCGATCGATCATCCGGCCCGGCGCTTGCGGCAGCGCCTTCGGGTCCGGCGCGGGAGGGTGCGCACCCCTCGGTTCGACGCTGCTGCCGCACACCCTGCGCTCTGCGGCAGCGGCGTCGAACCCTAAGGGATGACCACGGCTGCACCGGTGACGGTGACGCGGCGGTCCTCGCGGGTGGCGTCGACTTCCAGGCGGGACGGCCTGCCCATGTCCTCACCCTGGCTGATGACGAACCGCTGCGGTCCTTCGAGATCGCGGAGGTAGCCACCGAACGCGGCGGCGGCAGCGCCCGTGGCCGCGTCCTCGACGACACCGCCGACGGGGAACGGGTCGCGGGCGTGCACGAGGTCCGCGGACTCCCGCCAGAACAGGTGCACGGTCGTCAGGTCGTGCGCCAGCATCAGGTCGCGCAACGCGTCGAAGTCGTAGTCGAGCTCGCGCAGCTGCTCGCGGTCCTTCAGCGGGATCAGCAGGTGGCGTGCGCCGCCGAAGCCGACGTGCACCGGTCCGTCACCGATCTCCTTGTACCCCAGCGCTTCCAGTGCGTCCGCGACCAGCGCCGGGTCGGCGGCGGACGTGCTCGTCGGCACGCTGGTCAGCGACGCGGTCCCGCCGGAGGTCTCGATGGTGATCTTCCCGGCCGGCGTGTGGAACGTCAGCGGCCCGTCCCCGATCCGCTCGGCCAGCGCGACGGACGTGGCGATCGTGGCGTGCCCGCAGAACGGCACCTCGGCCTTCGGGCTGAAGTACCGGACGTCGAACTCGCGCTCGGTCCGCGGCACCACGAACGCGGTCTCCGAATAGCCCACCTTCGCCGCGATCCCGAGCATCTCGTCGTCGCTCAGATCGGACGCGTCGAGCACCACGCCCGCCGGGTTCCCCCCGGCCGGGTCGGTCGTGAACGCGCTGTACCGCAGGACGCCCTTGTCGCTCATACCCCGGTCCAACGCGTAGCAGTGCTGAAGTCTTCCGCCCATGTTCCTGCTGGTGAAGTACCTCAGCCCGGCCTTCTCCAGCACCCGTCCCGACGCGGAGTTCCCGGCATCGGTCCCGGCCACGACCCGGTCCGCGATGGCGAGCGCCCGGTCCCGCAGCTCCACCGCGACCCGGGAGGCGATCCCACGCCCCCACCACGCGGGGTCGATCCAGTAGCCGATCTCGATCTCGCCCAGGTCGCCGTCGAGCATCTGCGCGAGCCCGACGACCACGCCGTCCTCGACGACCACGTGCAGGCCGAAGCCGTGCACCTCCCAGTGCCGCAACGCCTGCTCGTGCCGTTCCGTCACGTAGTCAGGGGTCCACGGCATGCCGTTGCCGACGTACGCCGTCATCCGCGGGTCGGACGCCCACCGCAGCATGTAGCCGAAGTGCTCGTTCTCCCAACGCACGAGTTCCATGAGGACCATCGTGCCTCAGCTGAACTGCGGGAGCAGTCCCTCGCACGTGCGCACCACGATCTGGGCGGCCTTGCGGTGAGCGTGGGTCGCGTGGACGTCCGCGGCCTGCGCCTGCCACCGCAGCAGCGCGTCGAGCAACGCCTCGCGCAGCTCACGGGCATCGGCCTCGTAGTCGAAACCCAGCCGTGCCAACGGGGCCACGCCCTCGGCGCCGACGAGCCGCAGCGCCTCGGTCTGCAGTTCGGCGGGCAGTTTCGTGCGGCCGGACTGCAGCGCGGCCACGAGCCTCAGTTCGCGGAAGTCGTGCGCGGAGGCGACGACCCGTTCCAGATCGGCCACCAGCTTGCGCGCGTTCTGCCGCGGCTCCATCCGGAACAGCACGTCGAGTGCCAGCAGCGCCGACCGCGCCTTGAGGACCTCGCGGCGTTCGACGAAGTGGACCGCGATCGAGTCGCGCAGCTCGCCGAGCCCGCTGCGCTGCACCAGCTGGCCGGTCAGCTTCACCTGCGAGTCGAAGCCCTGCCTGATCAACGCGGTGATCAACCGGACGCCGAAGATCCCGAACCGCTCCAGCAACGCCTGTCGCACAGCGGGTTCCATCGCCAGCGGGAACTGATCGCCGGCGAACCGGTCCGCCGACAGCAGGTGGTCCTCCAACTCCTCGCGTCCCAGTGACGACAGCACCCGCAGGGCGGCGAACTCGTCCTCCCGCAACGTCTTCGCGGCCACCGCCAGCAGCCCGGCGATCGAGACCACGTTCTGGCACAACGGTTGCACGGCCGGGTCACGCCGGTAGCGGCGGGCGATCTGCTTGGCCGACGACAGCGCGTCGATCCGCCCGGCCCCGATCTCGTCGGCGCGGGCGAGCACCGCGACCGTGTGCACCGCGGCGGTCCTGGCGATCGGGTGGTCGTTGGCGGACTGCAGGAACCTCAGGTCCTCGTCCTGCACGTGCCGCATCAGGTACAGCAACGCGTCCGCGTCCCCGAGCACCTGTTCCGGCGTGGCCTCGGACGGGGTGTCGATCAGCACGACGTCGCGCAGCGTGCGTGCGGGCCAGTCGACGACGATCCGGTCGGAACGGTCGAACTGGCCCGTCTCGACGTGGTTGCGGCTGCCCCGCCTGCCGATCCCGACCTCGTGCGGCCGGCCTGGGCCGTTGAACACGTGTGCCCGCTGCTCGGTGCCACCGCGGTACCAGACGAACGAGTTCTGCGGCGTGAACTCGTCGCCGACCAGCGCGTTGACCACAGTGGACTTGCCGATCCGCGACCGGCCGGCCACCGCGATCCGCACGGGTTCGGTGTAGCGCTCGACGTGCGTGCGCAGCCAGGCCGTGGCGCGGGGGCTGTCCCGGTAGACACCCAGTGCCTCTTGCAGCATCGACCAGACGACGCGGTCCAATGTCACGCGGTGAGCTCCATCGCAGGACCCCCGAGTGCCTGTACCCGCTTGTAGAGCGTGACGAGCTTGTCCAGCTCCTTGCGGCCTTCCCGCATCCTGCGCTCGCGTTCGGTCTGGTCGTCCTGCACCGCGCGCTTGGCGCTGCGGGCCGACTCCAGCAACGTCTCCTGCAGCTCTTCGGCGAGCGTGCTGAAGTGGTTGCGCAGCGAGCGCTGGATGTGACGCCCGGAGTCGCGGACGTCCTTGGAGAACTTCATGAAGAAGTCGTCCACGTGCCGTTGCGCGGCGGCCTTCGCGGCGGCCTGGCGGCGCTTGAGCCGCTGGTCGCTCTCGTCCAAAATGGACTTCCCGCCGAACAGCGCGCCGGCGCCGAGCGAGATCACGTTGATGAGCGGCATGCCGGCCAGCGACGTCACCAGGCCGAACATCAGCACGCCGCCGTAGGAGCCGCGCAGACCGGTGAAGAGCTTCTGCGGCATCGAGAACGGCTCGATCTTCGGCTTCTCGAGCTTGCTCGCCGGTTCGAGCAGGTCGTCCGGCAACACCGACCCAGGGATCAGGTCCTCGCGGTAGACCGGGAAGTTCCTGGCCACCTTGGCGGCCACCCACTCCGCGCGTTCCATCAGCCAGGCGAAGTTCGTGGTGGCGGCCTCGTTGAGATTGTCCTCCAGCCACTGCTCGAACTGGTCCCAGCCGATCGCGGGGTCGGCCTCGTCGTAGGTCTTGTCGACCTCGCGCAGGATCTTGCGGGTCCTGTCGCGCAGGTCGTACTCCACGTCGGAGATCAGGTCGGCCATCTCGTCGTTGAGCACGTTCTGCCAGCGCGCGGACCGGCGGCGCAGCTCGTCGACGCGCCGCTGGGCCTCCTGCAGCGTCGAGATCGTGGCGACCGTGCGGGACGAGTCGTGGGCCGTGAGCTCCTCGCGCAACGGCGTGACCAGCTGCGTGATCGCCGACGACGCCACGACGGCGACGGCGCGGCGGGCAAGCAGGTCGGCGCTCGCCACGATGTCGCTCTGCACGCACGTCACCAGCTCCGGGAACCCGGACTCGCTGTTGAGGCGCTGGTCGCCGGTCTTCGCGGCGCGCAGCCGCAGCGCGGACGAGACCGGGATGAGCTTCGCGCGGATGCCGGCGCGGGCGAGCAGCGCCCGGTTGCGCTCCACGACGTGCCGCCAGCTCGGCACCAGGTCGATCTTGGTGACGACCACGGTGACGTTCGGGCAGGCCTCCATGACCTTCTTGAGCAGCGTCATCTCCGCCGACGTCAGCTCACCCGTCGCGTCGGAGACCAGCAGCACGGCGTCGGCCTGCATCAGCGTCGCGAACGTGCTGGCGGTGTGCGCGGAGCGGGTGTCGCCGACGCCGGGGGTGTCGATCAGGACCAGGCCGCTGTCGAGCAGCGCGCGCGGAATGCCGATCTCGGCCCGCACGACGTGCTGCGCGGCGGCCTGTTTCGTCACCTGGTCGATCGGCACGGCGATGCGCTCGGTCGGGGTGTGGAAGATCGATCCGCCCGCCGAGGCGTTGCGGACCAGGGCCGCGGACGGGGTGTCCGCGTGCTGGACGAAGGTCGGGACAGTCGTCGTGATGTCGTCGCCCACGGCGCACACGGGTGCGTTGAGCAACGCGTTCACGAGCTGGCTCTTGCCTTGTTTGGACTCGCCGACGACGAGAACGCGCAACTTGGGGTCCAGTTGCTGTGCCCGCTTCTCCCGCAGCCGGGCCTCCAGATCGGGCCTCCGGTGCGTGACGCAGGCCCCGATCGTCTCGTCGAGCACGTCGAGCCAGGGCGGTGCCATCACCTGACTCATAGTGCCGTGTTCACCCCCTTGGGTGAAAGCCTTGACTTCGATACCGGTTTAGTTCGAACAGACGGGGCTGTTCGGGAGGGCGGTGACGTTGCTCACCGCGTGGGAACGTGAATTGTTTTGAGCGTTTTGTCAGCCAGAGACTTGAGACGACGAACCGGCCCTGTCTGCGAGAGACAGGGCCGGTCCGCGTTCGAGAGGGTGGCTCAGCCGAGCAGGCCCAGGTCCAGGTCGCCGACGACCGGGACGTTGTGGGTCACGTCGGTGACGGTGCCGAGCACGTTGCCGACGCCGTGGTCACCGGCAACGCCGGTCGCGCTGGTCGCGACACCGGTCGCCGTGCCGACGAGGCCGGTCGCGGTGCTGGTGACCTGACCGATCGTGTCCAAGGAGTGCGCGCCGACGTCGCCGTTGGCCAGGTCGTCCAGGCCGCTCGTGTTCAGGACGCCCAGGCTGAGGTCGCTGCCGCCGAGCACGCCGAGCGCGTCGTGGCCGAGGCCCGTCACGCCGCCGAGCTGGCCGAGGACGCCGTCGAGACCCGGAACGGTCGTGGTGACGCCGTCGAGCGGCGCGTCGACCGTGGCGGTGGCGGTGTCGGCCACGTCGAGGACGGTGCCGGTGACCGGGGACGCGGTCTGGTCGAGGACCGACGTCACGTCGGTCACGGCGGAGAAGTCACCGTCGATGCCCAGGCCGACACGGGCGTACTCGCCCAGGCTCTGGTTGGCCGCCGCGAGCTGCAGGCCGTCCTCGCCCACCGCGAGCATGCCGGCGGAGGAGGTCTGCAGGTCGGTGAGGTTCACGCCCGACGAGGTCAGCTGAGACGCGACCGCCTGCAGCTGGCTGATGGCGCCGAGCGGGCCGTCCGCGAGGACGTCACCGGCGGGCAGGGTCAGGTCGACACCGTCGATGGCGGGCAGGCCAGCGGGGGTGGCGGGCAGCAGGTCGAGGACCAGCGGGATGACTTCCTGCACGTCGACGGCGGTGATGTCGGCCAGACCAGCCTGCTCCAGGGTGCCCTGAGCGTCGGCCGCGAAGGCGTCCTTGAGCGACGGGTCGCTGAGCAGGTTGAGCACGAAGTCGTGGAGCGTGCTGGGCTGGATCATCTGAAGGAACTCCTGAATGAAGGCACGAATTCGGTCGGGGCGTGTGGCTGAAAGCTATGAGAGCGGGCCCCTGACCGGCATCGGGGATCACTCCCAGTGAATCCCCGTTCCCCGATGGGGTGATGGTCGTTGACCCCCTAGGGGGTTAGGGGCCTCGCTTGAGCGTCTCTCGTTCACCCGTGTAGGTACTGGTCGCTGCTGCGAACAGGTGAGGAAGAGACTTGGCGTACGTACTCGGAGTCGATGTCGGGACCACCCGGACGACGGCTGCCGTGTGCCGCCTCGACGGTGCCCGGGATGCCGAGATCGCCCTCGTGGCGCCGTCCTCGTTGCAGCTCACGGAGGCGGGGACGTTCTCCGTCGGCGAGCGCGGGGTGGCCGGGTGGACCGCCTCCGGTTTCGCCCGCCGGGTCGGCGACGCCGTGCCGTTCGCGCTGGGGCCGGAGCTGTGCCCGGCCGAGGAGCTCACCGCGTTGCTGATCATGTGGGTCGTCGGCGAGGTGGTAGCCCGAGAGGGTGAACAGCCCCGTCACCTGGCGGTCAGTCACCCAGCCGGGTGGGGTCCCTACCGCCGGGGGCAGCTCCACGCGGCCCTGCGGGCGGTCGGGTTGCCCGACGCGACGCTCGTGCCGGAGCCGCTGGCGGCCGCCGAGAACCACGCCGTGCGTTCCCGCGTGGTGCTCGACGCGTCGCTGGCGGTCTTTTCGCTGGGCAGCCACGCCTTCTCCGCGTCAGTGGTCCGGCGAGCGCAGAACCGGACGTTCGAACTGGTCAACCACGTCGACGGCGTCGACCACCACACCGGCGCCGACTTCGACGACCTGCTCTTCGGGCTGGTGCGCGGCCGGCTCGGCAAGGACGGCCACGTGTCGTCCGCCGAGTGCGAGGCGGCCAAGCGGGCGTTCGGCCCTTCCGCGCCGTCCGTCGTGGTCAGCGGGGTGGAGATCGCGCGCGACGAGTTCGTGGACGAGATCCGGCCGTCCGTCGACCACCTGGTCAGCACCTTCGTTCGTGCCGTCGGACCCGTGCAGCCCGATGCGGTGCTGCTCGTCGGCGGCGCCTGCCGGATGTCCGTGATCGGCGACGCGCTGTCGTCCGCGGTCGACTGCCGCGTGCTGGCCGAGGCCCGCCCCGAGCACTCGGTCGCCAAGGGCCTCGCGGTCGCCGCACGGCTGGTCCTGATGGGCCCCGAGCTTGAGCCGGAACCGCTCGACACGTCGGTCCTCGTGCACACCCGTGAAGCCTCGATGCGCTTCCCCGTCGGCGAGGTCCCCAGCGCCGACGACGAGTTCAGCGCGCCACCGCCCCGCCCGCCGGTGGACGTGTCCCCGCTGGAACTGCCGCCGAGGCGGGTGAAGCGCGTCGCGCGCGTGCTGAAGCCCGCAGGCCGCCGCGCCGGTTCCAGCTCCCGATCCCGAGACGATGATGAGGACGGCCGTTGAGCGTGACCACGCGAGCCAGGTTGGTGCTGGACGCCCCGGTGCGGGGTGTCCTCGACCGGATCAACGAAGCCGCCGCGGGCACCCGCCTGCGCGTAGTCGTTGCGGCGCCTGGTGGTTACGGCAAGACAGCGCTGCTTTCGGAGATCACCAACTCCGCTGTGCGCGTGGTGGACGACGCGCACATGCTGGACGACGCCTCCCTGCGCGCGCTTGCCGCGGAACCTCTTCTGGTGCTCGCCCACCGGCCCTGGCCACGCCGTGCGGCGCTGGCCGAACTGAGCGGTGGCGCCGTCGTCGTGTCGTTGGCGCCACTGTCCCGTGACGGTGTTCGCGAACTGCTCGGCGCCGCCAAGCCCGTTGCCGACTTCGTCTTCGCGCAGACCGGCGGCGTGCCGCGGTACGTGGAACGCCTTGGCGCCGTGACCGAGGTTTCCGCCGACGCCCTAGGCGCGTTCCGCGCGGACCTCGACTGGCTGGACGCCGACCTCCAGAAGTTCCTGCTGGCCGCCGAAGCCGGTGCCGCTCAGCGGCTGGATCTGTTGTCCGCCCTGCTGGACAAGGACTTCGACGAGGTCAGCGACATCATCGAAGCCGCCCGCGCCACGGGCATGCTCACCGAGGACGGCACCCTGCTGCCGTTGGCGCAACGAGCTGTCGGCGCGCTGACCCGGGCCGAGCGCCGGATCGCGGTGCGGCAGAAGCTGGCGCAGTTGCAGCTCGACCGCGGTGGCCCGGTGCTGGAGTTGGTGCGGCCCCTGGTCGACACCGGGATCGGCGGCCCCGTGTTCGTCGCGGCCGCCCGTGAGGCCCTGGCCTCCGATCCCGCACTGGCCGCCCGGCTGTTCAAGGCCTCGACCGGCGGAGGTACGCCCTCCGCCGAGACCGCTGCCTCCTGGGCCACCGCCTCGGCCATGGCCGGGGACCTGGACGGCGCCCTGCGCCTCGCCGACCAGGTCATCAGCGTCGCCGATTCGCCGCACCGGCGGACCGCGGCCGAGGTGGCGGCCGTCGCGCTGGCCCACCGCGGGCAGCTGGCGCGCAGCACCGAGCTGTTCCGGTGGGCCGCCACTCCCTATGCCGCCGCGTTCGCCGGGATCGGGTTGATCGGCACCGGACACGTCTTCGAGGAGACGCCTCCGCAGCCTCCCACGATGCTCGGCGGCGCGGCCTCGTTGATGCTGCAGGGAGTTCGGCAGTCGGTGGCCGGCGGCGAGACCGCGGCACTGTCCACTTTGGTACGTGCTTCGTCGATGCTCGAACCTGCCGGCGGAGCTGTGCTGTTGCCGGACAGTCCGGCCGCGCTGGCGGCGTTGGTCGCCGTGCACTGCGGCGAGCCGAACGTTGCCGAGTCCGTGCTGGACCGGGCCGTGGAGGCCGGTACCGGTGGGGTGCTGATGTCCGTCCGGCACCGGCTGTTGCAGGCCTGGCTGCACATGTTGCGTGGGAACCTGGCGGTGGCACGCGAGACGCTGATGTCCGTTCGGGGTGCTTTTGAGCCTCGTGACTGGATTTTCGCGGTGGCGCTCGAGGTCGGGGTGGCCCGGCGGAACTCTGATCTCGCTACGTTGCGCCGCACTTGGGAGCAGGCCTGTGAGGCTGTTCTGAGGCATCCCGTCGACCTGTTCAGCCTGTTGCCGTTGGGGGAGTTCGCCGCTGCCGCTGCCCGGTTGGGGGACAAGGAGCGGTTGGCGCCTCACCTGGCCCAGGCCGCTGTGTTGTTGCGGGCGTTGGGGAATCCGCCTATGTGGGCCACGCAGCTGCACTGGAGTCTGCTGCACGCGGCGATCATCGATGAGAACACCGCATCGGCTGAGGAACATGCCGCGGCGCTGGCGGTTAATCGGGAGCGGAGCCGGTACTGCGCGATCCTGTCCGCTGCTGCCGAGTGCTGGCTTGATGTGGTGGCCGGGGATGTCGACGCTGATCGGGTCGAGGAAGTCGCTCGGAGCCTGCACGCCGTTGGGTTGTGGTGGGACGCTTCTCGGCTGGCTGGGCAGGCTGCCATCCGGACTTCTGACCGGCAGGCGATGGTTCGGTTGCTGGACTGTGCGCGGTTGTTGCAGGGGCGGCCGGTTTCGGCTCGGCGTGCTGCTGAGGCTGATGTTGTTCCCGTGGTCGAGGATGCCGGGAAGTTGAGCGATCGGGAGCGGGAGGTGGCTCAGCTGGTGTTGGAGGGGATGACTTATCGGCAGGTGGGGGATCGGTTGTTCATCTCCGCCAAGACTGTTGAGCACCACATGGCTCGGATGCGGCAGCGGTTGGGGTCTACGTCCCGGTCGGATCTGCTGGCCCAGTTGAGGCACATAGTCGGTTCGGGAAGCTGACGGTCGCGACTGCCTGGCCGTTCGCCGTTGCCAAGGGTCCGTTGGCCGCCTGTCAGTCGATGTGGGGTCGAGGGTTGGGGTGGTTCGTGAGAAAATTGGTCCGATCGAGCTAGTAATTGTTGTAACGCTCAGAGATCTCTATTACCCCGTTGGAGGGAACGTCTCCGCGCGTTGGGACGGTGTGGGTTGCTGGCGGTAGGCTTCCGCACCGTTGCTCGCCGAGCAGGTCAGGTGGAACGGTTGCCGAGCCAGGACGACGCGAGACCGTCACGTCCGCTGGGACGTGACGAGCTGGCGCGCGACTGGGCTGCCAAGATCAGTCGTACCGCGTATGTGCCGCTGTCTGCGGCGAAGCTGACCGAAGAGTTGCACGAGCTGCTCAACGTGGTGGCCGAGGCGCTCGTCGGGGAGCCTGACGTGGCCTCGTGGGTCGGTACTCGGCTCGTTGAGATGCACTGCGTCGGCGCTGAGAGTTTGCGGGAGTCCGTCGAGGTTCTCGCGCGGTTCGTCGTGCAGGAGAAGGCGGACGCCCGGCAGGCCGCGCTGGTGATCGGTGCTCTGTCCGCTGCTTATACGGCGGCCATTCAAGCATTTGTGTTGGAGCAGCAGGAAAGCATCAGTCAGGCCTTGTTACGCGCGAATCGGGCTGTGCAGCTGGACCTGCAGGCGAGCGAGGAACGGTTCGAGGACATTTTCGCGCACTCGTCCACGGGCATTGCGATCGTTGATCTCGACGGGGAGCTGACGCGGGCCAACGAGGCGTTGTGCGCCATCCTCCGGCGTGACGACGTCGCCGGGATGACGCTCACCGATTTGATCGCTCCCGCTGATCTGCCGCTCATCAACGACGCGCTGGCCGGGTTGCGGTACGGGCGGATGCGGCGGGTCGAGGAACGGCCTCGGCTCATCGACCGCGATGGTGAGCACTTCCGGGTGTTGCTCGCGGCGACTGTGCAGAAGGACGCCGAGGACAACCCGCGGCACTACGTGGTGATGATCGACGACGACAGCCAGCTCACGTTGCTCGGTGGGCGGTTGCAGTACCAGTCGTTGCACGACGCGCTGACCGGGCTGCCGAACCGGCAGTACCTCACCACTCGGCTGGAATCGTTGCTGCACAGCGACATCGAGCACGGGGTCGCGTTGTACCACCTCGATCTCGACGCCTTCGCGGTCATCACGGACGGGCTCGGGCGCGAGATCGGCGACAAGGTGCTGAAGCTCGTCGCCGAGCGGCTCAGTTCCGTGTTCTCCGCCGAGAAGGCGATGGTGGCCCGGCTCGAGGGTGACGAGTTCGCTGTGCTGGTGGAGAACGGGATCGACACGCCGGACGTCGACACGACGATCCGGATGATCGAGCACGAGCTCGCCGAGCCCGTGTACTTCGGTGAGCACGGGGTGGCGGTGTCGGCGTCGATCGGGGTGCTGCCGCGGTTGCATCCCGGGGATCATCCCGCCGAGGTGCTGCGCGCCTCCGACATGACGTTGCGGCGGGCCAAGCGCGTCGGGCGGCGGCAGTGGGGGCTGCACGACGCCACGCAGGACAAGCGGGAGCAAGAAGATCTTGCGCTTGCCGCCGTGATGCCCGGGGCCTGGGAGAGCGGCGAGATCGAGGTCGTGTTCAACCCCGTCATGAAGCTCGACGGGACGGCGCGGGTGTGCGTCGAGGCCGAGCTGAACTGGCGGCATCGGGACGCCGGGCTCATCCAGCACGAGAAGTGCGTGTCGATGGCCGAGCACACCGGGCTGATGCTGCCTCTCGGCGAGTGGATGTTGCGGACGGCCGCCGAGACCGCGTGCCAGTACGACGAGATGCTCGCGGTCTGCCTCACCGAGAGCATGGCGAACAGCCCCGACCTGGTCCGGGACGTGCGGCGCGTGCTGGCGGACACCGGCTTGCAGGCCGGGCGGTTGTTGCTGGGCTTCCCGGTGCACGTGCTCGCGTCCGAGGACAGCGAGGCCGCCGACAACCTCGACCTGCTGGCCGACATGGGCATCCACATCGGGGCGCGCGACTTCCAGGGCTCCACCGCGGAGATCGAGCTCGTGCGCTCGCTCGGGGTGGCGGCCGTGCGGGTGAAGGGGCGGTGCCAGAAGCCGGACGAGCTGGTGTCGCACGTGCTCAGCGACCTCGTCGTGTTCGTGCACGAAGCCGGTGGGATCGTCGTGGTCGACTCGATCGAGGACGCCGAGCAGCGCGACTGGTGGGGTGAGCTCGGCGCCGACGCGGGTGTCGGGCCGGTGTTCTGCGTGGAGCCGACTACGGAGTGGCCCGACGAGGGTTGAGGTGCACGAGGATCAGCGCGAAGCCCGCGATGGTCACCATGCGCAGGGCCGCGCCGATGCCGTTCCAGTCCTTCGACTGCCACATCGCGAACCACTCGCCGCCGATGGTGATGAAACCGCCGAGGAACAACGCCACGACCATCAGCAGGCCGGCGGACGCGAACCTGCGCGCGCTGTCCTCCTTGTCCCGCAGGTAGGCGACGGTGCCGGCGGTCAGCAGCACCGCGGAGACCGCCTCCCACAGGATGATCGCGACGTAGACGATCGTGACGACGGCCGGGCTCGTGATCGCCCGCCACCTCAGTTCCGTGCCGAACGTGGTGTCCATCGCCAGGACGTGCTGCACGAACGCCTCGTTCGTGCCGTAGTCCGTGAGGTTGCCCAGCACCACCAGAATCATGTTGAGGGCGATGAACCCGACGGTCACCGCGACGATCGCGCGCAAGCTGCCGACCCGAGCAAGAAGACGCATGGAGCGGACAGTAACCGATGCTGTGCTGCCGGTGAGGCAGTTGCTCGGTGAGGGTCAGCACGGATCCCGGAAGTCCATCTGAGACAGACGTTCCTGCCACAGCGCCGGGGTCAGCACGCCGCGGGTGGCCGTGCAGATCCGGCTGATCGCGTGCTCGACGTCGAGGTCCCACAGCCGCACGATGCCGTCCGCGTTGCCGGTCGCGAGCACCTCGCCCCGCGGCGCGAACTGGGCCAGCGGTTCCGCCGCCCAGTCGCCCGCGATCTGCAGGCCGAGATCCGCCGGGTTGGCCGGGTCCTCGACGTTCCACAGCCGGAACGTCTTGTCTGCGCTGCTGCTTACCAGCGTCCTGCCGTCCGCGCTGACCGAGATCGCGCTGATCGTGCCCGTGTGCCCGGACAACTCGCTGATCAGCGCCGGGTGCTCGCGGTCGCGCACGGCGTAGAGCCGGATCACCTTGTCCTGACCCGACGTGATGAGCGTGTGCCCGTCCGCGGTGAAGATCGCCTGCCCCACGACCTGGGGCGCCTTGATCGGCTCTCCCAGCTGTCGCGCCCGCGCCGGATCGCTCACGTCCCAGAGCCGGACCGTCTTGTCGCTGCTCGCCGTGGCGACCGTGCGGCCGTCCGGGCTGAACTCGGCGTCGTTGACGTAGGCGTCGTGCCCGGTCAGCGGGACACCGAGCGGTACGGGCCGCGCCGGGTCGCGCACGTCCCACAACCGCACCGACTCGTCGGTGTTGCTCGTCAGCAGCACCTGGCCGTCCGGGCGGAACACCGCCCACGCCGAGAACCGGTTGGACAGCACGAGTGGCTCGCCCAGCGGTTTCGGGTGCTCCGGATCGGCCACGTCCCACAGCCGCACCGTCTTGTCGCCGGCCGCGGTGGCCAGCACCTTGCCGTCCGGGCGGAACCGCGGTCGGCTGACCGAACGTTCGTGCCCCAGCAGCGGTTGCCCGATCTGCTTGGGGTGCTTCGGGTCCGAGACGTCCCAGAGCCGCACGGTCTTGTCGCCGGAGCCGGTCGCGACGATCTTGCCGTCCGGGCTGAACGACGGTGTGGTCACCTGGGAGGAGTGGCCGAGGAGCATCGCCTGCGGCAACGACCACAGGTTCACGGCGTTCTCCAGGGAACCGGTCACGAGCGAGTCGCCGTCCGGGCTGAAACCGACCGCGAACACGCCGGCGCCCCGTGCGGCGAGCGGCCGGCCGAGAGGGGTCGGTGAGGCCGGGTTGCTGAGGCTCCACAGCCGTGCGGTGGCATCGGACGCGCCGGAGGCGAGCGTGCGGCCGTCCGGGCTGAACTTCACCGACCACACCGGTCCGGTGTGACCGGCGAGCGGCTGGCCCACCGGTTCCTGCGTGGCCGGGTCCCACAGCCGCACCACCTTGTCGTCGGCGCCGCTCGCGAGCAGCCTGCCGTCGCCGCTGAACGCGACGGTGTGGACGCCGAGGGTGTGGCCCGTCATCGGCTTGCCGGTCCTGGTCCTCGTGGCGAGGTCCCACAGCCTGATCGTCTGGTCGTCGCCCGTGGTGGCCAAGGTCCTGCCGTCCGGGCTGAACGCGAGCGAGCGGACCGCGGCGGAGTGGTCGCGCAGCGGTTCGCCGGACGGCTGGGCGTTCGCCGGTTCGCGGACGTCCCACAGCCTCGCCGAGCCGTCCTCGTTCGCCGCGGCGAGCAGTGTGCCGTCCGGGCTGAACTCCAGCAGGTACGAGGGGCCGTTGCCGGTCTCGATCGTCTGCAACGCCCTGGGAGAGCTTGGGTTCGTCACGTCCCAGAGCCGGATCGTCGCGTCCTGGCCGGTGGTCGCGAGCACCTTGCCGTCCGGCGAGAACACCGCCGAGCTCAACCAGTTCCGGTGCCCGGAGATCACCGCGACCTCCTTGGGACGACTGCGGTCCCGGACGTCCCACAGGCGTGCGGTGCGGTCGTAGCTGGCGGTGGCTAGCAGCGAGCCGTCCGGGCTGAACGTCGTCAGGTAGACCGCACCGCTGTGCCCGACGAGCGGCACGGCCAGCGGGACCTGCTGGGTGGCGAGCAGCTTCGCTGCCACACCCCGGTCGGCCGGGCGCATGCGGTGCGCGACCATCAGGAACTGGGCGGACAGCGACGGATCGCTCGCGGTCAGCCGGTCTGCCTCGGCGACGACCTGGCGGAACTGGGCGTCGTTTCGCTGGTTCACCGCGATCACGGCCGCGCCGGCCGCGATCAGCGCGAACACCGCCACCAGCGCGACCGCGGACCTGCGCAGCCAGACGCTCTTGCGGTGCTGGCGTTCGGACGTGCGCACGAACTCCTTGGCGATCGTGGTGACGTCCCGCTGCTGCCGCACCCCCTCCAGCCGTGCGCCGCGATAGAGCAGTGACGAGTCGTGGTCGTGCGCGGACCACGTGGCCGCGTCCTCCTCGAGCCGCTGCCGGGTGAGGTTGCCGGCCCGGTCCTCGTCGATCCAGCTGCGCAACCGAGGCCAGGCCTGCAGCAACGCCTCGTGCGTGATCTCGACCGAGTCGGCGTCCGTGGTGATCAGGCGGGCCTGCGTGAGGACTTCCAGCGCACGTTCCGTCGCGGGGAGGTTCGTGCTGGCTTCGAGGAGGCTGCGGCGGCTGGAACGGCGGCGGGTGTCCTGCGTGTCGTCACCGACCCTGACCAGGCGCAGGAGCAGCTGCCTCGCGGCGGCCCTGGCCGGTTCGTCGAGGTCCGACCAGGCGCGTTCGGCGGTGGTGGCGACGGCGCCCTGGATGCCGCCGGCCGCCCGGTAGCCGGAGATCGTGAGGCGCCCCGCCTGCCTGCGCTGCCACGTGACCAGCAGCGCGTGGCTGAGCAGGGGGAGCGCGCCGGCGTCGTACGCGTCCTTGCCGCGGCGGTTGTGCGTGCCCAGGTCGCGCAGCATGAGGTCGACCAGACCGGCCTCCAGCTGCAGGCCGGCGGCCTTGGCCGGGTTCGTGACGGCGTCGCGCACCTCGGCCGCGGACATCGCGCCGAGCACCATCTGCCTGCTCTGCAGGGCCTCGGCGAGCTCGGGGAAGTCGAGGCAGCGGGCGTAGAAGTCGGCCCGCACGCCGAGCACGACCGCGCTCTTCTCCGCCGCCGCGTGCAGAGCTTGCACGAAGATCCGCAACCGGTTCTCGTCGCCGCCGAGGGTGAACGCCTCCTCGAACTGGTCGACGATCACCACCCGGTCGCCGACCGCTAGCTGCACCTCGTGCGCCAGGTCGACGTGCACGTCCGCGGCGGCCGCCGACTCCAGTGCGTGGACCAGCTCCGGCGCCTGGAGTGCGAACTCCTTCAGCGGATCGGTGCCAGGAGAAAGGACGATGGTCTCTTTGCCGAGCCTGGGCAGCACGCCCGCTTTCATCAAACTGGACTTGCCGGCGCCGGACGCGCCCACGAGCATCGTGATGCCGTTGTCGTTCAGCCGGTCGAGAAGTGCGTTCGTCGCCATTTCCCGGCCGAAGAACCAATTCGCGTCCTGCGGCCCGAATGCGCTCAGACCCATGTACGGGCAGACGGAGTCGTCTTCCCGAGGGGGTGTGTCTGATTCCGTGACGGGGCTCGCCAGCGCTGCCTCCCAGAGGGCGCGCCACACGTCGATGTCGTACAGGCCGTCGATCGCCGGCTGCGGCCTGCGCTTGCGGGCCTCGCCGACGAGCACCTCGAGGACCGCGCTCAGCCCGCTGAACCTGGCGGGGACGTTGCGCCCTCGCCGCCAGTCGCTGACCCGCTGGGCCGGCACTCGCAGCGGCCTGCCCTGTTCGTCCGATCGGCGGGCACGGGCGACCGATTCCGTGACCCTCTTCAGGGGAGGGTCGCCTGCCTCCGCGTAGAGCAGCGCGAAGCGCTCCGCGAAGACGCCACGGGGTCCCAAGCGACCTCCTCCCCGTCCGGACCGGAAAACGAGGACCACCCGTCTGAGCTGCGGCGAACGCACCGCAAAGGTAGTCAGAGACCCACCATAACGAGGTGGTCTGACAACCTCGACTCCAAGTCCTTCACGAGCGGGGGGAGATCGTCGACGTGAGAGCGACCGACTGGGGCAGAACGTCCACGGCTGAGGAGTACCGGGGGTCTCCTCAGCCGTGGCCCTCGGGTCCGCTTCCCGGCGAGTGGCAGGGCGCCGTCTGCTAGGTCAGGCCGCCTGCCAGAGCGCGTCCGCCTCCGGCTGCTTGGGCTGGACCCGGTTCGGATCCGGGAGGTAGGTCTCGGTCGGAAGCGTCGCGTACGTGATGGACTCCGGTTTCAACGCGGTGAGTTTTCCCGCGAGATCCGCCAGCTTCGGAATCGAGCCGATTCCGGTGTCCGTGACGATGGACTTCGTGAGGACGTCGGCGAGCTCGAGTGTTCTCGCCGGACTGGCGAGCCAGTTCTCGTTCGCCATTTTCTCGCTCAACGCCCGCATGAAGAGCTGCTGGTTCTTGATGCGGTTCAGGTCGCTGCCGTCACCGATGCTGTAGCGGGTGCGCACGAATGCGAGCGCCTGCGTTCCGTCGAGTTTCGTGGGCCCGGCCGGCACGTGCAGCCCGCTCTTCTCGTCGTCGATCGCCTCGGGCATCGTGACGTCGATGCCGCCGAGCCGGTCGACGAGGTCGCGGAACCCGTTGAAGTCGACCTGCACGAAGTGGTCGATCCGGATGCCGCTCATCTGCTCGACCGTCGCCACGGTGCACGCGGCCCCGCCGGTGGAGAAGGCGCTGTTGAACATGGCGATCGCGACCGGCGGGCTGGCCCCGCACTGAGGCCTGGGCACCATGGTGTCGCGCGGGATGCTGATCACGCGGGCCTGGTCGCCCGCCGCGTTCAGCTGGACGACCATGGCCGTGTCGGACCGCTCGTCGTCCTTGCCGACGAGGAGGATGTTGAGGGGGCGCCCAGGCGTCGACGGAGGCCTGGGGTGGGTGATCTCCTCGGCGAGATCGACGGTCTTGAGATTGCTCTCGAGCCGCCAGTAGGAACCCCCGGCCACGACGCCCGCAGCGATGACCACGGCGGCCCCCGAGACCGCGAGCCATCGTTTCAAGTGGACGTTCATGCTTCTCACGGTCCCCGTTTTTTGTCCAGGTCCCGTCGGTGGTTCGTCATGGTTGTGTCACAGCGCGCCTCAGCTGGTCGAGGAACCGGGCGTTGTCGGCCGTGACGGCGTACTTGGCCCTCGTGCGTTCGGTGGCGATGTCACGCCCGAACGGGCTTTCCGGGGCGAGGAACCGTTGGTCGGCGACGATCTTGCCGCGCGTGTAGCGGCCGGTGAGCTCGATCGCGAACCGGTCCTCGTCGTAGGTGGCGAGGCCGGGGTCGCAGAGGATCGCCGCCGCGAGCGGGTCGTGCGGGACGAAGCCGTTCTTGCCGAGGAAGCTGCCGTAGAAGTCGGCGTAGAAGCCGAGGATCCGCTTCGGGAAGCAGTCGTGGGGGAGCGCGTCGAGCCACTCCTGCGACGCGTGGCCCGCCATGGTGACGTCGAGGCCGACGATCGTGAGGTCCTCGAAGCCGGCGGCGAGCACCAGGTCGGCCGCCTCCGGGTCGTGCCAGAAGTTGGCCTCGGCGTGGGACGTGATGTTGCCGGGCACGTTGAGCGCGCCGCCCATGACGACAACCTTGTCCAGCAACTGCGGCAGGCGCGGCTCGATCTGCAGGGCGAGAGCGACGTTCGTGAGCGGCCCGATCGCGAGGAGGCTCAGTTCTTCTGGATTCTCCCGTGCCAGGTTCGCCAGTTGCTCGGCGGCGCTCTCCCCGGTGGGGCACGTGGCGGGCTCGTCTCCCGCGTGGCCGCCGAGGCCGTCCTCGCCGTGCACGCTCTCCGCGGTCATGAGGGGCTGGGCAAGCGGTTTCGCCGCGCCCATGGCCACCGGGACGTCGAGGCCGAGGCGTTCGGTGAGCCTCAACGCGTTGGCCGTGGCCTGCTGCACCGGCACGTTGCCGTGCACCGTGCCGATGGCGACTATCTCGGTTTCCGGCTGGGACCGCAGGTAGTACAAAGCGAGGGCATCATCGATGCCGGGGTCCGCGTCGACGATGATCCGCATGCGTCCGATCATGCCAGTGGGGGAAGTCATGACGGTCCGTCTCGCAGTTGTCTCCGACGCTCCTGCCGTCGCGTCGGTGCACGTCCAGACGTGGCAGGCCGCCTATCGCGGTCTGGTGCCGGACTCCGTGCTGGACGAGCTCTCCGTGCAGGAGCGCGCGTCGATGTGGGAACGGGGCATCCCGCGCGGTGGGGTCTGGGTCGGGTTCGTCGACGACGCCGTGGCCGGGTTCTGCGCCGTCGGTCCCTCTCGTGAGCCCGATGCCGCCTTTGAGCTGTTCGCGCTCTACGTGCTGCCCTCGGCGTGGGGCACTCCGCTGGGGTACGAGCTGGCACGTGCGGCACTCGGCGCGGAGCAGGACGTGGTGCTGTGGGTGTTCGACGAGAACCCGCGGGCGCGGCGGTTCTACGAGCGGCTCGGGTTCCGCGCCGATGGCACGGTCAAGACCGAGACCATCGGCGGGGCCGAGCTGAGGGAGATCCGTTACCGGCTCACGGGCGTCGCAGGATGACCTCGTCGATCAGCACGCCGTCCTGAGCCTCTTGTAGAACCTCTGTGTCCAAACAGGACTTCGACGCGTGACCCGTGACATCCTTGCTCGACATCGCCAGCCCGAAGCCAGAGCAGGGGAGCCACCGTGGCGTTCCGACCTGTGTTCCGCCGCAACCTGGAGTCACACGAGGCCTCGATAGCCCGCGAGGTGTTCGGCGACGCCCTGGACATCAGCGCACTGATCCTCGCCGAAGGCGGCGTACTCGGCAGCTTCGGCGTAGCCCGAACCCTCCCGCGCCTGGTCACCTTCCCCAAGGGCGTCCTGACCACACCGCAACACCAGGCCCGCTACGAACGCTGGCTGGTCCACGAACTAACGCACGCCTACCAGTACCAACACGGCCGCAGCGTCCTGAGCCTCCTGCCGACGGCGATCGCCGGCTTCTTCGCGAAGGGGCTCTACGACTACGGCGGCATCGAAGGCCTGCACGGGAAGACGTTCGCCGACTTCAACACCGAGCAGCAGGCCAACATCATCGCCGACTACTACTACCTGAGCAGGTACGAGCCGTCCCGCGACCTGTCGGCGTACGAGCCGTACATCAGTCACGTGCGCGCCGGCGGGTGAGCTGCCCGAAAAGATCAGGGCCCGACAGCGTTTCAGCATGTCAGGCCCTGATTTCACCCGGCGAAAGGTGGTGCCCCAGGCAGGATTCGAACCTGCGACACACGGTTTAGGAAACCGATGCTCTATCCCCTGAGCTACTAGGGCCGGCGACAGCAGTCTACCGGGGTGCCGCCACCGAGTTGACCAGCGCCCCCGGCTACCGCGGACCGGCACGCCGCTCACGCACCGTGAGGAGCACCCAAAGCACCGTGCGGCCGTTGGAGGGAAGTGAGGCAGGCCACCTTCTGCCGGGCACAAACGTCAGGTAGGGAGGTGGCGTGAGCAGACCTTGGCCCGACTTCCGTCCTGGCCCGCTTGGTTCCCTCAAGGCCTGGTGGCGCAAGAGGGTGCCCAGGCGCGTTGACGACATCACGTTCGTGCCGCCGGCGAGCAGTCATCAGCAGGAGTTCGAGACGCCGTTGGCGAGTGCGGTGTACGGGTTGGACTTCCACTTCAAGTTCACCGTGGTGTGGCGGCTTGATCTGACCACTGGGTTGCGGCACAACTCGCCGCGCAGTGCGGCTATCCACCACGTGTTGCAGCGGGCCAAGGAGATCAGTTCCAAGGCGATGTTGATCCATCACGCTGCCCTGCAGGTGCAGTTGGGGGATGAGCTCGCCACCGAACGGCAGGTGCCCGGCACGCATGTCTGGGCGCGGGCCGAGCAGGTGAAGATCACTGTTGGGGACGAGGACCTGGAGATGGCTCGGAAGCACGTCGAGCTGTTGCGGAACTCCACGTTCAAGCTGGCCGAACGGGATGTCGAGCGGGCTGAGATCCGGTACCTGCGGGACGAGGTGCTGACGGACGTCGGTACGGCGACGATCTGGTGGTTGCAGCGCAACGGGTATCAGGTCGCTGAGGCGGTCAAGCTGGCTGATCACCTCGCTGAGCTCGTGAAGCTCGCGCAGCGGGAGCCTGCTACCAACTGGGCCGAGTCGTTGGTCAGCAGTGTGGAGCGGGCCATGCCCGAGCTCGGGGACGCTCATCGGCAGGACCTGCGGCTGCACCTGGTGAAAGCGCTGAGCGTCTACGGTGGGGCTCGGGTGGCTGCCGAGTTCGCTGACCAGGTCGGGTTGCCTGCGGGCGAACGTCACACGAACGGGCACGTCTAGGGTGACTGGGGTGTTGACCCAACTTCGCAGTGCCGCTGTTGTCGCCGGGTTGCAGGCCCTCGCCCGGCTCACGCCCTATGCCGAGGCAGAGCTCATCGGGCTTCGCAAGGTCGTCAAGCCGGGGGACGTCTGCATCGACGTCGGGGCCGCGCTGGGGCTCTACACGGTGACCTTGTCGAGACTGGTCGGTCCACAAGGGACTGTGCACAGCCTCGAGCCGCTGGTGTTCGCGCACCCCACCCTGTCGTACGTGCTGCGGCCGCGTGAAGGGGCCAACATCAAGAGGCACTCGGTGGCGCTTGGTGCGGAGAAGCAGGGGCGCGAGGTCATGTCCGTGCCGGTGCGGCACGGGAGCCCGGTCACCGGGCGTTCGTTCCTCACGGTGGGGGCCAACGGGCTCGGGTCCAACGACGAGTTCGACCAGCACCTGGATGTTCTGGTCAAGACGGACACGCTCGACCACTTCGTCGAGGAGCAGGGGATCACCCGGCTCGACTTCGTCAAGGCCGATGTCGAGGGGGCCGAGCTCCGGGTTCTCGAAGGGGCTGTGGAGACCATCGAGCGGCTCAAGCCCGCGTTCCTGCTCGAGATCGAGGAACGGCACGTCGAACGGTTCGGGTACCACGCGAAGGACGTCGCCGACTTCCTCACCGAGCGCGGGTACCGGATGACCACGTGGCACGGCGGTGAGTGGGTGCCCACCGGCGACATCGGGGGCGAGATCCGGAACTACCTGTTCAGGGTCTGAAATAAGTAGAGGACGCCGACCCCTGGGGGTGGATCGGCGTCCTCATCTCGAAGGCCTACGAAACGTAGACCTCAAGCTCGTACAGGGAGTACCCGTACTGATTGGCCCGTTGGGTGCCCGTCAGCCGTAGGTGTCTCGCGTCCTGTGGTGTGAACGCTACGACATCATCGCCGCCATCGCCACTACTTGTGGAGAAAACGTTCCGCCAGTTCGTGCCGTCATTGGAAATCTCGATGCGGTATCCCCTGCCGAAGGCCGATTCCCATCGCAACACGGTGCGACCGATTCGTTGCACAGAGCCAAGGTCGACCTGGATCCACTGGTTGTCGCTCCAGTCGCTGGCCCAGCGGGACGTCGGGTTGCCGTCCACCGCGTTCGACGGCGGGAGGGTGTTCCAGCCCTTTTCGTGGGATGACGCGGTAGCGGTGCGACCGGCTGCCAGGTTGGTGATGGTCTGGCCCCGTCGGGACGGGAACTGCACGACCTGCTGGTACGTCGGGCGGTTCTGCCAGTGGATCTTGTCCTGGGTGATGCCGCCCATGGCGCGGTGGATGATCGTGTCCGCGCACCACTGGTCGCCCGCGGCGCAGTCCGCGTCACCTGGGTAGACGGCGTTCGCGGGCTTCGCCACGGCCGCCTGCAGGGACGAGACGAGAGCCGTGCGGCAACCTGACAGGGTGCCGCCACCGCAGTAGGTCTGCGGGAACGCTCCCTGGACCGGGTCGCCGAGGACCTTGCGCAGGTCCTTGTCGACGTAGCCCCACCAGCCGTACTGGAACGACGAACCCTTGTGCGGCGCGGCGCCGTGCGCGTCGGACGGGGCCTCGTCCACCTGCTGGGCCGCCACCAGGGCGTTGTACAGGCCGTCACCCAGCGTCGGCTTGAACTGCGACTCGACGAGAAGGGGCCACCAGGCATCCAGAATTCGGATGGCTTCGGCGTGGCTGTAGGCCTTGCTGCCCTTCGCGGTCTCCTTGCGCAACGAGCCGGAGCGCTGCCAGTCCTTCAGCTTCTGCACGACCGGGGCCAGGGTGGCGTCGACCGGAGCGGACTCCAGCACCCGCAGCAGCTCGGGCAGCACCTGCTCGGCGCGCAGGTCGGCCACGGCCGCCTCGGCCATCACGCGGGTCAGAGAAGCACGCGTGACCTTCTGGCCGGAGGCGATCAAAGCGCGCACGCGGATGTCGAGCAGGTCACCGCGGTGCACGGCGCTGTGGCCGAACCCGCCGAACGTGAAGTCCTTGGCCTGCTTGTTGTTCCAGGACACGTAGTAGTCCTGGTTGATCGAGTTCGGATGCGCCGCGAACGGCATGTAGGCGGCAACGTTCTCGTCGCCGTTCCAGTCCACCCACTCGTACTCGGCGCGGCCCCACGTCGGCAGGTTCGGGTCCACAGTGGAACGGCGAACCGGGTTCAGGCCCGAGTTGAAGTACGCGGAGTCGCGGGAGTCCACGTAGAACCAGTTGAACGCGTACCCGATCTTGCCGGCCGCGCGCTGGAAGTCGGTGGCCGAACGGATCGCCGAAGGATCGTTCAGCTCCTGAAAGCCGATGATCGAGTCGACCTCGTGCATGTACGTCGAACGCAACGTCGTGTACGCCACGACCTTGCCGCCGACAGTCGCCCTGCTCGTCACCAGGCCGTACTTGGTCCGGTGCATCACCAGCGTGTACGAGCCGGCGGGTGTGCCGTCCGCGACCGTGGGCTTCCAGGCGTTCTTGCGCTCGAGGCGCTCCATCGGCAGGCACGCGCCGTGGAACAGGTACGACGTCGAAGCCTTGGTGGCGGGAGAGCCGTCCGCGTTGCACAGCTCGACGGCGTAGGTGTCGACGATGTCCTGGCCCGACGAGGTGGCGCTCCACGAGTAGTCGACACCCCGGCCGAGCTGCACGTACATCGAGACGCCGGCGAACGAGACGCCGCGCGACCGGATGCCGGGGCCGTTGAGCTCCTGCAACAGGAGCAGCTGCGGCGCGAAGTAACCGGTCTGCGGCCCCCACACTGCGATCGGGTTCCCGCTGTCCGTGTGAGCACCCGACACCGCGAGGGCGTTCGACATGCCGTGCTTCTTGTTCAGCAGGTCGGCGGGCAGCACGCCGTCGGAGAAGATGCCCCGGGCCTTCGCCACGTCTTCGGCAGCGGGAACGGCGACGGACGCTCCCGTGCCGCCCACCTCGTCGTAGACCATGCGTTCCGGTGTGACGACGCCACCGTCGGGAAGTGCTACGCCTTGAGGCGATGCGGGTGAGGCGGAGTACGGGAACGACTGTCCGTCGTGGAGGGTCAGCACGGCCTCGGGGTCGTTCTGCGCCCGGAACGCCTTCCAGACCTGCTCGCCGGTGGCAGCGCCGTACTTGTTCTGCGCGGCCAGCTTCACCAGGGCCGACTGGACCTCGCCGCCACCGCCGGCGCCGAACAGGCCGCCGACCACGGACGCGATCGCCACCATGTCGGTCGTCTTGAACGGCTGGATGTCGTTCCAGTTCGTGATCGCGTCGGCGTGCCCGGTCAGCACGTACTCACCGGGGAAGTTCCGCGCGCCGATGGCCTGCGTGATGTACGCGTTGATGCCCGCCGTGTAGTCGGTGACGTCGGCCAGCGCCTGACGCCCGCGCTCACCGCCGTTCGTCGTCGCGCTGTCGATCTGCTTCTGCAGGTCCGCCTCGGTGTAGGGGATCTGGTTGAAGAAGCTCTGCTCCAGCACGCGGTTGCCCGGCGCGCCACCGGCGAAACCGGTCAGCTGGCCGCGCCCGAGGTGGCGGAAGACGTCCATCAGCCACAGGCGGTCCTGCGCGGCCGCGAAACCGGCGCCGAACATCGTGCCGGACCGCGTGGTCCCGGTGATGTGCGGCATGCCGATCTTCTTGTCGCGCACGATCGTCACGTCGGACCGCGGCTTGATGGTGCTCTCGACCTGGTCGGACTGCACGCCGAACGACGCGTCGTTGAAGAAGTCCGTCAGCTGCGAGTTCGTCAGTCCACCGTAACCGTTGACGAGGGCGTCGTATTTCCCGAGCTGGTCCGCCGAATGCGCGGGCCGGGTGCCGAGCGCCTTGTGCGCGAGGACCTCGGCGAGCGTCGCGTTGCCGTTGTTGCCGGGCGGCAGGACGTCGTTGCACTGCCCGAGGCAGTAGTCGTCCGCGGCGTACGCGGCCGCGCGTGGGGGTTCCTCGGCGCTGGCCGACGGAACGATCAAAAGGGAGGCGGTGACGGCGGCGGTCGCCAGCAGGGTCGTCACCGGATTGGCTCTCCGCATCGCGCGAAGCTCCTCTCCGTGCAGGGCAGGGCTGTTGTGACGCACGTTACTTTCCGGTAAGGCTATTGCGAAAGACCTTCGCGTTTTCTGATCCGGTGCAGGACGGACTGTATCGATCCCGAAACCCATTAAGGAGCCATATGGGCAGAAACGAGGCCAAGCGAGACATCTGAATCGGATTACCGAGGGCGTATCCGTGTTTCTGGTACCGCATTCCACTCAGTGGGATTTCGATGTTTCGTCACTCAGTGTTCCGATGATCCCTCCTAACGCCTGGTGGCCCGCCTACGCAGCGAAGTCAGACGCCAATTCCGGTAACTGTGAACGCGGTTGGCGTTCTCGAAAATCTGTAACCACATGATGAGATAACTGAGAATTAACGTGGTCTTCGGCGTGCGTACGCCAAGATCACGAACATGAGGGAGCACGGAACGCCAATGCGGGAGGCGTCGTGATCAAGGTTCTGCTGGCCGACGACGAGGACCTCGTCCGCTCCGGCCTTCGCATGATCCTGAGCAGCGTCGGAGACATCGAAGTTGTTGCTGAGGCCGATGACGGACATCTGGTAGCCGACCTGGCACGCCAGCATCGTCCGCACGTTGTTCTGCTCGACATCCGGATGCGCACCTCGGACGGACTCGTGGCCCTGCGGAGGCTGCGGACCCTGCCGGACCCACCGAGGGTCTGCATCCTGACCACGTTCGACGTCGACGAGTACGTTTCGGAAGCTCTGCGCCTGGGCGCGGCCGGCTTCCTGCTCAAGGACACCGAACCGGAACAGCTCGTCAAGGCCGTGCGTGATCTCGCGCGCGGAGGCGCTGTTCTCGACCCCGGTGTGGCGGCGAGAGTTCTCGCGGCCGTCGCCGACGGCGAACGGATGGCGGAGCCGGCACGAAGGCTTCTCCAGAGCCTGTCCGAACGCGAGCGCGAGGTGCTCGTGCTGATCGGCCAGGGCATGTCCAACGCGGAGATCGGCGGCACCCTGCACCTGTCGGAGGCGACGGTGAAGGGCTACGTCTCGTCCGTGCTCGGCAAGATCGGCGCGGTCAACCGCGTGCAGGCCGCACTGGTGGCCTACCGCGGCGGCCTGATCGCCTGAAAACGTGGTTGATGAGGGGAGCTTTCATAAACCTGACGTTTATGAAAGCTCCCCTCATCAACCACGCGAACGCTAGTTCCCGGACACGATCTCGGGCACCTCGTCCACCGAGGGCTCGACCTCGACCCTGTTGCGGCCGTGCCGCTTGGCGCGGTAGAGCGCCATGTCGGCGGCCGCGAACAGCTGGTCCAGTTTGGCCGGTCCCGCCGCCACGCCGATGCTGACCGTCGGGCGGCGGACCGCGCCGAGCACCATCGTCCAGTCGTGCCCGTCGACGGCCGCGCGGATCCGCTCGGCCACGTTCGGGCCGACGTCCATGTTCGGCCCGGTGTCCCCGAGCAGCACCACGAACTCGTCACCGGCCCAGCGCGCCACCAGGTCGTCCGACCGGCACTCGCGCCGCAGCAACGCCGCGATCTCGCGCAACGCCGCGTCGCCCGTCGCGTGCCCGGCGTCGTCGTTGACGTTCTTGAACCAGTCCACGTCGACCAGCACCAGCCACGGCACCCGCCCGCGCGCCGCCGTCGACTCCAGCAACGCGGCGGCCGCCCGTTCCAGCCCGAGCCGGTTCGCCAGGCCCGTCAACGGGTCACGCGCTGCGGCCTCCTGCGCCGCCACCGCGAGCCGTTGTGCCTGAACGGCCACCCGGCGCTGCTCCAGCGCCTGGCCCAGGCCCTCCTGCAACGTCTCCCTGGCCGTGCGGGAGGCGGCCATCGACCGGCGCAACGCCTCGGCCTCGCCCTCGGCGTCCCCTAGTGCGTGGCAGATGTCCGCCAGCTCGGTCGAGAACCGCAGCAGCAGTGACGTGTCGTTGATGCGTTCGGCGCTCGTCACGGCACGGGACGCGAGTGTGCGCGCCTCGTCGAAATCGCCCTTCTCACGGCGCACGACGGCAAGAACCCAGTTGCCGACCGAGACGCCCCACAGGTCGTCAGCGTCCAGGGCGAGTCGCAGCGTCTCGTCGCCCATCTCCTCGGCCTTGTCCAGCTGGCCGACGCCGGCCAGGGACCGTCCGCACGCACCGAGGAGCGCGCGGCGGTGCACCTCGTCCTTGACGATACCGAGGCCCTCGTCGAGGTAGGCCAGCGCCTCCTCGAAGATCGCCGGCGCCGCCGCGGGAGGCCCGGAACAGGCGCGGAAGTTCAGCGAACCGCCGAGGCGCTGCAGGCAGTGGGCCAGCACGTCGGTGTTGCCCGCACGACGCGCCACCTGCACCGAGAGCCGCAGCATGTCCAGGGCCGCGCGCCGGTTGCCGATGCCCTCCATCAGATAGCCGAGGGAGCCCATCGTGTGGGCCACGGCGGGGCTGTCCGAACGGTCGGCGTCGAGGTCCGTCCACCCCTCGGCGGCCAGTTCCAGCGCGAGGGGGATGCGGCCGAGGCGCCAGGCCATCACCGCCCGGTTGACCAGAACCGCCGATCGAACCCAGCGGTCGGCGCCGGGGGACACCTTGGTGACCACCTCGTCGAAAAGACTGTTCGCCTCCGGCAAGCGGCCAGCGTTGAGCAACGCGCGGACCTCTCGGTCCAACCGCGGAATCTGCCCCGCTACCAGCGGATCGCGTTGCTCCACTCGTTCATCGACTCCGTTCCGACTGGCCGAGCGGCCCGCACAGGCTACCGGGTCGGTCGCGCCCCGTACCGATCGTGGTGCAGGACGTCATCGAGGGGTAGTCGGTTGCGCCAACCGTGACGTTCCAGATCGGGCGTCTCGGGCAGTGATCGAACCGGACCGACGCACAGCCACGCAACCGGACGGACCCTTGTGGGGATGTCCAGCAGCCGGCGCAGCACATCTTCCCGGTAGAAGCTCACCCAGCCCACACCGAGTCCCTCTTCCGTCGCGGCCAGCCACAGGTTCTGGATGGCGAGGCACACGGAGTACAGACCGGCGTCCGCGATCGCGTGCCTGCCGAGCACCGCCGGCGAGCCCCGGTCCGGGTCGTAGGTGACCACGATGCCGAGGGTCGACTCCATGACGCCCTCGACCTTGATGCGGGAGAAGGTCTCCGCCCGCTCCTGGTCCAGCTGGGCCGCGAAGACGCTGCGTTCGGCCTGGACGTGGTCGCGGAAGGCACGCCGGGTCGACTCGTCGCGCACGAGCACGAAGTCCCACGGCTGGGACAGCCCGACGCTGGGGGCGGCGTGTGCGGCGCTCAACACCCGGCGCAGCACGTCGGCGGGGATCTCCTCACCGGAGAACTCGGCGCGGGTGTCCCTGCGGCGGTGGACCACGTCGTACAGGTTCATTCGTGCGATCGTGCCTCACTCGAAAGCACCAACTTCACGCTGGAGAGGTGGCGCTGATCTCACCTGAGGCGATACACCGATCGGATGCGAAGAATGAGAGGTGGCTACGGCTCGGCGCTCGCATTCGGTGCCGGAGTCGGCGTGACCACGTTCACCGGCGCCTGGCCGCTGCTCGCCCTGCTCCTGCTCGCCGCCGTCGTGGTGGTCGTCTCGCTGCGGACCACGATCGTCGGCGCCGGCCTGGCCGCGCTGCAGTGCTGGGGCCTCTACGCGACCTTCTTGGTGGGTGTTCGCGGCGACCTGACGGTCGACGAACACACGACCTGGGTGCTCGCGTTGCTGGTGCAGCTCGCCGCGCTGGCCTTCCTGACCAGCGCGGCGGTGCGGGTCATCGCGCTTGTGACGGGTACGGCAGCAGGGCCATCTCCCGTGCGTTCCTGATCGCCGTGGCGACCTGGCGCTGCTGCTGCGGCGTCAGGCCGGTCACCCGGCGGGACCGGATCTTGCCCCGGTCCGAGAGGAACTTGCGCAGCAGCGTGACGTCTTTCCAGTCGACGACGGTCACGCCCTCCTTCGCGAGCAGGTTCACCCTGCGCTTGAGCGGCTTCTTCTCGCGCATCACCAGCTCGCCTTCGAGACGCCGGGCAGCTCACCGCGGTGGGCCATCTCCCGCAGCCGGACGCGGGACAGGCCGAACTTCCGGTTGTAGGCGCGCGGCCGTCCGTCCACGACGTCGCGGTTGCGCAACCGGGTCGGTGACGCGTCCCGCGGCAGCTTCTGCAGACCCTGCAACGCTTCCGCGCGCGTCTCCGGGTCCCGCAGCATCTCCTTGAGCTCGGCCCGCCGTTCCGCGTACCGCGCCACGACCTCGCGCCTGCGCAGGTCCGCGGCGATCTTCGACTTCTTCGCCACGTCCTCAGCGCTCCTCTTTGAACTCGACGTGCCTGCGCGCCACCGGGTCGTACTTGCGCAGCACCATCCGGTCCGGGTCGTTGCGGCGGTTCTTGCGCGTCACGTAGGTGTAGCCGGTTCCGGCGGTCGACCTCATCTTGATGATCGGCCGGACATCGGTGCTCTTGGCCATCAGACCTTCACCCCCTGCGCGCGGAGCCGGGCCACGACGGCCTCGATCCCCACCTTGTCGATGGTCTTGATGCCCTTCGCGGACAGCGTCAGCGTCACGAACCTGTTCAGCGACGGCACGAAGTACCGCTTGTGCTGGACGTTCGGGTTCCACCGGCGCCGCGTCTTGCGTTGCGAGTGCGAGACGCGGTTGCCGAAGCCCGGCTCACGGCCGGTCAGCTGGCAGCGCACTGAGGTACCTCCAGATTGAAACGACTTTCGTTTTCATCTACGGTACCTCACATGGAAACCGTTGTCGTTATGGTGGCGGGGCTGGTCGACCACGACGTCGCCGTGCGGGTGTGGCGCGACCGGCCCGGTTCGGTGCTCGTGCGTCACGTGGCCGCGGAAACCAGTGTGCGGCGCTGGGTCGACGGCATCGCGACCGACATCGGCCTGCTGCACGGTTGCGTGTCCTGCACCGTGCGGGAGGACCTGCGCGAGCTGCTCGCCGGCCTGGAGGGCCACACGGTCGTGCTGCAGCTGGACCCGTTGCTGGAACCGGACGCGGTGCGCCGCAAGCTCGGCATCGACGTCGAGTGCGTGATCACCGTGCTCGACGCGGCGACCTGGCTGGACGACGCGCTGGGCGACGCCTCGATGGTCAGCGACCAGCGGACGGTGGCCCAGGTCGTCGTCGCGCAGGCCGAGGCCGCGGACGTGCTGGTGCTGCAGGGAGACGCGGACGAACGCACGCTCGCCGTGCTCGACCGGCTCGCTCCGGGCGCACACCGCTGCACGCCGGAGACGGTGGTCGCGCGCAGGCGCACCCGGCCGCGGCTGATGCCCCTGATGCCCGAATGCGGTGTCTCGACAGCGGTTTTCACGGCGGACCGGCCGTTCCACCCGGCACGGCTGAACGACGCGCTCGACTCGTTGCTCGACGGAACGGTCGTGCGCTCGCGCGGCCGGCTCTGGGTGGCGGACGAGCCGGACGTCGCGCTGCACCTGGAGTCCGCGGGCTGCGGCCTGCACGTCGGCGAGGGCGGGCCGCTCGGGGGTAGGACCACCCAGATCGTGGCGATCACCCTGGGCGAACCGGACTCCATCACCGCGGCGTTCGCCGAAGCACTGCTCACCGACGACGAACTGTCCTTCGTGGACTCGATCCGAAAGCTGGCCATATGAAGCCCGGAATCCACCCCGACTACCACCCGGTCGTCTTCCAGGACGCGTCCACCGGCAAGACGTTCCTGACCCGCTCGACCGCGAAGTCGTCCAGGACGATCGAGTGGGAGGACGGCAACTCCTACCCGTTGCTCGTCGTCGACATCACCGCCGACTCGCACCCGTTCTGGACGGGCACGCAACGACTCGTGGACACCGCGGGCCGGGTCGAGAAGTTCAACCGCCGCTACGGAAAGCGAGAGCGCTGATGGCCGTTCCCAAGCGCAAGACGTCCCGGTCCAACACCCGCCACCGCCGGTCGCAGTGGAAGGCCACCGCGCCGGACCTCGTGCGCGTGCGGACGTTGGACGGCAAGGAGCTCCTCGTGCCTCGGCGGCTGGTCGCCGCCTACAAGCGCGGACTGATCTAAAGGGGTTGCTGGACCGTTCCGTCCGGTGAGTCGCGCCACTGGTCGAAAGGGCGGTCCAGCCTCCACCCCGTGCCGTCGTGGTCGAGCACGCGGTTCTCGCACGTGTCCGGATTGGACAGTGACTCGAACAGGTCGATGCTCCAGTCGAAAAGCCTGCGGCACAGCAGCCTGATCGTCAGGCCGTGCGACACGACCAGCACCGTCTTGGGGTGCGTCTCGTCCTTGCGCAGCCGGACTTCCAGGCCGTCGAGGAACGCCGCCACCCGGTCGTCCACGTCCGCGCCGGACTCGCCGTTGGGCAGCCGGAAGAAGAAGTGGCCGAACGCGTGCCGCTGGTGTTTGAGCACCTCCTGCTGCACCGGGTCCTGGAGGTTGCCCCAGTCCTGCTCGCGCACCCTCGGCTCGGTGACGATCCGCTCCGCGGAGATCCCGAGCAGCTCGAACGTCCGCTTGGTCCGCTTGTACGGGGAGACGTAGGCCGCGACCGGCCCGTCGCCGATCAGGGCCTTGATCGTCGGTCCGGCGGCGCGTGCCTGGCTCTCGCCGGTCTGGGTGAGCGGCAGGGCGTGGTCGGGGATGCGGCAGTAGGCGAGCTCGTCGACGTTGCCGAGGCTCTGTCCGTGGCGCAGCAGGATGATCCGCACCTCACCATCGTGCCTCAGCCCGGGGACTGCTCCGGGCGTTACAGTGCTCGGCGAGTCGAGGAGGATGGTGTCACATGATCAAGTACATCGCGCTGTACAAGAAGCCCGCGGACGAGGGCTTCGACCAGAGGTACTTCGAGTCGCACCTGCCGATCGTGAACTCGGTTCCCGGCCTGGTCCGCGCCGAGGTCGCCAAGGTGCAGCAGGTGTTCCTGGCGGGGTTCCTCGGTGACAACGAGCCGCACCTGATCGCGGAGATGTACTTCGAGTCCGAGGAGTCGTTCAAGGCCGTCCTGCAGTCGCCGGAGTGGGCCACCTCGGGTGCCAACCTCGCCGAGATCGGCGGGATGGAGCTGGTCGCGATGTTCAGCGCCGAGGTCGTGTCGTGAAGGCCGTCGTCATCGGCGGCGGCACGATGGGCGCGGGCATCGCGCACCTCCTGCTCGCGAACGGTCACGAGGTCACGCTGTCGGAGGCCGACGCCGAACGCGCCGAGCAGGGCAGGCTCGCCGTGCGGCGGTCGCTCGGCAGGGCGCAGGAGAAGGGCAAGCTCGCCGACGCCGACGCGGTGTTCGCGCAGCTCTCCACGGGCGAGCTGCCCGCGGACGCCGAACTGGTCGTCGAGGCCGTGCCGGAGAACGTGCCGCTGAAGCAGAAGGTCCTGGGGTTCGCGGCCGAGAAGTGCCCGGACGCGGTCCTCGCCTCCAACACGTCGTCGCTGTCGATCTCCGAGATCGCCGCCGGCCTGCCCGGCGAACGCGTGCTGGGCATGCACTTCTTCAACCCCGTCCCGGTGCAGCAGCTCGTCGAGCTCGTCCACCACGAGGGCGTCGACCCCGCGAACGTGGCCAAGGCGCGGACCTGGGCCGAGCAGATGGGCAAGACCGTCATCGAGGTGCGCGACTCGCCGGGATTCGCTACCTCACGGCTGGGAGTCGCCGTGGGCATGGAGGCGATCCGCATGCTGGAAGAGGGCGTCGCCTCCGCCGCGGACATCGACACCGGCATGAAGCTCGGTTACCGCTGGCCGATGGGCCCGCTGGAGCTCACCGACCTGGTCGGGCTCGACGTGCGGCTGGCGATCGCCGAGCACCTCGCGGCCGAGCTGGGGCCGCGGTTCGACCCGCCGCGGCTGCTGCGGGACAAGGTCGCCAGGGGTGAGCTGGGGAAGAAGACGGGCCAGGGCTTCTTTTCCTGGTAGATAGTTGTCCGTGCACATCCGCGAGTTCACCGAGGACGACCGCGACGCCGTGTTCCGGCTGCGCAGGGTCGCGTTCAACGGCACCAAGCCGTCGGGACCGCTGCTGCGGCCGGGTTCGCACGGACTGCTCGCCGAGATCGACGGACGGGTCGCGGGCGTGCTCGGCATCGGCTCGTACGCGCAGTTCTACGGCGGCGCCGCGGTTCCCATGGGCGGGATCGGTGGCGTCGCCGTCGACGGGGCCTATCGCGGCCGGGGGATCGCGAACGCGCTGCTCGACGCCGCGCTGACCACGATGCGCGAGCACGGCCAGCCGCTCTCGGTGCTCTACGCGACCGTGCCGACGCTGTACCGGCGCCGCGGCTGGGAACGCGCCGGGGTCTTCGAGTGGGTCGAGCTGCCGATGGACCGGCTGCTCTCCGTTCCGAAGCCCGCCGAGCTGATCCCGTCGCGTCCGGCGGAGAAGAGCGACCTCCCCGCCCTGCACGAGTGCTACCTGGAGGTGGCGCGGACGATCGACGGCATGGCCGACCGCAGGCCACCGCGCATGGACCTCGACAAGGTCCTGGAGATGGACCTGGTGACCGTGCTGCCCGGCCCGAACGGCCTGCGCGGTTACCTGACGGCCACTCGCGAGTCCGGTGGCGACATGGGCCGGCTCAAGGTCCACGACCTCATCGGCGTCGACGTCGAGGCCCAGCTGAACCTCCTCGCCTCGCTGGCGTCCTGGGCGGGCACGCTCGAGGCGATCGACCTGCGGATCACCGACCCGGCGACGATCGGCTTCCTGGGCGGCACGCCGATCCGCCACTCTGTGTGGACCTCGACCTGGATGCAGCGCGTCGTCGACCTGCCCGCCGCCGTGGCCGCCCGTGGCTGGCCGCGCCTCGCGAACGCCGCCGTGGACCTGGAGGTCGTCGACGACCACGCGCCGTGGCACGCGGGCCTCCAGCGCCTCGTCGTGGAGGACGGTTCGGTGCGCGTCGAACCAGGGGGCACCGGCGCGGTGCGGTTGCACGCGCGAGCGCTCGGGCCGTGGTTCTCCGGCGCGCAGAACACGCATGCGTTGCGACGTGGGGGTTTGCTGGAGGGCGACCCGGCCGACGCGGCGGTGCTCGACCAGCTCACCGGCTCGTCCGGCACGCCCCGGCTCGCGGACTTCTTCTGACGATCGGCCGTTCGCAACGGGATTCTCACCTGTCCTTCGGTCACAATGGACGCGTGGCGGGGGACCAGGACGAGGTCAGGCATGCCTACGGCGACAACATGGGTTGGCGCCTGAAGGGCTACGCGAAGCACCGCAGCGGGCCACCGGTCAGCGTGCGGGAGATCTCGCGAGCCCAGTTCCTGACGATCAGGCCGTTCTTCGACGCCGAGGACAACCCGTGGCTGGTGGACCTCCACGAGGTGCTGCCCGCGATCCGGCCGTGCATCGAGCACGTGCTCGGCCCGCTGGACCCCGACCAGGACTACTACGTCAACGGCCACCCGCTGGACTGGGACAAGGACCCGGTGCAGGTCGCGCGGGACCTGCTCGACGTCAAGTACCCGCTCGCGAGGGCGGCCTTCCTCGGCGGCAGCGTGGCGGCGGGCAACTACACGGCGAACTCCGACCTGGACATGGTCGTGATCGTCGACGACCTGCCCGGCGCGTTCCGCGAGACGCTGCGGTACCGCGGCTGGCCGGTCGAGCTGTTCTGTCACACGATCGAGTCGTTCCAGGACTTCGTGGCCCGTGACACCGAGGGCCGGCGGCCTCCGTTGCTGCACATGTGCGCCGAGGGTTTCCTCATGCTCGACGCCGACGGCACAGGTCAACGCATGCGGTCCGAGGCACGCGCCCTGCTCGATGCGGGCCCTGCTCCCGCGACGGTCACCGAACTGGAAGACCGTCGCTACGGCACCACGGACCTGCTTGAGGACCTGATCGGCGCACGCGACGAGGACGAGCGTCTGTTCGTCGCGGCAAGGCTCCTGAGCTGCGCGGGAGAGCTCGCGCTGGTCATGCAGAACCGGTGGCTCGGGCACGGCAAGTGGCTGTTGCGCCGGCTGCGCGACGCCAAGGAGGACGAGCTCGTGGACGCCTACCGGGCGTTGGTGCGGGGCGAGGGCGCCGAGCGGTTCATCGCCGTCGTGGAAGCCGTCCTGGTGTCCGCGGGAGGGCGGCTGGACGCCGGTTACCGCCGGGCGGCACCGCCCCGTTGACCGGCATTACCCTCTCCGTTCGTGCTGCTCGTCGTCCTGGAGTTGATCGGTCTCGCGGTCTTCGCCGCCTCCGGAGCGGTGGCCGCGGTCCGCGCCCGCCTCGACGTGTTCGGCGTGACCATCCTGGCGCTCACCACGGCACTGGGCGGCGGCATCATCCGCGACGTGCTGCTCGGCGTGCACCCGCCGACGAGCCTGCGGAACTGGCCGTACCTGCTGGTCGCGGGCGGTACGGGCCTCATCGTCTTCTGGTTCCACCCGCACGTCGCGAAGCTGCGCCGCAGCGTGCTGCTGCTCGACGCCGTGGGCCTCGGCCTGTTCGTCACGTCCGGCACGTCGACGGCGTTGTCCCTCGGAGCGACGCCCTACGCGGCGTGCCTCATCGGCATGACGACGGGCATCGGCGGTGGCGCACTACGTGACCTGCTCCTCCGTGAGATCCCTCTGGTCCTCAGGAGAGAGATCTACGCCGTGGCTGCGCTGTGCGGCGCGGTCGTCGTGGCGGTGGGCGAATGGGCCGGGCTGCCGAAAGGCCTGGTCTCGCTGACCGGCGCGGTGCTGATCATCACCATCAGGCTGATCGCGCTCTGGCGGAAGTGGAACGCGCCGGTCGCGAGGGGCCTGGAGGGCTAGCAAGAAACTAACGCAGTACTCACACCCGCAGTTAGGGCCCTTCTCAGGCACTTCTCAGATCCCTCGGCAAGACTGCCCTCATGCGCATCCTCGTTGTCGATGACGATCGGGCGGTCCGGGAGTCACTCCGCCGCTCGCTGCAGTTCAACGGCTACCAGGTCGAGACTGCCGGAGACGGCATGCAGGCCCTGGAGTCGGTGACCGCCGCCAGGCCGGACGCGATGGTGCTCGACGTGATGATGCCCCGCCTCGACGGCCTCGAGGTGTGCCGCAGGCTGCGCAGCACCGGTGACGACCTGCCGATCCTCGTGCTGACCGCAAGGGACGCCGTGAGCGACCGGGTGTCCGGGCTGGACGCCGGAGCCGACGACTACCTGCCCAAGCCGTTCGCGCTGGAGGAGTTGCTGGCCCGGTTGCGCGCGTTGCTGCGCAGGGCCGCCCATGACGACGACGCGGCCCAGCAGTCCGCCGCCGTGCTGAAGTTCGCCGACCTGGAGCTGGACCCGTCGACCCGTGACGTCCGCCGCGGCGAGCGTCCGATCAGCCTCACCCGCACCGAGTTCGCGCTGCTCGAGCTCCTGCTGGCGCACCCGCGCCAGGTGCTCACCCGCAGCCGCATCCTGGAGGACGTGTGGGGATACGACTTCCCGACCTCGGGCAACGCACTCGAGGTCTACGTGGGGTACCTGCGCCGCAAGACGGAGCTGGAGGGCGAACCGAGGCTGATCCACACGGTGCGTGGGGTGGGCTACGTCATGAGGGAAACACCTCCGTGATCGCCGAACCCCAGGGGCGCCTGCAACGGGCGTCGCTGCGGGCGCGGGTCACCTGGCTTGCGGCGTTCTGCGTGGCCGGAGCCGTCGCGTTGGTCTCTCTCGGTGCGTACATGGTCGTGCGCAAGAGCACGTACGACGCGCTCGACGACGGTCTGCGCCAGCGTGCCGCCACGGTGGCGAACGGCACGAAGGTCACCACACCGGACGAGGTCGCGAACTACCCGGCGGCGTTCCTCGCGGCGGGCGACGTGAAGATGGGCGTGCTGCTGGCGGATCCCGGGAAGATCATCTACCCGAAGGACTCCACCCCGCCGCCCAGCGTCCAGGAGGCCTGGGACGTCGCGGACGGCGACCGGCCCGAGTTCATCTGGACCGACCACAAGACCGAGACGCGGGTCATCGCCGTCGCGTACCAGCCGGGCCAGGCGATCATCATCGCCCAGTCGATGGTGCCGCAACGGACGACGCTCGCGAAGCTCAGCGTGGTCCTGCTGCTCATCGGCGGTGCCGGCGTACTGCTCGCGGCCATCGCGGGCACGGCCGTCGCGCGCACGAGCCTGCGGCCGGTGCAAAGACTCACCGAGGCCACCGAACGCGTCGCGAACACGGGTGACCTGACCCCGATCCCGGTCGCGGGCGACGACGAGCTGGCGCGACTGACGCACAGCTTCAACGCGATGCTCGGCGCCGTGGCCGAGTCGCAGGAACGACAACGCCGCCTGGTCGCCGACGCGGGCCACGAGCTGCGCACGCCGTTGACGTCCATGCGCACGAACCTGGAGCTGCTGCTCGCCTCGGAGCGCCCGGACGCGCCGAACCTGTCGCAGGAGGACAAGACGGAGATCCAGGCGGACGTGCGCGCCCAGATCGACGAACTGACCACGTTGATCGGTGACCTGGTCGAACTGGCCCGCGAGGACGCACCGCAGGTCATCCACGAGCCGGTCGACCTGCACGAGGTGGTGGAACGGTCGCTGGACCGCGCGCGCCGCCGCGCCACGAACGTCACGTTCGACGTGCAGCTGCAACCGTGGACACTTTTGGGTGATTCCAGTGCTCTGGAACGCGCGGTGCTGAACCTCCTCGACAACGCGGTGAAGTTCAGTCCCTCGGGTTCGGCGGTGCGGCTGCACCTCCGTCAGGTGGGCGACGGCAGCGCCGTCGTGGAGGTGGCGGACGCGGGCCCTGGCATCGCGGATGCCGATCTACCTCACGTTTTCGAGCGGTTCTACCGTTCGTCCGAGGCGCGGACCCTGCCGGGCTCCGGTCTGGGACTCGCCATCGTCAAGCAGGTGGCGCAACGGCACGGCGGCACGGCCACGGCGGGCAGGGCCCCCGAGGGTGGAGCCCTGTTCACGTTGCGCCTACCCGGACGACCGTAAGGTGGGGCGTGTGAGTCATCGCGTGAACGACGATTCTTCGTCGACCTGGGAGACGACCCCTCCCTCCGGAGACGGCCCCGAACCCACGTCGCGCTTCTCGACGTCCGGTTCGCCCGCTTCGTCGTACGAGGACCGCTCGTCGCGTTCCTCCGCGTACGAGGACGACCCGGCGCCCAGGTTCCACAAGAAGAATGCGAAGAAGAAGCAGCCGTTCTGGAAAGAGCTGCTGGTCATCTTCAGCGTCGCGCTGCTGCTGACCGTGGTCATCCAGACGTTCGTCGCGCGCGTGTTCGTCATCCCGTCGGCCTCGATGGAGACGACGCTGCACGGCTGCACCGGCTGCGTGAACGACAAGGTGCTGGTCGAGAAGATCACGTACCTGTTCAACGACCCGCGCCCCGGCGACGTCATCGTCTTCCGCGGCCCGCCGAACTGGACCGGCGGCAAGCAGCCCCCGAACTTCGTGGTCGGCACCCTGCAGGACCTGGGCTCGATGGTGAACCTCTCCGAGCCCAGCGGCACGGACTTCATCAAGCGCGTCATCGCCGTCGGCGGCCAGACCGTCGAGTGCTGCGACGAAGAGGGCCGCGTGATGGTCGACGGCAAGCCGCTCGACGAGCCGTACCTGAACTTCGGTGGCGGCCCCCGCCAGCAGGACTCGTTCGAGAAGGTCACCGTTCCCGCGGGCACGCTGTGGGTGATGGGCGACAACCGCAACAACTCGTCGGACTCGCGCAAGCACGGCGACCCCACGCCGGCCGACGGCGCCATCCCGGTCGACAACGTGATCGGCAAGGCCCGCGTCATCGTGATCCCGGTGGGCCGCTGGGGCTCGATCTCGGACCACAACCCGCAGACCGGCGGCAAGTAGTCGCCAAGCACGCGAAAGGGGCGAGGACCAAGGTGGTCCTCGCCCCTTTTCCGTGCGTCTCTAGCCCTTCGTCGACCCCAGCGTCAGTCCGCCCACGAACTGCCGCTGCAGCACGAAGAACACCACCAGCGTCGGCAACGCCACGAGCAGCGAGCCGGCCGCGATCAGGTTGTTGTCGGTGAAGAACGTGCCCTTGAGGTTCTGCAACGCCGAGGTGACCGGCATCTTGTCGCCGTCCTGGATCAGCACCAACGCCCAGAGGAAGTCGTTGTAGATCCAGGTGAACTCCAGCGTCGCCAGCGCGGCGAGCACCGGCCGGCACAACGGCAGGGTCAGCTGCCAGTACTGCCGGAACACCGAGGCCCCGTCGACCCTGGCGGCCTCGGTCAGCTCGTACGGGATGGTCTTCATGTAGTTCGACAGCACGAACGTGCAGAAGCCCATCTGGAACGCGATGTGGATCAGGATGACGCCGAGCGGCGAGTCGATCAGCGACTCGCTCTCCGACATCCACGCCGGCAGCTCGATCAGCCGGTACAGCCTCCACAGCGGCGTCACGATCACCTGCTGCGGCAACAGGTTGCCCGCGGTGAACAGCATCAGCAGCGCGATGTTGAACTTGAAGCTGAACCGCGACACCCCGAACGCCACCATGGAGCTCAGCAGCAACGTGATGACCAGGGCCGGCACGGTGATCAGGAACGTGTTCCAGTAGAAGTGCGGCAGGTCGCCGATCTCCCACGCCTTCGCGAAGTTCTCGAACGTCAGCGACTTCGCGATGGAGAAGTAGCCGTTGACCGACGTGTCCTCGTACGTCCGCAGCGACGCGTAGACCGCCCACAGCAGAGGCGCCAGCGTCATCAGGCACGTCAGGACGAGGAAGACGTGCAGCGCGATGCGGGCCGGCGTGATCGGCCTGGTCTTCTTCACCGGCACCGAAGGCCGTTCCAGCGTGGCCGTCACGTCCGGTTCTCCTTGCTGAACACCTGGTACAGGTACGGGATGATGACGCCGAGCGAGATCGTCAGCAGGATCACCGCGACCGCGGAACCGCGGCCGATGCGCGAAGCCTCACCGATGATGTTGTCGGTCACCAGCACCGACAGCAGCTCCAGGCCGTTGCGTCCCTTGTTGATGACGTACACGATGTCGAACGCCCGCAGCGCCTCGATCACCGTCACCACGGCCACCACGATGTTCACCGGTTTCATCACCGGGAAGGTGACGCGGAAGAACGTCTGCGAGGCCGAGGCGCCGTCGAGTGACGCGGCTTCCTTCAGCGCCGGGTCCACCGACTTCAGGCCCGCCAAGTACAGCAGCATGATGTAGCCGGTGTGCCGCCACGCCGCCGCGACCATCACCGCGTACAGGTTGATGTCCGAGTCGCCGATCCAGTCGACCGGTTTGTCGAGTCCCAGCACCGAGTTCAGCAGTCCGCCGTCCGGCGTGTAGATCAGCTGCCAGATGAACCCGACCAGCGCGAGCGACAGCACCATCGGCATGTACAGCGCCGACTGGTAGATCCGGCTGAACCGGAGTTCGCGGTCCAGCAGCACGGCGAGCAGCAGACCCACCGACGTCGGCACGATCAGCAGGAACAGCAACCAGATCAGGTTGTGCTGCACCGCCGGCCAGAAGCGCGGGTACTCGCTGAAGATCTCGACGTAGTTCCCGACACCGATCCACTCGATGTCCTCGAAGCCGCCGATGCCGTTCCACCTGCTGAACGACAACGCGACCGAGCCCAGCGCCGGGATCCACACGAACAGCAGGTGCACGAACGCGGGGATGCCGAGCATGAGCGCCAGCACGAGCTTGTCCGTGCCGGCGAGGGCCGTGGCACGCTTTCCACGCCGACGAGGCGGCGACCCGCTGGGGGTCACCGCCTTCGGCTTCTCCTGCAACGCGGTCACTTGAAGATGTTCTTCGCCTGGTCAGCCATGCCCTTGAGCACGGAGTCGACGCTGTTCGGGTCCTTGATGAACGCGATGAGACCGTTGGTGGCCGCCTCGCTCGCGAAGGCCGGGTCGGTGTCGCGGTCGAGGAACTGCGTGATGTGCTTGGCGCCCTTGATGACCTCGGCCGCCTTCTTCTGCAGCGAGTTGTAGCCGGAGGTGTCCGCCTTCTGGTTGGTCGCGACCACGGACGAGTCGGACTTCAGGTAGGTGAGCTGCGGCTCGGCCGTCGACAGGTACTCGAGCAGCTTGAGCGCGCCCTCGGAGTTGCCGGGCTTCTTCGCCATCATGTAGCCGTCGATCGGTGCCTCGACCGTGTCGGTGCCGTGTTCCGGGTTGATCTCCGGGAACGGGAAGAAGTCCAGGTCCTCCTTCTCGGCGTCCGGGAACTGCTGGCCGAGGAACGAGCCCAGCAGGTACATGCCGGACTTCTTCTGCTGCAACGACTGCGCGGCTTCCTGCCACTCGCGGCCGAGCGCGTTCTCCTGGTGGAACGGCAGCAGCCGCTTCCAGGTGTCGAACACGTCCTTGACCCGCTTGTCCTGCCAGTCCTCCTTGCCCGCCAGCAGGTCCACGTGGAACTGGTACCCGTTGGTGCGGAAGTTCAGCTGGTCGAACGTGCCCATGCCCGGCCAGCCCTGCTTCTGCGCGAAGGCGATCGGGTTCAGGCCGTCGGACTGCATCTTCGTGGAGAGCGCGACGAGTTCGTCGAGCGTCTTCGGGATCGCGTAACCGCGCTCCTGCCACAGGCTCTTGCGGTAGAACATGCCCCACGGGTACTGCGTGAACGGCACGAAGTACTGCTTGCCGTCCGAGCCCGTCGACGCCTGCTTGAGCGCGTCGGAGTAGTTGCCCCCGACCTTGCCCCACAGGTCGCTCAGGTCGCCGGTGAGGCCCTGGTCCGCGAAGAACCGCATGCGGTAGCCGGCGAACCACGCGAGCACGTCGTCCGGCTTGCCCTGCAGGTAGTTGTTGATCTGTTCCTGGTACTGCTCGTGCTGCTTGGTGTTGATCGTGACCGACAGGCCACCGGACTGACCCTCGAAGCCCTTGAGCGCGGCCGTGATCGCGTCCTTCGGCACCTGGTCGGACAGGTTGTTGCCGAAGGTGACGACCTTCGAGTCACCACCCGTGCTCGAACCGCCGCCGCACGCTGAGAGAAGACCACCGGTCGCGGCGACGCCCGCACCGGCCAGCATGACTCGCAGCATCGTTCGCCGACCGAAGTGCGGTAACGGAGTGGAACCAGGCGTGTGCAGAACCATCATCGCTCCTACAGGTGACACTCGCACGTGCGAACCGAACAGGACTCCAACAAAGTTGCGCATAATGTGGTCCCAGGCACACAGCCTGTCAAGTCCCGTTACGGAGCTGTTAAACCAGTGCACAGCCGCGTGCGGCGTCGTTTCCCGGTACTTGTCCCGGTCGTAGGCCGAACAGACCCCAACGCGAAGTTGTGTTTGCTTGTGTTGACGTTGGGGGTTGTTGTCGGCCACGCTTGCGCTCGTGACGACATGGCCCACAGACCTGCCCGGCCTCGGCTGGGGGGCTGACTACAACCCCGAGCAGTGGCCCGAACACGTGTGGGTCGAGGACGTCGAGCTCATGAGGCGCGCCGGGGTGACCATGGTCAGCCTGGGCATCTTCAGCTGGGCGAAGATCGAGGTCAGCAAGGGCGAGTACCGGTTCGAGTGGCTCGACCGCGTGATGGACCTGCTGCACGCCGGCGGCATCCGCGTCGACCTCGCGACCGCGACCGCCGCGCCCCCGCCGTGGCTCACCACCGAGTACCCCGAGATGCTGCCCGTCCGCGCGGACGGTGTGCGGCTCTCGCACGGCTCACGGCAGGCGTACTGCCCGTCGTCACCCATCTACCGCGACCGGGCGACCGCACTCGCGGCCGAGATGGCCTCGCACTACCGCGACCACCCCGCGCTCGCCGCCTGGCACGTCGGCAACGAGTACGCGTGCCACGTGAAGCGCTGCTACTGCGACACGTGCGCCGCGTCGTTCCGCGAGTGGCTGTCGAGCCGCTACACGCTCGACCAGCTCAACGACGCGTGGTCCACGGCGTTCTGGAGCCAGGGCTACACCGACTTCGCGCAGGTCCTGCCCCCGCGCGTGACGCCGACGTTCTCGAACCCGGCGCACGTGCTGGACTACGACAGGTTCTCCGACGACGCGATCCTCGAGCTGTACAAGGCCGAGCGCGACGTGCTGCGCATGATCACGCCCGGCGTACCGGTCACCACGAACTTCATGGTCAACTGGACGTTCGGGGACCTCGACTACTGGAAGTGGGCCCGCGAGGTCGACTTCGTCTCGAACGACCACTACACCGAGGCCCAGTCGCCGGACCGGCACATCGAGCTCGCGATGTCCGCCGACCTCGTGCGCGGCCTCGCCGGCGGCAAGCCGTGGCTGCTGATGGAGAACTCGACGTCGGCGGTGAACTGGCAGCGGCGCAACATCGCCAAGCTGCCGGGGGAGCAGCGGCGGCACTCGTTCCAGAACATCGCGCGCGGCGCTGACGGCACGTTGTTCTTCCAGTGGCGGCAGTCGCGCGGTGGCAGCGAGCGCTACCACTCGGCGATGGTCCCGCACGCCGGCACGGACACCAAGGTCTACCGCGAGGTCTGCGAGGTCGGTGCCGAGTACGCGAAGCTCGCCGAGGTCGTGGGCTCCACTGTGGACGCCTCCGTCGCGGTCCTGTTCGACTTCCAGTCCGGCTGGGCGCTGCGCCAGGACGCCCACCCGACCAACGACTTCGACTACTGGCAGCACGTCCTCGGGTACTACAAGGCGCTCTGGCAGGCCGGTGTCACCGTCGACTTCGTGGCGCCGGGCACGAACCTCTCGAAGTACTCGCTGGTGGTCGTGCCGGCGTTCTACGCGGTGTCCGACGCGCACGCCGCCGTGATCGCGGACTACGTCGCGGGCGGCGGCCACGTCGTGGTCACGTACCTGTCCGGTGTGGCCGACCAGTACACGCGAGCGCGACTGGGCGGATACCCCGGCGCGTTCCGCGACGTGCTGGGCGTGTGGTCCGAGGAGTTCTACCCGCTGCGCCAGGACGAGAAGGTCACGCTGACCGACGGCTCGACCGCCTCGTTGTGGACGGAGCACCTGCACACGCGCACCGCTGACACCGTTGTCTCCTATGCGGACGGGCCGCTGCCCGGCGTCGCGGCGGTGACGCGCAACGCGTTCGGCAACGGTGTCGCCTGGTACGTGGCGTGCGACCTCGACGAGGGCGGTCTCGGCCGAACGGTGGAAAACGCGCTTTCCGGTGCGGGCGTGCCGGTGTCGCCTTCTGAGATCGAGCTCGTGCGGCGCAAAGGCGCCGTATCGTTCCTCTTCGCCGTCAACCACACCGGCACCGACGTGCAGATCGAGGCGTCCGGTGTCGACGTGTTGTCCGGCACGCAGGTCTCCGGACGCCTCACCGTGCGCGCCGGGGACGTAGTCGTCCTCAGGGAAGAGGTGTGAGGTGCTGGCACGTCAGCGGCAAGCGGTAATCATCGAAGAGGTCCGTCGTACGGGAGCGGTGCGCGTCAGCGACCTCGTCGTGCGGCTCGGCGTCTCGGACATGACCGTGCGCCGCGATCTCGACGTGCTCGCCGCACGCGGCCTGGTGGAGAAGGTCTACGGCGGCGCTACGTCCGTCGTCGGGCGCTCGACCGACGAGCCCGGTTTCGAGGCCAAGTCGGTGCGGCAGCTGCCCGAGAAGGAGGCGATCGCGGCCGCGGCCGCGGGCCTCGTGCGCCCCGGCACCGCCATCGGCCTGTCCGCCGGCACGACGACGTGGACGTTAGCGCGGTTCCTGGACGACATCCCGGACCTGACCGTCGTCACGAACTCGATCCGCGTCGCGGACGTGCTGCAACAAAGCGGGCGCACGGACCGCACGGTCGTGCTGACCGGTGGCGTGCGCACGCCGTCCGACGCGCTGGTGGGCCCCGTGGCCGTCCAGGCGCTGCGATCGCTGCACCTGGACGTGGTGTTCCTGGGCGTGCACGGCATGGCCGAGCGCTCCGGCTTCACGACCCCGAACCTCAACGAGAGTGAGACGGACCGCGCGCTCGTCGACGCGGCAGGACGCGTCGTCGTGGTCGCGGACCACGAGAAGTGGGGCACGGTCGGCATTTCCACGATCGCGGACCTCGACGAGGCGCACGTCCTGGTGACGGACGAGGGTTTGCCGGACGACGCGCGGGCGATCCTGTCCGAGCAGGTCGGCGAGTTGGTGTTGGCTCATGTACCGGGAAGTGACGAGGAGTTGGCGTGAGGCGTACCGCGGGGAAGCTGGCGGACGGCCGGGAGATCATCTACTTCGACGACAGCGCTGAGGCGCCACCGCGAGTCGCGGTGGACACCCGGGATCTCCCCGAGACCCAGCCGATGTCCGAAGTCCGGCTGGACCCGTTGACCCGCGAGTGGGTCGCCATGGCGGCTCACCGCCAGACACGCACGTACAAGCCGCCGGCGGACCTGTGCCCGCTGTGCCCGTCGACGCCGGGCCGGCCCACGGAGGTCCCCGAGGCCGACTACGACGTCGTGGTGTTCGAGAACAGGTTCCCCTCGCTGGCGCAGAACGTGCCGGACGTGGAGTCCACTGTGGATGGCGAACCGCTGTTCGCGCGCGCTCCGGGCCGTGGGCGGTGCGAGGTCGTGTGCTTCACGTCGGACCACAACAAGTCGTTCGGCGAGCTCTCCGAGTCACGCGTGCGCACCGTCGTGGACGCCTGGGCGGACCGCATCGCCTACTTGTCAACGTTGCCAGGGGTCGAACAGGTCTTCCCGTTCGAGAACCGCGGCGAAGAGATCGGCGTGACGCTCTCGCACCCGCACGGCCAGATCTACGCCTACCCGTTCGTGACACCTCGTACCGAACGCATGCTCAACGCGGCTCTGGACTACTACGCCGAGCACGGGCGCCCGTTGTTCGGCGACGTGCTGGAGGCCGAACTACGCGCGGGCGCGCGCGTGATCGACGAGTCACCGCACTGGGTCGCCTTCGTGCCCGCCGCCGCCCGCTGGCCGGTCGAGGTCGTGCTGGCGCCACGGCGTCAGGTACCCGACATCGCCGCACTGTCCTCTGTGGAGCGTGACGACTTCGCGTCGCTCTACCTGAAGGTGCTGCACCGGCTGGACGCCCTCTACGACCGTCCGCTGCCCTACATCGCGGCCTGGCACCAGGCGCCGGTCAACGCGGGCCGCGACGAGATGTGGCTGCACCTGCAGGTCTTCTCGGTGCTCAGGACGAAGGACAAGCTCAAGTACCTCGCGGGCTCGGAGTCCGGTGAGGCCGTGTGGATCAACGACGTGACGCCCGAGCAGATCGCCGAGCGGCTCCGGGGAACACACAAGTAGCTCCCAGGCTGGTCTAAGGGTTCTCTCAGGACGAGCCGAGAGACTATGCCCATGACCGAGAGCAACAAGCCAGCGCCGCAGCCGGAAGAGTCCCACTCCGTGCCGACGAGCGCCGGTCAGACAGACTCCGGCGCACGGGAGCAGGGCCCGTCGCTGCCGGATCCCGGCCAGCCGGATCCTTTGCAGGGGGGATCCGGCCAGGCTGGGGTACACAACGCTCCCGGCCAGGCTGGGGCACACAGCGCTCCCGCAGGCCTGGGCGATCTGCCCGCCTCCTACTCTTCGGCCCAGCCGCAGGTGCCCTCACCTGACGCGGGCCAGACGCAGCTCGGCGGGCCCGGACCCGGCCAGCAGCTTCCTCCATCAGGGTCCGGCCAACCTCACCCGCTCGGCCTCGGCGCCACGACCGCGCAGTTCGGCGCGGAACCGGGCCCCTTCGGCGGACCGCACACGGGTCCTCAGACGGGTCAGTACTACCTCCCGCCCGGCTACCAGCCGCCGCCCGTCCCGCCGCAGCCCAAGGGCCGTGGGAAGGTCGTGGCGGGCGTCGCGGCACTCGTGCTGCTCGTGGGCGGGCTCTCCGGTGGCCTCGGCGGCTACCTGGGCTACAACTTCGCGAACGACTCGTCGTCCGTGAGCTCCCTCGACACGCCCCGCCCGGCCTCGCAGACCTCGAACGCACCCGCGGGCTCGGTCGAGGACGTGGCGAACAGGCTGCTGCCGTCCGTCGTCCAGATCCAGGTCACGACGCGGTCCGGCGCCGGCGAGGGCTCCGGTTTCATCATCTCCGGCAACGGCCAGATCGTGACGAACAACCACGTCATCGAGGGTGCTGCCTCCGGTGGCGAGATCAAGGTCGTCTTCCAGGACGGCAGGACGGCGTCCGCCAAGATCCTCGGCCGCGACCCGAGCTCCGACATCGCCGTCATCCAGGCCGACGGCGTCTCGAACCTCCCGGTCGTGCAGCTCGGCAACTCCGGCGACATGAAGACCGGCCAGGCCGTCGTCGCGATCGGCTCGCCGTTCGAACTGTCCGGCACCGTCACCTCCGGCATCGTCAGCTCGGTGAACCGCCCGGTCTCCGCGGGAGGCGACCGCAACTCGCAGGCGACCGTCCTCAACGCCATCCAGACCGACGCCGCGATCAACCCCGGCAACTCGGGCGGACCTCTCGTCAACATGCAGGGCCAGGTCGTCGGCATCAACTCCGCGATCTACAGCCCCAGCCAGGGCCAGGGCCAGGCCGGTTCCGTCGGCATCGGCTTCGCGATCCCGATGGACCAGGCCCGCCGCACGATCGACGAGATCGTGAAGAGCGGCAAGCCCAGGCAGACCGTGCTCGGCGTGAAGGTCGAGTCGACCGAGCAGGGCGCCCGCATCTCCGAGATCACCTCCGGTGGTGCCGCGGAGAAGGCCGGGCTCAAGGCAGGCGACGTGATCACGAAGTTCGGTGACCGCCGCATCGACGAGTCGGACACGCTGGTGGCCGCGGTGCGGTCCAAGGCTCCCGGCGACAAGGTCACGATCACGCTGTCCGACAACAGGACGGTGGAAGCCACCCTCGACGGTGTCGAGGTGGGATAGGTCGGGGGACGCCCGGTTTCCGGCAACCGCCGCCCGCCGGAAACCGAGCGTGACGACCCCGGAGAGGCCCCACCCTGTGAGCACCTGCCCCGCACACAGGGAGGGGCCTCTTCTTACGTCCTCGTGACAGATGCGGGCCGGGCCGGCGTTCGTGGCTTAGCGTGGTGACGTGGTGGAACGGGTCCTGGTCGTCGACGACGACACGACGGTGCGCGACGTGGTGCGCCGCTACCTCGAACACGCCGGGTACGAGGTCGAGCTCGCCGGTGACGGGGAGCAGGCGCTGCGGCTGATGGCCGCGAACGAGCCGGACATCGTGGTGCTGGACCTGATGTTGCCCGGCATCGACGGCCTCGAGGTGTGCCGGCGGATCCGGGAACGCGGGAGCACGCCCGTCGTCATGCTGACGGCGCTGGGCGAGGAGGAAGACCGCATCGCAGGGCTGCAGATCGGCGCGGACGACTACGTCACGAAGCCCTTCAGCCCGCGTGAGCTGGCGTTGCGCGTCTCGTCGGTGCTGCGGCGCGCGCATCGGGCCTATGAGCCGCGGGTGGTGCGGGACGGGAACCTCGTGCTGGACGTGGCCGCGCACACCGCGACGCTGGACGGGCAGCCGTTGCAGTTGACGACGCGCGAGTTCGACCTGCTGGCGTTCTTCATCGGCAACGCGGGCAAGGCGTTCGGTCGGGCGGAGCTGCTGGAACGGGTGTGGGGCTGGCAGTTCGGCGACCAGTCGACCGTGACCGTCCACGTGCGACGGTTGCGCGAGAAGATCGAGGAAGACCCTGCGAAGCCCCGGCGGCTGAGCACGGTGTGGGGCGTCGGCTACCGGTATGACCCGTGTTCGATCGACTGAGCCGCGTCTCCCTGACCACCGCGATGACCGTCATGGTCATCGTGCCGGTGGTGGCGACCATCGCCGGCGTGCTGGTGGTCAGCGGGTTCATGTTCACGCCGATGCTCAACGCCACGCTCATGGCGTGCGTGCTGGTCGGGGTGGTCACCGTGCCGTTCTCGATCATGCTGGGCCGGGCGATCGCGCGGCGCACCATGTGGGAGCGCGAGGCAGAGGCGGCGCGGCGGCAGCTGGTGGCGTGGATCAGCCACGACCTGCGGACGCCGCTGGCCGGGATCCGGGCGATGACCGAGGCGCTGGAGGACGGGGTCGTCTCCGAGCCGGGTGAGGTCGCCGTCTACGCCAAGCAGATCGCCCTGGAGGCCGACCACCTCTCGAAGCTGGTGGACGACCTGTTCCAGCTCTCGCGGATCACCGCGGGCGCCTTGAACCTGCCGATGCACGACGTGGCCTTGGCCGACGTGGTCAGCGACGTGGTCGCGGCCTCCCGCCCGGTCGCCGCGCGCGAGGGTGTCGAGCTGCGTGCCGACGCTCGCGCGTGGCCGGTCGTGAAGGGCTCCGATCCGGAACTGATGCGTGTCGTGCGCAACCTTGTGTCCAACGCCATTCGCCACACACCGGAGGGCGGTTCGGTCGCCGTCCAGGTCGATGTGGACGGACCCGAAGCGGTGGTGCGGGTGGACGACGCGTGCGGCGGCATACCCGATGACGTGCTGCCACAGGTCTTCGACGTGGGATTCCGCGGCTCCTCCGCACGCAATCCCTCCGGTGCCGGACTGGGTCTTTCCATCGCGCGAGGGCTCGTCGAGGCGCACCACGGGCGAGTCGGCGTTCAGAACCACGGTCCTGGCTGCCGCTTCGAAGTCAGACTCCCGCTACGGTGATCGGTATGGAACGCAGCGCGCAGCGCCTTGGCCGCGCTTTGGTCGTGATCGTGGACGACCGGGTGGCGCACGGCGAGCAGGACGACAACTCCGGGCCTCTCGTCACCGAACTCCTGGAAGAAGTGGGCTTCATCGTCGACGGCACCGTCGCGGTCGAGGGTGAGGTGGTCGACATCCGGGCCGCTCTCAACACGGCCGTCATCGGTGGCGTCGACCTCGTGGTCACGGTGGGCGGCACAGGCGTGTCCCCGCGCGACGTCACCCCCGACGCCACGCAGGGCGTGCTCGACCGTCCCATCCACGGCATCGCGGAGGCCCTCCGGGCGTCCGGGCTGGCCGCGGGCGCGGTCGACGCGGGCATCTCGCGCGGCCTCGCCGGCGTCTCCGGCAGCACGCTCGTCGTGAACCTCGCGGGCTCACGCTCCGCGGTCCGCGACGGCATGGCGACGCTGTCGGCTCTGGTGCCCTACGTGATCGAACAGCTGAGCGGTCTTGACGAAGAGTGAGTCGCCGAAGCCGGCCGACGACGACGCCGCAGCGCGTCGTCGCCGGTTGGCCGAGGTGTTCGGCGACGTGCTCCCGGAGACGACGTCGGACGAGCGCGGTGGCGGGGGTTCCCCGGACGACCGCGAGGCCTGGTACCGCGAGAACAGGCCACCGCACCACGGCGGCTGACGCGGTGGTGGCGAGTGTGCTTTCGGGCTCTGCCGTTGGCTGGAGGGGCTCGGGCACGCTGCGGCGGTGCCGTTGAGCTTTCGCCTCACAGTCGGGTCTGAGGACTTGGATGTGCTGCGGGCTGCCGGTGCTTGACGTGCGAGTTGTGCTGGCGCGCCTGCCGCCGCACCACGGCGGCTGACGCGGTGGTGGCGAGTGTGCTTTCGGGCTCTGCCGGCGGCTGACAGACGCATCGTCGCCGGGCTGACGTTGCTGAACGTCGGAGCGTGCGGGCCGGTCTCCGGGGTGCGGCGGTCCTCTGGTCTTTCGGCTTCGCCGTTGGGGCCTCAAGGCTGGGGCGCGGCGAAGCTGCCGGTGCTCAACTTGGGGCTGTGCCAACGCACCCGTAGTGAGCGCTGCTCGGCCTCCGGCCTCTGCCGGTGGTTGCCCGGCGCTGCCTGGACCTTGGGCCTCGCAGGTACGGCTCAAGGGCATGGACGCGCCACGGATGGGCTGTCATCGCTGAACGCCGAAGCGTGCGGGTCGTTCAGAACGGCCGCGCCGTGGAACCGCTGGGACCGTGCCGGCTACGGCCGCGGGGCCAGGACAAAGCGCGCGGTACCGCGGTGGCTGCGCGCTTCGTCTCGGCGGGGACGGGTGGAGATCAGATCGCGGGACCGCGGCGGTCCGGTGCGGTGTTCTGCACCACGGTGGTGCTCTGCTGCTGAGCGGCGAGCAGGTCGCGGATCTCGATCAGCAACTCGACGTCCGTCGGCTCGGACGGGCCGGCCTCCTCGCCCCTCTTGCGGCGTTCCTGGATCTTCTGGATCGGCAGCACCAGGACGAAGTAGACGACAGCGGCCACGATCACGAAGTTGATCGCGGCGTTGATGACGTTGCTGAAGTCGAGGTACGTGTCCTCCTTGCCTGACCGGATGTAGAAACCGAGGCCCTTCGTCTCGGTGCTGCCGAGCGAGGCGATGAGCGGCTTGATGAGGCTCGTGGTGAACGCGGTGACGATCGCGGTGAACGCCGTGCCGATGACCACGGCCACAGCCAGGTCGACGACGTTCCCACGCATCAGAAAGTCTTTGAATCCCTTCAGCATCAGCGGAGAGTAACGGCTAATGCATGATCCAGTGACATCGCGGCCACACGAGTTGCATTAAGTCTCGGCAACGTGAGCACGACGACTTCGCCGCGTGTCTCGCGCACCGCCGCGTTCTCCGCGAGCACCTCGCCGGACGACGACACGATGTCGACCCGGCTGCCCAGCCGCACCACCTCGGCGAGGCCCTGGTCAGCCACCCGCACGGCGACGGAGGCCTGCTCTTCTGAGGTACTTGCGAGGTCGAAGTCCGTCAACGGGACGCCTGCGCGTGTGGGGGACGCCAGCGGTCTGCCCACCAGCTCGGCGGAATCGGGGAAGGTCCCCGGTACGGGTGAGGCCAGCGAGACCAGCCGGAGGTCGGAGGCGGACAACGACACGCCTGCCGGCAGGTCCCGCGCCGCGACCACGGCCGGATGGCCCACGTCGGGCCAGAAGAACGTGGACACCGCCATCAGCGCCAGGCCCAGAGCCAGAAAACGGCGCCACGCAACGGAAGGGCGGCGGCGGCACAGGGTGCGGACTCGGTCCAGGGCGGTCGCGGAAAGGGTCATGCCTCCGACCGTAGGGCGGTCGGAGGCAGGTCGAGTGGGGCTGGTCGCAAGTTGTGGACAACTCGCGATCTTCAGGACGCGGCGGCCGCCGGAGCGCTCGTCGAGGACTTCGAGTCCGATGAGGACTTCGTGTCCGAGGACTTCTTCTCGGCCGGCTTCGCGTCCGAAGAGGACGTCGTGGTGGCCGCGCTCGTGGACGAGCCCGAGCGGCTGTCCGTGCGGTAGAAGCCGCTGCCCTTGAAGACGACGCCGACGGCGCCGAAGAGCTTGCGCAGCTTGCCCGAGCACTCGGGGCACTCGGTGAGGGAGGAGTCGCTGAACGACTGCACAGCCTCGAACCGGTGCTCACACGCGGTGCAGGCGTACTGGTACGTAGGCACTGGGTCTGCTCCTAGCTCTGGCACTCGACCTTTGTGAGTGCCAACACGATTTTCGCTCAGGACCTTCCCGGAGCGCAAACACCCCAGGTCAATGTCACAGCCATCGGAGGCCGACCGAGGGGGTCAGCACGCCGTTCATCCTCACGTCATGAGGCTCACCTGGCACCTCGGCGAGCACCTCGCTGTCCCGCACGACGCCGATCAGCGGGGCGTTGACCAGCGGCAACGAGCGATCGTAGTGGCCCTGCCCCTTCCCGATCCGCACCCCGTCCACCGACACGGCCAGCGCGGGCACGAGCACCAGCGACGCTCCAGCGATCGCCGAGGCGCCGAGCCGGGGACCGGTGGGCTCGAGCAACTTGAACCCGGCGGGAGCGAGCGCGGACGGACCGTCGTGCACCGCCCAGTCCAGCGGCGAGTCGCCCGTCACGATCGGGAGCAGCACCCGGCACCGCAGCCCGTCGAGCCACGACGCGTCACCGGGCTCCGATCCGACCGGCAGGAACGCGCACACCGTCTGATCAGGCGTGACGTCCAGGGCGGCGACGTGCGCGGCCAGCGCGGCGGCTTCCAGGGCCCGAACTTCGGCCGTCAGGGATCGCCGTGAGGCCAGCAACCGTGAACGCAACGTGGCCTTACGGTCACGAAGATCGGACGTCATGATGGGTATCCCCCGGTATGTCGTTAGCATCGCAGCCCATGAGCAGCGCCTTCCACACCGCTATCGTGCCCGCGGCCGGTCTGGGCACCCGTTTCCTCCCCACGACCAAAGCCGTGCCGAAGGAACTGCTGCCCCTCGTCGACACCCCCGCCATCGAGTACGTGGCGCGCGAGGCGGCCGAGGCAGGCGCGACGAAGCTGGTCATCGTGACGTCGCCGGACAAGGCGGCGGTCGCGAACTACTTCGACGCGAACCCCGAACTCGAGGAGACGCTGGCCGCGCGCGGCAAGGCCGACCTCGTCGAGAAGATCCAGCGCGCTCCCAAGCTGATCAAGGCGGAGACCGCGATCCAGGAGCAGGCGCTCGGCCTGGGCCACGCCGTCGGCTGTGCCGAGGGCAACCTGACCGGCGAGGACGAGGCCGTCGCGGTGCTGCTGCCCGACGACATCATCCTGCCGACCGGCGCCCTGAAGAAGATGGCGGAGGTCCGCCAGGAGAAGGGCGGCAGCGTCCTGCTGGCGTTCGACATCCCGCGTGAGCAGATCTCCGCGTACGGCGTGTTCGACGTCCGCGACACCGGCAACGACGACGTCAAGCAGGTCGTCGGCATGGTCGAGAAGCCGAAGCCGGAGGACGCGCCGTCGACGTTCGCGGCCGCCGGGCGCTACCTCCTCGACCGGGCGATCTTCGACGCGCTCAAGCGCATCACGCCCGGCGCGGGCGGGGAGCTGCAGCTCACCGACGCCATCGCGTTGCTGATCAACGAGGGTCACCCGGTGCACGTCGTGGTCCACCGCGGCGGGCGACACGATCTTGGTAATCCCGCCGGATTCCTGCGTGCTGCGGTTGACTTCGCACTCAACACCCCGGAGTACGGACCCGATCTGCGTGAGTGGTTGCGGGAACGCCTCGACAACTCCTGAGCGCGAGGACCAATCACATGAGGTCAGTGGACGAGCAGCTCGCTCGGGTGATCGCGGCCGCGGTGCGGCCCGCACCCGTGCGGGTGGCGATCTCGGAGTCGCAGGGCCTGCTCTGCGCCGAAGAGGTCGTGGCGGAACGCGCGTTGCCCGGCTTCGACCAGGCCGCCGTGGACGGTTACGCGGTGCGCAGCGTCGACGTGTCCGGTGCGAACGCGAGCCCCGTGCAGCTGCCGGTCGTGGGTGAGATCGCGGCCGGCTCCCGGCAGCCGCGCAGACTGCAGCCCGGCCAGGCGGTGCGGATCGCGACCGGCGCGCCGCTGCCCACGCTGGCCGACGCGGTCGTGCCGCTCGGGTACACCGACGGTCACCAGGCCAAGGTGACGGTCAACCGGAGCGTGCCGTCCGCCGGGTTCGTCCGCCGCACCGGCGAGGACGTGCAGACCGGGGACGTCGCCGTGCGCCGCGGCGCGTCCATCGGTGCTGCTCAGGTGGGTCTGCTGGCCGCCGTCGGACGCAACAAGGTGCTCGTGCACCCACGTCCGCGCGTGTCCGTCATCTCGCTCGGTGAGGAGCTCGTCGACGTCGACCGCACGCCCGGCCAGGGCCAGGTCTACGACGTGAACTCGTACGCACTGGCCGCCGCCGCACGCGACGCGGGCGCCGAGGTCAGCCGGGTCGGCATCATGTCGGCCGACCCGCGCCGGCTGCGCGAGGTGGTCGAGGGCAGGCTGCTGCTCTCCGAGATCGTCGTCATCGCCGGTGGTGTTGGCGGCACGGTCGGCGACGAGGTCAGGGCCGCGATCACGGACCTGGGCGACATGGACGTCACGCGCGTCGGCATGCACCCCGGCTCCGCGCAGGGGTTCGGCCGGCTCGGCCCGGACGCCGTGCCGACGTTCCTGCTGCCCGCGAACCCGATGAGCGCGCTCGTCGTGTTCGAGGTGCTGGTCAGGCCCCTGATCAGGGCCGCGCTGGGCAAGAAGAACCCGTACCGCCGCGCCGTCAGCGCACGCCTGCTGTCGCCGCTGCAGTCGACCAAGGGCCGCCGGGGCTTCCTGCGCGGTCAGCTGCTGCGCGACGCGGACAACGGCGAGTACCTGGTGCAGCCGCTCGGCACGTCCGGGTCGCACCTGCTCGCGTCACTGGCCGAGGCCAACTGCCTGATCATGGTCGAAGAGGACGTCACGGAGGTCTCCGTCGGCCAAGAGGTGCTGGTCAGCTTCCTTGCGCAGCGTGGATGAGCGTTTTCGCCGATCTGGGCAGACACCCCGGCTGGCCGGTCCGGCTGGGGCCTCTCCAGGTGCGCGCGGGAACCGTCGAGCTGCGCGGGCCGAGGCTCTTCGACGGCGGTAAGTGGTCGAGGCTGCGCATCCGCGACCGCGCCTACCTCGAACAATGGGAACCGACCGCGCAGGAGGGCTGGGACGAGCGCAACGCGACGCTGTCCTGGCCCGCGCAGTGGTCGTCGTTGCGCGGCATGGCCCGCCGCGGCACCACGCTGCCGTTCATGATCCTCGTGGACGGCGAGGTCGCCGGTCAGATCACCGTCGGCAACATCGTGCGCGGCTCGCTGCTGTCGGCGTGGATCGGCTATTGGGTGGCCGCCGATCGGGCGGGAGGCGGCGTCGCAACGGCGGCCGTGGCGTTGCTCACGGACCACGCTTTCCGCAACGCTGGTCTGCACCGGCTCGAAGCCACCGTCCGTCCGGAGAACGGCGCCTCGATCCGGGTGCTCACGAAGTCCGGCTACCGCGAGGAAGGCCTCTTCAAGCGTTATCTGGATGTTGCCGGGCAGTGGCGCGACCACCTCTGCTTCGCGCTCACGACCGAAGAGGTCCCGGATGGCCTAGTGCGCCGTTTGGTCGCACGCGGAGAGGCCCGTCTTCCCTGACATCTGCTTCCGTTTGCCCTAATCACTTCACCCAAAAGTGGGTGATACACCACACTTTGGTACGCACCGAGTTCGGCGTGCCTCCGAGACAGGTGTGACTGTTGTGACTAGCGTGGTTGACAGCACCACGCGTGGGCCGGGGGAGGTGAACGGGGAATGCCGAGTTCGCTGATCATCGTTGCGCTGGTCGTCGCCTGGCTCGTGGTCCTCGTCCCCATGATGGCCCGCAAGCGCCAGGAGAGTGCGCGCAGCGTGGGGGAGGAGTACGACGCCATGCCGGACGCCGAGTACGACGACATCCACGACATCGACGACGACTACTTCGACGAGGAGGAGTACGTCGAGCGCCCGTTCCGGCGTGGCCGTGGTGGCTACGACCCGGAAGCCGCCGTTCTGGTGGCGCAGGCCAAGTACGCGTTCCGCCGCAGAGTGGTGGCGTTCCTGCTGGTCGCCGCCGTGGCGTCGGGAATCGTCGCCGGAGTGTTCTTCGCGAAGCTCTGGTACGGACACGCCGCGCTCGACCTGCTGCTCGTCGGCTACCTCACGTACCTGCGCCGGCAGGTGCGGATCGAGGAGGAGATCCGCGCCCGGCGGCTCGCCCGCCTGCAGCAGGTGCGCCGCCGCCGTGAGACGGGCCCGCAGCACCAGGAGATCGCGGCCGCCGCCGAGGTCCCGCAGCAGGCCGGCGCCGAGGACTCCGAGACCACCCAGGTCGAAGTCGTCGACGACGGGCCCGCGCTGCCGCCGTTGCCGCGCTTCGAACACCGCGTGCTTCCGGGCACCATCCCGGTCGACTCCGACGATGAAGACCCGGTCTTCGTCGAGTTAGAGGGACTGGAGTCGCTGCGGTACCGAGGTGCTGTCGGGGCATAGGAGGGGGTGGTGAAACACCCCTTCTGGGACTGCTATAGTTCTCTCGTAACACCGCAAGGGGCTGTAGCACAGTTGGTAGCGCGTCTCGTTCGCATCGAGAAGGTCAGGGGTTCGATTCCCCTCAGCTCCACTCGTTCCGAGGGCCGGGAAGTATCTGCATAAAGCGCAGATCTTCTCGGCCCTCGGTGTTTTCTGGGGGCCAAGCCCCCAGACCCCAGCCGGGGGCAAGCCCCCGGACCCCCCGTAGGTTCCTTGTCGGGCAGGGGTTCCATCCAGGTGGGCCGGTAAAGGTGTTCGGGTCTGCGGCAGTGTCGGAGACCTGGCGCGGGTGCTGTTCAGCGGTGCGGTCTAATGCGGCTGGACTGAGTGGTTCCTGGGCGTCCTCGGTAATGGGGACGGCCCTTTCGTCTATATAACGGCCGTAAGCTCGTTCGGCTCCCGAAAGGCTGTTCCCATGAGCGACGTGCCGCAGGACAAGGTCACGGTCCTGTCCGCCGAAGCCCTCGCCCAGCTGAAGGCGTTCCCGCTGCACGGCGACGAACGGCTGCAGAACAAGCTGCTGTGGAAGTCGCCCAGCGGCGACACCATCGTCGGCCTGATCCAGATGGCGCCGGGCGCACGCGACGTCGGCCACAACCACCCGTCGGCGACGCAGCACACGTGGGTCGTCGACGGCACCGTGAGCATCGGCGGGGTGGAGGCGACGGCGGGCTCGTACGCGTTCGTGCCGCCGGGTGTCGACCACGAGACCGTGGCGGGCGACGAGCCCGTGACGATGTTCTACGTCTACCAGCCGTTCGCTCCCGAGCACGACCACCACGACCACTGACAGGCCAGCGCTGACGACGTATTTCGCGCTCACCCATCTATGGGGTGAAGTTGAGTGAAGAATGCGGCGGCCACAAATAGTTTTCTCTCATGAGATCTGTGGTCGCCGCGTTATTACTCGGGGCCGTCACCTCCAGCGGTGCGGCGGCGTCGACCGAAGCCCCTACCGCCCGGTGCACGGCCGCCCGTCCCGTCGTCTCCAGCACGGAGACAGCTGTAGAAGCGCGCGTTCTCACCGGCTGCACGGCCGGTGAGCTCGTCGTCTTCCGGGCCGCCCTGACCTTCCGCGCCCACGGCACGGCCTGCACCGCCGTCTCCGAGGAGCTCGAAGCGGACCCGGCCACCGAGCCGCAGTGGATCCGCACCCGCCTGGAAGTGGCCTGCGCACCCGGTGAGAAGGGCCTGCTCGGCTCGCAGATCACCGTCGAGATGCACGACCAGCAGAACACCCGCGTCGCCACCTACGGCCTCAGCGACTCCTTCACGGAGCGCAACCCGGCCGCGCGGCACCTGTGGACCGTCGAGTTCGTCGCCGGCCTCGGCGACCTGCCGGTGGCGTCCGATCCGGCCGCGCGGAGTTCCAGCGCGTCGGCGGGCAGGGGCAGTTCGCGCACTTCCTCCGATCACCGGGCAGATGTCGGCTGACGTCGCTTTTTCCACCCGTTCGCCAGGTGTCCGTTCGTGCTGCCTCGATAACGAATCGCGCAGCACTGCCGACTTCTGTCAACGAAGCCGTCCGTCGAGACGTGTTGAGGACCAAGAGGCTCAACGCGTGCCGGACGGAGGTACAACGCGGTGATCAAGGAAAGGGTTGCTGTGGCGTCAACCGCAAACCAATCACGCACCGTACGCTGACAGACCGCCTAGGCTGGGGGTGATCTCGGAAGGGGTGGTGTGAGTCGTGGGGCTCGCTGAGTCCTTGCTCACGTGGCTGCACGGCTTCGTGGGTGCGAGTGTCTGCCCCGGTGACTGGGTGTGGACCACCACGGCGCTCGGTGCGGTGCTCGGGTTGTTCCCGACGATCGGGGCGCTGCTGTCCATCGCGGTGCGCCGGGTGGTCGGCAACTCCTACGGACCCGTGACCGGTGCCATCTTCACCGTGCTCGGCGTCGCCAGCTGTCTGGTGCTGCCGTGGCTCGTCATGCGCGGCACCGTGCAGGGGCTGTCCGGACGGGATGTCCCCGGATCGGCGTCGCTGGACCAGGACACCTGCTTCGGGACGTTCTCACAGGGCAGCTACCTGGTCGACGGTGCGCCGTCGATCATCGGCGTGATCCAGCGGCCGACGGAGCAGCCCCTGTTCCTGGCGGCCGCGGGCATCACCGCTGCGCTCGCGTTGCTGTGCCTGCTGTTCGTCATGCTGCAGTCCGGTTCGGCGTTCCGGCTCGGGCCGAACTGGCCGCGCCGAGTGTTCTGGCCGATGTTCCTGGTACTGCTGGTGACGACGTCGGCATTCCCCGTGACCCTCGTCGGCCATGTGCTTCTCGGGTTTCTGCCGATTGCGATAATCGGCTCACTCGTCGTGCGGATTTTCGGGTTGACTACCGCCATGCTGAACCGCCCCGGCCGCGACCGGTCCCAGGACCGGAACTCGCAGAACTCGCCGCCACCGCAGCCGGTGGCGCGCAAGCCCCAGCCCCAGAACAACCAGCTCCCGGCTGGTCAGCCGCAGAAGAAGGCGGCGACCAAGCCGATCACGGCCGCGCAGCACCAGCCGCCGCCGCAGAACCCGCCGCCGTACCAGCCGGCGCAGGTGCCGAAGTACCAGCCGGCGCCGATGAACCGGCCGATGCGCCCGGTGACGCAGCCGCAGCACCAGCCGCCGCAGAACCAGCCGCCGCGTCAGTACCCGCCGACCCGCGTCGCCGAGGTCCTGCCGCCGCCGGGTCCGCCGCAACCGTCGAACCCGGCGGTGCTCGCGGACACGCCGGGCCCGCTGCCGTTCGGTCCGGGCGCGGCCAACGCCGAGTCGCCCGCGCCGGTGCAGAAGTCGGGCAAGGTCTGGAACCCCGGCAACGGCCGGTTCCGCCGCGTCCGCCAGCTCGGTTCCGGCGGCTTCGGCACGGTCTGGCTGGCCGTGGACGAGCAGCTCGACCGCACGGTGGCGGTGAAGCTCGCGCACGCCCCGGACAACGACACCGAGGCGCGCATGCTCCGTGAGGCCCGCGCCCTGGCCGCGGTCCGGCACCCGAACTGCGTGCGGGTCTTCGACATCGTCCAGGACCCGGACGGCCTCGCCCTGGTCATGGAGTACATCGAGGGCGCCTCGCTGTCCGAGACGGTCCTGAAGAACGGCCTGATCGACGACAAGCTCGCCGCCCGCCTCTGGCTGAACATGGCCGACGCGCTCGCGGCGGCCCACGACCGAGGCGTGCTGCACCGCGACGTGAAGCCGTCCAACGTGATCGTCGACAACCAGGGCACCGCGCACCTGATCGACTTCGGCATCGCCCGCTCCAAGGGCGACAGCACCCTCACCGCCACCGGCATGATGGTCGGCACCCCGGACTTCCTGGCCCCGGAAACGGCCCGCGGCGAAACCGCGTCCCCGGCGTCGGACTCCTGGCAGCTGGCCGCCACGGTCTCCTACGCCCTGACCGGCCACCCGCCGCGCGGCTCCCGCGAGAACCCGATCTCCTCGCTGATGGCCGCGGCCCAGGGCGAACCGATCACCAAGCTGCCGCAGAACAGCAAGCACGCGAGGCTCCTGCTCGCGGCGATGGACCCCGAACCGGGCCGCCGCCCGTCGCTGGCCCAGGTGCGCGGGCAGCTGTCGCAGTTCCTCGACCAGCAGGGCATGAGCAAGGAAGGCCCGGTCACCAAGATGATCAGCAAGCCGACGCCGCCGCCCACGCGGCACATGCCGATGTAGGCGAACCGGGTGAATGCCTGATCCCGAAGGGTCCTGTTCGAACTTGATGGCCGCGAGCTCGTTCTTGGCGCCTTGGCACGGTGCCGGTCGACGCTTAGGCGAACCGGGTGAACGTTGGACCGGTCCGTAACGGTAGTTCACCGTTCACCGACCTAAGCCGTGGTCCACCCGCGAAGCCTCGGCACCCTCACGGGATGCCACGCGAGAGTGGTGAGGCGGTTTCCGCCGATCGTCTCACCACTCACCTTCGGGCGTTCGGCCGCAACCTCTTGCGCAGCAGCAGGAACACACCGGCCGCGCCCGCGACGACGAGTCCGGCGATCCACACGGGCAAGGGCTTTCCCGAAGGCTCGGAAGGCGCCACCGCGGCGGCCGGGGCGGGGGAAGCGGAGACCGCCAGTGGCGGTGCGATCTCCTGCCACGGGGACGGGCCGTCCACCGTTCCCTGCACCATCTGCGGGTCCACCGGCTTCACCAGCAACGTGCCCGGCACGGTCAGCGTGCCCAGCGGGTGTTCCGGGAACATGCCTTGCACGCCTAACACCTCGTACGTGCCGGCGGGCAGGGAGAACGTCACGGCGTAGTGCGCGGGTTCGCCCAGTGCCACGCCGACGAAGTCGCGGTAGCCGGCCCCGGACTTGAAACGCAGGCCGGTCTTGCCCAGGTCGCCGGAGAACGGGTGGGTGCCGTGCTGCAGCACCCAGTAGCCGACCGTGTGGGTCACGGAGGGCTGGATCGACGGCACCGGGTCGACGTACGTGACCGCCCAGCCGCCCGCGAGCGCACTCGGTGCGCTGATCAGCAGGAAAGCGCATAACAAGGCGAGAATCCTCATGGCGCGAATACACCGGGAACCAAGATGAGGTTCCCGGTGTAGAGAGGGCATCACGGACGAAGCGGTGGCACGGGCGATCGCAGGCGACCAGGCGGCCTATGGCGAGCTGGTCGCCCGGTACACCGCGCTCGCGCACCGGACGGCGTACCTGCTCGGGGCCGGTGCGGACGCCGGTGACGTGGTGCAGGAGGCGTTCGTGAAGGCGTACCGGAAGCTCCACACGTTCAAGCCCGAGGCCGATTTCAAGCCGTGGTTGCTCAAGATCGTCGCAAACGAGACCAAGAACCTGCACCGCGGCAGACGGCGGCGCAACCTGATGGAGCTCAGGCTCGCCGCCATCACCGAGACCGTCGACCACGACGACCCCGGCACGCTCGTGGACGACTCCCGCGCCAAGCTCCTGCACGCCGTCCAGAGCCTGAACGAAACCGATCGCCAGGTCGTCACGTGCCGGTACCTGCTGGACCTGAGCGAGGCCGAGACCGCGCAGACCCTCAACGTGGCCAAGGGAACCGTGAAGTCGAGGCTGTCGCGCGCGTTGGCGAAGCTGCGCCCGATGCTGGAGGAGGTGGCCCATGACCGATGACCGGGCAGAGGCCGCCCTTCGCGACCTGGGCCGGCAGGTCCACGTGCCGGAACCGCCGGACGTCACCGCCCAGGTGCTGACCAGGATCAACGCGCCCCGGAGGCGAACCCGCTGGCTCCAGGCACTGGTGGCGGCGATCACCGCGGCGGCGATCGCCTTCGCGGTGTCCCCGGCGGTGCGGGCGGGCGTGCAGCAGCTGCTGGAGTTCGCCGGTGTCGAGTTCCGCACGGAGGCGCCGCGGTCCGTCGCCCCTCCGTTGCCCAGCAACGACGTCTCGCTCGACGAGGCACGCGAGCAGATGCCGTTCGAGATCCACCTGCCGGGAGAGCTCGGCACGCCGGACCGGGTCATCGTCCACGAAGGACGGTTCGTCACCCTGCACTACGGCGGCCTGAAGCTCGACCAGTTCGACGGCACCATCAGCTCGACCGTCGGCAAGCTGGTGCACCAGGAGGGCGTCGAGCAGATCGGCGACAAGATCTGGATCCCGTACCCGCACGTGTTCTTCTACATCGACCGCGACGGCGCGTGGCACACCGAGGAACCGAACGGGGCAGGGCAAACCCTGCTCTGGCAACGAGGTCAGGTCACCATGAGGCTCGAAGGCGACCTGACCAAGGAGAAAGCCCTCGAAATCAGCGCCAGCTAGGCAGCCACAGCTGCTGCTGCCACATCTCCGGTGTGATCGGGTTGCCGTTCAGGATCGGCCACAGCCACACGAAGTTCGCCACCACGATGCCCACGTACAGCGCCACGACCAGCAACCCGGTGCCCCGGCGTTCGGAACCCGCGGTGCTCCGGCCCAGGATCTCGCCCAGCGCCAGCACGATCAGCAGCACCAGGAACGGCGCCATCGGCGTGACGTAGAAGAAGTACATCTGCCGGTCGAGGTTCAGGAACCACGGCAGCAGGCCCGCGGCGTAGCCGACCAGGACGCCGGCGTAACGCCAGTCCATGCGGCCGATGGTGCGGAAGATCGCCCAGCCGATGACCGGGAACGCGAGCCACCACATCGCGGGCGTGCCGATGAGCATGATCGCGCCGAGGCACGACGCCGCGCCGCAGCCCGTGACGGAGTTGTCGTAGTAGTAGAGCATCGGACGCAGGCCCATCGGCCACGTCCACGGCTTCGACTCCCACGGGTGCTGGTTGGTCGCCGAGGTGACCAGCTCGACGTGGAACTTGTAGACGTTCTTCGCGTTGTACCAAAGCGCCTGCAGGACGTCCGGGACGTACGCGATGTCCTGCACCTTGCCGCCGACCACGTGCCGGTCGATGCCGGTCTCGCTGGCCATCCACGGGAACCACGTCGCGACGTAGACGAGCACGGGGACCGCGACCAGGCCGCCCAGCGACGGCAGGACGTCCTTCACCAGCGCGCCCAGCCACGGCTCCTCGACGCCCGCGGCACGCCGTGCCAGCGCGCTCCAGATGACCGTCAGCAGACCGAACGCGGCGATGTACCAGATGCCGGACCACTTGATGCCGCACGCCGCACCGAGCATCACGCCCGCGCCGAAGCGCCACCAGCGGAAGCCCATCCACGGACCGAACGCCGAGTTGTTGACGAAGCCCTCGCGCACGGCCACGGCCAGCCGGGCGCGCATCTGTTCGCGGTCGGCGACCAGGCAGCCGAACGCGGCCACGACGAACAACGCGATGAAGATGTCGAGCATGCCCATCCGCGACTGGACGTGCGAGACGCCGTCCGCGATGAGCAGCACGCCGGCCAGCGCGCCCAGCAGGTCCGACCGGGTCAGGCGGCGGGCGATGCGGACGATCAGCAGGATCGTGATCGCGCCGGCGAGCGCCGAGGCGAACCGCCAGCCGATGCCGTCGTAGCCGAAGAGCTCCTGGCCGATCGCCATCAGCTGTTTGGCGAGCGGCGGGTGGACGATCAGCTCGTAGCCGGGGTTGTCCTCGTAGCCACCGTTGCGCAGCACCTGCGCCGTCTGCGGCACGTAATGCTTCTCGTCGAAGATCGGCGTGCCCTTGTCCGTCGGATACCCGACGTTCCAGAAGCGCACGACGGCACCGATCAGCGTCACGACGGCCGTCATGAGCCACCCGCGCATGCGGTCTCCGGACGGAGGCGGGTCTAGTACCGCCGCACGATCCGTAGGCGGCTCCTCGACGACGACGGGCGCCTCTCCTGGCTGCACGAGGACTGTCACGCCGCCGATCGTAGGGTGAAGCTTGTGAGTCCTGTATCCGGTTCAGGCCGTCTCGTCCTGGCAGCCACCCCTCTCGGGGACATCCGCGACGCCTCCGCGCGCCTGATCGAGGCACTCGGGACGGCTGACGTGATCGCCGCCGAGGACACCAGGAGGCTGCACAGCCTCGCTGCCGCGTTGCAGGTCAAACCGTCCGGGCGGGTGATCAGCTTCTACGACCAGAACGAGGTCGGGCGCCTGCCGGGGCTGCTCGAGTCGCTGCGCGACGGCGCGACCGTGCTGCTCGTGACGGACGCCGGAATGCCGTCCGTTTCCGATCCGGGCTACCGGCTCGTCGCCGCGTGCGTTGAGCAGGACCTCACGGTCACGTGCCTGCCGGGGCCGTCCGCGGTGACGACGGCGCTCGCCCTGTCCGGCCTGCCGAGCGACAGGTTCGCGTTCGACGGCTTCCCGCCGCGCAAGTCCGGTGAGCGCAAGCGCTGGTTCGCACCTTTGGCCACCGAACAGCGCACGGTTGTCTTCTTCGAGGCTCCCCACCGGCTCGCGGACACGCTCGCGGACGCCGTCGAGGTGCTCGGTCCTGACCGCCGTGCCGCCGTGTGCCGTGAGCTGACGAAGAAGTACGAAGAGGTCGTGCGCGGCTCACTGGCCGAGCTCGCCGAGTGGGCCGTGGAAGGCGCACGCGGTGAGATCACCGTGGTGCTGGGCCCCGCTCCCGTCGCCGACACGCCGGACCTCGACACGCTCGTCGCCGAGGTCAGGCAGCGCGTCGCCGACGGCGAGCGGATGAAGTCGGCCGCCGCCGAGGTCGCGGAGGCGGCCGGGATCAGTAAGAAGACGCTCTACGACGCGGCGATCAAGTCCTCCTGACCGTGCCGCCGGACTGCACGCGGGGACCTTTCGTGCGCTTGTAGCGCACGAAAGGTCCCCGCGTGCGTCAAGCTGACTCCTTGTTGAACGTGCGGACGCCGTAGAACACGCCGACCAGCACCAGCGCCGCCACCGAGATCAGCCCGTACAGCACCGTGCCGGGGTTGAAGATCGACCGCTCGGCGTCGACGACGTGCGCCAGCGGGTTGATCCGCGACAGCCAGTAGAGCCACCGCGGGCCGTTCGACATCGGCAGCAGCACGCCGGAGAGCAGCATCAACGGCACGATCGTCGCCGACAGCACGGACGCGAAGACGTACTCCAGCTTCACCTTCAGCGCGATCGCGTACGACACCGAGCCGATCGCGATGCCCAGCAACGCCACCAGCCCCAGCCCGAGCAGCATCTGCCCGGCCGTGGCCCGGAAGCCGAACAGCATCGCGGCCAGCATGATCAGCAGGCTCTGCACGACCAGCAGCACCACGTCCTTGCCGACCCTGCCGACGAGCAGCGCGATCCGGCTGACCGGGGTGACCCGCAGCCGTTCCATCACGCCCGTGCGCACCTCGGGCAGCAACGAGAAGCCCGCGTAGGCGGTGCCGAACAACGCCATCTGCACCAGCAGGCCCGGCACGAACCACTGCCAGCCGCCCTCGCCCAGCAACGGCCCGAAGAGCCCGAGGTAGAGCAACGGCTGGGCGATCCCGAACACGACCGCCACGGGGTTGCGCACGACCGGCAGCATCACGCGGCAGAACACGAGCCAGGTGTCACCCAAAAGGTTCCTAGGCGGCATTGGCTTCCTCCCTCAGCGAGCGGCCGGTCATGGTCAGGAACACGTCGTCGAGCGTCGGCCGGTGGACCTGCACCGAGTGCAGCTCCACGCCGATGTTGTCGAGGTCGCGCAGGAGCCCGGGCAACGCGCGGTCGCCGTTCGGGATCCGGAAGCTGACCTGCTCGCCCTCGACGACGGCGTTCTCGAACTTCGAGGCGACGATCGAGGCCTGCGGTGTGCCGAGCACGACGAGGTCGCCGGAGACGCGCTGCTTGAGCTCGTCCGGTGAGCCCTCGCCGACGATCGAGCCGTGGTCGATCACCAGCAGCCGGTCGCTGAGGAAGTCGGCCTCGTCCAGGTAGTGCGTGGTCAGGAAGACCGTGACGCCGTCGGCCTTGAGCTGCCTGATGTGGTCCCACAGGTTGCGGCGGCTCTGCGGGTCGAGTGCCGTGGACGGCTCGTCCAGGAACAGCAGCCGCGGGTCGTGCAGCATGCCCATCGCGATGTCGAGCCGGCGCTGCTGGCCGCCCGACAACGTGATCACGCCACGCTTCTCCAGGCCCTGGAGGTCGAACCGTTCGAGCAGGTCGGCGACCTTCCTGCGGGCGTCATGTCTGGACAGGCCGTAGAAGCGGGCCTGGAACTCCAGCTCGTCGGCGACGCGCTGGTCCTGGCCGGAGCCGTTCTTCTGGCCGACGTAACCGATGTTCTGGCGCACCCCGGCCGGGTCGGTCAGCAGGTCGTGCCCGGCGATGACCGCCTCGCCCGCGGTCGGCTGCAGCAGCGTGGTGAGCATGCGCAACGTCGTGGACTTGCCTGCGCCGTTCGGGCCGAGGAACCCGACGAGCTCGCCCTCGGCAACGTCGACGTCCACCCCTTTGACCGCGTCCACCGGACCGGTCTTCGTGGTGAACCGGCGCGCGAGACCGCGTGCCTTGATCATGACGAAACCCCCTCTAGTCAACTTTGACTAGAGGCTAGCGCGAACTAATCAAGTTTGACTAGTCCGTCAGCTCGTACGCACCGGCCTCTAGGCGTTCGATCAGCTCCTGAGTCCAGCGCACCTGGCCTTCGAGATGGACGAGCCAGAGTCGAAACAGCTCGCTGACGTGTGCGGGCTTGCCCATCTCCGGCATCGACGAGATGCCGTGCCGAGTCGGGGTGAGCTGCCCTTCCAAGCCCGCCAGCCGGTTCTTCAACAGCACGACGGCCTGCTTGCGGGGGACGAGGTTGAGCATCGCGACGCCTGCGGAGACCTCGTCGTTGCCCGCCGCCGGGTCGGCCAGCGCGTGCGCGAGCAGGTCCCGCAGCTCGTGCTCGCCGGCCGGGGTGATCCGGTAGGTCGTGCGGGCGGGGCCCTCGTCGGACTCCTCGGTGCCGACCGGCTCCAGCAGGCCGTCCTTGGCCAGCGACTTCAGCGCGTGGTAGATCGAACCCGGCTGCACGTTCGCCCAGCTGTCCGCCGACCACGACTTCAGCTCGCGGCGCACCACGTAACCGTGCGCCTCGCCGACGAGCCTCACCACGCCGAGCACCAGCATTCTGGTCGCGGACAAACAGACCTCCTACTCGGTGAAAACCCCCTGGCACCGCCTCCGTAGGCTATTGCCATGAGTGCCTCCGTACTGACCGCGGTGGCCTGGCCTTACGCCAATGGCCCCAGGCACATCGGTCACGTCTCCGGTTTCGGTGTCCCGTCCGACGTCTTCTCCCGCTACATGCGAATGTCCGGACACCGGGTGCTCATGGTCAGCGGCACGGACGAGCACGGCACACCCATCCAGGTGCAGGCCGAGAAGGAAGGGCTCACCGCCCGCGAGCTCGCCGACAAGTACAACCGCGTCATCGCCGGTGACCTTCAGGGCCTCGGCCTGTCCTACGACCTCTTCACCCGCACCACCACCGGCAACCACTACCAGGTGGTGCAGGACCTGTTCTCGGCGCTGTGGAAGAACGGCTACGTCGTCCCCAAGACCGAGATGGGCGCCATCAGCCCGTCGACCGGCCGTACGCTGCCCGACCGCTACATCGAGGGCACCTGCCCGATCTGCGGTTACGAGGGCGCGCGCGGCGACCAGTGCGACAACTGCGGCAACCAGCTCGACCCGTCGGAACTGGTCAACCCGCGTTCGAAGATCAACGGCGAGACGCCGAAGTTCGTCGAGACCGAGCACCTGTTCCTCGACCTGTCCGCGTTCATCGACTCGCTGAGTAGCTGGATGGGCACGCGGTCGGACTGGCGTCCGAACGTGCTCAAGTTCTCGCAGAACCTGATCAAGGACCTGCGGCCGCGCGCCATCACCCGCGACCTCGACTGGGGTGTGCCGATCCCGCTCGACGGGTGGAGCGACCAGCCGATGAAGCGGTTCTACGTGTGGTTCGACGCCGTCATCGGGTACCTGAGCGCGTCCGTCGAGTGGGCGCGGCGCACCGGGAACCCCGACGCCTGGAAGGAGTTCTGGACGGGTGACGCCCAGGGCTATTACTTCATGGGCAAGGACAACATCGTCTTCCACTCGCTCATCTGGCCGTCGCTGCTGCTCGGGCAGAACGGCGCGGGCGACAAGGGCGGCGAGCCCGGCCGGTTCGGCACGCTGAACCTGCCGACCGAGGTCGTGTCGTCGGAGTACCTGACGATGAGCGGCTCGAAGTTCTCGACGTCGCGCGGCACCGTGATCTACGTCGGGGACTTCCTGAAGGAGTTCGGGCCGGACGCGCTGCGGTACTTCATCTCCGTCGCGGGTCCCGAGAACCAGGACACCGACTTCACCTGGGAGGAGTTCGTCCGCCGGACGAACTTCGAGCTGGCGAACGAGTGGGGCAACCTGGTCAACCGCTCGATCTCGATGGCGCACAAGAACGTCGGCGCGATCCCGAAGGCCACGGCGCTGACCCCCGCCGACCACGAGCTGCTCGCGCAGTCCAAGGCGGCGTTCGACACGGTCGGCGCGCACCTGCGCCGTTCGCGGTTCAAGCAGGCCTCCGGCGAGGCCATGCGCGTGATCTCGCTGGCGAACAAGTACCTGTCCGACCAGGAGCCGTGGAAGCTCAAGGACGACCTGGACCGTCGCGACTCGGTGCTGCACACGGCGCTGCAGGTCGTGCAGGACGCGAACACGCTGATGACGCCGTTCTTGCCGCACTCGGCGCAGAAGATCCACGAGGCGTTGGGTGGCACGGGCGTGTGGGCCGCGCAGCCGGAGATGACCGAGGTCGACGACCTGGACATCCCCGACCGTTCGTACCCGGTGCTGACCGGTGACTACGCCGGTGAGCAGGCCAAGTGGGAGTCCACGCCGCTCGAGGTCGGCCGGCCGCTGCAGAAGCCGTCGCCGCTGTTCACGAAGCTGGACTCGAAGCTGGGCGAGGTCGGGCCCGAGTGGGCTCCGATCGTGACCGAGTAGTGGCGGACGAGCGGGAACGACCGCCGGTGCCGGAAGCTCTTCCGGCACCGGTGATCGACGCCCACACCCACCTCGACGCGTGCGGTGCCGTCGATGCCGCCGACGTGGCGGTCCTGCTCGATCGGGCGGAGGCCGCCGGCGTCTCGCACGTGATCACCGTGGCGGACGACCTGAAGGCCGCGCAGTGGGCCGCCGAAGCGTCCACTTGGGACTCCAGGGTCTACGCCGCGGTCGCCGTGCACCCGACGCGCACCTCTTCGTTCGGTGACGAGGAGAAGGCCGAACTGGAGCGGCTGGCCGTTCTGCCCCGCGTGGTCGCGATCGGCGAGACCGGTCTGGACTACTACTGGGACTACTCGCCGCCGGCCGCCCAGCACGAGGCTTTCCGTTGGCACATCGACCTTTCCAAGCGCGTCGGGAAGCCGTTGATGATCCACGACAGGGACGCGCACGAGGACATCCTCAAGATCCTCGACTCCGAGGGCGCACCGTCCACTGTGGTCTTCCACTGCTTCTCCGGCGACGCGGACTTCGCCCGGCGGTGCGTCGACGCGGGGTACGTGCTGTCGTTCGCGGGCCCGGTGACGTTCAAGAACGCCCGTGCGCTGCGGGAAGCGGCGGCGCTCGTGCCGCAGGACCAGCTCCTGGTCGAGACGGACGCGCCGTTCCTGACGCCCCATCCCTATCGTGGGCGCCCAAATGAACCTTATTGTGTGAATTACACAGTTCGCGATCTCGCTACGTTGCGTGGCGAAGATCTTTCTGAACTCTGCGTCGCCGTCACCCGTACTGCTCAACGAGTGTTCGGGCTTGACCACTGAAATGCGACTTAGGGCGAACGGAGCAAAGGGTTCCTACCTCCATGGGGTGACTGAGGTCACAACTCTGGCGGGGGTGTTTGCGCAACGTCGGCTACCCCGTTACTGTCCCGTGACCGTGCCACCTGAGTCGACCTTGTCGGTTCGGAGCACGCCCGCAGTCGGGGCGGGACCGAAGCCAGAAGCGCGAAGAAGCGAGACCACGTAGGAGGAGTTGCCGGGAACCTTCGAGCTCCAACTCGAATGATCTTGTCAACGCCAACTGTGCGGTGGCCTCACAGCTTCCGCAATGGAGGTATCGACCCTTGTCTGGTAGCGACAGAGCTGCTGCTCAGTACGACTTCAACGACGACACCGACTGGTTCACGCCGGTCGGCGGCACGGCGGTCGACGTCGCCGATCCCCACCCGAGCTTCCCCGCCGGTGCGCTGACCATCACGCCCGCGGACGTGCTCGAGGTGCTCGGCCCGGACGCCGACGACCTGCTGGCCTCGGCCAACGTCGACGTAGACGAGCTGATCCGTCTCATCAACGCCGAGACGACGATCATGCCGCCGCTCGTCCTCCCGTCGGAGGAAGAAGAGCGCAACGACCCGCAGGTCCTCGTCACGGCCGCCTCGACGTGGAAGCGCCGCTTCCTCAAGGGCACCGTCGCCGCGGTCCTCGTGTCGATCTCCGGTGGCGGCGTGACCGCCATGGCGATGGACAAGTCGCTGACCGTCGAGGTCGACGGCGCGATGCAGACCGTCCACTCCTACGAGGGCACGGTCGGCGAGGTCCTGGCGGAGGAAGGCATCGTCGTCGGTGAGCACGACGCCCTGTCCCCGTCGCTGAACACCCCGATCTCCGACGGCGCCAAGATCAGCCTCGACCGCGGCCGCCTGCTCAAGATGAGCATCGACGGCCAGGCCCGCGAGGACTGGGTCCGCTCGGTCACCGTCGAGGAGGCCGCCAAGCAGCTCGGCGTGCCGCTCGAAGGCGCCTGGATGTCGATGCCCGGCTCGCACGACGTGCCGCTGGAAGGCATGAGCGTCGAGGTCAAGACCCTCAAGAACGTCAAGGTCTTCGACGGCGCGAACCCGGTCCGCGAGGTCAAGACGACCGCGCTCACCGTCGACGAGCTGCTCAAGGGCGAGAACCTCACCCTCGGCCCGGAGGACGCGGTCGCGTCCGGCATGGACGTGAAGATCGCGACCGGCGCCGAGATCTACATCTCGCGCACCGGCGTCACGGTCATCAACGTGAACGAGCCGGTGGCCCCGCCGGTCGAGAAGACCAACGACCCGAACCTGGCCAGCGGCCAGCAGACCGTCACCGACCCGGGCACGCCGGGCGAGCAGACGTCGACGTACCGCGTGACGGTGAAGAACGGCAAGGAGATCAGCCGCGAGAAGATCGGCGGCAAGATCACCAAGGAGCCGAAGCCCAAGAAGATCACCGTGGGCACCAAGCCGATCCCGGACGGCGAAGTCTGGGACCGCCTCGCCAAGTGCGAGGCAGGCGGCAACTGGGCCATCAACACCGGCAACGGCTACTACGGCGGCCTCCAGTTCTCGGCCAGCACCTGGGCCTCGAACGGCGGCACCGCCTACGCGCAGCTGCCGCACCAGGCCACCCGCGAACAGCAGATCGCCACCGCCACGAAGCTGCGCGACCGCGCGGGCGGCACGTACGGCGCATGGCCGGGCTGCCGCGCGAAGCTCGGCCTGCCGTAAACACTCTCTCCATCCCCTGACTTAGGCCGCCCTGGTTCGCCACGGGCGGCCTTCGTCGTTGCCGGGGCTGCGCAGGGCTAGATCCGGCGCGGCGGGGCAAGGTCGGTGGCGGGAGCGTAGGCGGAGGGTGGCGGGCGCGCGGCAGAGGTAGAGGACGCGCCGCAGTCGAAGTGCGGCACAGCGGACGGGCATGCGGTGGGGGAGATGCTGCAGGCGGGTGCGGCATGAAGGCTCGCGCAGAGCGACGGCGGAGCCGAGCCACCCTGCCGCCCAACGCAACGGCCAAGCCGAGGCGTCCCTCCGTACGCAACGGGCAACGGCGAAGCCGAGCCGCCTGGCCGCCAATCGCAAGGCGAAGCCGAGGAGTGTGAACCTCTGCGGGCTGGTGAAGCGGTGGTGACCATCGCTATCGACGCGCAGCGGCGATGACCGGCACCGGCTCGGTACTGCTCGCCCGGCCACGCACGCAAGGCGACCTTTCGCACGGTGGGTGACCATCCTGCTGGAACCGGCGCCGGCCAACCCGCCCCAGCACCCACCAGCAAGGTCCCAGCCCACCCCTCCACCACCGGGCCTGCGAGAATGCCCAAGTGAGCCTGCTGGGACCTGCCGAAGTCCGCCGTCTAGCCGCAGAGCTGGACATCCGCCCAACCAAGAAGCTGGGCCAGAACTTCGTGCACGACCCGAACACCGTCCGCAAGATCGTCACCGCGGCCGGCCTGACGCCAGACGACGTCGTCCTGGAGGTAGGCCCGGGCCTGGGCTCCCTGACCCTTGCCCTGCTCCCCAGCGCCAGCCAGGTAGTCGCAGTCGAAATCGACCCGGCCCTGGCGAACCGCCTTCCGCGGACGGTCAGCGAGATGGACCCGGAGAACGCCGGCAAACTCCACGTCGTCCTCATGGACGCCATGAAAGTCACCCAAGAAGACCTGCCGGCGCAACCCACCGCGATCGTCGCGAACCTGCCGTACAACGTGGCGGTCCCGGTCGTGCTGCACCTCCTGGCCGAACTGCCCAGCCTGCAAAAGGGTCTGGTGATGGTGCAGGCGGAGGTGGCGGACCGCATGGCGGCCAAGCCCGGTAACAAGATCTACGGCGTGCCCAGTGTGAAGCTCGCCTGGTACGCCGAGGCGAAGAAGGCCGGGGCGGTCGGCAAGAACGTGTTCTGGCCTGCGCCCAACGTCGACTCGGGGCTGGTTTCCTTCCAGCGTCACGAAAAGCCCTTGTCCACTGTGGATCGGAAGAAGCTCTTCCAGATCGTCGACGCCGCGTTCGCCCAGCGTCGGAAGACGCTGCGGGCGGCGCTCAGGGGCTGGGCCGGCGACCTGGGGGACATCGACGAACTGCTCGAGAAAGCGGGCGTTGATCCCCAGGTTCGGGGCGAGCAGTTGAGCGTGATCGACTTCATCCGGATTGCCGAGGTCTAGGCCGGGGATCCATCGGCCAACAGTGTGATCTGTCGAACGAATCCGGTTTTGGCTTGCGCAACCGAACGTCCGTCCGGTTGACTGCTACTTGCCATCCGGAGCGACTGAGAGACCTGGCTCTACGACGTCGCAGCAACCACCCGCTGGATGCGGGCAGGTGCTAACGCCAGGACCGATGGAGGAGCACCATGGGTACCGTGCGAATGCTGACGCGCCGTCGAGTCATCGACCAGTGCCGTCGCTCGTCTTCTGCATGTCGTCGCCACCTCGTCTAGGGCGCCTTCTAAAAGTCCTCCTGACGCGCACTCAGTCAACGAGTGGCGCACACACCTGAGCAGAACTCTCGACCGCGCACGTCCGTCCACAACGGACTGTGTGCCGTCGCGCGCAGCCGTGGAGCAGACGTGATCACTGTCGAAAACCTCACCAAGTCCTTCCAGGGCGTCAGTGCCCTCAACGGCGTGACCCTCGACGTCGAGGCCGGAACCGTGCTCGGCGTGGTCGGCCCGAGTGGCGCCGGCAAGTCGACGCTGGCCCGTTGCGTCGCGCTGCTGGAGCGTCCCGACTCGGGTGCGATCCGCGTCGACGGCACCGACATCACCAGCCTCGACGGGTCGGCCCTCAGGGCTGCTCGCCGCCAGATCGGCGTTGTGCCGCAAGGGGATTCGCTTCTCCGTCAGCGCACGGCGGCCGGCAACATCGCACTGCCGCTGGAGTCCGCGGGCATCCCCGGGCCGCAGCGCCGGACGAGGGTCGGCGAGCTGCTGGACCTCGTCGGGCTCACCGACAAGGCCGCCTCGTACCCCGACCAGCTCTCCGGCGGGCAGCGTCAGCGCATCGCCGTGGCGCGCGCCCTCGCCGCCAACCCCAGCGTTCTCCTCGCCGACGAGCCCACGTCCGCCCTGGACCCGGAGACCACCGGTTCCGTGCTGACCGTGCTCGACCGTGCGCGCGCTGAGCTGGGTGTGACCGTGCTCATCGTTACGCACGACATGGGCGTGGTCCGGAAGATCTGCGACGACGTCGCCGTGCTGGAGCAGGGCCGCGTCGTCGAGCACGGCAAGGTGCTCGACCTGGTCAACGACGTCGCGAGCCGCACGAGCAGTGCGCTGCTGCCCGCCGTCGACCTCAACCCCATCAACGAGAGCAGCTACGACCGCGTCGCGGACGTCGTGCTCGTCGGGTTCGCCGCGGTCGGGGCGTTGCTGCCCGAGGCCGCGCACCGGTTCGGCGTCGAGCTGAACATCGTCGGTGGCGGCCTGACGCGGCTGGGCGAGACCCCGGTCGCACGGTTCCGGCTCGGCCTGAACGGCGAGCGCTCGGACTCCGCCCTGGAGTGGATCGGCGAGGCCGGCGGCTCGGTGCAGAGGTCCCTGAAGGGCCCCCAGGGAGTAGCTGCGTGAGGTCTGCAACACCCTGGTCCGACGTCGTCCGCTTCCTCGTCGAGGCCACCGGCGAGACGCTGTACATGGTCGGCGTCTCGACCGTCATCGCCACTGTTCTCGGAGTTCCCGTAGGTGTCTGGCTGCAGCTCACCGCCAAGGGTGGGTTGCGGCCGAACGCCGCGGTGCACAGGATCCTCAGCTTCGTCACCGACCTGGGCCGCTCGATGCCGTTCATCGTGCTGCTCGTCGCGCTCACGTCGGTCACCCGCCTGCTCGTCGGCGGCTCCATCGGCAGCACGGCGGTCATCGTGCCGCTGGCCGTGGGAGCGATCCCCTTCGTCGGGCGGCTCGTGCAGAACATCCTGTCCGAGGTGCACGTGACCGTGGTCGAGGCCGCGATCACGACCGGTGCCTCGACGCTGAGGATCGTGCGCAGCGTGCTGATCCGCGAGTCGTTGCCCGCACTGATCAACGCCATCGGTGTCACCGTGATCGCCCTGATCGGGTACTCGGCGATGGCCGGCGTGATCGGCGGCGGCGGTCTCGGCGACCTGGCCATCCGCGAGGGCTACCAGCGCTTCAACGACCGGATCCTGTGGAGCACCGTGGCGTGGCTCGCCGTGCTCACCACCGTGATCCAGTTCGGTTTCACCCGTGTCGCCGCTGCCGCCGACCGGCGCCGGCACGCCTCCGTCTGACCCGTAGCAATTTCTCAAAAGGAACGTCATGCGTATTCGTGCTGCCCTGATCGCAGTAGCTTTGACCGGTTTGACTGCTCTGTCCGCTTGCTCGTCAGGTGGTTCCAGCGCGTCCGACACGCTGAAGGTCGGCGTCTCGCCGGTCCCGCACGCCCAGATCCTCAAGTACGTGGCCGACAACCTCGCCGCGTCGAAGGGTCTGAAGATCGAGGTCGTCGAGTTCACCGACTACGTGCAGCCGAACACGGCGCTGGTCGACGGGTCGCTCGACGCCAACTACTTCCAGACCGTCCCGTACCTGAAGACGTTCACCTCGGAGAGCGGCGCGAAGGTCGAGTGGGTGCAGCCCGTCCACGTCGAGCCGCTCGGCCTGTACTCGAAGAAGGTCAAGAAGCTCGACGAACTGCCGAGCGGGGCGAAGATCGCGGTGGCCAACGACGCCACCAACGAGGCCCGCGGCCTGAAGCTGCTGGAGGCCAACGGCCTGATCAAGCTCAAGGCCGTGGACCAGCCGACCGTGCGCGACCTGGCGGAGAACCCCAAGAACCTGCAGTTCGTGCCCCTGGAGGCCGCTCAGCTGCCCAGGTCGCTGGAGGACACCGACGCGTCCGTGATCAACGGCAACTACGCCATCGACGCGGGCCTCAAGCCTGCCACCGACTCGCTCGCGCTGGAGAAGGCCGAGGGCAACCCGAACGCGAACGGCCTGGTCACCCGCACCGAGCTCAAGGACGACAAGCGCGTGAAGGACCTGGCGGAGCTGCTCGGATCACAGCAGGTCAAGGACTACATCAAGCAGACGTTCAGCGGTTCGGTCATCCCGGTCTGACCGTGACAGTGGCCAGGGGAGGAGTCCGGGACCCCAGAACGCCCGTACCCTGACATGGTGCTCGCAGTCGTTCCTCCCCCGGTCACAGTTCGCGTCCCGGCCAAGGTCAACCTGCACCTGGCGGTAGGTGACGTGCGCCCGGACGGTTACCACGACCTGGTGACGATCTTCCAGGCGCTGTCGCTGGTCGACGAGGTCACGGTCGCGGTCGCCGACGAGCCAGGCGTCGAGGTGTACGGCGAGGGTGCCGACCAGGTGCCCACCGGGGCCTCGAACCTCGCCTGGCGTGCGGTGCAGCTGCTCGCCACGCACGTCGGCAAGGACGCGGACGACCCCAAGGTCCGCGTCGTCATCCGCAAGGCCATCCCCGTCGCGGGCGGCATGGCGGGCGGCAGCGCGGACGCGGCGGCGGCGCTGGTCGGCCTGTCGTCGTTGTGGCGCCTGGACATCAGCCGCGACGAACTGGCCGGACTGGCCGGCAAGCTCGGCGCGGACGTCCCCTTCGCCCTCTACGGCGGCACCGCCCTGGGCACCGGCCGCGGTGAGCGGATCGTGCCCGTGCTGGGCCGCCACCAGTTCCACTGGGTGCTGGCGTTCGACCGCCGCGGACTGTCCACTCCGGACGTCTTCGACGAGCTGGACCGCCTGCGCGCGGACGGGGACCCGCCGCGCGTCGGCGAGGTCGAGGCCGTGCTGGAGGGCCTGTCCTCTGGTGACCCGAGGCAGCTCGCCCTGCTGCTGGGCAACGACCTGCAGGCCGCCGCGGTGTCGCTGCGCCCGAACCTGCGCCGGACGCTCCGCGCGGGTGTCGACGCGGGTGCCTTGGCCGGCATCGTGTCCGGTTCCGGCCCCACGACGGCGTTCCTGTGCGAAGACGGCGACACGGCCGTGCGCGTGGCCGCCGAACTCGCTGGTGCCGGTGTGTGCCGGACGGTGCGCGTGGCGCACGGGCCGGTGCCCGGAGCGCGTGTGATCGCGACTGAGGAGCCCAAGCCCACGCCGCCCGAAGTGCACGCCTGACCGCACGCGGGGACCTTTCGTACTGTCAGACAGTACGAAAGGTCCCCGCGTGCGGTCAGGGACAGGCGCCTTGGCGGGGCTGGGTAGCCTGCATCGGGCAGTTTCTTACTAGTCGTGAGGTTTTGATGGCCAACCTGGTCAACCTGGAGTCCGTGTCGAAGTCGTTCGGCGTCCGGCCGCTGCTCGACGGCGTGTCGCTCGGCGTCAACGAAGGCGACCGCATCGGTGTCGTCGGCCTGAACGGCGGTGGCAAGACGACGCTGCTCGAGGTGCTGGCCGGGGTGGAGCCCGCCGACGACGGCCGCGTGTCGCGGTCGCGCGACCTGCGGATGGCCGTCGTGACGCAGCGGACCGAACTGCCGGACGGGTCGACCGTGCGCAACGCGGTGATCGACCCGCTCGGGTTCGACGCCGAGCACGAGTGGGCCGCCGACGCCCGCGTCCGGTCCATTTTGGACGGACTCGGCATCACGGCGCTGGGCCTCGACTCCGTGGTGTCGCGGATGTCCGGTGGCGAGCGGCGCCGGGTCGTGCTCGCGGCGGCGTTGATCCAGGACCTCGAACTCCTCGTGCTGGACGAGCCGACCAACCACCTCGACGTCGAGGGCGTGCGGTGGCTCGCGGAACACCTGCTGGCCCGCAAGTGCGCGCTCGTCGTCGTCACCCACGACCGGTGGTTCCTCGACACCGTCTGCAACCGCACGTGGGAAGTGGTGAACGGAAAGGTCGAGCAGTACGAGGGCGGCTACGCCGACTGGATCTACGCGCGCGCGGAACGGCAGCGGCTCGCGGACACGCTGGAGGAGAAGCGGCAGAACCTGGCGCGCAAGGAACTCGCCTGGCTGCGCCGCGGCGCTCCCGCGCGCACCTCGAAGCCCCGCTACCGGATCGAGGCCGCGGAGGCGTTGATCGCCGACGTGCCTCCGTTGCGGGACAACGTCGAGCTGCTGGCGTTCGCGAAGAAGCGCCTGGGCCGCACGGTCATCGAGGTCGAGGACGCCACACTGTCCATTCCGGACCGGGTGCTGGTGCGCGACCTGACGTGGCGCATCGGGCCGGGTGAGCGGATCGGGCTGGTCGGCGTCAACGGCTCGGGCAAGACGACGCTGCTGAAGCTGCTGGCCGGTGAGCGCGAACCCGAGACGGGCAAGCGGATCCAGGGCTCGACGGTCAAGATCGCGCACCTCTCGCAGGAGCTGCTCGACCTCAACGGGTCGATGCGCGTGCTGGAGGCGATCGAGGAGGTCGCGCGCCGCGTCGTGCTCGGCAAGTACGAGATGTCGGCGTCGCAGCTGGGCGAGCGGTTCGGCTTCTCCTCGCAGAAGCAGTGGACGCCGGTCTCCGACCTGTCCGGTGGTGAACGGCGCCGGCTGCAGCTGTGCCGGTTGCTGATGGCCGAGCCGAACGTCCTGCTGCTCGACGAGCCGACGAACGACCTGGACATCGACACGTTGCAGCAGCTGGAAGACCTGCTCGACTCGTGGGCCGGCACGCTCGTCGTGATCTCGCACGACCGCTACCTGGTCGAGCGCGTGTGCGACAAGGTCGTAGCGCTGTTCGGCGAGGGCGGTCTGACCGAGCTGCCCGGTGGCATCGAGGAGTACCTGAAGCGCCGCGACTCGATGCGCGACAGGGAGTCCGCCACCGGACCGTCCGGAGACAAGGCACCCTCGAACGCCGCCGACCAGCGTGCCGCCCGCAAGGAGCTGGCCCGGCTGGAACGGCGCCTCGAGGTGCTGCACAAGAAGGAAGCCGAGCTGCACGCGGCGCTCGCCGAGGCCTCGACCGACTCCGCCAGGCTGCTGAAGCTCGACGCCGAACTCCGTGCCGTGCTGGCGGAGGAGTCCGACGTGGAGGCCCAGTGGATGGTCGCGGCCGAGGCCGTCGAGGGCTGAGCCGTATCGGCCTGATCGCCGCCGGGGCTACTTGCCCTGGCGGCGCAGTTCGGTCGCGAGCAGGGGCAGCAGCTCGTCGATGAACGACGTGTCGTAGCCCTGGCCGGAGAGCAACGCGTAGCTGAAGCGCGCCTTCATGACCTCGTCCGAGCTCGCCCCGAGCATGCCGTCGAGCGCGACGCCGATCTCCTCCAGCATCCGGTCGACCTGCGCGGTGCGGTAACCGCGCTGCCCGGACGCCGCCTGCGGAATCCGCAGCTGGCGCAAGTCCTTCCACGACTTGACCGTCGGCATGCTGCTGCGCACCGGTCCGGAGAGCTGCTGCTCGATCTGGCCGAGGAACCCGTCCACCTCGGTCTCGTCGTAGCCGCGCCGGCCGATCAGCGGGCGCGAGAACCGGACGTCGCGGACGTCCTTCGAGGTCAGGTTGTCCTGGCCGAGCAGCGTCGCCTCGATGCGGTCGAGGAACGCGTCCACCTGGGACTCCTGGTAGCCGCGGCGGCCGCGGGGAGGGCGGTGGAACGCGATGTTGCGGATGTCCGCCGCGGTGAGCTTCGGCGAGTCGATGGCCTTCTGCAGCGCGGGCTGCTGGGCGGGCTGCGCCGGGGCCGGCTGGGGGCGTCGAGGCTGCTGGGGACGCTGGTCCTGCTGCGGGCGGGGATCCGGTTGCGGACTGCGCTGCTGCGGCCGTTGCTGTTGCTGCGGCAGCGGCGGGAGCACCGTGGTCGGCGGGCCCGCGTCGCGCGGCGGCGGAGCGACCTCGAACATCAATACCACGAGGTCGAGGAACGTGTCGACGTCTTCCTCGTCGTAGCCGAACGTGCCGGGCGCGGTCTCGCCGAACACGGCGTCCTGCACCTGTTGCGCGGTCAGGTTGTCCCTGCCGCGCAGGGTCTGCTCGATGCGGTCGAGGAACGCGTCTATCTGGCCCTCGTGATAGCCGCGGGTCCCCGGTCTTGGCTTGTGGAAGCGCACGGCGGCAACGTCGTCAGGGGACAGTCGCACCGCGGGTCTCATCGCCTGCGACGTGGCGTGGGCGCCCTTGGCCGGCGCGGAGGCCTGCGCGCGTTGCGGAGTGGACCTCAGCGTGTCCGCCACGAGTTCCATGAAGACGTTGACCTCGTTCACGTCGTAGCCCGGGTCCCGGGTGGCGGTGCTGAACTTGACGTTGAGCACGTCTTCACGCGTGAGGATGTCCTTGCTCTTCATGGTGCCCTCGACCCGGTCGAGGAACGCGTCCACCTCAGCCGCGTCGTACCCGCGCTGACCTCGCGGAGGACGGTGGAACGCGACCAGGGCCACGTCCTGCGCGGAGAGCAGAGGTGCCGGATGCGCGGGTAGAGAATGCTGCGCTCCGGGGCCGCCCCGATCCACCAATGACCTCCTCCTGCGTACCTGTACTGGGGAGTATCGCGTTTCGTGTGGCATAACGTTTCGCCCTGATGGACCAAACGGCGCCACTACGATCGCGAACATGAGTCAGTTCGTGGATGTGATGCTGGCGACGGCCTCCAGCGGCGGGGACAGGGGCATGACGACGGGCGAACCCGCCTCGCCAGTCCGCCGGACCTGGGCCGAGGTGCACGAACGCGCCCGGCGGATGGCCGGTGCGCTCGACGTGGCGCCGGGCACCGCGATCGCCGTGCTCGCCGCCGAACCAGCCGTGATCGCCCCAGCCGTGCAAGCCGCATGGCTGTGTGGTGGCAGCGTCACGATGTTGCATCAACCCACACCACGCACCGACCTGGCCGAGTGGGCCGAGGACACGCTGCGGGTGCTCGCCATGATCGATTCGCACCTGGTCCTGCTAGGCAGCCCTTTTGACGCTCTGGCTGCCGTGCTCGACCAGCACGGAGTGCCTTACAAACTGCTCTCCGAACTCGATGCGGAACCGATCTCTGCTCCTGTTCCCACCCCCGAGGATGCCACGGCACTGCTGCAGTTGACGAGTGGATCGACCGCCGATCCGAAGGCGGTGCGCATCACGCACCGCAATCTTATGGCGAACGCCGAGGGCATGCGCGTCGCGGCGGCCCTGGATCCTGCCTCTGACGTCATGGTTTCGTGGCTGCCGCTGTTCCACGACATGGGCATGGTCGGGTTCCTGACCGTCCCCATGCTGTTCGGTCTGGAATTGGTGAAGGTCACACCCGTCGACTTCCTGTCGCGCCCGACGTTGTGGGCCGACCTGATCACCCGGCACCGCGGCACGATCACCGCCGCGCCGAACTTCGCCTACGCGATCGTGGCGCGCCGGCTCGCTTCCTCGTCCGATTCCTTCGACCTGTCCTCGCTGAGGCTCGCGCTGAACGGCGCCGAGCCGATCGACCCGGCGGCCGTGCGGTCGTTCGTGGACGCCGGGGCGCGGTTCGGGCTGCGGCCGGAGTCGATCCTCGCCGCCTACGGCATGGCGGAGACCACTCTGGGTGTGGCTTTCGCGCCTCTGTTCACCGGACTGTCGGTGGACGTGGTGGACGCGGACGCGGTGGAGGCGGACAAGAAGGCCGTGCCCGCTGCCGACGGGCGCGCGTTCCCGTTGCTGGGGCCGCCGTTGCCGGGGCTGGAACTGCGGGTGGTGTCGGACTCCGGTGAGGTGCTGGGCGTCCGCGACGTCGGTGAGCTCCAGGTCCGCGGTGAGGCCGTCACACCCGGCTACCTCACGGTGAACGGTCCACTGGCGACACAGGACGCCGAGGGGTGGCTGTCCACCGGCGACGTCGGGTACGTGGTGGAGGACGGCCAGGTGGTCGTCTGCGGGCGCCGCAAGGACGTCATCATCATGGGCGGCCGGAACATCTACCCGACCGATGTGGAGCGTGCCGCCTGCTCGGTGGACGGGGTGCGGCCCGGCAACGCCGTCGCCGTGCGACTGGACGCCGGGACGCAGCGCGAACGGTTCGCCGTCGTGGTGGAGTCGAAGCTGGCCGGGGACGCCGAGGCCGAGAGGGCTCTGGTCAAGCAGGTCACGGCTCGGGTTGTGGACGCCGTGGGGCTGCGGCCGTTCGCGGTGGTGGTGCAGCCACCCGGGACGCTGCCCAAGACGCCCTCCGGCAAGCTGAGGCGGTCTGCCGCGGCTGCTCTGGTCTAGCGGCCCGGAACGTCGCCGGGCCACCAGTGGCTCAGTGGAAGGTGTTCTGCGCGGCTTCGAGGCCCTTGGTCACGAGGGCCTCGGCCGCGTCCGCCGCCCGGTCGATCTCCAGGGCGAGCTGCTTGCGCTCGACGGTCGAGAAGTCCTTCAGGACGTAGTCGGCCGGGTCCTGGCGGCCGGACGGGCGGTCCACGCCGAAGCGGAGGCGGTGGTAGTCCTTGGTGCCCAGGGACTTCGTGATGGAGCGGAGTCCGTTGTGGCCGTTGTCGCCGCCGCCGAGCTTCATGCGCAGCACGGCGAACGGGAGGTCCAGCTCGTCGTGGACCACGACGATGGTGGTGGGCTTGAAGAACTTCACGGCGCTCGCGACGGGGCCGCCGGAGAGGTTCATGAAGCTGCGCGGCTTGGCGAGCACGACCCGGTGGCCGCTCAGCCTGCCCTCGACGATCTCGGCGCCCGACTTGTGGGCCTTGAACTTGCCGCCGACGCGGGCGGCCAGTTCGTCGAGGACCAGGAAACCGATGTTGTGGCGGTTGCCCTCGTACTTGGGGCCTGGGTTGCCCAGCCCGACGATGAGGGCGAGGTCAGCGTCCACGGAACCGCAACTCCTGCTCGAGATCGTCCAGCAACGTGTCCACGGCCTGCACCTGGTACCCCTTGCCCAGCAGGCCGGACGTGGTGCTGAACCGGGTGTTGCGGACCTCGGTGGAGGTCATGGCACCCCGGCCGTCCAGGTTGGCGGCGGCACGGATGACGAAGGCGTCGACTTCGGCGCGATCGTAACCGGTGCTGGACCTCGGGAGTTTGCGCGCGTACAGGTCCTCGCCGGAGCTCAGGCCCGTCGGCGGCACGATGCCGTTGCGGACCTGGAACTCCAGCAGGTGCAGGACACCGTCGACGCTGAGCGGGTCGTAGCCGTTCGGGACCGTGGCGAACCTGACGGTGCGCACGTGGTCCGGGTCGAGGCGGAGACGACCGGCCAGGGCGTCGGCGATGATCTGCAGGAACTCGTTCACCTGGTCCGGGTCGTAACCCTGCCGCTTGCGGCGGAAGGTCTTCGACCGGACGTCTGCGGGCCGCAGGTACGGCAACGGCGCGCCGCCCCCCTTGTGAGGAGGTGACGCGCCGTCGTTTCGGCCCGACGTGATGGGGCTCAGCTTTCCTCGGTGGCCTCAGCCGCCGGAGCAGCCTCGTCACCCTCGAGCTGCGCCGCGGACGGCGCCTCGTTCACGGCGACGACGAGAGCGTCGGCGTCGGTGATCAGCACGGCACCGGCCGGCAGGGTCAGGTCGCTGGCGTGGATCTGCGTGCCCGCGGTGACACCGGCGATCGACAGCTCGATCTGGTCCGGGATGTTCATGGCGTCGGACTCGATCTGGATCGTGCTGAGGTCCTGCGTCAGCAGCGTGCCCGAAGCGGGCTCGCCCGAGATGACCAGCGGCACCTCGACGGTGACCTTCTCGCCGCGCTTCACGAGCAGCAGGTCGACGTGCTCGATGTAGTTCTTGATCGGGTGCGTGGTGACGGTCTTGGTGAGCGCCAGCTCAGCCGCGCCGTCAAGGGCGAGGGTGAGGACAGCGTTCTGGCCGTGCTCACGGACGACACGGGCGAACTCGAGCGCCGGCAGGGCCAGGTGCTTCGGGTCGGAACCGTGGCCGTAGAGCACCGCGGGGATCTTGCCGGCGCGACGGGTACGGCGGGCGGCGCCCTTGCCGAATTCAGTGCGCTGCTCAGCGGCGAGACGGACCTCGGACACGGTGGGGTACTCCTTACAAGTCTGGCCTTGTACGTCGGGGCGGTGCACAAGTATCAGCGGATCAGCTAGGGGGTGGCCAGCGGTGGCGAGCAGCACACGGATGACTTCAACACGCGCGGCATCGAGCCACCGCGTCGATCACGTTGAGCTGGAAAGCTCGCCCTCGCCGAGGCAACCCGACCAGTGTAGGTGAGTGGGCGGGGTGGGTGTTAATCGGGGTGGCTTGTTGGGGCGGTTCGCGACCCTGTGGGTGGTCGCCTTGCGGGCGGCGGGCTTGCGGTTGCGTGCTTCCCCTGGGGCTCTGCCCCAGACCCCGGCAATCTGATCAGGGGGTCCACGCCACGGGCGGGTTGATGGCACGCCTGTTGCGTTGGGCGGCTGCCTGTTGCGTTGAGAGTGCGTTTGGCCCGCGTGGAAGGACGGCTCGCCTTCGGCTTCGCGGAAAGCAAAGGGCCTCCCGCGTCCTGTGGACTGCGGGAGGCCCCATCGGGCTTGCTGGGTCAGGCGTTGCCGTCGAACAGCGACGTGACGGAGCCGTCCTCGAACACTTCCTGGATCACTCGTGCCAGCAGTGGCGCGATGGACAGGACTGTCATGTTCGGGAAGCGCTTCTCCGCTGGGATCGGCAGCGTGTCGGTGAACACGACCTCGCGGGCGCCCGAGTCCTGCAGGCGCTGGGTTGCGGGGCCGGAGAGGATGCCGTGCGTGGCGGCGATGACCACGTCGGAGGCGCCCTCGTTGAGGAGCTGCTTCACCGCGCCCGCGATGGTGCCGCCGGTGTCGACCATGTCGTCGATCACGATGCAGAGGCGGCCCTCCACCTTGCCCACCACTCGGTTCGAGACGACCTCGTTCGGGCGGAGGGGGTCTCGGGTCTTGTGGATGAACGCGATCGGGGTGCCGCCCAGGGTGTCCGCCCACTTCTCGGCCAGCTTGGTGCGGCCCGAGTCGGGGGAGACGACGGTGATCTCGTGGCCCGCGTACTTGCCGCGGATGTGGTCCGCCAGCAGCGGCATGGCCCACAGGTGGTCCACCGGGCCGTCGAAGAAGCCCTGGATCTGGGCCGTGTGCAGGTCGACCGAGACGAGGCGGTCTGCGCCCGCGGTCTTGAACAGGTCTGCCACCAGGCGGGCGGAGATGGGCTCGCGGCCTCGGTGCTTCTTGTCCTGGCGGCTGTACGGGTAGAACGGCATGATCACGGTGATGCGCTTGGCGGAGGCCCGCTTCAGGGCGTCGACCATGATCAGCTGTTCCATCAGCCACTGGTTGATGGGCGCGGTGTGCGACTGGATGACGAAGGCGTCACAGCCTCGGACGGACTCCTCGAAGCGGACGAAGATCTCGCCGTTCGCGAAGTCGTAGGCCGACTGAGGAGTCACCGTGACGTTGAGGTGCTTCGAGACCTCTTCCGTCAACTCCGGGTAGGCACGCCCGCCGAAGAGCATCAGGTTCTTCTTCGGTGTGCCGGGCATCTGCGGGTTCACGGTCAGCGACCCTCCTCTGTGTTCTCGTCGGCATTCTGCTTCGCCAGGGCCTCGGCTGCCGCCTGAGCGGCCGCCGTGCCTTCACGACGGCTGAGGACCCAGCCTTCGAGGTTGCGCTGCGGGCCTCCGGACACGGCGAGCGCGCCCGGTGGGACGTTGCGGCGCAGGACGGTGCCCGCGCCGGTGTACGCGCCGTCGCCCACGGTCACCGGTGCTACGAACATGTTGTCCGAGCCGGTGCGGCAATGGGATCCGACGATCGTGCGGTGCTTGTTCACGCCGTCGTAGTTGACGGTCACCGAGGCCGCACCGATGTTGCTGTGGTCGCCGATCGTGGCGTCGCCGATGTAGGACAGGTGGGGGACCTTCGAACCGTCGCCGATCTGCGAGTTCTTCGTCTCGACGAACGTGCCGATCTTGCCCTTCACGCCCAGGGAGGTGCCGGGGCGGAGGTAGGCGAACGGGCCGACGGACGCGCCGTCGCCGATCACCGAGTCGCTGCCGTGGGTCCGAATCACCGAGGCGCCCTCGCCGACGGTCACGCCGGACAGCGTCGTGTCGGGGCCGACGGTCGCCCGGGCTCCGATCACCGTGCCCGCGCGGAGCTGCACGTTCGGCTCGATCAGGGCGTCCTGGCCCACCTGCACGCCCGCGTCCACCCACACCGAGGCCGGGTCGACGACGGTCACGCCGCCGCGCATCAGGCCCTCGACGATGCGGCGGTTCATCTCGGTGCCGACGGCCGCGAGCTGCACGCGGTCGTTGATGCCCTCGACCAGCCACGGGTCGGACGCGATCAGCGCGCCCACTCGCTTGCCGTCGCCGCGGGCGATGCCCAGGACGTCGGTCAGGTAGAGCTCGCCCTGCGCGTTGTCGGTGGACAGTCGCGAGAGGCCGTCGCGCAGCACCGCCGCGTCGAACGCGTAGACGCCGGAGTTGATCTCGTTGATCAGCTTCTCGGCGTGGTCGGCGTCCTTCTGCTCGACGATCCGCTGCACGGTGCCGTCCGCGTCGCGGACGATCCGGCCGTACCCGGTGGGGCTCTCCACCACGGCCGTCAGGACGGTGACCGCGTTGCCGGCGGACCGGTGCTCCGCGAGCAGCGCGGTGAACGTCCGGGTGTCGAGCAGCGGCACGTCGCCGTAGCTGACGATCACCGTGCCGGCCAGGTCGTGCGGCAGCTCGGCCAGGCCGCACGAGACGGCGTGACCGGTGCCCTTCTGCTCGGCCTGCACCGCGACGGTGACCTTGCGGCCCAGCGTCCCGGCCAGGGTCTCCAGATGCTCGGTGACGGCTTCACGGCCGTGACCGACGACGACGGCCAGGTGGTCGGGGTCTGTGCCGGCCGCCGCGCGCACCGCGTGTTCGACGAGTGAGCGACCGGCGATCCGATGCAGCACCTTGGGCGTGGACGACCGCATGCGGGTGCCTTCCCCGGCGGCGAGCACGACCGTGCTGACAGGGCCCTCGAGCATCAATGCTCTCCCTAACAGGCTGGGTGTTTCGAAGTCCGCGACCAGCCTAGGCCTCCGCGGACGGCTCCCCCGCCACCGCCGCTACCTGGCAGCCACCTTGGCGCTTCGCCACGTACATCGCCGAGTCAGCCCTCGACAGGGCCTGGTTGGCGGATTCGCGGGGGCGCAGCGAGATGACGCCGACCGACAGCGTCACGCCCCGGGAGAGGTCGATTGGCAAGCCTGCCACCGCATCCACGGCCCGGCCGAGTGCTGCTTCGGCGGCGTGCAGAGGGGCCCCCGGCAGCAGCACGACGAACTCGTCGCCGCCGTAGCGGGCCACCATGTCGTCACCCCGCAGGGCCTGCCGGAGTGTGCTGGCAATCACCCGGAGAACATCATCACCGTCGGCATGCGAATGGCGGTCGTTCACGCCCTTGAACCCGTCGAGGTCGACCAGTGCGATCGAGAACGGGTCGACCTGACCGGCGATGAGTTCGCCCATCTTGTCGTCGAGCGCGCGGCGGTTCGGCAGGCCGGTCAACGGGTCCTGCAACGCCTGCTGCGCGATCTGGCCGTGCGCGCGCGTCAGCCTTTCGTGTTCGCGGCGCGTCTGCAGTGTGGCCACGCGGGACTCCCGCATCTGCCACAGCTCCAGCTCCAGGGCCGCGTTGTAGGCCTGCAGCGCGGACGTCGTGTGCGGCCCGCACATGTGCGCGTACTCGCGCTCCAGCGACAGCACCAGCGACGGTTCCGACGTGTCGTGCTCCATCTGCGTGCGCGTGTCGTCGAGGACCTTGAGCGCGTCGTCCAGCCGGTTCGCCTCGACGAGGCATCGTGCCAGTGCGATCGCGACGATGATCAGTTCTCGCGCGTACATCGACAGGCCGCGCAACGACCAGAGCCGGTCGAGGTGGCTTTCCCTGGGGTTCGTCAGCGCGTGGGCGGCACCGAGGATCGGCACCTGCTCGGCGGCGTCGAGGTCGCGCCGGCCGGGGTGCAGCGACTGCCGGAACGGCACCTCGGCGGCCTCGGCGAGCCCGGAGGCGACCTTGAACTGCTCGTGCGCGGCGTCGTGCAGGTTCACCCGTTCGAGGCGCAGGCCCCAGCCGATGCGCAGCCGGGCGCGGTTGACCAGGTGGACGTAGATCTGGTGCGGCTGGCCGCTCTCGCGCAACGCGTTGTTGGCGCCCGCCAGCACGTCGTCGGCCATCTCGTAGACGCCGAGCTGGGTCAGCACGAGCGCGATGTCCTGCAGCGTCGTGGCGAGCAGCTGGTCCCAGATCCGCTTGTCGAAGACCGGGTCGACCTCGGGTTCCTCGTCGAGCATCATCGCCAGCGCCGACGCGATCTCGGTCAGCGCCTTGTCCTCGGCGTTGCCCAGCAGGAACCGGCGTCCGCGCAACGCTCGCGCGTCCGCCTCCAGCACGATCAGGCCGTGGCGGCGGCAGTGGGCGAGCATCTCGTCGAGCTGCGGGTCGGACATGTCGACGAGGCCGGGCGTGACCAGCCTGACCACGGCCGCGGCTCTGAGCAGCTGCGCGACGATGCGGGGCTCTCCGCGACCCTGCGCCTCGGCGAGGATGCGGTCGATCTCGGTCGCCGCGTCCAGTTGCGCGGCGAGGTGGCTGCTCTGGGCCACGGCGACCAGTTCGGACGCGCGACCGACCAGCCACGCGTCGGACATCTCGTGATGGCGGTGGCCCACGTTGCCCTGCTCGTCGACCGTTTCCTCGGGCAGCTTCGCACCTCCCAAAGACCACACTGACTCGTGCCCAGCTCCGCCACCAGGATTCGAACCTGGACCATCTGAACCAAAATCAGAGGTGCTGCCTTTACACCATGGCGGAATGAGCGAACTCGCGTCCGCTCAGGGCACATGTTGTCACGAGTGGTCCGCTTCTTGTCCAACCACCACTCGCACGGCTCAGTTCAAGATCACGGCTTGGCGCCGATTGACCTGGTCAGGAAGTCACCGAGCGCGGTGCGATACGTGTCCGTCGCCACATTCCACCCCGACGTGTGATCGGCGCCGGGGATCTCCACGTACTGCAGCGGCCACCCGAGCCCGTTCGCCGCGGTGGCGAGGTCACGCGACGACTGGGCGGGCACCGTGCCGTCCGCCGAGCCGTGCACGAGCAGCGTCGGCGGCTTGAGCGCGGGCGGGGTGCGGACCAGGTCGAATCGGTCGAAGTCGATGTCCGCGCGCCAGCCGGACACGACCTCGGCCACCGGCGTGAGCCACGTCGGCACGCCCCGGTTCTCCGCCTGCAGGTTCAGCGTCTGCGTCCAGTTCGTGACGGGGGAGTCGAGCACGACGCCGCTCACGGCCGCCGCGAGGCCGGACCGGGCGAGCGTCTGGCCGACGATCGCGCCGCCCATCGACCAGCCGTAGAGCACGACCTTCTTCGCGCCCTTGGCCTGCGCGTACCTGATGGCGGCCTCGACGTCGTGCCACTCGGTGTCGCCGAGGTGGTAGAGGCCGTCCGGCGACTTCGGGACGCCGGGGTCGTTGCGGTAGGTGATCAGCAGGACGGGCAGCCCCGCGCCGTGCAACTGCGGAACCACCCGCAGCGCCTCCTCACGCGACGCGCCACGCCCGTGCACGGTGATGACCCACGTGTCCGGGTTCGACGCCGGGACGAACCACGCGGGCATGTCGCCGAGTTCGCCCGGGATGGCGACGTCGCTGAAGACCAGGCCGAGCGACGTCTTCGGGTTGCCCTCGTAGACGTTGGTCTCCATGCGCACCTTGGTGCCCTCGGGCGGTGCGGTGCCTTCCAGGAGAGGGCGTTCCACGCGGCCGTTCCTGGTCGACGCGATGTCGCCGACCTTCGCGGTGCCGCCGGGCCAGACGATGCCGAACGTGCCGCGCTGCAGCGTGAGCTTCGATTCGGCGAGCACGACGTTCTTGTCGTCGACGCCCAGTGCCGTCTCGGGGTGGCGCCGCGGCACCTCCTCCGGTTCGAGCAGCTCGCCGCTGTAGTACCACCCGACGCCGCCCAGAGCCGCTGTGACCAGCACGAGCAGGACGAGCAACGAGGTCGCGGTGATCCGGATGATCTTGCGTCTGGCCATCGTTCGATGATGCCGGGTCGAGGTCTCGATTCCATGCGACACAACGTGCTGATCCTGAGAACTGCCCGTGATTTTCCACGCGGGGCGTGGCGACGGCGTGGGGACCTAACCTACGCTTCCGTAACTTACGGTCGCGTAGGTACGTCGGTCCCCTCACCCCTCAGAGGTTCTGGATGACTTCGACCATGGACCGGGCCACCGGCCACGGCCCCAAACCCCTGCTCGGCAAGCGGCGCAACAACGCCGAACAGCTCGGCGTGTACGTGTTCGTCGTCGTTCCCCTCCTAGCGCTGCTGGCCGCTGTTCCCTTCGCGTGGGGCTGGGGCCTCGGCTGGGTCGACGTGGTGCTCTTCGTCGTCTTCTACTACCTCTCCGGCCTCGGCGTGACGACCGGCTACCACCGCTACTTCACGCACGGCTCGTTCAAGGCCAGGCGTCCGCTGAAGATCGCGCTGGCGATCGCAGGCTCGATGGCGTTGCAGGGGCCCGTCCTCGACTGGGTGTCCGACCACCGCCGCCACCACGCCTTCTCCGACCGCGAGGGCGACCCGCACTCGCCGTGGCTGTTCGGCACCGGGCCCGCGGCGCTGGCCAAGGGCTTCTGGCACGCGCACATGGGCTGGCTTTTCCAGCGGAACAAGACCAACCACGAGCGCTTCGCGCCGGACCTGCTGGCCGACGAGGACGTGGTGTGGGTGGACAGGCACTTCGTGCTGTGGACGTCGATCTCGCTGGCCGCGCCGGGCGTTCTCGGCGGCCTGGTCACGTGGTCGGTCTGGGGCGGCGTGACGGCGTTCTTCTGGGCCGGTCTGGTCCGCGTCGCGTTCCTGCACCACCTGACGTGGTCGGTGAACTCGGTGTGCCACATGGTGGGCGACCGCCCGTTCGCCGCCCGCGACCGCTCGGCCAACGTCTGGGCGCTGGCGATCCTGAGCTTCGGCGAGTCGTGGCACAACCTGCACCACGCCGACCCGACCTCCGCGCGCCACGGCGTGCGGCGCGGCCAGATCGACATCTCGGCCCGCGTGATCTGGTTGTACGAGAAGCTCGGCTGGGCCACGCACGTCCGCTGGCCGAGTGAACAGCGGCTGGCCAGGATCACCGCGCAGAAGTGACCTTTGTAGGCTGACTCGATGGCCAGGGTCAGGATGACGGGCAAGGAACGCCGAGAGCAGCTCCTGGACGTCTCCCGTGCCCTGTTCGCCGAGAAGGGCTTCGACGCGACCTCGGTCGAGGAGATCGCGCACCGCGCCAGCGTGTCGAAGCCCGTCGTCTACGAGCACTTCGGCGGCAAGGAAGGCATCTACGCCGTCGTCGTGGACCGCGAGATGCAGCGCCTGATGGACCAGATCGTCGACGCGCTCGACGTCGGCGCGCACCCGCGTGAGCTGCTCGAACAGGCCGCCTGCGCGTTGCTCGACTACATCGAGGGCTCGACCGACGGGTTCCGCATCCTGGTGCGCGACTCGCCCGTCGCGTCGTCCTCCGGCACGTTCTCCTCCCTGCTCAACGACATCGCGTCGCAGGTCGAGCACATCCTCGGGCTGCACTTCGCCAAGCAGGGCTACGACCGCAAGCTCGCCGCGCTCTACGCGCAGGCGCTGGTCGGGATGGTCGCGCTGACCGGGCAGTGGTGGCTGGAGGCCCGCAAGCCCAAGAAGGACGAGGTCGCGGCGCACCTGGTGAACCTCGCGTGGAACGGGTTGTCGGCGATGGAGCACAAGCCCAAGCTGCGCAGCCGTTCGTGAGCTGTTGTTCTTAGTGCATCTGCACGCATCACGGGTCCGGCGTTAGTGCAGGGCGCCTAATCCGCCTTCGACGGTGAAACGGTCCGGGTGCGCCCGAGCGATGGTTCCAGTGAAGCTCGGCGTCCGAGCCGTTCGTCGAGGGGTCGAACGGCTCGGACGGGCTTCACCCGGTTCCGGTGAGCCTGAGCAGCTTGTCGTCGGTGCCGTTCGACGTCGTGAGGTAGAGCGAGCCGTCCGGCGCGGTGCGGGCGGCGCGGAGGCGGCCGTACTTGTCGTTCAGCTCCTCGGGGACGCTCACGTCCTGCACCTTGCCGGCCTGGTCGAGCGTGAAGAGCATCAGCTTCGAGCCCTTCAGGGCGGTGATCGCGAGCTTTCCGTTCCAGAACGCCGCCTGGCAGATCGCCTCGGTCGGCGAGCCGGACGACCACACCGCCGGCACCGCGTCCGGGAACCGCTGCAGGTCGGTCATCGGCACGCTCTCGTCGTAGCCGCCCTTCGTGCCGCCCTCGGACGGGTCCCAGCCGTAGTTGGCGCCCTTCTTCAGCAGGTTGACCTCGTCGTCGACGCTCGGGCCGTGCTCGCTGGAGAACGCCTGCTCGCCGTCCGGCCGGAACACCACGCCCTGCACGTTACGGTGGCCGTAGGTGTAGACGCGGCGCTCGTTGGCGTTCGCGGAGGTGACGAACGGGTTGCCGGCCGCGCCCTCGCCGGTCTCGGCGTCGATCCGCAGCACCTTGCCGCCGAGGCTCGTGCGGTCCTGCGGGTTGCGGGCCTGCGCGATGTCGCCGGTCGCGACGAACATCGAGCCGTCCGGGGCCAGTGTCGGCCGGCAGCCGGAGTGCCGCCCGCTGGAGTTCGACGGCATGCCGGTGAGCAGGTCCTTCGTCTTGGTCGCCTTCGTGCCGTCGAGGCGGAACGTCACCAGCCGCACGTCCCGGGACGTGTTGTAGCAAACGGTGAAGCGCTGGTCGTCGGGGTGGACCACCAGACCCATCAGGCCGCCCTCGCCGCGCGCCTGCAGGTCGGTCAGGTCGATGTCGACGGGCGTGACCTGGCCGCTCCTGACCAGCTTGACGCCGCCGGGTCGTTCGGTGACCAGCAGCGCACCGCCGGGCAGGAACCCGATGTCCCAGCCGTGCTGGAAGCCGCCCGCGACCTCCTCGACCTTCAGGCCCTGCGGTGCCGGAGCCTTGGACGGCGCGTTGCCGCCCGGTTCCGGCGACGAGCACGCCGCGACGACCAGCACCAACCCAGCAGCAACGAGTGCGCGCATGTCCCAACTATGCGTTCTGTGCGGTGGAGGTTCCGTAAGGCCGCTCAACGGGCAGCAACGCGCGCGCTCCGTCCAGGTCACGCGCCCGCACCTTCTCGTGAACCTCGTGCGCGAGGGCCGTCACGTCGGTGATGCCGACCGTCCACTCGTTGACGTACATGTCGACGGCTTCGCGGGTCAGCCCGATCTGGATGGACCGGTGGGGGAGGGCCTCGTGGTTCAGCCCGCGTTCCGGGTCCCACTGCACGCGCACCGGAGGCTTGCCCTTGATGCTGCTCTCGACCGCGTTGGAGACGGCCCAATCGAACCCCGTACGGGTGATGCGCACGGCCAGCACCCGCTCCTGGCCTTCCTTCCGGGCGTAGCCGCAGCGGTACATCATCCAGAGGAACGACGGCTTGATCCACGTCATCCGTTCCAGCTTGAACGGCGGCACGAACCGTTGCGCGGCCACGGCGGGGCCGGCGATCGCGGGCGAATAGGCCTGGTAAACCACTATGGACTGATCGTCGTAGTCAGCCCTGATCTCTCTCGTTGACACGTGCACAGGGTGCCTGCTGGGGCCGTGCTCGAGCCACCCGATAAGTGGTCGCGGAACGAGCTATGGTGGGTGGTGAGACCCCTCGTCCCAGGCAGGGGTCTGTCGGCGTTCGCACATCGCGCGCCCATTCCGCACTCGACCGGGGTTTCTCACATGCCGCTGCTCGGCCTGCTCGATGGTGTCCTGCCCGACAAAGCCCTCCGCACGCTGATCGAATCGGCGGGCGTTCCCGAGCTGGAGCTGGACGGTCCGCTGGCCGCCCGCCCGCTCGTCACCGCCGCGCTGTCCACGGTCAGGCCGGTGCTGGCCGTGACCGCCACGGGCAGGGAGGCCGAAGAGCTGACGAACGTCCTCAAGGACCTGATCGGCCCGGACAAGGTCGTGTTCTTCCCCAGCTGGGAGACGCTGCCGCACGAGCGCCTGAGCCCGCGTGCGGACACGGTCGGCGCGCGCCTGCAGACGCTGCGCCGCCTCAAGCACCCCGAGGGCAACCCGATCAAGGTCCTCGTCACGACGGTCCGCAGCCTCATCCAGCCGATGGCGCCGGGGCTGGGCGACCTCAAGCCCGTGCACCTCAAGGTCGGCGAGGAGCAGGACTTCGCGGAGCTGCTCACCACGCTCGCCGAGAACGCCTACAGCCGCGTCGACATGGTCGAGAAGCGCGGTGAGTACGCGACGCGCGGCGGCATCCTCGACCTCTTCCCGCCGACCGCCGAGCACCCGTACCGCGTCGAGTTCTGGGGCGACGAGGTCAGCGAGATCCGGCCGTTCTCGGTGCAGGACCAGCGATCGCTGCCCGAGGAGGTCACCGACTTCGTCGCGCCGCCGTGCCGTGAGCTGCTGCTGACCGACGACGTCCGGCACCGCGCGGCCGAGCTGGCCGAGGAGCACCGGTCGGACGCGCACCTCGCGGAGATGCTGGAGAAGATCTCGGCCGGCATCGCGGTCGAGGGCATGGAGGCGCTCATCCCGGCGCTCTGCCCGGACGAGTTGCAGCTGCTCACGGACGTGGTCGAGAAGGGCACGCACGTCCTGCTCAACGACCCGGAGAAGATCCGGGCCCGCGCGGCCGACCTGGTGCGCACCGGGCAGGAGTTCCTCGAGGCGTCCTGGATGGCGGCCGCCGCGGGCGGCAAGGCGCCGATCGACCTCGGCCGCAGCGGCTACCAGGGCCTCGGCGAGATCTCCGAGCACGCCAAGGCAGGCGACCGTCCCTGGTGGACGCTCAGCCAGCTCACCAGCGACGCCAGGGACGTCGTGCACCTCGACGTCAAGCCGGTCGAGGCCTACCAGGGCGACGTCGATCGGGCGTTCGCGGACCTGAAGGCGCACACGGCGACGGGCGGTGCGGCCGTGCTGGTCGTGCCCGGCGCCGGTACCGCGCAGCGCGCCGTCGAACGGATGAAGGAAGCCGAACTCTCGGCCGTCTGCGTCGAATCCCTCGACGAGGCACCGAAAGCGGGCACCGTCACGGTCGTGCGCGGCTCGCTCGAGGACGGGTTCGTGCTGCCGGACCTCGCGCTGGTGGTGCTCACCGAGACCGACCTGACCGGCGGTCGCGGCGGCACGTCCACGAAGGACATGCGCAAGATGCCGTCCAAGCGGCGCAACGCGGTCGACCCGCTCGCGCTGAAGGCCGGCGACTACGTGGTGCACGAGCAGCACGGCATCGGCAAGTACGTGGAGATGGTCCAGCGCACTACCAAAGACACTGTCGGTGCGTCTGCCACCCGCGAGTACCTGGTCCTGGAGTACGCGTCGTCCAAGCGCGGCCAGCCCGGCGACCGGCTGTTCGTGCCGACCGACCAGCTCGACGAGGTCAGCCGGTACGTCGGCGGCGAGCTGCCCACGCTGAACAAGCTCGGCGGCAGCGACTGGAAGAACACGAAGTCCAAGGCGCGCAAGGCGGTCAAGCAGATCGCGGCCGAGCTGGTGCAGCTCTACGCGGCGCGGCAGAGCGCCCCGGGCCACGCCTTCGCGAGCGACACGCCCTGGCAGCGCGAGCTGGAGGACGCGTTCGCGTTCACCGAGACGCAGGACCAGATGGCCGCGATCGACGAGGTCAAGGCCGACATGGAACGGTCCGTACCGATGGACCGCGTCATCTGCGGTGACGTCGGCTACGGCAAGACGGAGATCGCGGTCCGCGCGGCGTTCAAGGCCGTGCAGGACGGCAAGCAGGTCGTCGTGCTGGTGCCGACGACGCTGCTCGCCCAGCAGCACCTCAACACGTTCGCCGAGCGCATGCGCCAGTTCCCCGTGGTGGTCAAGGGACTGAGCCGCTTCACCGACCCGCAGGAGTCCGCGCAGACCATCGCGGGCCTCGCGGACGGCGAGGTCGACATCGTGATCGGCACGCACCGGCTGCTGCAGAAGAGCGTGCGGTACAAGGACCTGGGCCTCGTGATCGTCGACGAGGAGCAGCGCTTCGGTGTGGAGCACAAGGAGCACATCAAGGCCCTGCGCACGCACGTCGACGTGCTGACGATGTCCGCGACGCCGATCCCGCGCACGCTGGAGATGTCGCTCGCCGGCATCCGCGAGATGTCCACGATCCTGACCCCGCCGGAGGAACGGCACCCGATCCTCACCTACGTCGGCGCGTACGACGACAAGCAGGTCGGCGCGGCGATCCGGCGCGAGCTGATGCGCGACGGCCAGGTCTTCTACGTGCACAACAGGGTCTCGACGATCGAGAAGGCCGCGAAGCGCATCCGCGAGCTGGTGCCGGAGGCCCGGGTCGTGACCGGGCACGGCCAGATGAACGAGGACAAGCTCGAACACCTCATCCAGGGGTTCTGGGAACGCGAGTACGACGTGCTCGTCTGCACCACGATCGTCGAGACGGGCCTCGACATCTCCAACGCGAACACGCTGATCGTCGAGCGCGGCGACCTGCTCGGCCTGGCGCAGCTGCACCAGCTGCGCGGCCGCGTCGGCCGTGGCCGCGAGCGCGGGTACTCGTACTTCCTGTACCCGCCGGAGACCCCGCTCACCGAACACGCCCACGACCGGCTCGCGACGATCGCGCAGAACACCGAGCTCGGCGCCGGCATGGCCGTCGCCATGAAGGACCTGGAGATCCGCGGCGCCGGCAACATCCTCGGCGCCGAGCAGTCCGGGCACATCGCGGGCGTCGGCTTCGACCTGTACATCCGGCTGGTCGGCGAGGCCGTCGAGGCGTTCCGCAAGCACGCCGGAGCGGACGGCGGCGAGGTCGAGGAGGAGCTCGCCGAGGTCCGCGTGGACCTCCCGGTCGACGCGCACATCCCGCACGAGTACGTGCCGGGCGAGCGGCTGCGGCTGGAGGCGTACCGCAAGATCGCGGCCGCCGCCGACGAGGCCGCGCTGACGTCCGTCTGGGACGAGCTCAAGGACCGCTACGGCACGCCGCCGGAGCCGGTTGAACGCCTGCTCGGCGTGGCCCGCCTGCGGCACGCCTGCCGCCGCCACGGGGTCACCGAGGTGATCGCGATGGGCCAGAACCTGCGGTTCGCGAAGCTGGACCTGCTCGACTCGCAGCTGGTCAGGCTGCGGCGCCTGTTCCCGAAGGCCGTCTACAAGCAGTCCATGGGCACGGTCACCGTGCCTAGGCCGACGGAGGGAGCGGCGGGCGGCCGGATGGGCGCACCTCAGCTGCGCGACCAGGAGCTGCTGGACTGGTGCGGTGCGTTCCTGAACTCACTCGCGGGGACTCCCGTGACCGGAGTCACCAAGGCGTGAGAGGGTAGATCCTCGTGAGCACTGTTCTGAAGCGTTTCTCGCTGGTCGGTGTGGCCGTGGCGCTCCTCGCCACCGGATGCGCGACCGGGCCCGCGAAGGCCAGTTCGGCCGCGATCGTCGGTGACCAGGCGATCGGCCTGCAGACCGTCCAGGACCGCACCGTGAAGGTGCTCAAGAAGGAGCCCGCGGCCCAGCAGATGCAGGACCAGGGCAAGCTCGACCAGGTCTCGAAGCTCGTGCTGGCCGACGAGATCAGCCACCGGCTCGCGGCCACCGCGGCGCAGCGCGAGAACATCACGGTCGACGAGACCAAGGTGTACGACGCGATCAAGGAGAAGGGCGGCGCCGAGGCCGCCGCCAAGCAGAGCGAGCAGGACGAGACCACGATCTACCGCCGTCAGCGCGACGTGCTGGTGATGGGTGAGCTCGCCCGCCGCAACCTCTCCACGCTCGAGGTCGTGATCGACTTCTTCCAGGTCCAGGACCCGAAGGAAGCCAAGGAGAAGGCGGCGGAGGTCACCGCCGACCCCTCGAAGATGTCGCGGTTCGTGCAGGAGGCCCCGCGCACCACCGGCGGCCAGCAGGCGTCCTCGACGAACCAGCGGGTCCGCGTCACCGAGAACCCGTCGCTGGTGCACACGATGCTGTGGGGTGTGAAGCCCGGCACCGTCGTCGCCTTCCCGGCCGACGAGCAGCAGTCCAGCTGGATGGTCGCGCTGGTCAAGGAGCGCAACAAGGTCTCGCCCACGCCGGGCGAGGAGGACCTGATCGAGCGCATCGACCCGCAGTTGCTCGCGGCGTTCGGCCTGCGCATCGCGCAGTTCCTGACCGCCGACCTGAAGATCGAGGTCAACCCCCGCTACGGCGTGTGGGACCCGACCAACGCGCAGGTCGTCGGCAATGCCGGTGAGAGGGCCGGTTTCGTCGGCGTGACCGCGGCCGAGAACAAGTCTTGATCACTGTCGTAGTCCTGAGCGAGCGACTCGGCGCCGTGCTGCCCGCTGCCGCCCTGCCCGCGTTGCGCACGGCCGAGGCCGTCTACGCGGGTGAGGGCGTACCCCTGGAGTCCTGGTCCGCGCTGGGCGTCGACGGGCCCGCGCCCGCGGTGGTCGAGGCCGGCGCGGTGGTGATCGCGACCTCGGCCGACGCCTACCCGGACGCTCACGTGATCACGACTCCGGAGCCGCTGGGTGCGGGGCTGCTCGACGCGGCCGCCGTCATGCACCGGCTGCGTTCGCCGGGCGGATGTCCTTGGGACGCCGAGCAGACGCACGACTCGTTGCGCCAGTACCTCGTCGAGGAGACCTTCGAGCTGCTGGAGGCGATCGAGGACGGCGACCGCGCCGCGATGCGCGAGGAGCTCGGCGACGTGCTGCTGCAGGTGCTGTTCCACGCGCGTGTCGCGGCCGAGGCCGCCGAGGACCCGTTCGACATCGACGCCGTCGCGTCCGAACTGGTCGCGAAGCTCGTCGGCCGGCACCCGCACGTCTTCGAGGGCAACGACCCGGCCGTGCACGACGCGACCTCCCAGCAGCACCGCTGGGAGGAGCTCAAGCAGGCCGAGAAGCAACGCGAGTCCAGTGTGGACGGTGTCGCGCTGGGTCAGCCTGCCGTCGCGCTGGCCGCGAAGCTGGTGCAACGCACCAAACGCGCGGGCTTCCCCGTCGACCTGCTGCCGGAGGGCGACGACACGGGCACGACGTTGTTCGCCGTGGCCGCGCTCGCCAAGCTCGCGGGCGAGGACCCGGAGACGGAACTGCGCCAGGTCTGCCGCCGCTTCGCCGCGAACGTGCGCGAGGCGGAGGCCAAGGCACGGGCCGAAGGTCTTGATTCTCTTGCGGCTGAGGACTGGCGGCGTTTTTCGCCCTCCTGAAACGGTGGGCGTGGGCTAACGTCGATCTCGTGACTTACCTGCGGTATCCGCACCTGCGCGGTGACTTGGTGACCTTCGTGGCCGAGGACGACGTGTGGCTCGCGCCCGTCGATGGAGGAAGGGCCTGGCGCGCGTCCGCTGACCAGGTTCCGGCCCGTACGCCCCGTTTTTCGCCTGACGGCACGCATCTCGCGTGGGCCAGCGTGATCGACGGCGCCCCGGAAGTGCGCGTGGCGCCTGTGGACGGTGGTCCGGCACGGCGGTTGACGCACTGGGGCGTGGCCCGGACAGCCGTGTCCGGGTGGACACCGGACGGGCGAGTGCTGGCGGTGTCGACCACTGGTCAGATGTCGCGCAACCGCAAGCGGGCGCACGCCGTTCCGCTGGACGGCGGACCGTCCGAGGTGCTGCCGTACGGCTGGGTCAACGACGTGTCCTTCGGCCCGGACGGCCAGGTCGTCACGTCGTCCAGCTACATGCAGGAACCGTCGATGTGGAAGCGGTACCGCGGCGGCACGGCGGGCAAGCTGTGGGTCGACGCCGACGGCTCCGGTGACTTCACCCGGATCCTGTCCGAGCTGAAGTCGACGCTGTCGAACCCGATGTGGGTCGGCGGGCGGATCGTGTTCCTCTCCGACCACGAGGGCGTCGGCAGCGTGTACTCGGTGCTGCCGGACGGCACCGACCTGCGCCGCCACTCGGAGGGCGAGTTCTACGCGCGCAACGCCTCCACCGACGGTTCGCGGGTGATCTTCCACCAGGCCGGCGAACTGTGGCTGCTCGACGGCCTGGAGGACCTGCGCAAGCTCGACATCAAGCTCGGCGGCCCGCGCACCGGCCTGCAACCGCGCCACGTCAAGGCTTCCGGCAACATCGAGTCGTTCAGCGTCGACCACACCGGCCGCGCGTCGGCCGTCGAGGTCCGCGGCTCCGTGCACTGGGTGACGCATCGCGACGGCCCGGTCCGGGTGCTGGCCGACCGTTCCGACGTCCGGGCGCGGCTGCCGAAGGTGCTCGGCGAGACCGGTCACGTGGTGTGGGTGACCGACGTCGAGGGCGAGGAGGCGCTGGAGATCGCGCCCGTCGGCGGTGTCGAGCCGGGCAACACCGCTCGCCGCATCGCTTCCGGTGCTCTCGGCCGAGTCATGTCGCTCGCCGCCGCGCCTGACGGCTCGCGAGTCGCCGTCGCCACGCACGACGGCCGGTTGTTGTTGGTGGACATCGCTTCCGGTGAGGTGCGTGAGGTCGTCCGCGGGGCGAACGCGCACGTCACGCACCTCGCGTTCTCGCCGGATTCGGCGTGGCTGGCGTGGTCGCACCCCGGCCCGACCCCGTTGCGGCACATCAAGATGGTGAACGCGGCGGACCTGTCCGTCGTGGACGTGACGTCGCTGCGGTTCGCCGACTTCGCGCCGACCTTCACCGAGGACGGCAAGTACCTGGCGTTCCTGTCGATCCGGACGTTCGACCCGATCTACGACGCGCACGTGTTCGACCTGTCGTTCCCGACCGGCTGCCGCCCGCACCTCGTGCCGCTGGCCGCCACCACGCCGTCGCCGTTCGCCCCGATGCACGGCGGGCGCCCGGTCGGCGACGAGGACAAGGACTCGGAGGACGACGACGACAAGGCGCCGGTGACGAAGGTCGACCTCGAAGGCCTCGCCGACCGCGTCGTGCCGGTGCCCGTCGCGGCCGCCGACTACGTGTCGCTGAAGGCGGCTCGCGGTGGTCTGCTGTGGCTGCGCCGGCCGTTGCTCGGCGTGCTGGGGGACAACCTGGCCTCGCCGGACGCGCGCCCGCCGCGCACCGTGCTGGAGCGCTACGACTTCGGCAAGCAGAAGACCGAGTGCCTGGCGGACAGCGCGGAAGCGTTTGCGGTGTCCGGCGACGGCAAGCGGATGCTCGTCGAGGACCGCGGTGACCTGCGGGTCGTGCCGACCGACAGCAAGGCCGACGAGGACTCGGCCGACTACGTGGAGATCGACCTCTCCCGCGTGCGGGTCGTCGTCGACCCCGCGCTGGAGTGGGCGCAGATGTACGCCGAGAACGGGCGTCTCATGCGCGACAACTTCTGGCGCACCGACATGGGCGGCGTCGACTGGCAGGGCGAACTGGACCGCTACCGGCCGCTGGTGGCCGAGGTGGGCAGCCACGACGACCTGGTCGACCTGCTGTGGGAGGTGCAGGGCGAACTGGGTACCTCGCACGCGTACGTCTGGGGCTCGGCGCCGAGCGTGCCCGCGTCCCGCCGCCAGGGCCTCCTGGGCGCCGACCTGGTCCGCTCCGGCTCGGACTGGATCATCGAGCGCGTGATCCCGGGCGAGACGTCCGACCCGCACGCCCGTTCGCCGCTGTGCGCGCCCGGCGTGGCCGTGCGCGCGGGAGATGCACTCGTGGCCGTCGACGGTCGTCCGGTCGGTCTGGCCGGCCCCGGCCCGTTGCTCGTCGGAACCGCAGGGAAGCCGGTCGAGCTGACCGTGCGGCCCGGTGGTGGTGGAGAGCTGCGACGGGTCGTGGTGGTGCCACTGGCCGATGAGGAGCCTCTGCGGTACCACGACTGGGTCGCCAACCGCCGTGCGTTCACGCACGAGAAGTCCGGTGGCCGCGTGGGCTACCTGCACGTTCCCGACATGATGGGCGCCGGCTGGGCGCAGCTGCACCGCGACCTGCGCGTCGAGCTGACCCGCGAGGCCCTCGTGCTGGACGTCCGCGAGAACGGCGGCGGCCACACCTCGCAGCTGGTGATCGAAAAGCTCGGCCGCAAGGTCATCGGCTGGTCGGTCGCCCGCGGCTACACGGCCTCCGAGTCCTACCCGCAGGACGCGCCGCGCGGCCCCGTAGTGGCGGTCGCCGACGAGTACGCCGGTTCCGACGGCGACATCGTCAACGTGGCCATCAAGGAGCTCGGCATCGGCCCCGTCGTCGGGGTGCGCACCTGGGGCGGCGTCATCGGCATCGACATGATGTACACGCTCGTCGACGGCACCCTGGTCACCCAGCCGAGGTACGCGTCCTACTTCAAGGGACACGGCTGGGCGGTCGAGAACTACGGCGTGGACCCCGACATCGAGGTCGTCATGACGCCTGCCGACCGCGTGTCCGGACGCGACCCGCAGCTGGAGAAGGCAGTCTCACTGGCCCTGGAAACTCTTTCATCTTCGCCCGCAGCTCACGCTCCGGAGTTGCCGCCGCTGGCATGAACACCCCATCGTGTTACTAAAGAACTGTGACGGACTGTTCCATGTGGACGATCAACCAGATGGAACAGTTCTCACCGTTCGGGGGTGTGCTGGAGATGAGTCATCGTGAAGAGCCGCGCAGTGGCCGTGGATGCTTCGGGGCCGTGGTCGTCGTGCCGTTCCTGGCGCTGGGCGGCATGTTCGCGTTGATCGCGCTGACCGGGTCGCCCTCGGAGGCGCCGCTGGCTGCGCCTCCGCCTGTCCGGCCCTCGTCCCAGTGGTGGACTGAGCCGTTCGAGGCTGGGGTTTCTTTGGCCACCGTTACTGAGACCGTGGTGGTGGAGGGGGCTGCTCGGGAGGTTCGGGCTGGTCGTGCCGCTACGCAGACTCGGGTGGTTGGGGCCACTGTTACCGAGACTGTCCGGGTTAGTTCTTCCAAGCCTGTGGCCGTTGGGCGGAATGAGCCTGGGGAGCCTGCTGGGCCTGGCGAGGAAGAGCCCAATTTGCCTTCTGGGTCGGCTTCGCCGGTGGTTACCACTACTTCTGCGGTTGTGTCCAGTGTGGACCCCAGGCCTCCTGGTGAGGCGCCTGGTTCTGTTGTGGCGCCGGGGGAAGCGCCTGTCGAGGCTCCGCCTTCGTCTGCGCCTCGGGCTGAGGAGCCGGTTTCGCCGGTGGTGACGCCGGTTGCCTCGCCGGGTGAGCCGCCTTGTGATCGGGCTGAGCCTTCTGTTGATCGGGCTGAGCCTCCTGTTGAGGAGGTTGTGGTTGAGGTTTCGGTGGGGGCTCCTGTTTTGAGTTCGTAGGTGGTTGCGTTGCGGGCGTGTGGTTGCGCTGCTTCCTGGGGGACTCCGCCCCCCAGACCCCCCACAATCTGATCAAAGACCGGCCCGCGCCACGCGTGGGTTGATGGCACGCCTGTTGCTTTGGGCGGAGTTGCGTTGCTTTGAGGGGTGCGGTGGTGGGGTGGTCCCACCCAGACCTTGCGGTAAGGACGGCTCGCCTGCGGCATGGCGTGCGATCCGTGGGCTGCCTTGGCCTCGGCGGAGTGTCAGACCTGCTCTGTACGTTGGGTCGCGGGGGGTCCTTGGTCGAAGGGGACCCCTGCGTCAGCGTGGTTCGGCGCTACTGCGGGATGCTCGCCCGTGCGTAGGCGTCGGCTCCGCTGAACACGTTCTGGCCGTACTCCACGGAGTTGTTGTACGCGAGCACTGCTGCCCACCAGCCTTGGCCGGTGCCCAGGTCTCGTGCGCTGCCTCCGCAGAGGTAGCGGGCCGCTGTCAGGGCGGCGTCGTCGATGTTCTGCGGGTCTGCTGGGAGGCCGTCGCCTGCCGCTCGTTTTGCCCAGCGGTTCCAGGTGCCCGGGATGAACTGCATCGGGCCCACTGCTCGGTCCCAGGTGGTGTCGCCGTCCAGACGGCCGCCGTCGGTGTCCTTGATGGCTTTGACGCCTGGGCCGCCGTCTAGAGGGATGCCGATGATCGGGCGGGACGGCAGGCCGTTCTCTTGTAGGCGGGCGCCGTTGATGTTGCCGTGGTGCGACTCGATCCTGCCGATGCCGGCCAGGGTCGCCCAGCTGATTCGGCAGGCTGGGGCCTCTTGTTGCATCGTCAGGTCTGCTTGCGCGTAGGCGTGCAGCGCTCTGACCGGAATGTCGGTCTTCGACGCTACTCGTGTCGCCCAGTCGGCCAGGGGGTTGGCGGTTGCCGTGGTGCCTGGGGACGGGGCGCTGCCTGGGGCCGCTGCGCCCGGTTCGACCTGCTGGATCGGGACCAGGAACGGGGGTGGGCCCAAGGGGGCGGCGTCCCTGCGGTTCAGGGCGCCCAGGCCCCAGGCGCCTGCGGCGACCACGACTATCAGCAGCAGCACCAGGACGATGCGGCCGAAGATGTTGCCGGAGCGGTTGCGGCGGGCGGGTTCCTGGACTGAGGGCGGCGGGACCACGCGACCCAGGCTACGTGCTCCGCGCCAGTGGTGACGGGGGGAAGCGTGATGAAACCGGCACTGATGGCGTCTGGACATTCAGGTGAGGCTTACCTTAAATAGGGCGACCTAATTTTCGGAGGCGTGGGATGTTGTTCGCCAATGGGCTCATCGGGCTGCGCGAAGGGCTTGAGGCCGCGCTCGTGGTGAGCATCCTGATCGCATTCCTCGTGAAGACGGATCGAAGGTATGCGCTCAAATGGGTTTGGGCCGGTGTTGCGACGGCGGTGGCACTGTCCGTAGCGGCCGGGGCGATCATCACGTTCAGTGCCGCCGGGATGACCTTTGAGCAGCAGGAAGCCTTCGGCGGGACGATGTCGGTCATTGCGGTCGCGTTCGTCACCGGAATGATCTTCTGGATGCGCAGGGCGGCGAAGACGATTGCTGCCGAGCTGCGCGGAAAAATGGATGAAGCGCTCGAAATCGGACCTTTTGCCATCGTTGTCGTGTCCCTTTTGTCCGTTGGCCGGGAAGGGCTGGAGACGGCGGTCTTCTTCTATTCCAGTGTGCAGGCCGCCGGAGGGGGTACGGCGGAGCCGCTCATCGGATTTCTGGCGGGGATCTTCGTCGCCGTGTTGATCGCCGCGCTGCTCTACCAGGGGGCGATCCGGTTCGACCTCGGCAAGTTCTTCACCGTCACGGGCGTGCTGCTCGTGTTCGTGGCCGCCGGCGTGCTCAGTTACGGCATCCACGACCTGCAGGAGGCCGCGATCCTGCCCGGGCTGAACACGCTGGCGTTCGACATCAGCGACACCCTGCCGGAGGACTCCTGGTACGGGGCGCTGCTCAAGGGCTTCTTCAACTACTCGCAGCGGACGTCCGTGCTGCAGGCCATCGCGTGGGTCTCCTACGTGGTGGTGGTCCTGTCCCTGTTCCTCGTCCGGCCGCGCCGTCGCGCCGCCGTGGCCAACTGATCACTGGAGCAACCGTGCGCAAGGCAGCAGTCATCCTGGGTTCCCTCGCGGTGCTGGCGGCGTGCAGCAGCAACGGCGGTACGACCGGCGCTAGCGGCAACATCGCCGTCGAGGCGACCGACGACGCGTGCAAGGTCGCCAAGACCGAGGCCGGCGCCGGCAACGTGACGTTCGAGGTGACCAACAAGGGCACCAAGGTGACCGAGTTCTACCTCTACGCCGAAGGGGACCGGATCCTCGGTGAGGTCGAGAACATCGGGCCCGGGCTCACCCGGAAGCTGATCGTCGAGGTCACGGAGTCCGGCAAGTTCCAGACCGCGTGCAAGCCCGGCATGAAGGGCGACGGCATCCGCGGCGACTTCACGGTGACCGGTGACGCCAAGAAGTCGACCGACGGCAACGCGATGCTGGCCGAGGCGACCAGGAGCTACCAGCGCTACGTCGGCTCGCAGGCCGATCAGCTGCTGGTGAAGACCGAGGAGTTCGTCAACGCCGTCAAGGCCGAGAAGGTCGACGACGCCAAGGCGCTGTTCCCCGTGTCGCGCCTGTACTGGGAGCGCATCGAGCCCGTCGCGGAGAGCTTCGGCGACCTCGACCCCAAGATCGACGGCCGTGAGGACGTCATCGAGGAGGGCATGGCGTTCACCGGCTTCCACCGCCTCGAGAAGGACCTGTGGGAGTCCGGGTTGCAGGCCGACTCCGACAAGATCGCGGACCAGCTGCTGGTCGACGTCAAGGAGATCGTGTCCAAGGCGAAGTCCGTGGAGCTGACGCCGGTCCAGCTGGCCAACGGTGCCAAGGAACTGCTGGACGAGGTCGCCACCGGCAAGATCACCGGCGAGGAGGACCGCTACTCGCACACGGACCTCTGGGACTTCCGCGCGAACGTCGACGGGTCGCAGGCCGCGATCGCCGCGCTACGGCCCGTGGTGGAGCAGAGGGACAAGGCACTCGTGTCCACTTTGGACGAGAAGTTCAAGGCGCTGGACGAGGCACTGGAGAAGCACCGCAAGGGTGACGGCTTCAAGCTCTACACCGAGCTGACGCAGGACGAGGTCAAGGCGCTGGCCGAGACCGTCGACGCGCTGGGCGAGCCCGTCAGCAAGGTCGCGGAAGTGGTGTCGGCCAAGTGACGGGGGTTCCCCGCCGCAGGCTGCTCGGGTTCGCGGGCGCCGGTGTGGCGCTCGCGGGCGCGGGCGCCGCCGCTGGCGTGCTGGCGTCCCGATCACCTGAGATCGAGAACGTCGCCGCGGCCAAGGTGCCGTTCCGGGGCGAGATCCAGGCCGGCATCACCACGCCCGCGCAGGACCACATGCACTTCGTCGCGCTGGACGTGAAGACGAAGAGCCGCGACGAGCTGGTCGACCTGCTGAAGCAGTGGACCGTCGCCGCGGAACGGATGACGGCCGGGCAGGAGGCCGCGGAGAACGGTGCGGTCGGCGGCAGCGCCCAGGCGCCGCCCAAGGACACCGGTGAGGCGCTCGACCTGCCCGCGTCCGCGCTGACGATCACCATCGGCTTCGGGCCGTCGCTGTTCGACGACCGGTTCGGGATCAGGGACAGGCGACCGGAGCGGTTGATCGACCTGCCCCGGTTCCCGCAGGACGACCTGGACCCCGCGCGCAGCAACGGGGACATCTGCATCCAGGCCTGCGCGAACGACCCGCAGGTGGCCGTGCACGCGATCCGGAACCTGGTGCGCATCGGGTTCGGGCGGGTCGCGGTGCGGTGGTCGCAGCTCGGGTTCGGACGGACGTCCTCGACCACGCGCGACCAGGCGACACCGCGCAACATGTTCGGGTTCAAGGACGGCACGCGCAACATCAAGGCCGAGGACACCGGGCACCTGAGGGACCACGTCTGGGTCTCGGAGGAGGACGGGCCGGAATGGCTCGTCGGCGGTACGTACCTGGTGTCGCGCCGGATCCGCATGCACATCGAGATCTGGGACCGCACGTCACTGGCCGAGCAGGAGCAGATCGTCGGCCGCACCAAGGGCGAGGGCGCGCCGCTGGGGCAGAGCAAGGAGTTCGACGAACCCGACCTGCACGTCAAGGGCGCGGGCGGGATCCCGTTGATCGGCGAGATCGCGCACGTCCGGCTCGCGGCGCCGGAGTCGTTGAACGGCGCCAGAATTCTGCGCCGCGGCTACAACTTCACCGACGGCACGGACGGGCTCGGGCACCTCGACGCGGGACTGTTCTTCGTGGCGTTCAACCGGGACTCGCGCACCCAGTTCGTCCCGATGCAGCAGGCCTTGTCCACAAAGGACGAGATGATGGAGTACCTGGAGCACACCGGGTCCGGGCACTTCGCGGTGCCGCCGGGGGTGGAGGAGGGCGGGTTCTGGGGAGACACCCTGTTCCGGTGATCAGTTCCCCAGGGCCAGCCGGGCTTTGACCTCTCCGAGCGCTTCCTGGTACTCCGGTGACGGGTTCATCGCGACCGCCATCCGGAGCTGGGCGAGCGCCTCGGGGAGGCGGTTCTGCCGTTGCAGCGTCCTGCCCAGCGCAAATCGTGCGTAGTGATCGCTCGGATCGAGGTCGAGAACTTTGCGGAACGCCTCTTCAGCCCGGTTGAGCTGCGCGGACCCGAGATAGGCCCGGCCGGCGAGCAGCTGCACGGACGGCGCCTCGCCGGCCTCGTCCAGCACCTGCCTCAGTTCGCGCAGCGCGTCGAGCGGCCTGCGCTGGGCCATCAACGCCTCGGCCTTCCGAAACGCCTCGAAGGTGCCGTCCGTCATTCGATCAACGTTACCCACCGCCTGCCGGTTCTTCGACTGCCGTCCGGGCGACAGAACTCGATTGAGTGGCCGCACCGCCGAGCAGCAGACCGGCGACCTGCCCGAGTCCACTGCGGACACGGAACACCCAGGCGACCCACCACGGCCGTCAAGCGGGCTGTCCGTGCCATGCCTCGGCCATCCGGCGAACCGCCTCGGTGATGATCTCCGGCGAGGTCGCGAGGTTCATCCGGGCGAAACCGGCACCGCCCGTGCCGAACGGGATCCCGGAGTTCAGCGCGACCCTGCCGCGTTTGAGGAACGTCCTGGCCGGGTCGTCGCCGAGCTCGCGGCAGTCCAGCCAGGCGAGGTAGGTGCCCTGGCCGGGGGAGTAGCGGACGGCGGGGAGGTGTTCGGCGAGCAGGCCGGACAGCAGTTCCCGGTTTTCTTGGAGGCCCTCCAAGAGGGCGTCCAGCCAGTCGACGCCGTCGTTGAACGCCGCGGTGTGGGCGAGGATCCCGACGTGGCTCGGCCCGTGGCCCACCTCCTCGGGCAGCCTCTTCAGGTCGTCGGCGGAGTCGGGTCCCGCGATGGCGAGCGCGGCCTTGAGCCCGGCGAGGTTCCACGCCTTCGAGGCGGACATCAACGACAGCCCGTCGTCCGCGACGCTGAGGTACGGCACGAAGCCCGAGGTCGTGAGCGGCGCGTGGATCTCGTCCGCCACGACGCGGATGCCGTGTGCGCGGGCCAGCCGCGCGACCTCCTCCAGTTCGGCGGCGGTGTGCACGGTGCCGGTCGGGTTCTGCGGGTTGCACAGCAGGTACACGGCACCCCGTCCGGCCCGCGCGAACGCCGCCTCCAGCGCGACGAAGTCGATCCGCGCGTCCGCGCCCAGCGGCGCCTCGACCGCCTGGCGTCCCAGCGACTCGACGAACTGGTAGAAGGGCGGGTAGACCGGGCAGTTGACGACGACGGGCGCGTCCCGGTGCGAGACCAGCCGGAACATCTCGACCACGCCGAGCATCACGTCCGGCACGATCGCCGTGCGTTCGACCGCGGGCTCCCAGCCCCAGCGCTTCTTCGCGAACCCGGCCAGCGCCTCGGCGTAGGCGGTCCCGGCCGGATAGCCGGTGTCCCCTCGCCCGACGGCGTCGGTGATCGCCCTGGCGACGGGCTCGGCGAGCGGGACGTCCATCTCGGCCACCCACACGGGCAGCACGTCCTCGGGGTAGTACCGCCACTTCATACTGGTGCGGCGCCTCAGTTGGTCCAGGGTCAGCTGACGTAACGGATTCGCGCTGCTCATGAGGCAGAAGCTAGGGGAACTCGCGGGCAAGGTGTTTGCGTTCTTTGCTCATGGACGCCGTGGACCGCAAGATTCTTGCTGAACTGCAGCGCGACGGGCGGATCACCGTCACCGACCTGGCCCAGCGCGTGCAACTGAGCATCTCGCGCTGCCAGCGCCGCCTGCGCGAGCTGGAACGCGAAGGCGTCATCCACGGTTACCGCGCGGTGGTCGACGCGGCGGCACTCGGCTTCGGCTTCGAGGCCCTCGTCTTCGCCAAGGTGCGCCTGGACACCATGGCCGACTTCGACCGCGCCCTGGTCGACGTGCCGAACGTCGTGGAGGCGCAACGGTTGTTCGGCAGCCCCGACTACCTGCTGCGCGTGGTCACCGCGGACCTCGCGTCGTACCAGCGGCTGTACGAGGAGACGCTGGCGAAGCTGCCCGGGGTGCGCGGGCTGACCTCGACGATCGTGATGAAGCAGGTGATCGGGCCGCGCCCGTTGCCGGCCAGTCCGTGAGACGAGTTACCAGCCGAGTGCCGCTGCGTACGCCTCCCGCACCACCTGCAAGCACCATTGCGGTGATGGGAGTTCGCTCGCCTGGTGTGCCAACTGCGACTGCCAGTCCAGTCCGGACGGCAACGATGCGAACTCGTACTTCTGCACCGAGACACCCGTCGCGTCTCGGAACAGGTCGGCCGCCTCTGGTGTGAGCGCACCCCGTTCAGCGAGGCGTGCGAGGTCGTAGAGGTCCCGGGCCGCGTGCCTGTTCGCCCAAGCGAGCGTTCTCATCGCCGGAATGCCTGCAGCGCAGGGACTCTGAGCACGACGCTCGACCGCGGACCTCGTGGATCGCAGAGCGATCAGGCGTCCACAGATCGATGTCCTCTGACAGCCGCCCGCCCGCCGCAGGATCGGCGAGATGCGTTCGCGCCAGTGCGGTCCCACGACGAAAAGAACATCGGGCGCGATCTGCGGCAAGCCAGTCAGCACGTGGCTGATCAGGTGGTCTCGTGTTCAAGCATGTGCGGCCTTCCTCACTCGTGCCAGCGCTGCAGGCCTGTGCTGATCACGCGCGAGTTCTTCGGTGACCGTCCAGTCGATCTTGCGGGTGAGCGCTCGCAGGATCGACGCGGCGTCGGCTTCCTCGATGCCACCGAGTTCGGGCCGGGCCGCGATGTCGAGCGCCGTCTGCTCCGGTGTGGTCATCCACCCCGCCGTGAGCGCGGTTTCCACGCGTTCGAGGTCGAGGCGGCGCACGTCGCGCTTCACGAAGACCACGTCTCCGACGTTGGTGTGCAGGACGGGCCGCTGTTTGGGCACGGCCACGACGGCCGTGGCGATGGCGCGCGGCAGGGCACCGTGACGACGTGCGGCAGTGATGCTCATCAGTGCCGCGGCATCCCTGCCGTAGTCCGCCTGGGCGATGCCGAGTGCGGCCGCCGCGAGATCTGGGCGCCATCGTGGATCGCCCAGCCGTTCCATCGGGGCCAGGGCGTAGTAGCCGGTGCTGATGTGGCTGAGCACCGCTTGTTCGAGCAACCGCTCGAACTCGCTGCCGGGGTGGGCGTACACATCTCTCGCGTCCCTTGGACGCAGCACCTTGTTCTCTCGCCGGGCGAGTGCGGTCGGGATGGTGACGCGGTCATTCATACAACCTCCGTAGGCTCAGAGCCTACTTTCATAATACTCATTCCCGCCGGGCATGCCGGGAATGCCCGCGGGCGTTGTCACGTTGCATGAGCCTGCGCTTCTCACTGATGGGTCCGGTACGAGCCTGGCGAAACGACGAGGAGATCGACCTGGGGCCGCGCCAGCAGCGCGCGGTGCTGGCGGCGTTGCTGCTGAACAACGGCTTGCGGCTGAGCAACGACCAGCTGATCGGCATGGTCTGGGACGATCCGACGCCGAGCGCGGTCATGGCGTTGCGGACATACACCTACAAGATCCGCAAAGCCATCCCCGAGCTGGACCTGAAGTCCAAGGACGGCGGCTACACGCTCCGCGCCGAGATCTTCGACGACTGCCGCGGCGAGCCGTTCGAAGGCCTGAGCAGCACCTACTTCGAGGCCCAGCGGGTCAGGATCGCCAACGAACGGCTGCAGTGCCGCGAAACCCTGCTCGAACGCGAGATGGACGTCCTCGAACTGCAGAAGCACGTCGCGGCCTTCCCGCTCAGGGAACGGACGCGCGCCCTGCTGATGCAGGCGCTCTACCGCGAGGGCAGGCAGGCGGATGCGTTGGAGCAGTTCCACCAGGCACGCGCGTTACTCAACGACGAACTCGGCCTCGAACCCGGTCCTGAGCTGCGCGAGGTGCACGCGCAGATCCTCCGGGGCGAGTTGAACCTGACGCGCCGGCCCGAGCAGCTGCCGCCCGGCCTGCCCGACTTCACCGGCCGCACCGCCGAGATCGCGCTGGCACTCCGGACTCTCCCGCGCACCGTCGGCATCACCGGCATGCACGGCAGCGGCAAGACGGCGCTCGCCACGCACATCGCGCATCTCGCCAAACACGACTACCCCGACGGGCAGATCTTCGTGCGGGGCAAGGACGTCGCCAACGAGTTGTTGCGCGCGGTCGGCGTCGAGAACCCGCACGGCGACAAAGCCGCGCTGTGGCGGGAGAAGGCGCGCGGCAAGCGGTTCCTGATCGTCGTCGACGACGTGCACGACCCCGCTCAGATCGCGGAGCTGCACACGCCCGGCTCGGCGATGATCCTCACGAGCGTGCGCAGGTGGAACGAGCTGCCCAGCGTGACGTGGCTGAAGATCGCCGGGCTGACCGAGGCCGAGGCGCACCAGTTCTTCCGCAAGGTCCTCGACCCCTCCAGGGCCGAGGCCGACGCCACGGACGAGGTGCTGGCGCGCGTCTCGTACCTGCCGAACCCCATCCGCGTGCTCGGCGGCAAGCTCACCGGCCGCCCGAACTGGACCGTGGCGATGCTGCTGGCCCAGATGGAACGCGAGACGCAGCTCGGTGACGCCGTCCCGTCGGACTGCACGGCCGTGCTGGCACCGATGATCAAGGCGGAGCAGCAGCTCACCGAGCAGGAACGCCACCTGCTGCGGTGCTTCGCGGGCCGCGACGCGGACGTGATCGACGTGTGCGAGGCGGCGGAGATGTCCGGGGCCGATCCCGGCGCGATCGAGTACGCGCTGGAGTCGCTCGCCGACGTGCACCTGATCGAACCGCTGGTGCTCGGCCGATACCGGCTGCCGCGGTTCGTGCGGATGTACTTCGGGTGGCGTTCACCCGTGCTGACCAGCTGATTCATCCGGAATTTATGGCCAGACGATCAGGCGTCGGCAAGTTCGATGACATGGCAACCAAGGAACTCGCAGGCAAGAAGGCCCTCGTCACCGGCGGCACCTCCGGCATCGGCCGCTCCATCGCGGTCAAGCTCGCGGAGGCGGGGGCCACCGTCTACCTCACCGGCCGCCGCGCGGAGCTCGGCAAGGAGACCGTCGCGCTGATCGAGCAGGCCGGCGGCACCGGTCACTTCATCGTCTCGGACGTCGCCAGCGTCGACGACGTCCGCAAGCTCGCCGAGGAGGTCGGCGACGTCGACGTGCTCGTGAACAACGCCGGCATCTTCCCGTTCTCGCCGACGACCGAGCAGTCCGTCGAGGGCTACCAGCAGGTGTTCGACGTCAACGTCCGCGGCACCTACTTCCTCACCGCCGCCCTCGCCCCGGCGATGGTCGCCAAGGGCAAGGGCTCGATCGTCAACGTCTCGTCGATCGCGGCCGTGGTCGGCACGCCGGTCGGCTCCGTCTACAACGCCTCCAAGGCCGCGATGGACGCGCTGACCCGCTCCTGGGCCACCGAGTTCGGTCCCGCCGGCGTCCGCGTGAACTCCGTGGCGCCCGGCCCGGTCGGCACCGAGAAGGCCCTGACGGAAGCCGGCGAGGTGTTCGACGCGATCGCGAAGGACCTTCCTCTCCAGCGCGTCGGTGAGCCCGAGGAGATCGCGGAAGCCGTGCTGTTCCTGGCGTCCGACAGGGCCAGCTTCATCACGGGCTCGGTCATCACGGCCGACGGCGGCTACGTGGCGGGCTGAGCCAGCACGGTGCGCAGGGACGAGGGCGACTCGACGTGCACGTTGTGGCCCGCGCCGGGGAACACCACCGGCTCGGGCACCAGCTCCCGCAGGTGCTCCTGGGGACTCATCGGGTCGTTCTCCCCCGCGGCCAGCACGACGTGGGCCTGCGCGGCCATGATCAGCCCGGCCATGTCCGGCAGGCCCACGCCGAAGGCCCTCATGTCCAGCGACGGCGTCCATCCACCGTCCACTTCGGACACGCCGTGCCGCAGCGGCACCCCGGCCATCTTCGACGCCCGTCCGACGGCTTCCTCCTCGGTGGCGAAGACCTTCCCGGGCTTGGCGGCGAGCGCGGCGGCCTTCTGCAACTCCTCGTCGGTCCACCGCACCTTGATCCCGACGCCGACGCAGGTGGTGACCTCGACCCCGAACCACCCGCTCGCCAGCGTCAGCCCGACCACGCCGCCCAGCGAGTGCCCGACGATCGTGACGGGCTCACGCGGGATCTCGTCCGCGACAGCCGCCGCGAGCGAACCGAACGAGTACCGGTCGATTGCCGGGCTTCGTCCGTGACCAGGCAGATCGGGCACGAGCCAGCTGCCGGACCAGTCCTCCACGACGTCCCGCCACACCTCGCCGGTAGCGCCCAGCCCGTGCAACAGCACCAGCAACGGCCCGTTCCCACCACGTTCGACATGAAGCACGTCAGAATCCGTTCTATGCCCAGGACCGATGCCGACCTCATCGTCGACCCGGACACGTATACATCGGGAGTCCCGCACGACGCACTAACCCGGCTGCGTGAGAAGAACGTGGTGCGCATCGACGACTTCTGGGCGGTCTTCCGCCACGAGGACGTCCGGACGGTGTTGAAGACGCCTTCTGTCTTCTCCTCGCACCGCGGCGCCACCCAGATCCGCGACCCCCTGCCTGCCGATCTGGCCTACGTCCAACGCATGATGCTCAACCAGGACCCGCCCTCGCACACGCGGCTCAGACGCATGCTGACCAGGGCGTTCACCCCTCGCGCCGTGGCACGCCTGGAAGACCGCATCCGCTCGAACGCCCGCGAGATCGTTCACGGCCTGTCCGGCGACTTCGCGTCCGACGTCGCCGACCTCCCGTTGCTGACCCTGGCCGACGTCTTCGGTGTACCTCGTTGCGATCGTGCGCTGCTCTACGACTGGAGCAACCGCGTGATCGGCTTCCAGGACCCCGACTACGCCCTGTCGTCCAGCTCGACCGCCGGTATGACGGACATGGCCCTCGCCGCGCTGGAACTCCGTCCCGACGACGGCCGCGACCCACGTGCCCGCGACGGCATGCCCGACCTCTACGCCTACGCACACGCGCTGGGTTCCTACAAGCGCTCGTCACCTGGGGACGACGTGCTGAGCAACCTCATGCGGGAGGACGTCTCGCTGGAGGAGTTCGAGAACCTCTTCTGGCTGTTCTCCGTGGCGGGCAACGAAACCCTGCGCAACGGCATCCCCGGCGGCATGATCGCGCTGCTCTCCCACCCTCGCGAGTACGAGCGCCTGCGCGCCGACCGTTCGCTGCTTCCGCTTGCGGTGGAAGAGATGTTGCGGTGGTGGACACCGGTCATGCACTTCCGCCGCACCTGCGTGCAGGACACTTCGTTGTCAGGCCAGGAGATTCACGCGGGGGACAAGGTCGTCGCCTGGTTCTCGTCGGCCAACCGGGACGAGCGCGTGTTCACCGAGCCGGACCGGTTCGACGTGGGGCGGCGCGAGGCCGACCACCTGAGCTTCGGGCACGGTCCGCACTTCTGCCTGGGCGCGCAGCTGGCCCGGACGCAGATGCGCGCGGTGTTCGACGCGGTCCTCGACCTGCCTGCGATGCTGGAGCTCGACGGGGAGGTCAGCCGGTTGCGGTCGAACTTCCAGAACGGCGTGAAGCACCTGCCGGTGAGGATGTGCCGTGGCGATTGAGCAGCTCCCGGCCTCGGAATGGCCGACCGGCGAGACCCGGCCGCTCCTGCAGATGGTGTTCAGCCCGGGGGAGTTGACCGAGAAGTTCGGACTCGTCTTCGTCGACGACGAGGACGGCCTCGGTCCGTTGAAGCTCGCCGTCGTGAAGGGACCGTTCGGGACAGCTGGCCTGATCAGGCACACCGACGCGCCGTTCGCAGGCACGGTCGTCTACGTCGATGAGGACTCCGATTTCGAGGTCGCTCACGGCGCGGTGATGAACGAATTCGGTCTCACGAACTCAGATCTCGGCTGGGCGCGGCGCTCTACCGGGCTGCTGGAGGACGTGCGGGACAGCGCGCGCCTGTCAGAACTGCTCGCGGTCTTGGAGTTCGACGTCTTCCGGATCGAGGTCGACGGCACTGAGTCGATCGACTGCGGGATCCCTCTCGTCGTGCTGGCGGGCGACTTCACCGGAGGCCGGTTCTACCGGTGCGGCGAGTTCGGCACCGAGGGGCCGGTCCTCTACGCGAGTTCGGAGGGCCAGGCCGGCCTCATCGCGGACAGCGTGCGCGAGGCCCTGCGACTGGTCATCGGACTGCCTCACTGGCGTGACTGCCTGAACGGCGGGCATCCCGACGTGACGACGGATGCCGTACGGCACGCGCAAACAGAGGCCGCCGCGCTCCTGTCCCTCGACCTCCTCGCGCCGGACGTGCTGCTGAACCGCCTGCGCGCTGCTGTCCTCCGCTCCGGACCCGAGTTCGTCTTCCGGGACGGAACGGGGGAATACGAAGGGCTTTTCGGGCCAGGCCGTTTAGCCTGAGCGTTCCTGGGGGGAACGAGACTGATGAGATTCGCAACAGCCGTGTGCGCGATCGCGCTGACGGCCTGCACGCCGACCGCGACCGACCCGGTGTACAAGGGTTCCGTCCCGCCGCCGGTGTCGACGACGGACCTGGTGCAGGCGGTGGACGTGAAGGTGAAGGCCGCCCTGATGCCGCCGGAGACCTTCGACGACATCGGCGGCCGGTTCCAGTCGGACAAGCCGAAGCTCGCCGCCGAGCCCGCCGCCACCGAAGGCGATCTCAGCCGGGTGTGCGAGGGGGCGAAGGTCGGCTCCGGTGTCACGACCTCGCGCACTCGGGTGTGGACGGGGCCCGTGATCATCAACCAGATCGTGTTCGGGCTGGTGGGTGCCGATGCGCAGCACGTCCTCGGCAGGGTGCGGGACAAGGCTCGATCCTGCCGGACGTGGGTCGACGGGATCGGCAAGCCGGAGCGCGAGGTCAAGGCCGACGTCGAACTGCCTGAGCTCGAGGGCGTCGAAGGCTCGTACGCGTTCTGCTCCAGCTTCGCCGAGATCTCGCCACCCGTGTGGGGTTGTGAGGCCTTTCTCGTGCGCGGGGATCTCGTCGTCGGGCTCCGGGTCGTGTCCGGCGACGAGCCGAAGGCGAGGCAGGACCTGCCTGAGGCGGCGCGGCGCGCGGCGAGGACTCTGGCCGAGGTCGGCTGAGCGCTATAGGCAGCACGTAGAGCGTCTGGCACGATTCAGTAGACAGGCGCGATGGGCCCACTGTGATCTGACGGTGTCGAGCCCCGGCCGGTCACCTGGCCCAAGTAGGCTCGTCGCGAGACGAGACGCAGGAGAAACAGGGAGCGCAAGTGGCGGTCATCGAACAGGTCGGAGCACGCGAGATCCTGGACTCGCGCGGCAACCCCACCGTCGAGGTCGAGGTGGCGCTGGACGACGGCACGCTGGAGCGTGCGGCTGTTCCGTCGGGTGCTTCGACCGGTGAGCACGAGGCGGTGGAGCTGCGGGACGGCGACGCCAAGCGGTACCTGGGCAAGGGTGTCGAGCGCGCGGTCACGGCGGTGCTCGACGAGATCGGGCCCGAGCTGGTCGGCATCGAGGCCGTCGAGCAGCGCATCGTCGACCAGAAGCTCGTGGACCTGGACGGCACGCCGGACAAGGGGCGTCTCGGCGCCAACGCGATCCTCGGCGTGAGCCTCGCGGTCGCGAAGGCTGCGGCGACGAGTTCCGGTCTGGAGCTGTTCCGCTACATCGGTGGACCGAACGCGCACGTGCTGCCGGTGCCGATGCTGAACATCCTCAACGGTGGCTCGCACGCCGACACCGAGGTGGACATCCAGGAGTTCATGATCGCGCCGATCGGCGCGGAGACGTTCCGCGAGGGTCTGCGCTGGGGCACCGAGGTCTACCACGCCCTGAAGTCCGTGCTGAAGAGCAAGGGTCTCGCCACGGGTCTGGGTGACGAGGGTGGCTTCGCGCCGTCGCTGGGCAGCAACCGCGACGCGCTCGACCTCATCCTCGAGGCCATCGAGAAGGCCGGTTACCGGGCGGGCCGTGACATCGCGCTCGCGCTCGACGTGGCCGCCACGGAGTTCTTCTCCGACGGTGCCTACACGTTCGAGAAGAGCAAGCGGTCCGCCGAGCAGATGATCGGCTACTACTCCGAGCTCGTGCGCGACTACCCGATGGTGTCCATCGAGGACCCGCTGTCCGAGGACGACTGGGACGGCTGGGTCCAGATGACCGCCGAGCTGGGCGAGAAGGTCCAGATCGTCGGCGACGACCTGTTCGTCACGAACCCGGAGCGCCTGGAGGAGGGCATCTCCCGCCGCGCCGCCAACGCGCTGCTGGTGAAGGTCAACCAGATCGGCACCCTCAGCGAAACCCTCGACGCGGTCTCGCTGGCCACGTCGTACGGCTACAAGACGATGATGTCGCACCGCTCGGGCGAGACCGAGGACACGACCATCGCCGACCTCGCCGTCGCGACCGGTGCCGGCCAGATCAAGACCGGTGCGCCTGCCCGCGGTGAGCGCACCGCGAAGTACAACCAGCTCCTGCGCATCGAGGAGAGCCTCGGCGACGCGGCGCGTTACGCGGGCGAGCTCGCGTTCCCGCGCTACACGCCGGAGAGCTGAGAGGCTGTAAGGCATGGCCGAGCGCGCGCGTCGTCCCCGCCGCCCCCGCGAAGAGCGGGAGGCGAGGCCCGCACGCGCGCGCAAGCCACCCCGTCCCAAGGCGCCGTCGCGGCGCAGTGAGGGCACGGGTGGCGCGTTCGGAATGACCGGTACGCGGCGGGCCGCGATGTTCGCGATGGTGCTGTGCGCACTGGCGCTGAGCATCGCGGTCCCGTTGCGGACCTACCTCTCGCAGCGCGACGAGCTGCGCGACGTGGGCGCCGAGCAGCAGAAGCTGCGCGAGACGGTCGCCGCGCTGGAGAAGCGCAAGTCGGAACTGCAGGACCCGGCGTACGTGGAGATCGAGGCGCGCAAGCGGCTGCACTGGGTGCGGCCCGGCGAGACGCCCTACATCGTGCAACTGCCGGGTGACGAGGGTCGCAACACGGAGACGGAGAGGCCGTCGGGCAAGCAGGCGGCAGAAGGGTCCTGGTACGAGGAACTGTGGGAATCGGTGACGCACAAGTAAGTGCTGCTGACCTGGAAACGGTCGCTCAGCAGCTCGGCCGCACGCCGCGCGGGACACGTGCGATCGCCTCGCGGTGCCCCAGCGGGCACCCAAACGTCGTGCAGACGGCGCCGCGGCTGCCCGACGGGACGCCGTTCCCGACGCTGTACTACCTGACCTGCCCCAAGCTGAACTCCCTGGTCAGCACGCTCGAAGGCGGCGGGCTGATGAAGGAGCAGCAGGAGCGGCTGGCCACGGACGCGGACCTCGCGGCCGCCTACCAGCGCGCGCACGAGTCGTACCTCGCGGAACGCGACGCCATCGAGTCGCTGGGCACCCAGGTCACCGCCGGCGGCATGCCGGTCAGGGTCAAGTGCCTGCACGTGCACGTCGCACACGCGCTCGCGAAGGGCCCCGGGGTCAACCCCATGGGCGACGAGGCGCTGGCACTCTTGGGCGAGCAGGGCCTGTGGCCCGCAGGTGAATGTTCGGCGAGTTAACAGTCAACGGAACCGAACACACGCTTCACTCCGTCTTGGGTACACCTAGGCTTCGTAGTGGGGCAGGGTGGGACAGGGGGCGTTCGCCGTAACTGCAGGACGGCGAGCCGCGATGACGCACGAGAGGTGAGTATTCGTGGCAATGGCCAAACTGCGTGGTCCGTCGGCGTTGAGCCCTAGGCAAAAGGGCTTCGCCGTCGCCGCGCTGGCTGCGATGCTCGCCCCAGCGATGATCGTCGGCACCAAGCTCGTCGACTGGGTCAACCTCGCCAAGCACGATGACATCGCTGTCTCGTTAGGCCCCGCCGACGTGTTCGGCGCCCTGCACCGCGACCCGTCCGAACTGGGCGCGACCGGCCGGCTGCCGCTGTCCGACGAACTGAGCGCAGCGCTGCTCGCCGACCTGGAAGACGGCACCATCGACGAGGGAGACCTCGACGAGGGCGACCTCATCGACGACAGCACCCCCGGCGTGCACGACATCCCCGGTGTGATGGTCGACGCCTACCTCCGCGCCGCGGACAGGATGGGCGAGCTCGTCCCGGGCTGCAACCTCGACTGGTCGCTGCTCGCGGGCATCGGCAAGATCGAGTCCGAACACGCCAACAACGGTCGCGTCAACGGCGTCGGCGATGCCACGCCGAAGATCCTCGGCCCGGTCCTCAACGGCGCCATGGGCCTCGGGTTCGCCACGATCCGCGACACCGACGGCGGCCGGTTCGACGGCGACGCCTCCTGGGACCGCGCGGTCGGCCCGATGCAGTTCATGCCCCAGACGTGGGCGAGCTTCGCCGGCGACCTGAACGACGACGGCGCCAGCAACCCGCAGAACATCTACGACGCCGCGTTGGGCGCCGGCCGCTACCTCTGTTCCGGCGGCTACGACCTGAGCAAGCAGCAGGACCGCGCGAGGGCCGTCTTCCGCTACAACAACGACGACACGTACGTCGCGAACGTCCTCAAGTGGGCCAAGGTCTACAGCGAGAACATCGACGCGCTGCCCCTGCTGCCGGACAACGGCAACAACCAGCAGAGCCCGCAGCCGGGCAACCCCAGCACGGGCAACCCGCCGACCAACGGCAACAACCCCGGCGACCCGACCCAGCCGACGACCACGACCACGACGACCACCACGACGACGACGCCGCCGAACTGCCCGACCACGACCACGGGCACGACCTCCAGCACCACGTCGTCGACCACCACCACGACACCGCCGCCGTCCTCGTGCACGACGACGACCACAACGACGCCGCCGACCACCACCACGACGACCACGACGACGACGACCACGACCACGGTGACCAACCCGCCGCAGACGGAGCCGTCGACTCCGCCGCAGCAGTCGTCGTCCGTGGGCAGCAGTGCCAACAGTTCGGTGCCGACGACGTCGCAGAGCTTGCTAACGAGTACGCCCAGCTAGCACGGCGTGTCGGGTTGGAACGAATCCAAGTCGTACTTCGTTCGGTGAGATTCGGGCAGAAACGTTGGAGTGAAGGGGAGTCCGTCTCCTAGCTTCGTCTGCATGCCGAAGCGCAACTCGAGCGTGGTGGGCCGTGAGTTCGGTCAGGGCGTCCGCGACGCCATCGAACAGAGCGGCATGACCCAACGCAGACTCGCCGAACTGTTGGACTGGCAGGAAGCCAAGATGTCCGACGCGGTGAACGGCAAGGGCGGCATCACCGAGGTCGAGCTGATCCGGCTGCTCTCCTACTGCCGCGTCCCCTACACGGAGGTCGACCGGTTGGTCGCGCTCTACCGGGAATCGCGCGAGAAGGGCTGGTTGCTGTTCCCGGAGGACGGAGTACCGGACCAGGTGCACTCGCTCATCACGCAGGAACGCCTCTCCAACAAGATCACCGTGTGGTCGATGAACCTCGTGCCCGGCCATCTCCAGATCGCCGGATACATGCGTGCGGCCTGCGAGAAGTCGGCCAGGATCAAGCCTCCGGACATCGACGATCTGATCCGGACGAAGCTCGATCGTCAGTCGATCCTGAGGCCTGGCAGGGAGTTCGTCTATTTCGTCCACGAGCAGGCGCTTCGGCTGCCTGTCGGTGGACCGGACGTGATGCGGTCCCAGCTCACCCACATCCAGGTGATGCTGGTGCGGCAGTACATCACCTTCCGGATCGTGCCGATCGCCATCGGCGCGCACTCGGGGATGTCCGGCTCGTTCACCCAGCTCAACTTCGACACGTTCGAGCCGGTTGTCTTCATCGAAAGCGAGAACTCCGGACTCTTCCTGGAGGACAGCCGATCGCTGGCCAGCTACGCCGAAGTGTTGAAACGGCTGGATCAGGACGCCTTGGATGCGGAACAATCCAGGAGGTTGATCAACAACCTGCTTGTCTGAGGAGGTGTGCCGCATGTCCCAGTGGCGTAAGAGCAGCTACAGCCCGTCGGCGAGCGACTGTGTCGAGGTCGGGCACGGCGTCGGCATCCGCGACAGCAAGGCCCCGGCCACCCACCTCCCCGTGTCGGAGCAGGCGTGGTCGGCGTTCCTCCACCTCGTGACGGCAGATCCCCGCTAGCCCCGCAGCATCTCCGCCACCAGGAACGCGAGCTCCATCGACTGCCGCGGGTTGAGGCGCGGGTCGCACGCCGTCAGGTACCGCTCGCCGAGGTCGGCCTCCGCGATGTCCTGCTCGCCGCCGAGGCACTCGGTGACGTCCTCCCCGGTCAGCTCCACGTGGAGGCCGCCGGGGTGGGTGCCGAGGGCGCGGTGCACCTCGAAGAACCCCGCCACCTCGTCGACGACCCGGTCGAACCTCCTGGTCTTGTGGCCGGTCGAGGACGTCTCGGTGTTGCCGTGCATCGGGTCGCACTGCCAGACGACCTGGTGCCCGGAGGCCGTCACCTTCTCGACGATGGGCGGCAGCACGTGCCTGATCCGGTCGTGGCCCATCCTGCTGATCAACGTCAGGCGGCCGGGTTCGCCGTGCGGGTCGAGGCGTTGCACGTACTCCACCGCCGACTCCGGGGTGGTGGCCGGGCCGATCTTCAGGCCGATCGGGTTGGCCAGCAGTGCGGCCAGGGCGATGTGGGCGCCGTCTGGTTGGCGGGTGCGTTCGCCCACCCAGAGGAAGTGGCCGGACAGGCCGTACACCCTGCCGCCGGCCATGCGGAGCAGGGCGCGTTCGTAGTCGAGCACCAGGGCTTCATGGCTCGCGTAGACGTCACGGGTGTAGTCGTTCGCGGCGCCGCACGCCTGCATGAAACGCAGGGCGCGGTCGACCTCGGCCACCAGGGCCGCGTACCGGCGGCCGGTGGGGGCGTCGCTCACGGGGACGGGGGAGTGGGCCAAGGCGCGCAACATGTTCATCGTGGCGGACGAGTTCGCGTGCGCCCGCACCATGCGTGCGGGATCGTGGCTCCGGTCGGCCGGTGACGCCGAGTTGACCATGTCGCCGCGGTAGGAGGGGTGGCCGGAGGAGTCCACTTCGGACGAACGGGGTTTGGCGTACTGGCCCGCCACCCGGCCCACCCGGACGACCGGGGTGCCCGCGCCGTACGCGAGCACGACCGCCATCTGCACCAGCGTCGTGAAGTTGGCGCGGATGTGCGCCTCCGTGTTGCCCGCGAAGGTCTCCGCGCAGTCGCCGCCCTGGAGCAGGAAGGCCTCGCCGCGCGCCACGGACGCCAGCCGTGTGCGCAGCTCGTCCACTTCGGACGCCAGCACCACCGGTGGCGCGGTGCTGAGCGCGGCCACGGCGTCGCGGCAGCCCGCCTCCGATCTCCAGACCGGCTGCTGGGCCGCCGGCAGGCTCAGCGCCTCCTCGACCTCGTGGCGGACGTCGAACGGCAGTGCGGAGACGGCTCGCACCTCACGCACGCGTGTCGGTGCGCAGGTGCTTTCCACGACGCTGTTCATCGGTCTCCCCGGGTTCCGACAAGCGAACAGAAATTTGAAGTGAACAACGAGGAAATGCACCTCGACTCCCCCGACCGAGCCTAGCGCGGAATCACGCGCAATGCTCACGGTTCTCACCGTGCATACTTTCCGTGGCGGACGTGAGGTCCGATCGGGTGATCCTTCGTGGTGGACTTCATTTTCCACAAAGGTGCATCCCGCAGTGTGTCAACGGTGTGCGTCGCAGCTGGACCGGCAATTACCGGAGAACCGCTGGACGAGCTGCCGGGCCTCGGCTACGTTCGAAGACGAGTCATGGGTACCGCACATCGCACTGGGGCGAATACGGTGAGCGGTACGACCAGCGGGGGTCTGATGAATTTGGAATACGAATTGTTCGCGCACGCCATTGGCGGCGCGAGCGCGGTGCGACTTGCCCGCGATCTGGACGTGATCAGCAGGGAAGAGCTGGAGGAGCTGAGGGACCACAACCTCGCGGCGATGGTGCGAGCCGTCCGCGAGACGCCCGCGGTGAGCAGGCGATGGCCGTCGCTCGCCGACGGTGCGGGTGTCGCCGGCATCGCCGCACTGCCTCTGCTCACCCCTGCTGAGCTGGCCGAACGCTGCCCGCCGCACTCGGACGACTTCCTGCTGCGCGGTGGCCTGCCGGGAATGGTGCTGCGCTCCAGCGGCACGTCGGGACGCAACAAGGTCGTGTACCACTCGTGGGAGTCGAACGAGGTCGTCGACCTGCTCGGTGCCCGCGGCGTGCGGGCGGTGCTGGGAAAGACGCCGGAACGCATTGCGAACTGCCTGTTCCCGGCGGAGCTCAACGGCGCATTCATCTTCGTGCACGATTTGAGCAAACATCTGCCCACGCTGACGTTTCCGCTGGGCAGCACGATGCCGTTCCACGAGATCACCGCGGCCATCGGTGACCACGGGATCGACACGCTGGTCGCGGGGCCGGCGTTCGCCACCGAACTGATCACCACCACCCCTGCCGACCAGCTGCGATCGCTCGAGAACCTGCTCTACCTCGGCGAGGCGATGGGCCGGGCGAGACTGGACGCGGTGCACGCCGTGCTGCCGGGGCTGAACGTCCGCTCGCTCGCCTACTCGACGACCGAGACCGGGCCGATCGGCTACCAGTGCGCCCACCTGAGCGGAGCGACCCACCACGTGCACGAGGACGCGGTGCTGGTCGAGATCGTCGACAGCGAGACCGGCGAGCACGTTCCCGCTGGTCAAGCCGGTGAGATCGTGGTGACGCCGCTCGCCGACACGGGCATGGCGCTGCTGCGCTACCGCATCGGCGACCGCGGGTACTTCACCACCGAACCGTGCGGGTGCGGCAGTCCGGCACGGCTGCTGACGTTGCTCGGGCGGACCGCGCAGTCCATGAACGTGGACAACTGGACGATCTCGTCCGACCAGCTCATCGGGGCTCTGGAGGTCCTCGGCATCACCGACGCCGAGGACGTGCAGCTCCAGTTCCTGTGGGAGTCGTCGAAGTACGAGGTGCGGCTGCTGCTGTCACCGCGCACGCCGCAAGGCCTGTCCACCGAACTGGTGCGAGAACACCTGCTGCCCGCCTACCAGCTGCGCAAAGTGCTGATAAGCCCGAGGTGTGCCGGATTCTCGGTCGAACGGGCGGAACTCGCGGAATTCGAGAGATCGGCACGGGGCAAGGTGCCGGTGTTGTTCCAGCGAATATGACCTGACCGCACGTTCTCCTGCAGAGGTTTGCCGTTTTTGTGCGGCGGGCCGGGTCCGGCATGGGCGAAAAGAGAAAACCACGTCGTGGAGGTGCATTGTGTCAACGGTCAATTCGGTCACCGGAGTCGACCGCCTCGAGGAGCTGCGCGCGGAACTCGACGCCATTGACGTTCGTCTGCTCGACACATTGCGCGACCGCATCGGAGTGTGCGTGCGCATTGCCGAGCACAAACTCGAGCACGGCGTGCCGATGATGCAGCCCCACCGGATTGGAATAGTCCAGGAGCGGGCCGCGGAGTACGGCGCCGAGCACGGCCTCAACCAGGATTTCCTGCACCGGCTGTACGAGCTCATCATCACCGAGACCTGCCGGGTCGAGGACGTGGTCATGGGCAACACACCGGCCGAATAGCAGTCGAGGAGCGGCGCCCGCGATGCGAACGATCCTGATCGACAACTACGACTCGTTCACCTACAACCTCCACCAGCTGCTGGGCGAGGTCAACGGGGAGCCACCCGTCGTCGTGCGCAACGACGTCGAGTGGTCCGACCTGCGCCTCACCGAGTTCGACGCCGTCGTGATCTCGCCGGGGCCCGGCCGTCCCGACCGGGAGCGCGACTTCGGGGTGAGCGCCCGCGCGATCCTCGACGGAGGACTGCCGGTGCTCGGGGTCTGCCTGGGGCACCAGGGGATCGCGCACCTGTTCGGTGGTGAGGTCGGCTACGCGCCGGAGCCCATGCACGGCCGCATCTCGCCGGTGCTGCACGACGGCGTCGACATCCTGCGCGGTCTGCCGAGCCCGTTCGACGTGGTGCGCTACCACTCGCTGACGGTCACCGCGCTGCCCGGCGAGCTGGAGCCGATCGCCTGGACCCCGGACGGGATCCTGATGGCCGTCCGGCACCGCACGCGGCCCGTCTGGGGCGTGCAGTTCCACCCGGAGTCGATCAGCAGCGAGTACGGCCGTGAACTGCTCGCGAACTTCCGCGACCTGGTGATGGGCGAACGCGCTGTGGCCGCCGACCCGTACGTGCCCGCGCCACGCCGCCGGCCGGAACCGACCGGCGGACTGCCGGTGCACGTCCGGCAGGTACTGGCGCTGCCGGACGCGGAGGCGGTGTACCGCGAGTTCTTCGCCGGCGGGCAGCACGGGTTCTGGCTCGACAGCAGCGCGGTGATCGACGGCGTGTCCCGCTTCTCGTTCCTGGGCGGCGGGTCCGGCCCGCTGGCCGAGCACGTCACCTACCGGGTGGCCGACGGCGTGGTCGAGGTGCGGCGCGCCGACGGCTCGGTCTCGTTGGTGCGCCAGCCCTTCTTCGACTACCTCGACGAACAGCTGCGGCTGCGTTCGACCAGCACGCCCGGCCTGCCGTTCGACTTCAACCTCGGTTACGTCGGCTACCTCGGGTACGAGCTGAAGGCCGAGACCGGTGGCGCGCCCGCACATTCCGCGGGCACGCCGGACGCGTCGCTGCTGTTCTGCGACCGCGCGGTCGTCCTGGACCACCGGACCGGCACGACCTACGTGCTGGCGCTGGGCGAGGAGAACCGCGACTGGCTGGAGGAGACGGCCCAGCGGGTGGAGCTGTTGCCCGCGCCGGAACCCGCGGACGCGGCGGTGCTGCTGGAGTCGGGCCCGGTGCCGTTCGACCGGCGCCACGACGAGCAGGCCTACCTCGAGCGCATCGACGCGTGCCTGGAGGAGATCCGCAACGGCGAGTCGTACGAGATCTGCCTGACCAACGAGGTCACCGTGCACGCGCGGGTCGATCCGCTGCACACCTACCTGCACCTGCGCCGGATCAGCCCGGTGCCGTACGCCGCGTTGCTGGACTTCCCCGGTGTCGCGGTGCTCTGCGCGTCGCCGGAGCGGTTCCTGAGCATCGGGGCCGACCGGGTGGCGGAGTCGAAGCCGATCAAGGGCACCCGCCCGCGCGGCGCGACCCCCGCCCAGGACGAGGCGCTGCGGCTCGACCTGCTCAGCCGGGAGAAGGACCGCGCGGAGAACCTGATGATCGTCGACCTGGTCCGCAACGACCTGAACGTGGTCTGCGAGGTCGGGTCGGTGCACGCGCCGAATCTCTTCGCGGTGGAGACGTACGCGCCGGTGCACCAGCTGGTGTCGACGATCCGCGGCACGCTGCTGCCGGACCGGTCGGCGGTCGACTGCGTGCGCGCGGCGTTCCCCGGCGGCTCGATGACCGGCGCGCCCAAGGTGCGCACGATGGAGATCATCGACCGGCTGGAGGAAGGGCCGCGGGGCGTGTACTCCGGGTCGCTCGGCTGGTTCTCGCTGTCCGGCGCCGCCGACCTGAACATCGTGATCCGCACGCTGGTCGTCACGGACGACCACGTGACGTTCGGTGTGGGCGGTGCGATCGTCTCGCTGTCGGACCGGGCGGAGGAGTTCGAGGAGACCGTCGTCAAGTCCCGCGCGATGCTCACCGCCGTCGCCGCGACCGCGGCCCAGCTCGTGGGTGAGGACCGGTGAGGTACGCGGTCATCGGTGGCTCCGGCGCGGTGGGTTCGCTCTTCGCCGAGCGGCTGCGCGAGTCCGGTGAGGTCGAGGTGCTGGACCTGGCCACGGGTTTCGACGCCACCGCACCGGATCGGGAACTGGACGCCGACGTCGTGGTGGTCGCGTTGCCGGAACAGGTGGCGCTCGACGCGGTGAAGGCGTTGTCCCTCAAGCCCGGCACGCTGCTCGTGGACACGCTCTCGGTGAAGTCCGGCGTGGTGGAGGCCGTCCGCGCGACCGGACTCGAAGCGGTGAGCGTCAACCCGATGTTCGCGCCGTCGTTGCCGGTCCGGGGTCGCCCGATCGCCGCGGTGGTGGTGCGCGACGGCCCACGGGCGAGGGACTTCCTGCGACTGCTGGGTTCCTGGGGCGCGCGGGTCGTCGAGGTCACGGCACCCGAGCACGACCGCCTGACGGCCGCCTCCCAGGCGCTGACGCACGCGGCGGTGCTCGGGTTCGGTCTCGGGCTCGCCGAACTGGACGTCGACGCCGCCGCACTGACCGCCGTCGCCCCGCCACCGCACCGGACCCTGCTGGCGTTGCTGGCACGGATCGCGGGCGGCACGCCGGAGGTCTACTGGGACGTCCAGGCGGCGAACCCCCATGCGCCCCGGGCACGTACCGCGCTGGCGAACGGGATGCGCAGGGTCGCCGACGTGGTCGAGAACGGCGACGAGACGGCCTTCGCGGACCTGCTGGACGAGCTGCGCGGCTTCCTCGGCGACGGGCTCCCGCACCACCGCGCGCTCTGCGAGCGGATCTTCGAGGGGATGGAGGAGAAATGACGCAGGTGCAGCGACCCGCCAACTGGGTGGAGTCCCGGGTCGGCAAGACGTCCGACTCGCTCGACCGCGCGTTCGACGAAGGCCTGACCGGGCACGTGATCGTCGGCCGCGAGGGCAAACGCGTGCAGCTCCAGGACGGCGGCGACGCCGTGGAGTTCGTCTCCTGCTCGTACCTCGGGCTGGAGGAGCACCCGGACCTCGTCGCGGCCGCGACGGAGGCGCTGCAGCGCTTCGGCGCCCACTTCTCCTCGTCGCGCAACCGGATGCGGCCGCACTACCTCGGTGAGCTGGAAGAGCTGCTCGGCGCGGTCTACCAGGGGAACCGGCCGGTCGCCTTCACCTCGGTCGGCACCGTCCACCTGGGACTGCTGCCGCTGCTGGGAACCGGTGTGCTGCCGAGCTACCCGGTGGCCGACGCGGGTGCGCTGTTCCTGGTGGAGAAGACCGCCCACGCGTCCATGCAGATCCTGCGCGGCCTGCTGGAGCAGATCGGCCCGGTCCGCCGGTTCGACCTGCAGGACCCGGAGTCGCTCGCCACCGCGCTGAAGACCCGCGAGGGCCGCACGCCGATCGTGCTGGTCGACGGTGTCGGATCGATGGGCGGCCTGATCGACGTCACCGGGATCCTCGCGGCGCTGGAACCGCACGGCGGCCATCTCTACGTCGACGACGCGCACGGCATCTCGATCGCCGGTGAACGCGGCGCGGGCTACGCGTTCGAGGTCCTCGGCGACCGCCTGCCGCCGCGCGTGGTCATCGCCGGCTCGCTATCCAAGGCGTTCGGCGGTTCCGGCGGCTTCGCCCTGGTGCCCACCGAAGCGGACGTGCTGAAGCTGCGGAAGTTCGCGAACCCGCTGGTGTTCGGGCACTCCATCATGCTGCCGATGCTGGCCGCCAACGTCGCCGCGGCGAAGCTGCACCTGACCGGCGAGGTCGCCGCACTGCAGAAGCGGTTGTGGCACAACACCGACCAGTTCGACGAGCTGACCGGCGGGCAGCTGGTCAACGCGGGCCTGCGCTCACCCGTGCGCGGAGCCCTGTACCCGACCGAGGACGAGGCGTTCGACGTCGCCCGGCGGCTGAAGGAAGCCGGGTTGCTGATCCTGCCCGCGTTCTTCCCCACCGTGGCCAGGGGCACCGGCCTGATCCGGTTCGCCCTGTCGTCACTGCACGAGCAGGCACATCTCGAAAGCGCGGCACAGGTCCTGGGACTGACCGCACCTACCGGAGGGCGTGAAAACCGTTGAGCACCAATGAAACCGTCAACACCGGCACCAGGGTGTTCGACGTCGTCGTCGTAGGCAACGGTGCTCTGGGCTCGTCCGTCGCCCTGACACTGGCCCGGCGCGGGCAGAAGGTCGCGCTGCTCGGGCAGCCGCACCGCCCGTACGCCGCCTCGACCGCGGCGGGCGCGATGCTGGGCTGCTTCGGTGAGGTCACCACCACGCTGGTGGCGAGCGACGAGGGCCGTTCCAAGCTGGAGCTCGACATCGCGGCCACCGCGCTGTGGCCGGAGTGGTCGGCGGAGCTCGCCGCCGAGACCGACGGCGTGGACGTGCGGACCGCGAACGGCACCGTCGTCATGCTCAACACCATCGGCGTGCCGGGCATCGACGACGCGAACTTCGAGGCCATCCGCGCCGAGATGCGCCGCTACGACGCGCCGTTCGAGGACGTCGACCCCGCGGACGTCGAGTGGCTCGACCCGCACCCGAGCTCACGGCCGTTGCGCGCCTTCTACATCCCCGGCGAGCACGCGGTCGACTCGCACGCGCTGCTCCTGCAGCTGCAGAACGCGTTCCTCAAGGCCGGCGGCACGGTCATCCCCGAGCTCGCCTCCCGCGTCGAGTACGCGAGCGGCAAGGTCGAGGGCGTCGTGCTGGAGTCCGGCACCCGGCTGAGCGCGCCCGACGTGGTGCTGGCCGCGGGCGCCAAGTCCCAGGACCTGCTCGACACCGTGCCGGACGTGGCGCCGCGGGTACCGCGCCTGGTCTCGGGCTACGGCGTGTCGGTGCTGGTCAAGACCGAGGACGGCACCTCGCCGGACAGCGTGATCCGCACGCCGAACAGGGCGTTCGCGTGCGGCCTGCACGTCGTGCCGCGCAGCCAGGGCAAGGTCTACGTGGGCGCGACGAACATCATCTCGCCGGACCCCGTCGACACCCCGGTCATGCGGGACGTGCTGTTCCTGCTCGACTGCGTGAACAAGCAGGTCCGCCGCAACCTCTGGGACAGCGGGATCGACAAGATCCAGGTCGGCAACCGGCCGGTCGCGCTCGACGGGTTCCCCCTGCTGGGCGAGGCGGAGCTCGACGGCCTGTGGATGATGACCGGCACCTACCGCGACGGTCTGCACCTGTCGCCGTTGCTGGCCGGTGAGATGACGGCCCGCATCCTCGGTGAGAAGCCCGCGCACGACCTGGACGTGTTCCAGCCCGTGCGTTCGCCCATCCAGACCGCCACCCGCCAGGAGACGGTGGAGACCGCGGTGACGCACATGCTGGCGACCGGTTACGAGTACAACTGGCAGGTGCCGGTCGACTGGCCGGTGATCATCGAGAAGAACCTGACGGCGTCCTACCAGCGGTGGGCCGACGAGCTCGACCCGCAGTTCACGCCGCCGCCCGAGCTGCTCGCCTCGTCGCGCATCCACCCGAGCCTGGTGAAGGCGCTGCGCGACTACTACGCCGCCAGCCGCACGGCGTCGGGGAGCTGATGACGTCCCGGCCGCTGGCCCACGCGCTGGCCGACGCGGAACGGAAGCTGACCGCGGCCGGCGTGTGGGCGCCGCGATCGGACGCCGAGGTGCTCGCGGCACACGTGCTCGGCGTGCTCGAACCCGACGCCGAGCTGGACGCGGTGCAGGCAGCGGAGCTGGACCGGCTGGTGGCACGGCGAGCCGAACGGATCCCGCTCGCCTACGTCACCGGCTGGGCCGAGCTCGGCGGGGTGCGGGTGGCCGTCGGGCCGGGGGTGTTCGTGCCCCGCCCGCACACGGAACCGTTGCTGGCGTGGGGACTCGAACGTCTGCGCGGGGTCTCCGATCCCGTGGTCGTCGACCTCTGCACGGGTTCCGGCGCGCTGGCACTGGCCATCGCGCACGCCCGGCCGGACGCGACCGTGCACGCCGTCGAACTCTCCGACGTGGCGCTGGACTTCGCGCTCCGCAACGCGAAGCAGCGGGCGGAGGCGGGGGACACGGCCATCCGGCTGGTGCGGGGAGACGTCACCGACCCGGAGTTGTTCCACGACCTGCACGGCGCCGTCGACCTCGTGGTCGCCAACCCGCCGTTCGTGCCGATGGACGTGGACATGCTGCCGGAGTGGAGCGAGCACCAGCCGCTGATGGCGATGTACGCCGGTTCGGACGGCACGTTCGTCCTGCGGCACGTCATCGCGCTGGCCGCCCGGCTGGCACGGCCCGGCGGCGGGTTCGCCGTCGAGCACGGCGACCCGCAGGTGGACGTCGTCGCCGCGCTGATGCGCGACACCGGCGTCCTCACCGGCATCACCAACCACCCGGACCACCACGGTGATCCCCGTTTCACCACCGCGCACAGGAGAATCTGAGTGTCCACATCTGACACACCCGGTGTCTCGCGCCGGGACGTGTTCCGCAGGGGCGGCCAGGTCGCCGCCGGAGCGGGCGCGATCTGGCTCACCGCGGGCACCGCCACCGCCGCACCGCACCACGAGACCGGCACGAAGCTGGTCGAGCTGCGCGAGTCGACGAGTCCGCGGGTGCACGTGTCGCCGGACGGCAGGACCATCGCGTTCGACGCGCTCAACTCGTTGTGGCTGGTGCCGATCGGCGGCGGCAGGGCGCGCAGGCTCACCGACGACGTGCAGGACTCGACGCAGCCGAACTGGGCGCCCGACGGCAGGTCGCTGGTGTTCCAGTCGTTCCGCGAGGGCACGTACGACCTGTGGACGATCAACGCCGACGGCACCGGCCTGCGCCGGCTCACCGACGGTCCCGGCTACGACCAGGAGCCCGCGTTCTCCCCGGACGGCAGGCTGGTCGCGTTCGCCTCCGACCGCGGCTCCGCAAGTCACGTCTGGCTGCTGGAGATCGCGACCGGCGTGCTGCGGGTGCTGACCGAGGGCGACAAGAAGCACGCCCAGCCGTCGTGGTCACCCGACGGACGCAAGGTCGTCTACGTCGTCAACGACACGACGGTCGAGTCCACCGACATCGCCACGGGCGCACGTGCCGAAGTGCGGAAGTCCGATGCCGACACGGTGTTCGGGCCTGCCTACGCACCCGACGGCAGGCTCGGGTACGTCGAGGCCCGCGGCTCCAGGACCGCCGTGGTGGTCGACGGCGCGGTGGTCGCGGACGGCGAGGACGTGGCGCCGTTCGGGCCGAACTGGCTGTCCGCCGAGGAGATCGTGTACGCGACGAACGGCGGGATCCGCCGCCGCGTGCTCGGCGGCGCGGTGAGCGACATCCCGTTCGTCGTCGCGGCACCGGTGCTGCGGCAGCGGAACTACCAGCGCAGGCTGCGCGACTTCGCCCCCTCGACGCCCCAGCAGGTCAAGGGCATCGCCGGGCCGGTGCTCTCCCCGGACGGCCGGACCATCGTGTTCCGCGCGCTGAACTCGTTGTGGCTCCTGCCGGTCGAGGGCGGCAAGGCCCGCCGGATCACCGACGACGCGTACTTCGACAGCGACCCGGACTGGTTCCCGGACGGCAAGTCCCTGGTGTACGTCAGCGACCGTGCCGGCACCGCGAACCTGTGGAACTACGACCTGGCCACCGGCGCCTCACGGCAGGTCACCTCCCTGCCCAACGCCCAGCTGACCCCGCGCGTCTCCCCGGACGGCCGCAGGATCGCCTACCAGGACGAGGCCGGCGCGACCTGGGTGTGGGAGGCGGGCGCGGTCACCAAGGTGCTGCCCGCGATGTACCAGCCCGGCAGGCCGGCGTGGTCGCCCGACAGCGGCACGATCGCGCTCGCCGCGGTGAGGCCGTACTCGCGTCGCAGCACGTCCGGCCACAACCAGGTCCTCACCGCGCACCTGGCGTCCGGCACCGTGACCTACCAGCCGATCGCGCCGGAACGCTCGATCGCCACCCGCGGCGACGATGGTCCGGTGTGGACGGACGGCTGGCTCGTCGTGGTCGCGGAGAGCCTGCTGTGGAAGGTGCCCGTCGACGCGGCGGGCCGGATCACCGGCAAACCGGTGCGCCTGAGCGACGAGGTCACCGACTCGGTGTCGGTCAGCGGCGACCGGGTGCTGTACCTCTCCAACGGCAGGCTGCGGCTCGCCGGCCTGAACGGCGGCCCGGCGCGGACGATCCCGCTCGACCTGACGTGGAAGGCCAAGCGGTCCGCCGACCGGGTGGTCGTGCGCGCGGGCGCGTTGTGGGACGGCAAGAGCACCGAGCTGCGCGAGAACGTCGACATCGTGCTCGAAGGCGACCGCATCGCCGCGATCCTGCCGCAGGGGAGGGCGAAGGGCCGGGTGGTCGACGCGTCGGCGTTGACGGTCATGCCCGGCATGATCGACGTGCACAACCACTGGCACCTTCGCGGCCGGCAGTGGGGCGACCGGCAGGGACGGGCGTGGCTCGCGTACGGCGTGACGACGAGCCGTTCCCCCGGCGACCCGGCCTACCAGATGGTGGAGACGCGGGAGGCGCTCGCGGCCGGAACCCAGGTGGGACCGAGGTTCTTCGGCACCGGCGAGGCGCTCGACGGCACCAGGGCCTACTACAACTTCATGCGCACGACCATGAACCGCGAGCAGCTGGAGCGCGAGCTCGACCGCGCCCAGGGCCTCGAGTACGACCTGCTCAAGTCGTACATGAGGATGCCGGTCGCACTGGAGCGGCGGATCGTGGAACGCGCGCACCGGCAGGGCGTTCCGGTCACCTCGCACTACCTCTACCCGGCGGCGATCACCGGTCTCGACGGGATGGAGCACACCGGCGGCGGCAACCGGCTCGGGTACTCGCGCACGCTGAGCTACGGCGCCGGCCGCACCTCGCAGGACTCGGTCGACCTGTTCGTCGCGAGCGGCATGTGGATGTCGTCCACGACGCTGTTCGCGAGCGAGCTGTTCCTGGAGGACCGGTCGCTGATCGAGGACGAGCGGACGAAGGTGCTGTTCCCCGACTGGGAGTACCAGCGGCTGCTGCAGAAGGCGGAGGACGCCGCCGCACCGTGGGCGGAGCTGTACCGGGCGTGGACCGCCGGTGACGTGGACGCGTTGCTGCGCGTGCATCGCGGCGGCGGACTCGTGGCGTGCGGCACCGACGCCGCGCTCGACGACATCGGGGTGAGCTACCACCAGAACCTGCGGGTGATGGTGAAGCACGGCTTCACCCCGTTCGAGGCGCTCACCACGGCCACCCGTGACGCGGCTCGGGTGCTCGGGCTCGCCGACCGGCTCGGCACCGTCGCCCCCGGTCTGCTCGCCGACCTCGTGTTCGTCGACGGCGACCCGTTGCGGGACATCGGCAGGGCCGCGGCGGTGCGGCAGGTCATGGTCGGCGGGATGATGCACACCGTGCCGGACCTCCTTGCGCCGTTCCGCGTCGCGCGACCCGCGGCGCTGAGCACGACGGAAGTCCGTCCGGACGCGCCGTCGGCAGCGCGGAACCCCGCGCACTACTGGCACCACTCGGAGTCGGCCGTGCACGGCTGCTGCCGGCAACGCTGATGCGCACGTACCGCGCCCTGCTGGCGCTGCCGGGCGCGGCGGCGTTCGTGACGGCGGGCTTCGTCGGCAGGCTCCCCATGGCCATGCGCACGCTGGGCTGCCTGCTGATGGTGTCCGCCCTCACCGGGTCGTACTCGCTGGCCGGTGGTGTCTCGGCGGTGTTCGGCATCGCGATGGCGGTCAGCGGCCCGTTCCTCGCCCGGCTGGCCGACCGGCACGGCCAGTCGCGGACGCTGGTCTGGTCGGCGCTCGCGCACGGGGCCGGTGTCGGCGTGCTCGTCGCGGCCGTCGTCTGGGGTGCGCCCGCGTGGACCTACTTCCCGGCGGCGGTCGTCGCCGGGCTCACGTCGATCCCGATGGGGTCGCTGGTCCGCGCGCGGTGGGCCGTGGTGGCGGGCGACCGGATCCAGGCGGCCTACGCGCTGGAAGCCGTGGTCGACGAGGTCATCTACATCCTCGGGCCGTTGCTCGTCGTCTGGTTGTCCGTGCAGCTCACGCCGGCCGCGGGCCTGCTCGGCGCGGTCGTGCTGGCCGTGGCCGGCGGACTCGCCCTGGCCGCACAACCGCGCACCGCGCCACCGTTCGCCGAAGCACGCGACGAACCGCGCACCGGTGTCATCCGGATCCACGGCATGAAGGTCCTCACCGCCGTCTACTTCGCCGCCGGTGGCCTGATCGGCGCGATCGACGTCGCGGCCGTGAAGTTCGCGGGCGAGCACCAGGACCCCGGTGCGGCCGGGTTGCTGCTCGCGTTGATGACGTTCGCGAGCATGGTCGCCGGGCTCACGTTCGGGCTTCTCCGCTGGCAGCTGGGGCTGTCCGGCCGGCTGCTGCTCACCGCGGCCGTGCTGGCCTGCGGCAGCGTGCCCGCGTTGTTCGCCGGGTCGGTCGGGACGATGTGCCTGGCCGTGTTGCTGCTCGGCGTGGGCATCTCGCCGTTGCTCGTCGTGGGCAGTGCGCTCGTCGAGTCCCTGGTGCCCCGGCGCGGCCTCACCGAGGGGTTCGCCGTCGTGGGCAGCGGTGTCACGCTCGGGATGGCGGCGGGCTCGGCCGCGGGGGGCGCGCTCGCGGACCTCGCGGGCAGCGCGGCGGCGTTCGGCCTGGCCACGGCCTGCGGTGTGCTCACGGTGGCCGTCTGCGCCGCCGGTCTTCGCTTTCTCACTCCCCGACCAGTCCCCGTTGCATAGGATCACAGCGTGTTGCGACCCGATCACCCGTTGACCACGGACCGCCTCGTCCTGCGTCCCTTCACCGAGTCCGACCTGGACGACCTGTACGCCTACCAGTCGCTGCCCGACGTCGCCCGCTACCTCTACTGGGACGCCCGCGAGCGCGACCAGGTCGCGGAGGCGCTGAAGAAGAAGGTGGAGCAGGACCACCTCGCCGCCGAGGGCGACTACCTCGTGCTGGCCGTGCACTGGCCGGAGGTGGGCAAGGTCATCGGCGAGGTCAACCTCAACTACCTGAGCGAGGAGAACCGGCAGGGCGAGACCGGCTTCATCTTCCACCCGGCCTACCAGGGCAAGGGGCTCGCCCGCGAGGCCACCGAGGTGATGTTGCGCCTCGGGTTCGCCGACCTGGGCCTGCACCGGATCATCGGGCGCTGCGACCCCCGCAACGACCCGTCGTGGCGGCTCATGGAGCGGCTCGGGTTCCGCCGCGAGGCGCACTTCGTGCAGAACGAGATCTTCAAGGGCGAGTGGGGCGACGAGTTCGTCTACGCGATGCTCGCGGACGAGTGGCGCGCGTCGCGTTCCGGCTGAGTGGGGCACCGGGGTCGCGACGCGTAGGTTTGACCGCTCCACCGAGACGAGGAGTGATCATGTCGCGCGTTGCGGCCATCGACTGCGGAACCAACTCGATCCGGCTGCTGATCGCCGACGTGACCAAGCGCGACGACGGCACGGCGTGGCTGCGGGACGTCCACCGCGAGATGAAGATCGTCCGGCTCGGGCAGGGCGTGGACGCGACCGGGCGCCTGCACCCCGACGCGATCGAGCGCACTCGGCAAGCCCTCCTCGACTACGCGCGCACGATGCAACGCAAGGGCGTGGAGACCGCGCGGATGGTCGCGACGAGCGCGACGCGAGACGCGCGCAACCGCGACGAGTTCTTCAGCATGACCGAGCAGATCCTCGGCGCGCCCGCGGAGGTGATCACCGGGGACGAGGAGGCGAGGCTGTCCTACCTCGGCGCGGTGGCCGACCTCGACCCGGACGAGGGACCGTTCCTCGTCACCGATCTGGGTGGTGGCAGCACCGAGTTCGTCCTCGGCACGGGCTCGGACGTGGAGGCCGCGAGGTCGATGGACATCGGCTGCGTGCGGCTCACGGAGCGGTTCATCAAGTCCGATCCGCCCACCGGGGACGAAATCGCGCAGGCGGAAGCGTTTGCGCGTGCGGCGGTCAAAGAAGCATTCGAAGTCGTCCCAGTCGAGAAGACCAAGACGTGGATCGGCGTCGCCGGCACGGTTACGACATTGTCAGCCCTGGTCCAGGGGCTGGAGGTGTACAACAGCGACGATATTCACCTGAGTCGCATCACACTTGACAATGTTCGTGAAATCACCGACCGTATCCTCTCCATGACGCATGATGAGCGTGCCTCGCTGGGACCCATGCACCCCGGTCGAGTGGACGTGATCTGCGGTGGAGCAGTGGTACTGCGTGCGATTGCCGACGAACTGGAAAATCGCGCGGGAATTCGCACGCTCGTGTGCAGCGAGCACGACATCCTCGACGGCATCGCGTTTTCGCTGGTCTAGCGCCGAATTAAGGTGCGCTTGAGGTGATCGTGACGACTTTGTGACCGATTTCAGTGCGCGTACTGCTGGACGCCCCGGTTAACGTCCTCTCACGTTTTGGGAGGTGGACGAGACCTCCCGGGGAGGCGCGCGCACGCAATATCTGCGGAGCGGCGCCGGGGAAAGGCGGGAGAGACTGATGTCGCGATCACGGGTTGCGTGGGTGGTACTTCCCACCGCGCTCGCCATGACGCTCAGCGCATGCGGCGGCGGTGGCGGTGGCAACACGGCCACCGATGGCAAGGACAACCCGGACGGCACGGTGTCCATCTACGGCACCGAGCCCAAGAGCACCTTGTTCCCGGCCAACACGACCGAGGCCGGCGGTGGCAAGGTCACCGACTCGCTGTTCTCGCGGCTGGTCGGTTACAAGACCGAAGACGGCGCGCCCTACAACTTGATGGCCGACTCGATCACGACCAGTGACGCGAAGGTCTACACGATCAAGCTCAAGCAGGGCTGGAAGTTCCACGACGGCACCGAGGTCAAGGCGAAGAACTTCGTCGACGCCTGGAACTGGGCCGCGTACGCGCCGAACGCGCAGCAGGCGGCATCGTTCTTCTCCCCGATCGCGGGCTTCGAGGACGTTCACCCGGCCGACGAGAACGCCAAGCCGGCCAAGGACAAGATGTCCGGTCTCGAGCTGGTGGGCGACTACGAGTTCAAGGTCACCCTCAACGGCCCGACCTCGGTCTTCACGACGATGATCGGCTACACGCCGTTCTCGCCGATGGCCGACTCGTTCTTCGCGGACCCGAAGGCCGCCGAGGCCAAGCCGATCGGCAACGGCCCGCTCAAGTTCGTCTCCCGCACGCCGAACGCGCTGATCAAGATGGAGCGCTTCGACGACTACAAGGGCGAGGACAAGGTCCACTTCAAGACCTTGGACTACAAGATCTACTCCTCCCAGGAGACCGCGTACCAGGACCTGGTCGCGGGCAAGCTGGACTTCATGGAGGCCCTGCCCCCGTCGGCCAAGGTCGGCGAGAAGTACAAGGCCGACCTCGGTGACGCCGTGGTGAACGCCAACCTGCTCGGCCAGAGCGCGATCGCGTTCCCGCAGTACATCCCCGAGTTCAAGAACGTGAAGCTGCGCCAGGCCGTCTCGATGGCCATCAACCGCGAGCAGATCACGAAGACCGTGCTGGCCGGCTCGTACGTGCCGTCCACCAGCTTCGTCTCGCCCGGCATCAAGGGCTACCGCCCGGACACCTGCGGCGAGTACTGCAAGTACAACCCGGAGAAGGCCAAGCAGCTGTTCGCCGAGTCGGGCTTCACCGGCAAGAAGCTGACCATCCAGTCCAACCAGGACGGTGGCCGCAAGGAGCCTCTCGAGGCGGCTTGCAACAGCATCAAGCAGGCGCTCGGCGTTGACTGCGAGTTCGTCGGTGCCACCAACTTCGGTGCGTTCCGCCAGATCGTCGACGGCAAGCAGCTGACCGGCATGAGCCGTTCGGACTGGTCGGCCGACTACCCGTCGATCGAGAACTTCCTCAACCCGCTGTACCGCACCGGTGGTTCGTCGAACGACTCGAACTACGACAACCCCGAGGTCAACGCGCTCCTGAAGAAGGCCGACGAGACGGCCAACGAGGACGAGGCGATCAAGATCTACCAGCAGGCAGAGGACATCATCGCCAAGGACCTGCCCTCCATGCCGACCTGGAACGAGAAGGGCATCGGCGGCCGTTCCAAGAACCTGCTCGCCGCCAAGATGTCGTTCAAGCGTCAGGGCGCTCTGGAGTCGTTCCGCGTCAAGGCCTGATTGCCGAACACCTGAGTTCTGACTGATCCGTCCGGCCCCGCGTCCCTCGAGCGTTACGGGCGCGGGGCCGGTGCGGTGTCAGGACCTTGGGCGCCCCCACCACGCAAGGAGCCGACCTCATGGGTCGCTATGTGCTGCGCCGTCTGCTGCAGCTGATACCGGTCTTCCTGGGGACCACTTTTCTGATCTACGCCCTGGTCTGGGCGATTCCGCAGGACCCCTTCGCGGGCAAGTGCGGCCAGCGGCCGTGTGATCCGGCCTACATCGCCGAGATGAGCCAGAAGCTCAATCTCAACGACCCGTTGGTCGTCCAGTACTTCAAGTACCTGGGCAACCTGCTCGTCGGTGACTTCGGCACCACCTTCAACGGCGTCTCCGTCGGTGAGCAGATCGCCACCTCGTGGCCGATCACGCTCAAGATGGGCATCATCGCGCTGATCATCGAGGCCGTCATCGGCATCGTCGCCGGCGTCCTCACCGGTCTGCGCAAGCAGGGCTTCCTGGACAACCTGGTCCTGGTCTCGACCCTGTTCCTGATCTCGCTGCCGGTCTTCGTCACCGGTTTCGTGCTGCGGCTCTACCTCGGCCCGCAGGGCTTCGACCTGATGGACACCTCGGTCAGCTCGGATCCGACGTTCGGCGAGCTGATCCTGCCCGGCTTCGTGCTCGGCAGTCTCTCGATGGCCTACGTGGCCCGGCTGACCCGGTCGAGCATCGTCGAGAACCGGCGCGCGGACTACGTGCGCACGGCCATCGCGAAGGGCCAGCCGCAGAGCCGCGTCGTCGGCATCCACCTGCTGCGCAACTCTCTGATCCCGGTGATCACGTTCCTCGGCACCGACCTCGGCAGCCTCATGGGCGGCGCGATCGTCACCGAGGGCGTCTTCAACATCAACGGCATCGGCGGTCTGATCTTCCGCGGCATCCAGGAGAAGGAAGGCATCATGGTCACGGGCATCGTGACCCTGCTGGTCCTCGTCTACCTGCTGATGAGCCTGATCGTCGACCTCCTGTACGCCGTTCTCGACCCGAGGATTCGCTATGAGTGACCCAGGATCCGTGTCCGGCGGAACCGGACTCGAGGCGTCCGCGGCGGCAGGTGTCGACCAGCTCAGCCACGTCGACGACTCGTCGCAGAAGCAGAAGAAGCCGCGCTCGCTCTGGAGCGACGCGTGGGGCGAGCTCCGCAGCAAGCCCACGTTCATCATCTCGCTGGTGATCATCGCGATCATCGTCCTGATGGCGATCTGGCCGACGCTGTTCACGTCGGTCGACCCGCGTGCGGCCGACCTCGACAAGTCGCTGCAGTCGCCTTCGGGTGACGCGTGGTTCGGCTACGACCTGCAGGGTTACGACGTCTACGCCCGTGCGATGCACGGTGCTCGCGCGTCGCTGCTGGTCGGCATCTTCGCGACGCTGCTGACCGTGCTGATCGGGTCGACCGTCGGCATCATCGCCGGCTACGCGAAGACGTGGATCGACAGCTTGTTGTCGCGGTTCAGCGACATCTTCGCCGGCATCCCGTTCGTGCTCGGCGCGATCGTCATCCTGACGACGCTCAACGCGCCCACGGAGAACCCCGGCGTCTTCCGGATCATCACGCAGGTGGTGCTCTCGATCGCCGTGCTGTCCTGGCCGGTGGCCATGCGCATCATGCGTTCGGCGACCCTGGTCGCGAAGCAGCAGGACTACGTCAAGGCCGCCCGCGGCCTCGGCGCGTCCCCGCTGCGGATCGTGTTCCGGCACCTGCTGCCGAACACCGTGGCGCCCGTGCTGGTGTACGCGACGATCGCCCTGGGTGCCTTCATCGGCGCCGAGGCGACGCTGGCGTTCCTCGGCATCGGCCTGCGTCCGCCGGTGGTGTCGTGGGGCGTGATGATCTCCGAGTCGCGCGACTACTTCCAGTCGGCTCCCCACATGCTGCTGTTCCCCGCGGGCTTCGTCACGATCACCGTGCTGGCCTTCGTCATGCTCGGTGACGCCGTGCGTGACGCCCTCGATCCCAAGTCCCGATAGGGGAATCCTGTGACTCAGCCATTGCTGGAGGTCGAGGATCTCCACGTGGAATTCCGCACCCGCGACGGTGTCGCGAAGGTGCTCAACGGCGTTTCGTACCACGTCTCGGCGGGTGAGACCCTCGCCGTGCTGGGCGAATCCGGTTCCGGCAAGTCCGTGACGGCCCAGACCATCATGGGCATCCTGGACACGCCGCCGGGGTTCATCACCAACGGCACGATCAAGTTCCGCGGTGAGGACCTGCTCAAGCAGTCGGCGGAAGAGCGCCGCCAGGTCCGTGGCGAGGGCATCGCCATGATCTTCCAGGACGCGCTGTCGGCCCTGAACCCCGTGTTCACCATCGGGTTCCAGATCGAGGAGCAGCTCAAGGTCCGCCGCGGGATGTCCAAGGCGGACGCCCGCAAGCGGGCGGTCGAGCTCCTCGACCAGGTGAAGATCCCGAACGCCAAGGGTCGCGTCTCGGACTACCCGCACCAGTTCTCCGGCGGTATGCGGCAGCGCGCGATGATCGCGATGTCGCTGGCCCTCGACCCGGAGCTGCTGATCGCGGACGAGCCCACGACCGCGCTGGACGTCACCGTGCAGGCCCAGATCATGGACCTGCTGGCGGAGATCCAGAAGGAACGCGAGATGGGCATGATCCTGATCACCCACGACCTCGGCGTCGTCGCCGACGTCGCGGACCGGATCTCGGTCATGTACGCGGGCCGCATCGTCGAGCACGCCGACGTGTACGAGCTGTTCCGCGCGCCGGGGCACCCGTACACCGAGTCGCTGCTGGAGTCCCTGCCGCGCGTGGACCTGCGCGGCCAGGAACTCAAGACGATCAAGGGCCTGCCGCCGTCGCTGACCAACATCCCGTCGGGATGCCCGTTCCACCCGCGCTGCCCGCGGGCGTTCGACCGTTGCCCCACCGAGGTGCCTGCCGTGCACAACCTCGGCATGGGCCGCACCAGCCGGTGCCACATCGCGGAGGAGGTCGTCGCTCGTGGCTGAGCCGATCCTCGAGGTCGAGAACCTCGTCAAGCACTTCCCCGTCCGCGTCGGCGTGCTGTTCAAGCGCACCGTGGGCCACGTCAAGGCCGTCGACGGTGTCTCGTTCTCGCTGAACAAGGGCGAGACCCTGGGCGTCGTGGGCGAATCGGGTTGTGGCAAGTCCACGCTGGCCCAGGTGCTGATGCGCCTGGAACCGCCGACGTCGGGCCTGGCGCGCTTCGAGGGCCGCGACATGTTCGCGATGAAGGGTGCGGAGCTGCGCAAGCTGCGCCGCGACATCCAGATCGTGCTGCAGGACCCGTACACGTCGCTGAACCCGCGCATGACGGTCGGCGACATCGTCGGTGAGCCCTACGAGATCCACACCGAGGTCGCGCCCAAGGGCGACCGGCAGCGCAAGGTCCAGGAGCTGCTGGAGACCGTGGGTCTCAACCCGGAGCACATCAACCGGTACCCGCACCAGTTCTCCGGCGGTCAGCGCCAGCGCATCGGCATCGCGCGTGCTTTGGCGTTGAAGCCCAAGGTGATCGTGTGCGACGAGCCGGTGTCCGCCCTGGACGTCTCGATCCAGGCGCAGGTCATGAACCTGCTGGGCGACCTGCAGTCCGAGATGGGTCTCTCGTACGTCTTCATCGCGCACGACCTGTCGGTGGTCCGCCACCTGTCGGACCGCGTCGCGGTGATGTACCTCGGCAAGATCGTGGAGATCGGCACCGAGGAAGAGATCTACGAGCGCCCGATGCACCCGTACACGCAGGCGCTGCTGTCCGCCGTGCCGGTGCCGGACCCGACCCAGCGCGGCCGGCGCGACGTCATCCGCCTGACGGGTGACGTGCCTTCGCCGATCGACCCGCCGTCGGGCTGCCGGTTCCGCACGCGGTGCTGGAAGGCGCAGGACATCTGCGCGACCGAGGTTCCCGAGCTCGTGGTGCGGGGCGGCGGTCACCCCGCCGCGTGCCACTTCGCGGAGGAGCGCGCGGTCGTCTGATCTGGTTTTCAGCTGGTCGAGGGGTCGTGCCCACGGGCACGGCCCCTCAACTCGTCGAAGGCCCTGGTTCCCGAGGCCTGGCCCAGGAACTCCTTGATCGCCAGCGCGCACTCATGCGGGCTGTTCACGCCGGTGTCGACCTCGAAGTCGTAAAGCCCGTGCTGATGGACGCTGTGCAGCTGCGCGGCGGCCTGCCCGGCCACCCGGTCACCCCGGGCCCGTTCGCGCCTCTCCAGCTCGTCTGGAGGGCAGTGCACGCCCACGAGCACGACGTCCAGGCCGTCCATCACCTCCAGGCAGTCCTGCAGACGCCACGGCTCGCTGAGCAGGTGGTCGACCACGACGTCGTTGCCGGCCCGCGCCATGCCCGCCACGGCACGGTGGAAGCCCGCCCTGGTGCGGCGCAGGACCTCGGCCTGCGCGGGGCCGTCCAGCTCCAGCGTCCGCTCGACGGCGCGCATGGCACCGAAGGCGTCGACGCCGAGGTGGAAGTACGGGGTGTCCAGCACCAGCAACAGCTGCTCGGCGATGCTCGACTTGCCGGAGCTGGACGTCCCGTTGAGGAAGATGATCATTGCTTGGCGAGGTCGGTGAGCGAGACGCCCGGACCGACCTCGCGCGTGCCGGTCTCCACGAACCCGCGCCTGCGGTAGAGCGTGAGCGCGGGCTCGTTCCTGGTGCCCGTGCTGACGACCTGCGGCCCGTCCGGCAGCGCGTCGAGCAACTTCGACGCGATGCCGCGGCGGTGTGCTCGCGGGTGCACGACGAGCCGGTGGATGTCCACTGTGGACCCGTCGAGCCGGTAGGACACCGCGCCCGCGAGACCTTCCTCGTCGTAGAGCCCGAGGAAGGTCTCGCCGCAGGCGCGGAGCTCGTCGAGCGACTCGTGCAGCGGCGGGATGCCGTCGAAGCCGATGAGCTCGGCCTCGACGGCGTACGCCAGCCGTTGCACCGTCCAGAGCTCGTGCAGGACGGTGTCGTCGGTCAGGTCGAGGATCCCGGTTCTCCCGACCTGACGTTGATGAGGGGAGCTTTCATCAACGTCAGGTTGATGAAAGCTCCCCTCATCAACCGCAGGGTTGGTCATGTCGGTTCCGCCTTTCTGATGTTCACGGCCGGTCGGGGACGTGCCTGCGCTGCCGTGTAGGCCGCGCGTAGTTCGGCGACTACTGCGTCAGGCTTTTTGCGCAGGCGCGACGGGAGCGTCTGGACCACGCTGATGCCGGCTGCCGCATACCTGCAGTTGCGCTCCAGGGTTCTTGCGTAGGCGTCTTTGCTGTAGTGGAACTCGTTGCTGTCGATCTCCCAGGCGAGGCCGACCTCGTCGCACCACGTGTCCGGCATGCCCACGTAGTTGCCGTCATGATCCACTATGACGACGTTTCGATGCGGGGTTGGAAGACTGGCTCGGTGCCAGATCTCCAAGGAGTCAGCCTCTGCGACCGACCGCACACCTAGGTCGATCTCCTCAAGCACACGCCTTGGCAACGCGGTTCCACGCTTCGTTCCGACGTTCAGTTCACCATGAAGATGATCTATGTCGGTCAGGCCACTTTGAACTGCTTCGATCAGAAGAGCTCGCACAGCGTCGAGGTCCCGGATTCTGCGGACGCCGTCCAGGACTGCTCGAGTTGGCGGAGCAAGCGGTACGCCGTCTCGGTACTTCGCCTCAGGAAGAAACCGCGTGCGTTCCAAGACCGCGAATCCTGAGCTGAGCACGCGGCTTTCGTGAGGGATCAGGACATGTACGAACTGCGGATCCGGTCCGGCCCGAAGGCCGTACAGACGTGCTGCCTGAAGTCCCGTGACGACAGCTTGATGCTTCGCGAAGACGAGCGCGGCCTCGATCCGTTGACGTGCTGTCGGCAGTGATCTGGACAGCAGCACCACCCCCGGCAGGAGATGACGCCACCGGCCGCCAGGCTGGCATTGCCGGTAGGTCGTCGTCTGGCTGATGCCGAGGGTCTCGAGAACCGATGCCCTGATCACGCCGAACCGGCTGTGCTTCCACAGCTCGCCGTCGGCGCGATCCCATCTCCCTCGTTCCATGGAGGCCATGCTGCCCGGCAGGTCTGACATTCCGGATGTGCGCTGGATGAGGGGAGCTTTCATAAACCTGAGGTTTATGAAAGCTCCCCTCATCAACCACCCGAAAGGGTGAGGATCACGTGCCGGAGGAGTTCCGGACGAACGCCGCCAGGTCCTCGGACTGCTGGACCCTGCTGGGCTCGTGGACGTACATCATGTGGCCGGCCGGGTAGTAGGCCGACTCGATGTTCGCCGTGAGCTCCTTCGGGATCTGCAGGTGCGCGATGAGGTGCTCGGCCGCGAAGTACGGCGTGGCACCGTCGTACCAGCCGAACGCGACGTGGACCTTGAGGTGCGGGTTCGCCCGCATCGCCGACGAGAGCTTGCCCGCCGTCGTGACGTGGCGGCCCTCGAACTCCTTGTACGACCAGTTCTCGATGACTCGCGCGAGGACCTCGTACGGCAGGTCGCTGGAGTAGCCGAGCTCGGCGTGCAGGTAGTGGTTGAGCACCGCCGAGTACGGGCCGAGGATCGCGTCGATGGACGGGTCCGCGGAGATGCCCTCGCGGCCGTAGTCGGTGTCCCAGCCGGTGAAGCGGGAGTCGATGCGGCCGACGGTCTTGCGGTCGCGGCGGAGCAGTTCGGTGAAGAACCGGATGTGCTCGATGCGCAGGTCGACCGCGTCCACGTACTCCTCGGACAGGCCGGTGAGCCGGGCGAGCTTCTCGATCGTCGCGGCGCGTTCGGCGTCGCTGAGCCGGTTGCCGCGGGCGAGGGCGTAGGGGTAGTCGCGGACCGCGAACTCCTCGGCCTCGGCGAGCACCTCCTTGAGCGGACGGTCGCCGTGCAGGCCGTGGTAGTTGGCGATGGCCGCGTACGTCGGCAGGAAGAGCGTGTAGGCCAGGTCGTGGCCCTCGTTGAACTCCAGCGTCGCGAAGTCCAGCACCGACGAGATCAGCATGAGCCCGTTGAGGTACATGCCGTACTTCTTCTGCAGGTGCTCGGCGAGACCGGCCGCGCGGAGCGTGCCGTAGGACTCGCCGCAGAGGAACTTCGGCGACATCCAGCGGCCGTTGCGCGAGGTCCAGAGCCGGATGACCTCGGCGATGGACTCGATGTCGGGCTGGTAGCCGTGGTAGCTGCCGGGCTTCTCGCCCTTCGCGGCCCGCGAGTACCCGGTGGACACCGGGTCGATGAACACGAGGTCGCTCTCGGCGAGCAGGCTCTCCTCGTTGTCCGCGATCCCGTACGGCGGGGCGGTGAGGTCGCCGACGTCGCCACTGAGGACGCGGCGGGGCCCGAGGAGCCCCATGTGCAGCCACACGCTCGCGGAACCCGGTCCGCCGTTGAACGCGAACGTCACGGGCCGCTTCAGCGGGTCCGCGCCGTCGAGCGTGTAGGTGGTCACGAACACCTCGGCCTTGGGCTTGTGGCCCTCGAACACGCCGTCCTTGAGCACTTCTTCCTTGAGCACGATCCGCCCGGTGGTGGCGGTGTAGTTCAGTTCGCGGCCCTTGACGACGATGCTGTGCTGGGTGGTGACCAGATCATCAGCGGGAGACTCGGGCTTCTCTTCGGTCTTCTCCTCGGACATGGGAGCAACACTACGGAACTCGACGATCGAATAACGGCCTGCCGAGCGTGCCCGCGCCTGGTCGCGTGGCGCGAGACAGCGGCGACGGTGAAGCGCGCGGCGTTCATGGATTGGGACTACTGGGGCAAACCCGTCCCGGGCTTCGGTCCGATGGACGCCTCGCTGCTCATCGTGGGCCTCGCACCCGCCGCGCACGGCGGAAACCGCACCGGGCGAATGTTCACCGGCGACGCCTCGGGTGACTTCCTCTACCGGGCGTTGTACGAGGTCGGCCTGGCCTCACAGCCCACCGCGTGGGCCCGGGACGACGGCATGGAGCTGTACGGCGTGCGCATGGCCTCGCCCGTGCGGTGCGCACCGCCGGAGAACAAGCCGACCGCCGAGGAACGGGACCGGTGCTCGCCGTTCCTGCGCGAGGAGATCTCGCTGATGCCGAACCTGCGGTCGGTCATGGTGCTCGGCGGGTTCGGGTGGAAGGCGTTCCTGCCGCTGCTGGGGCCGGAGCGGCCGAAGTTCGGGCACGGCGTGGAGGTCGAGATGGGCGGGCTGCGGGTGTTCGGGTGCTACCACGTGTCCCCGCACAACACCTACACCGGCAGGCTGACCCAGGAGATGCTGCAGGACGTGCTGAAACGGGCGATGGGTTCCACTTAGGATCCGCCGCGTGGAGTTCTGGACCGAGGACAGCTACGGCATGCAGGCACCGCTCACCGATGACGCCGTCCGCGAGGCCGAGGCGGTGCTGGGCGTGCGGCTGCCGGAGGCACTGCTGGAGCTGCTGCGCGTGCAGAACGGCGGCGGCGTCGTGGCCGCGCGGTCCGCGTTCCCGACGAGCGAGCCGACGTCGTGGGCGCCGGACCACGCGCCGTTCGACAGCCTGATGGGCATCGGGACGGCGGAGCGCACCACGTCGTTGCTCGACACGCCCTATCTGGTGCGGGAGTGGGGGCTGCCGTCGCCCGTGGTGCTGCTGACCGGGGACGGCCACTGGTGGATCGCGCTGGACTACCGGACGTGCGGGGCGACCGGTGAGCCGTCGGTCGTGTGGCTCGACGCCGACGACGAGTGGGAGCTGCCGCTGGCCCCCGACCTCCGGACGTTCCTCGACGGCCTGGTGCCCGCCGAGTCGTTCGGCTAGCGAGTTGACCGGAGGATCATCCGAACCCCGCCGACCCGTGCGAGGCTGACCGGCATGAAGTGGTGGCGCGCAGGGGCGGCGGTGGCGGCGTTGCTGATCGTCGTCGTCGCTGCCAGTGGCACGTCGCCGGTCACGTTCGTCAACCGCCTCGACGACCGCCCACCGCCGCAGGACAGGGCGCCTCAGCTGGACGTCTCGCTGCCCAACGAGCTGCCTGGCGTGTTCGCCGTGCCGCTCACCGTGTACCTGGTCCTGCTCGCCGCGCTCGTCCTGTTCGGACTGATCGGGATCGTCCTGGCCTTCGAGCTGCCCCGCTGGCGCCGCCGCCGAGGCGTGCGGGGAGTGGAGATCGAGGGCGCCGAGTTCGGGGAGCCCGCGGTGGTGGCGCGCGTCGAGAAGGCGTTGCAGCAGTTCACCGAGCACCCGAACCGGCCGCCGCGCGACGCCGTGATCGCCGCCTGGCTCGCGCTCGAAGCCGCCGAGGAACGCCTGCCGCACCAGACGCCCACCGAGTTCACCGAGAAGCTCGGCGTGGACGCCGTGGTGCTCAAGGACCTCTACCAACGCGCGCGGTTCGGGCACGAGGACGTGACGGCCGCGCAGGCCGAGCAGGCACGGCAAGAGCTGAGCCGCATCGTCCGGGAGCTCGCATGAAGACCGCGCTGGCACTGGCGGCCGGAGTGGTCATCGGCGTCGTGATCTGGCTGCTCGGCGCCCCGCCGGCGTGGGCCGCGGCGCTGGCAGTGCCGCCCACTGCGTTCGGCGTGCTGGTCACGAGGCTGCCGCGGGCCACCGACATCGTCTGGAGTTCGGCACCGCCGCCACCCGGTTCGATCAGCACCGCAGTCGCCAGCACGCTCGCGAGCAGGCTCACCGAGGCGGCGGAGGACCCGAGGCGCTACCAGGAACGGTTCCGCGCCCGGTTCGCACGACTGGGGATCGAGGCGTCCGAGATGCCGGATCCGAAACAACTCGCGGAGAGGCTCAGGAGGGTCGAGTGACCATAACGCTTGAGGCCAAGGCGGTCCTCGACGAGATCGGCCAGGTCGTCGTGGGACGCACGCGGACGCTGCGGCTCGCGCTCGCGGCCGTGCTGGCGGGAGGGCACGTGCTGCTGGAGGACGTACCGGGCCTGGGCAAGACGCTGATCGCACGCTCGCTCGCGCAGGCGCTCAGCCTCGACTTCCGCCGCTTGCAGTGCACACCGGACCTGCTGCCCGCGGACGTCACCGGGTCGTTCCTCTACGACCCCGGCAGCCGCGAGTTCGAGTTCCACCAGGGCCCGGTGTTCGCCGGGCTGCTGCTGGCCGACGAGATCAACCGCACGCCGCCGAAGACGCAGTCCGCGTTGCTGGAGGCCATGCAGGAGCGGCAGGTGACGGTCGAGGGGCGCACGTTCCCGCTGCCCAGGCCGTTCCACGTGCTCGCGACCTCGAACCCCGTCGAGTACGAGGGCACCTACCCGTTGCCCGAGGCGCAGCTCGACCGGTTCCTCGTGCGGCTCGACATCGGGTACCCGCCGCCGGAGGAGGAGGTCGAGGTCCTGCGCCGCCGGCTCGCGCGGCAGCGGGAGGACGCCGAGGTGGCGCCGGTGCTCGCCCCGGGCAGGCTGGCCGAGCTGCAGGCCGAGCTCGAAAGGACCACAGTGGACGACGACCTGCTGCGGTACTGCGTCGACCTGGCGGTCGCCACGCGCAACCACTCCTCGGTCGAGGTCGGCGCGTCGCCCCGCGGCGCCCAGGGGCTCGTTCTCGTCGCCCGCGCACTGGCCACTTTGGACGATCGTGCGTACGTGACGCCCGAGGACGTCAAGGAGTGCGCTGTCTCCGTGCTGGCGCATCGGCTCGTGATGAAGCCCGAGACGTGGACGTCCGGCGTGAACGGTGTGCAGGTCGTCACCGAGCTGCTCGGCAAGGTTCCGGGCCCGCCCAGCTCATGAGCAGGGCGGACAAGATCAGGGAGGCGTTCGCCCAGTCGCACGGCGCGCACTGGCACCCGACGGACGCGTACTCGCGCGCCGTCTGGCTGGGCGTCGGGCTCGTCGTCGGCGGGATGTTCCTGCACCAGGTCGAACTGGTGCTGTTCGGCGTGCCGCTGGTCCTGTCCGTGCTGCTCACCCACAAACCCCGTGGCACACCGAAGGTCGACGTCCATCCCGTGCCGCGCGGGGCGGGCATGGGTGTCGTGCACACCGTCGCGCACCTCGACGGCGCGGACGCGGAGATCGCGGTCGTCAAGCTGCCGGGTGGCGCCCGCGCGGTGCCGGCGCACTCGCCCGACCTGCCGGTCGAGATCCGGCGCGACGCGTGGGGTCCCGGCGTCGACCTGCGCTTGGACCACCTGTTCGCCGGGCCGGACGGCATGCACGTCTACGGGCCGATCGTCGGCGTCGAGCACGTCCGCACGATCCTGCCGCCTGTCGAGCACCACCCGTCCGGGCCGTTGCCGCCCCGGCCCGCCGGGCTGGTCGGCATCCACCGCTCGCCCCGCGCCGGCGACTCGACCGAACTGCGCGACATCAGGGCGTTCCAGCCGGGGGACAGGCTCAAGCGCATCGACTGGCGCGTCACGACCCGCACCGGCACCGTGCACGTCCGCGAACGGCACGCCGAGGCCGACGCGGAGATCGTGCTGGCCCTGGACACGCGCGCGGACGTCGGCGTGGACGTGGCGGACTGGGCCTCTCCCCACTACGGGGCGACGACGCGGCCCGGCGGCAGCCTCGACCGGGCGGTGCGGCTGGCGGCGTCGATGGCCGCGGGCTACCTGCGGCAGGGCGACCGGGTGGCGTTGACGGACCTGTCCCGGCCGCAGCTCAACGTGCGTTCCGGCGTCGGGCGGCGGCACCTGATGCGCATCCGCACGCAGCTCGTCGTGTGCGTGCAGGCCGCCGGGTGGTCGTCGCGGGTGGCGTTGCGCAGGCTGCCGCACGGGAGCGTGGTCGTGCTGCTGTCGCCGTTCCTCGACGACGACGTCGCGGAGCTGGCCGTGCAGACGCGCAAGCACGGGCACGTCGTGCTGGCGATCAACACGCTGCCGATGCCGCTGGTACCCGACGCGGAGACGCCTTGGGGTGAGGTCGCGGCCGAGATGATCGCCGCGGAGCACCGGCTGCGGCTGCGGCGCATGGCCGAGCACGGGGTGGCGGTGACGCGCGAATGCTGATGCGTCTGGCGATCGTGCTCGCGGCGTTGCCCGTGGCGCTGGTCCTGCACCTGGAGTCCTCGTCGATCGCGCCGCTGGTGATCGTCACCGTGCTGACGGTGCTCACCGCGTTGATGCCGGGGAGCGCCGGGGCGGCGTTGCTGATCGGCTACGCGGCGGTGGCGACGGCGTTCGCCGACGGCCACCCGTTGCGGCTCGCGGTGCTGGTCCTGATTCCGGCGCTGCACCTCATTCACGTGACGTCCGCGCTCGCCGCGGTCGTTCCGGTGAAAACGAGGATCGAGCCCGCTGCGCTGAAAGCACCAGCGCGCCGGTTCGCCATTGTCCAAGTGATCACATTCGCCGTCACGGCCTTCGCCGCGTTCGTCCCATCGGGTACCGGCGTCGGGCTCGTGGAAGTGCTCGGACTGGGCGCTCTGACGGTCGTGATCGGGGTCATCGCGCTGAGGATCTGAATCGACTCTCTCAGGCAGAACACCTCGACTTCGGGTGGAGGCGCAGGTCAGCCGCGATCGTGTCCCGCATCACCCGGCGACGGTAGTCACAACGGCCCCTTCGGACGCGCGAAAAAGGGGGTCCTGGTGCGACCATGTGTGTATGGCTGCTGTGAAGTCGCACCCCACTCGGATTGTCATTGTCGGCGGTGGGTACGTCGGGATGTACACGGCTCTCGGACTGCAGAAGAAACTGCGCTCCGGTGAGGCGTCCGTGACGGTAATCGACCCGCAGCCGCACATGACCTACCAGCCCTTCCTGCCTGAGGCGGCGGCCGGCTCGATCGAGCCGCGCCACGTCGTCGCTCCACTGCGCAAGGTGCTCAAGCGCTGCCACGTCGTCACCGGCCGCGTCACGAAGATCGAGCACGCGCGCAAGATCGTGACCACCGAGCTGTCGGACGGTCACGTCGAGGAGATCGAGTACGACGTGCTCGTCTCCGCGCTGGGTGCGATCTCACGCACGCTCCCGATCCCCGGCCTGGCCGAGGTCGGCATCGGCATGAAGACGATCGGCGAGGCGATCTACGTCCGCAACCACGTGCTGTCGCGCCTGGACCAGGCAGCGAGCACGAACAACGCGGACCTGCGCAAGAAGCTCCTGAGCTTCGTCGTCATCGGTGGTGGCTTCGCGGGCATCGAGACGCTCGCCGAGCTCGAGGACATGACGCGGTATGCGCTTCGGTACTACGAGGGCATCAAGCCCGAAGAGATGAACTGGGTCCTGGTCGAGGCCGCCGGGCGGATCATGCCCGAGGTGTCCGCCAAGCTCGGCGCGTGGACCGTCGAGGCGCTGGAGAAGCGCGGCATGAAGATCTACCTCGACACCCGCGTGAAGTCGCTCGAGGGCGGTCACGTCATCCTCGACGACGGCACCGAGTTCGACTCGGACACGATCATCTGGACCGCCGGCATGAAGGCGAACCCGGTGCTGCGCAACACGGACCTCCCGCTCGACGAGCGCGGCCGCGTCCGGTGCACCGCCGCCATGCAGGTGCAGGGCCTCGAAGGCGTGTGGGCCGCCGGTGACTGCTCCGCGGTGCCGGACCTCTCGCGCACCGAGGAGGACCCGACGGCGACGTGCGTGCCGAACGCGCAGCACGCCATCCGCCAGTCGAAGCTGCTGGCGAAGAACATCGTCGCGTCGCTGCGCGGCCAGAAGCCGAAGGACTACTTCCACAAGTACCTCGGCTCGGTCGCGGGCCTCGGCCTCTACAAGGGCGTGGCGGACGTGTTCGGCCTGCGCTTCAAGGGCGTGCCGGCGTGGTTCATGCACCGCAGCTACCACGTGATGTTCATGCCGACCGTGAACCGCAAGCTCCGCGTGCTGATGGACTGGACGCAGGCGCTGTTCTACGGCCGCGAGATCGTCGCCCTGGGCCAGATCAACGACCCGAAGTCGGACTTCGATCGCGCAGTGCAGTCCTAGTCTTAACTCTCTGTGAGTGACGTCGTGCCCCGGACGATCTCCTCGTTCGGGGCACTCGTCTGACCTGAGGGCGGAACTTGAGCGCCCAATCGGAGTAAGCTCCGAGGGTCGTCTTGACATTGCGTTACGTGTTTCGGAGACTACGGCTGGTGCATCACCTGAATGCGTGATTCGCCATGTGGGGAGAGAGGTGATCCCGATGTCTCTCGAGGAGCTGGCCGCACAGCTTCGTCGCGGTGAGATCGAGGACCCCGCGTTGGCGCAGTACGCCGCAGAGTACGCGCAGGCGGGGCAAGTTTTCCGCAGCAAGAAGGACGATTGAGCAGGTCGGCTGACGGGCGGGTGCCAGGTGCCCCGTCCGAGGCTGCCAGACCACTGCTGCTGCAGGGTCAGGAATACCTCTTCCGCTCCCCGCCCAAGTGTCTGGACTTCCAGGAACAGGTTCACCGCCTCGGCATGGTCGACGAGGGCGACGGCAACCCGCAACCCTGCGTGCTCGTGCTGGCCCGCGCCGCCGACATGGAGATGAACGAACTCTCCATCGCCCTGGCGGAGCGCGGCATCCGCATGGCGAGGATCGACGCCGACCGCTGCGTCGACCTGCCCCTCACGGTCTACACCGACCAGCCCCTGGTCGAACTGGACCGCTGGCTGCTGCGCCCCCTGCTGGTCTGGCGCCGCCACTTCGAGCTCTCCGCCGTCCCAGTGGAACCAGGCACTCTGGCCGGCGCCTACGCGGTCGACCAGTGGGCCTCAGTGGCCAACTGGCTGTCCTCACGCTCCGACTGGGCGCATGTGAACCCGTCCCGCTTCTCGACGCACCTGGACCGCCTGACGCAGCTCTCCGACGCGTCCACCTTCGGCCTGCGAGTACCGCGCACGGCCGTGACGACCCGCCCAGGCCGAACCCGCCCAGGAGGCGGCGCCTGCATCGTCAAAACGGCGGGCAGACACCTCCTGGAACCACGCCCAGGCGTACAACACGGCCTGTTCCCACGCCCGCTGGAAACCTCCCGCGCCTCCGACGCCCCAGAGCCGGCACCGGTGATCGTCCAGGAGTACGTGCCCTCCGAGACGGAACTCCGCGTGTTCGTCGTAGGCGAGCAGTGCCTGGCCTACCAGGTGGACAAGCTGGACCCGGCCCAACTCTGGGTGGACCCCGACGCGGTCCGCGTCACGCCGACCACGGTCCCCGCGTCCCTCTCGGACAAGCTCCTGGCGCTGGCCCGTCACTGGCGCGTCCAGGTGGCGGCGTTCGACCTGCTCGTGACCGGCGGTGACCACGTGTTCCTGGAGATCAACGTCAACTGCGACTGGCGCTGGTTCGAACACAGGGCAGGCGACAACAGCGTCTCCACGGCCGTGCACGACTGGGTGGCGCTCCGCTTCAAGGAGCTGCTCGGCGCGGGGAGGGCACGCTGATGTCCGGGACCGTTCGACGCTTAGCCGGATGCTCGCTCTAGTCCAATTCGCTGGGCCGCTCGGGCGAGAAACGACCATCCGCTCACACAAGCCGACGATCAAGGCCTAGGCTCACCGCGCCCCCGTAGCCCAATCGGTAGAGGCAGGTCCCTTAAAAGGATCACAGTACGGGTTCGAATCCCGTCGGGGGCACCAACGTTCACCTGTATGGATCATAGTCTGACCTGCAAAAACGCTATCAGGCGATGATCTTGTGACTCCTCGTGACCGCTCGTTCGCGCCAGCTTTTCGGCAGTCGTCGTGCCGAAGTGGTGCCGAGCCGCCGCTGTCAGCACCTGTGTTGGTGATCACAAGTGCCATGGAATGACGAGGATGACGACAGAGCTGCTGTGGGCTCGAGTGCAACTGTCACCCTGATGGGTAACACGCATATGGGTTACGTGCGATCTTGTGGTTACCGATTGTGCAACATGCGGCCTCGTGTCGTGAGGGTGGTGGCCCGTTCCCCATGCGTGAGCTCCTGCGCGATGTCCTGCTGCTCCAGCGCGAGTGGACCTCCAAGAACACGCCCGCAATGGAGAAGCGCGGCCGGCTGGTTCGGCACGGCGTGGCGAACTGGCTGCGAGAGCAGTTGCCCGCGCTCAGGCGTGCGGCGCCTGTCGAGATCGACTGGGGGGTGCAGGCGAAGGACGCCACGGGTGGCAAGGCCGAGATCCCCTGGGCACGGGTGCATTCGCTCGCTCGCTCGCAGTCGGCGACCATCGGGTGGTACGTCGTCTACCTGTTCGGGGCGCAGAGTGAACGCGTCTACCTGTCGTTGATGCAGGGCGCGACGCGTTGGGAGAACACCGAGTTCCCCGCTCGTCCGAAGCAGGAGCTGCTGCAGCGAGCGCGCTGGGCGCGGGACATGCTCAAGGTACGGTTGGATGTACGTCCGGATCTGGTCACGGTGATCGAGCTCAAGGCGCGCGGACGGAAGTTGGGGCCTGCGTACGAGAACGGCACCGTCGTGGCGTTCGAGTACTCGTTGGAGGAGTTGCCTTCTGACGAGGTGCTCGCCGCCGATCTGCTCTTCCTCGGCTCCGTTCTCAGCGAGCTGTACGAGATCCTGGACCTAGCTGTCGATCTTCCCCCAGGCGACCCCGCTCCGGAGATCGCCGATGCGGAGGTCGAGGCTGGACGGTCGGCGGGAAAGGCCCGGCGGGGGCAGGGACTCAGGTTCGACGCGGGCGAGCGGATCGCGATCGAACGGCGTGCCGTCGATCTGGCCATGCAGCACCTCGTGGCGCAGGGGTACTCGGTCAAGGACGTCGGTGCCACCAGGTCGTACGACCTCGATGCCCGGCGCGGCGAGGAGCATCTGTACGTCGAGGTCAAGGGCACCACGACGAAGTGGACGGACACCTCCGAGATCATGCTGACGCGCAACGAGGTCGAGCTCCACCTGCGCGAGTACCCGCGCACCATGCTGGTGATCGTCAGCCGCATCGTGCTCGACCACTCGGTCACGCCGCCCGCTGCCTCGGGTGGCGAGTTGCGGGTCGTCCACCCGTGGAAGATCGTGGAGCCCAACCTGACGCCGGTGTCCTACCGGTACCTCGTCGGCGAGTGACGCTAACGTTGGCGCCGTGGCAGTTCCGGACGCCCTGCGCCGCGTCTTCGCGTTCCTGATCATGCCCGTGCTCGGCTACCTGCTCGGGGCGACGATCTTCACCCACTTCTGGGACAAGGTCGAGATCGCGGACGCCGACCTCACCGTCACGGCGTTGTCGTGCCAGGAGTACGGGCCTGTGACATGGCGCGGTTTCGGGTTCGTTTCCGAGTGCCGGGCCAGGGTGCAGTACAAGGTCGGCGGTGGTGCCACGGTCGCGACGGTGCGCGGGTTCCTCGCCTCTCACCTCGTCGGCGAACCGGTGGTGGTGCGTGAGTTCCGGCGTGGCGAGGTGACGCCGGAGCGGCCCTCCGCGGGCTGGGGGATCGCCCTGGTCGTGCTGTTCGGCGGGGTTTGGCTGTACCTGTGCGCCTGGGTTGCTCGGCCGTTGGTGCCCGACCGGTGGGTCACCAGGTCGGGCGGGCCGTCACGCCTCCGTCCACCACCAGGTCGTGCCCGGTGATCCACCGGGCCATGTCCGAAGCCAGGAACACGCACGCGTCCCCGACGTCCTCCGGCGTCCCGAGGCGGCCCAACGGCGCGGCGGCCTCCCACCGCGCCACACCGGAAGGCCACTGCTCCGCGATGCCCGGCCGCGTGATCAGGCCGGGCGACACCGTGTTCACGCGGATGCCGCGCCCGCCGTACTCCAGCGCGGCGGCGCGGGCGTGCATGATCAGGCCCGCCTTCGACACGGCGTAGTGGGCGTGGCCGGGGGCGGGGTGTGTGCCCTCGATCGACGCGATGTGCGTGACCGAGCCGCCTGCCGGTAGGTGTGCCACCGCGGCCTGGGTGACGGCGAACGGTGCCATCAGGTTGATGTCCATCACGGACTGCCATTGCGCGGACGTCATGTCGGGCAACGGTTCCACGGGCTGGATGCCGGCGTTGTTCACGACCGCGTCCAGCCTGCCGTGCTGACCGAAGGCCTCTTCGACCACGCGCTGGGCCGACGTGCGCAGGTCGCCGTCGTCCGTGCCGGTGTGGTGCACGACCTGGGCGCCCGCGGCGGTGAAGCGGCGGACGATGCCGGCGCCGATGGTGCCGTGGCTGCCGGTGACCAGCACTACCTTGCCGCTGAGATCGATCACGAGACGATGCCCTTCACGCCCGAAGCCAACCAGTCGACGATCTCACCCCGGCCCGCCGCGAACGCGTTGGCCGCGATCTCCACGAACCGGCCTCCCGCCTCACGGACCAGCACCGCACCTGCCGCCGTGTCCCAGGGGAACACGCCGATGTTCGCCACGGCGTCCGCCCGGCCCGCCGCCACCCAGGCGAGCGACAGGGCCGTCGAGTAGACGCGGCGCACGTCCGCGATCTCCATCAGCTCGGCCAGCAGTTCCATCTCGCCCGAGTAAGGGCTGCCGGGCAGCGGGATGTCGGTCAGCACCAGAGGGCGCGGGCTCTCGGCGGGAGTGATCACCAGGCCGGTCGACCGGACGCTGAACGGCACGCCGTGAGCCGCGGTGAAGAGTTCGTCGCGGAACGGGTCGAGCACGCAGCCGGCCACCAGCACGCCGTCCACGGCCGCGGCCACCGAGATGCACGACAGGGGCAGGCCGCGCACGAAGTTCCGCGTGCCGTCGATGGGGTCGACGAACCAGGTGACCGCGGCCGTGGCCGACCCCAGTTCCTCGCCGACGACCGCCGAGCCGGGCGCGCCGGACATGAGCGCGGCCCGCAGGAACGCCTCGACCTCGACGTCGGCGTTGCTGACCTGGTCGAAGTCGCCCTTGGCGGACACGTCGACCTCGACGGAGCGCAGCAGGGCGGCGGCGTCCACGCACGACTGCGCGGCCAGCGAGAGGAGATCGGGAGGAGTCACGGGGCCCATTGTGATCGGTCACAAACACGACCGGATGACTCTGGGCAGAGTCCTACCCGCGTCAGTGACCTGAGCCACCACGATGAGCTGACCTGACAACGACGTTGGAGGACTGGATGCGAATCGTGGCCGGGTTGGCTGTCGTGGCGATGTTGGTCGCCGGAACAAGCACCGCACAGGCGGACACGCTCGACTACGTGGCGTTGGGGGACTCGGCGGCGGCCGGGCCGCTGATCCCGAACCAGGACCCTGCGCTGTGGTGCCTGCGCAGCAGCAACGACAACTACCCGCAGGTCGCCGCGAAGCTCCTGAACGCGAAGCTCACCGACGTCACCTGTTCCGGGGCGAAGACGGAAGACTTCGCCGGGCGGCAGTTCGGGTTCGTGGCGCCGCAGTACGACGCGCTGAAGTCCACCACGGACCTGGTGTCGATCACCATCGGCGGCAACGACGTGGGGCTCGTGCAGACCGCGCTCGGCTGCATCAACCTCCTGCCGGAACCCGTCGGGCTCTCCTGCAAGGCACGGCTCACGGCCGGCGGTGACCAGGTCGCCGCGGCCATCGCCCAGTGGGCACCGGAGTTCGGCGCGGCCCTCGACGAGGTCAAGCGGCGGGCACCGCACGCGAAGGTCCTCGTCACCGGCTACGGCACCTACATCCGGCCCGGCGGCTGCTACCCGGTCCAGCCGATCTGGGCCCGCGACGCCGACTACCTGCAGGGATCGGTGAACCTGCTCAGCGCGACGGCCAAGGCCGAGGCCGAGAAGCGCGGTGCGACCTACGTCGACCTCGCGGCCGTCAGCGTCGGGCACGACACGTGCGCCAAGCCCGCCGACCGGTACCTGGAGGGCCTGGTCCCGACGACGATCGCGGCGCCGTTGCACCCGAACGCGGCGGGCATGGCGGCGTTCGGCAAGGCAGTCGCCCAGGCCGTGCGGTGATCGGTTTGCTGCTTGCGGCGGGGCTCGTCGCGACGACCCCGCTGCCGGTCACCTACAACTCGCTGCCCGCCGTGGCGATGACGATCTCGGAACCGGGTGCCGCACCTCCGGGGGCCAACGAGTGGAGCTGTCACAGCACGAAGAGGCCGGTCGTGCTGCTGCACGGCACGCACGTGAACATGACGCTCAACTGGAACGCCTTGGCGCCGTTGCTGAAGAACAACGGCTACTGCGTCTTCGCGCTGAACTACGGCGGCCTGCGGTCCGGCCAGGTCGGTGGCACCGAACCGATCGAGGAGTCGGGGCTCGAACTGGCCGAGTTCGTGGAGCGGGTGCGGATGGCGACCGGAGCGTCCGAAGTGGACCTGGTCGGTCACTCGCAGGGCGGCCTGCTCGCGCAGTACTACGTGAAGTTCCTCGGTGGCGCGGCGAAGGTGCACGACGTCGTCGGGCTCGCGCCGACGAGCCACGGGTCGGACGCCGCGGGCCTCGACCGGTGGATCTGGTCGCTGCTGCAGGTGTTCCCGGCGCTGCGCGGGCTGGTGGACGCCACCGATCCCGCCGCGCTGCAACAACTGCGCGGCTCGCCGTTCATGGAGCTGATGAACAGCACTCCCGACACCGTGCCGGGCGTGCGGTACACGACGATCGCCACCCGGTACGACGGCATCGTCACGCCGTACCGGTCGCAGTTCCTCGACGGCGGTCGCAACGTCGTCGTGCAGGACCTGTGCGTCAACGACTTCGTCGACCACCTGGCACTGGCTTTCGACCACGTGGCGTTGCGGGAGGTCCTCAACGCGCTCGACCCGCCGAGCGCGCGGGCGCCGGACTGCTCACGGCCGGTCCTGCCGCTGACCGGTGGCTGACCTGGCCGCCAGAGCGGCCGTGAGCAGGGTGACGTGCTCGATCCGGGTGGGGTCGAGCCCGGTCAGCTCGGCCACCCGCCGCAGCCGGTAGTCCACGGTGTTCGGGTGCACGTGCAGTTCGGTCGCGGCAGGACGCCGGGACCCCCGCCGCAGGTAGACCTCCAGCGTCTGCACCAGCTCCTCGGTCAGCGGTGCCACGATCCCCGCGAGCGGACCGAGTGCCGCGCTCGGCCGGGACAGCTGGTACTCCAGCAGCACGTCGGTGAGCCGGTACAGGCCCGGACCCGACCGCACCGCGACGTCGAGCACCTCGCGCGCGAGCCTGGCGGCGGCCGCGACCCCGGAGGGTGGGGCCGCGACCGCCGCCACGGTCAACGCCACCCCGGTCGCCCTCGTCACGTCCGACAGGACCTGCTCCACGCGGGAGTCGTCGCCGGGCACCAGCGCGAGACCGCCGGCAGGGGTGAGCGAGGACAGCACGGGCTCACGGCTGTGCCGCTCCAGTTCGGTGCGCAGCCTGCGGAGCTTGCGCCGTGCGGCGACCGCGGCGTCCACCCCGTCGGTGAGCTCGTCGGGGTGTGGCGGCACGTGCATGGCCAGCACGACCACCGGCCAGTCCGCGACGCGCGTGCCGTCGAGCAGGCCGGTCAGCAACGAGTGCCGGGCCGACCGCTCGTCGTCGAACATCGTCTGCCGCTCGTCGAGGTAGCCGGCACTCACGACCGGCGTCACGACCTGGAGGTAGCGCATGGCCAGGGCGTTGAGCGCCAGCACCTCGCCGACCTCCTCGGGCCGTGCCTCGGGCACCAGCACGTCCCAGACCACCTGGATGCCCACGTGGTACGCCGTCAGCACGACGTCGATGGGCACACCCTCCTCGGCGCGCCGTGCCGCCGACTCGCGCAGGAACCTCAGCTCCTCCGGCGCCGGCAGCTCGCGGGTGCGCAGCACCTCGGCGAACGCCCGCAGCGTCCCCTCGATGACGCGGGCGATGTCGCCGGACAGCTCCTCGGCGGGCAGCTGCTGGTAGGCGGGCACCCGCTCGGTGATCTTCGCGAGCACGAGCCGCACGAACGACGGCAGCTCGGCCACGATCCGCTCGGCCAGCGGGCGGCCACCGATGATGAAGGACATCCGGTGATTGTGGCCGATCTACAGCTCGATCACCGTGCCGTCCAACGGGACCTCGACACCGGCCTCACGCAGCTTCGCCGATTCCGGCGAGGACGGGTCGAGCACCGGGTTGGTGTTGTTGAGGTGCGTGTAGATCCGCCGCACCCCCGAAAACCGCCGCAGCTCGAGCAGGCTCGCCGTGATCGGCAGGTGGCCCATCGCGGCCTGGCCGGACGAGCTGCCGGTCGCCGATCCCATCTCCGAGGCCGCGTAGAAGGTGCCGTCGAGCAGCAGGCAGTCGGCACCGGCCACCACCTCGTCGAACCCGGCGGGCCACGACGCGAGGCAGGGCGCGTACACCAGCACGCCGCCGGAAACGGGATCCTCGAAGCGGTAGGCGACCACCCAATGGCCGTCTACAGTGGACGAACGGGCGTACTTCGGGCGCTTGCCGCTGATCGGGATCGCTGAGACCCGCAGCCCAGCGACCTCGAAGGTCTCGTCGACCTGACGCCACGCCACCGGCGCGTAGCCGTCGATCACGGTGCGCAGGTCGAACTGGTCCTTCAACGCGTGCAGGACCGTGCCCGGCGCCCACACCGTCAGGCCCGCGCCGCCGCGCAACGTCAGAAGTCCCAGCGTGTGGTCGAGCTCGGCGTCCGTGAACAGGGCGCCGCGCAACGGCGTGTCACGCGCTCCAGGACCGGGGTTCAGCAACGAACACGAGGCGATCTGCGTCCGGATGTCCGGGGAGGCGTTGACCAGCCACCAGTCGGTGCCGTTGCCGGTGATCGCCAGGCAGTCCTGGGACCGCGAGGGCAGTGAGCCGGAACGGGCGCGCACGCACAGCGGGCAGGCACAGTTCCACTGCGGGAAACCGCCCCCCGCCGTCGTGCCGAGCAGGACCGCCTTCACCGCATCTTCCGCATCGCCATCGCGAGCACCTCGGACGGCGCCATCTCGGTCTCCAGGATCAGGTCCACAGTGGACCGCTCGGGCGACAGGGAGCAGACGGGATCGGTCGCGGCGGCGTCACCCGTCAGCTGGAACGCCTGGCAGCGGCACCCACCGAAGTCGATCTCCTTGCGCGGGCACGAGCGGCACGGGTCCTGCATCCACTCGAAGCCGCGGAAGGCGTTGAACGACGGCGAGTGGTGCCAGATGTCGTGCAACGAGGAGTCGCGCACATTCTCGATCTCCAGCGACGAGATCACCGTGGCGGCGGGGCAGGGCAGCACGTCACCGTTCGGCGCCACCGTCAGCTGCCGCGCGCCCCACCCGTACATGCAGGGTTTCGGGTGGGCCTCGTGGTAGTCCGCGATGACGTAGACGATCTCCATCCGGCCGCGCAGGCGTTCCTGCGCCGCGGCCACTATCGGGTCGGCGACGGCGAGCTGGGCTCGGGTCGGCAGCAGCACCGCGCGGTTGCGCAGGGCCCAGCCGTAGTACTGGGTGTTGGCGAGCTCCAGGCGCTCGGCGCCCATCTGCTCCGCCATCGCGATGATGCCGGCGACGTTGTCGAGGTTCTGCCGGTGCAGCACCGTGTTCACGGTCAGCGGCAGACCCTCGGCGAGCACGTGGGCCGCGGCCTCCACCTTCCGGTCGAACGCCTTGATGCCCGCGATCCGGTCGTTGCCCGCCCGTGTCGCGTCCTGCAGGGAAAGCTGCACGTGGTCGACACCCGCGGCGGCCAGTGACCGCAACCGGTCCCGCGAGAGACCGACCCCCGAGGTGACCAGGTTGACGTAGCAGCCGAGGCTGTTCGCGTGCGCCACCAGTTCCGGCAGATCGGGCCGCAGCAACGGTTCGCCACCGGACAGGTGGATCTGCAACGCACCGAGCGACCGTGCCTGGTCGAATACCCGCCGCCAGTCCTCGGTCGGCAGTTCGGCGTCGCGGCGGACCAGCTCCAGCGGGTTCGAGCAGTAACCGCACTGCAACGGGCACCGGTGCGTGAGCTCGGCCAGCAGGCCGAAAGGTGCCTCAGCCATCGACGTCCACCACCCTTCGTTCGACCATGCGGGCGATGAGCGAAGCGATGTCGCCGGGCTCGACGCCGTCGTACTCGCCGGCCAGCGCCACGGCGATGTCACCGACGGATCGAACGCCGTCACAAAGCGCCACAACGGAAGCCGCGGTCTCGTTCAGCACCAGCACGCCCTCGGGGAACAGCACCACGTGCGCGGAACGGATCTGGTCGTAGGCGCACTTCACGCCGCGCCGGATCCGCGGCACGGCGTCCAGCGCGACGGCCGTCGTCATGGCTTGCCCTTGCCCGCGTAGTAGTCGACAGCGTCCAGCACGGCCCGCAGCACGTCGCACTTGAACGACAGCGCGGACACCGCGGCCAGCTGCTGCTCGCGGGTGGTCGAGTGCTCGACCACGATGTCCAAAGTGGCCCGTCCCTCACCGGCGACCGCCTGGATCCGGTCGGTGAAGTAGGCGAAGCCCTCCTCGGCGATCCACGGGTACTGCTCCCGCAGCGCCGCCAAACGCTTGCGCATCAACGCACCCGAGAACATCTCGGTGAGGCCGGAGGCGATGCCGACGACCCACGGTCGCGTGCGCGCGAAGTTCACGTAGGCGTCGACGGCGAAGCGCGTGCCGGGCAGCACGTGGCGTTCGTCGAGCACCTCCTCCCGCGTCAGCCCGACGGCCTCCGCGAGGCGGATCCAGTTCTCCGCGCCGCCTTCACCCGGCCGGGTGCCGTCGTGCCAGATGATCCGCTCACGCCACTGACGGCGAATTTCCGGCAGCGGGCAGTTGGAGAGGATCGCGGCGTCCTTCTGCGCGATGCAACGCTGGTAGTACCAGCGGTTCGCGGCCCACGCCTGCAGCTCGTGCTTGCTGAGCTGGCCGGCGTGCATGCGCAGGTGGAACGGGTGGCTGTCCCAGTACCGGGGTGCGAGGGCACGCAGCTCGGCGACGAACTCCGCGGGGGCGACGGCAGACATGGGCGGGAACTCCTCCAGGAACGCGCGCGGGGCCGGGGTTCCCGGCAGCCTGCCAGGAACCCCGGCGCGATGCCTGACGTCAGCTGCGGGCCGCGTAGGCGGTGACCTCCATCGGCGTCTCGAAGTCGCGGAAGTCGGGCTTGACCCACTCGCGCCTGACCTCGGGCAGCTTCGTCTCGCTGGTGGTGACGGCAACGTTCATGGCGCAACTCCTCGGGTGTCCGGCCCGCATGCCCGAATGGGCGTGCAAGCGCTTTCCGTTGGGGCGCGGCGGCGCCCCACACGGTAAGTCTTCCGGGTCGCCGAGGTCCAGACCGTCCACGAAGTTACCCGAAAACATCGGAGGGAAATCGGCTTGTTTCACCTCCGCGACAGCCGGGAATACCGGAACCTCCGACCACTGTTGCGGGTCACCGCGATCTGTGATTGCGTGAACACGCCCTGCAACGCCGCCGCCGCAGACCCCTACGAGCGGACCCGAAGGAGAGCACACATGCGTGCTCGTCGTATCGCAGCAGTGGCAGCCTGCACTGCCCTTGCCGCTTCCCTCTGCGCACTGCCCGCGTCGGCACAGGACGATCCCTCGGTCCTCGCCGAACGGACACTCGCCACGAGGCTGGACATCCCGTGGGACATCGAGTTCCTGCCGGACGGCAGCGGCATCTTCACCGAGCGGGACACCAGGAAGATCAAGAAGATCACGGGCACCACGGTGACCGAACTCGACACGGTGGAACAGGCCCAGCTGACCGGCGGTGAGGGCGGCCTGCTCGGCCTCGCCGTGTCGAAGACCTTCGCGACCGACAACTCGGTCTTCATCTACTACTCGACGGCCAGCGACAACCGCGTCGCCAAGCTCCCGCTCGGTGGCACGCCGCAGCCGATCGTCACCGGGATCCCCAAGAACCGCTACCACAACGGCGGCGGTCTCGAATGGGGTCCGGACGGCTTCCTGTGGGCCACCACGGGCGACGGCCAGAACACGGCCTTCGCGCAGGACTGGAACTCGCTGGGCGGCAAGGTCCTGCGCTTCGACGAGACGGGCAAGCCCGCCGCCGGCAACCCCCGCGCCGGCAGCGTCGTCTACTCGATCGGTCACCGCAACGTCCAGGGCATCACGTGGATCGGCAACACCGCGTACGCCACCGAGTTCGGCAACAGCAGGACCGACGAGGTCAACCGGATCGAGGCCGGCAAGAACTACGGCTGGCCGACGTGTGAGGGCAACTGCAACACCGCGGGTATGACCAACCCGGTCAAGACGTGGTCCACCAGCCAGGCCGGCCCGACCGGCATCGCGTTCTACAAGAACGCCCTGTACGTCGGCGCCGTCACCGGCAAGCGCGTCTGGAAGATCCCGGTGAACGGCACCACGCTCGGCACCCCGCAGGCGGTGTTCACGAGCTACGGCCGCGTGCGCGCGGTGGCTCCGGCGCCGGACGGCACGCTGTGGCTGGGCACGTCCAACCAGGACGCCAACGGCTCACCCGGCGCGAACGACGACCGGATCATCTCGACCGACGGCTAGATCCACCCAATCGTGTCTTGCTGCGACGCCACGCGGGGACCTTGCGTACCCCATGACGGTACGCGGGGTCCCCGCGTGGCGTCGGCAAACACGGATGGGTCACCTAGTTGCGAGCAGCGGGCATCCGGCGGAGCTGGTCCAGCACCGCCGGGTCCTGCAGCTGCATCCACTGGATCACCTCGGTGTAGGTGGCGCACACCGTCTCCGGCTTGTCGCACACGTACTCCATGAACTGCTCCATCGCCGTCGAGAACGCGTTGCCGTTCCACTCGTTGAAGTGGTTGCCGACGACGATCGGCGCGCGGTTGCCGTTCAACGCGGCCTGGTGCACCGACTTGTAGGTGTCGAGGACGATCTGGGCGAAGTCGGCCGCGCGGTGGGGTTCGTCCTTCGCCTGGTTGAGCGAGTACCAGAGGTTGAAGTCCATCATGACGACCTGCTTGCCCAGCGCGGGAACACGGACCTCGGGCATCGGGAACTCGTACAGTCCGTTCTGGACGGTCGGCCACTGCACGCCGAGGGCGACCTTGCTGGTGTCGTAGACGAGCCCGTTCGCGGCCATCGCCGGGAAGGCCTGGTCCCAGTTGCCTTCCAGGCACGGCGTCCGTCCACCCCGGACGGCGTCGGCGGGCAGGTTGAGCCCGGCGGCGCGGGACCTGTCGACGATCTGCTTGAACTGGGCGAGCTCCGCGTTCCAGGCCGCGGTGTCCCACTTGTCGACCGACGGCTGGGTGCCGTTCGAGCAGAAGTGGCCGTTGTAGTGCGTGCCGATCTCGTGGCCGTCGGCGATCACCTGGTTCAGGTAGCCGATCCGGGAGGTGACGTCCTGCCTGGTGCCGCCGAAGTCGATGTCGGACAGGCCGCGCTTGAGGCCCGCCGGCGGCTGGTACTGGCTCTTGTCCGGGTCCGCCAGCATGTAGACGCCGGACAGCAGACCCGTCACGTGCGCGTTCTTGGACTTCGCGATCGGCAGGACCTTGTCCCAGTGCTGCTTCGACACCGCGCCGTCGAACGAGAAGAGCACGAACTGCGGTGGCTTCTCACCCGGCGTCAGCTTGTGCATCCACGGCTGCTTGCGCACCTGCTCGGGCGTGGCTGCGGGGACCGTCGGCGTCGGTCCCGCGTCCTTGGGAGCGGGCAGCCGTGGTGCCATCGGCAACGGGCCGGAGTCCGCCTGGTTCGCCGGGCCCTCGTGAGACCCCAGCGTCATCACCACCGCCAGAACCAGTCCCAGAGCAAGGCCCGTGGTCAACCATCCCCACCGTTTCACACCTTAGGAGACGACTGATTACCCGAACGGGTTGCGCGAGGTGCGCGATTGGTCACTGAACGGGTTCGGCGATGACCACTCGGTTCGCTTCGTACCCCTGCTGACCGCCCACCCACGTGCCACCGCAGGTGACCAACACGAGCCGGTGCGGCCCACGCGGCCCGAAGAACTCGACGGCGCGCGCCGGGAGCTCCTCCTTGCGGATGGTCTCGATCTGCCGGATGCGGAACTTGAACTCCTTGCCCGCGCTGTCGGCGATCACGACCTCACGGCCGTTCTGCGCCTGCCACAGCTCCGCGAACGGGCCCTTCGCGCCCTTCCAGTCGACGTGCCCGGCCAGCACCGTCGCCCCCTCGGCGCCCGCGATCTCGGTGCCCCACCAGGTGGCCTCACCGATGCCGTCGGGCACCGGCAGCACGCCGTCCTCGACCTCCTTGCGCACCAGCGTCGCCGAACCGCCCGCGGGCAGCCGGACCGAGCCCGGACCGGCCTTGGGCGGCGCGGGCTGTTGCTGCTGCGGTTGCTGCCGAGTGGGGTCGGCGGGCTTGGCGTTGGCCGTGTTCGCACCGCCGATCAACCCGGTGAGGTCGGGACCGCGGCCGGTGCTCAGGCTGTCCGCGACCGGCCCCGGTCCCACCACCGGGATCTCGTCCGCGACCGCGCGTCCGGGGAGGACGTCGGTCTCGGACGTGGTGACCAGCACGCTGGCGGCGGCCACACCCGCCACCAGCGCACCGGTCAGGAAAGCCTTGGGACTCACTGCCTGCGCCACACCAGCAAGCCTGCCAGCGCCGCGCCGAGCAGCACCAGGCCACCCACCGCCAGCATCAGCCCAGGACGCAGCGCCATGTCGAACGACGCGGTGGCCACCGGCGTCTGACCGTCCGCGCCGGCGGGGATCGTGCTCGGCACGACCGGCTTGTTCGGCTTGTTCACCAGTTCGAGCGCGAGCGTCTGACCCGCCGCAAGGGTGCCGCACGCGGACGGCGGCGCCTTCGGGTCGAAGAACTCCTCATACCCCTTGGGGGCGGCCACCTCGACGAGGCAGATCTCCTGCGGCGTGCGCAGGTCCGGCACCTCGACCGTGCCGTCGGGGCCGGTCTGCAGCACCAGCGGCTTGCCGTCCGTGCCGAGAAGGTCGGTGTCGTCCTGCTTCTTCGCCGCCGACGTCTGGTCCTTGGCGGTGACGCGCAGCGCGACGCCCGGGATGGACTTCTTCGTCTCGGAGTCGATCTTCGTGATCTTCACGGCGCCGGGAGCGGTCTTGGCCTGGCCGTTCGCGGTGGCGTTCAGCTTCTTCTCGCCACCGGTCGTGACCATGCGCTGCATGTTCTCCGTCTGGATCGGGAAGTGCACGACGGGCCGGTCGGCGGGGGAGTCCGCGACGGCCGCGATCGAGGGCTTCGGACCGGTCGCGATGATCTTCACCGTCGCCGGCTGCCCGTCGGCGCCCGTGGTGGCCGTGCCGCTGGTCTTGCCGTCGGCCAGCGTGGCGTCGGTCAGGGTGAAGTTGATCGGCGCGTTCGTGACGCCCTTGTCGTTGGCCTTGAGCAGCGCGAGCTTCCAGGCCGACTCGGTGCCGATGATCAGCGGTTCCTTCGGCGCGGTCGCGCTGAGCGTCCACGGGCCGCGGTTCGCCTCGGCGTCGGCCTTCATGCGCGCGACGGCGTCCAGGACCGGCGCGGGGAGCCGCGCGGCGTAGAAGGGCGCGTCGTAGGCGAGGAACTTCGGGTCGGTCGTGTCGAGCCGCACCGCGCCGTCGGGCACCGACGTCCAGCTGTGCAGCAGGTGCGCGAGGGCGGCGGCCTCCTCCGGCGACTTGGTCGTGGAGTAGCGCAGCAGCAGGTACGAGATGTTCGCCGCGACGCCGGCGTCGAGCTTCTTGCCGGCCTTGGTCAGCAGCTCGTCGCCCTCGCGGTAACCGACACCGCTGTCGGGCGCGGGCAGTGCGTACTGCACGCACCACACCTGCTTGTCCTGCCAGATGTATGACCCGTGCCACTCGCTCCCCGGTGTGGCGTTGGGCTGGAGCCCTGACGCGTTGTGGCCGATGCCCTTGACGCCGACCGCTGACGCCGTCGCGGGAACGGTCAGGAGCGCGAGCCCCGAGACCATCGCCACGGCGGCCAGACGTTTCCAGCCCATTTGGATCTTGATCCCCTCTGACCTGCGGATTATCCCGCGTGCGAGCTTGTCGGTCCCCCACACCGGGGACAAGCCGCCACGAGGGGGAAGTCTCTCGCTACTCTGCGTGTGAACGTGATCGGAATGTGACGCGGCTTACGCGGTTCGGGGCGGACACGCCGCGACACGCCGTAGTCGTATAACGCTCTGGAGTTGGCGCAGTATTTGCGCACGTGTGATCGTCGTCGGGGGTAAAGTCGCCTTTACCGATGGGGAACATGGCACCGAGCGTGCTCGTTGAACCCAGTGACGGCGTAAAGCAACGCCACAGGAGGATCAGGTGCGCTCGAGCAGCAACCCGGCCTTCCGCAACCTGCCGACCGGCGGCGGGTACGGAGGCTACGCAGGCTTCGGCCAGCCAGAGCAGGCTGGCTACCAGCAGGCCCCGCCGCCGCTGACCAGCGAGCGGCCGATGACGATCGACGACGTCGTCACCAAGACGGGCATCACGCTCGCGCTGGTGGCCACGACGGCCGTCATCACGTACCTCATGAAGGCGTGGGGTCTGCTGTTCCCCGCGGCGATCATCGGTCTGGTGCTCGCCCTCGTCATCATGTTCAAGAAGATGCCGAGCCCGCCGCTCGTCCTCGCCTACGCCGCCGTCGAAGGTGTCTTCCTCGGCGCGTTCAGCGGGATCATCGGCAACATGGTCGACCGCATGACCGGCAACCCCGGTCAGGGTGTCGTGATGATCGGTCAGGCCATCATCGGCACGCTCGGCGTGTTCTTCGGAATGCTCGTCGTCTACAAGACGGGTGCGATCCGCGTCACGCCGAAGTTCACCAAGTGGATCGTCGGCGCGATCATCGGCGTCGGCATCCTCATGCTCTTCAACCTGGTCATGAGCTTCTTCACCGACGGCGGCCTCGGCCTCCGCAGCGGTGGCCCGCTCGCGATCATCTTCAGCCTCGTCTGCATCGGCCTCGCGGCGTTCAGCTTCCTGATCGACTTCGACGCCGCCGACCAGGCGATCCGCGCCGGCGTGCCGGCCAAGTTCGCGTGGCAGATCGCGTTCGGTCTCACGGTCACCCTGGTGTGGCTGTACACCGAGATCCTGCGCCTGCTGTCGTACTTCAACTCGGACTGACGCTTCGGGTGTGCTGGAGGGGCGTTCCGCTGCGGCGGGGCGCCCCTTCGGCGTTCGGGATGACGATCAGGAATTCGACTTCTGGGGGAATCGCGGTGGACTCCGCATATCAACTGGTCATGGAACCGCCGTCGGTCGACGACTACCTGCGGTTGCGCAAGGAATCCGGACTTAGTGAACGAACTCGCGAAGAAGCCGAGAACGGCATCAACGGCGCATGGGCCTGCGCAATCGTCATTCACGTGGAATCGGGTGAAACCGCGGGCATGGGCCGAGTGCTCGGCGACGGCGGCTGGTACTTCGTCATCATCGACATGGCGGTGCTGCCCGAGCATCAGCGCAAAGGCATCGGCGACGCGATCATGACCGCCCTGCTGGCGAGGATCTACGAATCCTCTCCAGGCGCTCAGGTCAGTCTGCTCGCCGATCCGCCCGGCCGTCGCCTCTACGCACGACATGGCTTCGTGGAGAGCGCACCGGGCTCGATCGGGATGTGGCGGCGCTAAGCCCGCCAGCGCACGTCCGGCAGTTCGGTGCCCACCTTGATCAGGCAGTCCATGCAGAGAGCACCCGCCTGCGCGCGCGACACCCGTTCGTCGGGCACCGAATGCTCGCAGACGGCCTCGTAAAAGCTGCGCGGACCATCGGCTTGGTCGAGCGGGAAAGCATGGCATTGCAGGTCATATTCGCTTTGCCACCACACGTAGGGCATGTCCGACCCCTCCTTGCTCATCGGTAGGGACGGACTTCCCCTCGCCTGATGACGCCATTGCGCGATGATTCATCTCATCGGCAGGAAGGGCGCAGGCAAGTAGCTCCGTTCGGGTGATACGGAGCCACTTGCAAGCGTCAATTTGCAGATCTTGAGCGAAAGATCAGCTCAAGCGCTCGATGACCATCGCCATGCCCTGACCGCCGCCGACGCACATCGTTTCCAGACCGAACTGCTTGTCGTGGAACTGCAGCGAATTGATCAGGGTCGTGGTGATGCGGGCGCCGGTCATGCCGAACGGGTGGCCGACCGCGATGGCGCCGCCGTTCACGTTCAGGCGGTCGAGGTCGATCCCGAGGTCCTGGTAGGACGGGATGACCTGGGCGGCGAACGCCTCGTTGATCTCCACGAGGTCGATGTCGGAGACCGACAGGCCCGCCAGCGCCAGCGCGCGCTTCGACGCCTCGACCGGGCCGAGGCCCATGATCTCGGGGGACAGGCCGGAGACGCCGGTCGACACGATCCGGGCCAGCGGCGTGAGGCCGAGCTCGCGGGCCTTCGTGTCGGACATGATCACGAGGGCCGCGGCGCCGTCGTTCAGCGCGCAGCAGTTGCCGGCGTTGATGCGGCCGTCGGGACGGAAGACGGGCTTGAGCTGGGACACGGCCTCGTAGGTGACGCCGGCGCGCGGGCCGTCGTCGGTCGAGACCACGGTGCCGTCGGGCAGCGTGACCGGCGTGATCTCGCGGGCCCAGAAGCCGTCGGCGATGGCCTTCTCGGCGAGGTTCTGCGAGCGGACGCCGAACTCGTCCATCTCCTGGCGCGAGACGCCCTTGAGCAGAGCCAGGTTCTCGGCGGTCTGGCCCATCGGGATGTAGACGTCCGGCACGACGTCGACCGAACGCGGGTCCACCCACTCCGAGGCGCCGGCCTGGGCGACGGAGGCGGTGCGCGCCTCGGCCTCGCCGAACAGCGGGTTGTGCGTGTCCGGCCACGAGTCGGAGCTGCCCTTGGCGAACCGCGACACGGTCTCGACGCCGGCGCTGATGAACACGTCGCCCTCGCCCGCCTTGATGGCGTGCAGGGCCATGCGCGTGGTCTGCAGCGACGAAGCGCAGTACCGGGTCACCGTGGTGCCGGGCAGGTTGTCGTACCCCAGCAGCACGGCGACGATGCGCGCCATGTTGAAGCCCTGCTCACCGCCGGGCAGGCCGCAGCCGAGCATCAGGTCGTCGATCTGCGCGGGGTCGAGCTGCGGCACCTTGTCCAGTGCCGCGCGGATCATCCGCGCCACCAGGTCGTCGGGCCGAACGTCCTTCAGCGAACCCTTGCCCGCACGGCCGATGGGGGAGCGGGCGGCGGAGACGATCACGGCCTCAGGCATCACGAAACTCCTCGTTGAGAGTCAAGGTTGCCTTCGAGCCTAGTTAACGCCCGCTCACCACGGCCAGCGCGAGTGACGAGAATTCCGAAACTCAAGCGTGCCGCTTCTGTAGCCACGCCGGCACGCGGGACGGCCGCACCGCCAGCGCCGCCGCGGACGGCATCCGCACGGCAGGGGCGACCCAACCCGGCCACAGCCCCGCCACCTGGCACAACGGCGCCAGCAGCGCGCCGGCCGCGGCCTCGTAGCCGATCGCGCTGGGGTGGAAGCGGTCCGAGCTGAACATGTCGGTGTGCCGTGCCATGAACTCCGGCGCCAGGAGGTTCCCCAGCGGCACCGGCACGCCACCCGCCCGGCGCACCGCGGCGGTCTGCGCGGCCGCGAGACGCAGGCTGTACCGGCGCCCGATCATCCGCAACGGCTGGGGGATCGGCCGCACGATCCCGAGATCGGGACACGTGCCGACGACCACGCCGCAGCCGACCGCGCGCAGCCTGCCCACCTGCTCCGCCAGCAACCGGGCCGACTCGGCGGTGCCCAGCCGCGACGTGACGTCGTTCGCACCGACGATGATCAACGCGACCTCGGGCACGTCCCGCACGGCCGCGTCGACCTGCGGCACCAGGTCACGCGTGGTCGAGCCGCTGATCGCGTACGTCGACAGGCGCACCGGCCGGCCGGCCTCCTCGGCCAGCGCCTCGGCCAGCAACACGCCCGGCATCTGCGAGGGATGGGTCACACCGACACCCACCGCCATCGAGTCGCCGAGCACCGCCAGGCGCACCGGCTCACCGCCGTCGTCGAGGTACACGCCGTCCGGCGCGGGCCAGAGGTGCTCCAGCACACCGATGGCCGCGCGAGCACGTCGTCCCTGCTCAGTGAGCAGACCGGCCATCGCGCCCGAGAGACCCCCGAGCGTCACGGCGGTCATCGCCACCGCTCGCAGCGTCCGCAGTCCGATCATCCGCGTCACCCCCTTCCCACCGGAATCGTCGGCCTCGCCGTTCGAATCAACCTCTGCCGCGACTAGAGCTACGCTTCGTCCCGCTATCTCGGAGAGTGGGAGCAGGGGAGTAGATACCGGTGGAGTACGTCGAGCACGTCGTCGATCTGGTCGGCAACACGCCGCTGGTCAAGCTCAACTCCCTGACCACGGGGATCAAGGCCACGGTGCTGGCCAAGGTGGAGTACCTGAACCCCGGCGGCAGCGTGAAGGACCGCATCGCGCTGCGGATGGTCGAGGCCGCCGAGAAGTCCGGTGAGCTGCGGCCCGGCGGCACGATCGTCGAGCCGACCTCCGGCAACACGGGCGTCGGCCTCGCGCTGGTCGCCCAGCGCAAGGGCTACAAGTGCGTCTTCGTGTGCCCGGACAAGGTCAGCGAGGACAAGCGCAACGTCCTCAAGGCCTACGGCGCCGAGGTCGTGGTGTGCCCGACCGCCGTCGCGCCCGAGCACCCGGACTCCTACTACAACGTCTCGGACCGGCTCGTCCGCGAGATCCCCGGCGCGTGGAAGCCCGACCAGTACTCCAACCCCGAGAACCCGGCGAGCCACTACCACCAGACCGGCCCCGAGATCTGGCGCCAGACCGCCGGCAAGATCACGCACTTCGTCGCGGGCGTCGGCACCGGCGGCACGATCTCCGGCACCGGCCGCTACCTCAAGGAGATCTCGGACGGCGCCGTGAAGGTCATCGGCGCGGACCCGGAAGGCTCCGTCTACTCCGGCGGCACCGGCCGCCCGTACCTGGTCGAAGGCGTCGGCGAGGACTTCTGGCCCGAGGCGTACGACAAGACCATCTGCGACCAGATCGTCGAGGTCTCGGACGCGGACTCGTTCGACACCACCCGCCGCCTCGCCCGCGAGGAAGGCCTGCTCGTCGGCGGTTCCTGCGGCATGGCGGCCGCCGCGGCGCTGCGCATCGCGAAGGACCTGCCCGAGGACGCCGTCGTCGTCGTGATCCTCCCGGACGGCGGCCGCGGCTACCTGTCCAAGGTCTTCAACGACCGCTGGATGGCGTCCTACGGCTTCCTCCCGCCCGACTCGACCGGCGCGACCGTCGGCGACGTGCTGCGCCGCAAGGGCGGCATGCTCCCCGACCTCGTGCACGCGCACCCCAACGAGACCGTGGGCGACGCCGTCGCGATCCTGCGCGAGTTCGGTGTCTCGCAGATGCCCGTCGTCAACGCCGAACCGCCGATCATGGCGGCCGAGGTCGCCGGCGCGGTCAACGAACGCGACCTGCTCGACGCCCTGTTCACCGGCAAGGCCCAGCTGTCCGACCGCCTCGACAAGCACATGTCGCCGCCGCTGCCGACGCTCGGCGCCGGTGAGCCGGTCGGCATCGCCATGAACGCGCTCTCGAACGCCGACGCCGCCCTCGTCCTGGAGGACGGAAAGCCCGCCGGAGTCGTCACCCGACAGGACATTCTGGGGTTCTTGGCTGGTCGCTGAGCGTAGAAGCCGGTGCGTCCGATAGCGTGACGCCCCAGATCAACACCTGTCTCACTCGTACACGGCCCAGCCAAGGGGGTTGGAAACCGGATGAACGCTCCGCAGCCGCCAGGAAATCCGTTCGGCGGTCAGCCGCAGGAGCCCAACGCGGACGCAACGCAGATCGTCCCGGGGGGTGGCCAGCCGTCCGCGGCGAACCCGAACCCGGACGCGACGCAGGTCGTCTCGCCAGGGCAGTCTCCTGCCGCACCGCAGCAGAACGCGGACGCCACCCAGGTCGTCAGCCCCGGTCAGGTGCCGCCCGCCTCGGGTGGTTTCCCGGCACAGGGACCCGGCTCCGGCGGGTTCCCCGCCCAGCCGCCGGCCTACGGCGCTCCGCAGCAGCAGCCCTACGGTGCTCCGCAGCAGCCTTACGGCGCTCCGCAGTCCAACCCGTACGGCCAGCCGCAACAGCCGCAGCAGCCCTACGGTGCTCCGCAGCAGCCTTACGGGGCCCCGCAGTCGAACCCGTACGGCCAGCCGCAGCAGCAGGCCTACGGCCAGCCCGGCGGTTACGGCCAGCCCGCCTACGGAATGGCCCCGCAGCCCCCGACCGGCTACGCCGAGTGGGGCTCGCGCGCGGTCGCAGGTCTGATCGACTACGGCATTCCCGGCGTCGTCGGCTGGCTGGTCGTGTTCGTGGTCGGCATGATCGGCGCCTCGACCGGTGACCCGGACACCGCGGGCATCCTCAGCCTGGTCGCGCTCCTCGTCGGCTACGGCGGCATGTTCGGTTTCCTGATCTGGAACACCGTCCTGCGCGGTGGCTCCACGGGGCAGTCGCTCGGCAAGAAGGTCGCGAAGATCAAGGTGATCAAGGAGGACACGCAGCAGCCACCCGGCGGTGGCGTCGCGTTCCTCCGACTGCTGGTCAACTACGCGTTCGGCCTGCTCTGCGGCATCGGCGCACTGATCAACTACCTGTCGCCGTTGTGGAACCAGCCGAAGAAGGACACCTACTCCGACAAGATCTGCGGCACTGTCGTGATCAACTGGCCGGAGACGGGTTCCTACGGCGGCGGTCAGCAGCCGGGCTACGGCCAGCCGAACACCGGCGGCTACCCGCAGCAGCCCGGCACCGGCGGCTACCCGCAGCAGCAGCCCCCGCAGCAGGGCGGCTACGGCCAGCCCCCGCAGCAGGGCTACGGCGGTCAGCAGCAGGGCTGGTAAAGCCCAAGGCACCACCTCGACCAGCCCCCGGCCACCTCGGCCGGGGGCTGGTCCGTTTTCACTGCTTGGACTCTTGCGGTCGGCGGCCAGATGGGTGAGTACCCTTCGAACATGAGCACCCCATACGGCTTCGCCACCAGGGCGATCCACGCCGGTCAGGACCCGGACCCGACCACGGGTGCGGTGAACGTCCCCATCTACGCCACGTCCACGTACGCCCAGGACGGCGTGGGCAACCTGCGTGAAGGCTTCGAGTACTCGCGCACCGGCAACCCCACCCGCCGTGCACTGGAGACGTGCCTCGCGTCGCTCGAACGCGGCCGCTACGGCCGTGCGTTCTCCTCCGGCATGGGTGCGACCGACGCCGCGCTGCGCACGTTCCTCAAGCCCGGCGACCACATCGTCATCCCGAACGACGCCTACGGCGGCACGTTCCGCCTGATCGACAAGGTCTTCTCGCAGTGGGGCGTCACCCACTCGCCGGCCCCCGTCTCGGACGTCGACGCCATCCGCGCGGCCATCCGTCCCGAGACGAAGCTCGTGTGGATCGAGACGCCCACCAACCCGCTGCTGAACATCGGCGACATCGCCTCGATCGCCTCGGTCGCCCACGGCGCCGGCGCCAAGCTCGTGGTCGACAACACCTTCGCCTCCCCGGCCCTGCAGACCCCGCTGGAACTGGGCGCGGACGTGGTGCTGCACTCGACCACCAAGTACATCGGCGGCCACTCCGACGTCGTCGGCGGCGCCCTGATCACCTCCGACGAAGAGCTCGACGCGGCGTTCGGCTTCCTGCAGAACGGCGCCGGTGCCGTTCCCGGACCGTTCGACGCCTACCTGACGCTGCGCGGCATCAAGACCCTCCAGCTCCGCATGGAGAAGCACTCCGACAACGCCGAACTGGTCGCCGAGGCCCTGACCAGGCACCCGCGCGTGAAGAAGGTCATCTACCCCGGCCTCGAGTCGCACCCCGGGCACGCCGTCGCGGCCAAGCAGATGAGCCGGTTCGGCGGGATGGTGTCGTTCATCGTCGAGGGCGGCGAGGAGGCTGCGCTCGAGGTTTGTGCGCGGACCCAGCTGTTCCTGCTGGCCGAGTCGCTCGGTGGGGTCGAGTCGTTGATCGAGCACCCCGGGAAGATGACGCACGCTTCCACGGCCGGGTCGATGCTGGAGGTGCCTGCCGATCTGGTGCGGGTGTCGGTCGGTATCGAGTCCGGCGATGACCTGGTGGCCGACCTGCTGGCCGCTCTCGGCTGAGCTGAACCGCACGCGGGGACCTTTCGTTCGGTCAGACCGAACGAAAGGTCCCCGCGTGCGACTTCTACGGCTTCTTCGAGCCGAACCTGTCGACGTTCTCGACCTCGGCCGTCGGAGCCGACGGTAGGTCGGCGCCGTTCACACAGCCGCCGACGAACTGGATCGTCTCGCCGGTGCGGACGAAGCGGCCGGCTTCGTCACAGCCCGCGTGCGCCACTGTCAAGAACGCCGCGCCGGTCAGTGCCGCAGCCGTGGTCACGGCTCCGACCAGCGGAATCACCGCGGCCACGCGTCGCGCGAATGCCATGCCACCTCCACCCGATGTGAGTCCCCCGTGAGGCAGCCTACCGGGGGATCGCCACCAGTGGCGTGACTCGGCACGTCGGCGGCGCATCCACGCTCAGCAGGGCGCCTCGCGGCGCCGCCCCCACGACCCCGTACGACCAGTACGAGGACGTGGGGGCGGCACCACGGTGCACCCGTCTGACCGCGGATGCACCGGCAACGTGCCGAGCCACACCACTAGAGGTTGCCGCGTCGCTCCTGTTCGCGCTCGATCGCCTCGAAAAGCGCCTTGAAGTTGCCCTTGCCGAAGCCCAGGGAGCCGTGGCGCTCGATCAGTTCGTAGAAGACGGTCGGGCGGTCGCCGATCGGCTTCGTGAAGATCTGCAGCAGGTAGCCGTCCTCGTCGCGGTCGACCAGGATGCGGTGTTCCTTGAGGGTCTCGATGGGGACGCGGACCTCGCCGATGCGGGCGCGGAGCTCCGGGTCGTCGTAGTAGGAGTCCGGGGTCTCCAGGAACTCGACGCCCGCGTCGCGCATGGCCGTGACGGTCTTGATGATGTCGTTCGTCGCCAGCGCGATGTGCTGGACGCCCGCGCCCTCGTAGAACTCGAGGTACTCGTCGATCTGCGACTTCTTCTTCGCGATCGCCGGCTCGTTCAGCGGGAACTTGACGCGGTGGTTGCCGTTGGAGACGACCTTCGACATGAGCGCGGAGTAGTCCGTGGCGATGTCGTCGCCGATGAACTCCGCCATGTTCACGAAGCCCATGACGCGGTTGTACCACTCGACCCAGTAGTCCATCTTGCCGAGCTCGACGTTGCCGACGCAGTGGTCGACGGCCTGGAAGAGGCGCTTCGGGGCACCTTCCGGGCGCTTCACGGACGAGCTGCGCGCCACGTAACCAGGCAGGTAGGGGCCGGTGTACTTGGAGCGGTCGACGAGCGTGTGGCGGGTCTCGCCGTACGTCGCGATCGCGGCGAGACGGACGGTGCCGTGCTCGTCGGTGACGTCGTGCGGCTCCTCCAGCACGGTGGCGCCCTGCTCACGGGCGTGCTTGATGCACTGGTCGACGTCGCCGACCTCCAGCGCCAGGTCGATCACGCCGTCGCCGTGGCGGCGGTGGTGGTCCAGGAGTTCGGAACCGGGCGTGACGCCGCCGTGGATCACGAAGCGGGCCGAGCCCGACTTCAGCACGAACGACTTGTGGGTGCGCTGGCCGGTCTCGGGGCCCGCGTAGGCCACGAGCTCCATGCCGAACGCCACCTGGTAGAGCCACGCGGTCTGCGTGGCGTTGCCCGCGACGAACACCACAGCGTCCATGGAGCGCACGGGGAAGGGGTCCTTGGTCGCGTCGTAGTCGACCAACCCCACGAGCTGCCGGAGCTGGTCGTAGCTCACGTCGTCAAGCTGCTGCGTCATGCCCATCAGCATGATTCGACCCGACAGGGTGAGCAACAGTCAGCGAATTCACAGGACAATTTGTATAGTGATCTATGCCTTCGGATCAGCAGAGTGAGCACTCTGACCAGCCCGTTGACGAACTCGACGCGAAGCTGCTGTTGCTCTTGACGGACGAGCCCCGCCTGGGCGTCCTCGAATGCTCCCGCCGACTGGGCGTCGCGCGGGGGACCGTGCAGGCCCGGCTGGACAGACTGGTCGAGCGGGGAGTGCTCACCGGGTTCCCGCCGGCAGTCGACCTCGGCGCGATGGGATACGGGCTGACGGCGTTCGCGACGGTGGAGATCGCGCAGGGACGCCGGGCCGAAGTGTGCGAAGGGCTGGCCGCGATCAGTGAAGTGTGCGAGGTGCACGCGACGACTGGCCAAGGAGATCTGTTCGTGCGAATGGTCGCGAGATCGAATGCGGACCTGCAACGCGTGGTAGATCACATCGTCGACGTTCCTCACGTCCGAAGGCTGTCGACTTCCATTGCGTTGTCGACTCCGGTGCCCCCACGTGTGCGGCCTTTGCTGGAACGCGTGAAAGGGCGGCCACCGAAGTGACCGCCCTTTCCAACGTTTTGTGGCGTGACTACGACTGGTAAGGAACAGCGGAGATCAACGTGACCTTCTGCTGCTTGCCGTTCGGCAGCTCGTAGGACACGGTCTCCCCGTCCTTGGCGCCGTTCAGGGCCTTGCCGAGCGGCGAAAGCGGGGAGTAGACCTCCATCTCGCCGTGCGCGCCCTCTTCGCGGGTGGCGAGGAGGAAGGTCTCCGTCTCGTCGTCACCCTCGTAGCGGATCGTGAGCACTGTGCCCGGTGCCGCGACACCCTTGGTGGTGGGAGCCTCGCCGACCTTCGCGGCCTGGAGCAGCTCGTGCAGCTGGCGGATGCGCGCCTCCTGCTTGCCCTGCTCCTCGCGAGCCGCGTGGTAGCCACCGTTCTCACGGAGGTCGCCCTCCTCGCGGCGGGCGTTGATCTCGGCAGCCATGACCGGGCGGTACGCGATGAGTTCGTCCAGCTCAGCCTTGAGCCGGTCGTAGGCCTCCTGGGTCAGCCAGGTCACCTGGGTGTCGCTCACGGTCACCAACTCCTCGTCTTGCTCCGGCGCACGCGTGTGCCCCAGATAGTTCCCGGGCCGTGGCCCGGAACGGAAAAACACGGCCCGCGCCGGGGCCGTGCTTGAGCTGCAATAGTAACACGTAGACAACGTTCAGCGACGGCGATTTGTTCCCCATCTCGCCGTTTAAACCGCAGATCACCCGCTTGGCCGCTAGCTCGTGGACAAGTAGGGGGGAACCTGGTAGGAGCACCCGAACACCTCGCCGGTGACCGGCGGCTTCGAGGTGCGGAGAACGGTTGTCTCCACGACGACGTCATTTCCCGGCGGAACCAGAACTTCGCGTCTGCCTGCTTCGTCCCCGTCCTTGGACCGGGCCCGAATGATGCAGACCGCTGCACGCTCCGGTTGATCGCGAGAAACCTCGAAACTGACCTTCACCTGGTCGTCGTCGAGGAGGATGAACGCGGTCTGCTTCGCCTCGATCGGCTTTGTGCCGAGATTTCGGTAACCGACGAAGGCGATGACGGCACCTACCGCGACGGCTACGGCGAGTAATGCCCACCGCGCCCAGGTGGCCAGCGGTTTGCGGCTCTGCCTGCTGTAGCGCCCCTCGGGGAGCACGCGCTGTGCCACTTCCGCGTCCTCCTCGGCCTCTGGGGAACAATGGTGCCCGGCGTTCAGTTGATGAGTGTCGCAGGACCATTCTCACAGGAGGACCACGGGGGTCATGGCCGACAAGCTGCGCCTTATGGCAGTGCACGCACATCCCGACGACGAGTCGAGCAAGGGCGCGGCCTCGATGGCTCGCTACATCGCCGAAGGGCACGACGTGATGGTCGTGACCTGCACCGACGGTGGTGCGGGCAGCATCCTCAACCCGGCGATGGACAGGCCGGACGTGCTCGAGAACATCATCGAGGTTCGCCGGGAGGAGATGGCCCGCGCGGCCAAGATCCTCGGCATCCAGCACCGCTGGCTGGGCTTCAAGGACTCGGGTCTCCCCGAGGGCGACCCGCTGCCACCGCTGCCCGAGGGGTGCTTCGCCCTCGTGCCGCTGGAGGAGTCGGTGCCGTCCCTGGTGGAGGCGATCCGCGACTTCCGCCCGCACGTCGTGGTGACCTACGACGAGAACGGCGGCTACCCGCACCCGGACCACATCCGCACGCACGAGATCTCGATGGCCGCCCTGGACGCGGCCGCCGACCCCGCCTACCAGCCAGAACTGGGCGAGGCCTGGGAAACGCAGAAGGTCTACTACGGCCACGGCTTCTCCCGCGCCAAGATCCTCGCGTTCCACGAGGCGATGGAGGCCCGCGGCATGGAGTCGCCGTACACCGAGTGGCTCTCGAACTGGAGCACCGACCGCCCGGACGTCATGGACCGCGTGACCACCCAGGTCGAATGCGCGGACTACTTCGACGTCCGCGACGAGGCCCTGAAGGCCCACGCCACCCAGATCGACCCGACCAGCCGCTGGTTCGGCATCCCGATGGAACTGCAGCGAGAGATCTGGCCGACCGAGGAGTACGAGCTCGTCCGCTCCCTGGTCGACTCGACGCTGCCGGAGAACGACCTGTTCGCCGGAGTTAAGGTCTAGGGGTGCTCTCCCCAGACTTCTCCGTCGGCAGCACGGTGGCGCTCGTCGCCGTGCAGCCGTCGAACACGAACGACGACGACAAGGGCGGCCAGGGCGAGGACTTCGGCAAGTCCTCCCCGGTCGGCCTCGTCCTGCTGATCGTCTTCTTCATCGCGGTGTTCTTCCTCGTCAAGTCGATGAACAAGCACATCAAGGGCTTGCCCGCATCGTTCGACGAGCCGGCTGAGGCTTCTGAGGACGCTCCGGCGGCGCCTGCTTCCTCGAAGGCTGAGAAGAAGAAGGACTGACTCCTCGCTTGCCGCGGCGGTTGTCCGGCTCGCTGGATTGTCATGATCGCGAGTTGTCCACAGGTTGTAGCTCGCTGACCTGCGGAGATGCCTAGGCGCGGTAGCTTGTGGATACGCGGGAACGCAAATGGCGTTTCCTTCGTTCCGCAGGAGGAGGAAGCGCGGGGGCGAGGGTCAGGACAGCTGGGGTGAGCCCGGCCATGTCAGATCTTCAGTGTCACGGCAGCTGAGCCGTGGATCACGGCCAGCCAGGCAAGCGTGGTCGACGGCCGGGATCACGGCCAACTCAGACGAGCGTGGCCGACGCCAGCGAGCATGGGCGCCCGACGGCAGGGCAGCGAGCGCGGTGGACCCGACGGCAGGGCAGCGAGGGCGGTCGATCCGACGCCAGACCACGCCTGCGTAGTTGACCCGACGCCAGGCCACGCGAGCGCGCTCGGCCCGACGCCAGGCCACGCGAGCGCGCTCGGCCCGACGCCAGGTCACGCGAACGCGGTCGCCCCGAAGTCAGGCCAGCCGCGTCGAGACCACGAAGTCGTGGACCTCCTCGGAGGCCGGCGGCTCCAACGGCAGATCGCTGCTCTCCCGCGCCTGCCGCAGCTCCTCGTGCCAGTGCGCGAGGTCCGCCTCCAGCCGTTCGGGAGCGGGCCTGCCCGGCACCCCGGCCAGCGCCCGGTGCTCGCCGAGGATCTTCGCCTCGATGAGTCCCGGCAGGTAGTCCGGGCCGTCGAGCTCCTCCAGCAACGTCGGCAGGTGCGCGTTCACCTGGCCGGTGCGCAGCAGGTGCACGCCGGTCAGCAGCGCGCGGAACGTGTAGAGCAGCGGCTTGATCTCGCCCGTCTTCTCGAACAGCCGCCACTGGGTGGCGGCGAACCCGCGGTAGTGGTGCCCGTGCCGTGAGGTCAGGCACCCGGCGGCCAGGGCGGCGAGCTTGCGGTGCGCGTCCGTGGTGTGCACGACCAGCGGCGAGAGCAGTTGCTCGAGCACGTAGCCGTTCGGGCGGGTCAGCAGCCGGCAGAACTTCTGCACGTCGTGCGTGACCAGGTCGATCTCGACGCCGTCGCGCACCCACATCCGTTCCTTGGTCTCCGGGCCGCGCCGCAGGCCGAGGACCTCGGCGAGCGGCAGCACGTGCACGCCGCGCAGGTCCACGTCCGAGTCGCGCGACGGGAAGCCGTACAGGTGCGCGCCGGACACGGTCGCGAACAGCAGGCCGTGCGACTGCTCGGCGACGACGGCGCTCAGGTCGGGTACTTCGTAGCTCACAACATCCTCCTGCGCACCGACACCAGCCAATCCTCCACCCGCGCCCGGTCCGGCTCCTCCGGTAGCGGGCCCTCAGCGCACGCGATCTCGTCGCCGAGCCGATGCGCCCACGCCACCGCGTCGTCCCAGGCCATCGAGCCGTCGCGGATCTGCAGCAACGAGCGGTCCGCCGTGATGTCGTAACGGCCGGTGCGCAGCAGGTTCAGCCCCACCAGCCGCAACCGCACGACGTGCATGAGCTGCTTCGGCTTGAGGTTGCGGCCTGCGCGTGACAGCTGCATCTCCGTTGCGCGCGTGAAGGCGCGCACGGCGTACCGGGAGAGGAACGCGGGCAACAGGTCCCGCAGCTCCTCTCCCATCGGCGTGCTGATCTCGACCAGCGGGCTCACCAGCGTTTCGAGCACCGTCGGGTTCGACTTGAGGCCCAGCCTGCAGAAGTGCTCGACCTCCCAGCTGAGCTGCTCCGGATCTGGCCCCTCGACCGAGGTCGGGGGTTTCTCCAGGCGCCAGAACGCTTCCGTGGGCGCGACGAACACCCCGCGTCTGTCCACATCAGACTCCACACTCGCGAGCCCGTAGGCGTGCGAGCCGATCACGGCTTCGAGGATCACAGTCTTGGGTCCACCGGTTCCGACTCGAGCGCGAGCACGCCGAAGACGCACTCGTGCACCCGCCACAGGGGTTCGCCGCGCACGAGGCGTTCCAAGGCCTCGATGCCCAGGGCGTACTCGCGCAGGGCGAGTCCGCGCTTGCGGCCGAGCGAACGCTTGCGCAGCCGCGAGAGGTTCTCGGGCGACGTGTAGTCCGGGCCGTAGATGATCCGCAGGTACTCGCGCCCGCGCACCTTCACACCCGGCTGCACGCGTCCGCCGAGGTTCGCCAGCGGCTTCACGACCATGCCCTCGCCGCCGGCCGCGGTCAGGTCCTCCCACCACTTGACGCCGGCGGCCACCTGCGCGGCGTCGTTCACGTCGACCACGAGGTGCCGGGTCCGCTGGAACAACGGTCCTTCGAGCTTGCCCAGCGTCTCCAGGTGCCACAGGTGCGAACGGTCATGGAACGTCCGGCCCTCCGCGGCGAGCAGCTGGAACGGCGCGACCCGCACGCCCTCCAGCCCGTCGGTGGGCCAGCAGTAACGCTCGTACGCCGCGCTGTAGGCAGCGGCGTTCGAGGCGCGCTGAGTCGTGCGTGCCAACAGTTCCGTGACGTCGACACCGCGCGAAGCGGCCGTTGCCAGTGCGTCGACCGCGACCGGAAGCGCGCCGTTCGCCGCCGCGCCGACCGCCGCGTACTGCTCGCGGATCAGCCCGGACGCCTTGGCGTTCCACGGCATCAGCTCGGCGTCGATGAGCAGCCAGTCTGTAGCGAACTCCTCGAACAGCCCCGCACAAGCCGAACGCACGCCATCGAGCAGTTCGGTGCCCAACGCGCCGTCGAAGAACGCACGGCCGGTGCGCGTGTAGATCGCGCCACCAACCTTGCGCACCAGCAACACCGCGCGGGAGCCCATGTGCTTCTCCTCGCAGATCACCTGCTCGACGCGGGCCGACCTGTACTCCGCGAAGGCCTCCTCGGGGTGCTCCAGCACGTCGTCGCGCTGCGAGGTCGCCACAGGTGCCATCGTCGGCGGCAGGTACAGCAGCTCGTGCGGGTCGATCGCGAACCGGCTCATGACCTCCAGGGCCGAAGCGGACTGCTCCGCGCGGATCGTCACGGCACCCATCAGCGACGTGTCGACCCGGCGCGTCCCCGTGACGTCGGTGAGCGCCAGCACGTCCGCCGCGCGTTCGACGGCCTTCGGCGGGAACGGTGCGTCGTTCTCGTACCAGGTCTGGTGCGCCTTGACGGAGACGAGCTCCTTCTCCGGGTAGCGCAACGCGGTCAGCTTGCCGCCGAACACCACGCCCGTCTCGAGGCACATGGTGTTGTTGATCCACTCGGCCTCGGGCGTCAGGACGTGCCCGTACAGCACCATCGCCGAGCCGCGGTAGTCGTTCGCCCACGGCAGGCGCACCGGCAGTCCGTGCGCGTCGGTCTCGCCGGTCGTGTCGCCGTACAGGGCGAAGCTGCGGACCTTCGCGGACGCACGGCCGTGGTAGCGCTCGGGCAGCCCGGCGTGCGCGACGACGAGCTTTCCGCCGTCCAGCACGTAATGCGCGACCAGGCTGTCGCAGAACTTCGTCGCGGCGAGGCGGAACTCCTCCGGCTCGTGCGCGAACTGCTCCAGCGACTTCTCCAGCCCGTGCCGGACCGTCACCTTGTGGCCGCGCATCGCCCGCACGAGCTTCTCCTCGTGGTTTCCGCGCACGCTGAAGGCGTGACCGCCCGCGACCATGCCCATCACGAGACGCAGCACGCCCGGAGTGTCCGGGCCGCGGTCCACGAGGTCGCCGACGAACACGGCCTTGCGATCAGCCGGCGGAACGGCGTCGACCGCGCGGCCCTCGTCGTCGCGCACCAGGGTGTAACCGAGCTCGGTGAGCAGCTCCTCCAGCTCCGCGCGGCAGCCGTGCACGTCACCGAACACGTCGAACGGGCCGGTCTCGTGCTTGAGGTCGTTGAGCAGGCGCTCGTACACGATCGTCGAGTTGTCCACATCGGACTCGGAGCGCAGCACGTGGACGCGCTTGAACCCCTCCTTGCCGAGGAACTTCAGCGAGCGCCGCAACGCCGCCCGGTGCCGCTTCACGACGTGCGCGCCGAAGTCGCGGTCGGGACGCTGCGCGTTGCGGGCAAGGCACACCTCGGTCGGGGTGTCGAGCACGATCGCGACCGGCAGCACGTTCGCCCTGCGCGCGACCTCGACCAGCCGGGCGCGGTCCTGCGGCTGCACGTTGGTCGCGTCGACCACGGTGACGCGCCCGGCCTCCAGCCGCTTGCCCGCCACGTAGTGCAGCACGTCGAACGCTGCCGTGGACGCCGACTGGTCGTTCTCGTCGTCTGCCACGAGCGCGCGGAAGTAGTCGCTCGACAACACCTGCGTGGGCAGGAAGTGCTTGCGCGCGAACGTGGACTTGCCGGAACCGGAGGCGCCGACGAGCACCACCAGACAGAGGTCGGGGATCTTCAGTTCCATCAGTTCACGTCCTTCGAGCTGAACACGGCCATCTGGGTCGGCGCGCCGCGTTCGGCGTCCTCCGGCCCGATCGGCACGAAGCGCACCGCGTAGCCACGGCGTTCCGCGACGCCGCCGGCCCAATCCTGGAACTCCTGACGAGTCCATTCGAAACGGTGGTCGGAGTGCCGCAGCTGGCCTTCCGGCAACGTGTCGAACAGCGCGTTGTACTCGACGTTCGGCGTCGTCACCAGCACGGTCGCCGGGCGTGCCACGGTGAACACCGAGTGTTCCAGCGCGGGCAGGCGCGACGGGTCGACGTGCTCGACGACCTCCATCAGCACCGCCGCGTCATAGCCGGCCAGTTCGGTGTCCGCGTACGTCAAAGCCGACTGCCGCAACGTGATCCGCTCGCGCTGGCGCTCGCCCATGCGGTCCAGGTGCAGCTTGCGCGCGGCCTCCTGCAACGCCTTCGCGGACACGTCGACACCGTGGATCTCCGTGAACTCAGGCTCGTTGACGAGAGCGCGCAGCAGCGCCCCGCCACCGCAGCCGAGGTCGAGCACGCGCTTGGCCCTGGCGTCCTTGAGCGCCTTGACCACGGCCTCCTTGCGCTGTGCGGCAAGGGAGATCTTCGGCTCGGCCAGCGCGTTGTCGAGCTCCTCGGGCTCGACCTCGTCGACGTCCGCGAGGCGTTCCAGGGCCGAGGTGATCAACGGTTGCTTGCGCGCCAGGTAGCGGGTGGTGATCAGCTCCTTGTCCGGGTGCGCCGCCAGCCAGCCGTCACCGGCCTTGAGCAGCTTGTCGACCTCGTCGGCCGCGACCCAGTAGTGCTTGCCGCCGTCGAGGACGGGCAGCAGCACGTAGAGGTGCTTCAGCGCGTCGCTGAGCCTGACGGTGCCGGTCAGCGTCACGTCACCGAAGCGCGAATCGCCGTGCCCGGTCGTCTCGACGGTCCAGCCGAGGGGCGTGAACAGCCGCTCCGCGAGCCGGTGTGGCAGCGCGGGGATGCGGATGACCAGCGGGATCGGTGTCGCGGCGAGTTCGGGGTAGCTCTCGCTGCGGCCGTTCATGGCCGTGCGGAACACGCTGCCGAGCGCGACCGTGAGCAACGACCCGGCCGCGTACGGCCTGTCGTTGACGTATTGGGTGAGCGTGCTGCCGGGACCTCGGACGAGCGCGATCGGGTCGACCTCCAGCAGGAGGGCGACCGTGCATTCCTCGTTCGTCGCCTTCGGGTAGAAGACGTGCGCGACACCCGAGCTCGTCGTGAAGGACTGAGCCCGGTCGGGATGCTTGTGCAGCAGGTGGCCCAGGTCGGTCGCCGGCTGGTGCGTCGTGGTCATGGTGAGCAACACGAGCGTGAGTCTGATCGAGATTCGCCCTCTGCGCTGCTGATTTAGTGTGGTTCGCATGACTAACCGGCTCGCGGACGCGACCAGCCCTTACCTGCTGCAGCACGCGGACAACCCGGTCGACTGGTGGCCTTGGACGGAGGAGGCGTTCGAGGAGGCACGGCGGCGCGACGTGCCGGTGCTGCTGTCCATCGGGTACGCGGCCTGCCACTGGTGCCACGTGATGGCGCACGAGTCGTTCGAGGACGCCGAGGTCGCTGCGTTCCTGAACGCGAACTTCGTGTCGGTGAAGGTGGATCGCGAGGAACGCCCGGACGTCGACGCCGTGTACATGGAGGTCACGCAGGCCATGACCGGCCACGGCGGATGGCCGATGACGGTGTTCCTGACGCCGGACGCGCGACCGTTCCACGCCGGCACCTACTACCCGCCGGCCCCCCGCCCCGGCATGCCGTCGTTCCGGCAGCTCATCGAGGCCGTGTCGGCGACCTGGGCCGCGCAACCCGGCGAGATCCTGGAGTCGGCTTCCGCTGTGGTGGAGGAGATCTCACGCCACGCCTCGCCGTTGCCGCCGTCCACTGTGGATGCGGATGTGCTCGCGGGTGCGGTGGTGTCGCTGCTCGGCGAGTTCGACCGGCGCAACGGGGGGTTCGGTGGCGCGCCGAAGTTCCCGCCGTCGATGGCGCTGGAGTTCCTGCTGCGCCACCACGAACGCACCGGCTCGGTCGAGGCCGTGTCGATGGCGACCGCGACGGCCGACGCCATGGCCGACGGCGGGCTCTACGACCAGCTCGGCGGCGGGTTCGCGCGCTACAGCGTCGACGCCTCGTGGGTCGTGCCGCACTTCGAGAAGATGTTGTACGACAACGCTTTGCTGCTCCGCTTCTACACCCACCTCGCTCGCGTGACGGGTTCGGAGCGCTACGACCGGGTCGCGCGGGACACGGCAACGTTCCTGCTGAGGGACCTGCGGACGGCCGAAGGCGGGTTCGCGGCATCGCTCGACGCGGACACCGAGGGTGTCGAGGGCCTGACGTACGTGTGGTCGTTCGAGGAGCTCGGGTCAGCGGCTGCCGCGTTCGGCGTGACTCCCGAGCCGAACTTCGAGGACGGCAAGTCCACGTTGCGGTTCGTGTCGGAGCCGGGGGAGGAGGTGCGGGCCGGGCTGCTGGCGAAGCGCGCGTTGCGGCCACAGCCCGGGCGGGACGACAAGGTGATCGCCTCCTGGAACGGCATGGCGATCGCCGCGCTGGCCGAGGCGGGCGCGTTCTTCGGTGAGCAGTCGTGGATCTCGGCGGCCTCCGAGGCGGCGTCGCTGCTGGCCTCGGTGCACCTGGTCGAGGGCAGGCTGCTGCGGACCTCGCGCGACGGCGTCGCCGGGCCGTCGTTCGGCGTGCTGGAGGACTACGGCTGCCTCGCCGACGGCCTGCTGGCGTTGCACCAGGTCACCGGCTCGATCCGGTGGCTCGACCTCGCCTGCGGGCTGCTCGACACCGCTCTCGCGCGGTTCGCCGTGCCGGACTCTCCCGGCGCTTACTACGACACCGCCGACGACGCCGAGACTCTGGTCAGGCGTCCTGCGGACTCGACCGACAACGCGTCGCCCTCCGGTGCGTCCTCGCTGGCCTCGGCCTTGCTGACGGCTTCCCTGCTGTCCGGCGCTGATCGTTCCTCGCACTACTTCACCGCTGCTTCGGAGGCGGTGACGCGGGCCGGTCTGCTGGCCGCGCGGGCACCCCGGTTCGCCGGCCACTGGCTCACCGCCGCCGAGGCGCTGGTCGCGGGCCCGTTGCAGGTGGCGGTGGTGGGTGCCGACGACTCGCGCCGTGCGTCGCTGTGGGCGGCGGCGGTCGCCCATGTGCCCGGAGGCGGCGTCGTCGTGGCCGGAGAGCCGGCGTCCGTGCCGTTGCTCGAAGACCGTCCGTTGGTCGACGAAGGTCCCGCGGCTTACGTGTGCCGCGGCTACGTGTGCGACAGGCCCGTCGTATCGGTAGACGCCCTGGTCACTTCGCTGACGGCGAACACTGCCTGACTGATTGCAGGCGTAGCGTCGGTTACAACGTAATCATGTAATCAGAGGCGGTTGTAATGGGACGTGGATGGCGAGGACGAGGCGGGTGGCAGCAGGCTGACCTGCCCCCGGCCGACGACGCGGCGGCGTGGTTCGCGGGCAGGCTCCCGGACGGCTGGTTCACCGGTGCCGCCGAGGTGATCGTCGACCGCGAGGAGATCACGGTCATCGGCACGCTCGCGCCGCTGGAGGGCGAGTTCGACGACGCCTCCCGCTCGGCGGCCGAGTCGGGCCGCATCTCGCGCTGGCGCGAGGAAACGCGCGACGAACGCATCGAGATCGCCCGGCAGGCCGAGCACCGCTACGGCCGCAAGGTCGCCTGGGGCGCTTCTCTGGGCGGCACGCGCGAACTGTTCACGCACCTGGCCGTGCCGGTCATGACGCGCCTGCGTCAGCCAGAACGCCAAGTGCTCGACACACTGGTCGCCGCCGGCGTGGCCCGCTCACGCGCAGACGCGTTGGCATGGGCCGTGCGCCTGGTGGGCGAGCACGCGGACACGTGGCTCGGCGAACTGCGCGATGCCATGTCCAAGGTCGACGATCTCCGCTCGCAGGGACCTGATCTGGCCTAGTGTCCCGCGCGTGGATCTGACGTCGGCAGCGGTCGTCCGGGGCGAACCGGGCGCGTTCGAAACCTTCATCAACGAGGCCCAGGGCCGTTCGTCCGACGAGATGTCGGCGGCGGCCCTGGTGCTGTCCTCGTCGCCGGACGTCCAGGCCAACGAGTTGCTCGGCAACCTGTTGTTCTACATCGGCATGTGCGATGCGTTGGAACCGTTGGTCCTGCGTGTGGTGGAAGCCTTCGAGCGCGGTGAAGGCGAGGCCTGGGAGCGCGCTTCTCCTGCCCCTGCAGGACGAGGACGTCCGCGCCGGCTTGCCGCACCGCGGGCGCCTTCTCGCTGCCGTGCCCGCTGATTCGTGGCTGTACGGCCTGCTGATGGTGGTGGACCTCGAACCGCTGTTGGTGCTGCATCGCCCCAGTGGCACCGGTTTCGAGGTGACGATCGGCGGCATCGGCGACAACTTCCAGCTCCACACGCTGCTCGCGTACCGCCTGATCCCCGAGCACGTGCCCGGCGAACCGCCGCTGGAGTCGTGGGTGGAGGCGGCGTCCGTGGGCCCGGACCTCGAACCCGAGGGCGGAATCCGGGGCCAGTTCCAGCTTTCCGATGCGTCCGGCGCCACGATCTGGAACGAGGGCCACCCGTCCGACATCCCGTTGTTCGAGGGCCGCCGGGTCGTCGTGCTGGACCCGCCGCCGTACCTGCGGTCGTGGAACGCGGGCCGCGTCTACCCGATGATGACGCCTCTCGTCGACATCGCTCGCGTACTGCCCGCTGACGAGGCTGCTTCGTGGCCCGCGAAGGTCAGTTCGTGAGTTTTCGAGTTTCTCGACACGCCACTACTTCTGGGGCATCGCGTCAACACACTCCCGGTCGATCGTCCGGCAGATGACTGTCGTGGTCGCTACTCCTGACACCGTTACGGCGCAACAACTCCCGCAGGAGTGTCAAACCCACTCGCTATTGTTGATTTTGGGGGTACCCGGCCCGCGTCGTGTGTGTGGTGGGCTCCCTCTGCGTCGTGAGTCCCCGCTGGTTCGTGCGTTCCGCGCCGGAGCCCGATGACGCATCCGAGTGCGACCGTGGTGACGCCGACGACGGACACGAGAGAGAGTTCCTGCGCGCCTAGCAACACGGAAGCCGCCAGGCCGGCTACCGGCATCAGGCCGATGAGCACGCCCGCGCGGTCGGAGCCCAGACGGTTCACGGCGAAGTACCAGAGCCCGAAGGCCAGCGCGGTCACCAACACGGCCAGCAGCACGAGAGCGAAGCTCTGCCGTGGGGTCGGCACCTGCCAGCCGCCGATGAACGTGCCGAGCACGGCGCCGATCACCGTCGCGAAGATGCACGTCCAGGTCGCCACGCCGAGCACGCCAAGGCGCCGTACGACTCCCACGGCGAACAGGGTGAAGCAGACCTCGCAGACCATCGTGAGCAACGCCAGAACAAGGCCGGGGCCGTGCCACGAGCCGCCGCCGGACAACAGCACGATGCCTGCCGCCACCACCACGGCGCCGACAAGGGCGGATGTGGTGCGTTGCCGGGAGAGCAGGGCCAGCAGGACAGGTGAGCCGCCCATGACGGCGGCGACGAAACCCGGCTGCGCGTACTGCTGGGCGGCGATGAGCAGGGCGTTGAAGCCGAGCATGCCCGTGACGACTACCCCGAGCAACGGCGGGACATCGCGCCACGCAGGCATCGGCAAACGGCGTGCCACCAGCAGCAACACGGCCGCACCGAGGGCGTAGCGCATGGCCTGGCCGGTCAGGACCGGGTAGCCCTCCAGCATTCCCGTGATCGGCACCGAAGCGCCGACGATCATTGCCGCTGTCGCTCCCGCGGCCACCCCAAGTTTCATGCCTCAGAGCCTTGCGCTGAACTGGTCCAGGTTTAAGCTCCACTTCGATGACCACGAACTGGACCACTTTTCGCGAGCTGCTGTTGCCGGAGCACCAGCGGCGTCGCGGGGTGGAGGCCGAACTGCGCCGCGCGATCCGGGACGGGCGGCTCCTGCCCGGCACGCGGCTGCCGTCGAGCCGCGACCTGGCGGCGCAGCTCGGGGTGGCGCGCGGCACGGTGACGTCGGCGTACACGCAGCTCGTCGCGGAGGGGTACCTCACGACGCGGCGCGGTTCGGGGACGACGGTCGCGAGCCTCGGGCCGGCCGGAGCGTGCGGTGTGCCCGAGCCGCCGCAGCGGTGGCGGTACAACCTGCGGCCCGGCCTGCCCGCACTGGGCGCGTTCCCCCGAGCCGAGTGGGTGGCGGCTCATCGGGCGGCACTCGCCGAGCTCCCCGACGACGACCTCGCCTACCCCGACCCGGCCGGTTTTCTGGGACTGCGCAGGGAGATCGTCGACTACCTCGCCCGCGTCCGGGCCGTGGTCGCGAAGGACGCGGTGATCACCAACGGCGCGGCGGACGGCCTGCAGCTCACCGCCAGGATGCTGAACGGCAGCATCGCGATCGAGGAACCCAGTCACTTCGGCGGCGAAGACCTGCTGCGCTCGCACGGCCTCGTCACCGTGCCGGTTCCGGTGGACGACAAGGGCATCCGCGTCGACCTTCTGTCCAAAACGGACTGCAAAGCGGTGCTGGTCACTGCGGCGCACCAGTTTCCGCTGGGCATGGTGCTGCACCCGGAACGACGGCGGGCGCTCGTCGAGTGGGCGCGCGAGCGGGACGCGTTGATCATCGAGGACGACTACGACGCCGAGCACCGGTACGACCGGCCCGCTTTGGGAGCGTTGCAGGCCCTCGCGCCCGAACACGTGGTGTACCAGGGCACGACGAGCAAGGTGCTGGCGCCCGCGTTGCGCCTCGGATGGCTCGTGGTGCCGGAACGTCTGCGCGAAGGCATCGTGCAACGCAAGCAGTACAACGACATGGGCACCGGCACGATCCCGCAGGCCGCGTTCGCGCACCTGCTGCGGACAGGCGGCTATGACCGGCATCTACGCCGTACGCGCGCGCTCTACCGGAAGAGACGGGATGCGCTGCTTGAGGCCGTTGCAGAGCATCTGCCCACATGGCAGCCCATCGGCGTCGCAGCCGGGTTGCACGTCGTGCTGCGCATGCCCGACGGGACGGACGACCTCGCGTTGAAGAGCAGGCTTGCGGAGCGTGGCGTGCACGTCTGGGCGTTGGCGCAGTACACGCGCACGCCCATGTGGCCCGGTCTGGTGCTCGGCTACGCGTCGCTGACCCCTGACCGCCTGCGTGAGGCGGTCAGGGAGATCGCCGACGTCTTCGCCTAAAGGATGTGCTCCCGCATAGCGCTCGCGTCCGAGCCGAGGATGTGCTCGCGATCTCCGGTGCCGGGACCGGCGAAGGACGTGACGGCGACGGCCGCGAAGAGCAGGGCGGCAGCGATGAATGCACGCATGGTGCGGTAAACCCCCAGGTAGAACGGTTGACCCGGTCAGCCTAGCCCGAGCCTCCAGAAATTGTCAGTGCTCGGGTGCACCATAGAACCGTGCTCCTCTCCGAAGTGGTCGACACGTCAGCCGCGGTGGCGGCGACCCGGTCACGCCTGGCCAAGGTCAAGGCGTTGTCCGCGTTGCTGCGCGCGGCGACGGCGGACGTGGTGGTCGCGGTGGTGTCGTTCCTCATAGGCACGCCGCGGCAGGGTCGCATCGGCGCGGGCTGGCGGACGGTCCTCGACCTGTCCGTGCCGCCCGCCGCCAGAGCCGAACTGACGATCGCCGAGGTCGACGCTGCGCTGGCCGAGGTGGCGGAGACGTCCGGCAAGGGCTCGGCGCAGCGCCGAGCCGGCCTGCTCACGGCGCTGTTCGCGCGGTCGACCGAGGCGGAGCAGGACTTCTTACGCAGGTTGCTCACCGGCGAGCTCCGCCAGGGCGCGCTGGAGGGCGTCATGCTGGACGCGATCGCCTCGGCCGCGGACGTGCCCGGCGAGACGGTGCGGCGAGCGTTCATGCTGTCCGGCCGGCTACCGGAGACAGCGGTGGCCGCGCTGGAGGGCGGCGCACCCGTGCTGGAGGCGTTCCGGCTGGAGGTCGGACGCCCCCTGCGGCCCATGCTGGCCTCACCGGCGGAGTCGCTGGACGAGGCCCTGGCCGAGCTCGGCAGCTGCGTGGTCGAGCACAAGCTCGACGGCGCACGCATCCAGGTGCACCGCTCCGGCGACGAGGTCCACATCTACACGCGCACGCTGCGCGAGATCACCAAGACGGTGCCGGAACTGGTCGAGCTCGTCCGCGGCCTGCCGTGCACGTCGGTGGTGCTCGACGGCGAGACGCTGGCGCTGACCGACGAGGGCAGACCCCGCCCGTTCCAGGAGACGATGAGCAGGTTCGGCGCGCAGGACGAACGAGAGCTGCTGCTGCACCCGTACTTCTTCGACTGCCTGCACCTCGACGGCAAGGACCTGCTCGACGAGCCGCTGCGCGACCGCCTCGCCGCACTGAGGCAGGTGGCGGGCGAGCACGTCATCCCAGGCGTGCTTGACCCGTCGCCGGAGGAAGCGGCGACCGTCGTCACAGCGGCGCTCTCCGCAGGCCACGAGGGCGTGATGGTGAAGTCGCTGGCCTCGCCCTACGCGGCAGGCCGCCGGGGCAGCGCCTGGCAGAAGGTGAAGCCGGTGCACACGCTCGACCTGGTCGTGCTCGGCGTCGAGTGGGGCAGCGGCCGCCGCCGAGGCTGGCTGTCGAACCTGCACCTGGGCGCCCGCGACCCGGACGGCGGCCCGCCGGTGATGGTCGGCAAGACCTTCAAGGGCCTCACCGACGAGCTGCTGAAGTGGCAGACCAAAGCCCTGCAGGAGATCGTCACCGAACAGAACGACTGGGTCGTCATGGTCCGCCCGGAGTTGGTGATCGAGATCGAACTGGACGGCGTGCAGGTCTCCCCGCGCTACCCCGGCGGCGTGGCACTGCGGTTCGCTCGCGTCGTCCGCTACCGCCCGGACAAGGACCCGTCGGAAGCGACCACGATCGAGGAGGTGCGGGCACTCCTGCCCACCGCACAACCGAACCCCGAGGCCTGACCGCCCGAAAATCGAGTGCGCACCAGCAGCGCCTGTCAATACCGTCAGGCCAGTGACTGCAGCCGCGCTGCTCAGCGCGTTCGACGACCAGGCCCGCCCAGCCGAGTGGACGATCCTCGATCCCGGAGCCGAGGTGCACCGCGACGGCCCGGTGTTCCGGGTGCACTGGCCACGCCGGCGAGGCTTCATCGGGGGCCCGCCCGACCTGGGCGTCACCGGGCCCGAACTGGACGAGCTCATCGCCCGCCAACGCGACTTCTTCACCGCACGCGACCAAGGCGTCGAGTGGAAGACGTGGAGTCACGACACCCCCGCCGACCTGCCCGAACGGCTGATAGCGGCCGGCTTCGAGTCGGAAGGCCGGGAAACTGTGCTGATCGGCCTCGCCGAAGAGATGACCGCACCGGTGCAGCTGGACGGCGTCGTCATCCGGGAGGCCGTGGACGAGGCCGACGTGCACAGGCTGGCCGCCACCGCCACCGAGGTCTTCGGCCGTGAACACAGCTGGCTCGTCGACCGCCTGATGAAGAAGAAGGACGACCCGAACGTCATCGCGGTGATCGCGGAGGCAGACGGAAAGGTCGTGTCGTCCTCGCGCATCGAGATCGTGCCCGGCACGGAGTTCGCGGGCCTGTGGGGCGGCGGCACCCTCGCCGAGTGGCGCGGCAAGGGCATCTACCGCGCGCTCGTCGCACACCGCGCCCGCCTCGCCGTCGACCGCGGCATCAAATACCTCCAGGTCGACGCGACCGAGGACAGCCGGCCGATCTTGGAGCGGCTCGGTTTCGTGGCGGTCACCACGACGACCGGGTACGCGTGGAACCCGAGCTGAGGCTCGGAGCTGATGCTGAGACGCACTTGTCCGCAGTTCGCTGGAACCTGCCGCTCACGAACCGGTGATTCCCGGGCCGACGTGCTCGTCCGGTCAAGATCTCGAGTTGTCCACAGATTGCGGAGCTTTGACCTGCGGAAACGTGTGGCTGGGTAAGCTGTGGACAGCCGGGAACCGAAACTGAATTTCAATCGTTCCGCAAGGTAAGGAAGCGCGGGGGCGGGTCGGTCAGGCAATGGGCAGCTGTGTCCGGGTCGCCGAGTTGGGATCGCCGAGTCCGTCCGATCCGGACGCGGACCGCGGGCCGACGTGACGTGCGCGTAGCTGCCCAAGTGGGACGCTGCGGGTATCGTGGAAGCACGTGCGGTTCATCGAAGGGCATCGACCCTCTTACGACCTGACCTACGACGACGTGTTCCTCGTTCCCGGCCGAAGCGCCGTGGAGTCGCGGTTCGGCGTCGACCTCTCCACTTCGGACGGTACCGGGGCCACGATCCCGATCGTCGTCGCCAACATGACGGCCGTGGCCGGGCGGCGGATGGCGGAGACCATCGCGCGGCGTGGCGGGCTTGTCGTCATCCCGCAGGACGTGCCCACCGAGGCCGTCGCCGAGATCATCGCGTGGGTCAAGGAGCGGCATCCCGTCTGGGACACGCCGTTGACGCTCACCACGGGTGATGCGGTGGCGGACGCGTGGAACCTGTTGCACAAGCGGGCGCATGGGGCCGTTGTCGTCGTGGACGACGGTGGGCGGCCCCTTGGCGTTGTCGACGAGGCGGCGCTCACGGGGGTTGACCGGTTCGCGCGGCTTGGCGACGTGATGAGCACCGACGTGTTGAAGCTGTCGCTCGACTCGCGGCCTCAGGACGTGTTCGACGAGCTCCACCACAGCGCGCACAAGATCGCGTTGGGTGTGGACGAGGCGATGAGGCTTCGTGGCGTGCTGACGGAGCTGACCGCGTTGAGGGCGGAGGTCTACAGGCCCGCTACCGACGACGACGGCAAGTTGCGGGTCGCGGCTGCTGTCGGGGTCAACGGGGACGTGCGGGCCAAGGCCGAGGCGTTGATCAAGGCCGGGGTCGACGTGCTGGTCGTGGACACGGCGCACGGGCACCAGGAGAAGATGCTCGCGGCGCTCAAGGCCCTCAAGGGAGCCAACCCAAGTGTGCCGGTCGCGGCGGGCAACGTCGTCACCGCACAGGGTGTCAGGGATCTGGTCGAGGCCGGCGCGGACATCATCAAGGTCGGTGTCGGGCCCGGCGCGATGTGCACTACGCGGATGATGACCGGGGTGGGGCGGCCGCAGTTCAGCGCTGTCGCGGAATGCGCCGCGGAGGCCCGGAGGCTCGGCAAGCACGTGTGGGCCGACGGTGGTGTGCGGCATCCACGGGACGTGGCGCTGGCGTTGGCCGCCGGGGCCAGCAGCGTCATGGTCGGGAGCTGGTTCGCGGGCACGTACGAGTCGCCCGGGGACCTGCAGCGGGACGAGCGCGGGAACCTCTACAAAGAATCCTTCGGAATGGCGTCGAAGCGTGCTGTCACGGCGCGGACGCGCAGTGACAACGCGTTCGACCGGGCCAAGAAGGGGCTGTTCGAAGAGGGCATCTCCACTTCGAAGATGAAGCTGGACCCGGTGCGCCCGAGCGTGGAGGACCTGCTCGATGCGATAACGTCCGGCGTTCGCTCGGCCTGCACGTATGCCGGTGCGAACTCGCTGGAGGAATTCCACGACAAGGCTGTGCTCGGCATCCAGTCCGCCGCTGGATTCGCGGAGGGAAGGCCGTTGCCAGGGGGATGGTGAACAGGTGGACGAAGCGGTCTCGGTAAGAGATCTCCGCAAAGTCTATAAAACGGGACAGAAACCCGCGGTGGACGGATTGAGCTTCGACGTCCGCCGGGGTGAGGTCTTCGGACTGCTCGGCCCCAACGGCGCGGGCAAGACGACCACGGTCGGTGTCCTCACCACGCGCGTCCGCCCCACCTCGGGGCAGGCGCTCGTGGAGGGCGTCGACGTGGTGACCGACTCCAAGCGCGCACGGCAGCTGCTTGCTGTCGTGCCGCAGCGCAACAACCTCGACCGGTCGCTCAACGCGCGGCAGAACCTCCTGTTCCACGCGGCCTACCACGGCATCGGGCCGAAGGAACGGCAGAAGCTCGCCGACGACATCCTCGAGCGGATGGGCCTCAAGGACCACCAGAACGCGCTCGTCGACACGTTGTCCGGCGGTCAGGCGCAACGGCTGATGATCGCCCGCGCCCTGATGCACCGGCCCAGGGTGCTGTTCCTCGACGAACCGAGCACCGGCCTCGACCCGCAGGCCAGGCTCTTCGTCCACGAGCGCGTCGCCGCACTGCACGCGGACGGCGTCACGGTCGTGCTCACCACGCACGACATGGACGAGGCCACGAAGCTGTGCGACCGGGTCGGCATCGTCGACCACGGCAAGCTGCTCACGCTGGACGCGCCGGACGAGCTCACGAAGACCCTGCCCGGCAGCAACACGGTCGGCGTCACGGTGAGCCCGAACGGCCACGACATCGCCGAGATCACCCAAGCTCTGTCCGAAGTGGACTGCGCGCAGCGCGTCGAGGAGCTCAACGGCGTGTACCGCGTCTACACCGACGCCGACACCTCGGTCACGCTGCCCGCCGTGCTGAACGTCCTGCGGGACCTCGACGTCACGGTCAGCGACGTCGCGATCGGCAAGCCCAGCCTGGAAGACGTCTTCATCCACCTGACCGGCAGGGAGCTTCGGTGAGTCAACTCAGGACGTTCCAGGCGATCCTGTGGCGCGACGTCTTCGTCACGGGCCGCGAACTGCCGAGCTTCCTCGCGCAGGTGGTCATCCAGCCGTTCTTCATCCTCTTCATCTTCGCGAAGGTGCTGGGGGACATCGGGTACGTCCAGGACGACTTCGCCCAGGTGCTGTTACCCGGCATCATCGCGATGAACGGGTTCCTGGGCGCGTTGCAGAACACGACGCTCCCGCTGGTGCTGGACTTCTCCTGGACGCGCGAGATCGAGGACCGGCTGCTCGCGCCGATCTCCATCCCGCTCGTCGCGGTGGAGAAGATCGTGTTCGGCGCGGTCCGCGGGTTCTTCGCGGCCGTGCTGATGGTGCCGGTCGGGTTCGTGATGCTCGACGTGTCGTGGCAGTGGTCGGGAATCCCGGGCGCACTGCTGGTGATCGTCCTCGGATGTCTCGCCGGCGGCAGCGTCGGCCTCGTCATCGGCACGTCGGTGCCCGCGCGCCGGGTCAACGTGATGTTCGCGGTGATCCTCACCCCGATCCTGTTCACGGGGTCCGCGCAGTTCCCGTGGCGGTCGCTGAGCGACGACCTGCTGTGGTTCAAGGTGGTCTGCGCGCTCAACCCGCTGACGTACGTGAGCGAGGGCATGCGCGCGGAGCTCGTGCCGGACGTCCCGCACATCCCGTTGCCGATCGTGCTGGTCGTGCTCGTCGTCGCGATCGCGGGCTTCGGCGGGCTCGGTCTGCGCGGCTTCATGAAACGCGCGCTGGACTAGACCGCACAGGAAACGGCCCCGCGCAACGAAAGCTGCGCGGGGCCGTTTCACACCATTGCTATGAGGCGTAGTCCTCCAGCATCTCGGTGACGAGAGCCGCGATCGGCGAACGCTCCGAGCGCGTCAGGGTGACGTGGGCGAAGAGCGGGTGGCCCTTCAGCTTCTCGATCACCGCCGCCACGCCGTCGTGCCGGCCGACCCGCAGGTTGTCGCGCTGCGCCACGTCGTGCGTCAGCACCACCCGCGAGTTGCTGCCCAGACGCGACAGCACGGTCAGCAACACGTTGCGCTCCAACGACTGCGCCTCGTCCACGATCACGAAGGAGTCGTGCAGCGAGCGGCCGCGGATGTGGGTGAGGGGCAGGACCTCGAGCATGCCCCTGTCCATCACCTCTTCCACGACCGCCTGGCTCACCAGCGCGCCGAGGGTGTCGAACACCGCCTGCGCCCACGGCCCCATCTTCTCGTTCTCGCTACCCGGCAGGTAGCCGAGCTCCTGGCCACCGACCGCGTACAACGGCCGGAACACCACGACCTTGCGGTGCTGCCTGCGTTCCATCACCGCTTCGAGACCGGCGCACAGCGCCAGTGCCGATTTTCCGGTGCCGGCACGCCCGCCCAGCGAGACGATGCCGACCTCCGAGTCCAGCAACAGGTCCAGGGCGATCCGCTGTTCGGCGGACCTCCCGTGCAGTCCGAACGCCTCCCGATCTCCGCGCACCAGCTTGATCTGCTTGTCCGCGGTCACCCGGCCCAGAGCGCTCGAGGTGCCCGCCAGCAACCGGATTCCGGTGTGGCAGGGCAGTTCCGCGATGTGCTCCAGGTCCTCGTACTGGGTGGGGTCGACGACGTTCTCCTTGAACAGGCTGTCCACCATGGACTGGGGGACGTCCAGATCGGACATCCCCGTCCAGCCTGACAGGGTGACGTCGTGTGCCCGGTACTCCTCCGCCTGCAGGCCGACCGATCCGGCCTTGACCCGCAGGGGCATGTCCTTGGTCACCAGGGTGACGTTGCGTCCCTCAGCAGCGAGGTTGAGGGAGCAGGCGAGGATTCGGGCGTCGTTGGAGTCCGTTCGGAAACCTGATGGCAACACCTCCTGGTCGGAGTGGTTGAGCTCGACGTGCAAGGTGCCTCCCAGATCCCCGATGGGGATCGGCGAATCGAGGCGACCATGCCGCAAGCGCAGGTCGTCGAGCAGTCGCAGTGCTTCCCTCGCGAACCAGCCCAGTTCGGGGTGGTGGCGCTTGCCCTCCAACTCGCTGATCACCACGAGCGGGAGCACGACCTCGTGCTCCGCGAAACGGGTGGCGGCGAGAGGATCGGACAGCAGTACCGACGTGTCCAGCACATATGTCGTGATGGCTGGGGCGGCGGACTTGCGCCGGGAGGAAGAACTGCGCGATGAGCCTGAGGAACGGCTCGCGGGACGTCGTGCGTTCACGGCAACTCCCTCACGAACGCGGCACCCGCGTCCGCTCCTCGCTGGGCCAGGCACCACCCTGATTGATCGTCCCGCCATCCGCCGGTGTGGCGTCAGGCAGGTCGACCACGAGGGCCGGGTGCCGGCCCCCTCGCGACGTTGTCTGCCACGATCAGAGCCTCCCTGCGCGGTCCGCAGTGGTCGCGTCCCGCCACTTTCGAAGTTACCTGCGGAAGTGCCCCATCTGCACGAAGCCACACAGGTGAATCCCGAGTTGTCATCTGCCCGAAAACATCCCGAAACGTGACCGCAGCCGTGTTTCCGCTGGTCACATGCTGTTCTCGTGGGTGTTGCGCGCCAACCACGACAAGCCGTCCCTGACCTGGGATTCGAGTGATTTCGGCACGAGGGGCTCGTCGAGAAGCCTCAGATAGCGGGAGTCGAGCGATTCGCCGGGCACCCGGACGTCCAACCAGGCCCGTACGAGACGCACCCCTTCGACGTAGGTCGTGGTGTACGCGCGCCACAGCGGATCGGCCAGGAAGCGGACCATCTGCCGTGCGCGACGCTCTGGAACCAGCAGCCACCTGCGCAGATACGCGACCACGTCATCCTGGTCCGCACCTCGGTCGTGTAGCAGCAGGGCGGCGTCCTGCCGCACCGTGAGCAGGCCCGATGCCGCCGACTCGACCTTTTCGGACAGCTCGCCGTCCATTCGCAACCCCAGGTCGCGGAAGATCTGCTCCGTCCACAAGCCCCAGCCGGGCCCGACGGCGGCGTGCAGGCCGAGGTCCGCCATGCCCTCGGCCATCAGGCACTGCGGCGTGTTGATCAGGAAGATCGACTGCTCCGCGTGGCCGCGCTTGGCGACCAGGCCCGACTCCTTGCGGCAGTGCTCGGTGTGGTGGCCCGGATAGGACTCGTGGGCGACCAGGTGCGGCAGGTTCGCCATCCGGTGACCCATGTCGGCGTTGATCGCGACCCTGCTGCGGTAGCCGCCGAGGTAGTAGTTGAAGCCGCTCCACGGCTTGTTGGTGACGACCCGGTACTCCACGATCTCCTGCTCGGGCAGCGCGTACTTCTGGCGCACCCGGTCCCTCAGCGCGCTCGACAGGGCCTGCACGGCGCCCTGGAGCCTGCGTGCGGGCACCTCGTCGGCCGCGCGGAAGGCCGTGAGGCGGTCCGCGAGCGAACCCGGCCCGGCGAGCGCCACGTCGAGGTTGCGGTGGGCCTGCGCGTACGAGTCCTCGTCGCCGGGGCGGATGCGGACCTGGAAGTACCGCTCGACCTCGTCGACGAACGAGATGCGCTCGCCGTCGAGCCTGCGCGCCGTGCACTCCAACGCCCTCAGGTGCGCGTCGAGGAACTGTTTGCGCTGCTCGGCCAGGTCGCTGCCGGGGATCTCCCGGCGCAGCGCCCGCGCGTGGTCGCCCAGTGCTCTCGGGTGCAGGCGCGGCTCGTTGTCGACGGCGCGGCTCAGGGCCGGGTCGCCGGTGAACGAGTCGACGAACCCGGACACCAGGCGCCCGAGCCGCAGCCCCAGCACCAGATATCCGCGCACCAGTTCGTTGGCGTCCATGAGTCGGAGAGTTTAAGGCGTCTACCACAGCGCCTTACTCGCGACCGAATTGAGAAACGACTACCACCTGATCGGGGAATTTGTTGATCATGTGGTCACACAATCGGGCTAATGGGAGCATCAAGCCGAACGGGCGCGGGTAACTTTCGCACGAGGACCCCAAGTCCGGAGATCCCCGAAGACTCCGGAAATGACGGGGATGACCCGACATGAAGGAGATTGACGTGAAGAGGACATTCGCAGTGGTTGCCGCCGCTGCCGCTCTGTCGCTCGCGTTCGCCCCGGCAGCCATGGCGGGAGGGGACGACGACCATCACCACCACTACCACGGCTTCCACCAGACCAACGGCTCGCTCCTGAGCGTGTTGAACGGCAACAACGTGAACGCCGTTGTCGGCGTCTGTGGCAACAACGTCGGCGTGCTGGGTGCTGCGGTGCCGATCAACTCCCCGAGCATCACCGAGACCTGCGCCGCGGGCGGCATCGTGGACGGCGACGACGTCAACGTCGACGGCTGATTTTCGCTCGCACTTGATTCATGGTTCCAGGGGCGTCATTTCAGGGCGCCCCTGGACTCTTTCTGGTAGTAGCACCTGTTCACAAGGAGAAGAAATGCTGAAGAAGGCGTGTGTCGCCACGGTCGCTGCGGCTGGCCTCATGATGTTCGGCGCCACCGGGATGGCGTCCGCGGCGCCTGACAGCTTCCACCAGACCAACGGCTCGCTCCTGAGCGTGCTGAACGGCAACAACGTGAACGCCGTTGTCGGCGCCTGCGGCAACAACGTCGGCGTGCTGGGTGCTGCGGTGCCGATCAACTCCCCGAGCCTCACCGAGACCTGCGCCGCGGGCGGCGTGGTGGACGGCGACGACGTCAACGTCGAGGGCTGACGTTCTCGGTTCGAAGGGGCGCTCACCTCGCGGTGGGCGCCCCTTCGGCGTTCGTCAGCTGCCGTAACGGCGGTGGCGCTTGGCGTACTCGCGCATGGCCCGCAGGAAGTCGGTGCGCCGGAAACCGGGCCAGTAGGCCTCGCAGAACCAGAACTCCGAGTGCGCCGACTGCCAGAGCATGAACCCGGAGAGCCGCTGCTCACCGGACGTGCGGATGATCAGGTCGGGGTCGGGCTGCCCGGACGTGTAGAGGTGCTCCGCGATGTGGTCGACGTCGAGCACCTCGGCGAGCTCCTCGATGGTGCCGCCGCGCTCGGCGTGCGCCTGCAGGAGCTTCCGCACGGCGTCCGCGATCTCCTGCCGCCCGCCGTACGCGACGGCGACGTTGACCTGGATGCCCGTGCGGTTCCTCGTGCGGGCCGCGGCGTTCGTGAGCCGCTCGGCGTGCTCCTTGGGCAGCATGTCGATGGCGCCGACGTGCCGGACGCGCCACGGCTTGCCGTCCCCGGCCAGCTCGTCGGTGATGTCCGCGATGATGTCGAGCAACGGCGCGAGCTCGTCGTTGTCGCGGTTGAGGTTGTCGGTGCTCAGCATCCAGAGGGTGACGACCTCGACGTCGGCGTCAGCGCACCAGTCGAGCAGTTCGAGGATCTTGCGCGCGCCGGCCCTGTGCCCGTGCGCGACATCGGTGAAGCCGGCTTCTCTGGCCCACCTTCGGTTGCCGTCGAGGACCACGCCGACGTGCTTGGGCGCCTGTGGCGTCGTGCTCAGTTCGCGGCGGAGAATCCACTCGTAGAGGTGGATAGCGACGTCTTTCACACGGGTGCGGAGTGCCACGTCCGAACAGCGTACGCCGTGCAAGCTTCATCACTGAGTACTGGTCGGAAACCTACGGTCGCGTAACCTAGGACCTCGTGACCACTGCGACCGTTCCTCCCCAGCCCGGACTGCGGCCGCGCCTGCGTGGATGGCTGCACTTCTGGTCGTTCGTCGCCTCGGTGGCGACAGGCGCGACGTTGATCGCTCTCGCGGCGTCCACGGTGTCCGCACGCGCTGCCCTCGCAACCTCCGTCTACGGCCTCACGGTCGTGGGCCTCTTCGGTGTTTCGGCGCTGTACCACCGCGTGACGTGGAAGTCCGACCGCGTGCGCACGTGGATGAAGCGCCTGGACCACTCGATGATCTTCGTGTTCATCGCCGGCACCTACACGCCGTTCGCGCTGCTGGCGATGAACCCCGGCACCGGACGCGTCGTGCTGACCGTGGTGTGGGTCGGCGCGATCCTCGGTGTCACGCTGAAGCTGGCCTGGCCGCACGCACCGCGGTGGCTCGGGGTGCCGATCTACATCGCACTCGGGTGGGTCGCGATCTTCGTGCTGCCCGAGTTGCTGCACCACGCCGGTGTTGCCGCCCTGGTGCTGCTGCTGGTGGGTGGGGCGCTGTACACGGTGGGCGCGGTGTTCTACGCGACCCGGTGGCCCAACCCCTGGCCGCAGGTGTTCGGGTACCACGAGTTCTTCCACGCCGCGACCGTGGTGGCGGCGCTCTGCCACTACATCGCGATCTGGCTCGCGATGTACTCCTGACCTGGCGCCTCAGCGGGTGAACGCGATGACCAACGGCTCCGACGACTCGTCCTCATGTGCACGAACCGCCACCGTCTTCTAGCGTCTGGCCGCATGTCGCGTGTTGTGTGCCAGGCGGTCCGGTGGGTCGACGACGAGGTGGTCGAGGTCCGGCTCACCGATGCGCAGGGCACCGAGCGGAGTGCGGTCCACGAGGCGTCGGCGTTCGGCTACCCGTGGCTGGTTCCTGGTGCCGCGCTTCCGCTCGACGTCGAACTCGCCTGCGAGGTCGTGCAGGCGGACGGCGATCTCGTCACCGTCGTGCTGCCTTGGGGGGAAGGCCGCCCTGAGGTCACGGTGACGCCCTACCAGCTCCGGCACGGCGGTGTCGTGGCAAAGGAGATCGGGTTCTACGAGTCGGCGGACGAAGTGCGGGCCGCGATGGCCGGTGGCGAACAGCCCTGGGAGCAGGACGCGCTTCGCTACCTGGAACAGGGGCGTCTGGTCGTGCTCCCACAGGCCTGGGCGACCGACCTGCCCGACCCGGACGGACCGGGCGTCAACGAGCGCGGTGAGTGGACCGACGGCGTGTGGTTCTGGAGCGGCACGCTCGTCCACTACCTGCGCAAGTACCACGTGGCGCTGCCCGAGGAGTTCCTCGCGCACATGGCGGCCAACCAGTGGGTGGTACCGCCGATGACCGACGACGAGGTCTTGGAGTTCAGCAGCCTGCGATACCCGTACATGGCCGAGGAAGAGGCTGCTCCGGTCGCCGAGGGATAGGCCCGGCGACCGGAATCAGGTGTTCAGCGGCCGCCGCGGGCCATGTGCAGCACGTCGAGCGCCGCGTCCAGCTGTTCCTCGGTGAGCTTGCCCGGCACGTGGCCGCGTTCCAGCACCACCTCGCGGATCGTCTTGCGTTCCTTCAGCGACTGCTTGGCGATCGACGCCGCCTCCTCGTAGCCGATGTAGCGGTTCAGCGGCGTGACGATGGACGGGGACGACTCGGCGTACTCGCTCATCCGCGCCACCTGCGGTTCGGTGCCGGCGAGGACCTTGTCCGCCAGGAGTCTTGCCACGGCGGCCAGCAGGCGGGACGACTCCAGGACGTTGCGGGCGATGACCGGCAGCATCACGTTCAGCTGGAAGTTGCCCTGCGAGCCGGCGAACGCGACGGTGGCGTCGTTGCCGATGACCTGCGCCACGACCATCATCGTGGCTTCGGAGATCACCGGGTTGACCTTGCCCGGCATGATCGAGCTGCCCGGCTGCAGGTCGGGCAGCGCCAGTTCGCCCAGGCCGGTGCGGGGGCCGGAACCCAGCCAGCGGAGGTCGTTGGCGATCTTGAACAGTGCCACCGCCGACGCGCGGAGCTGGCCGGAGATCTCGACCACGCCGTCCTGGGTGGCCTGGGCCTCGAAGTGGTCGCGGGCCTCCACCAGTGGCAGGCCGGTGGCCTTGGCCAGTTCTGCCGCCACCGCCGCGCCGAAGCCCTCGGGGGCGTTCAGGCCGCTGCCCACCGCGGTACCGCCGATCGGCAGTTCCGCGAGGCGCGGGACGGAGGCCTGCAGGCGCTCGACGGAGTAGCGGACCTGGGCCGCCCAGGCGCCCGCCTCCTGGCCCAGGGTGATCGGGACGGCGTCCATGAGGTGCGTGCGGCCCGACTTGACCAGGTCCGCCCATTCCAGGGCGCGTGACTCCAGGACGCCCAGGAGGTGCTCGAGCGACGGGATCACGTCGGTCACCACGGCCTCGGTGGCGGCCACGCGCAGGGTCGTGGGGAACGTGTCGTTGGACGACTGCGAGGCGTTGACGTGGTCGTTCGGGTGGACGTCGTTGCCCAGCGCGCGGGTGGCGAGGGTGGCGATGACCTCGTTGGCGTTCATGTTCGAGGACGTGCCGGAACCCGTCTGGAAGACGTCGACCGGGAAGTGGGCGTCCCACTGACCGGCGGCCACCTCGTCGGCCGCCGCGGCGATGGCGGAGGCCACGCCCGCGTCGAGAACGCCGAGCTGAGCGTTGACCCTGGCCGCCGCTGCCTTGAGCAGGCCCAGCGCTCTGATCTGGGCTCGTTCCAGGCCTCGACCGGAAATCGGGAAGTTCTCCACCGCGCGTTGTGTTTGGGCGCGCCACAATGCGTCGACCGGCACGCGGACCTCACCCATCGTGTCGTGCTCGACGCGGTACTCCTGTTCAGACATACCTCCGAGTCTCTATCGTCGATCACAGCACTGCCACCCACCACTGGCAGAAGGGCACCACTCATGGAGCGTGACGTCGACCTCCTCATCGTGGGAGCTGGTCCCACGGGGTTGTTCGCCGCTTACTACGCAGGCTTCCGGGAAATGAACGTCGCAGTGGTCGACGCTCTGCCAGAACCGGGTGGCCAGGTCACGGCGATGTATCCGGAGAAGATGATTTTCGACGTGGCCGGGTTCCCCGCCGTGCGGGGACGTGACCTCGTCAACGGGCTGGTGGAGCAGGCCGCGCAGTTCAAGCCGACCTACCTGCTCGGCCAGCAGGCACGCACCTGCGAGTCCAATGAGGACGGTCTGCGGGTCGGGCTCGCGGACGGTTCCTCGATCACCACCAAGGCCGTGCTGATCACGGCGGGCATGGGCGAGTTCAACCCGCGCCCGCTGCCCGCGGGCGACGGCTGGCTGGGCCGCGGCATGGTGCACTTCGTGCCGGTGCTGGCCGAACACGCCGGGCAGCACGTGGTGATCGTGGGCGGTGGCGACTCGGCGTTCGACTGGGCGCTGGCGCTGCACCCGATCGCCGCGAGCGTCAAGATCGTCCACCGCAGGGCCAACTTCCGCGCGCACGCGGCCACCGTGCGGCAGGTGCGCGAACTCGGCGTGGAGATCATCACCGACGCCGAGGTGCTCGCGTTGCGCGGCGAGCCACTGTCCGAAGTGGACGTCAAGGGCAAGGGTGGCGACGCGCGGACGTTGCCCGCGCAGGCGGTCGTGGCCGCCCTCGGCTTCACCGCGGACCTCGGGCCGATCGAGTCGTGGGGACTCGAGCTCGACCACCGCGCCGTGCTCGTCGACTCCACCATGAAGACCAAGCTCGACAGGATCTACGCGGCGGGCGACGTCGCGCAGTACCCCGGCAAGGTCAAGCTCATCGCGACCGGGTTCGGCGAGGCGGCGACCGCGGTCAACAACATCGCGGTGGCCCTCAACCCCTCGGCGCACCTGTTCCCGGGGCATTCGAGCGACGGCAGCTGACGCGTGCGCCGGGGGTCTGTCAGGCCCCCGGCAGCGGCGCCGGGTCGTGCTTCGCCAGGTGCTGGAAGATGATCGACGTGCGGAAGTCGACGATCTCCTTGCGCTGACTCAGCCTGTCGACCAGGAACGCGTGCAGGCGGTCGTTGTCCTGGGCGCTCACGTGGATCACGAAGTCGTCGCTGCCCGCCATCACGAACACCGCCGTCACCTCGGGAAGGCCCGCGGCGAAGGCCTTGAAGGCGTCGATCACGGTCCGGCTCAGCGGGCGGACCTGCACCGACACCAGCGCCTGCACGCCCCGGTTCAGCGCGGACGGCGCGATGTCCGCGTGGTAGCCGCGGATCACGCCCCGCTCGCGCAGCAGGCGGGTGCGCTCCAGGCACGTCGACGGCGCGACGCCCACCTTGCGGGCGATGTCGCGGTTCGACTGCCGGGCATCGCGCTGCAGTTCGCGCACGATCGCCGAATCAAGTTCATCCATCGCACTCCTCAGATCGCTCTGCCGAACAACGTTCGGCGAAGCACGTCAGCCGTTGCTGTTCACCCTAACTTCGAGATCGATGCTTGACCGAAGTTCGGGAGGAACGCAGATGTGGGAGCACGAACGACTCGTCGTCCGCACCGGGAAGCGCTCGGGGATGACCACCATGGTCGCCCTGCACTCGACCGAGGCGGGACCGGCGGTCGGCGGGTGCCGGATGAAGCCGTACGCGCGGATCACCGACGCCGTCACCGACGTGCTGCGGTTGTCGAAGGCGATGACGCTGAAGTGCGAGGCGGCCGGAATTCCGCACGGGGGAGCCAAGAGCGTGATCGTGGTCGACCGCGAGCTCACGCCGGAACGCAGGCGCGCCGTGCTGCTCGACCACGCCGACCTGATCAACGAGTTCGGCGGCGCCTACCGCGCCGGGCCGGACGTCGGGACCGGACCGGCCGACATGCTGGTGCTCAGGGAACTCACGCCGCACGCCTACTGCCTGCCCGAGGAGAACGGCGGCACCGGGTCGTCGAGCGGGCCGACGGCGCGGGGCGTGCTGGCGGCGTTGAGGGCGGCCGCGCGGCACACCTTCGGCACGCCGGACCTCACCGGCAGGAAGGTCGTGATCAGCGGGTTCGGGTCGGTGGGGGAGCTGATCGCGAGAGGGCTCGAAGGCGCGGACATCACGGTGTCCGATGTGGACGGCAGCAGGCGGACGGGCGAGTTCGGCTGGGTGCACCCGGACGAGGCGTACGAGGTCGAGGCGGACGTGCTGGTGCCCGCCGCGGTGGGCGGGGTGCTGAGCCCGGAGACCGTGGCACGGCTGAACGTCGGGCTGGTCGTGGGGCCGGCCAACAACCAGCTCACCGACGACGGGGTGGCCGCGCTGCTGCGCGAGCGGGGCATCGTGTGGGTGCCCGACCACGTGGCGAGCGCCGGCGGGGTGATCTACACGCTGGCCAGGGAGGACGACGGGGTGGACCACGAGACCGCGCTGAAGAGGGTCGACGGCATCGAGGCGACGGTCGAGAGGCTCCTCGCGCGTCAGCGGGACGACAGCGGGACGTCGGTGCCCGTCGATAACATGGGCGTCTGAACGCACTGGGTTGCGCGTGTCAGGGGGACGCGCACCGACGCAACCCTGGGGGATCTCGTGATTCACGTTTACTGGGCCGACATGGTGCCGGGCATGCCGTGGTGGGCCGGGCCCGTCGCACGCCGGCCGCGCGCGGTGTACTGGCAGCCGTTGTCCGACCTGGTCGAGCGGCGGGTCAACGCTTCGACCAGCACGTCGGGCTGGGGTTCCGACGTGCTGGTCGAGCTGACGGTGCCGGACCTGCTGAGCCCGGACGTCGCGGTGCTGCCCGGGTTCGCCGTCGCGCAGCTCGCGTTGCCGGAGGCGCTCAACCGGTCGCGGGACGTCGGACTGGTCGTCGCGGCGCTGGAGGACGGGGTGCACGCGACGGTCGAACGGGTCGCGCGGCGGCTCGGGGTGCCGTACGCGCGGACGAAGGCCGAGCCCACGAGCCTGGAGCACCCGTTGCGGCTGAGCGCGCTGGCCGGGCGGTTCGGTGGGACGATCGCGCTCGTGGCGCCGCACGCGCGCCTGGACGAGTTCGTGGCCACGCTGAACGCGGCCGAGGTCGAGTGGGAGGGGTACGAGGGCTGGCGGGTCGTGCGGGTGAACGACGAACCCGCCGGGCGGCCCGTGTCCGATGTGGACTTCAGCGCGGTGGACGTGCCGGTGCTGCTCGACGACCTGTCCGCCGACCCCGGAACGGCCCTGGTCGTGGCCGGCAAGGAACTCGAACGGCTCACGGGGTGGTTGCCGAACGGTCTCGCCGCCCGCGTCTCGGTGATGGGACGCGATGATGGGTGCTGGTGGGCGGCTATCGGCTGAGGAGAGCGGAATGACCCGGTGGAAGACGATCGCGGTGCTCGCCGCGGTCACCGTGCTCGGCGGATGCTCCCCGGAGCAGACGTGGGCCGTGAAACTCACGCCGACCGGGCTGCCGCAGTTCGTCGACGCCGGCTGCGGCAGGCCGGGCGTCAGGGCCATGTGGGTCCAGGCCGGTGAGAAGGAGGTCTGGCGGATCGGGTTCGCGCAACCCGCCGAGGTCCGCGAGCTCACCGTCGGCCAGAAACCAGGCGGCGCCGAGGAGAAGGTCGCCTGGCAGCGGCTGAACGGTGCCGAGCCGCTCCGGCTGTCCGTGCAACGGGACGACGGCAGCACGCCCGTCGTGGAGTTCACGCTCGACGGCCTGAAGGACGGCAAGGTCAGCTACGACGGCGACTACCTCACCGCGGACGACTTCGCGAAGGAACGCGCGCAGTGCTAGAAGGCCCGGCCGGGTACCGGCCAGGCCTTCCAGCGGCGAACTAAGGCAGTACCTGAACCTGCTCGCCGATCATCAGGTTGTCGTAGAACACGAGCGACGCATCCATGGCCATCCGGATGCACCCGTGGGACTGGACGGCAGTGTCACCCTGGTGGAACGCGATACCGGTCGTGGTGAAGTACACCGCGTTCGGCATCGGGCCGTTGTAGGGGACGCTCCAGTCGTTCTTCACCTTGCGCAGCACCGAGAACGTGCCCACCGGGGTCTCGTACCCCGGCTTGCCGTGGCTGATGGTCACCGGCCCGTAACTCGTCCTGCCGTTGAAGACCAGCCACGCCTGGTTCGTGTGCTTCTCCAGGCACGCTCCGTTTTGGACGGTGCATCCCGCCTGAGCCTGTGCGGGTACAGCGAAGCCGAGGATCAGGAGCACCGTCGCGATCAGAACTCGCATCTCGCATCACCCCTCTGTGGTGGAGTAACCACTACCGGGTGACTTGAATCATCTTCTTATGGAAGGACCTGGACGCGCTCGCCGGGGAACAGGTTGTCGTAGAAGACCTCGGAGTCGTTCCAGGTCAGGCGCACGCAGCCGTGCGACTGGGAGTTCAGGTCGCCCTGGTGGAACGCGACGCCGTCGGTGGTGAAGTAGACCGCGTTGGGCATCGGGCCGTTGTAGGGGACGCTCCAGTCGTTCTTCACCTTGCGCAACACCGGGAAGTCGCCGACGGGTGTGCCGAAGCCGGGCTTGCCGTGGCTGATCCGGACCGGGCCGTAGCTCGTCACGCCGTCGGAGACGAGCCACGCCAGGTTCGTGTGCTTCTGCACGCAGGCTCCGTTGTGGACGGTGCAGCCGGATGCCTGCGCCGGCGACGCGGAGCTAAGCAGGAACAAGGCCGCTATGGCCAGGGCTCTCATGGTCGATGATCATGAGACCACCTGGACGGTGTCGCCAATCGAAAGGTTGGTGAAGTAGTACTTCGCCGACGGCGGGTCCAGGTGGATGCAGCCGTGCGACGGATCGGTCAGCGAACCCTCGTGGAACGCGATGCCGCTCTCGGTGAAGTACGTCGACCACGGCATCGCCGCGTTGTACGGCCGGCTCCACTCGTCCTTCACCTTGCGCAGCACCGGGAAGTTACCGAGTGGCGTCTCGAAGCCCCTGCGGCCGTGGGTGATCGGCGTCGGGCCGTAGACGATCTTGTCGCCCCGGACGACCCACGACTGGTTCGTGGAGAGCTGGATGCACGCGCCGTCGCTGATGGTGCACGGCGTCGGCTTCACCACGGGCGGCGGCGGTGGCGGAGGCGGCGGGGCAGGCGTCGACGAGGGCGTGGAAGGCGGCGCCTCGGAAGGAGGCGACGCGGAAGGCGACGCCGAATGTGGTGGGGCTGCTGGAGTCTCGGCGTGCACAGCCCCCTGCGCGCACCCCGCCACCGACATCAACGCGACCGCCACGAGCAGCATCCGCATCGCGTACCCCCTGGTTGTTCCATCCCTTGCCGAAGTAGACGGCGGGAGGGTCGCCCAGGTTGCAACGGCGAGGGCCCGCCTCCCATAACGAATGGGAGACGGGCCCTCGGAATGCGTTTACCGGACCGCAGGGGTTACAGGCCGCCCACGTTCGAGTTGATCCACGAGCGGTAGTACGCGACGTCGACGTAGATCGACGGGGCCTGGGCGCAGTTCGCGCCGCCACCGGAGCGGCTGGTGGCGCCGATGAGCTCCCAGCGGCCGCCGACGGACTTCACCTGCGGGCCACCCGAGTCGCCGTAGCAGGCGCCCTTGTTGCCACCGGTGTTGTTGGTGCAGATCTCCGACACACCGCTGATGCCGGAGCACCGGCTGTCCGCGACGATCGAGGTGTTGAGCTCCTGCAGGGTCACCGGAGCGCCACACGCGCCGCGGACCGGGCAGGTCTGGCCCCAGCCGATGATGCGGGTCGCGGTGCCGACCGCGCCCGACGACGTCGGGATGGTGATCGGGGCCTGGCTGACCGAGGTGTTGAGCTGCACCACCGCCAGGTCGGCGGACGGGTGCAGGATGATGCGCGACGCACCGGTCGTGGTGCCGCCGCTGGTGCGGTTCGTGGTGCCGATCCGGGTGCGGATCGAGGACGCCGAAGAGCCCTGGACGCAGTGCTTCGCCGTCACGACCCAGTTGGCCTTGACCAGCGACGCGCCGCAGAAGTGGCTGCCCGAGGTGCTCTGCAGGGAGACCATGAACGGGTAGACCTGGGAGGCGTTGGTGCCACCGACGATCATCGGCGTGACCTCGCCGTCGGCGGTGGGAGCCGGAGCCGCGGTGGCCGCGGTGACCGTGGCGAGCAGAGCGCCGGCGGCCACGACGACCGCGGAGAACAACGAACGTGCCCTCATCGTTGAGTTCCTTTCCTGAACCCGGCGCAGGGTTGCCGGGGTCAGGTCGGAAACTAAGGACGAAAGTGACTCCGTCACTAGGGTCACTCGGAGGGTGACTGTCCGTTGACGGTTCACAGATTCACAGCGACTACGGCAGCGGCTGCTGCACGTCCTCCGGCAGGTCGAAGTCCACCGAGGCGTATTCGCGCAGCTTGTGCAGGCTGTGGAAGCCGTCGATCATGCGCACGGTGCCGGACTTGGAGCGCATGACGATCGACTGGGTGGTGCAGCCGCCCGCCCGGTAGTGCACGCCGCGCAGGAGGTCGCCGTCGGTCACGCCCGTCGCGCAGAAGAAGACGTTGTCGCCGCTGACGAGATCGTTCGTCGTGAGCACGCGGGACAGGTCGTGGCCCGCGCCGATCGCCTTCTCGCGCTCCTCGTCGTCCTTCGGCCACAACCGGCCCTGGATGGCGCCACCGACGCACTTGAGGGCCGCGGCGGCGATGATGCCCTCGGGGGTGCCGCCGATGCCGACGAGCATGTCCACGCCCGACGTGGGGCGCGCTGCCGCGATCGCACCGGCCACGTCACCGTCGGAGATGAAGTGGATGCGCGCGCCGGCCTGCCGCACCTCGTGCACGATCTGCTCGTGCCGGGGGCGGTCGAGGATGCAGACGTTCACGTCGGACACGTCGCTGTGCTTCGCCTTCGCGACGCGGCGGATGTTCTCCGCGAGCGGCGCGGTGATGTCGATGACGTCGGCCGCCTCGGGGCCCACGGCGAGCTTCTCCATGTAGAACACGGCGGACGGGTCGAACATCGCCCCGCGCTCGGCCACGGCCAGCACGGCCAGCGCGTTCGGCATGCCCTTGGCCATCAGCGTGGTGCCGTCGATCGGGTCGACCGCGACGTCGCAGTCGGGGCCCTCGCCGTTGCCCACTTCCTCACCGTTGAACAGCATGGGCGCCTCGTCCTTCTCGCCCTCGCCGATCACCACGACGCCTCTCATCGAGACGGTGTGGATGAGCTTGCGCATGGCGTCGACGGCCGCGCCGTCGCCGCCGTTCTTGTCGCCACGACCCACCCAGCGGCCCGCGGCCATCGCCGCTGCCTCGGTGACGCGCACGAGCTCCAGTGCCAGGTTCCGGTCGGGGGCTTCGCGACGTCGTTCCGCGGGGGTGTTCACCATTGCGCGCCTCCATGCGACTACTCAGCGTGCCGGATTTTGTGATCGGCAGCTGAATCCTTGCACGGGATCACGCGTCCGAAACGTCCTCCTCGACCACGGCGAGAGCTGCATCGATTCGCTCGCGCGCACCGGCGAGATGCTGCTCACAAGTCTTGGCGAGCGCCTCACCGCGTTCCCACAACGCCAGGGAGTCCTCCAGCGACAGGCCACCGGCCTCCAGCTTGCGGACGACGTCGACCAGCTCGTCGCGGGCGGCTTCGTAACCCGGTGCAGTGTCCTGCCGGGCGGTTTCCGAACTCACGCGGATTGACTCCTCAGACGGCTCAGCACGGTCGCGACGGCCAGGTCGTAGCCGACCAGGGCCTCCGCGAACTCCTCGCCGTCACCCTCTCGCACCGCCTCGTCGATGAGCGCCTCGGCCTCCGCGACGCGCCGGTACTGCACCGTGCCGGCGGTGGCCTCGCTCAGGTCGTGCAACGTCAGGATCAGCGTGCGGCGGCTCGTGGTGTCGCAGTCGCCCACCATGGCCGTCCAGCACTCCGAGGCGGCGCGGTTCGCCGCCTCCGCCTTCGTGCGCAGGCCGGAGGCGCAGGAACCGGCGGCCTCCATGGTGAGGGGCAGGAACACGGCATCACGCATCATCGGTACCTCCCCCTTCCCGATCGGTTTCCGGACCGGTGACCTCGGCCCGCACTGCTCCGTCAACGACGCGTACCCGCAGCTGTGTTCCGCTCGGCGCGTCCGCGACAGAACGCAACACGCCGTCGGGACCGTCAGGTGTGACGAGTTGCACAACGGCGTATCCGCGGGCCAGCGTGGCGGCTGGTCCGAGGGTCGTCAAGCGCGCTTTCGTCCCCGAGAGGTGGACGTCCTCCCGATCGAGCCGTTGCGTCACGGCCCGGCGGGCTTGGTCCCGAAAACGCTTCACTTCCTCGGAACGGCGCTCCAGCGGGCCGTAAGGGTCCGAAAGTACTGGTCGGGACCGCAGCGAGTCGAGCAGTTTCCGTTCCCGGTCGACCCAGCCGTGCAGCGCGCGCCGGCCCCGGTCGCGCATCTGCCGGACGCGTTCACTCTCTTCGGCGACGTCGGGAACCACCCGTTTGCCAGCGTCGGTCGGCGTCGAACAACGCACGTCAGCGACGTGGTCGAGCAGCGGGGTGTCCGGTTCGTGGCCGATCGCCGACATGACCGGCGTGCGGCACGAGGACACCGCGCGGCACAGCGCCTCGTCGGAGAACGGCAGCAGGTCCTCCACACTGCCGCCGCCGCGGGCGATGATGATCACATCGCACTCGGGATCGCGTTCCAGAGTGGACAGTGCGGTCAACACCTGGGTGACGGCGGTCGGGCCCTGCACGGCGACGTTGACGACGCGGAAGTGCGCGCCGGGCCAGCGGTTCCGCGCGTTCGTGAGCACGTCGCGCTCCGCCGCCGACGCCCGGCCGGTGATCAGACCGATCTTGTTCGGCAGGAACGGCGGACGGCGCTTGCGGCGCGGGTCGAACAGGCCCTCGGCGTGCAGCAGCTTGCGCAGCCGTTCCATGCGCGCCAGCAACTCGCCGATGCCGACGGCGCGGATGTCGTCCGCCCGCAACGACAGCGTGCCCCGGTTCGGGTAGAAGCTGATCTTCCCGTGCGCGATCACCCTGCTGCCCTCGGTGAGCTGCAGCTCGCGGATCATCGAGGCGTTGCAGGTGATCGACATGGACATGTCGACGCTCGGGTCGCGCAACGTCAGGAACGCCGTGGAACTGCGCGCGTTGAGCTGCGTGACCTGACCCTCTACCCACACGTCGCCGAGCCGGTTGATCCAGTCGAGCAGCTTGCGGGCGACCGTCCGCACCGGCCACGGGTTCTCCGGCGTGGATTTCGCTTCACTCACGACTCTGCTTGATCCCTTCGGGGGCACTCACCGTTCGGATCCGGCGGTTGAGCATTCCCACGAACTCCGGCCGCGCCTCGTGCGCCTTCTCGTAGCGCAGCAACTCCTCGAGCCGCTCGACGTCGAGGTTGCGCAGGCGGGCGCGCAGCTGGGCGATCGACAGCTCGTCGTACACCGGGAGGAACGCGGGAACCTCGGCGACGATCGCCCGTTCCTCTTCCTCCCACGGGTCGTCGGCGGGGATTTCGACGGGAGTTTCCTGAGAAGTCGTGACGGGCGTCTCCTCCTCGTCGAAGGTCGCCCACTCCGGTTCCTCTTCCACCGGACGCAGTCCGGAGAGGACGTCGTCGCCCTTGATGGCGAGTTCGGTCACATGCTGCTGCACGCGCATGGACAGCTGCATCGCCTCGCTGACCACCGTCAACGGGAGTCCGGCGAGCTGCTGTGGCAGCTTGCGGGCCTGTTCGAGGGCGGTCACCGCCAGGCCGGCGGCGATGCGGACACCCAGTGGCAGTGGCTTCATGCGCACTAGCCTGCCGCAACCGCGTCTGAAATGCCTAGGACCGGGCCTGGGTACCCTGGGGCCATGCCCAAGCGAGTCCTGTTGGCGAAGCCGCGTGGTTACTGCGCGGGCGTTGATCGTGCCGTCGAGACGGTCGAGCTCGCCCTCGAGAAGTACGGCGCTCCCGTCTACGTGCGCAAGGAGATCGTCCACAACAAGTACGTCGTGGAGACGCTGTCCGACCGCGGCGCCATCTTCGTCAACGAGACGGACGAGGTTCCTGAGGGCGCGCTCGTCGTGTTCTCGGCCCACGGGGTGTCGCCGGCCGTGCACGAGGAGGCCGAGCAGCGCTCGTTGCGCACCATCGACGCCACCTGCCCGCTGGTGACGAAGGTCCACAAAGAAGCGGTGCGGTTCGCCAAGGAGGACTACGACATCCTCCTGATCGGCCACGAGGGCCACGAGGAGGTCGAGGGCACCGCCGGTGAGGCGCCGGACCACGTCCAGCTCGTCGACACCGCCGAGGACGCCGCGACCGTCGAGGTCCGCGACCCCTCCAAGGTGATCTGGCTGTCGCAGACGACGCTGTCGGTCGACGAGACCATGGTGCGCGTCCGCCAGCTCAAGGACCGCTTCCCGGACCTGCAGGACCCGCCGTCCGACGACATCTGCTACGCCACCTCGAACCGCCAGACCGCGGTGAAGACGATGGCGCCGTCGTGCGACCTGGTGCTCGTCGTGGGCTCGAAGAACTCCTCCAACTCGGTGCGGCTGGTCGAGGTCGCGCTGCAGCACGGCGCCAAGGCCTCCTACCTGATCGACTACGCCAAGGAGGTCGACCTGGCGTGGCTCGAGGGCGTCGAAACCGTCGGCGTCACGTCGGGCGCGTCGGTGCCGGACCTGCTGGTGATGGAACTGCTGAAGTTCCTCGAGTCCCACGGCTACGGCGAGGTCGAGGAGATCACCACGGCGAACGAGCGCATCACGTTCTCGCTGCCGCGAGAGCTCCGCAAGGACCTCGTCCGCTAGTCGAGGCCCGCCAAGGCCTTTTCGGCGTCGAGCGGCCAGACGGTCATCGCGTCCGCGCCCGCGGACACCACAGCGGTGCCGTCCGGCCGCCACGCCGGACGGGCGGTCGGCCGGGTGTCACCCTCAGCCGAGTGCCTGGAGCGCCTTCTCGACGTCGAGCTGCCACACGAGCAACGCGTCGGCCGCGGCAGACACCACCGCACGGCCGTCGGGCATCCACGCGACGTGCGTGACGCTCTCGGCGTGGCCGCGCAGAGTCGCCCACGCCTGCTGGGTGTTCATGTCCCAGATGACGACGTTCTTGTCGTTCCCGCCGCTGGCGAGCCGTGACGAGTCCGGGCTGAACTCCAACGCCCCGATGGTGCCCGTGTGGCCGCGCAGCTCGCCCTTCTTCTTCCACGTGGCCGTGTCCCACAACAAGATGAGGCCGTCGTCGCCCGTGGTCGCGAGCGTGCGCTTGTCGGGGGACATCACGAGCGCGCGCACCGGGCTCTCGTGCACCGCGCCGAGGTTGAAGTCCTTCCCGGTCTCCAGGTTCCAGACGACCACGAGTCCCCAGTCGGAACCGAGCACGACCTCGTGGTCGTTCCGGCCGAACGTGGCCGCGGTCGGGGTGCCGTTGTTGTGGGTGTCGATCGTCTTCGGGCCGCTCGTCCACAGCGTCGCCGTTCTGTCGCCCCCGGCCGAGAGCAGCCGGTTGTCGCCCGCGAAGGCCAGTGCGGCCGGTAGGAGGTCCTCGTCGCGCGTGGCGTCGAGGCGGCCGTCGGAGGTCCGCCGCACCGCCACCGGCTCGCCGGCGCCCGCGGTGGCGAGCAGGCCGCGGTCCGGGCTGAAACGCGCGAGGGTGCGGCCGGTCGCCCCGGTCTCGACGCGGCCGAGGCGGCGCAGGGAGGCGTCGCGGCGTTCGATCACGCCCGCGTCGTCGAAGGTGAGGATGCTGCCGTCCGGGGCGATCGAGAGCGCCCGCAAAGGATGCGCGGACGCCACGGGCACGGCGCTGCGCGGCAGGAGCCGCAGCGCGCTGCCGTTGGACACCGCGAGCCTGCCGTCCGGGGTGAAGGCCATGCTCGCGGTCGTGGTGCCGACCTGGATCGGCCGCAGGGCGGTGCTGTGCACGACGTCCCACACCCTGACCTCGGTGTCCTCGTTCCCCGCGCTGGCGAGCACCGTCCGGTCGGCGCTGGCGGCCAGTCCCGCCCAGCCCTTGTGGGGTGGCAGGGTCCTGACCAGGGCGCCGGTCGCCGTGTTCCACATCCGCACCTCGCCACCGGCATCGCCCACCGCGAGGAGACCGCCGTGCAGCAGCACCGCGGAACCGGCGTACGTGCCGACGTCGAACTGCGCGGTGCGCTGCCCGGTGGCGAGGCTCCACACGGACACGGAGGTCTCCCGGAAACCGGCGATGACGTCACCGGCGACGTCGAACCGGTACCAGTCGTCGCTGTGGGCCAGCTGAGCCCGCATCCTGCCCGTGGCCACGTCCCAGATCTGGCCGCCGACCAGGACCGCACGGCCGTTCTCGATGAAGTTCACGCTGGTCCACGGCTTCGTCTCGCACAGGACGACGGGTTCCGCCGCGGGGGAGGAGTGGACGGTGACGCGGCCCAGCAGGCCGGTGACGACGACGGAGCCGTCCGGAGCGAGGTCCAGTTCGGTGACCCGGTCGTCGGGGCGCAGGACGGTGAGGGGCGCGAGGGTGGTGCCGTCGAACAGTGCCGCGCCGTTCGGGCTCTGCACCCCGATGATCCCGTTGCCGGCCTTCACCCCGAGGCCGTTGACGGGCCGGGTGTCGCGCTGACGCCCGGCCGCGACGCTCAGCACCTGGCTGCGGGCCTCCGTGGTCGGTGCCGTCCGGTACGCCTCGGCGGCACGGCGCGCGGCCTCGTCCGGATTGCTCCGCAGCAGCGCGGCCGAGAGCGCGGCGAGCTGTTGCGACTGCGTGAGCAGGCCCAGGCGTTCGACCTCGCGGCGTTGCTGGGTGGCGGTGACGGCGCTGATGCTCGCCACGAGGACGAGCGTGACCAGCACGGCCGCCGCCGCGCGCAGACGGCGGGTGCGGCGGCGGGCGAGGTTCTTCGACGCGGCCAGGAACGCGTCCTCGCCCCTGGTGAGGACGGCGTCGGTGCGAGCGGCCCACTCGGTGACCTCGGCGAGCCGGACGGACTGGTAGAGCGCGCCGGAGTCCCGTTCGAGCTCCTCCCACAGGCGGGCGGCCTCGGTGAGCCTGCGGTGGGTCCGCAGGCCCTCCCGGTCCTCGTCCAGCCAGGCCGTGAGGCGCGGCCAGGCCCGGAACAACGCCTCGTGCGTGACCTCGACGGTGTTCTCGCCGACGGTGACGAGCCGGGCGCCGGCCAGCACGTCCAGCACCTCGTCGCTGATCACGTCGCTGCGGGGGACGGGACGTTTCGTGCCGTCCGCGGCGAGTCTGAGCAGGAGCTGGCGCGCCAGGTGCTGCTGGTCGCCGGTGAGCTGGGCGTAGGCGGTCTCGGCGCTCTGGGCCAGTGCGCCGTCGATGCCGCCGGCCGCCTCGTAGGCGCCGGCGGTGAGGATGTTGCCGCGCTTGCGGTGCCAGGTCTCGACCAGGGCGTGGCTGACCAGCGGGAGAACGCCGCTGCGGCCGCTCGCCTCGGCGATGAGCGTCGTCAGCAGGGCGCCCTCGACGGTGCAACCCGTCTTGGCCGCGGGCTGGGTGATCGCCCGGCGCAGCTCGTCCGGTGTCAGCGTGCCGATCAGGACCTGCGCGTCCGTCAGCGCCTCGGCCAGCGCCGCGTGCTGCGAGCAGTGCGGGTAGAAGTCGGACCTGACCGCGATCGCCGTCTTGCGGCCCGCGCCGAGCAGCCGGCCGAGGAACGCCTCGCGCCGCACCGGGTCGTCGCACAGGGTGAAGAGCTCTTCGAACTGGTCCACGATCAACAGGTCGGGGTCGTGGTCCAGGGCGGCGGCGATGGCGGCGTCCGGATCGGTGCCGGGCGTGCAGCAGACCGGGTTGCGGTAGTGCTGGGCGAGGCCCGCCTTGAGCAGGGAGGACTTGCCTTCGCCGGACGCTCCGAAGACCGCGAGGAAGTCGTGGGTCTCCAGGCGGCTCTTCAGCGCGTTGGTGAGTTTCTCGCGGCCGAAGAAGCGGTCCGCGTCTTCTCTCGTGAACGCGCTCAGGCCCACGTACGGCGAGGGGCTGACCTTGGACAGCGCCCAGCTCTCGTCGACCTCACGCCAGCGTTGCGCCCACGTCTGCTCGTCGCCGCCGCACGCCCGCACGTAGGCGAGCGTGACGTCCAGGCCCGGCACCTTCCGCCCACCGGCGGCGTCGGACAGCGTCGTGACCGAGAAGTGCGCGCGTCGGGCGAGCTCCCGGTAGGTCGGGGTGCCCGCGTCCGCGCGGAGCTGACGCAGATCCTTCGCGAACCGCAGCAGCGGGCTGTCGCCCTCGTCCAGTGGACGTTCTCCCCTAGGCATCGAGCTCATGCTGGCAGAGTGCGGCCGATTTCCCTGCTCGTTGTCCCGACCTCGTTGTTCGCGGTTCGGGGAGTGGCCGCGAACAACCAGCTAGCGGTCTTCGCGCGGCGGGCGGGGACGGCGCTGGCCCGCGGGACGTTCGGCGCGGGCGCCTTCCGGGCGCGGGCGGCGGGCGGGAGCGCCCTCGGGACGCGGGCGGCGGGCCGGGGTGCCCTCGGCGCGTTCCGGGCGGGGACGGCGCGGGCGCTCGTCCTCCTCGGGCTCCTCGCGGGGCTTGCGGGCGGGCTTGGAACGGTCCTTGATCTCCGCCTTGGCCTCGCGGACCTCGTCCTTGCTCGGCCGGTTCGGGTTCTTCTGCAGGAAGATCCGCAGGATGCCCAGGCCGACCGTGACGGCGGTGGTGAGCGCCATGACGGGGAAGCTGTCGATCAGCGGCTTGCCCAGGCCCAGCGCCATGGCGGACAGGCCTCCCTTGCCGGGCTCGCCGGTCAGCAGCACGAGGGTGGGCACCGTCGCGGCCAGGACCAGCGGCGGCTGCACCATCGGCCCGAACAGGCTGCGGCGTTGCACGAGCAGGATCGCGGCCAGCGCGCCGGCGAAGAACACGACGTAGAACGTCCAGCCGACGGTCTTGCTGGAGCTGATGTCGATGAAAGCGCCGATGAACGCCGGGACCAGGGCAGCGAGGATCGCCGCCCACCACGGGATGCCCTTGAACTCCCCGAAGATGGCCCGGTAGTTCCACGGAACCGCGTCGTAGTCTTCGACGTCGTCGTCATCGAAAGCTGCTGAACGCTCGCGCAACTCACTCACGACGCACACGGTAGCCGTTCGGCCATTCGGTGTTCGTCAGTCCGCTGCTTTCTCACCCAGAAGCAACCCGCGGGCACACTGCGTGCGTTTTAAGCGGACTGTTCGTCCGCCCTTCGGACGAGCGGCAGGGGCGTGGGGGTGGCGGAGGCGTCCGTCAGCGGTTCCACGCTCGCCCGGAACCCCTCCAGCGCGTCGAGCTCCCTGCGCCTGGCGCTCAGGAACCGCTGCAGGTGCGTGGTGGAGAGGTTGACGGCCTCGATGGCGGTGTCCGCGGCCCGGTTCGCACGGCCGGCCTGCAGCCTGACCTGCTCGACGTCGTCGGCCAGCGCGCGCTCGGTGACCGCGAACATCGCGCTCGACGCGATCACGGCGAACCCGGTCGGGCCGCACAGGAACACGCGGCGGTCGAGCAGCCAGCGCAGCAGTTCGGGATCGGTGTCCAGCGCCGCGACGACCGCGCCGTCGTTGGGGACGAACATGATCGTGCCGTAGATGGCGTCGGCCCAGCGCTGATAGCCCTTGCCGGCCAGTTCGGCGGCGCGGGAGCGGATGTTGCGGACGTGCACCCGCAGCGCGTCCTGGCGTTCCTGCGGGTCGTCCGTCTCGACGGCTTCGGCCCAGGTGGCCATGGACATCTTCGAGTCGACCGGGACCGCGCGGCCGCCGCCGACGTTCAGCACCATGTCGGGCCGGACCGCGCCGCCGCCCGCCACGTCCGTCTGAAGCGTGTAGTGGAGGTTTTCCCTCAGGCCGAGTGCGCGCGCTGTTTCGACGAGCACCTGTTCGCCCAGTTCACCGCGTCCGCTGACGCTGGAGAACGCCACTTCGTAGCGTTGCAGGGCGACCTGTTGGGCGTCGTAGCGCGCGCGTTCCGAGCCGATGGCCTGGAGTGCTTCGTCGGTGCGCCGGACGCTGTCCTGGTAGAGCCGGTAGACGAACACCAGCGCCCCGGCGCACACGAGCGCCAGGACGAGCGAGGCGGTGATGATCACTGCGGTCACGGCACCGATGATGCTCCACCAGAGATGTTGAACTCGATCGGGTGACACGCCGGGAACCCTCCCGAAGTTTTGTCGGACCCCGTCTCTACGGTTGGGGCCATGCGGATCCTGCACACCTCCGACTGGCACGTGGGGCGCACATTCCACGGCCGCGACCTGCTCGTGGAGCAGGAGTCGGTGCTGGGCGGCCTCGCTGACCTGGTGTCTTCCGAGAAGGTCGACGTCGTGGTCATCTCGGGCGACCTGTACGACCGGGCGGTGCCGTCCGCCGACGCGGTGGCGTTGTGCGCGCGGGTCCTGATGAGGATCCGGGCGGCCGGGTCGAAGATCGTGATCACGCCGGGCAACCACGACTCGGCGGCGCGGATCGGGGTGTTCGGGGAGTTCGCGGCGGCGGGCGGGCTGTACCTGCGCACGCAGATCTCGTTGCTCGACAAGCCCGTCGAGCTGGAGGACGAGCACGGTCCCGTCGCGGTGTACGGGATCCCGTTCCTGGAGCCGGAGCCCGCGCGGCACGTGCTCGGGGTGCCGGAGAAGGGGCACACGCCCGTGCTCGGCGAGGCGATGCGGCGCATTCGCGCCGACCTGGCGTCGAGGGATTCGCGTTCCGTGGTGCTGGCGCACGCCTTCGTGACGGGCGGGGCACCGTCGGAGTCCGAGCGCACCATCGCGGTGGGCGGCGTCCAGGACGTGTCGATGCAGGTGTTCTCGGGCGTCGACTACGTGGCTCTCGGGCACCTGCACGGGCCGCAGACCCTGGCGGAGAACCTGAGGTACTCGGGCAGTCCGCTGGCGTACTCGTTCTCCGAGGCGCGGCACCGCAAGTCGGTGTGGCTGGTCGAGCTGGACGAGGGCGGGCTCGTCGGCGTGGAGAGGCGCGACCTGCCGGTGCCGCGGGAGCTGGCCGTGGTGAGCGGGACGCTGGCCGAGGTGCTGGAGGACCCGGCGCACACGCCGCTGGAGAACCACTTCCTGTCGGTCGTGCTGACGGACCACGTGCGGCCGATGGACGCGTTGCGGCAGTTGCAGAAGCGGTTCGAGCACGCGGTGCACGTGGAGTGGCGGCCCGAGCAGGGCCTGCGGCACAACATGACCTACGCGGACCGGGTGCGCGGCCGTTCCGACGAGGAAGTGGCCTGCTGCTTCGTGTCGGACGCACGCGGCTCTGAGCCTTCCACGGCGGAGATGGCGTTGCTGCGCGAGGCGTTCGCGTCCGTGGCGAGGGAGCAGGAGCAATGAGACTGCACCGCCTGGAACTGACGGCGTTCGGGCCCTACCCGAAGCCCGAGGCCGTCGACTTCGACGAGCTGGGCGCGGACGGGCTGTTCCTGCTGCACGGCGACACGGGCGCGGGCAAGACGACGTTGCTCGACGCGGTGGCGTTCGCGTTGTTCGGCCGCGTGCCGGGCGCGCGCGGCGACGTGAAGAAGCTGCGGTGCGAGTACGCCGACCCCCAGGTGCCGACGGAGGTGTCGCTGGAGCTCACGGTGCAGTCGCGGCGCTTCCGGATCGTGCGCTCGCCGGAGTTCGACCGCCCGAAGAAGCGCGGCGGCGGCTTCACCACGCAGCCCGCGAAGTGCACGCTGACCTGGCTCGAGGGCTGGGACGGCGAGGGCATCACCCGCATCGACGACGTGGCGCGCGCGGTCGAGGACATGCTGGGCATGTCGTACGAGCAGTTCTTCCAGGTCGTGCTGCTGCCGCAGGGCGAGTTCGCGAGGTTCCTGCGGTCGGACACGGCCGAACGCGAGGTGTTGCTGGAGAAGCTCTTCGGCACCGAGCGGTTCCTCGACGTGGAGAAGTGGTTCCGCGACCGCCGCGTCGCCGCCGGCCGGGTGCTGGAGGAACGCCGCAAGGGCGCCGACGAGCTCATGCACCGCGTGGCGGAAGCCGCCGGCGGCGAGCCGTCGTGCGAGCCGGGCTGGCTGGAGTCCGTGCTGGAGCGCCTTTCCGCCGCCGTGACCGAGGCCGCCGCGCTGTCGGAGGAGACGGCGGGCGTGGCCGACGGCGCGGACGCGTTGCTGGCCCAGGCCCGCGTGCACGCCGACCAGATCCGCCGCGTGCGCGAGGCCCGCGAGCTGCTGGCCCGCGTGGAGGCCGCCGATTCGGCGTCGTGGTTCGCCGAACGCGACGCCGCCCGCCGCGCGATCCCCGTGGTGCCGGCGTTCCACGAGATCGCGAAGCTGCAGGAGACCTACAAGTTCGCCGTCCGCGACGAGGCCCAGGCCCTCGAATCGCTGGAGCGCTTGGGCTACACCGGTTCGTCGTTGCGCGAGGACGCCGAGCGCTACCGCGAGGAGGCGGGCGGCCTGGGCGAACTGGCCGCCGAAGCCGAACGCCAGCAGGCCGACGTGCGCAGGCTGTCGGTGCTGAAGAACTCCTCCTACCAGGTCGAACGCCGCCTGCTCGCCCTCGGCGCCGAACTGGACGTGCTGCCAGAACGCCTCGCCCAGTGCCGTCTGCAACTGGACGCGGCGGCGGAGGCCTCGGCCCGCCTGGAGTCGCTGAAGTCCCGCGCGGACGCCGCCCTCGCCCTGCCGGATGCGGGGGAAGCGTTGGAGCGCACCAAAAAGCAGCTGCACGAAGCGATCGACGTCCACCAGAAGGCCAAGGACGTCCTCCAGCAGGTCCGCCACCAGCGCCTCGAGAACATGGCCATCGAACTCGCGGCGGCGTTGAAGCGCGGCAAGCCCTGCGCCGTCTGCGGCTCACCGTCCCACCCCGCGCCCGCGCAACCGATGCTCGGCGGCGTCGGCGCGACCGACGAGGAAGACGCGGCGCACGAGGAACAGGCCGCCCTGGACCGCCGCAACGAGGCGGAACGCGCCGCCCACGCCGCCGAACTGCGCATCCAGGCCTGCTGGGAGGCACTGGGCTCGGACGACCCCGCCGTCGCCATCGCGGAGTACCGCGCGGCCCTGGAACTGGCCCGCACGCGTTCGCAGCGGCAGAACGAGTTCGTCGGCCTGGAGGCCAAGACCCGCCAGCTGGGCGAGGAGAAGGCCCAGGTGGAGCGAGAGCTGGTGGGCCTGCACACCGAGCACGCGTCGCTGGTGACGGTGGTCGAGGAACGCGGCGCCCGGCTGGACAAGGCGCGCGGCGAGCACGACGACGTCCTGACCCGCCGCGACCACCTGCTCCGGTTGTCGAAGGCCCTGGTGGGACTGGCAGACCGTCGCGCGGCCCGAGACGCCGCCCACGCCCGCATCGAGGAACAGCAGAGCCTGGTCGCGAGCCAGGCCACCGCCGCGGGTTTCACCGACGTCGACGCCGCCCTGGCCGCCGCCCGCCCCGCGATCAAGCTGCAGGCCCTGGACGACAGGATCGCCGCCTGGGAGCGCGCGCGTGCCTCCGCCTCGGCGACGCTGGAAGAACTGGCCGGGATCGACCCGGCCACCGAGGTGGACCTCGACGAGGTGACAGCGGCGGCGTCCTCGGCCAGGTCCGCGGCCTCGTCGGCCGCCACCGGCCTGGCCCGCGCCCGCGCGGCGTACGAGCGGGTCGGCGAACTGGCCGCGCGGCTGCGAGCCGAGTGGAAGTCCCTGGAACCGCTGGAAGCCGCCTACGCCGAGCTGGACGCGCTGACCGACGTGATCAACGGACGCGGGCAGAACTCCAAGAAGATGACCCTGAGGTCGTACGTGCTGGCGGCGCGGCTGGAGGAGGTCGCGGTCGCCGCCTCCGCCCGGCTGCACCGGATGAGCCAGGGGCGGTACAGCTTCGTGCACTCCGACTCGGCCGGGGCTCGCGGAACGCGCGGCGGGCTGAACCTGGACGTGCTGGACGACTACTCGGGGCGGGCCCGGCCGGCCAAGACGTTGTCCGGCGGGGAGTCGTTCCTCGCCTCGCTGTCGCTCGCCCTCGGGCTGGCCGACGTGGTGGCCAACGAGACCGGTGGGGCCTTGCTGGACACCCTGTTCGTCGACGAGGGGTTCGGGACGCTGGACTCCGACACCCTGGACATCGTCATGAACACGTTGGACGAGTTGCGTGCCGGGGGGCGGGTTGTGGGGCTGGTGTCGCACGTCGAGGAGTTGCGGCAGCGGATTCCTACCCGGTTGAGGGTGCGGAAGGCTCGGACCGGGTCGACGTTGGAGATGTCGCTGGCTTGATGGTGGCCGGGCGGGCAGTACCGAGCCGGCGCCGGTCATCGCCGAGTGCGTGGGTCACCACCGCTTGACCAGCCCGCAGAGGTTCACGCGCCTCGGCTTCGCCATTGCCGTTGGTGGCCGGGGGTGGCTCTGCTTCGCCGTTGCCCGACGCTCATCAGGTACTGCGTCCTGTGTGGACGGGGGTGGCCGGCGGCTTTAACCTCGGTTGGTGCTGTCCCACGTGGAAGTCACCGCTCGCGTCACCGTCACCCCGGCCGCCCACTTCGTGTGGTCCAACCGGCTCGACTTCGTCCACGACTGCCTGGTCTGCCTGCGGGCCGGGCGGGTTGTGCAGTTGCAGCACGGCTTGCCGTACGGGCTGTGCACCGGTGACGAGCATCCGGCTCCGATGCGCGTCAGTGCTTTCGATGCGGCCGAGCACGGTGCCGAGCGGCGGTTGCGGTGCCGGATCACGTCGTGGTGGGCGCCGTTCAGCGACTCGGTGGAGCCCGCGGTTCAGGCTTCGGAGCTGACCGCGGAGCCGTGGGTGCGGCTCAACTACCGCGTTGGTTGTCACACGTGTCGTGACAACGGGGTTGGTGAGTGGCTTGGCATCGAAGGGGACCTGAGGTCCGGCGCGGCTCCGGCGGGCAGGGCTTGTCCCCGGTGCGGGACTGAGCTGGTGTCCGTGGCGGCCGTGCCGGAGATCGACCTCGTCGGTTAGTTCTCGTGGGCCAGGAGCCAGCGCTTCACGTCGAGGCCCCAGCGGAAGCCGCCGAGGTTGCCGCCGATCCGGATGACGCGGTGGCAGGGGACGAAGAGGGCCGCGGAGTTGCGGGCGCACGCTGAGGCCGCTGCCCTGATCGCGGCCGGGCGGCCGGAGAGTTCGGCGTACTCGGAGTAGGTGACGGGTTCGCCCGCCTTCACCGTGCGCAGGACGTCCCACGCGTGCTGGAGGAACGGGCCCGACTTCTGGCGGACCTCGATCGCGTCGATCGCCGTCAGGTCGCCGTCGTGGTAGGCGGTGGTCGCCTTCGTGACGTCGCCCAGGTCCGGTCGCGTCGTGATCTCGGACGGCATCAGGGTGATGTGGATCTGAGGCGTCAGCAGGGCCAGGTCGGCGGTCCAGCCGCTGGCGAGCACTGCTCCGTCCGGCGCGACGATCGCGGTGAACGGCCCCGCCGGGGTGTCCACAGTGGACGTGTGCGCGACGGTCATGATGTCGTTGCCTTCCTCGTCAGGTGTGCTCCGGCGTAGGAGCGCCACGGCCGCCAGTCCGGGCCGTGGGAAGTCAGGTGTCGTGAGGCTCGGGGGAGCACCAGCACGTCCGGTGCGCCCAGCACCCGCATGGCCACCTCGTCGGCCACCGCTGGGCCGGTCAAGGGGGTCAGTTCCCCGGTCAGGTCCTCGATCGAACGGCCCACGTCCACGACGAGTCTGCCGTTCGCCAGGGCCTCGGTGACGGGGTGGTCCCCGGCCGCGTAGAGGTGGGTCAGGTTGCCGTCCGGGATCTGCAGCGGGACGCCGGTGAACGGGGCCACGAGGCGCAGCAGGGTCTCGGCGCCGTCGACGCTGCCCGCCACGCGGATGCCCGGCGTCTCGCGGACCAGGGGACCGATGATCGGGTCCGCGCCCAGGAACTCGTCGACGGCCGCCGGGTCGGCGTCGAGGTCGAGGAGGCGGCGGACCCGGGAGACGGCCGCGCCCAGGTCCCGCACGTCCGCCAGGCGCAGCGAGCACAGGACGTGGTCGGCCGGGAACGTCAGGCGGACCGTCGCCTCGCCGTGCGGGAGCGACAGCGTCCGGGCGTAGGAGTCGGCGGTCACCTCCTCCACGCCGGCCAGCGCGTGCGTCCGGAAGTGGGCGAGCAGGCCCGTGGCGTCGAACGGCGCACGGTACGGCAGGCGCAGGACGATGCGGCCCGGCGTGCCGGCCGGGGCCTTGCCGCGGCCTCGCATGTCGGACGGGGTCGAGGCGAACACCATGCGGATCGTGTCGTTGAACTGGCGCACCGACGCGAAGCCCGCGGCGAACGCGATGTCGGCGAACGGCAGTTCGGTCGTCTCGATCAGCAGCCGGGCGGCGTGGGCGCGGTGGGCGCGGGCCAGGGCCAGCGGACCGGCGCCCAGTTCGGCGGTCAGCACGCGGGTGAGGTGGCGTTCCGAGTAGCCGAGCCTGGTGGCCAGGCCCGTCACGCCGTCGCGTTCCACGATGCCGTCGCTGATCAGGCGCATCGCCCGGCCGGCCAGGTCCGCGCGGAGGTCCCACTCGGGGGAGCCGGGCACGGCGTCGGGCAGGCAGCGGCGGCAGGCGCGGAAACCGGCCGACTGGGCGGCGGCGGCCGTCAGGAAGAACTGGCTGTTGCGGCGCTTCGGGGTCACCGCGGGGCACGACGGCCGGCAGTAGATGCCGGTCGTGCGGACCGCGTGGATGAAGCACCCGTCGAAACGGGCGTCACGTGCGGAGCACACCCGGTACGCGTGTTCTTCGTCAATGACCATGCCGTCGATCCTGCCAGCGGGAACGAGCAATGGCTCGCGGAAATCGGACACGACCGTTCCCTGCCGTAGACTCGCTTCCCGTGAGTTTGACCCTCGGTATCGTCGGCCTGCCCAACGTTGGCAAGTCCACCCTGTTCAACGCGCTCACGCGCAACGACGTGCTCGCCGCGAACTACCCGTTCGCGACGATCGAGCCGAACGTGGGCGTCGTGCCGCTGCCGGACGCGCGTCTCTCCAAGCTGGCCGCGATCTTCGGCTCCGAGCGCGAGGTGCCCGCCGTGGTGTCGTTCGTCGACATCGCCGGCATCGTCAAGGGCGCGTCGGAAGGTGAAGGTCTCGGCAACAAGTTCCTCGCGAACATCCGCGAGGCGAACGCGATCTGCCAGGTCATCCGCGTCTTCGACGACCCGGACGTCGTGCACGTCGACGGCCGCGTCGACCCGTCCAGCGACATCGAGACGATCAACACCGAGCTGATCCTCGCCGACCTGCAGACCCTCGAGAAGGCCATTCCGAGGATCGAGAAGGAGGCGCGGATGCAGAAGGACCGCCGCGCCGTCCTCGAGAACGCGAAGAAGGCCAAGGACATCCTCGACGCGGGCCGCACGCTGTTCGCAGCGCAGTCCGAGGTGGACGGTGAACTGCTGCGTGAGCTCTCCCTGCTCACCACCAAGCCGTTCCTCTACGTCTTCAACGCCGACGAGGGCGTGCTGACCGACGAGGCCCGCGTGAAGGAACTGCGTGAGCTCGTCGCCCCGGCCGACGCCGTGTTCCTCGACGCCAAGGTCGAGTCGGAGCTGATCGAACTCGACGACGAGTCGGCTCTCGAACTGCTGGAGTCGATCGGCCAGACCGAGCCGGGCCTGCACGCCCTGGCCCGCGCCGGCTTCCACACCCTCGGCCTGCAGACGTACCTCACGGCGGGCCCGAAGGAATCGCGCGCCTGGACGATCCCCAAGGGCGCCACCGCCCCGCAGGCGGCCGGCGTGATCCACACCGACTTCGAGCGGGGCTTCATCAAGGCCGAGGTCGTGTCGTTCGACGACCTGGTGGCCTCGGGCTCGAAGGCCGACGCGAAGGCGGCGGGCAAGGTCCGCATGGAGGGCAAGGACTACGTCATGTCCGACGGCGACGTGGTGGAGTTCCGCTTCAACGTCTGACGCACCTCACGGCGAAGGCCCCTTCCCACCTGGGAAGGGGCCTTCGCCGTCCCAGTCCGCGCCCCTAGACTTCCAGTCCGTGAGAGTTGAGTACCGGGTACTGGGGCCCCTCGAGGTACTGCTCGACGGTGCACCCGTAGCTGTCCCTGCGGGGCGCGGCCGGGTGTTGCTCGCCACGTTGTTGTTGCGCGCCAACGAGTTCGTGTCGGTGGACGAGCTGGTCGAACGGGTGTGGGACGGCCAGCCGCCCGCCCCCGACCGCGCGCACAAGACGTTGCAGACCGTTGTGCTGCGGTTGCGGCAGTCGCTCGGCGCGGCCAACTGCGTCCGCACGTCGTCGCGCGGTTACTCGGCCGCGGTCGGCCCCGGCCGGCTCGACCTGGCCGTGTTCCGCCGCCTCGCCGCCGAGGGCGAGTACCGCGCGGCGCTGGAGCTGTGGCGCGGGCCGGTGCTCGGCAACGTCACGTCGGAGTCGCTGCACCGCGAGGACGTGCCGCCGCTGGTGGAGGAGCAGGTCGTCGCGCTGGAACGCCGGATCGACATCGACCTCGCCGGTGCCACCGACGTGCTGGTGCCGGAACTGCGGTCGCTGGTGCGGCAGCACCCGTGGCGCGAGACCTTCTGGGCCCAGCTGATGCTCGCCCTGCACCGCGCCGACCGGCAGGCGGAGGCGCTCGCGGTCTACCAGGAGGTCCGCGGGCACCTGGCCGACGAGCTCGGCGTGGATCCCGGGCAACGGCTAAATGAGGCGCACGAGCAGGTCCTCAGAGGTGACGTGCCCACCTCGCCCGTGGTTCCTCGGCAGCTCCCTCTCACGCATTCGCAGTTCGTCGGTCGCGAACAGGAGCTGGCACGGCTGACCGAGATGCTGCACGCGCGGCGGGACGAGCCGGTGTTGATTGCGGCGATCAACGGCATCGGCGGCGTGGGCAAGACCTCGCTCGCGGTGCACTGGGCGCACCAGGTGGCCTACCGGTTCCCAGACGGCCAGATCTACGTGAACCTGCGCGGTTTCGACTCGCGGGCAGAGCCGGTGCGGCCGCTGGTCGCCATCACCAACGTGCTGCTGGCTCTCGGCGTGTCGTTCGCGCACCTGCGGTCGGACGAGGCGTTGACCGCGCACTACCGGTCGGTGCTCGCGTCGCGCCGGGTGTTGCTGCTGCTGGACAACGCCCGCAACGCCGACCAGGTCCGGCCGTTGCTGCCGGGCAGCGCCTCCAACCTGGTGCTGGTCACGAGCCGCAACCAGTTGCGCGGCCTGGTGGCGCGGGAGGGGGCGCGGCCGATCGCGCTCGACGTCCTGGACGAACGGGGTGGGCTCGACCTGCTGATCTCGCGGATCGGTGCGGAGCGGGTCGCCGCCGAGCGCGGGGCCGCGGCGCGACTGGTGGTGCACTGCGCGGGACTGCCGCTGGCGCTGAGCATCGTCGCCGCCCGTGCCGCGTACGACGACTCGCTGACCTCGTTGGCCGACGAGCTGGCGGGCGAACGGCTCGACGCGCTGGACGTCGACGACTCCACCGGCGTCCGCGCGGTGTTCTCCTGGTCACTGCGGTCGCTCAGCGAGGACGCCGCATGGTTGTTCGTCCTCCTGGGACTGCACCCCGGCCCGGACTTCGGCGCGGCAGCGGCGGCCAGCCTCGCCGGGCTGCCACTGCCCAGGACGCGGCGGCTGCTGGCCGAACTCGTCGCGGGAAGTCTGCTCGACACGGGCGCCGACGGCCGGTTCGCGTTGCACGACCTGGTGCGCGACTTCGCGGCGGAGCGGGCGGCCGAGCTGCCGGCCGAGCCGAGGGCCGAGGCGTTGCGCCGGATGTTCGACCACTACCTGCACACCGCGCACGCGAGTTGGCGGCTGCTGCAGTTCAACTCCGCGCCGATCGTCACGGAGCCACCCGCGCCGGCCGTGCTGCTCGAGCCGGTCGCGGACGCGGACGCTGCGTGGGCTCGGTTCGGCGCGGAGTACCGGGTACTGCTCAGCGCCGTGGAACGAGCGGGAGAGCTGAGGGCGGACGACTTCGCCTGGAAGACGATGTTCACGCTGCACGACTACCTCTCCCGGCAGGGCCACATCCACGACGCCGTGGCGGGGCACCGCCTCGGGCTGGCGGCGGCGGAACGTCTCGGTGACTTCAACGCCCAGAGCCTGATGCACCGCAGAATCGCCTCCGCGCAGATCAGCCTCAACGAATTCGACACCGCCGAGGTCCACCTGCTGAAAGCGATCCGCTGCGCGCAGCCAGGCGGCGACCTCCTCGCGGAGGCGCACCTGCGGCGCGGCCTCGCGTTCTCGTACGCGAAGCAGGACCGCTTCGCCGAAGCGCTCGACGTGCTGGCGGAGATCCATCCGCGCATGGCGGACCACCAGGACAGCTACGAGGTGGGCCGCCATCTGGCCGCGCTGGGCAGGGCACACCACGACGTGGGCGACGGCATCCGTGCGCTCGAGCTCTGTCAGCGAGCAGCGGAGAAGTTCGCCGAAACCGAGTTCAACGGCCAGGACGCCGGACCCGCCGGGAACCAGGAGGCGCTGGGCGACATCTACCTCGGCCTCGGCAGGCACGCCGAAGCCGTCGAGAGCTACGAGCGGGCGGTGCTGGTGTGGCGGCAGATGCGCGCGGTGACGGACGTGGCCGACTGCCTGATCATGCTGGGGGCGGCACTCATCGAGGCCGGTGAGCCAGGTCGGGCGCGAGAGTGTCTCACCGAGGCACTGGCCGTCGCCGAGCGCGCGCGGGACCGGGAGAACTACCAGGACGAGATCCAGCGGGCACGAGATCTGCTCGCTTCGGTCGATCGAAGCTCTTGAGCGTGTAGTGCCGAGTCGCACACTCAACTCGGCCGGGGTGATCGTCGAGTACTGCGTGCTGGGGCCTTGGGAAGTGTTGCTCGACGCGAGCCTGTCGCTGTTCCGGCGGGCTGAGACCGAGCGTTGCCAGCGAAAGAGCAGGTCGTCGCGCTGGAACGCCGAATCGACGAGGACCTGCCCCGCTCCGCCGACGTGCTGGTGCCGGAACTGCGGTCGCTGGTGCGGTAAACCCGTTGCGCGAGACGTTCTGGGCCCAACTGGTGCTCGCGCTGCACCGGGCGGGTCAGCAGGCGGAGGCTCTCGCGGTCCATCAGGAGGCCCGCATGTCCGGCCGACGAACTCGTGTGGACCCCGGTGGTTGCGCGAGGCGCATGAGCAGGTGCTCAGCGGCGCGGTCCCCACCCACGTCGCGGTACCCCGGCAACTCCCGGCTGTGCACCCCGCCGCGGGGACGAGCTGGCGCTGCCGGCCAAGCTGGGGGAGATCCATTTCAGCAGCGCGGGAGTGCGGCAGGCCCCGCGAGCTGATTCTATCGGTGACGAATGTATGAAGCGAGGTTTGTACCGACCTCGGCGGGGTAGCCCTAGAACAGGATTCCCCACCTGGAGGTGTCATGATCGTCCTCGGACTGATCCTGCTCGTCGTCGGATGGCTTGCTGGTATCAGCATCCTGACGACGCTTGGCGTGGTGTTGCTGGTGATCGGCGCGATTCTCGCCGTGTTGGGCGCGGTCGGCAAGCCGATCGGCGGCCGGGCGCACTACTTCTAAACGCCGTACCAAAACACCGTTCCCCCCTCGGAGACGGTGAAGGGGCAACCTCCACATGGGAGGTTGCCCCTTCTTCATGTCTCAGAACGGCTTACACGTTGTTCTTCGTGCGTGCGGCAGCGGCGAACACTCCGAACGCGACCCCCAGCATGGCCAGAGCGGCGACAGCGGCAACTACAAGATCAACAGACATGATCAGAAAAACTCCCTCTTGCGATCTCTCCCGTTCCTAATGACGCCGGGGTACCCCGTTTCGTTGCCTCGGGTAACGTTTTCTGGGTGAAACTCCGTGCTGTGGAAGCGCGTGTGCTCTCCGTAGCACCGTGGTTGCTCGCGTTGTCGGTCGCCGGGCACCTGTTCATGGTCGCCTTCCAGGCGAAGATGACCATGATCGACCTCCTGGTGTACCGCAACGGGTCGCCGCACCTGTTCTCCGGCGACCTCTACGAGTGGCGGCTCGACCAGTACGCGGACGTGTTCCCGCTGCCGTTCACCTACCCGCCGTTCGCGGCCGCGATCTTCACGCCGATGAGCTGGGTGCCGTGGGAGGCGTCGCGCTGGATCTGGCAGCTGCTCTGCCTGGGCTGCCTCTACTTCATCGTGCGCACCAGCCTGAAGCTGCTCAAGCTGCAGGACCCGCGCCGCGCCATGATGTGGACCGCGCTGACGCTGTGGATCGAGCCGGTCCGCACCACGCTCAACTATGGCCAGATCAACCTGGTGCTGGTCGCGATCCTGATCGGCACGCTCGCCAGCGCGCGGAACTGGGTGGGCGGCGCCGGTGTGGGTTTCGCCGCCGGCATCAAGCTCACGCCCGCGATTTCCGGGCTGTACTTCCTCATTCAGCGCCGATGGATGGCCGCCGTGTGGTCGTTCGTCGCTTTTGTCGCGGTGTACGGCATCGGGTGGGCCATCTCACCGTCCCAGTCGGACAAGTTCTGGTTCCAGCTGCTCGGTGACGCGAGCCGCGTCGGGCCGGTCGGCAGCGCGATCAACCAGTCACTGCGAGGTGCGTTGAGCCGTACGGTCGGTTACGACGTGAAGACCGGGCCGATCTACATCGTCGCCGTGCTCGTCGTGGCCGCCCTCACGTGGTTCGCGGTCAGCAGGACCAAGGACGCGCTGGCGTTGATCGTCAGCGTTCAGATGCTCGGCCTGCTGGTCTCGCCCATCTCGTGGAGCCACCACTGGGTGTGGATGGTGCCCGCCCTCCTGTGGCTGATCTACGAGGGCGGACACCTGCTGTGCAAGATCACCGCCGGCCTGTGGGTCCTGCTGACCGGCGGCTACCTGATCTCGTTCCTGCTGCTCGCCCAGCCGAACATCTGGGACTTCCCGCGACCCTGGTACTTCGTGCTGCTCGGCTGGGGCTATCCGGCCGCGGGCATGCTCACGCTGGTCGCGATCGGGCTGGCGACCAGGCGCAAGAGGAACGAGCTGCTGCCCGGCGACGAGGAAGCTGCCGACGGCGAACCCAGCCGAGTCGCCGGCTGACGCGGGCCTCCACGAGGTGCGCCGGCGGTCCACAGGCCGTGAGCAGCACACGTCTTGACCGAATCAGCTCATCGCGTCCAGGACCCCGTCGATCTCCTCGGCGAGGGACACGTCGAGCGCGGTGATTCCTCCCTTGTAGTGCGTGCTCAGGCGAAATGTCAGTGTCTTGTACCGGATGTCGATGTCCGGGTGGTGGTTGTCGTTCTCCGCGATCTCCGCGATCCGGTTCACGACCGCGATCGCCTGGGAGAAGCTCGGCAGCTCCACGGTCCGGACCAGCGCCGCGTCCTGGGGGCACCAGCCGGGCAGCTTGGGCAGGATGTGGTCCAACTGATCGTCGCTCAACAGCTCGGCCATGTCCTGATCGTCCCACCACGTCACGTAGGCTGCGCGTTTACCACGGGAGTCCGGTGAAGCGCCGGGCTGAGAGGAGGGCTCGCAAGCCCTCGACCGTCCACCTGATCCGGGTCATACCGGCGTAGGGAGAGGTTGCTGTGAGAAGGATTTTCGCTGCCGTCGTCACCGCTGTGGCGTTGACCGGTTGTTCGGCCGGTACTTCGACCGCACCGCAGTCGCACGAGGTCACGCTGGTGACGCACGACTCGTTCGCCGTGAAGCCGGAGGTGCTGGAGGAGTTCCAGAAGTCCTCCGGGATCACCGTGAAGCAGCTCGCGAGCGGTGACGCGGGCGAGCTCACGAACAAGCTGGTGCTCACCAAGTCGAACCCGATCGGCGACGTCGCGTTCGGCGTCGACTCGACGTTCGCCTCGCGGGCTCTGAACGAGGGCGTGTTCGCCGAGTACGCCTCGCCGGAGGCCTCGAAGGGCGCGCAGCGCTACAAGGCCGACGACTCGAACCGCCTGCAGGCCGTCGACGTCGGTGACGTGTGCCTGAACATCGACCCGGCCAAGCTCGGCGGTGCCGAGCCCAAGTCGTACGACGACCTGATCGACCCGAAGTTCAAGGACAAGCTGGTCGTCGAGAACCCGGCCACGTCCTCGCCCGGTCTCGCGTTCCTGCTCGGCACGATCGCCGAGTACGGCGAGAACGGCTGGCAGGACTACTGGACCAAGCTCAAGGCCAACGGCGTCAAGGTCGTGAGCGGCTGGGAAGAGGCCTACAACCAGGAGTTCTCCGCGACCAAGGGCGACCGGCCGATCGTCGTGTCCTACGCGTCGTCGCCGTCGGCCGAGGGCGGCAAGACCAAGGCCGTGCTGGACACCTGCTACCGCCAGGTCGAGTACGCGGGCGTGCTGTCCGGCGCCAAGAACCCCGAGGACGCGAAGAAGGTCCTCGACTTCCTGCTGGGTGAGAAGTTCCAGGCCCAGGTGGCCGAGCAGATGTACGTCTACCCGTCGCGTGAAGGTGTCGCGCTGCCCGAGTCGTGGGCCAAGGACGCGCCGTTGCCGTCTTCGCCGCAGTCGCTTCCCGCGGACAAGGTGAAGGACAACCGCGAGGCATGGGTCGAGCAGTGGCGCAAGCTCGTGCAGGGCTGAGTTCCCGCACGGGGTGGTCGGCGGCGGCGCTGCTGCCGCTGGCCTTCCTGGCCCTCTTCTTCGCGTGGCCCGTGCTGGCGATCGTGTCGCTCGGGCTGCGCGAAGGCGGTGTGCTGCCGGCGCTGGCCGACAGCGACACCTGGGAACTCGTCGGCTTCACCCTGGGGCAGGCGCTGGCGTCGACGGTCGTGGCGGTCGTCGCGGGCATGCCGCTGGCGTTCGTGCTGGCGCGGTGCCGGATCCGCGGGCTCGGGCTGATCAGGGCCGCCGTGATGGTGCCGTTCGTGCTGCCGACCGTGGTGGTGGGCCTGGCCTTCCGCACGTTCTGGCCGGATGGCGGCGTGCTGCCGATCGTGCTGGCCAACGCGTTCTTCAACGTCGCCGTGGTCGCGCGGACCGTCGGCGGGCTGTGGGCGCACACGGATCGGCGTGCCGAGGACGCGGCCCGGGCACTGGGTGCTTCGCGGCCGCGGGCGTTCCTGTCGGTCGTGCTGCCCGCCCTGGCACCGGCGATCGGGTCGGCCGCCGCGGTCGTGTTCCTGTTCTGCGCCACCAGTTTCGGTGTCGTGCTGGTGCTGGGCGGGTCGCGGTACCGGACGCTCGAGACCGAGATCTACCTGCGCACGGTCGAGCTGTTCAACCTGTCCGGGGCGGCGGCGTTGTCGTTGCTGCAGTTCGCCGCCGTGCTGGCGGTGCTGGTGCTCGGCGCGCTGGCCCGGCGCCGGCGGGAGACCGCGCTGGCGTTGCGGGACAGGGAAGAGCTGGCGCGACCGCCGTCCGGCGGCGAGTGGTACGTGGTCCTCGCCGCGTTCGCCGTCGTGGTGGCGTTGCTGACGCCGGTCGTCGGGCTGGTGACGCGCTCACTGTCCACAAGGGACGGATGGAGCTTCGCCGGGTACGTGGCGCTGAACACGCGCGGCGACCGCGGCACGCTGGCGGTCACCGGCATCGACGCCGCGGTGAACTCGCTGCGGACGGCGTTCGACGCGACCCTGGTGGCGCTGGTGGTCGGGGTGTTCTCGGCCGTCGTGCTGGTCGGGTTGCGGCGGTCGGGCGCCCGCTTCGCCGAGGTGCTGGACACCGCGTTGATGCTGCCGCTCGGCGTGTCCGCGGTGACGGTCGGCTTCGGGTACCTGATCACGATGGACGCGCTGCCGGGGGACTTCCGGACGTCGCCGATGCTGGTGCCGCTGGCGCAGGCGCTGGTGGTGACGCCGTTGATCGTGCGGATGGTGCTGCCGGTGCTGAGGGCCGTCGACGAACGGCTGCGGCAGGCCGCGGCGACGCTGGGCGCCTCGCCGGTCCGGGTGTGGCGCGAGGTGGACCTCCCGCTGGTCGGGCGGTCCCTGGTGGCGGCGGCAGGGTTCGGGTACGTCGTGGCTTTGGGGGAGTTCGGGGCCACGAGCTTCCTGGCCAGGCCGGACGCGCCGACGTTGCCGGTGGTGATCGCGCGGCTGATGTCGCGGCCGGGGGAGTTGAACAGCCAGATGGCCTACGCGGCGTGCGCGCTGCTGATGGTCGTGACGGTCGGGTGCGTGCTGCTGATCGAGCGGTTGCGCGTGCCGAGCAGCGGGGAGTTCTGATGGTGCTGGAACTGGACTCGATCACCGTCCGTTATGGACAGACAGCCGCGGTGTCGGACGTGTCGCTGTCGGTGGCGGACGGCGAGGTCGTGGCCCTGCTCGGGCCGTCGGGCTGCGGCAAGTCGACGTTGCTGCGCACGGTGGCCGGGCTGGAGAAGCCCACCTCGGGGTCCGTCTCCTGGGACACCGCCGACCTGGCCGGCGTCCCGGTGCACCGGCGCGGGTTCGGCCTGGTCTCCAGGACGGGCAGCTGTTCCCGCACCGGACGGTCGCCGGGAACGTGGCGTTCGGCCTGCGGATGAAGAAGGTCGAGCGCGAGGCGCGGGACAAGCGCGTGCTGTCGCTGCTGGAACTGGTCGGGCTCGAAGGCTATGCCGATCGCCGGGTGACGCAGCTGTCCGGCGGCGAGCAGCAACGCGTGGCGCTGGCGCGGGCGCTGGCTCCCTCGCCCCGGCTTTTGCTGCTGGACGAGCCGCTGTCGGCGCTGGACAGGGCGTTGCGCGAACAGCTCGCGGTCGACCTGGCGCGGTTGCTGCGCGAGGCCGCGACGACGGCTCTTGTCGTGACGCACGACCACGACGAGGCCTTCACGCTGGCCGACCGGGTGGCGATCATGTCGCGCGGCCGGATCGTCCAGGTCGGCCCGCCGGCCGAGGTGTGGTCCTCGCCGGTCGACGTGGAGACGGCGAAGTTCCTGGGCTGCACCAAGTTCGTCCCAGGCTCGTTCGTGGGCCTGGACGTGGAACGGGTCGGGCTGCGGGCAACGGCGCTGCGGGTCGACTCCGACGGGCTGATCGAGTGCACGGTGGTGGAGCGGGTCCATCGGCGCGATCACGTGCGGCTGCTCGTGGACATCGACGGCGAGGAGTACGAGGCCGTGGGCCCGATGACCGAGATCGGGGACCGGGTCCGGCTCGAAATTGACTTGGACGGCGTCGCCCGCATCGGTTAGCTGTGGGGTCTATGGGATCTCTCGAAGGACGGGTCGCGCTCGTCACGGGCGTGAGCAGGCGGCAGGGCATCGGCTACGCGATCGCGCGGCGGCTGGCCGGACTGGGCGCGGATCTGTTCGTGCAGCACCACGTCGCGCACGACGCCGAGCGGCCGTGGGGCGCGGACTCGATCGAGGACGTGGTCGCGGGCATCGGCGGTCGCGTCGAGCACGTCGGTGCCGACCTCGCTCTGCCGGACGCGCCCGACCAGGTGGTGGCGGCGGCGGTCGAGGCTTACAGGCGTGTCGACGTGCTGGTGTGCAACCACGCGAGCAGCGGGCCCGACGGTGCGCTGGGCGAACTGGACGCGGAGAAGATCGACGCGCACTACGCGGTGAACATGAGGTCATCGATCCTGTTGGCGCAAGCGTTTGCCCGGCAGCACGACGGGGCGGCGGGCGGACGTGTCGTGTTCATGACGTCCGGGCAGAACCTCGGGCCGATGCCGGGTGAGATCGCCTACGCGGCGTCGAAGGCCGCGCTGGTGGGGATCATGCCGACGCTGTCGCACCAGCTGATCAGGCAGGGGATCACCGTCAACGCGGTGAACCCCGGCCCGACCGACACCGGCTACGCCGGCGAGGAGACGAGGGAGTGGGTGCGCGAACGCATGCCCCTCGGCCGCTGGGGTCAGCCGGACGACGCCGCCCGGCTGATCTCCTGGCTGTGCACCGACGACGCTGAGTGGATCACCGGTCAGGTGATCAACAGCGAGGGCGGGTTCCGCTAGCACCTGGCCAGAAATCTTGTCCGAAACGTCGGGATTCTGAGGTTGATGAGGGGAGCTTTCATAAACCTGAGGTTTATGAAAGCTCCCCTCATCAACCTGATGTGAGGTGGCTAGCTGTCCTTCGTGACCAGGCGGATGGCCGCGAGGCCCGTGCCGATCAGCAGGTAGCACCCGGCGAGCAGCGTGCTGTCGCCGATCTGCTCCCACGGGATCGGGTCGCGCATCACGTCGATCAGCCCCGGGAAGCCCGTCGTGATCAGGAACGGGTGCAGCCAGTCCAGCGACGTGAACTGCCCCAGCACCTGGAACACGATGATCGTCGTCATCGTCGCCGCCTGCACCACGAGCGGGTGCTCGGTGGCCGACGAGACGGCGAGGGCGACCGCGCCGATCGCCACCATCTGGAACGTCACCAGCAGGATGAACAGACCGATGCGCACCAGGCCCTCCGCGGTCGAGAGCGTGGTGCCGGACAGCGTCATCATGCCGTCGTTGCCGAGGAACGCCGTGCCCGAGATGATGCCGACGACCGCCATCAGCGTGACGGCGAACAGCGACATCGCGGTGAGGCCGAAGAGCTTCACGAACAGCAGCCGCACGCGCGACACGGGTGCGACCAGCAGGCCGCGCAACGTGCCGTGCTGGGCCTCGCCCGCGAGGCCGTCCGCCGCCCAGATCGACGCCACCAGCGGCAGCAGCAGGTTGAGCGACAGGAACAACGTGAAGATCGGCACGACCATGCCGTTGCCCTGCAGGATCGCGCCGAGACCCGGAGGCCCGCCGCCGCCCTCGCCCTCGTCGCTCGCGGTCCAGATGCCGAAGCTGATGATGATCGGGACGAGGACCAGGCCGAACAACCCGATGAGGGTCCGCGGCCGGCGCAGCATCCAGCGCACCTCGGAACCGAACTGCCGCGTGATCATCGCCGTCCCCCGTCCAGGGTGTCCACAGCGGACATCCCGCGCTCGGCCTCCTCGGCCTCGGTGAGCCGCGCGAACAGCTCTTCCAGACCGGTCTTCCAGCGCGTCGCCTCGAAGACGCGGGCGCCGCCCTGCACCAGGGTCTCGATCACCTGCGGCGCACTCGTCCCGGCGAGCTCGACCCGCAGGCCGTCGCCGAGCGGGCGGGCGGAGATCTTGGCCTGCCGCAACGCGCTCAGCGCCGTCTCCACGTCCGGGGTGATCACCTGGAGCGCCGAGCCGCCCGCCTGCAGCAGTTCGGTCAGTTCTCCCTGCGCCACCACGGTGCCGCGGTGCAGCACCGCGACGTGCGTGCAGGTGGCCTCGACCTCGCTCAGCAGGTGGCTGGAGACGAGGACGGTGCTGCCGGCCGCGTGCAGGTCCCCGATGATCTTGCGGATCTCCCGCGTGCCGGCCGGGTCGAGGCCGTTGGTCGGCTCGTCGAGCACGACGAGCTTGCGCGGCACGAGCAACGCCGCGGCCAGGCCGAGACGTTGCTTCATGCCGAGCGAGTACCCCCGGTACCTGCGGTGGGCCGCCTGGGCGAGCCCGACGCGTTCGATGGCGTCCTCAACGGCCTGCTTGATCTCCTTGCGAGGCAGCAGAGGCTCGAACGCGGCACACCTGACGAGGTTCTCCCGTCCGCTGAGGAACGGGTGGAACCCCGGACCCTCGACCAGCGCGCCCACGTGCGGCAGCGCCTGCTCGGCTCCCTCTGGCAGCGGCCTTCCGAGCAGTTCGATCTCCCCCTGCGTGGGGCGGACCAACCCGAGCAGCATCCGGATCGTGGTCGTCTTGCCGGACCCGTTGGGCCCGAGCATGCCGAGCACGGCACCTTCCGGCAGCTCGAGGTCGACGCGGTCCACGGCGACCGTGCTCCCGTACTCCTTGCGCAGCCCCTTGGTCCGCGCGGCGACAGCGGTCTTGCTGGGCGCTGTCACCGGCGCGCTGGTCGAGGTGGTCACTTCACCTGTCCGATCGTGTCGAACAGGACCTGCTCGGGCACGGCGCCCGCGACGACACGGCCGTCGTCCGCGATCAGGATCGTGGCGACCTTCGTGGTGAAGACCTGGCCGCTACCCCAGTTGCCGCTGACCTTCTTGGTGAACTTGTCGACCAGGCCCTGCGCCTCGGCGGGAACCTGGGTCATGGCCTCGGCCGGAATGCGTGCGCCGACGACCGTGTCCCAGCCCGTGCCGAAGATCTGCGGGTCCTTGCCCTGCAACGCCTGCTCGACACCGAGCTCCGGCCTGCGGTCGCGGCCCTTCTCCTCCTTGGCCTCCGGCGTGGTGACCTTGGCCTGGGCCGGCGGCGTGAACTCGAAGAGCTTCGGGTCCTGCGCGCCGACGTTGATCTCCTTGAAGCCGACCGTGCCCGCGGGCTCGCTCGCGCCGTTGGTCAGAACGGCCACGCGCAACGGCATCTTCAGCTCGGCGTCGACCGCGATCCGCACCTCGCGGATCAGGGTCTTCTCGCTGGCCTTGGGGGTCAGCACGAGCTCGTAGGCGGCACGGTTCGCGACTCGCGCGGTGCCGTCGACGGTGATGTCGCTGAACTCCTTGGTCAGGCCGACGACCTGCTTGGCCGCGGCGGCCGGGTCGACCGACTGGGCCTTCTGCTCGTCCGGCTTCGGCTGGTCCGCCTTGTGCTCGGCCTTGGTGACCTCGTTGTCCGCGGAGTTCCAAGACCAGGTGGTCTTGCCGTCGTTGACGATGGTCTGCTCGGACTGGCCGTTCGGCAGGGCGGCGCGGAACTTGCCGTTGCCGTCCGTCCAGATCCGCGCGCTGTGCTTGCCGTCGGCGAGCTGCGGGATCTCGGCGAGCGACGGCAGGCCGAGCTTGTTGTCGACCTCCACCGTTCCGCCGAAAGCACCCGGCTTGCTCGTCAGCACCTGTTGCACGAGTGACTCCGCGGACACGTCCGGGAGTGATGGCGGCTGGCCCGCACCCGCTGGCATGGCGGCAAGGCTGAGCCCTGCCACACCGGTGATCACACCGGCCGCCGCAGCGGCCAGGGTCACCTTTCGCTTGTTCATCAGTTGGTCCCCTCCTCCAAGGGCTTGTACCCATAGCTTGGTGGTGGGTTGCTGAGATGGTGCTGAGACTACTCCCACCTGCGGTTTTGTGCCTGAGCGACGATGATTTCTGAGAGACGGCTGAGATCTTGCGCGCAGCTGAGAGCCGGGCCCGTCATGCTGTGACCCGTGAAGCCTCGAGTGCTGGTCGTGGACGACGAAGTCGGCGTGCGCCGGGCGTTGGAGCGCGGACTTTCCGCTGAGGGCATGGAGGTCGTCACCGCGTCCGACGGGCCCACGGCGCTGCGGGTGGCGCTGACGGGGGCCTTCGACGTGGTGCTGCTCGACATCATGCTGCCCGGGCTGTCGGGGTACCGCGTGCTGCAACGCATGCGGGCCGACGGGGTGCGGACGCCCGTGCTGATGGTGTCCGCGAAGGACGGGGAGGTCGACCAGGCGGACGGCCTCGACCTCGGCGCCGACGGGTACCTGGTCAAGCCGTTCAGCTTCGTCGTGCTGGTCGCCCAGGTCAGGGCGTTGCTGCGACGCGGTGGCGGGGCGCGCCGGAAGCTGACGCTGGGACACCTGGTCATCGACCGCGGGCTGCGCGAGGTCAGCTGGGCCGGGCAGGACGTGTCGCTGTCGCCGCGCGAGTACGCGGTGCTCGACGTGCTGGCGTCCCGGGCGGGGTCCGTGGTGACCAAGGACGAGCTGCTGCGGACCGTCTGGGGAGACGAGCAGGCCGCCACCCGCAACGCCGTCGAGGTCTACGTGGGATACCTCCGGCGCAAGCTGGACGCCGTGGGGGCCGGTGAGGTCGTGCGGACCATCCGCGGGCACGGGTACATCGCGTCCACGCCGGACCTGGACAACGCGCTGGGCAACAAGTGAGTCCTGGCTGGTGGCTGCGGCGCTCGCTGCGCTTCCGCATCACCGTCGTGGCCACCGGGGTCGCGTTGCTCTGCCTGCTGGCCTTCACGGGCCTGGCGCCCTCGCTGATCGGGCTGATCCAGATCACCGCGGTCGACCAGGAGCTGGAGAAGTCGCCGCCTCGGGTGCTGGACGTGGCCGGTGTGCCGGTGGACGGCAAGCCGCCGCTCCCGCTGACCGCGCAGGACATCCGGGCCCTGCGGTCCGGGGAGCCCGTGCTGCGGCTGGAGGGGGAGTCCGCGCTCCGGTTCCGGGGGCAGGTGGTGTTCTCCGGGGACGGGACGCCCCGGCTGGAGGTCTACGCGAGCACGTTGCTGGGGTACGGGAAGGCCAACACGCTCGGCTCGCGCTGGCTGGCCGTCGCGGCGGTGCTGGTGGCCGGGCTGGTGGGGATCGCGACCTGGTTGTCGGTGCGCTCGTCGCTGCGGCCGGTCGAACGGATGCGGGTCGCGGCGGGGGAGCTGCCGCACGGCGAACGCCTGCCGGTGCCGCCGTCGCGCGACGAGCTGCAGGCGCTGGCCGAGGCGTTGAACGCGTTGCTGGCCCGGCGCGACGAGGCCTCGGACCGGTTGCGGCGGTTCACCGGGGACGCGGCGCACGAGCTGAGGTCGCCGGTCGCGTCCGTGCGGGCGCAGGCCGAGGTCGCGGTGGCGCACCCGGATCCCGACTTCTCCATCGAGGTGCTGGAGTCGGTGGTCGAGGAGTCGATCCGGCTCAGCGCCCTGGTGGAGTCGTTGCTGATCCTGGCCCGCGCGGACACGGCGGCGCCACCGCGCGCCGAGGCCGTGGACCTGGTGCTGGAGGCCGAGGCGGCGATCTCCCGGCTGGACACGGAGCTGCTGGTGCGGCTGACCGCCCCGCCGTCGGCGTGCCTGGTGTCGGCCAGGCGCTCCGAGGTCGAGCTGGTGCTGGACAACCTGCTGCGCAACGCCGCCCGGTACGCGTACTCGACGATCACGCTCACGCTGGTGCCGGTCGGGCGGGACGTGCGGCTGCTCGTGGACGACGACGGCCACGGCATCCCCGCCGAGCACCGCGCGAAGGTGTTCGACCGGTTCTACCGGGTGGAGGAGGACCGCGGCCGCCGGTCCGGCGGGTTCGGTCTCGGCCTGGCCCTGGTGTCGCACCTCGTGCAACGCAGGGGCGGGACGGTCCGCGCCGCGGAGTCACCTGCCGGTGGTGCGCGTTTGGAGATCCGCTGGCCGTCCTGGTAGCAAGCTCTGGTGCCTGAGTTGCGAGCGTCGGCGCTGGTCGACGCGCCTGTCCCCGTCGTCGCGGGTGCCCTGCTGGACACCTCGCTGATCGCGGGGTTCGGGGTGGGGGTCCCGGGCCCGCTGCTGTGCCTGGGTGACGTGCTCACCGGGCCGTTCGGGGTGCGGCTGACGGTCACGCGCGCCGACCTGTCCGGGGTGTCCGCGGCCGGTGACTTCCTGGAGCTGCACACGGATCTCGTGACGACCGGCGCCGGGACGATGGTGGTCGACCGGGTCTCCTGGACCTCGGTACGCGGTGTCGTCGGCCGGTTCGCGGACGTGGCGGTCGGGCGCGGAATGGCGTTGCGGGTGCTGGAGAAGCGCTCGGCGTTGCTCGCCCGGCGGTGCGAGGAGCTGCGCGCGGCCAGGGTCGTGGTGGGTGCGGCGATCGTCCGGGGTGGACGGTTGCTGGCGCAGCAGCGCTCCTACCCGGAAAGCCATGCGGGGCAGTGGGAACTGCCCGGCGGGCGGGTCGAGCCGGGGGAGAAGCCCGCGGACGCGCTGGTGCGCGAATGCGTGGAAGAGCTGGGTGTTCCCGTCGTCGTCGGCGAGCAGGTCGGGCCGGACGTGCCGTTGAAGAAGGACGTGGTGCTGCGCATCTTCGCCGCGGAGCTCGCCGGAGGTGAGCCGGAGGCGTTGGAGCACAACGCTGTCCGGTGGGTCACCGCCGGCGAGCTTCCCGGCCTGGACTGGCTGCCCGCCGATCGCGTGCTGGTGCCGGCCCTTCAGCAGCTCCTCAACTGAGCCCGGACAGGCGCAGGGCCGCGTTCAGCCGGTGCTGGGCGCGCTCGCGGGCCCGTTCCGCGCCGGACGCCCTGATCCGGTCCAGCTCGGCGGGGTCGGCGAGCAGTTCCAGCGTGCGGTCGCGCACGGGACGGAGCTCCTCGATCACCGCTTCGGCCACGACGTTCTTGAGGTCGGAGAACCTGCTCGTGAAGTCCTCGGGCTCCTTGCCGGTGCAGGAGGCGAGGATCTCGGTCAGGTTCGCGATGCCCTCGGTGGACGACACGGCCCTGCGGACCTTGCGCCGCACGAGGTCCGGGTCGTCGAGCACGAAGACGACGCCCGCGGAGTTCTGCGCCGACTTGTCCATCTTGCGCGCCGGGTCCGAGAGGTCCTTGATGCGCGCCCCCACCTTCGGCACCACCGCGGTCGGGACGATGAACGCGTCGCCGTAGGCGTGGTTGAACCGACGGGCGAGGGCGCGGGCCAGTTCGACGTGCTGGAGCTGGTCCTCGCCGACCGGCACCTCCGCCGTGCCCTGCAGCAGGATGTCCGCGGCCATCAGCACCGGGTAGGTCAGCAGGCTCAGCCGCACCGACTCGCGGCCGAGCGACTTCTCCTTGAACTGGATCATCCGCGCGGCCTCGCCGTAGGTGCAGGTGCACTCCAGCACCCAGTTCAGCGCTCCCAGCTCGCGGATCAGATCGCTCTGCACGCACACGCTGGCAGGGGCGATGCCGGACGCGATGAGCACCGCGAGCTGCTCCCGCGTCATGGATCGCAGCCGTTGCGGGTTGTGCGACGACGTCATCGCGTGCAGGTCGCTGATGAAGTACACGTCGTCGTCGGTGCCCTCACGGGCCCACGTGCGCAGCGCGCCGAGGTAGTTGCCCAGGGTGCACCTGGCCGGAGGGCGTGATGGCGGAGAGCCGGATCATGATGAGTGGTCCTTTCGTGAAGGACCGCCTCGGACGACACGCACGAAAAAGCCGCCCGTCCGGGCGGCTCGTGTACGCGTCAGTGGTGGTGTCTGCGCGCAGCTACTCCGGCCGCCTGAAAGCGGCCCACCAGTAGGCGTTCATCGTGCGCACGATGGTGAGTATAGGTCTACCGTCAACGCATGTTCATCGTGCTGCTGAAGTACGCCGCGCCACTGGAACAGATCGACTACGCCCTCCCCGACCACCGGAACTGGGTCGAGAAGCAGTACGAGCGAGGTCTCTTCCTCGCTTCGGGGCGTCAGGTGCCGAGGACGGGCGGCGTGATCATCACGCGGCCCATGCCCCGGGGCAAGCTCGAGGCGCTGCTCGCCACGGACCCGTGGGCCGAGCAGAAACTGGTGAAGTACGAGATCTGCGAGTTCGAGGCGACGCGAACGGCGCCCGAGCTCCTGAAGCTCAACGAGGCCGTGCTGCAGTCCTAGGGCTCCGGTGAGGCCGGCCACTCGATCGCCGCGCTGGGCGACCGGGGTGGCGCCGCGCGTCCGGGACCCGGCGATCGTGTTGTTCGGGTGAGCTTCGACACCTGTGCGCGGGCCGTCCGGCGGTCGAGCGACGCTGGAGAAGGCCCCCGCGCACGGCGGCCTCCAGAGGGCTTCAGGCGGCCTTCTTCAGAGCCTTCCTGGCCGCCTTCTCAGCCTTCTTCGCGGCCTTCTTCCTGGCCTTGTCACGCTCCTTGAGCAGGAACGGGACCGGGCAGCGCTTGCACTGGGGCTTGGACCGGCAGCACTTCTTCTTGAGCTTTTTGCCCACTGTTCGAACTCCACTCCGCCACGTATCGCTAGAGTAGGTGAGGCTCAGTTCACTGGCACTCTTGTGTGGTAATGGCGACGCAGCCGGTAGTATCAGTAGTGGCCCTGCGCATCGAAGTGTCCGGCGCGAGCCCCTCCAACGCCTTCGAAGCTCTAGGAGTTCTGCGTGCCCACGGCCACCGCGTCTGTCCTTCAGACGCGAACTGACCTGCGAAATGTCGCGATCGTCGCGCACGTCGACCACGGTAAGACCACCTTGGTCGATGCAATGTTGCGCCAGTCTGGCGCCTTCTCCGCGCGTGCCGAGCTCGTCGACCGGGTCATGGACTCGGGCGAGCTCGAGCGGGAGAAGGGCATCACGATCCTCGCCAAGAACACGGCTGTGCGCAGGCACACGCCGGACGGCGACGTGATCATCAACGTGGTCGACACCCCCGGCCACGCCGACTTCGGCGGCGAGGTCGAGCGTGCGCTGTCGATGGTCGACGGCGTCGTCCTGCTGGTCGACGCGTCCGAGGGCCCGCTGCCCCAGACGCGCTTCGTGCTGCGCAAGACGCTCGCGGCCGGCCTGCCGGTGATCCTGCTGGTCAACAAGGTCGACCGCCCCGACGCCCGGATCTCCGAGGTCGTCGAGGAAGCCCACGACCTGCTGCTCGACCTCGCGACCGAGGTGGGCGCCGACGAGTCCGTGCTGGACCTGCCGGTCGTCTTCGCCTCGGCACGCGCCGGTCGCGCGTCGCTGAACCAGCCCGAGGACGGCGGCCAGCCGGACGAGGAGAACCTGGACGTCCTGTTCCAGGTGCTGCTCGACCACATCCCCGCTCCCCACGTCGACGTCGACGGCCCGCTGCAGGCGCTCGTCACGAACCTCGACGCCTCGACGTTCCTCGGCCGTATCGCGCTGTGCCGCATCCACCGGGGCACGATGCGCAAGGGCGAGACCGTCGCCTGGTGCCGTGAGGACGGCGAGCCGGTCAAGGTCCGCATCACCGAGCTCCTCATCGCCGAGGCGCTGGACCGCGTCCCGGCCGAGTTCGCTCGTGCGGGTGACCTGGTCGCCATCGCCGGCATCTCGGACATCACCATCGGTGACACGCTGGCCGACGCCGAGACCCCCGAGGCGCTGCCCCGGATCACGGTCGACCAGCCGGCCATCTCGATGACCGTCGGTGTGAACACCTCGCCCCTGGCGGGTCGCAACGGCGGCACCAAGCTCACGGCTCGCGTGCTCAAGGCGCGTCTCGACGCCGAGCTCGTCGGCAACGTGTCCGTGAAGGTGCTCCCGACCGAGCGCCCGGACACCTGGGAGGTGCAGGGCCGCGGTGAGCTGGCGCTGGCCATCCTCGTCGAGCAGATGCGCCGCGAGGGCTTCGAGCTGACCGTGGGCAAGCCCCAGGTCGTCACGCACACCGTCGACGGCAAGGTCCACGAGCCGTTCGAGCGCCTGTCCGTCGACTGCCCCGAGGAGCACCTCGGCGCCGTCACGCAGCTGCTGGCGAACCGCAAGGGCCGCATGGAGAACATGTCGGGCCACGGCACCGGCCGCATCAAGCTCGACTACGTGGTCCCGTCGCGAGGCCTCATCGGCTTCCGCACGGAGTTCCTCACCGAGACCCGCGGCACCGGCATCGCCAACGCCGTCTCCGAGGGCTACGCCCCGTGGGCGGGCGAGATCCGCACCCGCCACAACGGCTCCCTGGTCGCCGACCGCACCGGCTCCATCACCGCCTACGCGATGATCCAGCTGGCCGACCGCGGCACGTTCTTCGTGGAGCCGGGCGCCGACGCCTACGAGGGCATGGTCGTGGGCGAGAACCCGCGCGCCGAGGACCTCGACGTCAACATCACCCGCGAGAAGAAGCTCACGAACATGCGCTCCTCCACGGCAGACGTGATGGAGACCCTGGCCCGCCCCCGCAAGCTCTCGCTGGAGGAAGCGCTGGAGTTCTGCGCCTCCGACGAGTGCGTGGAGGTGGCCCCGGAGGTCATCCGCGTCCGCAAGGTGACCCTGGACGCGAACCTGCGAGGCCGCGAGCGCTCGCGCCTCAAGGCACGCGGCTGACCCCAGCGCGCACGCACGCCTGACAAGGGCGGCCAGGCCACCGGCCCGGCCGCCCTTCGTCGTGTCCGGGGCCCGTCAAGGGGCCGAACGAGGCGCCCTGGAGAACGGAAATGGCCGATGGCAGGGTGGGATTGGTGCCGACCAGAAGAGCGCCAGAGGCGAGGCCCAGGCGAGACGCGGCGGGACTCAAGCCGCGCAGCAAGCGCAAGGCGACCTGAGCGCACTGGTGACCACCCCGCTGGAACGCGACACACCAACGCAATCCGACCCGCACGGTGCCAGGCCCGCCCGAGGCCCAGGCCTAGTGTCCTGCGCCGGAATTTCGTCATCAAAGTATGAAGGTTGATGAGGGGAGCTTTCATCAACCTCAGGTTTGGGAAAGCTCCCCTCATCAACGTCGCGGGGCCTCAGCCACGCCGTCATCAACCGCACGCGGGGCGCTTTCGTGCGCGTGGAGAGTACGAAAGCGCCCCGCGTGCGGCACGAACGGCAGGGACTTCAGCGGCGGACTTCCGGCGCGGGACACTGGCCCGGCGCCACTCAGGCCCAGTCTGGCGCGAAGCCCAGGCCTGGCCCGGCGCCACCTAGGCCAACCAGCCCGGCACCGCCACCCAGCACCAACCGAACCCAGCACCACCAGCCAAACCCCCGAACCGCACGACCAGGTGAGCCGTACTACTAACCGAACGAGCAACCCGTCCCGACCACCACACGTCCCTCAAGTGGCGCGGGTGACAAAACCTGGGTTGCCCGAACGCCACCACCAACCTTCTGGCAATGTGAGGACCATGAGGCGACTCGGGGGAGTGCTTGCTGCTGCCGTCCTGTGCGGCACAGCTGCGGCGTGCACCAACGCGCCGCCTCCGCCCCTGGTCCCGAAGTCCGAGGCGCCTGTCATCACCACCACGGGGCCCAAGGTCACGGAGGTCGTGGTGGGTGTGGACGACGTGGCCGGCGGTTACAACCCGCACGCCCTCGCCGCGCAGAGTCCGATCACGACGGCGTTGAGTTCGTTGTTGCTGCCCAGTCCGTTCAGGCCGGGCAACGACGGCGCTCCGCAGCTCGACCGGAACCTGATGGTGAGTGCCAAGGTCACCAAGGCCGAGCCGTTCACGGTCACCTACACGATTCGCAAGGACGCCAGCTGGTCGGACAGCGCTCCGATCGCCGCCGAGGACTTCTACTACCTGTGGCAGCGTATGCGCGCCGAACCCGGTGTTGTGGATCCGGCGGGTTACCGCCTTGTCAACAACGTCAGCTCCCGTGAGGGCGGCAAGGTCGTCGAGGTCGTCTTCGGCAAGCCGTTCCCGGGGTGGCGGAGCCTCTTCTCGAACCTGTTGCCCGCGCACCTGCTCAAGGACGCGCCCGGTACGTGGTCGAACGTGCTCGCCACCGGGTTTCCGGCCACGGCGGGGCCTTTCCAGGTGCGCAGCCTCGACGAGCCGCGTGGCGAGGTCGTGCTCGAACGCAGCGATCGGTACTGGGAGACGCCGACGACGCTCGACCGGGTCGTCATCCGCAGGGCCACGCACAGCGCGATGGCCGAGTCACTGTCCAAAGGCGACAACCAGGCCGCGCTCCTTCGTGCGGACGCCGCGGACGTGAACCTGCTCAAGGGGATCGAGAAGCTCACGACGAAGCCGGTGCCGCGCAACGAGGTCGTGCAGGTGCTGCTGCGGCCGGTGAATGAGCGGCTGGCGGACGTCAAGACGCGCAAGGCGGTCGTGGCCGCGCTCGACCGCGAGGCGCTCATCGCCTCCGGGACGCAGAGCGGGCCCAGTGCCTCGTTCCGGGCCGACTCGTACGTGGTGCCTCCCAGCCGTGCCGGGTACGTGAAGACGATCAACGGGAACACGCTCGACGCGGCGGCGAGCGAGCAGTTGCTGACCGAGGCCGGTTACTCGAAGGCCGGCGCCGAGTGGCAGAAGGAGGGCAAGGCGCTCAAGCTCCGCATCGCCGCGCCCGAGAAGTCCGAGCCGTACGTCTCCATCGCGAACCGGATCAAGGTCCAGCTGAAGGAACGCGGGATCGACTCCGAGGTCGTCACGCCGAGTGCCGAGGACCTCTTCAGCACGCAGCTCACCGAGAAGGACGTCGACATCGCTGTCGTGCCGCGGGTCGACGCGGGGGACACGGCGGCGGCGCTCGCGAGTGAGTTCGGGTGTGCCGGGAACGCTCCGGACGGGGCGACGCCCAGCCCGCAGAACGCCGCCGGCTTCTGCGACCCGGCGATCCAGGCGGACGTCGAGGCCGCCCTCAACGGCAAGGTCCTCGTGTCCGACGTGCTGGCGAGGGTCGAGCCGTTGATCGCCGCCCAGGCGGTCTCGGTGCCGTTGTTCCAGGTAGTCGACCTACTTGGTGTTCTTCCCACGGTTTCGGGCGTCGACGCCGGGGCACCCCTGGCGGGCGTGCTCAGCGGTGCACCCGAATGGCGGCGCCTCGACAAGTAGTCGAGGGGTCGAAATCGCGTTGCGCGCGCACTTTTCGCGTTGCTACGTTCGGCCGTTCTCGTTGACAGAATTCCGTGTGCCCGGTCAACGAACGCATTCGCCCGGTAATCGGGCCATTGCGGCCTGCTACAACCTGTTTCCATTGGGTCACGATCCCCCTCCCAGGTAGTGACCGCCGCCTCAACGGGTTCTTACCGTGCTGCCCACGATGTGCCGGTTCGGGGCGCGTATGGCACATCACGGTTATGGGCGTGCTGGCCGACCAGGCCACAGCCGCCCAGTGCTAGGAGGGCACGTGTCGATGAGGAGAACCAAAGCACTTCCGGCGATCGCGCTGGTCGCCAGCGCGTCTCTCGTGCTGGGTGCCTGCGGTGGTGGCGGTGGTGGGAGCACCGACGCGAACGGTGGCGACGCCACCGTGGCGGAGATGGCTGTCGCACGCGGCGAGTCCGCGGACGGCTACACCGCGCCGGAGACGAAGCAGAGCGACCAGATCGTGGTGTCGACGGACAAGGCGTTCACCGCGTACAACAACGCGACCGAGGACGCCAACCAGTCCTACAACACGTTCGCCCTGGTTCTCACGCAGCCGGGTGCGCACATCCTGAACGGCAACAACAAGTACAGCGTCAACAAGGACGTGATGGAGAGCGTCGAGGTCACCTCGAAGTCTCCGCAGGTCGTGACGTGGAAGCTGAAGAAGGGCGTCAGCTGGTCCGACGGCGAGGCCTGGGACTGCGACGACTTCTACATGGCGTGGTTCACCCAGAGCAACTCGTCCAAGAAGGCCGACGGCAGCAAGTACTTCAAGCCGGCCGGCAGCACCGGGTACGACCTGATGACCGGTGAGTGCAAGGACGACCAGACGTTCGTCGGCTCGTTCGCCGACCCGTACCCGGACTTCATCGGCCTGTTCAACAACGACGTTCTCCCCGCGCACATCCTGGAGAAGAACGCCGGCATCGCCGACATCACCAAGCTGAACAAGGACAGCGCGGCCGCTGACATCCAGAAGGCCGCCGACTTCTGGAACGAGAAGTGGAACGGCTTCACCGCGGCGCTCATGCCGGGTGCGGGCCCCTACGTCCTGTCGGCCTTCGAGCCGAACCAGTCGGTGACGCTGGAGCGCAACCCCAAGTGGGTCGGCAAGCCCGGTGGCCCGTCCAAGATCGTCCTCAAGGCGGTTTCGGACCCCGTCGCGCAGGCGCAGGCGCTGGAGAACGGCGAGGTCGCCGTCAACTCCATGGCCCAGCCGGACGCGAACGCGGCGACGAAGCTGAAGGGCCTCAGCGCCCAGGGCATCACGTTCGGCGCGGGCCCCGGCCTGTCGTTCGAGCACTTCGACATCCAGATGAAGAACCCGGTTCTCTCGAAGGAAGAGATCCGCAAGGCGTTCTTCATGTGCGTCAAGCGCCAGGACATCATCGACAAGCTGATCTCCGAGGTGCAGGCCGACGCGAAGCCGCTGGGCAGCCTGATCTTCTTCCCGAAGGACGAGGGCTACAAGGACCTCTACGCCGAGAAGGCCAAGGGCGACCCGGCCGCGGCGAAGAAGATCCTCAGTGACGCGGGCTGGACGCAGGGTGCGGACGGCGTGTTCGCGAAGGACGGCGTGCGTGCCTCCTTCCGGATCAGCCACACCGACATCCCGCGGCGCAAGCAGACCGTCGAGCTGGTCCAGGGCCAGTGCAAGGAAGCCGGTATCGAGATCAAGGACGACACCGACCCCAACTTCCTCGACGAGCGCGTGAGCCAGGGCGACTACGACGTCGCGCTGTTCGCGTGGTCCGGTGGCCCGGTCAAGAGCGACAAGAAGTCGATCTACGAGACGGGCGGTGGCCAGAACTGGCAGAACCTGACCGTCCCGGCCGCGGACGAGGCCCTCAAGTCGGCCGTGTCCCAGACGTCGATCGCGGACTCGCTCAAGTACTTCCAGAAGGCGGACGAGGAGATCTCGAACGCCTACGCTTCGCTCCCGCTCTTCCAGATGCCGAACATGTGGGCCTTCAAGGGGCTCGACCGCGTGTACTTCCAGAGCTACTACGGCGCGCTTTGGAACGCCAACGAGTGGCAGACCAAGTAAATCGTCTTAGCTGAAGTGCGCTACGCCTGACCGGGCGGGGCCGGACCACGAGTCCGGCCCCGCCCGAGCCGGGTTGCCCCCTAGGAGCTCGCCGTGATCCGCTACATCATCCGACGGCTGCTGATCTCCATACCCATCCTGCTGATCGGCAGCTTCGCCTGTTACGTCCTCGTCGCCACCGCCGGAAACCCCTTGGCGGAAATGCGATTCCGGCCCGGCGTCACCGAAGCCGACCTCAAAGCGGCCGAGGCGGCTCTCGGCTTGGACAAGCCGGTCTTCATCCGCTACTGGAACTGGCTCGCCGACTTCCTGTCCGGCGACTGGGGTCAGAGCATCGCCCTCGGTCAGGCCAAGACCGCTGTCTTCCCGGCCGTCACCGACGCGCTGTGGACCACCGGACGCCTCGTCATCGGCGCCGAGCTCCTCGCCCTCACACTGGGTGTCTCGGTCGGCGTGCTCGCCGCCGTGCGCCAGTACTCGATCTTCGACTACCTCGCCACCAGCACCGCGTTCCTCATGTTCTCGATGCCGATCTTCTGCGTCGCGGTCATCGTGAAGAACTACGGCATCCAGTTCAACAACGTCCTGGAGTCGATGGGGCTGGACCGCTGGCTCACCACCGCCGGCCCCCGGCCGGGTGGCTTCACGGGCAGCTTCGGTGAGGTGATCTTCAAGTACACCGGCACGTTCCTGCTGCCGACGGTCGCGCTGATGCTGATCAGCTTCGCCGCCTACAGCCGGTTCGAACGGGCCTCCATGCTGGAGATCCTGCACTCGGACTTCGTGCGCACCGCGCGGGCGAAGGGCATCTCGCAGAGCCGCGTGATCTTCAGGCACGCGTTCCGCAACGCGCTCATCCCGGTGTCCACGCTGTTCTCGCTGAACTTCGGTGCCGTGCTGTCCGGCGCGATCATCACCGAGACCGTGTTCGGCTGGGCCGGCATGGGCACGCTGCTGGTCAACTCCGTGCGGCAGTTCGACCCGCCGATGCTGATGGGCTGGCTCGCCGTCACGGCGACCCTGATCGTGCTGTTCAACCTGATCGCCGACGTCGTGTACGGCATCCTCGACCCTAGGATTCGCCTTGGCTAACATCAACTTGGCGTCCGAGGGCGGCGTGGTGAACAGCGCTCCCGAGTCCAGTTCCCACGAGTTCGACGCCACCAAGACCCGCACGCAGGGCCAGCTCGTGATGCGGCGCTTCCTGCGCCACCGGCTCGCGATGGTGAGCCTCGGCGTCTTCGCCTTCCTCGTGCTGTTCGCGTTCGTCGGTCCCTTCATCTGGACCTTCGACTACGAGGACGTGACCAGCAAGTCCTACCAGCCGATGAGCGGCACCCACCCGCTCGGCACCACCCAGGTCGGCAAGGACATGCTCGCGCTGCTCATGCGCGGCACGGCCTACTCGCTGCAGATCGCGTTGATCGTGGCCGCGCTGGCGACCGCGATCGGCGTGACCTTCGGTGCCCTGGCGGGATATCTGCGCGGCTTCATCGACACGGTGCTGATGCGCCTCGTCGACCTGCTGCTGATCATCCCGCAGATCGCGGTCGCCGCGATCGTCGTCAAGGGCTTCTCCGGCAGCTGGTACGTCGTCGCGCTGGTGCTGGCCGCGTTCGCGTGGATGTCGATCGCCCGCATCACCCGCGGTGAGACGCTTTCGCTGGCACAGCGGGAGTTCGTCGAGGCGGCACGGGCGTGCGGCGCCTCGACGCCACGCATCATCTTCAAGCACCTCGTGCCGAACATGATCGGCAGCATCACGGTGAACGCCACGCTGGCGATCGCCGCCGCGGTGCTGACCGAGGCCGCGCTGTCGTTCCTGGGCCTGGGCGTCCAGCCCCCGGACACCTCGCTCGGCGTCATCGTGCTCGAGAACTACGGGCAGTTCATGAACCGCCCGTGGCTGTTCTGGGGTCCGTTCATCGTGCTCGTGTCGCTCTCCCTGGCCGTCAACTTCATCGGTGACGGCCTGCGCGACGCGTTCGACCCGAGGCAGACGAAGGTGCGTGCCTGATGAGTGTTCCCGAACTGACGGAGGACTTCCTGCCCTCCGGCACCACCGCGCCGCTGCTCTCGGTCAAGGACCTGTCGGTCACCTTCCCGACCGACGACGGCGACGTCCGCGCCGTGCGCAACGTCTCGTTCGACCTCAACCCCGGCGACGTGCTGGGCATCGTCGGCGAGTCGGGCTCCGGCAAGTCCGTGTCCTCCATGGCGATCATGGGCCTGCTGCCCAAGAACGCGGTCATCGAAGGCTCGATCCGCTACCGCGGCGAGGAGCTGAACGGTCGCACCTACAAGCAGATGCAACCGTTCCGCAGCAAGCACATCTCGATGATCTTCCAGGACCCGATGACGTCGCTGAACCCCGTCTACACCGTCGGGTGGCAGCTCGCCGAGACCTACCGCGCGCACCACGACGTCTCCAAGAAGGCGGCGTGGGCCAAGGCGGTCGAGGCACTGGAACTGGTCGGCATCCCGCAGCCGGACAAACGCGCGGCGCAGTACCCGCACGAGTTCTCCGGCGGCATGCGGCAGCGCGTGGTCATCGCGATGGCGATCATCAACGACCCCAGCGTGATCATCGCCGACGAGCCGACCACCGCGCTCGACGTGACGGTGCAGGCGCAGATCCTCGACACCATGCTGCGCCTGCAGGCCGAGACCGACGCGGCGATCGTCATGATCACGCACGACCTCGGCGTGGTCGCGGGCATGGTCAACCGCGTGCAGGTGATGTACGGCGGCACCGTGGTCGAGTCCGGCCCGGTCGACGACGTCTTCGAACGCCCGCGGATGCCCTACACGGTGGGGCTTCTGGGGTCGGTCCCGAACCCGGCCACCCTGGGCAAGCGGCTCACCCCGATCAAGGGCGCGCCGCCCTCGCTGGTGAACCTGCCGACCGGCTGCTCGTTCTCGCCACGCTGCCCGCTCGTCACCGACGTGTGCCACGAGTGGGAACCGCTGCTGGAGGAGGCCGGCGCCGCGAACCACACGACGCGGTGCCACCGCTGGGAGCACCTGGCGACGATCGAGACGCCGCAGAAGCTGTTCCTGCACGACGAGATCGGCACGGTGGAGAACCCGGCCGCGTTCGCCGCGGCCAACCCCGACGAGTCGCTCGAAGTGACCGCCGTGCACGGGTCTTTGCTCACGGATGAGGAGGCGAAGTGACCGCGCCACTGCTGGAGGTCACCGACCTCGTCAAGGAGTTCCCCGTGCGGGGCAAGGGGATCATCCCGCGCAACACCGGCACGGTGCAGGCCGTGTCCGGGGTGTCGTTCGCGCTGCAGCCCGGTGAGACGCTCGGCCTCGTCGGCGAGTCCGGCTGCGGCAAGTCCACGACCGGCCGCGCGATCCTGCAGCTGCACAAGCCGACCTCGGGCTCGGTGAAGTTCGAGGGCCGCGAGCTGACGACCATGAGCAACAAGCAGTTGCGGCCGCTGCGCAAGGACATCCAGATCGTCTTCCAGGACCCGTACGCGTCGCTGAACCCCAAGTGGCAGGTCAACGACATCATCGCGGAACCCCTGGTGATCCACGGTGTCGAGGGCGCGAACAATCGGGGCGCTGCGCAGCGGCGGGTCAACGAGCTGATGGAGCTCGTGGGCCTGAACCCCGAGCACCGCAGCCGGTACGCGCACGAGTTCTCCGGCGGTCAGCGGCAGCGCATCGGCATCGCCCGCGCCCTGGCGCTGAACCCGAAGTTCCTGGTGCTGGACGAGCCGGTGTCCGCTTTGGACGTCTCCGTGCAGGCCGGTGTCGTGAACCTGCTGGAGGAACTGCAGGAACGGCTCGGGCTCGCGTACCTGTTCGTCGCGCACGACCTCTCGGTGGTGCGGCACATCTCGGACCGGGTCGCGGTCATGTACCTCGGCAAGATCATCGAGATGGGCGAGCGCGAGGCCATCTACGGCAAGCCGATGCACCCGTACACGCAGGCGTTGCTGTCCGCGGTGCCGATGCCGGACCCGAAGGCGGAGCGCAAGCGCCAGCGGATCGTGCTGACCGGTGACGTTCCCTCGCCGGTCAACCCGCCGTCCGGGTGCCGGTTCCGCACGCGGTGCTGGAAGGCCCAGGACATCTGCGCCACCGAGGAACCGAAGCTGGAAAGGCGCGGTGGGCCGGAAGGAACGCTGTCCGCGTGCCACTTCGCCGAAGAACGAGCGGTCGTTTAAAGGGCGTGGTCTCGTGAGATGAGGGGAGCTTTCATAAACCTCAGGTTTATGAAAGCTCCCCTCATCAACCTCCGGAGGAGGGGCGTCAGGCACAACCATTACTCTTTTCCAGTGACGCTGACTGCCCCACCACGGTTGCTCTTCGTGCACGCCCACCCGGACGACGAGAGTCTCTGGACCGGCGGCACCATCGCGCGCTACGCCTCGGCCGGCGCGCACGTCACCGTCGTCACCTGCACGCTGGGTGAAGAGGGCGAGATCATCCCGCCCGCGCTGGCGAACCTCGCCGCGGACGCCGCCGACCAGCTGGGTGGATACCGGGTGGGTGAGCTGAGATCGGCCTGCGCCGCACTCGGTGTGACGGACCACAGGTTCCTCGGCGGCATCGGCCGGTGGCGCGACTCCGGCATGGTCGACGTGCCGTCCAACGCCAAGCCGCGCGCGTTCGTCCAGGGATCGCTCGACGACCAGACCGCCCAGCTGGCCGAAATCCTGCGCGAGGTCAAGCCCCAGGTCGTCGTGAGCTACGACGCGTTCGGCGGTTACGGCCACCCGGACCACATCCGCGCGCACGAGATCACGGTCGCCGCGTGCGCCCAGGTCTCCGAGGTCGAGCGGGTCTTCTACGCCGTGACGTCCCGCGACGCCACGAACGCCGGTGTGGCCGCGCTGGAGAACGTCCCCGAGGCGTTCCGGCTGCCCGAGGCGGGCGAGCTCCCCGTGACGCCGGATGAAGAGATCACAACGGTTGTCGACGTGTCGGAGCACCTGACGGCCAAGCGCCGCGCTTTGCGTGCACACTCGACGCAGGTCAGTGTGTGGGAGGGCGGGTACGCGTTGTCGAACGACATCGCGCAGCCGCTGGTCGGTGCCGAGTACTACGTGCTCGCCAAGGGCTCGCCGGAGGGTGCGGCCGCGGATCTGTTCGGAGGACTGGGTGACAGGTAGCTGGCGAGTCGTCTTCCTGCTGCTCCTGTGCGTCGAGGCAGCGGTGCTCGCCGTGCTCGAAACGATGTTCCTGCCCCTGCGCTTCGACGGCACGCTGCTGCCGGACCTGGGTGCCTGGCCGTTCCCGATCATGATCATCGTCGCCGGTGTCACGACGCCCCTGCTGGTGTCGTGGGCGGCCGGGCTGTCCCAGCGGGTCCTGACCGCCGCGCTGCCGCTGCTGGTCTGGTTCTTCACGCTGATGGTGTTCGGCTACCTGGAGCCCGGCTCCAACGCCGGCACGCCCGTCCTGCTGCTGCAGGACTGGCGCGGGCTGCTGATGCTCGCGGCCGGCGCGTTCCCCGGCGCGGTGGCCGTGGGTGCCGTGATGGCGCGCAACGCGGCGAACCGGCCGGGCCTCTACGAGCCCGCCGGGATCCAGTAGCGGTAGCGGTGGTGCTCGGTGCAGCCGAGTTCCTCGTACAGCCTGATCGCCGGTTCGTTGTGCTCGGCCACCTGCAGCGCGCACGTCGTGGCGCCCTGTTCCAGGCCCCAGCCCGCGACCTCGCCCATGAGCCGCCTCGCGAGGCCCTGACGGCGGTGTGACGGCCGCACGGCGAGCCGGGCGACGTGCAGCACGTCCTCGACCACGGCGCCGCGCACAGCCGCGATCACGGTGTCCCCGTCGGTGATGCTCGCGAAGCAGACGCCGCTCCCGCTGCCCAGCACGTGCCGTTGCGCGGGCGAGACCTCGGATCCGGCCGTGAGTTCCCACCATCCGGGAAGATCACGACTCTCGGCCACGCCGTCCGCGAACTTCTCCAGCGGTCCGGTCATCACGAGTGACTCGGCACCGCCCGGATGATCCAGATCGACCCGCCAGCCGGCGGCCTCGATCGCGGGTTCCGGAGGTGAGCCGTTGACCACATGTGCGGTGGGTTTGATCCCGTGCCCGCTGGCGAACCCTTGTACGGCCCTCAACGCGTCCGGAATCGGCATTCCGGGGTCACCGCAGGTCAGCGTGCTGTTGGCGCGGCCGGTGAAGCCCGCGGCGGCACGCATCAACCAGTCTCCAAGCGGAACTTCTGCCAGGGCGGGCCATGCTCGCGCGCAGAGTGATTCCAGGTGATCCACGGTGTGCACGCGTCCATCCTGGCTAGGTTGGGAAGAGATTCTTCAAGCAGGGGTTGTGACGTGGCACACCGTGCAGCTAAGGCAAGCCTGACCGGGTGATACTCGTACGTGCCGCGTACTCTCCGGCTTGCGCGGTGTGACCGATGAAGTTGGAGAGCGCAGTGACTTATGTGATCGCCCAGCCGTGCGTGGATCTGCTCGACAAGGCGTGCATCGAAGAGTGCCCCGTCGACTGCATCTACGAAGGCGACCGGATGCTCTACATCCACCCCGACGAGTGTGTGGACTGTGGCGCGTGCGAACCCGTGTGCCCGGTGGAAGCCATCTACTACGAGGACGACGTCCCCGACGAGTGGAAGGACTACACCAAGGCGAACGTCGACTTCTTCAACGAACTCGGCTCGCCCGGTGGCGCGTCGAAGGTCGGCAAGGTCAGCGCCGACCCGGAGTTCGTGAAGGTGCTCGCACCGCAGGCTGAGGGGCATTGATCATTTCACGCAGGGGCCCGGCGCTGCCGGACTTCCCGTGGGACCAGCTGGCCGGCCATGCCGCCAAGGCGCGCAAGCACCCCGGCGGCGTGGTCGACCTGTCGGTCGGCACGCCTGTCGACCCGGTTCCCGCGGTGATCCAGTCCGCGCTGTCGTCGGTCTCCGACGTTCCCGGCTACCCGACCACCCACGGCACTCCTGAGCTGCGCGCGGCCTTCGTCGCCGCGGTGGAGCGCCGGTACGGGGTCGTCGGCGTCCAGGAGGCGGCGGTGCTGCCCACGATCGGCTCCAAGGAGCTCGTGGCGTGGCTGCCCACCCTGCTCGGCGTCGGGCCGGGTGACGTCGTGGCCGTGCCCGCCGTCGCGTACCCCACCTACGAGGTGGGCGCGCTGCTGGCGGGAGCCGAGGTCGTCCGCCTGGCCGACGGGGAGCTGCCGCCCGCCGGCACGAAGCTGGTGTGGCTCAACTCGCCGTCGAACCCGACGGGACGCGTGCTGTCGGCCGGGCAGCTGCGGGACGCGGTCGCCGCCGCCCGCGCGGTCGGTGCCGTCGTGGCGTCCGACGAGTGCTACCTGGCGCTGCCGTGGGACTCCTCACCGGTGTCGGTGCTGCATCCGTCCGTTGTGGACTCGTTCGACGGGGTGCTCGCCGTGCACTCGCTGTCGAAGTCGTCGTCGCTCGCGGGCTACCGGGCCGGGTTCGTCACCGGCGACCCGGAACTGGTCGCGGGCCTGCTGGAACTGCGCAAGCACGCCGGCATGATCGTGCCGCGGCCGGTGCAGGAGGCCATGCGCGCCGCCCTGGAGGACGACGCGCACGTGGCCGAGCAGCGGTCCCGCTACCTGGCCCGGCGTGAGGTCCTGAAGCCCGCGCTGGAGGCGGCCGGGTTCACCGTGTCGCACTCGGAGGCAGGGCTCTACCTGTGGTCGACCCGCGGTGAGGACGCCTGGGAGACGATCTCGTGGCTGGCCGACCGCGGCATCCTCGCGGCTCCGGGCACGTTCTACGGACCGGCGGGCGCGAAGCACGTACGGGTCGCGCTCACGGCCACCGACGAACGGATCGGCGCGGCGGCCGAGCGCCTCGGCGGCTGACCTCAGGGCTTGAGAGCCGACCAGACCCTGCGGGTGAACTGGTTCGGTGGCACGGCATCCGTCGTGAGCCGCACGGACGTGCTGATCTCCTCGCCGCTCAGGCCGAGGCCGAGCACGAGGTGCCAGTGCAGGTCCCACAGGTCGGCGAACGAGTCCAGTTCCACGTCGGCGTCCGCGCTGACGTGCAGCACGGCCGGTTCCGCGACGCGCACGACGCGTTCGACCGCCCGCACGTCCCGCGTGTTGGTGCGGAAGCTGAACGCCAGGTCGACCGTCTCGCTGTCGAGCCCGTACGTCGCGTACGAGTGGCATCTGTGGTGCGGCAACGACAACGGCTGGTTCGTCTCCAGGTAGAGGTCGCCCTCGAACCGCAGCGTCGGCGAGTGCTGGCTCAACGTCGCACGGGCGCTGACGAACTCCCAGCCGGGCATGTCCAGCTTGGGCACCAGCAGTTCCAGCACCTCGCTGCGGCGGGCGGACCGGGTGCGTTCACCGGAGCGCCACGGGATTTCCCTGCTGTACGGCTCTTTCTTCGTGACGAACACATACGGCGCGTTGTCGGTCTGCAGGCTCAGGACGACGACGGTGCGGCCACGCGCCCAGTCGAACGCGACGGTGGTCAGACCCGGTGCCACGCCGTCGAAGTGGCTCTCGACGCGAGGCCACCAGCTCGAGAGCTCCTCGGCCAGCGCGCCTTTGACGTACCGGCCCTTCTCGTCGACGCCGACGATCCACATGGCCTCCGACCCGCGCGCGGCGTTGCACAGCGCGGCGATCTGCCGGGCGGCCTTGCCGTGGTCGATCGGCCACTGGGTCTTGAACTCCACGAAGGAGTCCTCGGACTGCGCTCCCTCCAGGGCACGTTCGATCGCGGCGCGAGCGTTCAACTCCAGTCGCTGTTTCAGCACGTGCACCTCCTAGAGCCGGCCCTGCGGGTGGCGAGGGCCCAGCCTGCCCGCGCAGACCGGGCCCCCGGCACCGAGTTGCTCAGTCGTTCGCGTGCAACGCGGCGTTCAGTTCGACGCCGGTGCCCTTCCGGGGCTTGACCTTCACCGTGCCGGTCACCGAGTCCCGGATGAACAACAGGTTCGATTGTCCGCTCAAAGTGACCGCCTTGACGACCTCGCCGTCCGGCAGCGTCACCTTCGTGCCGGCGGTGATGTAGAGACCCGCCTCGACCACGCAGTCGTCGCCGAGCGAGATGCCCAGGCCGGCGTTCGCGCCGAGCAGGCAGCGCTCGCCGATGCTGATGACCTGCTTGCCGCCACCGGACAGGGTGCCCATGATCGACGCGCCGCCGCCGACGTCCGAGCCGTCGCCGACCACGACGCCGCCGGAGATGCGGCCCTCGACCATCGAACTGCCCAGCGTGCCGGCGTTGAAGTTCACGAAGCCCTCGTGCATGACCGTGGTGCCGGACGCCAGGTGGGCGCCGAGGCGGACCCGGTCCGCGTCGCCGATGCGGACACCGGACGGGACGACGTAGTCGACCATGCGCGGGAACTTGTCGATGCTGATCACCGTGACCGGGCCGCGCACGCGCAGGCGGGTGCGGGTCTGCTCGAAGCCGTCGACCGCGCACGGGCCGTGGTTCGTCCACACGACGTTCGTCAGCAGGCCGAACATGCCGTCGAGGTTCGCGCCGTGCGGCTTGACCAGGCGGTGGCTGAGCAGGTGCAGGCGGAGCCAGATGTCGTAGGTGTTCTCCGGTGCCGCGTCCAGGTCGACGCCGACCTTGACGCCGACGACCTCGACGCCGCGCTCCAGGTCCTCGCCGAGCAGCTTCGCGGCGGCCTCACCCAGGGCCCCCGCGATCTCGGCGGAGGACACGCGGACGGTCCCCAGCTCTGCCTCCCCGCCGAGCGCGGGGGACGGGTACCAGGTGTCGAGGACGGTGCCGTCCGGGGTCACAGTGGCCAAGCCGATGCCGTATGCGGTGCTCACGGCCACCAAGCCTAGTCCTAAGGGTCAGTCGGGCACTTCGGCCGAGAAGTACAGCGAGCCCAGGTCGCCCCTGGTCGCGATGAGGGCCTCGTTGCACTTGGACTGACGCGCGTCGGTGCTGGACACGTTGTCGACGCGCACCTCGGCGCACCGGTGCGCCTCGAAGTCGCCCACGGCGGTCATCAGGCGGGGCAGGACCTCGCTGACGTCCTCCTGGACCTGCTTGCCCTGCAGGGACCTGTCGAGCCGCCGGGTCATGGTGCTGACGTCACCGACCCACGCGGCGCAGTCGGCCGGGGTGAAGCTGTGCTGCGAGCCGCACGGCGCGGTGAACAACGTCCGGATCTCGCCGCACTGCCGGTCGCACGCGGCGGGAGCCTCGCCGCAGCCGGTGGCCGTGAGCAGCAGGGAGATGACCAGGAGTGTGCGCTTGATCACGCAGAGCACGGTATCGGCTGAACGGCCCAGCGCCCAAGCCGCGTGGGTAGGGTGAGCCGCGTGTCCGACACCCTTGATCTGTTCGCCGACCCGATCGACCTGACGGCCTCGCTGGTGGATGTGCGCAGCGTGTCCGGGGAGGAGGCGGAGATCGCGGACCTCGTGCAGAGGTCGCTGGAGCTCCACGCGCCCCACCTGGAGATCACCCGGTCGGGGAACGCCGTGCTGGCCAGGACGAACCTCGGCCGCGAGCGCCGGGTGGTGCTCGCCGGGCACCTGGACACCGTGCCGATCAACCGGAACTTCCCGAGCCGCCGCGAGGGCGACGTCCTGCACGGGTGCGGCACCGTCGACATGAAGGGCGGCGACGCGGTCATGCTCGCGATCGCGGCCCTGAGCCGGGACGCGCGCCACGACCTCACGTTCGTCTTCTACGACTGCGAGGAGATCGAGGCCGAGCGCAACGGGCTCACCAGGATCCAGCGCGAACAGCAGGACTGGCTGACGGGCGACCTCGCGATCGTCTGCGAGCCGTCCAACGGCACGGTCGAGGCCGGCTGCCAGGGCACGATGCGCATCGAGATCACCACGTCCGGCAAGCGCGCGCACACCGCCAGGGCGTGGATGGGGAGCAACGCGATCCACGGCCTGGGCGAGGCGCTGCGCAGGCTGGAGGCCTACGTGCCGCGCCAGCCCGAGATCGACGGCTGCCACTACCACGAGGGCCTGCAGGCCGTGAGGATCAGCGGCGGCGTCGCGGGCAACGTCGTGCCGGACGAGGCCGTGCTCACGGTCAACCACCGGTTCGCACCGGACCGCACGGTGGAGCAGGCCGAACAGCACCTGCGCGAGGTCTTCGAGGGCTTCGACGTCACCGTCACGGACCGTGCCGCGGGTGCGTTGCCGGGCCTGGGCGCCCCCGCCGCACAGGAGCTCGTGGAAGCCGCCGGCGGCACCCCGGTGGCCAAGCTGGGATGGACGGACGTGGCGCGGTTCGCGGCGCTGGGCATGCCCGCGGTGAACTTCGGGCCGGGCGATCCGACGCTGGCGCACACCCAGGAGGAGAACGTGCCGGTCCGGCAGATCACCGAGTGTTTCGCCGTGCTTAAGCGATTTCTGTTGAACTGATCACTAGAATCTCAGTGATGACGGAAGAGAAGAAGAACGGCGCCGTCGATGAGCGCCCATCGGAGAAGCGTCGCGGCCCGGTCGTGGAGCGGCGTGACCGCAAGGACGACCGCACCACCACCACGGACCAGCGGTTGCTCGATTCCCGCGGCCCTTCGGACTGGGTGCACACCGACCCGTGGCGGGTGCTGCGGATCCAGGCCGAGTTCGTCGAGGGCTTCGGCGCGCTGGCCGAGGTGCCGAGCGCGGTGACGGTCTTCGGATCGGCGCGCACCGGCCGTGACCACCCGGAGTACCAGACCGGGCGCGACCTGGGCGCGGCGCTGGCCGAGGCCGGGTTCGCGGCGATCACCGGCGGTGGCCCCGGCGCGATGGAGGCGGTCAACCGCGGTTGTTCGGAGGCCGGCGGCTTCTCGATCGGCCTCGGCATCGAGCTGCCGTTCGAGCAGGGCCTGAACCCGTGGGTCGACCTCGGCGTGAACTTCCGCTACTTCTTCGTGCGCAAGACCATGTTCATCAAGTACTCGCAGGCGTTCATCTGCCTGCCAGGTGGATTCGGCACGCTCGACGAGCTGTTCGAGGCGCTGACCCTGGTGCAGACGAAGAAGGTCACGAAGTTCCCGGTCGTGCTGTTCGGAACCGAGTACTGGCAGGGTCTCTACGACTGGATCCAGAGCTCGGTGCTCGCGGGCGGCAAGGTCGGCGAGAAGGACCTCGCGCTGCTGCACCTCACCGACGACATCGACGACGCGGTGCGCGTGGTCAAGGACGCGCACAAGGCGTGGGCGGACGCGCACTAAAGCCGTGTTCAGGGGCCACGGGCGACTTCTCGGACGTCGTCACGGGCCCCTTGGTCCCTCGAACGAGAAAAGTGGAAACCCCAGACCGATGTACGTAGCTGTTTACTGCGGAAGCCTCGCCACCGTCCCCCAGAGTTATGTCGACCTCGCGGCGGAGGTCGGGCGCCAGATCGCGGCACGCGGCTGGCACCTCGTCTGGGGCGGCGGGCAGACGTCGATGATGGGCGCGGTGGCGCGGGAGGCCAGGGCGGGCGGCGCGCACACCTACGGCGTCATCCCGAAGGGCCTGGCCACCAGGGAGATCGCCGACCGCGACTCGACCGAGCTGCACGTCGTCGACACCATGCGCGAGCGCAAGAAGATGATGGACGACAAGGCGGACGCGTTCCTGACGCTGCCGGGCGGCATCGGCACCGCCGAGGAGTTCTTCGAGGTGTGGACGGCCGGTGTGCTCGGCATGCACGGCAAGCCCGTGGTGCTGCTGGACGTCGACAACCACTACAAGGGACTCGTCGAGTGGCTGACGGAGTTGCGGGACAAGGGTTTCGTCTCGCACGCCGCGCTGAAGTCGCTGATCGTCACGGACGACGTGTCAGTCGCCCTTGACGCTTGCGTCGTCTAGCCCCTTCGCCCGCGCCAGGACCTGGACCTCCGGCAGGAGGTCCGGCAGCGGGCGGTACGGCGTCGCCGTCACCTCGAACCGCTTGCCGGACACCACCCTGCCCTGCCAGGAGCCCGCGATCTCGCCGTCCACCAGGACCGCCCCGCGCCGGCCGAGGATGCGGAAGATGTCCTTCTGCGCGGCCTTGTCCGGCAGCAGCAGGTCGCGGTCGCGTGCCTGCAGGTACGGGTCGGTCGGCGGCAGGAGCCTGATCTCCGGCGGTTCGGCTTCGGCGATCTCCACGTCCTCCGGCAGCCACGCCTTCTCGCCCTCGACGGTGACCTCGACCAGGCCCTCCTTCGGCCACCGCTTCTTGACCTCGCGGGTGCTGGTGCCGAAGTAACCGGCCACTTCGGACGGTCCGGCGGGGCCGTGCAATGTCAGGTACCGGTGCACCAGCTCGTCGAAGCCCGCCGTCTTGCGCGGCACGCCCGGCCAGCCGTGGATGCGTTCGAACGTCACGGTCTTCTCCTCCGGGATGATCCGGAGACCCGCCGGCAGCGCGCCGAGGCGGAAGATCGGGTCGCTCACGTGCTCGGTCTGGCAGCCCCGGCACGGTTCGATCGTCTGCTGGGGCGCCAACGGGGTCAGGGCCTTGCTCACCTCGCCCTTGGCCATCGGCTTCGTGACGATCGACCTCATGGCGGTGGCTATGTGCCGCAGGGACGCCAGCACGTCGTCCACCTTCGGACGTGCGGCGCGGGCACGGGCGTCGGCGTCGCTCCACGGCCACAGCGCGCGGGCGAACGCCTTCAGCTCGCCGGCCCGGTGCAGGTGAGGAGCGCCCCGCACGGACCAGGTCACGGTGAAGTCTTCGGTCGACGGTGCGTCCAGCCGGGCGGCGAGACTCAGCAGGGCCGAGCCGGAGGTGTTGTCCTGGACGCCCAGGGAGAACACCGCCAGCTCGGTCGCGTCGCTGATCCGCCGGTCCAGTTCGTGCTGATGGATCCGGTGGAGGAGCACCTGTTCCCGGGTGAGGTCCACCCGGACATTCTTACGCCTTCGGAACCGTGAGGCTCGACGGTCCGAAGGTGACGGTTGAGCCACGCGTCGATTCCGTCAGGTAACGCGGGTCCACCGTGTCGATCACCAGTGCGAGCCGGTTGCCCCAGCCGACGTCCCACACCGTCGGCTCCAGCTCCACGTCGAGCGTCTGCGTGCGGCCCGCACCCGTCACCTTGACGGGCTTGTGCGTGATCAACGCACCGAGGCCCAGCGGTCCCACCTCGTACAGGTACGCGAACAACGTCGTCGTCTCCGCACTCGGTGTCACCTGGAGCTTGAGCTTCGGCGTGCCGGCGAGCGTCGCACCCGTCGGGTACTGCGGCCCGCTCCACACGCCCGCGACGTTGCGGTCGACGAACGGCAGCGACACCCCGGTCGGGATGTTCAGGAACCCTTGCAGCGCACCGGAGAGCAGGATCGTGCCGCTGTCGGCGACGGTGCCCCAGCCGGCGTGGATCCTCCTGCCGTCGAGCTGCACGGTGTCCGCGTTGCCGTCCGGCCAGGCCCCGAACTTCTTCCACGTGCCACCGTTGTTGGGCTTGAGCTGCACCGGCTGTTCGGCGTCGATGCCGTTGGCCGTGCCCTTGACGTGGCGGTCGAACCAGCGGCCGACCGACTCCCAGATCTCGTTGGGCAGCCCCGCCGCGCCGAACAGTTCGGCGGTGGCGTGGTCACCCGGCGAGAGCATCAGCCGCTTCGGGCCGGTCAGCCTGCCGTAGAAGTCCGCGATCTGGCCCGGCGCGAACATGCCGTCGTTCCAGGCGTTGCCGAGCATGACCGCGGTGCCGTTGGCGTTGATCTGGGCGATCTTGGACGCCGCCGAGCGTTCGGCGGAGATCGGCACGACCTCCCAGAACCTGCCGTCGCGGTAGGCGTCCTCGGCTTCGACGAGGACGGGACCGGGACGCCCGGTGACCTTGCCCGCCGCGAGCAGGACCTCGACGGCCTGCTTGTTGACCGTGCTGTTCGGGTAGAGCGAGCGGGCCAGGTCGGTCCACGTGCTCAGCGCCGCCGCGGCCTTGATGCGCTTGTCGTTCGCCGCGGCCAGCAGCGACTGCCCGGCACCGTAGGAGATCCCGGCCGCACCGACCTTGGTGCCGTCGGCGCGCGCGTTGGCGATGGCCCAGTCGATGACCTTGCTGACGTCACCGACGGTCTCAGGCCCGGCGACGTCGATCGTGCCGCCCGAGTCCCAGAAGCCGCGGCTGGTGTAGCTCACCACGACGTACCCGGACTGCTTGGCGAGCTTGGCCGCCGCGCCGACGTACTCGATGTTGGGAACCGCCCAGCTGGACGGCATGACGAGCAACGGGAAAGGGCCGTTGCCCAGTCCGGTCGGCTCGACGACGAGGGCCTGCAGAGCGGTGCCACCGACGCCGGGGATCGACCGGTACGAGATCTGGTGCCCAGGGACCACCGCGAGGGCGGCCGGAGCACCGAGCAGGGTGGAGAGGAGTACCAGGACTAGAACAAGTGACCGTCGCACTCTGGTCCTCCTTGACCATGACGTAGATCACACAGGGTTGTTACTGGGGAGTAAAGCAGTTGGCTACTCATGAGTAGCAAGCGGCTGTGAGCCAGCTCACTGTCTACGCTGGGTGGTGTGAACCGATTCCGCGTCACTGAGCTGCCGAAAGACCGCGTGCTGGTCGTTGCGCATCTGACCAGCGCGGACGCCCTCGCCGGGGCGGTCGAGGCCGGCGCCGACGTGGTCGAGTTCGACGGCGAGCTGGAACTGCCGCCGCTGTCCGGGGCGTTGGACGTCGTGACGATCCCGGCAGGGGACGAGGACTTCACGCTCGCGGCTGCCACAGTGGCCGCGATGTCCGGAGCACGTGCCGTTCGTGCGTCCGACGTGCGGCAGGCGAGGAAGGTCGTGGAGATGGTCGCGAGCGTGACGGGCACCCGGCCGCCTGCCAGGGCACTGAGGGCGCTCGCCTGATGCTGCCCTCCGTCGAAGCCTGGTTCGCCTCGCACACCTGGCAGCAGCCGTCGTGGACCCCCGCCGAACTGGTGGCGCTGAAACGCGGCCGGACCGTGTCCGTCGTGCTGCCCGCGCTGAACGAGGAGGAGACCGTCGGGGAGGTCGTCTCCGTGGTCCGGCCGTTGCTCGGGACGCTGGTGGACGAGCTGGTGGTGATGGACTCCGGCTCGACCGACCGGACGGTGGAGGCCGCCTCCGCCGCCGGGGCGCGCGTCGTGCTGCGCGAGGACGTCGTGCCGTGGCTGGAACCGTTGCCGGGCAAGGGCGAGGTGCTGTGGCGCTCGCTCGCCGCGACGTCCGGGGACCTGGTCGTGTTCCTGGACTCCGACCTGGTCGACCCGGAGACCGCGTTCGTCACGGCGTTGCTGGGGCCGTTGCTGCTGGACGGCGGCGTGCACCTGGTGAAGGGGTTCTACCGGCGGCCGTTGCGGCTGGAGAGCTCCGGTGGCGGCCGGGTGACCGAGCTGGTCGCGCGGCCGTTGCTGAACACGTTGCGACCGGAGCTCTCCGGTGTGGTGCAGCCACTCGGCGGCGAGTACGCGGCCACCCGGTCCTTTCTGGAGTCCGTGCCGTTCGCGGCCGGGTACGGCGTGGAGATCGGGCTGCTGCTGGACGTGCACCGGGTGCACGGGCTTTCCGCGCTGGCGCAGGTGAACCTGGGCGTGCGCAAGCACCGGAACCGGTCTCTGCTGCAGCTCGGCGCGATGTCGTCGCAGATCATAGGGACGGCGCTGGCGCGCTGCGGGGTCGAGGCGCAATCCGGTCCGCTGACGCAGTTCGTGCAGGTCGGCGGCGAGTGGCTACCCGACTCGACCGACGTGCTCGTGGCCGATCGGCCCCCGATGACGCACGTGATCGAAAAGGGCTAGCTGCTCCTCCCGGTGGGTGACGACCAGCGCGGCGCCCTGGCAGTTGTCCAGGACCTTGCCGAGCACGCGGTCGGCCTGTTCCGGGTCGAGGCCCTCGGTGGGCTCGTCCAGGAGCAGGACCTCCGGGTCCGCCAGCACCGACCTGGCGAGGACCAGGCGTTGTCGCTGGCCTCCCGAGATCTCCTCGCCGCGTTCGCCGACGACCCGGTCCCAGTCGAGGTCCAGCTCGGCGATCCCGGCTGCCCTGTCGAGTTCTTCCTGGGTGGCGCCGGGTTTGGCCAGCAGGACGTTCGTGCGGACCGTGGTGTGGAAGACGTGGGCGTCGGCCAGCGCGCCCCTGCTCGGTTCGAGTTTCCGCGCGAGGGCGTTGAGAAGCGTCGTCTTGCCCGAACCGCTCGGGCCGACGATCGCCGTTCTGCCGGTCAGTTCCAGGGTTTCCGGCTCGTGGGCCGGTTCGGGCTCGTCGGTGGGTTCCGGGACGGGCCTGCTCAGGGCCGCGAGCGGGACGGTGATCTCGAACGTGGCGACGGCGGCCATGACCAGCCAGGCCGGTTCGTGCTGCGCGAGCATCAGCAGTGCCGCGCCGAACTGGACGGCGATCGCCAGCGGTGTCAGATCTCGCGTGCGTTCGCTGCGGGACAGCTCTTTCGCGGTTTCGGTGGCGGTGCGGAGTTTGTCGTCGAACAGGCCGTAGGCGATGAGTTCTTCTTTGCTGTGGAGGAGTTCGGTGGTTTGTTCGGTCAGCCTGGCGCGCAACGGGGTGAGGTCCCGCGGCCTGCGGACGGCGAGCCAGGGCAGCAGGGCGAGGTTGACCAGCAGACCGGCGAGCAGCGGCAGCGAGAAGCCCGAGGCGGCCGTGACGACGGCGCCGACCAGCGCGGCGGTGATCCACGGGAGGGTGGCGCGGAGCCTGGTGTCGAGGTGCTGGTCGACGTTCGTGACGATGCGGGTCAGCGCCGTGCCGGACGGGACGTGCCTGCGGTGCGCGAGGTCGTCGTAGACCCGGCCCCGTAGTTCGACGGCCTCGCTGAGCACGGCCTTGTGGCTGGACAGGCGTTCCAGGTAGCGCAGGGCGCCCTTGGCGAGCGCGAGCGTGCGGACCGCGACGATCGCCACGGTCAGCGCCTGCATCGGCGGGTGCTCGGCGGCGCGCATGATCAGCCAGGTCGCGGTCGCGGTGAGACCGACGCCGGCGAGTTCGGCGAGCGTGCCGATGAAGATCGCGAGCTTCACACCTCCACCACCCTGTCGACCTCGCCGAGCAGTGCGGGCCGGTGCGCGACGATCACCGCGGTCCGGCCTCGGGTGAACTCACGGGTTGCCTCCAGCACTAGGGACTCCGTTTCCGCGTCGAGGTGTGCGGTCGGTTCGTCGAGCAGGAACAGCCCTGCCTGACGCCGGTCCAGGGCGTTGGCCAGCGCGACCCGCTGCTGCTCGCCGGACGAGAGGTTCGCCGGGACGAGCGTGGGGCGTTGCGGCACCCACGACAGCGCTGCCAGCCACTGCCCGTGGTCGATCTCCCGCAGGTCGACGCCACCGACGAGCACGCGGCCGTGGTCGGGCCGCACGAAACCCAGCAGCAGCCCGAGGATCGTGCTCTTGCCCGCGCCGCTCGGGCCGACCAGCGCGATCCGGTCACCGGGCCGGATGCGCAGCGAGAAGTTCTTCAGGCTGCGGACGCTCACGCCGTCGAGCACGATCTCGGCCTGGGCGAGGTCCGGCGGCGCCTGACCCGTGGTTTCTTGATGTGCAGGCACTTTGGCGAGCACCTCCCGGCCCTGAGCGCTCGCGTGGTACTGCGCCCCTGCGGCCCGGAGCGGCAAGAATGCCTCCGGGGCAAGGAAAAGCACGAGGAGTGCGGTCTGCAGCGGCACTCCGCCGTCGAGCAGCCTGAGTCCGATCGGCACGGCGACCACCGCCACCGACATCGTGGCGACCAGTTCCAGCACGAACGCCGACAGGAACGCGACCCGAAGCGCCGACATCGTCTCGGTCAGGTGCCGCGCGGCCAGCGTGCGGACGGTCGTGGACTGCGCCTCGGCCCGCCCGAACGCCCGCAGCGTGCCGATTCCCTTGACCACGTCGAGGAAGTGCCCGCCGAGCGTGGCCAGCGCGTCCCACTGGCGGGCCGTCCGTGCGCGGGTGTGCGCGCCGACCAGCACACCGAAGATGGGGATCAACGGCAGCGTCACGAGGATCGTCAGGGCCGCGGTGAGGTCCGCGAACGCCAGCCTGATCACCACCGCGAGCGGCACAGCCACCGCCAGGACCTGTTGCGGCAGATACCCGATGACGTACGGCGTCACGTCGTGCACGCCCCGAGTGATCAGCGTGGCGACCTCACCGGCCTTGGTGCCGGGCGAGCGCAGGAACGCTTCCCGCAGCCGTGCCCGCGTCCGTTCGGCGGCCCGGTGCGCCCACTCGCGGTGCACCCACCAGACCAGCACTCGTGCGCCGATGACCAGGCACAGCAGGAGAATCCCCGTTCCGCCGCTCAGCACCGACGCCAGGAGCTCGGCCTGGGCGAGCACCAGGAACGGGACCGGGATCAGCGCGAGGAGATGGCGACGATCGACCATTGCGCCAGCACCACCAGCGGGATGATCGGGACCGCGACCCACGCGAGCAGGCCGAGGGTGTCGTCGTGCGCCATGAGACCGGTGACGTCGATCGAGCTGAACGCCAGCGGGATCGGCAGCGCGCAGAGCAGCGCGGTGACGGGGAACAGCTTCCAGCGCCGGGTCTGGAACACCCAGCCGTGCACCGCGAACAGCACCGGCATGACGAGCGCCACCGGCCAGGGCGCGTGCAGCAGGTGCGCCAGGAACAGCCCCCAGCCCACCGACACCATCAGCGCGCCCGTGAACACCAGCCACCACCAGAGCCGCAGTTGCACGGCCGCCATGAACAGCACCAGCCCGGCCAGGAGCAGCGTGAACGTGCTGTGTGCGCCGGAGAGCAGCTCGCCTTCGAGGCGTGGGAACGCCGCGAACAGGACTCCGATCGCGGCGACCAGCCACACCTCGTTGCCCAGGAAGAACGGTGTGACGAGACGATACGTCTCGTCTCGTTTGCGATGAGACGAGACGTATCGTCTCGGCAGGGCCAGCAGCAGGCCGGAGCCGTAGTCGAAGCCGGCCAGAGCGAAGTACCCGACGGTGAGAACACCGAGCACGGTCAGCCAGAGAGTTTCCATTAGAGCGTCACCACCATCGGCGAGACAGGAGCGGGCGCCACGTCCGGACCGCGACGGACCGCACGCGCGATCAACGCCCAGTCGACGCAGGCCAGCGCCAGGAACAGGAATGTGAACACGACGAGCGACAACAGGATCTGCGAAGCGTCCACATGCGACACCGCGTCCTCGGTGCGCAGCAGGCCGTAGATCAGCCACGGCTGCCGCCCGATCTCCCGGAACATCCACCCGAAGATGGCCGCGACGAAGGGGAACGGGATGCCGATCACCATGAGGTACAACGGAAAGCGCATCCGGATCACGGCGTCCTTCACGAGCAGCGGCAGCGTGAGCCAGCTGATCATCGTCAGGCCCATCCCGATGAGGATCATGAACCCGAGCGGTGCGCCGATCCACGGCGCCGCCTCGGTCTTGTCCGGCTGGTACCGGGCGATCACGGGGAACTGGGCGAACCCGGCGCCGATCAACGCCGGGGTGGCCAGCGCCGTGGTGACCACGCCCATCCGCAGTGAGCGGCGGAAGAAGTCGACCTCGGGCGTCCGCTTGATGAAGTGGTACGCCGAGATCCCGGTCATGAACACGCCGCCGGCCGTGATCGCCGCGAAGACCACGTGCGTCAGCGCCGAGGTGAAGGCCGGGTTGGTCAGCAGCGCGCCGAAGTCGTCCAGCCGCAGCACGTTCCCGTCGACCCGGTAGCCGACGGGATTCTGCAGGAACCCGTTCGCCGCCATGATCCAGAACGCCGACGCGAACGCGGTCAGCGCCGTCAGGTACAGCAACGCGAGGTGCAGCCAGCGGTTGAGCCGGCCCCAGCCGAAGATCCACAGCCCGAGGAACGTCGACTCCAGGAAGAACGCGACCAGCGTCTCCATCGCGAGCGGCGCGCCGAACACGTCACCGGCGTAGGTCGCGAGGCCCGACCAGTTCAGCCCGAACTGGAACTCCATCACGATGCCGGTGACGATCCCGAGCGCGTAGTTGATCACGTAGATCCGGCCCCAGAACCGCGTCATCCGCTCGTGCACGGCCGCGCCGGTGATCGTGAACCTCGTCTGCATGACCACCAGCAGGGTCACCAGACCCAGCGTGAGCAGCACGAACAGGAAGTGGAACGACGTGGTCGACGCGAACTGGAGGCGGGCGAGGTCTACTGCGCTCATGAGTAGGGACGGTATGTGTAGCGGGCCTACTTATTAAGGCTGGAAAGCGCATCTCAGGGGGATTTCAGGGCTGACCCTGACCGAAGATTTCAGGGACCGTTCCCGGGGCGCACATCGGTAGAGTCGCTACGCATGAAGCCCGACGCGCTACGCGGCCACCTCGACGCGTTGCTGCTGGCCACGCTCGACGGTGTGCAGCTGCACGGCTACGCGATCATCGAAGCGTTGCAGCAGGGCAGCGGGGGTGCGCTGGACCTGCCCACGGGCACCGTCTACCCGGCGCTGCGCAGGCTCGAACGGGCCGGGCACGTCAGCAGCGACTGGAGCACGGTCGGCGGCCGCAAGCGCCGCACCTACGAGCTCACGCAGGCGGGGCAGCGCGCGTTGAACGCCGAGCGCGACGCGTGGCGCGAGTTCACGACGGTCATCGACGGGGTGCTGGGAGGTGGGGGCAAGTGGGCGCAGACGTGATGGACGCGGACGTGGTCGACCGGTACATGACCGAGCTCGGCTCACGGTTGCGGGGCTCGAAGAAGCAGGTCCGCGAGCTGCTCACCGAGACCCGCGACAGCCTCGCCGACGCCACCGAGGCGCACGTGGACCGCGGGCTCACCGAGCGCGAAGCCCAGGAGCGCGCGGTCGAGGAGTTCGGGCCGGTGCGCGAGATCGCCAACGAGTACCAGGCCGAACTGGCCGTCGCGTACGGCACGCGCACGCTCGTCTGGCTCGCGATCGTGCTGCCGTTGATGCACATGGCGTGGGAGTACGGCCGGATGCTGCTCATCGGGCCGTGGCAGGACTTCGGTACCAGGCCGCCGGCCTGGTACCTGTTCGTCGCCCAGGCCAACGACCTGACCAGTGGCATCGCGTCCGGCGTCGCGCTGGTGGCGCTGGTGCTGGGCCGGGTCCTGGCTCGCAAGTACGACACGAAGCTGCTGGCGAAGGCCGGCGCGACCATCGCGCTCCTGGCCGTCGCCGCGGTGCTGCTGGGCAACCTCGCGATCATCCTGGCCACCGCGCACGTCGACGCGTCACGGCTCGTGCAGTCGTTGCCGATGACCATCGCGAGCCTGATCACCTGGATCGTGATCGTTCGTCTCGGTCTGCTCGCTCGCCGCTGCCTGAGCTGTGCCACGATCGTCGTGTGACCAACGCCCTGATCTACCTGATCGTGATGATCGCCGTCGCGGCAGTGGTGTTCCTGCTCGCGGCGTTGGTGTTCGGGCGCGGCGAGGAGCTCGCGCCGCTGCCACCCGGAGCGTCGCCCACGCGGCTGCCGTCCGACGACATCACCGCGGAGGACGTCCGCGAGCTGAAGTTCCAGCAGGTCTTCCGCGGCTACAAGATGACCGAGGTCGACTGGGCGTTGCAGCGGCTCGCGACCGAGGTCGAGACGCTGCGGGCGCGTGTGCGCGAGCTCGAGGAGCTGGAGCCGAGTGAGCACCGGGCTTGAGCTGATCTCCCGTTGTCCCTGGGGCGACTCGACCCCGGACTACGCCGAGTACCACGACACCGAGTGGGGCGTGGAGCTGCACGGCACGCCGGAGCTCTACGAGCGGATGTCGCTGGAGGCGTTCCAGTCCGGGCTGTCGTGGATCACGATCCTGCGCAAGCGCCCGGCGTTCCGCGCGGCGTTCGGCGGCTTCGACCCCGAGCTGGTCGCGAAGTTCGGTCCCGCCGACGTCGAACGGCTGATGGCCGACGCGGGCATCGTCCGGAACCGGCTGAAGATCGACGCCGCGATCCACAACGCGCGGGTGATCGTCTCGGAGGGCGTCGACCTGGACGCACTGCTGTGGTCGTTCGCGCCGGCGGGCCACGTGCGGCCCGCCACGTTCGCGGACGTCCCGGCGATCACGGACGAGTCCAAGGCGATGGCCAAGGAACTGAAGAAGCGCGGCTTCAAGTTCCTCGGCCCCACCACGTGCTACGCGCTGATGCAGGCGACCGGCATGGTCGACGACCACATCGCGACCTGCTTCCGCGCCTCAGCTTGATGGCATCCGGGTTGATGAGGGGAGCTTTCACAAACCTCAGGTTTGTGAAAGCTCCCCTCATCAACGTCCGGGGCCCGGCGCGGGGGCGCTAGCGCCCGCTGAACTTCGGGGCGCGCTTGTTCACGAACGCGTCGACCGCCTCGCGGTGGTCCTCGGTCGCGCCGCAGTCGGCCTGGGTGCGCCGCTCGGCCTCCAGCGCGTCCTCCAGCGTCCCGTCCGCCGCCGCGGCCAGCGCTTCCTTGATCTTCGCGTAGGCCGTCGTCGGTCCGGCGGCGAGCTTCGCGGCCAGCAGGTGCGCGGTGGACCGCAGCTCCTCGTCCGGCACGACCTGGTTGACCATGCCCACCCGCAACGCCTCCTCGGCGCCGACGGGCTGGGCGAGCAGCATCATCTCCATCGCGCGGCCGTGACCGATCAGCCGCGGCAGCGTGTAGGACGCGCCGGAGTCCGCCGTCAGGCCGACGTTCGCGAAGGCCATCAGGAACTTCGCCGACTTTCCCGCGATGCGCAGGTCCGCGGCGTAGGCGAACGACGCGCCCGCACCGGCCGCGCTGCCGTTGACCGCGGCGATCACCGGCTTCGGCATGCCGATCAGCTCGCGCACGATGGGGTTGTAGTGCTTCTCGACGGTGTGCAGCGGCGCCGGATCACCGGCCTGCAGCAGGCCGATGTGCTCCTTGAGGTCCTGACCCGCGCAGAACGCCCTGCCCGCACCCGTGATCACCACCGCGCGCACCGAGTCGTCCGCCGCCGCCTCCCGCAGGGCGGCGAGGAACGCCTCCTTCAGCGTGACGGTGAAGGCGTTGAACGACTCGGGGCGGTTGAACGTGAGCGTGCGCACACCATCGGCGTCGTCGACGAGGAGCTCGGACACTGGACCTCCATCAAGCTGTGGAAACGTTGCGCACCGGCCGCAGGCACTCGTCGACGAAACGACTCGTGCCCGGTGCCAGCCGCAGTGTCTGTTCGTCGAAGAACGACGCTGCCGCGTGCCCCGGCCAGTCCGGTGGCAACAGTTCAGCAGGAAGACCGGGATCGCGGAACAGGAACTTCCGCCACGCGTGCAGCAGCTGCTGTGACGCTGCGAACGCCGCCGCGTCGTCCGTTTCGTCCACAACGGACACCGTCTCGTGCCAGTGCGCGACGAACGCGGCGTAGTCGCGGCCCAGTTCGGCCAGGTCCCACGCCTTCGCCGCGAGCTCGGCGTCGCCACCGTCGTGTGAACCGTGAAAAGTTCGTGCCGCGACCTCCTCGGCGGCCAGCACGTCGGCCAGCTCCGGCGACGGCCGGGGAGCGATCCACGTCACAGGACCGAGTGCGCCATAACCGAGCAGTTGCAGCTCCGAGGCCAGGTGGTCGCGCGAGTCACGGCCGGGCATCTCCTCCAGCACCACCACGTGCCAGCGACCGTCCCACGTGGACGGCCCGGTGCGGTAGATGCGGGCGGCGGCCTCGTCGAGCCTTCGTTCCCCGCGAGGTGTCATGGCATATCCGGGCCCGTCAGGCAGCCGCGACGGCTGCAACCAGCCCTGCCGGACGGTGCGCGACACGGCCGTGCGGACGGCCGGCGCGGCGAAACCGAGGGGCTCGAGCAGCCGGACGAGCGCGGCGATGGTGGCGGCCCCACCGCGCTCGCGCAGGTGGCCGCCGTAGACGTCGAAGAGCGCGGAACGGGCTCGCACCCGGCCCAGTCTGTCACGACACGGCCAAGGCCGTGCCGTGTCGGTCCGGCCGCGACAGCCGCAGCCGAGGGGCCCGGAGGCGGCACCGCCGGGACACCCGAATACGCCCGGTATGAGGGCGTCCCGGCGGCACCGCCTCCGGGCCTCTCGCCTGTGGCTCCCATCGACCGGACCGGCACGACACGGCCTACGTGCCCAAAGTGTTGCCTTGTCGTGAAAACAGGTGTTGATCAGGCACAAGCCAAGATCGACAACTGTCACCCGGACTCGCCAAAAGATCGGTTCGGTTTCGCCCCTGAGTCGCCATAGGGGAGAATGGAGCAGATCCGGCCTGGCCGGACGGGGAAGATGTTGACGGAGGGAGCACGCGATGGCGGCCATGAAGCCCCGGACCGGCGACGGTCCCCTCGAGGTCACCAAGGAGGGACGCGGCATCGTCATGCGCGTGCCGCTCGAGGGTGGTGGGCGCCTCGTCGTCGAGATGTCGGCGGACGAGGCCAGCGCCTTGGGCGACGCGCTGAGGGCCGCCGCCGGCTGAGGCATCCCGGCGAGGAAGCAGTGTTGAGCCCCGGTTTCCACAGTGGAGACCGGGGCATCGCTTCGTTCTCGCACCAGGTGAGAATGAACGGTCGTTAATGCAATAGGGGAGGTCCAACCGTGGCGTCGACGGTGCCGTCAGTGCCAACCAAGCTCGTGGACGTCGAGGTGGCCACCGCCGCACGCCGCGACGTTCCGGCGGTCGTGCTCGTGTCCACGGGACCGGCGCTCGGACCGGGCGGCGACGGCATCGACGTCTCCGGCCTGACCGGCAAGGCCGGCGAGGCGGTGCGGCACGACGAGACCTGGACGCTCGGTGTCGGCACCGGCTCGCTCGCGGACTACCGCGCGGCAGGCGCCGCTCTCGTGCGGGCGCTGAGCGGCGAGGACGCGCCCAAGACCGCCGACGTCCTGCTGACTCCCGACTTCGACGCCGCCAACGTGCGCGCGTTCGTGCTGGGCGCGGCGCTCGGCGGCTACCGCTTCAAGGTCACCGGCGAGGAAGCCCCGAAGCGGGTCGGCTCGTTGCGGCTGATCACGGCCGACGACGACGGGTTCGAGGAGGTGCTCACGTCGGCCGCGTTGAAGGCCCACGCGCTCGCCACCGCGACGGCGCTGACACGGGATCTCGCCAACACGCCGTCCAACGTCAAGGACCCGCGCTGGCTCACCACGACCGCCGCCAGGCTGGCGGACAGGGTCGACGGGCTCAGCGCCACCGTGCGCGACGAGAAGTGGCTGGCACAGCAGGGCTTCGGCGGCGTGCTCGCGGTCGGCGGCGGATCTGCCCGCCCGCCGCGGTTCCTGGAGCTCACGTACGGCACCACCGGCCCGCACCTGGTGTTCGTCGGCAAGGGCATCACGTTCGACACGGGCGGCATCTCGGTGAAGCCCGCGGACGGCATGCACCTCATGCGCACCGACATGGCGGGCGGTGGCGCGGTGATCGGCGCGCTGCTGGCCGTGGCGCGCAGGAAGCTGCCGGTCAGGGTCACCGGGCTCGTGCCGTGCGCGGAGAACCACGTGAGCGGCTCGGCGTACCGGCCGGGCGACGTCGTGCGCCACTACGGCGGCGCGACCACCGAGGTGACGAACACCGACGCCGAGGGCCGCATGGTCCTGGCCGACGCGCTGGCGTACGCGGTGAAGAACCTGGAGCCCGACCTCCTGGTGGACGTGGCGACGCTGACCGGCGCGATGAAGGTCTCGCTCGGCCTGCGCACGGGTGGCGTGTTCAGCCCGTCCGCCGAGCTCGCGGCCGAGGTCGTCGAGGCCGGTGCGAACGTCGGCGAGCAGTGGTGGCGGATGCCGCTGCTGGAGGAGCACGTGAGCGCGGTCGCGAGCGAGATCGCGGACTACAAGCAGTGTCCGCCCGGCCCCGGTGGCATCACGGCGGCGCTGTTCCTGCAGAAGTTCGCGGGCGACGTGCCGTGGGCGCACCTCGACATCGCCGGCCCGGCGCGCTCGGAGAAGGTCTACGACGAGGTCGTCGCGGGAGCCACCGGCTTCGGCGCGCGGACGCTCGTCGAGCTGGCTGAAAAATATTCGCGTTAATCCCTACTAACTACCCATACGAGACGGCGAAGTTCCACGGCATGATGTGAGCGCCTTCACACCGTCGTAGAGGAGCGCTCGTGTTACTCCGCCTGGCTCTCGCCGTCTCGTTGGTCCTAACGGCCCTAAGTCCTGCCACCGCGAGCACGCCTTGGTGGGAACCGGTGGCGCGGCCGGCGGTGGACTCGCAGATCAACGTGACGGGCGAGCCCTTCAAGGGCACGGACGGCCAGGGCAGGGTGCGCGGGTTCGTCGACGCGCACAACCACCTCATGACCCACGAGGGCTTCGGCGGCAAGCTGATCTGCGGCAAGCCGTTCTCGGAGCAGGGCATCGCGGACGCGCTGAAGGACTGCTCCGAGCACCACCCGGCGGGTCTGGGCGCGATCTTCGAGGCGATCGTGACGGGCGACCTCGACGGCCACGACCCGGTGGGCTGGCCGACGTTCAAGGACTGGCCCTCCTCCACCACGGTCTCGCACCAGCAGAACTACTACGCCTGGCTGGAACGGGCGTGGCGCGGCGGCCAGCGCGTGCTGGTCCAGGACCTGACGAGCAACGCCACGCTGTGCGTCATCCACCCGTTCAAGGACAAGCCCTGCGACGAGATGCAGTCGGTCCGGTTGCAGGCGCAGCGCACCTACGAGCTGCAGGCGTTCGTCGACAGGCAGTTCGGCGGCGCGGGCAAGGGCTGGTTCCGCATCGTCACGTCGGCCGAGCAGGCCCGTGACGTGATCACCCAGGGCAAGCTCGCGGTGGTCCTCGGCATCGAGACCTCCGAGATCTTCGGCTGCCGGACGTTCCTCGACATCCCGTTGTGCAACAGGGGCGACATCGACCGCGGCCTCGACGAGATGTACGCGCTCGGCGTGCGCAGCGCGTTCCTGTGCCACAAGTTCGACAACGCGCTGTGCGGCGTCCGGTTCGACTCGGGCACGCAGGGCGGCGTGATCAACGCGGGCCAGTTCCTGCGCACCGGCCAGTGGTGGCAGACCGAGCAGTGCAAGGGCCCGCAGCAGGACAACCCGATCGGCACCGTCGGCCCGAACGCGCTGGTCCCGGCCTCGGCCGTCGCGCCCGCGTACGACCCGGCGAAGCGGTGCAACGTGCGCGGCCTGACGTCACTGGGCGAGTACGCGGTGCAGGGCATGATGCGCCGGCACATGATGATCGAGATCGACCACATGAGCGTGAAGGCCGCCGGTCGCACGCTGGACCTGGCCGCCCAGGCGCGCTACCCCGGCATCGTCTCCAGCCACAGCTGGATGGACGCCCAGTGGACCGAGAAGGTCTACGGGCTCGGCGGGTTCATCGCGGGCTACGAGAACAGCCCCGAGGGGTACGTCGCGCAGGCGGCCGCCGCGGAACCGTTGCGGCGCAGGTACGACGTGGGCATCGGGTTCGGCTCCGACTACAACGGCGTCGGTGCGCACCCGGCACCGCAGACCGGCGTGACCTACCCGTTCCGCACCTACCCGGAAGGCCCGCTGGTCGACCGGCAGCGCACCGGTGAACGCGTCTGGGACATCAACGTCGACGGCGGCGCGCACATCGGCCTGCTGCCGGACTGGGTCGAGAAGGTCCGCCAGCTCGGCGGCGACCAGCTGGTCCAGGACATGCTCGGTGGCGCCGAGTCGTACCTGCGGACGTGGTCGGGCACTCAGCGCTGGACGCCGTGAGTCCGGAACGCGTGGTCGCGGAAGGCCCGGACGGCGGGCGGCAACGGGTGGTCCCTGAGCCACGCCAGCCCGAAGACGCGGGCCGACCGCGGCGACAGCGGTAGCTCGCGAAGGCCTGGCGGTGGAGTGGACTCGGCGTGCGTGAGGATCGCGACGCCGAGCCCGGCCGCCACCAGGCCGCGCACGGTCTCGATCTCCTGGCTCTCGAACGCGATCCGAGGGGTGAGGCCCGCTTTCGCGAACATGTCGTCGGTGATCTGCCTCAGGCCGTAGCCGTGCTCCAGCAGGATGAGGTCCTCGTCGACGAGATCGGCGAGCCGGACGACCTCGCGCGAGGCCAGCCGGTGGGCGACCGGGGCCACGACGATCAGCTCCTGCTCGAAGATGACCACCGACTCCACCTCGGGTTCCTCCGGCGGCGGAGCGACCAGCGCGAGGTCGATCTCGCCTTGCAAGAGCTTCTCGACCACGGTGTAGCGGGCGTTCTGAACGAGGCCGAACCGCACGTGCGGGTGCTCGGCGCGGAACCCGCGGACCAGCTCGGGCACCACGGACCGGCCGAGCATGTGCAGGAACCCCAGCACGACACGGCCCTTCTCCGGGTCGAGCTCCTCCTCGACCTCGCGCAGACCGGGCTCCAGCGCGGTCAGTGAGCGCGTCGCGGCCTCGGCCAGCAACCGGCCCGCGCGGGTGAGGCGGACCCGGCGGCCGGTCTTCACCAGCAGCGGCGCGCCGAGCTGCTCGCCGAGCTCGGCGATCCAGCGGCTGACCGTGGGCTGGGGGAGCCCGAGGCGTTCCGCGACGCGAGTCACGTGCTCGTCGGCGGCAAGCGCTTTCAGCACCGCCAGCTTCGGTGCCAGATCCAATTCGTCCACGGATCGATTTTGCCGCATTTCCGTATTGGACGTATGGCTTAGCGTCAGATGCGTGACCAGGTTGACCGCGTCCATCGCCGCTTCGGGGTTCGCTTGCTTCGCGCTGCTCTACACCCCGCAGGCGGTGATGCCGCAGATCGCCGCCGAGTACGGGCTGGGACCGGGCAGCGCGTCGCTCGCGCTCTCCGCGGCGACCCTGGCGCTCGCGGTGGTGGTCGTGCCGATCGCGATGCTGTCCGAACGGACCGGGCGCCGGGCGGTGATCGTGGTCAGCGTGCTGGTGGCGGCGTTGCTCGGCCTCGTGCTGCCGTTCGCGCCGAACTACGAGGTGTTCCTGGTCCTGCGGGTGCTGCAGGGCGTCGCGGCGGCCGGGGTGCCCGCGGCGTCCATGGCCTACCTCGCGGACGAGCTGGACAAGGGGAAGCTCGGCGCCGCGATGGGCGCGATGATCGCGGGCAACAGCCTGGGCGGCATGTCGGGACGGCTGGTCACCGGCATGACGTCGGACTGGCTGGGGTGGCGCGGCTCCGTGCTGCTCGCCGGCGTGTTCGGGCTGGTCGCGGCCCTGGTCGTGGTGTTCTTCCTGCCGAAGGCCCAGCACCGGCCGAAGCGGGCGCCCAACGGCATGAAGGCGGCGCTGAAAGACCCCGTGCTGCTGTCCATGTACGTGGTCGCGGTGTTGCTCGTGGGGACGTTCATCTCGTTCTACAACGTCGCGGGCTTCCAGCTCTCCGGCCCGGCGTGGCTGGAGACGCTGGTCTTCCTCTTCTACGGCTTCGGCAGCACCGCGGCGGCGTTCGCGGGCAGGCTGGCCGACCGGTTCGGCCGCGGCAAGGTGTTGCTGCTGTGCATCGGCGTGCTGGCTCTCGGTGCCATGGCGAGTCTGGTGTGGGTCCCGCTCGGCCTGGCGATCGTCACCGCCGGGTTCTTCGCCTCGCACACCACGGCGAGCGGCTGGGTCGCCGCACGCGCTCCCTCGCACGCCCGCGGCCAGGCCTCAGGGCTCTACCTCGCCGGGTTCTACGTCGGCAGCAGCATCGGCGGGACGTCCGGCGCCACCGCCTACGAGGAGTGGGGCTGGAGCGGATTGGTACTGGTGCTCCTGGGCTGGCTGGCGCTAGCAGCGATGCTGGTGGTGTGTTCGCAATCCTCGCCGGTCAATTCCGCGCCCAGTGGGGCATCTCGCGGCACCGCCCCCACGCCCCCATATGCCCGATATGAGGGCGTGGGGGCGGCACCGCGAGCTACCCGCCTGGACACGAAATGGACCGGCGAGGGTTAGCGAACACACCACCGGCTCAGAACTCCAGGGCGAGGGTGGCGCGCGAGTCGACCGGCGCGATGGTCGTCCTGCCGAGGCGCGGCAGGTCCAGCAGCCCGTCGACCATGCCGGCCGAGACCGAGCGGGTGTCCGCCGGGACCTCGACGACGATCGCGAACGGCAGCGGGCCGCCGTCGTAGCGGGCGCCGACCTGCCGGGCGGCCGAGCCGTCCGGCAGCGTGACGGTGATCAGGTCCTTGGTCCACAGGCCGCCCGCGGTGTCGGGCAGGTCGCCGGTCGCCTCGATCCGCACCTCCAGCAACGCCTTGTCCGGCGCGGAGATCGTGGCCACGTCGTACTGGCTCTCGCCGAGCTTGACCGGGCGCTGGCGGCCGAGCCTCACCCCGGTGATCTTCAGGCCGAGCTCCCGGTCGTTGAACCGGATCTTCTGCGTCTGCTCCGTGAACTGGGCGGGGGCGGAGGCGCGCGTCAGCACCTGCGGCGGGTTGCCGGAACGCTTGCCGGACGGGACCTCGGCGCGCTGTTCCAGCGACTTGGCGCCGAGCGTGCCGAGCGTGATGTGCTCGGCGCCCTCCTGCGGGTCGGGCACGGTGTAGACGACGAAGACCGAGCCGGCGGCCGGCAGCCGGTCGGCCGGGAGGACCTGGCGCTTGCCGGGGACCTCCAGCGCGAGCTCGGACGGCTGCGGGGCGAACCCCTGCCAGTTGGTGCGGTGGAAACCGCTGTCCGTCTCGTTCAGCTTCTCGACCTTCATCCGCACCACGCGCAGCCGTGACCCGGTCTCGGCGCGCAGCGTGCCCTCCGAGGTGAACCAGATGTCCGGGTTCGCCCAGCCGGTCACGGCGGTGCCGAGCAGGTCGTCGCGCAGCTTGATGTCGGCGTCACCCAGCCCGAGCTCGTGGTTCGAGCGCTTGCCGTCGTCGGGCAGCACGGCCAGGAAGTCGCGTCCGGCCGTCAGGTCCTGCTGCTTCGACGGGTCGAACTGCTTGCCGTCGGTGCGCACGAGCGTCCCGCTCGGCGTGCTGCGGTTGCCCTTCTCGGGTACCTGCGGCGACTGCACTTCGTAACGGACCTCATCATCCGTCTTGGTGACTTCCTTGAGCGGCACGGGCACCCAGTCGGTGCTGGCGCCGGTGCCGGGGACCTGGACCGGTCCGCACCACAGCCGCTTGTCGACCTCGGACTCGAGGCCGGTCTTCGCGAACCAGCAGCTGACCGCGGCGGCACCGGCCCGTGCCACGTAGCCGTAGTCCAGCGTGTACGCGAGCTGCGCCTCGGCGGTCGCCTGCAGTTCAGAGGCATCGGCGAGCTTCTTGCCGTCCATCGTGAGCTGGACCGCCGCCGGTTGCGCGGTGGGAGCTGTGGCACATCCAGTCACTGCGAGGAGGACCGTCAGACCCAGCACCGCACAACGCACAGTCCTCGCGCCCCTCACCAGTTGAAACCGAAACGTCACTACTGGTTAAAGGCGGCGCTCACTCTTCAGGGTTGCCCCGGACGAGTGTGGCTCAAATCACACTGCGGTAGACCTCGACGGTTTGCCCGGCCATCGCGGACCACGAGAACTCCAGCTCAGCGCGGGTGCGTCCGGCGGCTCCGAAGCGCTTCGCGCGCTCGGGGTCTGTGATCAGTTCGTTGATCGATTCCGCGAGCTGGAGTCGATATGTCGACAAGTCATGCTCGTCGTAGTGGACGAGGAGGCCCGTCTCGCCGTGCACGACGACCTCGGGGATGCCGCCGACGTCACTCGCGACGACCGCGGTGCCGCACGCCATCGCCTCCAGGTTCACGATGCCCAGCGGTTCGTAGACCGACGGGCACACGAACACCGCCGCGTGGCTCAGGATCTGCCGCACCTCGGCCGGTTGCAGCATCTTCTGGATCCAGAAGACGCCCGGCCGCGACTGCGAGAGCTCGCTGACCGCCTGCCTGATCTCCTCGGCGATCTCCGGCGTGTCCGGCGCTCCCGCGCACAGCACGATCTGCGCGTCCGGGTCGATCTGGTGCGCGGCGGCCACGAGGTGGCTCAAACCTTTTTGCCTCGTGATCCTTCCCACGAAGGCCACGATCGGCTTCGTGGGATCGATTCCACGGGACGTCAGGGCGTCCGATTCGGTGACCGGGTGGTAGGCGTCGCTGTCGATCCCGTTGCGCACGACGTGCACCCTCGCCGGGTCGAGAGCGGGGTAGGCGTCGAGCACGTCGGCCCTCATGCCCTCGCTCACGGCGATGACCGCGTCGGCGTGTTCGTACGCCGTCCGCTCCGCCCAGGAGGAGATCCGGTACCCGCCGCCGAGCTGCTCGGCCTTCCACGGCCGGCGCGGTTCCAGCGAGTGCGCCGTCACCACGTGCGGGATGCCGTGCAGGAGTTTGCCCAGGTGACCGCCCATGTTGGCGTACCAGGTGTGCGAGTGGACCAGCGTGGCAGTGGAGATCGCCGAGGCCATCTCCAGGTCGACCGCGAGGGTCGTGAGAGCCGCGTTCGCCTGCTCCAGGCTGTGCGGCGGGTTGTGGGCCGTGGCGTCCGATCTCGGTGCACCGAAGCAGTGCACGTCGACGTCCACGAGCTCGCGGAGATGGGGCACGAGGAATCCCACGTGCACGCCAGCCCCGCCGTACACCTCTGGCGGATACTCCCGGGTCAAGAGCGCTACTCGCACGCACCCACCGTAGATCACGGCGGTACTTGTTGGGACGAACCGCTTTGCGTCTGGTTCGAGAACGATCGCACGGATAGGGTCACATACCGTGAAGGGGCAGCCGCACGTTCTCGGAATTGTGCTTGCCGGTGGTGAAGGCAAGCGCCTGTGGCCACTGACGGCGGACCGCGCGAAACCGGCTGTGCCCTTCGGGGGCAACTACCGGCTGGTCGACTTCGTGCTGTCGAACCTGGTCAACGCCGGGCTCGCGAAGCTCTGCGTGCTGACGCAGTACAAGTCGCACTCGCTGGACCGCCACATCTCGACCACGTGGCGCCTGTCCAATGTGCTCGGTCAGTACGTGACACCGGTCCCGGCCCAGCAACGCCTGGGCCCCCGCTGGTACACGGGCTCGGCCGACGCGATCTTCCAGTCGCTGAACCTCGTCCACGACGAGAAGCCCGACCACGTGGTCATCTTCGGAGCCGACCACGTGTACCGGATGGACCCCGGCCAGATGATCTCGCAGCACGTCGAGTCGGGCGCGGCCGTGACCGTCGCCGGCATCCGCGTGCCGCGGAACGAGGCCAAGGCGTTCGGGTGCATCGACAGCGACGCCTCGGGGAAGATCACCCGGTTCCTGGAGAAGCCCTCCGAGCCGCCGCACGTGCCGGACGACCCGGACGTGACCTTCGCGTCCATGGGCAACTACATGTTCACGACCGAGGCGTTGCTGGACGCGCTTCGCGGGGACGCGTTGAACCCCGACTCGGACCACGACATGGGTGGCGACATCATCCCCATGCTGGTGGACCGCGGGAAGGCGCACGTCTACGACTTCCAGGACAACGACGTGCCCGGTGCCACTGATCGGGATCGCGGGTACTGGCGGGACGTCGGGACCATCGACGCCTACTACGACGCGCACATGGACCTCGTTTCGGTCCATCCGATCTTCAACCTGTACAACCAGTTGTGGCCTATTCGGACCGCCACTCCTCCCATGCCTCCGGCCAAGTTCATCGCCGGTGGGTCTGCTGAGGACTCCATGGTGGGGCCCGGGTCGATCATCTCCGGGAAGATCCACGGGTCTGTGATCTCGTCCGACGTGACCGTCGAGGTCGGGTCGGTCGTGCAGGGCTCTGTGCTGTTGCCCGGAGTTCGGATCGGCAAGGGTGCTGTGGTTCGGCGGGCTATTTTGGACAAGAACGTCGTTGTGCCTGATGGGGCTTTGATCGGTGTGGACGCGCCGATGGACCGTGAGCGCTACACGGTCAGCGCCGGTGGCGTCACGGTCCTCGGCAAGGGCGTCAGGGCTTACTGATCGAACGGTCGTGCCGGGCTCAGCACCCGGTCAGCTTGACGTCGTCCTGCCCTTCGAACCGGCGGCCGTCGGTCGTGCGGCCCATCAGGGTCGCCGTCGTCATGCCACAGGTCAGGCCAGTCTTCGTGGTGTCGAACTGGCACACCAGGTCGGCCAGTCCGTCGTCGTTCACGTCCTCACCGGCTGATCCACAGCGGACGAGGCTCTGCTCCAGACCGGTGGCGCCGAAGGTGAGGCTGGTCCGGTCGACCTGCGTGACGGCGTCGAACTCCGTCGTCGACAGGACCGCCACCGGGACGAGGCCCTCCTTCTTCACGTTGATCGAGCTGGGGAAGCTGCGCGGCTTCACGTCCGGCGGCACCCACGAGATCGAGCGGGCGTCGTTGGTGCGGTCGGTGTCCTCGGGGTGCGGTTCGTCCGCGATCACCACCGCACCGGTGGACAGCAGGTGCCTGCGGCTCTCCGTGCAGGACACCGTCCAGTCCTTGGTGAACGTCGCGGACGCACCGGCGCCGAGGACGTGCGCCTGCTGCTGGCCGGTGTCCGGCGAGACCGTGCAGTCCGCGGGAGCGCCGAAGGTGACCGTGGTCAGCGTGTGCACGGCGTCGGCCGGGCCGGCGTTGGCCACGGTGACCGTGCTCGTGCAGTCGAACGCCTGAGTCCGGTACTGGCGCTCGGTGCAGGTCAGCCGCAGGTCCGCCACCGAGAGGTCGGTGCGCTCGAACACCTCGACGCGGCCGGTCGCCGTGCCGCTGTTGTTCGCGCCGTCGGGGTCGATGACGTGCAGGTGGCCGAGCACGGCCTCCGAAGACGCGGTGAAGTCGTGGTAGCTGCGGTTCGCGCAGGTCACGTCCCACTTCGACGAGACGGTGACCGGGCTGGTGAACAGCGAGGTCGCGTGGCTCGTCGGGCCGTCCGGGGTCAGCGCGCAGTCCGCCGGGCCGGTGAGTCCGAGCCGCACGTCGGTGTCCGCAGGGCCGTGGTCTCCCATGTTGACCGCGACGGCGGTGACGGTGCATTCGAACTGGTCGCGGACGTAGGTGCGGGTCACGCAGTCGAGCCGGGTGCTGTCGATGCCGACGTTCGCCTCGTCGATCACCGCGATCGTGGCGCTCGTGGTCCGGTGGTTGCTCGCCGGGTCCGGATCGGTGACGCCGGGGGTGGTGACCGTCAGCGCGTTGTGGAACGTCAACGGGTGGAAGCTCGGGTCGAGGCAGGTGACGCCGACCTCGAAGACCACCTCGACAGGCCTGCCGAGCGTGAGCTGTCTGATCGCGGGCGGTGGGGTGGTGAACGAGCAGTCCGGCGGACCGGAAGCGGAGATCGCGTCCTGGACCTCGATGACCGGGGCGGGGCCGCGGTTCTCCAGCAGCGCGCGGACGCGCAGGGCGTGGCTGGTGTCGGCGGTCATCTCGGCGGGCGGGTCGACGACGTCGAAGGCGACCTTCACGGCGTCGGCCTTCGTCTCCACGTTGCCGAAGTCGCGGCCCCCGTACTTGGTGCTGGCGGCGCCGATCGGCACGTGCACGGCGTGGCGTTCGGTGCTTGAGGTACGAGTCCAGTCGGCGCGGTTCTCCTCGGTGACCGCGTAGTCGCCGGGCAGTTGGCCGTTCAGCCGGAACTCGTAGTAGCCGTTCGCGTCAGTGGTTCTGGTGTCGACCGCGCCAGTGCCCTGACCTGCGTCGGAGCGGTCGCGGTGGAGGGTCATCGTCCAGCCGGCGAGGCCCTGCTCACCGGCGTCGCGGACGCCGTTGCGGTTCGCGTCGTGGTACTTGTGGCCGCTGATCACCGGCACCGGCTTGCCGGACTTGTTCTCGGAGAAGTTTCCGCAGGCCAGCGCGATGAAGCTGCCTTCGTACGACAGGGTGTGCAGGGTTACGGGGTTCTCGTCGAAGGAGCCGACGACGGGGTGGTAGTTCACCGCACTCGGTTGGCAGGGCGTGTAGAGCTGCACGTTGCCGACGCAGCCGGACCATCTTTCAGTCGCGGAGTGGAATTGTCGCTGCTGCTCCGGTGCGTACCAGAGGAAATTGCGGTCGAACCCGCGGTCCACGTAATAGTCCGCGAACCTCAGGACGTCGGCCCTGGTGAGTTCGTGGTGGATGCCTGGATCGATGATGTACGTGGGCCTGCCGCAGCTGGAGTCGACCATGTCGTCACCGTTTGCCCAGCAAGGGTCGTCAACAGCGACGGCGGGTGTGGTCAGCCCGATGATCGGTACGAAGGCAGCCGCGAGTGCGGCGAGAACTCTTGTTGGTTTCACCTGAGCCCCTTTCGGGGAATTGACCGTCCCCGACCCTGCGGAGGACATGTCGAATGGTCGCGAAGCGTTGTTACCGCTTCACTCAGGTGGGCCAACCGGCTTTCTTATGGACGCCGCGCCGCCACGAGAAGGCCGTCGCCCAGCGGGAGGATCACGGGCACGAGGCGGTCGTCCTCCTTCACGAGGCGCGCGATGTCCCGCATCGCCTGAGTCGACTCGTCCCGCTTCGTGTGGTCCACGACGGCGCCGTGCCAGAGGACGTTGTCGAACGCGATCACGCCGCCCGGGCGCAGCATGCGCACGCCGTGTTGCAGGTACTGCGGGTACTCGGGCTTGTAGGCGTCCACGAAGACGAGGTCGTACGCCGCGTCGGTCAGGCGGGGGAGCACGTCCAGGGCCTTGCCCATGATCAGGCGGGTTCTGGACGGGGAGATGCCGGCCGCCGCGTAGGCCTCGCGGGCTGCCCGTTGGTGGTCCGAGGCCACGTCTATCGAGGTCAGGACGCCTGACTGTGGCATGCCCGCCAGGAGGTAGAGGCCGCTGGTGCCCGCTCCGGTGCCGATCTCCACCACAGCGCGGGCCTGGAGTGCGGTCGCGAGGAACCGCAGGGCGGCGCCTCCGCCCGCGCCGATGGGCACGCAGCCCAGTTCCTGGCCGCGTGCTCGTGCTGCCAGGTGCACGTCGTCCTCGGGGAGGTACTGCTCGACGTACTCCCGCAGGGCCGATTCCGTGGTCACGGTCTAGCAGGTTAGTGCCATCTCTGCCCAAAACGGGTGAACGTGGCCCGAACCAAAATTCTCAGGGTGCTCTCAGCCCACTCTCACGATCGTTTAAAGGGAGCAGGAGAAGGTACAGAGGCAGGAAGCCAGGCTCTAGTCGGGAACAAGCCGGACCCGTCGCCCGTTGAGCCGCATAAGGGTCGCCGGGCGGCCCACATGGAGGTGCCGAAACACCTGATGCGCACGCAGTCGAGTTCTCCGGAGGCCGTCGCGCCCATCGAGACGGCCGACTGGACGCCGCCCTCGTGGGACGCGATCGTCCGTGAGCACGCGGACAGGGTCTACCGGCTCGCGTACCGCCTGACCGGCAACCAGCACGACGCAGAGGACCTGACGCAGGAGACGTTCATCCGCGTCTTCCGGTCGCTCGCGTCGTACAAGCCGGGCACCTTCGAGGGGTGGCTGCACCGCATCACCACCAACCTCTTCCTGGACATGGCACGCCGACGCAGTCGCGTGCGCATGGAGGCGCTGCCCGAGGACAACGACCGCCTCGAGGGTGACGACCTGTCCCCTGAGGAAATCTACGACGAGAACCACCTGGACCCCGACCTGCAGGCCGCGCTGGACGAGCTCCCGCCGGAGTTCCGTGCCGCCGTCGTGCTCTGTGACGTGGAAGGCCTCTCCTACGAGGAGATCGGCGCCACTCTCGGGGTGAAGATGGGTACGGTGAGGAGCAGGATCCATCGGGGCCGCCAGGCTCTGAAGGTCGCGCTCGAACGCCGTCGTCAAGAATCGTTGCTGGAGGACTCTGCATGACCGACCTCCGAGGTTGGGGCCTGCCTGAGCAGCATCTCTTGCCGGATGCCGTGGTCGCGTTCGTGGACGGGGAACTGTCCTCGACCGCGCACGAGCGCGCGTCCGCGCATGTTCAGCGCTGTGGCTTCTGCGCGTTCGAGACCTTCACCCAGCAGCAGGCGCGCTCCGCCGTGCGCACCGCTTCGGCGCCCACGGCGTCGGCGTCGCTGCTGGACAGGCTCGGTGCGATCCCTCAGGAGGTCGAACTGCCGTCCGCTCCGGACGGGCTCGCCATCACCGAGGACGGTCAGTTCGTCGCTGTGCAGCGCACGGACAAGCCCGCGTTCGGTGCCGGGCCCGTGCTGGGTTCGTCCAGACCGCTCGGCAGCAACGGCTGGTTCAGCGGCCGTCGTGCCCGCCAGGGTGCCGGTGTCGTCGTCAGCGGCATGTTGCTGAGCGCGCTCGCGTTCACCACGCCGGAGAGCGAGACGCCCGCTCCCGCGGTTCCGGTTCCGCAGAACGCCGGCGCGGTCTTCGCGACCACCCCCTGACAGTCATTTCACTGTTCGTCAGGCACGCTGTAGTTCAGCACTCCTAGCGAAAAATCCGGGGAGAGATGAGCCAGCAGTCGCCCAACGGCCAGACGTCCACACCCGTTTCCGGAGTGGACGACGGAGCGCATCGCAGGCTCCGGCCACGCCCCCTGGTGCAGCCGCCGGTCGACCCCGCGTACGCCACCGCCTTCGGCCGTCCTGACGGTGTCCCCGGGGCGTTCGCCTCGCGCGACGTGCCCGTGTCCCAGCTCCAGTCCGCACCACCGCCTCCCGAGTCCCTCGTGACCGCGTTCGGCCGCCAGGGCTCGCAGGAACTCCTGCAGCGGCCGCCGCAGCCCACGTCCGACCCGGACCCGGACATCGATCCGGTGTTCTGGGGCGACAAGCCCGCCGGTGACCCGTGGCGCGACCCGGCCTCCGGCGCCGTGATCGGCCCGCCCGCCGTCGGTGAGGATCCGCCGGGCGAACCCGAGCGCAAGCCGGGGCCCGGTCCCCAGCTGAGCGTTCCCGAACTCCTCTTCGGCCGTCGCGTGAAGCCGGCGGCCCTGGCGCTGCTGTTGACGGTCGCGCTCGTCCTCGGTGCCGTCGGTGGCCTCGTCGGCTGGCTGATCGGCCGGGCGGGCAACCCCCTGACCGACTCGACGGTCACGCTGGCCGAGATCTCGGAGGGCAAGGAACGCCCGGCCGGCTCGATCTCGGACATCGCCAAGCGCGTGACGCCCAGCGTCGTCTCGATCGAGTTCAAGGGCGCGAACGTCGCGGGCGTCGGCTCCGGCGTCGTCATCGACGCCGGCGGCTACATCCTGACCAACGACCACGTCGTCGCCCCAGCGGCCCAGGACTCCTCGGCCAAGCTCAGCGCCGTCTTCACCGACGGCACCCGCGCCCAGGCCCGCGTCGTCGGCCGCGACCCGAAGACCGACCTCGCCGTCATCAAGGTCGAGGTCACCAACCCGACCGTCCTGCAGTTCGGCAACTCCGACGAACTCCAGGTGGGCGACAGCGTCATCGCCATCGGCTCCCCGCTGCAGCTGTCCAACACCGTCACCGAGGGCATCGTCTCCGCGCTGCACCGCCCGGTCACGGCGGCGGGCGAGAACGGCGGCCCCCAGGTCACCTACGACGCGATCCAGACCGACGCCGCCATCAACCCGGGCAACTCGGGCGGCGCGCTGGTCGACTCCCGCGGCGCCCTGATCGGCATCAACTCGTCGATCCGCACCGAGACCGGCGGCTCCGTCGGCCTGGGCTTCGCGATCTCCGGCAACCAGGCCCGCAAGATCAGCCAGGACCTGATCCGCAGCGGCCAGGTCAAGCACGCGGACATGAACATCAACGTGAAGTCCGTGTCCGCCGAGACCTCCGAAGGCGCCCAGGTGCAGAACGTCCCCGCGGGAGGCGCCGCGGCAGCCGCCGGCATTCAGGAGGGCGACGTCATCACCAAGGTGGGCAACCGCATGGTCCGCAACGCCGCCGAACTGGTCGTAGCGGTCCGCGAGCACGCGATCGGCGAAACCGTGCAGGTAGTGCTGGCCCGCCAGGGCCGCGAGCTCAAACTAGACGTGACACTGAAGAGCGACTGACAAGTAGGCTGGGACCCGTGTTCGACAGCATCGGATGGGTAGAGATCCTCATCATCGTCATCGCGGGTCTCTTCATCCTGGGCCCCGAACGCCTGCCCTCGGCCGCGGCCTGGCTGGGCAAGACGGTGAGGCAGGTCCGCGAGTACGCGACCGGCGCACGAGAACAGCTCAAGCAGGAGATGGGCCCGGAGTTCGAGTCACTCCGCAAGCCCCTCGAAGACCTGCGCGAACTGCGCAACTTCGACCCGAAGCGCGCGGTCACGAAGCACCTCTTCGACGACCCAGAGCCCACCACGAAGTCCAACGGCTACCCGACGCCGTCGACCCCGCCGGCAGCCGAGCAGCGCCCGCTCGCGCCGGGCGAGCGCCCGCCGTACGACCCGGACGCGACCTGACCTCGTTCTGAACCGCACGCGGGGACCTTTCGTACTGACATGCAGTACGAAAGGTCCCCGCGTGCGGTCGAGCGGAAGAGGTCAGCGGCCGGCTGGGGAGACGTTCAGCAGGCGGCCGGCCAAGCCGCGGGAGCGGACGGACAGCTTCGTGGCGATCCCGGTCAGCACCTGAGCGGCCGCCGAGTCGGGCACCGCCTGCACGATCGGCGTCCCGGAGTCACCGTTCTCCCGCAACCGCGGGTCCAGCGGCACCTGGCCGAGCAGCGGCACGTCGGAGCCGATGGCCTTGGTCAGCGACTCGGCGACGGCCGCGCCGCCGCCGGTTCCGAAGATCTCCATGCGCGAACCGTCGGGCATCTCCAGCCAAGACATGTTCTCGATGACCCCGGCCACCCGCTGGCGGGTCTGCAGCGCGATCGAGCCGGCGCGCTCGGCCACCTCGGCCGCGGCCTGCTGCGGGGTGGTGACGACGAGGATCTCGGCGTTCGGCACGAGCTGGGCTACGGAGATCGCGATGTCGCCGGTGCCGGGCGGCAGGTCGATCAGCAGCACGTCCAGGTCACCCCAGAACACGTCCGCCAGGAACTGCTGCAACGCGCGGTGCAGCATCGGGCCGCGCCACACGACCGGGGTGTTGCCCGGCGTGAACATGCCGATCGAGATGACCTTCACGCCGTGCGACTGCGGCGGCATGATCATCTTCTCGACCTGGGTGGGGCGGCCGTCGGCGCCGAGCATGCGCGGGATCGAGTGGCCGTAGATGTCCGCGTCGACGATGCCGACCGACAGGCCCCTGGCGGCCATCGACACGGCGAGGTTCACGGTCACGGACGACTTGCCGACGCCGCCCTTGCCGGACGCGACGCAGTACACGCGCGTCAGCGAGCCCGGCTGGGCGAACGGGATGACCGGCTCTTCAGCGCCGCCGCGCAGCGTCTTGCGGAGCTCGGTGCGCTGGGCGTCGCTCATCACGTCCAGGTCGACGCGCACGGACGAGACGCCGTCCAGCGCCGTGACGGCCGCGGTGACGTCCTTGGTGATCTTGTCGCGCATCGGGCAACCCGCGACCGTCAGGAAGATGCCGACCACGACGACGCCGTCCGCGCCGACCTCGACGTCCTTGACCATGCCGATCTCGGTGATCGGGCGGCGGATCTCGGGGTCCTGCACACCGGCGAGCGCCTTGCGGACGTCCTCGGTGGTGGGGAGGGGCTGTGTGGTGGTCACCGATCCATGCTACGTCCGGTTCGTGCCCGTCCTACCGGCCGGTCACTTTCCAGTACAGGGCCAGGTCGTAGTGGAGAGGGCGCTGTCCGTAACATCGACGCCCGTGCCGGAATCGGGTAGTTCCCGGTTGCCCACCCGTGTCGAGCTCGGGGTGTGGCGATCGTTCCTCCGCGCGCATGCACGGATCACGAGGGTCCTCGAGGCCGAACTGATTGCTGAGCAGCGCCTATCGCTCGCGGCGTACGACGTGCTGGTTCAACTGGCCGAGACGCCTTCCATGCGCATGCGCATGACTGAACTGGCCGATGCCGTTCTGCTGTCCCGTTCTGGCGTGACCCGCCTGGTGGACCGTTTGGAACGTGCTGGGCTCGTCGGGCGGGAACGCGCCGACGGTGACGGACGCGGCATCGTGGCCGTGCTCACACCGCTGGGTGCCGAACGCCTCCGCAGTGCCTCCACAACCCACCTCGCCGGCGTCGCCGAGCACTTCGGGGAGAGCTTCGGCCCCGGTGAGCTCGAGGCGTTCGGCCGCACGTGCGACCGCCTCGCCGCGGACGACGTGTTCCCGTGACCGCATGATCACGGTGGTGGGACTCGTGCACGTCGAGGCCGGCCGCCTCCTCGTTGTGCGCTCACGCAACAAGAAGGCCTTCTACCTCCCCGGAGGCAAGATCGAGCCCGGCGAGTCCCTCGAAGAGGCCCTGCTGCGGGAGGTCTCCGAAGAGCTCGGCGTCGAAGCCGCACGTCCCGTGGTCCTCAAGCGCTACGTCGCCCCGGCCTACGGCGAGGGTGAGGGCGCGATGGTCGACATGACCTGCTTCACGGCCGACCTGAAAGGCACACCGCGCCCGGCCGGCGAGATCGCCGAACTGACGTACGTGACCCGCGACGAGTACCGCGAGCACGCCGAGACCGCTCCCGCGATCCACGAGGTGCTGGACGACCTGGTCGCGAGCGGCCAGCTCAGCGCGTGACCAGGGTCAAGGACGGACCTTCTTCAGGTTGTTCTGCTCCTTCACCAGCTTCTCCAGCTCACCCCGGATGAAGTCGCGCGTCGCCACCTCGCCGAGGGCCAGCCGCACCGCCGCCAGCTCACGCGCCAGGTACTCGGTGTCCGCCTTGGTCTGCGCGGCCCGCTTCCGGTCCTCCTCCAGCGACACCCGGTCCCGGTCGTCCTGCCGGTTCTGCGCGAGCAGGATCAGCGGCGCGGCGTAGGCGGCCTGCGTCGAGAACGCCAGGTTCAGCAGGATGAACGGGTACGGGTCCCACCGCAGGGACACGGCGACGAGGTTGACCGTGATCCACGCGATCACGAGGAGCGTCTGCCAGAACAGGAACTTGCCGGTGCCGAGGAAACGTGCGAGCCGTTCGGAGAGCTGGCCGAAGGTGTCCGGGTCGATCGTGAACCGGAAGCCGCGTGGTCCGCGCGGCTGGTCGAGTCTGCGCCGAGGTGGCAGGTCAGGCATGGCTCAGTCCCGTCTCGCGCCAGTTGTCCGGCAGCAGGTGGTCCAGCACGTCGTCCACGGTGACGGCGCCGAGCAGGTGCTCGGCCTCGTCCAGCACCGGGGCGCACACCAGGTTGTAGGTCGCGAAGTACCGCGTCACGTCGCTCAGCGAGGCGTTCGGCGACAGGTAGGTCAGGTCCGTGTCGAGCACGCCGGCGACGAGGTCGAACGGTGGTTCGCGCAGCAGCCGCTGGATGTGCACGCAACCCAGGTAGCGGCCGGTCGGTGTCGCGGAGGGCGCGCGGCAGACGAAGACCATCGACGCCAGGGCGGGCGTGAGGTCGGGATTTCGCACTCGTGCCAACGCTTCCGCGATCGTCGCGTCCGGCGTGAGGATGATCGGCTCCGGTGTCATCAGGCCACCGGCCGTGTCGAACGAGTACTCCAGCAGCCGCCGGACCGGTTCGGACTCCTCGGGTTCCATCAGTTCCAGCAGGCGGTCCTTGGTGCCCTCGGACAGTTCGCTGAGCAGGTCCGCCGCGTCGTCCGGGTTCATCGCCTCGAGGATGTCCGCGGCGCGTTCCTCGTCCAGGTGCGACAGGATGTCCTTCTGGTCCTCTTCGGACAGTTCCTCGATGACGTCCGCGAGCCGTTCGTCGTCGAGCGCGTCCGCGACCTCGTGGCGGCGCTTCGGCGGCAGTTCGTGCAGTGAATGCGCCACGTCCGCCGCGCGCATCCCCTCGTAGACAGCGACGAGTTGCTGTGCGCCCTGCGGCTGGCCCGCGATCTCGTTCACGCTCAGGCCGGTGACGTCCTCCCACTGCCACACCTGCACGGGGCCCTTGAGGCTGAACCGGCCCGTGCGTTCCCGGCCGGCGACGCGGACCATGCGCCAGTCGCGGGTGCGGGTCAGCTCCATCGCGGCGTCCACGACGACCGCCGTGGCACCGTCGTCGACCGTGATCCTGGCGTCGAGCAGCTCGCCGATCACCAGCACCTCGTTGACGCGCTGGTGGAACGGCCGCAGGTTCACCGACCCGGTCGCGAGCGTCACGGCGTTCGGCTCGATCGAGGTGAGCCGCAGCATCGGCACGAAGATCCGCCGGCGCGTCACCAGTTCGACGACCATGCCGAGCACGCGCGGCGGTTGCCGGTCGATGCGGAGGCTGATCACGACGTCACGGGCCTTGCCGATGGGTTCGCCGTCGGGGCCGAACACGGGAAGTCCGGCCAGCTGAGCGATGTAGATCCTGTTCACGGCCACCACGACACCAGGCTAGATCAGGTCCGGGCCGCCCACCGCGCAATGTCGGCGCAGATCACCGCCACGTCGGCCATGTCCTCCGCGAGGCACCAGATCCAGTTGGCGACGGCCCGGTGCAACGTCCAGTCGCGAGCTTTCGCCACGTCCAGCTCACCCGCGTCGCACACCGCCAGGAACCGGTCAGTGAGGCCCCTGGAGCCGTCCAGCTCGCCGAACCTGTTCCACAGCAACGGGATCACGCAGTACTCGGGATCGCCCGACAACGGCTTCGGGTCGATCACCAGCCACGGTTCGCGGTCGCCGCGCAGCACGTTCTGGTAGTGCAGGTCCTCGTTGACGAGCGTCGTGCCCATCGGACGGGTGCCGGCCTCACGGGCCGCGCCGAGCAGGTCGCGCGGGATCGCCGGATGATCTCTCACCGCGCCGGAGACCCGCCGGACCTCTTCCGGCGCCTGGATTCCGCGATGGCGGCGCAGCAGGCCGCCGATCACGCCGATGGCCAGGTCGACCGGTTCGTCGTCGAGCGAGTGCTGGTCGAGGCGTTCCAGCAGCAACGCGCCGAGCTCGGCGTCGTGGTCGAGCAGCCGCACCGCGCCGTTGCCGTCGTAGAGCCGCAGCGCCAGCGGTTCGTGCTGCGTCTCGTCGTCCGTCCAGCTCAGCTTCAGCACCGCGGGGTGCCCGTCGGCCCGGCGCACCGGCAGCACGACCGCGCAGAAGCCGTGCATCAGCGCGCCGTCCGGGGTGAGCCGCCAGCGCGCGCACGCCTTGGTGGCGAGCTTCGGCAACTTCGTCACCCATGCCGGAGCGCCGTCGCCCAGACCCTCGCCGAAGCCCTCGGGCACGGTGATCATGCGCCGAACTCCAGCCGGTACACGGCGTCCCACGACGGCTTGGTGTTGAGCCGGGCGGTGCGCAGCGCCTGTGCGGTCTCGTCGTCGGGCTCGGTCAGGTGCGCGACGGCCTGGGCGTCGATGAGGTGCGAGTGCGTGCTGGGGGAGCGGACGGTGACCGTGACCTGCGCTCCGTCAGCCAGTCCCGGGACCGTCGGTTCGGTGCCGCCGGAGATGACCCACAGCGAGTCGGCACGCCAGTGGGAGTGCACGAGACGCGGTTCATGACCGTGCGAGGTGATCCAGACGGCGGCCGCCTTCCGCAGCGCGGCGTCGAGTACTCGAGTGATCTCCACCGGTTCAGCCTGCCAGGGTTTGTGAAACGGGACTCAGCGAATATGCGCCCGGAGATGATGCGTGCCACTGTGGCGCTCATAGTTACCGGCCGGTACAAGGAGGTACTCCAGTGGTCGACCAGCAGCGTCCCCGTCGCTCGTGTCTGGCGGTCCCCGGCTCGAGCCAGAAGATGATCGACAAGGCGCGCACGCTGCCGGCGGACCAGGTGTTCCTGGACCTGGAGGACGCCTGCGCGCCGCTGGCCAAGCCCGATGCCCGCAAGACCATCGTCGCGTCGCTCAACGAGGGCGGCTGGGGTGACAAGGCCCGTGTCGTGCGCGTCAACGACTGGACGACGGAGTGGACCTACCGCGACGTCACCGAGGTCGTCGAGGGCGCGGGCGCGAACCTCGACTGCATCATGCTGCCGAAGGTGCAGACGCCCGAGCAGGTCGTCGCGCTCGACTTCCTGCTCACGCAGATCGAGAAGACGATGGGCTACGAGGTCGGCAAGATCGGCATCGAGGCGCAGATCGAGAACGCCCTGGGCCTGAACAACGTCAACGCGATCGCCACCGCGTCCCCGCGCGTCGAGACGATCATCTTCGGCCCGGCGGACTTCATGGCGTCGATCAACATGAAGTCGCTGGTCGTCGGTGAGCAGCCGCCCGGCTACGACGTCGGCGACGCCTACCACTACATCCTGATGCGGATCCTGATGGCCGCGCGGGCCCACGACAAGCAGGCCATCGACGGCCCCTACCTGCAGATCCGCGACGTCGAGGGCTACAAGCGCGTCGCCGGTCGTTCCGCGGCGCTGGGCTTCGACGGCAAGTGGGTGCTGCACCCCGGCCAGATCGACGCGGCCAACGAGGTCTTCAGCCCGAAGCAGGACGACTACGACCACGCCGAGAACATCCTCGACGCGTACGAGTTCTACACGTCCGAGGCGGGCGGCAGGCGGGGCGCGGTGATGCTCGGCGACGAGATGATCGACGAGGCGTCGCGCAAGATGGCGTTGGTGATCTCCGGCAAGGGCCGTGCCGCGGGCATGTCCCGCGCGAACGTCTGGACGCCACCGGAGGCCTGATTCCGTTACGGATTGTGCGCTACTTCACGCTGAATGTCACTGGACGTGTTCGACCGTCACGGGTTGCATTCAAAATGGGTGAAGTGGCGCACAATCCGTCACCGGAGTTTGCGATCTCGCCCCTGGGTGGGGGCATGCTCTGGGGCATGTCACGTTCGAGTAACGGCAAGACGAGCAGACGGTTGCGGCTCTTCAAACGCCGCGAGGACGACCTGCTCGAGCGCAGCTTCCGCAGCTGCCCGGGATGCGATGCCGACGTCCACGTGTTCGCCGACGTCTGCCGCCACTGCGGCGGCACCCTGGAGATCGCCCTCGCGGGCTGAGATCTCCCCGTTCTAGCGATAGCTCCCGTTGACCGCCGCGAAGATCGCGAAGACGTAGAACGCGATGAACAGCAGGTAGCCGACGATGACGACGTAGCCGACGATGATGCCGGCGAGCGCCATCCCGTGGCCTTCCTCCTCGCCACGCTTGATCTTCGCCATCGCGATGTGCCCGAAGATGACGCCGACGATCGACGTCACGCCACAGGTCGCGAACCCCACGAGCGACAGCACCAGAGCCAGGATCGCGTTCGTCTGCGACTTGGGCGGGGGCGGGTAGCCGTAGCCGTACATGGGCTGCTGACCGTACTGACCGGGCTGGCCGTAAGGCGGCTGCTGGCCGTACGGATCACCTGGCTGCTTCGGGTTGTACGGGTCGTAGGTCATCGCGAATCCCCCTAGATGTCTGACCGGGGATCTTAAGGTCCGCCGGCGGTGTTCGTCGCGTGCGGGTGCGCGAATACACCTGTCAGCGGTGCTGTTTCGGTACAGCGGGCGCCTGGGTTGTTGCGGAGAGCACACCCCGGTCGCAAACGGGCGTTAACCGGTCCATACTCGCCGGTAACCAAAGCCTTGGAAGGGAAGTGCGATGGCGCGCCTCGCCCAGACCGCGGGTCTCACGGACATCCAGGAAGAAATCCTCGCGACCGTCCGCACGTTCGTGGACAAGGAGATCATCCCGCACGCCCAGACGCTGGAGCACGGCGACACGTACCCCGCCGACATCGTCGAGGGTATGAAGGAGATGGGCCTCTTCGGCCTGACGATCCCCGAGGAGTACGGCGGCCTGGGCGAGTCCCTGCTGACCTACGCGCTGGTGGTCGAGCAGATCGCACGCGGCTGGATGAGCGTCTCCGGTGTCATCAACACCCACTTCATCGTGGCGCACATGCTCAAGCAGCACGGGACGCCCGAGCAGAAGCAGAAGTACCTGCCGCGCATGGCCGCGGGCGAGGTGCGCGGGTCGTTCTCCATGTCCGAGCCCGAACTCGGCTCCGACGTGGCGGCGATCCGCACCAAGGCCGTCAAGGGCTCGAACGGCTACACCATCAACGGCCAGAAGATGTGGCTGACCAACGGTGGCACGTCCAACCTCACCGCCGTGCTGGTGAAGACCGACGAGGGCGCCGAGAAGCCGCACCAGAACCTCACGACGTTCCTGGTCGAGAAGCCCGAGGGCTACGGCGAGGTCCTGCCGGGCCTCACGATCCCCGGCAAGATCGACAAGATGGGCTACAAGGGCGTCGACACCACCGAGATGGTGTTCGACGGCTTCGAGATCGCCGCGGACCAGGTCCTGGGCGGTGCGCCCGGCCAGGGCTTCCGCCACATGATGGACGGCGTCGAGGTGGGCCGCGTGAACGTGGCCGCCCGCGCGTGCGGCATCGCGATCCGCGCCTTCGAGCTCGCGATCGAGTACTCCCAGCAGCGCAGGACGTTCGGCAAGGCCATCGTCGAGCACCAGGCCATCGCCTTCAAGCTCGCCGAGATGGCCACCAAGGTCGAGGCCGCGCACCTGATGATGGTCAACGCCGCGCGCCTCAAGGACTCGGGCCAGCGCAACGACGTCGAGGCCGGCATGGCGAAGCTCATCGCCTCCGAGTACTGCGCCGAGGTGACGCAGGAGTCGTTCCGCATCCACGGCGGCTACGGCTACTCCAAGGAGTACGAGATCGAGCGCCTGATGCGCGAGGCCCCGTTCCTGCTGATCGGCGAGGGCACGTCGGAGATCCAGAAGACGATCATCTCGCGCGGCCTGCTCCGCGACTACCAGTCGCGCGGCTAGACGCCAGTTGACGTTCGTCCGTTAGGGGCCAATCTTTCACGGGACTGGCCCCTGACGGTTTGCGCTCGCGGGCCATAAGGTTCGCTCACTTTGAGCACAGATCTGACACTTCCCGGACCTGTGTCGCCGCCACACGTCGTCCGCATGGAGCTGGACACGTTCTCCGGTGTCGACCGTCCCGCGCTGGCCAAGTGGTTCGGCGCCCTGTTCACCGACCTGCTCGCACCCCTGTGCCCGGCATCGGTCGAGGAGCTCGTCTCGGTGGCGCGCGACTACCACCCCTCCGACACAACGCCCTGGGGCCCGCCGGGTTATGCCCGGCTGCTGCTCTCTTCGGGTGAGTTCACCCTTCCGTCGTGGTCGGCGGCCCTGGCCGACCTGCCGTCGTTCCTGCGCGTGCAACTCGTCCAGCTCGACTTCCAGGGCCTGCCCCTGGTCGACCACGGCTGGAGCGCGGAGATCCTGCTGAAGGACGACCCCGCGTTCCCGCACCAGGTCGTGGTCACGGCCTCGCGGTCGCTGTTCGGCGGCTGGATCTCCCATGCGGTGCAACAACAATGGCTGTCCGTCTTCCGTTCGGGCGCCTCGCTGGTGCGGGCCAGCGGCGGCTGGATCACGCTGGACCGCGTCGGCGTGCGCACCGCGCATGAGGTCGCCGCCGGCGTCGGCCTGGACGAATCCCTTTTCATGGCAGCGGAAATGGCCCGCGGCCCGCACTGGGCGACGTTGCTGGGACCGCGTCAGGTAGCCGCTTTGGGTGGTGTGCAAGAGGTCTGTTCGACGGCGCCGTGTTCTTCCGTTGAGCACCTGGGCGGCGGTCGCATACTTCTGCAGCTGACGGAACACCTCGACGAGGTGCCGCCGGACGTGGTGCGCAAGCTGGCCGAGTTCCTCGGGCCGGTGCTGCACTGACCCTGCTGGATCCGATGAACGGTGGGACGCTGTCGTCCGTGAGGCCTTCACCGAAAACCGACGTGCTCATGGCCGTGGACACCGCGCTGCGGCCGACGGGCTTCGTCCGCCGCGGCCACGTCTGGCTCCAGGACTGTGGTGACGGCGTCTCCGGCTGGCTCGGCTTCGGCGTGGCGGGCTCTCTCGAACTCACTCCGCTGGTCGGCGTCTGCTTCCGCCGCTACGACGAAGCCTGCAAAGCGCTGGGCGTCGGGTTCCGGGCGGCACCGGTCGTCTCCGCACCGCTCGGCCACCTGATGGAGGACAAGCCCGTCTGGAAGTGGACCTTCACTCCCGGCGGCGACCACGCTCCCCTGGTGGCGTCGCTGGTGGCCGCGTTCTTGAAGCACGGCAAGCCGTACATCGACAAGTACGCCAAGTGGGACACCCTGGCGCGTGAGCTCGTCGCCAAGCCGGAGTCGTTGCTCGACTTCGAGCGGGCGCGCAAACTCGCGGTCGTCCACGTGCTCGGCGGGAACGCCGGTGCGGCCCGTGAGGCGTTGCAGAAGGAGACGGAACGGGTGGCGGACAGCCGGGACGAGTACGCGCGGTCGCACCGGGCGCTGGTGCACCGGTTCGAAATCGCGTTCCCCGGCTGACGGTCCCGCAGCGACAATGCGCCGGTGAGCGACTTCCTGATCGACGCGGCGCGCCGGTCCCTGGCAGATCTGGTCGGTGCGCGGTGGCGGTGTGCCGGCCGTGCCTGCGATCTCGTCTGGCTGGGGTTCGGCCCGATCCTCGAGCTGCCCGACCACCGGGGTGGGACACGCGACATCGCCGAGTTCGCGCTGCACCTGCAGGGCCCGTGGCGGGTGTACCTCGGCGACGAGCGCATCACCGGGGCTTCCGACGTCCGCCTGCCACCAGCGGGCTGGAGCGGTGACGGTGAGTTCGACTGGGACGTGCAGGGCGCCAACAGGTTCGACGTCCGGGCCGCGGAGCTGACCACGCACCTGGGCGGCGCACAGGTCGTCGTGACGTCAGTCGAGCTGGACGCGGACGGAGATCTGACGGTGTTCCTCTCGGACGGCTTCCGGATCGAAGCGCGATGCGGCGAATCGGGGCGCGAGGAATGGCGGTTCTTCCGGCCGGGCAACGACGACGACCACGTGGTCATGCCGCCTGAAGGTGGAAACCGGCAAAACACCCGCAGGCATGTCGGCACGCCGTAGTGGGCACTGGCAGGATGGAACGATCAGCGCGTCCGACAGAGGGTGGTCCCCGTGACGAGTCCGTTCGCCAACCCGAACCGGTCCGGCGTCCCTCCCCGCCTGCCCACTCCGCCGACGGGGTGGCCGATCGGTTCGTACGCCACGTACGAGGAAGCGCAACGCGCGGTGGACCACTTGGCCGTGGAGGACTTCCCGGTCCAGGAGGTCATGATCGTCGGCGTGGACCTGATGCTGGTCGAGCGCATCACCGGCAAGCTCACCTGGAGCCGGGTGCTGATGACCGGCGCGGCCAGTGGTGCGTGGTTCGGTCTGTTCGTCGGCCTCCTGCTCACCCTCTTCAGTCCCGAGCCCGGGGTCACGGTCGGGCCGGTGCTGACCGGTCTGATCACCGGTGTCTTCTTCGGCCTGGTGTTCGCGGCGGTCGGGTACGGGTCGGCGCGCGGCAAGCGGGACTTCCAGTCCGCGTCCCAGTTGGTCGCGAACCGGTATGACGTGCTCTGCCAGCCGAAGTCGGCCGAGAAGGGCCGTGACCTGCTCGCGAGGCTCGCGATGCGTCCGGTGAACCCGAGTTCTTAAGGTTCACATAAGGCCATTGGTTCTGAATCGTTGCTTCCCTTGGTTGCGGCTCCTGATCACCGGGCCTAGGTTCGGTTGACCGGTTCGCCCGGTGCGGCCGGTGGCACGACGAGGTGCCGGGCAGACAGCGGTCTGGCTCCTCCGTGCAGTCGGGAAGGAGGCAGGGCCGATGGGTGCGACACGGCGCTATCGACTCGCCGCCGGAGTGGGAGCCGCGGTACTCGCGGCAGGAACCCTCACGGCTTGCGGGTCTGGCGACCAAGGCATCACCGTCAACGTTTACAAGTATCCCCAGGAGAACTTCCAGGCCATCGTCGACAGCTGCAACGCGAAGGCCGGCGGGCGATACAACATCGTCTACAACAAGCTGCCGCGGGAGGCGGACGGTCAGCGCGAGCAGATGGTGCGCAGACTCGCGGCGGAGGACGACAGCATGGACGTCCTCGGGCTCGACGTCACGTGGACCGCGGAGCTCGCGAAGGCGGGCTGGATCAAGGAGTTCACGGGTTCGGTCAAGTCGCAGGTGCAGAACGGCACGCTCAAGACGCCGCTCGACACCGCGACGTACGAGGGCAAGCTGTACGGGGCTCCGGACAACACGAACGTCCAGCTCCTGTGGTACCGCTCGGACCTCGTGCCCACGCCGCCGAAGACGTGGGACGAGATGATCTCCATGGCCGAGGCGCTGGTGGCGGAAGGGAAGCCCGGCCAGATCGTGGCGCAGGGAAAGCAGTACGAGGGACTCGTCGTGCTGTACAACACCCTGGTCAACTCCAACGGCGGCACGATCCTCGACGAGAACGGCACCAAGGCCGTCGTCGACGCCAAGGCCGTGGAAGCGTTGGCGGCGCTGAAGAAGCTCGCCACGTCGAAGGCGATCGACCCGTCGTTCTCCAACGCGGCCGAGGACAACGCGCGCCTCGCCATGGAGGGTGGCAGCGCGGCGTTCCAGCTCAACTGGCCGTACGTCTACGCGGCGGCGCAGAAGAAGCCGGACTTCGCGAAGAACTTCAAGTGGGCGCCGTACCCCACGGTCAGCGGTGAGCAGTCGAAGGTCACCGTCGGCGGGATCAACTACGCCGTCAGCAACTACACCACGCACGCGGACGAGTCGTTCGACGCGGTGCTGTGCCTGCGCGGTGCGGAAAGCCAGAAGCTCGCCGCGCTCAAGGACGGTGTGCCGCCGACCATCGAGGCCGTCTACGACGAGCCCGAGATGGCCGAGGCGTACCCGATGCGCGACGACATCAAGGAGACGTTGAAGAACGCGAGTGTGCGGCCGCGCACGCCCGCCTACCAGAACGTCTCGACGGTCATCTCCACGATCCTGTCGCCGCCCGCGAGCATCGACCCGCAGGCGACCGCGGACAGGCTGCGCAAGGAACTGCAGGACGCTCTCGACTCGAAGGGGGTTCTGCCGTGAGTCACGCGACCACAGAAGACACGGCGAAGGCAGCGGCGGCACCGAAACCCGTCGCGCCCAAGAAGAAAGTCGCGCTGAGCGAGGGCAAGAGAGCCGAGCGCAAGCTCGGCTGGCTGCTCTGCGCGCCCGCCGCGATCACCATGATCGCGGTGACCGGCTGGCCGATCCTCTACTCGCTGCTGTTGTCGATGCAGAGGTTCGACCTGAAGTTCCCGGACCGCACCGAGTGGATCTGGTTCGACAACTACGTCACCGTGCTCAGCAGTCCGTACTGGTGGAACGCGGTGTGGGTGACGGTCGTGCTGACGGTCGTGACCGTCGCGATCGAACTGGTGCTGGGCATGTCGCTCGCGCTGATCATGCACCGGGCGCTGGTCGGCCGGGGCATCGTCCGCACGACGACGCTGATCCCGTACGGCATCGTGACGGTCGTGGCGGCGTTCTCCTGGCGTTTCGCCTGGACGCCCGGCACCGGCTACCTCGCCGAGGCGCTCGGCGGCGACCCCGTGCTCACGGAGAAGATCCCGGCACTGATGGTCGTCGGCCTCGCGGAGATCTGGAAGACCACGCCGTTCATGGCCCTGCTGCTGATGGCGGGCCTGGCGCTGGTGCCGGACGACCTGCTCAAGGCCGCCGCGATGGACGGTGCGAGCGGGTGGCAGCGGTTCATCAAGATCACCGTGCCGATCATGAAGCCGGCGATCCTGGTGGCGTTGCTGTTCCGTACGCTCGACGCGTTCCGCATCTTCGACAACCTCTTCGTGCTCACCGCGGGTTCGCAGGGCACGTCGTCGGTGTCGATGCTGACCTACAACAACCTCATCAAGGGCTTGAACCTCGGTATCGGATCGACGATGTCCGTGCTGATCTTCATCATGGTCGCGATCATCGCGTTCGTGTTCATCAAGCTCTTCGGCACCGCTGCCCCCGGCAGTGACGACGGAGGGAAGCGCTGATGGCGGGTATCGGAGGAGCGGAGACCCCGGCCAAGAAGTGGGGCTGGGGTGTGCTCAACACGGTGGTCGTGATCTACGCGCTGATCCCGGTGCTGTGGATCGTGTCCCTGTCGTTCAAGTCGTCGAAGACGCTGGCGGACGGCAACTTCATCCCTCGCGAGTGGAGTCTGGAGAACTACCAGAACATCTTCTCGACGTCCGAGTTCACGCGAGCGCTGATCAACTCCATCGGCATCGCGATCATCGCGACCGCGATCGCCGTGGTGTTCGGCACGATGGCCGCCTACGCCATCGCGCGGCTCGACTTCCCCGGCAAGAACCTGCTGGTGGGCGTCTCGCTGCTGATCGCGATGTTCCCGCAGGTCTCGCTGGTGTCGCCGTTGTTCGAGATCGAGCGTTCGCTGGGTCTGTTCGACACGTGGCCCGGCCTGATCCTGCCGTACATCACGTTCGCGCTGCCGCTCGCGATCTACACCCTGTCGGCGTTCTTCCGCGAGATCCCCTGGGAGCTCGAGAAGGCGGCGAAGATGGACGGTGCGACGCCGGGGCAGGCGTTCCGTCGCGTCATCGCGCCGCTGGCCGCACCGGGTGTGTTCACGACGGCGATCCTGGTGTTCATCTTCTGCTGGAACGACTTCCTGTTCGCGATCTCGCTCACCTCGACCGAGCAGTCGCGGACCGTGCCGGTGGCGCTGTCGTTCTTCACCGGTAGTTCGCAGTTCGAGGACCCGGCCGGATCGATCGCGGCGGCCGCCGTGGTCATCACGATCCCCATCATCATCTTCGTGTTGTTCTTCCAGCGCCGGATCGTCGCCGGCCTGACCTCCGGCGCCGTCAAGGGGTGAGTTGACCAATGGCAGAGATCGTTCTGGACAAGGTGACCAAGCGGTATCCCGACGGCGCTTTGGCCGTGCAGGAGGTCAACCTGGAGATCGCCGACGGCGAGTTCATCATCCTGGTCGGGCCGTCCGGCTGCGGGAAGTCCACCACCCTCAACATGATCGCGGGGCTGGAGGACATCACCGACGGCGAGCTGCGCATCGGCGGGCAGCGCGTCAACGAGAAGGCGCCCAAGGACCGGGACATCGCCATGGTGTTCCAGTCCTACGCGCTCTACCCGCACATGACGGTGAAGGAGAACATGGCCTTCCCGCTGCGGCTGGCCAAGGTCGACAACGCGACGGTCGAGAAGAAGGTCAACGACGCCGCGGAGATCCTGGACCTGACGCAGCACCTCGACCGCAAACCGTCCAACCTGTCCGGTGGCCAGCGGCAGCGCGTGGCGATGGGGCGCGCGATCGTGCGCAACCCCAAGGCGTTCCTGATGGACGAACCGCTGTCCAACCTGGACGCCAAGCTGCGCGTGCAGATGCGCACCTCGGTGTCGCGCCTGCAGAAGCAGCTGGGCACGACCACGGTGTACGTGACGCACGACCAGACCGAGGCGATGACCCTCGGCGATCGGGTCGTGGTCATGCGCGGCGGTGTCGTGCAGCAGATCGGCGCGCCGCAGTTCCTCTACGACCAGCCGGCGAACCTGTTCGTCGCGGGCTTCATCGGCTCCCCGTCGATGAACTTCGTGCCGGCGACGCTGGAGAACGGTTCGCTGCGCTCGATCCTCGGCGACGTGACGCTGACGGACCGGGTGCGGCAGCTGGTGGAGGGTGCCGACGCGCCCCGCGAGGTGATCATGGGCATCCGCCCCGAGCACTTCGAGGACGCGGCACTGGTCGACGCGGCGGCGCTGTCGTCGGGAGGCAAGTTCACGCAGCACGTGGACGTGCTGGAGTCGATGGGCTCGGACAAGTACGCCTACTTCAACCTCACGGGCGAGCAGGCGGCCTCGGCGGAGCTCCAGGAGCTCGCGGCGGACGCGGGATCGGACGACGTGCCGGGTGACGGCATCTCGCTCGTGACGCGGCTGTCGTCGGCGTCCGGCGCGGTGGAAGGCGCCTCGTCGGAAATCTGGTTCGACGCGGACAAGGTTCAGCTCTTCGACCCGTCCAACGGCAGGAACCTGACTTACACGGAACGGTGAATTCTCGTTTTACGGGCCGCCTTCCCCTCGCGGGAAGGCGGCCCGTTTCTGTCACTCGATCGAGTGAGGGCGAAAGCCCTCGCGCAGTTGGGACTTATTAGTCCCGCCCTATCTGCCCTGCCGAACTCGGTTCGCCATTGGGCGCTCGGCAGCGACATCTCATCGAAACGTGGTCTTCGCTTCTTCGGATCGTCCGCACGCTTGTCGAAGGCGGGTACGAGACCACCGGGGGGTTCCGGGGAACCGCCGCCGACTGAAAGAGAGCGTGCAATGGGGATCCTGGACGGAAAAGCGGTCGTCATCACGGGGGCCGGTCGAGGACTGGGTGAGGCCTACGCGATGCACGCTGCCCTCGCGGGTGCGTCGGTGGTGGTCAACGACAACGATGGTGACCTGGCAGAACGGGTCGCGGAGCACATCCGGGAGTTCGGTGGCCGAGCCGTGGCCTCGAACCACACGGTCGCCGACCCGAGCGAGGCGGCGAAGATCGTCGACCTGTGCGCCGACGAATTCGGCCGAGTCGACGGCCTGGTGAACAACGCGGGCCTGAACTACGAGACCGCGCCGTGGGAAGACGACCCCGAGACGATCAGGCACGTGGTCGAGGTGAACGTCCTCGGCGTCATCTACACCGGAATCGCGGCGATGCGCGCGATGCGGGCCACCGGCGGCGGCTCGATCATCAACATTTCCTCCGGCGCGTCATTCGGCCAGCGCAAACTCGCCACCTATTCGGCGACCAAGGGCGCGGTGGCCTCACTGAGCTACTCGTGGGCCCTCGACCTGGAAGCCGAAGGCATCCGCGTGAACGCCGTGTGCCCCGTCGCGCACACGCGGATGGTGTGGAAGTCGGAACGCTCCCTGCGCGCCATCCCGGCCGACCGGACGCCGGGCAAGGTCGCGCCGCTGGTGCTGTTCCTGCTCTCTGACCGAGCCGAGGGCATCACCGGGCAGGTCATCCGGTGCAACGGCAGGCAGCTGCACATCGTGGGCCAGCCGTACTTCAAGCAACCGATCCTGGAGAGCGACAACTGGGACACCGCTTCGGTGGAGCGGGCGTTCACGGGCGTGCTGCAGGCCCACCTCGAACCGTACGGGCTGGAGAAGAGGATGCCTCCCCGGCTCCGTGCGCTGGTGGAACCTTCGCAGACCGCCTGAGCGGGCGGGGGAGGCGTCGCCCGGTGCCCTGTGCGGCGCCTTCCCCGCTGGTCGGCTGCGGTCGGCCGAGCTCGATCGGCCGCTACTGTCCGTGGATGCGCCAGACGATCACGGACTGAGGTGTTCGGGTGACGTTTGCCCACGTCACACGGATGGCTGCGGAAATTGTCGGACCCTCCTGTCACCATCGGGGCATGGCCGAGCGCAAACCCAGAGTCACCGACTGGAGACTCGTCGTGCAGTCCCGGTTGGACCGGGTCCGCGCGGATCTGGCTGCCCTCGGCCCGTCCGATCCGGTCGATCCCGAGGGGGACGTGTGGCGTCGCACGGCCGAGGCGCAGGCCGCCGTGGTCGAGGCGATGCTCAACGCCCGTGAGCCGTGGTGGCGCATGCTGCCGTCGTGGTGGTCGGGCTGGCACATCGAACGTGCCTGGCGCGCTCTGCACGAGGCCGAGGTGGCCACGATCTCGGCCGAGCGCGGGTTCCTCGGGCGGTTGCCCGGTCTTCGTGCGCGGGTGGCGCAGTACCTGGACGACGACGATCCGCGCCGCCGCGCCCTGGAGGAGTTGCAGCCGGGGGAGTTCACGCCCGCGGTCGAGCGCGCGATCGTGGTGGACGCGCTGCGGGCGGCCTACGACAACTCGGACTTCGCGCACGCCGGCTCGCGTGCGTTGCGCAACAAGCTGATCGCCGCGTCGATCGTGCTGTTCGTGATCAACACGGTGCTCGGTGTCGTCGGCATCGTGAAGCCCGGCATCATCCCGTTGTGCGTCGACCCGAAGGAGAACGCGCTGCCCACCGTCTGTCCCGGTGGCACGGTGAAGGCGTCCGGTGTGGACGTGTGGCTGGTGCAGGTGCTCGGGTCGTTCGGCGCGGTGCTGGCCTCCGTGGTGCTGCTCTTACGTCGCCGGCCGTCGCTCTCGCCGTACGTGATGATCGGCTACCAGGCGCTCATCAAGATCATGCTCGGCGCGGCACTGGCGGTGGTGGGCATCCTGGCGCTGGGAGCAGGGGTCACCAGCGGGCTGATCGGCATCCCGTCGGCGGCGGCGTTGCTGCTGTGGGCGGTCATCTTCGGGTACGCGCAGCAGATCGGCACGCGGCTGCTCGACAAGTACACCGACGAGGTGCTGGACCAGGCGCGGCCGTTGCCGGACGCGGACGGGCCGCGGGTGGCGCCACGGTGATCAGTTCAAAGGGCGACACGCAGAGGCGTCACCTCAGACGCGTGGGCCTCGGCCGTGCGACTGGCTTTCCTCGCGCACGGCGTTGATGACGTCGGCGTCCCACCGGTGCGTGCGGATCAGCCGGTACCGCTCGGCCGCGACCCACATGTACGCCTCGGTCTCGGTGCGGTCGCCGATCATGTCGGCCTGCCGCAGCATCGCCACGACCGGCTTGTACTCGTCGGCGTACCAGCGGCGCGCCACCTCGGCGCGGTCCAGGAACTGGCCGCTGTCCTGCATCAGCCGGAACCCCCACGCCTCGACGTGCTCGCCGAGCTGGGCGTAGTGCCACGGGTCGGACAGCACCACGGCGGCGCGGGCCTCGCCGCTCAGGGGGACCCGGTCCAGGAACAGGCGCCGGTAGTCCTTCACGATGAGGTCGCCGCGGTACCGGATGCCGGACGAGTTGATCCGGGTGATCACCTGCGTCACGTACGCGTCGATCACCTCCAGGCCCATGGCGTGTGCCACGGACACGCGGTGGTGGCCGTCGTTGATGAAGTGCAGCTCGCCGACCCGGTACACCTCGATCGGCGGCACGCTCTCGCCGCGGCGTGCGGCCAGGGCCAGCCGTTGCCAGCGTTCCCGGACGCGGCCGGAGGTCGGGCGGAAGCGGCGGTCGAAGTCGCGGGTGCGGTCGACGCTGCCGACGATCGAGTCCAGGCGGATCGTCTGCAGGCCCAGGCGCTTCTCCGACGCCATGCCCAGGGCGTCCACGACCTCGTGGAACGGCAGCATGATGTTCACGTCGTCGGGCTCGCGGCGCAGCCAGGCCGCGAGACGCGACATCACCTGACGGCGGCGAGCGCGCAGGAAGTCGCTCTCGGCATCGGCCACCGGGAAACCGGTGTCACGTCTCATCACGAACCTCCCGAGATCTCCAAGACCTTCTGCGGCACGACGTTGATCACGCGTGTGGCGCCCAGCGAACGGTCCGGGCGCGGCACGCCGTGCGGATGAATGTGGCCGTGCAGCATGAACGAGGGCTGCAGCCGAGAGACAAGTCCGCGTAAACAGTCGAAACCGCGATGCGGCCCGTCGGGTTCGTCGCCGCAGTCCAACGGCGGCGAGTGGGTCAGCAGCACGTCCACGCCACGTCCGTCCCGCAGCCTGCGCCACCCGGCCAGCCGGGACACCCGGCGGGCGCGGCGGGCCTGCTGCCGTTCCGTCCACTGGTTCGGGCCCTTGTTGTAGCGGATCGAACCACCGAGACCGGCGATCCGCAGGCCGGCGACGTCGATCACGCGTTCGTCCGCGTTCACCGCACCGGCTGGTCCTGGCCAGCGCACCGGCACGCCCGCCTTGGTCCACAGGCCGCGCACGTTCGAGTAGCCCGACAGGTCGGTGTCGTGGTTGCCGGGGACGAACACCAGCGGCTTGTCCAGGGCGTTGGCCAGGTGTTCCAGGTAGTCGAACGGCAGGTCACCGGCCGCGACGATCAGGTCCACGCCCGAGTGCTGGTGCACCTGATCGGTCCACAGCTGCTCGACCACCTCGTCCGCGACAGCCAGAATCCGAGCCATCCCAGCAGCTTAATGAGGACTTTCCCCACATGACGGGCGGCGGCGCTGCCGTTAGCGTTATGACCGTGCTTGCCGAGCTGTTCGGCGCGGCCGCCCACGGGTGCCGCGACCGCAGTCCGCTGACCCAGCGACTCCTCACCGACGCTGCCGACGACCTCCGGCAGGGCGGTGTCACGGCCAGGATCATGGCCGGTTCCGAACGCGACCGGGAGGGCACCGTGCCCGGGCTGCGGTTCGCGGGCGCCGTCCACCGGCTCGTGCTCGAAGGCCGCGCGCCCGGCCTCGCGAAGCACTACCCGTCGGTCGGCGGCCAGCCCCACCTGCCGACGCTGTGGGAGGACGCGCTGCCCGCGCTCAACGAACACGCGGACGTCCTGCGGCAACGCGTCCTGGCCACCGTCGTGCAGACCAACGAACCCGGCCGCAGCGCGCCCCTCTACGGCGGTCTGATGGTGGCCGCGCAGGAGGCCGCGAAGGCCGCCGGCCGGCATGTGCCGTTCTGCGTGCGGCTGCTGGAGGTCGGCGCGAGCGGCGGGCTCAACCTGCGCCCGCACCACGTCGGCTACCAGCTTCCGGACACCGTTCTCGGCGATCCGGACAGCCTCCTGGTCCTCGACCCGGAGTGGACCGGCCGGCCGTCCGCGGACCTGAGTCACCGGTTGCGCGTCGTCGGCAGGGCGGGCTGCGACCTGACCCCGGTCGACGTGTCCACAGAGGACGGACGGCTGCACCTGAGCTCGTTCGTCTGGCCGGACCAGCTGGAGAGGTGGAACCGCCTGCGGGACGCGCTGGACCTCGCCGCCACCGACCCCGTCCGGGTCGACCGGTCGGCCGCTCCGGAGTGGCTCGCGCACCAGCTCGCCCGAGCCGAACGAGACGTGCTCACCGTCGTGTGGCATTCGGTGGTGTGGCAGTACGCCTCGCCCGCGGACCGGGCGATGGGCAGGGCCGTGCTGGCGGACGCGGCCGCGAAGGCGACGCCCCTGTCACCGTTGGCGCTGCTGGTCTTCGAGCCTCGCCGCACCGACGACGACTACCGGTTCGAACTGCTGCTCAAGCTCTGGCCGGCCGGGATCTCGCTGAACCTCGGCCACGGCGCGGGCCACGGCACGCCGTTCACCTGGGACGTCACCCCCTGGGAGTGACGACCGGGTTCACCACGTACCGGCCGTCCTGCATCTCCACGGGCAGCCGGAACTCCGCGCGGGTGCCGTCATGCGTGTACTCGACGATGATGGCGCCATCGCGGTAGACGCCGCGTTCCACCTGTGCGGTCTGGAACTGGTCCGCGGTCGTCTTCGCGACGTCCTCGCCACCGACCGCCAGCAGCGGCTCCAGCTTGTGGAAGTCGTGCAGGCGCAACGCGTTCGTCACTTCGGCGGCGAGCTCGTCCGGTGACCCGGCGCCCGGCGACGGCCAGACCGCGATGGACACGAACACCATCGCGAGCCAGCCGATCGGGAACACCAGCAGCCAGAACCTGAGGTTCGTCAGCCGCGCTTTCACGTCAGGGGGTTCCGCTGATGAGCACGAACACGGTGGTGATCCAGCAGAGCAGGAACGCGAGGATCCAGAAGCGGATGTTGGTGAGGATTCTGGTCATGACGGGGCCCTTCTACAACGAAGAAAGCGGGCGAAACCGGGACTAGAGCCAGCGATTTCGGCGCAGTATTCGGTAGAGCGTCAGACAGGCGATCAGGACCAGACTCATGATCAGCGGGTAGCCGAACTTCCACTTCAGCTCGGGCATGTAGTCGAAGTTCATGCCGTACACACCGACGACCATGGTGGGCACGGAGATGATCGCGACCCACGAGGTGATCTTGCGCATGTCGGTGTTCTGCTGCAGCGTGATCTTCGCGAGCGTCGCGTCGACCAGCGTCGTCAGCAGTTCGTCGAACGCGATGACGCGCTCGGACACCTCGGTGAGGTGGTCGTCGACGTCGCGGAAGAACGCGCGCACCTGCTCGGGGATCAGCGGCGTGTAGCCCTCCGCCAAGCGGCGCAACGGGTTCGCGAGCGGCATCACCGCGCGGCGCAGCTCCACGACCTCGCGCTTGAACATGTAGATCTGCTCCGCGCTCACCTCGGTGCGCGGCGCGAAGACCCGTTCCTCCATGCGGTCGATGTCGGCCTCGATGTGGTCGGTGACCTCGAGGTAGTTGTCGACGACCTGGTCGGCGATCGCGTGCATCACCGCGGACGGGCCGATCTCCAGGCGCTCCGGGTCGGCTTCCAGCACGTGCCGCAGCTTGGAGAGCCCGGAGTGGTTGCCGTGCCGCACGGTGATGACGAAGTCCTTGCCCAGGAACACCATGATCTCGCCGGACTCGACGATCTCGTTGGCGGTGTCGGGGGATTCGTTGGTCACGTAGCGGACGGTCTTGAAGACCATGAACAGCGTGTTGTCGTACCGCTCCAGCTTCGGGCGCTGGTGCGCGTGCACCGCGTCCTCGACCGCGAGCTCGTGCAGCCCGAACGTCTCGGCGATGCCCTCTATCTGCTCGGCGTCGGGCTCGTGCAGTCCGATCCAGACGAACCCGTCCTTGCGCTTGCTGACCTCTTTGACGGCGTCGGTGTGCGTCCACCGGCCGGGCAAGCGCTTGCCATCGACGTAGACCGCGCAGTCGACCACGTAGTGCGACACAGGCACGGCGATGCGCGGCGCAGGGCGCTGCTGGGCGCCGCGTCCGCGGATCGAGGGCAGGCTGGGCATGGTGAGTTCCTCCAGGGCCACACGTCGTCGAAGTGCACGAAAAGCACGACGGGCGTCCTACCGGTGGAGACTCAGCGAACTAGAACGATCTAGCAGGCCACCTCGGTGAGGACGCGCTTGGTACTGGCAGGGTGGGGGTCCTTGCTCATTTAGGGGTCCTCACCTCCTCGGGGCGAAGTCACTGGTGGTGGAAATCCTCACACACCGGTTGCCGAGGGTACTCCCTCCGTGTGAAGACTGTCTCCCCACCTGAGTCAGATCTCGATCACACGTAGTTGGAGGCGCGGTGCAGTTCGGTCGGTACTACGAGGAGTTCGAGGTCGGAGCGGTCTACAAGCACTGGCCCGGTAAGACGGTGACGGAGTACGACGACCACCTGTTCTGCCTGCTCACGATGAATCACCACCCGCTCCACATGGACGTGAACTACGCGGAGAACACGACGGACTTCGGCAAGAACGTCGTCGTCGGCAACTACATCTACTCGTTGCTGCTGGGCATGTCCGTGCCCGACGTCTCCGGCAAGGCGATCGCCAACCTGGAGATCGAGTCGCTGCGGCACGTGAAGCCGACGTTCCACGGTGACACGATCTACGGTGAGACCGAGGTGCTCGACAAGACGCCGTCCAAGTCGAAGGACGACAGGGGCGTGGTCTACGTGGAGACTCGCGGCTACAAGCAGGACGGCACGGTCGTGTGCATCTTCAGGCGCAAGGTCATGGTGCCGAAGCAGTCCTACGGCGAGGCCCGCGGCGGCGAGCAGCCGGGACGGCCTGAACCGGTGTCCAACTAGTTTTGGGGAAGTGACGTGACGTCTCTGGACCTGGCACAGCAACGTCTGCGTGCGTTCGCGGAGGAAGCAGCGGCCACATCGCCGCTCTACGAGCACCTCGCGTCACGTGCTGCCGCCGATCCGGAGGTCGCCGACCTGCTGACCGCCGCCAGCGAGGACAACGCCACGGGCGAGCTCCTGCTGGCGGCGGCGCACCGGCTGGTGCAGGCCGAGCCGTTCCACCAGCTCTCGAACTACTACCCGTCGCTCGGCGGGACGTACGGCGCGGACGAGAGCACCTGGCCGTTGTTCCGGGACTTCCTGCTGGAACGCGGCGACCGCGTGCGGGCGCTGGTGAGCTCGCAGGTGATCCAGACCAACGAGGTGCGGCGCGCGGCCCTGCTCTACCCGGCCGTCGTGGCCGCGGCGAAGCAGGCGGGCGGGCCGATCGGGCTCGTGGAGGCCGCGACGACGGCCGGTCTGCTGCTCGGGCTCGACCAGTACTCGTACCGCTACCAGACCGCGGAGGCCGGCCAGCTCGTCGCCGGACCGGCCAAGGCCGCGCTGGGGCTGCACTGCTCGCTGGAGCTCGCGCCCGGCGCCGTGCTGCCGAAGCTGCCCAAGACGATCAAGGTGGCCGCGAAGGCGGGCATCGGGGTCGCGCCCGCCGACCTGGCCGACGAGGACGCCTACGCGTGGCTGGAGGCCTGCGTGTGGGCCGACCAGCCGGAGAAGTTGCGCCTGTTCGGGGTGGCGTGCGGGGTGCTGCGGAAGAACCCGCCGCGCCTGGTGGCCGGCGACCCGGTCGCGGACCTGGCCAAGGCGGTCGAGCCGATCGACGCACCGCTCGTCGTCATCACGAGCGGGTCCGGCCTCGACCTCGTGCCCGCGTTGTCGGCTTTGGGCAGACCTGTCTGGTGGGCCGCTCACGAGGCCGGTGAGCTGCGCCTCATCCGAGTCGGTGAGTCAGGCGTGGAGACGACCACACTGGCGACCACCGAGGCCCACGGGCAACGTCTCGTTTGGCGTTGAGGGCCCGCCCCTAACGCGTGAACCCTGATCAGGCCCTGGGCAGGCAGTTCCACTCGGAGAGCGCTTCCACGAGCCCGTCGGTGGTCGGAAGTGTGTCCAAGGTCGCACGGTCGACCCAAGCGACATCCGATGCGTCGTCGCCCGCTCGGAGCACACCCGACGTGACCTGGCATTCGTAGTCGAAGATCAGGAAAACCCCGTTCGTGGCCGGTCGCTCCACGTGGCCGACGAGGCGTCCGACGGTGACGCAGAGTCCCGTCTCCTCGGCTAGTTCCCTAGTCACGGCCGCCTCATCCGTCTCATCGGCCTCCACGCGCCCACCTGGTACCGACCACAGGCCCTCACCAGGTGGATTGGCGCGTCGCACGAGCAGTAGTCGCCCGTTCGGGTCATGAACGACGGCTCCGACGCAACGGATCGTGCGCTTGCTGCTGGGCGTCACGATCACGAAGCGTAGTCACACCGGATCGGCGGTGCTGTCCGCTACCCCGGCTGCGGTACAAATCTCCCAAGGCGCTGAATCGTGCTGTACAACGGTCACGAACGGCGCCAAACGGGTGCGACGCGGACGGGGTGGACACCGTGAACTTGAAGAAAATTCTCACTTTCGCTGGAATCGCCTTGCTGTTGTTCTTCCTGATCGCGGAGCCTCAGCAGGCGGCTCAACTCGTGCAGAACATCCTCAACTCGCTGCGAACCGCGGCCGAGGCGCTGATCACGTTCGTGCGCTCCGTCTTCTAGTCTGGGTACCAGCCACCTGCCGGGTGGCGGGAGCAGGTCAGACAGGGCACTGCCTGGTACCAGGAAAGGCTGGTAGCGCATGTTCGCACCACGTGATCCGGACGACTACCTGCTCCCGAGCGAGCGTCGGGTCATCCGTGTGCGCAGGCACTGGTCCTACCTGATCTGGGACGTGCTGGAGGCGGCGGCGCTGCTCGCCGGCTTCATGATGATCTCGTACCTGCTCCCGGCGGACGCGAGCCTGCTGCAGAACGTGCTCTGGTACGGGGCTCTGCTGGTGTTGCTGCGCGTTGCGTACTTCATCATCGAGTGGTGGGTGGAGCGCATCGTCGTCACCGACAAGCGCTTCATGCTGACCTCGGGCGTCTTCGAGACCAAGGTCGCGATGATGCCCATCACCAAGGTCACCGACCTCACCTACGAGCGCACCGTGGGCGGACGCATGTTCGGCTACGGCACGCTCATCGTGGAGTCGGCGGGACAGATCCAGGCGCTGAACCGCCTGGAGTTCCTGCCGAACCCCGAAGAGGTCTACGACGCCATCTCGGAGCTGACCTTCGGCGACAAGAAGGCACAGGCCGAGCGGTTCTCGATGATCAAGGCCCAGCGCGCGGCGCGCGGGAAGAAGATGGTCCCGTAACACGGATCGTTCGCCACGTCGTCCACACTGGACGACGTGGTCATCGATCTGCACACCCATTCGTCCGAGTCCGACGGCACCGACAGCCCCGCCGACCTGGTGAGGGCCGCGTCCCTCGCGGGACTCGACGCGGTGGCCATCACGGACCACGACACGGCGGCCGGGTGGGCCGAGGCCGAGGCGGCGCTGCCGTCCGGGCTGAGGCTGGTGCGCGGCGCCGAGCTGTCGTGCTCGTCGGCCGACGGCTACGGCCACACCATCACCGTTCATCTGCTGGCGTACCTGTACGACCCGACGCACGCCATGCTGATGAAGGAGCAGTCGCGCCTGCGTGAGGAGCGGCGGCAGCGGCTGCAGAAGATGGCCGAGATGATGCGGGCCGACGGCTTCCCCATCGACCCGGTCGACCTGATGTCCCGCCTGCCGTTCGACGCGCCGGCCGGACGCCCGCACCTCGCCCAGGCGCTGATCCGCGCCGGCGTGGTGACGTCGGTCGACGAGGCGTTCGCGACGTTCCTGACCGGCGGCCAGTACTACGTCGGCCGCACCGACACCCCCGTCGAGCGCGCGATCGAGATGATCACCGAGGCCGGCGGCGTCACCGTGCTGGCCCACCCCTTCGCCCGCTCCCGCGGCCCCGTCGTGGCGCCCTCCGTCGTCCGCTCGCTGGCCGCAGCCGGCCTCTTCGGCGTCGAGGTGGACCACCCGGACCACGACCAGGAGACGCGGCGGTCGTTGCGGTCGCTGGCCGACTCGCTGGGCCTGATCGTCACCGGGTCGAGTGACTACCACGGCACGAACAAGACGGTGCGGCTCGGCGCGGAGACGACGGCGCCGGAGATGCTGGATGCTCTGGCCGAGAGGGCGACGGGCTGCAAGATCCTCGTGGGATAGGGCGGTGTTCTCGTGTTCAACCTGCGGCTCTTCATCGAGGCCTCGATCACGCTGCTGGTGATCATGGACCCGCCCGGGACCGTGCCGGTCTTCCTCGGGCTGGTCGGCCGCAAGTCGCGCGAGGCCCGCAAGTCCGCGGCGCGGCAGGGCGTGCTGGTGTCGTTCCTGGTGATCACGCTGTTCGCGGTGGCCGGCAACTCGATCCTGGCGTACATGCACATCGGCATCCCCGCCCTGCAGGGCGCGGGCGGGCTGCTGCTGTTGCTGATCGCACTCGACCTGCTGACGGGCAAGGGCGCGACCAACCACCCCGAGGTCGAGGACGTCAACATCGCCCTCGTACCGCTGGGCACACCACTGCTGGCCGGACCTGGTGCCATCGCCGCGACCATCGTGTTCGTGCGCCAGGCGAACGGCGACTGGGGCTCCTACCTGGCCCTGGCCGCGGCGATCGTGGCCGTGCACCTCGTGCTGCTGGGGACGCTGCGGTCCGCCGGCCTGCTGATCAAGGTGTTCAAGGAGAGCGGGATCCTGCTGATGGCCAAGATCGCCGGTCTGCTGCTGGCCGCGATCGCCGTGCAGCTCGTCGCGTCGTCCGTGCAGGGCTTCATCTCGTCCGGTGTCTAGCGCTCGATGTGGGCCTTGTCCCCGTCGATGATGATCGGGCGCTCGATCAGGCTCGGGTTGGCGACCATGTGCGCGATCCACTTCGCGCGGTCGTGTTCGAGCAGCTTCGGGTAGGCGGCTTCCTTGGTGCGCGCGATCTCCCACGGCTCCTTGCCGAGCAGCTTCAGGACGTGGTCGAGCTCCTCGGCTGACGGCGCGTCGTCGAGGTAGCGGCGTTCGGTGTAGTCGACGCCCTCGTCGTCGAGGCGTTGCTTGGCGGCGCGGCTCTTGGAGCAGCGCGGGTTGTGCCAGATCTCCATGCCCGGAAATGTAGCGACCGACTTCCCGACGAACTCGCCGCCATCTGCGGAGCAGGGGCCATCGAAAACTGTCAGGGTGCCTGAGTAACTTGGTTGGGGTGGAACAACTCGGCTTCGACTTCGGCACCGCGGCACCCCGCAAGCTCGTGCGCGTCACGCCCGCGAAGCTGTCGACGTGGACGAGCTGTCCGCGCCGCTTCCGGATGACGTACCTGGACCGGCCTTCACCACCCAGGGGCGGCGCGTGGGCGCACAACACCCTCGGCGCCGTCGTGCACAACGCGCTGAAGGCACTGTTCGACCTGCCGCCCGACCGCCGCACCCCGGACCAGGCCGTGGCGCTGCTGAACCGGCAGTGGAAGTCCGAGGGCTTTCGCGACGTCGACCAGGCCACCGAGTACCGCACCCGAGCCCAGGGCTGGGTCCACGACTACGTGACGGCGCTGGACGTCGACTTCGAACCGCTGGGCGTGGAGCGCTGGGTGTCGTCGCCGACCGACCGCATCGTGGCCGAGGGCCGGGTCGACCGCATCGACTCCCGCGACGGTGAGCTCGTCATCGTCGACTACAAGACCGGCCGTCACGTCCTGACGTCCGACGACGCCCGTGGTTCGCAGGCGCTGGCCCTGTACGCGCTCGCGGCCCGGCGGACGTTGCGCAAGCCGTGCCGCAAGGTCGAGCTGCACCACCTGCCGTCCGGGTCGATCGCGGAGTGGGAGCACACGGAGGAGTCGCTGGCGCGGCACGTGCGGCGGGCGGAGGAGGCCGCGGACGAGATCGACCTGGCCACGGAGACCCTGAAGGCCGGTGGGGACCAGGAGGTCCTGTTCCCGGCGGTGACCGGGCGGCAGTGCCAGTGGTGCGACTTCCGGCGCAGTTGTGCGGAGGGGCAGGCGGCGGCGCCTTCGCTGGACCCCTGGGCGTTGCTGGCGCCGTGAAGGTGTCCGAGGTGCGGCTTCCGCCTCCGGGGCCCTCGGCCGCGACTGTCGCGGACGAGACTTACGGGACGCGCCCTGGGCCGTCCGGGGCATGACTGCCTGCGCATCCGTGGACCCGTAGGGTGGCTGGAGTGGACGTCGAAGCAGCGAAGCGACCGTCGCGGACCTACGGATTCCTGCGCGCCGTGAGCGGAGTACTCGCGGTGGGAATGGTGCTGCTCGCTCTGGGGAACATCGGCGTCCAGTTCTACGCGAACTCCCGTGATCTGCCTGGACCTGGGACGTTGTCCGTCGTCGCGCACGTGGTGGCGGCGCTGCTCGTGGTCGCCGGGCAGATCGTGGCCGACCGGTACGCGGACTGGAAGGCGCCGGTCGCGTCGCTGGTGGTGCTCGTGGTGAGCGCCGCGACGCTGTGGACGTTCTGGTGGGCCTGAGCCGGTGGGGACCGGGCGGTTCAGGCGGTCGCGGCGTCGCTGTGGATGAGGCCGATGCGCAGGGCCGTCATCAGGGCCTGGGCGCGGTTGGAGACGCCCAGCTTCTCGTAGAGGCGTGAGACGTAGGTCTTGGCCGTCGACGGCGAGACGAACAGGGTTCGCGCGATCGCCGGGATCGACACGCCCTCGCCCAGGAGGTTGAGCACCTCGCGTTCGCGCGGGCTCAGCAGCAGGTGGGCGGTGTGGCGGCGGGCCATGGCCGTGGCGAGGCCGGTGGCGGTGAACGACAAGGCCGCCACGGACGCGTGGCGGATCGCGCAGAGGATCTCCTCGACGGGTGCGGACTTGCCCACGAACGCCGAGGCGCCGGTCTCCAGTGCGCGGAAGAGCACGTCGTCCTCGCCGTGCGAGGTCAGGACGACTATGCCCAGTAGCGGGTAGCGGTCGCGCAGTTCGCGGGCCAGGCGCAGGCCGTTGCCGTCCGGCAGGCCCACCGCCACGGTGACCACGGCCGGAGAGGCCGCGGCGATGATCGCGGGGGCCTCGGCCGCCGTGCCCGCCTCGTCGACGACCTCCAGGTCGCTGCTCGTGGCGGCGAGCATTCTCAGGCCGAAGCGGGTGAGTGCGTGTCCGTCGACGACGACGACTTTGGTTCCCACGAGCCGCCCCTCTCACTGAAGGTTCAACCCGCATGTCGGTCGCACGTACCAATTGGTTACATCGAAGGGAGTAACGGAGTCTTCCGTCCTCAGAGGACAGGACCTACAGGTTCATCAGCACGCGGGCGATGCTGATGGCGCCGGGACCGATGATGATCACGAACATGGCCGGGAACAGGCATGTGATCAATGGGAACAGGATCTTCACCGGGACTTTCTGGGCCTGCTCCTCGGCACGCTGCCGGCGGCGGAGGCGCATCTCGCGGGCCTGTTCGCGCAGCACGGACGCGATCGGGACACCCAGTTCACCTGCCTGGGCCAAAGCCGAGACGAACGCGCGGAGCTCGGCGACGGTGGTGCGCAGGGTCAGGGCCCGCAGGGATTCGTTGCGGGACTTGCCTATTTGCATCTCCTGCAGGACGCGGACGCATTCCTGGGCGAGCGGGCCGGAGGTGTTGCGGGCCACCTGGGCCATGGCCGCGTCGAAGCCGAGACCCGCTTCCACGCACACGGTGAGCATGTCCAGCGCGTCGGGCAGCGCGCGGCGGATCAGCTCCTGGCGCTTCTGGCCCGCGTTGAGCAGCAGCAGGTCGGGCAGGAAGAAGCCGAACACCGCGCCCAGCACGAGGCCGGCGACGAGCCAGCCCACCGAACGCGCGCCGAGCAGACCGCCCAGCCCGAGACCGAGCAGCAGCCCCAGGCCCTTGGCGGCCAGCACGCGGTCCGGCGTCCACGTGGCGGGGTTGCCCGCGAGGTCGAGGCGGCGTTGCAGCCCCGACGCGACACCGGCCGGGGACAGCCGCAGTGCGATCGACCGCAACCAGCCCGGCGAGACGACCACGTCCTGCTTCGCCGTCACGGCGGCCGAGTAGCTCGTCTCGATCAGCGCGAGGGAACCGGCGGCAGTGACGCGTGGCTTCACCACGAGTGCGAAAGCACCGAGGAACACCGCGAGCAGCAGGCAGCCAACACCGAGGTACAGCGCCATGTCACACCTCCACGCGCACGAGCTTGCGCATCCACAACGAGCCGAGCACGACCAGGACGGCGGCGCACGAGAGCATCACGACGCCGATCAACGTCGTGTAGAGCGGCCGCATGTACTCCGCGCGGAACCAGAACAGGAACCCCGCGAGGAAGATCGGCAGCCCGACCAGGACGTACGCCGACAGGCGGCCTTCCGCGGACAGGGCGCGGACGTGCCGGAACGTCTGCGAACGGTCGCGCATGGTGGAGACGGTGTTCATCAGCACCTCGGCGAGGTTGCCGCCCACCTGGCGCTGGATGCGGATCGCCATCACCACCCACGTGAGGTCGGCGCTGCGCATCCGGGCGGCCACGCGGTCGAGCGCGTCCTCCAGTTCGGCACCGATCCGGGTGGCGGCCAGCGCGCGCGAGAACTCGCCCGCGGTGGGCTGGGTGTCGTCGCGGACGACGGCGTCGATCGACTGCGCCAGCGAGAAACCGGACCGCAGCGAGCTCGCGACCAGCTGCAGCACGTCCGGGAGCTGGTCGGCGAACGCGGCACGGCGCTTCGAGGCCCGCGCCCGCACCACCAGCGCCGCCAGCAGCCAGCCGAGCACCAAGCCCAGCGGCACGCCGATCCACCACGTCGTCAGCAACGTCAGCAGCGCGGCGAGCCCGGCACCGGCGCAGAGCCGCAGCAGGGTCCACTCGGCGGGGCTCGCCTTCATGCCGGCCAGGTCGAGCCGGTCGGCGAGGCGGGCGGCACCGTCGTCGCTCATCACCCGGCGCGTCCAGACCACGGCGGTCTGCGCGGCCTGGCTTTCCTCCTGTGCGACGGGTTCCTGCGCCCCGTAGTGCCCCAGGTGCTGTTCCAGCCTGCGTCCGGCGGCGGACCGGCGCGGCACCAGAAACATGATCACGACGAGGAACACGACGAGGAACGTGCCCACGACCAACACCCAGGCCACCCAGTTCTGCCCGGGAGCCGGAACAGGTGCGACGGCGGGCAGGGGTGCGGGAGCGGCGACGGAAGGTGCGGCGGTGACCGGGGCCGGCACGGTCAGCGCGGCGAACGCGGCCGCCAGGGCAGGCGCGTCGGATGCGGTCAGCAGTCGTCCTCCGGCAGCGGCGGAGATCCGGCGCAGGGCCTCGTCGCTGTACTGGAAGCCGATCACGTCGGCCGGCACACCGGCGGACGCGACCGCGGAGACGGCAGCGTCCACAGTGGAACGGGAGACGGTGTCCTCGCCGTCGGACACGATCACCATCCGCCGTTCTGAGATGCCCCGCAACGCCGACAGCCCGACCGGCACCGCGTCGAACAACGACGTGTCACCTTTGGCCTGCAACGAGTTCAGCGCACCGGAGAAGGCGGCTCGGTCCGCGGTGGGCGCGAGTACCAGCGAAGGCCGCGACGCGAACGCCACCAGCCCTACCTGGACGTCGGCGGGCAACGACGACACGTACGTCGAGATCGCCTGCCGTGCGACGACGATCCGGTCCGGTGCCATCGACCCGCTGGTGTCGAGCAGCACCACGACCCCGCGAGTCGGTGCGGCGGAGGCGAAGGCGCCGAACACGAACGTCAGCAGCACGCCGGCGACGAAACCGGCCACCACGCGGGTCATCGCGGACCACCTCCGAACAGGTGCGGCGGAACGTCGATGCCACGATCGCGCAACCGCTCCACGAAGTGCGGCCGCAACCCGGTCGACTGCAGCGCGCCCCGGTAGAAGCCGCGCTCGTCGACCCCGGCGTGGAAGTCGAACGTGAAGATGTCCTGCAGCGTCACGATCTCACCCTCCATCCCGACGACCTCGGTGATGTGGGTGATCCGCCGCGTGCCGTCCTTGAGCCGCGACTGGTGCACGATCAGGTCGATCGCGGACGCCATCTGCTCGCGGATCGCCCGCGCCGGCAGGTCCACGCCCGCCATCAGCACCATCGTCTCCAGCCGGGACAACGAGTCGCGCGGCGAGTTGGAGTGCACGGTGGTGATCGAGCCGTCGTGGCCGGTGTTCATGGCCTGCAACATGTCCAGGGCCGCGCCGTCGCGGACCTCGCCGACGATGATCCGGTCGGGCCTCATGCGCAACGCGTTGCGCACCAGGTCCCGCACGGCCACCTCGCCACGCGACTCCACGTTCGGCGGCCTGGCCTCCAGGCGCAGCACGTGGTCCTGGCGCAGCTGCAGCTCGGCGGCGTCCTCGATGGTGACGATGCGCTCGTCCGCGGGCACGAACGACGACAGCACGTTCAGCGACGTCGTCTTGCCCGAGCCGGTGCCGCCACCGATCAGGACGTTCAGCCGCCCCTGCACGCACGACTGCAGCAGGTACGCCGTCGCGGACGTCAGCGTGCCGAAGCCCACCAGGTCGTCGACGGTGAACGGGTCGGCGGCGAACTTGCGGATCGTCAGCACCGAGCCGTCCAGCGCGATCGGTGGCACGACGGCGTTGACGCGGCTGCCGTCGGGCAGGCGCGCGTCGACCATCGGGGACGCCTCGTCGACCCGGCGCCCGACCTTGGCGACGATCTTGTCGATGGTGCGGCGCAAATGCGACTCGTCCGCGAACGCCACGGGCACCGGTTCCAGGCGCCCGGCCCGTTCGACGTAGATCTGGTCGAACCCGTTGACCATGATCTCGGAGATGCCGGGGTCGCGGAGGTAGGGCTCCAGCGGCCCGTGGCCGAGGATCTCGTCCAGCACCTCCAGCGCGATGCGGGCGCGGTCGGCGTTGGTCAACGGCGTCTCGTCGCGCTCCAGCACCGCCTGCAACGTCTGGCGCACACGGGTCTCCAGCTCGCGCTGGTCGAGGTGCGCGTCGTAGAGCTTGGGGCCCAGCACTTCCAGCAGACCGGCGTGCACGCTGCGTTTGACCTCGGCGAACGGGTCGGCGGCGCGGCTCTGGCGACGCAACGGCGGCGTCGGTGACGACGATTCCCGTTGCGCGGCGATGCGGTTGGCCAGGCTCATCGGAACCACCTCTTCGAGGGCCTGGCGGCGGCGACGGGCTCGGCGAGCACGTGCTCGCGGGCGAACCGCGAGACGGCCTCGCTGACCGGGTGCCTGGGCAGGTCGAGCACGATCGGGTTGCCCTTGTTGACCGAGATCGGGACGTCGCGGCTGGACGGCACGTGCGCGCGGATGTCGCTGCGCACCACGCGGTCGATGTCGTCCATCGAGAGCCCGACCTTCGCGTCGGACCTGTTGAGCACGACCGACCGGATGTCGTGCGCGTAGGAGAGCAGGTCCAGCATGTCCAGCGTCACGCGCAGGTTCTTCAGCGCCGGCACGTCCGGCGTGGTCAGCAGCACGTGGTGGTGCGAGGCATCCATTGCGGCCAGCACGTGCTCGCTGAACGCGGACGGCGTGTCCACGACGACGAAGTCGAACATCCTGGGCAGCACCTCCAGCAGTTCGCCGACGAGCGCCGCCGGGATCCGTTCCGCGTCGCCGGGCTCGACCGGCGCGAGCAACGCGCTCAGCCCCGGCCGGCACGCCGTGAGCAGCGACGACGCCCCGGCCGCGTCGACGTGGCCGACCATCCCGAGCCCGTGCACGATCGTGCGGACCGGCTCCGCCCGCAGGCAGATGCCGACGTCGCCGAACGAGAGGTCGAGGTCCACCAGGCAGACCGACCTCTCACCACCGGCCGCGAGCGACGCGGCCAGGTTCACCGCCAGCGTCGTCTTGCCGCACCCGCCCTTCGCGGCGAACACCGTGAGCACCTGGCCGTTCCGGCCCTCGTCGGCCCGGGGCAACGGCACCCCGGTGACCTGCGAGGACAGGGCCCGTGACCGCGTGCAGGCATCCACCAGCGCGGCGAGGTCGTCCCGCGCGACGACCTCCCGCACCCCGGCTCGCAGCGCACGGGTCAGCACCGCGACGTCGAGCACGTCGCGCAGCAGCACCACGCCGGCCGACGGGCGTTCGACCCGCAGGCCCGCGGTGAACGCCAGTGCCTCGTCCAGGCCGACGGCCGAACCGATGACGACGAGGCTTTCCAGGGGGTCTGAGGCGAGCAACCGCGAGGCCTCGCCGAGGGTCTCCGCAGCGCGGACGTCACCGCCGAGCGCGGGGGACAGCTGTCCGGCGAGCGCGGCCGGTTCGCACAGGATCGTCATGGCACGCCTCAGTTTCCGAACAGGGAGCGGTTGTCGACGCCGTTGCCGGGCGCGATCTCGGACTTGCCGCCGAGCAGTGCGAAGTAGAGCGTTCCCGTCTGCTGGCCGTGGATGAGCTTCTCCGCGTCGGCCTGCTTCACCGCGACCGTGACGATCGCCTTGCCGACGTCGCCGTCCTCGGCCGCCTTCTTCTCGTCGACGACGGAGAGGACCTCCAGGCCGGTCAGCAGCAGCCGGGTGGACTGGTTCCGCTCGTACTGCTTGGAGAGCCCGTCGCCCGCCGGGGTGTTGCCCTTGCCGTCCATCACGGTGAAGGTGTCGAAGACCGCGACCTTCGAGCCCTTCTGGATGAGCCCGCCCGCGCGCTGCCAGGCCTCGGTCGGCACGGTCACCGCGATCAGGCCGTCCGGGATCGAGATCCCCTTGGCCAGCGACGCCTGCTCGGTGAACAGCGCCTTGGTGAGCAGCTGGCCCTCGGGGATCTCCGACGACGTCACGAGCTTCGCCACCGACGCGTCCACTTCGGACATGGTGTTCTCCGGCACGGTGCTCTTGGGCATCTGCTGCTGCTCGACGAGGTCCTTCAGCGAGTCGGCGCTCGTGCCGGCGGGGATGCGTTCCTTCGCGACGAGGACCGTCACGGCCTGCTGGCCCGCGATCGCGCGGGTGTCGGCACTGCGGACGTAGAGGAACACCCCGGCGCTGCCGCAGACGGCCAGCAACACCGCCAGGACGATGACGAATGCGCGGTTCTTCATGACGACTCCTGGATTTCAGCCGATGAGCTGGACGATGCGGGCACCGAGGTCGGGGCCGCCGATGGTGCCGGTGCTGGGCATGAGGCCCTCGACGAAGTAGCCCGCGACACACTTGTCCGAGCCCTTGCACTCGTTCTTGTTCGTCAGCCAGTCCTTCTGGCTCGCACCGGGCAGCCAGTAGCCGGTGACGACGAACCCCGCGAAGCCCGCCAGCGCGTACGTGCCGCCGGTGCCGGTACCGGTGACGTTGGTGTAGATCGGGAGGAAGACCTTGCGCCGGGAGGAGTACGCGTCGGCGAGCGCGGTCTTGCAGTCGCTGCCGGCCGAGGCGCCGGTGTCCGCGCTGTAGGTGTTGTTCGTGATGTCGACCGAGCAGCCGGTGCCGTCGACCCAGCCGAACATGCCGGGACCGTCAGAGCCCGCCGGGCCGCTCGGGCAGGCCGTGCCGCCGGTGGTGTGGAGCTTCAGCACGCGGTGCACGGACAACGGTGGTGTCGCGGGCGGCTCCGGGCCGAAGTTCGAGCCGCTCGAGGTCGCCTGGTCCCACTCGCACCACGAGATCGTCATCGCCATCAACTTCGCCGCGGTCGCCGGCGGACCCCACCTCGCGCGGGCGCAGGCAGCGACCCGGGAGCCCTGGTAGGAGCCGTTGTCCAGCAACGACCGGGCGAACATGGGCGGGAGCAGGGTGCCACCGCCGGAGGTCTGCGTGGAGGTGTGCACGTCCACGTACTCGACGCCGGCGGCGGGTTTCGCGGGGCAGTCGGTCATCGCGCCGGTCGCCGCGGGGCACGAGGGCAGCACGCCACCCTCGTCGTGCCCGCACACGGCGTCCACAGTGGACGCGCCGTCCTTCGCGTTGTGGTTGGCGAAGTAGTTGGACTTGTTCACCAGGCAGGGCTCGCCGGCGCAGGTCTGGGCGACGGCGATCGCGCCCGCGTCGGCACCGTTCTGCAGCTCGGCCCGCTCCTCGTAGAGGAAGCCGACGTCGATCACGACGGCGCCCATGCCGAGCAGGACGCCGAACCCGAGCAGGATGGCGAAGAGCACTCCGAGCGCTCCCCGGTCGTCGTCCGTCCTCATCCACATGGCATGACCCCCGTGGCGCTCAGGGAGATCGGGGCTCCGAAGCCACCGCCGCCGAACAGTCCGGCGAGTCCGCCGATCGGCGTGATGAAGGTGTAGGTGTGGGTCGCCGTCACTTCGGCGCTGTCCTCTCCGGGGGTCCCGCCTGCCGGGCAGGCGTCGACCGCGACGTCGACCCCGTCGAGACCGGTCGCGGCGAGCACCGCGCGGCCGCCCGGATCGGGCTGGCCCAGCGCGGCGACCCGGACGCCTTCGCGGGCGGCCTGCGTCAGGGTGATCTGGGCGCGCACGGCCCAGCCGAAGTCGACGATGCCCATCACGAGGACGAGCACGATCGGCATCAGGAGGGCGACTTCGACAGCGGTCGCGCCGCGATCGCGAGCAAGGTTCGTCATGACCGCTCCGGAGGAAGGCGCGTGGCCGGCGGAGGGGAGCGCCGGCCACGCGGGAACAGGAGACTTCAGCCATCAGTGAAGTCGCGACCGGTCAGATGAGCTCGCCGGCGATCTGGTTGAACAGCGCCAGGAGGTTGACGCCGACCGCGGTCACACCGGCGATGATCACGATCGCGATCAGGGCGACCATGAGGCCGTACTCGACGGCGGTCGCGCCTCTGTCGTCGTCTTCGCGCTTGGTGCGGGTGAGGAACGTCTGCACGTAGCTGAGGAAGCTGAGCATGGCGGTCTCCTGAGGGATGTGAGGTCCAAGTCGGGACGCCGCAACTCTGCGTGATGGGGGACGACCGCCGGTATCGGGCGATGAGGTGTAACGAAACCGCAGATCGGAGGACGTTGTCGGCCGACAGGGGGACACGCCGTAGACCACTCGGCCAGACCTGCCGCCGTCACGTTCCGTCGCGATCGTACGCGCTCTACCGTCGGCCGCATGATGGTTCTCTGGGCCGCCGGCGGTGCCCTGGGCGGGCTCGCCTCGGCTGTCGCGCTGCGCGGGCTGGTCGGCCGGTTCACGCCCACCGGCATCGCACTGCCGCTGGTGTCGGCGGCGGTTCTCGCCGTGCTCGCGACCAAGTTCGCGGGCTCGGCCGAACTGCTCGCGTTCGCGTACCTGGGGGCCGTCGGCGTCGCGCTGGCGTTCATCGACACGGCCGTGCAACGACTGCCGGACGTGCTCACGCTGCCCGCGTACCCGTTGGTGCTGGCCCTGCTCACCCTGGCCGCGCTGACCGGCGGCACGTTCGGCGCGCTCGGCCGGGCGGTGCTGGGCGGGCTCGCGCTCGCGTTCGCCTACCGCGTGCTGGAGTTCCTCAACCCGGCCGGGATGGGTTTCGGCGACGTGAAGCTGTCCGGGGTCGTCGGGATGGCGCTCGGGTGGCTCGGCTGGCCGGTGCTGCTGGTCGGCGCGGCTCTCGCGTTCGTCCTGTCGGCCCTCGTGTCGCTGGTCCTGTTGCTACTGCGGAGGATCACGCTCAAGAGCGCGCTGCCCTTCGGGCCGTTCATGCTGCTCGGCGCGTTCACCGCGGTGCTGCTGTCCTGACGGGAACTCGTCCTTCCGCCGCAGCCTTCCTGCACCTACAGTGTGCTCTCGATCCGCTTGGGGAGGCGGTTCGATCATCCTTGGGGGAAGTCGATGGACGTGGGGGACGTCGTTGGTGCGCGCCGAGATTCGGTCGCGTTGCCGGTGCCGGTGTTGCTGGTGGTCGCGGGGTTCGCCGCGGCCGTCGTCGCGCAGGGCGGGTACTACCTGCCCGGTCGTGTGTTGTCGGGGCTGCTCGTCGTGCTGGCCGTCGTGCTGGTCCGTCCGCGGCCGAACATCCTTGTGGCACTGGGGGGAACGTTCGCGGCGTGGGCCCTGCTGCGGGGACTGCTCGAAGGTGACGTGCTGTCGGGACTCCCGCCGGCCGCCGCGGCCGTGGTGCTCGCCGGTGCCGCACTCGTTGCGGCACAGGCAGATCGCGACCAGCGCGAGCTGCTCGCCACCGTCATCGTCGGCGTCGGTGCGCTGATCGGCTTCACCGGGTGGCTTGCCGTGGTGTTCCGGCTGCCGTCGTGGTCGACGGTGGCGGAGGGGCTGCTGCGGGCCGGGTCGACCCTGACCTACCCGAACGCGGCCGCGGCGGTGATGGCGGCGACCGCTGTGTTGTCACTCGTCCTGCGGCCGAGTCCGCTCACGGCGGTGGCGAGTTTCCTGCTGTGCGCGGGGATCGGCGCGACGATGAGCCGGGCCGGTGTGATCGCACTGCTGGCGGGCCTGGTGGTGCTCTGTGCTTCCCGGGGTGTCAAGGAGACGCTGACCGCCGCCCTGCCACCGTTGCTCGGGGCCGGGGTGGCGGTGGGTGCCCTGCTCCCGTCGATGCGGGTGGCCGGCGAACCGCAGCCCGTGCTCGCGGTCGCAGGCCTGATCGCCGGAGCGCTGGTGACCCTCGGCCTGCCCAGGCTGGGCCGGTTCGTGGTGCCGGTCGCGGTGCTGTCGCTGGCAGGCGCCGCGGTGGCCGGGTACGGCCTCGCCGACGGCCTGGCCACGCGGTTCTCGTTCAGCTCACCGGACCGCGCCGGCGCGACCGGGGCCGCGCTGGACCTCGTCGCCCGGACGCCGTTGCTCGGAGCCGGACCGGGGAATGGATCTTTTTTCTTCGACAGGGGCGACGAAGGCTCCCGTGTCATGCGTTATGTGCACAACGAGTACCTCCAGGTGCTCGTCGAACTGGGGGCCGTCGGGCTGGTGCTGGCCCTGGGGGTGGTGGCGGCCACGCTGTCCGTCCTGTGGCGCGGGCGCGGAACCCCGTTGTGGGCGGGAGCGATGGCGGCAGTCGTCGTCGTGCTGGTGCACAGCGGTTTCGACTTCCTGTGGCACCTGCCCGCTGTGCTGATCGTCGCCGGCCTCTGCGCCGGTCTGGGGTTTCCATCCACAGAGGATGGAATGAATGAGGGGACAACAGCATGAAGAAGTTCACCGCGGGGAAGACGGCGGCTGTCGTGGCTGTCGCGGGCGGTGCGATCCTCGCGTCCATCGCGCCGGTCATGGCCGACGTGAGCGCGCAGTCGCCTTCGCAGGCGCTCGTCAGAGTCGAGTCGCCGGCCAAGCGGAAGGCGTCGGGCGCGGCAGTCGAGGCCGACGTGACGTTCTCGTGCCCGGCCGGCGGGCAGCAGGGGTACATCAACCTCAGCATCACCCAGAGGGTGCCGCTCGGAGTGGCTTCCGGCAGCACGTCGAAGAGCATCACCTGCACCGGCGCGTTCCAGACCGTCAGGCTCAGCGTGACCGCGCAGAACCGCGCGTTCCTCCGGGGAACGGCGTACGCCAAGGCCGAGCTCAGCGCGTGGCCGCACTCCGCGACCCACGAGGGTGAGATCAAGATCAGCTGGTGATGCCGTGAACGGTCTGGCTGAGTGGCTTCAGGAGCTCAGCCAGGCCCGCCACGTCGGCAGCAGTGTGGCGATGAGGTCCAGCGGCGCTTCGGTGTTCGGCGAGTGCATCACGCCGGGCAGCACCGCGAAGTCCGCGTCCAGCCGTTCCGCCATGTCGCGCTGGGCTGCGGGCGTCCACGCGTCGTCCGCGTCGCCGCACACCACCAGGCAAGGCGTGCCGGACGAACGCAGCGCGCGGGCCAGCTTCGCGACCTGGTCCGGTTCGTAGCGCAGTCCGTTGCCCATGCCGAGCAACGCCGCGGGCTGCGACTTGAGGAATCTGGTGCGGTAGAAGTCCTTCAGCTCCCGCGGGAGCACCGCGTACGCCGGGTTCTGCGCCGCCCGCAGCTCGTTGAGCCGCTGGGTGCCCTCGACGCCCTGCTCGGCCAGCACGTGCTCGCCGACCTCCAGCACCGTGCGGCGATCTCCCGCGGGCAGTTCGGACGGGCCCGACGACATCAGCGTGAGCCCCGCGACCGGGGCCCCCGCGAACACCGCCGCCCGGCACACCAGACCACCGTAGGAATGGCCGAGCAGCAACACCTTGCGGCCGTCCGCCGCGATCTTGCCGATCAGCTCGGCGAGCACCGACCCCAGCGGACCGGGGCGGTACAGCGCCTCGTCGTCCGGGCCCTGCGAGTCCTGCTGGCCGGGCAGGTCGATCGCGACGACCTCGAAACCCGCGTCCGCGATCGGATCGATCATCGGCGCGAAGTCCTCTTTGGAGCCTGTATAGCCCGGCACGAGCAGCACGGTCGTGCGCATCGCGTCGTCGCCCAGCGCGGGCGCGCGCAGCGCCGCGATCGTGCCGTAGCGGCCCGGGAGGTCGACGCGTTGCGCCCGGTGAGGGCTGATCTGCGAGTGCACGAGCTGAACTATCTCAGCGCGACCAGGGTTTCGCCACGCTGCTCGAGGACGACCGGACCGGCTGTGGCGAGTTGCACAGGGCCGGTGTGGCCCTCGCGGTTCAGCCGGATGGTGCCCACGACCGCACCGGTGGCCTGCTCGTACACCCGCAGGCCCTCCTTCACCGGGATGACCGCGCGGCCCGCGAGCGTCGTACCGGCGCCCAGCGTGCCCTCGGCGGTCCACAGTGGAGTGAGCGTCTCCAGCGAGAGCGCCACCGTCCGGGACCCGGTGAACCAGAAGGCGTTCGTCTTCGTCGTGAAGACGCGCGCGACGTGGCTGGGCGGCTCGGCGAAGTCGGCTTCGGGAACGTCGAGCGGTGCCTCGCCGACCTGGTTGCCGGTCTCCGCGTCGAAGATCAGCAACCGGCTCGGACCCGGTGCCGCCACCGCGACGAGCTTCTCGGTGACAGCCACGACCTGCACGTTCTTCGCGCCGGTGACGGGGCTGCCGAACACCTTGGGCTCGTCGGACTTGTCCGGGTTCGGCTTGAGGATCGTCACCCGGTCCGACGCGTCGTCGGGGCAGCGTTCGACCATCGCGAACCTGCCGGTGGTGACGGCGACCGAGCCGTAGGTGCAGCCGGCCCGCGGCTGCTTGTTCGGGTTCACGATCGCGCGCAGGCCGCCGTACTCGAGCGAGCGCACCAGGTCGTCGCGCCGGTAGACCTCGACGAACTTCGAGCCGGTGGTGATCAGGTGCGAACCCTCGTTGAGCAGTGCCGTGCCCGGTTCCGCGTCGCCGTTGCGCTGTGCCCGCCGCTCGCCGGTCACGCCGTCGAGCGAGGTGAGCTCGGAGCAGTTCGTGCCCTTGGAGTACAGGGCCATCGCCCGGCCCCAGCCCGTGCTCACCACGCACAGCGGCAGGTCGCGCTCGTACGTCCACCGCACGTCGCCCGTCAGCGGGTCGCGCCCGTGGACCGCGCCGCCGTCGCCGGTCACGACCGTCGACGGCTTCTCCTCGCCCGTGTCCTTCGACGCGGTCTGCACGACCACGGGGGACAGCGAGGCGCCGCTCTTCGCCCGCCACACCTCGGCGAGGGACGGAGGCAGCGTGGTCACTTCGGGCAGCGGCTCCCACGACGACGGACCCGTGACCGACGTCGTGGCGCGAGCATCGCTGAAAGCCCAGGTCAGCACGGACGCCGTCACCGACACCACCGCGATCAGGGCGATCGCGATGAAGTCGGCGCGGGTGCGCCAGGACCGGGCGGGAGGACGTTCTGCGACGGGTGCGGCCTCGTGTGCGGGCTCGTCGAGCACGTCCTCGACGTCGGTGACGTCGGAACCGGGGGACGACATGTGATCAGTCTGCCGAAGGAGCGGCCTGTTCGGCAGAGCTTCGGCGACGCCGGCGCCTGCGCGGCTTGTCCGAGGCGGACTTCTCGGTGGCTTCGGGAGCCCCCTGCGTCTGCTCGCCCTCCTGCGACACGCCGGCGCGGCTGCGCGTGCGCGAGCGGGACCGCTTCGGCCTCGTCTCCTCGCTCGACTCCGTGACCTGCTCGGCACCGGCGGGGGAGGAACCCGTACGACGGCTGCTGCCACCGCTGCTGGTGGTGCTGCTGCGGCGCTTGCGCTTGCCCGTGTCGAGCTTCTCCTCCTCTTCGGCGTCGAGGCCCGCACGGGTGCGGTGGCTCAGCGGCAACCGGCCCGTCGAACCGGACGGGATGCCCAGGTCGGCGTACAGGTGGTCCGACGTGGAGTACGTCTCGACCGGCAACGGCTGGCCGAGGCCCAGGATGTCGTTGAGGGACTTCCAGCGGTGCGTCTCGTCCCAGTCGACGAACGTGACGGCGACACCCGTGCGTCCGGCACGGCCCGTGCGGCCGATGCGGTGCACGTACGTCTTCTCGTCCTCGGGGCACTGGTAGTTGATGACGTGCGTCACGTCGTCGATGTCGATGCCGCGCGCGGCGACGTCGGTGGCGACCAGCACGTCGACCTTGCCGGCGCGGAACGCCCGCAGCGCCTTCTCCCGCGCGCCCTGACCCAGGTCGCCGTGGACGGCGGCCGCGGCGAACCCGCGCTCGGTCAGGTCGTCGGCGACCTTCTGCGCGGTCCGCTTGGTGCGCGCGAAGACCATCGTGAGACCCCGGTCACGGGCCTGCAGTGCGCGGGCCAGCATCTCCGGCTTGTCCATCGAGTGCGCCCGGTAGACGAACTGCGACGTGTTCTCGTGCGTCTGGCCTGCGTCGTTCTCCTCCGCACGGATGTGCGTCGGCTGGTTCAGGAACGTGCGCGCCAGCGTGATGATCGGGCCCGGCATCGTCGCCGAGAACAGCATCGTCTGCCGCTCGTCGGGAACCATGTTCAGGATGCGCTCGATGTCGGGCAGGAAGCCCAGGTCGAGCATCTCGTCGGCCTCGTCCAGCACCAGCATGCGGACCTTGCCGAGCACCAGGTGGCGCTGTTCGGCCAGGTCGAGCAGGCGGCCGGGCGTGCCGACGATGACGTCGGCGCCCTTGCGGAGCTGCGCGATCTGCCGCTCGTAGGGGATGCCGCCGTAGATCGCGGCGACCTTCACACCGAGGTGCCTCGACGCGTCGGTGAGGTCGTGCGAGACCTGGAGGCACAGCTCACGGGTGGGCACGACCACCAGGGCCTGCGGGGTGCCGTCGCCGGGCAGGTCGACGCGGTGCAGCACCGGCACGCCGAACCCGAGGGTCTTGCCCATGCCGGTGCGCGCCTGGCCGATGAGGTCGTCACCGGCGAGAGCGATCGGGAGCGTCAGCTCCTGGATGGCGAACGTGCGCTCGATGCCGGCTTCGCCGAGCGCCTTGACGATCTCGTGACGAACGCCGAGCTCGGCGAACGTGGGGGACTCGGCCTGCACCGGAGCGTCTGCCAGCAACGGGTGCGACGTGTCTTCTACGGGAACTCCGGTCTCGCTGTGCTCCAGGAGAACCGGGTCCAGATGTGCTTCTACTTCAGCGGTCAGGGTGATCAGCCTCTCTCGTACCAAGCGCGTACGAGCCCTGGCCGGGCCTCTCGACCGCGCTCGATGAGCAGCTGCGGGAAAGGTGTACGCGCACCATTCTGGCGCCTGCCCAAGAAGAAATTGGGCCACTGCGTGGTCGTCACACTCGTCACGCCGGGCGTCCGCCCCCATTCTACCTGGCAAGACACATTTGACCACCTAGCGCGCACTAGAGTTCGGTCTCATGGGTGTTGCGGAGGGTGTTGTCGATCTTCTGGGAGCGCTTGCATATGGCGAGCTCTCGGCTTTCGACCGGATGACGGAGGACTCGCGCACGGCGCCGACGCTGGAGGGGCGCGCGGCTCTCGCGCAGATGGCCGCGGCCGAGATCGGCCACTTCACGCTGCTGCAGAAGCACCTCGCCGCCGAGGGCATCACCGTCGAGGACGCGATGGGGCCGTTCGTGAAGGGTTTCGACGCGTTCCACGAGTCGACGAGCCCCAAGTCGTGGCTCGAGTCGCTCGTGAAGGCGTACGTCGGCGACGGGCTCGCGGCCGACTTCTACCGCGAGATCGCGGAGTGGCTGGACGCGCCGACCAAGGAACTGGTGCTCCACGTGCTCGCCGACACGGGTCACTCGGCGTTCGCTGAACGCGAAGTCCTGGCCGCCGTCGAGTCCGATCCGCGGGTGCGCGACCGGCTGGCGCTGTGGGGCCGGCGGCTGCTCGGAGAAGCGTTGACGCAGGCCCAGTACGTGGTGGCGGAGCGGGACGGCCTTTCGGAGCTGATCATCCGGGGCTCGGGGGACCTCGCCGGGATCGGTCAGCTGTTCCGCCGCCTCCAGCAGTCGCACGCGCGGCGCATGACGCAGCTGGGTCTGGGCTAGGTAGGCTCGGGATCAGATTTTTCTCTTGAGCACGGAGGTCAGCGTGGAGGTCAGGATCGGCGTCGCGGACAGCGGACGCGAACTCGTCGTGACCAGTGAGCTCAACCCGTCCGAGGTCGAGACTCTGGTTGCGGACGCGGTGTCCGGCAAGTCCAGCGTGCTGTCGCTGGTGGACGTCAAGGGTGCGCGGTTCGTCGTGCCCGCTGGCCGCGTCGCGTACGTGGAGATCGGCCCGCAGGACTCGCGCAAGGTCGGGTTCGGCGCCTGAGTCGTCAGCACTGAGAAGGGCCCCGGTCACCGCGACCGGGGCCCTTCTCGCTGCGGTGGACGGTCTAGTGCTCGACCGGTTCTTCGACCTTGTACGGCGGGGTGGAGACGCCACCGACCCGGTAACGGCCCCACGGGTCCTGGTCGGTGAGCGTGCCCTCCGCCTCGCCGGTGGGGGTGCGCAGCAGCGCGGTGCGCGCGCCGCCCTCGACCCGGCTCGTGACGTCGTCGTGCTTCTTGATCCGCCCGTACCAGTGGTAGCGGCCGTCGATCGGCTGGAAGTAGCCCCGCAGGTCGACCTCGACCGCGACCTCGTCGGAACCGAAGACGAGGGTGGCGGCGCCGCTGTAACCCTCTTCGTCGTGCTCGTGCTCGCTCATCAATCCACCAATCGGAGAGGGGTCAGTGGCTTCGCCGGGTCTGCCTGCACGCCCGCCGAGCGCAGCAGGCCGTCGATCGCGTGCCAGATCAGCGTGGTGAGGTACTCGCTGAGGTTCGTGCGGGACATGGTCTGGCGGTCGAGCCACCAGTCGCCCGCGTTCTGCACCATGCCGACGAGCGCGTGCGCCCACGGTTCGGCGCCGCCGGAGTCCATCTCGAAGGAACGCAGGTAGTCGCCGAGGATCCTGGCGAGGGTCGACGCGATGAGGTTCTTGTCCTCGGCGACGACGTCCTTCTCGACCGGGCGGTCCACGAAGGACCCCTTCACGACGAACCGGTAGAGGTTCGGGTTCTCCTCGATCACCGACAGGTAGGCGTCGACGATCCCGAGGATGCGGCCGCGGATCGGGCCGTCGGCGATCAGGGCGGGACCCATGCGGTCCATCAGCAGTTCGGTGGCCTTCTGGCCCACTGCCAGGTACAGGTCGGACTTGTCGGTGAAGTGCCGGTACAGCACGGGCTTGCTGACGCCGGCCTCCGCGGCCACGTCGTCCATGCCGACGTCCGGGCCCTTCTTGGCCACGGCGGCGATCGTGGCCTCCACGAACTCCGCCCTGCGCTGCTCGCGGTGACCCTTCCACCGCTCACGTCGCGCGTCCGGCCCCTTGACAGTACGTGCCATGTGACGCACGCTACCAGAAGTAACCGTTACCTCAAGTAACACTTACCGGGGAGGGCAACCGATGAGGGTCGCCGATCGGGAGAAGACAGCGGAACGACTCCTCAAGTCGTCCGCCGAGAAGTTCTACGACCCCGAGGTGGACATCGACTGGTCCGCACCTCTGGTCGACGGTCTCTTCTACATCCCTGAACAGCGCATTTCGCTCTACGGCACGCCTCTCTACGACTCGCTCTCGCAGGAGCAGCGCATCGAGCTGTCGAAGCACGAGCTGGCGTCGATCGCGTCCGTCGGCCTGTGGTTCGAGCTGCTGCTCATGCAGATGCTCGTGAAGATGGTCTACAACACCGACCCGACCACGCGGCATGCCCAGTACGCGCTGACCGAGGTCGCCGACGAGTGCCGTCACTCGACGATGTTCGCGCGCCTGGTCGAACGGATCGGCTGCCCGGCCTACGGGCCCACGCGCCACACGCACCGCATGGGCAAGCTCCTGCCGGTGATCGGCTACGGGCCCGCGATGTACGGCTCGATTTTGGTCGCGGAGGAGATCCTCGACCGGCTGCAGCGCGAGGCGATGACCGACGACACCATCCAGCCGCTCGTGCGGATGGTGAACCGGATCCACGTGCTCGAAGAGGCCCGGCACGTGCGGTTCGCGCGTGAGGAGCTGCTGCGCGGGATGTCGGAGCTGAAGGGCTACGAGCTGCCGTACCAGAAGTGGCTGGTCGGGTACGTGTCGATGATGATCACGCGCGCGATCATCAACCCCGCCGCGTACGCCGCCGTCGGGCTGGACGTCCGCGAGGCTCACCGGGCCGCGCTGGGCAACGAGCGGTTCCAGGAGATGATCCGCTGGGCCGGCGAGCGGATCATGACGTTCCTGGACGAGGCCGGACTCGTGGGAAGGCCGGGGATGCGCTCATGGCGTCGCTCGTTCTTGATCGGCTGAACGTCGTCACGTCGGGGACTTCGCCCTCCGACGTGACCGCGGTGCTGCTGCACGGGTGGACCATGGACCTGACCACCTGGGACCGCGTCGCCGCCGCGCTGCCTGGCCGGGTGGTGCGCTACGACGTGCGTGGTCACGGTGGTTCTTCGGGTGCGGGAACGATCTCGGAGCTGGCCGACGACCTGGCCGCGGTGCTGGAGGAGTGCGTACCGACCGGGCGGATCGTGCTGGCCGGCCACTCGCTGGGCGGCATGACGATCATGGCCCTGGCCGAGCAGCGGCCCGAGCTGTTCGAGCGGGTGTCGGGGGTGGCGTTGATCGCCACGTCGTGCGGCAACCTGCCCCAGCAGCTCTGGGTGGAGCGGCTCGCCGGGCGGTGGCTGGCCGGACGGCCGAAGGTCGGGTTCGGCCGCGTGATCGCCCCTGGGCTGCGGATGACGTTCGGGCGGCGTCCCAGGTGGGCCGACGTGCGCGCGGCCGCGGCGATGGCGGGCAACACGACCGGTGAGGCGTTCGTCGGGATCCGCGAGGAGCTGACGCTGCACCAGCGTCGGGAAGCGCTGGCGGTCCTGTCGGACATCCCCACGGTCGTGATGGCCGGGTCGTGGGACGTGCTCACGCCGATGCGGCACTCACGGGTGCTCGCCGAGGCGCTGCCGAGCGCGCAGTTCGTGATCTATCCGAAGACCGGGCACATGTTGCCGCTGGAACGGTCCGAGGACGTGGCGAGACGAATAGCCGCACTGATGTGAGATGAGGGGAGCTTTCATGAACCTGAGGTTTATGAAAGCTCCCCTCATCAGCCTCAGGCGAAGGCCTCCGCGTGGTCGGCGGCCCACTGCCGGAAGGTCCGCGGCGGCTGGCCGGTGATCTCCCCGACGGCCGGCAGAACCTTCGACTCGTCGAGCGTGCCGTCGACGTAGAAGCGGAAGAAGGCGTCGACGTACTCGGCGGGCATCGCCGCACTCATCTCGGTCCGCGCCTCGTCGTTCGCCTGCGGGCGCAGGACGAGGTCACGGCCGAGCACTTCGCCGAGCACCCGCAGCCGGTCGGCGGGCAGCAACGACTCCGGACCGCTGAGGTGGTGGATCTGTCCCTCGTGGGCGGACGTCAGCAGGGCCTGGACGGCGACCGCGGCGATGTCGCACGGATCGATGTTCGCGACGCGCACGTCCGCGAACGGCTCCCGCACCACGTCGCCCTCCCGCAACTGCGGAGCCCAGCGGAGCGTGTTCGACATGAACGCGCTCGGCCGCAGGAACGTCCACGGCACACCGGATTCCCGTGCCGCTGCCTCGGATTCGGCCATGTAACGGGAAACCGCGTTGTCCGGATCGCCGTCGCCGGCGGAACCACCGGACAGCAGCACGACCCGTGCCACCCTCGCCAGGCGCACCTGCTCGAGCAACTTCGGCATGTGCCGATAGCCGGGCAGGAGGAAGACCGCAGCGACCCCGTCGAGGGCGGGCTTGAGGCTTTCCGGTTCGTTCAGGTCGCCGGCGACGGTCTCCGCACCCGCCGGTGCCTCGCCTTTGCGTTGGAGCGCGCGCACCGGCTCACCGGCGGCGATGAGCGCTGCCACCACTTCCGCGCCGACGTTCCCCGTAGCACCGGTAACGAGAATCATGCTTCCCCCTCAGGCCGATGATCCAAGGGGGAGACGCTACTCATCGGTGTGGAACGTCAGTGCTGAAGCGGGAAACCGCCACCGATGCCGCGCCAGGCCAGGTTCGAGATCAGCGCCACGGCGTCTTCCTTGGGCACGCGGCGGTTGTCCGCGAGCCAGGACCGTGCCGTGACCTGGGACAGCCCGACCAGGCCGACGGCCAGCAGGCGTGCCCGCTCTTCGTCGAGGCCCGCGTCCGCGGTGATCGTGTCGGTGATCGCGTCCACGGAGTCGGTGGTCGCGCGTTCCACGGCCGACTGCACGGCGGGTTCGGAGCGCAGGTCGGACTCGAACACCATGCGGAACGCCTGGCCCTCGCCGTCCACGAAGTCGTAGAACGCGGCGACGGCGGCACGGACGCGGAGCTTGTTGTCCGTGGTGGAACCGATCGCGGTGCGCACGCGGCCGACCAGCTCGTCCACATGGGACTCGAGGAGTGCCATGTAGAGCTCGAGCTTGCCCGGGAAGTGTTGGTACAGCACCGGTTTGGACACGCCCGCGCGTTCGGCGATCTCGTCCATCGCCGCGGCGTGGTAGCCGTTGGTGACGAACACGTCCTGCGCCGCCGCCAGCAGTTGCGCACGGCGGGCGGTGCGCGGCAGTCGAACGCCCCGGCCCGCGGGTGCGCTCTGCGCCGTCTCCGTCATGGTGCCTCCAGCACGAGTGATCCGGCCGTCGGACAGGGGTTGCCAGACCGAGGCTGAGCGCAACCTTACTCGCTGGTAGCGGACTTCCGGGAACCATCTTGCCGTTCTTTCCCGCATCCTGGTCCGGTGAGCACCATCATTCCCGCCCCGTTGTCCACGGTCGCGCTGCCGCCGCTGGACAAGTCCCAGACGCCGTGGCCCGGTGAGTTCCAGCAGGTAGACGGCCACGAGGTGCACGTGAGGGTCACTCCAGGCGACGGGCCGCCGGCCGTGTACGTGCACGGGCTTGGCGGGTCCGCGACGAACTGGACAGATCTCGCGGCGCAGCTGAAGGACCACGTCAGCGGCTACTCGATCGACCTGCCCGGGTTCGGCCGCTCGGAGCCGATTCCCGGCTACGACTTCAGTCTCGCCACGCACGCGCGCACGGTGATCAAGTACCTGGAAACGCTCTCACAGCCGGTGCACCTGCTCGGCAACTCCATGGGTGGCGCGATCTCCGTCATGGTGGCCGCGAGCAGGCCGGATCTCGTGCGGACGCTGACGTTGGTCTCGCCGGCCGTGCCCGACCTCAGGCCGCGCCTCGACCGCATGTCCGATCCGCGGATGGCGCTCGCCGTCCTGCCGATCGTCGGCGCCAAGGTGCGCCGTGAGCTCGCGAAGCTGTCCGCGCACCAGCGCACCAGGCAGATGCTGGAGCTGTGCTTCGCCGACCCGAGCGTGGTGCCCGACCACCGCATCGAGGAGTCGATCAAGGAGAACGAGGAGCGCGCCCGGCAGAAGTGGGCGGGGCAGGCGCTCAACCGCAGCACGTTCGGCCTGATGCAGAGCTGGCTCACGCCGGGACCGAAGTCACTGTGGCGGCTGCTGCCGCTGGTCAAGGTGCCGACGCTGGTGCTCTGGGGCGAGAACGACCGGCTCGTCAGCGTGCGGAAGGGCCCGCGGACGGCGCGGTCGCTGCCGCAGGGACGACTGCTGGTGCTCCCCAAGACCGGCCACGTCGCCCAGATGGAGCGGCCCGCCACCGTGGCGAGGGCCGTGCTGGGCATGTGGGAGGCGGTCGACCGGCGCTCATGGTGACGAACGACGGCCATACGGGGGGTGTGGGACCCTGGAGCACGTGAATCGCGCCCCCGAGCGAGGACGTACTGCTCCGCCCGCTGACCGCTACCGTCGCGGCGAGCGCCGGACCAGCGCGGAACCGCTCGCGGCCGCCTGGGAGCCGGACGGCACGCAGGCGATGCGCCGGCCGCCCAAGCGTCGTGGCGTCAAGAAGCTCGTCGCGAACTACGGCTGGCGGATCTACGCGATCCCGGTCCTGCTCGTGCTGACGGCTCTTGTGGTGCTCGACACGGTGCAGCCGAAGACGCCCGCGACCGGCGACGGAGGCAGCACGAACGCCGCCGAGACGCCCGTGGGCACGCCGGAGCCGCCCGCCTCCGAGCTGCCGGCCAAGAAACCCGACCTGAAGATCCCGACCGCCGAGTTGCCGGCCGGTCCGGACTTCTCGCAGGACGGCGTCGGCACGTTCAAGGTGATCGCCGGCAGCGGCCCGCGCATCGGAGAGGCCGGCGCGCCGAAGTTCCGCAAGTACGCCATCGCCGTCGAGGACGGTGTGAAGCCCGCCGACTTCAACGACGACCCGGCCGCGTTCGCGCGCACGATCGACGGAATCCTCTCCGACCCGCGCAGCTGGATCGGCACCAAGCAGGTCGCGCTGCAGCGCGTCGAGGCGAACCAGAACCCGGACTTCTTCGTGACGCTGACCACGACGAAGACGACCCACACGCTGTGCGGCAAGGAGATCCCGTTCGAGACCTCCTGCTGGAACCCCGGCACCAAGCGCGTGATCATCAACGTCGCCCGCTGGGTGCGCGGCGCCATGGTCTACGGCCCTGACCTGGCCGGATACCGCACGTACGTGATCAACCACGAGGTCGGTCACGCTCTGGGCAGCGGCCACGCGGCCTGCGCGGAGAACGGCGCGCCCGCCCCCGTGATGATGCAGCAGACGTTCGGAGTCTCGAACGACTTCGTCTCGCAGCTCAACGCGGGCCAGGACGTGGTGCCGGCCGACGGCAAGGTGTGCACGCCGAACGCGTTTCCCGCAGGCTGAGACGACTTTCCAACGGGGAAGAGTCGAGGCAGGGTAGACGTTGTCTCGGACACGGAGACATTCGTCGAGGAGGACCAGCATGGCGCTTCCGCCGCTCGTTGAGCCAGCCGCGGAGCTGACCAAGGAAGAAGTCGCGCGCTACAGCCGCCACTTGATCATCCCGGACGTCGGGGTGGACGGGCAGAAGCGGCTGAAGAACGCGAAGGTGCTCGTCGTCGGCGCGGGCGGCCTCGGCAGCCCGGCACTGCTGTACCTGGCCGCGGCCGGGGTCGGCACGCTCGGCGTCGTCGACTTCGACGTCGTGGACGAGTCCAACCTGCAACGCCAGGTGATCCACGGCCAGTCCGACGTCGGCCGCCCGAAGGCGGAGTCGGCGCGCGACTCGGTCGCCGAGATCAACCCGTTCGTCAAGGTGGTCCTGCACCAGACGCACCTCAACTCAGAGAACGCGCTGGAGATCTTCCGCGACTACGACCTGATCCTCGACGGCACCGACAACTTCGCCACCAGGTACCTGGTGAACGACGCCGCGGTGCTGCTGGGCAAGCCGTACGTGTGGGGTTCGATCTTCCGGTTCGAGGGCCAGGTCAGCGTCTTCTGGGAGGACGCCCCGAACGGCCAGGGCCTCAACTACCGCGACCTCTACCCGGAGCCGCCGCCTCCCGGCATGGTCCCGTCGTGCGCCGAGGGCGGCGTGCTGGGCGTGCTGTGCGCGTCGATCGGCTCGATCATGGTGACCGAGGCGATCAAGCTGCTCACGGGCATCGGCGACCCGCTGCTGGGCCGCCTGATGGTCTACGACGCGCTGGAGATGTCCTACCGGACCATCAAGATCCGCAAGGACCCGGAGTCGCCGAAGATCACCGAGCTGATCGACTACGAGGCGTTCTGCGGTGTCGTGTCCACGGACGCGCAGCAGGCGGCCGCGGGCAACACGATCACGCCGCTCGAGCTCAAGCACAAGCAGGAGTCCGGCGAGGACTTCCTGCTGGTGGACGTGCGCGAGCCGCACGAGTACGAGATCGTCAAGATCCCGGGCTCGGTGCTGATCCCCAAGGACAAGATCCTGTCCGGGGAGGCGTTCTCGGAGCTGCCGCAGGACAAGCCGCTGGTGCTGCACTGCAAGTCCGGCGCCCGTTCCGCGGAGGCGCTCGCGGCGCTGCACAAGGCGGGCTTCAAGGACGCCGTGCACGTCGGTGGCGGCGTGCTGGCGTGGGCCCGCGAGGTCGACCCCAGCCTGCCGACGTACTAACGGTGACGGGTGCTTTTGGGTGCGCGAGCGCCCGAAAGCACCCACCAGCCGTTCGGCTTTTCGGGTGGCGGCGCGAATCGTGGTGTGCTGCCTTCCACCACCCGGACGGTCTAAGCAGGTAGCGTGCCCTTCCGTGACCAGGTCCCCCGAGCCGCCCCCAGCGCACGTGCGTGCGGCGTTCGGGGCACGTGACGCCGAGCCAGAGCTGATCGACGGCGGCCCCGCCTGGCGTTGTGGCGACGCCACGATCAGACCGTCGCCCAGGCCCGCCGAGGCCACCTGGATCGCCAAGACCCTCGACGGTCTCGACGTCCACCACCTCCGCATCGGCAGACCGTTGCGGTCCACGGACGGCAGGTACGTCGTCGGCGGCTGGTCCGCCACCAAGTTCCTGGCCGGCCGGGCCGAGGCGCGGCACGACGAGGTCATCGCCGTCGCCCAGCGCCTGCACCAGGCCACCGCCGAGCTGCCCAAGCCCCGGTTCCTGGAGGCGCGCACGGACGTGTTCGCCGTCGCGGACCGCAAGGCGTGGGGCGAGGAGGACGTGCCGCTCGAGGCCGACCTCGGCGGCAGGCTGTTCGACCTGATCGAGGAAGCTCAGAAGCCGATCAACCTCAAGCCGCAGGTCGTGCACGGTGACCTGTTCGGCAACGTGCTGTTCGCGGGCAACGCGCCGCCGGCCGTCATCGACTTCACCGCCTACTGGCGTCCCGCCGAGTGGGCTGCCGCCGTGGTCGCGGTGGACGCCGTCGCGTGGGGTGGCGCGGACTCCGGGCTGCTGCACCGGTGGAGCCACCAGGCGGAGTGGGAGCAGGCACTGGTGCGCGCGACGCTGTTCCGGCTGGCCGTGCACGCGCTGCACCCGTTGTCAACGCCACAGTCCTTTGCGGGCTTGGAACGAGCTGCTCACCACGTCACCGCACTGCTCTGAGCGGGCCATTTTCCACGTCAGAAACATTCCGGCGCGCGGCGTTAACGGGAGCTTCTTAGCGTCAGGGGCGTGACCCATTGCCCCTACTGCGCGCTGCAGTGCTCCATGAGCGTCATCGACGGCCAGGTGACACCTGGTCCCGGTGGGCTGTGCCAGAAGGGCTGGACGGCAGGGGAGCTGCTGCGCCATCCCGGCCGCCTCACCACGCCCCTCCTGCACGGCCGGCCGGTGTCGTGGGACGAGGCACTGGACTTCGTGGCCGCCCGGATCACCTCCTACGAGCCCGACGAGGTCGCCGTGTTCGGCGGCGGCGGGCTGACGAACGAGAAGGCCTACGCGCTCGGCAAGTTCGCGCGCGTCGCGTTGAAGACCTCGCAGATCGACTACAACGGCCGGTTCTGCATGTCGTCGGCCGCCGCCGCGGGCAACAGGGCGTTCGGACTGGACCGCGGGCTGCCGTTCCCCCTGACGGACCTCCGCGGCGCCGACACCGTGCTGCTGGCGGGCTCGAACCCGGCCGAGACGATGCCGCCGTTCCTGCGGCACCTCGAAGGCCCGCGGCTGATCGTCATCGACCCGCGGCGCACGCCGACCGCCGAGCGCGCGACGCTGCACCTGCAGCCCGCGCCGGGCACGGACCTGGCGCTGGCACTGGGGTTGCTGCACACCGCGGTCATCGAGGGCGTGATCGACAAGGAGTACATCACCTCGCGGACCTCGGGTTTCGACGACGCGTGGCGGGTGGCGGCGGGGTGGTGGCCGGAGCGGGCCGAACGCGTCACGGGGGTGTCCGCCGCCGATCAGCGCGCTGCCGTGCACATGCTGGCCGGGCGGTCGTACGTGCTGACCGGGCGCGGTTCCGAGCAGCACGCGTCCGGCACGGACACCGTCTCGGCGTGGATCAACCTGTCCCTGGCACTGGGTCTGCCGGGTCGCGCCGGTTCGGGGTACGGCTGCCTGACCGGGCAGGGCAACGGCCAGGGCGGCCGTGAGCACGGGCAGAAGGCCGACCAGCTGCCGGGATACCGCAAGATCGACGATCCCGCCGCGCGGCGGCACGTGATGGACGTCTGGGGCGTCGACTGGCTGCCCGGACCGGGGCGCAGCGCGTACGAGCTGCTGGTCGCGGACGACATCAAGGCGATGCTGGTGTTCGGCAGCAATCCGGTGGTGTCGGCGCCGCGGGCGTCCGGTGTCGTCGACCGGTTCAAGGCGCTGGACCTGCTGGTGGTGGCGGACTTCGTGATGTCGGAGACCGCCGCGATGGCCGACGTCGTGTTCCCGGTGACGCAGTGGGCCGAGGAAGACGGCACGATGACCAACCTCGAAGGCCGGATCATCAGGCGCCGCAAGGCACTCGACGCCCCGGCCGGGGTGCGCAGCGACCTGGAGCTGGTGCAGGGCCTCGCCTCGCGGCTCGGCGTCGGCGAGAAGTTCCCGGTGGAGCCGGTAGAGGTCTTCGAGGAACTGCGGCGCGCGTCGGCCGGCGGCCCCTCCGACTACTCCGGCATCACCTACGAGCGGCTGGAGTCCGAGCAGCTGCACTGGCCGGTGCCGTCGGTGGACCACCCCGGCACGCCGAGGCTCTTCCTCGACCGGTTCGCGCACCCCGACGGCCTCGCGCGGTTCATCCCGGTCGACCACCGCGGCCCCGCCGAGCCTCCGGACGACGAGTTCCCGTTGCAGGCCACCACCGGCCGCGTCCTGCAGCACTACCAGTCGGGAGCGCAGACGCGGCGGATCGGCGAGCTGATGAAGGCCGTTCCCGAGATGTACGTGGAGATCCACCCGGACACGGCCGCGCGGGCCGGCCTCGCTTCCGGCGAGTCGGCGCACGTCGTGTCCAGACGGGGAACGGTGACGGCGGTCGTGCGGTGCGTGCCGAGCATGCGCGTCGACGCGGTGTTCCTGCCGTTCCACTTCCCCGGTGACGGGCGGGCGAACCTGCTCACCAACCCCGCGCTCGATCCCACGAGCCGGATGCCCGAGTTCAAGGTCTGCGCGGTTCGATTGGAGCGGGCATGAGACGAGTCGTGATCGTCGGGTACGGCATGGCAGGGGCTCGGCTGGCGGACGAACTGCGCCGGCGTGACGCCGACATCTCCATCACGGTCGTGGGTGCGGAACCGCACGCCGCGTACAACCGCGTGCTGCTGTCGACGGTGGTGGCGGGCACGATGACGCCGGAGTCGACGCGGCTGCACGACGACAGGTGGGCGGAGGAGCACCGCGTCGACCTGCGGCTGGGCTGGGAGGTCCTCGAGGTGGACCGCGCCGCGCGCACCGTGGTGGCCGGCAGGGCAGGTGATCCGGAGCCCGAGTCCGTTCCCTACGACGCCCTCGTCCTGGCCACCGGCAGCGTCCCCTGGGTGCCGCCGGCCGAAGGCCTCACCGAGGACGGCAGGCTCGCCCCCGGTGTCGTCGCCTTCCGCACCCTCGACGACTGCGCCCAGATCGAGGCCAAGGCCGGCAAGGGCATGCCCGTCGCCGTCCTCGGCGGTGGCCTGCTCGGCATCGAGGCCGCCCGTGGCCTGGCCGGACGCGGCTGCCTGGTCACCGTCGTCCACCCCGTCGGCCACCTCATGGAACGTCAGCTCGACCCCGGTGCCGGCGGTGTGCTGGCCCGCACGCTCGGCAAGCTCGGCATCGAGTTCCGCCTGAACTCGATGGCCACCAAGTACCTGCCCGGTGACGGCCTGATCCTCGACGACGGCACGCACGTCCCCGCCGAGCTCGTCGTGGTCTCCGCCGGTGTGCGCGCCGAGACGTCGCTGGCGGTGCGGGCGGGCCTGACCGTCGACCGCGGCATCGTCGTGGACGACGCGCTGCGCACCAGCGACCCGCGCGTCCACGCGATCGGCGACTGCGCCCAGCACCCCGGCACGGTGTCGGGCCTGGTGCAGCCCGCGTGGGACCAAGCCGCCGTGCTCGCGGACCGCCTGACCGGCGCGGACCCGGCCGCCCGCTACCGGGGCACGTCCGTCGTCACGCGGTTGAAGGCGCGCGACGTCGACCTCGCGGCACTGGGTGACGTGCACACCGATGTGGACTGCCCGGACTCGGAAGTCCTGTGCTTCCAGGAACCTTCGCGCGGCCGGTACGCCAAGCTCGTGCTGCGCGACGACCGGGTGACGGGCGCGATCGTGCTGGGCGCGCCCGACGCGGCGGCCACGATCACCCAGCTCTACGACCGCGGCATCCCCGCGCCGACCGACCGCCTGGCGTTGCTGCTCGGACGTGCGCTGCCCGCCGAGGCCGCGTCCCCCGCCGATCTGCCGTCCAGCGCGGTGATCTGCCGGTGCAACACCGTCTCCAAGGGACAGATCGTGTCGGCCTGGCGTGCGGGCGCGGAGTCGTTGCCGCAGCTCGCGGAGGCCACCCGCGCGACCACGGGCTGTGGTGGCTGCAAGGACGCAGTGTGCGGGTTGCTCGACTGGCTCGGAGCCTCACAGCCCGCCCCGGCGTGATGTGCGGCGGAGTTGCCTCCGCCGTCACCGCCCAGAACGCCTCGGTAATGCGCGCTTCCTAGTTTTTGCGGCAACGCCGACCCCGCGGAGGACTTCAAATGAGCTGGATCGACCACTGGGAGCCGGAGAAGCCCGAGTTCTGGGAGAACAAGGGCAAGCGGATCGCCCGCAAGAACCTCGTGTTCTCCATCCTCGCGGAGAACCTCGGTTTCAGCGTCTGGGTGCTGATGAGCATCGTCGTCGTCAGCCTCGGCTCCGTCGGCTTCGACTTCAGCGTCGGCCAGCAGTTCTGGCTGCTGATCGTGCCGAACCTGGTCGGTGCCGCGCTGCGGGTGCCGTACACGTTCGCGGTGCCGCGCTTCGGCGGCCGGCTGTGGACGACGATCAGCGCCGGGTTGCTGCTCATCCCGTGCACGATGCTCGCCTACGCGGTCTCGACGCCGGGCACGCCCTACTGGTTCTTCCTGCTGACCTCGGCCGCGATGGGCCTCGGTGGCGGCAACTTCTCGTCGTCGATGGCGAACATCTCGTTCTTCTACCCCGAGGGCAAGAAGGGCCTGGCGCTCGGCCTGAACGCGGCCGGCGGCAACCTCGGTGTCGCGATCACGCAGCTCCTCGTGCCGATCGTGATCACCATCGGCACCGGGATCCACCTCGCCTACGCGGCGCTGATCTGGATGCCGTTCATCGTCCTCGCCACGGCCTGCGCGTGGTTCTTCATGGACAGCCTCACCCAGGCCAAGCCGGACGGGCAGTCGTACAAGCTCGCGCTGTCGAACCGGCACACGTGGGTGATGTCCTTCCTGTACATCGGCACGTTCGGCTCGTTCATCGGGTTCTCGTTCGCGTTCCCGTCGCTGATCAAGATCAGTTTCGTGGACTACAAGGGCTGGGTGGCGCTCGCGTTCCTCGGCGCGCTGATCGGCTCGGTGGCCCGCCCGTTCGGTGGCTGGCTCGCCGACCGGATCGGTGGCGCCAAGGTGACGCTGGGCACGTTCGTCGGCCTCGCCATCGGCTCCGTCGGCGTGATCGTCAGCGTCGACTCGCGGAACTTCGCGCTGTTCTTCGGCTCGTTCATCGCGTTGTTCGTACTGGCGGGCGTGGGCAACGGCTCCACGTACCGGATGATCCCGGCGATCTTCCGCACCCAGTCCGACGACGACAAGTCCGCGAAGCGCCAGGCCGCCGCCGTCGTCGGCATCGCGGGTGCGATCGGCGCCGCCGGTGGTGTGCTGGTGAACCTGGTCTTCAAGTTCTCGCTCGAGGGATCGAAGACCCTGACGCCCGCGCTGACCGCGTTCCTGGTCTTCTACGGGCTCTGCGTGGGCACCACCTGGTGGTTCTACCTGCGGCGCAACGTGTTCGCGGCGCGTCCGTCGCTCGCCTACGCGGGCGTGTGACGCACAACTCCCTGAACTGCGGAGAGAGTTTCCTTTAACACCCGCGAAATACCGCGGACCTTGGGATGACACGCCGCCCGGTGAGCATACCGGGCGGAAGGAGGAATGCCCGATGACCCAGACTCTGGTCGTAGTTGGCAACGGCATGGTCGGCCACCGGCTCGTCGAGATCCTTCGTGGCTCGTCCTGGCGGATCGTGGTGTTCGGGGAGGAGTCCCGCCCCGCCTACGACCGCGTCGCGCTGTCGTCCTACGTGGACAGCTGGACCTTCGCGGACCTGGAGCTGCCCGCGCTGGACGGCTGCGAGCTCCGGCTCGGCGAGAAGGCCGTGTCCGTGGACCGCGCCCGCAAGGTCGTGGTGGGTTCCTCGGGTGTCGAGATTTCCTACGACGCTCTCGTGCTGGCCACCGGCTCGGTGCCGTTCGTACCGCCGGTGCCCGGTCGTGACCTGCCCGGATGCCACGTCTACCGCACGGTCGACGACCTGGACGAGATCCGGGCGACGGTCGAGGCGGCCGACCGGCCCGGCCGGCGTTCCGGCATGGTGCTCGGCGGTGGCCTGCTCGGCCTGGAGGCCGCCAACGCGTTGCGCGGCATGGGGGTCTCGCCGCACGTCGTGGAACTGGCGCCGCGGCTGATGCCGATCCAGGTCGACGACGGTGGTGCCGGGCTGTTGAAGCGGCTGGTCGAGAAGCTCGACCTGACCGTGCACACCGGGACGTCCGCCTCCTCCATCGAACGCGACGGCTCGCGGTTGATCGCGAAGCTCGCCAGCGGACTCGAGCTCGACCTGGACGTCGTGGTGTTCAGCGCCGGCATCCGGCCGCGCACCGACCTCGACCTGGGGCTGGAGCTCGGGCCGCGCGGCGGTTACCTGGTCGACGCGGCCTGCCGCACCTCCGACCCGCACGTGTTCGCGATCGGCGAGTGCGCCGCGGTCGAGGGGGTCACGTACGGGCTGGTGGCCCCCGGTTACTCGATGGCCGAGGTGGTCGCCGACCAGCTCTCCGGTGGCGCTCGGGTGTTCCCCGGTGCCGACGTGTCCACGAAGCTGAAGCTGCTCGGGGTGGACGTGGCGTCGTTCGGCGACGCGCACGCCCAGACCGAGGGCGCGCTGGAAGTCGTGGTGAACAACGCCGTCGCGGGCACCTACAGCAAGCTCGTGGTGTCGGACGACGCCCGCATCCTGCTGGGTGGCGTGCTCGTCGGTGACGCCTCGTCGTACCTGTCGCTGCGGCCGTTGGTGGGCAAGGAGGTTCCGGCCGCGCTGTTGCAGCCGGGCGGGGCCGTGGACGTGGAGATGCCTGCCGACGCGCAGGTCTGCTCCTGCTACGCGGTGACCAAGCAGACGATCACCGACGCGATCCAGCACGGCGTGGCGTGCGACGTGGCCGAGCTGAAGGCGTGCACCAAGGCCGGTACCGGCTGCGGCTCGTGCGTGCCGATGCTGAAGAAGCTGCTGACGGAGTGCGGTGTCGAGCAGTCCAAGGCGCTGTGCGAGCACTTCACGTACTCCCGCGCGGAGCTGTTCGAGATCGTCCAGGCGACGCAGGTGACGACGTTCTCGGCGCTGATCGAGAAGCACGGCACCGGACGTGGCTGCGACATCTGCAAGCCCGCGGTGGCCTCGATCCTCGCGTCGCTGGGCAACGGTCACATCCTGGGCGAGACGCAGGTCTCGTTGCAGGACACCAACGACAGGTTCCTGGCGAACCTGCAGCGCAACGGCACCTACTCGGTCGTGCCGCGCATCCCCGGCGGTGAGATCACGCCGGAGAAGCTGATCGTCATCGGCGAGGTGGCCCGCGACTACGGCCTGTACACGAAGATCACCGGCGGCCAGCGCATCGACCTGTTCGGCGCCACCGTCGACCAGCTGCCGGAGATCTGGCGCCGGCTGGTCGACGCGGGCTTCGAGTCCGGGCACGCGTACGGCAAGTCGTTGCGCACGGTGAAGTCCTGCGTCGGCACGACGTGGTGCCGTTACGGCGTGCAGGACTCCGTCGGCCTCGCCATCGAGCTGGAGCTGCGCTACCGGGGCCTGCGGTCGCCGCACAAGCTCAAGTCGGCCGTCTCCGGCTGTGCCCGTGAGTGCGCCGAGGCGCGCAGCAAGGACTTCGGCATCATCGCCACGGAGAACGGCTGGAACCTCTACGTGGCGGGCAACGGCGGCTTCACGCCCCGGCATGCCGACCTGCTCGTGTCCGATGTGGACACGGCCGAGCTGATCCGGATCATCGACCGGTTCCTGATGTTCTACATCCGCACGGCCGACCGGTTGCAGCGCACCGCGGCGTGGCTGGAAGGGCTCGACGGCGGGCTCGACCACCTGCGCGAGGTCGTCGTCGAAGACAAGCTCGGCATCTGCGCCGAACTGGAGACCGCGATGGAGTCGCACGTCTCCGACTACGCCGACGAATGGCGCGGAGTGCTGGAGGACCCGGAGAAGCTGGCGAGGTTCACGTCGTTCGTGAACGCGCCGGGCGTCCCCGACCCCACGATCTCGTTCCGCGCTGAACGCGGTCAGCGCGTCCCCGTTTCCCTGGGCATCCCGGAGGTCGTCAGATGATCGTCTGTGACTTTGACGTGTTGAAGCCGGAACAGGGTGTCGCCGCGTTGCGGCCCGACGGCTCGCAGGTGGCGGTGTTCCTGACCGCGGACGGCACGGTGCACGCGCTCGACAACATCGACCCGTTCAGCGGGGCCGCGGTGCTGTCGCGCGGCATCGTGGGCGACCGCGGCGGCGTGCCCGTCGTGGTGTCGCCGGTCTACAAGCAGGCGTTCGAGCTGGCGACCGGCAAGTGCCTGGACGAACCATCTGTCTCCGTTGCGGTGCATCAAGTGCGCGTGCGTGACGGTGTTGTGGAGCTGACATGACGGGTCCGCTGGCGGGCTTCACGATCGGCGTCACCGCGGCCCGCCGGGCCGACGAGCTCATCGCGATGCTGGAACGCAAGGGCGCCTCGGTGCTGCACGGCCCGGCGTTGCGGATCGTGCCGCTGCCCGACGACGCGACCCTGCACGCCGCCACGCTGGAACTCGTGTCGTCACCCGTGGACGTCGTCGTCGCGACCACCGCGATCGGCTTCCGCGGGTGGTTCGAGGCAGCCGAGGGATGGGGGCTCGCCGGGCGCCTGCACCGGGCCTTGGAAGGCGCCGTGGTCCTGCCGCGCGGCCCGAAGGCCAAGGGTGCGGTCCGCGCGGCCGGGTTGGTCGAGGCCTGGTCGCCTTCGTCCGAGTCGAACGCCGAGCTGCTGCAGTACCTGCTGCGGATGGGCGTGTCGGGCAAGCGAGTGGCCGTTCAGCTGCACGGTGAGCCGTTGTCCGACTTCGTGAACACACTGGAAGCCGCCGGGGCTCTCGTCGTACAGATTCCCGTTTACCGGTGGGAGCCGCCGGCCGATCTGGGGCCCTTGCAGCGGTTGATCGACGCTGTCCTGGCCGGGCAGGTGGACGCCTTGACGTTCACCTCGGCGCCTGCGGCTTCTTCTGTGCTGCGCACGGCTCCGGACTTCGGGGCTTTGGTTTCCTGTTTGCGGCGCGATGTTCTTGTTGTCGGCGTTGGCGCGATCACCGCCGGGCCGTTGGTGGCCGCCGGGATTCCCGTCGTGCAGCCTGCCCGGTCGCGGATCGGGTCGATGGTGCGCGAGTTGGCGCTGGAGCTGCCTTCGCGGGCGTTGCGGTTGCGGATCGCTTCTCGTGACATGGAGATGCGTGCTCAGGCCGTGGTGATCGACGGGGAGCTGCGGCCTGTCGCGCCTGCCCCGATGGCCGTGTTGCGGACGTTGGTGGCCGCTCGTGGCCGGGTGGTGTCGCGTCAGGACCTGTTGGCTGCCTTGCCTTCCGGTGGCGAGGAGCATGCCGTCGAGACGGCGATCGGGCGGTTGCGGACCGCTTTGGGGTCGCCGCAGATGGTGTGCACGGTCGTGAAGCGTGGTTATCGGCTAGCGATGGAGCCTGCATGAAACTGGTGTTGGCGTTCCACGGGACGCGTGATCCGCGTGGGGCTGCGGTGTGTTCGGAGATCGCCGCTGCTGTTCAGGAGTCGGTGGACCTGCCTGTCGAGGTCGCGTACGCCGATGTGCGGCAGCCGGACGTCCGGTCCGTTGTGGATGGTCCCTGTGTCGTGGTGCCGGTGTTCCTGGCTGCCGGGTATCACGTCCGGGTCGACATTCCCGAGCAGATCGGGCCTCGGGCCGATGTGGTGCTGACGTCGCCCGTGGGGTTGGACGCGGTGCCGGCGGTCCGGGATCGGTTGCGGGAGGCAGGTTTCCGCCGCGGCGACGCAGTTGTGCTCGCCGCGGCGGGTTCGTCTGATGCTCGGGCTTTGGCCACTGTTCGGCAGGCTGCGGCTTTGCTGGGGGCGGCTGGGGCCGGGTATGTGGCTACCGCTACGCCTCGAGTGGGGGATGTGGTGGCTGGGTTGCGCGGGTCTGGGCGCCGGGTTGCCGTTGCTTCTTGGTTGCTGGCGCCTGGGGTGTTTCACGGGTCGCTTGCGGGGTGTGGGGCGGATGTCGTGGCTGAGCCGATTGGGGCTCATCCGCTGGTGGTGGATGTGGTTTTGCGGAAGTACTACGAGGCTCGGGCTGTGTTGTTGCGATCTGCTTGAGGGGTCGCGCCCTGACGATCAGTCACCTTGCGAGGGTGGTCCATCAGGGCGTTCACACGGCTCGCTTCGCATCGCCACGCCAGGGTTCGTACGTGGTCGCCTTGCGTGGGCGGGCGTCTGGTGGCACCGCGCGCGGCGGGTTGCGGTGGCCGGGTCCTGTTCCAGTGGAGGTGTCACCTGCCGTACTGGGCGTCACCAGAGGCCGGGTACCTCGTCCGCCTCCTTGCGGGCGTCCTCCCACCGGTACTCCCGCAGGTTCACCTTGCCGTCGAGGTTCGGCACCCCCTCCTCGTGCAGCATCTGCAGCTGGGTCTCGCGCAGGTGCTGGGCGCAGGTGCCGTCGGCCTTGAGGACCCGTTGCCACGGCAGGTCGTTGCCGTCCTCGTTGAGGATGCGGCCGACCAGCCGTGGCGACGGGGCCTTGGCGAGATCTGCGATGTCGCCGTAGGTGGCGACTCGTCCGCGGGGGATGGCCTTGATGAAGTCGCGGACTCGCTCGTGGATCTCTTCGTCCATGCGCCGAGTCTAGTGGTGTGGCTCGGATGGTCGGCTGGGTAATTCACGCTCAGCGGGGCGCCTCGCGGCACCGCCCCCACGCCCCCGTACATCCAGTACGAGGACGTGGGGGCGGCACCACGATGCACCCGTCTGACCGCGAATTCGCCCGGCGACCTTCCGGGCCACACCACTGGCTAGATGCCCTTGGACCACTGGGCGACGGCGGCGTGGTAGTCGGGGGCGTTCGGGGCGTAGTTGATGGAGTGGCCGTAGCCGTTGAGGACGTAGGTGTCGAGGCGCGGGGCCGCTGGGAAGAACGGGGCCTCGTCCGCCTTGAGGGCGGCGGCGGAGGAGCAGTCGCTGCCCATCAGCGGGATGCCGGAGCTGCAGAAGTGGGTGTCGTTGCCCACGACGATGAGGACCGGGACGTTGATCCTGCGCGAGATCGGGATGATCACCGTGTTGAGCAGGATGGTGTCCACGGCCTCGGTCGCGGAGAAGACGTCCTTGGTGGCCTCGTCGAACGAGATCGAGCCCGGGATCAGCGGGCCCGGTTTGTGGAACGAGTTGTAGCGGGTGTTCGGCATCGTGGTGAGGTAGCCGAGGTCCAGGCCAGCCGGGATCATGTTGGCGAGCACGGGGACGACGGTTATGTAGTTCATCTTGTGCGTGAAGCCCGTGACCAGGACGCCGTCCACGTCGCGGTGGGTGCCTGCCTCGATCATCGCCATCGCGGAGCCGATGGAGTGGCCCGCGACGATCACCTTGGTGAAGCGGGGTTTCAGGGTCGTGATGACCTGGTGGACGGCGCTGGCCTGGGTCGAGGCCGTGATCAGGGCGCTCAGCGGCTTGGAGCTCTTGCCGGTGCCCAGGCGGTCCAGCGCGAGGGTGGCGAAACCCGCGTTGTTCTGGGAGCGGGTGAACGAGTGGGTCGACGGCTCGAAGCCGACGTCCCAGTACGTCCTGTCGTAGGTGCCGCCCGGGATCAGGACCTGCACGGTCGTCGCGCCCGCGGGGACGCACAGCCTGCCTGCCACGGTCTCCTGCGAGGTGACCAGCGGCGTCAGGCCGATGCGCACGGGGTAGGTGACGTCCTGGCACACCGTGGCGGCGGAGGCCGGCGGCGGGGCTAACAGGGTTCCGGTGGCGAGCAGCGCGATGGCGCACAGCCGGCGGAAACGCATGGGGGAACTACCTCCAACTAGTTGCGGGGGACGGCCTTCATGAGCAGGCCGTTCGGGTACGGCGCGGACGTGAACTTGACGCGCGCCGGACGGGTGGGGGAGAGGCGCCACTTCGCCGCGATGGTCGCGAGCGTGATGACGATCTCGGTCTGGGCGAAGGTGTTGCCGAGGCACTGGCGGTTGCCGCCGCCGAACGGGATGAACGCGCCGCGCGGCAGGCCGGCGGTGAACTCGGGCGTCCAGCGGTCGGGCCAGAACCGTTCCGGCGACGGGAAATAGCGCTCGTCGTGGTGCAGCGCGTGGGGGCTGACGATCACCTCGGCGCCGGCGGGCAGGGTGACCTCGCCCAGCTGGACCTCGGTGAGCGTGCGGCGCATCACGAACCAGATCGGGTACTTCCGCAGAGTCTCCTGCACGATCCGGGCCGTGTAGGTCAGCGACGCGACGTCCGCGAACGTCACCGGCCGGTCGCCCACCACAGAGTCGACCTCGGCGTGCAGCCGGCGTTCGACCTCCGGGTCGTTGCCGACCTCGTAGAGCGCCCAGGCCAGCGCGATCGCCGTGGTCTCGATGCCCGCGGTGAGCAGGGTCAGGACCTCGTCGTAGGTCTGCTGGTCCGTCATGCCGACGCCGTCCTCCTGCGCCAGCAGCAGCATGGACAGGACGTCGCCGTTGTCGGTGCCGTCCGCGCGCCAGCTCTCGATCACTTGCAGCACAACGGCTTTCATGCGCGCGATGGCCGCGTCGAACTCCCGGTTGCCCGGAAGGGGCAGCTTCTCCACGAAGGACGGGGACAACGCGCGGATCATGCCCTGCTGGATGACCGTGAAGATGGACCGGCGGACCTCCTCGACCGCGCGTTTGCCGATCTCCGTCGAGAAGAGCGTCTCACCGACGATGGTGACCGCGAGCTCCTGCATGTCCTCCTCGATGACGCGGACCTCGCCGGGGCGCCACCGCGCAGCCAGCGAAGCAGCAGCACGAGCCATCGTCGAGGCATACGCTTCAATCCGTTCCCGATGGAATGCCGGCTGCATCATCCGGCGCTGGCGCAGGTGGTACTCGCCGTTCGACAGCAGCAGGCCGGTACCGAGGTACGGCTGGAACTTGTCGAACATGGCGCCCTTGCGGAACTTCGATCCCTGCGACACAAGCACTTCGTGAGTCAGCGAAGGACTCGTGACGAAGTGCGCGTGCAGCGGGCCGAGGTCGAGACGCACGACGTCGCCGTGTTCGTGCAGCGCGTCGGTGAACTTGGCGCGTTGCGTGAGCATCGACGGCGTGTGCCCGAGCAACGGCCAGCGGTGGGGAGCCACCGGGACGGGCATTCGGACTCCTGAGGAGTTGGGCCGAATGGGAATGGACCACCCTAGGAGCCGTTTGGGCGAAGACGACAGTGCCTGAACGGGTGGTTCGGCGTCACTCTGATGGGGCAGTGCGGGTGGCGCTCGGGTGACTAAGCTCGTGCGTCTTCCCCCGGACAGCCACGAACCGAAGAGGTGTTCCCCGTGGCACAGAACCAGAACTGGGTTCCGCTCGGCATCGACACGAACGTGCCGAGCATGGCCCGCGTCTACGACTACATCCTCGGCGGCGCCCACAACTTCGCCGCAGACCGCCAGGTCGGATCGCAGATCGAGAAGCTGGTGCCAGGCCTGCCCAGCGTCGCCAGACTCAACCGCCGGTTCCTCGGTCGCGCGGTGAACTTCCTGATGGACCAGGGGATTCGCCAGTTCCTCGACATCGGTTCCGGCATCCCGACCGTCGCGAACGTGCACGAGGTCGCCCAGGAACGCGACCCGGCCGCGCGCGTCGTCTACGTCGACAAGGACCCGGTCGCCGTCGCGCACAGCCAATTGATGCTGTCCGACAACAAGAACGCCGCCGTCGTGCAGGCCGACATGCGCGAACCGGAGGTCGTGCTGTCGAGTCCCGAGGTGAAGAGGCTGCTGCGCCCCGACGAACCGGTCGGGCTGCTGATGCTGCTCATGATGCACTGGGTGCCCGACGAGGACAGCCCGGAGAAGCTGGTCGCCCACTACCGCGACGCGCTGCCCGCCGGCAGCTTCATGGTGATGACGCACGTGGCCAAGGACCAGATCGACGACACCGTCGACCAGGCCGCCGCGGTCGTGAACCGCAGCAAGAGTGCCGACCAGATGCACATGCGCAACCACGCGCAGGTCAGCGCCTTGTTCGAGGGTTTCTCCCTGGTGGAGCCCGGTCTCGTAGGGTGCGGGGAGTGGCGTCCGGACGGACCGGGGGACTTCGCCGACGAGGCGTCCATGAACATGTTCTTGTACGCTGGGGTCGGTCGTAAGGACTGAAACCACGCTGTAGTGTCGGAGGATCACACGGTTGGCGCAACGGGCGCCGACTGCCGGTAGGTAAACTGCCGAACACTCTCCACCCCATGCAGGGCAACGGGAATGACGGAACCAAGCCGAAGACCCGATGCCGCTCCACCCGAGGACACCGCCGCGGTCCGTGCGCGAGAAGCCTTGTCGCGCAAGTGGAGCTACCTGCTCAGCAGCGTCGTCGTGGTCGCGCTGAGCAGAGACGAGCTGGACGCCGAACTGGGCGCGCGGCTCGACGCGTTGTGCGCGGCACTGCACAGCGAACCGTTCGACCCTGCTCCGTTCGAGGAGGCGGGCGAACGGCTCGTCGCTCTCGGCTACGTCAACGAGCCCGGGCTCAGGCGCACGGTCGACGTGCTCGGCAAAGGCCTGCTGACGCTGGAGGAGTTCCGTTCGAGCGACCAGCACACGGTCCGCGTCGTCGGCGGGATCGGCGCGCTGACGTGCGGCTTCACCGCGGCACGGGCGCACGCGATCCTGGACCAGCAGGAGAGCATGCAGCGCTCGTTGCTCAAGGCCGCCCATGACGCGCAACGGGATCAGCGCCAGAGCGAGGCGAAGTTCGAGGGCATCGCGTCCTCGTCCACGAACGGCGTCCTCATCGTCGGTCTCGACGGCCGCCTCGCCTGGGGCAACGAGTCGATCGGTGTGATCGTCGGACGTCCGCTGGAGCCGGGCACGCGTCTCGTCGAGCTCATCGCGCCGGACTCGATCGTCGTGTTCCGCGAGATGATGGAACGGGTGCTGTCCGAGCGCGGCGAGTTCGAGCGGGAACCGATGCAGCTCGTGCGCGGTGACGGCGAGTTCGCCAAGGTGACGCTCACGGCGTCGCTGCTGCGCGACGACGACGGCAAGGCCAGCCACGTCCTCGTGATGGCGGACGACGACACGGAACTTGCTTTGTTGCAAGGAGAACTGCGCCGGCAGTCGTTGCACGACGTGCTGACCGGGCTGCCGAACAGGCAGTTCTTCACCACGCACCTCGAGACCGTGCTGCGCAGGGCCGATCCCGAGTTCGGCGTGACGATCTTCCACCTCGACCTCGACGCGTTCGGACTGGTGTGCAACAGCCTCGGCGCGCGGGTCGGCGAACACCTGCTCCAGCACGTCGCACGCAGGCTGCGAACCCTGATGTCGCACGAGAAGGCCATGGTCGCGCGGTTCGACGGCGACGAGTTCGGCATCCTCGTGGAGAACACGGCGCTCACGCCGGACGTCGCGGCCACGATGGCGACCATCAACGCCGACCTGGCCGAACCGACCTATGTGGACGATCACGGTCTCGCCGTGTCGGTGAGCGCGGGCGTGGTGCACAGGCCGTCGCCCGACGTCGACCCGATCGAGCTGCTGCGCACGGCCGACCTGGCGTTGCGGCAGGCCAAACGCGACCGCCGCGGCCAGTGGGAGTTGTTCCACACCAACGAGGACGCCGCCGGACGCCGTGACGCGGCGCTCGCCGTGGTGATGCCGGGAGCGTGGGAGCAGGGTGACATCGGCGTCGTCTACCGGCCCGTCCGCGAGCTGGCGACCGGCGCCCTGGCCGGCGTCGAGGCCCTGCTGCACTGGGACCTCACCGACCGCTGCGCCGCACTCGCCGACGAGAGCGGGCTCATCCTGCCGATGGGCGAGTGGCTGATCAGGATCGCCACCGGCCAGGCGCAGTGGTGGCGCCAGCGCGGCGAACTCGACCAGCAGTTCGGCGTGCGGCTCACCCACCACCAGTCGACCGACGCGGACCTGGTGTCCCGCGTCGCGAAGGTGCTGGAGGAGACCGGGATGCCGGGCGCCGGGCTGACGCTGAGCATGCCGGTCGGCGTGCTGGGCGTGGCCGTCGCGGCGGACAACCTGAGCACGCTCGCGGACATGGGCGTCCGGATCGCGCTCGACGACTTCGGGCTCGGGCCGCGCGACCTGGCCTGGCTCACGGCGCTGCCGGTGGTGTCCGTGCTGGTGCCGGAGGACCTGGTGCACAGGCAGGATCCCCGTTGCGCCGCACTGGTCCCGGCCGTGCACGAGCAGGGCGTGAACGTCTGCGTGGACGGCGTCCAGACCGCCGAGCAGGAGAAGTGGTGGCGTGAAGCGGGTGCCGACCTCGCGATCGGCGCCCACTACGGCTCCCCGCGTGACGCGGGCGAGTTCCTCCGGAAGTTCAGCTAGAGACCGCGTTGCCACGCGACGACGGCCGAGTGGTAGCTGCCGGCCGCCTTGGTGTCGAAGTTGAAGACGTGCCCGTACCCGTTGACGACGAAGCCGTCGACCCGCGGTGCCTTGGGGTAGAACGGCTTCTCTGACCTGACCAGCGCCTGGGCCGAGGAGCAGTCGGCGCCGAGCGGCGGGGTGCCGCAGAAGTAGTCGGCCGAGGTCTGGACGGTCATCACCGGCACGTCGATGAGGGCGCTCACCGGCAGCACGAGGTTCGACATCAGCGCGGTGGTGACGAACTCGCTCGCCGAGACGACGTCCTTCGTGGCCTCGTCGAGGGTGTTCACGGCGGCGACGCTCGGGCCGGGCGCGTGGAACATGCCGTAGCGCGAGCCCGGTGCCGTCGTCAGGTAGCCGACGTCGAGGCCGCGCAGGCTCAGCTTCGGGTCGAGCAGCGCGGGGATCAGGTTCGTCAGCGCGGGCACGGCCCTGACGTAGTCCCACTGGTGCGTCATGCCGGTGACCAGGACGCCGTCGACGTCGCGGTACCTGCCCGCCTCGGCCATCGCGATGGCCGAGCCGATCGAATGCCCGCCGACGAGCACCTTGGTGAACCGGGGCCGCAGGTTCTGGATGACCTGGTGCACCGCCTCGGCCTGGTTGGGCACGTCGACGAGGATGCTCAGCGGCTTGGTGCTCCTGCCGGAACCGATCCGGTCCACGGCCATGGTGGCGATGCCCGCGCTGTTCATCGCGCGTGTGACCGAACGGGTCTCGCCTTCCACCGGGATGTCCCAGTAGCCGCTGGTGTAGGTGCCGCCGGGGACGAGCACCTGGACGGTCCTGGCTCCCTGCGGGACGCACAGCCTGCCGTACATCGTCTGCCTGATGAGCCCGAACTGAACGGGCGTGAACACGTCCTCGCAGGTCGTCGCCGCGGCACTGGCCGGGGCGGGAACCGGCAGGAGGGCAGCGAGCAGCACGGCGGCACAGAGCCGACGGAAACGCATGGGGGAACAACCTCCAGCTAGCGGGGGACGACCTTCATCATCAGGTCGTGGGGGTAGGCCGCGTTCGTGAACTTGGTGCGCACGGGCCGGTCGGGGACCAGCCGGTAGCGCGCGCAGACCGTCGCCACCACGATGGCGATCTCGGTCAGTGCGAAGTGGTTTCCGATGCATTGGTGGATGCCGCCGCCGAACGGCACGAACGCGCCCTTCGGCAGCCGCCTGGCGCGTTCGGGCGTCCAGCGGTCCGGGTCGAAGCGCTCCGGGTCCGGGAAGTTCGCGGGGTCGTGGTGCATCGTGTGCGGGCTGAGGATCACCTCGGTGCCCGGAGGCAGGACGGCGCCGCCGAGCTCGACCTCCACGGCCGTGCGGCGCATGACGAGCCAGAGCGGGTACTTCCGCAGGACCTCGGTCGCCACCTGGCCGACGTACGTCAGCTTCGGCACGTCGTCGATGGTCACGGGACGCCCGGCCAGCACCTCGTCGACCTCCGCCACGACCCGCCGTTCGACCTCGGGGTCGGCGGCGATCTCGTGGAAGATCCACGCCAGTGCCAGCGCGGTGGTCTCGATCCCCGCCGTCAGCAGCGTGATGACCTCGTCGAAGACCTGCTCGCCGGTCATCGGTTCGCCGGTCTCGGCGTCCCTGGCCATCAGCAACGTCGAGAGCAGGTCGCCGTGGTCGGTGTCGTCGCCACGACGGCTCTCGATGACCTCGTGCACGATCGCACGCATCCGGGCGATGGCCTCGTCGAACTCGCGGTTGGCCGGGATGGGCAGCTTCTCGACGAACCCCGGCGAGAGGGCGCGCAGGATGCCGTTGCGGATGATCACGAACACGGACCGGCGGGCCTCGGCGATCGCCTTCTTGCCGATCTCGGTGGAGAAGAGGGCCTCACCGACGATCGTGACGGCGAGGCCCTGCATGTCCGCTTCGAGCTGTCTGACGTCGCCGGGACGCCAGCCGTCCAGCAGGTCGAGCGTCGCGCGGAGCATGGTGTTCGCGTACCCGGCGATCCGGTCGCGGTGGAACGCCGGCTGCATCATGCGGCGCTGGCGCAGGTGGAAGGCCCCGTTCGAGACGGCGAGCCCGTTGCCGACGAACGGCCGGAACTTGTCGTACATCCGGCCTTTGTGGAACTTCGGTGCGTCGGTGACCAGCACCTGGTGGGTCAACTGCGGGCTGGCGACGAAATAGGTGCGCATCGGCCCGAGATGTACTTCTACGAGATCACCTTGAGCCCGTAAATTCCCGGTGAATGCGAATCTTTTCCTGAGCATAGGCAACGAATGCCCGAGAAATGGCAGCCTGCCGGGCGCCACCGGGACGGACATCAACGCTCCTCGCGAGGGGAAAGAGTCGAGTCACCCTATGAGTCGTTCGGGCGACCGTGACAGTGCCCGATCGGGTGGAGTGCGTTCACACTTGCGGCCTAGTCGCTCGCGCTTTGTGCATGACTAAGCTAGTGCGTCCGCAACCTGAAGAGGTGAGTAGTCGTGTCCGACGTGCAGAACTGGGTTCCGCAGAGCGTCGACGTCTCCGTGCCGAGCGCGGCACGCGTCTACGACTACCTGCTCGGGGGCGCGCACAACTTCGCGGTCGACCGCCTGATGGGCGACAAGGCCGAGCAGATGATGCCGAACTCGCGCAACGCGGCCAGGCTCAACCGGGCCTTCCTGCGCCGCGCGGTGCGCTTCATGACCGAGCAGGGCGTGCGCCAGTTCCTGGACATCGGCTCGGGCATCCCGACCGTGGCCAACGTGCACGAGGTCGCGCAGGAGGAGCACCCGTCGTGCCGCGTCATGTACGTGGACCGCGATCCCGTCGCCGTCGCGCACGGTGAGCTGATCATCGCGGGCAACGACCGCGTCGGCGTGCTGCAGGCCGACATGCGCGACCCGGACAGCATCCTCAACAGCGGCGAGGTGAACCGGCTGCTCGACTTCGGCCAGCCGATCGGGCTGCTGATGCTGTTCATGGTCCACTGGGTGCCGGACGAGGCCGACCCGCAGAGCCTGCTCAAGCGGTACCGCGAGGCGCTGCCCAGCGGGAGCTACCTCGCGATCTCGCACATGGCGGGCGACCACGTCAACGACGACGCCCGGTCGGTCACCGACAGGATGGCCAAGGCGGGCGGTGGTGACGTCACCTATCGCGACCGCGCCGAGGTCGAGTCGTTCTTCGGGGATTTCGAACTCGTGGAGCCCGGACTCGTCAAATTCGCCGAATGGCGACCTTCCGGTCCCGGTGACGTCTCGGATGATCCAGCGGTGAACAGGATCGCGTTCGCCGGTGTCGGCAGGAAGCCATAACGTTTATCGATGGTGTGATGTCGATTCACGCGACCGGTTGAGGCGTGGTCGACTCTGCGTGGGTAAACTGCCGGACCTCAGAGCCATTGCGAGGCGGCCCACCGAATGTCGAAGCCGAGTCGAATACCAGACGCAACGCCTTCGCCTCAGGACAATGCGAGGGCGCGGACGACGCTCGCCCGGAAATGGTCGTACCGCCTGCTCGGAGCAGTCGCGATTCCCCTGGGCCGAGATGATCTCGACGAGGAACTGCGCATCCGGCTGGACGCGCTGTGCTCAGTGCTGCACGAGGAGCCGTTCACGACCGCCCCGGTCGAGGCGGCGGGCGCCGAACTGGCGGGGCTGGGCCACCTCGGCCGGTTCGGGCTGCGGTGCACCACCGAGGTCCTCGGCAAGGGCCTGCTCGCGCTCCCGGAGTTCCAGCCGGTCGAGCGGTACGCGGAACGCATCGCGCTCGCGATGGGCGCGCTCGGCGCCGGTTTCACCGCGGCGAACGCGGAGTCCGTGCTCGCGCAGCAGGAGAGCATGCAGCGGTCGTTGCTCAAGGCGGTCCGCGACGCGAACTGGAACCTCAGGGAGAGCCAGGCGCGCTTCAACGAGGTCGTCACGTCGTCCACCAACGGCGTGCTGATCGTCGACCTCGAGGGCAGGCTGCTCCAGGTGAACGCGGCCACCGGCCAGATCCTCGGGCGCACCTCCGACGAGCTCACCGGCATGCCGCTGCTGGACCTGATCGACCCCGACTTCACCGAGGTGCTGCGCGAGGCGATGACCGACCTCGCGTCCGGTGCCATCGAGCGCTTCCGTCAGTCGCAACGGCTGCTGCGCGAGGACGGCGAGTCCGCGCCGGTGACGCTGGCCGCGTCGCTGCTGCGCGGTGCCGACGAGCAGCCGATGCACTTCGTCGTCGTGGTCGAGGACGGCACCGAACTGGCGCTGCTGCAGAACGAGCTCAAGCGGCAGTCGCTGCACGACCCGCTGACCGGGCTGCCGAACCGCCAGTTCTTCACCACGCAGCTGGAGACCGCGCTGCGCAAGGCCGATCAAGAGCACGGCATCACCGTCTTCCACCTCGACCTCGACGCGTTCGGCATGCTGCGCGACAGCTTCGGCGGCCGGGTCGTCGAGCGGTACCTGCAGCACGTGACCGGCCGGCTGAAGACGTTGCTGGCGGGCGAGAAGGTCATGATCGCCCGGTTCGGCGGCGACGAGTTCGGCCTCCTGCTGGAGAACAGGGCGACGACGCCGAGCATCGACGCGATCATGAAGAGCATCAACGACGACCTGGTGTCCGAACCGACCTTCGTGGACGGTCATGGCGTGTCGGCGTCGATGAGCGCGGGCGTCGTGCACCGGCCCGGCACCGGCGAGGAACCGCTCGACGTGCTGCGCGCGGCGGAGAGGTCGTTGCGCCGCGCCAAGAAGGGCAGGCGCGGGCAGTGGGAGCTGTTCCACGCCGGCCAGGACGCCGAGGAGCGCCGGGACGACGCGCTGGCCGTGGAGATGCCCGCCGCGTGGGAGAACGGCGAGATCACCGTGCGGTACCGGCCGGCCGTGCGCCTCGAAGACGGCGAGGTCAGCGGTGTCGAGGCGGAGTTCCACTGGGACAGCCCGGAAGCCGGCGTGCTGGGCCACGACCGGTGCGCGGAACTGGCCGAGCAGACCGGCCTGATCCTGCCGCTCGGCGGGTGGCTGCTGAAGGTCGCCGGCGGTCAGTCGGCGTGGTGGCGGCAGCGCGGGCAGCTGGACATGGCGCTGGCCGTGCGGCTCACCGCGCACCAGTCGTCCGACGCGGACCTGGTCTCACGGGTCGTGGAGGTGCTCGACCAGATCGGGGTGCCCGCCGGGAAGCTGATGATCAGCATGCCCTGCGGCGTGCTCTCCGTGGCCGACGCGGCGGACAACCTCGCGGTGCTGGCCCGCATGGGCGTGCTGACGGCGATCGACGACTTCGGCATGGGACCGCTGGACTTCGGGCTGCTCGCGTCCGACCTGCCGGTGCGGGCCGTGCGGGTCGCGCCAGGTCTGGTGAAGAGCCGGTCCCCGTACGTGGCGGCGCTGCTGCCGTTGTTGCGCGAGCGCGACGTGGCGGTCGCCGTGGAGGGCATCGACAGCGCCGAGCTGGCCGAGTGGTGGCGTGCCGCCGGAGCCGGCTTCGCGACCGGCGACCACTTCGGGGTGGCGCGGGAGCCGGGCGAGTTCCTGGAGACCTTGGGACTCCGGTGACCGGACGGGGTCGGGGTCACGTCCGGCCACCGGAGAAATCCTCTAGCCGGTGAACTTCGCCAGCGCCTTGGTGAACTCGAAGGTCTGCTGGTCGATGCCGCTGCACGAGGAGCTCATCGCCCCGCAGTTGCCGCGGTCCCGGTTCACGGCCCAGAACGAGACGCGGGCCAGGTGCTTGGAGTTCGCCCAGGTGACGATGTCGCGGAAGTTCTGCGGGGTGACGGTCTCGCCGGTGTCGGTCTTGCCGTTCATCGACGACAGGCCGCTGCGCCGGTACGCCGCGTCGTCGGTGAGGCCGTAGGTCGACTTGACGTGGTTCTTCAGGCCGTCGACGGCGCTCTTGGTGAGCGCGAGCATGTCACCGCTGCTGCCCCAGTCGAACGGCATGACGGCCCACGTGTCGATCGGCGCGCCGAGCTCCTTGGCCCGCGTGATCAGGCGCTTGCCCCAGGAGTTCGGGCCGGTGCGGTCGGTCGGCATGGTGATGACCGTCTTCACGCCGGGGTTGTTCTGCTTGACGATCTTCAACGCGCCGAGCACGCGGTCCTGCGTGGCGTTGTTCTCGAACTCGGCCGCCTCGATGTCGATGTCGATCGCCTTGAGCGCGTAGGCGTCGATCACCTTCTGGTAGGCGCCGGCGAGCGCGGCCGGTGAACCGCAGAACTGGCCGAGCTTGTTGCCGGACCAGCCGCCGATCGACGGCACCGCGTCACCGCCGGCCGCGCGGATCGAGTTGATCAGGGTCTTGTCGGACCCGGTCAGCGAGCGGCTGCCGTCCCACTTCGGGTTGCAGGTGCCGTCGCTGAGGATGAAAGCGAGGGTGAACGACTTGATGCCCGTCTGCTGCATCACGGTGGCGGGGTCGGGCTGACCGCCCCACTGGTAGAGGTAGGGCGCCGCGAGCACGGGGTTGACGGCCGCCTGTGCGGTCGTGGGCAGCATGATCGCCGCGCACGTGGCAGCGACAGCGCCGACGAGGAACCGCTTCATCAGTCCTCCAAAGACTGCTCGGTCCAGGGCGGCGGAGCTGGCAGTGAGGGGGCTCACAACGTCTTCAAAAGTGGACTAGACCACCACTATCTGTCAAGAAGGTAGACGAAATCGGCCGGTGGTTCGTCCTGTGCCGTTCGCCCCTGGTCGGGCGGCCTTTGACGATCTTGTCGGTGCCGCGTGGTGCAATCGACCCGTGGCACTTCCACCCCAGCTGGTCCGCCGAAGGCCGGAGACGCGTCCGCGTCCCCGGTGGGACGCCGCTGCCCAGCGGGTCTTCTCCCGCGAGGGCTTCGTCCGGGTGCTCGGCGGCCCCGGCACCGGCAAGACGACGCTGCTCGCCGAACTGGCCGCGCACGTCGTGCTGGAACACGGGGCGGATCCGGAGAACGTGCTCGTGCTGACGGCGAACAGGCGCGCGTCGGTGGCGTTGCGCGCGCAGATCACGCAGTTGCTGACGGGACGGTTGTCGGCGATCCGCGAACCGTTGGTCCGGACCGTGCACTCCTACGCGTTCGCGGTGCTGCGCAACCAGGCGGTGCTGCAGGGCGAGCCGCCGCCGCGGTTGCTGTCCGGGCCGGACCAGGACGCGATGGTGCGCGAACTGCTCGCCGGTGACGTGGAGCTGGGCGCGTTGAAGTGGCCGGAGCGGTTGCGGCCGGCGCTGGAGCTGCCGGGGTTCGCGCACGAGCTGCGGGATCTGCTGCTGCGCGCGGCGGAACGAGGGCTGGGGCCGGAAGACCTGATCGAGCTCGGTGAGCGGCACGGGCGCGACGAGTGGGTGGCGGCCGGGCGGTTCGGGGCGCAGTACGAGGCGGTGAACCTGCTGTCCGGGATGGACTCCGCGACGGCGTACGCCCCCGCCTACGACGCGGCCGAGCTGGTGTCGTCGGCCTACGCGGCGTTCGTGAACGACGAGGACCTGCTGTTCGGCGAACGGCGGCGCGTGCGGTACCTGCTGGTCGACGACACGCAGCACCTCGACCCGATGCAGTACTCGCTGATCCGCTCGCTCGGGTCGGGGGCGGCGCGGTTCGTGCTGGCCGGTGATCCGGACCAGGCGATCTTCACGTTCCGCGGTGCCGACCCGGAGATCCTGCGGGACGCCGCCGGCGAGACGGTCGTGCTGCGGCAGTCGCACCGGATGATGCCCGAGGTCCGGGACGCGGTGGCCCGGCTGGCGGCGCGGCTGCCCGGTGCTTCCCCTGCTCGCTCGGTCGACCCGGTCGACGGCGAGGGCTCCGTGCAGGTGCGGTTGCTCGCGTCGTCCGCGCAGGAGGCGACGTGGGTGGCGGACCAGCTGCGGCGTTCGCACCTGGCCGACGAGGTGCCGTGGTCGCAGATGGCCGTGGTGGTGCGGTCGGCGACGTTGTCCCTGCCGGTGCTGCAACGGGCCCTGCTCGCCGCCGGCGTGCCGGTGTCCGTCGCGTCGGACGAGCTGCCGTTGGCGCAGCAGCCTTCCGTGCGTCCGCTGCTCGCTCTCGTCCGTGCCGCCGCCTCGCCAGGATCGTTGGACGAGGACGCGGCGGCGATGCTGCTGTCCTCTTCGTACGGTGGCGCGGATCCGTTGGCGCTGCGGCGGTTGCGGCGCGGTCTGCGGCGCCTGGAGATGGCCGCGGGCGGGGACAGGCCGAGCGGCGACCTGCTGGTCGAGGTCGTGGAGAGCGGGGACAGGCTGGCCGCGCTGGAGGACGCGGAGTCGTTGCCCGCGCGGCGGATCGGGCACCTGCTGGCGTTGGCGCGCAAGGCGATCGAGGCGGGGAAGTCCGTCGAGGTCGTGCTGTGGGACCTGTGGACGGCGACGGGCCTGCAGGAGCGCTGGGTGGCGCAGTCGGCCCGGCGCGGACTGCTCGGCATGCAGGCGGACCGCGATCTAGACGCGATCGTGGCGTTGTTCGAGGCGGCCGCGAAGTACGTCGACCGGTTGCCGGGTTCCGGGGTCGCCGGGTTCGCGGACTACCTGGAGTCGCAACGGATCGTCGGCGACACGCTGGCCGCCTCGGCCCCGGCCGGTGAGGCGGTGTCCGTGCTGACGGCCCACTCGGCCGCCGGGCGCGAGTGGGAGGTCGTCGCGGTGCCCGGCGTCCAGGAGGGCAGCTGGCCCGACCTGCGGCTGCGTGGCACCGTGCTGGGCGTCGAACGCATGGTGGACGTGCTGGCCGGGATGGAGCCCTCGGTGTCGGCGGTGGCGCCGATCCTGGCCGAGGAACGCCGGCTGCTGCTCGTCGCCGCATCCCGCGCGCGGTCGAAGCTGCTGATCAGCGCCGTGCGTGGGGAGGACGAGCAACCGTCGCGGTTCCTCGACGAGATCGAGTCGTCCGCTGAGGACGAACGGAAGCTGCACCGGCCCCAGCGCGGCCTGGTGCTGGGTGAGCTGGTCGGCGAGCTGCGCCGGGTCGTGTGCTCGGACTCCGAGGCCCCCGATCGGCGCTCGCGTGCCGCGGAACAGCTGGCCCGGCTGGCCGAGGCGGGGGTGCCCGGTGCGCACCCGGAGTCCTGGTACGGCCTGGCGGAAGTGTCCATCGACGCTCCACTGTGGACTGAGGAGCAGAAGGTCAGCGTGACGCCGTCGACGATCGAGGTGATCACGAAGTGCCCGTTGCGCTGGGTCGTCGAGCGCCACGGCGGGCAGGACCCGGCGGAGCTCGCCTCCGTGACGGGCACGCTCGTCCACGCGCTGGCGCAGGCGGCGTCGTCCGGTGCGGACGCGCAGCAGCTCAGGGTGAAGCTCGACGAGGCGTGGGCCGCGGTGGACGCCGGCGCCCCGTGGTTCTCCCGCCGCGAACGCATGCGGGTGGAGAAGATGCTCGACACGTTCCTCGCGTGGCTGGCCATGAGCCGCAGCCAGCTCACGCAGGTCGCGGTCGAGGAGGAGATGGTCGTCGACGTCCCCAAGCGCGACGGCGGGCCGTGGCTGCAGGTCAGGGGCCGGGTCGACCGTCTGGAAAAGGACGAGGACGGCCGCCCGGTGGTGATCGACCTCAAGACCGGCAAGAGCCCGGTGTCGCGCGAGGCGTCCCAGGAACACCCGCAGCTGGCCGTCTACCAGCTGGCGTCGTCGCTGGGCGGCTTCACCCACATCGGACTCGGAACCGAGCCAGGCGGGGCCCGCCTGCTCTACGTGGCGAAGGAGGACAAGAAGACAGGAGCCGTCGAACGCACCCAGGCGCCGCTGGACGAGCAGGGCGTGCAGGCGTGGCTGGAGGTCGTGCAGGGGGCCGCGGAGTCCGTGCTCGGGCCGAACTACACGGCGCGGGAGAACGCGGACTGCGACCGTTGCCCGGTCCGCACCACGTGCCCGGTCCACCCGTCCGGCCGGCAGGTCAGCGAGTAAGTGCTGTTGACCTGCGTGTTTCATGCTCTCGAACTGTCGGCGAACACACCGTCCGGGGTGGTGCGGCCGCGTCCGGCCCGGGTAGGAAGATGTACTGGTGACCGTCAGCCCGTTCGAGATCGCTGAGGCGCTCGGGCTGAACAAGCCGACACCCGAGCAGGCCGAGGTCATCGCCGCACCCGCGCAACCCGCGCTGGTCATCGCCGGCGCCGGAGCGGGCAAGACCGAGACCATGGCCGCGCGCGTGGTGTGGCTGGTCGCGAACGGGCTCGTGCTGCCCGATCGCGTGCTCGGCCTGACGTTCACGCGCAAGGCCGCGCGCCAGCTCGCGGACCGCGTGCGCGCCCGGCTGCGCAGGCTGGCCGGATCGTCCCTGCTGGACGATCTCGATCCCAGCGGCGAGCGCAAGATGGCCGTGCTGACCGGTGAGCCCGTGGTGCTGACGTACCACGCCTACGCGGGGCGCCTGGTGACCGAGCACGGGCTCCGGCTGCCCGTGGAACCCGGCGTGCGGCTGCTGACGCAGACGGCGTCGTGGCAGCTCGCGCACCGGGTGGTGTCGACGTGGGCCCGCGACCTCGACACGGACAAGGTGCCGGCGACGATCACCGGGTACCTGCTGTCGCTGGCCGGCGAGCTGGGCGAGCACCTGGTGACGCCCGAGGCGTTGGAAGCGCACGCCCTCGAGTTCTGCGCGCTGGTCGAGAACGCGCCGCGTGCTCCCCGCCAGCGGGACGCGTTGCCGGAGAAGCTGCGCGAGATCGTTGCGGCGCAACGGTTGCGGATCGCGATGCTGCCGTTGCTGGACGCGTACCAGCAGCGCAAGCGCAAGGAAGCCGCGCTGGACTTCGCGGACCAGATGTCGCTGGCAGCGCAGCTGGCCGGGTTCGACGAGGTGTCCACCGGGGAACGCGAGCGGTACGGCGCCGTCCTGCTGGACGAGTACCAGGACACCGGGCACGCGCAGCGCGTGTTGCTGCGGTCGTTGTTCGGCGAGGGCAAGCCGATGCCGGTGACGTCCGTGGGGGACCCGGCGCAGGCCATCTACGGCTGGCGCGGGGCGTCGGCGGCGAACCTGCCGCGCTTCGCCGACGACTTCCCGCCGACGAGGAAGTTCGGTCTGCTGACCAGTTTCCGCAACCCGCCCGAGGTGCTCGAACTCGCCAACGCCGTCTCGTTGCCGTTGCGCGAAGCCGGGCTGGACGTCGACGAGCTGCGCGCGAGGCCCGGCGCCGGACCGGGCGACGTGCGGTTGGCGTTGCACGCCGACATCCGCCAGGAGCTCGACTGGATGGCGGACAACGTTGCGGCGCAATGGGAAGCGCACCTCGACACCGAAGGCGTGCCGCCGACCGCGGCCGTGCTGGTGCGCCGCCGTTCGGACATGGCAGCCATCGCCGCGGCCCTGCGCGAACGCGGTCTGCCGGTCGAGGTCGTCGGCCTCGGCGGCCTGCTGGACGAACCCGAGGTGCGCGACCTGGTGTCGGCCCTGAGGGTGCTGGTCGACCCCTTGGCGGGCACCGCCGCCGCCCGCCTCCTGACCGGCTCGCGCTGGCGCCTGGCGGCCGTCGACCTGGCCGCACTGTGGTCGAGGGCCCGCGACCTGGCGGGCGTCGCACCGCGACAGTCCGTTGTGGATGATCCGCTGATGGTGCTGGCGGACGCGTTGCCCGGCGAACACGCCGAACAGGCAGGCCTGGCCGACGCCCTGGACGACCCGGGCGACCCGGACGCATACTCCACCGACGGCTACCGGCGGATCCGGCGGCTCGGCGGCGAGCTCGCGGCGTTGCGGCGCAGGCTCGACCAGCCGCTACCGGAACTCGTGGCCGACGTGGAACGCACCCTGCTGCTGGACATCGAGTCGATGTCACGCCCCGGCATGGTCGGCCGCGCCCACCTCGACGCCTTCTCCGACGTCGTGACGGACTTCGCCGCCGCCTCCCCGTCCGCCACACTCCCGTCGCTGCTCGACTACCTCTACACGGCGGAGCACGCCGAAGACGGCCTGGAACCCGGCGAGGTCGAGGTCTCCGAAGACCGCGTGCAGATCCTCACCGTCCACTCCGCGAAGGGCCTGGAGTGGCACATCGTCGCGCTGCCGCACCTGGTCAGAGACGTCTTCCCGGGCCGCAAGAAGTCCTCGTGCTGGCTCAAGTCCGTGACCGAACTGCCAGCCCCCCTGCGCGGCGACTCGGCCGACCTCCCCACGCTGAAGCTGTCCGCCGGCTACAACCGCAAAGAGGTCGACGAGGCGCTCACCATCCACGCCGAGGAGTTCGAGGAACGCCGCCTCGTCGAGGAACGCCGCCTCTTCTACGTGGGCGTCACCCGAGCCGAACACAGCCTGCTGATGTCGGGCCACTGGTGGGCGGAGGCAGGCGACAAGCCCAAGGGCCCGTCGGTCTTCCTGCAGGAAATGCACGAGGTCCTGCAACGCGACACCGCACCCGGCGACGTCTCCTGCTGGGCCCCCGAACCGGACGCGGACACCCCGAACCCGCTGGCCGAGGACGTGAAGTCCTCGATCTGGCCGTCAGACCCGCTAGGCAAACGCCGCGACGCAGTAGTCGAAGGCGCCGAGATGGTCCTGGCCGCCCTCGACACCCTGCGCAACGCCCCACCGGCACCACTACCGCTGATCTTCGAAGACCCCGCGCCCGAACTCCTGGACGAGGACTACCCGCCCCCCACCGACGAGCCCCCGGACGACGACTTCCCGCCAGAACCAGAACCACTCCCCGACGACGTCGTCCCAGACGACCCGGAACTCCCCCTCGACGAGGACCCAGAAGGCTGGGCAAAGGACGTGGACGTCCTGCTGGCAGAACGAGCGGCGTCCCAGAACCGCCGCGAACAGGTGGCCCTGCCAGACCACCTGTCGGTCTCACAGCTGGTGGAACTGGCAAAGGACCCAGACCTCCTGGCCCGCCGCCTGCGCCGCCCACTCCCGTTCCCCCCGAACCCACTGGCCCGCAGAGGCACGGCCTTCCACACGTGGCTGGAAAACCGCTTCGGCGCCACCCGCCTGCTCGACATAGACGACCTCCCAGGCGCAGGCGACGCAGACGCGGCCCCAGACTCAGACCTCGAACGCCTCAAGGAGTCGTTCCTGGCCAGCGCCTGGGCAGACCGCACCCCACACGACGTCGAAGTGCCGTTCGAAGCGGAGTTCGACGGCATCTCAGTCCGCGGCCGCATGGACGCCGTGTACCGAGACCCCGACGGCTGGACCGTCGTCGACTGGAAAACAGGCGCAGTCCCGGACGCCGAAGCCCTGCCGGCCCTGTCCGTACAGCTGGCGGCGTACCGGCTGGCGTGGTCGGCCCTGATCGGCGCGCCGCTGGAACAGGTGCGGGCCGCGTTCCACTACGTGCGGCACGACCACACGGTGCGGCCGGCGGACCTGCTGGAGGAGCAGGGCCTGAAGGACCTGATCCGGTCTGTCGAGTCTTGATCGCGAGTTGTCCACAGGCTGCCGAGTTCTGACCTGCGGTTATTTGTTGCTCGGTTAGCCTGTGGATAGCCGGGAACCGAAGTTGCGTTTCACTCGTTGCGTGACAAGGAAGCGCGCGGGGGCAGCAGCAGATCAGCAGCAGGCCAGCCTCTCGGTCAGGTCCGAGTCGTCATCAAGACGGTGTGCGAGGGCTGCGACGTCTGGATCGCGCGCGGGGGCTGCGGCGGCTGTCCGCCTGGATGCGGCGTCTCGGGCTTGCGGGCTGGTGATGTCGGTTGGGCCGCATGGCTCGGCCCTTCGGACGGCTCGGCCCTGCGAGACCGGCTTGGCTCCGCTGGACGGGCTTGGCGTGCGAGACAGGCGTGGCGTGCGGGACGGCTGGCCCTGTTCCGCCCTGCGGGACGGCACTGCGGACGGCTTAGCCCTGCGACCAGCTCAGTCCGCGACCAGCTCAGCCCTACGAGCTGCTGCCCGCCGGCGCGTGAGAAGCCTTCAAAACGCGCTCGTACAAAACCTCGAGCAACCACCGCCCGAACAACGAGGGCCCGAACTCAGGCGACCGGTCCTCCGGCGGCACCATCAACTCGGCCACGCTGTCGTCGCCCACCACGACACCGATCCCGTAGTAGTCGAGCTCGATGTACGACCAGGCCTGCGACTCGTCGGTGCGGGGGAGCATCACCGCGCACGGAGCCAGAGTCAGGAGGGTGCCGCAGGACTGGAGGGCGCGGTCCGTAGTGGACTCGCTCACCAGCACGCCGACCAGTTCGACGGCGGCCACGGGGAGGCGGTCGTGTGCCTCCGGCTCGAACCACGAGCGGAACCAGGACGGGTCGGCTCGTGGGGGCCAGCCGTTCGAGGTTCTCCATTCGTGCACGTCGGGCAGCAAACGCACTACCGCGGACACCTGCTGGCCCAGGACGGCGACGTCGGGAACGACGACTCCGTCCCAGCCGAGTGCGGTCGCGGCGCGCTGAAGGAGCGTTTGCACAGGGCGCATCCTAAGGTTCCTCGCGCAGAAAATGACAGCGTTTGCGGGATACTTGGTTAAGGATTACCCAGGGTGGTCATGGGGAGGCTTTCGCCACTTTCCACGCCCATGCGACGAGTGGGATCTGCAGCGGCAGGCGGCCGTAGGCGATGGCTCGGGCTTTGGGGGACTTGCCCCGGAAATCAAGAGCCATTTTCACGTTTGCCGGGAACACCGCCACGAACAGTGCGGTTGCCGCGAAAGCGCCCAGGCGGCGGGTTCGGGGGGTGGCCACCGCCGCGGCCACGGCCAGTTCGGCGGCGCCTGAGACGTACGTCCACTGCCTCGGGGTGCCGGGCAGCGAGCGGGGGACGATCGCGTCGTAGTACTTCGGCCTGGTGAAGTGGGTTGCTCCGGCCAGGCCCAGCAGTGTGGCGAGCGCCATCGCCGACCGCGCTCGGGAACGGGTTGGTTCCATGGCGTCACCCTGTCATGCCTACGCCGCGTAGGCGAGACGGGGCTGGCCTATCCTCCACGGCCGTGGCAGGTGATTCTCGTCATTCCGAAGGCACAGAACGCACCGAACGCGCCGCTGTCGCCGCGCTGGCCGATTCGTTCGTGGCCGGGCTCTGCGAGTGGATCAGGATTCCGAGCATCGGGGTCGACCCCGCGCATCACGCTGACGTACGGAGATCCGCCGAGTGGCTGGCGGACGCGCTGCGGGAGGACGGCTGGCCGGAGGTCGCGATCTGGGGTGACGGGCCGGCGCTTCCCGCCGTGTTCGCCTGCTGGCCGGCGAGCGATCCGGACGCGCCCACCGTGCTCGTCTACGGGCATCACGACGTCCAGCCAGTCGATCCGGTGCAACGCTGGGAGCATCCGCCGTTCGAGCCCGTGATCAGCGGCGACGAGATCAAGGGGCGCGGTGCGAGTGACGACAAGGGGCAGGTCGCGATGCACCTGCTCGCGGTCAAAGCGCATCTCGCGGCCACCGGGCGGAATGCGCCGGGCGTCACGCTGAAACTCTTCGTCGAAGGCGAGGAGGAATCTGGATCACCGCATCTGCGAAAGCTGCTCGAAGATCACGAAGCCGAACTCGGCTGTGATCTTGTGGTGTTCACCGACACGGCATTGCACGACCGTGACGCGCCGACGGTCAACACCGGGCAAAGGGGTGTTCTCGGGGCTGAAATCACGTTCGAAGGCGGCGCGGACGATGTGCATTCCGGGCGTGCGGGCGGTGCCATTCCGAACCCGGCCACGGCTCTCGCGAAACTGGTCGCCGCGCTGCACGACGACGACAACAGGATCCGGCTCGAAGGCTTCTACGACGACGTCCTGGAACCGTCCACAAAGGAGCGCGAGGACTACGCCGCGCTGCCGTTCGACGAGCGGAAGTGGCTCCAGCACAACGGTGGCGGCGCCCAGGCGACCCACGGCGAGACCGGCTACAGCACGCTCGAACGGATCTGGGTGCGGCCCACCGCCGAGGTCAACGGCATCAGCAGCGGATACACCGGGCCCGGCCTGAAGACGATCATCCCCGCGACGGCGACCGCGAAGATCAGCTTCCGGCTCGTGCCCGACCAGCACCCGGAGAAGGTCGCGCAGCAGCTCAGCCGGTTCGTCGCCGAGCACACGCCGCCGGGCATCACGGCGCGGGTCGCTCTCAGGGGCGAAGGGGTGCCGCCGTACGCGATCAGCCCCGACGACCCGGCCAACGCCGCGGTCAAACAGGCCCTGGAACTCGCGTTCGACCAGCCCGTCCGGTTCGCGCGGGCCGGCGGGTCCGGGCCCGCGGCGGTGCTCCAGCAACGACTCGGGGTGCCCCTGGTGTACCTCGGCGCGACCTTGCCGGATGATCGCGTCCACGCGCCGAACGAGCGCGTAGTGGTGCCGTTGCTCCTCAAAGGCGCGGAGGCGGCCGCTCACCTGTGGCGGATGCTTGCCCAAGCGGAGATCGCGAAGAGGTTGTCCCGATGAGCCTGTCTGATGAAGCGTCGCACTCGCTCGTCGGCGTGATCAGGATGCCGGACAAGGTCGAGAGCCCTGTCCGCGCGATCCTGAAGCGCGTGATCGGCGCGATGGCGGCGTTGCTGCTCGCGGTGATGATCGTCTACCTGGACCGCGACGGCTACCGCGACGTCAACGAGGACGGCGTCTCGCTGCTCGACGCGTTCTACTACGCGACGGTGTCCCTCTCGACGACCGGCTACGGCGACATCACGCCCGCGTCGTCGTCGGCGCGGCTGGTCAACGTCCTGGTCATCACGCCGTTGCGGGTCCTGTTCCTGATCGTGCTGGTCGGCACGACACTCGAAGTTCTCACGGAGCGCTCACGTCAGGCGTTGCGCATTCAAAAGTGGAGGCGGGTTGTGCGGGACCACGTGGTGGTCGTCGGCTACGGCACGAAGGGGCGTTCGGCTGTCGCGGCGCTGCTCGGTGACGGTGTCGACCCCGGTTCCATCGTCGTCGTCGACACCGTGCAGGAGTCGCTCGACGCGGCGTCCGCCAAGGGGCTGGTGGTCGTGCACGGCTCCGGTACGCGCAACGACGTGCTGAGGGTCGCCGGTGCGGCCCGTGCGCGCGCGATCGTCGTCGCGCCGAACCGGGACGACACGGCGGTGCTGGTGACGTTGACGGCCCGCGAACTCGCGCCCAAGGCGCAGATCGTGGCGTCGGTGCGGGAACGGGAGAACGAGCACCTGCTCAAGCAGTCCGGCGCGGACTCGGTGGTCGTGTCGTCCGAGACGGCCGGTCGCCTGCTCGGCATGGCCACCGCGACGCCGTCCGTCGTGGCGATGGTGGAGGACCTGCTCACGCCCGACGCCGGGCTGGCGATCGCCGAGCGGGACGTCGAGAAGAGCGAGATCGGCGGATCGCCGCGGCACCTGCCCGACATCGTGCTCGGCGTGGTGCGGGGCGGGACGCTGTTCCGGGTGGACGCTCCGGAGGCCGACGCGATCGAGCCGGGAGACCGGCTGCTCTACGTCAAGAAGGTGACTCCACCCGGAGAGGAGTGAGCGCGCGCCCTCCGTGTGGTCCGATGCGGGGTGGTCCCCACCGCCGGGGAGCCGTGCCGGGCGAACGCTCCTCGGAGGACGCATGGATCTGCCGCTGGTCCTGACCGTGATCGGCCTCGTCATGCTGGTCGTGGTCGTGGTGCTCTCGATCGTGTACTCAGGGGACGAGAGCGGGAGACTTCGTTCCGCCTCAGTGGCCGCTCGTTCCCTCGAGAGCTTGGCGCGCAAGCCCGGCTGGACGCGGGTCTCCGACGAGGAGGACATGCCGGCGGGGCGGATGAGCGCCCTGCCCGGGCTGGGACGGCGCGGCACCGTGGCAGGAGTGCACGAGCGGCGTGCCGTTCGGGTCGCCGTCTTCTCCTCGACGACGACGTCCGGCGGGCTCGGCACCACCGGCTACTCCCACACCGAGCGAACCTTCCCGGCACTCGTGGTGGTGCTGGACGCACCGGAACTGACCGGAGACCTGAGGATGAACCCGCCTCGGCCCGGCGCGGGCTACGAGATCTCGGGCGACCTGGCGCCGGACATCGAGCGCAGGGTCGTCGCCCAGCTCAAGTCGTACCAGCCACCTGCCGTGGACGTCGCCGGCGGCGTCGCGTGCTTCACCTTCACCGACCTGGGCCTCGCCGAGCAGGCAGAGGATCTGGTCGCCATGGCGTGCGACGTCGTGGAGATCCTCGCGAAGGCTAAGGAGCCGGCTCCGTCCGCCGAGGAGTAGGCATCACGGCCGGTGCGCGCAGAGGCGCGTAGCGGAAGAGGAACGCGTAGAAGCCGCCCGCCAGCGCTGCCATGCACAGCAGCAGCGCGGTGAGGCGGCGCCCGACCGGGAGTCCGACGGGCAATGAGGCGGCGGACGACACCATCTCGCCGCCGGTGTTCACGATCTCGACTGTCTCGCCCTTGGTGTGACCGCAGCCGTCGAGCTTGGCCTGCTTCTTCTGGCCGTCGGCATCCCACTCGACCGTGTCCATGCCCTGGCCGCACGAGCCGCTCTCGACGACTGTCGCGGTCACGGGTCTAGGGGGTTCCTCGGCGCCCAACACCTTGGCGGGCAAGAAGAGCGCGAGCGCGACCCCGATCCCGACCAGTCCGACGACCAGCAGGATGAACACCCATCTGTCCGGGCTTCGCGGAACCGCCACACTGCGATGTTCGCAGACGCGGCGGCCCGCGTGGAGCCCAGGTTTATTTCGCCAGCCGGCGCAGCTGGTCGACCTTGATGGTCTTGCCGTCGGTCACCGAACCGCTCACGGTGACGAGGTCACCGTTCTTCGGCTTCTCGGTCACCGAGGACAGGTCCAGCGACGTCTGCAGGCCGTCGACCTGGATCAACGTGGCAGTGTTGCCGTTGACGTCCTTGACGGTGCCGCGTGCCTGGGCCTTCGCCAGCGCCACGTTCAGCGCCTTGCCGTCCTTCACGCGCACGGTCACGCGCTGGTCGGCCTTCAGCCCGGCGAGATCGCCCCCGCGCAGCTTCGTGGAGTTGTCAGTGGTCAACGACACCTCGCTGCCGTCGTCCTTGGTGATCGTGAGCTTGCCGGTCTCGACCGACTTGACCCGCCCGACCACGAGAGTGCTGTCCTTGAGCTTGGCCTTGTCCGGACGGCCGGGCTTGCCGGGGCCGCCGGGTGCGCCGAGGTGGCGCTCCGCGAACGCCGCGTTCGGTGGGCGGTCGGGGCCCTCGGCCGCCGTCGCGACCGCGATGCCGCCGACCGTGAGGCCGACGGCCGCGACGATGGCGCCGGCCCACGCAGATTTCTTCGACATGCGCACCAGCGTGCGGGTGCATGCTGAGCGCAAGCTGAAGGCGAGTCGCCCGAAGTGCCGATGATCAGCAGAATGGTGAGGTGTCCGCCAGGGTGTTGGTGATCGAGGACGCCGAGGCGATCGGTGCCGCGGTGTCTTCCGCGCTGCGTGAGTCCGGGTACGACGTGCAGCACCGCCTGGACGGGCGCCAGCTGGAGGCCGACCTCGGTCGCTTCCGCCCCGACCTGGTCGTGCTCGACGTCATGCTGCCCGGCCGCGACGGCTTCCAGTTGCTCGAGGTCATCCGCCGCTCGTCCGGCGCCGGCGTGGTCATGCTGACCGCGCGCGACGGCGTGCCGGACCGGCTGCGAGGCCTCTCCGGAGGCGCCGACGACTACGTGGGCAAACCGTTCGTGCTGGCAGAGCTCGTGGCACGGGTCTCGGCGGTGCTGCGCCGCCTCGGCCGCACGCCGTCGACCGTGCAGGTCGGCGACCTGGTCGTGGACGCCGACGCCGGTGTCGTCATGCGCGCCGACCGGCCGATCGAACTGACCGCGACCGAACTGCGGCTGCTGGTGTACCTGGCGGCCCAGCGCGGGCGCGTGGTGTCCAAGACGCAGATCCTCACGGCCGTGTGGGGCTACGAGGACTACGACCCGAACCTGGTCGAGGTCCACGTCAGCGCCGTGCGCCGCAAGATCGAGGAACACGGCACGAGGCTCGTCCACACCGTTCGCGGCCTTGGGTACGTGCTGCGGGCCGAGGAATGAACCTCCGCACGGTCTCGTTGCGCCGGCGGGTCGCGGTGTCCGTGCTGCTGGTGCTGTTCCTGGTGCTCGTGACGCTGGTGATCTCGGTCGACCGGACGTTCGCCGGGCAGTCCTCCAAGGACGTCGACGGCGTGCTGAACAACGCCGGGGCGCGTGCGGTGGAGATGCTGAAGAACGGCAGGCGCCCGGCCGAGGTCGTCGGAGTGCTGACGAAGCGGAACATCCACGTCACCATCGACCTGCCCAACGGCACGACCGTCGGCAGCGCGCCCGAGGAAGGGCAGTTCGAACGCCAGGTCCGCAACGTCCAGCGCAACAAGGTCACCCTCTACGCCGACACCGAGGCGATCTCGCAGGCCCAGCACAGGCTGCGGAAACTGCTGCTGATCCTGGGGCTCGCGGCGATCGGCATCACCGGCGCTTTGATCGTCGTGGTGGTGCGCAGGGCGCTGGCACCGCTGGACGCCATGACCTCGCTGGCCCAGGCCATCGCCGCCGGGCACCGGGGCGGGCGGCTCAACCCGTCCAGGACCGACACCGAGCTGGGACGGACCGCGGCCGCGTTCGACGGCATGCTCGACTCGCTGGAGGGCTCCGAACAGCGGACGCGGCGGTTCGTCGCCGACGCCGCGCACGAGCTGAGGACGCCGATCACCGGTGTGCAGGCCGTGGCCGAGGCGCTCGTGCAGGCCCCCGTCGACTCGCCCGACCGCGACCAGATGTCGTTCCTGCTGGTCAGGGAAGCCAGAAGAGCCGGACGGCTGGTCGACGACCTGCTCGCCCTCGCCCAGCTCGACGCCGGGTACGAGATGCAGCGCGAGTCGGTCGACCTGCTGGGCCTCGCCGAGGCCGAGGTCGCCAGGACCCGGTTCGTGGCGCCCGACTTCGACATCACGGCCGAGGGTGTTCCGGTCGCCGTGGTCGGGGACGGGCAACGGCTCGCGCAGGTGCTCGCGAACCTGGTCGACAACGCGCGGCAGGCGACCGGTCCACAGGGGACCGTCCGGATCCGGGTCGACCTGACCGGGTTCACCGTGTCCGACAACGGTCCTGGCGTGCCCGAGGCCGAACGTGAGCGGATCTTCGACCGGCTGGTGCGGCTCGACGACGCCCGCGACCGGCGCTCCGGTGGATCCGGGCTGGGCCTGGCCATCGCGCGGGGCGTGATCCGGGCGCACGGCGGAGACCTGACCTGTGAGCCCTCCGACCAGGGCGCGGTGTTCCGGGTGGTGCTGCCCGCGGTAAATCCGGTCGCCGAGCCGAGCCGCGTTTGATTCCATCGGCGTGTGGACGTGGTGGTGCAGTGGGTGAGGACCGAGTGGACCAAGCAGTCCCGCGGTGAGCCGGGGGCGACCCGGCGCAACGCGGTGCCGGTCGGGTTCGCGTTGCCACACCTGATGCCCGCGGTGCACGAGGTGCGGCTCGAGGAGCGGTACGACTTCGCGCCCAGGTGGTCGAAGGAGAACAGCGAGATCGACCGGATCGCGCTCACCCTCCGCGAGGACGACGACGTGCTGTCCGTGCAGCTGCAGGACACCCTGCGCGCGGCGCCACGGCGGTGGTACAGGCCTTCCCCGGTCCGGCTGGCGCGGGGGGAGTGGGTCCGCTGGCAGCTCAACCACCGGTGGTCAGGCGGTTGCTGCGGCGAGTGGAGCTACGAGCTGACCACGCTGAACCTCGCCTACGGATCACCACGTGACGCGAAGGTGTTCCTGGGAACGCCCACGCGCCACGTGGACGAGCAGACCTACCTGAGTTAACCGACCTGGGCGGCGGCCGCCGTGAAGGTGTTGCAGGCGTCCGTGGAGTTCGCCTTGAAGCCCGCGGCCGCCCACCGCGCCTGGTTCTCGGCGGACCCGTGCGCGTTGTTCTCGGGCTTCTCCTCGATCGCGAACTGGAAGTCCTCCTGCGCCTGCCGCGCGAGGCCCGCCGTCAGCGAGCCGCGCCCGGCCGCCGAGCTCAGGAACATGCCCGCGAAGCAGTTCGCCTGCAGTTCGATCCGCCGCGACATCTCCAGGCCCGCCGGGGTCTTCTCGCCCGCGTCGGTGATCTTCAGGTCCGCCGCCCGCAGCAGGCCCGTCAGCGCCTGGACGTGGTGGCCGTACTCGTGCGACAGCGTGGCCAGGTGCGTCGCCGGGGCGTCGCCGCCGCCGTTGTCGCGCAGGCGGGCCGTCGGCATGTAGATCGTGCGGTTGCGGCCGCAGTAGTAGGCCACCGCGTGGTCTGACTCCGGGGCCTCGCCGCACGGGCCGTCCTTCAGGACCGGCGAGGCGTCCAGCTCAGGCTTGTCGAACGGCAGGTTCGCCGCCTTCAGCAGCGGGCCCCAGGCCGTGTCCAGGCACTCGACGCCGGCCGCGTAGTAGGCGGCCAGCTGGCCGTCCGAGGTGCCGAACTGCGGCAACGAGCAGGTCACCTGGGTCAGCGAGACCGGCTTCACCAGCAACGGGTGGTCGGCCAGGCGGAAGACGGCCCGCGGCCGGATCGGCGTCGACGGCTCGGCCGGGGGAGTCGTGGCCGGGCGCGAACCGGCCATGGCGTGGCCGGCGACCACTCTGGGCCGGCTCAGTTGACCGATCCCGAGGACGAACGCGACCACCAGCACGAACACTCCCGCGAGCAGGACCGGGTTGTTCTTGGCTGGTTGGGTCACGTTCTCCCCTTCCTAGGAGACGGAGCCTGGATCGGCTGCCCAGGTGTTGCAGTCGGACGCCTTGTTCGACTTGTAACCGCGGTCGACCCACGTCGCGTTGTTCTGCGGGGTGCCGTGGTCCTTCGTCGGGTAGATGTCGTAGTCACCCCGGTTGCCCGCGTCGGTCAGGGCGACCCGGATCACCTCGATCGGAATCGCTCCGTGCGACAACGGGGCCAGCGACATGCCTCCGAAGCACGTCGCCTGCAGCTCCATCCGGCGGTTCAGGTCGAGGCCCTTCGGAGTATCCCACCCGCCCGCGTCGTACTGCGCGCGGTCCGATGCTTTGAGCATCCCGGTGAGCCACTGGAGGTGGTGGCCGTACTCGTGGGCGAGCTGGCCCAGGTACTTGCCGGGGTGGTTCGGGTTGTTCGGGTTGCGTTCGGCGGCGTAGGCGTTCGCCGTCCAGTAGATGCCGCCCTGGCAGTACCGCGCCGTCTGGTCCGGGCGGACCGTGCCGCACGGGTACTGCGCGGTCTCGGTGATGACGTGCAGCTCGACCGGCTGGTACGGCAGGTTCGCGGCGTTCAGCGCCGGCTTCCACATGCTCTCGATGCACGGCAGCGCGGCGCGCAGGAAGCGGTCCTGGCCCGCCGGGGAGTAGTCCATCGGCGGCAGCGCGCAGCCGGCGACCGTGTTCGCGCCGAACCCCGGCTTGAGGAACGGGTGGTCCGCCAGCGCGTAGACGGCCTTCGGGCCCGCCGGGGTCGCCGGTGCGGACGGGGTGCGCGGCGTCGAGGCGCGCGGTGCGCCGCTCGTCGTCGCCGGGGCGTCCGTCGTGGTCGGGAGGGTGAACGTCGGGCTGTACGTCGTGTAGTTCGAGTAGCCCGCGTCCTCCACCTTCTTGTTCAGGGTCGCCGCGAAGACGCCGACCGCGCCGAGGCCGAGGACCACGACGCCGCCCAGGATCAGGGCGATCATCGGGCCGTTGTTCCTGCGGCGCGGTGGCATCGGCGGGTACGGGCCGTAGCCGGGCGGCGGGCCCCACGACGGCTGCGGCGGCGGCATGACCTGGCCGGGATGCGGCGGGCCGTAGTAGCCGGGCGGCGGGCCCTGCGGCGGCATGCCGTACGGGGGCGGCGGGCCCTGGAGTGGTGGGCCCTGCGGCGGTGGACCTTGGGGCGGTGGGCCCTGAGGCGGACGCTGCCCGAGCGGTGCGGGCATCGGTGGCGGGCCTACCGGGCGCGGCGGCGGCCAGTTGCCCGGTGGCGGTGGTTGCGTCATCGCCTGAGGTCCCCCAATGGTCATCCTGGGTCGGGTACGAGCATAGGCGGACCGGGATCACGCGTCCCCCGACCGGGCTAACGCGTCCCGTTCTCCCCTTGAGACGCATGGGCCGGGGGATCGGTTCACGAGACGTCCGCGGAGGTCGCCGCCCACGTGTTGCACGCGTTGATCTTGTTCTGCCTGTGGCCGTGCATGACCCAGCGGTCGTTGTTCGGCGCACTGCCGTGATCAGGCCTGCGGTTGTAGTCACCGCGTTTGCCCGAGTCGCTCAGCCCGGTGTTCACGACCTCGATCGGCACGACGTTGCGGTGCGAGAACGGCGCCAGCGTCATGCCGCCCAGGCAGGTGGCCTGCAGCTCCAGCCTGCGGTTGAGCTCCAGGCCCTTCGGGGTGTCGAAGCCGCCGACGTCGTACTGGGCCTGGTCCGCGGCGCGGAGCATGCCGGTGAGCCACTGGATGTGGTGGCCGTACTCGTGGCTGAGCTGACCGAGGTAGACGCCGGGGTGCCGGACCGTCGAGCCGCCCTCGTTCGCGTAGAAGTTGCCGGGCCAGTAGATGACGCCGCGGCAGAACATCGCCGTCGTGTTGTTCTGCCGCGAACCGCACGGCGTCTGCGTGGTGCCGGTGAACACCTGCAGCTCGGCCGGCTGGTACGGCAGGTTGGCGGCCTTGAGCGCCGGCTGCCACGCCTTCTCGATGCACGGCAGCGCGGCCTCGAGGAACCGCTTCTCGCCCGCCGGGCTGTATTCCATCCGCGGCAACGGGCACGAGTCGAAGTCGTTCGCGCCGATGTCGGTGCTGAAGATCGGGTGGTCGGCGAGCTTGTAGATCGCCTTCGGGCCCACCGGCGTCTGCTGCGTGCTCGGCGTGCGGGTCGACGACGTGCGCGTGGACGCCGTCGTGGTGGTCGTTGTCGTCGTCCGCGTGGAGGTGTAGGTCGGGCTGTAGGTCGTGTAGTTCGAGTAGCCCGTGTCCTTCACCTTGTTGTTCAGCGCCGCCGCGAAGATGCCGATCGCGCCCAGGCCGAGGACGACGACGCCGCCGAGGACGAGCGCCAGGACCGGGCCGCTGCCGCTTCTGCGCGGCGGTGCCGTCGGGTAGGGCGGCGGTGCGAACGCGCCGGGGTGCGGGTGGCCCCACGCCGGGTGCGGCGGAGGCATCACCGGACGCGGCGGCGGCATCATCGGGCGCGGTGGCGGCAGCGGCATGCGACCGGGCGGCGGGCCGTACGGAGGAGGTGCGCCGACGGCCGGTGGAGGGCCGTAGGGAGGAGGCGAGCCCATGGGCGGGCCGTACGGTGGCCGGTGTCCCGGAGGCGGTCCCATCGGCGGGCGTGCGCCGGGCGGAGGTCCCTGAACGGGACGGGGAGGCATCGGCGGCCCGTACGGCGGTGCGGCGGGCACGGGCGGCGGACCCACCGGGCGCGGCGGTGGCCGGTTGCCTGGCGGCGGTGGTTGTGTCATCGCCGGAAATCCCCCAGATGGCGTCTGTTCGAAAGTCCGCCGGAGCATATGAGGACTCCGCTATTGTCCGCAGCCGTGTCGAAGAACTGGGGTGCGGCGATCTTCGTCGCCGTAGCGCTGACGTCCGTCACGTCTTTCGGGACGGCGGCCGGCGCGCTCGCGCAGCCGCTTCCCGGCACCGTCAGCACCGAGGTGCGGATGAAGCTGGAGCGCGACGCCCGGCTCTCCGTCACCGAGACCGTCCAGGTGCCCGAAGGCAAGACCGTCAAGCGCACCGTCCCCTTGCGACTCGCGGCGGGCGACGACCTGGAGCGCCAGTACCGGGTCACCGACGCGAAGGTCGAGGGCAAGGGCAGCACCTCCACCGACGACGACAGTTTCTCCGTCACGCTCGAGGGCGGCCAGTCCACGCTGACCTACACGGTCGCCGGCGCCGTCGCCCCCGTCGGTGACGCGCTGGAGGTCCGCTGGCAGGTCGCGGGCGGCTGGGACACCGAACTGGACAAGGTCGCCGTCTCCTTCTCCGCACCCGACTCCCCGACGTCGGTCAACTGCCTCGCGGGCCCGGTCGGTTCGTCGCAGCCGTGCACGAGCGCGGACCTCGCGGACGGCAAGGGCGTGCGCGCGCAGGAGATCAAGCTCGGCGCCGGCGAACGCGTGGACGTCGCGATCGGACTGTCCGCCGGGGTCGTGCCCCCGAACGCCGTCGTGGTCGAGCAGTCCGGTCTCGCGGCCGCGTTCGCGCTCACGCCGGCCAGCGGTGCCGCGCTCGGCGGGCTGCTGGTGCTGCTGCTCGGCGGTGTCGCGCTGCTCTGGTACCTGCGCGGCCGGGACGCGGCGGCGCTCGCGAGCGAGGTCGGCGCGGTCTCCGTGCTGGTCCGCGACCAGGACAACAGGGTCGCCTTCGCCTCCCCGGACGGCGTGCTGCCCGGTCAGGTCGGCACCGTGGTCGACGAGCACGTGGACGTCGTCGACGTGACCGCCACGGTGATCGACCTCGCCGTGCGCAACTACCTGTGGATCACGGAGACGGAGAACCACGACTGGCAGATCGTGCGCCGCAACCCGGTGGACGACTCGCTGTCCGGCTACGAGAAGGCGGTCTGCGAGGCGCTGCTGCCCCAGGGCGCGGACGCGGTGAGCGTGTCCGAGCTGCGCGGCCGGCAGATCGACCTCGCGCTCGTGCGCGACCGCCTCTACTCCGACGTCGTGGAGAAGCGCTGGTTCGTGCGCCGCCCGGACGCCGAGCGGAACCTGTTCTGGTGGGCTGGAATCGTGATCGCGGTGCTCGGCGTGGCCGCCACGGTCGTGCTCGCGCTCACGGTCGGCAACGCCCTGTTCGGACTCGTCGTGGCCGTCGGCGGTGTCGCGCTGGCGTTCGGCGCCCGGTCGATGCCGGCCCGCACCAAGCGCGGCAGCGAGTTGCTGGAGCACGTCCGCGGCCTGCGCGGCTACCTCGCCGGGGTGACGCCGGACGACGTTCCCGAGGCCGACCGCGAGCTCGTGTTCTCCCGGTCCCTGCCGTACGCGGTGGTGCTCGGCGAGACCGAGCGGTGGATCGGCACGTTCGGCCAGCAGGACCTCTACTGGTACGGCAACTCGGGAACCGGGTCGGACTTCCGGCGCAGCTTTCCGGCGTTCCTCGGGGCTCTCGACGGCGTGCTCGCCCAGGCGGGCCACCTGCGATCGCTCCGGACGCCGAACCCGTAGTCTTGCTCCATGGCCTCACCCGAACTGCACAGGTTCACGTTGCCCAACGGCCTGCGGGTGGTGCTCGCCCCCGACGCCTCCGCACCGGTCGTCGGCGTCAGCGTGCACTACGACGTCGGCTTCCGTTCCGAGCCGGAGGGGCGCACCGGGTTCGCGCACCTGTTCGAGCACCTGATGTTCCAGGGCAGCGAAAGCCTGGAGAAGCTCGCCCACTTCCGGCACGTGCAGTCGTCGGGCGGCACGTTCAACGGGTCCACGCACCCCGACTACACCGACTACTACCAGGTGCTGCCGTCCGCGGCCCTGGAGCGGGCGCTGTTCCTCGAGGCGGACCGCATGCGCGCGCCGAAGCTCACCGAGGAGAACCTCCGCAACCAGATCGACGTGGTGAAGGAGGAGATCCGGCTCAACGTGCTGAACCGCCCGTACGGCGGGTTCCCCTGGATCCTCCTGCCCGCGGTGCTGTTCAAGACGTTCGCCAACGCGCACAACGGCTACGGCGACTTCGTCGACCTGGAGAGCGCGACGGTCGACAACTGCGCGGAGTTCTTCGACACCTACTACAGCCCGGCGAACGCGGTGCTGACGGTGGCGGGCGACCTCGACGTCGAGACCACGAAGACGTTGGTGGAGAAGCACTTCGGCGACGTGCCCGCGCGGCCGCGCCCGGAGCGCCCCTCGTTCGCCGAGCCCGCCCCGCAGGGCGAGGTGCGGCACGAGCACGGCGACGCGCTGGCCCCGCTGCCCGCGATCGCGATCGGTTACCGCGTGCCCGACCCGGTCACCGACATCGACGGCTACCTCTCCTACCTCGTCCTCGCCGGCGTGCTGGCGGACGGCGACGGCTCGCGCCTGCAGCAGCGCCTGGTGCACCAAGAGGGCATCGTGATCGACCTGAACGCCGGCTGCGGCCTGTTCGGCCCGCTCGAGGCCCGCGACCCGGACACGTTCAGCATCACCGCGATCCACGCCGCCGAGGTCTCCGCCGACCAGGTCGTCGCGGCCATCGACGAGGAACTGCAGAAGCTCGCGCAGGAGCCGCCGTCGGCCGAGGAGCTCGCGAAGGTCACCGCCCGCTGGGCGTCGACCATGCACAAGGAGCACGACCGGCTCACGAACCGCACGCTGGGCCTCGGCTCCGCGGAACTGCTGTTCGGCCGCGCCGAGCTGATCTACGAACTCCCCCGTCGGATCGCGTCTGTGACCGTCGACGAGGTGTCGGCCGCGGCCAAGGCGCTGCGTCCCGACTCCCGCGCCCTTCTGTTCGTCAAGCCCACCGGAGGAGCTCAGTGACCGCCGCCAAGACCCATCGCCCGGCAGACGAGATCGGCCGTACCGAGGCCGGTCCCCGTCCGCTGCCGGAGCTGGGATCGCAGAAGGTGGCCGCCGAGCTGTCTACTGTGGACACCACGCTGCCCAACGGCCTGCGCGTCATCGCGGTGCGCCGCGCCACGGTGCCGATGGTCGAGCTGCGGTTGCGCGTCCCGTTCGCGGACCCGGCCGGCAGCAGCGTCGGCTCCCACCACGCCGCGGTGGCCGAGATCCTCGCGAACACCGTGCTGACCGGCACCGAGAAGCGTTCGCGCGTGCAGATCGACACCGAACTGGCGCTGGTCGGCGGCGAGCTCGACGCCATGGTCGACCCGGAGCGGCTGAGCTTCACCGGCAACGCACTGGCCTCGGGCCTCGGCACGGTGCTGGAGGTGCTGGCCGACGTCCTGACGGGCGCCTCCTACCCGGCCGAGGAGCTGGAGCGCGAGGGCGCCCGCCTGGTCGAGCGCATCACGATCGCCCGCTCGCAGCCGAGCGTCATCGCGCGTGAGGCGTTGCAGAGGGTCCTGTACGGCGACCACCCGTACGCGAAGGAGATGCCGGAGGCCGACGAGGTCGCCGCCGTCACCCGCGACGCCGTGGTGGCGTTGCACCACAAGGCCCTGCTGCCGCGCGGCTCGGTCATCGTCGTCGTCGGCGACGTCGAGCCGGCCGACGCCGTGGCCCAGATCGGCGACGCGCTGGGCGCGTGGCAGGGCGACGGCGAGGCCGTCCAGCTGCCGCCGCTGCCGAAGGTGTCCGGCGGTGACCTGGTGCTCGTGCACCGCGCCGGTGCCGTGCAGTCGCAGATCCGCCTTGCGGCGCAGGCGATCCCGCGCACCGACGAGCGCTACCCGGCGCTGCAGCTCGCGAACCTGGTCTACGGCGGGTTCTTCTCCTCGCGCCTGGTCGAGAACATCCGCGAGGACAAGGGCTACACCTACAGCGCCCGGTCGCACCCCGAGTTCACCGTGCACGGCGCGACGTTGCTGATCGACGCCGACACGGCCTCGGACGTGACGGCGGCGGCGCTGCTGGAGACCCGCTACGAACTGGCGCGCCTCGGCCTCGTGCCGCCGTCGGAGTCCGAAGTGGACACCGCGCGCAGCTACGCCGTGGGCACGCTGCTCACCAGCACGTCCTCGCAGGGCGGCCTGGCGTCGTTCCTGGTGAACCTCGTCGCGCTCGGCCTCGGCCTCGACTGGCTGGTGGCGCACCCGCAGCGCCTCGCGGCCGTCACGCCGGAGCAGGTGGCCGCGGCCGCGCTGGAGTTCTTCGCCCCCGGCAACTTCACCGGCGTGCTCGTCGGTGACGCCGAGACGCTCAAGCCGAAGCTGGCCGCGTTGGGCGGGGTCTCGCTCCAGTGAGTTTCGAACTAGTCGGTCTGCCCGCGCTGTCGCGCTTCGCGGTCGACCGGTGCGAGCTGTTGCGCGGCGACGACGAGAAGCTCGCCGCGCTCTGGCCCAAGGCCCGGATGATCGTCGTGGACACGCGCGGCCGCACGCTGGTCGCCGATCGCGGCACGAGGCTGGCCGACCGGCCGGCCCTGGAGTTCGGTGACCTGCCGCCCGTGAACGCCGTCCTGCTCGGTGAGCAGGACGGCGTGGCCTGGTTCGCCGTGCTGATGCCCGCCGAGGACGGCGAGGTGGTGCCGGCCAGCCGTGCCTGGGGTCCGCCGGAGCTCACGGACGAGCCGCAGTGGCTCGACCTGCGGCAGGCCGGTGCGACGCTCGACGACATGTCGGCCGGGCTGTTCACGACGGCCGCCGCGTTGTTCCAGTGGCACCGGCTCGGCAAGTACTGCGCCAAGTGCGGGGCCAGGACGGTGCTGGAGAAGTCCGGCTGGGCGTCGGTCTGTTCCGGCTGCGGCCGGGAGGAGTACCCGCGCACCGACTCGGCGGTGATCTGCCTCGTGCACGACGGCGCCGACCAGGTCCTCGTCGCTCGCGGACCGGAGTGGCCGGAGGGCCGTTTCTCCGTGCTCGCCGGGTTCGTCGAGGCCGGCGAGTCACTGGAAGCCTGCGTGGCGCGGGAGGTCGCCGAGGAGGTCGGCGTCTCGGTGCGGGACATCCGGTACCTCGGGTCCCAGCCCTGGCCGTTCCCGCGCTCGTTGATGATCGGGTTCGAGGCCGTGGCCGACCCCGCCGAGCCGTTGCGGCTCGCCGAGGGTGAGATCGCCGAGGCCATGTGGGTGTCGCGCGCCGACGTCCGCAAGGCGATCGAGGAACCGGGCAGCGTTCCCGGCCTCGGGCTCGCCGGTGGTGCGTCGATCGCGTTCCGGATGCTGCAGAGCTGGTCGGGAGCGGTCTAGGTTCGTCGCGCGGTGACGGTGGTCCTCATCGGGGGCCGATCCAGGAGATGTGGCCGTCCGGGCGGACGGTGGCTTCGGCGCCGTCCAGCACGGTGGTGGTTCCCTTGCCGTCGGCCAGGTCCAGGCCGGGCAGGAACGTGCCCGCCAGCGGGTGGTCGCAGCCCGTCTCGTAGCGGACGTCGGTGCCCTGGACCATCGCGGAGATCCGGGTCTTGACCTCGGGGAGGTCGAGCAGGTCGCCGACGAGTGCGTGGAGTTCGCGGGACCGCGGGTCCGGCCGGGTCAGCGCCACCTGGGCCATGGTGTTGCGCAGGACCCGTTCGCCGACCGGATGGCGTTCGGTGGTGTAGGTGTCGATGAGGGCCGAGTCGTCGGTGGCCAGTTTCCAGCCCAGGTTGAAGGCGTCCTGGAGGCCCAGGTTGAGGCCCTGGCCGCCGAACGGCGAGTGGACGTGGGCGGCGTCACCCGCCAGCAGGACGTTGCCACGGCGGTAGGTGGTGGCCTGGCGGGTGTTGTCGGTCCAGGTGGTGGCGGTGTGGACGGCCGTGATCCGGACGTCGAGGCCGCTCACCCGGCGTAGCGCCGCTTCCAGGGGTTCGCGGGTCACCTCGCGGGTCGCGGGCGGGCCGTCGTACTCGATGAGCATGATGCGGCCTTTGAGCGGCCCGAAGGCATGGACGCCGGTCGGGGTGCGGTGCCAGCCGTTCGGGAGGTCGCCGTCGACGTCGGCGATCGCCTGGTAGCCGGTCAGGGTCGGGCCGGTGCCGGGGAAGTCGAAGCCGGCGAGCCCGCGGACGGTGCTGCGGCCGCCGTCGCAGCCGATCACGTACTCCGAGTCCAGGTCCAGGCCGGTCACCTCGACGCCGCGGCGGATGTACACGCCCAGATCACGGGCACGGTCCTCGAGAATGCGCTCCAGTGCCTGCTGGGACAGCATCACGAGTGGCAGACCGTCCAGTTTGAACAGTCCGGCGAAGTGACCGGTGGAGCGGCGGACCGGCCACGCGAGGCGGGCGGCCTCCTCCTCGCTCGCGGCGTCGACGGCAGGGGCGAGGCCGCGCATCGCGAGCATCTCGTAAGTCCGGCCGCTGATCATGTGGGCCTTGATGGTGCCGGACTGAGTGGTGTGGCGTTCCAGCACGGTGGTGCGGACGCCTTGGAGGGCGAGCTCGCCTGCCAGCAGGAGGCCCACCGGGCCCGCACCGACGATCGTGACGTCTCCACAGGTTTTCATGCTCAACATTTGATCGTGAAAATGTCGCGTGGTCAAACTTGTTTTAGGATGCGGTGGTGACTGAGCCGATCTACTCGTGGCTGTACGTGCAGCAGGGCGTGGACGCCGTGAAGGCCGCGATCGGGCGGCGCATGGAGGCCGGCGCCGGGTGTTCGCTGCTGGAACACGTGGCGCTCTACCAGCTGCACCACAACGGCGGACGGCTGCAGATGTCCGAGCTCGTCGAACTGCTCGACGTCAGCCCGTCCGGCGTCACGCGGCTGGTCGAACGGCTGGTCCAGCGCGGCTGGGTGGTCCGGGAGCAGCCCGCGGACAACCGGCGGCTGGTCATCGCCGTGCTCACGCCCGAGGGCGAGGAGGCCTGCGTGGGGACGACGGCGCGGGTGTACCGGGCATCGCTGACCGAGGAGTTCACGGGGTTGCTGAGCGAACGCGACCTCGCCGACCTGCGACGGATCGGGCGCAAGCTGATGGAGGGGCACGGCCGGTGGGACGTGAAGCGGTTCGCGCCGTCAGAGGAGTGACGGCAGCACGTGCTCCTCGGTGACCATCAAGCCGGTCGTGGCCATGGTCTCGGCGAGATCGGGGTCCCAGCTCGCGGTCTCCGGACGGCTGTTCAGCGTCGGCAGTTCGACACCGCGGGCGATCAGCGTGGCGACGGCCTCGCGGTAGTCGGCCGCCGACATCCGCCACGCGGTTCCGCCCGTCCAGGCGAGGATCTCGTTGGCGACGCGGATGCCGTCGGGCGTGAAGTCGTGGTGGCACCGGACGGTCCTGCCGTCGAGGTGGTGCTTCGCCTGGGGCGTCAGGCCGTCCGGGAGCACCATCAACGGTCCGGGCACACCGGATTCCAGCAGGCGCGGTGACCGGACGACGGTGATCTCGAGGGTGTCGAGGGTGTCGTTGAGCGTCAGGTAACCCTGTGAGGTGAGCACCGGGCCGCTGTAGGCGTCGGGCAGCACGCCCACGCGTTCCCAGTCGGTGCCGGCGAGCCGCAGGGCCGTGCCTACGATGCGGGCCAACGGACGGCCGTCGTCCAAGTCGTTGCCCGCCAAGGCGAACCGCGTGGTCCACTGCCGCGGTTCGGGACTGAGCCTCGCGAGGATCGCCGCGGCCTGGTTCGCGATCATCGGCAACGCGGGCTGCGGGATCTTGCCGTACCTGCGGACGTGCTCGATCCACTCGGCGGCCCACGGACGCGACAGCAGACCGTGCTCCCGCAACGCGAACTTCAGCACGGCGTCCGCGGTCGAGGCCTCCTGCGCCGTCGCCATGCCGACTGGCTTGCCGTGCACCGATTCCAGCACCTCGGGCAACGAACTCCCGTGCGCGCGAACGTGTTCGTCCAGCCGCGCCAGCGAGATCTGCCGGCGGGCGGGGTGGGCGATCGGCTTGCGCAGGAGTTCACCCAGGGCGGTGGCGGTGCTCGCGTCCTCGACGCGGAAGCTGAACGCCGACCGGCCGCCGCCCTCCATCGTCTCGCGGGCGAGACGCCAGAACTCCCGCAGCTCGGGCTGGTCCATGTTCACGGCACCACCCTAGTAACCCGGTGAGCAGAGCCTGAACGACCGCGACGACATCCGGACGCCGTCGCGACGGGCCTTGACAGCGGGAGTCCCGAAGCGGACTCTTCCTAACCATGAGCGTTCTGCCTAATCGTGATAGGCAAGCCGAACGGCGTGAGGCGACCAGGCGGGAGATCGTCGACGCCGCGTGGGAGATCGCGCGACGCGACGGGCTGGGTGCGGTCACGTTGCGCGAGGTCGCGGCCATGATCGGCATGCGATCGCCGTCGCTGTACTCGCACTTCGACTCGAAGAACGCCATCTACGACGCGATGTTCGGGCAGGGCTGGACGCTCTACCTCGCCGAGATGAGGGAGCACCGCCTGCCGACGGCGCCGCGGGAGGCCGTGCTGGCGATCGCCGAGCGCTTCTTCGCGTTCTCGCTCGCCGACACCGCCCGCTACCAGCTGCTGAACCAGCACGCCATCCCCGGCTTCACGCCGTCGGACGCCGCCTACGCGCCGTCCGTCGAGGTCATCGGCCTGCTGCACGACATCATGCGCGGGCTCGGCGTCACCGATGGTGCCGACGTGGACCTGTTCCTGGCGCTGTGCGGTGGCCTGCTCGACCGGCAGCTCGCCAACGAGCCCGGTGGCGACCGCTGGCTGCGGCAGCTGCCCCGTGTGATCGACATGTTCGCCGACGAAGTCGGCCTGCCCGGACCGTCCCTGAGGAGCTTGAGATGACCGCTGCCCTTGCCGCCAGACCCCGTCCGCCGGCGCTCGACCGGGAGACCGCGATGCGGCTCGCGGCCACCGAGTACGACCGCGTCACCGCACTGCTCGCCGGGCTCGCGCCGCAGGACTGGGACAAGCCGACGGACTGCCCGTCGTGGGACGTCCGCGCGATGGCCACGCACGTGCTCGGCATGGCCGAGATGTCGGCGTCGATGATCGAGGGCGTGCGGCAGGCCAAGGCCGCCCAGGCCCGTGGCGGTGTGTTCATCGACGACCTGACGGCGGTGCAGGTCGAGGAGCGCGCCGCCATGACACCCGCCGCCGTCGTGGCCCGCTTCGCCGAGGTGGCACCGCGCGCGGTCAAGGGACGGCGCCGGGTGCCGCGGTTCGTGCGCGGACGGAAGATGCCCGGCAGCCAGCGGGTCAACGGCCGCGACGAGGCGTGGACGCTCGGCTTCCTCAACGACGTGATCATGACCCGCGACCCGTGGATGCACCGGTCCGACATCGCGCTCGCGACCGGAGCCCCGATGGTGCTGACGGCCGAGCACGACGGTGTGCTGGTCGACGACGTGGTGCGGGAGTGGCTCGAGCGACTGGGCAGCCCGGTCAGGTTGCGGCTGACCGGGCCCGCCGGCGGCACCTGGGGCGAGGGCGGTCCGGTCCTGGAGCTCGACGCCGTCGAGTTCTGCCGGGCGCTCTGCGGCCGCGGGACCGCCCCGCTGGACACCGAGGTGCCGTTCTAGGGATCGACCCGGTCCAGGGCCGCACCGTCCCACGTCGTCTGCGTGCACGCGACGCCCCGGCCGTTCTTGGGGCGCAGCACGTCGAAGATGTGCATGCGCGGGATCTTGTCCGACACGCCCCAGCCGCTCGGCCAGGTGATCACCCAGTCCATGTCGAGGTCGACCAGCAGGCCCAGCATGCGCGCGATGGTCGGGTCGTCGAGGCGTTCGAAGGCCTCGTCGAGCAGCACCAGGCGCAGCGGGTCGAACTCGTCGCTGACCGCGTCGTAGAAGCTCGCGGCGGCCGCGAACAGCGTCACGTACGAGATCAGGCGGGTCTCACCGGACGAGAGCTGCCGGAGACGGCGTTCGCGCGGGTTGCCGTCCGGGCCCGTGTCGGCGACGGTCACCGTGAACTGGTGCCACGTGCGGTAGTCGAGGGCGCGCGACAGGATCTCGGCGTAGCCGCCGGAGTGCGTGTCGCGCTCGTTCTCGATGCGTTCGGTGAAGACGCGGCGCAGCGTGGCGTCCTGCTCGGGGGTGCGTTCGCCGAACGGCAGCCGCACCAGCGCAAGCGCTTGCCGCGTCGCGTCGTCGAGGGCGCCGGACGACTTCCAGGCCAGCTTGACGTGCACGCCCTGGCTGGAGCGGGCCTGGCCGAGCACCTCGTTCATGCGCTTGGTCAGGTCCTCGGCGACGGTGATCTGGTTGCGCAGCCACTCGGCCAGGTCGCGGATCAGGTAGTCGGCGAAGATGCCCTGGTACCGCTCGTCGAGGAACCCGCGCTGCTCGGCCAGCTTCGTGGTGACCTGGCGGGCGGCGACGGCGACGGGCTTCGCGCCCTCCTCGCCGGTCACGGTGACGGTGAGCAGACCGGCGTGCTGTTCGGCGGCGATGTCGTGGCTGCCGGCCAGTGAGGTCTGCAACGCCTGCAGCTTCGCGATCACGGTCGCCTCGGTGCCGCCCCGCCGGTCCGGGGTCTCGGCGATGGCCTGGCGCACCAGGGCTTCCTCGGGTGCCTCGGGGAAGGCGGCGGCCAGCAGACCGGGAGCGCGGACGGTCGCGCGGAAGTTGCCCGCGGCCCGTTCGAGCGCCTCGGAGGCGTCGACGACCTGCGCGGTGTTGTTCTCCAGCAACGCTTCCAGCTTCGCGGCCTGCTCGCGCGCGGTCGTGATGCCCTCGCGCACGCCCTTGAGGTCCGTGCGCATCTTCTTGCGCGACTTCTCGAGCTGCGTGAGCTGCTCGCTGATCTCCTTGGCCTCACCGCCGACGGCGTCGGTCAGCTCGGCCAGCGTTCCCGCCTGGGCGGCGTGGTCGACGCAGCGGCTGTCGGCGTCGGCCTCCGCGGCCTGCCGGTCGGCGACGGCCTCGTGGTAGCGGTGCGAGGCGTCGGTGAGGTCGGAGATCGTGCCCTGGCAACGCCTCTTCACCGCGTCACCGAGCAGGTCCGCGGTTCGCTGGGCCTCCGCGGCCGCGGCCTGGGCCTGGCGCAGCGCCTCGGTGCCGGACGACAGGTCGGCGTCGCCCGCCTGCCGGGTCAGCTCACCGCGGGCCGCTTCGAGCCGGGAGTGGGCGTTCTCCAGGGCTTCCCGCAGTTCGAACGTGCGCTGCTGGGCCCGTGCGGCCGACTCCTCGGCGGCCTGGACGCGGCTGTGCTTCGCGATCAGCTCGCCGTCGCCGGGGAACGCCGCGAGGTGCGCCTCCCAGGTGGCGACGTGCTCGTGGGCGCGGGCCAGCTCGTCCTCGGCGGTGCCGAGCCGGTCGCGCAGATCGGCGAGCTCCTCCTCCAGGGCGGCGATGCGGCGGCCACGGGCGGCCTCCCGCGCGCCCGCGCCGATGAACTCGGCCTCGGGCTTGGTCCAGCGGCCGGTCAGCACGCCCGTGCGCCAGTCGCCGGTGGTGGTCATGTCGTCCAGCGACACCGCTTTGAGCAGGTCGGCGACGAAGGACTCCGGCACCGGCGAGCCCTCGACGGCCGGCACGAGGTAGTCGGCCAGGGAACGGCCGTCGACGGCGGGCCGCGGAACGGCCAGGACGTCGCTCAGGTCGGCGTCGGCCGGGGTCACCCAGGCGTCCAGCAGGCCACTCGCCTGCAACGCCGCCTCCAGCCCTGCCCGTTCGTCGTCGGTCAGCGACGGCACGAAGTCGACGAGCCGGTAGAAGGGCGCTCCGGCGGCGGGATCGCGGTCCGCCGAGGTGTACTGGCCGGGCACCGGCACGCGCTCGTCGCCCGAACGCAGGCCGACGAGCTCCCCGTCGAGCGTGTCGAGCCTCGCCCGCAGTTCGGTGCGCTGCTGCGTGAACGCGTGCGCGGCGTCGCGAGCCGCCTGCACGAGCGGTGCCGCCCACTCGCGGGCGGTCGTGCTCAGCGTCCTCGCGGCGGCCGGATCGGCGGTCCGCGGCAGCTTCAGGGCCTCGGCGGGGCGTTCGTCGAGCAACGGGCCGCTCGACGTCCACACCTCGACCTGCTCCAGCCAGGCCTGCACGACCTCGGCCAGCTCCTGCACCTCCTGGTTGCGCAACGAGGTCGACTCGGTCGCGCCGAGCTGCGCGTCGCGGGCCTTCTGCCGCAACGACTCCACCTCGCGCTGCTGCGAGTCGAGGGCGAGTGCCTGCTCGTGCAGTGCCAGGGCGAGCGCACCCCGTTGGCGTGCCAGGGAAGCGATGCCCGAAGTCTGGCCGACCACCGACGTCAGCGCGGCCAGCACGTCCTCGGTCGCGGCGGCCGGGGGCACGCGGCGTTCGATCGGCAGCGGCCCTGCCTCCGGGTCTGGCTTGGCCCGCACCGAAGCCGTGGTCACGGTCGCCTCGGCGGCCGGGACCTGCGGCACGTCCGGCGCGAGGTCCGGGTCCATGCCCGCGAGGCGCAGGTTCTCGCGCAACGGCTCGCTCAGCGCGTCGGCGGCCTGGAGGTCCTCCGCGAGGCGGCGCAGCAGGCGCAGCACGTTGTCGACGGCCGCCTCCTCCTGGGCGCGCTGGCGGTGGGCGGTCTCCAGGGCGGCGACGGCGGAGGAACGCTTCTCCGCCACCAGGTTCTCGCGCGTCTTCAGGTCCTGCAGGTCGCGGAACGCCGGCAGTTCCTTCAGCGCCGCGATGGTCTCCTCGGCCTGCTGCTCGCCGGTCTCCATGTCGGTCAGCGCCTGCTCGGCCGCCGCCCGCTCCATCCGCGTGAGGTCCAGCTCCTGCGTGAGCTTCGACTGCTCGCGCCGTAGCTTGGCCACCGACTTCTCAGCGGCCTCCAGCCGTTCGGCCGCCGACCGCAGCCCGCCGAACGCGTAGTCGCTGTAGGTCTTGAGGAACGTGCCGAGCGCACTGTCCGCCGAGGACAGTCGCACGATGTTCTCGCGGATCGACTCCAGGTCGTCGAACGACGTCGCGAGCTGCTCGACCATCGCCTGGTCCAGCGGCGGCAGGGCGTCGCTCAGGATCTGTTCGAGCTGGCCCTCCAGCACCTTCAGGCCGACGTCCGGGTTGCGCAGCGTCCGCTGCAGGTGCAGCAGGTCGCCGTACCGCGCCGCCGGCACGCCGTAGACGGTCTCGGCGATCTTCGCCCGGAACGCCGGCTCCTCGAACATGCAGTCCGCGCCGATGAGGTCCCGCAGCTGCGCCGGGCCGTGCGGAACGCGCTCGGCGCCCGCGAGCTGCAGTTCCGTGCCGACGCGCAGGGGCGTGACGAAGCGCCACGAGTCCGTGATGGCCTGCGAGGTCTTCGACGCCTTCACGCCCAGGCCGCACGTCAGGTACTCGTTGCCGGAGTGGTCGGCGGCCTCGCGGATCAGCTCGACCCACGTGTACCCGATGCGGTTCGGGCCGCCGTCGTAGTCGTCCAGCATGAGGCGCCGCAGGCTGACCGTGTCGAAGCCCTTCGAGCCGACCTGGCGCAGGTCGCCGTCCAGGCACAGCGGGAGCAGCAGCTCCAGCGTCCGGGACTTGCCGGACCCGTTGGTGCCCTGGAAGATCGCGCGGCCACCGGAGAAGTCGAACGTCTGCTCGGTGTACTGCCAGATGTTGACCACGCCGCCGCGGTGCAGCCGCCACCTGCTCATGAAACGTTCTCCTCGTCGAACAGGGACCAGCTCGGTACTTCGGGCACCACAACGGGTTCGGGTTGTTGTTCTCGTTCCGGGTCGCCGTCGGGGGACGGCAGCCAGCGGTGCGCGGCCGCGCTGATCGACCACGAGCCGTCGTCGGCTCGCGCGGCCAGACCCATGCGGCGCAACAGTTCTGTCACCTCGGCGACCAGCCGGTCGAGGTCGTCGGTGAACTGCTTCGACCACGCCGCGGGGTAGTCATCGACCAGACCTGCGCAGACCTCGCGGAGCCGTTCGGCGGTGACGACGTGCCGTGCGGGCGCGTCCTCCTCCTCGCCGTCGAGCAGTTCGGGCAGGGCCAGCAGCGTGATCCGCGCGACCGTCGAGACGCCGGGGAACGACAGGTCGGTCAGGAAGTCCTCGGGGTCGGCGGCGAGCACGCCCTCGACCCGGCACTCGGTGTGCAGGCCGAAAGCCTGCTCCAGCAACGCGGTCTCCTTGCGCTGGTTGCGGCGCAGCCAGTCCGCCTGCTCGGCCGGCAGGTCCGCGTAGAGCACCAGCGGCGTCTCGACCAGTCTGCGCCGCACCGCGTGCTCGATGCCGCGCGGACCGGGGCGTGCCGCCAGTTCGACGAGGTGGGCCGGGCTCTCGGCCTCGCCCACCGGGCCCGTCACGAGCTGGCCCAGCAGGTCGGTGTCGATCGTGATCAGCGCTTCCTGGGGCAGCACGTCCTGGGCGACCGAACCCTCGGTCTCCTGCAGCACGCCCAGGGACACGAGGTGGCGCAGGGCCGCGGTGAGCGCACGCCGTTCGGTGACGTCGTCCGGCGCGTCGATGCCCGCTTCCGCCGCGGCGGAACGGATGTCGGCGACCAGGCGGGACAGCAGCGTCTGCCGGCCGATGCCGGTGAGCACGGCCAGCGTCAGCGCCAGGTACGCGTAGCCGCGCGGGGACATGCTGAGCACACCGCGCGTGTCGTCGTGGCCGGGACCGGACTTGTACAGGCGCGCGAACCGGCGTTCCACGACCAGCCGGTAGCCGAGCAGCCCCGCGAACAGGTCCTGGAGGGTCGCGCGGTGCCGGTAGACGAGGCTGAGCAGCTCGCCGTCCGGGCCGTTGTTGCGCAGCAACGGCCTGCGCAGCAACGTTCGCGCGCACCTCACCACGTTGGCGGCGTCGATGTCGGAGAGGTTGTCCAAGTGGTTCATCGCTTCAGTGCCACCGTCGCGTCGTGCAGGGTGAGCGTCCCGGCGGCCGACCTGATCCGGGTCGTCGTGCCGCGGGCGATCTCCAGTTCGAGGCCTCGCACGGGGTCGCTGGCCGAGCCGCTGTCGTCCGGGGAGTCGCGCTGGGCCATCGCGAGCGTCAGCAGCTCGCAGAAGACCTCCAGCGCGCCGTGCGTGAGCGTGGTGTTCTCCAGGTTCCCGGCGGCCTTGGTGAGCTCCGCGACGTGCCTCGCGCGGATCTCGTCAGCCTCGCGGGCCTCCGCCAGCAGCGACTGCTCGGTCATCGGGTCGTCGAGGATCCGGGACGGCCTGCCGCGCCCGCCCCGGTCGCCTCGGGTCCTGACGCTCACGGTGACGTCGCAGACCGGGCCGTCGCGCCACGGCGTGCGCTCGTTGTCCGAGTCGTGCTCGGGCGCGGGGGAGAGGTGCCGGGAGCTGTAGAGACCGAACGCGGAGGCGTAGATCTCGTGGGCCTGTTCCCTGGTCGAGGTGTCGAACCACTTCGCGAGCTTGAGCAGCTCGGCGCGGCGTCCTGGGAGCAGGCCGCCGCCGGACGTCGCGCGCTTCACGCTGGCCAGCAGGCTGCCGATGGCGCGGGCCGTCGCTTCGCGCAGTGCCGTGACCTGGCTCGGGCGGCCGGGGCGGTCGACGAACCAGTCCGTGAGCTCCTGCCAGTCCTCCGGCGTGCGGCCGCGGGCGCGTTCGACGTTGTGGCCGAGGTCGGTGCCGAGGAGCCGCAGGAGTTCGGTGCGCGCCTTCGTGAAACCGGCGAGGGCCTCCGCGATCGGGGGCGTGTACTTCAGGACGTCCTCGACGACCCGCTGGATGTACTCGACCAGCAGGTTCCGGAAGCCCGCGATCTCCTCGGGCGCCAGGTGGTTCCTCGTGACGACCTGGCCGAGGTAGGCGTAGAAGTCGCGGACCGTCGCGGCGAGCTCGGCGTGCTGCAGGAACAGCGTCGTGACGCGTTCGGCCAGCAGCTCCCTGGTCCGGTCGCCCTCGTTGAGCAGGGCGACGGACAGCGATCCGCCCAGCTCGTTGAGGCCGCGTTCGATCGCGGGCAGCAGTTCGCGGGAGACCTCGCGGGCGCCCTCGGGGACCCTGAGCAGCTCGTCGACGTCGCGCTGCACGCGGACGGCCAGCTTCGAGACCTGGTAGCGGACGCTGCCGTGCTGGAACTCGGCGATGCTCGCGGCGACGACCTCGCGCCGCCCCTGGACCAGGTTGCCCCACTCGACGAGCTGCTTGAGGCGGTTGATGACGTTCTCGATGCGGCTCTCGCCCTGCTCGACGCGGCCCTCGCGCTCCTGCCCGGCCAGCGCGCCGGCGACCTCGCCCGCGCTCAGGTCCGCCAGCAGCGTGGAGGTGAACAGCCGCATGATCGCCAGGTACGTGCGCTGGTGATCGCGCGCGTCCAGATAGGCGTACAGCTTCAGCCGCTTGTGCTCCACGACCGGCCACCCTAATGCGCGCGCTCGCCCGACGCGGCGCTACCGTGCCTTCGACGAGCTGGGGAGGATGCCGTGGGTGCGGGGCGCGCGTTGGGGTTGTTGCTGGGCGTGGCCGCGGACGCGGTGTTCGGCGATCCGCGCCGATTTCACCCGGTAGCGGCATTCGGTTCGTCCGCCGCGGCCCTCGAGAAGCGGTTGTACGCCGACTCGCAGGCCGCCGGGACCGTCTACTCCGCCGTTCTCGTCGGCGGCACCGTGGCTCTCGGCGTGGCGGTGGAACGGGCGTCGCGCAGGCACTGGCTGCTGCAGACGGCGACCACGGCCCTGGCGACCTGGACGGTGCTCGGTGGCAACTCGCTGGCCACCGAGGGCACGTCGATGGGCCGGGAACTGGCCGACGGAGACCTGGACGCGGCCCGGACGCGGCTGCCGAGCCTGTGCGGCCGTGACGCGGCCCGGCTGGACACCACGGGCCTGGCGCGCGCGACCGTGGAGTCCGTGGCCGAGAACACCTCGGACGCCGTAGTGGCACCGCTGTTCTGGGGCGCGGTCGCCGGTGTCCCCGGTCTGCTGGGCTACCGCGCGGCCAACACCCTGGACGCCATGGTCGGCCACCGCTCCCCGCGCTACCTGCGGTTCGGCTGGGCCTCGGCCCGCCTCGACGACCTGCTGAACCTGGTGCCGTCGAGGCTGGCGGCCCTGCTGACGGTCGGCGGCGCACCGGTCGTGGGCGGCTCGGCCTCGCAGGCGCTGGAGACCTGGCGCCGTGACGCGTCAGCGCACCCGTCGCCCAACGCGGGCCAGGTGGAGGCGGCCTTCGCGGGTGCCCTGGAGATCAGGCTGGGCGGCCGCACCGTCTACTCGCATGGCGTGGAAGAGCGCCCGGTCCTCGGTCACGGCCGCAACCCGGACTCAGGGCACGTGACGCGTGCCGTGGAGCTGTCCCGGGTGGTGGGCTTCGGGGCCGGCTTCGTCAGCGCCGTCATCGCCCTCTTCCGCAAGTAGCTCGGCGATCGACTTCTTCTTCCTCTTGCCCTCGTAGAGCACGCCACCCGGCCGCGCCTCACGGATCGTGAAGTACAGCCAGCCGCCGACCGCCATCACGCCGAACGCGATCCACTGCAGCGCGTAGGAGAAGAACGGCCCGGACTCGATCCGGGGCAACGGCAACGTGTCCAGCGCACCCGGCTGGTCCTCGATCAGCTGGTAGTAGCCGGGTTCGATGCCCGGCCCGACCGCGTTGTTGTTGATCGAGTAGATCTGCTTGCGGCCGTCCTGCTCGAACGCGGGCTGGTCGTTCGACTCGTTGGGCCTGGCGAGCCCGATGAGCGTGACCTCGCCGGTGGGCGGCGCGTCGAAGTTCGGCGGCTTGATGCCGTTGATCGGCCGCACGTACCCGCGGTCGACGAGGATCCGGTGGCCCGTCGTGGTCTCGAACGGCGTGATGACCTCGAACGCCGCCTCACCCTGAACCGTGCGCAGCCGCGCGAGCGCTTCCAGTTCCGGCAGGTAGCGGCCCTTGATCTCGACCTTCTGCCACTCGTCGTGCTTCGCGCCGAACTGGGCGGGATCGCTCTTCAGCGACTTGGTGATGGCGGAGTTCTGCTCCTGGCGTTCGTCGTTGCGGCCGAACTGCCACGGCGACAGGAGGTAGATGCAGGCACCCGCGAACACCCAGACGGCCAGGGTCAGCGCCAGCCAGCCCGGCTTGAGGAGGAACTTGAACCGCACGTCCTCACGGTAGATGACCGGTCAGAGCGCCCTGAGTGCGGCCACTGATCGCACCAACCCGCAGCGTTCCAGCGAGGCGAGGACGTCCCCGAGTGTGCCAGGAGGATTGCGCCACGAGTTCGCGATCTGCTGGACGCAGCTCCACACGACCTTGGCGTCGAGCCCGATCTGGTCGCTGACGAAGTCGTCCGCCGACTTGGGCTCGATGTCCCAGGGGTAAAAAGCTTCTTCCGGGAAGTCCTTGAGGTTGTCGGTCACGATCACCTGAGCGCGGGTCCGGATCGCGGCGGCGAGCACATGACGGTCATCGGGGTCCGGCAGATCCAGCATGGGGATCAGCGGTTCGTACCCGCTGACCAGGCAGTCTCGGACGGCCTTCACCATCAGGACTCGAGTGCGGTCGAGCACGTCGCATGCCAGGTCAGGTCGGTTTCTTGCGGACGTTCCTGAACACCTCGTCCAAGATCTGGTCAGTCCACTTCGCCTGGACGAGACCAGATGCCGCGATTCGGATGAGCAGATCTCGCAGCGTGTTCGGGTAGAGGACGTTGGCGTCGTAAAGGACGACGAAGCTCACTTACGCCAGGCCCATCTCTTGCGTGAGTGCCGACAACTCGTCCGCGGCTTGGCGCCTGCGCTGATCGTCGTTGCGCAGGTACTCCGTCAGCGAGACAGCCTTGATCCGGCGGTGTTTGCCGACCTTCCGGTACTCGATCACACCGGCTTCGAGCAGTCCGATCAGGTACGGCCGGGAGACGTTCAACAGGTCGGCCGCCTGTTGGGTGGTCAGCTCCGCGTCAACGGGGACCACGACCACCCCATGACCTGCGGCCATGTAGGCGAGCACCTGCGTGAAAACCTCGACAGCGGCGCGTGGCAGCGTCAGTACTTCGCCGTCTTCTTCAACGCGGACGCGGACCAGGTCATCGTTCTCCCGGTGGACGTTCAGGTACGCCTTGACCGTGGGCAGTGCTGCGTCAGCCGTGACGATGTCCTCACTGCCAGGCTGTACCGGTTGCAATGCTGCACTCATCCACACCACCTCCCTGATCGAAGTATCCGCAGTATTCGAAGCAAGCGCAACGCGCTATCGGGTGAGCTGGACCTCGTGGAACTGGGTCACGAACCCCTCGCCCTCGGGGCTCGCCGTCATGATCCCCACCCTGATCTCCACATCGGGCGGGAAGTACGCCTGACGCAGCAGGTTCGCCGGTTCCTGCCCGTCGGTCCCGTACCGCACCCAGACCGCGTCACCCTTGCGTTCGGCACTGACGGTGAACCGCTCGAACGGCTCCACGAGCGCCAGGTTCCAGTCCGAGAACCCCCGCGTCACCACCGTGCTGGCCCGCAGTTTCCCGTCGAACATCTCGACCCCGGCCTTGATCCAGGTCTCGCCGTCGGCCAGCAGCCCGACGCCGGCCTGGTCGTACTGCGCCGCGTACTCGCCGGTGAAGGTGGCGGTGATGGTGAAGTCGCCGGTGAGGCTCAGGGCGTAGAGGTGGCCGTTGTCGCGGGTGATGCCGTTGCCGGTGAGGCGCCAGAAGTCGCTGCCCGGGTCGGCGTGCACGGTCAGCGGGGTGGGCGACCACTTCTGCGGCTCGTTGAGCCACGTCCAGCCGGTGAGGTCCATGACGTCATCCTTGCAAAGCTGCGCGTGCCGCGGCCATGGCCTGCGAGCGGTATCCGCCGCCGAACAGCACGGCGTGCACGAGCAGCGGGAACAGTTGGTGCAACGGCACCCGTGCCTGCCAGCCGTCGGTCAGCGGTGCGACCTCCTGGTAGGCGCCGAGCACGTGGTCGAGGAACGGGCAGCCGAAGAGCTGCAGCATCGCGAGATCGCTTTCCCGGTGCCCGCCGTGGGCCGCAGGGTCGATGAGCCACACCTGGCCGTCGGCACCCCATAGCACGTTGCCGCTCCACAGGTCGCCGTGCAGCCGTGCGGGCGGTTCCGGCGGACCGGAGAGTTCGGTGATCCGCGAGCACACCTCGCCGACGTCGATGCCCGCCTGCCGCGCGTACGGCTCGATTCGCTGTGATGCGAACCACTCCGGCCACTCCGGGGCGGGCTCGTTGACCATCTCGGCCAGGCCGATCGTGGCTTCTCGCGGGCCGCCGGGAGGCGGGGAGCCGAACGCCGGGGCTCCCGTGAGGTGCAGGGCGGCCAGCCGGCGGCCGAAGGTCACGGCCGCCTGAAGATTCGGCTCGCCCGCCGGGATCTCGTCGATCACCAGCGTGCCCCCGGAAGCGCTGTGCACCGAGGGGACCGGCGGGCCGCCGCCGACGCGCAGCCACCGCAGGCCCGCCGCCTCGGCGGCGGTGGCCCGGGGCGACTGGTGCTTCGTCCTCAGAGCCGCTCGCGGACCCACGTGACCAGCCCCGGCATCGCCGCCTCGACCATCACCAGCACCTCGGCGAACCCGGCGTCGTCGCCGTAGTACGGGTCCGGCACGTCCACGTCGCCGGCGTCCGGATCGAACGAACGGAGCAGCCGCACCCGGTCGGGATCGGCCATCCGGCGCAACGCGCGGGCGTGGCCGGAGTCCAAAGCCACCAGCAGATCCGCGTCCAAGTGCTCGGCGCCGACCTGCGCGGCCACGTGGTCGACGGGATATCCGTTGTCCGCCAACGTCTTCAACGAGCGCGGGTCGGCCGGGTCGCCGACGTGCCACCCGCCGGTCCCGGCACTGGACACCCGGACCTCCGACGACAATCCTTCCCGGGACAACCATTCCCGGAAGACGAGCGCTGCCACGGGGGACCGGCAGATGTTGCCGGTGCAGACGAACGAGACGTGCATGTTCCGCAGCCTAGGTCGTGTCCCGTAAGTCTGTTCGATGAGAGTCACGGTCGAGAGACCCGGAGGCGGTGCCGCCGCGACGCCCTCATACCGGGCGTATTCGGGTGTTGCGGCGGTGCCGTCTCCGGGGCCCTCGGCCGCGACTGTCGCGGACGAGACTCACGGGACACGACCTAGGTGGTGCCGCCGCACGGTAACGCTCAACCGTTGTCGCAAGATGTACGGACAAACGACATGGAGGCCGCCCATGCAGACAGGTACCGACGTGCCCCCGCAACGGGAGATCATCGGGTGCACCGACGCCCTCGGGCGCCGTCGCGCGTTCGAGGTGTACCTCAACGAGAAGGGTCGCGTCTGCTTCCGCACCCCGCCCGGTGAGTCCGCACAGCTCGACGCGTTCCAGCTGGACGAGCTGATCAGCCACCTCACCGAGCTCCGCCGCTACATGCAGTGACGCGCCTGTCTGAGCCGGTCGCCTAGAATTCGGGCGATGACCAGCCCAGACCTGCGCCACCACGGTGACGTCGACGCCGCACCAGGCCTCGCAGACTTCGCCGTCAACGTGCGGGTGCCGCACCCGCCCGATTGGCTGCGCGAACGGCTGGCCGCGGCGCTCGGCGACCTCGGGCGTTACCCCTCGAAACTCGCCGAAGACCGTGCTCGTGAGGCCGTCGCACGCCGGCACGGGCGCTCTCCGGACGAGGTTCTGCTGCTCAACGGTGCCGCGGAGGGCTTCGCGCTGCTGCCGAAGCTCGCGCCGCGCCGTGCCGCGATCGTCCACCCCGGGTTCACCGAGCCCGAGGTGGCCTTTCGCGATGCCAGAATTCCGGTCGACCACGTGCTGCTCGACGGCGACTTCCGCCTGCGGGACGTGACCTCGGACGCCGACCTCACCGTCATCGGCAACCCCACGAACCCGACGTCCGTGCTGCACGAGGCCGCCGCGCTCAAGGCGTTGCCCGGCCGCGTGGTCGTCGACGAGGCGTTCATGGACGCCGTCCCCGGCGAGCCCGAGTCGCTCGCGCACGACCCCGGTGTGCTGGTGCTGCGCAGCCTGACCAAGACCTGGGGTCTCGCGGGGCTGCGCGCCGGCTACCTCCTCGGCGACCCGGAGACTCTGGCGAGGCTCGCGCACGGCCGTCCGCACTGGCCAGTGGGCAGTCTCACGCTGGAGGCGATCACGGCGTGCTGCGAACCGGAGGCGCTCGAGCAGTCCGCGCGGTTCGCGCTGGAGGCCGAGCAGTACGCCGCGCATGCGCTGGAGCAGCTCCAAGACCTCGTCGTCGTTGCGCCGAAGGGGCCGTTCCTGCTGATCAGGGCGCCGCGAGGTGTACGACGGGCGTTGCGGGACAAGGGGATCGCGGTGCGGCGCTGCGACACGTTCCCCGGGCTCGACGACACGTACCTGCGCGTGGCGATCCGGCCGCCCGAGGAGTTCGCTGTGTTCGTGGACGCGTTGCGCGTCGTGATGGAGGAACTGGCGTGAAGCTCGCCGACGTGATCTCGGTCCTGGAGTCCGCGTATCCGCCGAATACCGCCGAGAAGTGGGACGCGGTCGGCCTGGTCTGCGGTGATCCCCAAGAGGAGGTCGCCAGGGTCCTGGTCTGCGTCGACCCGACGTCGTCCACTGTGGACGAGGCCGTCGAACGGGGCGCGCAGCTCGTGCTCGCGCACCACCCGCTGCTCCTCAAGGGCGTCAACGGTGTTCCGGCCGACGACCCCAAGGGTGCGTTGGTGCACAAGCTGATCCGCAACGGCGCCGCCCTGTACTGCGCGCACACCAACGCCGACTCGGCGTCGCCGGGTGTCTCGGACGCGCTCGCGAAGGCCATCGGGCTGACGGTCACGGGCCCGCTCGAGGCCGCGCTGACGGAGGACACGGGCATCGGGCGCATCGGCGAGCTCCCCGAGGCCGAGCCGCTCAGGGCCTTCGCCCAGCGCGTGGCCGACGCGCTGCCCGTGACCGTCCAGGGCGTCCGGGCGGCAGGAGACCCGGAACGCATGGTCAAGCGGGTCGCGGTCTGCGGTGGTGCCGGAGACGGCTTCCTGGACGCGGTCAAGCGGGCCGGCGTCGACGCCTACGTCACCGCGGACCTCCGGCACCACCCGGCGAGCGAGCACGTCGAGTCCGGCGGGCCCGCGTTGGTCGACGTGGCGCACTGGGCCAGCGAGTGGCCGTGGTGCGAGCAGGCGGCGGAGATCCTGCGGTCTGCCTTCGGCGGTAGGGTCGACGTACTCGTCTCCACCCGCCGGACCGACCCGTGGACCGTCGGTGCGACGAGCACAGCAGTAGGAGGACATGCGTGAAAGCCGATCCCGCAGTGCAGCGCAGGCTGCTCGACCTGGCCGCGGTCGACGCCGAACTGGCGCGTGTCACCCACCGCCGCCGCACGCTGCCGGAGATCACGGAGATCAACGAGGTCGAGAAGCAGGTGCGCGCCAAGCAGGACGCGCTGGTGGCCGTCGAGACGACGCTCACCGACCTCGACCGCGACGTGAAGCGCCAGGAAACCGAGATCGACCAGGTCCGTGCCCGCGGTGAGCGCGACCGCAAGCTGATGCAGTCCGGCTCCGTCGGCTCCAAGCAGCTCACCGACCTCGAGCACGAGCTCGCCACCATCCAGCGTCGTCAGGGCATCCTCGAAGACGACCTGCTGGAACTGATGGAACGCCGCGAAGCCGTCGACGCCGACGCCTCCTTCGCGCGCGTGGAGCTCGACAAGGCCCGCGAGACGCTGGAGGACGCCACGCGCCGCCGTGACGCCGCTCTCGCCGACCTGGAGTCGACCGAGACCCGTCGCACCGCCGACCGCTCGGCGATGGCGAAGGGTTTCCCGGACGAGCTGCTGAAGCTCTACGACCGCCAGCGCGTGCAGCGCGGTATCGGCGCCGCGCCGTTCCAGTCGCGCCGGTGCGGGGCGTGCCGGATCGAGCTGGACAGCGGTGCGGTGTCGAAGCTGAAGGAAGCGGCGGCGGACGAGATCGTGCGCTGTGAAGAGTGCGGCACGATCCTGGTCCGCATCGCGGAACCGAAGGTCTGAGTCGCCGGACGAACGCGGGCCCGGTAGGAACAGTTCTCTGTTCCTACCGGGCCTTTTTCGTCTCCGAAGCGCCTCTCACTCGCCACTGCGCCGCAGCCGCAGCGCGGAGACGAGGAAGAACACCCCACCGATCGCCGCGTAGCCCGCGAGGTTGCGCAACGTCGCGTCCGGAGCGCTCGCCTGCAGGAAGAACGATGTCCCGGCGAGCGTCGAGATCGCACCGCTGATGATCATCGGCCACTGCCCGCCGAGGCTGCGGCGCACGACGCCCGCGGCGAGCTGAGCCACACCGGACACGACGGCCCACACACCCCACACCTGCAGCACCGCCGGGATGCCGGACGTCACCGCGAACGCCAGGCCCGCCGCCGCGAGCGTGCTGACCGCGATGTTGGCGTAGAGGGCCGCGGAGGCCCGGCCGGCGCGTGCCGCACGGCTGTCGACGACGACCGCGGCCACGTCGAAGAGCGGGTAGAGCACCAGCAACGTGCCGCTGACCGGCCCGATCTCCGTCGCGGTGAGGAACAGCAGCACCGCCCACACGACCGCGAACCCGAAGCGAACGAGGTAGAGCGTGCGGAGGGCGGGGGCCAGGCCTGCGGGTGACGCTGCGTCGATGCTCACGGGGTGTCCTTGAAGTAGGGAGAACGTTCTTTCTACTTCGAGGCTGTCAGCTGACCTCGCACCTGTCAAGACCGAACGTTCTCTCTGCTACCGTCGGAAAGGTGACCCGCACCGTGTCCGACGCCAGGAACCGCCTGCTGGGAACAGCCGGCCGGCTGTTCTACGCGGAGGGCCTGCACTCCGTCGGAGTCGACCGCATCCTCGCCGAGGCCAAGGTGACCCGCGCGACGATGTACCGCCACTTCGCGGGCAAGGAGGACCTCGTCCTCGCCTACCTGGCCGAGGCCGACGACGCGACCCGCCGCAACGTCGAAGCGGGCGTGGCAGCGGCGGCGGACGACGCGGACGCCGTGCGTTCCGTCGCGAGAGGAATCGCCGCGCACATCCGCCTGGAGGAGTTCCGCGGCTGCGCCTTCCTCAACGCCGCGGCGGAGTACGCCGACCCCGGACACCCGGTGCACCAGGCGGTGCTGGCGCACCGCCAATGGTTCCTCGACACCGTCACAGCCCTGCTCGCCCGCGTGGGAGACGCTCCCGCGGAGCGCGACGGCAGGCATTTCGTGATGCTGCGCGATGGCGCGATGGCGGCCGGCTGCCTCTCGGATCCCGATCCGATCGGCGACACCCTCCTCGAAGCGGTGGAAGGCATTCTCCGGGCACGCGGCTGAACCACGGAATCGCTTGAGAACGGGGGAAGTCCGGTGACCAACTCCATGACGCCGGTCGACTTCACGACACCGGTCGAACCCTGGGTCGTGGTGGCGCACGACGGCGACCGCTCGGTGCGGGAGCAGGTGTCGGCGCTCGAGTCCGGCGGCGTCGTCCAGCGGCTGGACTCCGCGAAGATGACCGATGAGGCCGGCCTGTTCCGCGAGTTCGCGGACAAGCTCGGTTTCCCCTCGTACTTCGGCCACAACTGGTACGCGCTCGTGGACTGCCTCGACGACCTCCACAGCAGCGGGCACGGTCTGCTGCCTGTTGTCGTCGTCACCGAGGAGTCCGACGTCCTGGTCGGCCGGACCTTCTTCCCCACGCTGCTCTCCATGCTCTGCGAGGCGGCCGAGCGGGCGAACCTCTCCCTCGACGCGGACGACCTGCCGCGAGACCGTCCGCCGTTTCCGCTGCACTTCGTGTTCTTCGTGAATCGGCGAGGTGTCGGAGACGTGGCTGAGCTGCTGGCGGTGCGGGAGGACCTGGTGGTCCGGGAATCCGGCGGGCGCCTGCTCGTCTGCTCGCAGCCCAGGTGAACTCGCGGGGCGTCAGCGGCTCATCGGAACGTTGGCCTCCAACCAGGGCACGATCGCGGAGACGAAGCCGTCCGGACTGGTCATAGGCCGTCCGTTCATCGTGGCGACCAGATGCTCGACGCCGAACAGCGCGTCCCACGTGCGGGCACGGCGGTACGTGGAGGCGGAGACGGCACGCCGCACGCTCTCCCAGCCGTGCCAGGCCATCAGCGCGGCGTCGATGGCGGGGTCGGCGGGCATGGCCATGTCCAGTCGAGGACGCCGAGCAGCTCCCCGTCCGCCGACCAGTGCACGTTCGAACCGCTGAGATCGCCGTGCACCAGCGCATCCGGCACCGGCTCCAGGACCAGGCAGGCCTCCAGGCGTGCCTGGCCCTCGGCCTGCCAGCGAGCGGGCAGGCGGGGAACGGATCTCCCCGGCGATGATCTCCGACCACGACGGACCCCGCGCCCGGTCGTCCAGGACCTCCAACAGCGCATCATCGAGCGGCACGGAACGCACGGCCTCCAGCACCTCGGCCACCTGCGCCGGATCGCCGGCGCCCTGCGGCAGAGCGGTGCCGCCGATCCACGACACGGCGACGGCGGCCTGGTCCCCGAACGTGGTCACGGGCGTGAGCGGTTCCGGCACCTGGAACGGCAGACCCGCGGAAGCCATGTGTCGCAACACCTCCACGCGGCGGGGCATGGACGCGGCGGCCAGTGGGCGCTTGCTGACTCTGACCGCGGCGGCTCCCGGGATCAGCAGCACGCGGTGGATGTCGCCGTCGGGCGCGACGAGGGCGTCGTCCAGGCGTGTGCCGGGCAGCAGGGCGGACGCGATCTCCAGCAGGTCCGGGGCGGCCTTGATCATGTCCGGAACCTGCAACCGGACGACTTCGTGACCGTCCGGGCGGGTGACCACCACGCGTGCCCGGCACCTGACCGTCCGAGTTCGGGTATTTCGGCCCGGTGGTTCGGGTCGTCTGCGGCGAGCACGGTCGTCGAAGACGTGTTCCGCTGGCTGATCGGTCTATTCAGGAGGTTCGTCATGTCCGGTCTGCTGGTCAAGAGTTTCGACAAGCCCGAGGAGACCCGTCCCTTCGAGCAGAGCACGGGTCATCTCGACCTGATCAACTCGGAGGCCGGCGCCGTCGGCCGCGCGGTGTTCGAGCCGGGCTGGCACTGGGCCGAGCACGTGAAGCCCATCGCCGGTACCGACAGCTGCCAGGTGGCCCACAAGGGCTACGTCGTGTCCGGCCGGATGAAGATCGTCATGGACGACGGCGAGGAGGCCGAGATCGGCTCGGGTGACTTCATGATGGCCGCGCCGGGCCACGACGCGTGGACGGTCGGTGACGAACCGTGCGTCATCGTCGACTGGCAGGGCATGGACGACTACGCCAAGCGGTGATCCCGGGCGAAGGCGTGACGGGGGAGCGGGCTGGGACTCTCCGGCGTTGCGGCCCGCTCGACCGGCTCCGGCGGCCGGGTTCTAGTACTTCGGACGGATCTGTCCCGGTACCGGCTCTCGTACGATGAGGACGTGTTCGCCCTTCTGCGGTCGGTGTGGGAAGAGCCCCGGCCGGTGCGTGCGGCGGCGCGGCTGTGGTGGGACTGGGCGCTCGTCGCCGTGCTCCTGCCCGTTGCGGTGCTCGAGGTGGTGCTGCGGCCGGACCTGAGCGCGCGGGCCGGTTCGCTGGTCCTGGCGGCGGGGCTGTTGCCGCTGTTGTTGCTGCGCCGGAGCAGGCCGCTGCTCGTGGTCGCCGTCGCGTTCGGTGCGGCCGCGGTCGCCTCGCTGGTGTTCGGGGGCGAGCCTGAACTCACCGTGATGGTGTTCATGGTGCTCTTCCCGTTCTCCCTGTTCCGGTGGGGTTCCGGGCGTGAGGCGGTGGTCGGGCTGGCGATCATGCTCGGCAAGGTCGGGCTGTCGGCGGTGCTCGGCTTCGTCAGCCTGGGGGAGACGGTGGGCGGCAGCGCCGTCCTCGGGGCGGCGTGCGCACTCGGTGCCGCGGTGCGCTACCGGGGACGGGCGCGGGCACGGGAGCTCGACCAGGTCAAGCTGCTGGAACGGGAACGGCTGGCACGGGACCTGCACGACACGGTGGCGCACCACGTGTCGGCGATGGCGATCCGGGCACAGGCGGGGCTCGCGACGGTGGCGTCGCGGCCGGAGGCGGCGGTCGAGGCGCTCAGCCTCATCGAGTCGGAGGCGTCGCGGGCGCTCGCCGAGATGCGCACGATGGTGCGAGCCCTGCGCCACAACGAACCCGCGGACCTGGCACCCAGCCCGACCGTCACCGACATCGAACGCCTCGCGAGCCCAGGCGGGCCCGGACCCGAGGTCGACGTGCGGATCGACGGGGCCGTCGACGACCTCCCGAGATCGGTGGGGACCGCGATCTACCGGCTCACCCAGGAGTCGGTCACCAACGCGCGGCGGCACGCCCGGCACGCCACCCGCATCGAGGTGAGGGTCACCGTCGGCGACTCGTCGGTCCGCCTCCGGGTGAGCGACGACGGCGACACCGGCACCCTCCGCGGCACCGCGGCCCTGGGGCACGGGCTGATCGGCATGACGGAACGCGCCGGCCTGCTCGGCGGCAGTTGCGAGGCGGGCCCGAACGCCGGCCGGGGCTGGACCGTGACCGCCGTGCTGCCGCTCACCGGGGTGCGCGCATGAGCATCCGCGTCGTCGTCGCGGACGACCAGGAGATCGTCCGCACAGGACTCTCGATGATCCTCGACGCGCAGCCGGACATCGAGGTCGTCGGCCAGGCGCCGGACGGGACGCAGGCCGTGGAACTGGCCCGAAGGCTGCGGCCGGACGTGTGCCTCTTCGACATCCGCATGCCCGGAACCGACGGCATCGAGGCCACCCGCCTGCTCGCCGGCCCCGGCGTCGCCGACCCGCTCGCCGTCGTCGTGATCACCACGTTCGACCTCGACGAGTACGTCTACGCCGCACTGCGCGCGGGCGCCAGGGGTTTCCTGCTCAAGGACGCCGGCACCGCCCTGCTCACCCAGGCCGTCCACGCCGCGGCCTCCGGCGACGCCCTGATCGCCCCCAGCGTCACCGCCCGGCTGATCGAGGCTTTCGCGGACACCGGTCCCGACGGCCGCGCCGGGCAGCCGATCGACCCGCTCACCGAACGCGAGGAGCAGGTCCTCGCCGCAGTCGCGGGCGGGCGCACCAACAGCGAGGTCGCCAAGGACCTCCACATCGCGCTCAGCACCGTCAAGAGCCACGTCGCCAGCCTGATGGCCAAGATCGGTGCCAGGAACCGCGTCGAGATCGCGATCTGGGCCTACGAGACCAAGCGCGTCCGGAGTGGACTCCGGCGTCAGTAGCCGAAAGTACGACGAGCGGGTCGGACCATCGGCCGGGACGATCGGGGCCCATGTGCCGATGAGCCGGCACCACCGCAGGCAGCACGATCTGACGCATGCCTTCCTCCACCAAGCTGGACAAGCTCATCCCGGCCGCGATCATCCTGTTCAGCGTCATCCCGGTGCTCGGCGGCGTCCTGCGGCTGGCCGAGCTGGGCGGCGGCGCGGAGATCACACCGGACAACGCGCGGTTCTTCGCCTCACCCGTGCCCGTGGTGGTGCACGCCGTCACCGTCAGCGTGTACTCGATCCTCGGTGCGTTCCAGTTCGCTCCCGGCTTCCGCCGCCGCAGACCGGGATGGCATCGCGCCGCAGGAAGACTTCTGGTCCTTTGTGGACTGGTAGGGGCGCTGTCAGGTCTGTGGATGACCGTCTTCTACCCCAAGCCCGACGACGTGGGCGCCCTGCTCACCGGCGTCCGGCTGGTGTTCGGCACGGCGTGGATGGTGTTCCTCGCCCTCGGTGTCGCCGCCATCCTCCGCCGAGACGTCACCCGGCACCGCGCCTGGATGATCCGCGGTTTCGCGGTCGGGCTCGGCGCCGCCACACAGGCGGTGGCGCTGACCGCGTGGCTCGTGGCCGTCGGCCCGCCCGACCGGCTCAGCAAGGCGTTGCTGATGCTCGCCGCCTGGCTCGTCAACGCCGCCGTGGCGGAGTGGATCATCCGCCGCCGGCCGTCGCCGGCCCGCCCGATCCGCGCCGGAGTCGCGCTCGCGCTCGGGGAGACCCGATGAGGGCAGTGGTCCAGGACCGGTACGGATCACCCGACGTGCTGGAACTCCGCGACGTGGAACCGCCGGCAGCCTCCGGCAACGAGGTGCAAGTACGAGTGCACGCGACCTCGGTCAACGCGTACGACTGGCACGTCATGCGCGGAGACCCCTACCTGGCCCGGCTCACCGGCATCGGAGTCACCGCTCCGAGGAGGAAGATCCGCGGCCGCGACTTCGCGGGCACGGTGGAGGCGGTGGGCAGGGACGTGCGGCGTTTCCGGCCCGGTGACGACGTTTACGGCGACCTCGGCGCCGCCGACGGAGCGTTCGCCGAATACGTGTGCGTGTCCGAAGACCTCGTCGAGACCAAGCCCGCCAACCTGACCTTCGAACAGGCCGCCGCGGTACCGCTGGCGGGGCACACCGCGTTGCAGGGACTGCGAACCCTCCAGCCGGGACAACACGTCCTGGTCAACGGAGCGTCCGGAGGCGTGGGCACGTTCGCCGTGCAGATCGCGAAGTCCGCGGGCGCCACCGTGACCGGCGTGTGCAGCACGAGGAACGTCGAACTGGTGTCGTCACTAGGCGCGGACCACGTCGTCGACTACACCGAGGACGACTTCACCAGGAACGGCACGCGTTACGACCTGGTCCTCGATCTGGTCGGCAACCACTCGCTGACCGCGTTGCGCCGTGCGCTCACGCCAGGCGGGACGATCGTGCTCTCCGGCGGCGGAGTGTCCAGCGGCGGCAGCCTCGCCGGGCCGATGTGGCTGATCATCAGGGCGAAGCTGCTGGCCCCGTTTGCCCGCGACCGGCTGCTGGTGCTCACCACGACGCCCGACCGGCAGATCCTCACGGCGCTGCGGCACCTCGCCGAGTCGGGAGGCTTCACACCGGTCATCGACCGCACCTACTCGCTGGACGAGGCGCCCGATGCCGTCCGCTACGTGGAGACCGAACACGCCCGCGCGAAGGTCGTCATCACCGTGTGATCGGTGTCCGGACAAAGGTTGGCGGCGTGCGCGTCACAGGGTGATGAGGACCTTGCCTCGGGTGTGGCCGCCCTGGACGTGGGCGTGTGCGTCGGTGGCCTTCTCCAGTGGGTAGCCGGCCTGCACGCGCGGGGTGTAGGCCCCGGTCTCCCCGAGTCGAGAGGCGTCCGCGAGGGTGACGGCGGCGTTCGTGTTGCCCGCGATGATCGCGACGCCGAGGGCGGCGGCGCCGAAGTCGGCCACGGTCACGACGTGCGAGGCGTCGCCGACGACGGCGACGATGTCGGCGAGCGAGCCGGAGCCGGCGGTGTCCAGCGCGGCGTCGACCCCGGCCGGGGCGACCGCGGTGACCCGCTCGGCCAGACCTTCGCCGTAGGTGACGGGTGTCGCGCCGAGTTCGCGGAGGAAGTCGTGGTTGGCCTCGCTCGCGGTGCCGATCACCGTGGCGCCACGAGCGGTGGCGATCTGCACGGCGGCGGAACCGACGCCACCGGCGGCGCCCTCGATGAGCAAGGTCCTGCCGGTGAGGTCACCGAGAGCGTTGAGGGCGGCGATGGCGGTGGCGGAGACGAGGCCGGCCGCGGCAGCCTGCTCCACCGTCCAGGTGCTGGGCACGGGCGCCCAGGCGGTGAGCACCGCGTGTTCGGCGGTGGTGCCCTGCCCCAGGCCGAACACCCGGTCACCGGACTCGACGCCGGTGACGCCCTCGCCGATCTCGTCGACGACACCGGTCGCGTCGGCCCCCGTGGTGGCGGGGAACGTGGTCGGCATGATCTCGGACATGTAGCCGGCCCGGATCTTCCAGTCGATCGGGTTCACGCTCGCGGCCTGGACCCTGATCCGGATCTCTCCAGGTCCGGCGTGCGGAGCCGGGGCGTCCTCGACGGTGAGGACGTGCGGGTCGCCGAACTCGTGGAAACGAACTGCACGCATGGCGGTCTGCCTTTCGGCCGAAGGGATTCCCCCAGCTGAGCGGCAACCAGTGTGACCCCGGACGCGACTTCCGGCGCGTCAGCAGCGGGTCAGGCCGTGCCGCAGCCGGCGATCCACCTCGGTTCCCGTGCCACGACCGTGGAGAGGAAGGGCCGGTCCGTGCAGGGGCCCCGCCCGGCCGCGAGGACGTCCGCCCTGAGCTCCTGGAGGTAGAGGGCACCGGGCATCAGGTCCACGAGCTCCTCCCGGCAGTGCGAGCACCTCGTGCAGTGCTGCCGGAACTCGTGGGTCTCCTCGGCGGTGAGCAGACCGAGCAGGTAGCTGCCGGCGGACAAAGCGTGCGGACAGGCGTCGGTCACGGGCTCCTCCACTTCTGGGCGGCGGAAAGGGTGGACGAGCGGCGGCGTCGGTCACAGGCCGCCGCCCGTCCGGAACGGGCGACCCGGTGAGGGGCGGTCGGGTCGCCCGCATGTCGTGGCGCGTCAGCGGTTCGAGCGAGTGGGTTTGCCAGGCGTGTGGTCTGACTTGCCGGGCTTCTCGCCGAGCAGGTCGGCGCAGAAGCCGGGCACCCGTTCGGCGCCGCCCGCGGCCGTGATCAAGGCGCTGAACGCCGGGTTGTTGTGCGCCTTGCCGTGTTCCGAACCCGCGCCCGCCGTGTAGGCCTGGCACAGGCCCTTGAGCGACGGCGAGGGAGAGGCGCTGTTGTCGGGCTTCTGCTCCGGCCCCTTCGACGGCGCGGCGGTGGTGGCGGACGTCGTGCTGACGACGGTCGTACCGGCAGGCGCGGCAGGTTCCTCGCGCTGCTGACCGGGCAACGTGCCCGCCGCGGCGGCGAGCGCGATGCCGCCGGCGGTCAGCACCGCGACACCGGCGATCTTCACAGCGAGCAGGTTCGCCAGTGCGGCCTTGAGCATCCGGGGCCTCCATCGCTGAGGGGCGGTAGCGAGACGAGCGTCGCGGAACGCTGCCATGGCAGCCCGCTCACCGGCCAGCTCCTGGTCGCGGGCAGGCGCACCCGCCGCCGCGAGCAGGTCGCTCAGCCGGTCGTGCCCGGCGACCGGCAGCCCGCCAGGCGCAGCGCGCAGCAGCTGCTCCGCGGTACGCCGGTCGATGCGACGGGATCGGTGGGTGCTCATCTCATGTCCTTCAGCGTCAGGGCCCGATTTTTTGTCACTCCGACGATGTCGGCCCTGGTGGGGACGTTGCGGCGAGGTGCTCGGCCAGCGCGCGCAGCCCGCGGTGCGCCGCGGTGCGCACGGCCCCGGCCCGCTTGCCGAGCACCTTGGCCGCGGTCTTCGCGTCCAGCCCGACGACCACCCGCAACAGCACGGCCTCGGCCTGGTCCCGCGGCAGCCCGGCGATCAGGGCCAGCGCGGCGTCGGTGGCCGCGGAGTCCAGCGCCGCCTGAGCCGTGTCCTCCGGCCCAGCGGGCTCGGCGACGTCCTCGACGGTCCCGTGCACGACCGGCCGGCGCTGCTGACGGCGCAGGTGGTCCATCGCGCGGTTGCGGGCGATCGTGGTCGCCCAGCCGCGGAACCCGTCGAGGTCCCCGCGGAACGATCCCAGGTCCCGCGCGATCTGCAGCCAGGCGTCGGACGCCACGTCCTCGGCATCGGCTCCGACCAGCACCTGGAGGTACCGCAACAGCTTCGGCTGGATGTCCCGGTAGAGGGCGCGGAAGGCGTCCTCGTCACCTCGGCGCGCTGCCGCGAGGACCGTGTCCCCAGCGGGGTTCCCGGGATCCGCGCGGCGCATCGACCACGCGACACCGGAGATCTCACCGCTGTCGCCGAACCTCGCCGCACTCTGCACGCGCGGCATCCTGAACGACTATTCGCCCGATGCCAAGTCTTCGCCGTCCGGGCGGAGGCGGGCCCGTCCACTGTGGAGCGTCCACTCCCCGCAGGTCAGCGGATGCACCCGGATCAAGCGGACGTACGACAAAGCAAATGAGGCCGCCTTATCGGCGACCTCATTTGCTTGATCATTTTCAGTGTCCGAGGACGATCTTGCACGCTAAGCACACGCCTGATGTAGGTCGAGACCCGTCCCAGCCGTCCTATGAGTGTGAGAAGTTGGGACGAGCCTGCGGGACAGCCAGAAACCCATCGTCTAGCTGCGTAGACGGTCCGAGCGGCGACAGCGGGACAGGGTGGTAGCACCCCGTCCCGCTGTCCCAGGATCTGGCGCGTGTGTGTCCAGGGCGACTGCTGCTCACGCCGGACGGGACGAGGTAACTGATGAGGCAGTTGTTCCTGTGCAGGGCGGCGGTGCAGCAGCGGGCGCTGCACATGGTCGGCTCCTGCTGGCGTTGTTACCTGCGCAAACTAGAACTCCGGCGGGTTCGAGATTGTCCACGGTGGACGCGCATCTTGGTATATAGATCCAAGGACTTCGGTCGCGCTGGCGCGTCCTCTTCAACTCCGGCATAAGTTGGGTGTAGAACCAGGGCGAGTAACTGTCCAGCCGCCGAGCGTCCATTGTGAGGGTCTGAATGTACGGGCAAACCTATCTTGACTTGCAGACTACTCCACCGAAGATTGCGTGGCAGATGCTACGCAGTCTTCGGTGGAATCCGCCTGGTCGAGCAACCAGAGGGCATCGAAAAGACACATTTGGAGCGGCATTAGAGCAAGCGGAACAACTCTTTACCGCCGCATCTAACGTCGGCCCAGCGTCTCGACCCTTGCTTGCGTTCTACGGAATTTCGCAGGCAGGTAGAGCAGTCGCGGCTGCCGCTGGAAATGTCGACAATAAAGGGTACCGAATCTCTGGTCATGGAATACGTGTGGCAAACAACATGGAGGAGATTGGGAAGAATGCTCGACTGGCTGAACTTTCTCTCGTCAACCATGATTCGGGAGCTTTTCCGCAGCTTGCGGGTATCCTTGAGGCCGCGTCATACTTCGATCCCACAAGGTTTGGCGACATCTGGGGCCTTCTGCCCGAAAGTCTGCGGTTCCCGCTCGATCAGCCTCGCAATCTGATTCCTCTTCAGGTCTCAATTGCGTCGCCAAGTATCATAAGAACAATGGATGCGGTGCCTATTGAAGTTCATCCTGTGCCGCGTAACCTGCTGTGCTTAGCGCCTGATGGCTCGGTGCCAGAGTCGCTGACGCCGGAAGACGTAGCCGCCGAGCGGGCAAGGATAGGCAATTACCTTGGGAGATATCCAACCTTAGGAAGCTGGAGATTTCCCGAGTCGGATGGCGATCGTCTCAAGCCTAGGTTTGACTCGGACGGAAACGCGCTAATTCAGATCGAGTGGGTAGCAGATCGACGCGTCAGTGGCGCGGAGGAAGCGGCATTGAGGGAGCATACGGTCGACTATCGAGGCATGGTATGTGCTTTCCCAAAAATTGGGGGGAGCGACCTGGCGGCTCATCCATTTCTTATATGGTGGTCAATGCTTTACGCGTTGTCCATGCTGGCTAGGTACGAGCCACGGGTATGGGTTGAGAGAACGTCAGTAAGTGAAAGTAACGACGCCGCACCCATTGAGTACCTTCTGGATCGCTCTCTGGCGGTCGTGCCGGAACTTATACATAGGACAATCATTGAAGTCGCCGGGAAGTCTTAGTGGTGGCTGACGCGGTCACAGGGCCTCATTGAAATCGCAGGATGGTAGGGCGATTTTGTGACATAAAATTATCGGCTCTGGCAATTTCAAGTTAAAAGGAGCGGCAGTTCTCGTGAAAGATGGAATCAACTGGGTCAACGTCGGCAGTGGAGAGCGGTTTGAAAAAATCGTTAGTACGCTGCTGAGTACTCTTCATCCGGAATCCGAAAGAATCGATGGGTCTGGAGGTGACGGCGGGCGAGACCACCAGTTGCGAAGCGGTGATGAGCTTCATATTTGGCAGTCAAAGTGGTATGTAGACCGCCTGTCAAAGTCTAGAAGTCGCAAACGCAAGATTCTAGAGAGCCTAGATGCTGCAGCGGAATCTAAGCCGTCAGCCTGGTCGCTCGTCACTCCAATGATCCCGAATCGAACGGAACGGGAGTGGTTCGAGGATGTTTCGAGAAATTACTCGTTTCCGCTCGTATGGAGGGGTGGTGATTGGCTAGAGGCTAATCTAGCGCAACACCCGTCGATCGTTCGTCACTTTATGGGCGCCGAGGAAGAGTACGTTAATCTTCTCCGCGAACTAAGGGAGGAACAAGCAGCATGTGCTGAAATCGCAGTGCACGGTATGGAAGCTGCCCGTCCGCGCATCGAGCTTCTCGCGGCCAAAATAGATGATTCTAACCCATTTTACCGGGTCGACTTCTCGGTCGAAAACGGTCGGATCGTTAACGCTCGACTTCGGCCGAAGTATCGTGATGCAGAGAAAGATAGTCCAGTTACGATGCAGTTCACGGTGCTAGCGGGCGACACGCAACCGGGGATGATTGAGCGCCTGAAATCAGCGATAGAATGGGGTGAAAGGATAGAGCTCTCGCCAAGCGATGTACGCGATTTTGTGATCTCTGGTCCTCCGGGATTTGAAGCGAGTCACGATAGTGTTCACATTCAAATCGGGCCCGTCAAGCCTGAGAAGATCGACCTTAACGGGCGAATAGTACTTCAAGATCCTATAGGGAAGCGTTTGGCGAGTCTCCCAATTCGCTGGTCCACGCGCGTCGCGGGAACAAGGGGAATCACGATCTTCGGCTCGGACCTTTCGGGAGTTGTCAAGGTTCAACTCAAGGTCATTCCTGAGGATCGGCGTTTCACCTTGAACTTGTCGTACGAGTGGTCGAAGCCCAGGTTGCCGGGCGCAATACTTCCAATTCTGCGTTTTCAGCAACACTCCTTGCCAGTTAACACAATTACCGTTTCACTCGATGAGTTGACGACCAGACCTATTCCGGCTCCAGAGAGTATCTCGATACCTGCCGAGGTCGTGCAGTTTGCGGAAGATCTCGAAAGGATTCAGGCGGTATTGGGTGAGCCGTTCCCAATGCCTCACAGGTGGACTGCGACGGATATAAAGGAAGCGCGCCGCGTTGTGGAAATGCTGGAGGGCCGTCGCGTCGTCGCCAATATCAACCATGTGAAGGTCAGCTCAAAGAAGCCAAAGTATATCCGCGAAGCATTTATTCGAACTCCGGGTTCGCTGCGCATGTCTACTGGAGACCCGTACGTTGCGAAAATAGCTGGAAATGATCTTGAGCTTGGCGCACATGTCATTTACGTCCCCAGTGCGGAGCTCGTAGAAGGTGCGACTCGTCGCGGTACGACGAACTTCAGGATCGTGCCCAGCGAGGGGACGGATATCGAGGTAGAGCTGGGTGAGATCCCTGAACCTTAAGTACCAGAAATGAGTAGAAAATCGCCAAAAATTCGTTCAAAGCGTGCCGAAGCTCTGTGTGATCGACGGTCCTCATGCGCGTCTATGGCGCGGTATCCACCCTTATTCGATCTGAGTGCGGTAAAAATGTTCCGCCGCGGGGTTCAGTTGAAACACGTACCGAGGAATTCCTGGTTTGCTGCTGTCGGACAGTGTGCGCAGAACATGGCCAGCCTCAAATAGTTGCATGGCGTGTTTTCGGATCGTTGTTTCATTGCTGCCAGGAATCTTGTTTGTCAGCTCCGAGACGGCGAATGATCTGTTTGGTGAACCGCGCAGGAGGCCCAGAATTGTTCGGTGCCGATCGGTGAGTGGAAGTGGGACAACGGCTATCTGCTCGTCTTGGGGAGCCTCCTTGAGGAACTCTCGAACAGCATCGTTCGCCGCAGGTTTTAGGCGCCAACGATCATTTTTGTATGGGCAGTCTCTTGGCAAGAACTCGACCGCGCCGATCCGTTGGAGCGCTCGCAGTGCGTAAGTGACGGACCCAGGGTTTCGCGACGGGCCTCCTCTTCTTACTTCTGCAGCGATCAAGGAGTCTGGTGCTGCTTCTTGGAGTCGGTGGAGAATATGCCGCTTGAGGGCAAGTCCTTGAGGACTCAGTCTGTGCAGGGCAACAAAGATTCGATTGTCCATCTAAGATTCCCCTGCTGTGGCTTGGTCGGCTGAATCGTAAGTCAGCGAACTCGCGATCTCGGCCATTAGCCCAACAGACTGGATCGGATCGAGAGCTGCTCGTTGAAGTTCTTTAAAACTCTGTAGTACTAACTGGCACACCAAAGGATCCTCGATGTATTGGCAGTTTTTCGAGTCCTCCGCATAGACGACGTCGTTATGTTGCCGATGGGGAAAAACGATGTGGATAAATGAAGTTGCCAGTCGGGAATCGAGGCACCGTTCACGTGTCAGAACTTGAACAGTGAATCGCTCAAGCTCCGATAGTTGTATTAGCTGGACGAGTGTCGCGTTCGCAGTGTCTGGATCGCCAGGGACTTGCCGAACGGCGTCCTCGGTGAGCAGCACTTCGACGACTCGTTGATTCTGCGGAGCGCAAAAGCGCTCTATCCAGCGTTCATGTGCCTCTGTTCGCCGTATTGCATCGTCTGCAACATACGTGGGGCGACCCATCTTCCGGGCAGCAAGACGGTATTCGGGCGTCTGGAGGCAGCGCGGGATGATGTCCGCGCCGAACATTCGGAGTGTCGTAGCTTCGAGGTAGACGTCGTCTACATCCTCGGCTGCATTGAGGGTGACGTTGTTCGTACGAGTGCCCGGAGTGGTGCGCATGTCGGATACGGGTTCAGCGCGCCTAACCTCTCGCTTCCATGCGTCGTTAGGCACCCCGTAGACGTGGCCCAGCACCATGATGTCAAGCGGGTCCAATGGCTGAACCGCATTCTCGATCATGCTGAGTTTGGCGCTTGAAAATCTGGCTTTCGCGCTGGCTTCCGCAAGGCTCAAGCCGAGGGTGTCCCGCCATCTGCGCAGAACTCGCCCAACGGACCGCTCTGTCATTGAGGCGCGAAAGTCGTTCTTCACCGGTAGGCCTCAGATCCTTGGTGAGGTGGGGTGTCCGGCGGCGCTGAGGCGGACGGGAGGTGTCCACGCCGCCGGACGGCTCGGGGGACCGCTGCAAGGCGGTCCGTGTCAAACTGAAATCAACGTCTCATCAGCACTTGGTCAGCGGAACGACCTGGCGGCGACATGAAGGCGACATGGGTGACTTGGGAGGTGGCGCGACTTGCGGACGTTCCGGACAGTCCTGGAGCAGAAGATCCGGGAACGGCGTCAGACACTCCAGGAGTTCGTCGAGTTCGCCGAGGTGTTCGCGCGCGAGCACAACGAGGCGGGAACGATCGGTGTCCGGCATCTTCAGCGGCTTATCGCTGGTCGAAAGCCCTCTGGTGAGCCGCTAGGACCGACCGTTCAGCCGGCGACCGCGCGTCTGCTGGAACGGATCTTCGATGTCCGTATTGACGACCTGTTGTCAGAGCCGAGACCACCTGAGGTCGTCGAGCAGCAACGGCCGGAGCGGGACACGGTCGAGTTGGCCGCCGCGCTCGACTGGCTCGACGAGCGGGCAGGGTGGCAGTCCGGAACAAGCCGATCGAAGGTACGGGCACGGCTGGCGGAACTTGACCTGGGGCACTTGCTGGACGCGGGCGCGCGGCGAACCAGGGTCGGGCGGACGCTCCTCGCTCGCGCGCTTGTCGACTACTACGGCGAGCGCGGCATATACCGAGGCGTCTACGCGGATGCTGAGATCTTGACCAGTGTCGTCACCCGTGCCGACTGGCTCGACTTGGCGTGCCCGCTCGACGGTACGCAGGATCGACTGACGCTCGCTGATGACAACGGCTGTCGTGCTCCGCTCGACGATGTCGAAGCATCGGCGGCAATGTCACGTCTTGCCGAGTCCGTCGCGCTCGGCGTGCGGTTCACCAACCTGCCTCTCTACCGACTGCGGAGCGTCGACCTCGGCCGCCAGAGGGTCTGTGGACGCGTCAGCGTCGTGCCCTTCGTCGAGTACGCGCTGACTGCTGATCTACTCGAACGAGAGCTGACCGATGCGGTTTCGATCGGAAGTCTCATTCAGCGAACTCCCCTGCGAGACAAGCATTTGCCGAGTCTTGACTCGGTATATGACCTGTCGGGCCGCGTGTGTGCGGGCGGCGTTCTGGCGCTGTGTGCGATCGCTCGGCCGCATGATCAAGTCCGCGGTTCCGCAGACTACGCCTTGCTGGTGCAGGAGCGGTCCGGCCAAGTGTTGAACGCGGCCGGACGGCTCGCGGTGATCCCGAAAGGTTTCCACCAGCCACTGACCGACGTGCGAGCCGAGGCAGCAGTGGGGGCCACACTCCGGCGAGAGCTGGAAGAGGAGCTGTTCGGCCGCCCCGACGTGGATGCGACCGCTAGCGATGCGCGCCCGGCCGTACCGATGCATCCGGGCCGTTGGTCGGAGCCAATGAAGTGGCTCGCCGAGGAACCGACCCGGTTGCGCATGGAGTGTACGGGTTTCGGGCTGAACCTCGTCAGCGGGAACTATGAGTTCGCGAGTCTCGTCGTGATCGAGGACGAGGAGTTCTGGCGTCGGTTCGGCGGACAGGTCGAGGCCAACTGGGAGGCGGCCGGACTGCGGCTGTACTCCAGTCTCGACGGCGACCTTGTAAGCGAGCTGATCAGGCAAGAGACCTGGAGCAACGAGGGACTGTTCGCGCTGCTCCAGGGTCTGCGTCGGCTGAGTGAGGTCGGCGGCGACCGTGTCAGCCTGCCGCCGGTCGAGTGGCGGCTTGGCGGCTGATCAGGTCTGCGACGGCCAGCGGACTGTCATGACCACCGAGTCCTCGACGGCTTCCCACGAGTGGTCAATGCCGGGGCCCCACATGACGTAGTCGCCTTGGCGGGTCATCGTCGCGCTGCCCTCGGTCAGGTCAACGCGGAAGTGCCCTTGTACCAACAGAACCAGGGTCGTTCGCTGGTCGTCCGAGGTCCACTCGATACGCTTGTCACCGGCCGGGTGATTGAACCACTTGACCTCGACGTCCTTCGACGCCCGCACGCCCTCGGACGGGTCGATGAAGTGCCCGACCAGCCAGCCGCGAGTAGAACTTCCGTCCTCCGCAGCGTTGCCCTGGCTCCAGTTCGCGGTCACCGTATCTCCCATTCGATCGTTGGCACGTTCACGCGGCTACCGCCGATCTCTTTGAGTCGGCGAAGCCCTTGCAGGAGTGCGAACAAGCCCTCGTTGCTCCACGCCGTGTCGGCCGCGAGCTCCTCGACGAGTTCGGCATCGGCACTGGAGTACTGGCGAAGATTCGCCGTCTCCCAGTTCGCCTCTATCTGCCCGCCGTAGCGCTGCCAGAACTCCTCGTCGTCAACGACGATCAGACTCGGGAACTCGAAGTTCCCGCTGACGAGGTTCAGGCCGAAGCCGGTGCACTCCATCCGCAGACGGCCCGGTTCGCCGAGGAGCCAGCGCATCGGCTCGGAGAGGCGGCTCGGGTGCATCGGATCGGCGCTGCGTTGGTCGCCCACCGTGTTGTCGATGTCGTGGCGGCCGAACAGTTCCTCTTCCATCTCGCGTCGGAGTGTTGCGCCCACTTGAGCGTCAGCTCGGAAGTCCACCAGCGGCTGGTGGAAGCCCTTCGGGATCACGGCAAGCCGACGGGCGGCGTTGATGACGTGACCTGAGCGCTCCTGCACCAGAAGAACGTAGTCTGCTGGGCCTCGGAACGGGTCTGCCGGTCGAGCGAACGCGCACAGCGCGAGCGTGCCGCCTGCGGTGAGACGTCCGCCGACGTCCAACACGGTGTCGAGATCCGGCAGGTAGCGGTCACGAAGTGGAAGTTCGCCCGCTTGCACGCCGCTGGCCAGCGCATCGACCAGCTCACCTTCGAGGAGATCCATCGTCACGATGTACTCGACGAACGATGAGACCCCGACCGTGCCGCCGAGCGACTCCCTACGCATGTCGACGCCAAGTAGGCGGTACAGCGGCATGTTGACGAAGCGGATGCCGAGTGCGAGCGACTCGGCCAGACGCTGAGCGGCCTGGTCGAACGCCTCCTCGTCGAGGGAGACCGGCGCGGCACCGGCCGCACGCATCAGCTTGAGACGGTCATGAGTCGCGATCAGCGGACAGTTGAGATCGAGCCAGTCGGAGCGCGTGAAGACGCTCGTGTCGGCCTCGACGTCGCCGAACCGGGCGGCATATCGGCCGTAGCCATCGGAACCACGGCCGTAGTAGTCCGCGAGAGCCTGCGCGACCTTGCGCTGATCAATGCGACCGCGACGACTTCCCCTGTCCTGCAAGGAATTCACGTCGACCTGTACGAGCCGTGACGCGACGGCGCGGCGGGCGGTTCCGGGCTCGCGCGTGCCGCGCTCGTCGAGCCAGTCGAGCGCGGCGACGATGTTCGGATCGGAGGCGAGCCGCTGTTCGGCCTCGGCCGCCGCCTTGACTGGGCCTGCCTCGGTCGCGGCGGGGGACGTGCTGGTGCCCTGTAGCTCGGCGAAGCGTGCCTGAACGTCTGCGGGCGCTCGATCGAGCGCGGTGTCCAACATCTGCTGGATCTCAGACTTGGGTCGTGAGCTGGGCTTCTGATGCCAGTAGCCGACCGTTCGCGGGTGGACGTCGAGGTACTCGGCGAACGCCTCCTGACTGAGCCGCAGAGCGTCCTGCAACATGCGCGCGTCCGCACCGGTCCAACCGTTGGTCAAGCTCATCTCGTCGCTACCCCCGAAGCGCGATTTGCAGGGAACTTGCTGCGGTTTTGTGGTGGAGTTGCATAGGTCTTGCATGGGATTCGGAGCGATTCCGCAGTGAAATTAGTGCCATGGAAACAGCCGCTCCACCAGCAGGAACACAGCGCTAACGACGACCGCGGACATGCTTCGCCACTTCCGCGACCTGGCCCATTACCGATGCGATATCCGATTTGAGAGCGTCAAGCCGATCGGTGATGTCTTCGAGTCGCTCTTCGACCCGGTCCATTCGAGTCCACAGGGTGTCGGCAAGGTCCACCACGGGGTCGCCGACCTCGGGAGGCGTGCGCCCCCGCAGCACGGCGTCCAGGTGCAGCGGGTGCCAACCCAGCGCTGTGGACAGGGATTCCAGGGTTCGAGGGCTTCGCCGGCGCTCCACGAGATTGTGCTGAATCTCGCGGACGATCGCGAGCGATACGTGCGACCGCTCGGCGAGTTCCTTCTGTCGCAATCCCAGCTCGTCCACCCGCTGGTTGATCGCCTTGGCGACTGCCGCCCAATCCTCCGACACGTATTCCTCCGCGCTCCGCCTCGGCGCTGAGATTAGTCACTGTTTCGAGCGCTGCGCCGTGACACGGCGTTTCACGCGCCGTTTGCGACTTCACATGTCTTCAAGAGTGCTGATATCAGCACAAACGAAACTGAAATCATCATTTCTCGCAGAAAGGCTATTCCTCATGCGTACTTCTCTGTCTTCCTCCGCTCACACCATCCGCGAGACCGCGTGGCTCCTCGGCGTCGACCGGTCCGAGGTCTGCCGCGCCATCCGACTCGGCAAGCTGCACGCCGAACGTCGGCGCGGCCAGACCGTCATCCCTGTGAGCGCGCTCCTGCCGCTGCTCGCCAACGCCGGTCCGGGGGTGCTCCGTGACTGACGACCGACTGATCGGCATCGCGTGGTCGCTGGACCGCCTGCGCTGGGTGCCGACCGACCAACTCGCCGAGGTCGTCGAGCGTGACGGCCTGTGCATGTGGGCGTTCACGAACGAGCCACCCGACGCTGGCGAAGAACTGACCGATCACGAACTCGCCGCGCGCACCTGTGCCGGGTGCCCCGTTCAAGACGAGTGCCTGGAACTGGAGCTGCGCACGGCTGGTGAGAACACCACCGGTGTATGGGGTGCGCTCACCGATGACGACCGGCGGGAGCTGTACCCGCACTGGCTCCGACGCGGTGACCGCTTCGAGAGGGGGCCGCGTTCATGAACGCTCTCACCCTCACTCCGACTCAGATCATGGCCGCTGTAGGCGCGCTGCTGGTCCTGGTGCTCGTGTGGCGTACGGCGTCCCGTCGCGCGAAGGCTGCGGCGAGCGCGGCACGCACAGGTGCACGGTTCGCCTCGCTTGCCGGGCGCGTGCTGTTCAACGCCGCGCTGATCGTCGTGGCGCAGTGGATCGTGATCACCCAACGTGGTAGCGGCTGGCTGCTCGTCGCGGTGCTGGCCGTGCCCGCGCTGTTCGCGTCGTACACCCTGACCAAGGCCCTGACCGTGACGACGTACGAGCCTCGTCGCCGAGGCGGTGAACGGCGATGAGTGAACCGATCGAGCGCGTAGCGGTACAGGTCGATCGATTGTGCTGGACCGGCATTCTGCTCGGGCTGGCATTCACGATGACCAACGTTCAGCAGTTCGCGGCGGCCGGTTCTCCGGTGTGGTCGCTCGCCTGGTCCGCCGCGTGGCTGCTCGACCCGATGGTGTCGCTGGTGCTGCTGGCGATCCTCCGAGCCGAGCAGGTCACGGCACGGCATGGCGTCCGCATGGGTGGCTGGGTGCGAGCGGCGAAATGGTTCACGCTCGGCGCGACGTACGTCATGAACACCTGGAGCGCGTACGCCGCCGGATCGGCCGCGCTGGTGGTGCTGCACTCGGTTCCGCCACTCGTCGTGTTCGTCGCCGCCGAGGCGGTGACCGACCTTCGGGACAAGCTCGGCTCGGCGGTCGCCGCGTACACAGCGGTGCAGGCGGAACCGCAGGCTTCACCGAGTCCTCGGCGAGAGGCGCCGAAGCGCGCGAATCCGAGGACGTCGTTTGACGACTACCTCGCGGTTGCTAGAGCGGCACGAACGCCGGACGTGGCGGTCACGCCCGCGTGGGTGCGCGAGGTGACGGCGTGCTCGCGCGGCCTGTCCTCACGGTTGGCTGCGGCACTGAACGCCGAGGTGAAGCCATGAACGGCGAAGTGGTTCCGGCGGGACCGGTGTTTGAGGGTGAACTCGTCGATGACCAGCAGGACGCGATCCAGCCGCCACCTAGCCACCGGCTCGCCGGCTGGTGGCTGCGATCGCGGTTCGTTCCGGCGGCGTTGAAGTCGCGGCAGGCACTCGCCTACGCCGCGAAAGACAGGCTTGAGTGGTTGGTTCGGTCGCCGTTCCGCCTCGTCCGGGCTGTGTGTCGCGGCCTGGTGGTCGCGGTGCGTGGCTGGCGGCGATGGGTGCGAGTGCGCGACTACCGCGAGGCGGCCGAGCAGTCGGAGAAGCTCGCGGACAAGTTCGCTGAGATCCGTGGACTGACGCTGTTCCGATGGAAGGTGACCGGCGCTGTAGCTGTCGCTTTCGTTGTCTCCCTTGCGATCCTCGATCTCGTCTACGGGCACCGAGTGTTGTGGATTGCCGGCGTCGTCGGCTCGGCGGCGTTGGCGATCCTCGGTAGACAGAAGGACGGGAATCCCGGACGGAAGGCCGCTCTCGCCGGGCCACGTTCGCTCGCGTGGACGATGGACCCACAGATCCTGGTGGACGCGTTCCGCGACGCGAAGCTGATCGGCAAGGACGAGAGCCTGCGGCTCGTCGAGCGAGCGAAGCACCAGGGCGGGGGATGGGCGGTCACTGTCGACCTACCCGCCACCCGCAAGGCGGCCGACGTCGTGAAGCACAGGGAAGACCTGGCGTCGGCTCTGGCGGTGGACGAGATCCAACTCAGTGTCGAGCGAGTGCGAGGCAACGGTGGACACGCCGGACGCGTCGCGATGTGGGTTGCCGATGAGGACCCGTACGCCAAGCCGCCGATCCGCACGCCGTTGCTGGCGGCCGAACGTTGGGACGCATGGCGGTCGGTGCCGTTCGGCACCGACGCACGGGGCAGACGGATCACGCTGCCGCTGGTGTGGACGTCGCTCCTGATCGGTGCGCTTCCCAGGCAGGGCAAGACAATGGCCGAACGATTGGCAGCCGCGGGCTTGATCTTGGACCCGCACGTCCGGCTCTATGTCGCCGACTTCAAGAACGGCAAGGACTGGAAAGCCGCCGAGAACGTCGCCCATCGGTTCATGGCGGGCGACGACGCCGAACACGTACTCGCGTTCCTCGACTGGCTCGTCGAACTGGTCGCGGATGTCCAGAACCGCTACCGGAGGATGCAGGATCTCGACGACGTGACCTGTCCCGAGTCGAAGGTGACACCGGACATGTCCCGTGACCAGTCGCTGGCAATGCCGATCACGGCACTGATCGTCGACGAGGTCCACATCGCACTGGAGGACCGCACTCCCGTTGAGGTGCAAGGGAAGAAGCTCACAGCAGGGGAGTACATCGGAGAGCTGCTGGCGTGGCTGGCCAAGAAAGCTCCTGCCGCCGGCGTCATCCTCGTGCTGGCTACGCAGCGGCCGGACAGCAAGACCATCCCGACCAAGCTGCGCGCTGTGCTCGGCTCCCGCTTCGCCTTGCGCGTCATGGACTTCCGCGACAGCAACATCATCCTCGGCGAGCAGATGAACACACGTGGATACGACAGCAGTCGCCTACTTCCGTCCCATCGCGGCGTAGGCATCCTGCGGCCGGACGGTGAGACCCAAGCCGGTGCCGACGTACTCGCGCTGACCGTACGGACCTACTACATGCCCAACGAGGACTGGCGCGAGATCTGCCAGCGCGGGCGTGCCCTGCGTGAGGCAGAGGGGACGCTGGGCGGACACGCGGCAGGGCAAGACGTTCCGCCGATGCTCGACCGCTCGGCGGCTGTCAAGGCCATCGGAACCGGCACCGTGGCGAACCTGGCTGAGGTCGAGCTACCCGAACCGCTGGCATCACTCGTCGGCTACCTCGGCGACGACCTGAACGAGCGGGACTTCGTGCCCACAGCCGAACTCATCGAAGCGCTGGAAGTCGAGGCGACGGCGTTCGGTGCGGACATGGCCGAGTTCGAGTGTCGGCCGACGCGCCAGTACGTCCAGGACGGTGACAACACCCGGCGAGTACGCGGCTACCTGACGGCCGACGTCCGAGCAGCGATCATTGAAATCAGTTCTTCCGGTGGCTCGTCATGACCGCCGATGACCAGCAAGCGAAGCGGGTCACGGTGCACGTGCCGGTAGATCCACCTGTCCTAACCAAGCAGGTAAGCCGCATACTGCTAGCGATGCTGATCGAAAAAACCGAGATCGAGGTACTCGACGTACCTCGGAGAGGGGAGGTGTGATGACTGCTGAAATCAGCACAGACCCATGGGCGACGCTCGACGGCCTGTGGGGCGTCGAGGTGGCGAGCGTCATCGACGAGGGAATCGGGCCACTGGCGTTCAGCGGCCGATGCTCGACTGAGGACAACCAAGACCCGGAGACGTCTCGCGGCTGGCAGTTCGGCAACGCCCAGAAGTTCGTCGAGCCGCTCGGCGGAGTCGTCGTCGAGGAGTTCTTCGATGTTGGTCAGTCACGGTCCGTGCCCTGGGAACGGCGGCCCGAAGCGGCACGGTTGCTGGAAGCGTTGAAAGACCCCAACCGGGGCTGGACCGGCGTTGTGGTCGGCGAAGGCACGCGGTGTTGGTTCGGCAACCAGTTCTCGTTGATCGCACCCCGGTTCGAGGCCTACGGAGTCGACCTCTGGGTTCCCGAACTCGGCGGCAAGTTCGACGCCCGCAACCCATCGCACAAGATGCTGATGAGCGTGCTCGGCGGCATGAGCGAGTCGGAGCGACAGCACGTGCAGGCGCGCGTCCGTGCCGCTATGGATGCCCAGGTCGTCAACGAGGGACGGCACCAGGGCGGCCGAGCACCGTACGGCTACGTCGTGGTGGACGGTGGCCCTCACCCGAACCCTCGAAAGTCGGCCGAGGGCTACAGGCTGCGAGTGCTCGCCGTTGACGACTCGTCGGCAGAGACGGTGCACCGGATCTTCGCCGACTATCTCGGCGGCGACCTCGGGGACAGGGCCATTGCGACCCGGCTCAACCGAGACGGCGTGCCGTGCCCGTCGGCCCTGCGGCCGGATCAGAACCGGCACCGACAGGGCGACGGCTGGCAGGGCAGCACGGTCCGGGCGATTCTGGAGAACCCCCGCTACACGGGCTACGCGTTCTTTGGGCGGTGGCGGAAGTTCGAGACGCTGCTCGACCCGGACGACGTGGCGGCCGGTCACGTCGTCAAGTTCCGACGGTCGAGCCCGGACCGCGTCGTTCGCTCTCGCCGACCTGCTCACCCGGCGCTCGTGTCGGTCGAGGACTTCACACAGGCCCAGCTACTGCGCAAGTCGCGTGCAGCCGGTGGAATGAGAGGAAGGGCGAAGCTCGAACGCACTCGCACCAGCGGAGCACGGCCGTACATCCTGAAAGGCCGGATGCGGTGCGGAATCTGCACGCGGAAGATGCAAGGGGCGATCATCCGGAAAGAGCACACCTACTACCGGTGTCTGGCGCGCTCGTTGGCTCCGGGGTCAGCGGCGTTGAACAGCCATCCCAGGACGGTGAATCTTGCCGAGAACGTGGTGTTGGAGCCGCTGAACAAGTGGTTGTGCCAGATCTTCGACCGCAAGAGCATCGATCGGACGGTGGCTCACCTCGTCGAGTCGCAGGGTGGCTCGGCGGAGAAGTCGACGACGCGTGATGCAGCGAAGAAGCGGCTTGAAGTCGCCGAGGCCAAATTGCGGCGGTTTCAGGCGGCGATTGCGGCAGGGGTCGATCCGGTTGCGCTGGTGGAGGCGATCAACGAGGCGGAGGAACAGCGCGCGGCGGCGAGCGCCGAACTGAAAGGCCTGCCCGCGCCCTCAACACTCACGGCCGCTGAAGTCCAAGCGAGGCTCGACGGGCTCGACGACGTGACGACGATCATCACGGAAGGGAAGCCGGAAAGGCTCGCCAAGCTCTATGAAGACCTCGGCATCGAACTCAGGTACGACATAGCAGAAGAGGCCGTCTATGCGACGACCTCTCCGCGTGTGTTTAACGTCCGTGTCCGAGGGGGGACTTGAACCCCCACGCCCTTTCGGGCACTAGCACCTCAAGCTAGCGCGTCTGCCATTCCGCCACCCAGACTGATGTGAACAGAATACAGGCCGTCCGGAGGCACCTGCACGCGGGGCTACGATCGGCCCGTGAAGGTGATCGTCGAGGCTGACGGCGGCTCGCGGGGCAACCCCGGTCCAGCCGGGTACGGCGCCGTCGTGCGCGACAAGCTCAGCGGCGAGACGCTGGCCGAGCGCAAGGGGTTCATCGGCGTCGCCACCAACAACGTGGCCGAGTACCAGGGGCTGATCGCGGGGCTCAGGGCGGCCAGGGAGCTCGGCGCCGAGACCGTCGACGTGCGGATGGACTCCAAGCTCGTCGTCGAGCAGATGTCCGGGCGCTGGAAGATCAAGCACCCCTCGATGCAGCCCCTCGCGCGGGAGGCGCAGGAGGTCGCGCGCGACTTCCAGAAGATCGCGTACGAGTGGATCCCCCGTGAGCGCAACCGGCAGGCGGACAGGCTCGCGAACGAGGCCATGGACGACGAGGCCAAACCCCAGAAGCCCGAAGAGCCCCGAGGGTCCCAGGAGGCCGAAGGTGCCAAGCAGCCGCACTGGAGTGGTGCGGCGGGGGAGCCCACGCGGCTGATCCTGCTGCGGCACGGGCAGACGAAGCTGTCGGTCGACCGGCGCTACTCGGGGCGGGGTGATCACCCGCTGACGGAGCTCGGGCTGGAGCAGGCGGAGAAGGCCGCGGCGCGGCTGTCCAAGGTGGACGGCATCGCGGGCGTCATCTCGTCGCCGCTGCAGCGGGCGCAGCAGACCGCGCAGAAGCTCGCGGACAGGATCGGGCTCGAGGTCGTCACCCACCAGGGGCTGATCGAGACCGACTTCGGCGCGTGGGAAGGGCTGACGTTCGCCGAGGCGAGCAAGCAGGACCCCGAGGTGCACCGCAGGTGGCTGGGCGACACGGCCGTGAAGCCGCCGGACGGCGAGAGCTTCGACGAGGTGCACGCGCGGGTTCGCAAGGCGCGCACGGACATCATCGCGCGGTACGGCGGCAAGACGTTGGTGCTGGTCAGTCACGTCACGCCGATCAAGACGCTGCTTCGGCAGGCGCTGGACGTCGGGCCGCAGTTCCTGTTCCGGATGCACCTCGACCTCACCGGCGTCTCGATCGCCGAGTTCTACCCGGACGGGCACGCGTCGGTGAAGCTCATCAACGACACCTCGCACCTCGGCTGAGGTCAGCGCGACGAGGAACGGCGGCGCGCCACCAGCAGGATCGTCAGTGCGGCCAGACCGGTGCCGCCGATCACCAGGACCTCGACGCTCGGGCCGGCTGTCATGTCCTGGCCGCGGGCGTTGCGCATCTCCTCCTCGGTCCAGCCCGCGCCGGGTGAGCCGGACGGCACCGTGGTCGACCTCACCTGGGTCGAGGCCGTCTTCTCCTGGCTGCTGAACAGCAGGACCGCGCCCGCGGCCAGCGCTGCGGCCGCCACGGCCAAGGCGATGTGGAGCGGTCTCATCGGTCCTCCCCGGAGCAGTGTCCCAGGGAGGAGCAAGTGTCAGCTGACCTTGCGCAGCCGGGGCGTCAGCGCCGCGGTGAACCGGTCGGCCGCCGCTTCCAGGGCCGCCGCCGCGGCGGGCGTTCCGACGTTCCGGTCCAGCACGAACTCGCCGCGCACCACCTGGTCCGCGCCCTTGGCCGCGAGCAACGGGTGCAGCGCGTAGTCCATCGCGACCAGGAAACCCTGGTTGCCGCCCGTCGCCAGCGGCAGCACCGCACGCCCGCGCAAAGCCTTCTTCGGCAGCAGGTCTAGCAACGCCTTCACGAGGCCGCTGTACGCCGCGCGGTACACCGGCGAGGCGACGACGAGGCCGTCCGCGGCCAGGAGCCCGCTCACGGCCGCGGCGATCTGCGGGTCCCGCAGGTCCTCGGTGAGCAGCGACAACGTGGGCAGCGACCGCACGTCGAGCAGCGACACGCGGTGCCCGGCGGCTCGCAGCTGCTCCTCCACGAACGACACGACGACACCGGTGGGCGCGGAGTGGGACGGCGCACCGGAGATGATCAGCAGATCGGACATGGCAAGGCACTCCCTGAGTTCGCGGCTACGAAGAACGCACTCAGAGGTGGCAACACAGGCTTGCTGCCACGCGGCCGTAGTCGACGTGGCGACGTCGTGTCATGGCTGAAGTCAACCAACGTCCGCACCGGTGGACAACCGGTTCCAGCCGCTGGGATATCCTCGGGAGGCGGATGAGTCGGCAGGGCGGCCGCGGCAGGTGACTGTCGAGGAAAGTCCGGACTCCACAGGGCAGGGTGGTTGTTAACGGCAACCAGGGGCGACCCTCGGGACAGTGCCACAGAGAACAGACCGCCTCGGCGAAAGCCGCGGTAAGGGTGAAACGGTGGTGTAAGAGACCACCAGCGCCCCAGGTGACTGGGGCGGCTAGGTAAACCCCACCCGGAGCAAGGCCAAGAGGGCACCGGATCGCAAGTGATGGTGCTGCGCGAGCGTTCGAGGGCTGCCCGCCCGATGCTCGCGGGTAGGCCGCTAGAGCCTGTCGGCAACGGCAGGCCCAGATGGATGGCCGCCGACTGGGACCTCGGTCCCATGAACAGGATCCGGCTTACATGCCGGCTCATCCGCCTGTATGCATGAAGCCATGCTCTCGCATCTGGAATGCGCCCGTTGCGGCCGCGAACACGACGCCAACGCCGTCCAGAACCTCTGCCACGGGTGCGCCTCGCCGTTGCTGGCCCGCTACGACCTCACGCGCGTGCGCCGCCCGACGGCCGAGAACTCGCTGTGGCGCTACCGCGACGTCCTCCCGGTCCGCGACCCCGACCCGGCGTTCAGTCTCGGCGAGGGCATGACGCCGCTCGTGCCGTTGCCCGCGCTGAGCCGGGCGCTGGACGCGACCGTGCTCATGAAGGACGAGTCGCTCGTCCCGACCGGTTCGTTCAAGGCCCGTGGCGCGGCCGTCGGCGTGGCGAGGGCCAAGGAGCTCGGCATCGAGGGCATCAAGATGCCGACCAACGGCAACGCGGGCGCGGCCTGGGCCCTGTACGCGGCCCGCGCCGGCATCCGCAGCGTCATCGCGATGCCCGAGGACGCCCCGCTGATCACCCGCGAGGAGGTCGAGGCGAGCGGCGCGGAGCTGCGGATCGTGCCGGGCACCATCGCCGACGCCGGCAAGGCCATCGCGGACGTCGGCCTCTTCGACGCGTCGACCCTGCGCGAGCCGTATCGCATCGAAGGCAAGAAGACGATGGGCTACGAGATCGTCGAGCAGCTCGGCTGGCGCGTCCCCGACGTGATCGTCTACCCGACGGGCGGCGGGGTCGGCCTGATCGGGATTCACAAGGCGCTGCACGAGATGCGCGAGCTCGGGTGGATCAACGGAAAGCTGCCGCGCCTGGTCGCCGTGCAGTCCACCGGGTGCGCGCCGATCGTCAGGGCGTTCGACGAGGGCAAGGCCGAGTCGACCTTCTGGGACGGCGCCTACACCGACGCGTTCGGCATCAACGTGCCGAAACCCTTGGGAGACTTCATCATCCTCCAGGCCATCAGGGAGACCGATGGTACGGCGGTGGCGGTGACCGACGAGCAGATCGCCGCCGACCGCGCCGAAACCGCCCGTCTCGAAGGCGTTTTCCTCTGCCCGGAAGGTGCCGCGACGATCAGCGCCGTCCGCGTACTGCGCGAGGACGGCTGGCTCGGGGCGGACGACGAAGTGGTCGTGCTGAACACCGGCGCGGGCATCAAGTACCCGGCTGTCCGCCTCTAGATCCTCCACCGTCCCAAGGGTGTTACACAATTTCGGCCGTTCGAGTGGTGCGCCCGCCGCAACTGGCCACTGCCGGTATCACCACGAACAAGCCCAGATCCTCCTGTCAGACGGCCGGCCCCTGCAGCCGGCCGTCCCCGAGGGAGGGAAGACACATGCAACGCAAGCTGACGGTGGTGCTGGCCCTGTCCAGTCTCGTCACCGCGGGAGCGGTCGGCGTCGCGACCGCGGACGCCACGGAGCTGCCCGTCTACGGGGTGAAGAGCTCCGGTCTCGACCAGGAACAGGCGCAGAGGTTGCAACGCGCGTTCGGCCTCAAGGACGTCCAGAGATCCGAGGCCGGCGCGGTGTCCTTCGCGGACGAGCAGCGCTACCAGTACATGCCGACCGTCGACAAAGGACAGGGAAGGCCGGACGAGGACGGCAACGCCACCACGCAGACCGCGCTCGACACCGAGGCGATCAAGCGCATCAGGACCATCCCCGCCGACGAGGCCGCCAAGCGTGCGCAGGAAGCCCTGAGGTCAGCGGGTGTGCTGCCGGAGAACGCGACCCCCAGCGCCCAGCACACGACGTTCGAGCTCTCCGATGTCAACGGGCGCAACGCACTCACGGCGAACCTCGACACGAGCGTCTCGTACACGTTCCAGCTCGGCGGCCTTCCGCTGGAGGGCGAGGGCGCGAACATCCGCGTCTCGTTCGACGCGCAGGGCGTGACGGCGGTCAGCCACGCGGCCCGCACCTACGACAAGGCGGGCACGGTCGAGGTGAACGACCTCGCGCACGGCGCCGAGCTGTGCCAGAAGTACCTGGGCGCCTCGGTCAAGCCCGAGGTGAGCTACGTCTACGTGGCCCCGCCGCTGGAGGAGAAGGTCGACAAGATCGAGCCCTCGTTCCGCTGCGCCGGCCGCAACGACGACGGTGGCGCGCCGCAGGCCATCACCCTGCCCGCCGCGGTCGGCGCCGAGCTGCCGCAGCCGGGACCGGGCCAGGAGCCGCGGCCCGGGCAGCAGTTCAAGAGCCAGGGCGTCGGCACCCAGGTCGGCAGCGAGGGCACCGGCAACTGCTCCGGCCTGCCCAACACCGCCGCCAACATCGGCACGTTCAACACCGAGGCGAGCAACCACGGCATCACCCGCGACTTCAGCTGGCTCGACGGCAACGCGTGGGAGAGCGACTTCAAGGACCCGGCGTTCGCCGGCGGTGACGACACCAACTGGGCCGACGACGTCGACCTCACCTACTGGCAGGGCCACGGCTCCGGCACCGGCTTCTACTTCACCGGCTGCTCCAGCCACACCGACGGCAAGCTCGCGAACACCGACGCGCGCTGGGGCCAGAACGACGTCGAGTGGATGAGCCTGTTCACCTGCCAGGTCCTGGAAGACAGCACCGGCGGCCAGACCTGGGCGCAGCGCTGGGGCCAGGCCTTCCGCGGCCTTCACCAGATCAACAGCTTCACGACCGTCAGCTACAACTCCGCCAACCACGGCGGCAAGTTCGGTCACTACATGTGGCGCTCGCCGTTCCTGTGGTGGAACAACCCGATGAAGGTCCGCGACGCGTGGGCGCAGGCCAGCATCGACACCCAGCCGGCGTCCGTCCGCTGGGCGACCATGGGGCCCGTCACCTCGACGGGTGCGCTCGGCAACTACAACGACTACTTCTGGGGCAAGGGCTCGGTGGGCCCTGACTACGCCTCGAGCGGCGTGTTCTGGAGGATCTCCGGCGCCTCCTAGCGACCGGCGTCCCCCCGAAGAAGCCCGGCGGCCCTCGGCCGCCGGGCTTCACCTGTTCGCCGGCCGCCCCGACGGCATCCGCAGCACGGGCCGGAACGGTTCCCCGTTGTTGTAGAGGTCCTCCAACTCGGTCACGTAGGCCAGCACCGCGGGATTCACGATGTCGGCGAGCGACCGCACCCCGGCCTGGGGCTCGTACGAGGCGAGGTAGGTGGCCGCCGCACGAGCGCGCTCCAGCACGGACCTGTCGAAGTTGATCGTCCGCTGGACCCGGCGCCGGGATTGCGTGCTCTGCCCGGTAGGCTCGTCCACGCCTGGAGCACTAGGGGAGGCTGTGATTCCGTCCACACTTCCGTCCGGCACGAGGTCAGGTTCGAGCATGAGCGAATCTCCTCGGAGTCGTCGCTCCGGAACGCGCCCGCGGTGCCGGCAGAGCCGATCAGAGGGGTCGCGAACCGGCCGTTCAGGGCAGTCGCACGAGTGTGCGCATGCGCGTGTTTGAAGCGCACGCACTGTGGGTGACCAGGGCGTTCGCAGTCGGGTGAACCTTGCCAGCGACGGAGAGAATCTTGATCCTGGTGTTCCCCACTGACGGCTCCTCAGTGATGATGTGTCGGCCAGATTAGACGTAATTCCCCCCAGGCGGAACGGCCAGATGATCTACACCCCGCAGCAACAGCCCCACACGTCGTGACGAACTCGTGTTCTACTCGTAGCGCTAGCCCCCGCGCCCTCTGGAGTACCGAATGACCGCCATGGACCTGGTGACACTTGCTCAGCAGCAGCCGACGGTGCCGGGCACAAGCAATGTCCGTGACTGGATCCTGAACAACATCGTTCCCCTGCTGCTGCTGACGGTCGCGCTCCTCCTGCTCTGGCTGGGAGGTGGCAAGGGCGACAACGCGGGAGTCATGCGCCGTCTGGGCGGCGTGATCGTCGCGCTGGCCATCATCGGCCTCGCCGTCACCACAGACGCCGGCGCGAACATCGGCAAGTGGCTCGCCGGCTTGTTCGTCGGAGGCTGATCCGTGCGGGTCCGCACCGACGACGAGGTCTACCGGGTCGACGCCGTCTGGCTCGGTCCGCCCAAGGCGACGTTCCCCTGGCGCGCGCGATACGTCGCGTGGGGTGTCGGGATCGTCGTTTTCCTCGTCGTACTCACGATCGAACGGCAGATGGGCATCGGGTTCGGGTTCTTCTCGACCGCGTGGGCCCTCGTCGCGACGATCATCCTCACTCGTTTCATCACCCAGCGGATCAGCCATGAACGGCCCCTCACGGCCGTCATGTCGATGTGGGTCCGCGAGCTCACCGCACCTCGAGAGCGCACGGCCAGCACCGGCGGGGCGGCCAGCGCCGCCCGGATCCGGGTCAGTCCGCAGCGGCCTCGTCCCAAGTTGACCAAGAAACAACAACGACGGGCGAGACAGCAGGCCCAGCCCCGCCGGACGCCAGACAGCCGTAAGAAGGAGGTTCGCGGTGTTCGGACGCCGGCGAGACCGTGACCGTCGCTCCGCCCAGCACATCGCCCAGCACGCCGCGGCCGACCCCCGCGACCGCGACCGGGCCACCTATTCGAAGCGTGGCCGCCGCCTGCCCGGCGAGCAGGCCGTGCCGAGCTACACGCCGTCGATCTCCGCCAGGAGCATCGACGGTCACCTGCTGCGCACCGGCCAGGAGGTCTACGCCTGGTACCGGCTCGCGCCGCAGCGCTGGTCGTTCCGCAGCGACTCGCAGCGCCAGGACCTGATCGCCGCCATCGCCGGGCAGTACGCCGAGCTGCAGGGCCGCTGGATGCACCTGCGGGTGACCACGCGGCCGTACCCGATCCGCATGTGGGCCGAGGCGCACGTGCACAACGCCGTCAAGCGCCTGCCGGACACCCCCGGCACGCTGTCGTTCGACGACTACATGGTCGGCGAGCAGCAGCAGCTCATGGGCCGCTCGATGGCGGAGAAAGAGGTCTACCTGGGCGTTCAGGTGCAGACCCGCAACATGATGGACCGCGCCGTCGAACGCGCGGCCCCCGTGCTGCGCAAGGTCTTCCCGGACGCCGTGGACGCCGAACTGGTGGCGCTGGACTCCGAGGTCGAGCACCTCGACCAGGTCATCGGGTCCGCCGGCCTCGAAGGCCGTCCCGCGACGGCCGAGGAGATGTCCTGGCTGATGCACAGGTCGTGCTCGCTGGGCCTGCCCGCGCCGCGCAACCTGCCCGCCGTGCCCGGTGCCGCGTGGGAACCGGAGGACCTGGCGTCGTTCACCGACGCCGCGGACTTCCACCAGGAGCCCTACTCGCCGACGGTGACCGTGCGGGGCCGCACCGGCTCGAACGCGGGCATCAAGCGGCACGTCGCGGTGCTGACGGTCGGTCTCATGCACGGCCTGCAGATCCCCGAGGTCGACGACCCGTGGGTGCAGCGCGCGGACAGGCTGCCGGCCTCTGTCGAGTGGTCCGCCCGCATCTACGTGCGCAAGCCCGAAGAGGTCTCGGGCGAGCTGTCGCGGCAGATGAGCAAGGTCCGCTCGCAGGTCCGCCACTACACCGACGAGCACGAGCTGGAACCGCCGCAGTCGCTGGCCCGCCAGGCCGGCCGCGTGCTGGAGATCGACGACGAGATGACGTCGGGCTTCACCGCGCTGGGCACCCGCGTGCGCTCGTGGTGGCGCCTCGCCGTCTCCGGCCCGACCGAGCGCGAGGCCCTGCGCCTGGCCCAGTCGCTGCTGGAGCTGTACAAGCCGAAGGTCGCGATCGAGCACCCCGAGGCCCAGTACGCGATCGCGCGCGAGTTCATCCCGGGCGAGCCGCTGTCCAGCGGCGCGTACCTGCGGCGCGGCAGCGTGCTGTGGGCCGCGTCCGCCGTCCCCACGGCCACGGCCGAGGTCGGTGACCGCCGCGGCATCCTGCTCGGCGAGACCGTGACGGCCACCCGCCGCCCGGTCGCGTGGGACCCGTGGATGGCGCAGGAGCTCCGCGACGCCTCGGGCCTGACGGCGATGGTCGCGGGCCTGGGTGCCGGTAAGTCGTTCCTCGGCGGCGGCATGGTCTACAAGACCCTGCGGGCCGGCGCGCACTGGACGCTGCTCGACCCGTCCGGCCCGCTGTCCGCGCTGTGCGAACTGCCGGAACTGCGGCCTTACGCGCGTCCGATCAACCTGCTCAACGCCCAGCCCGGCATCCTCAACCCGTACCGGGTGGTCGCCGAGCCGCTGCTGGACCACTTCCTCGACGAGGACGACCCGGAACGGGCCTGGCGCCGGGAGAAGGCCCTCGCGGCCGCCACCCGCCGCCGCCTCGTGCTGGACGTGCTCACCGGCCTGCTGCCGTACGAGGTCGCGCGCCTGCCCCAGACGCGCATCGTGCTGCTGCGTGCCGTCCGCACGGTCGGTGGCCGCTTCGACGCCCATCCCGGTCTCGTCTTCGAGGCGCTGCGCCGGGACGCGTCCGAGCACCACGAGCACGCCGTCGTCGTCGCGGACTTCCTCGACGAGATGCGCGAGCGCATGTCGTTGCTGATCCCCGAGGAGAACCTCGACCCGTACAACGAGGTGCGCGACGACCGCCTCACCGTGCTCACCATGGCGGGCCTCAACCTGCCCAAGGACGGCGTCGGCCGCGAGCACTGGACGGACGCGGAGTCGCTCGGCGTCGAGATGCTGAACCTCGCCGCCTGGCTCACCCAGCGCTCGATCTACGAGAAGCCGAAGGACCAGCGCAAGGGCGTCTGGATCGACGAGGCGTTCTTCCTCTCCGAGGTCCCGACCGGCCGCGTGCTGATGAACCGCTTCGCGCGTGACTCGCGGAAGTGGAACGTCCGCGTGCTGTTGTCGTCGCAGATCCCCGCCGACTTCCTGAAGATCCAGGGCTTCGTGACGCTGCTCGACTCGGTCTTCGTCGGCCGGCTCGACGACGACTCGGCGCAGGCGGACGCGCTGCGGCTGCTCAAGGTGCCGATCGGCGCCGGCTACGAGCAGGTCATCGCCTCGCTCGGCCGCCGCCCCGGTGGCGAGCGCAACGCGACCGAACGCGACCGCGCGCCGCGGCAGTTCATCTTCGGTGACGGCGCCGGTGGTGTGGAGCGGATCCGCATCGACTTCAGCGGCCCGCATCTGGAACACCTGCGCAACGCCCTCGACACGACCCCCGATGCCAAGCGCGACAACGGCAAGGGCGAACTCGTGCCGGCGGACGACCCCAACGCGGCTCCCATGCCGCCCGCCTACGTGCCCGACGAGATCGACGACGAACTGGCGGCGGACATGGAGCTAGGACTGACGGAGGAAGAGGCCCAGCTCGTGGCCCACGGTGACGGCACCAACCGCCACCGGGACGGCGGCGCATGACGGCGCTGACGATCGTGCTCGCGATCGCCGCCTTGCTCTGGGCAAGGCGGCGGTTCCGCCCAGGATCGTCGACTAGCTCGCGCACGTCAGCACGCGCCAGGTCGGTCGGCCTCGTCGCGGCCGTCCTGGCGTTGCAGGTGGTCATGGGTGCCCCGATGGCGCACGCCCAATCCTGTGGCGAGGCACCGAACCCGGAGCGGCCCGGCGCCGGCATGGTCGGCGCGCTCGACCCGCCCGTCGGCAACGGCCTGCCCGGCTCGCCGTACCTCGACTACGGCTACGCGGGCATGGTCTGGCACAACTACCAGGCCAAGTGCGGTGTCCTGCCGGACGCCAACGCCACGCTCGACACGTGGGCGGGCAACGAGCTCTTCAGCATCGGCAAGAACATCGTCGGTGCCACGAACGCGTTGCACTACACGGTGATGGGCCGCGGTCTGCTGGTCCCGCTGGACGACGCCGTGAAGAACGGCGTGCAGAAGGTCTACGACAACGTCTACCTGCGCTGGTTCGGCCTGGTGGCGCTGCTCCTCGCGATCCTGATGTTCCGGCAGATCTGGACCGGCGACTTCGCCGCGATCTCCAAACGCGGGCTCTGGGCGCTCGCGGCCATGTGGCTGGCGACGTCCACATTGGCCTTGCCGCAGTTCTACAACCTCCTCGACAACACACTGGTCTCCAAGACCTCGGAGATCCAGGCGGGGTTCATCGAGGCGCCTGAAGAACAAGGCACGCTCCACGTACTACCGACGAAACTGCACGACGCCGTCGTCTACCAGAGCTGGCTGCGCGGCGCGTTCGGCACGCCGGACGCACCGCAGGCCGCCGAGTACGGGCCGCGCATCCTCAAGGCGCAGGCGTGGACCACGGCCGAGATCGCCGAGGGCAAGGACGCCGACCAGGCAGCCCTGGACGCCAAGAAGGCCGAGTGGAAGGCCCTCGAGGCCCAGCTCGGCACCGCCAAGGGCTACTTCGACGGCGCCGACGGCAGCCGCACCGGCGCCGGTTTCCTGGCGCTGCTGCAGTCCATCGCGTTCTCGCTGTTCCAGCTGTTCGCGAAGGCCGCGGTGCTGCTGGCCCAGTTGCTGCTGCGGATCCTGACGCTCGCCGGGCCGCTCATCGGCCTGGTCGCGCTGCTGCACCACGACCTGCTGCGCAAGGTCGCCCGCGCGGCCGCCGTGACGATCTTCAACGTGCTGGTCCTCGCGGTCCTCGCGGGTGTGCACGCGTTGCTGCTGCAGGCGATCTTCAACGCGACGGGGTTGTCGCTGCTGACCCGCACGTTGCTCGGCCTGATGCTGACGCTCGTGTGCTTCGTGATCGGCAAACCGCTGCGCCGCATGTGGCAGATGGTCGAGATGTCCGTCGGCTCGGCGAGCAACGTCCTGCCGATGAGCGGCGGCGTCTGGTCGAAGCTCGCGGGCCGCAGGAAGCAGGCGGGTCCGACGCCGCAGGACGAGTTCTGGGACTCCGTGCGGGAGAACGAGACCGACGGCGACGCGGTGCCGCAGCGCGGTCGCGGCCGGGTGCGCCCGGAGGCGTCCAACCCGGTCATGGCGACGGCGCAGCGGCTCGACCGGGACTCCGCGCCCGGCCAGATCGTCAACGGTGGCGACTCCTCGTCGGTGCGGGCGGGCGCGCTGCCCTCGGGATCCGGTCCGGCGGCGCTGCCGGCCGCCCGGTCGCGCGTGGTGGACACCCCCACGGTCACCGACCGGCAGTGGGACAGGGTCGACGACGCGGTGCTCGTGCCGTCGCGGTCGGGCGCCTACTCCGCGCCGGTGCAGGAACCGCGCAGAGCGGAGACGGAAGTGGTGGCGGGGCGTCCGGTGCACGTGATCTACCGGCCGTCGCGCGGGTTCGAAGTCAGGGACAACTGAAGGGAGGCGTAGGTGCCGATCCGTACCAACCGCGGCCGCGCCGCGGTCTACCGCAGGCTGTGGGGCTGGCCGCTGCGTTCCCCGCGTCACCTGGCCGCTTCGATCATCATCTTCGTGGTGCTCGTGGTCTCCCTCGGCGTGATCATCCCGAAGGTGCTCGACCGCAAGCCCACCGATCCGTCCGCCGCCGGGCAGACCTCGACGTCGTCGCAGGGCACCCAGGTCGGTCAGCTGCCGGGCAGCAGCACGTCGCTGCCGACCAAGGCGCCGGCGCCGTCCAACTCGGCGAAGGCGGCGCCCCCTGCCGCCGACGCGCAGCTGGTCGCCGAGCTGTGGGCGGAGACCTGGGTCAAGCCACCGCCGAACAACGACGTCAACAAGTGGCTCAAGCAGCTCGAGGACTACACGACCCCCGAGTTCCTCGCGCAGATGGCCACGATCGACCCGCGGAACGTGCCGGACAAGCTCACCGACAAGGTCAAGGCGGTGAAGTCGACGACGTCGTCGATCGACTTCGAGGTCCCCACGGACCTCGGCAAGGTGCGGATCACGCTGGTCAAGGCACCGGACGGCAAGTGGCGAGTGAACAGCTACACGAAGGTGGACTGAGCCATGCGCGTGATGTTGCTGATCGGGGCGCTGGCGATGATCGTAGTGATCGCGGTCACGACCTCAGGCGTGTCGCAGGTCGTCAGCAATTCCACGAACCCCGCCGCCGGCGCGAACCTGATGCGGATGAGCTGCAACGCGGCCATCGGCCCGTGGGACTCGGGCAACGGCGACAAGGGCCGTCACGACGCGTCGCGCCTCAACGAGGAGCAGCGCAACATCGTCGCGCGCATCATCTCCATCGGCCAGGAGCGCAAACTGCCCCCGCTCGCGTGGCAGATCGCGATCCAGGCCGGCATGACCGAGTCGGGCCTGCGCCCGTTGAACTACGGCGACCGCGACTCGCTGGGCATCTTCCAGATGCGTCCGTCGATGGGCTGGGGCACGCAGGCCGAGGTGACCGACCCGACGTACGCGATCAACAAGTTCTACGACGTGCTGCTCAAGGTGCCGGACTGGGAGAACAAGCGCCCCGGTGACTCGGCGCAGGCGGTGGAGCGGTCGGCGTACCCCGACCGGTACCACAACTGGGAGTCCATGGCGGCGTTCCTGCTCGGTGAGCTGGGCGCGATCACCGACCCGGCCGGCTGCGGCTCGGGCGCGGGGGAGTTCCTGCTGGCGTCCAACGCGGCGGGCATCGCGATCGGCTTCACCAAGGAACAGCTGGGCGAGCCGTACCTGTGGGGCGGCAACGGCCCGGACGCGTGGGACTGCTCGGGCATCCTGGTGAAGGCCTTCGGCGCGGCCGGTGTCAGCATCCCGCGCGTCGCGAACGACCAGTACGAGAAGGGCGGCGCCCACCTCCCGGTGCGCGACGCCCAGGCAGGCGACCTGATCTTCTGGGCGACCGACACGTCGAACCCCAGGACGGTGCACCACGTGGCCATGTACCTCGGTGGCGACGAGTACATCCACGCTCCCCAGACGGGTGATGTCGTGAAGATCAGCAAGGTCAACTGGGACTATTACGAGTTGATGCCGCTGGCCGTCCGGCCGGGCGTGTAGATCGCGGGGAGGCGCTCCATGTTCAACCACGACCCCATTCCGAGGCCTTCCGGACCGCCCGCGTCGAGCACACCAGTGCGTGACTACGTGGCGGCCGGTGCACCGGGAGTCTCTGCCGACTACGTGGTGATCCCGCGTGCTCTGGCCGAGGCCATGCCGTTGCCGTTCCAGCAGCACCTCGTGCACCTGCTGGCGGACTTCCACCGCACCTACGCCCACCTGAAGTGGCCGGTGTACCGGGTGGTGCCGTCGCGCTACGAGAAGCTGGCCGACCTCGACGAGGAACAGCTGGCCGAGGTCGGCGCGATCATGGAGATCGACTCCGACGGCTCTCTCGTCTACCGCGACCGGTCCGGGCGCAAGATCGAGAACGCCGAGGACCGCACGGTGCTGGTCTCGTGTTTGGACCCGATCCCGGCGGAGTACGCCAACGCCAACCAGTCCACGCCGCCGCGGGGGTTCCCCGCGCCTTTGGGAGGCGAACGCGTATGAGTGACACCAGCGGTTGGTACTACTGCCTGACCCACCAGACGGTGGAGCAGGGCAAGGGCTGCAAGGGCCCGGACCGGATGGGCCCGTATCCGGACGAGGCCACCGCGGCCCGCGCCCTGGAGATCGCCCGCGAACGGACCAAGGCAGCCGACGAGTCCGACAAGAAGTGGCGCGGCGACGACGAGGACTGATTCGTCGGTCACGCCACTAGTCTGTGCGGGTGGCTTCCCTGGTGATCCGCACGGGCCGTGCGGACGTGTCCTTCGACGGCATCCGCACCGAGTTCGGTCTGCCGGCCTCCTTCGACGCGGCCGTGCTCGCCGAGGCAGAGGCGGCGGTCTCCCGTTCCCCGGGAGACCGCCCCGACCTGACCTCGCTGCCCCTGGTGACGATCGACCCGCCCGGCGCGAAGGACCTGGACCAGGCGCTGTGCGTCCTGAAGTCCGGTGACGGCTTCGTCGTGCACTACGCGATCGCCGACCTGGGCCTGTTCGTGACGCCCGGCGGTCCACTGGACCTGGAGGTCCGGCGGCGCGGGCAGACCCTCTACCTGCCTGACGGCAACGTCCCGTTGCACCCGACCGCGCTCTCCGAGGGCGCGGCGTCGCTGCTGCCCGGAGTCGTGCGTCCCGCGGTGCTGTGGACGTTCACGTGCGGGGCCGATGGCGTTCCCACGGCGGTCGAGGTGCGGCGGGCGATGGTGCGCTCGACGGCCCAGTTCGACTACGAGTCGGTGCAGAAGTCGTTCGACGCGGGCGATCCGCACCCGTCCGTGGCGGCGCTGGCCGAGTTCGGGCCGTTGCGGCGGGCACTGGCGCGGCAGCGCGGCGCGATCGAGCTGCAGCTGCCCGAGCAGGAGATCGAGTCCGGCGGGGACGGCTGGCAGCTGGTCACCAGGCCCCGTGCCGAAGTGGACTCGTGGAACGCGGAGATCTCGCTGATGACCGGCATGGCCGCCGCGTCGATCATGCTGGAGGCCCAGGTGGGCGTCCTGCGCACGCTGCCCGACCCGGACGACTCCGCCGTGGCCTCGTTGCGGAAGTCCGCGGCGGCGTTGAAGGTGAAGTGGCCCGCGGACCTGTCGCCGGGCGCGTTCCTGGCCGGTCTGGACGCCTCGACGCCAGAAGCGTTGGCGCTGTTCACGGACGCCACGCGGCTGCTGCGCGGTGCGGGCTACTCGGCGTTCAACGAGTCCGTTCCCGAACTCATGACGCACGCGGGTGTCGCGGCCCCGTACACGCACGTCACCGCACCCCTGCGCCGCCTGGTCGACCGCTTCGCCACCGAGGTGTGCCTCGCGGTCACAGCCGGGCAGGAGCTGCCGGCCTGGCTGGCCGAGGCCCTGCCGCAGCTGCCGTCGCTGATGGAGGCGTCCGACTCCCTCGCCTCGAAGGTGGAGCGGGCGTCGCTGGACCAGGTCGAGGCGTGGGTGCTGGCCGGACGCGTCGGGCAGGAGTTCGACGCCGTGGTGCTGCGGTCCGGCGACAACGAGGCCGAGGTGTTCGTGTCCGCGCCGCCGATCCTCGCCAAGTGCGCGGGGAAGCGGTTGCCGGAAGGTGAATCGATTCGCGTGCGCCTGGCCGAGGCCGACCCGGCCGAACGGCGCGTGCGCTTCGAGGCCGTGCGCTGAGAGCCCAAGGTCACGTTGGGCAGCCCGCTCCCGGCGGGTCGTGTGAAGATGCAGGGGTGACAGACATTCGTGACCTCACCGTCGGCGTCCTGGGCGGCACCGGAGCCCAGGGCAAGGGCCTCGCCATCCGCTGGGCCAAGGCGGGCCTCAAGGTGATCATCGGCTCCCGCAGCGCGGACCGGGCGGAGCTGGCGGCCAAGGAGATCGTCGAGATCGCGGGCGGCGACGTCCGGGGCGCGGACAACGCCGACTGCGCCGCCGACTCCGACGTCGTGCTGGTCGCGGTGCCGTGGGACGGGCACGGAGACCTGCTCGCCAGCCTGCGCGACCAGCTCGCCGGGAAGATCGTCATCGACTGCGTGAACCCCCTCGGCTTCGACAAGCAGGGGCCGTTCGCACTGCCGGTCACCGAGGGCAGCGCGGCGCAGCAGGCCGAGCTCCTCCTGCCGGAGTCGAGGGTCACCGCCGCGTTCCACCACGTGTCCGCCGTGCTGCTCGCCGACCTGACCGTGTCCGAAGTGGACATGGACGTCCTGGTGCTGGGCGACGACCGCGAGGCCACCGACACCGTCCGGGAACTGGCCGAGCTCGTGCCCGGCTTCCGCGGCGTCTACGGCGGACGGCTGCGCAACGCCCACCAGGTCGAGGCGTTCACCGCGAACCTCATCGCGGTCAACCGCCGGTACAAGACCCACGCCGGCCTGAAGATCACGGGAGTCTGATGCTCCCCGTCGACGACCTCGGTGAGCCGGTGCCGCTGGACCAGCCTCGACGCGTGGTCAGCCTGGTGCCGTCGATCACCGAGGCAGTCGCGGTGAGCGTCCCCGGATCTCTGGTCGGCGCAACGGACTACTGCACCCACCCGGCCGATCTCGACGTGGCCCGCGTCGGCGGTTCGAAGTACCCGGACGTCGAGGAGGTCCTGGCGCTGCGGCCCGACCTCGTGATCGCGAACTCCGAGGAGAACCGCGCCGAGGACGTGGACCGGTTGCGCGCCAACGGCGTCAACGTCTGGGTGACCGAGGCGCCGAAGACCGTGCCGATGGCGCTGGAGTCGCTCAGGAGGCTCTTCGCGCTCGGCTGGGACCTCGTTCCCGAGTGGCTGACCGAGGCCGAAGAGCTGTGGCGCGACACGAAACCCGCGAAGCTCACCGCGTTGATCCCGGTCTGGCGCCGCCCGTGGGTCGTCGTCGGCCGCGACACCTTCGCCACCGATGTGTTGCGGCGCTTGGGGATCGAGAACGTCTACGCGACGCACGACGAGCGCTACCCGCGTCCGGGCCTCGACGAGCTCAACGACAAGCGCCCCGACCTGGTGGTCCTCCCGGACGAGCCGTACGTGTTCACCCACGAGGACGGCCCGGAGAGCTTCCCCGGCCTGCCCTACGCGCTCGTCAACGGCCGGCACCTCACCTGGTACGGGCCTTCGCTCGTGGAAGCAAAGCCTGCCCTCCAGAGGGCACTGGACTACGGCCAGGGTTGACAACCTCGGGTGGATTCGCGGAACCCCGTGCACTGCCAGGATTCTCGCCCATGGGGAAACTAGCCGCGATCATCGCGACAGCCGCCGCCACCTTCACGCTCACCGCCGTCCCGGCCAGCGCCGAACCCGTCGTCGTCTACCAGCTCGCCGGCAGCAACCGCTGCCTCGCCGACGTGGGCACCAACGTCGTTCTGCTGACGTGCAACGAACTCTCCGACGAGCAGCGCTGGATCGTCCCGATCAGCGGTGGCGTCGACTGGCCGCACAACATGCTCACCGACAGGTGTCTCGGCGCGACCGCCTCCGGTGACGTGCTCGGCCAGGCCTGCACGACCAGCGCCAACCAGCGCTGGCGCCGGGTGCCGGCGGGGAGCTCGTTCCAGTTCCGCAACGTCGGCACCGGCAAGTGCCTCACCGCACAGGTGACGGTCGCGACCTGCAGCACTTCCAGCTCGAGGTGGAACGGCCTGCGCTAGTCGCGGAACCGATCCGTCGCCGCCAGCAGGGCCGCGAGGATGCCGGGCTCGTCGTAGGCGTGCCCGGCGTCCGGTACCAGCACCAGTTCCGACTCGGGCCAGGCCTTGTGCAGGTCCCAGGCCGACACCGCCGGGGTCGCGATGTCGTACCGCCCCTGCACGATCACGCCGGGAATGTCCTCGAGCCGCACGGCGTCCCGGATGAGCTGCCCCTCCTCGAACCATCCGCGGTGCACGAAGTAGTGGTTCTCGATCCGCGCGAACGCCAGCGCGTACTCCGGCACGGCGAACTCCGCCACCAGCTCAGGGCGGGGCAGCAGCGTCACCGTCGCGCCCTCCCACGTGCTCCACGCGACGGCGGCGGGCCCGTGCACCTCGGGGTCCTCGGACGCCAGCAGCTTGGCGTACAGCTCGACGGGATCACCGGACAGTCCGGCCAGCGGCGCCGTGAACTTCTCCCACAGGTCGGGGAAGAGGTTCGCCGCCCCGCCGCGGTAGTACCAGTCCACTTCGGACGACCGCAGCGTGAAGATGCCGCGCAGCACCAGCTCCGACACGCGTGAGGGATGCGTCTCGGCGTAGGCCAGCGCCAGCGTCGAACCCCAGGAGCCGCCGAAGACCTGCCAGCGGTCGATGCCCAGCGAGGTGCGCAGCTTCTCCATGTCGTCCACGAGGTGCCAGGTCGTGTTCAGTGACAGATCACCGGACACGGAGGCGTGCGGCAGCGAACGCCCGCAACCGCGCTGGTCGAACAGGACGATCCGGTAGGCGGACGGGTCGAAGAGGCGCCGGTGCGACGGCGAGCAGCCGCCGCCGGGACCGCCGTGCAGGAAGACCACGGGCTTGCCGGACGGGTTGCCGCACTCCTCCCAGTACACGAGGTTGCCGTCACCGGTCTCCAGGTGGCCCGACGCGTGGGGCTCGATCTCCGGGTACATGGGCCTATCGTCGGACACATGGCGCAGTTCTCACAGGAGACCTCCACCACGGGGGCGTTCGTCAGGCAGCCGAACCGCTTCACGGCACGGCCGGAGCCCGAACCGGGCCGCTACCGGCTCGTCGTGAGCCTCGCCTGCCCGTGGGCGCACCGCGCGGTCATCGTCCGCAAGCTCCTCGGCCTCGAGGACGCCATCTCCCTGGCGGTCGTCGACCCGATCCGCGACGAGAAGGGCTGGCGTTTCCAGGAAACCGACCCGGTGCTCGGCATCGACTACCTCAAGCAGGCCTACGACAAGGCCGACGGGACCTACGAGGGCCGCGTCACCGTCCCGGCGCTGGTCGACACCACGACCGGGGAGGTGGTCACCAACGACTACCCGCAGATCACCCTGGACTTCAGCCTCAGGTGGCGCCCGGAGAGCACCCTCTACCCGGAGCACCTGCGCGAGGAGGTCGACGCCTGGATCGAGCCGATCTTCCACAACGTCAACAACGGCGTCTACAAGGCCGGCTTCGCCTCGTCGCAGGAGGCCTACGAGCAGGCCTACACGAACCTGTTCGCCGAGCTGGACCGCATCGAGGCCCACCTCGAAGACCACACCTACCTGGTCGGAGAGCAGCTCACCGAGGCCGACATCAGGCTCTGGACCACGCTGGTCCGGTTCGACGCGGTCTACCACGGCCACTTCAAGTGCAACCGCACCAAGCTGACCGAGATGCCAAACCTGTGGGCGTACGCGAAACGCCTCTACGCCCAGTTCGGGGACACCGTGAACTGGGACCACATCAAGCGCCACTACTACGTGACGCACCACGACGTCAATCCGAGCGGGATCGTGCCGGCGGGCCCAGACCCGGAGTTCTGGACCCGCTAGACGCACGTGATCAGTGGAAGGTGTGCTCGGGGCCGGGGAACTGCTGTCCGCGCACCTCGTTGGCGAACTCCGCGGCGGCGCCCAGCATGATGTCGCCGATGTTCGCGTAGCGCTTGACGAACCGGGGTGCCCTGCCGCGGTTCAGGCCCATCATGTCCTGCCACACCAGCACCTGGGCGTCGGTGTCCGGACCGGCACCGATGCCCACGGTCGGGATGACGAGGTCGTGCGTGATCTGCTTCGCGACCTCGGCGGTCACCATCTCCAGCACGACCGCGAACGCGCCCGCCTCCTGCACGGCCAGCGCGTCCTGGACCACGACGTCGTGGTTGTCGTGGCGGCCCTGCACGCGGTAACCGCCCAGCTGGTGCTCGGACTGCGGGGTGAAGCCGATGTGCGCCATGACCGGGATGCCCGCGGCCGTGATCGCGCGGATGTGCGGTGCGAAGTAGGCGCCGCCCTCCAGCTTGACCGCGTGCGCCTGGCCTTCCTTCATGAACCGGACCGCCGTCGCCACGGCCTGTTCGACCGACACCTGGTAGGAGCCGAACGGCAGGTCGGCGACCACGAGAGAGCGCTTGACCGAACGCGTCACCGCGCGCACGAGCGGTACGAGCTCGTCCACGGTGACCGGCAGCGAGGTGTCGTTGCCGTAGACGGTGTTCGAGGCCGAGTCGCCGACCAGCAGGACGGGGATGCCGGCCTCGTCGAAGATCGAGGCGGTGAAGGTGTCGTACGAGGTGAGCATGGGCCACGGCTCGCCGCGTTCCTTCATCTCACGCAGGTGGTGAACGCGAACCCGCTTGGCCGGGGGCTTCTGGCCCGCTCCGGAGCCGTAGGGCGCGGAAACTTCGGCAGTGGTCATCGTCGACCGTTCCTTTCCTCGAAGCCCACCTGAGTGGGTCCCCGGGCGCTTTGTGCACGGTTGCCGAACACCAGAGTGGCACCGTTGGCGGGAAACGGAACGCAGATGCGGCTTCCATCACATGCCCGGTAGCAGGAATCACTCGCCGGGCAGGCCCCGAAGCGCCTCGCGGACGGCCATGACCACGGCGTCCGGCCGGTCCATCTGAATCATGTGCCTGCTTCCGGGTACCGGCACGTTGCGTCCCCACGGCACGAGAGCGGCCAACGACCGGTGCTCCGGCCACACCTTCCGCCCGGCCGTGAGCACCAACCAGGGCACACGCGGCAAGGGCCGGCGCTTCCGCAGCCGTTCGAGCGTCGCCACCTGACCGGGGTACGACGCGAGCTCCCACAGCACCGCCCGCCCGACGCCTGGGCGCCGGTAGACGAGTTCGACCAGGTCGGAAGGCGCCGGATCGGTCACGCCGAGCGTCGAGACCGCGGTCAGCAGGTTGCGGAACGAGTGCCCGTACCGCTCGGTGATCCGGGCACCGAGCCAGCGGCTGCCGATGGCCCGCACGCCCTGCGCGACCACCGCCGACACGTCGAACGGGGCTCCGGAGCCCGGCGTCTCGGCGTCCGGGTCCAGCAGGACCAGGCCACCGACCCGGTGCGGCCGCAGCCGCGCGTAGGCCTCGACGTGCATCGACGCCATCGAGTGCCCGACCAGGACGGCCCGCGGCACCCCGCGCAACACCGCGTCGAGCACCGCCACCTCCCGTGCCAGCGACGGCCCGCGCCGGGCAGGGCCGCTCAACCCCAGCCCCGGACGGTCGAACACGATCACCCTGGCGTGGGGTGCCAGCAGCCGCACGGTCCGGTCCCAGTCGAACCACGCCCCGCCCAGTCCTGAGCTGAGCACCACGACGGGTCCGTCGACACGCCCGGAGGCGGCGACATGCACCCTTCCGGCGGAAGACGGGATCATGACGGTCATCGGCTGACCTCGGGAGTGGTAGTGGCACCGGCGTGGAAGTGGAAGACCGCGGGCGCGATCGCGACGATCGTGCAGCTGGCCGGGGTGTTGTCGCTGCTCAGGGTGATTCTGCCCGAGGACGGCTGGTTCACCGACCTCGCCGACGGCATCGGGTACTTCTTCGGTCTGCCGATCGACGGCAACCTGTTCATCGCCATGGTGTTCTTCGTGCTCGGGGCCGCCCTGCGCAGGCACAAGCGAGCGGCTCTGTGGACGCTGCTGCTGTTCCAGGTCATCGGCCTGGTGCTGGTCGGCTCCATCATGGTCATCCTGGCCCTGGCGCCTGAAGAAGTCCTGGATCCGGGCGAAGAACCGCACTGGGTGTTCCTCGGTGTCGGCGCCACGACCTCGGTGCTGTTCGTGGCGCTGCTGTTCGTGGTGCGCGAGGCGTTCCCCGCCCGGCTGGCCCGCGGCGCGTTGCGGCGGGCGCTGGCGTCGTTCGTGCTGGGCATGATCGGGCTGGTCGTGGTCGGCTGGGGCCTCGCCGAGATCTTCCCCGGCGGGCTGGTCGCGCAGACCGACAAGATCGTGTGGGCGGCCAACCAGGCGACGGGCGAGGTGGTCCGGCTCGGCCGGCTCGACGTCCCCGAGGGCCCGCAGTGGCTGAGCGTGGTGCTGGGCCTGTTCGGCGTGCTGGTCGCGATCCGGGCGATGTACCTGTTCTTCCGCGGTGTCCGCAGCCAGAGCGTGATCACCGGCGACCAGGAGCTCGACGTGCGCCGGCTGCTCGCGGCCGACGGCGAGCCCGACTCGCTGGGGTACTTCGCGACCAGGCGCGACAAGAGCGTCGTGTTCGCGGTGTCCGGCCGGGCCGCCCTGACCTACCGGGTGATCGGCGGCGTGACGCTGGCCTCCGCCGACCCGATCGGCGACGAGGAGCACTGGCCCGAGGCCGTGCGGGCGTGGCTGTCCGAGGCGCGCACGTACGGCTGGACACCGGGCGTGCTCGGCGCGTCCGAACGAGGTGCGCAGGTCTACGCCGGCGCCGGGCTCAAGGCGCTGGAGATCGGCGACGAGGCGATCCTGGACGTCCGCCGGTTCGTCCTCGCCGGTCCGGAACGGCGCGGGCTGCGCCAGGCGGTGTCGCGCGTCGAACGCGCCGGGTACACCACCCGCGTCCGCCGGCACAGCGAGATCGCGCCGGACGAGATGGCGTCCATCCTGGACCTGGCGGAGGCCTGGCGCGGCGCCGAGACCGAACGCGGCTTCTCGATGGCGCTGGGGCGCCTGGGAGATCCGAGCGACGGCCGCTGCGTGATGGTGGAGGCTTACGACAGGTCAGGTGCGTTGCGAGGCCTGCTGTCGTTCGTGCCGTGGGGCCGCCGGGGCGTGTCGCTCGACCTGATGCGCCGCGACCGCGCGGCGGAGAACGGCCTCAACGAGTACATGGTCGCCCAGCTCGCGGCCGCCGCCGGACACCTGGGCGTGCAACGGATCTCGCTGAACTTCGCGATGTTCCGCGCGGTGTTCGAGGAGGGCGAGAAGATCGGCGCCGGCCCGGTGCTGCGGGCGTGGCGGCGGGTGCTGTCGCTCGCGTCGCGGTTCTTCCAGCTGGAGTCGCTGTACCGGTCGAACGCCAAGTACCTGCCGGAGTGGGAGCCGAGGTTCCTCTGCTACCAGCGGTCCCGGTCGTTGCCGCGGGTCAGCATCGCAGCCGGTGTCGCCGAGGGTTTCGTGCCGTCGTTGCGTTCCCTGCGCAAGCGGGCGTTGCAGAAGACGGATGTCAGCGACGAGTTCGCTTCGAAGGTCGTCGAGATCGACGCGATCCGGGTAGAACCGAAGTCCGTGCGCAGGCCGGAGCAGGTCCGGGTGCGGATCGCGAAGGTCGAACGGCTGGTCGCGCAGGGCGTCGACCCGTACCCCGTCGGGTTCGCGCGCACCGATCTCCTGGCCGGGGCCCGCGAACGCTTCGGCGAGGAGGTCTCGGTCACCGGACGCGTGGTGGCGTTGCGCGAGATGGGCAAGCTCTGCTTCGCGCGGGTGCGGGACTTCAGCGGCGAGATCCAGCTGATGCTGACCGTCGACTCGCTGGGCGGGGCGTTGGCGTCGTGGAAGTCGGACGTCGACCTAGGCGACCACGTCGGCGTCACGGGCAAGGTGGTCAAGTCCGACCACGGCGAGATCTCGGTGCTGGCGTCGTCGTGGACGATGACCGCGAAGTGCCTGCACCCGTTGCCGGACAAGCGGAAGGGTTTCACCGACCCGGAGGCGCGCGTCCGCCAGCGCTACCTCGACCTGGTCGTGAACCAGGACTCGGCGCACCTGCTGAAGCTGCGCAGCGACGTCATCCGCAGCGTGCGCGAGTTCCTGCACTCGCAGGAGTACCTCGAAGTCGAGACGCCGATGCTGCAGGCGGTGCACGGCGGCGCGAACGCACGCCCGTTCGTCACCCACATCAACGCCTACGACATGCGGATGTACCTGCGGATCGCACCGGAGCTGTACCTGAAACGGCTCTGCGTCGCGGGCGTGGACCGGGTGTTCGAGCTGAACCGCAACTTCCGCAACGAGGGCGCGGACGCCACCCACAACCCCGAGTTCACGATGCTGGAGGCCTACCAGTCCTATGCGGACTACCGGGTCATGCTCGACCTGGTGCGCACGCTGGTCCAGCACGCGGCCCGCACGGCCTTCGGCTCGGAGATCGCTGTGCGGCCCGAGGGCTCGTTCGACATCTCGGGGGAGTGGCCGGTGATTCCGGTCTACACGGCGGTTTCCGGGGCTCTGAACGCGTCGGTCACCCCGGACACGTCCGTTGCGGAACTCAGGGCGCACTTGGGCGCACGAGGTGTGGAGATCAACGAGGACTGGGACCACGGCCAGCTCGTGCAGGAGGCCTACGACTCCTTCGTGGAGGCCTCGACCGTCGGCCCGACGTTCTACATCGACTTCCCGACGTCGGTGTCGCCGCTGACCCGCCAGCACCGCGTCGACCCGCGCCTGGCCGAGCGGTGGGACCTGGTGGCGTTCGGCGCGGAGATCGGCACGGCCTACTCGGAGCTGACCGACCCGCTGGAGCAGCGGCGGCGGCTGGAGGCGCAGTCGCTGAAGGCCGCGTCCGGTGACGTCGAGGCGATGGAGCTGGACGAGGACTTCCTGCGGGCGCTGGAGCACGGCATGCCGCCGACCGGCGGGCTCGGCATGGGCGTCGACCGGTTGCTGATGATGCTGACCGGCACGTCGATCCGGCAGACCGTGCTCTTCCCGTTCGTCCGTCCTCAGTGAACCGGCTCAGTGATCGAGGTAGGCGAGCACGGCCTGGACGCGACGGTCTCCTGAGCCGTCCTCGCTGTTGAGGCCGAGCTTCAGGAAGACGTTGCCGATGTGCTTGTGCACGGCTCCAGCGCTGATCACGAGCTTCTCGCCGATGGCGGCGTTCGACAGACCTTCCGCCATCAGTCCGAGGACCTCGCGCTCACGCGGTGACAGCACACCGAGCGCGTCGTCCGCCTTGCGCCGCACGAGCAGCTGCGACACCACCTCGGGGTCGAGCGCCGTGCCGCCGTTCGCGACGCGGTGCAGCGAGTCGAGGAAGTCCGCGACCTTGCCGACGCGTTCCTTGAGCAGGTAGCCGACACCGCCGCTGCCGGAGCCGGCGAGCAGTTCGTGCGCGTAGCTCTGCTCGACCCACGCGGACAGGACCAGCACGGCCAGCTTCGGGTGCCGCCGGCGTGCCTCCACCGCGGCCCGCAGACCTTCGTCGGTGAACGTCGGCGGCATCCGCACGTCGACCACGGCGATGTCCGGCTCGTGCTCGGCGACGGCCAGGAGGAAGTCGGCCGGGTTGTCCGCGGCCGCCGCGACCTCCAGCCCTTCGTTGCGCAGCAACAACGTCAGCCCCTCGCGGAGCAGCGCGTCATCTTCGGCGATCACGATGCGCATCGGGTCACCTCCCCGTCGGCAGCACGACGGTGAGCACGGTCGGCCCGCCCTCGGGACTGCTCAGTTCCGCGTTGCCGTCCAACGCCGCCACCCTGCCGCGAATGCCTTCCAAGCCCGTCCCCTGCTTCTCGTCCGCGCCACCCTTGCCGTCGTCGTGCACGACAACGGTCAGGTGGTCCTCGTTGATGCCCAGGCTGACCCACGCGTGCCGGGCGCCGCTGTGCTTGGCCACGTTGGTGAGCGCCTCGGCCACCGCGAAGTAAGCCGCCGCCTCCACCGCCGCGGGCAACCGGCCGAGGTGGTCGGCCTGCAGCACGCACGGCACCGGGCAGCGCGCCGCCAGCGCCTGGATCGCCCCGTCCAGTCCCAGATCATCCAGCACCGGCGGATGAATGCTGCGCACGACGTTGCGAAGCTCTTCGAGCGCGTCGCCCGCCGCGTCCTGTGCACGCAGCAGCGCCTGCAACGCGTTGTCCGGGTTCTGCTGGAGCGTCCGCTCCGCGATGCCGAGCATCATGACCACACCGACCAACTTGTTCTGCGTGCCGTCGTGCAGGTTCCGCTCGATGCGCCGCAACTCGGCCCCGTGCGCCTGCAACGCCGCCGCCCGGGTCGCCACGACCTCGGCCAGCCGCTTCTCCAGCGAGGCCTTCGGCGGCGCCAGCAACTTGCGCGCCCACTTCGCGTCCAGCTCCGCCAGCCGCGGCAACTGGGTCAGCACCAACGCCAGCCCGATCGCGATCGGCACGCTCAGCGCCGCCTTCCCCCACGAGTCGACGCGCAGGCCGAACGAGTTCTCCATCGGTACCGCCCACCACAGCGACGCCGCCACCGGCTGCTGCACCAACGCGCCGAAGACGCCGATGGCGATCGCACCGAAAAGCGTGCCGAACAGCGCGTGCAGCACCACCCACAACCCGTCCCGCCGGCTGTCCGGATCGGCCAGCACCCGCTGCGCCCGGTGCAACCACGGCCCGTCGAGCGGCGGCGACGGCGGAATCTCGACACCGCTGAAGCGCGCCAGGCGCAGGCGGTCGAAGTCCACGATCCGCCGGATCCACGGCGCGGTGACCGGCAGTAACGGCAGCACGACCACGGACAGCAGCAGCACACCGATGGCGAGCCAGGCCGCGATGGCCGTCAGCAATCCGGTCGCCAGATAGGCCAGCGCCGCCCAGAACCGTTTCATGGGAGCAAACGTAGCGGTCTGACCAGGTCCGGCGCGGTAGAGCAGGCTCCACTCCCGTGGATCACCTCAGTGACCGGGTACGTGGCGGTGCTCAGCCCTCGCGCCACCCGTTCGTGATCGGCAACCGCCGGTCGCGCCCGAAAGCCTTGTTCGAGATCTTCGTGCCCGGCGGGTACTGACGGCGCTTGTACTCGGCCTTGTCGACCATCCGCAGTACCCGGTCCACCAGCTCCGGCGAGTGCCCGGCGGCCAGCAGCGCGTCGTACCCGCGGTCGCAGTGGACGTAGTCGTCCAGCAGGCGGTCGAGCACCTCGTAGTCCGGCAGCGAGTCGCTGTCGACCTGGCCGGGGCGCAGCTCGGCCGACGGTGGCTTGGAGATCGAGTTCTCCGGGATGGGCGGGATCTCGCCGCGCTTCTCGGCCTCGGCGTTGCGCCACCGGGCGATGTCCCAGACCAGGGTCTTCAGCACGTCCTTGATCGGGGCGTAGCCGCCGACCGCGTCGCCGTAGATGGTCGAGTAGCCGACCGCGAGCTCGGACTTGTTGCCCGTCGCGAGCACCAGGTGGCCGTGCTGGTTCGACAACGCCATCAGCAGCATGCCGCGGCACCGGGCCTGGATGTTCTCCTCGGCGAGGCCGGTCAGCCCCAGCTGCGAGACGTACGTCGACACCATCTCGCCGATCGGCTCGGTGGTGAAGTGCAGGCCCGTGCGCTGAGCCATGTCGGAGGCGTCCGAACGTGAGTGCTCGGACGAGTAGGAGGACGGCATCGAGACGCCGTAGACCGCGTCGGCGCCCAGAGCGTCCACGGCCAGAGCAGCCACCACGGCCGAGTCGATGCCACCGGACAGACCGAGCACCACGGATCGGAAGCCGTTCTTGTGCACGTAGTCGCGCAGACCGGTCACCAGCGCGTGCCACACCTCTGCCTCGTCGGACAGCGGCTCGAACACGCGTGGCGCGGGCAACGGCTCGTACGCCGGGATCGCGTCGGAGAGGTACACGCGGCGCACGTAGAAGTCGCCGATCTGGCCCTGCTCGTACTCGCGGCCGCCCGGCACGTCGAAGTCGACGAACATCAGGTGCTCGACGAACTGCGGTGCCCGCCCGACCAGCTGGCCGTCGGCGGAGACGACGAGCGAGTCGCCGTCGAACACCAGCTCGTCCTGGCCGCCGACCAGGTTGCAGTACGCGAGGGGCGCGTGGGCCTCCGCGGCACGGCGCGCGACCAGCGGCAGCCGCTGGTCGTCCTTGTTGCGCTCGTACGGCGAGGCGTTGGGCGAGACCACGAGGTCGACGCCGGCGTCACCGAGAGCGGTGATCGGGCCGCCGTCCTGCCACAGGTCCTCGCAGATCACCATGCCGACCTCGACACCGTTGATCCGCACGATGTCCAGCGACGAACCCGGCTTGAAGTAGCGGCGCTCGTCGAACACGCCGTAGTTCGGCAGGTGGTGCTTGCACTGCCGTGCGACGACACGGCCGCCGTGCAGGACGGCGACGGCGTTGCGCGGGCCGACGGAGTCGTGTTCCAGGTAGCCGACGACGGCGGCGACGTCACCGAGGCCCGAGTTCTCCAGCGACCCGGCCAGCGCCTCCAGCGCCTCGGCGGACGCGCGCGCGAACGACGTGCGGATCGCCAGGTCCTCGACCGGGTAGCCGGTCAGCACCATCTCGGGGAACACGGCGACGTGCGCACCGCCCTCGCGGGCCTTGCGCGTCCACTCCACGACCAGCGAAGCGTTGCCCTGGAGATCACCAACAGTGGCGTTGACCTGGGCCAGCGCGATCCGAAGCTGCGGCATGCCCTCATCATCTCCCATACCATCGGGCTGTGGTCCGTCTCTTGAGCGTGTTGCTCGTCATTCCGCTGCTCGCGTCCTGCACGTCGATCGTCGAAGGGACCGCCAAACCGGGCGTGACCTTCGAAAAGGTCGGCCCGGCCGGCGTCGTCCCGGCCGGTTTGGAGGAGTTCTACGGCCAGCAGCTGGCCTGGGAGAACTGCGAGCCGTACGCCACGACGGGGTCGAGCCGCGACGCGTACGGCAAGAGGCGCGACGTCGAGTGCACACGCCTGAAGGTTCCCCTCGACTACAGCAAGCCAACCGGCGACACGATCACCATCGGCGTGCTCCGGTACAAGGCAACCGGGCAGAAGATCGGCTCGTTGCTGACCAACCCCGGCGGTCCCGGAGCCTCCGGCATGGCGTCGGCCGCGAGCATGGTCCCGGCCTACCGCAAGACCGGCCTCGCGGCGAGGTTCGACCTCATCGGGTTCGACCCGAGGGGCATCGGCGCGAGCGAGCCGGCGGTCAGCTGCCTCACCGGACCGGAGCGCGACGCAGAGCGTTTGGACCTCGACACGGACACAAGTCCGGCCGGAATCGCCCAAACGGAGCAAGAGAACAAGGCATATGCCGAGAAGTGTGCCGCCGGTACAAAATTCGGTGCATCAATGCTCGCCAATTTGGGCACGCGGGACGTAGTTAAGGACATGGATGTCCTCCGCTCTGCGCTCGGCGACGCGAAGCTGAGCTACGTCGGGTACTCGTACGGCACCCGCATAGGCACTGAATACGCCGAGACCTTCCCCCAGAACGTGCGCGCGCTCATCCTCGACGGTGCCGTCGACCCGACCCAGGACCAGCTCGCGTCGCTGGTCGCACAGGCGGCCGGCTTCCAGAAGGCGTTCGACGAGTTCGTGAAGTGGTGCCGAGAGAAGAAGGAGTGCCCACTCGACGCCGACGCCAACCTGAGCTTCCGGCAGCTCACCACCCCGTTGCTCCAGAAGCCGGTCGACGTCGGTGGTCGCAAGCTGTCCTACAACGACGCCATCACCGCGGCGATCCAGGCGATGTACTCGGAACAGCTGTGGCCCCTCCTGCTCGACGGCCTCCAGGAGCTGAAGAGCGGCAAGGGCACGACGCTGCTGCGACTCGCGGACGCGTACTTCGACCGCGACGAACAGGGCCAGTACTCGACCATCACGGATGCGTTCAACGCGGTGCACTGCGTTGACGACGCACGGCTGACGGACAAGAACGCGCTGCTGGAGACCCAGAAGAAGTACAAGGAGGCGGCACCGTTCCTCGACGACGGCAACCCGGCCGGCGCGGCCCTCGACTCGTGCGCGTTCTGGCCGGCCCCGGTCACCGCGCGCACGGGCCCGCCCAAGGCAGAAGGCATCCCGCCGCTGCTGGTCATCTCCACGACCGGCGACCCGGCCACGCCCTATGAGGCGGGCGTGAACCTGGCCAAAGCGCTCAACTCCCGGCTCCTCACCTACGAGGGCGTCCAGCACACGGTCTTCCTGCAGGGCGACCAGTGCGTGGACGGCGCCGGCGTGAAGTACCTGATCGACCAGACCTTGCCCGCCGACGGAACCCGGTGCGCCTAAATGACGAAGAGGCGATCCCGAGTCACCGCGGCCTTGTTCGCCTTGATCGTTCTGCTCGGCACGTCCACGTCCTACGCGCGCATCGACGGCTCACCCGTCGCCGCGCGCAAGGGCTTGGCGCGCTTCTACGAGCAGACGCTGGCGTGGGGTGCGTGCCAGCCCTACGCCACCGACGCGAAGAGCAAGGGCCTGTACGAGCGCGAGGGCATCCAGTGCGCTCGGCTGTACGTTCCGCTCAACTACGAGAACCCGGACGCGGGGACGATCACCGTCGGCCTGCTGCGGCGCCCTGCCGCGGAGAAGGACCGGAGGGTCGGTTCCCTGGTGGTGAACCCCGGCGGTCCGGGAGGGTCGGGCATGTCGCACGTGGCGAACATGCAGCCGGGCAACCCGGTCGGCAAGCGGTTCGACGTCGTGGGCTTCGACCCGCGCGGCGTGGGGGCGAGCCAGCCCCGCGTCCAGTGCCTGACCGACGCCGAACGCGACGCGCAACGGCTGCGGCCCAAGGGCGAGAGCGCGAACCTGACCGAGCAGGAGAACAAGTTCTTCGTCGACCGCTGTGCCGAACGCAGCGGCATCGACCTGCTGCGCAACGTCGGTACCCGTGACGTCGTACGCGACGTCGACGTGCTGCGCGGCGCGTTGCGGGAGAGCAAGCTGACCTACCTCGGCTACTCCTACGGCACGCGCATCGGCACGTTGTACGCCGAGATGTTCCCTCGCAACGTGCGCGCGATGGTTCTCGACGGTGCGGTGGAGACCAACAGCGACAAGGTGGCCGCGTCGGCACGCCAGGCGCAGGGCTTCGAGGAGTCGTTCCAGCGCTTTGCCGGCTGGTGCGCGCAACGCGACTGTCCCATCGGCAGGGACTTGAGCGCCGCGGAGTCCAAGTTCCGGCAGATGATCGAGCCGCTCAAGAAGACCCCGCTGCAGGTCGGCGACCGCAGGCTGTCCCACTCGGACGCGAACACCGCGATCATCCAGGCGATGTACACGGACCGGCTGTGGGAGACCGCCCTGAAGGGTCTCCAGGAGTTGCGGCAGAACAAGGGCAACACGCTGCTGCAGCTCGCCGACCAGTACCTCGGCCGCGCCCAGGACGGCACCTACAGCCGCATCCAGGACGCGTTCGTGGCCATCCGCTGCGTCGACGAACCGCCGATCAAGGACCGGGCCACCCTGGAGTCCAACCGTCGGAGGCTGTTGGAACTGCTGGGCAACGACACGATCCCCACCGACGAGACCGCGCTCGGCCCGTGCGCGTTCTGGCCGGCTCCGCACACGTCGGAACCGCACCCGCCCAGAGTGCAGGGACTGCCGCAGGTGCTGGTGGTGTCGACGACCGGTGACCCGGCGACGCCCTACCAGTCCGGTGTGGACCTCGCGCAGGCGTTAGGGGCGCGTTTGCTGACGTACAACGGAAACCAGCACACGGCGTTCCTCGCGGGCATCGGCTGCGTCGACGGCGTGGGCACGAACTACCTGGTGGACCTGAGGCTGCCCGAAACGGACTCGGTCTGCTGAGCCCTTCCGGGCAGGAAGACCGAACCCAGCGCCCCGAGCGCGCAAATCACCGCCGTGATCAGGAAGATCTCGTGGTACTCGGTGAGCAGCGCCTCGGTGAGCCCGCGCTGGTACTCGGCCATCCGCCGCTGGAACTCAGCGGGTTCGACGCCGAACGGCAGCGGTGTGTTCAGGCCTGCCGTGAGCTCGCGGAACCGGTGTAGTCCCCATGCGGACAACGCCGCCACACCGACGAGCATGCCCGTCATGCGCGCGACGACGACGAACGCCGACGCCACGCCGTGCCGGACGGGAGGCACGACACGCAGCACGGCACCGGACAACGGCGCGATGACCAGGCCCAGCCCGAAACCGGCGATGGCCAGGTCACGCGTGAGCACGAGCCCACTGACGTCAGCGGGCCACTGCGCGATGAACACGTACGACACCGATGCCATCGCGAGCCCGCCGAACGACACCCAGCGGTCACCGAGCCGTGACGCGAGGAACCCGCCCTGCACGGCGCCGACCGGCAACGCGATCAGGAACCGCGTCAGCAACGTCGCCGCGGACGCCGAGTCGCGCCGCAACACGGTCTGCGCGAACAACTCCACGTCGACCAGCGTCACCATCAACGCCGCTCCGGCGGCCAGCGACACCCCGAGCACGGCCCAGAACGGCCGCCACTGCACGCCGTCAGGGTCGATGAGCCGCACGGCACTACGGCGTTCCCACCAGAAGAAGCCGCCCAGCACGACGAACGCCGCGATGAGCGTCGGCCAGCCCCACGAAGGCAGCACGGACTCGGCAGGCGTCGGGTTGTAGAGCGCGACGACCAGCAACGACAACGCCGCCGCCAGCAACATCCCGCCCACGACGTCGATGCGGACCTCGCGCCGTGTGTTCGGCACGGTGCGTTGCACGACCACCATCGCGATGATCGCCAACGGGATGTTCACCCAGAAAATCCACCGCCAGCTCTGCGGCTCCCACGCCTCGAACAACGGCCACGCGTTGAACAGCGAGGCCACCGCGATGCCGTACAGCGTGCCGAGAACAGACCCCAGCTCCTGAGCGGCACCAACGGTCCCGAGAGCGGCCGACCGCCGTTGCTCCTCCCACAGGTCCGCGACCAGCGCCATCGTCACCGGCAGCAGCGCGCCACCGGCCAGGCCCTGCACCACGCGCCCGACGACGAGCAACGGCACGTCCGCGGCCAGCGCCGTGATCACCGAGCCCACCAGGAACCCGAGCAGCGAGACCTGCAGCACGAACCGCCGCCCGAGCCGGTCCGACAGCTGCCCGAGCAGCGGCATGCCCGCCACGTACCCGAGCAGGTACCCGGTGACGATCGGCGTCGCCTGCTCCAGCTCGTTCACCGCGATGCCCAGGTCACGGACCATGTCCGTCAGGACGCCGACGACGACGTACGCGTCGAGCGCCCCCAGCAGCACGGCCGCGCCGGACGCGGCGAGAGCGACTCTGCTCGCCGTCTTCTTGGCCGGCATCTACGCGGGTGCCGTGACCGTGACGGGCTTGTCGAAGTCCGTGAGGCCGATGTCGACCTTCTGACCGGCGGGGAGCTCGAACAGCGCGCTCTTGAGCTTGTTGTCCTTGTCGATCGAGAACGTCGCCTTCACGTCCGCGGAGATGCCCGGCACCAGCCCGGCCGCCACGTCCTTCGGCACAGTCGCCTCGATCACCGACACGTCACCGGACGACTTGGTCTTGGCGTCCTTCGAGCTGGACAGGACCTTCGCGACGCCCTTGTCCGGGTTCAGGATGGCCGAGGGGTCGTACACCTGGCCCGCGAACGCCGCCGGCAGCTTCGTGAACCCGCCGGTCGGGCCCTTGAAGTGCAGGTTTCCGCCGGTCAGCACGTAGGAGATGGACAGCAGCTGCCCGCCGAACGTCACCTTCGCGGTGCCCTTCGAGTCACCGGCCGAGGTGAGGTCGCCGTCGGCCTCCTTCACCGGCACGTCCGGCAGCTCACCGTCGACCTTGATGGTGAAGTGGACGCTCTGGACCGAGCGCATCGAGTCGGCCGACTTCGAGAGCAAGGTCGCACCATCGGGGAGATCTCCCCCGGACGTGCAGCTCGTGAGCAGGGCGAGTGCGCAAACCAACAACCAACGGGCGGACATGCGCTGATCGTAGAGACTCCTACTGTGTCAAATGCCGCCTCCGCTTAGAAACGTACGTCGGCGGGCCCTAAGCTGCGCTCTATGGACCGCCAGCAGGAGTTCGTGCTCCGCACGCTAGAGGAACGCGACATCCGGTTCGTCCGGCTCTGGTTCACGGACGTCCTGGGCTTCTTGAAGTCCGTGGCGGTCGCACCGGCCGAGCTCGAAGGTGCCTTCAGCGAGGGCATCGGGTTCGACGGGTCGGCGATCGAGGGCTTCGCCCGCGTCTACGAGTCGGACATGGTCGCGAAGCCGGACCCCTCGACGTTCCAGGTGCTGCCCTGGCAGACACCGGACGGCAGCAACTACTCGGCACGCATGTACTGCGACATCACCATGCCGGACGGCTCCCCGTCGTGGGCCGACCCGCGCCACGTGCTGCGCCGCACGCTGTCGAAGGCCAGCGAGGCCGGGTTCACCTGCTACGTGCACCCCGAGATCGAGTTCTTCCTGCTCAAGGGCCTGCCCGGCGACGGCAGCGAGCCCGAGCCCGCGGACAACGGCGGCTTCTTCGACCAGACCTCGCACGAGACGGCGACGCACTTCCGCCGCCACGCCATCGAGGCGCTCGAGGCGATGGGCATCTCCGTCGAGTTCAGCCACCACGAGGGTGCGCCCGGCCAGCAGGAGATCGACCTGCGCTACGCCGACGCCCTGACCATGGCGGACAACGTCATGACGTTCCGCTACCTGGTGAAGGAGGTCGCGATCACGCAGGGCGTGCGCGCCTCGTTCATGCCCAAGCCGTTCTCCGACCAGCCCGGGTCGGGCATGCACACGCACTTCTCGCTGTTCGAGGGCGACCGCAACGCCTTCTACGACGAGGAAGACCCGTACCAGCTCTCCGACATCGGCAAGCAGTTCGTCGCGGGCATCCTGAAGCACGCGCGCGAGATCTCCGGTGTCACGAACCAATGGGTCAACTCGTACAAGCGCCTGATCGTCGGCGGTGAGGCCCCCACGGCCGTGTGCTGGGGCCACGCCAACCGCTCCGCACTGGTGCGCGTGCCCATGTACTCGCCCGGCAAGTCGTCGTCGCGCCGCGTCGAGGTCCGTTCGCTGGACTCCGCGTGCAACCCGTACCTGGCGTACTCGGTGATCCTGGCCGCCGGCCTGCGGGGCATCGAGAAGGGCTACGAGCTGCCGCCGCCCGCCGAGGACGACGTGTGGTCGCTGACGGACCGCGAAAGGCGCGCGGCGGGGTACGCGAACCTGCCGCAGAACCTCGGCGAGGCCCTCACCGAACTGGAGAACTCGGAGCTGCTCCCCGAGGCACTGGGCGAGCACGTCTACGACTTCTTCCTGCGCAACAAGAGGACGGAGTGGGACGCGTACCGTCGTAGCGTCACCCCGTACGAGTTGCGCACACTTCTCCCCATGCTGTGAGGCAGATACGTGCTCTCCGTGACTGAGGTACCCGAGTTCCAGCCGACGATCTGCGCGTGCACCGTCGCCACGGCGGCGGAGCTGCCCGCGGTCAAGGTCCTGTCCAGCTCGTTCCTCGCGGAGCACCCCGAGGGCCGGTTCGTCGCGCTGGTCGTCGACGCGCAGCCGGAGCACGCGGGGCCCGGACTGATGACGCCGCTGGACATCGGCGTCGCCGAGGACGAGCTGCACGTGCTCGCGACGTCCCTGGACGCCGCCGGGCTGAAGGCCGCGATGGTGCCGCGGCTGCTGGAGGCGTTGCTGTCGCAGGGCATGCCCGTGCTGTACCTCGACCCGTGGGTGCAGGTGTTCGGGTCGCTCACGAAGGTCGTGCTGGAGGCGTTGCGCACCGCACCGGTCGTGATGCTGCCGCGCACGTTGCGGCCGTTGGCGTCCGACGGCCTGCAGCCCGGTCCCGCCGACCTGCACGACCAGGGCGCATTCGACCCCGGTTTCATCGCCGTCGGCCCCGGTTCCGAGCCCTACCTGACCTCTTTGGACATGCCGGCGATCGTGCCGCACCACGTCGTGCGCGACGCACGGATCGGTGTGTCCGTGTGGAACGTCGCGGACCGGCCGTTGCACCGCACCGAATCCGGTTCGTTGGCCGTGATCGGCCAGGACCTGCTGACGGTGCACTTCCGCGGGTTCGACCCACGGCGGCCCTGGTTGCTGTCCGCCGATTTCGCCGAACGTCCCCGTGTGCTGCTCTCGGAACATCCGGAGGTGGCCGAGCTCTGCCAGTCCTACCGCGCCGAACTGGTGCGGTGCGGCTGGTCCGTGGCCCCCGTGCCGTACCGGTTCGACTCCCTGATCGACGGCACGCAGATCCCGTCCGAGCTGCGCGCCGACTACCGGGCCTCCGCGCAGACACCGCCGCCGGCGTTCGGTGAGGACGGTGGCGGCGGGTTCCTCATGTGGGCGTGCGAGCAGACCGAGGCCGGTGGCACGCGCTGGGCCGACGCCGTGTGGCGTGCGGACACCGCGCTGCAGCAGCAGTTCCCGGTGCCCTTCGGCGCGGACGCGGAGGCCTGGCGCGAGTGGTGCGCCGGGGTCGGCGTCGCTTCCGGGCGGTTGCCCGCGCCCGCCGTGCCGCAGCCCCGCTCGGAGGGGCCGGCGCTGCTCGACCAGCTCGGTGTGTCCGTCATCGGCTCAGGACAGCTGGCGGAACTGATGCTCGCCGCCGCGCGCGCGTCGGGACTGCCGGTGTCGGCCGCCGCCGGATATCCCGTCGTGGTGCGCGCCTCTTCTTCGGACGAGGTGCCCTCCGGCCGGTTCGTCGTCGACGTCGCGTTGGACGCCACCGCCGCGGACGACCGCACGGGCGTGAACGAACTATGGCTCTCGTCCGAGGCGTCGCGCGCTGCCGCCGAACGCATCGGCGGGCCCATCGTGCGTGTGGTGCCTGTGCCCGTGCAGGACGTCGGCGCGCGTGACCACGAGCCCGGCGAAGTGGTGGTGTTCGCGGCGATCGCGGACCACGACTTCGACAGGCCGGGCAACGTGCTGGGCGCCGTGTCCGCGTTCCTGACCGCGTTCCCGGACCGGACGGACGTCGAGCTGAAGATCGCCGTGTCCGGTGCGCTCGAACACCCGGAGGCGGCCGAGCGACTGCGCCTGGCCACGTCCTCCGACCCGAGGATCTCGCTGGTCGAAGGCCTCGACGTGGCCGCGACCGCCGACGCCGTGGTGTCGCTGCACCGCGGCGGGGCGGACGACCGGATCGCGTTGCGCCTGGCCGAGCTCGCCGTGCGGGGAGTCCCGGTCGTCGCGTCGGACCACGGCGCCGTCGCCGAGCTGTTCGGCAAGACGGCTGTTCTCGTGCCGTGCCACCAGGGCGCCGAACCGGACGTGCAGGCCGCCGCGAAGCTGCTGCGCTCGTTGGCCGACGACCTGCCCACGGCCGCCGCGCTCGGTGCGGCCGGCCGTCAGCACGTGCTGTCCGTGCGCTCGGTCTCACGAGTCGCCGAGGTCCTCCGCGAACGCGTCGAGCACGCGTACCGCGGATGGCGGGCCCGCCGGCCGAAGAAGAAGGCCGAGGTCGACCCGATGCTCGCGCTGCAGTCGGCCAAGCACGCGTTACTGAGGCAGCCGACGGTGGACGGCCCTCATCGGACGCCGATGGCACCCGCGCTGCGCAAGGTCGTGCTGCGCGCGCTGGACCACTACGACAACCACATGCGCCAGGTGCTGCACACCCTGATCGACGGGGTCGAGCGCACGGTGTCCGAGCTGGTCAACAGGCAGGACGCGCTGAAGGCCGGCGTCGGTGCCGGTGAGCTGGAACTGCTCCGCGCCGAGGTCGAGCAGGTCGCGCAACGGCAGTCGCACTTCGTCGACCAGTTGGTCGGCGTCGACGACGGGGTCGTGCGCGTGCGCGCGGACATGGCGGGTCAGGGCCGCCGGCAGCGCGACGTCGAGGACGCGGTCGTCGCCGAGGCGGCCAAGCGCGCGAAGTCGGACGAGGTGCTGGCCGAGCGGATCGACAAGCTGACCGTGGCGCTCGACCGGACGCTGGACCGGATCGACTCGCTGGAGTCCAAGGTCGTCGAGGTGTTCCGTGAGCGCGACACGCGCCTGGACGCCGCGCTTCGCACCGCTCACCAGGCACAACAGACCGCGGACGCGCTGCGGCGCGTGGTCGTTCGTCAACACGAGAACGCCGGCGACGCACCTGCGGTGCGTTCGTCACTGGTGTTGTGCGACGCGGGCATGATGTGGCTGCCCTCCGACGACGCGTTCATGCTCCCGCTGTTGTCGTCCAACGGCGTGTGGGAGCCCGACCTCGCGGAACTGCTCGACTCCGTGCTCGAACCGGACGGCATCTTCCTCGACGTCGGCGCGTACGTCGGTTACCACTCGATCCGGGTGTTGTCGCGGCTCGGGCTGATGGGCGCCGTTGTCGCCGTGGAGCCGGACGCGTCCGCGGCTGCTCTGCTCAGGCACAACGTCTCGGCGAACCTGCCCGCCGCCGTCGCCGGCCGGATGACCGTGGTCGAGGGCGCGGCGTGGGAGAGCGCGGGGGAGCTGGCCGTGTCGCCGACGCTGACCGGTGGTGTGTCGGTGTCGCCGCTGGCCGCCGATGCCCCGGCCGAGGTCGCGCGCGTGAAGGCGGTGCGCCTGGACAAGGCACTCGAAGAGATCGCCTTGGTGCAGGGGATGAAGCTTTCCGTCGTGAAGGTCGACACGCCTGGACGCGGGCATCGCGCTCTCGCAGGACTCGTCCGGTTGTTGCGTCGCGACAGGCCTCATGTGTTCCTCGAGTTCTCGGCGACCGCGACGGCGGACTTCGGTGACGATCCGGTGACGGTGCTCAAGGAGTTCGGCGTCTGGGGCTACGACCTGGTGCCGGTGGCGACCCGTCAGCCCGCCGCGCCGGACCAGATCGTGCGGGCGATGGAGGGACTTCGTTCCATCACCCTGTGGCTGCGACCGCGTCCGGTCGGGGCCAAGCCACCTGCCCCTTCGCCGTCCGTGCCGATCAAGCAGCCCGCTGACCAGGCGATTTGACTTTGATCGACCCCGTGAGTAACCTTCTCCAAGTCGCAAGCGGGACCACGGAACGAGCGGTTGACACCGCGGATCGGGCCGAGTAAAGTTCCACGGCGTCAAACCCCCAGAAGTAAATAAGCGGCCTAACGTGCTGTCCGGGATCTGAAAATGACCCCGATTTGACACCGGGAAAGCCACTCAGATAACTTCTGAACAAGCCAAAAACTGAATGCGAAGCGAGTTTGCGCCGCACCGAAGAAGCCGAAAAGGCCGATTTGACAAAGCGAAAACGAACTGGCTAAGCTTTCAACACAAGCCCCGAGAGAAAGCCTCCGGAAACGGAGACTGGAACCGGTGAGCGCGTGTTCTTTGAGAACTCAACAGCGTGCCGAAACACAGCCAGTAATATATGAATTACCTCCTCGTCGAGGTAGTTCCTTTGAGGCAAGACTAGATTGATGCCAGACATATTCCGTCTGGAGCGATCAAACATAATCCTTATTGGAGAGTTTGATCCTGGCTCAGGACGAACGCTGGCGGCGTGCTTAACACATGCAAGTCGAGCGGTAAGGCCCTTCGGGGTACACGAGCGGCGAACGGGTGAGTAACACGTGGGTAACCTGCCCTGTACTCTGGGATAAGCCTTGGAAACGAGGTCTAATACCGGAT
>NZ_JANBBE010000002.1 GCF_024648825.1 Lentzea californiensis
CACTAGTGTCCTGCGCCGGAAATTCGCCTGCAAAAGCGTGCGAGTGACTCGAGGATCTCTTCGGCGGTCTTGGTCCACAGGAACGGCCGTGGGTGGGTGTTCCAGTCCGCGATCCAGGCCCGGACGTCCTTCTCGAGTGCTTGCACGCTTTTGTGGGCGCCGCGTTTGATCTTCTGCTGCGCCAGCAGGCCGAACCAGCGTTCGACCTGGTTGATCCACGAGGATCCGGTCGGGGTGAAGTGCATGTGGAACCGCGGGTGCTTCGCCAGCCAGGCCTTGATCGCCGCGGTCTTGTGGGTGCCGTAGTTGTCACAGACCAGATGCACGTCCAGCTCCGCTGGGACGGTCTTGTCGATCGTGATCAAGAATTTCTTGAACTCGGCGGCGCGGTGCTGGCGGTGCAACTCGCTGATCACCGTGCCGTCCGCGATGTCGAACGCGGCGAACAGGCTGGTGATGCCGTTGCGGACGTAGTCGTGCGTGCGGCGCTCAGGCATACCGGGCATCATCGGCAGCACCGGCTGTGAGCGGTCCAATGCCTGGATCTGAGACTTCTCGTCCACGCACAGCACCACCGCCCGCTCGGGCGGATTGTGATACAGGCCAACCACATCCACGACCTTCTCCACAAACAACGGATCAGTGGAGAGCTTGAACGTCTCCGCACGGTGCGGTTTGAGCCCGAAATCGCGCCAGATCCGGCCGATGGTCGACTTGCTCAACCCGGTGCGCTCCGCCATCGACGTTCGCGACCAGTGCGTGGCGCTACGCGGAGTCTCCTCCAGCGTCGCCACGATCACCTCCTCGATCTGATCGACCGTGATCGACGGCGGCCGGCCCGGCCGCTGCTCGTCGACCAGACCGTCCAGCCGATCGCGCAGAAACCGCCTGCGCCACTTGGTCACCGTCGCCTCGTGCACCCGAAGATCCTCGGCGATCTGCTTGCCCGGCACACCCTCCGCACACGCCAGCACGATCCTGCACCGCTGCGCCAGCACCTGCGACGACTTCGCCCGCCGCGCCCACCGCCGCAGCGTCTCCCGCTCCTGCTCCGTCAACGTCACCTCAGCAGGAGGACGACCAATCCGCGCCATCACCCCACACTAGACTTACCTTGCGGATTTCCGACGCAGGACACTAGTGCCCTACGCCGGAAGTCCGCCGCTGAAGTCCCTGCCGTTTGTGCCGCACGCGGGGCGCTTTCGTGCGCGTGGAGCGCACGAAAGCGCCCCGCGTGCAGTTGATGACGGCGTGGCTGAGGCCCCGCGACGTTGATGAGGGGAGCTTTCCCAAACCTGAGGTTGATGAAAGCTCCCCTCATCAACCTTCATACTTTGATGACGAATTTCCGGCGCAGGACACTAGTCGGGGAGCACCACCGCGACGATGCCGGCGAGGTGCGCGAGCCGCGCCACCTCGGCCGCGCGGAACATCGGGCCACCGGGGCGGCCGACGACGAGCACGCGGTCCGGCTTGCCCAGCGGCGTCGCGGCGAGTTCGGTGCCCAGCTCGCGCCAGGTCTCCGGGACCCACTCCTCCTCGCCGTCGAGCACGGTCGCGCGCTCCAGCGGGAACCACGGCACGTCGCCCATCCGCGTCTCCGGGGCGGCCGACGACGCGGTCAGCCGGGTGATGCCGGGGCCCTTCGGCCCGACGACGATGGCCCAGCCAGCGCGGATGATCTTCGGGACGCCCTCGGTGAAGATCTCGAGGCCCTTCTTGGGCTCCTCGGCGATCTCCTCCACGAGCTCCAGCTCGCGATGGGTGTCCAGGATGCCCGCGTAGGGGCGCACCGCGTCGACCTCGACGCCCTCGATGGACTCCGCGGCGGTGATCAGGGTGTCCGGCAGGCGGCCGGACGGCAGTTCGACCACGAGGTCGTCGATGGCGATGCCGGAACCGCGCTCCACCACGTCGACGCTGAGTATGTCCGCCCCGATCTCGCCCAAAGCCGTTGCGACCGCGCCGAGGGTGCCGGGACGGTCCGGGAGCTGGACCCGGATCAGGAACGACAAGGTGAACGCCTCCATAGCTCGTGCGCGAGACCCCGCGTCTTGCGCCGTTGCCGGTCGGTGATTCTCGCAGACGCATCGTCAACGCATGACCTGCTGTCCGCGTTGCGGAACGGTTAAGTTGACGTGCCGGTCAACCACAGAGGCGGTAACCCGTTCGAAGGCGCGCCTGACCAGCCCATAGACTCACGGGGTTCCCGATTCGTATCCCGACCCTACGGGGGTTGACAGGAGTGCCCAGCATCTCCCGCGACGAGGTCGCGCACCTGGCGAAGCTCGCCAGGCTGGCTGTTACCGAGGACGAGCTCGACTTGTTCGCCGGACAGCTCGACGTGATCCTCCAGTCGGTGGCCTCGGTTGGCGACATCGCCACGGCCGACATCCCGCCGACGTCGCACGCCGTTCCGCTGACCAACGTCTTCCGCGAGGACGTGGTCCGTCCGAGCCTCGGTCAGCAGCAGGCGCTCTCCGGCGCTCCTGAGGCCGAGGACGGCCGGTTCCGCGTGCCCCGCATCCTGGGTGAGGAAGCATGACCAACGACCTGATCCACGCGACCGCGGCGGAACTCGCCGCGAAGATCCACAGCGGCGAGGTCTCCAGCGTCGAGGTCACCCAGGCCCACCTGGACCGCATCGCCGAGACCGACGGGAAGGTCCACGCCTTCCTGCACGTCGACACCGAGGGCGCGCTCGCGCAGGCCCGCAGGGTCGACGAGGCCGTCAAGGCCGGTGAGCAGGTCTCGCCGCTCGCCGGCGTGCCGTTGGCGCTCAAGGACGTCATGACGACCGAGGGCGTGCCGACCACGGTCGGTTCCAAGATCCTCGAAGGCTGGATCCCGCCCTACGACGCCACGGTGACGCGCAAGCTCAAGGAAGCCGGCGTCGTCATCCTCGGCAAGACGAACATGGACGAGTTCGCCATGGGTTCGTCGACCGAGAACTCGGCGTACGGCCCCACGCACAACCCGTGGGACCTCGACCGCATCCCCGGCGGCTCCGGCGGTGGCTCGTCCGCGTCGCTCGCGGCGTTCCAGGCGCCGCTCGCGATCGGTACCGACACGGGTGGCTCGATCCGCCAGCCCGGCGCCGTCACCGGCACCGTCGGCGTGAAGCCCACCTACGGCGGTGTCTCCCGCTACGGCCTCGTCGCGTTCTCCAGCTCTCTGGACCAGGCCGGTCCCTGTGCGCGCACGGTGCTCGACGCCGCGTTGCTGCACGAGGTCATCGCGGGCTACGACCACATGGACTCCACGTCCATCAACGCACCCGTGCCGCCGGTCGTCGCCGCTGCCCGCGAGGGTCTGAGCGGTGACCTGTCCGGCCTGCGCATCGGTGTCGTCACGCAGTTCACCGGTGAGGGCTACCAGCAGGGCGTGCTGCGCAGCTTCGAGGCCGCCGTGTCGCAGCTCAAGGAGCTCGGCGCGGAGATCGCGGACGTGTCGTGCCCGAGCTTCGACTACGCGCTCCCGGCGTACTACCTCATCGCGCCGAGCGAGTGCTCGTCGAACCTCGCCCGGTTCGACGCCATGCGCTACGGCCTGCGCGTCGGCGACGACGGCACGCGCAGCACCGAGGAGGTCATGTCGCTGACCCGCGAGGCCGGCTTCGGCCCGGAGGTCAAGCGCCGCATCATGATCGGCACGTACGCGCTGTCGTCCGGCTACTACGACGCGTACTACGGCTCGGCGCAGAAGGTCCGCACGCTGATCACGCAGGACTTCGCGAAGGCGTTCGAGAACTTCGACGTGCTCATCTCCCCGACCACCCCGACCACGGCGTTCAAGATCGGCGAGCGCGCGGACGACCCGATGGCCATGTACAAGGCCGACCTCTGCACCATCCCCGCGAACCTCGCGGGCACCCCCGCCATGAGCGTCCCGAGCGGTCTGTCCGATGAGGACGGGATGCCGGTCGGCCTGCAGATCATGGCCCCGGCGCTGCAGGACCACCGCATGTACCGGGTGGCCGCCGCCTACGAGGCCGCGCGCGGCGCGTTCGGAGGTCCGTCGCTGTGAACATCAAGAAGGCACGCGGTCTCCTCGGTCTCGCGGGTGCGGTGGCCGGTGCCGCCGGCGCGTTCTCGGGCTTCCGGAACGCGCGGGCCAAGAACGACAAGCTGGCCCTGGCGAACGCGATCGCCAGCATCGCCGTGGCGATCACCGGTGCGGCGCTGGCCGTTCGTGCTCTGCGGAAGGACGACCTGGCATGACCGCTCTGGTTGAGCTGATGGACTACGACGAGGTCATCGAGAAGTACGACCCCGTCCTGGGCCTGGAAGTGCACGTCGAGCTGCACACCAACACGAAGATGTTCTGCGGCTGCGCCAACACGTTCGGCGGCGAGCCGAACACGAACACCTGCCCCACGTGCCTCGGCCTGCCGGGCGCGCTGCCGGTGGTGAACGCCAAGGCGATCGAGTCCGCGATGCGCATCGGCCTCGCGCTGAACTGCGAGATCGCCGAGTGGTGCCGGTTCGCGCGGAAGAACTACTTCTACCCGGACATGCCGAAGAACTTCCAGACGTCGCAGTACGACGAGCCGATCGCGTTCAACGGCTGGCTCGACGTGACGCTGGACGACGGCGAGGTCATCCGGGTCGAGATCGAGCGCGCCCACATGGAGGAGGACACGGGCAAGTCGCTGCACGTCGGCGGCGCGACCGGTCGCATCCACGGCGCCGAGCACTCGCTGCTCGACTACAACCGCGCCGGCGTGCCGCTGATCGAGATCGTCACGAAGATGATCCCGGGCACCAAGGAGCGCGCTCCCGAGGTCGCCCGTGCGTACGTCACGGCGCTGCGGGACCTGCTCAAGGCGCTCGACGTGTCCGACGTCCGCATGGACCAGGGCTCGCTGCGCTGCGACGCGAACGTGTCCCTGTCGCCGAAGACCACCGGCGCCCTGGGCACCCGCACCGAGACCAAGAACGTCAACTCGCTGCGCAGCGTCGAACGCGCCGTCCGCTTCGAGATGACGCGCCAGGCCGCGGTGCTCGAGTCCGGCGGCGAGGTCACTCAGGAGACCCGTCACTTCGACGAGTCCTCGGGCAGCACGTCGCCGGGCCGCAAGAAGGAGACGGCGGAGGACTACCGCTACTTCCCGGAGCCCGACCTGGTCCCGATCGCGCCGTCGCGCGAGTGGGTCGAGGAGCTGCGCCTCACCCTGCCCGAGCTCCCCTGGGAGCGCCGCGCGCGCATCCAGAAGGACTGGAACCTCACCGACGAGGTCCTGCGCGACCTGGTCAACGCCAACGCGCTGGACGTCATCATCGCGACGGTCGAGGCGGGCGCGAAGCCGGACGAGGCCCGCTCCTGGTGGGTGTCGTACCTCGCGCAGCAGGCCAACTCGAAGGGCATCGAGGTCACCGACCTCGCCATCACCCCGACGCAGGTCGCGAAGGTGATCGAGCTGGTGAACGCGGGCACGCTGACGAACAAGCTCGCCCGCGAGGTCGTCAACGGCGTCCTGGAGGGCGAGGGCTCCCCGGAAGACGTCATCGAGAAGCGCGGCCTCAAGGTCGTCTCGGACGACTCGGCGCTCGAGAAGGCCGTCGACGAGGCCCTCGCGGCCCACCCGGACGTCGCCCAGAAGATCCGCGACGGCAAGGTCCAGGCGGCCGGCGCCATCGTCGGCGCGGTCATGAAGGCCACCAAGGGCCAGGCCGACGCCGCGCGCGTGCGCGAGATCGTGCTCGCACGCTGCTCCTAGATACACATTGGCCATAAAAATCACAAAGGGTCACCTGTTCGTGCAGGTGGCCCTTTGTGATCTTAGGCCGTCTGAGTGGCTGTTAGCTAAATGAGACGTATGCGTGTAGCCGTGTGTGTCACTCTCTCGTTGCAACTCATCTGGGGGGATGAGACGTAATAGTCCAAACGAGGGGGGAATCCTCATGACTGTTCAGCGCGAGAACTTCGACGTGGCCGCGACCGAGGTCGTTCAGGAAGCCGAGTCCGTGCTCGAGGGCACGCCGGTCGTCGAGCCGGACCCCATTCCGGCGCCGCCGACCGAGGTGCCGAAGCCGGACAAGAAGGAAGACCCGGAAGTCACGCCGATGTGCTGTGGCGGGGGTCCTGGTCACATGTTCAAGCGTCGCAGTTTGGTCACCGAGGGCGCCGTCGACTCCGGCGGCGACATCGAGCACGACCCGACGTGCGTGAACCACCCGGACAACACCGCCGTGGTTCAGTAACACAGAGTGTCCTGCCCGCCGCCCAGACCAGTGCCTGGTTGGCGGGCAGCGGTGCGTCGACACGTGTGGTGTGATGATCACATGCCCGCTCGTGCCTTGGATAGAGCGCGCGAGTTGTACCTGAGAGGGTGGAACGAGCAGGCGAAGTTCCGCTTCCCGGCCGCCATCAAGCTTCTCAAGCGTGCACTCGCGCACGCCGATCGCTCGGAGCCGACACCGGAACGAACCGAGGTCCGGGTCAGGATCCTCTTCACCCTGGGCTTGTGCGTCGGTGAAACCAGCGGCATGGACGCCGCACGCCAGGTCTTCGACGCGGCGCGCCGTGAGATCACCACCCTGCCCGACCCGAAGCTGCGCGACCAGCTCAACGGCAGCGTGGACAGCAACCAGGGCTTGATGGTCATGCGGATGGGACAGCCGGACCAGGCAATCGAGTGGTTCAGCCGATACATCAACTTCGCCGAGCGTGAGATGGCTGCCGCCCCCGACAGCGTGGATGCGGGGTTCGCGCAACGGTTGATGTCCTCCTTGCTCAACAGGGGTTTCGCGATGGCCGCCGTACGCAAGCGGACACCGGCCGTCGCCGATCTCGAGCGGGTGCTCGCCCTGTCGAGGGAGCACGACCAACCGGAGTGGAAGCCGTTCGCGGCTCATGCCCTCGGCAACGTCCACAAGCAGAGCGGTGAGCTGGCGGAGGCGTTGCGGCGCTACGAAGAGGCGGAGCGGATCTTCCGCGCCGACGACCAGCCCGCTCTCCTGGCACGCCTGCAGTTCGACCAGGCCGAGGCCATGCTCATGATCGGCCTGTCCGACGAGGCCGGTAAGCACCTCGACGAGGCGCTGCCGGTGATGCGCAAGGAGAAGTTCGGCCAGGAGATCGCCGAGGTCGAGATGTTCCGCGCGTCCGCGGCGCTGCTGGACGACCAGCTGGACCTGGCGCGCCGCATGGCGAAGAGGTCCGAACGCAAGCTCATCCGCCGGGGCAGCACGTGGTGGATGATGGCCGGCCTGATCGAACTGTGGGCGCACGGCCGCCACGCGATGCGCACCAAGCGGATCTCGAACGCCTTGGTGCAGAAGGCGTTGGCGCTGTCCGAGGAGCTGGCGGCCAACCACCTCGTGGACGAGTCACGGCTCGCGTTGCTCCTCGCGACCCGGCTGGAGATCCGCCGGGGAAGGCTGGCCGACGCCGAAGAGCTGCTGAAGAGGGTGCCCGGACCCCGCGCGGTCACGCCGCTCGACCACCGCATGCAACGCCGGCTGGTGCTGGCGGAACTCGCGCTGGCCAAGGGAAGCCGGCGCGCCGCGTTGACGCACGCACGGCAGGCCCTCGACGAGCTCGGCCGGGTGCGCGACCAACTCGGGGGCCTCGAACTCGTGTCCGCCACGGCGGTGCACGGCAGGGAGCTGAGCGAGCTCGCGATCAAGCTCGCGCTGGAGGACGCGGACGCGCGCCGGCTCTTCGCCTGGCTGGAACGCACGCGCGCGCAGACCTACCGGTACGAACCGCTGGAGGCGACCGACAACAACGAGGTCGCCGAGCGGATCACCGAGGTGCGCAACCTCAGCTGGGCGATCCTGCGGCACGGCCTGTCCGGCCAGCCGACCGCGGAGCTGCGCGGCAAGCTCGTGAAGGCGCAGCGCGAGGCGAACCGGCTCGGCTGGCACTCGCAGCGGTGGGGCAGGCCCCGGCCCGTCGCCGGCATCGGCGAGGTGGTCGCGGAGCTCGGGCAGCGGGCCATGGTCAGCTACGTCGTGTCCGGCGGTGAGATGGCCGCTGTCGTCGTCGCCGGTGGCCGGGTCAGCCTCGTGCGGCTCGGTGGCGCGGCCGAGGCGCTCGAGAGCGCCCAGAAACTCCACTTCGACCTCAACGCCCTGGCCCCCGACCACCTGCCGCAGCCGCTGGTGCAGGTCATCGGTGCGTCCGCGCACAAGCAGGCCGATCGGCTCGACGCGTTGCTGATCAAGCCGCTCGCGCACCTCATCGGCGGGCGCGAGCTCGTCATGGTGCCGACCGGCGAGCTGTACGCGGTGCCGTGGGGTGTGTTGCCGAGCCTGCACGGACGTCCGGTCGCCACCGCGCCCTCGGCCACGGCCTGGCTCGGTGCGGCGCAGGGCGGCAAGCCGAAGACCGACCGCGTGCTGGTGGTGCAGGGGCCCGGGCTCCTCTTCGGGCACGGCGAAGTGGACAAGCTGGCGACCTACCACGCCAACGCCACGATGCTCTCCGGCGACACCGCCACCGCCGCCGAGGTCATGGCGCACCTCGACGGGGCCGACCTCGTCCACGTCGCCGCCCACGGCGAGCACGAGATCGAGAACGCCCTGTTCTCCCGGCTCGAGCTTTTCGACGGGCCGTTGTTCGCGCACGAGCTGGGCCGGCTGAGGAACCCTCCGGCGCACGTGGTGCTCGCGGCGTGCGAGCTGGCGTTGAACCGCATCAGGCCTGGTGACGAGGCGCTCGGGTTCGCCGGCGCGATGCTGGCCGGAGGCACGCGGACCGTGGTCGCCGCGGCCAGCAAGGTCGGGGACGAGGCCAGTGCCGCGGCGATGGCCGACTACCACCGGGCGCTGGTGGCCGGGGCCGCGCCGGCGGTGGCACTTGCCGAGGCGATGGCGAAGGACCCGTTCCGCCGGCCGTTCCTCTGCCTGGGGTCCGGCTAGGCCGATCGAGTGGTCGTCCGCCGCGTAGTCGCTGGTCAGCGGTGACTTCCACGCTGGCTGCGAACGTGCTTGGTGAACTTCTCTCGTCGTTGTGCCATCTTGGACTGGACCGAGGGGAAGCCAATGGCCCGCCTATCGGCTCTAGTCGATAGGCGGGCCGTTGTGCGAGAAACGACCGCATGCGCAGAACTCTGCTCGCTGTTCTCCTTGCCGCCGCCGCGGTGATAGCGGCACCGGCAACCGGAACGGCGCAACCGACTGCATCCACACCTTCGGTCACGGACCGAGAACCGGGCAACGGGCCTGAGCGCAACGAAGTCGCCACGCTGGACAACGCTTTCCAGGCGCAGTCCGTGCTGGCCCAGGGGGAGAACCAGGCCGACAGGCATCAGGGCTACCCGCGCCGGACGACGCTGCGGACGTACCCGGAGAACACGGCCGACAAGTCCATCAAGCTCGGCCTCGCGCCGTACCACTCGCTGGCGCCCAAGCTGAACGCGTTGCAGCAGAAGAGCAACCGGATCTCCGTCGAGGTCGTCGGCCAGTCGGGGCTCGGCCGCGACCTGTACCTCGTCACGCTGACGGCGCCGGAGAGCGCCACGGAGACCCGGATCCAGGAACGGTTCCGCGCCACCGTCGAGGAAGGCCGCAACGTCCCGGCGGGGCTGTACAAGGCGCCGATCTGGATCAACAACAACATCCACGGCGACGAGTGGGAGGGCACCGACGGCGCGTTGCGCGTCATCGAGCACCTTGCCACCAGCAACGACGCGGACACCAAGAAGTTGTTGCAACGCAGCAGGGTCTACTTCAGCCTCACCTCGAACCCGGACGGCCGCGTCGCCGGAACTCGTGCGAACAGCGCCGGGTTCGACCTCAACCGCGACTTCGTCACGAGCTCCCAGCCCGAGAACCGGGCCATGCAGGACGTGGTGGAGCGCACCCAGCCGTTGATCATGCTGGACGAGCACGGCTACGTGGCGAACACGCTGATCGAGCCGACCACGCCGCCGCACGGCCAGAACTACGACTTCGACCTGTACATCAAGCACGGTTATGCCAACGGTCTGCTGATGGAGAAGGCTGTGCAGGCGCTCGGTCACCCCGAGGCGGCGAAGCCGGAGATCCCGTTCCGCGACTACCCCGTCGGCGAGTGGGACGGCTGGGCGCCGATCTACACCGCCCAGTACGCGATGTACCACGGCGCCGTCTCGTACACGATCGAGATCCCGATGCGCGTCAACCGCGGCGACTACGACGCCCTGCCGGTGGCGGAGCTGCAGCGGCGTTCGAAGATCAACACGGATGTCGTCGAGGCCACCATCAAGACCACGCTCGACTACGTGGACGACAACCGGCGCAGCCTGATCGAGAACCAGACGGAGATGTTCCGCCGCGGCGCCGCCGGTGAGAAGCAGCGGTACATCCCCGACGGTTTCGTGCCCGGCTTCGGGCCGGAGGACCGCTTCAGCACGGAGTTCCCGCGCGCCTACGTGATCACGAACGACCGGTCCGCACCCGCCGCCGCGCGGCTCGTCGACCAGCTCGTCCGGCACGACGTCCGGGTCGAACGCGCGGAGAGGCCGTTCACGCTGGGCGGCAAGCGCTATCCGGCCGGGTCGTACGTCGTGGACATGCACCAGCCCAAGCGCGGCCTCGCGAACGTGATGCTGGAGCAGGGCAGCGACATCTCCGACAAGGCACCGGTCATGTACGACATCTCCGGCTGGAGCCACCGCCTGCTGTGGGGCGCGTCCGTCGAGATCCACCGGAACGGCCAGTTCCGCTTCGACGGCAAGCCCGTCACGGCGGCCGCGCCGACCGGTGCCGTCGATGCCGCGCCAGGGGCCGACCTCGCCCTCACCCTGACCGACCAGAAGGACGTCAGCGCGGTCAACGACCTGCTGTCGCGCGGCCTCGAACTGCGCCGCCAGGACAACGGCACGATCGTCGTCCCGGCACGGGAGAGGGCCGCCGCCCAGGAGGTCGCCGACCGCTACGGCGTGCGCTTCACCACCGCCAAGGCCGGCGGCGAGGCGTTGCAGCGCAAGGTGATCGCGGCCGCCGTCTCCGCCGACGAACTGCAGGTGCTGCGCGAGTCCGGGTTCGACGTCCGCACGATCTCCACGGCGGTGCTGAACGCGGGCTTCGACTGGTCGCGGATCGACGCGCTTTACGTGGGCGCGGGCCTGAACTACACGCAGCTCAACGCCACCGCGAAGGCCGCTCTCGACGCGTTCCTCCAGCGCGGCGGTGTGGTCACGCGCGGGGCGACGGGCAGCAGGTTCAACACCGACGCCAAGCTCCTGCAGGCCACCCCGGTCGCCGGGTGGGAGGACGCCAACGGCGTCGTGAACGTCGTCAACGGCACCGGTCCGGTCGGCGCCGGCGCGTTGCCGCACTCGTTCGTCTACTCGCCGCAGTGGTTCACGAACCTCGGCACGGGCGTGACAGTCGAACAGCGCTACGGCAGCACGGTGATCGCCGCGGGCCACTGGCACGCACGCGACAACGGCACCGGCGGTCAGGACGTGGCAGCGGGTCAGGCGGCGGTCGTGTCCGGTACGGCGGCGAACGGCGCGAAGGTGGTGTTGTTCGGCACCGAGCCGATGTTCCGCAACCACCCGAAGGGCCTGTACGCGCAGGTCGCGCGCGCTCTGTTCTGGAGCGCCGGCTAAGACCAAGAGGGGCGGGGAAGGCCCCGACAGCCTTCCTCGCCCCGCTTGCAATACCCCGCTCAAGGGTTCCCGTTTCCGGATCTACGAAACCCCTGGCGGCAGGAAGCCGTGTGCCGACAGGTCGAACCAGTTGCCCTCGGGGTCGATCGCCCGGTACTCCGCGAACGGCCGGTCGCCACCCCGCAACGCGGGCCTCGGCTCCAGCGTCTCCAGGTACGGCGCGACGTCGTCCACCTGGAACCCGAAGTGGTTGAAGCCGGTCGGCACGTCACCGTCGAGCCGCTGCTGGATCAACGCCAGGTTCAGGTACCCGTCGGTGACGAAGTGGCTGCCGTCGGGATCGGTGTGGAACAACGACATCCCGAACCGCGACGTGTAGAAGCCGGCCATCTTCTCGGCGTCCTGCACGACGAACGCGATGTGCCGCAACCTGGGCCTGCTCATGACTTTCCCTTCGGGATCATGTTGTGGAACGCGGCGATCTCCCACCCGTCCCCGCGCCGCACGACGACGGCCTGCGCGTGGGTGGTGATGCCCGCCGGGGCGATGGACGACGTGACGTGCACGACCGAGATCTCGGAGGTCAGCGGCCTGATCAGACTGATCTCGGCGGTGAGTTCGGTGTCGCGGTACGGCCCCGCGAACAGCTGGGAGTGCCGCGCTGCCACCGCGTGCCGCCCGACCAGCTCCTCACCTCGCACGGTCACGAAGTCGACGTCCTCGGCGAAGACGGAGGCGAACGCGGCGCCGTCCCCGAGGGCCCAGCCCTGCTCCATGCGTTGCCACAGCGCGTAGATCTGTTCGGTCATGAGTGGTTCATCCTCAACGGCAGGCGCAGGCACTCGGCGTCCCATGCGGCAAGCGAGTAGTAGAGGCCGCCATGGCGGCGTTCGAGGTAGCAGACGACGTTCACGGGCCATCCGCTGTTGCGGAACATGTGCTCGTCCATCGGTGTCGGGCTGTCGCTCAACGGCCGGTCGCGCTCGCATTCGGGACCGAGCCGGTGCCAGTCCGGGTGCAGGTGGATCGAGCCCAGGACGTCCAAGCCGCAGGCGTCGGCCTCCCGCGTGATCGTCAGCAGGTCGGCGGGGTCGAGCCACCACGCCCGCACCGGGTTCTCGTACGCCGTGCCGAACCGGGGCACGATCGTCGAGGAGAACTCCTCACGCGCCGAGGGGTCCGTCAGGCGCGCGTTGCGGCCGAACGCCACCTCGGACACCACGGCCTCGGTGCCGGCGGACCAGCCGAGCAGCACCGCGAAACACGGTCTCGGCTCGTCCTCGGTGATGAACGAGTATTCGGCGGACGCGGCCTCCAGAAACGTTCTCACGGCGCGATCCGAAAACAGCACAGCGTCGGTACGCGCCGGGCGCTCGGCCAATTCCATCACGCGACCGAACGTATCGAGACCAGCCTGTCTCATGCGACATCGCTAAGGGTATTGGCCCTATTACATTGAGCGATAACATCGGACTCATGCGTCTGGAAGTGCGGCACCTCGAACTGGTCGTGGCGATCGCCGACTGCGGCAGCCTGCGCAAGGCCGCCGCCCGGCTGCACCTCACCCAGCCCGCGGTGACGACGCAGCTCAAGCGCATCGAGGACCACCTGGGCGGCACGCTTTTCCTGCGTGCGGCCGACGGCGTCAAGCTCACGCCGACCGGCCAGGACTTCGTCCAGGAAGCACGGTCGATGCTCACTCAACTGGTCACGCTGGAACGCGTAACGCGCCGTAACGCGCAATGCCCCAGCGCTCCGACCAGGCTCGCGGGAATCCCCGCTCATCACTTCGGACTACTGGTCGCCGCACTAAAGGACAACGTCACCAGTCGCACCATCAAGGAGACGGGCACGCTCACCGCGTTGCTCGCCACCGGCGAACTCGACATCGCCGTCCTGCGTCGATTTCCCGGCACCCCGCTGACCCTTCCGCCGAACGCAGGACACCGGCTGCTCACCCGCGAACCGCTGTTCGTCGGCGTCCCCGAACACCATGCACGAGCACGACAGCCCGAGATCCCGCTGGAGGCTCTGGCGAACGACAAGTGGGTCATGCCGGAGCCCGACGACAGCGGCATGAACGCCCACTTCGCCCGCGAGTGTGCGGCCAGGGGCTTCGAGCAACGGATCGCGCACTTCAGCAGCGAGGCGCACGTCGCGCTGACGTTGATCAGGGAGTCCGGCGCGGTCTGCCCGCTCTATCCGGTCGGCGGCACTCCGCCCGGCGTCGCGCGCCTGCCGGTCACCGGCAACCCGCTGGTGCGCGAGGTCGTGCTGGCCTGGCGCACGGACGCGCCGGTCGCGGAGGAGGTCGACGACCTGTGCGACCAGGTCGCCTCGGAGTACCTGAAGCTGGTCGGGGAGAGCGAGGTCTACGCGCGGTGGTGGCGCGACGGAGGAGAGCAGTTCGCCCTCGGCTCCTAGAACCTCAGTCCTTCGTGCCGCCGCCGTTGTTCGGGCGCACGATGATGACGACCCGGTCGTCCGACGACACCGGCGTGCCACCGGCCTTGTTGACCGTGCCGACCAGCGACGCCGACTCGTTCAGCATCTCCATCGGCCCGAGCAGGCCGAAGCCGTCCTCCGCCATCGCGATCTCCGGCTTGCCCGTGAAGGCACCGGCGGCGTTCATCGACAACGACTGGTAGCCGGGCGTCTTGGACGTCGCCACGGACAGCTGGTCCGAGTACGACGAGCAGCCCATCACGCCGGGCCGGTCCGGCCACGCCCACGCGACCTCGCCGAGCTTGCCGGGCGCCACGCGGTAGACGACGTCGCCGCTGGCGGCCCAGTCCGTCACCCAGGTCTTCGAGGTGTCCGCCGAGACGCACAGGCCGCCGGGCAGTCGCAGTCCGGAGGAGACGACCGCGCTGCCCGCCGTCGGGTTGCCCTGGGCGGGCTGGCCGGAGCCGTCGATCCGCAGCACCTTGCCGGCCAGGGAGTTCGGGTCGGCGGCCAGCGCGGGGTTCCCGGCGTCACCGGTCGCGACGAGGATCGCGCCCTTGCGGTCGCTCGCCAGCACACCCCGGTTGCCCGACGGGCCCTTCGGGATGCCGGTGAGGATCGGCTTGGGCGAGTCTCCGGGGGCGATGCGCAGCACCCGGTTGTCCGTCGCCGTCGTGACGTAGACGTACGCGAGCTGGTCCTCGGCGAACGTCGCCGACAGCGCCAGGCCGGACAGCCCGCCGTCGGTCGACGCGTCGACCTCCAGCTGGGCGACCACGACCGGGTCGACGTCCTTGGCGACCTTGAGCAGGCGCCCGCCGCGTTCGGTCGCGTACGCCGCGACGCCGCCCTGGGCGTCCGCGCCGATCGGGGCGACGCCCGTGACGGTGTTGAGGCAGGTGGCCACGACGGCCGGGTGGTAGTCCTTGCAGCCCTGCGGCGGCGGCACGCTCTGCGGCGCCGGGTTGCGGCCGGGATCGCCGGGCGTCGGGCGGTACTCGCCCGGCAGCTCCGGCTTCGGGCCCGCCTGCGGGGTCAGCTGTGGTTGCGCGCTCCACTGCGTGGGCGCCGGCTCGTCGGGAAAGCTCGCGCAGCCCCCTGCCAGCAGGCAGACGGCGGTCAGCAACGCTACGGAACGAACCACGGCTCCCAGGTTAGGTGCGGGACCGTGAACCCGAAGTCAACTTCTCGGAAGTGGCGAAGTCGACCGACCGGACGCGGTCGAGCAGCATGTCGAGTTCGGCGCTCACCACCTCCGGCGCCTCCAACGGCAGGTAGTGGCTGCACGGCAGCACCCGCAGCCGCGCCTGGGGCAGCGCGCTGACGGGCCCGGACATGCTCTCCGTCGTCGCCAGCACGTCGTCACGCCCGGCCAGCAGTGTGACCGGGCACACGATCGGGGCGAGGTCCTGGCGCGGCGTCTCGCCCAGCGCGAGCGCCAGCGTGAAGTACCAGCGCCAGTCGTGCTGCAGGAACCGGCTCACCGCCTGCCCGACGGCCGCCGGGTCGCTCGAGGGCTTGATCACGCCGCTGTGCCGCAACAGGAACGTCGTCGCGTCCGTCACCGGGACGCGGTGCAGCACCTTGTCCAGCACCGGACCGGCCTGCTGCAGCAGCCTCGTGCTCGTCAGCCCGACGAACCGGCGCACCGCCTTCGGCACCAGCGGCAGCATGGCGTCGAACGAGTCACCCGGCGCGCCCGCGACGAGCAGCAGGCCCGCCACCCGTTCCGGATGACGCAACGCCAGCTCGGCCGCGACCGTCACGCCCATCGACCAGCCCATGACGACGCACCGCTCGATGCCCGCGTCGTCCAGCACGGCGATGGCGTCCGACACGTGGTCGTCGAGCGAGATGTTGCGCTCGTCGACCGGGCGGTCCGAGCCCATCGTGCCGCGCATGTACCAGCTGAGCAGGCCGCCGCGATCGGTCAGCGACGGCCACGACTCGGGACCCGAACCCACACCGGGGCACAGGAGCACAGGTGTTCCCCCACCTGGCACCTCCCAGGTCCGGATCTTCGTGCCGTCCCAAGCGACGATGTCGTGCTCCCGCATGACGAACATTCTGACGTATTTTGCAGGGGTGACGCTCACCGTGCTCGTGCCAGATGATTTCGGAGTCCAGGCGCTGTCCCAGGTGGACGGTGTCCGGCCGGTTCGTTACGTGCCGGGGGAGCCGCTGCCGTCTGACGCCCAGAACGCCGAGGTGCTGATCCCGCGGTTCCTCGCGGGCACCGACCCGCGCGAGGTGTTCGCGCAGCTGCCGAACCTCGAGCTCGTGCAGTTGCTCAGCGCCGGTGCGGAGAACTTCGTCGGCAAGGTGCCGGACGGCGTGCTGCTCTCCACCTGCCGGGGCGCGCACGGCGGCAGCACCGCGGAGTGGGCCATCGGCGCGTTGATCGCGATCTATCGAGACTTCCTCGTCTTCGAGCGGGCCAGGGCCGAGGGCCGCTGGGACTACCACCTCACGGACACCTTGCAGGACAAGAAGGTCTTGATCGTCGGCGCCGGTGACCTGGGCGAGCAGCTCAAGCGCCGCCTCGAACCGTTCGACGCGACGGCGACCCTGGTCGGCCGCACCGCCCGCGAAGGCGTGCACGGCCAGGACGAGCTGCCGCAGCTGCTCCCGGAGTTCGACGCGGTGGTCGTCTTCACGCCGATGACGGAGGAGACCCACCACCTCGTCGACGCCAAGTTCCTGGCCGCGATGAAGGACAACGCGATCCTGGTCAACGGCGCGCGCGGCCCCGTCGTGGACACGGACGCGTTGCTCGCCGAACTGAGTTCCGGGCGACTGCGCGCGGCCCTCGACGTGACCGATCCCGAACCGCTGCCGGCCGATCATCCACTGTGGACCGCGCCGGGCCTGTTCCTCACCCCGCACGTGGCCGGGTCCTGCACGGGGCACGCACAACGCGCCTACGCGATCGCCGCCGCGGAGATCGCCCGGTTCGCCGCGGGGGAGCAGCCGCGCAACCTCGTGCACGGCGCCTACTAGTCCATCCGGGTGAAACTGGGCTGCCGTTCGGCTCTCGCGCGCCCGCACGTGGCCCCCTAGCGTGCGGGCGTGGCTACTCACGACAAAGGCTCGGCCAGTTCGAGCGCTTTCTCCGACGACTCGTTCTACTCGAGCAGCGGAGGGGGAGTGCACCACTTCGACGACGGCACCACCAGAGCCGGGTCGGACGCCCTGTCGCCGTACGACTCGACCACGAAGTCGTTCGACACGACGGCCTACACGCCGCTGGACACGTCCACTGAGGACTCGCGGGACGCGGACCCGTTCGACGACGACCGCAGGAAGTTCGGCTGGACCGCCGGCCCGGACATCGGCCTGCTCGGGCTGCGCGCGGTGCTCGGCGGCATCTTCGTGCTGCACGGCCTGCAGAAGGTCTTCGGTCTCTTCGGCGGCCCCGGCATCAACGGCTTCGCCCAGTCGCTCGAGAAGATGGGCTACCGCGAGTCGGTCGTCCTCGCCTGGGTCACCGGCATCACCGAACTCGCCGGCGGCGCCCTGCTCGTGCTGGGCCTCTTCACCCCGCTCGCGGCGGCGGGCCTGCTCGCCGTGATGGCCAACGTCATCGCGCTGCAGTACAAGGGCGGCTTCTTCGGCCCCAACGGCGTGGAACTGGAACTGGCGCTCGCCGGCATGGCGTTCGCGGCGCTGTTCGCCGGGCCAGGCCGCGCCGCCCTGGACTACAACCGCAGCTGGTTCCGCCACCCGCTGGCGGCCGGGTTCATCGCGCTGCTGATCGGAGCCGGTGGCGCGGCGGTGACCTACTTCGTCTTCCGGTAAGAATCCCCGCATGCGGAAGAACCTGACGGGAGCGGTGCTCCAGCTCGCCCTGCTGGTGATCGGGATCCCGGTCGTCTACCTGGTGGCGTTCCCGTTCGGGCTCACCGCGAAGTCCCTGCTGCCGCCGCTCGGCCTGCTCGCGGGCCTCGTCGTCGCCGGCGTCATGGTCAAGAAGACGGAGCAGCCCGTCAGCGGACCGCTGACGGGCTGGCTCGTGTTCGGCGCCTGCATGGCGCTCGCACTGGCTCTTTAGAGGTCGGGGTTGCGCACCGCGCCCGTGGACGCGTCCGTCGCCATCCGCGCGTAGGCCCGCAACGCCGCCGTCACCGGGCGAACCCGGTCCACCGGCTGCCACGGCCGTTCCGACGCCTCCATCTTCGCGCGGCGCTCGGCCAGCACGTCGGCGTCGACCATCAGCTCCAGCCGCCGCTCGTGGACGTCGATCAGGATCCGGTCGCCGTTCTCGACCAGGCCGATCGTGCCGCCGCCCGCCGCCTCCGGTGAGATGTGGCCGATCGACAGGCCCGACGAACCGCCGGAGAACCGGCCGTCCGTGATGAGCGCGCACTTCTTGCCGAGCCCGGAACCCTTGAGGAACGCCGTGGGGTGCAGCATCTCCTGCATGCCGGGGCCGCCGGACGGGCCCTCGTAGCGCACGACCAGGACCTCGCCCGCCTGGATCTCCTTGTTCAGGATCGCCGAGACGGCCTGCTCCTGGGACTCGACGACGCGCGCCGGGCCCTCGAAGTGCCACAGCTCCTCGTCGATGCCCGCGGACTTGATGATCGCGCCGCGCTCGGCCAGGTTGCCGCGCAGCACGTTCAGGCCGCCGTCACGGGTGTAGGCGTGCTCGTCGTCGCGGATGCAGCCGCCGGCCGCGTCGGTGTCCAAAGAGGACCAGCGGTTTGACGTCGAGAACGCCTCGGTGGTGCGCACGCCGCCGGGGGCCGCGTGGAACAGCTCGATCGCCTCCGGCGACGGGTTCTCCGCGCGGATGTCCCACTTGCCGAGCCACTCGGCCATCGTCGGCGTGTGCACCGACGTGACGTCGTCGTTCAGCAGGCCGGCGCGGTAGAGCTCGCCCAGCAGAGCGGGGATTCCGCCGGCCCGGTGCACGTCCTCCATGTGGTAGTCGGAGTTCGGCGACACCTTGGACAGGCACGGCACGCGGCGGGACAGGTCGTCGATGTCCTGCAGCGTGAAGTCGATCTCGCCCTCCTGCGCGGCGGCGAGGATGTGCAGCACCGTGTTCGTCGAGCCGCCCATGGCCATGTCGAGCGCCATCGCGTTCTCGAACGCCTTGCGGTTCGCGATCGACCGCGGCAGCGCCGACTCGTCGTCCTCGCCGTACCAGCGCTTGCACAGCTCCACGACGACGCGGCCGGCCTCGGAGAACAGCTCGCGGCGCGCGGCGTGGGTGGCCAGCGTCGAACCGTTGCCCGGCAGCGACAGGCCGAGGGCCTCGGTGAGGCAGTTCATGGAGTTCGCGGTGAACATGCCGGAGCAGGAACCGCACGTCGGGCACGCGGAGCGCTCGACCTCGGAGAGCCCGTCGTCGCTCACGGCGGGGGAGGCCGAGGCGGAGATCGCGGTGATCAGGTCGGTCGGCGCGACGGCGACACCCTCGACGACGACGGCCTTGCCGGCCTCCATCGGGCCGCCGGACACGAACACGACGGGGATGTTGAGCCGCATCGCCGCGTTCAGCATGCCTGGGGTGATCTTGTCGCAGTTCGAGATGCACACGATCGCGTCGGCCTGGTGCGCGTTGACCATGTACTCGACGGAGTCGGCGATGATCTCGCGGCTGGGCAGCGAGTAGAGCATTCCGCTGTGGCCCATGGCGATGCCGTCGTCGACGGCGATGGTGTGGAACTCGCGTGCGACACCGCCCGCCTCGCGCACCGCCTCGGCCACGATGTCCCCGAGATCGCGCAGGTGCACGTGGCCCGGCACGAACTGCGTGTAGGAGTTGGCGATCGCGATGATGGGCTTGCCGAAGTCGCTGTCGGTCATGCCGGTCGCGCGCCAGAGGGCGCGGGCACCCGCTGCGTTGCGGCCGTGAGTGGTGGTGCGAGAGCGGAGCTGAGGCACTGCTCCTCCAGATTCAGTTCAAGAAAGAAGCGCGCGGGACGCGGGGGTGAGGCGTCCACCAGTCTGGGAGCGGTGCCTCAAAGGTTACTTGTGCGCAGACTCGCCGAGACCAGCAGACAGGCCAGTGCGAGCGTGATCACGTGCACGACGGTGCACCACAGGCAGATCTTGCCGATGATCAGCAACTCGGCGGCCACCAGGTAGACGACCATCAGCACGCCGACGCCGACCGCCGCGAGACGCACCCACCTCAGCGCGTCGACCCGCCACGCGAACGGGAGGCAGATCACCGTCAGGAACGCGAAGAAGGCCAGTCCGAGGAACGCGACGGGGATGCCCAGCAACTCCGACTGCTCGCTCGTGGTCACGGTCTCGCAGTCGATGACGGCGTCCGCCGAACACACCAGCGCACTCGCGTCGAAGTGCGTGTACGTCAGGTAAGCCGAGGTCAGCAGGCCTGCGACGGACAGCAGCAGGCTCAGCAGCGGAACTCGTTTGATCACTTATCTGACTCTACGACCTCGTCAGCTGCCGCTTCAGCGGGCTCCTCCGCGACGACTTCTTCCTTGACCGTCGGGTCGGGCACGCGCCCGCCGCTGACCAGCGACAGCGCCGGCAGGTGCATGAACCGCACCGCGGGCAGCGTCACCTCGGTGTCGTCGTCCTTCACGGCCTTGAGCCAGCCCTTCTGGATCAGCCGGATCGACTTCACCTCGGACCACTCGAGCGTCGTCGTGCCGAACGCGCCGCGCGCCACGATCTGCTCCTCGGTGACCGTCGTGCGGTTGCGCAGCACCCAGTAGGCGTAGCCGAGGGGCAGGACGTAGAGCGCTTGCAGCCCCGGAGCGAGCCACGCCACAGGGGTGACGCAGATGGCGATCAAACCCGCTGCGAGCAGGGCCGTTGCCGGGATGCGAAAGACCAGCTTCTTCACCCGGTCGATTGTTCCACGTCCACGATCCGGGAATTCCATCCCGCAGAGTTGACGCACTCTTGCGCGAGGCGATAACGTCCGCTTCATGCAGCGCACGCTCGTTCTCGTACTTCTCAGGCGCGTCGACGCCTGAGCCGAACAGCCTGCGTCGACGCGCGACCCTCGCACGACCCAACTCCGGGTTGTCGAGGGTTTTTTCGTGTCCGGACCCCGATACCCGCGAGGCAAACCAATGACCAGCGCACCATCGCGACAGGCTTCCGAGCCCTCGTCGCCACGTCCAGGTCCGCGGCCCAAACCGGCTCCGCCCACTGGCGCGCCGATTCGAGTGACGGGGGCGCAGTCCCTCGTCCGCTCGCTTGAGGCGGTCGGGTGTGAAGTGGTGTTCGGCATTCCGGGCGGGACGATCCTTCCCGCGTACGACCCGCTGCTGGACTCCACGAAGGTCCGGCACATCCTCGTCCGCCACGAGCAGGGCGCGGGACACGCGGCGACCGGTTACGCGCAGGCCACCGGCAAGGTCGGGGTCTGCATGGCGACCTCGGGTCCGGGTGCGACCAACCTCGTCACCCCGATCGCGGACGCGAACATGGACTCCGTGCCCATCGTCGCGATCACCGGGCAGCAGTCGCGGCCGCTGATCGGCACGGACGCCTTCCAGGAGGCGGACATCTGCGGCATCACGATGCCGATCACCAAGCACAACGTGCTCGTGACCGACCCGGCGGACATCCCGCGGGCGATCGCGGAGGCGTTCCACATCGCGTCGACCGGCCGACCCGGCCCGGTCCTCGTGGACATCCCCAAGGACGTGCTGCAGGAGCAGACCAGCTTCTCGTGGCCGCCCGAGATGCGCCTGCCCGGTTACCGGCCGACGACCCGGCCGCACGGCAAGCAGGTGCGCGAGGCCGCCAAGCTGATCGTGGCCGCGAGCAAGCCCGTCCTGTACGTCGGTGGCGGCGTGATCAAGGCGGACGCGCACGCCGAGCTGCTGCTCCTCGCCGAGGAGAGCGGCATTCCGGTCGTCACGACGCTGATGGCGCGCGGTGCGTTCCCGGACTCGCACGAGCAGCACATGGGCATGCCCGGTATGCATGGCACCGTCGGGGCCGTCGCGGCGATGCAGAAGTCGGACCTGCTGATCGCCCTGGGCGCCCGCTTCGACGACCGCGTCACCGGCCAGCTGAACTCGTTCGCGCCGGACGCGCAGATCATCCACGCGGACATCGACCCGGCCGAGATCTCCAAGAACCGCCGCGCCGACGTGCCGATCGTCGGTGACTGCAAGGAGATCATCACCGAGCTGATCGACGCGCTGCGCACCGAGCGCGAGACGGCGACGAAGGTCGACCTCGCGCCGTGGTGGGCGACGCTGAACTCGATCCGCGAGACGTTCCCGCTGGGCTACGACTGGCCCGAGGACGGCACGCTGTCGCCGCAGTACGCCATCGAACGGATCGGCGTGCTGTCGCCGGCCGACACGATCTACACCGCGGGCGTCGGCCAGCACCAGATGTGGGCCGCGCAGTTCGTCAAGTACGAGCACCCGCGCACGTGGATCAACTCCGGCGGCCTCGGCACGATGGGCTTCGCCGTTCCCGCCGCGATGGGCATCAAGGCCGGTGAGCCCGGCCGCACGGTGTGGGCCATCGACGGCGACGGCTGCTTCCAGATGACCAACCAGGAGCTCGCCACCTGCGCCATCGAGGGCCTGCCGGTGAAGATCGCCGTGATCAACAACGGCAACCTGGGCATGGTCCGCCAGTGGCAGACGCTGTTCTACGGCGAGCGGTACTCCAACACGGATCTGGGGACGCACAAGCACCGCATCCCAGACTTCAAGCTCCTGGCGGAAGCCCTCGGATGTGCGGGCCTGCGCGCCGAGTCGCGCGAGGAGGTGGACGAGGTGATCGGAAAGGCGTTGGAGATCAACGACCGCCCGGTCGTCGTCGACTTCGTCGTCGGCAAGGACGCCCAGGTGTGGCCCATGGTCGCGGCGGGCACCGGCAACTCCGAGATCATGGCCGCCCGCGGCATCCGCCCCCTGTTCGATGAGGACCTGTGATGACCAGGCACACGCTGAGCGTTTTGGTCGAGGACAAGCCCGGTGTGCTCGCGCGCGTCGCCGGCCTGTTCTCCCGCCGCGGCTTCAACATCGAGTCGCTCGCGGTCGGCCGCACCGAGTACCCCGACATCTCGCGCATGACCATCGTGGTGTCGGTCGACGAGCTGCCGCTGGAGCAGGTGACCAAGCAGCTCAACAAGCTCATCAACGTCATCAAGATCGTGGAGCTGGAGCCGAGTGCTTCCGTTCAGCGGCAACTGGTGCTGATCAAGGTCCGCGCGGACGCGACGGTGCGGTCGCAGGTCCTCGAAACCGTCCAGCTCTTCCGCGCGAAGGTCGTCGACGTGTCACCGGAAGCGGTCACGATCGAGGCCACCGGCACGTCTGAAAAACTCGACGCGTTGCTGCGCATGCTGGAGCCCTACGGGCTTCGCGAAATCGTCCAGTCCGGCATGGTCGCCATCGGCCGTGGCGCTCGTTCCATCACCGCCACCGCGGTTCGTTAGAAACCAGACAGAAGGAAATACAGTGAGCGTTGAGATCTTCTACGACGACGATGCCGACCTGAGCATCATCCAGGGCCGCAAGGTGGCCGTGATCGGCTACGGCAGCCAGGGCCACGCCCACGCCCTGTCGCTGCGCGACTCCGGCGTGGAGGTCCGCATCGGCCTGCAGGAGGGCTCCAAGTCCCGCGCCAAGGCGGAAGAAGAGGGCCTCGAGGTCGGCACCCCGGCCGAGGTCTCCGCGTGGGCCGACGTGATCATGATCCTGGCGCCGGACACCGCGCAGCGCCACATCTACGCCGACGAGATCGCCGCGAACCTCAACGAGGGTGACGCGATCTTCTTCGGCCACGGCTTCAACATCCGCTACGGCCTCATCACGGTCCCGTCCGGTGTGGACGTCGCCATGGTCGCGCCGAAGGGCCCCGGCCACCTCGTCCGCCGCCAGTTCGTCGACGGCAAGGGCGTCCCGGCGCTCATCGCGGTCGAGCAGGACGCCTCCGGCAACGCGCAGGCCCTCGCCCTGTCCTACGCGAAGGGTATCGGCGGCACGCGCGCCGGCGTCATCAAGACGACGTTCAAGGAAGAGACCGAGACCGACCTCTTCGGCGAGCAGGCCGTCCTCTGCGGTGGCGCTTCCGCGCTGGTGCAGGCCGGTTTCGAGGTCCTCACCGAGGCGGGCTACGCCCCCGAGGTCGCGTACTTCGAGTGCCTGCACGAGCTCAAGCTGATCGTCGACCTCATGTACGAGGGCGGCATCGCCCGCATGCGCTACTCGATCTCCGACACCGCCGAGTTCGGTGACCTGACCCGCGGCCCGCGCGTCGTCACCGCCTCGGTGAAGGAGGAGATGAAGAAGATCCTGGGCGAGATCCAGGACGGCACCTTCGCGAACGAGTGGGTGGCCGAGGACGACAACGGCCGCGCGAACTACAAGAAGCTCCAGCAGGAGGGTGAGAACCACCCGATCGAGGTCACCGGCAAGAAGCTCCGCGACATGATGTCGTGGGTCGACCGCCCGATCACCGAGACCGCCTGACCTTCCTCACCAGGTCTTTCCCCCAGGGAGGCCCGCGGAGCGCGTGTGACGCCCCGCGGGCCTTTCCGTTTTTCGTTCGCGTCCATCCGCTAGCGTCTTCCGCATGACCGAGAGCGCGCCGATCTACGACGACAAGGCCCACGTGCGCGGCAAGCTGGACCTCCGCAACGCGGAGTGGAAGCGCCCGCCGGAGCCGGAACCGGAAGACGGCCACGTCGAGATCGCCTTCATCGAGCACACCGACGGCGCCACGTACGTCGCCATGCGCAACTCCAAGCAGCTCGAACCCGTCCTGACCTTCACGATGGCCGAGTGGGACGCCTTCGTGCTGGGCGCGAAGGACGGCGAGTTCGACGAACCCTGGTAGGCACGGGTCTATGCGCGCCGGGCCCAGGACCGTTCGACGTACCGCATCAGCGCCGGATAAACGATCGCATGGCGAAACGGCTTGATGAAAGCCATGTACGCCCTGCCGGCGGCACCGCGCGGCTTGACGTAGACGGTCATCTGTCCCTGGTACCGGCCGCCGCCCTGGTCCACCCAGGCCAGGTGCATCACGCCGTACATCGTCCGGTTCGAGATCTCCTCCGCGAACTCGGTCCCGGTGCGGTACAGCGGACGGAACGGCTTGTCCGTGAGGCGGGAATCTGGCGCTGTACCACGGAGTTCCGCCGGTACGCGGACGGACAGCGACGGCTCGCCGGTTCCGGGGACGGGTGGCCAGGCGCCGGCGTCCTCCGCTGAGGCCGAGACGCGCCCGAGTCCGAACAGGCGGCCGAGCAGATCGCGGATTCCCCACAGCACGCGCACCGGCAGCGGCGCCGAACCGGGAAAGTCCATGGCTGCCATGAGGCCGATGACGTCGTCGAAGCCGTCGGGTCCACCGTCGACGGGAAGAGCCCAGACGTCCTCGACCTCGAAGTCGTGGACGACGTCGCTGATGACCCAGCGCTGAGTCTTGAGCACGTCATTGGGAACTCTCATTCGCCTTGCGCTCCTTTCGCGCTGAGGCGGCGGATAGGGCCGATGAGGGCGCGGTAGAACGGCCGGACCAGCCGCCCGGCGATGCGGCCGTGGCGTTCCTCCTGCCAGACGCGCGCCCGCGGATGCCCTTCGAGCAGCCGGTCGAAGATCTTCGTGCCGAGCCGGTGCGCCGGCAGCGCCGAACACACTTCGACGGCGCAAAGGTGCTTGATGCTCATGTAGCCGTACTGCGCCGGGCTGACCAGCCGTATCGGAGCACCGTGGTTGCCGTCGAGAGGGCGCCCGTTCAGCCGTTGAGCCAGCATGACGTCGTCGGCGAGCGCGTCCTGCAACTCGACCACGGAGGCGGCACCGTCCAGGCCCTCGAAGACCAGGTGGGTGACGGTGACCCCTGGCTCCAGCGCGGGTTCGACGAAACGACGGTAGAAGTCGGCGAACCTCACGCCCTCCCAGCGCAGGTCGGTCGCGGTCCAACCGGCCACGCAGTGGAAGTCGGCCAGGACCTCCCGGTGGGGCAGTGCGGACAGTTCCCCCAGCCGCACCTCGACGGGTTCGCGCACCACGCCGCTGATGGCGATCACGGGATCGTCGGGCACCGGCGGTGGCGGCTGCTGCAGGTGTGTCCCGAACCGCGGGAATCCGTCGACTCGGCGTTGTCCTGGCGGAAGTGTCTTCAAGGCTGTTCCCCCCTTGCCGACCGGTGGTCGCTCACCGACCGATAGTCGTTCACCGACTGACGGTCAGTCTTTAAGCTTGGGTGGTGACTGTCAAGCGGCTACGGGAACGGCAGGCGGAGGCCACGCGCGAGCACCTGGTCGCGGTCGCACGGGAGCTGTTCGTCGAGCAGGGCTTCGCGGCGACCGCGATCGACGAGATCGTGCAGCGGGCCGGTCTCGCGAAGGGCGCGCTGTACCACCACTTCAGCAGCAAGGATGTGCTTTTCAAGGCCGTCTACGAGGTCGTGCTGGACGAAACCGCCGAGGCCGTGATGGCGGCGGCGCTGGCGGAGAGTCATCCGTGGGACGCGGTGCGGGCGGGGCTGTCCGCGTTCCTCGACGCCTGCCTGCGGCCGGACTTCCGGCGGATCGTGATCATCGACAGCGTGGCGGTGATGGCCGCGAACTCGTGGGAAGGCGGCCTGGAGGGCGTCGAGCTCCCGATGCTGCGCGTCGTGCTGACCCCTCTGGTGGCCAGCGGTGCCCTGCCGGGTGTCGAGGTCGATCCGTTGGCGCACGTCGCACTGGGTGGTCTTTACGGCTCGGCGCTGTACATCACCCGAGCCGCCGATCCGCAGGCCGCTCGCGCCGAGGCGGAAACGGTGCTCGACGTCGTCCTTCGCGGTGTGCGAGCAGTCGCCAGCGAGTAGTCGAACACCATCCCGGCGCACACCGCCTGCCGTCCCGCAGGGCACCCCCGGCGCAACCCGCGTCCCGCCAGTTCCCACGCAGTGGGCGCCCAACCCTCCGTTCACCCCCACGTCGAGGCCGGATTCGTCCCATACCGCAGGACGCGAACAGTGACCTGAGCCACCCGCTCGAAAGCTTCGCGAGTGCCCCTGTCTATGCTCGTTAACAGTCCGGACACATTGCGGTGCTCCGGTCGGCGCGGGCCAGCCGCCCCCGACCACGCCCGCGCCCCACGATCCGACCCTTCCTGGGAGCGATGTCCGTGAGCAACACGAGCCGACCTGTTGTCCTCATCGCCGAGAAGCTCGCGCCGTCCGTTCTGGACGCTCTCGGTGACGGCGTCGAAGTGCGCCACGTAGACGGCACCGACCGAGAAGCCCTCCTGAGCGCTGTCGCCGACGCGGACGCCCTGCTCGTGCGCTCCGCCACCCAGGTGAACGCCGAGGTCTTCGCGGCCACGCGCAAGCTGAAGGTCGTGGCCCGCGCGGGTGTGGGCCTGGACAACGTCGAGGTGCCGGCCGCCACGCAGAACGGCGTGATGGTCGTCAACGCGCCGACGTCCAACATCGTCAGTGCCGCCGAGCACGCCGTCGCGCTGCTGCTGAGCGTCGCGCGTCAGATCCCGGCCGCGCACGAGACGCTGCAGAACCACGAGTGGAAGCGCTCCAAGTTCAACGGCGTCGAGCTCAACGGCAAGACGGTCGGCGTGGTCGGCCTCGGCAAGATCGGCCAGCTGTTCGCGCAGCGCATCGCCGCGTTCGGTGTCGAGCTCATCGCCTACGACCCGTACGTGTCCGCGGCGCGCGCCGCCCAGCTCGGCATCGAGCTCGTCACCCTCGAAGAGCTGCTCGAGCGTGCCGACGCGATCTCCATCCACCTGCCGAAGACGCCGGAGACCAAGGGTCTCATCGGCGCGGAGCAGCTGGCGAAGGCCAAGCGCGGCGTCATCATCGTCAACGCGGCCCGCGGTGGCCTCATCGACGAGGAGGCCCTCGCCGAGGCCGTCAAGGAAGGCCAGGTCGGCGGCGCCGGCATCGACGTCTTCTCCACCGAGCCCACGACCGAGAGCCCGCTGTTCAACGTCCCGGGCATCGTCGTCACCCCGCACCTCGGCGCGTCCACGGCCGAGGCGCAGGACCGCGCGGGCACCGACGTCGCGAAGAGCACCATCCTCGCGCTCGCCGGCGAGTTCGTGCCGGACGCCGTCAACGTCCAGGGCGGTGCGGTCGGCGAAGAGGTCCGCCCGTACCTGCCGTTGGTGCAGAAGCTCGGCACCGTCCTCAGTGCACTGTCGCCCAAGGCCCCGACCAGCGTCACCGTCGAGGTCCGCGGCGAACTGTCCAATGAGGACGTCGCGATCCTGCCGCTCGCCGCGCTGCGCGGGGTGTTCTCCAAGGTCGTCGAGTCGCAGGTGACGTTCGTGAACGCGCCGAGCCTCGCCGCCGACCTGGGCGTGAGCGTCGAGCTCGTCAAGGAGACCGAGAGCCCGAACCACCGCAGCCTCGTCACGGTGAAGTCCGTGCACGCGGACGGCAGCACCTTCAGCGTCTCCGGCACCGTCAGCGGCATCGCGCAGGTCGAGAAGCTGGTGAACATCAACGGCCGCAACTTCGACCTGAGGGCCGAAGGCACCGTGCTGCTCCTGGAGTACCCGGACCGTCCGGGCGTCATGGGCACGGTCGGCACGCTGCTTGGCGAGGCCGGCGTGAACATCGAGGCCGCGCAGATCAGCCAGACCGGCGACGACGCGGTCATGGTGCTGCGCGTGGACCGCCCGGTCGACACCCAGGTGCTCGACCCGATCGGTGCCGCCGTCGGCGCGCGCACCGTTCGTTCCGTCGACTTCGGATAGTCACGACAAACCGGGAAGGGGACGGCAAAGTCCCCTTCCCGTGTCCATCGTCGTTCACAACGAAGTCGTAACAGGCAACTATCCGTAGACCACATTCATACTTTCGGGGCAGTCGCAGAGACACGATCAGCGATTAGCGTCCCCACGAGGTTGACCCGGTGCCGTAGAGGGCACGGCACTGTTTCTTCGGGTCGAAGGCACACACCTCGGTTGGGGCAATGTAGTGAAGAGACGATCGAGTCTGGTGGTGTTCTCTGCCATCACCAGTTTGCTGATCGCACCCGCCACGGCACAGGCGCAGGGCGAACCGCTCGCGCAGCCGGTGAAGAGTGCGCAAGGGTTGGACGCGAAAGCGTTGCACCTCAAGGTTTCTCCCAGGCTCAACGCCACCGGCGCGGTCACCGCGTTCGTCGCGCTGGACCGCAAGCCGGCCGTCGACGCGTTCGACGAGAAGAAGAGCCAGGGCAAGGAAGTCGCGAAGCAGGCCGCCAAGCAGGCCAAGAGCGACGTGTCCGCCACCGCGGACCAGGTCGTCGGCCAGCTCAAGAGCGCTGACACGCGGACCTTGGAGCTCTACCGCACCTCCAACGGCGTCCCCGGCGTCGTCGTGAAGGCCGACGCGCAGAAGGTCCGCGAACTCGCGCAACGCGCGGACGTCCTCGCGGTCTACCCGGTCGTGCCGAAGAAGCGCCAGAACTCGAACGCCGTCCAGCTCACCAGGACGCTCAACGTCTGGCAGCAGTACGGCAAGCTCGGCGACGACATCCGCGTCGGCATCATCGACACCGGTGTCGACTACACGCACGCGAACTTCGGCGGGCCCGGCACGGTCGAGGCGTTCAAGGCCGTCGACCCGCGCGTGAAGGACCCGAACTTCCCGACCGCGAAGGTCGTCGGCGGTTACGACTTCGTCGGTGAGGACTACGACGGGGAGAGCACCGACCCGGCGATCAACACGCCGAAGCCGGACCCGAACCCCCTCGACTGCAACGGTCACGGCTCGCACGTCGCGGGCACGACGGCCGGCTTCGGCGAGAACGCCGACGGCAGCACGTTCAAGGGTGACTACACCTTGCTCGACGCGGCGAAGCTGAACGACATGAAGATCGGCCCCGGCACCGCGCCGAAGGCCCAGATCTTCGCGCTGAAGGTCTTCGGCTGCGAGGGCTCGACCAACGTCACCTCGCAGGCGCTCGACTGGTCGCTCGACCCCGACGGCGACGGCGACTTCTCCGACCACCTCGACGTGGTCAACCTGTCGCTCGGCTCCGACTACGGCGCCCCGGACGACCCCGACAGCCTCTTCGTGAAGAAGCTGTACAAGGCCGGCGTCATGCCGGTCTTCTCCGCGGGCAACGGCGGCGACCTCTACGACGTCGGCGGTTCTCCGGGCAACACGCCCGAGGCGCTGACCGTCGCCTCCACGCGCGACTCGTATGTGCTGCGCGACGGCGCCGAGGTGAAGGGCCAGGGCCTCAAGCCCGGTCAGTACAGCCAGAACTTCGCCGGCTACCTCGGCTACGACAAGGAACTGCCGGTCGTGAAGCTGACCCAGGCCGGCAACCTCGACGGCTGCCAGCCGATCACGGACGCGGTCGCGGGCAAGTTCGTCTGGCTGGAGTGGGACGACAACGACGCGACGCGCCGCTGCGGTTCCGGTGCCCGTGCCAACAACGTGCAGGCGGCGGGCGGCCTGGGTGTGCTGCTGTCGTCCACTTTGGAGAACTTCGCGGCCGGCATCGCGGGCAACGCGGCCATCCCGATGTTCCAGTTCACCGGCTCGGCCACCAACGCGGTGCGCCCGGCCCTGAACGCGGGCACGCTGGTCGTCCGCCTCGCGGGTGCCCTGCGCACCTCGACGGCGACGTACGACCAGTCCATTTCGGACACCCCGAGCGCGTTCACCAGCCGCGGCACCCGCGGCCAGTCCATCAAGCCGGACGTCGCGGCCCCCGGTGACACGATCTCGTCGGCCGCCGTCGGTTCCGGCGACGACCGCATGGTCATCTCCGGCACGTCGATGGCGTCCCCGCACGTCGCCGGCATCGCCGCCCTGGTCCGCCAGGCGCACCCGGACTGGACGCTCGAGGAGGTCAAGGCCTCGATCATGAACACCGCCGGTGCGGACGTGAAGGAGAACGGCAAGACCTTCGCCCCCAACCGGGTCGGCACCGGCCGCGTGGACGGCAAGTCCGCGATCGACAACCAGGTCCTCGCCTACGTCGAGGATGACAACGGTTACGTCAGCGCGAACTTCGGCGTCGTCGAGGTCGCCAAGGCCGTCTCGAAGTCCAAGACCATCAAGCTCGTCAACAAGTCGACGAAGCCCGTCGAGTACCAGGTCGGCTACACCGCGGCCACGACGATCCCCGGCGTGAGCTACGTGCTCTCGCAGGACAAGGTGAAGCTGAGCCCGCGCGGCGTCGCGAAGGTCAAGGTCACCCTGAAGATCGACGACCCCAAGGCGCTGCGCAAGACGGTCGACTCAACGGTCGAGGCCAACCAGCTCGACACGCCGCGCCAGTTCCTCGCGGACGCCTCCGGCCGCGTGACCTTCACGCCGGTCTCCGGCGCCACGGTGCCGCTGCGCCTGTCGGTCTACTCGGCGCCGAAGCCGGTCGCGGACGTCAAGACCCAGTCCAGCCTCAAGTTCCGCGGCAACGACAAGCAGGCCGTGCTGAACGTGTCCGGCAAGGGCATCGACCAGGGCACCGGCTCGCAGGCCTACCGCTCGCTGATCAGCGTCCTCGAGCTGCAGGCCCAGTCGCCGAAGCTGCGTGACTGCAAGCGCAACGTCACCGAGAACTGCGCGCTCAACGAGACCGCCAAGGGCGGCGACCTCCGCTACGTCGGCGCGGCGTCCACGGCCCCGCTGGCCAAGGCGCAGGGCAAGCCCGAGGAGGCGCTGCTCGCGTTCGGTGTCGCGACCTGGGGCAACTGGTACAACCTGGGCAAGAACACCGTCCCGTTCGTCGACATCGACACCAACGGTGACGGCACGGCGGACTTCGAGGTGTTCGCGACCCGCCTGACCGACACCGACCTGCTGGTCGCGTCCACCGTGGACCTGAAGACGGGCGAGACCGTCGACATCCAGGGCGTGAACGGCCTGTTCGGCGACGTCGACGCGAACGTCCAGGACACCAACGTCGTCGTCCTGCCGGTGCTGCTGAGCGCACTGGGCATCGACGCGTCGAAGGACACGGCCCGCATCTCGTACGTCGTGGGCACCGGCGGCTACTACCCGGCGCCGGGCAACGCGAACAAGCTGATCGACGTGATCGACCGCAACCTGTCCTTCGACCCGCTCAAGCCCGGTCTGTGGGCACAGGGCGGCGGCGACGCGGCGCTCTCGTACCTCGCGAAGCCGGGCACCGCGCTCGTCGTCAACAAGAACGAGGCCTCGCTGAAGGCCGACAAGTCCGACGGCCTGCTGGTGCTCAACCACCACAACGCCAACAGCGACCGCGCGTCGGTCGTCCTGGTGAAGTCGGGCGGACGCGGCGCCTACTAGCCGCTAGATCGGATGTTTCACGGGAGGCCCGGTTCTTCGTTTGGAACCGGGCCTCCCGGCTCGTCACGGCCCGGAACTGCCTGCCGTCACCCCTTGACGCGACCCCGTTCCTGCGGTCGAGTGACACTCGAAAGTTGGATATGGGCCGTGTGGGTGTCCCGCAGTACGGGAGATAACACCCCGATGGGGTGTCCGGCATGCGGCGAGCACCCGCGATGCCGGTAGCCTTTCGCGAAGGAAAGTAGTCCCACCAATTGGGGACTGACACCTGGGAGGTGTGTGGATGCGGCTCGCAGTGATCCCAGGAGACGGGATCGGGCCCGAGGTCATCGCTGAGGCCCTGAAGGTCCTCAACGAGGTCGTTCCGGCGGCCGAGATCACTCGCTACGACCTCGGCGCGGCGCGCTGGCACGCCACGGGAGAGTTGTTGCCCGAGTCGGTGCTGGGGGAGCTTCGCCAGCACGACGCGATCCTGCTCGGCGCGGTCGGCGACCCGTCGGTGCCGAGCGGAATTCTGGAGCGGGGCCTGCTTCTGAGGCTGCGCTTCGAACTCGACCACCACGTGAACCTCCGCCCGGCTCGTCTCTACCCCGGTGTCCGCAGCCCGCTCGCGGACCCGCCGGAGATCGACATGGTGGTGGTGCGCGAGGGCACCGAGGGCCCGTACGCGGGCAACGGCGGCCTGCTCCGCAAGGACACGCCGCACGAGATCGCCACCGAGGTCTCGATCAACACCTCGTTCGGCGTCGAGCGCGTGGTCCGGGACGCCTTCGCGCGTGCGTCGAACCGTCCGCGCCGGCACCTGACCTTGGTGCACAAGACGAACGTCCTCACGCACGCCGGCTCGTTGTGGTCGCGCGTCGTCGAGGAGGTGTCGCTGCAGCACCCGGACGTCACCGTGGCTTACCAGCACGTGGACGCGGCGACCATTCACATGGTCACCGACCCGGCCCGCTACGACGTGATCGTCACCGACAACCTGTTCGGCGACATCCTGACCGACCTCGCCGCCGCCGTCACGGGTGGCATCGGCCTGGCCGCGTCGGGGAACATGGACGCGACTCGTCGCAACCCGTCGATGTTCGAGCCGGTCCACGGTTCGGCACCGGACATCGCGGGCCAGGGCATCGCCGACCCGACGGCCGCCGTGCTGTCGGTCGCGCTGCTGCTCGACCACCTCGGCGAGCGCGAGTCGGCACGCAGGATCGAGGCCTCCGTGGCGTTCGACCTCGCCACGCGTGACCACCAGTCGCCGGGCCAGACCTACGCGATCGGTGACAGGCTCGCGGCTCTCGTGTCGTCGAACGTGCGCACGGGCTGATCACTCTCGCTTGGCCGCACGCGGGGACCTTTCGTACTGCATGTCGGTACGAAAGGTCCCCGCGTGCGTTTCAGAGCTGGCCGTGGGCCTCACGCCACGCGCGCTCCTTCTGGATCCACTCGTTGTCCTGCGGGAACTCGTCGATGGACGGCACCCGGCGGATCTCGGTCTTGAACCCGGGGCCCGTCATCGGCAGGCGCTTGGCCCACTCGACCGCCTCTTCCTTCGAGGAGACGTTGAGCAGGTAGAAGCCGTTGAACAGCTCCTTGGTCTCGCCGTACGGGCCGTCCGTGACGACCGGGGGTTCGGCGGAGTAGTCGACGACGATGCCTTCGGACGCCTCGGAAAGGCCCTCCGCGGCCAGCAGGACACCGGCGCGGATCAGCTCCTCGTTGAACGCGCCGATCGTCTCCAGCATCTTGTCGAAGTCGAGCTCGCCCATGTTCGCGTAGCCCTCGTCGGTGGCGCGCATGATCAACATGTACTTCACGGTGTGTCTCCCTGCTCGGTGTCTTCCTCGCTGACGTCCACAGGTCGAACAGGCGCGGGCTGGATCGACATCACACCCCCAGAATTTCCGAACTTCCTGTTTTCGCAGGTAGGGTCACCTCAGTCGTGCGTGGGGGAAGTCCGGTCGAAGTCCGGCGCTGACCCGCAACGGTAGGCCTCCTCGTGAGGACGAGCCCGAACACCCGCACACGGCCGGCCTGTGTTTCCGATTCCGCCGTGGACTGCGGGAAGGACCAAGTGATCTCCAAGATCGGCGCGCTCGTCGGCGTGCTCGTCGTCAGCATCGTGGCGGGCGTCGCGCTCGGCCCCGTCTCCGTTCCGTTCGGCGTCACCGCCGACCTGCTCTGGGAGGCGTTCACCGGCGGCACGATCCCGGCGGGTCTCGCCGGGCAGTACCACATCGTCTGGGACATCCGCCTTCCCCGCGTCCTGCTGGCCGCCGTCGTGGGCGCGGGCCTGAGCACCGTCGGTGTGGCGATCCAGGCGATGGTCCGCAACGCGCTGGCGGACCCGTACGTGCTCGGCATCTCTTCGGGTGCGAGCGTGGGCGCGACGGCCGTGGCGACGCTCGGGGTGCTCTCCGGTCTCGGCGTCTACGCGCTGTCCGTGGGGGCGTTCCTGACCGGCCTCGGCGCCACCGCACTGGTCTACATCACCGCGCGCACGAGCCGAGGGCTCACACCGTTGCGGCTGGTGCTGACCGGAACCGCGCTGGCGTACGGGTTCTCCGCCGTGGCGATGCTGCTGGTGTTCCAGGCGCCGCGTGGTGAGGCGGCGCGGGCCGCCATGTTCTGGTTGCTCGGCAGCCTCGGCGGCGCGAACTGGCAGTCGCTGCCCGTCGCCGCCGTGATGACCGCGGCGGGCATCGTCTACCTGGCGACCAAGGCGCGGCAGCTCAACGCGATGGCGATGGGCGACGAGACCGCGACCACGCTCGGCGTGGCCGTGAACCGGTTCCGCACGCACCTGTTCATCGTCACCGCGGCCATGACCGGCGTGCTGGTGGCGGTCAGCGGCGCCGTCGGGTTCGTCGGGCTGATGCTGCCGCACCTGACGCGCATGGTCGTGGGCGCCGACCACCGCAAGGTGCTCGCCCTCGCACCGCTGGCCGGGGCCTCGTTCCTGGTGTGGGTCGACGTGGCCGCGCGGATGCTCGCGGCGCCGGAGGAACTGCCGCTCGGCGTCATCACCGCCGCGCTCGGCGTGCCGTGCTTCATCTTCCTGATGCGCCGCAGGTCCTACGTCTTCGGAGGCAGCTGATGCGGGTCGAGCTCACCGGCGTCACCGTCCGGAACATCGTCTCCGACATCACGTTGCACGCCTCGGCCGAGGTCGTCGGCATCGTCGGCCCCAACGGCAGTGGCAAGTCCACGACGTTGCGCTGCGTGTACCGGGCGCTGAAGCCGGACGCGGGCACCGTCGTGCTCGACGGTGAGAACGTCCACAAGCGACACTTCGTTGCCCGCCACCTCGCCGCTCTGACCCAGGAGTCGCAGGTCGAGTTCGACTTCACGGTCGCCGAGGTCGTGGAGATGGGCCGCCTGCCGCACGACCGCGATCCGGTCCGTGACGCGCGGGTGGTGTCCGACGCGCTGGCCACGGTGGACGTGTCGCACCTCGCCTCGCGCAGCTTCCTCAGCCTCTCCGGCGGCGAGCGCCAGCGCGTGCTCATCGCCCGCGCGATCGCCCAGGAACCGCACGTGCTCGTGCTGGACGAGCCGACGAACCACCTCGACATCCGCCACCAGCTGGACGTACTCGGGCTCGCGCGCGGACTGGGCATCACCGTGCTCACCGTCCTGCACGACCTGAACCTCGCCGCGTCCTACTGCGACCGCCTGTACGTCCTGGACGAGGGCCGCGTGGTCGCGTCCGGCACACCGGCCGAAGTCCTGGTCCCCGAGCTGATAGCCAAGGTTTTCCACGTCACCGCGCACGTGGTCGCTCACCCCACAACGGGAGTGCCACAGCTCCTGTTCGACCAGGAGGTCACCCCTTGAGAACCGTTGTCCTAGCCGCTGTGCTGCTGGTTTCCGGCTGCGGCGCCACGGTCGCCCAGGAACCCTCCGCGTCCGACCCGGTGACGATCACGAACTGCGGCCAGCAGGTCACGTTCGACGAGATTCCGTCCAAAGTGGTCACCAACGACACCGGCATCACGGAGTTGATGTTCGCGCTGGGGCTGAAGGACCGGATGGCGGGCTACATCGTCTCCGGCGTGGACACCGTCGACGTGCGCACCTCGCCCTGGAAGGCCGACTTCGAGAGCGTGAAGCACCTGTCCGATCTCGTCTCCAAGGAGGTCGTGCAGGGCGCGAACGCGGACCTGGTCTTCGCCGGCTGGAACTACGGGTTCAGCGAGAGCACCGGCTTCACCCCGGACGCGTTGAAGACCCTGGGGATCGGGACCTACCAGCTGACCGAGGCGTGCCGCAACGGCGTCGGGAAGCAGCGGGGGATCATGCCCGCGCTGGACGCGCTGTACACGGACCTGCGCAACCTCGGGAAGATCTTCCGCGTCGAGGCCAAGGCCGAGGAACTGGTGAGGACCTACCAGGAGCAGATCGCCGACGCCGGCCGCTTGATGGCCGGGAAGCCGCGGCCGAAGGTGTTCCTCTACGACAGCGGGCAGGACCAGCCGTTCACGTCCGGGAAGAACGCGGCGCCGCAGGACATCATCGCCAAGGCCGGCGGGGACAACATCTTCGGGGACCTGAACGACAGCTGGACGACGGTCAACTGGGAGACCGTGGTGCAGCGTGATCCCGAGGTCGTGCTCATCGTGGATTACGCGGACGGGGAGGCGAACACCCCCGAGCAGAAGCAGGCTTTCCTGGAGGGGTTCGCGCCGCTGGCCAACTCGCCTGCCGTGAAGGGGAAGCGGTTCTTCTCGTTGCCTTATGCGGCGTTGGTGGAGTCGCCTCGCAACGCGGCTTCGATCGAGGCGTTCGCGAGGTTCCTGGCTGGGAGCTGACTCGCGGGCCGGGGTGCGAGCGGGCCGTGCAGGTGGTCGGCTCGCGCCCTGTCACAGGCGTGAACCCGTGACCAGATAGTGGGAGATTTCCTCCCGTCGCTTGGTACGCCGCGCTGAGCTGTGGCAGCATCCGGGACATGGTTCAGCACATCGCCATCATTATTGACGAGCGCGTCGGGTAGTTGCCGCCCCTGGCACCCGACGCGCAGACCTCTCGCATCCCGCGGGGGGTCTTTTTGTTTGCCCGGATGAGGAGATGACCCCGATGGCCGGCCCGACCGACGCATTCCACGTCTACGACACGACGTTGCGCGATGGCGCACAACGTGAGGGCATTTCGTACTCCGTCACGGACAAGCTCGCGGTCGCGCGGCTGCTGGACGGGCTCGGCGTCGGGTTCATCGAGGGCGGCTGGCCCGGCGCCATGCCGAAGGACACGGAGTTCTTCGCTCGTGCGGCGGCCGGTGACCTGGAGTTGAAGCACGCCAAGCTGGTCGCGTTCGGGGCGACGCGCAAGGCCGGGGTCAAGGTCGAGGAAGACCCGCAGGTCAAGGCGTTGCTCGACTCGCAGGCGCCGGTGGTGACGCTGGTGGCCAAGTCGGACCTCAGGCACATCGAGCGCGCGCTGCGCACGGACGCCGCGGAGAACCTGAAGATGGTGCGCGACACCGTCCGGTTCTTGAAAGATCACGGAAGGCGCGTCTTCCTCGACGCCGAGCACTTCTTCGACGGGTACGCGTTCTCGCCGGACACGAGCCTGCGCGTGCTCGAGTCCGCTGTGGAGGGTGGCGCGGACGTCGTCGTGCTGTGCGACACGAACGGCGGGCAGTTGCCGCTGGAGCTCGCGGAGACGGTCGCGGAGGTCGTCGCGAAGACCGGTTTCCGAGTAGGAATCCACTGCCAGGACGACACGTCCTGCGCGGTGGCGAACACCCTCGCGGCCGTTCAGGCGGGCGCGACGCACGTTCAGTGCACCGCCAATGGTTATGGCGAGCGAGCAGGCAATGCGGACCTGTTCGCCGTCGTGGGAAACCTCGTGACCAAACTCGGCATGGAGGTGCTCCCGATCGGAGCACTGGCCGAGCTCACCCGTGTCTCCCATGCGTTGGCCGAGATCGCGAACATCGCACCCGACACCCACCAGGCTTATGTCGGGTCGTCAGCATTCGCCCACAAGGCGGGTCTGCACGCGAGCGCGATCAAGGTGGATCCGGAGCTGTACAACCACATCGATCCGGACACCGTCGGCAACGACATGCGGGTGCTGGTCACCGAGATGGCCGGTCGGGCGAGCATCGAACTCAAGGGACGTGAGTTCGGGCTCGACCTGGCCGGCCGGGGGACCGAGGTCGGCAGCGCGTTGAAGCGCGTGAAGGACCTGGAGGCGAAGGGCTGGTCGTTCGAGGCCGCCGACGCGTCGATGGAACTCCTGCTGCGCTCCGAGCTGTCCGAACTGGACACTCCTCCTCCGTTCACGCTGGAGTCCTACCGGGTCGTGCTCGACCACCGGTCGGACGGCGAGATCGTGTCCGAGGCCACGGTCAAGGTGCACGTGGCGGAGGAGCGCGTCATCGCCACCGCCGAGGGCATCGGGCCCGTGCACGCCCTGGACGCGGCGCTGCGCAAGGCGTTGCTGCCGCACCTGTCCTGGTTGGACACCGTGGAGCTGGCCGACTACAAGGTGCGCATCCTCACCGAGCATCCCGGTACGGATGCCGTGACGCGCGTACTGGTGGAGTCGACCGACGGCGAGCGGGAGTGGACGACGGTGGGTGTGCACGGGAACATCGTCGAGGCCTCCTGGCTGGCGTTGTGTGACGCGCTGGTGCACAAGTCCATGAGAAGCGGCTGACCTCGTAAACTGACTGTGTGCGCATCGCCCGAATTGCTCATCCTGCTGGCGTGGCCTTCGTCGCCGTTCAAGGCGACGAGGCCGCGGAAATCGCCGAACACCCCTTCGGCACGCCCACGTTCACCGGCCGGAAGTGGCCGTTGGCGGACGTGAGGCTGCTCGCACCCATCCTGCCCACCAAGATCATTGGTGTGGGCCGGAACTACGCCGACCACGCGAAGGAACTCGGCAACGAGGTGCCCGCGGAGCCGTTGCTGTTCTTCAAGCCCAACACGTCGGTGGTCGGCCCGAACGTCGAGATCAAGCTCCCGGCCGTGTCCGAGCGCGTCGACTTCGAGGGCGAGCTGGCCGTCATCATCGGCCAGCCGTGCCGCGACGTGCCCAAGGCCAAGGCCGCCGGTGTGATCATGGGTTACACGATCGCCAACGACGTCACGGCGCGCGACCTGCAGAAGAAGGACGTGCAGTTCACGCGTGCCAAGGGTTTTGACACGTTCTGCCCGTTGGGTCCGTTCATCGAGACCGACTTCGACCCGTCCGACGTCCGAGTCGTCACCGAAGTTGACGGGGAAGTCAAACAAGACGGCCGTACTTCGTTGATGGTGCACGACATTCCGTCACTCGTGGAGTACGTGTCCGGCATCATGACGCTGCTGCCGGGCGACCTGATCCTGACCGGCACGCCGGCCGGTGTCGGGCCGATGAGGGCCGGACAGACGGTCTCCGTGACTGTGGACGGCCTTGGCACGCTCACCAATCCGGTCGCAAATAGGTAGCCGTACGGAGCAATCCGGCGTCCGGCAGGTTACGCATCCGGGTACCCGCGAGTAACTTCCCGGTGTCATGACGGACCTGGCGTCCACCCGTGTGTTGCTGGTCGACGGATCGCAGCTCATCACCGAAGGGCTGCGGCTCTCACTGCACCGCACGCACTGCTTCCGCGTTGTGGGCATCGCCCACACCGTGGCCGAGGCTGCGCGCAGCCTGCGCGGCACCCTGGTGGACCTGGTCGTCACGGACTTCGACGTGCCGGGCGCCGGACCGCTGCGCACCGTGCGGGACACGGCGCAGTACCGGCCGGGCGCCCGCGTGGTCGTGTTGTCCAATGCGGACAGTCCGAGCTGGGCCCGCGCGGCGCTCGACGCCGGCGCGGTGGCCTACCTGCTGAAGACCTCGCCCGTGGCCGAGCTGTTGCCGCTGATCGCGGCCGCGGTGCGGGGTGCTCCGGCCACGATCGACGCGCGGGTGGGGTCGCTCGTGCGCCTGCCCGCGCGGATGCCGCCTCCCGCGTCGCTCGGCCGGCTGTCGGCGCGGGAGTTCGACGTGCTGGCCGAGATGGCGAAGGGCATGGACAACGCCCGCATCGCCCAGCGGCTCTTCATCAGCAACGACACCGTGAAGACCCACGTGAAGGCGATCCTGCGCAAGCTGGGCGCCCGTGACCGCGCCCACGCCGTGGCGATGGTGCTCGGCGAGAGCTCCGAGGCGTTCGTCACGACCTGACGATGGTCTGCGGGTCCCTCCTGGCGAAATCGGGCGCGTGCTCGGGGCGCGGGCCGATCGCGACCACGTAGGCCGGAACCGCCTGGAGGAACGGCAGCTTCTGCACGATCTTGAGCGGCAACGGCATGCCCGCGCTGGAGACCGTCTCGGTGCTGTTGAGCTTGCGGCCGAGGAACAGCCGGTGGATCACCCGCTGCATGGTCTGGATCACCACGGTCGGGAAGAGCCTGCGCCCGCGCACCTTCGCGAGCGTCGCGTTCGTGACCCGGCCCTCCTTCAACGGCTTGGCGAGCAGGGTCGCCGCCGCCACCGCGTCCTGCACGGCCAGGTTGATGCCGACGCCGCCGACCGGTGACATCGCGTGCGCCGCGTCACCGATGCACAGCAGCCCGTCGACGTGCCACTGGCGCAACCTGTCCAGCTTCACGTCCAGCAGCTTCACCTCGTCGAGGTCGGTGATGTGGCCGACCCGGTCCGCGAGCCACGGGACGAGCGTGACGACGCGTTCGCGGAACTTCTCGATTCCCTGGGCACGCACCGCCTGGTCCGTCCCCTTGCGGATCAGGAAGGCGCACTGGAAGTAGTCGCCGCGTGGAATGAGGACGAGCGCGCTGCCGGCGCTGAACCTGCCGGCGCCGCCCTTGACGGCGTCGCTTTCGTTGCGAGGCAAGCGGAACCACCACACGTCCATCGGCGCGCCGAAGCTGTAGACCGGGAGTTCCACGGCCGCGCGCAGGATCGAGCTCCGCCCGTCGGCCGCGACGACGAGGTCGGCGGCGTACTCGCCCTCGTGCCCGTCGACGCGATCCCGGTACTTCACGCCCGTGACCTTGTTGCCGCTCCTGGTGATCTCGGTGACCTCGGTGTTCATCCGCAGCGTGAACGTCGGCTCGAGCCTGCCCGCGTCCGCCAGCAGGTCCAGGAAGTCCCACTGCGGCACCATCGCGATGCGCTTGTTCGGGCCGGGCAGCCGCGACAGGTCGGCGATCGTGGCCTTGACACCGCCGTCGAGCAGCGCCTCGATCTTGTCGACGTCCTGGTGCGGCACCTGCGCGAACGCCGGACCGAGCCCCAGTTCGTCCAGCAGCGTGAGCGTCGACGCGTGCACCGTGTCGCCGCGGAAGTCGCGCAGGAAGTCACCGTGCTTCTCGAGCACCGTGACCTCGACGCCACCGCGGGCCAGGAGCAGTCCCAGCACCATTCCGGCAGGTCCGCCGCCGACGACGAGACAGGTCGTCCTCTCCATGTCGATCCCCTCTTTTCAACCGGTGTTGAATAAACTCAGCATGCTCGTGATCGCGATGCGCGTCAAGCGGGTACCGAGTGGCGTGGCTCTCGTTCGGGTCCGTCTAATGTGGACGGTCTGGTGGGCCAGGCCTCGAAAAGGTTGCGACAGGTGCGAAATGTCGTTGTGCGAGCTAGAGTGCCGCGCTCGCCGCGCCGTCGCCCGCGCCGGAGATCATCACGCCGCCGAACAACACTCGACCGGCCGATTGCATTCGGCGCTCGGAGGAGTGTCACTGGTTCGTTCGGGGCCTCAAGGTCCGCTTGATCGTGCAAGGACCTAGAGGAATCACCTCGTTAGCCGAATCGGACGAGGGCCCCTCGCACCTAACCTTCCGGAGTGACAACTGCGTCCCCGACTTTCACGCGTAAGAGAACCGGCGAGATCCGCGCTGTGTGCCTGGACGTCGACGACACACTTGTCGACTACAGCGCTTCTTCGCGAGCCGCGTTGGCCTCGATGGTCGGTAACGCCGACGCTTGGTCGTTGTGGCAGAGGATCACCGACGACCACGTCTCCCGCCAGCTCGCCGGCGAGCTCCAGTACGAGCAGATGCGCAACATCCGCACGCAGGCCTTCTTCGCCGCGCTCGGCGAGGAGCTGTCGCTGGAGGAAGCGACCCGCCGCGAACTCGGCCGCCAGGAGGTCCTCTCCGCCGGCTGGTGCCTGTTCCCGGACGCGATCCCGATGCTCGACTGGCTGCGCGCGACAGGCCTCCCGATCGCCGCGATCAGCAACGCGTCGGGTCGCCACCAGCGCGTGAAGATCGCCCAGCTCGGCCTCGCCGAGTACTTCGACGCCGTCCTGATCGCCGGCGAGGTGGGCTGCGCCAAGCCGGACCGCGTGATCTTCCACACCGCGTGCCTGGCCCTGGGCGTCCCGCCCGGCGACACCGTTCACGTGGGAGACCGGCTGCACGCCGACGCCATCGGCGCACGGGACGCCGGAATGCACGGAGTGTGGATCAACCGCATCGGCCCCACCGGCGGCTCACTGCCCGCGGGCCTGTCGTCCATCACGACGCTCGCGGAACTGCCCGAGCTCCTCGTGTGCGAGCTCTCCACCGCCAGCGCCTGAGTTCACCTTCGAGACCGGCCCCCACCTGCGCGGATGCGTTCAGGTGGGGGCCGATTTCACTTCTGCCGGGGGCGTGGTCTAGTATTTCTCTCGGCAGCAACGAGGACCTCGGAACTCCCGCGGGGCAACGAAGTCGATCGTGAAAGCCAATGGGGTATGGTGTAATTGGCAGCACGACTGATTCTGGTTCAGTTAGTCTAGGTTCGAGTCCTGGTACCCCAGCTGCGAAGGAAGAACTACCCTCGGGTACGCTTCCGGAGCTGCTGAAAATGTAAGACCTAAAGCAAGACCCAGCAGTAAAAAGAACTGAATAGCCGGATTTGGACCGGACAGAGTGATCTGATAAGGTTCAACCAGCAAGAAGTTCTAGGGCCCCGTCGTCTAGCGGCCTAGGACGCCGCCCTCTCAAGGCGGTAGCGAGGGTTCGAATCCCTTCGGGGCTACAGAGGTGTCAGAGGCCTGTCTGCGGAGTGCGCAGACAGGCCTCTTTCGTCTGTGTCCTCTGGGGGCCGAGCCCCCAGACCCCCAGCCGGCGGGCTCCGCCCCCGGACCCCCGGCGTGAGTGTGTCCAGTGCCTTGCGGTGTGCGCTTCGCTTCGCTTGCGAATGGGTGCCCCCCTCGCTTCGCATCGGGCGGGCCGGGCGGGTTGGGGCTATTCGGGGTTCCTTTGTTGCGTACCTCACCAATGGGCTTGAGTTCGTAATCTTTGGTTTGTTGTTGCCATTTGGGCTCGTTGCGTGGGTCACGGGCTTCGGTGCGGTTGTGTTGGGCCGTTTGGGCTTGTGTCTGTTGAGATGGGCTTGCGGCGTGTCGTTTGGGGTGGGCGGCGTGTCGTGGGGTGAAGTGCGCACAGGCCGCCCTCCTGGTGGAGGACGGCCTGTGTTGGGCGTTGGTGCTTTAGAGGCGGCTTTGCAGGGCCTCTGCTGCTGCCAGTAGGTCTGCTGCCCAGCGGGCCCCTGGGCGGCGGCCCATGCGGTCGATCGGGCCTGAGACTGAGACTGCTGCCACTACGGCGCCTGCGGAGTCCCTTACCGGGGCTGAGACTGAGGCCACGCCTGGTTCTCGTTCTGCCACGCTTTGGGCCCAGCCTCGGCGGCGGACTTCCAGGAGGGTGCGTTCGCCGTAGACGGCGTCGGCCAGGACCGCGCGTTGGGTGCCTGGGTCCGACCAGGCCGCCAGGACCTTGGCGCCTGAGCCCGCTGTCATCGGGAGCCTCGAGCCGATCGGGACTGTGTCTCGCAGGCCCGAAGGGGGTTCTGCTGACGAGACGCAGACTCGCTGCATGCCGTCGCGGCGGTAGAGCTGCACGCTTTCGCCCGTGATGTCGCGCAGGCGCGGCAGGACGGAGGAGGCGGCGTCCAGCAACGGGTCCGTCGCGCCGCCCGCCAGTTCGGCCAGAGCCGCGCCTGGACGCCAGCGGCCGTCGGAGCCCCGGCGCAGCAACCGGTGCACTTCCAGGCCTACGGCCAGGCGGTGTGCGGTCGCTCGCGGGAGGCCGGTGCGGTTGCACAACTCGGCCAGGCCACAAGGATCTTTTGCTACGGCGTTCAACACGGCCACTGCCTTGTCCAGCACGCCGATCCCGCTATGCTGTCCCACAAGCCGATACTAACTTCCCAGACAGTGAGAAGTCCAGATCTGTCGGCGCGTCCATGATGTGGGAGATGTCGCGATGAGCCGCACGCTCGCGGAGAAGGTGTGGGAGGCACACGTTGTGCGCCACGGAAGTGGCGCGGAGCCGGACCTGCTCTACATCGACCTCCACCTGCTGCACGAAGTCACCAGCCCCCAGGCGTTCGACGGGCTCCGCCTTGCCAACCGCAAGCTGCGCAGGGCCGATCTCACGATCGCCACCGAGGATCACAACGTTCCGACCGTCGACATCGACAAGCCCATCGCGGATCTCGTGTCGCGCACGCAGGTTGAGACGCTTCGGCGCAACTGCGCGGAGTTCGGCGTGCGGCTGCACCCGATGGGGGACTTCGAGCAGGGCATCGTCCACGTGGTCGGCCCGCAGCTCGGCCTCACGCAGCCGGGCATGACGGTGGTGTGCGGCGACAGCCACACGAGCACCCACGGTGCGTTCGGCGCGCTCGCGTTCGGCATCGGCACGTCCGAGGTGGAGCACGTGATGGCGACGCAGACGTTGCCGCTGCGCCCGTTCAAGACGATGGCCATCAACGTCAACGGCGCACTCGGCGAGGGCGTCACGGCGAAGGACATCATCCTCGCCGTCATCGCGAAGATCGGAACCGGTGGCGGGCAGGGCTATGTGCTCGAGTACCGCGGCGACGCCATCGAGGCGCTGTCGATGGAAGCGCGCATGACGGTCTGCAACATGTCGATCGAGGCGGGCGCCCGCGCCGGCATGATCGCACCGGACGACACGACTTTCGACTACATCGAGGGACGTCCGCACGCACCGTCCGGCGCGGACTGGGACGCGGCCGTCGAATACTGGAAGACGCTGCGCACCGACGACGACGCGACTTTCGACGCGGAAGTGCACATCGACGCGACGGAGCTCACCCCGTTCGTCACGTGGGGCACGAACCCCGGCCAGGGCCTGCCCCTGAGCGCGAACATCCCCGACCCCGAGAAGATCGCGGACGAGAACGAGCGCGTGGCCGCCGAGAAGGCGCTGACGTACATGGGCCTCGAGGCCGGCACGCCACTGCGCGACATCCGCGTGGACACGGTGTTCCTCGGCTCCTGCACCAACGGGCGCATCGAGGACCTGCGCGCCGCGGCGGACGTCATCAAGGGGAAGCACGTCGCTTCAGGAGTACGGATGCTGGTCGTCCCCGGTTCGATGCGGGTGCGCAAGCAGGCGGAGGACGAGGGCCTGGACAAGGTGTTCCTCGACGCTGGCGCCGAGTGGCGGCAGGCCGGCTGCTCGATGTGCCTTGGCATGAACCCGGATCAGCTCGCGCCCGGCGAGCGCAGCGCGTCGACCTCGAACCGCAACTTCGAGGGCAGGCAGGGCAAGGGCGGCCGGACGCACCTCGTGTCCCCGCTCGTCGCCGCCGCCACGGCCGTGCGCGGCACCCTGTCGGCCCCCGCAGACCTGGAGAACTGACCATGGATGCCTTCACCACCCACACGGGCGTCGGTGTGCCGCTGCGCAGGTCCAACGTGGACACCGACCAGATCATCCCGGCCGTCTACCTCAAGCGCGTGACCCGCACCGGGTTCGAGGACGGGCTCTTCGCCGCCTGGCGCGGGGACGAGCACTTCATCCTCAACCAGGAGCCCTTCAAGGCGGGCAGCGTCCTCGTTGCGGGCCCTGACTTCGGCACCGGGTCCTCTCGTGAACACGCCGTCTGGGCGTTGATGGACTACGGCTTCCGCGTCGTCGTCTCGTCCCGGTTCGCGGACATCTTCCGGGGCAACTCCGGCAAGCAGGGGCTCGTGGCGGCGCAGTGCAGCCAGTCCGATGTCGAGCTGCTGTGGAAGGTGCTGGAGTCCGAACCCGGCACGCCGGTCACCGTGGACCTCACCGACAAGACCGTTCGCGCCAAGGACTTGGTAGCCCCGTTCGAGATCGACGACTACACCCGCTGGCGCCTTCTCGAGGGCCTCGACGACATCGCTTTGACGTTGCGCCACGAGCCCGAGATCAGCGCATTCGAGGGCAATCGCCAGACTTGGTTGCCCACAACGGATCCGCTTCCGGCGGTCTGAGAGGGGGCCGGATTCTCCCCTTGAGAGGGGCGAATCCGGCGCCTCCTGTCCCTCGAAGGGGCGCAATTAGCCACGCCACAACGAAAAATCTGGCGTGGCGATTGGTATTTCTCGCGTTTTGGGCCTACCGTTGCGTTCTAGTCGGCCCGCTCTCTTAGGGCCGTGAGCGTCCTGGGAGGGACTGACGGTGAATAAGGCCCAGCTCATCGAGGCGCTCGCCGAGCGCCTTGGAGACAAGAAGACCGCCGGTGCTGCTGTTGACGGCCTCGTGGACGTGATCGTCCGCAGCGTCAACAAGGGCGAGAAGGTCAACATCACGGGCTTCGGCGTCTTCGAGAAGCGCGCCCGTGCGGCTCGCACCGCGCGCAACCCGCGCACGGGCGAGACCGTGAAGGTCAAGAAGACCAACGTGCCCGCGTTCCGCCCCGGCTCGACGTTCAAGGACGTCATCAGCGGTGCGAAGAAGCTGCCGAAGGCCGTTGCTGCCAAGGCCGCCGCGAAGCCCGCCGCCGCTGCTGCCGCGAAGCCCGCGGCTACCAAGGCTCCGGCGACCAAGGCCGCGACGACCCGCGCGACGACCACGACGACGCGCACCCGCACGGCCGCGGCCGCCACCAAGGCGCCCGCGACCCGTCGCACCACCACGGCCGCGGCGAAGCCCGCTGCTGCTGCCAAGGCGCCCGCGAAGGCGACCGCCACGAAGGCCGCCGCCACCAAGACGGCCGCTGCCAAGGCTCCGGCCAAGCGCGCCACGGCCGCTGCCAAGCCGGCTGCTGCCAAGACGACCGCCGCTGCCAAGCCCGCCGCGAAGACCGCGGCTGCGAAGCCGGCTGCTCGCAAGACGGCTGCCAAGAAGAAGTGAGACGGGCCTCCTGAGGGAGGCTGCGTCACTTCAGCACTTCAGCAACAACGCGGAAGGCCCCGGCGTGCGCACGCCGGGGCCTTCCGCGTTTGCGGGATTCGCTTGCGTCAGCGCCATACGCAGGCGGGAAAGCGTTATTTCTATTGGGGGTCCAGGCGATCTTTGCCCCCGCACCGGACCCGCGAGTTCGCGTCGGTCGTCCAGTCGCCTCTTCGGGTCAACCGCCGCAGGCGATCGGGCCGAAGCGGCGGCTGGACGACCGACTTCCCGGCGAACTCGCCGCCGTCTGCGGAGCAGCGGCCAAAATCATGGTCGTGCCAGCGCGGAGGGCAGGTAGTGCGCCGACACCAGGGTTGGCCAGCGCGAAGGCGAGTCCGAAGTGGACCAGGTGCCGAACGGCCTGGTGAAGGCCAGCACCCACGTGCTGCCCTTCTTGCAGGGGATCTCCTCGAGCCGCAGCCCGCCCATTTCGGCCAGCGACTGCACGACGGACGGAATCACGCCTCCCTGCGAGGAGAGGACGGCACGGCCCTCCAGAGCGGCGACCTCCAGCAGCCGCACGAGGCCGGCGTCCGGGTCGGGCCAGTAGCCCTCCTCCGACAGGCGCACCTCCTCGGCGATCTCCACGTCCAGGTCCTCGGCCACGCCTCGCACGGTGTCCACGCAACGCACCCTGGGCGCCGTGTGGACGCGCACCGGTGCCCACAGGGGCAACATGGCGCGCAGCGCCGCTGCCTGGCGCCAGCCCGCGTCTGAGAGCGGGCGGAGGTCGTCGTCACCGTTCCACTCCGACCGCTTACCGGCCTTCGCGTGCCGCACCAGCAGAACGACCAGCAGGTCCGCGGGCAGGCGGGCGAACTCGGCCAGCACCTCGCGGTCCGGTTCATAAGTCAGCAGTTCGGACGCCTGGGCGATCGGCAGCCACCGCAGCAGATCGACCTCTTCATTGGGGACGAACGAACCGGAAACGGCCTGAGCGGAGTAGTAGTCGACCGTCTTCGGTACGCCTTTCACCGAATACGACACCTGCCGGAGATGGCGGCCGAGGACACAGGAGAAGCCCGTCTCCTCCTCTATCTCGCGCACCGCGCAGGCCGGAATCGTCTCTCCGTGGTCGAGTTTGCCTTTCGGCAGGGACCAGTCGTCATAACGCTGGCGGTGCACCACCGCGACTTCGACGTCACCGTCGGCATCGCGCCAGAGCACCGCCCCAGCAGCTTTGATCACCCAAGAGCTCCGTGCCTGTGCAGCAGTTCCATCTGGTGGTCCCGCACGGACGAGCCGTCCGAAGGCGAGGCCTCCCATTCTCCGTCAGAGCGCAGGACCCAGCAGCGCGTGTGCGGGTCGAGCGCGGACTCGAACATGTCGCCCAGCTGCTTGGTCAGGCGCGGGTCGGCCACGCGCAGGGCCACCTCGACGCGGCGGTCCAGGTTGCGGTGCATCATGTCCGCGCTGCCGATCCAGTACTCGTCGCAGGCGACGAAGTGGAAGACGCGCGAGTGCTCCAGGAACCGGCCCAGGATCGACCGCACCCGGATGTTCTCCGACAGCCCCTTGACGCCCGGCTTCAGGCCGCAGATGCCGCGCACGACCACGTCGACGGGCACACCCGCCTGAGAAGCCCGGTACAGCGCGTCGATGACCTGCTCGTCCACGAGCGAGTTCACCTTGATGCGCACGCCGGAGGGCTCGCCGGCCTGCGCGCGCTCGATCTCGGAGTTGATCCGGTCGACGATTCCCTTGCGGACGCCGTAGGGCGCGACGAGCAGCGCGCGGTACTCGTCCTGGCGCGCATAGCCGGTCAGCACGTTGAAGAGGTCGGTGAGGTCCGCGCCGATCGTCGGCTCGGCCGTCAGGATGCCCACGTCCTCGTACAACCGCGCGGTCTTCGGGTTGTAGTTGCCGGTGCCGATGTGGCAGTAGCGGCGGATCGTCGAGCCCTCCTGGCGCACCACGAGCGACGTCTTGCAGTGCGTCTTCAGGCCCACCAGGCCGTAGACGACGTGCACGCCCGCCTTCTCCAGCGCCCGCGCCCACTTGATGTTCGCCTGCTCGTCGAAGCGCGCCTTCAGCTCCACCAGCGCCACGACCTGCTTGCCCGCCTCGGCCGCGTCGATCAGCGCGTCCACGATGGGCGAGTCACCGGAGGTGCGGTACAGCGTCTGCTTGATGGCGAGCACGTGCGGGTCGGCCGCGGCCTGCTCGATGAAGCGCTGCACGGACGTGGAGAACGAGTCGTACGGGTGGTGCACGAGCACGTCGCCCTCGCGCAGCGTCGCGAAAACGCTCTTCGGCGTCTCGCGCTCACCGAACGCCGGGTGCGTCGCCGGCACGAACGCAGGGTCCTTCAACGTCTTGCGGTCGATGCCGTAGAGCTGCCACAGGCACGACAGGTCGAGCAGGCCGGGCACGGTCACGACGTCGTGCGGGTCGACCTCCATCTCCCGCAACAACAGTTCGAGCATGTGCTCGGTCATGTCGTCGGCGACCTCCAGGCGCACCGGCGGACCGAACCGGCGCCGTGCGAGCTCGCGTTCCAGCGCCTGCAACAGGTCCTCGTCGCGGTCCTCCTCGACCTCGAGGTCCGCGTTGCGCGTCACCCGGAACGCGTGGCACTCGATGACCTCCATGCCGGCGAACAGCTCGCCCAGGTGCGCGGCGATGAGTTCCTCCAGCGGCAGGAACGTCGCGGAAGTGGAGGACCGGTCCCCTTCCACCCGCACGAGGCGCGGCACGTTGTCCGGCACCTTCACACGGGCGAACCGCTCGCCGCCGCCCTCGGGATCGCGCACGGTCACGGCGAGGTTCAGCGACAGCCCGGAGATGTAGGGGAACGGGTGCGCCGGGTCGACCGCGAGCGGCGTCAGGACCGGGAACACCTGCTCGCTGAAGTAGTTGGAGAGCCTCAGCCGGTCGTAGTCCGTGAGGTCGCCCCACGTCACGATGCTGATCCGGTGCTCTTCCAGGCCCGGCCGGATGTGGTCGAGGAACGTGCGGGCGTGCTGCTCCACGAGTTCCTGGGTGCGCTTGGAGATCGACACGAGCTGCTCTTGCGGCGTGAGCCCGTCCGCGCTGCGCACCGACAGACCGGTCTCCGCGCGCCGCTTCAGGCCCGCGACCCGGACCATGTAGAACTCGTCCAGGTTCGAGGCGAAGATCGCGAGGAACTTCGCGCGCTCCAGCAGCGGCTGCGAGGAGTCCTCGGCCAGTGCGAGCACGCGGGCGTTGAAGTCCAACCAGGACAGTTCACGGTTGAAGTACCGGTCGTCCGGGAGGTCGGTCGGTATCGCGCTGGACGTCACCGCGGGCGGTGCGGAAGGCACGCCGCGCAACGGGGCGGCGGCCGTGGGACCGCGTTCGACCTTCGCCCGGGTCGTCGAAACTCGCCGGGTCGCCGCGCGGGGCTGCTGCTTGCGCGGGGTCGCCGCTTCCGCTTTGGCGCCGCGGCGTCGGGAGGGTGTCGCCTTACCGTCGTTGTCGTCCTTGCTCACGTCACGCATTGTGGCGCACTATCGCCGTGAGCGCCCCTAACCAGGGCATCCGTCTGATGAACTCCTCGTCACAGAACAGGCATGCGAAGAGCGGTAACGACTCCGCCGGGGCTACGTTCGAGGGTCACCCGTTGCCCCGGACGCAGCATCCGCCAGCCACCCGCCGTGACGGCTTCGGCACTCACGTCGACTAGAACGCCGTCATCACGCAGAACGACGGCAGAGCCGTCACTGTTAAAAGTAGACACGGTCGCCTGCACGGACCAGAACCCTAGACGTTCGTCGGTACACGCCTCATTCGGCGCGCTGCCAGGGTCGATCCATGAAGGTTATTGCCACGATCACCGCGGCGACCCTGCTGGCCTTCACCACGGCAGGACTGGCTTCGGCTGCCTCAGCCGAACCCCGGACTCCGCAGGTGGACAAACCACGACTGCAGGCGGCGGCCGAGAACGTCCGCCTGAAAGCCTCACTTCCCGGTACCGAACGGGCCATCTCGATCGCGTTCGCCCAGTACGGCAAGCGCGACGTGGCGTTCGTGAGCATGGAGACCGGGCTCAAGACGTTCGACGTCACCGATCTCGACCAGCCGAAGCTCCTCGACCACCTCACCAAGGAGGAGATGGCGCTGCCGGGCGACGACCCGGCGAAGCGGTTCTGGGAGAACGAGGACATCAACGTCGACCCCAAGCGCAAGCTCGCGTTCCTGGCGCGCGAGGTCAACTCGTTCGGCCGTGCGCTGCCCGGCGACCGCCCGACCGGCAACTACATCGTGTCCGCTGTGGACCCGGCTGACCTCAAGATCCTCAGCTTCCACCGGCAGAACACCGGTCACACCAGCACCTGCATCAACGACTGCTCCTTCCTCTGGACGGCCGGACTGGACAGGTCGGACGCCAAGACCGGGCGGATCTTCGTCACGGACATCCGCGATCCGAAGACCCCGAAGGAACTTCCGGTCTCCGTCGACGTCCGCGGCGAGGCCGGCGAGGGGAAGATCACGCACGACGTGCAGGTCGACGCCCAGGGCATCGCGTGGGTGGCGGGCGACGACGGCACCCGCGGCTACCACACACAGGGCCGGCACCGCGACCCGTTGACCGGCGAGTACCGCGAGGCGAAGGCGTGGGATCCCGTTCCGTACGCGGGCGGTGCCGTGCCGAAGGCGGACATGCCGACCTCGTTCACGCACAACTCGTTCCGCCCGATCGGCCGCACGCTCCTGGACGGCCCGTTGCCCACGCGTGAGAACCCGCCCGGCTCGCTGCTGCTGCACACCGAGGAGGCGTTCGGCTCGCCCACCTGCAAGACCGAGGGCCGGTTCGTCATCTCCTCGCTGCAGGGCACGCACAACGGTGAGGGCTGGGGCGAGACGCCCAAGGAGATGAAGACGGTCGGCATCTGGAGCCCGGACGACCAGGAGGGCACGATCCCCGGCAACGTCACGTGCTCCGCGCACTACTTCGACGTGCAGAAGAGGATCGTGGCCTACTCCTGGTACAACCAGGGCACCCGCTTCCTGGACATCTCCAACCCGGCCAAGCCGATCCAGATCGGGTACTGGCGGCCGGACACCGCGACGTCCTGGGCGCCGTACTGGCACCGCGGCACCGTGTTCGTGGCGGACATCTCGCGCGGCGTCGAGATCCTGCAGCTGGAGAAGGGCGCCTACGAGGCGCAGGCGAGCGGCACTCCCGTGACGCTGACCGCGCACCACGCCAGGGAACTGGCCAGGGAGAGCGACAGGGAACCCGTGCCGCTCGCCCCGAACCCGTTCTACGGCTGGGCCTGCCCGATGGTCGCCAGCCGCGACGACTCGGCCGACTGCGGTGCGGGAGCCTGCGGCGCACCCTGCTGAGCCACGCCGGACCTGACAGCGGCCTTCGCGCGCTGGCGGGTGATCACACGCCGGCCGAGGTTGATCATCGGGATCTCCACGGTCGCGTAGAGGACACTCGCCAGCGCCAGACCCAGTGCCGTGACCACGACGGCCTGCCCGAGACCGGACAAAGCGGGCCAGAAGAACGCGATGATCGTCGCGGCGATCGTCTGCACCAGGTAAAGCGAGTACGAGCGCTCTCCGACGAACTGCATCGGTTTCACGGACAGGAACGTCGTGGCCGGTCCGGGCGCGATCATCGCGGTCAGCAGCACGGCCGTCGCGAGCGCGTACACCGGGATGACCAGCACGTGACCGGGAATCCCGTTGATCCCGTCGAGGAATCCGGCGATCGGCTTCACGCTCAGGTGCACCGCGACGAATCCGATCGCGACGACGACCTGCGCGACGCGGTTGGTCAGCGGGCGCAGCAGGGCGAATCCACGCGGGCTGTGCAGGGCGACCGCGAGCAGCACGCCCGCCAGGATCGAGAAGTAGTGCAACGGCCAGCCGGGGTTGCTGTGCGACGCGGTGAAGTTCACGACCACGAGCGCGAGCAGCATGCCGAGGGCGGCGGCACCGGCGCGGCGGCGCAGCACGACGGTGCCCAGCGCGATCGCCACCAGCGGCCAGACCAGGTAGAACTTCTGCTCGATGCCCAGCGACCAGGACTGCCCGTACGGGCTGGCGTCGGCGAACTCGTTGGTGAACGAGAAGAAGTACGGCAGCGCGGGGCCGATGCCGTTGCTCAGGAACGTGCCCGCCACCGCGGACGCCACGACCGTCACGAGCAGGATCACGAAGTAGACGGGGAGGATCCGGAAACCTCGCCGCAGGTAGAACTCACCGAGCGAGATCCGGCCGGTCCGCTGCTCCTCGCGCAGCATCAGCGTGGTGATCAGGAATCCGCTCAGGACGAAGAACATCTGTACGCCGGCCCAGCCCTGGAGCCGATCCGGTCCGCCGTAGTGGAAGAAGACGACCAGAACCGCGGCGATCGCACGCAGGCCGTCCAGAGCGGGAAAGCGGCGCAACGCCAGGTAGTCGGCGTGCGTCAGTGAACTCATGCAGGAAACACCTCAGGGCAAGCGTCGGGGATGACGACGTCGGGGGATGCGTCGTCGGCACTGGGGGATACGGATGTAAAGGTGCCGGGGTTCCCTGTCGAGTTGCTCAAACCAACATTTTCGTGTTGTTCGTCACGGATTCAACAGGGTGAATCCCGGTCAGCAGCGGGAGAGCGGTGAAAGCTTCTCCAACGGAGCGACGGCCGCGACGCGCCACCCCTGCTGTGTGAGCGCTCCGCCGTGGACCTCCAGCCAGTAGCCGCCTTCGGTGGTGTGCACGGTCGCGCCGCTGCGGATGTCCGTGACGTACGACGACTCCGACTGCCACGACACGAAGTCGCCGCTTACCCGCGGGAACACGATGCCCTCCGTCCTCGGCGCGGACCTGACCCCGGCCAGCTCCCGCGGTTCGGTCCAGCCCTCGCGCCAGCCGATCAGCTCCTCGCCCCGCGTCCACACCACCGTGCGGCCGTCGGACACCACGCTGCCACCGGGTTCGGCGTTCTTCAGCTGCTCGGGCAACGCGCCCTCGGCGCGGAACTTCCCGTCCTGCAGCCAGATGACCGCGTCACCGAGGAAAGCCGGCAGTCTGCCGGGGCCGACGACCCTGTCCTTCTTCCTGGCCAGGTCGTAGAGGTGCACGCCCGCGCTGTCGGACCAGGCGGCTTTGCCGTTGTGCACCACAGCGCCGTTGCCGCCTATGCGCACGGGCGCGCCGTCGTTGCGCGAGTCCCACGCGTAAGTCGTGGTGGTGTGGTTTTCCGGGTGCGGTGTCGTGGAGAACGTCACCCAGCGGCCGTCGAACTCGACGCCGAAGAGCTGCCCGTCGTTCTGCACCGCCATCACCTGCTGGCGCTTGCCGTGGTCGTGCAGCACGAGCTCGGTCGTTCTGTTGCGCGTGGTCTTCACCAGTGTCGTGCCGGCGTCCTCGTTCGCCGCGACGACGATGACCTTCTCGTGCGGGCCCGCCTCCGTCCTGTCGAGGGACAGCAGGTCCTTCCAGCTCTGGGGAAGGTCCACCCGGCAGGTGCTGAGCTTGCTCTCCGCCGTGTAGTCGGACGGCCGGTCGATCGGATAGGCGGCCACACAGCCCGCGAGGGCCGTGACACCCGCCAGCGCGATGAGCGCTCGCATCAGTCTCCCAAATCGTGATCACCCCAGTGACCCGGAAGACGTGTGGCGGGTGTTCAGGTTGTCCAGGCGGGCAAGGCGTTCGCGGTGCGCGTGCCGAGACCCAGCGCGAGCGCGAGCCGCAGGTCTTCTTCCGTGTCCACGTCGCAGCGCAGCGACGGCCACGCCCCGATCAGCGCGACCGCGCCGGAAAGCCGGTGCAGCCCGGCCGACCCGACACCGAACCGCGGGTCGAGCTCACCGCCGGGCGCGGCGAGGAGCAGCGTCGTGCCGGTGCCCTGGCGGTCGGGGACGAACGCGCGGCGGCCGGCCGAGGCTTCGAGCGCGGCCTGCAACTCGTCGGGCCTGAGCGCCGGCAGGTCCGCCTGGAGCGCGCCGATGCGGGACGACCGGAGCGTGCGCGCGCCGTGCTTCAACGCCGCGTTGAGTCCGGGCTCGGTGGGTTCGGGCAGCGACTCGACACCCAGCGCGGCCATTTCCGCAGCGACCGCCGGGTCGGATGTGATGGTGACCACTCGGCGGACTCCGGGGGTGGCCGAGGCCGCGCTCACCGTGTCGAGGGCGAGCGCGAGCGCCAGCGCCGCGTGTGACACCGGATCTCCGCCGGTCGCGCTGGTCAGCCTGGTCTTGGCCCGGTCCAGCGTCTTCACCGGAACCACGAGGTCAACTTCATCCCGCACCTGGCCATAGTCCACGATTCGGCGACTACTGTGCTGTCGGGCGCAGATCTACGCAGGTTAGGAGAGGCCTCGTGGCCAAGAGGGAGAAGGGCGGCTTTTGGGTCGGGGTCGCCGCGGCGATCGTCTACCCGATGTCGTTCGTGCTCGGCAGGCACCGGATGGTGCACGGGGAGCGCATCCCGCGCGAAGGTGCAGCACTGCTCGTCATGAACCACATCTCGCACCTCGACCCGTGCTACGACGCCATGTTCGTGCACAAGAACTACCGGGTGCCGCACTTCCTCGCGAAGCACAGCCTGTGGAACGTGCCGATCATGGGCAGCATCCTGAAGGGCGCGAAGCAGATCCCCGTCTACCGGGGCACCACGGACGCCCAGCAGAGCCTGCGCGAGGCGCACAACGCGCTGGAGACCGGTCAGGTCGTGGTGATCTACCCCGAGGGCACGATCACCAAGGACCCCGGCGGCTGGCCCGCGAACTCGCGCACCGGCGTGGCCCGGCTGGCGCTGCAGCACGACGGCCCGGTCATCCCCGTCGCCCGCTGGGGCACGCTCGACCTCTACAACCACTACCAGAAGAAGTTCCGGCCGCTTCCGCGCAAGACGATCACGCACTTCGTCGGTGAACCGGTCGACCTCTCCGCGTACCGCGGCAAGGAGGAGACGCTCCCGTTGCTGCGCGAGGTCACGGACCTGCTGATGGGCGCGGTCAAGGAGCACCTGGCCGAGGTGCGCCAGGAGCAGGCGCCCGAAGGTTTCTACGGACCCAGGAAGGCCTGAACACCATGGCCATCGAACGTGTTGCGGTGCTCGGCTCCGGTTCGTGGGGCACGGCGTTCGCGAAGGTCATCGCGGACTCCGGTCCCGAGGTCGTGCTGTGGGCGCGGCGTCAGGAGGTCGCCTCCGAGGTCACCGAGACCCGCGTGAACTCCGGCTACCTGCCCGGCATCTCGTTGCCGGCCAACCTCACGGCCACCTCCGACCCGGCGAAGGCGCTGGACGGTGCGGACGCGGTGGTGCTGGCCGTGCCGTCGCAGACGTTGCGGGTGAACCTGTCGGCGTGGAAGGAACTGCTGCCGCCGGACGCGACGCTGGTGTCGCTGTCCAAGGGCGTCGAGCTCGGCACGCTGAAGCGGATGAGCGAGGTGATCCGCGAGGTCGCCGGCGTCGACGAGTCGCAGGTGGCCGTGGTGTCCGGGCCCAACCTGGCCAAGGAGATCGCCGTCGAGCAGCCGACCGCGACCGTCATCGCGTGCACGGACCACGACCGGGCGGTCGACCTGCAGCACGCGTGCTCGAACTCGTACTTCCGCCCGTACACCAACACCGACGTGGTCGGCTGCGAGCTGGGCGGGGCGTGCAAGAACGTCATCGCGCTGGCGTGCGGCATGGCGGCGGGCATGGGCTACGGCGACAACACGATGGCGTCGATCATCACCCGCGGCCTGGCCGAGACGGCACGGCTGGGCGCGGCGCTGGGCGCCGACCCGCTGACGTTCGCGGGCCTCGCCGGACTGGGCGACCTGGTGGCGACGTGCGCGTCGCCGTTGTCGCGCAACCGGTCCTTCGGAGAACGGCTCGGGCGCGGTGACACCCTCGCGCAGGCGCAGGAAGCCGCGCACGGGCAGGTCGCCGAGGGCGTGAAGTCCTGCTCGTCGATCCGCGAGCTCGCCCACGCGAACGGGGTCGACATGCCGATCACCGAAGGCGTCCACCAGGTCTGCCACGACGGGCTGAGCGTGCGTGAGCTCGGTGCCGCGTTGCTGGGCCGCGACAGGAAGCACGAGCGCCAGTGAACCCCGAACTCGGTGACGGCACGCGAGTCGTGCACGTGGTCTCAGGTGAGCCGGGCGAACCGTTCGGCGCGCAGCCGGTGTTCGCGTCGGCGTACCACCTGGGCGGCCAGGACTACTACGGCCGCGCGAGCAACCCGACGTGGCGCGCGCTCGAAACAGCTCTGGGGTCGCTCGAAGGTGGCGAGTGCGTCGTCTTCCCGTCCGGGATGGCGGCGATCTCGACGTTGCTGCGGACGGTTCTGTCGACGGGCGACACCCTGGTCGTCCCGTCGGACGGCTACTTCCTGACCAGGAAGTTCGTGTCCGAAATGGACGTGAACGTGGTCGAGGTGCCGACAGCCGGGCCGTACCCGTCGTTCGAGGGCGTGCGGCTGGTGTTGCTGGAGACGCCGTCGAACCCCGGTCTGGACGTCTGCGACATCGCGGCGCTGGCGGACCAGGCGCACGCCGCCGGCGCGTTGCTGGCCGTGGACAACACGACCGCTACGCCGCTCGGGCAGCGGCCGCTGGAACTGGGCGCGGACGTCGTGGTCGCCTCGGACACCAAGGCGGTCGCCGGGCACAGCGATGTCCTCTTCGGACATGTCACGCTGGCGGACGCCGAGCTGGCGGCCCGGATCCGCGACGCGCGGACGTTGAACGGCGCGATCCCCGGGCCGTTCGAGACCTGGCTCGCGTTGCGCGGCCTCGGAACCCTGGACCTGCGGCTCGCGCGGCAGGCGGAGAACGCGGCGGCGATCCACGCGTTGCTGAAGGGCCGCGTGGCGAACCTGCGGTGGCCGGGAGCGTCGGACGACCCCGCGTTCCTCGTGGCGGCGCAGCAGATGCGGCGCTTCAACGGCGTGCTGACGTTCGAGCTCGAGTCGGCCGAGGCGGTGAACCGGTTCCTGGAGCGCTCGGAGCTGGTGTCGGCGGCGACGTCGTTCGGCGGCCTGCACTCGACGGCCGACAGGCGTGCGCAGTTCGGTGACCCGGTGCCGGAAGGCCTGGTGCGCTTCTCGGCCGGCTGTGAGGACACTCGCGACCTAGTCGCGGACGTGTCCCAGGCTTTGGGACTGGATTGACGGAGGGTCCCGGTTCCGGGACCCTCTGCTCCATGTCCTTCAACGCATGTTGCTGTTGTACCTGGCGATAGTCCCGCGTCCTCTTTTCGCGCATTCGCCTGGTAAGGACCCTTTCTCCGATGTTCGCCGTTCCTGAGAACAGCGTCGTGCTGTCTGAGAACTCCGCTCTGTTGCACCCCGTCCGGGTGGCTCTGTCGTGGTCTGCCGACCGCGACCGCTGGAAGCACCTGCTCCGGTACGACCCGGAGGAGCGCTTCTCGGCGTTGGTCGACAAGACCGACGACCAGGAGATCTGGCTGATGAGCTGGCTCCCCGGACAGACCGCGTCACTGCACGACCACGACCACACTTCTGGTGCGTTCACCGTCGTCAGCGGCATGTTGACCGAGGTCGTGACCACGAAGATCCAGGTCGTGCACTCGCTTCACACCGGTCAGTCGCGCGTGTGGGGGCCCGGTTACGTGCACCAGGTGCGCAACGACGGTGTGGATCCGGCCGTGTCGATCCACGTCTACCGCCACGGCACACGCGCGATGACCTCGTACCGCTACGACCCGCTCAACGGCCCCGTTCGCTGACATGCGGCGGGATGGCCTTGTCCGTCTCGTGCGGCACGGGCGCTCCCCACGTCGTGATGAGCGGCATGTGCCCGGCCCACACGAGGTTCGCTTCGAGGTCCGACGGCTCCTCGCCCGGCCCGCCCTCGCGCACCTTGACGCTCGCCTCGGTCAGGTCGATCTCCAGCGCGGCCGTCTGCGCGAGCTCCTTCTTGGACGGTTCGCGCGCGTAGTCCCAGCTGCCCGGCGTGACGTGCTCGACGATCGTGCGCAGGGCGTGTGCGGTGTCCTCGGCGATCTTCGCGGTGCCGTGGACGATCGCGGACCGGTAGTTCATCGAGTGGTGGAACACCGACCGCGAGTAGACGACTCCGTCGACGAGCGTGACGGAGACGCAAACCTGCTTGCCCTCCAGCATGCTCCTGATGGACCGTGAGCCCGTCGAGCCGTGCAGGAAGATGCGGTTGCCGTCCCGTCCGTACGCGGTGGGGATGAGGAACGGCGCCCCGTCGACCTCCACGGCGAGGTGGCACACGAGGCCCGCGTCGAGGATGTCGTAGAGCACCTGACGGTCTTCGACGGCTCGGTTCTTGCCGCGGACGACGGTGCTGCGCGGGGTGGGGGAGAGCTGCACGTCAGTGGTCATGTTTCCACTGTGCTGCCGGAAGTGGCATTATTGAAGCGCCATTTTCCGTCGATTTGAGAAGGCCACTTTGGCTGAGACCGCGCTTCCCGTGGCACTGGACCGCGAGTCCGCTGAACCACTCGCCGTCCAACTGGCCGACGCATTGCGTTCCGCCGCGTCGGAGGGCCGTCTGCGCGCGGGCGACCGGTTGCCGTCCACGCGCGCGTTGGCCGACTCGCTCGGAGTGTCCCGCACGGTCACCGCCGCCGCCTACGAACAGCTGCACGCGGAGGGCTGGATCGCCGGCCGGCACGGCTCCGGCACCTACGTCACCACGACGCCGCCCGGCCCGCTGCGCAAACGTTCGCGCAAGCCGGTCGCGCCCGTCATCACCGACTTCGTGGACCTCGGTACCGGCGCACCCTGGGCCGGCGGCCTCGACCGGGCGGCCTGGCGCCGCGCCTGGCGTGCTGCGGCGGACGCGCCCCCGCTGTCCCGTCCCGAACGCGCGGGCCTGCCCGAATACCGCGAGGCCATCGCCGAACACCTGCTGCGCCACCGCGGCCTGGCCGTCAACGCCGACCCCGTGCTCGCGACCGGCGGCACCACCGCCGTGCTCACCGAGATCGCCGTCGCGGTGCTGAAGCGAGGCGACGCCGTGGCCGTCGAGGAACCCGGCTACCAACGGGCGGTGGGCGTCTTCCGAGCCAACGGCCTGAAGGTCGTCCAGGCCGCCGTAGACGCCGAGGGCCTGCTCCCGGACGCGGTGCCGGCGGGCGTGAAGGCCGTCTACTGCTCGCCCGCCCACCAGTACCCGCTGGGCGGCCGCATGTCGGCGGCACGGAGGGTCGCGCTGGTGGAACGGGCGAGGCGCGACGGCTGGCTGGTCATCGAGGACGACTACGACGGCGAACTCAGGTACGACGTGGCGCCGCTGCCGTCACTGGCCGCACTGGCCCCCGACGTCGTCGTCCACCTCGGCACCACGAGCAAGATCCTCACCCCGACCCTGGGCGCGGGCTGGATGGTCGCCCCCGAACACATCGCCACGACCGTCCTCGAACACCGCGACCTGACCGGCACCAGCCCGGCCGCAGCGGGCCAGCGAGTCGTCGTCGAGCTGGCACGGATGGGCGACCTCGGCAGGCACCTGCGCAAACTCCGGCGAGAGCTGTCCGAACGGCGCGCACTCATCATCGACACGTTCGCCGACGCCGGCATCGAGGTCCTCGGCGACGACGCGGGCGCGCACGTCGTGGTGCTGCTGCCCAGCGCCGAGCAGGAACGCTCGTTGATGAGGCAGGCGCTCGAGCGCGGGCTGCGGGTGGACGGGCTGGCCCGGCACTACGTGAACCGGCCCAAGCTGCAGGGGCTCGTCATCGGGTACAGCGCCTGCTCGCGGGAGCAGCTGGTGAACGCTCTGCCGGTGCTGACGGAGTTGCTCAGAGGGAGCGGCTGACAGCGTGAGCGGGCCGATCGCCGGCAACGCGTTCACGCCACCGACCAGGTCTAGAAGTCCGGCCGCGCCTTCCACGACGACTCGACGATCCACTTCCGGCTCGGCGGCGGTTCGCTCTGGCGACCCCGGATGGGCCGCGATCCGCACGTCCGCGTAGGCGCGGAGTCCGGCGTCGTCGTCCAGGTCGAGCGCTTGGATCTCCAGCACGCGGCCGAGGCCAACTGGCGGGTAGGCACAATCGCCCAAACGGGTAGGGTCGCCCGCATGACGCAGCGCAAGACAAGGGTGGCCGTGGTCTTCGGTGGCCGCAGCTCCGAGCACGAGGTCTCCTGCCAGTCCGCCAAGAGCGTCCTGCCGCACCTGGACGCGGACCGGTTCGAGGTGGTGCCGATCGGCATCACACCGCAGGGGCAGTGGGCACTCGGCACGGACCCGAGCGCGCTGGAGCCGGGCGCCGGCAACCTCCCGACGCTGCGCAACCAGACCGTCGTCGCGATCGAGCCCGGTCACGCGCTGAAGGACGTCGACGTCGTCTTCCCGTTGCTGCACGGCGCGTGGGGTGAGGACGGCACGATCCAGGGCCTGCTCGAACTCGGTGGCCTTCCCTACGTGGGGCCCGGTGTGTTCGCGAGCGCCGCCGTCATGGACAAGGTCTTCGCCAAGAAGATCCTGCAGGCCGAGGGCATCAACGTCGGCAAGTTCGTCGCCCTCGACCGCGCCGCCACGACGCTGACGCTGGACGAGCGCGAGCACCTCGGCCTGCCGGTGTTCGTGAAGCCGTCGCGCGCGGGGTCGTCGGTCGGCATCTCCAAGGTGAGCGACTGGGCCGACCTGGACGCCGCGATCTTCGAGGCGCGGCAGCACGACCCCAAGGTCATCATCGAGGCCGCCGTGGTGAACCCCCGCGAGATCGAGCTCGCGGTGCTGGAGTTCCCGGACGGCCGCGTCGAGGCCTCGCTGCCCGCCGAGCTGCGCCCGGTCGGTGACGGCGCCGACTGGTACGACTTCGAGGCCAAGTACGTCAACGACTCCTACGAGGCCGACATCCCGGCGAAGCTCGACGACGACGTCACCGCGCAGCTGCGCGAGCTGGCCGTCACCGCGTTCAAGGCGCTCGACTGCCAGGGTCTGTCCAGGGTGGACTTCTTCCTCACCGAGCAGAACGAGCTGATCGTCAACGAGCTCAACACCATGCCCGGCTTCACGCCGATCTCCATGTACCCCAAGGCGTGGGACGCGACGGGCATCGACTTCACGACGCTGCTGACCACGCTGATCGAGACGGCGATCGCACGCGGTTCAGGCCTCCGTTAGGCAGGCACGGTGACCGCCGACCTTCACCGCGTCTTTCACCACTCAGCAGGACGCCTCGCGGCACCGGCCCCGCGCCCCCATATGCCCGATATGAGGACGCGGGGCCGGCACCACGATGCGCCCGTCGGAGCGGCGAAAGACGGGGCGAATGCCGACGGTCACCGCGCCTCGGTCTTGACCGGCTGCTTCGGCAGGAGGTCGCGCACGGTGGTGGAGATGTCCTGCAACGGTCCGGTGCCCGCGTCGGCGGGCACCGTCAGTGCCACGTACACGCCGCGGTCCACGATCACCCAGGTGGAGCTGTCCGAGCCGGGCAGCTCGAGCCACTGCACGTCGGAGATCACCCGCAGCTGCGAGGTCGCGGACAGTTCGGCCGGCCTCGGCAGGCCGCAGCGCAGGACCACCGGATCGTGTTTGGCGTCACCCCACGCCACCGTGGCGGGGGGAGCGGGCGTGGCGATCTCCCGGCGGGACAGCATGTCCTTCCCGGACGGCAGGCCCACCGGCAGCTTCTCGACCAGGGAAGCGCATTCCGGACTGCCGGCCGACGGAGCGTCGATCGAGACCAGCGCGAGCGGACCCGTGCGACCGGGTACGTCCTCCGACTGGTTTCCCGTGCCCAGCACTAGACCGAGCCCGGCGACACCGATGGCGAGCAGCACAGCGAGCCCGACCGCCGCGAGCAGCGGCCGGGACAGCGCCGACGTGGATTCCTGCTGAGTCACCCGGTTATGACAACACGGGCTAGAGATGCACCACCGGGCAGGTCAGGGTCCGGGTGATGCCTTCGACGTTCTGGATGCGCGCGACCACGAGCTGGCCGAGCTGGTCGACGGTCTCCGCTTCGGCGCGCACGATGACGTCGTAAGGACCGGTGACGTCTTCTGCGGTGGCTACCCCGGTGATCCCGGAGATCTCGGAGGCGACTGCGGCGGCCTTGCCGACCTCGGTCTGGATGAGGATGTATGCATGCACCACGGCGTGCCCCTTCGTCGCGACAGGTTGGGTCGAGGTAGGAACGTGTCACGCAACGTACCCCAGTTGGGGTTCCGAATGCTCAGATTGGGAGGCAACTTTGCGTCCGGAGCCGCCGCGCGACGCGGAGACGGTCGCCGATGTGGGTGAGTTCAACCTCATCCACAGGGTGACGACCGGTCGGGCGCAGCCGGAGACGACCATCCTCGGTCCGGGTGACGACGCGGCCGTGGTCGCCGTCCCGGACGGACGGGTCGTGGCCTCGATGGACCTGCTCGTCGAGGGTGTCCACTTCAGACTCGACTGGTCCAGTCCCGAGCAGGTGGGCCGAAAAGCGGCCGCGGTGAACCTCGCCGACGTCGTCGCGATGGGAGCGTTGCCGTCCGCGCTGCTCGTCGGTTTCGCCTGCCCCGCGAACACCCCCGCAGCGGTCGTCGAGGGGATCATGGCGGGGCTGTGGGACGAGGCGGCGAAGGCCGGTGCGGGCATCGTCGGAGGCGACATGGTCAGCTCCGCCACACTCGTGATCTCGATCACCGCCATGGGCGACATGAACGGGCTCGAGCCGATCACGAGGTCCGGCGCACTCGTCGGGGACGTCGTGGCGGTCACCGGAAGGCTCGGCTGGGCCGCCGCGGGACTCGCCGTGCTCGGGCGCGGATTCCGTTCCCCGGTCGGCATCGTGAACGCCCAGCGCACCCCGGAGCCGCCGTACGAGGAGGGACCCAGGGCCGCCGAGGCCGGTGCCACGTCGATGATCGACGTCTCGGACGGACTGCTGCAGGACCTGAGCCACATCGCGGACGCGTCCGGCGTCGCGATCGACATCCGCACCGAACTGCTGCCGTTGCACCCGCGCCTGCTCGACGTCGCCTCGGCGCTCGGCGGGGACGCGCGGCACTGGGCGCTGACCGGAGGCGAGGACCACGCCCTCGCCGCGACGTTCCCCGGCCCCAAGGCGGTTCCGCCGAACTGGACGACCATCGGCACGGTCCGCGCGGGCGCAGGTGTCACGGTCGACGGCAGGAACTACGAAAAACCTCCTGGCTGGGAGCACTGGCGGGCGTAGAATTCACTCCTGTGGAACTATTCACGCGCGCGTATGACCATCCGGACTCGGTCAAGCTGATCGCCGACCTCCAGCAGGTCTTCGTCGAACGCTACGGCGACGAGGACGTCACGCCGGTCGATCCGGCGCAGTTCGCCGCGCCCCTGGGCTACTTCGTGGTCGGCTACCTCGACGGCGTGCCCGTCTCGTGCGGTGGCTGGCGGGTGCACCAGGAGCTCGACGGCGCGGCCGAGATCAAGCGCATGTACGTCGCCGACGAGCTGCGTGGCCGCGGCCTCTCCCGGCTGGTCCTGACGAACCTGGAGGACACCGCGAGGGCCGCGGGACATCGGCGGATGGTGCTGGAGACCGGTGTGCGCCAGCCGGAGGCGATCGGCCTGTACCTCGCCACCGGCTACGAGCGGATCGACAACTTCGGCGTGTACCGGGACCACCCGGAGAGCCGCTGCTACGGGAAGTCGTTGTAGGTTCGGGCGCATGGCCATCTATGCGCTGGGGGACTACACGCCGCAGATCCACCCGGAGGCGTACGTGCACCCGGACGCGACGGTGATCGGCGACGTCCGCATCGGCGCGTTCTCGTCGGTCTGGCCGCAGGCCGTGCTGCGCGGCGACTACGGGCGCATCGTCGTGGACGAGCGCACGTCGATCCAGGACGGCACGGTCATCCACTGCACCGAGGTCCACCCGGTGCACATCGGATCGTCGTGCGTCATCGGCCACAACGTGCACATCGAGGGCGCGACCGTCGCCGACGACTGCCTGATCGCCTCGGGTTCGGTGGTGCTCAACGGTTCCATCGTGGAGAAGGGCGCGATCGTCGGCGCCGGCGCTGTGGTCTCGTTCGACGGCCACGTCCGCGAACGCACGATGGTGCTGGGGGTTCCCGCCCGCGAACGCGCCGGACACGTTGTGCCGGAACAGGCCTGGGCGTTCATCGTCGAGAAGTACGTGCAGAACATCGCTTTGTACCGGGAGAAGCTCCGTCGGCTCGATTGAGTGAGATAGGGTTCACAGCCGTGGCTCGTCCCCTCAACGAAGTTGTCGAAGCCGGTTGGGCTGAAGCTCTCGCCCCCGTTGCTGACCAGATCGCCGCCATGGGTGAGTTCCTGCGCGAGGAGGTCGCCGCCGGTCGCACCTACCTACCGGCGGGCGAGAACGTGCTGCGTGCTTTCCAGCAGCCGTTCCACCAGGTGAAGGTGCTGATCGTCGGTCAGGACCCGTACCCGACGCCCGGCCACGCGGTCGGCCTGTCGTTCTCCGTGGCCCCCGACGTGCGGCCCATTCCCAAGTCGCTCATCAACATCTACAAGGAGTACGCCGAGGACCTGGGGCACCCGATCCCGTCCAACGGCGACCTGACGCCGTGGTCCGAGCGCGGTGTCCTGCTGCTCAACAGGGCGCTGACCGTGCAGCCCGGCAAGGCGAACTCCCACCAGGGCAAGGGCTGGGAGAAGGTGACGGAGCAGGCGATCAAGGCGCTCGCCGCTCGTGACGCACCCCTGGTCTCCATCCTGTGGGGCCGCAACGCACGGAACCTGCGCCCGTTGTTGGAGCCGTTGCCCGCCATCGAGTCCGCGCACCCGTCGCCGCTTTCCGCGCACGCCGGGTTCTTCGGCTCGAAGCCTTTCAGCCGTGCCAACGAACTGCTCGAGAAGCAGGGCGCCGAGCCGATCGACTGGAAGCTCCCGTAATTGGTTCTTCCCCGCACGTCCCGCGGCACTAGCGTCGCGGGACATGCGGGGGAATCGAGATCTGAAAATCCTGGCTGCCGGCTCGGCCGTGTCCGAGTTCGGCAGCTCCCTGTCGGTTCTCGTCCTGCTGTTCTGGTCGACGCCCATCAGTCCGTTGCTGGTGGCCGCGATCCTGGTCGCCGAGCTGCTGCCCTTCGTGCTCGGCGCACCGATCGCCGGAATGCTGGTCGACAAGCTGCCGAACCGCAGGCTGCTGATCACCGCTCTGCTCGTGCAGGGTGTGGCGATCGCGGCCATCGCGCCCGTCATGAGCCAGCCCCTGCTCGTCATCGCACTCGTGTTGCTCTCCGGGTGCGGTCGTGCGGTGACGGTGCCCGCGACCTCTGCCCTGGTGCCCCACATCGCCGGCGAGGAAGAAGCGACGCGCGGGTACGCGTGGGTCGGCACCGCTCGTAGCCTCGGCAGTCTCGCCGGCGTGACCCTCGGTGCGTTGCTCGCCGGGTTCTTCGGGCATCCCGTCGCGTTGCTCGTCGACGGCGCCACGTTCCTCGTTTACGCCGTGTTGCTGGCGTTCGTGCGTGCGGAACGCAGGCCTTCCGGCGAGCACGCGGCGCGTCCCAGCGCGTTGGCGGGCATTCGGCACGTACGGCGTGATCCGGTGCTGTTCGCCGCGATCATCGGCCTGGCGTTCTTCGTCGGCGCGGTCGTGGTGATCAACGTCGCCGACCCCGCGTTCGTGCGGTACGTGCTGCACGGCGACGAGTTCATGCTGGGCGCGATGCAGGCGTGCTGGATGGTCGGCATCCTCTTCGGGAACCGGCTGGCCGCGCGGTTGAGGAGCGTTTCGCAGGTGGCTCAGGCCCTTGCGATCTCCGGCATCACCACCGGGATCGCCGTGCTGATCCCGGCGACGTTCCCGGTCGTCGTGGCGGCGGGCATCGGCTGGCTGATCGGTGGTGTGTCCAACGGCGTCGACAACGTGTGCATGAACGCCATCGTGCGAATGCGCACTCCTGAGGAGATGCGCGGGCGGGCCTTCGCCGCGGTCGGGTCGATGGTGACCGGCGCGAACCTGCTCGGGACTGCTGCCGCGGGCGGGTTGCTGCTGGTGATGGGGCCTCGGGCGGTGTTCGCGCTCGGTGGCACCGGGGCGTTGCTCAGCGGCGTCGCCTGCCTGGTGTTCGTGCGTCGTGCCCTGAAACGCGAAGAGAGCCCGGCCGTGGCCGGGCTCTCTTCGAACTGAAAACGATCTGTGGCGGTGATCAGCCGCGCACGACCTTGCCGGCCTTCAGGCAAGACGTGCACACGTTGATCCGCTGGCGCTGCGAGGCCGAGACCTTAGCGCGCACAGACTGGATGTTCGGGTTCCAGCGGCGGTTCGTCTTCCGCTGGGAGTGCGAAACCGAATGGCCGAAGCCCGGGCCCTTCGCACAGACGTCGCACACGGCAGCCACGTCAGCCACTCCTTCAGGTTCCTCAAGCGGTAAGTCTCGCGTCCCGGTGGGCGCGCAAGCGTGCACAAGCCTCATCCGGGCACGGCAACCCAATCAGGGTAGCCGGTGGCCTCACCCGCGACCAAACCGGGTGGATACTCTCGCCGCCATGCAGGTCATGGATGCGGTCGCGGTGCGCAGATGGGCAGACGCCTGCGTGCGGTCGTTGGACGCCAATCGGGAGTCGATCGACCAGATCAACGTCTTCCCCGTCCCGGATGGTGACACGGGCACGAACCTGCTGCACACGATGCAGTCGGCGCTCGACGCGCTGCTGCGCTCACCCATGTCGACCGTGGGGGACGCGTTGTCGGCGCTCGCCCGCGGCGCGCTGGCCGGGGCTCGCGGGAACTCCGGCGTGATCCTGTCCCAGGTGCTCAGGGGGCTGGCGGAGACCGTGCAGGAGGTGTCGCTGGTCACCGGCACCGCGCTGCGCAACGGACTGCACCGGGCCGACGAGCTGGCCACCGCCGCCGTGTCCAAGCCGGTCGCGGGCACCGTTCTGTCGGTGCTGCACGCGGCGTCCGAGGCCGCTCGTGACTGCGAGTCGGACGAACTGGACGACGTGGTGATGGCGGCGTCGCGCGCGGGTGCCGTCGCACTGGCCGACACGCCCCGCCAGCTCGCCGTGCTGGCCAAGGCGGGAGTGGTCGACGCCGGCGGGCGAGGGCTCGTTGTGTTGTTGGACACACTGGCTGCGGTGATCACCGGCCAAACCGTGGAAACGCCGATGGACGCGCCCTTGCTGCCGCGCACACCGGAGTCGCTGACGACCGAGCGCGAGAGCGGGTCGCCGGAGTTCGAGTACGAGGTCATGTACCTGCTCGACGGCACCTCGGAGGAGTCGGTCGCCGAGCTGCGCGCCACGTTGAACGGCCTGGGCGACTGCGTGTCGGTGGTGGGCGACGGCGTCTCGCTGTGGACCGTGCACGTGCACTGCAACGACATCGGAGCCGCCGTCGAGGCGGGTGTGCGCGCGGGGCGTCCGCACCGCATCACCGTGGCGCGGTTCGCTGATCAGATCGCCGCGCAGGCTTCACGGTTCGTGCGTGACCGGGCCATCGTGGTGGTGGTGAGTGGTGCCGTGGACCTGTTCCGGGCGGAGGGTGCCACGGTGTTCGACCTGGCTTCTTCTTCCGCGACGCCCACGGACCTGTTGTCGGCCATCGTGTCGACGCGCGCGCGTCACGTCGCGGTGCTGCCGGGCGATCCGGACCTCCGCGAGGCCTTGGACGAGGCCGTGGCGTACGCACAGGCCGCGGGGCAGGACGTAGTGGTGGTGCCGACGTTCTCGCCCGTGCAGGCTCTCGCGGCGTTGGCGGTGCACGACTCTTCTCGACGCGCTGGTGATGACGTTGTCGCCATGGCCGAGGCCGCCGCCGCCACGCGTCGCGGCGAACTCGCGATCGCCGCCGACGAGGCCCTGACGTGGGTGGGCCGCTGCCAGCCGGGCGACCTGCTGGGCATGCTCGACGGCGAGGTCGTGCTGATCGAACCGGGACCGGCGACACCGGAGTCGTTGATGGACCTGTCCTGCCGGCTGGTCGACCGCATGCTGGCGGGCGGCGGCGAGCTGGTGACCGTGATCCTGGGCGCGGACGTCCCGGAAGGCCTGGCCGGCGTGCTGGAGGACCACGTGCGGGTCACCCATCCGGAGGTCGAGGTGACCGCGTATCCGGGTGGACAGCCGGACGCGGTGATTTTTGTCGGTGTCGAGTAGTTCAATAGGGCGCGATGATCTCCTTCGACGACAAGCTGCAGCCGTTGCTCGGCAAGAAGTCCGCCGACGCACTGGAGACCGGCCTCGGCCTCACGACGGTCGGCGACCTGCTGCGCCACTACCCGCGCCGCTACGACGAGCGCGGGAAGCTGACCGACATCAGGTCGCTGGAAATCGACGAGCACGTCACGGTGCAGGCCGAGGTCCGCAAGTGCCAGAAGCGCCAGATGAAGGCGCGCCGCGGCCAGATGACGGAGGCCGTGATCACCGACGGCACCTCCGAGCTGCACCTGGTGTTCTTCGGCAAGCCGGCGTTCGTCGCCGAGCAGGAGCTCCTGCCGGGCACGCGCGCGTTGTTCGCCGGCAAGGTGGGCCGCTACCGGCAGAACCTGCAGCTGGTGCACCCGGCGTTCGAGGTCCTCACCGCGGAGCAGGACGGGTCGTCGTTCCTACAGGCGTTCCTGCCCGTCTACCCGGCGTCGCAGCACATCAACACGTGGAACATCGCGAACTGCGTGAAGCAGCTCCTGGAGATCTGGGACGGCGTGCCGGAGGACCCGCTGCCCGCCGACTTCCGCGAGGAGCAGGGCCTGATCGGCCTGGAGGACGCGCTGCGGGCGATCCACCGGCCGGAGAGCTGGGCGCAGATCTCCGTGGCGCAGCTGCGGTTGAAGTGGGACGAGGCGCTGGCCGTGCAGCTCGCTCTCGCCCAGCGCCGCAAGGCTTCCACGGCCCGTCCGGCGCCTGCCTGTGCGCGCCGGTCCGGCGGCATCCTCGACGCGTTCGACGCGCGGCTGCCGTTCACGCTGACGGCGGGCCAGGTGGAGGTGGGCGAGCAGGTCTCGTCCGACCTCGAGTCCACCGTGCCGATGAACCGGTTGTTGCAGGGGGAGGTCGGTTCGGGCAAGACGATGGTCGCGTTGCGGGCGATGCTCCAGGCCGTCGACGCGGGCCGTCAGTCCGCGATGCTCGCCCCCACGGAAGTCCTTGCGGCACAACACGCCCGCTCGTTGACCGAGATGCTCGGCGACCTGGCCCAGGCGGGCCAGCTGGGCGGCGCGGAGGACGCGACGCGCGTGACGCTGCTGACGGGGTCGATGAACACGGCCCAGCGCCGCCAGGCGTTGCTCGACATCGTGACCGGCGAGGCGGGCATCGTCGTCGGCACGCACGCGATCATCCAGGAGAAGGTGGAGTTCCACTCCCTGGGCCTCGTCGTGGTCGACGAGCAACACCGCTTCGGCGTCGAGCAACGAGCCGCCCTCTCGGCGCGCGGCGAACGCGAGAACCCGCACGTGCTGGTCATGACCGCGACGCCGATCCCGCGCACGGTGGCCATGACGGTCTACGGCGACCTGGAGGTCTCGGCCCTGCGCGAGCTGCCGGGAGGCCGCTCACCGATCAAGACCTCGGTGGTGCCCGTGCGCGAGAAGCCCACCTGGCTCGACCGCGCCTTCGCCCGAGTGCGCGAGGAGGTGGCGAAGGGTCACCAGGCGTACTTCGTCTGCCCGCGCATCGGCGACGAGGAACCGGCGAAGTCCGACGACGAGGACAAGCGCCCGGCCCTGTCCGTGATCGACGTGGCGACCATGCTCGCGGCGGGCCCGTTGCGCGGCCTCCGGATCGAGATCCTGCACGGCCGCATGCCCCCCGACGAGAAGGACGCGGTGATGCGCGCCTTCTCGGCCAACGAGGTCCACGTCCTCGTGGCCACCACCGTCATCGAGGTGGGCGTCAACGTCCCGAACGCCACGGTCATGGCCATCATGGACGCGGACCGCTTCGGCGTCTCGCAGCTCCACCAGCTCCGCGGCCGGGTGGGCCGGGGCAGCGCGCCGGGCCTCTGCCTGCTGGTCACCGAGATGCCGGAGATGACCGCGACGATGGAACGCCTCCGCGCCGTCGAGTCCACCCTGGACGGCTTCGAACTGGCCCAGCTCGACCTCGAACTGCGCCGCGAGGGCGACATCCTGGGCGCGGCCCAGTCGGGCCGCCGCTCGGGCCTGAAGATGTTGTCCCTGCTCCGCGACGAGGACATCATCGCGGACGCCCGCACGGCCGCCCAGCAGGTCGTGGACGCGGACCCGGACCTGGAGCAGCACCCCGGCCTCGCGGGGATGGTGGCGACGTTGCTGACGGAGGAGCGCGCCGAGTACTTGGAGAAGACCTAGCCGGGGTCCGCGCGGTGCGCTTCGTCCCGTGAGCGGGCGGGGTGGGCCGCGCGGCTGCACGGACGAGAGGTGCGTGGGGTGGCCTGGCAGGCGCGGCCGGTCGGTGGCGCCTGGCCGTTGCTTGCTGAGCTGCGATGTTGCTGGCTGACGGTCCGCCCACCAAGGCGCGCCGCCTGCCTGCCGTCAGCCCGCCTGCCCGTCAGCCGCTCGCTCACCAGCGCGCCCACCCGCTCTGCCCCGTCAGCCGCCTGACCACACCCATCGCCATCCCGCCACCCACGTCACCCGAACGTGTGCGCGCGCCAGCCCCGTATCCACCCAAACGTCTCGGTACGTTCCCACCCGTGCGTCGCATGCTCATCACCGCGCTGGCCGCCACCCTCGCCGTCCTCACCAGTCCCAGCCCGGTCCTCGCCGCCCCGGTCCTGCTCACCGGCGCGGAGTCCCGCTACCCGCACGCCATCCGGCTGGAGCACGGGACGTACCGAGGGTCGATCCTCGTTGCGCTGCACGGCTCTCACGTCGTGAACGTCATGCGTGCCTCCAAAACCGGCAAGAAGTTCCGGCAGGTCGGCGACTTCACCGACGAGGTGAGCGCCCACGCGTCGTGCTGCGGTCATCTCTACGAGCTGCCGCGTCAGGTCGGCGACATGCCTGCCGGGACTGTGCTGTGGGCGGGGTCGGTGGGGCTGCGGCACGAAGGGGTGAAGGCGCGGATCTGGCGCAGCACCGACGCCGGTGAGACCTGGCAGCACCTGTCCGAGTGCGCGCGGGCGATGCCCGGCGGCGGGCTCTGGGAGCCGGACCTGTCCGTTGACGCTCGGGGACGGCTGAACTGCTACTTCGCTGACGAGACCCACGAGCACCACAGCCGGTACATCGGGCGGTCGGTGTCGGCGGACGGCGTGCTCTGGTCGGGCAAGGAGAAGGTCGTCGCCGTGTCGGACGGCCGGCTTCGGCCGGGGATGCCGCAGGTCAAGCAGCTGCCGACCGGCGATTTCTACATGATGTACGAGATCTGCTCGCAGCCGGACCAGTACTTCTGCGAGGCGTACCACCGGAGCTCACGCGACGGGATCAACTGGGGTGACCCGGCGTGGCGGGGCACGAGGCCGACGACGAAGGACGGCAAGTACTTCACGCACACGCCGTCGATCGCCCTCGCGCCCAACGGCACGCCATGGGGCCGTGTGATCCTCATGGGACAGATGTTGATGTCCGCCGACGGCAGGGTCGACGCCGGCAACGGCAGGACGATCTTCGTGTCCGAGAACGGTGGCAGGGACGGCTGGTACGAGGCTCCCGCGCCCGTTCCCGTCGCCGGTGCGCGGGACGACAAGTGCGCGAACTACCACCCCAGCGGGGTCGCGTCGCTCGACGGAGACGAGCTCATCGGGTTCGCGAGCGACCTCGCGGCGAACGGCGGCTGCCACACGAGCTGGGCCACGAGCAGCCTGCCGCCGTTCCCCGGGTAGAACTCAGTCCTTCTGCCGAGGCTTCGGCAGCTGCTCGGTCTTCTGCTCACCGGAAGGCGCGGCGGGCGCGGCGGGCGCGGCGGGTTCGTCGTCGCCGTTCCCGTCCTCCAGCGGCTTGAGCACCGACATCGCCGCCTCCACCGCTGCCTGCGCGGCGTGGAACTGCGTCGCGAGGTTGTCGTGCGCCGAACGCAGCGACGACTCCTTCTCAGCTGCGGCGGCCGCGCGCTGGTCCGCCTCGGCGACGGCCTTGGCCCTCTTCTCCTCGGCTTCGCGCACCAGCGCCGCCGTCCGGGTCTCGGCGTCGCGGACGAGCGTGACGGCCTTCTCGCTGGCCTCGCGCACGGTGGTCTCGGCCTTGTCCTCGGACTCGCGCAGGGTCGTAGCCGCCTTCTCCTCCGCGGCACTGACCAGGGCGACGGCCTTCGCGGACGCCTCGGTGGTGGTCTGCTCGGCGCGAGCGATCGTTTCGGCCTCGAGGTCGGAGAGGACCTTCGCGGCCTCCTCCTGCCTCGCCTGGAGTTCGCTGTCGAGCTTCTGCAGCGCCGCGGTCCGCTTGGCCTCGGCGTCGGCGGTGATCCGCTCGGCCTCGGCCCGCGCGTCCGCCATCACCTTCTGGTGCTCGGCGGTCAGCGTCGCCTTGAGGCCGTCGTACTCCTTGTCCAGCTCGTCGTGGTACGCCTTGTACTTGGCGTCCAGTTCGACGCGGTGGGCGTCCAGGTCGGCCGACTTCTTCTCGAACTCGGCGGCGAGGTGCTCACCGTTCGCGCGCACCTCGGCGACCAGCGCCTCGTGCTCGGCGGCGAGCTTCGCCTGCAACGACGCGTGCTCCGCCTCCAGCTCCGACCTGCGACCGGCGGTCTGCTGGTCGAGCTCGGCGTGGCGCTGCTGGTAGTTCATCTCGAGCTGCTTGCGGCGCGCCTCGGTCTCGGCGAGCAGGCGCTGGTGGGCCTCGCGCTGGCCGGCCGCCCACTTCTCGGCCTCACCCCGCGTCGCGGCGGCCTTGTCGAGGGCGTCCTTGCGGATGTCCGCGATCTCTTCCTCGGCGAGGCTCATCATCACCCGGACACGCTCGGTGACGTTCGACGCGCTGACGGGAGCGTTGGCGAGGTTCTGGAGCTGGATCTTGGTCTTGTCGAGGTCCGCGCGCATCGAGTTCAGGAGCTTGGTGAGCTCTCCCACCTGCGCCGCGGCCGCGTCACGGGAGCGGTTCGAGTTCTTGAGGTCGAACTCCAAGCGGGTGACCCGTTCGTTCACCTGTCGCTGGTTGTAACCACGAAGGACAACGTCGAAATGCGGTGTGCGGGCAGTAGGCTGCCCGGCTCCATCAGCCCCGGCCATATGGCTCACCCTACCGAGATAGTCGCGAAGATCGTCACTCGATCTGGTTAAACCCACTACCGGCCGCAGTCTGACCGGGTGGTGGGTATCCACTTTGCTCTCACCACGCGAGAATCCGTGTGAACAAGACCGATCAGGATGACACCCATCACGTGGGACGGTCCTCCCAACAGGCAAGAGTCGCACGGTAACGTGCCACGACTGATGACTGCCGAGTAACACCGGGAGGGCACGGATGTTCCGCAAGGTTCTTGTCGCCAACCGCGGCGAGATCGCGATTCGCGCGTTCCGCGCCGCCTACGAACTAGGCGCGGGAACGGTCGCCGTCTTCCCCCACGAGGACCGCAACTCGTTGCACCGCCTGAAGGCGGACGAGTCCTACGAGATCGGCGAGCCCGGACATCCCGTCCGCGCCTACCTCTCCGTCGAGGAGATCATCAAGGCGGCCCGCAAGGCCGGCGCCGACGCGATCTACCCCGGTTACGGCTTCCTGTCCGAGAACCCCGAACTGGCCATGGCGTGCCGTGAGGCAGGTCTCACCTTCGTCGGCCCGGTCGCCGAGGTGCTGGAGCTGACGGGCAACAAGGCGCGCGCCATCGCCGCCGCCCGCGAGGCCGGGCTGCCGGTGCTGGAGTCGAGCCCGCCGTCCTCCGACATCGACGAGCTGCTCGAAGCGTCGAAGACCATGCGCTTCCCGGTGTTCGTGAAGGCCGTCGCCGGTGGTGGTGGCCGCGGCATGCGCAAGGTCGACGAACCCGGTGCGCTGCGCGAGTCCCTCGAAGCGGCGTCACGCGAGGCGGAGTCGGCGTTCGGGGACCCGACCGTGTTCCTCGAGCAGGCCGTGGTCGAACCGCGCCACATCGAGGTGCAGATCCTCGCCGACGGCCAGGGCAACGTGATCCACCTCTTCGAGCGCGACTGCTCCGTGCAGCGGCGCCACCAGAAGGTCATCGAGATCGCGCCCGCGCCGAACCTGGCGCCCGAGCTGCGCGACCGCATCTGCGCCGACGCGGTGAAGTTCGCGCGGCACATCGGCTACCGCAACGCCGGCACCGTGGAGTTCCTGCTCGACCCGCAGGGCCACTACGTCTTCATCGAGATGAACCCGCGCATCCAGGTCGAGCACACGGTCACGGAAGAGGTGACCGACGTCGACCTGGTGCAGTCGCAGATGCGCATCGCGTCCGGCGAGACGCTGGAGGACCTGGGCCTGTCCCAGGAGACCGTCCAGCTGCGCGGCGCGGCTCTGCAGTGCCGGATCACCACGGAAGACCCCGCCAACGGGTTCCGCCCGGACACCGGCACGATCAGCGCCTACCGCTCGCCCGGTGGTTCCGGCATCCGCCTCGACGGCGGCACGGCGGGCGCCGGCATGGCCATCAGCCCGCACTTCGACTCGATGCTCGTGAAGCTCACGTGCCGCGGCCGCACCTTCGAGCTCGCCGTCGCCCGTGCGCGCCGCGCGATCGCGGAGTTCCGCATCCGCGGTGTCTCCACGAACATCCCGTTCCTGCAGGCGGTCCTGGACGACCCGGACTTCTACGAGGGCCGCGTCACCACGTCGTTCATCGAGAAGCGCCCGCACCTGCTGACGGCGCGCCACTCGGCCGACCGCGGCACGCGCCTGCTGACCTACCTCGCTGACGTCACGGTCAACCACCCGAACGGCACCCGCCCGACCGCGGTCGACCCGCGCGAGAAGCTGCCGGTCATCGACCTCAACGCGGAACCGCTCGCCGGGTCCAAGCAGAAGCTGGTCGAGCTCGGTCCCGAGGGCTTCGCGCGGTGGATGCGGGAGAGCAAGGCCGTCGGTGTCACGGACACGACGTTCCGCGACGCCCACCAGTCGCTGCTCGCGACCCGGGTGCGCACCAAGGACCTGCTCGCCGTCGCGCCGCACGTCGCGCGCATGACGCCGCAGCTGCTGTCCCTGGAGTGCTGGGGCGGCGCGACGTACGACGTGGCGCTGCGGTTCCTCGCGGAGGACCCGTGGGAGCGCCTCGCCGCGCTGCGCGAGGCCGTGCCGAACATCAACCTGCAGATGCTGCTGCGCGGCCGCAACACGGTCGGCTACACGCCGTACCCGGAGGCGGTCACCAAGGCGTTCGTGCAGGAGGCGACGAACACCGGCATCGACATCTTCCGGATCTTCGACGCGCTGAACGACGTCGAGCAGATGCGCCCGGCGATCGAGGCCGTGCGCGAGACCGGGACGGCGGTCGCCGAGGTCGCTCTGTGCTACACGAGCGACCTGTCCAACCCGGACGAGCGTCTGTACACACTGGACTACTACCTGAAGCTGGCGGAGCAGATCGTCGGCGCCGGCGCGCACGTGCTGTGCGTCAAGGACATGGCCGGCCTGCTGCGGGCTCCGGCCGCGTCGCGCCTGATCACCGCGCTGCGCAAGGAGTTCGACCTCCCGGTCCACCTCCACACGCACGACACGGCGGGTGGCCAGCTGGCGACGTACCTCGCGGCGATCCAGGCGGGCGTGGACGCGATCGACGGCGCGACCGCGTCGATGGCGGGCACGACGTCGCAGCCGCCGCTGTCGTCGATCGTGGCGCTGACCGACCACACCGAGCGCTCCACCGGCCTCGACCTGCAGAACGTCTGCGACCTGGAGCCGTACTGGGAGTCGGTGCGCAAGATCTACGCGCCGTTCGAGTCCGGCATCCCCGGTCCGACCGGCCGCGTCTACCACCACGAGATCCCCGGTGGTCAGCTCTCGAACCTGCGCACCCAGGCCGTCGCGCTCGGCCTCGGTGAGAAGTTCGAGGAGATCGAGTCGATGTACGCGGCCGCCGACCGCATGCTCGGCCACCTCGTGAAGGTGACGCCGTCGTCCAAGGTCGTCGGCGACCTCGCGCTGCACCTCGTGGGCGCGGGTGTCTCGCCGAAGGACTTCGAGGCGGATCCCGGCAAGTTCGACATCCCGGCGTCGGTGATCGGCTTCCTGCACGGCGAACTGGGCGACCCGCCCGGTGGCTGGCCGGAGCCGTTCCGCAGCAAGGCGCTGGCGGGCCGTCCCGCGCCGAAGCCGGTCGAGGAGCTCTCCGCCGAGGACGAGGCGGGTCTCGTCGACGACCGCCGGGCGACCTTGAACAGGCTGCTGTTCCCCGGGCCCACCAAGGAGTTCCGCACGCACCGCGACGCCTACGGCGACACGTCGGTGTTGCGTTCCAAGGACTTCTTCTACGGCCTGCGTCCGGGCGAGGAGTACTCCGTCGACCTGGAGCCGGGCGTGCGGCTGCTGATCGGCCTGGAGGCGATCTCCGAGGCCGACGCGCGAGGCATCCGCACGGTCATGGCGACCCTGAACGGCCAGATGCGCCCGATCCAGGTCCGCGACCGTTCGGTGGCCGCCGACATCCCGGCCGCCGAGAAGGCCGACCGCACGAACCAGAACCACGTGGCGGCCCCGTTCGCCGGCGTGGTGACGGCGGTGGTGGCCGAGGGCGACCAGGTCGACGCCGGTCAGACCGTCGCGACGATCGAGGCCATGAAGATGGAGGCCGCGATCACCGCACCGAAGGCCGGTGTCGTCGGGCGCCTGGCGCTGCGCGGCGCCCAGCAGGTCGAAGGCGGCGACCTGCTGATCGTCCTGGAGTAAGTCGTCAGTCCCGAAGGGCCCGGTCTCGTCTCGTCTCGAGGCCGGGCCCTTCGTGGTGCGAGGAGTGCGGAACTCCACGACGATTCCCTGCGTTGCACCGGTCACGGGGACAGGGAAGAGGGATTCGCATCATGAAGAAGGCGTTGGCCGGCCTGCTCGGCCTGGCAGGGGTGGCGTGGGCGCTGAAGGACGTGCCGAAGCAGCTGGGCGGCAAGCCCGACCCGGTCCGGATGGCGCGCTCACCGCGCTACCGCGACGGGAAGTTCCACAACGACAAGGAAGTCCGCACGGTCCCTGACCGCGACTCCTTCTCCATCCGCGACTTCGTCTTCGGCAGCGAGGACCGCAAGCCGTCCGTCCCGGTCCCGCTCGTGGGACCCGCCGCGCCGGTGTCCGAGGGCCTGCACATCACCTGGTACGGCCACGCCTCCGCGTTGATCGAGATCGACGGCGCCGCGGTGCTCATCGATCCTGTGTGGAGCGACCGGGTCTCGCCTTCCGTGCACGTCGGCCCCAAGCGGCTGCACCCGGTTCCGCACCAGTTGTCGGATTTGCCCGCTATCAGCGCCGTGGTGATCTCGCACGACCACTACGACCACCTCGACATGCAGACCGTGCAGGCGTTGACGTCGGGCACGTCGGCTGTGTTCGTGGTGCCGTTGGGGCTCGGTGCGCACCTGGCTCGGTGGGACGTGCCCGCTGCTCGGATCGTCGAGCTGGACTGGGACGAGTCCCACTCCGTCGACGGGTTCACCCTCACCTGCACCGCAGCACAGCACTTCTCCGGGCGTTCGGTGCAGCGCAACGTCACTTTGTGGGCGTCCTGGGTGATCAAGCGCGGGTCCCGGTCGGTGTTCTACAGCGGGGACACCGGGTACTTCGAGGGGTACAAGGCGATCGGAGCGGCGCACGGCCCGTTCGACGCGGTGTTGATGCAGGTCGGCGCGTACGACGATGCCTGGCCGGACATCCACATGACGCCCGAGGACGGCGTCCAGGCGTTCGACGACGTCGGCGGCGGGCTGTTGATCCCGGTGCACTGGGCGACGTTCAACCTCGGGTTCCACCCGTGGGGCGAGCCGATCGACCGCATCTGGCGGGAGGCCAAGGCGCGCGGGGCGAAGTTGGCCGTGCCTCGGCCGGGGGAGCGGGTCGATGTGGACAAGCCGGGCGAGGTCGACGGGTGGTGGCAGGCGCTCGCCTGAGGCGTCTGTTGGGGGAGCGCGAGTTCTCGATCTTGGGTAGGCAGAGGCCCCGCCCACCACGGGGGACTAACCACCACTCAAGGAGCGTCGCCCAACCTATCGGCGCCGCAGCTAAATTGAGGTTCTGCTGCCGTGGCGGTCAGACCCCCGTGGAGGGCGGGGCGTGCGGGCGGGGCGTGCGTGCACGCCGAACCCGAGACGGTCAGACGTCACGACGGCCTGCGCCGCGCACGATGGGCACGCCACGAGGACCGGGGTGGCGGCCAGGTCGCAGAGGCAGGCGCCCGAGTCGCGGTGGCGGGTCATGCGCACAGGACACACCTGGGACGATGGCCGGGTGACACGAATCGTTGCCGGGACCGCGGGAGGCCGCAGGCTCAAGGTTCCGCCCCAGGGCACGCGGCCCACGTCCGACCGGGTGCGGGAGGCGTTGTTCAGCTCACTCGAGGCGTTGGTCGACCTCGACGGCGTGCGGGTGCTCGACCTGTACGCCGGGTCGGGGGCGCTGGGGCTGGAGGCGTTGAGCCGGGGCGCTGAGCACGCGACGTTCGTCGAGTCGGACAAGCGGGCCGCCGACGTGCTCAAGGGCAACGCCAAGGAGCTCGGGTTCGCGAACACGACCATCGTCAACCGCACGGCTGAGGCCTATGTCTCGGCTGAGGGGGAGAAGTTCGACGTCGTGTTCGCCGATCCGCCCTATGCCGTGGGTGACGACGAGCTCGCCAAGGTGCTCCGGGGGATCGCGCCGAGGCTCACCGCGGACGCCATCTTGATCGTGGAACGTGCTTCGCGAAGTGTCGAACCAGCGTGGCCTGAAGAGGTGGAATCCTTGCGTGCCAAGCGTTACGGGGACACGGCTGTGTACTGGGCCCAGGTGCGTGCTGATGGGTGACGAGAACCACGGACACGCCTGGAGGCGTCCGATCGGGTGCTAACGTCCGGCTCATGACGCGTGCCGTGTACCCCGGCTCCTACGACCCGGTAACCAACGGTCACCTGGACATCATCGGGAGAGCCGCACACCTCTTCGAAGAGGTTGTCGTCGCTGTGCTCATCAACAAGAACAAGCGCACCTTGTTCGACGTCGAGGAGCGGCAGGAGATGCTGCGCGAGGTCACGTCGCAGTGGGACAACGTGCGCGTGGACTCCTGGCACGGCCTATTGGTCGACTACTGCCGCGAGAACAACATCAAGGCCATCGTGAAGGGCCTGCGCGCGGTCAGCGACTACGACTACGAGCTGCAGATGGCGCAGATGAACCACCAGCTCACCGGCGTCGACACGCTGTTCATGCAGGCCAGCCCGCAGTACTCCTACCTGGCGTCCTCGCTGGTCAAGGAGGTCGCGACGTACGGTGGCGACGTCTCGACGCTGCTGCCGGCGTCCATCGAGCAGCGGCTGCAGCAGCGCCTCGCCGAGACGCGCTAGTCCAGGGCGAGCTTCATCCCCACGTGCGACGCGGTGAACCCGAGCCGCTCGTAGAACCGGTGCGCGTCCACGCGTGACGCGTCCGTCGTCAGCTGCACCATGCCGCAACCGCGTGCGCGCGCCTCGTCGATCGCCCACCTGATCAGATGCTCGCCGAGGCCGTTGCCGCGCTGGTCGGAACGGACCCGCACGGCCTCCACGGTCGCGCGGGTCATGCCCAGGCGGGACAGGCCGGATGTGAACGTCAACTGCAGCGTGCCCACGACCTCGTCGCCGTCGACCGCCACGGCCAGGTGCTGGTGCGGGTCGGCGTCGATCACCTCGAACGCCTTCAGGTAGGCCGGATCGCCCGGCTTCTCCCGCTGCGCGCCGAGCGGGTCGTCGGCCAGCATCGCCACGATCGGGTGGACATCGGCGGCCGTCGCCCGCCTGATTGTGATCTTCACGTTTCTCCCCGGCTGGATGTGGGCAAATCCTGACACGCCCTGCCGATCTCCCTCTCCCGAAGAGATCGGCAGGGCACACTTGTGGGTGGGAGTCACAGGGGTTAGGGAGTGAGACGTGTACCGGGTGTTCGAGGCACTCGACGAGCTCGTCACGATCGTCGAGGAAGCGCGCGGAGTTCCGATGACCTCGGGTTGCGTCGTGCCGCGCGGCGATGTGCTCGAACTGCTCGACGACGTGCGCGACGCGATCCCCGCGGAGCTCGACGACGCGCAGGACGTGCTGGACCACCGTGACGAGGTCGTCGGCAAGGCCAAGCACGAGGCCGAGTCCGGCGTGTCGAAGGCACGCGCCGACGCGGACCGCATGCTCGCCGAGGCGCAGGCCGAGGCCGAGGCGATGCTGTCCGACGCGCGCGCCCGTGCCGAGCGGATGATCGCCGAGGCGGAGGACCAGGCCGAACGGACCGTGGCCGCCGGCCGCCAGGAGTACGACGACCTGGTGGGTCGTTCGCACGCCGAGGCCGAGCGCATGATCCAGGCGGGCCGCGCCAACTACGAGCGCGCCACCGAGGACGGCCGCGCCGAGCAGGCCAGGCTCGTCAACGAGCAGGAGGTCGTCCGCACGGCGCACGCCGAGGCGGCACGCCTGCTCGACGCCGCCCAGAACGAGTCCATCCGGCTGCGGTCGGAGTGCGACGCGTACGTGGACAGCAAGCTCGCGGACTTCGAGGACCTCCTCGCACACACGCTCAGGTCGGTCGGCAAGGGCCGTTCGCACCTGCGCGGACCGGCCGTCGCGGGTGCCGCGGCGCCGTTCGACTACGGTTCCTGACGAACCAGCCCGGTCCCGGGTCGACTGAACGTGTGATTCGCGCTACGTCGGACAGGTGCGATCACCTGCCGATTTCACGCGCGGGGGCGTCGTCCCGTACCCTGGACCGGCTGGACGTGGTAGGTCCCCGTCAGCAAAACCCGAAATCATGACACAGCATCGTCACGCGTCCACGCGTCCCACAGCATCCAGTCCCTGGGTCATCGACACCAGGGACATCGGCCGTCGCGCCGGGTTGAGCCGACCCTTCACGAGGTCGGTCCCCGGCGAAGGTGTGGGGCTGCTCGGGGTGATCGCAGTGCCCGAGGGCGGGGAAGTTGAGCTGGACCTCCTGATCGAATCGGTCGTGGAGGGTCTGCTCGTGTCGGGGACAGCGTTCGCCAAGGTCGAGGGTGAGTGCTCGAGGTGTCTCGAGCCGCTCACCGATGAGGTTGAAGTCCAGGTCACGGAGCTCTACGCGTGGCCGGACAGCACCACGGACGAGACCACTGATGAATTCGAGGTCAGCCGGATCGTCGACGATCTGATCGACCTCGAGCCTGTGGTGCGGGACGCCATCGTTCTCGCGCTGCCGCAGGCACCGCTCTGCGAGCCGGACTGCAAGGGGCTTTGCTCCGAGTGTGGTGGCAGGTGGGCGGAGCTCGGGCCCGACCACGGGCATGAGACGATTGACCCTCGTTGGGCCGCGCTGCAAGAGCGGTTCGACGATGACAACTCGGAGGAGAAGTAGTCGTGGCCGTCCCGAAGCGGAAAATGTCGCGTTCGAACACCCGTGCGCGCCGTTCCCAGTGGAAGACGTCTGCCGTGCACCTGGTGGCGTGCTCCAACAAGGCTTGCCGCCAGCCGAAGCCGCAGCACATCGCCTGCCCGGCCTGTGGTCAGTACGCTGGCCGCCAGGTCGCTCAGCCGGCCTGATCTCCTCGGCGACGTAGTGGGGGGAAAGCCGCCGCGCGCACCGCAAGCGGACCGCGCGGACCTGCTCGAAGCGCTCGGCGTCCACCTGGACGCCGAGCTGCTCGTGCTGTCGCTCACCCACCGGTCTTACGCGTACGAGAACGGCGGCTTGCCGCCGAACGAGCGTCTCGAGTTCTTGGGAGACGCGGTGTTGGGGCTGGTCGTCACCGACCACCTCTACCGCACCCATCCCGACCTTCCCGAAGGTCAGCTCGCGAAGCTCCGTGCCAGCGTGGTCAACATGCACGCACTGGCCGGCGTGGCGCGCAACCTGAGTGACGGCGGGCTCGGTGCACACCTGTTGCTCGGTCGTGGCGAAGAGCTGACCGGTGGCAGGGACAAGGCAAGCATTCTCGCTGACGGCCTCGAGGCCGTCATCGGTGCGGTGTACCTGCAGTTCGGTATCGAAACCGCACGAACGTTCGTTCACCGGCTGTTCGATCCGCTCTTGGCCAAAGCTCCGCTTTTGGGTGCTGGACTGGACTGGAAGACAAGCCTGCAGGAGCTCACCGCTCAAGCCAGCCTCGGCGTCCCGGAGTACCGCGTGGACGACCAGGGGCCGGACCACCGCAAGGAGTTCACCGCAACGGTGCTCGTCGGTGGCCAGCCTTACGGCAAGGGTGATGGGCGCACCAAGAAGGAAGCCGAGCAGAAAGCCGCCGAAGCGGCTTATCATGTTCTGTCGGAACGGGCCAAGGCCGAGCAGGAGTCGGTCAGGGCCAAGAACGGACAGAATGGCGCCTCGGTGACGCCAGGGATCTCCCCAACCGAGGAAGACTGAGACCGCAATGTATGCGACCAGGAACCGCACGAACCGCCGCACCCGCACCGCTCGCGGGCCGGTGAACACCTCCCGCAGTGGAGGAATCCAGGGCCTTGTGCTGGTCAGGGACACGAGCCGCGCGGGGGTGTGGGTGCTCAAGCCCACCAAGCCGCAGGCCGCCGTGATCGACGCGCAGCCCTTCGACGAGGGCAAGTCCGAAGCCTGACGTGCCCGAACTCCCAGAGGTCGAGGTAGTACGCCTCGGCCTTGAAGCCCACGTCGCCGGCCGGGTCATCTCCTCGGTAGAGGTGTTGCACCCACGCGCAATCCGCCGGCACGACATGGGTTCCTTGGACTTCTGCGCGCGCCTGGCAGGCCAGCCAATAGCCGCTGCCAGGCGCCGCGGCAAGTACCTCTGGGTCGAACTGGCTGACAAGGCCGCCATGCTCGCGCACCTGGGCATGAGCGGCCAAATGCTCGTCCAGCCCTCGTCGGCCCCCGACGAGAAGCATCTGCGCGCCCGCTTCCGGTTCTCCGACGGCGGACCAGAACTCCGTTTCGTCGACCAACGCACCTTCGGCGGCCTGGCGCTGGCCGAACTGGTCGAGGTCGACGGCACCCTGGTGCCCGACTCGGTCGCGCACATCGCCCGCGACCCCATGGACCCTTTGTTCTCCCGTGATGCTGCCGTGCGCGCGTTGCGCCTGCGTCACACCGAGATCAAACGTGCCCTGCTCGACCAGACCCTCGTGTCCGGCATCGGCAACATCTACGCCGACGAGGCCCTGTGGCGCGCGAAGCTGCACGGCACCCGCATGACGGACAAGCTCACGAAACCCAAGGCCGCCGAGCTGCTCGACCACGCCACCGACGTGATGCGTGAGGCGCTCGGCCAGGGCGGGACGTCGTTCGACGCCTTGTACGTCAACATCAACGGGCAGTCCGGGTACTTCGACCGGTCACTCAACGCGTACGGCCAGGAGAACCGGCCGTGCAAGCGGTGCGGTGCCGCGATCGTGCGGGAGCCGTTCATGAACCGCTCCTCGTACTCGTGCCCGCGGTGCCAGCCCCGTCCTCGCTTCTAGAGCTTGAGCACGTTCGTCAGCTTGGCGTGCAGCTCCTTGAGGTAGGCGGCACCTTCTGGCTCCAGCTCGACCTGGTCGGGATCGTTGACCAGTCGGCTCGCGATGATCGTCTTGCCGGCCTTGATCTTCCGCGCTCTGCACCAGGTGTCGACGGACTTGCTCCGGGTGGTGCCGTCTGGCAGGTCGGCCGCAGTCAGCCGATCCTTCTGGCCGCACTCTTCCAGGTAACCGTTGACCGCTTGCAGGTACGAGTCGACCGTCAGCAGGTCTTCGATGGCCTTGTTCGCGGGCAGCGACAGCACGTGGTCAGCGGGCATGCCGGCATCGATGAGCTGCTTCTTCTTGGTGTCGCCGCCGCTGTCGCCGTCGAGCAGGTACACGGTTCGGTCGGCTGAGTCGAACAGCTCGAAGCTGTCCGCGCGGAGGTTCGAGAGACCTGGTGCGACTCGGTAGAACAGATCGGTCTCCTGCGTCGCCTTCCGGATGAGCGTGGGGAGCAGGAGCATCTCGCTCGGGCCTTCGGTGAGCACGGCGCGGCTGAAGCGGGAGTAGGCGGTGCGGCTGGCGCCGGCCATGACGTGCAGCTCGCGAAAGCCCGCCTTGCTGCTGCTCCAGAAGTTGCTCCGGAGTTCGCTGGTGTGTCGCGAGGTGGGAACCACGAACCGCAGACCGGTGCCGATGTCGGGTGGCAGGCAGTCGAGGGAGTGGGTCGTGTAGAGCACCTGCTGCGCAACCTCCTGTCGCTGAAGGATCTCCATCAGGTCCGCTTGGGCGTTGAGGTGCAGCTTGCTCTCGGCTTCGTCGATCAACAGGACAGGCCGTGAGGGACTGGGCCGGTCGTGGAGGAAAGCCATCATCGCGATGAAAGCGCGGAGACCCTCGCTGCGTTCGTCCAGCGATGTCGTGACGCCGTCTTCGCCCAGTTCGTGGACCAGTAGCTGAACCACGGAGCCCTGCACCGTCACCTCGACGGTCAGCTCGGTCTCCCGCCACAGCGGTCGCAACAACGTTCGCAAGCGACTGTTGATCTTGCGAAGGGCGGTGTACAGCAACGTGAGGTTGCCGCCGGCGATGAGTTCGCGGAGTTCCTGAGCTGACGTTCCTCCCAGGCGAAGCAGGTTCTGCAGAGCCGCCGGCTGTGTCAGATCGTCGGATGCCAGGTCGTAGGTGGTGGGCAGGACGCGATCTGCCTGGCTGAACAGCAGGAAGTCGGGGCAACGCTCGAGCAGCGCCCCGTCGACCGCCCGCTCAGGTCCGTGATCGACCATCAACCGGAGAGCCTCGCGCAGACTGGCCAAATCAGTTTCGAACGCCTTCTTCGAGACACCCCTGATGGCAGCAGGCATGGCGTCGATCGCGGCGATGACATCAGTGGCCGCTTGCCGATGCTTGTCGCCCCAAGCACGGTTCAACCCTTGCCTTATCGAAGCTAGTGCGTCAGGGAGGTTTTGGTTGAAACCGTCGTCGGGCAGGCGTCCGGTCACCAGATGTTGCTGCATGTCAGCAAGCGCATCTACAACGTGTTCCTGGAACCAGGCGACGGTGCGGCCGTGTCCCTTGGCTTCAAGCCGAACTCGCCCATCAACCCAGCGGCACACCGCGAACGACTGGAGCGCACCGATGTAGCAGCGTGCCAGCGACGCGCGGTCGTCGTCGGATGTCTGGAACGTCGCCTTGACCGGCGCGTCTTCCCAAATGTCGGATTCCCGGGTCCGATCCCCGAGGCTGAGCGGCTCGGACTGGACGTTCCTGCTCATCAGCCAGGCGAGGCCTTCGAGGACCGTGGTTTTGCCTGACTCGTTCGGTCCGAGGAAGGCGATGAGTTTCCCGTCCACGTTGCACGACGTGTCCGCGAGTCGCTTGTAGCCCTTGAACTCCACCTCCGTCAGTCGCACCCGCAGAGTTCTAGCACAGCTGTTCGGCCGCGAATGACCGATTAGGACCCCCGCGATAGACAGTACTGCGCACTGCGTAGTACTGTCCACGGCGCAACAGTGACACTCCCCAAAGCGGAGTTCGTTTGGTGATCAAAATGGGCTTCGCCGATTTCGACCACCAAGCCGAGGGTCGGAGGGGGCCATGGACACCAGTCAACTGCTCAAAGGGGTGCTGGACCTGGCCGTCCTTGCGGTTCTGCGCAAGGACGACGGGTACGGGTACGACGTGGTGCGCAGACTGCGTGCCGGGGGATTGGACGAAGTGGGCGACGCGTCGGTGTACGGGACGCTGCGGCGGCTCTACAACGCGGGGATGCTGACCTCGTACGTGGTGCCCAGTGAAGAGGGGCCGCACCGCAAGTACTACAGCATCAACGAGACCGGGCGGGCGCGCCTGGCTGAGTCGAGGGAGACGTGGAGGTCGTTCGCCAGCACGCTGGACGGCCTGCTCGAGGAGGTCGCAGCATGAACACGCAAGCGCTCGGTGTCGAGTACTACCTGACCGGGATGCGTGCCGCCCTCGACGACCTGCCGCCCAACGAGGTCGCCGAGATCATGGAGGACGTCGAGGCGCACATCGCCGAACTGTCGTCCGAGCTCGGTGAGAACGAGAGCCTGGAGCAGCGGCTCGGGCCGCCCGAGCAGTACGCGCAGGAGCTCCGGCAGGCCGCCGGGTACCCGCCGCGGACCGAGCGGTTGCCGGTCACGACCAAGAAGCAGCTGCTGACCCGGCCACGGGCCGCGGTCTGGGGGTTGGTGGGAGCCACCGGCGTCACGTTGCTCGCGGGGGCGGCGGCGTTGCGGGAGCCAGGAATCCTGCTCCTGCCCGCGGTGATCCTCGTGCTGAGCCTGGCGCTCGTGAACGACCGGGGGCCCGCGCAGCAGGAGATCATGAACCTGCCGGAGACGATCAGGCTCAAGAAGTGGCTGACGCCGGAACCGGGGACGCCGGCCGAGCGGGCGATCACCTATCTCAGGTCGTTGCAGCCCGCCTGGTGGCTGGTGCGGGCGGGGTTGCTCGGTCTTGGTGCCGTGCTGCTCGCCGGTCGCGACATCCTCGGGTTCCTCGCGATCGCCGCCGTCGCCGTGGTGTCGGTGTTCGCCGGGCCGCGCGCCAAGGTCGACCGGCGCTGGCTGTGGTTCAGCCTGCCCGCCTCGGCGCTGGCGGTGGGTCTGTTGTTCCAGGTGATCGACGTGACGGCTGGGCAGCTCGGGTACAACCCGTCGCGCTCTTCGTACTCGGGGCCCGTCGCGGAGACGTACGAGAACATCTACGTGTACGACGAGAACGGCAAGCTGCTCTCGAACGTGACGCTGTACGACCAGGACGGTCAGCCGATCAACGCGCGGCAGGGCTACACCAGCTGCTACGACTCCGACAACGGTCCTGAGCCTGTCATTCCCGCTAACCGCTATCCGCGGCCGAAGGTCGCCTACCAAAACGGTCGCTGTTACACAGTGGAACCGACCGTGACCGCTCCGTCAGCAACGTCGAGTGCGGAACCGCCGAGTTCCGCGAGCGCGACTCCGAGCTCGGTGCCACCTACTTCTGTGTCACCCAGCAAGTAATCGTAGGAGCGGGACCCGTCGGGGGGTCCCGCTCCTACTTGTTCTGCTGTGGGTCGGCCAGGTGACGCAAAATCGGCATGGCCGAGCGCAGGTGTTCTCTGTCTTCTGGCGAAAGTTCGGACATTCTTTCACTCAATAGTTCGGCTTCGCCGTGAGCGAGCGACAGGATCGTCTCGCGGCCGACTTCGGTGAGCACGACTATCGTCGCTCTGCCGTCGGCGGCGTCGGGCTCTCTTCGGACGAGGCCAGTGGACTCCAAGCTGGTCACGACGGTTGTAGCGGTCGGCTGAGAACACAGCGCGCGCACGGCGATCTCGCCGATCCGCATCGGGCCGTGGGCGCTCAGTTCTGACAGCACCAATAACTGGGTGGGTTGCAAACGACGGGCCGGTGCGGCCTGTCGAAGACTTCGCACCAGCCGGTGCACGGCCACCACGAGTTGAAGTGCCTCGTGGTTGGTGACGGTGGTGGGCATCGTTTCTCCGCGCGCATGTGATTGTCCGAATTCGGACACGAACCATGGCACTTTCCCTCATTCACGCTCCGCGCGCTATCCGCCAACTGCCGATAACCCATTCGGCCGTTGTGGTGACGCGAGGTGTCACGGCGCGCGTCCGACACACTTAAATGTGCTGGTAAACGGCGTAAAAAGCGCAGTGAAGCTCACTCGAACGGGCGCCGGGCTGAAGCATGATTCAGCGAGACAGATCTGCGGTCAGAACTGTGGGAAGGCGCACTCGTGTAGCCGTGTGGCGCAGCGCGTACCCCCGAACGGCCCACCTCCGTCCAGGGCAGACTGGTCCGGTGAGTCCGAAAACCAGACGTGGCGAGCTCCGCATCCACCTCGGCGCCGCTCCCGGTGTCGGCAAGACGTTCGCCATGCTCGGGGAGGCGCACCGCCGGCGGGAACGCGGCACGGACGTGGTCGTCGGATTCGTCGAGACCCACGGCCGTGCGAAGACCGCTGACCTGGCAGAACGCCTGGAAATCGTCGCGCGCAGGCGTTCCGCCCATCGCGGCGTCGAGCTCACCGAGATGGACGTCGACGCCGTGCTCGCCCGTGCGCCGCAGGTCGCCGTCGTCGACGAACTGGCGCACACGAACGCACCGGGATCCCGTAATGCCAAACGGTGGCAGGACGTCGAGGAACTCCTCGAAGCCGGGATTGATGTGCTGTCCACGGTCAACATTCAGCACCTGGAATCTCTGAACGACGTCGTGCACCGCATAACGGGCGTACCGCAGAAGGAAACGGTGCCGGACGAGGTCGTGCGCAAAGCGAACCAGATCCAGCTCGTCGACCTCACACCGGAAGCTCTGCGCCGCAGGCTCGCGCACGGCGACGTCTACGCGGCGAACAAGATCGACGCCGCGCTCGGCAACTACTTCCGCGTCGGAAACCTCACCGCGTTGCGCGAACTCGCGTTGCTCTGGGTCGCCGATCAGGTCGACGTCGCGTTGCTGCGCTACCGGACCGAACAGCAGATCACCGACACGTGGGAGACGCGCGAACGTGTCGTCGTCGCCATCACCGGTGGCGCGGAAAGCGAGACGCTCATCCGTCGCGCGCGTCGCATCGCCACGCGCGCGGGTGGCGACCTTCTCGTCGTGCACGTGCTGCGCGGCGACGGCCTCGCAGGCGCTGACCCGCACTCACTGCAGAAGTACCGCAAGCTCACCGAGGACGTCGGTGCCACGTTCCACACCGTGGTCGGAGATGACGTGCCGACGGCGTTGCTGGAGTTCTCACGCGGCGTCAACGCCACACAGCTCGTGGTCGGCACCTCACGCCGTTCGCGGTTCGCGCGCGTGTTCTCGGCGGGTATCGGCTCCACGGTCGTGCAGGAGTCCGGTGCGATCGACGTCCACATGGTCACGCATCCGGCGACGGCCAGCGGCTGGCGCGCCCGGTTCGCCGGCAGCCCGTTGAGGCCGAGCCGGCTCGCGTGGGGCTGGGTCCTCGCGGTGGCCGGTCCCGCGCTGGTCACGGCGGCCGGGGCGTCGTTGCGCGGCGGTCTGAACTTCTCCACGAACGTCATCGGCTACCTGCTGGTCACGCTGGTCGTGGCGATCGTCGGCGGACTCGGCCCCGCGATCGCCGCCGCGCTGATCAACGCGTTGCTGCTGAACTTCTTCTTCACCGAGCCCTTTTACACGTTCACCATCGACGCGCAGCAGAACGTGCTCACCTTCTTCGCGATGATCATCGTGGGCGTCTCCACGGCGTTGGTGGTGGACCACGCCGCGCGCCGTGCGACCCAGGCGGCGCGCGCTCGCACCGAGGCCACGCTCCTCGCGTCGTACGCGCGCACCGTGCTGACGAACCCGCAGCCACTCGCACGGCTGTTGGAGAAGGTGAAGGAAAACTTCGGTCTCACGTCCGTCGCGCTGTTGGAACGTGTCGACGGCTCGTGGGAGCGCGTCGCGTGCGTTGGTATCGGCCCGTGCGACGAGCCCGACGACGCGGACGTCGACATCGCCGTGACCCCGGACGTGCACCTCGCGCTGCGCGGCCGTTCGCTGCCCGCGTCAGACCGCCGGGTCCTCGAAGCGGCCGCGGGCCAGGCGTTGCTCGCGCTGAGGCAGCAGCGGATGGCCGAGCAGACCCTCGACGCCCAACGCCAGGCTTCTCGCACCGAACTACGCACCGCACTCCTGAGTGCTGTCGGCCACGACCTCCGCACGCCGCTGACCTCGATCAAGGCGTCCGTCGGCTCGTTGCGCGACCCGGAGCTGACGCTGTCGGACGCCGACACCGCCGAGCTGCTGGAGGCGGTCGAGGAGTCGGCGGACCGCCTGACCGGCCTCGTCGACAACCTGCTCGACTCCTCGCGCCTTGCCACCGGCGCCGTGGAGCCGCAGTTCCGCGCCGTCGGCTACTACGAGGCCGTCGCACGAGCACTGGCCGGCCAGGCCGGCGACGTCGAGGTCGACGTCCCGGAGTCGCTGCCACTCGTGCGCGCCGACGTGGGCCTGCTCGAGCGGGTGATCGCGAACGTCGTCGGCAACGCCGTGCGTTACGCCGGTGCCGTGGCGTTGCGCGCCTCGGCTCACGGCTCGGAGGTGGAGCTGCGCGTCGTCGACCACGGCCGCGGCCTGCCCAGCGGCACCGCCGGCCAGGTCTTCGCCCCGTTCCAGCGCCTCGGCGACCGCACGCCGGGTGGCGTTGGTCTCGGTCTGAGCGTGGCGAAGGGCTTCACCGAGGCCATGGGAGGCACGATCACCATGGAGGACACACCCGGTGGCGGCCTCACCGTGGTGATCTCACTCCCCGCCGAGGAGAGGGTCGCGTGACGAAAGTACTGGTGGTCGACGACGAGCCGCAGATCGTGCGCGCCCTGCGGATCAACCTCTCGGCCAGGGGCTACGAGGTCCTCACCGCCTCCGACGGCGCCACGGCACTCCGGCTGGCGGCGGACGGCAAACCGGACGTGGTGGTCCTGGACCTAGGACTGCCCGACATGGACGGCACCGACGTCATCGCAGGCCTGCGCGGCTGGACCACCCTGCCGATCATCGTCCTGTCCGCCCGCACCGACTCGGCCGACAAGGTCGACGCCTTGGACGCCGGCGCCGACGACTACGTGACGAAACCGTTCGGCATGGACGAACTCCTAGCCCGGCTGCGCGCTGCCGTCCGCCGTTCGGCCACGACCGGCCCCGAGGACGAACCGATCGTGCAGACCGCCTCGTTCACCGTCGACCTGGCGGCGAAGCGCGTGCTCAAGAACGGTGCTGAGGTGCACCTCACGCCCACCGAGTGGGGACTGCTGGAAGTGCTGGCGCGCAACGCGGGCAAGCTCGTCGCGCAGAAACAGCTGCTGCGGGACGTGTGGGGGCCCGCGTACGAGAAGGAGACGCATTACCTGCGGGTGTACCTGGCGCAGTTGCGGCGCAAGCTGGAGCCGGAGCCCGCCCGGCCGCGGCACCTGCTGACCGAGCCGGGCATGGGCTACCGGTTCGAGCTGTGACGGGACCCGCGCTGTGGTCCGGATGACCTGACCGCGCTGCTGATCTTGCGTCCGCAGAACCGTGCCGGACTACGGCTGCGGGTCCGGCGTGCCGGTGCTCGACGACGGGGACGACGGCGGCGCGGTGGGCGACTCCGAAGAAGAAGGAGTCGACGTGGGCGGCTCCGTCTCCGAAGGCGGCGTGCTCTGCGTCTCGGTCTGCGTCGGCTGGGCCGGGGTGGTGGTCAGCTGTGGCTGGTCGGGCGTGCCCGGCTTCGGCTGGTCCTGCGGGCGGGCGGCCTGCTTGCGGTCCGGTGCGGACGCCGGCTTCGGTGCGCCGGAGGACACGGTGACCACGACGGTGCTGGTGCTGCCGTCCGGTGCGACGCTGGTGATGGTCTGCACGACGTCGGCCGACGTGCGTTCCGGGACCGCCTCGCGGCCGGATGCGGCCAGCATGGAGGCCACGGTGGCGAACAGCGTCGCCACGACCACGCCGCCCGCAGCCAGCATGACTGCCGTGCCCACGCGCTTCTTCGGCTGGGCGGGCTCGGTCGGTGACTGCGGATGATCTTCCTCGAACACCACTCGCTCCTCGGGGGAAACCCGGTCGGATGGACTTGTGTTCGAGTTATCGGCGGAAACGCACCAAAGCCTCAGCGGAGCCACACCTTCGTGTAGCTCTGCGTTACAAGGCGGTGACTGGCGTAACCCTAAGGGGTCGTCGTCGTTGTGACCGGGTCCGTCGTCGTCGTGGTGACGACGGCCGTCGTGGTCGTGGTCGTCGCCTTGGTGGTGGTCGTGGTGTTCGACGTGATCACCGGCGGCGGGTCGTCGGTCGTGACCGTCGTCGTGGTGCCGTCCGGCCGCGTGATGGTCGTCACGCGCGTCTGCTTCTTCGTCGTCGTGGTGGTCGCCGAAGTGGCCGTGGTCTCGGCTGTCGTCGTCGTCTGCTCCGCGGTCGAGGACGGTGCGGACGTCGGCACGATGCTCAGGGCGTCGCGCACGGCCTCCTTGCGCGGCGGCTGGGTCGCCGGGGACTCGTTCGCGGTGTTCGAGCCCGCGGCGAGGGAGGCGACGGCGGCGAAGACGGTCGCCAGCACGACGCCTGAGGCGGCTAGGACGATTTGCGGTGCACCTCGGAAGAAGCGCGAGCGCGAGTCCGGTTCCGGGCTCTCGTACACGAAGTTTCCCCTGCTCGAAACGGTCAGCGGCCGAAGTTCTGGGTCCAGTAGTTGCCGCGGGTGTCCAGGCCCACGCCCATCGTGGTGAAGCTGCAGTTCTCGATGTTCTCGCGGTGGCCGGTGGACTTCATCCAGCCGTCGACGACGGCGGCGGCGTTGGGGTAGCCCATCGCGATGTTCTCGCCGCCCGGCTTCGGGTAACCGGCCTCGCGCATGCGGACGTCGAACGTCCTGCCGTCCTGCGAGGTGTGCGAGAAGTACTTCTTGGTCGCCATGTCCGTGCTGTGGGCCTGCGCGGCGGTCGTGATGCGGTCGTCGATCACGAGGGCCTTACACCCTGCCGCGGAGCGGGCGTCGTTCACGAGCGCGAGCACGGCCTGCTCCGGCGTCTGACCGGTGGGCGGCTGCGTCTGGGCGGGCGGCTTCGGCGCCTCGGGGGGTGGCGTCGTGGTGGACGGGGCCGCCGGCGTCGAAGGCGCGGAAGAAGGCGTCTCGGTCGTCGTCGAGGTGGCGGGCACCGAGGAGGACGTCTGAGGTGCGGACGTGCCGGCATCGGTGTCGCCGCCGTCGGACGGCTGTCTGCCGCCGTTCGGTGCGGCGGCGTTGCCCGTTCCGAACTGGTTCGCCGGGTCGGTGCTCTCCTGCTGCGCGGCATTGGTGAAACCGATGCCGAGAGGGGAGGTACCGGAGAGGGCGAGGCCGCCGATCCCGGTTGCACCGATCAGCAGGCCGAGTAAGAGGCTGCGGGCACTCACGGGTCGGGACCGTACCACTAATGGGTGACAACCCCAGAGTGCGTCTTCAGTCACCTGGCGTGACTACGCAACCATTCGGAGGTGGACGTGCGACTGAACGCGTGGGTGCGTGGCCGGGTTCAGGGCGTTGGTTTTCGCTGGTGGACGCGTGCCAGGGCGCTAGAACTAGGCCTGGTCGGGAGTGCTTCGAACAGGCCGGACGGCCGGGTCGAGGTCGTTGCCGAGGGATCGCGGGAGAAGTGTGAACAACTGCTGAAAGCTCTCCGTTCGGGTGAAACTCCCGGACACGTCGAATCTGTCGGTGAGCAGTGGTCTGATGCCAGGGGCGACCTGACCGGGTTCGTCGAGCGCTGAACCGTTCTCCGAGAGCCGGCGTAGTAGGGAATCGTGGACTCCTCAGAAGACGTCCTCATCCAGCTGTACGACCGCTGGGGGGGCCCGCTGCTGCACTACGTGCTGCGGCTGGTCGACGGCGACTACCAGCAGGCAGAGGACGTCGTGCAGGAGACGCTGCTCCGCGCGTGGCGCAACCACGAGGACCTGAAACCGGACGACGCGGCACCGTGGCTCTACACGGTCGCCAAGAACCTGGTGATCTCCGGTTACCGCCGCCGCAACGCACGCGCGACCGAGGTGCCGCTCGAACCGGTGGACCTCCCGCCGGTCAGCGACCAGGTCGAACACGTGCTGCAGACGTGGCAGATCGCGTCGGCGCTGAGAGCGCTCACGCCTGAGCACCGGACGGTCGTCATCGAGTTGTACTACCGCCGCCGCACCGTCGCGGAGGCCGCCAAGACGCTCGGCATCCCGCCGGGCACGGTCAAGTCGCGCTGTTTCTACGCACTGCGGGCGCTGCGCGACGCACTGGAGGAAAGAGGGGTGACCGAGGCGTGAGCTGCCAGCACACCGTCGACGTCGGCGCCTACCTCTTCGGCTCGCTCGACCTCTCCGAACGTGCCGCGTTCGAACGCCACCTCGGCGACTGCGACTGCTGTCAGGCCGAGATGCTGCGGCTGGCCCCGCTGCCGGGGCTGCTCGGCCGCCTGACCCTGGAGGACGTCGAGAACCTCGACGAGATCCCCGCCTGTCCGCCCGAGCCGAAGCACGACCAGCGCCGCGTGCTGATCGTCTGCGCGGCCGTGCTGGTCCTGCTCGCACTGGCCGGGGGCAGTTTCTTCCTGTGGCAGACGCCGTCGCGGCCCACCGCGGCTCCGCCCACTTCGAGCCAGCCGCCCACGCCGACCTGGGCCGCCAGGGACGCGGCCAGCGGGGTGAACGGCGAGGTCTCGATGGTCTCGAAGACCTGGGGCACCGAGATGTGGTTCAAGCTCGGCGCGGTCAAGCCGGGTGGGCGGTGCAAGGTCATCGTGTTCGACCGCAAGGGGCAGCGCGAGGTCGGCGGCTGGTGGGGTTCCGATCACGCGCCTGACGAGCGGATTCCCGGTTCCACGTCGTTCCGCGTCGACCAGATCGAACGCATGGAGGTGTCCGACGAGAGCGGGCTGCTGGTCACTCTCCGTCCATAGACGCGCAGGTCAACCCACGCCTCCCGCAGCACGCGCAAGCGCTTGGGTAGTCTGCCCCGCGTGCATCTCAAGAGCCTGACGCTGAAGGGCTTCAAGTCCTTCGCCTCGGCTACCACGCTGCGCTTCGAGCCAGGCATCACCTGTGTGGTCGGCCCCAACGGGTCCGGCAAGTCCAACGTGCTCGACGCGCTGCGCTGGGTGATGGGCACGCAGGGCGCCAAGGACCTGCGCGGCGGCAAGATGGAGGACGTCATCTTCGCCGGCACGTCCGGCCGCGCGCCGCTGGGCCGCGCCGAGGTGACGCTGACGATCGACAACGCCGACGGCATGCTGCCGATCGAGTACACCGAGGTGTCGATCACCCGCCGCATGTTCCGCGAGGGCGCCACCGAGTACGAGATCAACGGCAACTCGTGCCGCCTGATGGACATCCAGGAGTTGCTTTCGGACTCCGGCATCGGCCGCGAGATGCACGTGATCGTCGGTCAGGGCCAGCTCGCCGCGATCCTCGAGTCCAAACCGGAGGAACGGCGCGCGTTCATCGAAGAGGCCGCCGGCGTCCTGAAGCACCGCAAGCGCAAGGAAAAGGCGCTGCGCAAGCTGGAGGCGATGCAGGCGAACCTGACGCGCCTCACCGACCTCACCGCCGAACTGCGCCGCCAGCTCAAGCCGCTGGGCAAGCAGGCCGAGATCGCCCGCCGCGCGCAGGTCGTCCAGTCCGAGCTGCGGGACAGCAAGCTCCGCCTGCTCGCCGACGACCTGGTGACGCAGCGCGAGACCATCGCGCAGGAGGAGCACGACGAGGCGAAGGCCCGCGTGCGCCGCGCCGAGGTCGAGAAGTCGTTGCAGGCCGCGCAGTACCAGCAGAACGAGCTGGAGGAGCGGGTCGCTGCCGACTCGCCGAAGCTGCAGGCCGCACAGGACACCTGGTACCGGTTGTCCGCTTTGGAGGAACGCCTCCGCGGCACGGTCAGGCTCGCCGCCGAACGCGCCCGCCACCTGTCCGCCGACGTGGACGCGCCGTCGCGCGGACGTGACCCGGACGACCTCGACCGCGAGGCCGAGGAGACCGCCGAGATGGAGCTGGAGCTCCAGGAAGGCGTGACCGAGGCCCGCATCGCGCTGGCCGAGGCCGTGGAGACGCGCGCTGAACTGGAACGCATGGTCTCGCAGGCGGAGAAGGCGCACATCGCCGCCGTCCGCGCGATCGCCGACCGCCGGGAGGGCCTCGCCCGCCTGTCCGGTCAGGTGGAAGCGTTGCGCAGCAAGACGAACGCGACCGCGGAGGAGATCGAACGTCTCTCCGTCACGCTGTCCGAGGCGTCCGAACGTGCCGAGTACGCGTCGATGGAGCTGGCCGAGGCCCGCGAGATCACCGGCACCGAGGACGAGGACGACCACGGCCTCGACGAACGCCACCACCAGGCCGTGCAGTCCCACGACGCGGCACGGCAGCGCGTCGAGGAACTGGTCAAGGCCGAACGCACCGCGGAACGCGACATCGCGTCGTGGCGCGCTCGTGTCGACGCTCTCTCGCTCGGCCTGACGCGCAAGGACGGCGCCGGCGCGCTGCTCGCGTCGGACGTGCCGGGCCTGCTGGGTTCCGTCGCCGCGTTGCTGACCGTCGAACCCGGCTACGAGGTCGCGCTGGCCGCCGCGCTCGGCCCGATCGCCGACGCCGTCGCGGTGTCGTCCGGTGACGGCGCGCTCGCGGCCCTGAAGCTGTTGAAGGAGAAGGACGGCGGCCGCGCGGGCGTGCTGATCGGCTCCCACGGGTCCGCGGCGGACACCTCGCAGTGGGGCTACCTGCCACACGGTGCGCGGTGGGCCATCGACGTCGTGCACGCGCCGGAGGCGTTGCGCCCGGCGCTGGCCCGCGCGCTCGACCGCCTTGCCGTGGTGGGAGATCTGGACACCGCGGCCGGGTTCAACGGCCGCGCGGTCACCCGTGAGGGCGACCTCTTCGGCACGGACTGGGCGGTCGGCGGCTCGGGTGCCCAGGGCCAGAGCGTCATCGAGGTGCAGGCCGCCGTCGACGAGGCGCAGGAGCAGCTCGCGACCGCGGAACGGGCGCTGGAGCACGCTTCGGCCGCGCTGGAAGGCGCTCGTGCCGAGCAGCAGGCCCGCCGCAAGGTGCTCGACGCGGTCAAGGAGGCCATGCAGGAGGCCAAGGTCCGGCAGGCCCGCTCCGGCGAGCGGCTGAACCGGATGGCCACGGCCGTGCGGTCCGCGGAGGCCGAGGTCAACCGCATCTCCGAGGCGCGCGCCAAGGTCGAGCGGTCGCGCGAGGAAGCCCTGATGAAGCTGGGCGAGCTCGAAGAGCGGCTGCTGATGGCCGAGGAGGAGCAGACCCTCGACGACGAGCCGGACACCGACCAGCGCGACGCGCTGGCCGCTGAGCTGGCTCAGGCGCGTCAGAGCGAGATGGACGCACGTCTGGTGCAGCGCACCGCGGAAGAGCGCGCACGTGCGCTGCAGGGCAAGGCAGAGGGCCTGCGTCGTGCCGCACGCGCTGAGCGCGAGGCCCGCGAACGCCACGCCCGCGCCACCCAGCACCGCGCCCGTGGTGCCGTTGTCGCGAAGGCCGTCGTCCGCGGTGGCGAGCAGGCGCTGGAACGCATCGAGGTCTCGCTGTCCCGTGCCGCCCGCGAGCGCGACCAGGCCCAGGAACGCCGTGCGCAGCACGAACTCCTGCTGACGCAGGTGCGCGGCCTGGTGCGGGAGATGTCCGGTGAGCTGGAAAAGCTCGTTGACGCCGTGCACCGCGACGAGGTCATGCGTGCCGAGCAGCGCATGCGCATCGAGCAGCTGGAAACCAAGATCGCCGAGGACTTCGGCATCGGCCTGGAAGACCTGACCAACGAGTACGGCCCCGACGTCATGGTGCCCGCCTCGGCCGCCGAGATGGCGGAGTACCAGGCCGCCAAGGAACGCGGCGAGCAGGTCTCCGAGCCGCAGCCGATGCCGTACGACCGCGACACCCAGATGCGCCGCGCCAAGCGTGCCGAGCGCGACATGTCGTTGCTGGGCAAGGTGAACCCGCTCGCGCTGGAGGAGTTCGCCGCGCTGGAGGAGCGCTACAAGTTCCTCTCCACGCAGCTCGAGGACATCAAGGACACCCGCCGCGACCTGCTCACGGTCGTGAAGGAGGTCGACGACAAGATCCTCGAGGTCTTCACGCTGGCCTACGAGGACGTGGCGCGCGAGTTCGAGATCGTCTTCAAGGTCCTGTTCCCCGGCGGCGAGGGCCGCCTGGTGCTGACCGAGCCCGGCGACATGCTGACGACCGGCATCGAGCTGGAGGCCCGCCCGCCCGGCAAGAAGGTCAAGCGCCTGTCGCTGCTCTCCGGTGGCGAGAAGTCGCTGGCAGCGGTCGCGATGCTGGTCGCGATCTTCCGCGCCCGCCCCTCACCGTTCTACGTGATGGACGAGGTCGAGGCCGCGCTGGACGACACGAACCTGCACCGGCTGATCAGCCTGTTCGAGCAGCTGCGGGAGAAGTCGCAGCTGCTGATCATCACCCACCAGAAGCCGACCATGGAGATCGCGGACGCCCTGTACGGCGTCTCGATGCGCGGTGACGGCATCTCACAGGTGATCTCGCAGCGGCTGCGCACGACCGGCGACGAGCCCGCGCGTGCGGCGGCGCCGGCGAAGGCCGTGGTGTCAGCTGAGCCTGTGAAGGCCGCTGAGCCGGTGGAGTCCGCTGAGGCCGCGGAACCCCCGCCCGAACCGGCGGAGGCGCAGGCAGAGGCCTGAGAGGGCGGCCGGAGCGGTGCCTGGGGGGCTTGAACCAGCCCCGGCCGCGGCCTCTGCGCGGGCTGCGCCAGCGCGGTGACCTTCCTCTGGGGTCAGAGGCAGGTCCCCCGTCGACACCGTGCGGACGCAGCCCGGCGCCTGAAGGGGTGAGATCCCCCGGTTCCACCTCACCACTCCAGGTGCGCACCGCGACTCTGCCCGACGAACCTTGTGGAAACCTTGTATCGCCAGGTCAGGCACTCATCGCGGCAGTGTTCGCCCGAGTCCTCGCAGCAGGTGTTCAGGCGCCGCGGGAGTCCAGCCTGGCGGCCTGTTCCGGAGTGGGCGCGGTGCCGCCGAGGTGCGCCGGCGTCCACCAGGTGCCGGGCTCGTTCGGGTAGGAGGCCTGCGCGGTGTCCAGCAGGTCCTGCATCCGCTTGCGCAGCACGTCGTCACCGGAGTCGCCGGGGGAGGGCTCGAACGGCTCGCCGATGAGGATGGTGACCGGCACGTGCCGCTGGGTCAGGTCCTTGGGGCGGCCCTTGGTCCACAGGCGCTGGGTGCCCCACAACGCCATGGGGATGATCGGAACGCCGGCTTCGTGAGCCAGGCGGTTCGCGCCGGACTTGATGTCCTTGACCGTGAATGAACGGCTGATCGTGGCCTCGGGGAAGATCCCGACGACCTCGCCGGTGCGGAGCGCGGACAGGGCCTGCTGGTAGGAGGCCTGGCCCGCGCTCCGGTCGACGGGGATGTGGTGCATGCCGCGCATGAGCGGGCCTGCGATCTTGTTGGCGAAGATCTCGTGCTTCGCCATGAACCGCGTGAGGCGCCCCGAGGGATGCGCGCCATAGCCCGCGAAGATGAAGTCGAGGTAGCTGACGTGGTTCGACGCCAGCACCGCCCCACCCGTGCGAGGAACGTGGTGCGCCCCCTCCACGGTGAGCCGCAGGTCGAGCACCTTGAACATGAGCTTCGCTGCGGCGATCACCGGGGGATATACGCGATCCGACATACTTCCGAACGGTAGCCGTAAGGACTACTGACCGGTAGCGGCCCCTTCGTGTTCTCGCATGATCTTTGGCACGCCCGCCAGATCCTCGTCGTTGCACAGCAGCTTGAGGTCGTAGTACGGGTTGCCGTGGGTGTCGTCGTAGTCGAGATGGACTGCGATCACGTCCACGGGCTCGCCCAGCCAGTCCTGGGTCTGCCGCAACCAGGCGGCAGCGCGTTCCAGAGCTGACGGAAGATCATCGTCTCGGAATTCGACCGGCCGATACGGAACACCCTGGACACCGTCCCGGTTGTTCGGCGGCAAGGGCAGGTCGACGGCCACCCCGGATTCGTTGAGATCGAGTTGGATCGTTTCCTCACTCACTGTAGAAGAGTCCCCCACCCTCACCTGCCCTGCAAGCCCGAATCTGGGTGTTGCGGCTGTGACGTGGGTGTTCGTAACACGGCATACCAGCGCCGCGGTGCCCGCCGGTGTGAGTGATGTCTCGTGCTTCATGTGGCGCGCCTCAAGAACGCGATGTCGCGCTTGACCTTCGTGATCCGGTCGTGCGTAGGCATGAGCACCCGCGACAGTGCCGTCAGCAGCTGCTCCAGGTCCTCGGCCGCTCCGGCGGCGTCACCGGCCGAATAGCGCAGGCTGGCGAGCAGCCGCCTGGTCTCCAGGACGTCGTCGTGCTCGGGACCCAGCACCCGGACCTGGTCTCGCAGCAGCGGCTCGCAGACCTCGACGGCCTTGCCGAACTGCTTCGACGTGCCCAGGACCCGTGCCAGGTTCATCCGGACGGCGAGGGTCCGGGGGTCGTCCGCACCCGCCGTGCGCGTGTAGTCCCGCGCGAGCGCCCTGAACTCGGCGGCCGCGCCCCTGAAGTCACCCGCGTGGGCTCTGGCCTGCGCCTGAGCACCTCTGGCGGTCAGCTCTTCGAGTTCTCCGACGGACGACATCCGCGCCATTTTACAGAGCAACGCGTTCGTGACCTGGGACCGCCGAAAACTCCCTCGCTTCGAACGGCCGTGCGAGTGACCATTCCTCCTATGTACGACATCCGTTTCGCCGAACCTGGCGACCTCGGCGCCACGATGGCGCTGCTCGTCCGGCTCCAGGCCGACAAGGCGCACCACATCGGGTACCTCGGTGAGACAGTCGAAGAGCTCCGCGCGGAGCTCGGCGAGTTCGAGCCCTCCTGGGCGGACTGCACGGTGGTGGCCGTCGACGCCGACGACAACATCACCGGCATGCTCAGCGTGGAGATCGATGCCGAGCTCGGCCGTGCGTGGCTGCACGGACCGTTCGTCGACGTACCGGTCAACCACCCCGCGGGCAGCCGCATCTGGGACCAGACCGCCGACGCGATGTTCCGCCGCGCCACCGAGCTCCTCACCGGCATCACCGACCTCGAGCTTTACGGGCACACGGCCCACCGGCGGCTGGCGGCGTTCGCCGAACGGCACGCCTTCAGCGCCGGCAAGGCGAGCGCCATCCACGTCCTCGACAACGGGGACCTGCGCACGTTGCTGCTCAGGGACGCCAAGTGTCCCAGCGACCGTGAGATGCGCGTCCTCCCGACGGACAAGTTCGTGCACGAGGCCGTCGCGGTCCTGCACGAGCGATGTTTCCCGCACACGTACCTGTCCGGCCAGCAACTCGTCGAGTCCGATCCGGCGAAACGCACTGTCGTCGTCGCCATGGACGGCCAGCGCGTGCTCGGCTACGCCGCCGGCAAAGCCCAGCCCGAGGAGTACTACGTCGACTTCGTGGCCGTCGAGCCCGGGGTCCGCGGGCAGGGCGTCGGCGCCGCCCTCGTCACCGAACTGCTCTGGAAGCTCGCGGCGGACCACGGTGCCCGGCCGCAGGCCGCCGCGTCGATCTACGCGGGCAACGAGTCGTCGCAGAACATGTTCGCCCGCCTAGGATTCCGCCTTCACATCGAGCTCGTCTCGTACCGGCACACCGCGTGAGTGGCTGCCCAAATGATGACGCAATGACAGCAACCCACCCACGAGCAGGGTGACCGCCACCCCCAGGGGCGTGTTCCACCAGCCGGTCAGGGACTTCAGGTCGGCCGTCGCCTTCCCGAAGTAGATCGTCGGCGTGCTGCCGGCGAACTTGACGCCGAGGATCACGAAACCGACGACCAGCACCGTCGACACGAACGCGATGATCGCGTCCGCCTGCGTGACGCGCTTGAAGACGAGGCCGAGGAGGAAGGCCCCGAGCAGCGCGCCGTAGGTGTAGCCGGCGATGCCGAGCGCCTGCACCACGATCGGATCCGCCGTGGTCTTGTTCGAGGAGGCGAACAGGCCCGCGCAGACGATCAGCAGACCCGCCCACGCGAGGGTCCAGAGCCGTCCGTGGCGCAGGCGTTCGTCGTCGGTCATCGGGGTCTTGCGGATGCGTTCGTAGACGTCGGTGACCGTGCTGGAGGCCAGGGCGCCCAGCGACGACGACAGCGCGGCGGCGAGGATGCCGGCGATCACGAAGCCGGACAGGCCCGACGGCAGCGAGTTGACGATGAAGTACCCGAAGAGCTCGTCCTTGTTGCCGAGCTTCAGGTCCTTCACCGGGTCGACGCCGTTGTAGAACGCCCACAGCATCACGCCGATGAACAAGAAGAACGCGAACTGCAGGAACACCACGAAACCGGAGGCGATCAGCGCCTTCTGCGCGGACTTCACGTCCTTCGTGGACATGAGCCGCTGCACGATCAGCTGGTCCGCGCCGTGCGAGGCCATCGACAGCAGCGCACCGCCGAAGAACGCGGCGATGAACGGGTACGCGCCCGTCAGTGGTGACGAGGTGAAGTCGAAGATCTGGAACTTGTTGACGTCGACGGCCTTGGAGAACCAGCCGTCCTGCAGCTGACCCGACAGCCACCAGATCACCACGGCGCCACCGAGCACGTACCAGAGCATCTGGATGGCGTCGACCCACACGACCGCGCGCACGCCGCCGAAGAAGCTGTAGAACACCATCGCGATGCCGAGCGCCAGGATGATCGTCCAGTAGTTCGCGTCGATGCCGTACTGGGCGAGCACGAGCTTGATCGGGATGGCCGTCGCGAAGAGCCGGATGCCGTCCGCGAGCAGGCGGGTGAAGAGGAACGTCACGGACGCCGTGGCGCGCATGCCGTTGCCGTAGCGCTTGCCCAGGAACGCGTACGCCGTCACGAGGTCACCGGCGATGTAGCGCGGCAGCAGCACGAAGCTGACGATGATGCGGCCGACGATGTAGCCGAGCGCGAGCGTCAGGTACGTCATGCCGCCCTGCGCGGGCGTCGCCATGTACGCGATCACCGGCACGCTCAGCACCGTGAGCGTCGACGTCTCCGCGGACACTACCGAGAGGCAGACGACCCACCACGAGATGCGTTTCTCGCTGACGAAGTAGTCGGTGGACGACTTCTGCCTGCCGCCGATCCACATGCCGATCAACGGCATGCCGACGAGGAACAGGACGATGATCGCGAGGTCTAGTCCGCGCACTTCGGGTTCCCCACATTCAGCTTGGTCACTGGACCGGTGACGGGTTCTGGCAGTCGCAGCGGCCCGTCGCCGGGCGTGATGCTGCCGAGCAGCCGCGGCCCGGACGCGCCGGTCGCGGACGGCGTGTTGCCCGCGACCCCGTGCCACGTCAGGAATCCGAGCAGCGCGGCGAGGTAGGCCTCCTTGCCGTCGCGCGGCAGGCCCAGCGAGTCGCTGATCTTCAACGGGATGGGGTCGAGCGCCTTCGTCAGTGCTTCGACGAGCACCGGGTTGCGCATCCCGCCGCCGGACGCGACGACGGTGCTCGCGTCGTGCGCGCGGCAGGCGTCGGCGATGGTGCGGGCGGTGAGTTCGGCGAGCGTGCGGAGCATGTCCTCGGCCTGGACCGTGGGGAAGCCCTGGAGGTACTCGGCGTTGAAGTGCTCCTTGCCGGTCGACTTCGGCCACGGCTTGGCGTAGTACGGGTCGGCGAGGAGCTTCTTGAGGACGTCCTCGCGGACGTTGCCCCTCCTCGCGAACTCGCCGTTGGTGTCCTGGCGCCGTTCGCCGTGGGAGAGCACCTCCATGACGGCGTCCATCAGCGCGTTGCCGGGCCCTGTGTCGTACGCGATGGGCTGGCTTCCGGGTCTCACGACGGTGATGTTCGCGATGCCGCCGATGTTCAGCGCGATCGCGGGCCCGTCCTCGACCATGCCGGCGAGCCACAGCGCGTCGAGCGTGGACGCCAGGGGTGCGCCCTGGCCTCCCGCGGCGACGTCGCGGACCCTGAGGTCGGCGACGACGGGGACGCCGGTGCGTTCGGCGATCCAGGCGGGCTGGCCGAGCTGCAGGGTGCCGAGGCAGTCGCCGTCCTGCACCTCGTGGTGCACGGTCTGCCCGAGCGACGAGATCAGGTCCGCCGGCAGGTAGCCGGCGGCGACTTCGCCGAAAGCCTGTCCGAGCGAAGTGTCGAAGGCGCACACTTCAGCGAGGTCCCGTGGTTTCTCCAGGAGGTCCTTCGGGAACGGGTGCTCGGCGCACTGCACCGGCACGAGCTCGACGACGTCGCCGTGGATCGACAGGTCGGCGACGGCGACGTCGATACCGTCCATCGACGTGCCGGAAATCAGTCCGATCACCCTCACGACGTGTGGTCTATTCCACAGCGTGGCGGGACGCAAGGGCCTTGGTGAAATCTTCGCCTAAATGAGCAATACATGGTTGACAGGTCACATGAGGGTCTGTGAAACCATGAGCTCGTGTCGACGTCCTCCCTTGTCCTGATCCTCGTCGTCGTAGCGGTCGTACTGATCGCCGCGCTGGTGACCGGTGTGGTGCTGACGCGTCGCCGTCGCATCAGCCTGACCCAGAAGGAGGAGACGCCGAGGCCTGGCGGATACCAGGCGTCGTCCGGGATCTCGCTGACCCCGGCGGCCCCCGAAGCCACCACCGCCGAAGCGGTGGCAGTGCCCCAGGTCCCGGTGCCCGTAGAGCGCCCAGCGCCCGTCGAGCGCCCAGCGCCCGTGGAGCACCCGGTGGCCGAGCGGACCGAGGTCGACGGCCAGCCGGGAGTCGGCGACGACGCCTCCGTGCCGCGCGACTCGGAGAAGCGCGGCTTCGTCGAGGTCGACCTGCCGGAAGAGGCGTCCGAGGTCGAGGAGATCGAGCCGACGTCCGGCCGCCTGGAACGCCTGCGCGGCAAGCTCTCGAAGTCGCGCAACGCCTTCGGCACCTCGCTGCTGGGGCTTCTGGGTGCTGGGGACCTGGACGAGGACTCGTGGCAGGACGTCGAGGACACGCTGCTGATCGCCGACCTCGGGGCGGCGCTGACGACCGAGATCGTCGAGACGTTGCGCTCGAAGATCGTCGGGACCGGGGTGCGGACCGAGGCTGAGGCGCAGGCCTTGCTGCGCGGCGTCTTGGTTGACGCTCTTGGGCCCAAGATGGACCGTTCGTTGAAGGCGCTGCCGCACGCCGGCAAGCCTGCTGTGCTGCTTGTTGTCGGCGTCAACGGTGTTGGCAAGACCACCACCACCGGCAAGCTGGCGCGCGTTCTCGTGGCTGACGGCCGCACTGTGCTGCTGGGGGCTGCGGACACGTTCCGTGCGGCTGCGGCTGACCAGTTGGAGACCTGGGGCAAGCGGGTCGGCGCTGAGACCGTGCGTGGGCCCGAGGGTGGGGACCCTGCCTCCGTGGCGTTCGAGTCCGTGAAGCGGGGGATGGACACCGGGGTCGACACGGTGCTGATCGACACCGCTGGGCGGTTGCACACCAAGAAGGGGCTGATGGACGAGCTTGGCAAGGTCAAGCGCGTCGTCGAGAAGCAGGCCGTGGTCGATGAGGTTCTGCTGGTTCTTGACGCCACCACCGGGCAGAACGGGTTGACCCAGGCTCGGGTTTTCGCTGAGCAGGTGGACATCACCGGGATTGTGCTCACCAAGCTGGACGGTACGGCCAAGGGTGGCATCGTGTTTCAGGTCCAGCGCGAGCTCGGGGTGCCGGTGAAGCTCGTGGGCCTCGGCGAGGGTGCCGACCACCTGGCGCCGTTCGAGCCGGGCGCCTTCGTGGACGCCCTGCTCGGCTAGCCCAAGCCCACACTCACGCCTGCTTCTTTCCGCACGCGGGGACCTTTCGTACGCATAGAACGCACGAAAGGTCCCCGCGTGCGGAAAGAAGCAGGCGTCAAGCTGTTGCGGCTTGGTCTGCCAGTCGCTTCGCGACTGCCAGCACCTCCGGCAGGATCCTTGCGACGGCTTCCTTCGTCAGCCTGCCCTCCGGGCCTGAGACTGACACTGCGGCCAGGGTCGGGCCGCCGATCACCGGGACTGCGATGCACCGCACGCCCAGTTCCTGTTCGGACTCGTCCAGTGCGAACCCGCGTGTCGCGATCTCGTCCAGCGAGTCGAGCAGTTCGCCCGCGTCTGTGATCGTGTTCGACGTGTAGGCGGGTAGGCCCGTGCGGTCCAGAAGTGCGCGGACGTCTGCTCTGGGGAGTTGCGAGAGCATCGCCTTGCCCACGCCTGTGCCGTGTGGCAGTAGGCGTCGGCCCACCTCGGTGAACATGCGCATCGAGTGCTTTGACGGCACCTGCGCCACGTAGACGACCTCGTCGCCGTCCAGGACGGCCAGATTTGCCGTTTCCTCTACTGAGTCGACCAGTTGCGAGAGCAGTGGTCTTGCCCAGGTGCCGTATTGGCGGGAGGCGGTCTCGCCGAGGCGGATCAGGCGGGAGCCGAGGGTGTAGCGGCGGTTGCTGTTCTGGCGTACATAGCCCAGCGTGACGAGGGTGCGGATCAGGCGGTGGATCGTGGGGAGGGGTAGGCCTGACGTTGCCGCCAGCTCTGAGAGTGAGGCTTCGCCGCCTGCGTCTGCCAGCCGTTCTAGCAGGTCGAAGGCTCTTTGCAGGGACTGCACGCCACCTGTGGACACGGTGCGGCTCCTCTCGTTGCAGTTCCGCAATGCAAAAACTATAGTCCACACAGCAAAACCGAGAGAGGTGGATCCAGGTGCAGGTCCTGACCGAAGAGGCTCTTGAGTTCGTCGCGAAGCTGCATGAGGCGCACGGCGCCCGCAGGGACGAGTTGCTCGCCCTTCGCAAGGAGCGCCGGCCCCTCGGGTTCCTCCCCGAGACGCAGGACGTGCGTGACGGGGAGTGGACGGTGGCTGAGGCGCCGGAGGCGTTGCGGGATCGGCGCGTCGAGATCACCGGGCCCACCGAGCGCAAGATGACGATCAACGCGCTGAACTCCGGTGCCAAGGTGTGGCTCGCGGACCTGGAGGACGCGAACACGCCGCATTGGGACAACGTCGTGCAGGGGCAGGTGAACCTGTACGAGGCGGCGCGGGAGACGATCGAGTTCACCTCGCCCGAGGGCAAGGAGTACAAGCTCAAGGGTGGGCCGTACCCGACCATCGTCGTGCGGCCGCGCGGGTGGCACCTCGACGAGCGGAACCTGCAGTTCGGTGGGAAGAACGCTGTTGGTGCGCTCGTGGACTTCGGGCTGCACTTCTTCCACAACGCCGAGCTCGGCAAGCCGTACTACTACCTGCCGAAGATGGAGTCGCACCTCGAAGCGCGGCTGTGGAACGACGTCTTCACGACGGCGCAGCAGCTCAAGGGCGTGCCGCACGGCACCATCAGGGCGACTGTGCTCATCGAGACGATTCCCGCCGCGTTCCAGATGGAGGAGATCCTCTACGAACTGCGGGACCACGCGTCGGGCCTCAACGCCGGTCGGTGGGACTACCTTTTCAGCGTCATCAAGTACTTCCGCGACGCGGGTGCGCACTACGTGCTGCCGGACCGCAACAGCGTCACGATGACGGCGCCGTTCATGCGCGCGTACACCGAGCTCCTGGTGAAGACGTGCCACAAGCGCGGGGCGTTCGCCATGGGTGGCATGGCCGCGTTCATCCCGAACCGGCGTGATCCCGAGGTCACCGAGAACGCGCTGCGCAAGGTTCGCGAGGACAAGACGCGCGAGGCGAACGATGGTTTCGACGGGTCGTGGGTGGCGCACCCTGACCTCGTGCCGATTTGCCGCGAGATCTTCGACGGGGTGCTGGGTGACCGGCCGAACCAGATCGACAAGCAGCGTCCGGAGGTCAGCGTCACGGCGGAGCAGCTGCTCGACTTCAAGTCGGCGGGTGGTGCGGCCACGCGTGCGGGGCTCGAGGCCGCCGTCGACGTCGGCGTGCGGTACATCGCGTCCTGGCTGGGCGGCAACGGCGCTGCGGCGATCCACAACCTGATGGAGGACGCGGCCACCGCGGAGATCAGCAGGTCGCAGATCTGGCAGTGGATCAACAACAAGGTCGTGCTCGACGACGGCACGGAGGTCACCGCCGACGCCGTCCGGGAAGTGCTGGCGCGGGTCGGGAACGAGCTCGAAGGGCCGCACGTCGCGTCGGCGGTCGAGCTGTTCGAGCAGGTCGCGCTGTCCGAGGACTTCGTGGACTTCCTGACACTGCCGGCGTACGAGCGCATCTGATGTACGAGACATCGCTGTCACCCGACGACGTCGCGCGGGTGACCGCCCGGCTGTCCACTGTGGAACGCAGCTGGCCGGTGGGGCGGCAGCCCGTGCACACGTGTTACGTGCCCGCCGGCCGCATCATCGGCACCACGATCGCCGACTGGGGCCGTGAGGCGCTGGAGTCGATCGAACCGGAACTGCTCCCGGAACTGCCCGAGGGCGTGCTGGAACGAGTCGAGGCCAAGCTCCGCCGGGAACCGATCGAGGACCTGCGGATCGACTTCGAGGACGGCTACGGCGCGCCCGAGGACGACGTCGAGGACATGGACGCCGAGAGCACGGCGAACCTGTTGTCTCGCTGGGTCGCCGAGGGCACCGCGCCGCCGTCGTTCGGGCTGCGCATCAAGTCTTTCGACACGGCCGAACTGCGTGAGCGCGGCCTGCGCACCCTGGACATCTTCCTGACGGCACTGGAAGAAGTGCCGCCGGGGTTCGTGATCACCTTTCCGAAGGTGACGTCGGCCGACCAGGTCGAGGTCTTCGGCGAGGTGCTCGACCTCTTCGGCGGGGACCTGAAGTTCGAGATCCAGGTGGAGACCACCCAGTCCATCGTGGACGGTGAGGGACGGCTCGCGATCCCGCGGTTCATCGCGGCGGGGCGCGGCCGCGTGACGGGCTTGCACTTCGGCACCTACGACTACACGGCGGGCTGCGGGTTGTCCGCGGCGCAGCAACATCTGGCGCACGGCGCGTGCGACTTCGCCCGGCACGTGATGCAGGTGTCCGCCGCCGGCACGGGTGTCCGGCTCTCGGACGGCTCGACCAACGTGCTTCCCGTCGGTGATCAGAAGAAACACGGCTGGGACACGCACTACCGGCTGACGCGCCGGTCGCTGGAGCACGGTTTCTACCAGGGCTGGGACCTGCACCCGGCACAACTGGTGACACGATATGCGGCTGTTTACGGTTTCTACCGCGAAGGTCTGGAAGCGGACGCCGCGCGCTTGAAGGCGTACGTGGAGAATGTCTCCGGAGGCGTTCTGGACGAGCCGGCGACTGCGCAAGCGCTGTCGTCGTTCTTCCTCCGTGCGGTGGACTGCGGTGCGCTCGATCCGGCGGAGGTGCAGGTCGCGACGGGGCTGGACGAGTCAGCACTGCGGGGGCTCGCCACCCGTTCGAGCTGATCGGGTCATCATCCGTTCGTGTGGTTCTGTCAATGGCTGTCGAATAGTGCGGGTAATGGGTGCAGGGTGGCTCGCATGAGCATGCGTGCGGGCCTCTGGACCGGCCTCCCCGACCTCGACATGGCCGAGCACAAGTACCAGGTCGTCGCGTGCGAAGCGGACGTGGACACGCTCATCCGGCTGCTCGACAGGCCCGAGTGCAACGACGGGTCGCTCGACCACTTCGGTCGCGAGCTCACCGCCGACGGCGACCCGGACCACAACGTGGTGCTCGCCGTGCGCGGTGGGTGGGGCTACATGTACTACGTCGACAACACCTTCATGGGCTGGCCGAAGGGGTCCCCGGAAGCGCCGTACGTCAACGAGAAGTACACGGACTTCCCGCCCGGCGTGGGCGTTCCGCTCGACCTGTTCCGGCAGCTGCTGATCGAGTTCATGGTCTCCGGCGAACGGCCGGCCGGCGTCGACTGGTACTGCGAGGCCGACCTGTTCCACTCGTGGCGCGACCAGCAGATGTCGTTGCGCACGAGCGAGAACCGCTGACTCTCTCAGCTGGTCGCTGGTTGAATGGCCGCATGAAGGCCGTGGTGATGGGTGGGGGAATCGCCGGCTTGCTCGCTGCTCGGGTGCTGACCGAGACGTGCGACGAGGTGGTGGTCCTGGAGCGGGACGAGCTGTCGGAGGAGCCCGAGTACCGGGCCGGGGTGCCGCAGGGCAGGCACACGCACGGACTGCTGGTGCGGGGCGGCGAACTCCTGGAGGAGCTGTTCCCCGGACTGCGCGGCGAACTCGTGGCGGAGGGGGCGGTGCTCGCCGACGCGGGGGACATGCGCATCCTCAACCCGCTCGGCTGGCTCGCCAAGACGCCCCTGGGCCTGCCGCTGCTGTCGTTGAGCCGCCCGTTGCTGGAGACCTGCATCCGGCGGCGGGTCACTGCCGAGATCGTGGACGGCGTGCACGTCACCGGTCTGTCGTTCCGCGACGGCGTTGTCGACGGCGTGCTCACCCGCGATGGCAGGGTCAACGCCGATCTGGTCGTGGACGCGACCGGCAGGGCGTCGAAGCTGCCGGTCTGGCTCGCGACCGCGGGGATCACCACGCCGGAACCCGAGGTGGTCGACTCCGGCACGGGGTACGCGACCCGGATCTACGCCGCGCCGGAGGACTTCCCGGTGGTGTACGCGGAAAGCCTGTCCGCGCCGGACCTCCCGCGGGGCGTCGCGGCGATGCGCGTCGAGGGCGACCGGCTCATGGTCACCGCGCAGGGAGCCGTCGGTGACCACCCGCCGCGCGACCTCGACGGCTACCAGGAGTTCCTGGACTCGTTGCGGGTACCGATCTCGGAAATGCTCGCCGACGCCGAACCCCTGACGCCGGTCTACCTGTTCGCCCGCACGGCCAGTCGCCGCAACGCTTTCGAGGACGTGGCGAACTGGCCGGGCGGACTGGTGGCGGTGGGAGACGCGGTGTGCGCGTTCAACCCCGTGTACGGGCAGGGCATCACCGTGGCGGCGATGGAGGCGCTGTTGTTCCGGCACCACGGGGACTTCAGCGCCAAGGGGTGCCGGGCGTTCCAGCGGAAGATCGCGAAGACCTCGAAGGGGTCGTGGGCGATGTCCAGCAACGCCGACCGCAGCTGGGTGGGCCCCAGGCGCGGCGGCCTGCTCGGCTGGTACCTCAAGAAGTGGCAGGCCGGGATCGTGCACGACCCCGACCTGTTCGGCCGCTTCGTCCGGGTCGTGCACATGGTCGCCTCACCGGCGAGCCTGCTCAACCCGGTGGTGTTCAGAAGGCTGGCAAAGTACTCCAGGCAAGACCAGCCTCGGGGGCGTCGTCCCGCAGGATCGAGCCCTCGATGAGCCCGTACGGGCGGTCCGCGGCGTAGAAGACCTCGTTGTCGTTCTCCAGGCCGAACGCGCTCAGGTCCACCAGGAAGTGGTGCTTGTTCGGCATGGAGAGCCGTACCTCGGCGACCTCGGAACGGGCGTTCAGCACGGCCTCGCCCATCGCGTACAGCGTCTGCTGCAACGACAGGGAGTGCTTGTCCGCGAACGTCTTCAGCATGATCGACCGGATCTCGGCGAACGACTTCGCCCAGTCGGCGTCGGTGCCGATGTAGCGCCAGCGGGCCGTCACCGACGTCGCCAGGATGCGGTCGTTCGTCTCCTTCAACGTCGTGTACGGGTCCTTCGGATAGCCGTGGAACTCCGACCCCGTCGACTTCAGCACCACCATGTCGCGCACGCCCGACACGACCCACGCCTGCGAGCCTTCGATCGTCACGGCGGTGGTGCGCTTCTCGTTCGAGCCCTGAACGAACGAGTGGTCGTGGCCGTCGATGCGGTCCCACGAGTGCTCGTCGATCAGGACGCGGGCACCCGTGATCGGTTCCTGCGAGCCGACGAAGTGCCGGCCCAGGCGCAGTGCGAAGTCCTCGATCTCACCGACCGGGGCCTGCTTCGCGAAGGCGTAGACGGTGTTCTTCTGCGTGTCGGTCGCGAGCACCTTGGCGTTGTCGCCGGTGAGGTGCGTGTCCGCGAGGTCTCCGCGCAGCGAGGTGCTGACGGTCAGGTCTTTGACGGTGTGCACGGAACCGTTGCGCGACACCGTGACGAGGCGGTTCTCCGCCTTCCCGTACTGGTTGGGGCCCAGGACGATGGCCATGTTCAGCTCCCGATCAGCTTCTGCAGCCGCAAGGCGGCGATCTTCGCGAGTTCGTCGTTGACGACGCGGAGCTCGACGTCCGGCGGGTTGTCCATCCGCGAGGACAGGTCGGCGAGCATCTCCGCACCGCTGAGGCCGGTCGCGCACACCAGGTAGATGTGCCCGAACCGATCCTCGTACGCGGCGTTGGCGGCCGCCAGGCGATCAGCCTGGGAGGCGTCCACACCGGACTGTTCGGACCGCGACCACCTCGCCGACACCCCGCCTGTCTTCTGCCGTTCGCCGATGCGCGGGTGCCCGGCGATGGCGCCGAGCACCTCCTCGTCGGAAAGTCCTTGTGCGGCAACCGAAGAAGCCGCGAGGAGTGCATCCACCGACGCGTAGGGCCTGCCCGCCACCACCGCGTCGATCCAGCGGGGTACCGCGAGGCACTCGGTGAGCAGAGGTCGTAGTTCGGCCTCCGGGGCGCTGTTGAAGCTGTCCACGGCTCTCCAAGTTTCTGTATCGCGGAATCTAACTTCCACATTCTTGACCCGAGCCGAGCGAGATGTCTAGTGTCTCCATAGAGCGAAATCCAACTTCCGCATTGTGGAATTCCCTCGCTGGAAGGAACAGCCCAAGATGTTCGACGCAAACCTGTCCATGCTCTTCACCGAGCTGCCGTTGCTGGAGCGTCCGGCCGCGGCACGCGCCGCCGGGTTCGACGCGGTCGAGATCTGGTGGCCGTTCGCGGACGCCGTACCCGAGACGCGGGAGATCGAGGCGTTCGAAGGCGCCATCATCGATGCGCAGGTGCGCCTCGTGGGCCTCAACTTCTACGCGGGCGACATGCCGGCGGGGGACCGCGGCCTCACGAGCTGGCCCGGCCGCGAGACGGAGTTCCGGACGAACGTCGAGATCACCGCGGCCATCGCGGCCCGCCTCGGCTGCCGCACGCTCAACGCGCTGCACGGAAACTTCGAGACCACCGCGCAGACCGTCTCCAACTACCGCTTCGCCGCCGACGTCGCGGCGCAGGCAGGCGCCCAGCTCGTGATCGAACCGCTGAGCGGCGCGCCGAAGTACCCGATCAAGACCGCCCACCAGGCGTTCGAGCTCATCGACGAGATCGACCGCGGCAACGTGAAGCTGCTCGCGGACCTCTACCACCTCGCCACGAACGGCGACGACCTCGACCTCCTCGCCGACCACGTCGACCGCATCGGTCACGTGCAGATCGCCGACGCTCCCGGACGCGGCGAGCCCGGCACCGGCGAGCTCGACCTCTTCGGACACCTGCAGAAACTCCGCGCCAACGGCTACACGGGCTTCGTCGGCGCCGAGTACAAGCCCGTCACCCACTCCTTCGCATGGAGGGATCAAGCATGACCCGCATCGGTTTCATCGGACTCGGCATCATGGGCTCGCCGATGGCGGCCCACCTCGTAGCCGCCGGGCACGACGTGACGGGCTTCGACCTCAGCCCGGCCTCGCTCGACAAGCTCGTCGCCGACGGCGGCAAGGCGGCCGCATCCGCGCAGGAAGCGGTGAGCGGCGCCGAGGTCGTCATCACGATGCTGCCGAACCACCCGCAGGTCGAGGCGGTGATCGAGGAGGTCGCGTTCGACGACGGCACGCTGCTGATCGACATGAGCACGATCCGCCCGTCCACGTCGATCGAGATCGCCCGCAGGCTCTCGAACGTCCGGGTGCTCGACGCGCCGGTCAGCGGCGGCCAGACCGGTGCCGTGCAGGCGTCGCTGAGCATCATGGTGGGCGGGGAGGAACAGGACTTCGCCGCGGCCAGGCCGTTCCTGGAGGTCGTCGGCAAGACGATCGTCCACGTCGGACCGCATGGCGCCGGCCAGGTCGTGAAGGCCGCGAACCAGCTGATGGTCGGCGGCATCTACGCCCTCGTGGCGGAGTCGATCGTGCTGCTGGAAGCGTCCGGCGTCGACCCGAAGGCGGGCCTGGACGTGCTCGCGGGTGGTCTCGCCGCGAACCGGATCCTCGACCTCAAGCGCGAGTCCATGATCGCGCGCGAGTTCCAGCCGGGCTTCCGGATCGACCTGCACCACAAGGACATGGGCATCGCACTGGACGCGGCACGCGCCGCCGACGTCGCGCTGCCGGTCACCAACCAGATCGCCGCACTGGTCGCGGCGGCACGCGCGCAGGGGTACGGGTCGCTCGACCACTCCGCGCTGCTCAAGGTCATCGAGAACTTCGCGGGAAGGTCGTAGACAATGCCGAAGGTCCCAGTCATGCAGGCGGTCGTCGAGGTCCTCAAGTCCGAGGGCATCGACACCGTGTTTGGCTGCCCCGGCGCCGCGATCCTCCCGCTGTACAAGGCGATGGAGCAGGACGGCGGCATCGAGCACCTCATCGTGCGGCACGAGGAGGGCGCGACGCACATGGCCGACGGCTGGTCGCGCACGACCGGCAACGTCGGTGTCGCGATCGGCACCTCGGGCCCGGCCGGCACGAACATGATCACCGGCCTCTACACCGCGCAGGCCGACTCCGTGCCGATCCTGTGCATCACCGGTCAGGCCGCTGTGTCCAAGCTGCACCAGGAGGCGTTCCAGGCCGTCGACATCGTCTCGATCGCCGCGCCCGTCACGAAGTGGGCGGTGCAGGTCAAGGAAGCCGCGCAGATGCCGTGGATCTTCCGCGAGGCGTTCCGGATCGCCCGCTCCGGCCGTCCCGGCCCGGTCCTGATCGACCTGCCGATCGACGTGCAGAAGCAGGAGATCGAGTGGGACTCGAGCATCGACGAGCCGTTGCCCGTCCCGAGGAGCGTGCCGTCCGACGCGCGGGTCGACCGTGCGCTGGAGATGCTGCTGGCCGCCGAACGCCCCCTGCTGCTCGCCGGTGGCGGTGTCATCCTCGGCGAGGCGTCCGCCGAGCTGCTGGACCTGGCCGAGTTCCTGCAGATCCCGATCCAGGCCACGCTGATGGGCAAGGGCGCCATCGACGAGGACCACCCGCTCTACGCGGGCATGACCGGCATCCAGACCTCGCAGCGCTACGGCAACGCGTCGTTCCTGGAGTCGGACCTGGTGCTGGCGCTGGGCGCGCGGTTCGGCGACCGGCACACGGGTGACCTCGCGACCTACCGCGGCGACCGCAAGTTCATCCACGTCGACGTCGAACCGACGCAGATCGGCAAGGTGTTCGGGCCGGACCTGGGGATCGTCGCGGACACCAAGCTGTTCCTGCAGGCGTTGCTGGAGAAGGCGAAAGCACGGGGACCGCGTGCGGCCGGCGAGTGGGTCGACCGCTGCCAGGAGCTCAAGCGGACCCTGTTGCGGCGCGAGGACTTCGACACGGTGCCGGTCAAGGCACCGCGGGTCTTCAAGGAGATCAACGACTTCTACGGCCCGGACACCTACTTCGTCACGGCCATCGGGCTCTACCAGATCTGGTCCGGCCAGCACCAGAAGGCGCACAAGCCACGGCACTACCAGGTCTGCGGCCAGGCCGGTCCGCTCGGCTGGGAGATCCCGGCGGCGATCGGCGTGAAGAAGGCCAGGCCCGACGCCGAGGTCGTGGGCATCGTCGGCGACTACTCGTTCCAGTTCCTGGTCGAGGAACTCGCGGTCGGCGCCCAGTACGACGTGCCGTTCGTGCTGATCATGCTGAACAACGAGTACCTCGGCCTGATCAGGATGGCCGAGGACCACGGTGGCTACGACATGAAGTACGAGGTCGACATCCACTACGACACGAGCGGCTCGGACAACGTGAAGATCATGGAGGCCTACGGCTGCTCCGGCATCCGGGTCGCCGATCCGAGCGAGATCCGCGGTTCGCTGGAGTGGGCGCGCAAGGAGGCCGACAGGACGTCGCGGCCGGTGCTCGTGGAGATCATGATCGAGCGTGAGGGCAACACCGCGAACGGCACGTCGATCGCCGCGATGCGAGAGTACGAGCCGCTGCCGTGACGGAGCGTGACCGCACGCGGGGAGCTTTCGTGCGCTTGGAGCGCACGCAGGGGCCCCGCGTGCCTGAAAAGAGCGTCGTGGTCGTTGCGCCGGACAAGTTCAAGGGATCGCTCACCGCCCCGCAGGTCGCCGCCGCCGTCGCGCGCGGCCTGCGGGAGGCGGTCCCGGACGTGGACGTGCGCCTCCTCCCGGTGGCCGACGGCGGCGACGGCACCGTCGCCGCCGCCGTCGCCGCCGGGTTCGTGAAGGTCGGGCGCTGGGTCACCGGGCCGGTCGGCAGGCCCGTGCCCGCGTCGTTCGCGGTCAAGGGCACGACCGCCGTGGTCGAGGTGGCCTCGGCGGCCGGGCTGACGTTGCTGGAACGGCCCGCACCGCTCGACGCCACCAGTTACGGCGTCGGTGAGCTGCTGAAAGCCGCGCTCGACGTCGGCTGCACCACGATCGTGCTCGGGCTGGGCGGCAGCGCGTGCACGGACGGCGGCGCGGGGATGCTGGAGGCGCTGGGCGAGGCGTCGTTCTCCGGCGTCGACCTGGTGCTGGCCTCGGACGTGGACAACCCGCTGCTCGGGCCGTCCGGTGCGGCGGCGGTCTACGGGCCGCAGAAGGGGGCTTCCCCCGAGCAGGTGGAGGTCCTCGAAGCGCGGCTCGCCGAGTTCGCCCGGCGCGTCGGGCCGGAGTACGCCTCACTGCCCGGCGCGGGTGCGGCCGGCGGGATCGGGTTCGCCGCTCTCGCGGTGCTGGGCGCGCGGTTCCGGCCGGGCATCGAGGTCGTGCTGGAGCTGGCCGGGTTCGCCGAGGCCGTCGCCGGCGCGTCGCTGGTGATCACGGGTGAGGGTTCGCTGGACGAGCAGACCCGGCACGGCAAGGCGCCGTACGGCGTGGTCAGGGCCTCGGGCGCGGTGCCGGTGGTCGCGGTGGCGGGCCAGTGCTCGGTCGAGCCCGGCGACCTGGGGCTCAAGGCCGCCTACGCGCTGCTGGACGTCGAACCGGACGTCACGCGGTGCATGGCCCAGGCCGATTCACTGCTGGGAGTTCTCGGCGGTCGCATCGCCCGCGAGTGGGTGTCAGAGTGAGTGCCATGGACCTGGTCTTCCGCGCCCGCAGGGTCGTGACCCCGCAGGGTGAGATCGCGTGCGACGTCGGTGTCGTCGACGGCCGGATCGTCGCCGTCGAGCCCCGCATCGACTCACCGAACGTCGTGCGCCTCGCGGACGACGAGGTGCTGCTGCCAGGCCTGGTCGACACGCACGTGCACGTCAACGACCCCGGCCGCAGCGAGTGGGAGGGTTTCGAGACCGCCACGAGGGCCGCCGCGGCCGGTGGCGTCACGACGATCATCGACATGCCGCTCAACAGCATCCCGCCCACGGTCGAGGTGGCGGCGCTGGAGATCAAGCGCAAGGCCGCGGCGAACGTGTCGGTGGACGTCGGGTTCTGGGGCGGCATCGTCCCCGGCAACCTCGCGGACCTGAAGCCGTTGCACGAGGCCGGCGTCTTCGGCTTCAAGTGCTTCCTGCTGCATTCGGGCGTGGACGAGTTCCCGGCCGTGACGACCGGCGAACTCGAAGTGGCACTCAGGCAGTTGGCCACGCTCGACGCGTTGACGATCGTGCACGCCGAAGACGCGCACACGGTTCGTGACTCCGAACCCGACTACGCGGGCTTCCTGGCCTCACGGCCGCGCGAGGCCGAGAACAAGGCGATCAGCGACGTCGTGGCGCTGACCCGCAGGACCGGCGCGCGCACGCACATCCTGCACCTCTCGTCGTCGGACGCGCTCTCGATCCTGGGAGCCGCCAAACGCGAGAGCCTGCGGATCACCGCCGAGACCTGCCCGCACTACCTGACGTTCACCGCCGAGGAGATCCACGACGGGCAGACGGAGTTCAAGTGCTGCCCGCCGATCCGCGAGGCGGAGAACCGCGAGGCGTTGTGGCAGGGCCTGCGCGACGGCGTGATCGACCTGGTCGTCAGCGACCACTCGCCGAGCACGGTGGAGCTCAAGGAAGGCGACTTCGCGACGGCGTGGGGCGGCATCGCGTCGTTGCAGCTCGGTCTGCCGGCGGTGTGGACGGGTGCACGGGAGCGCGGTTTCCACCTCACCGACGTCGTCCGCTGGATGTCGGCGCACCCGGCGCGCCAGGTCGGACTGGAGACCAAGGGTGCCATCGAGGCCGGCAGGGACGCGGACCTCGTGGTGTTCGCACCGGACGAAACGTTCGTGGTGGACAAGGACAAGCTCTACCACCGCAACCCCGTCACGCCCTACCACGGCCGCACGCTGCACGGCGTTGTGCGGCAGACGTGGTTGCGTGGCAAGGAAATCAGCACTACGCAAGGCAAGTTGCTCAGACGAGGAGAAGCATGACCCAGTGGACCCGGCTGCCCGATCTCGCCTCGCGCGCGGTCGGTGGTGGTGTGGTGTGGGCGAACGACGAGCTGTTCGCCGAGCGGGAGAACCTGATCAAGCCCGCCGAGCCGGTCTACCAGACCTACACCTTCGGCCACAAAGGCCAGGTGTACGACGGCTGGGAGACGCGCCGCCGTCGTGAGGCCGGCGTGGACCAGGCGGTGGTCAGGCTCGGCATGCCCGGCGTCGTGCGCGGGATCGTGGTCGACACGGCGTTCTTCAAGGGCAACTACCCGCCGTTCTGCTGGGTCGAGGGCGCGCAGGTCGACGGTTATCCGAGTGCTGACGAGATCACCGAGTGGTTCCCGCTCGTCGAACGCGCCGCGCTCAAGGGCGACGAGAAGCACTTCTTCGATGTCACCGAAGGACGCCGCGTCACGCACGTACGGCTGACCATCGATCCCGACGGCGGTGTAGCGCGGTTGCGCGTGCACGGCGAACCGCTCGCCGACCCGCGTCTGCTCGTGGGTGGCATCGACCTCGCCGCGCTGGAGAACGGCGCGGTCGTCACGGGCTGCAGCAACATGTTCTACAGCTCGCCCAACAACCTCATCGCCCCCGGTCAGGCCACGGTCATGGGCGAGGGCTGGGAGACCGCGCGCCGCCGTGACGACGGCAACGACTGGGTGTCGCTCCGGCTCGCCGCCCCTGGCGTGGTTCAGCTCGTCGAGCTCGACACCAGCCACTTCAAGGGCAACGCGCCGGGCTGGGCGTCCGTCCGCGGCCGCGACGAGCGCAAGGACCCCGACGCGTGGTTCGACCTGCTTCCGCGCACTCGGCTGCAGCCCGACACACGGCACCGGTTCGTCGTGGACGCGACCGAGGCGACGGCCGTCCGCCTCGACATCTATCCGGACGGAGGCATGGCACGCCTCCGAATCCTCGGCACCCTTACGGGCGATGGCGTATCACACCTTCAGGCGGTGTGGGCCAAAACGACTAACTGACGGTGGTTGTACGACCACGGTCTGATTCGTGTCCCTACCTAGGTTGGTTGTCTGCGTCACACGATCGGTGGAAGCGTTCCTCCCGCAAGATCGGGGATCTAGGGAGGACATCCATGCAACCGATGGTGCGCGCCTTTGGCGCCGCGATCGCCAGTTCTGCATTGGTTCTAGGTGCGAGTCAGGTCGCGATCGCGGCTCCGGAAGGGCAGCCGGAGTTCAACGTCGGCGCGGTCGACTGGAAGCCGTGTGAAGAGGTGCCGACGGTGGAGTGCGGCTTCCTCGAACTGCCCATCGACTACGCCAAGCCGAACGGTGAGAAGTTCCAGCTGGCCGTGTCGCGCCGCAAGGCGAACGACCCGTCCCAGCGCATCGGCGCGATGGTGATCAACCCCGGTGGACCGGGTGGTTCGGGCGTCGACTTCTCCTTCGGCGCCGACAGGTACTTCAGCAAGGAGATCGTCGACAAGTTCGACGTCATCGGGTTCGACCCGCGTGGTGTCGCGCGCAGTGCGCCGATCAAGTGCTCGGCGGAGGTGCTGCAGAGGCAGCCGTCGGTCTACCCGAAGACCAGGGCCGAGTTCGACGCGCTGGTCACCTACAACAAGGAACTGCGCGCGGACTGCGAGAAGCAGAGCGGCCCGATCTTCAACAACGCCTCGACCGACGAGGTGGCGCAGGACATCGACGCCATCCGCCGCGCCCTGGGCGAGAAGAAGATCAACTACTACGGCATCTCGTACGGCACGATCATGGGCCAGCACTACGCGGAGAAGTTCGGCCGCAACATCCGCGCCATGATCATCGACTCCAACATGGACCACAGCCTCGGCACGAAGCAGTTCCTCGACTCCGAGGCGCGCACCGCCGAGGACTCGTTCAACGAGTGGATCAAGTGGAACGACCGCACGGCGACCTCGCCGTTCCACGGTCAGGACCTCCGCAAGATCTGGAAGGACCTGCTGGCCAAGGCGGAGCGCGGTGAGGTGCCCGCACCTTGGGACCCGGCCGTCAAGATGACGCCGGAGGACCTCGGTGGCGGTGTGGTCAGCATGGCCTACGGGCCGGGCTGGCAGCGGTTCGCCGAGCAGGTCAAGCAGATCATCGACAGTGTCCAGGCGCCCAAGTCGGCCTTCTCGGCGTTCGCGGCCGAGGAGACGTTCGACAACCCGTTCCCGGGCATCTTCTGCAACGACTACAACCTCCGCGTCAGCTCGTGGGGCGAGTACCAGTCGCTGGTGAAGTCCGAGTACCGGATCGCGCCGAACACGCGCGGCTCCTCGCTCGGTCACGGCGCCATGATGGGCTGCGTCGGGTTCCCGAAGGCCACGAACCCGCAGCACCCGCTGAAGATCAAGAACTCGCCGAAGATCCTGCTCACCAACGCCAAGCACGACCCGGCGACGGCCTACGAGTGGGCGGTCAACGCGCACCGCCAGTCCCGTGACACCACCGTCTTCGTGACCTACGAGGGCTGGGGCCACGGTGTCTACGACCGCAGCGAGTGCACGCTGAAGATCAACAACGAGTACCTCGTCTCGCTGAAGCTGCCGCGCAACGGCACCTCGTGTGCCGCTGTCGAGCCGCCGGCCGAGGCGTCGATCATGTCCGCGAAGCCGCGGGTCCCGGCGGGCCCGTTCTCGGTCCGCTAAAGCCGATCAGTCGCGATGCCCCCGGTGTTCGTGCCGGGGGCATCGCGGTGTCACGAGCGATCTCCGACGAGGTGTCCCGCGTCCCCGGAAAGCAGGAGCCCGCGACTACTTCTCGTGACCACTTCGACGCCGTGAGGTGGCCGAATCGAGGCCGTGAACGGCGTGAAACGCGGACGTAACAACGTGGGCCCCACAGTTCACCTCCGCGAAACGTTGCACGTAAGTGCGTGAAACAGGACATCTCGATGCTCCCTGCAACCGACGTGCAGTGGAGGTCGAAGTGGATACAGGGGACACCGCCTGGGTGCTCACCAGCGCCGCATTGGTGCTGCTGATGACGCCGGGCCTTGCCTTCTTCTACGGAGGCATGGTCCGTTCGAAGAGCGTGCTCAACATGATGATGATGAGCCTGGGCGCCATGGCCGTGGTCGGTGTCCTGTGGGTGCTGTTCGGGTACTCGACGGCATTCGGTGCGGACCTCGGCGGAGGCCTGCTGGGCAAGCCGTTCGAGTTCTTCGGCCTCGACGGGCTGCTGGCCGCCGACTCGCTGTTCGGCAAGATCCCGAGCACCGTGTTCGTCGCGTTCCAGGCGATGTTCGCGATCATCACGGTCGCGCTGATCTCCGGTGCGATCGCCGACCGCGCCCGCTTCGGCCCGTGGCTGCTGTTCGCCGGCCTGTGGGCGACGATCGTCTACTTCCCGGTCGCGCACTGGGTGTTCGACTTCGACGGCAAGGACGAGGCCGGCAACGTCGTCGACCCCGGTGGCTGGATCGCCAACAAGCTCCTCGCGATCGACTTCGCCGGTGGTACGGCCGTGCACATCAACGCCGGTGCCGCGGGTCTGGCCCTCGCGATCGTGCTCGGCAAGCGCGTCGGCTGGCCCAAGGAGCCGATGAAGCCGCACAGCCTGCCGCTGGTCGTGCTCGGCGCCGGTCTGCTGTGGTTCGGCTGGTTCGGGTTCAACGCCGGTTCGGCCCTGGGCGCGAACGGCACCGCCGGTGTCACCTTCATCAACACCCTCGTGGCCACCTGCGCCGCGATGCTCGGCTGGCTGCTGACCGAGCGCATCCGCGACGGCAAGGCCACCACGCTCGGTGCCGCGTCGGGTGTCATCGCCGGCCTGGTCGCGATCACCCCGGCCTGTTCCGCGGTCACCCCGGTCGGCGCCATCGCGATCGGCGCGATCACCGGTGTCCTCTGCGCCCTGGCCGTGTCGCTCAAGTACCGCTTCGGCTTCGACGACTCGCTCGACGTCGTCGGCGTCCACCTCGTCGGTGGTCTGTCCGGCACGATCCTGATCGGCCTGTTCGCCAGCGAGTCGGCCCCGGCCAAGGTCAACGGCCTGTTCTACGGCGGCGGCGTCGACCAGCTCTGGCGCCAGGCAGTCGGTGCGTTCGCGGTGCTCGGGTACTCGTTCGTGCTGAGCCTCGCGCTCGGTTACCTGGTGAAGTTCACCGTCGGGTTCCGCGCGTCGGAGGAGTCCGAGGTCGCGAGCATCGACGAGGCCGAGCACGCTGAGCGCGCCTACGAGTACGGCAGCCTCACCAGTGCGCGTGGTACCGGCAAGCCGAGCGTGGCCGCGGGCGCGACCGCGGTCCTCGAGGGGAGCAACAAGAAATGAAGCTGGTCACCGCGATCATCAAGCCGTTCACGCTCGACGACGTGAAGGGCGCCCTGGAACAGCTCGGGGTGCTGGGCATGACGGTCAGTGAAGTGCAGGGCTACGGGCGCCAGAAGGGCCACACCGAGGTCTACCGCGGTGCGGAGTACTCGGTGGACTTCGTGCCCAAGATCAAGATTGAGGTCGTCATCGACGACACGGCCGTCGAGAAGGTGCTGGAAGCGGTGGTCGAGGCCGCCCGCACCGGCAAGATCGGCGACGGCAAGGTGTGGGTGACTTCGGTCGACACGGTCGTGCGCGTGCGCACGGGCGAACGTGGATCGGACGCACTCTAATAATCTAGGAGACGGCCCGTGGAGAACAACGAAACGGCCGTCGTCACGGCTGACGACCTGGTGCGAGCACGCGAAAGGCTGCTCGTGCCAGGTCGTCGTCGCTTGGCCGCCGAACCGCTGCGCGAGGCACTCGTGGACCTGCACGAGTTCTGGCTGACCAAACATGCGGGGGGAGCGGGGGTATCCGGACCGGGTATCGCGCTCGTGGCGGTCGGCGGGCTGGGGCGGCGTGAGCTCGTGCCCTACTCCGACCTCGATCTGGTCCTGGTGCACAACGGCGTCAAGAACGTCGACGAGATCGCCGAGAAGCTCTGGTATCCACTGTGGAACTCCGGCATCGGGCTCGACCACTCGGTGCGAACGGTGGGGGAAGCTCTGAGGGTCGCCGCCGGTGACCTGAGAACAGCGTTGGGGCTGCTGGACATCCGGCACGTCGCGGGTGATCCCGAGGTCACCCAGAAGCTCGCCGAAGGCGCGAAGCAGGCGTGGCGCGGCAACGTCCGCAACCGGCTGGACGAGATGGCCGAGTCGTCGCAGAAGCGCTGGGCGCGCGGCGGCGAGATCGCACACCGCGTCGAACCCGACCTGAAGCACGGCCGCGGGGGACTGCGGGACCTCACGCTCCTGGACGCGCTGTCGCTCGCGCAACTGGTCGACCGGCCGTCCGCCGAGGTCGACGAGGCGCGCCGGTTGCTGCTGGACGTGCGCACCGAACTCCGCCGGGTGGCGCGGAAACCTCGTGACGTGCTGCGGGCGCAGGACGGTGACGAGGTGGCGTCGGCACTGGGGCTGGCGGACCGGTTCGCCTTGGCCCGTTCCCTTTCTTCCGCCGCACGCACGGTCGTCTACGCGTTCGACGTGGCCATGCGGGCCGCTCGCGCCGCCGCGCCGAAACGCGGGCTCGGGGCGTTCCTCCGCGGGCAACCGCCGCGCAGGCCGTTGGACGAAGGCGTTGTGCTGCACGGTTCTGAGGTCTCGCTCGCCCGTGACGCGATCCCCAGCCGTGATCCGGCGTTGTTGTTGCGTGTCGCGACGGCGGCGGCTCGCAGCAAGCACCCGATCGCGACAGGCACGTTGTCCCGGCTCGCGGACTCGGCGCCGGAGCTGCGCCAGCCGTGGCCGCGCGAGGCCCGCGAGGAGCTGCTGGCGTTGCTGGGCAGCGGAAGCGGACTCGTGGACGTCGTGGAAGCGCTGGACCGCACGGACCTGTGGGGCCGGCTGTTCCCCGAGTGGGGTGCGGTGCGGGACCTGCCGCCGCGCGACGCCGCGCACATGTGGACGGTCGACCGGCACCTCGTGCAGACGGTCGCGCACGCGGCCCGGCTGGCGACGACGGTGGCGCGGCCCGACCTGTTGCTGCTGGGCGCGCTGATCCACGACATCGGCAAGGGCCGGCAGCAGGACCACTCCGAGGTCGGGGCCGCGCTGGCGACCCAGATCGGGGAGCGCATCGGGCTGTGGCCGCAGGACGTCGAGACGTTGTCGGCGATGGTGCGGCACCACCTGTTGCTGCCGCACACCGCGACCCGCCGTGACGTCGAGGACGAGGCGACCGTGCACCGGGTGGTGGAAACGCTCGGCGGCGACGCGATCCTGCTGGAACTGCTGCACGCGCTGGCGGAGTCGGACTCCATCGCGACCGGGCCGGGCGTGTGGACGGACTGGAAGGCCGCGCTGATGGCCGACCTGGTCTCCCGTTGCCGCAAGGCCATGGCCGGGGAGGCGCTGCCCAAGCCGGAACCGCTCGACCCCGTGCACGTCGCGATGGCGGAACGCGTTGCGGCGTCGGGAAAGCCGGACGTGCTGCTGGAGAAGCAGGACCACGTGGCGGTCGTCACGGTGATCGCTCCGGACCGCCCGGGCCTGCTGTCCAAGGCCGCGGGTGTGCTCGCGTTGAACTCGCTGGAGGTCCACGCGGCGACGTTGCGCGCACACGGCGGCGCGACGGTGGACGCGTTCACGGTGTCGCCGCGGTTCGGCTCGCTGCCCGACGCCACCCTGCTGCGCGAACAGCTCTCCCGGGCGATCGACGGTTCGCTGTCGCTGGCCGACAAGCTCACCGCGAAGGAACGCGACTACGGTGGCCCGCCGCTCGACCCGCCGCCCGCGAAGGTGCTGTGGTTCGACGACGAGGCGACCGGCGCGGTGGTGCTGGAACTGCGCGCCGCCGACCGGATCGGGCTGCTGCACCACGTGGCGGGCGCGCTGGAGCAGTGCGGCGCCGACGTGCAGTGGGCGCGCGTGTCCACGCTGGGCGCGACGGTCGTCGACTCGTTCAGCATCGCGGGCGCGGACCTCGACCGGCGCCGGATCGAACGGGCGGTGCTCGACGCGGCCAGGTAGAGGTTGAGTAGCTCTACGCACAACCTCTCCGGGTGCTCACGCTCCTGCACGGTTCCGGAACAAGGCAGTGTTCGTGGTGTCCGGAAAGCGTCCTCGAGGGGTGGACCGCTTCCCGGACTGGCAGAGGCGGTGGTGCGCAGTGACGGCGCCGGGGGAGGTACCGGGCACTCGCACCACCGCCGATTCCCTTGTCTGACAACGAGACAGGTTCCTGGACAACCTCCGTCCGGCCTGGGCATGGTCGAGTTCTCGTTGTTCTGACTGGGGAGGAAGAACGTTGAGAATCGCAGTGGTGGCCGCCGTCGTGGCGGCCCTGGTCGTTCCCGCCACCGCACACGCTGCTCCACTTGCCGTGGAGGACCTGGGCACGTTGCCGGGAGATCTGCGGAGCACCGCGGCCGACATCAACGACTCCGGCACGATCGCCGGTGTCTCCCACGGAGCCGGCACCGCGCAGCACGCCGTGCGGTGGGACCGGTGGGACGGCATCAAGAAGCTCGCCGACCTCGGGTTCGACTCGTGGGCGGCGGCCATCAACCGTGACAACGTCGTCGTCGGTTACGCGGTGAACGCGGCCGGTCAGGCGCAGGCCGCGAAGTGGCTGCCCTCCGGTTCACTCGTGCAGCTCACGGTGGCGGGCGCGACGAGTTCCGTCGCGTACGACGTCAACGACTCGGGCACCGTCACGGGTGCCGCGACGATCAACGGCGTGAGCCAGGCCGTGCTGTGGACCTCGTTCGGCGAGGTGACGCTTCTCGGCGCGGGCAGCGGACTCCACGTCACCAACGGCAACTGGGTGGTCGGGAAGACCGGCGGGGACGTGGTCCGGTGGAACGCTTCGGGCGTGCGGACGGTGCTGGACGCGGGCACGTTCGCCGGAGCCAACCAGCTCGGCGACGCGGTCGGCACCGCGAGCACCGGCGGCGTGCTGTGGCTGCGCAGTGGCAAGACCCAGTCGGGCGCTGCCGCCCAGCCGTCCGACATCAACGACAACGGCTACGCGGTCGGGGAACTCTCGTCGCAGGCGACCCGGTGGGACGTCTTCGCCGGCGGCGTCGAGGCGCTGGCCCCAGCACCGTCGAGCGCGGCCGACGTGAACAACTCCGGCGTCGTCGCGGGCACGGTCGGTACTTCGGCCGCCACCTGGAACACGGGCGGCACGCGAACGGTGCTGCCGTCGTTGCCTGGTGCCGCACGTCACTCCGTGACGGGGTTGAGCGAGGTCGGGCAGGTCATCGGCGTGGCGACGTTCGCCAACGGCACCTACCGCGCCGTCGTCTGGCGCTAGCCCCCGTGCATTTCGGCGGAAATCGGACCAAACTGAACGAGAGGGATGGTCGAAACGTCTTCTAGGACATGACCGCCGTGTTGAACACGCAGATCGCAGTCGTCCGAGTGCAGCCGCGCTCGCTCGTAGTCCTCGCCGGCATTCCCGGCGCGGGCAAGACGACCCTGCTCAACCGCCTCGACGCGGACGAGCCGGTCACCGTGCTCGACTCCGACCAGGTGCGCTCGTGGCTGGAGCCGCGAGTCCCGCTCCCGTACAAGTACTGGCGCGTGTTCGTGCACCTCACACACCGGATGCGCGTCTTCTGGGCGGCACTGTTCTGCGCGGGCCTGCTGGTGGTGCACGAGCCGTCCACCCGGCCTGGCACGCGTTCCATGCTGGTGCTCGCCGGCGTGTTGTCGGGGCGTTCCCGTCACTTCCTGTGGCTGGACGCCTCAGCGGCCCAGGCCCTCGACGGCCAGATCGCCCGCAAGCGCGTCGTGCGCACCCACGCGTTCGAACGGCACGTCCGCCGCGGCTCGTCGATGCGCGCGCAGTTCGAGGCGGGCTGGGTGCCGTTCGGTTTCCGCAGCGTGACGCTCCTCACCCGTGCGAAGACCTCGGGTGGTCTGCGCATCATGGTGTCGTGATCAAGGCCGTCCTCTTCGACTTCGCAGGCACCCTCTTCGGGCGCCCGACCTACCAATGGCTCTCGCCGCGGCACCTCTCGGTGCTGCGTGCGCCGGCGCCGTTCGTGGCGCGGATGAACGCCGCCGAGCGCGCGGTGTGGGACGCCCGCGACCTGACCGCGCTGGCGAACCGGTCGGCCCACTGGATCCTGTTCCGCCTCGCGGGGCTGAGTTTCGACGACGAGCTGTTCCAGCGACTGCACAACCCGGCGTTCTGGCTGCCCTACGCCGACACCGCCGCCGCGCTGGAGGCCGCGCGGCCGTTGAAGGTCGGGGTGCTGAGCAACATCTCGTGGGACATCCGGCGGGTGTTCGCGCGTGAGCAGCTGTCCGTGGACGCCTTCGCGTTGTCCTACGAACTGGGCGTCTCGAAGCCGTCCGCCCGCGCGTTCGAAGCCGCCTGCGTCCGCCTGGACGTCGAGCCGTCCGAGTGCCTGTACGTCGGCGACGACCCGGTGGCGGATGGAGCAGCGGTGGCGGCGGGGCTGCGGTTCGCGCAGATCTCCACTGCTCCGGTCGGCCGCCGCGAACCGGTCCTCCTGCAGGCCCTGGCGAGCCACGGGATCGGGTGAACGTTCGGTTAGCTAGTCTGGACGACGTGTTCTCCACGCTTTCCGACCGGCTGACCACGGTTCTCCAGGGCCTTCGCGGCAAGGGCCGGCTCAGCGACGCCGACATCGACGCGACCGCCCGCGAGATCAGGGTCGCCCTGCTCGAGGCCGACGTCGCGCTGCCCGTTGTGCGCAACTTCATCGCGAAGGTGAAGGAGCGCGCCAAGGGCGCCGAGGTCCACCAGGCGCTGAACCCGGCGCAGCAGGTCGTGAAGATCGTCAACGAGGAGCTCGTCAACGTCCTCGGTGGCGAGACGCGACGGCTCAACCTCGCGAAGAACCCGCCCTCGGTGATCATGCTGGCGGGTCTGCAGGGTGCCGGTAAGACGACGCTCGCGGGCAAGCTGGCCAAATGGCTCAAGGGCCAGGGCCACACCCCGCTGCTCGTCGCCGCCGACCTGCAGCGCCCGAACGCGGTGACGCAGCTCCAGGTCGTCGGTGAGCGCGCGGGCGTGCCCGTCTTCGCTCCCGAGCCCGGCAACGGCGTCGGCGACCCCGTCGAGGTCTCGCGCCTCGGCATCGCGGAGGCCAAGGCCAAGCAGCACGACATCGTCCTCGTCGACACGGCCGGCCGGCTCGGCGTCGACGAGGAGATGATGCAGCAGGCCATCGACATCCGGGCCGCCGTCGACCCCGACGAGATCCTGTTCGTGGTCGACGCCATGGTCGGTCAGGACGCGATCAACACCGCCACGGCGTTCCGCGACGGCGTCGGCTTCACCGGTGTCGTGCTCACCAAGCTCGACGGCGACGCCCGCGGTGGTGCCGCGCTGTCGGTCCGCGAGGTCACCGGCCAGCCGATCCTCTTCGCGTCCAACGGTGAGAAGCTCGAGGACTTCGACGTCTTCCACCCGGACCGGATGGCGTCGCGCATCCTCGGCATGGGTGACGTCCTCACCCTGATCGAGCAGGCCGAGCAGCACTTCGACCAGGACCAGGCCGAGAAGGCCGCGGCGAAGCTGCACTCCGGCCAGTTGACGCTCGAGGACTTCCTGGAGCAGATGCTCGCGATCCGCAAGATGGGCCCGATCGCGAACCTGCTCGGCATGCTGCCCGGCGCCGGGCAGATGAAGGACCAGCTCGGGATGCTGGACGAGAAGCACCTCGACCGCATCCAGGCGATCATCCGCGGCATGACCCCGGCCGAGCGCGACGACCCCAAGATGATCAACGGGTCCCGCCGGCTGCGCATCGCGAACGGGTCGGGCGTCAAGGTCAGCGACGTCAACGACCTGGTCAACCGCTTCTTCGAGGCCCGCAAGATGATGGCGTCGATGGCCGGCCGGATGGGCTTCGGCGGCGGTGGCGGCAGCAAGACCCGCAAGGGCAAGAAGGGGAAGAAGGGCAAGGGCGGACGCGGCCCGACGCCCCCCAAGGTCAAGGGCGGCTTCCCGCCCGGGATGTTCCCCGGCGGCATGCCCGGCATGCCCCCCGGTGGGATCCCCGGCATGCCTCCCGGCGGCGGTCTGCCGAACCTCGGCGGCCTGAACGAGCTCCCGCCCGGCTTCGACCCGTCGAAGTTCAAGTTCGACGGGGACGACAAGAAGAAGTGACCATGCACCTGCGTGGCGTCGTCCTGCCGGACGGTGAGCCGCGAGACCTGTGGGTCGTGAACGGCCGTGTTCGCACCAAGCCGGTGCCCGGTGCGGAGACCGTCGTCGACGGCGGGTTCCTCGTGCCGGGCCTGGTCGACGCGCACTGCCACGTCGGCCTGGGCCCGCAGGGCGGCGTCGAGCTGCCCGAGGCCGTCGAGCAGGCTCTGACGGACCGAGACGCGGGCACGTTGCTGATCCGCGACTGCGGCTCACCGATCGACACGACGCCGTTGCAGGAGCGCCTGGACCTGCCGCGGATCATCCGCGCGGGCAGGCACATCGCCCGTCCGAAGCGCTACCTCCCGCACATCGGCGTGGAGGTCGAGACCGACCTCGCGACGGCCGTGGCCGAACAGGCCGCGTACGGCGACGGCTGGGTCAAGCTCGTCGGCGACTGGATCGACCGCGGCGAGGGCGACCTGGCTCCACTGTGGACGGACGACGAACTGGCCCAGGCCATCAAGGTCGCCCACGACGCCGGTGCGAAGGTCACGGCTCACGTCTTCGGCGAGGACGCGCTGCCGGGCCTCATCAACGCGGGCATCGACTGCATCGAGCACGGCACCGGCCTGACCGGCGACACGATCTCGCTGATGGCCGCGCGCGGCACCGCGCTGGTGCCCACGCTGATCAACATCGAGACGTTCCCCGGCATCGCGGACAGGGCCGGCAAGTACCCGAAGTACGCGAACCACATGCGTGAGCTGCACGCCCGCGTCTCCACCACGGTGGCGTCCGCGATCGAGGCGGGCGTCCCCGTCTACGCGGGCACCGACGCGGGCGGTGGCATCCAGCACGGCCGCATCGTCGACGAGATCGTCGCGCTGCACGGCGTGGGGATGAGCGCTGTGGACGCCATCGGCGCCGCGTCGTGGGGTGCCCGCGAGTGGCTCGGCTTCCCGTCGCTGACCGAGGGCGCGGCCGCGGACATCGTCGTCTACGACGAGGACCCGCGGGAGAACCTGGAGACCCTCCGGTCGCCACGCATGGTCATGCTCCGGGGCCGCATCCACTAGTCCTGGAGCTGGGCCAGCGCGCCCACCTGGTACGAGCCGCCCTTCTGGCGCGTGATGACGGCCATCCGGTTGGCGGCGTTGATCAGCCCGAGCAGGCAGACCAGCGCCGCGACCTGCTCGTCGTCGAAGTGCTTCCGCACGTTGTCCCAGGTCTCGTCGCTCACGCCCTCCCGCGTGAGCACTGTGCCCTCCTCGGTGAACGCCAGCGCGGCCTGCTCGGCCTCGGTGAACACCGTGGTCTCGCGCCAGCCGGCGACCAGGTGCAGCCGCAGCGGGTCCTCACCGGCCGCGATGGCCTCCTTGACGTGCATGTCGAGGCAGAAGCCGCAGCCGTTCAGCTGGCTCGCCCGCAGGCTGACCAGTTCCGCCGTGGTCGCGGGCAGCGACGTCTGGTGCACGGCCTGCCCGAGACCCGCGAACCGCTTCGCGATCTTGCCGCCGGTCTCGGTGCCGAAGAGGTTGAAACGCGGTTCCATGATCTTTCCTCCCTCGTGGACTTGCTTGACGACCACGTGATGCCGGCGACCCGTTCCGTGTGACTGTGATCCAGCCCACTGTCACAAAGCCCGGTGGGCTGGTGTCTTGTGACCATGGATGCCGCCACCGACGCGTTCGTCAGCCACCGCAACCTCCTCTTCACGATCGCCTACGAGATGCTCGGCTCCGCCGCCGACGCGGAGGACGTGCTGCAGGAGACGTGGCTGCGCTGGTCGGGCGTCGACCACGGCACCGTCGAGAACCACCGCGCCTACCTGGTCCGGATCGTCACCCGCCAGGCCCTCGGCCGCCTGCGCACCCTGGGCCGCCGCAAGGAGTCCTACGTCGGCTCCTGGCTTCCGGAACCGATGCTCACCGCCCCGGACGTCGCCGACGACGTCGAACTCGCCGACAGCGTCTCGATGGCGATGATGCTGGTCCTCGAAACCCTCACCCCGACCGAACGGGCGGTCTTCGTCCTGCGCGAGGTCTTCGACGTGGACTACGGCGAGATCGCGGCAGCGCTCGACAAGAACCAGGCCGCCGTCCGCCAGATCGCGCACCGCGCCCGTTCCCACGTCGCCGCTCGCCGCCCGCGCGAGGTCGTGACGCAGGCAGCGTCCCGCGAGGCCCTGGCCGCGTTCCAGCGCGCCACCGAGACGGGAGACCTCCAGGCCCTGCTCGACCTGCTCGCGCCGGACGTCGTGTTCCTCGGCGACGGCGGCGGCGTGAAGCAGGCCGTCCCGCGCCCCGTCGTGGGTTCCTCGAAGGTCGCGCGCATGCTGCTCGGCGGCCTGCTGAAGGTGAGCGGCTGGACGATGGAACCGGCCCAGGTCAACGGCTGCCCGGCGTTGATCGTGCGGTTCGGCGGCGAACTCGACACGGTGGTCGCGGTGCGGGTGGAGAACGGGCTGATCAGCGGCCTCTACGCGGTGCGCAACCCGGCCAAGCTCTCGCACATGACCGAGGAGACGACCCTGCGCCGTTGATCAGCGGGCGACGAACCGCGCCACCCCCGCGCCGGCCGCGACGTGCCAGTGCAGGTGCTTGTTGTGCTGCTCGTCGCCGACCGTGGTGAGCACCTGGCAGCCGCCGTGCAGCGCCACGACCTGCGCCGCCGCCTGCTTCACCGCGGCCAGCAACTCGACGGCCAGTTCGTCGTCCAGTTCCAGCAGCGAGGACACGTGCCGGGTGGGGATCACGATCACGTGGTCGGTGCCGAAACCGGGGATCGGCGGACGGAAGGTGAGCGTGTTCGCGGTGCGGGCGAGCACCTCGACCCGCACGTTGCCAGGGATGACGTCGTCGCAGTACCAGTCCGGCCCCATGCCTCGACGTTAGCCGCGCGGCCCTTGGCCTCGGGGGTTTAGTCCCAGCCTTCGCGCGCCGATCCAACCACCAGGAGCAGGACACCCGGCAGGGACCCGATCTGACCATTTTTTGACCAGGTGCTCGATCGGGTTTCGCCGGTGCCGCACAGTAGCCTCGGCTTCTGGGCCGGCGTCGATCGCGAGGTGGGCTGATCATGAGAGTGGCATTGCCTGCTGTTCCACCGCTGGTAGCCGCGGTGTGACTAAATTGCAGAGCGTGAGTGAGCCGGAATCCCTGAAGCCGAGGCGCGGTTTCAAGGAAAGAGTGCGCGACATCCCCCGCGACGCGTTCGAGACAGTGCGGGAAATCAGCCGCAACACGATCGAGAGCGTGCGGGACTTCAACCGCAACCCCGAGCCCGAACGGGTTGGCCAGCGATGGGGATTCGGCGCGTTCCTGCTGGTGGAAGCAGTCTTCATCCTGAGTGCCGTGTTCATCACGGCCGTGGGCGCGAGCTACGGCGCGACGCTCGAGAGCTCGACCACGCTCGTGCTGGTCGGCTCGCTGGTGCCGATCATGCTCGCGGCCTCGCTCGCCGTCGTGATCACGTACGTGCGCGGCAACGGTCCCGTCATCGACCTGCGGCTGAGCTTGACCAAGTCGGACGTGGTCTTCGGTCTCAAGATCGGCGTCGTCGGCCTGGTCTTCACCTACGTCGCCGCCACCGTGTGGGCGAAGATCGTCGGCAAGGACAACGCCACGAGCGCCATCGGCGAGCTCTTCAGCAACGCGAACCTGCCGCTGTCCGCCGCCATCACGATGTTCCTCTACATGAGCTTCATCGGCCCGATCTGCGAGGAGATCATCTTCCGCGGGCTGCTCTGGGGCGCGGTCCTGCGGCAGGGCTGGAGCAGGTTGGCCGCGTTCGTGCTGACCACGGTGATCTTCGCGCTCAGCCACCTCGAACCGCAGCGCACGTGGCTGCTCCTCGTGATCGCCATCCCCATCGGCGTCGCCCGCCTGGTCACTCGCAGCCTCGGGGCGAGCATGGTGGCGCACGTGCTGAACAACTTCCTGCCGGGACTGTCGCTCCTGCTCCTGTCGGCCGGTGTCATCTGATGGACCTGAACAGCGACCTCGGTGAGGGCTTCGGCATCTGGAAGCTCGGCGACGACACCGCGCTGCTGGGCGTCATCACCAGCGCGAACGTCGCGTGCGGCTTCCACGCCGGTGATCCGTCCACGATGCGCAAGGTCTGCGAGGAAGCCGCGAAGAACGGCGTGAAGATCGGCGCCCAGGTGAGCTACCGCGACCTGGCCGGGTTCGGCCGGCGGTTCATCGACGCAGACCCGGTCGAACTCGCGGACGAGGTGCTCTACCAAATCGGTGCGCTCGACGCGTGCGCACGAGCAGCAGGCACCGAGGTCGTGTACGTGAAGCCGCACGGCGCGCTCTACAACGCCACGGTGCACCACGAGAAGCAGGCCGAGGCGGTCGTGAACGGCACCAAGGCGTTCAAGGACCTGCCGATCCTCGGCCTGCCCGGCTCCCAGTTGCTGGAGAAGGCCTCGCGAGCGGGCTTGCGGCCCGTTCAGGAGGCGTTCGCCGACCGCGGCTACACGCCGGAGGGCACGCTGGTCCCGCGCAGCAGGCCGGACGCCCTGCTCACCGACACCGCGCAGATCGTCGAACGGGCCACCCGGCTGCTCCAGGGCGAACTCGTCGCGGTCGACGGCACCGTCATCAAGACGCAGGCGGAGTCGTTGTGCGTGCACGGCGACACGCCGGGAGCGGTCGCGCACGCGCGTGCGGTGAAGGAAGCGCTCGGCGCCGTGACACCGTTCGCGTAGGACCCGATTCGGATCCGCCGGTCCCCATCTGGCACAATTGCCCGCTGTCCGTCGTGGTCGGCCCCTCTGCCCGGGCCGCGACTGTGCGAACCACCAACACAGAGCTCGAGGAGTACCAGGCCAATGGCCGTCAAGATCAAGCTTCAGCGTCTCGGCAAGATCCGCCAGCCGTACTACCGCATCGTGGTCGCCGACGCGCGCACCCGTCGCGACGGCAAGGCCATCGAGACGATCGGCAAGTACCACCCGAAGGACGAGCCGTCGTTCATCGCGGTCGACTCCGAGCGTGCGCAGTACTGGCTGGGTGTCGGCGCGCAGCCGACCGAGTCGGTCCAGCGGATCCTCGAGATCACCGGTGACTGGCAGAAGTTCAAGGGCCTGCCGGGCGCCGAGGGCACGCTGAAGGTCAAGGAGCCGAAGACTCCGAAGGCCGAGCTGTTCGCCGCCGCGCTCGCCGCCGCGAACTCGGAGCCGATGACCGAGGCCACCACGCCGAAGGCGAAGAAGGCCAAGAAGACCGACGACGCGCCCAAGGCCGAGGCCGAGGCGCCCAAGGACGAGGCGTGAGTTTGTTGGCTGACGCCCTCGAACACCTCGTTCGCGGCATCGTCGACCACCCGGAAGAAGTCCGGGTGAACCTCGTCACGACCCGCCGCGGCCGCACCCTCGAGGTCCATGTCCACCCGGACGACCTCGGCAAGGTGATCGGCCGTGGCGGTCGCACCGCGACGGCTCTGCGCACCGTGATGGCCGGTATCGGCGGTCGTGGTGTGCGGGTCGACGTCGTCGACACCGACCGCTGAACGAAGCTGCAAAGGGCAAATGGACGTCGTCGTCGGCCGTGTGGCCAAGGCGCACGGGATCACCGGTGAACTAGCCGTTGACGTGCGCACCGATTCACCCGAAATGCGGTTCAAGCTCGGAGCCACGCTCCAGGCCAAGCTGCGTGACGGCACGTCCCGAAGCCTCACCGTGTCAGCCGCCCGGCCTCACTCCGGGCGGCTGCTCGTGCGTTTCGAGGAAGTCGTGACGCGCGACGTCGCGGAGTCGTTGCGCGGCACGTTGCTGCTGGGCAGCACCGACGACCTGCCGGCGATCGACGACCCGGACGAGTTCTACGACCACGAGCTCGAAGGGCTCGCGGCCGAACTCGTCGACGGCACGAAGATCGGCACGGTCAAGGAGATCCTGCACGGCCCCGGTGGCGAACTGCTCGTGGTCATCCGTGACCAGGGGGAGGCGCTCATCCCGTTCGTGCGCGAGATCGTGCCCACTGTGGACGTTCGCGGCGGCCGTGTCGTGATCGACCCGCCAGAGGGCCTGCTCGATGCAGATTGACGTCGTCACGATCTTCCCCGAGTACCTCGCGCCGCTGCGCGCGGCGTTGCTCGGAAAGGCGATCGACAAGGGCCTGATCAGCGTCGGCGTGCACGACCTCCGGGACTGGACCCAGGACGTGCACAAGGCTGTCGACGACAGCCCGTACGGCGGTGGGCCCGGCATGGTCATGAAGGCCGACATCTGGGGTCCTGCCCTGGACGACGTGTGCACGGACGAGACGCGTCTCATCGTGCCGACGCCGGCCGGACGTCCGTTCACGCAGGCGGTCGCACACGAGTACGCGAACGAGTCCCACCTCGTGTTCGCGTGCGGTCGCTACGAAGGCATTGACCAGCGTGTGGTCGATGACGCCGCACGGCGCGTACGCGTCGATGAGGTGTCGATCGGTGACTACGTGCTGGTCGGTGGCGAGGTGGCGGTGCTCGCGATCGTGGAAGCGGTCGCGCGGTTGCTGCCCGGCGTGCTCGGCAACCCGAAGTCGCACGCCGAGGACTCGTTCCAGGACGGGCTGCTCGAAGGGCCGAGCTACACGCGGCCCGAGGTGTGGCGCGACCTGGCGGTGCCGGACGTGCTGCGTTCCGGTAACCACAAGCTGATCAACCGCTGGCGCCGTGACCAGTCGCTGGCCAGGACCTTCGCCAGGCGTCCTGACCTGCTGGAATCGTTGCCGGTAGAAGCGTTCGACAAGCACGACCGTGCCCTGCTCACGCGCCTGCGCGAGGGCGGGGAGTAGCCCGATTTCGTTCCGGAGTGCCTGGTCTGGCACACTGGAACAGTTGCCGAAGCCGGTGTGATACCGGCATGCGCACACAAGCCGACCCCCATCATGTCGTGCACAGCCATGGAGCATGCTCTGGGGAGTTCAAAACACGTGAGGAACCACCGATGAACATCCTGGACGCGCTTGACGCCCAGTCGCTGCGCACCGACATCCCGGCCTTCCGCGCCGGTGACACGCTGAAGGTTCACGTCCGCGTCATCGAGGGCTCGCGCGAGCGCGTCCAGGTGTTCCAGGGCGTTGTGATCCGTCGTCAGAACGGCGGCATCCGCGAGACCTTCACCGTCCGCAAGGTCTCGTTCGGCGTCGGCGTCGAGCGCACCTTCCCGGTGCACTCCCCGAACATCGCCGAGATCGAGGTCGCCGTCCGCGGTGACGTCCGTCGCGCCAAGCTGTACTACCTGCGCGACCTGCGCGGCAAGGCTGCCAAGATCAAGGAGAAGCGCGAGGCCCGTCCGGTCTCCTGATCGGTGGCTTCGAGCCCAGAAGACTTCGAGGACGCCTCCGCACCGGATGAACCGGAGCGGGGGCGTACTCCTGTCTGGAGAGAAATCCTCTACGTCGTCATGACGGCCGTCGTGCTGACGGTGCTCATCCAGGCGTTCGTGGCGCGGGTCTACGTGATCCCCTCGGCGTCGATGGAGAACACGCTGCACGGCTGCACCGGCTGCGAGAACGACCGCGTGCTGGTCGACAAGCTTACCTACGGCTTCAGCGACGTCGAGCCGGGCGAGGTGGTCGTGTTCCGCGGCCCCGAGGCGTGGACGACGACCGACTTCCGCACGCCCCGATCGGCCAATCCCGTCGCGGGTTTCGTGCAGAACATCGGTTCTCTGCTGGGCATCGCGCCGGCGAACGAGCGCGACTTCGTGAAGCGCGTGATCGCGTTGCCCGGCCAGACGGTGATGTGTTGCGACGAGCAGCACCGTGTCGTTGTGGACGGCAAACCGCTCGACGAGCCGTACGTGCATTGGCAGGCAGGCACTTCGCCCGCGGACCACGAGCCGTTCGCACCGATCCGCGTGCCGGAGGGCCGGTTGTTCGTGATGGGGGACAACCGGATGAACTCCACCGACTCGCGCAAACAGGGCGGTGGTGGCGTAGCGGGCACCGTGCCGATCGAGAACGTCATCGGGAAGGCCCGCTACGTCGTTTTCCCGAAAGATCGGTGGAGTGTTGTGTCGGATCACAACCCCCAGCCCCTAGGCTGATCTCGTGGTCGACGACGCTCCAGAGCAGAACCCTCCCGGTGACGAGCCCAGTTCGGACGCTTCGGACAAGCCCGCGAAGCAGAAGAAAAAGGGCAACTTCTGGAAGGAACTGCCTGTCCTCATCCTGGTCGCGTTCGGCCTCGCGATCGGCATCCAGATCTTCCTCGGCCGCGTCTACATGATCCCGTCCGAGTCGATGGAGACGACGCTGCACGGGTGCACCGACTGCTACGGCGACCGCGTGCTCGTCGACAAGGTCACCTTCCGCTTCAGCGATCCGGCGCCGGGCGACGTGATCGTGTTCCGCGGGCCGCCGTCGTGGCAGAACGACTTCGTCTCCGCCGAGCCGGGCAACCCGATCTCGCAGGGCCTGTCGTGGCTCGGTTCGCTGGTCGGGCTGCCGTCGGCGAACGAGGAGGACTTCGTCAAGCGCGTGATCGCCGTCGGCGGGCAGACCGTGAAGTGCTGCGACGACCAGAACCGCGTGACGGTCGACGGCAAGCCCCTCGACGAGCCGTACAAGCACTTCGACGAGGGCACGCCTGCCGAGCAGGAGTCGTTCGAGGAGCTCAAGATCCCGGACGGGATGCTGTTCGTGCTCGGCGACAACCGCAACCACTCGTGCGACTCGCGCTGCCAGGGCCAGGGCGGCCTCAACGGGCTCGTGCCGGTGGGTGACGTGATCGGCAAGGCGCGCGTGATCGTGCTGCCTCCGTCGAGGTGGGGCGGCGTGTCCGACCACGACCCGCAGGTCGTCTCGATGGGTGCGCCGGGCTGGCAGGAGAACGTCCCGCTGGGCCTCGGTATCGTCGGCGCGTGGCCGCTTCTGCTGCTCGGGCGTCGAGTGCGAGACCGATTCCGCCGATGACCATGCTGATGCCGCCCCGCGCGGTGGTGCGGGGCTCTGCGGGGAACTGGGCGTTGCAGAGCACGCTGGAGCGCCGGGGCCTCGGACCCGTCGCCGGCGTGGACGAAGCGGGGCGCGGGCCGTGCGCCGGTCCGTTGGTGATCGCCGCGTGTGTCCTTCGACCGGGTGATGCTTCGCGGTTCGAAGGGCTGAACGACTCGAAGCTGATGACGGCGGCCGCCCGCGATCGGATGTACGACCTGGTGCTCAAGCGTGCGCTGGATCACTCGGTCGTGGTCGTTCCGCCCGCCGACATCGACTGGCTGGGCATCCACGTCATGAACATCGAGGGCATGCGGCGTGCGGTGGCGCAGCTGGAGACGCACCCCGGCTACGTGCTGACGGACGGTTTCAAGGTGCCGGGAATGCCGGCGCCGAACGTGGCGGTGCTCAAAGGCGACCAGGCCGCGGCGTGCGTGGCGGCGGCATCGGTGCTGGCCAAGGTCACGCGGGACCGCATCATGGCGGATCTGCATGATCGTCATCCCGAGTACGGGTTCAGCGTGCACAAGGGGTACTGCACGCCCGACCACACGGCGGCGTTGATGGAACACGGCCCGTGTGCGGAGCATCGCTGGTCGTATGTAAATGTGGCAGCGGCGGCTGCCAAGCACGGTCTCGCCGCGCCGCACAGGGTGGCGCGCGGCACAACCGCGCAGGCCGTGGTCCAGAATGATGCAACCCCGGCTGACGCCGGGGAGCTCGCGACGAGTGAGGGCGCGGAGCAGATGACCCGCGCGGAGGCGTAATGAGTGCAGAGGATCTCGAGAAGTACGAGACCGAGATGGAGCTGTCGCTGTACAAGGAGTACCGCGACATAGTCAGCCAGTTCTCGTTCGTCGTGGAGACCGAACGGCGTTTCTACCTGGCCAACTCGGTGGACGTGCAGGTGCGCAACGCCGACGGCGAGGTGTACTTCGAGGTGCGCATGTCGGATGCATGGGTGTGGGACATGTACCGCCCTGCAAGGTTCGTCAAGAACGTTCGTGTCATCACGTTCAAGGACGTGAACGTGGAGGAGCTGGACAAGCCGGATCTCCGGTTGCCGGAGAGCGGCCCTTTCCCCAGCTGAAAGAGGAGTGACCCGAAACGTTGGCGGTGCCGTCCGCGGTACCGCGATGAGCCCGTGCGGCCGCGGAATCTCACGGCGGCGTTTCGGGCCACGCTCCTAGCACACCCCACCGACGATTCCGTCGTTCCAAGATCTACAACGGCCGACTTGTCCACAGCCGCCGAGTTGTCCACAGATTCCCCGCGGCCCGGTCGCCCACCCCGTCCCGCCCTGCAAGGTCGTGTCCAACGACCCGCAGGGAGGCGAGGGCAGTGGTGGCACAGGCACTGGTCGAGACCAGGCAGCAGGAGAAGGGGCGCCAGGGCGAAGACCTGGCGTGCAGGTACCTGGAGGGGCAGGGCCTGGTCGTCCTGTCACGGAACTGGACGTGCCGCGACGGCGAACTCGACGTCGTGGCCGTGGAGGGCGACCGCCTGGTCGTCTGCGAGGTCAAGACGAGGTCCGGCCCGGCCTGGGGCCGCCCGGACGAGGCCGTCGACCAGCACAAGCTCTCCCGCCTGCGCCGCACGGCGCTGCGCTGGCTGGCGTCGCACGGCGTCGGCTGGTGCAACGTCCGCGTCGACCTGATCTCGGTCACCTGGCCTCCTTCCGGTGAGGCGCGCCTGCAACACCTGCGGGGAGCCTGAGATGGGCTTGGCGCAGGCCTGGTCCGTCGCGCTCTACGGCGTCGACGGCATCGCGGTCGAGATCGAGGCCGACGTGGGCGTGGGCCAGCCCCGCACCCACCTCCTCGGGCTGCCCGACGCGTCCTTGCACGAGTCGAAGGAGCGGGTGAAGGCCGCCGTCCGCAACAGCGAGGAGGAGTGGCCGAAGCAGCGCATCGTCCTGGGCCTGTCCCCGGCGAACCTGCCCAAGGGCGGCAGCAGCTACGACCTCGCCATCGCCTGCGCCACGTTGGCCGCCGCGGGCTCGGTCCCGTCCGAGCGCCTGGCCACCACCGTCCTGCTGGGCGAACTGGCCCTCGACGGCCGTGTCCGCGCGGTCCGCGGCACGCTGCCCGCGCTACTCGCGGCCCGTCGCGCCGGCCTCACGACAGCGATCGTCCCGGTGGAGGTCCTGCCGGAGGCGTCCCTGGTCGACGGCATCGACCTGCACGGCGCCCAGACCCTCGCCGAAGTCCTGGCATGGCTCCGCGGCGAGCCCGTGGCGCTGCACCCGCCACCGCAGCCGGCCGACCCGCCGCTCCCGGCCGCCCCGGACCTGGCCGACGTGGTGGGCCAGCCAGAGGCCCGCTGGGCCCTGGAGGTGGCCGCGGCAGGGGCCCACCACCTCCTCCTGACGGGCCCGCCGGGCACCGGCAAGACGATGCTGGCCGAACGCCTCCCAGGCCTCCTCCCACCGCTGACACGCCAAGACTCACTGGCGGTCACAGCCGTCCACTCGGTAGCGGGCGTCCTGTCCTCCGACTACCCGCTGGTGGCCAGCCCGCCGTTCGTCAACGTCCACCACACGACGTCGATGGCGGCCCTGATCGGCGGCGGCAGCGGCATGGCGAAGCCAGGTGCCGCCTCCCGCGCCCACAAGGGCGTCCTCTTCCTGGACGAGGCCTGCGAGTTCGGCCAGAAGACCATCGACACCCTCCGCACGGCCCTGGAGGAGGGCGAGGTCCGCATCCCGCGCCGGGACGGCATGGCCCGCTACCCGGCCCGCTTCCAGCTGATCCTCGCCACCAACCCGTGCCCCTGCGCACCACCGAAGGAAACGGACTGCATCTGCACCTCCACAGTCCGCCGCCGCTACCAGTCCCGCCTCTCCGGCCCACTGCTCGACCGCGTGGACCTGAGGGTGCGCATGAGGGCGACAACGGCCATGGCGAACGCAGACGCCACCCCACCAGAGCCGACGGCGGTGGTAAGAGCCAGAGTTCTGAAGGCCAGGACAAGGGCTGCCACCCGCTGGTCCGCTCACGGCCACACCTGGCCGGCGAACGCCCTGGTGCCAGGCCCAGCCCTACGGCGGGAGTTCGCCCTCCCCAGGCCCACGACAGCCCTGCTGGACCGAGCCCTGGCCCTAGGAGCCCTGACGGGCCGAGGAGCCGACCGCTGCCTACGAGTCGCCTGGACCTTGGCCGACCTGGCAGAAGCCGACCGCCCAACCCCAGACCACGTGGCCGCCGCTCTCCACTTCCGAGAACGCAGAGCCCCCTGACCCCACCCCCGCTCAACGCCACAGCCCGCCTACGAGACGCGGATCTTCATCGCCCGCCCCCAAGCCGCCGGTTGCGGAGCTTCAACGCCCCGACTCCGCGTCCGGCCCAGGCGAGCGGGCGCTCGTCCGCTGAGCGCCCGCTCGCCTGACCCGCCGCACCACTTTCGCCGTCTCAGGCCGAGCCTCGGCGCGAATCGCCCGACCCGGCCTGCCCCATGCCGCCGGGTGCGGAGCCCCACTCCCGCTCCGCGCCCGGCACCCACCCGCCCACCGAAGCGGTCGGGCGCCTGTCCCAACCCAGGCGCCCGAACCCGCCGGACAAGAGCTCCGAGCCTCGGCTCGTGTCCGGTCCGAGCGGGTCGCCCGTCCTTCCCAGCGGGCGACCCGCTCGCCTGCTCGTCCCTCTCATCCCGCTCGGACCTCGTGAAACTCCTCCGAAAGGAACGCGACCATGACCCCATGCCTCATGCCCGCCACGACCTGCATCACCACCGCGGCGGCCGCGATGCCCGCACTGCTGCAGTTGCGATGCGCAGTCAGGAGGCGCACATCAGGTGCCAGCCCGCCGAATCCTTGGCGAGCCGAACCCTGGCAGCGCTGGCTGCCGTGGTGGTGGTTCCGGTGACCACAGCGCCGACCACACCGACCGCACCGGCCACCGATGCCGTTCGCCTGGCCAGGGCCTATCTGTCGCGCGTCGCGGAGCCCTATCCGGCGGCGCTGGCGTCCCTGGTCGCCGAAGTCGGGCCGGTGGAGGCCGCGGACCGGGTGAGAGCCGGCGAAGTTTCGCCGTCGGTGGCCAGCCAGACGTCGGCGCGGCGGGCCGAGGAGCACGCCCGCGCAGACCTCGACCTCATCACTCGGCGCGGTGGGCGGCTGGTGATTCCCGAGGACGAGGAGTGGCCGCGGTGGCCGTTTCTCGCGCTCGAGAACGTTGCTGCTCGGCGGTGTGGCGGTGAGCCGCTCGCGCTGTGGGTGCGAGGGCCGCACTTCCTGGCCGACGTGGTCGACAAGGCCGTCGCCGTGGTCGGGTCTCGGGCCGCCAGCGGGTACGGCGAGCACGTTGCCGGCGAGTTCGCCTTCGGGTTGGCGCTAGCGGGGCTGACCGTTGTCTCCGGGGCCGCGTACGGGATCGACGGTGCTGCTCATCGCGGTTCGCTCGGAGCCGGCGGGGTGACGATCGCGGTGCTGGCGTGCGGCGCTGACATCGCCTATCCCGGCGGTCATCAGGGACTGCTCGGCAGGGTCGCGCGGGAAGGGCTGATCGTCAGCGAGTACCCGCCCGGCGTGACGCCCGCGCGGCATCGGTTCCTCACTCGCAACCGGCTCATCGCCGCGTTGGGAGGCGGCACCGTCGTCGTGGAGGCCGGGCGGCGCAGCGGGGCCAAGAACACGGCCGCGATCACGCTCGCGCTGGGGCGGCCGTTGATGGTGGTGCCGGGGCCCGTGACGTCGGTGAGCTCGGTCGGCTGCCACGAGCTGTTGCGGGACGGGCAGGCCGAGTCGGTGAGTTCGGTGGCCGAGATCGTCGAGTCGGTGGGGCGGTTCGGTGACGACCTCGCCACCCGGCCCGCTGAGAAGGAGAGCGACCTCGGGGCACCTCAGGGGGAGGCGATGAGGGTGTACGAGGCACTCGGGAAGCGCAGCGGCGTCAGCGACGAGGCCGTGTCGGTCGAGTCCGGGGTGCCGTTGGACCGGGTTCGGGCGTTGCTGCCAGAACTGGAACTCGCCGGGCTCGCACTGCAGGTGGACCAGGGCTGGCAGAAGCTGGAGGTGAGGTGACTTCCGTCCATTGTGGATAGTTGGCTACTGCTGACCTGCGGCTTCGCCTCGGCTGTGGGAGATGTCGGCCGCTCGGCGGGAGTGTCGCCGGAGCGCGCGCGAGCGGCGTTTGGCCTGCTTGGGGCTTCTGCGATGCCGGAACGGCGCTGATGCCGGACGGCGGCGGGTGCTAGGGCGCGATCTTGCGTGCCGCGTGGCGAGCGATTTCCTCGGCTGTTCGGGTGGCGGTGCCGGCGCCGTCGCTACTCCGAAAGGTGATCTGCAAGTGCCGCCGAACCCCTGCTCGTCACAGGGAGTTGAAACGTTATCGTCATCCTGATCATGAGAGCGCTCCCAAATGGCGCGGGGGTGTGGCGATACTTGACCAAACGCCCCGACTGGCGCAGCGTCTTGGCCTATGTCCCCGCCGCCGCATGGTCGGACACGTCGTGTCGACCTCGTTCGCCTGCGCGAAAAACTGCCGGCGAACGTGGAAGCCGTGTTGCGGCAGTACGAACGGCACCTGATGTTGGAGCGTGACCTGTCGCCGCACACGGTGCGCGCGTACGTCGGTGATGCGGTGGCGTTGCTCGGACACGTCGCGGGGAATATCCCGGAAAACGCAGATCTGGGGCGCATCGACCTGACGAATTTGCGGTCGTGGCTTTCCGCGCAACACACTGCGGGGGCGAGCCGCACGACACTTGCGCGGCGCGCGGCTGCTTCGCGCGCGTTCACCGCATGGGCGCACCGAGCAGGCCATATGGCGTCGGATCCGGGGCCTCGGCTCGCGGCTCCGCGGCCGCACCGGACGCTGCCGTCGGTGTTGCGCGAAGACCAGGCGAAGGACGCGATGAGGGCCGTATCCTCTGGCGCGTCCCAAGGCGATCCGGTTGCGCTGCGTGATCAGGCCGTGGTGGAGTTGCTGTACGCCACAGGTATCCGCGTGGCCGAACTCTGTGGTCTTGACCTCGACGACGTGGACTACTCCCTAAGGGTGATTCGAGTTCTGGGCAAAGGTGGTCGCGAGCGCAGCACGCCGTTCGGCGTGCCCGCTGAGCGTGCGGTGCGGCGATGGGTGGACGAGGGCCGAAACGCCCTGGTAGCACCGGATTCGCCGCCGGCCCTGTTCCTCGGCGCTCGCGGCGGCCGGCTGAACCAGCGGGCTGTTCGAACCCTGGTGCACGAGGTCGTCGCCGTGGTAGCGGATGCACCGGACATCGGGCCGCACGGGTTGCGCCACTCCGCTGCGACCCATTTGCTGGAAGGAGGAGCGGACCTGCGCACCGTCCAAGAACTGCTTGGTCACGCTACGCTCGCAACGACTCAGCTTTACACACACGTCACTGTCGAACGGCTGAAGGCGATCCATGACCGAACCCACCCCCGTTCCTGACGCCGCAGGGGGAGGATCGCGTACGGCGACCGTGCCCCCTGAACCCGTCCTGCCCGCACCAGCGTCGAAGCAGGCGAGCAACGGGCACCGTCAGAACGGCGCGCCACGCACCGAGGCGACCCCCGAGCCCGGTGCCGACACGCATGTCAACGGCACGCCCGCGGCCGTTCCGACTGCGGTGACGCGCGCGGACGTGCGGTCCGGTGACGACGTCGAGGCCGGCATCGTCGCCCTGTGGCGCAGCTACGGCGAGTCCCGCGACCAGAGCCAGCGCGACCGCCTGGTGCTGCACTACGCGCCGCTGGTCAAGTACGTCGCCGGCCGCGTCGGCACCGGCCTGCCCGCGCACGTGGACGTGGCCGACCTGATCCAGTCCGGCATCTTCGGCCTGGTCGACGCGATCGAGAAGTTCGAGCCGGAACGCGGCCTCAAGTTCGAGACCTACGCCATGCAGCGCATCCGCGGCGCGATCCTCGACGACCTGCGCTCCCAGGACTGGGTGCCGCGCTCGGTCCGCAGCCGGGCCCGCGACGTCGAACGAGCCCTCGAACGCCTCGGCGCCAAGCTGCAGCGCACGCCCACCGACCGCGAGCTCGCCGCAGAGCTCAAGATCGGTCTGGCCGAACTCCGCGAGCTCTACGGCCAGCTGCAGCTCACCAGCGTCGTCGCCCTCGACGAGCTGATCGCCCCGAACAAGGGCGGCTCCTCCCTGGCGGAGTCGCTGCCCGACGATGCCGCCGAAGACCCGGTGGCGAGCCTCGTCGACCAGGACAGCCGTCGTCAGCTGGCCGACGCGATCGCCCAGCTGGCAGAACGCGACCGCGTGGTCGTGACCCTCTACTACTTCGAGAACCTGACCCTCGCCGAGATCGGCAAGGTCCTCGGCGTGACCGAGTCCAGGGTCTGCCAGCTGCACACCCGCGCAGTCCTGCGCCTGCGCACGAAGCTCAACGAGCAGTCCGAGGCCTGACGCACCTCGATCACCCAGCAGCCTGGCGACCGCCGGGCTGCCGAACGCCCGTACCGGGAAGCTTCGAGAGCCTCACAAAGCCGCTTCGAACCCCCTTTCTGCTGCCGCCAGGCCTAATTCACTCGAACGGGTGGCGCTTGGACCTGTTCCAAGTACGCCCCGTGCCCACTCGGGCATCGCGCCGATCTCCTGAACCCAAGTCGGGCGAGCACCGCACCGGGCCCACCGAGCGCAACGCCGACGCGACGCTCGGCGGCGTCGCCATCGCACGGTCGGCGAGCGCCTGCGCCGCAAGGCTGAGTAGGGCCTGGGCAGCCGGTCCGCAGGCATCGAGCAGAGGAACAGCTGCGCCGGCAATCGGGCAGCCGGCGGACACGCGCGCCGCCAGCCGGGCGGCCAGAGCTGCCCGGCTGGCGGCAGTGGAGTGCATCGGACGGGCGGGGTTGTCTTGGGGCCGCGCGCCGACCACCCGTTCACGGCCTGACCTGGCTGGCAAGCACCGCTGAACAGCAGCGCCGGGAGCCGGACTTGTTCGGTGACGCCATGAGGCTCCGGGCGGGGTGGCGTGAGGCAGGTGGCCGGGAGGCGGCCTGCGTGAGCGGGCGGCCGCCTCCCGGCGCCTGACGGGCGCTGCGGCGGATGTCGGGGTGCGCCGCTGTCCAGCCGCCTGGGGAACGGCGGGGAGCGCCCGTGCGGAGCGCCGCGCGGGGGAGATGCGCGGCGTGGGTCAGGTGGGGGCTGTCAGCGGCAGCAGGCGCACGCGGCCTGAGCTGACCAGGCGGAGCGGGTCCAGGTAGGCGTGGCCTCGGCGGGCGCCCCAGTGCAGGCACGGGGTCGGGCAGTGGCCTGCCTGCAGGTGGCCGATCACCTCTCCCCGGCGGATCGGGCGGCCTGCGGTGACGGCGGGCGCGATCGGTTCGTAGGTGGTGCGCAGGCCGTTGCGGTGCTGGAGAGACACCAGGGTCCTGGCGGCCACCGCGCCTGCGAAGACGACTGTGGCGTCGCCCGCGGCGAGGACCGCGGTGCCTGCCGGTGAGGACAGGTCGACGCCTCGGTGACCTGGGCCGAACGGGGAGACGGGGGCCTCGAAGGCGCGCACCACCGGATGAGGTGGGGGCAGGGGCCATGAGAAGCGGTCGGCCGGCGGGCTCAGGAGGGTTGTGAGCAGCAGTGCGGCGGGGAGGAGGGGCATGGGTCAACGGTCGGCCAAGGGCACCTCGGCGACCAGCGGGTATCGGGAATCTGTGGACAACTCGCCGCTTGTGGACAACTACGCCCTGCGAGGTGGGGGCGATTCGAAGTTTGTCGGGGATGGGGAGTAGACTTTTGGGCGCGTCCCGTCTGTGTGCGAGACGACTTCGCGTGCCAACGCAGATCCGACCGGGCTGATCCCAGCAGAGTCGAGTCACGACGTTCGACGGTCCTGACGGTGCAGAGATGCTCCGCAGGTGCGGACGGCGGCAATGGCACCAGGGCTGAAGGCCTACCGGCCGGAAGCGACAACCGAACCGACGCGCAAAGGCGAGACCTCGCGCGTCCGACAGATGAGGTGCGAACCGGCCATGGCCGTCGTAACCATGAGGCAGCTGCTTGACAGCGGCGTGCACTTCGGGCATCAGACCCGGCGCTGGAACCCGAAGATGAAGCGTTACATCTTCACCGAGCGCAACGGCATCTACATCATCGACCTGCAGCAGACGCTGACCTACATCGACCGGGCTTTCGAGTTCGTCAAGGAGACGGTCGCGCACGGCGGGTCGATCCTGTTCATCGGCACGAAGAAGCAGGCGCAGGAGGCCATCGCCAACGAGGCGCTCCGCGTCGGCATGCCCTACGTGAACCAGCGCTGGCTGGGCGGCATGCTCACCAACTTCTCGACGGTCCACAAGAGGCTTCAGCGCCTCAAGGAGCTCGAGTCGATGGAGCAGACCGGCGGTTTCCAGGGTTTCACCAAGAAGGAAATCCTGATGATGAACCGTGAGAAGGACAAGCTGGAGCGCACGCTCGGCGGTATCCGCGACATGTCCAAGGTGCCCAGCGCCGTGTGGATCGTGGACACCAAGAAGGAGCACATCGCGGTCGGTGAGGCTCGCAAGCTGAACATCCCGATCGTGGCGATCCTCGACACGAACTGCGACCCGGACGAGGTCGACTACCCGATTCCGGGCAACGACGACGCGATCCGTTCCGCGGCTCTGCTGACCAAGGTCGTGGCCGAGGCCGCCGCCGCCGGTCTCATGCAGCGCTCCGGTGGTCGTCGCGACGCCGCTGACGGCCAGGACAAGCCCGAGGCCGCTGACGAGCCGCTGGCGGAGTGGGAGCAGGAGCTCCTCACCACCAACGCCGCCGTCGCGACCGAGGCCCCGGCCGAGGTTGCGACTGAGGCCCCGGCCGAGCAGCCCGTCCAGTCCTGATTTCCCCACGAGGTGCCCGCACACAAGCGGGCACCTCGTGACCTAAGCGCGTACATCGCAGAAGGAAAACGATGGCGAACTACACCACCGCGGACGTCAAGAAGCTCCGCGAGCTGACCGCCGCCGGCATGATGGACTGCAAGAAGGCGCTGGACGAGGCGGACGGCGACTTCGACAAGGCCGTCGAGATCCTGCGCATCAAGGGCGCCAAGGACGTCGGCAAGCGCGCTGAGCGCACCACGTCCAACGGCCTCGTCGCCGTCAAGGACGGCGCGATGATCGAGCTGCGCTGCGAGACCGACTTCGTGGCCAAGAACGCCGACTTCATCGCGCTGGCCGACGACATCGTCGCGCTCGCCAAGGCGAACAAGGTCGCCGACGTCGAGGCCCTCAAGGCCGTCGAGGTCGATGGCAAGACCGTGGACGCGCTGGTCCAGGAGTTCTCCGCCAAGATCGGCGAGAAGCTCGAGCTGGCCAAGGCCGTCGACTTCGACGGCACCGTCTCGGTCTACCTGCACAAGCGCGCTGCCGACCTGCCGCCCGCCGTGGGCGTCCTGGTCGAGTACACCGGCGACAACGCCGATGTCGCCAAGGGTGCCGCGATGCAGATCGCCGCGATGCGCCCGAAGTTCGTCACGCGTGACGAGGTCCCCGAGGAGCTCGTCGCCAACGAGCGTCGCATCGCCGAGGAGACCGCTCGCGAGGAGGGCAAGCCCGAGGGCGCGCTCCCCAAGATCGTCGAGGGTCGCGTCAACGGCTTCTTCAAGGACGTCGTGCTCACCGAGCAGGCTTCCGTCACGGACAGCAAGAAGACGGTCAAGGCTCTCCTGGACGAGGCCGGCGTGACGGTTACCCGTTTCGCTCGGTTCGAGGTCGGCCAGAGCTGATTCGCACGAGGGCGGGGTTGCGGGTACCAGCGACCCCGCCCTTGGCGTGTCTACAGAAGGCTTCACTCGGGGTGAGGTGCGTTCGCGGACAGCGCGAACCGGGTCGTTCCGCGTCACCGTGGGGGACACCCCCACACCCCCGGCCCAAGGTCAAAGGAGAGGACCCGTGAGCGAAGAAGGTAGCCACGGCTACAGCCGGGTGATGCTCAAGCTCGGTGGCGAGATGTTCGGCGGTGGTGGCGTCGGTGTTGATCCCGACGTCGTCCAGACGGTCGCCCGGCAGATCGCGGCCATCCACCAGTCCGGCGTGCAGGTGGCCGTGGTGATCGGTGGTGGCAACTTCTTCCGGGGATCCGAGCTCCAGCAACGCGGCATGGACCGGTCGCGCGCCGACTACATGGGCATGCTCGGCACGGTCATGAACTGCTTGGCGCTGCAGGACTTCCTCGAGCGCGAGCACGGCATCGACACGCGCGTGCAGACCTCCATCCAGATGACGCAGGTCGCCGAGTCGTACATCCCGCGCCGCGCGATGCGTCACCTCGAGAAGAAGCGCGTCGTGATCTTCGGTGGTGGCGCCGGTCTGCCGTACTTCTCCACGGACACCACGGCCGCCCAGCGCGCGCTGGAGATCGGCTGCGAGATCGTCCTGATGGCCAAGGCCGTCGACGGCGTCTACACGGCCGACCCCAAGATCGACCCGGACGCGCTGATGTTCGACAACATCACCCATCGCGAGGTGCTGGAGCGCGGCCTCAACGTCGCCGACGCCACGGCCTTCAGCCTCTGCATGGACAACAACATGCCGATCCTCGTCTTCAACCTCCTCACCGAGGGGAACATCGCACGCGCGGTGCGTGGTGAGAAGATCGGAACTCTGGTCAGCACCCCCGGTGGCCGCCCGGCCTTCTAGACCTGGTGGGATCTCTCCAGGACCGGGAATTGGGCACGAACACGCAGAGCAAGGAGCAGTCGTGATCGACGAGACCCTCCTCGACGCCGAGGAGAAGATGGAAAAGGCGGTTTCGGTCGCGAAGGAGAACCTCTCCTCCGTCCGAACCGGTCGTGCGACTCCCTCGATGTTCAACCGCATCCACATCGACTACTACGGCTCCATGACGCCGCTGAACCAGATGGCCAGCATCACGGTCCCCGAGGCGCGCATGGCGGTCGTGAAGCCGTACGACGCGGGCCAGCTGAACGCCATCGAGAAGGCGATCCGGGACTCCGACCTCGGCCTCAACCCGAGCAACGACGGGTCGATCATCCGCATCATCATCCCGCAGCTCTCCGAGGAGCGCCGCCGGGACATGGTGAAGGTCGCGAAGTCGAAGGGCGAGGACGCGAAGGTCTCCCTGCGCGGCGTTCGTCGCAAGGCGAAGGAAGAGATCGACAAGCTCGTCAAGGACGGCGAGGTCGGCGAGGACGACGGCGCGCGTGGTGAGAAGGAGCTCGAGGCTCTGACCCACCGCTACGTCGCGCAGGTCGAAGAGCTCGTGAAGCACAAGGAAGCCGAACTTCTCGAAGTCTGATGTTCCACTGATGGTTCGCCCGGCCGAGTCGCCGCAGGCGTGATTGCCCAGGCCGGGCGGAGGTTCTGATGGGAGCACAGGTGGCAGGCGGTCCCGCGGACGTCCCCACGTCGAAGCCGTCGCGCGCGGGGCGTGACCTGCGTGCGGCGATCCTGGTCGGCGCCGGCCTCGGCGCCATGATCATCGTGTCGCTGCTGACGGTCAAGGAGACGTTCATCGCCATCGTCGCGGCCGCCGCGGCGGTGTCGACGTGGGAGATCGCCAACGCGTTCAAGAAGGCCGGCATCAACGTCGCCCTGTGGCCGGCGTTGATCGGCGGCCAGGCGATCATCTGGCTGTCGTGGCCGCTCGAGCGCTCCGGCATGATGACCGCGTTCGTGGTCACCGCCCTGGTGTGCATGATCTGGCGGTTCCGCGGCGGTTCCGACGGCTACCTGCGCGATCTGAGCGCCTCGGTGTTCACCATCGCGTACATCCCGTTGTTCGCGGCGTTCGCGGCCATGCTCGTCGTTCCCGAGGACGGCGCGGGTCGTGCGTTCGCGTTCATCATCGGTGTCGTGCTGTCGGACGTCGGCGGCTACGCGGCCGGTGTCTTCCTCGGCAAGCACCCGATGGCGCCGACGATCAGCCCGAAGAAGTCCTGGGAGGGCTTCGCCGGCTCGCTGACCGCGGGCGCGGTCGGCGGCGCGATCACGCTGACGACGCTGCTCGACGGCCAGTGGTGGCAGGGCGCGCTGTTCGGTGCCGTGCTCGTCGTCACGGCCACCGCGGGCGACCTGGTCGAGTCGCTGATCAAGCGCGACCTCGGCATCAAGGACATGGGCACGCTGCTGCCCGGCCACGGCGGCCTGATGGACCGGATGGACTCGCTGCTCCCGTCCGCCGTCGCCTCGTGGCTCCTGCTGCACCTCTTCGTGCAGTAGTCGCCGCTAGTCGTCGAACGGGTCGTCCACCGCGGCGCGCGGCTCGGCCTCGATCACGCGGGACTGGTCGATCACCGAGAACGCCATCCCCGCGTGGTCCTCGACCACGGTGATGCGTCCGAACGGGGTGTCGTAGGGCTCGACGGTCACCCTGCCGCCCAGCTCCAGCACCCGGTACGCCACCGAGTCGGTGCCGATCTCGGGCGCGGCGTTGAAGTAGACCATCCAGTGGGAGCGCTCTCCGTACGGGAACTCGCGCCCCATCTTCTGCCGGCCGATGACCTCGGTGCCCTCGACGGACCAGGACGCGTAGTCCAGCCGGTGCCCGTCGCCGATCTGCGTGATGTCGTAGTGGCACAGCTCGCCGAAGAACTCGTCGGCCACCGCACCGTCCCGGGTGTTCAGCTCGGCCCACGCGTAGGCACCGTGCCCGCCCGTGCCGAACCGCCAGTCCGGCGGCACGTGCCGGAACCCGACGACGGCGCCGGTCGGGTCCGCGATCACCGTGCTCTGCGTGTGGTCGGAGCCGTCCTCGGGGTTGCGCAGCACCGACCCGCCGAGGTGGAAAGCCTTCTCCGCGGTAGCGCGCGCATGGGGCGTGACCAGATATAACAGCCAGGCATCTGGATCACCCTGGGGTAACCCGGCAACCGGGACGCCGTCCACCATAGCCACCGTGTAGCCGTCGTCGTCGGCGTAGTGCCAGCCGAACAGGCCGGTGTAGAACTCGATCGCGCCCTTGAGGTCGTCGACGGTTCGTTCGACCCAGCACGGACTTCCGGACAGCAACGGCGCGAGCTGGGGCGTGTTGGGCGCGATCGACACTGCCGCCTCCTGCAGGGGAAAGAGATGCTGACACGCTACGCCGTGATTGGACGAATTCGTACGGTCACAGGCAAATGGACGTCCTACAGTGGCTTCGTGAGGGGATTCGTGCGGGCGGCGTTGAACGCGGTGCGTCCGGCAGACGTCGTGCCCAGTCCGAACATCTGGCACTGGCCCGACGTGTACGAGGTCGAGAACCGCGCGCAGGACGTCCACGGCGCGATTTGGTCGGCGTTAAGCGAAGAATGTCCGTTTAGCGGCAAGGACGTCGTAGACGTCGGCTGCGGGGACGGATTCCACCTGCCGCTCTTCGCGCAGGAGGCGAAGTCCGTCACGGGCGTGGAGCCACACCCACCGTTGGTCGTGCGCGCCAAGCACCGCGTCGCCTCACTGCCGAACGCCCGCGTCGTTTCCGGTCCCGCACAAGGCTTGCCGCTGGACGACGCCTCCGCCGATCTCGTGCACGCCCGCACGGCCTACTTCTTCGGGCCAGGCTGCGAACCGGGCCTGCGCGAGGCGGACCGGGTGCTGCGGCCCGGTGGCGCGTTGGCGATCGTGGACCTGGACGGTTCGGCCGATCCGTACGGGCCGTGGCTGCGCGCCGACGAACCGCGCTACGACCCGGCCGTGGTCGAGAAGTTCTTCGCGGACAACGGGTTCTCGCTGCGGCGGGTCACCGCGGAATGGCGTTTCGACAAGCGCGAGGACCTCGAAGCCGTGCTGCGCATCGAGTTCTCCGCGAAGGTGGCCGAAAGGGCGATCGCGTCTGTGAGCGGGTTGAGCTTTCCGGTCGGCTACAGGCTGCACGTGCGCCGCAAGCCGAAGGGCCTGATCCTGTGACCGAGGCGAGGAGCTTTGGTCGCTGTCGTAGATGAAGCCGCTTAGGCCGTCCAGGCCGCTCTGGAGTTTGTGATCATGCCGCAAGAACCGTACAGAGGTTTCGTCGCGGCATTCGAAGCCGCTTCTGACTGGGGTTTGGCTCTGAGTGCGCTTGGATGCGTCCATCGAACGTCGGCCGTTCTGGTGGCTGGAGGCGTTGTGGAGGAGGACGCCGCGCCGTTCTCCACGGGCTCCTTGGTGGAGCTGGCTGAATTGCGTAACACAAGCGCTGTTCTGAGCGCCTTGATGTCGGCGCGGCAAAGTTTGGCGGTCTACGGTGCCGATCCCGAGACTGGTGAGGTGCCAGGGGAGAGTGACCGCGCCGAGCTGCTGGCCATGGCATCGGAACTGGTGCTGAGGGCCGATGCAAACGCGGATCGCGCCTTCCTGGAGGAATGGGCGAGCATGTGCTCCTCCATTTCCATCGATGTGATGCAACACCTGGACTGCATGGAACTGCGGACGGTGGCTGAATTCGGTTCGACATCGCCCAGCCCGTACGAGGACGTCCCGCCGTTGCCCGCGGCGGAGATTCAGGCTCAGCTGGAGGTCTTGAGGCTCGTGGACGGGCGGGACGCTGACGCTTTGACTCACATGGCGGAACTGTCGGATGCGCTGCGAAGCGCACTCGTGGTCATCGCTGCCGAAGCGGTCAGCAGCGGAGAGCTGGAATAGGGTCGATCGGGGCAAGGTGTTTGCGGCTGAGGTGTGCGGAAATGTCGCGTGATGGAAGTTGCTTTGGAAGTTCTGGACAGCAAGGAAATTTGCCACTGCACCTGGAGCACTCTTTCCAGGTGTGGTCGTACAGCAAGTCGCACCGAACGCTCGTCCTGCGTGGCCGCCCAGGTGAGAAGTATGATCACTACGTGGACGTCGTATTTGTCGATGTGCTCGGAATGAAGCTGGTCTCCGGTTACGCGCGACTTTCAGTGGAGGTTGCTGCCGACGTGTCGGAGATGGATGAGCTCCTGCAATGGCCTGGGAGCCACGAACACGAGTACTTGCACCTCGTGGTCTCGGACGGCCGTCGCACGGGATTCGTCGTATGTGGAGCGGTCAGGGTGCTCCGTGGGATCGGCTGGCAGAACCCGAGGCCGTAGGCCCTGTCCGCTCGGCCGTTTAGGCTCGGGTTCGTGGAGAAGCGAAACGCAGGCAGGTTGAACCGTCAGGTCGGCGTCGTGGGGCTGGGTTGCTGGCAGCTCGGCGCAGACTGGGGCGAGGTGGACGAGAGCGACGCCCTCGCGTTGCTGCACGCCGCCGCCGACACGGGGGTCGACTTCTTCGACACCGCCGACGTGTACGGGGACGGCCGCAGTGAGACGCTCGTCGGACGGTTTCTGAAGGAGCGCAAGGACGACGGGATCTTCGTCGCCACGAAGATGGGGCGGCGGCTGCCGGCGCAGGTCTCTGAGGGGTACTCGCGGGAGAACTTCCTCGCGTGGAACGACCGGAGCCGCCGCAACCTGGGTGTCGACACGTTGGACCTCGTGCAGCTGCACTGTCCGCCTACTGCGGTCTACAGCCGTGACGAGGTGTACGACATCTTGGACGAGATGGTCGAGCAGCAGCGGATTGCCGCCTACGGCGTGTCCGTGGAGAAGGTCGAGGAGGCGTTGGAGGCGATCCGGCGTCCGAACGTGGCCAGCGTGCAGATCATCCTGAACGCGTTCCGGCTCAAGCCCCTCGAAGAGGTGCTGCCCAAGGCCGCCGAGGCCGGGGTCGCGATCATCGCGCGGGTGCCGCTCGCGTCCGGGTTGCTGACCGGGAAGTACGACAAGGCGACGACTTTCGGTGCGGACGACCACCGCAACTACAACCGCAACGGTGAAGCCTTCGACGTCGGCGAGACCTTCTCCGGGGTGCCTTACGAGGTCGGCCTGGAGGCCGTCGAGCGGCTGCGTCCGCTGGTGCCGGAAGGCGCCACGATGGCGCAGTTCGCGCTCAGGTGGATCGTGGACCAGTCCGGCGTCACGGTGGTGATTCCCGGTGCTCGCAACGTGGAGCAGGCGCGGGCCAACTCGCAGGCGGCCTCGCTCGAGCCGGTGGACGGCAAGGCCGTCGCCGAGGTGTACGACGAGCTGATCCGGCCGCACGTGCACGACCGGTGGTAGGTCACTCCTCGGCGAGGATGGCGTACAGCTTGCGTCGCAGCTCGTTGTAGAGCTCGGCCGCGCGGGTCTTCTGCTCGGGCGTGCCCGCGTGGGAGATCTGCTCCATCGCGGCGCCCAGCAGCCGGACGGCTGTGCGCAGTTCGCCGTCGACCGGGTCGAGCTGGATCTCGATGTCGCGCCAGGGCGGGGCCGTGTGCTCCGTCCTGCCGTGTTCGGTGAGGGTGAACAGCTTCTTGCCTCCTTCTTCCAGTGCGGAGACGAGGCCTTCGTCGGCGAGCATCTGCAGCGTCGGGTAGACCGAGCCGGGGCTCGGGCTCCACACGCCGCCGGTGCGCCTGGCGATCTCCTGGATGATCTCGTAGCCGTGCATCGGCCGCTCTGCCAGCAGGGACAGAACCGCCGCCCGGACGTTGCCGCGCCTCTGGCGGCCGCCCCTGCCACCGCCCCCGAAGGGTCCGTGGCGGTGCCTGTGGTGGTGATCTCTGTGGTGTGGTTTCATCATCATATTGCTAACGATATATCGGAACCTATCGCGATGCAACGGTCTTGTGTTGCTGAAGTTCGTGGGACACTAGATGTGCTATGACCTCGCTTCCCCTTGTCTTCGACGCGCCCAAGCGCGGCCTGCCGCCGCGCCACCTGGTCGACCTCTCGCCCGCCCAACGCGCGGAAGCCGTTGCGGCCCTTGGCGAGAAGCCGTTCCGGGCGAAGCAGCTGTCGAACCACTACTTCAGCCGCCTGACCGTCGACCCGGCCGAGATGACGGACATCCCGGCGACCACGCGCGACAAGCTCGTGGCCGACCTGATGCCGCCGTTGTTCACGGTCGTGCGCAAGGTCACCGCCGACGAGGGCACGACGTCGAAGACACTGCTCCGCGCGCACGACGGCACGCTCATCGAGTCCGTGCTCATGCGCTACCCGGACCGCGCGACGCTGTGCATCTCGTCGCAGGCCGGCTGCGGCATGGCGTGCCCGTTCTGCGCGACCGGCCAGGGCGGCCTGCAGCGCAACCTGTCGACCGCGGAGATCGTGGACCAGGTGCGCCTCGGTGCCGCCGCCATGCGTGACGGCGACCTGCCCGGCGGTCCCGGCCGGCTGTCGAACATCGTCTTCATGGGCATGGGCGAGCCGCTCGCGAACTACAAGCGCATTCTCGAGGCCGTCCACCGCATCTGCGACCCGGCGCCGGACGGCCTGGGCATCTCGCAGCGCCACGTGACGGTGTCGACGGTCGGTCTCGTGCCCGCGATCAAGAAGCTGACCGAGGAGAACCTGCAGGTCCGCCTCGCGGTGTCGCTGCACACGCCGGACGACGAGCTGCGGGACACGCTGGTGCCGGTCAACACGAAGTGGAACGTCGCCGAGGTGCTGGAGGCGGCGCGCGCCTACGCGGACAAGACCGGCCGCCGCGTCAGCATCGAGTACGCGCTGATCCGCGACATCAACGACCAGGGCTGGCGCGCAGACCTGCTCGGCAAGAAGCTGCGCAAGCACCTCGGGCAGCTCGTGCACGTGAACCTGATCCCGCTGAACCCGACGCCCGGCAGCAAGTGGGACGCGTCGCCGAAGCCGGTGGAGCGGGAGTTCGTGCGGCGGGTCCGCGAGCAGGGCGTCGAGTGCACCGTGCGGGACACGCGTGGGCAGGAGATCGCCGCCGCCTGCGGTCAGCTCGCCGCCGAGGGCTGAAATCAGTAGCTCGAACCGCTGATCTGACTTTACCGTTCCCGCGATGAAACTCGAGGGGGAACGCTGGCGCACGCTCGTCAGCACGGTCCGGCTGGGGCGGGACGAGTACCGGGTGGTGCAGCCGGCCCGGCCGTTGCGCCATGCGCCGTTGTACGAGGGGTACATGGGTGTCGAGACGTGCGTGACCAAGTCGTCGGCGCTCGACATCGCCATGGCCTGGGCGTTCGCGATGCGTTCGCCGCGCACGTTGGTGTACCTGCCGTTGCGGCAGAGCGACTGCGAGTGCCGTAGTGCCGATGGGCCTGCGCTGGATCTGGTGCTGCTGCACCACAGTCTTGGGTTCCGGCTGTCGAAGTGGAAGGACGTGCGGGCCAAGCTTCGGGGTGGACGGCCGCACACCTTTGTCTGCCAAGGACTTGAGCTGGGCGCTGAACGGCCGGTGTATCGCGGGAACCAGGAGCTGCTGCGCGGCGACATCGTGGCCGGCACCGTGTTCGTCGTCGGCAGCAGGCCCGCGTTCGAGGTGGGCGGGCAGGCGTTCCGGCAGCTGGTCGAAGACTGTCCACGGCACATGCACGACGTTCCTGACACGCACTGTTGTGCGGAGATCACGAAGGACCAGCAGCACTGGAAGTGGCTGCACGTGGTGTACTGCGACGAACATCGAGTGCACGCCTGAGGGGACTTGAGACTGTGGGAGTGCTGTTCGACTACTTCGTCGCGCCGTCCGACGAGCTCGCGGCCGCGACGATCGACGGCGGGCCGATGGGGCTGTTCAGGACGGTCGAGATCAAGTCGCTCGATCCCGTCGTGGTGATGGGAGGGCTGGAGGAGTTGCTCACCGGCCGCCCCTACGGCGACGTCCTCAAGGACCCGCGGTGTGGCCACGGTCTCGCGCTGGAAAATGACGGTGAGGTGGTGGTCCTCACCGTCACCGACGGGCTGCGGGACGGGCTCGCAGAGGCGAGCGAACTGGACGAGATCGCGGTGGCCTGGGCGAGGACCGAAGAGCTGGAAGGGTTCGATCCCGCCGTTCTGGCCGAGATGCTGCATGAGCTCAAAGCCCTGGCCGTGCAAGCGGTCGAGGACGGAGAACGGCTCTACTGCTGGACGTGCGTCTAGGGCTTCACCTCGGTCAGCACGCCGGTCGCCACGTCGAACACGAAGCCTCGCACCGAGTCCTTCACCGGCACGAACGGGTTGGCGGTGATGCGGCCGATCGACTGGCGGACGTCCTCCTCCAGGTCACCGAACGCCTCGGCGGACCAGGCGGGCTTCACGCCGACCTCGTCCTGGATCGAGCGCTTGAACTCGTCGTCGGTGAACGTCAGCATGCCGCAGTCGGTGTGGTGGATGAGGATGATCTCGCGCGTGCCGAGCAGGCGCTGGCTGATGGCGAGCGAGCGGATCTCGTCCTCGGTCACGACGCCGCCGGCGTTGCGGATGACGTGCGCCTCGCCCTCGTTCAGGCCCAGCACGCGGTACACGTCGATGCGGGCGTCCATGCACGCCACGACGGCCACGTGCTTGGCCGGGGGCAGGGGCAGCGGGCCCGAGAACTGGGCGGCGTACGTGGCGTTGTTGGCGAGCAACTCGTCGGTCACCGACATGGGTTCTGTCCTCTCACCGGGATGTATAGGTGAGCAAACTGTTGTATGCGCATACCTGCAACAGCGCCCGAAAGGTGAGAATGGCCCCCGCTCAGACATAAGCGGAGGCCGAGGCAATCAGAGCGGCTACCATGCGGCCTCGTGGGGGAGAACGCGAGGCTTGTCGCGGGCAGATACGCGATGCTCAAAGAGCTCGGCCGGGGCGGCATGGGGGTCGTCTGGCTGGCTGAGGACTGGGTGATCGGGCGGCAGGTCGCGCTCAAGGAGCTGCGGACCACCGAGACCGAGCGGGTGCTGCGGGAAGCCCGCACGGCAGGCCGGCTGAACAGCCCGAACGTCGTCGGCATCTACGACGTCATCGTCGAGCACGGTGTGACGTACCTGGTCATGGAACTCGTCGAGGCGCCCACGCTCTCCGAGGTCATGACGCGCAGAAGCCTCACCGAGGACGAGGTCGCGAACATCGGCCTGCAGACGCTCAACGCGCTGGAGGCGGCGCACGCGGCGGGCATCGTGCACCGGGACGTCAAGCCCAGCAACATCATGGTGCTGCCCGACGGACGTGTGAAGCTCGCCGACTTCGGCATCGCCCGTGCGATGGACGACCCGGGACTGACGGCGACCGGCGGCATCATGGGCTCGCCCGGTTACATGGCGCCGGAGCTGTTCGCGGGCAAGCAGCCGTCACCGGCGAGCGACCTGTGGGCGTTGGGCGCCACCATGTTCCACGCCGTCGAGGGCCGTTCGCCGTTCCAGCGCGACACGACCGCGGCCACGATGCACGCGATCATGTACGAGGAGCCGGTCCTCCAGCGCACCAGGGGGCCGCTCGCCGACACGATCATGGCGCTGCTCAGCCAGGACGACACCCGACGGCTCACGGCGGCGCAGCTGCGGGAGCGGCTCAGCGGCGCCACCACGGTGGTCAAGCCGCTGTCGCCGTCCGAGCAGACCGTCGTGATCGAACCTGTCACCGGTTACGTCACGCCGAACACGCCGACGCACGCGGACTGGGACGGCAAACCCCGGTCCGGCAAGAAGATCGGACTGTTCGCCGGGGCTGCCGCCGTGCTCGTGGTGATCGCGCTCGCCGCGGTGTTCGTCCTCAAACCCCAGACGCAGCAAGGGGTTGCGGTCGCGCAGCAGAACATCGGCGCGGTGACGACCGCGGCCCCGCCGTCCAGCCAGGCGACGAGCAGCAGTTCCGCCGCACCGAGCAGCAGTCAGGCGTCCAGTTCGGCACCGTCGAGCACGCCGAAGTCGAGCCAGGCGCAGGCTCAGCCCCCGCAGCCGACGACGCAGCCGAAGCCGCCGCGGCAGACGGTCGCGCTCGTGCGGCACATCAAGCAGGGCACGCCCTTCCACTTCACCGGCACGTCGGCCTTCGGGCCTCCCGCCGGCTTCACCGCCGAGAACACCGGAGGGCTCGGAAAGCTCCTGGTGAACCAGGAACCGGGCACGAAACTGCTGGTCGCCTGCCGCGTGAAGAACTCGGGGGACCACATGACGTCGCCGTGGCCGGACTGCGAGAGGCAGGACAAGCTCGGCGACCTCGGCTACGTCTTCAACGACAAGCCGGCAGACGTCCCCGCCATGCAGCTCTACCGCTGCATCTACCAGGGCACCCACTTCGACTCGCTCGACCCGAAGTGCGAGGGCTATCAGACGGAATGGTCGTATGGCTGGGTCGTCACCGGCTGACAGCGGGCTCCAGGCCGACGGGAGCGGCGTTGTCGAACGTCTCACGCGCCTCGGCGACGGTCTCGTAGTTCTTCTGCGCCCACAACCGCAGCGCGGCCAGCGGCTCGGTGACGCTGCGCCCCAGTTCGGTCAGTTCGTACTCGACGCGCAACGGCACCGAGGGGTAGACCGTGCGCGTGACGAGCCCATCGCGCTCCAGCGTGCGCAACGTCTGCGTGAGCATCTTCTGGCTGACGCCCTCCAGCCGGCGCTTGAGCTCGCCGAACCGCTTGGGCCCGTCCTCCAGGTCGCCGATCACCAACGCCGTCCACTTCGACGCGACCATGTCCAGCAGGTCGCGGCACGGACACATCTTGAGGTAAACGTCCCTGATCACAGCTAGTTTCTATCAGGTACCTAGTGCACAAGATAGTGCCTGATTGCGAACAGAGACCTGCTCTCCCATGCTTGGCAGCATGCGAGCGATCATCCAGAACGAGTTCGGCGGCCCCCTGACCCTCACCGACGTGCCCAAGCCGTCACCACTTCCGACGGAGGTGCTGGTCAGGGTGCACGCGGCCGGCGTCAACCCGGTCGACTGGAAGACCAGCGCGGGCAGTGGCATGGCCGGGATGCAGACGTTCCCGTTCATCAACGGCTGGGACGTCTCCGGCGTGGTCGAGGAGATCGGCTTCGGCGTCACGACCCTCAAGCCCGGCGACGAGGTCTACGGCATGCCGTGGTTCCCGCGTGCCGCGGGCGCGTACGCCGAGTACGTCACGGCCCCGTCCCGTCACTTCGCGAAGAAGCCGAAGAGCCTCACCCACGTCGAGGCGGCCGCGCTCCCGCTCGCCGCGCTCACCGCCCACCAGGTCCTGATCGACACGGCGGAGGTGCAGAAGGGTCAGAAGGTGCTGATCACGGCCGCGGCGGGCGGCGTCGGCCACCTCGCGGTCCAGATCGCGAAGGCCCACGGCGCGTACGTCGTCGGTACCGCGCGTGAGCCCAAGCACGCGTTCCTGAGGGACCTCGGTGCCGATGAGGTGGTCGACTACACCAAGGGCGACTACGAAGGCACCGACGTGGACGTGTTCGTCGACCTCGTCGGCGGCTCGTCACCGGAGCCGGTGCGCCCCGGCGGGTTGTTCGTCGGCGTGCCGTCCGGAGTGGACAGGCCGCTGCGCGACGACATCAGGACCAGCCCGATCCTGGTCGAACCCGACCGCGCGGGCCTGGAGGCGATCGCGGCGCTGGTCGAGTCGGGCGAGCTCAGGGTGCACGTCGACGCGACGTTCCCGCTGGAAGACGCCGGAAAAGCACATGCCCTGGGCGGGACGGGCCGCACCCAGGGCAAGATCGTGCTGGAGACGGTCTAGTGGTGTGGCCCGGAATGTCGCCGGGCGAATTCGCGGTCAGACGGGCGCATCACTAGCGTCGCCACGGCTTCTTGCTGCGCGCGGCGTCCCACAACAGGAACGCGATGATCGAGACCCCGGTGACGACAAGGAAGATGTCCTCGGTCTTGCCCTGGTGGTTGCCGATCAGCATCAGGAAGCAGAAGATCGCCGAGAGCCAGCCCGCGATGCGGGTGCCCTTGGGGAACGTGCCGTGCCAGCCCCACTCGTGCGACGGCTCCTCGTGAGGGTCGACGGCAGGACGCTTGTCCAGTTCCGAGGACGTAGCCACGGTTTCCTCCACTGCTCATCCGGATTACGAGGCCATCGTCGCACATGACAATGAGCACGGAGGTGTGAGGTCGCGCGCGCACGACTGACGAGCGAGGTCGCACGGGTCTAGGCTCTTCGAGGCCTACCCGTCCGATCTTGTGAAGGCGCCTCGACTTGACCGGCTTCTCTCCCGCCGAGGGCTCCACCCCGGACACGTTCGCCCCCGTCGAGATCGGTCTGCACGGTGTGCGCAAGCGCTTCTCGGACCAGGTGGCGGTCGACGGCGTCTCGCTCGACGTCCACGAGGGCGAGTTCTTCTCGGTGCTCGGGCCCTCCGGCTGCGGCAAGACCACGGTCCTGCGCATGATCGCCGGGTTCGTGGACCCCGACGAGGGTCGGATCGAGCTCGACGGCAACGACATGGTGGGCGTCCCTCCCCACCGGAGGGACGTCAACACCGTCTTCCAGTCGTACGCGCTGTTCCCGCACATGTCGGTGTGGGACAACGTCGCGTACGGCCTCAAGCGCAAGAAGATCCGCGGCGACGAGCTGAAGAAGAGCGTCGGCGAGCACCTGGAACTGGTGCGGCTGTCGCAGTTCGCGAAGCGCCGGCCCGCGCAACTCTCCGGTGGCCAGCAGCAGCGCGTCGCCATCGCCCGCGCGCTCGCCGCCGGTCCGCGGTTGCTGCTGCTCGACGAACCGCTCGGCGCGCTCGACGCCAAGCTCCGCAAGGAACTGCAGATCGAGCTGATGCGCATCCAGCGCGAGGTCGGCACGACGTTCCTCTACGTCACGCACGACCAGGAAGAGGCGCTGGTCCTCTCACACCGCATCGCCGTGATGAACGCGGGCAGGATCGAGCAGGTCGGCTACCCCGAGGACGTCTACGAACGGCCGGCGACCCGGTTCGTCGCCGGGTTCATCGGCACGTCCAACATCCTCGGCGCCGAGGTGTCCGGTGTGGACGGTGGCCTGGTCTCGCTGACGGCTCCCGGCGCCACGAACCTGCGTGCCAGGTTCTCCGGCAGCGTCAGCCACGGCCGCAAGGTCGCCGCGACCGTGCGGCCGGAGAAGGTGCACCTGTTCAACGAGTCCGCCGAGCCGCCGACCGGCTGGTGCGTGCTGCGGGGCGTCGTTCAGGACGTCGTCTACACGGGCGTGTCCACGCAGTTCGTGGTCGGCACCCCCGGCGGCGTGCTCACGGCGTTCGTGCAGAACGCCCAGCGCATCGACGACGCGGGCGCACCCGGCCAGTCCGTGCGGGTGGCCTGGGACCCCGAGTTCACCGTGCTGCTGGAGCCGGACGATGGTTGAGCAGGTCCGGATCGCCCGGCTGTGGGACGTCGGCAGCCCGCGGGTGACCCGGCGCACGATGCTGGGCTCGATGGCGTTCTTCGCGCTCGCCGCCTGCGCGGTCGGCCCGGCGCCCACCGACTCCGGCGGCCCGAGTGCCGGCAGGGCCGCGAACCTGGCCGACGAGCCGAAGCTCAACTTCTACAACTGGACCGACTACATCGCGCCGGAGACGTTGCCGGGCTTCACGTCCGTGAGCGGCATCGAGGTCACGTACGACAACTTCTCGACCAACGACGAGATGGAAGCCAAGATCGCTTCCGGCCAGGCCGGTTATGACCTGGTGGTGCCGAGCGACAACTTCCTGCGCCGGTTCCTGCGGTCCGGCCTGCTCCAGCCGCTGGACCACGACGCGATCCCGAACCTGCGCAACCTCGAGCAGCGGTTCGTGGAGGCCGAGTACGACCCCGGCAACCGGTACTCCGTGCCGTGGGCATGGGGCACGACGGGTCTGGCGTACTCCAAGTCGCAGATCGGCGGTGACGTCACCGGCTTCGACGCCTACGACCTGCCGAACACCCAGGGGCGCAGCTCGATCCTCGACGAGGCCCGCGACGGCATGGCCATCGGACTGCTCAAGCTCGGCCACGACCCGAACACCACCGACGCGCGGCAGATCGACGACGCCGCGAACTTCCTGCTGTCGTTGAAGAAGAAGCTCGGCCAGATCACCTCCGACGTGATCGAACCGCTGACCTCGGGCCAGGTGCGGCTGGCGCAGTCGTACTCCGGCGACGCGTTCCAGGCGCGTGCCACCAACGACGACATCGGGTACGCCATCCCCGTGGAGGGCGGACTGTCCTACGTGGACCTGCTCGTCATCCCGAAGGACGCGCCGCACGCCGCCAACGCGCATCGGTTCATCGACCACGTGCTGGGCGCGGAGGCAGGTGCGGCGCTGTCCAACGCCGTCCGGTACGGCAGCCCCAACGCCGCCGCGAAGCCGTTGATCGACGAGGAACTGCTGAACGACCCGGTGGTCTACCCGCCGGACGAACAGCTGGCGAAGCTCCCGTTCACCAAGGACCTCGGCGGCGACGCCGAAGCGCTCTACGCGGACGCCTGGACGAAGGTCAAGACCGGCTGACCGGCATGCTCTTCATCCCGCGGATCACCACCGAGTCGCGGAACACCACCGGACCCGTCTGCCGCAGGTCCGGCATCCGGCGGGCCAGCGCGCGGAACGCCACATCGCCCTCCATGCGCGCGAGCGTCGCGCCCAGGCAGTAGTGGATGCCGCTGGAGAAAGCGAGGTGCTCCGGCTTGTGCACGCGCATCACGTCGAACTTGTGCGGCTCGGGGTAGACCTCCGGGTCGCGGTTCGCGGCGGCGATCAGCAGCGTCACGACCTCGTCCTTGCCGATCCGGTGGACCCGCTCGTGCGCGATCCGGCTGGTCATCTGCACCGGCGGCGCCCAGCGCAGCGTCTCCTCGACCACCGCGGACGCGAGTTCCGGGTTGGCCTTGAAGAGCTTCCACTGCGACGGGTGGTCGAGCAGCGCGCGCGTGCCGTTGCCGATCAGGTTCACCGTGGTCTCGAAGCCGGCGACCAGCAGCAACACCAGCGTGGCGAGCATTTCCTGCGCGGTGAGCTTCTGCTCGGCCTCGGCGGCGACCAGGGAGCTGATCACGTCGTCGCCGGGTGTCCTGCGGCGTTGCGCGATGAGCCGGTCGAACAGTTCGAGCACCTTGTCGTTGGCGTCGGTCATCTCCGGGGTGACGCCGCTGTCGATCGACGCGGCGACGAGCGCGCCGTAGTCGGCGAACTCGGCCGTGTCCGCGTCCGGGATGCCCAGCAGGTCGCTGATCACCGCGATCGGCAGCGGCGCCGCGAAGTCCCCGATCAGGTCGAACTCGTCACGGTCGAGCAGCGCGTCGGCGACCTTCTCGACGCGCGCCCGGTACGTGTCGATCTTCTTCGGGCTGAACGCCGGCACCGCGATTCTGCGCAGCCGGGTGTGGTCCGGCGGGTCGAGTTCCAGGAACGACTCGGCCAGCAGGCTGCCGTTGACCGGAGAGCTCCCGTCGGCGAACCGGACGCCGAACCGCCGGTCGCGCAGGATCGTGCTGGCCACCGGGTGGCTCGTCGTGAACCAGAGGCCCCCCTCACCGGTCAGCGGCCCGAGTGCGCGCAGCCGCTCGTAGATCGGATGCGGGTCTTCATGTCCGGTCAACCGCTCCAACATCACTTACCCCCTCGAACAGCGCGGTCAGCACGAATGTCGCCGTCTGTAGCAGGCGAACACTCATGGTCACAACGGTACGCAGGTGTTCGCCCGGCCGAACGCACTTCGTCTTCCTGGAACGTCACTGGCAGGATGTCGATCCGTGCTCCGACGCTGGCTGAAGGCGAACGCCCTCCTCGCCCCGACCGGCCTCTGGCTGGGGCTCTTCCTGATCGCACCCCTCGTCGTGGTCGTCCAGTTCAGCTTCGCGACGCGGCACACCGGTGTCGCCCGCGCCGTGCTGCCGTGGACGGTCCAGGCCTACCGGACCGCGCTGGACCCGGCGTTCCTGCCGATCTTCGGACGGACCCTGCTGTACGCCGGCGCCACCACAGTCGCGTGCCTGGTGCTCGGGTTCCCGCTCGCGTGGTTCATCGCGCGGTACGGCGGGCGCTACCGGACGGCGCTGCTCGCGGCGGTGCTGATCCCGTTCTGGTCGAGCTACCTCGCGCGGATCTACGCGTGGAAGGCGCTGCTGGACGGCGAAGGGCTCGTGAACACCGCGCTCGGGTGGGTCGGGCTGGACCGGGACGGCGGGTTCCTGCTGACCCACGGCGCGGTCGTGCTCGGTCTGACGTACGGCTTCCTGCCGTTCATGGTGTTGCCGCTGTACGTGGCGTGCGAGCGGTTCGACGTGCGGTTGGTGGAGGCGTCGTACGACCTCGGGCACGGGCGGGTGTCGACGTTCTTCCGCGTGGTGCTGCCGGGAGTCATGAGCGGTGTGCTGGCCGGGTCGTTGCTGGTGCTGGTGCCCGCGGCCGGTGACTTCGTGACGCCGAAGCTGCTCGGCGGGGTGGACCAGTCGACGTTCGGGTCGGTGATCGACGACCAGTTCCGCGGTGGCAACAACTGGCCGCTGGGTTCGGCGATGGCGGTGCTGCTGCTCGTGCTGGTGGTCTTCGTGCTCGTGCTGCGCGGGCGGCGTGGGGAGGACGTGCTGTGAACCGTCGTCCGTGGGCGCTCGGCGCCGTGGCGGCCCTGGTCTTCCTGTTCCTGTACGCACCGATCGCGTGGCTCGCCATCGCGTCGTTCAACTCGTCTCGGTCGTTGTCGCGGATCAGCGGGTTTTCGCTGCAGTGGTACGCGGAGCTGCTCGACGACACACGCGTCTTCGCGTCGTTGCAGCTGACCCTGCAGCTGGCATTGGCGTCGGCGGCGATCTCCACGGTGATCGGGACGCTGGCGGCGTTCGGGCTGCGGCGCGCGTTTCCCGGTCGCGGGCTGTGGACTGTGTTGCTGTCGTTGCCTCTCGTGGTCCCCGAGGTCGTCATGGGCGTGGCGATGCTGGGGTTCTTCGTGAGGCTCGCCGGTGTGCCTTTGGGGTTCGGGGCGCTGTTGTTCGCGCACGTGGCGTTCTCGCTGAGCTTCGTGGTGGTCGTGGTGCGCTCACGGGTGTCCGGAATGGACGTTCGGTTGGAGGAGGCCGCGGCCGATCTCGGGGCGTCGCCGTTCGTCGCCTTCCGGACCGTCACGCTGCCGCTGGTGGCGCCGGCCGTGGTGGCCGGTGCGGCGTTCGCGTTCCTGCTGTCGTTCGACGACGTGGTGATCTCGTCGTACCTGACCGGCGTCGGGTCGACGACGTTGCCGGTGTTCGTCTACGCGCAGGCCTCGAAGCGCGGGATCTCGCCGGAGATCGTGGCGCTGTCGACGTTGATGGTCGCGGCGACGGCGCTCTTGTTGATCATCGGAGTGGTGGTCGCCTCCTGGCGAGCGAGGAAAGCGGGATCAGCCGCCGAGCTGGCCGTGTAGTCAACTTTCGTCGCGGGAATTCGATACTCCAGCGTGCCGCGCGGACATGGGACGTCTCGTAGGTTGAAAACGTGACTACTGCTGTGCGGACCAGGGCCGAGGCGTTCCGCGCCGACACCCTGGCCCGGCTCCGGGCGCTGACCGCGGTGCGGCTCGCCGGCGACCTGCTCGTCATGGTCGGCGTGCTCCTGCTGGACCTGTGGCCGGGGCCGTGGGCGGAGACGAAGGCGTCGGGCTGGACGCTCGTCGCCTACTTCGCCGTCTACGTGGTGATGCTGCCCCTGCGGCACCTGCTGCCTGCGACGGTCATGATCGCGGGTGCGGCCGTCCCGTTCTTCGGCCCCGCCATGATGGTCGTGCTGAGCTACACGGCGGGCCGCCGGATCGAGTCGTGGGTCAAGGCCGTCGTGTCGACCGCGATGACGTTCGTCGTCGTGGTGCTGTGGTGGGACTGGGTCGAGCGGCCGCTCGACATCGAACCCGTCTACGGCATGCTGATCCTGGTCACGATCTTCGGCGTGGGCGTGGCGCTGCCGTTCCTCGTCGGCCGCTACCTGGCGCAACGCGAGGCGCTGGTGCAGGCCATGCAGGACCGCGAGGCGCGCATGCGCGTCGAGCACAAGATGCTGTCGCGGCAGGTCCGCCTCCGCGAACGCAGCCGCATCGCCCAGGACATGCACGACAGCCTCGGCCACCGGCTCTCGCTGATCTCCGTGCACGCCGGTGCGCTGGCGCTGGACCCGTCGCTGGGGGACAAACAGCGCGAGGCCATCGGGGTGCTGCGCTCGGCGGCGTTGACCGGCATGGGGGAGTTGCGGGCGATCATCGGCGTGCTGCGCGCGGAGGACGGTCCCGACGACGACCCCGCGACACGGACCGCGGAGTCCATCGACTCGTTGGTGAGCGACGCGCGCAAGGCCGGTGTTCTGGTCAGTCTGGTGCGGGGCGGGCAAGCACACCCGTTGCCGTCCCGGGTCTCTCACGCGGCCTATCGCGTGGCCCAGGAGGGCCTGACGAACGCCGCGAAGCACGCACCGGGCGCCGCCGTGCAGGTGACGGTGAAGTACGAGCCGGACGCGCTGGTCGTGGAGGTGCGCAACAACCCGTCGCGCAACGGGTCACCGGTCCAGGCACCGGGCGTGGGCCTGATCGGGCTCACCGAACGCGTGCGCCTGGCCGGCGGCATCCTGCACGTCGGCGCGTTGCCCTCCGGTGGCTTCCGCATCGCCGCCGTGCTGCCGTACGAGGAGACGCCGCTCCCCGACGAGCCCGAGGACGAGCAGGACGAGACCGAGTCCCCGCGCGGCATCCGCAAGTGGGCGGGCGTCGGCTCGATCGCGGGGGCGTCGGTGGTGCTGACGATCATCATCGGCGGCTTCACCTACCTCGGCGCGCAGCCCATCACCGACGTCGTGTCGCAGGAGAGCCTCGACCGGATCGAGGTGGGCCAGCCGGAGGCCGAGGTGCTCGCCATGCTCCCGGCCGGTGACGAACCCCTGGTCGCCGACGGTGAGCGCAAGTCCCAGGCCAGCCCCGAACCGCCAGGCGCACGCTGCGTCTACCACATCACCGACGAGCAGTCGTACCTCGCGAAGGGCACCCGGGTGGTGCGTTTCTGCTTCCGAGACGGCAAGCTGGTCGAGAAGAAGATCCACGTTCAGAGGACAGGTCAATGATCCGGGTGCTCATCGCCGACGACGAGCCGCTGATGCGCGCCGGCATCAAGGCCATCCTCGGCACCGCCGACGACATCGAGCTCGTGGCGGAGGCCGGCGACGGCCGCGAGGCCGTGCAGATCGTCCGCGAACGCCGGGTGGACGTGGCCGTGCTCGACATCCGCATGCCGCGCATGGACGGGCTGGCGTGCGCGAAGGAACTGCGGGTCGTGGCGCCTTCGGTCCGGGTCGTCATGCTGACGACGTTCGGCGAGGACGACAACATCGTGCGCGCGCTGTCCGACGGCGCGGCCGGGTTCCTGCTGAAGGACTCGGCGCCGGAGGAGCTCCTCCGAGCCGTGCGCGCGGTGCACAACGGCGAGGCGTATCTGTCGCCGATGGTCACGTCGCGCGTGGTCGGCATGGTGGCGACGTCCGGCCAGCCGAAGCGGCAGGAGGCCCAGAAGGCCGTCGAGGGCCTGACCGACCGCGAGGTCGAGGTGCTGGCGCTGCTCGGGCAGGGCATGTCGAACGCCGACGTCGGCGCGAAGCTGCACATGTCGGAGGCGACGGTGAAGACCTACGTGTCGCGGTTGCTGGCCAAGCTGGGGCTAACGAACCGCGTCCAGGCGGCGCTGCTGGCGCGGGACGCGGGCATCGCGATCTGACTTCCGGGGGAAAAGCAAAGGCCCCGCGTCTCCTGACAGGAGTCGCGGGGCCTCTGCGTACCGTGCGGTGAACACAACGTGTGTCACCCGAACGGCCTCAAACGTCTGTGGCGGCTATGCGTGACTGCGCCGGCCCGTTACCAGGCGGTAGATGCCCAGCAGGATCAGCGATCCGACGATGGCCAGCAGCCAGGTCCTGATCTCGAAGAACGAGCCGAGGTCGGTCCCGAAGAGCGCGGATCCGATGAACCCGCCCAGAATCGCACCCACGATGCCGATCAGCATCGTGATGATGAAACCACCGGGGTCGTTACCAGGCATGATTGCCTTGGCGATGGCGCCTGCCAGCAGACCGAGCACGATCCATCCGAGGATGCCCACGGAGAGTCTCCTTCCAACGACTTGACGCCGATGGAATGCCCTCGAACTGGCGACTTCACACCTCCAAGACCACTCCGTTATCAAAGTAACGGGCTGTGCCGTGCTCTCAGGCACTCTCCGGAACAATGAGGGGCGATGAGTACTCCACGCACTGTCCTGGTCCTGGGCTCGACCGGCTCGGTCGGCACCCAGGCGCTCGACGTCATCCGGCGCAACCGCGACCGCTTCCAGGTCGTCGGTCTCGGCGCGGGTGGACGTCAGCTCGACCTGCTGAAAGAGCAGGCAGCGGAGTTCGACGTGAAGGTGGTCGCCGTCGCCAACGGCGCCGAGGTCCCCGGCGTCCGCACGCTGAGCAGCATGACCGACCTGATCGAGGCGGCCCCGGCGGACGTCGTCCTCAACGGCATGGACGGCTCCAGGGGGCTGGAGCCGTCCCTCAAGGCGCTCGAGACGGGGGCCACGCTCGCCCTCGCGAACAAGGAGTCGCTCATCGCGGGCGGGCCGCTCGTGCTGAAGGCGGCGAAGCCCGGCCAGATCGTGCCGGTCGACTCCGAGCACTCGGCGCTCGCGCAGTGCCTCCGGGGCGGCACCGCGGACGAGGTGCACAAGCTGGTGCTCACGGCGTCCGGCGGGCCGTTCCGCGGCAAGACGCGGAAGGACCTCGAGGCCGTCACCGTGGCGCAGGCGATGGCGCACCCGACCTGGTCGATGGGCCAGGTCGTCACGATCAACTCGGCGAACCTGGTCAACAAGGGCCTGGAGCTGATCGAGGCGCACCTGCTGTTCGGGGTCCCCTACGACCGCGTCGACGTCGTGGTGCACCCTCAGTCCATCATCCACTCCATGGTCACCTTCACGGACGGCTCGACGCTCGCGCAGGCGTCGCCTCCGGACATGCGGCTGCCGATCTCGCTGGGGCTGTCCTGGCCCGAGCGCGTCGCGGGCGCGGCCCCCGCCTGTACCTTTGACACCGCCACCTCGTGGACGTTCGAACCCCTGGACAGCGTCACGTTCCCGGCGGTCGAGCTCGCGCGGCAGGCAGGCACCGCGGGCGGTTGCCTACCTGCGATCTACAACGCCGCGAACGAGGAGGCACTCGCCTCCTTCGTCGCCGGCCACACGTCGTTCCTGTCGATCGTGGACACCATCGGCCAGGTTCTCGGCGAGGCGAACGACTGGCAGAAGGACCCCGCGGACGTCGCGGAGGTCCTGGCCGCCGAGGACTGGGCACGCGCACGTGCCCGCGAGCTGGTTGGAAGGAACTGAGCTTTCCGTGAACACATTCATCAACATCCTCGGGGTGCTGCTGTTCGCGTTCGGCATCGCGGTCTCCATCGCGTTGCACGAGTTCGGGCACCTGCTGACGGCGAAGTTCTACGGCATGAAGGTCACCCGCTACTTCATCGGTTTCGGCCCGAAGCTCTTCTCGTTCCGCAAGGGCGAGACCGAGTACGGCCTGAAGGCGATCCCGGCGGGCGGCTTCTGCGAGATCACCGGCATGACGGCGCTGGACGAGGTGCACCCGGACGACCGCAAGCGCGCCTTCTACAACCAGAAGGTGTGGAAGCGCGTCGTCGTGCTGTCCGCCGGCTCGATCACGCACTTCGTCCTCGGCTTCTTCATCCTGCTGATCCTCGCGATGACGCTGGGCCTGCCGAACAACAAGGACCAGCCGGTCCTCGCCGAGATCACGCCGTGCGTGCAGAACCACACCGTCGGCCTCACCGCGCCGTGCCAGCCCGGCGCCCCGGCCCCGGCCAAGGACGCGGGCCTGCAGCCCGGCGACGAGGTCACCGCCATCGCCGGCAAGCCGATCTCGACCTGGTCCGAGATGCTCACGGTCACCCGCGAACTGAGCGGGCCGACCGAGTTCAAGGTCCTGCGCGACGGCAAGGAGGTCGCGCTCACGGTGAACGTGCCGAAGGTCACCCGCGAGGTGACGGACGGCAAGGGCGGCCGTGAGGTCAAGGAGGTCGGCGCCATCGGCGTCACCTGGCAGCAGAACTTCGAGTACAGCCCGCTCGCCGCGGTCCCGGCCTCCATCGCGTTCACCGGCGACATGTTCGTGAACACCTGGAAGGGCCTCATGCGCTTCCCGGAGCGCATCCCGGCCGTGGTCAAGGCCATCGGTGGCGGAGAGCGAGACCTCGACACGCCCATCTCGGTGGTGGGCGCCTCACGACTGGGTGGTGACGCCGCCGAACGCGGTTTGTGGGCGTTCTTCATCCTTATGCTGGCGGGCCTGAACTTCTTCGTCGGTGTGTTCAACCTCCTGCCCCTGCTGCCGCTTGACGGTGGTCACATCGCCGTCAACCTCTACGAACGGGTGCGAGACTGGGTGAGGAAGCTGCGCGGGAAGCCCGCCGGCGCCCCGGTCAACTACATGCGCCTGTTGCCGCTCACCTACGTGGTCATCTTCATCGGCGGCGCCATCACGCTGCTGACCGTGACCGCCGACATCGTCAACCCGATCAGGTTGCAATAAGTGATCCACGGAAAGGTGCACAACCCATGAGTGACGGCGTGATGCTCGGAATGCCGGCACTGCCGCCGCCGGTGCTGTCGGAGCGACGCAAGACCAGGCAGCTGATGGTCGGCAACGTCGGTGTCGGCAGCGAGTTCCCCGTCTCCGTCCAGTCGATGACGACGACGCTCACGTCGGACGTCAACGCGACGTTGCAGCAGATCGCGGAGCTCACCGCGTCCGGCTGCGACATCGTGCGGGTCGCCTGCCCCTCGCAGGACGACGCGGACGCGTTGCCGGCGATCGCCAGGAAGTCCCAGATCCCCGTGATCGCCGACATCCACTTCCAGCCGAAGTACGTCTTCGCCGCCATCGAGGCCGGTTGTGCCGCGGTCCGGGTCAACCCGGGCAACATCCGCAAGTTCGACGACCAGGTGAAGGAGATCGCGGCCGCCGCCAAGGACCACGGCACCCCGATCCGGATCGGCGTCAACGCCGGTTCGCTCGACCCGCGCCTGCTCAAGAAGTACGGCAAGGCCACGCCCGAGGCGCTGGCCGAGTCGGCGATGTGGGAGGCGTCCCTCTTCGCGGAGCACGACTTCCACGACATCAAGATCTCCGTCAAGCACAACGACCCCGTCGTCATGGTGCGCGCGTACGAACTGCTGGCCGAGCAGTGCGACTACCCGCTGCACCTGGGCGTCACGGAGGCCGGCCCCGCCTTCCAGGGCACCATCAAGTCGGCCGTGGCCTTCGGCGCGCTGCTGCGCCAGGGCATCGGCGACACCATCCGGGTGTCGTTGTCCGCCCCGCCGGTCGAGGAGATCAAGGTCGGCCACCAGATCCTCCAGTCGCTCAACCTGCGCCCGCGCAAGCTGGAGATCGTCTCCTGCCCGTCGTGCGGCCGCGCCCAGGTCGACGTGTACACGCTCGCCGAGCAGGTCACGGCCGGTCTGGAGGGCATGGAGGTGCCACTGCGCGTCGCCGTCATGGGCTGCGTCGTGAACGGCCCCGGTGAGGCCCGCGAGGCCGACCTGGGTGTCGCCTCCGGCAACGGCAAGGGCCAGATCTTCGTGAAGGGCAAGGTCATCAAGACCGTGCCCGAGCACGCGATCGTGGAGACCCTCATCGAGGAGGCCATGCGCCTCGCCGAGGAGATGGAACCCGTCGAAGGCGGCACCCCGGCCGTCACGGTCGGCTGAGAACGCCACGCGGGGCCCTTTCGTACTGCATGAGAGTACGAAAGGGCCCCGCGTGCGTGTGAAAAGTGCCTGCGGTCACTGACAGTAGGCACTGTTGGCTGATGTCACGGACACGCCGAATCTGGCACGCTAGGTGACGTGCTGAGGCTTGCCGGAGCTCGCGTTCTCGACGAGCGCGACCTGATCGACGTGCGCGGGGTCTTCGACGACGACCCCGTGGCGGCGTGCATGGTCGCGGCACGGGTGGAAGTGGCGGGCCTCGACCCGTGGCGCCTGGGCGGCGAGATGTGGGGCTCCGACTCCAAGCCGATCAGGGGCAAGGTGGAGGGTCTCTGCTTCTCCGGCCCGAACCTGATCCCGCTCAAGGGCGGCGCGACGGCCATGCGCATGTTCGCCGACCGCGCCCGGCGCCGGGGCCGCATGTGCTCGAGCCTCGTCGGTCCGGCCGAGCAGGTCCTGACCCTCTGGGACGAGCTGCAGCCCGACTGGGGCCCGGCCAGGGAGGTCCGCGGGGACCAGCCGCTGATGGCCATCTCGACGGCCCCGAAGATCACCCCGGACCCGCACGTCCGCCAGGTCCGCCCGAGCGAGCTGAACCGCTACCTCCCCGCCGCCATCTCGATGTTCATCGAAGAGGTGGGCATCGACCCGTGCGCCGAGGACGGCGGCGCGGGCTACCGGGCGCGGGTGTCCGAGCTGATCGCCGCGGGCAGGGCCTTCGCCCGGTTCGAACACGGCGAGGTCGTCTTCAAGGCCGAGATCGGCGCCATGTCCAGCAAGGTCGGCCAGATCCAGGGCGTCTGGGTGCGTCCGGACCGCCGCGGCGAGGGCATCGGCACGGCGGGCACGGCGGCGGTGGCCGACCGGCTGACCAGGGTTCTCAACAGGACCGCGAGCCTCTACGTCAACGGTTACAACCACGTGGCGCAGGCCGCCTACCGGCGAATCGGATTCGAACAAGTCGGCCAGTACGCCACTGTCCTCTTCTGAACGGGCATACTCGCGCGAGTGCGCCTTCTCGCGACGATCACGGTGTTGCTGGTGACGGTGAGCGGCTGTGGGCTGTTCGAATCCGAACCAGGACCACCGGAGATCACCAACGACTTCCTGGCGAAGCTCGCGTCCGGTGACGTGCAGGGTGCCGCCGGGATGACGGACAACCCGAACGACGCCAAGGACACCCTCGAGAAGTTCCGGGGAGCGCTCAAGCCGGAAGGCCTGAGCAGCAAGGTCGACCAGATCCGCAAGAACGGCGAGCTGGCGTCCGAAGCGTCCGTCACGCTCGACTGGAACCTCGGCAAGAACCGCCACTGGACCTACCCGACCAAGTTCGACGTGCGCCAGGACGGCGGCACGTGGAAGGTGCACTGGGCGTCGTCGGTGGCGCACCCGAAGCTCGCACCGCAGCAGACGGTCAAGCTCGCCGAGCTCACGCCGGACCCGGCGCCGGTGCTCGACCGCGACGGCACGCCGTTGCTCGCTCCCGAACGCGTCGTCTCGGTGCTGCTCGTCGGCAAGGAGGCCGGGGACGTGGCGGCCGTCACGAAGTCCCTCGCGGACGCGCTGAACCCGCTCGACAAGGCCATCACCCAGCAGACGATCACCGACGGCGTGGGCAAGACCCCGGAGGGCCAGGCCTACCAGGTGGCGGCGCTGCGGGACGCGGACTACCAGTCGGTGAAGCCGAAGATCTACGACCTGCCCGGCGTGCGGTTCAGCTCGCAGACGTCGCTGCTGGCGCCGAGCCGCAACTTCGCCACCCAGGTGCTGCCCGCGGTGCGCAAGCTCGTCGAGAACGACATCGCCGGCAACGCGGGGTTCCGCGTCAGCACGGTCGACGCCCAGGGCACCGAGGTCGAGGAACTGCACTCGAAGGCCCCCGAGCCCGCCAAGGCCGTGAACATCGCGCTGTCGCGGGTGGTCCAGGCCGCCGCCGAGGACGCCGTCGAGCCGCTCACGCAGCCCACGATCCTGGTGGCCATCCAGCCGTCCACCGGCGACATCCTGGCCGTCGCGCAGAACGACCCGGCCGACGCCCAGGGCGCGCTCGCGCTGACCGGCCGCTTCCCGCCGGGCTCCACGATGAAGGCGGTCTCGGCGCTGGCCGCGATCCAGTCCGGCAAGGTCACCGCCGACACCCCGGTGCCGTGCCCCGGCAAGACCACCATCGACGGACGGCGGATCGTGCCGAACTCGAACGAGTTCGACAAGGGCACGATCCCGCTGCACTCCGCGTTCGCGTTCTCCTGCAACACCTCGTTCGCGCAGCTCGCCGTCGACATGCCGCCGGACCTGCTGCCGAGCGCCGCGCTGTCGCTGGGCCTCGGCGTCGACTTCGACATCGCGGGCCTCACCACGATCACCGGGTCCGTGCCGCCCGCGACGGACGTCGTGGAACGGGCCGAGGACGCGTTCGGCCAGGGCAAGGTGCTCGCCTCGCCGTTCGGCATGGCGCTCGTCTCGGCGTCGATCGTGAAGGGCTCGGTGCCGGTGCCGCAGCTGGTGCGGGGCAAGGAGACCAAAGCGGACGAACAGCCCACCGCGCCGCCCGTGGCCGCGCTGGACCCGGTGCGCGCCATGATGCGCGAGGTCGTCGAGTCGGGCACTGCACCGCAACTCAAGCCGTACGGAGACGTGCGGGGCAAGACTGGCACGGCGCAGTTCGGTGACGGCGTGCACTCACACGGGTGGTTCATGGGCTACCGGGGCGATCTCGCGTTCGCGACCCTGGTGCTCAGCGGGGAAACTTCGACACCGGCCGTGGAGGTGGCGGCGAGTTTCCTCAAGGCGGTGCCGTGATGAGCAAGACCAAGGACCTGACCACCCGTGAACGCCTGATCCGGGCCGGCATCCTGCTGCCCGTGCCCAGGCTGCCCGAGCCGAGGGCGGAGGACCAGGTTCAGGGCGTGCGGCGCGCACAAGGCTAATCTGGACTGCATGTCTGTTCGTGCCCCGCTGCAACCCGGTGTGCAATCTCCGCGACGTCAGGTGCCTTCGCGCATCGTGCGTCCCGAGTACGTCGACAAGCCCGCGCCGACGCGCGGCACCGACCCCTGGGTGCAGACGCCGGAGATCATCGAAGCCATGCGGATCGCCGGGCGCCTCGCCGCCCAGGCGCTGCAGGAGGCCGGCAAGGTCGTCGTGCCGGGCGTGACGACGGACGAGATCGACGCCGTGGCGCACGAGTTCCTGTGCGACAACGGCGCCTACCCGTCGACGCTGGGCTACCGCGGCTTCCCGAAGTCGTGCTGCACCTCGCTCAACGAGGTCATCTGCCACGGCATCCCGGACACCACCGTGGTCGAGGACGGCGACATCGTGAACATCGACGTCACCGCGTTCATCGGTGGCGTGCACGGCGACACGAACGCCACCTTCCTCGCGGGCAACGTCTCCGAGGAGGCCAAGCTCCTCGTCGAGCGCACGCACGAGGCGACGATGCGCGCCATCAAGGCCGTGAAGCCCGGCCGCGAGCTCAACGTCGTCGGCCGCGTCATCGAGGCGTACGCGAACCGGTTCGGCTACGGCGTGGTGCGCGACTTCACCGGCCACGGCATCGGCCGCACGTTCCACAGCGGCCTCGTGGTCCTGCACTACGACGAGCCGTCGGTGAAGACGGTGCTGGAACCCGGCATGACGTTCACGATCGAGCCGATGATCACGCTCGGGGACTACGAGGGCGAGATGTGGGACGACGGCTGGACCGTCACCACGAAGGACAAGAGCTGGACCGCTCAGTTCGAGCACACGATCGTCGTGACCGAGACAGGCTCGGAGATCCTCACAGTGTGCTGATCACTGCCTTCAGCGCGGCCGCGACAGCCGACGGCGACGTCGCGGCCGCCAGGTGGTGCGACTCCAGGCGCTCGACGGGCCAGCCGAGTTCAGTGGCGCGAGCCGCCGCGTCGTCGTAGACCGGCGACAGCTGCACGTACCCGCACGCCCCGGACCACTCGACGCTCGGGCGCTGTTCCTTCAGGAAGTCCCACGGCACCTCGGGTGCCTCGTCGCGCATCTCCTCGCGCAGGCCGGCGGGCACGAGCTTCAGCGGGTCCGAGTCGAACCAGCGGTCCCAGCGCGGCAGCTTGCCGTCCCGCACCGACGCCTTGACCTTCTCCACGAGGGCCGGGTCGACGGTCTCGCGCCACGACCTGCCCGGCGTCGGCAGGTCCGAGTCGAGGAACACCAGGCCCGCCACGTCCATTTCGAGTGCGTCGGCGAAGCACGGCAGCAACGGGCCCGCGCCGCTGTGGCCCACCAGCACCAGCGTGCCGCCGACGCCGGCGTCCTCCAGGGCGTCGGCGAAGGCGCCGATCAGCCGCTGGTGCACGGGCGCCTCGTTGATCCTCATCTGCAGGTCGACCAGCAGCACGGCCATCCCGTCGGAGGCCAGTTCGTCGGCGAGCGGGCGCATGCTCGACGGGCCGAGGAACGGGCTGTGCATGAGCACGACGGTGAGCATGGAGGTGATGATGGCAGCATTGGCGTCCATGCGGGGCGCGATGTTGATCTGTGGGACGACCTCGGACGCGGGCAAGAGCGTCCTGGTGGCCGGTCTGTGCCGCTTTCTGGCACGCCAGGGCGTCGACGTCGTGCCGTTCAAGGCGCAGAACATGTCGAACAACTCGTTCGTCACACTCGACGGCGGGGAAATCGGGCGGGCCCAGGCGGTGCAGGCGCGGGCGGCGTTCAAGGAGCCCAGCGTCCGGTTCAACCCGGTGCTGCTCAAGCCCGGCAGCGACCGCACGTCCCAGGTCGTCGTGCTCGGCCAGGCGGTCGGCGAGGTCTCGGCGCTGAGCTACCGCGAACGCAAGCAGCAGCTGCTCGGCACCGTCTTGTCCACTTTGGACGGGCTCAGGCGGGACCACGAGGTCGTGATCTGCGAGGGCGCGGGCTCGCCGGCCGAGATCAACCTGCGCCCCAACGACATCGCGAACATGGGCCTGGCCGTCAACGCGAACCTGCCGGTGCTCGTCGTCGGCGACATCGACCGCGGTGGCGTGTTCGCGCACCTCTTCGGCACGGTCGCGGTGCTGGACGCCGCGGACCAGGCGTTGATCTCCGGCTTCGTCGTCAACAAGTTCCGTGGCGACCAGCGCCTGCTCGAACCGGGCCTGAGGCAGCTCAAGCAGCTCACCGGGCGGCCGGTGCTCGGTGTGCTGCCGTGGAGCGAGGAACTCTGGCTCGACGCCGAGGACTCGTTGTCCTACAACGCGGACGGCGTGATCGGCAGGCCTCGGCCGCCCGTCAAGGACTGGCTGCGGGTCGCCGTGATCCGGTTGCCGCGCGTGTCGAACGCCACCGACGTCGAGGCGCTGGCCTGCGAGCCCGGTGTCTCGGTGCGGTTCGTGACGGAGCCGTCCCGGCTGGCCGACGCGGACCTGGTCGTGCTGCCCGGTTCGAAGGCCACCGTCTCCGACCTCGCCTGGTTGCGGGAAACCGGTCTGGCGCAGGCGATCGGGCGCTTCGACGGCCCGGTGCTCGGCATCTGCGGCGGGTTCCAGATGCTGTCCAAGCGGATCGAGGACGACGTGGAGTCGGGGTGCGGCGCCGTCGACGGCCTCGGCCTGCTCGACGTCGACATCCGCTTCCAGCCGCGCAAGACGCTCGCCACGCCGTCGGGCACCGCGTGGGACGAGCCCGTCACCGGCTACGAGATCCACCACGGCCAGGTCGTCCGCAGCGGGGAGACCCCGCTCATCGGTGACGAAGGTGCCCAGACCGAGCGTGTGCTCGGCACCCATTGGCACGGCCTGCTGGAGAACGACGCGTTCCGCCGCAGGTTCCTGCATTGGGCGGCCGAGCGCGCGGGCCGCGACTTCGAACCGGGCGAGGTGAGCTTCCAGGCCGCCCGCGAGGCCCAGCTGGACCTGCTGGGCGACCTGGTCGCCGATCACCTCGACACGAAGGCCGTCATCGACCTGCTGGAACGAGGGGCTCCGGCAGGGCTGCCGTTCGTGCCGCCCGGCGCCCCATCAGCTGCGGAATAGCCAGCCCGACCAGCACCAGGCCACCGGCGACGGCCTGCAGCCCGCTCAGGTCCTCGCCGAGGAACGCCCACGCCGAGAACATCCCGAACACCGGCACCAGCAACGAGAACGGCGCCACGACGGACGACTCGTACTGGCGCAGCAGGAATCCCCAGATGCCGAACCCGAGCAACGTCGAGATCCACGCGACGTACCCGACCGCGCCCACACCGGTCCAGTTGAGGCGGCCGAGCGCGCTCATGTCCTCCGTGAGCGCCGACAGGGCGAACAGCGGAAGCACCGCGACGGCACTCACCCACACCATGAACCGCAACGTGTCCGCCGGCCGTGCGTACCGCATCAGCACGTTCGACACGCCCCAGCAGGCCGCCGCCGCGATGAGCAGCGCGAACCCCAGCAGCGGCGACGAGAGGCCGTAGTCCCACGCGATCACCCCGATCCCGGCGAGGGCCAGTGCGATGCCGGTGATCTGCACGGGCTTCGGCCGTTCGCGCAGCACGACCGCCGCGAACACCGCCGTGAAGATGACCTGGCTCTGCAGCACCAGGCTCGACAGCCCCGCCGGCATGCCCGCCTTCAGTCCGATGAACAGGAAGCTGAACTTCGCGACGCCCAGCACCAGCCCGACCGAGATGACCCAGCGCCACGCCACCGACGGCCGGCCGATGAAGAAGATCGCGGGCACCGCCGCCGCGAGGAACCGCAGCGCCGAGAACAGGATCGGCGGGAACTCGTCCAGGCCGGCCTTGAGCACGACGAAGTTGAAGCCCCAGATGGCGGCGACCAGCACAGCGAGCAGGACGTGACGGGGACTCATGCCCTTAAGCTTGCGCCTGACAACTATTTAGCACTAGTTCCGATTTCTAAGGTTTTGGGTTTAGCATCGCTACATGCTCGATCTGGGAAGGCTGAAGGCCCTGCACGCCATCGCCGTGCACGGCACGGTCGGCGCGGCGGCCGAGGTGCTCGGCTACACGCCGTCCGCGGTGTCGCAGCAGATCGCCAAGCTCGAACGCGAGACCCGCACCACGCTGCTGGAACGCAGTGGCCGCGGCGTCCGCCTCACTGACGCCGCCCGCCTGCTCGCCGACACCGCGAGCCAGGTCCTCAAACTCGTCGAGGAGGCCGAGGTCGCGCTGGAGGAACAGCGGGGCGCCGCGATCGGCCGCCTCTGCATCGGCGCCTTCGCCACGGCCTCGCGTGGCCTGCTGCCCGACGTCCTGGTGCGCTTGGCCGAGCAGCACCCGGCCCTCGACGTGCGGCTCACGGAGATCGACCCGCCCTACGCCACCGAGGCCGTCGCCCGCGGCGAGCTCGACCTGGCGATCGTGCACGACTGGGCGAACACGCCCCTGCCCGTGCCGGAGTCGCTGTCGCGCGCGTTCCTCGTCAACGACGTCGCGGAGGTGCTGATCCCGGTCACGAACCCGTTGTCGCGCAAGGAATTCCTCGAACCGATCGACCTCGCCGGCGAGCGGTGGATCTGCCAGACCGAAGGCTCGATCTGCTTCGACTGGCTCGAGCGGACGTTTCACGGCGCGGGCATCGAACCGGTGGTGGCGTACCGGATCAGCGAGTACCGGACGCAGATCGCGTTGCTGGCCAAGGGGATCGGCGTGGCGCTGATCCCGCGGCTGGGCAGGGGAGAGGTGCCGGACAACGTCAAGGCCGTGCCGTTGCGGCCCACACCCACGCGGCGGCTGTACGCGGTGTGGCGGACCCAGGCCTCGCGCAGGCCCGCCATCACCGCGACTCTCGACGTGATCAAGCAGATGTCTTAGGGCGCGAGGACCACGTGCGGTTTCTTGGGGGACATCACCTTCAGCACCGCCTTGGCCTCGCGGACCACGCCGGCCATGTCCTTCTTGGTGGTCTTGAAGTACGGCTCGATCGTCAGCGTCGCCGCGTCCTTGTTCTCCACCACGTTCCAGGTGCCGCGCAGGAACCCGTCCACGAGGAACGTCGGCGGGAACACGCCGTTGCGCACCGCGCCCCAGCGCGACCGCGCCTCCTCGCTCATGATCCGCTTGCGGTCGGCGTGCCCCAGCAGCACGTTGTCGAACGCGGGCAGCAGCCGTGCGGGTGCCGGCACGTCCTCGGAGACGATCACGCCGTCCGGCACGTCGAGCAGCACCTTGCCGTCCTCGTTCTTGTACTCCACCAGGTCGAGGTCCGCCGCGTGCGCCTTGAGCCCGATCAGCCGGGACCAGGCCTGCATGTCCGCGAGCGTCGCCGGTCCGAACGCCCGCAGGTACCGCTTGATCAGCTCCGGCACCGCGGCCCGTTCGGGAAGCTCGCGGCCGAGCCACGAGGCCATCGCGACGTTCTGCGGAATGCCGCCCACGCCCCAGATCCCGCGCGGCGGCACCTGGATCATCGGCACCAGCATCTGCGCCTGCGTGGACATCTCGCGGGCCTTGGCCTCGGGGAAGTGCTCCTCGAGGTGCGCGCCGATCTCCGCGACCGTGCGGGGTTCGGCGTCGATGTACTCGCGGGTGATCCGCGCCAGCTTGTCGAGGTCGATCTCGACCCGCGTGGCGGGCGGCATCACGATCTTCGCCCACTTGTTGAGCTCCGGCTGCAACGCCGTGCGCATCAGGTACACGTCGTCGGCCGAGATCAGGTGCAACGTGCCGCGCCACAACGTCATCCGCACCAGCGAACGGTCGATGATGAGCTTGCTCAGCGCGTCGACCTTGAACGGCTTGAGCCGCGTCCACAGCGCGAGGTACGGCGGGATCGGAGCCTGGGCCTGAAGGCCGCCGAGGTGCTCGACGGCCTCGACGATCGGCATGGACGTCCGCTCCAGGAGCAGTTGCCGCGCCAGGAGGGTCCGGTTGAGGGTGCGGTTCGACAGTGTTGTGCTCACAGTGATTCGAAGAACTTCCTGATGTCTTGGACCAGCAGGTCCGGCTCCTCCATCGCGGCGAAGTGACCGCCGCGGTCGAACTCGGTCCAGTGCACGATCGACGGGATCATCTTCTCCGCCAGCGACCGCACCGGCAGGCTCAGGTCGTGCGGAAAGATCGCGACGCCGGTCGGCACGGTCGACGGCTGCTGCTGACCCCAGGTCGCCGACTGCTCCTTGTACAGCGCCGCCGACGAGCCCGCCGTGCCGGTGAACCAGTAGACGGACACGTTGGTCAGCATCTGGTCGCGGTCCACCGCGTCCTCGGGCGCGCCGTCGTTGTCCGTCCAGTCGTGGAACTTCTCCGCGATCCACGCGAGCTGCCCGACGGCCGAGTCCGTCAGCGCGTACGACAGCGTGCGCGGCCTGCTGCGTTGCAGGTGCATGTAGCCGGAGAGCTCTTTCTGGTAGTGGTCGAGTGACTCCAGCGCGCGCAGCTCCTCGTCCGACAGGTCGTTGACGCCCTGCGGCCGGAAGGTCTGCAGCATGTTCACGTGCACGCCGATGACCTGCTCGGGGAACACCCGGCCGATCTCCTGCGCGATGCCCGAACCCCAGTCGCCGCCCTGCGTGCCGTAGCGGTCGTAGCCCAGGCCCTCCATCAGCTTCGCGAACGCCCACGAGACGCGCAGGACGTTCCAGCCGGGCTTGCGGACCGGGCCCGAGAAGCCGAAGCCGGGGATCGACGGGATGACGAGGTGGAAGTCCTCGGACAGCGGCTCGATCACGTTCAGGAACTCGACGAACGAACCGGGCCAGCCGTGGACGAGCAGCAGCGGTGTCGCGTCCGGGTTCTTCGAGCGGACGTGCAGGAAGTGGATGCGCTGCCCGCTGATCTCGGTCGTGAACTGGGGGTGGGAGTTGATCCGCTCCTCCTGCGCGCGCCAGTCGAACCCGTCGCGCCAGTACTCGGCGAGCGGGCGCAGGTAGCTCAGCGGGATGCCGTAGGACCAGCCGACGCCCGGCAGGTCCTCCTCGGGCCAGCGCGTGCCGGCCAGGCGGGAGCGGAGGTCGTCGATCTCCGCCTGCGGGATCTCGATGCGGAACGGCGTGATCTCCATGGCCCCCACGCTATGAGCTCATGCGGACAGCGCTTGTCCGCGATTTGTGACACATCCACAATCCTTGCCGGTCTATTTCGCGCCCAGGTGGGCGCCTCCCGGCGCCGCCCCCACGCCCCCATATGCCCGATATGAGGGCGTGGGGGCGGCACCGCGATGCACCCGCCTGGCCCCGAAATAGGCCGACAAGGGTTAGTGGACGCGCCACTAGCAGAACTTCTCGATCAGCTCCTCGAAGAAACCGCCCGCCTCGATCGCCGCCTTCTCCTGGTCGCCGTCCCGGACCGCGTGCAGCAGCCCGGTGTGCGACACCTGGTCCTGGCCGGGCTGGCTGGTGTCGACAGAGGCCGCCACCGAAGCTTTGACCGCCTCGGTCAAGCCCTGGTAGAGCTCGGCTAGAAGCGTGTTGTGGGAGCACTGCACGAGCAGCACGTGGAACGCGGTGTCGTGCTCGATCACCTCGGCCCACTGCTCGCCCTCCATCGCCGCGTCGCGCTTCTGCAGCAACTCGGTGAGGCGCGCCAGCTCGGCGTCCGTGCGGTGCTTCGCGGCCAGGCGCGCGCCCTCCACCTCGAGGGTGCGGCGGACCTGGAGCACTTCCTTCAGTTCGGTCCCGCACATGCGGCGGACGGCGCCGGAGATCTCGCTGGTCGCGCGGACGAACGTGCCGTCGCCCTGCCGCACCTCCAGCAGTCCGGCGTGGGAGAGCGCGCGCACGGCCTCTCTGACCGTGTTCCGCCCCACCCCGAGCGCGGTGACCAGCTCGGGTTCGGGCGGGATGCGCTGCCCGACGGGCCATTCACCAGTCGTGATCGCGCCGCGCATCTGCTCGATCACCTGGTCGACGAGACCCGCCCGTCGGGTAGTGGCCAACGGCACAGCGTCATCCTTTCATCCGAACATCCTACGTCTGCGATAGTGGCTCGCGTGACGATGAAGCAGACGACTCTTGCCGCACAGACTGCCACCGATCCAGGTCGCAGGGTGACGGTCGTCAAGAATCGTCACGTTCCGCTGGTCGGGTCCACGTTGCTCGCGATCGGGGTCGCCCTCGCTGCCGCGAATCTCCGGCCTGCGGTGACCAGTCTGGCCTCGGTCCTGGGTGATGTCCGCGCCGCCCTTGGGGTTTCGGCCGCTTGGACCAGTGCGCTGACGGCCGTTCCGGCGCTTTGTTTCGGCTTCGCGGCGTTCGCGGCCCCCTGGCTGGGTCGCCGCCTCGGCATGGCTCGTGCGATCGGACTGTCACTGGGGGTGCTCACGCTCGGCCTCGTACTGCGCGTGATCGACGGTCCGTGGGTCGTGCTGGGCGGCACCTTCATCGCGTGTGCGGGCATCGCGGTGTCCAACGTGCTGATCCCGGTGGTGGTGAAGGCGTCCTTCCCGAACAAGGTCGGGCTGCTCACCGGCGTGTACACGGGAACGCTCTCCGCGGGTGCGGCCTTGGCCGCCGCGCTGACTCCTCGGATGGAGGAGTGGCTCGGCTCGTGGCGCCTGGCCGTCGGCGCGTGGGCGCTGTTGTCGGCCGGTGCGCTGGTCGTGTGGTTCGCCGGGGCCCGGCACGGTGCCGCGTCGACCGTGGTGCGGTCGGTCGCGCCGGTGGAGAAGCGGTCCTTGCTGCGCAGCCCGCTGGCGTGGGTGATCACGGTGTTCTTCGGGCTGCAGTCGCTGTTCGCCTACACCGTCATGGGCTGGCTGCCCGCGATGCTCGTCGACTCCGGTGTCGACCGGAACACCGCCGGCATGCTGCTCGCCGTCTCGATGCTGCTGAGCGTTCCGGTGAGCCTGTTCGTGCCGCCGATCGCCGCCCGGTTCTCCAGTCAGGGACCGATGGTCCTCGCGTTGGGCGTGCTGTCGTTCGGCGGGATCCTGGGCATGCTGGTGGCGCCCGCTGCCGCACCGGGGCTCTGGGTGGTGCTGATCGGGTTCGGCATGGGCATGTTCCCGCTGGCGCTGCTGGTGATGTCGCTGCGCACCAAGTCCACTTCGGACACCGCGCGGCTGTCGGCGATGGCGCAGAGCATCGGTTACCTGATCGCGGCTTCCGGGCCGTTCGCGTTCGGCGTGCTGCGTGAGGCCACCGGGACGTGGACCACGTCGTTGACGTTGCAGCTGGTGCTGCTCGTCGCGCTGACCGTGCTCGGCATGATCGCCGGGCGTCCCCGGTACGTCTAGGCCCTGTCCCGGCCAGCCGGTCAGGAATCAAGAAGCTTCGCGTCGGCGCTGGTCCTAGCGTTGCCGGCATGGACATCACCATTCAGGCCACGTTCCTCCCGCACACCGACCCCGAGGCCTCGCTCGCGTTCTACCGCGACCTGCTCGGCTGGGAGGTCCGCGCCGACGTCGGCCGGGGCACGATGCGGTGGGTCACCGTCGCACCGGCCGGTAGCGGCTCCGCCGTGGTCCTGGAACCGCCTGCCATGGCCGAAGGGCTCACGGACGGTCAACGGACCGCGATCGCCGAGATGATCGAGAACGGGTCGTACGCGTTCATCAACCTGGTCACGCCGGATCTCGACGGCGCGTTCGACAAGCTCCAGGCCGGTGGTGCTGACGTCGTGCAGGAACCGGCCGACCAGCCGTGGGGTGCGCGGGACTGCGTGTTCCGCGATCCCGCGGGGAACACGGTCCGGATCCAGCAGGCCCAGCCTGCCTAGTTGGAGACGAAACCGCGGTGCAGCACCGCGAGCTGGTCGGCGAGGTAACGGGCCCAGGCCTGGGCGCGGTCCCAGTCCGGCGCCTCGCCGCCGAAGCTGATCGGCCCGCTCGCGCCCAGCTTGCGGACCATGCGCGTGACGTCGTTCGGCACGGGAGGCGTGCCGCGGTGGAACAACCAGATGGGCGTGCGCTTGAGGTAGACCCTGTGCCGCTTCACGAACCGTTGCGCGTCGCGGGCCGCGACGTCACCCAAGATCACGGCACCGAACCCGTGCAGCGATTCGGCCGCGGCGACCGGGAGCACGGTGACTCTCAGCCCGCAGCCCGCGAGTTCGGTGCCGATGATCTCGGCGATCTCGTCCGTGGCAGCTGTTTTCGACGTGTAGGCGACGAGGACTCTGTCTGTCATCGCTGCATCGTCGTTGGTGCCGCTCGTTTTGGGCAGCGGCGTAAGTCCCTGTCCTTCAGGGAATTCAGTCCAGCGGCAGGTTCAGGAGCGCGTTCTCGACCAGTTCAGGCATTGCCGGATGGATCCAGTACTGGCCACGTGCCATGGACTTCGCGTCCAGGCCGAAGCTCATCGCCTGGATCAGCGGCTGGATCACCGACGAGGCCTGCGGCCCGATGATGTGCGCGCCGAGGAGCTGACCGGTGGCCGGGTCCGCGATCAGTTTCGCGAAGCCGGTCGTGTCCTCCATGGCCCAGCCGTACGCGATGGAGGCGTAGGCCTGGCTGGCCGTGACGTAACGGATGCCCTTCTCCTTGGCCTGTTCCTCGGTCAGGCCGACGCTCGCGATCTGCGGGCTGGAGAAGACGGCGGCCGGCACGAAGCGGTGGTCGCTCTTGATCTGGTCGTCGGGGTGCAGCAGGTTGTGCTGGACGACCTTGGACTCGTGGTTGGCGACATGCTTGAGCTGGTAGTCCGAGCTGATGTCGCCGAGGGCGAAGATGTGCGGCTGGCTCGTGCGCTGGTACTCGTCGACCTTGACGCGACCGTCGCCGTGCTGGTCGAGGCCGGCGTTCTGGACCTGGAGCAGGTCGCTGTTGGGCTGCCTGCCCGTTGCGATGAGAAGTTGTTGTGCCTCAACGGTTTCCTCGCCGTTGGGGCCTTCCAGGTGGAGCTTCACACCGGTCGCGGTCTTCTCGGCGCGGGTGGTCTTGCGGTTGAGCAGGACGTTCCACTTGCCCTTGGCGACCTCGGTGAAGCGCTGGGCGATCTCCAGGTCCTCGTGACGGAGGAGGAGGTTCGACCGGGCGATCACGGTGACCTCGACGCCGAAGCTGCTGAAGACGTGCGCGAACTCCGAGGCGATGAAACCGCTGCCGACGATGATCAGGCTCTCGGGGAGTTCGTCGAGGCGCATGACGGTGTCGCTCGTGTGGAAACCCGTGGTGTCCAGGTCCGCGATGTCCGGGACGGTCGGACGGCTGCCCGCGGCCACGACGATCCGGTCGGCGGTGATCGTCTCGCCGGTGCCCGTGTCGATCGTGTGCGCGTCGATGAAGTGCGCGGTGCCCTCGTAGACCGTCACGTTCGCGTTCTCGTTGGCGCGCCAGTTGCGGCCGCCCTCCGCGATCGGGTCGATCCTGTTGAAGATCCTGTCTCGGATCTCTGGCCAGTGGACGGTGTCCAGGGTGGCGTCCACGCCCAGCTTCTTGGCGTTGGCCGGGGCTGCGGCCTGGTCTGCTGTGTGGACGAACATCTTGGTGGGGATGCAGCCCACGTTGAGGCAGGTGCCACCGAAGGTGCCCTTTTCCAGGATGGCGATCTGCCAGCCTGCCATGGCTTCCGTCGGGATGCTGTTGCCGGAGCCGGTGCCGATTATGACCAGGTCGAAGTGCCTCACGTGAGGATCCAACCACTTTGGGGGTGGGGGTGTTCCCTGGATGGGGGTTGTGGAGGGCTTACGGGGGTGGCTGGGCGGGATGCGACCGGGCGGGTGGTCACCTTGCGGGCGGCCTGGTCGCCTTGCGTGCTTCCCCTGGGGGCTCTGCCCCCAGACCCCCGGCAATCTGATCGGGGGTGGCGCCGCGGGCGGGTTGATGGCACGCCTGTTGCGTTGGGCGGCTGCCGGTTGGTTTGAGGGTGCGTTTGGCGGTGGGGTCCCGTCACGAGCCGCACCAAGAGCGGGCCACATGCAAGGAGGGGTGTCCGCTTGACACCCCTCCTTGCATGCAGCAAGAGCTATGGCGCGACTCGTGACGGGACCCCACCGCCCGGCCCGTGTGGAAGGACGGCTCGCCTTCGGCTTCGCGGGTGAGTGGCGCTGCGTGCGTGTTAGTGCTGGTAGGTAGGGGTGATGATGGCCCTTGCCAGGGTGTGGAAGGCCAGGTTGAAGCTCACCACTGCTGGGGAGGCGTTCTCGTCCACGTCCAGCTTGTCCACGTCTACGGCGTGCACCACGAAGTAGTAGCGGTGGGGGTGGTCGCCCTTCGGTGGGGCGGCGCCGCCGAAGGCTCGGGTGCTGTAGTCGGAGCGGACGTGGAAGGCGTCGCCTGGGAGGGTGGCGTCTTCGGCGCCTGCGCCTGTGGCCAGGCTGGTGGTGGTCGCCGGGATGTTCACGGCCACCCAGTGCCAGAAGCCCGACGGGGTCGGTGCGTCCGGGTCGTAGCAGGTGACCACGAAGCTGCGGGTCTCCTCCGGGAAGCCCGACCAGGTCAGTTGCGGGGAGGTGTTGCCGCCCTCGAAGACCTGGGCGTCGGGGAGTTGCTCGCCGTCGCGCACGTCCGTCGAGGTGACGGTGAAGGTGCCGACCTGCGGTAGCAGCTCGTAGGGGTCGGGAGCGACTGGGCGCTCGAGGCTCATGTGGTCCTCCTTTTTGTGATCACTTCGACCCTAGCCCCGTGCAACCATGAGGGCCTGCGCGACGTCTTTCGCGTGGAGGGGGATTTTTGATGTCCAAGATGCGGCTTCTTGCTGCCTTTTTGCTGGTTGCCGGGGTTGTGGCGTGTGGGGACGCGCCTGAAACGCAGTCCGGTGGTCCGGTGTTGACCACGTCGTCGGCGCCGGTGACCACCAGTTCGTCCGAGCGGCCCAAGCGGATGTTCGAGCCGCCGTATTCGTACGGGACTGTGCAGGCACAGGCACCTGCTGTTGTCGACGGGATGGTGCCCGTTGTCACGCGGATTCAGACGGACAAGCCGTACGTGTTCATCACCATCGACGACGGGGCCGTGCAGCATCCGAAGGCTCTGGAGTTGATGATCGAGGCCGGGGTGTGGCCGTCGGTCTTCTTGAACACCAAGTACGCCGAGGGGCACAGGGACTACTTCAAGCGGTTGCCCGTGACGGTGCACAGCCACACGTCGAACCACCCGAACCTGATGGGCAAGGGGCTCGAGTTCCAGAAGAACGAGATCTGCGGCAACGCCGACTTCCTCGCCGGGGACTACGGGAAGCGGCCCACGTTGTTCCGGCCGCCGTTCGGGAACTACGACTCGACCACTCGTCAGGCGGCGGCCAGTTGTGGGTTCAAGGCGTTGGTGAACTGGACCGCGGCTGTCAACGACGGGCGGGTGCAGTTTCAGCAGGGGGACAAGCTCAGCCCTGGTGACATCGTGCTCATGCACTTCCGGACGACGTTCGTCGAGGACTTCACGGCCTTTCTCCACCGGGCGAAGCAGGACGGGCTGACGCCTGTGCCGCTGGAGGACTTCCTGGGGTAGCGGGCAACCCCGAGGGCTCGTGGGGCGTGTCCACGTGAGGGGCCTTTCGGGGAAGAGGGGGAGAGATGAAGCGCATCGCTGTCGCGCTCGTCGCCGTGGGGATGGCGATGAGCGTGGTGCCGGCCGCGTCCGCGGTTGAGGGGAACCAGCTCACGGACATCCGCACCGAGCGGCACGCCGGGTTCGATCGGGTCGTGTTCGAACTCGGCGGGCCGCGGCCCGAGGTGACGGCGGAACGGTCGGCCGAGCCTTACAACTGCGGGTCGGGCAAGCCGATCTCGGCCAAGGGGGACGAGTTCGTGGACGTCACCATGCAGCCCGCCAACGCGCACGGCTACGCCGGACCGCGCTCGTTCGAGACGCCTGGGCTCTTGAACGTCCGGAGCGTCACGAACACGTGCAACTTCGAGGCGCGCCTCGGCTTTTCGATCGGGTACGCGGGCAAGGGGCGGACGTACGAGGTCTCGTTCCTCGACAACCCGACCCGTGTGGTCGTCGACGTCAAGAACAACTGACATTCAGAGGGGGAGACGGTGAAGAAGCGTCTTGGTGCGGTGCTGCTCGCGGTGGCCGCGGTGTTCACGTTCGTTCCGATGGCGTCGGCTCAGGGGCATGCCGAGCTCACGAACATCCGGACCGGCAAGCACGACGGGTTCGAGCGGATCGTGCTCGACATGAACGGGCTGCCGAGCAACCACCAGTCCCGGGAGACCGGTTCGGTCGCGAACTGCGCTTCGGGCAACCCGGTTCCCGTGCAGGGCAACGAGATCCTCCAGTCGGTGTTCCACTACGCCGCCTCGTACGACGAGAACTTCGACCCGACCTACACGGGTCCGCGCAACTTCTCGCCGGCCGGCCTGACCAACGTGAAGACCATCGCGTTCACCTGTGACTTCGAGGCGACGCTCGGCATCGCGGTCGGTTACGACGACCCGGACTCGTGGCACAAGGTCTTCACGCTGACGAATCCCGACCGGGTCGTCATCGATGTCTACTCACGCTGAGGCAACTGTGGCGTGGGTCACACGTCTTTAGGGCATCAAGTGAGCCCTGAGAGGGGGCCGAAATGAACAAACGTCTTGTCGCACTGCTGGTGGCGGTACTGGCGGTTTTCACCTTCGTGCCGGTCGCGTCGGCGCAGAGCACGCCCACGCTGTCGAACATCCGGACCGGACAGCACGTCGGGTTCAGCCGCGTGGTGCTGGACCTGTCCGCGTTGCCGACGGAGCACCGGGTCAGTGAGGTCACGAGCGTGGCGCACTGCGCGTCCGGGAACCCGATCGCCATTGCGGCGCCTGGGGTCAACGAGATCCTGGCGGTCACGTTGATCGGTGCGGCCGCGCACGACGACAACGGGAACCTGACGTACACCGGGTCGCAGAACTTCGCGACGCCCGGCCTGAGTCACGTTCGCGGCGTCGCGCTCACGTGCGACTTCGAGGCCACCCTCGGGATCGCTGTCGGGTACAGCAATCCCTACTCGTGGCACCGCGTGTTCACGCTGACGAGCCCGAACCGGCTCATCATCGACGTGGGCCTGTAGACACGAAAAAGCCTCGTGGGGCAGCAGTCGCCGCTGCTGCCCCCACGAGGGGTCTTTGTCGTTACGCCGCAACGGTCGTCGCGACGGTCTCCTTCGAGAGCGCGTGCTCCAGCACCTGGGCCACGTCCGAGACGAAGTGCACCGTCAGCTGCTCACGCACCGACTCCGGCACGTCCTCCAGGTCCGGCTCGTTGCGCTGCGGCAGCAGCACGGTCGTGATGCCCGCACGGTGAGCGGCCAGCAGCTTCTGCTTCACGCCACCGATCGGCAACACCCGGCCGGTCAGCGAGATCTCGCCCGTCATCGCCACGTCGGAACGCACCGGGCGGCCCGAGAGCAGCGACGCCAGTGCCGTCGTCATCGTGACGCCCGCGGACGGACCGTCCTTCGGCACCGCGCCCGCCGGGACGTGGATGTGCACTCCCCGGTCGGCCAGCGCCGCGGCCCTGTCGTCGTGCGAACGCAGGTACGACAACGCGATCTGCGCGGACTCCTTCATCACGTCGCCCAGCTGGCCGGTCAGCGTCACGCCGGACGCGCCGGTGTCCTTCGGGGCCAGCGAGGCCTCGATGAACAGCACGTCGCCACCGACGCCCGTGACGGCCAGACCCGTTGCCACGCCTGGGACGGACGTGCGTTCCGCCGACTCCGGCGTGTTCTTCGGGCTGCCGATGTAGGACTTCAGCGACGGCTGGTCGACCGTGATCGGGAACTCCGCCTCGCCCAGTGCCACCTTCGCGGTCGCCTTGCGCAGGATGCGCGCGAGGGCCCGTTCCAGTTGCCGCACACCGGCTTCGCGCGTGTACTCGCTCGCGAGCTGGTGCAGTGCGGGCTTGTCGAACGTGACGTCCTCAGGCGTGAGGCCGGCCCGTTCGATCTGGCGCGGCAGCAGGTGGCCGCTGGCGATCGTGACCTTCTCGTCCTCGGTGTAGCCGTCGAGCTGCACGAGTTCCATGCGGTCGAGCAACGGCGCCGGGATCGACTCCAGCACGTTCGCGGTCGCGAGGAACACCACGTCCGAGAGGTCGAGCTCGACCTCCAGGTAGTGGTCGCGGAACGTGTGGTTCTGCGCCGGGTCCAGCACCTCGAGCAACGCCGCCGTGGGGTCGCCGCGGTAGTCGGAGCCGACCTTGTCGATCTCGTCGAGCAGCACGACCGGGTTCATCGAACCGGCCTCGCTGATCGCGCGGACGATCCGGCCGGGCAGCGCGCCGACGTACGTGCGGCGGTGCCCGCGGATCTCGGCCTCGTCGCGCACGCCACCAAGCGCCACGCGAACGAACTTGCGGCCCATCGCCCGCGCCACGGACTCGCCGAGCGACGTCTTGCCGACGCCGGGAGGGCCCGTCAGCGCGAGCACGGCACCGGAACGACGGCCGCCCACCACGCCCAGGCCGCGGTCGGCACGACGCTTGCGCACGGCCAGGTACTCGGTGATGCGCTGCTTCACGTCGTCGAGGCCCGCGTGGTCGGCGTCGAGGATCTCGCGCGCCGCCTTGATGTCGTAGGAGTCCTCGGTACGGGAGTTCCACGGCATCTCGAGGACGGTGTCGAGCCACGTCCGGATCCAGCCCACCTCGGGCGACTGCTCGGAGGTGCGCTCCAGCTTGTCGACCTCGGCCAGGGCGGCCTTCGCGATTTTCTCCGGCAGGTCTGCCGCCTCGACGCGGGCGCGGTAGTCGTCCTGCTCGGTCGCCGGCTTGCCGTCGAGCTCGGCCAGTTCCTTGCGGATCGCGGCCATCTGCTGGCGCAGCAGGAACTCCCGCTGCTGCTTCTCGACGCCTTCCTTGACGTCCTTCGCGATCGTCTCGTTGACGTCGAGCTCGGTCAGGTGCGCCTGACCCCACTCCACCAGCTTCTCCAGCCGGGTGGTGACGTCGCTCGTCTCCAGCAGCCAGATCTTCTGCTGGTCGTCGAGGTAGGAGGCGTAGCCCGCGAGGTCGGCCAGTGCGGACGGGTCGCTGATCTGCTGCACCGAGTCGACCATCTGCCACGCGCCACGCGTCTGCAGGATGTTCGTCACGAGCGCGCGGTACTGCTTCGCGAGTTCACGGGTCCGGTCGGTGATCACGGAGTCGTCCGCGATCGTCGCGTTCACCCACAGCGCCGCGCCCGGCCCCGTCGTGCCCGTGCCGATGCGCACGCGCTTGGTGCCGCGCACGACGGCAGCGCGTTCGCCACCGGGGAGGCGGCCCACCTGTTCGATCTCGGCCAGCGTGCCTACTGCTGAGTACTTCCCGTCCAGCCGTGGGACGAGGAGCACTTGATGGTTTGCCGCGGTCGTGGCCGCGTCTACGGCCGCACGCGCCTCGGAGCTCGCGTCCTCGCCGGAGATGCGGATCGGCACGACCATGCCGGGAAGCACCACGACGTCGTCCAGCGGCAGAACCGGCAGGGCCAGAGTCTCGCCCATCTCGTCACCCTCCAAAGTTGAGTCTGTACCGCTCAACCAACTGGAGTGGACTGGTGTTCCCCTGGCGTGTTCGCTGTCAGCGAGCAGCTGCCCGAACGCGTCTGACCAGCGCGATCTCACCGGTCACGCGGGCCAGCGCGGCGCTCGTGGGGCACGCGGCCAGCACGCCGACGGGTCTGCGGCGCAGGTCGAGGCGGTCGCCACCCGGGAACCTCACCGAACACCGGTTGGCCGCCGCGACGAACGGCACGAGCACCTCGCCTGCTTCGACCGTACGCCCGCTCAGCACGACCGGGTGGGGCGTCCGGCGGGCGGGAGCGATGGGGATCGGGGTGTCGAACCGCAGCAGCTCCTCCGCAGCGTCCCTGGCGAGCTCCGGCGTGGTCCTGAGCAACTCGGCCTGCTGGGGGTGCTCGTGCAGTGCGCGCAACGCGTTGGCGAGGAACGCCTGCGTGGTGGCCAGGGCACTGGCCGCGAACGCCTCCATGCCGTGCGCGAGCGTGAACGCCTCGGCCGCCGTCGCCGCGACCGACTGCGTGAAAGCCGCGTCGTCGGCGTCGAGCATTTCGAGGGTGCTCAGGGTGATCACCGGCCGGGCGAGCTTCACGGCGCGCGCGATCGCCCGTTCGGGTAGTGGTTCCGGATCACCGGAATCGATGCCGAGCACTGTGAGCACGTCGTCGTAACGGGTGATGCACCACCCGCCGATATCGGCGTCGAAGTGCACCGGAGAGCGTTCCCTGAGAAGGCGGAACCTCGCATGGCGTTCAGCAGTGCTGGAGTGCATGGTTCCTCACACGTGACCGAAACCATCTCGGTTCGGATGTGTGGCGGTGGACACCCGTGTGGCGACGACGGAGGATGCGCACGTGATGGAAGAGCTGAAGTGGGTCCCGTCCACGGTCGACGTCACGCGCCCGAGCGTGGCGCGGATGTACGACTACTACCTGGGCGGCTCGCACAACTTCGAAGCCGACCGCGCCGCCGCCAAGCAGGTGGAGCAGATCTTCCCCGGCGTCGCCCAGAGCGCGCAGGCGAACCGCTCCTTCCTGCGCCGGGTCGTCCGCCACCTGATGACGGAGGGGGTCGACCAGTTCCTCGACCTGGGATCGGGCATCCCGACCGTCGGCAACGTCCACGAGATCGCCCAGCACGACAACCCGGACGCGCGCGTCGTCTACGTCGACTTCGAGCCCGTCGCCGTCTCGCACAGCAACGCCCTGCTGGCCGACAACCCCAACGCGAACGCGATCCTCGCCGACCTGCGCGCGACCTCCACGGTCCTCGCCGGCGCCCGCGAGACGCTCGACTTCTCCCGCCCGGTCGGCGTGCTGGTCATCGCCGCGCTGCACTTCGTCCCAGACACCGACAGCCCGTACGAGGCCATCGCCCAGTACATGGCCGACCTGCCGTCCGGCTCGTACCTGGCCATCACCCACGCCACCTGGGACACGCTGTCCGAGCAGGAACTCGCCGAGGCACGTGAGGTCGCCAAGATCTACAGCAACTCGGACAACAAGCTCACCATGCGCACGCACGCCGAGGTGACGCGGTTCTTCGAGGGCATGGAGATGCTGGAGCCGGGCGTGGTCGCGGTCAACGACTGGCGCCCGGACTCCTTCGACGAGGCCCACGTGGGCATCTACGGCGCCGTGGGCCGCAAGCCCTGAAGCAGCCTGTCCCTGATCTCGTTCGTCTCGCGGTCGGTGAGGGTGCGTTCCGGCGCCCTCATCGTCACGCGGATCAGCACGTTCTTCTGGCCAGGCCTCGCGCCGAGCCTCTCCTGAACGTGGTCCGGCAGCTGTTCCGACGGCGTCTCGCTGAGCACCTCGATCTCCTCGACGACGTCCTCGGGCACCAGCGCCCGGATCCGGTCGCCCAGCATGTCCGCGTCGTCGTCGTGGCCCGCCATGATCGAGATGTCCCTGATCGCGGCCGGGTGCCGGGAGATCGGCCGGTACTCGGCCAGGTCCAGCATCTGTGAGCTGATGCGCGGGTCGGGGTTGCGCAGCAGGCGGATGTCCGGGACTCCCTTGCGCAGCATCAGGATTCGATCCAGCCCGAGGCCCATCGCGAGGCCGTGCGGGTGGTGTTTGAGGACGTGTCGCGCGGCCCGTCCGCACTCGCCGACTTCAACCCACTGGCCGTCGTGCTCGACGTCGATCTGCTTGCCGTGCGTGGTGTACGGGTGCTCGGCGTCGATCGTGCGATAACGCTTGCCGGGCAACAGGGTCCTGACGACCGTGTCGATGAGGTCGTCGAGTGGTTCGGGGCTGCTGCTGATCCGCCAGACGTCGAGCTGGTGCGGTGTGCCGGTGTGCAGGCGGTCGACCGTGTCGCGGCGGTAGACGAGGCCGGGGCAGAGCAGCGTCACGTCCGGGGACACGTCCTTGAGCGCAGGCGGGATCATCGCCGTGGTGTGGCTGCGGAGCATGCAGGTCTCGCTGACGTACCTGGTGTAGCGGGCGTCGCGGGTGATCGCGTCCCTCGGGTAGCCGAGGTGCTCGTAGTTGTGCTCCACCGGGACGAGCGGGTGGTGGCGGACTTCCCGCGGGTCGTCCAGCACGGCTTTGAGCTCGACGATCAGGAGTTGCATCGCGTGCGGGCCCTGCGCGGGATCGGTGAGGTCGCGGACGTTCAGGGCGTGCACGAGCTCTTCGTTGCGGTACATGGGTTTCCCGTTCTTCTGGCCTGGGTTCCTGGTTGCGGAGTCCCCCGGCCGACGGGAATTTCAGGCGCGCGCCACCCACGCGGGTCGGGGGTGGCTAAATCGCGTCACGGGACCAGGCTAGCGCGCCTACTCGGGTGGCGTCAGCCGCAAATCCGGATCGACCGGCGGCACCCCGTCGAACGGACCGTCGTCCTTGAGCACCCCGACGTGGTCCAGCGCCACCTCGATCCCGGCCCGGAACGGATCACCGTCGGCCGGGGGAGTGCGGAACCAGTCGTGCAACTCCTCGGGAATCTCGAACCGCCGCAGCAGTTCCTCGTACAGCGCGTCGCGGTCGGCTGCCTGCGCGCCGAGGTCCTGGTACTCGCGCAGCGCGATGCGCAGCCGGATCCAGCGGTAGCGGTCGGTGTTCTGCTGCTGCTGGAAGCGTTCGCGCAGCAGGTCACCGGCCCGTTGGCCGCGCAGTGCGAGCTTGCGGATGGTGGCAGGCGGCATGAACAGGTTCGAGCCGCCCTCGTCGGCCGACTGCCGCACGTGCGCGATGCGGCCGCGGTAGCCGGGCAGCGCCGACTGCATGGTGTCGCGCCAGTCCAGGAATGTGTCCAGGATGGACACCAGGAACCGCGGCATGGAACCGATCGACGAGTAGGGCGTGCCCGAGGCCGACGCGTCCTGTTCCGGCAGCCACACGTCCTTCGTGTCGCCGTTCGGGTAGGGCTGCAGGCTCAGACCGAACGTGGGCCAGCGCGGCAGCAGCGCGTCGAAGAAGTGGATCGGGAAGTTGCTGGTGATGCCGCCGTCGGAGAACCAGTGCACACGCCCGTCCCGGCACAGCGGCACCGCGGCGATCAGGCCGGGGAACGACAGCGACATCCGCACGGCGACCACGACCGGCAGCTCGTCGCGCGAAGGCAGGTCCCGCAACGGCATGTACTCGTGCAGCGGGCATTTGGAAGCCGTCTCGCGCCCGTTCAGCTGCTCGACCACCCGGCGCGGCAGGACGTAGCCGAGACACTCCTCGCAGTACTGCCACTCCTCCTTGAACGGCAACCGGTACGGCCTTCCCCCGGACAGGTCGGTCGTCATCAGCACGAGGTTGATGTCGCCGAGGTCGCCGAACGTCAACGCCTCGTCGGTCCCCGCGATGTCGTCCAGCTGGTCCGCGATCCAGTCGGCCAGCGGCGGCACGCCTGTCGACTTCGGCACGCCCGCCAGCCGGTCGAGCCACGACGGCCTGAAGTCACCGGTGCCGGGCACGAGTCCGAAGTGGATGGACCGCGCGTTGTTCTTCAGGAACCGCTGCATGGCATACCCGTACGTGACGAACAGCGCGCTGACGGCCGCCAGCGACAGCACCAGCCAGACCAGCAGCACGATCGCCGTCGTCGCGTGATGCCGGGAGAACGCCAGGCCCAACGCGAGCGGCACCGCCGCGAACATCCAGGCAGGCCAGGGCAGACTCGACCGCAACGGCCACAGCACGATCACCAGGCACGCCAGCGCCACCACGACGACGACCACCGCGAGCCACCCCGGATACGCCGAAGGCGCGAGCCACGCCGAGAACAGCACGGGCCCGCCCAGCCACAGCAACGCCATCAGCGCCAGCACGGACTTCGCGCGCCACCCGACCGCGCCCAGCAACGCGAAGAACAGGCACGAGATCGCACTGCGCCCCGTCGTCTCCCGCTTCTGCATGGACGCGACGACGATCCGGTACAGCGCACGGGTCTTCTCGGCGGGCTGGAACAGCTGTGCCATCCGCCACCGCTCGGCGCCCGGCCCGGACGTGAACCAGTCGATCAGCCCGGCCAGCTTCTCGAAGCCACCGGAGGCGCGCCCGCGTTCGGCCGCCGCGGTGAACCCCGCCGCGATGGCGCCGGCGGACGAACCGCCGATCTGCTTGAACTCGTAGTGGCGGGCCAGCGAGGCGACCGCGAGCGGGTACACGACTCCGCTGGTCGTACCGCCGCGCATGGTCAGGTCGCAGTAGCGGTCGTACTCCATGTGCCCATGATCGCGCGTCAGGCGGCGGTCGTCGCGAAGTTTCACCCGGACGCCATCCCGCCGATCTCCGCTCGTGACCAGCACTCGCACGTTCCGGGTGCCTGCTTGGATGTCGGCATGTCCGCGTACGACGTCGCTCGTCTCCTGCCCGCCATCCCGGAACTGCGCTCGCTGTGTCGTGCACTGGCCGCGCTGGACGTCGTGCTCAGCCCCGGCAGCGATGACCGGCACCACCTCTACGACACCGCGTGGGCGCCTGGCGAGGAGCTGGCGTCCATGCGGGACGGCGCGGGCAACGAGTACTCCATCACGTTCACGGCCGCGGGGGCATACGTGCGCGGGTTCGACCACGAGTCGCCCATGAGCCCCTACGCCACCGACGACGAGGAGCCGTGGCCCGGTGTTCTCGACAGGGTGCCTGAGGTGTTCCGTGATTGCGTGGAGGAACCGGCGTTCTCCGACGAGTTCGGCACGCCGTACGTCACGGTGTGCCTGTGGCGTGAGCACGGCGACACCGCATGGCGGCACGGAGACATCGCCTTCCCCGAGGGAGGCGACGACGGGGCCGACTGGCTGTTCGCCCTGCTGACCGACGGCACGCCCGAGGCGTTCCGGGAGTGGGCGCAGGACTACTACGAGATGCCGGTCGACCTCGGCGCGGTCCGGCACTTCTACGCCGGGCTGCCGTTGACCGCGGGCGTCGTGACCGCGCTCAACCCCGGCACGACCCTGGCCGCCGTCACCGGCGACGTCGTGGCGACCGGGTACCCGGTCTGACGTTCAGCCGGACGCCGGCGACTCGATCGGCTGCCGTTCCGCGGCCAGCCACCACGAGATCACGTCCTGCGCCACCTCGGCCACCGGCTGGTCCGCGGAGACCACGAAGTCCTCGATCCAGGTGGTGCTGTAGATCATCTCCAGCTCCTCGGCCCGGTTCAGGTGCCACCGCAGCCCGGCCTCGTCGTGGTGCCGCGCCGCGAGCCGCCGGTGGAGGACGGACAGGTCCGCCTTCAGCCGGCAGACGTTGAGCTTCGCGCCGACGACCTCGGCGTACCGCTCGCGGCCGGCCCGGCTCTCCACCACTCCCGCGAGCACGATGCGGTGCACACCGGCGTCGACGTAGTTGCGCACCACGGCTTGCAGGTTCCGCAGCTGCAGTTCGAGGTGGAACGGGTCTTCGGCCGGTGCGGGCCAGCACGCCGACAGCTGGTCGAGGTCGATGACGGCGTGCGGGACCTTCGCTTCGACGAGTCGCGCGCCGACGGCCTCTGCCACCGTCGTCTTGCCGACCCCGACCGGGCCGGTGATCAGCAGTGCCTTCACGGAGCGACGGCGGCGAGCTCGGCGGGCGTGCCGGCCATGATCACGCGGACGTGTTCGGTCACCTTCTCCACCGGCCAGTCCCACCACGCGACGCGTTCCAGCAGTGCGACGTCCGCCTCGCTGTAGCGCGTCTTCAGCAGCTTCGCGGGGTTGCCGCCGACGATGCCGTACGCGGGAACGTCCGACACCACCACGGAACCGGCGGCGATGATCGCGCCGTTGCCGATCCGCACGCCCGGCATGATCACGGCGTTGTAGCCGATCCAGACGTCGTTGCCCACCACCGTGTCGCCACGGCTCGGCGCTCCCAGCGCGATGTCGAGCGTCTTCTCGCCCCAGACGCCGCCGAAGATCGTGAACGGGAACGTCGACACGCCCGCCATGCTGTGGTTGGCGCCGGACATGATGAACCGGACGCCCTCCGCCAGCGCGCAGTAGCGCCCGATGACCAGCTTCTCCGCGCCGTAGTTGTAGAGCACGTTGCGCTGCTCGAACTCCGTGGCGTGGTGCGGGTCGTCGTAGTAGGTGTACTCGCCGACCTCGATCTGCGGGTTCTTCACCAACGGCTTGAGCAGCACCGTGCGGGCGTAGTCCGGCAACGGGTAGAGGTTGTCGGGCGAGGGAATGCTCACGGTGCTCCGATCGGCTCTTCACTGAACTGCGTGCGGTACAGCTTGGCGTAGTGGCCTTCCAGGGCCAGCAACGCTTCATGCGTACCACGTTCGACGATCTGCCCCTTGTCCACGACCAGGATCTGGTTCGCCGCGCGGATGGTCGAGAGCCGGTGCGCGATCACCAGTGACGTCCGGCCGGCGAGCGCCTCGACCAGCGCCTCCTGCACGGCGGCTTCCGATCGCGAGTCCAGGTGCGCGGTCGCCTCGTCCAGGATCACGACGCGGGGCTTGGCCAGCAGCAACCGCGCGATGGTCAGCCGTTGCCGTTCGCCACCCGAAAGACGGTAGCCGCGTTCGCCCACGACGGTGTCCAACTGATCCGGCAGCGACGCCACCAGGTCCGCGAGCCGGGCGCGGGTCAGCGCGTCCCAGATCTCCTCGTCCGTGGCCGTGGGGGCGGCGAGCCGCAGGTTCGCGCCGATCGACTCGTGGAACAGGTGCCCGTCCTGCGTCACCATGCCGACGGTCTCGCGGATCGAGTCGAACGACAGGTCACGGACGTCCACACCGGACAGCCGGACGGCACCGGAGTCCGCGTCGTACAGGCGGGGCACCAGTGAGGCGATCGTCGACTTGCCCGCACCCGACGCACCGACCAGCGCGATCAGCGAGCCGGGCTCCGCCACGAACGACACCCCGCCGAGGATCTCCTCGCCACCGCGGGTGTCGAGCGACGCCACCTCCTCCAGCGACGCCAGCGACACCTTCTCGGCGGACGGGTAGGCGAACTTCACGTCGGAGAACTCGACCCGCACCGGCCCGTCGGGCACGGAGACCGGCTCCGGCTTCTCCTTGATCAGCGGCGGCAGGTCGAGCACCTCGAAGACGCGCTCGAACGACACCAGCGCCGTCATCACGTCCACCCGTGCGCCGGCCAACGCCGTCAACGGCGCGTACAGCCTCGTGAGCAGCAGCGCGAGCGTCACGATCGTGCCCGGCGCCATCTGCCCGGCGAACACGAAGTACCCGCCCAGCCCGTAGACCAGCGCCAGCGCCAGCGACGACACCAGGGTCAACGCCACCAAAAACAGCCACTGCGCCACCGCGGTCCGCACGCCGATGTCGCGCACCCGCCGCGCCCGCGTCCCGAACTCGGCGCTCTCGATGGAGGGCCGGCCGAACAGCTTGATCAACGTCGCGCCCGGCGCGGAGAACCGCTCGGTCATCTGGGTCGTCATCATCGAGTCGAGGTTGGCCGCCTCGCGGTGCAGGGACGCCAACCGCTTGCCCATGCGCCGCGCGGGGATCAGGAAGATCGGCAGCAACAGCATCGCGAGCACCGTGACCTGCCACGACAGCGTCAGCATCACGATCAGGGTCAACACGAGCGCGATCACGTTCGTGACGACGCCGGAGATCGTCTCGGAGAACGCCCGCTGTGCCGCGATCACGTCGTTGTTCAGCCGCGACACCAGCGCACCGGTGCGCGTGCGGGTGAAGAACGCGATGGGCATCCGTTGCACGTGGTCGAAGACGGCCTGCCGCAGCCGCAGGATCAGGTCCTCGCCCACCCGCGACGACTGCCAGCGCTCGGCCAGCGAGAACCCGGCCTCCAGCACCGCCACGCCGGCGATCGCCAGCGCGAGCCACACGACCAGCCCGAAGTCACGGCCGCCGATGATGGTGTCGACGACCCGTCCGGCCAGCACCGGGGAGGCCACCGCGAGCACGGCCGCGACCGCGCTGGTGGCGAGCAACGCGTACACGGCATGTCGTTGTGGGTGGGCGAACCGGGCGACACGCTTCAACGTCGCCCGGCTCACGCGACGGTTCTTCTCGTCCTGCATCGCGCTTTCGAGCGCGTACCAGGCGTTGAAGTCGATGTTCATGACGACCAGTCTCGAACCTCGACCTACAACGAGGTCAAGCTGTTTTCAGGAACTCGTCGACTTCGGCGAGGGCCGCCGCACGCACTGGCTCAGGCGACAGGAACAGGTCGTGCATGCCGGCCTTGATCTCCACCACCTTGACCGATGATCCGATCTTCGGACCCCACTTGCGCATTCCCTCGACGTCGAGCACGGCGTCCGCCTTGGAGACGTCCTCGCTCCACTCCCGAGCGTTCAACATGCTCCTGTCGGAGTGCAGCACCAGCACCGGGACCCGCACGTCGAGTCCCTTGTGGACCTTCTCCTGCGCCACCAGCACAGCCCGGATCCACCCGGCCAGCACGGGGAAACCCGCGAGCGGCTTCCACTTCAGGTCGAAGTCCCACTCGCCGTTGCGCGAGTTGTGGATCGCGGCCCCGTACGCCTCACCGAGGTTCGCGCGGATCTTCACCTTCGGCGCGAGCCCGCCGATCAGCTTCACGACCTGCCGCATCAACGGCGGCTCGACCACGTCCAGCCATGGGCTGTTGAGCACCAACGCGTCGATGAGCTCGCTTGAGCGTCGTTCGTGCGCCCACAACGACGTGGTGAGGCCACCGGTCGAGTGACCCATGAGGACCACACGCGAGTGCTCTTCGCGGATGACGGCGATCGCCGCGTCGATCTCCTCGAAGTACACGGCCATGTCGGTCGTGTAGTTCGGCACCTCGCCGTCCCGCAGCGACCGGCCGTACCCGCGCAGGTCGACGGCGTAGAAGTCGTAGCCCTGGGCGGTGTAGTGCTCGGCCACGTGCTCCTGGAAGAAGTAGTCCGCGAAACCGTGCACGTAGAGGATGGCGCCGCGGTCGTTGGCCGCGGCCCGCCGGCGGACCAGGGTCGCTGAGGCTCCGCCGCGCAACGGCAGAACCGTGGTGTCTTCGTCGCTGCTCACCGGGCAAGTTTGCAACGGTCTGACGCCGTTTCCGTGCAGGCTTGTCCGGATCGTGTCTAACCTGGGGGAGTGACGGGGGATATTGAGCAGTCATCGAGGGTGCGGTTCCCGGGCATCAGCCCACGCGCCTATGAGCATCCTGCCGACCGAGGCGCCCTCGCGGTGCTGAGGGCGGTGCCCGCCGTGGCACCGATCCTCAAGGCGGTCGCCGGAGCCTTCACCGAGCGGGGTGAGCGCCTGCTTCAGGTGGCGTCGTCCGTCCGGGTCGGTCCCAAGCAGTACCCGCAGCTCGACCGCATCCGCAACGAGGTGGCGGCGACGTTCGACCTCGCCGAGGTGCCCGAGCTCTTCGTCGAGCGCAACGCCCAGGCGTACGGCTACACCTACGGCATCGACAAGCCGTTCATCGTGATCAGCACCGGCTCGGTCGACCTGCTCGACAACGAGTCGCTGCGCTTCCTGATCGGTCACGAGATGGGCCACGCGATGTCGGGCCACGCGCTGTACAACACGCTGCTGCGCCGGCTGATCGACCTCACCACCTCCTTCGCGTGGGTGCCCGCGGGAGCGATCGCGATGCGCGCGGTCATCGCGGCGTTGCGCGAGTGGCAGCGCAAGACCGAGCTCTCCTGCGACCGGGCCGGCCTGCTCGCCTGCCAGGACCCGCAGGCGGCGCTGCGCACGCACCTCGCGCTGGCGGGCGACCTGGGCGGCCAGGTCGACATCGCGTCGTTCCTCGCCCAGGCCAGGGAGTACGAGGAGGTCGAGGACATCCGCGACAGCCTCCTCAAGCTCCTGCACACCGAGCACCGCACGCACCCGCTGGTCGTGGTGCGGGCCGCCGAGCTGCAGCGCTGGTCAGCGAGCGAGGAGTACCGCGAGATCCTGACCGGCACGTACGCGCGCCGCGAGGACGACCGGCCGACGACGAACCTCAGCGACGACATCAAGGGCGCCGCCCGGTCGTACAAGGAGTCCATGAGCAACTCCGCCGACCCGCTGATCAAGACGATCAACGACATCGGCGAGTCGGTCATGGGCGCTGCCGGAAAGCTGTGGAGCAAGGTTGCTCCGAACGGCCCAGCGGAGTAGCTACCATCTGGAGTCATGAGACGACTCCTGGTGTTGGTTCTCTCCGCAATTCTCGCGTCAACGGGCACCGCCGCCGCCGACGAACGGATCGTCGGCGGCGAGCGGGCGTCCATCCAGGCAAACCCGTGGGCCGTTTACCTGGTCGACGAACGTGGTGCCCAGTTCTGCGGCGGCACGATCGTCGCGCCGTCCAAGGTGCTCACCGCCGCCCACTGCGCGCTCGGCCGCTCGCCGAGGGAACTGAAGGTCGTCGCCGGTCGCGAGGACAAGCAGGACCGCAGGGCCGGGGTGACGGCCGATGTCACCAAGATCTGGATCCACCAGCAGTACGTTGCCGCGGACGAGGGCGAGGACGTCGCCGTCCTGACGCTGAGGGACGCGCTGCCGTACGAGCCGCTGCCCTTCGCCGAACTCTCCGACGAGGCGCTCTACCAGCCCGGCACGATGCTGCGCGCGCTCGGCTGGGGCCGCACGTCCGAGAACGGCAAGACGTCCCGCTTCCTCCTGCAGGCCACCGTGCCGGTGCTGCCGGACGAGTTCTGCGTGGACACCTACCCGCAGTTCGTGAAGGCGGACATGTTCTGCGCGGGCTACGAGGGCGGCAAGGTCGACACCTGCCAGGGCGACTCGGGAGGCCCGATCGTGGTGGACGGCAAGCTCGTCGGCGTCACGTCGTGGGGTGAGGGCTGTGCCCGCAGGGGCAAGCCGGGTGTGTACGTCCGGATCTCGCGCTACGCGAAGGACCTTCACGCGGTCGTGGATGCTTCGCCGCCCGTGGTCGTCGACCCGTAAGTCGCGGCTGGTGGCCCGACGTCGTCGTCGGGCCACCCGTCCTCTGCTAGAGCACGAGCCCGACGGACATCGTCAGGAAGACGGCCGCGCACACCGCGTCCAGCGCCGTCGTCACGCCGGGCCGCTTGAGCTTCCCGGCCACCCGCGACGCCGCCAGCACGATCATCAGCTCCCACACCGCCGCGAGTCCGAGGAACAGGACCGCGAGCATCGCGAGCTGCGGTGCCGGTTCACCCGATCCGATGAACTGTGGCAGGAACGCCAGCGAGAACAGGATCATCTTCGGGTTCGTGATGTTGGTCAGGAAGCCCTGCCGGAACGGCCGTGTGCTCATGACCTCCTCCGGGGCGTCCCCGGTGCGCCTGATGAGCCCGCGCGTGATGGAAACCGCCAGGTAGAGCAGGTAGCCGGCGCCGATCCAGCGCAGCGCCACGAGCACCATCGGGTACTGCGCGAGCACCACTCCCAGGCCCGAGATGACCAGTGCGACCTGGACCGCCGCGGCCGTGTGGATGCCGCCCAGCGCGAGCAGGCCGGCGCGGGTGCCGGACCGCAGTGACGTGCGCAGCAGCAGGAACGCGTCCACGCCGGGGGTCACGATGACGACCGCGCACGCGATGAGGAAGGCCGGAACCTGGCCGAAGTCGAACAACACCGTACATACCCCCGTGAGCTACACCACAGACCGTAAAATCTTCGGCCTAACGGGACACTAACACGAGAATCTCCGGTTTTGACGTCGTCCTAGCGCGATCGCTACCGTAGGTGACCGTTCGTCCACCTGGTGCAACGAGGAGTGGTCCGTGAGGGGTAAGCGGCTTGCCGTGCTGGTGGCGGTGATCGCCCTGGTCAGTGGCGCGACGTCCGCCGATGCGATCGTCGGGGGGACACCCGCGCGGGTGGCCGACACCCCCTGGGTTGTGGCGATCACCACCACGGACGGTCAGCTGATCTGCGGTGGCACGCTCGTCGCCCCGGACAAGGTCATCACCGCCGCGCACTGCGTGACGCTCAAGGGCGTGCTCGGCAAGAACCAGCGTCCCGCCGAGCAGTTGCGCGTGGTCGCCGGCCGCACGGACCTCAGGAGCAAGGCCGAGGGAGTCGAGGCGGTGGTCGCGAGCGTGTGGCGGCACCCCGAGTACGTCGAGGTCACCAAGGGCGACGACGTGGCGGTGCTGACGCTGGCCCAGGCCGTGCCGTACCGGACGATCGCGCTCGGCGAGGTCGGTGACGACGGCGTGGTGCTCGGCTGGGGCCGCACCGCCGAGAACAGCCCGCCCGCCATGTCGCTGCGCAAGGTGACGGTGCCGATCCTGTCCGACTCCGAGTGCCTGCGGAAGGAACCGGACTACCGGCAGGGCGCGATGCTGTGCGCGGGGCGCGGTGACAGGGACGCCTGCACCGGCGACTCGGGCGGGCCGCTCGTGGTGCGCGGCAGGCTCGCGGGCGTCGTGTCGTTCGGCCGCGGCTGCGCCCGGCCCGATGAACCCGGTGTCTACACCCGGCTCGCGAACTACCGGCAGACGCTGGGCTTCTGATATCCACGACCAGGTGCGAACCACACAGTTTCCCGCCACCCTGCGCCGCCAGTGGGGGCTCGACCTGAGCCCCGCCCAGCTCTACGCGATCCTGCGGCTGCGTCAGGACGTCTTCGTCGTGGAGCAGAACTGCGTCTACGCCGACGTGGACGGCCGTGACCTCGACCAGGGGACACGGCACTTCTGGCTGGAGACGGAGGGAACGCTCGACCCGCTCGCCTACCTGCGGTTGCTCGAGGAACCCGACGGCACGTTCCGCGTCGGACGCGTCGCCACGGCGCGCATGGCCCGCGGCCGCGGGTACAGCCGCCGGCTCATGCAGGCCGCGCTCGTGGACATCGGCACCACGCCGTCAGTGCTCGACGCGCAGACGTACGTCGCCGACTTCTACGCGTCGTTCGGGTTCGTCGCCGAGGGCACCGAGTTCATCGAGGACGGGATTCCACACCTGCGGATGCGGCGCTCTCCCTGATCACGCGCACCGCGCGCTCGATGTCGGCCTCGGTCAGATCGGCGCGCGCGGTGAGCCGCAGCCTGCTGATCTGGTCCGGTACCGACGGCGGCCGGAAGCAGCCGACGACGACACCGCTCGTGCGGCACGTCTCGGCCCACTGGAACGCCTGCTCCGGCGAGGGCGCCCGCACGCTCACGACGGCCGCGGTCGGTGTGCTGACCTGGAAACCGGCCTCCTTCAGGCGGTTGCTCAGGTCGTGCGCCACGGTCAGCGCCCGCTCGGGACGGTCCGGCTCCTCGCGCAGGATCTTGATCGCCGTGAGGGCCGCCGCCACGCTGCTCGGCGCGAGGCCGGTGTCGAAGATGAACGGGCGCGCGGTGTCGATCAGGTGCCTGATCACCCGGCTCGGGCCGAGGACCGCACCGCCCTGCGCGCCCAGCGACTTGCTCAGCGTCAGCGTGGTGATCACGTCCGGCGCCTTGATGATGCCCGCCTCGGCGACCGCGCCGCGGCCACCGGGCCCGACGACACCGAGGCCGTGCGCGTCGTCGACGACCAGCGCGGCGCCGGTCGCACGGCAGGCCTCGTGCAGTTCGTTCAGCGGGGCGATGTCGCCGTCGACGCTGAACACCGAGTCCGTGACGACGATCGCGCGCCGCTTGCCGCGGGTCTCCAGCGCGTGCCGGACCTTGCCGACGTCGCAGTGGTCCGCGACGACGACGTCGGCCTTGGACAGGCGCGTGCCGTCGATCAGCGAGGCGTGGATGTGCTGGTCGGCGACGATCGCCGTACCGGGGCCCGTCAGCGCCGTGACCGCGGCGAGGTTCGCCATGTACCCGCTGCTGAACACGAGCGCCGACTGCGAGCCGCAGAAGTTCGCGAGCTCGAACTCCAGCTCGGCGTGCAGCTCGGTCGAGCCCGTGACCAGGCGCGATCCGGTCGAGCCCGAACCCCACTTCAGCGTGGCGGCGGCCGCGGCACCCGCGACGCGCTTGTCCTTGGCGAGGCCCAGGTAGTCGTTGCTCGCGAGGTCGAGGTCCGTCGAGTCCGACGTGCGCGGCCGCAGTCGCCGGCTCAGACCGGCCTTGGCCCGCGCTTCGGAGCGGGTGTCGATCCAGTCGAGCGTCGACTCACCGCCGCTGGAACTCGCCTCAGTTGTGCTCACGGTCACCGACCGAGTCTCCCATCCGCCCGCTAGCGTGCCGCTCGTGGACCTGTTCACCTTCACGCGCGCCGAACTCACCTCGCCGGTGCAGTTCCTCGGCGGACGCTGGGTGGTGTCGGCCTACGACGACGTGCGCGCCGTGCTGGCCGATCCGGTCACCTTCCTGCCCGACAACGCGCTCACCGCCGTCACCCCGGTGGCTCCGGCCGCCCTGCGCGCCCTGGTGAGGGCCCGCTTCTCGTTGCCGCCGACGCTCGCGAACAACGGGTCCTCGTCGCACGCCGACCTGCGGCGGCTCGTGGCCTCGTTCTTCACACCGGCTCGTGTCGCCGCTGCGGAGCCTCGCATCCGGTCCCTGGTTTCGGAACGCCTGGGTGGCGCGGATCTCGTGCGCTCGCTCGCGTGGGACCTGCCCGCGATCGTGCTGATGGACCTGCTGGGACTGCCGAACGTGGACATCCTGACGCTGAAGCGCTGGAGCACCGGTTCGCTGGAGTTCTTCTGGGGCGACATCACCCGCGAACGGCAGATGGAACTGGTCGACGACGTCGGCGACTTCCACCAGTGGCTGGTCAAGCGCTACCACGCCCGCGACGGCGAGCTGTTCTGCGCGCTGGCCGACGCCGGGGTGTCCGCTGAGGACTCCGCCGGTCTCTGCTACTTCCTGCTGATCGCGGGCCAGGAGACGACGACCCAGCTGCTGTCGACGGCGTTGCGCCGTGCGTTGCAGGACCGCTCGCTGTGGGCGCGACTGCCCGAACCCGGCGTGGCCGAGTCGTTCGTCGAGGACGTGCTGCGGACCGAGACGCCCGTGGTGACGTGGCGGCGGCTGACCGCGCGGGAGGTCGTGCTGTCCGGGGTGCGCGTGCCTGCCGGCGCGGAACTCGTGTTGTTGTTGAGCGGCAAGGAGACCGACCCCCGGCACCTCGCGTTCGGCTATGGCCGGCACTTCTGCCTCGGAGCAGGGCTGGCCCGGTTGGAGGCCGCCGTGACGTTGCGGACCGTCGCCGAGCACGAGCCGTCGCTGCGCCTGGTGGGCCCGGAGCCGGAGTGGCTGAACCTGCTGTCGTTCCGCGCACCGAAGTCGGTGGCAGTGACTCGCTGACCTGAGGTTTGATGCCCGGGTGATGAACCGACAGCTCTCCGGAACCCGCAAGAAGACGCTCCTGGAGAGGCTCGGCCCGGTGCCGGACGTCGACCCCGACCGCTACGGCGACGGCGGGCCGGTGGGCGCGCTGGAGACGCGGGTCGCGCAGCTCCTGGGCACCGAGGCCGCGCTGTTCGTGCCGACCGGGACCATGGCGCAGCAGATCGCCCTCAAGTGCTGGGCGGACCGCACGCACAACCCGATCGTCGCGATGCATCCGCAGGCCCACCAGCTCAACCACGAGGACGACGCGCTCACCGTGCTGTCCGGCCTGCGCCCGATCAAGGTGCCGAACTCCCAGGTCGCGACCTGCCCGGAGCCGTACGGGACGCTGCTGCTGGAGGTACCGGACCGCGAAGCCGGGTTCGTCCTGCCCACCTGGGACGAGCTGACCTCGCTCGTCGACGCCGCCCGCGAACGGGACGCGGTCGTGCACCTCGACGGCGCGCGGCTGTGGGAGAGCACCTTCGGCCTGGGCAAGCCGTTGCCGGAGATCGCGGGCCTGTTCGACTCGGTCTACGTGTCGTTCTACAAGTCCCTCGAAGGCATCTCCGGCGCGGCGCTCGCCGGCACCCAGGACTTCGTCGACCAGGCACGGGTGTGGCGGCACCGGTACGGCGGCATGCTGTTCCAGCAGTGGCCGGCGGCGCTGTCCGCGTTGCACGGCCTGGACACCGTGCTGCCGAAGCTCGGCACGTACGTCGAGCACGCCAAGGTCGTGGCGTCCGCCATGGGTCTGCCCGAGCCGCACACCCACCAGTTCGCGCTGCACCTGCCCGGCGACCCGCAGCGGCTGACCGAGGTGAGCGGCGAGTTCCTCGGCAACTTCTGGCGGGACGGGACGCTCGCGAAGAACGAGATCACCGTCGCCGAGCCCGCCCTGGAGTGGACGGCGGAGGAGGTCGAGGAGGCCTGGGCGGAGTTCCAGAGTCTGATCTAGGGCGACGTCGCTCACCTGGCTGTTGGACCTGGCGGTGCGAAATGCGACGATGCCGGGGCTGTGAGGGGAGTGCGAGGAAGCCGGTGTGAATCCGGCGCCGTCCCGCGACTGTGACCGGTAGCGAGAGAACCGGGAGTCAGGAACTCGTCCCCCTCTTCGACCACCGACCGCGGGCGTGGACACCCGAGGAAGGACTTCGCCGAGCATGTACCCCTTTTCGGCTGTCGTCGGACATGAAGACCTCCGCCTTGCCCTGCTGCTGAACGCCGTGCACCCCGGCATCGGCGGCGTTCTGGTCCGCGGCGAGAAGGGCACCGCGAAGTCGACCATCGTGCGGGCCCTCGCCGCGCTGTTGCCCGACCTCGACGTGTCCCGGGGCTGCCGCTTCGGCTGCGCGCCCGGCACCACCGACTGCCCCGACGCTCCGCACGAGGGTGTCGAACGGCGGCCGGCCCGGCTCGTGGAACTGCCCGTCGGCGCCACCGAGGACCGGCTGGTCGGGTCGCTCGACCTGGAGAAGGCGCTGACCGAGGGCGTGCGGGCGTTCCAGCCCGGCCTGCTGGCCGCGGCGCACCGCGGCGTGCTCTACGTCGACGAGGTCAACCTGCTGCACGACCACCTGGTCGACCTGCTGCTCGACGCCGCCGCCATGGGCCGCGCGCACGTCGAGCGCGAGGGCGTCTCGGTCTCGCACCCGTCCCAGTTCCTGCTGGTCGGCACCATGAACCCCGAGGAGGGCGAGCTGCGGCCGCAGCTGCTCGACCGGTTCGGGCTGACCGTGGCGGTGAAGGCCGCGCGGGACGTCGCCGTGCGCACCGAGGTCATCCGGCGGCGGCTCGCCTACGAGGCCGACCCCGTCACGTTCGCGGCGAAGTGGGCCGGGCAGGACGCCGAGCTCAAGCAGAAGATCACCGACGCCCGCGCCAACCTGAAGCAGGTGTCCCTTCCGGACGGTGAACTCCGCCGGATCGCCGCCGTCTGTGCCGCTTTCGAGGTCGACGGCATGCGCGCGGACCTCGTCGTCGCCCGTGCCGCCACCGCCCACGCGGCGTGGCGCGGCGCCACCGAGGTCGAGGAGACGGACGTCGAGACCGCGGTCCGGCTCGCGTTGCCGCACCGGCGCCGCCGCGACCCGTTCGACGAGCCCGGCATCGAGGAGCAGCAGCTCGAGGACGCGATGTGCCAGGCGGCCGAGCACGCGGAGGAGCCGCCGGAGGGCCCGGACGACGACGGTCCCGGCGGCGGTGAGCTGCCCGAGCCGCAGGAAGGCCCGAAGGGCAACGGGAACGCGCCCGCCGACCGTCCGGCACCGGAGCCGTCGCCCGCGTTCAAGGCGCGGCTGCTGGAGGTTCCCGGAGTCGGGGAAGGCGCACCGGGCAAGCGTTCCCGGGCCCGCGCCCGCACGGGCCGGATCGTCCGATCGTCCAAAGTGGACGGCAGTGGCCTGCACCTGGTCGACACGCTCACGAACGCGGCACCACACCAGGCGGCGCGCGGCCGCAGCGGTCCCGGGCTGTTGCTCACCGCGTCCGACCTGCGCAAGGCGGTCCGCGAGGGCAAAGAGTCGAACCTCGTCCTGTTCGTCGTCGACGCGTCGGGCTCGATGGCGGCGCAGAAGCGGATGTCGGCCGTCAGCGGCGCGGTGATCTCGTTGCTGCGCGACGCCTACCAGCGCCGGGACAAGGTCGGCGTGGTGACGTTTCGCGGCAACCAGGCCGAGCTCGCGCTCCCCCCGACGACGTCCGTCGACGCGGCGGCCACGCGCCTGAAGAAGATGCGCACCGGCGGCCGGACGCCGCTCGCCGACGGCCTGCTGAAGGCCCACCGCGTCCTGGAGATCGAACGGATGCGCGACCCGCGCAAGCGCCCGCTCGTGGTGCTGCTGACGGACGGCCGCGCGACGTCGTCCGGCCTGGGTGGCGACCCCACCAAGGACGCGCTCAAAGCCGCGACACTGCTGGAGAAGACCGCCGTCGTGGTCGTGGACTGCGAACAGGGCCACGTCCGCCTCGGTCTCGCCCAGAAGATCGCCGACGCGCTTCAAGGCACTTGCGTGAAGCTCGACCAGCTCAGCGCCGACCACCTCGCCGGCGTCGTCCGGGCCGCGTGAGTTCGCGCTGGACGACCAGCTTCCCGGCGAACTCACCGGAGTCTGCGGAGCAGCGACCAACGAGCAAGGAGAACCCCAGTGCCTCAAGGACAACCCACCGAGGTGCCGAAGGACGGCCTGACCACGCGCCAGCGCAGGAACAGGCCGTTGCTGATGCTGCACACCGGTGAGATGAAGGGGAAGTCGACGTCGGCCTTCGGCATGGCGTTGCGCGGCTGGAACCAGGGCTGGGACATCGGCGTGTTCCAGTTCGTGAAGTCCGCCAAGTGGAAGGTGGGCGAGGAGTCCGCGTTCAAGGCGCTCGGCCGGCTGCACGACGAGACCGGCGAGGGCGGCGCGGTCGAGTGGCACAAGATGGGCGAGGGCTGGTCCTGGACCCGCAAGCAGGGCACCGAGGACGATCACGCCACGGCCGCGCTCGAAGGCTGGCACGAGATCCAGCGCAGGATCAACGCCGAACGCCACGGCTTCTACGTGCTCGACGAGTTCACCTACCCGCTGCACTGGGGCTGGATCGACGTCGACGAGGTCGTGGAGACGCTCGCGAACCGGCCCGGCCACCAGCACGTCGTGATCACCGGCAGGTACGCGCCGCAGAAGTTGGCCGACGCCGCCGACCTCGTCGTGGAGATGACCAAGGTCAAGCACCCGATGGACGCCGGGCAGAAGGGGCAGCGGGGGATCGAGTGGTGAACAGGCTGGTCGTCGCCGCCCCGGCCTCCGGCAGCGGCAAGACCACCGTCGCGACCGGTCTGATGGCCGCGTTGCGCGCGGCCGGGTCGCGGGTCGCGCCGTTCAAGGTGGGGCCCGACTACATCGACCCCGGCTACCACTCGCTGGCGACCGGGAGACCGGGCCGCAACCTCGACCCGGTCATGGTCGGCGAGCACCGGATCCCCGGTCTGTTCGCGCACGGCTCGAAGGGCTGCGACATCGCCGTGGTCGAGGGCGTGATGGGGCTGTTCGACGGCCGCATCGACACCGCCGGCATCGGCTCCACCGCGCACGTCGCCAAGCTGATCGGCGCACCGGTGCTGTTCGTCGTGGACGCCCGCGGGCAGAGCCGGTCGCTGGCCGCGCTGCTGCACGGGTTCCGCGGCTACGACCCGACGGTCCGGCTCGGCGGCGTGATCCTCAACCAGGTCGGGTCGGAACGGCACGAGCAGGTGCTGCGGTCGGCGTGCGACGAGGTCGGCCTTGACGTGCTCGGCGTGCTGCCGCGCGATCCGCAGTTCTCCTTGCCCTCACGGCACTTGGGACTCGTGACGGCGGCGGAGCACGGTCCGGAGGCCGTCGCCGCGGTGGACGCGATCGCCGCCGCGGTGGCCAAGCACGTCGATCTCGACGCGGTGCGCAGGCTGGCGTCGTCGGTGCCCACGATGGCGGTCTCCGCGTGGGAACCGCAGGTCGAACGCGTCGCGGACGAGCCGGTGATCGCGGTCGCGGGCGGAGCGGCCTTCACGTTCGGCTACGCCGAGCACGTCGAGGTGCTGAAGGCGGCGGGCGCGGCCGTGGCGGTGCTCGACCCGCTGCACGACGAGGGCCTCCCGGAGGGCACGGCGGGACTCGTCCTCCCGGGCGGATTCCCGGAGCAGCACGCGGAAGCGCTGTCGGCCAACGCGACGTTGCGGGAGTCGGTCGCCCGGTTCGCTCGATCGGGCGCGCCGGTGCACGCCGAATGCGGAGGGTTGCTGTACCTCGCGAGATCGCTCGACGGGCACCCGATGTGCGGCGTGCTCGACGCCGAGGGGTTCATGACCCCGAAGCTGACCCTGGGCTATCGCGACGCGGTGGCGTCCACCGGCTCACCACTACATCCGCCGGGCAGCCGCGTGACCGGCCACGAGTTCCACCGGACCCAGCTGTCCACACCGCACTCCACCCCGCCCGCGTGGCACTGGCGCGGCGTCGACTCACGGCCCGTCGCCGAGGGCTTCGTGGTGGGTGGTGTGCACGCGTCGTACCTCCACACGCACCCGGCCGGTGACCCGGAGGCCGTAGCCCGTTTCGTGCGGGCCTGCCACCCGTTCGTGGCAGGAGTGGCAGACGGTACGGTCATCGCTTAAGTCTCTCCCCAAACCCCCTGTGGAGCTGTCGTGACGACGACCGGTCGGGTCTCCTTCGTCGGCGCCGGTCCCGGTGCCGCCGACCTCATCACTCTCCGAGGCGCTCGCCGCATCGCGGAAGCCGACGTGGTCGTCTGGGCCCCCAGCGCGGTGGACGCCGAGTGCGTCCGCGAGCACGCCCGCGCCGAGGCCGAGCTGGTCGACTTCTCGCGCGTCACGCCCGAGGAGATCACCGACGTGTACCGCCGTGCCGCCGCGGCGCGCCAGGTCGTCGTGCGCCTGCACTCGGGTGACGCCGCGACCGGTGGTGGCGTTCAGGAGCAGCACGACCTGTGCGTGCGTCTCGGCCTCGAGGTCGAGGTCGTGCCGGGCGTGTCCGTCGTCGCCGCCGCGGCCGCCAAGATCGGCCGCGAGCTCACGCAGACCGAGGCGTCCTCCACGGTGCTGATCTCGCCGGAGAGCAGCGAGCTCGTGAGCGAGTTCGCCGCGCTGCAGACCACGATGGCCGCCACGGTCTCGGGTGCGCGCACCGGCCAGTTCGTGGAGAAGCTCCTGCAGGGCGGGTACTCCGAGAGCACGCCGGTCGTCGTCGCGTACAAGGTGAGCCAGGCCGACGAACTGATCGCGCACACCACGATCGGCGAGCTGGAGTCGGTCGTGAAGCAGCACAAGCTGTACCGCCCGACGCTGTTCCTCGTCGGTGCCGCGGTGAAGGCGCCCACGCGCCGTGTCTCGGCGACGGCCACGAGCTCGGTGGACGAACCGCTGCGCGCCGCCCGCCCGACCCGCTGGTCGCGCCGTGCCGCCTCGCGCATCGCGACGCGCACGGACGAGCCGATCCCCGCTGCCGCCCCCGCCGTTCCCACCGCTCCCGCGGCCGAGCCGAACCCGGCGTGGACGGCGGTCGAGGAAATACAGCAGTCCGTGCGCAGGCCCGCCGAGGAGCCCGCGCCGAAGCCGAAGCTGACGGTGGTCGCGGCGGAGATCCCGAAGCCGCCGACGGTCAACGCCTCGACTTCCACCCCGAGGAAGAAGCCGGTCCGCAAGCCCAAGCGGTCCGCTAACTGATGTCGGTGGAGAAGCTGCGGGAGGCAGCGGGCCGTTCCGTCGAGATCGTCGACGCCGAGGACGGCCTGCGTCCCGCGCTGAACGTGTGCCGCGCCCACTCCGCCGTGATCGTCAGGCTCGCCGAGGGCATCGGCCCCGCCGAGATCGGTGCCGGCCTCGCGGGCTGGCGCCGCACGCTGACGGTGCAGGACGGCGACGAGCTGGTCCCCGTCGACCCGCGCGACGCGGTGACGCGCCGCTGGACTGCCCCGGACGCCGTGTTGTGCCTGGCGGACAACGAGTTCCTCCGCTCGAACGACGGCTGGGCGCTCCCGGACGACGCCTTCGCGAGCCGTACCCACGTGCTCGGCGCCGAGGTGCGCGCGTTCGTGCTGGCCCGCCTCGCCCCACGCCCCGGCGTGCTGGTGTGGGACGTGCTCGCGGGTTCCGGCGCGGTCGGCGTGGAGTGCGCCCGGCTCGGTGCCGCGGTGATCGCGGTCGAGCCGGACCCCGTGCAGTGCGTGCGGATCATCGCGAACGCCTCCGCGCACGGTGTCGACGTCCGCGTCGAGGAGTCCGAGCTGGACGCGCCTTCGTTGCCGCGCCCGGACGCGGTGTTCGTCGGCCGGGGTGAGCTGAGCGCGGTCAAGGCTTCGGCGGCGGTGTCGGCTCGCCGTGTCGTGGTCGCGACGGAGAGCGTCGACGAGATCGTGCCCGCGCGGGACGCGTTGCAGGCCGCCGGCTACGAGGTGGAGGGCGTGCACTGGACCGCCTCGCGCCTGCTGGACTCGGGATTCGCTCCGGCGGTCCCGGTGACCTTGTTGTGGGGAAACAAGAAGTGATCGGAGTGTTCGCCGGCCCGGCGCAGCGCGGTGACGCCGCTGACCTGGCCGGGCTTCTCGGTGCCGATGCCGTCGTCCCCGACGGCCCGGTCAAGCCCGCCGTCCGCAGCCTCTGGCCCCGCCTGGGCGCCGTCGTGTTGTTCCTGGACGCGGGGTCCGCGGTCCGGCTGGTCGCGCCCCTGTTGCGGGACAGGCGATCCGATCCCGCCGTGGTGTGCGTGGACGAGCACTTCGTCGTCGCGCTGGCCGGCGACGCGGACGTGTTCACCCGTCACGTCGCCGACGTGCTGAACCGCACGGCCGTGGTGACGACCGGTCCGCTGGTCGACTCGATGCTGGACGAGCTGGTCGAGCAGCTCGACGCCACCGCCGTCGGTGACGTCGAGGGCTGCACCGCCGCCATCGAGGCGGGCGAGAAGGTCGTGCTGCGCAATCCGCTGAGCTTCCCGCTGCCCGCGTTACCGCCCAACGTCGTGGCGGGTGGCGAGGACGCGACGTGGGTGATCGTCGTCGACGACCGGGCCGCCGCGGCGAAGGAGAACGTGTTGCGGATCGTGCCGCGCACGCTCGTCGTCGGAGTGGGGTCGACGCGCGGTGCGTCGGCCACGAGCGTGGGCGCCGCGTTGTCCGAGTTGGACGTTCAGGGCGGCCTGGACCTGCGTGCCATCAAGGCGTTCGCGACAGCGGACGCCAAGGCGGACGAACCCGGCATCGTGGACGCGGTGGAGGACTGGGGTTTCTGGCACGGCGACACGGCCGAGCTGCTGACGTTCCCGACCGGCGAGCTCGCCGAGATCGGGGTGCCGAACCCGAGTTCGGTCGTGCGCAACTCGATGGGCACCGCAAGCGTCGCGGAGGCAGCCGCGTTGCGCGGTGCGCGCAGCGTCGGGCACGGCGGCCAGATCGAGCTGGCGGCCGAGAAGTTCAAGCGGGACAACGTGACCGTGGCCGCGGCACGGGTGCTGCCGCGCGGCCGGCTCGCGCTGGTCGGGCTCGGCCCGGGTCCGGCCGAGCAGCGCACGCCCCGTGCGGAGGCGGAGATCCGGCGCGCGGCGTTCGTGATCGGCTCGCCCGAGGCGATCGACTCCGTGCGCCCGCTTCTGCGCTCGGGCACCGAAGTCGGTCACGAGGGCGCGTTCGACCTGGCCGCTCGGGGTGCCGCGGTCGCGTTCGTCGCTTTCGGAACGGGACCAACGCTGGACATTCCGGTCGAAGCCGACGTGATTGTTGTTCCCGGAGTGTGGGAACACTGATTTTTTTCCTTCTTTCGTAGGGTCTGCACCGAAGTTCTCTTGATTAGCGTCGCCATGCACACGGCCCACCCTGCTCGGGCCCGAAAGCACTGGAGACCGGCATGAGAGCCCGTCGTCTCGTCGCTGTCGCCTGCACCGCCGGCGTCGCACTGTCCCTGCTGACGATCACCGCCCAGGCCGCCGCGCCGAAGGAAGGCCTGCGGCTGCTGACCGTCCGCGACTCGCTGACCGCCACGCACACCTGGTACGAGCAGATCTACGACGGGAAACCGGTGCTGGGCGCGTACTACGCCGAACGCGTGGACAAGGCGACCGGCGAGAAGACCGTGGACGACGGCCGGCTGACGGTCGGTTCCGTCGACGTCACGCCCGCGGTGTCCGCCGAGGACGCCAGGGCGAAGTCCGCCGGTGCTCCCGAAAGCGCGAACCTGAAGGTGCTGCCCGGCACCGGGCTCGTCTACGAGGTGATCTCCGACAACGGCAAGGGATCCGAGCGCACGCTGGTGCACGCCGAGTCCGGCGTCGTCGTGAAGACCGAGAGCCTGGTCAAGCACGCGGACGGCACCGGCAAGGTGTTCAGCCCGAACCCCGTGTCGTCGCAGCAGAACCAGAACCTCGTGGACGGCGACGACGCCGACTCGGCCGTGCCCACCACCGCGTACAGGTCGGTGACGCTGTCCAACCTGGACGGATCCGGCTACCTCAAGGGCAACTACGCCCAGCTGACCGGCTCGAAGAGCAAGCTCGCGTACAACAAGAGCAACAAGTTCGAGTACACGCGCGCCAACGACCTCTTCGAGCAGGTCAACGCCTACTGGGGCGTGACGGAGTCGCAGAAGTACATCCAGGGCCTCGGGTTCAAGAACGTCAACAACGAGTCGCAGAAGATCACCACGATCGGCCTGAAAGAGGACAACTCGTTCTACGACCCGAACAAGGACCAGATCACGTTCGGCACGGGCGGCGTGGACGACGCCGAGGACGTCGAGGTGGTGTGGCACGAGCTCGGCCACGCCATCCAGGACGCCCAGGTGCCCGGCTTCGGCTCCACCGTCGAGGGCGGCTCGATCGGCGAGGGTTTCGGCGACTGGTGGGCGTTGATCATGTCCTCCGCGGATGCCAAGGACACCGCCACGGTGCCGTTGGCGTGCATCATGGACTGGGACGCCACGGCCTACACGACCGAGACGCCGCACTGCCTGCGTCGCACCGACACCGACCTGAAGTACGCCGACCGCAAGGGCCAGGTGCACTTCGACGGTCAGATCTGGTCGCGGGCACTGTGGGACCTCTACCAGAAGTTCGGCCGGGACAAGTCCGCGAAGATCGTGCTGGAGGCCCAGTTCTCCTACTCGCCTTCGACCGACTTCGCGCAGGCCGCCACCGCGACCGTCGAGACCGCCAGGAAACTTTACGGTGACACGGACGCAGCAATCGTCCGATCTGTTTTCGACGCCCGCGGAATCGAAAAGAACTAAGTCAAAAGTCAAACTGCCCTAAACAGACAAGTGGCGGTTGTGCTGCCGAATCTTCGCCCGTGACGCTGTGTGTGCTGTCGCTGTACACCCTGCACACACAGTGTCATCGGGAAGGACTGGCAACATGGCGAAAACCCTGCATCGCCTGATCGTGTCCGTCGTGGTGTCCGCTCTCGCGAGCATTTTCTTCAGCGCCCCCGCGGCCAACGCGGAGGACGTGTCGCCGATGATCGTCGGCGGTACGCGAGCGAGCACCTCGACCTATCCGTGGGTGGTCTACCTGGCCTCGACCTCCGGTTCGCAGTTCTGCGGAGGCACGCTGGTGAAGGCCAACAAGGTCGTCACCGCCGCACACTGCGTGAAGGGCCGTACCGCCGCCAGCACGCGCGTCGTGCACGGCCGTGACGACAAGCAGAGCACCGCGGGCACGGTCGCGAGCGTGACCAGGATCTGGGTGCACCCGAGCTACACCACCGCGACCGCCGGCTACGACGTCGCGGTGCTGACGCTGGACCGCAGCATCAGCTCGGCCACGCTGCCGCTGGCCACGCCGCAGGACACCGCGCTCTACGCGGCCGGCAACTCGGCGCTGATCCTCGGCTGGGGCACCACCTCCTCCGGTGGTTCCGCCTCGCGCTACCTGCTCAAGGCCAACGTGCCGCTGACCTCGGACGCGACCTGCAAGACCGCGTACTCGCAGTACAGCAACACCTCCATGGTGTGCGCGGGCTTCCCGCAGGGCGGCACCGACACCTGCCAGGGCGACTCCGGTGGCCCGCTGGTGTACGGCGGCAAGCTCATCGGTGACACCTCGTGGGGCCGCGGCTGCGCCGGCGCCGGCTACCCCGGCGTGTACGGCCGGATCGCCTCGTACTACTCGGTGATCACCGCTCAGCTCTGAGCCTGTCTGTTGCAGGGTGCGTGCTCCGGCGCGCACCCTGCACGCATGGCTGATCTGGAAGCTGTGCCCGAAGACTGGTCGAGCGCTCTGGTCGTCGTCGCTCACCCCGATGACATGGAGTACGGCGGTGCGGGCGCCATCGCGCGTTGGACCGCCCAAGGCAAGAACATCAAGTACCTGCTCGCGTGCCGTGGAGAGAACGGCATCGACTCGATGGAACCGGCTGCCTGCGCGCCGTTGCGGGTCGAGGAGCAGATCGCGTCCTGTGCGGCCGTCGGCGTCACCGAGGTCGAGTTCCTCGACCACCCGGACGGCACCATCGAGTACGGCATCCCGTTGCGGCGTGACATCGCGGCCGCCATCCGCCGCCACCGGCCGGAGTTCGTGATCACCGGCAACTACCGCGAGACCTGGCCCGGCGGCGGCCTGAACATGGCGGACCACATCGCGGTCGGACGCGCTGCCGTCGACGCGGTCAGGGACGCGGGCAACCGGTGGATCTTCCCGGAGCTCGGACTGGAGAAGTGGGAAGGCGTGAAGTACGTGGCGGCGGCGTCCTCGCCGTTGGCGACGCACGCCGTGGACATCACCGACTCGTTCGACGCTTCGGTGGCCTCTCTGCGCGCGCACAAGGCGTACCTGGAGGCGTTGAGCGGCGACATGGCCGACCCGGAGCCGTTCCTCCGTTCGATGGCAGAAGTGGTGGGGGAGCGCTTCGGAGGGGTGCTCGCCACCTCTTTCGAGCTGCTGTCCGTGTGACCATGTTCCCTTCGGCTGGACACGGCGTGTCCCGTGTGGATGCTTCTACGCATGCCCTTTGAACAGCACTACCTGGCCGGCCTCGACCTCCGGGGCCGGCGTGTCCTCGTGGTCGGCGGAGGCACGGTCGCGCAGCGCCGTCTACCTCGCCTGATCGCGTCCGGCGCCGTCGTCGAGCTCGTGTCGCCGTCCGTCACCCCCGCCGTGCAGGGCATGGTCGACGCGGGAGAGCTGACGTGGCACGAGAGGCGTTACGAGGCCGGTGACGTCGAGGGCGCGTGGTACGTGGTGGCGTGCACGTCCGACATCGAGGTGAACACGCAGATCGGTGAAGAAGCGCTCTCGCAGCGTGTGTTCTGCGTGCGCGCGGACATCGCCGTCGAGGGCACGGCCGTCACTCCGGCCACCGGCATGCACGACGGCATGTTGATCGGTGTGCTGGCGGGTGGCGAGCACCGCCGGTCGGCCTCGGTGCGCGACGGGCTCGTGGCGGCGTTGCGCGACGGCCGCATCGCGGACCAGACCGCGCCGCCCGTCGGGGTGGCCCTGGTCGGCGGCGGCCCCGGTGACCCCGAGCTGATCACCGTCCAGGGCAAGCGTTTGCTGGCACACGCGGACGTGGTCGTCGCGGACCGCCTTGCCCCGCGTGAGCTGCTGGAGGAACTGCCCGCGCACGTCGAGGTCGTGGACGCGGCGAAGATCCCCTACGGCCGTGCGGCGACGCAGGAGTTCATCAACCAGACGCTGATCGACCGCGCCAAGGAGGGCAAGTTCGTCGTCCGGCTCAAGGGCGGCGACCCGTACGTCTTCGGGCGCGGTTTCGAGGAACTGCTGGCGTGCGCGGAAGCCGGGATCCCGGTGACCGTGGTGCCGGGCGTGACGTCGGCGTTCGGTGTGCCTGCATTGGCCGGTGTGCCGGTGACGCACCGAGGAGTGGCGCACGAGGTCGTGGTCGTCTCTGGTCACGTCGCGCCGGACGATCCGCGCTCTCTCGTCGACTGGTCCGCGATCGCACGCCTTCGTGGCACCGTCGTGCTGATGATGGCGGTCGAACGGGCCGGTGCGTTCGCTACGGCGTTGATGGAAGGCCGTCCCGGTTCCACGCCCGTCGCCGTGATCCAGGAGGGCAGTACGGCGGCTCAGCGCGTGTACCGGTCCACTTTGGACACGCTGGGCGCTGATGTGAAGGCCTGGGAAGTCCGCCCGCCGGCGATCATCGTGGTGGGCCCGGTCGCGGGCATCGCTCCCGAAAGTAGCTAGTTTCTTCGCCGCGCAGCCGGTGGACTCCGCATTCGTCCCGCCTGAGTCCACCGGTTCCGCGAAGCGGACGTTAAGGCCGCGGCCGAGAAACAGCGTTCTCCCCGGCCGACACCCGCAGGTGCGTGCGCAGTGACTTCAGGCTGAGGAGCCCCACCGCGGTGCGGAGCGTCACCGCGACGTACCAGGGCGCCAGCAGCCCGAAGGAGTCCGCGGCAAGTCCGCCCAGCAGCGCGCCGACCGGCTGAACACCCCAGGTGATCAGCGTCTGCGCGCTGCTGACGCGGCCAAGCAGTTCGGCCGGCACCACACGCTGTCTGAAACTCGACGTGGCCACACCCCACACCGCCGTGCAGAACGAACTCACCACCGCGAAAACCGCGACCGTGACGAGGTCGTGGGCCACAGCGGCGATTCCCAGCCACATCAACGGAATCAGCACCACCGTGACCGTGACCGTGTTCCGGTACCTGGCGAGCAACCGCTCAGCGAGCAGCCCACCCGCAACACCCCCGCACGCGAGCGTGGCCAGGAAGACACCGAACCCCGCACCGGTGAGCCCGAGCCGTTGCTGGGCGAACAACACCAGCGTCGCCATGGTCATCGCGATGCACAGGTTCGTAGTGGCCGACACGACCGTGATGGTCCTCAACGCCTTGTGCTTCCCCAGCCACAGCAAGCCTTCCCTGACCCTGGGCCTGGCCGTCGGCACCTTGCGTTCCGTACGCATCCTGCTGACCAGCAACGCCGCAACCGCGAACGTCAGCGCGTCGACCCAGAACGGCGCAGGCACAGCGATCGCGAACAGCAGCCCACCCAGCGGCGGCCCCACGAACTGCAACGCCACAGCCTGCGACGCGAACAACCTGCCGTTCGCACGCTCCAGCAGATGGTTCTCCACAGTGGCCTTGATGAGCGGCTGCCCCACGGCCCGTGGCACGTTCTCGGCCGTGCCGATCAAAAAGGCCATGCCGTACAGAACCGCGATGTGCGCGCTGTGAAACGCAGCGAGCACCGCCATGAGCGCGCACTGAACCCACAACGCCACCAGCAGAAGCCGCCTGCCGTCGTACCGATCAGCCGCCGCGCCGGCCGGAAGCGCGGCCAGCAGCCAGGGCAGCGCGCCGAAGAAACTGACGCCGGCGATCAACTTCGGATCCTGGGTGATGGTGGTGGCGAGCAACGGGAGCGCCGCCAGGAAGATGCCATCCCCCAACGCCGAGATGGCGCTGCCGCCCCACAGCAGGTACCAGTTCCGCCCCATGGGGCACCTTACGTGCCACGACCAAAACCAACCGCAGCCGAGGCCCCGCCCTCCCAGGGGGCTGACCACCAACCTCCACTCAACCTAGCGACGATTCGCGCGTGTCAACCCACCGCTCACCGATCTGTGGACAACTCGGCCCCGCGCACGCCGAGGGCGCCTCTTCGAGGCAGGAAGGGGGCGACGCTGTCGGTTAAGGCAGCTGCCGCCGAGGAGGCACAGTCGCTGCTCTGCGGTGGGTGGCTCGGCCTGACCACGGCGAAGGCGGTCCCCTCGACGCGGGAAGTGGTCATCGCCGTCCAAGGTGTCCGTCGCGGAGGCGTCACTCGTCTACGACCCCGCACACGGCAAAGGCCGCCTCCCCAAGGGGAAGCGGCCTTTGCCGTCGATCAGATCAAGCTCAGTGCTGCGGCGCTGCCCGGCGCGGACGACCCGCGCCACGCTCGGTCCGCCCGAACGCGCGACCACCCTCGGTGCGCTCCGAACGGCGCGGTCCACCGCGGAACTCGCCACCCTCGGTGCGACGGCCGGAGCCACCGCGGTACTCACCGCGGGCGGCGCCGGCGGCGGCCGGAGCACCGAAGCGGCGGCCGGAGCCACCGGTGCGGCGGGCCGGCTTCTCGCGTTCGATGATCGGCTCGCCGGACGGCGTGCGGGCGCCGGTGATGCGAGCCAGGTCGTCGTCGCCGGGGCGCACCTTCGTGCTCTCCGGACGGATTCCCGCGCGCGCGGCCATGCCCTGGACTGCGCGACGCTGATCGTGCGTGACCAGGGTGACGACCGTGCCGGACTGACCGGCGCGGGCCGTGCGGCCGGCGCGGTGCAGGTAGTCCTTCGGGTCGGCCGGCGGGTCGACGTGGACGACCAGTGAGACGTCATCGACGTGGATGCCGCGAGCGGCGACGTCGGTGGCGATCAGGACCGGCATGGTGCCCTCGCGGAATTCGCCGAGCACGCGGGTGCGCGCGCTCTGCGCCTTGCCGCCGTGCAGCGCTCCGGCGTTGACGCCCATCGAACGCAGCTTCTTGGCCAGGCGGTCGACGTGGTGCTTGGTGCGCACGAACATGATCGTGCGGCCCTCGCGCGCGGCCACCTCGTTCACCACGTTCTGCTTGTCCTCGGCGGACACGAGCAGCAGGTGGTGCTCCATCGTCGTGACGCTCGCGGTGGCCGGGGCCACCGAGTGCGTCACCGGGGAGTGCAGGTACTGGCGGACCAGCTTGTCCACGTCGCCGTCGAGCGTCGCGGAGAACAGCAGGCGCTGCCCGTCCTGCGGGGTCAGGTCGAGGATCGCCCGGACCTGGGGCATGAAGCCCATGTCGGCCATCTGGTCGGCCTCGTCCAGCGCGGTGATCTCGACGGAGCCGAGGTCGCACGTGCCCTGGCGGACGTGGTCGGACAGGCGGCCCGGCGTCGCGATCAGCAGGTCGACGCCGCGGCGCAGGTGTTCGATCTGGCGCGGGAACGACGTGCCGCCGACGATGACGCGGCACCACAGGCCCAGCGAGCGGGCGTGCGGCGTGAGCGCCGTCTCCACCTGCATCGCGAGCTCGCGGGTCGGGACGAGGATCAGGCCGCGCGGCTTGTTCGGCTGGGAGCGGCCCTTCGCGAGGCGGGTCAGCATCGCGAGACCGAACGCCAGCGTCTTGCCGGAGCCGGTCTGGCCACGGCCGAGGATGTCGCGGCCGGCCATGGCGTCGGGAAGGGTGGCCGCCTGGATCGGGAACGGCTCGGTGATTTCGTTGGCGACGAGCGACTTGATCAGCGCGTCGGCAAGGCCGAGTTCAGCGAACGAGGGCAACGGGCCTTCCGGCAACGTGCTCTCGAACGGCTCGGCGACGATCGGTTCCTCGACCCGCTGCTGCGGACGCGAGGAATTGCCCTGGCGACCCGAGCGGCGCCGCGGTGACCTGCGGCTTTGCCCATGCTCGGAACGACCTTCGGACATTGTTGGCAAAACAAACCTCCGGGACATGGCACGTCTCGAGGCTGCCCCGCGCGCTACCGCGGCGCCGATCACAAGGACGGGCCCGGCGTGATGGTCACGCCGCTGATGAGTGGGTGGAAACACCGGTCAACGGCCGTCAGGCCTTCATCGGTGTACAGCACAGTCTAGCTGATCAATGGCGATGCCTCGCGCGCCCGGCAGTGTCGTTGGACACGGCCGGGCGCGCGACGGCCGGGTCAACCCATGCCCGCGACCTCCAGCAGCGTCGCCACCAGCGCGGACGGGTCGCCGATCTCCGGCGGCAGGCCGCGCGAGGCGAACCAGCCGCAGATGTTGCGGACGTCGCGGTCGAGGAACTCCACGCCGCGAGGGTTCGCGACGAGGTCGACCACCTGCGGCAGGTCGATCACGACCAGCCTGCCGTCGTGCACCATCAGGTTGTACGCCGAGAGGTCGCCGTGCGTGATGCCCGCCTCGGCGAGCGTCATCAGCGTCGCGACCAGCTGGCGCCACAGGTCGAGCAGCTCGTCCTCGTCGGGACGGACCTGCGCGAGCCGCGGTGCCGCGTTGCCCTCGGCGTCCCCGATGAACTCCAGCAGCAGCTCGGTGCCGCTGCGCTGCACCGGGTACGGCACCGGGGCGCCGATCTGCCACAGCCTGGAGAGCGCGGCGAACTCCGCGACCGTCCACTGTTCCGCGATCAGGTTGCGCCCGAACGCGGTGCGGTTCGCGATCGCCCGCGTCTCACGGGACTTCTTCATGCGACGACCTTCGAGGTACCCCGCGTCGCGGTGGAACATCCGGTGGTCGTTGCTGCGGTAGCGCTTGGCGGCGAGCAGGCACGACCTGTCGCCCATCGCGCGTTCCAGCAGGAAGACGTCCGCCTCCTTGCCGGTCTTCACGATGCCCAGCTCGCGGTCGACCGCGGCCAGTTCCGTGATGAGCCAGTCCGGGTGCGGTGCCGGGCCCTGGTCGGCGTCGCCCCACGTGGACCAGCGGTCGCCGTCCTCGGGGGTGTCCGCCGAACTGAGCTGGTCCTCGCGCACTCGTGCGACGCGCAGCTTCTCTTCTTCGGTCATGCGGCCGCGACGCGTGGGTTCCGCGTCATCGGCACTGTTGTTCCTGCTGCGCTTTCCCTTGCGCCGCATGGTGTCGTCGGCGCCTTCGAAAGCAGATTCGTAACGTTCGAAAAGATCGTGCTCGCGCACGGTGGGGTCTCCTACGAGATGAAGGTGACCGCCCCACTGGCGCTCTGCGATCAAACGGTGCTGATCAGGCGCGAAGGGCGGCTGGACGGGTCGCGAGTGCGGTGCCGCGCCCAAAGACAGGCTCTGACATTTCGCACCTCCTCGTTCCAGCTCCGTTATCACGCTTCGGGGAGAAGCTTGGCGCGCGCGTCCCGTGCGCGCAACCGAATTAACCGGTGATCAGGTCCGCTGTCCTCGCACCGGTCGGCACCATCGTGAGCCCGGCCTTTCGCGCGAGCTTGACCAGGCCTTTCAGGTCCGCCGGCTCCGTGCTGGACTTCGCGATGGCCCGTGCGAGCAGACCCTTGTGCGCCTTGTTGAAGTGGCTGACGACCTTGCCCTCGCTCGTGATCACCCGGACGACGACGGCGTGCGGGATCCGCGCGAGGCTCGAGTACGCGCCGGAACGCAGGTCGACGACGAACTCGTCGGCCTCCTCGAACACCGGCTCCAGCGCGGGCTTCCACACCGTGCGCAGGCTGCCGTGGGACGGGAGCGTGCTGCCGCCGGACAACCGGTACGCCGGCACCGGGTCGCCGCCGCGGACCGCCCCGAACAGCGCCGAAGCGACCGCGAGCCGCTCGTAGGCGCGTTCCTTCTCGGCCTTCTTCAGCGACGGGAAGTCCAGGTTGTCGTAGAGCACGCCGGTGTAGCGCAGCAGTGCGGGCGTGGTCTCCGACGTGCGCAGCGACGCGTTGCGGTGCACCTCGTCGACCTGGCGTTCGGAGATGTCGAGCGCCTTGAGACTCGCCGGGACGTCCTTCGCGAGATCGGCCAGCGCGGACACCAGCTTGTCGCGCACCGGGTTGAGCTCGGGGAACGACAGCGCGCCGAGGTCGAGCGGCGCGCCCTCGCCGCCGATCGCCTTGGTCTCCGACGGGGGAAGCAGCACCAGCACGGGTCAAAGGGTAGGGCAGCGGCCGAAAACGGCTGGACCTGCGGGGTCTCCCGCGCGGCACGGACGCGTTCGGCCGTCTGCGCCGCGTCGCGCGGCGCCTTGGCCGATCCCTAGGGTGCCAGCAACGTCAGGTAGGCGAGACCCATCGGGCCGCGCCACCCGCGCAGCCGGCGGTCGCGCGCGCTGTCGGCCGTCGCCCGGATCTCCGCGGCGTGCTCGGACTCCGGGTTGTCGCGCAGCCAGCGCTCCCAGGCGAGACCGTGGCCGTTCTCGAACACGTCCCACTCGTCGAGGTTCGCCTGTTCCGCGGCGAGCATGCGGTAGCCGTGGCTGTGAGCCAGGTCCACCAGGTCTGCCAGCGAGCCTAACTGGTCTCGCGGGACCGGCATGGCGGCCAGCTGGGCCTCCGTGGGCTCGCGTTCCCAGAAGCACTCGCCGAGCAGGAGCCGCCCGCGGGGAGCGAGCAGTTTCCTGGCCTCGGTGAGCGCGTTCACCGTGTGCTGCAACGGGTCTCCGCCCCACACCTGGCTGGCGCCGTTGACGATGACCACGTCGGCCGGCCTGGTCGGGTGCCACTCGGCGACATCGGCCACCTGGAGGCTGACGCGGCCGCTCAGGCCTCGGGCGTCGGCGTTGGCCTGGGCGCGCGCGATGTCCGTCGCGTTCCTGTCCACGCCGGTGCCGGTGGCCGTGGGCGCGGCCTCCAGCGTGCGCAGGAGGAACTCCGCCCAGCCGCAGCCGAGGTCGAGCACGTGAGCGTCGTCCAGTGGCATGAGCGAGCGGATGAGGCGGGCGGCTCGTTCCTCGGACAAGGGTCCGTGGAACGTCACGTCCTCGTACAATGGTGTGATCTTCGGAGATGTCATCGCTCGCAGCATGGCGCTGGTGGTACGTCCCGGGCAAGCGTTATTCGGTTGTTGGGGCCATCTCCCTTCCGTAGCGTCGATCGGCGTGGAACTCGTGTGGCGCCCGCTCACGACAGCGGACATCCCGGCGGTGGCCGCGCTCTACAACGCGGCCGAGGCGGTCGACGACACCGGCGAACTGTTGTCCGAAGAGGACTTCGCCCAGTCGTTCGGCGAGAGCGACCTGCCCGGTGGATCGCTGGCCGTGCTCGCGAGCGGACAGCTCGCGGCTTACGGGCTGATCGCGTTGCGCGACAACCCCGTTGGCACGCACCGCGTCCGGCTCGACGGGATGGTGCACCCCGAGTACCGGCGCGCGGGCATCGGCCTGCAACTGCTGCCACGCCTCACCGCACTGGCGCGCGACCTCCACGTCGCACGCCACCCGGACCTGCCCCTCACCGTGTGCACCATGGTCGAGAGCCGGTCCGAAGGGCACGTCGCGCTGGTCGAGAAGCTCGGGTTCGGCGCGAACCGCCACTTCTACGAACTGGAGGTGGCCCTGGGCGAGACACTCGCCCACGCGCCGATCCCGGCCGGCTACGAGATCGTGCCGTTCTCCGCGGCCCGTGACGAAGAGGTCCGCCTGGTCTGCAACGCGGCGTTCGCACAGCACTGGGGTTCGGTCGAGCGCAGCCCTGAGGAGTGGGCGGCGTCGTTCACCGACAGCAAGCGGTTCGTTCCGGAATCCTCCTTCCTGGCGCTCTCACAAGGCGCCGTGGCCGGGTTCGTGCTCGCACGGCACTACCCGGTCGTCGAGGAGATGACCGGCGTCCGCGAGCTGTGGATCGGCGACGTCGGCACCCTGGAGGAGCACCGCGGGCGTGGCGTGGCCTCGGCCCTGCTGAGCCACACGCTGGCTCAGGGCAGGGCGCAGGGCTACCAGCGCGCGGGACTCTCCGTGGACTCGGCCAACTCGACCCGTGCGCTCGGCGTGTACGAGCGCGCCGGGTTCGAGGTGACGCGGACCTGGATCGACTACGGGCGGCCGGAAGAGCTTTAGAGCTCCTCACCCAACTGGCCGACGCAGAACTGGTTGCCGTCCGGGTCGGCGAGCACGGACCACACGATGCCGGGGACGCTGTGCACCCCGACCTCCGTGGCGCCGAGCTCGACCAGGCGGGCGACCTCCGCCAGGCGGTCCGGCACGTGCGAGTCGAAGTGGAGTCTGTTCTTGCCTGGTGTCGCGTCCGGCACCTGCTGGATGCCGAGCGCCGGCCCGGACTCGGAGGCCTGCGCGAGCAAGATGAAGTCACCCCAGTCGTCTTGGATCGTGGTGCCCAGGGCGGCAGTCCAGAACTCCGCGAGCTTGCGCGCGTCGCCCGTGTCGATCGTGATCATGTCAATGGTCAGCGGCATGGGAAGGACGCTACTCAGGGGGTCTGACAGTTCCGGTCGCCGCAGGTCAGAGGCGAACCGGAGCACCGCGCGCGATTTCGGGGAACGTCCAACCAGTACGCTGCTACAACTGCCCGTGAACGAGGAGTACCCACCGTGATCACCAGGATGTCGTCGCTGTTCCTGCGCACCCTTCGCGAGGATCCGGCGGACGCCGAAGTGCCCAGCCACAAGCTGCTGGTGCGCGCCGGCTACGTCCGCCGCGTCGCTCCGGGCGGGTACACCTGGCTGCCGCTGGGCCTCAAGGTCCTGCGCAACATCGAGGCCGTCGTCCGCGAGGAGATGGACGCCTTCGGCGCGCAGGAGATCCAGTTCCCCGCGCTGCTGCCCAAGGAGCCCTACGAGGCGACGAACCGGTGGGAGGAGTACGGCCCCAACCTGTTCCGCCTCAAGGACCGCAAGGGCGCCGACTACCTCCTCGGCCCCACGCACGAGGAGATGTTCACCCTCACCGTGAAGGGCGAGTACAGCTCCTACAAGGACTACCCGGTCACGCTGTACCAGATCCAGACCAAGTACCGCGACGAGGCGCGTCCCCGTGCGGGCATCCTGCGCGGCCGCGAGTTCCTGATGAAGGACTCGTACTCGTTCGACCTCACCGACGAGGGCCTGAGCCAGTCGTACAAGGACCACCGCGACGCCTACATCCGCATCTTCGACCGGCTCGGCCTGGAGTACGTGATCGTCTCCGCCACGTCCGGCGCGATGGGCGGCTCGGCGTCCGAGGAGTTCCTCGCCGTCGCCGAGACGGGCGAGGACACGTTCGTCCGCAGCACCGAGTCCGGTTACGCGGCGAACGTCGAGGCCGTCGCGACGCCCGTGCCCCCCGCGCAGTCGATCGACGACAAGCCCGCGGCCCAGGTGCACCACACGCCGAACACGCCCACCATCGAGACGCTGGTGGACTTCCTCAACGCGAACACCGACCGCAAGTTCACCGCGGCGGACACGCTGAAGAACGTCCTCGTGAAGGTCAAGCACCCCGGCAAGGACTGGGAGCTGCTCGCGATCGCCGTCCCCGGTGACCGCGAGGTCGACTTCAAGCGCCTCGAGGCAGCGCTCGAACCGGCCGAGGTCGCGATGCTGGAAGCGGCGGACTTCGCCAAGAACTCGTTCCTGGTCAAGGGGTACATCGGCCCGGGAGCGATCCAGGCCAACGGTGTCCGCTTCCTCGCCGACCCCCGCATCGTCACGGGCACCGCGTGGGTCACCGGTGCCGACAAGGCCGACCACCACGTCGTCGACCTGGTGGCGGGCCGCGACTTCACCCCCGACGGCGTCATCGACGTCGCCGAGGTCCGCGAGGGCGACGCGTCGCCGGACGGCAAGGGCGTGCTGGTCGCCGCGCGCGGCATCGAGATCGGCCACATCTTCCAGCTCGGCCGCAAGTACGCGGACGCGTTCTCGCTCGACGCCCTCGGCCCGGACTCCAAGCCCGTCCGCATCACCATGGGCTCGTACGGCGTCGGCGTCTCGCGTCTCGTCGCGGTCATCGCGGAGCAGTCGCACGACGACCGCGGCCTGATCTGGCCCCGCAACGTCGCGCCCGCCGACGTCCACGTCGTGGTCGCAGGCAAGGACGAGACGCTCATGGGCGCCGGCGAGGACTTCGCGAAGCAGCTCAGCGCCAAGGGCCTCAAGGTCCTGCTGGACGACCGCAAGGCGAGCCCCGGCGTGAAGTTCGCGGACGCCGAGCTCGTCGGCATCCCGACGATCCTGGTGATCGGCCGCGGCCTGAAGGACGGCACGGTCGAGGTCAAGGACCGCCGCTCCGGCGAGCGCGCCGAGGTGCCGGTCGCCGAAGCCGTCGAGCACCTGGTGCAGGTCGTCAACAGCTGAGATCGGAACTGAACGCCGGGCAGTGCGCTGGAAGTTGGGGCGCGCGGCCCGGCGTTCGGCGTTTCGGCGGGGAGCGGTCAGGGCAGCGTGGACCGCGCACGTTCGGCGAGGCGGGACGCCCGGGGGAGCGCGCCGCGACGTGCGAGAAGGACCTCGGCCGGGTTGGTGCGGCGTGGATGCGGCTCGGCCTCGCGTGGTGGCTCGCCGCCGTCCAGGTCGGACGGCCGCGCGCGGCCCGGCGTTTCGGCGACGAGCGATAGGGCCGTCCGCGAGGGGTGGACCCGTTGCCTGACGCGGTCCTGTCGAATGGCGGCGCGCGGCAGGGTTCACGCGTCGGGGAACCTTCGGGCGGCGGTCGTTCCGAGTAGTGCTGTCGAACCGTTGCGCGGCCGGACAAGGCGTGCAAGCCGCGCGGCCGGCGTCGTGCGCACCGTTGCCCGCCGCCGTCCACGTCGGACGGCGGCGCGCGGGAGGTCCTACGAGGTCGGGATCAGCGACTCGACGATCTTCTGCAGGTCGGACTCCTTGGGCAGAGGCGGGGTGGTGCCGCCACCGCCTCCCTCCAGGTCGCCGTTGACGACCAGCACGTGCAGCTTGTTGCTGCCGTTGAGCACCACGACCTTGAGCATGCCCTTGCTCGCCAGGCACTTGTTGCTGGTCTGCGTGACGGTGGCGTCGACCTGCACACCGTCGATGGTGACCTTCTTGCCGTCCTTCTGGGTGTGCTGGATCTTCACCGGCTTGGGCTGCGTCGTCGTGACCGTCGGGGCACCGCCCGACGAGTAGTACTGCGTGGCGAGGGCCTTGGTGAAGTCGGTGGCCGTGGTGTTGATGTCGCTCTTCGGGAGCAGCGTGCCACCGTTGGTGCCCTTGGTGAACGACTTGCCCTCGCAGGTGTAGTCGCCGTAGGTGGTGACGCCGGACAGCGAGATGCCCGTGAAGCCCTCCACCGGAATCTTGGCGTCCGCGATGACGTCCCAGTTCTTCGGGACCTCGTAGTTGAAGCCGAGCGCCGTCTCGACGCACTGCCGGCCCTCGTTCTTCGGGCAGGCGGCGTCGGTCGGCTGCGCGGAGGTACTGGGCGACGGGGACGGGTCGTTCGTCGCCGTCGTGCCGCCCGAGCGCGAGAGCAGGAGCCAGGTGAGGCCGCCGCCTACGAGCAGCACGAGGACCACGGCGCCGAGCACCAGCCAGAGCGTCTTCTTGCTCTTCTTCGGCGGCTCGTCGTCGAAACCGCCGTACACGCCGAGGCCGCCGTACCCGCCGTAGCCCTGCTGCGGGAACTGGCCCTGGTCCGGGAATTGGCCCTGCTGCGGGAAACCGCCGGTCTGCGGGTACCCGCCGGTCTGGTAGCCGCCCGTCTGGTACCCACCGCTCTGGTGGTCACCCTGTTGCTGCTGGCCCCAGCCCTGCTGGTCGTTCCAGCCGCCCTGTCCGCCGCCACCTGGGTAAGTCACGGGGAAACGGTACCTGGTGGGTCTGACAGCGGTTCAATTCATCACGCGTTGACTTCCGTGGCGGGCGAGGCGTAGCGTGCCCGTTAAATTCAACGCATGATGAACTAAGGGGCCCGATGATGCGCACCGTGCTGATCACCGCCGTCGCAGGTGCTGCGGTGGCGTTCCTCCTGGGACTGCTGACGTTCGGCGTGCAGGCGACCGTGCACCCGCACGACGTCCCACTCGCCGTGGTGGCGCCTCCGCCGATAGCGGAACGCGTCGCGAGAGCCGACTCCGCCGAGGTCGACATCAGGGTCGTGTCCGCGGACGAGGCCCGGAACCTCCTGCGGGACAAGGAGGTCTACGGGGTGCTTGAGATCGCGCCCGGCCAGGCGACGATCCGGCTGAACCCGGCGGTCAACCCGTCCGGCACGCAGGTCGCCCAGCAGGTGCTGACCGGTGTCGCGCAGGGTGCCGGGCTGCCGGTGAAGGTCGAAGCCGCCACCCCCACCGCCGCCGAACGCACCGCGCCGCTCGCCGCGTCCGCGTTGCTGTGGGTCGGCGGGATGATCGCCGGACTGCTGTTCGTGGTGCTGAAGGGCACGAGGCTGAGATGGCTGTCGGCGGTGACCGCCGCCGTCCTCGTCACCGGTTCGACGGTGGGCCTGCTGGCGTGGTGGGGCGTCACGTTCACCGCTCAGGCGCTCGCGTTCATGCTCGCCGTCGCCGTGTCGTTCGCGCTGCTGCAGGCCGGGCTGTTCAAGCACCTCGGCATCCGCGCGATGGGTGTTCTCGGCATCCTCTACCTGATGGCACCGGCGGTCGCGGGCCAGGTGCCCGAGTTGCTCAACCCTGTCTACAAGGCGGTCCTGTGGTCGTGGACGCCGTTCCGGTTCTCGGCGGAAGGCCTGCGCAGCCTCATGTACGACGGTTCCATCAGCACCGAGTGGTGGGTGTTCGGCGGCATCGCGCTCATCGGGCTCGTGTTGCTTCTAGCCGGCAAGAAAGCTCAGACGGACCGTGCGGACGGGATTGTCGACGTTGGTGTCGACCAGGCAGATGGACTGCCAAGTGCCGAGCGTCAGCACACCGCCTAGAACGGGGATCGTCGCGTAGGGCGGCACCAGTGCGGGCATCACGTGGTCACGGCCGTGGCCGGGGGTGCCGTGCCGGTGCCGCCACTTCACGTCGCGGGGCAGGATGCGCTCCAGCGCGGTCAGCAGGTCGTCGTCGCTGCCCGCGCCCGTCTCGATGATGGCGATGCCCGCAGTCGCGTGGGGCACCCACACGTGCAGCAGGCCGTCGCCGTTCTCATCGGCGAGGAACCGTTGGCACTCGCTCGTCAGGTCGTGCACGACCTCGTCGGCACCGGTGCGGATCTGGATCTCCTCGCTGCGCATGACCTCAGATCTTACGAACCACCCGTGCGGGGTTGCCGACCGCAAGCACGTGAGCAGGCAGATCCCGCGTCACGACGCTGCCCGCGCCGACCACCGTGTTGTTGCCGATGATGACGCCGGGGCACACGATCACGCCGCCGCCGAACCACACCTTGTCGCCGATGACGATCGGCGCGGTCGTCTCCCAGCCCTCGATCCGCGCGTCGTGGTCCTCGATCGGGTGCAACGCCGTGAGCAGCTGCACGTTCGGACCCATCATCACGTGATCGCCGATGGTCACCGGTCCGCAGTCGAGGATGACGCCGCCGTAGTTCATGAAGCTGTTCGCACCGACGCGGGTGTTGTAGCCGTACTCGATCTGCAGGCGCTGCATGAACGTCGAGTTCTCGCCGATCTCCGCGACGAACCCCTCGAGGATCGCGTACATCCCGTCGAGGTCCTCCGGGTCGTGCGCGTTGAACCTGGCCATCTCACGCCAGCCGCGGCGCCGGTCCGCGTCCAGCTCGGGGTCCGCCGGCAGGTAGGGCTCGCCGTTGATCATCTTCTCGCGGTTGGTTCCCATGAGGACTCAGTATCGTCACGGCATGCGCGTGCTCTTCGCCAGCATGGCCGCCGCCGGCCACACGTACCCGTTGATCCCGTTGGCGCAGGCCCTGCACAAAGCCGGGCACGAGGTGCACTTCGCGGTCGGCGAGGAGATGCACCCGGTGCTCGGGAAGCTCGGGCTGCGGCCGTTCCGGCCGGGACTGGTGTTCGGTGAGATCTACGCCGAGGACATCGCGCAGGAGCTGGAGCGGTTGCTGCCCGACCTCGTGATCGGAGGGTGGGCGGTGCCCGAGGTCGTCTCCGAGGCGCGGCGCCGCGGGTTTCCCGCGCTGTGGCACGGGTTCGGGCGGATGTTCCCCGAGGGGATCGGCCTCGTGCGGCCCACCGGTGGCCGGCACCTCGACATCTGTCCGCCCTCGTTGCAGGAGGCGAACTTCCTGGAGGAGGAGCGGATCCCGTTGCGGGCGGTGCCGTTCTCGCCGCCCGGTGACGTGCCGGTGCGCACGGCCGGGAAGCTGGTCTACCTCACGCTCGGCACGGCGTTCGGCACGCGGGAACTGCTCGCCGAGGCGGTCGTGGGGCTCGGCAAGATCCCTGAGGCGCAGGTGGTCGTGGCCGCGCCGCACGTCGAGCTCGGCCACGTGCCGCCGAACGTGACGGTCCACCCGTGGCTGCCGCAGGCGGAGGTGCTCCGGTACGCGGACGTCGCCGTCCACCACGGCGGTAGCGGCACGATGCTGGGCGCGCTCGCCGCCGGCGTGCCCCAGGTCGTCCTGCCCCAGGGGGCGGACCAGTTCGGCAACGCGGACGCGCTCGTCGCGGCCGGTGCGGCGCTGCGGCCGGCCGCGTTCAGTGCCGGGCCGATCGCGGACTGCGTGCGACGGCTGCTCGTCGACTCGTCCTATCGGGAAGCCGCTGGTCAGATAGCCCGGGAGATACGTCACACGCCTTCGCCGGAAGAAGTTGCGGACAGTCTGGCGGACGTTGTGTAACACTGTTTTTTATGAAGGCAAGCCGCCTGCGCTTCGGGATGAACCTGTGGCCGCCGTTCCTGTTCGCCGGCATCCGCGTCGTGGAGATCTCGCCGGACTACCGGTACGCGCGGGTGCGGATGCGCCTGCGCCCCTGGAACCGCAACTTCTTCGGCACCCACTTCGGCGGGTCGCTCTTCGCGATGACCGACCCGTTCTGGGTGTTGCTGCTGTTCAACCAGCTCAAGGGCGAGCACGTGGTGTGGGACCGGGCCGGTGAGATCGAGTTCGTCGCGCCCGGCCGCGGCACGGTGTACGCCGAGTTCCGGCTGACCGACGACCACGTCGCCGAGGTCCTGGACCAGACCAGGGACGGCGACAAGGCGTTGATCTGGTTCGAGACGGACGTCGTCGGGCAGGATGGGGCCGTGATCGCACGGGTGAAGAAGCAGGTCTACGCGCGTCGCAAGCGCGACAAGCAGCTCGCGCATGCGTGAGGCCTTCGGAGCGGTCTTCGACGTCGAGCCCGGCTACCTGAACACGGCGTCCATCGGCGTGCCGCCCCGGCACGTCGCCGACGCGGTGGCTGCCTCGCACGAACGGTGGCGGCACGGCCAGGACACGTCGTCCACGTTCAACGAGGTCGTCGAGACCTCGCGCGAGGCGTTCGGGCGGCTGGTCGGGGTGCCCGCGGCCTCGGTCGCCTGCGGCGCGACGGTGTCGCAGTTCGTGTCGCTGGTCGCGCAGTCCCTGCCGGCCGGCTCGAAGGTCTTCGTCGACCCCGGCGACTTCACCAGCGTCACGCTCCCGTTCGTCGCGGCCGGCCACCAGATCGTGTCCACAGTGGAGGAAGCCGATCTCGTCGCCACGAGCGTGGTCCAGTCGGCGGACGGCAAGATCGCGGACCTCGAGGCGTTGCGCGCTTCGGGCAAACCCGTGCTGCTCGACGTGTCGCAGGCCGCCGGGTGGCTGCCGTTGTCGTTGGCGTGGGCCGATTTCGTCGTCGGTGTGGCCTACAAGTGGCTGATGGCACCGCGCGGCGCGGCGTGGATGGCGGTGCGCCCGGACCGGATGGCGTCCCTCAAGCCGTTGGCGGCCAACTGGTACAGCACCGGTGAGAACTACGGCACCGAGCTCGTGCTCCGTTCGGACGCACGGCGCTTCGACCTCTCGCCGACGTGGTTCTCCCACGTCGGTGCGGCGGTTGCGCTCCCGTGGGTCGCCTCTTTGGACCTCGAAGCAGTGCGCGCGCACTGCGTGAGCCTGACGGATCGCCTCCTGACCGGTTTGGGGCTGCCGCCCAACGGCTCGGCGATCGTCTCAGTCGGCGCGCCACCCGTTCAGGGGGTCGTGTCTTCGGTTCGTGCAGGTCGCACGCGGTACGCGTGTCACATGTACAACACGATCGAGGACGTTGACCGGGTGCTCGAAGCGCTCGCGTGACTGCCGTCCGTTACCGTGGGTCCTTGTGTCGGAACCACGCCAGTCACCTGAAGAGGTGACCCAGAACATGCCTCGCTTCCCGCCGAGGCCCACCGACACCGCGCCGTTGTACCCGGCCGACGAGCTCGTGAAGCTGCAGTCGATCATGGACAACCGCCAGGGGCAGCTGCCCCCGCCGCCGCCTCCGCCCCAGCGCAAGTCGACGTGGGTGGGCAAGGCGCTGGCGCTCGTCGGCGTCGCGGTGGTGTCAGGGTTCGTCTGGTGGGTGTTGCAGCCGTCGGACCCGGTCGACAAGCCGGTCGCGCAACCGCAGAAGACCGCGGGGGAGTTCGAGTTCACCACCGTGCCGGAGTTGCCGGAACCGGTGAAGGACAGCGACTGCGCCGCCCACGCGACGAGCCAGACCCAGGCGTTCTTCAAGACCACGCCGTGCCTGCAGCTGACGCGCGCCTTCTACACGGCCAAGCTGCCGGACGGCCGCACCGTGTACTCGTCGGTGTCGGTCGTGAAGATGAAGACGGCCGCCGAGGCGAAGCAGCTGCGGGAGCTCACGCAGAAGGACGGCACCGGCAACGTCAAGGACCTGGTGCTGGACAAGGCCATCAGCGTGCCGCCGCTGACCACGCTGGCCAACGGCGGGTACGCCTCCGAGCAACGCGACCAGCTCGTCGTGATCGTCGAGTCCGACTCACCGACCAGGGGAGCCGACGCGCTCGCGCACAACAAGGACATGAAGAGGGTCTCCAACGACGCGATCAGGCTCGCGTCGTCGTTCGCCGGCTGACACCCGGTCAGCCCGAGGCGACACCCGGCATCGTGATCGATGCCGGGGCCGACCCGGCCGCCTTGCGCCACCGCGTCGCCCGCACCGCCGCCGTCGTCAGCGCCTCCAGCGCCGACGTCCGCAGCGCGGAGTCGTCGGTCCGCTCCAGCACACCCCGCCACGCGGCACAGGTGTCCTGCTCGACGGCCACGAGCGCGGCGAGCGCGGAGGGCCCGTCCGACACCGGCGCGGGCGGCAGGTAGGCCGCTGCGGGCGGGTTCGGGGTCGTGCCGTGGTCACGCAGCCACCGCTCGGTCGTGTCCCGGCGCGCGCGGTGCAGGTTCGAGCCCTCCGCGACGGCCTTGTCGTTCAGGAACGCCGACACCATGCCGTAGGTCCACAACGCCGCGTGCTCGGTGCCGAGGGCGGTCTGCACGGACTCCACGCTCATGCGAGCACCTCCCGCAGCGAGGCGCAGCCGGCGGCCACCGAGCCGACGAGACCGGCTCGGTAGGCGGGCAGCGAGGCGACCGTGGCCGAGGCCTCGCGGACGGCCTCGTCGAGCGCGGTGCGCAACGCGGCCAGCGGGTCCGGCGGCGTGGGCGGAGCGGTGGGGGCGGGCGGCACGGTGGACGACTGCGGCGGGCGTTCGCGGTCGACCTCGGCCTGCAGCAGCGAGGCGTGCGTCTCACGGGCTTTCGCGATCTCCGCGGCCGCGGGCACCGTCGTCAGCGCCTGGGCCAGCTTGGCGTCCGCGCGGGCCTGCGCCGCGAGGGCCGAGAGCGGGTCCGGAGGCGGTGGCGGCGGCGGTTCTGCGGTGCACGCGACGGCGAGCGGCGCGGCGGCCACCGCGAACAGCACCCGGCGGCGGCTGACCGATTCGGAGATCACGCGACCCATGGTGCCAGCAGCCGTGCGGCGCGGTGGGAGCCGGGCGAAGGAGATAGTCTGGTCGTCCACGGCCGCCGAAATACCGTCGGCCGGGGTTTTCATGCGTTCGAACTGAAGGAGACACCACGTGTCCAGCCCGCCGCGCGGAGAGCTTTCCGCGCAGCTAGCACCCGTTGTGCGGGAAGCTCTCGAAGCCGCCGGCTTCGACCTCGACGCGCTCGACGTGAATCAGGCTGGGCGCCGCCGTCTGGTCAAAGTGGTCGTGGACGGCGAGGACGGGATCGGGCTCGACGAGGTCGCCGAGGCGAGCCGCGTGGTCTCCGCCGCACTCGACGAGCACGACCACATCATCAACGGGCCGTACACCCTCGAGGTCACCTCGCCGGGTGTCGACCGCCCCCTGACGCGCCCGCGCCACTGGAAGCGCGCTCACCTGCGTCTCGTGAAGATCAAGCAGCCCGACCAGGCCGAGTGGTTCGGCCGGGTCGGCGAGTGCGACGAGACCGGGGTCGAGCTGCTGCACAAGGACGAGCTGCGACGCGTGGAGTACCGCCACATAGAACGCGCGGTCATGGAGATCGAGTTCAAGCAGCCGCCGGTCGAGGAACTGGCTCGGCTCACTCGGAAAGCACCGGAGGAGGAGCCGAGGTGAACGTCGACATCGCCGCCCTGAGGGCGATCGAACGTGAAAAGGACATCCCCTTCGAGACGGTCCTGGAGGCGATCGAGTCAGCACTGCTGACCGCCTACAAGCACACCGATGGGCATGCCACGCATTCGAAGGTGGAGATCGACCGCAAGACCGGTGTCGTGCGCGTGATCGCGCAGGACCTGGCGCCGGACGGTGTGGTCCGGGAGGAGTGGGACGACACTCCGGAGGGCTTCGGCCGCATCGCGGCCACGACGGCGCGCCAGGTCATCCTGCAGCGCCTGCGCGACGCCGAGCACGAGCGCACGTTCGGTGAGTTCGCCGCCAAGGAGGGCGAGATCATCGCGGGTGTCGTCCAGCGCGACGCCCGTGCGAACGCCCGCGGCATGGTCGTCGTGCAGGTCGGCGACACCGAGGGCGTGCTGCCGCCGGCCGAGCAGGTGCCGGGCGAGCAGTACAACCACGGCGAGCGCATCAAGTGCTACGTCGTGAGCGTGTCGCGCGGTTCCCGCGGGCCGCAGATCGCTCTCTCGCGCACCCACCCGAACCTCGTGCGGCGGCTGTTCGCCCTCGAGGTCCCGGAGATCGCGGACGGCACCGTGGAGATCCCCGCGGTGGCACGTGAGGCAGGTCACCGTTCGAAGATCGCGGTGAAATCAACGGTTGCCGGAGTGAACCCCAAGGGCGCCTGCATCGGCCCGATGGGAGCCCGTGTGCGCAACGTCATGCACGAGCTCGGTGGCGAGAAGATCGACATCATCGACCACTCGGACGACCCTGCCACGTTCGTCGGGAATGCCTTGTCCCCGGCGAAGGTTGTGTCCGTGCGGGTGCTCGACGAGCGCGCCAAGACGGCGCGTGTCGTGGTGCCGGACTTCCAGCTCTCGCTGGCGATCGGCAAGGAGGGCCAGAACGCCCGCCTGGCCGCCCGTCTGACGGGCTGGCGCATCGACATCCGCAGTGACGCGGAGGCTCCGGCCACCGATGCGGTCACATCCGGTTCGGCTGAGTGAGCTCCAGGGGATAGAATTATCAACGGTTCAACGTCGGGAGCGGCTTCCCAGCACATCGGCCCAGTTCGTACGTGTATTGGATGCCGCACACGGACGTTGCCCTCTGAGCTGCTGCGAGTGGTCGCGGTGGACGGTTCGGTGGTTCCGGACCTCCATCGGCGGCTTCCTGGTCGAGGTGCTTGGTTGCATTTCGATCTCGAATGTCTCCGCAACGCCGAGCGGCGACGGGCGTTCTCACGGGCCCTCAAGGTCCAGGGAGCACTCGACGTCGCTTCGCTGCGCGAGCACGTCGAGCAGCAAGGGAAATTGGCTTCGGGACAGCCCCGCGGCCAGCAAGCAACAAGGAAGCAGGTCGACCCGTCATGAGTCAGCCGTGAAGCTGAAGACATGAACGCGCGACGTTAAGACGAGGTCGATGGGACTTGCCCGCCGGCCTCACGACTTAGGAGAGCAGTGGCAGGCAAGGCCCGCGTGCATGAGCTCGCAAAAGAGCTCGGTGTTACGAGCAAGGAAGTTCTCAACAAGCTCGCCGAACAGGGCGAGTACGTGAAGTCCGCGTCCTCGACCGTCGAGGCCCCCGTGGCCCGGCGGCTTCGTGACGCCTACGAAGCCAAGTCCTCGAAGCCGGCTCCCAAGCCGTCCGCTCCGAAGCCGAAGGCACCCGCACCCGCTGCCGCCGCAGCGCCCGCCGCACCGGCGGACGCCAAGCCGGCGGCCGACGACAACAAGCCCGCTGCGGCCAAGGGCATGCCCGGACCTCGTCCGGCCGCCCCGCGCCCGCCGGCCCCGAAGCCCGCACCGGCAGCTCCTGCCGCGCAGGCTCCGGCCCCCGCGGCGCCCGCACCGGCACCCGTGCAGTCCGAGGCTCCGGCAGCTCCTGCCGCGCAGGCCCCGGCCGCGCCCAAGGCAGCCCCGGCTGCCGGCTCCAAGCCGGGCAGTGGTCCGCGTCCGGGCCCGCGCCCGGCTCCGGCTCCGGCTCCGGCTCCGCAGCAGCAGCCTCAACAGCCCCAGCAGCCGCAGGCCCCGGCCGCGTCCGCTGGTGCACAGCCCCAGTCCGTGGTGCCGCCGCGCACGCAGGCTCCCAAGTCTGCGGGCCCGCGCGCCCCGCGTCCGGGCAACAACCCCTTCGGCGTCGGTGGCGGCAACGCTCCGTCGCCGCGTCCTGGACCTCGTCCCGGCCCGCGCCCCGAGCAGGGCGGCGACCGCCCCGCAGGCGGCGGTGCGAAGCCCGGAGACCCGCGTCCGGCGAACCCCCGTCCGAGCGGTGCGCCCGGTCAGGGTGGTCAGCGTCCGGCTGCCGCACAGGGTGGCGGTCGTCCCGGCCCCGGCCAGGGCGGTCCTCGTCCCGGTGGCCCCGGTCAGGGCGGTCCTCGCCCCAACCCGGGCAACATGCCCCCGCGGCCGAACCCCGGCATGATGCCGGGCAACCGTCCGGCCGGTAACAGGCCTGGTCCCGGCGGTGGCGGCGGTGGCCGTCCCGGTGGTGGCGGCGGTGGCGGCGGTCGTCCCGGTGGGGGCGGCGGCGGTGGCGGCGGCTTCCGCGGTGGCGGCGCCGGTGGCGGTGGTGGCGCCGGTGGCGGCTTCCGTCCCGGTGGCGGCGGTGGCGGTGGCGGTGGCTTCCGTCCCGGTGGCGGCGGTGGCGGCGGTGGCGGCTTCCGTCCCGGCGGTGGCGGCGGCGCAGGCGGCGGTGCCCCTGCCGGTGGTGGCGGCGGTTTCCGCGGTCGTCCCGGTGGCGGCGGTGCTGGTCGCGGCGGTACCGCTGGTGCCTTCGGTCGTCCGGGTGGTCCGGCGCGTCGTGGACGCAAGTCCAAGCGGCAGAAGCGCCAGGAGTACATGGACAACATGCAGGCGCCTTCGGTCGGTGGCGTCCGCCTGCCCAAGGGCAGTGGCGAGACGATCCGCCTTCCGCGCGGTGCCTCGCTGACCGACTTCGCCGACAAGATCAACGCCAACCCGGCGTCGCTCGTGCAGGTGCTCTTCCACCTGGGCGAGATGGTCACGGCGACCCAGTCGGTGTCCGACGAGATCTTGGAGCTGCTCGGCACCGAGATGAACTACGTCGTGCAGGTCGTGTCCCCCGAGGAGGAGGACCGCGAGCTGCTCGAGACGTTCGACATCACCTACGGCGAGGACGCCGGCGGTGAGGACGACCTGCAGATCCGTCCGCCGGTCGTGACCGTCATGGGTCACGTCGACCACGGTAAGACCCGCCTGCTCGACACCATCCGCAAGGCGAAGGTGGCCGAGGGCGAGGCCGGTGGCATCACGCAGCACATCGGTGCGTACCAGGTGCAGACCGAGCTCGAGGGCAACCCGCGGCTCATCACCTTCATCGACACCCCGGGTCACGAGGCGTTCACCGCCATGCGTGCTCGTGGTGCGAACGCGACCGACATCGCGGTCATCGTCGTCGCGGCTGACGACGGCGTGATGCCGCAGACGGTCGAGGCGATCAACCACGCCCAGGCCGCTCAGGCGCCGATCGTGGTCGCGGTCAACAAGATCGACAAGGAGGGTGCGAACCCCTCCAAGATCCGCCAGCAGCTCACCGAGTACGGACTGGTCGCCGAGGAGTATGGCGGCGACACGATGTTCGTCGACATCTCCGCGAAGCAGGGCATCAACATCGACAGCCTCCTCGAGGCCATCCTGTTGACCGCCGACGCCTCGCTGGACCTCCGGGCCAACCCGGACATGGAGGCCCAGGGTGTCGCGATCGAGGCGCACCTCGACCGCGGTCGCGGTCCGGTCGCCACGGTGCTCGTCCAGCGCGGTTCGCTGCGCGTGGGTTCCTCGATCGTCGCGGGTGACGCCTATGGTCGCGTCCGCCGCATGGTCGACGAGCACGGCGATGACGTCATCGTCGCGACCCCGTCGCGTCCGGTGCAGGTCATCGGTCTGACCTCGGTGCCGCGCGCCGGTGACTCGTTCCTCGTCGTCGACGAGGACCGCGTCGCCCGCCAGATCGCCGAGCGTCGTCAGGCCCGCACCCGCAACGCCGCCAACGCGGCGAAGCGCAAGCGCGTCAGCCTGGAAGACCTGGACGCAGCGCTCAAGGAAACCAGCGCTCTCACCTTGATCATCAAGGGTGACAACTCGGGTACCGTCGAGGCCCTCGAGGACGCGCTCATGAAGATCGAGGTCGGCGACGACGTCGAGCTGCGCGTGATCCACCGCGGTGTCGGTGGCATCACCGAAGGCGACATCAACCTCGCCGTGGCCGGTTCCGCCATCGTCATGGGCTTCAACGTCCGGGCCGAGGGCAAGGCGACCGAGCTCGCGAACCGCGAGGGTGTGGACGTCCGTTACTACACGGTCATCTACTCGGCGATCGACGAGATCGAGGCGGCCCTCAAGGGTCTCCTCAAGCCGGAGTACGAAGAGGTCCAGCTCGGCCGCGCCGAGGTCCGCGACGTCTTCAAGTCCTCCAAGGTCGGCACGATCGCGGGTTGCATGGTCCTGTCGGGCGAGATCCGTCGCAACGCCAGGGCTCGTCTGCTCCGTGACGGCAAGGTGATCGCGGAGAACCTCCCGATCAGCTCGCTCAAGCGGTTCAAGGACGACGCCACCGAGGTTCGCGAAGGTTTCGAGTGTGGTCTCACGCTCGGCAACTACAGCGACCTCAAGCTGGAAGACATCATCGAGACCTTCGAGATGCGCGAGAAGCCGCGCGCCTAGTCGGTAGGTGAAGGGTGCGGAGCCGTTTAACCGGTGGCTCCGCACCCTTTTCTTCTGGAGGATCTTGCCCATGTACGTGGGTGCTCTGGAATTGGACGTGCTTCTGGGCGACGTCCACTCGTTGAAGGAGAAGCGCTCGGTCGTCCGGCCCGTCGTGGCCGAACTGCGCAAGCGCTTCGAGGTCGCTGTCTCCGAGGCCGGTCACCTGGACCTGCATCGGCGCAGCTTGATCGGTGTGGCGGCGGTCGCCGCCGACTTGGAGCACGTCAGGGACGTTCTAGCCGGCTGTGAAAGGCTGGTCGCGGGACGACCTGAACTTGAATTGCTCTCCGCCCGGACACGATTCGTCGGGCCGGAGGACGACTAGGAAGGGGAGGCTCGTGGCCGACACGGCACGTGCCCGCAAGCTCGCCAAGCGGATCTCGCAGATCGTCGCTTCGGCTTTGGAGCACGAAGTCAAGGATCCGCGGCTTGCCCGGGTCACGATCACCGACACCAAGGTGACCGGGGACCTGCACGACGCGACCGTCTACTACACGGTGCTCGGTGAGCGCCTGAACGTGGAGCCCGACTACGCCGGGGCCGCACTGGCCCTGGAGAGCGCCAAGGGCGTGCTGCGCTCCATGGTCGGAGCTCAGACGGGGGTTCGTTTCACGCCCACGCTGACGTTCATGACCGACACGGTGCCGGACGAGGCGCGGAGGATGGAAGAGCTGCTCGCCAAGGCTCAGGCTGCCGATGCCGAAGTGGCTCGGCGGTCTGCGGGGGCGTCTCCCGCCGGGGAGGCCGACCCGTACAAGGCGCCTCGTGAGGACGACGACGAGGACTGAGTTCTCGTCGGATTTTTTGTGACCAGGGCGGACACGGTGATCGTGTCCGCCCTTTGGTTTTCGCCGGCGGTCCACGTGGCCCACAGGCGCCGGAACTGGATGGAAACTGTCTTGTCTGAGGGTGCCGCACAGCACTTCGAGACGGTTAACGGCTAACGTCTCCCTGTGGCAGACGACCTGAGCACGACCATTGCCGAGGCCGCGCGGTTATTGGCCGGCGCCCGCGATGTGACTTTGCTGAGTCACATCAACCCCGACGCTGACACGCTCGGGAGTGCTCTGGCGGTGGGACTCGCGCTGCACCGGCGCGGTGTGGCGGTGCGGGTGGCGTTCGGCGACCCGGAGGCCGTGCCCGAGAGCCTGAAGGCGCTGGACACCGCCGGGCTGCTCGTCCACCGCGACGAGGTGCCCGAGGCGCCGGAACTGCTGGTCGTCATGGACACGGGCAGCCTGGAACGGCTCGGGCCGCTGAAGAACCGCGTCGCGAACTGCCGTGGGCCCGTCATCGTCGTCGACCACCACGTGTCGAACACGCGGTACGGGACGTTGCACTGCATCGACGAGCACGCCGAGGCCACGGCGCTCATCGCCCTCAAGCTGCTCGACGAGATGGACGCCGAGGTCGACGAGCCGATCGCGCGGTGCATCTACGCCGGGCTCGTGACCGACACCGGTGGCTTCCGGAAGGCCGGGCCCGAGGCGCACCACACGGCCGCACGGCTGCTGGAGACCGGAGTGGACGCGTATGCCGTTACGCGGCCGTTGATGGACGCACATCCGTTCGCGTACCTGGGCATGCTGTCGCGCGTGCTGGCCAAGGCGGAGCTGGACCAGAAGGCAGCGCACGGCATGGGGCTCGCGCACGCGATCGTGAGCATCGAGGACGCTCACGGAGTGCGTAGCGAGGAGGTGGAGAGCGTGATCGACGTGGTGCGCTCCGCCTCCGAGGCCGAGGTCGCGGCCGTGTTGAAGGAGCTCAGGCCCGGGTTCTGGTCCGTGTCGCTGCGGGCCGTGAGCAGGGTCGACGTTCGTGAGGTGGCGCAGGTCCTCGGGGGCGGCGGGCACCGGCTGGCGGCCGGGTTCACGTTCGAGGGGGCCGCGGAGCAGGTCGTTGCCGCGCTCAAGGACGCGTTGGAACGGGTGGGGTCATGACACGGACAGGAAGCCCGCGGCTGCTGCGGGAGATCAACGACCGGGCCGCGATCGAGACCCTGCTGCGCAGCGGGGCGATGACGCGGGCCGAGCTGGAAGAGGTGATCGGGCTGTCCAAGCCCGCCACCGCCCAGCTGCTGGCGCGGCTCGAAGAGGACGGCATGGTCGTCCGCACCGGGTTGCGCGGCGGTGGGCGCGGGCCTCGGGCGCAGATGTGGGCCGTCAACGGCGGCGTCGGCTACGTGGCGGCGGTGGCGTTGTCGGCCGAGCTGATCGACGTGGCGATCGCGGACATCACCGGGTCGCTGCTGGCCGAGCACAGCGCGCCGATGCCCAAGGAGAACACCCTCCGGATCTTCCGGGAGACGGTGCAGAAGACGGCGGCGCTGGCCGGACTGACGCTCGACGCGTTGTCGCACGTCGTCGTCGGCACGCCGGGCGCGGTCGACCCGGCCACCGGTCACCTCGGGTTCGCGCCGCACCTGCCCGGCCTTTCCGCCGTCGACCTGCCGTCGACGTTGCGCGAGCTGCTCGGGACGTCGGTGTCGATCGAGAACGACATCAACCTCGCCGCGCTGGAGGAGATGAGCTCCGGCCGGGCGGCAGGGGTGCGCAACTTCGTGCTGTTCTGGCCCGCGGACGAGATCGGCTCGGCGGTCGTGGTCAACGGCACGCTGCTGCGTGGCGTCACGGGCGGCGCGGGTGAGATCGACTCGATGCAGGTGCCCGGTGGGCGCTACGGCGACCAGGTCGACAGCGAGGCGATCGTGGCGCTCGCAGCCGAGCACGGCATCACCGAGTCGTCCGGACTGGAAGCCGTCGCGCACGCGCTGAACGCCGGTACCGAGGGGCGCGCGTTCCTCACGGCGCTGGCGCACCGGATAGCACTCGGGCTGGCGAACGTCGTGTGCGTGCTCGACCCCGAACTGGTGCTGCTGTCCGGTGCGGTGGCGCACGCGGGCGGCGAGACGTTGTGCGAGCTGGTGGCGGCCGAGCTGCTGAAGCTGGTCGTGCCGCGGACGCCGGTGCACCTCGCGCAGATCACCGCGAACCCGGTGCGGGCGGGTGCGCTGCACTCGGCCCTGGCCGTGGCGCGCGAGCAGGTGTTCGGGTTGCCCCAACGGTCGTGAGTGGCCGCCATCACCGGACGGCAGCGCCTGTGGGCGCATAAGTTCGTCTGGTGGAGGATCGGGTTCCCGCTCGGCGGGTGATCGGGCTGGCGGTGCCCGCCCTGGGGGTGCTGGCGGCCGAGCCGTTGTACGTGCTCGTCGACACGGCTGTCGTGGGCCATCTTGGGGCGTTACCGCTCGCTGGGCTGGCTCTCGGCGGTGTGTTGCTCACGCAGGTGTCGACGCAGCTGACGTTCCTCTCGTACGGCACGACGGCGCGCACGGCTCGGTTGCACGGGGCTGGGCGGCGTCAGGAGGCCGTCGAGGAGGGCGTGCAGGCGACGTGGCTGGCGCTGGCCGCCGGTGTGCTCGTGGTGCTTCTGGGGCAGCTGTTCGCGCGGCCGCTGGCGGAGCTGCTCGCCGGGCCCGGAGCCGTGGCGGACGCGGCGGTGGAGTGGGTGCGCATCGCGTTGTTCGGCGCGCCGTTCATCCTCGTCACGATGGCCGGCAACGGGTGGATGCGCGGTGTCCAGGAGACCAAGCGGCCACTCAAGTACATCCTGATCGGCAACGGCATCAGCGCGGTGTTGTGTCCCGCGCTCGTCTACGGCGCCGGCTGGGGGCTTGAGGGCTCGGCGATCGCGAACGTCGTGGCGCAGGTGCTCTCGGCCGGGCTGTTCTTCAAGGCGCTGTTCGCGGAACACGTGTCGTTGAAGCCGCAGTGGACGGCCATGCGCGCGCAGCTCGGCATGGGGCGCGATCTGGTGTTGCGGAGCCTGGCGTTCCAGGCGTGCTTCATCAGCGCGGCCTCCGTGGCGGCACGGACATCCGTCGGCGCGCTGGGTGCGCATCAGGTCGTGTTGCAGCTGTGGACGTTCCTCGCGCTCGTGCTCGACTCGCTGGCGATCGCGGCGCAGTCGCTCGTCGGCGCGGCTCTGGGAGCGTCGCGGCGCCGGGAGGCGGAGAAGCTCGCCTGGCAGATCACGCGGTACGGGCTGGTGTTCGGCATCGGGCTCGGGGTCGTGTTCGCGGCGTTGTACACCGTGCTGCCGCGGGCGTTCACGACGGACGCCGGCGTGCTCGGCGAGATCCCGAACGCGTGGTGGTTCTTCGTCGCACTGCAACCGATCGCGGGTGTGGTGTTCGCGTTGGACGGGGTGCTGCTGGGTGCCGGCGACGTGAAGTTCATGAGGACGGCGACGCTCGGCTCGGCGGTGATCGGGTTCCTGCCGCTGGTGTGGGCCTCGTACGCGTTCGAGTGGGGGCTCGCCGGCATCTGGACGGGGCTGTCGGCGTTCATGGTGCTGCGGCTGGTGGCGGTGGTGTGGCGTACGCGGTCGGGGGACTGGGCGGTCGAGGGCGCCGTCCGTTAGTCCCTGTGGCCGAACTCACGGCATGAAATCGTTACCAAGAAGGTTGTTTAGGCGATGTAACTAATGTCTGCCTACCTCCAGCTTGGGAGAGTGCGCCTTGCCGCCGGTCGATCGCGCCACCCGTACCTCGTGGCTGATCTGGACCACCGCCGTCTTCGTCTACTTCGCCGCCCTGTTCCACCGCACCACGCTCGGCGTGGCCGGGTTGGAGGCGAGCGAACGCTTCGGACTCGGACCCGCTCAGCTCGGTGTGTTCACCGTGCTGCAGATCGGTGTCTACGCCCTCATGCAGATCCCCACGGGCCTGCTCGTGGACCGTTACGGGCCACGCCGGGTGCTCACCGTCGCCGCCCTGCTCATGGGCACCGGCCAGGTGCTCTTCGCCATCGCTGACTCGTACGGCCTCGGACTCGCCGCACGGGCCGTGCTGGGCATGGGCGACGCGATGACGTTCATCAGCGTGATCCGCCTCGTCGCGACGCACTTCCCGCCGCGCCAGTACTCGCTCGTCGTCGCGGTCACGGCCGCGATCGGCGGTGTCGGCAACCTCGTCGCCACGGTGCCGTTGACGCTCATGCTCGGCTCGATCGGGTGGACGTGGGCGTTCCTCATCGCGGGCGGCCTCACCGCGCTCTACTCGGTCGTGGCGTTCCTGCGGGTGCGCGACGTGCCGGCGGGGTTCATCGCGCCGAAGCCGGAAGTCGTGCCGTTCAAGAAGATCTGGCCGAAGGTGCGGCAGGCGTGGAGCGTGCCCGGCACCCGGCTCGGGTTCTGGGCGCACTTCAGCACCATGTCGACGCCCGCCGTCATCGGTCTGCTGTGGGGGTACCCGTACCTCGTGCAGGCGCAGGGGATGTCGCCGCGTGCCGCGTCCTCCACGCTCGGGCTGCTCGTCATCGGCGCGATCGTGGCGAGCCCGGTCATCGGCGGGTTGTTCTCGCGCAACCCCGAGTGGCGCATGCCGATCTCGGTCGGGTTCCTGGCGTTCGCGTTCACCGGGTGGGGCGTGCTGCTGCTGTGGCCGGGCGGGCACGTGCCGACGCCGGTCATCGCCGTGGTGTTCCTCGTGCTCACCGTCGGCGGGCCGATCTCGGGCGTGGCGTTCGCTCTCGCCCGCGACTACAACCCGTCGCACCGGCAGTCCACCGCGAGCGGTCTGGTCAACGTCGGCGGCTTCCTCGCGGTGACCATGACCGCGCTGGGCGTCGGTGTCCTGCTGGACCTCGTCGAGGGCGTGCTGGCGCCTGTTCTGGCGTTCCGCGTGGCGTTCAGCTTCTGCGTGCTCGTCCTCGTGCTGGGCAGCTGGCGGATGCTCGTCTGGTGGCGTCGGGCGCGTGCCGCGGTGTTCGAGGCGGAGGAGCGCGGGGAGACGGTGCCGGTGCAGATCCGGCGTCGCCGTTGGGACGCTCTGAACGTCGCTTAAGCTTCAGCGCCGTGAAACCCTCTGTTGCACCGGGCCTGGTCGTCGTCGACAAGCCGGACGGCATGACCTCGCACGACGTGGTGGCGCGTGTGCGCAGGATCCTCGGCACCCGCAAGGTCGGCCACGCCGGCACGCTCGACCCGATGGCGACCGGCGTGCTCGTGCTCGGCATCGAGCGCGCGACGAAACTCCTGGGCCACCTCGCCCTCGACAGCAAGGCCTACCTCGCGACGATCGTGCTCGGCGCGTCCACCACCACGGACGACGCCGAGGGCGAGGTGCTGTCCACTGAGGACGCCTCCGCCGTCGAGGACGACGCCGTCGCCGCCGAGATCGCGAAGCTGACCGGCCCGATCCAGCAGGTGCCGTCGTCCGTCTCCGCGGTGAAGATCGACGGCAAGCGCGCCTACGCCCGCGTGCGCGCCGGTGAAGACGTCGAGATCCCCGCACGGCCGGTGACCGTGCATCGGTTCGACGTGCTGTTCACGCGCCGTGAGGACAAGACGGTGCTGCTCGACGTGATGGTCGAGTGCTCGTCCGGAACCTATGTGCGCGCGTTGGCCCGCGACCTGGGCGCCGCACTCGGCGTCGGCGGGCACCTCGGGGCGTTGCGGCGCACGAGGGTCGGGCCGTTCGACCTCCGCGTGGCCAAGACCCTGGCGCAGCTGGAGGAGACGCCCGGCCTGTCGCTGGACCTGGACTCCGCGGTCGCCACGGCGTTCCCGCGCCGCGAGATCGACCCGAACGAGGCTTCGGCGCTGTCGCACGGGCAGCGGCTGCGCGCCGGCGGGATCGACGGCACCTACGGGGTGTTCGGGCCGGACGGGCACGTGATCGCGCTCGTCAAGGACGAGGGCGCCGCGTGCAAGCCCGTGGTGGTCCTGAGTCCGGCCGAGTGACGCCGTGACCGAGTCCGGACCGCTTGCGAGGCGGGCGGGCACCCGGCGGGGCCAGCGCCGTAGGCTGATCACCGTGCAACGCTGGCGCGGACTAGACCACCTTCCCGGCGGCTGGGGCCGCTGCGTCGTCACCATCGGTGTGTTCGACGGTGTCCACAATGGCCACCAGGCCCTCATCGGCCGAGCCGTCGAGCTCGCACGTGAGCGCGGCCTGCCGAGCGTGCTGATGACCTTCGACCCCCACCCGTCCGAGGTGGTGCGGCCCGGCAGCCACCCCGCGCAGCTCACCACGCTGCGGCGCCGGGCGGAGCTGGTCGAGCAGCTGGGGGTGGACCACTTCGTGGTGGTGCCGTTCAGCCTCGAGACCAGCCGGATGCCCGCGGACCAGTTCGTCCACGAGGTGCTCGTCGAGAAGTTGCACGCCGCGGCTGTCGTGGTGGGTGAGAACTTCAGCTTCGGGCACAAGGCGGCCGGTAACGTCGCGATGCTGCGCCAGCTCGGGCAGCGGTTCGGGTTCGTGACCGAGGGGGCTGATCTGGTGTCCGCAGACGACGTGACGTACTCGTCGACCTACATCCGGGCGTGCATCGACGCCGGCGACGTGAAGGCGGCGGCCGAGGCGCTGGGCCGGCCGCACCGGCTCGAGGGGATCGTCGTCAAGGGCGACGGGCGCGGCAAGGACCTCGGGTTCCCGACCGCCAACCTGTCCACGCCCAAGTTCGCGGCGGTGCCCGCGGACGGCATCTACGCGTGCTGGTTCACCGACGCCAAGGGCAAGACGCTCAAGGCCGCCGTGTCGGTGGGGACCAACCCGACGTTCTCCGGCCGTGAGCGTCGTGTGGAGGCGTTCGTGCTGGACGTGGACGAGGACTATTACGGCCAGCGCGTGGCCGTCGACTTCGTCGAAAGGCTGCGCGAGATGGAGAAGTACGACTCCGTCGAAGCCCTGCTCGAACAAATGCATCGAGATGTAGACCGAACGAGGGAACTGCTGACCGAGTCGTGACCGTCAGATTGGGCGAAGCGGGCGTCTGCACGCCCGCGGCCTGGCAGGATGCGGGTCGGACTGAGGGCTACCGGAGAGGCCAAGGTGGAGGACCACAAGATCGTTCAGCGCAACCTCGCCCTGCAACGGGAGTGGTACGGGGAGCCGCTGGGTGACCGCGTGCGCCGGTTGGTCGTGGCCTTCAACGTGTCCCAGGCTCAGCTCGCGGACGTGCTCGGGATCAGCGCGCCGATGCTGAGCCAGGTCATGAGCGGCCGTCGCGCCAAGATCGGCAACCCCTCCGTGCTCGCCCGGATGATCATGCTGGAGCGCAAGGTCCTCACGCCGGACGTGGCGACGGGGGCGCCGGAGGCGTTGCAGCGCGCGCTCGACGACGTGCGTGACTCCAAGCCGACGGTGTCGCGCGACTCGTTTCCGGTCAACGGGGACGAGAGCGTCGCGTACCCGGTGCTGCGCAGGGTCGCCGACCGGATCGAGCTGCAGCAGGCCGCCGACCTGCTGCACGAGGACTTCCCGGCGATCGCCGAGCTGTTCCGCCGGGCCATCCGGGCCGCGAACAGCAGGTGAAGTTCTTCACCGCGCTGTACCCGCCCCGGCACGTGGTCGACGAGCTCGACGCCGTGCTGGACCGAGGTCTCGACCTGGAGTGGACGAAGCCGGAGAAGTGGCACATCACGTTGTGCTTCCACGGTGAAACCGCAGATGAGGAACGCTTCAAGGCCCTGGAGGGCCACGAGGTGCCCGAAATCCGGCTCCGGGACTTCGGCGACTTCCGCGGCAAGGTCCTGTGGGCGGGAATAGACGGTGACTTAAATCGGTTGGCAAGAGCAGCGGGCGCGAACGACAATTGGTCCGCGCACCTGACGGTGGCATACGGGTACAAAGGGCAGGCCGTGCCGGAGTTCCTGAGCAGCCCGTGGCAACCGTCCGAAGCAGTACTCGTGAGCAGCGCCGACGGCGTCCACACACCCGTTGACCGGGTGGGGTTGCGCACGTCAGCGCGCCGCTGAGCAGAGTGCCTGATAGCCTTCGCAGTTGGGTCTGGCTGCGGTCCGTGGCGGCCAGTACCGGCTACCCCCGCCAGCAATTCGGCGGCGTGGGGCCGCACGGACCTCAACAAGTAGGAGAAGTACCTAGTGGCACTGTCCACGGAACAGAAGACGTCCATCCTCGGTGAGTACGGTCTGCACGACTCGGACACGGGCTCGACCGAGGCGCAGGTCGCCCTGCTGAGCAAGCGCATCGCTGACCTCACGGAGCACCTCAAGCAGCACAAGCACGACCACCACTCCCGCCGTGGTCTTCTGCTGATGGTCGGCCGTCGCCGCCGTCTGCTGAACTACTTGACCAAGGTGGACATCAACCGCTACCGCGCGCTGATCCAGCGCCTCGGTCTGCGCAGGTGATACTTGCCGAGGGGGAGTGACCGGCCGGTCACTCCCCCTCGGCGTACAACCGGGTGTATACAGATCCCTGGTTGCAAAGAGGAACGAAACATCAGGACCCGCATCGCGCGAAGCAAGTTTCCGCGCCGGTCCTCGGTAGTGGCCTCCTGGTGGAAACGCCCCAGGGGACTTCGATCGAAGACCGGCCTCGTCAAATCGCGTGAGCGGCGTCCAAAAGACGAGGAGTAACAAGTAAATGACGGACATCGAGGTCCACGAGGCGACTGCCGTTATCGACAACGGCAAGTTCGGCTCGCGCACCATCCGCTTCGAGACCGGGCGCCTCGCGCGTCAGGCCGCCGGCAGCGTGGTGGCGTACCTGGACGACGAGACCATGCTTCTGAGCGCCACGACGGCGTCGAAGCACCCCAAGGAGCACTTCGACTTCTTCCCCCTCACGGTGGACGTCGAGGAGCGCATGTACGCCGCGGGCCGCATCCCCGGCTCGTTCTTCCGGCGTGAGGGCCGTCCCAGCACGGACGCCATCCTCACCTGCCGCCTGATCGACCGTCCGCTGCGCCCGTCCTTCGTGGACGGCCTGCGCAACGAGATCCAGGTCGTCATCACGGTGATGAGCCTGAACCCGAAGGACCTGTACGACGTCGTGGCGATCAACGCCGCGTCCGCGTCGACGCAGCTCGCGGGTCTGCCGTTCTCCGGCCCGATCGGTGGCGTCCGCGTCGCTCTGATCGAGGGCCAGTGGGTCGCGTTCCCGACCTACGAGCAGCTCGAGAAGGCCGTGTTCGACATGGTCGTCGCGGGCCGCGTGGTCGACTCCGGCGACGTCGCGATCATGATGGTCGAGGCCGAGGCCACCGACAACGTGATCGACATGATCGCCGAGGGTGCCACCGCCCCGACCGAAGAGGTCGTGGCCGCGGGCCTCGAGGCCGCCAAGCCGTTCATCAAGGTCCTCTGCGAGGCCCAGGCGCAGCTCGCCCAGGTCGCCGCGAAGGCCACCGGCGACTACCCGACGTACCCGGCCTACCAGGCCGACGCGTTCGAGGCCGTCGAGGGCTCCGCTTCCGGCGAGCTCGCGCAGGCGCTGACCATCGCGGGCAAGGCCGAGCGCGAGTCCAAGCTGGACGAGATCAAGGCCGCCACGCTGGAGAAGCTGGCCGAGCAGTTCGAGGGTCGCGAGAAGGAGGTCGGCGCCGCGTTCCGCTCGCTGACCAAGAAGCTCGTGCGCCAGCGCATCCTGCGCGACAACGTCCGCATCGACGGCCGTGGCCTCACGGACATCCGTGACCTCGGTGCCGAGGTGGCCGTGATCCCGAGGACGCACGGCTCGGCGCTGTTCGAGCGCGGCGAGACCCAGATCCTGGGTGTCACCACGCTGAACATGCTGCGCATGGAGCAGCAGATCGACTCGCTCGCCCCGGAGACGCACAAGCGCTACCTGCACCACTACAACTTCCCGCCCTACTCGACCGGTGAGACCGGCCGCGTGGGTTCGCCGAAGCGCCGCGAGATCGGCCACGGCGCGCTGGCCGAGCGGGCGATCATGCCCGTGCTGCCCAAGCGCGAGGAGTTCCCCTACGCGATCCGCCAGGTGTCCGAGGCGCTGAGCTCCAACGGCTCGACGTCCATGGGCTCCGTCTGCGCCTCGACGCTGTCGCTGCTCAACGCGGGTGTCCCGCTGAAGGCGCCGGTCTCCGGCATCGCTATGGGTCTCGTCTCCGACGAGGTCGACGGTGAGACCCGCTACGTGGCGCTGACCGACATCCTCGGTGCCGAGGACGCGTTCGGCGACATGGACTTCAAGGTCGCGGGCACCAAGGAGTTCGTGACGGCGCTGCAGCTCGACACGAAGCTCGACGGCATCCCGTCCGAGGTGCTGGCGGCGGCGCTGGGCCAGGCCCGCGACGCGCGCTACACCATCCTGGAGGTCATGGCCGAGGCCATCTCCGACCCGGACGAGATGAGCGCCTTCGCTCCGCGCGTGACGTCGGTCAAGATCCCGACCGACAAGATCGGCGAGGTCATCGGCCCGAAGGGCAAGATGATCAACTCGATCACCGAGCAGACCGGTGCCGACATCTCCATCGAGGACGACGGCACGATCTACGTCGGTGCGGCGGACGGCCCCTCGGCCGAGGCCGCGATCGGCATGATCAACGCGATCGCGAACCCGCAGCTGCCGAAGGTCGGCGAGCGCTTCCTGGGCACCGTGGTGAAGACGGCCGCGTTCGGCGCGTTCGTCTCGCTGCTGCCCGGCAAGGACGGCCTCGTCCACATCTCGAAGCTGGGCAACGGCAAGCGCATCGCGAAGGTGGAGGACGTCGTCAACATCGGCGACAAGCTCCGCGTCGAGATCGCCGACATCGACCAGCGCGGCAAGATCAGCCTGATCGTCGTGTCGGACGACGCTGCCAAGCCGGCTGACGCCCCGGAGGCCGCCGAGGCCGCCGAGGCTGCTGAGGCGACTCCCGCGCAGTGAGCACGACAGACAACAACGTGACGGCCGCGGGTGCATCCACCCGCGGCCGTCCGCGTACCGGAACTCCTGGGCACCTCCAGCGGCCGGGCAGCACGCGGGTGCTCGAGATGTCCGCGGGGTCCGAGGTGCGGCGCAGCATGCTGCCCTCGGGCCTGCGGGTCATCACCGAGCGCATCCCCGGCGTGCGGTCCGCCTCGGTCGGGCTGTGGGTGCAGGTCGGGTCCCGTGACGAACGGCCCGAGGTCGCGGGTGCCGCGCACTACCTGGAACACCTGCTGTTCAAGGGAACCGCGCGGCGCACGGCGGCGGCCATCGCGGAGGAGATCGACGCGGTCGGCGGCGAGCTGAACGCGTTCACCGCGAAGGAGCACACCTGCTACTACGCGCACGTCCTCGACGAGGACCTGCCGCTGGCGGTGGACCTGGTGGCGGACGTGGTGTTCGAGGCGATCTGCGGTCCGCGTGACTTCGAGACCGAACGCGGTGTCGTGCTCGAGGAGATCGCGATGCGCGACGACGACCCCGAGGACCTGCTGCACGACGCGTTCATCGAGGCGATCTTCGGCGCGCATGCGTTGGGGCGTCCCGTTCTCGGCACCGAGAAGTCCATTCAGGACATGGAACGAGATGCGCTCTACTCGTTCTACAAGAAGCGCTACACGTTGCCGCGCATGGTGTTCTCCGTCGCGGGCAACATCGAGCACACGCACGTGATGCGTCTGGTGCGCAAAGCCGTCGGCGACCGGCTGTCGCGGGAGGGCAGCGCGGTGGCGCCACGAGCGGGTCGCGCGCGCATCGCCGACGCCCGCAAGCTGGTGCTGCACACCGACGACACCGAGCAGGCGCACATGATGCTCGGCATGCGCGGTCTCGACCGCCACGACGAGCGCCGCTTCGCGTTGAACGTGCTGAACGCGGCCATCGGCGGCGGCATGAGCTCCCGGTTGTTCCAGGAAGTGCGCGAACGGCGAGGCCTGGCGTACCAGGTGTACTCGTCGGTCGGCCTCTACGCGGACACCGGCACGTTCGCCGTCTACGCGGGCTGTCAGCCGGACCGGTTGGGAGAGACCGCCGGCGTCATCCGCGAGGTGCTCGTGGACGTCGCACGCGGTGGCCTGTCGGACGCGGAAGTGGCGCGCGGCAAGGGGCAGCTGCGCGGCGCACTCGTCCTGGGTCTGGAGGACACCAGTTCCCGGATGTCGCGCATCGGCAAGTCCGAACTGAACTACGGCGACCACCTGAGCGTCGAAGCGACGCTTGCGCGCATCGACGCCGTCACTTCCGACGAGGTGGCGTTGCTCGCACGTGAGCTGCTGCGCAGGCCCGTCGCCGCGGCGGTGGTGGGCCCTTACGATCACGCCGACGATCTGCCGGACCAGGTACACGAGGTGATTGCATGATTCGCGTCGGAGTTCTCGGCGCGCGGGGCCGCATGGGTTCCGAGGTGGTCCGCGCGGTCGAGGCCGCGAAGGACATGGAGGTCGTGGCGGCGATCGACGCCGACGACCCGTTGTCCACGCTCGTCGACGCCGGTGTCCAGGTCGTCGTCGACTTCACGCACCCCGACGTGGTGATGGGGAACCTGGAGTTCTGCGTCGCCGGCGGAATCCATTGCGTGGTCGGCACTTCCGGCTTCGACCAGGCCAAGCTGGACGCGGTCGCGGCGCTGCTCGCGGACCGTCCGGACGTCGGCGTGCTGGTGGCGCCGAACTTCGGCATCGGTGCCGTCCTGCTGATGCGCTTCTCGGAGATCGCCGCCCGCTACTACGAGTCGGCCGAGATCATCGAGCTGCACCACCCGCGCAAGGCCGACGCCCCCTCGGGCACGGCCGCCCACACCGCGCGGCTGATCGCCGCCGCGCGGGAGGGCATGGATCCGATGCCCGACGCGACGACGCAGGAAGAGCCCGGTGCCCGTGGCGCCGCCGTCGACGGTGTGCGGGTCCACTCGCTGCGGATCTCCGGGATGATCGCGCACCAGGAGGTCGTGTTCGGTGGTGAGAGCGAGACCCTGACCATCCGCCAGGACTCGTTGCACCGCACCTCTTTCATGCCCGGCGTGGTGCTGGGCGTGCGGGAGATCGTCGGTCGCCCCGGACTCGCCGTCGGCCTCGACAAGTACCTCGACCTGTGAAGGTCCGCATCACCGTCGGGGTGCTGATCGCGGCTCTCGCGGTCTACTTCGTCCTGCTCACCGGCCGGGCTGTGGCTTTGCTGCAGACCGGCGAGGTGGCCGGGGTCCTGCTCGGCGTCGGTGTGCTGATCCTGCCGCTGCTCGGGGTCTGGCTCGTGTACTCCAACCTGCGGTTCGGCTGGGAGACCGAGAAGATGGCTCGCGAGCTGGACGCGGACGGCCTGCTGCCGGACGTGTCGCACCTGCCGCGCCGGCCGTCCGGCAGGGTGGACCGGGCCGCCGCGGACTCGTGGTTCGAGGAGCGGCGGGCCGAGGTCGAGGCCTCGCCGGAGGACTGGCGGGCCTGGTTCCGGCTCGCCTACGCGTACGACGTCGCGGGGGACCGCGGGCGGGCGCGCGAGACGATGCGCAAGGCCATCGAGCTGCACGCGTGAACGAAACCCCGGGCCGCTGGCCCGGGGTTTTCGCTATGCGGTGAGCACGGCCGCGATCAGCTCCGCCGCCAGGTCGCCCTTCTGCACCACCAGCACGTCCTCCAGCCCGAGCCAGTCGGCCATGTGCCGCAGCTCAGCGGCGAGCTCCACCGCCACCCGTGGCCGGTCGACACCCTCCTCGGCCCACGCCGACTGCACCCGCAGCACCCCGGCCGCACGATCGGCCTTGATGTCCACGCGCGCCACGAGCGCACCGTCCAGCAGGAACGGGAACACGTAGTACCCGTGCACCCGGCGAGGCTCCGGCACGTAGATCTCGATGCGGTACCGGAAGCCGAAGATGCGCTCGGTCCGTGCCCGCTCCCAGATCAGCGGGTCGAACGGGCACAGCAGAGCGCGCCCGGCCACCCGGCGCGGGGCCTTCGCCTCGATGTGCCGGTAGCCGACGGCCTTCCAGCCCTCGACCGCCACCGGCTCCAGGACTCCGTCCTCCACCAGCGACGCCACCGCGGCCTGGGAGCGGCGCGGGTCGAGCCGGTAGTAGTCGCGCAGGTCGGGTTCGGTCGCCACGCCGAGAGCGACCGCGGAACGCAGCACCAGCTCGCGCGCGCCCGAGTCAGCGGTCCACTTCTGGGCCAGGACGTCGGCCGGGATGACGCGCTCGGTCAGGTCGTAGAGGCGCTCGAACGAACGGCGGGTACCTGTCGTCAGGACGCCCACGCCGAAGAGGACCTCGCAGATGCGCTTGACCTCGGACCAGTCCCACCACGGGCCCTTCGCACGGCCCCGGTCGCCCATGAGGGCCTTCTCCAGGGCGCCAGCGCCGATCGGGCCCAGTTCCTTCACCGCCGCGAGGACGTCCTCGACCAGCTGCGGTGAGCGTTCGAGAATCGTCTGGTAGTTCTGCCACCAGCCGCGCTTCTTGGCGCCGGAGTGGAACAGCGGCCAGTCGGCCACCGGCACCAGGGAGGCCTCGTGCGCCCACGTCTCCACGAGCAACCGCGGCTTGCGCACGGAGTGGGTCCAGGCCGCCTCGTCCAGCAGAGTGGGCTCGTAAGAGCCGAGGCGCGAGAACAACGGCATGTAGTGCGCGCGCACGGCCACGTTCACCGAATCGATCTGCAGCAGCTGCACGCGGGACAGGACTCGCTGCAGGTGCCTGCGGGTGGCCGCGGACGGCCTCAGGTCGGTGAAACCCTGGGCGCCCAGGGCGATTCGACGGGCCACGTCCGCACTCATCCTCTGCACGTCGCCGATGGTGCCACGCACCCCTGACAATTCCGCGACACGGCGTCGATAAGCTGCGTTTATGGCCGACGCCGGCGTGCACACCGCCACCGCTGCTGATCTTTCGGAGATCGCCCGCATCCACCGGGAGACGTGGCGGCTCGCCTACGCCGAACTGCTGCCCCCCGAAGTGCTCGACGCGCTCGACACCGATGAGGCCTGGGCACTGGCCGTCCAGAGCGGCGCGGTGCTCAAGGCGACCGAGGGGGAGTGGGTCGTCGGGTTCGTGGTGGCCAGTAAGGCTCCGGACGAGGAAGTCGCCAAGGCGGACGGTTCGCTGCCGGAGGACGCCGCCACCACCGCGCTGCTCAGCGTCCTCGTGGAACCGCGCTGGGGCCGTCGCGGACACGGCACCCGGCTCGTCGCGGAGGCGGTGCGGAGGCTCGGCGAAACGGGCGCGACGCGGGGCATCGCGTGGGTGCCGGAGGCCGACGAGGCGTCGCGGAACTTCTACGAACGACTGGGCTGGACGGGTGATGGCACGGTGCGCACGTTGGACGCAGGCGGGCGTCCGTTGCGCGAGGTCCGCGTGTCCGGGCCGCTCGAGGTCCGACTCGCCGACTGAGATCTGTGTAACCTCGGCCGCGTGCTCGCCCTCGTTGGCCTCACCTTTGGGGTCGCGTTCGGCTCAGCCGTCGTTCCCCTGATCAGCATCGAGATGTTCGTCCTGGGACTCTGCGTGCGCTGGCCGGACGTCTCGTTCTGGATCATCGGCCTCGCCGTGGCCGTCGGCCAGGTGCTGGGCAAGCTCCTGTACTTCTACGCCGCCCGCGGAGACATCCACCTGCCGAAGTTCCTGCACCGCAAGCCGAGCGGCAAACCTTCGAAGCTCAGCCGCTGGTTCGGTCCCGGCACGCGCCTGCACCGCTGGGGCGACTGGATCCACGTGAAGTGCAAGGCGCACCCGAACTGGATGGCCGGCACGCACGGGGTGAGCGCGCTGGTCGGGGTGCCGCCGTTCATGGCGACGAGCGTGCTGGCCGGGCTCGCGGGCATGTCCACGACGATGTTCGTCGCCACCGGCCTGGTGGGCCGCTTCGCGAGGTTCAGCTTCCTCGCGGCCTCACCGGCCGTCGTGATGGCGTGGTTCTGAGCACCTTCGAGCGATGTCGCCGCCTCAAGCCCCGTGCACGGTTGATGAGGGGAGCTTTCATAAACCTCAAGTTTATGAAAGCTCCCCTCATCAACGTCAGACCGCGAACGTTTCACGCCCGTTCATTCGAGAACGAGGACCCCGTCGGGCACGCCGGGGATGTCGTACGAGTGCCACATCGGGCGCCAGCCGGGCAGTTCCAGCATCCGGCGCAGGTCCGCGAACCCGCTGAGCCAGCCCATCCACGGCCCGTAGGGCGGGTTCGACGTGTCGAAGCCGCTCTGCACGAACGTCAGCCGCGTCTTGCCCTCCGAACCCTTCAGCTCCCACGACGACACCATCCCGCCGGGGAACTCCAGCGCGAAGTTCGACTCGTCGAGCGCGATGACCTTCGCGGGGTTCTCCTCCTCCGCGAGGCTTCCCATCGCCCACCGGCCGCCGACGTGCGGCTCGATCTCCATGCGGGCCCCGAACCACCGCGCGAACACGGCGGGATCGGTCAGCGCGTCGACGATGGCCGCCGGTGACGCCGCGATGTCGAACTCGAACCGCTGCTCGGGCGACGTGAAGTCGCAGAACCCCAGCACCGGCCGGCCCTCGACGTGCTCGACCAGGTTGCCCAGCACCAGCGGCCAGAACGTCAGCAGGATCTCCGACTCCTCCTTGCCGTCGCCCCACTCCGGGTAAGGGGACTGCGTCGCCGCGATGACCGTTTCGCCGTCGCGTTCCTCGACGCCGAGCTCGACCGCGTACTCGGTGCCGTACAGGAACCACGAGTAGCGCACCGACCTGTCGTCGAAGCCCAGCAGCTTCTGCCGGCCGCGTTCGCCCTCCGGTGTGTGGCGCCCCCAGAACTCGTACTCGCCGCGCTCCAGGTCCACGTGCGCGTGCTCGGCCAGCCACACCCGCAGGTCGTCGGCCGTCGTCAACGCCCGGTAGATCCTCTCGGCGGGCGCGGACGTGCGGACGCGGACGGTTCCGGTGCTCATCGGTCTTCTCCTTTGGGGTAGCAGGCGAGCGCGATGCGGAACGCATCCCCCTCCGCGCCGCCGTATCGGGTGAAGAGGTCCTGCAACGTCGTCTGCAGCTCGGCCAGGAACTGCTGCCGTTCCTCCGGCGGCACCCGGATCTCGCCGGACACGCCGATGGACGGCAGTTCGCTCGACCGGTCCAGCGCCGCCACGTCGACCTGGATCTGCTCGGCGAGGTCGACGAGGTGGCCCAGCGCGAGCTCGTCGCGCGACCCGATCCGGCCGACCAGCCGCGGTGACAGCCAGTACGACCGCGCCACGGCCTGGTAGAGGCCTTCCTGGACGCCGCGCACCTTCCGTTCCGACACCTGGGTCGCCAGCCCGGCCTTGACCAGCTGTTTGACGTGGTAGTGCACGCGCTGCGGCGTCTGGTCGAGGACCTCGGCGACCTCGGTGCACGAGCTCGGCGCGGCGAGCTGCCGCAGCACCTCCACGCGCTGCGGCTTGAGCAGGGTCTCGGCCTGCTCCATCCGGTCCAGATAGATCACGTCTCTCATCTCAAAAAAGACTTTGAACGTTCAAAACTCTTTTGTCAATCGGGCGGACAACTATGGACTGACAGATATTGAAATCTGTCAGCTGATCGGGCAGGCTGGAACCCACCGAAGACGAAGGGGTTCGAAAATGCAGAAGCGTCAGCTCGGAGCCACCGGCCCGGTCGTGTCCGCCATCGGCCTGGGCTGCATGGGCATGTCCAACGCCTACGGCCCGGCCGACCGGGACGAGAGCATCGCGACCATCCACACCGCCCTCGACGCGGGCGTCACGCTGCTCGACACCGGCGACTTCTACGGCCAGGGCCACAACGAGATGCTCATCGCCGAGGCCGTCAAGGGCCGTCGTGACGAGGTGCAGCTCAGCGTCAAGTTCGGCGGCATGCGGGACGCCGACGGCGTGTTCCTCGGGTTCGACACGAGGCCCGTCGCGGTCGCCAACTCCCTCGCGTACTCGCTGCAGCGACTCGGCACCGACCACGTCGACGTCTACCGACCGGCCCGGCTCGACCCGGACGTGCCGATCGAGGACACCATCGGCGCCATCGCCGAGCAGATCGACAAGGGCCGCGTCCGGCACATCGGCCTGAGCGAGGTGGGCGCCGACACCATCCGCCGCGCCCACGCCGTGCACCCCATCGCCGACCTGCAGATCGAGTACGGCCTGTTGGAGCGCAATGTCGAGCGGGAGATCCTGCAGGTCACGCGCGAGCTCGGGATCAGCATCACCGCGTACGGCGTGCTGTCGCGCGGCCTGATCTCGTCCACCCCGCTCACCCTCGACGCCGGTGACTGGCGTGGCCACGCACCCCGGTTCCAGGGCGACAACCTGGCCCGCAACGCCGCGCTCGTCGAGAAGCTCGGCGAGATCGCCGCGAGCAAGGGCGTGACGGTCGCGCAACTCGCGATCGCCTGGGTCGCGGCACGCGGTGAGGACGTGGTGCCTCTCGTCGGCACGACGAAGCGTGCGAGGCTGAACGAGGCGATCGGTGCCGTCGGCGTGACGTTCACCGAGCAGGAACTGCAGGAGATCGACGCTGTTGTTCCCGTCGGGGCCGCCGCGGGCACGCGCTACGCGGCCGCGCAGATGGCGATGCTGGACAGCGAGAGGTGAGATGACGTGGCGGAGGCGTTGACCGGCGAGGCGATCCTCGCGGCGACCGAAGAGGTGCTGCGCAGGTACGGCCCGGCCAAGGCGACCGTCGTCGACGTCGCCAAGGCCCTCGGGGTCAGCCACGGCAGCGTCTACCGCCACTTCCCGACGAAGGCCGCGTTGCGCGAGGCCGTGACACGGCGCTGGCTCGACGCGATCCACGTGGAGATGGAGTCGGTCCTCGACGCCGGAGCGAGCGCGGCGGACAACCTGAGGGCCTGGTTGCAGCACCTGTTCGACCGGAAGCGGCTTTCCCACGTCGACGAACCCGAGCTGTTCGCGACGTTCAAGGTGCTGGTGAGCGAGAGCCGCATCATCCCCGAGTACCACCTCGGCCACCTGGTGGGGCAGATCGCGCGCATCATCTCGGCCGGAGTGGAAACCCGCGAGTTCGTGACCGACGACATCCAGAGGACGGCGCAGGCGGTGTGGGACGCGACGCAGATGTTCCACCACCCGGCTCACGCCCAGGAGTGGGGGAATCCTCACATCCAGGACGAGTTCGACGCCGTCGTCTCACTGGTCGTGGCCGGACTGCGGTACAACCGAATCCCTAGTGCCACAGGCGATGCTTGAGGGTCACGGAGGTGAACGGTGCCGCCTGACGAGTGGATCGATCTGCTGGGAGCGCCAGAACGGCGTCCTGACCCGGTTGACTGGGACGCGGTCAAAGGCCGGGTCGGCACCGCGCTGCCCAGCGATTTCGTGCACCTGGCCGAGGCCTACCCACCGCTCATCGTCGGCGGTTATGTCCGCATCCTGCACCCCACGGCACGGGCCGGTTTCATGAACTGGATGTCGACGGCGCCCAAGATGCTGCGGGCACTGCGGCGCCAGCCGGGGCTGCAGGCGCACCCGGACTCCCCGGGCCTGCTGCCCTGGGGCATGACGGTGAACGGCGACCATTGCCTCTGGTACACCCTGGGCGAGCCGGACGAGTGGACCGTGATGATCACGGACATGCGGGAGAAGTGGTCCTATGCCGGCAGCTTCTCGAGTTTCATCAGGAAGTTCCTGACCGGTGAGCTGCGCTGCCCGCTCTTCCCGGACGACGTCCCCGGCGGCTCCAAACCGTTCCAGGAGCCTTAGCCGCCCCTTCTTTCGCCGCACGCGGGGCGCTTTCGTGCGGTGTGCCCGCACGAAAGCGCCCCGCGTGCGCCTTTTCGACCCCCCGGTCAGTTCGAAGCGGCGGTCACCAGTGCGTTGCCGCTGCCCGTGCGGCCCGTGACCGTCAGGGCGGCGTCGCCCAGCGGCTGCGACGAGACGTCGAAGTCGCTGCGCGCGGTGCCGGACGTGGACACCAGGTCGACCCGCGCGAGCGTGCCCTGCCGGATGCCGACGCGGATGTGGCCCGAGCCCGTGCCGAGCTGGATCTCGCCGGAGGCCGCGTCGGCCACGGTCAGATCGCCGCTGCCGGTGCGGACCTGGACGTTGCCCTGCACGGCGCCCAGCCACACGTCACCGGTCCCGGTGATCAGCGTGCTGGTGCCGCCGACCGACGACACCTCGACGTCGCCGCTGCCCGTCTTGGCCTTCAGCGTCGAGAGCATCGTGCCCAGGCGCACGGTGCCGGCGCCCGAGTTCACCTTGGCCTCGCCGGTCGCGCGGTCCGCGGACACGCTGCCCGTGCCGGTGTTCAGGTCCAGACGACCCGCACCGCCCGTCACGACGACGTCAGCCGCACCGGTCCGTGACGACACGTGCGACCCCACGGGAGCCGTCACCACCACGGACAGAGGCACCGCACGCAACGGCAGCGCCTTCGACGACTCGATGCGCAAGCGGTTGCCCAGCAGTTCGACGCGTGCGTCGCGCACAGCCTCCTCGGGGCCTGCCGCGGGAGCGGTCTTGTCAGGGCCGAGCTGGCCGCTGACCCAGCTCAGCACGCTGGACAGGCCCTCGGTCCACGAGTTGCCCGCGTTCGGGTCGTGCCGCACTTCGACGTGCACGCCGGTGCCGTCGACCAGCTGCACCTGCACGCGGCCGCTGAGCAGTGAGATGTCGATCTCGGCCACGCCCGCGAACTCGAAGCTCTGCTGGCGCACGACGCCGGACGGTTCGCTGTCTGTCGGCTCTGTCATCCCGCTCACCCCTGCACCCATCCGCGGACGCGCGAGCCCGAGCCGGCGTTTCCGCTCCACCCCTTGTGCTGCTGCTTGTGCTTGCCGTGCACCGCGCCGCCCACGGCCTGCTGGATGAACGAGTTCAGCGACATGCCCTGAGCCGACGCGGCGGCCTCGGCCTTCGACTTGAGCTCGTTGATCATGCGCAGCGTGATGCGGCTGATGTCACCCGTGGCGTCACCCATGCCGAAGTTCGGCATCTCGTGACGCGGAGCGGGTTCCGGCTCCGGTTCCGCCGATCCCGTGACGACCACCTGGACGTCACGACCGGACAGGCGAACGTCCACGACCTGGCCTTCCAGGGAGGCGGTGACCTCCGCGGCCAGGTCGGACAGTGCGTTCATGATCGCCAGTCGCGCGGCTGGCTCGAGCGCTGCGGACAGTGCGGCGGCCGTGCGGCGGGTGTTCTCGTCCCCCGCGGATGCGGCCGTCGCCAGGTCCTCGCGCAGTGACGCGATGTACGGCGACAGATCCATGACACCACTATGACGTCATATCCGACATCGTGCAACCGCCGCGTGGCGTCAGGACTAGTGTCGGCCCATGCCGAGAGTGCGTTTGGTGGCCAAGACCGAGTTCATCGCGCCGGACGACGTGCCGTGGACGACCGACGCGGACGGCGGCGCGGCGCTCGTCGAGTTCGCCGGCCGGGCCTGCTACCAGTCGTGGGACCGCTCGAACCCCATGACGAACACCAACGCGACGTTCCTGCACCACCTGCTCGACGTCGGGCACCTCGCCGCGTTCGAGCACGGCAGCGCCTCGCTGTACCTGACCGAGCTGCCGCGCTCGCTCACCCACGAGTTGATCCGGCACCGGCACTTCTCGTACTCGCAGCTCTCCCAGCGCACCGACCCGACCGACGTCGTGGAACCGGACCTGATCGCACAGGACCCCGAGCTGCACGCCCGGTTCGTCGCCGCGACCGACGCGAGCCTCAAGGCGTACGAGGACCTGGTGCAGAGCCTCGAGAAGACCGTGAACGGCCGGCGCGCCCGGCAGATCGCACGGTCCGTGCTGCCCAACGCCACCGGCACCGAGATCGTCGTGACGGGCAACTACCGCTCGTGGCGCCACTTCATCGCGATGCGCGCGACCGAGCACATCAACGTCGAACTGCGCGAGCTCGCCATCGCGTGCCTGCGCGAACTGACGAAGGCGGCGCCCAACGCGTTCGCGGACTTCGTCATCTCGACACTCCCGGACGGCACGGAAGTTGCCTCCAGCCCACTCGTGGTTGAAGGCTGACGCCATGAAGCGGCTCATCGTGGACGTCCGGCCCGGCGAATACGCGGTCACTCGCCTGGCACCCGACGCGCCTGTCCCCAGCGGGCTGCTCGACCTCACCGACGTCCTGGTCTCCGTGACCAGGACCCCGGCCGAGCTGTCGATCATCGCGCCCGCGTCGTTCGCAATGGACGGTGACACGGCGGAAAAGGGCTGGCGGCTGCTGACCGTGCGCGGGCCCCTGGAGTTCACGCTCACCGGCATCATGGCTGCTCTGGCGGGTGAACTGGCGGCGGCGGGCGTCTCGCTGTTCGCGTTGTCCACTTACGACACGGACCACCTGTTGGTGAAGCACAAGGATCTGGGGCGCGCGGTGCTCGCCTTGCGTGCCGCAGGTCACGAACTGGTTGTAGCACCGGAAGCCTAGGAACCGATCCTCCGTGTGGCGGGTCTGAAGTACCGTCAACGCCCCCGGTTCCGAGGTTTGTAGGAGCGCACGTTGCACGGACAGGCTGTCGAACCACGCATCATCGCGGGCAGGTACGCCCTGATCGCGGAGCTCGGTCGGGGCGGCATGGGCATCGTCTGGCGCGCCCAGGACCGTCACATCGGACGCTTCGTGGCGATCAAGGAACTGCACCTGCCGGACGGCATCGCGCACGAGGAACGCCGTGTGCTCGAAGAGCGCGCTCTGCGTGAGGCGCGCACCGCCGGCAAGCTCAACGACCCCGCCGTCGTGACGGTCTACGACGCGATCAACGAGAACGGCCTGACCTACATCATCATGGAGCTGGTCGACGCGGCGACGCTGTCGACGTTGATCAGCACGCACGGCCCGATGCCGCCGAACCAGGTCGTGTCGATCGCGCTGCAGGCGTTGTCGGCGCTCGAGACCGCGCACCAGGCCGGGATCGTGCACCGCGACGTGAAGCCCGGCAACCTGATGGTGCGCCCGGACGGCAAGCTCAAGCTCACCGACTTCGGCATCGCCCAGGCCGTCGACGACCCGCGCCTGACGACCAGCGGCAGCCTCATCGGCTCCCCCGCCTACATGGCGCCGGAACGCATCCACGGCCACGAGGCCGGTCCCGCGTCCGACCTGTGGGCGCTGGGCGCGACCCTCTGCTACGCCGTCGAGGGCTGGAGCCCGTTCGAGCGCTCCTCCACGGCCTCGACGCTGCACGCGATCATGAGCGAGACGCCGCGCCTGACCCGTGCCACGGGCGTGCTCGGCGCCGTCATCACCGGTCTGCTGATCGCCGACCCGAACGCCCGGCTGTCCGGCCCGCAGGCCCGCGCGATGCTCGCCAGCATCGGCAACCAGCCGACGCCGCCCACCGGGATCCCGCCCGTGCAGACCCAGCAGTACCAGCAGGCCCCCGCCGCAGCCGACCCGGCGAAGAAGAAGCGCAACCGCGTCATCGCGCTGGTCGGCGCCGTGGCCATCGCCGCGGCGGCGTTCACCGGCGGCATCTTCGCCCACAAGGCGTTGACGACGCCCGGCGCCAGCGGCGGCAGCCAGGCGCTCACCTACGGCGAGGGTGCCGAGATCCCGGTGTTCGGTCTCTACGAGAACACGTGCGGCATCGGCGACGTCGCACCGGCCAAGCTGCTCAACGCGGACACCCGCGAGGAGTGCGACAAGCCGCACGACTTCGAGGTGTTCGACGTGATCGACACGTTGCCCATCCAGTCGAACCTCCCCGACGCCGCGTATCCGGGCCTCGACGCGCTCAAGGGCCTCGGCGTCTCCCGCTGCGAGATGACGCTGAGCTCGGCATGGGTCAAGGACGGTGAGAAGCTCAAGCTCACGACCTTGGTCCCGAGCGAGAGCGCGTGGACCAAGGACAAGGACGGCAACGCGGAGCGCAAGATCTGGTGCATCGCCAGTGCCGGGGACGGCAGCAAACTCGACGGAACCATCAGCACGAAGAAGGACAACTGAACGTGAAGAGCCGGATCGTTCCCGCCCTCCTGGCCCTCGGCTGCGCGGCCGCCCTGACGGCGTGCGGCAACAACGAGGACAAGTTCGTCTCCGAACTCAAGGCCGCCGGGTTCAGCAACCCGGGCGAGCCCACCACGGAGAAGGAGAAGAAGTCCAAGAAGGTCGGCAAGCGCACGGTCAAGTCCTCGGAGAAGACCATCGAGGTCGTGGTGCGGGTGAAGGGCTGCGACCTGGAGTTCGCCAAGATCTCGGGGCAGTCCGGCTACTGGCTCGACGAGCTGCACGTCAACGGGCAGGAACCGGAGTGGCCCGGCTACCCGGAGAACCTGAACCGCGACCAGGTGGTCAAGCTCCTCGCCGACAACTCGGCCAAGCCGGACGGTTTCAAGAGCTGTTACAAGCCGAACGAGGCCTGAGATCGGGTTGTGGTGCAATGGGCGTGTGAGCCTCGCCCGTGACGAGCGCAAAGCGCTGGTCGACCTGATGACCGAGCTCGGCCCCGACGCGCCGACGTTGTGCGGCACGTGGCTGACCAAGGACTTGGCCGCGCACCTCGCGATCCGCGAGCGCCGCCTCGACACCGCGCCCGGCATCCTGCTGCCGGTGTTCACCAAGTGGACGGAGAAGGTCCAGGAGGACTACGCGCACAAGGCGTGGAGCGAACTCCTGGACCTGGTGCGCGTGCCCCCGTTCTGGGTCAAGCCGATCGACGAGCTCGTGAACACCGGCGAGTACTTCGTGCACCACGAGGACGTGCGGCGCGCACAGGCCGACTGGGAGCCACGCCCGTACGACGCCCGGCGCGAGGCGACGTTGTGGAAGCTGCTGCCGTTCACCGCCCGGATGACGTACAGGTCGTCGCCCGTGGGCGTGACTTTGGTGCGCCCCGACGGCGAGCACGTCGTCGCCAAGCAGGGTGCGAACGGAGTGGTGATCACCGGCGAGGTGGCCGAGCTCGTGGTGCTGGCGTTCGGGCGCGACGAGGCCCGAGTGGAATACAGCGGTGACGCCGACGCGGTGCAACGGGTGCGGTCGTTGAACCGAAGCGTCTGAACTCGGGTAGTTTCTGCGCATGCCAGGAAGCCCCTACGCAGGGACGGACCGCCCGTTCGGCCGCGTACTCACCGCCATGGTCACGCCTTTCGACTCGCGCGGCGAGGTCGATCTCCCCAAGGCGCAGGAACTGGCGAAACACCTGGTGGACCTGGGCAACGACGGCCTGGTCGTGAACGGCACGACCGGCGAGAGCCCGACGACGACCGATCGGGAGAAGGCCGCGCTGATCACGGCGGTCGTCGAAGCCGTGGGCGACCGCGCGAGCGTGGTCGCCGGCGCGGGCACGTACGACACCGCGCACAGCGTCCACCTGGTGGAGCAGGCCGCCAAGGCCGGTGCACACGGTGTGCTGGTCGTGACGCCGTACTACTCGCGGCCTCCGCAGGAAGGCCTGCTGGCACACTTCACCGCCATCGCCGACGCCTCCGAGCTGCCGGTGATGCTCTACGACATCCCGCCGCGCGCGGTCGTGCCGATCGAGGTCGACACGCTCCTGCGCCTGGCGGAACACCCGCGGATCCTGGCCGTGAAGGACGCCAAGGGCGACCTGCACGCGGGCAGCAGGGTGATCGCGAGCACCGACCTCGCCTACTACTCGGGTGACGACCCGCTGAACCTGCCGTGGCTGTCCGTGGGCGCGGTCGGGTTTGTGAGCGTCATCGGCCACCTCGCCGCGGACCGTCTCCGCGACATGGCCGACGCCTACGAGTCCGGTGACGTGGTGCGCGCGAAGGAGATCCACGAGTCGTTGCTGCCGCTGCTGCGACCTTTCCGCCGGGTTCCCGGCGTGACGTACACGAAGGCGGCGCTGCGCCTGCGCGGACTGGACGTGGGGGAACCCCGTCTGCCGCTGGTACCTGCCGCCGCCGAAGACATCGAGGCCATCGCGGCCGAACTGGGAGTTAACGCGTGACCCACTCGACCGAACTGCCGCCCGCACTGCCGGAAGGCGGCCTCCGCGTCGTCGCTCTCGGCGGAATTGGCGAGATCGGCCGCAACATGACCGTCTTCGAGCACGCCGGCCGGCTGCTCGTCGTCGACTGCGGCGTTCTGTTCCCCGAAGACGACCAGCCGGGCGTCGACCTGATCCTGCCCGACTTCCGGGCCATCGAGGACCGGCTCGACGACATCGATGCCATCGTCCTGACGCACGGCCACGAGGACCACATCGGCGCCGTGCCGTTCATGCTGAAGCTGCGCCCCGACGTGCAGGTCGTGGGTTCCCGCTTCACGCTGGCGCTGCTCGCCGCCAAGTGCCGTGAGCACCGCCAGACCCCGCGCCTGGTGGAGGTGAAGGAGGGGGAGCGGCGCTCGTACGGGCCGTTCGAGCTCGAGTTCTTCGCCGTCAACCACTCCATCCCGGACGCGCTGGCCGTGGCCATCCGCACCTCCGCGGGGCTCGTCCTGCACACCGGCGACATCAAGCTCGACCAGCTGCCCCTGGACGGTCGCCTGACCGACCTGGCGGGCTTCTCGCGCCTCGGCGACGAGGGCGTCGACCTCTTCCTGGTCGACTCGACCAACGCCGAGGTGCCCGGTTTCGTGGTGCCCGAGCGCGAGATCGGCCCCGTGCTGGAGAACGTGATCCGCAAGGCCGACCAGCGGGTCATCGTGGCCTGCTTCGCCTCGCACGTGCACCGCGTCCAGCAGGTGCTGGACGTCGCCGTGCAGTACAAGCGCAAGATCGCGTTCGTCGGCCGGTCGATGGTCCGCAACATGGGCATCGCGTCCGACCTGGGCTTCCTGAACGTGCCCGACGGCCTGTTCGTCGACCTCGACGTCGCGATGCGGATGGAGGAGGACGAGGTCATCTTCGTCTCCACCGGGTCGCAGGGCGAGCCGCTGTCGGCGCTGTCGCGCATGGCCCGCGGCGACCACCGCCAGATCTCGATCCGCGAGGGCGACACGGTGATCCTCGCGTCGTCGCTCATCCCCGGCAACGAGAACGCGGTCTTCAACGTCGTCAACGGCCTCGCCAAGCTCGGCGCGACCGTCGTGCACCAGGGCAACGCCAAGGTGCACGTCTCCGGCCACTCACCGGCCGGCGAACTCCTGTTCCTCTACAACGCCGTGCGGCCGTCCAACGTGATGCCGGTGCACGGCGAGTGGCGCCACCTCCGCGCGAACGCGGCCCTCGCGGTCGCCACCGGTGTAGCCGAGGACCACGTCGTGATCGCCGAGGACGGCGTCGTCGTGGACCTGATCGACGGCAAGGCAGCAGTCTCCGGCCGCGTCGTCGTCGGCCACGTGTACGTCGACGGCCTGTCCGTGGGCGACGTGGGCGAGTCGACGCTGTCCGACCGCCTGGTGCTGGGCGAGGGCGGCTTCATCTCGATCTCGGTCGCCATCGACCGGACGACGGGCCGCGCCGTGACGTCGCCGACGATCTCCGGCCGTGGCTTCTCCGACGACCCCAAGGCGCTGGAGGCCGTCGTTCCGCTCGTGGAGATGGAGCTGGCGCGCACCGAGGCCGAGGGCATCAGCGACACGCACCGGATCGCCCAGGCCGTGCGCCGCGTGGTCGGGCGTTGGGTGGCGGAAACCTACCGCCGCCGTCCGATGATCGTGCCGACCGTCATTCCGGTCTAGCTGGATCAGTTCGGCAGCGAACGAGTCACTCGGTACTGTCGTCCCCTCTTAGGAGGGGGCGACATGGGTGAACCACTCGCCGCGTGGCTCGTGCGCGGAGGCAAAGACGGTGAACGCGAGGCTGACGCGCTCGGCCAGGGCCTCTTCATCGCGGGCTGGCCAGGCCTGGGTGACATCAGCGGGTGCTCGGACCGCGACGAGCTGAGGCTCGCGTTGCGCGCCGCCTATCCGCTGTCCAAGAAGGGCTCGATCGACAACTGGACCGGCCAGCTCTGGCGGTTGCTGCGGGAGATCGAGGTGGACGACCACGTCGTCATGCCGCTGAAGAGGACGAGGCTGATCGCGATCGGCCGGGTGAGCGGCGAGTACCGGTATCGCACCGAGTGCCCGCCCGGCTTCCAGCACGTGCGACCGGTCGAGTGGCTGCACACCGACCTGCCGCGCGATGCGGTGGGACCGGATCTGCTGCCGAGCCTGGGATCGCTGCTCACCATCGCAGGTCTGCGCCGGTTCGGCGCCGCGCGGAGGATCGCGGAGCTGGCCGGGTCCGGTGTGGATCCGGGCTCTGGCGTCGGAGACGCGGTGAGCGGCGTGCCCGCCGACGCCGTGTCGTTCCTGGCGGCCGCGGTGCAGTCGGCGCCGGAACGGCCCGTGCGGATCACAGTGCTGCAGTTGCTGCGGTTGTTCGGCGCGAGCCGCAAGTCGGCCGGCGTGTCGGCCACGATCGAGCTCGCGCTGGAGGAGAACGGACTCGTCTCCAAGCCGTCGATCATGCAGAGCGACGCGGACGACGTCGTCTCGCTGGAACCGGTCGTCGACGACACCTCGCCGGTCGAGTCCGAGGTGGCGGATCCGGTGGAGGAACGCCTGATCAGGCTGCACGTCGGTCGGATCAGGTCGGCCACGGCCGGCGTGGTCTCGGTACAGCTGCACGACCCGTTGGTCAAAGCTCGGACGCTCATGCTCACCCACAACTTCTCGCAGCTCGCGGTGATCGAGGAGAACGGCGAGTTCCGGGGCGCGGTCAGCTGGGAGTCCATCGGTCAGGCGGACATGGCGGAACGTGCGGCGCAGGTCGAGGACGCGCTGATGCACGCACGGGTGGTCGAGCACAACGAGGACCTGCTCAACCAGATCGCCGAGATCTACGCCAGCGGCTACGTGTTCGTCCGTGGCGCAGATCGCGCGATCAGCGGCATCATCACCGCAGCGGACCTCACGCAGCAGTTCGACGGCGTGGTGCGGCCGTTCGTGTTGCTGGAGGAGATAGAACAACGCCTGCACCGGACCATGGGTGCCGTCTTCGCGGTCGAGGAGATCGCAGCGAAGGCCAGTTCTCGCCAGAGGCAGCAGATCCTGGACGGGCAGAAGCCGATGCTCGGCCTCTACCAGCAGGTGATCAAAGACGAACAGATGTGGCGGCGGCTGCGGTGGCGGCTCGACCATGAAGCGTTCTTGCGCCTGTTCAACCAGGTCCGCGAGATGCGCAACAGCTTGATGCACTTCAGCGGCGGCGTGCTGTCCGATGAGGAGCTGGCACCGCTGCACGGGTTGTTGCGCATGTTGCGCGTGGTCGATCCGTGACCGTGACCCTGCTGTGATCTGCGTCCCCCTCGTCCGATAAGGTCTACTCCCAGACCATGGACGAGGGGGTTCGCCCAATGGCCGGTAACGACGTTTTCAGCCCACCGGGCAAAGACGACATTCTTCTCCCACCGATTTTCACCTGGCACGAGCCGCTCGGCCTGCCGTTCGACTTCTCGGTGACCAAACCGCAGGCCCTGCTGGTGCTGTCGGTGGCGATCATCCTGACCTTCTTCCTGGTCACGACCAGGAGCATGAAGATCATCCCGACCCGCTGGCAGTTCGCCGCCGAATCGGTCTACGACTTCGGCCGCAACACCATCGCGCGGGAGCAGATCGGCGCCAAGGAATTCGCGCCGTACGTGCCGCTGATCGTCAGCATCTTCTGCTTCGTGCTGGTGAACAACGTCTACGGCGTGATTCCGTTCATCCAGTTCCCGACGTTCACGCACAGCGGGTTCCCGGCGGCCGTCGCGCTGCTGATCATCTTTCCGCTATACCACTACGTGGGCATCCGCAAGTTCGGCCTCAAGGGCTACCTGCGCAACCAGTTCATCATCAAGGACGTGCCGAAGCCCGTGCTGTGGGGGCTGCTGATCCCGACCGAGGTCATCCTCAAGTTCTTCTTCGACCCGGTGAACCTCGCGATCCGGGTGTTCGCGGCGATGTTCGCCGGGCACCTGCTGATCCTGGTGTTCACACTCGGCAGCGAGTTCCTGCTGTTCAACGCGCCGGTCTACCTGAAGCCGGTGTCACTGCTGGGCTTCGCGCTCGCCATCGCGCTGTTCTTCCTGGAGGCGCTGGTGCAGGTCCTGCAGGCGTACATCTTCGCCCTGCTGTCGGCACACTTCATCGGCCGCGCGCTGGCCGAGCAGCACTAGGGGCGCTGGCACACCAGGTGCAGCGACTCCTCGGGCATGGCGCCGGGGTAGGACGGGGTGAAGACCGGCCGGCTCCGGCGCACGACCCGCAGGCCGACCTCGCCCAGGTGCGCCTCGAAGTTCTCCTCGGAGAACGACGACACCTGGATCTCCTGGCCCATCCAGGGCAGGGTGACCTGCTCGACGTCGACGGCCACGGTGGCGAGGAAGAAGTGACCGCCTGGCCGCAGCCACGTCGAGATCTGGCCGAGGGTCCGGATGATCTCGGCCTGGGTCATCTGCAGCAGCGAGAAGACGGCGCAGATGACGTCCCACGAGCCGGGGGGTGACTCGAAGTCGCGGATGTCGATCTTGTGGAAGCTGGCGTCGGGGACCTGGGCCGACGCGATGTCGACCATGACCGGGGAGACGTCGAGGCCGGTCACCTTCATGCCCGCCTTGGCCAGGGTGCGCGCCACGGGAACGCCCGTGCCGCAGCCGATGTCCAGCACGCGCGAGCCCGAGGGCTGCGTCGCGGCGAACCAGGCGAGAGTGCCGTGCAGTGCGGGCTGGTGCGACCAAGCGCGTTGGTATTCCAGCCCGAGCGTGTCGAATACCTCGGCCGCGTTCATTTCCCCGCCCCTCATTTCGACCCAATCCACCTGAGTGAAGTGTGGAGAACCTCTCTGCACGCCTTCTGGATGGCTTCTGGACGAAAACTGACGGTAGGTTGCTAGATGAACGCGGACAGCGACGAAGTGAGAACACTGGTGCAGAACGAGTTGCGCGTCAGCTTGCTGGGCGCGCTCGCGGCCACGGTGGACGGTGAGGAGCTCACGCTCGGTCCGCCGCGGCAGAGGGCTGTGCTCGCGGTGCTCGCGTTGCGCGCCAATCACGTGGTGTCGCGCAGTGAACTCATCGACGCCGTATGGGGCGATGATCCACCCGCCAGCGCCGACAACGGCATCCACACCTACGTCGCCGGGCTCCGCCGGTTGTTCGAGCCGGACAGGGCGTCGCGGGCGCCGAGCGCCGTGCTGCTCTCCACGGACGCTGGATACTTGCTGAGGCTCCCGTCCGGCAGTTCCGACGCCGCCGTGTTCCGCTCCCACCTGGACGAGGCCGGACGGCTGCGGGACCAGCCGGTCGAGGCCGTCGCCGCCTTCGACGCCGCACTGGAGTTGTGGCGGGGCGTCGCCCTGGACGGCGTGCCGGGTCCGTTCGCGGCGGTGGAGCGTGCGCGTCTGGCCGAGATGCGGCTCACGGCCGTGGAACAGCGTGCGGCGCTGATGCTGATGGTCGGGCGTGAGACCGAGGTGGCGGCGGAGCTGACGACGCTGGTCACCGCGCACCCGTTGCGCGAGAGGCTGCACGGCCTGCTGATGTCCGCGCTGTACCGCAGCGGCAGGCAGGCGGAGGCGCTGGCCGTGTACGCGGACCTGCGCCGGCTGCTGATCGAGGAGCTCGGCATCGAGCCCGGTCCCGAACTGCGTCAGCTGCACGAACAGGTACTCGTCGGCCGTCCCGACCCGCAGCCGGAACCGGTGGCGCCCGCGCTGGTGCCCGTCCAGCTGCCGCACGAGATCCGCGACTTCACCGGCCGCGAGAAGGAACTGGCGAAGCTCGCCGAGGTCGTCCCGCACGACCACTCGCCGGTGCTCGTCGCGATCACCGGCACCGGCGGCGTCGGCAAGACGGCGCTGGCCGTGCGGTTCGCGCACCAGGTGGCCGCGCGGTTCCCCGACGGTCAGCTGCACGTCGACCTGCGCGGGTTCGACTCGTCGGCACCGCCCGTGCAGCCCGGCGCCGCGTTGCACCAGCTGTTGCAGAGCCTCGGCGTGCCGTCCGAACGCATCCCGGAGGACGTGCCCGCGAAGTCCGCGCTGTACCGCAGCGTCCTCGCGGGCAAACGGGTTCTGGTGCTGCTCGACAACGCGCGGCTGGCCGAGCAGGTCCGTCCGCTGCTGCCGGGCCGGTCGACGTCGATGGTGCTCGTGACGTCCCGCAACCACCTCGGCGGGCTCGTCGCCCGCGACGGCGCGCACTCGATGACGTTGTCGACCCTCACTCGTGACGAGGGCCTGGCGCTGCTGACGTCCGCGGTGGGCTCGGACCGGGTCGCCGCCGAACCGGCCGCCGCCGCGAAGCTCGTCGAGCTGTGCGGGCACCTGCCGCTGGCGGTGCGGATCGCGGCCGAACGGGTCGTGACGCGGCCGCACCTGACGCTGGCCGACCTCGCGAGCGACCTGGCCGACGAGCACGACCGGTTGAACGTGCTGGCGACGGGCGACGACGAGGACACGGCCGTGCGCGCCGCCTTCTCGTGGTCGTACCTGGCCCTGAAACCCGACGCGGCCAGGACGTTCCGGCTGATCGGCCTGCACCCCGGCGCCGAGATCAGCCTGAACGCCGTGGCGGCGCTCGCGGGCGTGCCGGTGTCGCGGGCGCGGACGCTGGTGGACGTGCTGGCGGGCGGGCACATGCTGGAGGAGGTCGCGCGCGGCCGGTTCCGGATGCACGACCTGCTTCGCCTGTACGCCACCGAACTCAGCGCCTCCGAGGAGTCGTCCGACGGCCGCGGCGAGGCCGTGGCGCGCCTGCTGGGCTGGTACTTCGACACCGCGAACGCCGCCGGCACCGTCATCGCGCCGCCCGACCACCCGGCGTTCCTGCTGCCGCCACTGTCCACTCAGGACTTCACCTCGCACGACGACGCCTTCACCTGGTGCCGCACGGAGTCCTCGAACCTGCTGGCGGTGGCGAGACTCGCCGAGGAGCAGCATTCGCCGGCGGCGTGGCAGATCCCGGTGGCCCTGTGGAACTACTTCATCGTGTCGAGCGCGCTGGACGAGTGGACGCGCACGTACCGCGTCGCCGAACGCGCCGCGACCCGTGACGGCAACCAGGCGGCCCGCGCGTGGGCGGTGCACGGCCAGGGGCTGTCGGCGTTCCGCGGGCAGCGTTTCGCGGACGCGCTGGAACTCTTCGACCGCGCGCTCGCCATCCGGCACGAGATCGGTGACGCCGTCGGCGCCGCGTGGAGCCTCACGGGTCTGGGCATGGCGTACGGCGGCCTGCGCCAGTTCGACCTCGCCGTCGACAGGTTCGGCGAGGCCCTGAGGCGGCACGCCGCGGTCGGCTCGTGGTTCGGCGAGGGCGGCACGAGGCTGTTCCTGAGCGACATCCTGCGATCGGCCGGTCAGTTCGAGGGATCGCTGGCGTCCGCGCGGACGGCGTTCGAGCTGATGGACTCGCACGACGCCGTGCACGGCAAGGCGATGGCGCTGGTCAGCATCGGCTGGGCGCAGTCGAAGCTGGGCGACCGGGTCGAGGCGCGTGACTCGTTCCGGCACGCGATCGAGTTCCTGCGGGTGCTCGGTGACCGCAAGTCTCTCGCGGAGGCGTTGCACGGGCTGGGGGAGACGAGCGCGGGGCAGCCCGACGTGGCGCGGACGTACCTGCTGGAAGCGCTGACGATCTACGAGGACTACGACCACCCGCTCACTCCCGAAGTGCGGGCGAGGCTGCACGAGCTGGGGTAGAACGGCTTCGTGCATTTCGCGGAGCACGGTGCCGGCGTCCCGGTGCTCGCCCTTCACGGCTGGACTCCCGACCACCGTTTGATGCTCGGGTGTCTGGAACCGCTCTTCGAGACCAGGCCGGGCTACCGGCGCCTGTATCCCGACCTGCCGGCGATGGGGAAGTCACCGGCGGACGGAGTGGCTTCCAGCGACGACGTGCTCGCCGCCGTCGAGGAACTCGTCGACGCCGAGATCGGTGACGAACCGTTCCTGCTGGTCGGCGAATCGTACGGCGGCTACCTCTACCGCGCTCTCGCCCACCGCCGTCCGCATCAGGTGCACGGGCTCGCCTTGATCTGCCCGACCGGCACGAAGGTGCGCGCGGCCGACCGGACGGTGCCGCTCTTCGAGGTGCGCCGGTCGGACGGCGCCGAACTCGATCCCGCCCTAACCGCGCAGTGCGACGGCATGGCCGTGGCGCGGATCGAGGTCAGGAGGGAACTGCCGGCAGGTCCGGAGCGCGGGACCTACGAACGGCCGGCACTGTTCCTGACCGGCCGCCAGGACAACATCACCGGGTACGAGGACGTGTACGCGTTGCTTTCGCACTACCCGTACGCGTCGTTCGTCGTTCTCGACACCGCCGGGCACGACCTGCAGATCGAGCAGCCGGTGTTGTTCAACGCGCTCATGGGGGACTGGCTGGACCGAGTCGCTCAGTAGGGGAGATCCCTGATGTGCTCGCGCTGATACGTAGGCAAGCTACATGTCATGCAGAAGCGCGCTCGGACCCTGTTGGTGTGGCTGCACGTCGTCACGTCCGTGGGCTGGCTCAGCCAGGCCGTGGCGTTGCTCGCCCTCGTGCTCTACGGCATGAAGACGGGCGATCTCGACGCGTTCAGAATGGCGCGCTACCTCGACCACGAGGTGCTCGCGATCATGGCCAACACCAGTGCCTTCAGCGGGTTCATGCTCAGCGCCACGACGCCGTGGGGCTACTTCCGGCACTGGTGGGTGCTCGCGAAGTTCGTGATCACGGTCAGTCAGCTCTACATCGGCATCTTCATCCTGAGCGGCAACCTCCAGGAGGCCGTGGACGGGCACGTCACGGCGTGGATGCCCGTCGGCACGTCGCTCATGATCGGTGCGATCGCGTTCCAGGCGTGGCTCAGCGTCGCGAAACCGTGGCGCCGCACGCCGTGGGCGGCCCCGTTGGTCAAGCTGCCCACGGCTAGCGCGTTCACGTTCATCGCGGCGCTGGTCATCCCGATCATCGACTTCGCGATCAGCCTGTGGCGGGGCAACCCGATGCCGTTGCTCATGCTGATCACGGTGATCGGCTACTCGATCACGCGGGCCGCCAGGGCGAGACGCCGGTCGTCGGGCGCGTCGGGTCGTGGAAGCGCGGCAGGTCCGGCTCGTCGAGGCGCAACGGCACCAAGCCCTCGGTGATCGCGACCATGATCCGCTCGTGGGCACGCCGGGCGTCGCCCATCGTCTCGGCCTTGAGGTCGGACAGCTCGACCGGCTTGCCGAAGTGGACCTTGAACGTCGGCCGCTTGCGCACCGCGCGCAGCCACGACGTCAGGTAGGGCAACGCGTCCCTCCAGCCGGAGACGTGCAGGTTGCCCCAGTACACGGCCTCGTGCGCGCCCCACTGGCTGATGGGGATCACCGGGATGTCGCCGCCAAGGGCCATGCGGGCGACGCCGGTCTTGCCGCGCTCCGGCCACATGCCGGGGTCCAGGCTGATCTTGCCCTCGGGGTAGACGGCGATCGGGTCGCCGCCCTTCTGCAACGCCGCGACGGCGCGGTGCATCGCCTCGCCCGCGTTCGCCGACCGCCGGTCGACGCGCAGGTGACCGCAGGCCTTCAGGGCCGGGCCCATGACCGGTGCGTCGAGCAGGCCGCCCGCGAGCATGAAGCGCGGGTTGACGCCGATCTTGCGGCAGGCCGCGATGAGCACCATCGGGTCGAGGTTGCCGATGTGGTTGGAGGCGAGCAGCAACGGCTTGCCGAGCAGCTCCGGCGGGATGTCGCCCGATACCTCGAGCTTGCCGGTCAGCGCGATCAGGCCCCGGTCGACCACCATGAGCACGCGCCAGAAAAGCGGTGTGGACACGCGGGGCAGCGTACGGCGTGTCGGAACGACACCGTGCCCGATCGGGGGAACCATGGGGATTCGCACGTGTCCCAGTTGCGAACGTGGCTGGTGATGCACGAGGGACTACCTTGTAGACATGGCCGGGCGCACAGGGACTTCGAGAAAGACCACGTCACGCGGCAAAGCACCAGCCAAGCCGCGGGCGCGATCCACCGCGTCCAGAAAGCCCGCACCACGCAAGAGCGGCGGCGCCATCAGTGCCGTGTGGGGTGCTTTGGGCCGTGGTGTCGGCAGCCTCGTGCGCACTGTCAGTCGTACCAAGGACCTCGATCCCGAACACCGTCGTGACGGCCTGGGTCTGCTGCTGATCGCACTCGCGGTCATCACCGGTGCCGGGGTGTGGTGGCAGGCCGGCGGACCGGTCGGTCAGTGGGTCGACGTCGCCGTGCGCAGCTCTGTCGGGTTCCCGGCGGTGATCGTGCCGGTCGTGCTGCTCAGCATCGGCGTCACGCTGATGCGCACCGACCCGATGCCCGACGCGCGGCCGCGGCTGATCATCGGCTCGCTGCTGATGATGATCGGCGTGCTCGGCATGTTCCACCTCATCGGCGGCCTGCCGATGGACCCGCTGGAACGCCGCAGCGCCGGCGGAGCCCTCGGTTATCTGGCCGGCGGGTTCCTGGCGCAGGGCCTGACGCCGTGGGTCGCCGGGCCGTTGCTGTTCCTGATCTTCGGCTATGGCCTGCTGGTCGTGACGCACACGTCGATTCGGCAGGCGCCAGAACGCATTCGCTCGTTGCTGCACCCCGGCACGTCGAAGGACGAGCCCTCGGACGCGGAGGAGCCGGTCGAGGAACCGAAGCCGGTTCGCCTGCGCCGCCCGTCCCGCCGCCGCCAGGCCGTCGAGCCCGTCGAGGAGGAACCGCAGGCCGAACTCCCGCTGGAGGAGCCCGCGGAGCCCGCCCCCAAGCCCGCCAAGGAGAAGAAGGCCGCTGCCGCACCGGCGATGGCCGTGCGCGCGGTCGAGGGCGAGTACCAGCTGCCGCCGCCGGACGTGCTGAAGGACGGCGACGCGCCGAAGACCCGCAGCAAGGCGAACGACCTCATGATCGAGGCGATCTCCGGCGTGCTGGACCAGTTCTCGATCGACGCCCAGGTCACCGGCTTCACCCGCGGCCCGACGGTCACGCGCTACGAGGTCGAGCTCGGCCCCGGCGTGAAGGTCGAGAAGATCACCGCGCTGACCAAGAACATCGCGTACGCCGTGGCGACCGACAACGTCCGCCTGCTGGCGCCGATCCCCGGCAAGTCCGCCGTCGGCATCGAGGTCCCGAACAGCGACCGCGAGATGGTGCGGCTGGGCGACGTGCTGCGCGCGCCGTCCACGCTCAAGGACACGCATCCGATGGTGATCGGCCTCGGCAAGGACATCGAGGGCCACATGGTCACCGCGAACCTGACGAAGATGCCGCACCTCCTGGTCGCGGGCTCCACGGGTTCCGGTAAGTCGTCGTTCGTCAACTCGATGCTGGTCTCGCTGCTGGCCCGCGCGACGCCGGACGAGGTCCGCATGATCCTGATCGACCCGAAGATGGTCGAGCTGACGCCGTACGAGGGCATCCCGCACCTGATCACGCCGATCATCACGCAGCCGAAGAAGGCGGCGGCAGCGCTGGCGTGGCTCGTGGAGGAGATGGAGCAGCGCTACCAGGACATGCAGGTCAACCGGGTGCGCCACGTCGACGACTTCAACCGCAAGGTGAAGTCCGGCGAGATCACCGCGCCGCCCGGCTCCGAGCGCGTCTACCGGCCGTACCCGTACATCATGGCGATCGTCGACGAGCTCGCCGACCTGATGATGACAGCACCGCGCGACGTCGAGGACGCGATCGTCCGCATCACGCAGAAGGCCCGTGCGGCCGGCATCCACCTGGTGCTCGCGACGCAGCGCCCGTCCGTCGACGTCGTCACCGGCCTGATCAAGACGAACGTGCCGTCCCGCCTGGCGTTCGCGACGTCGTCCCTGACGGACTCGCGGGTCATCCTGGACCAGCCGGGCGCCGAGAAGCTGATCGGCATGGGCGACGCCCTGTACCTGCCGATGGGTGCCTCGAAACCGGTGCGCGTCCAGGGCGCGTTCGTGGGCGACGAGGAGATCTCGGCGATCGTCGAGTTCACCAAGAACCAGGCGCAGCCCGAGTACACCGACGGCGTCACGGCGCAGAAGGCCACCGAGAAGAAGGAGGTCGACGCCGACATCGGCGACGACCTGGAGTTGCTCGTGCAGGCGACCGAGCTGATCGTGACGTCGCAGTTCGGCTCGACGTCGATGCTGCAGCGCAAGCTGCGCGTCGGGTTCGCGAAGGCGGGGCGCCTCATGGACCTGCTGGAGACCCGCGGTGTCGTCGGCCCGTCCGAGGGCTCGAAGGCACGTGAGGTGCTGATCAAGCCCGACGAGCTCGAGAACGTGGTCTACCTGATGCGTGGAGGCGGCCCCGCCGACGACGAGTGACCTACTTCAGTCCGGCGTTCTGGATGCTGGTGGCCGTCGACGACGCGCTGCCACCGAACTCGCGCACGGCCGCGTAGTACAGGTCAGCCGTGCGCTTGCAGGCCCAGTTCGAGCCGCACTGCTGGTACATGTCGGACTTGAAGTTGTTGTCGATGCGCAGGCGGTTCGTCTCGTTCCACCGGCCCTGCCGCTTGTAGTTGCGGTAGCCGAAGTCGTGCCGGTGGCAGGTCGGCAGGAACTTGAAGCCGAAGGGGTTGTCCGGCGAGTACGAACAGCCGTCGGAAGACCAGTCGAGCTGGCCCGCGTAGGGCTGTTGCGCGCGCAGTGTTGTGAACTGGCTGATGGACTTCGAGTAGAGGTAGTCGTCGGTGACCGCGACGATGTCCACGGCGTGGGCCGGGGCGCCCGTGAAGATCAGGGCGAGGGAGGCGGCGGCACCCACGAATGCCGAGCGCAGGGTTGTCGTCGACATGGCGAGCTCCTCGGAGTGTGAGCAGGGTCTCGCCAGTTGTAGCTGGTGATCGACTGTCCGCGGTAGACACGATCCGGTGAACGTCAGGTGATCTTGTGCCCGCACGCGATCGCGGTGGCCACGCGGAGGTCGCGGGGCAGGCCCAGCGCGTGCAGCATTTCGTGGTCCGCTACTCCACCGAGCAGGTAGCCGCCGAGTTCCTGCTCCGCCAAACGGAGGCAGATGTTCTGCGCCGCGGCTCCTGCTTCGATCAAGCCGAAGCGCCCGGCGCGTTCGCCGTACTTCTCGAACGAGTCCTTGTCCGTCAACACCAGGACGATCGTCAGCGGCGGCACCTCGGGCGTGCCGAGGATCTCGGCGAGGTTCGCCGGAGCGGGGCCGATGTCCTGCAGCGCGTGGCGGCGGATGTCGTAGCGGACCGCTCGGCCGTGCACGAACGCGTAGCAGCGCAACGGGTTGAGGCTGCCTGCGGACGGATAGCTGTTGTCCGACAGGGCGCCCAGCACCGCGCCGAGCTGCTTGTCGGTCAGCGGTCCATCGGAGAACTCCCGCGTGCTCCTGCGCGCCTGGAACAGCTTCTGCAGCCGGTCGTGCGGCCGGGGAAGCGGGACCGGCGCCGAGGGCAGTTCGAGCGGGTCGATCAACTCCGGCGGTGGCCGGAAGTCCCGCAGCCGGTCGCCGAGCCTGCGCTGGTGCAGTGGCGAGTACCGGCTCGCGGCCCAGAAGTCGTCGAACATCGGTGTCACCCCAGCGGATGCGGTGCGGGATTGGGGAACACGCCCGGTGAGGCGTGCGGGTAGCGCCAGGCGAGCTCACGGGCGCGGCCGCCGAGGTGCGGCCAGCGGTGGTCCGAGTGCAGTGGCGCGAGGTCGGGGGACAGGACGCGGACGCAGTGCAGTCCGACGGCCGACAGTTCCGGCGTGGTGAGCTCGCGGTAGGCGAGCCGGACGTCCGCGCGGTCGAGGGCGTGCACGAGCTCGGTCAGTTCCGCTGCCGTGCCGCGGGCTTCGGCGTCGCACGGCGGTTCGGTCTCGAAGCCGCCGAACCACGGCAGCGCGTCCCACTCCGCCGGGTGCGTGGCGTAGTAGACGGCGTGCGTGTCGAAGTCGGTGGCCTCCTCGACGGGCCGGTCGCCGTTGCGCGCCAGCCACACCTCGACGAACACCGTCCCCTGGACCCACTCCTCGTAGGCCTTCCGCACCGCTTCCGCCACGGTCGCGCGGCAGGCGAGCCCCAGCGTCGGCCGGGGTTTGCCCGCAATCGGCAGCGATCCCGCGACGGCGACCACCGGGTGCGGGCTGTAGGCGGGCGTCAGGTCGAACGCCATCGCGCCGTGCGGCAGGTCGGCGGCGAACCGTTGCGGTGCGAGGGAATGCAGCCAGGTCGTGGTGAACGCGTCGCGCTCGACCAGTTCCTGTGCGGCCCTCAGCAACGCGCTGGTCGTCGACGGGCCGGCCGCGAGCCCCGACGACGTCGCGGGCAGTCCGTACGAGGCGTCCAGGCCGACGAGACCGGTGGGCACGCGGATCGGTTCGTTGCCGGGCAACGTCCATGCCCGCGTGTACGGCGTGTCGACGTATCCCTTGCGGTAGCGGTAGTTCGGGGCCACGCGCTGCTCGACCGTGTGCAGGCTGAAGTGCTCCAGCGGCCAGCACTCACCGTCCGTGGCCGACTCCAGTGGCGCCCGCGCGGCGGCGTGCCGTTCCAGCGCCTCGGCGATCGCGGCGACCTTGCTGGTGCCGCCGGACGTACCGCCGGTGGCGAACGGTTCCGGGACCGCGGCCCAGCCCTCGACGTCCACATCGGACAGGCTGTGCGGCACGGGGTGCAGTTGCGACACGACGCCCTGCCGCCAGCCGACCGCCCGCTCGACCAGCGCCTCCGCGACGGTCTTCACCGCTTCGCCCGATAACGCCGGAAGATCCAGTACCCGAGCCCCAGCGCGCCGCCGAGGTAGAGCACACCGGCCACCGCCGCGACGCCCTCGTCCACGCTGGCGAGCGGTCCGAGCGTGAACAGAACGACGAACGGCTCCAAGCACCACAGCACGGCCCAGCCGAGCAGCCGGACCACGCTGCCCACCGGGTTCGGCGACTTGGCGATGAACCCGGAGGCGGTGGCCCACGCGAGTGCCGCCGCGAAGCTGCCGAGCCACCAGCCCCAGGGGATGTCGAAGACCGCGCCCATCGTGGCGAACGGCAGCACGACGACCAGCAACGGGAAGATCGCGGCGGGCAGGACGAGCAGGCTGCGAGGCTGGGGGAGCTCTTTCGTCTCCTCGTACAGCGCGGCAGGGATCTGCACGGCCGCTCCGACCGAGGAGATCGCGCAGCAGCAACAACAACAGCAACAGGTGGGCGTGGCGGCGCTGGCGGCGGCCGCACCGGGTGAGAACTGGTCAGGTAACCGTACTGCTGTCGCGTTCATGGTCCCCCCAAGGAAGTGACACGCGCCCGAACTCGACCGTCGGGCAGATCTCGCAGCCAGCCGCGGGCAGCACGCTCTCGCGCGTCGTCGTGAACTCGTCGAGGTTGACGGTCACGACCGTGTCCAGCAGAGCGAGCGAGCCGCTCCGGATGTTCTGGATCGCCTGCAGGGCAAGGGAAATCGGGAAGTCGTGCCGGAGAGCTCCGGGACGCGGGGGAGGCGGCGGATCCCCCCACCGCCGCCCCGCCCGCACCGCGAGGCACGCCAGGCACGCGCCGGCACCGGGCACCACGAAGGGTCCGACGGCGGCGGTGTGGTGGTACGCGAGGTCCAGCAACAGGTGCGGGACCTTCGTCTCGCGCGCCACCTCGACCAGGTCGACCAACGTGCCGGTCGTCCGCACGACGAGCAGCAGATCCGGGTTCTCGTCGTGCGGCAACCGCTCTACCAGCCCGGCGGGTGCCTCCCCGACGACGCGCGTGCCGACCCCCATCGGCTTGACGTCCTCGGCGGGCAACCCGGCCGGGCGGAGAGCGCCCAGGGTCCTCAGCTGGGCCACGTGCCGGCGAACCGGTTCCCCCAACCGGCTCTCGTCGACCGTTCGAGCCACTCCCCTCAACACTGGCTCGAACAGGCCGGCCAGCGCCACGGCCACCGCCCTGGGCAGGTCTGGGATCAGGTACGCGAGATCCGCTCCCGCGTAGACGACAAGGCCTTCGTCACGGACTTGGGCGTGCCAGGCGGGATCAGCGACCAGGCTCATCCTCGTCCCCCCGTTTCAGGAAGTTCTCGATCTCCTGCTCGCTCGGCAGGTCTCCCGCCGGGTCCATGAGGTTCTCGGCGATCGGCGGCAACGGCTGCTCGGCCCACGCGGGCTGGTAGTCGTCGCTGGGCAGCAGCCCGTGCCGTGACGCGAACTCCTCGGCGGCGTCCCGGATCGACTCCCGCAGCGTCCCCACCACCGCGGTCTCCGCCGTGTACGTCAGCTCGACGAGCAACGCCCGCACGTTCTCCAGCTGGTTCTCGTCACCGGCCTTGCGTGCGAGCTCCGGCCAGAACTGCCGTTCGAACAACCGCACGAAGTCCGCCGCCACCGCGTCGGTCGCCGTGCGCAGGCGCGTGAAGCTGTCCATCACGTCATCGCTGGGCACCCTGAGGCCGGCAAGCCTGCCGCCCGCTTCGAGTGCCCAGCGACGCGTGTGCGGCCAGCCGTACTTCCACCGCACCAAGCCCAACCGCATAGCCCGGAGGAGGAGTCGCGGTTGGACGTCTCCTGTCGGAATCAGGTGCTTGATGTCGCGCACCTTGATCCGAACCCAGTCGTCGGGCCCCTCGGCCTCGCTGAAGCCGAGGACCGCGGCGACCGACTCGCCCTTCTCGCGTGCCGAGATCAGTTCCGCGATCGCGGGCAGCGAGAACCCCCGCTGCTGCAACCGCTGGACCAACGTCAACCGCTCGACGTGCGAGGCGTCGTAGTACGCCACGCGCCCCTGCCGTCTCGGCGCGTGCAGCACACCCTTCGTCTGGTACATGCGAATGGTGCTGCTGGGCAGGCCGATCCGGGCGGCGAGCTCGTCGACGGTGAGCGATTCGGGCACGCACCGATCCTGGCGCGCGCCGTTAGTCGAGTCAAGACTCTTCGAGTAATTACTCGAAGAGTTACAACTCCAGGAGCATCCGGCTGTTGCCGAGCGTGTTCGGCTTGACGTAGCTCAGGTCGAGGAACTCGGCGACACCCTCGTCGACCGATCGCATGATCTCCTCGTAGACCTCGGGGCTCACCGGCGTGCCTTCGATCTCGATGAAGCCGTGCTTGGTGAAGAACTTGGTCTCGAACGTGAGCACGAAGATCCGCCCGAGCTGCAGCTCCCTGGCCGTCGCGATGAGCTGCGCCACTATCCGGTGCCCGACACCCCGCCCGAGCGCCATCGGCGACACGGCGACCGACCTGATCTCAGCCAGGTCCTCCCACATCACGTGCAGGGCACCGCAGCCCAGCAGCTCGCCGTCCTCCTCCGCCACCCAGAACTCCTGGACCGCCTCGTACAGCGTGACCAGCGGTTTGGTCAGCAGAACCTTGCCGGCATACCCGTCGATCAACGCCTTCATGGCGCGCACATCGCTGGTGCGGGCACGCCGCACGACTACCCCACTGGTCACAACCGTCAAGTATGAGGTGGGCACGATTCCGGTCTGACATCCCGACCCGGTTACTCTGAGCGCCGTGTCTTCTCCCACCACTCCGCGACGTGTGTCGCTGCTGACCCTGGGCTGTGCCCGCAACGAGGTCGACTCCGAAGAACTCGCCGGCCGTCTCGGCGAGGGCGGCTGGGAGCTGGTGGACGAGGGCGCGGACGTCGTCGTCGTCAACACGTGCGGCTTCGTCGAGCAGGCGAAGAAGGACTCGGTCGACACCCTGCTCGCCGCCTCCGACACCGGCGCCAAGGTCGTCGCGGTCGGGTGCATGGCCGAGCGGTACGGCAAGGAGCTCGCGGACAGCCTCCCCGAGGCGGCCGCGGTCCTGGGCTTCGACCAGTACAACGACCTGGCCGAGCGCCTGCAGGACGTGCTGCACGGCAAGCCGGTCGAGTCGCACGTGCCGGTGGACCGCCGCACGCTGCTGCCGATCACGCCGGTCAAGCGCCAGGAGGCCAAGGACGGCGTCCAGGTGCCCGGCCACGGCTGGGGGCCGACCAAGGTCCAGCGCAAGCGGCTCGACGACGCCCCCGTGGCGCCGTTGAAGATCGCGTCGGGCTGTGACCGGCGGTGCAGCTTCTGCGCCATCCCGAGCTTCCGCGGCGCGTTCGTGTCGAGGCTCCCGGACGAGATCGTCTCCGAGGCCATGTGGCTCGCCGAGAACGGCGTCAAGGAGCTGTTCCTCGTCAGCGAGAACTCCACGAGCTACGGCAAGGACCTGCCGCGCGAGCAGGGCGCACTCGAGCAGCTCCTCCCGCGGCTGGCGTCCATCCCCGGCGTCGAGCGCGTGCGGGTCAGCTACCTGCAGCCGGCCGAGACGAAGCCGTCGCTGGTGGCCGCCATCGCGAAGACCGACAAGGTCGCGAACTACTTCGACATGTCGTTCCAGCACTCCAGCGAGAACGTGCTGCGGCGCATGCGCCGGTTCGGCGACACGGACAGCTTCCTCAAGCTCGTGTGGCAGATCCGCGAGCACGCGCCCGAGGCCGGCATCCGCAGCAACTTCATCGTCGGCTTCCCCGGCGAGACCGAGGCCGACCTGCAGGAACTGGAGCGCTTCCTCACCGAGGCGCGCCTGGACGCGGTCGGCATCTTCGGGTACTCCGACGAGGACGGCACGGAGGCTGAGGGGCTCGAGGGCAAGCTCGACGCCGACACCATCGCGGAGCGGGTGCAGCGGATCGGCAACCTCGTCGAGGAGCTGACGAGCCAGCGCGCCGAGGACCGGGTCGGCACCGAGGTCGTCGTGCTGATCGAGCACGAGGAGGACGACGAGAGCGACTGCGTCGGCCGGGCCGAGCACCAGGCGCCCGAGGTCGACGGCGAGTGCATCGTGCTCGAGGCCGAGGGTCTCCGGCGCGGTGACTTCGTGCGTTGCCGCGTGGTCGACTCCGAGGGTGTGGACCTGATCGTCGAGGTACTCCCGACATGACGGAGGCCCGGAAGGTCCCGCTGCTCAACGTCGCGAACATCCTCACGATGGCGCGGCTGGCGCTCGTTCCGGTCTTCCTGTTCTCCCTGTTCGAAGCGGGCGGCTTCGACACGACGTGGCGCCTCATCGCGTTCGGGATCTTCGCCGTCGCGAGCTTCACCGACCACATCGACGGCACGCTCGCCCGCAAGCACGGGCTGATCACCGACTTCGGCAAGATCGCCGACCCGATCGCGGACAAGGCGCTGACCGGGTCCGCGCTGGTCGGCCTGAGCATGCTCGACGTGCTGCCGTGGTGGATCACGATCACCATCGCCGTGCGCGAGGTCGGCATCACGCTGCTGCGGTTCTGGGTGATCCGCTACGGCGTCATCCCGGCCAGCCGCGGCGGCAAGGCCAAGACGCTGGCCCAGGTCATCGCGATCGGGCTGTTCGTGCTCCCGCAGAACGACGTGCTGGAGCTCATCGCGTGGGCGATCATGGCCGTCGCGCTCGTGCTCACCATCGTCACGGGAATCGATTACGTCATCCGGGCGTTCAAGATGAAGGCAAGAGCAGGCCGGGCGGTGCTGTGACAGACGTCGTCAGCTTGCTCAAAGCGAGAAACCAGACCGTTGCCACGGCTGAGTCGCTGACAGCGGGTCTGCTGTGCGCGACGATCGTCGACACACCGGGGGCGAGTGCCGTGGTCCGCGGTGGGTTGATCGTCTACGCCACCGAGCTCAAGCACGAGCTCGCGGGCGTGGATCAGCAGCTGCTCGACGAGCATGGTGCCGTGCATCCCGACGTCGCGATCCAACTGGCCGAGGGTGCCCGGAAGCGGTGCCGTTCGGACTGGGGGATCGGGCTCACCGGAGTCGCCGGCCCCGATCCGCAGGACGGTGTCGCTCCGGGGACGGTCCACATCGGCTTGAGCGGCCCTGGAGTGTCCACAGTGCGGACAATCACGCTGAGTGGTGACCGCGGTGCGGTCCGTTCCGGTGCCGTGGAAAAAGCCCTGGTCCTGCTGTCGGATCACCTGCTGATCACCGAGGACGGGAACTAATGATGACTCCGCGTTCGTTCGCCCTTGGCGGACGTGTTCGGAAGTCAGTGCCCGTTGTCGGTGTCGATCGGTAACGTAGGGACACGGCCGGCCGGAAGGAGGCGCGCGATGACCGTGCTGCTACGCGAGGCGATCGGTGATCGACTTCGCCATGCCCGCACCAACCAACGCCGCACGCTGCGCGAGGTCTCTCGGACCGCCCGCGTGAGCCTGGGGTACCTGTCCGAGGTGGAGCGCGGCCGCAAAGAGGCGTCCAGCGAGCTCCTCGCGGCCATATGTGACGCGCTTGAGCTGCCCTTGTCCGAGTTGCTGCACCACGTCGCCTCCGACATCGGAGCCGTCCAGCAGACGCCGGACACGGTGCCCGACACCGTCCCGGACGGACGATCGGAGCGGGGCAAGCTGGAAGGTGGCCGCGTGCTGCCGTCCACGCTGTCGGACGACCTGTCCGACCTGCGCCTGCAGCCCATGCTCACGCACAGGCTCACGAGCAAGATCGGCGAGACGCCCAAGGCAGTTGTCGCGGCGTAATCCCATGTCATCCACGACCCCGTTCGCCCCGATGGCGAGCGGGGTCGCCTGCATTCGGGTGACATGTCACCGACTGTGGCCCCCGCCACGTGACGGTCTGCAACAAGATTGCGTCCTCGGACGTTCAACTGACAGCGACGGCAGCGTGCTGGGCGGCAGGCAACGGCTTGGCATCGGCACGCTGGGTCACCGCGTCTCCGGACGCGGGTACCGGCAGGATTGGCACGTCGTCAGGCGTGTACTCCTAAGTCCCGGGGTGGGTCAGGGTGTTCCCGGATATCTCCCCATGTCGGTGGATACGCCGACGAACAATTGAGACGATGGATCCAACACCGGCACCGAGAAGGCAGGCGTAGGAGATGGCCAGTCCGTTCGTGAAGTTCTGGAAGTACCTGATGGCGTCGTTCTCGTCGAAGATCGACGAGCACGCTGACCCGAAGGTGCAGATCCAGCAGGCCATCGAGGAGGCGCAGCGGCAGCACCAGGCCCTCTCTCAGCAGGCTGCCGCCGTCATCGGCAACCAGCGCCAGCTGGAGATGAAGCTGAACCGCCAGCTGGGCGACGTGGAGAAGCTGCAGGCTTCCGCGCGTCAGGCGCTCGTGCTCGCCGACGAGGCGCGCTCGAAGGGCGATGAGCAGAAGGCGACGCAGTTCGAGAACGCCGCGCAGAGTTTCGCCACCCAGCTCGTCACCGCCGAGCAGGGCATCGAGGACCTCAAGACGCTGCACGACCAGTCGTTGCAGGCCGCCGCGCAGGCCAAGCAGGCGGTCGAGCGCAACGCGATGATGCTGCAGCAGAGGCTGGCCGAGCGCACCAAGCTCCTCAGCCAGCTCGAGCAGGCCAAGATGCAGGAGCAGGTCTCCGCGTCGCTGAACCAGATGAGCGAGCTCGCCGCGCCGGGCAACGTACCGTCGCTGGAAGAGGTTCGCGACAAGATCGAGAAGCGCTACTCGACCGCACTCGGGTCCGCCGAGCTCGCTCAGAACTCGGTGCAGGGCCGGATGCTCGAGGTGCAGGCCTCGACCACGCAGCTCGCCGGCTCGTCGCGCCTCGAGCAGATCCGCGCCTCGATGCACGGCGGTCAGGCGAACACGCCGCAGCAGGTGACCGCGGGCAACAGCGCGGCCGCGCAGATCCAGGCCGAGATCGCGCAGCGCGTCCAGTCAGAGCAGAAGACCACGCAGCAGCAGGTTCCGCCCGCCCAGAACTGACTGGGCGCGTCGGGGCAGGAGGAGTCAGCAGGTGATCATGGAGCCCTGGAGAAACCGTCCCAACAACGAGATCGTCCGCAAGGTCGTCAACGAGTTGGGTGTGTCGCTCCAGGGCCACCCGCTGGCCGAGCAGGCGCGCTACCGGATGCAGAAGTGGAACGACCCGCGCGCCAAGCTCGAACGCAAGCGCAAGCGGACGAACGCCGTGCTCACGTTCTGGCTGATCGTGATCTCGATGCTCGGCACGCTCGCCCTGCTGGGCTTCACCGGTGTGCTCGGCACGTGGGCCGCGGTCACCGGGGCGATCGGCGCGGCGGTGCCCACCGTCCTCGCCGTGCGCAGCGGGTTCAAGCTGCGTGAGCTCAAGGCGGACAAGGTGCGTCTGGAGCTCGCTCCACCGCCACCGCCCAGGCCGCCGCTGCCCGCGCACATCTCGTCCGCGCGCGTGCCGATGGAGAAGCTCCACGCCGCCGAGGACACGATGACCCAGCTGCTCGTGCAGCTCGACTCGCCCGCGCTCACGTCGATGCCGACCGAGTCCGTCCAGCACGCCCGCCAGACCGCCCAGGAGGCCTCCACGGCCATCCGCGCGGTGTCGGCGCAGCTCCAGGCCGTCGAACGGGCCCGCGACACAGCGCCGCACCTGGAGCGCGCGTCGTTGGTCGAGGGCGTGCGGGTGCTCAGGACGCAACTGGCCGACGGCGTGGACCGCTACTGTGCGTTGGTCGCAGAGGCGGGCAACGCGCTGGCGGCGAGCACTCAGTTCCAGAACCCGGGCGAGGTCCTGGACGACGCCACGGACCACATGGCCGGTCTCGCGTCCGCGATGCGCGACGTGTCAGGCTATTCAGCCCATTAAGAAGTAACGCTCCGTAGTTGCGTGCGCCTATTCGGCGGTTCTCTCTGGAGATCCTTAGGGCAATCGTGTGATTATCGGACCGTTATCTAGCCGTAGTCGCTACATGGCGTGGCAGGATTCCGGGGCCGGTCTGCGGGAAGTCCGGCTGAATTGCCGGGAGGCAGTGCGTTGGCGTTGTGGACCGTGCACGGGGACGGCCGGATCACCGACAGTGAAACCGTCGCGCCCCAGGAGCGGGTGAGCTGGCCTCTCACCATCGGGTTCGGAGTGCAGCACCTCGTCGCCATGTTCGGCGCGACGGTGATCGTTCCCGCCGCCACCGGCCTTCCCGTCGCCACCACCCTGCTGTTCTCCGGCCTGGGCACGCTGCTCTTCCTCGTCATCACCAAGAACCGCGTCCCGAGCTACCTCGGCTCGTCCTTCGCCTTCGTGGCCCCGCTGGTGGCCGCGCGCGAGCAGGGCATCGCCGCACAACTCGGCGGTGTCGTCGCCGCGGGCCTGCTGGTGATCGTCGTCGGCATCGCGGTCAAGGCGCTCGGCGTGCGGCTGCTGGAGTCGGTCATGCCGCCGGTCGTCACCGGCGCCGTCGTGATCCTCATCGGGCTGAACCTCTCGCGCCAGGCCACCTCGAACTTCAGCGAGCAGCCCCTGATCGCGGGCCTGACCACCCTGGTGATCCTGCTGGCCGGCGTGCTGGGCCGCGGTCTGGTGTTCCGGTTCTCGATCCTGATCGGCTTCGTCGCGATCTGGATGGGCGGCCTGGCGTTCGGCGCCGTGTCGTCGGAACGGCTCGCCGCGCTGCGCGACGCGGCGTGGGTGGGCCTGCCGAAGCTCTACCAGCCCGAACTGCGGCCGTCCGTGGTGCTGCTGATGCTGCCCGTCGTGATCGTGCTGGTGGCCGAGGTCGTCGGGCACGTGAAGGCGGTCGCGGCGCTGACCGGCCGCAACCTCGACGGCAGCGCGGGCGACGCGATCATCGCGAACGGCCTGTCGACCGCCCTGTCCGGCCTAGGCGGCGGCGCCGGGACGACGACGTACTCCGAGAACATCGGCGTCATGGCCGTGACCCGCGTCTACACGACGGCGGCGTTCGCGTTCGCCGGCGTGTTCGCCACGCTGCTGGCGTTCTCCCCGAAGGCCATCGCGCTGTTCGGCACCATCCCGCCGGGCGTGCTCGGCGGCTGCACGCTCGTGCTCTACGGCCTGATCGTGCTGGTCGGCGTGCGGATCTGGATGGACCGCGGCGTCGACCTGGCGAACCCGGCGAACGCCATGGTCGGCGGCGCGGCGCTGGTGGCCGGCGTCGGCGACCTCACCATCGAGATCGGCGACCTGGAGATGGGCGGCATGGTGTGGGGCTCGCTGCTCGTCGTGATCCTGCACCCCGTGATGCGCTGGCTCAGGGCCGCCCGCCACACCTAAGCCCTCACCTCAGCGCCCGGTTGATCCTCGACACGAGTCCGGGACCTTCGTAGATGAACCCGGTGTAGATCTGTACGAGGCTCGCGCCGGCGTCGACCATGCGCTTGGCGTCGTCGGCGGACGCGATGCCGCCGACACCGATGACCGGCAGGTCGCTGTTCTTCGTGATGAACCGGACCACTTCGTTCGCGCGCTGGGTGAGCGGCTTGCCGCTGAGGCCGCCGGTCTCGCTCCTGTGCGCGCTCATGAGGCCCTCACGGCTGAGGGTGGTGTTCGTGGCGATGAGGCCCTTGATGCCGTTGTCGACGCACACCTGGATGACCTCGGAGATCGCGTCCTCGGTGAGGTCCGGCGCGATCTTGACCAGCATCGGCTTGTCCGTCGCCGCGGTCAGGGTCGCGACGAGCTCGGTGAGCGCGCCCTTGTCCTGCAGGCTGCGCAGACCGGGAGTGTTGGGCGAGCTGACGTTGATCGCGAAGTAGTCGCCGTGGCTCTTCAGCGCGTTCAGCGAGTTCAGGTAGTCCTGCACGGCGTCCTCGACCGGCGTGATCTTGGACTTGCCGAGGCTGATGCCCAGCGGTGCCTTGAGCGGCGTCCTGCCGAGCTTCGCGGCAAGCGCTTGCGCACCCGCGTTGTTGAAGCCCATCCGGTTGATGATCGCCTCGTCCTCACGAAGCCGGAACAGGCGGGGCTTCGGGTTGCCCGGCTGCGCGTGCCACGTGACCGTGCCGACCTCGACGAACCCGAAGCCCAGCGCACCCCACGCCGGCAACGCCCGGCCGTCCTTGTCGAGGCCCGCCGCGAGCCCCACGGGGTTGGGGAAGCGCACGCCGAACACGGTGCGCGGGTTGTTCTGGTTGCGGGCGAACCTCGCCAGCGGGCTCAGCCTCGCCATGACGTCGAGCGTGGTCTCGTGGACCCGCTCCGCGTCGCCGCCGTGCATTCCGAACAACGCCCTGCGAACCACCTGCTTGTACACCACGCGCCCACCCTATAACGCCAGCTCAGAGCAGGAGCGCGGCCCTCTGGTCCGCAGTTGGCGGCTAGAGCGGCTTCGGCACCTTGATGGTCGCCTGCTCGTCCAACGGCATCGTGGGCTTGGTCCGGAACGTCACCGGCAGCCCTCGCAACCCGCGGCTGCCCAGCGAGACCCGCCACGACAGCGGTTGCGAGGTGTCCAGGGCCAGCCCCGCGCACCGCCCCAGCAGCGTCCGGAACGCCACCTCGCCCTCCAGCCGGGCCAGCGGCGCGCCCAGGCAGAAGTGGATGCCGTGCCCGAACGCCAGGTGCTGGCGGTCCGCCCGTTCGATGTTGAGCTGGTCGGCCCGCGGGTACCGGTTGCCGTCGTGCTCGGCGGAGGCCAGCGACAGCAGCACGACGTCGCCAGCCTGGACCTGCGCGCCGCCGATCGTCAGCGGCCGCGTCGCGAACCGCAGCAGGTGCGAGGCCGGGCCGTCGAACCGCAGGAACTCCTCGATCGCGCCGGGCAGCAGTGACGACGAGCGCTGCAGCAGTTCGAGCTGCTCGGGGTGGCGCAGCAACGCCAGCGCGCCGTTGCCGACGAGGTCGACGGCCGTGGTGTAGCCGGCCACGAGCAGCAGGAACGCCAGCGAGGCCAGTTCGCTGTCGGACAGTGCGGCCTCGCCGGTCGAGCGGGCCAGGCCACCGATCAGGTCGTCGTCGCCGGACGTCCGCTTGTGCGTCACCAGGTCGCGCAGATAGCCCGATGTCTCCTCACGGGCAGAAGACGCGTCACCGTCCGCCAGCCCGGTGACCACGTCCGCCCAGTAGCGGAAGTTCTCCTGGTCGACGGCGGGCACGCCGAGCAGTTCCATGATCACGGTGATCGGCAGCGGCGCGGCGAAGTCCGCGATCAGGTCGCAGCGCCCGGAGTCGGCGAAGTCGTTGGCCAGCTGTGCGGCGACCTGCTCGATGCGGGGGCGCAGTGCGGCGATGCGGCGCGGCGTGAGCTGGCTCGACACCGCACGGCGCAGACGGGTGTGATTTGGCTCGTCGCTGTTCATCATGTGGTCCGACAGGTCGCCGAACCACCACGACGCGAAGTGCGGATGGCCGCGCAACGGCTCGGCGAGCGCGGAGCCGTGCGAGGACAGCAGCGGGTTGTCCAGTGCGGCGCGCACGTCGGGATAGCGGGTCACGAGCCACATGGGCACGCCGAAGGTCTCGACCCGGTGCACGGGACCTGCGTCGCGCAGGCTCTTCAGCACCGCGTACGGGTCATCGGTGAAGCCGGGGCGCAACGCATCCAGATCGACCGCCATATTGGGGGACACGGCTGGAAGAGCGTCTCGGTTCAATCTGATTGACATTTTGGGCAGAAGTACACGAATCTGCCGTCGATCTCGTCCGATCGGACTCTTGTGCGGCAACGCAAACAGGGTTTGCCGGTCCGCTCGAAAACGTAGTGCTGCACGCGCGGGTCGCCGGTGGTGCTCTGTTCTGGCCGCCACTGGTTGGCCTGCAGGAGCTTGCGTGACAGAGCAACCGCACGTGAGGCGTCCACAGATGACACCGGAGTCGTCGGCAGAACGCGCAACAGGAAACAAACTTCCGCGCGGTAGAGATTGCCGACGCCGGCCATGACCCGCTGATCCAACAATGCGAGCCCGATCGCCCGGGAAGGGTCCGCGGTCAACCGCTGAACGGCCTCAGCGGCGTCGAAGTCGGCTGCCAGAAGATCAGGACCGAGATGGGAGATGAGGCGATCCTCATCGGCGGTCGGCAGGAACTCCAGGTCGTGCAGCGCGAATCCGATGGCCTGCCGGTCGTCCACCTCGAAGACCGCGCGGGCCTGGTGCGCGGGACGACGCCAGCGCTCGCCGGGCCGGTAGAGGTGCCACGAGCCGTCCATCCGGAAGTGGCTGCGCAGGCTGTTGCCGTCGGAGAACCGGGTGAACATGTGCTTGCCGTACGTGCGCACGCCCAGCACGTCCAGACCGGTCAGGTCCAGCGCGGCCAGCCGGGGATGACGCAGTTCCCCGCGTCGCAGCGTCTTCCCAGCCAGCGCCTCGTGCATGCGATGACCGGCCAGGAAGACCGTGTCCCCTTCAGGCATCCACCGCTTCCTGGATCTCGTCGTCGTTGAAGTCGTGGTGCACGGCCCGGCGCCGGCTCCGCGAGATGCGCTGGATGCGGGCGAGCAGCAGGTTGAACGCCAGCGCCACCTCACGCGCGCCAGGAGTACCCCACTCGTGGATCGGCATGCACGCGCCCTGTGCTTGCTGCACGGCGAGACGGTCCGGCAACGCCACCGGCATCACCAACGGCCCGAAGATGTCACGCAGCTCCTCGATGCGGAACTGGTGCTCGTGCGAACGCGGCCGCACGCGGTTCACGACGACACCCAACGGCTGCAGGTCGGCGTTGTTGCTCTCACGCTCGTTCTGCACCGCCTCGAACGCCCGCTGCACACCCGCCACCGCGAACATCGTCGGCTCGGTGACCAGCAGCGCGCGGTCGGCCGCCACCAGCGCCGAACGGGTCAGCTGGCCCAGCGACGGCGGGCAGTCGAGCAGCACGAGGTGGTACGGGAACTCGTCGTACATGCCGCGCAACGTGCGCAACGCGTCCTTGAGCCGGTGCAGCCGCGACTCGTTCGGATCCGGGTGGTTGAGCAGCTCCGCGTCCTCGGACCCGGACAGCACGTCGATGCCGTCACCCCACCTGCTCGGGCGGATCGCCTCTTCGAGGTTCTCCTCGGACGGGTCCTGCAGGACGTCGTAGATGCTGGCCTTGGACTCCTCTGGCTCCAGCGTCGACGTGGCGTTGCACTGGGGATCGAGGTCGATCACCAGAGTGCGGACACCACGGCGGAGAGCGGCAGAGGCCAGGCCGAGCACCACCGTCGTCTTGCCGACGCCTCCCTTGAGGCTGAGCACGGACACCGTATGCACAGACCTACTCTAGGGTCTCCTACTCTGTTGGACATGCGACCGGACGCCGTACAGAGGGTGCTCGACGCCGAATTGGCCGCCGCACGCGAGCGCAGGGGTGGACAACACCCCCGTGTGCTCGACGTTGGTGGTGGCAGCGGTGTCTGGGCCGTTCCCCTAGCCGCAGCGGGATGCGCGGTCACGGTCGTGGAGCCCTCGCCGAACGCACTGGCGACGCTCAACACCCGTGCGCGCGAGGCGGGTGTGACGATCAACGCAGTTCAGGGCGACACGGATTCGTTGGGCGTTCCCGCCGGTGAGGCCGACCTGGTGCTGGCGCACGGCGTGCTGGAGGTCGTGGACGACGCACCCGCCGCGCTCGCCTCGCTGGCCGCCGCGGTAGCCCCTGGCGGCGCGGTGTCGGTGCTGGTCGCGAACCGGTTCGCGGCGATCCTGCACCGCGCGATCGCCGGCCGCATCGTCGACGCGCGCAGACTGCTGGACGACGACGCGGGCCAGCTCGCGGGCACCCGCGACCCGTTGCAGCGCCGGTTCGACGTCGCCGGACTCGAGAAACTCGTGCTGGACGCCGGTCTGTCCGTGGAGATCCTGCAGGGTCACGGGGTAGTTTCTGATCTCGTGCCCGGTGTGGTGCTGGACGCGAATCCGGGTGCCGCCGACGCGCTCGCCGAGCTGGAACTGGCCGCCGCCACGCGTTCCCCGCTCAGGGACGTCGCCGCCCGCCTGCACGTGCTCGCCCGCCGCACCGCCTGAAACGCTTTGCAATCGGGACTTCTATGACCCTGATGAGTGGTCCCAAACAACTCGGCGGCGAAAGATAATGTCTCCGCTGCCGACGTAGGGACCAACGCGATGGAAAGTTCCGACCTGCTGGCCTCCTTGGTCAACGAGGCCGTTGCGGGTGACCGGCAAGCCGTCGAACGGCTGCTGGCCTCCGTGCGCCCGCTCGTCGCGCGGTACTGCCGTGCGCGCGTCGGTCGCAACGAAAGGGCGTACGCGTCGGCGGACGACGTGGCGCAGGAGGTCTGCCTGGCGGTGCTCACGGCACTGCCCACCTATCGCGAGCAGGGAAGACCTTTCCTGGCGTTCGTCTACGGCATCGCCGCGCACAAGGTCGCGGACGCGCACAGGGTCTCGGCGCGCAACCGGTCCGAGCCCGTCGCCGAGGTACCGGACGGCCCGTCGCCGGCCGTCGACCCCGAGGAGAACGCGCTGCTCGGCTCGCTCTCGGTGCGACTGGGTCAGTTGCTGAGGGGCCTGCCGGACAAGCAGCGCGAGATCCTGCTGCTGCGCGTGGTGGTCGGGCTGACGGCGGAGGAGACGGCCGAGGCGATCGGGTCGACGCCGGGCGCCGTGAGGGTGGCGCAGCACCGTGCGCTGGCCAAGCTCCGCACGTCCGTGGGGGTCGAGGAACTGATTTGACCGGCGCCTTCTACGACGACCTCTCCGGGACGTACGACCTGATGTTCCCGGACTGGGACGCGTCGATGGCCCGGCAGGCGTCGCAGCTGGCGGAGTTCATCCCGGCGGACGCGCGCGTTCTCGACTGTGCGTGCGGCATCGGCACGCAAGCGATCGGTCTGGCGCTGCGCGGCCTTGAAGTCGTGGGCACCGATCTGAGTCCCAAGGCGGCTTCTCGAGCCGTTGCAGAAGCCTCTGCACGTGGCGTCGCGTTGCCCGCGTTCGCCGCGGACATGCGCTCGCTGCCGTTCGCGGACGGCTCGTTCGACGTCGTGCTCGCGGCGGACAACGCGCTACCCCATTTGCTGACGGCTCAGGACGTCCTGGCGGCGTTGCGGGAGATGCGGCGTGTGCTCCGTCCCGGAGGCCGGCTCCTCCTCTCGACGCGCGACTACGACTCGATCCGCGACGAGCGGCCGTCGTCGACTCCTCCGTCCGTCGGGCCGGGGCGAGTCGTGTGGTTCCAGCTGTGGCATTGGGACGGCGATCAGTACGAACTGGAGATGTTCCAGCTGCACGAAGCCGAGTCGTGGCACGTCGTGGTGGGCAAAGCACGGTATTGGGCGATTGCTCGTCACGAAATCACCGCTTTGGCGGAACGAGCGGGTTTCGGTTACGTGGAGTGGTTGCTCCACGCCTATTGCCAACCGCTGTTCGTTGCTGCAAACGGGTGACGTTTGAAGTTGCTCCCTACTTTCCGCATAAGAAGTGACGCGTCGCACGTCTCCTCCACGAGACGTCGATGAGGGGGCGCTTCGAATGGAGAGTTCGGCTTTGTCCGCAGAACTGGTCAGCCTGGCCGTGCAAGGCGAGCCCAGGGCCACTGACCAGCTACTTCGCTACCTGCGACCGCTGGTGGTGAAGTACTGTCGCGCGCGTGTCGGTCGCTCCGCGACAACTGCGGACGACGTCGCGCAGGAGGTGTGCCTGGCCGTGCTGACGGCCCTTCCGAAGTACCGGGAGCAAGGTAGACCGTTCCTCGCGTTCGTCTACGGCATCGCCGCGCACAAGGTCGCCGACGCGCATCGCGCGCTCGCTCGTAACCGAGCGGAGCCGGTGGCGGAGGTGCCCGACCAAGCCGGGCGGGGCGTTGGACCGGAGGAGTTCGTCCTCCAGGACGAGCTGAACGGAACGCTCGGCCAGCTGCTGCACCTCCTGCCGGCCAAGCAGCGCGAGATCCTCGTGCTGCGCGTCGTGGTGGGTCTGTCCGCGGAGGAGACCGCGGAAGCCGTGGGGTCCACGCCGGGCGCGGTTCGCGTCGCCCAGCACCGGGCGCTCGGTCGCCTTCGCAAGGAAATCGCGTCTTTGGCTGTCCCGATCGGGTGACATTCGTTTGCGTTTGTTACCAGTCGTGGCGAGTGCGTGGGGTGGACGCACCCAAACGACATACCTAGAGGCAGGAAGACACCGACATAAGGACCAGGGGGCATGGGAAGTTCGGACTCAGCGCTTGCCGCCGAGCGGCTGCGCATGGACGGGGTGCTGGTTCAGCACTTCCGTGAGTCAGGGCTCACCGGTGTCCGCTGGGACCAGTTCCACCGCCAGCTTCTCGGGCGCGGACTGCTGATCGTTACGAAACTCGTGCGGTCCGGCGCCATGTTCTCCCGCTGCGGGCACCAGGGCCGTTACCTGAACAAGCAGGACATCCCGCCGCAGGAAGCCGAGGAACTGGCGAGCGACGCGGTGTACGACGGGTTCGTCTACTTCCGGGACCGGGGTCTGCTCGGCCGGGAGTGGTCGGCGGAACACGGACTGCCGTTGGACGAGTACTTCGTCAACGCGTGCGTGCTCGCGTTCCCGAACGTGTACCGGCGCTGGCAGACGCGTGCACACGGCTGGCAGGACGTGCGGCTCGTGGAAAGCGTCGCCTCGCTCGAACACGTGGTCACCGAGGCGACGCCCGAGGACGCGGTCATCGAGCAGGCGGCGGCGAACGCCGCGTTCGCGACGCTGAGCGAGGACGGCAAGCGGTTGCTCTTCCTTCATGACCAGGGCTATTCGCATGCGGAGATCGGTGAGTTGATGCGACTCACCCCGCGCGCGGTCGAAGGACGGATCCGGCGGGCGCGTCTCGCGGTGCGCCGGCGTCCAGAAGAGGAACGGTGATCTGCGTGGAGTTCACACCCGGCCTGCACCGCAAGGTGCCCGCGGAAGCCGTTCAAGGCTCGTCCGTGGGTGGGCCGGTCTCCGCTTCCAGGGGGACCCTCGACGCGTTGGTCGAGCGGACCGCCGGCGGCACCAAGGAGCCGGTCGACCCGCCGGCACCCTCCTACTACTCGAACCGCCCGCAGACCGCGGACGAACACGTCGCGCGCGCTGTCGCCGGTGATCGCGCCGCCATCGAACGGCTGCTCGGCACCATCCGGCCGTTGATCGTGCGGTACTGCCGTGCGCGCGTTGGATCGTTCGCCTCGGCGGACGACGTTGCGCAGGACGTGTGCCTGGCCGTGCTGACCTCGTTGCCGTCGTACCGCGACCAGGGGCGTCCGTTCCTGGCGTTCGTCTACGGGATCGCGGCGCACAAGGTGGCGGACTCGTTCCGCAGCGCCTCACGCAACCGCGCCGAGGCCGTGTCCGACCTGCCGGAGTCGATGGACACCGCGGCCGGGCCTGAGCAGCGCGCGATGCAAGGAGAGCTCTCGGACCAGATGGCGACGCTTCTGCGCGTGCTGCCCGAGAAGCAGCGCGAGATCGTCGTGCTGCGTGTGATGGTGGGGTTGTCGGCGGAGGAGACGGCCGAGGCGGTCGGGTCGACGCCCGGTGCGGTCCGGGTCGCGCAGCACCGTGCGCTCTCGCGGTTGCGCAAGGAGCTCAATAACGCCAGCGAGTGATGTTGGCGATTCCCTGCGGGCTCGCGTCCTTGTACCGCTCCATCTCACCGCGCCGCACGTCGGCGATCGTGCCCGCCAGCTCCTGGCCGAACGCCTCGGTGAGCACGGTGTCCTTCTCGAACTCGTCGACGGCTTCCTTGAGCGACGTGGGCAGGCGCTGGACGTCGCCGAGCAACGCCGGGTCGACGTTCAGGCCTTCGGGCAGCACGGCCTGGGTGGCGATGCCGTCCAGACCGGCCGCGACCACGCCCGCGACGAGGAGGTACGGGTTCGCGGTCAGGTCGAAGCACTTGATCTCCAGGTTGTCCCGGATCAGGCGCAGCGCCGTTTCGCGGTTCTCCTCGCCCCACGCCACGAACGGTGCCGCCCACGTGTTCGGCACGAGCCTGAGGTAGCTCGCGAGAGAGGGCGCGCCGATCGCGCACAACGCGCGGAGGTGGTTGAGCACGCCCGCGCTGAACTGCCGCGCCTCGTCCTGGAAGCCGTCGAAGAGGTTCGTGCCGTCGCGCCAGAGGCTGAGGTGCAGGTGACCGCCGTTGCCGACGCCGCCGTTGACGACCTTGGGGGAGAACGACGGGCGCATGCCGTGCCGGATCGAGACGGCGCGGATGGTCTCCTTGACGAGCACGGCCGTGTCCGCGGCGGCCAGCAGGTCCTCCGGCGCGGTCGAGACCTCGAACTGGCCGGCGGCGTACTCGGGGTGGAACTGGAGGACCTCGACGTCCTGCTGGTCCAGGGCGTTGAGGAGGTCGACGCAGTAGTCGGACAGCTCCACCTGACGGGCGTGCCCGTACGCGGACCCGCTGGTCGCGGGGACCCAGTCGTCGGTGCCGGACTTGCCCAGGCACCACTCGACCTCGAAGCCCGCCTGGGCGGTGAGACCCGCGTCGGCGAGGTTCCGGACGGCCTTGCGGGCCTGCAGGCGCTGGTCCATCGGATAGGGGACGCCGCTCTGGAAGTGGCGGTCGGCGGGCGCCCAGGCCCAGCCCGGCTGGCCCGCGAGCACGGTGAGGCGCTCGAGGTCGGGGTGCAGCCGCAGGTCGCCGACCGGGCCGCCGGCGAAACGGCCCTGAATGATCCAGTCGTCGAAGAGGAAGACGTCGAACACCGGTGACGCGCCCACGCCGTGCGCCGCCGCGTGAGCCAGCCTGCGCAGGGGGACGGACTTGGTGCGGATGATCCCGCTGTTGTCGACCCAGGTGAGCGCCACGACGCTCACGTCCCGCGCGTTAAGCCCGTCGAAGAGTTCCGTCGCCCGGTCGAACCGCTGGTCCCGTTCCGCAGAGTCCACGATCCTGAGGGTATGGGCATCTTGCCGTTCGTCGCCGAACTCGGGCTGATAGACCACCATTGCCACGGTGTGCTGCGCACCGACAGCGCTCGTCCGGAGTTCGAGTCGTTGTTGCTGGAGGCCGATGCGGTCTCCCCGCTCGGTGGGTCGTTCTTCGACTCCGCCCTGGGGTTCGCGGTGCGGCGGTGGTGCGCGCCGTTGCTGGACCTGCCTCGGCACGCGTCCGCCGACGAGTACCTCGAACGGCGGAACTCGCTGCACATCGCCGAGGTGTCGCGCACGTTCCTGATGGCGTCCGGGATCCACACGTTCCTGGTGGACGGCGGGTTCCAGCCCGATCGGCTGCTGTCGGCCGCCGAACTGGCCGGGCTGGGCGGGGGTGTGGCGCACGAGATCGTGCGGCTGGAGGTCCTGGCGGAGACGTTGAGGCCTTCGGTCTCGCCCTCGGAGTTCGTCGACCTCGTCCGGTCGCGGCTCGCCTCGTCGTCGGCGGTGGGGGCGAAGTCCGTTGCGGCGTACCGGATCGGGCTGGGTCTTCCCGGCGTGCGGCCTGCCGACGCGGAGGTGGAGCGTGCGGTGGCGACGTGGTCGTCCGGGCGGCTGGAGGATCCGGTGGTGATCACCTGGCTGGCCTGGGAGGCGCTGGACGCCGGGCTGCCGTTGCAGTTCCACGTGGGGTACGGCGACTCGGACCTCGACCTGCACCAGTGCGATCCGTCGTTGCTGACGCCGTTCCTGCGGGCGACCGCCGCCCTCGGTGTGCCGGTGTTGCTGCTGCACAACTACCCGTTCCACCGGCAGGCCGGGTACCTCGCGCAGGTGTTCCCGCACGTGTTCTGCGACCTCGGGCTGGCGACGCACGGGCTGGGACATCAGGCGTCGCGGGTGTTCGCCGAGGCTCTGGAGATCGTGCCCTACGGGAAGTTCCTGTTCTCCTCCGATGCCTTCGCCCTGCCCGAGCTGTACTACCTCGGCGCGTTGCTGTTCCGGCGCGCGTTGTCGGACTTCCTGGCCGATGGGCTGCGGAGTGATGCGTTCGCGGACGACGACGCGCACCGCATCGCACGGCTGATCGCGTCGGAGAACGCCTCGCGGGTTTACGAACTGTAGGATTCGCGTCGAACTCACGTTCGAAAGGGGTGTTCATGGGTCGCAGTGCGAACCTGCCACGCGGCCTGGTCGACCGGTTCCGTGCGCGTGATGGCGTCTGGCCTGACGACACGGGCTGCCGGATGCTGCACGTCGACATGGACGCCTTCTACGCGTCAGTGGAGATCCGCGAACGCCCTGAGCTCGAGTCCGTGCCCGTCGTTGTCGGCGGCGTCGGCGGTCGGGGCGTCGTGAGTTCCGCGAACTACCTCGCGCGTGAGTACGGCGTGCGTTCCGCGATGCCCACGGCGCATGCCCGCCGTTTGGCGCCTCACGCGGTGTACCTGCCGCCGCAGTTCGATCTCTACCAGGAGGTCTCGCGCGGGGTCATGGCGATCTTCCGCGACATCACCCCGCTGGTGGAGCCCCTTTCCCTGGACGAGGCCTTCCTCGACGTCGGTGGCGCGCTCCGCCGGCTCGGCCTGACGCCCGGTGGCATCGGGGAGCTGATCAGGGCCCGCGTGCTGGCGGACCAGGGCGTGTCCTGTTCGGTCGGGGTGTCTTCGACGAAGTTCCTCGCGAAGCTCGCCTCGGGCATGTGCAAGCCCGACGGCATGATGGTCGTGCCCGCCGCTGCTTCTCTCGAGTTCCTGCACCCGCTGCCGGTCTCCGCTTTGTGGGGCGTGGGCGCGAAAACCGCTGCGAGGCTCGAAGGACTGGGTCTGGAGACCGTCGCCGACGTGGCCGCCACGCCTCTGCCGCGCCTGCGCCGCAAGATCGGCGTGGCCCTGGCGGAGCACTTGTACGCGCTGGCCTCCGGGGTGGACGACCGCGCCGTGGTGCCGGAGTCGCGGGAGAAGTCGATCGGCGCGGAGGAGACCTTCGAGGTCGACGTCGCCGACCGCGCGCTGCTGCGCCGCGAGTTGCTGCGCCTGTCGGAGCGCTCGGCGGGTTCGTTGCGCGCCAAGGGACTGCACGGCCGGACGGTGTCGATCAAAGTCCGCTTCTCCGACTTCACGACGATCACCCGCTCCCGCACCCTGCCGGTGTCGACCGACGTGACCCAGGAGGTCTACCGGGTGGCCGCCGAGCTCCTGGACACCCAGGTGCCGCCCGGCGACGTCCGTCTGATCGGTGTCCGAATAGAGGGTCTTGACAACGCCGACTCCGCCCAGCAACTGATCTTCGACGCCCCGGAACGAGGCTGGCGCGAAGCCGAACAAGCCGCCGACCAGGCCCGTTCCCGCTTCGGCTCGCTGGCCGTCCGCCCGGCCTCACTGCTCCGCGACAGTCCAGAAAGGACAGCGGACTTCGAACCGAAGCCCGAGTGATCGCGACTTGTCCACAGCCCCTGACTTGTCCACAGATCCGCTCACCCCCGAACCCCCCACCATCCCCAGCCCCCACCATTGACCCATGCGCCACCCCATCGACCTGGAAGCACTGGGCACCCTCTTCGTCCACCGAGTGGCCCCAGTGGCAGCCCTGATCCACATAGGACTGTCCTCGTCCCTGATCGACCAGCGGTCCCGCCCAGGCGGCCCCTGGCAACGCCTGTTCCCGAGCATCTTCCTGCTGTCCAGAGCAGGCCCGTCCCGGGAACAACTGGTGCAGGCCGCCCTCCTCTACGCAGGAGAGGGCGCGATGCTCACCGCGTTCGACGCCCTCTACCTCCACGGCATGAGGTCCGTCCTGCCGACAGCGGACGCCATCCACGTCCTGGCCCCGCGCAACTCCAACGCCTGGGGCCACGGCACCCTGCGCCTGGAACGAACAGACCGCCTACCGAAACCAGCCCTGCGCCGAGGCTTCCACGTGGCCCCCTTGGAACGCGCGGCGGTGGACGCGATCCGCCGAACCCGCTCGATCCCGGACACCAAGGCCATCCTCGACGAGGTGTCGCACTACGTGGGCATCCAAGCCCTCAGGGCCGAGCTGGCCATGGCCCCGCGCAAGGGCACCGCCCTGGCCCGCAAACTCCTGGGCGACTCCCCGTCCCGCCAGCTGGAACTGGCCGTGATGGACCACCGCCCACCATCAGTCCCACAAGCCCGAACCCCACAGCCAGTCGGCTGACCCGCCCAGCCCACAAGGCTCCCCGGCCAACCTCAACCCCGAGCTGCCCGGCAGCGCGCGTCCGTCCTCGGCGGCGTCCGGACACACCTGTCAGGCAGCGCCGCCGCACACCAGCCTCGCCGCTGAGTCGATGACCTCGCTCAGCAGCGGCGCCGTGTACCAGATCAACAGTGGTACCGACATCTCCGCCCCAGCGGCCGCGCCCACAAGGCATCCTGGCCAACCCCAACCGTGCGCTGCCCGGCAGCGCGAATCCGTCCCCGGCGGCGTCCCAACACATCAGCCTGGCAACACCGCTGTGCACGAGCCTCGCCGCTGAGCCGACGACCTCACTCAGCAGCGGCGCCGTGCACCAGATCAGCAGTGATGCCGACGGCTCCGGCCCAGCGCCTCGCCCGCCAACCGGCGCCTCGTGTACCGCGAGGCTCCGCCGCCGACCCCTAGTGGACGCGAGTCGATCCCGCCTAAGCCAGCCGCCGAATCGCACCTGATGTGGCACCCAAATCTCAACCGCCCCAGGCCTAAGCCCGCCCACCCAGAACGAAGCCGGCCAGCTCCATCGGATGCGGCACCCGAACCCCACCCACCGAAAGGAGCCACTATCGAACCGGAGCCTTGACCCCCCTGCCCTTGGCCGCAGCCTTGACCGCGATCCCTCGCTGGCTCAAGAACTTCAGCCGAGGCTCAGCGAAGTAGTCCCAAGGCCCCGCATCCGCCAAAGCCCCCAATGCCCGGAACTGCCCCACGGCCTCCTCGAACCGCTGCAGCTCGAGCAAGGCGTAGATCGCATACCCACGGTCGTTCCGCAACGCATAGGTGTCGGCACCCTCATCCGCCAACCGATCCACCAGCGCGTCGAGTGCCCCGACAACCGCGGGCGACTTCCACACGTCGGGCGAGGTGCCCTCAGCCTCGTAAGCAGCCTGCAGCGGCAGGGACAGGAGCTTGGGCGACTTGGCTGCGGCTTCGACCGCGAACGCCAAGGCCAGCTCATCCGACCCGTGCCACTTGCGGCACCAGTACTGCAGGGCCTGCGCGTGTCCGTTGTGGTGCAGGGGATCGCGCGACATCAGTTCCGCCCAGATCGCGCGGAACTCGTCGTGCTCCACCTGCAGGCCGCGGGCCAGCGTCAGCGTCGTGTTCCACGGCGTCGGGTCGTCCGGCAGCACTGCGGCGGCGACACCTGCTGCCTCGCGGGCCTCGAACAGGACGCGGTGGAAGCCCTCGAACTGTTCGCGGGTGGTCTGGGACGAGGTGCCGCTGCCTCGGATATCCCAGGCGAGGGAGACCAGCGACATCGCGTGCACGACGATCCAGTGCGGGTCACCGGGGCGGGCGGTCTGCCAGGCGTCCATCCAGGTGTCGTCCTTGGCGGCGAGGTCGGCGAGGGTCCAGACGACGCGCTGGCGGCGGTCCCAGTCGCCGTAGGTCGACGTGACGAGGTCGGCGGCGTTCTCCCAGTTGCCAGCTCGGACGTCGTCCTTCACGGCGGCGAGGGCCAGGTCCTCGATCGGCGAGGTGGTGGTCACCTCCGCGTCGGGGACGAGGCCGTAGCGCTCCGGGTGGGTTTTGGGCAGGACGTGTGAAGCCACGACGTCGGAAGGGAGTTCGTCGATCTCCACGCCCAGCCGCTTCGCTTCGCGCATCAGGCGGATGACGGTGATGAGTTCCTTGGGCTTGAACAGAAGTGAGAGCACCACGGGGTTTCTCCTGAACGCTCAGTGCGCGGGGCGGTAGTCGGGGGCCACACCGGCGGTGGCGAGCGCGGTGCGCAGGCCCTCGGTGCTGCCGTGGTCGGCGACCGCGGCGTCCAGGTGATCGGCCATGTCGAAGTCGTGAGAGGAGGTGACGAACGTGGTCCGTCCCAGCCAGTCCAGTTCCCAGCGGGCGAGACCCGTGTCGGAGAACGCCAGTGCCACCAACGCGGACAGCTCGGGCAGCACCTCGCCGCGGGCCATCTCGCGGCGGGCGCGGGCACCGGCGTCCCTGTTGCCGGGCACGTGAGTGCCCAGGCCGGCGAGGTGTCCCGCGTCCAGCGCGTCGAGCACGGTGGTCAGTGACGGCGGTCGGTTCATCGCCGCCGCGGACGCCTGCAGCAGCCGTTCGGTGCCGCGCACGACGCGGGCTCGGGCGCCGATGTGGCCGAGCGTGGCCCAGTCGACGCGTTCCTTCGACGCGGCGTCGGAGACGAGCGTGTTGAGCACGGCGGCGTCTAGCAGCGGCGTCGGGTCGGTGAGCAGTTCCAGTGCCGGGCGGTCGCCCCAGCCCGACTCGGGTTCGAGCGCCATGGCCTCGATCGCGACGATGCGGTCCTTCAGCGGTGGGTGGGAGTCGTACGGGCCGCGGTCCGGGTCGTGCGGGTGCTGGCGGATCTCCTCCAGCTCCTCGTGGAGTTCGGGGGAGGTGCGCAGGCGGGCGAAGCCGTCGAAGAACGTCGTGGGGAGGTAACCGAGTTCCCACGCGACGGTGAGGTGGCGGTTGGTGAAGAGGTCCCACGCGGCGTCGATCACCGGCAGCTCGCGCCAGGCGGACGCGGCGGCGGACGAGCCGGCCAGCGTGGCGGCGACGCGGTCGGCGGCGAACTCCTGCCGGCGGCTGATCGCCCGGGAGAGACGGAGGTACAGCTTGGCGTAGCCGCGGAACAGCTTGGCGATCATGCGCTGGAACCAGTGTTCGGCGTTCATGTGGGAACCGGCGCGCAGCATGGCTTCACGGCCGGAGACCACGACACCGGCGAAACGCGTGTCTTTGTTGGCGTAGTGCCCGAGTTCGTGGGCGAGCACGGCGATGAGTTGCTTCTCGGTCAAGGAGGTGAGCAGAGGTGCACCGATGAACATCCTGCGCCTGAGGACGCGCAGTCCCAGGAAACGGGTGTCCTCGGCGATCGCGGCGTTCACCGCGGCGACGATCCGGATCTCGTCCGGCGGGCGGGTGCCGACATCGGCGGCCAGGCGGCGGACGAGGTCCCAGAGCGCGGGCTGCTGCTCGGGCGTGACGAGGGTGCCCGGCACCTCGTCCCGCGTGCGGCGTTCCAATGAGATCAGACCTTTGACCAGTGCGTACACCAGCGGCACGACGAACAGCGCCAGCTTCACGCCGACGAACGGGCGCTCGATCAGGGCGTACGTCTCCAGCGCGAGCAGGCCACCGATCAACCCGAAAGCGAGGACGTGGAAACCGACGAGCACCGCCACCGAAATGGCAGCACGCAACGAAACACGCATGAGTAGAGCGACCTTCCCCCAAAGCCCCCAGCGCCGCCCCCAGATGACGGCAGCACGAAGTGTGCACGAGAACCCGGTCCCGACTCAATCCCGAAAGGCGGCCGGTCCGAACCTGTCCTGGTGTGTCAACCAGCCGATCGGCCAGTACGGGTACCTCGGCGGGATGACATCCGCCTGTGCAGCTCCGGCCTTCAGGCGGAGGTGAGGTGACGCTCGGTGTCCCTACGGTCACTGGCGCAACACCTCATCGAGCACTGGAGGTAAACCAGTGAGAGCAGGACAGCGAGGTGCCCGCAGGGGGATCACCGCTCTCGCGCTGTCGGCAGGTCTCGTCACCGCGGAAACGACCACGGTGACGGCGGCTGTCGCGCACGCGGAGGAGCAGGCATCGGGGCAGGGGGACCGCAGCGTCACGCTGATCACCGGTGACCGAGTGGAACTGGCCGGCAACCGCGTGGTGCGGGTCGTGCCGGGACCGGGGCGGGTCAGGCTGCCCGTGCGCACCTTCACGCGGGACGGGCACCAGCACGTGGTGCCCGCGGATGCGATCGCGTTGGTGGACAACGGAAAGCTCGACCCGCGGTTGTTCGACGTGACGTCGTTGGCCGAGTTCGGCTACGACGATTCGCGGCGCAGCACCGTTCCTGTGATCGTGCGGCCGGCGGCGGGCGCACGATCGGGCATCACGGCGTTGGCGGCGAAGGGCTCGGTCGACGGCCTGGTGACCGGCACCGTCGAGAAGTCGGGCAGCGCCTGGGAGTCGCTGCGCGGTGGTGCGGTGGAGAAGGTGTGGCTCGACGGCATCCGCGAGGTGTCGCTCGACCGCAGCACCAAGCAGATCGGTGCTCCGCAGGCGTGGCAGGCAGGCGTCACGGGCAAGGGCGTGAAGGTCGCGGTGCTCGACACTGGTGTCGACGAGAAGCACCCGGATCTGCAGGGCAGGCAGGTCGCCGAGAAGAACTTCACCGACTCGCCGGACAACACCGACGAGGTCGGGCACGGCACGCACGTCGCGTCGACCATCGCCGGCAAGGGCGAGCAGTACCGCGGTGTCGCGCCGGACGCAGAGATCCTCGACGGCAAGGTCTGCCAGCCGGGCGGTTGCAGCGAGTCGGCGATCCTCGGCGGCATGCAGTGGGCGGCCGAGCAGGGCGCGAGCGTCATCAACATGAGCCTGGGCGGCGGTGACACCCCGGAGATCGACCCGCTCGAGGAGGCCGTCAACCGGATCTCCCAGGAGACCGGCGCGCTGTTCGTGATCGCGGCGGGCAACTCCGGCCGGCCGGAGACGATCGGTTCGCCGGGCAGCGCCGAGTCCGCGCTGACCGTCGGGGCGGTGGACCGCAACGACGGCATCGCGCCGTTCTCCAGCCGTGGCCCGGCCGCGGACGGAGCGGTGAAGCCGGACATAACCGCGCCCGGCGTCGGCATCATGGCCGCCGAGGCCGGCACGCAGGGCCACGTCGCGATGGACGGCACGTCGATGGCGACGCCGCACGTCGCAGGCGTTGTCGCGTTGCTCAAGCAGCAGCACCCGGACTGGACCGGCACGCGGCTCAAGGCGACCGTCATGGCGTCGGCCAAGGCGAATCCGTCGCTGACGGCGTTCGACCAGGGCGCGGGCCGCGTCGACGTGCCGAAGATGCTGGCGCAGCAGGTGGTCGCGGACCCCGCGAACATCAACTTCGGGTTGCAGCAGTGGCCGCACGACGACGACCAGAAGATCGTCCGCGAGGTCACCTACCGCAACCCCGGCAAGGAACCCGTCACGCTCGACCTGAGCGCGGACGTCAAGGGACCGGACGGCAAGCCCTCGCCCGCCGGTCTGTTCACCGTGTCCCCGGCGAAGGTCACCGTGCCCGCCGGCGGCGAGGCGAAGGCCACGATCACCGCTGACACCAGGGTGAACGCGCCGGACGGCGCCTACAGCGGCGCGATCGTCGCGTCGAACGGCCTGCGCACGCTCGTCAGCGTCAACCGCGAGGTCGAGAGCTACGACACCGCCGTGTCGGTGCTGGGCGCCGACGGCAACCCGGCCGACTCCCACAGCACGTACTTCGTCAACACCAAGACCGGCAAGTCCTACTCAGGGCTGACGAGGAACGCCCGCCTGCCCAAGGGCGAGTACCTCGTGGACAGCGGCATCATCACCCCGGACTTCAAGGTCGCGTTCCAGGTGCAGCCGAAGTTCCAGGTGACCGGCAAGGGGTCGATCACGATCGACGCGCGCAACGCCGAACCGGTCGCGCTCAAGACGCCGGACCCCGCGGCCAAGAGCATGATCGGCACGGTCGGCTACTCCATCCCGATCGCGGGAAGGACGGACGGCCACGGCTGGGCGTTCTTCGGCGGCTTGGCGGGCCAGGTGTCCACGGCTCAGATCGGGCCGGACGTGCCGGGCTTCTCCACGACGATCGCCGAGCAGTTCCAGGGCACGGCACGCGACGAGAAGACCCCGGTCAGCTACCGCCTGATGTACACCGAGAAGGGCATGCCGACCGGCTACGAGCGCACCGCCAAGGCGAACGAGCTCGCCGAGGTGACGTCGAGCTTCCGCAACGCCGGCGAGGGCCGTCAGCACGGCATCGCAGTGATGCCGGACCCGGTGGACGGCAGCGGCGGCTTCGGCTGGTTCACCCAGGTGCCGGAAGGCGGCCGCGCGGTCGACCACGTCTCGACCGCCACCGGCAAGTGGAGTTGGATCTACGACCGAGTCGGCCCGGACAACAACTACGAGTACACGACCCAGACGCCCACGCGTTCCTTCAAGGGCGGCAAGAAGTACGCGCAGACGTTCGGCGCCGCGGTCCTCGGCCCGTCCGTCCCGTCGGCACCCGGCTTCGGCCTCGCGAGGCTCGAGGACCAGATCGCCGTCAGGGTGCCGCTCTTCACCGACAGCAACGGCGGCGAGGGCAGGGTCGACGCCGGAACGGCGAAGACCTCGTTGTTCCACAACGGCACCAAGCTCGGCGAGTCGAACCGCCCCACCGCGGTCTTCGACGTCCCGGCCGGCGAAGGCACCTACCGGGCCGAGATGGAACACAGCCGCGACGCGGAACTCTCGAAGAAGGTGAGCGGTGCCTGGACCTTCAAGGCCAAGCACACCGCCGACATCACGCACCTCCCGCTCACGGTGGTCCGCTTCCTGCCCAAGCTCGACGACGAGGACACCGCGCACGGCCGGGTGCAACTGGTCCCGCTGAAGGTCGAGCAGGCCCAGAACACGCCGAAGGTCAAGCGCGTCACCGTCGAGGTGTCCTACGACGACGGCGCGACCTGGAAGCAGGCACAGGTGGCCGGCGACAAGGTGGTCCTGCACCACCCGAAGGGCGCGAGGTCCGTTTCGTTGCGCGCCAGGACTACGGACGCGGCGGGCAACACCGGCGAGGTCACGATCATCAGCGCCTACAAGATCGCAAGCTGACCGGCCGGACCTGACGGTCAGAACTGACTGCCAGGTCCGGCCAGCACGGACGCCAGGGCCGACAGGCTGGCGCCGACAGCCCGGCCGGTCGCACGTGACGGCCTGGCTGCCCGGCCGGAACTCACCGGCCAGGAACTGTCAGACCTGCTGACTAGCATCGGATTCGGGGGATCCACCCTCCGCCCACAGGAGCCCAGGGCCCCCGAGTCCGAGCGTACTCAGCGGGTCTGACACGTTCAGGGACGCCGGTACTGCGCAGCCGACCCGGCAGTCGCCGGATCCTCGTAGCTCCCGGCCTTCCCCCGGCCGACGTGGAACGTGGTCAGCGTCGACACCGGCGACGAGGCGTCCCGCCGGTCCCCGATCACCTTCATGTGCGTGGTGAACCGCTGCGGCGTCACCTCGTACATGTCGTACCCGTACCTGTTGCCCTCGAAGTACTTCAGGTGCGGGTTCGCCGCTCCCATGACCGGTCCGTTCGCCGCGTTCCACTCCGGCGAGTACGCGCCCGACGTGACGGAGTGCGCGGTGAACTCCGTGCCGATGACCGGCGACGTGACGTCGTCGAAGTCCGGGCGGATGTCGTCCACGAACGCCGAGTGCCAGTCGCCGGTCAGCACGACGAGGTCCTTCATGCCCTCGGCGGCGACGTGGCCCAGCACCTCGCGGCGTTCTGCCAGGAAGCCGTCCCACTGGTCGGTGAAGTAGTAGCCGCCGCCGGGGCGGGCGAGTTGCGACAGCATGATCGAGTTGATCCACACCTGCCACGTCTCGCGGGCTCCGGAAATGCCGTCCAGCAGCCACTTCTTCTGTTCTGCGCCCAGGATCGTGCCGCCGGCGAGGTTCTGCGCCGACCGGTACTGCCGCAGGTCCAGCACCGTCAGGTCGAGCAACGAGCCCCACTGGCGATGGCGGTAGATCTGTGGTTCGAGAGCGCTCCCAGAGCGGATCGGCAGGTGCTCGTACCAGGCCTGGTAGGCGGCGGCTCGGCGCTTCACGAACGGTGCTGAGCCCTCGGTGCCGCTGTAGTCGTTCACCACTTCGTGGTCGTCCCACGTCAGGTAGAAGGGGTGAGCCGCGTGGGCGTCGCGCAGCGACGGATCGCCCTTGTACAACGCGTGGCGGCGTCGGTAGTCCGCAAGGGACAGCACGGCGGGGCCCTCGTGATCACGCACGTGCGCGCCGCCGACCTGGCCGTGCTCGTAGATGTAGTCGCCGAGGTGCACGACGAAATCCAGGTTCTCGGAGGCGATGCCGCGGTGTGCGGCGTAGAAGCCGTCGTGGAACGCCTGGCAGTTCGCCGTCGCGAACCTGACGCGGGACACCGGGCCGACAGGGGCCGTGCGCGTGCGGCCGACACGAGAACGCTTGCCCAAAGCCGAGAACTGGTAGTAGTAGGTGCGACCGGGCCGGAGACCGTGCACGGGCACGTGCACGCTGTGCCCCAACAGGTTCGAAGCAGCGACACTTCCGCCTGCCAGCCGCGAGCGCATCATGCGATCGGACGCGACAGACCACTCGACCTCGACGATCTCGGGCAGCGGCTGCTCGAACGCCAGGGGCTCGGGAGCCAGGCGCGTCCACAGGACCACGCTGTCCGGCAACGGGTCGCCGGAGCCGACGCCCAGCGTGAACGGCGCGGGGTCCCACGACGCGCCCAGGTCCAGGGCGGCGGCGTGCGCCTCGGCGGGGGACAGGCCGGCCGAGAGCGGCCACACGGTGCCGAGAGCGCCGGCGGCGGCCGCGGCGCGCAGGAGATCACGTCGGTTCAGCATCAGCGGCCTCCGACCGTGAACGAGATGTTGTCCGCGTAGCCGTCGTTCGACGTGCCACCACCGGAACGGGTCATTTGCAGGGTCACGACGGCAGTGCGGCTGCCCGGCGGGACGGTGCCTCGCGCCGTCCGCTCGAGCAGGCCGGTGCGGCTCGAGCGTTCCTCCGCCGTCACCGGGCCGAGCACCACCAGACCGCGCGGGGTGCCGCCGGCGTCGAGGAACTCCACCGACAGGCGGGCGCCGTCCTGCTGCGATGCGTAGCCGCCGAGCCACGCGGACACCTCGAACTGAGACGACCGGCGCGGCAAGGTCACGCTCTGTCGCAGCGTGCTCAGTGGTGTGTCCCCGCCGCCGAAGAACGACGAGCCGCGCCGCGCCGGACCGGGATCACCCGGCCCCGGATACCCCTGGCCCGTGTCGTACCGCAGCACGACCGGGGCGCCCGCGACGACGAGCCAGCCGGTCAGGCCCTGCTCGGCGGCGCCGTTGACGATGAGTTCGGTCATGCGGCTGATCCGAGCAAGCGGGGCTGTCCCGGACGGATCGCGCGGCCGAACCAGGTGTGAACAGAAGGCCACAAGGGGCTGGAACGAGCCTCACGAAGGCCTCACCACTGCCCCAGGAGGATGATGGTGACAGAACAGACCGTATGAGAAGGCCGACTGGCTAGTCGCCGGGGCGTGTGGATCGTATCCTGGAAGGTGACGTCCCCAGGGTGGGTCGTCCGCCGGGTTCGGCGGAAACCGAAAACACCCGGCGCCCGCGACCGCTGTGCCGGAGGAGGAACGATGCCACTCTCCGAGCACGAGCAGCGACTGCTCGACCAGATCGAGCGCGCGCTCTACGCCGAGGACCCGAAGTTCGCATCTACCGTACGGGGCGCCAAGTTGCGCCGGCCGTCCAAGCGACGCCGCGTGCAGGGCATCGTGTTGTTCGTGGTCGGCGTGGCCGCGCTCATCACCGGAGTGATGCTCCCGCAACTCTCGATCGCCAGCATCCCCGTGGTGAGCGTCTTCGGCTTCCTCCTCATGTTCTTCGGTGCGCTCATCACCCTGACGACGTTGCGTCGCGGTGACCAGGTCGCCGAGGGAGCGCAGGAGGACGGCAAGCCCGCGCGCAGCCGCAGCTCGTTCTCCGAACGGATGGAAGAGCGCTTCCGCCGTCGCTTCGACGAAGAGCAGTAAGCAGACCCGAGAGCTTCGAAGCGAAGGGCCCGCCCCCACCGGGAGCGGGCCCTTCGTCTGTCTCGGAACTACACCCCGGCGGGTTCCCGTTCAGCCGTGTCGGCCACCGGCGCGGGCGTCGGCTTGAGCACCGACTTCGGGAACAGCCTCGCCCTCAACGACAGCGGGGCGTTCAGCCGCAACGACTGCCGCACCGCGGCCACGGCGCCGGGCAGCGACGGGTCGGCGGCCGGGTTCGGGCTGTACCAGGACCGCTCGATCGCCCCGATCACCGTCCGCAGGCCGTCCTTGCCCGCGTCGTCCAGGTTGTGCTCGCGCGCCAACCGGCGGGCGGCGATCCGGATCGTCTCGGCGACCGGCACGGGCGCACCGCGGTCGATCGACTCGGCCATGAGCTCGCTCCAGGCGGCCGAGGCCGCGCCGGGACCGAGCGCCGTCACCGCGTGCAGGTGGTTGCGCCGTCGCACGGCACGTATCAGCAACGGCGTGAGCACCACCCCGGCGATCACCAGCAGCGCCGCGAGCCACCACGACAGCAACGCTGCCGCCAGCCCCACGCCCACCAGCCACAGCCCTGCGGCGGCCGGTATCAGCAGCTTGCGCGCCCACGACACGCCCATCAGGCCCGCGCTGAGCACACCGAGCAACGCCAGCACCAGCAGGAGCGACAGCAGCGCGGCCAGCACCAGCACGATGCCCAACGCCCACAGGTGCCACGCCGGCGGTCCCTGGGAGCTCGCCGCCGGCAGGCCCTGGTCGCCGTCCGTGCCGTCGGCCGAGGTGGAGGCCTGGGCCGAGCCGGTCGTGGAGGCCGAGGTCGACTCGGTCTGCGTGTTCGCGGTCGGCACCTCCTCCTGACCCGGCGCGGTCTCGCGCAGGTACGGCGGCACGATCCCGCGGCCGTCGTTGACCGGGGTCGGGTCGAACGTCATCCAGCCGTAGTTCGGGAAGAAGATCTCGACCCACGCGTGGGCGTCCTCGGTGCTGATCACGCGGTAGGAGTTGTCCGCGGACATGACACCGGCGGTGAAGCCGATCGCCACCCGCGACGGCAGGCCCACCACACGGGCCATGATCGCCATCGCGGACGCGAACTGCTCGCAGTAGCCGACCTTGCCCCGCACCACGAAGTCGGTCAGCGCGTCCGTGGTGACGTCGCCGCCGGTCTTGAGGTCGTAGGTGAACCCGCTGGTGGGGCCGTTGAAGAAGCTGGTGAGCGCGGCAGCCTTGTCGAAGTCGTTGGTGGCGCCCTCGACGGCCTTCCTCGCGAGGTCCACGATCGGCTGTTCGACCCCGTCGAACTTGTAGTACTCGCGGTCGACCGCGTTCGCCTGCGTCGGCGCCAGCCGCAGCGCCTGCTTCGTCGGCGTCGCCATCACCGTGTCGAGCTCGTAGGACTCCGGCTCGCGCTCCCGCTGGGTGTAGATCACGCCCTTCTTCGGGTCGAACTGGTAGTCGTCGTCCGGGGTGTCGATGCGGCGGACGGCGCCGTAGGTCGGCAGCCAGAAGCTCCGCCAGTCGCGCGGCTCGATGTTGATCCGGGTGGTCTTGCCCTCGCCGCGGTCGCCCGGCTGCGGCGGGAGCTCACCGCGCGCGGGCTGGCCGCCGGGAGGACTGCCGCGTTCCCAGCCCTTGTTGGGCACGTACTGGGCGAGCGTCGACGCCCGCATGTACGTCGGATCGTTCATGCCGCGCACGTAGAACACCTCGGCGCTGCGGCCGCGGTTGAGCATGCCGCGCAGCGACGTCATCTCGCTCAGCCCGATGCCGCCCTTGCCGCCGCCACCGCCGCCGCTGCCGGGCAGCCTGCCGACCGTGCCGACGAGCGTGAAGCCCGCGCCGACGACCAGCGCGATCACCATCGCGATCGCCGCCACCGAGGTCGCGGACCCGCCGGACCCGCTGGCCGATCCGGAACCGAGCCTGCCGCGCCACGCCTCGTGCCGGTGCTGGCCGTCGACCGCGAGCAACATCGCGAACGCCGCCGCACCCAGGATGAACGTCCAGAACGGCAGCATCTCGTCGGCCAGCGACGCGGGCACCGCGAACACGCACAGCAGCACCAGGCCGGACGCCGCGGGAGCCGCCGCGGCCACGGCCAGCGTGTCGACCAGCACCGCGACCAGGCCGATCGCCAGCACGACGAGCGCCTGGATCGCCGGTGACGCGTGCACCGGCGGCACCCCGGTCTGCACCTGCGCGACGGAATCCGCGAGCACGTCGCCGAGTTCGCCCAGCGCGTCGGGACCGGGGATGAACAGGAAGATGCCCGACCGCGTGTGCAACGCCGTGAGCAGGCACAGCAGCACGGCCACCTGGGCGATCGCGACCAGCGGCGGGGTCAGCCGGGTCGCCCGCAGGAACGCGCCGGTCACGGTGATCGCGACGATCACCACGCCGATGCGCACCAGCCACAGGTCGCCCTCGATCACGCCGGACAGCGCGGTGGACGCGCAGAGCACGGCCAGCGCGGCGATCCACGGCGTCGCCGAGGTGAACCACTCGGGCTCAGTGCCCTTCGAAGGAGCGGAACGGGATCCCATCAGCCCACCTCCGAGCGAAACGACGGGCCGCGGGTTCCGGCCGAGGCGCACAGCTCCTGCCACACCTGCTGCATCGACGCGGACGGCTTCGCGATCGCCACGCCCCAGCCCGCGCCGCCCAGCAACCGCCGGGCGTCCTCGGGTTCCGGGGCGGACGTGTCGGTACCGCCGGCCCACGCGTTCACGTCCAGCAACACGGCCAGGCTGCGGGTGCCGCGCGGCCGGTACCGGACCAGTTCCTCCGCCGACGCCGGCGAGAGACCGCCGAGCACCGCGATGACCTCCTGGCCCGCGCCGGGGTCCACGCCGCCGCTGAGTTCACGGCGGTGCGAGCCCTGCAGTGCCGCGAGCGAGTCCAGCACCACGTGGTCGCTGTGCCCGCCGTCGGACGACCCGCCCGCGAGCACCCGCCCGTCCTCGGAGACCAGGCGCACCTGGTGGCCGAAGTGGTGCAGGTGCAGGCAGATGGAGGCCGCGAACGAGATGGCCCACTCCAGTGACGCCGTCGGCCCGCTGCCGCGGTGCGCGTGCACCCGGTGGTCGAGCAGCACCGTGGTGCCACCGCGCCACGGGCGTTCCTCGACGCGCACCATCAGCTCGTCCCGCCGGGCCGTGGACCGCCAGTGGACTTTCCGCAGGTCGTCGCCCTGACGGTACGGCCGCACGACCGCGTCGTCCTCGCCCTGACCGGCCCGCAGCCGCACCGAGCCGTCGTCGCCCGCGCCCATGCCGGAACCGCCGGGCAGACCCGCCAGCCGCACCACCCGCGGCACCACGACCAGCCGGGAACGGCCCGCGAGCTCGCGGTCGAACTCGGCCAGGCCGAACGGGTCGGTGATCCGCGCCATCAGCGGGCCGACCTGCTGGATGCCGCGCATCACCGGCTTGAGCGGGTAGCGCAACGACGTCGGCGTGTTGCGGGGCAGCCGCTCCACCAGGAACCGCGGCCGCGCGCCCAGGGCGTACGGCACGGTGTCCTCCAGCATCAGCCCGCCCGTGGGCAGCCGGCCGGTGCTGCGCAGGTCGAGCTTCACCTCGGCCGCCGCACCCACCGGCACCCGGCCCGGGGCGAGGAACCGGGCGGCGTGCAGCCCCACCCGAGCCCTCGTCGCGAGCCACGCGGCCAGCAGGGGCAGCGCGATCACGAAGGCGGCGACCCGCAGCAGGTCGCGTTCGTTCAGCACGGCGGCGCACACTCCGGCGGCGAACCCCGCGGCCAGCAAGCATCTTCCGCGTGTGGTCAGACCGGAGAGTGCGGTGCGCATCGTTAGCGTGGCGTCCCTGCGTTGTTGTTGTTCATGCTGCGGACGAACGCCGCGCTCGGGTCGAGTGCCGCGGTGGGCACCGGCACCCGCTGGAGCAGCGCCCTGATCAGCTCGGCGGGGGACCGGCGAGCGGCCTGCGCCTCGGCGGTCATCACCAGCCGGTGCGCCAGCACCGGGATCGAGATCGCGTGGATGTCGTCCGGCACCACGAAGTCACGGCCTGCCAGCGCGGCCTGCGCGCGTGCGGCGCGGACGAGGTGCAGCGTGGAGCGCGGCGAGGCACCGAGTCGCAGCTCCGGCAGGCGGCGCGTCGCCGAGACCAGCTCGACGGCGTACCTGCGGACCTCGGGCGACAGGTGCACCCGGCGCACGGCCTCGACCAGGCGCAGGATCTGCGCGGCGTCCGAGACGGGCCGCAGGTCGTCGAGCGGGTTGTGGCCCGCGTGCTCGTCGACCATCGCCAGCTCGGCCTGCGGGTCCGGGTACCCGATCGACACGCGCGCGGTGAACCTGTCGCGCTGCGCCTCCGGAAGGGCGTAGGTGCCCTCCATCTCGATCGGGTTCTGCGTGGCGATCACCATGAACGGCGAGCCGAGCGGGTACGTCTTCCCGTCGACCGTGACCTGGTGCTCCTCCATGCACTCCAGCAGCGCGGACTGCGTCTTGGGGGAGGCGCGGTTGATCTCGTCGCCGACGACGATGTTCGCGAAGATCGGGCCCGGCCTGAACTCGAAGTCGTTCTCCTGCCGGTTGTAGATGGACGAGCCGGTGATGTCGCTCGGCAGCAGGTCCGGCGTGAACTGGACCCGGCTCACCGTGCAGTCGATCGAGCGGGCGAGCGCTTTGGCCAGCGAGGTCTTGCCGACACCCGGCACGTCCTCGACCAGCAGGTGCCCTTCGGCGAGCAGCGTCACGAGGGCGAGGCGGACCACGTCGGGTTTGCCGACGAGCACGCGCTCGACGTTCGCGGCGATCCGCTGGACGGCGCCGTGCAACTCACCCAGAACCTGATCGACCGGCGCATGACTGTTCGCGCTTGGGCTTCCCGGCGTCACTAAACCTCCAGCAGCCGTGTCCGGAACACGGACGTGTGAGCGTTTCACGCAGTGTGTCAAACCACGGCTAAGTGCCCTACACCTGCGGGCTACATCGGGTTCGCTCCACCAGGTTCCACCTTCCCCCACCATCTCGCCGCCACGCGCTGTTTTCGCCGAATTTTCTAGGCCGTTCGAGTGCTTATTCGGGGCTGAACACTCACCCGCGAAGGTGGTGACGCACCAGCTCCCCCACCGTCCCCCCACGCCGTCACACGGCGTCTACCTGGGAAAACAGGTCACGACATGCTGCGCGGACACCTGTTTCAACGTTGACTGTGGTGAAAAGTGGGGTACTGTGGCGGCCGGTGGGGCAGACGGGGGCTCCACTGCCGGTCGCGTCGTCCGGCAAGGGAGGTGGTTGCCGTGTTCCTGGGCACTCACTACCCGCGTCTGGACGACAAAGGCCGGCTGACACTGCCTGCGAAGTTCCGGGACGAACTGGCGGGAGGTCTGATGGTCACCAAGGGCCAGGACCACTGCCTGTACGTGTTTCCCCGGGCGGAGTTCGAGCAGATGGCGAAGAAGGTCGCCGAGGCGCCGTTCACCAACGACGCCGTACGCGCCTACCAGCGGTATCTGTTCGCAGGAACGGACGAGCAGCGTCCGGACGGTCAGGGCCGCGTCCTGATCGCACCGGAACTGCGGCGGTATGCCGGGCTGACCAAGGAGTGCGTGGTCGTCGGCGCGTTCACCAGGATGGAGATCTGGGACGCGGCGGCCTGGCAGACCTATCTCGACGAGCACGAGGACGGCTACGCCACCGCTCGCGAGGAGGTCATACCGGGCGTCTTCTGATGGCGGTCAGCCGAGCAACAGGCCGGATGTTCCACACGCGATTCGGGTGCCGTGAGGCCTCGGTCCGCTCGATCATCGGCCCTGGCGCACCTTCCCCGGCGCCAGGTTCGACGGGCGGGCGGGGACCTGACGTCACCCGAAACGCGCATCAGGGGAGTAGAGGGACGATGGATCAGCCGCGGCACGTTCCGGTGCTGCTGGACCGCGTCCTGGAACTCTTCGCTCCAGCGCTCTCCGGCAAGCCCGCCGTCGTCGTCGACACGACGCTCGGCATGGGCGGCCACTCCGACGCGCTGTTGAGCGCCCACCCCGAGCTCACGCTGATCGGGCTCGATCGCGACCCGCAGGCCATTGAGATGGCGGGTAAGCGCCTCGCACGCCACGGTGATCGCGTGCACCTCGTCAACGTCACCTACGACCACATCGACGAAGCCGTGGAAGACCTCGGCTACTCGCGTGTGGACGGTGTGCTGATGGACCTCGGCGTGTCCTCGTTGCAGCTGGACGAGGAGGAGCGCGGGTTCGCGTACTCGAAGGACGCGCCGCTCGACATGCGGATGTCCAAGGGCACCGGCATGACGGCGGCGGACGTGCTGAACACGTACTCGCACGGCGACCTGGCGCGGGTCCTCTCCACCTACGGCGAGGAGCGGTTCGCGGGCAAGATCGCCTCCGCGGTGCTGCGGGAGCGCGAGAAGGAGCCGTTCACGAACAGCGGGCGGCTCGTCGAGCTGCTCTACGCCGTCGTGCCCGCGGCTTCGCGGCGCACCGGCGGGCACCCGGCGAAGCGCACGTTCCAGGCGTTGCGGATCGAGGTCAACGGCGAGCTGGAGTCGTTGCGGCTCGCGCTGCCGGCTGCCCTGGGCGTGCTGGCCGTCGGCGGCCGGATCGTCGTCGAGTCGTACCAGTCCCTAGAGGACCGGATGGTGAAGCACGCGCTCGCGGAGCTGGCGAAGTCCAAGACGCCGCCGGGTCTGCCGGTCGAGCTGCCGGGTCACGGGCCCGAGGTCAAGCTGCTCACCAGGGGCGCGGAGCTCGCGAACGAGCAGGAGATCGAGGACAACCCGCGTGCGGCGCCGGTGCGCCTGCGCGCGGCCGAGCGGATCGGAGCACCGAGGTGACGGCTCCCGCACGGGTCGGTGGGCCGTCGCCCCGTGACCCCTCGAAGGACAAGGCCGCGCAGAAGGACAAGGCCCGGCGGCGGACCGCCGGTGCCGAGCGCGCCTACGCGCGGCGGGCCCAGCGCGCCTCGAACCTGCGGGGCGGTTCCGCGAACCCGCAGCAGAAGACCGCCTCCAAGGCGCCGTTCGTCGTGCTGGTGATGCTCGTGCTGGGTGCGGGCGTCGCCGGGATCATGTACTTCTCCACCCAGGCCGCCGCCGACACCTACCGGTTGCAGGAGGCGCGGGCGGAGGCCGAGCGGCTCACGTTGCAGATGGAGCAGCTGCGCCGCGAGGTCGCGCTGCTCGAGTCGCCGACGGACCTCGCGCGCCGGGCGAACGAGATGGGCCTGGTCCAGCCGTCGAACCCGGCACGGCTGCGGCAGAACCCGGACGGCTCGATCGAGGAGTTCGGCAAGCCGAGCGCACCGACGAAGTCGACGCCGCCGCCCCCGCCCGCACCGGAGACGCCCGCACCGCCGGACGCAGGTCAGCCTCCCGCCGGTACGACGCCTCCGGCGGGTGGCTGATGCCCGGTCCGCAGCAGAGGGGGCCACGCCGCCCGCTGTCGGTGCGCGGCTCGCGCCCGGCCGCACGTCTGGGTGGCAACAGCAGGTTGCGCATCGGGGTCGGCCGCGTCCTGCTGATCGGTGCCCTGGTGGTCGCGGGCGTGAAGCTCGTGCAGGTGCAGGGGCTGCAGGCGCAGGAGCTCTCGCTGCAGGCGCAGAAGCAGCGCACGACGCCCATCGACATCCCCGCCGAGCGCGGTTCGATCCTCGACCGCAACGGCAACCAGCTCGCGTTCTCGATCGAGGTGCGCGCGCTCTACATCCTTCCCCAGCGTGCGCGGAAGAACTGGGACGACGCCCACGCGAAGGACGCGAAGAAGTACCCGGGCACCTACGAGGACCGCGCACGCGAGATGGCGAAGTTCATCTCGTCGACGCTGGGACCCGAGGTCAACGGGGAGAAGACCGACGAGGAGACCGTCTACCAGCAGCTGGTGAAGGACATCTCCTACGAGGTCCTGGTCAGCGAGGCCGAGCCGGCCAAGGCCGCGAAGATCGTCACCAAGTACCCGGCGGAGATCGGCTCGGAGTACCGCTCCAAGCGCATCTACCCCAACGGCGACCTGGCGTCGAACATCATCGGCGCGGCCAACTGGCGCCAGGAGGAGAAGCCTCCGACCGTCCAGGGCATCCTCGGCCTGGAGAACGCCCAGGACAACGTGCTGGCCGGCCGCACCGGCCGCCGTGTGGTCGACACGATGTCGGGCGACGACACGCTCGTCATCCCGAACACCGAACGCGAGCTCGTGAAGCCGCAACCGGGCAAGAGCCTCGAGCTGACGATCGACATCGACACGCAGTACGCGGTCCAGAAGATCGTCAGCGACTACGCCAGGAAGACGAAGGCGAAGAACGCCTCGGCCGTCGTGCTGGACAGCCGCACCGGCGAGATCGTCGCGATGGCCAACGACAAGACCTACGACCCGACGGACTTCGGCAACGCGAGCGAGGACCAGAAGCGCAACACCGCGGTGTCGTCGAGCTTCGAGCCCGGCTCGGTGAACAAGATCGTCACGGCCGCGGCCGCCGTCGAGTACGGCCTGTTCAAGCCGGACGACGTGCTGCAGGTGCCGGGTTCGATCAAGGTCGCCGACCGGATCATCAAGGACGCCTGGAACCACGGCACCGTGCCCATGTCGTTCACCGGCGTGTTCGCGAAGTCCTCCAACGTCGGCACGCTGGAGGCGGCCCAGCAGGTCGGCCAGGAGCGCTACGCCGAGATGCTGCAGAAGTTCGGCCTCGGCAAGCGCACCCAGTCGGGTGTTCCGGCCGAGGAGGCGGGCGTCGTGCCGCCGCTGAACCAGTGGTCCGGTTCGACCTTCGGCAACCTGCCGATCGGCCAGGGCCTCTCGATGACGCTGCTGCAGATGACCGGCATGTACCAGGCCATCGCCAACGACGGGCTGCGCATCCCGCCGCGGCTGATCCGCGCCGAGATCGGCGAGGCGGGCGCGCGCTCGGAGAAGCAGCGCCCGGACGGCGTGCGGGTGGTGTCGCCGGAGACGGCGAAGACCGTCCGCGACATGTTCCGCTCGGTCACGCAGTCCGATCCGAGGGACGCGAACCAGAACGGCACCGGCAAGCCGGCCGCCGTGCCCGGCTACCAGATCGCGGGCAAGACCGGCACGGCGCAGCAGATCGACCAGAACTGCAAGTGCTACTCCCAGTCCCAGTACTGGACCACGTTCGCCGGCATCCTCCCGGCGGACAACCCGCGCTACGTCGTCGGCATCATGCTCGACGCGCCGTCGGACGCCCAGTCGGCCGCGCCCGTCTTCCACGAGATCGCGACCTTCCTGACCCAGCGGTTCCAGGTGCCGATGTCGGCGGAGCAGACGCCGTACGTCCGGCTGCAGCTGTAATCATTCCGGCGGGCGCGCATTGTTGGTCGTGCGCGCCCGTTCCGCAAAGTGACCTGAACCACGTCCAGGCGTGGCAGCGGACATTTCTTTTTGACAGTGAAAAACTCTTCGTAATGAGACGCAATCCATCACGTCTAATACTCCCAAACCGGAGTGGCAAGGCGAGATGGGGTTCTGCGTGCGTTCATCCAGCATTTCGATCTTGGCGGGAGTTCTGGCGGTGACCATGATTCCCGCAGTTCAGGCAGGTGAAGAGGAATGGAAGGCCGAGTCTTTTTGGCTTCACATGAACAGCACGCCCGTCAATGATCAAATGATCGCCACCGAGGCGAAGCGCCGTTCGTACGTCGTGCTGAACGCCTGGGAAGGCGATCTTGCCGCGAGGTTCAAGGCGGCCAATCCGAAGATCCAGACCTTTGTCTACAAGGACCTCTCGTCGACGCGCAGCTATGCGTGTTCGAACGGTGCCGACGATTCCGACCTCCCCACCGGCGTCGGTTACTGCGCGGCCGACCCGTCGTGGTTCCTGCGCGACTCCGCCGGCAACCGCCTCGAGTACGGCGGCTACGAGGGCCATTGGCAGATGGACGTCGGCAACACCGCGTACCAGAACGCCTGGGCCGACAACGTTGTCACGTCCTCGGCCGAGGTCTTCGACGGCGTCTTCATGGACAACGCGCTGTTCGCCTGCGACACCTACCACGACGGCGTCTGCCCGGCCGCGTACCCGACCGACGAGTCGATGCGCGAGGCCTACCTCTCGATGCTCGCCGGCACCAGGCAGAAGTTCGTGGACGCGGGCCTCAAGACCGTCGCGAACATGTCCAACGCCCGCCTGCACGAGGGCGCCTGGGACTCCTACGTCGAGCACCTCGACGGCGGCTTCGACGAGTGGTGGCTGACCTTCGGCGACAAGGACCTGCTCTCCGAGTACCCGCAGGGCTGGAGCCGGCAGATCGCCGAGATCACCGCCAACGAGGCCAAGGGCAAGATCACCTGGGTCCAGCCGCACCACAGCGGCGCCGAGCAGCCGTTCCGCTACGCCTACGCGAGCTACCTGCTGGCCAAGGGCGAGCACGCGGCGATCTCGGAGATCGAGGAGACCGACCGCTACGACGGCCCCTCGCGATGGCGCGCCGAGTACGACTGGAACCTCGGCACCCCGCTCGGCGCCCACCACGAGATCGCGAAGAACGTCCACCAGCGCGACTTCGAGTGCGGCACCGTGATCGTCAACGCCAACAAGACCGGCAGTGCGCCCGTCACGGTCAGGCTCGATCAGACCCAGACCGACGAGAAGGGCGCCCCGGTCACCTACGTGGCACTGCCGGGCACGTCCGGAACCGTGCTGCGCAAGACCTGTTAGAGCGCGGCCCGGTCGTCCTGCAACGGCTCCGGCCGGGCCACCAGCACGGGACAGGACGAGTGGTAGAGCGCGGCCCGGGTGACCAGTCCGACGCCGTCGTGCTGTCCGCCGCGTCCCACGACCACGAGGTCGGAGTCCAGTTCGGCCAAGGTCTCGTGCGGGTGCCGTGACTCCACCTGCACCTCGGGGGTCAGCTCGGGAGCGGTGGTGCGCAAGAACAACACGGCCCGGCGGACCGCGGCCTCGTCTCGCGGCACGTCCGCGCCGTGCTGGGCCGGCAGGTGCATGTGCAGCAGGCGCAGCCGCGCTCGGCGGGTGCGGCAGAGTTCGACCGCGCGCCGCAGCACGACCGGGTCCTCGCACCCGCCGACGGCAGCGGTGATCCAGCCGTGTTCGCCGCGGATCGCCTTGGGACGGCCGCGCACCACCACGACACCGCACCGCGCGCGGCGCAACACCGGGAGGACGAGGGAGCCCAGCCCCAGGCTGCGGTGCTGTTCGCCTTTGCACCCCAAGACCAAGGTCGCGCTGGAGTCCGACGCCCTCACCAGTGCGGCCACCGGGTCGTCCCCGCTCGGGCGGAAGTGGGCGGTCAGCATGGGAAGTCGTTCCAGGACCCGCTGGACCGTCGTGTCGCCGGGGTCCGCGAGGAACACCTGCAGGTCCGTCCTGAGCGACCACGCGTGTCGCGCGGCCCACTCGAACGCGTGATACGCGAATTCGGACGCGTCGACCCCGACTGTCACCGAACGACTGAAATCGGGTGCCCAGAAGGAGAATCTCCTGGCTTCCACCGCCGAGCTGGTTCTCATTACCGCCTCCTGCCGCTCCCTACCTCACCGCAGGCGCACGAGCGCTCACAGGGCACTAAGTCACGAAGCGGGCAGGAACTTGTGCGGCCGGACGGGCTCGCCCGTGAGGACCAGCGCGGCGGGCCACCCGAACGGCCCAGATCCGCGGATCATCACCCGAACGCCAACGCGCCGCTCGGCCACTCCGTGCACGCCGGTAGCCTCTTGCCCGTGCCTGCCAAGCTCGAGGGCAAGGTCGCGACCGCCCCGCCCCGCCCCAACGCCATTCGCCCTGCTTCCGTGGCTGCTCTCGCCGCGGTCGCCGACGTGCACCTGACCAGGCCAGCACATGCCGACGTCCAGGTGACGGGGGTGACTCTGCGTGCACAGCACGCGGTCCCCGGAGACCTCTACGCCGCGCTGCCGGGTGCCCGCGTCCACGGTGCCGACTTCGCCGCCGCGGCGATCGCGAACGGTGCCGTCGCCGTGCTGACGGACGAGGCCGGAGCCGCGCGCGACTCCCTCAAGGACGTCCCCGTGCTGATCCACCCGCGCCCCCGCGAGGTCGTGGGCCTGCTCGCCGCGCACGTCTACGGACAGCCGTCGACGAAGATCAAACTGTGGGGTGTCACCGGCACGTCCGGCAAGACCACCACCACGTACATGATCGAGTCGGTGCTGCGCGCCGCCGGGAAGAACACCGGCCTGATCGGCACGGTCGGCACCCGCATCGGCAGCGAGCAGCTCGGCAGTTCGCACACCACGCCCGAGGCGCCGGACCTGCAGGCGTTGTTCGCGGTCATGGCCGAGCGCGGTGTCACCGACGTGGCGATGGAGGTGTCGAGCCACGCGCTGCACATGGGCCGCGTCGCCGCCACCGAGTTCGAGATCGGCGCGTTCACGAACCTGAGCCAGGACCACCTCGACTTCCACGCGGACATGGAGGAGTACTTCCAGGTCAAGGCGCAGCTGTTCGACGGCCGCGCGCGCAAGGAGGTCGTCTGCGTCGACGGCGAGTGGGGCGAGCGGCTGGTCAAGCCGGGCACCGTCACCGTCGCGACGACCAAGCCCGCCGCCTGGACCGCGAGCGACGTCGAGGTGAGCGCGACCGGTGAGCAGACGTTCACCGCGCACGGCCCGAACGGCGACATCCGGATCCACCTCCCGCTCGCGGGCAGCTTCAACATCGCGAACGCCCTGCTGGCCATCGCCTGCTTGCATTTGGAGGGCATCGGTCCCGAGGCGATCGCCGAGGGCCTGCGGACCGTCCAGGTGCCCGGCCGGATGCAGCGCATCGACGAGGGCCAGGCCTTCACGGCCGTCGTCGACTACTCGCACAAGCCCGCCGCCGTCGCGCTCGCGCTCGACGCGGTGCGCGCCAAGACCGACGGCCGGGTGATCGTCGTGCTCGGCTGCGGTGGCGACCGCGACCGGGCCAAGCGGCCGCTGATGGGCGAGGCCGCCGCCGAACGCGCCGAGATTTTGATCATCACCGATGACAACCCGAGGACCGAAGACGCGTCCTCTATTCGGGCCGCCATGCTCCAAGGGGCCCTCGCCACCGCGAACCGGGGCGAGGTGCTCGAGATCGGCGACCGGAGGCTCGCGATCGAAAAGGCCGTCGAGCTGGCCCTTCCGGGTGACGTCGTCGTCGTGGCGGGCAAGGGGCACGAGACGGGACAAGAGATCGCCGGCGTGATCCAGCCGTTCTCGGACGTCGAGACGCTGACCGCCGCGATCAGAGAGGCGCACCGTTGATCGCACTCACGCTCGCCGAGATCGCTGAGATCGTCGGCGGACGCCTGCACGCGACCGATGGCAGTCCGGTGGTCACCGGCACCATCGAGTTCGACACCCGCAAGATCACCGAGAGGGGTCTCTTCCTGGCGCTGCCAGGAGAACGCGTGGACGGCCACGACTTCGCCGCGCAGGCCGTGGCGTCGGGCGCGGCCGGTGTGCTGGCGGGCCGCGAGGTGGACGCACCGGCGGTGATCGCGCCGCCGGTGGAGACCAGGCACGCCAACGCCTACGTGCTCGCGGGGGACAAGAGCGGCGAGGGCGCGGCGGTGCTCGAAGCACTGGCCAAGCTCGCCCGCCACGTCACGGACCGCCTGAAGGACCTGACGATCATCGGCATCACCGGTTCCGCGGGCAAGACGTCCACCAAGGACCTGATCGCCCAGGTGCTGGCCCCGGCCGGGGACGTCGTCGCGCCGCCGGAGTCGTTCAACAACGAGCTCGGCCACCCGTGGACCGCGCTGCGTTCCACCGAGGACACCAGGTTCCTGGTGCTGGAGCTGTCCGCGCGCGGCATCGGCCACATCGCGAACCTCTGCCAGGTCGCCCCGCCGCGCTTCGGTGCCGTGTTGAACGTCGGCACCGCGCACCTCAGCGAGTTCGGCTCGCGCGAGGGCATCGCGCAGGGCAAGGGCGAGCTGGTCGAGTCGCTGCCGGAGGACGGCGTCGCGATCCTGAACGCCGACGACCCGCTGGTCGCGGGCATGGCGAGCCGCACGAAGGCCAAGGTCGTCCTGGTCGGGGAGAACCCGAAGGCCGACGTCCGGGCCGTCGACATCGAGCTGGACGAACAGGCTCGTGCGAGCTTCACGCTCAAGACCTCGCAGGGCGACGCGCACGTCGAGCTCGGGCTGAACGGCTCGCACCAGGTGGGCAACGCGCTGGTCGCCGCGGCCATCGCACTCGAACTGGGCGCCACGCCCGCCGAGATCGCGCAGCGACTGGGCGCGGCGGAGCGGGTCTCCGCCCACCGCATGGTCATCACCGACCGCGCGGACGGCGTGACGGTCATCGACGACGCCTACAACGCGAACCCCGACTCGGTGCGGGCGGCGTTGAAGGCACTCGCGTCGATCTCGCGCGCCACCACGCCCGCCCGCCGCTGCTGGGCCGTCCTCGGCCCGATGGCGGAACTGGGCGACGACGCGGTGCGCGAGCACGACGAGATCGGCCGCCTGGTGGTGCGCCTCGACATCAGCAAGCTGGTCGTCGTCGGCGAGGCGGCCCGCGCGATGCACCAGGGCGCGCACCTGGAAGGATCTTGGGGAGACGAATCCGTCGCGGTGCCGGACGTGGACGCGGCGATCGCGTTGCTGCAGGGGGAAATCCGGCCCGGTGACGTAGTGCTGGTCAAGGCATCCAACGCCTATCGCCTGTGGCGCATTGCCGAGGCCCTGCTGGAGGCAGGAACCAAGTGAAGAGCATCCTGATCGCCGCAGCGATCGCACTGGCAGTGTCGATCCTGCTGACGCCCTACCTGATCAAGGTCTTCTCTCGCCAGGGCTTCGGCCAGGAGATCCGCGAAGACGGTCCGCAGCACCACAAGACCAAGCGCGGTACGCCGACCATGGGCGGCCTCGCCATCCTGGTCGCGATGTGGGCCGGTTACCTCGGCACGCACCTCGTGAACTCGATGTCGGCCTCGGCGTCGGGACAGACCCCGACGGCGTCCGGCCTGCTCGTGCTGATGCTGACGACGTCGCTCGGCGTCGTCGGCTTCCTCGACGACTTCATCAAGATCCGCAAGGCCCGCAACCTGGGCCTGAACAAGACGGCGAAGCTGGTCGGCCAGTTCATCGCGACCATCACGTTCGCGATCCTGGTGCTGCAGTTCCCGAACAAGGACGGCCTGACGCCCGCGTCGGTCAACCTGTCGTTCGTCCGCGACATCACCGTGGTCTCGTTCGGCGTCGTCGGGTTCATCGTCTTCTGCTACGGCATGGTCGCCGCGTGGTCGAACGCCGTGAACCTCACCGACGGCCTCGACGGCCTGGCCGGTGGCTCGTCGGCGATGGTGTTCGGCACGTACGTCGTGATCTCGTTCTGGCAGTTCCGCTACAACTGCTCCAGCTACGCCGTGGCGGGCTGCTACGACGTGCGCGACCCGCTGGACCTGGCGGTGATCGCGGCCGCCGCGATGGCCGGCTGCATCGGCTTCCTCTGGTGGAACGCCGCTCCGGCCAAGATCTTCATGGGTGACACCGGATCGCTCGCGCTCGGCGGCCTCGTCGCCGGTCTCGCGATCGCGACCCGCACCGAGCTGCTGATGATCGTCATCGGTGGCCTGTTCGTGGTCGAGGCCCTGTCGGTGGCGTTGCAGGTAGCGGTCTTCCGCACCTCACGACGGCGCCTGTTCCGCATGGCCCCGTTCCACCACCACTTCGAGCTGGCGGGCTGGGCGGAAACCACTGTCATCATCCGGTTCTGGTTGATGGCGGGCATCTGCTGCATGTTCGGGCTCGGCGTGTTCTACAGCGAGTGGCTGACGGGCGGTTTCTAGAGTTATGACCAAGCTGGCCGGGACAAAGGTGCTGGTGGCCGGTGCTGGAGTGACCGGCCGGTCCGCCGCGGAGGCGTTGCTCGCGGCGGGCGCCGAGGTCGTGGTGACGGACTCGTCGGCGGAACGGCTGGCGGCGCTGGAGACGCTGCTCGAAGGCGTCGAGCTGGTGCCAGGGCTGACCGAACCCCCGGCCGGCACGTCGCTGGTGGTCACGAGCCCCGGCTGGCAGCCGTCGAGCCCGTTGCTCGCGGCCGCCGCCTCGGCCGGCATCGAGGTCATCGGCGAGGTCGAACTGGCCTGGCGGATGGGCACCGAGCTGGCCGACCCGCCGGTGTGGCTCGCGGTGACGGGCACGAACGGCAAGACCACGACGGTCGGCATGCTGGAGTCGATCCTGCAGGCCGCCGGCGCGGACGCCGTGGCCTGCGGGAACGTCGGCCTGCCGGTCGTGGACGCGCTGCTGGCCGGACGCCGGGTGCTCGCGGTGGAGCTGTCGAGCTTCCAGCTGTACTGGGCGCCTTCGGTGCGTCCGCAGGCCGGCGCGCTGCTCAACCTCGCCGAGGACCACCTCGACTGGCACGGCGGCATGGACGCCTACGCCCAGGCCAAGGCCCGGATCCTCACCGGCGACGTGGCGATCGGCTGGCTCGACGACGAACTCGTCGGCGACCTGCTGGAGGCCTCGACCGCGCGTGACCGCATCGGCTTCACGCTCGACGAACCCGAGGACGGCCAGCTCGGCGTGCGCGACGGCTGGCTGGTCGACCGCGCGTTCGCCGACGACGAGGCGCTGGTCGAGGTCGCGAAGATCCGTCCGGCAGGCCCTCCCGGCATCGCGGACGCACTGGCCGCCACGGCTTTGGCGCGCGCGTACGGCGTGCCGTCCGCGGCCGTGCGCGAGGGCTTGGAGGCGTTCGAACCGGCCGCGCACCGCGCCGTGCTCGTCACCGTCGACGCCACCGGCATCAAGTACGTCAACGACTCGAAGGCGACGAACCCGCACGCGGCCGTGGCTTCCCTGCGGGCGTTCGACAGCGTCGTCTGGATCGCTGGTGGGCTGCTCAAGGGCGCGTCGGTCGAGGAGATGGTGCGGACCGAGGCCCGCCGGCTTCGAGGCGCGGTGCTGATCGGCGCCGACCGTGCCGTGATCGCGGAGGCTCTCGCGAAGCACGCGCCGGACGTGCCGGTTCGCTCGCTCGACGTCGATGGGGCCGAAGATCCGATGCTGGCGGTCGTCCGTGCCGCGCAGGAACTCGCGCAGCCCGGTGACACGGTGCTGCTCGCTCCCGCGGCGGCGTCGATGGACATGTTCAGCGACTACGCGCACCGGGGGCAGGCGTTCACGGACGCCGTCAAGCGCCTCACGGGTGGCCGGTAGGGTCGAAAGGGGGCCACCCCTCAGCGAAAGGGGCGACACGCCCCAGGAATCCCCGTTCGAGCGCTTGACACAGGAGACGATGATCCGGTGACCGTCGTCGCCGACAATCCGAGGACCAAGCGGAAGGTTCGTCCCGCAGGCCGCATCTCATCGTTGCGCAGCGGCATGACCTCGTGGCTCAGCCGACCGCTCGCCGACTTCCACCTGTTGCTCGCGATCTTCGGCATGCTCACCGTGCTCGGCCTGGTGATGGTGCTGTCGGCCTCGGCGCCGGGACAGGTCGCGTCGGGCGTGTCCGCGTACAGCGTGTTCCAGAAACAGCTGATCTACGTGTGCATCGGCGCCGTGCTGTTCTGGGTGATGCTGCGGTTCCCGTTGCGCCGGCTCCGGCACGTCTCGACGGCCGCGATGGGCATCGGCGTGGTGCTGCTGGCGCTCGTCCTGACGCCGCTCGGTGACGTCCGCGGTGGCGCGCGCTCGTGGTTCACGCTCGGGCCTGTTTCCTTCCAGCCGATCGAGGCCGTGAAGCTCGCGTTGGCGTTGTGGGGCGCGCACGTCCTGGTGACCAAGCGGGCGCTGCTGTCGCAGTACCGGCACCTGCTGGTGCCCGTCGTGCCGGTGGCGATGCTGGTGTTCGCGCTGGTCATGCTGCAGCCCGACCTCGGCGGCACGATCACGCTCGGCGTGGTGCTGATCAGCCTGCTGTGGTTCGTGGGCGCGCCGATGCGGTTGTTCGGCGTGATCGCCGGTGGCGCGGTGGCGGGTGCCGTCGTGCTCGCGATCGGTGCCACGTACCGGCTGCAGCGCGTGACGTCGTTCCTCAACCCCGACGCCGATCCCGACGGCGCCGGTCACCAGGCACGCCAGGCCATGTTCGCGCTCGCCGACGGCGGCCTGTTCGGCAAGGGACTCGCCCGGGGCAGCTCGCAGTGGCGGTACCTGCCCAACGTCGAGTCGGACTTCATCTTCGCCGTCATCGGCGAGGAACTCGGGTTCGTCGGGTGCGGTCTGGTGCTGGTGCTGTTCGGCGGGCTCGCGTGGGTCGGCCTGCGGATCGCCTCGCGCAACACCGACCCGTGGATCCGGATCGTGGCCGCGACGCTGACGGTGTGGCTCGTCGCGCAGGCCGCGATCAACATCGGCTACGTCGTGCAGCTGCTGCCCGTCACGGGCCTCACGCTGCCGATGATCTCCTCCGGCGGCACCTCGATCGTGACGACCATGATCGTGTTCGGCATCCTGGCGAACTGCGCCCGGCACGAGCCCGAGGCCGTGGCCGCGCTGCGTTCGCTAGGTCCCGGCCGCGTCGGAGGTCTGCTCCGGCTGCCCGCCCCCGAGGCGTACCGGCCACCGGCCAAGCGCAAGCCGGTCCGCCCGTCCACGCCTCCCCGCGCACCAGGCCGTTCACGCACGCAGCAACTTCCAGTGGTGGACGAACGTCGTATGGCTGGACGCTCCGCTCCGCCTTCGGAGTACCGTCGCCGCGACTCGCGGCGCACGCAGGGCCGTTCAGAGCAAGGCAGGTCGACCCGCGGTCGCGGGCGATCCAACTGAATTCGATCTTCAGCCAACTACCTTCGGGAGAAGTCTTGACCGGGCACCCTGCCCCCAGTGGTCCGTGCGTCGTGGTCGCCGGCGGTGGCACCGCCGGACACATCGAGCCGGCACTGGCGCTGGCCGACGCGGTCATGCGGCTGCGGCCGGACGCGCGTGTCGTCGCGCTCGGCACCGAACGCGGCCTGGAGAACAAGATCGTGCCGGCCCGCGGCTACCCGCTGGAGCTGATCCCGCCGGTGCCGATGCCGCGCAAGCCCACCCTGGACCTGCTGAAGCTGCCGCTCAACGTGCGCAGCGCCGTGAAGCAGACCCGCGAGGTGCTGGAGCGAGTCGGCGCGGACGTCGTCGTCGGCTTCGGCGGCTACGTGGCGCTGCCCGCGTACCTGGCCGCGCGTGGCCGCATCCCGATCGTGGTGCACGAGGCGAACGCCAAGGCCGGGCTCGCGAACAAGGTCGGCGCGAAGTTCGCCGCGCACGTCGCGGCGGCCGTGCCGGACTCCGGGCTGGTGGACGCACAGATCATCGGCATCCCGCTGCGCCAGTCGATCACGTCGCTCGACCGCGCCGCGTTGCGCGCCGAGGCCCGCCGGTTCTTCGGCCTGGACCCGCACGCGCCGGTGCTGCTGGTGTTCGGCGGTTCGCAGGGCGCGCGTTCGATCAACGAGGCAGTGGCGCCGGTCTCGGCCGAGTTCGCCCGTGCCGGCGTCGGTGTGCTGCACGCGTACGGCCCGAAGAACTCCGTTTCGGTGCAACAGGTTCCGGGCGCCCCGGCGTACGTGCCGGTGCCGTACCTGGAGCGCATGGACCTGGCGTACGCCGCCGCGGACGCGGTGCTCTGCCGTTCGGGCGCGATGACCGTCGCCGAGGTGTCGGCCGTCGGCCTGCCCGCGGTGTTCGTGCCGCTGCCCATCGGCAACGGTGAGCAGGCGCTGAACGCCGGCCCGGTCGTCTCCGCGGGCGGCGGCTTGCTCGTGCCGGACGCGGAGCTCACGCCGGAGAAGGTCGTATCGCTGGTGGTGCCGCTGATGGCGGACCGCAACCGGCTCGCGCAGATGTCCCGCGCGACGCTCGGCACCGGCCGTCGCGAGGCGGACGAGATCCTGGCCCGCTCCGTTCTGGATGTGATCAAGAAATGAGCCTCGAACGCGTTCACCTCGTCGGCATCGGCGGTGCCGGCATGAGCGGTATCGCGCGGATCCTGCTGGCGCGCGGCGTGCAGGTGTCCGGATCGGACGCCAAGGACTCGCGGACCGTGCTGGCGCTGCGTGCCCAGGGCGCGCGGATCGCCGTCGGTCACGCCGCCTCGAACCTGGACCAGCTCGTGGGCGGTCCGACCGAGGTCGTGGTGTCGACCGCGATCAAGGACACCAATCCCGAGTACGCGTCGGCCCGTGAGCGTGGCATCACCGTGCTGCGCCGTGCCGAGGCGCTCGCAGCGTTGATGGAAGACCATCGCGTCGTGTGTGTCGCCGGTACGCACGGCAAGACGTCGACCACGTCGATGCTCACCGTCGCGTTGCAGCACTGCCGGGTTGACCCGTCGTTCGCGATCGGTGGTGACCTGAACGAGTCCGGTGCCAACGCCCACCAGGGCACCGGCGGAGTGTTCGTGGCCGAGGCCGACGAGTCCGACGGCTCGTTCCTGTTCTTCTCGCCGTCCGTCGCCGTCGTGACGAACGTGGAGGCCGACCACCTCGACCACCACGGCACCGTCGAGGCCTACACGGCCGTGTTCGACTCGTTCCTGGAACGGATCGTGCCGGACGGCGTGCTGGTGTCCTGTGTGGACGATCCCGGTGCCGCTCGCCTGATCACCGAGGCCCGTGCGCGGGGGATCCGGGTGCGCGAGTACGGCCGTTCCGCGTCCGACGCGCGTCTCGTCGACTACAAGCCGCTGGAAACCGGTGGCCTGGCGTCGGTCGAGATCGACGGCGTGGCGGTCGAGGTCCGGGTCGCGGTGCCGGGCGAGCACATGGCGTTGAACGCGATCGCCGCTCTGCTGGCCGGTCTGGAGCTCGGCGCGGACCAGGCGGGGCTGCTCGAAGGCCTCGCGGCCTTCGGTGGCGTGCGGCGGCGGTTCGAGTTCAAGGGCCGCGGCAAGGGTGTGTCGGTGTACGACGACTACGCGCACCACCCGACCGAGGTCGACGCACAGCTGCGTGCCGCGCGTCCGGTCGCAGGCGCGGGCCGTGTCATCGTGGTGTTCCAGCCGCACCTGTACTCGAGGACCCGTACGTTCGCCACGGAGTTCGCCGCCGCGTTGTCGCTGGCGGACGAGGTCGTCGTGCTGGACGTCTACGGAGCCCGCGAGGAGCCCGAACCCGGCGTGACCGGCGGGTTGATCGCCGAGCAGGTCACGGCTTCCGTGCACTACGAGCCGTCGTTCGACCGCGTCCCCGCACTGGTGGCCTCGCTGGCACGGGAGGGCGACCTGGTGGTGACCATGGGCGCGGGCGACGTGACGATGCTCGGCCCCGAGATCGTCAGCGCGCTGTCATGAGCGCACCGGTTCGCGGCAGGTCCACGCGAGTTCGCTCCGCGAACCGGAGACCGAAGAGCGCCGAGTACCGGGCGCGGAGCAGGGTGATCCTGCGCCGCCGCCTGGTGGCGTTGCTGACAGTGCTTTCCGTGCTGGCACTGGCCTACTGCGTCTTCTTCACCCCGTTGCTCGGCGTCCGCCAGGTCGACGTCCGCGGCAACGTGGCGCTGACCGAGGACGAGGTCCGTGCCGTAGCGGAGATCGAGGCCGGCTCCCCGTTGGTGCGCTTGGACCTCAAGGAGATCCACGACCGCGTGGCCGGCATCCCGCGCGTCGCCGCCGTGGAGGTCGAACGCCAGCTCCCCGGCACGGTCCGGCTGCTGCTCACCGAACGCGTCCCGGTCGGCTCGGTGAAGCTGCCCGACGGCTTCCACCTCGTCGACTCGACCGGCAAGGACTACGCCGTCCTCCCGGCCCCCGCGCCGGGCGTGCCCGAACTGGTGCTGACGCTGCCGTCGTCCTCGGACCCGGCTACTCGCGCCGTGGTCGGGGTCGTGAACGAACTGCCGGAGAAGCTGCGGCCCAACGTGCTGTCGGTGGCGGCGACGACCAGTGCCGACGTGAAGCTGACGCTGTCAGGGAACCGCGTGGTGAAGTGGGGCAGCTCCGACGACACGGCACGCAAGGCGGCCGTGCTGCTCGTGCTGCTCTCGCGGCCAGGCACGACCTACGACGTGTCGTCGCCGGACCTGGCCACGGTCTCCTAGCGTGGGCACGCCCAGCACCTTGTTGTCCTGTTTGAGGATCTCCACCTGCGCGCCGTCGCGCATGTCGCTGTAGCCACCAGAACCGCAGCGTCCGGTGACGGTCATGCTGCCCCCGACGGTGAACGTGCCGGGTGCGCACGGAGGTCCTTCAGTCCGAGGTCGTGTTCGTCACGGCCGTGGTGCCGGTGGCCGTGACGGCGTGGGGAACCGGCGCGGCCGCCGGTTCCGGGACCGATGGATCGGTTGCGAGCACAAAGGATTCTCCTGTGAGTCCGGGTCAGCCGTTCGGCCTCAGCCGCGCCGTCGCGACCCGTGCGACGAGGCTGCCCAGCCTGCTCGTGACGAGTTCCAGGACGATCGCTTCGACGACGAGCGAACGCACGGACGCGGGTGCGGGTGCCAAGACATGCCTCCTGGTGATGAACGACTACCTGCTCATCGGACAGCCATCCGCGGTATTAGCCGTCTTGATCGTTGTCACCCGAAGGAAGTACTCAGGCCGGGCCACGTCGTGCTTGCGGGCGCTGGTCTCGCCGGACCGTAGGCGGCGTTGCGCTTTGCGGGACACCAGTTGGCGGACTGGGGCAGCGGCGGATAAATGCGGTGCGGTGACCTCGCGCGCTCATGCAGGCTGCGCCGCATGACACGAGTTGTACCGCCCTTTGTCGCTGATGAGCGTGCGACGTACACGGCCCTGTTGGACTACCTGCGCGCCACGATCGAACTGAAGGTCGAGGGCCTCAGGGACGCCGACGCGACGCGGGCGGTGCTGCCCTCGAAGCTGACGACCGCGGCCGGCGTGGTGAAGCACGTGCGGTGGACCGAGCACCACTGGTTCGAGGTGGTGCTCGCGGGCCGTGACTCGCGCGCGCCGTACACGATGGAGGACCCCGACGCGGACTGGCGCGTCGAGGAGGGCGAGACGCTCGCCGGGTTCCTGGCGGACTACCGCGCGCAGTGCGACACCAGCCGGGAGGTCCTCGCCGGTCTGGAGCTCGACGCCGAGGTGCCGTTCCGGGGTGATCGGACGATCTCGGCCCGCTGGGTCCTCGCGCACCTCGTCGACGAGACCGCCCGGCACGCCGGCCACCTGGACGTGGTCAGGGAACTGCTGGACGGGACCGTCGGCGACTAGCTCGCGCTTCTCCTGGTCAAGGCAAGCTGGGCGAGCGTCCCCGACGGAAAACGTCGATAGGACGGGCGAGACGATCTCCGATTCGAGGTCCGACTAGGCTTGCGGGTGCGTCGTACTCAGGACCGTACGCGCTACTTGACGGCACGACCGGGGAGTAGTAGCGCACAGTGTTGGGACCCTACGGCGTGGCTGCTGGACCGACGCACCGCTGGTGCTTACCGTCCAGCAGGAACATACGGGGTTGACATAACTCTGGGCCTCGACGAGAGGTTGAGAGTCTCAATCCGGGTGCAGCACACCCAGCACCACAGCGCGGACCACGATCAGGAAGGCGGATCCGATGACGCCCCCGCACAACTACCTCGCGGTGATCAAGGTCGTCGGCATCGGTGGTGGCGGTGTCAACGCCGTCAACCGCATGATCGAGGTCGGGCTGAAGGGCGTCGAGTTCATCGCGGTGAACACCGATGCCCAGGCCTTGCTGATGTCTGATGCCGACGTGAAGCTCGACATCGGCCGGGAGTTGACCCGCGGCCTCGGTGCGGGCGCGAACCCCGAGGTCGGGCACAGGGCCGCCGAAGACCACCGCGAGGAGATCGAGGAGGTCCTCAAGGGGGCCGACATGGTCTTCGTCACCGCGGGTGAGGGCGGCGGCACGGGTACCGGCGGCGCCCCGGTGGTGGCCTCGATCGCCCGCAAGCTCGGCGCACTGACCATCGGTGTCGTGACCCGCCCGTTCTCCTTCGAGGGCAAGCGCCGCGCCAAGCAGGCCGAAGACGGCATCCAGGCGCTGCGCAACGAGTGCGACACGCTCATCGTCATCCCGAACGACCGGCTGCTGCAGCTCGGCGACATCGGCGTGAGCCTGATGGACGCCTTCCGCTCCGCGGACGAGGTGCTCCTGTCCGGTGTCCAGGGCATCACCGACCTGATCACGACCCCCGGTCTGATCAACCTGGACTTCGCCGACGTCAAGTCGGTCATGTCCGGCGCGGGTTCGGCGTTGATGGGCATCGGCTCGGCGCGAGGAGAGGGCAGAGCGGTGCAAGCCGCGCAGAAGGCCATCAACTCGCCACTGCTGGAAGCCTCGATGGAGGGCGCGCACGGCGTGCTGCTGTCCATCGCCGGCGGCTCCGACCTGGGGTTGTTCGAGATCAACGAGTCGGCCTCGCTCGTCCAGGAGGCCGCGCACCCCGACGCGAACATCATCTTCGGTACGGTCATCGACGACTCCCTGGGCGACGAGGTCCGGGTCACGGTGATCGCGGCCGGCTTCGACGCCGGAGGCCCGACCCACAAGAAGCTGGAGCCGACGGCGCTGTCCTCGCCGCCTCGGACGGCCAGCGGGCCGATCGCCTCCGCCACGGCCACGCCTACCCACGTGCAGCAGCCGGTGGCTCAGACTCCGCCGCCCGTTCAGGCGCCTGTCGCTCAGGCACCCGTTCAGGCTCCGGTCCAGCACCCGGTCCAGCAACCAGTTCAGCATTCGGTCCAGCCCGAGGTTCGGCACGCGCCGCCTGTGCAGCAGCCTCCTACCACGGTGCCGCCTCAGCCTTCGCCGGCTCAGGGGAACGGGTACGTGCCCTCCGCGCCTCGGTCCTTGTCGCCCAACGGGTCGTTGCCTTCTCGGGCTGTGCCGGTTACCGAGGACCCTGACGATGAGGTGGATGTGCCGCCGTTCATGCGGCGGTGAGGTTCGGGTCTGGCCGTTTCGGGTCGGAGCTGCTTTGGCTGGCGCCGGGGCTGTTGCCGGACCTGATGTGCCGGACTTGATGTGCTGATCTTGTCGGACCCCCTGAGTAGCGTTTGGGCTCAGGGGGTCCTTCTATTGGGGGGACGCCTGCGTCAGCTTGGCTGCCTTGCGGTTTCGGGGTGGGTGGGCGCGACCTTGTGGGTGGTTGGGTTGCGGGCGGCCTGGTTGCCTTGCGTGCTCTCCCTGGGGCTCTGCCCCGGACCCCGGCAATCTGATCAGGGGGTCCGCGCCACGGGTGGGTTGATGGCACGCCTGTTGCGTTGGGCGGCTGCCTGTTGCTTAGAGGGTTGCGGTGGCGATGGGACCCCACCGCCTATGCCTTGCAGTAAGGACGGCTCGCCTGCGGCATCGCGTGCGGGAAGACAGCTCGCCTTCGGCTTCGTGTGGGTGGCGGCATCGCCATCGGTGTCTGCGGGGGAGGGCTGGGGTGCGTGTTCGTGCGAACTAGGGTGTGAGTGTGCGCATTCGTCGTGTTGTCACCACCCGTGCCGGTGGCGTGTCCAAGGCGCCTTACGAGTCGTTCAACCTCGGCGATCACGTTGGGGACGACCTTCGAGCCGTTGAGGCGAACCGGGGGCGGCTGGCTGAGGGGATCGGGCTTTCTGCTGATCGGTTGGTCTGGATGGAGCAGGTGCACGGGCGCACTGTTGCCACCGTGGACGGGCCGCAGGCTGAGCCGCTTGAGGCTACTGATGCCGTTGTGACGAAACGGGCTGGTCTCGGGCTTGTCGTGTTGACTGCTGACTGTGTGCCGGTTCTGCTCGGGGATCAAGAGGCCGGGGTTGTCGGGGCCGTGCACGCTGGGCGTGTTGGTGCTCGGGTTGGTGTTGTCGTCGAGGCTCTCAAGGCGATGATGGCGCTGGGGGCCGAGCTTGAGCGCGTTGAGGTTTTGCTTGGGCCCTCGGTGTGCGGTGAGTGTTACGAGGTGCCCGCCGAGATGCAGAAGGACGTCGAGAAGCACTTGCCCGGTAGTGCCTCCAAGTCGCGGAAAGGTACGCCTGCCTTGGATTTGCGGGCCGGGCTGTGGAATCAGCTCGCCAGTGCCGGGGTCGGGAAGATCGGGGTCGATCCTCGGTGCACGTTCGAGGAGAAGGACCTGTTCAGCCATCGGCGGCAGGCGCCTACCGGGCGGCTTGCCTCGGTGATCTGGATTGAGCCGTGAACCGGGCCGAGGAGTTGGCGGCGAACCTCGCGGAGGTCGAGGAGCGCATCGCCAAAGCGTGTGAGGTGGCTGGGCGGGCTCGGGACGAGGTGATGTTGCTGGCGGTGACGAAAACGTGGCCCGCCAGCGATGTGGAGATCCTTTACGGGCTCGGGCTCCGGCATTTCGCCGAGAACCGCGACCAGGAGGCCGGTGCGAAGGTCGGCCAGTTGAGACACCTCGGCGAGGCGCGGTGGCACATGGTCGGGCGGTTGCAGCGGAACAAGGCGAAGTCCGTCGTCGAGTGGGCCGACCAGGTCGACTCCGTGGACAGCGTCCGGCTGGCCGAGGCGCTGGCGAAGGCCGCGCACGCGAAAGGCGCCAAGCTTGACGTGTTGCTGCAGGTCAGCATCGACGGGGACACGTCGCGCGGTGGGGTTGCTGTTGCGGATGTGGCGGAACTGGCTGGCGTGATCACTCGTTCGGGTGATCTTATTCTCCGAGGTGCGATGACTGTCGCGCCTCGGACGATGGAGCCATCGCAGGCGTTTCAGGCGTTGGTTTCGGTGGTATCTCGCCTACGTGATGATCATCCCACTGCCACCCATGTGTCAGCGGGATTGAGCGGTGACCTGGAAGATGCCATCTCGCACGGATCGACCTGTGTGCGTGTCGGAACGGCGTTGCTCGGCGGCCGGCGACTAACCTCGCCATAGGTTGTCGGGAACCTCGGGACCGTCCGCACCGTCCCTAAGAGTGGGGAACCGCCGAGGAGGGGCTGGAATGAGCGCTTTGCACAAGCTGAAGGCCTACTTCGGGATGGTCCCCGCCGAGTACGCAGACGACCCCGGCTACGACGACGACCGCGGCCGCTACGGCGACTACCGGTCCGAGTACGCGGCCGAGGCCGACGACTACGACCCGTATCCGCGGCGCAGCCGCGTGTTCACACCGGGCCGGTCGGAGCTCCAGGGCTCCGGGTACCGGGCCGACATCGACGAGCCGGACGACTACGAGCCCGAGTCGCGGCGCGGGGGCAACCCCCCGGGCACGCGGCGCTGGAGTGCCGATGCACCCGTGCACGGCGCACTCGCTGTCGAGCCGCAGCGCGAACCCGTGAGCAGGCTGCGCCCGGTTGCCGAGCCGGCAGGCAACCCGTTGGCGCGCATCACCACGCTTCACCCCCGTACCTACAGCGAGGCGCGCACGATCGGGGAGCACTACCGCGACGGCACCCCTGTGATCTTGAACCTGACCGACATGGACGACGCGGACGCGAAGCGTCTCGTCGACTTCTCGGCCGGACTGGCGTTCGCTCTGCGCGGGTCCATGGACAAGATCACGAGCAGGGTGTTCCTTCTCTCACCGCCGAACGTTGACGTCACGGCGGAGGACCGCAGGAAGCTGGCCGAGGGCGGGTTCGGGAACCACGGTTAGAGTTGACCTGTGTTCTCCATTCGTCTCGTCCTCTTCTACGTCCTGTTCGCGTTCTCCCTGTTCCTGACCGCGCGTGTCGTGGTCGAGATGGTGCGGACGTTCGCGAGGGAGTGGCGCCCAGCGGGCGGCGTAGCCGTGACGCTTGAGACCGTCTACACGGTCACCGACCCACCGGTTCGTGTGCTCCGTCGGGTGATCCCGACTGTGCGGATCGGGGGCGTCGGGCTGGACCTATCGATTATTGTGCTGTGGCTGGTCGTTATCATTCTGATGCGATTTGCAGATCCCAGGGTGACGGGGACCATGGGATGACCGCAGCCCAGGAGTGCGAGAGGTGATCCGATGCCGTTGACCCCCGCTGATGTGCACAACGTTGCATTCAGCAAGCCGCCGATTGGCAAGCGGGGCTACAACGAGGACGAGGTAGACGCGTTCCTCGACCTGGTTGAGGGCGAGCTCGCCCGCTTGATCGAGGAGAACAACGACCTCCGTCAGCAGGTCGAGCAGCTCGACCAGCAGCTCGAGACGTCGCGTGCCGACCTCGACGACGCGCGAGCGAAGGCTTCTGCCAGCCCCATGACGACCCGTATGCCGGTGGAGGAGCCGCGCCGCCTGGCGCCGGTCCCGCCGCCCTCGGTCATGGAGCAGACGTCCCCCGGTGGTGGCGGAGACCACCACGTGCAGGCCGCGAAGGTCCTGGGCCTTGCCCAGGAGATGGCGGACCGGCTGACGGGCGAGGCGAAGGCCGAAGCGGACGGCATGCTGTCCGAGGCGCGCACGAAGTCCGAGCAGCTGTTGTCCGAGGCCCGTGCCAAGGCCGACACGATGGTCAACGAGGCGCGCACGCGTGCCGAGACCATGCTGAACGACGCGCGGACGCGTTCCGAGACGCTGGAGCGGCAGGCCCGTGAGAAGGCCACCGCGCTGGACCGTGACGCGCAGCGCAAGCACGCTGAGGTGATGGGCAACATCACCCAGGAGAAGAACACGCTCGAGAAGCAGATCGACAAGCTGCAGACGTTCGAACGTGAGTACCGCACGCGACTGAAGACGATGCTTGAGTCGTCCCTGCGCGACCTCCAGGACCGCGGCCCCGCCGCTCCGTCCGAGGGTCGGTCCCAGGGCTACTCCTTCGGCGCACGCGCCGAAGCCGGCTGAACTACTGTTCGCTAGGTGCTCTTCGTAGTTCTGCTTCTGGTGCTGGCAGCCCTCGGGTTGCTCGTTCCTGCGCTGGCCACGTCCAACACGATCTGGGCGTGGTCTTCAGTGGGCGCGAGCGTGCTCGCTGCCCTGGTCCTGGCTTGGGACTGGTGGCGGAGACGGCCGGGGGACCCCGCTGCCGACGCGCAGAGTGTAGATCAACTACGTGCAGCTGATGATCAACGGGTGGCGGGGCCGGCGGTAGCCGACACGCCGTCCGCTGACGAGGAACCACCGGAAGAGGACACCGACGCGGCGGACATGCTCGTCGTGGCCGATCTGGTGGACGAGGTGCGGGTGCTGGACGAACGGCCCCGATACCACCTGAGTTCGTGCTCCTGGCTTGCCGGGAGGCCCACGCTGGGCCTCCCGGTGCAGGAGGCACGGCAGTTGCAGTTCACGCCGTGTGCGCTGTGCACCCCGGACGCGGTCCTGGTGCGCAGAAGCCGTACCGCGTGATCTGGAATACGTCGTTTCGCGGACCGACGGAGTAGTCGCGCGCTAAGAACGACACATGTCGCTGAGATCTGTGCTGCGTGTCGTGCTGGTCGCCGCAGTCGTCCTGATCAGTGTCGCCCCGGCGACCGCTCAGCCCGACGCGGAGCTGAACCGGTGCGTCCCCGCAGGTCTGCGCCATGACTCGGTCAGCTTCAGGACAGAGGACCACGTCGTGCTGCGTGGGCTGGTCCTGGGCAGTGGGACGAGCGGTGTGCTGCTCGCACCCGGTGCAACCGAGTCCGTCTGCGCGTGGCTGCCACTGGCGCGAGAGCTCGCGGATGACGGCTACCGAGTGCTCCTCTACCAGTCGCGTTCCGGCCCGATCCCGACGGGCGCGTATCGCTACGACCTGGACCTGAGGAGCGCCGCCCTCGAACTGGGCCGTCTTGGAGCCACCTCGACGGTGGTCGGCGGTGCGGGCATCGCCGCCACCGCGGTCGCGGCGACAGCAGAGAAGATCCGGGGTCTGAAGGGCATGATCCTGCTCGCTCCCTTCGCGATCACGAGGATGGGCACGGACCTCGACGCGGTGGCGGGGGTCAGGGCGGTCCACGTGCCGTCGTTCATCGCCGCGTCGGAGGACGACGTCATCGATCTCCAGGAACTCGGCATGGGCAGGACGCACATGGCCGACTACGCGCGTCAGGTGGCCGGTGCCGCATCGGACGGCAGGCTGGAGATCGTGCCGGGCGCTGCCAGTGGAGTCGTGCTGACCGAGAACTCGGCGATGAGGGACAAGGTGCGGGCCTTCGTTCGCCAGGCGTCGCCTCCGCCGACCTTCGTCGAGCGCTGGAAGGCACCGATCAGCGGCGTTGTGCTGTTCGTACTCCTGGCGGCCGGAGTGGTCCTGCTCCGCAGGCGGAACACGACCACCCCTCCCGACGTCAGCACCGGTAGCTGATCTTCACGCGGAGCGCGTTGTCCGGCTCGTGGCCTTGACGCGTTGGCCTCGGCGTCGAACACGAAGCTCGACTACTCGCCGGCGGAGGCGACTCCCGCGCCCAGCAGGGAAAGAGCGCACTCAGAGCACGACCGGGCGTGCCCCGTGGGCGGTGACGAGGCCCGGCAGGCGTTCGCGGCTCGTCACGACGACCCGGCAGCGCGGTGTTCCCGGTAGCAGCGGCACGACCTGTGCGGTGTCCGCGGCGTTGTCGAGCACGATCAGCATCCGCCGGTCGGCCAGCAACGTGCGGTAGAGCGCTGTCTGCGCGTGCGGCTCCGGCGGGATGCCGTCCGGGCTGGTGCCCAGCGCGGTGATGAACTCGCGGACGACGTCGGCCGGGTCGGAGCCGCCGAGCGCCACGAACAGCTGGCCGTCGGGGTAGTCGGCGGCGTGTTCGTGCGCCCAGTGCAACGCGAGCCGCGTCTTCCCCGTCCCGGCCGGACCGGTGATCGTGACGATCGGTCCGTCCAGGTCGAGGGCCGCCAGTTCGGCTGCCATGCCGGCGAAATCCGCCGGGGCGGGCGGAAGTTGGCGCGGGCTCCATTGTGGACGCTCGACCAGCGACGCGTGCAGGTCGCGCAACGCGGGGCCGGGGTCGAGGCCCAGTTCGTCCGCGAGCCGATGGCGCAGCCGTGAGTAGTAGCCGACCGCTTCGGCGCGTTGGCCGGCACCGATCAACGCACGCATCAGTTGTCCCGCAAGCCGTTCGTCGAGCGGGCGTTCGGACGTGCGCCCGGTCAGTTCCGCGACCAGTGACATGTGCTCGCCTGCGGCCAGGCGCGCGTCGGTGTGGTCCAGTTCGGCCGCGGCGACCTCACCCGCCAGCGTCTCGCGAAGACCGGCGAACCACGTGCCGTGCAGCCCCTCGAACGGTTCGCCGCGCACGAGCGCCATGGCCTCAGCAGGCCGTGCGAGCGCCACGAGAGAGCGGAAGTGGTGCAGGTCGATCGACGCGGGGTCGGTCTCCAGCACGTACCCGCCGGAGCGGCGCACGATCGGGATGCCGTCCAACGCCGTCCGCAACCGCGACACGTAGCTGTAGAGCGCGGCTCTCGCCTGCCGCGGCGGCGCATCGCCCCACACCCGCGACAGCAGCTTGTCGACGCCGACGACCTGGTTGACGTCCACCAGCAACACCGCCAGCACGCTGAGCTGACGTGCGTGACCCACGTCGACGAGGGCGGTGCCCCGCCGGACCTCGGGCGGGCCGAAGAGGTGGAACCTCACCGGTCCAGGAACAGGAGCAACGCGAGCAACCCGAGCAGCGCGAGGTCCACGACGACACCGGTGGGCTTCGAGTCGTACCGCAAGCGCGTGATCGTGGCACCGACCATCAGCAGCCCGAGGCCGGCGGTGGCCGCGTGCGCCACCCACTCCCAGGTGACCAGCCCGACGACGAGGCCCGCCGCGCCCGCCCACTCCAGCGCGCCGATGGTGCGCCACAGCGCCGGGTTCATCCGGAAGTGGTCGCGTGCCTCGAGTGACGCCTTCGCGCCGAACAGCTTGCCCGCGCCCGTCGCCACGAACAGCAGGGCCAGCACGATCGACAACGCGATGGTCAACGTCATCGGCCGAGCATACGGTTTGCGCCTCCGGTTACCCTGTAACTCACAGGCACCGATCCGGCCATCACCGGGGAGCCTCCGGAAGAACGGATGCGCGAGCATCTCAGTAGAACCGGACGGGACCGGCCCGTCACAGCCGAAGAACGAGAGGCTCGCCCCCGTGGCGGGCAAGCGGGGTGGTACCGCGGCAGGCCGAGCCACATCGGTGTGTCGTCCTCGCGTGTCGCATCTGACCGCGAGGAGCAGTGGAGATGGCCTACCCCAGGGCCGGAGCGAACGAGGTCCCGGCGCAGCCGTCCTTTCCGAACCTCGAGCAGGACGTGCTCGGGTACTGGAAGGACGACGAGACCTTCCAGGCGAGCATCGACCGCAACCCGGCCGGCGAGCACGGCGAGAACGAGTTCGTCTTCTACGACGGCCCGCCGTTCGCGAACGGCCTGCCGCACTACGGGCACCTGCTGACCGGCTACGTCAAGGACGTCGTGCCGCGCTACCAGACGATGCGCGGCAAGCACGTCGAGCGCCGGTTCGGCTGGGACACGCACGGCATGCCCGCCGAGTACGAGGCGGAGAAGCAGCTCGGCATCACGCAGAAGCACGAGATCGACGAGCTGGGCATCGAGAAGTTCAACGAGGCGTGCCGCACGTCCGTGCTGCAGTACACGGACCAGTGGCGCGAGTACGTGACGCGGCAGGCTCGCTGGGTCGACTTCGACAACGACTACAAGACGCTCGACCTCGACTACATGGAAAGCGTCATGTGGGCGTTCAAGGCCTTGTGGGACAAGGGCTTGATCTACGAGGGCTTCCGGGTGCTCTGGTACTGCTGGCGTTGCCAGACGCCGCTGTCCAACACCGAGACCAAGATGGACGACGCCTACCGGGACCGGCAGGACCCCGCCGTCACGGTGGCGCTGCGCCTGGAGTCTGGCGAGAAGGCCCTGGTCTGGACGACGACGCCGTGGACGCTGCCGAGCAACCTCGCCGCCGCCGTGCACCCGGACGTCGACTACGTGACGGTCGTGGGCTCCGACGGGGACAGGTACCTGCTCGCCGAGGCCCGTGTCGCGGCGTACGCGCGTGAGCTGGGTGAGGAACCCGAGGTCGTCGCCCGCTACAAGGGATCGGACCTCGTCGGCAAGAAGTACCTGCCGCCGTTCGACTTCTTCGCGGGCCGCGAGAACGCGCACCAGGTCCTGACGGCCGACTACGTGACCACCGACGACGGCACGGGCATCGTCCACATCGCACCGGCGTTCGGTGAGGACGACAAGGTCGTGACGGACGCGGCGGGCATCGAGGTCGTCGTGCCGGTCGGGCCGGACGGCAAGTTCACCGCGGAGGTGGCGCCGTACCAGGGCGTGCACGTCTTCGAGGCGAACAAGCTGATCATCCGCGATCTCAAGGAAGCGGGCCTGCTGCTGCGTCACGAGACCTACGACCACCCGTACCCGCACTGCTGGCGCTGCCAGAACCCGCTGATCCAGCGCGCGCTGTCGGCGTGGTTCGTCGCGGTCACGCAGTTCAAGGACCGGATGGTCGAGCTCAACCAGCAGATCAACTGGGTGCCCGGCCACATCAAGGACGGCCAGTTCGGCAAGTGGCTCGAGAACGCGCGTGACTGGAACATCTCGCGCAACCGGTACTGGGGCTCGCCGCTGCCCGTGTGGACCTCGGACAACCCCGAGTTCCCGCGCACGGACGTGTACGGGTCGCTGGACGAGCTGGAGCGTGACTTCGGCGTGCGCCCGGACAACCTGCACCGGCCGTTCATCGACGAGCTGACGCGGCCGAACCCGGACGACCCGAGCGGCCAGTCGGTGATGCGGCGCATCCCGGACGTGCTCGACTGCTGGTTCGAGTCGGGTTCGATGTCGTTCGCGCAGGTGCACTACCCGTTCGAGAACGCGGACTGGTTCGAGAACCACTACCCGGGCAACTTCATCGTCGAGTACAACGGGCAGACGCGTGGCTGGTTCTACACGCTGCACGTGCTCGCGACGGCGTTGTTCGACCGGCCCGCGTTCCGCGACTGCGTGGCGCACGGCATCGTGCTCGGTGACGACGGCCAGAAGATGTCCAAGTCGCTGAAGAACTACCCGGACGTCAACGAGGTCTTCGACCGCGACGGCTCCGACGCCATGCGCTGGTTCCTCATGGCGTCGCCGATCCTGCGCGGCGGCGACCTGGTGGTGACCGAGCGCGGCATCCGCGACGCGGTGCGCCAGGCGGTGCTGCCGTTGTGGAACTCCTGGTACTTCCTCGCGTTGTACTCCAACGCTTCCGGGAAGGAGGGCACGTGGCGGGTCGACTCGAAGAACGTGCTCGACCGGTACGCGCTGGCGAAGACGCACGACCTGGTGCGCGACGTCCAGGCGGCGATGGACGTCTACGACATCTCCGGTTCGTGTCAGCTGGTGCGTGAGTACCTGGAGGTGCTGACGAACTGGTACGTGCGGCGGTCGCGGCAGCGGTTCTGGGACGGCGAGCAGGACGCGATCGACACCCTGCACACCGTGCTGGAGATCGTCACGCGCGTCACGGCGCCGTTGCTGCCGTACACGTCCGAGGTCGTGTGGCGCGGGCTGACCGGTGGCCGTTCGGTGCACCTGACGGACTTCCCGTCGGTGTCGGACGTGCCGGCGGACGACGCGCTGGTCGCGGCGATGGACGAGGTGCGCGACGTCTGCTCGACGGCGTTGTCGCTTCGCAAGGCGAACAAGCTGCGCGTGCGGCTCCCGCTGGCGCGCCTGACGGTGGCGTCCCCGGTGGCGGGCCTGCTGGAGGACTACGCCGGCATCGTCCGCGACGAGGTCAACGTCAAGGAGGTGTCGCTGTCCACGGACGTCGACGCTTACGGGCAGTTCCAGCTGGTCGTCAACGCGCGGGCGGCCGGGCCGCGGCTCGGGCCGAACGTGCAGAAGGTCATCAAGGCCGTCAAGGCCGGTGACTGGTCCGAGGTCGACGGCAGGATCGTCGCCGCCGGTGTCGAGCTGTTCGAGGGTGAGTACGAACAGCGCCTGGTGGCAACGGATCCGGCCGCGACGTCCGCACTGCCCGGTGGCGCCGGTGTCGTCGTGCTCGACACGGTGGTGTCGCCGGAGCTGGAGGCCGAGGGTGTCGCGCGTGACCTGGTGCGCGTGGTGCAGCAGGCCCGCAAGGACGCCCAGCTCGACGTGTCCGACCGGATCACGCTGACGCTGGAGCTTCCCGAGGCGGTGCGTGCCGCGGTGGAGCCGCACCTGGCGTTCGTCCAGGCGGAGACGCTGACGACGTCGGTGGTGTTCGGCGAGGGCACGGCCGAGGGCACCGTCGGTGACGGCGCCAAGGTGAAGGTCGCCGTCGCGAAGGCCTGATCCGCACGAGTGAACCGCGGGGCCGCCGTCTTCGGACGGCGGCCCCGCGTCGTGTGAGTACGAGCAAAGTGTCAGACCCTCTCGCTACGGTCGGACCAGGCCAACTAGCAAGGGGGTTGCGATGGTCCTGACTGGGGGATGGCGCGTCTTGGCGGGCGCACTGGTCCTGTCGGCCGGTGTGGTGGTGCCCGCCACCGCGTCGGCTGATCCGGCGGCCGATCCGGTCGCCGCGTGCACGTCGTGGGAGTACGTCGAACTGCCGGTGCCGCCTGCCGTGCGCAGCCACGGCGTGGTGTCGGCGGCCGGCTCGTTCGCCGTGGGCACCGGGTCGTTCTGGTCGATGTCCGGCAGCACGGCGCTGGTGTGGAAGGACGGGCAGCTGGTCGACCAGCTGTCTTCCTTCCGCAACCCGTCGTGGGCGCAGGACGTGAACTCGTCCGGTGTGGTGATCCTGACCGCGCAACTGTTCCCGGCCGCCGCGCGGTGGCGGGCGGGCGTGCCGGACTCGGTGCAGGGGTTGCAGGGCCTGCCCGGCGAGCACCGGGTCGAGGCCCTGGACATCAACGAGCGCGGCGACGTGCTCGGGCGTTCGGACGGCAAGCCGGTGGTGTGGCCGGCGGATTCCGCTGTGCCGCAGAGGGTTCCGGGCACGGACGCGTCGTGGATGCCGGTGGGCTTGGCGGACGACGGTTCGGTGCTGGCCTCGTCGGGCGGCATCGCGCACTGGATCCGCCCGTCCGGCGAGGTCGTCCCGCTCGGCAGCGCCGAGGTGCGTGCGGTGCGCGGGAACAACGCCGTGGGCGTGGCCGATTCGAAGGTCGTCAGGTGGGACGTGTCGGGCGCGGTGAGCGAACCGTACGCCTTCGCCGCGGAGGTCCTGGCGGTGAACTCCCACGGTCACCTGCTCGGCAGGACCACCTGGGGCGACACGGAGTTGTGGGCGGATCCCAGCGGTTCGCGTCCGATGCCCGGCGTGCCCGCGTACCCCTCGCTGACCGACGAGGGCGACGTCTACGGCACGTCCGGCACGTCCCCGTTGCTGCTCGACTGCACGGGAGGTGCGCGATGAGTTCGCGGCCGACGTCAACGCATCGGGCACGGTCCTGGTCAACTCCTCTGAGGGAGCACTTTCCCGGTCCGTCCGCGATCTGGCGCTCCACGCCGGTTCACGCGCGCTGTGAGTGACCGGGCCGTGAGTGATCGGGGTTCGCCCGTGGAGTGAACATCCGCCGCACCAGCCTGACCCAGGGCGACCATCGGGCTGGTGCGGCGGGTTCCCGGCCCGCCGCTCGTTCGCAGACGTCGAACAGGTCCTCGAGGCACGCGTCGTGCAGCCACCGGATCGCCAGCGCCCAGCGCAGCCGGTCGACGAGGCCGAACCGGCCGATCAGCTCGTGCCGCAGGACCGTGCCGGACGCCGAGAGCGTGTGGCTGCCCGACATGTCGGTGAACTCGAAGGTGATCGAGTCGCCGGGCACGAACTCCGTGCAGCGGTAGCGGATGGGGCCGTGGCCCCCGTCGGCGCCGACTCCCAGCGGCCGGTCGAACTCCTGCTTGCCCCAGGTGGGCGGCCAGAGTTCCTGGATGCGCTCGATGAACGGGCCCGCGGGCACGCCGAGGTCGCGGATGTGCACGTTCTTGATCATGTGAATCCCCTCCATACGCTGGCGTATGTTCCTGGAACGTACGCTAGCGTATGGAAGCGTGGCGCGGAGGAATCAGGACGACTGGACTGAGATAGCGCTGAGAGCGCTGGCCGAAGGCGGGCTCCAGGCCGTCGCGATCGAGCCGCTGGCGGCGCGGGCCGGAGCCACCAAGGGCAGCGTCTACCACCACTTCCCGAACCGCGAGGCGCTCCTGAAGGCGACCGTCGAGCGGTGGGAGCGGGAGCACACCGAGAAGGTCATCGAGCTGGTCGAGTCCGGAAGGACGCCGCACGAGAAGCTCAGGACGCTGTTCACCGTGGTGCTCGACCAGACCCGCAAGGGGTCGGTGGAGATGGCGTTGCAGGCGGGCGCGGGCAACGAGGTGATCGCGCCGGTCCTCCAGCGCGTCACCGAGAAGCGGATCGGCTACCTGACCGAGTTGTTCGAGCAACTCGGGTTCGACCAGGAGCACGCGAAGAAGCGCGCGCTGATCGCGTTCAGCCTCTACCTGGGCCAGGCGCAGATGTGGGCGACGGTGCCCGGCCTCGTCGAACCGGTGCTCGACGAGGCCGTGCAGGTGCTCACCCAGAGATCAGATCAGGCCGCGGTGGCCCACAACGCGTAGGCGATCACGTCCGCGTTGCGGTCGAGAGCCGTCACGTTGACGTTGGACGTCGTGTCGCAGGAGCGGTGGTAGCAGCGGTCGTAGGCCTGGCCGGCCGTGCCGCCCCACTTCCGCGCCTGTGCCGTGGTCTTGGTCTGCTCGGCGCCGGTGAAGGTGCCGCCGGTCGCGATGCCCTCCTGCGCGAACGCCGCGTGGTCGGAGCGGCCGTTGACCTTGGTGAGCTCGGTCTGGACCCCGATGGAGGTGAAGCCCGCCTGCAGTCGCTGCTGCAGAGCCAGCGCGCCGGGGACGGTGGGCGGCTCGGCGGCGTCGTAGACGAAGTAGCCCGGGTTCGGCGAGCCGGTCATGTCGAAGTTCAGGTACGCCTTGATCCTCGACTTCTCGGTGGCGGACAGCGAGCTCACGTAGGCCCGCGAGCCGCGCAGGCCGAGTTCCTCCGCGCCCCACCAGCCGAACCGCACGTGCTTGGTGGGCTGGAAGTTCGTCGCCTTCATCTGGAGGGCGACCTCCAGGATCGACGCGGAGCCCGTGCCGTTGTCGTTGATGCCGGGGCCCGCCGTGACGCTGTCGAGGTGGCCGCCCAGCATGACGACGTTGTTCAGGTCGCCACCGGGGTAGTCCGCGATCAGGTTGTAGCCGGTGGCGCCGCCGTAGGTGAACGACTGGACGCGCGTGGTGAAACCGGCCGCGTCGAGCTTGCTCTTCACCCAGTTGATCGAGGCCAGGTACCCCGGTCGTCCGTGTGCGCGGTTGCCGCCGTTGGCGTTGGCGATCGACTGGAACTGGTTCAGGTGTGCTTGGACGTTCGCGACGTTGATGTTCGGCGCGGCGAGGGCCGCGGGGGCCGACGCTTGCGCGGTGGTCGCTCCGGTCACCATCAAGGCGGCCGCCAGCGCGATCAGGATCCTCATGGTTCAACTCCGTGCAGGGTTAGGGATTGAGCCACTGATCAACATGCTCCTCCGTGCATGAGCGCGGTAGAGGCGATCGTCGGATTCGTCGGAATCGGTGGTGATCAACCAGAATGGTCCAGGTGGGTGACGTCACGGTCGTTCTGGGCATCGGCGCGGCCGTACTGCTGATCTCCGTGATCGCGGTGCGGGTGTCGACTCGGCTCGGGCTGCCCTCACTCCTGCTGTACCTCGGCATCGGCGTGGTCCTCGGCGAGTCCGTCGTCGGCATCAAGTTCGACGACGCCGACCTCACCCAGTCGCTCGGCATCGCGGCGCTGGTGCTGATCCTGACCGAGGGCGGCATCACCACCCGCTGGAGCGCGGTGAAGTCCTCGCTGTGGCTGGGCGTCGCACTGTCCACAGTGGCCGTCGCCGTGAGCGTGGCGGTGACCGGAACGGCGTTGCACTTCCTGCTGGGCCTCGACTGGCGGATGGCGCTGCTGTGGGGCGCGGTGCTGTCGTCCACCGACGCGGCCGCCGTCTTCAGCGTCCTGCGCTCGCTGGGCGTCGGCGCGCGGCTCACCGGCGCGCTCGAACTGGAGTCCGGCCTCAACGACGCGCCCGTCTTCATCGCCGTGGTGCTGCTGGCCTCGTCGGACCAGATCTCCTGGACCGCGCCGCTGCTGGTGGTCTACGAACTGGGCGCGGGCGCGCTCGTCGGAGTGGCGCTCGGGTATCTCGGCGGGGCCGGGCTCAGACGGGCGGCGCTGCCCTCCACCGGTCTGTACCCGCTCGCCACGGTGGCGGTGTGCGTGATCGCCTACACGGCCGGCGACCTGCTGCACGCCTCCGGGTTCCTCGCCACGTACGTCGCCGCGCTGGTCCTCGGCAACGCCCGCCTGCCGCACCGCGCCGACACCCTCTCGTTCGCCGAAGGCCTCGGCTGGCTCGCCCAGATCGGCCTCTTCGTGCTGCTCGGCCTCTACGCCTCGCCGTCACGCCTGCTCGACGTGCTGTTCCCCGCGCTGGTCGCGGGTGTGGTGCTGACGTTCGTGGCCCGGCCGCTGTCGGTGGTCCTCGCCTCGCTGCCGTTCAAGGTGCCGTGGCGCGAACAGGCGTTCCTCTCCTGGTCGGGGTTGCGCGGCGCGGTGCCCATCGTGTTCGCGCTGATTCCCCTGATCCAGGGCGTCGAGGGCGCGCGTGAACTGGTCGACGTGGTGTTCCTGCTGGTCATCGTGCTGACGGTGGTGCAGGGCACGACGCTGCCGCTCCTGGCGCGACGCCTCGGTCTGGTGAAGGCGGGCGAGGTGCAGGAGGTCCAGGTCGACTCCTCGCCCCTCGACGAGCTGGGGGCCGAGCTGCTGCAGGTGCACATCCAGCGCGGGTCGAAGCTGCACGGCGTCTACATGTCCGAACTGCGGCTACCGACCGGAGCCACGGTCAGCCTCGTGGTGCGCTCGGGGAAGAGTTTCACGCCACAACCGACGACGAGGCTGCAGACGGACGACCAGTTGCTCATCGTCAGCACGGAAGAGTCGCGCGACGCCGCTGAGCGGCGCGTGCGTGCCGTCGACAGGGCCGGCCGCTACGCCAGGTGGAAGGGCGAGACCGGCGATTAGTCGGTCTCCGACGCTTCTCACGATGTGAATCGGGTGTCGACGGGAGTGTCACCCTCCGCTAACGTCGTCGGCAGGTCATGAGAGCCAGCGTCAAGCCCAAGCTTGCTGGCCGGCAACCCTCCAACCGCGGTGGGGTGCCCTTGGTGAGGACCTGGTCCGGCGCGTGGGGCGCCGGTCAAGCGCGGGCCTTCGCACAACGGGGCCCCTGGCCTCGGAGGCAGCTCGATGACGCTCGCGATCACCCCTGGAACCACCACTTCCGTTCCGGCTGTCGTCGGCTCCGACCTGCGCGTTCCCCTGGTCACCGGAGAGCGCGTCACCTACGCCAACCTCGACCACGCGGCGTCGGCGCCCTGTCTTCAGGAGGTCCGCGACGCCGTCGACGAGCTGCTGCCCTGGTACGCCAGCGTGCACCGCGGCGCCGGGTTCGCCTCGCAGGTCTCGACCCGCGTATACGAGCAGGCCCGCGACCGCATCCGCAGGTTCGTCGGGGCGCACTCCTCCGACGCCGTCGTCTTCACCCGCAACACCACGGACTCGCTGAACCTGTTGGCGCGCAGCGTTCCCAAGAACACCGCCGTCGTGCTGTTCGACAGCGAGCACCACGCTGCGCTGCTGCCGTGGCGTGGTCCGAACGTTCAGCGCGTTCCCGCTCCGTCTTCGTCCGGTGCTGCTGTTGTCGCACTGGACCGGGCGTTGGCCGCCGCCCCGGTCGGCCCTCGGCTCGTGATCGTCACCGGGGCGTCCAACGTCACGGGGGAGCTGTGGCCGGTCGCCGAGCTCGCGAAGGTCGCCCGCCGCCATGGCGCGCGCATCGCGCTCGACGCCGCGCAGCTCGCCCCGCACCGCCCGATCAACGCCCGTGAGCTGGGCGTCGACTACATCGCGTTCTCCGGCCACAAGATCTACGCGCCCTTCGGCGCCGGCGTGCTGGTCGGCCGCGCGGACTGGTTGCAGCAGGCCCAGCCATACCTCGTGGGCGGCGGCGCCACGTCCAAGGTGACCGACCACGGCGACCGCCTCGGCGTCGCCTGGTCCGCGGTGCCCGAGCGGCACGAGGCCGGCAGCCCGAACGTCGTCGGCGTGCACGCGCTGGCCGCGGCATGCGAGATCCTGTCGCGGCACTGGGAGCAGACCGTCGCGCACGAGCAGGAACTGCTGACGCGCCTGCAGAACGGCCTGCGCGCCGTCCCCGGCTTCCGCGAGCTCGCGATCCTGGAGGACGCGGACAAGGTCGGCGTCGTGAGCTTCACGATCTCCGGCTTCGACGCGGGCTTCCTCGCGGCGGCGCTGTCCGCCGAGTACGGCATCGGTGTGCGCGACGGAGCGTTCTGCGCGCACGTGATCGTGGGACGCCTGGTCAAGCAGGCCGGATCGCACGAAGAGCGTGCCGTGCGCGCGTCGGTCGGCCTCGGCACGACGGCCGAGCACGTCGACCGTCTGATCGCCGCGCTGCGCACCCTGGTCACCGAAGGTCCGAAGTGGACCTACGAGCAGCGCGACGGCCGTTGGGTGCCGCAGGACGACAACCGAACCCTGCCGCCGTTCCTCGCGTAGTCCCTGTAGTGGACAATGACGTGGTGAGTGACGAGTCCAAGGCCGAGGAGAAAGCCTCAGGGGAGGTCGCTGACAGGTCGGCGGAAGAGCAGGTCAGCGACCCTGAGACGGTCGCGACGCCCGTGCTGTCGCCGGCCTCTGCGGAAGAGGGGTCTCCCGCGGAGTCCTCCGCGAAGGCGGAGGACGACGACGAGTTCTCCATCTCCGGTTCGATCTCCGGCTCGCTGCCGGAACCGAGGACGAAGATCCTCGGGCTCCTGGCCGGCGGCGTGCTGGCCCTCGACGTGCTCACCAAGGTCGTGTCCGTCGCGTTCCTCGAGGGCGCCGACCCGATCAAGCTGTTCGGCGGCGTGCTCTACCTGACGTTCGTCCGCAACCCCGGCGCCGCGTTCGGCCTGGCGGAGAGCATGACGTGGATCCTCGCGCTGATCGCGTTCGGCGTCGCCGGGTTCATCGTCTGGATCTCGCGCAACCTCCGCTCCCAGGGCTGGGCCGTCGGCCTCGGCCTGGTGCTGGGCGGTGCCGTGGGCAACCTCGCCGACCGCCTCTTCCGCGAGCCGGGCCCGATGCGCGGCCACGTGGTCGACTTCCTGTCGCTGTTCGACCCGTACGGCCAGGTGTGGCCGGTGTTCAACGTCGCGGACATGGCGATCGTCGGAGGCGGCGTGACGATCATCATCCTGGCGCTGCTGCAGCACGACTACGACGGCACCGTCCACAAGCGGGCAGAGCCCCTCGTGGAGCAGGACGGTCTGCAGGAGTCGAAGTAGCTGCTCCTGGTAGTTTCAGCAGGTTCTGCAAGAAGAAGAAGGTCGAGGCCCCCGCGTGAGCGGATACCGAACGCTGCCCATTCCCGACGGTCTGGACGGCATGCGCGTCGACGCCGGTCTCGCGAAGCTGCTCGGCTTGTCCCGCACCGTCGTCGCGTCCATCGCCGACGCCGACGACGTGCTGGTCGACGGCCGGGTCGTCGGCAAGTCCGACCGGCTCACGGCCGGATCGATGCTGGAGATCACGCTGCCGGCACCGCCGCAGCCGATCACCGTCCAGGCGATCCCCGTCGAAGGTCTGAAGATCATCCACGAGGACGACGACATCATCGTCGTCGACAAGCCCGTCGGGGTCGCCGTGCACCCGTCGCCGGGCTGGACCGGGCCGACCGTCGTCGGCGGGCTCCTCGCCGGCGGCCACCGCGTCGCCACGTCCGGAGCCGCCGAGCGCCAGGGCGTCGTGCACCGGCTCGACGTCGGCACGACCGGCGTGATGGTGGTCGCGAAGTCCGAGTCCGCGTACTCGGCTCTGAAGCACGCCTTCAAAGAGCGGACCGTCGACAAGGTCTACCACGCGATCGTGCAGGGCCACCCGGACCCGATCAAGGGCACCATCGACGCCCCGATCGACCGGCACCCCAAGCACGACTACAAGTTCGCCGTGATGCAGGACGGCAAGCCGTCCATCACGCACTACGAGGTCATCGAGGCGTTCCGCGCGGCGTCGTTCGTCGAGGTCCACCTGGAGACCGGGCGCACGCACCAGATCCGTGTGCACTTCTCGGCGCTGCACCACCCGTGCGTGGGCGACCTGACGTACGGGGCCGACCCGACGCTGGCCAAGCGGCTCGGGGTGACGCGGCAGTGGCTGCACGCGCGGCAGCTCGGCTTCCACCACCCGGCGGACGGCCAGTGGGTCTCGTACACGTCCGAGTACCCGGAGGACCTGTTCGTGTCGCTGGAGAAGCTGCGCGAAGAAGGCTGATTGCGTTTGAGTAAATCACCGGTTCACGACGTTGCACTTGATGTTAACCGGTGTGCTCAATAGCGTTCTCGGCATGCACCTGACAATTCTCGCGGCCTCGGGCCGGACCGGTCTCGCCCTCACCCGCCAGGCGTTGGAGCGTGGCCACACCGTCACGGCGATCGCCCGCGACCCCGCCCGGATCACCCTCGACCACCCGAACCTGCACAAGGTCCCCGGCGACGTGGGTGATCCGGCCTCGATCGTCGTCGACCCGGACACCGTCGTCCTGTCGGGTCTGGGCACGGACCGCGCGGGCGTGCTCTCGGACGGCGCCAAGGCGGTGATCGCCGCCGGGCCGCGCCGGATCATCTGGCTCGGCACCTACGGAACGGGCGCGTCGGCCGAGGCGGCGGGAGAGGGTGCCGCCGTGCTGTGGAAGTTCTTCGGCGACCGGATCCCGGACAAGGTCGAGGCCGACAACGCCGTCCTCGCCGCCGGGGGCACGGTCTTCCACGCCGGGGTGCTCACCGACGAACCGGCGGGCCCCGGCCGCACCGTCGGCCTGGACATCGCGCCGCCGTTCGACCTCTCGGCCGAGGTCAGCCGGGAGACCGTCGCCGCCGCGATGCTCGACGAGGCCGAGGAACCGCGCTTCCCCGGCGCCGTCGCGTTGCCGCTAGCGGCTTAGGACTTCGCCGACGACCGTGCGCACCTGGTCGCGCAGCCACGCGTGGGCGAGGTCGGAGTCGTAGCGCTGGTGCCAGTTGCAGTTGATCGGCGCTTCCGGCGACTCGGCCGGCAGCGGGTGGGTGACCAGCCCGAACGCCTCGATCAACGGCCGGCACAGGATCGCCGTGGTGGTGACCAGGGCATCGCTCGCGGCCGCGATCTGCACGGCCGAGTGCACGGTCGCCACGGTCGCGATCACCCTGCGCCGCAACCCTTCCGCGGCCAGCAGGTCATCGATCGGGGCGGTCAGCCGGCCGCGCCGTGAGACCAGCACGTGCGGATAGGCGGCGTACGCGCGCAGGTCCAGTTCGGTGCACGGGTGCCCGGACCGCATGACCACGGCGAGCGGGTCGGTGCCGAGCGTCTCCGAGCGGAACTCGGGGAGTTCGGGCGCGCCACCGCCGAGTTCCAGGTCGACCCGCCCGTGCCGCAGGTCGTCGGTGTCGGCGGAGTGCTCGGCGAGCACCCGCAGCCGCACTCCCGGTGCCTGCTCCGCGATCCGCCCGATCAGCGCGGGCACCACCGACGAGGCGAGGGCGTCGTGGCACTGGACGGTGAACGTGCGCTCCAGTTCGGCCAGGTCCAGCTCACGGCTGGGCGCCAGCACGGCGTTGGCCTGCCGCACCAGCCGGCGCACCTCGTCGGCGATCCCGAGCGCGTACGGCGTGGGCGTCATCGTGTGGCCGGTCCGCACGAGGATGTCGTCGCCGGTGACCTTCCTGATCCGCCCGAGCGTGCGGCTGACCGCGGGTGACGACAGGTGCAGCCGTTCCGCCGCCCCCATCACGCTGCCCTCTTCGAGGAGGGCGTCCAGCACCGTCAGCAGGTTCAGATCCGCTTGCATAACAGCCAATCTTGGAGGAAACCGTGCTCGCAGCCACCACCGCCGCCGTCCGCCGTGCCGGAGAGCGGATGTCGAAGCGCTACTCGACCGAATCCCGCACGTCCTCTCTCGCGGAACTCGTCGGCGCCGTCCAAGCCAACGACGCCGCCGTCGTCGACCTGCTGAGGCCGGAACTGGCCGAGATCCGCCCGCAGGCGCGCTGGCTCGACGACGAACACGGCTCCGGCCCCTTGGGCTCCGGCGAGTGGTGGCTCATCGACCCGGTCGGCGGCAACATGAACGCGGTCCAGGGCATGACCGACTGGAACATCGGCGTGAGCCTGGTCCGCGACGGCCGTCCGGTGCTCGCGGTCGTGCACTTCCCGCTGTTCGACGAGATGTTCACCGCAACGGAGGGCGGCGGGGCGTTCCTGAACGGCGTCCGGCTGAGCGTCGCGGACAAGACCTCGCTGGACGGCGCGCTGGCCGGCACCGGCCAGGCCCAGCCGGGGCAGGGCCCGGAGATGGCCGACCGGGTCGGCGCCTCCTACAGCGCCATGGCGAAGCAGGCCCTCTACGTGCGGATCTCGGTGCCGGTCACGCACCAGCTCGCCCAGGTCGCCGCCGGTCGGATGGACGTGCACTGGCAGCACGACAACGTGCGCGCGCACGCGTCAGGCGTGTTGCTCGTGCAGGAGGCAGGCGGAGTCGTCACCGATCTCGACGGCAAGCCGTGGGAGCTGACCAGCCGTGAGTACCTGGCGGCCGCGCCGGGCGTGCACGCGGCGGCGCTGGAGGTACTGGCTTAGTCCTCGACGGTCCAGACCAGGGTGTTCAGGTCGACCTCGGGGCGCACGCTCCAGCGGACCTGGATCACCTGGGTCTCCTCCGGCAGCACGAACACGCTGTGCCCGCCCGCCGTCTCGCCCGGCCCCACGCCGAGCTTGTGCGCGGGCCGGGAGGACAACGAGACGGGCGCCTTCGTCACCGTCTCACCGGTCTTGGTCACGAGGACCAGGTACATGTCCGGCAGCGAGGTGTAGGGGACCTGCGAGGTGTTCGTCACCTCGGTGTGCACGACCACGGACCGTTCGCCCTCGGCGAGCTTGTAACCGGCCGCCGTGAACAGGAAGTCGGCCGGGTCGACGACCTCGACCAGCTGGATGCTGAGACGGGCGCCTTCGAGGCTGTCCGCCTCCAGCGCCGAGCCGATCTTGCCGGTCCGTGACACGACGGGCTTGGGCTGCGGCTGGTCCGCGCGCACCCAGCCCGCGGTCTGGGGCGGACCCCAGGTGGCCTGCGGCGGCTGCTGCGCGGGGAACGGCTGGCTGACCGGGCCCTGCGGGCCGTAGGGCTGCTGCTGGACCGGGTGGGGGCCGCTCTGGTGCACCGCGTACGGGCCGGACGGCGGACCGCCCGCGTAACTCCCGTAGGCGGCGGCGTTCGCGAGGGCCCTGCGCACGCCGTTCGGGTCGCACTCCACACCGACGAGCAACGGGAGTCCGCTGCCGGAAAGGGTGATCAGGCGCATGGCGGCCTCGCGCGGGTCCATGCCCAGGCGCTGGGCGATCTCGTGCACGGCGGCGCGGCCGGACTCGGCGAGAACGGCGAGCAGGCGGGCGTCTACGGGATCGGGGACCACCAAAAGAACGCTACCCGGAGGTCCTGACCACCGTGTCACCGCGTACCGGATCGAGATCAAGGCAACGTGCGCTGTCGTGCGCATCGTGGCAGCCGAAGAGCGTAGGATGCGGCCCTTTTCGCCTTGGCGGGAGTTCCTGGGGCACTTGGCGGGTCGGCTTCTTGAGCCGGCGCAAGTCGGCTAGTCTCGACGAGCGCCAGGGGCCTTCCATTCCCCTCATTCGCGCTAAAACGCTTGCTATACAAGGGGGTTGCCGGTGGCGGACTCGTTTGTGCATCTGCACGTGCACACCGAGTACTCGATGCTCGACGGTGCGGCCAAGGTGGCGCCGCTGTTCGAGGAGGCCGGGCGGCTCGGCATGACCGCTGTCGGCATGAGCGACCACGGCAACATGTACGGGTCCGACGAGTTCTACCAAACCGCGGTGAAGACCGGCATCAAGCCGATCATCGGCATCGAGGCCTACCTCGCCCCGCACAACCGCCTGCACAAGAAGCCGGTCGCCTGGGGCGATCCCGGTCAGCGCAGCGACGACATCTCCGGTGCCGGCGCGTACACCCACATGACCATGTGGGCGCGCAACGCGGACGGGCTGCGGAACCTCTTCCGGCTGCACACCGAGGCCAGCAAGACGGGCTACTACTACAAGCCCCGCATGGACCGCGAGCTCGTCTCGCAGCACGCCGACGGCATCATCGCGACGACCGGCTGCCCGTCCGGCGAGGTGCAGACCCGCCTGCGGCTCGGCCAGGTCAACGAGGCGTTCCAGGCCGCGTCCGACTACCGCGACATCTTCGGCAAGGAGAACTTCTTCCTCGAGCTGATGGACCACGGCCTGGAGATCGAGCGCCGGGTCCGCGACGGCCTGCTGGAGATCAGCAAGAAGCTCGGCATCCCGCCGCTCGCGACGAACGACAGCCACTACGTCACCAAGGACCAGGCGGACACGCACTCCGCGTTGCTCTGCGTGCAGTCCGGCAAGATGCTGACCGACCCGAACCGGTTCAAGTTCGACGGCGACGGCTACTACCTGAAGTCGTCCGAGGAGATGCGGGAGATCTGGAAGGACCTCCCGGAGGCGTGCGACAACACGCTGCTGGTCGCGTCGATGGTCGAGTCCTACGAGGACATCTGGACCGTCAAGGACCGCATCCCGAACTTCGAGGTCCCCGAGGGCGAGGACCAGGCCTCCTGGTTCCGCAAGGAGATCCGGCGCGGCCTCGAGTGGCGCTTCGCGGGCAAGGAAGTTCCCGAGGAGTACATCAAGCGCTGCGACTTCGAGGCCCAGGTCATCATCGACAAGGGCTTCCCGGCGTACTTCCTGATCGTCGCCGACCTGATCAGCTACGCCCGCAGCGTGGGCATCCGCGTAGGTCCCGGTCGTGGTTCGGCCGCGGGTGCCGCCGTGTCGTGGGCGATGGGCATCACGAACATCGACCCCATCCCGCACGGCCTGCTGTTCGAGCGGTTCCTGAACCCCGAGCGCACCGCCATGCCCGACATCGACATCGACTTCGACGACCGCCGTCGTGGCGAGATGATCCGCTACGCCAGCGAGAAGTACGGCACGGACAGGGTCGCCCAGGTGATCACGTTCGGCACCATCAAGACGAAGGCCGCGTTGAAGGACTCGGCGCGCGTGCACCACGGTCAGCCGGGCTTCGCGATCGCCGACAAGATCTCGAAGGCGCTGCCGCCGCCGATCATGGCGAAGGACATCCCGCTCAACGGCATCGTCAACAAGAGCCACCCGCGCTACGGCGAGGCCGCCGAGGTCCGGTCGCTGCTGGAGACCGACTCGCAGGTGAAGGAGATCTTCGACACCGCGCTCGGTCTCGAGGGCCTGATCCGCAACGCAGGCGTGCACGCCTGCGCGGTGATCATGTCGAAGGACCCGCTCACGGAGTCCATCCCGCTCTGGTACCGCGACGACGGCTCGTTCATCACCGGCTGGGACTACCCGTCGTGCGAGAACATCGGCCTGCTGAAGATGGACTTCCTCGGGCTGCGCAACCTCACGGTGATGGGCGACGCGATCGAGAACATCGAGGCCAACCGCGGCAAGGACGCGGTCCCGGACTTCGACAAGCTCACGCTCGACGACCCGGAGACGTACGCGCTGCTCGGCCGCGGTGACACGCTCGGCGTGTTCCAGCTGGACGGCGGGCCGATGCGCGACCTGCTGCGCCGCATGCAGCCGACGACGTTCGAGGACATCGTCGCGGTCGGCGCGCTGTACCGCCCGGGTCCGATGGGTGTGAACGCGCACAACGACTACGCGGACCGCAAGAACGGCCGTCAGGAAGTCAAGCCGATCCACCCGCAGCTCGAGGAACCGCTCAAGGTGATCCTCGGCGAGACGCACGGTCTGATCGTCTACCAAGAGCAGATCATGTTCATCGCCCAGGAGGTCGCGGGCTACTCCATGGGTCGCGCGGACGTGCTCCGCAAGGCCATGGGCAAGAAGAAGGCCGAGGTCCTGGCCAAGGAGTTCGAGGGCTTCCGCGAGGGCATGCGCAACGACCCGCGCGGCTTCTCCGACGAGGCGATCCAGGCGCTGTGGGACACGATCCTCCCGTTCGCCGGCTACGCGTTCAACAAGTCGCACGCGGCCGCGTACGGCCTGATCTCGTACTGGACGGCGTACCTCAAGGCGAACTTCCGCGCCGAGTACATGGCCGCCCTGCTCACGTCGGTCGGTGACAACAAGGACAAGTCGGCGGTCTACCTCGCCGAGTGCCGCCGCCTGGGCATCAAGGTCCTCCCGCCGGACGTCAACGAGTCGGCGCTGCGCTTCGGTGCGGTCGGCACGGACATCCGCTTCGGCCTGGGCGCGATCCGCAACGTCGGCGCGAACGTCGTCGAGTCGATCATCAAGAGCCGCAAGGAGAAGGGCAACTACACGTCCTTCACGGACTTCATGGACAAGTCCGAGCTCGTCGCCTGCAACAAACGCGTGATCGAGTCGCTGATCAAGGCCGGCGCGTTCGACGCGTTCGGCCACCCCAGGCTCTCGCTGATCCAGGTGCACGAGGACGCGGTCGACGCCGTCGTCCCGATCAAGCGCAAGGAGGCGGAGGGCCAGTTCGACCTGTTCGGCGGCGACAGCGCCGACGACCAGGACGACAGCACCTCTCCTTTGGCGCACCTCAAGTTCGGCACGGACGAGTACCCGCGCAAGCAGATGCTCAGCCTGGAGAAGGAGATGCTGGGGCTGTACGTGTCCTCGCACCCCCTCGACGGCGCCGAGCGGATCCTGCGCAAGTACGCGCCGCGGCCGATCGCCGTCGTGCTCGACGACCCGCCCAAGGAGGGCGAGCTGATCGTCTCGGGCATGATCTCGTCGATCGAGCGCCGGGTGAACAAGAACGGCCTGCCGTGGGCGATCACGGTCATCGAGGACCTGGACGCGTCCATCGAGGTCCTGTTCTTCCCGAAGTCCTACGAGGTGCTGCGCGACGACCTGGAGCTCGACTCCGCCGTGTGCGTGAAGGGCCGGGTGAACTGGCGCGAGGACAAGATGGCGATCTTCGGTGACGGTGTCGTCCCGCTCGACATCAGCGACGCGGAGGCGAACCCCGGGGCGGATCCGCCTCTCGTCCTCGGGCTGCAGACCAAGACGCTGACGCCCGAGCTGATCGAGGAACTGAAGAGCGTCTTCAAGTCGCACGAGGGCCAGGTCGCCGTGCACCTGGAGGTGCAGAAGCGCGACAAGTCGAAGGAGATGATGGTGGTGGGCAACTTCCGGGTCAGCACCACGCCGTCGCTCTTCGGTGACCTCAAGACGATCCGCGGCATCACGATCCACCGCTAGAGGACGGCCGCCGGAGAAACAGTGGCGAGGGTTGAGTGAACGGGGTTAACTGGGTGAGGTGACGACACTCACCCGGTTGCCCGCCGACTACATCCAGAACCCGCACGAGGTGCATGACCTGTTACGTGCCGAAGGGCCGGCGCGGGAAGTGATCCTGCCGCACGGCCTCAAGGCCTGGCTCGTCACTCGGTACGACGAGGCGAAGATCGCTCTCACCGACCCGAGGGTCAGCAAGAACGTCCAGACCGGCGGCCACCTGATGGTCAAGCACGCCACCCAGACGCACGTGCGCCGCGAGATCGAGCCCACGCTCTCCGTCCACATGCTCAACATGGACCCGCCGGACCACACCCGGCTGCGCAAGCTCGTGACCAAGGCGTTCACCGCCCGCCGCATCGAGCTGATGCGCCCGCGCGTGCAGGAGATCGCGGCCGAGCTGATCGCGAAGCTCAACGACGGCGACGAGGTCGACCTGCTGGAGGCGTTCGCGTTCCCGCTGCCCATCACGGTGATCTGTGAGCTGCTCGGGATCCCGATCGACAACCGCGACGACTTCCGCGAGTGGTCGAACCAGCTGCTGACCTTCGGCACGCCCGAGCAGGTCAAGGCCGCCGCGGGCGCGATGGCCGGCTTCCTGTTCCAGCACGTCACGGCCATCGCCGAGGCCGAGCCGAACGACACGTTCTTCTCCGCCCTCGTGCACGCCGACGACTCCGGTGACCGGCTGAACACCGAAGAGCTGATCTCGATGGCCTTCCTGCTGCTCGTGGCGGGCCACGAGACGACGGTGAACCTCATCGGCAACGCGGTGCTGTCGTTGCTGAAGAACCCGGACCAGCTGCAGGTCCTCAAGGACCGCCCGGAGCTGATCCCGGCGAGCACCGAGGAGTTCCTGCGGCTGGAAGGGCCCGTCAACGTCGCGACCTTCCGCTACACCTTGGAACCCCTCGACCTCGGCGGCGTCACCGTTCCCGCCGACGAGATCCTCATGGTGTCGCTGATCGCCGCGAACCGGGACCCGCAGCGCTACGAGAACGCCGACCAGCTCGACGTGACGCGGTCCGCGCAGGGCCACGTGGCGTTCGGCCACGGCATCCACTTCTGCCTCGGCGCGCCGCTGGCCCGGCTGGAGTTCGACGTGGCGCTCACGCAGTTGCTGGCCCGGTTCCCGAACCTGGCGCTCGCCGCCGAACCGGAGACGCTGGGGTGGCGGGACAGCACGCTGATCCGCGGCCTGCACACCCTGCCGGTGCGCCTCGCCTAATGTGCTTCGGGTGGACGACCTGCTGAAGCTCGACCAGGCGCACGTCTGGCACCCGTACGGCCCGATGCCGGGCACCCAGGAGCCGTTGCTCGTCTCCGGGGCCTCGGGTGTCCGGCTCAAGCTCGCGGACGGCCGTGAGCTCGTCGACGGCATGTCGTCGTGGTGGGCGGCCATTCACGGCTACCGCCACCCGGTGCTGGACGCGGCCGTCACCGACCAGATCGGCCGGATGAGCCACGTGATGTTCGGCGGGCTCACGCACGAGCCCGCCATCAGGCTCGCCGCGAAGCTGGTCGAGATCACCCCCGAACCGTTGCAGCACGTGTTCCTCTGCGACTCCGGCTCGGTGTCGGTCGAGGTCGCGGTGAAGATGTGCCTGCAGTACTGGCGTTCGCAGAACCGGCCGGAGAAGCACCGGCTGATGACGTGGCGCGGCGGCTACCACGGTGACACGTTCAACCCGATGTCCGTCTGCGACCCCGACGGCGGGATGCACTCGCTGTGGCGCGGAATCCTGCCGCAGCAGGTGTTCGCGGACGCGCCGCCGGCCGAGATGGACACCGCGTACGTCCAGCACCTCGCCGACCTGATCGAGGAACACGCGGACGAACTCGCCGCGATCATCGTCGAGCCGGTCGTGCAGGGCGCCGGGGGCATGCGCTTCCACGACCCGCGCTACCTGCACGTGTTGCGCGAGCTGGCTTATACGCACGACGTGCTGCTGGTGTTCGACGAGATCGCCACGGGCTTCGGCCGCACGGGCGAGCTGTTCGGTGCCGATCACGCGAACGTCAGCCCGGACGTGATGTGCCTGGGCAAGTCGCTGACCGGCGGGTACCTGACGATGGCCGCCACCCTGTGCACGTCACGGGTGGCGGACGGGATCAGCAAGGGCGAGGTGCCGGTGCTCGCGCACGGGCCGACGTTCATGGGCAACCCGCTGGCGGCGGCGGTGTCGCTGGCGTCGATCGACCTGCTGCTGTCGCAGGACTGGAAGCGCGAGGTCGCCCGGATCTCGGCCGGTCTGATAGCGGGACTCGCGCCCGCACGCGCGTTGCCCGGCGTTCGGGACGTGCGCGTGCTGGGCGCTATCGGCGTGGTGCAGCTCCATGAGCCCGTGGACATGGCCCGTGCCACCAAGGCGGCGGTCGACGCAGGGGTGTGGCTGCGGCCGTTCCGCGACCTGATCTACACGATGCCGCCGTTCATCAGCACGGACGACGACATCGCGGCGATCTGTCAGGGCGTGATCGCGGCGGCGAGCTGAGTGTCGGTCGGCTCGACCAGGAACTCGCCGTTCGGCAGCACGACGACGGGGATGTTCTTGCGGCCCGCGATCTCGATCGCCCTGTCCCGCGCCTCGTCGTCGTTCTCGACGTCGACGTAGGTGAACGGAACGTTGCTGCGGGTCAGCCACGACTTGGCGCGGCGGCAGTCGCCACACCACTCGGCGCCGTACATCACGATCGGTTGCTCGGTCATGGCCTCACCGTAGGTGACGCAACCGAGCCGCTCGACCTCCGGAGGACCATCGATCCAATAAGGTGAGCACCTGTGAGCGTGCTGGTGATCACCGGAACCGGGACCGAGGTCGGCAAGACCGCCGTGACCGCGGGCATCGCGGCGCTGGCCAGGGCAGAAGGCAGACGGGTCGCGGTGCTCAAGCCCGCGCAGACCGGCCTGCTGCCCGGCGAGCCGGGCGACGTCGCGGAGGTGGCGCGGCTGGCGGGCGACGTGACGACCCGTGAGCTGGCCAGATACCCCGACCCACTGGCCCCGGCGACCGCGGCGAGACGCGCGGGCATGGCCACCGTGCACCCCAAGGACGTGGCCGCCGAGGTGACCGCGCTCGACGAGACCCACGACCTGGTGCTGGTCGAGGGCGCGGGCGGGCTGCTGGTGCGGTTCGACGAGGCCGGCTCGACGCTGGCCGACATCGCGTGGGCGGTGAACGCGCCGGTCCTGATCGTGGCTCAGGCCGGGCTCGGCACGTTGAACACGACCGCGCTGACGGCCGAGGCGTTGCAGCGGCGTGGGCTCGAGTCGATCGGTGTCGTGGTGGGCAGCTGGCCGCTGCACCCCGACCTCGCCTCGCTCACGAACCTGGCCGACCTGCCGGAGGCCGCGGGCGCACCGCTGCTCGGCGCGCTGCCGCAGGGTGTGACGAAGCTCGGTCCCGTGGACTTCCTCGCCGTCGCCAGGAGATCGTTTTCACCGTGGTTCGGCGGGGAGTTCGACCCGGAGACGTTCGCGGCTCAATTCGCGGTCCAGTGACCTACATCGCTGCACGAGGAAGGATTCAGTGAGGCACACTGGCTCGCCAGGCCACAGAGGAGGAGAGATCGTGACCGCAGCACCGGAACAGATCGACGTGCTCGACGAGGCTCGTGAGCAGGTGCTCGAACGAGGCGTCGGGCTCACCGAGGCTCAGGTGCTGAAGGTGCTGGAGCTCCCCGAGGACCGGATCCCCGAGCTGCTCGCGCTGGCGCACGAGGTTCGTGAACGCTGGTGCGGCCCGGAGGTCGAGGTCGAGGGCATCGTGTCGCTCAAGACCGGCGGCTGCCCCGAGGACTGCCACTTCTGCTCGCAGTCGGGCCAGTTCCCCTCGCCCGTGCGCTCGGCGTGGCTGGACATCCCCGGCCTGGTCCGCGCGGCGCGGCAGACCCGCGACACCGGCGCGACCGAGTTCTGCATCGTCGCGGCCGTGCGAGGCCCGGACAAGCGACTGCTCTCGCAGGTGCGCGACGGCATCAAGGCCATCCGCGCGGACGGCAACGACATCCAGATCGCCTGCTCGCTCGGCATGCTCACCCAGGAGCAGGTCGACGAGCTCGTGGCGATGGGCGTGCACCGCTACAACCACAACCTCGAGACCGCCCGCTCGCACTTCCCCGAGGTCGTGACCACGCACTCCTGGGAGGAGCGCTGGGACACGCTGCGGATGATCCGCGACGCCGGCATGGAGGTCTGCTGCGGCGGCATCATCGGCATGGGGGAGACGCTGGCGCAGCGCGCGGAGTTCGCCGTGCAGCTCGCCGAGCTGGAGCCGGACGAGGTCCCGCTGAACTTCCTCATCCCGAACCCCGGCACGCCGTACGAGAACTACCCGGTCGTCGAGGGCGCCGAGGCGCTGCGCACGGTCGGCGCGTTCCGGCTGGCGCTGCCGCGCACGATCCTGCGGTTCGCCGGCGGCCGTGAGCTGACGTTCGGCGACCTGGGTGCGAAGCAGGGCATGCTCGGCGGCATCAACGCGATCATCGTCGGCAACTACCTGACGAACCTCGGCCGTCCCGCGCAGCAGGACCTCGACATGCTCGAAGAGCTGTCGATGCCGATCAAGGCGCTGAGCCAGACCCTGTGATGACGACGGCTGTGTATTGCGCTTTCTGCGGCAAGGAAGAGGCTGACGGCGACCACGCGTTCTGCCGTCAGCGCCTCTCCATGATCGACCCGCCGCGCTACTGCCCTGAGTGCGCGCGCCGCATGGTCGTCCAGGTGACCCCGGACGGCTGGACGGCGCGCTGCAGCCGCCACGGAGAGACCGCGTCGGCTCGGTAGTAACCTCTCGCGAATGGACGAAAAAGCAGCGCCGGTGCGCATCGAACCCGTGCCGGAGCCGCCGTACGTCTACCACTACTACCCGCGGCCGCGGCCGAAGGTGGTGGTGAAGCGGGATCTGCTGCCGGGCCTCGTGGTGGCGCTGACGACGTTCGCGTTCGGGCTGCCGGCCGCGTACCTCTGGTCGTGGCTGGCACCGGCCCAGCTCAAGATCGTCTCGGCGCAGGACAGCAAGTTCTACCCGATCGGGGTGGAGAGCTACCACCGGCTCGACGCGCTGATGGTGTTCGTGCTGATCGGTCTCGGCGCCGGCGTGGTCACCGGGATCTCGACGTGGCTGCTGCGGCAGCGGCGCGGACCGGTCGTGATGCTGGGGATGACCGCCGGCTCGTTCGCGGCGGGCTGGATGGCGCAGTGGATGGGCGGCAAGCTGGCCCTGGCCGCCTACCCGATGCCGGCGTCGATCAAGCCGAACGACACGTTGCTCGTCGCGCCCGCTCTGGAGACGTGGTGGGGAATTCTGGCGTGGCCGCTGGGCGCCGCGCTGGCGTACGGCTGCTGCACGGCGTGGAACGGCTTGGACGACCTGGGGCGGCGCCTCGGCTGAGAGCTCGAGGCGCCGTTCTCCAGCGGCCTATCCGACTCGGTAGGCGAAGTCGGGCATGTCCGTCACGAACATCTGACCGGGCGCGTGCGTGATCGCGAACGGCGGCCTGGACTTCATCAGCACAGCCTGAGGAGTCACCCCGCAGGCCCAGAACACCGGCACGTCACCGGGTTCGTGCTCGACCGCGTCCCCGAAGTCCGGCGTGCCGATGTCCTCGATCCCGAGCATCCTCGGGTCGCCCGCACCGACCGGTGCGCCGTGCACCGACGGCATGAGCGCCGTGACCTTGTGCGCCATGTCCACAAGGGACTCCGGGATCCAGCGCATCGACACGACCATCGGGCCGTGCAGCCTTCCCGCGGGCCGGCACTGGATGTCCGTGACGAACATGGAGACGTTCCTGCCCTGCTCGACGTGCCGCAGCGGTACTCCCGCGTTGGTGAGCGCCGTCTCGAACGTGAAGCTGCAGCCGATCAGGAACGTCACCAGGTCGTCGCGCCAGTGGTCCGTGGCGTTCTCGGGCTCCGCCACCAGTTCGCCGTTCTCCCAGATGCGGTACCGCGGCGCGTGGGTGCGCACGTCCGCGTCCTGCTTGAGGGCGCTGACGGTCTCGCCCGCGTCCAGCACGTCGAGCACCGGGCACGGCTTGGGGTTGCGGTGGGTGAAGAGCAGGAAGTCGTACGCCCAGTCCCTGGGGACGGCGATCAGGTTGGCCTGCGCCTGTCCCGGTGCTCGTCCCGCGGTCGTCATTCGAGCTCCTTGTTGACCGTCTCCGGCAGCCAGATGAGCGCGACGACGGCGATCCCGTACGCGGCCGCCCCGAACAGCATCGCACCGCCGATGCCGAGCCGGTCGGCCATGAACCCCACCACGCCGGGGAACACCGCGCCGAACGCGCGCCCGAAGTTGTAGGTGAAGCCCTGGCCGGTGCCGCGCAGGTGCGTCGGGTAGAGCTCGCTGAGGTAGCTGCCGAACCCGCTGAAGATCGCGCTCATGCAGAACCCGAGCGGGAAGCCGAGGAACATGACCAACGTGTTGGCGCCGTTGGGGATCTGCGTGTAGGCGACGATCAGCAACGCGCTGGCGACCGCGAACAGCACGAAGGTCTTCTTGCGCCCCAGGTAGTCCGTGAGGTAGCCGCCGCACACGTACCCGATCCAGGCGCCGACGATGAGGAACGCGAGGTACCCGCCCGTGCCGATGACCGTGAGGCCGCGCCCCGTCTGCAGGAACGCGGGCAGCCACAACGCGAGCGTGTAGTACCCGCCCTGCACACCGGTCGCGAGCAACGCGGCGAACACCGTGGTCTTGAGGATCGGCCCCTGGAAGATCTTCGGGAACGTGCCGCGTTCCTTGAGCTGCGCCTTGGCTTCCGGCGCGTCCTCGACGTTGCGGCGCACGTAGAAGATGAGGACCGCGGGCAGTGCACCCGTCCAGAACATGATGCGCCAGGAGATGGCCGGGTCCGCGAACGAGACGACCAGCGTGTTGACGAGGACCGCCAGCCCCCAGCCGACCGCCCACGCGCTCTGGATGAACGCCACGGTCCGCCCGCGGTACTTCGGCTTGCAGTACTCGGCCACGAGGATCGCCCCGGCCGCCCACTCGCCACCGAAACCGAGGCCCTGCAGCGCGCGGAAGACCAGCAGGGTCTCGTAGTTCGTCGCGAATCCGCACAGCACCGTGAAGAACGCGTACGCCGCCACGGTGATGACCAGCGTCCTGGACCGGCCGAACCGGTCGGCCATGATCCCCGCCACCGCGCCGCCGATGGCGCTCATCAGCAGCGTGCTGGTGCCCAGCAGGCCGGCCTCCGCCTTGGTGAGGCCGAAGTAGCCGGTGATCGCGACCAGGCTCAGGGGCAGGACCCAGTAGTCGTACGAGTCCAGTCCGTAGCCGCCGAAGGCGCCGACGAACGCGCGCCTGCCCTTCTGGCCGAGACTGCGGAACCAGGCGAAACGGCCTGTTTCCTCGGTCGTGGACGTGCTCATGGGACACCTCGCAGCGTGGTGGAGGAGTGGTGGGGTGTGATGTGGGACTCAGAGTAAGGATTGTTCAACAATCCCACAAGGCCACAATTCAACGATCCGGCGATCGGCACTTCCGGATGGGCTTGATGGCGTCGGCGGATGCGGCTCAACGGTCCGCGCGTGCGTCGCCTCAACGCACACAGGGACCTTCCGTACTCACGAGCAGTACGAAAGGTCCCCGTATGCGATCGGGCTACAAGTGTGAGGCGACTCGTCCAGCAGCGTCAGCGGCGCGCCGCGAGCGGTCTGGCTAGTTGGGGCTGGGCACGTGTCCGAACTCGGTCAACGGCACCGGAACGGCCTTCAACGCGCTCAGGATCCCGGTCTCCCGGTGCAGCATCCGCCGCACCAGCCGCAACCGCCGAGCCGGCGACCTCTCCTCCAGCAACCGCTGCCGATCCTCCACGGGCAGCAGGCAGTCAGCGGCCAGCAGGTACGACAGGGCTCCCAGCGAGACGTCCTCCCCTGGCGCCGACCAGTCCTCGCGATGCCAGGCGGCGCCGCAGTACCGCTCGTGGGCGGCACGGGCTCCGCGCTCCAGGATCGGCACGACCTCCTGGGCGGCCTCGGGTACGGGAGCGTCGTCCAGGTAGTCGACATGGGCCAGCAGGTACGGCGCCGTCGTCGTGTCGACGTCCAGCAACCGGAACCGCCGCACCCCGCGCGTCACGATGTCGAAGCGGCCCTCGGGCAGCGGCCGGGCGTCCAGCAGGTCCGCCGAGCAGCCGATGTCCTGCAACGAGTGGACGTTGTCGGCTCCGACCTCCCAGCCCTGCTTGATGCACACGATGCCGAACGTCCTGCCGAACAGCGAGCCGGTCATCAGGTCGACGACGAGCTGCCGGTAGCGGGGTTCGAAGATGTGCAACGGCAAAGACGCCCCTGGCAGCAGCACTGTGCCCAGGGGGAACAACGGAAGCGTCTCTGCCACGCGCCCAACGTTACGTGGTGCCACTCCCGCCCGCCGGACGGCCGGATCCTGGCGGCCTCAGCACGGCGAACGGATCGGTCACCTTGATTCCCTTGGCGCTGAACCGGAACAACGCCGCCGGGCGGCCGCCGGACGGGCCGGGGGGAGCGGTACCACCCGTGGGCTCCAGCAACAACCGGCGCGACAGCACGCGCTGCAGGTTCGTCGCGGACACGCGGTAGCCCAGTGCCGCGGAGTAGTGGTCGCGCAGCAGCGAGATCGTGAACTCCGGTGGTGCCAGTGCGAAACCGACGTTCGTGTACGACAGCTTCGAGCCGAGCCTGTGCCGCGCTCGATCCACGATCGAGGCGTGGTCGAAGGCCATCGCGGGCAGCTTCTCCACGCAGTGCCACTCGGTGTCCGCCGGCCGTTCGGGATCGACGTCCGAAGGCACCAGTCCGAGGAACGCCGTCGCCACGACGCGGGGACCGGGAACGCGGTCCGGCGCGCTGAACACGGCGAGCTGTTCGACGTGTGACAACTGTCGCACGTCGACTTTTTCTGCCAGCTGACGGCGGATGGAGGACTCGACGTCCTCGTCCACCCGCAGCTCCCCACCCGGCAACGACCAGCGGTGAGCGTGCGGTTCCCGAGCGCGCTCCCACAGCATGACCTGGAGTGACGCACCTCTCACCCGCAACACAGCGGCCAGAACTTCGTGCCCCACACCTGCCACCTGGCTGATACTATCGGCCACGTTTTCGACCAGTAGGCGAAAACCCCGGATCGAGGAGGCAGTGATGGTCGCTACCGCAACCGTGGAGCGAACCGCGTCGGGTGTGTACGGCGGAGTCGAGCCGAACGCCGCGTGGCGAGACGAGGTGCTGCGTCTCGCGAAGGAACGCGACGCCGTCATCCTGGCGCACAACTACCAGCTGCCCGAGATCCAGGACATCGCCCACCACACCGGCGACTCCCTCGCGCTGAGCCGGATCGCCGCGCAGTCCGACGCGCAGACCATCATCTTCTGCGGCGTGCACTTCATGGCCGAGACCGCGAAGATCCTCGCCCCGCAGAAGACCGTGCTGATCCCGGACGAGCGCGCGGGCTGCTCGCTCGCCGACTCGATCACGGGCGCGCAGCTGCGCGAGTGGAAGGCCGAGCACCCCGGCGCGGTCGTCGTGTCGTACGTGAACACCACGGCCGAGGTGAAGGCCGAGACGGACATCTGCTGCACGTCCTCGAACGCCGTCGACGTCGTCAGGTCCATCCCGGCGGACCGCGAGGTGTTGTTCTGCCCGGACCAGTTCCTGGGCGCGCACGTCAAGCGCGAGACCGGTCGCGAGAACATGCACATCTGGGCGGGCGAGTGCCACGTCCACGCGGGCATCAACGGCCCCGAGCTGGCCGAGCGCGCCGCCGCGAACCCGGAAGCTGACCTCTTCATCCACCCGGAGTGCGGCTGCGCGACGAGCGCGCTGTACCTGAGCGGCGAGGGCATCGTCCCGGCGGAGAAGGTCAAGATCCTCTCGACCGGCGACATGATCACCGCGGCCCGGTCGACCAAGGCGACCAAGGTGCTCGTCGCGACTGAGATCGGCATGCTGCACCAGCTGCGCAAGGCCGCTCCGGAGATCGACTTCCGCGCCGTGAACGACCGCGCGTCCTGCACCTACATGAAGATGATCACGCCGGCCGCGCTGCTGCGCTGCGTGCGTGACGGCCTGGACGAGGTGCACGTCGACCTGGAGACCGCCGAGCGCGCCCAGGGTGCCGTGCAGCGCATGATCGAGATCGGCAAGCCCGGCGGCGGTGAGTGATGGCCGCGCGCTGGGAGGCGCGAGCCGACCTGATCGTGGTCGGCACGGGCGTGGCGGGTCTGACCGCCGCGCTGCGGGCTCGTGAGCTGGGACTGCGCGTCCTGGTCGTCACGAAGGCCGCGGGGGACGACGGCAACACCCGGTGGGCCCAGGGCGGCGTCGCCGTCGTCATGGAGGACCAGCACGACGTCGGCGACTCGGTCGCGCGGCACATCGACGACACGCTGACGGCGGGGGCGGGCCTCTGCGAGGACGCGGCCGTCGCGGCGATCATCACCGACGGTCCCGCGGCCGTCGCCCGGCTGCGCGAGCGCGGTGCCGTGTTCGACGCGAAGCCGGACGGCCTGCTCGAACGCACCCGTGAAGGCGGCCACAGCGCGTTCCGCGTCGTGCACGCCGGTGGCGACGCGACCGGCGCCGAGGTCGAGCGCGCCCTGCTCAAGGCCACTGTGGACGGAACGGTTCCCCTGCTGGAGAACCACGTCGCGGTCGACGCGGTGAAGACGCCGCTCGGTGCCGTGGCCGGACTCCTGGTCCTGGACGGCAACGGCGTGCCCGGTGTGCTCACCGCGCCCGCCGTGCTGCTGGCGACCGGTGGCCTCGGCCAGATGTACCAGGCGACCTCGAACCCCGCGGTGGCGACGGGTGACGGGCTGGCGCTGGCGCTCAGGGCCGGCGCGCTGGCCGCGGACGTCGAGTTCATCCAGTTCCACCCGACCGTCCTCTACACGGGCCGCGGCGCCCGTGGCCGGTGCCCGCTCGTCACGGAGGCCGTGCGCGGCGAAGGTGCCGTGCTGATCGACGCGACCGGTGCCCGCGTGATGAAGGGCGTGCACCCGCTCGAGGACCTGGCTCCGCGCGACGTCGTGGCGGCCGCGATCACCCGGCACATGGCGGCGGGGCCCGGCGGCGTCGACGACCACGTCTTCCTGGACGCGACGGCGCTGCACGACATGGCGACCCGCTTCCCGACCGTGTTCTCGGCCTGCGCCTCGGTGGGCATCGACCCGGCCGTGGACCCGATCCCGGTGGCCCCGGCGGCGCACTTCGCCTGCGGCGGAGTGGTTTCCACCGTCGACGGCCGCACCGGCGTGACGGGCCTCTACGCGGTCGGCGAGGTCGCCCGCACCGGTCTGCACGGCGCGAACCGCCTGGCCTCCAACAGCTTGCTCGAAGGCCTGGTCTGCGGCACGCGTGCCGCCGAGACCGTCGCCGCCGACCTCGCCATCGGCCTGATCGCGCCCGCGCGGTCGATCGAGCCGTCGCTGCCCACGGCGCCCGTCGCGGACCGCGACCTGTTGCAGCGCGTGATGTCCCGCTACGCCGCGATCGGCCGCGACGCCGAAGGCCTGGCCGTCGTCGGCTCGGTGCTCGACGTGTCCACTGTGGACAAGCAGCTGGAGTCCCGCGAACTGGTCGAGGACGCGGCGCTGACCACGGCCGCCCGCGCCCTGATCGCGGCGGCGCAGCAACGCACCGAGTCACGCGGCTGCCACGTCCGCACGGACTTCACCGAGCGTTCCGACGCGTGGCGGCGCAGCCAGCTCGTCCGGCTCACCCCGACCGGTCAGCCCGTGCTGGCCGATCCCGTTCTCGCAGAGGGGGTCGCATGACCATCGACTGGGACGACGCGAACCGGGTCATCCAGCTCGCGCTGGAAGAAGACCTCCGCTACGGCCTCGACGCCACGACGCTCGCGACCGTGCCGGAGAAGGCCGTCGCCACCGCCGAGATCACCCCTCGCGCGGCGGGCGTGCTGTGCGGCGTTTCCGTCGCCCGCACGGCTTTCCAGCGCTACCTGCCCGAGGTCGAGGTGCTCTCCGAGGCCTCCGACGGCGACAAGGCCGTGCCCGGCGAGCCGGCCCTGGTGCTCACGGGCCCGACCCGCGGCCTGCTCACCGTCGAGCGCACGGCGCTGAACCTGATCTGCCACCTGTCGGGCATCGCCACGCAGACCGCCCGCTGGGTGAGCGCGATCGAGGGCACCGGCGCGGCCGTCCGCGACTCGCGCAAGACGTTGCCGGGCCTGCGTTTGCTGCAGAAGTACGCGGTGCGGGCCGGCGGTGGCGTGAACCACCGCATGGGCCTCGGTGACGCGATCCTCATCAAGGACAACCACGTCGCCGCGGCGGGTTCGGTCGGCGCCGCGATCCGCGCGGCCCGTGCGCACGCGCCCGAGCTGCTGATGGAGGTCGAGGTAGACAGCCTCGACCAGCTCGACGAGGCGCTGGCCGAAGGCGCGGAACTGGTGCTGCTGGACAACTTCACGCCCGAGCAGTGCGCTCAGGCCGTGCGGCGGCGTCCGGACGGCGTGAAGCTGGAGGCGTCCGGCGGGCTCACGCTCGACGTGGCCCGCCAGTACGCCGAGACCGGCGTGGACTACCTCGCGGTCGGCGGCCTCACGCACTCCAGCCCGTCACTCGACCTCGGACTGGATCTTCGCTAGGGCGTGTCCCGTGAGTCCGTTCGATGAGAGTCACGGCCGCGACTGTCGCGGACGAGACTTACGGGACACGCCCTACCGGCCGGTACCGCTCGACGCTCACGTGCTGGACGCCGGGGAAGTTCTGCACCCGGCGCCAGTCGGCCGTCGGCGAGCCGACTCCGCCGCCGCGGCCCGACAGCGCGTCGACGTGGTCCTGCTCGCTGACCCACTCCGCGTAGTTGATCACGCGCCTGCCGTCCTCCCGGATGTGGAAGGCGGCGGAGATGCCGCCGGGATGGGGGTTCGGCTCGCTGGCGAGTGCCACGAACACCGAGTCGACCCACGCCCGCGCGGTGGCCTCGCTGTCGGTGTCGACGGTGACGAGCACGACGCAGCCGGGCTCCCGGCGGTCCCGAGGGTCGCCGGAGCGGTAGAGCGTGAAGCCGTCGAGGTCCTTGCGGTCGCGGACGAAGCCGGGCAGTTCGGGAAGTGTCATGTCCCCGATCCTGTGGTCTCGACCTAACTGGAGGTCAAGCGCCGGTTCGCCAGCACCGGCAACACTTCGCGTGCCTGTGCCACCACGTCGGGATCCAGGTCCACGATGGTGTCCGAGGGCTGGTCCGACAGCTGCACGACCACCTTCCCGAACGGGTCGGCGACGGTCGAGTAGCCGATCCCGGTGGGCGCCGATGACCCGAGATCACCGGGATAAGCCTGCCCACAGGCCACGACGTACGACGTGCAGTCCAACGCGCGCGCCCGCACCAGCAGCTCCCACTGCTCCTTCTTGCCCGGCCCGGCGCCCCATGAGGCCCCGACCAGCACGGCGGACGCACCCTTGTCGGCCAGCGCGCGGAAGAGCTCGGGAAAGCGGATGTCGTAGCAGGTGGCGACGCCCAGCGTGACGCCGTCGACCTCGAACGTCACCACGTCGGACCCCGGCGCGACCGTGCGCGACTCCTGGAACCCGAACGCGTCGAACAGGTGGATCTTGTCGTAGCCGGCGTGGACGTCCGGCCCGGTCACCAGGAGCGTGTTCGTCACGCGGTCACCGGAGGGCGTGAACATGCCCGCCACCACCACGACGTCGTGCTGCACTGCGATCTCGTGCACCGCGGACGCCCACGGACCGTCCAACGGCTCCGCGACGGGTCCGAGAGGCACGCCGAAGCGGCACATCGTCGCCTCGGGCAGCAGCACGACCCGCGCACCCTCGGCCCTGCGCACCGCGTCGCGGACGAGCTCCAGGTTGGAGCGGGGATCGGTGGTCGAGCTGATCTGACTCACGGCGACGCGCATGGGGATCAACTGTAGGGTCCTGACCGGATAGGGTCTAACACCGTGCGTTCCCCACTGCTCCTAGTCGTGTTGCTGGCCGTCGCGGGCTGCACCGAGACCCCTGCACCCCGCCCGGACGGTGGGCAGAACGGCACGTCGATCGTGCTGGCGGACCGCGACGAGCCCACGACGCTGAACCCGCTGCTCGGCTACGGCGCGCAGGGTGTGTCGAAGATCTACGACGGGCTGGTCGAGCACCGCCAGGACGGGTCGCTGACCCCGCGACTCGCGGCCGATCTGCCGCAGCCGTCGGCGGACGGCCTGAGCTGGACGGTGAAGCTGCGCGGCGACGTGAAGTTCACCGACGGCAGCACGTTCGGCGCCGAGGACGTCGTCGCCACCTACACGGCAGCGCTGCGGAACCCGGTCAAGGACAGGTTCAGCACGCTCAAGGGCGTCGAGCAGGTCGACCCGTCGACGGTCCGTTTCACCCTCACGCAGACGCAGGCGGCGTTCCCGCACCTGCTCGTGCTCGGCGTCCTGCCCAGCGAGCAGGCGAACCCGGACGGTCAGCCGGTCGGCACCGGCCCGTACAAGGTCACCGAGTGGAAGAAGGGCGACCGGCTGCTGCTGGAGTCCAACGAGGGCTACTTCGACGGCGCGCCCAAGGTGAAGAAGGCGACGATCGTCTTCGTCACCGACGACAACCAGCGCGCCGGCCGCATGCAGGCCGGCGAGTTCGACGGCACGGTGCTGCCGCCCAAGATCGCCACGCAGTTCGCCGCCAGGTCGGGCCTGCAGGTGAACTACCACCGCAGCGCCGACTACCGCGCCGTGCGGCTGCCCGCGGCCAACCCGGTCACCGGCAACGCCTCCGTCCGGCTGGCGCTGAACTTCGCCGCGAACCGCCAGGGCATGATCGACAGTCTGCTCGAGGGCAAGGGCACCATCGCGTACACGCCGGTGCCGGACGCGCTGGCCGAGGTGTTCGACCCGACCGCGAAGTTCCGCTTCGACAAGTCCGAGGCGACGCGGCTGCTCGACGTCGGCGGCTGGGTGCCCGGCGCGGACGGCATCCGGGTCCGCGAGGGCGTCGCCGCCCGTTTCACGCTGATGTACCCGCTGGGCGACGACCTGCGCGCGGACCTGGCCACCGCGTTCGCGGCCGACGCCAAGGCCGTGGGCGTCGACGTGCAGCTCGCCGGCCTGTCGTGGGAGGCGATCCGCCCGCGCATGGCCCAGGACGCGCTGCTCTACGGCGAGGGCTCGCCGTTCGACCCGGACCTGATGCTCTACGACCTGCGCGGCCAGGGCAGTCCCGCCGCCGACGCCGCGCTCGAGAACGGCCGCAGGCTGATCGACCCGGCGCAGCGCGCGGTGGCGTACAAGCTCTTCCAGCAGGCGTTCGTCGCCGCGCCGTCGATGGCGGTGCTGGTCTTCCCCGAGCACGCGTACGTGATGCGCGACTCGTGGAACGGCTACCAGCCGGTGGTCGACCCGAACTCCTACGGCGCGCTGGCCTGGGGTCCCTGGTGGAACCTGGAGAACTGGGAGCCTAAGTAGTCCGGGCGTTGATCTCGCGGACGGCCTTCTCCGGCTCGTCCGCCCAGAACTCGACGCGCTCGACCCGCTGCACGCCCGTCTTGCCGAGGTCGACGAGCTGCGGCTCGTGGAACGGCACGGACACGTTCGTCCTGGTCAGCGACTGGATGACGAGCGCGTCACCGATCACCTCGACGCTGCGCTGCCCCTTGTGGGTGCGCTCGGCGATCTGGGCGGGGCCGAGGTCCGCGGTCGGGATGCGCCAGTCGAAGAACCCCAGCTGCCGCAGCCGCAGCTCGTCGTCGGAGACGGTGTGCGGCTGCTTGGTCAGCACGTAGAGAGCACCCACGCACACCACCGCGTTCAGCACGCCCAGGACGAGCAGCGTGATGAGCAGCCACGGGATGTCCAGGGCGAACGCGACCAGCGCGACCCCGACCACCGTGATGATCAGGAACCGCACGTACCGCGGCTTCATGCGCTTGCCGTAGGGGATCTCCACCATGCGGGTGAGCCTATTTTCGCAGCGCGCGAACCATGCCGCCGGGGTCGTCGGTCCAGAACTCGACCTTCGTCACGTCGTGCGCGCCGCGCCGGCCCAGGTCGGCCTCCTGCGGTTCGTTCAGCCGCAGCGAGACGTTGGTGGAGCCGGAGATCTCCAGCACGAGCGTTCCGTCCACAACGGACCGCGTGCGGTGCAGCGTCCGGCTCGTCGCGCCCTGCGTCACGTTCTCGATGGCCGCCAACGGAATCCGGTACTCGAACTCACGCGCGTACCGCAGCCACAGGTACTCGTCGTCCACCGAGTGCTGGAACTTGGAGAGCATCCAGATCTGCCACCCCAGCAGCGCCGCGCCCACCACACCGAACACGAGCAGCACGGCCCGCAACCAGAACCACGGGATGATCAGCTCCACGAGCAGGACCTCCAGCGGTGTCACCACGATGAACACCCACAGGAACGGCTTCACCTGCGCGCTGTAACCGAAAGTCCGAGCCCCCATGACGTCGATGGTGGCACAGTGGAGCGGGTGAGCGACCTGATCTTCCTGGACAGCGCCGGTTCCTCGATCCCGCCCGCCGAGGTGGTGGACGAGGTGATCGGGCACCTGCGCAGGGAGACCGAGATCGGCGGTTACCGGGCCGCCGCGGAACGGCGTGACGACGTCGAGGCGGGGTACGGAGTGCTGGCCGAGCTCTTCGGCTGCGCACCGTCCGAGGTCGCGTTCACCGACAGCGCGACCCGGTCGTGGCTCACGGCTTTCGACGCCGTCCCGCTGGAGGAGGGCGACCGCGTCCTCGTCACCGAGGTCGAGTACGGCGGCAACGCGGTGCCGATGCTGCGCCGCGCCGAGGAGACCGGCGCGACGATCGAGGTCATGCCGTCCGACTCGCACGGCCGGCTGGACGTCGACGCTCTCGACCTGGACGAACGGGTCAAGCTGATCTCGCTCGTGCACGTGCCCACGAACGGCGGTCTGGTCAACCCGGTCAGCGAGGTCACGGCGAAAGCTCACGAGGTAGGCGCGCTCGTGCTACTCGACGCCTGCCAGTCGACCGGCCAGATCGACCTGTGCGGCCTCGACTACGACATGCTCGTCTGCACCGGCCGCAAGTGGCTGCGCGGGCCGCGGGGGACTGGTGCGCTGGTGGTGCGCGACGAGGTGCGCCGCAGGCTCAAGCCGCGGCTGATGGACCACAGCGCCGCCGAGTGGGTCGCGCCCGACCGTTACGAGCCGCGAGACGACGCGCGGGTGTTCGAACTGTGGGAGTACAGCGTCGCGGACCGGCTGGGTCTCATCGCCGCCGTGAAGTACGCGCTGGCCAAGGGCTTGGACGTGATCGAGGCCGAGGTCCAGGAGCGCGCCCGGCGTTTGCGCGAAGGCTTGGGCGCCATGGACGGCCTCACCGTTCACGACCTCGGCGAACGGCGGTCCGGCATCGTCACGTTCACGAGCGACCGGGTGCCGGCGACGGAGCTCAAAGACCGGCTGTGGCAGGAGGACGTCGCCGTGACGGTCTCCCAGAAGGGCTCGACGCTGATCGACATGACCCGGCGTGGCCTGGACGAAGTAGTGCGGGCCTCCCCGCACTACTTCGTCACGCCACAGGAGATCGATCAGGCGCTGGAGAGGATCAGCAGGTCTGGTTGATGACCCGCTTCACGCAGTCCGAGTAGCTCATGAACAGGTCGACGGCGCGGTCGTTGCGCGACGTCTGCGCCGCGATGACCGTGTCGCGCGGGTAGAAGCCGTTGAGGCCGCCGCTGCTCGGGTACATCTCGAAGGTGTAGGCCCAGATCTTGTGCTGGCCCCACATCCAGTCGTCGCTGCTGCCGTCGGTGATGTACAGGTCGCTCGCCTGTTCCGGCGTGTAGCCGTTGGTGGCGGCCATCTGCCGGCCGAGCGTCTGGAACGCGCGCGCCTCGTCCGCGTTGAGACCGGTGTCGGTGTCGTTGCGGGTGTAGCCGTACGGCCACAGCACGAGCTCCGAGAACGAGTGGAAGTCGATGAACGTCTTGATCTGCTGGGTGCCACCGACCACGCGCGAGTTCACGAAGTCGCGGATGCGGGTGGTCTCCGGTGCGGAGAACGCCGACGGGCCCCGGTAGGTGTCCGACGTGCTGCTGCCGCTGGAACCGCCGCAGCAGCCCCACTTGTAGCCCCAGTTGCGGTTGAGGTCGGTGCCGTTGCCCTGGCGGTTCTTGCGCCAGCCGCGGAACGAACCGGTCTCGATGTCGTACTCGGCACCGTCCGGGTTCATCATCGGGACGATCCAGACCTCGCGGCTGTCGACGAGGTTCTTGATCGCGGAGTTGGCGTAGTTGTCGGTGTAGCGCTTGATGATCTGCAGGCACTGCTCGACGGTCAGGTGCTCGCGGGCGTGCTGGCCGCAGACGAGCAGCACCTCCGGCTCGCTCTCGTCCGAGGTCACGTTGTCACTGACCTTGAGCGCCCAGATGTCCCGGTTCTGGTAGCTCTTGCCAATGCTGCGCAGGCTCGCGAGACTCGGGTGGTCGCGGACGGTCTGCTGCAGCTCCGCGGTCGTCTCCGCGAAGTTGTGGTAGCCGGTGTAGCCGGCCGGGAAGTCCTGCGTGCCGATCTGACCGGGCGCGGGATCGGAGAACTGGACCTTGCCGAGCTTCTTGAGCTCCTGCTCGAAGTCGCCCAGGTACTTGATCGGAAGTCCCGTCGCCTGCAGGGCGCGGTACTGGGACTTGTCCGCCACGACCGAGACCGTGGTGAGCTTGGTCGCACCGAGCACGTCGACGCCGATCTGGGCGACCTGGGTGCGTTCGGCGGACGTGTTGGCGGTGACCTCCAGCAGATAACGGCCGGAGTCGGCGGTACTGGGTGTCGCCATGCCCGCGACCAGCACGGGCAGACAGATGGCGAGCACTGCGGCGATCTTGCCGCGGCTCTTGCTGAACATCTTTCCTCCATCATCAGCAGGGGTTTGCGACGGAGTGGTGCTCGACCGAGCGTGGCCGTGCTGTCACACGCTGAGGTAGCGCCGATAGCGGGCTGACCGTTGACAGATTTCCGCAGGAACTAGGCTGTCGGGCATGCTCAGCCGCATCGACCTGCGAGGTCGCACCACGACTCCCGCCCAGCTGCGCGCCATCGTGCCGCGCGCCGAGGTCGACGTGGACGCTGTGCTGCATCACGTGCGCCCGATGGTGGAGGCGATCGCCGACCGCGGCGTCGAGGCCGCACTGGAGTACACCGAGAAGTTCGACGGGGTTCGTCCTGCTTCTGTCCGTGTGCCCGCTTCGGAGATTTCGTCCGCTTTGTCCTCGCTGGACCCGGCCGTGCGCGAGGCGTTGGAAGAGGTCATCGCGCGCACGCGGCGCGTGCACGCCGACCAGCGCCGCACGGAGACGACCACCCAGGTCGTGCCCGGTGGCACCGTGACGGAGAAGTGGGTGCCGGTCGCGCGCGTCGGGCTGTACGCGCCCGGCGGCCTCGCGGTCTACCCCTCGACGGTCGTGATGAACGTCGTGCCCGCGCAGATCGCCGGCGTCGAGTCGCTGGTAGTGGCCTCGCCGCCGCAGGCGGAGTTCGGTGGCCTGCCGCACCCGACGATCCTCGCCGCCGCCGCGTTGCTCGGCGTCGACGAGGTCTGGGCCGTGGGAGGCGCGCAGGCCGTGGCGCTGCTGGCCCACGGTGGCGTGGACACCGACGGCGCCGAACTGGCCCCGGTCGACATCGTCACCGGACCCGGCAACATCTACGTCACGGCGGCCAAGAGGCTGCTGCGCGGCCTGATCGGCATCGACTCCGAGGCCGGTCCGACCGAGATCGCGATCCTCGCCGACTCGACGGCCGACCCGGTGCACGTGGCCGCGGACCTGATCAGCCAGGCCGAGCACGACCCGCTCGCGGCGTCGGTGCTGGTGACGGACTCCGCCGAGCTGGCGGACGCGGTGGACACCGAGCTGGAGCGCCAGATCGGTTCGACCAAGCACACCGAACGGATCCGCACGGCGCTGGGCGGCAAGCAGTCCGCCACCGTGCTGGTGTCCTCTGTGGACGAAGGCGTCCGGGTCGTCGACGCGTACGCCGCCGAGCACCTGGAGATCCAGACGCGCGACGCGCGTGAGGTGGCCGCGCGGATCCGGTCCGCGGGCGCGATCTTCGTCGGGGCGTACGCACCGGTGTCGCTCGGCGACTACTGCGCCGGCTCCAACCACGTGCTGCCGACCGGTGGCTGCGCGCGGCACTCGTCCGGGCTGTCCGTGCAGACGTTCCTGCGCGGCATCCACGTGATCGACTACTCCGAGGAAGCACTGCGCGAGGTGGCGGACAAGGTCGTCGCGCTGGCCAACGCGGAGGACCTGCCCGCGCACGGGCAGGCCGTCACGGCGAGGTTCGCCCGATGAAGCCCGTGATCGGTGCGCGGGTGGAGCTGACCGACCTGCCCCTGCGCGAGGACCTGCGCGGCCGCACGCCTTATGGCGCGCCGCAGCTCGACGTCCCGTACCGCCTGAACACCAACGAGAACCCGTACGCGCCGACCGACGCGCTGGCCGCCGACGTCGTCGCCGCGGTCGCGGAGATCGCCGGTGAGCTGCACCGCTACCCGGACCGCGACGCGGTGGCGTTGCGCGAGGACCTGGCGGCGTACCTGTCGGACGCGACCTCGGTCCCGCTGACGTCGGAAAACCTCTGGGCCGCCAACGGTTCCAACGAGATCCTCCAGCAGATCCTGCAGGCGTTCGGCGGTCCGGGCCGCGTGGCGCTGGGCTTCGAGCCGTCGTACTCGATGCATCCGATCATCGCGGCCGGCACCCGCACCGAGTGGTCGCCGACCCCGCGTCGTTCGGACTTCTCGCTGGACGTCGAGAAGGCCGCCGCGATCATCGCGGAGACACGGCCCGACGTCGTCTTCGTGACGTCGCCGAACAACCCGACCGGCCAGTCGATCCCGCTGTCCGACCTCCGTCTGCTGATCGCGTCCTCGACGGGGATGATCATCGTGGACGAGGCGTACGCGGAGTTCTCCCCGCAGGAGAGCGCGATCAAGCTGCTGGACGAGTTCGGCTCGCGCCTGATCGTCTCGCGCACGATGTCGAAGGCCTTCGCGTTCGCCGGCGGCCGCCTCGGCTACCTGGCGGCCGCTCCGGCCGTGGTCGACGCCCTGCAGCTGGTCCGCCTGCCGTACCACCTGTCCGCACTGACGCAGGCAGCCGCGAGGGCGTCGTTGCGCCACGCCGAGGAGACGCTGGGTTCGGTGGCCCTGCTGGCCGCGGAACGTGACCGCGTCTCGTCCGAGCTGGCGGCCCTGGGTTTCCAGGTCGTGCCCTCGGACGCGAACTTCGTGCTGTTCGGCTGGTTCGAGAGCGCACGTGAGGTCTGGAAGTCCTATTTGGACCACGGCGTGCTCATCAGGGACGTCGGAATCGCGGGTCACCTGCGGGTGACCATCGGAACGCCCGAGGAGAACGACGCTTTCCTCGCGGCCAGCAAGGAGGTCAGCCGGTGAGTCGTGTCGGCAAGGTGGAGCGCACCACCAGGGAGTCGTCGGTCTACGTGGAGATCGACCTGGACGGCACCGGCCAGGTGGAGATCAGCACGGGCGTGCCGTTCTACGACCACATGCTCACGGCGTTCGGCGTGCACGGCTCGTTCGACCTGATCGTCCGCGCCACGGGTGACACGCACATCGACGCCCACCACTCGGTCGAGGACATCGCGATCGTGCTGGGCCAGGCACTGCGCGAAGCGCTGGGGGACAAGAAGGGCATCCGCCGCTTCGGCGACTGCTGGATCCCCATGGACGAAACCCTCGCGCACGCCGCGGTCGACGTCTCGGGCCGCCCGTACACCGTGCACAAGGGCGAGCCGGAGCAGTTCAACAGCTTCGTGATCGGCGGCAACTACCCGTTCGTGCTGAACAGGCACGTCTTCGAGTCGCTGGCCTTCCACGCCCAGATCGCACTGCACGTGCGAGTCGAGTACGGCCGCGACCCGCACCACATCGCCGAAGCCGAGTACAAGGCCATCGCCCGCGCCCTGCGCGTCGCGACCGAGCCCGACCCCCGCGTCGCCGGCGTCCCGTCGACCAAGGGCGTTCTCTGATGCCGAAGGAAGTGGTCGTCATCGGCCTGCTGGCCCTCGCGGGCTTCCTGGCCGGTGGCGTCTACACCACCTGGAAGACCGCCAAGGTCCTGGCGGTCATCCTGCTGGTGCTGCTCCTGGTGGCGGTCGGCGGCGCCGTTCTCTGGCTGCTCTAGCCCTTGCGGGCGAGCACCCACTGGAACGTCGCCGGGTCCGGCTCGTGCATGGTCACCAGGTCGTCGACGACGATCTCCAGGTGCCGCGCGACGAGTGCGCGGTTCTCGGCGGGGGTGTTGCTGGCGAAGAACATCTCCACGCCGAGCCAGTTCTCGGTGGTGTCCGGCGTGCCGGTGCCGAGCGAGGCCAGGAACAGGCCGCAGGGCTTCAGCCACCGTGCGATCTCCGCGATGAGCGAGGGCTGCTCGGCGCGCGGGGTCAGTCCGATCTACCTGCGCGACAGGCCGATGCCGAGCACGTCGTGCCGTTCAGCGAGCTTCCTGTCGCGCGGTACACCCCCGCCACAGCTGAGTTCGAGAACCCTCGCCCCATCGGGCAGCCGTCAGTTGAATTCGCCGAGGTACCGCGGCCGCGGATCGTAGCCGTCCTCGACGGTCCACTTCACGCCGTGGCCAGGTAACGGGCCGGCACGTGCTGCGCGAGCCACACGCCGTTCGCGCTGAGCCGGAACTCGTGCCCGTCCGCGTGCATCGCCCCGGCGTCGACGGTCAGGATCAACGGCCGCCCCCGCCGGGCCCCGACGCGTCGCGCGGTCTCGCGATCAGGCGAGAGGTGAACGTCGTGGCGTGACATGGGCCGCAGACCGTCGCGCATGATGTCGTCGAGGTACTGCGCGACGGTGCCGTGGAACAGCTGGTCCGGCGGGACCGCGGTAGGCAGGCCGAGGTCGACCTCGACGCTGTGGCCCTGGTTCGCGCGGATGCGGTCGCCGTCGATCGTGAAGCGCTTCTTGTCGTTGTGGTCGACGACCTCGCGCAGGTCGGTCTCGGAGATGCCGAGCGCGTTCAGGAGGTCGGCCACCGGCACCCAGCCCGAAGGGTCGAGGGTGAGGCCGACGCGCTCGGGCTGGTGCCGGAGCGCTTTGGACATCCGCTTCGAGAGGCGGATCATTCGTTCGTCTTCCATTTCTCCATCAGGAAACCACAGCGCGTCCACCGGTTTTGCGGTTTCATGGGCTGGATGTGGCGTGAGCGGCGGGTTCCGGGCGAGACCGAGATCTTCGTGGCCTGGCGGGAGGGCGGCCGGGACCGGACGTTGCTCGCGATCCACGGCGGCCCCGACTGGGACCACAGCTACCTCCGCGATCCGCTCGAGCGGCTGGACTGCCGGCTGCTGCTGCCGGACCTGCGCGGATGCGGCAGGTCGGGGCGAGCGGCGGAGTACCACCCGGACGGTGTGGTGGAGGACCTCGTGCGGGTGCTCGACGCGTTCGAGGTCGAGCGTGCGGACGTCCTCGGCCACTCCTACGGCGGCATGGTCGCGCAGCGGTTCGCCATCACCCACCCGGAGCGGGTGCGGAGCCTGATCGTGTCGGGCAGCAGTGTCCTGCCGGTGCCTCCGGACGCCTTCGGCGGATGGGCTGAGCGGGACGAGGTCATGGCTGACCAGGAGGACCCGTGGCAGCGCGAGGACCTGACGCCGGAGCAGTGCGTGCGGGCGGACGCGTTCGCGGCCGTCGAAGCCAACGTCCGCCGTGCCGCGCGGATACCGGGCTACCTGCAACGGCTGGGCCGGGTGCGGTTCGGCGCGGAGTGGGTGCGGCAGCTCCAGACCGCCGGCCTGGTCTCACCCCGGCTTCCCGACGCCGCGCGCAGCATCGCCGGCCTCGACGTCCCGGTGCTCCTGTTACACGGACGGCAGGACATGACGTTCCCGGTCTGCCTGGTCGAGCCCACCCTCGGCCTGATCCCGCGGGCGAGTGCCGTGGTCCTGGAGAACGCGGGCCACATGCTGCACGTCGACGACCCGGACGGCTATCTGCGCGCGGTGCGGGAGTTCCTAGATGGTGCCGCCCTCGACGGCGGGCTTGAGCTGGGGAGCACCCGGCCCGTGTGAGGCCTGCTCGTCGTCGATGTTCTGCAGGGCGCAGCTGCGCAGCGACAGGCAGCCGCAGCCGATGCAGCCGGTGAGGCGGTCGCGCAGGCGGTACAGGGCGTCGATGCGCGCGTCGAGTTCCGACTTCCACGAGCGGGAGAGGCGTTCCCAGTCGGACTTCGTCGGCGTGCGGTTGTCCGGGAGCTGGGCGAGGGCGTCGCGGACGTCCTCCAGGGTGAGGCCCACGCGTTGCGCGGTGCGGATGAACGCCAGCCGGCGCAGCACCGAGCGCAGGTAGCGGCGCTGGTTGCCCGCGGTGCGGACCGACGTGATCAGACCCCTGTCCTCGTAGAAGCGCAGGGCCGTGTGGGGGACGCCGCTGCGCTCGGCGACCTGGCCGATGGTCAGCATTTCCGGCAACTTGCTCACCGGATCATGGTAACCCGCTTGACCTCCAGCTTGGTCGAGGTTGAACAGTTGTTGCCATGCAACGGATACCAGAGCTCTTCGCGAGGATGACCGGGGACGAGAAGCACGAGTGGGCTGCGGCTTCCACGATCGACGTGCTCTGGGTCCTCTACGACAAGGTCCTCAACGTCACGCCCGCGACGGCCGACGACCCCGATCGCGACCGGTTCCTTCTGTCCAAGGGGCACGGGCCGATGGCGTACTACGCCGTGCTCGCGGAGAAGGGGTTCATCGACGAGTCCACTTTGGACGACTGGACGTCGTGGGACAGCCCGCTCGGCCAGCACCCCGACCGCGTGCTCGTGCGCGGCGCGGAGATCAGCAGCGGCTCGCTCGGCCACGGGCTGCCGATCGCGGTCGGCACGGCGCTCGGGCAGCGGGTCGCCGGCAGTCGTGGCCGCACGTTCGTGCTGGTCGGAGACGGTGAGCTGGACGAGGGCAGCAACCACGAGGCGATCGCCGTGGCGGCGCGGCTGCAGGTCGCGAACCTCACCGCGATCGTGATCGACAACCAGTCCGCGATGTACGGCTGGCCCGGTGGCATCGCGCGGCGGTTCGCCGTCGAGGGGTGGCAGACCGCCGAGATCGACGGTCGTGACCACGAGGCCGTCTTCACCGCACTGACCGCGCCGCACGATCGCCCGTACGCGGTCGTCGCCAAGATCGAGAAGAGCTGTTGATGACCACCATGCGCCAGGCCTTCGTCGAGACGGTCAACGACGAGATCGCCGCCGACCCGCGGATCGCCGTGGTGACCGCGGTGATCTCCAGCAACGAGTTCCCGCAGGAGAACGAACGCGTCGTGGACGTCGGGATCCGCGAGCAGACCATGGTGGGCGTCGCGAGCGGCCTGGCGCTGGCCGGGCTCCGGCCGGTCGTGCACAGCTACGCGCCGTTCCTGGTCGAACGGCCGTACGAGCAGATCAAGCTCGACATCGGGCATCAGGACGTCGGCGCGGTGTTCGTGAGCATCGGAGCGTCCTATGACGACCCGGCGTGGGGCCGCACGCACCAGTCACCGGGTGACGTCGCGTTGTTCGACACGCTTCCCGGCTGGACCGTGCACGTGCCCGGACATCCGGACGAGGTCACGCCTTTGCTCCAGCGGGCACTGAAAGACGACAACCGGGTCTACATGAGGCTTTCGCTGCACGAGAACACCCAGGCGTATCCGGTGGGCGGGGGATTCACGACGGTCCGGCACGGAAAGCGCGGCGTCGTGCTCGCCGTCGGGCCGATGCTCGACCGCGTGCTCAAGGCCGTCGATTCCGAGAACGCCGACGTCACGGTGCTGTACGCGGCCACGGTACGGCCGTTCGACGCGAACGGGCTGCGCACGGCCGTGCAGAACACCGACCACGCCGACGTGATGGTGGTGGAGCCGTACCTGGAGGGCACTTCTTCTCATCTCGTATCGGAGACACTGCAACAAATCCCGCACCGCATTCGTTCTACAGGTGTCAAACGACACGCAGAGCTCCGCAACTACGGCACGGCTGAAGATCATGACGCGGCACATGATCTCGACGTGGTGGGGCTGGGGAGTGCTGTGCGGAGTTTCTTCAGGGGGTGAAGAAATGTTCGCGGTCATGGGGGATGACTGGACCGGTGCGCCTTCTCGCGCCGTTTAGAGATGATGCGGTGGCACGATCAGGCGTGTTCCTGATCGTGCACACCCCAGGAGTCTTCGCATCGGATGACCGGTGGATCGGTCTGGTGTGGACGGAGGGTGTGGAGCCGTCCGGCGCGTCGGCGCGTTCCGGTTCGCGCCTTCCGGGCATGTCCGCACGGGCGCCCGAGGCGGACCAGGAATGATGTTGGTCGTGAGAATGCTGATCTGGACCCCGTTGAACGCCGCCGAGCTGCAGAAGTCCATGCACAGCGGCAACGTGGGCCCCGCGGCGCTGGTCCCGGTGCAGCCCGGCACGGTGCTGCTGCCTCCGCCGGGCACCAAGCTCAGCGAGGCGGCGTACATGACGAACAGGGTGCGCAAGATCGGGCGCGGTGCGGCCCTGGCCGTGTGGAACGACGAGGCGGCGCTGCTCTACCTGTTCACCACGTCGCTCGGCCGCGCCTCGATGTGGGGACCGCGCGAGGCGGTGCTGCGGTTGTCGGCGCAGGCGAAGCAGTCGGGGCCGGTCGGCCAGTCCTTCGACCGCGCCACCGCCGGCATGGTCGACCTCCGCGAGAAGGAGAAGTGGCAGCTCGACGCCATCGACAAGCTCACCGCGCTGTACCCGGCGGCCGGGCGCAAGGGCCCGCTCGAACGCATCCGCGACTTCGGGAACGGCCGTGCGGCGATCCCGGACTTCTTCCGCGAGGCGGGGCTGCACGAGGTCGCGCGGGTGGCCGAACTCACCGGGGAGGGCAGGGCGGACGGCGTGCTGCGGACGCTCGAACCGCCGCGCGCGCAGCTGTGGCCGCTCTGGCTGATCTTCCCGCTGATCGTGCTGTCGGCGGCGATGACGGTGATCTTCGACGTCCCGGCGGTCGTGTACTACCTCGTCGTCGTTCTGCTCCTCGCGGCGCTGGCCGGGCTGCTGGTCGTGCTCAGGCGCCGGCTCGTGCGCACGAAACCGATCAACACCGTGCTGCCGGTCATACCGGTCACGCAGGGCGCGGTCCCGACCGACTAACCTGGTGGGCGTGGCACGTGTCGTCGTACTTGACTATGGATCCGGCAACCTGCGCTCCGCCGAACGCGCGCTCCAGCGGGTCGGCGCCGATGTCGAGGTGACGTCGGACCATCGGGCCGCCCGTGAGGCGGACGGACTGGTCGTGCCCGGCGTCGGCGCGTACGCGGCGTGCATGGAGGGCCTCAACTCGGTGCGGGGCGCCCGGATCATCGGTGAGCGCCTCGCCGGCGGCCGTCCGGTGCTCGGCATCTGCGTGGGCATGCAGATCCTGTTCGAGCGCGGCATCGAGCACGGCGTGCTGACCGAGGGCTGCGGTGAGTGGCCCGGCACCGTCGAGCGGCTCGAAGCGCCGATCGTGCCGCACATGGGCTGGAACACCGTCCGCGCGCCCGAGGACTCGAAGCTCTTCGCCGGCCTCGACAAGGACACGCGGTTCTACTTCGTGCACTCCTACGGCGTGCGCCGCTGGGAGCTGGAGCCGGCCGAGCACCTCAAGCCACCGCTGGTGACGTGGGCGGACCACGCGGGCGACGAGTTCGTCGCGGCGGTCGAGAACGGCCCGTTGTGGGCGACCCAGTTCCACCCGGAGAAGTCCGGCGATGCCGGCGCCCACCTGCTGCGGAACTGGTTGACCACCTTGTCGTGATCACACGACTGCTGACCGCGCGGCCGCACCTCGACCGCGTGGCCGGGTTCGTGCTGCAGGACGAGCCGTTCCACCACGGCGCGCGCTTCGCCGCCGTCGAGTTCTCGGCTCAGCAGATCAGGAACACGTTCCCGGACAAGAAGGTCGTGCTGATCGAGGCGGGCGTCCGGGTCGACGACACCTTCACCGCGCCCGCCGCCGTCGACTGGGTCGGCTTCGACGAGTACTGCGTCGGACACGAGGCCCTGGACGCGCGCATGACCGAACTGGCGCAGCGCGCGCCGGGCAAGGAGCTGTTCCTGATCCCCGAGGCCGCGCCGCAGTCGTGGTGCGCGGACAGGACCGACGCGGACCTCGAAAGCACCCAGCACCTGTACCTGGCGCTGGCACGGCAACACCCCGCGTTCGCCGTGATCATGGTCTTCGGGCCGTGGACGGGCGTCGAACCTGCCGCGACGGGCCCGGGCACGCCGGTCCCGTCGAAGTTCCCGCGGACCACGAGGGCCAGGAGCGCGTGGCCGCCCTCGTGCTGGGGGACGCTAGGCTGCTCGGGTGACGTTCACACTCCTCCCCGCTGTTGACGTGGCCGACGGTCGTGCCGTCCGGCTCGTGCAGGGCGAAGCCGGTACCGAGACGAACTACGGCGAGCCGCTCGACGCGGCCCTGCAGTGGCAGCGCGACGGGGCGGAGTGGATCCATCTCGTCGACCTCGACGCGGCGTTCGGCCGCGGCTCCAACCGCGAGCTGATCGCCCGCGTCGTCGGCGAGCTCGACGTGAAGGTGGAGCTGTCCGGCGGTATCCGCGACGACGCGTCGCTGGAGGCCGCCCTGGCCACCGGCTGCGCCCGCGTGAACCTGGGCACGGCCGCGCTGGAAGACCCGGAGTGGTGCGCGAAGGCGCTGGCCGCGTACGGCGAGAAGATCGCGGTGGGCCTCGACGTCCGCATCACCGAGCAGGGCCACCGGGTCAAGGGCCGCGGCTGGACGTCGGACGGCGGCGACCTCTGGGAGGTCCTCGACCGGCTCGACCGCGACGGTTGCACGCGTTACGTGGTCACCGACGTGTCGAAGGACGGCACGCTGACGGGCCCGAACCTGGAGCTGCTGAGCGAGGTCTGCGCCCGCACCGACGCCCCGGTGATCGCGTCCGGCGGCGTGTCCACTGTGGACGATTTGGTCGCGCTCTCGAAGCTGTCGCGCGACGGCGTCGAGGGCTCGATCATCGGCAAGGCCCTGTACGCCGGCGCCTTCACGCTCCCGGAAGCACTCGCTGCGGTCCGTTGACCACGGCGTCCACGTGAGCGGCCGCGGCCGCGTGCGTCACACCCGTGGTGTGCAGCACGTCGGCCGCGGTCCCTTCGGCCTCCAGCAGCACGCCGAGCAGGATGTGCTCGGTGCCGATGAACATGTGGCCCATCCGTAGCGCCTCGCGCACGGCCAATTCCAGGGCCTTCTTGCAGTGCGTCGTGTAGGGCTGCTTCTCTGGCCGTTGCTTCGCCTCGGAGTCGAGCCGGTTGAGGGTCGCGATGCGCGTGCTGCCGTCGCCCGACTCCAGCTTCGCGATGGTCTTCGCCGCGAGCCCGGCCGACTCGTCGAGCAGCCCCAGCAGCAGGTGCTCGGTGCCGATCCGCTCGCTGAACCGCGCGTGGTGCCTCGCCAGCGCGATGACCCGCCTCGACCGCTGGGTGTAGCGCTCCGTGCTCGGCTTGCTGAGCTCCGGCGACTCCCTGGGTACGAACCGCTTCTGCGCGGCCTGCTTCGTGACGCCGAGGCTCTCGCCGATCTCGGCCCAGCTCGCGCCGCCCCGCCGCGCCTCGTCCACGAAGTGGCCGATCAGGTGGTCGCCGAGTTCGCTGAGCTGCCCGCTCATCTCGACCGCCTTGGCCAGGCGCAGGAGAGCGTCGTCTGCTTCTTGAGCGACCGTGACGATGAGGTCGGTCAACTGGATCATGCGTCAACTCTAGGTTGACGATAAGTGACGGGTCAACCTCGGGTTGACGCTCAACCTGGACTTGACGTTGACGCGTCCTGTCCACGTTGAGTCCAGGTGGACGCCCGCGATCAGCGTTGAACCCGCCGTGCAATGTGCACCGGAGACAACGTTGTCATCGTCGAAAATAGCGTCAACTTCGCATTGATTCAGGCGTGGTCGATGTTGATTCAGCGCCAATCAACATCGAGTCGATGTAGATCTGCGTCATCAACGTGGATTGGTTGTCGTCAACGAGCACCGGCGTTGTCGACGTGGACGGAGCTCGTCAACGTTGATCAGTCGGGATCAAAGTTGACTCGACATTGGTTGCCTGAGGTTGATTGCGGGAGCCGGGTGTCGACCGCGGGTCAGCTCGCCGCCGTGATCCGGATGCCCACCGATCCGGTCCGCCCGCGCCGCAGCTTGCTGCCGAACACCGTGATCCACCCGAACAGCCCGTACTTCTTGGTGATCCGCGACCGCACGGCATCGCTCTCGTCGTCGTCCAGCAGCGCCGCGTGCGCCTTGACCGAATCGCCCTTGGGGTTGCCGCGGACGTCGCACGGCCCGATCTCCACGTCCCCGCTGCGGCGGATCCGCTTGACCTTGCCGGTGTCCCGCCCGCTCCAGGCGTAGATGACGCCGTCGCTCTCGCCCGGCACGACCCAGACCGGGGTGGGCACCGGGGTGCCGTCCTTGCGGAACGTCGTCAACAGCAGGTACTTGCCCTCGCCCAACTCGGTGATCATGGCGCCGCAGCGTAGTCCCCAGGCCTCCCTTGTAGGCTTTCCCGCATGTCAGTCGCGGTCCGTGTCATCCCCTGTCTCGACGTCGACCGGGGCCGGGTGGTGAAGGGCGTCAACTTCACCAACCTCGTCGACGCGGGCGATCCCGTCGAGCTCGCGAGGGCGTACGACGCCGAGGGCGCGGACGAGCTGACGTTCCTCGACGTGACGGCCAGCAGCGGCGACCGCGAGACGACGTTCGACGTCGTGCGCCGCACGGCCGAGCAGGTGTTCATCCCCCTCACCGTCGGCGGCGGCGTGCGCAGCCCCGAGGACGTCAACAAGCTGCTCCGCGCCGGCGCGGACAAGGTCAGCCTCAACACCGCCGCCATCGCACGCCCCGAGCTGCTCAAGGAGTGCTCGGAGCGGTACGGCGCGCAGTGCATCGTGCTGTCGGTCGACGCACGGCGGGTGCCCGGCGGCACCGGCTTCGAGGTCACCACGCACGGAGGCCGCAACGGCACCGGCATCGACGCGATCGCCTGGGCCGCGAAGGGCCAGGAGCTGGGCGTCGGCGAGATCCTGCTGAACTCGATGGACGCCGACGGCACCAAGGCCGGGTTCGACCTGGAGCTCCTCGAACTGGTGCGCCGCGAGGTCGACGTCCCGCTGATCGCCAGCGGCGGCGCGGGCGCGATCGACCACTTCCCGCCGGCCGTGGCCGCGGGCGCCGACGCCGTGCTCGCCGCGAGCGTCTTCCACTTCGGCCAGCTCCGCATCAGCGAGGTCAAGGACGGCCTGCGCCAAGCCGGTGTCGTGGTGCGATGAAACCCGTCGAGGTGCGGGTCGCCTCGGCGGTCGCGTTCGGCGGCGCCCTGGTGTTCTTCGTGATCGGCCTGGTGCTGTGGCGCACGACCGGCGACCCGGACGTGCTGAAGCTGCCGTCGTTCATCGCGATCCTCGAACTGCCCGTCGCGGCGTCGCTGCTCATCAGGCTCCGGTTCATGCACTACCCGGCGATGATCGTGTTCATCCTCGTCGCCCTGCTGCACCTCGTCATCGTGCTGGCAGAGGGCCCGGCGTGGGCCCGCGTCGCGTCCGGGGTGCTGTCCGCCGTGCACATCTACGGAGTGGTCCTGCTCAACACCGGACCGGCTCGTGAACACCTGGGAGGTCCCCGTTGAGCGGCCAGCTCGATCCCGCCGTCGCCGATCGGCTCAAGCGCACCCCGGACGGCCTGGTGTGCGCGGTCGCCCAGCAGCGCGGCACCGGTGAGGTGCTCATGGTGGCGTGGATGGACGACGAGGCGCTGCACCGCACCCTCACCACCCGCCGCGCGACGTACTACTCGCGCAGCCGCGAGCAGCTGTGGGTGAAGGGCGAGACCTCAGGGCACACGCAGTACGTGCACGAGGTCAGGCTCGACTGCGACGGCGACACGCTGCTGCTGACGGTCGACCAGGTCGGCGCCGCCTGCCACACGGGCGACCGCACGTGCTTCGACGCCACGGTGCTGCTCGCCGAGGCGTGAGCGGTCAGTCCAGGTCGCCGGTCAGGTAGCGCTGGAGGTTCGGGGCGACCGTCCGGACGACGGTCTCCAGGTCGGTCGACGCCAGCGGCTCGAACTGCACGACGTACCGGACGATGCCGAGCCCGACCATCTGGGTCGCGCACAACGTGGCGCGGAGCTCGTGCTGCTCGGCACCGAGTTCCGCGATCACGTTCTTGAAGATCGCGTTGATGAGGAACGACTTCAGCGCGCCCGCCACCTCCGGCTGGCTGGTGACGCTGCGGATCAGGGCCGAGAACGTGCCGCCGCCGGTCGCGTCCCACACCGTCACGAAGGTGCGGACGATGCGTTCTCCCGCCTCTTCGGCCGGGCCGTCGAGAACCCGCTTGAGGATCTCGGCCGGGTCGAACGGGAGCTGCAGCACCGACTGCGCGAACAGGCCTTCCTTGCCGCCGAACCAGTGGTTGACCATGGCGGCGTCCACGCCCGCCTTGGCGGCGATCGCGCGTACCGTGGCGCCGTCGTAGCCCTTCTCGATGAACACCTCGCGGGCCGCTGCGACGAGCGCGGCCTTGGTGTCCTCGCCCGCGGCGCGACGGCCTCGGCGTTTCTGGTTGACTTGCTCCACGTGGGCCATAGTTCAACAGATGTTGAATTTATGCAACAATTGTCGGCATGGTGAGCGTCATCGGGGCTGTGGCCGCCGCTGGTCTGGGGACTGTGAGTCCTACGCGTGAGGAGTTCCGCGAGCTCGCGGTGAACCGTCGGGTCATCCCGGTGGTCCGCAAGCTGCTCGCGGACGCGGAGACCCCGGTCGGCCTGTACCGCAAGCTCGGGGCCAATCAGCCCGGCACGTTCCTCTTCGAGTCGGCGGAGAACGGGCGCTCCTGGTCGCGCTGGTCGTTCATCGGCGTGCGGTCGACGGCGGCGCTCACGGCGACGGGCGGTGAGGCGTTCTGGACGGGGACGCGGCCCGTCGGCCTGCCCGACGGCGGTGACCCGCTGGAGGCGTTGCGCGAGACCATCGAGGTGCTGCGCACCGACCCGTTGCCCGGCATGCCCCCACTGACCGGCGGCATGGTCGGCTACATCGGGTACGACGCGGTGCGGCGCCTGGAGCGGCTGCCCGTCATCGCCGAGGACGACCTGAAGATCCCCGAGCTGGTCATGCTCCTGGCGACCGACCTCGCCGCGCTCGACCACCACGAGGGCACCGTCACGCTCATCGCGAACGCGATCAACTGGGACGACTCGACCGAGCGGGTCGACGCCGCCTACGACGACGCGGTGCGCCGCCTCGACGAGATGACGACGGCGCTGCACACGCCCGCGCCGCCGACGGCCGCCGTGTTCTCGCGGCCCAAGCCGGAGTTCCGGCGCCGGCGCTCGCAGGCCGAGCACTTCGCGGCCGTCGAGAAGGCCAAGGAGGCCATCCGGGCGGGCGAGGCGTTCCAGGTCGTCGTGTCGCAGCGGTTCGAGATCGACACGGACGCCGACGCGCTCGACATCTACCGGGTGCTGCGTGCGACGAACCCCAGCCCGTACATGTACCTGCTGCGCCTCGACGGGTTCGACATCGTCGGGTCCAGCCCGGAGTCGCTGGTCACGGTGCGCGACGGCAAGGCGACCACACACCCCATCGCGGGCACCCGCTGGCGCAGCGAGGACCCCGAGGAAGACGCCCTGCTCGAGAAGGACCTCCTCGCGGACCACAAGGAACGCGCCGAGCACCTGATGCTCGTCGACCTGGGCCGCAACGACCTGGGGCGCGTCTGCAAGCCGGGGTCGGTGCACGTCGTCGACTTCTTCAAGGTCGAGCGGTACAGCCACGTCATGCACATCGTGTCGACCGTGACCGGTGAGCTGGCCGAGGGCAAAACGGCCTACGACGCGGTCGCGGCCTGCTTCCCGGCGGGCACGCTGTCCGGTGCGCCCAAGCCGCGCGCGATGGAGCTCATCGAGGAACTGGAGCCCACGCGCCGTGGCCTCTACGGCGGCGTCGTCGGCTACTTCGACTTCGCCGGGGACGCGGACACCGCCATCGCCATCCGCACCGCCCTGGTGCGCGACGGGGTGGCGTACGTGCAGGCCGGTGGCGGCATCGTGGCCGACTCGGACCCGCTGTCCGAGGACAACGAGTGCCTGAACAAGGCGGGCGCGGTGCTGGCCGCGATCGCCACCGCGCAGACGATGGCGCCGGCAGTTGAAAGCTAGCTCGCCGCTGTGGATCGCCGCGCTCCTGCTCGTGGGCGCGGCGGGTGCCTTCTGGGGCGCCGGCTCGGTGCCGGTCGCGTTGTTGTGCCTGGCCGCCGTCGCGGCGGTCGTGGCGCTGAGCGGGGTGACGCGCCGGATCCTCGGCGCGTTGCTGGTCGTCGTCGGCATCGCCGGTGCTTTCTCGGGCCACTGGCTGGCGATCGCCGGGGGCGTGCTCGTGGTGGCCTCCGGCGCGCTTCAGGTGGCTCTGGGGGCCCGGATGCCGAAGATCGGGATGGGCGGCCAGAAGCCCCGCGCGCACGACCCCGAGACGGACATGTGGCGCGCGCTGGAGCGCGGGGATGATCCGACCGACGATAAGACCCCTGGCGGGACGACCTCGAACGAGTGAAGATCATTCACGACGTTCGTGCATGTGACACGCGTACGGCCTCGGTTAGCTGCGGGGACACTTGAACCCCGGTGGCTGGGGCGTTACTCCGGCGGGGTTAGCATCCCCATAGCGGGAAGGGGAACAACACTGTGACGGTTCTCGAGTCGATCCTCGAAGGTGTGCGTGAGGATCTCGCCGCTCGCGAGGCCAAGTTGCCCTTCGCCGTCGTGAAGGAGCGGGCCGCCAAGGCCACTCCGCCGCTCGACGTGCTGTCGGTGCTGCGCGGGCCGAACGTGGGTGTCATCGCCGAGGTCAAGCGCCGCAGCCCCTCCAAGGGCGCGCTGGCGGAGATCCCGGAACCGGCCGAGCTCGCGTCCGCCTACGAGGCGGGCGGTGCGTCGGTGATCAGCGTGCTGACCGAGCAGCGCCGCTTCGGCGGGTCGCTGGCGGACTTCGACGCGGTGCGCCGGGCGGTGAAGATCCCGCTGCTGCGCAAGGACTTCATCGTGTCGCCGTACCAGGTGCACGAGGCGCGCATGCACGGTGCGGACGTGGTGCTGCTGATCGTGGCCGCGCTGGAGCAGAACGCGCTCGTGTCGCTGCTCGACCGCGTCGAGTCGCTCGGCATGACGGCGCTCGTCGAGGTGCACACGGCCGAGGAGGCCGACCGCGCGCTGGAGGCGGGTTCGTCGGTCATCGGAGTGAACGCGCGCAACCTCCACACGCTGGAGGTCGACAAAGACGTTTTCGGCAGGATCGCTCCGGGGCTACCCTCGGAGACGATCAAGATCGCCGAGTCGGGTGTGACCGGGCCCGGCGACCTGATGTCGTACGCCGGCGCGGGTGCCGACGCGGTGCTCGTCGGCGAAAGCCTGGTGACCAGCGGAGACCCCAAGGCCGCCGTGAACAAGCTCGTGACCGCGGGCTCACACCCCGCGTGCCCCCGGCCCAGCCGGTAGGGCACGGTTGATCCAAGCGCCAGAGGAGTTACCCGATGGGCCAGTTCACGCCCACACCGCATGATCCCGACGCACGTGGCCACTTCGGCCCGTGGGGCGGCCGGTTCGTCCCGGAGGCCCTGATCGCCGCGGTGGACGAGTTGGCCGCCGAGTACGACAAGGCGCGGCTCGACCCGGAGTTCGTGAACGAGTTCAAGCGCCTCCTGAGGGACTTCGCGGGCCGTCCGTCGCTGCTGACCGAGGCCCCGAAGTTCGCGGAGCACGCCGGTACACGGGTCTGGCTCAAGCGTGAGGACCTCAACCACACGGGTTCCCACAAGATCAACAATGTGCTCGGCCAGGCGTTGCTGACCAAGCGCATGGGCAAGCAGCGCGTGATCGCGGAGACCGGCGCCGGCCAGCACGGCGTGGCGACGGCGACCGCGTGCGCGCTCCTCGGCCTCGACTGCGTCGTCTACATGGGCGAGGTCGACACCGAGCGCCAGGCGCTCAACGTCGCCCGCATGCGCCTGCTGGGCGCCGAGGTCATCCCGGTGAAGTCCGGCTCGCGGACCCTGAAGGACGCGATCAACGAGGCGTTGCGCGACTGGGTCGCCAACGTCGACGAGACGCACTACCTGCTCGGTACGGCGGCGGGTCCGCACCCGTTCCCGCTGATGGTCCGCGACTTCCACCGGATCATCGGCATCGAGGCGCGCGAGCAGATCCTCGAGAAGGCCGGTCGGCTGCCCGACGCCGTCGTCGCCTGCGTCGGTGGCGGCTCGAACGCGATCGGCATCTTCCACGGCTTCATCGACGACGCGGACGTCCGCCTGGTCGGTGTCGAGCCCGGCGGCTCCGGCCTGGACAGCGGCAGCCACGGCGCGACGCTGACGGCGGGTACGCCCGGTTCGCTGCACGGCGCGATGTCGTACGTCATGCAGGACGACGACGGCCAGATCACCGAGGCGCACTCGATCTCCGCCGGTCTCGACTACCCCGGCGTGGGTCCCGAGCACTCGCACCTGAAGGACATCGGCCGCGCCGAGTACTTCCCGGTCACCGACGCCGAGGCCATGGAGGCGTTCGCCCTGCTCTCGCGCACCGAGGGCATCATCCCGGCGATCGAGTCCTCGCACGCGCTCGCGGGCGCGCTGAAGCTCGGACCGTCGCTGGGACCGGACGGACTCCTGGTCGTGAACCTCTCCGGCCGCGGTGACAAGGACATGGACACGGCCGTGAAGTACTTCGGCCTCGCTGACGGGGGACAGGCCTGATGTCGTTGTCCGACGTGTTTTCCGCCGCGCGGGCCGAGTCGCGTGCTGCGCTGATCGGCTACCTGCCCGCGGGCTTCCCGACGATCGAGGGCTCCAAGGCCCACTTCCGTTCGATGATCGAGTCCGGGTGCGATCTGGTCGAGGTCGGCCTGCCGTTCTCCGACCCGGTGATGGACGGCCCGACGATCCAGGCCGCCGCCGAGCAGGCGCTGTCCGCGGGTTTCCGCGTGCGGGACCTGTTCGACGTGGTGGCTGCCGTGTCCGACGCCGGTGGGCGTGCGGTCGTGATGACGTACTGGAACCCGGTGCTGCGCTATGGCGTCGACGCGTTCGCGCGCGACCTCGCCGCCGCCGGCGGTCTCGGCATCATCACGCCCGACCTCGTGCCTGACGAGGCCGATGACTGGATGGCCGCGTCCGAGGCGCATGGCCTCGACCGGACGTTCCTGGTGGCGCCGTCGTCGACCGAGGAGCGCATCGCGATGACCGCGCGTGCCTCATCCGGTTTCCTCTACGCCACCGCGGTCATGGGCGTCACGGGCGCCCGTGACGTCGTGTCGTCCGCCGCTCCCGCTCTCGTCGCGCGGGTTCGTGAACACACCACGCTGCCCATCGGTGTCGGGCTGGGTGTGCGCTCCGGTGCGCAGGCCGCCGAGATCGCCGGGTTCGCGGACGGCGTCATCGTCGGGTCGGCGTTCGTGTCGGCCGCGGGCGAGAGCGATGCCGCGGTGCGCGCGCTGGCCGCTGACCTCGCCAAGGGTGTGCGATCGGCTGTCGCTCCCGTCTGAACCTCCTTTGCGTCTCGTGAAGCCGCGCGGCCTGATGGCCGGGCGGTTTTGCTTTGTGTCGCTTGCGAAGCCGCCTTTGCAGCGACGGCCTCACTTCTCGGTTGTCGGGTGGCGCGGAATTGCTTGAACGGGTCGAACATCGTGCTCGCCATTGAGTGGTTGTCGGGATGGCGGCTGTGCAGTTGCCGGGAGCCTTGCCTCCTTTCGGAGCCTTTGACGTTCCTCCAAGAGCATGACATGGATTCGAACACCTGATCGAGTGAATCCAGGTCGGTTGGGACCAAAACCCCGTTTGACTGTCGGTCTGAGCTGCGAACGTGGGCTCATGTACAAGCCAGCCATTCGCCCGGCGTGCCACACTGGTACTCGCCGGGCGGTTTTCGGAGGTGATGCCCAGTGGCAGCTCCAGCAGAGACGGCACCAGCCCAGTACCTGTTGCCGAGGCACGTGGGTCCCTGGTCGCTCGATGACGTCTTGTCGCTGCCCGAGGACAACAGCCAGCGCATCGAACTCGTTGACGGGATGCTTCTCGTGAGCCCGCTGGGGTCCTACCGGCACCAGCAGCTGGTGGGGCGTGCGTACGGGTCGTTGGTCGGTGCCTGTCCGACCGATCTCGAAGCGACGATCGAGCTGAACGTGCTGCTTTCCAGCGGCCGTCTGGTGATTCCGGACTTCACCGTGGTGCGGCCGCGAGAAGCCGGCGTGATGTTCCCGGTCTCCGATGTCGTGCTCGTCGGCGAGGTGTTCTCACCGAGCACGCGGCTGAACGACGAAGGCCTCAAGCGCGGCCTGTACGCCAGCGCGGGCGTTCAGTACTACCTGATGGTCGACCCGAGCCAGCGGGAAGTCGAGGCCACACTGCTCGAACTCCAAGGCGCCGAATACGTCGAGATCGCTACCAGTGAGGCCGGGGTGCTGACGATCGAACGGCCTTTCCCGGTCACCATCAAGTTCTAGCCGTAGAGCCACTCCAGCCGTTCGTGCAGTTCGGCGATGGTCCACGAGGCGAACATCGCGTCGCGGGCCGCAGCCGCATCGCCGGCTGGGTGGTAGACCTCCCGACCCATAGCCCTCGAGGCGTGGTGGACGCGCGCGGTCCGCTCCGAGCGGAGCGTCACGTACCGCGCAAAAGAGGCGGCCACGTCCTGAGGGTCGAAGACGGAGGATAGGCAGACGGCGTCCTCCAGCGCCTGACAGGCGCCCTGCGCGGCGTACTGCAGCACGGGATGGGCGGCGTCTCCCAGCAGCACGACGCGTGAGTCCTGCCAGTTCGTGACCGGCACTCGGTCGCAGAGCACCCACGCACGCCACTCGCCGGCGAGTTCCATGATCCGAGCGGCGTCGTCGCACAACGGCGTGAAGTGCTTCATCACCTCGGCGTGCTCGACGGGCTTGCCGTTCACGGGCTCCGTGGCTCCGCTGTCCGTGGTGGCTACGAGGTTCACGAACCGTCCACCGGCGATCACGTACCAAACGACGTGGTAGCGCGGCCCCGCCCACAGCGTGACCACGTTCTCCTTCAACGACTGCGGCACCTTCTGCGAGGGGATGACCGCGCGGAACGTCGTGTGCCCGGACACCTGCGGATCCCCGTCGCCCACGAGCTGCCGCCGCACCGCCGACCGCAGCCCGTCGGCACCGATCAGCGCGTCCCCGTGCACGCGATCGCCCGACCGCAGCACCGCCGTGACCCCGTTCGCGTCCTGCATGTAGCCCTCGACACCGCTGCTGACCCGAAGGTCGATCCGCTCATCGTTCTGACAGGCGTCGAGCAACGGCGCGAGCACGTCGTTGCGGTGCACCACCGCGTAGGTGCCGAACCGCTCCCGGAAGCCCGCGTCGACCGGCAACCCGGCGATCTGCCGCCCGGACACCCCGCACCGCAGCCGCAACTCGTCCACGTGCACGGCGCGAGCCCGCACCGCGGCACCCACGCCCAGCGAGTCGAGCATGCGGAACCCGTTGGGCCCGACCTGGATGCCGGCGCCGATCTCCTCGAACGCCGCCGCGGCCTCGAGCACCGTCACCCGCACCCCGGCCCGCGCGAGCCCGAGCGCCGTCGCCAGCCCGCCGATACCGCCGCCGACCACCAGGACCGTCATGTCCGACCTTTCGGGAGTCCGCCCAGAACCGCGTCCGAGTATTTCGGTTCGTGCTCGGCGGTGGGCACGGCAGGAGGGCTCGCTTCGGGGAAGTGTCCGTGACGCTCGGTCCGCCCGGCTCGGGTCTACACGATCATGAACCCTGAGGTTGGACGTTCGGCCCGCAGGTGGATGAACGGGCACCGTTCCGCTGTCCGACGAGCGGCTCACAGCCGCACAGCCCGGCGTCCCAGAGTTCGAGCCCAACGCGCCTATGCGCTGCTACCACACACACGCGCCAGGCCGGGTACCCCCGATTTCTATTCTAGTGATCGGCACCGACAGGGTTCGGGCTCGATAACGATCGAGCGCCCCCACGGGACCCTCACGGGCCGACCGGTACGGTGGGCGCCGTGTTGGACGCCCTTCTGGCCACGATCCCGAGTCCCGACCGCGGTGTTTGGCACCTCGGTCCACTCCCCATCAGGGCCTACGCGCTGTGCATCATCGCCGGCATCGTCGCCGCGATCTGGTGGGGTGAGCGCCGCTGGGTCGCCCGCGGCGGCATCAAGGGTGAGGTCACGGACATCGCCGTGTGGGCGGTGCCGTTCGGCCTCGTCGGCGGGCGGCTGTACCACGTCATCACCGACAACCAGAAGTACTTCGGGCCGGGCAAGAACCCGCTCGCGGCGCTGGAGATCTGGAACGGTGGCCTCGGCATCTGGGGTGCGATCGCGCTCGGTGCCGTCGGCGCGTGGATCGCGTGCCGCCGCAGGGGCATCCCGCTGCCGGCGATGGCGGACGCGCTCGCGCCCGGCATCGTCCTCGCTCAGGCCATCGGGCGGCTCGGCAACTACTTCAACCAGGAGCTCTACGGCGGCGACACGACGTTGCCGTGGGGGCTTGAGATCTACCGCCGCGTCACGCCCGAGGGCCGTGAGGACGCGCTGGCGGGCATCGCCATCGACCACACGCCGATCCAGGTCGTGCACCCGACGTTCCTCTACGAACTGCTGTGGAACCTCGGTGTCGCGCTGCTGATCGTGTGGGCGGACCGGAAGTTCCGGCTGGGCCACGGCCGGGTCTTCGCGCTCTACGTCGCGGGCTACACGGTCGGCCGGTTCTGGATCGAGATCATGCGCACCGACGAGGCGACGCTGATCTTCGGCACGCGCGTGAACGTGTTCGTGTCGGCGATCGTGTTCTTCGGAGCGGTCGCGTACTTCGTCATCGCCAAGTCCCGTGGTGAGCGTGAGGATGTCGCCGCGCTGCGCGGGACAGGCGGAGATCCCGTGGCAGAGACGGCGGACGCGACCGAAGCGGAAGCCGTGGAGGACAAGGGCGTCGCCGAGGACACCGAGGCCGACGTCGCCGAGAAGGACAAGAAGAACTTCCCGGAATCCGTCAAACCGGAGTGATCTGTGCGCGTGCTCGTCGTCGAGGATGACGACCGGGTGGCCCGAGGCCTGCTGACCGCGCTGCGGCACGCGGGGTACGAGGTGCATCGGGTGGCCACGGCCGCCGACGCGCTGCGTGCCGCACCCGCCGACGTGGTGCTGCTCGACCTCGGCCTGCCCGACGGCGACGGCCTGGACGTGTTGCGCGAGTTGCGGCACCGGCCGGGCACCGCCGTCATCACGGTGACCGCGCGCGGCGAGGAACGTGAACGCGTGCTCGGCCTGCGGGCCGGGGCCGACGACTACGTGGTGAAGCCGTTCGGCACGTCCGAGCTCCTCGCCCGGATCGAGGCCGTCCTGAGGAGGACGCGCACGCACCGGGCGGAGCCGGAGGCCGAGGGGCCGCTCCAGATCGGACCGCTGCGGATCATCGCCTCGACGCGGGTCGCCACAGTGGACGGTGAGCCGCTCTCGCTGACCCGCAAGGAGTTCGACCTCCTCGCGCTCCTCGCGACCCGCAAGGGCGAGGTGGTGAGCCGCGACTTCATCGTGGACCAGGTGTGGCAGGCGCACTGGGAGGCGCCGTCGCGGACGCTGGACACGCACATCGCGGCGTTGCGAGGCAAGCTCGGCGGGCACGTCAAGATCGAGACGGTCAGGGGAGTGGGCTACCGGCTCGCCACGTGACGAGTGTCCGAGAGACATCCACAGTCCGTTGCGGAACAATCACAACCGATGCTCCGCCGACTGCTCGTCATCACCGTTCCGCTGCTCGTCGCCCTGGTCGCGGCGCTCGGCATCCCCTTGGCGTCCGCAGTCGTGCAGCGTGAGACCCAGACGACCTACCTCGACCGCCTCAGCGACGCGAGCAGGTTCGCGGCGCTCGGCGAGAGCGCGTTGCAGTCGGACCGGCTGGAGGCGCTGAGCCAGGAGATCCAGCGCTACGACACCCTCTACGACATCCCGGTCGCCCTGGTCAGCGCCGACAAGCGGATCCTGCTGGCGTCACGGCAGGGGTTCGACCCCAGCAACGACCGCGAGGTCCTGAAGTCGCTCAACACGGCGCTGAACGGCGGCGTGCGGCCCGAGCCCGAGTACACGGGCTGGCCGTGGCGCACCGGGCCGATGGTCGTCGTCGAGCCGGTCGGGCGGGACAGCGAGGTGGTGGCCGCGGTCGTCACCATCTCGCAGACGGGGGGCCTGCGGACCGAGGTGCTGCGGCAGTGGGGGCTGATGGCGCTGGCCGGGCTCGCGCCGATGCTGGCCGTGGTCGCCGCCGCCTGGCCCATGTCGCGGTGGGTGCTCAGGCCGGTCGGCAGGCTCGACGAGGCCACCGCCGCCGTGGCCGCGGGCAACCTCGACGTGCGGGCGGACGAGGTCGGCGGGCCGCAGGAGCTCCGACGGCTCGCGCGCAGCTTCAACACCATGGTCGACGTCGTCGGCAAGGCCCTGAACAGGCAGAAGGCGTTCGTGGCCGACGCGTCGCACCAGCTGCGGAACCCGCTGGCGAGCCTGCGGCTGGCCGTGGACAACCTCGAACCGCACGTGGAGGGCGAGCTCGCGCGGGAAGCGCACCAGATCGCGGTCGAGGAGGCCGAGGAGATGGGGCGCGTGCTCGACACGCTGCTCGCCGCGACCAGGCTCGACAGCGCGCGGCAGACCGAGCCCGTCGAGATCGACCAGCTGCTCGCGACGCACCGGGCGGCCTGGCAGGCGCTCGCGAGCCGGTCCGGTGTCACGCTGAGGATCGACGTGCCGGCGGGCCTCACCATGCAGGAACCGCCCGGCGGCCTCGGCAGCGTGCTCGACGAGCTCGTCAGCAACGCCTTCCGGCTCGCCAACGCCACCGAGGTCACGATCACCGGCGAGCACGGTGAGCTGCACGTCGTCGACAACGGCGACGGCCTGAGCCCCGAGGAGCGCGAGCTCGCGCTGCAGCGGTTCTGGCGCGCCACCAAGCACCAGAACATCGCGGGCACCGGGATGGGGCTCGCGATCTGCGCCGAGCTGATCGAATCGGCCGGTGGCACGCTCACCCTGCACGACGCGGATCCGGGACTGGACGTGAAGGTCGCCCTCAGCGCTTCACGGAACGGAACCAGCGCATAGCGCCGTCGTGCAGCGGCACGAGGCCGGTCGCGATGCCGGTGCGGACGTTTATCCGCGACGCCTCCGGGTGGCCCTCGACGATCCGCGCGGTCTCGGTGAACACCGTGCGCGTCACGACCTCCACGACGTCCGCGCTCAGCGACTCACGCGCCAGCAGCAGGTTCGGCACCGCGAACGTCTGGTTCGCCGCCACGCCCTCGTAGGTGGTGCTGGGGATCGTCGCCGGGATGTAGGGGCCCTTGTACTTCTCGGCGAGCCTGACCGCTTCCTGCGGGATGTTGACCAGCCGCACGTCGCCCTGCAGGTCGGTGATCGCGGGCGTCGGGATGCCGGTCAGCGCCAGCATCGCGTCCAGCGACCCGTCCGCGACGCGGCGGGACGCCTCGGCGTGCGCCATGCGTTCGTCCAATGCGGACAACCCGAAGAACTCCAGCATCCGCTTGGCGGTGAACTCCGTGCCGGAACCGATGGGACCCAACGAGATGCGCTTGCCCGCGAGATCGCCGAAGGCGTGGACCGGTGACCCCGCCGGGACCGCGATCTGCATGAAGCTGTCGTAGAGCCGGCCGACCGCGCGGACGCTCTGCGGGTCGTCGATGGGGTCCAAAGAGGACAGCGCGAGCTGGGCCTCACCCGAGCGCAGCAGCTGGAGGTTCTCGACCGATGCGGCCGTCGGGATGGCGGTGACCTTCGTGCCGGGCAACTGCTCCGCCAGCGCGGCCGCCAGGGCCCCGCCGACCTCGCGGAACACCGCGCCCTCGGGACCGGTCGCGAGCACCAGCTCAGCGGGTGCCTCGACCCTGCGCGGGGTGCACCCGGCAAGAGCCAGTCCGGCCCCTAGCAGAAGCGTGCGACGGCTGAGCGACACCGATGAAGCCTAGCTGTTACGTCAGGGCTGTCTGAAGTTTCCTCAGGTCGGCTTGTCGGGTCAGGTGGCGCGGCTCACTCTCTGTCCAACACGTAGTTCAAGGAGGAACAGTGGCCACCACGACCACAGGGCGCAAACCGATCTACAAGCACCTCTACTTCTGGGTGCTGGTCTCCATCGTGCTGGGCGCTGCCGTCGGCTTCCTGTTCCCCAAACAGGCGTCCGAGATGAAGTGGCTCGCCGACCTGTTCGTGAACCTCGTGAAGGTCGTCATCGCGCCGACCATCTTCGCGACGATCATCGTCGGCATCGCGGGCCTCGGCAACCTCGCCAAGGCGGGCGGGCTCGCGCTCAAGACGATCCTCTACTTCACCGCGATGACCACGGTGGCGCTCGCCATCGGTCTCATCGTCGTGAACATCGTGCAGCCGGGTCACCACGGCGGCGACATCGCGCTCAACGCGAGCCAGGCCGACGCGACGCTGAAGTCCGCCTCGACCGCGGAGACGGGCATCACCGGCTTCATCCTGAGCCTGGTGCCCAAGTCGTTCGTCAGCGCGTTCACCGACGGCCAGCTGATCCAGGTGCTCGTGGTCGCCATCCTCGTGGCCGTCGCGGTCGCCGGCATGGGTGAGCGCGGCGTCAAGGTCGTCTCCGCGATGGAGACGCTCTCCAAGGTGATGTTCGGCATCATCAAGATCGTCATGTACGTCGCGCCGATCGGTGCCTTCGGCGGCATCGCCTACACCGTCGGCAAGTTCGGCGGCAGCGTGCTCGGCAAGCTGCTGTGGCTGATGGGCTCGTTCTACGCCACCTGCATCCTGTTCGTCATCGTGGTGCTCGGCCTGGTCGCCAAGTTCGCGGGCTTCAGCCTCTTCAAGTTCCTGCGCTACATCAAGGACGAGATCCTGATCGTGCTCGGCACCTCGTCGTCCGAGTCCGTGCTGCCGCGCATGATGGTCAAGCTGGAGGCGGCGGGCGCCCAGAAGTCGGTCGTCGGCCTCACCATCCCGACCGGGTACTCGTTCAACCTCGACGGCACCTGCATCTACCTGACCATGGGCGCGATCTTCATCGCCCAGGCCACCGGCAACGACGTGTCGATCGGCGTCCAGATCGGCCTGCTGCTCTTCATGCTGATCGCGTCGAAGGGCGCGGCGGGCGTCACCGGCGCCGGCCTGGTCACCCTGGCCGCCTCGCTGCAGGCCTTCGAGGCCCACTCGGCCATCCCCGCGGTCGGCATCGCGCTGATCGTCGGCATCGACCGCTTCATGTCCGAGGCCCGCGCCATCACGAACGTGATCGGCAACGGTGTCGGGTCGCTCGTGGTCGCCGCCTGGCAGAAGGGCCTCGACAAGGAGCGCCTGACGTACGTCCTCAACAACCCGGACAGCGTCGACGTCGACGACCTGCTGGCCCAGCAGACCGGCGCCGAGGGCGAGGACAAGAAGGAGCCGGTCGCGGCTCACTGAGGACGTCCGTGGCCGGAGGCGACTCTTCCCGCCTCCGGCCACGAGACCTCAGACCTCCATGTATGCCGAGGTCCCGCTCTCCCCGCATGCGGCGCGGGGTGAACGGGGCCTCGGTCTCGTTTGGCAGGGAACAATCCCGCTCTGCCCGAATGGACGGCGCCCGCTCGACTCCGACTGGAGGAGGTGAGCGTCCGCTAACTGGGACGGCAGGCGGCTGAACAGCCAAAACATGTCAGTACCCGGCTCATCCACTGGCAAACCGGGAATGTCGCGCAACTCTCATCGAGCTGGCCGAAGTTGAACGTTCGGTTACGCTTACCCGGCTGTAACGAACGCCGACGTTGGCCGCAATGTCGTTCTCCGGTCGGGAATCGTTACAGTTCCATGACCTAGATCACCCATTGGCGGGTGTCCCTGGGTTTCGCGGCTGTTAAAGTCGCGTCAACACGCGGGCCATCGTCGTCCCGTGCTCCCACCTGTTGGTTCGAGGTCTGAGCACGAGGACTTTGTTCTTTAGCGAGGACGACGAAGGAGGTCTGCGCAGTGATCTTCTCCGCCATCCCCGGCCCCCAGGGTCTCTACGACCCGGCTGATGAGCGCGACGCGTGCGGCGTCGCCATGGTGGCCGACATCCAGGGCCGGCGTTCCCACGGCATCGTGAGCGATGCCTTGACAGCGCTGGCGAACCTGGAGCACCGAGGCGCCGCCGGCGCCGAGCCCACGTCGGGCGACGGTGCTGGCATTCTTTTGCAGCTGCCGGACGAGTTCCTGCGTGCTGTGGTCGAGTTCGAGCTCCCGGAACGCGACCATTACGCGGCGGGAATCGCTTTCCTGCCGTTTGAACCCGAAGAACGCGTCACCGCGATGCAGGAGATCGAACGCATCGCCGAGCAGGAGAACCTCGTGGTTCTCGGCTGGCGCGACGTTCCGGTCGATCCTGAGACGGCCGATGTCGGCCCGACCGCGATGTCGGTGGCGCCGCACTTCGCGCAGTTGTTCGTGAAGGGCACGCGGGACGAGGCCGGGATCGCCCTGGACCGCCTGGCGTTCTGCCTGCGCAAGCGGGTCGAGCACGAGGGCAGCGTCTACTTCCCGTCGCTGTCGGCGCGCACGATCGTCTACAAGGGAATGCTGACGACCGCGCAGCTGCCGGCGTTCTTCCCCGACCTGCACGACGAGCGCCTGTACTCGGCGATCGCGCTGGTGCACAGTCGTTTCTCCACGAACACCTTCCCCTCGTGGCCGCTCGCGCACCCGTTCCGGTTCGTCGCGCACAACGGTGAGATCAACACCGTCCGCGGCAACCGCAACCGCATGCGGGCCCGCGAGGCGTTGCTGGACAGCGAACTCATCCCGGGCGACCTCGCCCGGCTGTTCCCGATCTGCAACCCGGACGGCTCGGACTCGGCGTCGTTCGACGAGGTGCTGGAGCTGTTGCACCTCGGCGGCCGCAGCCTCCCGCACGCGGTGCTGATGATGATCCCGGAGGCGTGGGAGAACCACGCCACGATGGACCCGAAGCGCCGCGCGTTCTACCAGTTCCACGCGTCGCTGATGGAGCCGTGGGACGGCCCGGCCTGTGTCACGTTCACCGACGGTGAGCTCGTCGGCGCGGTGCTCGACCGCAACGGCCTGCGTCCCGCCCGCTGGTGGCAGACCGCCGACGGCCGCGTCGTGCTGGCATCCGAGACCGGTGTGCTCGACGTGCCGTCCGACCAGGTCGTCGCGAAGGGCCGCCTGCAGCCCGGCCGCATGTTCCTCGTGGACACCACGCAGGGCCGCATCATCGACGACGAGGAGTTCAAGTCGTCGCTGGCCTCGGAGTCGCCCTACGACGAGTGGCTGCACGCCGGCCTGCTCGACCTGGCCGACCTGCAGGACCGCGAGCACGTGGTGCAGAGCCACGAGTCCGTCGTGCGCCGCCAGCTCACCTTCGGCTACACCGAGGAGGAGCTGCGGATCCTGCTCACGCCCATGTCGATCATGGGCATGGAGCCGCTGGCCTCGATGGGCACGGACACCCCGGTCGCGGCGCTCAGCCAGCGCTCCCGGCTGCTCTACGACTACTTCGTGCAGAACTTCGCGCAGGTCACGAACCCGCCGCTGGACGCGATCCGCGAGGAGATCGTCACGTCCGTCAAGCGCGTGATGGGCCCCGAGCAGAACCTGCTCGACCCCGGCCCCGTCTCGTGCCGCCACGTGACGCTCGACTACCCGGTCATCGACAACGACGAGCTCGCCAAGCTCATCCACATCAACGACGACGGCGACCTGCCGGGCTTCGCCTGCACCGTCCTGTCCGGACTGTACGAAGTGGATGGTGGGGGCGAGGCGCTCACGGCCGCGATCGAGCGCGTGCGCCGCGAGGCGTCGGAGGCCATCGCGAACGGCGCTCGCACGCTCGTCCTGAGCGACCGCGACTCCGACCACCGCATGGCGCCGATCCCGTCGCTGCTGCTCGTCTCCTCGGTGCACCACCACCTGGTGCGCACCAAGGAACGTCTGCGCGTCGCGCTCGTCGTCGAGTCCGGTGACTGCCGCGAGGTCCACCACGTCGCCGCGCTGCTGAGCTACGGCGCCGCCGCGGTGAACCCGTACCTCGCGTTCGAGACGATCGAGGACCTGATCAGCCAGGGCGCCATCACCGGCGTGCCCGCGCACAAGGCCGTGCGCAACTACGTCAAGGCGCTCGTCAAGGGCGTCCTGAAGATCATGTCGAAGATGGGCATCTCGACCGTCGGCGCCTACACCGCGGCGCAGATCTTCGAGGCGGTCGGCCTGTCGAACGACCTGCTGGACGAGTACTTCACCGGCACGCAGTCGAAGCTCGGCGGCGCCGGCCTGGAGGTGCTCGCCGAAGAGGTGGCGGTGCGCCACCGCCGCGCGTACCCGGACAACCCCACCGACCGCGCGCACCGCAGGCTCGAAGTGGGCGGCGAGTACTCGTACCGCCGCGAAGGCGAGCTGCACCTGTTCACGCCGGAGACGGTGTTCCTGTTGCAGCACGCCACGAAGACGCGCAAGGAGGACGTCTTCCGCCAGTACACGGCGGAGGTCGAGCGCATCTCCCGGCAGGGCGGCACGTTGCGCGGTCTGTTCAAGTTCCGGGGCGAGGGCCGCACGCCGATCCCGATCGACGAGGTCGAGCCCGTCAGCTCGATCGTCAAGCGCTTCAACACCGGCGCCATGTCGTACGGCTCGATCTCGGCCGAGGCGCACGAGACCCTCGCCATCGCGATGAACCGCCTCGGCGGTCGCTCGAACAGCGGTGAGGGCGGCGAGGACCGCGAGCGCCTGTACGACCCGGAGCGCCGTTCCGCGGTCAAGCAGGTCGCGAGTGGACGGTTCGGCGTCACGAGCGAGTACCTCGTGAACTCCACGGACATCCAGATCAAGATGGCGCAGGGCGCGAAGCCCGGCGAGGGCGGCCAGCTGCCCGGCTTCAAGGTCTACCCGTGGGTCGCGCGCACCCGGCACTCCACGCCGGGTGTCGGCCTGATCTCGCCGCCGCCGCACCACGACATCTACTCGATCGAGGACCTGGCGCAACTCATCCACGATCTGAAGAACGCGAACGAGCAGGCGCGGGTTCACGTGAAGCTCGTCTCGTCGATCGGTGTCGGCACGGTCGCCGCCGGTGTGGCCAAGGCCCACGCGGACGTCGTGCTGATCTCCGGCTACGACGGCGGCACCGGTGCTTCGCCGATGAACTCGCTGAAGCACGCCGGGACGCCGTGGGAGATCGGCCTCGCCGAGACCCAGCAGACGTTGCTGCTCAACGGCTTGCGCGACCGCATCACCGTCCAGGTCGACGGCGCGATGCGCACCGGCCGCGACGTCGTGGTCGCGGCTCTGCTCGGCGCCGAGGAGTTCGGCTTCGCCACGGCACCGCTGATCGTCGCGGGCTGCGTGATGATGCGCGTCTGCCACCTGGACACGTGCCCGGTCGGCGTCGCCACGCAGAACCCCGACCTGCGCGCCCGCTACACCGGTCAGGCCGACCACGTCGTGAACTTCTTCGAGTTCATCGCGCAGGAGGCTCGCGAGATCCTCGCCGAGCTGGGCTTCCGCACGATCGACGAGGCCGTCGGTCACGCGGAGCTGCTCGACAAGGACGACGCGATCGAGCACTGGAAGACCGCGGGCCTGAACCTGGACCCCGTCTTCGAGGTGCCGGAGACCCCGTACCCCACGGCGAAGCGCAAGATCCGCGACCAGGACCACGGCCTCGACAAGGCCCTGGACCGCACCCTGATCCAGCTCGCCGAGGCGGCGCTGGAGGACGCGCACCAGGTCACCCTGGAACTGCCCGTCCGCAACGTCAACCGCACGGTCGGCACGCTGCTCGGCGCCGAGGTCACCCGCCGCTTCGGCGGCGAGGGCCTGGAGGACGACACGATCCGGGTCAAGCTGACCGGGTCGGCGGGCCAGTCGCTCGGCGCGTTCCTGCCGCGCGGCATCACGCTGGAGATGGTCGGCGACGCGAACGACTACGTCGGCAAGGGCCTGTCCGGCGGGCGGATCATCGTCCGTCCGCACGACGACGCGCCGTTCCGCGCCGAGGACCAGGTGATCGCGGGCAACGTGATCGGCTACGGCGCCACGTCCGGTGAGATCTTCCTGCGCGGCCGGGTCGGCGAACGCTTCTGCGTCCGCAACTCCGGCGCGCTGCTGGTGGCGGAGGGCGTGGGCGACCACGCGTTCGAATACATGACCGGTGGCCGGGCAGTGGTGCTCGGGCCGACCGGGCGCAACGTCGCGGCCGGCATGTCCGGTGGCATCGCGTACGTGCTCGACCTGGATCCCCTGTCGGTGAACCAGGAGATGGTGAATCTGCAGCGCCTCAGCGCCGAGGACCTGCGTTGGCTCAAGGACGCCGTCACCAAGCACCACAAGGCGACTGGTTCTGCCGTCGCCGCGTCGCTGCTCGGTGACTGGACCCGCCGGGCCGGTGCGTTCACGAAGGTCATGCCCGGTGACTACCAGCGCGTTCTCGAGGCCATGCGCCTCGCCCGCGCCGAGGGCCGGGACGTTGACGCGGCTGTCATGGAGGCGTCTCGTGGCTGATCCACAGGGATTCATGAAGTACACCCGGTCCGACGCGCCGAAGCGTCCGAAGCCGGAACGGTTGCAGGACTGGAACGAGGTCTACCTCCACGAGGACCCCGTCGAGCGCAACAACGCCGTGCGCACGCAGGCCACGCGGTGCATGGACTGCGGCATTCCCTTCTGCCACAGCGGAACGGCGGGTTGTCCGCTCGGGAACCTGATCCCCGAGTGGAACGACCTGGTGCGCCGCGGCGACTGGGAGCTCGCCTCGGACCGGTTGCACGCCACCAACAACTTCCCGGAGTTCACGGGTCGTCTGTGCCCGGCACCGTGTGAGGCCGCCTGCGTGCTGTCGATCTCGCACGACGCCGGTGGTGCCGTCGCGATCAAGCGGGTCGAGGAGACCATCGCGGACGTCTCGTGGGAGAACGGCTACGTGCAGCCGGCCCAGGCGACGGTGTCCTCCGGCAAGCGCGTCGCGATCGTCGGTTCCGGCCCCGCCGGACTCGCCGCCGCGCAGCAGCTGACCCGCGCGGGCCACGAGGTCGTGGTGTACGAGCGGGACGACCGGCTCGGTGGCCTGCTGCGGTACGGCATCCCCGAGTTCAAGATGGAGAAGAAGGTCCTCGACCGGCGCCTGTCGCAGCTTCGCCGCGAGGGCACCAAGTTCGTCACCGGCTGCGAGGTCGGCGTCGACATCACCGTCGAGGAGCTGCGCTCCCAGTTCGACTCGGTCGTGCTCGCCGTGGGCGCGCTGCGGGGCCGTGACGACAAGACGACTCCGGGGCGTGAGCTCCAGGGCGTGCACCTCGCGATGGACCACCTGGTCCCCGCGAACCGCGCCGTCGAAGGCGACGGCCCGGCCGCGATCTCGGCCGAGGGCAAGCACGTCATCGTCATCGGCGGTGGCGACACCGGCGCCGACTGCTACGGCACCGCGACCCGCCAGGGCGCGCTGTCCGTGACGCAGCTCGACCAGTACCCGATGCCGCCGTCGGTCCGCGACGACGACCGTTCGCCTTGGCCGGTGTGGCCGCACATCCTGCGCACGTACCCCGCGCACGAGGAGGCCGGCGAACGCCGCTTCACCGTGGCGGTCAAGCGTTTCGTGGGCGACGACGACGGCCACGTGCGCTTCATCGAGCTGCAGCAGGTGCGCGTCGAGAAGGACTCGTCCGGCCGCCGTTCCGTGGTGCCGCTGACCGACGAGGTCGAGGTGCTGCCCGCGGACATGGTCCTGCTGGCGATCGGCTTCGAGGGCGTCGAGCACATGCGGTTGCTCGACGACCTGGGCATCTCCCTGACGCAGCGCGGCACGATCTCGTGCGGCTCCGACTGGCAGACGACCGCGCCCGGCGTGTTCGTCTGCGGCGACGCCCACCGCGGCGCTTCGCTCGTGGTGTGGGCGATCGCGGAGGGGCGGTCCGTGGCGAACGCCGTGGACAGCTTCCTCACGGGTTCCTCGAACCTGCCTTCGCCGGTGATCCCGAACCAGCTTCCGCTCGCTGTGGTCTGACAACGGCGTCCGGCCTGCGGGGAGCAGCATGAACGCCCCGCGCGACAACGAAGTCGCGCGGGGCGTTCGCCTTTCTTCAGGGTCGGGCACATGTGGCCGATCCAGGGCGAGTTCAGGGGTGCCCCGGTGGAAGAGGCCGTGCCCGCGTTCTGGGACCTGGTGGAGGAGAAGTTCGGCATCACCCGCTAGCCGGGCAGGTGTCGCGGTAGGCCAGTTCCGGCAGGTGCTTCCGCCACTCGTGCGGGCTGAGGCCACCGGCCGCGACCTCGCAGGCGCGGACGGACAGGCCGCCAGGCGCCGCCTCTCCGAACGAACGGAGCAACGTGGTGGCCAGTTCGGCGCTCGTGTCCGGGCTGGGCGCCACCGCGTGCGCCGCCAAGCCGAGGCGCAGTGCCAGCCGCGGTGAGGAAACGCGCGCGACCTGTGCCTGCGCGACGAGTGCGCGCGCTGTCGCCTTGTCGCGGTCGACGCCGGCGTTGTACCACTGGGCGGCGGCGAGTCCCGCCGCACCGACCGCGGCCACCAGGAACACCGCCAGCCAGCTGACCGTGCGCCTGCGGTCGCGCCGGCGTTCGTGCCGCAGCGTGTGGATCCGGTCGCGGCTCACGGCGAGGAACCGCAGGGCGTCGGGGGAGAGGTCGTCGTCGGCCACCAGCGGTGAGATGGCGGCGAACGTGTCCTCGTTGAGCAGCAGGTGGTCGGCGCGCTCGCCCTCTGTCCACTGCGACGCGTCCAGCTCGACGGACTGGGCCGCGCGCAGGCCGATCTGGCGTTCGTCGATCGCGTCGCGCAGCGGCAGCCACTCGGTGAACAACGCCTCGTGCGCCACGCCGATCCAGCGGCCCTGCTGGTCGCCGCTCGCGGTGAGCAGGCGGTGCCGGACGAACACCTCGAACGCGTCACGGGTGTGGGCGTCCAGCTGGGCCAGGCTGACGCGTTTGCGGGTCGGACTGCCGGTGTGGTCGAGCGTGGCCAGGGACGCCAGCCGGGCGAGCAGGTCCTCCTTGCCCGTCCCGGTCTCCGCCACGGCGCTGTCGAGCACGTCGTCGGCGTGACGGGCGAGTGCGCCGTGCACGCCGCCGAGGTGCTCGTACCGTTCGCTGGACAGGGTGCCGCCTCGGGGCACGCCCATCGCCAGGTGCTGCAACGTGAACGCGAGCAACGGCAGTGCCTCACCGCTCGCCGTGTCCTCGACCAGGCGCGCGACGAGCTCCGGGTGCACCTTGAGCCCGGCCACGCGGGCAGGGCCGGTGATCACGACGTTGAGGACCTCTCTCGCCAGCGGCGCCAGCACGTAGCCGCCGAGGTGGACGCCGCTCAGTTCGGGCAACGCCCGCAGGTCGTCCAGGAACTCCGACCGCAGCGTGGCGATCACCCGCACGTTGTCCGCAAACGCTTCCCTGAGCAGGCTCGCGACGATCTGGCGGTCCTTCTCGCCGGTGCGGGTGAAGAGCTCCTCCGCCTGGTCGATGGTGATCAGCAGCCTGCGGTCCTCGTCCACGAGCTCCTGGGCCACGCCGCGCAGCCCGTCGAGGACGAGCCGGTCCTTGGTCTCGGCCAGCGTCCAGCCGAGGCCGACGCGTTCGGCGGTCTTGCGCACCGCGCGGGCGAGCGCGTCGAGCGGGTCGTTGCCCGGTAGCCACGGCGGCATGACGAGCCAGCGCGGGTCGTCCGCCAGCTGGGCCAGCAGACCTGCCCGGACCAGCGACGACTTGCCGCAGCCGGACGGGCCGACGACGGCGAGCAGGCCTGGTCCGCGGCGCACCCTGCGGGCGAGCGCACGCGTCTCGGTGTCCCGGCCGAAGAACACCGCGCTCAGCGCCGTGCTGAACGCGTCCAGGCCGGGGAACGGCTCCTGGTCCTTCGCGAGCTTGCGGCCACCGGCGTCGAACTGCCGCAGCGCCTTCTCCAGCTGCTCGCGGGCGGTGGCGTGCGGGATGTGGTTGAGGTGCCCGATCAGCGGGTGGATGACGCCGCCGAGCTGCACCGGCAGCAGGAGGCACCCGAGCGCGTCCGCGATGGCGACCTCGGCGGTGCACCAGCTCGACACGACCGACGCCTCGCTGACGACGCAGACGACGGCGTCCGCCTTGCGCAGTTCGATGTGCAAACGCTCGCGCCACGCTTCACCCACCTGAATCCCGTCGTCGGGATGAACTTCCAGAAAAGTTTCGTGGTCTCGGTCGAGCCAGTCCCGGATCTGTGTCGCGATCGCCACATTCTGCGTCGCGTGGCTGATGAAAACCCTCGCCACGACGGCCTCCTTTGGCATTCGGTCACCGATTGTGCAGATCTGGCAGGGATCGGTGGCCGGTTGTCCACTAATTGGCACATCTCCAACGCGCGAGGATCACTCTGTGCATACATACGTTTCCGTGAAACCGGAAACACTTTCGGGTGAAATTTCTGTGTGATGCGGGCGAACTCAGTCTCGTATATCGCGAAGCTTGTCCACTTCGGGCGAAACTGATAGCTGTAGATCAACTCAGTCGGGGGGTGAAGCATGCGCAGTGTTCTTCTCGCCGTCGTCGTCGCCCTGTGCGCCGTGCTCACCCCGGCCGTCTCGACCGTGTCGATCGGCGCGCCGCCGCCGAAGTCGAAGACCTCTGCCCCCAAGGAGGAAGCGCCTCGCGAGGAGCGCGAGCCGAGCCGCCTGCGCCTGCTGGTCGCGTCCGTCGACCGCACGTCCAGCGTGGCCCGTCCGACGTTCTTCACGGTGTTCACCCCGCGCGCCGTTCCCGGTGTTCTCGTTCTCGTGTCCAATGCCGAACCAATGGTGGTCTGGCGTACACCTCCCGCGCTGCAGGTGTTCCGGAACTGAGCGGTCCCCGACCCGCCGGTAAATCGAACACTTTTCACTTAGCAGTGAGGGACTCCCATGGACTTCCATCGCTTTGTTCAGCATGCCCGCGCACACGCCGCATCGCGTTCCCGTGCGCTCGGCCGCAAGCTCGCCGCAGGTCAGCAACCCACCACGATGTTCATCACGTGTGCCGATTCGCGCATCGTGACGGCCGCGATCACGGGCGCCGAGCCCGGTTCGTTGTTCGAACTCCGGACCGCGGGCAACGTGATCCCGCCCTATTCGCTGACCGCGCCCAGCAGTGAGATGGCCACGATCGAGTTCGCCGTGCTGCAGCTCGGCGTCAGCGAGATCGTCGTCTGCGGCCACTCGCACTGCGGTGCGGTCGGCGCGCTGCACGGCGGTGGCATCGACCACCTGCCCGCCATGCGCGGCTGGCTGCGTCCCGGGCGGCCGCGCACGTCGTCCGACCCGGCGATGCGCGCGGAAGGACAGGACCACGTGCGCGCCCAGCTGGAGGTCCTGCTGGCGTACCCGTTCGTGGCGGACAAGGTCGCCTCGGGTGAGTTGCGCGTCCACGGCTGGTTCTACGACATCGAGACCGGCCAGGTCTCCGCGTGTGCCGAGCACGCCTTCCTTCCGCTGTAGGGGTTCCGACGTGATGAAGAAGTACTGGACCGATCTCGGCGCATCGGTCGTCGTGTTCCTCGTGGCGCTGCCGCTGTGCGTGGGCGTGGCGGTGGCGTCCGGAGTGCCGGCCGAGCTCGGCATCGTGACCGGCGTGGTCGGCGGCATCGTCGTCGGCCTGCTGCCGGGCAGCACGATGCAGGTGAGCGGACCGGCCGCCGGTTTGACGGTGCTGGTGGCGGACGCCGTCTCCCGGCACGGGATCGCGGCGCTGGGCGTGATCGTGCTCGGCGCCGGCCTGCTGCAGGTGGCGCTGGGCTTAGCCAGGTGCGGACGCTGGTTCCGCGCGATCTCCCCGTCCGTGGTGCAGGGCATGCTCGCGGGCATCGGCCTGGTGCTGATCCTCGGTCAGCTCAGGCACCTGGTCGTCTCGCCGGTCGCACTGGCACTCGGCCTGCTCACGGTGCTGATCATGTTGCTGTGGCAGCGAAGCCCGATGCGCGTCGTACCGGGCATCCTGGTCGGCGTGGTCGTCTGCACCGGCCTGGCGGCGGCGTTCGCCTCGCCGGTCGACCGGATCAACGTCGGCACGTTGTCGGCGGACGTGCACCTGCCCGACTTCTCGTTGCTGAACACCGGGGTCATCGGCACGGCGGTGGTGTTCGCCCTCGTCGCGTCCGCCGAGTCGATGTTCAGCGCCGCGGCCGTCGACCGCATGCACGACGGGCCGCGCACGCGGTACAACAAGGAACTGGTCGCGCAGGGCGTGGGCAACACGCTCTGCGGCCTGCTCGGCGCGTTGCCCATGACGGCCGTGATCGTGCGCAGCGCGGCCAACGTGTCGGCCGGAGCCCGGACGAAGGCGTCCAGGGTGCTGCACGGCGTGTGGCTGCTGCTGTTCGTGGTGCTGCTGCCGGGGTTGCTGACGCTCATCCCGGTCGCCGTGCTGGCGGCGGTGCTGGTGCACGCCGGGTGGAAGCTGCTCGGGCTGCGCGAGGTGGTCACGTTGTGGCGCACGGACAAGGCCGAGGGCTTCATCTTCGTGCTGACCGCCGGGCTCATCGTGGGCACCGACCTGCTCACCGGCACCGTGGCCGGCCTGCTGGCCGCCGTCGTCAAGACGGCGTGGGACGTGTCCAGGCTGTCGGTCGTCGTGACGCCGGAGGGGGTGGCGTTGCGCGGCAACGCGACGTTCCTGCGGTTGCCCGTGCTGCTGGACGAGCTCGACCGCGTCGACCGGGAGCACGTCCGGATGGACCTGAGCGGGGTCCGGCACCTCGACCAGGCCTGCGGGCAGGCCATCGACCAGTGGGTGGACCAGTCCCGGCGGGCGGGCAGGACCGTCGAACTGGTCGGCAGGTAGGCGGGAGGTGCCGCGACCGCGTGGTCGCGGCACCTCCCCAGCGCTTCGCCGGAGAACTCGCCTGGAAGAGCTGGTGAACACTGGGCCGTTCGGGTGTACCGGGCTAACGGCCCTGTGGGAGATGTCGACCCTGCAGATGAACCAGTAGGGGGCGACACATGACCAGCGCAGGCTTCGACGCGAAGTTCCTCGGCACCACCGCCGGGATCCCCGTCCTCACCGAGTCGGGAGCGGCCGACGCGGTCGAGCTCGACGGCTCGACCACGATCGACTACACGCACTTCTCGCTCGCGATGAGCAAGTCCCGCAAGTTCGCGAGCTGGGTCGCGTGGAACATCGACGGCGGCGAGATGAAGGCGCTGAGCCGCACCGGCATCCCGTTCGTCAAGGACCCGCGCATCCCGGCCGCGTTCCAGACCGGCGACGAGCTCTACCGCGACAACCGGCTCGACCGCGGCCACCTCGCCCGCCGCGCCGACCTGTGCTGGGGCCCGAAGGCCGAGGCGCAGAAGGCGAACAGGGACTCGTTCTTCTTCACGAACATCACGCCGCAGATGGACGACTTCAACCAGAGCACCAAGGAAGGGCTCTGGGGCAGGCTCGAGGACGCGGTGCTCGCGGACGTCGACGTCGACAACCTCAAGGTCAGCGTCTACGGCGGCCCGGTCTTCAACGCCGACGACAGGATCTTCCGCAGCGTCGCGATCCCGCGCGAGTTCTACAAGGCGATCGCGTTCGTGGTGGACGGCGAACTGCGCTGCAGCGCGTTCCTGCTCACCCAGAACATCGTGCTGGCCGAGGCCCTCGACCTGGACGAGTTCCGGGTGTTCCAGGTGTCGCTGACCGAGCTGGAGAAGCGCGTGAGCCTCACGTTCCCGGCCGAGCTGCACGCCGCCGACACCGCGTCGGTGCAACTGCTGGGCGAGACCGAGCGCAAGCCGCTGGACGGCCTCGCCGACATCAGGTGGTGATGGTCAGGCCCTGACGCAGTTCTTCGAGGCGCTGTTCACTCCGGCAGCGCGACCTTGCGGACGTGCCCGATGGAGAACTCCCGGCTCGTACCGTCCTCGCAGTCCGCGCTCAGCACACCTTCGAGGTGCTTGGCCGGCACGATCACGTGCGTCTCGGTCTGGCGCGGGCCGCTCGCGTACTTGATCTCGACGCGGCTCCCGTCGACCAGCGCGGAGGACAGCAGCACGACCTCTTCGTCGCGCAGGAAGACGTTCTGGTCGCGCAGGATCCGCGCCGCGTCGGCCCGCGGGGTGCCCCGCCCCGCGCTCGGCCGTTCCTGCTCGACCAGCCGGACCGCGAGCTGGGCCAGCTCCACGTCGTTCATCTCGGTGCGCCACCACCGTTCCTCGCGGCGCTCGCCACGAGCCGGTGCCCGCAGCCGTTCGACGGTCTCCGCGACGGACTTCTCGCCCGCGTCCAGCCCGGTCGGCGCGTACCCGCACCGGCGTAAGACCGCGAGCGTCTCGGCCATCGGCCGGTCCGACGCCAGGACGGTCGGCGCGAGGAACCGCAGCTTCAGCGAACCGAGCCGCTTCGACTTCACGATCTCCTGCAGCAGCAGGGGATCCGAGGCCCGCACGCAGCTCGCCACGTCCGTCACCGTGAGCTGCCCGTGCCGCCTGGCCACGTCGTGCACCTGGTACTCGATCACCTGCGGCAGAGCGGCTTCGGACACTGCTGCGAGCCGCGCGAGCACCTCGTCGGCCGACAGTCCTGTGTCCAGCGCGCGCCGCACCGTGCCGGCGGACAGCCGCCACACCCGTGCCGCGTCGTTGTCCTCCAGGTCCGCCACCAGGTTCAGCGTCGCGCTCAGCTCCGGCGACGGCAGCCCGTTCACGACCGCGGTCATGTCCGTCTGGAACGCGGCCTTCTCCGTCGCCGCCGGCATCAACGCGGCGGCCGCGCCGTCGACGTCCCCGCCTTGCCGCACCGCCACCCCCAGCGGCGTGAGCGCTCCACCGGCCACCAGGCCCAGCGACTCCATCTCACCGATCACCGCCGCCGTCGCCCGCAGGTCGTGCACGGCGGGGCGTTCCCAGGCCAGGTCCTCGACGAGTTCACCGGTGTTCGTGAAGGCCTCCTCGGCGGAGAACCGTTCCAGCACACCGCGCCGCAGCGCCAGCCCGGCGGCACCGGTGTAGTCGCGCAACGCCGCCCGCGCGAGGTCCGGCTCCGGCCGCCAGTCCATCCTCCGCCAGGCCGCGACCAGCGCCGAGAGCCGCGGCCCGGGTTGCGAGCCGAGCCACGCGTCGCCCTGCGTGGTCGGCAGCAGCCGCGACCGTTCCACCCCGAGCAGCTGCGCCTCGGCCGCGAGCTCCAGCCACAGCCGCAGCACGCCGTCCGCGACCCGCAGCGCCCTGGCGACCCGCCGGATCTCCACGGTCGCCACGCCACCGGTGTAGCGGGCGTCGAACGTGTCCTGCTCGCAGTGCGCCAGCAGCCGCGCCACTCCGTCCACAGTGGACATCGCGGCGACGATCGGTGAGGTCTCGGACGCCCTGCGCGTGCCGGGGGCCTTCGGCCGCGACGTCAGCCGCCCCTCCGCCGCGCCGTTCGCGCGCACCGAGTTCACCGCGACGAGCCGCGGTCCTTCGGGCCAGGCCAGCGCCCGTTGCCTCAGCTCGCCGAACGCCCGCTCGAAGTCGCCGGCCGAGCACCGCAGCTCGGCGCACACCGTGTCGGCCGTGCCGGTGTTGTTCTGCGCCACGATCACACCGAGCAGGTCGATCGCGCCCTGGTCGAGCGTGTCCTCGGCGGCGTGCACCGAATCGGAGTCGGTCAGCTGCGTCGCCAGGTCCTTCAGCGTCCGGATGTGGCGGTCGGCGACATCACGGCGGTGCATCAGCACCGCGGCCACCTCGTCCGGCCCGAGTCGGAGGAGCCAGGTCGCGAGCGCGTTGATACGGCGGGGCATTCATCGAATTATGGCCTGGTTGTGCGCACTCAAACGAATTTTCACGCACATGGGCGATCCGCCTAGGCTGACTCGGTGACGTTCGACGGTTTCGGCGAGTACGCCATTGACTTCTACGACGGCCTGGTCCTCGACAACTCGAAGGCGTACTGGGACGACAACAAGGAGACCTACCTGCGCGACGTGCGCGCCCCGATGGAGGCGCTGATGCTCGCGCTGGAGAAGGAGTTCGGTGAGGGCAAGATCTTCCGCCCGTACCGCGACGTGCGGTTCGCCAAGGACAAGACGCCGTACAAGGACCACTGCGGCGCCGTGATCGAGAAGGGTCGCGGCGGCGGCGCGTACTACGTGCAGCTCAGTCCCGAGGGCCTGATGACCGGCGGCGGCTCGTTCCACATGCAGTCCGACCAGCTCGCCCGCTACCGGGCCTCGGTCGACGCGCACGGCGTCCTGCTGCGCAAGATCGTGGACAAGCTGCTGAAGCAGGGCTGGCAACTGGCCGGCGACGTGATGAAGTCGAAGCCGCGCGGGTTCGCCGACGACCACCCGCACCTCGACCTGCTCCGGCACCGGTCGATCTACGTGCGCAAGGTGTGGGAGCCGGACGACGTGCTGCACGAGCCGGGCTGCCTCGACCGCGTGCGCAAGTCGTGGAGGCAGCTCAGGGAGTTCAACGCGTGGTGCGAGGACCACGTCGGAGTGAGCGAACAGCCGAGGCGATAGCCCAGCCGAGACCGATCCCGAGCACGTCCACCAGCGCGTCCAGCACGTCGCCGCTGCGGTGCAACGGCGTGATGACCTGCTGGAGTACTTCTGAAATGCCTGCGTAGGCCACCAGCGCGAGCAAAATGTGAGGAATCTTCGCGTACAGGCCGGTGAACGCGAGCAGGGCGAACAGCACCGTGTGCACCACCTTGTCCGTGCCGGGCGGAGAGCTCGGCACACCTGACGCGGGGGTGAACAACACGACGACGCTGAGCGACGCCGCGATCACGAACGGAAGTACTCGACCCATTGTCAGAACATTACCGAGGAGTAGTTCGGGATCGTTCCAGGAACGGGGTCTACTCTCTCTACACGTGAGTCGACGCGCAAAGATCGTCTGTACCCTCGGTCCCGCCACTGGCACGCCGGAAAAGGTCCGTGACCTGGTAGCAGCCGGTATGGACGTGGCCAGGATGAACTTCAGCCACGGCAGCCATGCCGACCACAAGCAGGTTTACGACATGGTCCGCGCGGCAGCCGACGAGTCCGGCCGTGCCGTGGGCATCCTCGCCGACCTCCAGGGCCCCAAGATCCGCCTCGGCCGTTTCGCCGCGGGTCCGGTGGACTGGAACAACGGCGACATCGTCCGCATCACCGTCGAGGACGTCGAGGGCACGCACGACCGCGTGTCGACGACGTACAAGGAGCTCGCGAAGGACGCCAAGGTCGGCGACCGCATGCTCGTGGACGACGGCAAGGTCGCACTCGTGGTGGTCGACGTCGAAGGTTCGGACGTCGTCTGCGAGGTGACCGAGGGCGGACCCGTCAGCAACAACAAGGGCCTCTCGCTGCCCGGCATGGACGTCTCCGTGCCCGCCATGTCCGAGAAGGACATCGAGGACCTCGAGTTCGCGCTCTCGCTGGGCGTGGACTTCATCGCCCTGTCGTTCGTGCGCTCGCCCGCGGACATCGACCTGGTCCACCAGGTCATGGACCGCGCGGGCAGCAAGCGGCTCCCGGTGATCGCGAAGATCGAGAAGCCGGAGGCCGTGGACAACCTCGAGGCCATCGTCCTCGCCTTCGACGGCGTCATGGTCGCCCGCGGTGACCTGGGCGTCGAGCTGCCGCTGGAGCACGTCCCGCTGGTGCAGAAGCGCGCGATCCAGATCGCCCGCGAGAACGCCAAGCCGGTCATCGTCGCGACCCAGATGCTCGACTCGATGATCACGAACTCCCGCCCGACCCGCGCCGAAACCTCCGACGTCGCGAACGCGGTGCTCGACGGCGCGGACGCCCTGATGCTGTCCGGCGAGACCTCGGTCGGCCGCTACGCCATCGAGTCCGTGCAGACGATGGGCCGCATCATCGAGGCCGTCGAGACCGAGTCGGTCGTCGTGCCGCCGCTGACCCACGTCCCGCGCACCAAGCGCGGCGTGATCTCGTACGCGGCCCGCGACATCGGCGAGCGCCTCAACGCCAAGGCTCTGGTCGCGTTCACGCAGTCCGGTGACACGGTCCGCCGGCTGGCTCGCCTGCACACGCACCTCCCGCTGCTGGCGTTCACGCCGGAGCCGTCGGTGCGCTCGCAGCTGTCGCTGACGTGGGGCACCGAGACGTTCATCGTCCCGAGGGTGGAGTCCACCGACGAGATGGTCCGCCAGGTCGACGTGGCCATGATCGAGATCGGCCGCTACTCCGCGGGCGACCTCATGGTCGTCGTCGCCGGATCGCCTCCCGGCACCATCGGGTCCACCAACCTCATCCGGGTGCACCGCCTGGGCGAGGACGACCACGCGTAAGTGCTCTGACTCTCAGTCAGGCCTGTCGTGATGCCGGCCCTGCTCCCGCATACTGGACGTGTGCCGGGAGCAGGGCCGGTGCCTTGCCCAGACCGAGGAGAGTTCCGCAGTGACTGAGGCCGCCCGTGCCGCCGCTTCGAGCCCGTCGGGCCTGAGTGGACAATCCGCAGTGGACGACCTGGTCGCGTTGCTCGACCTGGAACGCATCGAGGAGAACATCTTCCGCGGCGTCTCGCCCGCGGAGTCGCCCGTGCGCGTGTTCGGCGGCCAGGTGGCCGGTCAGGCCCTGGTGGCCGCGGGCCGCACCGTCCCGGTCGAACGCAGGGTGCACTCGCTGCACTCGTACTTCATCAGGCCGGGCGACCCGCGCGTGCCGATCGTGTACGAGGTGGACCGCATCCGCGACGGCCGCTCGTTCACCACCCGCCGCGTCGTCGCGGTGCAGCACGGCAAGGCCATCTTCTCGCTGTCCGCGTCCTTCCAGCAGGAGGAGCAGGGCGTCGAGCACTCGTCGGACATGCCCGACGTGCCCGACCCCGAGTCGCTGCCGACGTGGACCGAGTCCGCCAAGAGCTACCCGCTGGTGAACCTGAAGTTCCCGCGCCCCATCGACGTCCGCTACGTGACCGAGCCCCCGTGGGAGTCGCGCGAGGACGGCCCGGGCCAGGCCGCGTCACAGGTGTGGATGAAGGCCGACGGCAAGCTGCCGGACGACCCGATGCTGCAGCTCTGCGTGATGACCTACGCGTCGGACATGACGCTGCTGGACGGGGTTCTGGCGCGGCACGGTGTTTATTGGGGGCTGGACAAGGTTCTCGGCGCCTCTTTGGACCACGCCATGTGGTTCCACCGGTCTTTCCGGGCCGATGAGTGGTTGTTGTACGACACGACTTCGCCGTCGGCGTCCGGGAATCGTGGGCTGGCCACTGGGCGGTTCTTCACGCAGGACGGGCAGTTGGTGGCCACGGTGGTGCAGGAAGGGCTGATCCGGGTGATCAAGTCTTCCGAGGACGGCGAGTGAGTTCGAACCACGCTTGCGAGTGATGGCATGGAGGATCTCCAATCGGGAGGCTGGTGGGAGCTGGTGGCGGAAGAGACTCCGATGAGGCGGGAGAAGGGTGATCACGTGAGCGCTGAAGCGTGGCCTGATCACCTGATCAGCCTGGACGAGTGGGACGCGATGCCAGAGGACAAGAACCTCGAGCTCGTAGATGGAGTTCCACACGTGGTACCTGCCGCCTTGCCTCATCACCAGAGGGCACAGAACCGGCTCGCGTATTGGCTTGACGAGCAGCTTCCGGAAGACCTGACCGCGTTCGACGACGTCGATGTCGTGATCGACGAGTCGCATCGGCCCACGGTGCGCAAACCGGATGTCGTGGTGGTCACGACGGAATCCGCGGAACGCAAGCCCAAGCGCTTCATGGCGTCGGACGTGGTGCTCGCTGTCGAGATCGTCTCGCCTGGCTCTGAGCGAGTCGACCGTGTCACCAAGCCGACGCAGTACGCCAAGGCCGGAATTCGGCACTACTGGTTGGTCGAGCTCGACGAGCCGATCACCTTGACCGCGTTCGACCTCGTGGACGGCGTGTACCAGGTGGCCGAGGACGCGACGGGCAAGGTCGAGTTGAGTCGTCCGTCCCCGCTCGTGTTCGACCTCGATGCGCTGGTCCGTCGCCGGTAGTCCTTCCGGGCGCCGGTTCGCGCCCTTGAATGACCAAGAGCGAACGGGATGTGGCGGTTCGGCCGGTCGTGCTGGGAATGACGCTCAAGCCTTCCGCCGCCGGTGCGTGGGCCGCAGGTTCGCCGGCGGCGTCAACGCACGCGTCTCCACCCGCTCCAACACCACCGAGCTGGTCAGGTTCCGCACCTCGGTCCGCGAAGCGATCTTGTCCATCAGGAACGCCTGCAGGTGCGTGGAATCCGCAACGGCGATGTGCAGCAGGAAATCCGCCTGCCCGGACACGTGGAAGATCGACCGGGTCTCGGGCTGCGCCATCACGAACGCCCGGAACCCGGCCACCACGGTCCGGGTGTGCGGTCGCACGTTCACCGAGATCACGGCTTCCAACGGCAGTCCGGTGGTAGCCGGGTCGACGACGGCGTGGCACCCGGTGATCACACCCAGATCGCGCAGCCGCCGCACCCGCTGCAAGCACGAAGAAGGCGCCAGCCCGACGATCTCCGCCAGAGCGCGGTTCGGCAGGGTGGCGTCGTTCTGCAACTCCTCCAGGATGTGCCAGTCGACCGAATCGAGTTCGGCTTGTTCGCGCATAACCGAACATCGTACTGACCTGCTGGAATCCACACGAACGAACCACAGAGGATCTGCGCCATGCACATCGCGTGGACGTCGTTCCTGCTGGCACTCGTGGTGATCACGGTCGTGCCCGGTCCCGACTTCGTACTGGTCATGGGGAACGCGGTCCGCAGCCTCCGCAAGGGCGTCGAGGCGGCGCTGGGTGTGCTCACCGGGCTGCTGATCCACGCGACGCTTGCGACGGTCGGGTTGTCCGCGCTCGTGGCGGCGGCGCCGACGGCGTTGTTCGCGGTCAAGGCGATCGGCGCGGTCTACCTCGCCTACATCGGCTTCATGACACTCAAAACCGCCAGCAAGCCGCTCGCCGAACAACCGCGGCAGAAGAACGTGTTCCTGCGCGGCATGTTGTGCGATCTGTTGAACCCCAAGGTGATGCTCACGTTCCTGAGCCTCATCCCGCAGGCGATGGACCCGAACGCCGCGCCCCTGCCTCAGGCGGCGGTGCTGAGCGCCGTCACGGTCGGCGTGTTCGCGGTGTTCTGGGTCATCGTGGTGCCGTCCGCTCGTCAGCTGGGCAGGCTGCTGAGCCGGCCCAGGACGCGCGCGGTGTTCGAGCGGGTCTGTGGGACCGCTCTCATCGGGCTGGCGGCGTCAGTTCTCGCTACCTGAGTCCCACGTGACGGACAGTTCGTCGCGCGTCCCGAAGCGGACCAGGTGCCGTTCGACGACGTCGCGCAGGCGTGCCACGTCCTCCTCCGACGTGCACACCACACGCATGATCAAGCCGTCGTCGGCGGCCTCGAACTCCGCCAGCCCGGCGGAGAAGCGGACGAAGCCGCGGGTGTCCTCCCAGGACCCTTCGAGGTCCTTGGCCGTGAAGTGCTTCACCAGCTGCGATCCGTACCTGGAGGCACGGTCGGTCGCCGAGCGTCCCACGCTCGTGAATTCCGTCATGAAGCCAACTTACGCCTAGCAATACGTACCGGCACGTGACGCGGTTCACCTGGCAAAACGGAGTCTGAGAACACCCTGTGACGTCTCGCGCAAAGGCGGAGAACACGGCAGGCTGTCGCCTATGACGGAAGGCAAAGCACGTATCGCGGTCACCGGTCTTGCCACGATGGGCAGCAACCTCGCGCGGAACCTCGCGCGGCACGGTTTCAAGGTTGCCGTGCACAACCGGACGCCCGCGAAGATGAAGGCCCTGCTCGACGAGCACGGCCACGAGGGCGACTTCGTCGGCGCCGAGACGCTGCAGGACCTGGTGGACAGCCTGCAGACGCCGCGCCAGATCATCATCATGGTCAAGGCGGGTGGCCCGACCGACGCCGTCATCGACGAGCTGAGCGGGCTCCTGGAGCCCGGCGACATGGTCATCGACGGCGGCAACGCCCACTTCAACGACACGCGCCGCCGTGAAGCCGCGCTGAAGGAGAAGGGGCTGCTGTTCGTCGGCGCCGGCATCTCCGGTGGCGAGGAGGGCGCCCTCAACGGCCCCAGCATCATGCCGGGCGGTCCCGCTGAGTCCTACAAGCACGTCGGGCCGGTCTTCGAGGAGATCGCGGCCAAGGTGGACGGTCAGCCGTGCTGCGTGCACGTCGGGCCGGACGGCGCCGGGCACTTCGTGAAGATGGTCCACAACGGCATCGAGTACGCCGACATGCAGCTCATCGCCGAGGCGTACGACCTGCTGAACCGCATCGGCGGGCAGACGCCGGCCGAGATCTCCGAGGTCTTCACGCAGTGGAACTCGGGCGACCTGGAGTCGTACCTGGTCGAGATCACCGCCGAGGTCCTCAAGCACGTCGACGCGGACGGCACGCCGCTCGTCCAGGTCATCGAGGACGCGGCCGAGCAGAAGGGCACCGGCCGCTGGACCGTGCAGGAGGCGCTGGAACTGGGCGTCCCGGTCACCGGTATCGCCGAGGCCGTCTTCGCCCGCAGCCTGAGCGGTCACACCGACCAGCGCAAGGCCGTGCGGGACGCGTTCGGTGCCAGCCAGGTCGTCGCGAAGCCGGACGCCGAGCTGGTCGACGACGTGCGCCAGGCGCTCTACGCGTCGAAGGTCGTCGCTTACGCGCAGGGCTTCGACATGATGCGCGAGGCGTCGAAGAACTTCGGCTGGGACATCGACCTCGGTGCGATGGCGACGATCTGGCGCGGTGGCTGCATCATCCGCGCGCAGTTCCTCAACCGCATCCGCGAGGCGTACGACACGAACGCGGACATCGCGTCCCTCCTGGTGGACGACTACTTCCGCGACGCGGTGCAGAACGCCGAGGCCGCCTGGCGCAGGGTCGTGGTCCGTGCGGTCGAATCCGGCGTGCCGACGCCGGGCTTCGTGTCCGCTTTGGCCTACTACGACGGACTTCGCTCCGAACGGCTGCCCGCCGCGCTCGTGCAGGGACAGCGGGACTTCTTCGGGGCGCACACGTACAGGCGCACCGACAAGCCCGGTAGCTTCCACACGTTGTGGTCGGGTGATCGATCAGAGGTGGAAGCGTGAAATTTCGAGTTCTGGGGGCGGTCGTCGCTGTGGCGGCAGGGGTGTCCCTGACGTCCAGCGGCGGCGCCGTGGCGGTCGGCAACGAGGCGCTCACGGCTGATCTCGACACGATCCTGGCCGACAACGCGCTCAAGGGCGCGGACGTCGGCCTGGTCGTGCGGGACGCCGCCACAGGCGAAGTGATCTACACCAGGCAGAGCAGCAGGCGTTCCCAGGTGGCGTCGAACATGAAGCTGCTCACCACGACGACGGCGCTGGACCTGCTGGGCCCGGACTTCCGCTGGAAGACCGAGCTCGTGTCGAGCGGCACGAAGTCCGGGTCGACGCTCAACGGCGACCTGGCGCTGCGCGGCGGTGGCGACCCGACGATGTCCCGGCTGCGCTACCAGCAGCTCGCGGACACGTTGAAGGCCAGCGGTGTCACGACCGTCAACGGCGCGTTGGTCATCGACGACACGAAGTTCGACGCGCAGCCGTACGGCACGGGCTGGGCGTGGGACGACGAGCCGTTCTCCTACAGCGCGGAGACGTCGGCGCTCACGCTCTCGCCGGACGCGAAGTTCAGCGCGGGCACGGTCGTCGTGCGCGTCAAGCCGGGCGCCGCGGCGGGCGCCCCGGCCGTCGTCACGACCGAACCGGCGAACGACCACGTGCAGGTCGTGTCCACGGCGACGACCGGCAACGCCGGCCTCTTCGTGGAACGCGAGCACGGCACGAACCGCATCATCGTCAGCGGGTCGACGTCCGTCGAGGCCACCAGGCTCTCGTCGGTCAAGGACCCGACCGGCCTCGTGACGTCGGTGTTCCAGAAGGCGTTGCAGGCCAGCGGGATCACCGTCACCGGCGGTGTGAAGCGGCAAAAGGCTCCGGCCGGTGCCACGGTCCTCGCGACCGACACGTCGATGACGCTCCGCGAGCTCAACGTGCCGTTGCTCAAGGACAGCAACAACATGCTGGCCGAGGTGCTGGTCAAGACCGCGGGCGGCTCGTTCACCAACGGCATCAACCAGCTCAGCACCAAGTGGTCCGGCCTGGGCGTCGACCCGAACGCGGTCGAGGTCTTCGACGGCTCCGGAATGTCGCGGCTCGACCAGTTCTCGCCGGACGACCTCACGTCGGTGCTGATCAAGGCCAGGACCAAGCCGTGGTTCCCCGCGTGGCAGGCCTCGCTGCCCGTCGCCGGTGTCGACGGCACCCTGGTCAACCGCATGAGGAACACCCCGGCCGCGGGCAACGTGAAGGCCAAGACCGGATCGCTTTCGGGCGTCTCGGGCCTGGCGGGTTACGTGAAGACCGCGGCGGGACGTGACCTCGTGTTCTCGGTGGTGCAGAACAACGTCCTGCTGTTCAACAGCCCGAAGAACATCGAGGACAGGATCGCTGTGCGCCTGGCCTCGGAGGGCGGCTCGGTCTCGCCACAGGTCCAGACGGTGCCGCAGCAGCGCAAGGCTCCGGCGCAGGACCGCACGAAGGTTCCCGCACAGGAGCGCTTCGACGTGGAGTGCTCCTGGATCGGCACCTGCTAGCCCCGACCTTCGTTGTTGATGAGGGGAGCTTTCATAAACCTCAGGTTTATGAAAGCTCCCCTCATCTCGTTTCTACGCCGGGGCAGGCACGGGTTCGAGCCCGTTGCGGTCCGGGTCCACCAGGTACACGCGGGCGTTCGAGATGTCGAAGTACATGCCCTTCAACGTGAGCGTGCCCGCCACGATCGCCTCGCGCACGCTCGGGTAGCCGAGCAGGTTGTCCAGCTGCTGCGCGACGTTCGCGACCGCGAGCCGGTCCGCCACCGGCAGTTCCGCGCAGCCGGGCGCCGTCGGCGCGTGGAACCTGATCAGCGACGGCTCGGCGTTGCGCAGCCACGAGCGCAGGTGCGAACCGCGCGGCGCGGACCCGCTGACCAGCGCCTTCATCGCGCCGCAGTCGGAGTGTCCACACACGACGATCGTGCTGACGTTCAGGATCTCCACGGCGTACTCGACGGCCGCCCCGACCGACCTGTCACCGGCGGACGACATCGGCACCAGGTTGCCGATGTTGCGCACGCAGAACAGGTCGCCCGGCCCGGACGTGGTGATCAGGTTCGGCACCACGCGGGAGTCCGCACACGTGATGAACAACTGCTGGGGGCGCTGTCCGCGCACCGCCAGCTCGTGCAGGAACGGCCGCACCAACGGCGCGGAACGGCGTTCGAACTCGTGCATCCCGCGCAGCATCGGGTCGGTTTCCGCCGAGGCCCGCTGCGAAGGCAGCGTGACGGCCTCGGGCGTGCCCTGCCAGTGCGACCACGGTGCGAACCAGCGCGGCAGCGGGCCGGGCAACGTCTTGAGCCGCCCCGGTTTGCCCTGGTCCGCCCGGTCGAACCAGGTGTCGTGCACCTCGTCGACCCGCACCCGGCCGCCGAGCCGTTCGTAGCCCTCACGCCAGTCGTTGATCGCCTCGTAGGACGCGTGGTCCAGGTAGTCGACGTGCAGCTCCAGCACGACGGTCTCGCGCTGCGGCATCCTGCGCAGCTCGCGCACGAGCCGTCCGACTCCCAGGAACACCAACGATCCGTGCACGCACACCCGGTTGCCCTCGACGCGCACGGAGCAGTGCGTCAACCGGTACAGCGCTCGCAGCAACGCGATGACGAGCCCGGCGACCACACCCTCCAGCAGTCCGAAGAGGACGACGCCGAGGACGGTCGCGGCGTAGACCACGAATTCCCCGTGCTGCAGCAGGTTCCGCATCCGCTGGAACGACACGAGCTTGAGCCCGACGACGAACAGCACGCCCGCCAGCGCGGACAACGGGATCAGCTCCAGGGCGGGGGTGAACGCCAGCACGGCCACCGCGATCCACACACCCTGCAGGACCGCGGCGTACCGGGTCTTCGCTCCCGCCGCGACGTTCGTGGAGCTGCGCGCCAGGCCACCGCTGATCGGGAACCCGCCCAGCGCGCCCGCGAGCACGTTGCCGGTGCCCTGCGCGACGAGTTCCCTGTCCAGCCGGGCGCGCGGCCCGTCGTGCAGCCGGTCCGTGGCGACGGCGGACAGCAACGACTCCATGCTCGCCACCAGCGCGACCGTGACGACGGCCATGACCACCGTGCCGGCACTGCCCTGCGGCATCTCCGGGAACGTCAGCGCGTGGCTGTCCGGCAGGTCGACGTGGGTGACGTCGAGGCGCAGCACGAACGCCATGGCGGTCGCCAGGACGACGGCCACCAGCGGTGCGGGGACCAGTGAGGCACGCGGAACGTGCGGCCACAGCAGCAGGACCGCGATCGCCACCGCACCGGTGATCACCGAACCGGGTGAGGGCTCGGCCAGTTCGCCGGCCAGCAGGGCGAGGTTCGCGGGCACGGACGACGACGCCGTGCCGCCCAGCACCACCACGAGCTGCCCGGCGGCGATCGAGATGCCGATGCCCGCGAGCATGCCGTGCACGACGGCGGGGGACAGCGACATCACCACGCGGCTGATCCCGGTGAGTCCCAGCGCGACCTGCAGCACGCCCGCGGCCAGCGTGATCGCCGCGGTGGCCGCCCACCCGAACTGCGCCACCAGCCCGGCGACGATGACCATGAGCCCGGTGCCCGGCCCGCTGATCTGCAGCGGTGCCCCGCTGAGCGCGCCGACGACCACGCCGCCGATGACCGCGGAGATGATGCCCGCCATCAGCGGCGCGCCCGTGGCGTGCGCGATGCCGAGCGACAGCGGGATCGAGATGAGGAACAGCACGAAGCTCGCGGGCAGGTCGTGCTTCAGGACCAGCGGTGGACCGTGCGGGGTGTGGTCGCCGGTGTTGGACCTGGGCTGATGGTTCACGAGACGTCCCTTGCTGAATGGCGGCATGGCCCTGTGCGACGGCGGCACAGGGCGGGAGGGGAGTGAGCTCAGGAGATGGCGCCCGACGTTCTGAGTCGCGCCACCAGGTGCTCTAAAGGCAGCATGCGGCGCGGCCGGACGGCTGCGAGCTCGTCGGCGCTGTCATGCGGGGTCGGCACGGGAACACCTCCGTGTCGGCACAGGCATCGTCGGGCGGGATCAGGCCGCGTCGCCCTCAATGATGAGGCCGGAATCGGTGCTGTGACAGATCTTTCAGCCAACCGTGTTGATCTTGGGTGGCGCCGTCACGCGAGGTGATCACGGAGAAGGGCCGGCTCCGGTCGGGGGGTGCGGAGCCGGCCCAGGCCGGGGTGGAACTGAAGAACTATCGAGTTCCGGGAATTCAGCCTACCGAGCGCAGGTGCTTGCCGTGCGAAGTCTCCTGGCCGACGACGGTCAGGATCAGCTGAGCCGAGAGATAAGCACGGCACGGTGCGGGCATTCGCCGTGAGAACCAGCCGCGCTTGCAGGTCGCGCACCGGCCGTGCTCGTCGGGCTGGTGCTCGTCGAGCAACGCCTTCACCACCGCGACCACCCTCGGCAACTCAACCCTGGCGAGTACGAGAGCGGTCTGGTCGTCGCCGCGTTCGGCGAGATCGGTGAGTGTGGCCAGGTGGGAGTGCAGCGACTTGTCCAGTTGGCTGAACACCGTGACGGCCATCAGGCTCAGAGCTCCAGTCCTTACGTAAGCAGCCCATGCAGACTGTCGCGCCGAACCTGCGATCTGCAAGTTGCAGTACACGAATGGATGACGTCTCTTTGCGACACGCTGGTTTGCTCTCAAACTGAGAACGACCAGAACGTGGATGGCACCCAGGAGGAGTCATGCGGGGCAGCAGCCCGACCCTGCGCAAGCGCCGGCTCGTGAGCGAGCTCCGGCGTCTGCGTGAAGTGGCCGGGCTGACGATCGAGGAGGTCGGTGAGCGCCTGGAGTGCTCAGCCTCCAAGATCAGCCGCATCGAGACGGGTCGTGTGGGGGTGAGCCCGCGTGACGTGCGGGACATGCTCACCGCCTACGGTGCGGACGCCGCCACCCTCGACGAACTGGTCCAGCTGGCAAGGGAAGCCCGCCGCAAGGCGTGGTGGGACGAGTTCGGTGACATCGTGCCCGGTCGTTACGTGGGGTACGAGGCCGACGCGGACTCGATCAGGACCTACCAGGGCCTGATGATCCCGGGCCTGCTGCAGTGCGAGGCGTACACGAGGGCGTTGATCTCCCAGGTGCTGCCGGACGCGCGCACCGCGGAGATCGACCGGCGCGTCCGGTTGCGCAAGGCCAGGCAGGCCCTGCTCAGTGAGGACGACCCGTTGCGCCTGCACGTCGTGATCGACGAAGCCGCCCTGCGCCGGCTCGTCGGCGGCGCCGAGGTGATGCGCGTGCAGATGGCGCGTCTTCTCGAAGTCGGTGCGTTGCCGAACGTCACGATGCAGGTCGTGCCGTTCAGCGCCGGTGGTCATGCTGCGATGGACGGCCCGTTCGTCATCCTGAGCTTTCCCGAGCAGCTCGACTCCGACGTGGTGTACATCGAAAGCACCAGAAGCGGCGTCTACCTGGAACAACAGTCAGACGTCCATTCCTACGCCGAGATGTTCGAGCGTCTCGTGAGCTCCGCCCAGACCCCGCGGGAATCGGCAACCCTGATCACGGAGATCGCTCGCACTCTCGCGTGACTGCGATCGGGAGTGAACAGAGTGGAAAGCTTGCAGTGGCGCAAGAGCAGCCGATCCTCGGCCGGTGGGCCCGACTGCGTGGAGATCGCGCTCGTCGCCTCCGGCACTGCCGTCCGTGACAGCAAGAACGCGGACGGAGGGCGGCTGGAGTTCGGTGGCGCGGGGTGGGACACCTTCCTCGCCGCCGCGAAGACCGGCTCTTTTGTCAGCTGATCGTCAGATGCACGAGGAAGGCCCCGGCTGGAGTTCCAGCTGGGGCCTTCTCGCGTAAGGGGACGTGGGCCGGCCGGCGTTCCGCCGCCGCGGGCTGGATGCCCCTTGCACGCCGGCCGACCCACGTCGATCATGGGGAGCAGCGGGTGTTCCGCTGTCCGGTCCAACCTGCTCCGACTCCGGGATCTCGGGTTTCCGTTGATCTCGCCGTCTGTGGTTGGTTGGACACGCTAAGCGTAAGAATGCCTTCTACAGCACGACTGGAGCCCGACTGAAGTGATCTTCAAGCTCCAGGTGGCCCACAGGCGAAGGACAGATCGGTGACGCACGGCGAGGAACCCCTTCGGTTCGAGGTTCTCGGCCTTCTCCGGGTCGTTCGCGCAGGTCAAGAGGTTGATCTCGGTGCGGCGAAGCAGCGTGCCGTCCTCGCGGTCCTGCTGCTGGCGCGCAACACACCGGTGAGCCGCGGGCACATCATCGAGGCCGTCTGGGGCGACAACGTGCCCTCGAGTGCGGTCAACCTGGTCCAGACCTATGTGGCCGGACTGCGCAGGGCCCTCGAACCGGCCCGCGCCAGGAGGGCTCCCGCCGAGCTGCTGACGTCGGTGGGCGACGGCTACCTGATGCGCGTCGAGCCCGGTGCCCTGGACCTCGACGTGTTCGAACGTCAAGTGCTGCTCGCGAACCGCATGCGCGCCGCCGGTGACCTGGCCGGAGCCGCGGTCGAGCTCGACGACGCGCTGGCGTTGTTCCGCGCCGAGCCGCTGGGCGGCGTGTCCGGTCTCTTCGCCGACGTCGAACGCGGCCGTCTCGTCGAACGCCGGCTGGCGGTGCTGGAGGAACGCGCCGAGCTCGGTCTCGCGATCGGGCAGGGCCCGGAGATGGTCTCGCAGCTGAGCTTGATGGTCGTCGAGCACCCGCTGCGCGAACGCGGCCACGGGCTGCTGATGAGGGCATTGGTCCAGGCGGGCCGGCAGGCGGAGGCGCTGGCCGCGTACCGGGAGGCCCGCTCCGTGCTCATCGAGGAACTCGGCGTCGAGCCGGGGCCCGAACTGCGCCGCGTGCACCAGGCCGTGCTGGCGGGGGACAGTCCCGAGCCGGAACGGGTGCCCGTGCGCGTGCCGCAGCCGGTGTCCGCGCCCGAACCCGCTCCGGTGACGATCCCCGCGCAGCTGCCCCGCGCGCCCGTCGCGTTGATCGGCCGGGACGCCGAGCTCGGCTACCTGGACGCGTTGCTGCGCGGCCACGACGGCCCGGTGATGCTGGTGACCGGACCGGCGGGCGTGGGCAAGACCGCGCTGGCACTGCACTGGGCGCACCGCGTGCGCGACGAGTTCCCGGACGGCCAGCTCTACGTCGACGTGCACGGGTACGACCCGAACCGGGAGCCGCTGGAGATCGGCGAGGTGCTCAACCGGTTCCTGCGCGCCCTGGGCGTGCCGGCCGGCGACACCCCCGTCTCCGTCGACGAACGCTCCGCGTTGCTGCGCACGTTGCTGGCGGATCGCCGGATGCTCGTGATGCTCGACAACGTCCGCAGCTCGGCCGACCTGTTACCGCTGCTGCCGGGCGCGCCGTCGTGCGTCGTCGTGACGTCGCGGCGTCGGTTGGTCGGGCTCGTCGCGCAGGTCGAGGCGAAGCTGGTCGAGCTGGACATGCTCGACCCGGAGGCCGCCGTCGACGTGCTGGGCCGCATCGCCGGCCGGTCCGACATCGAGGCCGGTGCCCTGCGTGAACTGGCCGAACTGTGCGACGGCCTGCCGCTGGCGCTGCGGATCGCCGCGGCCCGTCTCGCGGTGTCGCCCCGCCTGCGCGTCGCCGAACTGGTCGAGGAGCTGCAGGACGAGCAGGGCCGCCTGGCCGCGCTCGGCCTGGAGGACGGCGAGGGCACCGTGCGAGCGGCTCTGGACGCCTCGCGCCGTGCGTTGCCCGAGGAGCCGTCACGACTGCTGGCGATCGTCGGCCTGCACCCCGGCGCGGACCTCACCCCGCACGTGGTCGCGGCCATGGGCGACGTCCCGTTGCTGGAGGCCCAACGCGCGCTGGACGCGTTGACGGCCGCGAACCTGCTGTCCGTCAGCGAACCCGGCCGGCACGTCGCGCACGACATCGTCCGCGTCTACACCAAGACCCTGGCCGGTGAGCTGTCCGAGCCCGAACGCCGTGCCGCGACCGGCCGGATGCTCGACTACTACCTGCACTGCGCGGACCTCGCGGACGGCCTGCTGCCGATCAACCGCGGCAGCGTCCTGGTCGCGCCGGAACACCGGCCCGTGCACGTGCCCGCGATCTCCGGTGCCGCGGACGCGACGGCGTGGTTCGACGCCGAGCGCGCCAACCTGATCGCCGCCGCCGAGCTCGCCTCGGGGTCGGGCTGGCACGTGCACGCGTGGCAGCTGCCGTACACGTTGTCGCGGTACCTGTGGCTGCGGACCGAGCGCGAGACGTCGTTGCGCCTCACCGAAGCCGCGTTGCAGGCCGCCATCGCCCTGAACGACGACGACGCCCGGTTCGTCATGCAGTTCAACCTGGGCGTCGCGCTGCTGCAGTTCGAACGGTTCGAAGAGGCGTTGCAGGCCCAGCAGGGCGCGCTGGAGGTGGCGCGCCGCAAAGAGGACGTGCACCAACAGGCCCGTGCCCTGACTACGGTCGCCGGCACGTTGCAGGACCTGGGCCGGGCCGCCGAGGCCGAGGAGCACTACCGCGAGGCCATGGAGATCTCGCGGATCGCGGGCTCGAAGTGGGCGGAGGCCAACGCCCACCACCACCTCGGCCTGCTCTACCTGAGCACCCAGCGCTTCGACGACGCGATGCCGTGGCTGCGGGTGGCGTTGCGGATGTACCACGAGGTCGGTGAGCAGTGCGGGGAAGCGGCCTGCCACACCGACATCTCCACGGCTCTGCTGGAGACCGGTGACACGGACGGCGCACTGTCGGCCGCCCGTACGGCGTTGGCCGTGGCGTGCGACGCCGTCTCGCCGTACCACCAGGCGTTGGCGCACGACCGGCTCGCGGCGGTGTTCGAGCAGCTCGGCGCGGCTGGGGCTGCGGCGCACTGGCAGCGAGCGCTGGCGTTGTTCACCGAACTCGGCGCACCTGAGGCCGACGGGGTGAGGGCCCGGCTGGCTCGCGCGCGTGCGGTGACGGTCGGGTAAGGGCTTCCGCAGGCAGGACTGCGTGATCGCCCGATGCCTGAGGTGAGGCCTCAGGACGAACCTCAGGCTCATGAACGAATGGACCCCTGAGGCGATCAAGGCGGAAATCGACTACCGGCGTGGTACCGCGGTGTGCAACTGGCAGCGGTCGAACGGCAACGGGCCGTCGTGGCTGAGCCGGTTGATCCACCGCACCTCTGGAAAACCCAGCAGCACCCGCTCATGACGTGTGACAGCATGCCCCTTGTGGCGCGCCTTGGTTCCGGAATTCCCCTCGTCGCACGCGATCGGGAGCTCGACCGGTTGCGTGCCGCGCTGGCGAAGGCCGGGGAGGGCGCCGCTGGGGCAGTGCTGCTCGCGGGTGACGCCGGTGTCGGCAAGACCCGGCTGATCGACGAGCTGGCCGCCGGCGCCGAGGACACCCTGGTCCTCATGGGACGGTGTCTCGACGCGGGCGAGACCGGCTTGCCGTACCTGCCGTTCGCCGAGGCGCTGGGCACGTTGAAGAGCGACGTGTCGCACCGGCCCGCGCTCGCGATGTTGCTGCCCCAGCTGGCGTTGCCGGCCGCACGCGAGCCCGGTACCGAGGGCATGATCGCGCCGAGCCTGGTCCCGGGACGCAGGCCGGAGCAGGACGTCGGCCAGCTGCAGCTGTTCGACGCCGTGCTCGGGCTTCTCGGTGATCTCTCCGAACAGCAGCGCGTGCTGCTCGTCGTCGAGGACCTGCACTGGGCCGACGCGTCCACCCGGTACCTGCTGTCGTTCCTGTTGTCCCGCCTGCGTTCCCAGCGCCTGCTGGTCGTCGGCACCTATCGCGCGGACGACCTGCACCGCAGTCATCCGTTGCGCCCCTTGCTGTCCGAGCTGGTCCGGCTGTCCGCCGTCGACCGCCTGGACCTCTCGCCGTTCAACGCGGCGGACGCCCGCCGGTTCGTCGAGGCCCTGTCCGACGACCTGCCCGAGGACGTCCTCCGGCAGGTCGCGGAACGCTCCGAGGGCAACGCCTTCTTCGCCGAGGAACTCATCGCGGTGGCCACCTGTGACGACGCCAGGTCGTTGCCGTCCGCACTCGCCGACGTCCTGCTCAGCCGGGTCGAGAGCCTCAGTCTCGAGGCGCAGCACGTCGTCCGCGTCGCGTCGGTGCGGGGCCGCCGGGTCCGGCACTACCGGTTGCACGAGGTGTCGGGCATGGCCGACCTCGCGTTCGACGCGGCGTTGCGCGAACTGGTCCAGCACCACCTGCTCGTCGTGCACGACGACGAGGTCTACGCCTTCCGTCACGCGTTGGTCCGGGAAGCCGTCTACGGCGACCTGCTGCCCGGTGAACGGGTCCGGTTGCACGCCGCCTACGCCCGCCACCTGGCGCAGCACCTGGAGGAGCGCGGTGCCTCGGCGGCGCTGGCCCACCACGCCTTCGAGAGCCACGACCTGCCGACGGCCCTGAACGCGTCGATCATGGCGTCCAAGGAGGCCGAACGCGCCGGCGCGCCCGCGGAGTCGTTGCGGTACTTGGAAAAAGCCCTCAACCTGTGGAACGCCGTTGCCGAGGCGGATCGTCCGTCCGATGTGGACGAGTCCGTGCTGCTGCGGCGCGCGTCCTGGGTCGCGGGCACGGCCGGGCAGCCGGAACGCGCGGTCGCGTTCGCCCGCAGTGCCACCAAGGCGATCAGCGCCGAGCAGACGCCGGAGGAGGCCGCCGAGATCTGGTTGCGGCTCTCGCAGGCGCTGTCGATCCTCGACGGCAACGAGGAGGAGCACTTCCTGGTCCTGGCCAAGGCGCTCCAGCTCGTGCGGGACCGCGAGCCCAGTCCCACGCGCGCCCGTGTGTTCGCGGGCAAGGCTTCTTCTCTGCGCCAGCAACGCAAGGACGCCGAAGCGCGCGAAGCGGCGGAGCTGGCGATCGCGGACGGCCAGACGGCGAACGCGCCGGGTGCGATCGCGGACGGCCTGGGCACCATGGCGATCCTCGACGACCACGCGGACCGGCCGGAGGACGCCAAGGCCAGCTTCGAGCGCGCGATCCAGCACGCGCGCGAGGTCGGGGCGTTCAACAACGAACTGAGGGCTTGGTACTACTACGGGATGATGCACTACGACCGCGGCGAACTGGCCGAGGCGGCGCGCGTCTACAACCTCGCGGGGGCCAGGGCCAAGGAGACCGGCCTGACCTGGAGCATGTTCGGCCTGGAGATCCGCATCCTGCAGGTGCTGGTGCACTACTACATCGGCGACTGGGACTACGCGGCGTGGGCCAGCGAACCGCCCGGCATGTCCGTGTCGTCGACGGTGCTGGCGCGGCTGGCGTCGGCGAGCACCCACCTCACGGTCTCGCGCGGCGACCTGGCCGAGTCCGAGCGGATGATCACCAAGCTGCGCAGCGACTGGCACCGCGACATCCAGATCGCCCTGATCACCGGCGGCACGGGCGCGGAGCTCGCGTTGTGGCGCGGTCGTCCGGAGCTGGCCGTCGAACGCGTCACGGACGCGCTGGAGTGGGCGCGCAAGCTCGGCGGTCCGTGGATGCTCGCCGGGATCAGGATCGGCGCGATCGGCATCGCGGCGCACGCGGAGATCGCCGCCAAGGCACGCCGCAAGCGCGACACCGAGGCCGGGCGGAACGCGGTCACCGCCGGTCACGAGCTCGCCGAGCACGTGCGGCTGACCGCGCGGAACGGCAAGCCGCGCGCGGGCACCCTCGGTCCGGAGGGACGCGCCTGGCTGGCTCGTGCGAACGCCGAGGAGTCACGGCTGCGGGGAGCGGGCGATCCGGAGCTGTGGCACAAGGCCGTCGACGAGTTCGGCTACGGGGTCGCGTTCGAGCAGGCGCTGTGCCGGTGGCGGCTCGCGGAGGCGTTGCTGGGCGCGGAACGCCGGGACGAGGCCGCCGAGCAGCTGCGCCTGGCCGACGAGGTGGCGACGCGGCTCAAGGCCGTTCCGCTCGCCACGGCCGTCGCGTCGTGCGCCAAGCGGGCCCGCATCAGCCTCAGGGCCGACGAACCGGTGCGCGAACAGGTCGACCTCTTCACCCCGCGGGAACGCGACGTGCTCGGCCTGGTGGCCGCGGGACGGACGAACCGCGAGGTCGGTGAGGAGCTCTACATCAGCGAGAAGACCGTTTCCGTGCACCTCTCCCGGATCATGGCGAAGCTGGGGGCGTCGCGGCGCGCGGAGGCCGTGGCCATCGCGTACGACCGGGGTCTGCTGGAATAGCGCCGGTTGTCATACCTCAGGCTGATGCGCAACGCGTCGCGGAGTTGATGTCCGCTCACTCAGCTTCCTCATAGCTTCTTCCTCAGCAAGGAACATCCCCTGTGAGGAAGGCACGAGACATGTCTGCACTGGTGTCCGAGGTCGGCACCCGGACCGCCGCGGCGGCCCACAACCTGGTGAAGGTCTACGGCAAGGGTGACACCGCGGTGCGGGCGCTCGACGGCATCGACGTCGCCTTCCAGGCCGGCCGCTTCACCGCGATCATGGGCCCGTCCGGCTCCGGCAAGTCCACGCTGATGCACTGCCTCGCGGGACTGGACACGGTGGACAGCGGCGAGATCCACATCGGACAGACCGAGATCACCAAGCTCAACGACAAGGACCTGACCAAGCTGCGCCGCGACCGCGTCGGCTTCGTGTTCCAGGCCTTCAACCTGCTGCCGACGCTGACCGCCGAGCAGAACATCCTGCTGGGCCTCGAGCTCGCCGGCCGCAAGCCCGACCGGGAGTGGTTCGACACGATCGTCAACGTGCTCGGCCTGCGCGACCGCCTGACCCACCGCCCGACCGAGCTGTCCGGTGGCCAGCAGCAGCGCGTGGCCTGTGCCCGTGCGCTCGTCGCCCGTCCCGAGGTCATCTTCGCCGACGAGCCGACCGGCAACCTGGACTCGCGCAGCGGCGCCGAGGTCCTCGACTTCCTGCGCATGTCGGTCCGCAAGATGAGCCAGACCGTGATCATGGTGACGCACGACCCGGTGGCCGCGAGCTACGCGGACCGCGTGGTGCTGCTCGCCGACGGCCGGCTCGCGGGCGAGATCCACCAGCCCACCACCGAGTCCGTCGTCAACGCCCTCACGCACCTGGGGGCGTGAGGTAGATGCTGAAGACCATCCTCGCGGGCCTGCGAGCCCGCACGGCGAGGCTGGTGCTGTCCAGCATCGCCATCGCGCTCGGCGTCGCGTTCGTGACGGGCACGCTCGTGCTCGGCGACGCGGTCGGGGAGCAGACCAGGGACAACTTCGCCCGCGGCGCCCGCAACGTCGACGCGGCCGTGCACATGGGGGAGAACAGCCCCAACCGGGAGGACGGCATCCCCGCCGACTTCCTGCAGAAGATCCGCAACACTCCAGGTGTCGAGGGCGCGGACTCGCGTGAGTTCGGCAGCGCCGCGTTGCTCAGCGGCGAGGGCAAGGCGCGCAGCGCGCTGGTGCAGCCGCTGCCGACGACGGAGAAGCTGCGCGACTTCAACCTCAAGGACGGCAAGTTCCCGGTCAAGGCCGACGAGGCCGCGATCGACACCAAGACCGCCCAGGTCGCGAAGCTCAAGGTCGGTGACAAGCTCAAGCTGCTCGACGAGAGCAACGCCGAGCACGCGTTCACCATCGTCGGCACCTACCAGCAGGGCGCCAGCAGCATCTCGATGTCCGGCAGCGACCACGTCGTGGTCTCGCCGGAGGGCCTGCGCACGGTGATCCCGGCGCAGCGGATCTACGAGATCGTCGCGGTCGCGAAGCCCGGTGTCTCGCAGCAACAGCTGGTCGCCGACATCACCAAGGCGATCGGCACCGGCTACGAGGTGCAGACCGGTGAGCAGCTGACGCAGGCCACGCTGGCCCAGGTCGGTGACGCCGCGAGTGAGATCAAGACGTTCCTGCTCGCGTTCGCCGCGATTTCGCTCGTCGTCGCGGGCATGGTCATCTACAACACCTTCACGATCCTCGTCGCCCAGCGCACGAAGGAACTCGCGCTGCTGCGTTGCGTCGGGGCGAACCGCTCGCAGGTGTTCCGCAGCGTGCTCGCCGAAGCGCTCTTCATGGGTCTCGCGGCGTCCGTGCTCGGCCTCCTCGGCGGACTCGGCGTCTCGGCCGGCCTGCAGGCGTTCATCAGCACGGTGGGCGGCGGAGGCCCCGGTGGCGAGGACGCCCCGATCCGCCTGCCGATCTCGTGGGTGACCATCGCCGCCGGCTTCGGTGTCGGCGTGGTCGTGACCGTGCTGTCGGCCGTGCTGCCCGCCCGCCGCGCCACGAGGGTCGCCCCGGTGGCCGCCCTGCGTTCGCAGCCGGACAGCTCCGACGACGTCGCCCGCACCGGCAAGGTCCGGATCGTCGTCGCGGCACTGATCGCGCTCGTCGGTGGCGCCGCCGTCTACTTCGGACTGCAGCAGGAGAAGGAAGAGCCGGCGATGTTCATCACCGGTGGCGCCACGATGATCCTGTTGCTCGCGGTGCTGCTCCTCGGCCCGCTGTACGTGCCGGTGGTGAACCGCCTGTTCGGCAAGGCGCTGCGCGGTGTCCCGGCGAAGCTGGCCTCGGCCAACGCGGGCCGCAACCCCAAGCGCACGGCCGCCACCACGGCGGCGCTGATGATCGGCGTGACCATCGTCGCCATGGTGACGGTCGTGGCCGGCAGCGGCCGCGCGACCATGAACGAGCAGGTCGACAAGCGGTTCCCGTCCGACTACGCGGTCAAGTCGAACGTCTACAGCCAGCCGCTCACGCAGAAGTTCACCGACGAGCTCGCGAAGGTGCGCAACGTCGCCCAGGTCGCGCCCGAACTCAGGGCCTACGGCGAGTCGCCCAAGCTCCAGTACGCCGACGTCACCGGGTACCCGACGGACGCGATCGGTTCCCTGGTGCGCCCGGACCTCGCCGGCGGCACGCTGGCCGGGCTCAAGGACGGCGAGCTCGCCATGCGCGAGAAGGAGGCCAAGGACGCCGGTGTCACCATCGGCTCCACCGTCCCGATCAGCGGCAAGGACTTCAAGGTCGTCGCGCTGATCAAGGACAACAGCTACGGCACCGGCATCGTGACGCTGAAGTCCGCCGAGTCCCTGCTCAAGGAGCCCGTCAAGGGCTACCAGAACGTGCTGGTCAAGCTCGTGCCGGGCACTGACATCACGGTGGCGCGCGCCGACCTGGAGCGGTTCATCGCGACCTCGCCGGTGGCGGTGCTCGACTCCGCGGCCGAGACCAAGGCCGAGCTGAACTCCCAGATCGACCAGATCCTGATGTTCATCTGGGCCCTCGTCGGCCTGGCGCTCATCATCGCCCTGTTCGGCATCGCGAACACGCTGACGCTCTCGGTGCTGGAACGGACCCGCGAGTCCGCCCTGCTGCGGGCGCTGGGCCTGACCAGGGGCCAGCTGCGGCAGATGCTGGTGGTCGAGTCGATCCTGATGGCGCTGATCGGCGCGGTCGTGGGCGTGCTGCTCGGCGCCGGGTTCGGGTGGCTGCTGGTCGAGGCGATCTCCAACTCGGAGTTCACGATCAGCTTCTCCATCCCGTTCGGTCAGATCGGCATCATGCTCGGCCTGGCCGTGGTCGCGGCGGTCATCGCGGCGGCCCTGCCGGCCCGTCGCGCGGCCAGGAACTCCGTGGTCGCGGGCATGGCGGAGGCGTAGGGGACACCCCGCCCGGCCTCGCTGTCGGGGGCCACGGCCGGGCGGGTTCGGGAGTGCGGAAACAGGGGCCGCACGACCGGGGGATCGGTGGAGGTCCGGTGCCGTCGGGGCACCGGGCCTCCGCTGCGTTCACGCCCGGTTCGGCATCCGTCGAAACGGCAGGTGATCGGCGCTTCGGAAAAAATCTTGGGGACCGCGCGTCACTTTTGGCCCGCAGGCCCCTCTACCTGGGGTGAGGGACGACCGGAGCGAGGGCCCGGTCGTCCCTCTTCGTCGTTTCCGAGGGGCCTGTGACCGCTCCGTCCGGAACGTTCGGCGTTTCGGTCCAGGTTTTTGTTGCCTGCCTCCACAAAGTTACGGAACGATGTCGACCGCTTGACACCCGCGCGTCTCCGGTTGAGTGTGAGAGCGCTCTCATCACAGTTAAGCGCCGCTCACGGCGTCGTCGAGGAGGACGGATGAGCAGAAGGCTGGTCGGCAGCGCCGCTGCGACCCTCGTGATGGTTTTGGCCGCTGGATGCGGCGGGGGATCCCAGGCTGACGGCAAGATCGAGCTGTCGCTGGGCCTCTTCTCCGACTTCGGCTACGACAAGCTCATCGAGGAGTACATGGCCTCGCACTCGAACATCAAGATCGAGCAGCGCAAGGTCAAGATGGAGCAGCACAACACGCAGCTCGCGACTCAGCTCGCGGGTGGCCGTGGTGCCGCGGACATCGTCGCCCTCGAGGAGGGCGTGGTCTCGCAGTTCCGCGCCTCCAAGGACAAGTTCGTGAACCTGGCGGAGTACGGCGCCAAGGACCTCAAGGACCAGTGGGCCGGGTGGAAGTGGAACCAGGGCACCGCCGACGGCGGTGAGTTCGTGCTGGGGCTGGGCACGGACATGGGCAGCCTCGGGCTCTGCTACCGCGCGGACCTGTTCGCGGCGGCGGGCCTGCCCACCGACCGGACCGAGGTCGCCAAGCTGTGGCCGACCTGGGCCGACTACGCGAAGGTCGCCGACCAGTTCGCGGCCAAGACGCCGAACGTGAAGTTCGTCGACACCGGCCGCAACGTCTACAAGGCGATCCTCGACCAGACCGAGGAGGGCTACTTCGCGAAGGACGACTCGTACATCGCGGAGAAGAACGACAAGGTCAAGACGGCGTTCGACACGGCGGCGGCGCTCGGCACCAAGGGGCAGACCGGTGCTCTCGAGCCGTTCAGCCAGGACTGGAACGTCGCGCTGAAGCAGGGTTCGTTCGCCACGACCACGTGCCCGGCCTGGGCGCTCGCGCTGATCAAGGCGGGTGCCGGCGACGCGGCTGCCGGGAAGTGGGACGTGACGACGGCGCCCGGCGGTGGCGGCAACTGGGGCGGCTCGTTCCTGGCCGTCCCGAAGCAGGGCAAGCACCCGAAGGAGGCCTACGAGCTCGCCAAGTGGCTCACGGCCCCCGAGCAGCAGAAGCGGATCTTCAAGGAGACCGGCAACCTGCCGAGCCAGCCGAAGGTCTACCAGGACGCAGAGGTGCAGGCGACCGTCAACGAGTACTTCAACAAGGCTCCGGTGGGTCAGATCTTCGCGACCTCCGCCGAGTCGCTGAAGCCGACCTACCGCGGCACGAAGGACTCGAAGGTCGGCCCGGTGTTCGCCACCGCGCTGACCCGCGTGGAGCAGGGCAAGCAGTCCGGGGCTGAAGCGTGGACGCAGGCCCTGAAGGAAGCGACGGACGCCGCCAAGTGACGGTGACTCGTCCAGAGACCGAGGCGGCTCCGGCCGTCTCGGTTTCGCCTTCCAAGGAGCCGAAGCGCTTCCGGCTGAGCCACTGGGACGCCAGGTACACGCCGTACCTGATCATCGCGCCGTTCTTCCTGGTGTTCGGGATCTTCGGGCTGTACCCGCTGGTGTACACGGCGTGGGTGTCGCTGCACGACTGGCAGCTGATCGACGGCAACCAGGGGTTCGTCGGTGTCGCCAACTACGTCGAGCTCTTCGGCGACGCCAAGTTCTGGAACGCGCTGTTCAACACGCTGAGCCTGTTCGTGCTCTCGACGGTGCCGCAGTTGCTGGCCGCGCTGGGCCTCGCCGCGTTGCTGGACCGGGGTCTGCGCGGGAGCGCGTTCTGGCGGGCCGGCGTGCTGCTGCCCAACGTCATCTCGGTCGCCGCGGTGGCGCTGGTGTTCGCGCAGTTCTTCGGCCGCGACTTCGGCATCGTGAACTTCCTGCTCGGGTTCGTCGGCATCGACCCGATCGACTGGCGTGCCGAGACGTGGGCGTCGCACCTCGCGGTGTCGACCATGGTCATGTGGCGCTGGACCGGCTACAACGCGCTGATCTACCTGGCGGCGATGCAGTCCGTGCCCAAGGACATGTACGAGTCGGCCACCCTGGACGGCGCGGGGCGCTGGCGGATGTTCTGGTCGATCACCGTGCCGTCGATCAAGCCGACGATCCTGTTCACCGTCGTCACCTCGACGATCGGCGGTCTGCAGCTGTTCGCCGAACCCGCGCTGTTCGACCCCGGGTTCGCCGCCAACAACTCCACCGGTGGTTCCGACCGGCAGTTCCAGACGCTGGTGCTCTACATGTACGAGAAGGGCTTCCGGTTGTTCGACGCCGGCTACGCGGCCACCGTCGCGTGGATGTTGTTCGTGGTCGTCCTGATCGTCGCGATCATCAACTTCGCGCTGACGCGCCGCATCGCGGGCAAGGGGTGATCGCATGAAGAACGCCAAGGCGGGACCCCTGCTCTACGGGTTCCTGGTCGCCGTGCTCGCCGCGTCGATCTTCCCGCTGTACTACTCGTTCATCGTCGCGTCGAAGGACAACTCCGTCCTCGGCGAGAAGGTCCCGCCGCTGGTCCCCGGCGGCAACCTGGTCGAGAACATCACCCGCGTCTTCGACACCGTCGACTTCTGGCTCGCCATGCAGAACTCGTTCATCGTGGCGTCGAGCGTGGCGATCTCGAACGTCGTGCTGGGCACGCTGGCCGGGTTCGCGTTCTCGCGGCTGCGGTTCCGGGGCCGCGACTCGCTGTTCCTGGTCGTGCTCGGCACCGCGATGGTGCCGACGCAGCTCGGCGTGATCCCGCTGTACATGCTGATGTCCGACCTCGACTGGTACGGCACCCTGCAGGCGGTCATCGTGCCGGTGCTGATCGGCTCGTTCGCGGTGTTCTGGATGCGCCAGGCGTGCGAGGAGACCGTGCCGTACGAGCTGATCGAGGCGGCACGCATGGACGGCTGCTCGGTGCTGCGGACGTTCTGGCACGTAGGGTTCCCGGCGGTGCGGCCCCAGGCGGCGGTGCTGGGGATGTTCACGTTCATGACGGCCTGGAACGACTTCTTCTGGCCGTTGATCGTGCTCGACCCCAACGACAGCCCGACGGTCCAGGTGGCCCTGTCGACGCTGGCCAGCGGGTACTACACCGACTACTCGCTGATGCTCGCCGGCGCCTCCATCGCGGTGCTGCCGGTGATCGCGATCTTCGTCCTGCTGTCGCGTCAGATCGTGGGCGGCATCATGCAGGGCGCCCTAAAGGGATGACACTCAGCAGGGCTCAAGCCACAAGGATGTGAATGTATGACGACCGACTCGGACGTCGAGGTCGGGCAGGAGGTGCTGACCTTCCCGCCGGACTTCCTCTGGGGAGCGGCGACCGCGGCGTTCCAGATCGAAGGTGCGACCACGGCGGACGGTCGTGGCGCGTCGATCTGGGACACGTTCGCCGCGACGCCCGGCAAGGTGCTGGCCGGTGACACGGGCGACCCCGCCTGCGACCACTACCACCGGTACCGGTCCGATGTGGACCTGATGGAGTCCCTCGGCCTGGCCTCGTACCGGTTCTCCGTCGCGTGGCCCCGGATCCAGCCCAACGGCAGCGGCAAGGTCGAGGAGCGCGGGCTCGCGTTCTACGACCGGCTGGTGGACTCGCTGCTGGAGAAGGACATCCAGCCGCTCGCCACGCTGTACCACTGGGACCTGCCGCAGGTCCTGGAGGACTTCGGCGGCTGGCGCAACCGCGACACCGCCTACCGCTTCGCGGAGTACGCGGCCATCGTGCACGAGCGGCTCGGCGACCGGGTGCAGGCCTGGACCACGCTGAACGAACCGTGGGTCTCGGCGTTCCTGGGCTACGGCAACGGGATCCACGCGCCGGGCATCACCGACGCGGTGGCGTCACTGGAGGCGGCGCACCACCTGCTGCTGGCCCACGGGCTCGCCACGCAGGCGTTGCGCGCGCAGGCACCGGAGTCGCACCGGCTGTCGATCGTGCTCAACTTCAGCACGATCTGGGGCGACGACGCGGAGGCCGTCCGCAAGGTCGACGGCCTGCAGAACCGCATCCTGCTCGACCCGGTCCTCGGCAAGGGCTACCCGCTCGACGTCCTGCAGGACACGACGTGGCTGGGTGACTGGACGAACGTGGTCCGCGACGGGGACATGGAGACCATCGCGACCCCGGTCGACTGGATCGGCGTGAACTACTACAACCCGACCCGCGTCGCGCCGGCCGACCCGGACTTCGTGCCGGCCGGTCCGCACGCGGGCCTGCGCGGTGTGTCCATCCAGCCGCCGCAGGGCGAGCTCACCGGCTTCGGGTGGGAGCAGAACGCCGACGCGTTCACCGAACTGCTGGTGCGCCTGTCCCGGGACACGGCGGGGGTGCCGCTGGTGGTGACGGAGAACGGGTCCGCGTTCCCGGACGTCGTCGACCCGGCGGGTCGCGTGTACGACGTCCAGCGGACGAAGTACCTGGTGGACCACGTGCGCGCGGTGCACAGGGCGATCTCCGAGGGTGCCGACATCCGCGGCTACCTGGCGTGGTCGCTGCTCGACAACTTCGAGTGGGCGGCCGGGTACTCGCAGCGGTTCGGGATCGTGCACGTCGACTTCGAGACGCAGCAGCGCACGGTCAAGGAGAGCGCGGCCACGCTGTCCCGGATCATCGGGCGGAACGGGCTCCCCGCGCACGGTTACACCGTTTAGCGCACAGGACGGGCCGAGGGGGCCTTGGCGCTCTCACCTGCGGATACTCGTGTCCACAGGTGAGAGCGCTCTCTTGTGAGTGGTGTGGCCTGGCTCGTTGCCGGTGAATTCGCGGTCAGACGGGCGCATCGCGGCGCCGCCCCCACGTCTTCGTACTGGTTGTACGGGGGCGTGGGGGCGGTGTCGTGAGGTGTCCTGCTGAGCGTGAATTCGCCCGTAACGGGCCGGGTCACGCCACTCAACGCCTGCGGAGGACCCTCGGGTCGGCGTGCAGGTTCTCTCCGAGCCTGATGGTGATGAACTCGTTGTTGTCCGGCTTGCCCGGCGTGCGGCCCGACGACGACGGGAAGTTGTTGTCGTTGAGCACCGCGAGCGTGCGGTCGTCGAGGATGGTGACGTCCTCGATCGTGACGAACGGGAACCTGAACGGGTCCGCTTGCCCGCCGACGTGCTTCGGATTGGCGAGGTTCAGCAGGTCGGCGATCAGCGTCTTGTCGAGCTTGCCGTCGGAGTTCCTGTCGCGCTTGTCGGCGAGGTAGACGCGCTTGACGATCGCGTCGGCGCCCTGGGCGCTGTCCCGCTCGATGATCAGCAGCCGGTTGTCGTCGACCGCGATGGCGTCGCCGATGGCGAAGTTCGGGTCTTCCAGCTGGTAGCGCCAGGTCTTCCCGGTGAAGCTGTTGCTCGCGATGTCGAACTCGTTGAGGCGCAGCGTGCCCGGCGTGTCACCGGCGACGGTGCCCTCCAGCAGCGCGTTGATCCTCTTGCCGTCCGGCGAGAGCGTGATGCCCTCGAAGCCCTTGCTGCCGCCCAGGTTCGGGTTGCCCGCGGGGTTCTCCGGAGCGCGCACGTCCGGCAGAGGGGCCGGAGGTGCCATCAGGCGGCCCGCGCGGTCGAAGTGCAGCAGGTACGGGCCGAACTCGTCGCCCATCCAGTAGGTGCCGTCGGCGCCGCGGGTGACCGACTCGACGTCGATGTCGGCACCGGTGATCACCCGGTCCTGCCTGGTCAGCGGGAACGGGATGTGGCCGTTCGGGTCGGTCAGCGTGACGCCGCCGAGCACGTCGACGGTGTTCTTCGCGAAGTCCGGCGCGATGCGGTGGATGCGCAGCAGGAAGTCCGCGCTGTTGGCCTTGGTGCCGTAGCCGTTGTCGGAGATGGCGTCGAACGTACCGTCGCTGTTGCGGACGAGACCGCTGAAGCCTTGGATCGGCTGGTCCGGGAACGGCGGCGTGACCCCGTTGATCGGGGCCGTCCCCAGTGCCGCGCCGCTCGGTTCGCTGCCGGGCAGGTAGGTCTCCGCCGGGAGGAATGCGAAGTTCGTCAGCGTGGCCTGCCGGGGAGGCTTCTGGCCGGAGGCTCCGGGAGCGGCGGTGGTGGGCGTGGCCAGTGCCGTGACGGTGAGCAAAGTGAGGCCTACGGCCAGTGTTCTCCTCATGCGGCGACCCTATGACGAGCGTTTTACCCGTGGTTCGCCTCGCGGCAACAAGTTCCATGAACTCTTGACGTCATGACGACGACCTGGCGCCTGCGCTTCGAACTCAGCGACAGCCCCGGCGCGCTCGCGCGCGTCACCGTCCGGCTGGCCTCGGCCGACTGCAACGTCCTCGCGCTGCACGTGATCCCCGTGCCCGGCGGGGTGCTCGACGAGATCGTCGTGCGGGCGGCTCCCGGCGTGCTCCCGGCGGACCTCGTCGAGGCGGTGCGCGGCGAGGGCGGCAAGCGCGTCGGCATCACCCGAGCCGACCTGCGCGACCTCGTCGACGAGCCGACCGCCGTCCTGCGCGCCGCACGCATGGCGCTCACCGACCCGGAACAGACCGGCGACGCACTCCGCCAGGTGCTGGCCGCCGACTCTGTGACGGTCGGCGAGGCCGCCGACGGCCAGGTCCAGCTGGGAGAGTGGGTGGCCCGGCGGGGCTGGGCCCCGTTCACCCAGGTCGAACTCACGCGCGCGCAGGCGTTGCTCGACCTCGTGGACGCGCCGGCGCCCTCGATGCGCGCGGTGCTCAGCGACGACGGCGCGGCACTGGTCCTGCGTCCGGGGACCGGCGAGGACGAGGACGCCGTCGCCGCCCTGCACTCCCGCTGTTCGATGAGGACGATGTTCAACCGCTACCACTCGGGCATGCGCACCGTGCCCCGCCGCTGGTTGCACCGCCTGCTCAACCCGCCGCGCGGCACCACGGTCCTCGCCCAGTGCGGCGACCAGGTCGTGGCGCTGGGACAGCTCATCCACACCGGCACGCCGGACTGCGCCGAGATCTCGTTGTTGGTCGAGGACGCCTGGCAACGCCGAGGCGTGGGCGCGGCACTGCTCGGAGCCCTGGCCTCGGACGCCCGCGCGGCCGGGTTCACGGAACTCGTCGCGTGGTGCCTGCCTTCCGAAACCGCCCTGGTTCGCACGGCCGCACGCGCCGGCCTCGCCACCACGACACGCCGTGAGGACGGTCTGCTCCGAGTTTCGATCGCGCCTCGCGTGCGTGCCCTGAAGACGCCGGAAGCCGCGGAGGTCGCCGAAAAAACACGATGAACAGCGCGGAAACCCTCCGCGGAGATCCTTTGGGGCTAAGCTGCTTAGCGGATCAAAGGTTTTCATCGAGGAGTGGTGGTGCTCGTGTCCAACCACGCGCGTCCGACGTTGGAAGACGTTGCCGCGAGGGCAGGGGTTTCCCGCGCGACAGCGTCACGGGTGCTGAACGCGTCACCGCGCGTCAGCCCGGAGGCCCTGGAAGCGGTCAACGCCGCGGTGACGGCGCTGAACTACCAGCCCAACCGCGCCGCGCGCGCGTTGGTCACCCGCCGCACAGGCGCCGTGGCCGTGCTGTTCTCCGAGCCGGAGCCCAAGATCTTCGACGACCCGCACTTCGCGCGCCTGATCCGTGCGGGGGCACGGGCCCTGGCCGACGTCGACGTGCAGATGGTCCTCATGCTGGTGCACTCGCTGGACGACCAGATCCGGGCGCACCGCTTCCTGGCCGGCGGTCACGTCGACGGTGCCCTGGTGTTCGCACCGCACCGCAACGATGAGCTGGTCTCGATCGTGAAGAAGCTGCCGCTGCCGGTCGTGTACGCCGGCAAGCCGTGGGGATCGTTGCGGGGCATGCACCTCGTGGACAACGACAACGAGGGCGGCGCCGTGCTCGCCACCGAGCACCTCAAGTCCCTCGGCCGCAAGAAGATCGTCCACGTCTCCGGCCCCTTGGACGAACTGTCCGCCATAGACCGTCTGAACGGGTTCAAGTCGGCCATGTCGCTGGACGACAAGGGATTGGCTCGGCTCACCGAGGACGGTGGGTTCACCCGTGAAGGTGGGCGCAAGGCCATGTCCTCGTTGCTGGCGCGGGTGCCTGCGCTCGACGCGGTGTTCGTGGCCTCCGACCTGATGGCGGCCGGGGCGTTGGAGACGTTGAACGAGGCTGGGAAGCGGGTTCCCGAGGATGTCGCCGTGGTCGGGTTCGACGATCACGTGGCCATCGCCGAGCACACCTCGCCGCCGTTGACTTCGGTTCGGCAGGATTCCGATGAGCAGGTCAAGGTGATGGTCGAGCACCTGGTGAAGCTGCTTCGGGATGAGACTGTGAAGCGGAAGCAGCAGATGCTGCCCACTGTGTTGGTGCGGCGCGAGTCTGCCTGAAGCTTTCGGGCGGGCTTGCTGTTGCGTTGAGCGGTCACTCCATCGAGGAATGACTGCTTTCCTGCGGCATTGCTTGTGGTCTGGCGTTATCAGTTCAGGCCAGACCCTGCGTGCAGCCCCGCGGACCAACCTCATCGCTGCCCGGCCTCTGCCAGCGGCCGCTGCCTCGTCTCGCGGAACTGTCAGACCTCGCCGCTACCTTGGGACGCGGGGGATCCCAAACACGAGGGGACCCCTGCGCGAGCCTGCTCCGACCGCCTAGTTGCCCAGGTTCTTGCAGGTGGGCGGGGGAAGCGGGTTCAACGGGCTGCACGGCCAGCCGGACGAGGACGGCGCCGGCGTCGTTGTCTGTACCGGCGGGGGTGGGGGCTGGACCGGGTTCGTCGCCGCTGGGGGTGGCGTGGTGGTCTTTTGCGGTTGCTGCGTGTTCGGGGGCGAGCTGGTGGAGCTCGATGGTGCGCTGCTGTTCGCGGGCGAGCTCTCCGTCGAGCTCGGTGGAGTGCTGGGGGTGGACGAGATCCAGGTGGATGCCGGGGTTCTGCTCGGCGGCTCTTCGCCGGCTGCTCCGTGGATCGCCATGCCTACCAGCACGCCGAGCAACGCTGACCCGAGCACGGCGGAACCACCTGCGGCCCACAGTGCGCGCACAGCAGTCCTCCTAATGCTCACGGTGTGAAGTCGGGCGATCACGCTCTTCAGCAGATTACCGGCTCGGCCGGTGGCAGGAGAACGCTCGCCTGGATGCCTTATCGGCTCCTTGATGGCCCCGGTTGAGTGATCGCTGTCACTGAACTGTGATGCGGGCAAGTACCAAACTGGCCCCGGAAAGGCCTGCCACCAGCACGGTTCCGGTCAAATGCCACGTCGGAGCGTCACCCGAGCAGGTGAACACCTCGGTGAAGCGTTCCGCGGAGCAGGTGACGAACGGGACCGACGAGAGGGCGATCGAGGCTGCTGCCACGCCGCCCAGCAGTGCGGAGCCGAACGTGCGCATGAGCGGGAACGCGGCGTTGACCGTGCCCACTGCCGCGATGGCGAAGAGGAGTGGCACGGGTCTGGGGAACAGGCCCGTCAGGGCGCACCCGACCATCAGGACGCCGAGCACGGCCTGGCCGATCCTCGCCTGAGTCGCCACGGCTTGGCACCCTAACAACTCCGTAAGCTCTTTTCGGTCCGGTTTGCGCCAGTATTTTCGGTATGCGCCATCGTCGAATCCTGATTCCCGTCTCAGTTCTCGTGGTCGTCGCCCTCGGGGTCGGGTTGTACCTGTTCCAGCCGTGGCGGTTGCTCACGGTTCGCGAAACTCGCGACGCGCTGCTCGTGCCCCCGGCCACTGTTCAGTCGACGACGCAGTCGGCCGTTCAGCCGACTGCGTCGAGTGCTCCCGCTCCCGTCGCGAAAACGCCGAAGGAAGTCGCGGCCGGTGAGTGGCGCTCACTCGAGCACGCGACGACAGGTAAGGCGAGCCTCATCGAACTGCCTGATGGCGGGCATTCGGTCCAGTTCGCCGCCTTGAACACCAGCGATGGGCCTGACCTGTACGTTTACCTCTCGCCGCACGCGTCGGCCTCGTCCGAGAAGACCTTCGGTCAGGGATTCACGAATCTCGGCAAGCTGAAGGGAAATCGTGGCGATCAGGTGTACGCAATTCCGGCGGGTGTGGATGTGTCCACCATTCGGAGTGTCGTGATCTGGTGTCAGAGGTTCAGTGCGGGCTTCGCCGTCGCACCGCTGGAACAGGCCTGAAACATCAAGGCCGGACGACTCTTCGACCATTGACTTTTCTGGTCTAGACCACATAGCGTCAACGTCAACGGGCACAACATCGTCCCTTGCCGACGGACGTGCGGAAGCCCCGCCGGCGAGGAGTACGGCTCACTGGGTGGGCCCACTGCGGCGGTGACGCGACTCCAACTCTCCCCGGAGCCGCGTCACCGCCGGTGGCGTTTACTGTGGGTCGTGCACACCAGGACAGTGGCGATCCACTACGTGCGCGCGGCGCTCCGCGCGTGCCCGGAACCGTCCGTCGTCCTGCTCGGTGCGGGCATTCCCCAGAGCCTCCTCGCGGACGACCGTGCGCGTGTCACTCCCGCTCAGTACACGAAGTTCATCCAGACGCTGTGGGAAGTCCTCGACGACGAGTTCATGGGCTTCGGCCCGCGGCCGTCGAAGCGCGGCACGTTCGCGATGATGTGCCTGCTCGCCGTGCACTGCCCGGACCTCGAGTCGGCGCTCAAGCGAGGCCTGGCGTTCTACGCGCTCTTCGACGAGCCGCTGGAGCTGGCGCTCGACGGCGGCCGCTTCACGCTGCACGTGTCCGGCGACCCCGACCACTTCCTCACCGAGTCGCTTCTCGTGCTGTGGCACCGCTTCTCGTCGTGGCTCATCGGCCGCCGCATCCCGTTGCAAGGGGCCGAGTTCGGTTATCCGGAACCGGCGCACGCCGCCGAGTACCACCTGATCTTCGGGTGCCCGCTGCGGTTCGGCGCGCCCGTCACCACGATCGCGTTCGACCCGAAGTTCCTGCGCATGCCCGTCGTGCAGGACGAGGCGGCGCTGAAGCGGTTCCTGCGGCACTCGCCGGCGGACCTGTTGTCCCGCCGGGACCACGGCGCGGACACGTCGGGCCACGTGCGACGGCTGCTCGGGCGAGGGGTGACCGGGCTGGAGGCCGTGGCGGCGCAGCTCGGGGTGTCGGCGCCGACGTTGCGCCGGAGACTGGCGGCCGAGGGGACGTCGTTCCGCGAGGTGCGCGAGCAGCTGCTGCGCGACCAGGCGGTGGCCTCGCTGGTGCGGGGCGGGGAGTCGGTCGAGGAGTTGGCGCTGCGCCTCGGGTTCTCCGAGGCGAGCGCCTTCCACCGGGCCTTCAAGCGGTGGACCGGGTCCTCACCCGGTTCCTACCGCGCCTAGAACTTGTCGCGCTCCCGCAGCGACGCGGGCGGGCGGAACCGCTCCCCGTACGTGTCGGCGAGGTAGTCCGCGCGTTCCACGAACGCCTGCACGCCGTAGGAGTTGACGAACTGCAGCGTGCCACCGCTCCACGGCGCGAACCCGAACCCGAAGATCGAGCCGATGTTCGCGTCCGCCACCGACGTCAGCACGCCCTCATCCAGGCACCGCACGGTTTCCAGCGACTGCACGAACAGCAACCGGTCGCGCACGTCCTGCTCGGACACACCGGCGTCGGCCTTCGCGTACCGGGTCGTGAGCTCGGGCCACAGGAACTTCCTGCCGCCCTCGGGGTACTCGTAGAACCCCGCGCCGGTCGACTTCCCGCTGCGGCCCAGCGACACCAGCTCACGGATCAGGTCGTAGGCCGGGCTCTCCGACACCAGCGACGGGTCGTCGGCGAGCGTCTGGTCGTGGATCTTCAGCTGCAGCGACAGCGTCACCTCGTCCGACACCGCCAGCGGGCCGACGGCCATGCCGGACTTCTTCGCGACGTTCTCGATCAACGCCGGTGCGACGCCCTCGGCCAGCATCGTGATCGCCTCGATCACGTACGTGCCGAACGTGCGGGAGGTGTAGAAGCCGCGCGAGTCGTTGACCACGATCGGTGTCTTCCCGATCTGCCGCACGTAGTCCAGCGCGCGCTGGAGCGTCTCGTCGGACGTCTTCTCGCCGCGGATGATCTCCACGAGCCGCATCTTCGGCACGGGCGAGAAGAAGTGCAGGCCGATGAACCGCTCCGGTGCCGTGACCGCCGACGCCAGACCGGTGATCGGCAGCGTCGAGGTGTTGGACGCGATCACCGCGTCCGGCAAAGCCTTCTCCTCGGCCGCGGGCAGCACCTTGTTCTTGAGCTCGCGGTTCTCGAAGACGGCCTCGATGATCAGGTCGCAGCCCGCGAGGTCGTCGTCGGAGTCGGTCGGCGTGATGCCTTCCAGCCCCTGAGCGCCCTTCTGGGCACCTTCGAGGCTGACGTCCTTCAGGACGACCTCGATGCCCGCTTTCGCGGACACCTCGGCGATTCCGGCGCCCATCATGCCCGCGCCCAGCACGCCGAGCTTGGCCACACGACGTCCCGTGGCGGACGCGCGGCCGTTGACCTCGTTGAGGTTGAACCAGAACGCCGTGATCATGTTCTTGGAGACCTGGCCGGAAGCCAGTTCCACGAAGTAGCGGCCCTCGATCTTCAGCGCCGTGTCGAAGTCGACGTAGGCACCCTCGACGGCCGTCGCCATGATCTTCTCCGGCGCCGGGTACACGCCGTGCGACTTCTTGCTCAGCACGGCCGGAGCCGCCGCGAGCAGGCCGTAGCTGTTGGGGTCGCCGAACTTCAGGTCCGGCACGCCCGCGCCCTGCACGTCCCACGGCTGCGACGGCGCCGGGTTCTCCTTGATCCACGCGCGGGCCTCGGAGATCAGCTCCTCGCGCGTGTCCACGACCTGGTGCACGATTCCGGCCTGCAGCGCGCGTTCCGGCCGCAGCTGCTTGCCCTCCATGAGCAACGGCAACGCCTTCTGCACGCCCAGCAGGCGCACCATGCGCGTGACGCCACCGCCGCCGGGCAGCAGGCCCAGCGTCGCCTCGGGCAGGCCGACGCGGATGCTGTTGTCGTTCAACAGGATCCGGCGGTGCGAGGCCAGCGCGATCTCGAACCCGCCGCCGAGCGCGGTGCCGTTGATCGCCGCGACGACCGGCTTGCCGAGCTTCTCCAGCCGCCGCAGCTGCGACTTGAGCTCCTCGACGCCTTCCAGCGCCTGCGAGGCGTTCTCCGGCGTGATCGCGATCAGGACGTTCAGGTCGCCACCGGCGAAGAACGTCTTCTTGGCGGACGTGATGATCACGCCGGTGATGTCGTCGCCTTCGAGCTTCGAGACGGCGTCACCCATCAGCTCGCGGTACTCGTCGTTCATCACGTTGGCGGAGCCGGACATGTCCATCGTCAGGGTGACGACGCCGTCCTCGTCCTTGTCGTAGTGGAACGGCATGCCTCAGACCCTCTCGATGATCGTCGCGATACCCATGCCGCCGCCCACGCACAGCGTGGCGAGCCCGCGGCGCAGGTCCCGGCGCTCCAGCTCGTCCAGCAGCGTGCCCAGGATCATGCAGCCGGTGGCGCCCAGCGGGTGGCCCAGCGCGATCGCGCCGCCGTTGACGTTGACCTTGTCCTCGGGGATGTCCATGTCCCGCAGGAACTTCAGCACGACCGACGAGAACGCCTCGTTGACCTCGAACAGGTCGATGTCCTCGACCGAGAGCCCTGCCTTGTCGAGCGCCTTGCGCGCGGACGGCGCCGGTCCGGTGAGCATGATCGTCGGCTCGGTGCCCACGACGGCGACGGACACGATCCGGGCGCGCGGGGTCAGGCCGAGAGCCTTGCCCGTCGCCGCCGAACCGATCAGCATCGCCGCGGCGCCGTCGACGATCTGCGACGAGTTGCCGGGCGTGTGCACGTGGCTGATGCGCTCGACGGTGGGGTAGCGGTCGATCGCTACGGTGTCGTAGCCGAGGTCGCCGTGGAACTGGAAGCTGGGCTTCAGCCGGCCCAGTGACTCCACTGTGGACTCGGGACGGATCGTCTCGTCCTCCTTGAGCACCACCGTGCCGTTCTGGTCGACGACCGGCACGACGGACCGCTCGAACCGGCCGTCCTTCTGCGCCTCGAACGCGCGGGCGTGCGACCGGGCGGCCCACGCGTCGACGTCCGTGCGGGAGAAGCCCTCCAGCGTCGCGATCAGGTCGGCGGACACGCCCTGCGGCACGAACGACAGGTCGAAGTTCGTCTGCGGGTCGATCGCCCAGGCGCCACCGTCGGAGCCCATCGGCACGCGCGACATCGACTCGACGCCGCCCGCCACCACCAGGTCCTCGAACCCGGACGCGACCTTGGCCGCGGCGAGGTTCACCGACTCGAGGCCGGACGCGCAGAACCGGTTGAGCTGCACCCCGGCCGGGCGCTGGTCCCACCCGGCGGCCAGCACCGCGGTGCGGGCGATGTCGCCGCCCTGTTCACCGAGCGGGGACACCACGCCGAACACGACGTCGTCCACCGCGGAGGTGTCGAGGGAGTTGCGTTCGGACAGCGCGCGCAGCACACCGGCGGCCAGTTCGACGGGCTTGACGCTGTGCAGCGACCCGCGCTTTCCCTTGCCGCGCGGCGTGCGCACCGCGTCGAAGATCAAGGCTTCGCTCATGGGACCACGCTAGGCCCGCGCGTGGGAGCTGGCCATGACCGTGGAGGGTGACCGATTAGCTCACCCGGAACTCCATGTGCTCGGGTTCCTCGGCGTCAACGAACCCCAACCGGCCGTAGAGGCGTCGCGCGGGCACGTTGTGGTCGTACACGCGCAGCCGCACGACCCTCCAGCCCTCCTCGGCCGCCCACGTCAGAACCGTCCTGACCAGGGTTTCCCCGACCCCTCGGCCGCGATGGGAGTCCCGTACCCACATCGAGTAGAGGTAGAGGCCCCTGGGTTCCGCGGTCGCGGCGACCAGGGCGACCGGGCGGGGATCGAGCGCGACGAGCTTCAGGCCCTCCGCCGCGCGCGCACGCCAGTCGTTGTCGCTGTACCTCTGCTCGCGGGCCAGTGTGGAGCCGAACTCCTCGGGGTCGCTGGCCAGTGCGTCCAGGCGGGTGTCGCGCCAGAGCTCCCAGTCGCCGGGCGTGACCTGGTGGATCTGCATACCCGTCAGTCTGTACGACCGGGGTGGGAATTTCGCTCAGTTTTTCCGGGTTGCGCAGGCGCGGCGGTCATGGCGTGGATCACCGCCCGGTGGTTTCGTGGACCGCATGGCAGAGCGTCGATCGCGGTGGATGGACAGTGACCTGGACCAGTTGCGCCAGCTCGCACGCACGTTCTTCGAAAAGGAGGTCACACCGCACGTCGAGCGCTTCGCCGAGCAGAAGCAGGTCGACCGCGAACTGTGGCGCAAGGCCGGTGAGCTCGGCCTGCTGTGCCTGAGCATCCCGGAGGAGTACGGCGGCGGTGGCGGCACCTTCGCGCACGAGGCCGTGTTGCTGGAGGAGCAGGCACGGGCCGGCGACAGCGCGTGGGGCAACAGCGTCCACAGCGGCATCGTGGCCCACTACCTCAACTCCTACGGCTCCGAGGAGCAGAAGCAGCGCTGGCTGCCCAAGCTCGCGTCCGGCGAGTACGTCGGCGCGATCGCCATGACCGAACCCGGCGCGGGCTCCGACCTGCAGGGCATCCGGACGAAGGCGATCAGGGACGGCGACGAGTACGTCATCAACGGCTCGAAGACGTTCATCACCAACGGCGTGCACGCCGACCTGGTGATCGTCGTGGCCAAGACCGACCCGGCGCAGGGCGCCCAGGGCATCTCGCTGCTCGTCGTCGAGAACGACATCCGGCGCGGCCGCGTGCTCGACAAGGTCGGCATGAAGGGCCAGGACACCGCCGAGCTGTTCTTCGACGACGTCCGCGTGCCCGCCTCGAACCTCCTCGGGGACGCCGAAGGGCTCGGGTTCATCCAGCTCATGCAGCAGCTGCCGCAGGAACGGCTGATCATCGGCGTCTGCTGCATCGCGGGCATCGAGGCGGCCGTCGACGTGACGCTCGAGTACGTGAAGGAGCGCACGGCGTTCGGCAAGGAACTGATGAAGTTCCAGAACACCCGGTTCAAGCTCGCCGAGTGCGCCACCGAGGCGTCGGTGACCAGGGCGTTCATCGACGAGTGCGTCGAGAAGCACCTCAAGGGCGAGCTGGACATCCCGACCGCGGCGATGGCGAAGTGGTGGGCCAGCGACCGGCTGGGCAAGGTCGTCGACGAGTGCGTGCAGCTGTTCGGCGGCTACGGCTACATGAACGAGTACCCGATTGCGCGTGCCTGGTCCGACGCCCGCGTGCAGCGGATCTACGGCGGGACGAACGAGATCATGAAGGAAATCATCGCGAGGTCCCTGTGACCACTCCTTCCGGGACCGGACCCCTCGCGGGCCTGCGCGTCGTCGAACTCGCGGGCCTCGCGCCCGCGCCGTTCGCCTGCATGGTGCTCGCCGACCTCGGCGCGGACGTGATCCAGGTGCACAAGCCGGGCAGCGTGCAGACGATCCCCGGCGACTTCCTCGGCCGCGGTCGCCGCTCGATCGCGATCGACACCCGCAAGCCGGAAGGCGCCGAGCTGGTCCTCGGCCTCGTCGAGCGCTCGGACGTGCTGGTCGAGGGCTTCCGGCCGGGCGTCACCGAACGGCTGGGCATCGGCCCGGCGCAGTGCCTCGCCCGCAACCCGCGCCTTGTATACGGCCGCATGACCGGCTGGGGCCAGGACGGACCCCTGGCCGACCGAGCAGGCCACGACATCAACTACATCGCCGTCGCGGGCGCTCTGGAGCCCCTCGGCCGGGCCGGCGGGCCGCCGTCGTTCCCGATCAACCTGCTCGGCGACTTCGGCGGGGGAGGGCTGCTGCTGGCCCTCGGCGTGCTCGCCGCGCTGTACGAACGCGAGCGCTCAGGACGTGGCCAGGTGGTGGACGCCGCCATGGTCGACGGGGCGGCGTTGCTGACCACGTTCCTGCACGGGATGCGGTCCGCGGGCATGTGGCCGGGCGGGCGCGGCGAGAACATGCTCGACGGTGGAGTGCCGTTCTACGACGTCTACGAGGCCGCGGACGGGAAGTACGTGGCGATCGGCGCGCTGGAGGAGAAGTTCTACGCGGACCTCGTGCGCGTGCTGGGCTTGGAGGACGCACCCTCGCGCAACGATCCGGCGAACTGGCCTGAGCTGCGGGAACGAATCGCGGCGGCGGTGAAGACCCGGCCGCGGGACGAGTGGGCCGACCTCGCGCGGGACACGGACGCGTGCCTGGCGCCGGTGCTGACCCCTGCCGAGGCGGCACGGCATCCGTACAACGAGGCGCGCTCCACTTTCGTGGACGTGTCCGGTTCGCGGCATCCGGCGCCGGCGCCTCGCTTCGACCGGACTCCCGCGGCCGTTCCCACGGCTCCGGTTTCAGCCGGGACGAACACCGGGGAAGTGCTTGCCGACATGGGTGTGGCGGATGCCCGGATTATGGAACTGCGGCGGTCTGGAGTAATTGGATGAATGTTCGGGTGTGCATTAATAACGCCACGAGGGCGTGACGGTGCGTGATGGGGGACGATCGGCATCCGGGTGAGGGCCGGTGCAACAGTCTCTCTTCCAAGCTGTGGGATGCGAGGGGGTCGTGTTTCACCTCGTGCCCAGGACATCGGCGCTGTTGACGCCCTTCTTTAGCCGCCATTCGGGTGACGTTGGCCGCTGTGCAGGCGTGCGCCGCTGGCAGAACCTCGAAGGAGTTTGGCGTGGTCGTTGTTCATCGCAAGGGTGAATGAGGGACCATGACGGGTGACACGGGCGGTCCGCCGCCCGACCTGTGAACCACACGGACGGAGAGGTACCTGTGAACCTCAAGAAGGTGCTAGTGCTGGCGGGCGTCGCGCTGGTGCTGTTCCTCCTGATCACCCGGCCGGAAGAGTCCGCTTCGGCGGTCCAGACGGCTCTCGGCTGGCTGCGGGAGGGCGCGGAGTCGATCATCACCTTCGTCAGGAGCCTCTTCGGGACGGCGACCCCTCTGAGCTAGTGACAGCCGGTGATCCTCGGCCATCTGCGTTGAGCCGGATGGGTGGAATGAGGCCAATCACGCACTGGTAACGGGTGTTCTGGGGATTCAGGGTCTGGCGATTGTCAGACCTACCGAATACCTTCCGCTGCAATGGCCGATCCCCGACCGACGAGGAGGCACATATGGTCGAGGACTCCGGGGTCCACGAGCTGTTGCAGCAGTGGGCGGCTGAACGGTCTGATGACGCAGAGATGCAGGAGGTGAACCGGATCAAGAACGCATGGCTCGCGGAGGCTCCCCCCTCGGCGCCAGGCATCCCCGTGCAGCGGGGAGGCAGGAGCGGGCCGCGTGGCTTGGTCAAGGTCGACTCGGCGGATCCGGCCTACGTGGCCGCGATGCGCAAGCGGGCGCCGGAGGCACCCGAGGCACTGCTCGCCGCCGCGGCGAGCTACTGGCAGCTGGTGGGCGACGTCGCCGAAGCCGAGCAGTGGTGGGACGCGGGCATCAGCCCGCTGGACCAGCGCGCGCTCGACTACCGCGCCGCCGGCCTCTCTCCTGCCGACCTCGGTCGGCGCCTGGGACCGATGACGGTTCTCCAGCACCTCCGCCGCGGTTCTGCCGCAGCCTGGTGCGTCGCACGTCTGCAGAGGCAGCGCCGGGACGGCGTGGCGTAGTGGGAACGGGGCTCCACGATTGGGGCCCCCATGTTCGCCGAATGCGCTCACCTCGATCGTTCCGCGTGTTCTGTGGGGGCCGAGCCCCCACGCCCCAGCCGGGGGCAAGCCCTCGGACCCTCACGGGGTGGCCTCCGTCAGGAGGCCTCACCCAAGTAGTCTCGGGGTCGTGCGCGGCCTCCTTACTCCCCAACGTGTGCTGATCGCGTTCGCCTGTCTGGCGGCGCTGGTCGTCTGTTGCGGGCTCGCGTGGTGGCAGTGGCAGCGCTTCGAGTCCGCCAGCGGCACGTTCCAGAACCTCGGATACGTGCTCCAGTGGCCGCTCTTCGGCCTCTTCCCCCTCTTCATGGTGTGGCGTTTCCGCCGTTTGATGCGCCAGAACCGTGACGCGGATCTCGCAGCCGAGCCGGTTGCGCCCGCTCCTGCGCCGGTAGCTACCGTTGACGCCGTCAAACCCGCGCCTGTCGAACACTTCGACGACGAAGAAGACGCGGAGCTCGCGGCCTACAACCGCATGCTCGCGGACCTCAACGCGCGGGACGGTCGTTGAGCGAAGGCGGGCAGATGAAGGGTGCGTTGACCCGGTTCAGGGTCATGGCTTACGTGGTCGGAGTCTTCCTGCTGCTCCTGGTCGTGGCCATGGTGCTCAAGTACGCCGCGGACATGGACGGCGCGATGAAGGTCGTCGGCCCGATCCACGGCTTCCTCTACGCCATCTACCTGGTGATTTCCGTCGACCTGGCGCTGAAGCTGCGCTGGTCGATCAAGGGCACCGCGCTGGTGCTGGTCGCCGGCACGATCCCGTTCCTGTCCTTCTGGGCGGAGCGCAAGGTGGTCGAGAAGACCGCTCAGGGCGTCCCGCTGTGACGTTTGGCCTGCTAGCGTCTGGGGCTACCAACTGAACACGGCCGTCGATGTCGCGCGGGAGAGCTCCCTTCGGTGGGGGCGCCGAAGGAGCAACTCCTCCCCGGAATCTCTCAGGTACAAGTACCGCGCGACGAAGGCAACTCTGAAAAGCAGGCTCATCAGCAGCCTCGCCCACGGTGCAAGCCACTTCGGTGGTGAAGCTCTCAGGCTCATGACAGAGGGGGAGGCTCGCTCTAGTGAGGAGTCTCCGATGGACCGTGTCATTCTTCTGATGCCTCAGCCGGCCGCGTCCGGCTCTTCGGCGCACCCTGGAGGAGCGTTCTGATGTCCCGCCTCACGCCTCTGAACGCCGAGCACGAGCAGCTCGGCGCGATGTTCACCGACTTCGCGGGCTGGCGGATGCCGCTGCGCTACTCGTCCGAACTCGCGGAGCACCACGCGGTGCGCACGACCGCGGGCCTGTTCGACCTCACGCACATGGGTGAGATCGTCCTGACCGGACCGCAGGCCGGCGAGGCCCTCGACTACGCGCTGGTAGGCCACATCTCGGCACTGGCCGTCGGCAAGGCGCGCTACACGATGATCACGCAGGCCGACGGCGGCGTGATCGACGACCTGATCGTGTACCGCCTGGGTGACCAGGAGTTCATGGTCGTCGCGAACGCCTCGAACGCCCTCGTCGTCGCCGAGGCGCTGGTCGAGCGCGCAGCCGGGTTCGACACCGTCGTGGCGGACAAGTCGACCGACTACGCGTTGATCGCGATCCAGGGCCCGAAGTCGGTCGAGATCCTCTCCGGCCTGACCGACACCGACCTGTCGACGGTCAAGTACTACGCCTCGTACCCGTCCACCGTGGCCGGTGTCGACGCGCTGCTCGCCCGTACCGGCTACACCGGCGAGGAGGGCTTCGAGCTCTTCGTCGCGCCCGCCGACGCGCCCGCGGTCTGGGCGGCGTTGCTGGGAGCAGGTGAGGCGCACGAGCTCAAGCCGTGCGGTCTCGGCTGCCGCGACACGTTGCGCCTCGAAGCCGGGATGCCCTTGTACGGCAACGAACTGACGACGTCGCTGACGCCTTACAACGCGAACCTGGGCCGCGTCGTGAAGCTCGACAAGCCCGGCGACTTCGTGGGCCGCGACGCGCTGACCAAGGTCGCCGAGTCCGGGGTGGACTCGGTCCTGGTCGGACTGAAGACCCCTGAGCGCCGTGCCCCGCGCCACGGTTACGCGGTGCTCGACGGCGACCAGGTCGTGGGCGAGGTGACGTCGGGCGCGCTGTCCCCGACCCTCGGCTACTCCGTCGCCATGGCCTACGTGTCGAAGGCCAGTGCCGAGCCCGGCACCTCACTGCTGGTGGACGTCCGCGGCAAGAAGCAGCCGGTCGAGGTCGTCGCACTTCCGTTCTACAAGCGCGCCAAGTAGGGAGATCCTCCAGATGTCCGACCAGTTCAACGCTTCCCTCGCGGAGTACGACCCCGAGGTGGCCGAGGCCGTTGCGGCCGAGCTGGCTCGCCAGCAGGGCACGCTCGAGATGATCGCCTCGGAGAACTTCACGCCCGTCTCGGTGCTGCAGGCCCAGGGCTCCGTGCTCACCAACAAGTACGCGGAGGGCTACCCCGGCCGTCGCTACTACGGCGGCTGCGAGCACGTGGACGTCGTCGAGCGCCTCGCCATCGAGCGCATCAAGTCGCTCTTCGGTGCCGGCTTCGCGAACGTCCAGCCGCACTCGGGCGCGCAGGCCAACGCGGCCGCGATGTTCGCACTGCTCCAGCCCGGCGACACGATCCTGGGCCTGGACCTCGCGCACGGCGGTCACCTGACGCACGGCATGCGCATCAACTTCTCCGGCAAGCTCTACAACGTCGTGCCGTACCACGTCGCGGACTCGGACGGCCGCGTCGACATGGCCGAGGTCGAGCGCCTGGCGCAGGAGCACCGGCCGAAGCTGATCGTCGCCGGCTGGTCCGCCTACCCGCGCCAGCTGGACTTCGCCGAGTTCCGCCGCATCGCGGACTCGGTCGAGGCCTACCTGATGGTCGACATGGCGCACTTCGCCGGCCTCGTCGCCGCCGACCTGCACCCGTCGCCCGTGCCGCACGCGCACGTCACGACGACCACGACCCACAAGACCCTCGGCGGTCCCCGTGGCGGCGTGATCCTGTCGAACGAGGCCGACATCGCCAAGAAGATCAACTCGGCGGTGTTCCCCGGCCAGCAGGGCGGCCCGCTGGAGCACGTGATCGCGGCCAAGGCGGTGGCGTTCAAGCACGCCGCCTCGCCGGAGTTCGCGGACCGCCAGCGCCGCACGCTCGAGGGCGCGCGGATCCTGGCCGAGCGCCTGTCGCAGGCGGACGTCGCCGCGGCCGGCGTGAAGGTGCTGACCGGCGGCACGGACGTGCACCTCGTCCTCGTCGACCTGGTCAACTCCGAGCTGGACGGCAAGCAGGCCGAGGACGTGCTGCACCAGATCGGCATCACGGTCAACCGCAACGCCGTTCCGAACGACCCGCGGCCGCCGATGGTCACGTCCGGTCTGCGGATCGGCACGCCGGCGCTCGCGACCCGCGGGTTCGGCGAGGTGGACTTCACCGAGGTCGCCGACGTGATCGCGGAGGCCCTGAAGCCGGGCGCGGCGGTCGACGAGCTGCGTGCGCGCGTCGAGGTGCTGGCGGCGAAGCACCCGCTGTACTCCACGCTCTGACGCTGAACGACGAGGGGCGCCACCGGAAATCCGGTGGCGCCCCTCGTCGTTGGTGACCCGAGAGCGAAACGACGGGAACCCCGGCCCCTTCCCCAGGGCCGGGGTTTCACCGTGTCAGGGTGATGTGTGTTTCAGATGGACCGTCCTAAAGGGATGCTGTGGGGTTACGCAGCGGGGGCCGTGACACCGGGGGGCAGGCACTCCACGTTGCGCTTGCCGTCGGGCTGGATGACGAACCAGGTGCCACCAACGCCCTGGCCCTTCCAGGCGCCCGGCTTCGGGTCCTGCGAGTAGGTGTAGAGAGGCCAGCCGTCGATGGCGACCTGCTTCTTGCCGTCAGCGCGGGTGATCAGCGAGACCAGCTTCGCGTCGACGCCCTCGACCTGCGGAACCGTGTCCGCCATCAGCGGCGGCCAGGTGACCGCGCACTGGTTGTTGCAGTTCGACTTGCCTTCGGGCTTCGGGGTGTCCTTGTCGAAGCGGTACAGGGTGCGGCCATCGCCGTCCTGGACCACGAGGCCCATCTTGTCGACGGGCTTGCCGACCAGCTTCAACGTGCTGACCGGGGCTGCTGCGGGGGGCTGCGCCGCCGGGGGCTGCGCGGCCGGAACTTCCGGGGCCTGCTGCTGGACAGGGGCTTCGGGGGCCTGCGCGGGCTCCTGGAGTACCGGGGGCTGACCCACGTCGCCGTAGTCACCGAGGACGCCCAGGTCGGTTTCGGTTTGTGCCACCGGCTTGGAGTTCGTGCCACTGCCAGTGGCGCTCCAGACACCCAGACCCAGCACAACTGCCAGTCCCGCGGCGAGCCCGATGGCAATGCGGTTACGTCGGATCACACTCATGTCCTCCTCGTCCATCCGTTCGCTCTATCCAGGCCATACGGCCCGGGTTGCGTCTCGGTTCAGAAACGAACCGAACCTCGTCCCGTCTCGAACGTCTGGCGGAGCCAGGTAACGCAGGAGGTGCAGGGTGGTCGTCGCTGGTCAGCTGGCGGGAATGGCCGAACGGGTGCTGGGTGCAGCGTTGCCGATCGGATTTCGGGCGTGGGACGGAAGTGTCGCCGGGCCGCAGGACGGCACGGTGGTCGTGATCCGCTCGCGCGACGCGTTGCGGAGGCTCGTGTGGAGTCCGAACGAACTGGGGCTCGCCCGCGCGTACGTGAGCGGCGAGCTCGACGTCGAGGGTGATCTCGCGACCGGTCTCTCGCAGATCTGGGGACTCGTGCGGCGGGGCGTCACCCGCCGGCCGCGGCTTTCGGAGGTCGCGAAGCTCGCGTTGCGGCTGAAGGTGCTGGGACCCAACCCGGACGCGCCGAAGGAGGAAGCCAGGCTGCGGGGCGCGCTGCACACCAAGAGCCGCGACCGCGATGCCATTTCGCACCATTACGATCTGAGCAACGACTTCTACCGGCTCGTCCTCGACCCGAGCATGGCCTACTCGTGCGCGTACTTCACGTCCGAGGACGAGCCGCTCGCGCAGGCGCAGCACAACAAGCTGGACCTCGTGTGCCGCAAGCTCGGCCTGGAGCCGGGCATGCGCCTGCTCGACGTCGGCTGCGGCTGGGGTTCGATGATCATCCACGCCGCGAAGCACTACGGCGTGCACGCGACCGGGGTGACGATCTCCGCCCAGCAGCGCGAGCACATCCTCGGGCGGATCGAGGCCGAAGGCCTGACCGGCCGGGTCGAGGTGCGGTTGCAGGACTACCGCGAGGTGCGCGACGAGCCGTTCGACGCGATCTCCACGATCGAGATGGGCGAGCACGTAGGCGAGAGCAACTACCCCGAGTACGCCTCGACCCTGCATCGGCTGCTCAAGCCCGAGGGCCGCCTGCTGCTGCAACAGATGTCACGCGGACACAACGCACCCGGCGGTGGTGCCTTCATCGAGTCGTACGTCGCGCCGGACATGCACATGCGGCCGGTCAGCGCCACCACCGGCTTCCTTGAAGGCGCAGGCCTGGAGATCCGCGACGTGCACGCGTTGCGCGAGCACTACGTGTGGACCGTACGGGCGTGGGGACAGACCCTGGAAGAGCGCTGGGACGAGGTCGTCGCCCTGGTCGGTGAGGGACAGGCGCGCGTCTGGCGGCTGTACCTGGCCGGCGGCGCGCTGACGTTCGAGGAGGGCCGGATGGGCGTGGACCAGATCCTCGCGGTGCGCAGGAACGAGAACGGCCGCAGCGGCATGCCGCGCGTACGCCGTGAGCTGGTGGCCGGGTGAGCTTCCTGATCAGCCTGGTCGTGGTGCTGGCGCTGCTCAGCGGACTGTTCCTGTACGCGGACTCCCGCAAGCGCTACGACCTGATCGACTCCGTGTGGGGCCCCGGCTTCGCCGTGATCGCCGTGATCACGTTGCTGTTCGCGGAGGGCGAACCAACTCGGCAGTGGGTCGTCACCGCCCTGACCGTGGTGTGGGGCGTACGCCTGGGCGTGCACATCCACTCGCGCAACAGGGGCAAGGACGAAGATCCGCGATACCAGGACATCTTGAGGCGTGCCAAGGGAAATCCGCGCCTGCGGATGTACCGCGTCTATCTGCTCCAGGCCGTGCTGATGTGGATCGTGTCGCTGCCCGTCCAGGCCGCGCAGCACCTTTCGGCCCCTTTCGGAGTGCTAGATTGGCTGGGCACTGGCGTGTGGATGGTCGGCTTCGTCTTCGAGGCCGTGGGTGACTGGCAGCTCTCCCGGTTCCGTGCGGACCCGGCGAACAAGGGCGCCGTGATGGACCGCGGTTTGTGGCGCTACACAAGGCATCCGAACTACTTCGGCGACTCCGTCGTGTGGTGGGGCCTGTACCTGTTCGCGTTGCACTCGTGGCTCGCCGCGCTCACGATCATCGGTCCGGTGGTCATGACGTGGCTGCTCGCCAAGGGCAGCGGCAAGCCGTTGCTGGAGAAGGACATCGTGTCGCGCCGTCCCGGTTATGCCGAGTACGTGCGGTGCACCAGTGGCTTCGTCCCGCTGCCTCCGAAGAGTCGCGTGGGGTAGCGGACGGGGGGTTGGGGCGCGCGGCGGCGCGGACACCTGCTGTCGTTCGCGCGGAGCTTGCGCGGACGGCTTGCGTGTCGTCGTGCACCCAGCGGAACCGCCGCGCTTTCGTCCGCGGCCTGGTCGTCGCGGCGCAGGACGGCAGGCTGCGGTTCGCGCCTTCGGCGTCGCGTCCACAACCCCCTTCGGATCTGTATCGCGGCAGGCAGTGCACGTCACAGCGCCCGTGCGGCGTGCGTGCGCGGGTTAATGTTGGAGCGTGGGCAACGACATCTCCTTCCCGCGCCAACAGGCGCGCACCCAGCGGTTCACCGTCGGCGCACCGAGGACCTTCTCGGTGTCGGCGGACGGCGCACGTGTCTTCTTCCTGCGCCCGGCCACGGCCACGAGCCGTGCGAACGGGCTCTGGGAGCTGGACACGGCCACCGGCGTCGAACGGCTGCTCGTCGATCCGGCGACGTTGCTGTCCGATCCGGAGGACCTGCCCGCGGAGGAGAAGGCACGCCGCGAGCGCACGCGTGAGTCCGGTGCGGGCATCGTCGGTTACGCGCTCTCCCGGGACGCCTCGGTGGCCTCGTTCGCACTGTCCGGCCGCCTGTTCGTGGCCGACCTGGTGAGCGGTACCGCCCGTGAGCTGCCGACCCGGGGTGGCGTCGTCGACCCGCGCGTCGACCCGACCGGGCGGCGTGTGGCCTACGTCACGAACGGCACGTTGCGCGTGGTCGAGCTGAGTTCGGGTGAGGACTACGCGGTCGCCGAGCCGGACGGCGAGGACGTGACTTTCGGCCTCGCCGAGTTCATCGCGGCCGAGGAGATGTCGCGCTACCGCGGCTACTGGTGGGAGCCGAACGGCGACCGCCTCATCGCCGCGCGCGTGAACAACGCGCCGGTGCAGCGCTGGTACATCGCCGACCCGGCGAACCCCGGCACCGCCGCGACCGAGATCGCCTACCCGGCGGCCGGTACGGCCAACGCCACCGTGTCGCTGCACGTGGTGTCGCTCGACGGCACCTTCGTCCCGGTGCTGGTGGAGTTCGACTACCTCAACGACGTGCACTGGTCGTCCGGCGGCGCTCCGCTGATCACGACGCAGACCCGCGACCAGCGCACCCGCCGGATCCACACGCTGTCCCCGGACACCGGCGCCGTCACGGAGCTCGCGGTCGAGACCGATCCGACGTGGCTCGAGGTCAGCGACGGCGCTCCGGCGTGGACTCCGGACGGCCGTCTCGTGCGGATCGTGGGGGAGGGCGACGAGTACGCGCTCCGCGTGGGCGACGAGGTCCTGACCTCGGGTCTGCAGGTGCGCCGGGTGCTCGACATCACCGACGACTCGATCCTCGTGGCCGCCTCCGAAGCCGACGACCCGACGCAGGTGCACGTCTACTCGGTTGGCGCCAGTGTCGAAAAGCTGTCCTCTGAGGACGGTGTGCACTCCGCGATTCGCGGCGGCGACTCGGTTGTCCTCGTTTCGGCCACTTTGGACTGGTTCGGTGCGCGCGTGCGGGTCGGTGACCACGTCATCGAGTCTTGGGCGGACACGCCGGTCCTCAAGGCGTCTCCGCGCATGCTGACCCTCGGCGAACGTTCCCTCCGTGCCGCGCTCCTGCTGCCCACCGGCCACGTCCCGGGCACCAAGCTGCCGGTGCTGATGGACCCGTACGGCGGTCCGCACGCCCAGCGCGTCATGTCGGCCCAGAACGCCTTCCTGGCCTCGCAGTGGCTGGCGGACCAGGGCTTCGCGGTCCTGGTCGCCGACGGCCGAGGCACCCCGGGCCGGGGCCTCGCCTGGGAACGCGCGATCGCGTTCGACTTCGCCGGCGCCACGCTGGAAGACCAGGTGGACGCCCTGCACGCGGCCGCCGCGCTCGAACCGGACCTCGACCTGACCCGAGTGGCGATCCGGGGCTGGTCCTACGGCGGCTACCTGAGCGCCCTGGCCGTCCTGCGCCGCCCGGACGTCTTCCACGCGGGCATCGCCGGCGCCCCGGTGACCGACTGGCGCCTCTACGACACCCATTACACCGAGCGCTACCTGGGCCACCCGGACGACAGGCCCGAGGTCTACGACTCGAACTCGCTCATCGCCGACGCGGACAAGCTCTCGCGCCCGCTGATGATCATCCACGGCCTGGCTGACGACAACGTGGTGGCCGCCCACACCCTGCGCCTGTCGAGCGCCCTGCTCGCCGCCGGCCGCCCGCACACCGTGCTGCCGCTTTCGGGCGTCACGCACATGACCCCGCAGGAACAGGTGGCGGAGAACCTCCTGCTGCTGCAGGTCGAGTTCCTCAAGCAGTCGCTCGCCTGACAGCCGCGAGGAACAGCGAGAGGGGCGCCTCCCACAACGGGAAGCGCCCCTCTCGAAAAGCTGCGATCAGGCCAGCGACTGCCGCACCCGGTACGGCGGGATGCTGTTGCCCACCAGTGCCAGGTCGTCGATCGTTTCAGGCTCGTAGCCGGCCGTCTTCAACCGCTCGACCATCAGCGCGGTCGGGTCCTCGACGACGTCCGCGCGGCCGAACAGGTACGCCCACTCGTGCTCGTCCGAGCCGTAGTAGGCGACGGTGTCGAACACCTCGTTGAACCGCTGCCAGGAGCGGATCAGCGTGGTGTTGCGCCACATCGTCTGGCAACCGGACTGGTTGACGACGACGCCGCCGGGACGCAGCAGGGCCTTGCACATGCGCAGGAAGTCCGCGCCGTACAGGCGGTTGTGCTGCGCCTCCTCCTCGCGCTCGTCGGGCAGGTCCACCAGCACGATGTCGTACTTCTCCGACGTCGTGCGGATGTACTCGAACCCGTCGATGTACTGCACGCGGATCGGACCGTCGCCCTTCTCGGCGGCGGCCAGCTCCTCGGACGTGTAGCCGTACGGCAGGTGCTCCGCGCACAGCTTGACGGCCTGCTCGTCGATGTCGATGTGGTCGACGACCGTCGCACCGTGCTGGACGGCCATCTGGCACACGACGCCCTCGGAGGAGCCGATGACCAGCACGCGCTCGACGGTGTCGGCCAGCAGCAGCGCCGGCACCATCAGGGCCTCGTGGTAGGTCAGCTGGCTGAACTCCGTCGACTGCCGGTCGTCGTCGCAGAACAGCGACACGCCCTGCGCCGTGCGGGCGATCACCAGGTGCTGGAAGTCGGTCTTGGTGTCGACCAGCACCTCGTCCACCTGCCAGTGGCGGGTCATGCCATCGGCGAGCGGCTCGTTGATCGTGTTCACGCGACATGCTCCTTGACGCCACGAGTGACGAGGTCCGTGCTCACGTGAGCAGCGCCCAGAGCGTCAGCGAGTAGCTGGACGGCCAGCGCGGGCTTCGCACGAGTACCGCAGGTGAAGACGTCGACGAACACCGAACCCACCTCGGGGTAGGTGTGGATCGACGCATGGGACTCCGACAGCAGGGCGAGCACGGTGACTCCTTGGGGATCGAACTTCTTGGAGATCACCTCCAGAACGGTTGCGTCGGCCTGCGTGAGAACCTCACCGAGGGCGTGCTTGAGGAACTGCTCGTCGTCGAGCAGATCGGCACTCACGCCCGAAAGCTCTGCAAGTACGTGCTGTCCCGCGAACAAACCGACGGTCTCCTCGGTCTGACAGGGCGCTTCGGACATCAATCACTCCAAACTATGTGAATTGCAGACAGGCTTAGATGCAGTACGTGGCCAACGGCGGGAAGCCGTTGAAGCACACGGACGAATAGGAGGACGTGTAGGCGCCCGCGTGGAGGATGTCCACGTGATCGCCCGCCTGCAGGTCCAGTGGCAGGTCGTAGCGGGTGTGCTGGTAGATCACGTCGTCCGCGTCGCACGTCGGGCCCGCCAGCACGATCGGGCCTGCCGGGCCACCGTCGCGCGAGGTGCGCAGCCGGTACGCGATCGCCTCGCCCTCGGTCTCGGCGAGGCCCTGGTAGCGGCCGATGTCGACGTAGACCCAGCGGCGTTCGTCCGAATAGGACTTCCGCGACACCAGCACGACGGAGGAACGGATCATGCCCGCCTCGGCGGAGATCGCCCGGCCGGGCTCGATCATCACCCTGGGGCGAGCGGTGCCGAAGTGCCGGGCGACCGATGCCTCGATGGCGGCGGCGAAGGCCTCCAGGGACGGCGTGGCCTCCTGGTAGACGGCGGGGAGCCCGCCGCCGAGGTTCACCGTCGACGTCTCGATGCCCTCCGCGCGCAGCTTCGCGGCGATCAGCGCCGCGTCGGCGATGCCGGAGTCCCAGCCTTCGACGGAGAGCTGCTGCGAGCCCGCGTGGAACGCGACGCCGAGAGGAACGAGGCCCAGTTCGTGCGCCAGCCGCAAGAGATCCGTCGCCATCTCCGGATCGCAACCGAACTTGTTGCCGAACGGGTACGTGGAACCCTTGCTGTGGACAAGAATCCGCACCAGCACGGATGAACCGGGCGCGTGGGAAGCGACGAAACGGACGTCCTGCTCGCTGTCCGACACGAACATCCGCACGCCACGCGAGTACGCGTACGCGATGTCGGCGACCTTCTTGATGGGGTTGCTGTAGGAGATCGACGACGGCTCGGCGCCGCGCGCCAGGCACAGGTCGATCTCCGCGGGCGACGCCACGTCGAAGTGCGAACCCTCCGCGACCAGCGTGCCGACCACGTCGGACTCCGGGTTGGACTTCACCGCGTAGAAGATGTCGATGGACGGCAGTGCCGCGCGAATTGCCTGGTAGCGCGCGCGAATCGTCTCGAGGTCGATCACCAGACATGGTGTCGACGGGTTCTCCTGGTCCAGGAAACGCCGAATACGAGCCTCTGCCTCGTTGCGCCGATCAACGGCGAAGCTCTCGGTCATTTCCCCAGGGGTCCCCCTTCATCCGCCTCGCGTTCCGTACGCGGGCACGGCCGTCCACTCTACGGCCTGGACACCGAAAGTGCGCAAGCCAGTCCAGGCGAGTGTGATTTACCCAGCAGAACGCAGCTCGACCATCGTGATGTCCGGAGGCGCGCCCACGCGCACCGGCGGACCCCAGAAACCCGCGCCACGACTGGTGTAGAGCCAGGTGCCGTCCACCTTCGACAGCCCGGCCGTGCTGGGTTGCTGCAGCGGCACAAGGAAGTTGAACGGGACCATCTGTCCGCCGTGTGTATGACCGGACAACTGGAGGTCGACGCCGCGTGAAGACGCGTCGGCCACCTGCACGGGCTGGTGTGACAACAGGACTACGGGGTTGTTGCGATCTCGTCCGGAGAGGGCGCGGTCGAAGTCCGGTCCGTCGTTGTAAGACTTGCCGGTGACGTCGTTCACACCCACGACCTCGATGCCGCCGGCGACCGTCAAACCCTCGTTGCGCAACGGGTTCACGCCGAGCCTGTCGAGCTCCGCGATCCACTGTTCGTGACCGGAGAAGTACTCGTGGTTGCCTGTCACGAAGAAGCTGCCGTGTTTGGACACCAGGTCCCGCAACGGTGCCGCGGCCTCGCCCAGTTCGGCGACGGTGCCGTCGACCAGGTCACCGACGATCGCGACGACGTCCGCTTCCTGTTCGTTGATCATCCGCACGATCCGTTCGGTGTGCGAGCGCCCGAGCAGCGGTCCGAGGTGGATGTCGCTCACGACCGCGATCCGGAAGCCCGACAGCGACGGCCGCAGCTTGTCCAGCGTCACCGGCACGTTCAGCAGCTGCGGGTCGCCCAGCGCCTGCGTCATGCCGTAGCCCACGACCCCGCCGGCCGCGATACCGGATCCGATCGCCACCGAGCGCGAGATGAACAGCCGCCGTGACGGGTCCGGCACGATCTCGGCCGGTTCGGCGGGCGCGGGACCGGCGGCGACGGGCACCGGCGCGAGCGTGGCGCGCTTGAGCAGGATCCGGCGCGGCACCTCAGCGACGCCGAGCGCGATCGCCAGGTAGAAGAGCACCGCGAGCCAGATGAAGCCGGGCCAGGCGAAGAACTTCCCGTATTCCGGCGGCACCCTGCGCGTCACGACGAGCGCGCTCATCAGCATCAGGAACGCGGCGGCGATCGCCACCGCTCCGACGCGGCGCCCGAGCGTGCGGGGCAGCGTCGTGTCCACGACCAGCCGCCGCCACAGGTACAGATGGCCCAAGGCGACGGGGACGCCGAGGAGCAAAAGGAAAATCACGACATCAGTATGCGTTTCCAGAACTTCGTGCAACCCGCCAGGCCCCAGGTGGCGTGACTAACCCGGCACCGCAGACAGGGGGAGACCTGATGAGTGATCGGGACGCCGCGTTCCAGGAGTACTTCGCGGCCCGTTCCGACGCCATGCGTGGCACGGCATACCTGCTGTGCGGCGACTGGCATCGCGCGGAAGACCTGGTGCAACAGGCCTTCACCAAGCTGTACCTGGCTTGGCGACGGATCGAGCGGCACGAGGCGCTGGACGCCTACACCAGGCAGGTCCTGGTGCGGACGTTCCTGTCCGAGCGACGGCGCGGGTGGTTCCGGTTCGAGTCGGCGACGGACGACGTGGCGGACTCGGCCGCTCCGCCCGGCGTCCACCCCGAGGAACGGATGGTGCTGCTGGAGGCGCTGGCGAAGGTGCCTCCGAAGCAGCGTGCGTGCCTCGTCCTGCGGTACTGGGAGGACATGTCCGTCGCACAGACGGCCGTCGTCCTCAAGTGTTCGGAAGGAACCGTGAAGAGCCAGGCCGCGCGGGGGCTGCAGACGCTGCGCGGCCTGCTCTCGGAGCAGGAGAGGGTTCGATGAACGAACAGGACCTGAAGAGAGCTTTTGAGGACGTGGTGGTGGCGAGCAGCCCGCCGCCCTCGATGGATCCGGGCGTCACGCTCGGCCGGGCGCACAAGGCCCGTTCCAAGCGGCGGGCGTCGATCACGGGGGCCGCGGTCGCCGTGCTCGTCGTCGGTGTCGGGCTCGGGTCGGCGTTCGCGCTGAACCCGCAGGGCACGAAGGACTACGTGACGGGGGCGGGGCAGAGCAGCAGCTCCGACCCCGGCCTGCCGGACACGCAGTGGGGTGAGCAGTGGCCGGTCGGGCAGTCCGACCGGACGGCCACCAACGGGCCTCAGGCCGACCGCGGCACGCAGTTGCTGGAACTGGCCAAGGCGTCTGTACCGGCCGGGTACGAGGCAGCCGATCTGAAGTACACGGATCCCACCATGCACGGCGGCATGCTCCGCGCCCAGGCGCAGATCTCGAGCGACAAGGGCGAGACACCGGAGATCTGGCAGTACACGGCGTACGTGCCGGTGCGGAAGGACGGCAAGGTCGGCAGGCTGACGGTGACCGTGACGACGCCGAACCCGGCGGACCCGGTCGAGCCGTGCGCGCTCGTCACGCGGTTCAAAGGTGGCTCCGGCGCGGGCTGCAAGATCTACGACGTCGCCGGGAAGCAGGTCGGGGTCGCTTCTGCCATGACCCCCGGCCAGAACGACGCCACCTGGGCGTCCTACCGGGCGGCCAACGGCTGGACGGTGACGGTCGCGCAGGAGGAGGAGTACCCCTACGCCGGGTATCCGGTGCTGGACAGGCAGCCGTTCTTCTCGCCGGAACTGGCGGCGCTCGCGGCTGACCCGAAGTTCGTGCTCGGCAGCTGAGTTCGCTTCGCGCATCGAGGGCGGTCACGATCTGTGGCCGCCCTCTCTCGTTGGTCCTTTCGGGTGTTTTGGCAGGTAGAGTGCTGCTTTGCAATGCGGACTCTGCTCATCGACAACTACGACTCGTTCACGTTCAACCTCTTCCAGCACCTCGCTGAGGTGAACGGCGCCGAGCCCGTGGTCGTCCACAACGACGACCCGCGCTTCCGGCTGGCCTCACTGCGGTCGTTCGACCACGTGGTGATCTCGCCCGGCCCCGGCAGGCCCGGCGATCCCGCCGACTTCGGCATCTGCCGCGCGGTGATCGACCACGCCGAGATCCCGTTGCTGGGCGTGTGTCTGGGCCATCAGGGCCTGTGCCTGTCGTACGGCGCTGTCGTGGGGCCTGCTCCCGTGCCACGCCACGGGATCGTCTCCCCGGTCACGCACACGGGCGTCGACGTGTTCGCGGGCCTGCCCTCGCCGTTCGACGTCGTGCGGTACCACTCGCTGGCGGTCACGGAGCTGCCTCCTTCTCTGGAGGCCATCGCGTGGAGCGACGACTCGGTGCTGATGGGCGTGCGCGCTCTCGACCGGCCCGCGTGGGGTGTGCAGTTCCATCCCGAGTCGATCTGCACGGACTTCGGCCGCGAGATGCTCGCGAACTTCGCCGCGCTCACCCCGACGAGAACGGCCGCCGTGCCGGAACCGGTGCTGGTTCGCTCCAAGCCTCAGAAGCGCCCTGTGCACGTCCGGAAGCTGGCCGTGGCCGTGGACGCGGAGGAAGTGTTCGCGGCGCTGCACGGGGCCACTGAGACCGCCTTCTGGCTGGACAGCGGGGCCGGCGGACGGTTCTCCCTCATGGGAGACGCCTCGGGGCCGCTCGCACGTGTCGCGCAATACTCGGTGCAGGACAAGGTGCTCACGCTCGACGGCACATCGCACCCCTGCCCTTCTTTCTTCTCCTGGCTGGACGACGACCTCGCGTCGTGGAGCGTCGAGCAGCCCGACGTCCCGTTCGATTTCGCCCTGGGCTGGGTCGGATACCTCGGCTACGAGCTGAAGGCGGAGTGCGGCGGCGACTTCGCACACCGCGCGGAACAGCCGGACGCGTCGTTCGTCTTCACGGACCGTGCCGTGGTCATCGATCACTCAGATGATTGCGTCTATTTGATGTCACTGTCCGATGACGGTTGGTTCGACGAGGTTTCGGCTGTTCTGGCTCACCTGACACCATTGGCCGAACCTTCACGGCCGGTCGTCTCCGACGTGACGTTGCGCCATCCGCGCGCGCACTACCTGAAGCTGATCAGCGCGTGCCAGGAAGCGATCACGGCAGGGGAGACGTACGAGGCCTGTCTGACGAACATGATGTCGTGGCGTGCCTCGCTCGACCCGTGGGACACATATCGCCTGCTTCGCGCCGCTAATCCCGTTCCGTTCGGGGCGTTGCTGCGTTTCGGTGACCTCTCCGTGCTCAGCACGTCACCCGAACGATTTATCAAGGTGGACCGAGATGGCGTCGTGGAGTCATCGCCGATCAAGGGGACACGGCCCAGAGGTGTTGATGCGGCCGACGACGAGATGTTGCGCACAACGCTGGCGCGATCTGTCAAGGACCGCGCGGAGAACCTGATGATCGTGGACCTCGTCCGCAACGATCTCGGCACGTGCGCGGAAGTCGGTTCCGTCGAGGTGACGCGGTTGTTCGAGGTCGAGACCTACGCGACCGTACACCAATTGGTGAGCACGGTGCGGGCGCGACTTCGGCCGGACAGTTCTGCCGTCCGATGCGTTCGAGCCGCGTTTCCCGGAGGTTCCATGACCGGTGCGCCGAAGATCCGGACCATGCAGATCCTTGATGGGCTGGAAGCCGGTCCACGTGGGGTGTACTCGGGAGCGCTCGGATACTTCTCGCTCAACGGAGCAGCCGACTTCAGCATCGTCATCCGAACGCTGGTCAGCAACGGCGACCAGGTGAGTTTCGGTGTGGGCGGAGCAGTGATCTCACTGTCCGACCCTGACGAGGAATTCGAGGAGACAGCGGTCAAGGCCACTGCTGTGTCACGCCTGTTCGGAGCACACTTTCCAGGCCGTTGATCCTGCGTTCCGGGGATAGTGTGAACGAACCGGTATGCGCGGGGTCCAAGTGGTTAACACGTCGGCCGGCGAACCGGCCGACGTGTGGAAACCTCGCGTGTTCGCGCAGGTCAGGAGGCGTGCGCTTCCTGGAACTGCACGACCAGGTTCTGCGGAATGCGACCGCGGTCCGAGATCTGGTGTCCCTGCGCGCGAGCCCAGTCACGAATGCGCTGCGCCTCAGCCTTGTCGGTGGCCTTGACCGTGGACTTGCCGGTGCCCTTGCGCTGCTTGCGGCCACCCGCACGGCGAGCCTTGCCGACGAAGTCCGCCAGCGACTCGCGAAGCCGCTCCGCATTTCCCTTCGACAGGTCGATGGCGTACTCGACACCGTCAAGTGCGAAGGTCACGGTCTCGTCGGCTTCTCCGCCGTCGAGGTCGTCGATGAGTTGGACGACGGTCTGCTGTGCCACTGTTCCTCCGTTGGGTACTCACATAGCACGCGGATCCTCGACGTAACCACGTGCTTCGACAACACCGTAGTACACAAGAGGAAAAACGGCGAACCTTTCGCCGCTAAAATGTGACCCCAACCCCCCGGTCGGGGCATTTACCCGGTAAACCACACGGGTGTTATGGGTCCAAAATGTGCTGCTAGTCGTCTCACTTCGGGTCGTTGCTGGGCTTGCCGGACGCTTCCCCATTCCCGCTGACGGAGCAGTGCCGGACATAACGCACCCCCATCCTGTGCGGGTATCCTCGACATACCCGCCAGGGGTAGGGAAGGTCAGGAGCCGATGCACGGGTACACCGCGGACAAGGACGCATACCTCAAGCGACTGCGCCGCATCGAGGGACAGATCCGTGGCCTCCAGCGCATGGTCGAGAACGACGAATACTGCATCGACGTCCTCACCCAGATCTCCGCCGCCACGAAGGCGCTGCAAGCCGTGTCCCTGGGGTTGCTCGACGAGCACCTCAAGCATTGTGTCGCGCAGGCAGCCGCGGAAGGCGGCGCCGTGGCCGAGGAGAAGCTGGCAGAGGCGTCCGCGGCCATCGGCAGGCTCGTCAAGTCGTAGGGGTCCCACAAGAACTCGCTGGCGTGATCCGCTACAGTTCACCCTGCTACGCCCCCGTAGCCCAATCGGCAGAGGCAGCGGACTCAAAATCCGTCCAGTGTGCGTTCGAGTCGCACCGGGGGCACGACCTTCGGGCGAGGTATGTCTGCGAAAAGCGCAGACCGTACCTCGCCCGTGGTGTTTTCTGGGGGCCGAGCCCCCAGACCCCAGCCGGGGCGCTGCGCCCCCGGACCCCCGCTTCGGCCTCGCTTCGCGGCCGATCACCTGAGATCACCTGCGATCAGCTGGCGATCAGCTGGCTGAAGGTGGGGATTCCAAAGTGGAATCGTGATTCTTTTGGCTGGGGTGGGGTTGCGTGTAAAGCTTCCGTTTCGCCGGATGCGGGTCTCGTTGCCGCGAGTGCGCGTGCGAGCGCCGGTTGTCTGCGGTTGATCAAGGCCGAACGGTGGATGTTAGTGGGCCTGGGGACCGCTACGGTCGTGCTGGTTTGCGTGAACGTGTGCGGGAGTCCCTGGTGTTGCGGAAGTTCTTGTCTGTTCTCTTGGTCTTTTTGACGTGCGCGTGTGCGTCCGAGGGTCCGTCGCGTCCCATCTCCGCTCCTGCGCAGGTGCGTCAGCCGACGCTGGTCAACGAGTCGCGTGGAGACGTGCCGGCTGTGGTGCGCGCGGTGGTTGATGGGCGCACGGTCGAGCTCGACACCGGTGAGCGCGTCGAGGTCTCGTTGCTGGCGCAGCCTGCGGACTGCTGGGCTGCCGGTGCGCGCGTGTTCGCTGAGAAGTGGTTGCTGGGCAAGGCTGTTCGTGTCAGCGCGCTCACTCCCGGCGAGGTGAACCTCCGGCTGGACGACGGCACCGACTACGCGTTGCTCGCCGTGCGGGAAGGCGTGCTGAGGGCTCAGGCGGCGGCCGGGGTGCTCGCCGACGCCGAACTCGGTGCCGCGCGTGAGGACCGTGGTCTGTGGGGAGCGCCGTGCAACGGCATGGATGCCACGCCGACGACGACCACCACGACCACGGTCGCGCCTCCCGCGCAGCGCGTCGAATCGCCGGAGTCCACGCCTACGACGACACCTCCCGCGGCGACGACCACGCCGCCACCGCCGCCCTGCGCGGTCGTCTACCGGGTCGACGGCCAGTGGCAGGACGGGTTCCAGGGCAAGATCACGATCAGGAACACCGGTGGGTCGCCGATCAACGGCTGGACGTTGCGGTGGTCGTTCGCCGACGGGCAGAGCGTGCGGCAGATGTGGAACGCGTCCGTGTCGCAGCGAGGTTCGGCCGTCACCGCGACCGGCGTCGCGAACACCAGGTCGATCTCGCCGCGAGGTGAGGTGGAGATCGGGTTCCTCGGGACGTTCCGCGGCAAGAACACCGCGCCCGCGTCGTTCAGCCTCAACGGGACGGCCTGCGTGACCGGCTGAGTGTTGGGCCGGGCGGGTTCGTGCCTGCTGTGAGCTGATCTGCCCTCAGCAGAGAAAGCAGCGGATCCGTTGGGGCGGCGGGCATCGTCGGTGCCATGACGAACAGCGAGAAGCTCTTCAGCCCAGGGCTGCGAGAACGGTTCTTCGGTCAGCGGGTGCTGATTCTCGACGGCGCGCTCGACGACGACAACGGCACGGTGCTGGCGACCCAGATGTTGTCGCTGGCGAGCGAGGACCCGCGGCAGGACATCGCGTTGTGGATCAACTCGCCGGGTGGTTCGGTGCCCTCGATGCTGGCCATTCGCGACGTGATGAGGCTTGTGCCGTGCGACGTGGCGACGCTCGCGCTGGGCCTCGCCTGCAGCGCCGGGCAGTTCCTCCTGTCGGCGGGGACGCCGGGCAAGCGGTTCGCCTTGCCGCACGCGCGAATCCTCATGCACCAGGGAAGTGCGGGCATCGGCGGTTCGGCCGTCGAGGTGGAGGTGCAGGCGGACGACCTGCGGCACACCAGGGACACCGTGCTCGGCCTGATCGCGCAGGACACCGGCCAGCCGTTCGACCGGATCTTCACCGACTCGCTGCACGACAGGTGGTTCACCACGGAGCAGGCCCTCGAGTACGGGTTCATCGACCACGTCGTCAGCGACCTCGGGCAGGTCGTCCCCGTCCGCATGCACAAGCTGGGACTGCACTCGGGAGCCATGGCATGAGCAGCTACACCATTCCCAACGTCATCACGCGGGACGCGCGGGGTGAGCGGATCATGGACGTCTACTCGCACCTGCTGTCCGAGCGGATCGTCTACCTGGGCACCGGGATCGACTCCGGCGTGGCCAACGCGTTGATCGCGCAGCTGTTCCACCTCGAGGCCGACAACCCGGACCTGGAGATCAACCTCTACATCAACTGCGAGGGCGGCGACCCGTCGGCGATGCTCGCGCTGTACGACACCATGCGCTACATCAAGGCACCGGTCGCGACGACGTGCGTGGGCCAGGCGGTCGCGGCAGGTGCGGTGCTGCTGGCGGCGGGCGCGGAAGGGCGCCGGTCCGTCCTGCCGCACTCCAGGGTGGTGCTGCACCAGCCCGCGGCGCAAGGGCGCGGCACGATCCCGGACCTCATCCTCGCGGCGGACGAGGTGGTGCGGGTGCGCACGCAGCTGGAGGCGATCCTGGCCAGGCACACCGGCCGGACCGTGGCCGAACTGCGCCACGACACCGACCGTGACCGCGTGTTCGACGCGGCGGGCGCCGTCGAGTACGGACTCGTGGACCAGGTGCTGGACCAGAGGGGCTAAGCGGCCCAGGCCATGGCCACCGGACCCGAGGGACGGCCGATCGGGCGTGAGGTGTGGAAGTGGCTGACCTGCTGGACGCGGAGGTGGCGGACCTGGCCGGCGACGCCGATCAGCAGGTCGGCCAGGTCGATGCCCAGGGCACCGGCGACCGCCGCGATCATCTCGCTCGACGGCTCCTTGCGGCCGCGCTCGATCTCGGACAGGTACTGCACCGAGATGCCCGCGCGGTCGGCCACGTCGACCAGGCGGTCGCCGCGTTCCTCCCGCGTCTCGCGGAGCTTGCGGCCCAGGGCTTCACGCCACAGGGGTTCCGGGGTGCGCTTGAAGTCCAGGATCTCCGCCATGTCGTCATGGTGACAGCAGCCCGGCCACCGCAAAGGGCCGTTCTGCTAGGAGCAGAAAGGACTGGGCTCCGGCACACGAGTCAGATTGCGACAGATTGGCAGTGACTGACAGGCTGGCGTACGCTGACGGCATGGGAGTCGACTTCGGGAAGCAAACGGTGCTGGTCACCGGCGCGAGTGCGGGCATCGGCGCGGAGTTCGCGCGGCAGCTCGCGGCACGTGGATCGAGCCTCGTGCTCGTCGCGCGCCGCAAGGACAGGCTGGAGGAACTGGCCGAGCAGCTACGGGCGGCCCACCGGGTGGCGGTGCACGTCGTGGCGGCGGACCTCGCCCAGCCGGGCATCGGCGAGCGGCTGGCGGCGGAGGTCGCCGGGTTCGGCGTCACCAGCGTCGTCAACAACGCCGGGTTCGGGAACTTCGGGGCGTTCCACGAGGAGGAGCCCGAGCGGTTGCGGCAGGAGGTCGCGGTCGACGTCAACGCCGTGGTCGAGATCAGCAGGGCGTTCATCGAACCGTTGCGCGCCAACGGTCACGGCTTCCTCGTGAACGTGGCGAGCATGGCGGCCTACCAGGCGACGCCCTGGTCGGCGGTCTACGGCGCGACGAAGGCGTTCGTCCTGAGCTTCACCGAGGGGCTGTGGATCGAGTCGCGCGGCACGGGCCTGCGCGTCATGGTGCTGTCGCCCGGTGCGACGCGCACCGAGTTCTTCGAGGTCTCCGGCAGCGAGGACATGGCGGCAGGCCTGCGGATGCAGACCGCCGGCGAGGTGGTCGCGACGGCGATGCGCGCACTCGGCCGCCGCGTCACGCCGGTGGGCGTCATCTCGGGCCGGATGAACCGCGTGCTGGCGTTCGCCGGACGTCATCTCACCTCGCGTGCCATGGGCGCCAGGATGATCGGGCGGATGGTGCCACACCACTAGAGTGGGGTTCATGGAGAAGCGGTCGACGCTGTGGGACCGGTCGCGTCAGGCCGTGGTCGCCGAGATCGTCGACAAGGCGCTGGAGTTGTTCGCGGAGCAGGGGTACGAGGCCACCACGATGGCCCAGGTCGCGGCGAGCGCGGGAGTCTCGCAGCGCTCGCTGTTCCGCTACTTCGGCACCAAGGAGGACCTGGTCTGCGGCGAGCAGGAGGCGCTGGGCGACCTGCTGGTCGCCACCGTCGAGGCGCAGGCGCCGGAAGTGTCCACCTGGGACGCTCTGCGAGCCGGGTTCACCACGATCCTCACCGCGTCGGACCATACCCCGCAACGGGTGCTGGAGATCTCCACGCTGATCTTCGGCAACCCGCCGCTGCGCTCGCGGTACTCCGAGAAGCGGCTGAGGTGGCAGCGAGCGCTGGTACCCGTGATCGAGAAGCGGATGGGCATCGAGTCCGGTGAGATCCCGGACGCCCGCGCGATGGGCGTCATCGCCACCGTGTTCGCGTGCGTCGACGCCGCGTCGGAACTGTGGGTCCGCCACGGCGGCAAGGCCGATGCGTTCGAACTGTACGAACAGGCGCTTGCCGCCGTGCGCGGTTAGACCGTCACCTCGGACTTCTTGCGGCGCAACCGGAGCACCACCGCCACCACCAGCAGCACGACGAGGATGCTGTAGGCGACCGCCGCGAACGGACTCGTCACCAACGCGCTGAGCTTGCCCTCGCTGATCTGCAGCGTGCGCCGGACCTGCTCCTCCGCCATCGGCCCGAGGATCAGGCCGACGACCAGCGGAGCGACCGGATAACCGTGGCGCCGCATGAAGAAGCCGATCACACCGATCACCAGCAGCACGATCAGGTCGTCCACGACGAAGTTCACCGCGTAGGTGCCCAGCGCCGCGAACAGCAGGATGCCCGCGTAGAGGTACGGCCGCGGGATCTGCAGCACCTTCACCCAGATCTTGACCAGCGGCAGGTTCAGCACGAGCAGCATCACGTTGCCGATGTAGAGCGACGCGATCAGCGCCCACACCATCGGGCCGTTGTTGGTGAACAGCAACGGCCCCGGCTGGATGCCGTAGCTCTGGAACGCGGCCACGATCACCGCCGCCGTGGCGGTCGTGGGCAGGCCGAGCGTCAGCAACGGCACCAGAACGCCTGCCGCGGCGGCGTTGTTGGCCGCCTCCGGACCCGCCACGCCCTCGATCGCGCCCTTGCCGAACTCCTCGGGCCGTTTCGAGAGCTTCTTCTCCGCCGCGTACGACAGGAACGTCGACACGTCCGCGCCACCGGCCGGCACGGTGCCGATCGGGAAGCCGATGAACGTGCCGCGCAGCCACGGCTTCCACGAACGCGCCCAGAAACCGCGCGTCATCCACTTGCCGCCTACGGGGATCACTTCGATCGGTCCGTGCCGCAGCCGCGACGCCACGTACAGCGCCTCGCCGACCGCGAACACGCCGACCGCCACCACGACCACGTCGATGCCGTCGGACATCGTCGCCACCCCGAGGGTGAAGCGCTGCTGGCCGGTCAGCGTGTCGGTGCCGACGAGCCCGATGAACAGACCGAGTCCCAGCGACGCCAGGCCGCGCACGGGAGAGGAGCCGAGCAGCGCGGCCACGGTCGTGAACGCCACGACCATCAGCGCCACGTAGTCCGCCGGACCCAGCTGCACCGCGAGGTCCGCGATGGCCGGCGCCAGCAACGTGAGCAGCACGGTGGCGATCGTGCCCGCCACGAACGAGCCGATGGCGGCCGTCGCGAGCGCGGCCGCACCGCGCCCGGCCTTCGCCATCTTGTTGCCCTCTAAGGCAGTGACGATGGACGCCGACTCACCCGGTGTGTTGAGCAGGATCGACGTCGTCGAGCCGCCGTACATGCCGCCGTAGTAGATGCCGGCGAAGATGATCAGCGCCGCCGTCGGTTCCAGGGTGTACGTCAGCGGCAGCAGCAACGCCACCGTCATCGCCGGCCCGATGCCCGGCAGCACGCCGACCGCGGTGCCGAGCGTGACGCCCAGCAGCGCGTACAGCAGGTACTCGGGTTGCGCGGCGGTCGCGAAACCCTCCAGCAGCATGGTGATGCTATCCATCGAGGAACGGCACCCCTTCGAAGATCCCGGCGGGCAGCGACAGGCCCAGGCCGTACGCGAACACCACCTGCACGAGCAGCGCCAGCACCACCGCGATCGGCAGTGCCCGCCACCAGGTCGCGCCCAGCGTCCAGGCCGCGCCGAAGAACAGCAGCGCGGCCGCCACCGGCCAGCCGACCAGGTCGATGAGCACCAGGTGCGCGATCAGCACGGCCACCAGCTTGGCCACGGTGAGCCAGTCGGTGCGGACGTTCTCGTCGACGTCCTCGGCCTCTTCGGCCTGTCCGAGCTTCCCGCGGGCGGTCGCGATGATCGCCGCGATGCCCGTCACGACGAGCAGGATCCCCACGGCGTAAGGGAACGCGCGTGGTCCTACGACGTTGTCGTCACGCCCGGCGATCGTGGTCGCGTCGACCAGGGTGAAGACCCCGACCGCCGCGACCAGACCGCCGAACGCGTACTCCTCGACTTTTGCAGCAATCACTTGACGAGCCCGATGTCCTGCAGTGCGGGCTTCACCCGGCCGATCTCCTTGGCCATGAACGTGGAGAACTCGCTGCCCGTCAGGAAGGTGTCCGTCCAGCCCTTCTTGGAGAGCTCGTCCTTCCACTGCTGGCTCGCGTGCATGTCGGTGACCAGCTTGGTCAGCCGCTGCTTGGCCTCGGCCGAGATCGACGCGGGCGCGACGACACCGCGCCAGTTGATCAGCTCGACGCCCAGGTCCTTGAACGTCGGCACGTTGAGGTCGGGCACCGGGTTCGGGCCGGACGTGCCCAGCGCGCGCAGCTTGCCCGCCTTGATCTGCTCCTTGTACTCGCCGACGCCGGAGATGCCCGCGTCGACCTTCTTGCCCAGCAGTGCCGCCAGCGACTCACCGCCGCCGGAGTACGGCACGTAGTTCAGCTTGCCCGGCTCGATGTTCTTCGCCTTGAGCAGCATCCCGGCGAGGATGTGGTCGGTGCCGCCGGCCGAACCGCCGGTGATCGAGACGCCCTTGCCCTTCTCGGCCACCGCGGCCAGCAGGTCGTCGATCGTCTTGTGCGGCGAGTCCGAGGGCACCACGACGACCTCGTCCTCGGCCGTCAGCCGGGCGATCGGCGTGGTCTCCTCCAGCCGGGCCGGCGACGAGTTGGTCTCCACCGCGCCGACCATGACCAGGCCGGTGATCATCAGGAACGACTCGGAGCGCTCGTTGAGGAGCTTCTGCAGACCGACCGTCCCACCCGCGCCACCGACGTTGGTGACCTGCACCGAGTTGGCGAGCTTGGCGCCGCTCACCGCCGACTGCATCGACCGCGCGGTCTGGTCCCAGCCGCCACCGGGGTCCGCGGGCGCCATGATCTCCAGCTTCGCGATGGAGTCACCGCTGCTCGCGCTCTTGGCCCCCTGACCGCATCCTGCGAGCACCAGTCCGGCGGCGGCGACCGCCGCCACTCGTCTCCATGCCGTACCCATCGAGTGCTCCTCGCTTCGTTGCGAACGTTGGGCGGGGACGCTAGGTAACGGCCGTGCGGCTCGTAAGGGTTAGGTCGTAAGTTCCGTATTGGTCGTTTAGTTCGTGACCTGTTTCACAGCTGATGCGTCAGAATTCCATCCATGTTCCGTCGGTCTGTTTCGTTTGGAGCTTTGCTTCTGGCGTTGCAGGTGGTCATCGTGCTCATGACCACCTGTGCGGCCGGGCTGCTCGCCGCCAAACTGCAGAGCGACCGGATCCGCGACTCCTACAAGGACCGGATGTTGTCCGTCGCCGAGAGCGTGGCGCGGCTACCGACGGTGGTCGAGGCGTTCGATTCCGTTGACCCGCCCGCGACGATCCAGCCGCTGGCCGAGCTGATCCGCAAGGCGTCCAGCGTGACGTACGTGGTGGTCACCGACCGCAACGGCGTCCGCTACGCCCACCCCGACCCGAAGCGCATCGGCGAGCGCGTGTCGACCGACCCGACCAGCGCGTTGTCCGGCGAGGTCTTCGTCGGCACGGAGACGGGCACGCTCGGCACGTCGCTCCGCGCGAAGGTCCCGGTCCGGACGGCGGACGGGCGCATCATCGGCATGGCGTCCGTCGGCATCCTGGAGAGCCAGCTCTCGGCCGACCTCGCGGAGGACCTGCCGGAGCTGATCGGCTGGCTGGCGGCGGCCGCGCTGGTCGGCGTGCTCGGTGCCGCGTTGATCACGCAGCACGTGCGGAGGCGGACGTTCCGGCTCGAACCGGCCGAGATCGCGCAGCTGCTCGAGACCAGGGACGCGATGCTGCACGGCATCCGCGAAGGCGTGGTCGCCCTGGACGACCAGGAGAAGCTGGCGCTGGTCAACGACGAGGCGCTGCGGTTGCTGGGCTTGGCGGAGAACCCGAGCGGACGCCCGGCGGCGGAGGTGCTCGACGACGGGTTGCTGGACCTCGCCCGTGGCGACGACGACGTCGCGGACCGGCTCGTCCTCGCCGGGGAACGGGTCCTGGTCGCGAACCGGATGACGGCCAAGACGAACGAACGCGCCGTCGGCGTCGTGCTGACGTTGCGCGACCGGACCGAGCTGCACGACGCGTTGCGCGAGCTCGACGGGCAGCGCACCGTCACGGAAGCGCTACGCGCACAGGCCCATGAGTTCTCGAACCACCTGCACGTCATCGGTGGTCTGCTGGACCTGGACCGCGGCCCGGACGCCGTCGCCTACATCGAACGGGTCGGCGGCGCCGGCTCGGTCACGGCCGACATCATCGACGGAGCGAACGCCGATCCCGCCCTGGCGGCGTTGTTGCTGGCAAAATCCTCCACCGCGCACGAACGAGGTGTGGAGCTCCGGCTCGATCCCGGCAGCTCCGTCGACATTCGTGCGGGCGACGACGCGTTGACCGTGCTGGGAAACCTGGTCGACAACGCGGTCGACGCCGTGGAGACCGGTGGAACCGTGCGGGTGCTGGTGCGCTCGTCGGCCACCGGCGTGCGGGTGGTCGTGGACGACGACGGGCCGGGAGTGGCCGAGTCGCAACGCGGCCGCATCTTCGACCTGGGTGTCAGCTCCAAGGACGCCCAGGGCGCGCACGGCAGAGGAATAGGACTTGCATTGGTGTCGAGGGTGGTGACCCGCCGCAGTGGCCGGGTCGCGATCACCGACTCGGAGCTCGGCGGCGCGTCGTTCGACGTGTGGCTGCCGGAAACGGGGAACCGATGAGCGTGCGAACGCTCGTGGTCGACGACGACTTCGCCGTGGCGGCGATCCACCGCGGGTTCCTGGGGGCGATGCCCGAGTTCGAGGTGGTGGGCGAGGCCCACCGCGGTGGCGAGGCGTTGCGGGCGGTGGAGGCGTTGCGGCCGGACCTGGTGCTGCTCGACATCCACCTGCCGGACATGTCCGGCCTGGAGGTGCTGTCGCGGCTGCGCGCTCGCGGTGGGCCGCCCGTGGACGTGATCGCGGTGACGGCGGCACGCGAACGGGAGACCGTGCGGCAGGCCATGTCCCGCGGAGTCGACAACTACCTCGTGAAGCCGTTCACGCGCACGGCGTTCCTCGACCGGATGCGGGAGTACCTCGCCCAGCGCATCGAGGTGCAGCGGCTGGGGCAGGTGCTGGACCAGGACGAGGTCGACTCCTTGATGCACCACCGGCCGCGCACCCTGGCCATGCCCAAGGGGTTGTCCGCCGTGACGTTGCGACTGGTGACGGAGGCGTTGCGGGACAGCCAGAACGACCTCTCCGCCCAGGAGGTCGGGGATCGGGCGGGACTGTCCCGCGTGAGCGCCCGCCGCTACCTGGAGCACCTGGTGACGATCGGCAAGGCGGAGGTGCAGCCGCGGTACGGCATGGCGAACCGCCCGGCGCACGGTTACCGGCTGACCTGAGCGTCCCAGTCGATGCGGTGGTTCTGGTCACGCGTGAACGCTTTCCTGCCCACGGTCTTCATCACGAGCGGCATGAGCAGCCGGGTGATGGGGCCGATGCCGCGCTTGTTGCTGTTGGTACGCGCTGCGCGTGCTGCGATGCCTTCGACGCGGGGGCGTCGCAGCTGCTCGTAGGTGGCGAACGCCGTTGGGATGTCACGGATGTCGCGCAGGCAGCGCGCCAGCTGCACGGCGGACTCGGCGGCCAGTGAGGCGCCCTGGCCGGAGCTGGAGCTGGGCGCGTGGGCGGAGTCACCGACGAGCACCATGCGGTCGCGGTGCCAGCGAGGAACGCTGGGCATCATCTCCAGCGGGCCGACGCCGATCAGGGTGTCGCTGTGCGCCAGCAGCCGCTTCGCCGGCATGTCGTCACCGTAGGCCTCGCGCAGCCGTGCCAGCCAGGTCTCGGTGGGGATCTCGGCCATCTCGGCCGCCGTCATCGGTTCCGGGACGGCGAGGTTGTTGAACCACGCGATGGTGCCGTCCGGCTGTGCCCAGTAGCCGAGGAACGAGCTGCCGAAGACGAAGTACATGGTCTCCGGATCGCCGTGCACGCCGCTTTGTGAGGCGTACGAACCGAATCCGAGCAGACCGGCGTACTCGGGCCCCGGGGCGGCCGGGTCGATGATCGTGCGGACCGCCGAACGGATGCCGTCGGCGCCCACCAGCAGGTCTCCCGATTCGGTGCTGCCGTCCGCGAACGTCGCCGTGACACCGTTGTCGTGCGTTTCCACGTCGACCAGGCGCTTGCCGTGCTCGACCTTGATCCGTTGTGCCGTCGTGAGATCTCTCAGTCTGCGGTAGAGATCGGCCCGCCACACCACCCGGCTCGGGTCGCCCTCGACCCTGCCGAGCTCGCGGCCTCTGTTGTCCGCCAGGACCATGCGGCGGACGGGCTCGCCGAAATCGGTTTCCAGGCCGACGATCCGCAATGCCGCCAAGCCGTTCGGCGCCACGTTGAGGACTCCGCCGACGCCGTCCGCCGCGGCGTCGTACGCCTCGAACACGGCCGCTTCGATGCCGGCCTTCTTGAGTGCCAGGGCCGTGACGGGGCCTGCTATGCCGCCTCCGATGACTAACGCTTTCATCGTTCCCTCCCGAAGATTTCGCGCCAGGTCTGCTGGTACTCGGCTTTCGCCAGTTCCGTCGTGAGCTTCTGGACGAGCCGCAGTTCGGCCTCCAGCAACGACATCCGGTACTCCTCCTCGACGAGGAAGATCCACTGGACGCCGTCGGCCGTCGCCTTGCCGACCATCCCGCGCGTCTCGTCGAGGTCCTTCGCCAGCGCGCCGGCCCGGGCCTCCAGCAACTCCACGGCCTCCACCGGGTCGAGCACGGAGATGAGCGACAGCGCCACGCCGAACTGCGGGTACTCGTGCACCGGGTCGCGGACGAGCTCGCGCATCCAGTCGTGCAGTTCGGCACGGCCGGCGTCGGTCAGCGCGTAGATCGTGCGTTCCGGCCGTTGCGTGTCCTTGACGGTCTCCTGCTCGGTGACGAAGCCGGCTTTCCGCAGCTGCTCGACGACCATGTACAGCGAGCCGCGGTTGAACTTGATGTTGCGGTCCTTGCCCGTGTCCTTGAGCTGTTTGCCCAGCTCGTAGGGGTGCATGGGGCCCATAACGAGATGTGCCAGCACCGCCAGCGCTAGCGGGTTCGACACCTTGCGCCGCATGCGTCCTCCTTGGTTGATATCGACTATCCGGGTCTAACTAGTTGATGTCAACTATCTGCTGTGGACCGCCGCTCCGCTTGTGGAGGTTTCGGCGGAAGATCCACGACCCGTGACAGGATCGGTCGCATGAGATCTGGGGGCAGAATTCTGGTCTTGGTCCCGGCCGCGCGGCAGCGCTCGATCCTCATCGACCTGGGAAACGGGCGGATGGGCGTCCAGGCCTGGCACCGACCGTGACCCAGCTCAGGCGCGCGACCCCGGACGACGCCGCCGCGGTGGCCCGGATCTGGTACCCGGGCTGGTGCGACGCACACCTCGGCAACGTCCCGCAGCAGCTCGTTGACGCACGGCCGGAGGAGACCTTCGAGCCACGCGCGCTGGAGCACGCCGGCCAGACCACGGTCGCGATCATCAACGGCGAGGTCGCCGGGTTCGTGATGGTCGTCGAGGACGAGGTCGAACAGGTCTACGTCTCGGCAGACCACCGCGGATCCGGTGTGGCGCAGGCCCTTCTGGCCGCCGCCGAACAGGAGGTGGCGGCGAACGGGCACTCCCGCGCGTGGCTCGCGGTCGTCACCGGGAACTCGCGGGCCCGCCGTTTCTACGAGCGGCAGGGCTGGGCCGACGAAGGCCTGTTCGACCACCGGGCGCCGCACCCGGACGGGCCGATCCCGGTTCCGGCTCACCGCTACACCAAGCCCGTGCGGGAAAATCCAGTTTCCTGACCTGATGCCATCGTGTCGGGTTCGTTAATTCTTGTCGTGGCTTTGTTCTTCCGTGTTCTCATGGCGTCATGTCGACCGCCGCCCTCCTGAGTTTCACGTTCGTCGCGCTGCTGACGGTCATCACGCCGGGCCTCGAGACCCTGCTGGTGCTGCGCACGGCGCTGCTGGTCGGCCGTCGCACGGCCATGGGCGTCGTGGTGGGCAGCACGCTGGGCTGCCTGGTGTGGGCGGTCGCGGGCCTGGTCGGCCTGACGGCGTTGCTGCAGGCGTCCGAACTGGCCTACGACGTCGTGCGCTGGCTCGGCGCGGGGTATCTGGTCTACCTCGGCGTCAAGGCGCTGTGGCAGTCCAGGCGTCCCGCCGAGATCGACGAACCCGCGCCCGTGCCGTCGGTGCGCGCGGCCGTCCGGGTCGGACTGCTGACGAACCTGCTCAACCCGAAGCCGGGCGTCTTCTACATCTCGCTGCTGCCGCAGTTCCTGCCGGTCGGCCAGCCCGCGTGGGGCGCGGTGCTGGTGGCGATCCACCTCGGCATCGGCCTGGTGTGGTTCCCGATCCTGATCACCGCGGCCGGCCGGGCACGTGCTTTCCTGCTGCGGCAACGGCTTCTGCTGGACCGGTTGTCCGCTTCAGCGCTGATCGCGTTCGGCTTGAAAACGGCGGCGGACGCGCGCTGACGTGTGATGTGATGTCCGCATGTCGACCGCCGCCCTCCTGAGCTTCTCCCTCGTCGCGCTGCTCACCGTCCTGACGCCCGGCCTGGACACGGTGATGGTGTTGCGCACGGCGTTGCTGAGCGGCAAGCGCGCGGCGATGGGCGTGGTCCTCGGCATCACCCTCGGCTGCCTGGTCTGGGCGGTGGCGAGCCTCGCGGGTCTCACCGCACTGCTGCAGGCGTCCGCGCTGGCCTACGACGTAGTCCGCTGGCTCGGGGCCGCCTACCTGATCTACCTGGGCGCCAAGGCCCTGTGGAACTCCCGCAAGGCCGTGTCCCTCGACGACTCCCGTCCGGTGCCGGGTGCGGGAGCGTCGTTGCGCGTCGGACTGCTGACGAACCTGCTCAACCCCAAGGTCGGCGTCTTCTACCTGTCGCTGCTGCCGCAGTTCATGCCCGCCGGTGAACCCGCGTGGGGCGCCGCACTCGTCGCCATCCACCTCGGACTGGGCCTGGTGTGGCTGCCGGTCCTGATCGCGGTGGCCGGTCGCGCGCGTGCTTTCCTGTTGCGCCAGCGGGTTCTGCTGGACCGGCTGACAGCGTCCGTGTTCGTCGCGCTGGGACTGAAGCTGGCGTTCGACGCGCGCTAACGCTCCCCGGTGACCGAGCGGTGCCACGCCGCGAGCGCGACCCTGCTCGGCAGGCCGAGCTTCACCCGGATGTTGACCACGTGCCGGTCCGCGGTGCGCGGCGAGATGAACAGCCGCGTGCCGATCTGCTTCGACGTGAACCCGTCCGCGACCAGCCCGGCGATGGTGAACTCCTGCCGGGTCAGGCCGCCGGGCAGCAACGGCTTCGCCGGTCGGCGTTCGGAGTCCGGCACCGGTTCGAGCGCGAACACCATCGCCTGCTCGGGGCGCAGGTCGGCGCCGAGCGTCGAGATCACCTGGTAGTCGTCACCGAGCGAGCGGCGGACGGTCCGGTCGGCCCGGTCCAGCAGCCGGTGGAACGGGCTCATGCCGGCGAACGAGATCCGCGAGATCCGTTCCAGTGACCGCAGCGCGCCGAGCAGCCGTGCCGCGCGGTCGAAGGCTCCGAGCTCGGCGCACGTGCAGGCGAGCAGCCACAGGCTGAACGGCGCACCCCACGTGTCGCCGAGCGTCAGCTGGATGCGCAACGCCTCGATCACCAGCGGATGCACCTGTGCCGGGTCGCCGTGCAGCAGTTCGTAGAGGCCGCGATGCCACAACCCCCAGGCGTGCGACCAGTTCACGCCGTTGCTCTCGGCCTGCCTGGCGAGCGCTGTCGTGGCCTTGTCCGCGGCTTCGGCGTCCAGCAGGAAGCACGACGCCATCGCGTGCATCAACTCGGTGACGTAGGTGTCGCCCGGCGACGCGTACTGACGGCACAGCTCCACAACGTGTGCGTACAACGGCACACAGTCCGGTGAACTCTCCACGAAGAAGAGGTGTGTGGCTTCGGCCAAAACCAGGTGCACGTCGGTGATCGGCAGCCGCGGCAACGCACGTGCCTCGCTCATCAACGGGAATGCCACCGCCGAATCGCCACGCACCTGCGCCATGTACGCGCTGTGCGCCAGCAACGACGTCCGCAGCGGTGCCTCGGTGATCACCTCGCGGGCGGCGACGAGCATGTCCCACGCCTCCCCGAGCATCCCAGCGAACGAGGTGAAGCGCGCCCGCTGCACGTTCATCGCCACGACGGCGCCGGCCTCGGCGAGGCCGGGTGTCCGGAGCGCGTGCCCGACGGCCGCGCGGACGTTCGGCCACTCCTCCCACAGCCGGCCCGTCCACAACGCTTCGCCCGGCGAGAACCACGAGCCAGCGGCCTCGTCCACGAACACGCTGTAGTGCACGGCGTGGCGGTGCAACGGCTCGTCCGCATCCGCCAGCAGACGGGCACCGAACTGCGACACGGCGCCCAGTAATCGATAACGGGTCTCACCGGTGACTGGGCTCTTCGCCGTCGCCACGATCGCCCGGAGAACCAACGCGGACAACGGTTTCAACACGCCCGCATCCGCCACCGCCTCAGCGGCTGCGAGATCGAAGTCCGCGGGGAACACCGACAACTGCGCCCACAACCGCCGTTCCTCGTCCGTGCACTGCTGCGCCGCCCACTCGAGCACCTGCTCCAGAGAGGCGGGCCGCTGTGGCACCTCGGAAAGCACCACGCCGGCCGGTAGTGCGGCCAGGAGTTCGATCGCGAGCGGCAGCCCTTCGACCGCCTGGCACAGCGTCGCGACGTCAGCTGAGTCAGGCGGCACCTCCGCCCGGTCCAGGAACAGCTCCACCGCGTCGTCCACGCCCAGCGGCGGAATCCGCAGCAGGTGCTCTCCGTAGACGCCGAGCGCCTCCCGCGAGGTCGCGAGGATCGTCAGCCCCTCGCAGTCGTGCAACAGGTGGTGCGTTAGATGCCGGACCGCCTCCAGCAGGTGCTCGCAGCCGTCGAGCACGAGCAACAAGTGCTTGTCGTGCAACGACTCCACCAGCCGCTTGAGCCCGGGCTCCGGTGAGTTGTCGACGATCCGCAGCTCGGCCGCGACGGTGCGGGACAGCGCCGCCGGGTCCCGGAGATCCGCGAGCCGCACCCGCCACACCCCGTGCTGGAACGCCCCCGCCCGAGCCAGCGCGCGCCCCGCCTCCACGGCGACCCGGGTCTTGCCCGCACCGCCTGTGCCCACCAGCGTGACCAGCCGCGACCGGCGCAGGAGTGCCTCGGTTTCGGCGAGCACCGCCCGGCGGCCGATGAACGTCGTGGTCTGGGGAGGCAGATCGCCCCGCACGGTCATCGGCGCATCTTCGCCTAGTGGCACCGAAGTGGGATGACGAGCATCACTCCTCCACCCTTTCGGACTAGCGAGTTCGACCAGGCGTGGTGGTCACGCGTTCCCGCGTCCGAATGATCATCTTGGTCGCGAGCCGAAGCCCCTGCCGCGCGTTGAGGTGCGGGAGGTACGCGCGGCTCACCGCGTTCGCGATGCGCGGCAGTGCCGCCGAGTCCGGGTACGCCATGAACATCGGCTGGTAGGTCGGCTGGAACTTCGCCTTGAACGCGAACAGCGAGCGGAACCCGTACACCGGTTCCAGCACCTGCCCGGTGAAGTCCAGGACGCGCTGCAACGCCCGCGGCCGTTCCCCGCGGTCCAGCCGCGCGAGCGGTGCCCCGGACAGGCTCAGGAACCGCGCTCCCTCGGCTTGGAGTTGTTGTGCCGCCGAGGCGATCAGGAACTCCATCGAGCCGCGGAAGCCGTGCGAGCGGCGGCGCATGAAGTCGAGCGTCCACCCGACGACCTCGCCGTCGGCGTACACCGGCAGCCAGCTCGTGATGCCGTGCACGGTCCGGTCGCCGTCCACCGCCAGCAGGCAGCGGACCCCGTCACCTGTCAGCTCCTCCAACCCTCCCAGCGTGAAACCCATTTCCGGCAGGCCCTTGTCCGCCACCCACTCCGCCGAGATCGAGCGGATCTGGTCCGTGATCGCGTACGGCGCGTCGGCGTACGTGCACCACTCGGCGGTGATCCCGGCCTTGGCGGCCTTGTTCAACGCCGTGCGCACGTCCTGCCACTTCTTGCCGGTGAAGCTCAGCTCGTCGAGCTCGATCATCGTGTCCTCGGCGACCTGCACCGTCGACCAGCCGAGCTCCTCCACCGCGGCCCGCGTCTCCGCGCCCACGCTGTAGAGACAGGGCGTCCAGCCGTTGCGCGCGCAGAACTCCGCGAACCCGCGCACGGCGTCCACCCTCGCCGGGCCGATCGGATCGCCGACCGTCAGCGCGATGGTCGCCACCACGCGGTACGCGATGGCCGTCTCCCCGTCCGGCGTGAACCAGTACTGGTTGCCGCGCCACGTCGTCATGTACGACAACGACGAACCGCCGTAGCGGCGCATCAGTTCACGGGCGTGCGCTGCCTCCTTCTCGCACGACGACGGCCACGTCCGCCACGACGCCATCAGCAACCCGGCCAGCACGATCAGCCAGAACACCACACCGGTGTACTCGAACAGCAGCGCGCCGACGAACCCCTCGGCGGAGAACCGCAGCGGCACCAGGTCGAGGTAACCCGGCGGCAGGAACCGCGTCGGCAGGTCCGCGAGCAGCGCACCGAACCCGGGCTCCGGCGTGAACTGGTCGCGGACCAGGTACCCGCCGAAGACGTACAGCGCCGACAGCGACGCGACGCTGATCGCCGTGAACCGCCAGAACCTCACGACGGCATGCCGAGGAAGACGCACGTCGAAATGCCTGCGCGTCAACAACAACACCACGGTGATCGCAAGCGGTGCCAGCATCGGCACACCGAACGAGACCGCCAGCTCCAGCACGCTCGCGTCCGGGAACTGCGCGACGTACACGACGTACGAACCGATGAACGCCGCGAACGCCACGTTGAACACGAGCGCAGTCCGCCACGCGAACCGCCGTCCGCGTCGCAGCCCTTCCGCCAGCACGAGCAGCAGCAACGCCGGCAGCAATGACATCACGAGCGCGGGGAACCGGCCGTACGACAGCTGGACCAGCATCGTCCGGCACAGCTCGACCGCGTCCGAGGAGCAGAACGCGTCGACGTCCTCCTGCGACGGCTGAGCGACCGCCACGACGTCCGCGAACCACCACAGCGGCCCGTTCGGGTACGGCGACATCATCGACACCACCGGCCCGAGTGCCGACGCCGCGAGCAGCAACGCCACCAGCACCCGCGTCTCCTGCAGCGAACGCGCCTTGTGCACCGGCCCGCTCCTGAGGAACAGCGCTCCCACCACCAGCCCGGCCACGCCACCGGACAGTCGCAGGAGGTCTTCCAGCCAACCCGAGTACAGGGTGAGGACCAGCACCGACAAGATCATCATCAACCGGACGCGACGCCTCCACAGCGGTGGCATCCGGAACGTCAGGGCGAGCGCCAGCCCGACCCCGCCGATGGACGGCCCCGCCGCCGGCTCGCCCACGAGTGACTCGAGCCAGCCCCAGTGCAGGTCGCCGCCGACCAGCACCAGGCCGAGCCCCAGGAACGAGCCGAGCACGTGCGTGGCCAGGAAGATCGCCGCGGTCCGCAGCGCGCCGAACTCGCGCTCCGCCAGCGGTCCGGTGACGGCGAGCAGCACGGTGGTCGCGACGTAGCCCAGCAGGTCCATCGACCACAGCGCCGAGGTGAGCACCGTCCACCACGGACTCCCGGTGCCGAACCCGGTCCGCGCGAGCAGTTCGTCGCTCGCGCCGCCGATCGCCCCGGTCAACGCCCCGGCCGTCCAGAAGACGATGAGGAACGCGCACGTCAGAGGTGCGGTGCGGAACAGCCGGGCGATCATCTGACCAGCCCTGTCCGCTGCGCGAGCCACGGCACCGAGTCGAAGAGGCCGGGCCGCCACACCGTCCAGTCGTGCCTTCCCGGCAGGTCCCTCCACTGCACGTCCATTCCGGCCTTGCGACAGGCCTCGAACACCTCGACACCAGCAGGCCGGTAGAGGGCGTCCTCCGTGCCGGTCACGATGATTCCCGCGGTGTGCGGGAACTTCTTCCGGGCGAGGATGTCCATGGGGTTCACGCGGGTGAACGCCGCTTCGTCGCCGTCGAACGCGGCCTTCACCGTGTCGGCGCGCGTGCCCAGCGTGGGTTCGCGCTGCCCCGTGAGGTCGACGAAGTTCCCGTACACCTCAGGCGCGCGCACTGCGAGCTGGAAGGAACACGTACCACCGTGCGAGAAGCCCGCGATCGCCCAGGCTTCACGGCGTTCGTCGACCGTGAGCCGTTCTTTGATCCACTTGGGCACGTCACGGGCGAGGAACGTCTCCGACTGGCCCAGCTTCGTGTCGAGGCACAGCGGGTTCGCCATCGGTTCGCCGATCTGGTCGACGGACACGACGATCGGCGCGAGCCCGTCGTGCCGGCGCGCGTAGTCGTCGAGCGCTTCCATGACCCGGCCGCCGTCGAACCAGTCACGAGGACCACCGGGCTGACCCGCCATCAGCACGATCACGGGCAGCTTCGGCCGGGGAGTGGTGTTGTAGGCGGGCGGCAGGTAGACCCACGCCGGTCGTGACTTGAACGCACTGGGGACGTGGATCTCGGAGATGGTGCCCTTGTCCGGCAGGTCCGCCGGCCTCTTCCAGACGTCGGCGAGCTTCTTGCCGGAGGGCACGTCGACCACGCCGCTGGGCGGAGGAGCGGCGTCGTTGATGTCGACCCTGTCGTTCTCGAAGATCTCCAGCACCGCACGTGACGTGGGGTACTGCCCGAAATGCGCGTTCGCCGCGACCACCGCGCTCGTGGCGACGCCCAGGGCCAGGAGCACGCCGAACACCCGGCCGTACCACCGGCCGGAGCGCAGCCTGGCGGCCGCCAGGGTCAGGGCGACGAGGACAGCGCCCAGCCAGACCATCAGCACGACAGGCATCGGCTCCGGCCACGGCTTCCACACGTGGTCGACGACGAGCGTCAACCCGGTCACCACGAGCGCGCACGCCAGCACCACGATCGGCAGGACCCGGGACCACCACGTCCGGTTCTTCCGGATTGCCAGGTACGTGAGAGCGAGTACGGCGGCGGCCGTGGCGAGCTTGGGGATCGGTCCGTTTATCAGGGACAGATCCAACGGGCTGAGCATGCCGCCGATGCTTCAGGAAGTCTTCAGGAAGCACATCGGCGTTTCGTCTCGCTTCAGAGCTGTGAACATCAGCCTGAAGAATGACAACCGCTCAGCCGGTTGACGCGTCGCGCCAGGCGTTCGTCAGCACCCGCAGGGCGTCCGGGTGCTCGGCGATCTCCGCGGCACGGGACAAATCGGACTCCGCCATCCCCAGTTCCCGCAACGACGTCGCCGCGCCGAACCGAGTCGCCGTGTCGTGGACGCGAGTGGCCAGATCGGACGGTGCCGTGTGGGGGAGCAGTGCCGTGTGGGTGGCGGCGTGCGGCAGTCCGAACGTGCCGCCCAGAACGTGCGCGAGCTTGTGGTGCAGTCCCATGGGGACGGACGCGAGGCACGTGCCCGCGAGCCAGGCCGACGACAGCAGCTCGGTCCGCGCCTCCACAGTGGACGGATTTCCGCTCAAAGCGTGCAAAACGCCCTCGATCGCCTTGGTCGCGATGGCGTCGATCAGCGGGTTCTCGTTGCCTCGGGCGGCGACGGCGTGAGCAAGAGAGTTGAGCGCGCTCGTCACCGTGACGTCGAGCGGCAGGTCCAGCGTGAGGTCGACGTCGTAGATGACCGTGTTCGGCTGGATCGCCGGGTCGCGCCGCGTCTTCTTCAGCCCCGACGCGGTCTCGCCGAGCACTTGTGTGACCTCGGAGCCTGCGTAGGTCGTGGGGATGACGATCTGCGGTACACCCGCACGCACCGAGAGCGCCTTCGACAGCCCCGTGCTCGACCCGCCGCCGACCGACACGATGCAGTCCGCCCCGTGTTCACGCAACGACGCGAGCGCGCGCTCCGTGACCTCGACCGGCGTGTGCATGGCCGCACCGGTGAACCGGGTGACCAGCAGCGGGCCGAGTTCGGCAGCCACCTTGTCGCCACCGTGGCGGGCGATCAGCAGCACCCGCTGCGCGCTCAGCCGCTCGGCCTCGGCGCGCACGGAGAAGACGGTGCCGCGGCCGAAGACGACGCGGGTGCGGCCAGGTTCGAAGGTGAAGCTCACGAGTGACGAATATTCGTGAGGGGAGTGCCGGGCGCAACAGCAGAGGGTCAAGCCTTTCGGCTCTGACGGGACGAGTTCGTCACTCCTTAGCGTAAATCTTTATGAAGCGTGTTCGTGTTGTAGTGGCGTTAGCAGGAGCCCTGTCCCTGACGCCGATCCCTGCCACAGCGGCGACACCAGCGTTCAGCCTGTCCGGCGGCGTGACCGCGCCGATCCACTCGATGGCCGACGCGGTCCGCGAGACGGTCTACGTCGACTCCGGGCTCGACCTCGACGGCAACGGCACCCGTGACCGGGTGGCGGCCGACATCATCAGGCCGTCCACGACCGGGCGCGTGCCCGTGATCATGGACGCCAGCCCCTACTACCAGAGCGCCGGGCGCGGCAACGAGAGCGAGGTCAAGACCTACGACTCCGCCGGGGTGCCGGTCAAGTTCCCGCTCTTCTACGACAACTACTTCGTGCCGCGCGGCTACGCCGTCGTGCTGGTCGACTTCCTCGGCACGAACCGGTCGCGCGGCTGCGTCGACGTCGGCGGTCAGTCGGAGATCGCCTCCGGCACGGCCGTGATCGACTGGCTGAACGGCCGGCGCACCGGCTATTCCACCCTGACCGGCGCCACCACGAAGACCGCGTCCTGGTCGACCGGCGCCGTCGGCATGATCGGCAAGTCGTGGGACGGCTCGATCGCGAACGGCGTCGCGTCGACCGGCATCGACGGACTGAAGACCATCGTGCCGATCGCGGCCATCAGCTCCTGGTACGACTGGTTCCGCTCGGACGGCGTCGCGTACCCCGGCTACAGCTCGCCGACCGGCCTGGGCTCGCAGTTCGAGAACTCCAACGCGCGCTCACGGTGTGCTGCGGTGCGCACGCAGATGACGAACGGTTCTCCTGCCAACGGCGACTACACGGCGATGTGGCAGACGCGTGACTTCGTGCGCAACGCGGCGAACGTGAAGGCGTCGATCTTCGCGATCCACGGGCTGAACGACCTCAACGTGAAGACGTTGCAGTACGGCCAGTTCTGGGACGCGGTGCCCGCCTCGGTGCCGAAGAAGCTGTGGTTCTCGCAGACGGCGCACGTCGACCCGTTCGACTTCCGGCGCAGCGAGTGGGTCCCGACGCTGCACCGGTGGTTCGACCGCTGGTTGCTGAACGTGCAGAACGGCATCGAGAACGAACCGCAGGTGTCGGCGGAACGCGCGCCCGACCAGTGGGCGGACGACCAGACGTGGCCTCCTGCGGGCACCGTCAGCACCGTGTTGCGTCCCTCTTCTTCGGGACTCGGCACGACGCCCGGCACCGGTACGTCGGCGTTCACCGACAACGGCAGCGGCACGCCGGCGAACTGGCTCTCCGGCTCGAACACCGGGAGGACGATCTACTCGACGGCGCCGCTGACCTCCGACCTGCGCGTCGCGGGCACGTCCTCGATCACGGTGGGGGTGTCGTCCTCGACACCGACCGCGCACCTCACGGCGTACCTCGTCGACTACGGGCCGGCGACGGTGCGGACCGGCGAAGGCATCCGGACCCTGACCACGGAGTCGTGCTGGGGAGAGAGCCGCACGGGCGATGACGCCTGTTATCGCAACACGGAGGCCACGACGGGCAACGTCGACGCGCAGATCATCGCGCGTGGCTGGGCGGATCTCGCGAACTACTCGTCTCTCTCGACCCCGCGCACGATCACGCCGGGAACCAAGTACCGCATGACGTTCCGACTGTCCACAACGGACCATCTGATCAAGGCGGGACATCGTTTGGGCCTGGTCATCGGCGGCACCGACTCGACCGCCATCGTACGGCCGAGTCAGCTGCCGAGGCTGACCGTCGACCTGGCGGACACGTCGGTGCGGATCCCGCTGAAGGGCTCGGTCCCGGCCGCCTCGTCCGCTCCGCTGGTCGCCGGCAGCGTTTCCGCTGGTACGAAGGGCGCGTTGGGCTAGCGAACCGGACTGTCGGTGCTGCTCGCTAGCATCGGCGCCATGGTTTCCACCGACGGTGTCGTTCTCGGAGACGCGCTGCAGGTCCTGCAGCGCGTCTTCGGGTATCCCGAGTTCCGCGGCGACCAGGCCGCCATCGTCGAGCACGTGATCGCGGGTGGCGACGCGCTCGTGCTCATGCCGACGGGTGGTGGCAAGTCACTCTGCTACCAGGTGCCGGCGCTGGTCCGGCCGGGCGTGGGCGTGGTGATCTCACCGCTCATCGCGTTGATGCAGGACCAGGTGGACGCGCTGCGAGCTCTCGGCGTGCGCGCGGGCTTCCTGAACTCGTCGCTGTCCTGGGACGAACGCCGGATGGTCGAGGCCGACTTCGTCAACGGCGAGATCGACCTGCTCTACCTGGCGCCGGAGCGGCTGACGTCCGAGGCGACGCTGCGCCTGCTGGAGCAGGGTGAGATCGCGCTGTTCGCGATCGACGAGGCGCATTGCGTCTCCCAGTGGGGCCACGACTTCCGGCCCGACTACCTCTCGCTCACGCACCTGCACGAGCGCTGGCCGAAGGTGCCGCGGATCGCGCTCACCGCCACGGCCACGGAGGCGACGCGCAAGGAGATCCTCACGCGCCTGGAGCTGAACGACGGGCGGCAGTTCGTCTCCAGCTTCGACCGGCCGAACATCCAGTACCGCATCGTCGGCAAGAAGGAGCCGAAGAAGCAGCTGCTGGACCTGTTGCGCGGTGAGCACCAGGGCGACGCGGGCATCGTCTACTGCCTGTCCCGCGCGTCGGTGGAGAAGACGGCGGAGTTCCTGGTGGCGAACGGGATTCCCGCGCTGCCGTACCACGCGGGGCTCGACTCGTCGGTCCGCCAGCGCAACCAGGCCCGGTTCCTCCGGGAGGACGGCCTGGTCATGGTCGCCACCATCGCGTTCGGCATGGGCATCGACAAGCCGGACGTCCGCTTCGTCGCCCACCTCGACCTGCCGAAGTCGGTCGAGGGCTACTACCAGGAGACGGGCCGCGCCGGTCGCGACGGCCTGCCGTCCACCGCGTGGCTCGCCTACGGCCTGCAGGACGTGGTGCAGCAGCGCAAGATGATCGAGTCGTCGGAAGGCGATCTGGCGTTCCGCCGGCGCTCACAGGCGCACCTCGACGCGATGCTCGCCCTCTGCGAGACGGTCACGTGCCGCCGGTCCAGGCTCCTGGAGTACTTCAACGAACCCGGTGGCGCCCCCTGCGGCAACTGCGACACCTGCCTGACCCCGCCCGAGTCGTGGGACGGCACGGTCGCCGCGCAGAAGGTCCTGTCCACGGTCTACCGGCTCCGCAAGGAGCGCAACCAGAAGTTCGGCGCCGGGCAGGCCATCGACATCCTGCTGGGCCGCAAGACCGCCAAGGTCATCCAGTTCGACCACGACCAGCTCAGCACCTTCGGCATCGGCGAGGACCTGAGCGAGGGCGAGTGGCGCGGTGTGGTCCGCCAGCTCCTCGCGCAGGGCCTGCTGGCCGTCGAGGGCGAGTACTCGACGCTCGTGCTCACCGAGGCGAGCACCGAGGTCCTCGGCCGCAAGCGCGAGGTCAAGATGCGCAAGGACCCGACGCCCGTCCGCTCGACGACGCGCACGGCGTCCTCCTCGTCCGGCGCGGCCAAGGTGAAGGTCGACCTCCCGGCCGACGCGGGCCCGCTCTTCGAGGCGCTGCGCGAGTGGCGGGCAGGCCAGGCCCGCGAACAGGGCGTCCCGGCGTACGTGATCTTCCACGACGCCACGCTGAAGTCCATCGCGGCGTCGCGCCCCGGCTCGCTCACCGCCCTGGGCGCGGTGAGCGGTGTCGGCCAGGCGAAGCTCACGAAGTACGGCGAGCAGATCCTGGAGGTGGTGGCAGCCGGTGGTCCCGCACCGGAAGCGGCCGCACCTGCCGCGGCCGCGGCGCCCAAGCCCAAGCCGAAGACCCCGAGTGCCGGCGGTGCCGCGTGGGGCTCGGGCGACGCCGTGGACGAGTGGCCGGAGCCTGAGGAGCCGGACGAGCCCATGGACTGGTGACGGGTCAGGTCACCTTCTCGATCTGAACCCGTTTGATCACGCTCTTCCCGGACTCCCCGACGAGTTCGAAAGCAGCGCTGTTCAGCACGACGCAGGCCGGCCCGACGCCGACGACGCGGACGGTCGTCTGCTTTCCGTTGTCCAGATTGGTGACCCGCACGGCGGTTCCGACCGGGAGCTGTGACGAGAACGCCCCGGGCGCCCCGCCGACGGCCGACAACCCGACGGTCGCGCCGTCGCAGACGACCTGCCCGACTGTTCCGGAAGCCCGCACCCGCGCCGTGGAGGTGCGGGTGGTGGGAGTCGGCGCCGGTGCGTTTCCGATGATCTCCACCCGAATTCTCCGGAGAACGCTTTCCGCTCCACCGGCCTCGGCGGACCCGAGTGAATCGAATGCCGCGGTGTTCAGCACCGCGCATCCGGTCGACGGCCCGGTGACCGAGACGGTGATCGCCCGCCCGTTGGCGGGATTCGTGACTCGCAACAGCGTGCCGATCGGGAACTTGTCCGACAGCACCGTCGCCGGCCCCTTGGCGTTCGTCGTCTTCACCTGCTGCCCACCGCACACCTCTTTGCCCGCCACCACCGGCTGCGACGAGGAGGCGCCAGATCCGGCGAGAGCGAAGGCCGTGCCCCCGATGGCCGCGACGACCGACAAGACTCCGCCGCCCACGATCCAGCCCTTCGACCAGCGCATGCACAACACCCGACCTCTCTGTCAGGCCGTACGGCCCGCAGATCGGGAAGGTTCAACGGCGCGTGGCCCGAACCAGCGCCGTCGGGTCGCACGACGCCAGGTGGTCGCGCAGCGCGACGTGGGTGAAGCGGTACTCTCCGTCGACGCGGGTGAGCAGCAGCCTGTCCTGTGCGAGGTGCAGCAAAGCCTTGCGGCGGAACGACAACTCGCCCAGCGACAGCGGCCGTGTGATGGCCTCGGCGGCGACTTCGGCGAGCGCGTCGAACGGCCAGACGTAGTCGCGGGCGGCGGTCGGGGTCACCAGCAGACCGAGTGCTACTCCCAGTGCTACTCCCCAGGACCCCAGCGCGCCGATCCCGCCCAGCAGACCGACCGTGCCGAGCACCGGAACGGCCGGCTGAACCCACCACGGGCGCCCTTGCCGCATGCGTTGTCGTTGCACCGGGACCACCGTGCCCCACACACGCCCCACGGCGGCGGCGAAAATCCCGCCCGCCACGCCTGCCGAGAAGCCGACCCCCATGCCCGTTATCACCGTGTACGGACCGGTCCAGATCATCGAAACGCCCGGTGCGGCGGCGATCAGCAACGCCCACGGGACGGGCGCGTCACCCGGAATGAAGCCCAACGCCAAGAAGAACGACGCCACCACCACGAACACGTACGCCACGAGATACGGCCACGGCGTCCCGATTGCGCCCAGCCACAAACCGGCCAGACCGACCAGCAATCCCGCGAACACTCCTGCGAGGAATCCCAGCGCGGCAGTCACGATGCCGTGCGCGCGTCCAGGCGGGTGGAAGACGCGGGGCTGTTTGTTCACCAGCACGAGCAATGAAGAAGCGGCGACCACGAACACCAAAGCGGGCCACAACCCGAGGCGCAGTCCCGTCATGAACGACACGGCACACACACCGCCGGCATAGGCCGCAGGCACCGCGCGCACGAACAGCAACCACAGCGGACGCGTCGGCAGCAGCGGGAGCCACGCACGGCGGTGAGGCAGGTGCACGGGTGCGCCGAGGTCCGGGCGCCCCAACCGCGCGAGGAACTTCAACGCGCGAATGGTGGGGCCCGCGCCGCGTTGGCCGGAAAGCCTTTCCACGACGAAGGACCCCACGAAGTCGTTGCCGATCGTGTCGACCTGCTTGTCCAGGTGCGTCAGCGCCAGCAGGTTCAACGCCAGTGGTGAGTCCAGCCGCTGCCAGATCTCCGGGGTCAGGGCCGATTCCAGGCTGTCGAGCCGAGGGCTGACCGAAGCGATGTACTCGAGCACCTGACCGCGGGTCAACGGCTCCACGAACACCGACGGCAGGTTGTCGATCGGACCGGTCGAGGTCACGACGGAGGCGAACGGCGCGAGTTCGGACTCGCAGAGCGCGCGGTCCACGCGCGGCACTTCGTCCAGTCCGTCGATGAGCACGGCGACCCGCTCGCGGCGCAACCAGATCGTGCCGGCCGAGCGGCTGATGCCGTAGCGGCGGTTCATCTCGCGCAACAACCATGCGGTGAACTCGGTCGGCTTGCGCGTGCCGTACGCCTGCCACGTCGCCAGGTCCACGACGACCGGGATAGGCGCCTGCGGGTCGTTGCGTGCCCGTTCGACCAGCGCCAGGCACAGTTCGCGCAACAACGTCGACCGGCCGCTCCCCACCGGGCCGACCAGGACCATGGAGTGGCCGAGGCGGTCGTAGACGGCCTCCACGTTGCGTGAGGAGATCTCTTCGCCGTCGACTCGCACGGAGATCGCGGGATTCTTCAGGACACCGAGCTTGATCTGCGTCTGCGCGGCCAACGAGGCGGCGAGCAGCGCTTTCACCCGTGACTCGACCCGCGCGAGGGCGGCGGTGCGATTGCTGGTCTCGTGGCCACGGCCGCGCTCCCAGACAGCGAGACCGATCGCGACGAGGACCATCACGCCGACCGCGGGCCACAACCACCGGCCGAACTCGCCGATGAACCCCGGAACGGCCCCGCCGGTGCTCACGCTGATGGCCGCCGGGAGCAACAAAACGACGGTGACCAGGCACAACGCGGCCAACGCAGTCAGCCGTGCAGCCCTCGTCACCCCGCTTGGATCCACCTTCACCTCCGCGATCCCGGCGAACGACGGTAACCGTGTCGCCGGGATCGCGGAAGGGAATCCGATCAGGCTTAACTCACACGCGAACCAACCGCCTGTGCCGCCTCAAGAGCCCACTCTCAGTAGGTCCTGTCACTGCTGTTGCTGGCCGCCGAAGTTCCGAAGGCCTTCCTTGAGCTTGTCCTCGCCCTTGTCGATGTGCTCGCTGTGCTTGCCGCCGGTCTTGTCGTCGGCGAACTGACCCGCGCGCTCGACACCGTCGTCGACCTTGTCACCGTGCTGGCCCACGAGGTCCTTGGCCTTGTTCTTCAACTCGTCGAATCCCATGACTGCATTACCTCCCTATGCAGTTCGGGTACCCGGTCCCGGATCCGATACACGTCGCTGGATCGAGTGAAGCGCCGCGACTGGCTCGACCAGGCCCTGTGATCCGTTAAACCTTGCCCGCCCACCCCGGCTCCACTAGGAAACGCGCATGAGGCGAATCGCAGCTGGACTGGCAGTGGCGGCGCTGGCCGTTGGTTTCATCACGACGGGCACCGCGTCCGCCGAGGTTCAGCCGGCCCGGCCCGACTGCGGCTACACCGCGACCCCGGAGGAACCGGCCGCGCGTCCGGTGTCGATCCCGCACGACCCGTGGTTCACCAAGGGCAAGGTCCTGGTCAAGGTGAAGACGAACCAGGGCGACATCCCGCTCCTGCTCGACCGCTCCAAGGCCGCGTGCACCGCGCACAGCTTCATCCACCTGGCGCACCGCGGTTTCTACAACCAGACCGAGTGCCACCGCCTCACCGCGTACCCGACGCTGAAGGTGCTGCAGTGCGGTGACCCGTCCAACACGGGTGAGGGCGGCCCGGGCTACAAGTACAAGGACGAGCTGCCGACCGATCTGCAGCCCGCGCCGAACGACCCGACCGGACAGCGCCGCATCTACCCGCGCGGCACGCTCGCCATGGCGAACGCCGGACCGGACACGAACGGCTCGCAGTTCTTCCTCGTGCAGTCGGACTCGATCCTGCGCCCCAACTACACCGTGTTCGGCCAGATCCTGCCCGAGGGCCTGAAGACCCTGGACAAGATCGCGGCCGGCGGCATCGCGGGGGAGAACCCGCTCGACGGCCGGCCGAACGTCAAGTCGGAGCTGAAGTGGGTGCTTCCCCTCGGGCTCTGACCGAGGGATTCAATGCTGCCCTCAGCCGCTCAGGGGCGGTCTGCTGGCCGAAATCGGACCATAGGCGCAAAGCCCGGATGGATCGCCGACCTCATCGAGGAAGCCTCACGCGTCTGAGCGCGCCCAGCCCTTCAACGCACCGTAGAACGCGTCCGAGAGCCGCCGGACCACCTGTTCGTCAGGTACTCCGGCGGTTTTCGTCAGGTCGAGGATCTCCCGCGGGTCGAACAACGCGTGGTGCAGGAACCGCGCCACGTTCAGCAGGGCGTCCGGGAGCGCCAGGTCGATCAGCACGCCGCGCAACGCCTGGTCCCACGCGCTGCACGTCAACGCCGCCACCTCCTCGGCGTTGTGCATCCGTTCCAGAATCCCGCGCTGCGACGAGAACCGCACTATCACCGGGCCGTGCACGTTCTGCAGCTTCACCCACCGTGCGGCTTGGTGCTCGAACAGTTCTTTGCCGGTCTTGCGAGACCGTTCGCCGTGTTCGGCCAACGACGCTATGACGTCTTCGTGATAGGCCACCACGAGCGCTTCCACGGAGGGAAAGTGCCGATACGCCGTCGCTTGCGAAAGCGCGGCCTTGCGCGCGATCGACTGCATCGTCGCCGTTGCTGGTTCAGCCCGCAGGACGTGCGTCGCGGCGTCCAGCAATCGCTTGCGGTTGCGACGCGCGTCACTGCGGCTGTTTGTCTCCTCCGGCAGAACGTCCTCCCACCCGCGAACCCCGTTGCGGAGTGCAGGATAGGGCGAACGATCAACGGAAAGCGGCGATTCCGGTCAACGCGTGGCCGATGGATAGCAGGTGGATGTCGGAAGTGCCCTCATAAGTCAGTACGGATTCCAGGTTGTTGGCGTGACGCAAGGGCGAGTACTCGAGCGAGATGCCGTTCGCGCCGAGGATGGTCCGGCTTTCCCGGGCGATCGCGATGGCCGCCTCGACGTTGTTGTACTTGCCGACGCTGATCTGCTCGGGCTTGAGCGTGCCGGCCTCCTTGAGCCGCGCGAGGTGCAACGCCAGCAACATCGAGTTGCTGACCTGCACCGTCATGCTCGCGAGCTTGCGCTGGGTGAGTTGGAACGAGGCGATCAGCTGGTCGAACTGGATGCGCGTGCCGGAGTAGTCGAGCGCCGCCTGCAACGAATCCCGCGCGGCACCGACAGCACCGAACACGATCCCGAACCGCGCCTCGTTCAGACACGTGAGCGGTGCGCGCAAGGAAGTCGCGAGCGGCAGCCGGGCACTTTCCGGCAACCGCACCTCCTCCAGGACCAACTCGGAAGTGACGGATGCTCGCATCGACAGCTTCTGCTTGATGTCACGGGTTGAGAATCCGGGCGTCCCGCGGGGAACGAGGAATCCCCGAATTCCCTCCTCGGTCCGCGCCCACACCGTCGCCACGTCGGCGAGGCCACCGTTGGTGATCCACGTCTTGGTGCCGTTCAGCACCCAGTCCGCGCCGTCGCGCACGGCCCGTGTGCGCATGCCGGACGGGTTCGAGCCGAAGTCCGGCTCGGTCAGCCCGAAGCACCCGATCGCCTCACCGGCGGCCAGCCGCGGCAGCCACTCCTGCTTCTGCTCCTCCGACCCGTACTTCCAGATCGAGTACATCGACAGCGAACCCTGCACGGACACGAAGCTGCGGATGCCGCTGTCGACGGCCTCCAGTTCCAGACACGCGAGCCCGTACGCGAGCGCGGACGTCCCCGCGCACCCGTACCCCTCCAGGTGCATGCCCAGCACACCGAGCTTGCCCAGTTCCCGCGCCAGCTCGCGCGGCAGGATGCCCGCCTCGAACCACGAGGCGATGTGCGGCCGGACGTGGTCGGTCAGGTAGGCCGCGACGGTGGCCTGGATGTCGCGCTCCTCGTCGCCCAGCAACGACGGGATGTCCAGCAGCTCCAACGGGTCCTGCACGTCACTGCTCCAGTTTCGGCGGGCGCAGCCGGTAGGTCACCGGCGTGCGCGACAGGCGGATGGGGTTCGCGACGAGCGTCATGCCGTCGATCGTCGCGGTGGGGCCGAGATCCAGCGACTCCGCCAGCGCGAACGCGCGCGCGACGTCGTTGACGGGACCACACGGCACACCCAGCGGCGTCAGCGTCTCGAACCAGTGCTGCGCCGGGCGCGTCCGCAGCCTCGCCGCGAGCACCTCGAACAGCTCGTCCACGTTCTCCACGCGATCGGAGTTCGTGACGAACCGCGGGTCCGTGGCCAGCTCGGGCACGTCCAGCACCGAGCACAGCCGGCGGAACTGCCGGTCGTTGCCGACCGCGAGCACGATCGGCTGGTCGACCGTCGGGAACACCTCGTACGGCGCGATCGACGGGTGCCGGTTGCCCATCGGCTTCGGCACCGACCCGGCCAGCGTGAAGCCCGCGCTCTGGTTCACCATGCTCGACAACAACACCGTCAGCAGGTCGAGCTCGACGAGCTGGCCCAGCCCCGTCGCCTCCCGGTGCCGCAACGCCGCCAGGATGCCGACGCAGGCGTGCAGCCCGGTCAGCACGTCGACCAGCGCCACACCGGTCTTCACCGGCTCGTACGGCCCAGGTCCGGTCACGCTCATCAACCCGCCCACGGCCTGCACGAGCAGGTCGTAGCCGGGCAGGTCCGCGCCCTTGCCCGAGCCGAACCCCGAGATCGAGCAGTAGACCAGGTCGTCCCGCCCGAGCGACTCGTAGTCGAGCCCGAACTTCTTCATCGTGCCCGGCTTGAAGTTCTCGACCACGACGTCCGCCCGCGCGATCAGCTCGCGCGCCGCCTCCCGGCCCGCCGCGGTCGACAGGTCGATCTGCACCGACGTCTTGTTCCTGTTGACGGACAGGAAGTACGTCGCCTCGTCCTCGTAGTGCGGCGGGCCCCACGTGCGGGTCTCGTCGCCCCTGCCGGGCTGCTCGACCTTGACCACCTCGGCACCGAGGTCGCCCAGCACCATCGTCGCGTACGGCGCCGCCAGCACCCGGCTGAAGTCCGCGATCACCACGCCTTCGAGGGAGCTCATGCGACCCGCCCCCGCAGCTTCATCGCGGCCAGCACGCGTTCCTGCGCCAGCTCGCGCGCCGCCACATGTGTCGTGGTGCCACGACTTCGTGCCTCGGCGATGATGGTCACCGCGTTCGCCCTCAGCTTCGAGGACACGGCTTGCAGCACCGTCGCGGGATCCACCGGGAACGGTGAGTACCGCGCGTCCATGCCGAACGCCGCCGCGACCACGCCGCCGGCGTTCGCGATGAAGTCCGGCACGACCGTGATCCCGCGCGCGGCGAGAACCTCTTGTGCCGCAGCGGAAGTCGGCAGGTTCGCACCCTCGACCACCAGTATGGTGTCGAGCTCGCCCGCCAGGTCCGCGTCGATCACGTCCTGCAGAGCGGCCGGCACCAGCACGTCGCACGGCACCCGGAGCTCGGCACCGAGCGCGCGGACGGCGCCGTACTCCTTGACCGCGAGGTCACCGAATTCGCCTCGCAGCTTCAGCAGCCGTGCGACGTCCAGGCCGCCGGCATCCACCAACGCCCCGTGCACCGATGACACGGCGACGACGACAGCGCCCAGTTCGGCGAACCGCTTCGCCGCCGCGGCGCCCACCGCACCGAAACCCTGAATCGCCACGCGTTTTCCGCGCAGCGCCACCAACTCGTCCGCCACCTCGGCCACGCCGTACCCGGTGACGCCCAGCTCGTCGTACGGAAGACCGCCGAGTTGAGCCGGTGCGCCCATCATAGCGCCGCGGTCCGACAGTTCGTCCTGGACGATCGCGGCGTCCCGTTCCGTGAGGCCCATGTCGAGCCCGAGCACGTACTCGCGCGGCACCTCGTTGGAGAGCTTGCGCGCGAACGCCCGCAGCGCCGCTTCCTTGCCGGGAGAAGAAGGATCGAACACGATCCCCGCCTTGGCACCGCCGAAGAACAGGTCGGCGCCGGCCCACTTCCACGTCATCACGCGCGCGAGACGGGCGATCTCCGCGACCGTCACGTGCGGGCTCATCCGGGTGCCGCCCTTGCCCATGCCGCGCGCGGTGTTGTCGATGACGAGCACACCTTTCATGCCGGTGCGCCGGTCGGACACGCAGACGACCTTCTCCGGCCCCCACTCGTCCATGAGCTCGAGAACGTCCATCACATTCCTCACACGCAGTTGAGTTCCGGCCGTGCCCGGTCGGCGGCGAACCTGGAGGCGTCCAAACTGGACACGTCGACGAAGGGCTCGCGGCCGAGCACGAGGTCGCGCACGACCTCACCGACCGCGGGTCCCTGCAGGAACCCGTGCCCCGAGAAGCCCGTGGCGTAGAAGAACCCGCCCACCGAGCCGATCAGCGCGTTGTGGTCCGGCGTCACCTCGTACAGCCCGGCCCACCCGTCGCGCACGCCCACGTCCAGCAGCCTCGGCGCACGCCTGCCGATCGCCTCGGTGAGGCGGGGCAGCCACGCGTCGGACATGTCCAGCTTGAAACCCGGTGTCTCGTCGGGGTCGGACATGCCGAACAGCAACCCCTGGCCCTCGCGGTGGAAGTAGAGGGTGCTGCCGAAGTCGATGGTGAAGGGAGTCACCCGATCGTGTAGCTCCGGCATGGGTTCGGTGAACATGATCTGCCGCCGCAGGGGAGAAACGGGCAGGTCAACGCCCACCATCTCGCCGATCTCCCGCGACCAGGCACCCGCGGCACAGATCAGAGTTCGCGCCGAAACCGTCCCGCGGTCGGTTTCGACGCGAAAACTGTCGGACCCCGTCCCTACGATCGATCTCACGGTTGTTCTGGTGTGGAAGCGGACACCGGACCGGCGGGCCGCGGTGGCGTAGCCCAGTACGACGGACTCAGGCGTGCAGTGTCCGTCGTCGGGCGAGTAGGTCGCCGCGAGCAGGCCGTCCGTTTCGATCAGCGGCGAGATCCGCCGGGCCTCCTCGACAGTCAGCATGCGACTGCGCACGCCGAGGGAGTTCTGGAGATCGACGTTGCGCTCGAACGCCGTGACGTGTTCCCGAGAGGAAAGGAGGAACAGGTAGCCGACCTGGTGCAGATCGATCTCCTGCCCGGGGCGCTGCGGAAAGCGCTGGAACAGTTCGATGGATCGAGCTCCGAGCCTGATGTTCAGTTCGTCGGAGAACTGGGCGCGCACTCCACCCGCTGCCTTGCAGGTGGAGCCGGACCCCAGGTCATCCCTCTCCACGACCACGACGTCCCGGACTCCTGCCTCGGCGAGGTGGAAGGCGATGGATGTGCCCATCACCCCGCCGCCGATGACGACGACCTCTGCTCGAGCGGGCAGCTCAGGCGAGGCGGAAGTCAAGGTTCGCCTCGATCGCGAGAGTGTCCATCTGCGCCTTCTGCAGCTTCCCGGAGTAGTCCCAGTTCATGGACTGCCAGCGGGTGAACTGGTCGAGCACCCACACGCCCGACTGCCGGGAGCCGTTGCCGCTCTTGCCGTTGCCGCCGAACGGCAGGTGCGCCTCGGCCCCGGACGTCGAGTTGTTGACGCTGACCATTCCGGCGGAGATGCCGGCGCGGAACCGGAAGGCCTTGTTCGGGTCCGTGGTGTAGATCGAGCAGGAGAGGCCGTAGCCGGGCTTGTTGCCGAGCTCGATCGCCTCGTCCAGGTCCGAGTACCTCATGACGCCGACGAGCGGGCCGAACGTCTCCTGCAGGAACAGTTCGTCGTCGTCGCGCACACCGGAAACGATTGCGGGGTGGTAGAAGAAGCCGTTCTCACCAGTGAATCCGTCGCGGGGACTGGTGGCCGAGATGCGGCCGGTCGGGCCGTGCACCGTGTGGTGCTCGCCGATCCAGCCGAGATACTTCTCGTACGCCAGCGCGAACTTCTCGTCCAGCAGCGGTCCATAGAGGACATCGCCCGTCGGGTCGCCCACGGTGGCGCCGGCGGCGGCCTCGACGAACCGGGTCAGGAACTCGTCGTACACCGACTCGTGCACGATCGCCGTGCCGAGCGAGGTGCAGCGCTGGCCCGCGGAACCGAAGCCGGCGAACAAGGCGCCCTGCACGGCCAGGTCGAGGTCCGCGTCCTCGGTGACGACCATCGGGTTCTTGCCGCCCAGCTCCAGGCACGGCGTCTGGAGGTGGCGTCCGCACAGCTCGCCGATGCGCACACCGATCTCGCTGGACCCGGTGAAGCCGACCTTGTCGACGAGACCCTGCTGCAGCGACTGCTCGAGTCCGTCGAACGTCTCCGAGCCCTCGGCGAAGACGATCTCGAACACGCCGGCCGGGATGCCGGCGGCCTGGAACACGTCGTAGAAGGCCTGGGCCGACGCGGCGGAGTACTCGGCGGGCTTCCAGACGACCGAGTTGCCGCACAGCAGGGCCGGGATGATGTACCAGGACGGCACGGCGACCGGGAAGTTGCCGGCGGTGATGATCGCCGCGACGCCGACCGGGTTGCGGAAGGTGAAGAGCTGCTTGTCCGCCATCTCCGAGGGAACCGTCTGCCCGTAGAGGCGCCTGCCCTCGCCGAGGAAGAAATTCGCGGTGTCGACGATCTCCTGCACCTCGCCGCGGGCCTCCGCGATCGGCTTGCCGATCTCGCGGGTCACGAGCTGGGAGAGGGGTTCGAAGTTCGCCTCGACCAGGCGGCCGATGTTGCCGATGACCTGGCCGCGCACGGGCGCGGGTACGCGTGCCCACGCGCGCTGTGCGGCCTTGGCCCGCTGGGCGGCGTCGACGAAGTCGCGGCTGGTCCCGAGCTCGATCTCGGCGACCACGTCGGAGGTGTTCGACGGGTTCGTGGAGATGTAGGGCATGCATCCACCCTGGTAGGTGGGTCGTGGATGCGCCAGAGGTTGCAGAATGAAACCTCGCGACGTCGAGCATAAGCTGGCCTGGTGCTGAACCCGGTCCATCTCCGCACGCTCGTCGAGGTCGTGAAGACGGGTTCCTTCGCCGAGGCCGCCCGTCGTCTCGGCTACACGTCGTCGGCCGTGTCGCAGCAGATCTCGGCGTTCGAGCGGGCGGTCGGCGTGACGCTCTTCGAACGCGAGGCGCACTCGATCAGGCCGGCCGCGGCCGCTCTGCTGATCGCCGACCGCGGTGGCGAATTGCTCGCCGCGTTCGACGGGTTCGAGCACGAGGTGAAGGCGATGGTGCAGGGCCTGCGGGGCCGCCTGCGGATCGGCACGTTCCCCACGGCGAGCGCGCGGGTCGTGCCGAAGGCGCTGGCGAAGCTGCAGGCCGAGTTGCCGGGCGCCGAGATCCGCCTGGACGAGGCGGAGCCGGACGACGTGCTGCCGCTCGTGCTGGCGGGCGAGCTCGACCTCGCGCTGGTCTACGCGTACGACCTCGTCCCGCGCACGTGGCCGGAAGAGCTGACGGTGCTGCCGCTGCTGGACGAATCCCTGCTGGTCATGGTGCCGTCCGCGCACCAGGCCGCGAAGAACAACGTCAGACTCGAAGATCTGAAGGACGAGCGCTGGATCGCGTCACGCGACGGCACCTCCGGTGCCACCTGCCTCACGCGTCTGTGCGCGGCGGCGGGCTTCGCTCCCAAGATCGCTTTCCGGAGCAACGACTACGAGGTCGTGCAGTCGCTCGTGGCGGCCGGCGTCGGTGTCGCACTCGTGCCCGCGCTGGGGTACAAGGAGTTGCCCGGCACGCACGCGATGCCGTTGCGGCACAAGCCCGTGCGCAGACACGTGCACGTCGTCCACCGCACGGCGAACACCAACCCGCTGCTGCGCGACGCGGTGGACGCACTCCAGGAAGTGTGCCGAAACGCCGTGGCCGGCCACCTGTACCAGCCGTGAAGGGAAGGTGCGGCCCGGTTCGCCCTTGTTCGGACTGATCTTCACTCGCCGGTCTGCCCGTCCGCGAGTTCGCGGAGCAGGTCGAGATGACCCACGTGCCGCGCGGTTTCCTGTGCCACGTGGGCCAGGATCCACCGCACGGTGCGCTCGCCGTCCGCGGCCGTCGCGTCGGGCGCCAGCCTCTTCAGCGCCTCGGCGTTCGTCCATTCCTCGCGGTAGGCCTGGATCAGTGACGCCGGGGTGTCGTCGTCTTCGAGGTTCCAGGACGGGTCCGGGTCGCCCTTCCACAGCGACGGCAGGTCGAGGCCCGCGCCCGCGATGCAAAGCCAGTACCGCTCGACGGCCGTCAGGTGCTTGAGCACGCCGAGGGCCGTCAACTTCGGGGACGTGGCGATCGGGGCCACCGCGGCTTGGTCGCGGGTCAGGCCGTCGACCTTCAGCACGGCGGTCTTGCGGAGGAAGTCGAGGAACTCCCAGGCGAGCGCGCTTTCGTCGGCGGCGCGCTTCTCGGGCCAGGTTCGGGTCACCGGGCGAGTTTGTCAGCCTTCGCGGCCGGTGTCGTTCAGTAGTAGTGGCGGAGTTTTGGCCAGAGGGTCTCCCATGGTTCCGTTGGGGCCGCGCACAGCTTTATCTCCGTGCCGTCTTCTTCGTTCTCCACGGGGTTGTGGTGGCGTGCGACGACCTTGCAGTCGCTGAACGGCGGTTCGTCGAACCCGACCAGGAGCACCTTCCTGCGGCTGGACGGGGGAGGTCCCCAGTCGTAGAAGGACATGTGCCCGGACCAGACGTGCACCTCGGTGTAGGCCTCGATCGCACCGGCCTGGCCGTAGTTGCGGGTGATGACGGTCGGGTAGTCGTTCGCGAAGAACGCTTCCTGGACGGTCAGGGCCAGTTCGCGCCAGCCGACCTGCTCGCCCTGTTCGGGGTTGATGGCGATGACGGGGGCCAGGGCGCTGGGCGGCAGGATCGGCAACGAGCCCAGCACAGCCGGCACGACGCTCAGGGCGACCAGGACGCTGCCGGTGGTCTTGCGGCGCGCCAGCCATTCTTGGGCTTGGCGTGCTCCTGCCGCCGTCAGCACGAGGAGCAGCGGGACGGCGTAGTAGGGCTTGCCGCCGGTGATCAGGCACAGGGCGCAGAGGATCGGGTAGGCGAGTGCGATCGAGCGGAAGGTCCTGTCGCGCCACAGGCTCCGGAAGCCGATCAGCCACACCGGTACCAGCAGTGGTGACAGCAGGAGGATCTGCATGGGTACGAACATGATGCGGTTCTCGGCGCCGTCGTCCTCGCTGATGCCCTGGGCGACGGTCAGCAGCGGGAAGTCGTGCAGTGCTTGCCAGATGACGGCAGGGGCGGCGAGCACCGCGCACGCCGCGAGGCCGGCGAGGAGCCACCAGGTGCGCAGGACGTTGCGCGGGCCCACGGCGAGGAGTGCGATCGTCATGGCTGCCAGCAGCAGGAGCAGCAACCACTTGTTGGCGAGGCCCACGCCTGCCGTTGCGCCGAGTGCTAGCCACCAGCGGCCGTCGGCGGTCTTCAGGAGCTTGATCGCGAAGTAACCGATGAGCACCCAGATCAGCAGGTCGACGGTGGCCGTCGAGAGCATGTGGCTCACGGCCAGGACGAACGTCGACGTTGCCGAGGCGGCTGCCGCGAAGACCGAGCCGCCGCCCAGCTCTTTCGCTGTCAGGGCGACCACGACCGTGATGGCCAGGGCCAGGAGGGTGGCCATCACGCGGAGGCCGACCGGTGTCTCGCCGAACACCTCCGTCGTGAGGCGGGCGAGGAGCGGGGTGATCGGAGGCTGGTCGACGTAGCCCCAGTCCAGGCGTGTGCCCGCCGCGATGAAGTAGAGCTCGTCGCGGTGGAAGCCGTAGCGGCCTGACAACGCGGTCAGGACCACCGCCTGCACGGCGAGCACGATCCCCAGCCCACGTCTCATGGACGGACGGTACCCACGCTGTGTCCGGTCAGGTGGCGGTTTTGCGGTACCAGCGCGGGGAGGTGGTGACCGGGGGCTTGAGGTTCGCGTTGACCACGATCATGGTGGGGCCCCCGGCGTCGGCGAGGGCGGGCTTGAGGTCGTCGAAGCCGTTGAGCGTGACGGCGGGGATGCCGAAGCTCTCGGCGAGCTTCGCGAAGTCCGGGCGGGTCAGGTCCACGCCGCTGATGGCGTGGTTCGCGATCTGCTGGTCGTAGCGGAGCATGCCGTAGCCGCCGTCGTCGACGAGCACGATGGTGAGCGGCAGGCCTTCTTGTTTCAACGTCGCGAGGTCGCCGCACGCGAAGAGGAAACCTCCGTCGCCGACGACCGCGATGGTGCGGTGTTCGACGGCCGCGCCGATGGCCGCCGGGAAACCGAAGCCGAGCGTGCCCCAGCCGACCGGGTAGGCGAGGCCACGAGGTTTGGTGACGTGGTGGAAGCCGCCGATCCAGTAGCCGGGGATGCACATGTCGGCGACGATCGTGGCGTCGGTGTCTTCCAGCGCCTGCAACAGTTTTGTGGCTTCGGGCGAGTCGGCTTCGGCCAGTGCGCGCACCTCGGCGTTGACGGCTTCGATGTCGGCGGAGGCATGCTTGGCGGTCACTTCTGCGGCGAGAGCGGTGGTGACGGCGGCCGCGTCGCCTTCGAGTGTGATGTCGGCGGAGTAGTTCTTGTTCGCCTCTGCCTTGTCGATGTTGATGGCGAGCAGGGCGCGCGGCCTCGGCTGCAACCAGTTCTGGGTCATCATGCCGTCGAAGTCGGTGCCGATCGCGATCACGAGGTCGGCGTCGTCCCACAACTTTCCAACGGGCGGTGCGTGCACCGGACCTCGCACGACGTAAGGGCTGTCCGTCAGGCCGCGGGCGCCGTACGTCGTAATGATCGGTGCTTGCAGCTTGGCGGCCAACGTGCCGATGGCTGCCGCTGCGCCTGACCGTGCCGCGCCGCCGCCGGCCCAAATCAGAGGCTTCGACGACGTGGCGATGAGTTTCTGGGCTTCGGTGAGGTCGACAACCGCGTGGGTGGTCTCGGCCTTCGTCACCGGGTGGTGCGGGACGTCGGCGGACAGGAAGTCCGTCGGGACGCCCAGGTACACCGGGCCGTGCGGGCTTCGCATCGCCTGCTGGACGGCCTTGTCGGCGTACGCGCCGAGCTCCTGGGCGGACGGCACGTCGAACGCCGCCTTGGTGACCGGGGCGAACATGGCCCTCTGGTCGCGCGTCTCGTGCAGGACACCGCGGTACACCCCGGGCCGCCGGAGGATCGAGGGGATGTCCGTGGCGATCACGAGCACCGGGCTGCCGGACGCCCACGCCTCGCCCGTGGCGCCCAGGGTGTTCGCCGCGCCGGGACCGGTGGTCACGACCGCCACGCCGAGCTTGCCAGTGGCCCGCGCGTAGCCGTCTGCCGCGTAGACCGCCGTCTGTTCGTGGCGCACGCCGATCATGCGGATGCCCGGGTGCTTTTGCAGTGCCTCCCAGACGGCGAGGTTGTGCACGCCGGGCAGTCCGAACACCACCTCGACGTCGTGCGCGGCCAGCACTTCCAGCAAGCTCTCGGCACCCCTGGGCATGTCTCCGACGCTAAGGCTCTCTTACTAGGTGAGCAACGGGTGCGCAGCAGGTCTGGTGCTCAGCGTCAGCTCCCCTCACGACTCCGGTCCAGCTGGGACGGTGTGAACGTTCCGGTCCGCGAAACCTCGTTCGAATCCGGGAAACGCAAGGCGTGGTACGACCCCTTGAACCGCCGGACGGCATTTCCGGCCTTCCCGCGACTTTTGTTTCGGCGGATTCAGGGCTTCGTGAATTGGTCCCGAGATGATTGACAAGTGAACTGTGTCCAGAGAGTGGCCCCTTGTGCCACCATGTGCGGCGACCGCACTACCTGGGGGTGGAGATGCTGTACTTCGGTGGGCTGTTCGGAGTGCTGATGCTGGGCCTGACGATCTTCGCCGTCGTGGACGTGATCACGACCGACGAGGGCTCCGTTCGCAATCTGCCGAAGATGATGTGGCTTCTCCTGGTCCTGCTGTTCCCGTTGGTGGGTTCGATCGCGTGGCTCGTCGCGGGCCGTCCGGCGGTGGGGACCGGACGCGCGCGATTCGGAGCGTACGAACGAGGTACTCCCGCATTTCCCGAGTACGACCGGCCGGGACGGTTCGCGGCCACCGATGCTGACGACGATCAGGAGTTCCTGCGCCGCTGCCGTGAGCGCGCGGAGGAACAACGACGCAAGGGACGCGAGAACCAGTGAGGATCGCCCTGCTGTTCTTGGTTTTTCTGCTCGCCGGTTGTGGCGGAAACGCGCAGATGGCGGCACAACCCCCCACCGCTCAACCGTCCACTTCGGACAAACTGGCGCCGGCCGACTTCCAGGCGCGCTGGTGGACCTGGGCTTCCCAGCCCTCGGGCAGCAACCCGGTGTCCGACACCTCCGGGCGCTTCTGCATGCGGGACCAGCCCGTCGAGGTCTGGCTGCTCGCCGGGTCGCTCGGTGAGGCGCCGGTGGAGCGCCAGTGCCGGGTTCCCGCCTCCAAGCCGTTGCTCGCGCCGGTCGTGAACCTCGCGAGCGATGTCGCCTCCTGCGAGACGTTCATGAAGGGCGCGCAGGGCGAGGTGCTGCTGGACGGCTCCACGCAGACGCTCACGAAGGTGTCCGCCACGCCGTTCACCTTCGAGGCCCGCGCGGGCAACCCGTACGGCACCTCGGCCGGGCGGATCAACGCCGTCGGCTGCGGTCTCTACGCGTGGATCCCCGGGCCCGCGTCCGGTGAGCACGAGCTCGTGATCCGCGGGTCGGGGGACGGCAAGCAGGTCGACGTGAGGTACAAGCTCATCGTGGGCGCCGACTAAGGCGGAAAACGGGGTGCGCCGGTCCGGTAACGTGGTGGACGGCGTCCGAGCAGACGTGAGGCTGGAGCCGCTCCCCGGCAGTGAGCGGCATTCTCCGCCGCAGTGTTCAGCAACTCCTGCTCGTCGAAGCGAACTGACCACGTAGACGCGTGACACATGCGTCCTTGTCGGCCGAGCCGGGCGGCGGAAACGAGGACTGCTGTCATGGCACGTCTGTCCACCACGGACCAGCTCGCCGATCTGCGGCGCACCTACACGGGCGAGAACCTGTCCCAGGCGGTCCCGGCCGTCCGCGACGGTGACGCGGTGCTGCCCGACGCCACGACCGAGGCCCAGCGCCAGTTGGAGGCCAAGTTCCTGGTCGCGGGCTGCGCCGCCGCGAGCATGCTCCAGCTGATGCCGCCCGCGAGCATCATCAGGCCCGCCCACGCGTTCCGGACGGTGGAACCGGGCGAGACCCTGCGGCTGCACCTGAGCGACCGGGCTCTGGGTCCGCTGCTGTTCGAACTGCTGCCGCGCACCGAGGGCGGCTTCGGCATGGGTGTCGCCGGTCTCGAGCACCGGCAGTACCGCAGGTCGGCCGAGCTGACCACCGGTGACGCCGGCGTCGTGCTGGCCGGGGTCGACGAGCGGGCGTGGGACCTCGGCATGCGCTACGTGCGCTGGATGCACGAGCACCGCGGCGTCGAGTACACCGAGGGCGGCGGCAACGACGACGAGATCGCGGAATCGGCCACTGGGAGCGCCCTGCTGCGGCGGGTACACCTGTGGCATGACGCCAGCTGGTTGCGAGCACTCCCGATGGGCGGGGCCTGGTTCGTCGAGTGGCCCGGTGGTCCGGCCGAGGACGAGATCAGGCAGAAGCTCGGTCACCCGGACTTCGGGACCACCCGCGACATCACGGTGCGCCGCATCGACGCGCCGGCCGAGGACGTCGAGGAGGGCATGCGGACCTACCCGTGGCCTGAGGAGTTCGTGTCTGCCGTCACGGCTGGTCAGCCCGATCAGCGGCCCGGCCGCCGGTAGACTGCGCTTTCGCCCGCAGGAACGATCGTCAGGAGGACCCCGGTGACCCAGCAGGCTGCCGAGGCCCAGTCCGATGCCACGCGCAAGGCCCCCCGCGTGCTCGTCGCCGAGGACGAGGCCTTGATCCGCCTCGACCTCGTGGAGATGTTGCGCGAAGAGGGCTACGACGTGGCGGGCGAGGCCGCAGATGGTGAAGAGGCCATCAAGCTCGCGACCGAGCTCAATCCCGACCTGGTCATCCTGGACGTCAAGATGCCCAAGGTCGACGGGATCGAGGCGGCGCAGCACATCGCGGGCAACCGGATCGCGCCGGTCGTGATCCTCACCGCGTTCAGCCAGCGCGACCTGGTCGAGCGCGCCCGCGACGCGGGTGCGATGGCCTACCTGGTCAAGCCGTTCGCCAAGCGGGACCTCGTGCCCGCGATCGAGCTGGCGATGAGCCGGTTCAGCGAACTGGCCGCGCTGGAGCAGGAGGTCGCCGGGCTCACCGAGCGACTGGAGACCCGCAAGGTCGTGGAGCGGGCCAAGGGCGTTCTCATGACCAAGCAGGGTCTGAGCGAGCCGGAGGCGTTCCGCTGGGTGCAGCGCACCGCGATGGACCGCCGCACGACGATGAAGGCCGTCGCAGAGGCCGTCATCGAGAACTTCGGCTGATCAGCGTCTGAGTTCGAGCAACACGGAGTCCGTCTGCCGCCCCGGATCCTCGGGGCGCAGGCGGATTTCGACGTTGTGGCTGCCTTTCAGTGAGAGCAGCAGCTCGTGCCGGCCACCAACGCCACCAGGCATCGGCACGGTCGCCGCGAGAGAGTTGTCCACGTACACCTCGAAGCCCGCTATCGGCGCCACAGAGCGTGCGGAGGAGGCGTCGAGGGTGATCACCAGTGACGCGTCGTTCGGGTCCGTAGCGGCGAACTCAGCGGTCATGACGGGCAAAACGGGCGCCGGCTCGCCCGGAGCGTTCTCCAGCTTCACCTGCGACCGGCCCGGCACCTCCAGGTAGCTCTCCAGCACCTGGGCCTGCGACGCGCCGGGCATCCGCAGCACGAACGGCGTCAGCGCGTGCGTCCCGGCTTCTCCGAGCAACTCGGCGGGCACGTCCCCGGCCAGCGTCAACTCGCCGTCCTCTGCCGCCGACCAGCCGCTCACCACCGGCCGCAACGGCAGCTTCGCCGGCCCGAGCTCCGCGACCAGGCCGTTCGGGTCGCCACCGTCGCCGAACCGCACCGTCGTCCGCAATCGCGCTGAAGGTGCCGCACGCAACGGTGCGCGCGCTACGCCGACACTGGGCGCCTCCTCGTCGGGTTCGAGCACGCGCAACGTCCCCGCCACCAGCGGTGTCTCGATCACCTCGTCCACCGGTCCACGCGAGCCGGTGATGCCCACGGCGTCGATCTCCACACGTCCGGGGTAGCTGGGCGGCGGGGTCACGCTGATCAGCACGCTCGCCTCACGCCACTTCGGCACGACCGGCACCGTCGCGATCTGCACGCCATCTTGCACAACGCGCACATCGTTATCTGTCAGCACCGCTTCGAATCGATGCAGAACGCCCGCTCCGCGCGTTCCGGGGGCCGTGGAGTCGTCGACCACGACGCGGATCGCATCAGCAGGAGGTATGGGTCCGAGACGATCGGGGGTTCCGGGGGCCAGGTCGAGCACCAGCTTCCCGCGCGGTCCCGCCGCGTCCGTCACCACGGCCACGCGGCCGAGTTCGCCCGACTCGTTCAGCTGCAGCGGCGTCCGTGCGCGCAACACGGCCGTGTCGTTGCCGCACGGCATGTCGAGCACCAGGCGTCCGCCCGAGCCCGAGCCGGGGTTCACGCACCCCCGCCGCCCGCTCAGGTGGTAGCGGCGTTCCAGCAACGTGTCGTCGAAGTCGTCGACCCAGCCGTTGATCTTCTGTCGCCAGCTGTCGTCGCTCGCGCGTTCTTCGGCCCTGGCCGGCTCGGACCGCTGGCCGAAGGCGTCGACGGCGCGCACCTCGAGCCGTCCTGACCCCGCGACCTCGGGCGACGTGACGAGTTTTCCGGCGACCTCGTAGCCAGCCGCGCCGTCCACGGGAGCCCATTGGACTCGTCCGTCGCTGCTCCAAACGGTGGACGGAGGGCCAGGTCTCGCGGGCTGAGACGAAACCTCGACGAAATCCGCCGTGTACTTAGTTAGGCGAACGGCCTCTGAACTGGGCTTCTTCAAGGCATCATCGGTGGCGCGCAGCACCAGCACCGAGGCGACCAGGGCCGCCACGATGCCGGCCGCGGTGATCACCCGACGACGCGGAGTCATACGTCCACGTTATGGCAGCCGTCCAAAGAGTGAACGAAGGTTACAGGCTGTGAGATTGCTTAAGTAAAACATAACGCCGCGTTGCGTTATGGTCACGAGCCCATTGGCTTTGATGACTGCGGTCACAGTCATCGCCTAGGTTCCGGCCATCCCTCAGGAGAGGGTGATGGAGCGGCGCGCGGAGATCTCGCGTAGCCGGGAGCAGGAATATAGGAGGGACATCACGTGCGTAAGCACTCTGTGAAGTCCGCAGCGATCGTCGGCGCCTCGCTGCTTGTTCTTGCAGCTTGTGGCTCGAACAAGACCGAGGGCGGCGGCACCACCGGGGGCAGCTGCGACACGTCGAAGGGCACTCTGACCGTCGGTGTTGTCGCCCCGTTGTCCGGGAACCTGTCCGCTCTCGGCGTCGGCATCAAGCAGTCCGCCGAGCTCGCCGTGGACGAGGCGAACAAGAAGTGCACGGTCCCGGGCTTCAAGCTGACCGTGTCCGCCCAGGACGACGAGGCCAACCCCGCCAAGGGTGCCCAGGCCGCCACGAAGCTGTCGACCGACCCGAACGTCGTGGGCGTCGTCGGCACGCTGAACTCGTCGGTCGCCCAGACCGTGCAGCCGATCCTGCGGGACAAGAAGATTCCCCAGGTGTCGCCCGCCAACACGAACCCGTCGCTGACCAGGGGCAATGACTTCCTGACGGCCCCGAAGCGGCAGTTCGACAACTACTTCCGCGTCTGCACCACCGACGACCTGCAGGGGCCGTACGCGGCCAACTACCTCGTCGAGAAGGCCGGCAAGAAGAAGATCGCCATCATCACCGACGGCAAGACCTACGGTGAGGGCCTGGCCGCCGAGCTGTCCAAGCAGGTCAGCAAGAAGGGCGGCACGATCGTCGGCTCCGAGAAGGTCGGCGAGAAGGACACCGACTTCTCCGGCGTCATCTCCAAGATCAAGGCTCTGGCCCCGGAAGCCGTCTACTACGGCGGTGAGTACCCGGTCGCCGGCCCGCTGTCGAAGCAGATGGCGAGCGCGGGCCTGAACGTTCCGCTCATGGGCGGCGACGGCATCTTCGACGGCAAGTACATCGAGCTCGGCGGCAAGGAAGGCGACCTCGCCACCTCCGTCGGTGCCCCGACCGAGTCCCTGGCCACGGCCAAGGCCTTCGTCGACGCGTACAAGGCGAAGTTCGGCAAGGAGGACTACGCCGCCTACGGTGCGTTCTCCTACGACGCCGCGAACGCGATCATCGGTGGCCTCGCCAAGACCCTCGAGGGCGGTTCCGCCTGGGACGAGTCGAAGCGTGACGCCATGCTGACCAACGTCGGCGCGTACGCCGGCTCCGGTGCCACTGGCGAGGTCAAGTTCGACCAGTACGGCGACAGCACGAACAAGGTGCTGACCGTCTACCAGGTCACCTCGGCCAAGTGGAAGGACGTTCAGACCGGCACCTTCACCGGCTGACGACTACCGAAAAACTGATTGAGCCACGGCGGGGGCGGGCGTTCTTTGCTCGCCCCCGCCGTCTACGGAGGTAGTCGTGTCAGTCCTGCTCCAACAGCTGGCCAACGGGGTCATTCAGGGTGCGTTGATCGCCCTGATCGCCCTCGGGTACACGATGGTGTACGGCATCATCCAGCTGATCAACTTCGCCCACGGCGAGGTTTTCATGGTGGCCTCGTACGGAGGCCTTGCCACGTTCACGCTTCTTCCTGACGACCTCAAGAAGTCGCCTGCCGTGGCCCTGCCGCTCATGTTCGTCGGCGGTATCGCGGTGGCGGTCCTCGTCGCCGTGATCATGGAACGGTTCGCCTACCGGCCGCTGCGCAACGCACCCCGGCTGGCGCCGCTCATCACAGCGCTCGGCGTGTCCGTGTTCCTGCAGGAGGCTGTGCGCGTCTTCTACCCGAACGCCAAGTCGAACCTGCCGTACCCCAAGGTCTTCCCCGAGGGCAACCTCACGCTCGGCCCGGTGAACATCCCGTGGACCGGTGTGCTGCTCGTCGTCCTCTCGGTCGGTCTCGCGATCGCCCTGCAGACCTACATCAACCGCTCCCGCATGGGCCGCGCGATGCGGGCGACCGCGCAGGACCCCGACACCGCGAAGCTCATGGGTGTCAACCCCGACCGCGTGATCGTGCTGACGTTCATCTTCGGCGCCGTCCTCGCCGGTGTCGCGGGCGTCATGTTCGGCGGCTACCTGAACAACATCAACATCGACATGGGCTTCCAGAACGGCATCTTCGCCTTCACGGCGGCCGTCCTGGGCGGCGTGGGCAGCATCCGCGGCGCGGTCATCGGCGCGTTCATCATCGGTCTGATCAAGACCGTTGCCGGTCAGTACATGCCGGGCGGCACCCAGTACGACTACGTGTGGATCTTCGTCGTGCTGATCCTCGTGCTCGTCTTCCGCCCGCAGGGTCTGTTCGGTGAGCCGGAAAGGGTGCGCGCATGAGTACGGTCGACACTTCTGCGAAGCGCTCCGCGCTCGCACCGTTCGGCAAGCCGTTCGCGGCCGCCGGCGGCGTCCTCGGCATCGTCGCGGCGTTGCTGCCGTGGGTCACGTTCGTCCTCAACGACGGCAACTGGCCGGACAAGTCGACGCTGCAGTTCTTCGACGCCCCGTTCCTCGTCACCGGGTTCCGCTGGCACGTCCTGCTGCTGGGCATCCTCGTCCTGGTCGCGGCGTTCGCGCCGATCCCGTCCAGGGGCCGCGTCATCCGGGCGCTCGGCTGGGGCCTCACCCTCGTCTCCTTCGTCAACTCGGCGTACATCACGGTCAAGGGCGGTGGCCTCGGTGCCATCACGGCCCTCGACGGTGCCACCGCGTTCGGTGGCGTCGTGGGCCTCGTCGCCGGTGTGCTGACGATCCTCGCGGGCTACGGCATCGGCATCGAGCCGGTGGGCGAGTGGAAGTTCAAGATCTCCACTCCGGTCGCGTACCTGGTGCTGCTGCTGTCGTTCGGTGCGGTGCTCTACGCCGTCGCCGCGATGCTGACCACCGGTGGCGTCGGTTCCGCCAACCCGTACGCGGGCGCGATCTTCCTGTCGTTCCTCGGGTTCGCCGCCGGTGTGCTCGGCGCGCTCAGCGGCGTCGGCTACGTCCGCTGGCTCTCGGCACTGTCCGAGCAGCACCGCGTGTTCAGCGTGATCGTGCTGGCGGCGTGCGCGCTGCTGCTGCCGTTCACCGAGGCGGGCAACGAGTACTGGATGACGGTCGCGGCGAACATCGGCATCTACGCCGCCACCGCGATCGGCCTGAACATCGTCGTCGGCCTCGCGGGTCTGCTCGACCTCGGCTACGTGGCGTTCATGGGCATCGGTGCCCTCGTGGCAGCGAACTTCTCCGGTGCCGCCACCGCGTACTTCGGCTTCGACCTGCCGTTCCCCGTCGCCGCCGTGATCGCGGCAGTCGTGGCCGGCATCTTCGGCGCGATCGTCGGTTCGCCGACGCTGCGGGTCCGCGGTGACTACCTGGCGATCGTGACGCTGGCGTTCGGTGAGATCTTCACCCGCTCCGCGCAGAACGACATCGGTGGCTTCACCAACGGATCCAACGCGATCCCCGGTGTTCCGGCGCTGTCGCTGTTCGGCGCGGAGTTCAACAAGTCGATCTCGATCGGCGCGGTGAAGCTCCCCGCGGGTGTCCTCTACTACGTCCTGATCGTGCTGCTCGTCGCGGCGACGATGGCCGTGTTCGCGAACCTCAAGTTCAGCCGCATCGGCCGTGCCTGGATCGCGATCCGCGAGGACGAGGACGCCGCCCGCGCGATGGGCATCCGCACCGGCAAGATGAAGATCCTCGCGTTCCTCATCGGTGCCATGCTCGCGGGTCTCGCGGGCGCGGTGTTCGCGCACAAGAACGGCACCGTCTCGTACGAGTCGTTCAAGTTCCTCGAGTCGGTCACGCTGCTCGCGGCGGTCATCCTCGGCGGCATGGGCTCGATCCCCGGCGCCGTTCTCGGTGCCGCGCTGCTGTTCGTGCTGCCCGAGAAGCTCCGCGACTTCGAGGACTACCGCCTCATGATCTTCGGCCTCGCGCTGATCCTGATCATGCGGTTCCGGCCGGTCGGCCTGATCCCCGATGCGCACAGGCGCGCTGAGATGGTCGAACGCGCCGACGAGAATGCCGAAGAGGCGCATGTGGAGGCGAAGAAAGCATGAGCACTCCGGTGTTGGAGGCGCGTGACGTCTCGATGGTCTTCGGTGGCCTCAAGGCGTTGAAGGGCGTCACCCTGACGCTCGAAGAAGGCAAGATCGTCGGTCTGATCGGTCCGAACGGTGCGGGGAAGACGACGTTCTTCAACTGCCTGACGGGTCTGTACACGCCGACCACGGGCGAGGTGCTGCTCAAGGGCAACGTCCTGCCCGGCGACCCGGCGAAGGTGACGGACGCGGGCGTGGCCCGCACGTTCCAGAACATCCGCCTGTTCCCCAGCATGACCGTGCTGGAGAACGTCATGGTCGGCCGTCACGTGCGGATGAAGCAGGGCCCACTGGCCTCGCTGTTCCACGGCCCGGCCTACCAGCGCGGCGAGAAGGCGGCCCGCGAGCGGTCGCGGGAGCTGCTCGCGTTCGTCGGCCTCAACGGCGTCGATGACGAGCTCTCGCGCAACCTCCCGTACGGCGACCAGCGCCGTCTGGAGATCGCGCGCGCGTTGGCCACGGACCCGGCGGTGCTGCTGCTGGACGAGCCCACCGCGGGTATGAACCCGCAGGAGACGGAAGCGACGCAGCAGCTGATCTTCCGCATCCGCGACACGGGTGTGTCCGTCGTGGTCATCGAGCACGACATCAAGTTCATCTTCGGGCTGTGCGACTCGGTTTCCGTGCTCGTGCAGGGCGAACTGCTCGTCGAGGGCACCCCCGAGGTCGTGCGGGCGGATCCGCGGGTGGTCGAGGCCTACCTCGGCAAGCCGCCGGAGGAAGTCCAGCACGACGTCGAGGCCGCCGCTGCAGCTGAGGAGGAGCAGGCATGACCGCGCTGCTCGAAGTCCGGAATCTCTCGGTCGCCTACGGCGCCATCGAGGCCGTCCGCGACATCTCGTTCACCGTCGAGGCCGGCCAGATCGTGTCGCTGATCGGCTCGAACGGTGCGGGCAAGACCACGACCCTGCGCACCATCTCGGGTCTGCTGCGGCCGAAGTCCGGCGAGGTCCTGTTCCAGGGCAAGCCGATCCACAACGAGCCGGCACACGCGATCCTGGGCATGGGCATCTCGCACTCCCCGGAGGGCCGCCGCCTCTTCCCGCGGATGACCGTGGAGGAGAACCTGCATCTCGGCGCCTACGTCCGCAAGGACGACGGCGTGCAGGCCGACATGCAGCGCGTGTACGACCTCTTCCCCGTGCTGGGGGAGCGCCGCCACAACAAGGCGGGGCTCTTCTCCGGCGGTGAGCAGCAGATGCTGGCCATCGGCCGCGCCATGATGTCGAAGCCCCGGCTGCTGATGCTCGACGAGCCCTCGATGGGTCTCTCGCCGATCATGACGCAGAAGATCTTCGACACCATCAAGGAGCTGCAGTCGCTGGGCACCACCATTCTCCTGGTGGAGCAGAACGCCCTGGCGGCGCTGGCGTTGTCGCACCACGGTTACGTGATCGACCTCGGCAGGACCACTTTGGACGGTCCGGGGCACTCGCTCCTGGCCGACCAGCGGGTGCGCGACGCGTACCTGGGTGAGGCTCACTGAGGTTGGGTTCGCAGGAGCGGGGCGGAGGGATTTTCCCTCCGCCCCGCTTTCGTTCTACGAGCGGTCGAAGCCGGCCAGGATTCGGGGCAAGGCCAGCTTGGCGGCCTTGCCGTGGTTCACGTCCGCGCCCAGGTCCACGAGTGTGCTTCGGGCGTGGTGCCGCTTCAGGCGCTGGTCGCAGTAGGCGGAGGTTTCGAGCAGCGTGTCCTTGTCGCCGGCCGAGGAGTAGATCGTCACCGGGACCGCGGGGCGCCAGTCGCAGTAGCCGTCGGCCTCGCGCAGCTTCGCGCGCAGGACGCCCGTGGGGTGCTTGACCCGGTCCAGGTAGGGCTCGGTCAGGAGTTCCTCCATCGTCGCCGGCAGGTGCCGGAAGATGTCCTCGTTGCGGTGGTCGCCGTCGAAGAGCGCCTCGACCGAAGGGTCGCGGAAGGCCTCGGCGGGGTCGTCGTAGAGGTGGTGCAGGCGGTTCCAGGCCACGGTCCAGTACGCCATGTACGCGACGCCGTTGGTGATCTCGTCGTTCGTCGCCTTCGCGACGAGGAGGCTCGGCTTGAACGGGCCGCCGATGGGAGTGAGGGCGCCCACCTCCAGGCGTGGGTCGGCGCCGTGGTGCAGGGCCTGGCCCAGCGCCATGGCGGCGTGGCCGCCCTGCGAGTGGCCGGTGATCATGACGCGCCGGTCGGGGCGCAAGCCCTTCGACGCGGCGTACTCGCGGGCTGCACGTAAGGCGTCGATCGACGCTGTGACGGTGGACGGGGCGTCCACGTACGGGTGGTGTCCGGGGCCGGTGCCCAGGCCCAGGTAGTCCGGGGCCGTGGTCAGGTAGCCGGCGGAGGCGAAGAGCAGAGTGGCTGCCCGGTCGTTGCCGTCCGCCACCGAGGCGACCGAGCCCCGGTAACCGGTGGTGCCGTGCAGCCAGGTGGTCTGCCGCGGCGTTCGGTCCCCGTTGCGCGGTAAGGCGATCAGCGCACTCGCCGTCGTCGGTTTCCCGAAGGCGTCGATGGTGCGGTACGTGATGCGCTTCGCCTCCACGGCGAAGCGGACGCGCGAGGCGTCCAGGTCGTAGTCCCCCAGGTAGGTGACCAGCTGGTTGGTGTCCATCGTGGACACCGGGACGACGTCGAGGAGGCTGCCGCGGGCCGGGCGGGCGGAGGCGGTGGCCGGGACCGAGGCCGCGACCACCGCACCGCACAGGACTGCCGCTGTCAGTCGAGTCGTGAAGGTCATGCGACCAACGATGTCGGGCTGATCTTGGTCGCACACTGGGGCTCACCGCAGAACCGGGGTGTGGTTTACCCCAGTAGTCAGGCGCCGGGGGGCTTCGGGCGGATGAGGCAGGTGAGGCGGGCGGTGCAGGTGCGCTTGCCCTCCTCGTCGGTCACGACGATCTCGTACGTCGTCGTGCTGCGGCCCAGGTGGATCGGGCGCGCCACGCCGGTGACGGTGCCCTCGCGCGCCGCTCGATGATGGGTGCAGGACAGCTCGAGCCCGACGGCGATGCAGTCGAACTGGGAGGCGTGCATCGCGGACGCGACGGAGCCCAGCTGTTCGGCGAGCACCGCGTTCGCGCCGCCGTGCAGCAGGCCGAACGGCTGGCGGTTGCCCTTGACCGGCATCGTGCCGATCATCTCCTGAACATCCCATTGGGTGATTTCGATGCCCATCCGAACGTGCAACTGCTCGTCGGCGAACTCGATAGGCAGGTCCGGGGTCACGCGGGCTCCAAGGGCTCAAGCAAAACTGTCAGACCCCCACCCTAGACTCGGGCCCGTGACTACCTCAGACGTGAAGCGGCTCCTGCTCATCGACGGTCACTCGATGGCCTACCGAGCGTTCTACGCCCTGCCCGCCGAGAACTTCGTGACGAAGACGGGCCAGGTCACGAACGCCGTGTACGGCTTCACGTCCATGTTGATCAACATCCTGCGCGACGAGAAGCCGACGCACGTCGCGGTGGCGTTCGACGTCTCGCGCAAGACCTTCCGCTCCGAGCAGTACCCCGAGTACAAGGCCGGTCGCTCCAAGACGCCGGACGAGTTCCGCAGTCAGGTCTCCCTGATCAAGGACGTGCTGGCCACGCTGGCCATCCCGACCATGGAGAAGGAGAACTACGAGGCGGACGACATCATCGCGACGCTGACCACGCAGGCCGTGGCGCAGGGCGTCGAGGTGGAGATCGTCACCGGCGACCGCGACGCGTTCCAGCTGGTCAACGACAAGGTCACGGTGCTGTACCCGGTCAAGGGCGTCTCGGAGATGGGCCGCTTCACCCCGGCGTACGTCGAGGAGAAGCACGGCGTGCGCCCGGAGCAGTACGCCGACTACGCGGCGGTGCGAGGCGACTCCTCGGACAACCTGCCGAACACCCCCGGCGTCGGCCCGAAGACGATCATCAAGCTGCTCAACCAGTTCGGCGGCCTCAACGAGCTCGTCGACCGCATCGACGAGGTGCCGGGCAAGGTCGGCGAGGCCCTGCGCGGCAACCTGGCGAACATCATCATGAACCGCCAGCTCACCGAGCTGATCAAGGACGTCGAGCTGCCGTACACGATCGACGGTCTCGAGGCGCAGCAGTGGGACCGCGACGCGGTGCACCGCCTGTTCGACGAGCTGGAGTTCCGCGTCCTGCGCGACCGTCTCTTCCAGACGCTGACGACCGCGGAACCCGAGGCCGAGGAGGGCTTCGAGGTCTCCGGCGGCGCGATCCCCGCGGGCACGCTCGCGAAGTGGCTGGACCAGCACGCCCGCCAGACGCGGGTCGGCGTCGCGCTGCGCATCACCACCGACCTGGAGGGCGTCGCGCTGTGCACGGCCACCGGTGAGGGCGGGTACGTCGCAGTCGAGGAGCTGAACGAGGCCGACGAGCAGGCGCTCGCCGCGTGGCTCGCCGACGAGTCGGTGTCCAAGGCGGGCCACGACCTGAAGCTGCCGTTGCGCCGCGTGCGCGCCCGCGGGTGGAAGCTGCGCGGCCTGTCCTCCGACACGGCGCTGGCCGCCTACCTGGTTCGTCCCGGCCAGCGGTCGTTCGCGCTGGACGACCTGGCGTTGCGCTACCTCAAGCGCGAGCTGCGCGCCGAGGAGTCCGGCGACGGCCAGCTGTCGCTGCTCTCCGACGAGGCCGAGGAAGCCCAGAAGGTCGCCACCAGCACCATCCTGCGCGCGCGTGCCGTCGCCGAGCTCGCCGACCGCCTCGACGAGGAACTGGTCACGATCGGCGGCACCGACCTGCTCGCGAACCTCGAACTGCCGCTGATGAACGTGCTCGACGAGGTCGAGGCCGTCGGCATCGCGATCGACGTCGACCACCTCTCCGAGCTGGAGGCGCACTTCGCGGCCGGCGTGAAGCAGGCGGCGCAGGAGGCGTACTCGGTCATCGGCAAGGAGATCAACCTCGGCAGCCCGAAGCAGCTGCAGACGGTCCTCTTCGACGAGCTGAACATGCCGAAGACGAAGAAGACCAAGACCGGCTACACCACGGACGCGGACGCGCTGCAGAACCTGTTCGAGCAGACCGAGCACCCGTTCCTGCAGCACCTGCTCTCGCACCGCGACGTCACGCGCCTGAAGTCCACTGTGGACGGCCTGCTGAAGTCGGTGGCCGACGACGGCCGCATTCACACGACGTTCCACCAGACGATCGCCGCCACCGGCCGGCTGTCCTCGACGGACCCGAACCTGCAGAACATCCCGATCCGCACGGACGAGGGCCGCCGCATCCGCCAGGCGTTCGTCGTCGGCGAGGGCTACGCGGAGCTCATGACCGCGGACTACAGCCAGATCGAGATGCGGATCATGGCGACGCTGTCGGGCGACGAGGGCCTGATCGCGGCGTTCAACAGCGGCGAGGACCTGCACACCTACGTTGCCTCGCAGGCGTTCTCGATCCCCACCGCCGAGGTGACGGGGGAGATGCGCCGCCGCATCAAGGCGATGTCGTACGGCCTCGCGTACGGCCTGTCGGTGTTCGGTCTGTCGCAGCAGCTGCGCATCCCGACCGAGGAGGCCCGCGAGCAGATGGAGGCGTACTTCTCCCGCTTCGGCGGCGTGCGCGACTACCTCAACGAGATCGTGAAGAAGGCCGGCAAGGACGGCTACACCGAGACGGTGCTGGGCCGCCGCCGTTACCTGCCGGACCTGACGTCGGACAACCGCCAGCGTCGCGAGATGGCCGAGCGCATGGCCCTCAACGCGCCGATCCAGGGCAGCGCCGCGGACATCATCAAGGTGGCCATGCTGGGCGTCTACCGCGCGCTGGAGTCGTCCGGCCTGCGCTCGCGGATGCTGCTGCAGGTCCACGACGAACTGGTGCTGGAGATCGCCGAGGGCGAGCGCGAGGCTGTCGAGGCCCTGGTGCGCGACCAGATGGGCAACGCCTACCAGCTCCTGGTCCCGCTGGAGGTCTCCGTCGGCGTGGGTCGTTCCTGGGACGACGCCGCCCACTAGGGCCCGCAACGCGATCAGCCCGTCCGAGCCGAGTGCTCGGGCGGGTTTTTGTGGTGAGAGCCGAATTCACTCCGGTGGGCCCGACCATGCGCAACGCTCGTGGCTACGCGGCAGAACGGCTGATGGCGCTCTGATTCGCCTGATGCGGGCCGTGGCCGCGTGGTAAGTCAACGGCATGAAGATCCTCGCCGTGGTGCTGCTCCTCGCCGTCGCCGCCTGCACGACCCCCCAGCAGGCCGAGCCGAAGAGTGCAGCGTGGCTCACGGGCAAGCTGACCTTCCGCAAGGTGGAGAGCGTCGCGCCGGCGTCCAAGCCGTCCCCCGGTCACCCCACGCGCCAGAACGAGGTGGGCGACCCGGCCGTCCAAACGGCGCGGGCGACCCGGCAGAGCACGGACGCCACCGTCCGCGAGCTGGCGCTCGGCACGCTGGACTGCGGCGCCCCGGACCCGCTGACCGGCAACGACGACGCGGCCGCCCCGCTGGTGACGTGCGACGCCGACGGGTTCAAGTACGACCTCGGCCCGGTCTTCCTCGACAGTGACCGCATCGGCAAGGCGAAGGCCAGCCCCAGCGAGCACGGCACCGGACACGTGGTGACGGTCGAGTTCGACCCCGAGGGTGCCCGGACGTGGAGCGACTTCACGACCGCCAACGTGGGGAACCAGGTCGCGATCCTGATCAACGGACGGGTGCTCAGCGCCCCGAGCATCCAGTCGCCGATCACCGGTGGCGCCACGCAGATCACCGGCAAGTTCACCGCGGACGAGGCCGACCAGCTCGCGAGGCAGCTGGTCGGCCGATGATCGAGGACTACGGCGAGCGTCGCAGGCAGCAAAGCATTGCGGCGGAACGCCGTGATGCCGAGGTTGAACCGAACCAGCTGAGACGTACGTGTGGTGGGTGTCCGCAGTGAGGGGTGACCCGCGATGTCGTACCAGGTTGGGCTCGATCTCGGATCCGCAGGCACCACCGTCGCCACGGGCAGTGGCGTCACGACCAACAGCCGCCGTCAGCCGACGCAGGCCAGGGAACTCGCGAACGTCCTCGACGACCTCACGCATCGGCACGGGGAGCCGCCGAGCCGCGTCGCGATGACGCATCCCCTGTGCTGGCCGCACGAGCACCTCGAGCAGTTGCGCCAGGACCTCATCCACGAAGGCCGCGCGGACGTGTTGTTCGTGCCCGCGCCGCACGCCGCCGCCATCGCGTTCGACGCTGACGCGCAGATGCCCGAACACAGCACGGTGGCGGTGTTCGACTTCGGTGCCACCGGATGCGACGTCACGGTGCTGCGCAAGCAAGGTGTGCTGTTGCTGACCGGGCAGCCGGAACGCGTCGAGGTCGGCGGTTTCGACCTGGACGAGCTGGTGGCGGAGCACGTGATCGCGAAGATCGGCACGCACAGCCGGGAGCTCGTGCAGAGCTGCGTCGAGGCCAAGGAACTGCTCGGCAGCTATCCGGAGGTGCGGATTCCCTATGTCGCGACGAACGGCGAGGTGCGCGAGGTCCGGCTGAGCCGGCTCGAGTTCGAGGCGGTCATCCGGCCGTCGGTCGAGTTGGTGATCGACGCGCTGGAACGCGTGGCGAGCAGCGCGGGGCTGTGCCTGCCCGACGTCATCCTGCTCGTGGGCGGGTCGTCACGGATTCCGCTGGTGGCCAAGGAGATCGTGGAACGGCTGCACATCCCGGTGATGAGGGCACCGGACGGCGCGGCCGCGACGGGCGCCTACCTCGAAGCCAGGCAGCTGGAACCCGAACCCGGCGAGCAGTCCACCGTCGAGGTGCCCGCGCCGCGGCGGGAAGAGCCGAAGAGGCGGATTCCGACCACGCCGTTCATCGCGGCAGGGTTGCTCGTGCTCGTTCTCGGAGGAGGCTGGTTCGCGCACGACGCGATGAACCAGCCACAGGTGAGGATGGAGAACACCAGCGTGCAGCTCGAACCGCCGGGAACGGCCGAGCTGCCGCGGATCAGCGAGCCAGGGCGCTGATCTCCCGCACCGTCCGGTCGATCTCCTCCGGTGTGTTGAGGATCGACGTGCCGACCCGCGCGTACGGGATCCGGTAGGACGCCGTCGTGATCTGGATCTGCCTGCGCGCCAGCAGTTCCACGACCTCGGGACCGCTGTGGCCGGTGACGTCGAAGCACACCATGCCCGCGGACGTCGCCGGGTCGCGCGGCGTGTGCACGACGACGCCGGGGATCTCGGCCAGCCCGTCGGAGAACCGACCGGACAGCTCGGCGATCCGGGACGCCACGCGGTCGCGGCCGAGGCGTTGGTGGAACCGCACCGCCGCCTGCACCCCGAAGTACTGCTCGAACGCGTGGAAGCCGCCGGGCCCGAGCAACGCCGTCTCGCTGCGGTCGCTCAAGCTCGGCAGCATCGGCACGATCTCGCCTCGCACCTCGGGGTTCACCCACACCATGCCGGTGCCACGCGGTCCGAACAGCCATTTGTGCGTGCCGGCGACGAACACGTCCGCACCCATGCGCGCCGCGTCCTCGTCGACGGCCGCCAGCCCATGCACGCCATCAACGATCAGAAGGCAGCGGTCTTGCGGTGCACGCCCTTTGTTGGCCTCAGCGACGACGGACGCGCACGCTCGCACCGGCATGCGCAGGCCCGTGCTCGACTGCACCCACGTGATGCCGACGGCACGGGTCTGCGGTGTGATCGAGTTCCGCAGCCGCACAGCGATCTCGTCCTCGGTGGCCTTCGCCGGGTTCTCGTAGAGCGTGCCGACCCTGACCTTCGCGCCCACCCGTGCCGCCGCGAGCCTGGCCGCCTGCTGGTGCCACGCGTGGTCCTGGTCGCTGAGCAGCAACTCCTGGTCCGGGCGCAGCTTCAGGCCGCCGTAGACGATCGAGAGCCCCATGGTCGTGTTGGGCACGAACGCGATGTCGTCCGCGGCGCCATCGACGTACTGCCCGAGCGCGACGGCGACCTCCTGCGCCTGCTCGGGCATCAGGTCGTGCGAGTTGGCGTCGAGCCTGCGCTTGAACTCCTCGACCGCGTCCCGCACCTCGCGCGGGTTCGACGCGAGGTAGAAGAGCCCCAGGTTGGTCAGGCCCTGGTCCAGCCGGAACTCGCGCCGCACGGCGGCCCAGTCCACTCCCTGTGCGGCTGACGACGCGGCCGGTGCGACCGCGAGCAGCCCTGCCCCGACGAGGAAGTCACGACGTTCCATGCCTGCCATTGGACACCCGTTCCGGCGCGAACGGCAGGCCGGTGTTCAAGGCCCTCGCACCCACGGCGCACAGCTCGCCGAGCAGGCTCACGCCGATGGACAGCTGCGTCGGCGCGTGGTTGTCGAGCAACAACACGAAGCCGAAGCTCGCGCCGATCGACGTCACCCACACCAGCAACGTCCACGGCGTGTACCGCTGCCACAGGTGGCCCTCGCGCTCGTACAGCTTGATCGTCAGCCCCCGAACCGCACCGAACGCGAAGCCGGCGGCGAGCGGGAGGAGGTAGACCAGGTGGAATTCGTCGACCGCGCGGACGCCGAAGAACAGCAGGAACGCGGGCGGCGCGAGCAGATCTCTGGTGTTGAGCGGTTCTCCCCTGAACCGCCGCACGAGCACGTACAACACACCGGCCGCGATCAGCAGATATGTCATTGCATCCCCCTAGATAGCATGACCATGCTACTTAAACTAGCAGGGCCATGCTACAAAAGGGAGGTGTCGCCGAGAGTCGTGGATCCCGCCGTCCGCCGCCAGGCCGTCGCCGAGGCGGTGTTCCGCGTGGTCGTGCGCGACGGCGTCGAACAGGCCTCGCTGCGCAACGTGGCGGTGGAGGCGGGTCTCGCGATCGGCTCGATCCGGCACTACTTCGACAGCCACGACGAGATGATCGTCTTCGCCGTCGAGGCCCTCATCCAGTCGACGGAGCACCGCGTACTCGCCCACGTGCGGTCGTTGCAGGACCGGAGCGACCCGCGCCGGCCGGCCGAACGAGTGCTCTCCGAGGTACTTCCGCTCGATGGCCGCCGCCGCGACGAAGCGGTGCTGTGGCTGGCCTTCGTCACCGCCGCGCGCACCCGGCCGTCACTCGTGCCGCACGCCGAACGGCTCTACGACGGCCTGCGGTCCCTCTGCCGGCGGGTGCTGACCGTGATGACCGAGGCCGGGAGCATCGCGGCCACGCACGACGTCGACCTGGAGGCCGAACGGCTGGCGTCGCTGCTCAACGGCATCACCGTCGACGGCGTGCTGCATTCGGATCGGATGACGCCGGAGCTCACGGTGTCGTTGCTGCGCAGGCACCTCGACTCGCTGCGGTAGCCTCCGCGATCCACGTCGGCAGCTCGGGCAGGCCGTGCCGCGTCGCTTGACCGGGACAGCTCACTGCTTGGCCGTGACCTGCACGTCGCGCGCGGTCAGTTCGGCGGCGCACTCGGTGCACTCGACCTTCGCCCGCACGCCTCCGCCGCAGTCGCGGTGGTGCAGGTGGAACGTCTCCTCTTCTTCTGGAGCCATCCACTTCTCGCCCCACGTCCGCAGTGCCATCAGCACGGGGTAGAGGTCGCGCCCTTTCTCCGTGAGGCGGTACTCGTGCCGTGTGCGGCCATCCTCGTGATAGGGCACGCGCTTGAGCACGTTCTCCTGCAGCAGCACGTTCAAGCGATCGGTCAGGACGCTCCGTGAGATGTCCATCGTCGCCTGGAAGTCCTCGAAGCGACGGGTGCCCAGGAAGATCTGGCGGAGCAGCAGCAGTGTCCAGCGTTCGCCCAGCAGCGCCGCGGGGCGGCTCAGCGTGCAGGGCATGCTCGCGAAGTTCGAGTACGGCATGAGTCCAGGATATCCCTTGCGTTCGATTTTCGAACTCAGTTACAGTTCGGATTCCGAACTCAGAGGGGTCGATCCTCATGCGCGTCACCGAGCTCAACCGCGACACCGCGCCGGAAGCTGTCGACGCGGTGTTCGAAGGACTGTCCGCACGAAGCCGCTACCTGAGGTTCCACTCGCCGACGCCGCGGCTGACCGCGTCCGCGCGCCGGGTGCTGACCGATGTGGACGGCGAACGGCACGGGGCCGTCTGCGCGATGGTCGGTGGTGACCCGATCGGCATCGCGAGGGTCATAAGGACTGGCGAGTGCGGCGCGGAGATCGCGGTCGCCGTGATCGACCTGTGGCAGCGCCGTGGCGTCGGCCGCCTCCTGCTGGAGGAGCTGACGTCGATCGCGGCCCGGATGGGCGTCGCCGAACTGCACGGCAACGTCCTTCCCGACAACCACGCGATGCTCGCGCTGGTGCGCAAGGTGCTGCCCGGCGTGCGGTTGAACAGGGAGGCCGACACGATCGAACTGAGCTACCCGCTCGCCTGGGTCACCGCCGACATCAGCGACGCCGACCTCGTGCGGAGCTTGCAGGGGATCTAGTCCGGCACGTTCACCGTTGACCGTTCGAGCGGCGCCGGCAAGTCTTTTGAAAGCAGGAAGATGGGACGTTCGACCGGACCAAAACTTCACATCGCCTTGCTACGGTGACCGGCATGAGATCGTGGGGGATGTTGGCGGTCGCCGCGGCGGCCATCACGTTCGGCTCGACGCTGGCCATGCCGGACGTCGCGGTCGCCGCTGCCGAGGGCGGGGTGGTCTGCGGGACGTACGAGACCAACTCCAAGATCACGCGCAGCGAGGTCCTGGCGCGCTCACGGACGTGGATCAGCGCTCGTGTGCCGTACAGCCAGAGCGACTGCTTCGGCAACAAGTACGGCGCCTACCGCACGGACTGCTCCGGCTTCGTCTCGATGGCCTGGGGCCTGCGCATCTCCTACACCACGCACATCCTCGAGCAGGTCGCGCACCGCATCGACTGGGAGGACCTCCGTCCCGGCGACGCGCTCAACGACCGCGAGAACCACGTCGCGCTGTTCATCGGCTGGGCGGACGCGGCCAAGACGCGGCCCATCGTGCGCGAACAGGCCGGGCCGGACGGCAGCAGGCCCGTACAGCGCGTGTGGAGCGCCAGCACCGCTCGCAGGTACGTACCCCTGCGCTACAACAACATCCTCGAAGCCGGCAGCGGCGGCAGCACCGGCAGCGAGACGCCGGTGACGGACAAGCTCGTCGTCAGCGCCGGCCCGCAGATCTCGAACACCGGCCGGCAGCAGCTCGAGATCTTCGCGCGCGCCACCGACGGCACGATCGTCACGAACTTCCACAAGACGAGCCGCTGGAACGGCTGGCAGCAGCTCGGCCCCGAGATCTTCGCCGGCGAGCCGGTCGCGCTGATGAACCCGCAGACGAAGATCGTCGAGGTGTTCGCGCGCGGCACGGACGACAGGATCTACCGCCGCGCCGACGGCAGGTGGCTCGCGCTCGGCGACACGGCCGTCGCCGGTGAGCCCACGCTGTTCTGGAACGACAAGACCAACGCCGTCGAGGTTCTCGCCCGCGGCGCTGACGGCCTCCTGCTCCGCTTCACCGACAAGTGGGCGCCGGTCGGTGACCGCAAGATCGAGGGCGACCCGGCCGTCGCCGACAAGGACGTCTACGCGCGTTCCGCCGACGGCAAGCTCGTGAAGTGGGACGGCAGCACCTGGACCGACCAGGGCGACAAGAAGATCGTCAGCGACCCGAGCGTCGCCGTCGACCAGGTCTTCGTGCGCACCGAGTCCGGCAGCGTCGAGCAGTACGGGACGGGCGTCTGGAAGTCGCTGGGCGGCAAGGGCACCGGCGCGCCGTCGGCGGTCTTCAACTCCACGACCGGGTCCATCGACGTCGTGCAGCTCGGTGAGGGCGGCATCGTCGAGCACTCCCGCGCGACCGACGGCGGCTGGACCCCGTGGGCCAAGCTCGGCACCACCAAGGTCTCCGAGGCGCCGACCGCGATGTACCACGCGCAGACGAAGACCGTCGAGGTCTTCGCCCGCACCGACGACGGCAAGCTGATCCGCCGCTTCTACAAGGAGAAGGCGGGCTGGAGCCAGTGGGCCAAGCTCAGCGACAAGACCGTGTCCTGATCTGAACGGACGAACGGGGCGGTGACTCGGATGAGTCGCCGCCCCGTTCTCCGTTCCAGCTCAGATCAGCACTCGACGAGCAGGCCCTTGATCGCGGCCTCGCCCTTCGTGGCGTCGTTGGCGACGAGCGCCGACTTGATCTCCTTCGCCGCGTCCTTGCACTTCTGCGAGCTCACCGCGTCGGCCTCGGCCTTCTTCTGCGCGGCCACCGCCCGGTCGGTGTCCTCAGCGCTGTTCTCGGCCTTCTTGGTGAGGTCCGCGATCTCGCGGTCCTTGCCCTCGACCTGAGTGGACAGTTCGGCGGAGCGCCCCTTCTCCTGGAAGAAGAGCACGCCGAACGCGGCACCGGCGCCGGCGAGCAGCACGACGAACAACGACAACACGACGATGCCGGTCTTCTTCGGCTTCGGCGGCACGGGTGCCGGTGCGACGGGCTGCTGCTGCAGCGGCGGCGCGAACGCGGAAGGCGTGTACACGTCGAACTGCGGTCCGGCGGGCGCGATGTCCTGCTGCTGCACGGTGGTGTCCGCAGACTGCTGCGGATCGAAAACAGGATTGGTCATGATTCCCCCAAGGAAGTCCCCCTGCGCCTATCATCGCCGGACCGTCAACGGCGTTACGTGAGCTGAGCCACGGCGTCAATGACCAGGTCGAAGAACCGGTCCACGTCCAGCCCGACGGCCACCTGCGCGTTCGGTTCCCGGCCGAGCCTGCCGTGCAGGTCCACGACGGTCGCGCCGCGCGTGAACGTCCCCGTGGTCTCGATCCCCACGAACGCCTCGACGCAGGTCACCAGCGTCGGGTCGATCACCCGCGCCACCGCCACCGGGTCGTGCAACGGGGGTGCCGCGAACCCGAACACGTCGCGGTAGGTCGCCGCGAAGAACGTCATCAGCTCCGCGCACGTCCGCCCGAGCGGCCCCAGGGCGTGCAACTGAGCCACGATTTCCGGCGTCACCAATGCCTGGTGCGTCACGTTCAGCCCGATCATGGTGATCGGCACGCCGCTGCCGAAGACGACGGCGGCAGCCTCCGGGTCGACGTAGATGTTGAACTCCGCGTACGGCGTGGTGTTGCCGCGCTCGGTCGACCCGCCCATGAGCACGATCTCGCGCACCGCGGCCGGCCCGTACCGCCGCAGGTACATCGCCACGTTCGTCAACGCGCCGGTGGCCACCAGCGTCGCCGGCATGTGGGCGTGCATCACGTCGATCGCGTGCTCCTCGGTCACGCCGACGGTCAGCGGGCCGAACGCCGGACCGTCCATTCCGGACTCGCCGTGGATGTCCTCCGCCACGTACAACGGTCGTACCAACGGTTGTGCGCACCCGCGCGCGATCGGCACCGAGATGCCGGCGGCGGAGCAGATCCGCCGGGCATTCGCGGTGACCTTGTCCAGCGTCTGGTTCGCGGCCACGGTGGTGATCGCGCGCAGGTCGATCTCGGGTGAGCCGGCCGCGAGCAGGATCGCGATCGCGTCGTCGTGGCCGGGGTCGCAGTCGAGCACCACAGGAGTCGGCATGACCTCATCTTGACGAGGCCGGGGCGGATGCGGCTAGCGTGGAGAAAACGTTTTCAGGGGAGGCCGGGGATGACGCGCAGGCGATATGTGGTGGTCGGGACCGGATCGAGGGCGGAGCGGCACGTCCACGCCATCGCGGTCGAACACGCGGACACCTGCGCACTCGTGGCGTTCGCCGACGTGAACCGGACCAGGATGGACGTCCACAACGACCGGCTCGCGGAACTGGGGGTCGAGCCTGTCCCCACGTACGACGCCCAAGACTTCCTGAAGATGCTCGACGAGCAACGGGTCGACGTGGTGGTGGTGACCACCGTCGACCGTTTCCACGACACGTACATCATCGAGGCGCTGGATTCCGGTCGTGACGTCGTGACGGAGAAGCCGATGACGACGGACGTCCCGTCGGCCCGCAAGATCCTGGACGCGGTGCACCGCAACGAAGGCAGCGTCACGGTCACCTTCAACTACCGCTACAACCCGATCCACGAGAAGGTGCGCGCGCTGCTCGCGGACGGCGCAGTCGGCGAGATCGGGTCCGTCCACTTCGAGTGGCTGCTGGACACCCGGCACGGCGCCGACTACTTCCGCCGCTGGCACCGCGACAAGGCCAACTCCGGCGGTCTCATGGTCCACAAGGCGACCCATCACTTCGACCTGCTCAACTGGTGGGTCGGCTCGGTGCCCGAGACCGTGTACGCGCACGGCCGGTTGTTCTTCTACGGCAACGAGAACGGCGAGCGTCACGGTTACAAGCACGACGACAGGTTCGACATCGATCTGGAGCGCAACGCCTGGCTCAAGAAGCTCTACGTCGACGCACGGCACGAGGACGGCTATCGCCGCGACCAGAACCCGTTCGAACCGGGTGTGTCCATTGAGGACGACATGTCGGTGCTCGTGCGCTACGCCAGTGGTGCGAACCTGACCTACCACCTGACGGCCTACTCGCCGTGGGAGGGCTACCGGCTGATGGTCAACGGCAGCAGGGGCCGTCTCGAACTGGAGGTCGTCGAGAACTCCTGGGTGTCCGGCCAGGACCCGTCCGTGCACGGCGTCGCCGCGAACCCCGAGCAGGGATGGGCGAAGCTCTCGGTGCACCGGCTGTTCGAGGAACGGCAGGACGTCCCGCTGGAGTACGACCGGGACGGGCACGGCGGCGCCGACGGGCGCATGGTCGACGCGCTGTACGGACCCGCCGGGCAGGAGGACCCGCTCGGCCGCAAGGCGACGCACTACGACGGCGCGCTCTCCCTGCTGACCGGGTTCGCCGCCAACCGCAGCTTCGAGACCGGGCAGCCGGTCCGCGTCGCCGACGTCCTCGACCTCCGATAGCGGTCATCGTGCTTCCGGCGCCATTGCCCGTTCGGGTGGCTGTGTTGACGCTTCGGACGCCGTTGGTGCCGGGATGCTGCCGCAAACGAGTCTTGGTTGGCGCGGCGCATTGAAATTACCGGCACCTCGGCTGATGCTGGTGGCCGCGTTGGTGGCGGAGTCCGCCCGAGAAGGGTGAGAGCGATGCGTGTTGCGCTGGTCGGTGCTCGGGGACACGGGGCGCGGCACGTGGAGAACCTGGTCCGGCTCGGCCACGACGGGCTCGCCACGTTCGTCGGCGTGGTCGACGTGGCGGACGTCGACGTGCCGGTGCCGTCCTACCCGGATCTGCCGTCGCTGGCGGCAGAGCTGCACCCCGAGGTCGTCGTGGTCTCCTCGCCGCCTTCGACGCACCGCGACCTCGTGCTGGCGGCGTTCGAACTGGGCTGCGACGTGCTCGTCGAGAAGCCGGCGGTGCTGTCGGTGACCGACTTCGACGAGATCTGCGCGGTGGCGCTGGACCGCGGCCTGGTGTGCCAGGTCGGCTTCCAGACGCAGGGCACGGGTTCGTACCGGCGGCTCTGCTCGTTGATCGGCTCCGGGGCGCTGGGCGACATCACCGGCATCGGCGCCGCAGGGCGTTGGGTGCGCTCGGATTCCTACTACGAACGCTCCGAGTGGGCCGGGCGGCAGGGCGAGGACGGAACGCTCGTCAACCCGTTCGCACACGCGCTGCAGAACGCGCTGCTGCTCGCCGATGTCGAGGAACGAGCCGACATCGCTGTCGAACTGGAGTTGTACCGGTGCCGCGACACGATCAGTGCGGACGACACGGCTTGTGTCCGCGTCACGGCTGATGGCGCGCCGCCGGTCGTGGTCGCCACCACGCTCTGCGCGACGACATCGTTGCCACCGGTCGTCCTGGTGCACGGAACGCTCGGTCAGGCCGTCTGGTGGTACGACGACGACAGGCTGACGGTCAACGACCACCGCATGGCCGTGGCGCCGCCGGTCGACCTCCTGGAGAACCTCATCCGGCACCGGCAGACCGGCGAGCCCCTGGTCGCGCCGCTGGCCGCCGCGCGGGCGTTCACGTCGATCGCCGAGCAGTGCGGCAAGGCCGACGTGCCGCTGCTCCACGCCCGCCGCGTCGGTGAACGGGTGGTGCTCGACGGCATCGACGAGGTCGTCGTGCGGGCGGCCGAGAAGATCGCGACGTTCACGGAACTGGGCTGCGGTTTCGGGCGGTAGTCTGCCGCGCAGTTCGTCGCGTTCGGGGAGAGTTGCGTTGGACACCTACATCGACCTGAAGGACGTCCGGGTCACCGGCTACGTCAGCATGGGCCTGATCGCGCTGGTCGTCGCCGAGTCGATCTGGGGCACGATCAACGACTGGCAGGGCGGCTCGTCGTCGTGGAGCTTCCTCGCCATCATGCTGGTCGTGCCCGCGGGCGTGGCGTGCATCGTGTGGTTCCGCGGTGTGACCCACAACGCCGAGGCGATCGCGTTGCACGGCGTGCGGACGGTGTCGCAGGTGTGGAAGGCGAGCGACCCGGAGCAGCGCGAGGTGCCGTTCGCCCAGCGCGTCGCGAGCCCGTTGATCAAGCCCTGGCAGTACGCGTTCCTCGCCATGGTGCTGGGCGACGTGTTCGAGTCGTTGCTGCTCGACACGCCCCTCTACGTGGTGTTCTCGACCCTGTCAACGTTGTGTGCGACAGGTGCGGGCGCCCTTGCCTGCTTCCTCGTCTTCCGCATCTCGATCATGCAGCAGCGGTTCGCGGTACCTCAGCGCAAACGCGGCTAGGTAGGGTATAGTTCTTCGTTGGTTGCAGTTTCGTGTTCGTGTCTTTCACGCTCGCCAAACTTCAGTTGCGAGTGCTTCTCCTTCTTCACGGTTGGGGCAAGGCTCATGACCAACCACGGAGCGGCTGCACAGTGCGGCTCGCTCTTCAGTAATCAAGGAGAAGCAGTACATGGCAAACGGCACCGTCAAGTGGTTCAACGCTGAAAAGGGCTTCGGCTTCATCGCCCCCGAGGACGGCGGCGCTGACGTCTTCGTCCACTACTCGGCCCTCAACGGCGGCGGCTACCGCAGCCTCGAGGAGAACCAGAAGGTCTCGTTCGACATCACGCAGGGCCAGAAGGGCCCGCAGGCGACGAACGTCACCGCTCTCTGACGTTGTTTCACCCCGAAGGGCCTCCGGAATCTTCCGGGGGCCCTTCGGGCTTTCCGGCGCCGTCCCGCACCGTGTTGTGGTCATCGGGTTTTCGCTAGCCTGGCCCGATGCCGTTGCTCGGACCAGCTGATCCGCTGCCGCACGTGCCCCGGCGCATCCTCGTCGCCGGCAACGCCGGATCCGGCAAGTCGACTCTCTGCCTGCGCATCGCCGAGCAGCACGCGCTGCGGCGCGTCGAACTGGACAGCCTCCACTGGGGTCCACAGTGGACGCCACGGCCGGAGTTCTTCGCGGAGGTCGCCGCGTTCGCGCAGGACGACCACTGGGTCACCGAGTACCAGTACAAGGCGGCACGGCCCGTGTTGCTCGCCAGGGCGGACACGGTGGTGTGGCTCGACCACCGGTTCCCGGTCGTGATGGGACGGCTGGTGAGTCGCACGATCAGACGTCGCGCGGCAGGCGTGGAGTTGTGGAACGGTAATCGGGAGTCGTCGCTGTGGTCGGCGTTCACCGATCCCGGGCACATCCTGCGGTGGGGCTGGAAGAGCTACCGGCGCAACCGGGTCAGGGTGCTCGCCCTGGTCGACGACGTGGTGGTCGTGCGGCTGCGCGGGCAGGCGCAGGTGGAGCGGTGGCTCTCGGGTCCGCTCGCCTCGGTCGGGGAGGAGCGTGCTCGGTGAGAACTGCGCTGGTGCTGGGCGGGACGGGCATGCTGGCCTGCTGCGCGGGACAACTGGTGGCACGCGGATGGCGGGTGGTGCTGCCGTCGCGCACGCAGCCGCTGATGGCCGACGACGGTCCCGGACGGGCGGCGCGAGCGTCGATCTCGCGCGGACACCGGCCGACGTGGGTGAGGGCCGACTGGGCGGAGCCCTCCGAGCTCGCGGAGGAGGTCGAGTACGAGCTCGACGGCCACCTGGTGAACTTGCTCGTGGCGTGGGTGCACGACAGCTATCGCGTGAGGGTCCTCAACGCCGTGCGGCACCTTCTCGCAGAGAGCGCGCCGGTGGTGGAGGTGCACACGTCCGCACCGGTGCCGGACCCTGTGCTCCCGCACCCGACGCAGCAGGTGTTGCTCGGTCACTTCGCGCACGACGCCACGCTGCGCACGAACCGTGCGGTGCTGCAGGCCGTCGAACGAGGACTGGAGGGACGGGCGCCCTCGCTGCACCACGAGGACGCCCGCTGAAGCCTTACCGGACTTCGCTCTTCACGATCTTGGCCCGGCCGATCTCCGCCTGCACCTTCGCGCCGACCGCCACCTCCACGAGCTGGCGGACGACCACGTCCTCGTTGCGGATGTCCGCGATCTTCTGCTTGGTCACCGTGACGAACTCGAACGCGCTGACCTCCGCCGCCTCGATCTCGGCGACCTCCCGGAAGTCCTCGCTGAAGTCCAGCACCACCTCCGCGCCGTCGAGGACCACCAGCTGGTAGTCCGACGGCACGTCGGAGGCGAAGCCCTTCGTGAACTCGCCGGCGACCTTGATGCCGTCGGCCGTCTCCTCGAGGTCGAGGACGCCGGCGACAGGGGTGAACAGCGCTTCCTGGAAGTCGGCGGTGGCCTTCACCGGCTCGGGCTCGGCCAGTGCCGGCGAGGCCGTGAGGGCGATGGTCGCGAGCAGGGCGGTAGCGATGGTCAGCAGTTTCGGCATTCCTCGTTCGTACCGGCGGGCGTTTGGCCCTGCTCGGTCAAACGCGTCGCTCGATCGTGCGTCGACGATGTGCGGTTCGCCCCGACGTCGCAGGTCACCGAGCCGAGCGCATCCCCCGCACCAGCAGCATGACCGACTCGCGCACCTCCGCCCGTGACCGCTCCGGCTGGAACACCTGCCAGTCCAGGGCGATCACGAGCAACGTGCCGAACAACGCCGCCGACGCGGTGCCGACCTCGACCCCTTCGGGCAGGCGGCCCGCGTCGGCCAGGCGCTTCATCTGACCGCGCACGATCGAGACGATGTCGTCGCGCAGCAACGAGAGAGTGCCGTGCCATTGGCCCGGCGTGCGCCACAGCTCCGACACGAGGAGCTGGCCGAACGCCGGGTACTCGGCCCAGAAGCCGAGCATCTCGTCGACCAGCGCCTCCAGCGAGTCCTCTGACCCCTCCGCGGACCGCAGCCGGCCCGCGAGGATCTCCACGCCGTGGTGCAGCAGCGCTTCGACCAGGGCGTCCTTCGAGGCGAAGTTGTAGTAGATCGTGCCCTTGGCGACGCCCGCCTCCGCGGCGATCTCGTCGACCGTCACCGAGGCCGCGCCCCGTTCGCCGACCAGCTTCAACGCCGCGTCGAAGAGCTTCTGCTTGGTCGCCGTCGTCCGCGCGCTCACAGCACGAGCTCCGGCTTCAGCTTGGACGCTGTCCACACGCGCTGCTTGTAGGCCGCCACGGACGCCAAGGCTAGGGCTCCGACCAGCCAGGCGAGAAGGATCAGCGCGTCCTTTCCGACGCTGCCGAGGTCACCGCCGTACATCAGGTGGCGCAGGCCGTCGACCGCGTAGCCCATCGGCAGGCCGTAGTGCAGCGGGTACAGCGGCACCGGGATCGTCTGCCACGGGAACGTGCCACCCGCGCTGACCAGCTGGAGGATCAGCAGGATCAGGCCGAGGAACTTGCCGACGGCGCCGAACGCGGCGTTCAGCGCGTGCAGGATCGCCACGAACGTCAGCGACATCAGCGCGAGGAACCCGAACGTGCCGATGGGGTTCGACGGCTCGATGTCCACCACGAACCGCACGACCGTGAACATCACGAGCACCTGCACGATGCCGAGCAACGCACCCGGTAGCCATCCGCCCAACGCGACCCTGAGTGCTGACTGACCGGCGGCGAGCGCACGGCGTGAGAGCGGGCGCAGCAGCAGGAACAGCACGAACGCACCGATCCACGTCGCCAGGCCCAGGAAGAACGGGGCGAGGCCGGCGCCGTACGTGGCGGCCTTCGTCTGGGACAGGCCGCGCACCGCCACCGGGTCACCGATCGCCTGCGCGATGGCCGCGCGGGTCGGGTCGTCCTGGTTCGGGATCTTGTTCACGCCCCCGGTCAGGCCGTCACGCAGCTGCGCCGACCCGTCGGCGAGCTGCACGGCGCCGTCCTTGAGCTGCGGTGTGCCGGTGGCCGCCGTCCGCAGGCCGTCACGGAGCTGGGCGTTGCCGTCGGCGAGCTTCGTGGCGCCGTCGTCCAGCCTGGCGACGCCGGCGACCAGGCCGGGCATCTTGGACGAGAGCTGCTCGGCGCCGGCGGCCACCTGGTCCGCGCCGGTCGCGAGCTTGCGGAGACCACCCGCGGCGCCCTGCACCTTGCCGTTGGCGTCGTCGACCGGCTTGCGGACCTGACCGATCGTGGCCATCACGTTCTGCACCTGTTCCTCGGTGAAACCCAGGGTGCGCAAGCGGTTGGCGATGTCGCCGTTGGCCTGGTCGAGCACGCCGACGAGTGCCTGGGCCTTCTTCGCGTACTCCTCGGCCTCGGTCGCGGCGGTCTCGTTGCCGGTGGCGACCTGGCGCGCGCCGTCGGCGATCTTCTTGGCGCCGTCGGGCAGCGGCGCGGTCTGCGAGCGGAGTTCGTGCGTGCCGTCACGGAGCTGCGCGGCGCCGTTGGCCGCTGTCACCGCGCCCGTGGAGAGCTGCTGGACGCCGCTGTCGAGCTCGCCGAGCTTGTCGCGCAGGGTCGCGCTGCCGTTCGCGAGCTGCGTGGCGCCGTCGACGGCCTTGGTGGTCTCCTGGCGGATCGTGGAGAAGCCGAGCAGCAGCCTGTCGGCGGCCTCGGTGGAGACCTTCGCCGTGACGGCCCGGCGCACCTCGCTGACGACCTGGTTCGCGATCGTGCTGCCCAGGTAGTTGTTGGCGTCGTTGGTCGTCAGGGTCAGCACGCCCTGGCGCGGCTTGTTCTGCTCGGCGGAGGTGAGCGCCTCGGAGAAGTCCTCCGGCAGCGTGAGGGCGAAGATGTACTCGCCCTTGCGGACGCCCTCGTCGGCGTCGTCGACGACCTTCCAGTTGAACTTCTTGCCGTTGAGCAGCTCGTCCGCGACGTCCTTGCCCGCGTTGAGGTCCTTGGCGCCCTTGTCCTTCACGACCAGTGCGGCGGGCACGTGGTTGAGGTTCGCGTACGGGTCCTTGTTGGCGTACAGGTAGAGCGACGCGTACAGCAGAGGCACGAGCGCCAGAGCCAGGACGGCGAGCTTGGGGAGCTTGCCGGAGGTGATCCGGCGGAGCTCGTTGAAGGCCATGCGAAGGGCGCTCATGCGGTGATCTCCATCTTGGTGTCGTTGTCCTCACCAAGGCGCGCGTGCGGGATGTCGAGGATGTGAGCGGAGGAGTTCGAGCACAGGACGACGACGGACCGTTCGGGGGTCACGTGGTCGTGGGCCAGGGCGAACCACTCGCGCGGGTCGGGGTGGTAGCGGTCGGGGCAGTCGAGGACGAGCGCCGTCACACCGGGACGTGACGCGGCCAGTTCGAGCAGCACCGCGCACCGCGTCCGCGCCGGGACGTGCTCGAAGCGCTTGTCCGCGTGCTCGTCGGCGGCGTGCTCCACCAACCAGTCGTGCACCGCCTTCTTGCCGGACGGCATGCCGTTCATCGCGAGCTCCTCGCCGACGACGGCGGACAGGCTCAACGCTTCCTCCGGCTCGTTCACCTCGGGGGCGTCGACCAGGACGACGCGCTTGCGCAGCGTCTTCGCGTCCGGGGACACGGTGCCCGTCGAGGGCTTCATGCGGCCGGAGAGCAGCAGGCCGAACGCCGTGTGACCGGTGCCGGGCTCGCCCGCGACCAGCGTGAGCTCGCCGGGCTTCACGGTCAGCGAAGTCGGCCGGAGCAGGGGACCATGGCCCCCGTTGACGCCTGCGCGACTTGCGTGGATCTCCACGGCTTTACCCTCCGTTTAAACTGACCGGTCAGTACAAATTCTCCCGCAGACCTCAGCACCCTGCAACTCGGACATAGGTCACCTAAGGGCGGAGGCGGGGCGTACTTCCCAGACGGTCCACAGCGGCCGGTAGCCCTGGCGGGGCCAGAACACGCTGCTCAGCGGGTTCGGCGGGTTGTAGTAGAGGTACGTGCCGACCGTGCCCATCCGGTGGAGCTCCTGGTGGGCGTAGGCGAGGAGCTGCTGGCCGATGCCGCTGCCGCGGGCGCCCGGCAGCACCGAGACGCAGTTCACATAGCCCCATCGGCCCTGGGGGAGTCTCGCCGCCGCGGCCGTGCCGGGCTCGGACGACACGATCGCGCACTCGGCGAGCGCCACCGCGATGCCGTCGCGTTCGGCGAGCCAGATGGGGCTCGCGTTCTTGAGGCGCTCGATCAGCGCGTGGCGCTTCACATGGGCGGCGTTCGGACGCACGATCGTCGAGCCGACGTAGGAGGAGTACTCCAGCTCGACGAGCGACAGCTCCAGCACGGTCTCCAGGTCGTGCGGGGTCGCACGGCGGATCGTGAGCGTGCGGGAGATGTGCTGTGCCGGAGTCCTCAAGCGCACGGCGAGCACGGACAGCGGCACTAGTCCGTGGTCGAGGAACGCCCGTGCGGCTTTGGTGTCGCGGCTCGGCCAGTGCACGACGCACGCCGTGTCGTCGTGCACTTCCTGCGTGTCGAGGTGCCGGCGGAAGCGGGTGAGCAGCGCGTCCATGCCCTGTGACTCGCCCACGAGCGGCAACATCTCCCACACCTCGGCCGCCGACCACAGGCGCGTGGTCGTGTGCGGCTCGAAGGTCTGGTGGCTGATGACCCCGGCCACGCGCGTGCCGTCCGCCAGCGCCGCCGTGATGACGTGGCCGTCCGTGGGCGGTTCGGTGGCAGGCGGGAGCAACGGGTCCAGTGAGGCGAAACGCGCTGACTGGGCCGCCACTAGTCCGCGTGCCGAGGTCATGGCACGTGAGATTACGACGTCAGGCGGGTCCGGAAGATCGCGGTGCCGGGGAAGAGCTTGCCGCGCAGGGGGCTCCACTGGCCCCAGTTGCGGGTGTGGCCCTTCGGCCACTCGGGCTCGACCAGGTCCTCGAGCACGAAACCCGTGTTCGTGAGCGCGCGGACGTAGTCGCCGAGCGTGCGGTGGTGCTCGACGTAGGTCGCCTTGCCCTCCTCGTCCACCTCTACATAGGGCGTGCGGTCGAAGTACGACTGCGTGACGGTGAGACCGAGCGGGCCGGGGTCGTCGGGGAAGATCCACCTCATCGGGTGGTTGACCGCGAACACCCAGGGCGCGCCGGGCCTGAGCACGCGGGCGACCTCGCTGAAGACCTCCTGGACGTCCGCCACGAACGGCACGGCGCCGAACGCGCTGCAGGCGGCGTCGAAGGAGTCGTCGCGGAACGGCAGCTGGTCCGCGCTGGCCTGGACGAGCGGCACGTCGATGCCGGTCTCGGCGTTGTTCCTGCGGGCGTGCCGGAGCATGCCCGCGGAGATGTCGAATGCGGTGACGTCGGCCTTGTTGTCCTTGAGCCAGCGGGCGCACATCGCACTGCCGCAGCCCACCTCCAGGATGCGCTGACCAGCGATTTCACCCAGGAACCGGGCGTCGGACTCGCGCAGGCCCTCCGGGCACCACACGAAGTCGGCCGCACCGAGGAACTCACCGTGCGTCTCGTGGTAGTCGTCGGCGTCCGCGTCCCACCAGATCTGGTTCGCCACGCGCGACTCCGCGGCGTCCGCCCCGCGCTTGACGATGCCGGCGGTGCCGAGCGCTTGCTCCGCGCTCGCGTGCTGGTTGGACACACTGCTCCTTCACATGGGGGCTGGTTTGCTTGCGCGTCTCGCAGCCGCGTACGATATCGCGTGCGTAGTGGGTTAGCGCTGCCCATGATCCAGAAGTGCCGGTTTTCGAGGTCTCTGAGTCGCTGCGCGCGCACCACTTACCCAGCCAATCAATGCCAATCCGTACCGGAGCCACCTACCTAATGTCCACCGACACCACCACCGCCCCCGTTGCCGCTGCTCCCAAGCAGGTCGCGATCAACGACATCGGGACGGAGGAGGACTTCCTCGCAGCTATCGACTTGACGATCAAGTACTTCAACGATGGCGACATCGTTGAGGGCACCATCGTCAAGGTCGACCGGGACGAGGTCCTGCTCGACATCGGCTACAAGACCGAGGGCGTCATCCCCTCGCGTGAACTGTCGATCAAGCACGACGTCGACCCCAACGAGGTCGTCAAGGTCGGTGACGAGGTCGAGGCGCTTGTTCTCCAGAAGGAGGACAAGGAAGGCCGTCTGATCCTCTCCAAGAAGCGCGCCCAGTACGAGCGCGCGTGGGGCACCATCGAGGCCCTCAAGGAGAAGGACGAGCCCGTCAAGGGCACGGTCATCGAGGTCGTCAAGGGTGGTCTCATCCTCGACATCGGCCTCCGCGGCTTCCTCCCCGCCTCGCTCGTCGAGATGCGTCGCGTCCGCGACCTCCAGCCGTACGTCGGCCGTGAGCTCGAGGCGAAGATCATCGAGCTGGACAAGAACCGCAACAACGTGGTCCTGTCCCGCCGTGCGTGGCTGGAGCAGACCCAGTCCGAGGTCCGCAGCGAGTTCCTCAACCAGCTGCAGAAGGGCCAGGTCCGCAAGGGCGTCGTGTCCTCGATCGTCAACTTCGGTGCCTTCGTGGACCTGGGTGGCGTCGACGGTCTCGTCCACGTGTCGGAGCTGTCCTGGAAGCACATCGACCACCCGTCCGAGGTTGTCGAGGTCGGCCAGGAAGTCACCGTCGAGGTCCTCGACGTCGACATGGAGCGCGAGCGCGTGTCGCTGTCGCTCAAGGCGACGCAGGAAGACCCGTGGCGCCAGTTCGCCCGCACCCACGCGATCGGTCAGATCGTGCCGGGCAAGGTCACCAAGCTGGTTCCGTTCGGTGCGTTCGTCCGCGTGGACGAGGGCATCGAGGGCCTGGTCCACATCTCCGAGCTGGCCGAGCGCCACGTGGAGATCCCGGAGCAGGTCGTCCAGGTCGGCGACGACGTCATGGTCAAGGTCATCGACATCGACCTCGACCGTCGCCGCATCTCGCTGTCGCTCAAGCAGGCCAACGAGGGCTTCACGGTCGACACCGAGTTCGACCCGACCCAGTACGGCATGGCCGCCGAGTACGACGACCAGGGCAACTACATCTACCCCGAGGGCTTCGACCCGGAGTCGCAGGAGTGGGGCGAGGGCTTCGACAAGCAGCGTGAGGAGTGGGAGCGCCAGTACGCCGAGGCGCACACTCGTTACGAGGCCCACATGAAGCAGATCAAGAAGGCCGCCGAGGCCGAGGAAGAGGCTTCGGCCGAGGGTGCGGGCAACTACACCTCCGGTGGCGACGCTCCTTCCACGTCCGTGGGCGCGCCGGCTCAGTCCGGTGGCACGCTCGCCTCCGACGAGCAGCTCGCGGCTCTCCGCGAGAAGCTGTCGGGCGGCATGTGAGTCGCTAGTTAGACCTTCGAAGGCCCCTGCACCCTTTTGGGTGTGGGGGCCTTTGTTGTTTGGGGGGCGGGTGGTCGCCTTGCGGGCGGCGAGCTTGCGGTTGCGTGCTTCCCCTGGGGACTCTGCCCCCAGACCCCGGCAATCTGATCGGGGGGCCACGGGCGGGTTGATGGCACGCCTGTTGCGTTGGGCGGCTGCCTGTTGCTTAGAGGGTGGCGTTGGCGGCCCGTTCGGTAAGGACAGCTCGCCTTCGGCTTCGCGTGCTGGAGGGTGGCTCGCCTTCGGCGTAGCGCGATCAGGTGCTTGCCCGTTCACTCTGTGGTGGGGGCCCAACCTTGTTGTGTAGGTTGGCAAACCTATGCGTGGGAACAAGTTCGTCGTGGCGCTGGGTGCCGGTGTGCTGGTGGTTGTTTGCGCCGCCTGTTCTGCTGCCGTGCCGCAGACCCAGGCGCCGCCGCCTCAGATTCCTCGGATCACGCCGTCCACCGCTCCGTCTCGGGTGCCGGTCATGGTGGACCGGGCGTTGCCCGACGACTGTGAGCTCGTGGTGCCCGCTGAGGTCATGAACACGACGCTCGGGCAGGAGCTTCCCGGGGAGCCTCGGATCATCGTCGGCATCAAGGAGCCGGGGATCGGGCGGACGGGGAAGATCGATTGCTACTACGGGATTCCCGACAAGAAGGGGCTGACGGACGCCAAGATCGTCATCGGGTTGTCGGCCTACACCGACGACCTCACGGCTCGTACTCGTGTCTCCGAGAGCGTCGAGGCTGAGCGGGCTGACGGTGCCAAGATCACCGAGGTCGACGTCGGGAAGCAGAAGGGGACGTTGGTCGAGGGGAAGGACGAGCAGCTGTTGATCGGGTCGCTCGGGAAGTCGACGTTCGTGGTGCGCAACCGGAACAACTTCATTCCCAAGGAGAAGCTCATCGCGATCCTGCCGGTGCTGGCCGCGCAGTCGATGACGCCGCCGGTCTAGCGGTGATGATGGCGTCCGAAGCGGACTGAGCTTCCTGCAGCGTGCTGATCGAGCGGCTGATCCGGTCGCGTTCCGCCATCAGGTCGTCCACCAGTTCCGGGCAGATCGACGCGATCAGGCGTTCGCCGTCCACGCCCATGCACGGCAGCACGTCGGTGTCGGCGTACACGCGGTAGCCGCTGGGCAGCCGGTCCGGTGTCAGCAGGCCCTGTTCCTCGTAGTAGCGCAGCAGGCGCTGGTTCACGCCGGTGCGTCGCGCCAGTTCGCCGATCCGCATGTGGTTTTCCCCCTTGACTCTCACACCCATGTGAGACTTCAGCGTCGGATCATGACCACTCGATCTTCGGAGAACGTGCGGGCGTGGCTGGGGCTCGCGGTTCTCGCGTTGCCCACGGCCGTGCTGGCCATGGACGTCACGATCCTCTACCTCGCTTCTCCTCACCTCGCGGTGGGTTTGGGGGCCAGCCCCACCGAGTTGCTCTGGATCCTCGACAGCTACGGGTTCGTCATCGCGGCTCTGCTCGTTCCGATGGGGGCGTTGGGGGACCGCATCGGGCGGCGGAGGTTGTTGCTCGTCGGGGCGGCCGCGTTCGCCGGTGCGTCCGTTGTCGCGGCCTATGCGCCCACGGCGGAGATGTTGATCGCCGCGCGGGCGTTGCTGGGGGTGGCCGGGGCGACGTTGATGCCGTCGACGCTGGCGTTGATCAGCACGATGTTCCGGGAGCGGCGCGGTGCGGCCATCGGGATCTGGGCCGCGTGCTCGTCGCCACCGTGCTGACGGTATATGGGATCAAGCACTTCGAGGTGCTTCCGGCGGTTGCCGGGGTGGCGGTGGGCGTGTGGTTCGTGCGGCGGCAACGGAGGATCGCGCACCCGTTGGTCGAGACGGCGTTGTTCCGCGGGCGTCTACCTGTTGGTCACGCAGCAGCTGCAGCAGGACCTTTCACCGATGCGGGCCGGGTTGCTGTTGTTGCCCGCTTCGGTGGCCATGATCGTCACGTCGGTGCTCGCGCCGCGGCTCGCCGTCGCGTTCGGAGCGGGGAGGACGGTGGCGGTGGTGGGGTTCTTGATCGTGCCGCACGCCGTGGTGCTGGGCATCGTCGTCGTGTACCTGGGGCAGGGTCCGGTAATAGCGTTGAGCACCGACCTCGTAGTGGGTGCCGCACCGCCCGAGAAGGCCGGGTCGGCGGCGGCTGTGTCGGAGACCGGGATGGAGTTCGGGCCGGCACTGGGGGTCGCGGTGATCGGGACGATGGGGGCCGTCACGGGGTTCGGGACGGTCGCGATCGTCGCGGCGGTCGTGTCCGTCCTGCTCGCCCGGCTAACCTGACCGGCATGCTCAGGGTGGGGTTGACCGGGGGAATCGGGTCCGGCAAGTCGACGATCGCGCGGCTGCTGGCGGACGACGGCGCCGTCGTCATCGACGCGGACAAGCTTGCGCGCGAGGTCCTCGAGCCGGGGAGTGACGGGCTCAAGGAGGTCGTAGCGGCGTTCGGCGAGGACGTGCTGAACGCGGACGGGACGCTCGACCGGGCGGCGCTGGCGGCCAAGGCGTTCGCCACCGAGGAGGCTCGGCAGACGCTCAACGGGATCACGCATCCGCGGATCGGTGCGCTCACCGGGCAGCGGATGTCGGAAGCCGCCGAGGACGCCATCGTGGTGCACGACATCCCGTTGCTGGTGGAGCGGGACATGGCGGCCGTGTACCACCTGGTGATCGTCGTCTTCGCGGACTCGGCCACGCGGCTGGAACGGCTCGTCACGAGCCGCGGGATGGACCGGCGGGACGCCGAGAACCGGATCGCCGCGCAGGCCACCGACGAGCAGCGCCGGGCCGTCGCGGACGTGTGGCTGGACAACAGCGGCGAGGTCCCGGACATCACGGCGTTGTGGGACCGGCTGGTGGGATTCGAGAAGAACGTGCGCTCCGGCTCGTACGCGTCCGGGTCGCCGATCGTCGTGCCCTATGACGAGAGGTGGCCGGCGCAGGCGCGGCGGATCGCGCGCCGGATCAGCCTGGCGGCCGGTGGGCGGCACGTCGAGCACATCGGATCGACGGCGGTGCCGGGGCTCGCGGCCAAGGACGTGCTGGACTTCCAGCTCGCCGTCGAGGACATGGAGACCGCGGACGATCTGCGGGAGGCGCTGGCACAGGCCGGTTTTCCGTACGTGGGGCCGTACGTGGACACGCCGCGCGGTGAGGGCGACTGGAGCAAGCGGCTGCACGCCGGGGCCGACCCGGGGCGGCGCGTGAACCTGCACCTGCGCGTCGAAGGTGCTCCGAACTGGCGGTGGGCGGTCGACTTCCGCGACTGGCTGCGGCACGACGCGCAAGCTCGCGAGGAGTACGCGGCTCTCAAGCTCGAGCTGTCACAACGGTTCGCGGGCGACGCCGGCGCCTTCGCCTACGGTGAGGCGAAGGAACCGTGGATGGAGGCGGCCGCGCAGCGCGTCGAGGCCTACAGGGGCGGCCAGGAGTCGTAGATGCCGTGCCACGTCAGCCACGACGTCAGGTTGTGGTTGACGTTGCTGAGCTCTTCGAGGGTGCGGTGGACCGTGCGCAGCGCCTGGTCGGCGTCGCCCGGTCGCAGCACGCGGCCCGCGACTGCTGCGGCGAAGTCCTCGCTGCGCACGATGCGGGCCGTGGTGCCGCCGGGGACGGCCAGGCCGAGCAGCAGATCCGTGGTCTGCCAGTGGCGGTGGTCGCGCTCGACCCGCACCGCGGACAGCACGCTCGGGCTGCTGCGCGCATGCCGCGAACGAGGGCGGTGAGTGGTCAGGCGCAGACCCAGTTCGGGCATCAGCCAGGTTACTTCGGAGTCCGAGAACGGGTCCTCCGGAGTGGGGTGCTCGATTCGCAGACCCCACCGTTCGGGATAACACGAACTAAGAGTTCGCGAGCCACCCGAAGAATACGAGCGCACGCCCGAAATGGTGTCGACGACATCGACCAACTGAGGTGTAGTGACCGCTCCCACGCCGCCGAGCGTAGTCAAATATGTGCTCGCAGTTACACGCTGGGTCGATTTGTTACGTCACGGTCAGGTGACGAACACGCTCTGTGTATCAACGCCAGGTCGTAGGACAACCCGAATAGGTGAGCCACCTGACCACATCGTGACCGTGCGCTGAAATTCCGGACACCGCCGAGTAGGTGGTTTCCAGTGCCCATTGCGCGCGTTCCGCGGACAACAGGTTGTGTTGAACTGCGGAGATCAACTCGTCCGTGTCCAAAACAGTCACGCTGTGGCCCGTTCGGACTATCAGGTCGAGGTACAGATCGGTTGTTTTCCACACGCTGCCGATCGCGTTGATCTCCACGACGTCCACGTAGAAGTCGAAGTCGAGCTGATGACCGGGGTGCCAGGACTGGCGCGTCACGCGGATGTTGAGCTTCGGCAGGAACCAGCTCTCGAAGTGGCTGATCTTCGGATGCCCCGCGAGCGGCCGGAACATGTAGAGGCCGGTCGGTGTGAGCCGGAACTCGTCGACCCTCCTCAGCTGCCCCTTGGGGTCGGTGTTGCTCTTGGCGTCCAGGTCGAAGTACTCGATCTTCGGCGGATGGATGTGTGCCACGTCCGCGATACTGCCATCGCCGGGCGCCGCGGCCACTTAGGATGCCGCGCATGTTCGGGATCATCCGCCCCTGTCGCAACAGAATGGGCGCTGAGCTGCGGTCCGCGTGGCTGTCACACCTTTGTGGAATGTGCCTGTCGTTGCGCGACGAGCACGGTCATCTCTCGCGCCTCGTCACGAACTACGACGGGCTGATGATCTCGGCCGCGGTCGAGGCGCAGTCCGGGGTCTCGCGGCGGACCGCCGGACCGTGCGCGTTGCGCGGCATGAAGTCCGCGGACGTGGCCATCGGCGACGGTGCGAGGCTGGCGGCCTCGGTGTCGCTCGTGCTCGCGTCGTTGAAGATCCAGGACCACGTGGACGACGGCGACGGCCTCGCCGGCCGGCTCGGGTGGGCGGGGCGCGCGGTGGCGCAGCGCTGGGCGTCCAAGGGGCTCGGAACGGCGTCCGACCTCGGGTTCGACGCTTCGGTGATGGTGGACGCGGTGCGGCGCCAGCCCGAGGTGGAGGCGGGCGCGGGGCTGGGCAGTTCCGTGCTCGTGGTCACCGAACCCACGGAGACCGCGACCGCGTTCGCCGTCGGGCAGACCGCGATCATCGCCGGCCGGCCCGGCAACGTGGAGCCGTTGCGCGAGGTGGGACGGTTGTTCGGGCGGGTGGCACACCTGATCGACGCCGTGGAGGACCTGGAGGAGGACCGAGCGTCCGGCGCGTGGAACCCGCTGCTCGCCACCGGGACGCCCGTCGAGGAGGCGCACCGGCTGTGCCTGGACGCGGTCGCCGGGATCAGGCTGGCGCTCGGTGACGTGGAGTTCACCGACGCGCGGCTCGTGCACAAGCTGCTGGTGCACGAGCTCGAGGAGTCGATCATCCGGGTGTTCGGCAAGCGCAAGCGGCACGACTACCCGCCGGGCAAGCCGCGGTGGTCGGATCCCGGCAGCGGGCTGTGGTCGTACCCCAGGCTCAACTGGCAGCGACAGCCGCGCGGGTGCTTCGAGGGCTGCGGGGCGTTCCTCTACATGTGCGGGACCTGCCAGTTCTGCTGCCGCGACCCGTTCCCCGGACCGTGGAGCGACAAGCGGCGCGACGGCTGCGATCCCGGCCCCGACTGCGGCCCGAACTGTGACTGCGACTGCAACTGCTGCCCCTGCGACTGAGGTCTTCGAGGGGGTCTGACCAGGCGCAATCGGAAATTGTCAGACCCTCGGCGTAACGTGCTTCCCGTGGCTTTCGCAACCGAGCTCCCGCCAGAGGAAAGCACCGTCAAGGCGCACTCCGAGCACCGTCCCGTCGGCGACATCGAACGCACCGACGGGCAGTTCCGCGTGGTCAGCGACTACCAGCCGGCGGGCGACCAGCCGGCGGCCATCGCCGACCTCGAACGGCGCGTGCGCTCCGGCGAGCGCGACGTCGTGCTGCTCGGCGCCACGGGTACCGGCAAGTCGGCGACCACGGCGTGGCTGGTCGAGAAGCTGCAGCGCCCGACGCTGGTGATGGCGCCGAACAAGACCCTGGCCGCCCAGTTGGCGAACGAGCTGAAGGAGCTCTTCCCGCACAACGCGGTGGAGTACTTCGTCAGCTACTACGACTACTACCAGCCCGAGGCGTACATCCCGCAGACGGACACGTACATCGAGAAGGACTCCTCGATCAACGACGACGTCGAGCGCCTGCGCCACTCGGCCACGATGTCGCTGCTGACCCGGCGCGACGTCATCGTGGTCGCGTCCGTGTCGTGCATCTACGGCCTGGGCACGCCCCAGTCGTACCTCGACCGCTCGATCCCGCTGGAGACCGGCGTGGAGGTCGACCGCGACGCGTTCCTGCGCCTGCTGGTCGACGTCCAGTACACCCGCAACGACATGTCGTTCACCCGCGGTTCGTTCCGCGTGCGCGGCGACACGGTCGAGATCATCCCGTCCTACGAGGAGCTCGCCATCCGCGTCGAGTTCTTCGGCGACGAGATCGACAAGCTCTTCTACCTCCACCCGCTCACCGGCGACGTGGTGAAGGAGGTCTCCGAGCTCCGGATCTTCCCCGCGACGCACTACGTGGCGGGCCCGGAGCGCATGGAGCGCGCGATCCGCGACATCGAGGCGGAGCTGGAGACGACGCTCGCGCAGATGGAGCGCCAGGGCAAGCTGCTCGAGGCCCAGCGGCTGCGCATGCGCACCCAGTACGACCTGGAGATGATGAAGCAGGTCGGCTTCTGCAACGGCATCGAGAACTACTCGCGCCACATCGACGGCCGTGGCCCCGGCACGGCACCGGCGACGCTGATCGACTACTTCCCCGACGACTTCCTGATGGTCATCGACGAGTCGCACGTGACGGTGCCGCAGATCGGCGGCATGTACGAGGGCGACGCCTCCCGCAAGCGCAACCTCGTGGAGCACGGCTTCCGGCTGCCCTCCGCGATGGACAACCGCCCGCTGACGTGGGAGGAGTTCGCCGACCGCATCGGCCAGGTCGTGTACCTGTCGGCCACCCCGGGCCCGTACGAGATGGGCCAGGCCGGCGGCGAGTTCGTCGAGCAGGTCATCCGCCCCACCGGTCTCATCGACCCCGAAGTGGTCGTGAAGCCGACCGAGGGCCAGATCGACGACCTGGTGCACTCGATCCGCGAGCGGGCGGAGCGCGACGAGCGCGTGCTGGTCACGACGCTGACCAAGAAGATGGCCGAGGACCTGACGGACTACCTGCTGGAGCTGGGCATCCGGGTCCGGTACCTGCACTCCGAGGTCGACACCCTGCGCCGCGTCGAGTTGCTGCGCCAGCTCCGTCTCGGCGACTACGACGTGCTGATCGGCATCAACCTGCTGCGGGAGGGTCTCGACCTCCCCGAGGTGTCGCTGGTGGCGATCCTCGACGCCGACAAGGAGGGCTTCCTGCGGTCGGGGACTTCTCTGGTGCAGACGATCGGCCGTGCCGCTCGAAACGTGTCCGGTGAGGTCCACATGTACGCGGACCGGATCACCGACTCGATGCGGCACGCGATCGACGAGACCAACCGGCGGCGTGAGAAGCAGGTCGCGTACAACCTCGAGCGGGGGATCGACCCGCAGCCGTTGCGGAAGAAGATCACCGACATCCTGGAGGCCGTGTACTCCGAGATCGAGGACGAGGTTCCGGTCGGCGGGTCCGGGCGGAACCAGTCGCGGGGGAAGCGAGCTGCTGGGGAGAGCGGCCGGTCTTCCGGAGTGGTGGCTTCGGCAGAGCGGGCTGGGATGGCTCGGTCCGAGTTGGCTGATCTGGTGCAGTCGCTGACCGATCAGATGATGAACGCTGCCCGGGATCTGCAGTTCGAGTTGGCTGGGCGGTTGCGGGACGAGATTCAGGATTTGAAGAAGGAGCTGCGGGGGATGGACGCGGCCGGGGTCAAGTGATCCTGGGCGCGCGGGTTTCGTAAGTCGTCCCCCTGGTTCGTGGCGGCTGCCTGTTTGTTGTTCGTAGGTGGTCGGGTTGCGGGCGTTGCCTTGCGAGACGCGGCCGGGCAGGTGGTTGGGTTGCGGGCGGCGGGTTGCGGCTGAGTGCTTCCCCCTGAGGGCTCTGCCCTCAGACTCCCGGCACTCCCAAAGGAGCCGGTCCACGCCGCTCGTGGGTTGATGGCACGCCCGTTGCTGTGGGCGGCTTGCTGTTGCGTTGGTGGTTGCGTTGGGTGGTGGCTCCCCCGTCTAGCGCACCGGAGTCGGCGCGGCAAAAGCTCAGGAGCGCTAGACGGGGGAGCCACCACCACTCCCGTGAGGAATGACTGCTCGCCTGCGGCATCGCGTGCGGTTGGCCTGTCCACTGTGGAGGCGATGTGGATGCTGTGGGTTAGATCGCTGTGTGCGGTGCGTAGTCCTGTGCGCTTGTAACGATTCGCGCCTCGCGCGTAAATCCCCCTCTGGGGTGAGATGTTCACGGACTGCTTTCGTCAGGGCCGTGGGCGGCCATGATCTCGGGGTGGATGTGGACTCCCACCTTGCCGCGGTGGAGCAGGCGCTGATCGCTGTGCGGCGTAGTCAGTCTCGTCGGGCCTTGGCCGAGTTGGCTGTGCCTGCGTTTGACGTACTAGATGTTGTGGAGACGGCGGAACGGACTGGGGCTCAGGCCACGGTTTCCAGTGTTGCCTTGGCTTTGCACGTTGATCAGCCTCGTGCCAGCAAGCTCGTGACCAGTGCTGTCGAGGCCGGGTTGGTGGCGAGGATCGCGGACAAGGCCGATGGGCGGCGGGTGTTGCTCGTGCGGACGCCTCGGGGGCGGGCTACGTCCGCTGAGCTGCATCGGGCCCGGCAAAGTGCCTGTGCTGTCGCCATGGCGGACTGGACTGAGGAGGAGCGGGTGGTTTTCGCCCGGTTGCTCACTCGTTTTGTTGCCGTGTTCGGCGCGCGATAATCCTGTTGTGACACTGGATGAGTTGATCGTCTACTGCGCCGGCAAGCCTGGCGCCGAGGAGACGTATCCGTGGGGCGAGACCGAACTGGTGTGCAAGGTCGGCGGGAAGGCGTTCGCCTTCATCGGGCTTGACGTGCACACCGTCGGGTTGAAGTGCGGTGCCGACGCCGAGGCTGCCTCGGTGTGGCGAGAGCGCTTTCCCGGTGACGTCACGGTGAGCGGGTACGTCGGGCGGTACGGCTGGAACACCATCGCGCTCAAGGGGTCTGTGCCCGACGACGACCTGTTGGAGCTGGTCGACGGCTCCTACGAGGCCGTCGTCGCGCGGTTGCCCAAGGGGAGGCGGCCCGCTGTCTAGCGTTCTTCCGGCTGGATGATGCCGAAGATGTTGTTCTCGGTGTCCTTGTAGTAGGCGAGCAGGCCCACGCCGGGCATCTTGTCCTTGGGCAGGGCCACGGTGCCGCCGTTGACCTCGATCGCGGCGATGGCCACGTCGATGTCGGCCACGCCGATCGTCATGACGTAGCCGTGGACCGGTGCGTCCGGGGCCGGGTCCGGGCCTCGGCGGGGGAGCAGGCCGCCGTCCACGCCGGGCTGGTCGTCGTCGCCGGTCACGATGGTCCAGTAGGGGAGGTCGCCCCACTGCTCGATCTTCCAGCCGAAGACGGAGGAGTAGAAGTTCCGCGCCCGCTCGGGATCTGCGGCGTGGATCTCGAAGTGCACAGGACGTGACATGGGAGGGCACGCTACTCCGGACAGTGGTTGTCCGCATTGGTCTCTACGGTGGCCGCATGGCAACGGAAATGCAGATCTCGTTCGACGCGGCCGACCCGCCCAAGCTCGCTGACTTCTGGGCGCAGGCACTCGGTTACGTCCAGCAGCCGCCGCCTCCCGGCTTCGCCACGTGGGAGGAGTTCGCGGTGAAGAACAACATCCCGTTCGACTCGGTGGACGACTACGCGGCGATCATCGACCCGGACGGCAAGGGGCCGCGGTTCCTGTTCCAGCGCGTGCCCGAGGGCAAGACCGCGAAGAACCGCGTCCACCTCGACATCCGGCCGGGTCTCGACGCAGTGGCCCGCCTGGTTTCGCTGGGCGCCACGCGGGTGCGTGAGCACAACGACCAGACGGGCCACTGGGTCGTGATGCTCGACCCTGAAGGCAACGAGTTCTGCGTGAGCTAGCTCGTGATGTCCTTCGTCTTGAACTGCCGTGCCGCGAGCAGCGTGAAGATGCCGCCGTAGGCGAGCGCGGAGAACGTGCCGCGTGCCATCTCCGACCAGTCGATGTCGGTCGAGAGCAGGTCCGCCCACGCCATCGCGTAGTGCGTCGGCAGGTAGTTGCGCAGGTCCCCGAGCGGCTCGATCTGGTCGAGGATCTGCGACACGATCGAGACGAGCACCGTGCCGCCGACGGCGCCGAGAGGCGCGTCGGTGGACACGGACAGGAACATCGCGAGGCCCGCCACCCAGAACAGGTTGATCGAGATGTAGATGACGGCGAACGCCATGGCGAGCACGCCGTCACCGAACGGAGCCGCCTCGCCGGTCGGGCTCACCACCTCGCCCGTGCCGTACCAGGCCACGCCCACGCCCAGGGCCACCGCGGGGAGCAGGGCGAGGGCGAAGACGCTGAGCAGGCCGCTGCTGATGGCCTTCTGGCGCAGCAGGCGGTGCCTCGGGATCGGTGCGGCGAGCAGGTACTTGAGGCTCGACCACGACGCTTCGGACGCGATCGTGTCGCCGAAGAACAGCGCCACGATCATCGGCAGCAGGAAGCTGCTGCTCACGAACAGCGTGAGCACCACGAAGTTGATGCCGCTGGCGGTCGCGAGGTCCACGAAGCCGCCGGAGCGGCGGTTCGGGTCGGACTGCCCGATCTCGAAGCTCGCCGCGAGGATGAACGGCAGCAGCACCAGGAAGGCGAGCACGAGCTGGGTCCTGCGGCGGCGGATCTGCCGTTGCAGCTCCACGTGGATGCGGAGCGTGCGGCGCGCCTTGTAGCCGACCGACGAACCGTCCGGCGCCACCTTGGTGTGCTGCTGGGCGGCGGCGTCGGTGAGGTCCTTGAGCGCGCCTGGGTCGGTGTGGACGCTGTTCTCGTTCACCGGTCCACCTCCTGCGGGGTTGGTGCCTTCGTGCGGTTCGGGTTGGCGGTCCGCACGGGTGCGAACGCGGGTGTCGCCGCGATCTCGTCCGCCACGTCGAGGCCGGCCTCGGCCAGCACCTCGACGGCGGCGGGGTTCGGGGCGTCCGCCGTGGCGGACGCCGCTGCCATCAGGAAGTCATTCACCGACCAGCTCCAGGAACGCGTCTTCCAGCCTGCGTCGCGGGCCCGCCTGGTCCACTGCCACACCGGCCGCCACGAGAGCGGTCAGTGCGACGGAGCGCGGGACGCCGTTCATCGACGCGTGCACGGCGTCCTCGTCCTCGTGCACGTCGTGCACGCCTTCGAGGCCCCGCAGGACATCGGCTGCCTTCGAGGGGGAGTCGACGCGGAACGTCGCCTCGCCGCCTCCCGCCGCGATGTCGGCCACCTCGCCGGCGGCGACGAGCTGACCCTTGTGCATCACGACCACGTGCGAACAGGTCTGCTCGACCTCGGCCAGCAGGTGCGACGACACGACGACCGTGCGGCCGGCCGCGGCGTAGCGGCGCAGGACCTCGCGCATCTGGTGGATCTGGGGCGGGTCGAGTCCGTTGGCCGGCTCGTCCAGGATCAGCAGGTCCGGGAGGCCGAGCATGGCCTGGGCGATCGCCAGGCGCTGGCGCATGCCCTGGCTGTACGTGCGCACGCGGCGGTGCACCGCCTTGCCGAGGCCCGCGATCTCCAGTGCCTCGTCGAAGTGCGCCTCGTTCACCGGCCTGCCCGTCGCAGCCCAGTACAGGTGCAGGTTCGCGGCGCCGGAGAGGTGCGGCAGGAAGCCGGAGCCCTCGACGAACGAACCGATGCGCGACAGCACCGGAGCGCCCGGCGTGACCTTGTGGCCGAAGACCCGGATGTGACCCTCGGACGGGTGAATCAGGCCCATCACCATGCGCAGCGTCGTGGTCTTGCCGGCGCCGTTGGGGCCGAGCAGACCGAGGACCATGCCGTGCTCGACGCGGAACGAGAGGTCCTTCACGGCGGTCACGCCGCCGGGGTAGGCCTTCGTCAGGTTCGAGATGACCAGCGGCACTTCGGCGAGGTCGGGATCGGAGTCCTGCGCCATGCGGCGGCGGAACATCGCGATGATGCCCGAGCCGATCAGCACGAGCAGCGCGATCGCGATGCCCCACAGGGCTCCCGTCGGGAAGCCCTCGGTGACGTTGCGGCCGGACACGACGGGAACCGAGATCTCGTCGGAGGCCAGCGAGATCCGGTACGCGGCGGGCTGCTCGGCGTTCGCGAACGCCTGGTCCGTCGTCGACACCACGAGAGCCAGCTTGTGCTCGCTCTCGACGGGACGGACGGCGCCGGGCAGCGTCACGGTCACCTCGGCGGCGGAACCGTCCGGCGGCAGCGCCACGCGGAACGGCGCGACGATCGAGCCGGGCAGCGTGCGGGTGCCGTCCGCGGAGACGTCGTAGAGCTTCGCGAACAGGATCGCCTCGCCGGAGCTCTGGTCACCGCGCGCGACGCGCAGCTTCACCGTCGACGACCCGGTCAGCAGCACCTGCGAGTCCAGGGCGTCCGAGGTGAAGACCGCGGCCTGACCTGGCATGTCGAGCGACAGCCGCGACGAGATCGCCGACGACCGCGACAGCGCCGAACCCAGGCCCGGCAGGTTGCTGATCGACGCCGGGTTGCCGCCCGCCGGGTTCACCACGACCTGTTCGCGCCCGCTGAGCTTCAGCGTCTTGCGCTCGGTGGAGGAACCCTGGGCGAGACCGGGGTACGACGGCGCCACGACCGTGCGCAGCGACGGCTGGCCGGACGAGCGGAACGCGCCCTGCACCGTGTACTCGAAGCCCGTACCGGGATCGGTGCCCTTGCCGCGCAGGTGGAAGTCCATCCAGTCGGCGATCTGGCCGCGCAGCGCGGTGCCAGGGTTGCCGCCGTCGTGGCCGCCCGCGTACCAGACCATCTTGACCGGGGCGCCGGCCGCGGCGATCTGGCGCGCGGTGGCGTCGGACTGGTCGAGGCCGAACAGGGTGTCCTGCTCGCCCTGCACCAGCATCGTCGGCTGCTTGATCTGGTCGGTCACGGCCACCGGGGACGACTTGCGCAGCAGGTCGAGCGTCTGCTGCGAGGCACGGCCCTTGGTGGCGACCTCGGTGTAGGCGGCGCAGACCTCGGGCGTGAAGCGGCCGCACGCGCCCAGTGACGGCGTGGGCGGCTGCTGGCCCTGGGCGCCTGAACTGCCCCCTGGCTGCTGCTGAGGTGCCTGCACGGAGTTCTGGCTCGGTTCCCGCTGGCCCTGCTCGGGCGCGTCACCCGTGGGCGACGAGAGGTCGATCGACGTCATGCCCGCGGAGAAGAAGATGCCCGCCCACGAACGCTTGAAGACACCGTCCTCACCGAACGCCGTGGCGGACGGGGTGGCGTCCGCTCGCGGTGTCGCCAGCGCCGAGTTCGGCAGCAGCGCCTGCGCGAGGTCGTTGTAGGTGATGACGGGGACGAGTGTGTCGACGCGCTTGTCGACGCCCGCGAGCAGCAGTGACAGCGCACCGCCGTATGACGCGCCTGTCACGCCTACGCGGGGGTCGCCTCCGCTGTCCTTCTCCACCTCGTCACGTGTGCCGAGGAAGTCGAGGAGCTTCTGCGCGTCGCGGACCTCGCGGTCGACGGAGTTCAGCGCGATCTGGCCCGTGCTGCGGCCGAAACCACGTGCGGACCACGTCAGGACGACGAATCCGCGCCGGGCGAACTCCTCGGCCTGCGTGTGCACGCTGCGCAAACTGCCGCCGAAGCCGTGCGCGAGCATGATCGCGGGCGCGGGCGTCTGCTGTGGGAGGTAGAGGCGCGTCTCGATCGTCACCGTCTGGGCGCTGTCAGCGCTCTCAGGTGCGTCGATGTTCGCTTCTTTGAAGGAAACGGCTACGGGGTCGTCTCCGGATCGAGTGAAGTACACGCCACCTGCGACGAGGGCGAGTACCACGATCAATGCGGGGATCGTCCACCTGCCGCGAAGGCGGGAGAGGCGGGACACGTCGCTGACGATATGCGAGTTTTGCTGAGAACGTCCTGTCGGGATCCGGCGGCGGTCTCAGCATCAGTGGATCTTCAGCAGGGCTTCAGGTAGTGGTCTGCTCAACCCGAACGACACGCTGGGTATTCCCATCGCACCTGGTCGCGTGGGTCTGCTCACCCTGTGTGGCGCTAACCGCTCCTCGTAGAGCACAATATTGACGCAGCATGGAGGGGAGTACTCCCTAAGCAGCGGTGTCGTCAGTACGGAGCTCGGCGTGGAGCTCCCGGTGCCGTTGGTCGTTCGAGAGATCATCTCGGCGGCGGAGGAGACCTCCGGGTTTATCTGGCATGCGCTGAGAATCCCGGAGGTTGGGTTGTGAACGTCCCCGCATGGATGTGGATCGCGACGATCGGTGGTCTGCTCGTTCTGCTCGCCGTGGACCTGGTGATCGTCGATCGAAAGCCCCATGAGGTGACGATCGGTGAAGCCGCCCGCTGGGTGATCTTCTACGTGGCGATGGCCGCCGTCTTCGGCCTCGGCATCTGGTACTTCTCAGGTGGTCAGTACGCGACGGAGTTCTTCGCCGGGTACATCACCGAGTACTCGCTGAGCGTCGACAACCTCTTCATCTTCTTGATCATCATGACGACGTTCAAGGTGCCCGCGATCCACCAGCACAAGGTGCTGCTGATCGGCATCCTGCTCGCCCTCGTCATGCGTGGCATCTTCATCGCGGCCGGCGCGGCGCTCATCGCCAAGTTCAGCTGGGTCTTCTTCATCTTCGGCGCGTTCCTCATCTACACCGGCTGGCAGCTGGCGCGGGAGACCCACGACGAGGAAGAGGATTACAAGGAGAACCTGATGCTGCGCATGGTGCGCAAGGTTTTCCCGGTGACCAACGAATTCCACGGCTCCAAGTCGTTCATCAAGATCGACGGCAAGCGCTTCGTGACCCCGATGTTCATCGTGATGGTCGCGATCGGCTCCACCGACCTGCTCTTCGCGCTCGACTCGATCCCCGCGATCTTCGGCCTCACCAAGGAGCCGTTCCTGGTGTTCACGGCCAACGCGTTCGCGCTGATGGGCCTGCGCCAGCTGTACTTCCTGCTCGGCGGCCTGCTCGCGAAGCTCGTCTACCTGTCGATCGGCCTGTCGGTGATCCTCGGCTTCATCGGCATCAAGCTGATCCTCGAAGCCCTGCACACCAACACCCTGCCGTTCCTCAACGGCGGCGAGCCCTTCCACGTGCCGACGATCGGCATCGAGGTCTCCCTGTCGGTGATCATCGGCGTGCTGGCGATCACGACGATCGCCAGCCTGCTCAAGGTGCGTCGCGACCCGGATTCGGTGAAGCACATCGGCGCCGACGCGGACGCCAACCACTAGCTACAACGGGGAGACGCCGTTCTGGTAGACGGCGCGGACGGCCTGCTTCAGGGTTCCGGCCTTCACGTGCTGTTCGGCGTCACCCTCCACGAGTACGAGATCGGCGAGCTTGCCTGGTGCGAGCTCGCCGATCTCGTTGCCGAGGCGCATGAGCTCGGCGGCGGACTTGGTGGTGGCGTAAAGCGCCTCGGCCGGGGACATGCCGTACTCGACCATCAGCGTCAGCTCGTTGAGGTTGTCGCCGTGCGGGCCGACGCCGGAGTCGGTGCCCATCGCGATCTTCACGCCCGCCTCGTACGCCTTCTGGAACGCCTGGAAGTGTTGCGAGACAACGGCATTCGCCTTGTCGAGGATGACGTCCGAGATCGCCATGCCGGCGGCGGCCTGGTCGAGCACCATGCGCGGAGCCATCAGCGTCGGCACGAGCCACGTGCCGTTCTTGAGCATCTCCTCAACGCCCTCGTCGGTGAGGAACACGCCGTGCTCGATGGACCGCACGCCGTTGCGCACGGCCGTGAGGATGCCGTCGCCGCTCATCGCGTGCGACATCACCGCGATGCCCGCGGCGTTGGCCTCCTGCACGATCATCGCGATCTCCTCGTCGCGGAAGTGCGCGTGACGAGGGTTGCTGCGCGGGGACATCACGCCGCCGCTCGACGCGATCTTGATGATGTCGGCGCCGTGGCGGACCAGCGTGCGGATGACCTTGCGCAGTTCCTCGGGACCGTCGGCGACGGTGTCCGGCAGGCCGGGGTGCAGCGGGGGCGAGATGTGGGCGCCGCACTGCATCCAGTCGTCGTTGTGGCCGCCGGTCTGCGAGACCATGTTGACCGCGATCTGCATGCGCGGGCCCTGGACCAGACCGCGCCGCACCGCCTCCGCGACACCGAGGTCCGCGCCGAGCGCGTCGCGGACCGTCGTGATGCCGCACTGCAGCGTCGCTTTCATGTTCCCGATCGCCTCGTAGAACGGCAGCGAGAACGGCGTGTTCAGCGACCGCACCAGGTCGGCGCCGCTGAACATGAAGTGCACGTGGCAGTCGAACAGTCCCGGCAGGATCGTGTGGCCGGTCGCGTCGACCACGGTGTCGCCGTCGAGCCCGATGCCGACGTCGACGATGCGGTCGTTCTCGACCACCACGTCGCCGGGCTCCGTCGCCCGGCCGGTGAAGACCCTGCCCCCAGAGAACACGATGCGCGTCATACGCGGGAATCTATGCGCTGAGTCAATTTTTGTGATCGGTCAACAAATAACTCTGAGCGTTGCTAACAAGTTCTGTTAGCGTCCACGCCGTGCGCCCTGAAGACCTGCAGCTGCTCACCACGCCCGGCACCGTCGCCGTGTCCGGAGACCTGGTGCTGGTCAGCATCACCACGCCCGACCTCGACAAGAACACCTACCGGGGCGGTCTGCACCGGGTGTTCCCGGATGGCACGACAACACCGTGGACGCACGGTGATCGTGACAATGCGCAGCGCATTTCTCCCGACGGCAAGCTGGTCGCGTTCCTGCGCGTCAGTGGAAAGTCGAAGCCGCAGCTCTACGTCGTTCCGGTGGACGGCGGCGAGCCTCGCCGGCTGACCGACCTGCCGCTCGGCGCCGGTGCCCCGGTGTGGTCGCCGGACTCGTCGCGCCTCGTCTTCGTGGCCCGAGTGCCCGAGGCCGGCCGCTACGGGACCACCGACGACGGCCCGGAGTCCGAGGCGCCGCGCCGCATCACGCGCCTGGACTACCGCGTCGACGACGTCGGCTTCCTCGCCGACCGCCGCCCGCGCCTGCACGTCGTCGACCTGGACGGTGTCGTCACCGAGGTCACCGACGGCGCGCACGACGTCTCCGACCCGGCCTGGCTCGACGACTCGACGCTGGTGTTCGTCGCCCCGCGCGACCTCGGCGTCTCCGAGACCCTGCACTCCGACCTGTACGCGGTTCCCGCCGCCGGCGGCGAGGTCTCACTGCTGGTGCGCGGCGCCGGCGAAGTCTCGATGCCGTTCGTCGCCAACGGCTCGCTCTACTGGCTGGGCACCGAGTTCACCGGCATCGAGGCGGTCGCGCGCAACCACGGCCTGTGGAAGTCGCCGGTGGACGGTTCCGCTCCCGTCCGCCTCACCGACGTCGAGACCGTCGACGTGGAAAGGCTTTCGGGCCAGCCCGTCGCCGACTCGTCGGGCGTGCTCCTGGTCGTGCGCAACCGCGGCGCCCTGGAACTGCAGCGAATCCCGTTCGACGGCGGTCCCGGCGAGGTGCTGGCGGGTTCCTCGGCAGCCGTCCGTTCGTTCGCGACCGACGGGTCCACTGTGGTCGCCGTCGTGTCCACCCCGGACAGTCCCGGCCAGGTCGAGTTCGTCGGAACCGGTGTGCGCACGGCGTTCTCGTCGGTCCCTGCCCGCCGAGTGGTCGAGCTCTCCGGTTCCGCCTCCGACGGCTACCCGGTGCACGGCTGGCTCGTGCTGCCCGAAGGCGACGGCCCGCACCCGGTCGTCATGGCCGTGCACGGCGGCCCGTTCATGTACCACAGCTGGGGTTTCTTCGACGAGGCCCAGGTCTACGCCACCGCGGGCTACGCCGTCGTGCTCCCGAACCCACGCGGCTCGGCGGGCTACGGCCAAGCCCACGGCCAAGCCGTGATCGGCAAGTTCGGCACGGTGGACGTGGACGACGTCCTGTCCCTTTTGGACGTAGCACTAGCCCGTGAGGACTGCGATCCCGAACGAGTCGGCGTGATGGGCGGCTCCTACGGCGGCTTCATGACCTCGTGGCTGTCCGCGCACCACGGCGAACGCTTCAAGGCGGCCTGGAGCGAACGCGCCGTCAACGCCTGGGACTCGTTCGGCGGCTCCTCGGACATCGGCTACTTCTTCGCTGACGCCTACTGCGGCACCGACCCCGAGGCGCAGCGCGCGATGTCACCGCTGACCTACGCCGAGAAGATCAACCTGCCGTTCGCAGTCGTCCACTCCGAGCACGACTGGCGCTGCCCGCTGGAACAGGCGCAGCGCATGTTCGTGGCGTTGAAGCGGCGCGGGGTGGAGACGGAGATGCTGATCTTCCCGGGGGAGGGGCACGAGTTGACCCGGTCTGGGCAGCCGCGGCACCGGAAGCAGCGGTTCGACGCGGTGCTGGAGTGGTGGGACCGCTACCTCAAGGCCTGACCTGCCGGGTGAGGCTGCTCCGATCTCCGCCGGAGCAGCCTCCCGCGGTCAGCTGATCTGGACGCAGGACGCCCTGTTCTGCCAGTTGGTCGACCCCTGCCTGAGGTCGGCGCTCTGGTCGACCTGGGGGAGCCGCTGCTGGGGCAGTCACGGGAGTCGTAGAGCTTCTCGTGGCGGCCACTAGCGCTGCTTGCTCGGCCGGCGCTACCTGTGCCCGGAGAGGCGGAGGCCTGAAGCGCATCGGTGATGCGCACCTGACGCTCGGTCGTCGTGCTGATGCGCTACGCACGGGAAGATGCGTTGGTGAGCCTGAAAGCGCTGCAGCGTGCCACCTCGCAGACGTGCGGTGGAAGCTGGCCGAACTCGACCGACGTGAACCCCTTCAAGCGTGCCAAAAGTTCTTGCGCAGGCAGAAACCGGCGTCGAACGCCGCGAGGTCCTACCGGTTCTCCGCCTCCCGCACGTCCAGATCGCGTAGCCGAGACTGAAGCACCGCACCGGTTCGCCAGTTACAACAGAGCTGGTCGACCGCTCAGCCAGGCTCCCCCGCGCGCTTCCTCCTGTCGCAACGCGCGAACCTCCGATCTGGTTCCCGCTCTGTCCACAGGCTAGCCCGAGACGGATCGCCGCAGGTCAGCGAACTGTTTGCCTGTGGACAACTCGCGATCATGCAAGCTGTCACCCGAGCAGTGTGTAGTTCAGCTCCTCGCACACGCGCGCCAACGGCAGATCGAGACCCGGATGGTCGAGTGGAAGCAACACGTCCGGGGCGGCCGGTAACCCAGAGGCACCCGGCGGGTCCCAAAGGCAGATCGCCGGATCCCCGGAGTCCATCGAAGACCGGTACCAAAGCCCGTCCAACTCCGGGTAGGCCGCACGAATCGCCCGCGACCACGCCTGAGTCACCAGCTTCGGTCCGGTCGAGATCTCCTGCGACGCCCCGACGCGCGTGGGCCACAACCCGCCCAGGTCCAGCAACCGCAAAGTACGGCGAGGCCGGAGCACCACCAGGAACGGCGAGCGGGTGCGGCGGTCCACGATCGACGTCGCCTGGAAGACCTCCGCTATCGACGTGCGGACGGAGAGGCCGAAGTACAGGACGCCGTTCTCGTGGTCCTGGACCGGGCTGCCGTCGTCGGCCGGTTGTTGTGCGTCGAAGCGCGCGTGGGGGAGTGGGCCCGTGTAGCGGAACGTGTTCCAGCGCTGGGGGTGTGAGCCCTTCGCGGTGAAGACGCGGACCAGGCGGGTCGCCCGGTGCACCGCCACCACGTCCTCGGTGCGGCGCAGGTGCGCTTGGAGCACGGCAGGGGCAGGCGGCTGCGGAAGCCGTGACATTCGGGTCCTGTCGGGTGTTCGGGAAAGCTCAGGCAGGTGTGCCGAGCGTGGAGGCCAGGGTGCCGACTCGGCGCGGGTCTCCTCCTGCGAGGAGCCAGTCGCGCGGGGTCGCGGGCTTGCCGTCGACGGGCAGGTCCTCCTGGAGGGTGGTCATGAACGCGGCTACCACGAGTGCCGGTTGGTCCGTCGGGATGTCCGCCAGGACGGTTTCCAGGCCCGGTAGGACACCGGTGCCCGCGAACTGCCACGCGGGCAGGCGCCAGCTGCCCCTGTCCTTCCAGCCCACGAGCCTGCCGACGCCGAGGCGGTGCCGGATGCGGCTGGTGTCCACCTGGAGCTGGCGGGCGGCCTCGTTCACGGTCAGCGCCGAGTCGCGCAGCACCGCGTGCGCCACGACCGTGCGGGTGCGTGGCTTCGCGTCACCGGGGCCCGCGGGCGAGAGGTCGAGGCCCACGTCGGTCAACGCCGCCTGCTGGTCCGGCGTGAAGTAGGTGGCCGGTTCCGGGTGTGGCGGGGCCAGCCTGCGTGCCGCGTCGGACACCAGGGCCAGGAACTCGTCGGGACTCACCTGCAGGCCGGCCTTGGCCAGCACCGTCTCCAAGGCTGGACTCATGCGCACAGAATAGCCCGTGCGTGCGCATCTGTGCGCCCTACGAACGGTCTAAACAGGAACGGTTGACGTTGTGCGCTCACATGACGACGCTACGTTAGAATCACCGGTCCGGACCGGTGACATGGGCCTCATGTGGCACATCGATACCATTCCCCGATGCAGCTCGACCGCACCGCCAAGCGGGTCGTGGTGGCGTGGTCCGCCGTCATGGTCGCCACACTCACCTACGTCATGCTCCGCCCGCCGGGGTGGTCGCTCGACCTGCGCGTCTACCGCAACGGCGGCGCGGCGTTCCTGAAGGACATCCCCCTCTACGCCGAGGGCTTCGCCAAACCGCTCGGCGGGCCTGACCTGCCCTTCACGTACCCGCCGATCGCGGCCGTGCTGTTCAGCCTGCTGGCGCTCGTGCCGCTGGGTGTCGCGATCTTCGCGGTGGCGGTGGCGAACCTCGCGATGCTCACGGGGTTGTGCCTGATCGCGGCAGGACGGGTGGTCGGCTGGGGTCCGGACGCGGTCAAGTGGGGGCTGGGCGCGGCGGCGGTGTCGTCGATCTTCGACCCGCTGCGCGAGACGCTGTGGTTCGGTCAGATCAACCTGTTGCTGGGTCTGCTGGTGATGGCCGACTGCCTGCTCGAACGCACCCGCTGGTGGCCGCGCGGCGCGTTGATCGGACTGGCGGCCGCGATCAAGCTGACGCCGGCGTTCTTCGCGTTGTTCTTCGTGGCGCGACGGCAGTGGAAGCCCGTGTTCGTGTCCATCGGGTCGTTCTTCTTCTTCGTGCTGGTGGGATTCCTAGTCTCCTTCGGCGACGCGAAGGAGTACTGGACGCACGCGCTGCTCGACCCGGGCCGCGTCGGCCGCCTCACCTACGCGTCCAACCAGGCCATTCGCGGCACGCTCGCGCGCTTCGGCCTGGAGAACGGCGCCCAGGTCGGCGTGTGGCTCGTGCTGGCGCTTCTGGTCGTTGCGACGGTGTGGTGGCTGGCCTCGCAGCTCGGCGAGATCGAGGCGTTCTTCGTCGTGGCGATCGGCGGCCTGCTGATCTCGCCCGTGTCGTGGGGCCACCACTGGGTGTGGATCGCGCCCGCGCTCGTGCTGCTCTCACGGCCTGCACTGCGCCGCCACTGGGCGTCGTGGGCGGTCGTGGCGGTGTTCGCCATCGGGCCGCACTGGCTGTTCCCCCGCGACAACGACGTCGAGCGCGACTGGTCGTGGTGGCAGCAGGTGATCGGCAACCTCTACGTGTTCATCGGGGTCGCCGTGCTGGTCACGCTTGCCGTGCGCGTGGTGCGAGACCGCCGTCGAGCTGCTTCGACCGCAGGCTGAACAGCACCAGCACCACGCCCCACAGGATCGCGAACACGCCGATGGTGATCACGAACGCCGGCGCGCCGGTGACGATGTATAACCTCGTTCGGTGCTGATCCGGGTGGCTGACTGGGAACGGATCCGGTCCGGCGAGATCACGCTGCAGTTCCGGCGGTGGAAGCGGCCGACTGTGCGCGCCGGCGGGACGTTGCGGACGTCGCTGGGCGTCCTGGCGATCGACGCGGTGGACGTCGTGTCGCGGGTGTCGCGGGCTGAGGCGGTGGCGGCCGGGTTCCCGACCGTGACGGCGCTGAAGTCCTCAGTGGACGGACGAGAGGGCTCGCTCTACCGGATACGCCTGCGTTTCGTGGGCGAGGATCCGCGCGCCGAGCTGCGTTCTTCGTCCGATGTGGACGGACTGGAACTGCGGGAGGACGCTCTCGCATTGCTGCGGCTGATCGCGGCCAGCCCCGGCGTGCGGGCCGCGGACCTGGCCGCTTCGATCGGCCGCGAGAAGCTGCCGTTCAAGGCGGACGTCCGCAAGCTCAAGGCCAAGGGGCTCACCGAGTCCCTCGAAGTCGGGTACCGCCTCTCCCCGCGGGGAGAGGCGTACCTGCGAACCCTGGACTAGCTCTGACCCGTGATGATCGAGACCGCCCTGTCCTGCGTCTGCTCGTTCACCTCGGCGATCTGGAAGCCGCGCGCCACCGCGTGCGCCACCAGTTCCGGCTCCGGCGGCAGGCCGTACTTGCGCAGGTAGTGCGGCACGGCGCCGGCCCAGATCCACGTGCCGTCGGTGCGGAAGTTGAGCGGCACGTCCTGCTCGCCGCTCTGCGAGAACTCGTCGAGGTCGTAGCTGCGCGCGGCCAGCACGACCGGCGCCGACTCGAGGTAGTTCAGCAGACCGTCGAGCACCTGCGGGTCGACCGGCTGACGGTTGACCACTATGCGGCCGTCGTCGTTCTTGCCGTCGTACACGCGGGCCGTGCGCAGCTCACCCGATCCGGTCTGCGGCTGGGCGGCCGGCACCTGGAACTCCTGCGGCGGCTGCTGAGGCTGCTGCTGGGGTTCCGGCTCGGGCGCGGGCAGCGGCGGCAGACCGACGCGCTGGCGCCACCAGTCCGGGATCTGCCGGTCCGGCCGCGGGAACGTCTGCAGTTCGTCGCGGAAACCGATGGGCGGCGGCGCGTTGCGCCAGCGCGGTTCGTCCTCGGCGTTGAAGTCCACCGTGAACGCCGCGGGCGCCTCGATCTCGTACGTCGCGCTCAGCCACGTACCGCGCTCGGGGTGGTACATGCCCCCGCGCAGGTGCCCGAACATCTGCACGACGTCCATCGGCGGACGCACCGGTCGCAGCTGGCCATCGGGCCCGGCGAACGCCAGGTCGACCTCGATGTGCCTGCCCGCCGCGCGGTACTCGGCCCGGATGCGCTGCCAGCCCTGCGGTACGGCCGGCAGCATGGCACGGCCGATCTGCCGCACCAACTGCTGCTGGTCCTGCTCGCTCAGTGGTGTAGCCGGCTGGCTCATGTGGTTCTCGCCCCTCTCCCCGTGAAAGCCCGCTGATCTTATCGGGCCACCGCGACGCGTGCGGGCCGGTCACACACCGCGCGTCGTTCACCACACTCTGAGTGGGTGTGGGGCCCTGTGGTTCCGGTGATGTCTCAGTTGTTCCCTGCTCGCCGGACCAGGCCGGGGCCACCTCGTGCCGGTGCGGACGCGCTGGCCCCGGAGTGCTGGTCCAGCCTGGCACGCAGCCAGTCCGGCAGGACGCCGGCCGAACCCGCCCGGCGCAGTTCCTCCTGGTAGGCCTCGGGAGGCGGCGGAGTGGTCCAGTGCGGTTCTCCGGTGCGGTTGAACTGGAGGTTCTCGCGGCCGGTGTGCTCGACGTCGAGCTGTGCGGAGCACCAGGTGGTCCGCGGTCCGGTCATCGACTGGCGGACCTCCCGGAACCGTTCGGTCGCGGCCCGCGGCGGCGCCCACTGCAACATCCGGCCGGTGAGGTCGCGCACGAGCGCGGTGGTCTCGGCGTGGTCACCGATCTCGCGGAAGTGCACCTGGGCGTAGGTCCACCCGATCGGCGCCGTCTGCTTGACCTGCTGTCCGACGTGCCGCGCGTACATGACGTGCTGGGGCGGGCCGCCTGGTTCCACCGCGGGAGTTCGAGGCCCGGTTCCAGCTCCCGGCGCAGCCAGCGAGGCCGCCAGGCCTCCGCCCGCGGGAATACCTCCAGGTCCTCCGCCCACACTTCCGGTGGGATCGGCGGGTCCCACACCGGGTCGACCTCGAAGTTGTACTCGGTCTGGGTGTTGCCGGGCGGGTCGATGGTGAAGCGGACGGAGAACCAGGTGCCCTTCTCCTGCTCCCACAACACTTCGCGGAGATCGGAGAACGGCCGGCGCAACTGGCCGGCGGGAAGCGCGCGCTGCCGCACCGACCCGTCCTGGTTCAGCGTCGCGTACTGGTAGTGGTCCACGCCGGCCGCCATCAACACCTTGAGGTCGACGCGCGCCCAGTCCGGACCGATGTCCTCGAGCAGCTTTCCGCCGACCCAGCCGAGGATCCGGCCGGCCGTGTCGTGGCGCTCGGCCTGGGAGGGCCTGGGGTTCGTCATGTCGCGGGGAACTCCCCGGCTCGGTTTCCGTCGCCGTCTGAACCGGTCAAAGTTGCTTCTCGCCGACCCAGGTCCCGTCGAGGAGGTTCTGGGGGAGGTAGTCGGATTCGACGGTGATCTCGACGCCGGCGTCCTTGGCGAGACAGGCGATGGCGAGCACCCGCCAGGCGACGAACCCCTCGGGATCGTTCGTGCGTTCCGAGGTCGCGGTCCAGTAGCTGTTGTGGAGCTCGAGGGCCTTGGCGAGCGAGTCGTTGAACCTCGCGTCCTCGCGCTGGGTGAGCAGGTAGAAGAGCTCCATGGGCGGGTAGAGGAGCTTCGCGGTCATCTCCGCCCCGGCGATGGTGCCGGCCTCGGGGTCTGCACCCTGCATGGCGCTCAGCAGCGTGTCGACCAGGCCTTCTTCTGAACGCCAGTAGAGCTGGAGGGTCTTGGTCCACTCGTACTGGAACTCGTCGGCCTGGCCGCCGGAGTCGCGCAGCGCGCCGATGGGGAACGCGGCGAGGAGGTCGATGCGCGGCCGGTCGCGGCAGATCATGGCCAGCGCCATCGCGCTGTTCCACTCGCCGGCGTTTGCCGAGGACTTCGGGCCGGTCGCGGGCAGGGTGATGTCCCTGTCCTCGATCCGGAAGGTCACCTCACCCTCGGACTGACCGGTCAGCGCGAAGATCGCGCCACCTGCCTGCTCGGACAGCGCCACGGCGTTCCACGTCGTGCCACTGGCGGCAAGAGGATCCCCGGCGGTGCGGCAGGCCGCTTCGCTCTTGGAGTCGCGGTGCAGGAACGAGAAGACGACGTGCGGGTTGCGGTCCATCCCCACGAGCCGGTCATCGAGGGGATCCGCGGAGTACTCCGCCTGCGCTTCTGCCTTCGCGACATCGGTCTGATGCCGGGCGATGGTGACCACGACTCCGGACCGTCCTCTCGTTCACAGCGACATTCGGTGCCCGGGACCTGGCCTGGTCACGTGGGGAACTCGCCGACCCAGTTGCCGTCGAGCAGGGTCTTCGGCAGGTACTCCGACTCGACGTCGATCGTCATACCGGCGTCCTTGGCGAGTGCGGCGATCGCCAGGAGCGGGAACGAGACGAACCCGTTCGGGTCACCCCTGCGGTCCTCGTCCTTCGTCCAGAACCGTTGGTGCAGTTCGAGTGCACGAACGAGAGAGTCGTTGAACTTCGCCTCGTCTCGTTGGGTGAAGAGGTAGAACAGCTCGATCGGTGGGTACAGCAGTTCCAGCACCAGCTCGGGAGCTGCCACCCGCAACGCGTCGGGTTCGGTTCCCTGCATGGCGGCCAGGAGGGCGTCGACGACACCGTCCTCGCCGCGCCAGTAGAGCTGAAGCGCCTTCACCCAGTGGTAGACGTAGTCGTCGAAGTCGGCGCCGGATCCGCGGAGCACCTCTTCCGGCACCGAGGCCAGGACGTCGACGCGCGGCTTCTCCCGGCAGATCATGGCCAGCCACAACGCCCTCAGCCAGTTGCCCGCGTCGGTGTCGATGGTCGGGCCCGTGCCCGGGATGCGCCAGTCCTTGTCGCGCAACCGGAACTGCGCCTCGCCGCCGTCCGCGAGCGCGGTGACGAAGATGGCCGAATTCGCCTGCATCGCCAGCACGACGCTTTCCCAGGTCGGCAACCACGTCGCCGTCGGGTCTCCCGCGGTGTGGTACTCGAACTCCATCAGCGCGCGGTTGGTCACGCTGTTCAGCGCTCGCGGGTTCTTCGCGACCAGGTCGATGAAGACCTGCGTCTTCTTCGCCAGGCCGGCGGCCTGCTGGTCCGCCCACTGCTGGTCGATGTCGTGACGGGCGACGACTCGCACCGAAGGACTCCCTTATGCGCCGTAGCCGGAAAGGTCGAAGTGCCTGCGATCGTACCCACCGTACTTCGGCACCTTGGTCTTCTCAGGGGTGCCGTCGGCCCCTGGTACTTCGATCGTGTCGTGCGCGACCTTCGCCTTGACCACCAGGTAGTCGAGGTCGCCTCCGAGAGCGGCGGCTTCCAGTTCGTCGGCGAGGTCGCCGTCGCCACGCCGGCGCATGTTCTCCAGAAGGCTCTCGACGTACTTCGGGTGTCCCTGCTCGTAGTTCTTGCCGTCGAGACCTTGACGGACACCGAGGTCCGCGTTCGGGCCCTTCGCCTCGACGACGACGTACTTGACGGTGTTCCCGTCCGCGTCCTTGATCTCGTAGACCTGGTCGAAGCTGCCGGCACCGTCGTAGGCGGTCTGGCGCGGCACGGGCGTGAGGTCCGTGTTCCGGTACATGTCCTCGATCGCATCGCTGGCCGCGTGCTCGCCGAGGTCCTCGCCACGGTTCGTGCGGTCGCGGTGCGCATCGGTGCGCTCCTGCTGGAGCTCGTCGGTGAGCGTGCCGTCTTCTTTTGCCTTCTGGTACCTCGCCTCGACCTCGTTCGCCGTGCGGTTGGCCTCGGCGCGGCGCTCGATCAGATCTCGCGCGCGCTCGGCCTGCTCGGGCGTGGCCTTCCTGGCACCGTCGTCCGGGATGTCCTTGCGGTAGTCCGAGCCCGTGTAGTCGGTCGGCTTCGGCTCGATGTCGCCGTTCTCGTTGCGGCGAAGAATCGGCACGTCCACGTCGTCGGCGTCCGGCTGGCTCGCGTTCTTGCGGCGGTAGCTGCCGTCCTCCAGGGGACCGTCGTAGTACTTGGTCCGGTACTGCTCGTTCTGGACCTTGTCCTTCATCGGCATGACGGGGTCCTGCTTCTCCACACCGGGCACCGGTTCGCTGGAGATCGGCCTGCCTTCGCGATCCTTCGCGTCGGACGGGTCGACGTCCTTGTCCTTGTCGTGGGTGCCGGGGGCGAAGCCGTCGTCGCCGGTCCTGGACCTCGAACCGTCCGGGTGGTGGGTCTCCCACTCGCCGTTGGGCGGGATCTTGGGCTGGCGGGTGCCGTCGGGCAGGATCTCGGCGTCGCTGGTGAAGACGCGGCCGTGGCTGTCGGTCCAGGCCGGCTTGGTGGGGGCGAGGACCGGGGCGTCGAGGTGCCGGGACAGCTGCTGCGCGAAGTCGTTGCTGCCGGCGTCGCAGCCGATCAGCCGGACGGGCCTGCTGCCGTCGTAACCGGAGCGGCGCAGCATGTCCGCGTACTCGGCGGGCGTGTAGTCGTGACCGCCGATGCGCGCCCTGCCGTCCGGGGTGATGTGGACGTCCGCGGTGAAGTAGCGCGGGTCGTTGGGCACGCGGTGCGGCAGGTCGCCCATGTCGCGGTCGCCGCCGTGGTGGGAGACACCGGCCGGGGTGCTTTCCGCGTGCCGGGCGTGCGCCTCCGCCGGGCTCGGGCGGTCCGCGGGCGGGGCGTCCGGGTCACGGCTGCCGGGGTTGTCCGGATCGCTGTCGTGCGGCTTGTCCGGGGTGTTGTCGCGCGGCTTGTCGGCGTCCGGGCCGTGGCCGGGTGCGTCCGGCTTGTGCGGGGCGTCGGCGTCGGGGCGGTGCGGGGGTGCTGCCGTGTCGGTGCCGCGGGAGCGGGGGGCGTCCGGGCTCTGCGGGCTGTGCGGACGCGAGCCGTCGGGGCGGGCGCCGTCCGGGCGGTTGCCGGGGCCGCTGCCGTCCGGGCGCGACGGGGAGTCGGGCCGGTGAGGTGCGTCCGGACGCGACGGCGAGCTCGGGCCGCTGTGCGGTGCGTCTGGGCGGGACGGCGTGTTGGGGCCGCTGTGGGGAGCGTTTGGGCTGTGCGGGGCGTTGGGTGCGTCGGGACGCGACGGTGCGTGAGGTGCGTCAGGTCGCGACGACGGCGTTGTGGTGCCGCCGTGCGGTGCGTCGGGGCGCGATGGCGTGTTGGGGTCGTGCGGGGTGTTCGGGCTGTGCGGCGTGTTGGGGCCGCTGTGGGGAGCGTTCGGGCTGTGCGGTGCGTTGGGTGCGTCCGGACGCGACGGTGCGTGGGGCGCGTCGGGGCGTGACGGCGCGTTGGGGCCGCTGTGCGGGCCGGATGGACCGGTCGGGCGGCTCGGCGGTGCGTCCGCGCGAGACGGCGCGGCCGGGCCGTTGTGCGGCGCGTCCGGCCTGGACGGGGCGTTGGGGCCGCCGTGAGGGCTGGACGGACCGGTCGGGCGGCTCGGCGGGGCGTCCGTGCGTGCCGGGGGTGCGGACGGGGAGTGCGGTGCGTTCGGACTGTGCGGGGTCCCTGCCGACGGAGCGTGCGGGGTCGCCGCGGACGGGGTGTGGGACGGAGCCGCCGACGGTGAGGTGGCGCGGCTCGGAGGAGTCGCGTCGGGGCGGCCCGCGTTCGGGCCGCCGGTGGACGGGGCGTGCGGGGCGCCTGCCGAAGGTGCGTGCGGCATGCCGCCTGACGGGGCGCCGCTCGAAGGCATCGACGATGACGAAGGCGAGTGCGGCATCGACGGGGCCGAGGGCGTCGACGGGCGGGCCGGGGCGTCTGCACGGGCTGCCGACGTCGACGCGTCGGGGGTGCGCGGGGCCGGGGCCGACGGGGCGCCGCCGCCCGCGGTCGGGGCGCCGCCGCCCATCGGGCCTGCCTGGGCCGGGGCCGAGGGGGAGCCGTCCGGGGTGCGCGGTGCCGGCGGGGCGTGCGGGACGTCCGCTCGCGGCGGGGCCTCGGGCGGTGCCACGGACGACTGGACGGTCTGACCCGTGTTGCGGGCCGGGGCGTCCGGCGTGGACGAGGGGGACGGGGCGTGCGGCGGTGCGCCGGGACCCGACGGCGCGGACGACGAACCGTCCGGCGTGCGCGGCGCGGCGGCGTTGTCGGGCGTCCGCGACGGTGAGGGCGAGTCGGGAGCGGAGCCGTCCGGGGTGCGCGACGGGGACGGGGCGTCCGGTGCCGACGGGCTGTCGGGCGTGCGGGACGGCGAAGGCGCGGAAGGGGGCGACGCGGACGACGGCGACGAGCTGTCCGGGGCCCGCGAAGGCGCGTCCGGCGTCGAGGACGGAGACGAAGGCGCGGAGGGCGAAGAAGGTGAGGAGGGCGACGACGGCGAACTGTCCGGAGAGGACGGTGACGACGGTGAAGACGGCGACGACGGCGAGTTCGAAGAAGGCGAGGAGTCCGGAGTGGACGAAGGTGAGCCGTCGGGAGACGAGGGCGTGCCGCCGGCGTTGGGAAGGTTCGGGGTGCTGGTGGTCTGGAAGAGACCACCGGGCTTGATGGACTTGGTCGAGATCACGTCCAGGCCGGTCACCTTGCCGATGATCTTGCCGAGGACCTTCATGATCTTCGTGAAGATCTCCACCAGCCTGCCCAGCAGCGGCGAGACCTTCTTGATGGTCTTGATGAGCTTCTGGATCAGCTCACCGATCCGCGTCGCCCACTTCGAGATCGCGGTCACGGCCTGCGCGACGATCACCGGCGTGCCGAAGCCCAGCGTGAACACGGCCTCGAGCACCCACGTGATCAGCTTCGCGACCAGGTCGGCGATCAGGTCGCGCACCATCTCGCGGACGAAGCCGACGACCATGCCCATCACGCCGACGACGGTGCCGACCGAACCCGCGGTGGAGGCCGCGCCGGACAGCGCGTCCAGCTGCTCACCGGCGGACTTGCGGTAGGCGTCGGCCGCGGCACCCGTCCACTCGCCGGTGCCGTCGACGGCGGCCTTGTAGTCGCCCGCGATCTTGCCGAGCTCCTGCGAGACGTTGCCCCACGTCGTCGAGTACGACTGGATCACCGGCGGGTCGCCCGCCAGCCAGTCGAGCGCCTCTTTCAGCGGCTGCATGTGTTCCATCAGGAACGAGGCCGCGGAGGACAGCAGGGTGCCGAACGGGTCGATCGCCATCGAGGCGGCGTCGGCGACCAGGCCGACGACGCCGAGGCCGCCCTCGATCCAGCTGCCCTCGGAGATGCCCTTGTACGCGTCCACCGCTGAGTCGGCGATGGAGAAGCCGGTCGCCCAGCCGTTGTCACCGGTGCCGGCGTTGAAGAACCCGGACGGCTCGGCGGGAGCCTGAGCCACCAGCGGGTTCGGCGACGACATCAGACGCCGCCCTTGAGCGCCTTGGTGATCTGGTCCTCGACCTCCTGGTAGTGCTTGGCGGTCGCGGTGACCTTCTTGGCGGTGGCGTCCATGGCCTCCGCCGCGCCCTTCAGCGCGTCCATGCCCCACTGTTCGACGGGGTCGAGCAGCATCCGGAACGGCTGGCAGATGATCCCGTACGCGTCAGTCGGCATCGACACGGTGTTCGCCGCGTCCACTGCCCCCTTCAAACGCCCGTGCAGGCCCTCCAGGGCCTTGGCGTGCGCTTCCAGCACGTCCGAGGTGACGTTGAATCCACCGGCGGTCATCGAACCCCCTCAAGTTCGGGCAACGGACAACAAGATCAGGAGAGCACGGACTCCCCGCCGAAGTCGTCGTCGTCATCCGACGGCCGGCGGCGGCGCGGGGGAGGAGGCGGCGTCGGCCGCGACGGCGGCGGAGCGTCCTCCTCGACCCGGAAGTTCATCTCGTTGCGGTCGTACGGCGTGCGCACCGGCTCCTCGGCGGGAGGCGCGGGGAAGTTCTTCTTGGCCTCGTTGAACAACACGTTGGCCGTCTCGTCCTGCGTGCCGATGGTCTCGGCCATGGCTTCCTGCAGCAGTGCGGGAATCCGGGACTGCGCGCGCTGCAGCAGCTTCATGATCTCGCCGCTCACCTCGGCCATGCGCTTGCCGGAGGCGGACTCCTGGATCACGAGGTTCTGCAGGATCCCGTTGGACCCGACCAGGATCTCGATGGAACCGTCGGAGGAACGCTCGGAGATGGTCATCCCCTGCACGCGCGTCGCCATCTCCTGGTAGCGCGCGGCGCGTTCCTGGATGTTCTGGTTCCAGTTCGCGAGCATCTGCTCGGACCCGGCGATGTCCTGGGGCACCGGTGTTCCCTCCTGAGGCGGCGGCGGACTCAAAGGATGACGCAGCCGGGTCCGATCCAGTTCCAGCCCTGGGTCAAATCGGCCGCGCAGACCAGCGGCATTCCACCGATCGGACCAGTGGAACGCCGCTGACTCAACTCGCTAGTTCACACCCAGCAGGTCGACGACGAAGATCAGCGTCTCGCCGGGCTTGATCACGCCACCGGCACCGCGGTCGCCGTAGCCCAGGTGCGCCGGGATGACCAGCTTGCGGCGGCCACCGACCTTCATGCCCTGCACGCCCTGGTCCCAGCCGGCGATGACACGGCCGCCACCGAGCGGGAACTGGAACGCCTCGCCGCGGTCCCAGGACGCGTCGAACTGCTCGCCGGTGGAGTGCGAGACGCCGACGTAGTGCACGGACACGAACTGACCGGCCGTGGCCTCCGCACCGTCGCCAACGGTGATGTCCTCGATCAGCAGGTCGGCGGGCGCCGGGCCGTCGTGCGGGTCGACCTCAGGCTTCGTGGGGGCCATCACAACTTCCTCTCGGAACGGGGTTGTTCGCGGTCGATCCAATCACGCGAGGGCGCGCGCGGCCGAATGGCCTACGCGGACCAGCCCTACCCGGTTCCGGCGGAGACATGTCTTTCTTGAACGACCACCGGCCCTGCAGCCGGGGGCACAACAGAAGAAGGAGATGATCATGGCGGCAACCCTGCACCGCCTCCGGTCACTGCTCGGCGCGGCACTGGCGGCGGCAACGCTGTCCATGGCCTGCGTCAGCGTGGCCGAAGCAGCTCCGGCCCCCACCTCCGACGGCGAGTTCGGCACCCAGATCGTCGGCGGCACGCGCGCGAGCACGTCCACCTACCCCTGGGTCGTCTACCTGGCCACGAGCAGCGGTTTCCAGTACTGCGGCGGCACTCTCGTCGCTCCCAACAAGGTCGTCACCGCCGCGCACTGCACCGTGGGCGACTCGGCGTCCGCGGTACGGGTCGTGGCGGGCCGCGACGACAAGAACTCCACCGCGGGCACCGTCGCGCGCGTCACGAGGATCTGGATCCACCCGAGCTACCGCGACGTGACCCTCGGCTACGACGTCTCGGTGCTCACGCTCGACCGCAACCTGTCGCAGACCCCGATCCCGTTCGCCACCTCGGCGGACAGCGCGCTCTACACCGCGGGCACCAGCTCGACGATCCTCGGCTGGGGCACCACGTCCTCCGGTGGCTCGGCCTCGCGCTACCTGCTGCGGGCCACCGTGCCGCTGACCAGCAACTCCAGCTGCACCAGCTCGTACGGCAGCGACTACAAGTCCACGCACATGGTGTGCGCGGGCTACGCCCAGGGCGGCACCGACACGTGCCAGGGCGACTCCGGCGGCCCGCTCGTGGCCGGCGGCAAGCTGATCGGCATCACGTCGTGGGGCGAGGGGTGTGCGGCCGCCGGTTACCCCGGCGTCTACGCCCGCGTCTCCACCTACGCGGCGCAGATCCAGGCCCAGCTGTAGGAGAAAGGCCGGGAAGGGCGGCAACCCTTCCCGGCCCCGCTTACGTCCTGATGACATGAACGGCAAGAAGCTGTTGGCCGGTGCCGCCGTGCTGGCCGTCGCCGGAGTGTGCGTGAGCTCCGCGGTGCGGGACGAGATCCCCGTGCCACCACCGATCGTGGACTACGGGCCGGTGCGTCTCGTCGCGTTCGACTCGTGCGACAACGCAGTGGCCGAACTACGCCGCGCCATGGCCCCGTACGTCAGTGCGTACGGCCTCGGCGGCGGCAACATCATGTACGCCGAGGGCATGGCGACGGACACCAGCGCGGGGGTCGCCCAGAAGAGCGTGCCCGACGCTCCCACCGCCGCCACGCCGCCCGCGCAGCAGCAAGGCCACTCGACGACCAACGTCCACGAGCAGGGTGTCGACGAGCCGGACATCGTGAAGACGGACGGGAAACGCGTCGTCTCCATCGCCGACGGCAAGCTGCGCGTGATCGACGTCGCGGCCAAGGCCGTCACCGGCACCGTCGACCTCGGTGAGCGCCGCGCGAGCCAGCTGCTGGTCTCCGGAGACCGCGCGCTGGTGGTCACCGAGAACCCCGTGCCGATGATGAAGCCGACGCGACCGACCGGCCGCCCGTCGTTCGCTCCCGAGACCGGCACCGAGCTGGTCCTCGTGGACCTCAAAGGGCTCAAGGAGATCGGCAGCCTCAAGACCGACGGCTTCTACCTCGACGCCCGCCAGATCGGCGGCACCGCCCGCGTCGTCATCCGCTCGCAGCCGCGCATGCCGTGGGTGTACCCGGACGAGACGATGAACGACGCGGGATCGTTGCGCCGCAACAGGGAGATCCTGCAGAGCGAACCCATCACGTCGTGGCTGCCGCGCTACGAGCTCGACGAGAGCGGCGCCAAGTCCAGCGGAACCCTGGTCGACTGCGCGAACGTCAGCCACCCCGTCGTGCACTCGGGGACGTCGATGCTGACCGTGCTGACGTTCGACCTCTCCGGCAAGCTCGGCACCGGTCAGCCGGTTTCGATCGTCGCCGACGGCGACACCGTCTACGGCACCGACCGCAGCCTCTACATCGCCGACGACCACCGCCTGCTGCCCGAACTCCCTTCCAGGCCACCGGTCCAGCGCCCGATCGCGACGGCGATCCACCAGTTCGACATCAGCGCGTCCGGACCGCCCAAGCACGTCGCGTCCGGCGACGTCAACGGCACGCTGCTCAACCAGTACTCGCTGTCCGAGCACGAGGGCGTGCTGCGCGTCGCCACCACCACGGGCACCGAAAGCCGTTGCTGCTGGCGGATGCCGGCGGACGTCGTGCCGCAGCAGCAAGCCGCGCCACCGCCGTCGGAGAGCTTCGTCACCACGCTGCGCCGCGACGGCGACCAGCTCACGAAGCTCGGTCAGGCAGGCGGACTGGGCAAGGGCGAGCGGATCTACAGCGTCCGGTTCATCGGCAAGATGGGCTACGTCGTCACGTTCCGCCAGACCGACCCGCTCTACACGCTCGACCTCAGCGATCCCCGGCAGCCCAAGGTCATGGGCGAGCTGAAGATCAACGGGTTCTCCGCCTACCTGCACCCGGCGGGGGACGGCAGGCTCATCGGCGTCGGTCAGGAGGCGACCGACCAGGGCAGGACGACGGGCACCCAGGTGTCGTTGTTCGACGTGGCGAATCCCGCGGCACCGCGACGGATCGCGCAGTACCACCTGCCGGGCACCGACTCCGAGGCCCAGTTCGACCCGCACGCGTTCCTCTTCTGGCCGCAGGACGGCACCCTGGTGATCCCCGTGGCGTCGTACAAGGCGCGTTACGAGGTCTCCTCGCTGGTGCTGCGCGTCGACGGCGGCCAGTTGCGCGACGGCGGCAAGATCGTCGAACCGTCCAGCCAGGACTTCGGCGGCGGGCAGCGGCGCACGATCGTGATCGGCGACCAGCTGTGGTCGATCTCCAACGCGGGCGTGCAGGTCAACGCGCGCAACGGCCTGGCCCAGCAGGCCTGGCTGCCGTTCACGCGGTAGCGCGGTCCCCGTTGAGCAGGCGGTGCGCGAGCACCGTGCCGCCTGCCATCGCCGCCGGGATCACGACCAGCGCGGCGAGCGGGACCAGGCACAGCAGGTAGGTGGGGACGGCGAGCCCGAGCACCAGCCCGCGCCGCGTCGCGAGGATCTGCCTGCGCTGTTTGAACGTCCGGCCGCGGCGGGTGAACGGGATGCCGGTGAGCTCGATGCCCAGCAGGTAGCCGTTGATGCACACGGCCGCCACCGGCACGACCGTCTGCCCGACGACGGGGATGAACCCGCAGAGGAACAGCGGGATCGCGAACAGGATCGACGTGCCGACGAGCAGGAGCGTGCTGCGCAGCCCGACGACGAACCCGCGCCACCAGCCGATCTGCTCCGCCTCCGGCACACCGCCGAGCTCGTCCTCGACCTCTTCGGAGATGTACTCGTAGAACGGGCCGCCGATCATGATCGTGATCGCGGTGAACAGCAGCACGCTCAGACCGAGACCGGCCGCGACCACCGAAATTCCGACGGCGACCTCGGCGACGTTCTTCCAGGTGTCGCTCCAGGAGTCCGCGAAGCCCGTCAGCCAGTCGGCGACCGAGTCGATGTTCGTGAACAGGAACACCCAGCCGGTGATCATCAGCGCGGCCGTGATGACCGCGGGCAACGCACCGACCAGCACGCGCTTGGGCGAGCTGAACACCAGGCTGAACCCACGCAGCAGCAGACCGACACCGGCACCGAAGTCCTTGATCACGCGCGCAGGATAGTCGGTTTCGTCCCCTGCCGAGACGAGGTGGAGTGATTTCGCCGCGAGCGGCGTGATGGCGACTCCCGAGCGTGGGAGGCGTCGAGGTCGAGCGACCCGTTGTGAACGCCGTCGTCCCGGACGGGCCGCTGCCGGTGCTGCCTCCGTCCACCTGGGAGGCGAAGGCCGTGCGGGACGCGGTCGCCGCGGAGTCGCCCGGCGCCGTGATCGCGATCGCGCGCAGGGCCCACGGTCTGCGCCAGGACGAACTGGGCGCGCTGGCCGGGTTCTCCCAGTCGGCGATCTCACGGCTCGAGTCCGGCAGCAACATCGCCTACGACCTGCGCGTCCTGCGCACGTTGCAACGGCTGCTCGGCGTGCCTGTTCCGCGTGCCGGAGGCCTAGGCGGAAGCGATGCAGGCCGTGGCGATGCGGCGGAACCCGACGCGCTCGTAGACCCGCGCGATCTCCTGGCTGCCGGCCGACAGGAACACCAGTTCCGCGCCGCGTGCCAGGGCGTCCCGCGCCAGTTCCGCGGTGACCGCGCCACCGAGGCCGCGTCGCCGTGCCGCCGGCAACGTGCCGACGCCCACGATCTCCACGACGTCACCCGCCCGTTGCGCGGTGCCCACCGCCAGCACGCCCTCGCCGGGCAGGTCGGCCACCGCGTGCCGGTGCCGGGTGCTCGTGGGTGTGGCGCTCGTGAGCTCCGCGTCCCGTTCCGCCGTCCCGGCCTCACCCGGCGCCGTGCCCGGTGACGAGAACGCCAGCTGTGCCACGACGGACACCTCGGCAGGGCTCGTGCCGATCACGCGCACGTGCGGATGCGGCTCCGGCAGCTTCTCGGGGTCGAGCACCAGCAACGGAGCTCGGAGCACCTCCAAGCCGGCCTGCCGGGCGACGTCGAGCAGGCCCGGCGTCGTCTCGTGCACCCACTCGAACGCTTCGGGCACACCGAGTTCGCGTTGCCGTTCGCGCACCTCCAAGACCTCGGCGACCGTCGGCTGCCCACCGGGGAACCGGGGACGCGCGTAGTACGGGTAACCGTCGCCCGCCTGGACGAACAGCACCAGATCGCCGTGTTCCTCAACGCGAGATCCCGGTCGGGGCACAGAGTCGTAAAACTCTTCCAGAATGGTGAGCACGAAGGATCACGCTAGCTACCTTTGGCGGTATGACGCACGGCAATTACCGCAGCGAACTGTCATGAGGTCCCTGGCGGCGCTCGTCGCCCTGCTCCTGGTCCTCACCGGCTGTGGCGGCGACGGCGAGGACCGGTTCGCGAGACCTGGCGCGCCCAAGCCGTCGCCGAGCGGCAAGTTCGTCGCGCACGCCGAGAGCGCGAGCGAGGTGCGGGTGACCGACCGCAACGGCGGCGAGGTGTTCCGCAAGTCCTACGAGTACGCGACGAGCTCGCGGGCGGACGGCATCGGCGTCGTGTGGCTGTCCAAGGAGGACCAGCTGTGGGTGCTGGTCCCCGGTGACACCAGTGAACGCATCGAGGCCGGGCCCGACGGGGTGTGGACGGCGGTCGAGGCCGAGTTACCCGGGGAGATCACGCGGCTCGGGTGAGGGGTCCTCCTCGCCCTGCGCGAGCCTCCTGCCGCGCTCCAGCTCCGCGTCGAACTCGGCGCCGAGCAGCACGGCGATGTTGGAGATCCACAGCCACACCAGGAAGACGATCACACCACCGAGCGAGCCGTAGGTCTTGTTGTAGGACGCGAAGTTCGCCACGTAGATCGCGAAACCGACGGTCGCGAGCGCCCACAGGGCGATCGCGAGCAGGCTGCCGGGGCTGATCCAGCGGAAGCCGGGCTGCCGCACGTTCGGCGCCGCCCAGTACAGGATCGCGAACGCCAGGCTCACGAGCAGCAGGATGACCGGCCACTTCGCGATGTCCCAGACCGTGACCACGGTGTCGCCGAGCCCGATCGCGTTGCCGATCGCGTCCGCGACGCCGCCCGTCAGCACGAGGGCGCCGAGCGTGAGCGACACCAGCACCACCGAGCCCAGCGTCAGCGCGAGCCGCAGCGGCACGAGCTTCCAGAACGGCCGGCCCTCTTCGACGTCGTAGACGGCGTTGCAGGCGCGCATGAACGCACCGAGATAGCCCGACGCGGTCCAGAGCGCGGTCAGCAGACCGACGATGCCCAGCAGGCTGGCGGCGTTCTGGCTCTTCTGCAACTCCTCGATGGACGACTTCACCACGTCGCCGGCCTGGCCGGGCGCGACCTGGTCGACGTACTTCATCAGCTCCTGTGTCGTCGTGTCGCCCATCAACGCGAGCGCGGACGTCAGGACGATGATGCCGGGGAACAACGACAGCACCGCGTAATAGGTGAGCGCGGCCGCCCAGTCCGTCAGGTTGTCGTCGTTGAACTCTTTGACAGTGCGCTTGAGCACGCCCCACCAGGCGCCTTTCGGCAACCTGGCGGGGCTTTTGACGGTCTTACCTGCGGGCACGGCGCCATCCAAAGTTACGAGTACCGGTGCCGACACCGGCGAGGTGCAATGCGAGCAGCAACAGTCCGAGCACGACCAGGGTGTTGACCGTGATCACTTCACCGAGCGCCGCCTTCGCCAGATCCAGGATCAGGGCGAGGCCGAACGAGACTGCGGCGATGATGGCCAGCATGTGTCCACCTCCGTGTTGGTTGAGGTGCGGATACCCACTTCCTCGAGGGGGAACCGCGCCGTTCGGAGCAATGGACGTGCCATGATCGGTCCCGTGGACGTCCAGCGCTGGCAAGCAGCCGCGGTTCCGTGGTGGGTGACCAAGGTCGGGCTCGTCGGTGGGTGGATCGCCGCCTTCTACTTCGCCGTGGGCGCGAACGAGGCACCGTGCACGGCCGCGCAGCCGTGTCTGCCGGACCCGTTGTTCTCCCTCGCGGTGGTGCCGTTGCTGGCGACGCCGTTGCTCCTGCTGTTCAACCGCGTGCTCACGGGCTGTGCGATGGGCGTGCTGTTCGGTGTGCTGGACATCGCGCTCGACGGCAGTGCGGTGGCGAACCTGGCGTTCGGGCTGCATGCCGGTGCGTGTGCGTTGGTTGCGGTGTGGACGGTCAGGGCGCGTGCGGACCAGCACGAGGCGGCGGGCGCGGCGATCGTCTCCCTGCCGGACCTGCCGCCGCAACGCGGAGTTCTGCGCGTCGTCGCCGTGTTGCTGGTCGTGTTCGGGTTCCTGACCTTCGTGCAGTACGGCCTCACCAACGACGCGATCGAACAGCACATCGCGAACGCCAGCCGCGTCGAGGCCCAGGTCGTCGAGATCAAGGACGCCTACGAGGTGTGGGTGGAGCTGCCGGACCGCCAGCGCACCGCGTTCCAGCCGCTCGCACCGGAGTCCTACCAGGTCGGCGACGAGGTGCCGGTGCTCGCGGACGGCACGTGGGTGCGGATGGAGAACGAGCCCGAGGACGTCACCTGGTGGCTGACCATCGGGGGCGCCGCCGTGTTCTTCGCGATCATGCTGGCCGCGCGGGAACGCCGCCGCCGCGCGTTGTGGTCGGGCCCGGTGAAGGCGATCCGGCTGCAGGCGCGGCCGCTCGGACCTCGCCGGATCCTGTTGCGGTACGGCAAGGAGGACATCGCCACCGTCACCACGCTCGCCGACCTGGGGCTGGAGGAGCCGCTCTACCACGACACCGAGCAGTTCGGCCGGGTGTGGCGCGGCGAGGAGGACCCGCCGTTGCGCCTCGACCCGGCCGAGGTCCTCGTCGCGGGGGAGTGGCACCACGGCGGCCAGGTGGCGCTGCTGGTCGAGGGGGAGGTCGTGGCGACGAGCACGCTGAACCGCGTCCGCCCGCGCCACACCGTCCACAGTGCACACCTGCCGGGCGTACCGGTCACCGCGGGCACGCCCGTCGACCTGCCGCACGCGATCTGGCCGGGCGACCGGCGGCGGATCGAGGGCGTGGTGCTGCTGCTCGGCGCCGCCGGTGCGTTGATCACGCTGAAGTTCTACCCGGAGCTGATCGTGCTCGGGCTGATCGGCGTGCAGTGCGTCCTGTCGGCGGTGACGCGGTTCCAGCCGATGCTGCGCCTCGACCACAACTCGGTCGTGCTCTACACCGGCATCTTCACCTACCGCGTGCCGTGGGCGCAGCTGCACGGCGTGCGGCGGTCCGGCCCCCAGCTCATGCTCGCGTTCGGCCCGCACGGCGACGTTCTCACGACACCGCACCTGCCGGACAAGGAGGCGGGCGAGAAGCTGATGTGGGCGCGCGCCCGGTCGTTGATCGCCGAGCACCCCGGCGACCGCGTGACGCGCAAGCTCAACGTCAGCGTGCTCATCGGCGCGGCCTACGCCGCACTCGTCCTGTTCATCTGAGCTTGGCCACGGCCTGGAGCAGACGATCCACATCGGACTCGTCGGTGTACGGGCCGATGCCCGCCCGCACCGCGCCCTTGTCGCCCAGGCCGAGCCACCGCGAGCACTCGAGCGCGTAGAAGTGCCCGGCGGGCGCGTTCACGCCCTCGGCCCCGAGCCTGCGGTAGACCTCGGCCGGGTCCAGTCCGTCGACCGAGAACAGCACGGTCGGCGTGCGCGACGAGGCCTTGCTGTAGATGCGCACGCCGAGTTCCCGCAGTCCGGTCTCCATCTGCTCGCGGAGTCCGAGCTCGTGCTCCTCCAGGCCCTCCAGCGACTGCATGAACTCCACGGCCGCGGTCGTCCCGGCGAGCAGTTCGTACGGCAGCGTGCCGAGCTCGAACCGTTCCGGCACGGCGTTGCTCGACGGCAGCAGCTTGTCCGGCCGCAACGTCTCCAGCAGTTCCGGTGCCGCCGCCAGCACGCCCAGGTGCGGACCGAGGAACTTGTACGGCGAGCACACGAAGAAGTCGGCGTCCAACGCCTCGACGTCGACGGGCACGTGCGGTGTGTAGTGCACGCCGTCGACGAAGACGAACGCCGCCGCCTCGTGCGCCGCCCGCGCGACCTCCGCGATGTCCGGGCGGGTGCCGAGCAGGTTCGACGCCGCCGTGATCGCAACGACGCGCGTGCGGTCGGAAAGCAGCTTCGTCACCGACTCGACGGGCAGCTCACCGGTCGTGCGGTCGAACGGCGCCCATCGCACCGTGGCCCGCGCGGCCTCGGCGGCCTGCACCCACGGCCTGATGTTCGCGTCGTGGTCGATCCTGGTCACGATGATCTCGTCGCCCGGCCGCCAGTTCTTCGACAGCGTGCGGGCGAAGTCGTAGGTCAGCTGGGTCATGCTGCGCCCGAACACGATGCTGCCGGCGTTGAGGAACTCCGCCATCGTGCGCCTTGCCGTTCGCACGATCTCCTCGGCCCGGCGCTCGGCGGCCGTGACGCTTCCCCGGTTGGAGACCGCCGAGATCAGGGTGTTCCTGACCGCCTCGGCCACGACGTCGGGCACCTGCGCGCCGCCGGGCCCGTCGAAGTGCGCGGCACCCTCGCGCAACGCGGGAAAGTGGGCGCGGACCGCAGCGACGTCGTAAGCCATGCCCTCATGGTGCTTCAGCACCCACGAATCGGGAAAGGATCAACCGGAGGGTGCTCACCTGTTCGTGTGCGTCGAAGTCCGGGTCGATCAGCCTGCCGAACAGGCCGTCGACCAGACCCTGGGCCCAGCTCGCGGCCGTCAGCGCGCTCACCGGGAGGGTGATCTGACCCGCGTCGTGCGCCTGCTGGAGCAGGGCGGCCAGCTCGTCGCGCACGACCTGTTCGTTGCGGCCGGCCAGCTCCCACAGCTCCGGATCGCGGCTGGCCTGCGTCACGACCTCCAGCACCAGCCCTGCCACGGACCTGTCCAGCGCGGGTTCGCACAGGTGGCCGACCATCAGCAGGACGCCGTCCCACGGGCTCAGCTCGCGGGCTCGGGCGAACACGGCCGCGTTGTCCTCGGCGTCCTGCACGAAGATCTCGCGGAAGATCGCCCGCTTGGTGGGGAAGTAGTGGAAGAGGCTGCCGGTGCTGATGTCCGCGGCCCTGCAGATGTCCGCGACGGTCGTGCGTTCGAAACCCTTCTGCGCGAACAGTCCCGCCGCGGTGTCGGTGATGTGCCGCTTCTTCTCCGCGTGCTTGACCGGGTCTACCGTTCGCACCTGTAGTACTGCCTCTTCTTCTCGTCCCGCACGGAGACGCCGCGTTTGCGGATCTCCCGTGCCAGTTCCGCGGCCTCCTCGTGCTCGTACTTCGAGATGGCCTTCCGGCGGGCCGTGAACAGCGCGTTCACGTCCGCCGTCAGTTCGGGCGAGTGCTCGACCCACATCCGGAACTCCTCCGCGAACGGGTCCGCGGAGCGCCACCGGTAGCCCTGCTCGGTGAAGGCGCGTTCGAGACTCGCCCTGCTCAGGTCGGACTTCTCGCGGGCCAGTTCGGCGCCGCTCGGGGACAGCAGCACGAGCTGCTTGCCGTCCGCGAACACCGACTCGACCTCGTCGCGGCCGAAGTCGAACGTCTTGTCGTCCTTGCGCAGTGTGATCCGCGCGTGGGAGACCTCGACCGACATCATCTCGCTCGCCCAGAACAGCGCGAACACGAAGCCCGCGACCGCGCCGACCGCGAGCCCCCCGATCGTCCGCCACGGCTGCTGGATGTCCGTGACCAGCTCGAACACGCCTTGGAACGGGAACCAGCCCAGGGTCGTGATCCACCCGGCTGCCAGCGTGAGCCCCCACGCCGCGGCGGCGCCGGCGGCCGGGCACGCGACCCAGATGCCGTACCGGACCGCTGCGGCCTCCTGCACAGTCGTCATGGGCCCAATACTAGACCGAGCGCTCGGTTTATGATGGGTTACGGGAGGTAGAAGGTCAGCAGATCGCTCGTGACCCGCGGGAAGAGCCTGGTCATCAGGTCTTCTTTCGGGCCGGGGTAGACGTCGGAGAAGCGGCGGCGCAGCCCGTCCATGCCGTGCGGGCCGAACAGCAACGGCGCCAGCAGGTCCGGTGCGATTCCCGCGCCGCCCTGCGCACCGGGGCCGAGCAGCGTGCCGCCCCACTCGTACGGGCCGATCTCCTCGCCGTCCCAGCGGAAGCGGACGTGCGTGCGGTAGAAGCCGAGCACCACCTCGTCGGGATCATGGCCCCGCAGGCGTTGCGCGAAGACCGGCCGGAGGTGTTCGAGCAGTCTCGGGATGCTCGGGATGCGCACCAGGTACTGGTCGAGGTCCGCTCGCCTGGGCGCCAGGTGTTCTTCCAGCGCCGGGTGCCGTTCCCCGACCTCGGCCGGGTTCACGAGCGCCACCAACGCCTTGACCGCGTCGTCGTCGATGCCGGCGATCTCGCCGAGCACGACGTCGCCTTCCTCCTCCGGTGTGCTGCGGCCCGTGGCGACCGGCGTGCCGTCGCGTTCGACGATCCACGTGGTCGAGCCGGTGCGGTTGATCAGCCAGCGCCAGCACGGCGTTGTGTGGGCCACGCGCAGGCCGGCGCCCTGCTGCGCGTCGTCCTGAAGCCGGTCGAGCACCGGGATGTCTGCCTCGGTCGCGCGCCGGATCGTGTGTCCCGCAACGGGTTCGGGCCTGCGGACGAGCTTGCGCGTCTGCTTGAACGGGATCGAGTAGGTGTAGCCGAACTGCCGGTAGAAGTACGGGATGCCCATCAGGAACTGGACCAGGTGGCCGCGTTCGGCCGACCTCTCGTTCGTCCAGTCCATCAACCGCCGCACCAGGCCTCTGCCCTCGTACTCGGTGCCGGTGGCCACCTGTTCGATCTGACCTGCCGGGATGCCGACGCCGGAGAGAGTCATCGTCTCGTCCATCAGCGTGGTGGTGGAGACGATCCGGCCGCCGTCGTCGGCGACCCCGACCCAGTCGCACCCCGCGTCCGGGTCGGTCATCAGCAGGCGGGCGTCGACGCCGTCGCTGGGGTCCATGCGCGAGACGACGAGCTTCTCGACCTGGTCCACGTCTTCGGGGCGCGAGGTGCGAATCTCCACGGCCGGAGTGTTTCCAGGGCGGTGGTTGTCCGCAAACGGATTTACGGTCGGGGCATGGACTGGAACAAGCAGTTGACGGACCAGCTCGAGTTCCACTGGAACGTCCAGGCGCGGCCGCGGCTCGAAGGACTGACGGACGACGAGTACTTCTGGCAGCCCGTGCCCGGCGCGTGGACCATCCGGAAGGACAACTCGATCGACTGGCAGTACCCGGCGCCCGAACCGGCACCGGTCACCACGATCGCGTGGCGGATGGCGCACATCATCGTCGGCGTGTTCAACGCCCGCACGGCCTCGCACTTCGGTGGCCCGCCCGCCGATCACGCGACCTGGCAGTACGCGATGAGCGCCGACGAGGCGTTGAAGCAGCTGGACGACGCGTACGAGGCGTGGATGGCCGGCGCGCGCACGGCCGATCTGTCCAAGGCTGTCGGTCCGGCGGAAGGGCCGTTCGCGGAAGAGCCCATGGCGACTCTGGTGTTGCACATCAACCGCGAGGTCATCCACCACCTCGCGGAGGTCGCGCTGCTCCGTGATCTGTATCTGAGGGAGAGCTAGTCACCTACAAGTGCCTACTTTCTACAAGTTGGCGCTAACTGCAAGATGGTGCCCGTCGAGAACGTCGAAGAGGGGACCATCATGCGAGTCATCACGCAGAAGACCGTGGGCGACGCGTCCGTGCTGGAGATCGCGGAGGTGGCGATGCCCGTCGCTGGACCGGGTGAGGTACTGGTCAAGGTAGGTGCGGCGGGCGTGAACCCGGTCGACACCTACATCCGCGGCGGCGGCTTCCCGGCGCTCGGCGAGCCGCCGTTCACGCTGGGCTGGGACGTCGCGGGCACCGTCGAGCACGCCGGTGAGGGGTTCGCGGCCGGTGACGAGGTCTACGGGATGCTCGACTTCCCCGGTACGGGCGGTGGTTACGTCGAGTACGCCGTGGTGAAGGCCTCCAGCCTGGCGAAGCGTCCGTCGTGGCTGACCGTCGAGCAGGCGGGCGCGGTACCGGTGGTGGCGCTGACGGCCTGGCAGGCCCTCGTCGGGCGGGGTGGCGTTTCCGCCGGTCAGCGGGTGCTGGTCCACGCCGCCGCCGGAGGCGTCGGGCACGTCGCGGTGCAGATCGCCAAGGCGCGGGGTGCATACGTGATCGGCACGGCCTCGGCGGCCAAGCACGACTTCCTGCGCTCGCTCGGCGTGGACGAGGTCGTCGACTACCGCCACCAGGACTTCACCGAGATCGAGCCGGTCGACGTCGTGCTGGACACGATCGGAGGCGAGTACGCCGAGCGGTCCGCGAAGGTGGTCAAGCCGGGCGGCGTGCTGGTGTCGATCATCCCGAGCAACCCGGGTTTTGACGTTGACCGAGCTTCCGAGCTCGGAATCCGGTTCGAGCTGTTCCTGAGCGTCACCGCGTCAGGTGCCGAACTCGCCGCGTTGCCGCAGCTCAGCGTGCAGATCGACCACGCGGTGCCGCTGGCCGACGTCACGAAGGCCCACGAGCTGGTCGAATCCGGCCGGACCACGGGCAAGGTCGTCCTGGTGCCGTGACCCCTCGTTAACCATTCGTTGACCATGTACACCGATCGTGTGCGAAACATCCACACGATCGGGGAGTGCTCATGGCACGGTGGAGTCCACTTGCTTTAGTCGTCGCTTTGCTGGCGGCGGTCGGCCTGTACGGGTCGACCGCCGCTGTCGCAGCAGCTCCGCTCACCGTCGCGCAGGCGATCGCGACCCAGAACGGGTCGTCGGCGACTGTTCGCGGATACGTCGTCGGCCAACCCACGGCCACGACGACCGTCCTGCGTTCGGGCTATCCGAACGACTACGCGCTCGCCCTGGCCGACTCGGCGTCCACGACCAGCACTTCGAGCATGGTCTACGTGCAGATCCCGTCGTCGTTCCGCGCCGCGTGGGGCATGAGGACGAACCCGTCGCTGCTGGGCAAGCAGATCGACGTGACGGGCTCCCTGAGCGCGTACTTCTCGCACGCCGGCCTGACCTCGGCCACGGCGTTCGCGTTCGCCGCCACGACCCCGCCGCCGACCAGCGGCACGACCACCCCGCCACCCTCCGACTGCCCCGCCTACTACGCGGCGGCCTGCGGCAAGTCCGGTGCGGCGCTGAAGTCGGCGTTGAACGGCATCATCCGCGGCCACACCAAGCTGACTTACACGCAGGTCTGGGAAGCGCTGAAGGTCACCGACCAGGACCCGAACAACTCGGCGAACGTGATCCTGCTGTACAGCGGCACTTCCCGCTCGAAGACGGCCAACGGCGGTGACCAGAACGACTGGAACCGCGAGCACGTCTGGCCCCAGTCGCACGGTCCCTTCGACACCAGCACCGACGCCGGTACCGACCTGCACCACCTGCGGCCCGAGGACGTGACGGTGAACGGGGTCCGCGGCAACCTGGACTTCGACAACGGCGGCACCCAGACCCACCCTGAAGCGCCCGGCAACGTCTTCGACGCCGATTCGTGGGAGCCGCGCAACGCCGTGAAGGGCGACGTCGCGCGCATGCTGTTCTACATGGCCGTGCGCTACGAAAGCGGCGACCAGGTGAACCTGGAGCTCAACAACTCGACGTCCAACGGCTCACAGCCGTACATGGGCAAGCTCTCGGTCCTCAAGCAGTGGAACCTGCAGGACCCGCCGGACGCGTCCGAGCAGCGGCGCAACCAGGTGATCTTCGACAGCTACCAGCGCAACCGGAACCCGTTCATCGACGACTACAAGTGGGCGGACCTCATTTGGCCGTGAGGCGTTCGAGGAAGGGGCGCTGCGCGGAGACGATCTTCGCGCTCGCCTCTTCCACGCTGAACCACTGGACGCGGTCGACCTCGGGGAACGTCTTGCGCTGACCCGACTTCGGCGGCCACTCCATCTCGAACGTGCCGGGCGTGACCGCCGCGGGGTCCAGGTCGCCTTCGAGCGCCCAGACCGTGATGACCTTGCCGGAGCCCTTGGCCTCGCCGAGCGGGACCAGTTCGCCGTCCGGCACCGGCAGCCCGAGCTCCTCCTCGAACTCCCTGCGCGCGGCGGCCTCGGGCGTCTCGTCGTCGGTGTACTCGCCCTTCGGCACGGACCACGCGCCGGCGTCCTTGCGGGCCCAGAACGGGCCACCCATGTGCCCGAGGAGCACCTCGAGCTGCTCGCGCCTTCTGAAGAGCAGGATTCCGGCCGACCGTTTCATGCTCCCCATTATCTATTCTGGCCAGCATGGCGGACTGGGTCCTGCACGTGGACCTCGACCAGTTCATCGCGGCGGTCGAGGTGCTGCGCGACCCGTCGTTGCGCGGCAGGCCCGTGGTGGTGGGCGGCAACGGCGACCCGGCCGAGCGCGCGGTCGTGGCCACCGCGTCCTACGAGGCGCGCGAGTTCGGGGTGCGCTCGGGACTGCCGCTGCGGACCGCGTTCAAGAAGCTGCCCGACGCCGTCTACCTGCCGGTGGACCACGCGCTGTACGAGGCCGCGTCGGCGGACGTGATGGCCGTGCTGCGCTCGTTCCCCGTGGTCGTCGAGGTGATGGGGTGGGACGAGGCGTTCGTGGGCGTCTCAGCGGACGACCCGGTGGCGTTCGCACGGTCGTTGCAGGCGGCGGTGCTGGAGAAGACCGGCCTGCACTGCTCGGTGGGCATCGGCGACAACAAGCTGCGGGCCAAGATCGCGACCGAGTTCGGTAAGCCCGCCGGCGTCTTCCAGCTCACTCGGGAGAACTGGGTGGAGGTGATGGGGCACCGGCCGACGTCCGCGCTGTGGGGCATCGGCGCGAAGACCGAGCGCAAACTCGCCGAACTCGGCTTCGTGACCGTGACGGACCTGGCTTCCGCGCCGGTGGAGGAGCTGGCTCTGCGTTTCGGCCCGCGGATGGGTCCCCACTACCGGACCGTCGCCCAGGGCGCGGGGGACACGGTCGTGAGCGCGACGCCGTGGGTCGTGAAGTCCCGGTCGCACGAGAAGACCTTCCAGCTGGACCTCGTGTCGATGGAGGACATCCGCCGCGAGGTCGTGGCGCTGGCGCACCAGGTGGCGGTCGACGTGGTCGCCGAGGGACGTCCCGTCGTGCGCGTGGGCGTGAAAGTGCGGTTCGTGCCGTTCTTCACGAAGGTGCGGCTGATGAAGCTACCTGCACCGACGTCCTCCGCCGACAAGCTGGTGGCAGCCGCTCTGGTCGTGCTGGACCGCTTCGAACACGGCCGTGCCGTTCGCCTTCTCGGAGTACGCGCGGAATTCTCTGACGATGATGTCGAACCGAAACCTTCTCCTTCGACGTATCAGTAAGTAGAGGATTCACCGCTAGGAGAAGAAGATGACCGAATCATCGCTCACACACCGCGACCGGGCCGTTCTCAGAGCAGTCGCCGACGGCCGCTGCGAGATCGCCGGAAGCTCTCTGCTCGTCGACGGCCTGTGCTGCGCCGACCAGTTCGCCGGCCTGCGCCTGAGGACAGCGGGCCTGATCAGCACCCGTCCAGGCCCTGCCGCGCTGACCACGGCGGGCTACGAGGTGCTCGCCGCCTGACTTTTGCGGAAGAGCGACATCAGGTACTTGTTCGAAAACCGATAGCCGCCGTCCGGAGTTCGGAACGGTTCAACCGCGGCCTTGATTTTTTCCGCGACTTCTTCCTCCCCTTCGCTCTCGATGATGCGCTGGTAGCTGCCCACGCTCAGGAAGCTGCGCAGCATCGTGGCCTCGTCGGGTTGCGTCAGAGGAATGTCGATCGTGAGTTGCTCCTGCGGCTCGGGCAGCGTCGCACCCCTGCGCCCGCTCGTCCCGCGCACGGCCCTGCCGACGACCAGCAGATCGCTCGGGATCTCCGGATGCCACTGGCACACGACCACGTAGTCCTTGCTGACCCGGACGGCCTCCGCGAACGCCTCGTCGGGGTCCCGTGCGAAGAACAGCGCGTTGAACGCCGTCACGACGTCGAACGTGCCGTCCTCCCAGGGCAACCGCCCCAGCGGCAGCTCGTGGAACTCGGCGGCGCTCGCCTGTCGCGCCAGCGCGATCATGGCCGGCGAGATGTCGATCCCGGTCGCCTTCGCGCCCGCCTCCGCCGCGGCGGCGCAGAACTCGCCGCTGCCGCACGCCAGGTCGAGCACCTTGGTGCCCGCCGTGATGCCCGTGCGTTCGATCGCGGTCTTCCAGGCGGGCATGGACATCCGCGCGCCCAGCGCCGCTCGCTGCGAGGCCTTGCGCCCCCACAGCTCGCCTTCCTGGATCTCCGTCACGGCTACGACCCTAATCCGCTGGCGAGGCCGTGGATCATGACAGGCATGGGTGTCCTGTCGCGGGTGCTGCGATCGGTGGGTGGCGACGAGGTGCCCGACCGGCTGGCAGGCCTGCCCGGCAGCGATCTGACGAGCCTGCTGCTCGCGTTGGCACGGCGGCGTGCCGGTGCGCTGTCGGCGACGGACGTGGTGCGCCAGTACCGGTCCGACCGGTTCGTGGCGCCTTCCCCGGTGCCGTTCGCCGTGCTGCGGGCTGCGGAGGACCGGCTGCTGGCCGCGCTGCCGTCGTCGTTCTCCGTGCTGGGTCTCGCACCCTTGGCGCCGCTGGGGACGTGCTCCGCCGTGGCCGAGATGGATCAGAACAACATCGTGTCGACCATGCGCGGCACCGAGGTCGCCGCCGATCCGACGAACGCGCTGGCGCTGGAAGCCGCTCTGCTGCGGCAATCAGGGCCCGACGACGTGCGGCTGGCGGCGGTGCAGCGCGTGGTGCGGGCGCAACTGTTCAGCGGCGCCGGGAGGTTCGCGCACTTCACGTTGTTCGCCGCGGTGTCGGCGGGGCGTGCGCATAGATCGCTCGACTTCGAGCTCGAGCACTTCGCCGAGCACGTCGCGTTCCTGCGCTCCGCCTGCGGCGACGTCGAGTTCCGCGTGACCGTGCTGGAACCTCGGTTCGAGGCGGTGCGCGGTGCTCTGCCCGCCGACCCGTCGCGGCACACCGGCTACTACAAGGGCTTGTGCTTCAAGGTGTTCCGCGACGGCTTGGACATCGGTGACGGCGGGTTCGTCGACTGGACCGCGCGGTTGACGGGCAACCGCAAGGAGCGCTTGCTGATCAGCGGCGTGGGTGTCGACCGCTTCGCCACGCTCTGATTCCCGGCTGGAGGGAACAGCTGAAGCCGCCAGCCGCGACAGAAGCTCTAGGGGCGAGTGTGCCGGCTCGCCATCGGATCAGCGGCCGGCGTAGCGCTGGGCCAGTTCCTCCTCCCGGTCCGCGGGCCACGGGCAGCGGATCTCGCCCTGGGTGGCCGCGAAGAACAGTTCCAGGTGCACGTGCCAGGCCGCGAGCGCTTCGGGGCCGTGGGTGTTCTCCTGCACGAGCGTGACCGTGGTGCCCTGCAGCGGTACGTGCTCGAACTCCCAGCGCACCTTGCCCTTCGGTTCGCCGTCCTGCAGCCACTCGTACTCCAGCAGGCGCGGTGCCTCGGACCTCGTGACCTCGCCCGGCGTGATGCCGGGATGCGCGGCACGGACCGGCACGCCGCTCTCCGTGGCCTCGGTGAGGACCTTCCAGACGTCGTCCAGCGGCGTCCACACCAGGTCGCGTTCGAAGCGCACGCCTTCCGGTCCGTCGGTGCCCTCGTCGAGGCCGAAGCGCCTGACGTAGTGCTCGATGCGCGACAGCCACTCCGTGGGCGGCTCGAACTTCGCGCCGTCGGCGTGGGCGACCAGGGCGTCCAGGCAGGTGGCCCAGCCCGGTGCGTCGCGGCCCACCGACAGCCTGTTCGCGACGACCGCGGTGAAGACCAGCAGACAGCCTTCCTCGCGCGGCAGGATCTCGAAGCGCAGCACGTCGGTGAGCCAGCGGAAGGCGAAGACCTTCGGCGGGTCGGACTCCAGCAGTTCGCCCTCACCGCCGTCGGAGTCGACCGGCGCCTCGTCCGGGAACGTGAAGCGCATCTTCCTGCCGTCGACCTCGACCTCGGCCGGGAACCAGTGCTTCATCTCGGCCGGATCGGTGACGACCCGCCAGACCTTCTCCGGCGAGTGCCGCAGTGTGCGCTCGAAGCGCAGCACGGGCTTGCCCTCGATCATCCGCAGTTCGGCGTCCACGGTCAGTCCCCTTCGATCTCGTCGAGCCGGCGTTCCAGTGCGTCGAGGCTCTTCTCCCACATCCGCCGGTACGGCGCGAGCCAGGCGTCGATCTCCGCGAGCGGCCCCGGCGAGACCCGGTACCAGCGCTTCTGGGCGTCGGTGCGCACCTCGACGAGACCGGCCTCGCGCAACACCTTGAGGTGTTTCGAGACGGTCGGCTGGGTGAGTGTCAGCCGGTCGACGAGGTCGCCGACCGGCCGCTCGCGTTCACGCAGCAGGTCGAGGATCTCCCGGCGACTCGGATCCGCCAGCACGGCGAATGTAGATGCCATGCCAGCAATATAGCTCAATCGGCATATAGCCGCTACTCAGCCCGCGAGGCGGATGGCCACCTCCGTCGTCCACCTGCTCGGGTCCGGCTCCACGGCGGGGTCGGTGAAGTACGTTTCGAGGCGCGCACCCCACGTGTCACCGTCGCGGTCGAACCGCACGGCGTGGGCGAGGAGCTGGTCGGTGACGGCCGCCAGCCCGTCCGGACCGCCCTCGTGCAGCGCGACCAGGTACTGGCCGGCGGGCAGCGTGGCCGTGAACACCTCGCCCTCACCGGGCACCTCGGCGACGGTCGGGATGCCGGCCTCCACCTCGAACTCCTCGGCGGTCACGCGTAAGTACCGCAGGAACGGCGCTCCGGTGGCCGGTAACTCGCGATCGGCCAGCCACTGCATGACCTCGGGGAAACGGTCGGCGATCTTGCCGGACGTCTCCGCCGTCACCGTGCCCCTGACGGCTGCGTAGGGCTGCTCCGCGCGTGTCTCGATGTCCATGCCCGCAACGCTAGTCACGACCACCGACAGAAAATGGGAGTCCGGAGTCGAGGGGCGCCGATTAACGTGAAGTTCATGCACCGCACCCTCTCCGTGGCCAGTTCCCCGGTGCGCGACCTGCTCGCGCTGACCTCCCGCCCCGAGGTCATCTCGTTCGCCGGCGGCCTGCCCGCCCCCGAACTGTTCGACCTGGACGGTGTGCGCGCCGCCTACGACCGCGCCCTGCGAAACCGCGCCGTCCTGCAATACGCGCCCACAGAGGAAGATCCGGCGCTTCGAGACCTGGTCTCGGCGCGCCTGACCGGTCGTGGACTGCCCACTTCGGACGTCCTGATCACCACCGGCTCCCAGCAGGCGCTCGCACTGGTGGCCACCGCGATGCTCGGGCCGGGCGCGGTCGTGGCGGTCGAGGAACCGACCTACCTGGCGGCGCTGCAGTGCTTCCGGATGACCGGCGCCCGGATCGTGCCCGTCGAGAGCGACGCAGACGGCCTGGTTCCCTCGTCACTGCGGTCCGTCGTCGCCGCCGAGAAACCAGAACTGCTCTACCTGGTGCCGACGTTCGCGAACCCGACCGGCCGCACCCTCTCCGCCGAACGCCGCGTGGAGATAGCGGAGATCGCCGCGGCTGACGACCTGTGGATCGTGGAAGACGACCCGTACGGCGAACTCCGCTACCGCGGCTCCGCCGTGCCGCCGCTCGCGTCGATGAGCGACAGGACCATCTACCTCGGCAGCTTCTCGAAGGTCGGCGCCCCCGGCATGCGCCTGGGCTGGCTGAGGGCCCCCGCCGACCTGCTGCGCACCCTGACGATCGTGAAGCAGGCAGCCGACCTCCACACGTCCACAGTGGACCAGGCCGCCGCCGCGGTCTACCTGGCGGACAACGACCTCGACGCCCACATCGCCCGCCTGTGCGCCGAGTACGGCGCCCGCCGCGCCGCGATGCTCGCCGCACTGCCCACGACCATGCCCGCCGGCACGACGTGGAGCGACCCGGACGGCGGCATGTTCGTGTGGCTGCGGCTACCCGGCGACGCCGACAGCGCCGTGCTGCTGAAGGACGCCCTGCGGCACGACGTCGCCTTCGTGCCCGGCGCGGCCTTCTTCGCGACGACGCCGGACCACGCGACGTTGCGGATGTCGTTCACGGCCAACACCGTGGAGGAGATCGGCGAGGGCATGGCGCGCCTGGCGAGGGTGCTGCTGTGAACCTGAACGACGAGGACTGTCAGACCCCGTGAGTACGTTGAAACGCAGGGGTTCCCGATTCGGGGGTACCCCTGCGTGAGCGTGCTCGGAGCTGCAAACCCACTCGTGCCCGCTGCCGGCGCCGCGCAGCCTGTTTCGTGGCGAACCTGCGCGCCGCTGGTATGCGCCGCTCACAGCACCCGGTTGGCCACGTGCTGACTCGCCTGAGACAACGGATTCAGCCAAGGCAAGCGCAAGCGCCCCATTCGTGCGGCACGCTGAGACCGCTCGCCCACCTGACCTCTGAAGACAGCGCTGGCCGGAACTGCCCGAGCCGCCGCCGCGGCGGCGCTACGCCGGTTCGCGGGCGCTCAGCCGAACAGTTCGAGCGCGTTCTGGTGGTGGTCGCACCGGCCGCCGCCGGTCGCGACGGAGCAGGGCGTGCCCTTCTTCGTGATGGCACCGCACTGCAACGCCGGGTCGTGGACGTGGCACAGGCCGTTCGACCCCGCCGTGATCGGGCAGGGCGTGCCCTTCTTCGTGGGCGCGCCGCAGGCTTCGCCGCTCAGTTCGCGCGGCTGCTTGGGCTTCGCGGCCTTCTTCGGCTTCGCCTGGGGCTGCTTGACTTCGCGCCCCGTCACCTCTTCGACGCCGCGCACGGCGAGGCGGTCGGCGCGCTCGTTCTCCGGGTGGCCCGCGTGGCCCTTGACCCAGTGCCACTCGACCTCGTGGGGGTCGGCGGCTTCCTCCAGGCGGCGCCACAGGTCGGAGTTCTTGACCGGCTCGCGAGCCTTCGTGAGCCAGCCGTTCGACTTCCAGCCGTGCACCCACGACGTGATGCCGTTCCGGACATAAGTGCTGTCCGTGTACAGGTTCACGGTGGACGGCCGCGTGAGGCTCTCCAACGCCATGATGGGCGCCATCAGTTCCATGCGGTTGTTCGTCGTCGGGCCGATGTCACCGCCGTACATGTCCTTCTCGTGCGCGCCGTAACGCAGCACGGCACCCCAGCCACCCGGCCCGGGATTGGGGCTGCACGCGCCGTCGGTGTAGATCTCGACCTCCATGCGGCATGAGGCTACCGACGCGGTCCGACGGCCTTGCGCTGACGGTTGTTCGCGATGATGCACCGGAACATCTCGACGAGCGCCGGCGCGTTGATCGGCTGGTCGCGGTACACGGAGATCATGCGCGCGGTCTTGTTGCCGTGGCCGCTCGTGATGATGTTGTGCGGGTCCGGCACGATCGCCTTGTCGTAGAGCATCACGTTCACGTGGTCCTTGGTGCCGAGCAACGCGCACACGTTGCCGTCCAGCACGAAGTACGGCCGGTTCGTGAACTTGATCGTCTCCTCGACGTCCGGATCGGCCTCGTGCACGAGCTTGCGCACCTCGCGGCAGATGTCCTGCTGCCAGTCCGGCAGCCCGGCGATGTAGTCGTCAACACATGTGCCCATAGCCCTGTGTCGCAGCCTCTCGCCGTTTCTCGACATGGTCAGCGCGGCAGCCAGCTCGCCATGTCCGCCATGGCGTCCAGCGTCTCCCGGTTCACCTGCCCGGACGCGGACTCGGTCTCCGCGATCACGACCGTGCTGCCGTCCGTCCGGGACGAGTAGTTCAGCCCGGAGAACCGGATGTCCGCCAACCCGAGCAGCGGGGTGGCCAGCGGGCTGACGTCGCCGGTTCCGTGCACGTCGATCAGCTTCTTGAACTCTCCCGCGTCGCGCCGGTTCCGGAAGCCGACCCACGCCACGGACACCACCGCGACGTTGCCACGGTCGTCGCCGACGGCGAAGAGCGTCCGGTCGAGCGACTTGCACGGGTTGCGGACGAAGTGGTCCCGCACCTGGCCGAACGAATGCGACACGCACTCCAGCGCGGGTTTGGCCGTGCGCTTGAGCGTCCGCATGTTCAGCCGGCGCCACGCGCCGTCCGCGTCGCCGTTGCGGGCGGACTTCCTGCCCTCCGACTTCGCCCTGGTCAGGTTCACCCCGGCCGAGTCGGCGACGGTCGTGGACGCGCCGCCACCGAGCGACAGCCCGCCTCCGGCAGTGAGTGACACCGCCAGCACCCCGGCCGCCACCACCGCTCCGGCCTTGCCCGCTCCCGGATCCGATCCGCCTCCGGCCCCACCGATTCTTCGCGCCATCCGTGTCCCCCTTCAGGGCGACGAGGACACCGCACAGACCATGATCAGCGAGGTGGATTGGGGTCAAAGCACTCGATCGGGTGATTCCGCAGAACGGCGCGGGCGGCGGCGACCAGGTCCGCTTCCCGGCCGTGCCGCGCCACGGCCTGCAGCCCGACCGGCAGGCCGCACGAGTCGAACCCGGCCGGGATGCTGATCGCCGGGTGCCCGCTGAGGTTGAACGCCCACGTCAGGGCCGTGTTGACGCGCGACCCCGGGCCGTCGTGGCCGTGCGGCGGGCCGGGGGTGGCCGGCGTGAGCAGCAGGTCCGTGGTCTCGAACAACGAGTCCAGCGCCGGGTTCGGGCCGCAGCGGCCCGCGTACCAGTCGGAGGCGGGGTCCTCGAGCGACAGCGAGACGAGGCGTGGGCGCAGGGCGGCAGCCGCCCGCCAGGCGATCGACGCCTGTTCGTCGTCGACCTCGGCGAAGCCCAGGTCCGTGGACCAGGCGGCGGAAGGCGAGCTGACCTCGGTGATGCCGAGGTAGGTCGCGAGCAGGGACGGGTCGCGGGTGAAGACGCCCACCGCGGCACGTTCGGCCGAGGTCGTCTTGAGGCCGAGAACGCCGCACCACGCGGCCGGGATGCGGATCGAGCCCGCGCCGTCCACGCCGGTGGCCAGCGGCACGATGCCGGACGCCACCGCGACGGCCGATCCCGCTGACGAGCCACCCGGTGTGCGGTCCAGGTTCCACGGGTTGCGTGTGAGGCCGCGAGAGTTGCGGCCCCACGTCTGCCACGGAGTGCTGCCATCGGGCGTGGTGGTCAGTCCGATCGGCACACAACCCATGGCCACCAACGCTTCCCGGTGGCTTCGGCGTTCGCCCCGCTTCACCGCGATGGGCATGCCCGCGAACGGCAGTGAGGGATCGACCTCGAGAGAGGGTGCGCGGAAGACCTCGTGGAACGCACACAGCGTGGGTTCCACCGAAGCCAGCCGTACCACCGCCTCGGCCACACGGTCAGGCATGATCCACCCCGTGAAATGGACTCGCGCTGTGCACCACCTGGCCGAACTCGCCGCGAAGTGCGGCGAGCTGCCGACCTCGTTCTTCCGGTTCCAGGTGGTCGAGGTGTGGGTCTTCGGCGAGCTGCTCGACGTCCCCAGGGACGTCGACGCCATCGAGGTCGCGCTGGTCACGGACCTGCCGGTCGAGGAGGTGCCGTGGATGAGCGAACCGGTCGGTGCCGAGCACTGGGCGAACTCGACGCGGCTGTCGCGCAACCCGTTCGAGGCGCGCTGGCGGTCGAAGGACGCTCCGGTGTGGAACCACCGCATCGAACGGCCCGCGCTGGTCTGGAGCGCCGCGGACGGCATCAACGAGGAAACGCTCGTGGCGGTCAGCGACGGCACGGGTGAGCTGGTGCGCCTGGCCGCGCCGTCGGAGGAGGAACTGCGACAGCGCGTCCAGGACGAGTTCGCGATCAGCCTGAGGGCGTTGCGGCGCGAGAACCAGGCTTACACCGACCACCGCTGGAGCCCCGGCAAGCTCACGCCGTACTCCGACGCCCTGTGGCGCGCGACCACCGGATATCTGGACCTGCTCGACGTGGTCAACTGACGCCGAAACCACCACGGACGATTCTGGCGCCGCGCTAGTTTGCGCGCCGTGCAGATCAATCGACGGCTCTGGGGCCCCGTGGCGCTGGCGCTCCTCGCGCTGTTCAACGTCAGCGACCACACCCTGCTGTCGACGCACGGAGCTCATTTCGGCGTCAGCAAGTACTCCGTCGTAACGCTGGGCCTCCCCGCGCTGGCAGTGATCGCGGGTGTGTGGCTCACAAGGCACTGGCAGTGGCTGCTCGTGGCAGGCACCGCGGGCGCGCTGGTCGCCTCGGTCGAGTCGCAGGTGCACTTCTTCAGTCTGCGGCCGGGCACCTCGAGCATCATCGACTCGCTGGGCACCGCCGGTGCGGTGCTGATCGTCATCGGCGTGCTGGCGGTCACCCGCGACGCCGCGATGGCCGCGACCGTGGTCGGCGCCCAGGTGCTGGCCACGCTGTTCCGCGGCATGGATTGGCTGGACAGCACGATCCCCCCGATGGCCGTCGTGTTCGCGCTCGCAGGGCTCGGTGTGCTCGGCGCCGCCCTCGCGGTCCACGCCGTGCGCACGGGCAAGGCGCCACGACCCGAACCCGTCAGCAGCCGCGCCGCGGTCGCGGGAACGGCGACGGCGCTGTTGCCGCTCGTGCTCCTCGGAGCCGGGATCCTGCTGCAGCAGGCACTGGTCCTGCCGCTGGTACGAGCGAGCGCGGGCGTGGCACTGCTGCTCTGCGCCGCCGGCCTGACGCTCGTCCTCGGCAGGAGAGCGTTCCTCAGGACCATGACCGCCGGCTTCGTCCTGCTCGCCGTGGCAGCACCGCTCAACTTCGGGCTCTACTTCTCCGCCAGCCAGTTCAGCACGTACGCACCGGCCGCCGTGGTCGGCCTGGGCACCGGGATCCTCGCCGCGCAGCTCGGCCGGTCGGCCGTGACCGGTGCCGCCGCCTGCGCCGCTCTCGCCGCCGTCATGGGACTGGTCGTCGAGGTCACCGGCACGCACACCGACATGACCCGCAGTGCGCTCGGTTCGCTTATCGTCGCGCTGGGCGTGCTGGCCGTGACCTCCGCCGCCGCTGCGGCCACCCCCGCACTCGTGGACCTCCGCGCGTTGCCCGTAGCGCTCGGGCCGTTGCTGATCGGGTTCGCGCTGGCCTTCCGCCAGCTGATCCAGCCGTGGCTCGCCTACGAGAAGAGCACGACCCAGTTCGCCGAGCAGTACTACGGCTCGCTGTGGGTCGTGCTGCTCGTGCTCGCCGCCTTGGCCCTGCTCGTGGGCCTCTACCAGCCCCGGGAACGCCATTCCGGTAGCGAAGGACGCTCCTTGCCCAAGATCGAGTCGTCGCCGTGACCGGGGTAGAACCACGTGTCGTCGGGCAGCACCGCGAACACCCGGTCCTCGACGTCGTTGATCAGCGACGCGAAGTTGTCGGCGGACGTGGTCTTCCCCACACTCCCCGGAGAGGGTGAATCACACTAGTGGTGAACAGATCCACCTCGTGTAGCTCATGGCGCTACGCGGGGCTACACTCGTTTGGTGAAGGTCATCAGCCAACGGGAGTTTCGCAACCACTCTGCCGCTGTCATGGACGCGGTGGAGGCGGGCGAGACCTACCACGTGACGCGAAATGGTGTGGAGGTCGCCGAACTCCGTCCCTTGCCCCGTCGTCGTCGAATGACGGCTGAGGAACTCGTCGAGCGGCACAGGACTCTGCCTCAGGTCGATCACTCTCGGATGCGTCAGGAAGCTGACGAGTTCTTCGGTGACGAGGATCGTGTGGGCGACTTTGATCCGTGGGAGCGCAGTCGTGGCTGAACGTCCCGAGTCGGGGGTGCTCGACACGTGCGCCTACATCGATCTGGGCCTTCTGGATCCGGCTGGTCTGCCGCAGATTCCCGAGCTCACCGCTGTCACGATGGCCGAGTTGCATCAAGGCGTGGTGATGGCGAAGGACGCTGCGTCCAGAGCTGCGCGCACGGAGAAGCTGGGTGCGGCGATCGTCGACTTCGAGCCGCTGCCCTTCGATGGTCAGGCAGCCGCCAGGTACGGCACATTGGTGGCGCTCACCATTGCGGCGAATCGAAACCCGAAGCCGCGGCGGATGGATTTGATGATCGCCGCCGTCGCATCATCGCGTGGGCTGCCGCTGTACACCAGGAATGCCGAGGACTTCAAAGGTCTCGACAGCATGGTCACGATCATCGAGGTCTGATGGCGCCTGCCGGAGAACAGGCTCTCCGGCAGGCCAGGGGGTCACCAGCCCCGGGAACGCCACTCCGCGAGGGAAGGGCGCTGCTCGCCGAGCGTCGAGTCGTCGCCGTGACCGGGGTAGAACCACGTGTCGTCGGGCAGCACCGCGAACACCCGGTCCTCGACGTCGTTGATCAGCGACGCGAAGTTGTCAGCGGACGTGGTCTTCCCCACACCCCCCGGAAAGAGTAAATCACACTAGCGGTGAACATCGGTAGCCTCTTCTCATGACCGAGGTCGTGGGGATCTACGAGCGCATCAGCGAAGACCCGATGTTGCAGGAGAAGGGCGTCACCCGCCAGCTTGAGGACGGTCGCGCACTCGCGCAGTCTCGCGGGTGGACCGTCCTCGATGAGTGGGTCGACAACGATCTGAGCGCCCTGCGCGGGGGACCGCGGCCTGCGTACGAGGCGCTCATGAAAGCGGCTTCGCGCGGCGAGATCACTCGCATCGTCGCCTATGGAATGGCGAGGCTGTGGCGCAATCGCAAGGAACGCGTGGACGCGATCGAGCAGTTGGCAGCGGCCCGCGTGTCCATCTCGCTCGTGAAGGGTTCCGACATCGACCTCACGAGCGCTGCCGGCCGCATGGTCGCGGGCATCCTCGGCGAGGCCGACACGTTGGAGTCGGAACTCAAAGGCGAACGCGTTGCCCGTGCCGCTCTGCAGCGCGCCGAGGAGGGCCGTGCGAACGGTGCCGTGGCATATGGGTGGCGGCGGATCTACGAGCAGGACAAGAACGGTCGTGTCTTGGGCTTCACCGACGAGGTGGACGAGGCGGAAGCGGCCATCGTGCGCGAGATCGTCGATCGTCTGCTCGCACGCGAGTCCTTGAACGTGATCACCGCGGACTTGAACGCCCGCCAGGTGCCCACGCCGTACGGCGGCGACCGATCGTGGGGCACCAGTTCAGTCCGGAAATTGGCGCTTCGGCTGTCCAACATCGCTCGCCGGAAGCGCGGGGGAGAGGACTTCGGGCCAGCAGCGTGGCCGCCGATCGTGGATCAGGACAAGCACGATCAGGTCGTCGCTCTTCTCACCGATCCCTCGCGAGTGCAGACGCGTGGCGGTGCTCGACAGCACCTCCTGACGTTCGGAATCGGCTGTTGTGGCAAGTGCGGTTCCGCTCTTCGAGTCTCCAACAGGTGGGTGAACCAGCGCCGCAAGGAGCTAGGGAAGACACCGCTCTACGTCTGTGATGCGGCGTCCTCGTGCGTCGGGAGGCGTCAGGAGTGGGTGGACGACCTGGTGGAGCGCGTGGTCGTGCGACGGCTTCAGGAACCCGATGCCCGCGACCTGCTGACTCGGGACGACGTCGCCGCGCAAGCCGCGCGAGAACACGCTGCCGGCATCCGCGCACGGCTCCAGGCCGCGGCCGACGACTACGCGGACGACCTGCTTGATCGCGAGCAGTTCCACAGGATCAACGCGAAGCTCCGGCCAGCTCTGGAGGAGGCTGACCGAGAAGCCATTCGACTGGTTGTCGGTGTTCCCAGCGACATGATCACCGAGATGTTTGGGCCTCAAGCGCAGGAGCGTTGGAAGCAACTGACCGTGCTTCAGCGCCGGGCACTCCTCACGGCGATGGGTGTCACGGTCACGATCATGCCGTCCCGAGGTGGCCCAGGCTTCAAGCCCGAGTCGGTCAAGATCCAGTTCGAACGGGACGACGATCAAGCCACGCCCGAAGAGATTCGCAATCTGCCCACGGATTTCTTGGAAGCTCGTTCCTAAGCTGTCTACTGTGGTCACATGAGTACTCGGGGGAGCTCAGAGGCGCGGCGGGACGCAGTGGTGCGTCAGGTAACCGCGCCCGCCGCTCGCGCCGAGTGCTACTCCGCGCGTGAGATCCATCGACGAGTGCACCTCGTTCGCGAGCTGCGTAAGTCCCTTCCACCTGAAGAGATGCAGGCCATCGAGTCGGCATTGCCTCGCGGTCTGCTCGGTGGCTTCGAGGCCTTCGCCGACCGCATCGACGCGGCGAACACGAGGGTTGCCGCGAGTCATCCGAAGCGACTCAGGTTGCTCGCGAAGGTGATGGATCTTCCGTTCACGGTCCACCAAGAGCTGATGATCCTCAGCGAACACGACCCGTTCAAGCGGCCCGTCAGTCGCGACTTCGGCCGTGCGTATGGCCTCGGCGTGAAGCCTGCGGATCGACCAATGGTCGCGCTTGAGGTCGATGCGGCGATGCGACTCGTCCGGCTCTTGGTGTTGCTGTCCAGGGCTGCCGAACAGAAGTTTCCTGTGTCGGTCCTGCTGTGGCTGCTTGGCCTCCTCGCCGGTGAGTTCGTCGCGCCGCCGGCTACCGAGCCGTTGCAGAACGCGCCACCCGCGCGTCGAGCGCGTCCACCAGGTCGACTTGTCGTCGCCGGGCCGCGCGTTGCCCGTGCTCCAGGACGCCGCGTCCCTCGCAGCTCGTTGCAGCGAGGGCCGGGATGGGCTGTGCGCGTTCGGGGGAACGCTGTAGCCGCATAGCGCGTCGCTGGCCTTCCTGTTCAGGAAGGGCCACACCGTGGCAGACAAGACTCCACCTGCTTACCTCCCTGTGTCGGAGGCGGCCGCACATCTGTCCGTCTCCGAGGTCACAATCCGCCGGGCGATCAGGGCCGGAAAGCTCCCGCACATCCGTCTTGGACGGCTCGTGCGAATCGCCGTCGACGACCTCGACGCGTTCGCGGCGGCACATCGGGTAGCGGGGGTGACCCGTGACCCGCAGTAGAAGGACACGCGGAAAACCCGTCCGCCACATCGACGACTACGTCGAAGAGATCGTGCGCAGCGCGCCGCCGTTCAGCGCGCGGCAGCGGCTGAGGATTGCCGCGATCTTGTCGACCGGTGACGACTCAAGTCCGCGCGGCGGATGTCGTTGACCGGCTTGATTTTCGGGGTGCCGGTGCGCGTTGTGACACCGGCACCTCGCCACTCCCAGCAGGAGTGGCGACAGGAGCAAGGTAGACAAAAAGCAGCCTTTGGCCTCGCTGGCCGGCGGCCGCCAAGCTTGGCTCATCCGGGGGATGGCATGGCGCGTAACGGAAGCATCGGGGGATACCGACCGCACGCTCTGCAGAAGCGTGACATCGCGAAGACAGCGCGCTTCAACGAGCCCGAGATGAGTGCAGTCGTTCAAGCAGCAGCGCGAGCACAGCTCCAAGTTGGTGCGTGGATCGCAAAGGCAGCCGTTGAAGCGGCACTCGCTGACAACAACCCGCGGCGAGTAGCCGCGAAGGAGATCGGGCAGCAGCTGATGCAGGTGCAGACGGAGCTTCAGCAGCTGCGTCGCGTGAGCGTCTTGCACGGCAACAACCTGAACCAGTTGGCGGCAGTAGCGAACACGACCGACGAGGTCGGCATCGCTTCGTCTCGCGTCATCGCGAACATCGAGCGGGTCGTGGCTCAACTGGATGAGCGCTTGGCCGCAGTCGATGCACTCCTGGCACGCATCGTCGACCGCTTCGAGTCGACGTGATCGGAAGGTAACGCGTCCTCTTTCGAAGTCGTGGTTGGGCAGGCAATTTCATTTGTCTAACCACGACTTGTACGACTGTTAGTCGATGTAGCACTGCGGAGGAACCTGAAGCCGTTGATGAGTGGATCGTGGTCACAAGCGGCAGAGCAGAACGATGCTCTCCGCAGGCATGGTTAATCCCTATGGGTCTGTCAACTACACGGTATTTGTGCTTCGGGTCGAAGCACCCAGTTTCTTGAAGTACGCTCGGCGGAGTTCGTCAAACCGATCTTCCTGTCGAAGATCAGGTTTACCGTTGATCTCGACTACAGCCTGGACAGCGAGACGGAACCTCTGTCCCAGTACATCATCGACATCAACGTTGCTGAGGTACTCGTTCCCTCCGGCGATGGCATCACCCTCGCCGGTCTCGACGTACCAACCTGACTCGGCGCGGCGCGGCTCATTGACAAGTCGTGTCGCGAACGTAGCCAGTCGTCGCAGCGCACGCGCCAGGAGGGTTCCGTCGGCCATGCCTGGATGCTGGGCCAGCGCTGTACTCATGTCAACCACCTAGTGTTCACTCGGTCCGGTATGAGGGTCGTCTGGCCGATGCGCCAGCCAGTAGAACGAAGCCGTTCTGGTGAGCCACACGTACCCTGCGTACAGGGCGTTCAACAGCGCAACGAGCACAAGCACCTGCCACCAACGGTCGCGCACGGCGAGTAGAACGAGGCTTGACGGAGCCTTGAGCTTCTCTGCCCTCTGTGCCATGAAGAGACCGCTTGCTCCCAGAGACAAAATGATCGTCAGTACCGCCGATGACTTCGACGACACAGTTCCGCCTAACAATGAGTTGGTGCGAGACTCAAATCCAACAAGCGCTCCAGCGAGCGCGGGGAAAGCCAAAACGATGGCAGGGAAGTCGGTAGAAAAATTTGAGGCGGTCGGTAATATTAAGCCTGCCAAATAGATAAGAACAAAACTCGCGCTTGCCGCCAGGGTTGCTGCCCCCATGGTTCCGGGTGGAACTTCGAAGAACCTGACATTCAATCGTAGCTTATTTGCGAGTCGCTCAGGTATTGATCTCATGTAGAGGTGTAAGTAGCGCTGGCCTCGACGCCGCTGGAATCTGCCGTATGGCTGAGTAAGCTGCTCATCCAGCGACTGAACTTCAAAGATTCCGTCGGTGTCAGGCATGTCCTGCCATCCGACATACATGCCCTCTGGTCCCATGACGAACAAATGATAACTTTGGGCCGTTGAAGCATTGCTCACGCTAAGTCCCAGGGATACTGGTCGCGCACCCATCAAGGTGCCGAGGAAATCCCGCACAAGTCGAAGTGGAGACCTCCACGTTGCTAGGCGTAAATTCGGAATGAGGAAGCGTTCGTAGGAAACCAGTTTTCGTTGCTGATCGGTTATATCAACTGATGGAACGATGACAACAATAACGTAGTTGTCCGCAAGCTTGCGGACAAGGCTGGCGGCGAGCCTCAACGAATCTCCTCCCTTTGGTGCTAGCGAGAGGATCTCCTCGGCGCAATCGTTTACTCGCCTGACGTCTTCCTCAGTTGCGTTTCGGACACGTCCCCTGCGTAAAACAATCTTTAGTGCTTGATCGGCCAGTTTGGTCAACTGGTCAACCTCTGACTCCGTTAATCCTTCAGCGGGAACCAGTAGTGCATCCAAGACGATCGAGGTTAGTAATAGACAATCTCGATGTGTAAGGGTAACGACTGATTCGCCATCCACTGTAATCGTCAGGTCGTCCTGCAGCTCGCCTTTTACGGGGGTAAGTACAGGGAAGAGGAGATCTCCCTTATGGTCCGCCGGCATCTCCAGATTGATCAAAACGCGCTGTCGTAGCGTGCGTCGTAGCGGCTGAATTTCCTCGATTAGTCTTCCGCGCAGCTCGCCAGGTTGTAGAATGGCCTTTACGTATTGTTGAATTTGTTCCGGATTGAACTGCTTTGAAAACTCGACTGACTCTGCCCTGACGGTAGAAACGTCTACCGATGCGCCGACATCAGGCCTGGTAAGGCCTCGGCGGGTCGGAATATACGAGGCAACGTAGACGTGGGCCGCTGTGAATATCGCCAGGAGCAGTCCAGCCAGGAGGGTTACGATAAATGACGATCCACCAAATAGCCCGCTTAAGCCGCATACGACGATTGCTGTCGATAGCAACATCAGGATTGAAAGCGTGAGGCGAATGGCGCTGTACAGGCCCCGCTTCTTCTTCTGCTGGCTTGGTTGCCCTGGCATTCTCGTCACCTCAATCGCGTCGCAAGTCGTGCATCGAACGTTGGTGACGGACTGTTAGCGTCAGTGCCGAACGTTACACGTTTGGAGCAGTCCATAGATGATGCGTATGCCATGTTCAAGATCGCCATTTCATGCGGGCGTTGAGCAACGAACCGAATAGGCCGCACGACGGAGGGCATGCGCGTAGTTGCCTGCGCGAGTCGAGTCCCACAGGCCACGGGTGTGGACCAGGCTGGACATGCAACGATGCCTCGGTGGCTGTGAACGAGAACGTTGGCGTTGAAGCGCGGCTGGCTGCTGTGGAGACCTGGCTCGTTGCGCAGAAGCGAGTCTTTGCTGCCAGTGACCTGGACTGGGACATTGCCTGGTCGGACCTTCGCCTGATCGCGGTCAACTACGTCCTTCGCCGACAGCTCGAAGCCCTCGATGCCACCGTGGTGCTAGCCAAAACTGGGCTCGGTCATTTGGCTGTCGGGTTCGTTCGACCAGCACTCGATGAGTTGCTTTGGCTGCTCTGGGTCAACCACCTACCGCTGCAAGAAGCCCAGGACCTCCTCATGACTATGGGCCGCTCCGACGGCCTCCGGTCCCTGCAGGCACAGCGTGCGCACCTGGGCGACGATGTTATGCGGGAGCTTTGGTATCCAGCGGCGTTCCTAGACGCCCAGGAGGAGCAACAGGCTCCTGTGACGGAGGAGCTGACGAGGCTTCGTCAGCAGTTTCGGTGGTCAGGAAGGCCGCTTCCAAACGCCAGATGGGTTGCGGAGCAGAGCGGTCACAAGGACCTGTACGAGTACCTGCATGCTGCCGCGAGCCGTGCCCTGCACTTCTCCATGGGCGAAGTCATGCGCAACGGCTGGAGTGCACCTGGGGGAAGGTTGGTCACCATCAGACCGGAGTTCCGTGAGTACCGAACCGCCTTCGTGCTCGACCAGCTACCCGTGCTCTTCCTGAAAACCACGCTTGCCTGCGGGGACTTCCTTGAGGACGCGGGTATTTCCCAGAAATCTGACGAGAGCCTGCAGAGGGACGTTTCCTTTGCGGTCGAGGCTCTCGGCAAGTTCGGGCGTGTGCCACTTGTCCATGCCCATGAGTGGAATCTAACGCCGGACGGACCACTCCCGCTGCGGCGTTCACCCTGAACATCCAGACAGGTGAGATCGAGGGCTGAACTGCCTTGTTACGCAACTGATCGAGGGCTGCTGTTTCGTCTATACCCTGGCGTGCCAGGCAGTTCGATCTCTTCGATGCTCGCTTCATGAGAGTGGTTCACGTCAGACTTGATGCGAGCCGCGGTGTAGTGACCAACGCGCCTAGTGTCCCACCGTGATCGCTTGATCGTCCATGAACTCACGTCGGCAAAGCAGTCTTTCGGCCTTCGGCTCGAAGGCACACGCAGTGTAGAGTTGTTGACATCCCCCTTTGGCGCTGGAAGCGCCACGCCCATTAGGTTGAACTGACCCTGGGGGAACAGCATGGAACGCGAGTTAAGGGTGTATCGGCATGGGTCACGAGCATCCCACGAACGGATCATCCTCAAAGTAGCTCGCTTCAATGGTCTCGAGGTGGGCGAAGAGACCATGCCACACGGTAATAACCTCGACCCGTTGGCGGCAGCGGCGATGACACCCGGCGCGGTTGGCCTGGCCGCGCCGGGTGTCATCGGGAATGTCGACCAAGTCGTGACTGAGGTGCGTGAGCTTCTGTCCGATGTGGACGCGGTTCTGGCTCGCATCGTCGATCGCTTCGAGTCGACATGATCAGAAAGGTGACGCGCGGCTGGAACGTCTACGGCCTCATCCGCTACCTGATGGGACCAGGAAGCACCGAGCAGTCGGCGCACACGGATCAGCACGTCTTCGCGACGTGGGACGGTCGTCCCGAGGTGCACCAGCCCGAGCAACTCGGACCCGACCGGTTCGACCTCGGTGCCTTGGTCGCAGCTCTTCGAGCACCTGCAGCGCTCGCCGGGGTGCCGAAACGGCGTCCGCGTGAGGACGGCTGGCCAGGCACTGTCAGCCGGGTTCCGAAAGGTCCTGTCTGGCAGTGCTCGTTGCGCAACCATCCTGCCGACCCGCTGCTGACGGATGAGCAGTGGGCAGAGGTTGTGGCGGACGTGCTGCACCGCACTGGGATCGCCGAGCGCGATGATCCCGGCAGCTGCCGATGGGTAGCGATCCGTCATGCGCCTGACCATGTGCACATCGCCGCGGTGCTGGTTCGACAAGACACCGGCGAACTTGTGCACCCGCACCGCAACTACGACTTCCGGCGAGTGAAGGAGGCGTGCAACGCGGCCGAGGAGCGGTATCGCCTCACAAGCACCGGAGCCGCAGACCGGACGGCGACACCTCGTCCCACTCGCGCTGAGAAGGAGAAGGCTTCCAGGCTTCACGACGCTGGCCAGAGGCAGACGGACGTCGCGATTCGCGTCAGGCTGCGTCGCCAGGTCTCCAGCGCCGCTGCTGCCGCGCGGAACTGGGACGAGTTCCTGGATTACCTGGCGTTGGCGAATGCGACGGTACGCGTCCGTCAAGGTCACCACGGCCGGATCCTCGGCTACTCGGTCACGGACGCCTCCGACCCGGCGTGCCGCACCGCGTCGGGTGATCCGCTGTACTTCGCCGGAGGAAAGCTCGGTCCGGATCTCACCTACTCGAAGCTCATGAGCCGGTGGAGATCGGTGGAGACGACCGTGCCCGCCTCGGTGCAGGGGATCGTCGATGAGGTGGTTCTGCCTGCACGTGAGCGGATGCGGCACCGCGGACCATTGAACAAGACCGAGTTCGGGCAGGAGGCTCTGCAGGGCATCGCTCATGCGACAGGCGACATGCTGTTGGCTCTCGTCGTTGTCGCGGATGCGGGTCGAGCGCCACTGCTGATCGACGCATGGGAGACATACGCGCGTGCCGGCCGCGTACCCGACCAGATCCTGCCGCGGCGGTGGGCAGCGGTGTCGCGCGATCTGCGTACGGCTGCCAACCAACTGATCAGAGCGGGTATGCGCAATCCAGCAAGCCAACGGGCCACGCCCGGCCAGTTCATCGCGCTCTTGATAGCGGTGGCAGCGCTCGTCGCCGAGATCGCGGCGTGGCACGAGGCGCATCAGCGCCATGTGGCAGCCCGGCATGCTCGGGCCACCCACGGCATGCTGGTTCAAATTGCGGCAGGGCAAACGAACCACATGGAATCATCAGTTCTGGCGTCGCCAATCGCCGCGACGTCAAAACTGCGTCGAGAACTGGCCAAGCGGCCGCCGATTCGAGCGCTCCCGAGCCATCGATCGGCCTATCCGAAGAGTGGTCGCGCGCACTGACGGGCTCGTCCACCACCGTCTCCCAGAACTCCGGGCTGGAGCCGAATGTGGATGGACGAATTCCGCCGGTTGCCACACTGGACGCCGATGCTCGTGTTACTCAGTGGGCGGCGGTAGCAAGGGCGCGAACGACTCGTTGCTTTGCCGCACACGTTCGTGCAGGAGGGCCTGGAGTTGGGTGGCCCTGGCTTCGGAGACGGTGAGGCAGTCCGCCAGGCTCGTTGCGTCGCTGGCCTCGACCTCATCGGGGCTCGTTATGCCGGCCTGCAGCAGTGAGAGGTACTGCGCCCGTGTCAGCTCGGCGCCGAGAACCATGCCGAGCTCAACGAGCTCAGCCGGTATGCCGAGTTCGAGACGCACCATGGTCCGCTCAGCCAAGTCGCCCGTTGCGATCTCCGGATGCAGGAACGCGAACACCCGCATGACGGCCGGTGTCAGGTCGCGCGTGCGGCTGGCCACGGCACGGATCGCGCCGGCGGCTTCGTTGCCGAGGTTGTGTCGCATGAGGTGTTGTTCCGCCGTGCCGAGGGGCATGCTGCTCGCATACAGCAGGCACGCCATGGCCTTCTTCGCCCGAACTGCGCCAGCGAGCTGATCGGCGCCGCCGATGCGCAGCATGTTCTGCACGCGCGGATCGACTTCCTGGTACATCAACTCATGCGGCCATCGTCGGTGTTCTGTGTTCTTGGCCTTTCTGGCGAACGGGAGGTAGACCTCGTCAAGCTCCTTGGTCACCTGAGCGGCGGTGATCAGCGTCGTCGAGTTCGGTGGCGCCGTCACATGGCGCAGCACCTCGACCAGTCGGATGATCGAATCGACGAAGACCCCGCCCTCGCCTGCGAACCGGCCGAGGTCTGTCAGTTGGTACCGATCACCATCAACCAGTTCGATCAGCTGGTGTCGACCAAGCTCGTGCAAGATGCCGAGGATGCGGTCTCGTCCCCAGTTCCATGTGGGGTTTGCCTGACGCTGCTGGAATGCGGCAAAAGTGCTTTCCAGGAAGGAGATCAGCAAGTCGGCCTCGACACTGCCATCCGCTCCGGGCTGCAGGGCGGCAAGCGTGCGAAGTACCTGCGTCTGGTGGTCGGTGACGTCGTTGAGGAAAACCGACTTCACGTCCTCGGGCTTGCCTGTCACGTAGCGAGACCAGATCCGCTGAAGGTCAAGACCGCGGGAGCCGATGACGTAGGACTCACCGTGTTCGGCGTATCCGAGCCGACCTGCCCGGCCGACCATGTTCTTGTACTCGGCGACGGTGTACGGCCCGCTGAATGGATGGTTGAGGCCGACGATCACGACAGCGGACGCGGGCGTGTTCACGCCCATAGCGAGCGTGGTGGTGGCGACGAGAACGCGGAGATCGGTGTCCGGGCGACGGAACTCCTCTTCGAGGACTTGCCTCTCGTCACGGGTGAGGTCGGCGTTGTGGAAGCCGACTCCGCCGGCGAGGGTCTGGTGTAGCCGCTCGGAGGACGTCGAAAGGTCACCGGAGGGCAATAAGTTGAGTGCAGCCTGCGCTGGCGGGAGACCGAGCTGGTTGGCCAGGTAGCTAGCGCAACCGAGCGTCTCGCCCTTGATCTCTCGGAAGATGATGACCTGCTTGCGCTCGCTGACGAGCTTGGCCACCAAGGGGATGACTAGATCCTGGCTGCTGTTCTGCCCGCTCCATAGTGGCGTGATCGCCTTCTCAGTCTTGGACAGCCCGTCCTCGTCGAGGTAGCGGTATTGGCCTGAACCGTCGATAACGCCCTCGACCAATGGGATGGGTCGCTCCTCGTGACGAAGCTGTCGTCCGTCGAGCCAGCGCTCCAGACCGCCAGTGTCGCCAATGACGGCCGACAGACAGATGATCTGAGGGCTGATTCCTGCGGCCCAACGACTTTTGATCAGGGTCAAGACGAACTCGAGGTTCGCCCCGCGGCCTGGATCGACCAACATCTGCACCTCGTCGACAACAATCGTGCCGACTTGGCGCAACAGGTAAGGGTTGGCCAGGATCATCGTGCCGAATTTCTCGTAGGTCATCAGGCAGATGTCGTAGCGCCCGCTCATCAGAGCCGCGTTGTCGTCGCTGATCTCTCCGGTTGACCGGATGGTCACGATGCCGAGGTCGTCGTACTTGCGCGAGAACTCCGCGTACTTGTCGTTCACGAGCGCACGCATGGGCAGCAGGAACACGGCACGCTGATGATCTACAGCGCCACGGAGTGCGGCCAGTTCACCGACCATCGTCTTCCCTGACGACGTCGGGGCGGTGACGAGCAGATTCTTGCCGTCGAGGACGCCGAAGTCGTTGATCGCGGCCAGTTGCAGCGCGTTCAGGCCGGGAATCGCCTGTCCCCAGGTATCCAGAAGTACCTGCGGGACTCCATAGGACGCCAGACTGTCCAAGTCTGCGGTTGCGGGCTGACGGACGAACTCCGGAAAAGCCGCGGCATACCGGGCGCCTGGAGTGAGGATGGGCCACGTCGGCGACCCGTTCAGACTGCCTCGGAAACAAGGGTGCTGTTCCTTGCGCAGGGCTGAGGACGCGTCGGTCACCCTACGTGTGACGTGTTCGAGAAGTCTGTACACGTCGATCTTGCCGCCGCTCACCACCTCGGGCGCCCCCTGCAACGCGGCCAGCAGTTCGTAGGTCAGCAAGCCGTGACCGAGTCCAGGGTCTTCATAGGCCCGTTCATTCGGCGCAGACGCGGCGAGAACGATCCGTCCCTTACCTGCGATCTGCTCCAACATGCCGAGCTCAGACTCAAGGCTGCGGGCTTGCACGGGCGCTGTCAGCGCCTTCGCGCCGAACCCTCCTGCGAAGCAGCAGTCGAGGATGCACACCAACGTTGCTGCCGGGATCTGGTTCAGTAGTCCTGCCAGGTCCTTGAGAGGCAGCCCAGTTTCCTCAAGCCGCGACAGATCCGCGTCATAGGGCGCCAGTTCGTGTGTTGTGCTGCCATGGCCCGAGAAGCTGACGACGACCAGATCGTCTTCACTGCTGGTAGCGGCCAGTCGCTCCAGTTCCTCAACGATCTTGGCTTGGGTCGCATCCGCATCGGTCAACAGCACAGGGTTGCCCTGGAAGCCGTCGGCGAACAGAGCGTGCAGAGCGGTCGCGTCTCGTACCGCTGAGGTGAGGAAGCCGATGTCAGCCGCTTGGTAGCGGTCGACTCCAATGAACGTGCCGTGGAACCGCATGCTCCGGGTCGTCCTCCTCCGGGATCTATACCGCCGGCATTTCGCCGGACACGGTGAAGAGCAGTTCTCGTGCCGACGATTGCTGGCCGGTCAGCAGCACGTTGCGATACCCCCGGTCGCTGAGGCTGCGTGCGTAGGCAACGAAGTTGCCTGTGGGCTGTGGGACAGCCGGTGCGGCGTGGTCACGCATCTCGTATGTCCAGGCGTCGTCGACCAGTCGGACGCACGCGATCCCGTGTTTTTTCGCGTACTCCAACGCGCCTCGCTGGAACCCACTCGCAGCGACGACGACGCCCTTGTGAGCCCCAGTCGAACGCAGCTTGTCCTGGAGCACTTGGACGTCCTTGCGCTCAACCGGGCGGGAATGCCGTTTGCATTCGAAGAGGATCAGGAAGTCTGCACCCATCAGCCTGAACCGGGCGGTCACATCGATGATGTACGTGCCGTCCATACCCTCGACAGGGTCCAGGAGTTCGACCTGCCAGTCGATGACTTCGTGGCCAGCGTCTTTGACGATGTCGGCGACGGTGCGCTCGTACTGGGCCGGGCTCAGGGTAAACGTCGGCAATCGATCGAAGCCGTCCTCCACCGCCATCAGATCGCCTCTCGTGAGCGGGCCTCAACGTCGGCGACCAGTGTTCCGCAGCGTGAGCGCGTAGCTGTTCCGACACGCCACTCGTCAAAGGTCTCACCTCTGGAGCGCCCGTCTCCTGCGGACAGTGTCCAGCAGGCGACGGGGCCATGTTGGTATGGGTGGGACCCAAGAGCGATCAGAGTGAGACGACCAGCCGGATGAACTGCTTGTTGATGACCTGGCCGCCGGTGAGTGCGTCGTCCGGCGTCCCTGCACGGTACGCAGCGATAGTCGGCTGAGCCGCGCGATCCTCACCCCAGGTACGGATTACGGCGCACAGCCGTTCCGCGAGCTGCTCTCCGATGGGGCCGTGGCCGATCGCACCGAGTTCCCAGCGCTTGTCCTGCGCTTCGGGCTCGGGGTTCTTCAACGTCATGTACGCCAGCGATTCTCCGTCGACGAGTGCAACGCTGCTGTACCGGAAGGCGGGCTTGGCCAGTCCGGCCTCGACAGCGTCGTTTCCGGCGCAGAAGCGCACCGCCCCCGGCTCAACGGCGGTGACCAGCGGCCAAATGAGGTCGGTGGACTCCATGGCCACGATCGACGTGCCGGACCACGTGGTGCTCGCAGGGGTGTCCAGAACCTCTTGCAGGGCATTGAGATCTACTGACTGGTCAGGATCCCAGTACAGCAGGACGTCCTCGGCGATCTTGCCCTTCTGCTCACCGTTCTGGCCGTCGCCGATCATCGGGATGAAGCCGCACAGCTGGCTGTCGGTGGCCCGCAGCACGCCGTTGTCGTTGACGAACGCGACGCTGCGGGTCTGGCCACGCCATGTCAGCGGGACGACGAGGCGGCCACCGGGAGCGAGCTGGTCGAACCAGGCCGGGGGCAGGTCCCAGGGGCCGACGGTGACGATGATGCGGTCAAACGGGCCGTTCTCGGGGGCGCCGAGCGCGCCGTCTCCGGTGATGACGTGTACGCGGTCGTAGCCGGTGGCGGCGAGTGCTCGCTGGGCGTGCTCGGTGACGTCGGGGTGGATGTCGATGGTGCTCACGTGGCCGGTCTCGTCGACGAGTTCGGCGAGCAGGGCTGCGTTCCAGCCGGTGCCAGCGCCGATCTCCAGGACGCGTTGGCCTGGTTGGGCGTCGAGCTGGTTCAGCATCATCGCGACGACGGTGGGGACGGAGATGCAGCTGGCGGGCCTGCCTCCGGGCGGGCCGGGCTTGATGGTGATGGCCCGGTTGGCGTAGGCGTCCTCGATGCTCGCGTCCGGTACGAACGGGTGGCGGGGAACCGTGCGCAGGACCCGCTCGACGTCAGCCGACAACGCTTGATTGTTCTCCACGATGTGGTCAACCATCCGGCTGCGCAGGTCTTCGGGCTGGGTTTCCGTGGTGGTCATCCCGTTCCTTTCGTATTCGGTGGTGCGGTCAGGTGCGGCGAGGAGCAGGCACGCATCCCAGTGGAACGCGGGCTCGGTCGCCGAGTACAGGGCCAGCGCGACCCCGGTCGCGCCCTCCATCAGGCCGCCCCCGGCCGGTGGCCGGTGATCGCGCAGGTGCTGTTGGAAGTCTTTGTGTAGTTGCGGCAGGAGTGTCGCGAGTTCGCTGCCGGGTCCAGCGTCGTCCGCGGCGCGGCGGACAGTCTGGACCAGTCCGGCCCAGCCGTGACACAGCGACGCGCCGTCGAGCTGATCGAGCTGCTGTTGGTCGGTGACGCATGAGGCGAGCGCGTTCTCGGCGGTGCGCTGCCGATGGTGGTCGCCGAGGGCGATTCCCGCGAGCTGCTGTGCGCGGGTGATGCCGGGCGTGCCATAGCACCACGACGGTCTCTGCGGACCAACCTGACTGGTGGTGCCCGTGCGCCACTCGTGCAGGTTGATGGTGCCCGGCCACCACGGTGTGGTGCGGTTGCCGAGTTGCCAGCGGTCGAGCACCCCGCAGATGTTCTCGATCGCCTCGGCGTGTGCTGGCACGGCGAGTCCGTTGATCTTGGCGGTCGCCAGCAAGGCCAGCGGCCCGGTGACACCGTGGGCGATCGAAAGGTTCGCGTGTCCGCCAGGCCACTGTGTGTAAGGACGGTCGGCAGGTTCGTTGCCGGTCCACCAGGCGGGCAACCGCTCACCGCCGAACGTGATCGGCTCGCACACCAGCCGCACGAGGTAGGACAGCACGTCATGCAGCAGCGCATCGTGGCCGGTGTGCATCAGGTAGGTCCCGATACCGGTCAATCCATTGATCAGATCGAACTCGCGCAGACGCGCGGGGAGTCCGTCGTCGATGCGCTGGTGTGCTGCGTCGAGGCGACGCCGCGTCAGGCGTGAGATGTGCGCGTCGAGGGTGTGCAGCGGGCGGGCATAGGCAGGTTTTCCTGTGGTGCGCAGCACGAACGCGACGGCGGGCGCGCCGTTGAACAGGCACGCGTCGGGGTGGGCGGCGAGCGGGCTGCGGGTCATCGCCGTGATCCACTGACGTGCGACTGGCCAGCCGACGAGGTCGGCGCGGGCCTGGCCGACGTGCAGCAGCGCGGTCCCGGCCGCGCCGTAGGACAGTGACTGCCCCCAGGCGGGAGTGGGGTCGTGCTGTGGGGGCGCGACGGGTGGAATTGTTGGCGTCATTGGGAATCGCCGCCTTGGTGCAGTGCCCGCCAGGCCAACGCGGCGTGTCTGTGAGGCGCTTGCATAGGCGCTCGTGGTCAGGGTCGATACCGATGGCCCGGTTGTGGTGCATGTGCAGCAACGACTCCAGCACGGAGTTGACGTCGATGCTGGTGCCTGGGTGCAGGTGTCCGCGGTAGGCGTCCAGGACCTCGGCGCGAGCCTGCCAGGCCTGCTCGACCGGTTCCGTCCAGCCGGGCAGCTGCCGTAGCGCGGTCAGGTCGACCGAGAGCCGCATTGCCTCGTCGAGGATGTCCCGCGCGATGGTGATGGCGGGCGCGGTGCGGTTGATCAACCAGTCGGCTGCGGCGCCAGGCGTGCCGAGAAGTCCGCGGACGATGCCGACCATGTTCGCAGTGGCCAGCGCTGTGGGGCTGACCAACTTGGTGGGCAGGGTACGGAGCATGGCGGCGACCAATCGCGAGTCGGCGGCGAAGACTTCCTCGGCCGCTTCCAGCGCTGCGCCGGGCCCATAGCGGCCGATCTCGGGCTGATAAGAAGCGAACCGCACGTCCGTGATCAAGCCTGCCTGCCGCATCCGCTGCGCCCATTCCCCGACCGCGATCGTGCACGCAGAGTAGTACTCGGGTGCGGGGCGTAGACGCAGCCGGAGGTGATCGGTCTCGTGCTGGCTGTGGTATCGCACGAACCACCATGCGGTGCCCTCGGGAAGGGCGTTGACCAGCTGCGGCAGGCGGGTGTAGAGGATGCCGTCCAGGCGCTCTGGGTGAGTGTGGATCTTCGCGGTGAGCCAGGTGGCACCGGGGTCGCAGGGGAGTTGACCGTGCTGGTTGGTGACCACGGGTAGCGGACCGCACAACGGGGCGGGAGCAGCCTGACGGGTGGTGACCAGTGGCAGCGCGATCTCGTGGGCGTGGCCATCAATCCAGCCGTGGTCGGCCACGTCGGCGGCTTCGTAGAGGATGGCCTGGCCGTGCTTGACGAGATGGTTGTGCAGGAGCGTGGCATGGATGGGCTCGTCGAGACTCAGCCGCAGTGTGCGGTCGGCGTCGCGCAGTTCCACCACGTCCGGGCAGTTCCAGCGTGTCCGCCAGGCGGCGAGCAGCTCGCGCCAGCCCTGCGGGCCGGTGCCCTCTGGCGGCAAGTCGGTAGTGGACAGACGCCACTGTGCCGGGGACAGCACTGTGCGGCCGTAGCGCACCCGAGACAGCGCCGGCAGGGTCACATGTGGACCCCAGTCGAACTGGTACCAGGAGGCGCTGAACGCGCGCGGCAGCTCGGCCAGGAACCGCGCCAGCGGATGCGGCTGCTTGTCCAGGGCGAGGGCGTGGAACACCTGCGGCTCGACCACCCGACGCCGTGAGCGGCTGACCAGGAAGAGCCGGTCACGGGTTGCGCAGACAGCCAGGTCCTCCAGCGGGATCAGGGTCGCGGGGTCGTCGTGGCCGCGGTGCTCGCCCAGCGGAATGACGTGATCGAGGTAGGCGGGCACCCGGCAGACATTCTCGGCGGGCACGAACTTCGGGCCGAAGCTCAGCTGCGCACGCAGCGCGCCCTCAGTCGCGGTTGGAAGCGCCCGGTAGGCCTCGGCGAGACCGGACCCGGTGGCCATCGGGGTGAACCGGCTGGTGAGGGTTCCGGCTGAGCGGGCGGGAGCGACGGTGAGCGTGAACTCGCCCCGGTTCAGCGCATCCACACTGGCGCAGTGCACGCGCGCGGCCAGTTCGACGTGCGGCGGGATGTAGCGCTCGTCGAAGCCCGGGGAGGTGAGCACAGCGAGGTCGTTGTCGGACAAGGCAATCTCGCGGCTGCCGTTGGCCATCGCCTGCCATGCCAGTGCCAGAAGTCGTTCGTCGCGAGTCCCGAGCGCGACGGCGGGAGCGAAGCGCAGGCTGCCATGGAAGCGTGCCGGATACCCGAGGCCGGCGTCGGGCGAAACGACCTCGAGTAGCGGCACCAGCGTGCCAACGCCATAGCGATCGGTGAACTCGGCCTGATACTCGCGCCAGGCTGGGTCACCGGCGGGGTGGCGGGTGGTGCGCAGTAGCGCGCTCGCGGCGGCGGCCATCTCCTGTGCGACCTTGAGCGGCAGTTCGATTGTGTTGTCCAGCAACAGATCCGCGGCGATGGGGGTTCGTCCTGCCGAGGACAGCGTGCGCATCTGGCTGATCAGTGCTGCGCGGGCCTCATGCTGTTCGGTACCCGAGGTCGCGGGGGCGTTGTGGTGGCGGAGTTTGGCGTGCAGTGCGTCAAGTTCGCGCAGCAAGTCTGCGATCTCGGGCAGTTCGGCGGCGTCCGCGTCGTGCAAGACGGTCAGCACGTGGGTGAACGGGTCGGTGACGGTGAACGGCGCGCGGAGGCTGGTCAGCAGGAACCCCGGCCGCACAAGTAGCGCGGTAATGCTGTCGCGGACCTTGAGGCGGTCGGTGGTGAAGTCGTTGGCCAGCTTGTCGATGAGGTCGCCGAAGCGTATCGGTGTTGCTGCGGCCTGCCACGTGGCGAGGATCGCGGAGGTGCACAGCACCCTTGCCCGGTCCGTTCCCTGCGGGAGCTCCAGCCGGTCACCCCGACGCACTGTGAGGTCGTTGACCGTGACGTGCAGACGCTCCAGCAACTGCGGGCAGGATTCGGCCCGCGTGATGATGTTGGCCAGCCACTGTGCGTCGGTCCGCGCCGCGGCTCGGTGCCCCGCTCGCAACTCGACATGCCCGGCCTCTGCCAGCGTCACGGGAGCAACGCCGGCGAACAGCCCGAAGGGCGTAGGCCGTCCGATGCTGCGCAGCACGTAGCGCACAGCGGACACGGTGGCGCTGCGCACCTGTTTGTCGGACATGGTGTGCCCGGCGCGGATGTCGTCGACGCGGTCGGCCAGCGACGGGCTGGCCTGCCGCACGGCCGCGGCCAAGCCATCGGGTGCCCACATCCGGTCGAGCCATGCCCGGCAGGAAGCGATGTCGGTCAGGTCGGGCCACTGATTGGGAGCACTGGTCAGGGGAGTAGCCGAGGCTCGCAGCAGTGCGACTCCAGTGTGCCGATACAGCGGCTTGTGGTCAGCGTGACGCATCCGTTCCTCCAGATGTGACAACGAGAATGAGTGCCTTGGGGACCAGGGCCGCCTGGTCCCCAAGGCGCATGGGGAACTTCTGGTGTCACACCCCTCCGGTGACACACGCTGACGCGCAGGTCGGGTCGTAGCCGTCGTCGGTTCCGTTGGTGCAGGGGTTCATCGCGGCGTCAGCCGGGACATCGGTGATGAACTCCAAGTGCTCCAGGGCGAACAGATCGTCTGCAGCGATGGGCTCGTCGAGCATGATCAATGACATGGCATCCCCTGTTTGTTCGTCGGTTCAACATCAACCTGACTAGAAGGTGTTGTGGTGCAACGGGATTCGAGTCAGGGCTTCCCGGATGAACTCATGGGTGAGCACCCGGAAGTCATCGCGGCCCCTGCTGGGCCGGTAAACCACCAGCTCTGGTCGACCTGCAGGACGGCGGTCGCGGTGGCCAGTTCCTCGGTGTCATCGTCCCTGTCGGGCGCCAGTTCTGGCGTTGTGGCTGCGAGCATTTCGGGGATGATGACGGGCATCTCGATGGTGTCGAAGTTGTTGCCGGGCCAGTCCCACGTGGTGCCGTCCTCGCTCCACTCCAGGTGCAGCGGTCGTCCTTCGGCGACGGCGTCCTCCAGCAGTTCGGGAACCGTCATGCCCCATTGGTTGCCCTCGCGGTAGGCGTGCTGAGCTGCCACGGCGCTCACCGCCAGCGGCTGCTGTCGTCCACCTTCGACCCGACCTTCTGCAGGCAGTCGTCGCAGAAGCTGCCGCTCGGCGACTTGCCTGCCTTCTCGATGTCGAGCACCCGGCCGCACTCGGTGTCCACCGTGCCGTCGCCAGGGCCGGCGCTGTCCCCGATCGCGTGGGTCAGGTTGTCCAGCGGCGAGGTCCACCAGACGTGGCCGCTCACCGGTTCTCCTGGTGCGCAGCAACGCGAAGGCGAGCCTGCCCGCCGTAGGTCGGCAGGCTGGTTGCGCGGATCGACGCTGCGAGCCGGTCACGGGCGGCCAGCCAGCTCGGATCGGTGGCGAGCGATTCGAGTGCCCCGCTGCCACCGGGTGATCGAGCGGGATCGGCGTTGGGCAAGGACATGTTCGGCGTCTCCGTTCACGTACGGCGCGACCCGCATACCCGAGAAAGAGGGATGCGGGTCGCTGCTCGTAGGGCTCTGCGCCGGAATGGCCGACCAGATCAGCACGGTGTCGGCATTGAGAAGGGCGCAGGATGCGGTGGACGCGGCGTCACGGCCGGAGCGTCGGGGAGCAACCGGCCGTGACACCGCAGCATGCGAACGGAAGGTGAGGACCTGCGTGACCTGATGTCGCAACCTCGTCAACAGCGAAGATCCCACCTGGTGTCACCTCCCGTATCTGGAAAGTGACGCTAGGTGGGACCCTGGATCGCTATTTCACAACTTGTGAACGGGCGGCGTGGATCACCCGGATGGGGCTACACCGACCCTGTAAGCCAGGCCGCGAAGGTCACGGCCGCCGGCCTCGCGCCTGGCCTGGGCGAGCAGACCCGCCACGGACTCGCGGACGAAGACGTTGTTGCGAACCTTTTGCGGAGCCAGCTTCTCCGCCTCCAGAATTGCGGCGAGGCCCTGATCGCGGTGCTTGCGCTCGGTGAGCAGACCGCGGCCGACGTCGATCCAGAACTGGGCCTGACGCGACTTGGACACACCGGCCGGCCGCACAGTTGAGGCGATCTCGCGGACCTTCGCGCCCGCGCCGAGCTCCAAACCGATGGACACCTTCCAGATCCCCACGTTGGTGCGGCCGAAGTTGGTCTGCATCCACGGGCTGACATCCGGCTCGATCTGATCCGCGAGCGCGGTGGCCTCGGTCAGGTGGGTCTGGGCGGCGTTGGCGTCTCCCCGCGACGCGCACGCCAGGGCCGCAGTGAGGTGCGCGAGGCCGTGAACCTCCACCCGCGCACCGGGAAGCTGCGCGGTCTGCACGGCGAGGTCGTACTGGCGAGATCGGTTGGTGCCACTGATCAGCTGCGCGCGCTGGTAGGCGGCATACGACAGCCAGACCGGGTCGTCGAGCTCCTCGGCGGCCTCACGCATCCGTTCCACCGCCAACACCGGCAGCCCGGCCACGCCGAGGTCGTGGGCGAAGTAGGCCACCGCCTTGTAGGTCGCGATGAGCCCCACCAAGGCCGCCGTGCGCCGCTTCGGGTCGCTCGCGGCGACGAGCAGGTCCCGGATCAGCGAAGGCAGCAATGCGCCCTGGGCGGCGTAGTCGGCGTTGGGGCGCAGCGTGAGGTTGAGCAGGTCCAGTTCGGCGCTCACCTGCTGCCACGGCCGCGCCGGTGCGTCGGGCACCTCACCGATCCGCCATGCGGTCATGGCGTCTTCGACTTCGAAGATGTGGCCGTGGGCCTCTTCGGAGGCCGCATCGGTCGGCGCATAGGGCTTGCCGGTCAGCTCAGCTGGCGACACGCGCAGCGCGTTGGCCAGCGCCTCCAGCGTCGCCCGCTGGTTTACAGGCCGCAGGCCCCGCTCGATCATGCTCAGGTAGCTCGGAGCCATGCCCGCGAGCTGTGCTGTCGCGGTCAGACTCATTCCCCGGAACGAGCGGATCTCACGTACTCGTCGACCGACGTGCGTCTCGTCCACCGCCACCTGCCCCTCGTGGGAGAGTTCTTCTCAGCAGAGGTACCCCTTGCTGGCAGCTAGGAACAGCACCTCCCCGCCACATCAGGCTAGCTGTGCCTCGCTAATTGTCAGTCACAGCCAGTGCTCTGACCGCCCCCGTTTTGATCATCACGTTGCTGTCGCAGGACATCAGGGTAGGCAACACCACTATGCAGTGACCTGGGTCTCTCGCGCAGTGGTGTCGCGGGCGGGTGCGATGTTGCTGGGTCGAGACCGTGCAAGACCGGCCTGGACCGGGCACTGTTCGCAGCGCTGGTTCGGTGGCGCAAGCCGGCCGCAGATCATGATTCCGGCAAGGTCGAGTGCGATCTGGCGATCGCGCTGGCTGAGCGATGACTGTCTGGCAGACCTCGCGACCCCTGCAGGCCAATCCGGGCTTGGTCGGCCCGGTCGCCTCGGACCCGACGGTGTCACGCCTGATCGACTCCCTGGCCACGAACGAGGACACAGCCTTGGCTGCCCTGGGCAGCGCCGGTGCGTAAGTGCTGGCCACGACCTTGTGTGACGCATGTTGTTCTAAGCGGCTCGTTCAAGGACCTTGACCTGGTAATCGATCTTTGTGCTCGCACGGCACCTTGATGTGGTCAGAGAGGGTCAAGTACTTGGGGGTCATCCATGCTTCGACTACCAGATTGTAGACCGTCAAGCATAGCCTTCATCGACCCGGATTTCAGGTCCAGGGCACACTGCATCCGAGTCCCACAGGACCACCTGCGCGACGACATTGGCATTTGTTTGGCATGCTGAAAACTGACTTACTTTGCTGCTAAACGAGTTTTCCGAGGAGTTTTCCGATGACAAATCCGGCTGCCTTGCCGAGGCCATGTAGAACACTGGTCACGAACCCTCTGAAGCTCTCGCTGGTTCGGTCGTTGAAGGCGGAATGCGCGTTAGTGCTTGCCTCAAGAATATCCACTAACCGCTGGCAGGTAAGTACCAGCGTTTCGATCGCCTCAGAGACATCGCGTGCGTGGAAGCAGTGTCCGCACGTGCAATAAAAAGTGGATGCCATAACGTTCCATCCGTCATGGCATCGATCGCATCGGACTGATCGCGAACTCGGATCGACCTCGATCTCTCCGCCGCAGTTCCGATGCTTGCAGGTCTCCCATGACGAGTCGCACGACGGGCAAATCGGAAATGGGAGCGGCAGGTAGAGGCGTCGTTCCATCATGGTCGCAGCCGCTTCACCTGGGCGCGCTCGATTCCTTGTTGCCACCCAGATTTCAGGGCCCACCCCATGTCGCGTACGAATTCATCGATGTTCTTGAGTGTGAACCCGAGAAAGTTCGCTATGTGCTGCATGGCATGCGCACAAAAGCGGCGGAACGAAATTTCGTCGGCGGCAATACGACGCTTATCGCTCGCGGTCATGCTTTCCATGAAGTTCGCGAGTCTCGACGCTACCTCGTCCCACTCTGCGTCGCCTGGCGCGATATCTCTAGGCATCTCTGTTTGCTCCCCTGATATCTCCATGCTGCTTCTGCTGGATCCAGGCGAGGAGTCGCGGATCGACCAGTTCCTTAAAATCGGCGACGTCCGCTACTTTGCCGAGCAGCCACGCACGATCGTCCGGCGCATGTGCGCCTACCTGCTCCATGAGAACCTCAAGGTTGTACCGGCGCGTCGCCGAGTAGCACACGATGCTGTCCTTAGGGCGAGAAACCTCCGATCCTAAGGACTCGAAGAGAAAGTTGGAATACAGCTCGGTCGTCTCTTTCTGCTCGAGGCTTGGCATGTTTGCCTGCTTGATCCAGGCTGATTCGCCTGGGTGAATCCGGTCGATCTTGTTGGCGGCGAATACGATCTTGTCGACGACTTCGGGTCCGCAGTGCCGGCGAAGGCGGCGCAACGCCACTTCAATGGGTGAGATCGTTCGGCTCGGAGCCTCGATCACCCAGATCGCGACGTCAACGTTCGGCAATGTCTGGCAGTAGGTGGCGTAGTGGCGCTCGTCGGCCGCCAGATTCTCGCCGAGTCCCGGCATGTCGTATACGACAATGGTGCCTCGTCGACCGGTGTACTCGTATAGGTCGCCTTCAATCGCCTGCGCCGTCTGGGTGCAGGGTCGATGGTGGCTGACATTGACGCCGGAGTTGAAGAGTGCGTTGATGGTGCTGGACTTCCCGACCCCGGTGAGGCCGATCAGAGCTATCGTCGGCGGCGATGCTTCCTCGGCTTTCTTGGCGAGCATTTCCTCAGTTTTGGCCCATTGCTCCTCTGTGACGTGTGGATTATTGGACCGGAGCCAGCCGATTGCCTTGGTGAGATAGCTTCTCGAATCGTTCACTGGAACCACTTTCGGGAGATGGGCAAGGTGTTTGTGCTCCTAATATCACGGTGGTCGTGCTATCGATGGACTTGGACTTGTTGTTACGCCGGGGTCACCTGTTGCGCCGATTGGGTGATGAAAGCGTGCGGCTGGGATATCTGCAGTAACGGCTCTAGAGCGCCTCGCGATACAAGTCAGCTAAAATCGAGGAGGTAAAATTCTATACGGACTCGAATAGTGAACCTGTTGTCGGATCTGCCTGGTCGGACTTCGTTAAGTGATGCAGACGCTGTGTCGCTGGAAGCTAACTTTTGCTGACCGAAGTCAAGGTGAACGCCTGGCCCGCTGGAAATCAGCACCACGACCTCGTGGTGGAGCTTGATCAGGCTGAGCGCGACCCGCTGATCCCGCGCCAGCTTCCGACAGCCCTCCGTCGACAACGGCAGGATGAACATTTCTGGACAGGCCGTAGGACTGCCCCACTCGACGTGAGGGACGAGCCTGCTGGCAGCGCGGAAGATCGATTGCGAGGTCGACGTTCTGAGGCGAACCGCTGGTAGGCAAGATGCGTCAATCGGAGGTCACGAACGGCGAGGACAGGGACATAACTTCGCGAAGCGGACCCGGTTTGTTACACCCGTTCAGCCGAACGGGTGTTGTCTGACGTTGCGTGAAACGTCGATTAGGACCCGGTCGAAAGGTTCGGTATCGGCGACGATGACCGGCGCGTCGCGAGAAAGCACCGGGTGGATGCAGCCGGTGGACGGCGGCCGGCGTGCGGAGGCGGACATGAAGAAGGAAGCTCGCCTGCTCAAGGAGAAGTCACTCAGCTCGCTCACGCTGAGCGTTGAACACTTCAACCGTCCCTGGGACACCGGGCGCACCGATGCCGTTCTGATGCTGCTTGACCACTCGTTCGAGATGTTGTTGAAGGCGGCGATTCTCCATCGCGGCGGGCGGATCCGGGACCCCGGTGAGAAGAACACCATCGGGTTCGACCAATGTGTACGCCGTGCACTCTCGACTGATGTAATTCAGTTCCTCACCGAGGAACAGGCTCTGACACTACAATCGATCAACGGCTTGCGAGATGCGGCGCAGCATCACCTGGTAGACATTAGTGAGGGACACCTGTATCTGCAGGCGCAGTCAGGGATCACGCTGTATCGCGACCTGCTCAAGCTCGTATTCCAGGAAGAACTGCGTGACGTGCTGCCTGATCGCGTACTTCCTATAGCCACTATTGCGCCGTTAGATCCCATAGCGCTGTTCACGGAGGAAATACAGGAAGTCGCGCGTCTCCTGCAACCAGGAAAACGTCGCCGCGCAGAAGCGGCCGCCAGGTTGAGGGCCTTGTCCATCGTGGACGGTGCAATGCAAGGCGAGAAGCTCCAGCCAAGCGAAGCGGCGCTGCGGAGACTCGGCGTTCAGATTGGTAGAGGCACTACCAGTCTCGATGCACTCTTTCCTGGAATCGCAGCCGTCAGGTTCACAACGGAAGGAGTCGGGCCGCGCATCAATCTTCGGATCGTCAAGAAAGAAGGTATCCCGGTTGCGCTGGTTCCGGAGGGATCGGCCGACTCCAGTGTTGTCGCGGTTAGAAGAGTTGCTGAGCTGGATTACTACAATCTTCGGTTTAACTCTCTCGTCAGCAAGCTTGAGATAACGACAAATCAGGCGACGGCTCTAATAACACTGCTTGGCATCAAAGATGACGAAGACTGTGCCAAGTTGTTCTTCAATACGTGGTGCTACTCGCAGAAGACGTTGGAGCGGATGAAGAAGGCGCTTGAAGAGAAGTCAGTTGAAGCTTGGTGGATCGAATATCGGAGTCGTCAGGCAGGCTGACGGCGGTAGTCACCGAGTTGCTACAGGTGCGGCGGCTGTCCGGAGTGGACGTGCCGACTTCCCCGCCGTGTGGACTGGGAAGCGGATTATCAAACGATAATTCTCTAATTTCCCTGGGCTCTCTCTGTTCTCTTTGTTGTGCGTCGCTCACCTTTTGTCTGGACGGATACGTTTTCTTAGGAATCCGCTGGCGCAAGCCGCAGCACTTGTGACGCGAGGCGGTGAAGTTCGTTGTCGCGGGGGCTGTCGTCCTCTATCGGGTACGCGGACTTCACGGTGACAAGCCCGCTAGCGTTGTTACTCCTCGTCCGTGCCCACCTCGGCGTCTAGGACGTGCTCGGTACGGAGACACGACCACATCGCTGCTCGACCTGGGCCATCACTGCATCCCCGCCCTGAGCGTTGCCGCGATCTTCGGCGACAAACCGCGGGAGCAGTTGGTGACTTCGCGGACCCACGCCGGGGTGACCTTCACGTCCGGACTCAGGTGTTCACGAGCCTCGTTGACGTAGTCCTGCAGCAGCTTCCGTGAGCGCTTAGGCGGAGCCTCAGTGAGGGGAGCGAGGTGTTCATGAACGGTCGGGGCAACCTCGACGACCTGCTGGTCAGCGGGTTCGTGAACGCTTGCCGTCTCGCGGATCAAAGTCAGCAGGAGTTCGTAGGAGAGGCCGAGTGCCACAGGCGGCCAGGCTGCCACGAGGCGGCCGATCAGCGTCGGCTCGGCGGCCGCGACGTTCGCGGCGAGCGACACGAGCAGCCCAAGGACGAGGCCGGTCCAAGCGAGCGCGCCGACTGGCTGGCCGGCTCGCTTGCGGGTGAGCATCACCAACGACGCCGAAACGAGCATGCCGTCGACCGAGATCGGCAGGATCCAGGCCTTCCAACCTTCACCGGCATCCAAAGCGAGCGCCCGCATGTGATCGAACGAGACGACGGCGGCCACGGCTGCGACCGCAGCGACGGCGACGACACACGTTCGCTTGATCCAGATCGCGGACTCGTTCACGACAGCCACCGGGCCTGCCGAGGTTCAGAGCAGGTGCACGGGGTGAAGTTCCAGGTGCGGCGCCGAGCGGCGTCCGGGCCCGACAGGGAGTTGGTCGCGTCTCGAAGTTTCTCAGCCGCAGCGCGGGACTCATAGCAGCGCGCTGGTGACGTCCAGCCGCGCGGATGGATCCGTGAGACCGGCTCGGAGTAGGAGAGGTGAACGCGGCTCATCGCGACATCACCGCTGGGTGGCAGCGCGGGCACAGGGATGACCGGGTTCGGTCCTCGTCGAGCCAGACGACCCGAGCCGACACCGGATCGGAGTCACGAGCGTCGCACTCGCCGCAGACTGCCGAGCGCCCGCCGGGCGCGCTCCGCGCGGGACGGTTCCTCGGACGGTTAAGGGAAGGATCGGGTGCAGTGCTTGCACCCCGTTGCGTCGTGGATTGCACCTCGTGGCCGTTGATTGCACCCCGTCCTGCTCAGCGAGGTGCGATACGTGCACCTCGTCACACATGGCGAGGTCCCAGCCCTGAGGGCGGCGGTCGGCGCGCTTGATGTGAGCGGCCAGGATGTCCGGGTCTGAAGGCTTGATCAGGCGCAACGCGTGAAGACGATCGAGAGTCGTGCGCACGGTTCGTTCGGACAAACGGGTGTAGCGGGTCAGCGTCGCGACCGACGGGAACGAATTTCGCCCGAACGGGTCGGCGTGGTTGGCGAGGCCGATGAGGACTACTGCGAGTGAGCTTGAGGTCTTGCGGTTGGTTGGGATCGGGGCGGTGTTGAGCGCCCACGCGATCGCTTCGATGCTCACGGCGTCACCGCCGTGATGAGGGTCATGCGGCACGATGTGCGCACGGTCGGACCTCCACGTCCGATCGAGGCCCCGTCGCGCTGCTGGAACAGCGAACGGGGCCGCCTACGTCGGTAGGCGGCCCCGTTCGGCCAAGATCACCAGCCTCGCTCGCGCCATTCGGCGAGCTTCGGACGCTCGACGCCTAGGGTCGAGTCGTCGCCGTGACCTGGGTAGAACCACGTGTCGTCCGGCAGTTTGCCGAAGATCCGCTCTTCCAGGTCGGCCATCAGGCTTGCGAAGTTGTCTGGACTTGTTGTCCGCCCAGGACCACCCGGAAAGAGTGAATCTCCGGTGAAGAGGTGCGGGTGGCCGTCCGGGTCGTCGTAGACGACGGCGATGGAGCCCGGTGTGTGGCCGCGCAGGTGGATGATCGAAAGCGGGACTTCTCCCACGTTGATGGTGTCGCCGTGCTCCACCAGGGTGTCCGGCGGGACGGGGAGGACGGGGGCGTCCAGTTCGTGGGCGACGGTGTTCGAGCCGTGGGCGCCGGCCAGTGCTCCGAGTGCCTGCCAGTGATCGGCGTGCTGGTGCGTGGTCACGATCGTGCGCAGCCGCGGGCGGTCCGGGAGGAAGCCCAGCAGGTCCGACAGGCGCTCGTGGTCGTTCGCCGCGTCGATGAGCAACGCTTCGTTCGTGGACCGGCAAACGAGCAGGTAGGCGTTGTTGTCCATCGGGCCGACGGAGATCTTCGTGATGGTCAGCGCGGCCAGGGTGCGGCGGGCCGCGGGACCCTCTGGATCGACGTGACCGGTGTAGTTCTCGTGTACGTCCACGGTGGCAGACGGTAGTCGTTCGAAGCGGTGCAGCGCACACCTTCAGGTTGCATACAGGTTGCACTCATAGGGTAAGTAAAGGTCAACACCTAGTCGCCGCTTACCCCGAAAGCACCAACGAACAGGTCCCCGCCTCTCGTGATTCCAGAGCAACGGCAGAAGCCCCGGACGGCCCGCAGGGTCAGCTGGGACGTCCTCCGCGTCGTCGCCATCGGGTGCGTGCTGCTCCACCACGCCACGCTCACGAGCGTCAGCAGCCACCCCGATCTCGGGCCGTTGCCGTTCACCTTCCCGATGTCGATGGGCGCCAGCACGTTGATGGTCGTCTCGGCCTTCTTCGCCTGCGTGTCGCTCCACAGCGGCAAGCCGGGACGGTTCCTGTGGAGAAGACTCGCCAGACTGCTGCCCGCGTACGTGGCGGCGGTGCTGCTCACGTTCGCGGTGCAGAGGTGGATCGCGCCGGAGGGGTGGAGTCAGCTCGACGGCAGGGACGTCGTCTACAACCTGTTGCTGATCAACCAGTGGATGCCGGACGTCGACATCGTCGACTTCGCCTACTGGACGGTGCCGGTGCAGATCGCCGCGTTCGTCGCCGGTGCCGTGCTCGTGAAGTTCCTGAGAGGCACCCGGCTCCAGGTCTTCCTGTGGGTGCTCATCGTCACGCCGTTGCTGCTCAGGCCGTTGTTGGACCACTCGCACACGCTGTTCGTGGTCTACAACGGCTTCGCGCTGCACAGGGCGCAGTTGTTCGCGGCCGGGATCGCGATCTGGCTGTGGCACAAGGACAGGGTGAAGACGCCGCACCTCGTCGCGCTCCTGACGGCCACGCTGGTCGCGCAGGCGGTGCACACGACGGAGTACGGATCAACGCTCGGCTTCGCGGTGCTGCTGCTCATGGTCTGTGCGGCGGCCGCAGGGCCGGACTGGCTGTTCTTCAGCCCGATCGCGCGGCCCGTTACGTGGCTCGCGGGCATCTCGTACGGGGTCTACCTCGTGCACCAGCAGATCGGCACCGTGGTGATGGACCGCATGCACGCCGCTGGGCTGCGGTCCTGGTGGCTCCTCGCCGGCTTCGTCACCTCGGCGCTGGTGCTCGGCTGGGCGATGACGAAGTTCGTCGAACGCCCCGCCTACAAGCTGCTCACTCAGATCCAGTCGGGCAGGTCCGGCAGCTCTCCGCGCAGGTCGGAACCGTCGGTCCTGCCGGTCAGCCACCCCAGGACGGCGCTGGCGGACCCGCTCACCGAGCTGCGGCTCGCCGGGCCGTTGAGCGCCCAGCTGCGCTGACTGCCGTCGGGCAGGGTCACCTCGATGCCGAACGGGTCGACCCTGCCCTCGAACTGCTTCACCGCGTCGTCGAGGAACTCCTCGACGAAGTCGGCGGGCAGGTCGGCGAACCCCACGCCCGCGTCCAGGTCGATCAGGTGGATCCAGATCTCGCGCAGGCGGAACAACGGCACAGTGGATGCCGGGATCGTCTGGCCCTTGGGCGCGGTGACCTCCGAACGCCAGGCGTGCGCGGGGAACTCGCGGCACGCGGCGTCGAACCGCTGGCAGGCGGAGTCCAGGTCGGCACGGATTACCTGCACAAGCCGGTGGGAACCCTCTTCGATGTCGGCGTCGCGATCCGCACGCGACGCGTAGGCCTGGTGCTCGACCCCGGTCTTCGCCCATGTGAGCAGGTTCACCAGCGCGTCGGCGTTGCGCGCGAGGTGGGTGATGACGTGTCCGCGGGTCCAGCCGGGCAGCAGGCTCTGACCGCGCATCGCGGCCTCGTCCAGCTCCTCGACGACCTCGTACAGCACGTCCGTCGCCTCGCGCACCGCGGTGATGTGCCGGTCTGGCACCCCTCGCGGTGCAGGTACGGACGTGTGCTGCGTGGACGGCGTGTAGGTCATGTGCTGCCTCTCCCCGACGTTGAGGCTCTGATCGAAGTGACCAGACTATGAGTAAAGGCAGCTCAGGGGAATGCGATAGCCGTCGGAACCGTTTCTGTCAGGGGTCAGCCCTAGCATGGTCGGCGGGTCGGTCGCAGCCTCCGAACCGATGCTAGTACTCTTCGAACGCTTGTTCGGGAGAGTGTGGCGTGAGTGACCCGCCAATCGCAGCCGAAGGGACCCCAGTGGCAGACCGTCTTGTTGTTCGCGGCGCCCGCGAGCACAACCTGCGCGGCGTGGATATCGACCTGCCGCGGGACAGCCTGATCGTCTTCACGGGGCTGTCCGGCTCCGGCAAGTCGAGCCTGGCTTTCGACACGATCTTCGCCGAGGGGCAGCGCCGCTACGTCGAGTCGCTCTCGGCCTACGCGCGCCAGTTCCTCGGGCAGATGGACAAGCCCGACGTCGACTTCATCGAGGGCCTCTCGCCCGCGGTCTCGATCGACCAGAAGTCCACGAGCCGCAACCCGCGCTCGACCGTGGGCACGATCACCGAGGTCTACGACTACCTGCGCCTGCTGTACGCCCGCGCCGGCAAGCCGCACTGCCCGCAGTGCGGCGAGGCGATCGGCAAGCAGACGCCGCAGGAGATCGTCGACCAGGTGCTCGCGATGGAGCAGGGCATCAAGTTCCAGGTGCTCGCGCCGGTCATCCGCGGCCGCAAGGGCGAGTACGTCGACCTGTTCCAGAACCTGCAGACGCAGGGCTACTCGCGCGCGAAGGTCGACGGTGTCGTCTACGCGCTCGCCGAGGTGCCCAAGCTCAAGAAGCAGGAGAAGCACCACATCGCGGTCGTCATCGACCGCCTGAGCGTCAAGTCCTCGTCCAAGCAGCGCCTCACCGACTCGGTGGAGACGGCGCTGCGGCTCGCGGACGGCCTGGTCGAGCTCGAGTTCGTCGACCTCCCGGAGACGGACCCGAAGCGGATCAGGGGCTTCTCCGAGAACCTGGCGTGCCCGAACGGCCACCCGCTCGCGATCGAGGACCTGGAGCCGCGGTCGTTCTCCTTCAACTCGCCGTACGGCGCGTGCGTGGTCTGCACGGGCATCGGCGTGCGCAAGGAGGTCGACCCGGAGCTCGTGGTCACGGACGACGAGCTGACCCTCGAAGAGGGTGCGATCGCGCCGTGGGCCGGCGGGCAGACGGCGGAGTACTTCACCCGGCTGCTGCAGTCGCTCGGCGAGACCATCGGCTACCGCATGGACACGCAGTGGCGGCACCTGCCGGCCAAGGCGCAGAAAGCGATCCTGCACGGCATCGACGAGCAGGTGCACGTCCGCTACAAGAACCGCTACGGCCGTGAGCGCTCCTACTACGCCAACTACGAAGGCGTGATCCCGTTCCTCGAACGGCGTCAGGAGCAGACCGAGTCCGACTACATGCGGGAGAAGTACGAGGGCTACATGCGCGAGGTCCCGTGCCCCGCGTGTGCCGGTACCCGGCTCAAGCCCGAGATCCTCGCCGTCACGCTGCACCACGGCAAGAAGGGCGACAGGTCCATCGCCGAGGTCTGCGCGATGAGCGTCGCGGAGTGCTCCGACTTCCTCGACGGCCTCAAGCTCGGCAAGCGCGAGTCGATGATCGCGGGCGCGGTGCTCAAGGAGATCCAGGCCCGCCTGCACTTCCTGCTCGACGTCGGCCTCGACTACCTCTCGCTCGACCGCGCGTCCGGCACCCTGTCCGGCGGCGAGGCGCAGCGCATCCGGCTCGCCACGCAGATCGGTTCCGGCCTCGTCGGCGTGCTGTACGTGCTGGACGAGCCGTCGATCGGCCTGCACCAGCGCGACAACCACCGCCTGATCGAGACGCTGACGAGGCTGCGCGACCTCGGCAACACGCTGATCGTCGTCGAGCACGACGAGGACACGATCCGCGCGTCGGACTGGGTGGTCGACATCGGCCCCGGCGCCGGTGAGCACGGCGGCAAGGTCGTGCACAGCGGCCCGTACAAGAAGCTGCTCACGAACAAGGAGTCGATGACCGGCGCGTACCTGTCGGGCCGCAAGTCGATCCCGATGCCCGCGAAGCGCCGCAAGATCGACAAGAAGCGCCAGCTCACGGTCGTCGGCGCGCGCGAGCACAACCTGCGCGGCATCGACGTGTCGTTCCCCCTCGGCACCCTCACCGCGGTGACGGGCGTGTCCGGCTCGGGCAAGTCGACGCTGGTCAACGACATCCTGGCCACGGTGCTCGCGAACAAGCTCAACGGCGCGCGCCAGGTGCCGGGCCGCCACACCCGCATCAACGGCCTGAACGAGGTCGACAAGCTGGTGCGGGTCGACCAGTCGCCGATCGGCCGCACGCCGCGGTCGAACCCGGCCACCTACACCGGTGTGTTCGACCACGTCCGCAAGCTGTTCGCGGCGACCACGGAGGCGAAGGTCCGCGGCTACCAGCCGGGCCGCTTCTCGTTCAACGTCAAGGGCGGCCGCTGCGAGGCGTGCGCGGGCGACGGCACGATCAAGATCGAGATGAACTTCCTCCCGGACGTCTACGTCCCCTGCGAGGTCTGCAAGGGCGCGCGGTACAACCGCGAGACGCTGGAAGTGCACTACAAGGGCAAGACGATCTCCGAAGTCCTCGACATGCCGATCGAGGAAGCGGCCACGTTCTTCGAGCCGATCAACGCCATCCACCGCCACCTGCGCACGCTGGTGGACGTGGGTCTCGGCTACGTGCGGCTGGGCCAGCCGGCGCCGACGCTGTCCGGTGGTGAGGCGCAGCGCGTGAAGCTCGCGTCGGAGCTGCAGAAGCGGTCGACGGGCAAAACGGTCTACATCCTCGACGAGCCCACGACGGGCCTGCACTTCGAGGACATCCGCAAGCTGCTGGGCGTGATCAACGGCCTGGTGGACAAGGGCAACAGCGTCATCGTCATCGAGCACAACCTCGACGTCATCAAGACGTCCGACTGGATCGTCGACATGGGTCCCGAAGGGGGCTCCGGCGGCGGTATGGTCGTAGCAGAGGGCACGCCCGAGCAGGTCTCGCAGGTCGAGAAGAGCTACACGGGGCAGTTCTTGCTGCAGGTGCTCGAAAATGAGGAGGTGTCGGCAGCAGGGTGATGATCCCACTCGATGCGCTGGCCCACCGCGAGCGCGCTCTTCAGGCGTCGCGCGGCGAGCCCACTGCGTACCCCTTCAGCCTCGTTGAGGTGCTCGACTCGTCGGAGCTGGCACTCCGCCGCGTCGCGGCTGTCGGTTGGTTGCGGACCCTGGAACGGCTTCCTCAGCTGGTCGACTAAGTGAACCCGGGCGGCCTAGTGAGGCGGTGGAGTCTCACTAGAGCCGTAGTACAGCCGGTGAGGAATTACCGGTCTCCTGTGAGATGTGCCCAGGAGCTGTCACTCGGACGAGCTATCCGGGATGATGGCGGCCGTGTCACTGAACCGCTATCGCTTCCGCAGCGTGTGGCACGTCGACGCGTCCCCGGCTGATGTGTACGAGGTGCTGTCCGACATCGCGAACTACCCGCTGTGGTGGCACGAGGTCCGGAGAGCCACGAAGATCGACGACGAGACCGGCGAGCTCAGGTGCCGGTCGTTCCTGCCGTTCGACCTGGTCGTGCAGGTCAAGCACAGCATTCGCAACCAGCAGGCGGGTCTGCTGCGGGCCACGCTGTCGGGTGATCTCGAAGGCTATGCGAGCTGGGAGATCATTGGCCGCGACGGCGGCACCGACCTCGTGTTCGACCAGGAGGTCGTGGTCAACAAGGCGTTGCTGCGGCGCCTGGTGCTCATCGCCAAGCCGTTCTTCCGCGGCAACCACGACATCATGATGCGTGGCGGGTTCAAGGGCCTGAAGCAGTTCCTCGAAGCGAAAGCCGCGAGCCGCGAGTCCTGATCTCAGGCGCGGCCGGACAGGTGCCGCACCAGCAACCCCAGCTGCTCCGCGTACTTCGCGGCGAACTCGGGCGTGGCCGGGTCCTCGCCGGTGATCTGCCCGGCGGTCTGCCGCAGCGTCAACGGCGCTGAGGCCGCTGCCATCAGGGCCAGCAGCAGGAACGCGGGTTCGATCCCGGCGGGGAGTTCGCCGGCGGCCTGACGGGCCCGCATCCCCTCCACCTGGCCGCGGAAGAACTCCTCGTCGGTCGGCGGGCTGTCGCCTGCCAGGTTCGCCCACGCCCACATGCGGCCGTGGTCGGTGAGCGTGGTCATGACGAACCCCGACACCACCTCGTCCAGCGCCTGCTGCCGGCCCGCGAGCTCGGCGGCGGAGGAGTGCCAGCTCGTGGCGAGCTCCTTGTAAAGGCCTTCCTTGCCGCCGAAGTAGTACGAGATCAGCTGCTTGTTCACGCCCGCCCGCGCCGCGATGTCCGTCGTGCGCGTGGCCGCGTACCCCTTCGCACCGAACTCCGCCGCGGCCGCTTCCAGCAGCAGTGCCCGCGTGCGTTCGGGGTCGCGCTTGCGTTCCGAGGCGGCGGGAGAGCGGCGTTGATCCACGGCGACACGGTAGCCGACGGGCTGTTTTCAACCAACGAGTTGACTTAATCAACCAAGCGGTTGAAACTCGGCGGCATGAGAATCGCAGTGGTAGGCGGGGGAATCGGCGGGCTGTGCCTGGCGCACGGGTTGCGCACGGCCGGCGTGGACGTGGCGGTGTACGAGCGCGACCTCTCGCGCACGGACCGCCTGCAGGGGTACCGGGTGCACATCAACCCGCACGGTGCCGCTGCCTTGAGAGAGTGCTTACCCGCAGTCAGCTGGGAGAGGTTCGAGCGGAGCGCTGGGACGGACGGCAACGGCTTCGGGTTCCTGACCGAGCATCTCAAGCCCCTGCTGGTGCTCGACCCGGACGAGGAAAGGCACTACTCGGCCAGCCGGATCACGCTCCGGCAGGTGCTGCTCGACGGGCTGGACGTGCAGTTCGGCAAGCGCTTCGAGCGCTACGAGCAGGGCGACGACATCAAGCTGTACTTCGAGGACGGCACGGCTGAGTCGTGCGACGTGCTGGTCGGCGCGGACGGCATCCGGTCGCGGGTGCGCGCGCAGTACCTGCCGCACGCGGGCACGGAGAAGATCGGCGTCACTGCGATCGCGGGCAAGCTGTTCCTCGACGACAACGACTGGGTGCCGCGGGAGCTGGTCGACAGGGCCAACACGGTCATCCCGACGTCCCGGGCCGGCATGTTCCTGGCCTCGCACGACGGGCTCGGCGTCACCGACGACGACGATCTGTTGTTCGACAACGTGCGTCCCTACCTGATGTGGGCCTACGCGGCCGCGGACCTGACCGTCCACGATGGACAGGACCTGCAACGCGAGGTGCTCGCCAGGATCGCCCGGTGGAGCCCCGAACTGACCCGGATCGTCGCGACCTCACCGCCCGAGACGATCAGCGAGTGGCGCATCCGGTCGTCCAGGCCGATCGAACGCTGGCAGCCGACGAACGTCACGTTGCTCGGCGACGCCGTCCACGCGATGACGCCGATGAGGGGCATCGGGGCGAACATCGCGCTCAGGGACGCGCAACTGCTCGCGCGGTGCATCGCCGAAGGCGGTGACGCCATCGCCAGGTACGAGAAGGAGATGTACGACTACGGCTTCGCGGCCGTGCGTGACTCGCTCAAGGCCGCCCGTCAGTTCGCCGACGGTGGGCCGGTCGCACGGACGATCTTCAGGACCGTGCTCAGGACCGCGAGCGCCGTGCCCGCGTTGAAGCGCGCGATGTTCTGAGAATCAGTTTGAACCGTTCTGGCCTTCTCTGCGTGTGATGAGCGTCGGAGGCACTAGCCAGGAGGTTCAGGATGATCCGCAGGGGTGTGGCGGTCGTCGCGCTGGGGTTGATCTCGCTGACCGCCTGCGCGGGGACGCCGGAGAGCAAGCCGGTGGCACAGCAGCAGCAAGAGGGCGCGGTGGCGTTGAAGACCGCGGAGATCGTGGACCTCGGCTCCGTCATCACCGACGACAAGGGCTTCACCCTCTACCGGTTCGACGGCGACAAGCCCGGTCAGTCCACTTGCGACGGTCAGTGTGCCGCGGCCTGGCCTCCCGCCACGGTGCCCGGCGAGGACTTCTCGGTGAACGGCGTCGACCAGGGCCTGGTCGGTTCCCTCGTCCGCAAGGACGGCAGCCGCCAGATCACCGTCGGCGGCATGCCTCAGTACCGGTTCGCCAAGGACACCAAACCCGGTGAGACCAAGGGTCAGGGCCTGCAGGGCAAGTGGTTCGCCACCGGTGCGGACGGCGCCCGCACCCAGCTCGCGGCACGAACGGGTGTCGTCGCGGGCCTCGGCGCGGTGCTGACCAACAACGCTGGCCTCACGCTCTACCGGTTCGACGGCGACACGGCCCAGCCGTCGGCGTCCACTTGCGACGGTGGCTGCGCGGAGAGCTGGCCGCCGGTGATCGTGGAGGGCGGTACGCCTCGGGTGAAGGGCGTCGACCCGAAGCTGCTCGGCACGGTCACTCGCGCGGACGGCAAGAAGCAGCTGACCGTCGCGAACTGGCCGCAGTACACGTTCAAGAACGACGGCAAGCCCGGTGAGGCCAAGGGTGTCACGGTGCCGAAGTGGTTCGCCACCGCCACCGATGGCAAGAAAGCCCAGCAGAACAAGGCGATCGCGCTGACCAGCGCGACCGTCGGGGACCTCGGCGTCGTCGCCACCGACTCCGACGGCATGACGCTCTACCGGTTCGACGACGACACCGCGGAACCGCCGGTGAGCAACTGCTCCGGCGACTGCGCGGTGCAGTGGCCGCCCGCCTTCGTCAGCGAGGGCTTCCAGGTGCAGGGCGTGGACGCCTCGCTCGTGGGGACGATCGAGCGGGACGGGAAGAAACAGCTCACCATCGCGGGGTGGCCGCAGTACCTGTTCGCAGGGGACGAGGTCTGCGGTGATGCCAACGGGCAGGGCGTTGGCGGGAAGTGGTGGGCCACCAAGGCCGACGGAAGTCGCGCCGGCCGGTAAGAGGGGAGAGGAAGGCCCCGGCGGGAAGCGGCACTCCGCCGGGGCCTTCTGCCTACTTGAGGCGCAACAGCAGTGCCTGCTCCGGTTCGAGCACCGGCAGCTGGACGCCGACCTCCGACAGCACGGAACCGGGCAGCTCCACGGACTTCCAGTCCGCGGGAAGCCTCTGGGTCAGCCTGGGTCGCCCGGCAGGAGCGTCGAACGACAGCCGGTACGTCCGCGCGGGGTCGAGTCCAGGCAACCGCACCCGGCGCGGCTTGTTCTGCACCGAGGTCGCGAGCTGCACGTACCCGAACAGGGCCTCGGACCGGTCGGGGGCGACGATGCCGTGCACCCAGGCGGCGGGGTCCGGGTGGTCGGAGTGCACGGTGACACCGGTGTGCACCAACGACCGCACGTCCTTGTAGTACTCGATCGCGGCCTGCAGCCCGGCCCGTTCCTCGTCCGTGGCCGAGTTGATGTCCCACTCGATCCCGAAGTGCCCGAACATCGCCGTGGCCACCCGGAACGACAGGTCGTGCACGCGCCCGGTCGTGTGCGATTTCGTGGGGCCGACGTGCGCGCCCATCAGCTCCGGCGGCAGGAACACACCGGTCCACCGCTGGATCAGCTGGCGTTCCAGGGCGTCGTTGCAGTCCGACGTCCACACCCGGTCGGTGCGCGAGAGCACGCCGAGGTCGATCCGCCCGCCACCGGACGAGCAGCTCTCGATCTCCACGTGCGGGTGCCGCAGCCGCAGCTCGTCCAGCAACCGGTAGAACGCGGCCGTCTGGTCGTGCACGCGCGAACCGATCAGGTCGCGGTTGTGGTCCCACTTCACGAACGCGATGTCGTTGTCCGACAACACCGAGGAGACGCGGTCGAGGATGTACGCGTACGCCTCCGGGTGCGCGATGTTCAGCACCTGCTGGTTGCGCGACGGCGGCGGCAGCACGCCGGGACGCGGGCCGAGCACCCAGTCCGGGTGGGCGCGGTGGAGGTCGGAGTCGGTGTTGACCATCTCGGGCTCGAACCACAGCCCGAACTCCATGCCGAGCGCGCGGACGTGCTTGATCAACGGCGTCAGCCCGTCGGGCCACACCGTCTCGTCGACGTACCAGTCACCGAGTCCGGCGGAGTCGTCGCGGCGGTGCCGGAACCAGCCGTCGTCCAGCACGAACCGCTCGACGCCCATCGCCGCGGCCGTGTCGGCCAGCGAGGTCAGCCGCGCGAGGTCGTGGTCGAAGTAGACGGCCTCCCACGTGTTGAGCACGACCGGGCGGGGACGCAGCGAACGCTCCCGCAGCTGCTGGTGGAACGCGGCGCTGATGCCGTCGATGCCCGTGGACGAATAGGCGGCGTAGAGCCACGGCGACTCGTACTCCTCGCCCGGCGCCAGCGTGATCTCGCCCGGCAGCAGCAGTTCGCCGCCGCCCAGGACGGGCAAGCCGTCGACCAGGTTCTCCGCGTACGTCACGTGGTTGCCGCTCCACGCCACGTGCAGCGCCCACACCTCGCCGTCGCGGAACGAGAACCCCGGCGTGCCGGCCAGCAACCCGATGGTCGCGTCGTGCCCGGTGCGGCCGCGGCGGTTCTCCCGCACCCAGGAGCCGTAGCTGAACGCCTGCCGCTGCGGTGCGCGCTCACGAGCCCAGCGCCCGGTGAAGTCGAGCAGTTCGGTGGCGTGCGAGGAGACGGGGAGCGCGGTTTCCAGGCCCTCCAGCGAATACGGCGTCTCACCGTCGTTGCGGACGACGTGGCGCAGCCGGAGCATGCCGGACGGCAGCAGCTCGACGGTGCCGGTCACGGTCAGCTCCGCGGCCTCGTCGGAGGCGACGTAGCGGAAGATCGAGCCGTCCTCGCCGGAGAACGACGTCACCGCCAGCGCGGGCGCGAAGTGCTCGCCGCCGCGGTGGCCGCGCAGGCCGGGACGGCCGACGTACCCGGCACCGGCGTCGGGCAGCAGCGCGAGCGGGACCGGCTCGTCCGGCGCGTTGTTCGGGTTGGTCCACGAAACGGCGCCGACCAGGCCCAGCAGTGCGGCCTGGTCGACGTCTCCGAGCGTTCGCCCCCAGTGCGTCACGACCGGCAGGCTCGCGCCCGCGAGGGTGATGACGACGCTGGAGGTGTCGTCGTGCAGGTGCACGACCTCCGTGTTGCTCATGCGGGCCCCGTCCACATCAAACACAAATGAACATTGCGCCGATCCTCAGATGCAGGCGGGGTGTTGTCAAGCGTTGGGGAATGTTGAGTTCTGTCTGATCAGACGACCAGACTGAGCACCGCGGCGACCACGAAACCGACCACCGAGAGGATGGTCTCGAGGACCGTCCACGACTGCAGCGTCTCCTTCACCGACAGCCCGAAGTACCGCGACACGATCCAGAACCCGCCGTCGTTGACGTGCGAGGCGATGATCGAACCGGACGCGATGGCCATGACGACCAGCGCGAGCTGCGGCTGCGAGTAGTCCAGGTCCGCCAGCACCGGTGCCACGATGCCCGCGGTCGTCACGATCGCGACCGTCGCCGAACCCTGCGCGATGCGGATGACGCAGCTGATCACGTACGCCAGTGCGATCACCGGCAGGCCGATGCCGGACAGTTCGGTCGCCAGCGTCTTGCCGATGCCCGTCGCGGCCAGCACGGCGCCGAAGAAGCCACCGGCACCGACCACGAGCAGGATCATCGCGACCGGCTTCAGCGAGGCGGCGGACAGTTCCGCGACCTTCTCCCGCGTCATGCCGCGCCGGAAACCCAGCAGCCAGAACGCGAGCAGCACCGAGATCGTCAACGCCACCGCGGGCGTGCCGAAGAACGTCGCCACCGAGTACAGGCGCGTGCCCTTGGTCAGCAGGATCGAGCCGAACGTGCCGGCGAGGATCAGCACCAGGGGCAGGCCGATGATCGAGAGCACCAGGCCGAGCGACGGCGGTTCGCGGCCGCCGTTGTCCTCACGCGCCGCCTCGGCCGCCGCCAGCATCTCCTCCGGCACCGGCACGTTGATGCGCTTGCCGATCCAGTACGAGTACAGGACACCGCCGACGAACCACGACGGCAGTGCCACGGCGAGACCCATGATGATGATCCAGCCGAGCGACACGCCCAGCAGACCGGCCGCCGCCACTGGTCCCGGGTGCGGTGGCATGAACGCGTGCATGACCGAAAGGCCTGCCAGCAAAGGCATGCTGAACAGCACGATCGACTTGCCGCTGCGCTTGGCCGCCACGTAGACGAGCGGTGCGAGCACGAAGATGCCGATGTCGAAGAAGACCGGCACACCGAAGATCAGGCCCGCGAGACCGATCGCGACCGGTGCCTTCTTCTCGCCGAACGCGTTCATCAGCTTGTCCATCAGGACCTGCGCGCCACCGGACGCCTCGAGGATCGCGCCCAGCAGCGTGCCGAGACCGATGATCGCGGCGATGTGCCCGAGGATCGAGCCGAAGCCCTTCTCCAGCAACGAGTCCGAGGCCTTCTGCGCCGACCCGACCAGTTGCTCCACCGGCACGCCGGCCAGGAGGGCGACCAGCAGCGCCACGACGATCAGCGCGATGAACGGCTCGACCTTGAACTTGATGATCAGTAGCAGCAGCACCGCGATGCTGACTACCGCGAGGGTGAGCAAGCCCCCTGTTGAGTGTTGCAACCAGTCGATCACGGGCGGCTCCTGAGTGAATGGCCTGGCAATGAGCCGGTGGCGGTTCCGTCGTCGATCACCGTCACCCCGTTGCAGAACACGTACGGGATGCCGGCGGCCTGCTGTCGCGGCTCGTCGAACGTCGCCGTGTCGGCGATCGTCGTGGGGTCGAACAGCACCAGGTCGGCCGCGTAGCCCTCGCGGACCAGACCTCGGTCGGTGAGCCGCAAACGCTTGGCCGCGCGGCCGGTGAGGTGCTCGACGCACTCCTCCAGGCTCAGCACGCCCAGTTCGCGGACGTAGCGCGCGAAGTACCGGGGGAACGTGCCCCACGCGCGCGGATGTGGCCGGTCGCCGACCAGCAGCCCGTCGCTGCCGCCGGTGTGCGCCGGATGCTTCATGATCGCCTGCACGTTCTCCTCGTGCCCCACGTGCATGAGGCACGAGGTACCCATCCGCTCGTCGACCAACACGTCGAAGTACAGCTCGCCCGGCGCGCGTCCCAGCCGGGTCGCCGACCGGAGCACGCTGGAGCCGACGAGGTGCGCGTTGCGCTCGTTGCGGACGCCGTTGATCTCGATGGAGTCCCAGTCGACCGGCACGCCGTGGCAGCCGTCCGACCCGGTCTCCTCGATCTCGGCCCGGATGCGCTCGCGGGTGTCCACATCGGACAACCTCGCCAGCGCCCTCTCCGGCCCGCCTTCGGTGGCCCACGAAGGCAGCAGCGCACTCAGATAGGTCGCGCCCGGCAGGTACGGGTAGGTGTCGAGCGAGATGTCGGCACCGTTCGCCATGGCGTCGTCCAGCAACGCCAGCAGTTCCGGTGCCTTGCCCTTGTTGACCGGGAAGTTCATCGTCGCGTGCGCGAGGTGCAGCGCGCAGCCCGAGCGCTTCGAGACGTCCACCATCTCGGCGTAGGCCTCCAACGCGCCGGCGCCGTAGCTGCGGTGGTGCGGGCTGTAGAAGCCGTTGTGCTGCCCGACCACCTCGCAGAGCCGTACGAGCTCGGACGTGTCCGCGTACATGCCCGGCGTGTAGGTGAGCCCGGACGACATGCCCATCGCGCCCTCGGCGAGCGACTGCGCGAGAACGGACCTCATCGTGTCCATTTCGGACTCGGTCGGCGGCCGGTCGTCCCAGCCGACGACGAGCATCCGCAGCGTTCCCTGCGGCACGAGGTACGCGGCGTTCACCGCGATGCCCTGGTCGAGCCGGTCGAGGTACTCGCCGACCGAACGCCAGTTCCAGTCGAAGCCCGGCGGGTCGTCGTTCCACCCGGCGAGCTGGCCGCGCAACGTCGCGAGCACCTCGTCGTCCACCGGCGCGTACGACAGGCCGTCCTGGCCGAGCACCTCGGTCGTGACGCCCTGCGAGACCTTCGCCAGGTGGTCGGGCTCGGCGAGGACCCGCAGGTCCGAGTGCGAGTGCATGTCGATGAACCCCGGCGCGAGCACCAGCCCGTCCGCGTCGATCGACCGCGTGGCGCTCACCCCGTTCCCGATGGACGAGATGACGCCGTCCTTGATCCCCACATCCGCCTGGTAGGCGGGTGCGCCGGTGCCGTCGGCGATCAGTGGTCCGCGCAGGACGACGTCGTCCATCGGTGCACTCCTTCTAGAAGTAGGTGCGGATCAGGTCGACCACGGTCGTGCCCTGCACGACCGGGATCAGCTGCCACTTGTCGAACACCGTGCAGGGGTGCGACAGGCCGAGACCGATCCAGTCGCCGACGCGGACCGTGGCCTCGGGGCCCAACTGGAGGAACGCGTGCTGGTCGTTCAGCGCGGTGATCCTCGCCCCCGTCAGCGGGGCGATCGCGCCGTCGCCGCGGCGGACGAGCTGAGGTTCCGGCAGGCCCTCGTCGAACGACGCGTCGCGCTTGCCGATCGTCAGCAACGCCAGGTCGCGCTGCGGCCGTGACGTCACCTGGGCCCAGGCCCGCAGGGCCGGGCGGAACGGCTCCACGCCGCCGATCCGCGCGAACGGCGAGATGCCGCGGTAGAAGCCGTCGTCGTGCGTGATGTACGCACCGCTGCGCAGCACCGGTGTCACCGGCATCGGCCACGGCTGCGACAGCGTCGTCGCGACCTGGTCGAAGTACGCGCTGCCGCCCGCGGTGACGATCACCGTGTCCAGCTCGTCGAGCAGTCCGGCGTCGGCCAGGCGCAGCACGAGCGCGCGCAGGTCGGTCAGGTAGCGGTCCACGATGGACTGCGACGACTCGGACGCGTCGTGCGCGAGCGCGCCCTCGTAACCGCCGGCGCCCACCAGTCGCAGCACCGGGCTCTGGGCCACCGCCCGCGCGACGCCCAGCGCCGTCTCCAGGTCGCGCGCGCCCGTCCGGCCGCCGGGGGCACCGAGCTCGACCAGCACGTCGACCGGCCGTGACGGCTGGAGCTCCTGCAGCGTCTCGCTCATCAGCGCGACCCCGGCCTCGGAGTCGGCCCAGCAGCTGAACTCGAAGCCGGGGTCCCGGTCGAGCTCGCGGACCAGCCAGCGCAGCGCGGCGGGGTCGAGCAGCTGGTTCGCCAGGAGGATCCGGTTCACCCCGAACGCCCGGTAGACCCGCAGCTGCGACGCGTTGGCCGCGGTGAGGCCCCAGACGCCGTGCTCGATCTGCCGCTGGAACAGCTGCGGCGCCATCGTGGTCTTGCCGTGCGGCGCCAGCTTGACGCCGTGGTTGTCGCACCACTTCGCCATCGTCGTCAGGTTGTGCGCCAGCGCGTCCTCGTCCAGCACGACGAACGGCCCGACGAACTCGTCGCCGAACAGGTCGAGGCGCCGGCCGGCGACTTCACCGATCGTCGACCCGAACGTGCTCGACGGCAGGCCCTTGAAGCGCCAGCTGACCTGTTCCGACCGGATGTCCTCGACGGCTGCGAGGTCCATCTCCATCAGTTGTTGCATATTTTGCAACTCCCATTGCGCGATGTGATGCTGAGTTGTGTAGCATTCGGTCTCGCCGCCGTCAACGAACACCTCTGGAGCGCGCATGCGGTTCGATCACGTCGGCGGTGTCGTGTGTCTCGGCGAGACCATGGTGATGATGGTTCCGGCTGAACCCGGTCCCGTGCATCTGGTGCGAACCTGGCACAGGGCCGTCGGTGGCGCCGAGTCCAACGTCGCCGTGCACCTGACGCGCCTCGGCGTCCGGTCGTCGTGGGTCAGCGCTGTGGGCGACGACTCGTTCGGGCTGGCGGTGCTCGACGCGGTGGGCGGCTTCGGCGTCGACGTGTCCCGCGTCCGGATCGACCCGGCGCGCCCGACCGGCCTCTACGTCAAGGAGGCCTCGCCGCACGGCAGTCCGGTGCGCTACTACCGGCGCGGCTCGGCGGCCTCGGGCATGGGGCTGGAGATGATCGACCGGCTCGGTCTCGGCGAGGTCGGGCTGGTGCACCTCAGCGGGATCACGGCCGCCCTGTCCGACTCGTGCCTCGCGATGATGCGCGAGCTGCTGCGCCGGCCGCGGCACGGGTTCCGGATCTCGTTCGACCTGAACTGGCGGCCCGCGCTGTGGACCGAGCGCGACCCGCGCGTGCTGCGGGAGCTCGCCGACATGGCGGACGTCGTGCTGGCGGGCTCCGACGAGGCGGAACTCGTGTGGGGCACGGGTGACCCCGCCCGGTTGCGGAAGCTGCTGCCCGGCCCGTCGTCGCTCGTGGTCAAGCAGGGGGCGGACGGTGCGACGCTGCTGGAAGGTGGTGCGTCGTACTTCGAACCGGCGCTGGAAGTCGAGGTCGTGGAACCCGTCGGCGCGGGCGACGCGTTCGCCGCGGGCTTCCTCGCGGCCACCTTGGCGGGGGAGTCGCCATCGGTGCGGCTGCGCGCCGGGCACCTGCAGGCGGCGACCGCTTTGCTCACCGCCGAGGACGTCGGAGATCCTTTGCCGGACGACGTGACGGTTCCGCTGCTGCACGCCGACCCGCAGACCTGGGCGTCCGCCCGCCTGGAGGTGTGAATGAGCCAGAGTCTCGACAGAGCGCTCACCCTGGTGAGCCAGCTCGCGACGGGCCCGAAGACGCTGGACGAGCTGTCCGGTGTGATCGGCGTCCACAAGTCCACGACGCTGCGGTTGCTGCGCACGCTCGAGTCGCACCGCTTCGTGCAGCGCGACGGCGTGCACCACTACCGCCTCGGCACGGCGCTGTTCGACCTCGCCAACCGAGCCCTGGAGGAACGCGACGTCCGCCGCGCCGCCGAGCCCGCGTTGCGCGACCTCAACTCCCGTCTCGGCCACACCGTCCACCTCGCGTCCTACGAGGACGGTGAGGTGATCTACATCGACAAGTACGAGTCCAGGCACCAGATGCGCATGTACTCGCGCATCGGGCGCCGCGCACCGTTGCACTGCACGGCCGTGGCGAAGATCCTGCTGGCCGACCTGCCGGGGCCAACGCTGCAGAAGGTGGTGTCCGGCATGGAGTTCCCGCGCCTGACCGAGAACACCATCCTCGGCCCGGCCGCGTACTTCGCCGAACTGGACCGCGTGCGCGCCCAGGGTTACGCCGTCGACAACTCCGAGCACGAGGACTTCATCCACTGCATCGCCGCCCCGATCAAGGGCGCGCGGGGCGAGGTGCTCGCGGCCGTGTCGATGTCGGTGCCGAAGGTGCTGCTCGACTACGACGGCCTGCTCTCGCACCTGCCGGACCTGCTCGCCACCGCCGAAGCTGCATCAGTCGAATGCGGTTATGTTCCAAGATAAGGGGAATTACGTTGTCCAAGGTTGAGATCAAGACCGCTGACGCTCCGCAGCCGGTGGCCCGCTTCTCGCAGGGTGTGCGCAAGGGCAACATCCTGCAGGTGGCCGGACAGGTCGCGTTCGACCCGAAGTCGGGCGAGATCGTCGGCACCACCGTCGCCGAGCAGACGCGCCAGACGTTCGCGAACCTGCACGCCGTCCTCGCCGCCGGTGGCGCGTCCATCGACGACGTCGTGATGATCCGCGTCTACCTCACCGACACCGCGCACTTCGCGGAGCTGAACGAGGTCTACGGCGAGTTCGTCACCGACCCGGCACCCGCCCGCACGACCGTCTACGTAGGACTCCCGGCCGGTCTGCTCGTGGAGATCGACGCGCTGGCCGTCGTCGACTGATCGTCGGTGTGGAAGCGGCCCCGGCGGAGCGATCCGCCGGGGCCGTTGCCGTGCTGCCGGCTCAGCGCCGGGGAGCGGCTCACCGAGGAGCGCCCACGTTGTGGTGGCACCGCTGAAGGACGGGCCGTGCTGAGGGAGCGAGCGGCACCCGCTCCCTGGGACGTGCACGCCTCGCATGGCACGATCCGCACCATGAAGTGGTACGCGGACAGACCGGCGAGGTTCACGCGTCAGTTGGTGGCCGACCTCCTCGCTGTCGGCTGGGTCGGGCTCTGGATCTGGGTGGCCACCACCGTCCACGACTGGGTCCTGGAACTCAGGGCCCCGGGAGACGGCCTGGTCAACGCGGGCGGCGACATCCGCGACGTCTTCACCAACGCGGCAGCCAAAGCCAGGGGTGTGCCCTTCGTGGGCGAGGACCTGGCGGGTGCGCTGGGCAACGGCACCAAGGCCGGCGAAACCCTGACCAGCGCGGGCAACGCGCAGATCAGCGTGGTCCAGGACAGTGCTTTCTGGCTTGCCACCGCCATCGTTGTCATCCCGGTCCTGTTCCTGCTCATCACCTGGCTGCCGGTCCGCCTGCGGTACGCGCGCAAGGCGGCGAACACCGCACGGCTGCGCGGCATGCCCGACCTGCTGGCCCTGAGAGCGCTCACAAGCCTCAGCCCCCGGCAGTTGAGCAAGTTCGACGGTGACCCGGCCGTGGCGTGGCGGACGGGGGACACGGACGTGATCGACGAGCTGGCGCGGCGTCAGCTGGCCTCGGTGGGGGTGAAGGCATGATCGCGATCGCTGTGATCGCCGCGGTGGTGGCGATGTGCGCCATGGCCGTCGCACTGTGGCAGGCGCGCGAGGCAAAGCACGCGCAGACGGCCGCGCAGGAGGCGCAGAACGCCGCGGGCAGGGCCCAGGAGGAGGCGCAGGCCGCGCGCAAGGCCGTTGAGCAGGCCACGGCCAGTGCGTTCCAGGCCAAGAACGCCACCGAGGAGGCCAAGAAGGCGGCGATGAAGGCCGAGGAGGCCGTGGGGAAGGCCGCCGAAGAGGCCGCGGCGTCCCGGATGCTGGCGGACGAAGCGCAGTTCACCGCGCAGCAGGCGACGGCGCAGATCAACGAGATCACCGAGCTCATCGCGGTCGAGCGCAGCAAGCGGGGCATGCCGACGTTCGCGATCACGCCCGGCGCGCCGGACGAGTTTCGGCTCAGCTACTTCGGCGGGCCCGCCGTCATCGAGCAGCTCACCGTGTCGGTGGTGCCGGGATCACGGGTGCTCGGGCTCTCGCAGTACGACGAACCGCCCGCCGAGCACCTCGAGCTCGGGCCGCTCCACAACGGCTCCGCCATCACCTTCCGGGCCGCCACCGGACAACGGTCCAGTGCGGTCTTCCAGGTCAGGGCGGAGCCGTGGGAGCCGGTCGTCGTGCGAGCGGATCAGTAGACGGGACCGGTGAACTTCTCGCCGGGGCCCTGGCCGGGCTCGTCGGGCACGGCCGAGGCCTCGCGGAACGCGCGCTGCACCGACTGCAGGCCGTCCTTCAGCGGGGCGGCGTGCGGGCCGAGGTACTCGGAGGTCGCCGTGACCAGGCCGGCGAGGCCGGTGATCAGGCGGCGGGCCTCGTCGAGGTCGCGGCGCGGGGAGTTGTCGGGGTCCGGGTCGGCGAGGCCCAGGCGCTCCGCGGCGGCGGACAGCAGCATCACCGCGGCCCGGCTGATCACCTCGATGCTGGGGACATCGCCCAGGTCACGGATGCTGTCTTCAAGCGGATCGGTCACGCCCCATTCAAGCAAGCCGCCGGGGAGGGCCTGCGTCACAGGCCCGCGATGCGGGGGTTGACAAGAGCGTCTGCTAGTATTTCGGACGCGACCAGCTCTCGTTAGTGCGAGAGCGGCAAGTGGAGCCCCGCTCCCACCCGCGTTCACCGCTTCTTGAGGTGGCCGGGTCCGGTCCTCCAGGCGACAGGCACACGGGTGCTGGTTGTTCTGAGGTGCGATCGGTCGGAAGCGGGCCCCTTCACCGGGAGACGGTGACGGGGCTCTTGTTTTTGGCGCAACCGAGTCTCAAAGGACGTGAATGACAAGTCCCTCGAACCGCGGTGCACCCGTCAGCACCGAGCCGCGCATCAACGACCGCATCCGGGTGCCGGAAGTTCGTCTGGTCGGGCCGAATGGTGAGCAGGTCGGGATCGTTCGCATCGAGGACGCGCTCCGACTCGCGCAGGAAGCGGATCTCGACCTCGTCGAGGTCGCCGCTCAGGCTCGCCCGCCGGTCTGCAAGCTCATGGACTACGGCAAGTTCAAGTACGAGACCGCGCAGAAGGCTCGCGAGTCGCGTCGGAACCAGCAGCTGACGGTCATCAAGGAGCAGAAGCTCCGCCCGAAGATCGACCCGCACGACTACCTGACGAAGAAGGGCCACGTGGCCCGCTTCCTCTCGCACGGGAACAAGGTCAAGGTGACCATCATGTTCCGCGGTCGCGAGCAGTCGCGCCCCGAACTCGGGTACAGGCTTCTGCAGAAGCTGGCGGAGGACGTCGCGGAGCTCGGCTTCGTCGAGTCGAACCCCAAGCAGGACGGTCGCAACATGATCATGGTGTTGGCGCCGCACAAGAACATCAAGCCGCGCGTGGTCAAGCAGGACGACGACGCGACCGAGGCGGACGACACCGCTTCGGAAGAGGCATAGGACGCACGCCCGCCCCCGATCCCGGTGGGTAGCACGAGACGAGGACGGAAATGCCGAAGAACAAGACGCACAGCGGGACCTCGAAGCGCTTCAAGGTCACGGGCAGCGGCAAGATCCTCCGGGAGAAGGCCGGCAAGCGCCATATCCTGGAGAAGAAGTCCAGCAAGGTGACGCGTCGCATGAGCGGCACCGCGGTCGTGTCGGACCACGACGCCCCGCGCATCAAGAAGCTGCTCGGTCTCTGACCCGCTTCGACACCCCTTAGCTAACTCGGGAACCGTTAGCGCCGAACATTCCGGCGAACTCCGGTTCCCATGAGATCGACAGGATGTACCCGTGGCACGCGTCAAGCGGGCTGTAAACGCCCAGAAGAAGCGTCGTACCGTTCTCGAACTGGCCAGCGGTTACCGCGGCCAGCGCTCGAGGCTGTACCGCAAGGCCAAGGAGCAGGTGCTCCACTCGCTCAACTACGCGTACCGCGACCGCCGTGCGCGCAAGGGCGACTTCCGCAAGCTGTGGATCCAGCGCATCAACGCTGCTTCCCGTGCGAACGGCATGACCTACAACCGCCTCATCCAGGGCCTGCGCCTGGGCGGTGTCGAGGTCGACCGCAAGATCCTCGCGGACCTCGCCGTCCACGACGCCACCGCCTTCACGGCGCTCGTCGAGATCGCCCGCAAGGCGCTCCCGGCCGACGTGAACGCTCCTGCCGGGGACCAGGCCTGAGCCAGCACCCTCGCGACAGCAACCGACCCGAGGCAGATCCGTTCACCGAACGGACACCTCGGGTCGTTGCTGCTCGCCACCTGACCCGCCGCCAGGGCCGCGACAAGGCAGGTCGCTTCCTCGTCGAGGGCGCCCAGGCCGTGCGCGAGGCACTCGCCTGGCAGGGCGGCGAGGTGCACGAACTCTTCGTCACGGCGCCGGCCGCGGAACGCAACACCGAACTGCTCCAGAGCGCCTCCGAGCGGGGCATCCGGATCAGCGAGGTCACCGTCAAGGCCGCCGAGTCGCTGTCGGAAACCGTGACGCCCCAAGGCATCGTCGCCGTGTGCGACGCGGTCCCGCAGTCGCTCGAAGCCGCGCTGCAGGGCACCCCACGGCTCGTCGCCGTGCTCCACGGCGTCTCCGACCCCGGCAACGCGGGCACCGTCACGCGCGTGGCCGACGCTGCCGGAGCGGACGCGGTGATCTTCGCGGGCGACACGGTCGACCCGCACAACGGCAAGTGCGTGCGCGCCTCCACCGGCTCGCTCTTCCACCTGCCGATCGCCCGTTCCCGCGACGCCGACGAGGTCTTCGCCGCCTGCCGCCAGGCCGGGCTGAGGCTCGTGGCCGCCGACGGCTACGCGAAGCAGGACCTGGTCGAGGCATCGGCGAACGGCGAACTCGAGCAGCCCACCGCGTGGGTCTTCGGCAGCGAGGCGCACGGCCTGCCCGACGACGTCATCGCGAAGCTGGACACCTCGCTGAAGGTGCCGCTGTACGGCGCCGCCGAGAGCCTGAACCTCGCGACGGCCGCCGCGGTGTGCCTCTACGCCTCCGCGCGGGACCAGCGGAATTGAGCTGACGGACGCCGGGCGCGCCGCTACTGTGCGCCCCGTGCGCGAACCAGAGATCGAAGTCCTGTGCTCCCAGCTCGCCTCCTACTACGTCTTCCCGGACACGGCCAACGAGATCGCGAAGGTCGTCCGGGCCCGTCTCGACGAGGGTGCGTACTCCGATGTGGACGATGAGGAGTTCGCGGCCAGGGTGACCGCGGACCTGCAGAGCGTCAACGGCGACAAGCACCTCCGCCTGCTCTACAGCGCCGAAGAGGTCCCCGAGACCGGCCAGGAGTCGGCCTGGGACCCGGTGGCCTACAAGAAGGAAGCCGAGCTCGACGCGTTCGGCATCCACCGGATCGAGCGGCTCGAAGGCAACGTCGGCCTGCTCGAGATCCGCCTGCTGCACGACGCCGAGATCGCCACGCCGGCCTACGTCGCCGCGATGAACCTCGTCGCGCACACGAACGCGTTGATCCTCGACCTGCGTGAGAACCGCGGTGGCGACCCGCACACGGTCGCGTTGATCTGCAGCTACCTGTTCGACGAACCCGTGCACCTCAACGACATCTACAACCGTCCTGAAGACTCCACCCACCAGTTCTGGACGCTGCCGCACGTGCCGGGCCCGAAGTTCGGCGGCACGAAGCCCGTCTACGTCCTCACCAGCGCCCGCACGTTCTCCGGTGGGGAGGAACTGAGCTACAACCTCCAGCAGAACGAGCGCGCCACCCTCATCGGCGAGACCACCAGGGGCGGCGCCCACCCCGGCGACCGCTACCGGGTCGGCCCGCACCTCAAGTCCGCGGTTCCCAACGGCCGCGCCGTCAACCCGATCTCCGGCACCAACTGGGAGGGCGTCGGAGTGGTCCCGCACATCGAGGTGCCCGCCGAGAAGGCGTTCGAGGTCGCCTACGAGAAGGCATTGTCTTGTTGATGAGGGGAACTTTCATAAACCTGAGGTTTATGAAAGCTCCCCTCATCAACTAGTCCAGCCGAGCGGTCAGCTCGCGCACCAGCGGATCGGTGCCGGACGGCTTGTTCTGGCGCCGCAACGCCTCCGACAACATCGAGAGCACGTTCCCGGCCTGGTTGTCGTCGGGCAGCAGCGATGCCGCCCGGCGTGCCTCGGCTTCCGCTCCCGCCGCGTCGTCGGCGATGAGCAGCACGTGCGCCGCCTTCAGCACGACGAACACCCGCCAGCCCTCGTCGCCCAGCGACACCACCAGTGCCTCGGCGTCGCGGTACTGCTTCATCGCCAGCGCGAACTCACCGGCCTGGCCGTGCACCCACGCGCGGATGGCGGCGATCTCGGCCTGGCGCCGGGTGATCTCCGCCGGTTCGTCCAGCGACGGCAGCAACGCCTCGGCGTCGTCCACGGCGGCCCTGGTCTCGGTGATCTCGTCGTCGGGCAGGCTCGACGCCAGCTCGACCAGCGAGCCGATCGCCTCCGAGAGGTTGCCCTCCTGCTGCCACAACGCGGCACCGGCGCGCCAGGACGCGATGGCCTCGTCGTGCTTGTCCAACTGGCCCTGCACGGAAGCGAGCGCGTCGAGCAGGAACGCCCGGCGCCCCGTCTCCTCGGGCGGCAGCAGTTCGGCCGCCTCGCGCAGGTACCGCTCGGCCGCCGGGAGCTCACCCAGCTTGCGGCACACCTGGCCGAGCCGGAACACCACCTGCAGCCGCAGGTCCTCCTGGCCTTCCTGCAGCAGCCGCAACGACTCCTCCAGGACCTCGGCTGCCTCGACGAACCGGTCCGTCTGCACGTAGCCGCCGCTCAGCGCGAAGCAGAAGTGCGCGGTGTGGCCGGGGGAGAGGTGCACGCGGGAGATCGCCACGGCCTCGCGCAGATCGCCCAGGCAGGCCCCTTCCTGGTCCAGTTCCTGGATCGCCGCGACCTGGTACCAGCGCGCCTCCGCGGATTCCGGCAGCGGGAACGCCGCCACGAACTCCCGTGCCGTCGCCACCGCCTCGGGAACCTTGCGCAGCAACGTCTCCAGCCGCAACCGCAGCCGGAAGCCCTCGAACCGGGCGTTCAACGGGATGTCGCCCGCCATGACCGCCAGGACGTCCGCGTACGCGCCTTCGAGGTCCTGCTGCCGCGCCTTGTGCTCGGCCGTCTCGACCGCGACCCGGCCGCGCAGCTCCGGAACGTCCAAAGAGGACGCCAGCGCGATCATCTCGTTCGCCTGCTCGTGCGCGTGCGCGTCGTCGTACAGCTCGGCCAGCGACAGTGCCGCAACCGTTCGCGTGTAGTCCGTCGCCGCCTCGGCCAGGCACCGCTCGGCGAGCGCCTGGCCGTCCGGGAGCCCCATCGCGAGCCGCGCCTGGTAGCGCAGCGCGAGGTCGGCGGGCAGCGCCGTCAGCAGCTCGTCGAACGCCGCCGGGTCGAACGGCACGAGCCCGGTCGTCATCCGCCGGATGCCCGCGTGCGCGGCGAGGCCGGGCGGCAGCAACGAGTCCATGTCCGCGGGCAGCGAGTCGAGCATCCGCCGCGCCTTCACGAAGTCGCCCTGCTCGTACAGCGTCACCATCGACTCGGCGATCTCCACCGGGTCGCCGAACACGACGGACTCCTCGGCGGGAGCGGTGACCGGCGCGGCCGGCACGGCGAGCTCCACCGCCGGGTAGTCCTTCTGCTCCAGCGACTTCGTGATCCGCTCGAGCCACGCCGGCGTGCCGTTGCGCTCGTCGAACTGCTTGGCGAGCTGCAGAGCCCGCTTCGACAGCCGGTCGAGGAGCTCGGCGGCCGTCCGCGAACCGACCGCGGGGACCTCGAACACGGTGTCGGCCGGAAGGCGCTGCAACAGCACGGAAGCGCACTCCGCGAACGACATCTCGTCGGCCGGCAGCTGCACGCCCGTCACCTTGTGCAGCGAGCGGCGCAGGATGTCCTCGCCGCGCGCGAGGTTGCCCGTCAGCGCGCAGAACCGGATGTGCTCGTGCACGTACGAGGTGATCTCGTCGTCCTTGATCAACCGGTACGCCGTGGTGTGCGCGTGCGCGGCCTTCTCGAGCTCGCCGATTTCCAGCAACGGCCACAGCAGCGCGGACAGGATGCCCTGCGGCTGGGTGGCGCAGCCGGAGTCGCCGGACAGGCCCTCCCAGCCGTGCGCGGCGGCCTCCTGGTGGCGGCCGAGGCGCGCCAGCATCCAGACCTGCTCCTCGATCACGCAGGCCTCGCAGTCCGCCATCGGCCCGCGTTCCGTTGCGAGGTAACGCCCGAGCTGCTCGGCGAGGCCCGTCATGTCACCGACGTGGTAGGCGTACTCGGCGCGGGCGCCGTGCACCGGCTGCACCGAGAAACCGAGCTTGCCGTAGCGGTCCGCGAGCTGGCCGATCACGGCCTGCAGCTGTTCCAGCGAGAACTTCGGGTCGCGGCGCAGCCCGGTCGCGATCCACTTGTGCGCCCAGTTCAGCGAGTGGACCTCGTACTCGTTGAACGCCTCGGGGTCCTTCTCCTCGGCGGCCCGCACCCATGCGAACGGCGCGAGCATCAGGTCGTAGCGCGACAGGTAGTACGCCGAGTCGATCAGCGCCGTGCGGCACGAGACGCCGAGCGGCAGGTGCCCGAGCGCGTCGGACATGCGCGCGGCCCGTTCCAGCGCCTCGTGCTTCGGCATGCCCGTGGGCATGTTGTACGCCTCCAGGAACGCGCGCTCCGCGTCCTCGGCGGTGAAGTCGGCCATGTTCACTTGCCCCCTACGGCGCGGTCCAGCAGTTCCAGGAACGAGCGGTTCAGCGCCGCCGTGTCCTTCGGTCGCATCGCTCGCCGAGCCTGCAGAACGGCGTGCACGTACAGAGATTCGAGCGTCAGCTCCACCAGGGCCGGTTCGGTCAGCCGGGCCAGCCGCTGCACCAGCGGGTTGCGGCAGTTGAGGACCAGCTGCTCGGGGCGCGACGAACTGGAGCCCGCGGTCAGCTGCCCGAGCAGCTCCGCCCACAACGGGTCCGTCACCTCCTCCGCCGTCTGCTCGGTGTCGAGCTTGCGCTGCTGCTCCGCGTTGGTGATCAGCAGGGCGGGCAACGAGACCGGGTCGAAGTCGCGGATCACCGCGTCGCAGTCGTGCCGGTCCAGCGCCGCCGCGCCCTCGGAGAGCCGCAGCCGCAGCGCCGTCTCGATGCCCGGTTCCGGATCGGCCAGCGCCGCCAGCAACTCGCTGGGAGCCACCCGGCGCGCGACGGCCGGGCCGTCCAGGGCGCTCAGCCGGTTCAGCAACTCCATGTCGTAGGCGTAGCCCGCGTTCACGAGGCCCAGCCCCTGCGCGGCCGCGACCGGCGCGAGCTGGTGGAACTCGTCGACGTCCGGGATGTAGAGGATCGCGCCGTGCTTGCGCTTGAACTGCCGCAACGGGATCGCGCCCTCGGTCGTCTCGAACGGCAGCCACCGCTCGACCAGCCGCAGCATCTCGTCGTCCGAGCGGGCCAGCGACTTGATGCCCAGGTGGTGCGCGGCCAGCAGCTCACCGGCCCGGCGCGGCTCGATCGCGTCCAGCCGGATCAGCCAGTCGCGGATCTGCTCGCCCAGCTCCTCGCGCACCGCCAGCAGCATCTCGTCCTGGTACAGCGACTCGCGTGACGCCGTGGGCCGGATCGCGGACGCGTCGACCACGCACCGCACGAAGTACGCCCAGTCCGGCAGCAGGCCCTCGACGTTGTCGCCGACCAGCATCCGCTTCAGGTACACCCGGTGCGTCTGGCGCGTGCCGGGGTGCACACCGGACGGCAGCACGAACGCGACACCGGTCAGTCCCGCCGCCTCGACCTCGATCGGGATCGCCTCGAAGGGCTTGAACCCGAAGACCTGCTCGCAGTACTCGGAAAGGTCGGCGTCCTCTCCGTCTTCGAGGCTGTCCCACGGGCGCACGCCACGGGTGACCGCCGCGCCGTCCAGCGTCACGACGGCCGGCAGCAGATCGCCGTAGTCGCTCACCAACGGCCGCACGACGTCGGCTTCCAGCCAGTGCTCGTTGCCCCGCGACGCACTCAGCCGCACGGTCGTGCCGACCGGCACACCGTCCGCAGTGTCTACTTCGGACACCGTGTAGTTGCCGGACGAGTCCGCCTCCCACCGCACCGCCCGGCCACCGCGGGCGGACCGCGTGATCACCGTCACGGACGAGGCGACGAGGAAGCACGACAGCATGCCGACGCCGAACTGGCCGAGGAACCCTTCGCGGGCGAATCCCAGGTCATCCCTCTTGGAGGTGCGGCCGAGCGTGGACAGCAGCTCGTGGACCTCGTCCTCGGTGAGCCCCACGCCGGTGTCGGTGATCGTCAGCTCAGGACCGCAGGTGATCGTGATGTCGGCGGGGCACGACGGGTCGAGCTCGCGCCTCGCCGTGATCGCGTCGACGGCGTTCTGCAGCAGTTCCCGCACGTAGACGCGCGGGCTGCTGTACAGGTGGTGGCTGAGCAGGTCGATGATGCCGCGCAGGTCGACGCGGAAGGTGTGCGACATGATGCCGCCCATCCTAGGGACGATCGAGGGGCCGGTGCCGCTCTTTAACCGAAGCGCCCAGAGCGGTCAAGACGGCACCGACTAGGATCGGCCTGTTGATTATCGAGTAGTCCCCCGTGTGCATCGAACTGGGAGCTGTCCACAAACCATGTCCGGAGCCAACGACCCGTACGACCCGAAGCAGGTCGCGGCGCTGTCGGCCGAGCACCTCGACGCGGCCGTGCGGAAGGCGCGCGAGGCGTTCGCCGGAGCGGCCGACCTCGAGGCGCTCGCCGCGGTCAAGCCCGGCCACCTCGGTGACCGGTCGCCCGTGCTGCTGGCCCGTCGCGAGATCGGTGCCCTGCCCCCCAAGGCCAAGGCCGAGGCCGGCAAGCGGGTGAACGAGGCGCAGTCCGCGATCAAGACCGCGTTCGAGGAGCGCTTCGCCGTGCTCCAGGTCGAGCGCGACGAGCGTGTCCTGCGCGAGGAGTCCGTCGACGTCACGCTGCCCTGGGACCGCTTCCCGCGCGGCGCGCGCCACCCGATCACCACGCTCGCAGAGCGCATCGGCGACGTCTTCGTGGCCATGGGCTACGAGATCGCCGAAGGCCCCGAGCTCGAGACCGAGTGGTTCAACTTCGACGCGCTGAACTTCGGCAAGGACCACCCGGCCCGCTCGATGCAGGACACGTTCTACATCGCGCCGGGTGACTCGCAGCTGGTCCTGCGCACGCACACCTCGCCCGTGCAGGCCCGCACGCTGCTGGACCGCGAGCTGCCGGTGTACGTCGTGTGCCCCGGCCGCACGTTCCGCACCGACGAGCTCGACGCGACGCACACCCCGGTGTTCCACCAGGTCGAGGGCCTCGCGGTCGACAAGGGCCTGACGATGGGCCACCTCAAGGGCACGCTCGACGCGTTCGCCCGCGCCATGTTCGGCGAGGACTCGAAGACCCGCCTGCGCCCGAGCTTCTTCCCGTTCACCGAGCCGTCGGCCGAGGTCGACGTCTGGTTCCCGGAGAAGAAGGGCGGCGCCGGCTGGGTCGAGTGGGGCGGCTGCGGCATGGTCAACCCCAACGTGCTGCGCGCCACCGGTGTCGACCCGGACGTCTACTCCGGCTTCGCGTTCGGCATGGGCCTGGAACGCACCCTGCAGTTCCGCAACGGCCTTCCCGACATGCGCGACATGGTCGAGGGCGACGTCCGCTTCACGCAGCCTTTCGGAACGGAGGCCTGATCCGGATGCGCGTCCCGGTCAGCTGGCTGGTCGAACACCTCGGTTTCGACGAGGTCCCCACACCCGACGAACTCGCCGAGGCGTTCACCCGCATCGGCATCGAGGTCGAGGAGGTGAGCCCGCTCGGTCCCGTGACCGGCCCGATCGTCGCCGGTCGAGTCGTCGAGATCGAGGAGCTCACCGAGTTCAAGAAGCCGATCCGCTACTGCAAGGTCGAGGTCGGCCCCGAGCAGGTCAACCAGATCATCTGCGGTGCCACGAACTTCGTCGAGGGCGACTCGGTCGTCGTCGCGCTGCCCGGCGCCGTGCTGCCGGGTGGTTTCGCGATCTCCGAGCGCAAGACGTACGGCCGCGTGTCGCAGGGCATGATCTGCGCCTCCGACGAGCTCGGCATCGGCGACGACCACTCCGGCATCCTCGTGCTGCCCACCGGCACCGCGCAGCCCGGCGACGACGCGCTGGAGCTGCTCGGCCTGAACGACAGCGTCATCGAGCTCGCGCCGACCCCGGACCGCGGTTACGCGTTCTCGGTCCGCGGCCTCGCCCGTGAGATCGCGTGCGCGCTCGACGTGCCGTTCGGCGACCCCGGCGTGGTCGAGATCCCCGAGCCCGAGGGCGAGGCGTGGCCGGTCCACGTCGAGGACCGTCCCGGCTGCTCGCGGTTCGTCGCGCGCCGCGTCACCGGTGTCGACCCGACGGCGCCGACGCCGTGGTGGATGCGCCGCCGCCTGATGCTCGCGGGCATGCGCTCGATCTCGCTGCCGGTCGACGTCACGAACTACGTGATGCTCGAACTGGGCCAGCCGCTGCACGCGTTCGACGCGGCGTCCTTGTCCGGCGCGCTGACGGTGCGCCGTGCGCTGACGGGGGAGAAGCTCACGACGCTGGACGACCAGGTCCGTGCGCTCGACTCCGACGACATCGTGATCGCCGACGACTCCGGCGTGATCTCGCTGGCCGGTGTCATGGGCGGTGCGTCGACCGAGGTCGGCGACAACTCCTCGGACATCCTGCTGGAAGCCGCGAACTGGGACCCGGCGTCCATCGCGCGCACGGTCCGCCGGCACAAGCTGCCGTCCGAGGCCGCGAAGCGCTTCGAGCGCACCGTCGACCCGGCTCTCGCGCCCGTCGCGCTGGAGCGGGCCGCGAAGCTGCTCAACCACTACGCCGAGGGCCAGATCAAGCCCGGCCGCACCGACGTGGGCGCGCCCGCGCTGCCCGCGCCGGTGTCGATGCCGATCGACCTGCCGGACCGCATCGCCGGCGTCCGGTACGCGCGGGGCGTCACGGCCCGCCGTCTCGGCCAGATCGGCTGCCAGGTCTCGGTGACCACCTCGGAGGAGGGCCAGACGATCGTCACGGCCGTGCCGCCGACGTGGCGTTCCGACCTCGTGCAGCCCGCCGACCTGGTGGAGGAGGTGCTGCGCCTGGAAGGCTACGACACGATTCCGTCGGTGCTGCCGCCCGCTCCCGCCGGTCGCGGCCTGACCGAGCAGCAGCGCCGTCGCCGCACGGTGTGGCGCACGCTGGCCGAGGACGGGTTCGTCGAGGTCAAGCCGTTCCCGTTCATCGACCCGTCGGTGTTCGACGCCTTCGGCCTGTCGGCGGACGACATCCGCCGCAACACGGTCGGCGTGCTGAACCCGCTGGAGGCGGACAAGAACGTCCTGGCGACGACGTTGCTGCCGGGCCTTTTGGAGACCCTCCAGCGCAACCTCGCCCGTGGTGCCAAGGACGTCTCGCTCTACAACATCGCCCAGGTGACGCTGCCGCGCGCCCAGCAGGTCCCCGTGCCGTCGCTGGGTGTGGACCGCCGGCCGACCGAGGCCGAGGTGGCCTCGCTGCTGGCCGCGCTGCCGAACCAGCCGCTGCACGTCGCCGGTGTGCTCACGGGCCACCGCGAACTGGCCGGCTGGTGGGGCAAGGGCGCCGTCGCCGACTGGTCGGACGCCGTCGAGGCCGCCCGCCGCGCCGCTCAGGCCTACGGCGTGCAGCTGCGCGTCGTGGCGTCGGACCTGCTGCCGTGGCACCCCGGCCGTTGCGCCGAGCTGCGGGTCGGCGACTGGCCCGTCGGCCACGCCGGTGAGCTGCACCCGAAGGTGATCGAGGCGCTCGGCCTGCCCAAGCGGACCGTGGCGTTCGAGCTCGACCTCGACGCGCTGCCGCTGGACGACCACCGCCCGGCCCCGATGGTGTCGGCGTACCCGCCGGTGCTGCTGGACGTCGCGCTGGTCGTCGACGCGTCCGTGCCGGTGCAGTCGGTGTCCGAGGTCCTGGGCGCGTCCGCGGGCGACCTGCTCGAGGACATCCGCCTGTTCGACGTCTACACGGGGGAGCAGGCGGGCGAGGGCAAGAAGTCGCTCGCGTACTCCCTGCGCTTCCGCGCGCCGGACCGCACGCTGACGGTGGAGGAGGCGACTTCGGCCCGCGACGCCGCCGTCGCCGCCGCCGGCGAGCGCCTGGGTGCGACTCTGCGCGCCTGATCGGTCAGACCGCGTGAGGCCCGGAATCCTTCGAGGATCCCGGGCCTCACGCGTTGGACGGGTGCCCGTACGGCGTAACTTTATGTACACAGTATTGTGGCAACAGGGAAAGGTCCGGAGTCGCGTTCACCGGGTCACGCAGGAGTCCACGCCGCGGTCCGCAGCTGGTCCACGAGTCACACGCAGATAAATTTGCCCGTCAAAGTTCGCTCGATCGGCTGAGTCCCGCAAGTCGGGATTTGGGATCAAATCAGCAGGTGGTAGCCCTGCGTAGCTGTCAAGGTGCCAAAGGTCCCGCATTACAAGGGGAAATCGGCGCCCGTCAGACGCTTGCGCAGTACGTGAAGCTTCTCCAAGATTGGCGGCGCGGCCCGCTAGGGCCGAGGGGCGAAGCGATGAACCACCGGGCGAGTATGGTCGCCGGTCCGGTGGGGAGCTAGAGGCGAACCCACCGCCTGGGAGCAACAACTCTGGAGAGTTGCGCCATGCGTAGTCTGGGTCCGCGCCTTGAGATCGCCGTGTCCTTGACGATCCTCATGGTCGGCGCCGCGGTCGTGGCGGCCATGCACCTCACGTGGCCCGAGCCGAAACTGCCCGCGATGGCGTATTCCGTGAGCAGCGGCGAGTCGGGCATGCAGCAGCTCAAGCCGTTCGAGATCAACGACATCTCCGGCGCTCCCGTGGAGCTCACGCCGGGTGCCGTGGGCGAGCGCAAGGTGCGGCTGTCCAACCCCAACCCCGTCGTCATCATCGTCGAGAGCCTGTCGGCGGTCCCCGGTCAGCCGCTCGACGGCACCCAGCAGCGCGTCGAGGGCTGCCCGTCCGGCGTGCTGACGGTCGTGCCGCTCACCGACATCGTGGAGATCCCCGCGGGAGGCGCGGTCGAGGTCGCCATGAGGGTCGAGGTCGCCGCCGACGTCCCGGCCGCGTGCGCCGAGCTCGTCTTCCCGCTCACCTACTCGGGTCGCGCGAAACACGGCTAGTGTCCTGCGCCGGAAATTCGTCATCAAAGTATGAAGGTTGATGAGGGGAGCTTTCATCAACCTCAGGTTTGGGAAAGCTCCCCTCATCAACGTCGCGGGGCCTCAGCCACGCCGTCATCAACTGCACGCGGGGCGCTTTCGTGCGCTCCACGCGCACGAAAGCGCCCCGCGTGCGGCACAAACGGCAGGGACTTCAGCGGCGGACTTCCGGCGTAGGGCACTAGTCAGCCGCTCGCGGACTGGCTCAGCACCCGCGTCCGCACACTGGAGATGCTTCAAGGCCTCGCGCCGTGACAACGGCGACAGCCCCGGCCGCGCCTCGACGAACGAGCGCACCCAGCCCGGTTCGGTCTTCGCGAACTCCCGCAGCGCCCACCCGATCCCCTTGCGCAGGAAGAAGTCGGGATCGTCCACGTTGGCGTCGACGCACGCCGTCAGCAGTTCCACGTCGGTCGCGCCCTTGGACCCGAGCTGGCAGATCACCGACGTCCGGCGGCGCCACCTGTCCGCGTCGGCCGACCACTCGAGCATCAACGGCCGCACGACGTCCGGCGTCGAACGCAGCAACGGCCCTACCCTTTTCGACGCGATCTCGTCGACGTAGTCCCACCACGCGCCGGTCACGATCATCTCGTCGAACCACGGCAGCAGATCAACGGACTGGAATCGGCGATCACCGCTCAGTGACAACGCGATGTAGCGCTCCTCGCGATAGGCCGCCTCGCGCCACAACGTCCGGATCGCGTCGAGCCACTCGTCCCGGTCGTGCAACTGGGGCAGCGACTTCAGCAGCGCCACCCGTCCCGGTTTCTGCACGCCCAGGAACGGCATCCCGGACTTCATGTACGCCTGCATCTCCAGTGCCTTCACCGGATCCGCGCGCTCCTCGAGTCCCGCTCGAACCGCCTCGATCAAGGAAACCTCAAGAGTCACGCCCAAACGTTATAGGCATAAGGAGTAGCCCTGTTGAGATTTATGGCCCCATCGGTACCGGAAGTGCTAACGAAAGCGCAAAACATCACTTGACCGGGTGCTCATGTGAACGGAAAGGCTGCTTGATCCGGATACAGTTCGCGTTCATGCGCGTGCTCATGGTCGTGGCGGCGCTCGTGCTCGGCAGCATGGGTGCAACCAAAGCGGACACGGTGGATTATCTCGATCTGCCGCTGGTGAACGGAAACGGCGAACAGCGGGGTGGAGTGCACCCCGACCTGCCGGCCGACCGTGCCGCGATCGAGCAGGCGCTGGCCGGATACCGGGCCAAGGGCATCGCGCCGGCGCGCTTCAGGGCGTTGCTGTGGCAGTACTGGATCGTGCGCGCCGCCGAGGACGCGGGCGTCAACCTGTCCGAATGGGACCCGCAGCGTTCCGCGGACTCGAACCGCGCGGTGATCTTCACCGTCTACGACTTCTACGCGAAGCTCTACCTGACGCACCCCGACACGTTGCGGTGGATGGGTTTCGCGAACATCGGCGCGCCCGCTTTCGCCGCCGGCATGCTCGACCTCGGCACTGTCCCGGAACTGCGCTGGTTCTCGTCGATGCTGATGTCCATGCAGAAGCACATCTTCATGGACCTGGGTGCGATGCACGCCGCCTACCTGCACGGTGGCGTCAAGGCCGTGGAGGAACTGCGCGACGCGGGCATCATCGACGCGGACACCACGGCCGCGTGGGCGGACCCGGCGCAGGCCGTCATGGAGTTCTCGTCGCGCGAGCAGAACCTGGTGATCGCCGACCAGTTCGACCGGATGCGGTCCCGGTTCCTGCCGCCCGGCGAGATGGTCACCTACGCGATCACGGTCGCCGGGCCGATGCCCGTTCCCGGCGGGAGGACTCCGGCGCAGTACCGGCCGTTGCTCGGCGGTCCGCTGCCCGCGTTCAACTACGCGGACCGGGTGGCGCGCTGGGACTTCCTGAGCAACGACACGGTGCCCGCCTACGAGCGGCTGAGCAGGGACGCCGTGCACCGGATCGTGCAGCGGCCGTTCGCCGAGCGGGTCGCGGACTACCGGGCCACCGGCCGCCTGCTGGATCTGCTGCCGTTCCGGAGTTCCGGAGTGGAATCGCAGCCGTCGAAGTAGTCTGACGACCATGACGTCGTACGACTACGACCTGATCGTCATCGGCTCTGGGCCCGGCGGCCAGAAGGCGGCGATCGCGGGTGCGAAACTGGGCAAGCGCGTGGCGATCATCGACCGGCAGGAGATGGTCGGCGGTGTCTGCGCGAACACGGGCACCATCCCGTCGAAGACGCTGCGCGAAGCCGTCATGTTCCTGACGGGCATGAGCCAGCGCGAGCTGTACGGCGCCAGCTACCGCGTCAAGCAGGACATCACGATCACCGACCTGATGGCCCGCACGCAGCACGTGATCGGCCGCGAGGTCCAGGTCGTGCGTGCGCAGCTGCACCGCAACGGCATCGAACTCCTCAACGGCTGGGGCCGCTTCCTCGACGAGCACACCGTCGCCGTCGACGGGAGCCACCGCGGCGACCACACCACGATCACCGGCGAGTACGTCGTCATCGCGACCGGCACGACACCGGCCCGTCCGTCCGCGGTGGACTTCGACGAGGAGCGGATCCTCGACTCCGACGAGGTCTTCGCGCTGAAGGAGATCCCGGCGTCGCTCGTGGTCGTCGGCGCGGGCGTGATCGGCATCGAGTACGCCTCGATGTTCGCCGCCCTGGGCACCCGCGTGACGGTCGTGGAGCAGCGCGAGAAGATGCTGGACTTCTGCGACCCCGAGATCGTCGAGTCGCTGAAGTTCCACCTGCGCGACCAGGCGGTCACGTTCCGCTTCGGCGAGAAGGTGGTGAACGTCGAGGTGACCAAGGGCGGCACCATCACGACGCTGGCGTCGGGCAAGCGCATCCCGGCCGCCGCCGTCATGTACTCGGCGGGCCGGCAGGGCACCACCGAGAAGCTGGACCTCGCCGCCGCCGGTCTGGAAGCCGACAACCGCGGCCGCCTGTCCGTCGACGGGCACTACCGCACGCCGGTCGAGCACATCTACGCCGTCGGCGACGTCATCGGGTTCCCGGCGCTGGCCGCGACGTCGATGGACCAGGGCCGGCTGGCCGCGTACCACGCGTTCGGCGAGCCGGTGCACGAACTGACCGCGCTGCAGCCGATCGGCATCTACACGATCCCCGAGATCTCCTACTGCGGCGCCACCGAGGCCGAGCTGACGTCGTCCGCGGTGCCTTATGAGGTCGGCATCTCCCGCTACCGCGAGCTCGCCCGCGGTCAGATCGTCGGCGACGCGTACGGCATGCTGAAGCTGCTGGTGTCCACTGTGGACCGGAAGATCCTGGGTGTGCACGTCTTCGGCACCGGCGCCACGGACCTCGTGCACATCGGCCAGGCCGTGATGGGCTGCGGTGGCACGGTCGACTACCTGGTCAACACGGTCTTCAACTACCCGACGCTGTCCGAGGCCTACAAGGTCGCGGCCCTCGACGCCACGAACAAGATCCGCGCACTGGACCGCTTCACGACGCAGTGATCACGACCGGGTGAGGCCGGCGTCGTGGGCGACGATGGCGGCCTGCACGCGGTTGGAGCACTCCAGCTTGGGCAGGATCCGGCTGATGTGCGCCTTCACCGTGCCGGTCGCCATGAAGAGCTGCTCGCCGATCTCGGTGTTGGACAGCCCCTCGCCCACGAGCTTGAGCACGCCCCGTTCGGTCTCGGTGAGCGCGTCGATCTTGCGGCGCGCCTCCGGGCCGTCGTTCGGTGCGATGAGGTGCTTCTCGATCAGGCGCTTGGTGATCTGCGGGGCCAGGATCGGCTCGCCCCGCGCGGCCTTGCGGACGGCGTTGATCAGCTCCTGCGGCGGGGTGTCCTTGAGCAGGAACCCGGTCGCGCCGACCTTCAGCGCCTGGGCCACGTAGGAGTCCTCGCCGAACGTCGTGAGCATGACGACGTTCGTCCTCGACGCGATCTGCTCGGCGGCCTTGAGCCCGTCGCCACCGGGCATGCGGATGTCGAGCAGCGCGACGTCGATCGTGTGCTTCAGGGTCAGCTCGACGGCCTGCCTGCCGTCGCTCGCCTCGGCGACCACGGTGATCTCGGGGTCGTTCTCCAGGATCAGCCGGATGCCGGCCCGCATGAGCGTTTCGTCGTCGGCGATGAGAACTCGGATCACGCGGTCAGCCTACGGGCGCTCCTGCTCCTTTGAGGACAACTTGCCGTCGCGGAAGCACAGCTTGTAGGAGAGCTCGGGGTTGTGCGACGTCCGGAACCGCGAGCACCCGTCCACGCCGAGCTGCCCGACGCCGAACTGCTCGTAGATGTCCCCTTCGGCCGTGACGCCCACCCGCAACGAGTCGAAGTACGGCGCGTTCATCTGCGTCGGGTTGAGCAACGCGAAGAGCAGCAGCACGGTCAGCGCGCCCCCGATCGGCAGCAGCGCCAGCAACCCGAGGCAGCCACCGCCCAGCACGCGCGGCACGGTCAGCACCTCGGCGGCGAGCGGCGGGGGCACCTCCGCGACCTCGGCGGCTGCCTGGTCCGCCTGGGCCGGCGGGGTCAGCGGCACGTCCGCCGCCACCCGGAAACCGCCCTCGACCGGCGGGCCCGCGCTGAACGACCCGCCGAGCAGCCCGACGCGTTCCTCCAGGCCGATCAGGCCGCGCCGGGTGCCCTTGCCGGGGGTCGCCGGCGACGGGCCGTTCACCACCTGGATGCGGGCCCGGCCGCCCTGGACCGCGACCTGCACCCGCGTGCGGGCGGACGGCGCGTGCTTGGCGACGTTGGTCAGGGCCTCGCGGACCACCCGGTGCACCGCGCGGCGGGTGCGCTGGTCGGCGCCGTGCAGGTCGTCGCCGGACCAGTCGAGCGTCGCGGCGAGCCCGGAACCCTCGACCAGCGCGGTGATGTCGGAACGGGTGCCGGTGTCCTCGTCGAGCGACTCGGGCTCGGGGTTCGTCCGCAGCACACCGAGGATCTCGCGCAGTTCGGCCATCGCGAGCGACGACGTGGTGCGGATCAGCTCGGCCTGTTCGTGCAGCCGGGGAGCCTTGCGGGCGGTCGTGAGCTCGAGCGCTCCGGCGTGGATGGAGATGAGGCTGAGCCGGTGGCCGAGCATGTCGTGCATCTCGCCGGCGATGTGCGCGCGTTCGTCGGCACGGGCGGACGCGGCGGTCAGGGCGCGGGCGCGTTCGAGGTACTCGTTGCGTTCCTGCAGCAGCCGGACCATCGGCCTGCGGCGGCCGAGCAGCATGCCCGAGACCGCGGGGAACAGCACGAAGAACACCGAACCGATGATCGCCCCGGCCACGGCCTCCCAGAGCGGCATGCTCCGGTAGCTCTCCTGGAACTGGCTGAACACCGACTGCAGCAGCGTCATGATCCCGAGCAGCGCCCACAACCGGCCACGGTGCGGGAGGCGGCGGCACGCGGTGAAGACCACGAACGTCGTGATGGCCTGCGCCCACAGGTTGTTCACCGCGAAGAGCGGCGTGGTGAGCAGCAGCGCCCACTCGGGCCTGTCCGGCGCGATCCACACCAGAGCGGCGATCCACACCGCGGTCGCGACCGTCAGCGCGGGATGGGGGACCGGTGCCAGCGGGGCGATCAGCGGCACCAGGCCGACCAGGAACGCGAGCAGCGTCCAGACGTACCTCATCGGGCGAGCTCCCTCTTCTCGGTCATGAGCCCGCTGTTCCGGTCGAAGCAGACCTCGAAGTCGCGGTCGTCCGCACCCTCGACGTGGTAGCGGTAGCACCCCGTGTGGTCCGAGGGGATGCCGAACCCGAACGTCTCGGTGAGCTCCTCCTCGTGCGTGACCGACGCCTGGAACTTCTCGAACTCCTCCGGGCTGATCTCGCTGCGGCTGAAGACCGCGACCAGGAGCAGCACGAACACCGTGCCGAGCGCCGGCACCAGCGACAGCGTGGCCAGACAGCCGCTGCCGACCACGCGCGGCATCGTCAGGACCTCGGCGGTGATCGGCGGCGGCGCCTCGGCCACCGCACCCGCCGCGCCGGTCTCCTCCTGCACGACCGGGTGTGACGGCAGGTCGGCCGACACCCGGAACCCGCCGCCCGTCTGCACCCCGGCGAGGAACGTCCCGCCGATCAGCTCGACGCGTTCCTCCAGGCCGATGAGCCCGCGCCGGGTGCCGGCGCCCCTGGGTGCCGCGCTGGGACCGTTCACGACCTCGACCCGCACCCGGTCGGCGACCGTCACGGCGACCCGAGTCCGAGCTGAAGGGGCGTGTTTGTGCACGTTCGTGAGTGCTTCACGCACGACCCGATGCACCGCCCTGCGCAGGCGTGCGTCGGCATCGGCCAGATCAGCACCTGACCATTCGAGGTAGACCGAGAGACCCGCCGCCGAGGACGCCGCCACGAGCCGTTGGACGTCCATGCGCGTGCCGGCGTCCTCGTCGTGTTCGGAGGAGGTGCCCAGCACGCCGAGGATCTCGCGCAGCTCCTCCATCGCGACCGCGGACGTCTTGCGGATCAGCTCGACCTGCTCGCGCAGTTCGGGGGCGTGTTCGGCGGCGGACTGCTCCAGCGCGCCCGCGTGCGCGGTCAGCTGCCGGAGCCGGTGGCTGAGCATGTCGTGCATCTCGCTGGCGATGTGTGCGCGCGTGGCCGAACGAGCGGTGCTCGCCGTCAACGCGCGCGCGTGTTCCAGGTAGTCGTTGCGCTCCAACAGCACCTGCGTCAACGGCTTGCGCCGCCCGATCAGCGCACCGGCCACAGCGGGGAAGATCAGCAGGCACACGATCGAGAACAGCGTGCCGAGCACGTATTCGGTGAGGCTGTCACCGGCCCGCCACGAGTGCAGGCCGCCGAACGCCGCCTGCAGCACCGCCGTGACGCCCACCAGTGCCCACAGCTGCCCCTGCGAACGGATCGACCGGGTCGCGCGGAAGACCACCAGCGAGGTCGGGGCGATGGCGAGCAGGTTGTTGACGCCGTTGAGGGGAGCGGTGAGCACGATCGCCCACCGCGGCCAGCGTGCGCTGACCGGCACCAGCGCCGCGGCCCACAGCGCGGACGCCACGACCAGCCACCAGTGGGCGGGCCTGCCGAGCGGCGCGAACAGCGCCACCATGGCCAGCAGGAAGGCGGCAGCCGTCCACAGCGCGTCGCGGACCTTCACGTTCACGCGGATCATCATCGTCGACCGCGTTCAGCGCCCCCAGCGCCAGGTGGCCCCGATCGGGTGGCCAGGTGGCCACGCTCCCTGTTGAGTGAGTTTGCATGTCAGTGCATAATCATGCGTATGACAGTGAGGATCGCGGTCGCGGGCGCCAGCGGCTATGCGGGTGGCGAGCTGCTCCGCCTGCTACTGGGCCATCCGGACATCGAGATCGGCGCTTTGACGGCCCACAGCAGTGCCGGTGACAAGTTGCTGAAGCACCAGCCGCACCTCCTGCCGCTCGCCGACCGAGACCTACAAGACACCACAGTCGAGACGCTCAAGGGCCACGACGTGGTGTTCCTCGCACTTCCCCACGGTCACTCGGCCGCGCTGGCCGAGCAACTCGGCGATGACGTGGTGGTGATCGATTGCGGCGCCGACCACCGGCTGACCAGCGCCGACGACTGGAAGCGGTGGTACGGCGGTGAGCACGCCGGCACCTGGCCGTACGGGCTTCCCGAACTTCCCAACGGGCGGGACGCGCTCGTCGGCGCCCGCCGCGTCGCCGTGCCCGGCTGCTACCCGACGGTGTCCTCCCTGGCCCTGGCCCCGGCCGTCGGCCTCATCGAGGACGAGGTCGTCATCGTCGCCGTGTCGGGCACGTCCGGTGCCGGCAAGTCGCTGAAGGCGAACCTGCTCGGTTCCGAGGTCATGGGGTCCGCCAGCGCGTACGGCGTCGGTGGCGCCCATCGGCACACGCCCGAGATCACCCAGAACCTGAGCGCGGCGGCGGGCCGGCCGATCAAGGTCAGCTTCACGCCCGTGCTCGCGCCGATGTCCCGGGGCATCCTCGCCACCTGCTCGGCTCAGCTCAAAGACACCGCAAACGTTCGCGAGGTCTACGAGAAGGCGTACGCGGACGAGCCGTTCGTGCACCTCCTGCCCGAAGGTCTCTGGCCGACGACGAACGCCGTTCTCGGTTCGAACGCCGTCCAGCTGCAAGTCACCGTCGACGAGGACCTGGGCCGGCTCGTGGTCGTGGCCGCCGTCGACAACCTGGCCAAGGGCACCGCCGGTGCCGCTGTCCAGTGCATGAACCTCGCTCTCGGACTGCCGGAAACGACCGGCCTCTCGACCGTTGGAGTCGCTCCGTGAACCGCAACAAGGGCGTCACCGGACCCCAGGGCTTCCGGGCCGCCGGGATCGCCGCCGGGATCAAGGAATCCGGCGCTCTCGACCTGACGCTCGTCGTGAACGACGGGCCGTCCGACTCCGCCGCGGGCGTGTTCACCACGAACAAGGTGAAGGCCGCACCGGTGCTGTGGTCGCAGCAGGTGATCCAGTCCCGGCGCCTCACCGCGGTCGTGCTCAACTCCGGCGGCGCCAACGCGTGCACCGGCCCCGAGGGCTTCCAGGACACCCACGCCACCGCCGAGAAGGTCGCCGAGGTGCTCGGCACCGGCGCCGTCGACGTCGCGGTCTGCTCCACCGGCCTGATCGGGGAGCGCCTCCCGATGGACAAGGTCCTGGCCGGCGTCGAGAACGCCGCCAAGGAACTGGACTCCTCGGTGGAGGCCGGGCTCAACGCCGCCACCGGCGTCATGACCACGGACAGCCGCCCCAAGCAGTCGTGGAAGGCCTCCGAGCAGGGCTGGTCGGTCGGCGGGTTCGTGAAGGGCGCGGGCATGCTCGCGCCGAACATGGCCACGATGCTGTCGGTCATCACGACCGACGCCAAGATCTCCGGTGAGTCCCTGGACAGGGCGCTGCGCCTGGCCACCTCCAGGACGTTCGACCGGCTCGACGTCGACGGCGGCACGTCCACCAACGACACCGTGCTGGTACTGGCCTCGGGCGCCTCGGGTGTCGAGCCGGCGTTCGAGGACTTCGCCGCGCTGCTCACCGAGGTCTCCGCCGACCTGGTCAAGCAGCTGCAGGGCGACGCCGAGGGCGTGACCAAGGAAATCAGCATCACCGTCAAGCAGGCCGCCACCGAGACCGACGCCGTCCACATCGGACGGACCGTCGCCGAGGACAACCTGGTGAAGACGGCGCTCTTCGGCAGCGACCCGAACTGGGGCCGCATCGCGATGGCGCTGGGCCGCGCGGACGCCGTGATCGACCCGGACGTGCTGCAGATCCTGATCAACGGCGTGTCGCTGTACCGCAACGGAACCCGCGACCGCGACCGCAGCGAGGCCGACCTGTCGGGCCGTGACATCGAGATCGTCATCGACCTCAACGTCGGTGACGCCGAAGCCACCGTGCTGACCACGGACCTGTCCCACGACTACGTCGAAGAGAACAGCGCTTACTCCTCATGAACGCACAAGAGAAGGCGGCAGTCCTCGTCGAAGCGCTGCCGTGGCTGGAGCGTTTCCGCGGCGCGCTCGTGGTCGTCAAGTACGGCGGCAACGCCATGGTCGACGACGAGCTGAAGAAGGCGTTCGCCGAGGACATGGTGTTCCTGCGGCTGTGCGGCCTGCGCCCGGTCGTCGTGCACGGCGGCGGCCCGCAGATCAAGGCGATGCTCGACAAGCTCGGCATCCACAGCGAGTTCCGCGGTGGCCTGCGCGTCACGACGCCGGAGGCCATGGACGTCGTGCGGATGGTCCTGGTCGGCCAGGTCGGGCGTGAGCTCGTCGGCCTGATCAACCAGCACGGTCCTTACGCCGTCGGCATCTCCGGCGAGGACGCGCACCTGTTCACCGCGACCAGGCGTGGCGCTCTGGTGGACGGCGAAGAGGTCGACATCGGCCTCGTCGGCGACATCACCGAGGTGAACCCGGACGCGGTGCTCGACATCGTGCGTGCGGGCCGCATCCCGGTCGTGTCGTCGGTCGCGCCGGACATCCACGGCGTACCGCACAACGTGAACGCGGACACGGCGGCCGGCGCTCTCGCGGTCGCTCTCGGCGCCGAGAAGCTGGTCGTGCTGACCGATGTCGAGGGCCTGTACGCGAACTGGCCGGACAGGTCGTCGCTGCTGAACCAGATCCGGGCCTCCGAACTGGAGAAGATCCTGCCGGACCTGGAGAGCGGCATGGTGCCGAAGATGGAGGCCTGCCTGCGCGCGGTGCGCGGCGGGGTCCCGCAGGCGCACGTGATCGATGGCAGGCTGGCCCACAGCGTTCTGCTCGAAGTCTTCACCACTGAAGGTGTCGGAACCATGGTCTTGGGGGACAAGTGACCACGCGGTGGCAACAGTCCATGATGGACAACTACGGCACACCTTCGCTGCAGCTGGAACGCGGTGAGGGCGCGCACGTCTGGGACGCGGACGGAAACCGTTACGTCGACCTGCTGACCGGCCTCGCCGTCAACGCCCTGGGCCACGCGCACCCGGCGATCGTCGAGGCGGTGTCCACGCAGATCGCGAAGCTCGGCCACACCGGCAACCTGTACGTCAACGAGCCCGCGCTGAAGCTCGCCGAACGCCTGCTGGACCTCGCGGGCGAACCCGGCAAGGTCTTCTTCTGCAACTCCGGCGCCGAGGCCAACGAGGCGGCGCTCAAGATGGCGCGCCTCACCGGCCGCACGAAGATCATCTCCACGATCGGCGGGTTCCACGGCCGCACGATGGGCGCGCTGACGCTCACCGGCCAGGAACCGAAGCGCGCGCCGTTCGAACCGCTCGTGCCCGGCGTCTCGCACGTCCCGTTCGGTGACGTGGCGGCGCTGGAAGCGGCGATCGACGACGACACGGCGGCGTTCATCGTCGAGCCGATCCAGGGCGAGCAGGGCGTCATGGTGCCGCCCGCCGGCTACCTGCAGGAGGTCCGCCGGATCACCTCCGAGCACGGCGCGCTGTTCATCCTCGACGAGGTGCAGACCGGCGTCGGCCGGCTCGGCACGTGGTTCGCGTTCCAGCAGGCCGGGATCGTGCCGGACGTCATGACGCTCGCCAAGGGCATCGGCGGCGGCCTGCCGCTGGGCGCCACGATCGGCTTCGGCGCGGCGGCGGAGCTGTTCAAGCCGGGCCACCACGGCACGACGTACGGCGGCAACCCGGTGTGCTGCGCCGCCGGTCTCGCGGTGCTCGACACGATTGCCTCGGAAGGCCTGCTGGAGCACGTCTCGTCCGTGGGCAAGGAGATCGCCGCGGGTGTGGAGGCGTTGCACCACCCCGCGATCTCCGGAGTCCGGGGAGCCGGTCTGCTGCTCGGCATCACGCTGCGCGAGGCGGTCTCGGCGAAGGCCGCGGCGGCCGCGCAGAAGGCCGGTTACCTGATCAACCCGATCCAGCCCGACGTGCTGCGGCTGGCTCCGCCCCTGGTGCTGGAAGAGTCCGACGCGCAGGCCTTCGTCGCCGCGCTTCCCACTTTCTTCGAGGAGACGCCATGAGCCCGAGGCACTTCCTGCGCGACGACGACCTCTCCACCGAGGAACAGGCGGCCGTTCTCGACCTGGCCGACACCTACAAGGCGGACCGGTTCACCGCGAAGCCGCTGGCGGGCCCCAAGTCCGTCGCCGTGATCTTCGAGAAGAACTCCACGCGCACCCGGCTGTCGTTCGAGGTCGGCATCGCGCAGCTCGGCGGCAACCCGGTGATCATCGACGGCCGGTCGATGCAGCTGGGCCGCGAGGAGACGATCGAGGACACCTCGCGGATCCTGTCCGGCTACGTCGACGCCGTGGTGTGGCGGACGTTCGCCCAGGCACGCATGGAGGCGATGGCCTCCGTGTCGCGCATCCCCGTGGTGAACGCGCTGACCGACGAGTTCCACCCGTGCCAGGTGCTCGCGGACCTGCAGACGATCCGCCGCCGTTACGGCAAGCTCGCCGGTCTGACGCTCACGTACCTGGGCGACGGCGCCAACAACATGGCGCATTCGCTGCTGCTCGGCGGTGCCACGGCGGGTATGCACGTCCGCATCGGCGCACCGGCTTCCTTCGTGCCGAACCCGCAGTTCCTGGAGGACGCCAAGAAGCGGGCCGCCGAGACCGGTGGTTCGGTGGCGTTGATCAGCGACCCGCGCGAGTCGGTCGACGGGTCGGACGTGCTGGTCACCGACACCTGGACGTCGATGGGGCAGGAGAACGACGGCAAGGACCGCGTCGGCCCGTTCCGCCCGTACCAGGTGAACGCCGCTCTGCTGGCCGCCACCGGGAAGCCGGACTCGACGGTGCTGCACTGCCTGCCCGCGCACCGCGGCTGGGAGATCACCGACGAGGTGCTCGACGGCCCGCAGTCGCTGGTGTGGCAGGAGGCGGAGAACCGGCTGCACGCGCAGAAGGCGTTGCTCGTCTGGTTGCTGGAGCAGTCGTCATGACCCGCACCGCCCGCCAGGGCCGCATCGTCGAGGTGGTGTCGCAGCGCGCCGTGCGCAGCCAGTCCGAGCTCGCGAAGCTGCTCGCGTCGGAAGGCATCGACGTCACGCAGGCCACGTTGTCGCGCGACCTCGACGAGCTCGGCGCGGTCAAGCTGCGCGGCCCTGACGGCGGTGCGCCGGTCTACGTGATCCCGGAGGACGGCAGTCCCGTGCGCGGTGTCCAGGGCGGCACCACCCGCCTGGTCCGCGTGCTCGGCGAACTGCTGGTGTCGACGGACCACTCCGGCAACCTCGCGGTGCTGCGGACTCCGCCCGGTGCCGCGCAGTTCCTGGCCTCGGCGCTGGACCGCGCGGCGTTGCACGAGGTCGTCGGCACGATCGCGGGTGACGACACGATCCTGGTCGTGGCCCGCGAGCCGATGACCGGAGCCGAGCTCGCCGACCGGATCACCGGGCTGGCCTCGGGTTCCGACGATGAATGAGCCCGTGCACGCCGTTCTGACGTTCGACGCGGGTGTCGCGGTGGCGGTGGACGGCGAGACCGTCTCCGTCGCCGAGGCCGTCCGCGAGCTCAACTTCCGCGCCGGCGTCGTCAGGTCCAGCCTGGGCTCGGTCGCGGTGCGGGTCGCGCGGATGGCTTTGCCGTCGGGTTCCGGCGAGGTCGACGTCGCGCTGTACGAGGGGCGCGTGGTCGGGCTGGTGGCCCGTTCGGAAGAATCGCTCTACGACTTCGCCAGCTGACAGTTGGCCGAATGAAAGTTGCACAGCAATGAGTTCTTTGTGGGGTGGCCGGTTCGAGTCGGGACCGGCCGAGGCGATGGCACGGCTGTCGCTGTCGACGCACTTCGACTGGCGGCTCGCGCCGTACGACATCGCGGGTTCGCGCGCGCACGCCCGTGTGCTGCACGCCGCGGGCCTGCTGACCGACGACGAGCTCGCCGGCATGCAGAAGGCGCTGGACGAGCTGCTCACCGACGTCGAGTCCGGCGCGTTCACCCCGGTGCTGGAGGACGAGGACGTCCACACGGCGCTGGAGCGGGGCCTGATCGACCGCGCCGGCACCGAGCTCGGCGGCAAGCTGCGCGCCGGCCGTTCCCGCAACGACCAGGTCGCCACGCTGTTCCGCATGTGGCTGCGCGACGCCGCCCGCCGCGTCGCCGCCGGTGTGCTGGACGTCGTGGACGCGCTGGCCCAGCAGTCCGAGACGCACTTCGGTGCCGTCATGCCGGGCCGCACGCACCTGCAGTCCGCCCAGCCCGTGCTGCTCTCGCACCACCTGCTGGCGCACGCGCACGCGTTGCTGCGCGACGTCGACCGCCTGCACGACTGGGACAAGCGCGCCGGGTTCTCGCCGTACGGCTCGGGTGCCCTGGCCGGTTCCTCGCTGGGTCTGGACCCGGCGAAGGTGGCCGCGGACCTGGGCTTCTACGCCCCGGTCGAGAACTCGATCGACGGCACGGCCTCGCGCGACTTCGCCGCCGAGATCGCCTTCGTGCTGGCCATGATCAGCGTGAACCTCTCCCGCGTCGCCGAGGAGATCATCATCTGGACCACCGCCGAGTTCCGCTTCGCGGTGCTCGACGACGCCTGGTCCACCGGCAGCTCGATCATGCCGCAGAAGAAGAACCCGGACGTGGCCGAGCTCGCGCGCGGCAAGTCGGGCCGCCTGATCGGCAACCTGGCCGGGCTCCTCGCGACGCTGAAGGCCCAGCCCCTGGCGTACAACCGCGACCTGCAGGAGGACAAGGAGCCGCTGTTCGACGGGGTCGAACAGCTCGAACTGCTGCTCCCGGCCTTCGCGGGCATGGTGGCGACCCTGAAGTTCGACGTCGACCGCATGGCGTCCCTGGCTCCGGCAGGCTTCACGCTGGCCACGGACATCGCCGAATGGCTTGTGCGCCAAGGCGTTCCGTTCCGCGTGGCGCACGAGGCAGCCGGTGCGTGCGTCCGCGCGGCCGAGTCCCGCGGCGTCGGCCTGGAGGACCTGACCGACGCCGAGTTCCTCGCCATCTCGCCCGCCCTGACCTCCGAGGTCCGCTCGGTGCTCACCGTCGAGGGCTCCATCGCGTCACGCGACGCCCATGGCGGCACGGCACCCGTCCGCGTCCGCGAACAGCTCGACGCACTCGTGGCAAAGGCTGCTTTCGCACGTGACTTCTAGGCTTCTGACCAGGGAGGAGCTGGCCATCGACCCGGTCGATGCCGCCCAGCTCCTCCTCGGTTCCTACCTGGAAGCGGACGGCGTGCGCGTGCGCATCGTCGAGGTGGAGGCGTACCGGGGCGGCGACGACCCGGCGTCCCACTGCTACCGCGGCAAGACCCCGCGCAACGAGGTCATGTTCGGCCCGGCCGGCTTCCTGTACGTCTACTTCGTCTACGGCATGCACTTCTGCGCGAACGTCGTGTCTCTGACCGATGGCGTGCCGGGCGCGGTGCTGTTGCGCGCGGGCGAGGTCGTGGAGGGTGAGGACATCGCCTTCTCCCGTCGCCCCGCCTCGCGCTCCGCCGCCGAACTGGGCAAAGGCCCCGCACGGCTGTGCAAGGTCCTCGGGCTGGACCGCTCTCAGAACGGCCTCGACCTGACGTCCGCCGACTCACCGGTGCGTCTCTATGCGGGCGAACCGGCCACAAAGGTGCACGCGGGCCCACGCGTCGGTGTCGCCGTGGCGATGGACGTGCCGTGGCGGTTCTGGATCGACTCTCCCGCCGTGTCGACCTACAAGAGAGGCGGCAAGCGCCGCCCGTCAGCGTGACAGCCGGTCCAGCGCAGCCTTGAACTCCAGCTCCAGCGCCGGCTCCACCTCGAACACCAGCGGCACGGTCATGTCGATCCGCTCCCCGGCCGTCAGCCGCTCGACCAGCGTGTCGGCCACCTCGCGCAGGTCCCGCGCCACCGCGTGCATCGCCTCGAGCTGCCGGTCCGCGAACCGCGCCTGCACCCGAGCGGCGGCGCGGGCGGGCTCGTGCGCGTAGCTGGTGCCGTGAATTCCCCGTGCCCACTCGAGGATCTCGTCGAACGTGCGCACGAACAGTTCGCCGAGGTGCACGATCTGGTCCGCGTCGCCCGGCTCGCCCGGCCTGCCGAACGCGGCTTCCTGCGTGTCCGCGGTGAAGACGGACTCCACGGCGACCTTGATGATCTCGCCCAGCAGCACGTTGCGGTCGCGGATCAGGTCGATGCCGTTGCCGTGCTCGACGACGCCGTTGCGCGGCGAGTAGCGCAGGAAGTGCTCGCGGTACTTCTGCTGGAGATCGGCAAGCCCTTGTGCCACAACGGTCGCGTAGAGCAGGTACTCCCAGCCGTGCGGCTTCTCCCTGACCAGCGCGGCCACCGACTTGGGCGTGACGGGGGTGGTGGGGGTGAACTCCGCGCGGTGCTGCGCGAGCTTCTGCACGACGGCTTCCGCGATCGTCTCCGCGCTGTGCACGCGCAGGTCCAGGTATCCGACGTGCGGTGAAAGGCCGGGGATCTCGGTGTCGTCGATCCGGATCGGCAGCACGTACTCGGTGTGCTGTTCCAACGCGCGTCCCAGGGCCGTCCGGCGTTGCAGCCTCGACCACTTGTCCACGTAGTTCCGCGACCCGAAGAGCAGCACGTACCGCGCGCGCCGGCTGAACGCCTCCGAGAAGTACTCGACCAGGTCGAGACCCCACATCTCGGTCTCGCGTTCCTTGCCGTGGAAGACCTCGACCCCGGAGCTCTTCAGCAGCTCGACAACGGGGAGGACCAGGCGCTGGTCCTCCCCGGCGTACGACAGGGCGACGTCGAACTCGTACTCGGCCACCCCGGCATTCTTCTAGGGGCGCACCGTCCTGCGGTACCAGGCGCGCCGGTACTCGGAGGGCAGCGCGACGCGGCTGATCAGATTGGTCAGCAACGCACCGATGACCAGCCACAGGAGCGCGGCCAGGCCCTCGTTGAGCAGCGTCGCCGCGGACGCGTTCTCCGGCGTGAAGAGGCCGTCCAGGCCGAGCGTGATCCCGTCCGCCCAGCCCGCGACGAACTGGAAGAACCCGTTGCCGGCGTTCGCGCCTGTGATCACCAGGAAGATGTGGACCAACAGCACGATGGCGAACGTCCAGCACACGATGTCGATGACCGCGCAGACGGTCCGCACCGTCCGCACCCTGCGGTAGTCGGCGTCGCGCTCGACGACCTCTTCGACCACCGGTTCGTTCACGCGCGGCATGCGCTCGGTCGGCCGGCGTAACTCCGCATCACGTGGGTCCGTCATGTCGATGGCCTACCCGCCCGGACAGGCCATCGAAACCCGTTCTCCCCGCGGACCCGGAAGTCGCCCTCCCGGCCCTGCTCAGGTGGGCACCTGGAACTCGGTTCGGGCAGGTAGGGGAGAATGAGCGGCGTGAGCGAGCACATCCTTGACGAACTGTCCTGGCGCGGCCTGATCGCGACGTCCACCGACCTCGACGCACTCCGGAAGGACCTGGACGCCGGCCCGCTCACCCTCTATTGCGGCTTCGACCCGACGGCGCCGTCGCTGCACGCGGGCAACATGGTCCCGCTGCTCATGCTCAGGCGCTTCCAGCGGGCGGGGCACCGGCCGATCGTGATGGCGGGTGGCGCCACGGGCATGATCGGCGACCCGCGCGACACCGGTGAGCGCACGCTGAACTCGCTGGACACCGTCGCCGAGTGGGCCGATCGCATCCGCGGTCAGCTGGAGCGGTTCGTCGACTTCGACGACTCGCCCACGGGCGCGGTCGTCGAGAACAACCTCAACTGGACCGGTCAGCTCAGCGCACTGGAGTTCCTGCGCGACGTCGGCAAGCACTTCTCGGTCAACGTCATGCTGTCCCGGGAGACGGTGAAGCGGCGTCTCGAGGGCGACGGCATGTCGTACACCGAGTTCAGCTACCTGCTGCTGCAGTCGAACGACTACCTGGAGCTGTACCGCAAGTACGGCACCTCGCTGCAGGTCGGCGGCTCGGACCAGTGGGGCAACATCGTCGGCGGTGTCGACCTCATCCGCCGGGTCGAGGGCAAGCACGTGCACGCCCTGACGGCGCCACTGGTCACCGACGCCGAGGGCCGCAAGTTCGGCAAGTCCACCGGTGGCGGCAGCGTGTGGCTCGACCCGGAGCTGACGTCGCCGTTCGCCTGGTACCAGTACTTCGTGAACGTCGACGACGTCACGGTGCTGAAGTACCTGCGCCTGTTCACCTTCCTCACGCGTGAGGAGCTCGACGAGCTGGAGAAGCAGACCGCGGAGGCGCCGCACCAGCGGGCCGCGCAGAAGCGTCTCGCGCAGGAGTTCACCGACCTGGTGCACGGGGAGCGCGCGACGCAGCAGGTCATCCTCGCGTCGTCGGCGCTGTTCGGCCGGGGCGAGCTGCGCGACCTCGACGCACCGGTGCTGGAGGCGGCGCTGGCCGAGGCCCCCAAGGGGCAGGTGCGGCTGGCGGACGAGCCGACGATCGTCGACCTGCTGATCGCGTCGGGCCTGGCCGAGAGCCGGGGTGCCGCGCGGCGGACGGTCAACGAGGGCGGTGCCTACGTGAACAACGCGAAGGTGACCGACGAGGAGTGGAAGCCGGCGCCGCCGGACCTGCTCCACGGCAAGTGGCTGGTGCTCCGCCGGGGCAAGCGCAACAACGCGAGCGTGCAGGTAGAGCTCTGACCTGCGCGTTCTGGTTCTCGAAGGCCGCCGATCCCGTCCGGGACCGGCGGCCTTCGATGTTTATGTTGTGATCGCGGTCACACTGTGCAGGGGATCAGGCCTGGGATAGCTTGTTCATGGGTCCTGCGCGGGGCTGCTGACCTGCGGTTTTTCAACCGCGGGCGAGTGCGGCGCCCTCGATTTGACCCTGCGTTGGCGTGCGTGTAACTTTCTCCATGTCAGCGAGGAACGGGCCGGGAACACCGGAACGGAGCGCGACACAGATCACGAACCAAGCTTCCACCGAGTGTGGTAGAGTGGGTGATCTGGAAACGACGAAGACCCAGCCGGTAGCTCGTCTGAGCTCAGAGGCCAAGGGCGTCGGAAGTTTCAACCACAAAGCTTAAGTACGACACAGCCCCGGAAGCGACATCTCTCCGTGAGACTAGCTGCGGTGTGCGCGTGTTCTTTGAGAACTCAACAGCGTGCCGAAACACAGCCAGTAATATATGAATTACCTCCTCGTCGAGGTAGTTCCTTTGAGGCAAGACTAGATTGATGCCAGACATATTCCGTCTGGAGCGATCAAACATAATCCTTATTGGAGAGTTTGATCCTGGCTCAGGACGAACGCTGGCGGCGTGCTTAACACATGCAAGTCGAGCGGTAAGGCCCTTCGGGGTACACGAGCGGCGAACGGGTGAGTAACACGTGGGTAACCTGCCCTGTACTCTGGGATAAGCCTTGGAAACGAGGTCTAATACCGGATATGACACCGAACTGCATGGTTTGGTGTGGAAAGTT
>NZ_JANBBE010000003.1 GCF_024648825.1 Lentzea californiensis
TCTCCTCCAGCATGACGAACGCCGTGTTGGGCGACGTCGCGAGCGCCTGCTTCAACGGCATCTGCGGCGGGTAACGGTCGTTGTGGTTCGACAGGCAGTACCAGCAGGTGTTCGGTTCACCCGTGGCGGGACAGGAGGTGGCGCCGCCCTTGAAGACCTTGGAGGTGTAGGAGTTGGGGGAGGGGATCACCGTGTCGATGCCGATCCCCTTCTCCAGGGCGGCGGCCGCGGTGAAGACCTTGTACACCGAACCCGTGCCGAACTTGTTCTCCACACCACTGGGCAGGTCGAACTGCGTCTGGAACTCCTCCTTCTTCAGGCCGTAGTCGCGGTTGGCCACCAGCGCCACGACCTCGTGCGCGTCCTTGCCCGGTCGCACGACGGCCATGGTGTTCGCCACGCCAGGGGTGTTCTTCGGCGCCTGCGCCTCAACCGCCTGCTTCGCGTGCTGGGTGATCTTCGGGTCCAAAGTGGTCTCCAGCCGGTACCCGCCGATCTTCAGCTCCTCCAGGTTGAAGCCGGACTCGGTCAGGTACTCCACCAGGAACGAGCAGAAGAACCCGTACGACGGCCCCGCCCCGACACAACCCGTCCGCAACGGGCGAACGGGCTCGCGCAGCCCGAGCGGCGCGGCCTTGTGCCCATCCGCCACCTCCCTGGACAACTTCCCGTCGACCACCATCGCGTCGATCACCAGGTTCCTGCGCTCCAACGCCTTGTCCGGCCGTGCCTCAGGATCCAGCGCGGTCGGGCTGTTCACCATCCCCGCGAGCATCGCGGCCTGAGGAACGGTCAGCTCGTCCGGTGTGGTGCCGAAGTAGGCCTGCGAGGCGGCGGCGACACCGAAGATCGTCGAACCGAACGGCACGAGGTCGAGGTACCGCGCGAGGATCTCGTCCTTGCTCAACGCGACCTCCAGACCCACCGCGATGCGCGCCTCCCGCAGTTTGCGGGTGAGACTCTGCTCCTGAGCGGCGTGTTGCGCGTCCTTGTCCGTACGCGCCAGCACGTGCACCAGATAGTTCTTCACGTACTGCTGGGTCAGAGTCGACGCTCCCTGCTCCACCGAGCCGCTCGCGTTGTTGCGAGCCGCGGCGCGCAGCGTGGCAACACCGTCGACGCCGTGGTGGTCGTAGAAGCGGCGGTCCTCGATCGCGAGCAACGCGTCCTTCATGTGCGGGGAGATCTTGTCCGGCGGAGTCCGCACCCGGTACTGGTCGTACAGGTACGCGATCGGTGCCCCGTCCTTGTCCGTCACCGTCGTCATCAACGGCGGTTCCGTGGTCAGCATCATCGCCAGAGTGGAGTCCACCTGATCGCTGAGCTTGTTGGACAACGCCCCCATCGTCGCCGTGGCCGGAAAGAGCAGCCCGGCGAGCAGCACACCGGCGAGCAGGCAAAGCCCGGCCAGTTTGCTGACACAAGGCACGATCCTCTTGCGATCCACAGATGGACTCCCCTCGGTCAACGCGGCTTCCGCCGGTTACCCGCCCGAATCTGCATTCAGGCGACCGCATCGAATGAAACCGAGGCCGGGGATTCGTTACCCAGGGTGTTGAGTGGAGGCTCTCTCACTCTCTCGGGTTACCAGATTCGAGTCTGAATTCTCCGTTGGCTGGCTACCCGAAAAAATGAATCGAAGTCGTTTCCGGTCGCGACTTGTGTACTTGCTGCAGATGCTCATGCGGCAGAAACATCGGCATTTCTGTGGCCGCACGTCGCTGCAGTTGCTGGTCAGCTCGGCCAGGGGTACCGACCGGCGGTTGCCGATCGGTACCCCTTCCGGCCTTGCGTCAGCGGCGACGCAGTGACTGCCTCACCACGTAGACCTCCAGCAGGCACCCGCCGAGGAACAGCAGGATCGGCACGACCAACGGCAGTTCGAGCAGCAGGGTGGCCACCGTGGCGGCCGCCGCCAGGAACATGCCCACAACGCCGTTGCGACTCCTGGGATCCATCTCGCTCCTCGCGGTCGGTCAACTCAGCTTGCTGATCGTTTTCCCGCCGGAGATGCCGCCGACACCACCGATCGTGCCACCGACGGCGCCGCTGAGCGCTCTCGTCGCCCCCGGAAATGCGCTGAGTCGTGGGTGGTCACGCCGGCCTCGCCCGATGGTTCAGCGGGCTGCCCGTTCATGGGAACGCCTGCGGTGGAAGAACACTCAGGGGTGCACCGGCCACCCCGTTCGGATGCTCCTCCCGGCCGACCGCAACCTGGACGCGTGATGTTTGGTCACAAACCCGAGGTAGCGCTCAGTCGCTGTTAGCGTGCGGAGAGCGACATCTCCGGACTTGGAGGACTCGATGAAACGCCTTTTCTCCGCAGTGTTGAGCACGCTCGCCGCTACCGCTCTCCTCGTCTCGGTCAGCCCTCCCGCGCAGGCCGCGGCAGGCCGGGTGGCGGTGTTCTCGACCGAGTTCGTGCCGGTCAAGATCTACGAGGATCCCCGCGGCTGCAACAAACTCCCGCCTGACTCGCACGTGCTGGTCAACATGACCGACGCCGATGTCGTCGTGTACGGCGACCCGTTCTGCCTGACCCCTGGGCTCGTCGTCGAGGAGGAGCACGGCTCACACGTCGCCGGCAGCGGTTCCTTTTCCGTCAAGGACTGAGCCCCTGGTGTGACGAGTCGGAAAGGACACGCGTGTCTGTCGATCTTGTCGTGGTCGGCGTCGGCTACGTCGGACTGCCACTCGCCGCCGCAGCCGTCGCCGCCGGGTTGTCGGTGATCGGGTACGACACTTCACCGGAGGTGGTCACCGCGGTGGCCGAGGGCCGCTCGCACGTGCTCGACGTGTCGGCGGCGCAACTGCGGGACATGAAGGCCGAAGGCTTCACCGTCACCTCCGATCCAGCGGTGCTGAGCGGTGCGGAGACGATCACGATCTGCGTGCCCACCGGTCTCGACGCCGGGGGCGGGCCGGATCTGGCCGCCGTGCGCTCCGCCGCCACGACCGTCGCCGAGCACCTGCGGCCTGGCACTCTGGTGGTGCTGGAGTCGACCAGCTATCCGGGGACCACCGACGAGGTCGTCCGGCCGATCCTGGAACAGCACGGGCTGATCGCGGGCGAGGACTTCCCGCTCGCCTACTCGCCCGAGCGGATCGACCCCGGCAACCCGCGATTCGGCCTGCGCAACACGCCGAAGGTCGTCAGCGGCCACACTCCGTTGTGCGCCAAGCACTGCGCCACGTTCTACGGGCGGTTCGTCGACACGGTGGTGGTGGCGCGCGGCACCCGCGAGGCGGAGATGGCCAAACTGCTCGAGAACACCTACCGGTACGTGAACATCGCGCTGGTCAACGAGATCGCGATGTTCTGCGACAACATCGGCGTCGACGTGTGGGACGTGCTGCACTGCGCGGCGTCCAAGCCGTTCGGGTTCGCGCCGTTCGTGCCCGGCCCCGGTGCCGGCGGGCACTGCATCCCGGTCGACCCCAGGTACCTGCTGGACAAGGCCGAGCGGGAAGGCACCCGGCTGGGTGTCGTGCACGCGGCACGGCGCGTGGACGACCAGATGCCGTCCTACGTGGCCGAACGCGTGACGAGGATGCTCGCCGAGTACGGCAAACCCTTGCGGGGCACGAAGGTCCTGCTGCTCGGTCTCACCTACAAGGCGGACGTGCCGGACACCCGCGAGTCCGCCTCGGTGCGGATCGCGTTGCGCCTTCGCGGTCTCGGCGCGATCGTGACCTATCACGACCCGGTGGCCGGTGTGGTGCCCGAACTCGGGCCGGCCGTACCCGATCTCGACACGGCTCTGCGCACCGCGGACGCCGCCGTGCTGCTCGTCGCTCACCGCGACTACGACCTCGGCCGGCTGGCGAGGACCGCCCGGCTGTTCTTCGACGTGACGGGTCGCGTTCCCGGAGAGGAGGTCGTGCGCCTGTAAGCGCGCCTGTCGTAGGGGCGCCTGCCGGGGTGAGGCCCGGCAGGCGGACATCAGTTCTTCCGAACTTCCGTGACAAGGAGTGTGCCCGAATGACCGCCGCAACGACCTCCACAGCCAAGAACGACCGGCTCAAGAAGCGTTTCGAGAAGTGGGACGTCGACCACAACGGCCGGATCGAGAAGTCCGACTACGAGGCCGAGGCCCGCCGCATCATCAACGCGTTCGGCGAGGACTCCGCGTCGCCGCAGGCGCGTGCGCTGATCGACGCGTTCACGAGCATGTTCGAGTACTTGGCGACCAAGGCGGGCGTCGGTCCGAACGGTGCCATGTCCGAGGACCAGTTCATCGAGGTGGTGGAGGCGCAGATCTTCCAGGACGGCGACTCGGGGTTCAACCGGGTCGTGCGCCCCACGATCGCGGCGATCGTCGGGATGTGCGACACCGACGGGGACGGCGAGGTGAGCCCGGCGGAGTTCGGCAAGTGGCTGAAGGCCGTCGGTGTCGAGTCCTCCGCCGCGGACGAAGCGTTCCGGAAGATTGATGCCAACGGCAACGGCACGCTGACCGTCGACGAGCTCGTGCTCGCCGTGCGCGACTACCACATGGGCAGGCTGGACGTGCCGCTGCTCGGCAACTGACCGTGTGACGGAACCGGCCCCAGGCGATCCGCCTGGGGCCGGTTCGTGCTCAGTCCGACTGGGCGAACCGCACGCCCAGTTCGGGCTTCAGGCCCAGATCGGGTCCGGTGCGCGGCTGTGGCACCTGGATGAGGATGTTGTAGTGGTTGGGGAAGTGACACCCGTCGAACCCGAGCACCGTGCCCACCCGCACCCCGCCGATCCACACCTCGTCACCGCGGTCGATCACGCCCGCGCACCCGATCTCGGCGAACCCGAGGAACCCGACGCGGTCGATCCGCGCGCCGGGTGTGGTGTCGTCGTGGTCCGTGGTGACCAGCTCGTGCACTTCACCTTCGCGCACGCACCGGCTGGCGAACGGTTCCAGGCTCATCCCGCGATCGTCGCGCTGGTGCATCAGCACTTTCACGACCGTGGCGGTGATCTCCCGTTTCGGCCCGTTCTCACGCATGCGTCTCCCTCCGATAGGCCTCGTCCACGATGGACAGTGCGGCCAGGCCGCCATCGGACCACTCGGCCCCCGATCGCACCGCCTGTGCGAACTCACGCAGCACGCCTTCGTACTCGTGCCGGAGCGACTCCTTGAACTCCCGGTAGCCGCCCAGCATGTCCGCGTGGAGCACCGACCCGTCGCCCAGCCGGACCTCGACGTCCTTGACCTCGCCGGCGAACGACCAGTCGAGCTCCACGGTCGCACGGTCGAGCGCCAGCACCGCCTGCCGGTCGACGCCGGTGCCGTCACGGTCGATCCGCACGCCGCGCAGCGCCACCGGCCCGAGGAAGAGCCGGACGAGGTCGAGCGCGTTCGGGCCGTTGTCCGCGACGCAGCCACCGCCGCAGCGCGCCGCGTCGAGGTACCAGCGGTCGTGGCCGACGTGTTCCTCGATCTGTTCGAGGTACCGCACCGTCATCGACTCGATCGTCGCGTCGCCGATCTCGTCGCGCAACGCGAGCACGTTGCTGTTGTAGCGGCGGTGGAACGCGGTGAACAACGCGACCCGCCTCCTGGCGGCCAGGCCGGTCAGGTCACGGCCGTCGGCCAGGGTGGTGGCCAGCGGTTTCTCCACGCACACAGGCAGTCCGGCTTCGAGCACGTCGCGGCACACGCTGGCGTGCACGTCGTTCGGCGCGGTGACGACGACCGCGTCCAGCCCGCCCGCGGCGAGCAGCTCGCGGTGGTCGCGGTAACCGGGTACCCCGTGACCCGGCAGCGCGGTCGGGTCGCGATCGCAGACCGCGGCGAGCGTGAAGTCCGGAGATCTCTCCAGCGCGGCCAGGTAGAAACGGGAGATCACGCCGAGTCCGACGATGCCGAGCCGCATCATGCGGGCACCCCCGTCGTCACCGACCGCAGTTCCTCGAACAACGCACGCGGCAGGGGCACACCGTGCTCCCGCAGCCGGGCCGCCCGTTCACCCTCGTGCCAGCCGGGGTACGACACCGGGGCGGCAGGGTCGAGTGCGGGCCAGCCGCGCACCGCGGTGAAGAGCGACGCCGCGTCAGTGGCGAAACCGGTGCGCAGCAGGTCCGGCGCGATCGCGACCGCGAGGACGCCGATGTCGTCGTCCCGGTCGCCGTCGGCGGACAACGCGCCGAGCGCCGCGCCGGGCACCAGCGCGGCCAGCACCTCGACCAGCAGTCCCAGCCCGAAACCCTTGTAGACCCCCGTTTCGGGCTCGCTGCCCAGCCACAGCAGGTGGGCGTCGCCCCGGTCGAACGCCGCCGGGTCGGTCACCGGTGTGCCGTCGGCGGCGGCGAGCCAGCCCGGTGGGATCGGCTCTCCCGCACGAGCCGCGGCACGCACCCGGCCGGTCGGTACGACGGTGGTGCTCATGTCCAGCACGAACGGGTGCGCGTCGCCCGCGGGACAGGCCAGGGCGAGCGGGTTCGTGCCGAGCATCGGGGTGGCGCCACCGGGTGGCCTGGCGATGCGCTGGCCGCCGCAGTTCGACGCGATCAGGCCGATCATGCCGTGCGGCACCGCCCGAGCGGCGTGGTGGCCCGCGCAGCCGATGTGGGTCGCGCCGCGCACCGACACCATCGCGATGCCGTGCCGCGACGCCCTGTCACAGGCCAGCTCCATGGCTTGGCCGGCCGACCACAACCCGAGCGCGCGCCGGGCGTCAGCGAGCACGCACGCGCCGAGATCGGTCTGGATCACCATGTCCGCCAGGGGATCCGCGCGGTCGTCGTCGAACAGCGGGAGGTACAACCGGGTCAGGTTGACCAGGCCGTGTGACGTCATGCCGGTCAGTTCGCCGTGGCACAGCGCCTCGGCGGCGATCGCCGCCCGGTCGGCGGGCATCCCCCTGCCGGCGAACACGCCGGCCACTGTGGACAGCAGTGTCCGATAGGGCACCAGAACCGTCATGCTCCTCCATTCCTGGTGAACCGCAACACGATGTCGCGCACGATGTCGCTGAACCGGTCGAGCTCGGCGACATCGGCGAACTCACCACGGGCGTGAGCGTTGTTGGCGCCGAGCGAACCCGGACCGAGCACCGCCGTCCGGGCCCCCGGCACGCCGGCGAGCCAGATTGCGTCGCAGGTGAAGGCCGGTTCACCGGCGGGCCATCGCGGCACGATCGCGTCCAGCAGCGGGATGTCCTGCGGCGGCAGCGCGGGCAGCCCGCGCTTGGACCACCGCAGGCTGGTGATCGCCGCGGCGTCGGTGGCGGTGCGGTGGAAGAAGGGCACGTCGCGGAAGCGATCGGAGAACTCGGCGAGGCCGGTCCGCAGGCCGGTCTCCATCGCCGTGCTCATGGTCCGCGCCGAGTCCGCGCAGTCGTAGGCCATGTTGAACAGCAGCTCGCCGCTGCCGTAGACCCGGTTGTGCAACTGACCGGTGTGCAGCCCCGCCACGCAGACCTGGCCGCGTGGCGCGAGTCCGGCGGCGAGGTGCTGGGCGAGGAACCCGAGCAGCACCGTGGCGTTGTGGCCTCGGTGCGGCTCGTCGTCGATCGCGTCGTCGCCGTCGACCCGCACGCTCGCCGTCATGGCCGCGGTGCAGCGCGGCAGGTGCCGCAACCCGGTCGGCTCGCAGAAGATGTTGAGCCCGCCGTGGAATCCGGCCTCGACGAGCGGCCGGGTGCCGAACGCGCCCATGGCACCGCCCTCCTCGCCGGACACGGCCTGGATCAGCACCCCGGTCTCGTGGCCGACCGCCGGGTCGGCGGCGACCGCTGCCCGGATCCCGGCCAGCATCGCCACAGCGGGACCCTTGGCGTCGATCGCGCCACGCCCGTGGAACCTGGTGCCGTCGAAGCCTTCCGGTTCGAACGGCGCCACGGTGTCGAGGTGCACGTTGAACATCACGGCGGGTTCGGCGGGCCCGAGCCGGAGCACCAGGCTCGGCTGGCAGGCGAGGAACTCCGGCCCCACGTCGTGAAGGATCGACGGTACGTCCGGACGGTGAAGAACCGACTGCGCGGGTGCGGCGAAGTGCGCGACGCGGAAGCCGACATCGGTGGCCGCGGAGGCGAACAGGTCCATCGCCTCCCACAGGTGGACCTCGGCCGTCGTCTCCAGCGGACCGGCGGTCGGCAGGCTGAGCAGGCGGAGCAGCAGGTCCCGGTCCTGCGGGATCACCGGAGGAGTTCCGCCATCGCCCGGCCCGCCGCGAGGAACGACGTCATGGCGCCGGCGGCGAGCTCACCCGGCTCGTGCGGCCGCAGGGCGAGATGCGGTTCCAGTGACCAGGCGCCGCGGTAGCCGTTGGCCCGCAACAGCTTCACGCAGTCCGCCACCCGCGCGGTGCCCTCGCCGGGGATCGTGAACCCGTCCGCGTCCGCATCCTTGACGTGCACGTGCTCGACGTGGCCGGCGATGTCACCGAGCAGGTCGAAGCCGTCGTAGCCGTGCGCGACACCGTTCCCGGTGTCGAACAACAGCTTCAGAGCCGGGCTCGCGACCTCGTCGAGCAGCTCGAGCATCCGCGCGGCGCCGGTGCCCGCCCAGCCCGAGCAGTTCTCGTGCAGCAGCGTCACGCCGGCGGCTTCGGCCCTGCGGGTGAGCACCTTGATCCGGGTGACCACCGCGGTGCGCCAGTCGTGATCGCTCAGGCCGTCGTTGGGGTACGACATGATCCGGAGGTACCGGGTGCCGATCGATCTGGCGCGGCGGGCGAGCACGTCGAGTTCGGCGAGGTCCTGCTCGAAGTCCGCGGTGATCGGGCGGGCCCAGTCGCCGATCCGCGAGTCGAGGCAGATCACCCGCAACCCGCTGTCCGCCAACGCCGTCGCCGCCGCGGCGAACTGGTCGTCGGTGAGGTCGGCGACGGCCCGTCCGCCGATCGTGCGCAGCTCGATCGCGGGCCAGCCCAGCTCGGCGAGCACCTCGATCTGGGTGGGGAGGTCGTGCGCCGCCTCGTCGGTGATGCCCGCCAGCACGAGGTCAGCCGGCATGGTGCGCCATCGCCGCGTAGCCGGTCTCCGTGCGAGCCGCGGGCACCACCGGCTCCGCGCAGATGTTCTTGGCCACCGACAACAGCTGCACGACCTCGGCGGCGAAGTTGAACCCGCGCGTCTGCTCGCCGCCCGCCCGGAACCTGCGGTAGGCCTGGACAATCCACTCGGTCAGCGAGTCGTCGCGGAGCACCAGGTGCTCCCTGTGGCCGTTCGCCCGCAGGGTCAGCTGGGAGTGGTCGTCGTCATCGCTCACCGCGAAGTGCCCGACCGCGTTGCCGTGCGCGAAGTCGATGGTGATCCGCCGTTCCCGCACAGGGCTGGTGAGGTCGGAGCTGATCTCGGTGCGCACACCCGAGTTGTGCCGCAGGCCGACGTCCGCACCGCCCATCCGGGCGATGGACTGCCCGTCCAGCTCGAGGTCCGCTCCCGCCGCGTGGGTGACCCGTGCGGCACCGGCCAGCCGCAACGCGAGCGCGACGCCGTGCGGCAGTTCGACGTCGAACGCCGTCGGATGGCCCGGCGCCGCGAACGAACGGCGGAACCGCGGCTTGTTCTGCACGATCGTGATCGACTTCGGCGCGCCGAACAGGCCGGAGCGGGTCAGCTCGATCAGCCGCCTGGTGAGGGTGCTGGTGAGCCACGGCTCGACGACCTCGATGTGCAGCCGGTGCTTGCGCCGCACCCGGATGATCCGCGCGAGGTCGTCGGCGTCGGACGCGAGCGGCTTCTCCACGATCATGTTGCGGAAGCCGAGCTCGGCCAGTTCGGTGATCACCGCGTGCCGTTCGGTCGGCGGTGTGCAGATGTGCACCACGGTGCCGGCGGGATCGAGCCCGCCGGCCGCCTCGCCGATGCTCGCGGTGGCGACGAGACCGGGCCGGTGGGGCAGCGTGCGGCGCGGGTCGCACGCCACGACGTCCTGGCCGCCGAAGACCTGCGGGTCGCGCGCTCGCGCCTTCGCGAGCACCGGAAGGTGCAGACCTGCTCCGGCACGGCCGAGTCCCACCACGAGTGACTGCACGGTTGAGCCCCATCTCCGAACGGGAATTCAGGCCGATTTCGACGCTAGCGGGAGTGCAGGAGGTGTCAATGCCCGCCACTCCTCCTTGACCAGGAAGAGTGAATCGGATCACCGGCTCGATCAGCTGCCCTACTCTCGGAAACGGTCATTCACCCCCGGAGGTGGGTACGCTGCCGATCCCTTTCCACACACAATCGACCACATTCGCAGAACTGTGGCCCACGACTCGGCGACACATTGTCGACGTGTTCCAGAATGGGAAGTACTCGCACGGTCACAAGGTCGCGAAACTGGAGTCCGCGCTGGCCGCCTACACCGGCGCCCGTTTCGTCGTCGGGGTGAACAGCGGCACGGACGCCCTGGTGCTGCTGCTGAGGGCGGCCGGTCTGAGGCAGGGCGACGAGGTGGTCGTTCCCGCCTTCTCGTTCGTCGCATCGGCGTCGTCGGTCGTGCTCGCGGGCGGCCGGCCGGTCTTCGCCGACATCGAGCCCGACGGGTACGGCATCGATCCCGCCTCGGTGGCGGAGGTCGCCGGCGATCGCACCCGGTTCGTCATGCCGGTACACCTGTTCTCGCAGCTCGCGGACATCGACAGGGTGCTCGACGTCGCCTGGCGGCTCGGTCTCACCGTGGTCGAGGACAGCGCCGAGGCGATCGGGATGCGGCACCGAGGCACACATGCGGGCCTGCTCGGGGCGGGCGGCGTGCTGTCGTTCTTCCCGACGAAGACGCTGGGCGCGATCGGTGACGCCGGCGCGGTGCTCACGAACGATCCGCGCATCGCCGACGTGGTCGGCGCGCTGCGCCACCACGGCCGGTTCGGGCGCACGATCGACAACTTCCCCGGCATCTCGACCGAGACCGGCCTGCCCGGGATGAACAGCAAGATGGACGACATCCAGGCCGCCGTGCTGCTCGCGAAGCTCACCCGGCTGGACGCGGACATCGCCCGCCGCGCGCGGCTCGCCGCGCACTACACGGAATCGCTCACAGGGCTGCCCGGCGTGCTCAAGCTGCCCGCGGCCCGTCCAGGCGGCGTGTTCTACGTTTACGTGATCGAAGCCGAGGCGCGCGACGACCTGGCCGCGCACCTGTCGGCGCAGGGCGTGCAGACCGAAGTCTATTACCCGGTGCCTCTACACCTGCAGCCTTGTTTCCGCGACCTGGGACATCGTTCCGGTGATTTCCCGAATGCCGAGGCGGCGTGCCGGCACACCATCGCACTTCCTCTCCATCCCGACATGTCGGCAACGGACGTCGAAAAGGTGTGCGGCTCTGTTCGAGACTTCTACCGAGGACGATCATGACTCTGCCGTTCTTCCCGCCCGACCTCTTCGACGGCGAGCAGGACATGTTGCTGGACATCATCGAGAGCATCGGCCTGGCGCCGGAGCAGAAGTTCATCCTCGGCGCGTACACCGCCCGCTTCGAGGAGGTGATCCGCGAGTCGGTGGGCGCCGCCGACGCGATCGCCTGCAGCAGCGGCACCGCGGCCTTGTCACTGGTGCTGCGTGCCATGGACGTGGGCCCCGGCGACGAGGTGATCGTGCCCGCGTTCGGCTGCGCCCCGCTCGCCGCCGCCCCCGCGATGCTCGGCGCCGTCCCGGTCTTCGCCGACGTCGACCCGTGGACGCTGGTCGCCGATCCCGCCGAGATCGAGCGGCTGATCTCCCCGCGCACCAAGGTGATCATGCCCGCGCACATGTTCTCGGTGATGGCCGACATGCCCGCGATCCGCGCGATCGCCGACGACGCGGGCGTCCGGCTGCTCGAGGACTCCGCCGTCGCGCAGGGCGGCGTGCTCGGCGGCACGCCCGCCGGCATGTGGGGCGACGCGGGCGTCTACTCGTTCGTCCAGGTCAAGACGTTCGGCATGCCGGGGGAGGGCGGCATGGTCGTCACCGCGGACCCCGAACTCGGCACGGCGGTGCGGATGCTGCGCAACCACGGCCAGGACGGCAGGACGCGGTTCGTGCACCACCACATCGGCTACAACAGCCGGTTCGACGAGATCATGGCGGCCTTCCAGCTGCACCGGTTCGCCACGCTTGCCCAACGGCTCGAACGCCGGGCGCGCATCGGCGAGTACTACACCGAACGCTTCGGCGAACTGGCCGGCTGCGGTGTGCTCGCGCCGCCGCCCGCCAGCGACGGCCGGTGCTACTACGTCTACTCGTTGCTCGCCGAACACCGCGACGCCTTGCGCGATCACCTAGCCGCGCAAGGCATCGGGTCGCACGTCTACTACCCGGCGGCACTTCCGCGTCAATCCGCGTTCTCCCCGTACGCCCGCGGCGGTGCCTGGCCCGCCGCCGAACTGGCCGCGCGGCGCACGCTGGCCATCCCCGTCTACCCACATCTGACCGATGCGCAGGTGGAGCACATCGCGGACGCGGTGTGCCGATTCGCCAAGGAGTCGTGATGAAGGTCCAGGCAACGCAGATCCCCGCACCGGACGAGATCGAGGCCGAGTGGCGCAGGCGGGCCGGCCGCCCTGGTCTGGCCCGTGTCATGCGCGCGTCGCAGCCGGCCGAGCTCGCCGAGGCCACGACCATCCGGACCCGTCAGCTCGTCACGCACCACCTGCGTTCGCTCGGCCCGATCCGCTCCGCACTGGAGATCGGTTGCGGCATGGGCAGGATCACCCCGGCCATCGCCGCACAGGCCGGCTCCGTCACCGCCATCGACATGACCCCGCGCATGCTCGACCTGGCCCGTGAGGCCTGCGCCCACCTGCCGCGGGTCGAGTTCCGGCAGACCGCGGTCCAGCGGCTTCCGTGGCGGGACAAGAGGTTCGACGTCGCGATCTGCGTCTGGGTGCTGATGCACGTGCTGGACGACGACGAGATCGCCAGGGCGTGCCGCGCGATCGCGGGCGCGGCGCGGCACCTGGTGCTGGTGGAGTACGAACACGCGGACGTCCCGGTCGGCCGGTACTCGCGGCTGCGCGACCTCGACGACTACCTCGCCCTGCTGCCGGGTTCCCGGCTGGTCGAACGGCATGAGCTGACCTACGGCGGCGACCGCTCGTTCGCCGCGCTGATCGCGTTGGAGGACCCGCGATGACGGCGTTCACAGCGACCACGCGCACGCGTGGCACCGCCTACTTCAGGCTTGCGAAGCTCGACATCCTCGACTACTACCTCGGCGTGGTCGTGGTGTGGACGTTGCTCGTCCCCGCGCTGCGGTTCGACGCGGGCGTGCTCACCACCACCGGGGTGTTCCTGCTGGGCGAGGTGTTCGTGATCGCCGCGATGGTGGCGCTCGACGACCTCACCGGCTACCGGGACGGCAGCGACGTCACCAACTACTCGCCCGACGACCGGGCCCGCAGGCGGTACCGCAAGCCGCTGGTGGCGGGCACGCTGACCGAGGACCAGGTGCTGCGGTTCGCCTGGGTGACCGGCGTGATCGGCGCGCTGCTCTGGTTCGCCGCCATCGCGATCGCACCGCACACTCCGCTGTGGACTGTCGCGTTGATCGCCGTCACGTACTTCTTCTCGCTGCAGTACTCCTGGGGCGTGAAGCTCAGCTACCACGGTTTCCAGGAGTTCTTCATCGCCGGGCTCGGCTGGGCGCTGGTGCTCGCGCCGTACGGCCTCGCCACCGGCCGGATCGACGGCTTCGTGCTGGCCCAGGCACTGCTGTTCGGACTGGGGCCGCTGCTGTTCGGCGTGTACTCCAACACCAACGACGTGGCGGGGGACCGGTCGGTCGGCAGGCCCACGGTGGCGGCGCTGACCTCACCGCGCGGCAACATGTTCTTCGTCATCGCGGTGTCGGCGGCGGAGATCGCGCTGATCGCGGCGGTACCCGTGCTGGGCGGTCCGTGGTGGTTCCCGCTCGCGTTGCTGCCGACGGTCGTGCTGCGGATCAGGCAGCTGTGGATCGGGTTCGCCCAGGACGACATCCTGCGGGCCAGGATGCTCGGCATCCGAATCCACCGGATCACCGTGCTGGCACTGGTCGTCGTGAACCTGGTGGTCTTCACGTGACCGACCTCGACGTCGCCGTGATCGGCGCCGGTGTCGCCGGGCTGACCACCGCCTTCCGGCTGCGGGCCACAGGTCGGCAGGTGCGGGTGTTCGAGGCGGCCGACGTCGTGGGCGGCCGGATGACGACGGTGCGCGAGGACGGTTTCCTCATCGACACCGGCGCCGAACAGATCCCGGAGACCGGCTACCCGGAGACGTGGAACCTGCTGGGAGAGCTCGGCATCGACCGCGGCGCGGTGCCGAGGATCGGGCGGGGCATCGCGATGTGGCGCGGCCGGGCGCGGCCGGGGGTCGCGAGCGCACGCGGTCTGTTCAGCGGTGCGGGCCTGCCCGTGCGAGCCCGGCTGGAGCTGCTGCGGTTGCTGCGCGGGCGGTTCGACCTGGAACGCCCGGAGGACTCGTCGCACGCCACGGTCGCGCAGGCGTGCCGGGGTGACCTGCTCGACTACCTGTGCCAGCCGGTCGTGTCGGGGTTCTTCGGCTGGGACCCCGGACGGTCCGCCATCGCGCCGTTCCTCGCGCTGCTCACCTCGATCGGTCCGGCGTCGACCTGGCGGACCTACCGCGACGGCATGGACACACTCGCCCGCGCGCTCGCCTCGCAGGTGGACGTCACCACCTCGGCACCGGTCGACCGGGTGGTCGACGACGGTTCCTCGGCCCGGATCTTCCTGGGCGGCAACGAGATCAGCGCACGCTCGGTCGTGCTGGCCGTGCCCGCGCCGATAGTCCGTCTCGTGCACCCGGAGCACGGATCGGAGTTCATCGACGCGTGCTCGTTCTCCTCGGTGGTGAAGGCGCACCTGCTGCTCGACCGGCCGCTGGGCCGCCGTGACTACGCGGTGCTCGTCCCGGCCGCCGAGGACGGCACGGTCTCCACGATCATGTTCGACCACCTCAAGCACCCCGGCCGCGCGCCGGAGAACCGCGGCCTGGTCACGGTCATGGCCCACCCGTCGGTCACGGGGGAGTTGATGGGTGCACCCGACGCGGAGGTGGCGTCCCGGCTGACCGATGCCGCCGAACGCCTGGTGCCCGGTCTGCGCGCGGCGACCGGCAGGGCGATCGTGCGGCGGTTCCGGCACGCGCTTCCCGAGGCGACGCCGAGGGCCCTCGCGTTGCGTCCGGAGTTCGAGGCGGGGCTGGGCGGGGTCGTCGACTACGCCGGTGACTGGGTGTACTTGAGCCCGTGCAGCGAAGCGGCGGTGCGCTCTGGCCTGCGAGCGGCGCAACGCCTGGCCAGGAAGGAGGAGCGGGTGTGAAGCCACACGACATGGGCACTTTGTTCGAGCAGTGTTCCGGCGCGGCGACGATCGTGCGCCTGGACCGGCCGTTCGACATCGCACCCGGCGGGGGCGACACGTACACCGTCGCGCAGCTCGCCGAGCTGGTGCTCGACGCCGCGGGCTGGTTGTCCGAGGCGGGCGTGCGGCCCGGTGACCGGGTCGCCGTCGTCAAGCGCAACCACTGGGACTACGACCTGCTGGCGTGCGCGGCGGTGCGGCTCGGCGCGGTGCCCGCGTTGCTGTCCGGCCACCTGCCGGGCGACACGCTGGAGACCCTGATGAAGCGCCTCGATCCGGCGCTGGTCGTCACCGACACGGAGGTGAGCGCCCCGAGGGTGCTGCGGATCGACGAGTTCACCGGCTCCCGGCCGCCCCCGCCCCACCGCAGGCACGACGACGATCCGTTGATCATCAACCACACCTCCGGCACCACCGGTGTGCCCAAGCTCGTCGTGCACACCACCAGGACGATCATCGACCGGCTCGCGCGGCCGGAGTCGGTGCGGTGGCCCGTCATCGGCACCCGGCGCGACGACGTGATGGGCAATGCCAGCTCGTACGCGCACGGCCGCACGTTCTGCTGGACCGCGTCGGCGTTGTGCCTCGCACCGCGCGGGATCGTGCTGCTGAGCGATGCCTCCTCGGCGGCACAGGTGTTCGGCGCGCACCCGCCGACCGTGCTGGAGGCGCTGCCGTCGGCCTACGTGCGCTGGCGGCCGCTCGCCGCCGGGCCGGACAACCCGTTCCACGCGGTCCGCCGGTTCGTCAGCACCTACGACGCCATGCACCCGCCGGTGATCAGAACGATGCTGCACGCGTCGCACCGCCGCCGTCCACTGTGGATGCAGGGCTGGGGGCAGACCGAGACCGGGCCGCTGTCGTTCCGGTTCCTCACCCGGCGCACCGCGCACACGACCCGCGATCTCGGCAGACCGATGCCGGGAATGGCGCGGCTGCGCGTGGTCGACCCGCAGACGCTGGACCCGGTTCCGCGCGGCACGGCGGGGCTCGTGTTCGCCCGCACCCGCGCCCGGTGCGCGGGCTACGTCGGCGAGCAGGACCGCTGGGACGCCAAGGCGGACGGGCCGTGGTGGAACACCGGTGACCTCGGCGTCGTCAGCCGCACCGGAGCGGTGACGCTGCTGGACCGCGAGGTGGACACGGTGGCAGGACTCAGCTGTCTCGCCGTGGAGGACGCGGTCGAGGACCGGCTGCCTGATGTGGAGGAGTGCGTTCTGCTCGCCGCGTCCGGAAGACCTCCGGTTCCCGTGGTGGTCACCGGCACCGAGCTGGACCTGACCGCGTGGCGGCGCGCGGTCGCCGACCTGCCGCCGATGGCCGACCCCGTGGTGCTGCGCTGGGACGACGTGCCGCGGACGGGGACCGGCAAGGTGCGGCGGCTCGAACTGCTGGCGCGGCTGGTCGGCGCCACCGACACGAACAGCGCGGGGAGGTGGACGTGACCACGACCTACGTCTTCGACAACCACAGCGTGCACGCGACCGAACAGCACCGGTGCCTCAGCGAGGCGTACGACCCCATCACGCTGGCACGCCTGGCCGAGACCGGTGTCGGTCCGGGCTGGCGCTGCCTCGAGGTCGGCGCCGGCGGCAGCGGCGTCGCACACTGGCTCGCCGCACGTTCCGGTTCGGTGCTCGCCACCGACATCAAGCCCGAGCACGTCACACCGGTGCGCGGGCTGACGGTCCTTCAGCACGACGTCGTGCACGACCCGTTGCCGGACAACGAGTTCGACCTCATCCACGCACGGCTGGTGTTGCAGCACATCCCGCAACGCGAGGCCGTGCTGCGCAAGCTGGTGCGTGCGTTGAAGCCCGGCGGGTGGATGCAGATCGACGAGTTCGACATCTCCTACGGCCCGGTGCTGCTCGCGCCGGACGAACGCGCGGCCGAGCTCTACCGGACGTTCCTGGCCGCTAAGGAACGGACGTTCCACGCCGCGGGCGGTGACGGCACCTGGGGCAGGCGGGCGGCCGCGTCGATGGTGGCGGCGGGGCTCGTCGACGTCGACCCGGTGCCCGCGCTGCTCCCGTGGCGCGCGGGATCGCCGGGGGTGCGGCTGCTGGTGCACCACACGCACCACCTGCGGGACAGGCTGATCGCGGCCGGCATGACCGACGAGCAACTCGCCGGGGTGCGCGCGGTGATGGCGGACCCGCGGTTCCGCGCCTCCTCCTGCGCTTTCTACTCGGTGCACGGAAGGCGGCCCGCGTGACGCTCTCGCTCGACGTGGTGTCCGTGGCCGGGCCGGTCGACCTGCCGCTGGCAGGGGAACAGGACGTGCAGGCGGCGTGCGGGATCATGCACGTGCACGGCCGCCGGTTCGGCAGGCCGGCGCCGCTCGGCCTCGACTACGCCTCGATCGTCGCGGCGGAACTGGCGGAACTGGGCGCTCAGGCGCTGACGTTCGCCCAGACGCGGGGAATCCCGCTGCGCTCGGTGTCCACCTCGCTGGCGCAGGCCGCCCTGCTCGCCGTCGGGCAGTACCTCGCGGCGGCGACGGCGGACGACCCGGTCGAACCTCATTCCTCCGGCGGGCCGCCGTTCCACTCGGCCGAGGGGATCGCGTTCGAGATCGAGGCGCTCGATCCATCGGTGTGGCAACGGTTCTGGGCCGCGTTCGGCGCGGACGACCACGCGGTGTCGCGGGGGTGGCGGCCGTTCCTGCACCGGTTCGCGACCGCGACCTGTCCGCTGCCCCTGCTGACCGACCTGCTCACCGCGCACCCGATGGGGCACATCACCGACATCGCCCGTCGTACCGGCATGACGCTGGTGCGGGTGTCGGACCAGCCGGTCCGTCACGTGCCCGCCTTCGTGCTGGGTGGCGCGAGCGACGGTCACCGGCGTGGACGACCGGTCGAGCCGCTGCCGTTGTCCGGGCTGGTGGTGCTCGAGTCGTGCCGCCGGGTGCAGGGGCCACTGGCCGGGCACCTGCTGCGGCTGCTCGGCGCGACCGTGCTGCGGATCGAGCCACCAGGCGGTGACCCGTCGCGCTGGGTGCCACCGATGGCCGGTGACACGTCGGCCCGGTTCCGCGCGCTCAACCGGGGCAAGGACGTGGTCGAGATCGACCTGGGCGCTCCCGGTGGGCGCAACGAGGCACTAGACCTCGCGACGACCGCGGACGTCTTCCTGCACAACTGGGCGCCGGGCAAGGCGGAGCAGTGGTCGTTGCGGCCCGCCGATCTCGCCAGTGCGCGGCCGGGGATCGTGTACGCGCACGCGTCGGGCTGGGGTGCCGAGCTGGGCCCGAACCCCCCGCTGGGCACGGACTTCGTCGTGCAGGCCCACAGCGGGGTCCCGCCCTCGCTGATGACGATCGTCGACGTGTTCGGGGGAGTCGTGAGCGCGCACGGGATCGTGGCCGCGCTGACTCGCGGCGCCACGCGGGTGGACTCGTCGCTGTTGTCCGCGGCCAGCAGGATGAACGCCTGGCCGAGACGCCGATGCGCCGAACCGCTGACCGTGCCGGTGTGCGACGACCTGGCCGCGCTCGCCGCCGACCCCCGCTTCGCCCGTGCTCTCGTCCGGGACGAGTGCGTCCTGGTCGCCTCGCCGTGGGAGTTCACGTCATGACGTGGGTGTCCGCCACCGGGACGGTCCTGCGCGACCTGGTGCCCGCCCGGCTGCGCCGCGACTGGGTCGACCAGGGGCACTGCCCGGACCGCGACCTGCACTCGCTGTTCCGCGACCGTGTCCGGGAACACCCGGACCGCACAGCGCTGATCGACGACGAGGGCGAACTCTCCTACGCCGAACTGGATCTGCTCGTTCAGGCGCTCGCCGCACGGTTGCCGTGCGGCACCACCGACATCATCGGGGTGCAGGAACCCGACGGACGTGCCGCCGTCGTCGCCGAACTGGCGGTGCTGGCCGTCGGCGCGGTGGTGCTACCGCTCCCCGCGGGCGCCGGCACGTTGCTCTCCCGCGCCGGCGCGAGCGCGCTGATCACCGGCGGGGTCGTGAGCGGAAAGGCGAGCCAGGGCACCACGAGGCACGCACGCCCCCACCCGGAGGCGCCGGCGAAGATCCTGCTGTCGTCCGGCTCGGAGGCCGAGCCGAAGATGGTCGCCTACTCGCACAACGCGTTCGCCGGTGGGCGGGCCAACTACGTGCGAGCCCTGCACCGCGGCCATCCGGCTCCCCGCGACCTGGTGCTCGTCTCGCTCACCTCGTCGTTCGGTTCGTTCGGCGTGCCGATCACGCTGTGCTGCCTGGGAGGCACGCTGATCCTCACCCGGCGGTTCGCACCGGACACCGCGATGCGGCTGATCGCCGAGCACCGCCCGACGCACGTGTTCGCGGTACCCACGATGTGGCGCCGGCTGGCGGATCACCCCGCCGAACTCGACCTCTCCAGCCTCGTCGCGCTGGTGTCGAGCGGCGATGTGCTGCCGCCCACGACCCTCGCCGCGTGCCGCGCGCGTTTCGGCGTGGACGTGATCACCGTCTACGGCTCGTCGGACGGAGTGAACTGCCACACGACGACACCGGAGAACGGCGCAGGCGTTCCGGACCCTGCGGTGTGCGACATCCGGATCGTCGGCGGCGAGATCTGCGCGCGTGGCCCGATGACGCCGCTGTGCCACGTCGGCGCGCCCGAGTTGGACGCCCGCCACCGGCTCGTCGGCGGCTGGGTGCGCACGGGCGACCGCGGCCACTTCGACGACGCGGGCCGCCTGCACGTCACCGGCAGGGCGAAACGCGTGGTGATCCGCGGCGGCTACACGATCAGTCCCGCCGAGGTGGAGCTGGCGATCGGCGCACACCCGTCGGTCGGCGAGGTCGCCTGCGTGCCGGTGCCGGACACCGAGATGGGCGAACGGCTCTGCGCGGTCGTGACCATCCGAAGTGGACAGGACCTCGAGCTCCCCGGCCTCACCGCGTTCCTGTCCGCACGGGGACTGGCGAAGCCCAAACTGCCCGAGTTCCTGCTCACCGTGCCCGGCCTGCCGGTCGGCCGCACCGGCAAGGTCTGCCACCGCACTGTGGCGCGGATCGCCGCCGATCGATGCGGAGCAACCGCATGACTGCCTCTTGCGAACTCACGTCAACGACACGTCCCCCGCCGGCGGAGCGGTGGAGTGGCAGGCGAGATCATCAACGCGGCGTGCATCAGGCCGTGCCGGCCGCCGCGAGGAGCCGGGCGAGCTCAGCGGGCTTGGTGTGCATGGGCCAGTGGCCCGAGTCGAGGTCGACGAAGTCGAGGTGCTCGACCTGGGCGAGCTCCGGCACGTCGCCCGCGTCGATCCACTCCTCGGCCTGGGCGGGGGTGAACTCGGGGCAGATGACCACGACCGGGACTGTGAAGCGTCGTTCGTCGGTCAGCCGCGCGATGCCCGTGGCCACACCTCCGGGAACGGGGATCGCGGTGGCGGCGAACGCGCGCCTGGCGTCCTCGTCGAGGTCGGCCGAGTCCGGTCCTTCGAACGGCGCCCAGCCGGGGAACGGCATGACGCCGTCCCGCAGCTCGAAGAAGTCGGCGTAGGGCTTTCCGTCGCCGACCGGGAAGCCACCGATGAGGACGACGCTGGAGATCTTGTCCGGCCGCGCGTCCGCGGCCATCCAGGCGAGGGTGCAGGCGGCCGAGTGCCCGACCACCACGGGCTTGCCGGAAGTCGCGTCCACGGCGTCGAGCACGGTCGCCACCTGGTCGTCGAGTGTGGCGGAGGCAGATCCGTCCCCCTGCCCGGGCAGGGTCAGCGGCACGGGGCGGTGACCGAGCGACCGGAGTGCGGATGCGACGTCGTCCCAGGCGGATCCGTCGAGCCACAGGCCTGCGATGAGCAGGACGTCCACGATCTGTTCTCCCTCTTCCGCGCGGCCGGGTCGCCGCGGTGCGCCGTCACGCTAGAGCCAGTTCCGGACGATCGGCTTCCGGTTCAGGTGGCGATCTCCTACTCTGCCCCGGTGCCGAGTGATCTCAGCCCCACCTCCAGGGCACTGCGCACCCTGGAGATCCTCCGCACGCGTCCCGGCACGACGGCCGGCCAGCTCGCCGAACGGCTGGGCGTCACGGAGCGCGCCGCCCGCCGCTACATCGGGATCCTGCGAGAGGCGGGCATCCAGGTCGAGTCGAACCGAGGCCCGCACGGCGGGTACCGGCTCCGGCGCGGAACGAAGCTGCCGCCGATCGTGTTCACCCAGGCCGAGGCGCTGGGCCTGGTCATGGCGGTGCTCGACGGCCAGCCGGCCGCCACCGAAGCCGGCGACCCGGTCGGTGCGGCGCTCGGCAAGGTCATCGGGGCGCTGCCCGAGAACGTCGGCCGGCAGGCTGCCGCGCTGCGCGAGCACGCCACGGCCGCGCCGGACCGGCAGTCGGCCAGCCCGGATCCCGCCATCACCGGCGCACTGGTCGCCGCTGTCGCGGCCAGGCGCAGGGTGCTGATCGCGTACCGGAGCGAAGCCGGCGACGCGTGGAAGTCCGAAGTGGACCCGTGGGCTGTCGTGGTCCGCCACGGGCGCTGGTACCTGTTGTGCCACTCCCATCGGGCGGACGCGGTTCGCACCTATCGCATCGACCGGATTCGTGCGGTCGGGCAGACCGCGCACGAGTTCGAGCCGCCCGACGCCCTCGATCCGGTCGCCACGCTGGAGGAGAACCTGGGCACGGGCTGGGAGTTCCCCACCCACGTCGTCTTCGACGCGCCGCTGAGCGAGGTGGAACCCTGGATCCGGCCCCCCATGGGCCGGCTTCTCCCGTCGGAGGAAGGGTGCGTGCTGCTCGGCAGCACCAGCAATCCCGCGATGTACGCGCAGGAGTGGCTGGCGGCCGTGCCGTTCGACTTCCGCGTCCAGGGCGGAGCCGAGCTGCGTGCCGCGGTCGAGGCAGTCGCGACGCGCTTCGCGGCAGCCTTGGTGCCGGAGGACGGATCAACGTCCGCGCCGGCCTGTCATCCGGGGTCGAGCGGGCCCAGGAGCCAGCTGCCCGCGGAGTCCGGGGCATCGTCGAGGTAGTACTCCCGGACGGCTTCGAGCACGTCGTCGGTGGTGACGAGGCCCTCGGAGTTCCGGTCGATCCTGCGGAAGGCCTCTCGCGCGTCGGCTTCAGGAAGGTTCATGAGCGAGCCGGTCCAGCGCGCGTACTCGTCGGCGTTCAGCTTCCCGTCGTCCTCGGTGTCCGCGATCGTCATGATGGCGTCGGGAAACGGCCGGTACCCATCGTCGAACGAGGCAGGTGTGGCCAGCAGTCCCGCGGCGAAGGCGGCCTTGTACTCCGCTTCGCCGATGCGGCCGTCGCTGTCGGTGTCGGCGGCCGCGGCCAGGTGCTCCCACAGCTGCACGCACAGGTCGGCAAGCCGTTGCCGGGCGGGCGATTCCGGTCTGTGGCCGAACGCCTCTCCAGTGCGGGCGGCCGCCTGGACGAAGTCCTCGCGTTCGATGAAGCCGTCGCCGTCCGTGTCGTAGGTCCGGAAACGCCCGGCCAGTTTGCGGTCGAGGAACTCCGATGTCTGCACTCCCCACGTAAGCGCAGCCGGGCTTCCCGAGCAAGGGCACGATCAGGCGGTAGTTGCTCGTCGACTGTTCGCTCCTCGGCACCGTTCGGGTGACCTCGTGCGCCTCGCATCGCGAGGTTCCCACTGGACAGACCCGCTGTGGATGCGTGGTCGCGAACGCCCTTAGCCGACCATCTGGTCTGTAAGTCAACGTACCGTCCAGACGGTCGGCTGAGCAGGCGATAGGTTGATCTCCATGCCCGGAGAGCAGCGCAACGCGCCCCGCACCCGCCGTGAGGTGCTCGCAGCCGCCGCGCGCGCGTTGATCGAGCAAGGCCCGAACGTCAGCCTCGACGCCGTCGCCAAGGAAGCGGGCGTTTCGAAGGGCGGCCTGCTGCACCACTTCCGCAGCAAGCAGGCGTTGATCGTCGGCCTGATCGAGGAGTGGTTCGACCACTACGACGCGACGGTCGAAAGCCTGCTCGAACCGGAGGACACACCCGGCCGCTGGACCCGTGCGCACATCAGGGCGACCTTCGTACCGGACGACCTGTGGTCTCACCCGTCTGTCGTAACGGCACTGCTCGGCGTTCCGGAACTCCAGCAGCGCCTGGACGTCGCCGCGACCCGCTGGAGGCAGCAAACCGATTCCGACGGGCTGCACCCACAACGCGCGGACCTCATTTCCCGTGCACTCGACGGAGTGACGCTGGCAGACCTGCTGTGGCGCGGCCAGGAGTCGGCCGAAGACCGCGATCACACCCGTGACCTGCTGCTGAAGCTCACCGAGCAGTCCGGGCCGCTTGTTTGAGTTTGTCCACGGAACGTTGTCAAGTGGAACAACGCTGACACCGGACAACGAAGTCTGCGTACCTTCGGAAGTGGTTGCACTCCGGGGGGAAGCACATGCCGATCGTCATGTCCGAACCCGTGCCCAAGGGGCGCGGACTGACCATTCACTTCGAGTTGGAAGATCTGGCGCGCACACGGTTCGCCACCGCTCCGCTGCCGATGTACGAGCTGGTGTTCACGATGCACAGCGGTAACTGGGACCGCCTGCTGCTGCCGCAAATCCGCCCGCTGGCCGAACTGGTCAGACCCGGCCGGTTCATCCCGGACTTCTTCAACTCGGCGAGGCCCGACTTCGACGAGGCCGTGTGCCAGGTGCTGGAGGTGCCCTCCGCGAGGGTGCGCGACCAGATCGCGAGCATGCTGGGCACCACGTCACCGTGGCTGCGGTCGTTCGCGGCCGGCACCCCGACCTCACGCCAGGACCTGCGCTCGGCGTTCCGCTCCGGCTTCCGGGACCTGCTGGGACCCAACTGGTCGCAGACACGCCAGGCGTTCGACGCCGAGGTGCGGCTGCGGTCGTCGCAGGCGGTGACGCGCGGCCTGGGGGACCTGCTCGGCCACCTGCACCCGTCGATCTCGTGGACCTCACCGGCCCTGCACGTCGAACTGGGCTGGGACACCGAGATCTCGCTGCGGGGCACCGGAATGCTGATCGTGCCGGTGCTCAACGGCCTGACCCGCCCAGCGGTGGCGATGTTCGCCGAACCACAACCGCTGCTCTTCTACCCGGTCACAGCACCCCAGCCGAGCGGCGCCAGCCTGGAACTGGCGCTCGGCCGCACCCGCACGCTCGTACTGCGGGCACTCACCTCAGAACGCACCACCACCGAACTCGCCAAGCACGTGGGCATCAGCCTGCCCACCGCGTCGCAGCACGCGACGGCCCTGCGCACCGCGGGGTTCGTGTCCACCCACCGCAACGGCCGGTCGGTCCGCCACCGCCTGACCAGGCGCGGCTGGGAACTGCTGAACTGACCCCAGGGAGGCCGGCATGACCGCGATGCCGCGGTACCGCACCGACCAGAGCCCACGCGCGCTGGCAACCCGCCTGCGTGCCCTCCGCACCGCCCGCGTCCCCGTCGCCTGCCACGTCTACGCCGGACTTTCCGCCCCGGTGCCGACGTCCGCCCTCCACGCGCGCATCACCCACGCCATGGCGCGCGCGTTCGTGGCGGGCACGTCGGCGGACGTGCCCCGCTTCGAACCGCCGCCCTCCGCCCAGCTGCGCCTGCTGACCGCCGCCAGCTGGGGCCGCCTCGACGGCGCGGGCCCGGACATGACGACTTTCCCGGTCGATCTGGCCTCCGAGCTGTGGTGGCGCGTGCACGAACGCGCGCTCGGCTCGGTGCGCGCGCTCGGGTCGTCGCGCTCGTCTGACCGTGAGGTCGGGTCGTCGCGCACGCCGGAACGCGCGCTTGGTTCGTCGCGTGCGCCGGGGGGCGGGCTCGGATCGTCGCGCATGCCTGGCCGTGGACTCGGTTCGTCGCGCTCGCCGGAACATGCGGTCGGCTCGTCGCGCACTCCGGAACGTGGGTCTGGTTCGTCGGGCGGGCCTGACCGCGCGCTCGGTTCGTGGCACGCGCCGGAAACTGGGCCTGGTTCGTCGCGCGTGCAGGAGGGCGGGCCCGGCTTGTTGCGCATGCCCGAACGCCGCCTGGCCTGCGATCTGTTGCTGCGCCTGGGATACCCGCACCGCGCGGCCGAGGTGATCGGCCTGAGCGTGATCGACCCGCGCAAGCACGTGCTCTCACCCGACCTGGCCCTCGAGCAACTCGCCGTCCTGCGCTGCCACCTCCCGTCCTCCGCCGTGGAGGCGATGGCGTTGCGCGGCGCCAGGTCCGGCCTCCCGCCCGAGACGCGGCGCGACCTGGCTCTGCTCGTGGTGTTCCGCAACGCCGCCCGCGGTGCCGACTCCACCTCGATGCAGGCCGCCGCCGCGCTGGCGACCAAGGCGTCGTCCGAGCTGCCGCAGAACGGCTTCACCGGCCTGCTGAACCGGGCGCGCCTGCACCGCGCGCTCGCCGCGGTCCCGTTCGTGCGGCGCGACATCGTGGAGACCCACCGGCTCCTGGGCCGGGCGCTGGAGTCGCTGACTTCGATCACCCCGGTCGCCGAGATGGACCGGCTGGCGTGGGCTGACGAGGCCTACGCCCTGTACGCGTTCCTCGTGCGCACCCACCTCACCGTCGGCCTCGGCCAGCGCGCCGCCGGCTACGCCGACGAACTGGCCGAGCTCAGTCCGGGCGACGACAGGACGTGGGCGTTGCAGGGCGATGCGCTGGCCGCGTGTGGTCAGCTGGACGCAGCGCTCGACGCCTATGGCCGGGGCATCGCGCTCGGTGGGTGGGGTGCGGCGCGTGCCGCGTACCTCCGCGCCTTCGTGCTGGAGCGGCTTGGGCGGGTGGCTGAGGCGGCCGAGGACTACGTGCTGTCCCAGCGGATCGATCCGACCTCGTCGGTGGTGGCGGGGACGGTCGAGCGGGCCTTACCTGGCGCCAGGTATGCAGTGGGCTGACGCGGTGCCTACCGCTCCTCCGCGCGATTCCTCCTTACGCAACGCGCGAACCCCGGATTTGGTTCCCGCTCTGTCCACAGGCTTCGTTCTTTGTCCACAGGCTGCGCCGACGGGAGTTTGGCCGCTGTCCAGTGACGTTGACCAGCGCTTCAGCGGCCAGTGACTCGGTTAGCGGGCGTCGGCTGTCACCAGTAATCGCAGGTGTGCGGCTAGCCAGGTGGTGGGGGCTGGGGAGTCGGCGAACGCTGTTACGCGGGTCGCTGCTGTTCGTAGGCCTGCGTTGTGCAGGTGGGCGCCTACCTCTCGTACTCGGGCCAGCAGGCTGTCCGTCAGGTGGTCCAGGCCTCGGTGGGCCGCCTCGGCCAGCACCGTCAGGGCGCTGTCGACCGTTGCGCTCAGCGGGTCGGAGGCTGTGGTGCCTGGTGACAGAGGTTGCGGTGTTGTGTCTGTCGCCAGGTCTGGGACGGTCACGCCTGTGGGGGTCAGGACGGCCAGCGGGTCTACTACCAGTGTGCCGCGGTGCCTGCGGACTGTGCCGGTGATCGTTGTCGGGCTTGCGCGTAACGCCGTTGTCAGTGCGTCCAGGGCTTGTGGTGCTACTGCTCGGTGTGTCGCCTCCAGGCGGCACGTCGTGCCGGTGGGGCCGTGGAGGGTTGCGGTTAGGCGTTGTGCGGCTGGGTCGTAGGCGAGGTCGGTCACCTCGGTGACGCGGACTGCGCGGACCAGTTCTGCCTCGACCCTTGCGCGGACCTGGCGTGGCGGTAGTTCGGCCAGGTGTGCGGCGGCTGCTTCGTAGTCGTCGATCACCAGGGCCTGTGGGAGGTGGTCCCAGGCCGTGCCGACGGGGGTGAGCGAGGTTTTGGCTACTCGGCTGGTTTTCAGCGCTACCGCGCGGCTTGCGCTGCGGGTTGCCGACTCGGACACCACGTTCGACGCCGCCAGCCGTTGGACGGTGCGCAGGGGAGTGTTGCGCTGCACCAGTACTACGTCGCCTGATGCCAAGTAGACGTCGGCTGCGTTCTCCGCGCGCTGGCGGGCGCCTAGCGCGGTCAGGCGGACGCGTTTCAGCGGGGTTTCCGCCGGCTCGTCCGGGCCGAGGATTTCGGCGCGTGGGCCGGTGGCGGTGGTGCGGGCGTGCAGTTCTGTCAGCAGGGCCGCGAAATGTTCTCCCTCGTAGTCCGCGCTGCGGCCGCGGTACGCGGTCAGTTGGGCGAGCAGGTCGGTGATCACGGCGGCCGGCCAGTGCAGGCGTTGTGCCGTCAGGTCGCGGTGCAGGCGTTGCCAGGCCACGTCGAGCACCTCGCTTGCGTTCGTGGCGCCGTCCAGCAGCAACTGGTCCAGCAGATCGGTGACGGCGGTCAGATCTGTTGCCGTGGTGGGGGATCCGCCCACGTCGACCGTGTCGGTGCCCTGTTCGTCGGCCTCGCGGAAGGCCCACACCGCCAGCGCCGTCGCCTCGTCCTTGTTGACCGCGTCCGTGTGGACGTAGGACAGGTCGCCGGGCACCAGGAACGTGACCGTGCAGGTGGGGAGTTCCGCCTGTGCCGTCTGGTCCTGCGTGGTCGGGCGGCGGAGCTTCGCGCGGTAGCCGGCCTGGTGTGCCCTGCGGGCTCGGCGCAGCGTTCGTTCGCCCATCAACGCCACGAGGTCCGCGTCCGGCACCACGCCCGGCGACCAGAGTTCGGCGGGTGCGCTCGCCTCCTGCGTGCGTTGGTAGGCGAGGACTACCGCGATGCGGTGCCGGCAGACGCCCGCCGCCCCGCAGCTGCAGCCGGCGGCGTCGAGTGCGATGCCCGGCGGCAGGGTGGTCGTGGTGCCGTCCGGGAACTTGCCCTGGACGGCGCCGGTGGGATCGGTGTCAAGCGCAGGAACAACGCCCGCGTCTAGTTCCTTGACGGCACGTTTCACCAGACCTCGGTTGGCCAGCGCCGCGAGCGCGTCCGGGGTCAGTGCCATCAGGTCGGGTCTGGTCACCTGAGTTTCTCCGCAACGAACTCCGCCAGCTGGCCAGGGGTCATCGCGCCCACGTGGGCGCCGACGTTCGCGAGGCGCTGGCCCAAAGCCCTGTCGTAGTCCGGGTTCGCTTCGTCGTCCAGCGCGGCCAGGCACAGCACGTGGGTGCCCTGCTCGCACAGGCCCTTGACCGTGCGCACCAGGCGCTCCTCGCTGCCGCCCTCGTAGAAGTCGCTGATGATCGCGACGATCGACCGGCGCGGGCTGTCCACGAGCTCGGCGCCGTACGCGACGGCCTTGGCGATGTCCGTGCCGCCGCCGAGCTGCACCTTCATCAGCAGCTCCACCGGGTCCGTCACGTCCGAGGTCAGGTCGACCACGTTCGTGTCGAACGCGACCAGGTGCGTCTTGAGCCCTGGCAGCCCCCACAGGCACGCCGCCGTGACGGCCGAGTGGATCACCGAGCTGGTCATCGATCCCGACTGGTCCACCAGCAGGACCACCTGCCACTGCTCCAGGTGCCGTGTGGTGCGCGAGACGAACTTCGGGTGCTCGATCGCGAGCTTGCGCTCGTCGGGCTGGTAGCGCTGGAGGTTCGCCCTGATCGTCGAGCGGAAGTCGAAGTTGCGCGAGTTCTTGTGGATGCTCGGCCTACGGGACTTCGTGCCGCTGAACGCCGTGCGCACCTCCGTCTTCAGCTTCTCCATCAACTGTTTCACGACCGCCTCGACGATCTTGCGGGCCATCGCGAGCACGGCGGGGTTCATCAGGTGCTTGGTCCGCAGCACCGCGCGCAGCAACGCCGGGTTCGGCTCGATCCGTTGCAGCACTTCGGGATCCGTGACGATATCGGTGATCTCGTAGCGCTCGACCGCGTCGCGCTCCAGTCGTTCGATCGTCTCCCGCGGGAACAGGGTGTGCACCTCGTCCAGCCAGTCGACGGTCTGCAGCACCGAGTCCTCGCTGCCGCCCTTGCGCACACCGCGTTCGGCCAGCTCGGGATCACGCCCGTAGAGCCACTCCAGCGCCGTGTCCCGGCGGGCCGCGTCGCCCTGCAGGCCCCCGGTGCAGCGTGACGCCGGCTCGCCGAGGATCAGCCGCCAGCGTTCCAGGTCCGTCATGCCAGCCCGCCCTTCACCAGCAACGCGTCCACGCGCTTCTCGATCGCCATCGCCTCCGCCACGCTGATCGGATCGGCCGTGAGGCGGGTGACGCCCTTCACGCTGCCCTCGACACCGCGATGGGCGAGCACGGTGGCCGCGATCGTTTCCCTTTCCCTGGGCGGGAAGTAGCTGAAGGCGAGCCGCAACGCGGGCAACGCCACCAGGAACTCGTCCTCGTCCATGGCGCTGACCAGTTCGTCGAGCACCCCGACCAGGTCCGGGCTCGCCAGCACCTCTTCGCGCGCCACCGCGAACAGCCCGGTGAGCCAGTCGCCGAGCGCCTCGACGTTCCTGATCTTGTGCACGTCCGGCTGGGAACCGAGCGCCCAGGCGAGCCCTAGCGCCGCGCCGCGCAGGTCCGGCGGTGCCTGCACGTCGTTGCTCACCCTGGTCGCGACGCCGGTGACGTCCGCGACGTCCAGCGACAGCGCGGACTTGGCGTGCAGCACCGCGTCCCTCGTCGCCGCCATCGCCTTGAGGCGGTGCGGATCGGCCGGAGCGGGCCCGCCGTGCAGACCCTCGATCAGCCACAGCACCCGCGCCGTGCCGACGTCGATCACCGAGCCCAGCAACGGGTCCTTCTTCGTGCCGAACAACCTGTCGTGGCGCCACAGCCCGAGCACACCGCTCAGCACACTGCCCAGTGCCGCCAGGTCACCCGTGTCCCGGACGCCCTCGTTGAGCGTCTGCTTGACCCTGCCGGACAACGCCGAGATCCCGCACAGCACCGCGTCGAACAGGATCGCGGCCAGCTCTTCGAGCTGCGCGTGCCGGGAGCGGCGTTCCAGCGCCACCCCGGCCGCCTCCTCCAGCGTGGCACCGTTCTCGGCGGCCTCGATCAACGCGGCCAGCCGTTGCTCGACCGGCCGTAGCGTCCACTGCTCGTCCAGCTCGGGCTGCGCGCCCTCGGACGGACCGCTCGTGCGCTCGAAGCCGGGGATCCGCAGCACCCGCAGGCGGTGCAGGATCCTGCTGCGCTCCAACGCTTCCGGGTTCGTGAGGTCGAGCGCGACCTTGCCCTGCTGGTCGAGCCCGTGCGTCCGCAGCAACTCCTGCACGGCGTTGACCAGCGGCGGCGCGGGAGTGCTCGGGTGCAACCGGCCGACCTTGCCGCCCCGCAACGCCCCGATCATCTCGACCAACGCCGGGTGCGCGCCGGGCTGCAGCGTGCCGCGCCGCGTCCACGGCGGCGGCTGCGTCAGGTCCTCGGAGATCAACGCGCTGGTCAGCCCGTCGAGCACGTCCGTGCGCGCCAGGTTCTCGTGCCCGCGCAACCGCGCGAGCGCGCCGGCCTGGGTGCGCGCCGCGATGAGGTCGGCCGTCGACACGGGCTGCTGCCTGCGGCGCAGCCTTGTCGCCACCGACTCGACCAGCCAGTCCGCCGCGCGCTGCGACCCGGTCTCCCAGACCTGCTGGTAGTAGCCGGGCGACGGCATCCCCGACTGGTAGCCGGTGAACGCGTCCAGCCGTGCGTGCGAATACGGCACGAGATAGCTCGCGCCCCGTTCGCGTTCGGGCACCTCGGGCCACTCGGTGCCGCCGTCGAGCTGTGCCTTGAGCGCGGCCGTGTGGAAACCACCGGTGATCACGACGACGGGCCTGTCACCCGCGTCGTGCACCGCCGCCCGAACCCAGCGCGCCATGTACTCCTCACGCGCCGAGTCGCCCTCGTCCGCGGTCGCCGTGCCGCGCAGCAGGTCGAAGTACTCGGCCATGCCCTTCGGCTCGGTCTCGCACTCGAAGAGGTGGTCCCACAGCATGTCGACGTTGTCGACCGAGAACTCCCGGCACAACCGCTCGACGACCTCGGTGTAGCGCAGCTCCGCGTCCGCGTACCTGTTGCTGACGTCGCGGAACGCCTCGTGCCACGCGGGCAGGTCGATGAACCTGACCTCGGCACCGCACCGGCGGGCCTCGGTGACCGCCACCCACTCCGGCGAGTAGTCGCAGAACGGCGACCACGACGCGTGCTGGTCCGAGTAGCTGAACAACGCGACGGGCAGCTCGTGCCCGAGCAGCAACTCGTCGATGCGCTCGTTGAAGTCGGCGGGACCCTCGATGAGCACGTACGCGGGCTGCTGCCGCTCGATGGTGGCGGCGACGATGCGGGCACAGGCGGGACTGTGGTGCCGGACGCCGACGAACACGGCCCCCATCAGCCGGGCAGCAGGTGACGGGCGCGGTGCAGCTCCTGCCACTGCGCGCCCTTGCGCCGCGACGCGTGCTGCTCCAGGTAGCGCCGCAGCCGCGCCAGGTCCTCCGCGTTGTCCTTCGCCGCCGTGCCCGCCAGGCACTCCACGACGTCCGCGGCCGAACCGACCTCACCGCGCAGGAACCAGCCGCGCAGACCGACCGCGTGCGCCACCGAGACCGCCTCGGCCGTGCTCATCACGGTCGTGAGCCTGTCGCCGCCCTCGCGCAGATCGCGGAACGTGCGGACCAGGACCTCCAGCACGTCACGCCTCGGCGCGAGCTCCACACCGGAGCGTTCCAGCAGCTTCGCGGCCTCCTGCTCGACCAGCGCGAGCTCGGTGTCGAAGTCCGCGATCGGGAACACCGTCTCGAAGTTGAACCGCCGCTTGAGCGCGGCGCTCATCTCGTTGACGCCCCTGTCCCGCGTGTTCGCCGTGGCGATCACGTTGAACCCGTCCTGCGCGAACACCATGCCGTCCGGGCCGCTCAGCTCACCGATCGCCATCACGCGGTCGGACAGCATCGACAGCATGCAGTCCTGGACCTCCAGCGGGCAGCGGGTGATCTCCTCGAACCGGACGATCTTGCCCTCGGCCATGCCCCGCAACATCGGCGCCGGCACCAGCGAGCGCGCCGACGGCCCCTCCGAGACCAGCAGCGCGTAGTTCCACGAGTACTTGATCTGGTCCTCGGTCGTGGCCGCGCCGCCCTGGATCGTCAGCGTCGACTCGCCGCACACCGCCGCCGCGATCAGCTCGGACAGCAACGACTTCGCCGTGCCCGGCTCACCGACGAGCATCAGGCCGCGGCTGGTCGCGAGCGTGACCAGCGCCCGGTCCACCAGGGACGGGTCGCCCACGAACTTCTTGACGACGCCCCGCTTCTCGTCGCCCACCACGAACTTGCGCGCGGCGTCGAGGCTCAGCGCCCAGCCCGGCGGCTTGGGTGCGGTGTCGGCGTCCCGCAGGCGCGCGAGCTCGTCGGCGTAGCGAACCTCGGCGGGAGGACGCTGCATCGTCTGGGTGCTGGTCATGACTGCAGGGACTCCAGTTCGGAGAGGATCTCGGAGAGGGTGATCGGGTCGATCGCGAAGGTGGCCGGGGCGTCCCGCGGCGCGGACCACGTGCCGTGACCGCTGGGCGAGAACCACATGTCGCTGAAACCGACCTCGGGGAAGACGTCCATGGCGCCCACCGCGATGCCGGGGTCCATCGCCGCGACGAGCGCGCCGCCGCCCGGGAACGGCCGGGTGATCCAGCACTCGACGCCCGCGTCCTGCGGCTCGCCGCGCACCCAGCCCCTCTTGGTGAGGCCGAGGATCTTCCCGATCGGGTACGGGGTGTCGCAGGACTTCTTCAGCCGGGGGAGGACGTCCTCTCCGGACGCCACCAGGTGGACCGGGCGGCCCAGCTGCGGGAACGGCTGGAGGATCTCGTAGTCGGCGAAGACCTCACCCCACGCCGCCGCCGCGTCCCGCAGGTCGACCGCGTGCGCCACGCGCACGACCGCGGTCTCGGGCAGCGTGAACTCGTCGTCGTTCGCGTCGGCCAGCGTGCGGTCCTCGGCCAGGCGGAAGGAGGCACCCTCACCGGTGATCCACACCAGCCGGCGGACCAGGTGCCACAGCAGCGGATGGGCGGCCAGCACCGTGTGGAACTCCTCGGCGGTCCAGGTGCGCTGGTTGACCATGGCCCGTTCGAGCCGCTGGATCTGATCCGACGCGATGGTGCGGACGTCCTTCTTCAACGCCATGAACCGCTTGTGCTCCAGCGGCGCCTGTTCCTGGTCGTCCTTCGCACCGGGCTTCGGCAGATCCTTGCGGCGCTTGCCGTCCGGGTCCAGCACGAACGGCTTGAGCTGCTCGTCGAAGCCGACCGTGAACTGCCGCGGGCCGTAGTCGACCACCAGGGTCGCGGCGTCGTCGAGACCCAGGCGCGGGACCAGCCGGTCCGACAGCTGGTCGCGGGACAGGCCGAGCTCGGCCGCGATCTGGGCGACCTTCTCCTGGGCCTTGGACTTGAGGCCCTTGAACGACACCTTCTCGGCGATGCCGTTGAGGTGGGACAGCGCCACCTCGGTGCCGATGTCGGCGAGGACGTCGAGACCCGTGACAGCACGTGCGTGCTGGCTTTGGCCCGGCCAGTTGCGGATCAACGGTGACAGCGCGCGCACCGTCGAGTCGTCGCCGAACCAGCCGAGCGCGCTCAGCGCCCAGCTCTCCTTCGGCGGAGCGCCTGCCTGTTCCCACGCCTGGAACGCGGCCCAGGCGAACGCCGCCAGCGAATCGCGGTCGAGCGCTTCGCGGACGATCGGCAGCCCCGCGTAGAGCTCGCCGGGCTTGGACAGCGCGGCCGTCATCAGCAGATGACCGGCGGCCTCCGCGGACAGCGCGTGCCGGCGATCCGCCAGCAGGACCTGCGGCAGCAGGCGCGTGTCCGCCCACTCGCCGATCGCCGGCAGCTTCGCGGGCAGCACGTCGACCGGGTCGACCGACAGCACGACGCCGATCGCGGCCTCGGCACCGCACTCCCCGGCGATCGCGGCCACGTCGACACCGAGGTTGTTGTTCAGGTGCCGCAGCGCTGCCTCGGCGTTGCGGCGGGGGACACCGGCCTTCCCGGCGGCCGCCGGGATGAGCAGACGGGCGGCCTGCTCGCGGTGGCGGGCCAGCCACTCGAGGCCCCAGCGCCGGGCGGACTTGGTCCGGGCGAACCAGTCGGCCATCTGCGTGGCCACCTCGGCCGTCGCGAACGGCATCAGCAGCGTCCCGGTCGCCGCGGGAGCGGACTGGACGTGCCGGAGCAGCGGCGGTGCGGCGTCGACCCCGAACCGGGCGGCCAGGTTCTTGCCCCACTCCTCGACGCCCCAGCTGTAGTTCGGCGTCCAGTCCGCGAGCAGGTGCCGCACCTCGTCGTCGGGCGCGAGGAGGAACAGGTCGTTGTCGTAGTAGTCGAAGACGCCGGCCAGGTACTCCTTGAGCAACTTGCGCCAGTCACGTTGGTCCTGCAGCCATGAAGAGCCGGACGCCAGCCACTCGGCTTGCTCGCCGGGCAGCCAGCTCACCGCCGGCTCCTGCAGCGGAAGGTTCTCCAGCACCACGGGCTTCACCGGCTTGCGGCGGTGCAGCCACGACGGCGAGGCCAGCAGCGGTGGCAGCTGGTCCGCGCTCCCCTCCGGCACGATCGCCTCGGCGGACTCGGCGAGCAGCGCGGCGACCTCACCTGGCACGGTCAGGTGCGGGTTGCTCCGCAGGTGGACGTTCAGCAGCCGGCGCACGGCCTCATCCGACGACGCGCGCTCGGCCAGCAGCCGCGCCGCCCTCACGGGGAACGCCCTCATCGCGGACACCGCGGCGGGCAGCACGTTCTTCCCGTCCAGCCGGTCGAGCAGGATCGTGAACGCCTCGTCGGTCGGCAGAGCCGCGAGCACGGTCAACGCCTGTTTGCGGCCTCCCGTCCGCTGGTGGTAGCTGTCGGAGTCGAGCTCCTTCGCGAGCAACGGCGCGACGGCCGGCCCCAGCACGTACACCGCCGTGTAAAGCACGAACGCCGATGTCGTGAGCGATTCGTCGATGGCCCTGAAGTCCTCGAGGCTGCGGGCGCTGCTCGTCAGCATCCACCAGCGGCTCCGCGTGTACCGGTACTTGCGAACCTCGGTGAACCAGTCCGCCCGCTCGGGGATCAGGTAGCAGCGGAGTTCCTGCCCGGTCTCCGACTCGCCGAACTCCTCCAGCGCGCTCTCGGCGGCCGCGCGCTCCTCGGGGGCCGCGACGGCGATCGCGTACCGGACGGCGGTGAGCATCAGACCTTCCGGTTCGCCGATCGTCGTGTGGAAGTTGCCGGTGCGGTACCGCAGGCCGATCCCGGTCCACCTGCCGTGCTGGTTCCGCAGGTCGCAGTACGCGAGGCTCGCGAGCTGGACGACCGCGGTGGTGGCGAAGGCGAGGCCGTGGTCGGCGATCCAGGCGTGCACGGCGGGCACGCTCGCCTTCGTGATGGCCGCGATCGCCGCCGCCCCGACGGGATTCGGCTGCCCGGCCAGGTACTCGTGCGCCGCGCTGACCAGCTCGGCCTCCGAGCCCTTGGCCGAGAAGGCCTCCTCGATCGTCTCCGCCTGCTCCGCGATCAGCTGCCGCGCCTGCTCGGCCTTCGCCGGATCGACCGTGAACTCTGGCGCCGGGGGAAACCCGCGCTGCCGCACCGCGTCGCGCAGCCACGCCCTGGGCATGACCCAGGCGTCTTCGTCGATGGGGGGCGTGGGCTCGGCGGCGGGCTGCGTGCGGGAGGTGCCAGCTGCGCCGGTGGCGGGTTGCCCGGCCGCGGCAGGTGCAGCGGTGGCGGGCTCGGCGGCGGCGGGTGTGGCGGCGGGCTGGCCGGTCGTGGGCTGCTGGACCCCGGAGGCGGCTTCGGGTCTGTAGCCCTTCTTCTCCTTTTCGGCCACCAGTTTCGCGATGTGCGCGGCGGCTGCATCGGCGGAGGCCAGCTCCTTGGTCTGGGTCTGGCCGGCGGCGCCCAGCCGTCCGAACCGGACGGTGACCGTCGCGCCGTCCTGCCCGATCTCCCAGAACTTCGCGGAGCCGTCCGCGACGAGTTCCCACCTGCGCACTGCCGTACCTCCTGGGGACACGCAAAAGGAGTTGATGTGCATGGACGTTACCCAGGGGGTCTGACAATTCTTCACGGTCGGTGCGAAGAGCTGATCAGACCCCCTGAGCGCGGGGCTCACGACTGCAGTGACTCCAGTTCGGACAGCACTTCCGAGGCCGTGATGGCGTCGGTGGTCAAGGTGCTCGCCGCGTTGCGGTGGGGGGACCAGTAGCCGTACCCGTCGGCGGAGAACCACACCTCGGTGAACTTGACCTCGGGGAATATGTCGATCGCGCCCACCGCGATGCCGGGGTCCAGCGACGCGACCAGGGCGCCACCGGAGGGCAGCGGCCGGGTGATCCAGCACTCCACGCCGCCGTCCTGGGGTTCGCCGCGGTTCCAGCCCTTCTTGGTGAGGCTGAGGATCTTGCCCACCGGGAGGTCCACGTTGCAGTACTTCCCGAGGTGGGGCAGGAGGTCCTCGCCCGCGGGCACCAGGTGCAGCGGGCGGCCCAACTGCGGGAACGGCTGGAGGATCTCGTAGTCGGCGAAGACCTCGCCCCACGCCTCCAGTTCCGGCCGGAGGTCGACCGGGTGGGCCACGCGGACGGTGGCGGCCTCGGGGAGCGTGAACTCGTCGTCACCGGAGTCGGCGAGAGTGCGGTCCTCGGCCAGGCGGAAGGACTGGCCGTCGGCGGTGATCCACACCAGGCGGCGGACGATGTGCCACAGCAGCGGGTGGCCCGCCAGGACGGTGTGGAACTCCTCGGCGGTCCAGGTGCGCTGGTCGACCATCGCGCGTTCGAGGCGGTGGATCTGGTCGGACGCGACGGCGCGGACGTCCTTCTTCAGTGCCGCGAACCGCTTGTGCTCCAGCGGGGCCTGGTCCTGGTCGTCCTTCGCGCCGGGCTTCGGGAGGTCCTTGCGGCGCTTGCCGTCCGGGTCCAGCACGAACGGCTTGAGCTGTTCGTCGAAGCCCACGGTGAACTGGCGCGGGCCGTAGTCGATCACCAGGGTCGCCGCGTCGTCGAGGCCCAGGCGCGGCACGAGGCGGTCTGCCAGCTGGTCGCGGGACAGGCCCAGTTCGTCGGCGATCTGGGAGACCTTCTCCTGCGCCTTCGTCTTGAGGCCCTTGAACTTCACCTTCTCGGCGATGCTGTTCAGGTGCGACAGCGCGACCTCGGTGCCGATGTCGGCGAGCACGTCGAGACCCGTGACCGCCCTGGTGTGCTGGCTCTCGCCCGGCCAGACGCGGATCAACGGCGACAGGGCGCGCACCGTCGAGTCGTTGCCGAACCAGCCGAGCGCGGTCAGCGCCCAGCCTTCCTTCGACGGCGCGCCGACCTCCTGCCAGCGTTGGAAGACGGCCCACGCGAACTCCGCCAGCGAGTCCTCGTCGAGCGCCTCGCGGGCGATCGGCAGGCCCGCGTAGACGTCGCCCGGCTTGGACAGCGCGGCGGTCATCAGCAGATGACGCGCGGCTTCGGCGGACAGGGCCTGCCTGCGGTCGCGCAGCAGGACCTGGGGCAGCAGGCGGGTGTCCGCCCACTCGCCGAGCACGGGCAGCTTGGCGGGCAGCACGTCGACCGGGTCGACGGCCAGGAAGGACTCCAGGGCGGCGGCCGCGGCAGGGCTCGGCGCGAGCGCCACCACGTCCACACCGAGTCCGTGCAGGTGGCGGATCGCCGTCTCGGCGTTGCGCCGCTCGGCACCGGGCTTGCCCAGGGCGGCGGGAACCAGGAAGCGCGCGGCCTGTTCGCGGTGCCGGGCTAGCCAGCTCAGCGCGGTCTTGCGCACCTGCTTGAGCCGCACCAGCCAGTCCGCCATCAGCGCGGCCACCTCGGGCGTCGCGAACGGCAGCAGGATGACCGCAGTCGACGAGTTGATCTCCGCGATGCGCAGCAGGGCGGGCAGGGCGTCGAAGCCGAACTTCGCGGCCAGCCGCTTGCCGGCCGATTCCGCGCTCCAGCCCAGGCGCGGCTGCCAGTCCGCGAGGAGGTGCCGGACCTCGTCCTCGGGCGCCCCGATGAGCAGGTCGGCCATGCGGTACCCGATGCGGCCCGCCTCGTACTCCGCCAGCCAGTGCTGCCAGGTCTTGTAGGGGTTGGTGTCCCAGTGGCCGTCCTTCAGCCACGCCTCCCGCTCACCGGGCTGCCACGTGATCGACGCGCTGGGCACCGGGAGGTCCGGCACCACCGCCGGCTTCACCGGAGGCTTCCGGTTCAGCCACGGGGGCGAGGCCAGCACCGGCGGCAACGCCTCCGCGGGTGCCTCCGGCAGTGCCGCCGTCTCGACCTCGACGAACCCCTCAGGTGCTTCCAGGTGCGGGTACGTCTTCAGGTGCACGCTGAGCAACCGGCGGAACTCTTCGTTGCCGGCGGAGCGTTCTCCGAGCAGCCGAGCCGCCCTGGCCGGGAACGCCGCCATCATGGACAGCACCGTCGGACGCACGTACTTGGTGTCGATCCGGTCGAGCAGCAGGGCGAACGCCTCGTCGGTGGGCAGCGTGGAGAGGGTCTTCAGCACCTGCTTGCGGGTGTCCGCGCGCTGGTACTGGTGGTCGAGAGACTGCGCGAGCAGCGGCGCGATCGCCGGACCCAGCACGTACAGCGCCGTGTGCAGGACGACCGAGTGGTTGGCCACCGAGGACGGCGCGGCCTCGAACTCCTCGTACGTGCTTGCACTGCAGTGCAGGAGCCACCAGCGGGTGCCCGTGTGCGGCGTCTGGCACGCCTCCTGGAACCAGTCTGGCCTGCCCGGCATCAGGAACGAACGCACCAGCTTCGAGTTGGGCTCGTCGATCTCGCCCAGCCTGCTCAGCACGGCTTCCGCGGCGCTGCGCTCGGCGTCCTGCGCGATCGCGAGCGCGTACCGGACCGCGATGAGCATCTTGCATTCGGCGCTGCCGATGGTGATGTGGACGAACCCGCCGCGCGATGCCAGGCGTTCGTTGCCGTAGGCGCTCTGGTGCGACAGCCACTCCCGGCTGCAGAACACCCGCATGAACTCGGCGGTGGCCTCCGTCGCGAACACCAGGCCGTGGTCGGCGATCCAGGCGTGCACGGACTGCTCGCCGCTGGTCAGGATGGCCGCGATCGCCGCCGCGCCCGCCGGGTTCGGCCGCCCGGCGAGGTGTTCGCGCGCCGCCCGCACGAGATCGAGGTCGGACGCCGGTTCGGACAGGACCCGCTCGATCGTGGCCCCCTGCTCGCCGATCCGCTGCCTGGCCTGCTCGGCCAGAGCGGTGTCGACGGAGAACTCCGGGGCGGGGTGGAAGCCGCGCTGCCGCACCACGTCACGCAGCCACACCTTGGGCATGACCCAGGTGTCCTCGTCGACGGGGGCCGGAGGAGGGGCGGCGGTGACGGTCTGAGTGGGTGAGCTGGAAGCAGCGATCGGTGCGGAAGCGGGTTCCGTGGGAACCGGAGTGGTGCCGGCAGCCAGGGCCGCGGTCGCGCGGTAGCCCTTCTTCTCCTTCTCCGCCACCAGCTTCGCCACGTGGGCCTCTGCCGCCTCCACGGAGGCGAGCTCCTTGGTCTGGGTTTGGCCGTGCGTGTCCAGCCGTCCGAACCGGACGGTGACCGAGGCACCGTTCCGTTCGACCTCCCAGAACTTCGCCGCGCTGCCCGAGACGAGCTCCCACCTGCGCACTGACTGTCCCTGCTTTCGATCGGAGTTGCCGGCGTCGGTCGTGCCGAGCCGGTCTGACGCTGGTGGTCGATCAACCGTTCCCGTACACCGAAAAACCCCCTGAGTCCGATCCGGAACCGATGTCCACGGAACGTACTCAGGGGGTCTGACAATTTTGTCGATCAAGTGGAACAGCTGGTCAGAGCTTCCACCACAGCGCGGTGTCCGGCGGGAGGAGCAGCAGCCCGTCGCGCACCCCGTAGTACGACGAGGCCAGCAGGACCGAGCCCGGGTCCGGCAGTTCCACGACGGCTCCGGACAGGTTCACCGCGCACGCGACGCCGTCCCGTTCGAACCACAGCACGCCGGCCGGGCCGTCGACCCAGGTGAGGCCGGCACCCAGTGCCGGGTTCTCGCGGCGCACGCGCAAGGCGTTGCGGTAGAAGGACAGCATCGAGTCCTGGTCGCCCGCCTGGGCCTCCACGCTGAGCTTCGCCCAGTCGGCGGGCTGCGGCAGCCACGACCCGCCGGTGCCGAAGCCGAGCGACGGCCCGGAAGCCGCCCACGGCAACGGGACGCGGCACCCGTCGCGACCGCGTTCGGTGTGATCCGACCGCTCCCACATCGGGTCCTGCAGCACCTCGTCCGGCAGGTCCAGCACCTCGGGCAGCCCGAGCTCCTCGCCCTGGTACAAGTACACCGATCCCGGCAACGCCAGCATCAACGCCAACGCAGCGCGCGCACGGCGCAGACCGGTCTCACCGCCGCCGTACCGCGTCACGTGCCGTTGCACGTCATGGTTCGACAACACCCAAGTGGTGGGCGCCCCAACGGGTTCGACGGCGGCCAGTGACGAGTCGATGACCGACCGCACCGCGTCGTAGGTCCAGTCGGCGGAGAGGTAGTGGAAGTTGAAGGCCTGGTGCATCTCGTCGGGACGCAGGTACATCGCCGTCCGCTCGGCCGAGGGCGTCCACGCCTCCGCGACGAGCACCCGCTCGCCTGGGTACGAGTCCACGACCGCACGCCACTCGCGGTGGATCTCGTGCACGCCGTCCTGGTCGAAGAACGGCAACGACTCCGTGCCCAGCAGCTTGAGCTGGTCGGTGTGGCCGATGTCGGGCAGCCCCGGCGCCTTGATCATCCCGTGTGCCACGTCCACCCGGAACCCGTCGACGCCCAGGTCGAGCCAGAACCGCAGCACGTCGAGGAACTCCGCGCGCACCTCGGGCAGTTCCCAGTTCAGGTCCGGCTGCTCCGGCGCGAACAGGTGCAGGTACCAGGACCCGTCGGCCACCCGCGTCCACGCGGGACCGCCGAAGACCGACTCCCAGTCGTTAGGCGGCTGGTCCCCGACGCCCTCGCGGAACATGTAGCGCTCACGGCCACTTCCGGCCAGCGCCTCCTGGAACCAAGCGTGCTGGTCGGAGGTGTGGTTCGGCACGATGTCGACGATCACCCGGATGCCGAGCGTGTGCGCGTCGTCCACCAACGCGCGCACGTCGTCGAGCCCGCCGAACTGCGGGTCGACCGCGCGGTAGTCCGCGACGTCGTAGCCGCCGTCCGCCATCGGCGACGAGTAGAACGGCGTGATCCAGACCGCGTCGACTCCTAGGTCGCGCAGGTAGGGCAGGCGCGAGCGGATACCGGGCAGGTCGCCGACACCGTCGCCGTCCGAGTCGGCGAAGCTGCGCACGTAGACCTGGTAGATGACGGCGTGGCGCCACCAGTCGTGGGACATGTCCCTGCCTTCCGATGGGGTGTGTCAGCGGTCCAGGAAAGACGTTGCAAAAGTTTTCCGCAAGTCGGCTTGAGGATTGGTGGAGAAGAGCCTCCAGTTCTGCAAACTTTTGCAAGCTCGGATAATGCGTTGCAAGCGCGCCACGCCATCCGTCAGAGTGGATCTCGACGAACCGGATGAAGGAGCCAGCCGTGATGCAACCCATGCGCCATCAGCACTTCTGGTGCTCCTCGGCATGAGCTGACTCATGTCTCCGGGGAGCCGTCCCGTCGCACTCAGCGACGAGGCGGCTTTTTTGATGCCCGTTGGTCCAATTGGCACGGACACCGCGCTCTGAACGCGGAGATCGAGGTTCGAGTCCTCGACGGGCAGCCGTGACCGAAGCCGAAGCAGTCGAGGCACCAGGTTGTGGTCCTGGTCGAAGCCGGTGCGAGTCCGGTCGGTCACTCCAGCGCGCGGGATCCGGCGATCACCCAGGCCTCATAAGCCTGGGGTGCCTGGTTCGACACCAGGACGCGCGACCAGGAGAGCGAGGAAGGCGTCGTGCAGGACACCGTTGGTGGCCAGCACGACGTCCTCCTCGGCCACCGTCACGCGGCCGCCCGCCTCCTCCACGAGCACCGGCAGGCACGCCAGGTCGAACCGGTCCAGGCCCGCGCCCGCCGCGATCACCGCGTCCACCCGGCCCGTGATGAGATCCAGCACCGACGTGGAGCCGTCCACGACGACGCACCGCTCCAGCGTCGGCTTCCTCCTGCCGTGCAAGCACACCCGCGCGCCGTCGACAGTGTCCCGTGATGACACGCGGGCTACTTCCTCCTGCTCGCCGCGGAAGACCCGGCAGCCGATGCCCCGTCCCGCCGCCATGGTGATGCCCAGCGACGGCATCGCGGACACGGCCAGCGCGTTCTCCAGAGCCAGGTCCACCGAGTACGTCGGCCGCCCGGCCACGAAGTCGGCGGTGCCGCTGATCGGGTCGACCAGCCACCGCCGGCCGGACGTTCCCGCGCGCTCGGGCCGTTCCTCTCCCACGACGCCGTCCTCGGGCACCGCTTCGGCGAGCAACCGGCGCACCAGGTCCTCGACCTGGAGATCGGCCGGGGTGACCTCGCTGCCGTCCTCCTTGAGCCGCACGTCCGGGTCCCCCGCCCGGAACGCCTGTTCCGCCACCTGTGCTGCCCGGCCGGCGATCCGCAACGCCAGCCGCATGTCGGTCCACATGACCGCGAAGCCTGACGAGGCTGCCGACTGAGGCGTAACAGATGTAGCGTTCTGCTACATGATCGAGTTCGTGCTCGGCGAGTCCGACCTGGTGGACGTGCGGTTCGCCGTCTCACCGCTCAGCGAGCTGACACTCAGCCTGCGGGTGCTGAAGGACCCGGCGAAGTACCCGCTGCACCTGCCGTGGGTGCGCGGCATCCGTGGCGTCGACGCCGACGTCCTCCTGGCGCTGTCCACCGCCCGAGGCTGGACGCCGGACTTCCTGAGCCCTCGCCCGCTGACGCCGTTCACGCGGATCGAGGCCGAGTTCGCGGCGTTGCGCGAGATCCCCGTCCGCACCATGCGGCGTCACTACCGCACGCTCTTCGGGGACGTCCCGGACGCGTTGCGCGACCGCGGCCGGGTGCTCGACGCGCTGGAGCACTACTGGCACACGGCTTTGGCGCCGCGGTGGGACCGGATGCGCGCGGTGCTCGAAGCCGACATCGCGCACCGCGGCCGCGACATGGCCCAGCACGGGCTTGGGGCGATGCTCTCGGGGATCTCCGACCGGATCGCCTTCGCTGCTCCGGTGGTCCAGGTGCGGATCGCTGGCGCGCAGCCGCGGCGGGTGGAGGCCGGGGGACAGGGGTTGACGCTGGTTCCCAGCGTGTTCGCGCGGCGCACGGCGGTGCCCGTCGACGCCGGCGCACCGCCGTTGCTGATCTATTCCGCCCGTGGCGCCGGCACGGTGTGGGAGAAGGGGCGCAGCCGTGGGCCCGCCGCACTCGCCGGCGTCCTCGGCCAGGTGCGGGCGGACCTGCTGGCCGAACTGGCGCAGCCGTGTTCGTCCACGGACATCGCGCGCCTCACGGGCGTCACGACCTCGGCGGTGAACCAGCACCTGCGGGCGTTGCGCGACGCCGGGCTGCTGGCCTCGCAACGGCACGGCCGCAGCGTCGTCTACGCCCGCACCGACCTCGGCGAAGCCCTCGTTTCCCATTCTCTGGAACAGGGAAGCTCCGTTGTGAATCCGGCGTTCGCAAGGACATGAGCTTCGCGGAGGACTGGCAGACCTGGAAGACGGAGCGGGAGACGACGCTGGCGGACTCGTACGGGTGGCTGGCGCTCGTCTCACTCGACTGGCTGGAGACCAGCCCACGCACCTATGACGGCCTACCGGGCGAGTGGTGGCAAGACGACGACGCGGCGTACTGGCGCAACGAGGGAGAAACGCAGCGGTTCGACCTCGTCCAGAGCGGCGCCGGCACACGGGTCGCGGCAGGCGACGTGGAGATCGAGATCGCGCGGCGCGGCGGATACCTGATCCGCGTGCACGACCCGAAAGCCCCGGTGCTGCGCGACTTCAAGGGTGTGCCGTCGTACGACCCGCGGGAGACGTGGGTGCTCGAAGGCGAGTACGAGCCGTTCGACGCGCCCGTCCCCACTACCGTCGGTGCGGTGGTCGAAGGCCTTAGCCACGTGTACGAGGCACCGGGCCGTGTGCGGTTCAGCTACAACGGCACCGAGCACACGCTGACGGCGTTCAACGGCCACAACGGCGGGCTGAGCATCCTGTTCACCGACGAGACCAGCGGTGTCACCACCTACGCGGCCAACCGGCAACTCGCCGCCACCCCGCACGACGGCAAGGTCGTGCTCGACTTCAACCGGGCCACGAACCTGCCGTGCGCGTTCACCGACTTCGCCACCTGCCCGCTGCCGCCCCCGGGCAACCACCTGGCGTTCGGCGTCGAGGCGGGGGAGAAGACGCCCTACGAGCGGGGTTAGAAGAACTCGTCCAGCAAGCGGTACCAGGCGAGCATCTCCGGGCGGGGGGTGAGGCCGTAGGCGCGGTCGAACGTGGCTACGGCCTCTTCGCCCAGTTCCCGGTGGGCCAGCGCGATGTCGCGGTGCCGGTCGGACACGCCCAGCCGCGCCACGTCGATCAGCACGGTCGAGCCGTCCGGCCGCAGCAACACGTTCGGCGGGCAGAAGTCCCCGTGTGCCACCACGAGGTCCTCGGTGGTGGGGGCGGTGGCGACCAGCCGTGCCAGCAACTCCTCGGGTGGGACACCGAGGTTGTCGTCGTCGAAGTCGTCCGGGTCCACCAGGCCCGCCTCGACGTTGTGCCGGGCCCTTTCCAGCACAACGGGGATCGTCGCGTCGTAAGGGCACGAGGCCACCGGCAACGAGTGCAACGACCGCAGCAGCGTGCCCATCACGGTCGCCGCGAGCACGGAGTCGGCGTAGGCCAGCGACGGCGCGCCGACATCGGCCAGCACCAGCCAGTCCTCGGCGAACGCCCGGATCTCCGGCACCTCGAAGTGCTCGCCCAGCCACAGCAACCGGTCGCGCTCCTCTGGACAGCGTCCTCGTTCAGCTCACTCGCAGGCGGTGCCGTCCTTGTCGCTGTCCAGCCCGTAGATGTCGGTACCGATGACACGGATCGGGCCTGCCACGTAGGCGGGCCCGTTGCCGCTGCCGCCGGCACAGTCCACATCGGACGCGATCGGCACGCAGCCGCTGTAGTTCGGGTCGCACGCGGGCTTGGGCGCCGGTTGCGGCTGTGGCTGGGGTTGAGGTTGGGGCTTCGGTTGCGGAGCAGGCTGAGGCTGGGGTTGTGGCTTCGGCTGCGCGACCGCCGGGGGAGTGGTCGTCGTAGTAGTAGTCGTCGTTGTCGTCGTGGTTGTCGACGTCGTGGTGCTGGTCGGCGCCACGGTGGTCGTGGTCGTGGTGGGCGAGGCCGTCGTCGTCGCACTGGCCGCGCTGCCCTTGTCCGGCGCACCGCCGACGGCGGCTCCGATGATGCCGACCGCGAAGAAGAACGCGAGCAGGCTGGCCGCGCCGATGGCCACGGGCGCCACCCACGACTTGCGCGCCGCGGTGACCGGCACGACCGCGCCGCGGGGGATCTCGCGCGGCATGCGCAGCGAGATCTGCAGCACCCCGTTGCCGCCCCGCTGGACGAACGCGGCGCAGCCGGTCGAGCCGCCGCCGGACTCCACGTGCATCAGCACGGGCGCATACCGTTGCGACATAAGGAAAGTCAGCTCACCCACGCGGTAGCCGTCGAGGCGGACCTCGATGCCGCGCTGACCGCGGTGCTTGCCGGCGGCGATCGTGCACCACGTCAGGTTCACGGCGACGTGCCGCGTCACGCCGTCCGGAACCGCGTATCGCGACAGCACGTCCTGGTGGTGCTGCTCGCCGGTGACGGTCACCGTCACCTCGCCGGGAACCATCACCAGACCGGCGGCCGAGTTCTCGATCACTGTCGCAACTCCCTCGGGTGGGCTTGTACGCCTCACCATCGAGAACTTGCGCGCCGTGTTACCGACAGTGCTCCGGAGTTGTGCCGAACGGGTGAAAATCAGGCAGATCCGTCACGGACGGTCGACCACCGCCGATGTAAGTCCTTTGGCCGGCCCGATCAGGCGCTGGAACGGACCACGAGCGAGGTGGGCAGCAGCAGCGACGGAGGCAGGCCCTGCTCGCCCGCCAACTCCGCGAGGAGTCGCCACGTCATCGTGCGCCCGAGCTCCTCGACGTCCTGCCGGATCGTCGTCAGCGGCGGCGTGGCGGTGGCGGCGAACACCGAGTCGTCGAACCCGACCACGGCGACGTCCTCGGGTACGCGTTTGCCCTGCGCGTGCAGCACCTGCAACGCGCCCAGCGCCATGATGTCCGCGGCCACGAACACCGCGTCGAGGCCGGGATCCTTGCGCAGTAGCAGTTCCATGGCCCGCGCACCGCTCTCCGGCGTGAAGTCGCCGTGCGCCACCAGGTTCGCTGACAGCCTGGCCTCGCTCAGGCCGCGTTTGAACCCGCTGAGGCGATCGGCGCCGACGGCCATGTCCTTCGGCCCGGCGACGGTGGCGATGCGCTTGCGGCCCAGCGACGCCAGGTGCCGCGCGGCCTCCAGGGCACCGGTGAAGTTGTCGGCGTCGACGAACGGGACCGTGGTGCCCAGCGGGCGTCCGCCGGACACGACGGGCAGGCCGATCTCGGCGAGCATCGGCACCAGCGGGTCGTCGCCGTGCAGGCTGACCAGCAACGCGCCGTCGACGTGCCCGCTGCTCAGGTAGGTGACGAGGTCGCCGGTGTCGGAGGGCTGGCTCATCATCAGCAGCAGCTGCATGTGGCGGCCGGCGAGTTCGGAGTGGATGCCCCGCAGCACACCCGCGAAGAACGGGTCGGACAGCACTCGGCCGGTCGGTTCGGAGACGACCAGGGCGATGGCGTTGGCACGGTTGCCGGCGAGGGAGCGCGCGGCCTGGTTGGGGGAGTAGCCCAGCTGCGCGATGGCGGCGTGGACGGCCTCCCGGGCCTTCGCGCTGACGTACTGCTCGTCGTTGATCACCCGCGAGACGGTCGACTTGGACACTCCGGCGACCCGCGCGACCTCTTCGATCCGGGGGCCGGGACGTCGCTTCGCCGTCTCGGTCATGCGGTCATCCTAGGCTGCCTGGCCGGACCATGATCTGTTCAGGTGCATCTTCGTTCCCCCTCTTCACGGCGGCGTGCGCCAAGTTTCCAAGATCGTCCGCACAAATTCCGCACAGCACCCCCGAGTTCTGGCACCATGCCCCCCGAGGAGGGCTAGTGCGGTATCGGCTTCTTGGGCCGCTGCAGATCTGGCGTGGGGGCGTGGAACTGCGGCTGGGCGGGCCCCGGCAAAGGGCGTTGCTCGCTGCGTTGGCACTGCACGCCAACGAGACGGTCAGCTTTGAACATCTGAGCGAGGCGGTGTGGGAATCTCCACCCGCAGCTCCTGAATCGAACATTCGAACCTACGTCGCCGCCTTGCGCAAGCTCGTGCTGGACGACCTCGTCACCGTTCCAGGTGGATACCGGCTCAAGGTGCCGGACGGAGAGGTCGACGTCGGCGTCTTCGAAGAGCTGTGCGCGGCCGGCGACGAGGCGTTGAAGCGGGGCGATCACCGGGCGGCGGTGCCGAAGTACGAGGAAGCGCTGGCGTTGTGGCGTGGCCCGGCGCTGGACGGCCTCACCGTGGGGCCGCGGCTCGAGGCCGAGCTCACGCTGTTGCAGGAACGGCGGCTCACCGTCGCCGAGCAGCACGCGCGGCTGTCGATCGAGCTCGGCCAGGGCCAGCGGCTGATCCCCGAGCTGCGGCGGCTGACCAAGCAGTTCCCGTTGCGGGAACAGCTGTGGCTGCAGCTCATGCACGCGCTGCAGCGGGCCAACCGGCCGGCCGAGGCGCTGCAGGTGTTCGACGACGTGCGGGTGCTGCTCGCCGAAGAGCTCGGCACCGATCCGGGCGGCGAACTGCGCGAGCTGCACGCACGGCTGTTGCGCGGCGACCAGCCACGGCCGGCGCTGAACACGCTGCCCCGCGACGTCGCGGACTTCACCGGCCGCGTGGCCGAGCTGGACCGGCTGACCAAGGCGGTCACCGGCAAGTCAGCCGTCGTGATCTCGGCGATCGACGGCATGCCGGGCGTGGGCAAGACGACGCTCGCCGTGCACTTGGCGCACCGCTTGGAGTATCCGGACGGTCAGCTGTTCATCGACCTGCACGCGCACACCGCGGGCCGTGCGCCCGTGGAACCGACAGACGCGCTCGACGTGCTGTTGCGCGCGCTCGGCCTGGAGGAGATCCCGGTCGGCCTGGACGAACGGGCCGCCCTGTGGCGGGCCGAGCTGTCCCAGCGCAGGTTGCTGGTCGTGCTCGACAACGCGGTGAGCGCCGACCAGGTGCGTCCGCTGCTGCCGGGTGTGCCGGGGTCGCTGGTGCTGGTCACGTCCCGTGCGCGGCTGGTCGAGCTGGAAGGCACCTCGACGCTCACGCTGGACGTGCTGTCCGAGGCGGAGGCGTTGCAGCTGTTCGCCACGATCGTCGGCGACGAGCGCGGCAACGACGCCGCCGCTCGTGAGGTCGTGGAGCTGTGCGGACGGCTGCCGCTGGCCGTGCGCCTGGCCGCCGGACGGCTCCGCAGCCGTCCCACCTGGACCACCGCCCACCTCGCGACGCGGCTGCGCGAGGGACGATTATCCGAACTGGACGCGGTCTTCGCGCTGTCGTTCAGCCAGCTCCCCGCCGCCCACCAGCGGCTCTTCGGCCTGCTGGGCCTGCACCACGGCACCGACTTCGACGTCCACCAGGCCGCGGCGCTGGGCGAGCTCGACCTGCTCGAGACCGACGGGATGCTCGAGGACCTCGTCGACGTGCACCTGCTGGAGTCGGCGACGCTCGGCCGGTACCGGATGCACGACCTGCTCCGGCAGTACGCGCAGTCCAAGGTGCACGCCACCCGTGAGCCGCTGACCAGGCTGCTCGACCACTTCCTGGACACGGCGAACCAGGCGACGAGGCTGATGTCGCCCGCCGCGCGCAGGTACGAGGTCGACATCACCTACCGGCCGGAGTCACGGCTGGTGCTGCGCGACTACGACCACGCGGTCGAGTGGCTGGAGACCGAACGCCAGACGCTCGTGGCCGCCGTGGCGTTGTCGCTCGACGGTGACTGGCGCACGCACACTTGGCAGCTCGCACGGGCGTTGACGTTCTTCTGCATGGTGCGCGGCCACACGCGTGACTGGGCCACGATCAACGAACTGGCGCTGGAGGCAGCGAAGGACGAGCCGGTCGCGCTCGCCATCACCACGAAGAACTACGCGATGGTGTTCTGGCAGACCGCGCAGTACCCGACGGCCATCCACTACAACGAGCGCGCGATCGAGATGCTCCGCGAGCTGGGCGACCTGCAGGGCGTGGCGGGCACGCTGAACAACCTCTCGCTGGTCTACCGGACCCTGGGCCGCCACACCGAGGCCGCTGACCTGCTCGAACAGGCCATCACCGTGGCACGTCAGCTCGGTGACCGGCACCTCGAGTCGCAGGCGATGAGCAACGTCAGCAACATCTACAGCGCGCTCGGCCGGTACGACGAGGCGTTGCAGGCGTGCACGTCGGCGCTCGCGCTGATGCGGGAGATGGGCAGCCGCCGCGACGAGGCGGACACCCAGAGCGCGCTGGGCATGATCCTGCACGCCATGGGCAGGCACTCCGAAGCGTTGGAGGCGCTGGAATCGGCGTTGGCCGCCGTGCGCGCGATCGGTGACGTCACGACGGAGACCGTGGTGCTCAACTACCTCGGTGAGGTGCTGACCGCGGCCGGGCGTCCTGCCGAGGCCATCGCACCGTTGCGTGAGGCGCTGGAACTGGCCGAGCGCATCGACGACCGGCGGGAGGCCGCGAACGCGCACAAGCACCTCGCCCGCGCGGTCGCCGATCCCGCCGAGGCGGAGCGGCACCGGAAAGAGGCGGACGAGAGGTTCGCCGCGCTAGTCACGGAGTGAGCGGGGGCCCGGCCTCCCGCCGGGCACCACCGCGCCACGCGGCAGTCCGTCCCGCAGCAACGGCAACAGCCTGGGGTGTTTGCTCATGAGCACCGCGGCTGTGCCGTTGCGCTGCTGGATCCGGCGGCAGAAGTGCGGGGACAGCCCCACGCCGAGGTACGCCACGGCTCGTGGCCCGTAGACGACCGCGCCGTCGTGCCCGCACCACGCGGCCGCGACGGCCAGCCCGTCCGTCCAGACGTAGCCCTCGACGTACGTCCCGGCGTTGTGGCGGCTGGCCTCGCTGAAGGCGTCGCTGAAAGTCACCTGCGGCTGCAGCCTGGTGCCGGCGTCGGCGGACCACCAGGTGCCGAGGTCGAGCACCAGGCCCTCCACGCTCGCGTGCGCCCACTCCGAGTCGTCGACGAGCGTGCGGAACGGCGCCTCCAGCTCCGTCAACGCGGCCGTGAGCTCCTCCACCCGCCCATGGTGCGGTGCCCGGGCCGATCCCGCTGTCCGAAGTGGACTCAGGCCTGCGCCTGGGCGATCGTGATCGGGATGCTCACCTGCACCGGCCCCGCCACCCCGGTGATGACCCCGTCCCCGGCCTTGGGACCCGCCTGCAGCCGGGCGCGGAACGTGATCGTCTGACCGGGTGCCAGCGTCTGGCCGCCCTCGCACGTCACGGTGCCCTTGCCCGCCGGGCACCCGATCATGCCCACCGAGGTCTTGCCCGGTCCGACCGTCTTGATCTTGTCGGGCATGGTCAGCGTCAACGTTGGCACCGTCGTCGGTGCCGTGCCGTTGTTCGTGATGCTGATGTTCATCTCGTTGGGCGGGCCGTCGGTGGTCATGGCGACGCCGTTGGGCGCCGACCCGGACAGGTCGGCCGCCGCGGGCGCGACCGTGCCGTTGTTCGTCGTGGTCGCCGGTCCGGCGACGCCGCTCGTCCCCACATCTGGTGCCACCGAACCGGCGGTGGCGCCCGTCGGCGCGCTGCCGGAGTTCTGGGGCGAGCCGGGCTGACCCGGCTGACCGGTCTGCGTCACGCCCTCGGAAGTGCTCGTGGTGGTCGCCGGCGCGGCGCCGGGGATCGTCGAGGACGGTCCGCCGTCGGTGCTGACGACTCCGGAGGCGGCGACGACCACGACGGCCGCGGCGGACGCGGCGACACCCAGCCACGAGGTCAGGCTGACGGTCACCGCGGCGCCCTTGCCCGCGGTCGCGGCGGCGGCGAGGTAGCCGGCGGTGCCCGTGCCGAGCACGATGGGGGCGACGAGCCCGCGCAGCGCGCCGTTGACGTCGGACAGTTCGCTGGCGAGCTTGCGGCATTCGGCGCAGTCGTCCATGTGCGCGTCCAGTTGAACGGCGTCACGGCCCTTGAGACCGCCGCGGGTCCAGGCGCCGAGCTTCGTCACCGTGGCCCGGCACTTCTCCGTCGGCTCCTGGTTGATGTGCGCCTGCAGGAACGCCTTGCGCAGGCCTTCACGCGCACGGAACGCCATCGCGGAGACGCCGTTCGCGGTGAGGCCGAGCAACGGCGCGATCTCGCCGGGCGACTGGCCCTCGATCGCGGTGTGCCACAGCACGGTCTGCCACCGTTCGGGCAGCGTCGCGAACGCCGTCGCGGCCATCGCCTGGTCGAGGTCCTCCACCGCCTTGTCGCGGAACGGCACGCTGGTCGCCTTGGTGGCGCCGTGCACCTCCTCGACGTCACCCGCGAGCTCGAGCCGCTTTTCCTTGCGGGTGCGGTCGTACGCCGCGTGCCGCACGGCCGTCAGCAGGTACGGCCGGAACGCGGCTCCGGGACCACCGCCGCCGCGCAACGCGGCGAGGACCTTGGCGAACGCCTCCGCCACCAGGTCGTCGGCGTCCGAGGACGACGAGGACAGCTGCATCGCCAGCATGGTCGCCGAGCGCACGTGCCGTTCGTAGAGCTTGCCGTACTCCTCGACCTTGCCGTCTCTCACGGCATCGATCAGGTCGGCATCCGACGACGGTCGTCCACGCTGCCCGATCAAAGAAAGCCCTCTTAACGTGATGCCCTGTGGTGATACGCGGACCCTATCGACATCACCCAACACGAACAATCCACGCATACGATCCTGATGTATAAAAGAGTTCAGGACTCGCGCAAGTCTTGACCAACACAGGACTGAAGGCCCTAGCGCCTGCGCGTCCTACCTGCGTGGACTTGCTGACCCGGCTGGTTCCGGTGACCTGGACCCGTCCGTTTCGTTCGCAGAACTAATCGGTGGCGCCGGGCAATTCTCGGTGCGACCCCAAAGGAACCAGCGCGCACTGGGCCAATGGCAGGCATCCGGTGCGATTTGCACCGTCCACAGAGGACTGCGCGGTGGTCCGCCGGACGGAACGTGACCTGGACATGAGTAGCCGTACTCATGACAGCCCGCGGGCGACGCTGGACTCTCGGATCATGACCTCTGCCACGCCCCCGCACACGCCGACGACCGCTGCCTTCTACGTGCAGGCGGTCCTCTCGTTCGGGCTCTCGCTGACCGCCGTCGGCATCGGAGTCGTGTTCCTGCCCGTCGACGGATGGGTGCGCGCGTTCCTGGGCATCGCGATGCTCTACACCGTCACCTCGGCGTTCACGCTGGCGAAGGTGCTCAGGGACCGGCAGGAGGACACCTACATCACCAGCCGGGTGGACAGAGCCCGGCTCGACAAGCTGCTCACCGACCACGACCCGTTCAAGATCGACGCTCCCTGACGGTCAGGGGTGGCCCTGCCACAGCCGCCACGCGCGGGGGCTCGCCGGCTCGTGGTGGCTGTCGGCCTCCCCGAACCGCAGCCGCACCCTGGCGCCGCCCAGCCGCCCGCGCTCCAGGTGGATGGTCCCGCCGGTCGCCTCCGCCGCGGCACGGGCGATGTCGAGGCCCAGCCCGGTCGACCCGCCACCGCTGCTGCCCCGGTGCAACGCCGAGGACGGATCAGCCACCCCGGTGCCGCCGTCCTCGACCACCAGCGTCACCCACCCGCCGTGCCGCACCACCGACACCCCGACCGGCGCGGCGGGAGGCGTGTGCCGGAAGACGTTCTCCAGCAACGTGTCCACCACGGCGCCCAGCGCGTCGGGCGCCAGCGGCACCCAGCACGGCTCGCCCACGTCGATCTCGCACATCCGGCCCTGATCGGCGGCGTGCGCGGACCAGAACACCATCCGCGTCTCCACGACCGCCGCCACGTCGCACGTGCCGGCCTGCTCGCCCTCGGTGGGCTGGAGGGACTGGATGATCCGGTCGACGTCGTGCCCCAGGGTGCCGACGGCGCTGCGGATCCGGTCGGCGACGGGCCCCGGCCCCACCGCGTCGGCGTCGAGCCGCAAGGCCGCCAGCGGGGTCCGCAGCCGGTGCGACACGTCCGCGATCATCTCGCGTTCCTTCGCCAGCAGTTGCGACGTCCGCGACGAGGCCTCGTCGATCGACGCCGCCAGCGCCTCCAGTTCGCGCGGCCCGCGCAGCCGCACCCGCCGCCCGACCGACGTGGTCAGCTCCCGCAGCGCCGCCAGCACGGGCGTGAAAGGCCTGTGCCCCAACCACACCGCCGCACCCAAGCTCACCAGTGCAACGCCGATGACCACGAACACCGCGAGAAACGGGAACGGCACGGCGGCGGGCACCACGGACACCACGGCCCCGTCGACGGAAGCGACCGGCGCGCCACCACCGGCACCGAGCCGCGTGCCGTCCCTCAGCACCACCGACAACCGGCCCTCGGCACCGGCGGCCGTGCGCGCGATCGTTCCCCGGACGGCGTCGGGATCCGCGGACACCGCCAGCACCCCGGTGACGACAGCCGCGTCCCGCCGGTCGGCCTCGGCAGCGGTGCCCGCGGCGTGCGAGTAGAGCAGAAAACCGGCCGTGGCCACGAAAACCAGGGCGACCAGACCGGCGGCGAGCAGCAGGGAGCGGGTGATGACCGCCCTCATTCGGGCGCCGCCAGCTTGAACCCGACGCCCCGGACCGTGTGCAGGTAACGGGGGTGCGCCGCGGTCTCGCCGAGCTTGCGCCGCAACCACGACGCGTGGACGTCGATCGTCTTGTCGTCACCCACGTACGGATTGCCCCACACGGCCTGGATTAGCTCCCGCCGCGAGATCACGCGCCCCGGCCGTTGCGCCAGATAGGCCAGCAGGTCGAACTCCCGCCTGCTCAACACGAGAGCGGAGTCGCCGAGCGTCGCCGCCCGCTGGGCGAGGTCGATGCGCAACCCGCCGAGCTCCACGACCTCGGACGCGACAGCGGAACCACCTGTGCGGCGCAGCAGCGCGTTGATCCGCGCGGCCAGGTGCTCGGCCGAGAACGGCTTCACGATGTAGTCGTCCGCGCCCGCGTTCAACGTGCTCACGACCGAGGCCTCGGCACCCCGCGCGGTCGCCACGATGACGGGCACGTTGCTCACACCGCGCAGCATCCGCAGCGCCGCGACGCCGTCCAGGTCCGGCAGGCCCAGGTCGAGTATCACCAGGTCCAGCTCGGAAGTCCCCGCCTCGCGCAGCGCGGCCACAGCGGTGCCGACGGCCTGCACGACGTGCCCGAGGTCGGTCAGCGCGTGCACCAGCGCCGCCTGGACCACCGGGTCGTCCTCGACCACCAGCACCTTCGGCATACGCGCAGCGTAAGCAGCGAACCCGTCGTTCGGGAGAGATGTCACGAGCTTATCGAGATCGTGTTTCGTCCTTAAATCTCCCTTAGGGATGGCGGGCCTACGGTCTGCAGCACACCGAACCAGGGAGTTGGCGTGGCAGAAGTCGTTCTGACGGGGCTGGGCAAGGCCTACGGTGACGGCACCCGTGCGGTCACCGACCTCAACCTGGAGATCCGCGACGGCGAGTTCCTGGTGCTCGTGGGCCCGTCGGGCTGCGGCAAGACGACGGCGCTGCGGATGATCGCCGGGCTCGAGCAGATCACCGAGGGAACGATCCACATCGGCGAGAACGTCGTCAACGACGTGCCGTCACGTGACCGCGACGTGGCGATGGTGTTCCAGTCCTACGCGCTCTACCCGCACCTCAACGTCTACGACAACATCGCGTTCGGCCTCACACTGCGCAAGCTCCCGAAGAAGGAGATCGACCACCGCGTCCGCGAGGTCGCCGACGTCCTCGAACTGACCGAGCACCTCGACCGCAAGCCCCGCAACCTCTCCGGCGGGCAACGCCAGCGCGTCGCGATGGGCCGGGCGATCGTGCGGGCCCCGCAGGCGTTCCTGATGGACGAGCCGCTGTCCAACCTGGACGCCAAGCTGCGCGTGCAGATGCGGGCGCAGATCGCGCGCATCCAGCGCGAGATCGGCGTGACGACCGTGTACGTCACGCACGACCAGACCGAGGCCATGACCCTCGGCGACCGCGTGGCCGTGATGCGCCGCGGTGTGCTGCAACAGGTCGGGCCGCCCCAGGAGCTCTACGACCGGCCCGTCAACCTGTTCGTCGCCGGGTTCATCGGCTCGCCGGGCATGAACCTCGTGTCCGCGAAGCTCGACGAGGACCCCGACGGCCGGTTCTGGGTCTCGCTGGGCTCCGACGCGCTGCTGTTGCCAGAGTCCGTCCTGCAGCAACGGCCCGCGCTCAGGCGGTACGTCGGCCGCGACGTCGTGGTCGGCATCCGCCCCGAGGACATGGAGGACACGGCTCTGGCCGATGCCCGCGAGGGCGAGATCCTGCACTCCGTCGCCGACCTCGTCGAGGCCATGGGCTCGGACGTCCTCGTGCACTTCCCGGTCGACGTCCCGCCCGTCGTCACCGACGACACCAGGGAGCTCGCGAAGGACACCGGCACCGATGACCTGCCCAAGGCCAGCAAGGGAACCGTCCTCGTCGGACGGTTCAGCCCGCGCACCCGCATCTACGAAGGACAACCCGTCGCCGCCTGGGTGGACACCTCCCGGCTGCACTTCTTCGACCCGGCCACCGGGTCCTCGATTTGGAAGTAGGAGCTTCAATGGGGAAGCAATGGATCGCGTTGCTCGCGCTCACCGCCGCCGCGTGCTCCGGCGGCGCGGCGGGAACCGGGACCACCGAGGACCTCAAGGGCCAGACCGTCGAGGTCGTCGGCCCGTGGACCGGCGACGAGCAGAAGAGCTTCGAGCAGGTGCTGAAGGTGTTCACGGACAAGACGGGTGCCGAGGTCAGGTACACACCCGCCGGTGACGAGCTGCCGACGGTGGTGCAGACCAGGATCTCGGGCGGCACACCACCGAACGTCGCCCTGATCGCCCAGCCCGGACTCGTCGCGCAGTTCGCGAAGGCGGGTGCGCTGAAGCCGGTGAACGCCGACGTCGAGAAGGCCGTCACCGACCACAACGCGGCGGTGTGGAAGCAGCTCGGCAGCGTCGACGGCAAGCTCTACGGCTTCACCTTCAAGACCGCCAACAAGTCCGCGTTCTGGTACAGCGAGAAGGCCTTCCAGCAGGTCGGTGCCACGCCTCCGGCGACGTGGGACGACCTGATCAAGACCAGCAGGGCGATCTCCGAGACCGGGCTCGCCGCGGTGTCGGTCGGCGGCGCGGACGGCTGGACGCTCACCGACTGGTTCGAGAACGTCTACCTGCGCACCGCGGGCCCGGACAACTACGACAAGCTCGCGAAGCACGAGATCCCGTGGACCGACCCGACCGTGCGCAAGGCGTTGGAGGAACTGGCGAAGCTCTGGGGCGACCCGACGCTGATCGCGGGCGGCGCGCTGCAGACCGAGTTCCCGAAGTCCGTGACCAACGTCTTCGGTGAGCCCTCCACGGCCGCGATGGTGTTCGAGGCGGACTTCGTCGCCAGCATCATCACCACCAACACCAAGGCGAAGGTCGGCGAGGACGCCAAGTTCTTCCCGTTCCCGTCGGTCGCGGGCAGCAAGGACGCCGTGGTCGCCGGCGGTGACATGGCCGTGCAGTTCAAGGACGACAAGGCGACGACCGAGCTGATGAAGTTCCTGGCCTCGCCCGAGTCCGGCAAGGTGTGGGCCGAGCTGGGCGGGTTCCTCTCGCCCAACAAGGACATCCCGGAGACCGCCTACCCCGACGCCGTCACCCAGGAGCTCGCCCAGCGGATCGTCGACGCGGGTGACAACGTCCGGTTCGACATGTCCGACCTCGCGCCGGCCGCGTTCGGTGGCACGAAGGGCGCGGGGGAGTGGAAGGATCTGCAGGACTTCCTGGCCGACCCGAAGAACGTCGACGGCATCATGGCGCGCCTGGAAGCCAACGCGGCGAAGGCCTTCGGGAAATGAGGCTTCGGGTGAACGTGGACGCCGCGCCGGGGCGCTCGCCCCGGCAGGCGATCCCGTTCCTGCTCCCCGCGCTGATTCTGCTCGCGGCGCTGGTGCTCTACCCTCTGGTGTACTCGCTGATCCGCAGCTTCTTCGACGCGAGCGGGAACGAGTTCGTCGGTCCGCGCAACTACGTCGACACGTTCACCGACCCTCGGACGCTGACCGCGTTCCGCAACAACGTGATCTGGGTGGTGGTCGCCCCGGCGGCCGTCACCGGCATCGGCCTGGTCCTCGCGGTGCTGACCGAGCGCATCCGGTGGGCCACCGCGTTCCGGCTGGTGCTGTTCATGCCGATGGCGATCTCGCTGTTCGCCTCGGGCATCATCTTCCGGCTCGTGTACGACGAGGCGCCGAACCAGGGCGTCGTGAACGCGGTCGTGGTCGGCGTGCACGACATGTTCAGCCCTGCGTCGCAGTATCCCGGCGCACGGCCCCGTGACGGTTACGCCAGAACGGATGCGGGCTTCGCCTCGATCAGGCCGTCCCGGGCGGGCGACACGATCTCCTTGCCGCTCATCGGGTACTCGTCGCAGGACGTGCCTCCGCAGGCGCTTCCGGCCTCTCCGCCGGCCGCGGGCACCGGTGAGCTGCGCGGTGTGCTGTGGCTCGACGTGTCGGTCGGCGGCAGGGCCGGCTCGGTCGACCCGACCGAGCGCGGGCTGCCCGGCGTCGCGGTGGAGGCCGTGCGGGACGGGCAGGTCGTCGCCCGCACGACGACCGGTGACGACGGCAGGTTCACGTTCCCCGATCTCGGCGCGGGTGACGTGACCGTGCGGCTGCCGGCGGAGAACTTCACGCTGCCGTTCCGCGGGCTGACCTGGCTCGGGGCGTCGCTGATCACCCCGGTGATCATCTCGTCCTGGATCTGGATCATGACCGGGTTCGCGATCACGTTCATCGCGGCGGGCCTCTCGGCGATCCCGCGGGACGCGCTGGAGGCCGCGCGGGTCGACGGCGCGACCGAGTGGCAGGTGTTCAGGCGCGTCACCGTCCCGCTGCTCTCCCCGGTGCTGCTGGTGGTGTTCGTGACGCTCGTGATCAACGTGCTGAAGATCTTCGAGCTGGTGTTCGTCATCGCGCCGGGCTCGGTGCAGTCCGAGGCCAACGTGCTGGCCCTGCAGATGTGGCAGGTGTCCTTCGGCACGGGCGGCGACCAGGGGGCGGGCAGTGCGCTCGCGGTGATCCTGTTCCTGCTGGTGGCCCCGGCGATGCTGTTCAACATCCGCCGATTCCGACGGGAGCGGTCATGACCCTGGTGGCCGAGGAGGTGCGCATCGACGTGCCGGTGTCCGGCGCGCCCAGGCGGGGTGTGCTGACGCGGCTCGTCGCCCGGCTGGGCAACGGTGTCGTGCAGGTCGTGCTCGCCCTCGTGGCGGTGTTCTGGATGGTGCCGGTGTTCGGCCTGCTGATCGCGTCGTTGCGCGACGAGTCGGCCAACACCGCGGACGGCTGGTGGACGGTGTTCACCAAGCCCGCCGAGCTGACGCTGGCCAACTACGCCGAGCTCGTCGCGAACCAGGCGGTGTGGCAGTCGTTCCTGAACACCTTCTACATCGCCGTTCCCGCGACGGTCCTGGTCGTCGTGATGGCGTCGCTGGCGTCGTACGCGCTGGCGTGGATCGAGTTCCCCGGCCGCGAGACGCTGACCGTGGTCGTCGTCGGGCTGCTGGTCATGCCGATCCAGGTCGCGCTGATCCCGGTGGCGAAGCTGTTCGGCGCGCTGGGGCTGTTCGGCACGATCACCGGCGTGGTGCTGTTCCACGTCGCGTTCGGGCTGCCGTTCGCCATCTTCCTGCTGCGCAACTTCTTCGCCGGCATCCCGCGCGACCTGATCGAGGCCGCGCGGATGGACGGCGCGACGGAGTGGGTGATCTTCAAGCGGGTGGTCCTGCCGGTGGCCAAGCCGGCGATCGCCTCGCTGACGATCTTCCAGTTCCTCTGGGTGTGGAACGACCTGCTGGTGGCGCTGGTGTTCGCGGACCAGGACTCGGCGCCGATCACGGTGGCGCTGCGGGCCCAGCTGCGGCAGTTCGGCACGAACATCGACATGCTCTCGACGGGCGCGTTCCTGTCGATGGTCGTGCCGCTCGCGGTGTTCCTGGTGTTCCAGAAGTACTTCGTGCAGGGCGTGCTGGCGGGGTCGACCAAGTAGCCGCCAGCGCGACGGGGTGCCTTGCCGCGCAAGCTCTGCCCGAATCGGAGCCGATTGAGACGCGACCTGGCGGGAGAGCGCTTTCATGCTAGGTTCGAGTGAGAGTGAATCACTCGAAACGGAGCAGCCTATGCCGGCTCTTTGGGGTGTCTCGTTCGATGCCACGGCCATGTCCGGCGTGGTCGTCGAGTTTCTCAAGACCGCCAGATCCTTCGCTGACCAGGGATTTCGCGTTCACCTCGACCTCGGTTACGACATCAAGGCCGACAAAGGCCGATTCTTCCAGGAATACCGGCACGAACGCGTGCCTGACTGGGTGCGACTCGATCGCGTCGACGGCATCGAGAACATTGCCGGATACGACCGGGAATTCGTCGCGGCGACGCTGGAATGCGTGCGCCGCGACGAGATCCCCGACACCGATCGCATCTCCGAGCAGCTCGCCGACGCGATCGTGCGCACCTGGGAAGCCCGGGGCGTCACGCTCGTCATGGTCGAGAACGGCACGTTGCCGGAGAACGTCGCCTACACGAAGGCGCTCTACCTGGCGATCGCCCGGTACGGCGCCGCACACGACCTCGGCCGGTTCGTGCTGTGGCGCGACCACGACCTGATGTGGCAGAGCGAGCCGGCCAAGTACGGCAGCTTCCCCTATCCCGCAACGCCTCCGATGGTGAACTCGCCGCACATCCACTACTTCGCGCTGCACGACGAGGCGAGACGGCGCACGCTGGAATGGATGCCGCAGCTGCGCAACCTCGACCTGCTGCCGAACACGTTCACCGAACCGGACCGCCCCGGCAGGCCCGACTTCCTGCAGCACCACGGCATCGCGCCGGGCACGAGGATCATCGCCAGGTCCACGAGGATCATTCCGCAGAAGCGCATCGACCGCGACCTGCACCTGGTGGCCCTGCTGCCGGGCACCTGCCTGTTCGTCGCCGGCGACACCGAGGAGGACCCGGCCGAGACCAGGAAGCTCCGCGCGCTCGCCGAGGAGCTCCGGGTGCCGGTCGTCTTCGGAGGTGTCCTGGAGCCGTGCGAGTCGGCCGGTCCGGGGTTCTCGGTGCGAGACCTGCTCGCTCACGCCGACGTCGTGTCGTTCCTGACGTCCTACGACTACGAGAGCTTCGGCAATCCCATCGGCGAGGCGATCGCGGCCGGTGTGCCGTACATCGCGAGCCGCTACGCCCTCTACGACACGGTGTACGCGGGGTACGAGGCGCCGGTGCTCGACATCCTGGAGCACGACCTGCCGACGCCGGAGTTCGCCCGGCAGGTCCACGAACTCATGACGAACGCGGAGAGGCGGGCGGAAGTGGTGGCGCACAACAGGCAGCTCGGCACGCACACCCGTGAGGCCGCGACCGGCCTGGTGAGCACGTTGTTCCCTCCCGCGATGGGACCGCGCACCCGCCTCAGCGTGGTGCTGCCGGTGTTCGACGAGGCCGCGAACATCGAGGCCGTGCTGCAGTCCCTGCGCGACCAGGAGGACATCGACCACGCCACCTACGAGATCGTGCTGGTGGACAACAACTCCACGGACGACACGGTCGAGATCGCCCGCCGGTTCGCCGAGAGCTCACCGGTCGACATCCACGTCATCAGCGAACGCGAGCAGGGCGTGGCGTGTGCGCGCAGGGCCGGCATGGAGTTCGCGGTGCGCAGGAGCCGCAACCGCAAGGACCCCGGCGAGCGCTTCTACCTCGTGTCGGCCGACGCGGACTGCCGGGTCGACCGCCGCTGGCTCGTCGAGCTCCTCGCGGTGATGGAGAAGGACAAGGCCGCGATCGGGGTGTGCGACTACTACTACAACGCCGAGCACTTCGTCGGCAGGCCACGGCTCTGGGACGCGATCCAGCGCACGTTGCGGTGCCGCGCGGTGACGTTCTCGTTGTTCGGCGGGTTCCCCGACGGCAAGGGCTTCGCGGTCGAACGCGAGGCCTACGAGGACGTCGGCGGCATCGAGATCTTCTACCAGCTGCAGAACGGCAAGTTCGTCAACCACCTGTCGGACGACTGGGACTTCGGCATCAGGGTCGCGGGCTCCGGTCACGACATCGCCTACGCCCCGAAGTCGCGCGTCGAGATCAACCCGAGGCGCGTCAACCACGCGATCGACGAGGTCATCTCCGGCCGCGCGTACGGCAACGACGGCATCATCGTCATGCGGGACATCCGGCCGGAGGCACCGCCCAAGACGGCCGACCTCACCGAGGCCGAGGCGGTGCAGGCCTGGGAGTTCTCCATCAAGGACTTCACGCCGAAGAACACCATCCTGCCCGTCCTGCTGACACCGTCCTTCCTCGACGAGGACGCCGTGATCGCGTTCTTCGGCGAGGACCTGGCGGCCAGGCTCGCCACGCGCGTCGCGGAGATCAAGGCCGAGATGAGCGTCGTCGACTTCCTCCCCATCCACTCGTACAAGACGCCGTCCTACCGGCTCTACCTCGAGTTCCGGGACGAGATCTTCGCCCGGCTGCGCGCCGCGGTCGGTGAGGACATCGGTTACCCGCCGCCGCTGCCGGAGTGCTTCGACACGGTGCCGGAGGACCGGTTCGCGGAGTTCGTGAAGTACTACTGCGAGGACCGCGAGTCAGGGGAGGCGCACAACTACTTCGGCAATGGGGGCGTGTTCTGATGAACCGTGTTCTGACCGATTCCGAACCCAGGGTGTGGGCGGCACTGCAGAATCCCGCCAACGCGCACCTTCTCGACTACGTCACCGAGGACCCGTTCGGCGCGCACGTGTTCCCCGGCAACGTTCCCGGCTACGGCGTCGACGACTTCCTCGCCGACCTGAGCGACCAGCTCACCGGCACGGCGCCGATCCACCTCTGGTCCTACATCCCCACGTGCGCCTACAAGTGCCGCTTCTGCCAGTACCCGGTCGTGCTCGTCAAAGGCGGACGCAACGAGGAGAAGCTGTCGCAGTGGGTGGACTGGAACATCCGGGAGGCCGAACTCTGGCTGCAGCGCGTGCCGGAGCTCGCGAACGCGCCGATCGGTGAGTTCAACGTCTTCGGCGGCACGCCGTCGTTGTTGCCGGAGAAGGACATCCGCCGGCTCCTCGACTTCTACCGGGAGAACTTCGGGTTCACCGGGGAGACGACGATCCGGTTCGAGGGCGACCCGAGCACGTTCACCCCGGCGAAGCTCGAGACCCTGCGAGAACTGGGCTGCACCAAGCTCTCCAGCGGGGTCCAGTCGTTCGACGACGACGTGCTGCGCGAGTGCGGCCGCGAGCACAGCGCGCAGATGTGCGTCGACTTCGTGCGCAACGCCCAGGCCGCCGGCTTCGAGTGGGTCAGCATCGACCTGATGTACGGCCTGCTGGACCAGACCGTCGACAGCGTCAAACGCGACCTGGACGTGGTGCTGGAGAACGAGGTCACCGCCGTGGTGTGCACCAAGCTGCACCTGAAGTCCTACGCCGAGACCAGGACCGGGGTGGCGGGGGAGCAGCCCGCGCCGTGGCAGCTGCCGCAGTACCGCGAGAAGCTCGTGCACGACGGGCACTTCTGGCCGGCGCTGCAGGAGCAGTACCGGATGCGCGAGGTGCTGACGGACGGCCTGCGCGCCGCCGGCTACACCGAGCACCCCACGATGTACTTCGCCCGCGACGGCCTCGGCCCGGAGAAGTGGAAGTCCATCATGGTGGACCAGGACAAGCAGGAGGCCGAGGTCGCGATCGGCCTGGGCGGCAGTTCCAGCTGCCGCGCCTCCGAGGCGATCACCGACGTGAACTGGAAGAACTACGCCCAGGCCGTCGAGGCGGGCCGCATACCGCTCGGCTCCGCCACCGGGTTCGACGTGGGAGCGCAGGAGGCGAGGGCGGTCAAGATGGCGTTGTCCACTTTGCAACCGGTGCGTTCGGACCTGCACTACGCTCGGTACGGCACGTCACTGCACGACAGCCCGTGGGGGGAGAAGTTCGGTTCCCTGGCCGAACGCGGCCTCGTCTCCGTCGACGACGGGGGAGTCTCGCTGACCGAGGACGGCGAGGTTCTTGTGGAGGCCATCATCAACACCGAGCTCTGACCACCCGGTGCTCTGAGGGGTTCGCAGCTGCCGGGTGAATCGTGGGTGAACGCGGATTGTGTGAGTGTCTGTGCGTGGTGGGCTGGGACTGTCGGTGTCGTTCGTTACCGTGACGGTGAGATGGTCACAGTGATCCAGGCGTACCGATTTGCGCTCGATCCGACCGCGGGGCAGCACGCGGCTCTGCGGTCGCATTGCGGTGCGCAGCGGTACGCGTTCAACTGGGGCTTGGCGCGGATCAAGGCGAACCTGGATCAGCGTGCCGCCGAGAAGACCTATGACATCCCCGTCGATCAGTGCACCGCGTCGGTGTCGTGGTCGGCGTACAGCCTGCGCAAGGACTGGAACCAGGCCAAGTACGAGGTGGCTCCGTGGTGGGGCGAGAACTCCAAGGAGGCGTACTCGTCGGGGCTGGCCAACCTCGCCACCGCGCTGACGAACTGGCAGGGCTCCCGGACCGGCGGGCGGCGGGGCGCGCCGGTGCGGTTCCCGAGGTTCAAGGGCAAGCGCGGCGGGGTGTCGTGCCGGTTCACCACCGGCGCGTTCGGCCTCACCGATGATCGGCGGCATGTGACGCTGCCACGCATCGGCACGGTGCGCACCTGCGAGTCCACACGGAAGCTGGCCCGGCACGTGGAGCGCGGCACGGCCCGTATCCGGTCGGCGGCCGTGTCCTGCCGGTCCGGGCGCTGGTTCTGCTCGTTCTCGGTGGAGATCACCCGTGCCGACCCGGCCCCCACCCGGCCGGGCACGGTGGTCGGCGTGGACCTCGGGGTGACCTCGCTCGCGGTGCTGTCCACGGGGGAGGTCTTCACCAACCCCAAGCACCTCGAAGTCGCGCAGCGGGAGCTACGCCGCCTGCAACGCCAGGCCGCCCGCCGCACCAGTCCCGACACGCACCGGGCGGAAACCGTCGCACCGGTGGCGCAAGACACAAACCCGCATCGCGAGACTCCATGCAAGGGTCGCGAACGCGCGCCGGGACGGGTTGCACAAGCTCACCACCCGCCTGGTCCGCGGCTTCGGCACGATTGTGCTGGAGGATCTCAACGTGGCCGGCATGCTGCGCAACCGCAGCCTGGCCCGGCACATCGCCGGTGTCGGCATGGGCGAACCGCGGCGGCAGACCACCTACAAAACCACCTGGGCCGGTGGCCGGCTGGTCGTCGCCGACCGCTGGTACCCGTCCTCGAAAACCTGCTCGGACTGTGGCGCGGTGAAAGCCAAACTGCCGCTGCGCGTCCGGGTGTACCACTGCGACGAGTGCGGCCTCATGCTCGATCGCGACCTCAACGCCGCCCGCAACCTCGCCGCACTCGTCGACGAGCTGGCGGGCGACACGTCCACGGCAAGTTGCGCCGGGACGCTAAACACGCCCGATGGAAACCCCTGTCAGACCCACACCGTGTGGGCAGCGGGTACCGCCACGGGAAGACCCGCACCACCCGGTACGGGCCAACGCCGCCGCCGCAAGGCGACGACTGCCTGAACCCGTGAACTCACATTCACCCACACCTCAGGCAACGGGAGATCAGGCAGGGATCAGGGGAAACCCTGATGGCAGGTTGTCCGGTCGCGGGCAAGCTGGAGTTGTCGAGAAGATCCGCAGTTCTAGGAGAGTCATGAGCGAATCCACGTCCGAGTCCGCCCGTACCGCCGTCGACTCGGTGGTCGACGCCGTGCGCGGGCTGGTGAACGAGGGCATCAACCGCCGCGTTGTCGTGCGTGACAGCAAGGACGACGTGGTGCTCGAGGTGCCGCTGGCTCTCGGGCTGGTCGCGGCGTTCGCCGCTCCGGTGGCCACGACCATCGGTGCCGGTGTCGCGCTGGTCGGCAAGTGCGGGATCAAGCTGGAGAACCGCCCGGCGCCCGCCGGTCAGACCGCGGCTCCCGCCGAGGCCGGGCAGGCGTAGCAAGCGGACGGGTGCCGTCGCCGGTAGTGGCGACGGCACCTCGTCACGAGGCGTCTTCCAGGAGCGCCAGGAACTCCGCACGCGTGCTGTCGATGCGTGCGCTCAGTTCCACCACCGGCTTGCTCGTGCCCGACGACAGCTCCGCGCGGGCGACAGTGCGCGCCTCTTCGAACTGGGTGCGCAGCAACGCCGTCAGCTGCTGGTCGAAGGCGGTGCCCTCGGCGTACCCGATGGCGGCGACTTCGGCTGGCGTGATCATGCCGGGCATGTCGTGCCCGGCGTGCTGGTCACTCTCTTGTTTGCCGTTCTGGGCGAGCAACTCCCGCACCTGCGCCAGTTCTGCCCGGTAGCGGGCCTCCAGCCGAGCCGCCACCGGGCGCAGCTCAGAGCCGGGCCGGCTCGCCGTGAGGTCGAGAGCGGCGAGCGTGGACTCGTTCTGGGGGATCACCAGATCCATGAACGCCAGGTCGGTGGCGCTGAGACCGGTGGCGCTGAGGCCGTCCGGCGGGGCACTGGCCGGCGGGGAGTCGCCGGCCGGTGCCCCACAGCCCGTCGCCACCACGATGGCCGCGATGAGGACGAGGATCCGCACTACGGGCGGCCGTCCGGTCCGCACTTGACGATGCGGTTGATGCAGTCGCGCACGCGCTGCGCCATCTCGGCTTCCGGCCAGACGTTGAAGAAGTCGCCGTGCATGGTGAACCCGGGACCGGACGACAGCTTGAACCGCGCCGGGTCACCGCTCGCGGGGTACCGCAGCACCTGGCGCAGCTTCGGCACGGGCACGGGGTGCGTCGACGGGCAGTCGCCCGCGACCGGGTAGGACATGTGGCTCTTGTGGTCCGCGGAGTCCAGGTCCTTGCCGTTCCAGCACTGCGGGAAGTCCAGGTAGGACTCGATCATCGTGCCCGCCGGGCAGTTCACGAAGTCCTTGGACGCGCCGACGTGGCCGGCGTGCAGGCACGACCAGCGCGACATCGTGCTGTTGTCCGGAGCGGTGGCCTTGGCGTTGCCCGCGACGATGCGCAGCCCGTACGGCAGCGGCTGGATGCGCGCGGTCACGTCGTCGCGCACGCCCTCGCCGAGGTAGTAGAACGTCGTGCCGGTCGGTTCGACGGGCTGGCCGTCGACCAGCAGCGTCGGCACCCAGTACGACGAGAGGTCGACCTTCGGGCTGCACGAGCTGGTCGCCGCGCTCAGGCTCGTGACGTCCGAGCGGGCGTTGGTGGAGGCGTTGCCGAAGAAGCTGTGCATGTGCGAGGCGCCGGGCAGGTTCGGCAGGACGATCGGGTCGTCCGGGAGCCGGTGCGTGAACGGGCACTCGGCGACGAACTCCGCGACGCGCACCGCGTTCGGCGGGATCGGCTCCTGCGGCTTCGGCTGCGCGACCACGGCGGCCTTCGTCGTCTCGGCCGCGGGCGTGGTCGTGCCGGCCTGCGGTGGCGTCGTGGTGTCCGCCGTCGTCACCGGCGCCGGCGTCGTGGCCGCGGGCGTGGAAGTCTGGATCGCCTTGGGCGGTGCGGGCGGGGTGAAGAACATCGCGTTCGCGGTCACCGCGGACGCCGCGACGCCCGCCACGGCGAGGGCGGCGATCCACACGCGCCGCCGCAACCGTGAACTGGGGACGTGAGGCATGGAGTTCCTTTCGGGCAGAACTGGCACAGGGAGACGAGGACTCCGGCCCGGCGTTCACCTCGCCAGCCGGTCCAGGTGTCCTCTGACCAGGAGATGTCCGGGGCGCCCGGCGATAACAGAAAACTTCGCCGAATCTTTTCGGCGCGCGCGGAACAGGCTCTGCGGCCACGCGGACGACCAGCGGAAATACCGCCGGTAGGCTGCGCCGGCATGAGCAGAAAACTGTTGGTCGGAATCGGCGTCGTGCTGCTCCTGCTCGGCGGGGTGTGGACGGCGCAGGGGCTGGGCTACCTCGAGGGCAGCTTCATGACCGGGCAGCAGCTGTGGACGACCATCGGGCTGCTGTGCATGGGCGCCGGCGTCATGCTGCTGATCCCTTGGCCGAAGAGGCGCTGACGCCCGCGTCATCCCAGTGCGGCCACCAGCTTCGCCGCCGTGACGCGCACCGCCGGTGTGTCGTAGCGGTCGCACTCCGCCAGCGCCCGCACCCGGTGCTCGCGGGCCTGCGCCGCGTCGCCCGCGGCGTCGGCGAGGTCGGCGAGCCTGGCCATGATCTCGACCCGGTGGTCGGACAGCCGCGCCTCGCCGAGGGCCGCCAGCAGTTGTTCCTGTGCCTCGCCGTGGCGGCCCGCGTCCATCAGCACCAGACCGCGGTTGTGCTGCACGCGGGCGGTTCCGGCGGTGTTGGAGTGCTTGCGGAACAACGCCTCCGCCTCGTCGAGGAGGTCCATCGCGGCGATCACCTGGCCCGCGGCCGCGAGGGTCGTCGCCAGCCGGATCAGCAGCATCGACAGCAGTTCGTCGTCACCACCGTCTTCGCGGTGCTGGTCGACGCTGCGTTGCTGCACCTTGGCGGCTTCGGCGAGGTCGCCGGTCGTGTGCAGCATGACGCCGAGCAGGGAGAGCGCGAGGTTCTCGCCGATCCGGTAGCCCGCCTGTTCGAACAGCTCGACGGAACGGCGGCCCAGCCACACCGCCTTGTCCGGTTCGCCGACCCGCCGCCGGATCGCCGAGCCGTAGTAGCAGGTCCATGCCTCGGTGACGGTGTCGTCGACCGGTATCGCCGCGGCCTCCTCGTGCACGGACAGCGCTTCGTGCGGCTGGCCGCACAACGCGTAGAGCGCCCACGACAGGTAGTTCAGCTGCTCCGCGGCGTCCTCGGCGTTGCCCAGCCGGCGGGCCGAGTGAACTCCGGCAGTGAAGATCTCGCGCCACAGTTCGCCGACGCCGTGCATGTCCGAGTACCAGTGCATTGCCTGGGCCAGCGCGAGAACGCGTTCGTGCTCGCCGGCTTTCACGCCTGCTTCCACGGCGGTGCGCCAGTTGTCGAGCTCGAGTTCGAGCCACCGGGACGCGGACTCCCTGTCTCGCACCGGACCCGACCGCTCGGCCGGCACGTCGTGGTCGAAGAACCGGGCGGCCGTGGTCGCGGTGCCCAGGAGCCAGTGGCGCAAACGTGTGCGTGCTTCGAGCACGGCGGCCGGGTCCTCGTCCAGCTCCAGCCGTTCGGCGGCGAAGACGTGCAGCAGGTCGTGGCGCGTGTAGCGGCCGGGTGTGTCGCTGATGCCGAGCAGGCTCGCGTCGGCCAGTTCGTCCAGCGCCTCCTCGGCGTCGTCGACGAGGACACCGGCCAGGGCGGCGCTCGTGTCGGGGCTCGGCACCAGGGCCAGCCTGCGGAACAGGGCGGCGGCGCCCGCGCTGAGCTGGTCGTAGGAGATCTCGAACGCCGCCCGCACCTGCAGGTCGCCCGCCCGCAGCACTGAGAGGCGGCGGCCCTCGTCCTCCAGCTGCCCGGCGAGGTGACTGACCGTCCACTGCGGTCTGCTGGTGAGCCGGTTGCCCGCGATCAGCAACGCCAGCGGCGTGCCGCCGCACAACTCGGCGACCCGCTGCGCCGCCTGGGGTTCGGCGTCGAGCCGTTCGGAGCCCGTCACGGCCCGCAGCAGCTCGACGGAACGGTCCAGCGGCAGCAACCCCAGGGCGAGGCGGTGCCGGGCGTCGAGACCGGTCAGGATGCGGCGGCTGGTCAGCAGGACGAGCGTGCCGGGGCTGGACGCCAGCAACGGACGCACCTGCGCCTCGTTCGCCGCGTTGTCCAGCACCAGCAGCACCGTCCGGTCGCGCAGCTGCGATCGGTACAGCGACAGCCTGTCGTCGGGGTCGGCTGGGATCTGGCGTTCGTCCAAGCCGAACGACCGCAGCAGCCGGTACGCGGCGTTCTCCGGCGTCAGCGGCTCGGTGTCGGTGCCGCGCAGGTCGAGGAACACGCAACCGTCGGGGAACCGCGCGCCCAGCCGATGGCCCGCGTCCACGGCCAGCGCGGTCTTGCCCGCACCGGGTGAGCCGTGGACCACCGCGATCTGCAGCCGGGACGACGACGCGGCGTCAGCGGCGAATCCATCCAGGAGGTCCTTCTCGGCCTCCCGGCCGGTGAGCTCGATGAGCACCGGAGGCAGCGAGGAGGACGCCACGGCGAACGGCGCACCGGGCCGTTCCCGCACCGCGACGACCCGGCTGGCACGGGCGAGCGCGGTGAACTCCGCCGCCTCTTCGTCACGCAGCCCGAGCCCGCCGACGAGCAGCTGCACGGTGCGGAACTGCGGGCTGAGCGTGCGGCCGCGTTCCATGTCGCTGATCGCCCGCGTGCTCAATCCGGTGTGTTCCGCGAGTTCTTCCTGCGTCAGCGGAACACGCGATCGGTAAAAGCGGAGAAAGTCCCCGAACACTGATGTGCTCACTGCGCACCCCCTCTTCCTCCTGCGCATCATCCGCCCTGATAGACGTCCGGGCACGCTCGTCGTTGCTGGCAAGAGCACTTCTGCTGGTGGTTCTGCCGGTTGTTCAGCAAGGTGAACAACCGGAGCCGTCGCTAATTTCGAATAGGTGTCAACAGCTTCCCTGACGCGGAAAACCGATCTGGTTCCGCGAAGATTTGTTTCTCCACTGGCCGTTGTGCTCTGGCTTGCCGCCTTGGTGTGGCTGCTGGTGACGTGGTCCGGTCATTACCCGATCGACCTGGACGTGTACCGGCTCGGCGGCCTCGCCTGGCTCGAGGGCCGGCCTCTCTACGTCGGGTTCACCGGCCCGCCGCTCGACCCCCAGCTGCCCTTCACCTACCCGCCGGTCGCGGCGATGCTGTTCAGCGGCCTGACCCTCGTGCCGGGAGCGCTGCAGAACCCGCTCACGGTTGCGGCCGGTTTCGTCGCGCTCACCGCGGTGTGCGTCGCGGTCGCCGGCGAGCTCCGTCCTGGTCTCAAGTGGACGGCCGGACTGCTCGCGGCGATCGGCGCGCTGGTGCTGGACCCGGTGTGGACGACGTACGGCTACGGTCAGATCAACCTGTTCCTGCTGGCGCTGGTCGTGACCGACGTGGTGCTGGTGAAGGACGAGCGCTTCCGCGGCGTGCTGATCGGCGTCGCCGCGGCGATCAAGCTGACGCCCGCGATCTTCGTGCTCTACTTCGTCGCCAGGCGCGACTGGCGGGCGGCGATCACCACGGTGGCCACGTTCGCGGGCCTCGCGGTCGCGGGATTCCTGATCGCACCAGGGGATTCGCTGCAGTACTGGCTGCGCTCGCTGCTGAACCCGGACCGCATCGGCGACATGTCGCTGTCGACCAACCAGTCGATCCGGGGCGTCCTGCGCGGCTTCGGCCTCGCACCCGGCGCCGAAACGCTGCTGTGGGCGGCACTCGCCGCGGTCGTCGTGGCCGTCGCGGTCCTCGTCGCCCGGCGGACCCGCGACGACCTCGTCGCGCTGTTCGTCGTCGCGGGCGCCGGTCTGCTGGCCTCACCGGTCTCCTGGCTGCACCACTGGGTGTGGTGCGTGCCGGTGCTGGTGTTCCTCGCCTTGCGCGGCAACGCCTGGCCGGCCTTCGCCGCCGTGTTCCTGGTGTTCGTGACCCGCCTGCACGAGTTCGACACCTACGTGTGGCTGACGGTCATCGTGCTGGGAGCGCTGGCATGTGCCCGTGGTCGTGCAGATCGCTGTAGTCCCACTCCGGCAACGGATCGGGGAACGTCCGCCACACCTGTGGCCCGGCCGCCAGCTCGGAGTCGGTGAGCAGCGCGGGATCCAGGCGACGGGCCGGCCCGGTGACGTCGAGGTCCACCCCGATGAACACCAGCTCCTGGCGTGCGGCGGGGGAGTCGAGCAGCTGACCCGGCTCGATGACCAGGTGCGGGCCCGCCTGCGACCACACGGCCAGCACGCCTGGCCGGGTCGCGATGTGGCAGAAACCCTTGCTGCGCAACACACCTTCCCAGTCCGCCAGCGCGTCCGCGAGCCGGGCGGGGTGGAACGGGCGCGACGCGCGGTAGGTGACCGACCGGATGCCGTACTCCTCGGTCTCCGGGGTGTGCCCGCCGGCCAGCTCCTGGGCCCAGCCCGGTGCCTGCGCGGCGGCGACCGGGTCGTAGCGGCCGGTGTCGAGCACGTCGGAGAGCTCGACGACGCCCCGGCGCGCGTGCAGCAGCCGTGCGGACGGGTTGAGGCGTCGCAGCACTGCGTCGAGCGTCGCTAGCTGGCCGGAGGTGACGAGGTCGGTCTTGTTCACCACCAGCACGTCGGCGAACTCGGCCTGGTCCACGAGCAGGTCGGAGACATCCCCCTTGGCCAGTTCGCGCAGGAACCCCGCCGCGTCGACCAGCGTCACCATCGTGTCGAGCCGCGCGTGGTCGGACAGGCTGGTGCCGTCGGAGAACGTCCACTCGAACGTCGCCGCGACCGGCATCGGCTCGGAGACGCCCGTCGACTCGACCAGGATCGTGTCGAACCGGCCGGAGCGCGCCAGTTCGCCGACGCTGTCGAGCAGGTCCTCGCGCAACGTGCAGCAGATGCAGCCGTTGGTGAGCTCGACGAGGCGTTCGGTGGAGCGGTCGATGAGCGCGGCGTCGATGTTGACCTCGCTCATGTCGTTCACGATCACCGCCACCCGCCTGTTCTCGCGGTTGGTGAGCACGTGGTTGAGCAGTGTGGTCTTGCCGGCTCCCAGGAAACCGGACAGCACGGTCACGGGAGTGCGCGTCACAGTTCCGACTCCTCGTGCCAGTCGGCGAACGGGTCGGCGAAGTCGAGCTCGCTGATCAGCCCGAGCTCCTCGTCGGTGACCAGGGCGTCCCTCAGCGCCGCGGTGATCCCGGCGGCGTCGGCGGACGTGGTGATCACGACCACCTCCTGGTCGCGCTCGCCCTCCCACGGCCCCAGGTTGCCCACGCGCAGCCCGGCTCCCGCGGACTCCACCCACAGGGCCGCCTCGGGCTGGCTCGCCACCCACACCCGGCCGCGGACGCGCACCACGCCGTCGAGCAGCACGTCGATGCAGTTGTGCAACCGCATGGGGTGGAACGGGCGCCGGTCGGTGAAGTGGACGACGGACACGCCGTGCGCCGCTTCCAGCGACGGCCGCCCGAACAGCAGTGAGCCGAAGCCGTCGTCGATCTCGCCGCGACGTGAGGTGGCGGGAATGGCGCCGAGCAACGTGACGACGTCGAGTTCGGGCAGCAGCTGGCGTGGCGCACCGGGCGTGAGGCGGTCGAGCACGGCGGTGAGCACCGGGTCACCAGGACCGGTCAGCACCAGCGCGTCCGCGAACTCGGCCTGTCCCACCACGACCTGCGCGACGGTCCGCTCGTCGCCCTCGGCCGCGCGCATCCCGCGGTCGGCGAGCGAGTCGGCGCCGGTCGCGTCCTCGAGCCAGGTGGTGGTGTCGATCACCGTCACGACGGCCTCGACCTCCACCTCGGTCTCGCTCAGCGCGAAGCAGACGGCCTCCGGTTCGAGCATCGGGTCGAGCTGCACGATGACCCGCCCGTCCAGCCCTTCGAGCAACGGCACGAGGTCCAGTCGCAATGTGCACGAGACGCATCCGTGCGCGAGCTCCAGCACCGTGAGCCGGCCGTCCGCCCAGCGCCGCACCACACCCTCGGCCAGGCTGCTCAGATCATGCCTGACCAGCGATGATTCCGGTGATGCCCGCCAGAGTTCGTCGGCCACGTCGTGGTGGGTGAACCCGGCTACCAATACGACCCGTGCTGCCATGACCGGGAGCCTACATGACAACGATTATCGTTTCTGAACGGACGTGGCAGCGCGGGCGTGACATGATCGAACGATGCAGGTCGAGTTCTGGGCTGACGTCATCTGTCCGTGGTGCTACATCGGCAAGGCGCGCTTCGACAAGGCGCTGGCCGGGTTCGAGCACCGCGCCGAGGTCACCGTGGTGCACCGCGCGTTCGAGCTGGATCCGGACAAGGACGGCGTCGAGTCCGTGCAGGCGATGCTCGCCACCAAGTTCGGCCCGCGCGCCGCCGAGATGGAGGACTCCGTCGCCCAGCTCGCGCGCGACGAGGGCCTCGAGTACCGGCTGGACCGGGAGGTCGGCAACACGTTCGACGTGCACCGGCTGCTGCACCTGGCGGGGGAGCGCGGCGTCCAGGCCGAGGTCCTCGACGCCGTGCTGCACGCCAACTTCGGGCAGGCACGGTCGCTGTTCACGCCCGAGTCGCTGACCGAGATCGCGACGGAGGCAGGGCTCGACGCCGCCGACGTGAAGACCGTTCTCGAAGACCCGGCGGTGTACGCCGGCGAGGTGCGGGCCGACGAGCAGCGCGCACGGGAGATCGGTGTCTCCGGCGTCCCGTTCGTGGTCGTCGCCGGACGTCTCGCCGTGGCCGGTGCGCAGCCGGCGGAACTGTTCGGGCGGGCGCTGACGCAGGCATGGGAGGCCTGAGGTGGAAGAGACCACGTTGACTGTCGAGTCCGAGAACGTCCCCGGCGCGGTCGTGCTGCGCGCCGAGGGCGAGGTTGACTCCTACACCGCGGAACTGTTGCGCGCCAAGCTTTCCGAGGCGTTCGGCGCCGGGCTCCCCGTGGTGCTGGACCTCAGCGCCGTCGAGTTCTTCGCGTCGGCCGGCCTCTCGGTGCTCGTGGAGTACCACCTGATCGGCGAGGACCGCGGCGTCCCGTTGCGCCTGGTGTCGCCCAGGGGCAGCGTGCTGCGCGCGCTGAAGGCCACCACGCTGACCGAGACCCTCGACCTGTACCTCGACCTGGACGCGGCGTTGCGTGCCTGACCTGCCGTCCCGGCCGATGCCGGCCGGCTTCGTGCTGGACCGCACCAAGGTCGTGGTCGCGATCGCGGCGGGCCTCGTCAGCGGTCTCGCCGTCACGCTGACCGGCCACGGCGAGTTCGGCCTGCTGGTCGGCTGGGACGTCGCGACCCTGGTGTACCTCGTGCGGGCGTGGCTGGTCATCTGGCCGATGCACGCCGAGGAGACCGCCCAGCACGCCGTCCGCAACGACCCCACCCGCCGGGTGGCCGAGGTCGTGCTGATCGTGGCGGCGTTGGCGAGCCTGGTGTCCGTGGGCTTCGTGCTGGCCCGTGCGGCACACACGAGCGGCGCGTCCGAACTGCTGCGCGTCGGGCTGGGCGTGCTGTCCGTGGTGCTGTCGTGGACCGTGGTGCACACGATCTTCACCCTGCGCTATGCGCGGCTCTACTACTACGGCGCCGACGGCGGCATCGACTTCAACCAGCCCGAACCGCCGGACTACGGCGACTTCGCGTACGTCGCGTTCAGCATCGGCATGACGTTCCAGGTGTCCGACACGAGCCTGTCCTGCCGCGAAATGCGCCGCACGGCACTGAAGCACTCCCTGCTGTCGTACCTGTTCGGCACCGGCGTGCTGGCCACGACGATCAACCTGGTCGCGAGCATCAGCAGTCAGTGATCACGCCGGGTGCTCCGCGATGAGCACCAGCGCGTCGAGCACCCGCCACCAGTCGTGCTCGCCCGCCTCGTGCCCGAGCGCCTCCGTGAGCAGGACGCACGCGCCGATCAGCCGCGCGGCCACGTCCTGAGGGTCCTGGCCCGACTTCTCGGCGAGAGCGGCGGCGGTCGCCCGGAAACGCCTGCTCCTGCTCAGCTTCACCACGCTCTGAGGCGTGGGTCCGGCCGTCGCCAGCGGGTCCGACGAGAACCCGATCGACAGCTCGGTGCCGAGCGCGGACGCGAGTCTGCCCAACGCGTTCGTCGTCGGGTTCCCCCTGCCGTTCTCCAGGTTCGCGATGTAGGGCACGGACAGCCCGGCGTCGGCGGCGACCGAGGCGACGGTCCGGCCCGACGCCTGCCGCAGCGCGCGCAGTCTCGGCCCGATGGGCTCGTTCGGCACGACCGCTCCTATCTTGACAGAACACTTCAAGTAGCGCTCCTATTCTCTCAAGACTACTACCTGGGGGTGGGCAGTGCTCGAAGCGCTGAAGGTCCGTGATTTCCGGTTGCTGTGGATCGGGCGAACGGTGAGCCTGCTGGGCTCGTGGCTGCTGGTGATCGCGATCCCGGCCCACGTGTACGCGCTCACCGGTTCCCTGCTCGCGACCGGTCTCACGCTGGTCGCCGAGTACCTGCCGCCGCTGCTGTTCGGCCCGTTCGCGGGCGTGGTGGCCGACCGCTGGGACCGCAGGAGGGTGATGATCACCGCGGACCTGTTCCGCGCCGCCGCGGTCGCGCTGATGCTGTTCGCGACGGCCGGGCACTCGCTCTGGCTGGTCTACGCCGCGCTGATCGCGGAGAGCACGGGCGCCGTGCTGTTCCGCCCGGCCGCACAGGCGCAGGTCCCGGCCATCGTCGGCACCGGCAGAGGCCTGAGCAGCGCGAACTCGCTGAACGCGGCCGTCGACGGCACGGTCCGCCTCGTTGCGCCGCCACTGGGTGCGGTGATCCTGACGTTCGCCGGCTTCCAGACGCTCATCTGGATCGACGTCGCGAGCTATCTCGTGTCGGCCGTCGCGATCGCGTCGACCAGGCGCACCACGGCGCGGGCGGTGAGCAAGCGGGTGCTCGCCGATCTCGCCGGCGGCTGGAAGGTGTTGCGGGGCCTGCCGATCGCGAGGGCACTGCTGCCGTTGACGGCGGTGTTCCTCATGGCGAACGCCTCGCTCAGCGCGCTGCTCGTGCCGTTCGGCATCCGGCAACTCGGTGGCAGCGAACAGATCGGGCTCGTGGTGTCCGCACTCGGCGCCGGGTTCCTGCTCGGCGCCGTGGTGATCCGCGGGCTGGTCGACCGGGTGCGGCCGCGGCTCCTGCTCGCGGCGAGCCAGCTGGCGACCGCCGTGGCGTTCCTCGTGCTCTTCAGCTCGACCTCGCTGGTCGTCGCGCTGCCCGCCGGTGTCGCGATCGGCGTGTTCGGCTCGATGACGCTCGTGACACCGCAGACGGCGTTGCAGCGGGCGGTGCCGAACGAGGCGCTCGGCCGGATCAGCGCGGTGTTCCTGACCGCGGAGGCGCTGGCGACGTTGATCGGCGCACTGGCCGGACCGCTGCTGGCGCAGGCGGTGTCGCTGTCCGCCGCCGTGGTGGTCGCCTGCGTGGTCACCGCGGGCGGCGCGCTGGCGGGACTCGCGGTGATGCCCCGCGTGGCTCAGGCAGAATGCGTGGTGTGAGCCTGGAGAAGCTGACCGTGGACCTGCACCCGATCTTCCGCAGCGACCAGGACATCGCCCAGGCCGTCCGCAACGCGCTGTTCCGCGCGGCCGGTCAGAAGGTGCCCCTGGTCGAGATCATCACGGGCAAGGGGTCCGGCAAGCTCCAGAGCCGCGTGCTCGCGATGCTGAAGCAGCCGCACGTGAAGAAGCTCTACCGGCGCGTGGAAATCGCGCCGGGCAACGACGGAATGGTGCTGGTGCACTTGAAGTAGAGCTCAGCCCTGGCTGGTGCGCCGCATCACGCGGTCGAGCAGCTCGGCCTCCTCGCGGCTCTCCTGGTCGTCCGTGGTGAGGGCGAGCAGGAAGATGATGACCACGCTGACGCCGGCGCCGCCGATGATCAGCGACGTGATCAGCTCCTGCGAGTTGCCGACGACGATCGACGCGCTGTGGTCGTGCGCCATGCTCATGGCGTACATGCCGGTGTAGTGCATGCCCGTGACGGCGACGCCCATCACCAGGGCGGCGCCGATGACGGCCAGCAGGCCGCTGACCTTCCGCGTGAACCACAGCGCGACGGTCGAGGCGACCACGGCGATCACGACGGACAGTGCCACGAGACCGGGGTTGTAGCTGACGTCGGCGTTGATCACGATCGCGGACATGCCGGTGTAGTGCATCGCGGCGACGCCGAGCCCGGTGACGAGCCCGCCCGCGGCGAGAGGCCAGAAGCGCGTGTCGCCGTTGATGCCGTAGCGCCGCACGAGGAAGAGGCCGGCGGCGACGACCACGATGGCGACGATCATGCTCAGCAACGTGATCGGGATGTCGTAGGAGACGTTCGCGCCCATCCACGTGCCGAGCATCGCGGTGAAGTGCATGCCCCAGATGCCGAGCCCGCCGATCGACACCGCGGCGACGCCGATCCACCAGTTGCGCGTCGTCCTGGTCGCGTGCCGCGCTCGTTCCGCGGACAGGAGACCCAGGACGGAGCCGAGGAACGCCACGGCATAGGCGGCGAGCGGCGTGAAGGTCCCCATGTCCATGAGCGAGATGAAAACATTTCAAATCTATTGGACACAAGGCTGTTGTGGACAATGAAATCCACTAACACGAAGGGCGACCGGCCGGGCACGCGCAGTGCACCAAAACCGTCCACATAGGACTACAGTGCGTCTACGCGGACAGCGATCTGGCCGGTTGAGCGAGCATTCGCTGGGCGCGCGGGAAATCACGCAGCTGCGCGGCGAGCAGTTCCAGCGCGGGCTCCAGCACCTGCGACGGCACCCCGCGGGCGTCGAGCACCGCGCCGGTCCACGAGAGGAACTCGCGGAACAACGCGTCGTCGTCCACGTACAGCGCGGTCGCGAGGTAGTCCACGATGTGCGCCAGGTCCTCGGCCGTGTGCTGCCGCTGTTCGTCGCTGTAGGTCCGCATGGCGGGCACACGGTCCTCGAGCCCCCGGTACACCGACCGCACGAGGTCGCGTGCGCTGCGGGACACCAGCGTGTACTCCTGGTCCGCGAGGTGCGGCAGGTCGTCGACGGGCTGATGGGGCGTGCCCGGCGCCGTCAGCGTCCGGGACAGCAGCATGTCGGCCGCGGACCGGGCGTCGGCGGCCCAGGCGTTCGCGCCGAACCGCCGCGCGTACGCACCGTCCACGCCGAACGCCGCGCCGCCCACCATCACCGGCACGCCGGTCGCCTGGCACGCCGTCATCGTGGAGTGCGCCACCGGCAGCCGGGTGGCGATCGAGCTCGACAGCGCCACCACGTCCGGACCCGTGCGGTGCAGGTAGGTGATGAGGTGCGGCGTGGGCACCTGCGCGCCCAGGTAGTCGACGGCGAAACCGCGCAACGACAACACTTCCGCGAGCAGGCGCGCGGGCAGCGCGTGCCACTCGCCGTCGACGCAGGCCACCGTCACGCGTCCGTGCTCCGGTTGCCGCCGGGGCTTGGTGATCGACAGCGCGGTGACGGCGCGGTCGTTGATGGCGGTGATCGCGTGCTCCTGGGCCACGCTGATCCGGTTCGCGGCCCACTCCCGGCCCACCCGGTGCTGCACCGCGCCGATCACGTCGAGCAGCACGGTCTCGTGGCCCAGCTCGGCGGCGGCGTCCAGCACGACGTCCGCCGCGAGGTGCTCGTCGCCGGCGAACGCGGCCTCCCACAGGGCGTCGGCCGTGGTCACCACCCTGTTCAAGAAGACCTCCTGCGCGGCGCGGTGATCGAGAGGACCGCCATGTCGTCGTGCTCGTTCTGGCCGACCCACTGCGCGGCGAGCATGTGCACGTGTTCGACCAGCGCCTCGGCCGGCATGCCGCCGCAGGCCGTCAGGGCGCGGCGCAGGCGTTCCTCGCCGAACTCCTCGTCGCCCAGCGGGCCACCGTGGGCCTCGGTGATGCCGTCGGTGTAGAGCAGGCACGAGTCACCGGGCGCCAGCACCACCTCGTCGGTCGACGTCATGATCCGCGGCAGGATGCCGACGAGCGTGCCCTTCGTCCTGGCCGCCTCGACCTGGCCGTCCGCCCGCACGATCAACGGCGGCAGGTGCCCGCCCGAGGTCAGCTTCACGCGGAGACCTTCGTCCACCGGCCGCACGGTGCCGACGACGGTGGTGATGAAACGGGACTTGTCCGTCGTGAGCAGCGCCTGGTTGAGGGCGTGCAGCATCTGGTCGTGGTCGGTGACGACCTGCAGGAGCGCGTGCACGGCCGTGCGCACCTTGCCGGTCTGCGCCGCCGCGTCGAGCCCCTTGCCGCAGACGTCGCCGAGCACGACGAACAGCTCGTCGTCCGGCAGCTCGTGCACGTCGTAGAAGTCGCCGCCGACGCGTTCGGTGTCGGCCGCCGCGCGGTAGCGGCCGGCCAGTTCGACGTGCTCGTAGCGGCGCAGCGTGGGCGGCAGCAGGTCGTTGGTCAGCCGTTCGGTGATCACGGCCTGCTGGGTGAACAGGCTCGCCGCCGAGATCGCCACGCCCGCCCGTGAGGCGAACAGCCGCGCGAACGCCTCTTCGTCCTCGGTGAAGTGCGCGTCGCGGCGCATGAGGATCAACGCACCCGCCGGCACGCCGTGCCCCGGCAGCGGAGTCACGACGATCGACGACACGTCGCCCGCCAGCCAGTCCGGCGCCGCGGCCGGGTCGATCCACCGCGACGGCACCGGCGGGAACCCGCGCAGCGCCTCGCTGAGCCCGATCACGGCCTCGACGTCGACGTGCCGCAGTTCGTAGGTCGGCGCCTCACCCCGGCGGCAGCGCGTGACGGGGTGCCCGTCGCCCGACCGCGGCGCGATCACCAGGACCTCGTCCGCGAGGTGCTCGGCGGCCATCTCGGCCACGACGGTCATGCAGCGCTCGGGGTTGAGCGACGTCATCAGGGCGCTGGACACCCGTGACAGCAGTGCGGCCCGTTCCCGTTCCAGCACCAGGTCGGTCTCGTCGAGCAGCCACCAGGTGACCGAGTCGTCCTCGTTGTCGACCCGGTGCGTGGTGTAGCTGCGTTCCGCGATGTGCACGGACTCGCCGTGCCGCCATTGCGACGGCGAGACCTGTTCGGGGATGAGCGATTTTGCGGCGTCGTTCATGCCGTGCACCGCACCGACGGCGTCAACGACGAGGGCGGGACACGGAGCACGCAACCAGCTGGAAACCGTGACCACGCTGCGATTGTCTCACCCGAAGCCGATCAAGAACAACGTTTGAGACCTCCCCGAGCGGGGTACTGGTCCTCATGGGACGGTCACAAGATCACCCGGCCGGTGATGCCGGTCACGGAGTTCCCGCCCACCCAGATCTCGCCGCCGTCCTGCGAGAGGTGCACCCGGCCCCGGCGGCCGAGCGCGGTGCCCTGGGCCGCGACGTAGCGCTGCCGGGCGATCCCCGCCGGGATGAGCCACTGCGCGATCGACGCGTTGAGGCTGCCCGTCACCGGATCTTCCTCGAACCGGCCGCCCTCGTTGATGAACGCCCGCACCTCGAACGCCGCCTCGCCACCGTCGGGGTGCGGCCCGACCACCCCGATGCCCGTGAACTCACCGAACCGCTGGTAGTCGGGCCGCAACGCCAGCACGGCCGCGGCCGAGTGCAGCAGCACGGCGACCCACCCAGGCCCGTTGTCGGCCCACTGCGCACCGGCGATCTCCTCCGGTGTGATCGCCAGCGCCGCGGCGAGAGCCGAGTGGTCCTCGACCGGACCGCCGCGCAGCAGCGGTGGGGCGGCGAACGCCAGCCGCGAGCCGTCGCGGCGCACCTCCACCAGACCGGCACCGCATTCCTGCACCAGCCGGTCCGGGTCGCGCGGGGTGTTCCCGGCGGCCAGCCACGCGTGGGCCGATCCGAGCGTCGGGTGGCCCGCGAAAGGCAGCTCGCGGCTCACCGTGAAAATTCGTAGCCGATAGTCGGCGGCGGGGTTCTCCGGAGGGAGGAGGAACGTCGTCTCCGCGAGGTTCGTCCAGTTCGCGAACGCCGCCATCTGCTCGGTGGTGAGGCCTTCCGCGTCGTGCACGACCGCGAGCGCGTTGCCTTTGGTGAACTCGTCGGTGAACACGTCGACCTGGCTGAACGTCCGCATACGGTCAAGGTAGTGGTGTGGCCCGGAAGGTTGCCGGGGGAATGTGCGGTCAGACGGGTGCATCGTGGTGTCGCCCCCACGTCCTCGTACGGTTGTACGGGGGCGTGGGGGCGGCGCCGCGAGGTGCCCTGCTGAGCGTGCATTCGCTCGCCAACGGGCCGGGTCGCACCACTAGTCAATGGTGCGTGTCGACGTCTGGTGAGTGCGCGAGGTGGTGGGCTCACACGTGGTGCCGTCCAGTTACCGGCTCTTAACCTCGATCACATGTCCTGCCTGCAATGACGGAGGCGAACACATGCGATTGAGGAACGCGCTCGTGGCACTCGCGGCGGCCACAGGTCTGGCCGCGGCATCCCTGTCGATCTCGCTCGCGGCGGTTCCGCCGCCGCAGCCCGGCACGCTCACCAAGTACGACATCACCGGTACCTACGTCAGCGGCGTGTCGTCCGGCGGCTACCTCGCCAACCAGCTCCACGTCGCGTATTCGAGCGTCTTCCAGGGCGCGGGCATCTTCTCCGCCGGCGCCTACGACTGCGCGCAGAACAACCTGAACACCGCGCTGTACGCGTGCATGGACACCTTCCAGGCGCGCAAGACGCCGGCCGAACTGGAGCAGCTGACCAGGAACCGGGCGGCGGCGGGCACTCTCGATCCGCCGCAGAACCTCTCGGGCGACCCGGTCTGGCTGTTCCACGGCAGCTCGGACAACACCGTCGCCCGTGTGGTGAACGACGATCTGGCCACTTACTACCGCGACTTCGGCGCACGGGTCGCGTACAACAACACCACCGCGGCCGGGCACGCCTGGATCAGCCCGATCGGCCCGAACGCCTGCGGTGCCACGGCTTCGCCGTACGTCAACAAGTGCGGGACCGACGTGGTCAGGGAGATGCTGGGACACCTGACCGGTCCGGTGAACGCGGCCGCCTCGACGTTGTCCGGCAAGCTCGTCCAGTTCGACCAGAACGCCTACGTGCCCGGCGGCAACGCGGCGTCGATCAGCATGGGACGCGAGGGTTTCGCCTACGTGCCACGGTCGTGCGAGACGGGGCCGTGCAAGCTGATGGTCACGCTCCACGGCTGCTACCAGTACTTCGGGCTGATCGGCAACGCGTTGATGGACAAGGCGTACCTCAACGAGTACGCCGACACCAACAACATGATCGTGCTCTACCCGCAGGCCACCACGATGACCGGGAATCCGCGCGGCTGCTGGGACTGGTGGGGTTACCAGTCGCCGCAGTACGCGCTGAAGACCGGTCCGCAGATGACGGCCGTCATGAACATGGTCAAGGCCTTGAGCGCCGGAGGACCACCGCCCACCACAACGACCACGACCACCACCACGCCGCCGACCTCTGACTGCGTCACCGCCAGCAACTACGCCCACACCGTCGCCGGTCGCGCCTACGTCACGCTGGGCCAGACCTACGCGCTGGGCTCCAACCAGTCGCTGGGGCTGTGGAACACCTTCACCACCAGCACCGTCCGGCAGACCTCGCCGAACCACTGGGTGAAGTGCTGACCGGCTGAGCTCCGGGGTGGCGGCGAGCACCGCCACCCCGGACCCGTCAGCAGTGGTCGAACGCGTACCCGGACTGGCCCGGCCCGACGAGGTAGCGGTCGCGCAACGTCGTGGTGGCAGGGGTGTCCGGGTCGTTGCACACGTCCTCGAACGTGCCGCGCAGGTCATCGGTGTACTCGACGTCCATCACGTGCTCGAGGTATACGTCCGAATAGGACGAACACTCCTCCCACCGGTGGCACTCCTCGGAGACCGCGAAGTCGAACCCGACTTCGGAGCGTCCGCGGGCCGCCTGTTCGGCGGAGTTCTTCTGGCCGATCGCGAGGCCCTTGGCGTGCGAGCGGTCGGCGAGCAGCTTCGCGTAGGCGAGGTTGTTGTTCACGCTCAGCTTGCCGCGGGAGCGCAGGTAGGAGTCGAGGTTGTCCACCTCGACGGCCTTGAAGCCCTTGGCGGCGCACTGGTCGATGGTGCGGCCGATGATCGAGGCGAGCTCGGTGCGCTTCGCCGCGGTCGACGTGTCGAGCAGGAACTCGTCCGGCCAGTTCGGGTCGATGATCGGCCTGCCGGACGAGTCCTTGAGCACCAGGTGGCCGCGCTGGTTCAGCCAGACGTCGCGGTCCCCGGGCTGGGACTGGAACCCGTTGACGTAACAGATGTTGTAGACACCGGCGGCGGGCGAGGCGGTGCTGTCGCGGGTCACCAGGTTCACGCCCTGTGGCGGCGTGTACGCGGCACCGAGCTGGTAGTCGAGCACCGCGCCGACCGGGGGCAGTTCGATGGCCGCCGCCGAGATGCCGTCGGCCTGACTGGACGAGGCCAGTGGCCCGGCGACGCAGGCCGCGAGGGCGAGTGCGGCGAGGGCGGTCCCGGTGAGGGCGCGCGCAGGGGAGGTCATAAGCGCCTGACTCCTTGATCGCTCACGAAAGGTGATTGGGTCTGAGCGATTGTAGCGAGAACAGGCACTGAAGGCCAGAAAGCAATCTCATCCGGTCAGAATGCTTGCTTGTTTGAGCGATTTCCGCTTAGGGTCCCCCACCACAGAGCCGCCCCCACCCCTGAGGAGTCGACATGGCACACGGCAGAGGGCTGAGTCGCCGGACGGTGCTGACGATGGGCGCCGCACTGGTCATGACGGCGGCCTGCGGAACGGGTTCCGGCGGCGACGGCAAGGTGAAGGTGTGGCACGGCTACACCGACAAGGAGGCCGCGGCGTTCGACAAGCTCGCCGCGCGCTGGAACACCACGCACCCCGACCTGCAGGTCGAGCTGGTCTTCAACGGCGGCAACGACAACGCGCTGCAGAAGACGCTGGCGTCGTTCGCTTCGGGCAACCCGCCGGAGGTCGCCTACCAGTACGGCTCCTCGATCACCGGGCTCACCGGCCGCCCGCAGACCCAGGACCTCACCGACCTGCTGCGCGGCGACGCGGCGTTCGACTGGGACGACCTCTTCCCGGCGGGCTGCGAGGCCGCGACCGTCGACGGCAAGGTCTACGGCGTCCCCGCGCTCGTCGACAACCTTTCGCTCGTCTACAACAAGAAGCTGTTCGACGAGGCCGGGATCGCGCACCCCACCGAGACCTGGACGTGGGACGACTTTCGGTCCGCGGCGCGGAAGCTCAGCGGTGACGGCCGGTTCGGCTGGGCCTACGTCAACGACGGCACCGAGGACACGGTGTGGCGGTTCCTCGCGCTGCTGTGGCAGGCCGGTGGCGACCTGCTGTCCGCGGACGGCAAGAAGGCCGCGTTCGCCTCGGACGCCGGCACGCAGGCCATGCAGCTGTTGCGCGACATGGCCGTCACGGACAAGTCGGTGTACCTGGACGCGGGCGACCAGCAGTACCTCAACCTCTTCAACTCCGGCCGGATCGGGATGCTCTGGACCGGGCCGTGGGACCTCGGCTCGATCAACGAGGACGTGTCGTACGGCGTGCAGGTCCTGCCGGGCAAGGTCACCCACGCGACGATCGCGGGCCCGGACACCTTCGTCGTGTTCGGTGAGAACGGCCGCACGAACGCCCTGCCGTTCCTGAAGTGGCTGCTCTCCGCGGAGATCCACCTCGAGTTCGCGATGGAGACCGGCCCCTGCCGATCCGGCAGTCCGAGGTGGATCTCTCCGGCTATGCCGAGTTCGAGGCCAAGTACCCCGGCACCAAGGTGTTCGTCGACAACCTCGCGAAGAACGTCACGAAGTCCCGGCCGAACATCCCGCAGTACCCGAAGATCTCGCAGGTGCTCGGCACCGCCGTGCAGTCGGTCCTGCTCGGCCAGGCCGAACCGCGGGCCGCGCTCGACCAGGCCCGCGGCGAGGTCGACCAGGCGCTGGCGGGCTCATGACGCTCGACCGGCGCAGACTCGCCGACCACGCGGCCGGGTGGGGGTTCGCCGCCCCCGCCGTGGTGCTGATCGGGGTGTTCGGGCTCGTCCCCGTCGTGTGGTCGTTCGTGCTCTCCTTCCAGCACACCGATCTCACCTCGCCCGGCACGTTCGCGGGTGGCGACAACTACGCGAAGCTCGTCGCCGACCCGCTGTTCTGGGACGCCGCCCGCCGCACGATCGTCTACGTGGCGCTGTTCGTGCCGGTCACGCTCGCGCTCGCGTTGCCGATCGCGGTGATGCTCAACCAGGCGATCCGCGGCGTCGTGCTGTACCGGCTCGCCGTGTCCGTGCCGCTGGTGACCTCGACGGTCGCGACCGGCATCATGTTCAGCTGGCTGGCGAACCCGCAGTTCGGGCTGGTCAACGCGGCGCTGGACGCCGCGGGCCTGCCGAAGCAGGGCTTCTTCTCCGATCCGGGCCAGGCGTTGTTCGCCGTGGTGGCGATGACGGTGTGGGGCTGGCTCGGGTTCGCGGTCATCATCTACCTGGCGGCGCTGCAGAACGTGCCGAAGGACCTGATCGAGGCGTCCTCCCTGGACGGCTGCGGCCGCGTGCGGTCGTTCTGGCACGTCGAGCTGCCGCTGGTGTCACCCGCCACCGGCTTCCTGCTGGTGTGGCTCACGATCAACGGCCTGCAGCTCTTCGACGCCGTGTACGTGACGACCAAGGGCGGGCCGCTGCGCGCGACCACCGTGCTCGTCTACCACCTCTACAACGAGGCCTTCGTGAGCTTCGACGGCGGTTACGCGGCGGCCATCGGCTGCGCGGTGTTCCTGCTGATCGCCGCCTTCACCCTCCTGCAGCTGCGATTCAACCGCCGGTCCCACTACGAGGTTCGATGAGAAGGCCCAGCGCACTGCACCTGGTCCTGCTGCCGCTCTCGGCGCTGATGGTCACGCCGCTGGTCTGGATGCTGCTGGTGTCGGTGTCCACCCAGGAGGAGTCGAGGCGGTTCCCTCCAGGCCTGCCGAGCGGGATCGAGTGGGAGAACTACCTCGCGGCGATGCGGGACGCGCCACTGGGTTCGTGGCTGGTCAACAGCTTCGTCGTCTCCATCGTCTGCGTGGCCGGCAACCTGCTGCTCTGCTCACTGGCGGGGTACGCCTTCGCGCGCATCCCGTTCTTCGGCGGCAGGGTCGCGTTCTTCCTGATGCTGGCGACGCTGATGGTGCCGTTCCAGATCGTCATGCTGCCGTTGCTGATCATGATGCGGGAGCTGGGGCTGGTCGACACGCTCGGTGCGCTGATCGCGCCGAACCTGGCCACCGCGTTCGGCGTGTTCCTGATGCGGCAGTTCTTCACCACGCTGCCCCGCGAGCTGGAGGAGGCCGCGCGGATCGACGGCGCGGGCAGGCTGCGGACGCTGCTGCAGGTGCTGCTGCCGTTGATGCGGCCCACCCTCGCGACCCTCGCGGTGCTCACGTTCCTGCAGACCTGGAACGACTTCCTGTGGCCGCTCATCGTCGTGCAGAGCCCGGGCACCATGACCGTCCAACTGGGACTGCAGAGCTTCCAGGGCGCGCACACCACGAACTGGCCGAAGCTCATGGCCGGCACGGTGCTCAGCCAGCTGCCCGTCCTGCTCGTCTTCTTCTTCGCCCAGCGGTTCTTCGTGCGGTCGGTGGCCGCAGCGGGCATCAAGTGACTGAACAACCAAAGGAATCCGCCATGCACAGCACCTCCGCCGCGCAGCTGCACACCACGGCCGAGATCGCGTCCCAGCCGGCCTGCTGGCGCCGGGCGATCGCCCTCGCCGCCGAACCCGGTGTGGTGGCCGCCCTTCCCGCGCCCGGCGAACGCGTCGCGGTCGTCGGCTGCGGCACGTCGTGGTTCATGGCCCAGGCCTACGCCCGGCTGCGCGAGGACGCGGGGCTGGGGGAGACCGACGCGTTCGCCGCCTCCGAGTTCCCGTTCGGCCGCACCTACGACCGGGTCGTCGCGCTGACCCGCTCGGGCACCACCACGGAGGTGATCGACGTGCTGCGGCGGCTGAACGTGCCGACGACGGCCATCGTCGGCACCCCCGGCACACCGGTGACCGAACTGGCCGATCATGTCGTCGCGCTGGAGTTCGCCGACGAGCGCTCGGTCGTGCAGACGCGGTTCGCCACCACCGCACTCGTGCTGCTGCGCGCTCATCTGGGCGAACGGCTCGACCGCGCGGTCCTCGACGCGGAGCAGGCACTGGCCGAGCCGCTGGGCGCGGACCTGGTGGAACGCAACCAGTTCACGTTCCTCGGCGGCGCGCCCTGGACGACCGGTCTCGCCGCCGAAGCGGCGCTCAAGATGCGTGAGGCATCGCTGAGCTGGGCCGAGTCCTACCCGGCCGCCGAGTACCGGCACGGGCCGATCGCCATCACCGACGAGGGCTCGCTGGTCTGGGTGCTCGGCACCCCTCCCGAGGGCCTCGGCCTCGACGTCGCCGGGGCGGGCGGCCGGTGGATCGCCCGCGACCGCGACCCGCTCGCCGAACTCGTCGCGGTGCACCGGCTCGCCGTGGAGGTGGCACTGCTGCGCGGACTCACGCCCGACACCCCGCGCAACCTCACCCGGTCGGTGATCCTGAACGGCACGCCGTGAGGGCGTTGACCGTCACGCTCAACGCGGCGCTCGACGTCACCTACCGCGTCGCCGCGCTCGTGCCGGGCGACACCCATCGCGTCTCCGACGTGGCCGTGCGCGCGGGTGGCAAGGGCGTCAACGTGGCCCGGATGCTGCGCACTCTCGGCGTCCCGGTGGTCGCCACCGGGCTCGTGGGCGGGGCGGCGGGTGCCGCGTTGCGGGAGGACCTGAGCCGATCCGACGTGCCGCACGCGATGTTCGCGATCGCGGGAGAGACCCGGCGCACGGTCACCGTCGTGACCGGCTCCGGCCAGGCGACGCTCTTCGCCGAACCGGGACCGGTCGTCACGCCCGAGGAGTGGTCGGGATTCCTCGGTCGCTACTCGGAACTCGTCGCGAACGCCGACGTGGTGGTGCTGTCCGGCTCACTGCCGCAAGGGCTCCCGGACGACGCCTACGCGACGCTCGTGCGCGCCGCACCCGTGCCGGTGGTGCTGGACGCCGGCGGACCGGCGCTGGCCCTCGGAGCCGCCGCCGGGCCCGCCGTCATCACCCCGAACCGCGGCGAGCTCGCGGCAGCGTCCGAAGTGGACGATCCACTCGCTCTCGGTGCCACGGCGGCTTTGGTGTCCGACGGTGCGCGCGGAATGACCGCTCACACCGCCGATGGCGTGTGGGCGGCGGCTCCGCCGGAGGTGATCAGCGGAAACCCGACGGGTGCCGGTGACGCCGCCGTGGCCGCGCTGGTCGCCGGCTGGGACCTGCCGTGGCCGGAACGCCTCGCCGCGGCGGTGGCGTTGTCCGCCGCGGCGGTGCGCGCCCCGCTCGCCGGCGACTTCGACCGCGCCTTCTACGACCAGCACCGGGCGGACGTCACGCCCAGACCAGTTCCAGAGGACTAGAACATGCCCTTGGGGAAGCTTCGCGAGATGATCGGCGGACCCGCGCCGGTGCCCGCGTTCAACGTGATCCAGGTCGAGCACGCCGAGGCGATCGCCGCCGCGGCCGAGGAGACCGGAAGACCCGTCGTGTTGCAGATCAGCCAGAACGCCGTGCGCTACCACGGTTCTCTGCGCCCGATCGGTGCCGCCGCGCTCTCCGTCGCCGCCGCGGCGACCGTGCCGATCGCGGTGCACCTCGACCACGCCACCTCGGAGGAGCTCGTGCGGGAGGCCGTCGAGCTCGGGTTCGGGTCGGTGATGTTCGACGCCTCCGCGTTGCCGCACGACGAGAACGTGGCCCGCACGGCGGAGGTCGTGCGCTGGTGTCACGAGGCCGGCGTCGGCGTCGAGGCGGAACTCGGTGAGATCGGCGGGAAGGACGGCGTGCACGCGCCGGGTGCGCGCACCGACCCGGACGAGGCCGCCGCGTACGTGGAGGCGACCGCGGTGGACTTCCTCGCCGTCGCCGTGGGCTCCTCGCACGCGATGCTGAGCCGCGACGCCCAGCTGGACTTCGAGCTGATCGCGTTGCTGCACAAGGCGGTGCCGGTGCCGCTGGTGCTGCACGGGTCGTCCGGTGTCGCCGACGAGAACCTCGCGGCGGCCGTGCGGGCGGGGATGTGGAAGATCAATATCGCCACGCAGCTCAACAAGCACTTCACCGCCAGCGTGCGGACCGCCCTCGACGACGACCCCGCTCTCGTCGACCCCCGGCGCTACCTCGGCGCCGGACGTGAGGCCGTGTCCGCCGAGGTCGCCCGGCTCATCCGCGTACTGAAAGGCTGATCCATGCTCACCATCGCCTTCGTGGGCGCGGGCTCCGTCGAGTTCACCCGGCAGCTCCTGCGCGACGTGCTGTCGTTCCCGGAACTGGCGGACGTCACCATCTCGCTGCACGACGTCGACGCCGAACGGCTGGACGTCGCGGCGGCACTGACCCGCCTGGCCGGTGCCGCGCACGTCCGCACCTCGCTGTCGCGCCGGGAAGCGTTGGAGGGCGCCGGTGTCGTGGTCAACATGGTCGCGATCGGCGGCCACGCGGCGACGCTGACGGACTTCGACGTGCCGGAGTCGTTCGGCCTGCGCCAGACCATCGGCGACACCCTGGGGATCGGCGGGATCTTCCGCGGGCTGCGCACGTTCCCGTTCCTGGACGGGCTCGCGGCGGACGTGCTCGCCGTCTGCCCGGACGCGTGGCTGCTGAACTACACCAACCCGATGGCCATGAACATCCAGTACCTGGCGACCGTCGCGCCGCGGCTCAAGGTGGCGGGGCTGTGCCATTCCGTGCACTGGACCATCCACGACCTCAGCGCGCTCGTCGGGGTGCCGCACGACGAGGTGGACTTCCTCTCCGCCGGCGTGAACCACCAGGCGTGGATCCTGCGGTGGCAGCACGGGGGACGTGACCTGTACCCGGCGTTGGACGCCGCGATCGAGGCCGATCCGGGGCTGACCCGGCGGACGCGCGTCGACCTGTACCGCCGGTTCGGTTTCTACCCGACCGAGACGAGCGAGCACTCGTCCGAGTACGTGCCGTGGTACCTGCGGCACCAGTCCGAAGTGGAGCGACTGCGCCTGCCCGTCCGCGACTACGCGACGATCAGCGCGGAGAACGTGGCCACGTACGAGAAGACCCGTGCCGCGCTGGCCGCCGGCGATCCACCGCCGCCGTTGTCCGACGACGCCGTCGAGTACGCGCCGCAGGTGATCCACAGCCTGGTCACCGGGCAGCGCCGGACGATCCAGGTGAACGTCGCGAACCACGGCCTGATCTCCAACCTGCCGCAGGGAGCCGCCGTGGAGGTGCCCGCGACGCTCGACCGGCTCGGCGTGCACCCGCACCACGTCGGCGCCCTGCCCCGTCAGCTGGCGGCCCTGAACCGCAACTTCCTCAACGTGGTCGACCTGACCGTGGCGGCGGCGGTCGAGGGCGACCCCCGGCACGTCCGGCACGCGGCCCTGTGCGACCCGGCGACGGCCGCCGCGCTCACCGTCACCCAGATCGACGACCTCGTCGCCGCCATGACCGCGGCACACGGCGACCTGCTGCCCGCCACGCTGCGAGGCGCCTGATGGACCTCCTCGTGATCGGTGACGCGAACCCGGACGTGCTCGTGTTCGGTGCCCCCGCCACTCCCGCGTACGGGCAGTCGGAAACGCTGGTGGAACAGGGAGTTCTCGCACTCGGCGGGTCTGCGGCGATCGTCGCGCACGGCGCCGCGCGGCTGGGGCTGCAGGTCGGTCTCGCCGCGATGGTCGGCCGGGACGCGGCAGGCGACTTCGTGCTGGACGCGCTGAAGTCCGCAGGCGTGGACATCAGCGCGTGCGTCCGGCACGAGTCGTTGCCGACGGCGTTGACCCTGTGCCTCAACCAGGCCGGGGGAGACCGGGCGATCCTGACGGCGCCGGGATGCCTGGCCGCCTTCGGCCCCGAGCACGTTCCGGCGGTCGCGGCCCGGCACGTGCACGCGGCGTCGTACTTCCTGCAGCCCCGCCTCGCCGCCGGTCTGCCCGAGGTGTTCCGGACGGTGCGCGCTCGTGGTGCCACCACCTCGCTCGACACGAACGACGACCCGTCCGGAACGTGGAAGCTGTCCGAGGACCTGGTGGAGCAGTGCACTTTCGTGCTGCCGAACCAGGCCGAGGCGGTCGCGCTCACCGGTGCTGTGGACCCGCTGCCCGTGCTCGCCGCCGCCGGCACGCTTCCGGTCGTCAAGGCGGGCAGGGACGGCTGCGTCGCGCTGTCCGGCGGCGAACGGATCACCGCACGCCCACCCGTCGCGGAACCGGTGGACACGGTCGGCGCGGGTGACTCGTTCGACGCGGGTTTCCTGGCCGGTTGGCTGCGGAACGGCGACCTGCGTGCGGCACTGGCGCTCGGTGCGGCGGCGGGAGCGCTGTCGACGCGCGGCGCCGGGGGAGTCGCGACGCAGCCGACCTGGGCCGAGGCGACGGACCTGGCACAGCGCGTCGAGATAACGAGCACGCAAAGTGCGTGATTAGTGCTCAAGTGGTGCCAAACCGAGCATGATTAGTGCGTTATGCTGATCGGATGCGTCAAGAGCAGCGCCTGGCGGCGATCCTGGGGAAGCTCGCGGACGCGGGCTCGGTGACGGTGACCGGGCTCGCGGAGGACCTGGCCACGTCGGTCGCGTCGATCCGCCGGGACCTCCAGTCGCTCGAAGAGCAGAAGCTGCTCAAGCGGACCCACGGCGGCGCGGTGGCGGCGGAGGTCATCTACGAACTGCCGCTGCGCTACCGGGTGGGCCGCCGCGAGGAGAAGCGCCAGATCGCCGAGGCCGCCGCGAAGTTCGTCACCGAGTCCGTCCACTCGGTGGGCCTCAACGGCGGCACGACGACGACCGAGCTCGCCCGCCTCCTCGCCGGCACCAGGCAGCTGAAGGTCGTGACGAACGCCCTCAACATCGCCTCGGACCTGTGCCCCCGCCCCACGATCGACCTGGTCGTCACCGGCGGCGGCGTGCGCCCGGAGAGCTACGAACTGGTCGGCCCGATCGCCGACCGGGCTCTCGCCGGCATCAGCCTCGATCTCGTCTTCCTCGGCGTCGACGGCATCGACGCGCGCGGCGGCATCACGACGCACGACGAGGTCGAGGCCCACACCGACCACTGCCTGCTGCGCACGGCGGACCGCGTGGTGGTGCTCGCGGACGGCTCCAAGGTGGGCAAGCGCGCGTTCTCGCGCATCGCCGGGATCACGGACGTCCACGTCGTGATCACCGACTCCTCGGCACCCACCGCGGAACTGGACCGGTTGCGCGCGGCCGGTGTCGAGGTGGTCGTCGCCTAGGTGGGCGCCGGACCGTTCTGCGACTGGTGGCTTCTGGACGAACGGCTTCCGCACCGCCGAGCCCATAAAGTGACCGCATGACGGGCGCGGACTGGCTTGCCTCACTGACCGCCGACGGCGACGCGCTCGGCAGGGTCAGCACAGCGGAACGCGTGGCCGACTTCGTCCGGACCCGTGTCATGGAGGGTGACCTCCCGCCGGGCACCCGCCTGTCCGAGGAAGCACTGCGCACCGCACTGGGCGTCGCCCGCAACACGCTGCGAGAGGCGTTCAGACTCCTTACGCGCGAACGTTTGCTGGTGCACGAGCACAGCCGGGGCGTCTTCGTGCGCACGCCCGGCGTGGCGGACATCGTGGACCTCTACGCCGCCCGGCGCGTGATCGAGGGCGGTGCGCTCAGCGCGTGGCCGACGGCGCCGGAGGAGAAGCGTCAGGCGGTGCGCGACGCCGTGCGGTTCCAGCGGGAGTCCGCGCAGGCGGAGCGCTGGAGCGACGTCGCCACCGGCAACGTGCGGTTCCACCTCGCGATCACCGGTCTGGCCGGCAGCGCCCGCCTCGACGAGGAGGTGCGGCGGCTGCTCGCGGAGATGCGCCTGGTGTTCCACCACATGGGCGACCAGCGCGAGTTCTACGAGAACTACGTGCAGCTCAACCGCGACATCCTCGAACTCGCCGATGGTGGTGCCGTCCGCGAGGCGGAAGAGGCGTTGCGGAAGTACTTCGACGTCGCCGAACAGCACCTGCTCAGGCGAATGCGGGCACACGGCTAGGCCCTGCCGGCTCCTCTACCTCCGCTGACCTGCGATCTTCGTCCGCGGCCGAAGCAACCTGAACGGTTTCGGCGCGCGTTGGCAAAGACGGGGTGTAAGGCGAAGCGAAACCCGAGGAGCTTCATGTCGTCAGACGCGGAACTGATCGGCAGATCGCTGAGCGGAGACACCGATGCCTTCGTCGAAGTGGTCAGCCGGCACGAGACCGCGATCGGGAACTACCTCGCGCGCCGAGTAGGACGTCAGACCGCCGAGGACGTGCTCGGTGAGGTGTGGGTGGCGGCCTTCGAGTCGCGGGCGAGTTACGACCGCTCGTACCCCGAGGCCCGGCCCTGGCTGTACGGCGTCGCGCTGAACAGGCTGCGACGGCATTGGCGGTCCGGACCGGCGGAGGAGCCGGCCCCAGATATCACCCGCTTGGCGGACGAGTGGGATCCCTGGCCCGAAGTGGACGCCCGCGTGGACACGCAGGCACTGCTGCGGCAGGCACTGGCACGGCTCAAGCCGGACGAGCGCGAAGTGCTGGGCCTGGTCGCCTGGGAGGACCTGACCGTCGCCGAAGCAGGACGGGTGCTCGCCATCCCGGCGGGCACGGCCCGTCGCCTGCTGCACCAAGCGCGCAAGGCACTGCGTGACGCACCCGAGGTGGTCGCGCTGCTGCAAGTCCCGACAACGTGAAAAGACACCCCATGGATGAGATGGATCTGATGAAGAAGATGCGTGACGTGCCGTCCCCACGCCCTGAGGCGTACGACAGTGCCCGCACGGCGCTGAGCGCCGCGATGGCCGAACCCACCGCCACGGTTCTGCGGCCGAAGCGCTGGTTCTCGTGGCCCAAGGCCGGTATCGCCGCCGTCGGCGCGGCAGCCGTGGCGACGGCGGTGGTGATGGGCACGACGAGGGGCAGCGTTCCGGCCGCTCCGCCGGTCGCGGCCCCGCAGGTGGTCGACTCGCCGCTGGTGAAGCTGGCCTCCGAGGTCAAGGCGAGCGAGCAGCCCGGTGACGCGTCGCTGATCGTCCGTTCGACGATCGCGCCGGACAACTCGCCCTACGTCTTCTACACCGTCTACACGGACAAGGGGCAGACCTTCCACGGCGACTCGGCGAAGACCCTGTCGGCGGCGGCCGCCAAGGGCCAGGACCTGGCCACCGAGTACGACGCGAACGTGATGGCGGCGGCCCGTCTCGCCGCGAACGGTGACGTGGAGAAGGCCAAGAACGCGATGGTCAACGTCTCGCCCGGCTGGGCGCTCGGCAAGAGCACCGCCGAGCAGGAGAAGGAGTGGGCGCAGCGCCAGGAGGCGACTGCCGAGGTCTTCCGCCTGAAGGGCCTGCCGGTGCCCGCGCCCAAGCCGCGCCCGACCGGCAAGGAGCTGGAGGACGGCGTCAACAACGCTCTGTGGAGCAACACCACGTACGCGCTGTTCATCGGCGCGGCCAACGCCGAGGTCCGCGCGGGCGTGCTGAAGCTGCTCGCCACGATCAAGGACGTCACCATCGGCAGGACCGACGCCGAGGGCCGGCCCGCGCTGACCCTCACCGCGGGGCCCGCCCTGCAGGGCGGAAACGGTACGCACGTGCTGACCGTCAACGCCGACAACGGCCTGCCGATCCGTTCCGAGACCATCCCGGCGGCGGGATCGGACGGCAAGCCCTTCGTGGCCGACTACAAGTCGTCGCGCGTGACCCTCGCCGACGTGGCGGCGGGCAAGATCTGAGCTATCAGTCCTAAGAGGACCGAGAGGACGTCTCGGTCCTCTTAGTGCTGCCCGGTCGTGAACTCCTCCGCTCCCAGCACGTCCAGCAGCGCCAACGCCTCCGCGTCACGCGATCCCGGCGGCGCGCTGTAGAGCACGAGGTGCTGGTCCCGGTCCGTGAGCGCGAGCGAGTCGCAGTCGATGGTGATCTCCCCGACCCTCGGGTGCCGGAAGGTCTTCGTGAGCACCACCGCCGCCTGCACGTCGTGCCGCTCCCAGAGCCGGGCGAACTCGGGACTGCCTGCGCGCAGCTCGTCGACCAGCTCCGACACCGCGGGATCGGCCGGGTACCGCGCGAGCGCGCTGCGCAGCTGCATGACGACGTGCTGCCGGAACTCCGCGGCATCCGAGACCCCGTACAGCGGCCGCTGGTCCAGGAACGCCAGGCGCGCCAGATTGCGCTCCCGTGGTTCGAGTTCGCGGAAGTCCTCCATCAACGCGGCCGTGAGGTCGTTGCACGCCAGCACTTCGAACATCGCCGAGGTGACGAACCCGGCCGTCCGCGGCAGCCGTTCGAGCAGCGCGAGGATGCTCGGCCGGACATCGCGCCGGACCCTGCCGTTGCGACTGGGCGCCGTTCCCGCGAGCACGTGGAGGTGGTCGGACTCGGCGTCCGTCAGCCGCAACGCCGCGGAGATCCCGGCGAGCACCTCGGCGGACGGCCGCGGTGCCCGCCCCTGTTCGAGCCGCACGTAGTACTCGGTGGAGATGTGCGCGAGCACGGCCACCTCTTCCCGCCGCAACCCGGACGTCCGCCGCCGCGGTCCCGCGGTCAACCCGACGTCCTGCGGCCGCAACCGCTCACGACGGCTGCGCAGGAACGCTCCGAGCTGCTGCTTGTCCATACCCCGAGTATGAGCCGCGGGTGGCCGCCCAGCCTGGTACAGCCTGTGCCTGCCTACGCCGCCGGACACGGCCGAGGCTGGTGCCATGACGAACACGAGTGGACTCCTCGCCGGCAAGATCGTGCTGATCACCGGCGCCAGCAGGGGAATCGGTGAGGCCGCCGCCCGGCTCTTCGCCCACGAAGGCGCCTCCGTGGTGCTGGCCGCCCGCAGCACCGGCACGCTGACCCGCATCGTCGACGAGATCCGAGCCGAAGGCGGCACCGCCGACGCCATCACGCTGGACCTCGCCGACCGCGCCGGCATCCGCACCGCGATCGACCAGGTCGAGCAACTGCACGGACGCCTCGACGGCGCCTTCAACAACGCCGCCGTCGTCCAGCAACCCGGCCCGCTCGACACGACCAGCGACGACGAGATCGACGAACAGTTCGAGGTGAACTTCCGCGCCCACTGGACCGCCATGACCGCCGAAGCCGCCCTCATGCGCCGGCACGGCGGCGGCGCCATCGTGAACACGTCGAGCATCGGCAGCCGCCGCGCCAACCCCGTCCTGCCCGCCTACGGCGCCATGAAACGCGCACTCAACAGCCTCACCGAGACCGCGGCCGTCACGTGGGCCAAGGACGGCATCAGGGTCAACGGCATCACCCCCGGCGGCACCGCGACGGCGATGATCGACCAGTGGGAGGCCGCGACGCCCGGCGTCAAGGCGCACATCACCGCCACGAGCCCGGTGGGGCGCATGGCCGAGCCCCGCGAGGTCGCCGAGGTGGCGGCGTGGCTGCTGAGCGACCGGGCTTCGATGGTGAGCGGTGCATCGGTGCCGGTGGACGGCGGGGCGGGCGCCTGATCAGGTCACGGCTGTCAGCGGGTCTGCTGGAACGCCAGGTGCAACCTGGTCGAGAGCTCGTCCGCGGCCTCGGCCAGGTGAGCCAGCAATGTGGTGAACGGCAACACGTTCACGGGATGAACCCTGACGTGCGGTGCCACGCGTGAGCTGCTCGTCTGCCGTCTTGGTGCACGTGCGCTGTCCTCGGTGAGTCCGGCCACCGGCTCCAATCCGGCGGCCAGGGCCACGGAGGCGGGTGCTGGGAGATCGGGAATCTCTGCCAGCAACCGCAGCGACCGTTCGATCTGCTCGGCCAGGTCGTCGCGGTCGAGCACCGAGCCGAGATGGTCGCTGGGCAGAGGCGACCAGGTCGTGCGCTGGCCGGTGTGGTGCACGGCCAGCCCGCTGTGGCCGGACGGGCTCGGTGCCGACCGCACCCAAGCGACCTCGTTCGTGACGGCGGTGGTGAGCTGATCGGTGGCCTTGAAGAGGCCGCCTGCTCTGCCGTGAGCGGGAAGCGAGTCTCTGATGTGCTCCAGCCGGTGTGGTTGCAGGCGTCCGGACTCATCTGCCGGGACCATGAGCGTCTCCACGGCGCAGCGTTCGACAGCCGACCTGGCACCGGTGAGGTCCGTGCGCCAATCGAGGTTCACCGGCCCGCGCAACCCATTCCCTGCGATGACTCGTGAAGACAACGGGTTCGGTTTCAGCGGCAGCAGATGGGCCGCGACGGCGATGGTGAAGGCGGCGGCGTTCTTCGCGGCGATCGACTGCCAACCCTTGCCGTCGGTTTCGTGTTTGTGCCCGTCCGCCTTGTCGCTGATGCTGCGGATGGTCAGGAACGGGGCGCGGTTCAAATGCGCGGCTCTCGCGGTGCCGGCACTCTCCAGTTCGATGGCGGCCGCGTCCGCGTAATGCCGCCGCAGTTGGTGAGCCAGCGGTGTCTCACGGGAATCGAGCACCACTTCGCCGGCCGCTATCGGTCGGAAGAGCACGGCTGGTGCGTCGAGTCGTCCGCCGTGCCAGGCGTCGTCGCGGCTGACGACGCGCGCGATCTGCTCCAACTCGTGATCCGCGTCCCAGGCCTGAGGCCGGGCGCCGAAGCCCGCGCTCTCCTCGAAGCCGCCGTGGTAGCCGTACACCTTGGTGCCGACGACCACGGTGCCGAGAGCAAGGTCGTTGTGCAGCGCACCGGCGATTCCCGCGAAGAACACCGCGCGTGGCTGGAATTCCGCGATCGCGCGCTCGGTCAGCACCGCCGCGGACTGGTTGCCGGCGCCGACCAGACCCAGGACGACCCGGCCCGCCCGTCCCCTGATCGTGCCCACCGCGAAATGGGTGCCAGCGGCGTGGCGATGCGTTGTGGGGGACTCGAGCAGGTCCCGCACAGCGATGTATTCGGTTTCCAGAGCCGTCAGCACTACAACGGTGTCTGTCGGTTCAGTCGTCACCCTGATCCTGCCTAGACCGTTCACTCCTGTCGGGAAGCTACCCGCTGTGCGCTGCACTTCTCTTGTGTGTCAGGTTTTTGTCAAGGAAGTCCGGTCAGCGAGTGCAGTCGGAAAGTCCTCGTGAGAGCGTCGTGCTCGCGGCGGGTGTAGCCGAGGAACTGGATGCGCCGCAGCCGGGTGTCCGGGTGATCGACGAGATGGTCCATTGCCGCGGACACCATCGACTCGGCGGTGGCCGCGACATCGGCGCGGGCGGCACCCGTTCCCAGCATGGGGAACAAGACGCTGCGCAACGGCAGGTGCTCCAGTTCTTCGGCCACCGCGAGAACATTGCGCACACAGCCGCCTACGTCACCCACCTGGCGGTAGCCCGCGCCAGGTTCGCCGTGCACGGCGGCAACGTGGATCACGTGCTGAACGTTGTGGCTGCGCGTCAGTTCGCCGGCTCCGGTGGCGATCGCGGTGCCGGGTGCGACCGGCCGGTGTTTCACCAGTTCGTCCAACTCGGAGGAGATCAGGTCGTCGACGACCCGGCCGGCCTCGTCGCGCCGGGATCCCCAGAACCGGATGACGCCCGACACGCTGAAGTCGGTCGGGCGGGCCATGCGCATCTCGGTGTTCTCACTGTTGGCCCAGACGTCGGCGGTGGTGCAACGGAGGATGTCGCCGGGCACGATCGTGAGTTCACACGGTGAGCTCTCATCGAGACGGTAGGAGAAACTCGCGCCCGAGGCTCGTGTCTCGTCCGCCAGAAGAGGCAGGAGACCGCGCAGTTCTTGCACGAGATGAGCCAGGTCGTTCTCGATGGTGTAGTGCCTGAGCCGGAGGTGCTGGCAGCGTGCCAATGCGGCGATGCCGTCGGGGAGATCGGCCTCGTCCGGTAGCTCCGCGTCCTCGATCAGAACAGGGATCACCCTCATTCCCCGCGAGAACGCATCGCTGATCTCCCTCTGGACCCAGTCCTGCCGGGGGTCACCGAGGAGGTTCCGCCATCCGGATCCGATGACGGCGATCAGCACCTGGCAACGGCGGAGGGTGTCGAAGACCTGGTCGACGAAGTCGTCGCCGAGCCGGATGGAACGAGAGGCGAGGAACACCTGATCAGAGCCGAAGTGCCGGGCGAGCGCCTGGTGGACCAGCGTGGCGTACCCGGGCTGGTCCTGGACGCGGTAGTTGACGAACACGGCGGCCATGTGTTCAGCGTACGGTGATTCCGCACGCTGGTGTCCATTGTGGACTGAACGCGTGCTTCGGCAGATCAACTGACACGCCTCTGTACAGTTGGTTGCGAGGTGTCATGCGAGGCTTGAGCATCAGACGGGCACGTCCCGAGGACCTCCCGTCGCTGGCCGCGAGACTGGGCCAGCGACGGTATTTCGCCGATCGCCTCGACCGGCAGCGGAGACGCCGTGGAGTGCTGCTCACCGCGTGGCAGGGCGATGTGGTGGTCGGTGACGTCTACCTGTGGCTGGAAGAAGCCGAGGAGCCGGAGATCCAGGCGCACCTGCCGGGCACGCCGTTGCTCACCCATTTGGAGGTCCACTCCGACCTGCGGCGGAAGGGAGTCGGGACCAGGCTGATCCGCGCTGCGGAGCGTTTGCTGGCAGGCAGGGGATACCGGGACGTGGCACTGGCGGTGGTGGTCGGGAACGTGGACGTGGAGAGGCTCTACACCCGGCTCGGCTTCCAGGAGTGGCCGCATGGGCACGTGAAGTGTTACGCGTCCAGTGACGGCAACGGGCATCGGGCCGCGGAGATCTGCACCGTGCTGGTCAAGGACCTAACGGGGTAGGTACCTGCTGTGCAACTCCAGGCCCAGTTCGGCCATCACCTTGAGGACGTCACCAGAGCGATGGTTCTGCTGGGCTTCCGTGAGGTGTTGCCGCCAGGTCCAGCGATCTTCCCGCCAGGCCCGCACATATGCCTCGCACAACTCAGGCTCGATGTGCAGGGAGCGTCTGTGCGCAACCTGCAGCGAGCTCAGCATCCGGTCCCGCGACTCGACTGATCCATCCATGCGGCGGACCAGGGTCATGGTGTCGATGATGAAGTTCTGGCGCCTGGCCAGAGCCTGCCTCCAGTAGGCGGCGTCGGCCTCGTGCAGTGATCTTCCTTCGTCGAGCAACCAGAGCAGGCCCTCGGCGAGGAGGTCGCCGAGTTCCTCCGTCTGGGCGCGCTCCTCGCGGGCGAACGGGTCGTAGGGCTTCTGGCGCGCGATACCCGTGACAGTCGTCGGACGGAGCTGATCGCCGTTGAGCAGGAAGAACCAGTCCTCGTTGTAGATGTTGGGGAAGAACGAGGGGGGCGTGCTGGTGTCGACGACGAGCGCGCCGCCACCGATGAACATGGTCTGCTCTCCGCCGGCTTCGCGGTAGGCGTGACAGACGACGGAGTTGTCGGGATATCCGTGGATGTTCAGGCCGACCCCTGCGAACCGGCCGGTGAGCGCCGACGCCCTGCGGAGGTCTGACGGGTCTGGGATCTCGATGTCGTCGTCGAGGAAGACGATCTTCTCCCAGCCTGTCAGCCGTGCGATCTCCAGACCGAGATTGCGTTTGTGGCTGGTGTCGGTGTGCCGGCTGAACTCCGTCGCCGCCAGCAGATCGCATGTCTGGAACCGCGGCAGCAGGCCTTCGGTGAGCCTGCCCGTGTCGATGGCGAGCAGTTCGGCATCGGCCCCGACCGCGAGCTCGGCCACCGCGTCGGCTGACGAATCCTTGCTGCACAACGCGACGACGGTGCACTTGAGTTCTGCCGCGAGGGCGATGGCGTGCTCCAACGCCTGCGGGGTGCGGGCGGTCGGCACGATGATCGCGTCCACGTCGGCCTCGGGCGAGTTCATCGGCGCGGTGTGCAGCAGACCGCGGTGTGAGCCGTGGTGATGCCGGGAACGGATTCGGGCGGTTCTGGTCACGTAGTGGTCACTGGCCATTCGTGCAGGAGGATTTCGGGGATGGTCCAATCCGGCGTCACCACAGATCCCTGCAGCACCAGCACGCGGCTGATGATGCTGAACGTGTCGTGGCCGGCGAAGCGGCTGAGCACGTGAGCGTTGTTGCGATCGCGGAACCGGGCGTCCGTGAGGGCGCGCACCACGCCCAGGGTTCCGCGGGAGAACTGGCCGTTGCAGATGGTGACGGTGCGCTTCCTGTTGAACGGGTTGGGCGAACGGTAGAAGTGTGCGACGTCCTCCTCGAGAACCCGTCGGCCTCCCACCTCGCGCAGCACCGGCCGGAACGTCTCGCGCACACCGTTCCCCACGACCTCGAACCCGCCCGTGTCGGAGTCCTCAGGCCGGGCCTGCTGCCGGATCGGCAGGTCGATGCGGTGCAGCACCTCGGCCGTGACCTGGTTCCAGTCGACACCGCCCAGCAACACCAGGTGGCTCGTGTACTCGTCCGGCAGGAGCGACAACGATCCGCCGCGAATCTGCACGTTGTTGCCGGGATTGAGTGCGCGGACGTGCCCGTGCAACTCCAGCAGGGAGTCGAGGTCCGAGTACTGGTACGACTCCACGTAGTCGGGATCTTCGGGATCGGTGAAGGGAAGCGCGGCGAACAGTCGCGGCGGCAGTTCGGAACAGACGATCGTGATGTTCTCGTCGTCGGGAAATCGCCAGAGGTTGTCGGTGGCCGGTGCGGTGCTCCCGGCCGGAGTCGCTTCCGCCGCCCGGTTGCGCAGTTCGGTGAGCTCGGCCAGCAACGAGACCCTGCGTGCTTCCTCGTCCTCCATCAGCTCGTCGATCAGCCGGAACGGTTGCCGCTCGGCGGAGCGGACGGTCGCGAAGAAGGTCGCGTAGGCGTCCAGGCGGTGCTGGGGAGGCAGCGCCGGGTCTCGCGGTCGCTCCCACGAGGAGATCAACGGAACGCTGACCTCGAACGCCTGGGCCAGCCACTCCTGCGTGATGCGCTTACCGGGCCAGGCCTGCTTGCGCAGTGACCGCAGCCGCCGTGCCAGTTCCACAGCCGGATCCTCAGCGGAGGTCACGTCATCACGTCCTTCAGCTGAATTTCAGTGCAAGGTACTGCAACGCTGATTCATCGCGGCACACCACCCCCGCATTACAGCCGACTTCAGTCGCTCTCGGTCAGCTGGGACGACACGTCTCGCCTCTTGCTAGGACTTCACGCGAGCCTTACCCTGAAGTATAGACCTAATAGCTAGATCAAACTGAAGTTTTCTGAAGTGCCCTCCCAGCTGACGAAGTCAGGAGGCGGGGAGCATGAGTACCCTGTCGTCGGTCCAGTCGATCCACCCGATACCGCGAGTGATCGTCGCGGCGGCCATCCAGGGCACCGCGGCCTGCAGCGATTCAGTGAAGGCCCAGTGGCGCTGGGACACGTACGCCCTCGTCGAACAGGCGTTGGTGGACAGCGGGAGCTCCACGGATCTCCGTGACCGCTACGTCGATCGCGTCGATGGGCCGATGGTCCTCATCCATCCCGCCGACCGCTTCCCGAAAACCTGGCTGCTGACCAGATTCGCGCCGAGGCTCAGGAAGTTGCTCGACGAGCACAACGCGGGCCAGCGCCACCCGCTGCGGCTCGGGATCGCCATCCACGCCGGAGACGTGGCGTGCGACGACACGGGATGGTTCGGCGAAGAGATCGAGATCGCCAACAGGCTGCTCGCCGCCCCTGCCTTCAGGATCCGCTCTCAGCAGACTTCCTCACCACTTGTTCTCGTAGTGTCCGAACAAATCCATCGCTCGGTGATCAGGCACGACTATGACGGCATCGACGCGGGTGCATTCGCTCCGCTGATCACACTCAGGGTGGCCGGACTCGAGTGCCGGGGCTGGGTGCACGTTCCCGGCGAGCCTGCGTAGGCCTGTGGCCTGCTCGCGATCGCGGCGAAAGTCACCGGCCACGACAGCCGTCATCGATGCTGCGGTAGTCCGGCGAACCCCATGCTGGGGGCGGGAACGGCGATCACCGTCCCCGCCTTCCGCCACTACAGGTCCGCCATCGCCGACACCGGAGCTTCGACGCAGTCGGCGACGAACCGCAGGAAGCCGCCCGCGGTGCCGCCGTCGCACACGCGGTGGTCGAACACGAGCGACAGCTGCACGATGTGCCGCGCCACGATGTCATCGCCGACCACCCAGGGCCGGGGCAGGATCCGGCCCATGCCGAGGATCGCGACCTCCGGGTGGTTGATGATCGCGGCACTGCCGTCGACTCCGAGCACGCCGTAGTTGTTCAGCGTGAACGAACCCGAGCTCAGTTCGGCCGCGGTGGCGGTGCCCTCGCGTGCGGCGGTGGTGAGCCTGCGGATCTCGGTGCCGAGGCCGCGCATGCTCAGGCGGTGCGCGTCCTTGATCGCCGGGACCACGAGACCGCGGTCGGTCTGTGCCGCTAGGCCGAGGTTGACGCCGTCGAGGTGTGTGATCTCGCCCCGCTCGGTGTCGACCCGCGAGTTCAGCTCCGGGAAGCGGGCGAGCCCCGCCACGACGAAGCGGGCGACCATGGCCAGGATTCCCGGTGCCGTGCCGGATTCCTTCAGTTCGGCGCGGAGTTCCAGCAGTGCGGTCGCGTCGACGTCCACCCAGGTCGTCGCTTCCGGGATCTCGGTGCGGCTGCGGGTCAAGGTCGTGGCGACCGCCTTGCGCATGCCCGTCAACGGCACGCGCGTGCGGATCTGCAAGCCCGTGCGCTGGTCCACGTCGCTCGCGACGGCCACCGGTGCGGCGAAGGCGGCCTCGACGTCGCGGCGCGTGATCAGGCCGTCCGGGCCGGTGCCCGTCAAAGCCTGGAGGTCGACGCCGTTGTCGCGGGCGAGGCGGCGCACGATCGGCGACTGCACGGCGGGGCGTTCCCCGTTGCGCGCCGGCGGCGTCACGGCGGAGCGGGGAACCGCTTTCCGCCGGCGGCGGGACGTGGTCGCCTCGGAGGTTCCGTAGCCGATCAGGACGTTGCCGGAACCGGCGCGCTCCTCCTCGGCGTAGGTCTCCAGCCGTGCGGCGTCGACCGAGATCAGCGGGGAGCCCACCTGGAGGGTGGCGCCTTCCTTTCCGTGCAGCCGCGCCACCACACCGCCGAACGGTGAGGGCACCTCGACCATCGCCTTGGCCGTCTCCACCTCGGCGACGGGCTCGTCCACGGCGACCGCGTCACCGGTCTTGACCAGCCATCGGACCAGCACCGCCTCGGTCAGTCCCTCGCCGAGGTCGGGCAGGGCGAACACCTGGGAGCTCATGCGGCGTCCTCCCACTGCAGCGTGTCGACGGCGTCCAGGACGCGGTCCACACCGGGCAGGAAGTGGTGCTCCAGCTTCGGCGGGGGATAGGGGACGTCGAACCCGGTGACCCGGCGGACCGGCGCCTCCAGGTGGTGGAAGCACTGTTCTCCCACCCGTGCCGCGATCTCGGAGGCCACCGAGGCGAAACCGGGTGCCTCGGCGACCACCACGGCCCGGCCGGTCCGGCGGACCTCGGCGCACACGGTCTCGTCGTCGAACGGGACGATGGACCGCAGGTCGACCACGCCCAGGTCCCGGCCCTCCGTCGCGGCCTGCGCGGCGGCGGCCAGCGCCACCGGCACCGAGGGGCCGTAGGCGATCAGCGTGGCGTCCTTGCCGGGACGGCGGACCACCGCGCGCCCGATCGGCGGGACGGCGGCCGACACGTCGACCTCCTCCTTCGAGAAGTAGTGCTTCTTGGGTTCGAGGAAGATCACCGGGTCGGGGCTGGCGATCGCCGCGCGCAGCAGGCCGTAGGCGTCGGCGTTGGTGGCCGGCGCGACGACGGTCAGGCCGGGCGTGTGCGCGTAGTAGGCCTCGGACGAGTCGCAGTGGTGCTCCACACCGCCGATCCCGCCGGCGTAGGGGATGCGGATGACGATGGGCAGCCGCACCTTGCCGCGCGTGCGGTTGCCCATCTTCGCGACGTGGCTGACGATCTGCTCGAAGGCCGGGTACGCGAAGGCGTCGAACTGCATCTCGACGACCGGGCGCATGCCGTTCATGGCCATTCCCACCGCCATGCCGACGATTCCCGACTCGGCCAGCGGGGTGTCGAACACCCGGTTCTCACCGAAGTCGCGGTGCAGTCCGTCGGTCACCCGGAACACCCCGCCCAGCTGGGCCACGTCCTCGCCGAACACCACGACGGAGTCGTCCTCGGCGATGGCGTCCCGCAGCGCGGTGTTGATCGCCTGCGCCATGGTCATCTTCGGGGTCGTCATCATGCCTCCTCGAAGTCGAGCTCGGCCCGCAGAGCCGCGCGCTGTCCGGCGAGCTGCGGCGTGGGGGTGGCGTAGAGGTGGGCGAACAGTTCCTCGGGGTCGGCGGTCGACTCGGCGCCGACGCCGGTCCGGACCGCTGCCGCCATCGCCTCAGCGGCGGCGGTGATCTCCCGCTCCCGTTCGTCGTCGAGCGCGCCGACGGCGGTCAGGTAGGTCCGCACCCGCAGGAGCGGGTCACGCGGGAGCCAGTCCGCGACCTCGTCGTCGGTGCGGTAGCGGCTGGCGTCGTCGGCGTTGGTGTGGGACTCGATGCGATAGGTGTCGGCCTCGACCAGCGTCGGCCCCTCACCCGCACGTGCCCGCGCGACGGCCTCGCCGAGCACCTTCTCGAGGGCCGGCAGGTCGTTGCCGTCGACGCGCACGCCGGGCATGCCGTACCCGATCGCCTTGACCGCGAGCGACGGCGCGACGGACTGGCGGGCGAGCGGCACCGAGATCGCGTACTTGTTGTTCTGCACGAAGAACACCACCGGGGAGCGGAAGACGGCGGCGAAGTTGCAGGCCTCGTGGAAGTCGCCCTCGCTGGTCGCGCCGTCTCCGCACAGCGCCATCACCACCGTGTCCTCGCCCTTGAGACGCGCCGCGTGACCGACGCCGACCGCGTGCGGCAGCTGGGTCGCCAGCGGCGTCGCCTGCGGGGCGACCTTGTGCCGCACCGGGTCGTAGCCGCAGTGCCAGTCCCCGCGCAGCAGGGTGAGCACCTCGACCGGATCGACCCCGCGGGCGGCGATCGCGGCGGTGTCGCGGTAGGTCGGGAACAACCAGTCGCCGTCCGCGAGCACCGACGCGCACGCGACCTGGCAGGCCTCCTGACCGCGTGAGGACGGGTACACGGCCAGCCGTCCCTGACGGACCAGCGCCCCGCACTGTTCGTTCAGCCTGCGCGCGAAAACGAGCCTGCGGTACCCGACCAGCAGCGCCTCGGCGTCGGGCGCCGACGTGCCCCGGACCAGCCGCCCGGACTCGTCCAGCCACCGGGCCGGGGTGATGGCCGCCTTGAGCTGACCAGCACTCATCCGCACCTCCTGCGAGCAGTTTCAGTTGGTCGGAATGTTGCCTAGAGTTGTGGCCGTTCGGCCACATCCGCGCGCGAGTGCGAGACGAATGGTCAACTGCTCCGATTCAGCAGGTCCAGTTGGCTCGCCATCGCGCGCATTCGACCTGGGAAGCGAGACACGTGGACGCGGAGCTGGACGAGATCGACCGCCGGATCCTGCGTGAACTGGAGGCGGACGGCCGGTTGTCCGGACGAGCCCTGGCCGAGCGCGTGACGATCTCGCGCGCGAACGCCTACGCCCGTTTCGAACGCCTGGTGGCCGACGGGGTGATCACCGGCTTCACCGCGCGCGTCGACCCGGTCAAGGTCGGGCTCACCACGTCGGCCTACGTGGCGATGACGGTGCGCCAGAACAACTGGCGCGACCTGCAGACGCAGCTCCGCGCGATCCCCGAGGTGCGGCACATGGCACTCATGGGCGGCGAGTTCGACGTGATGCTGCTCGTCAGGGCGGAGGGGAACAACGCGTTGCGGCGCGTCGTGCTCGAGCAGCTGCAGACGATTCCGGGCGTCCTGTCGACCAAGACGTTCCTGATCTTCGAGGACGCCGACAACTGAGGCGCCCGTCACATCGGGTGGAAGCTGACGCCGGTGTCAACGAATAGCGTCGAACCGTTCGCAACACACGGTGAAGGAGCTGTTCGTCATGAGCAAGGCGTTGGGGTACAAGGCTTTCGGTGGTACCGAAGTGCAGGGGTTCTTCGAGCGGCCGACTCCCTCGCCGGGTCCCGCCGAGGTCCTCGTCCGCGTCACGGCCGCGGGAGTCAACCCGCTCGACCACAAGCTGCGGTCCGGGCACGCCGCAGCCCTCAACGGCCACCTGCCCTTTCCCCAGGTCCTGGGAATGGAGGCGGCCGGCACGGTGCTGGAGGTCGGTGCCGGCGTGACCGGCCTGGCCGTCGGCGACCGGGTCACCGGGTTCGCGCTGACCGGTGCGGGCACGTACGCGGAGACGACTCTGCTGCTCGGCGAGTCCACCGCCCGCATCCCCGACGCGCTGCCGGACACCTGGGCGGCGACCATCCCCGTCGCCGGCACCACCGCGCTGGACGTCCTCGACCAGCTCGACCTGCCCGCCGGGGCGTCGCTGCTGGTGAACGGGATCGGCGGCGGCGTCGGCATCGCGCTCGCCCAGCTCGCCCGCGACCGGAACCTGGTCGTGACGGGCACGGCCGGCACGGCGAAGCGGGACCTCGTCACGGCCACCGCCGCGACCTTCGTCGACTACACCGAGGGCGACGTCGCCGGCCGGCTCCGCGCGCACGCCCCGAACGGCTTCGACGCCGTGGTCGACAACGTCGGCGGCGAGTCCCTGCGCGAGGTCGCCCCGCTGGGAGCGCGGCTCATCTCGGTCGGCGACCCGTCGGTGACCGAGCTCGGCGGCGTATCGGTCCACCGCCGCGTGGACCGGCGAGGCCTCGAACGCGTCGCCGATCTCATGGTCACCGGGCGGCTCGACCCGCACATCACGCGGACCTACTCGCTCGCCCAGGCGCAGGAGGCGCTGGCACTCGTCGAGTCCCAGCACGCCTCGGGCAAGGTCGTCCTCGACCTCAGCCTCTGACCGCGTTCACGCGGCACCCGTCCGATACCGGGTGTTGATCTCGATCAGCTCGTCGAGGGAGGCCCTGGCCTCGACGAGCCGCGTGATGTCGGCGGTCAGCCGGTCGCGTTCTCCCAGCATCGTGGTGAAGGCGTCCTCGGCGACGGCCTTGTCGTCGGTGTACACGCACGGCAGCAACCGGGCGATCACCTTGCTGTGCAGGCCCGCGTCGAACAACCGGCGGATCATCTCGACCCGCCCGACCTCCGTGGCGGCGTAGTGCCGTTGCCCGCCGGAGGACCGCGTGCTGTGCAGCAGGCCCTGCTGCTCGTAGTAGCGCAGGGATCGGGGGCTGACTCCCGTCCGCCGGGCCAGTTCGCCGATCTTCATCGCGGTGGCGAGAAACGTCGTGGTCACCCCGCCCAGACTAACCGCAAGCCGGCGGAGGGGTCCTCCGATCGGAGGATGGATGGGGTCTACCGCGTCCGCGGTGATTGCCGCCCGCGTGGTCGATCCGGCGCGCTCCCGCGGGCAGCAGGCTTTCGCTGTGAGAGCACAACCTGACGTCATCAGCACCTTGCGCCCGGCGCGCATCTCCTACATCGACAACCTCCGCGTCTTCCTGACTTTTCTGGTGGTCGTGCACCACTCCGCGGTTCCCTACAGCAATCTCGACGCCTGGCCGAAGTGGCAGGACACCGTTCCGTCAGCTGGGGCGGAGCCGCTGGACCTGTTGCTCTTGGTCAACCAGACGTTCTTCATGGGGTTCTTCTTCTTGCTGTCCGGGTACTTCGCGCCCGGCGCGGTGGATCGAAGAGGGCCGCGCGAGTTCGCGGTCGAGCGCCTGAAGCGGCTCGGGATCCCGTTCCTCGGGTTCATCGTGCTGCTGCGCCCGTTCTTCGTCCTGCCGGACTACGTCACCCTCCCGGCCGAGACGCGGCCGTCCTTCGCGGCCTACTACTTCACCACCTGGCAGGTCGGGCCCGCCTGGTTCCTCGAAGTGCTGCTGATCTTCTCGCTCGTGTACGCACTGCTGCGGCACCTGCGCCCGACTGCGGAACCGGTGCGGCCACGACCGTTGCGGCGGCGGGATGTGCTCGCCTTCGCGCTCGTCCTCAGCGTGCTCACCTACGCCTGGCGGATCTTCGTTCCCCACGGCACCACAGAGCCGTTGCTCGGACTGCCCAGCCCCGCCTACATGCCGCAGTACGTGCTGCTCTTCGCCGCCGGTGTCGCGGCGTACCGCCACCGCTGGCTCGCGACGCTGCCGCGGAGATCGGGCTGGTTCGGCGTGCTCCTGGTAGTGGTGTCGCTCGTGCCGCTGGCCCTGGGCGGCTACCGGGGTTTCGGGGCGTCCGGTGCACTTGCCGGTCACGACCTCGCCCACCTGGCCCTGGCCCTGGCGGAGTCGCTGTTCGCGGTCGGCGTCGTCCTGGTCCTTCTCCGCGTCTTCGAACGCTTCGTCGCCGGCACGTCGCGGTTCAGCCGCTACCTATCCGACAACGCCTTCGCCGTCTACCTCGTGCACGCGCCGGTCATCGTCGGAGCTGAGGCGTTGCTGCTGCGACTCGACGCGGCACCCGTGCCGAAGTTCCTGCTGACCCTGGTCATCGCCGCGGCCGGGAGCTGGGCGATCTCGGGCGCACTGCGCCGCGTGCCCGCCGTACGGGCAACGGTGTAACCGGGCGCGGGCGTGCGATCATGCAGGTCGTGGGTGTCGAGGCCGAGTTGCGCGAGGAGTTCGACCGCTGGCAGCGCAGGGAGACCGCGGTCCTGAAGGTGCTCCCGTACCCGTTGCTGGCGGTCAGCGTCGTGCTCACCCTGCTGCAGTCGCTCTGGGACGCGCCGGTGCACCTTCCGGAGGCGCTCGGGCTCGCGGCCCTGCTCACCGCGTGGGTCCTGTGGTTCCACACGTTCCACCCGGAGTCGCACGGCAACGGCCGGCTGATGGCCCTGTACTACACGGGGCTCGTGGCGTTGACCGCCTGCCTGGTGCTGCTCACGCCCTGGTTCGGATTCTTCGCCTTCATCGGCTACGTGCACGCCTTCCAGTACCTGAAAGGCCGGTGGCGCTACGCCGGCGTGGCCGTCACGTCCGCGGTCTCGTCGGTCTCCTACATAGGCGGGTCGGACAACATCACCGCCGACGAGTGGTGGAAGTGGCCCGCCGTCAGCGTGCTCACCACGGTGATGGCCACGGCGGGCTTCTACGCCGACGTGATGTCCGACCGGCGCAACCAAGGGCAGAAGCGGGCGCTGGGCGAGTTGCGCAAGGCCAACGCCGAACTGGAGACCGCACTGGCGGAGAACGTGCGCCTGCACGCCGAACTGCTGGTGCGGGCCCGCGAGGCCGGCGTGCTCGACGAGCGGCAGCGGATGGCGCGGGAGATCCACGACACCCTCGCCCAGGGCCTGGCCGGCATCCTCACCCAGCTCCAGGCCGCCGAGCAGGCGCCGGGCGAACCGGCGGTGTCACGCCGGCACATGGCGAACGCGATGGACCTGGCCCGCGAAAGCCTCACCGAGGCCCGCCGGACGATGCACGCGGTGGCACCGTCCGCACTGGCGCAATCCCTTCTCCCGGACGCGATCGGCGACGTGGCCAAGCGCTGGTCGGAGGTGCACCGCGTCGAGGCGGTGCTGACCACGACCGGTGATGCCCGCCCGATGCACACTGACGTCGAGGTGGCGCTGCTGCGCACCGCGCAGGAGGCTCTCGCCAACGTCGCGAAGCACGCACGAGCCGGTCGGGTCGCCCTGACCCTGTCGTACATGGAGGACCTGGTGACGCTCGACGTGCTGGACGACGGAGTGGGGTTCCTGCCCGGGACCAAGCGCGCCGGCGGCTCCCTGGACGGGGGCTTCGGGCTCGCCGGCATGCGGCAGCGGGTGCAGCGCCTCGCGGGGCGGCTGGACGTCGAGTCCGAGCCCGGTGGGGGCACCGCGATCACGGTGACGGTCCCGGCGATCCCCGCCGGGAGCACGAGTTGATCTCGCTGCTGATCGTCGACGACCACCCGGTGGTGCGGGACGGCCTGCGGGGCATGTTCGGTGCCGATCCGCGCTTCGAGGTGGTCGGCGAGGCCGGTGACGGTGCCGAAGCGGTCGCGGTCGCGGAGCGCCTCCGTCCCGACGTGATCCTCATGGACCTGCGGATGCCCGGGACCGACGGTGTCGCCGCCATCAGGGAGCTGGCGAAGCGCGGGGTGCCGTCACGGGTGCTGGTGCTCACCACGTACGACACGGACAGCCACGTGCTGCCGGCGATCCAGGCGGGCGCCACCGGCTACCTGCTCAAGGAGACGCCGAGGGAGGAGCTCGTCCGCGCGGTGGAGGCCGCGGCACGCGGGGAGGCGGTGCTCTCCCCGGCCGTCGCGACCCGGCTCGTGGGACAGGTGCGCAAACCGGCCCCGGCGCCGCTGTCAGCGCGTGAACGGGAGGTGCTGGAGCTGATCGCCCAGGGCTCCACGAACCGCGAGGCGGCGAAACGGCTCTACATCAGCGAAACGACGGTCAAAACGCACCTGCTGCACGTGTACGCGAAGCTCGGCGTCAACGACCGGGCCGCCGCCGTGGCCGCCGCGTTCTCCCGCGGCTACCTGACGCCCCGGGACTGACGGCGGCTACGGGCGTCAGCTGTTCTCCGTGCGTTTGAGCAGGCGGCGCACCACGTGGGCGGCGTCGCGGCCGACGCCTCGCAGCGTTGCCGACGAGAGACTGCGCTGCCATTCCAGTCCGACGAAGCCAAGACCGGGGTGCCGGCGGGACACGCCGCGGTGGTGCTCGGTGCCGAGTCCGCGGAGGTACGGCAGGTCGGGGCGGTACCCGGTGGCCAGGACGATCGCGTCGACGTGGTCGCGCCGCTCGTCCGGCCAGATGACCTTCGATCCTTCCAGGGCGGTGAACATCGGCCGGCGGTCCGGGCGGTGCTGGTCGAGGGCGGCGCGGTAGCGGCCGGTGTCGAGCACCGGGGTGGTGAAGCCGCCGGGCAGCCACGGGCCGATCGGGAGATGGTCGACTCGCGTGCGGTCGAGCCAGAAGTGCAGGTCCCGGCCGAACGGGCGTTGGGCGGAGAACTTCACCGGCTTGCGGGTCGCGAGGGTGACGTGGGCCTGCTCGGCGAGCTCTGCCGCGATCTGGACCGCGGAGTTGCCGGCGCCGACCACGACGACGCGCTGGCCGTGGAACGGTGCGGGGGAGCGGTACCGCGCGGCGTGCAGGACGGTGCCGGGGAAGTCGTCGAGGCCGGGCAAGACGGGCCGGTGCGGGTTGCCGAAGCCGCCGGTGGCGGCGATCACGACCGGCGCGGTGAAGCTGCTGCCGTTCGTCGTGGTTACTCGGAAGTCGTTGTCGCGCACCACCTCGGCGACGCGGTGGCCGGTGCGGATGTCGGTGTCGAGGTGTGCGGCGTAGGCGCGGAGGTAGGCCGCGACTTCGTCGCGGCGCGGATAGCGCTCGGGGTCGCCTGGGAACTTGAGGCCTGGTAAGGCGCTGTATCTGGCTGGTGAGAACAAGGTCAGGCTGTCGTAGTAGTGCGGCCAGGAGCCGACGGGTTCGTCGCCGGCTTCGAGCACGAGTGGTCGCAGGCCTTGTGCGACAAGGGCGTGGGCAGCGGCGAGACCGGACTGGCCGGCGCCGATGACGATGGCGTCGTGGCTGTTCATGGGCACCTCGAAGTAGCCGTCGCCGTGTGTCCGGCGACGGTTGTGGATGGTCAGGGGCTAGCTGGCGGCTCGGCGTTCGAGGAAGACGGTGTCGCGCCACACGCCGTGGTGTTGCGCGATGCGTTCGCGGACGCCGAGGGTGCGGAAGCCCGCCGCGTGGTGCAGGGCGAGGCTCGCGCGGTTCTCGGGGAAGATCGAGGTCTGCAACGTCCACAGGCCTGCCGCGTCGGCGGCGGTGACCAGCTCGTGCAGCAAGGTCTTGCCGACGCCCCGGCTGCGGAAGTCGGCTGCGACGTAGACGGAATGTTCGGCCACGCCCGCGTAGCAGTCCCGTGTGGACACTGGTGTGGCGGCCGCCCAGCCCGCCACCGCGCCGTCGGCCTCGGCGATCCAGCGGTGCTCGCGCAGCCACTTGGCGTCGAGGGCTCTGCGTTGGGGCACTTCGGTTTCGAACGTCGCGTCACCGGTGGCGATACCCTCGGCGTAGATGCGGCGCACAGCGGCCCAGTCGTCGTCGCGCATCGCACGGACGGTCACGTCGAGCGGCAGGTTCGCCGGGCAGCACGGACGGGGCGCGAGCACGCCCATGACGATGTCGGCCGCGTGCGGCAGGCCGGTGCAGCACGACGGGTTCACGCTGACGTGGGTGGCGGTGCCTTCCTTGTGCATCCGCAGGAAGCCGACCTCGGCCAGCTTGCGCACGTGGTGCGAGCAGGTGGACTGGCTGATGCCGGCCAGCTCCGTCAGCTCACCGACGGTCATCGCCCGGCCCGAGGTCGCCACGGCGTGCAGCAGCCGCACGCGGGTCGGCTCGGCGAGGCACGCGAACCAGTCCGCGTAGGTCGCGGCGTCCTCGGCAGGCAGCACGGACGGCATGGCCGCTGTCGTCGTCATGGGGCGAAGTATCGACACAGATCGATGGTTGCGTCAATCGATCCCGGTCGATACAGTCCGCGGTGTTGATTCGAAATCTGTCGATACAAGGGGTGCGCCGTGAGTGAGTTGCCAGTCGTCGTGGTGGGTGCCGGGCCTGCGGGGTTGTCCGCGGCGGCACACCTGGTCGAACGGGGTGAGCGGGTGCTCGTGCTGGAGGCGGGTGACCGTGCGGGTGCGGCTGTGGCGCAGTGGAACTACGTGCGGCTGTTCTCGCGGTGGAGCGAGCTCGTCGACCCGGCCGCCGAGCGGCTGCTCGTCCCGGCCGGGTGGGTGCGGCCGGACGGCGACGTCTACCCGACCGGCGCGGAGTGGGCCGACCTGTACCTCACGCCGCTGGCCGAGGTTCTCGGTGACGGGGTGCGGTTCGGCGCGAAGGTCGTCGGGGTCGCCCGGCGAGGGCGCGACCGCGTCGTGGACGCGGGCCGCGAGGACGAGCCGCTGACCGTGCACGTCCAGACCGCTCAGGGCGAGGAGCGGATCGCGGCCCGTGCGGTGATCGACGCCTCCGGCACCTTCGGTTCGCCGAACCCGCTGGGCGGTGACGGCCTGCCCGCGGCGGGGGAGAAGGCCGCGGCGGCGCAGATCAACTACCGCGTGCCCGACCTCGCCGCCGAGCGCACGCGCTACGCGGGCAAGCGGATCGCGGTCGCGGGCAGTGGTCACTCAGCCCTCACCGCGTTGATCGCACTGGCCGAACTGGCGGAGCGGGAGCCCGTTACGAAGATCGTGTGGCTGCTGCGCCGCGGTGCCGTGGGCAACGTCTTCGGTGGCGGCGAGTCCGACCAGCTGCCCGCACGTGGTGCTCTCGGTCTGCGGGCGAGGAAGGCGGCCGAAGCCGGGCACGTCGACACCGTCACCGGGTTCCGCACGGCCGCGGTGGAACGGGGCGACGACGGCAGGCTCACCCTGGAGTCGTTCGACGGCCACCGCGTCGAGGGGATCGACGAAGTCGTGGTGCTGACGGGTTTCCGGCCTGACCTGTCGTGGTTGTCGGAGGTCCGGCTCGACCTGGACCCGGTGTTGCAGGCGCCGTCGAAGCTCGCGCCGCTGATCGACCCGAACGTCCACTCGTGCGGCACCGTCTACCCACATGGTGAAAACGAGCTGCGGCACCCCGAGCCGGGTGTTTACCTGGTCGGCATGAAGAGCTACGGCCGTGCGCCGACGTTCCTGTCGCTGACGGGCTACGAGCAGGCGCGGTCCGTCGTGGCCGCGATCGCCGGTGACCACGAGGCGGCCGGGCGCGTCGAGCTGGTGCTGCCCGAGACCGGGGTCTGCGGTGGTGCCGGCGTGTTCGACGCTCCCGCCGAGCAGAAGAACAGCGGCGGCTGCTGCAGCGCGCCGGAGACGGTCGATGTGACGATCGGTCTCGCGCCCAGTGCACGCTGACACGACGGCGCGGCCCGGCATCGACGCCGGGCTGCGCCGCGTGCTGATCGTCCTGTGCACCACCGAGATCATCAGCTGGGGCGTGCTCTACTACGCCTTCCCGGTGCTGCTGCCGACGATCAGCGCCGGCACGGGATGGTCGCTCGCGGCGATCACGGCCGGGTTCTCCGCGAGCCAGATCGTCGCGGGCCTGGTGGGAATCCCGGTCGGAAGGCTGCTCGACCGGCACGGTCCGCGCGCCATCATGACCGCCGGTTCGATCATCGCCGTGCTCGCGCTGGTCGCGCTGGCGACCGCGGACTCGTTGGTGTGGTTCACGGCGGCGTGGCTGCTGGCCGGTGTCGCCATGGCCGGGATCTTCTACGCGCCCGCGTTCGCCGCGCTGACCCGCTGGTACGGGGCGCGCAGGGTGTCCGCGCTGACCGCCCTGACGCTGGTCGCCGGGCTGGCCAGCACCGTGTTCGCGCCACTGACCGCCGTGCTGAACGAGCGCCTCGACTGGCGCGGCACCTACCTGGTTCTCGCCGGATTCCTCGCCGTCACGACGATCCCGCTGCACTTGTGGGGCCTGCGGCTGCCGTGGCCGGCGGTCGAGCACGAGACCGCCCACGCCCCGTCGGCGGTGGCGCGCAGCAGGCCGTTCCTGGTGCTCGTGGTCGCGATGAGCCTGGCCGCGTTCAGCGTGTATGCGGTCGTGATCAACCTCGTCCCGCTGCTGACCGAGCGCGGCATGACCACCTCGGCCGCCGCGGTCGCGCTCGGCCTGGGCGGCGTGGGCCAGGTGCTCGGCCGGCTGGGCTACGCCAGGCTGGCCGCGAGGACCTCGGTGCGCACCCGCACGGTGCTGATCCTCCTGGTGAGCGCGGCGGTGACCGCTTTGCTCGGCGTGGTGCCCGGTCCGGCGCTGTTGCTGATCGCGGGATCGGTGCTCGCCGGTGTCACGCGCGGGATCTTCACGCTCGTGCAGGCGACCGCGATCACGGACCGCTGGGGAGCAGTCCACTACGGACAGCTCAACGGACTGCTCACCGCACCGGTCATGCTCACCGCGGCCATCGCACCGTGGGCGGGCAGCGCGATGGCGGCGTGGCTGGGAGGCTACCCGGCGGTGTTCGTGGTGCTGGGCGTGATCGGGGTGCTGGCGGCCGCGTTGTCGACCGCCGGCGTGCCGCGTTAGCCGAGCAGTTCGGCCACCAGTCCGCGCACCCGGCGGTCGATGTCGTCGCGGATCGGACGGACCGCGTCGACGCCCTGTCCGGCCGGGTCTTCGAGCTGCCAGTCGAGGTAGCGCTTGCCGGGGAACACCGGGCAGGTGTCGCCGCAGCCCATCGTGATCACCACGTCGGACGCCTCGACGTCCTCGGTCGTGAGCTTCGAGGGCACCTCGGCGGTGATGTCGAGTCCCCACTCCGCCAGGGCCGCGGCGGCCGCGGGGTTGACCTTCTCCGCGGGTTCGGAACCGGCCGAGCGCACGCTGATCCGGCCCATGCCGTAGTGCTGCAGCAGTGCCGCGGCCATCTGGGAGCGGCCCGCGTTGTGCACGCAGACGAACAGCACCTCGGGGGTCTTGGGCACGGTGGTTCTCCTCGTCGCGGTGGTCGGCCTGCTGTCCGTCGTTGGACCGAAGTTCGTCGATGCAGATCACACTCCGTGTATCGACTTTTGTCAATCCAAGCCGCTATGGTCGTCGTCATGACGAGTCCGGACCAGACGCTGCTCGACTCGGCGACCGCCGCCCGCCTGTTCAAGGCGCTCGGCGACCCGATCCGCGTCGAGCTCGTCGGCCTGGTGCGCCGGACCGAGGGCCAGGAAGCGTGCTTCTGCGATCTGGCCGACCAGTTCGACATGCCGCAGTCCTCGCTCAGCCATCACCTCAAGATCCTCGTCAACGCCGGTGTGCTCAGTCGCGAACGCCGCGGTACCTGGAGCTGGTACCGCGTCGACAACTCCGCGATCGACACCCTCGCCGCCGCGCTCGCGCCCGGAGGTCCGTTGCGCGACACCAGCGCTTGCTGCGACTGACCCGACCACATCTGAAGGAACCCGTTGAGCACCAAGGAAACCGCGGCACCGGACGTGCTGCACCGTCTGTCCTTCCTGGACAGACTGCTGCCGGTGTGGATCGGCGTCGCCATGGTCGCCGGACTGCTGCTCGGCCGGTTCGTCCCCGGCCTGCAGGGCGTGCTGGACGCGGTGAAGGTCGACGGCGTCTCGTTGCCGATCGCCCTGGGCCTGCTGCTGATGATGTACCCGGTGCTCGCGAAGGTCCGCTACGACAAGCTCGACACCGTCACCCGCGACAAGCGGACGATGGTGCTGTCGCTCGTGCTGAACTGGGTGCTCGGCCCCGCGCTGATGTTCGCGCTGGCCTGGATCTTCCTGGCCGACCTGCCCGAGTACCGGACCGGCCTGATCATCGTCGGTCTCGCGCGTTGCATCGCGATGGTCATCATCTGGAACGACCTGGCGTGCGGTGACCGCGAGGCCGCCGCGGTGCTCGTGGCGCTCAACTCCGTGTTCCAGGTCGTCATGTTCGGCGTGCTCGGCTGGTTCTACCTCGACCTGCTGCCCGGCTGGCTCGGCCTGGGCACCGCGTCTGTGGACTTCTCCGCGTGGGAGATCGCCAAGTCGGTGCTGATCTTCCTGGGCATCCCGCTGCTGGCCGGCTACCTGAGCCGCAGGCTGGGGGAGCGGACCCGTGGCAGGGACTGGTACGAGTCGAAGTTCCTGCCGCGCGTCGGCCCGATCGCGTTGTACGGCCTGCTGTTCACGATCGTCATCCTGTTCGCGCTGCAGGGCGAGACCATCACGAACAGGCCGCTCGACGTCGTCAGGATCGCGTTGCCGCTGCTGGTCTACTTCGCCATCATGTGGGCTGGCTCCTACGCGCTCGGCAAGGCGTCCGGACTCTCCTACGAGCGGACCACGACGCTGGCGTTCACCGCGGCGGGCAACAACTTCGAGCTCGCCATCGCCGTCGCGATCGGGGTGTTCGGCGTGACCTCCGGTCAGGCGCTGGCCGGTGTGGTCGGGCCGCTGATCGAAGTGCCCGTGCTCGTCGCGCTCGTGTACGTCAGCCTCTGGCTCCGGCGTCGATGGGTGACTCGTGCCCGAGTCTGACGTCGTGGTGATCGGCGGCGGCCAGGCAGGGCTGGCCGCCGCTTTCTACCTGCGCCGCGCGGGCGTCGACCACGTGGTGCTCGACGCGCAACCCATGCCGGGCGGGGCGTGGCCGCTGACCTGGAACTCGCTGCGCCTGTTCTCCGTCGCCCGTCACAGCTCGCTGCCCGGCCGGCCCATGCCGTCCTTTCCGGACGGTTACCCGACCGCGCAGCACGTCGTCGACTACCTCACCGACTACGAGAAGCGCTACGACATCCCCGTCCACCGGCCCGTCCAGGTCACCTCGGTGACCCGCGACGGCGACCGGCTGCTGGTGCGGACCGACTCCGGCACCTGGTCGGCGCGGCACGTCATCAGTGCGACGGGCACCTGGTGGCGACCCTTCCGGCCGCTGATGGACCTGCCCGGCCGGCAGTTGCACACCGTCGACTACCGCGACCCGTTCGAGTTCGCTGGGCAGAAGGTCGTCGTGGTCGGCGGCGGCAACTCCGGTGCGCAGATCGCCGCCGACCTCGCGCCGCACGCCGGGCTGACCTGGATGACCCGCCGGCCGCCGCGGTACATGCCCGACGAGATCGACGGCAAAGCGCTGTTCGACATCGCCACCCGGCGCGGCGGCGTCAGCGAGCTCGGCGACATCGTGGCCGTGCCGCCCGTCCGCGAAGCCCGCGACAACGGACTGCTCGTCGCCACGCCGATGGATGTCGAAGCCCTGTCCGGCGCGGACGTCGTGGTGTGGTGCACCGGGTTCCGGCCCGCCCTGAGCCACCTGGCCCCGCTGCGGCTGCGCGACACCGGAGGCCACGTCGCCGTCGAGGGCACGACGGCCGCGGAGGAACCTCGCCTGCACCTGCTCGGCTACGGCGGCTGGACCGGCCCGGCGTCCGCGACCCTCATCGGGGTCGGGCCGACCGCGAAGGCGGCGGTCGCGAAGATCGCGGCGACGCTCAGGCCGTGACCGCACGCCGGTCGCCCACGCTGCCCAGCACCGCGGCCATCCGATCGGTCGTCTCCGGGCGCGCCCAGTAGTAGACCCACGTGCCCCGGCGCTCGCAGTCGACCAGGCCCGCCTGCCGCAGCAGCTTGAGGTGGTGCGAGATCGTGGGCTGCGACAGCTCGAACGCGGGCGTCAGCTCGCAGACGCAGACACCGGCTTCCGGTCCCGAAGCGATCATCGACAGCAGCCGCAGGCGCACCGGGTCGCCGAGCGCCTTGAACATCATCGACAGCTCGGCCGCCTGTTCCGCTGCCAGCGGGTCTTCCGGCAGCGGTGCGCAGCAGCCCGCCTCTTGCTTCGACATCTTTCAATGTTGACGGCACTCGGGCTTTCGCGCAACACTGCATAGACAAACGTCAATACAGCCTGGAAGTGGGCCCCTCATGACCGAGCAGACCGAGCTGCGCGAGACCGTCCGCGCCCGCTACGCCGCCGCCGCGACCGCCGTCGTCGAAGGTGGAGGCGGGTGTTGCGGACCGCAGACCGCCCAGGTCGACGAGACCTTCGGCGCCACGCTCTACCCGGCGGCCCAGCGCGACGAACTGCCCGCCGAGGCCGTGGCCGCCTCGCTCGGCTGCGGCAACCCCATCGCCGTCGCCGGGCTCCGCGAGGGCGAGCACGTGCTGGACCTGGGATCGGGCGGCGGCATCGACGTCCTGCTCTCCGCGCGCCGCGTGGGCACCACCGGCAAGGCCTACGGCCTGGACATGACCGACGAGATGCTCGCGCTCGCATTGTCCAACGCGGACAAGGCAGGCGCCACGAACGTCGAGTTCCTGAAGGGGAACATCGAGGCCATCCCGTTGCCCGGCGGCACCATCGACGTCGTGATCTCCAACTGCGTCATCAACCTCTCCGTCGACAAGCCCGCCGTGTTCGCCGAGACCTTCCGCGTCCTGCGCCCCGGTGGCCGCGTCGGCATCTCCGACGTGGTCGCCGACGACCACCTCACGCCCGCCGACCGAGCGGAACGCGGCTCGTACGTCAGCTGCATCGCCGGCGCCCTCACGTTCACCGAGTACCGCGAGGGCCTCGAAGCCGCCGGGTTCACCGACATCGAGATCACGCCGGCGTACGAGGCGGCCGACGGCATGCACGGCACCATCGTCCGCGCGGTCAAGCCACTCGGCGTCAGCCGCTGATCACGCCGATGGCGATGCCGAGCATCGCGGTGTTGTAGATGAACGAGAGCACGCCGTGCGCGAGGATCCGCAGCCGCATCGCGGAGGTGTGCGCGTCGACGTCGGAGACGGCGAAGGTGGTGCCGACGGTGAAGGAGAAGTACGTGAAGTCGATGTAGGTCGGGTGTTCGGTGCCGGGGAACACCAGCAGTTTCTCGGGCAGGGCGCTGTAGTAGGCCTGCGCGTAGCGGTCGGCGTAGCCGAAGTGCAGGATCGCCCATGCCAGCAGCACGGCGAGCACACCGAAGGCCTTGTCGGCCACCGCGGCTGGGGTGCCTTCCTCGATGAGCACGATGGTCAGGCCGGACGTGATCCCGACCAGGCTGGTGAACAGGGTGAACAGGGTGCCGCTGCGGCGGCCCAGCGCGGTCTTGACCCAGGCGCCCTGGTCGTCGCCCGCCCGCTTGCTGCGACTGAGGCGGATGATGCGGATCGTGAGGTAGACGAGGGCGAGGACGTCCCACAACGCGATCCATCGGGTGTCGCCCACCTCCGCGAAGAAGATGGGGATGCCGAGCAGGGCGAGTGTGCCCTCGATGATCCGGGACAGCACGATGGACGGGCTGAAACGCATGACTTTCCTTCGTCGGAACGGCAGAGGGCCGGCCCCGTGACCTCAAGGTCACGGGGCCAGGGGAGGCGTCAGCGCGCGGCGCGGAGGACGAGGTCGACGACCGCGTCCGGACGCGAGACCGCCACGGCGTGCGAGGCTCTCTCGACGGTCACGGTGGCGCGTGAGCCGGCCCTGTCGGCCATGAACCTCTGTGCCTGCAAGGGGATGTTCTTGTCGGCGCCGGCCAGCAGGAACCACGAGGGGATGCTCGCCCAGGCGGGTGCGCCGGACGCCTCGTTCAGGGCGGCGTCCCGGATGGGGCGCTGGGTGGCGGCCATGAGGGCGGTCTGCCGCGCCGGGACGTCGGCCGCGAACTGCTGCCGGAAGAGCGAAGGCTTGATGCTCAGGTCCTTCGAGCCGTCGGGCAGCGTGACCGGTGCCAGCGTCTCACCCAGCGTGCTGCCGGGGTACTTCGCGGCGAGCTGCGCCGCGGCCTCACCTGCGGCGGGGGCGAACGCGGCGACGTACACCAGCGCCTTCACCTTCGGGGACCGCGCCTTGGCGTTGGTGATGACGGCACCGCCGTAGGAGTGGCCGACGAGCACCACAGGCCCGTCGATGGCGGCGAGGTGCGCGTCGAGGGCCTCGGCGTCGGAGGCGACTCCGCGCAGGGGGTTGGCGACGGCGACGGCGGTGAAGCCTCGTCGCTGCAGGCGCTCGATCACGGGGTTCCAGCTCGACCCGTCCGCGAAGGCGCCGTGGACGAGGACGATCGTGGGCTTCTGCCCGGTCGCCACGGCGTTCGACATGCCGAACAGGGTGAGCCCGGCGACAGCGACGAGTACGGCCAGTAGAGCGGTGACGCGGTGCTTGAGTCTGTGCATGTCCGGTTCTCAGTCTGTGAGGAAGGCGAGCAGGGCGGCGTTGACCTCGGCCGCGTGGGTGAGCAGCAGGCCGTGCGGAGCGCCGTCGATCTCGACGTAGCGCGCGTCGGGCAGGCGGCGGCGGAACTCGCGGGCGGTGGCGTCGATCGGCAGGATGCGGTCGGCGGTGCCGTGCAGGATCAGCGACGGCACGTCGATGCTCTTCACGTCGTCCCGGAAGTCCGTCAGCCACGCCGGGACGCACGCGTACGCCGCCACGGGCGCCGAGGCGATGGCGGTGGCCCAGTTCGCCCGCAGCGCGGCGTCGCTGAGCCGGGAGCCGAGCGTCTCGTCGGTGTTGAAGAAGTCGACGAAGAAGTTCTCGTACCAGGCGTAGCGGTCGGCTTCGGCCTGCTCGGCGATGCCGTCGAACACCGACTGCGGCACGCCCGCCGGGTTGTCCTCCGTCTGCAGCAGGAACGGCTGGAGCGCGCCGAGGAAGGCCGCCTTCGCCACCCGCTGCGAGCCGTAGGTGCCGAGGTAGCGGGCGACCTCGCCCGAGCCCATCGAGAAGCCGACGAGGACGACGTCCCGCAGGTCGAGCTGGGTCAGGACCTTGTCCAGGTCACCGGCGAAGGTGTCGTAGTCGTAGCCCGTCATGGTCTTGCTCGACCGGCCGAAGCCCCGGCGGTCGTAGGTGATGACGCGGTAGCCGGCCTTGACCAGCGCGTCGGTCTGCTTCTCCCAGGACTGCCCGTCGAGCGGGTAGCCGTGGATCAGGACGACCGGCTGGCCGGAGCCGTGGTCCTCGTAGTACAGCTCGATGTCGGTCGAACCTTCGGTGCCGACGGTGATGGTTCCCATGGTGCCTTCCCGCGCCCGTCCGCCGTGTGCGGACCGGGCATGGCACGAACCTATGAAGTGAGCAGGGCCGTTCGCGTCCGTCAGACGACGTCTTCGGCGTACGTCATCGTGCCGCTGAGCACCGCGGCGAGCTCGCCGCGGGACGTCACGCCCAGCTTGGGGAACATCCGCTGGAGGTGGGTGCTGACCGTCCTGGGCGAGACGTACAGCCGCTCGCCGATCTCCCGGTTGGTCAGCCCCTGCGCGGCGAGCTGGGCGACGTGCAGCTCGGTCGAGGTGAGCCGGTCGGCGGCGGCCGGGTCCTGGCGGGGCGAGGACGTACCGGCGGCGCGCAGCTCCTGGCGTGCCCGTTCCGCCCAGGCCGACGCTCCGAGCGCGTCGAAGACCTCGCAGGCCGCCTGCAGGACGACGCGGGACTCCGCGGGCCGCCGGTGCCGCCGCAGCCACGCGCCCAGGGCGAGGTGCACCCGCGCCCGTTCGAACGGCCAGTCGACGGGGACGGCGTCGAGGGCCGTCCGGTAGAGCTGCTCGGCTGCGTCCGGCGGGCTGAGCAGGGCGCGGGCGAGGCGCAACCCGCACAGCAGGGCGGGTGAGGGGGTCTGCTCGGCGAGCGGGGCCAGCTCCCGCAGGACGTCCCGCGCCGCTTCGGCGGACTCGCTGCGCACGGCCGCCTCGACCAGTTCGGCGACCCCGTAGAAGCGCAGCCAGGGGTGGAAAGCGGGGTCGGCCGGCTCGAAGACGCGGCGCAGGTGCCCGAAGGCGTCGCCGTAGCGCCCCTGGCAGAGGGCCGCCTGCCCGCGGGCCATCTGCACGATGGCCAGCGCCGGGCGCGCGTTGCCGGGAAGGGCGGTGCGTTCCGCCTCCGCTGCCCACGCCTCCGCGTGCGGGTCGCCGCAGACGGCGGCGAGCTGTGCGCGGATGGCGTGCACCATCGCGTGCACGAGGGGCTGACCGGTCTCGCGGGCGAGCTCGGCGGCCTCCTCGGCGGCGAGGTGAGCGGCGCGCACGTCACCGAGTCGTGCGGCGCTGCCCGCCTGGACGCAGAGAGCCCTGGCCAGCATCGACAGCCGGCCCCGTGCCCGCAGGGCGTCCAGCGACCTCGAGGCCAGCCGGCTCGCCAGGGCGGGAGCACCCACCGTCACCGCGGCGGCGCCCAAGAGCTGATCACCTTCGGCGTCCTCGGACGACCGGTCCAGCTGACCGGTCAGGGCTTCGAGGACGGCTCGTCCGCGCTCGACCGGCGCGCAGTACGCCCGCAGGGCCACCAGGTCGGCGTTGCCCGCGTCCACGGGCATGCGGTCGGCGGCGGCGGCGACCCGCCGGCGGGCAGCCGGGCCCGGCTCTCCCCAGAAGCAGTGCAGGACCGCGCCCCACAGCATGCGAAGCCCCAGCACGGGCTCGCCACCGGCGGCGATCCCGATGGCCAGCTCGGCCAGTTCGGCGGTCGCGGTGCCCTCGCCCTGCGCGCCCCCCTCGATTAGGGCGATGCCGACCCAGGCAGCACGCCCCTGGTCCCGGACCGAGAGGTCCAGCGAGCGCGCCTGGGCCAGCAGGTGCGCCGCGACGTCGCACTGGCCGGACTCCAGAGCGAGCTCGGCCGCACGCAGCAGCCGGTCCGCCCGAGCGGAGGGGTCCGCGGTCAGCTCCGCGGCTCGTCGCAGCGCGGCCAGTGCCGCGGCGACACCGCCCCGCCGCAAGGCTCTCCCGGCCGTGGAGTCCAGGTCCCGCGCCGCTTGCTCGTCGGAGCCGGCGGTGGCGGCGGCACGGTGCCACGCCTGCCGGTCGGGCTGCCCCTGGAGCTCGCAGGCGAGAGCTGCGTGCGCGGCCTGCCGTTCCGCGGCGGTCGCGGCGTGGTGCATCGCCGAGCGGACGAGCGGGTGCCGGAAGACCAGGTCCCAAGGCTCCACCAGGCCTGCCTTGACCGCCGGTTCCAGGGCGGTGACGTCGACCGCTCTCCCGAGCATCCGGGCAGCGGCGGCGAGGCACTCGTCCATCGTGCCGTCGCCGTTGAGGGCCGCGAGGAGGAGGACCGCCCTGGTGTCGGCCGGAAGACGGGAGACCCGGGCCGTGAAGGTCCGCTCCAGCCGCTCGGTCAACGGCAGCGGACCCGGCGTGAGCGCGTACGCCCCGCCGACGGACTGCAGCGCGACCGGCAGCTCGGTCAGCGCCAGCGGGTTCCCGGCCGCCTCCACCAGCAGCCGACGCCGGACGTGCTGCCCCAGGCCGGGTGCCACCACGTCCAGCAGCTCACCCGACACCTCCTCGGTCAGCGGGTCCAGCTTCAGCACGGGCAACCCGGCGCCGCCGAGCCGGTCGTCGAGGCTGCGGGTGACGGCGACCAGTGCGAGCGGGTCGGACTCGATCCGCCGCGCGACGAACCCGAGCACGTCGAGACTGGCCCCGTCCATCCAGTGGGCGTCCTCGACGACCACCAGCAACGGCGCCTTCACCGCCGCGTCCGACAACAGGGTCAGCGCGGCCAGGCCGACGAGGTAGAGGTCGGGCACGGCCTCGTCGGCGAGCCCGACGGCCGCACGAAGCGCAGCACGTTGCCGCCCAGGCAGGTCGTCGATCCCGTCCCGCAACTGGTGGACCAGCTGGTGCAGACCGGCGCAGGGCACGTCCTCCTCGGACTCCACCCCGACCGCCGTGATCACCCGAGTCCCGCGCTCCGACGCCCGCGCCGCCGCCTCGGCGACCAGCGCCGACTTGCCGATCCCGGGGGCGCCGAGGACGACCAGCGCGCCACCCGACCCGGAGGCGGCCTGCTCGACCAGGGCAGCCAGCTCCCGGCGCTCCACCTCGCGACCCAGCAGCGCCCGTCGTTGCATGCCGCGCTCTCTCTTCCCGTGTGACTCCCCGCTGCCGGCAAGCGCCGCGGCCACGCCGAACGGGCCGGCCCTGCGAGGGCTTCTGTGCCTGCAGGATATTTGAGCACCGGGTCGAACATGCGCGGTCTTGTTGCTCGAGAAGGCGGCGTGCGTCACGTGAAGATGACGGGACGTGGTCGCTTCGTCAGTTCTCGGAGGAGGTCCGCGGTGCGGCCGGCGGCTCCTGGAAGAGGTCCGTCCACGTCGGCTGGTCCAGCTGCGACGAACCGGGCGCCACGTGCGGCTGGTGCGTCTCGGGGTGGCTGAACAGGGTGTCCGGCGCGTGCAAGGTCATGAGAGTGCTTCCGATCGTTCCAAAGTGCTGTGGTGGACCGCGTAATACCCACCGTTTTCCGGGTTCAACCCGGTGTCCCCAAGTCATGATCGACCGGACCACCCGATGGGAAATTCGCTGTGCCTCGCAAGGACGAGTGAGCACAGTACGAGCATGGAACCCGTGACCAAGCGAAACCGTGTCGCATGGGAGGCGGCGTCGCAGAAGCACGTCCGCGAGTACCAGGACCTGCTCGACCAAGCCAGGAGCGGCTCATCGCTTCTCGCGTGCGAACTCGACCTGCTGCACCCCACACTCAGGTCCGCACCCGACGTCGTCCATCTGCAGAGCGGGCACGGGCTGGACGACATCGCGCTGGTCGCCGCCGGCGCGAGATCGGTGCTGGGCATCGACTTCAGCGAGACCGCCGCCACCGCGGCACAACGCAGGGCCGACGAGCTGGGCGCGGCCTGCCGCTACGTGGTGGCGGAACTGCCGGGCGCTCCGCTGCGCGACGAGTGCGCCGACCTCGTCTACACGGGCAAGGGGGCGCTGATCTGGATGCCCGACCTGCCCGTGTGGGCCAGGGACGCGGCTCGCCTGCTGCGACCGGGAGGCACCCTGTTCGTCCACGAGGCACACCCGGCCGTTCCACTGTGGACCTGGGACGACGACGAACCGCGGATTCGACCTGACCGCGGGTACTTCGCCCGTTCCCACGTCAACGACACGTTCCCCGCCAACGGTGCGGTGGAGTGGCAGGCGAGCCTGGGCGAGATCATCAACGCGGTGATCTCCGCCGGCCTGCGCATCGCACACGTCGCGGAGCACCCCGAACCGTTCTGGCGACCCGACGGCGTCACAGCGGCGGCGTGGCGCGGACGGCTGCCGAACTCGTTCTCGCTTCTCGCGCAACGGGATTGACGGCGCCGATCGTGCCGGATCAGCTGTCCACGGCGTGGTCTTGGGCCATGAGCTTTCCCGTGAGCTCCACGCAGCGGAGCCGGGCGGGGGAGAAGCCGTAGGGCATCTTGGTGATAGCTTCGGAGACGCTCATCAGCGCGGGCTCCTCGCCCGTCAGATCGGCGTCGTAGGTCTCGAAGAGCTTCTCCTCGTCGACGTCCAGGCCGTCCGCCTCGATGACCTTCTCCACAGCTTTGTGGTGGGCGTACCGCTGTGCGGCGACTTCTTCGACGCGGGGATCAAGGGGATCAACGCCGTCGTCGAGGCCGGCCTCGGCAGCGTCGAGACGGTCCTCCTCGGCTCGCAGGCCGGGGTAGGTGGCCAGCACGATGAACGAGCTCGCCTGGATGGCAGCGCCCAGCGGGCCGAACACCCGTTCCGTGACCAGCAGGGCGTCCAGGTCGGAACGACGCAGCGCGCCCGGCGGCAGGTGGCTGAGCCGGTTCGTCACCAGTTCGGAGAGCAGTCCGAGCGGGCTGCCGACGGCCCGCAGGCGCTCGACGACGGCGCGCTGGCGTTTGATGCCGGCCTCCTTGACGGCCAGGGTCTCCTCCAGCCGGCCCAGGCTCTCCTCGATGTCCCGGTTCTCGTGGAAGGCGGCCCGCATGTCGTCCAGGCTGATGCCGGCCTCCGCCATCCTGCGGATCCACAGCAACCGGATCATGTCGTCGTAGCCGTAACGGCGGCGGCCGTCCGTGCCCCGCTCGGGCTCCGGCAGCAGACCGATCTCGTGGTAGTGGCGGATCGCGCGCGGGGTGGTCCCGGCGAACGCGGCCGCGTCACCGATCTTGACCTGCTGGGGAGGCGTGAAGGAGGGGTGCATTGAGGAGGGAGCCTTTCGTGCCGTGGTAGCTCCACGACATCACATACCGCTACGGCATGTGCAACACGCGCAGGCTCCTGAAGCCGCAAGGGCGTGCTTGACCAGCTCATCGCCTGAGAACCGCGGCAGCGGAAAGCGGGCCGTCCTCCCGAACGGCCCACCGCCCTGTCAGTCCGTCAGCCTCGTCATGGTCCACAACGCGGTTCCCGCCCGGCAGACCCGCAGTCCGACAGGCTCTGACTGGCCGCCGTCGTTGTCCAGGCAGAGACCCGTCGACTTGTTCATGACGTACTTGTTCGTCGTCGACGACGTCGTCCAGTCGCTGGCGTTGACCGAGCAGGACATGAGGGACACGAACGACGTTCCGGCGCCCAGGCACAGCCCGGTCCTCTTGTGCCTGAACTTCCCAGTGGTGTAGTTGTCCCACTGCTGGTAGGTGTTCCTGTCTTGGCAGGCGTGGGTGTACACGGTGCCTTCGAGGTTGGCGTCCAGGCAGCGTTGGACCCCCGCAGCGAACCTGATCCAGTACAGCGACTCGGCCTGCGGCGCCGCACTGGCGACTGCCGGCGCCGCGGTGAACACCAGTGCCACGGCCGTGACGGATCCTGCCAGCCGGAGCAGCATTCCCTTGAACGTCATGATGATCCCCCTCGTGGTCGGCGTCCGGCCGGCAGTCAGGTCAGGCCGGCCCGCCGTGCGTCACACGTCCAGGTGCGGCGGGGCGTTGCTCACCTACCTGCGAACCACCCGAATGGAGTGACCGGTGCGGTGTCGCTCGTTGCGAACCGAAGTCGGAAACAGGAACCAGGACATCACCAGCGCCCGCAACTCGGCTCTGCCCCATCGTGACCTGTCAGGTCCGGTCGGCGATCAAGTCCGATCGACTGACGCCGAAACAGGTGAGTCCGTTGCGCCACAGGAAGTGCGCGCGATCATGCCCTAGCCCGGGAGCTGCTCCGGGAAGCCGGCGGCGACGACCAGGCCGGGGCTCTCGAACTTGACGGAGCGCGAGAACCGCTCGCCGGTCACGGTCAGCACCCACAGGCAGTCGGCGCGCAGGACCCCGCGGCCGTCGCGGCGGTACCCGGCCGCGGCGGGCTGGCCGTTGGCCCTCGTCGGCAGCATCCTGACGCCACCGTTCCTGACGCCACCGTTCCTGGCGGCGAAGTTCCTCTCCAGGAACGGGACGCACACCCGCACGCCCCGGAACCACACCGGGTGCGGCACGGCCTCGAGGCTGAAGTCGTCGTGGATGACCTCGCGGATGGCGGCGGAGTCGCCCGCCTCGAACGCGGTGACGTAGCGGTCGAGCAGCGCGCGTTCGAGTTCGAGGTCCGGCTGCCGGGGCCGCAGGTCCGTCAGGTCCAGCTCGTCGAGCCGCCTGCGGGCCCGTTGCAGCAGGCTCTTCACCGCGGGCACGCTGACGCCGAGCGTCTCCGCGATCTCGGCGGCGGACCACGACAGGACCTCCCGCAGCAGCAACGCCGCCCGTTGCCGCACCGGCAGGTGCTGCAGTGCTGCGATCAGCGCGAGCCGCACCGACTCGCGCAGCACGACCACCTCGCCCGGCTCGGCACGCGAGTGCTACGCGGGCGTGGTGGAGGCCTCGATCTGCGGGGCCGACGCCTCGCGGGGCAAGGGCGTGGGCAAAACCCTTCTGCACCACCAGGTGTCCGCCGCGGACGCCGACGACCTGTGGACCCTGCCGGCCGTGATCTTCCCGGAGATCCGGGCAAGCATCGCCCTGCACCACAAGGCGGGCGTCCGCACGGTGGGTCTACGAGAACGAATCGCTCAGCACCACGGCGAGTGGCGCGACACCGTCCTCTTGGCACGCCGCCGCGCCGGCTGATCGCGTGGTCACCAGGGATCGTCCTTGAGCCAGCTGTCCGGCGGACCTTCCTCGGCGCTGTCCCCGGCCCGCCGCGCGGGTGAGTTGCCGCGCACGGGCAGTGCCAGCGTCACCGCCCCTGCTTCGGGCGCGGGCAGCAGGAACGGCGGCAGAGACCGGATCACGCCCTCGTTCTGCAGCCGCACGTACACCTCGCGCACCTGGTTGCGCGCGTCGGCGGTGGCCTGGCGCACGACACCGGTGATCGCGTGCGCCAGGTCGTCGTGCTTGGCCTGCTTGGTGAGAGGCGACAGCTCGAGCCGCAGCAGCAGCCCGGAGTGGTCGACGGTGGCGGCCACGTCGCCGTGCTGGCTCCGCGCGGTGCCGCGAACCGCGGCGACCTGCTTCTCGGCCCACTCCTTGGCCTGAGAACGACGATCGACCGCCGTGGCGCCTTCCTCGGACTGGGCGCGCAGCCGGGCCGCGCGCGCCTCCGCGTCCTCCGTCACAGCCCCGGCCGCCCGGGACCGCTGTCCGATTCCTTCGACTCCTTCACCAGGTCGTCGTGGCTGATCCTGTCCGAGGGCTTGCGCCCGTCCTGGTGGAAGTCGTCGGGGTTGAAGCTGTCGTCGGTCACCAGCCGCGGCCGCGGCGGGTTGACCTCGGGCATCCCCGCACCCGCCATGGTCGCGCCCACCGCCTGGAAGCCCATGCGGACCCTCTCCATCTGGCGGCGACCGGTCTCGAGGATGTCCTCGCCCTTCCCCGGCAGCTTGCCGACGACCTCCTCCACGCTGCCCGCCTCGAGGAAGGTCGCGTTGACGCCGGCCGCCCCGGTCTGCAGCGCGTCGCCGACCGCGAGGGTAGCGAGGAACGCCGCGCCGGCACCGGCGGTCGCGGCCGCGACACCGATCGACGCCGCCGCGGACGCCAGGGTGATCATGATCTTGGCTTCCCGCACCTCGCCGGCCTCGACCCCCTTCTGCCCGGCCTCGACCAGGGCCAGCACGTCGTCGCGGAAGCTCGTGATGGCCTTCTCGTAGGCCTGCATCGCGTACTTCGAGGCCCGGACGAGGTCCCGCTTGCGGGCGAGCGCCCCCTCGATGCTCGGCTGGCCACGCAGGTACGAACGGAAACCGTCGGCGGCGTCGCCCTCCCAGTTCTCCAGGTAGAGGTCCATGTCGTTGAGGACGCCCTCGCAGAAGTCCTGGTCGATGTCGTCCGCGGCCTTGTCCAGCAACGAGATCTCCTCGCGCACACCCGCGAGTGCCACGTCGACCTCGATGAACCGCCCGAACTCGGCGAAGAGGGCCTGGACGTCCTCCTTGGCCGTGGGGTAACTCGCGTTCTCCTCCAGATGGTCGGGGAAGAACCAGTCGTCCTGCTCGTCGAACTTCTTGCAGAAGTAGTCGGCGTGCTTCTTCATGTCGCCGGCCCAGCTCACGACAGGAACCCTCCGAACATCCGCTGCTGGTCGGAGTTCACGGCGATGTAGCGCTCGGCAACCTCGATCAGGGCCTCCTGGGCCAGCACCAGGTTCTCCTCGTTCCTGGCGAACACATCAAGCAGCATCGAACGAGCCCCACGCCACTCGCCGAGCGCCTCGTAGACCTCCACGTCACCCGCGAACGCCCGCCCGTCGAGGTGCTCGGTATGGGCGAGCTTGGTCCTGGCGGTGTGCGTGTGGTCGATGAGCTTGCCCATGTCGTGCTTCGCCGTGTGCTTCAAGCCCTCTGGTTCAGCGTGGAACCCCGCGCCCATCTCTCCCCCTGGCGGTCTCAATGGATTCGACGGCGCCAGGCTATGTCAGCCGTTCGGGTGAAGATCACGCGGCATACGTGTCAGCGAAGTGTCAGCGCACACTGTCAAGCTGAGCTGTTCCGGCACTCCGAACAGCCCGGTGCTGGGATATCAGCAGCGTCCCGTACCCATTGAGACACAGGGTCTGCCGATGTCCGAACGCGCCGAAGCCGAACGCGTCAAGGAACTGCGCCGCACCCTCGACGAACTGCTGACGCTCTGGGACGACCGCCCGGACAAGACGTCGGTCGGTAAAGGACGCGTGGTGTCTCCCGCCCGCTTGGCGGTCGTGCTGGCGCTCGCATCCCATACCCACCGCTTGGCGCGGGCCGCGATGCACCTGCACGAGTCGGACATGAACTTGGAAGCGATGCCGTTGGTCAGGGGAGCCCTCGAACACGGGCTGACCGCCCAGTGGATGTTCCACAACGAGGAGGAGGCCTTGGCGGGCTTCATCAACGAGCAGCAGCGTCAACGTCGAGCCGCCGGGAAGGCCATGCTGGAACTCGGCTGGGGAGAGGTGGACGAGGTCACCGCGATCATCGAGAATTCTGTGGTCATCCCCTCAGCCGGAGACGGGCCCGCCAGGAACTTCCAGCAGCTCTGCGATGATTTCGCCCCGCTAGGTCCCCAGATGTACGCGGTTCACCGTGTGCTCTCCGGGTACACCCACGTCGGTCACCACGTCGTGGACGGGGCAATCCCAGGAGGTGGGCGCGGCGGCCTCGCCTGAGTGCGCGATTAGCGACCTTTGTCTGGAAGTGGACCATAGCCTGCCAAGCTAGATCCACTGTGGAGGATCAGCACCGTCCATAATGGATCTCCTGGGCCATCGTGGGGCCATTGGACGTCGAGGTCCAATGGGACTCTATGGGTTCTGACCAGGCAAAACATGCCGATGGGGCCGTCCCCGGGAGATGTCCCGAAAACGACCCCATCGTGACCCGTCAGCTCTGGTCGGCCCACCACTTCTGGCCGGTCTCGCCGAGCGTGGAGATCGGGTCGTAGTAGGGGTAACGGCGGTCCAGCGCCTCCGGATCTTCGAGTTCGATCCCGGTGCGGTAGTTCTTGGTCCAGTAGGAAATGCCCAGCTCACGGTCGTATTCGGCGATCTGGTTGACCCAGCGCTTACCGACATACGGCACGTCGCAGACGATCCGTGGGGTCGCGTAGCCGGGCAGGTAGCCCATGATCGCGTGCTGCAGCTCCTGCGCCTCCCACACGGACACCCGCCAGTGCTCAGCGTTGGGGATCATGTCGCACATGTAGAAGTAGTACGGCAGGATGTTCGCTTCCCCTTGCAGCGCAAAGCAAAGGTCCAGCAGGTCGTCCGACGTCGCGTTGACGCCCTTCATCAGAACGCCTTGGTTGCGCACGTCCCGTACGCCGACCTCTAGGGCGGTGCGGGCGGCCTCGGCGACGAGGGGGGTTACGGACTGGGCGTGGTTCACGTGTGTGTGGATCGCGAGGTTCACGCCGCGCCGGGACGCGGTGCGGGCCACGCGCTCCAGGCCCTCGACCACTCGTGGCTGGAGCCAGTGCTGGGGGAGGCCCGCCAGGGCCTTGGTGGCCAGGCGGACGTCGCGGACCGTTTCGATGTCCAGCAGGCGCATGAGGAACGACTCGAGTTGCGGCCACGGCACGTTCGCCACGTCGCCGCCGGAGACGACCACGTCGCGGACGCCCGGGGTCTTCTTCAGGTACTCGATCATCTGGTCCTGGCGGTCCACCGGCTTGAGCGAGAGCTTGTGCTTGTCGATCAACGGTGTTGAGTTGCCGACGAGGTCCATGCGGGTGCAGTGCCCGCAGTACTGCGGGCAGGTCGACACCATCTCGGCCAGAACCTTGGTGGGGTAGCGGTGGGTCAGGCCCTCCACCACCCACATCTCGGCCTCGTGCAGCGAGTCGCGCTGGGAGTGCGGGTGTGACGGCCACCTCGGGTCTCGGTCCGAGGAGACCGGCAGCATGTAGCGGCGAACCGGGTCGTTCAGGAACGCCTCGGTGAAGGCGTCGGGGGAGAGGTCCGCGTCGACCGCCATCGTGTTGAACATCTGCGGCGGGATCAGCATCGACATCGTCGCGAAGGCGTCCATGTCCTTGGCGAGGTCGTCGTAGAACCTGTCGGTCAGCAGGTCGCCCGCGACCTTGCGGAGCTGCTTCACGTTCTTCACGCAGTTCACGCGCTGCCACTGGGCGTCGCGCCACTGCGTCTCGGTCACGTGCGACCAGCCGGGGAAGCGTCGCCAGTCTGGTTCGACCAGCTCACGGCGGACGTACGTGTACGGCTGGCGGTCCAGCCGCTCCAGCGCCGTGGTGGCGTCGTGCAGCGCGGTCATCCGTACTCCTCAGCGTCGAGGTCGCGTGAAGATATCCTGTCATACCGCTAGGCTGCCGTAAATATTTCTGATCAACGCCTGGTGGAGGGCCGGTCGGGAGCAAAGACGGCCCGTTGTGCGTTAAGCGGGCATGCCCCTCTTCGCGCTGCTGCTGCTCGGGATGTTCGCCGAGATCGCGGTCATGGTCGCCGTCGGCAACGCCATCGGCGGGCTCTGGATGATCGCTTTGCTCCTGCTCGGCACCCTCGTCGGACTGTCGCTGGTGCGCCGCCAGGGCGCGCAGACGATGGCCGCGTTCCGCGAGTCGGTGTTCCAGCGCCGGCAGCCCCACCAGGAGACGGCGGACGGCGTGCTGATCGCGGCGGCCGGAGCGTTGATCATGGTGCCCGGCTTCATCAGCGACGTCGCCGCGTTGTTCCTGCTCTTCCCGCCCACGCGCAAGCTCGTGAGCCGGCGGATCGCGCGCAAGGCGGAGGCGGCCGCGCTCAAGTTCGAGCACGACCGCCGCTTCGGCGCCGGTCAGGTCGTCGAGGGCGAAGTGATCGACGTCGACGCCGGCCCGGTCGTCATCACGGAGCGGCGCGAGCTCAGGTGATCCGCGCGTACCGGCCCGCCGACCTGGACGCGCTGTACGACATCTGCCTCGACACCGGCAACGGTGGCCTCGGCGCGCGTCACCTGTTCGACGACCCACGCCTGATGGGCCACGCCTACGTCGGCCCGTACGTGGCGTTCGAACCCGACCTCGTGGTCGTGGCGGAGGACGACGAGGGGATCTGCGGGTACGCGCTCGCGGCGTCCGACACGGAGGCCTTCGAGGACCGCTGCGACCGCGACTGGTGGCCTGACCTGCGCATCCGTTATCCGTTGACGCCGAACGCGAACCGGATCGTGCAGCAGATCCACCACCCGGCCCGTGCCGATCTGATGCTCGCGAGGGACTACCCGGCGCACCTGCACGCGAACCTGCTGCCTCGCGCGAAGGGCCAGGGGTTCGGCGGCGCGCTCGTCCGCAGCCTGCTCGAACGCCTCGAGAAGGGCGTTCATGTGCACGTGCGGCACCACAACACACACGCGGTCGGCTTTTGGGAGCACATGGGCTTCCGCGTGGTCGACTCCGCAGAGAAACTCGTCCTGGGGCTGCGCCTCTAGCCGAGGAGGTCCTTCATCAGCAGTTCGAAGTCGAGGACCTCACGCCCGGCCGGGACCGCCGCGTAGGTCGAGTCGAGGAACCGCTGCAGCTCGGCCGCGGACAGGTGGAACACCGCGTGCGAGTCCTCGGTCAGCAGTTCCAGCACGAGCACGTCGCCGTCGCCCGGCCGCAGCCGCACGTCCCCGAGTCCGGTCGGCGACAGCAGCCCGTCCGCGAGGAGTTCGCGGCCGACGAGCCAGGTCGACTCCTGGTCCCGCGCCTGAAAACGCATGGTCACGGCATGTGGATCGTCTGATCGGTACTGGAAGTCGACGTTCATCGGCTCGACCGAGCCGTCCGGCCGAATGAACTCAACGACGGTGGCAGTGCCGACCCGGGTCTCGTTGAACATCGCCGTTCCTCCTCCGCGGTGAGGGTGCTGCATCCAACACGGCCGCCGTCCGGAGCCGGTTCAAAGCTTTCCCGAAGTTTTCGATTGGGTACCTGAAGTCCCATGACGGTCTATGGCATCCATGCGTCCCACGAGCAGATACACCCGACAGACCTGCTGACCGCCGTGCGCAGGGCTGAAGAGGCGGGGTTCGGCGCGGCGATGAGCTCAGACCACTTCTCACCCTGGAGCGCGCGCCAGGGGCAGTCCGGGTTCGCCTGGTCCTGGCTCGGCGCGGCACTGCAGGCCACCGAACTGCCGTTCGGCGTGGTCACAGCACCGGGGCAGCGCTACCACCCGGCGATCACCGCTCAGGCGATCGGCACGCTGGCCGCGATGAACCCCGGCCGGTTCTGGGCCGCGCTCGGCACCGGTGAGGCCAGCAACGAGCACATCACCGGTGACGGCTGGCCCCGTAAGGACGTGCGGACGGCACGGCTGCGCGAGTGCGTCGACGTGATCCGCGCGCTGTTGTCCGGCGAGGAGGTCAGCCACGACGGCCTGGTCACGGTCGACCGGGCCAAGCTCTGGACGTTGCCCGACGAGATGCCGCTGCTGATCGGTGCCGCGGTCAGTCCGGCGACCGCCCGCTGGTGTGCCGAGTGGGCCGACGGGCTGATCACCGTCAACGCGCCGCCCGAACGGCTCCGCGAGGTCGCGGGCGCCTACCGGGACGCGGGCGGCAAGGGCAAGCTCCACCTGCAGATGCACCTCAGCTGGGCCGAAGACGAAGAGACGGCCATCGCGATCGCGCACGACCAGTGGCGCAGCAACGTGTTCCAGCCGCCCGTGTGCTGGGACCTCGAACTGGCCGAGCACTTCGACGTCGTCTCCGAGCACGTCACGCCGGCCGACGTCGCCAAGGTCGTCGACGTGTCCACCGACCTCAAGTGGTACGCCGAGCGGCTGCACGAGTACGCGTCGCTGGGGTTCGAGGAGATCTACCTGCACCACGTGGGCCAGGACCTGATCCCGTTCGTCGACGCGTTCGGCGAGCACGTGCTGCCGGAGGTGACCGCGTGATCCGCACGTCCGACGTCTGGTGGAAGAACGCCGTTCTGTACTGCCTGGACGTGGAGACCTTCTCCGGCGAGGGCTTCCGCGGCGCGACCGAACGCCTCGACCACCTCCACGCCCTGGGCGTCACGTGTGTGTGGTTGATGCCGTTCTACCCGACCGCCGAACGCGACGACGGCTACGACATCACCGACTTCTACTCCGTCGACCCGAGACTGGGTTCGCTGGGCGACTTCGTGGAGTTCGTGCGCGCCGCACGGGACCGAGGCATGCGCGTGATCGCCGACCTCGTCGTCAACCACACCTCCGACCAGCACCCGTGGTTCCACGACCCGGACAAGCGCGACTGGTACGTCTGGGCGGACGAGCCCCAGGCCGACGGACCGCAGGGGATCACGTTCCCCGACAAGGAGAACTCGCTCTGGGAGTACTCGGAGGAGGTCGGGAAGTACTACCTGCACCGCTTCTACAAGCACCAGCCCGACCTCAACGTGTCCAACCCCGAGGTGCGCGACGAGATCGCGCGCATCATGGGCTTCTGGATGGAACTGGGGCTGAGCGGGTTCCGGGTCGACGCCGTCCCGTTCCTGTTGGAGCACAACGATCCGAAGGACGCCGTCGCGCTGCCCGACCCGCACGACTACCTCACAGACCTGAGGGCGTTCCTCAACCGCCGCAACGGTGAGGGCGTGCTGCTGGGCGAGGTGAACCTGCCGTACAAGGACACGATGGCCTTCTACGGCCAGGGCGTCGGCGACGAGCTGACCATGTGCTTCGACTTCGTCGGCATGCAGGCGATGTACCTGTCGCTGGCGCGGCGGTCGAGCGGGCCGCTGGTCAAGGCGCTGCAGGAACGCCCGGAGCCGCCGCGGGACGGGCACTGGGCGACGTTCGTGCGCAACCACGACGAGCTGACCCTGGACAAGCTGCCCACCGACGAACGCCAGGAGGTCTTCGACGCCTTCGGGCCGGACAAGTCGATGCAGCTCTACGACCGAGGTCTGCGTCGCCGGCTGCCCGGCATGCTCAAGGGCGACCAGCGCCGCATCCGGATGGTCTACAGCCTGCTCTTCACGCTGCCGGGGACGCCGGTGCTGTTCTACGGCGAGGAGATCGGGCTGGAGGAGGACCTGTCGCTGGAGGGCAGGATGGCGGTGCGCGTCCCGATGGACTGGGACGCCGCGGGCGACCAGCGCCACGACCCGGACTCGTTGCTGACGTGGATGCGGCTCATGGTCGCGCGGTACCGGGAGTGCCCGGAGCTCTCGTGGGGCACGTTCCAGGTGCTCGACACGGGTGAGCCGTGCGTGTTCGCCCACCGCGCCGACTGCGACGGCGGCTCTGTGATCGCCGTGCACAACCTCGCGGACCGGGAGGTCACCGTGCGGGTGCCGGCCGAAGGCGTGCTCGCCGATCTGCTGACGGGTGGCCGCGTGAAGCCCGCGAAGATCGGCGCCAAGGTCGACCTCGCGCCTTACGACTGCCGCTGGTACCGCCTGATCACTGAGTGATACTTGCGCAATCTTGACGCCTCACGTGAAGATATCTTCGAGACAGCGTCGTCGACCGAAGGATTTTCGCGTGAGCGCGTACGGACTGCACCGCGTCATCGAGCCCGCCGGCGTTCTGCCGCAGCAGGCCTGGCGGCTCGACGCGGAGCCCGTGCCCGCTCCCGACGAGGTGATCGTCGCGGTCGAGCGGCTCAACCTGGACGCGGCCTCGTTCCGGCAGCTCAGGGAGCAGCACGGGAGCGGCGCGGCGGTCCGGCAGGCCGTGCTCGACATCGTCGGTGACCGCGGCAAGATGCAGAACCCGGTCACGGGCTCGGGCGGCATGCTGCTCGGCACCGTGCTCGAAGTCGGGCCGGAGTCGCCGCTCGGGCTCGAGGCGGGCGACCGGATCGCGACGCTGGTCAGCCTCACGCTGACGCCACTGCGGATCAACGACGGCCTGCAGGACTGGGACGGCGAGGACGAGCAGGTGCCGTGCCGGGGGACCGCGGTGCTGTTCGGGCGGTCCATCGCGGCCGTGCTGCCGGACGACATGCCGAACGAGCTGGCGTTGTCCGTGCTCGACGTGTGCGGTGCACCAGCGCTGACCGACCGTGTCGTGCGCAAGCACCCCGGTGGGTCCGTGCTGGTGCTCGGCGGTGGCGGCAAGTCCGGGTCGCTCTCTCTCGCGGCCGCACGTCAGGCCGGTGCGTCGCGCCTCGTCGCGTTGGTGCCAACGGAACGTGAGGCCGCGCAGGTGCTTGAGTCGGGCCTCGCGGACGAGGTCGTCATCGCGGACGCACGCAACCCGGTCGCCGTGGCCGAGGCCGTGGGCAAGCAGGTCGACGTCACGGTCGTGTGTGTGGACGTGCCGGGGTGCGAGCACGGCGCCATCCTGGCGACCGCGGACGGCGGCACCGTGATCTTCTTCTCGATGGCGACCTCGTTCAGCGCCGCCGCTTTGGGAGCGGAGGGTCTCGCGGCGGACGTGGAGATGATCGTCGGCAACGGGTATGTGCCTGGTCACGCCCAGTTCGCGTTGGACCTGGTCCGGAGCCGGGCGGGTGTGCGGGCCCTGTTCGAACAACGGCAGACTGCGTGACGTGAGTACGCAACTTTTGGTCGGCGGCCGCATCTACGCACCGGATGCGACGGCGATGGCCGTCACGGACGGTGTCGTCGTGTGGATCGGACAGGACTCGGTCGGGCACGCGCTGCACCCGGACGCCGAGGTCGTCGAGCTCGACGGCGCCTTCGTCGCGCCCGCGTTCGTCGACGCGCACGTGCACGCCACGTCCGCCGGTCTGCTCCTGACCGGCCTCAACCTGACGAAGACGTCCTCTGTGGACGACCTGCTCGAGCAGGTGCGCTCCGCCGAGGGGCCCCTGGTGTGGGGTCACGGGTGGGACGAGACGCGCTGGCCGGAGAACCGTCCGCCGACGCGCGCCGAGATCGACGAGGCCGCCCGGGGCAAGACGGTGTACCTGTCGCGCATCGACGTGCACTCCGCCCTGGTCTCCTCGGACCTGATCAGCGATGAGGCCCGTGCCGCTGACGGGTTCTCCGCCGACGGCCCTCTCTCGCGCGCCGCACACCACCACGTGCGAGGCACGGCGAAAGCCGCCATCACGCCCGAACAACGCCAGGCCGCACAACTCGCGTTCCTGAACTACGCGGCGTCGAAAGGCATCGCGTCCGTGCACGAGTGCGCCGGCCCGGACATCTCCGGCGAGGACGACCTGCGCGAACTGCTCGCACTCACCGAAGGCCCCGAGGTGGTGGCCTACTGGGGTGCCCACGACCTGCCGGACGTTCCGGTGCGCGGACTGGCCGGCGACCACTTCGTCGACGGCGCGATCGGCTCCCGCACGGCAGCGCTGACCGAGCCCTACGCCGACGCCGGCACGTCCGGAGCGCTCTACCTCGACGGCCGCCAGATCGCCGACCACCTGGTCAAGTGCACCGAACTGGGGATCCAGGCGGGGTTCCACGTCATCGGCGACGCCGCGATGGCCGCCGTGATCGAGGGCTTCTCCCTCGCGGAGAAGGCACTTGGCACCGCCGAGCTCGCGTCGGCCCGCCACCGCCTCGAACACGTCGAGATGGTGACGAAGGAGCAGGCGGAGAAACTGGCCGGGTGGGGCGTCGTCGCCTCCGTCCAGCCGCTGTTCGACGCGGAGTGGGGTGGACCTACCGGCATGTACGTCCAGCGACTCGGTGACGAGCGCGGTGTGGGGCTGAACCCCTTTTCGCGGCTGGCCGCCGCGGGCGTCGTGCTCGCCTTCGGCTCGGACACCCCGGTGACCGCCATCGACCCGTGGGCCGCTGTGAAAGCCGCCGTCCACCACAAGACCGACGGCCACGGCGTCTCCCCCCGTGCCGCCTTCACCGCGCACACGCGTGGTGGCTGGCGTGCGGCGGGCGTGAACGACGGCCTGACCGGCACCCTGCAGCCCGGCGCGCCCGCGACGTACGCGGTGTGGGAGACCGGGGACCTGGTCGTCGCGGGCAGCGACGCGCGGGTGCAGCGCTGGTCCACCGACCCCCGTTCGGGCGTGCCCGGACTGCCCGACCTCACCGGCCCGGCGCCGGTCTGCGTGCGCACCGTCCTGAACGGCCGGACGATTTACGAGAGGAAGTGACTCATGGCGTTGCTCGACCTCGACCCCTCGGTGGTCGCCACCGCGCGCAAGCTCGCCGCGCGGGCGGCGGAACCGGTGGTGTCCCTCGCGAAGGCGCACACCACCGTCGCCGTCGAGCGCGCCACACTCCGCCTGGCGGGCATCACCGGCGCGGACTCCACGCACCGCGCCGGTGACGTCCCGTGGGTCAACCGCGTGATCGACACGGTGCGCGAGCAGTGCGGGCTGGAGCACGGCGTCGTGCTGCCGGCGTTCCACGCGTTGCGCGAGAACAACCTCGGCACCCTCACCGAGCTCGCCGAGGCCACGGCGGCGGGCCAGATCCAGTTCAGGATCCCCACCGGCAAGGACCTGACGGCGGCGCGCAAGGCGTCCACGTCCGCGGTGTCGAAGGGGCTCAAGGCGGTCGACCGCAACCGCGCCCAGCGCGACAAGCTGATCACCAAGTGGGGCGACCCCGCGCAACGCCCGTGGATCTACCTGATCGTCGCGACCGGCGACATCGACGAGGACGTCGTCCAGGCCCAGAACGCGGCCCGCGCGGGTGCCGACGTCATCGCGGTGATCCGCTCCACCGGACAGTCGCTGCTCGACTACGTCCCGGAAGGCGCCACGCACCACGGGTTCGCGGGCACGTACGCCACGCAGGAGAACTTCCGGATCATGCGCGCGGCGCTCGACGACGTGTCGAAGGAGGTCGGCCGGTACGTGCGGCTGACCAACTACGCGTCCGGCCTGTGCATGCCGGAGATCGCTGTCCTGGCAGGGCTTCAGCGCCTCGACATGATGCTGAACGACTCGATGTACGGCATCCTGTTCCGCGACATCAACCCGATCCGCACGTTCGTCGACCAGCGCTTCTCGCGTCAGGTGCACGCCCGCGCCGGGATCATCATCAACACCGGCGAGGACAACTACCTCACCACCGCGGACGCCGTGGACGCCGCGCACACCGTCACCGTCTCGCAGCTCCTCAACGAGCACTTCGCCCACGAGGCCGGCCTGCCCGACCACCTGCTGGGCCTCGGTCACGCCTTCGAGATCAACCCGAAGGTGCCCGACTCGTTCCGGCTCGAGCTCGCGCACGCGTTGCTGGCCCGCGAACTGTTCCCGGACGCACCGCTGAAGTGGATGCCGCCGACCAAGCACATGACCGGCGACGTCTTCGACGGCTATCTGCTGGACGGGTTCTTCAACCTCGCGGGTGTCCTCACAGGACAGTCCATCCTGCTCGTCGGCATGATGACCGAGGCCGTCGTGACGCCGTTCCTGTCGGACCGCGACCTGGCCCTGAAGAACGTGCGGTACGTGCTGAACGCGGCGGGCAGCCTCGCCGAGGACTTCCGGCCCGCGCCGGACGGTCTCATCGTCAAGCGCGCGCACCAGGTGCTCGGCGAGGCCGTCGACCTGCTGGCGCGCATCGTCGACGACGGCCTGCTCAACGCCATCGCGGACGGCACCTTCGGCCTGATGAAGCGCCCGGCGCACAAGGGCAAGGGCGCGGACGGCGTCGTCGAGAAGGCGCCCGAGTACTTCAACCCCGCGAGCGAGATGCTGGAGGCCCAGGGTGCCTGACGCGAAGAGGTACGTGCGGCCCTACGGCGACACCACCGGCGACGGCATGATCCAGACGTCGTTCACGCTGCCGATCCCCTTCGGCCCCAAGGCGGACGGCGCGGCGCTGCAGCTCGCGAACAAGATGGGCATGGACCCCGCGATGGTGGTCCACTCGAACCCCATCGGCGACGACTTCACGTTCTTCGTCGTCTACGGGTCGGTGAAGCACCTCGTGGACCTCGACGAGGTCAAGGTCGTCGAGCGCGAGTACCCGCTCCTGTCGCCGACCGAGGTCAACTCGGCGCTCAAGAAGGTGTTGCGGCGCAAGCTGGTCGTGGTCGGCGGGTGCATCGGCACGGACGCGCACACGGTCGGCATCGACGCGATCCTCAACATCAAGGGCTTCGCGGGCGAGAAGGGCCTCGAGTACTACCGGGAGCTGAAGGTCGTGAACCTCGGCGCCCAGGTCTCGGTACCGGAGCTGGTCCGGTCCGCCCGCACCGAGAAGGCCGACGCGGTGCTGATCTCCCAGGTCGTGACCCAGCGGGACGCGCACATCCTGAACACGCAGGAGATGTCGGCGGCGTTCCGCGAGGCGATGGGGGACCGGAGGCCACTGCTGGTGGCCGGCGGCCCGCGGTTCGACCCGCTGATGGCGGGCGAGCTGGGGGTTGATCGAGTTTTCTCCCGGGGTACCACCCCCGGTGAGGTCGCGAGCTACCTGGTGCACGCGATGCAGGAGAAGAAGGGGGTCGCCGCGTGAGCGGAGCTTTGGTCGAGGGTTTTGTGGTGACTCACCGCCGGTACGTCCCGCACTCGCACGCGCACTACGGCGGCAACCTGGTCGACGGCGCCTACGGGCTCGGCATGTTCGGTGACGTCGCCACCGAGTTGCTCATCCACACGGACTCCGACGAGGGGTTGTTCGCGGGTTACAGCTCCGTCGAGTTCATCGCGCCGATCCAGGCCGGTGACGTCATCGAGGCGTCGGCGACGTTGGTGCGCATCGGGAAGCGGTCGCGCGAGATCGAGTTCGAGGCGCGCGTCGTGTGCCGCTCGGCGCCCGAACGCGGTCCGTCGGCGGCCGATCTGCTCGCTGAGCCGATCGTCGTGACGCGGGCCCGCGGCACGGTCGTCGCTCCGACAGCCGCGGAGTAACCCCAGGCCCGCGTCGTTCCCGAACTTCGGCGCCATCAGGGACCAGGCCAGGTGCCCAAAGGCGTTGTTCGCGCCGCATCAGACCAATTCGAGCTGAATCGACCGCAACCTTCGCCGCCTTCTCCCGTTGGTCAATACAGAAGTAGCTACATGCGGGGAGGATGCGGCGTGGTGAAGATCGACCACCAGGGGGAGACACCTCCCTATGAGCAGGTGCGCGTGCATTACGCGCACGCCATCTCGAATCGAGAGCTGCCGGTGGGTGCAAAGCTGCCCACGGTGCGTGCCCTGGCGAAAGACCTGGGTCTCGCGGTGAACACGGTCGCCCGTGCCTACCGCGAGCTGGAGGAAGCCGGCCTCGTGGAGACCAGGGGCCGTGCCGGCACGGTCGTCAGCGCGAACGGCGACAGCAACCGCGAGCGGGTGCGTGCGGCGGCGGCGCAGTACGCGTCGATGTCCGCGGAGCTCGGGCTCTCGTCCCAGGAGGCCATGGAGATCGTGCGCGCGGCCCTGCGGTCGTAGAACTGCCGCTTCGGGAACGGCGAAGTTCCACATTGGCCACCGCCGTGATCACGTTCTCGCTGCGTTGGGGCGCCCCCGGACCCCGGGCTGCTCCATGCAGGTGATCAGTACTCCTTCGGGGCTCGCGCTGCGTCGGCCGGACCGACTCACCGTTGTGCGTTTGCCCTGGTAGTCACCCGTTCGCGACCCTCCTTGCACGCCCCGGCGCGGTTAGGCTGCCCCGTGGATCGTGAATAACTGATTCGTCAGTCAATCTAGGAGTGCGCGATGGGGCGGACCGTCCGCGACGGCCTGCGGCTCACGGCCGAACAGGAGCAGTTCGTCGAGGTGGCCAGGGAGTTCGCCGCCAGGGAGATCCGGCCGCGGGGGCGCGCCGTCGACGAGGCGGACACCGAGTCGCCGCTCGACGTGTGGGAGAAGGCGTCCGCGCTCGGGCTGACGTCGTTCATGCTCCCCGAGAAGTTCGGCGGCGGTGGTGTCACCGACCTGCTGACGCAGGTGCTGGTCCAGCAGGAGCTGTGCCACGGCGACATCGGCATCGGCAACCTGGTCACCTCCAACGGCTTCTTCGGCGCACCGGTCGAGCACCTCGGCACGCCCGAGCAGCAGGACCGGTTCCTCAGTCCGCTGGGGACCGCGTGCCCGCCGCTCACCGCCGTCGCCGTGACCGAACCCGGCAGCGGGTCGGACGCGGCGGGCATCCGGACGTCGGCGCGGCGCGAGGGGGACGAGTACGTCCTGAACGGACAGAAGACCTGGATCTCCAACGCCCCGTACGCCGAGATGTTCGTGATCTTCGCGACGGTGGACCCGGCGCTGAGGTCCCGTGGTGTCACGGCGTTCGTCGTGCCGCGCTCCGCGCCGGGGCTGACGGTCGGGCCGCCGTTCCGGAAGATGGGGCAGCGCGCGATCGTCAACGCCGAGGTGTTCCTCGACGACGTGCGCATGCCCGTGGAGGACCGGCTCGGCGAGGAGGGGCAGGGGTTCGCCGGGCTGATGCGGACGTTCGACGCGTCGCGCATCCTCATCGGCGCGGCCACGACGGGGCTCGCCCGTGCCGCGCTGGACTTCGCCACCTCCTACGCGGCGCAGCGCGTGCAGTTCGGGGTGCCGATCATCGAGCACCAGGCGGTGGCGTTCCGGCTCGCGGACATGGCCACGCGCGTCGACACCTCGCACCTGCTGACCGTGCGCGCGGCGACGTTGTACGACGCGGGGCACGCGGTGACGCAGGAGGCGGCGATGGCCAAGCTCGCCGGCTCGGAGAACGCCATGTGGTGCACGCACGCGGCCGTGCAGACGCTGGGGGGCTACGGGTACTCCCGCGAGCACCCCGTCGAGCGCTGGATGCGCGACGCGAAGCTCGAGGAGATCGAAGAGGGCACCTCGGACATCCAGCGCCTGATCATCTCCCGCGGCCTCGGTGAGAGATGATCTTCTCCGATCCCGCGTCCGTCGCCGTCGTCGGCGCCAGCGACGACCCCGCCAAGTGGGGCCACTGGCTCGCGCGCGGCGCGCTCGTCGGTCACGACCGTCGCGCCGTGCACCTGGTGAACCGTGGTGGTGGCGCAGTTCTGGGCCAGCCCACCGTGCGCTCGCTCTCCGAACTCGCCGAGGCCCCCGAACTGGTCGTGCTCGCCGTGCCCGCGGCACACGTGCCCGCCGTGGTGGACGAGGCGCTGGCGGCCGGCGTGCGCGGGTTCGTCGGCATCACCTCGGGAATCGACGACCGCGTCATCCGCCGGATCCGTGACGCCGGCGCGCGGCTGCTCGGGCCGAACTGCCTGGGCGTGTTCGACGCGGCGACGTCGCTGCACCTCGCCTGGGGCCGGTTCCAGGCCGGTTCGCTGGGCGTGGTGTCGCAGAGCGGGCAGGTCGGGCTGGAGATCGCCGGGCTCGCGGCGTCCTCGGGCACCGGGGTCTCGCGGTTCGTCTCGGTGGGCAACCAGGCGGACGTGACGGCGACGGAAGCGTTGCTGGACCTGGTGTCCCACGACCTGACCACCGTCGTGGGGGTCTACCTGGAGAGCTTCGGCCCCGGAACCGTGGCGGCGATGTCGGCACTGCGCGCGGCCGGCAAACCCGTGGTGCTGCTGACCGTCGGGACGTCGGTCGCGGCCCGGGAAGCCGCCCGCACGCACACCGGCGCCCTGACATCGCCCTCGGACGTGGTGGACGCGGCCTGTCGCCGCGCGGGCGCGATCCGCGTGACGACACCCGCGGCTCTGGTGGACCTGGCGGCGGTGCTGACGTCCGGGGTGCCACGCGGGGGCAGGGTGGGGGTCGTCTCCGACTCGGGCGGACAGGGCGCGATCGCGGCGGACCTCGCGGTGGCGGCGGGCCTGACCATGCCCGCGCTGTCCGTTGTGGACGGACTGCCGGCGGGCGCGTCGACGCGGAACCCGATCGACCTCGCCGGGGCGGGCGAACAGGACCTGGCGAACTACGCCAGGGCGGTCGAGGTGCTGGCGCGCGGAGGCGAGGTCGACGCGGTCGTGCTGTCGGGCTACTTCGGCAGCTACGGACCGGACACGCCGTCGCTGGAAGAGGCGGAAGTGGCGGTGGCCGCCCGGATCTGTTCGCTGGCAAGGGAAACCGGTGTCACCGTCGTCGTGCACAGCATGCGCGAGGACTCCGCCGCGGTACGTGTGCTGCGGACGGGCGGCATTCCCGTGCAGCTCACGATCGAACGTGCCGTCGCCTCCCTGGGCCACGCGAGCAAGCTGGGCAGGAGCTCACTGGAGGTCGTGCCACGCACCGCGACCGCCATTCCCTTCCGTCCCGGTTACCTCGCGGCCCGCGAACTGCTGAGCTTCGTAGAGTTCCCGAACGCCCACGCCGTCACGACCACCGCCGATGTCATCGCCACCGCCCTGAGGGGCCCGTTCGCGCTCAAAGCCGACTGGCTGCCCCACAAGAGCGAGCACGGCGGGGTGCGGATCGGCCTGACCGACCCCGCGGCGGCGTTCGAGGAGATGCGCGCGAGACTCGGCCCGGGCACGTACGTCCTGGAGGAGATGGACACGCGCGAGCACACCGTCGAACTGATCATCGGCGCGAAGCGCGACCACTCGTTCGGCCCGGTCGTCCTCGTCGGCGCGGGCGGCGTGCACGCGGAGTTGTTCGGGGACACCGCGATCGAGCTCGCCCCCGTGACCCCCGCCACGGCGCGGGACATGCTGGCACGCCTCACGTGCGCCCCGCTCCTGTCGGGCTGGCGCGGTGCCCCGGCACCCGACGCGACGGCGCTGGCCGAGGTGATCGCCCAGGTCTCCGAGACGCTCGCGGCCAGGCCGGACCTCGCCGAGATCGAGCTCAACCCCGTGCGCGTGGGTCCTGACGGCGTGCTGGCCGTGGACGCGTTGATCATCCCTGCGGAGAAGGCGGTGGACAGCGCGCGGCGTGACCTTCCGGCTGCTCCGATTGCCGGATTGCGGGCACCGATAGGTTCTCCTGCAGTGACGTGAGGAGGCTTCGATGCTGGTTGTGGTGGCGCTGCTGGCCTTCCTCGTGCCGCCGCCCGGCCCGGTGACCATCGAGGTCGCCGGTGTCAGCGGCTCGGGGTGCCCGGCCGGCACGACGAACGTCGCCATGTCGCAGGACAACGAGGCGTTCACGGTCACCTACAGCGACTTCCTGGTGCAGGGCAATGGGAACGAGGCCAAGCGGAGCTGCACCCTCGCCCTGCGGATCAACCACGCGGCCGGGTACACGTTCGGCATCGCGGCCACGGACTACCGCGGGTTCGCGCACCTGACCGACAAGGCTCGCGGTGTGGTGCGCAACGACTACTGGTTCCCCGGATTCCCGACGCGGCACAGCAGCCACACGTATCAGGCGCCGATGAGTGACAACTGGCAGGTGACCGACACGCCCAGCGGGGTGGCGCACGGGCCGTGCAAGGACCGCAAGCCGTTGACCGTGGAGACCGAGCTGAAGCTCACCGGCAAGGGGAGCGGCAGCTTCATGACGATGGACTCGACCGATTCGAGCGTGAGCACGACGTTCCGGCTCTCGTGGAAGAAGTGCGCGGAATAACAAGCGCGCTGTTGACGTTCTCTGCTACAGTTCGTTTGTACCCGGCGGTGCGCGACTGAGCGCACGTAAGCTCCGAACAGCTGCTGGACGATCACAACGCCGCAGCCACCACCCCCGGCTTCTCACGCCGGTGGACCCACACATCAGATGCAGTCGGATCAACGGCATCTGCAGCGCTCTCCTCCCGTCGCACCTCGTGCGCGGAGTCGACGAAGCGCGTTTCGAACAACCCTCCTGAAAGGACAGACCCGATGCACATCGGTGTACTCGACGTACGTAACAACAAGGCGTTTCTCGTGGACGGGCCGCAGGTCCCGCAGAGTCTCGTGAGGCAGTACGACCTGCGGCGTGGCGACCAGATCAGCGGCGAGGCCGAGGGCGACAAGCTCGTCGGCGTCGACACGGTCAACGGACGTGCGCCTCACAAGCGGCCGCGGTTCGAGGACCTGACTCCGCTCTACCCCAACGAACGGCTGCGGCTGGAGCACGACCCGGACGAGCTGACCAGCCGGGCGATCGACCTGGTCATGCCGGTCGGCAAGGGGCAGCGGGCGCTGATCGTCGCGCCGCCCAAGGCAGGCAAGACCATTGTGCTGCAACAGATCGCGGCCGCGATCGCCAAGAACCACCCCGAGGCGCACCTCATCGTCGCGCTCGTCGGCGAACGGCCTGAGGAGGTGACCGACATGCGCACCACGATTCCGGGCGAGATGTTCACGTCGACCTTCGACGAGCACCCCAACGAGCACATCCGGGTCGCCGAGCTCGCGGTCGAGCGGGCCAAGCGGCTCGTCGAGGACGGGCAGGACGTGGTGATCCTGCTCGACTCGCTGACGCGGCTCGGGCGTGCCTACAACCTCGCGCAGCCCAACGGCGGGCGCATTCTCAGCGGCGGCATCGACGCCAGGGCGCTGACGCCGCCGAAGCAGTTCCTCGGTTCGGCGCGCAACATCGAGGACGGCGGCAGCCTCACGATCTTCGCCACCGCGCTCGTCGAGACCGGGTCGCTCGCCGACACCGCGATCTTCGAGGAGCTCAAGAGCACCGGCAACGCCGAGCTGAAGCTCGACCGCAAGGCGGCGCAGCGGCGGACCTACCCCGCGATCGACCTCCACCAGTCGAGCACGCGCAAGGCGGAACTGCTGGTGTCGCAGCAGGAACTCGTCATCACGGACGCGCTGCGCCGGGCGATGGCGGACCGGGACATCGAGGTGATCGTCGACGGGCTGCGCAAGACGCGGAGCAACGCCGAGTTCCTCATGCAGATGTCGAGGTGACGCCGCAGGTGGTTGACTGGCGGCGATGAGCTTCCTCCAGATCACGTGGACCGACCCGGCCACACAAGCGCGCGGTTACCTCGTCATCGACCGGCTGGTGCGCGGGGTCAGCAGTGGGGGTCTGCGCATGCGCGCGGGCTGCACGCTCGACGAGGTTCGCGGCCTGGCCGAGGGGATGACGGCCAAGGAAGCCCTCAACTACGACCCGGACGCGCGTTACGTGCCGCTCGGCGGCGCCAAGGGCGGCATCGACTTCGACCCCTACGACCCGCGGGCGAAGGACGTTCTCACGACCTACCTGTACGCCATGTCCCCTTACATCGAACGCTTCTGGACGATGGGGGAGGACCTCGGGCTGCGGCAGTCCACGATCGACGAGGCCATCGCGAAGATCGGCCTCCAGTCGTCGATCCAGGCGGTGTACCCGCTGCTCGACGACGAGAAGAAGGCCAGGCAACGCCTCGCGGACGCGTTCCAGGTCACCGTCGACGGTGTCGGCCTGGACGAACTGGCCGGCGGCTACGGAGTGGCCGAGGCCGCGCTGACCGGCATCGAACACCTCCAGCTGCACGACCCCACCGCGTTCGTGCAGGGTTTCGGGTCGATGGGCGGCGCCACCGCCCGCTACCTCGCCGAGGCGGGAGTCAGGATCGTCGGGCTCGCGGACGTCCACGGTGTCGTGGCCAACCCGGCCGGACTCGACGTGGAGACCCTGCTGCTGTCCCGCGACGCGCACGGCGCCATCGACAGGACGAAACTCCGCCCGCAGGACCAGGAACTCCCCGGCGACAGCTGGCTCGACGTCTACGCGGACGTCCTCGTCCCCGCCGCGACCAGCTACGCGATCGATAGCCGCAACGCGGGACGGGTCAAGGCAAAGCTCGTCGTCGAAGCGGCGAACATGCCCGTGACGCCCGAGGCGGAGGCGATGATCGACGCGCTGGTCATCCCGGACGTCGTCGCGAACTCCGCCACGAACTCCTGGTGGTGGTGGACCCTGTTCGGCGACGTCGAACCCACGGCCGAGTCCGCGTTCGAGAAGATCGGCACGACCATGCGCCGGCTCGTCACCGCGATCATCAGCGAACCGTCACCGCGAGCAGCGGCACGGCACCTCGCGGCCGCCGCCGTGAAGGAGATCGAGCTGCGGTTTCCGGAGTCGTAGACTCGGCGCATGCCAGGCCTGGAGCACACCATCACGATCGCGGCCCCGCCGGACCGCGTCTGGGCGGTCCTCGTCGACGTCGAGCGCTGGCCTGAACGCATCCCGACGGTCGACTCCGTCGAACGCCTCGACCAAGGACCGTTCGCAGTCGGCTCGAGCGCCCGCCTCCGGCAACCGAAGCTGCCCGAGGCCGTATGGACGGTGACCGAACTGACCGACGGCACCTCGTACACCTGGGAGTCGAAGTCCCCCGGCGTCCTCGGCGTCGCCTCGCACGTCGTCGAGCCGCATCCCGGCGGCACCCGGCTCACCCTCGCGCTGACCGTGTCCGGCCCGCTCGCGGGGATCGGCTGGCTGATGACGAAGGCGCGGGCCAGGCGGTACGTCGAGACCGAGGCAGCCTCCATCAAGAAGGTCGCCGAGCAGAGCCAGGGCTAGGGCCCGCAGGTGATTGACACCTATGTTCCAGATCTGGCGGACCGCTGTGTGGTACGAGCGCGAGTGTTGATCTTTATGAGGGGAGCTTTACTCAACCTCAGGTTTATGAAAGCTCCCCTCATAAAGATCAACTAGGCTGCAGTGCCTTCGATGTGCGCCTACCACACGGGCGTCCGCAAAAGCCGAAGTCCGCGCGTTGATCATCTGCACGTCCTAGGCGCCTGGCCGGAGGTCTCATCCGAAACGACGGACTACTCCGCACACCAGACTTGAGCGAGCCCGGCTCAAGTATCCAAGCGCACGCGGGGACCCTACGTACCGTTGGAGGACACGCGGGGCCCCCGCGTGCCGGCTGCGGTGGCGGGTGGGGTGGAGGGCGTAGGACTGGCGCGAGTCGGGTTGGGGCGTGGCCCCTGGTGGGTGGTCAGAGCGGGCCGAGCAGCCAGGCTCCCGGCCCGTCCTCGTCCTCCGAGAAGTAGTACGCCCGCCAGGCGGCGAGCAGGTCCTCGGTCCCGATCAGCCCGTCACCGTCGTGGTCGAGCCGCGCGTGCACGGCCCGTGCCTCGTCCTCGGACATGTGCATCAACGCCGTGGACCACCGCACGTGCTCGTCGACGCCGAGCCGGCCGTCGCCGTCGTGGTCGGCGACGGCCAGCAGCGCGTCGAGGTAGGGCACGTAGACGTCGTCGAACGCCTCGGGGCGCCCCAGCAGTCCGCGCACGAACGCCGTCCGGTACTCGGCCAGGCTGATCCGCTCGTCGTCGTCCGTGTCCGTCACGGCCGCGAGGTGGCCCCACACGCCCAGCAACTGCTCGTGGAACCGCTTCGCCCGCACGTCGTCGTCGGTCAGGCCGAACGCCGAGGTCAGCCGGGTGCTGGCCAGGTCGAAGTCCGCGCGCTCGACGTACCCGTCCCCGTCGCTGTCGTAGGTCTCGAACCTGCGACTGAGCCTGCGGTCGAGGAACGGCGTGATCTTCATGCCCCCTGTGTACCCCGTCAGCGCTTCTTCTTGCGTGCCGGGGCGCCCACGTAGTCCGCGAGGTGCTCGCCGGTCAGCGTCGTGCGGCCGGCGACCAGGTCGGCCGGGGTGCCCTCGAACACCACCTTGCCGCCGTCGTGACCGGCGCCGGGGCCCAGGTCGATGATCCAGTCGGCGTGCGCCATCACGGCCTGGTGGTGCTCGATCACGATCACCGACTTGCCCGACTCGACCAGGCGGTCGAGGAGCGCCAGGAGCTGTTCGACGTCGGCCAGGTGCAGACCGGTCGTCGGCTCGTCCAGGACGTAGACGCCGCCCTTGTCCGCCATGTGCGTGGCGAGCTTCAGGCGCTGGCGTTCGCCGCCGGACAGGGTCGTGAGCGGCTGGCCCATCGACAGGTAGCCGAGGCCGACGTCGTTGAGCCGTTCCAGGATCGCGTGCGCGGCGGGAGTGCGGGCATCACCGGAGCCGAAGAACTCGACGGCCTCCGCGACGGGCATCGCGAGCACCTCGGAGATGTCGCGGCCGCCGAACTTGAACTCCAGCACGGCCTGGTCGAACCGCTTGCCCTCGCAGACGTCGCAGGGGGACTCGATCGTCGCCATGATGCCGAGGTCGGTGAACACCACGCCGGCGCCGTTGCAGTTCGGGCACGCGCCCTCGGAGTTCGCGCTGAACAGCGCGGGCTTCACGCCGTTGGCCTTGGCGAACGCCTTGCGGATCGGCTCCAGCAGACCGGTGTAGGTCGCGGGGTTGGACCGGCGCGAGCCCTTGATGGGCGTCTGGTCGACCACGATCGCTCCGGCGTCGCGCGGCAGTGACTTGTGTATCAGCGACGACTTGCCCGAGCCCGCCACTCCCGTGACCACGGTCAGCACCCCGAGCGGGACGTCGACGTCGACGTCGCGCAGGTTGTTCGTGGACGCCCCGCGGATCTCCAGGACCCCGGTCCGCTCCCGCACCGACGGCTTGAGCGACGCGCGGTCGTCGAGGTGGCGACCGGTCACGGTGTCGCTCTTGCGCAACCCCTCCAGCGACCCCTCGTAACAGATCGTGCCGCCGCCCCGGCCGGCACCGGGACCGAGGTCGACGATGTGGTCCGCGATCGCGATCGTCTCGGGCTTGTGCTCGACGACGAGGACGGTGTTGCCCTTGTCCCGCAGGCGGAGCAGCAGGTTGTTCATCCTCTCGATGTCGTGCGGGTGCAGCCCGATCGTCGGTTCGTCGAACACGTACGTCACGTCGGTCAGCGCGGACCCGAGGTGCCGGATCATCTTGACTCGCTGCGCCTCACCGCCGGACAGCGTGCCCGCCGGCCGGTTCAGCGACAGGTACCCGAGACCGATCTCGACGAACGAGTCGAGGGTGTGCGCGAGCTTGTCCACCAGTGGCGCGACGGACTTGTCCTTCACGCCGCGGATCCAGTCCGCCAGGTCGGTGATCTGCATGTCGCACAGGTCCGCGATCGACACGCCCTTGATCTTGGACGACCGCGCAGCCTCGGTCAGGCGCGTGCCGGAGCAGTCGGGGCAGGTGCCGAACGTAGCCGCGCGGTCCACGAACGCGCGGATGTGCGGCTGCAGCGCCTCGCGGTCCTTGGACAGCATGGACTTCTGCAGCTTCGGGATCAGGCCCTCGTAGGTCAGGTTGATGCCGTTGACCTTGATCTTGACCGGGTCCCGGTACAGGAAGTCGTGCAGTTCCTTCTTGGTGTACTTGCGGATCGGCTTGGCCGGGTCGATGAAACCGGACTGCGTGAACGTCTGCACGGTCCACTGGTTGTCGACGTTGTAGCCGGGCACCTTGATCGCGCCCTCGATGATCGACTTCGACTCGTCGTAGACCTCGGTCAGGTCGATGTCGGAGATCTGACCACGGCCCTCGCAGCGCGGGCACATGCCGCCGGTGATGGAGAACTCGCGGCGCTCCTTGACCTTCTGGCCGCCCTTCTCGATCGTCACGGCGCCCGCGCCGGAGATCGAGGCGACGTTGAACGAGAACGCCTGCGGGCCACCGATGTGCGGGGTGCCGAGGCGGCTGAACAGGATGCGCAGCATCGCGTTCACGTCGGTCGCGGTGCCGACGGTCGAGCGCGGGTCGGCGCCCATCCGCTGCTGGTCGACCAGGATCGCCGTGGTGATGCCCTCCAGGAGGTACACCTCGGGACGCGGCAGCGTCGGCATGAAGCCCTGGATGAACGCGCTGTAGGTCTCGTTGATCAGCCGCTGCGACTCCGCGGCGATGGTGCCGAACACGAGCGAGCTCTTGCCGGACCCGGAGACACCGGTGAAGACCGTCAGCCGGCGCTTCGGGATCTCCACGTCGACGTCGCGCAGGTTGTTGACCCGCGCGCCCTGCACGCGGATCAGGTCGTGGGTGTCGGCATCATGCGCCCTCGGTGCTGTCCTGGTCATGGCGCAAAGCTAGCTCGCGCCACTCGGCTCTGCCTTCTTGATTCGTGATTGATCACCCGTGAATCCGGTAGTGGTAGGTGCACACCTCGCGGAACCCCGTCTGCTCGTACAGCCGGAACGCCGTGGTGTTCGCCTTCTCCATTTGCAGGTACATGTGGTTCGCCTCGCGCGCGGCTGCCCAGGAGGCCAGTGCGGCGAGCACGGACCGTGCGGCACCCTGACCGCGTGCGTGCGGGAGTGTCGCCATGCCGAACACCCCTGCCCACCCCTCTTCGGTCACCGCGCGGCCCACTGCTACCACCTGGCCGTCCACCTCGGCGTGGGCGTAGGCGGACGGGTGCTCGACGCGGCTGAGCAGGTCTCGTTCGGCGCTGACGTCCCTCGTGGTCACGGCCTGCCACGCCGCGAGCCACTCGCCGGTCGGCCGCGCCGTCACCTCGCCCGCGTCCGAGTGGGACTGGCGCAGCACCTCGGAGGTCGACGCGATCTGCAGGGACATGTCGTGCCCCCGTGCGTAACCCCGGTCGTCCAGCCTCCGGTCGAGGTCGTCCGCGCACACGCCCGGCGTGATCTGGAACCGCGCCCCGGCCCCGCGTTCGGCGCAGAACTCCTCGGCCTGGGCGACCCGGTCCTCGCGGTCGTGCGGCAGCACCGCGCTCACCCACCAGGCGTCGCCGGGGGAGTGCCGCAGCCACCAGCCGCCCGCCTCTTCGACGTGCGCGGCGGGCTGGGCCCGTGCCGCGCACTCCTGCAGCGTCTTCAGCAGCACGTCAGTCCAACGACCCCAGCAGCCAGTTGCCCGCCTCGGCGGGGTCCTCGGAGAAGTAGAACTCCCGGATGGCCGCCAGCAAGGCCTCTGTGGACAGCAGGCCGTCCTCGTCGGACAGCAGGTCATGGATCCCGCGCGCGTCGCGCTCCGAGAGGTTCATCAACGCGCCGGTCCACTTCACGTGCTCTTCGAGCGTCAGCTTGCCGTCGTCGTCCTCGTCCGCGACCGCCATCACCGCGTCCAGGAACGGCAGGTAACCCTCGTCGAACGACTCCGGCGTCTCCAGCAGCCCGTTCGCGAACGCGTTCTTGTACTCCTCGACGCTGATCCGCCCGTCGCCGTCCAGGTCGGTGACCGACGCCAGGTGCTCCCACAGCCCGATCAGCATGTCGTGGAACCGCACGGCCTTCGGGTCGTCCGCCGCCAGCCCGAACGCCTTCGTGGTCCGCTCGCCCGCCTGGGTGAAGTCCTCCCGCTCGACGTACCCGTCGCCGTCGGTGTCGTAGGTCCGGAACCTGCGGGCGAGCTTGCGGTCGAGGAAGGCGGTGATCTCCACAGGACCCTTCTACCGCATCCGGCTCTGAAGCAACACGTCCGTCCTCGCACCGCGAAACCGAATTCGCGGGGTCTCAGCGCCGCCCCAGCCCGGACAACGCGCTCGCGACCACCACCATGCCGATCATCCCGATGATCGCCGCCACACCGCCGACCGCGGGTTTCGACACCTGCTGGACGTGCGCGACCGGCTGCGGGGGCGCCGGTACGTCCGGCGCCGGTACGTCCGGTGCCGGTGCGGGCGGCTCGGGAGCCGGCGGGAGCGGGGCGCTCACCGACTCGATCCGGACGATCGCGCTCGCGCTGATCGCTCCGCCGGCACCCGCGCCGGACACCGTCAGCCGGGCGTTCATCGGCGCGGTGACCTGGCAGGTGTAGGTGACGCGGGTGCGGGGTGCCAGCACCGGGAACGTCCGGCGGCACGCGGCGGGCTCGCCGTTCACCTGGACGTTCGCGATCGGCACCTCGGACGGGTTGCCGACCGTGACCGTGACGGTGACGACCTCGCCGTCCCGTGCGCGGTCCTTCGACCAGACCGCGCTGATGGTCAGCCGCGGGTAGATCACCTGGACCCGCACGGACGCCGACGCCTCGACCTTGCCGCCGATCCTGTCGGCGGCCGAGACGGTCGCGGTCAGCGCGCCGCTCTCGTCGCCCGCCGGTGCCGTGCAGTCCACCTTCGAGGTGGCGCCGGGATCGAGCTGACCCTGCATGGGGTCGCACCCGGCGGCCGCACGGGCGGCCAGGCCGTAGAGCGGGGTGTCGCCGGTGTTCGTGACCGTCGTCGTGAACTTCACGGCCTGGCCCGGGAGCGCCGTCACCGGTTCGGTCGCGGTGGTCGCGCGCAACGCCGGGTGCAGCACGTCCACGGGCGACGACCGCTGCGCCGCGAGTGGATCGCCCGCGAGGCTGGTGCCGCTCACCGCGACCGTCGTGGGGTAGTCGTCGTCGGCCGCCGTGGACGAGCACGTGCGCGTCGCCGTGGCGTGCGGGGCGATCGTGCCGACCTGCTGGCCGCACACCGTCACGCCCGTTGCGGGCGCGTCACCGGCGTTGGTGACCGTCGCGGTCTGCGCGACGGTGTCCTTCGGGTGCGCGGCGGGGTTGGCCGGGTCGACGGTGAGGGTGAGCTCGGGGAGCGGGAACGACCACGCGATGCTCTGGACGAGGAACGCGTCCTCGTCTCTCCGGAAGGCCAGTTCAGCGCTCTTCGTGCCGGGCTTGAGGACGTTCGCGCCGACGGTCACCGTGCGCGCGTCGACGCTCATGTTGTTGGGGTACGGGGCGCCCTGTGCGGACGACACGAACGCGTTGCGCCCGCCGACCGCGGCGCCGTTGATCAGCATCTGGTCGCCGTCCGTGGCCCAGTCGCCCTCGTACGCGGTCAGGCCCACGCGGATGTCCCCACCGGTGGGGTGCGTCGGCGCGATCGGGGTGTGCAGCACCGGCTTCCCGGTGGGGAGCCGGACGTGTCCGCCGTGCACCGCGATGTGCCGCTTCGCGGGTGCTGCCGCGGTGGCGTGCGGGAACTTCCACACGACCGTCAGCGACCAGCCGCCGAAGCAGTCGAACCCCTGCGGTGCCCAGACGTTGCCGACCGTCACGGTGCCGCTCGTCAGCGCCCGCGTGACGTCGGCTTCGGCGCTGTAGAAGGCGTTGTCGGTGTGGGAGAGGTCCGGCCCGTCGATGACGAACCGGCCGGGGCTGACGCGGGTGCCGTTGAACGTGACGGGGTCCTGCGGGGTGCCGGGTGGGGGCACATCGTCGCGGCAGGTCGCGCTGCCCGCCCAGCCGAGCTTGGCGTAGGCGACGGTCGCGCCGGCCGGGATGGCGAGCTGGGCGCTGGAGGAGGTGAACGTCGCCGGGTCGTCGTCGACGTCGGTCCACGACATGCGGTGGCCGTTGTTCAGCGCGGACGGCCCGTGCCCCTTGCGGTTCAGGGCGTCCACACAGGACTTCGGGGAGTACTTGGGGTGCGGGCCCGCCTGCTCGGGCGTCGGGCAGGTCAGGACGGAGTTGCCGACGACCGTGACGTCCCCGTACACCGCCTCGTCGAACTGGGTGCGCCACACCTCGGCCGCGGCGACCGGCGGCCCCGGGGTGAGCAGCGGAACCAGCAGCACGACGGCGATGAGGATCGGTACACGCATGCCAGGCCTTCCGGTCGGTCGGCGCACAGGTTGGCACGGTTCGACGGCGTTGTCACCGCCCGTTGATCATCGCGTCGTCACTCTCCGTCGGGGACGGACGTCGCTGGTTCTCCTGTTCGTGTCAAAGGCTTTCACGTCGGCCGTTCGAAGTGGACTTGCTGTGCACTTGATCAACGCCCATTGCTCTTGTCGGGCGGGGAAGAGTGCCGGGAAGCGTGGTGTTGGTGGTCAAACGGTGTCCGCTGTGGGGAGATTGAGGCCATGTGGACCGCGCTAGTCATCGTTCTCGTGTCGGTGGTCGTCACGGTGATCGCCTGCATCCTGTTCGGGCGTTCCCGTGCCCACGAGCAGGCCGACGACAGGGACGCGGACTCGCGCGGCTTCCTCGGCGCGGTGATCAGCGGCCTGTTCATCGTCGCGCTGGCCTTCTACGTGGTGATCGTCTGGGAGGAGAGCGGCGCCGCCGGGGACAACGCCTCGCGGGAGGCCGCCGCGGTCGCCGACGTCTACTGGCAGACCGCCGTGATGCCGCAACCGCAACGCGACCACATCCGCACGCTGCTCACCGAGTACCCGAAACTGGTGGCGGACCAGGAATGGCCCAAGCTGGCGGTGGGGGAGTCCGACGAGAGGACGACCGGGGCGCTGAACTCGCTGCACAGCGAGATCCTGTCGCTGCCCGCGTCACCGGACGAGGTGAAGAGCGCGCGCGAGCGGTCGCTGGAACGGATGCGGGAGATCACCGACCTGCGGCGCGACCGGCTGGACTCGGCCAGTGGCCTGGACAACACCGGCCGGATCATGCTGATCGGGACGATCGCGGGTGCCATCGCGATGATCGTGTTCCCGATGATGATCGGGTTCACGGCGCGCAAGCGGCACATCCTGCAGATGAGCCTGATCTCGGCCGTGCTGGCGCTCGTCTGCGTGCTGTGCGCGGGGATGACCCAGCCGTTCGACGGCTGGTTCCGGGTGGAGCCGGAGGCGTTCACGAGCCTCACGGAGGAACTGGCCGGCATACCCGTGGAGGAGAACCGGTGAAATTCGTAGAACCCTTCTACGCCTGCTTCTTTCGAGTCAATTTGGATCCGAAATGATGGAGGAGGAGGGACGGGCGGGACTAATTTCTCGGCCATGCCAAAAAGAGTGTCCACTGTGCTGGGTCGCGAGTTCGGCGACAACCTGCGCGCCATGATCGCCCGCACCGGCCTGAAGGAAGCCGAGCTGGCGCGACGGCTCGGCTGGGAGCACGCCAAGTTGTCGGACCTGGTCAACGGCAAAGGCGGCACCTCGCTGGAGGAGTTCACCTACCTGCTGGGTGTGTGCGGGGTGAAGCCGGACGAGTTCCAGTACCTCAAGGGACTCTTCCTGGAGTCGAGGGAGAAGGGCTGGCTGCAGCTCTACGAGTCGGTGTTGCCGCCTCACGTCCGGACGCTGATCCAGCACGAGCGGCTTGCCAAGGAGATCGTGATCTGGAGCTCGTTGTTCATCCCGGGGCTGTTGCAGATCGAGCCTTACGCACGCGCCGCTGCCGCGGACTCCCCCTTCGTCAAGGACGAGGACATCGCAGAGTGGGTCGCGGCTCGGATCGAAAGGCGCGGCATCGTCGCAGGGCACAAGAAGTTCGTCTTCTACGTCTACGAGCCGGTGCTGTACTCATCGGTCGGTGGCGCTGACGTGATGTCTGAGCAGCTTCACGAGTTGCTTCGCATGCTGGTGCGGCCGTACATCACTTTGCGAGTACTGCCTGCAGGGCGTGCGCTGACCGGTGACTTCACCCTGTTGAAGTTCGAGAAGTACGAATCGGTCGCGTATCAAGGTGGGTTGAACTCGGCGCTGTTTCTCGATGACAAGGCATCGATCGGCCTCTACCAGGATGTGGTGAAGCAGATGGACCGCGTTGCCCTCGGTAGGGAAGAATCCAGGGAGTTGATCACCAGCATCGTTTCCTGAGGAGGCGACTCGGATGGCCGAGTGGCGGAAGAGCAGCTACAGCCCGACCGATCAGGACTGCGTCGAGATCGGGCACGGCGTCGGCATCCGGGACTCCAAGGCTCCCGCCGCCCACCTGCCGGTCGAGCCGGCCGCGTGGGAGGCGTTCCTGCGCCTGGTCACCGGGCGCACCGGCTGAGGCTGTTCGTCTTTCGACGAAACGGCCGCCCACCCGGAGAGGTGGGCGGCGTTCCCGCGGCAGATCAGTAGCCGCGGTCGGGCAGCATCACCCAGAGAACGAGGTAGACGACGAACTGCGGTCCGGGCAGAAGGCAGGACAGCAGGAACAGAAAGCGCACGGTGCCCGCCTTCATCCCCCAGCGCTGGGCGAGCCCCGCGCAGACGCCCGCGATCATCCGGTTGGTCCTGGGCCTGCTCAAAGCAACTGTCGTGGTCATAGACCCAGGATGCCCGCTGTCAGGCGTTTCCCACATCGGGACCAACCCTGGTTCGACCCGGATGAGGCAGGTCACGCGATCTCAGGGGTCCGGACTGCAACAGCGGCGGGCTGTCAGACGTTGGCGGTCGAGAGCTGGTCGACGAACCTGAGGCACGTGGTGCGCATGGTGTCCACCGTCATGGCCCGCGAGCCCGCGAGCACCTGGAGTGCGAGGCCGTCGAGCATGCTGACCATCATGTTCGCCAGTTCGAGCGGGTCGCCGGACAGGTGGATGTCGCCGGAGGCCTGGCCGTCGCGGAAGATGCTCGCGACGATGTCCCGCCACTCGCCGTAGAAGCGCTCGTTGAGCTCCTGCAGCTCGGGGTTGCGGATGGCCTCGACCCAGAGCTCGACCCAGACCTTCCACGCCTCCACGGTCTCGGCGCCCTCGGGGAGGTACGACTCGACCACCATGCGCAGGCGCGAGAGCGGCGGCTCGTCGGACTCGAGGATCCAGCGGCGGCGTGCCACCGAGACCTCGAAGCAGTGCTCGAAGGCCGCGTCGGTGAGTTCGCGCTTGGTCTCGAAGTAGTAGTGGACCGTGCCGCCGGACACGCCGGCGTCCTTGGCCACGTCGGACACCCGGAGATGGCGGAAGCCCTCAGCCGCGATCACCTTGCAGGTGGACGCGAGGATCTGCGCCTTGCGTTCGGCTTCCACGCTTGGACGGGGCATCCGTCACCTCCTGATTTAGCCCGAACCTTACCGAAACAGGGAACGGAGCTCGTGCTCGTCGACCTTTTCCGTCTCGACTGGAGGCGATGCGGGAAGGATCGTTACCTCGCCGGGCCGGTGCAGCTCAACCGGCCATCGGCCGTTCCGCTCAACGGGGGTTCGGCCCTTCGGCTGTCCACTGCGAACCGTCCCGGACAGCCGCTCCGCACTAGGCCGACGTGGGTCGTACGTCCTCTGTACCCCCACGGCTCGTACGCTGATCCGGTGGTCGCACCCCCCATCGCGGCGGAATCGCCGGAACTGCCCGCGCGCAGGCGCAGAGTGAGCCGTCCGGTGTTGTCGCGCATGGCGTTCGCCGTCGCCGGCGGCGTGCTGATCTACCTGAGCTTCCCGCCGCGCCCGCTGTGGTTCCTGGCGCCGGTCGGGTTCGCGTTGCTCGCGCACGTGATCCACGGCCGGCGCGCGCGTGCCGGATTCGGGTACGGGCTGTTGTTCGGGCTCGGGTTCATGGTGCCGCTGCTGCGGTGGACCGGTGAGTTCGTCGGCCTGATCGCGTGGCTGCCGCTGGCGCTGGTGTGCGCCCTGATGATCTCGATCGGCACCGCCGCGACGGCGTTCGCGTCGCGCGTGCCGGGCTGGCCGCTGTGGGCCGCGTGCCTGTGGGTGGCGGACGAGGCGCTGCGCGGTGTGGTCCCGTTCGGCGGCTTCACCTGGGGCAAGATCGCATTCGGGCAGCCGGAGGGCTGGTTCCTGCCGCTCGCGTCACTGGGCGGGGCACCGCTGGTGACGTTCGCGGTGGTGCTGACCGGCTTCGGGCTGTTCTGGCTCACGAAGAACTGGAAGCTCGGCCTTCCGCTGTTCGCGGTGCCGCTGGTCGTGGGCCTGGTGGTGCCCGTGGGGGTGGACGCCTCCGCCGGGACCGTCACCGTCGCCGCGATCCAGGGCAACGTGCCGCGCGCCGGGCTCGACTTCAACGCGCAGCGCCGGGCCGTGCTCGACAACCACGCCAAGCGCACCCGGCAGCTGGCCGCCGACGTCGCCGCGGGCAGGGAGAAGCAGCCCGACATCGTCATCTGGCCGGAGAACTCGTCGGACATCGACCCGTTCCGCAACCCGGACGCCGCCGCGGTGCTCGACGCGGCCGCCGACGCCATCAAGGCGCCGATCGCGGTGGGTGCGGTGATCCTCGACAAGAACGACGGGCTGCCGCGCAACACCGTGGTGCTGTGGGAGCCCGGCAAGGGGCCCACGGACACCTACACGAAGCGCAAGCTGCAGCCGTTCGGCGAGACGATGCCGATGCGGTCGTTCTTCCGGCTGTTCGCCTCCGAGGTGGACCGGGCGGGCGTCTTCCAGCCCGGCACGGACCCGGAGGGTTTCGTCATGGGGCCCGCGAAGGTCGCACTTGACACATGTTACGAAGTGGCGTTCGACTCAGTGGTCCGCGACTCCGTGACGGCCGGCGCGACGATCATCGCGATCCCGACGAACAACGCCACGTTCGGGTACACGGAGATGACCTACCAGCAGCTTTCCATGTCCAGACTGCGGGCGGTGGAGCACGGCCGGGCCGTGGTCGTGGCGGCCACCTCGGGGGTCAGCGCGATCGTCGAACCCGACGGTTCCGTCACTCGGAAGACTGGGCTCTTCGAGCCTGGTGCCCTGGTCGCGACACTGCCGCTGCGGTCGCAGACTACTCTGGCGACTTGGCTAGGAGCCTGGCCCGAGTGGGTGATCACCGCTGCGGGCCTCGCGGCGTTGGCGCTGGGCTTCACCCGACGACGGAAGGACTCGAATGGCGCAGCAGCCTGACCAGGAACTCGGGCAGGTGCTGGTGGTGATCCCGACGTACAACGAGCGGGACAACATCGGAAAGATCGTCAAGAGGCTGCACACGGCACTGCCCGACGTGCACGTGCTGGTGGTCGACGACGGCAGCCCCGATGGCACCGGCCAGCTCGCCGACGAGATGGCGGCCGCGGACGACCGCGTCCACGTGATGCACCGCACCGAGAAGGCCGGGCTGGGCGCCGCGTACGTCGCGGGCTTCCAGTGGGCGCTCGACCGCGACTACGGCGTCATCTGCGAGATGGACGCCGACGGCTCGCACGCCCCGGAGCAGCTGCACCGGCTGCTCGACGCCCTGCCGCAGGCCGACCTGGTGCTGGGGTCGCGCTGGGTGCCGGGCGGCGAGGTCGTGAACTGGCCCGCGCAGCGCAAGTTCCTGTCGCTGGGCGGCTCGCTGTACTCGCGGCTCGCGCTGGGCGCGAACATCCGCGACATGACGGGTGGCTACCGCGCGTTCCGCGCGGACACCCTGCGCAAGCTGAACCTCGCCTCGGTCGCGTCGGCCGGGTACTGCTTCCAGATCGACCTGCTGTGGCGCACGCTCGAGCTGGGCTTCCGGGTGCGCGAGGTGCCGATCACGTTCCTCGAGCGCGAGTTCGGCGAGTCGAAGATGAGCGGCAACATCGTCCGCGAGGCACTGATCCGCGTGACGAAGTGGGGCCTGCGCCGCCGCGGGAACCAGGTCAAGGACCTGTTCACCGGCAAGAGGAAGTAGTCGCGCGGCCACCTCGGACCGTTCGTCGTGGACGGTCCGGAGTGGCGGCCGTCGGCGCTTCGCAGGGCTCGTGAACGGGTATCACCCAGGCATGACGCTGGTATCCGAACGCCATCCGCTCCGCGCTCTCGGCCTGTTCGCGGCAGCGGTGCTGGTGACCGCCGTGGTGGGGTCCCTGTTCTCCGTGTCCGCCGGGTCGACGTACATGGCGCTGGAGCAGCCTTCCTGGGCGCCGCCCCCGTGGCTGTTCGGTCCGGTGTGGACGCTGCTCTACGTGATGATCGCGGTCGCCGGCTGGCTGGCGTGGCGGGCCGGGGCCACGAGGCGTGAGCTGACCCTGTTCGGCGTGCAGCTCGTGCTGAACGCGGCCTGGACGCCGTTGTTCTTCGGGCTCGGGTGGTTCTGGGTGGCGTTCGCCGAGATCCTGGTGCTGTGGCTCGCGATCGTCGCGGTGATCGTGGTCTTCTCCAGGCGCAGCAAGGCCGCCGGCCTGCTCCTCGTGCCCTACCTGGGCTGGGTGAGCTTCGCGGCGGCCCTGAACCTGTCGATCGCCGTCCTCAACTGACAGGCCTCGACTGACGGGCCTCAGTTGACGGGCGAGTTGCTGCGCGAGCGTTCGACCGCGGTCGTGGCCACCCCGAGCACGATCATGCCCGCGCCGAGGCCGAGGTGCAGCCAGTTGTCGGCCGTGTTGACGGGCAGGAAGTTCGCGTCGGTGTGCTCGCCGATGGCCGAGCCGTAGACCCACAGGAACACGTAGAGGCCACCGCCCGCCACCAGGAACACGCGGGCGAACTGGGACCGCTTCGCGGCGAGCAGGCCGAGGGCGCCGAACAGCAGGTGCACGAGGTTGTGCAGCACGGAGACGGCGAAGAGGCCGAACAGGAGCGCGCCCGAGTGGCCGGCGAAGCTCAGCTCGTCGTAGTGCGTCGTGATGCCCGGGATGAAGCCGAGCACACCGACGAGCAGGAACACCGCTCCCACCACCGAGGCTGCCGTTTGTACTGGTCGCATGTGAGGTGGCTACCCGGTGACGGCCGGGATGAACTCCCGCAGCACCTCCATGCCCGTCATGGTGGGTGCTCCGGCCGGTTCGGGGCCGAGCACACGGGCCAGGACGGGGCCGAGCACCTCGCGGAAGAAGCGGTCGGCGTGGTCCTTGCTCTCCCACACGGCGATGATCCGGAACTCGCCGTCCGCCCGGCAGGCGTAGCGGGCGCGCAGGCCGTCGGGTGCGGCCGCGCCCATCACCTGGTCGAGCTGGTCGAGGGACTGGGTGGGCGGGGTCGCGATGGTGAGCCACATGGGGTCCTCCTCGGTCGGTGTGGCTCCCAAGGTAGGAAGTTCGCGCTGGTCAGCCATCCGCCGGAGTACTCGGTGCGGTACTCATCCAGGCCGCGATCTGGCTGCGGGTGCTGAAACCGAGCTTGGTGAGGACGTGCTGGACGTGGTTCTGGGCGGTCCGCTCGGAGATCACCAGGCGGTGCGCGATCTGCCGGTTCGTCAGGCCCTCGGTGACCAGCGTCGCGACCTCGTGCTCGCGGCTGCTCAGCTCGGTCGTGGTGAACGCCGTCATGCCCAGCGCGCGGATCGCCCGGTCGGCGGCGCGCTGCACGGCGTCGGCCTCGCGGCCCAGGGCGCGCAACGCCGCCGCGAGGTGCCAGCGGGCCTCGGCGGCGAACGCCGGGGCGCCCGCCTGAGAGGCCTCGTCGACGGCCGCGGTGAGGTCTGCGACGGCCTGCTCGTGCTCACCGAGAGCCAGGTGACCCCGCCCCAGCGCGAGGGTCACCGGGCCCATGTACGCGACGCCGTTGCCGGCCGCGTGCTCGCCGCGGAACTCCGCGAGCCGGGGCAGGATCACGCGCAGGTCGCCGGTCAGGCCCAGCCCCGCCGTCACCAGGACGGCGTCGACCAGCCCGGGCAGCACGAAGAACGCGGGCAGGTCCCACTCGGCGACCGGGCCGGAGCGCCGGTAGAACTCCAGCGCCTCGTCGCGCAGACCCGCGCGCAGCAACAGGAACGCCCGCGTGAGCTTCGACATCAGCCGGAACCGCGGCGGCGGGTCGTGGAAGTGGCGGGCCAGCGCCAGGCCGGCCCCGGTGGGGCCGAGGTGGCAGGAAAGCCCGCACTGCAGGGCGAAGTAGGCGCCCGACGCCGGTTCGCGCTCGATCACCCGCATCCGGTCGTAGCCCCGCCGGCCGACCTCCTGGGCCTCCGCGAAACGGCCCTGTGCCTGGGCGATGCACGCCGTCACGACGTCGAGGTGCCACAACGGGACCTGGCCGCCGACGCGTTCGCAGGCGAGCTTGAGCGCCGGCAGTTCCTCCTGCGCGGCAGCGAGTTCGCCGCTCTCGACCAGCGCGTGGATGCGCCACAGCGACCCCCACATCGCACCGCGCGGACTGTGCGTGCGGTGGGCCAGGACGATCATCTCGGTGGCGAGGCCGAGTCGTTCGGCCCGGCCCGCCGGCCCGGGACACGCCTCCTGCCTGGCGTGCAACGCCTCCGCCAGCGCGCGGTCGTCACCCCGTGCCAGGCGCAGGGCCTCCCGGCTGAGCTCGTCGAGCCGGTGCTGCTCACCGCGGTAGAACGCCAGGTGGCTGCGCTGGGCGAGCAGCCGGGCGCGCGTGGGCGGGCTGACGTCGTGGCGAAGAGCGTTGTCGCACAACGGGGTCGCGATCGCGTTGACGCCCGCGCCGGGCGCGGCCTCGAGGACCAGTGCGGCTTCCGCGATCTCCTCGGGAGTCGCGGCCAGTTCGGCGGCGCGCTGGGCGGCCTGGACGCACCCCGCGAGGTCCCCGGCGAAGTAGGCGGCCCGGCCCAGCGCCACCTGGACCTCGTGGCTGTCCTCGAGAGTCGCCGCGGCCCGGTAGAGGCGTGCACCTTCCTCGTAGGCGAGCCGCTTCACCGCGTCCTGCGCCGCGCGGATCGTCCACGTGCGGGCTTCCTGCGTCGCACCGCAGGCGTTCCAGTGCCGGGCGACGTCCGCGTAGCGCGTGCTGTCCGCCATCACCCCGGCGATCCGGCGGTGCAGCGCGCGGCGTTCGGCGGGGGTGAGCGCGGCCTCGACCGCGTCCCTGGTCAGTGCGTGCACGAACCGGTGCCCGGTCGCGTCGATCAGCGTCGCCGCCTCGTCCAGCGCGCTGACGGGCACTCCCGAGGCCGCCTCGGCGAGGCCGAGGTCGAAGTCGCGGCCGATCAGCGCCGCCGTCCTGATCAGCTCACGGGCGGCGGGGGAGAGCCGGGCGAGGCGGGCGGTGACGATGTCGCGGACGCTGCGCGGCGGCTGGTCCGCGCGCCACGTGCCGTCCTCGACCGCGCGGGCGATCTCCGTGACGAACAACGGGTTGCCGCTGGTCAGCTCCGTGATCGTGGCCGCGTGCTCGGCGCCCGCCAGTTCGGCGACCTCGGCCGCGGACAGCCCGTGCAGGTCGATCCGGTCGGCCGAGCGCATGAGGTCCGCGACCGCTGGGCACGGGTCGCGGAAGGTCGCGAACAGCAGCACGCCGCGCAGGTGGGTGGCGAGGTGGGCGAGCACGAGCAGTGACGCCTCGTCGGCCCAGTGGACGTCCTCGACGACGATCACCAGGCCGTCGCGGTCCAGTGCGGACGCGACCGCGTCGAACACCCGGAACCTGTCCTGCGGCACCTCGGCGTCGTGGGCGAGCACGCGGTCCGGATCGGCGCCGGCCGCCTTCAGCACCTGCCGCCACGGCCAGAACGCGGGTGCACCCTCGGTCTCGACGCAATGCCCCCACACGACCTCCCGGCCGAGCGCGAGCGCGTGCCCGGCCAGTTCCTGGGCCAGCCTTGTCTTGCCGATGCCCGGTTCACCGCCGCAGAGCACCAGCCGTCCGGTCTTCGCTGCCAGCCACGACCGTGCCGCGGCGAGTTCACGGGCACGCCCCACGACCTTCACGCCTGCATATCGCTCTACCGCGTGGCCACGTTTCCCGCGAATGCGGAGATAAATGGTTGACCGCCGTGCGGACGCTCCGGCAAGGTTGCCCGCATGCGCCGCTATCGCAGCTATCCGCCCAGCTCAGGCTCTCCGTCGTGATGCCGTAAGGCGTCGTCGGCGTCGAGAGCCGCCCTCACCGTGAGAACGGGTGGGGGCGGCTTTTTCGTGTGCTCGAACAATGGTGGAGAGGGGGCTGTGGAGCCCCGCCCGTCTGTAAAACGGGAGCCCCGTGCACAGTCGGTTCGACTCCGACCTCCACCACCAGCCGTTGCGCCAGCGGGGTGACCCCCGGCAACGACCCTCTCCCTCGCCACGACCTACTGGTGGAGGAAGGGGAAACATGTCCATCGACATCCAGCAGCCCCGGCCGCAAGGCCTGGTCGGGAGCCACGTCCACATCGCCGGCACCGCGGGCGGCGCGTTCGAGGCGCAGTTCGACTACCGCATCCACGAGGGTCACGACGAGGTCGTGGGCGGGTTCACAGCCGGAGACGGGACCGGCGGCCACGGCCAGTTCCAGGTACGGGTCGACGTGTCGGGTGCGGCGTTCACGCTCGACCGGCTCTACGTCGAGGTGTTCTGGGTGTCGCCCCAGGACGGCGCCGAACTCGACAAGATCATCGTGCCGGTCGTGTACGGGCCGCGGATCGTGCCCGGCTACCGCGTCTACCAGGAGTACGAGGTCCAGCCCGGTGACACGCTGTGGGGCATCGCGACGCAGTTCTACGGCTCCGGCAACCTCTACCCGCGCCTCGTGCGGGCCAACCCGCACGTAATCACGAACCCCAACGTGATCACCCCTGGGACCGTGATCCGGATCCCGCAGTCCTGAGCCGGACGGGCCCTCCCCCGGTGCGGACAAGGGGGAGGACCCGCGTTCTTTCGGTCAGAACACCTCTGTGACCGGGCCGACACCACTCGTCGTGAGTTGGGACACGGGCTCAAGTGAAGCTGTGCCGAGGACCTGGTGCCTTGTTGGTTTCATACAAAGCACGCTGCTCAACTCGTTCCGCTCCAGCGGTTTTGTTACCGGGTAGTAGACGAGAGTGTGTACATCGATTGGGCGGCGACTGCCGCTGAGGTTGTCTGTCCGCGAGGAGAGAAGTCGTTGTTCAGTCGTGTAGCGATCGTCAACCGCGGGGAAGCCGCAATGCGGCTGATCCACGCCGTCCGTGAACTCGCCGCGGAGTCAGGGGAACGGATCGAGACCGTCGCCCTGTTCACCGATGTCGACAAGTCCGCGCCCTTCGTCCGGGAAGCCGACCTCGCCTACAACCTCGGCCTGGCGGCGGACCGTCCGTACCTGAACCTGCAGGTGCTGGAGAAGGCGCTGGTCGAGACGAAGGCCGACGCCGCGTGGGTCGGCTGGGGCTTCGTCGCCGAGATCCCCGAGTTCGCCGAACTGTGCGAGAAGGTCGGCGTCACGTTCGTCGGCCCGTCCGCCGAGGCCATGCGCAAGCTCGGCGACAAGATCGGCTCGAAGCTGATCGCCGAGGAGGTCGGCGTCCCGGTCGCGCCGTGGTCGCGCGGTGCCGTCGAGAACCTCGAGCACGCCCTGAAGGTGGCCGAGGAGGTCACCTACCCGCTGATGCTCAAGGCGACCGCCGGTGGTGGCGGCCGGGGAATCCGCAAGATCACCTCACCAGCTGAGATGGAAGAGAACTTCGACCGCACCAGCATGGAGGCCGAGCGCGCGTTCGGCTCCGGCGTGATGTTCCTGGAGCGCCTGGTCACCGGCGCCCGGCACGTCGAGGTGCAGGTCATCGCCGACGGCCAGGGCACGGCGTGGGCGCTCGGCGTCCGCGACTGCTCGGTGCAGCGGCGCAACCAGAAGATCATCGAGGAGTCGGCCTCCTGCGTGCTGGACCAGCACCAGGTCGACGAGCTGAAGACGTCGGCCGAGCGGCTCGCGAACGCGGTGGGCTACCGCGGCGCGTGCACCGTCGAGTTCCTCTACCACCCCGGCGAGAAGCTCTTCGCGTTCCTCGAGGTCAACACCCGCCTGCAGGTCGAGCACCCGATCACCGAGATCACCACGAGCTTCGACCTGGTCAAGGCGCAGCTGCACGTCGCGGGCGGTGGCAGGCTGGAGGGCCCCAAGCCCGTCGAGCTCGGCCACGCCGTCGAGGCCCGCCTGAACGCCGAGGACCCGGACCGCGACTTCGCGCCGTGCCCCGGCACGATCGTTCGGCTGGAGCTGCCCGCCGGCCCCGGCATCCGCGTCGACACCGGTGTGGCCGAGGGCTCGCAGATCCCCGCCGACTTCGACTCGATGATCGCGAAGATCATCGCGTACGGCCGCACCCGCGACGAGGCGCTGGGCAAGCTGCGCCGCGCCATGGCCGAGACGACCGTCATCATCGAGGGCGGCACGACCAACAAGAGCTTCGTCCTCGACCTGCTCGACGAGCCCGCCGTGATCGACGGCTCCGCCGACACCTCGTGGATCGACCGGGTCCGCGCCGAGGGCGGCCTGATCTCGCACCGCCACTCCGCGATCGCCCTGGCGGCCGCCGGTATCGAGGTGTACGAGGACGAGGAGCAGATCAACCGCACCGCGCTGCTGGCGTCCGCGCGCGGCGGCCAGCCGCGCACGAACCACGAGGGCGCGGTCAAGCTGGAGTTCGTGCTGCGCGGCCAGCCGTACGTCGTGACCGTCGCCCGCGTCGGCGCCACGAGCTACCGCGTCGGCGTGGCCCCCGCCGACTCCGAGACCGTGCTGACCGGTGACGTCGACGTCGAGCGGTTCGACCACCACGTCGGCCAGATCACCGTCAACGGCGAGCGGTTCCGCGTCGTCACCGGCACGCACGGCCCGGTCCACCAGGTGGAGGTGGACGGGGTCACCCACCGCGTCACCCGTGACGAGGGCGGTGTCCTGCGCTCACCGATGCCCGCGCTCGTCGTCGCCACGCCGCTCGCGGTCGGTGCCGAGGTCGAGGCCGGGGCTCCGGTCCTGGTGCTCGAGGCGATGAAGATGGAGACGGTGCTGCGCGCGCCGTTCCGCGCCCGCCTCCGGGAGCTGAACGTCGTCGTCGGCACCCAGGTGCCCGCCGGTGGCGCGTTGCTCAAGCTGGAGGAGATCGAGGACGAGGCCGGCGCAGTCGAGGAGCAGAGGTCCGAGTCGTCGGTCGAGCTGGAACTGCCCGCGCCGCGCACGGACGTCCGGCCGGAGGAGCTCGTCGCGAGCGGCATCGACGACCTGCGCAACCTGTTGCTGGGCTTCGACACCACCGCCGCCGACACCGAGCGGGTGCTGAAGAACTACATGGACGCGCGGGGCGACCTGCCGGAGCGTCCGCTGGTCCTGGAGGCCGAGCTGCTCGGCATCTTCGCCGACCTGTGCGACCTCTCGCGCAACCGTCCCGCCGGTGAGGAGTCCAAGCCGGAGAACCACATCCACTCCCCGCGCGAGCACTTCCACACGTACCTCAAGACGCTCGACGCCGACCGCGCGGCGCTGCCGGAGGGCTTCCGCGCCCGCCTGCAGAACGTGATCGGCCACTACGGCATCACCGAGCTCGACCGCACGCCGGAGCTGGAGCAGGCCGTCTTCCGGATCTTCGTGGCGCTGCGCCGCGGCGTGTTCGACGCGGCCGTCGCGACCACCCTGTTGCGCCAGTGGGTGCAGGAGGCGCCGCCGGTCGAGTCGGAGCAGGTCCGGATCGGCCTGGTGCTGGAGCACATCGTCGCCGCGACGCAGGTCCGCTACCCGGCGGTGGCCGACCTCGCCCGCAGCGTCGTGTTCACCTGGTTCGCCCAGCCGCTGGTGCGCCGCAACCGCGCCCGCGTGCACAGCGAGGTCCGCAAGCACCTGATCCACCTCGACGCGCAGCCGCAGGCGGCGGACCGCGAGGACCGGATCGTCGCGATGGTGGCGTCGGCCGAACCGCTGGTGCGCCTGCTCGGCCAGCGCATCGGCAAGCCCGGCGCGGACAACACCCCGCTGCTGGAGGTGCTGGCCCGCCGCTACTACACCAAGAAGGCGCTGGAGAACCCGCGCGTGCACGGCGCGTTCTTCATCGCGGAGAACGAGCCGGAGCAGACCCGTCTCGTCTCGACCGCGGTGGAGTTCCCGTCGCTGACCGACGCGATCGGTGACGTCGTCAAGCACGGCACCGGGAGCGCGGTCGTCGCGGACCTCTACGTCAACTGGCCCGGCGGACCGTCCGACCAGGACGAGATGGCCGCCGGCCTCGGTGCCGCGCTCGCCGCGCACCAGCTGCCGCCGACGATCACCCGCATCACCACCACGGTGGCGGGCCGCCGCGGCGAGTCGATGCACCACCACTTCACGTTCCGCCCGTCGTCCAACGGGTTCGCGGAGGAGAGGCTGGTGCGCGGGCTGCACCCGCGCATCGCCGAACGCATGCAGCTGGAGCGGCTGCGGGAGTTCGACCTCACCCGGCTGTCCTCAGTGGACGAGGACGTCTACCTGTTCCGCGCGGTCGCCAAGGCGAACAAGTCCGACGAGCGCCTCGTCGCGCTGGGCCAGGTCCGCGACCTGACGCCGTTGCGCGACGACGAGGGCCGGATCGTGGCCCTGCCCGCCGCCGAGGACGTCCTGGCGACCTGCCTGGACGGCATCCGCAGGGCTCGCGCGCAGGCCGGTGGCCGCACCCGCCTGGCCACGAACCGCGTGGTGCTCTACGCGTGGCCGCCCACCGAGCTCGGGTCGAAGGACCTGGACGCGGTCGCACAGCGCGTCCTGCCGACGACCGCCGGCCTGGACCTCGAGGAGGTCCTGTTCCTGGCACGCCGCAGGGACCCCGCGTCCGGTGACGTCTCCGACATCGCCGTGCGGATCGCGAACGACGCCGGTTCCGGTGTGCGGTTCTCGTTCGTGCAGCCGCCGACGAACGCGATCCAGCCGTTGGACGACTACCGCCAGAACGTCCTGCGCGCCCAGTCTCGCGGCACGATCTACCCGTACGAGCTGGTCGAGATGCTCGTCGGCGACGGCGGGTCGTTCGTGGAGCACGACCTCGTCGACGGTGCGCTGGTACCGGTCGACCGCCCGCGCGGTGGCAACAAGGCCGGCATCGTCGTCGGTGTGGTGACCACCCCGACGCCCGCGTACCCCGAGGGCATGAAGCGCGTGGTGCTTCTCGGCGACCCGACGAAGTCGCTGGGCGCGCTGGCCGAGCCCGAGTGCTCGCGGGTCATCCACGCCATCGACCTCGCCGAGGAGCTCTCCGTTCCGCTGGAGTGGTTCTCGCTGTCGTCCGGCGCGAAGATCTCGATGAGCTCCGGTGTCGAGAACATGGACTGGGTGGCCGCGGCGCTGAAGCGGATCGTCGAGTTCACGCAGGACGGTGGCGAGATCAACGTCGTCGTCAACGGCATCAACGTCGGCGCCCAGCCGTACTGGAACGCCGAGGCCACGATGCTCATGCACACCAAGGGCATCCTGGTCATGACCCCGGACTCGGCGATGGTGCTGACCGGCAAGCAGGCGCTCGACTTCTCCGGTGGCGTCTCGGCGGAGGACAACTACGGCATCGGCGGCTACGACCGCGTCATGGGCCCGAACGGCCAGGCGCAGTACTGGGCCCCGAACCTGCGGTCGGCGTTCGACGTGCTGCTCGGGCACTACGAGCACAGCTACGTCGCACCGGGCGAGACCGGTCCGCGTCGCGTGCCCACTTCGGACCCCGTTGGTCGTGACGTCTCCTCGTACCCGCACGTGGTGGGGGACAGCCCGTTCAACACCGTCGGCGAGATCTTCTCGATCGAGTCGAACCCGGACCGCAAGAAGCCGTTCGACATCCGCACGGTCATGCGCGCCCTGTCCGACCAGGACCACGAGGTGCTGGAGCGCTGGGCCGGCATGGCCGACGCCGACACCGCCGTCGTCCAGGACGTGCACCTCGGCGGCATCCCGGTGACGCTGCTCGGCGTCGAGTCGCGCGGCGTCGCCCGCACCGGCTTCCCGCCCACCGACGGCCCGGACACCTACACCGCCGGCACGTTGTTCCCGAAGTCGTCGAAGAAGGCGGCCCGCGCGATCAACGCGGCCTCCGGCAACAGGCCTTTGGTGGTGCTGGCCAACCTGTCCGGGTTCGACGGCTCGCCGGAATCCATGCGGGAACTGCAGCTGGAGTACGGCGCCGAGATCGGGCGCGCGATCGTCAACTTCCGCGGCCCCATCGTGTTCACCGTGATCTCGCGGTACCACGGCGGCGCGTTCGTGGTCTTCTCCAAGGCCCTGAACCCGTCCATGACGGTGCTCGCGGTCGAGGGCTCGTTCGCCTCGGTCATCGGCGGCGCGCCCGCCGCGGCCGTGGTCTTCGCCCGCGAGGTGGACGGCCGCACGGCCAACGACCCGCGCGTGAAGAAGCTGGAGTCCGCGGTGGCCGAGGCGTCCGGTGCCGAGCGCTCGGCCCTCACCGCCGAGCTGACGTCGACGCGGCAGTCGGTGCGGACCGAGAAGCTGAACGAGATGGCCGCCGAGTTCGACCGGGTGCACAGCGTGCAGCGCGCGGTCGACGTCGGGGCGGTCGACGCGATCATCTCGGCCGCCGAGCTGCGGCCGGCGATCATCAAGGCGATCGAGGACGGTCTCGCGAAGTAACCTCTAGGATCAGGCCCGGTCATCCCGCTGTGGGGTGGCCGGGTTTTTCCTTGGGGGAGGAAATGATCGTGAACTCCGCGCTCGCCGCTGCTCTCGACGCCCAGGCCGACGATTCGGTGCTGCTGGCCGCGCTGGCCGACCACGGGGTGTTCGTACCCGTGCACGCGAACGGGTCCGTGCTCTTCCTGAAGGACTCGGACGGAAGTCCTGCTCTCCCCGGTTACGTCAGCGAGGCGTGCTGCTCGGACCAACTGCCGGAGTCGGCCGGTGCCGTGCACTGCGACGTCCTGCGGCTGCTGGACATCGCGGCGCAGACCGGTGTCGGGATGCTGTCGCTGCAGTCGCCCGGCGGCTGGGCCCGCGTGCCGGTGCCGTTGCTGCGCCACACGATGCGGGAGCGCGGCCGGGACGCGGCGGGGGAGCGACTGCTGCTTCGCCCGTCCACGCACGTGCTGGCCATCGCGTTGCGGCAGGCGCTGGTGCGGCGGATCGCGGAGTTCCCGGCGATCCGGACGGTCTGGGTGTCGAACGCGCGGTGGGTCGACACCGGTATGGAGAACCTGATGCTGCACATCGCGGTGGACGAGCCGATCCCCTCGCCTTCGGCGAAGCGGTTGATGGAGGTTCTGCTGACGGAGGAAGTGGTGCTCGGCGAAGGCGATCCGCACCTGGGCTCGCTCGCGCTGAACACCACGACGCACGCGGACCACATGGCTGAGCTGGAGACGATGGGACTGGACCAGGTGCGGGCGCCGGAGAAGCGCCCCCAGCGGTGGTGGCGCCGCTCCTGATCACTCGTTCGTCACCCCGAACGGCACGTGCACGCACGGCACCGTCTGGATCAGGTGCCCGCGCTGGTCGTCGAAGAAGATGTGCGGCTTGAGCACGTCCAGGATCGGCGCCTTCTCCAACCCTCCCAAGAAGAACGCGTCGTTGACGGTGAGCCCCCAAGCCTTGAGGCTGTTGATCGCGCGCTCGTGGGCGGGAGCGGATCGCGCGGTCACCACCGAGACGCGGATGCGGTCCTCGGCTTGGCGCTGGATCCGGTTCACGCCCGCGAGGAAGTTCCTCAGCGGACCGGGATCCAGTGGTGTGACGACGTTCGTGGCCTCGTGCCGCTGGAACTGGTCGAGGCCGCCGCTCTGGTAGATCCGCTCGGACGCGTCGCCGGCCAGGACGCCGTCGAAGTCGAACGCGATCCGCAGCGCCGGATCGTCGTCGTCCCGGAACGACGACTTGAGGACCTGGCCCGCCGGGAGGCCGGCGAGGGTCGCCTTGCGGACGTCGTTCTCGTTGGCGGACAGGAACAACGACATGTTCAGGGCCGGCATGAACTCGTGTGCTGCCCGGCCCTCGGTGAAGATCGCGCGGGTGATCCCGAGGCCGTGGTGCGCGGCGGAGCGGAGGATGCGCAGGCCGGTGTCGGGGGAGTTGCGCGACAGCACGATCACCTCGACCAGCGGTGCCAGCGCGTTGAGGCGCAGCAGGCGGCGGAGGAACGGGAACGCGACTCCGGCGGCGAACGGTTCGGCGAGGTGTGCTTCCTGGTAGGCGCGGTAGGCCTGTTCGCCCTCGGTCGTGAAGACGGCGTCGGACTGCTCGAGGTCGAACAAGGCGCTCGACGCGACGCCTACGACCAGCAGGTTGTCCAGGCTGGGGGCCACAACACGGGATCGTAGCCACCCGGTCCGCGCTTTTCTGGTACGGTCGTACCAATGTACTGGGTTGTGCTGGTGGCCTCCGGGGTGCTGGAGGCCGTGTGGGCCACGGCGCTCGCGGCGTCGAAGGGTTTCCGCCGGCCGTGGCCGGTGGTGGTGTTCGCCGTGTCGATGACGCTGAGCGTCATCGGGCTCGCGTGGGCGATGCGGGAGATCCCGGTCGGCACGGCGTACGCGGTGTGGGTCGGCGTGGGGGCCGTGCTCACGGTGCTCGTCGCGGTGCTGCGCGGTGAGGAGAAGCTCGGGGTGGCCAGGGCGTTGCTGCTCGTCGCGCTGATCGGCTGCGTCGCGGGCCTGAAGGTGGTGAGCTGATGTACTGGGCCGTGTTGCTGGCCAGCGCCGTGCTCGAAGCGGTGTGGGCGACGGCGTTGTCCCAAGGGGCCTACGTGCTCTTCGTGATCGCCGCGACGCTGAGCATGGTCGGGCTTTCCGTTGGCATGAAACGGATTCCGGTCGGGACCGCGTACGCGGTGTGGGTCGGCACCGGTGCCGCCCTGACCGTGACGTGGGCGATGATCACCGGCGAGGAAGCGGTCTCCGCGTGGAAGATCGTGTTCCTCACCGGGATCATCGCCTGCGTCATCGGCCTGAAGTTCCTGAAGTCAGGAGGATCAGGCGTTGAGCGTCCACCGCTGGTTCGCGGTGCCGGCGCAGTCCCAGAGCTGAAGCCTGGTGCCGTCGGCGGAGCTGTTGCCGGTGGCGTCGAGACAACGTCCTGACCCCGCGTTGCGCAGCTGGCCGTTGGCCTCGGCGGTCCACTGCTGGTTGCCCGCACCCGTGCAGTCCCACAACTGGGTCACCGCGCCGTTGGCGGTGCCGGACGCGTCCAGGCACTTGCCCAAGGCGCGCAACGTGGCTCCGTTGCGAGTCCACTGCTGGGCGTTGGTGCCGTTGCAGGTGTAGAGCTGGATCGCGGTGCCGTTGGCGGAGCTCGCCGCGGCCACGTCCACGCACTTGCCGCCGAACCCGGTGAGGGTGCCACCGGTGGGCGGGTTCGGGGTGCCGCCGCCGGCGGTCTCCCAGATGGCGTTGAGCAGGCTGGTGCTGCCGGTCGTGTCCTGGGAGAGCTCCCAGTTCATGATGCCGCCCGCGTTGGCCAGCGCCCACTGGGTCTTGCGACGGATCGTCGGAAGACCGTTGTAGGAGTTGCCGTTGTAGGTGTCGCGGTTGGCGTTGGCCGGGTCCTGCGCGACGAGGTCGCGGTAGGAGATGTAGGTCGGCCGGCTGTAGAACGGCACACCGAGGACGGCCTTGCTCGCCGGCAGTCCGCGGTTCTTCCAGAAGTTGACGGAAGCGATCGACCAGTCGTAGTTCGCGTGCGGGCTACCGCCGTCGTAGGCCATGATGTTCAGCCAGTCGACGATGCCGAACACCGCGGGCTGCACGCCGTTCGCCGTGCCGCCCTCACTGACGACCGCGGCCGTGAGCAGCTTGCCGCGGCTGTGCAGCTGGTCGCCCAGCTGGCGCATCAGCAGCGTGTAGTTGTCGCCCTCGACGCCCGGATCCGGGTACTCCCAGTCCATGTCGACGCCGTCGAGGTTGTACTGGCCGACCAGGTTGATCAGCGCGTTGACGAACGTCGTGCGGCCGTTGGCGCTGGCCGCGAGGATCTCGAAGTTGTCGTCGTTGCCGTCGTTCCAGCCGCCGACCGCGATCGAGACCTTGACGCCGTTCTGGTGGCCGAGGCTCACCAGCTGCTGCAGCTTGCCGGGGTCCGGCACGCCCTGGAGCGTGCCGTTGGAGTTCGGCAGCACGAACGAGTAGTTGATGTGCGTCAGCTTGTTGTAGGGGAGCGTGCTGACGTTGCCGGCCCAGGACGGCATGTAGCCGACGCTTTTGAACCCGGCGGGGTAGGCGGCCTGCGCGGCAGGCGCCATGACTGTCAATGTCGCCGCGGCGGCGGCCAGCGCTAGGCCGGCGGCACCGAGGCGTGAGCGGAATGAACGCATTGCAGGGAGAGGCCTTCCACTTCGTCGAGCGCCCACCGCGACGTTAGTGGTCTAGACCGGTTGCGGGAAGATCGACTGGGGACCGGAACTGGTTCCGGTCGGCTTTCGGGCCATCACCGCAGGTAGGAGGCACCGTTCACGTCGATGATCGTGCCGCTGGCCCACACCGCGTCCTCCGTGGTCAGCCACGCGACGGCCGCGGCGACCTCCTCGGGTTCGGCGACGCGGCCGAACGGGCTCTGCGCCCGGATCAGCTCGCCCTCCGGGCTCGCGAGGAGGTCGGTGACCATGCCGGTCCTGACGAAGCCCGGTGCGACGCCCGCGACCGCGATGCCCTGCGGGGCCAGTGACTGGGCGAGCGACTGGGTCATCGCGTGCAGGCCCGCCTTCGCCGCGCCGTACGCGGGGGCATCGGGCTCACCCCGGTAGGCACCCCGCGAGCCGACGTTGACGATGCGACCGCCGCGGGGCATGTGCCGGACCGCATGCCACGCGAGGTCGGCCGGCCCGTACAGGTTGAGCTCGATCGTGCGGCGCCAGGCCTGCTGCCACTCCTCGAAGCTCGTCGTGGCGATGGGGTGGTGGAAGTAGATGCCCGCGTTGTTGACCAGGACGTCGAGACCACCGAGCTTCTCGGCGGTCTCCTGGACGATCCGCCCGGCCTGGTCCGCGCCGAGATCGCCCTGCACGGTGACGTGTCCCTCGCCGGGCAGGTTCCCGGCCACGGTGCGCGCCTCGTCCGCGCCGGAGCGGTAGTGGACGGCGACCTGGTGGCCTTGCCGGGCCAGCGCGTGGGCCACGGCGGCGCCGATGCCACGCGAGGCCCCGGTGACGAGAGCACGTCGAGTCATACGACGATCATGCCTGATTGTCGATCATCCACTTGCCGTTCTGCTGCACCAGCGTGTACGTGTGCGTCTCCGTCGTGAAGATGGCGTCGCCCTGCATGTACTGCAGTGTCACGGTCACCACGTTGGGGCCCTGTGGCGAGACGTTCGACAGCCTCACCGAGGTGAACCGGTTCCAGAACTGCTGGTACGTCTGGAAGGTCTGGTTGCGGCTCGCCTTGAAGTTGTCGGTGAGCGTCGCCCAGCCCGCTTCGAGGTTGCCCGGCCTCTCCGCGTAGTAGGCGGTGATCGCCTCCTGGGCGCTCGCCGGCCCGGCGGGGGGCTGCGGGGTCTGGCCCTGGCTGGGCGTGTTCTCGGGCGGGGTCGTCTGCGAACCGGCGGGCGGCTGCGTCTGGCTGGCGGGAGGCTGCTGCGGGTCGGTCTGACCCGTCGTCTGCCCGCCCGTGGTCTGGCTCGGCGTGCTCGAGGAGGACTGCCCGTTGCTGCCGGGCGTCTGGGCGTTCTGCTTGTCGCCCTTGGGCCACAGCAGGAACGAGCCGACGCCCACGGCCAGCACGAGCAGCACGATCGCGATGGGGACCAGCGGGAACTTGCGGCGGTTCTCGTCGGGCTCCGCCGGGGGCACCGGTGCCGGTGGGCCGGAGGCGGCGACCCCCGCGCCTCCTGCCACGAGGGCCTGACGGATCGGGGTGGTGGGCTTCGGGGCGACCGGCTGAGGCTCCGGGGTGGTGGGCTGGGGCTCTGGGGCGACGGGCGGTGCGGCCGCCGGCGTCTCCTGCGCCTGGGCCGCTTCGGCGTCCGCCGCGGGTGCGGTGGAAGGCGCCGGCTCGGGCTCGGGCTCGGCCTCTGCCTCGGGTGCGGGTTCCGGTTCGGGCTTGGCGGGCGGCGCCGTCAGCCCGGCTGCCTCCACTGCCGCGGCGCCCGCGACCAACCCCGCGGCGGCGGCAGCGGCCTCCTGCTTCGCCTTCTCCTCCGGCTGGGCCTCCACGGGGAGCTTGACCGTCGCCGGGATGACCGCGGTCGCCTCGGCGGCGAGTGGCGTCTCGTTCACGACGGCGGCCAGCAGGTGCACCGCCTCCTGCATGGTCGGGCGGCGTGCCGGGTCGGTCGCGAGGAGCCGGAACAGCACGGGGGACAGCAGGGGGCCCGCGTTGGCCGGCGGCATGATCGAGCCACCGGCGACGCGGTGCAGCATCACGAGGTTGTTGTCCGCCGTGCCGAACGGCGGGCCGCCCTCGACGGCGTTGTAGAGCGTGGCGCCCAGCGAGAAGACGTCGGAGGGCAGGCCCGCGTCCTCGCCGCGCGCCACCTCGGGGGAGAAGAAGGCCGGCGTACCGACGGTGCCCGTCGCGGTGGCGGTGCCGTCGTCGTCGGTGGCACGGGAGATGCCGAAGTCCGTGATCTTGACTTCCTGGTCGCCGATCAGGACGTTGCCGGGCTTCACGTCGCGGTGCTGGATGCCGTGGCGGTGCGCGGCGGCCAGGGCGGCGGCGGTGTAGCACCCGATGCGGGCCACCTCACGGGGTGGCAGCGTGCCCTGCTCGGCGATCACGGCGGCCAGGCTGCGGGAGGGGAGGTACTCCATGATCAGCCAGGGGCGGTCTTCCTCCTCCACGACGTCGTAGACGCGGATGGCGTTCGGGTGCTCCAGCCGGGCGGCGAGGCGGGCCTCGCGCATCGCCCTGGCCTTCGCGCGGTCCACTCTGGCGTCGTCGAGGCCGTCCAGCGCGAGCAGCTCCTTGGCCGCGACCACGCGGTGTAGTTGCTCGTCATAGGCCTGCCAGACGACTCCCATCGCCCCTTGGCCGACCTTCTGCTTCAACTGGTAGCGGCTTCCGATCAGCCTGCTGCTCTCCTCCACGCGGGTGCTCCCGTCCCCTCTGATCACTCACAAGTGTGACGGTTGCCGCGGTAGCCGTTGACCATAACCCCACTTGGGGGTATCTACGGGGTTATGCCGAAAATCAACGTGTACCTGCCCGACGACCTGGCCGATTCCGTCAAGGACATGAACATTCCCGTCTCGGCGATCTGCCAGAGAGCCCTGGAGGGTTCCGTCAAACGGATCAGCGCGATCCGGGCACTCACCGTCGACGACCTGAAACGCGACAACTTCCCGCACTTCACCGACCGCGCGTGGCGGGCGCTCCAGATCGCCGCGGAAAGCGCCCAGGGCACCAAGATCGGCACGTCCCACCTCCTGAACGGCATCGTCACCGAAGGTGGGAACCTGGCCCTGGACGTGCTCCGCGCGATCGACATCACGCCGGACGGCCTTCCCTCCTTCATTCCCGCGGACATCGGCAGGAAACCCGGTTTCGCCGACGACGGCGCCGCCGCGCTGGAACTCGCCGTCACTGAGTCCATCGCGCTCGGGCACAACTACGTGGGCTGTGAACACCTGCTGCTCGGCATCGTGGCCGAACCGAACGGCAAGGGCGGCGAGGAACTGCGCGAGCTGGGCGCGGAGATCAAGGGCACGCGGCGCGCCGTCCAGACGGCGCTCGCGGGCATCGTGCACCTGAAGAAACAGCAGCAGGCCGCCCCGGACGCGGCGAAGGTGCTGGAGATGATCATGTCGCGGCTGGCCCGGCTGGAGCAGCTCGCCGGTATCGGCTGACGAGCTCGGCGCCGATGCGCGCCAGGTGTTCCTCCACCTCGGGTGACTCGACGGTGATCAGGCCGCCCCACCCGGCGACGTTGCGGGCGATGTCGAGCGGCCGCGGTGCCGTCAGCTCCACCTTCGTGTGCTCGCCCTGCTCCTCGACGACAGTGCAGTGGCGTCCGTGCTGGTGCTGGAAGACGGTCAGGAACCGCGTCGGCACGAGCACGGTCGCCGACGTCTCCGACCGCCTCGCCTCCATCTTCATGACGACCTCGTCCCAGGCGCCGGCGAGCTCGAAGCCCGCGGGGCGGGAGGCCGGGGTACCGGTGAGGGAGACACCCGTGACGCGGTCGAGCCGGAACGTGCGCCGCCCGTCGCCGGTGCCGGCGATGAAGTACCAGGTGCCGTCCTTGTCGACGAGTCCCCACGGGTCGACCTCGCGCTCCTTCGGTGCCTCGCCCCGCTTCTGGTAGGTCAGCCGTACCCGCACCTGTTTGACCACGGCCTGCTGCAGCGTCGTGGCCAGGGCGGGCCTGTCCTTGGTGTCCTCGCCCCACGCCGCCGTGTCGACGATCGTCGCGTCCGCGGCGGCCTCCGCCTCGGCGCGGAACGTCTGCGGCAGTGCGCGGACCAGCTTGCGCAGGGCCGACTCGATCTCCGGGGCGACGGACGCGGCCGGTCCGGCGACCAGGAACAACGCCTGGGCCTCTGCCGAGCTCAGGCCGCTCAGGTCGGTGCGGGCACCGCCGACGAGCGACCAGCCCCCGCCTCTCCCCGGCTGGGGGTACACCGGTACCCCCGCCGCGGACAGGGCTTCGAGATCGCGCCTGGCGGTGGCGTTGGAGACTTCGAGCTCTTCGGCCAGCTCGGCGGCGGTCACCCGGCCGCGGGCCTGCATCAGCAGCAACACGGCGACTAGACGGTCTGCGCGCATGTCTCCAGATTCCCGCTAAAAGTGCTCATTGGATGAGCACTTTACGGCGGAAGCTGAGAACACAACCGGACGAGAGCCACCTGGAGGCAGTTGTGTTGCGAGGAATGTCGACCGTGTCCTACTTCGCCGACGACCTGACCGAGGCCCGCGACTGGTACGCGTCGTTCCTCGGCGTCGACGCGTACTTCGAGCGGAGCACCCCGGACGGCCTGCTCGCCTACGTCGAGTTCCGCATCGGCGACTACCAGGCCGAGCTCGGCCTCGTGCACCGCCGCTTCGAGGTCACCCCGTCCGACGGACCGGCGGGCGAGATCCTCTACTGGGCGGTCGACGACCTCGACGGGACGCTGGCGAGGTTGCTGGAGCTGGGCGCCAAGCTCCACGACGAACCGCGGGTGCGCGGTGAGGGGTTCGTGACGGCGTCGGTGGTCGACCCGTTCGGCAACATCCTCGGGGTCATGACCAACACCCACTACCTGGCCATCGCCGAGCGGAACCAGGCCGGCCGCCGAGACGCGTGACGCGGGAGTCGAAGTCGCGGGCGCCGCGGCCGGTCGTCCGCATATCCTCCGGTGATGACGACGCGGCTCGCCATCACCGGACATCGTGGGCTCACCGCGGCACTGGAGGCCGAGGTCGACCGGATGATCCGCGCCGCGGTGGCGGAGACCGGTTCCGTGGTGGGGGTGTCGTGCCTCGCGGACGGTGCGGACGCGGTGTTCGCGCAGGCCGTGCTGGACGCGGGCGGGGCGCTGGTCGCGGTGCTGCCGGCATCGGGGTACCGCGACACGTTGCCCGAGGCCTACCGGCCCGTCTACGACGCGTTGCTCGCACGGGCGGCCAAGGTCGTGCAGCTCGAACACGTCACGCCGGACCCCCGCGCCTACATGGAGGCGGGCAAGCGAATGGTCGACGAGTCCGACTCCCTGCTCGCGGTGTGGGACGGGCTGCCGGGGCGTGGCCCCGGTGGAACCGCGGACGTCGTGGACTACGCGCGGTCGAGAGGCGTGCCGGTCACGGTGCTGTGGCCCGAGGGCGCCGTCCGCTGAGCTTTCCTCCCAGCAGCACGCGGAACAGCACCGCCGGGCGGAGCAGGGTCACCGGGTGGCCGGCCAGCTGGGAGACGCGGGCGTACGCGCGGTAGACCCGCCGGTGGCCGGGGATCGCCGCGATCACGCGGCCGGAGTACCACCGCAGCAGGCGCGCCCGCACCGGGAGTCTCCTGGTGGCCCAGCCGAGATCGGCGGTCGTCGCGAACGTCCACGGGAACCTGGCGGCCTTGGCGACCGCGCGCTGGAACGTCAGAGGCTCAGCGGCCAGGTCGTGGTCCTGCAGCAACGCGCGCAGTTCCGCGCAGTTCAGGGCCGTGACTGTCAGACCGTGTCCGTGCACTGGATCGAGCGACACCACCGAGTCGCCGAGCGCGAGCAGGCCACGCGGCCAGTCCGGGACCTGGTGGAAGCGGTTCCAGCGGTTGCGCAGGTTGCCGGAGCGGTGGACCGCCGACGCCGGGGTGGCCGTCTTGACGATCTCCGCGACGTCCGGGCACCGCAGGCTCGTGGCGTGGTCGAGGAAACCGTCGTCGTCCGCCGGCGCGGTGTCGCCGTCCGCGCCGAACAGAGTCACGAGCCAGCGCGAACCGTCCACAGAGGACACCGCGCCACCGCGTCTCGTGCCGGGCGCGTGGGTGATCTCGCAGGCGTTCTTCCAGCCGAGCTCCAGGTCGCGGTTCACCTCGTAGAGGCGCGAAGCACAGGTGACGTGGCCGTTGACGATCCTCGGTGCGGGGCAGTGCACGCCGAGTTCCGCGAGCCACGACACCAGCCTGCTGTCGCGGCCCGACGCGTCCACCACGAGGTCCGCGTAGTCGGTGAACGGGCGGTCACCGCGCCTGCCGTGCACCCCGGTGACCGTGCCCCGGTCGTGCAGCAGGCCTTCGACCGTCACACCGTCCACAAGGGACACGTTGGCCAGCCGCAGCACCCGGCGCCGGATGATCCGGTCGAGCGTCACGCGCGTCATCGAGAGCACGCTCAGGCCCAGGTGGTCCCGCGGCGCCGGGCCGTTCGGGAAGCGGTGCAGGAAGTCGCTGCCCAGGTCGGCGCGGACGGCCCCCGCGTTCTCCAGTTCCCTGCCGATCCGCGGGAAGAGCGCTTCCAGCGCCTGCGCTCCGCGCGCCGGCAGCGGGTGCGGGTGGTGGGCTCGAGGGATACCCGCGCGGTGGCCGGCGTCGGTGGTGATCACGCTTCGTTCGACCAGCACGACGTCGCCGTACGACTCGGACAACACCCTCGCCGCCAGCAGTCCCGCGAAGCCGGCGCCGATGACCAGGGCGCGGTCGGAGTACATGGCGGCCATGCTGGCAGAGCGCCCCTCCCGGGGGACCCGCCAAGAGTCCTGTGTTTCGCCACGGGTCAGGACAGCTCCGCGGCCAGTTCCGCCCGGCTGCGCACCCCGAACTTGGTGAAGAGCGACTTGAGGTGGTCCTGCACGGTGTAGGACGAGATCGCCAGCCGTGCCGCGATCTCCGACGTCGGCTGCCCGGCCAGCACGCCGTGGCAGACGTCCTCCTCACGGGTGGTCACGCCGTGCGCCTTCAGCCGCAACCCCAGCAGGTCCGCGCCCGACGCCCGGCTGATCGTCACGGCCGCCTCGCCCGCCTCGTCGCCCACGAGTTCGCTCGCTTCGAGCAGGATCCAGCCACCATGCGCGTCGCGGAGCCTCACCCTGAACGTCCCCGAGTGCGCTCCGGCGGCCGCGGCCCGCAGCATCACCGCGAACCGGCCGGGTGCGACGTCCTCCAGTTCGTCGCGCCACCGTGCGGCGGACGCGGTCGAGGCGCGGATCGTGCCGGCGCCGGTGACCACGACGATGGCGGGAGCACCGGTCCGGCGGGCCGAGGTGCGCGCCGCGACCTGGGTGGCGGCTCCTATCGCGGGTGCCACCCACGTCATGAACTCGAGTTCGCGCTCGCTGAAGTCGTTGGTGCGCACCATTCCCGCCCCGCCCCAGCAGGTGTCGCCGACGCGGAACAACGACCGCAGCTCGTGACTGAGCCCGAGCGGCCGCCAGACCTCGTTCAGGCGCGCCGACCGCTCGTCCTCGAGCCTCGCCACCGTGTCGCCGCGCTGCGCCAGTGCCGCGAAGGTGTGCGGTTCGCCGGGCGTGTACTCGCAGGTCGCGAGCACCGGTTCGTACTGTTCGGGGATGCGGTCGGCCCCGCTGGTCATGGTGCTGAACACGCCCGAGTCCGGGTCCATCGACGCCCAGCAGGTCAGGTCGCACGGGACCACCCGGCCGACCAGGGCGATGGCGGCCTCGTGCAGTCGCGCGACGTCGAGTCCCGCGCTCGCCAGTGCCGTGACGTCGCGTCGCACGCCGAGCGCCCGACCCTCCCACATGGTTGGCAGTATGCGCCCGTGTGCGGGAGCCCGGGATCCCAGTTTTCCGGGATGTCGCGGCTCGTCCGGTGCGGGGAGGCTTCAGTGCGTGCTGACCACTGCAGGCGAGGGCGACGTGCTCACCGTGCCCGACGCGACCATCACCGTCCGGATCCAGGGGAAGTCCACTGGCGGCGCCTACGAGTTGTTCGAGGTGGACGCGCCACGGGGAGAAGCCGCGCCGCCTCACCGCACGCCGTGGCCGAAGGCCTACTACGTGCTGCACGGACGTATGGCGGTGTTCCTCGATGGCGAGCTGTTCGACCTGTCGCCGGGCGATGCCATCACGATCCCGCCCAACGCGTCCCACACGTTCACCGTGCACACGCCGTCCGTGCAGTTCCTGGCGTTCGCCGTGGGAGAGGCCATGGGTGCGTTCTTCCGCGACCTGTCCGGGAACGGGATGGAGGCGTTGGGCCGCCACGGGGTGACGTTGTGAGCGTCGTGGCCCAGATCGCCGCCGGGGTCGCCGCCTTGGTGCACGTCGTGGTGTGGGTGTGCGAGGCGTTCCTGATCGGGCGCGTCCACCAGTCGATGTTCGGGCAGTCCGCGCGGGACGTGCCGGCGATCCGGCTGTGGGCGTTCGGGGTGGGGTTCTACAACCTGTTCCTGGCCTGCGGCCTGATCGCCGGGCTGGTCGCGGTGAACGGCGGGCAGGAACTGGTCGGGCGCACGCTGGTCTTCTACGTGTCGTGGTTCATGCTGGCGGGCAGTGTCGTGCTGGCCGTGGCCGATCAGCTGGCACTGAGCCGCCCGCGCAACCAGGCGTGGGGAGGCGTTGCGGCGGAAGGGATCCCACCGTTGGTAGTGTTGCTGTTCGCTTAGAAGCCTGGGGGCACATTCCTTGAGAACGATCGAACTACCTGACGGCGCTGTGATCACCGGGCGTGGCCTGCGTGATGGGAAGATCGTGGAGCCGCACCCCCAGTACGGGGTGTACCTGCAGCCGAAACCGGTCGACGTGCCGTGGGCGCACGACTGGATCGACTGGCCGGACTTCCGCCTCCCGCGTGACCACGACGCCGCGATCAGGCTGATCCGCTCCCTGCACGCCAGGGCGCTCTCCGGCGAGCAGGTCGAGGTGGCGTGCAGCGGTGGCATCGGCAGGACCGGCACGGTGATCTCGTGCCTGGCCGTGCTCGCCGGTGTCCCGGCGGCCGAGGCCGTGGCGTGGACGCGCGCGAACTACCACCGGCGTGCGGTCGAGACGCCGTGGCAGAAGCGCTGGGTGAGGAACTTCCCGCCCGCCTAGGAGTCGAGCTCGACCGCGGAGCGCTTGTGCACCAGCTCGACGACCTCCGGTGGCACCGAGTCGCCGGCCGCGAGCAACCGGGGCAGCAACGCGGCCTCCGTGGTCAGGGCGCGGAAGCACAGCTCGACCGTCACGTCGTGGCCGGGCCGGTGCACGACGCTGATCTCGTCGCCCGGCCCGATCAGGCCTTCTTCGAGCACGCGGAAGTAGGCGCCGGGCCGGGCCTGCCGCGTGAACCGCTTCACCCAGCCGCGCTGACCGAGGAACTCGGCGAACGTGCGGCACGGGATGCGCGGCCCGGTGACCTCCAGCAGCGCCGAGCCGATCCGCCAGTGCTCGCCGACCAGGGCGGTCGTGTGGTCGATGCCCTGCGTGGTCAGGTTCTCGCCGAACTGGCCGTTCGACAGCGGGACGTCCAGCTCGGACTGCCACCAGTCGAGGTCTTCGCGCGCGTAGCCGTAGACGGCCTGGTACTCGCCGCCGTGCACGGTCCAGTCGGCGATCGAGTCCCCGGCGACGCCGCTGCCCGCCGTTCCCTTCGCGCCGGTCGGGCTGACCTGCAGCGGCCCGTCCACCGGGCGTTTGCCGATGCCGGTGGCGCCCGCGCGGGCGTAGTCGACCGGGATCGCCTTGCGGGCGACGTTCAGCGAGAGCACGACAGGCATGGTCACGAGACTATTGGCCGACGGCCTTGGCGGCGATCGAATTGACGTAGTCCTGGTACTTGCCGACCTTGAAGGTGATCAGGTCCATGCACTCCTGCAGCTGCACCATCTGCTGCTGGACGCGTTCCTGGTGTTCTTTCAGGATGTCCAGGCGCTGCAACTCGTTGCCGTCGCCCTGACGGACCAGTTCGGTGTAGCGGCGGATCTCCGGCACCGGCATCCCGGACATGCGCAGCATGATGCACATGCGCAGCCAGTCGATGTCCTGCTGCGTGTACACCCGGCGGCCTCCCGGTCCTCTTTGGACCTGGCGCGCCAGGATGCCCTCCTTCTCGTAGAACCGCAGCGCGTGCACGCTCAGCCCGGTGCGTTCGGCCACCTGCCCGATGCTCAACCCCATGTCGTCGAGCATAGGCTTGACCTAGAGTCGGCTCTACTTCGTAGGTTGCCGCCATGAACATGCGCTATCGCGTTCTCGGGGGAACCGGCATCGAGGTCAGCCACCACTGCCTCGGTGCCATGATGTTCGGCTCTGTCGCCGGCAACGACCACGAAGAGGGCGTGCGGATCATCCACCGCGCCCTCGACGCGGGCATCAACTTCGTCGACACCGCCGACATGTACTCGGCGGGGGATTCCGAGGAGATCGTCGGCAAGGCGCTGAAGGGCCGTCGCGACGAAGTCGTGCTGGCCACGAAGTTCCACTTCCCGCTGGGGGAGGGGCGCAACCGCAGCGGCAACTCGCGGCGCTATGTCGTGCGGGCCGTCGAGGACAGCCTGCGGCGGCTGGACACCGACTGGATCGACGTCTACCAGGTGCACCGGCCGGACTACCGGACCGACGTCGAGGAGACGCTGTCCGTGCTGACGGACCTGGTGCGCGAGGGGAAGATCCGGGCGTTCGGGTGCTCGACGTTCCCGGCCGAGGAGATCGTCGAGGCGCATCACGTGGCGCTGAACCGGGGCCTGATGCGGTTCCGGACCGAGCAGCCGCCGTACTCGATGCTGGCGCGCGGGATCGAACGGTCGGTGCTGCCGACCGCCCGGCGCCTCGGGATGGGCGTGCTGGTGTGGAGCCCGCTGGCCAGCGGGTTCCTGTCGGGCAGGCACCGGCGGGGCGCGTCGGCCGAGGCGTTCCGGGCGACGCTCAGCCCGGAGCGGTTCGACGAGTCGTTGCCGGGCAACGCGGCGAAGTTCGAGGCCGTGGAGCAGTTCGCGAAGCTCGCCGACGAGATGGGCGTGTCGTTGCCCGCTCTCGCGGTCGCGTTCACGACGTCGCATCCGGCGGTGACCTCGGCGATCATCGGGCCGCGCACGATGGAGCAGCTGGAGTCGTTGCTGGAGGGCGCTTCGCTGGTGCTCTCCGACGACGTGCTGGACCGGATCGACGAGATCGTGCCGCCCGGTGTGGACACCTACGACGTGCACGGGTTCTGGAAGCCGGCGTCGCTGCTGGAGGCCCACCAGCGACGCCGGCCGCTCGATCAGCGCTGAGTCAGCACTGGCTCACCACTGCTGGGTGCTCAGACCGGTGCCGAGGTAGATCTGGTCGTGCCCGTTGCCGTCGTTGTCGTCGGTGTAGACGACGGTGACGCGGCCCCACGGGTCGACGCCCACGGCGGGTTCGTCCTGCCTGCCGGTGGCGTTCGAGACCGTGAGCTGGCGTTCGGGACGGCCCGTGGTGGTCCCGTCGGGGTTGTAGGCGCTGGTGTGGACGTCCTGCGCCTCCGCCGTGGTCACCGCGACGCCGAGCTGGTCGTCGATGCCGATCTGCGGGTCGGTGCCGGTGGTCTGCGCGACGGCACCGCGTGAGGTCCCGGACGCCGTGAACGACTGCGTGCGGACGCCGGACTGCTCCCAGGCGACGGCGAAGTCACCGTTGAAGTTGGCCGCCACGGCGGGGCGTTTGCCCTGCCCCGTCGTGGTCTGCGCCTGCTTCACGCCCCCGGCCGGGGTGACGATCTTGCGGGCGACGTTCGCGTCCGCCTCCCACACCACGATCGCGTTGCCCGCGGCGCCCATCGCCACCTGCGGTTTGGCGTGGGTGCCGCCGGCGTTGTTGATCTGCGCCTCGTAGGACTTGGAGCTGATCGACGCGAACACGCTCACCCGCACGGTGGGCGCGGCGGTGCCCTGCTTGTCCTCCCAGGTGACCGCGAAGCCGCCGCTGTCGGGATCCGCCGCGACGCTGGGGAAGTACTGCTGGCCGTCGGCGCCGGCGTTGGCCGTGCCGGAACCCGACACGGTCCCGCTCGCGCTGACGGAGCGGACGGCGATGTTGTAGTAGCCGTTGCCGTCCGGGTCCTCCGACCAGACGACGACGGCGCTGCCGTCCTCGCGCACCGACACATCTGGCTGCCAGTGGCGCCAGGTGCCGGTGCCACCGGTGGAGAGCTTCTTCTCGTAGACCGAGGTCCCCTCCTTGTAGAGGCGGATCCAGACGTCGGAGTGGACCGGGTCCTCCGGGGCGGTGGCGTCGCGGTCGTCCTCCCAGACGACGGCGGTGTAGCCGTTGCGGGAGGCCGAGACGGACGCGTTGTCCTGGTCGCCGGTCGACTCGCTGTTGACCGTGGACCACGTCATCGGAACCGGGGCGAGCAGCAGGCTCGCGAGCAGCAGTGTCTTCACGGCGCCTGCAATCCGGGGTTGGTGGACTCGACGACGTAGCTGCCGACGGTCTTGACCGGGTAGTCGCGGACGGTGACCTTGTCGACGGCGCGGAAGTCGACGCGCATCTCGGCTGAGGTGGTGCGCGTCTTGACGTAGCCGCGCAGGTTCTTGAAGTACTTGACGTGCGGGTTCAGCGTCGGGTTGAGGCTGTTGTCGGCCGCGTTGCCGTCACCGCCGGACGTGACGGAGGTGGTGACGAGCTCGGTGCCGATGATCCGGTTCTGGGTGCCGTAGTTCTGCATGAGGTTCGCGCCCCAGCTGCGGTGCACGTCGCCGGTGAGCACGACCGTGCCCTTGTTGCCGTTGGTGTCCCAGGCGTTCTGGATCCGCGTGCGGTTGGCGGTGTAGCCGTCCCACGAGTCCATGCTCTTGGACCCGTCCGCGGCGGCGAGCCGTTGCGCGAAGAACACCTGCTGGCCCAGGAAGTCCCACGTGCCGAGCTTCTGGCGCAGGCCGTCGATCAGCCACGTCTCCTGCGAGGTGCCGGTGAGCGAGCGTGCCGGGTCGTCGGCGGCCGGGCAGACCTTCGTGCCGTCGCCGCACGCCTGGTCGTTGCGGTACTGGCGGGTGTCGAGCATGTGGAACGTGGCGAGGCTGCCCCAGCGGACCCTGCGGTGCAGCAGCATGTTCTCCGCCGTCGGCGCCTGCGCGGATCGCAGCGGCATGTGCTCGTAGTAGGCCTTGTACGCGGCCGCGCGGCGGGCCTTGAAGTCACCGGCCGGGTTGGTGTCGTTGCGGACCAGGTTCGCGTAGTTGTTCTCGACCTCGTGGTCGTCCCAGACGACGAGCCAGGGCGCGGTGGCGTGCGCGGCCTGCAGGTCCGGGTCGGTCTTGTACTGGGCGTGGCGGACGCGGTAGTTCGCGAGCGTGCTGATCTCCGTGGCGGGCGCGAACTCGCGGACCTTCGTGGTGGTGGCGGCGCCCTCGTAGATGTAGTCGCCGAGGTGCAGGATCAGGTCGGGCTGTTCCTCGGCCATCCGCCGGTAGGCCGTGAAGTAGCCCTCCTCGTAGTGCGAGCACGAGGCGAAGAGCATGCTCAGTTCGGGCTGCGTGCCGACCGCCGGTGCGGTCAGCGCGCGGCCGGCGGGGGAGATGTGGCCGCCGGTGCGGAAGCGGTACCAGTACTCGCGTCCCGGCTCCAGGCCGGTGAGGGTGACGTGCACGGAGTGAGCGCTCGCCTGGGTGGTGGTGACCGTGCCGGTGCGGGCGACGGCGGTGAAGCGCTCGTCGGTGGCGACCTGCCATTCGACGGTGGTGTTGGTGTTGGGCATCCCGCCGAGTCCGTCGGCGTTCAGCGGGTTCGGGGCGAGGCGGGTCCAGAGCACGAACCCGTCGGCCGCCGGTTCGCCGGACGCGACTCCGAGGGTGAAGGGATAGCCGATGGCGTTCGCGGGGGCGGAGGACGCCAATCCGATGCAGGCCCCGGCGCTCGCTCCCGCGAGGCCGCCCACGATGAAGGTACGTCTCCGTAACGTGGTCATGACCCGCAGGCTTACCGACGCGGGTAAAGGCGCGCCTAATTGTGTGCGGCTTCAGAGTGGTTTCCCGCCAACCAAGAGCAGCGCGGTCGTCGGTGTGGACGTCGAACGCGTCGGCGAGCAGTTCGGCGGCGCTGAGCGGCAGGCCGGTGTCGCGGACGGGGCGACGTGGTCGCGGGCCCTGGCGGCGTTCCTGTTCGCCGAGAAGGACACGCTGACCGCGGGCGATCTCGCCGACGAACTGGGCGTGAGCGCGGGGTCGGTGTCGGTGCGATCAGGATGCTCGCGCAGATGGGCCTGATCGAGCGGATCCACGTCGCCGGCAGCCGGCGTGAGCACTTCCGGATGCGCGACAACGCCTGGACGACGCTCTACTCGCGGCAGCACTCCGTCGTCGACGACGTGCTGGGCGCCCTGGAGAGGGGGTCGACGCGGTCGGGCCCGGTCGCGCGCACGACCGGCTCGAGTACATGCGGGACTTCTGCACGTTCCTGCTCAACGAGGCGCCGATGCTGGTGGAGCGCTTCGAGCGGCAGCGTCGTGGAGGACCCCGTTCATGATCAGGTCGAGCATCCGCCTCGCCTGATCCGGGTCGCCGTTCTGGGCGACGCCGATCAGCAGCGCCATCAGGTCCATGGGCTCCGTGCGGGCGTTCAGCGGAGTCAGCATGGTTTGGACGGCCTCGGTCATCTTCGCGCGGCTGTGCTCGAACGGGTTCAGGCCCAGCGCGATCACTGCCTGCAGCGCGTCCTTGAGGTCGCGTTTCGTCGCGGCGTAGGCGATGAAGCGGTCCATCCACTCCCTCAGCGCCGCCGCCGGCTCGCGCGTCTCGAGCAGTTCGGGCGCCGCGTCGCAGAGCTTCTCCAACTCGGTGCGGTAGACGGCCTCGATCAGCGCCTCGCGGGTGGGGAAGTGGCGGTAGAGCGTGCCGATCCCGACGCCCGCCTTCTTGGCGATGGCGCCGAGCGTCACGTCCTTCTCGTGGGTGAACGCGTCGAGCGCCACCTCGATCAGCAGTCCCCGGTTCCGGACCGCGTCTGCACGCACTTCATCACTCCCATGGGGTGCGTCACTTGCTAAACGGAGGCCCCTCCGCTTACTGTGGAACTCGAACCGGAGGCACCTCCGTTTCAGTGTACGACAGGTTGGGGAAGTCAGATGAGTGAGCGCATCACCACCCCGTTCGGCTTCGGGAGCACCGCTCTCGAGGTCGTCGAGGGCGTCGACCTCTCGGGCCGTCGCGCCGTGGTCACCGGTGGGGCGTCGGGCATCGGCGTCGAGACCGTGCGGGCGCTGGCCGCCGCGGGAGCCGAGGTCACCATCGCGGCGCGCGACGTCGAGGCGGGCCGGAAGGTCGCCGCCGACGTGTCCGCCACCACGGGCAACAGCGGCGTGCTGGTCGCTCCGCTGGAGCTGACCTCGCAGGAGTCGGTCGAGGCCTTCGCCGCGGCGTGGGACGGTCCGCTGCACCTGCTGATCAACAACGCGGGTGTGATGGCCTCGCCGCTGACGCGCACGCCGGAGGGCTGGGAGCTCCAGTTCGCCACGAACCACCTCGGCCACTTCACGCTGACGCTGGGCCTGTTCGACGCGCTGCGCGCCGAGGGTGCCCGCGTGGTGAACGTCAGCTCGGCCGGCCACCTGAGCAGCCCCGTGGTGTTCGAGGACATCCACTTCGAGCGCCGCGAGTACGACCGCTGGAAGGCGTACGGCCAGTCCAAGACCGCAAACGTGCTGTTCGGCGTGGAGGCGGGTCGCCGCTGGTCCGGCGAGGGCATCACGATGAACGCGCTGATGCCCGGCGGCATCCTGACGGCGCTGCAGCGCCACATCTCGCAGGAGGAGCTGCAGGAGCGCATCAGGCTGCGCGGCGGCGGCGACAACCCGCTCCAGCTCAAGACGCCGGAGCAGGGCGCGGCCACCACGCTGGTGCTCGCCGTGTCCCCCTTGGTGGAGGGCCGTTCGGGCCTCTACTTCGAAGACTGCAACGAGGCGCTCCCGCACGCCGAGGGCACGACCAACGGTGTGGCCGCCTACGCGACCGACCCCGAGGCCGCCGCCCAGCTGTGGAAGGTCTCCGAGGAAACAGTGAAGGTGCAGGCATGATCACGACAGGATTCGGCTTCGACGCGACGGCCCTGGAGGTGGCGGCGACAGCCGACCTGGCAGGCCGCCGAGCCATCGTCACCGGCGGCGCCTCGGGCATCGGCGTGGAAACCGTCCGAGCCCTGGCCACCGCCGGAGCCGAGGTGACGATCGCGGCCCGCGACATCGACGCGGCCGGGCGCGTGGCGGCCTCCCTGTCCAGGTCCACCGGCAACAAGCACATCTCGGTGGCCCACCTGGACCTCGCCTCGCAAGCCTCCGTGAAGGCCTTCGCCCGCACCTGGGACGGCCCGCTGCACCTGCTGGTCAACAACGCGGGCGTCATGGCCACCCCGCTGACCCGCACCCCGGAGGGCTGGGAACTCCAGTTCGCCACGAACCACCTCGGCCACTTCACCCTGACCCTCGGCCTCTTCAACTCCTTGCGAGCCGACGGCGCCCGAGTGGTGAACGTCAGCTCCTCAGCCCACCTCATGGGCGAGGTCGCCTTCGACGACATCCACTACGCCCACCGCGAGTACGACCGCTGGCAGGCCTACGGCCAGTCCAAGACCGCGAACATCCTGTTCGGCGTGGAGGCAGGCCGTCGCTGGTCCGGCGAGGGCATCACCATGAACGCCCTGATGCCCGGCAGCATCGCCACCAACCTCCAGCGCCACCTCACCCCCGAGCAGATGCAGGAGCGCATCCGCCAAAGCGGCGCAGCGGCCACCCGCAGGGTCAAGACCCCGGAGCAGGGCGCCGCGACCACCCTCGTGGTGGCCACGACCCCGCTGCTGGACGGCATCTCGGGCAGGTACTTCGAAGACTGCAACGAGGCCGAGCCGGTCGCGGGCGGCTCGCACATGCGTGGCGTCGCCCCGTATGCCCAGGACCCGGAGGCGGCGGCCCAGCTGTGGAAGGTGTCCGAGGAGACGCTCTGGTCCCTGAAGGCGGCCTGAGCCCGCGGCGAACTCCGGGGCGGCGCGGTCGGGAGGGCGGCGTGAGTTCGGTGGTGGCGCGCGGACCGGCCGGCCACCGCCTCATCCGCGCCTACCGGCCCCAGGCGACCGGCACAGCCGAACGCTTCAACCGCACCTTGGCTGAGGAATGGACTCACGCTCAGGTCTCCGCCAGCGGCCAGCAACGCGCTGACGCCCTATTTGAGTCTCTTGCGCTGCTGCAGTTACTGCCGAGGGTCGGTCGACGGACGATCACGCCGCGGCTGGACACACCAAGCGCTTCCTCGTTCAATGCAGACGCGCCGACCGGGCGTCCCGCGCGGCATCGGCGGCCTCGCGGGCGGCCGCCTACGCCTCAACCCGACGACGGTTCGTCGACCAGGCGGAAGAGGTTGCGCGCCGGGTGCACGTCGACCGGGATGCTCGTCCCGACCTCGACGATCTTCTCGCCGTGGACGATGTGGCCCGTGGTGAAAGGAGGCCGGCCCGGCACGGTGACCAGCATCCGGACCCTGGTGCAGCGGTCCTCGCCGCACCACACGCGCTCGGCGGACGTGACCCGACCCGGGACACGGACGCCGGCCGTGTCCAGGTCGCGCCACACGCGGTGGTCCCGTGCGGTGCCGAGGACGGCGATGATCGTGACGACCACGGTGAAGGCGGTCAGGACGACGCCGGTCACGACGACGGCCAGCTTGTCCTCGGCAGGGACGTACCCGCCCAGGCCGGCTGCCAGCACCAGGGGACCGGTGCTCATGAAAGCGAGCCCGATCGCGGTCCAGAACGGCTGCTGGAAGAAGACCGGCGGGCGACTCACCGGGCCTTCGGCCTCAGGTGTTCCCACGCTCGTCATGGCATGGCCCGCCTGCCGTGGGGCGACAGGTCCGAGGCACCTCGTAAGCGTCCTGGCACAAGCGGAATATAACCGCGTGGCCAAGCCTTCGGGGTGACCGACATCGGCCGGTAGAGGTCTGGACCATTTCGTGCTTCAATGACAGCGGGTCGCCGCCTGTAAGCGAAAGGTGAGCGAATGTCCGCCCGCTTGTTGCCGAGGGCACTGACAGCCCTGCTTCTGCTCATGAGCACGATGCTCGTCCCGTCCACCGCCCAGGCGGCCGACACGTGCGCGCTCAAACCCCGTCCCGCGGGCAAAGTCCTGCACGGGTACTGGGAGAACTGGGACGGCGCCTCCAACGGGGTGCACCCGCCGTTCGGCTGGACCCCGATCACCGACAGCCGCATCAAGCAGCACGGCTACAACGTGATCAACGCGGCGTTCCCCGTGATCCGCTCCGACGGCACCGTGCTGTGGGAGGACGGCATGGACGCCGGGGTGAAGGTCGCGACGCCCGCCGAGATGTGTGCGGCGAAGGACGCCGGGGCCACGATCCTGCTGTCGATCGGTGGCGCGGCGGCGGGCATCGACCTGAGTTCGGCCGCGGTGGCCGATCGGTTCGTCGCCACCGTGGTGCCGATCCTGAAGAGGTACAACTTCGACGGGATCGACATCGACATCGAGACCGGTCTGGTCGGCAGCGGCACCATCACCCAGTTGTCGGCGTCGCAGGCGAACCTCGTTCGCATCATCGACGGTGTGCTGGCGGCGATGCCGGCCGGGTTCGGGCTCACCATGGCGCCGGAGACCGCGTACGTGACGGGCGGCAGTGTCGCGTACGGCTCGATCTGGGGTGCTTATCTGCCGATCATCAAGAAGTACGCGGACAACGGTCGTCTGTGGTGGCTGAACATGCAGTACTACAACGGATCGATGTACGGCTGTGCCGGTGACAGCTACTCGGCCGGGACCGTGCAGGGGTTCGTGGCGCAGACGCAGTGCCTGAACAAGGGACTGGTCGTGCAGGGCACCACGATCAAGGTGCCCTACGACAAGCAGGTTCCCGGCCTGCCCGCGCAACCCGGTGCCGGCGGCGGTTACATGAACCCCACGCTGGTCGGACAGGCGTGGAACAACTTCGGCGGGCAGCTCAAGGGGCTCATGACCTGGTCCATCAACTGGGACGGCTCGAAGAACTGGACGTTCGGCGACAAGGTGAAGTCGTTGCAGGGACGCTAGAGCACGATGGTGTTCTGCCCGGCGGCGATGCGCCACGCCCCGTCCTCTTTGGACAGGACGTACAGCGGTGAACCCTCGTTCTGGTCGAGGATCGGGGTGCCGTCGGGCCGGACGGGACGCTGGCGGATCTTGACGGCCGCCACGTCGGGCCGGATGAAGAGCACGTGCGCCACTTCGTACGTGGCGGTCGCCTCCTTCGCCGCGCCGGGCAGGACCTGGCGGGTGAAGGAGGCGATCTCGTCACGGCCGGTGAGCCGCTTGCCGTGCGCGGTCGTCCAGATGGCGTCGGAGCGGAAGAGGCCGATGAACTCCTCGGGGAGCTCGTTCTGCTGCGAGTGCTGGACGGTGGCGACGAGTTTCTCGATCTCTGCGATGTCGGTCATGGTCAAGATCGTCGTACCTCGACCATGCTGGAGGTCAAGCCTTTCGGTTCACTGGCGGGGTGCGACCCGCGACTCGTAGGGCTTCGGCTGGTACCACGGGTTGTAGAAGCAGCCCGTGCCGTACTTCTTGTCATGACCGGGGCATGCGTAGGAGATCAGGAACGGGTTGGAGCGCACCCCGAACTTCTCCCAGACAGACAGGGACTGCATGGCCGCGGCGTACTCGGAGTCGCTGAACGCGCTGTGCGTCGCCTCGGTCGTGAAGGTCTGCACGAGGTTGTACCAGCGGCCGGCCTTCCTCACGACGTCGCGATAAGCCGACTCGTGCTCGACGAACGCGGTCGGATCGCCGATCGCGTGCACCGACAGGACCGGGATGTCGATCTTGCCGGTGAGGTCGCTGTCGTAGGCCAGTTCGGCGCGGGCCGCCGGGTCGGCGGCGAAGCGTTCGACACCGGCGTTCAGCGCCGCGTCGTCGTGCGAACCCTTGTACACCACACCCGTGTTGCTCCACGGGTTCCGGTCGCCCAGGCGGTTGTGCACGATGTCGCGGAACGTGAACGTCGCGAAGTTCAGGTGCGAGTTCAGCGTCTCCTCGGGAATCTTCGTGACCGTGAGGACGTCGTTGAGCTTCTGCTGCTGCTCGGGCGTGCGACTGCCCGCCACGCCAAGGCATTCCTCGATCCGGCCGCGCAGACCGGCGGTCGTCATCGTGGAGCCGGGACGCAGGCCCTGCCACAGCGGGTACTGCACCTCGGACGGCCTCGGGTGGTTGCCGCAGTAGTACTGGTAGACCACGCGCAGGTCGACGCGGTAGTCGTAGCCGCGCGTGCCACCGGCCATGACGCCGCTCGTGAGCAGCGCCGCGTCATAACCCTTGTACAGCTCGATGGTCTTGGCCGCGACGTTGCCGCCCCACGACTGCCCGTGGAGGTACACCTTGTGCGGCTTGAGCATCCCGGCGACCATCCTGCGCAGGTTGTCGGTGTCCTCCGCCGCCATCCGCGTGCCGTACCCGCCGCGCCGGTACGAGGTGCCGGCCCACGCGTAGCCCTCCTCGACCATGACCGACCAGCGGTTCAGGTCGTCGCGCGTGCGCTCCGGCGTGGGATCGCCGAGGTCGGGGCCGCCGTGCGAGTGCACGACGAGCGTCTTGTTCCACTTCTTCGGCACGGCGATCGTGTAGTACGCGCCGTTCGGGTCCCGGCCTTCGTAGCAGGTGGTGCCGGCGGGGACGTTCTCCGGGCACGGTGCTGTGGGAGGCAGGTGCACCGGCGACGTGAGACTCGCGGTGAGTGCGAATGCCAGCAGGACGTTCATGGCGGGAATCGTGAGTCCAGCTCGACAAGTGGTCCAGTTCACTCGCACAAACTTGGGATTTCCCTGACGTTACGATCGTGGTCCGTTGCGGTAGCGGATGCTGTTGAGCACGTGACGTGCCCACGCGTGGTCGGCCGGGTCGTCGTGCACGCACGTCACGACGACCATCTCGCCGAACCGCGCGACGTGGCCGTGGAACTCGTGCTGGCCCGAGGCGGAGGTGAGCCACAGCGCGTGCCGCAACTCGACACCATCGCGTTCTTGGAACCGCTGCTCCTCCGGAACGTCCGGCGCGCCTTCCAGAGCCAGCTCCAGGAACCGCTCGGCGGTCGTGCCCTGAGCCCGGCGGACGTCGACGAACACGGCGCGACCGGGCCCGGCGAACCGCAGACCCTCCTCCAGCACGTACGGGGTGAGGCCCGCGGTGCGCTCGATGCTCCACCGGCCGGGCAGCTTCTGCTGGATCGAGACGGGCAGTTCGACCAGGTATCCGCTGAGCACCTCGTCGCGGTCCCAGACCTTCCCGAGCAACGGGTGCTGGACGTACTCCGGCAGGTCGCCGGGCTCACGGACCTCGGCGGCGACCTCCACGCCGCGCAGGCCGTCCCACGGCTTGATGTCGTGCGCGAACGTGCCGGTGAACTTCAGCGAGTCGTAGCCGGGGCCGTCCCACGAGTCGGCCGCGTGCAGGGCGTCCTGCCGGTCGACGCGCATCCAGGCGCCGAACCACAGCTCGAGGTCGCCGGTCATCTCGACGAGCAGCACGCACCGGACGTACGCGGCGTCGTCGGTCAGGAGCACGTTGCCGCGGGCCAGGAGCGTGGGGGCGCGTACGCCGGGCGGCAGGCCCAGGTCCAGGTCGATGGCGCCCGAGTCGTCGAGCTCGGTGCCGCAGCAGTCGCAGGCCGTCACCCGATGTACCGGACGCTGTTGAGCACGTGCTGCGCCCACGCCCTGTCGACCGGATAGCGGTGCACGCAGCGCACGGAGATCATCGTGCCGGGACGGACGACGTGCGCGTGGAACACCTGTTCCTCGTGACCGTCGATCACCTCGCTGAGCCAGAACGCGTGACGCAGTTCCGGGCCGTCGTGCTGGACGGAGTGCTCGGCGCTCGCGGGGTAGCCGTCGAGGACCGCGCCGAGGAAGTCGCTCACGCTGCCGCCGGTGAGGTCGGCGTAGACGTCGAGCGCCACCCGGCGGTCCGGGCTCGTGAACCTGACCGTGCGGCCGTCGACGACGCAGCGCATGCCCTCGGTGCGTTCGATGGTCCAGACCTCGCCGAGGGTCTCGCGGACCGGCACGGGCAACGGGTGCCGGATGCGGCACAGCACCTCGTCCCGGTCCCATTCGCGCTCCAGCAACGGGTGCGAGGTGAAGTACGGCAGCTCGTCGGTGTTGAGCACCGTGGCCTCGACCGGCACCCCGAGCACGTCCCACGGCTTGATGACGTTCGCGAACTTTCCGGTGATACGCAGGTTCGCGTACTGCTCGTCGTTGTCCCACACGGCGTGGGCGTACATCGCGTCGACCTTGCTGATCTGCGTCCACGCGCCGAACACGATCTCGGTTCCGCCGGTCAGCCGAACCGGGAGCAGGCAACGGATGTAGGAGTCACCGTCCGGTCCGACGAGCAGCCCGCCCGTGGGCGCGCCGAGCCGCTCGCCGGGCACCCCGAGCAGGCGCTCCGGACGGTTGAGCCGGTAGTCGATGCGGTCCGTAGAGGTGATCTCGGCTCCGCAGCATCCGCATTGGACGGTCATGCGCGCATGGTAGTGGTGCGACCACTGACGTCACCGGTTAGCGGTCGCCGCCCTGCAACTCCCCGTCCGTCAGCAGCCGGGAGCGCACCAGAAAACGTATTCCAAGCGGTGCCTCCAGCGAGAAACCGCTCCCACGGCCGGGCACCACGTCGATCGTCAGGTGCGTGTGGCTCCAGTACTCGAACTGCGCCGCGGACATCCACACAGGAATGACGAAGTCGTCCACCGCGAGGTCGCCGAGGTGCACGTCGGACGAACCGGTGCGGAACTCCCCGGCCAGGTAGCACATCGGGGCCGAGCCGTCGCAGCAGCCGCCGGACTGGTGGAACATCAGGTCGCCGTGGTCGGCCCGGAGGCCGCGGAGCACGTCCGCGGCCTCCGGCGTCAGCGCGACGCGGGGCATCAGAAGAAGCCCAGGGCGTTCGGGGAGTAGCTGACGAGCAGGTTCTTGGTCTGCTGGTAGTGGTCGAGCATCATCTTGTGGTTCTCGCGGCCGATGCCGGACTGCTTGTAGCCGCCGAACGCCGCGTGCGCCGGGTAGGCGTGGTAGTTGTTCACCCACACGCGGCCCGCCTGGATGTCGCGGCCCGCGCGGTAGGCGACGGAACCGTCGCGTGACCACACGCCGGCGCCCAGGCCGTACAGGGTGTCGTTCGCGGTCTTCATGGCGTCGTCGTAGTCGGAGAACTGGGTGACCGAGACGACCGGGCCGAAGATCTCCTCCTGGAAGATCCGCATCTTGTTGTCGCCCTCGAAGATCGTCGGCGTCACGTAGTAGCCGCCGGACAGTTCGCCGCCGAGGTCCGCGCGCTCGCCGCCGGTCAGCACGCGGGCGCCCTCCTGCTTGCCGATGTCGATGTAGGACATGATCTTCTCGAGCTGGTCGTTGGACGCCTGCGCGCCCATCATCGTCTCGGTGTCGAGCGGGTGGCCCTGCTTGATCGCGCGGGTCCGTTCCACGGCGTCGCCCATGAAGCCGTCGTAGATGTCGCTCTGGACCAGCGCCCGCGACGGGCAGGTGCAGACCTCGCCCTGGTTCAGGGCGAACATCGTGAAGCCCTCGAGTGCCTTGTCGTAGAAGGCATCGCGCTGCGAGGCGACGTCGGAGAAGAACACGTTGGGCGACTTGCCGCCGAGCTCCAGCGTGACGGGGATGATGTTCTCGCTGGCGTACTGCATGATCAACCGGCCGGTGGTCGTCTCGCCGGTGAACGCCACCTTCGCGACGCGGCGCGAGGACGCGAGCGGCTTGCCCGCCTCGACGCCGAAACCGTTGACGATGTTCAGCACGCCCGGCGGGACGAGGTCGGCGATCAGTTCCATCAGGACGTGGATGGACGCCGGCGTCTGCTCGGCCGGCTTGAGCACGACCGCGTTGCCCGCGGCCAGGGCGGGCGCGAGCTTCCAGACCGCCATCAGGATCGGGAAGTTCCACGGGATGATCTGCGCGACGACGCCGAGCGGTTCGTGCAGGTGGTAGGCGACCAGGTCCTCGTCGATCTGCGAGATGCCGCCCTCCTGGGCGCGCAGCGCGCCCGCGAAGTAGCGGAAGTGGTCGACGGCGAGCGGCAGGTCGGCGGCCAGCGTCTCGCGGACGGCCTTGCCGTTGTCCCACGTCTCCGCGACCGCGAGCACCTCGAGGTTGGCCTCGATGCGGTCGGCGATCTTGTTGAGCACGTTGGCTCGTTCCGCGACCGAGGTCTTGCCCCACGCCCGGGAGGCGCCGTGGGCCGCGTCCAGCGCGAGGTCGACGTCCTCGGCGGTGCCCCGCGCGATCTCGGTGAAGTCCTCCCCGGTGACGGGGGTGGGGTTGGCGAAGTACTGGCCCTTGGTGGGCGGCACGTACTCGCCACCGATGAAGTGGTCGTACCGGTCGCGGTACGTGACCACGCTGCCGGGTTGTCCTGGAGCCGCGTACTTCGCCATCTGGGGCCTCCCGCGTCGTTGCGAACAGGCGGCGAACGTAGAACCGTCAACGTTTCACCCACGTTGCATCCGAACGGAGTAGCCGCGGGCTTGCTCCGGTGGCAACGCGCCCTGCATCCTGGAGCAATGGACCCCGGCGAACTGGGTGCCGCCCGGCCGGTGATCTTCGAGTCGTGGCGGCGGTCCCTCGACGCGCGCATCGACCCCGACCGCCACGAGGCGCCGGTCGTGTACGGGCCGGACGAGGTCGCCGATCTGAGGGGCGCGCACCCGCTGGCCGCGACCGTCCCGCTGCTCACGCACACGCTGTCGATGGACGACACGATCATGATCGTCACCGATACCCGCGGTCACATCCTGTGGTGCGAGGGCGACAACCAGGTCCGGCACAAGGCCGAACGCGTCCACCTCACCGAGGGGTCGCGCTGGAGCGAGGACGTCATCGGCACGAACGCGATGGGCACCGCGCTGGTGACCGGCAGGTCCGTCACCGTCCACTCCCGCGAACACCTCGTGCGCACCTACCACGGCTGGACGTGCGCGGCGAGCCCGATCCACGACCCCCACACGGGGTTGCTGCTGGGGGTCATCGACGTCAGCGGGCCGTTGAAGACGATGCACCCGGCCGTCGCGCAGCTCGTGTCCGCGGCCGCCCGGCTGGCCGAGCACCACCTGCAGCGGTTCGCACCGCGTCAGCACGTGCTGACGCTGAACTTCCTCGGCGGGGTGCACGCCGGCCTCGACGGACGGCCGCTGGCGCTGACGTTGCGCAACGCGGAGGTCCTGACGGCGCTGGCCCTGCACCCCAAGGGTCTGACGGCGGAACAACTCGCGTTGTTGCTCTATGGTGAACGTGGGAACCCGACCACGGTCCGCGCGGAGCTGCACAGGCTGCGTGCGCAGCTCGGTGGTGTCCTGCTGACGAGGCCGTACCGGCTCGATGCGGTGGTGCGCGGCGACTTCCTGGACGTGCGGACGGCTCTGAGGTCCGGCGACGCGGGCAAGGCGACCCGGCACTACCACGGTGATCTGCTACCCCGTTCGGACGCGCCGGTCATCCGCGAGGAGCGGGTCGACCTCGCCGCCGCGGTGCGCAAGGGCGTGCTGGAGCGGGGAGATCTCGACGCGTTGCTGTCGTTCGCGGACAACGGTGACGACGCCGAGGTGCTCGAGCGCCTGCACCTGCTGCTCCCGGCCACCGATCCTCGTCACGCTCTCGTCTCCTCGCGCCTGCGAAGGGCGCTGGAATAGGCTTTCCCGCCAGGGGAGGGCAAAAGTGAAGCAGTGCATCAACTGCATGACCCGGTTGCCGCGCAAGGAGGTCACCGAGGTCGCGTGGTGCGGTTTGTGCGCGCCGTGCCTGCAGGTCGTGTCGGACCAGATGAAGGTGCTGCACGACCGGCCCGGTGGCGCGCCCGTGCAGATCCAGCAGTGCGGCTGGTGCGGTGTCGCGCGTTCGTGCGGCGTCGGCTGGCGCACGAGGTGCCTGGTGTGCCTGGACGACAGGTCCGTGCCGGACCCGGCGGTGCAGAAGATCGCGCACCGGCTGGAGCTCGACGGCACCTGGCGGGAGAACTCGGAGTTCATCGCCGCGACGACGGTGAAGGTCCGGCTCGCCAAGTACTTCCAGCCCGGCTGGACCGTCCTCGCGACGGACGTGCACGGGCTGCCGTGGACCGGGTACCGGTGGCTGACCAAGTCGCACGGCACGTGGGGCCGCGACGACGAGACCGGCGAGGTGCGGCAGCTCAAGCGCGTGCGCGGCGAGGAGGACATGCTCTACCTCGTGCGGTACGGGACGGTGCTCAAGTTCGGCCGCGGGACCGCGGACCGGGTGAGCGCGCACGTCGCCCAGGGCGCGGTGCCGGTCATCGTGCTCTCCGCCCCGAGCCAGCAGGTCGTCGTGGCCAGGGACCGGCTCAGGCGGCTGCACCGCGGCGAGATGGTGTCACAGCGGACGCCGGTCGACCTGTTCGCGGTGCTGCCCGACGGGCTCGACGTCACCGATCGGTTCCCCCGGAGTTGATCGCGGGTAGTCCTCCACCATGGACGACGTCGTGGTGGTCGGGCAGGTGGGACGGGACCTGGTCCTCGTCGTGGACGAGGTGCCGGAGGCCGGCGGCACCACACCCGTGCGGGAGCGCCGGGAGGTGCTGGGCGGCAAGGGCGCGAACATCGCGGTCGGGCTGGCCCAACTGGGTGCCCCGGTCGCGCTCGTCGGCGTGGTCGGGGACGACGACGTGGGCGCCCGCCTGATCGCGCGGGCCGGGGCGGACGGGATCGCCACCGATGCCGTGGTGCGGCGGCCCGAGTGCGCCACCGCGCTGTTCGTGGACGTGGTCGCCGACGGGTGGCGGTACCTGGAGGACGTTCCGGACGCCGCGCTGCTGCGCGAGGAGGACCTGCCGATCGAGGTCATCGCACGTGCGGGCACCGTGGTGCTGCAGCTGCAGCAACCGCCCGAGGTGGCTCTCAAGGCGGCACGGGCGGCATCGGGGCGCGTCGTGCTCGACGGCGCACCCGAACGGCTGCGAGACGAACTGCTGGCGTGCGCCGACGTGGTGCGCGCGGACCACCGCGAGGCCGAGCAGCTGACCGGCCGGAAGATCACGAGCGCGGACGACGCGCTGGGCGCGGCCCGCGAGCTGATGCCGAAGGAGCTCGTGGCGTTCGCCGTGGACGGTGTGGGCAACGTGTTCGTGTGGGACGGCGGCGAGTTGGTCGTGCCGCTCGGGGACGTGGAGGTCGTGGACACGACCGGCGGCGGTGACGCGTTCGTGGCGGGGCTGACGTTCGCCCTTACGCGTGGAGACGGCCCCGAGCAGGCGGCGAGGCTCGCCGTCGAGGCCTCCGGGGCCACGGTGACGCATCCCGGGGGCCGGCCGAACCTCACTGCGAGCTGATCAGGCGGGTTATCGTTGAGCCGTCAACCGAGGGGAGGGGTTCGCGTGCGAGTGCTCGCCGTAGTGCTGTTGTTGCTGCTCTCCGCCACGCCCGCGCACGCCGCGACAGGTACGTACGTGCGCCTCGGGCACTTCTCGATGGACCAGGCGCGCGTCGACGGCACGCTCGACGGGGTCAAGCTCGGCACCCTCGACTACGCCCAGCTCTACGACTACCGCCGCATCGAGCCGGGGGAGCACGTCGTCGAGTTCCGCATGGCCGAGCCGGGCAGCCCGCTGCTGCGGTCGGTGTCGATGCGGGCGGAGACCGGGAAGACCTACACGGTCATCGACATCGCCTCCTCGATGAAGGTGCTCGAGGACGACATCACCCTGCCGCCGGACGGCCAGGCGCGGCTGCGCGTGATCAACGCCGGTGACGCCGCGATGGACCTGGTGCGCGGCGGCGCGGCCGTGCATCGGGGCGTGCAGGCGTACTCCACGACCGGCTACGTCCTGCTGGCACCCGGCTCGGACGGGCTGCAGGTGGTGCCGCGCGGCAAGGACTCGACGACGCTGGAGGCCGCGATCGAACCCGGCGGCGTCTACACGCTGCTGGTCAACGCGCGGCGGATCGAGCTGCGGACCGACGCCAAGGGCGCCGAGGTCGTGCCCGGCGGCGGGCAGGAGACCGGGTTCGGCGGCATGGCGGGCGGCTGGGACTGGCTCACCGCCCTGGTGATCACGCTCATCGTGGGCGTGGCGATGTACTCGGTGCGCGGCCGGCTGTTCCGGTTCGGCTGATGGCCAAGGGCAAGCTCCTGATGGGAGCGGCGGTGCTCGTCACGCTGATCTACGTCGTCAAGGGGCCGGGCTCCGACGAGGTGCCGGAACCGGTGACGGTGCTGATCCCGTCGATCGGCGTCGAGACCACGCTCGAAGCGCTGAAGGTCGACTCCGCGGGGACGCTGGAGCCGCCGGTGCGCTCGGACGAGGCCGGGTGGTACGCCGGGGGGATCGCGCCGGGCGACGCCGGTCCGGCCGTGATCGCCGGGCACGTCGACTCGAAGACCGGACCCGGCGTGTTCTTCCGGCTGCCCGAGCTGCAGCCCGGTGCCGAGGTGCTGGTGGAGCGCGAGGACGGCAGCAAGCTCACGTTCGTCGTGAACAGCACCCGGACGACGGAGAAGTCCGCCTTCCCGACCGCCCTGGTCTACGGGCCGACGCCGTTGTCCGAGCTGCGGCTGGTCACGTGCGGGGGCGACTTCGACCGGGTCGCGGGCAGCTACCGGAACAACGTCATCGTGGAAGCGGTGCTGAAAGCCTGACGGTCTCGTCCGCCCACCGGGTGAGCAGCGTGGCGTCGTGCGAGATCGCGAGCACGCCCGCGCCGGACTCGCGTTGATACGCCCGGATCACGCCGACCAGTGCCGCCGTCGTGGAGGCGTCCAGCATCGTCGTCATCTCGTCGCAGATCAGGTACCGCGGTTTCAGCGCGAGCGCACGGGCGAGGCAGGCGCGTTGCAGCTGGCCGTCGCTGACCTCGTGCGGACGGCGTCCCAGCAGGTCGTCGGTGAGCATCACCAGGTCGGCCAGTTCGTCGACGCGGTCCCCGCCGGGTTCCGCGATCGCCTGGCGGAGGGTGAACCGCGGGTCGACGGACAACCTCGGCTGCTGGAACAGCACGCCGATCTTGGTGCGTTGCCGAGCTTTGAACCGGAACCCGGTGACGGTCTCGCCGTCGATCTCCACCGTGCCGGCGAACGGCTTGTGCAGCAACGCGAGCACCCGCGCCACAGTGGACTTGCCCGATCCGCTCGGCCCCGCGAGACCCACGGTCTGTCCGGGGTGGACGGTCAGGCTGACGTCGGTGACCACCGGGGCCTGGTAGCCGGCGGTGATGCCGATCCCGGTCAGCACGGGCGGTGGCACGCGACGGCGTGCGGGTCGTCGGTGAGCACGGGGCGGTCCTCGCAGATCGCGGTGGCCTGCTCGCAGCGCGGGGCGAACGCGCACCCCGCCGGCAGGTCGGTGAGCAGGGGAGGCTGGCCGGGGATCGGGAGGAAGTCCCGTTCCGGCAGGGCGTTCGCGAGCCCCCGGCTGTACGGGTGCCTGGAGGCGTCGAGCACCTCGTGCGCCGGGCCGACCTCGACGATCCGGCCCGCGTACATGACCGCGATCCGGTCGGCGACCTTGTGCGCCGCCGCGAGGTCGTGGGTGATCAGCAGGACGGCGTGGCCGTCGTCGACCAGCCTGCGGAACTCGTCGAGCAGCCCGTCCACGAGGTCGCGGTCGAGGCCGGTGGTCGGTTCGTCCGCGATCAGCAGCGGCGGGTTGCCGACCAGCGCCAGCGCGTTCGCGACGCGCTGCGCCATGCCGCCGGACAGCTCGTGCGGGTAGCGGTCGAGGTGTTCGGGCAGCAACCCGGCCCGTTCGGCGGCCTGCCGGGCGTCGCCGCCGAGGACGCGCGCGGCCTCCTCGAGCTGGGAACGCGCGGTGCGGACCGGCGTCAGGTGGCTCGCCGGACTCTGCGGGATGAGCCCGATCCGCCGTCCGCGCACCGTGGTCGCGAGCTCGTGGTCGGTCGCCGCGAGCAGGTCGACCTCGCCGAGCCGTGCGCTGCCCGAGGTCTCCGCGTTGCCCGGGAGGAACCCGAGCAGCGCCGAGGCCAGCACCGTCTTGCCGCAGCCGCTCTCGCCGACCAGCGCCACGCACTCACCGGGCCTGATCCGCAACGACACGTCGTTCACGGCCTCGACGGTCGCGCCCTTGAGCGCGAACCGCACCGACACCCGGTCGATCTCCAGGTTCACCACGTCAACTCCGTGCGCCGCTTGGGGTTCAGCCGGTCCCGCCACACACCGCTCAGCCCGGACACCGCCAGCGTCGTGACGATCAGCAGCAGTCCGGGCGCCAGCGACATCCACCAGCCGCCGGTCAGCAACGAGCGCTGGGCGTCGTTGATCATGTTGCCGACGCTCGCCGCGTGCGGCGGCAGACCGAGGCCCAGGAACGACAACGCCGTCTCGTGCCACACCGCGTGCGGGATCATCAGGGTGGTCGCGAGCAGGACCTGCGGGGCCACGTTCGGCAGCAGATGCCTGGTGAGCACCTGCGTCCGGCTCGCGCCGCCGACGATCGCCGCGTCGATGAACGGCCTCGTGCGCAGCGACAACACCTCCGACCGCACGATCCGGGCGGACGTGAGCCAGTGCGTCAGGGCGATCGAGATGATCACGGCGGAGAGGCTGGGCCGCAGGACCGCCACGATCACGATGCCCAGCAGCAGGTGCGGCACCGAGGCGATCGCGTCGACCACGCGCATCAGGATCCGGTCGAACCATCCACCGATCGACCCCGCGAGCGCACCGACCGCCGTGCCGGCGACCGCGGAGATCACGGCCGCGACCACGCCGACCGTGAGGGACACGCGCAGGGCGTAGACGCAGCGCAGCAACACGTCGCGGCCCAGTTCGTCGGTGCCGAACAGGTGCGCGGCCGACGGCGGCTGGTTGGCGATCGCGAGGTCGACGTACTGCTCGTTGAGCTCCACGAACAGCGGCACGACCAGTACCACCAGCGCGACGACGCCCAGGACGACCGCGGACGGCAGGAGCCGCCACTTCGGCGATCGAGGCGGGCTCGCGGCGGTGAGGCGGCTGCGCGGGGCGGGACGCCAGGTCAGGTCAGCCATCGAGCGCCACCCTCGGGTCGGCCAGCGCGTACAGGACGTCGGCCAGCAGGTTGCCCACCAGCACCACGCCCGTCGCCATCACGGTCAGCGCGCCCAGCAACGCGAAGTCGACGTTCAGCGCCGCCTCCACCGTCGCCCGCGCGATGCCCGGCCACGAGAACACCGTCTCCACCAGCAACGCCCCGGTGATCAGCTCGGGCAGTCGTGCGCCGAGGAGGGTCAGGAACGGCAGCAGCGAGGTGCGCAGCGCGTGCCCCGACACCACCAGGTGGTCCGGCAGCCCGCGAGCCCTGGCGCCGATCACGTGGTCCTGCGTGAACGACTCGAGCAGGTTCTGCCGCACGAACAGCACGAACCACGGCGCCTGCGAGATCGCCAGCACCGTCACCGGCAGCACCATGTGGGCCGCGACGCCGCCGACGGACACCGGTTCGGACCCGGTCGTCACGCCACCGCCGGGAAGCCACCGCAGCTGCAACGCGAACACGTACAGCACCGCGAGCCCCACCCAGAAGACCGGCGCGGCCTCCAGCGCGTAACAGCTGCCCGTGATCGACCGGTCGAGCCACGACCCCTGCCGCCACGCCGCGAGCGTGCCCAGCAGCAGTCCGAGCACCAGCGCCAGCGCGAAGCCGACCGACACCAGCAGCACCGTCCACCCGAGACGGTCGCCGATGACGGCCGACACGGGTTGCTGCAACGACAACGAGTCGCCGAGGTCGCCGGTGACCGCGTGCCGCAGCCAGGCCCAGTACTGGGACACGACGGGTTCGTCGACTCCCCAGTTCGCGCGCAGCTGGGCCACGCGTTCCGGTGAGGCGCCGATGATCCGGACGCCGAAGTAGCGTTCGACCGGGTCGAACGGTGACGCCTTGGCCAGCACGAACAACGCGAAGCTGACCACGAGCAGCACCGGGACCGCGAACGCGAGCCGGCGCAGCGCCAGCCTGCCGATCGCCTGCCCCCGCGTCACGGCTTCGGGGTCCAGCGCTCGAGGTTCCACCACACCGCGTGCACGAGGCCGTGGTCGTGCGGCTCGACCTGGGTCTCCTGGCCGTTCCACTTGTCCCGCAGAACGTAGGTGTGGTCGAGGAACACCAGGAACGCCCAGCCGGGATCGGCGGCGTAGGCCTGCTGGAAGTCCTGGTAGGCCTGCTTGCGCGCGGCCGGGTCGAGGCTGCGGCGGGCGGTGTCGAGCGCGCTGTCCACAGTGGAGTTCCGGTACAGCGTCATGTTCACGTAGCCGTCCTGGCCCGCGTACTTGCTGTGCAGCAACGTGTACGCGGCCGTGTCCGGGTCGTACGGGTCACCGCCGCCCCAGACGGCCGCGGCTTCCCTGCGCCGCTGCAGCATGACGTCGAACGTGGTCGCCTCGACCGGGGCGTCGATGCCGAGCTTCGCGATGTCGGAGGCCGTGGCGAGCGCGAGCTCCTTGCGCAGCACGTCGGGAGCGGGGTAGAGCACCGGCAGCTTCGCGGCCTGGCCGTCCTTGGCGCGCTTGCCGTCCGCGCCCTTGCGCCAGCCCGCCTCGTCGAGCAGCCTCTCCGCCTCGGCGACGTCGAAGGTGAACGCGGTCTTCTCGTCGTACCAGTCCTTCAGGTACGGCGAGATCGGCGTGGACGCGGGCTTGCCGGAGCCGGCCAGCACGGCGTCGATCATGGCCTGGCGGTTGATGCCGAGGTTGATCGCGCGCCGGACCTGCGGGGACGAGGTGAACGGCAGCTCGGACGGGATGCCGAGGCCGCGGTAGTCCGCCGAGGGGTTCTGCGCGATCTTGTAGCCGGACTTGTCGCGGTAGGTCCGGGCGAGCTTGGGCGGCAGCACGGTGCCGTCGAACTCGCCGGCGGCCATGCGGGTCGCGCGGGCGTTGTCGTCCGGCACGAAGACCACGGTCACGGACTTGATCGCGGGCGCGCCGCCCCAGTACTCCTCGTTGGCCCGCAACACCATCCGGTCGCCCTTGCGCCACTCGGAGACCGTGTACGGGCCGGTGCCGACCGGGGCGGTGTTGAACGGCGCGCTGTTGATGTCGACGCCGGTGAGCTTCGCGGCGGGCACGATGCCGAGTGCGAGCTGCTGCGCGAACGGCGCGTACGGGTAGGAGAGCGTGAACTCGACGGTGGCCGGGTCCTTCGCCACGACGCCCGCCAGCGCGTCGAACCGGGAGGCGATCGTGGAGTTCACCTTCTCGTCCACCACGGACCTGTAGGTGAACACGACGTCGTCCGCGGTCAGCGGGGTGCCGTCGGAGAACGTGATGTCCTTGCGCAGCTTGGCCGTCCACGTCAGGCCGTCCGCCGACGCCGTCGGCAGCTCCGCGGCCAGAGCCGGTTTCAGCGCCAGCGAGGCGTCCCGCGAGACGAGGCCGTCGAAGATCTTCCCGGCGCCGTCCGGGGCGTAGCCGAGCACGGGGTTGAGGTTCTCCGGCTCGCTCCCCGCGCCGATCACGATGGACGTCGCCGATCCGGTCGCCGAGCCGTCGGGTGACGAGCACCCCGCCAGCAGGACGACGGCCAGCAGAAGCGCGCGCCGCATCAGTTCCTCCCCAGTGTCCGTGTTGCCAGAGGCAGCTAACAGCAAGCAAGTTGCAATAAGCAAGACCTTGCAGCTGCGCGCTTGAGGAAGAGTCGTGCCAGCATCAAGGCATGACCAACGGAGTGCACACCCACGAACACGCCCACGGTGATACGACCCACACGCATCCCCATGGGGAGCACGCGCACGATCACGTCGAGCATGAGCACACCCACACGCACGGCAGCGAAACGCACTCACACACGCACGTGCACGACGCGGGTCACGTCGAGGAGCACGAACACTCGCACTAGTGCGATTCGCGAGCGACTTCGCTGCCGCTGGAGCCGATCAGGAAGTCGAGGTCGGCTCCGGTGTCGGCGCCCAGGACGTGGTCGACGTAGAGCCGTTCCCAGCCCCGCCTCGGTGAGGCGAACGCCGCTGTCGTGGCCGCGTTCGGCGTGCGGGACAGGAAGTCCGGCGCCTCGACGTCGATCCGGCGGTTCTCCACGTCCAGCACGATGACGTCACCCGTGCGCACCAGGCCGAGTGGCCCGCCCGCGGCCGCCTCCGGTGCCACGTGCAGGACGACGGTGCCGTAGGCCGTGCCGCTCATGCGCCCGTCGCAGACGCGGACCATGTCGCGCACGCCCTGCTCCAGCAGCTTCTTCGGCAACGGCATGTTCGACACCTCCGGCATGCCCGGATAGCCGCGCGGGCCGCAGCCCCGCAGCACCAGCACGGAGTCCGCGTCCACGTCGAGGTCGGGGTCGTCGACGCGGGCGTGGAAGTCCTCGATGCTGTCGAACACCACGGCCTTCCCCCGGTGCTGCAACAGGTGCGCCGACGCGGCCGCCGGTTTGATCAGCGCTCCCGACGGCGCCAGGTTGCCGCGCAGCACCGCGATCCCGCCCTCGGTGATGATCGGCGCGGACCTGCTCCTGATCACCTCGGGATCCCAGATCGGCGCGTCGCCGAGGTGGTCGACGAGCGGCCGTCCGGTGACCGTGAGCCCGGCGGGATCGAGCAGGTCGCGCACTTCCCGCAGCACGGCCAGAAGCCCGCCGGCGCGGTGGAAGTCCTCCATCAGGAACCGGCCCGCCGGCTGCAGGTCCACCAGCAACGGCACGCCCGAGCCGATGCGGTCGAAGTCGTCCAGCGTCAGCTCGACGCCGAGCCGGCCCGCGATCGCGAGCAGGTGCACCACGGCGTTGGTCGAGCCGCCGATCGCCGCCAGCGCCACGATCGCGTTGTGGAACGACGCCCTGGTCAGGAACGTGCTCGGCCGGCGGTCCCGCTCGACCAGCTCCACGACCAGCCTGCCGGTGCCGTGCGAGGCCTCCAGCAGCCTGCTGTCCGGCGCCGGGGTGCCCGCCACGCCGGGGACACTGGTGCCCAGCGCCTCGGCGACCAGCGCCATCGTCGACGCGGTGCCCATGGTGTTGCAGTGGCCGCGGCTGCGGATCATCGCCGACTCGGAGCGCGCGAACGCCTCCTGCGACAACGTGCCCGCGCGCACCTCCTCGGACAGCCGCCAGACGTCCGTGCCGCAGCCCAGGGGAGTGCCGCGGAACGTGCCGGTCAGCATCGGCCCGCCCGGCAGCACGACCGCCGGGATGTCGACGGACGCGGCGGCCATCAGCAGCGCCGGGATCGTCTTGTCGCACCCGCCCAGCAGCACCACGCCGTCGACGGGGTTCGCGCGCAGCATCTCCTCGGCCGCCATCGCGGCCATGTTGCGCCACAGCATCGCGGTGGGGCGGACGTTGGTCTCGCCCAGCGACACCACGGGCAGGTTGAGCGGGATGCCGCCCGCCTCGTACACGCCGTTCGAGACGGACTTCGCGACCTCGTCCAGGTGCGCGTTGCACGGGGTGAGGTCGGAGGCGGAGTTGGCGATGGCTATCTGCGGCCTGCGGAAGGCGTCGTCCGGGGTGCCGCGGCGCATCCAGGCGCGGTGGATGTAGGCGTTGCGGTCCTGACCTGCGTACCAGTGCTCGCTGCGTAGCCCCACTGCGCCTCCCGAGGTCCTTCGTCGACCTTAGTGGCGTGGCTCAGAACGTTGCCGGGCGAATTCGCGGTCAGACGGCCGCGAGGCGCCCTGCTGAGCGTGGATCACCCAGTCAAGGTTCTGAGCCACGCCACTGGCTACATCGGGAGGTCGGGCGGCAGTTGCAGCGCGATGGTGATCAGCGAGTGGACCCGGTTCGCGATCACCGACAGCAAGCCGTGCATCTCCGGGGACGCGGCGTCGGCGGCCTCCTGCAGCGTGCGCAGGTCCGTGTCGATCTGCCCGAGCACCGCGGCGGTGTCGGCCGGACCGGCCGTGAACGCGCGGGCTATGTCCTCCAGGGGAAGACCGTGGACCTCCAGGCGTTGTACGAGGTGGATGCGCTCCACGTCGTCGCCGCGGTAGAGGCGGTAGTTGCTCGCGGTGCGCTGGGCAGGGCTGATCAGGCCCAGCGTCGTGTAGTAGTCGACGGTGCGGATGCTCACGCCGGCGCGGGCGGCGAGCTCGCCGATCTTCAGCAGTGCTTCGGACATGGCGGTGACCTCCCGTCACCTCAAACCATACAGTGCTACGTGCTACTGTTGGTACATGTCTGAAGAAGCCGATGTAGACGGCTGTAGTACTGGGCCGGGTGCGTCTTGTTGATCGCATCCGGCTTGCTCGCCATCGTGGCCCTCACCGTGGCCACCGGCTATTTCGTCGCGCAGGAGTTCGCGTACATGGCGGTCGACCGCGGCCGCCTGCGGCAGCTGGCCGAGGGCGGCTCGAAGGCCGCCGACCGTGCCTACCGCGTGACCCAGAAGCTCTCCTTCATGCTGTCCGGTGCCCAGTTCGGCATCACGGTGACGGCGCTGCTCGTCGGTTACGTCGCCGAGCCGCTGCTGGGCACCGGTCTCGGTGTGCCGGGCTCGATGGTGATCGCGCTGGTCTTCGCGACCTTCGTGCAGATGGTGCTCGGTGAGCTCCTGCCGAAGAACCTCGCGATCGCGCGGCCCGAGAAGCTGGCGCTGGCCCTGAGTTCCTCGACGCTGGTCTACCTGAAGATCGCCGGTCCGGTGATCCGGCTGTTCGACGCGGCGGCGAACCGGCTGCTGCGCGCGCTCGGCATCGAGCCCGTCGAGGAACTGCCCCAGGGCGCGACCCCCGAGGACTTCCGGCAGATCGTCGAGGAGGCGGGGGAACGGGGACACCTCGACCCCGAGCTCACCCGCCTGCTGGAGCACGGCATCGGGTTCCGCGAGCTCGTCGCGGAACAGGCGATGACGCCCCGCGTGAACGTCCACACCGTACGGTCCGACGAACCCGCCGCGCGCGTGGTCTCGTTGCTGGAGACCGGTAACTCGCGTTTCCCGGTGGTCGGCGACGACCTGGACGACCTGCGCGGTGTCGTCGGTCTGGCCGAGGTGCTGACGCTGCCGCCGGAGGAGCGTTCCTCGACGGAGATCGGGAAGATCGCCTCGCCCGCGCTCGTCGTCCCGGCGACGCTGCCGTTGCCCGCCGTGCTGGAGCGCCTGCGCACCGAACGCCGTCAGCTCGCCTGCGTGGTCGACGAGTTCGGCGGGTTCGCCGGCGTGATCTCGCTGGAGGACCTGGCGGAGGAGCTCGTCGGTGAGATCCACGACGAGGACGACCACATGGCCGAGATGATCGAGAAGGTCGGCGACGACTGGCGCGTGCCCGGCCGCATGAGGCTGGACGAGGTCGAGGACGCCACCGGCGTGGAACTCCCGGAAGACGACGCCTACGACACGGTGTCCGGTCTGGTGCTGCACCAGCTGGGCAGGGTCGCCGAGGCCGGAGACGAGATCGAGATGAACGGCGTGCGACTGGTGGTCACCTCCGTGGCGCGCAACGTGCCCGACTCGGTGGTGTTGTCCCGATGAGCATCGTCATCTCCGTTGTGCTGCTGGCGTTGAACGGCTTCTTCGTGGCCGCGGAGTTCGCGTTGATCGCGTCGAAGCGGCACCGGCTGGAGCAGGCCGCCGAGACGTCACGGGCGGCACGTGCCGCCGTGGCGGGCGTTCGTGAGCTGTCGCTGATGCTCGCGGGTGCCCAACTCGGCATCACGCTGTGCACCCTGGGCCTGGGCGCGCTGGCCAAGCCGGCCGTCGCGGACCTGCTGGAACCGGCGCTGCGCCTGACCGGCCTGCCGGAGGCGTTCGCCTACGGCATCGCGTTCGCGATCAGCCTGGTGCTGGTGGTGTTCCTGCACATGGTCGTCGGCGAGATGGCCCCGAAGTCGTGGGCCATCGCGAACCCCGAGCGGTCCGCGCTGATCCTGGCGCTGCCGTTCCGCGCGTTCGCCCGCTCGGTCCGCTGGCTCCTCAGTGGACTGAACGGCGTCACGAACTCGCTGCTGCGCCTGATGAAGGTCGAGCCGCAGGACGAGCTGGCGCAGGCGCACCGGCCGGACGACCTGCGGATGCTGCTGCGCCAGTCCGCCGAGCACGGTCTCATCCCCGAGGCCCAGCAACGGCTGCTGACGAGGATGCTGCAGGTCCAGCGCACGACCGTGAGCGAGGTGATGGTGCCGATCGAGGAGACGTCGACCGTCACCGAGGCCACCACCGCGCGGGAGGTCGAGCGCCGCAGCCTCCAGTGCGGACGGTCGCGCTTCCCGGTCACCGGCCAGGACGGCCGGTACGTCGGACTCGTGCACATCCGCGAGGCCATGCGCGCCACGGCCCGCGGCGAGGACCCGCCGGCCCGCGAGCTGATGGGCCCGGTGCTGACGCTGCCCGCGTCGATGCCGGTGGCCCAGGCCGTGACCGCGATGCGTGCCGAACGGTCGCAGCTCGCCCTGGTCGCTGACGGCGAGATCTTGGGCATCGCGGCACTCGAAGACCTCCTCGAAGAGCTGATCGGCGACTTCGAGGACGAAACCGACACCCGTCCGGTCGGCGTCCGCTGACCGGAGTTTCCCAAGGAGGAAACACACATGTTCAAACGGATGCTCAGCGCCTTCGGCGTCGGTGGCCCGTCGGTCGACACCGTGCTGGACTCGCCGCACGCCACGCCCGGTCAGGTCGTCACCGGGCAGGTGCGCATCCAGGGTGGCAGCGCGGACGCCGAGATCGGCCAGGTCGTGCTGTCGCTCGTCACCCGCGTCGAGGTCGAGCGCGGGGATCACGAGTACAGCGGCGTGTCCGAGTTCCTGCGGGTCGTCGTGCAGCAGGGCGTGCGGGTCGCGGCCGGTCAGCTGGTCGCGATCCCGTTCCAGCTGCCGATCCCGTGGGAGACCCCGATCACCGCGGTCGGCGGCGGCCAGTTGCCCGGCATGACCGTGGGCGTGCGGACCGAGCTCGTGATCGCGGGTGCGCCGGACAAGGGCGACCTCGACCCCGTGCTGGTCCACCCGCTGCCGTCGCAGGACGCGGTGCTCAACGCGTTCGGGCAGCTCGGGTTCTCGTTCCGCAGCGCGGACGTCGAGGCCGGCCGCCTGCACGGCGTGCCGCAGGAGCTCGGCTTCTACCAGGAGATCGAGTTCTTCCCGCCGGCCCAGTTCGCCGGTGCCGTCCAGCAGGTCGAGCTGACGTTCGTCGCGAACCCGCACGAGCTGTTCGTCATCCTGGAGGCGGACAGGCGCGGCGGGATGTTCTCGTCGGGCGGTGACGCGTTCGGTCACTTCCACCTGTCGCACCAGGAGGCGGAGGTCGCCGACTGGGCCTCGTCCATCAACGGGTGGCTGGCCCAGGTCGCGCAGCGTGGCGGTGGCATGCACGGTCATGGCGTGCACGGTCACCACGGCCGGGGCGGCATGGGCATGGGCACGGTCGTCGCGGCCGGTGCCGCCGGTGTCGTCGGCGGCATGGTGGTCGGCGAGATGATGGACGACGCGTTCGAGGACTTCGGCGACTTCGGCGGCGAATAACCGCGTTTGCGTTCCTCCTCCCGGGGTAACCGCGTCGTGCGTCAAGCAGTCGGCGTTGTTACCCCGGCGGACGGAGGGTGGTGACGACGTGATCGCGCTTGATTACGCGCTGAGGGTCACGCGGGAACTGGGCTTGAGCGGTGAGTCCTCGTGCGTGGACCAGCTCAAACCGATGCGTGTGTACATCGCCGTGGACGGCCGGTTGTCCGGACGTCCCGATCACGATGTCGCGCTGCTGTGGACCGAGTGCCACGGGTGGGAGATCGCCGTCGAGGACGGTGCCGAGCTGACCGTGGTGGCACACCTGGGTGGGGTCGTGGAGCCGCCACCGCGCACCGTCGCCCGCTGGGTGCGGCGCCAGTTCACCGAGAGCGGCTCATCGGCGTTGGGTACCGGACAGGTGGCCTGAACGCAGAAAAGATCCCTCGCGCCCGTGATCACGGGCGCGAGGGATCTTTTCATGAGCGGAATCAGCCGACGCTGACCGGCTCCGCCCTGTCCTTCTTCTCGATCTCGTCGAGCGCGGTGCCCTCGACGTCGAGCTCCGGCAGCCAGCGCAGGAACTTCGGCAGCCACCACGCACGCTCACCGAGCAGGGCGAGCGCGGCCGGCACGAGCACCATGCGGACCACGAACGCGTCCACGAAGATGCCGACGGCCAGGGCGAAGGCGATCGACTTCACGGTCGCCTCCCCGGCGGGGACGAAGCCCGCGAACACCGAGAACATGATCAGTGCGGCGGCCACGACGACCGGGGCGGCCTGGCGGAAGCCCGTGGTGATGGCCTCGATGGGCTTCGCGCCGCGGTGGTGCGCCTCGTGCATCCGGGACACCAGGAAGATCTGGTAGTCCATGGCTAGGCCGAACAGGATGCCGATCACCAGGATCGGCGTGAGGCTGATCAGCGGGCCGGTGCTGTCGAGGTTCACCGCGCCGGAGAGCCAGCCCCACTGGAACACCGCCACCGTGGCGCCGAGCGACGCGCCGATGGTGAGCAGGAAGCCGAGCACGCCGACCAGCGGCACGAGCAGCGAGCGGAACACCAGGACCAGCAGCACGAGCGCCAGGCCGACGACGACCGCGAGGTAGATCGGCAGGGCCTTGTCGAGTGACGTGGCCACGTCGACGCTGACCGCGGTGGCACCGGTGACGTACGCCTTGCCGCCGTCCACACCGGACAGTTCGGCGCGCAGGTCGGCGACGAGCTTCTCGGTCTCCACCGTGTCCGGGCCGGACTTCGGGATCACGGTGACGAGCGCGGACTTGCCGTCCTGGCTCGGCTGGGCCGGCGTCACCAGGGCGACGTCGGACAGCTGCGCGATCGGCTTGGACGCCTCGGTGGCCGTCGCGGCGGCACCCTCGCCCTCGAACAGGACGATGATCGGGCCGTTGAAGCCCTCGCCGAAGCCCTTCGCCAGGATCTGGTCGGCGCGTTCCTGCGTGGAACCGGCCGGCGGCTTCTGGATCAGCGTGGTGTCCATGGACGTCACCGGGATCGCGACGATGCCGAGCGCGACGACCGAGAACAGCAGCGCGACGACGCGGTTGCGGGTGATCGCACCGCCCCAGGCGCGGATGACACCGCGGTCCTTGGGCTCCGAGGCCTCGGCCGCACGTTCCTTGCGGGTCAGCACGCGACGGCCGAGCAGGCTCAGCACCGCGGGCACCAGCGTGATGGCGATCAGGACCGAGACGACGATCGTGGCGGCGGCGGAGACGCCCATCTGCGTGAGGAACGGGATGCCCGCGATCGCGAGACCCACGAGCGCGATCACCACGGTGAGCCCGGCGGTGACGACGGCGGAACCGGCGGTGCCGACCGCGGTCGCGACGGCGTGACCCACGCTGGAGCCGAGGCGCAGCTCTTGGCGGTAGCGGTTGATGATGAACAACGCGTAGTCGATGCCGACCGCGAGTCCCAGCATCGAGGCGAGGATCGGCGTGGTCGACTGCAGGTCCATGAACCCGGTGGCGATCGTGATGCCGAGCGTGCCGATGCCGACGCCGATACCGGCGCTGAGCAGGTTCATGCCCGCGGTCACGAGCGAGCCGTAGGTCAGGGCGAGCACGACCAGGGCCAGCACGACACCGATGGCCTCGGTGGGCCCGCCGACGTGCGGCGTCTCCTGCATCGCGGTGCCGGTGACCTCGACGGTCAGTCCGGCGGCGCGCGCCTTGTCGACGGCCTTGGTCAGTTCGGCGCGCTGCTCCGCGGTGACCTCACCGGGCTTCACGTCGTAGGTGACGGTGCTGTAGCCGACGTTGACGTCGGCGTTGACGCTGGGCGCCGCCGGGTCGAGCGGGTTCGTCGCCGACCGCACGCCCTTCAGCGCGGACTCGTCGGCCACCAGGTCGCTGATCGCCTTGACGTGCTGCGGCAGCTTCTGCCCGTCCGGGGCCTGCACGACGACCTTGGCCGACGCGGTCTCACCGGAACCGAACTTCTCCTGGATGCGCTCCAGGGCGGTGGTCGACTCCTGGCCGGGGATGGACATCGAGTTGGACGTCTCACCGCCGAGCGTGAACGCGCCGACACCGGTGCCGATCAGCACGAGGAGCCAGATCAGGACGACGGGGAGACGGCGCCGGTAGGTGCCCATTCCCAGTTTGTAGAGCAGTTTCGCCATGATGGTCAGGCCTCCTGGTGCCCGAGTGCGTCGTAGCAGGTAGAGAGGATCAAGGGGCGCCACGTCGTCTTGTCACCCTGTTGGTTGGCCAGAAGGGTGAGCACGGCCATGGCGCTCAGCGCGCCGACGATCCGGATGGCGCGGGGCAGTTCTTCCTCGGGGTCGATGACGAACATCTCGTTGAGGAGCAGCTCGTCCTGCGCCTGCTGCGGGTCCTCGCCCGGCGCCGTCATCGTCCGGAACAGCAGCGAGACCAGTCCTGGCCGGTCCAGCGCGTGGTCGGTCAGCAGCTCCAGCGCCCGCCGGTCCCGCTCGGGCCCGGCGGGCAGCGGCGAGACCTGGTCGAGGACGTGCATCGTGAGCACACGGCTCTGCTCCCACGCCGCTTCGAAGAGAGCGTCCTTGCTCGGGAAGTGGTGCAGCAGGCCGGCCTTGGACAAGCCGACAGCGTCCGCGAGCGACTTCAACGAGGTCTGCTCGAAGCCGTGCCGCGCGAAGAGCGCGGCGGCGGCGTCGAGGATGTTCTCGTCGACCCCGGTCCTGGGCTGTCGTGGCATGAAATCGACTTTACGACGTTCACCGACCGATTCGGTAGGTTTACCGACCGAAATGGTCGGTGGCGTTCGTCACCACAATGGGTGAGTGATCGAGGTTCAAGCGGTGGTCGAGGTGACCGGCGGTGACGTCGTTGCGCTGTCCGGGCGGATGAGCCGTGAGGAGTTCGACCGGGCGCTCGCCGCCATCGCCGACTACGGCTCGGACGACGACGCCGAGTTCGGACCGGCGCAACTCCGCGCGCTGGTGGACGAGGAGGTGATCGTCATGGCCGGCGGGCTGCAGGTGCGGGACACCGAGACCGGCGTGCGCGTCGGACCCGGCTGCTGCGCCGGGCTGGAGAGCTGGCGCGACTGGGCGAGGCTGCTCGACGGCGAGGTGCCGTGGCTGGGGCACTCGCCGTCGCCCGGAGTGGAGTTCGCCGTCGGCGTGGTCAGGCTGCGGCCGGACGAGGACCGCCCCGACGACCCCGCGTGCGAGATCGCGGACCTCGCCGGGCACCTGGAACGCGTGCGCCAGGACCTCACCGGGTTCCTGGACCTCGTGCGGCGGTGGACGCCGTACGGGCTGGGCGAGGCGCTGGCCGCGCGGTTCGACGAGGACTTCGTCATCAGCGCCCCTCTGTGAGAATGGACGGATGTTCGTCTTCGACGCGGAGCTCTGGATCTGGGACGCCCGCCGCACGGATACCTGGACCTTCGTGACGCTGCCCGAGGACGTCTCGGACCAGATCCGCGACATCGCCACGCCCGGCGCCGGCTTCGGCGCGGTCAAGGTGCGCGCCGGGGTCGGCGCGAGCACCTGGTCGACGTCGGTGTTCCCGGACAAGCAGTCCGGCTGCTACGTGCTGCCGATCAAGGCGGCGGTGCGCAAGAAGAACGACGTGGCACCGGGCGACGTCGTCGAGGTGACCGTCGAGGTCGTCTAAGCACCTGCTCAGAAGTTCTGTCTCAAAGCGGCATCACCCCTTCCCGCCCGGCGAAGTCTCGCACCACGCCGGACATCCCCACACGACGTTGATGAGGGGAGCTTTCATAAACCTCAGGTTTATGAAAGCTCCCCTCATCAACCTCAGAGCCCGGGCGTCCCGCCCATTCGGACAGGACTTCCGGCCAGGTGCTCAGAGCGTCCAGTCGATGTCGGCGTAGATCGCGGCGTGGTCGCTGGCCGCGTGCACCTCGTTCGTCATGGTCTCGTAGACGTCCCAACGGTTCTTCGTGCGCGGGCCGCGCCACACGCCCTTGCGGAAGACGCCGCCGCCGGTGGTCTTCGCGAACAGTGCGGGGGTGAGCAGGACGTAGTCGATCTTGCCCTTCTCGTTCACACCGCGGTACGTGCCCAGGCGGTGGTCCCAGTCGAAGTTCTCGTGCTCGCTGATGTCCCGCAGGCCCGTGCGCTGGAACAGGGGGCGCAGCGCCTCGCTGTCCGCGGTGTCGTTGAGGTCGCCGACGACGGCGATGTGCTCGTGGCCCTCGTCGCGCAGGCGGTTCACGATGCGGGCGATGCGGACCGACTGGCGGAACCGGCGGCGGGCGCCGATCGGGTCGCCGGGTGCGCCGTAGCCCTTGGACTTCAGGTGGTTCACGAGCACGACGACCTCGGGGCCGGCGGGGGTGCGGACGTGGTACTCGGCGCAGTCGCGGGAGAACACGACGCCCGAGCTGTCCTTCGCGTACACGTGCGTGCGGATCGTGATGACCTGATGGTCGTCGCGCGTGAGCAGTCCGACGTTGATGCCGCGCTCGTCGTTGCCGTCGATGAGGTGGACCTCCTCGTACGGGGTCCAGCCGACGTTCTTGAGCATGCTGGCCGAGAACATGTGCAGCAGCTCGCGCGACTCGGCCTCGACCACGCCGAGGACGTGGGCGCCGACGTCGCGCATCACCTGTGCGGTGTGGCGCGTGGCGAGCTCGCTGACGGGTTCGGTGGTGAGTTCCACCCAGCCGACCCAGGACTCGCGACCGCTTGCCACGACCGAGGTTTCGCCGGTGCGGTGGCGCGCGAGGAACCGGCCGCGGATGCGCCGCAGGATCGCGTACCTACTGCGGTCGTTCCTGAGCAACTGCAGTGTCGCCAGGTGTTCCTTGAGCTCTTCCTTGACTTCCGGCGCGTAGGTCTCGGCGGCGATGAGCTCGTTGAAACGGGCGTGGGCGGCCAGGATCGGGGCCGCGTGCTTGGTGGCGTTGCGGCCCATGACTTTCGGGCGCTCGAACATGTTCTCCACGTTGAACGAGCCGATCCGCGTGGTGCTCACACACTCCAGGGTCGCATGTGGAGGAACGAGTGCGCCCTGGTCCGCTCGGGTGATCTTTCGTTGCGCCGAAGGTGGGGAAGGCCCCGTGGCTGGGCTGCCGGGTCCGGTCGGACCGGGGCCTTCCTGCCGTGCCGACGTTGCCCTTTCGATCAAGGGTGAACCTAGGATGAACCTTGAATCCACTGGCTGAGGGGTGATCTTGGAGTTCGGGCTGCTCGGCGCCGTGGAGGTGCGGGACGCGGGCGCGCTGGTCGAGATCGGCCACGTCCGGCAACGGTCTGTGCTGGTCGCGCTGCTGGTGGAGGAGGGCAGGCCGGTTCCGGTCGATCGGCTGCTCGGCCGCGTGTGGGGCGAGCGGGCGCCCCTGCGAGCACGCGAGACGCTCTACGGGTACGTGTCGAAGCTCCGCAAGCTGCTCGGACTGGACATCGAACGCTCGCCGGCCGGCTACCGGCTCGTGGTGGACGCGGCGCAGGTCGACCTGTTCCGCTTCCGCGCACTCGTGCGGCAGGGCGCTCTCGACGCGGCGCTCGGGTTGTGGCGAGGGCAGGCGCTGGACGGCCTCGAGTCGCCGTACTTCGACGCGCTGCGTGAGAGTTGGCACGCCGAACGCGTCGCCGCCGAACTCGACCGCAACGACGTGGCGCTCGCGGAGGGCAGGCACACCGCGCTACTGCAATCGCTGCGGCAGCTCGCCGACGCGCTGCCGCACGACGAACGCCTTGCCGCGCAACTGATGCTGGCGCTGCACCGGACCGGCAACGACGCGGAGGCGTTGCGGCACTACGAGACCGTGCGCCGCCGCCTCGCGGACGAGCTGGGCGTGGACCCGAGCAAACCGTTGCAGGACATGCATCAGCGGATCCTCGTCGGCAGCGTGGAGGAACGCGCCGCCGGACCACGTCAGCTGCCCGCGCCGCACCCGTGGTTCACCGGCCGCACCGGCGAACTCGCCGCGCTGGGGTCGTCCGGCACGGTCGTGATCGGCGGCACGGGCGGCATCGGCAAGACCGCGCTGGCACTGCACTGGGCGCACCGGCACCTCGACGAGTTCCCGGACGGCCAGCTCTACGTGAACCTGCGCGGCTTCGACCCGTCCGCCGGGCCGACGCCGCCGGAGACCGTGCTGCGCGAGTTCCTGGAGGCCTTGGGGGAGGAGACGATCCCGGCGGGCCTGGACGCACGGGCCGCGCGCTATCGCAGCGTGGTCGCGGGACGACGGCTGCTGGTGGTGCTCGACAACGCCCGCTCGACCGAGCAGGTCGTGCCGCTGCTGCCGGGCCCCGACGCGACGGTGCTGGTCACGAGCCGGCTCAAGCTCGCAGGACTGGTGGCGGCGCACGGGGCGCGGTCCGTGTCACTGGACGTGCTGCACCCGGCCGACGCCCGCGAGTTCCTCGTGGCGAGGCTGGGCGCCGCGCGCGTGGCGGCCGAACCCGGGGTGGTCGCGGACCTGGTGAACTGGTGCGGCGGGCTGCCGCTGGCCCTGTCGATCGTCGCCGCCCGCGCCGCGGTGGAACCGGACTTCCCCCTGGCCGCGTTCGCCGCGGAACTGCGCGAGCAGCCCCTCGACGCGCTGGACACGGGCGAGATCGCCACGAACCTGCGGACGGTGTTCTCCTGGTCCGTGGCGGCGCTTTCGGACGAGGCGGCGCGCGCGTTCGGCCTGCTCGGCACCGCCGGCACGGCGGACGTGAGTCTCACGGCGGTGGCGGCGTTGCTCGACCGGCCCGTCACGCGGGCGCGAATGGTGTTGCGAGAGCTGGAGAACGCGTACCTGGTGCAGCAGCACGTGCCCGGCCGGTACCGGATGCACGACCTGGTCGGCCTGTACGCGGCGGACCTCCCCGCCGACCCGGGGTCCCGGCTCGCCGACTTCTACGCCGCCACCGCACGGGCCGCCGCGCTCGCGCTGGAACCGCACAAGATGTTGCCGGAGCACGAAAGCGGCCACGCGCTCACGTTCGGGACCAACGCGGCGGCGATGGCCTGGTTCGACGCCGAGCACGCCTGCCTGATGGCAGAACAGCGACAGGCGTTGCAGCGGGAGGACTTCGGCGCGGCCTGGCTGATCGGCCGCGCGCTGAACAACTACCACCTCCGGCGTGGCCGCACCTCCGACGACATCGACGCCTGGCTGACGGCGTTGCGTGCTGCGGAGGCGCTGGGAGACCCGATCAAGCAGTCCACCGCGCACCGGTGCCTCGGTGCCGACTACATCGAGGTCGGTCAGACCCCGTTGGGGCACAGCCACTTCGAACGCGGTCTGGAACTGGCCGCTGGCACCGGCGACCACGAGGCGCACGGCGGCGCGCACCGGGCGATCGCGTGGGCGGCGGAGTTCGTGGGCGACCTGGAGAGGGCGCTGGAGCACTCGCTCGCCGCGCTGGAGGAGTTCCGCGCCGCCGGGACGGAGATCCGCGTGGCCGAGGCGCTGAACGACGCCGGCTGGCGCTACGCCTGCCTGGGCCGCTACACCGAGGCCCGCACGTTCTGCGAGGAAGCCATGCGGCTGGGCGACGAGCTCGGTCACGCCGAGGGGTGCGCGGCCACTCTCGACAGCCTCGCGCACATCGCCCACCACGACGGCCGCCACGCCGACGCCGTCGCGCACTACGGCGAGGCGCTGGCTTTGTACCGGGAGCTGGACAACTCCGCGGAGCAGGCCACGGTGCTGGAACACCTGGGTGACGTGCACGCGGCGGCGGGAGAGACCGCGCAGGCGCGCGAGCAGTGGGACCGGGCGCTGGAGCTGTACCGGGAACAGGGCCGCGACACGGAGGCGACGGCCCTGCAAGCCCGCGTTTAGGGTCTGTGTCGAAGTCTGGTCCGCGATAGCCGGGCCCGACTTCGACACAGACCCTAGACCCGGCTCATCTGCCGGCCGCTCTCGATCAGCTCGTCGGTGAACGAGTCGAGCGCGTGCGCGAAGTCGAGCTGGTCCGGCTCGTGCCAGTCCTGCAGCTGGTCGAGCAGCCAGCGCCGCCACGCTCGCACGAGCTGGGCGAACACGTCCGCGCCCCGGTCGGTGAAGCGGTAGCCGTCGTCGCCGAACGCCAGGTGCCCTGACCGCACGAGGGCCTGCGCGGTCGGTTCGAAGATGCCGCCGGGCACCTTCGTCATGTCGGCGATCTCGTCGAGCGTCGCCACGCCGTCGTCCGTCGACGCCCGGTACACGCGGCCGAGCAGCCACGCCTGTTCGAGCGGCAGGTCGACACCGGACCGGCGCAGCACGGCCAGGCCGGGGTCCTCGCCGGACCTCGCCACCACGGTGGAGACCAGTGTGCGCAGCTCGTCGTAGGAGTTCGACGGCGGCGCGGCGAAGCTCTCGCCCACGCCGCTGTTGCCGGACGCGGAGGCACGGGACGTGTCGCGCAGCTGCACCTGCGGCAGGAAGAACGCGACGGCCAGGGCCACGAGCCCGATCGGCGCCGCGATCAGGAACATCATCTGCACGGTCTCGGCGTACCCGGCGACGATCGGCGCCCTCAGCGCGTCCGGCAGCGCGTGGACGGCGGCGGGGCTGGCGATGGCACGCGGGTCCACGCCCTGGGGGACCACCAGGTTCTTCGGCAGGTTGTTCGCGTAGATCGTGCCGAAGATCGCGACGCCGAACGAGCTGCCCATGGTGCGCAGGAAGCTGATGCCGGACGTGGCGACGCCGAGGTCGGTGTAGTTCGTGGTGCTCTGCACGACGATCACCGGCACCTGCATCACCAGGCCGATGCCCGCGCCCAGCACCATCATGAACGCGCCCATCTCCCAGTAGCTGGTCGACGCGTCCAGGAGGGACAGCAGGAACAGGCCGATGGTGAGCCCCACCGAGCCGATCAACGGGAAGATCCGGTACTTGCCGGTGCGGCTGATCGTGTTGCCGGTGAGCAGCGCCGTGGCCATCAGCCCGGCGATCAGCGGCAGCATCCACAGGCCTGACGCCGTGGCCGACTCGCCGCGCACGTACTGCAGGTAGATCGGCAGGTAGGTGATGCCGCCGAGCATCGCGAACCCGACGACGAAGCTCAGGATTCCCGACACCGTGAACACCCTGCTGCGGAACAACCTCATGGGCAGCATCGGCTCGGCGGCGCGTTGCTCCACCAGCACGAACGCGACCAGCAGCACGACCGAGCCCGCGGCCATCCACAGGATCGCCGGCGACGTCCACGCGTACTCGGTGCCGCCCCAGCTCGTGACCAGCGTCAGCCCGGTCGCCGCCAGTGCGATCAGCGCGATGCCGGCGTAGTCGATCTTCGGACGTCCTTCGGTCCTGATGGCCGGCAGCGCGGCGATCGCCACCAGCACCACCGCGATGCCGAGCGGGATGTTCACGTAGAACGCCCAGCGCCAGCTCAGGTGGTCGACGAACAGTCCGCCGAGCAACGGGCCGGCGACCGTCGCGACGCCGAACACCGCGCCCGCCAGCCCCTGGAACTTGCCGCGTTCCTTCAACGGCACGACGTCCGCGATGATCGCCGTCGAGGTGACCATCAGACCGCCGGCGCCCAGGCCTTGGATCGCGCGGAACGCGATGAGCGTGGTCATCGACTCCGACCAGCCGGCGAAGAACGACCCGACCAGGAACAGCGCGACGCTGACGAGGAACGTCTTCTTGCGCCCGTAGAGGTCGCCGAACTTCCCGATCAGCACGGTCATGATCGTCTCGGCGAGCAGGTAGGACGTCACCACCCACGACAGGTGCGCGCCGCCACCCAGGTCGGCCACCATCGTGGGCAGCGCGGTGGACACGATGGTCTGGTCGAGAGCGGCCAGCAGCATGGCGAGCAGCACGGCCGCGACGACCAGGTTCCGCCTGCGGGTGTCGATCATCTCGGGCACGCAGGGCATGATCGCGCAGGTTGGGGCGGCTCGCAGGGGGAGGAACACGATGGGGGCCAAGGCCGCGCTGGTGGTGTTCGGCGACGTGCGGGCGGCGTTGCGAGGCGGCGGCGTGCCGGACCGTTCGGCGGCGGAGGCGGTGGTCCGCGCGTTGCGGCCGGGGTGCGCGGTCGCGCCGGTCGCGGACGGTGAACTGGCGGACGAGATCTACCCCGGCGACGGGTTCACGTACGTGGCGGTGCTGCCGGATGCCACGATCGTGTGCGATCAGGAGCTGGCGGCCGTGCCCGTGCCGGAGCACGTCCTGGAGTACGCGGGGAGCGTCCGCTGAAGGTGTTCGCCCGGCACTCCGGTTCGGGACGGCTGGCATTCGCCGAGTGGGCCGCGGACGGCACGCTGCTCCGGTCGCACCACGCCGAGTCGCACGGCCAGTACGAGCTCGCGGACTCGGTGGCGTCGGAGATGTTCGGCTTCACGGCGGAGCCCGCCGGACGTCGTGCTGCACGGCTTCCGCGTGACCCGTCCGGACCAGCCTGACCGTGACGCCGCCCGCACCGCGGCGGTGGCCGAGATGGTCAAGCACGGCCCGCAGCGAACGACGATCGGACCGGACGGCTCGCTGGTCCCGGTCACCGAGCCGTCCTAGGCTCGGGAGCGATCACCAGAAGGAGGCCGTCTTGATCTTCATCACCGCCAAGTTCCGCGTCCTGCCCGAGTACGCGCAGGCCTGGCCCGAGATCAGCAGGAGCTTCACCGAGGCGACCCGCGCCGAGCCCGGATGCCTGTGGTTCGACTGGTCGCGCAGCCTCGACGACCCGAACGAGTACGTGCTGGTCGAGGCGTTCCGGGACGGTGACGCCGGCGGCGCGCACGTGCAGTCCGAGCACTTCCGCAACGCCCAGGAGGAACTGCCTCAGCACCTCGCGGAGACGCCCCGCATCGTCAGCCAGTCGGTGGATCAGGACGACTGGTCGCTGCTCGGCGAGATGGAGGTTGCGCCACGTGGGTGAGCCTTGCCCGGATCGTTTGGTGCAGGGGGTTCCTCCACCCAGGATGGCGCCATGGACGCCTTCCTGGAGTTGTCCGCTGAGCTGACCGGGTTCTCGGCGGACGAGCTGAGGTCGACCGGACTGGTCGAGCAGTACCGCGCGCTGGCCGACGGCGCGCCGGAGAACGAGATCATCCAGCTCTGGTACACCGGGGTCTGGCGCGGGGTGATCCCGGGCGAGCGCGCCTACGTCGAAGGCCTGGCGTGGAAGGCCGCCGGCGTCGCCGCGCCGGGGACCAGGGCGCCCGGCTTCGGCAGCTGGGAGCAGAGACCCGCTAGAAGCGCCCGGTGAAGGCCGTGGTCGTCGGCGCGGGGTTCGCTGGCTCGCTCATTGCGAAGGTGCTGGGCGACAACGGGTTCCGCGTGCTCGTGCTGGAGGCGGGCGCGGAGGTGAACCACGACGCGGTCGGCAGGTTCCGCACGGCGCTCGTCAAGTCACCGCTGAAGCCCTATCGCACGACCGCAGCGGCGCCGTCCAGCAACTACCTGATCAACACCGGGCCGTTCGCCTACTCGAGCCCGTACCTGCGGATGAACGGCGGCACCGGCACCGCCTGGACCGGGATCACACCCCGGATGCACCCCGACGACTTCCACGCCGCCGACTGCGGGCGCGGCCGCGACTGGCCCCTGAGCTACGCCGACCTGGAACCCGCGTACCGCGCCGCGGAGTGGGAGATCGGGATCGCGGCCGACGCCGACGAACAACGCCAGCACCTGCCCGTCGCGGACGGCTACCGCTATCCCATGCACGCCTTGCCCCGCACGTATCTCGACCACGCCATCGCGTCCGTTGTGGACGGTGCGAGCATCGATGGCCGCGAACTGCTCGTCGTCGGCACACCGCAGGCGCGCAACGGGGTTCCGGTGAACGGCTATCGGCTGGACGGCCACCAGTGCACCGGTTACGCGAGCTGCGTGCCAGTCTGCCCGGAGAACGCCAAGTACACACCGCTCCGGACGCAGAAGCGGTGGTCCGCGAACGTCGAACTGCGCACGCGCTGCGTGGTGAACCGGGTGCACGCCGACGAGTTCGGGCGCGTCACCAAGGTCAGCTACCAGCGCTATGAGGACGACACGTCCGGCAGGCACACGCGGCACGAGGAAGAGGCGGACGTCGTCGTCCTCGCCGCGCACGCCGTCGAGAACGCCAAGCTGCTGCTCATGTCCGGGCTCGCGAACAGCAGCGACCAGGTCGGCCGCAACCTGATGGACCACCCCGCGCTGCTGACGTGGGCGTTGATGCCGCAGGCGATCGGCCCGTTCCGCGGACCGGGCTCGACGACGGGCATCGAGGCGTTCCGCAGCGGTCCCGAACGCGGCGCTCGAGCGCCGTTCCGCATCGAGATCGGCAACTGGGGCTGGGGCTGGTCGGCCGGCAGCCCCGACTCCGACACCGCGGAGTTCGTCGCGGCGGGGCTGCGCGGCAAGGCGTTGCGGGAGGCGGTGGCGGACCGGGTCGGCCGCCAGTTCACGCTCCAGTTCGAGATCGAGCAGGAGGCCGACCCCGCGAACAGGGTGACGCTCGACCACGCGCGCCGCGACCCGCTCGGCAATCCGCGCCCGTCGATCCACTACGGACTGTCCGACTACGTGAAGAACGGCCTGCTGGCCGCCAAACGGGTCTCGGACCGGATCTTCGAGATGCTCGGCGCCGACGACCACACCTCGTACAAGCCCGACGAGGAACGGTACTTCGAGCACGACGGGGAGCCGCTGCGGTACTGGGGCGCCGGGCACGGCGGCGGCACGCACGTCATGGGCGCCTCGCCGCGCGACTCCGTCGTGGACCAGTGGCAACGCTGCTGGGACCACCCGAACCTGTACGCGGTGGGGTGCGGCAGCATGCCGTCGCTCGGCACGTCCAACCCGTCGCTGACGATGGCCGCCCTGGTCCTGCGCACCGCGGACCACCTCGTCGCTACGTGCCGGACCGGACCCGGTGCCGCGCTCGCTGGACCAGCAGGATCGTGGCCGCCACCGCGATGATGACGACGCCGTTGCCGAACGCCCAGAGCACGGCGTTGTCGTGGACGACGTCACGGGAGACGGACGGGTCGCGGAACACCGGGTCGACCTGCGTGATCAGCAGGATCTTCATCGCGACCGAGACCGCGAGGCAGCCCAGCGCCGGCTTGGGTGCACGCGTGACGACCGTCAGGACCACCGCCAGCGGCGCCCACGGCAGGTAGTGGTAGATCGGGCTGCCCGCGGCGAACACGCCCACGAGCGAGCCGGGCCGCGGGTCCGCCAGCAGCTGCGGGTTCCACACGACCTGCTCGTAGAGGTTGCCCAACAGCCACATGCCGAGCAGGGGGACGACCGGCCGCGAAAGTCTCACCGGGCCATCATGGCGAAAATGTCGAAAGCTCCGTGACGCCGATCGACGCAGGGGTGGCAGCGCACGCTGTTAGTGGCGCGACTCGGAACGTTGGCGAGGTAATCCACGCTCAGCAGGGCACCTCGCGGTGCCGCCCCCACGCCCCCGTACATCCAGTACGAGGACGTGGGGGCGACACCACGATGCACCCGTCTGACCGCGAATTCCCCCGGCAACCTTCCGAGCCACACCACTAGTCGACAACGAGGAGAGAAACATGCGGTTCATGCTCATGCACCGAGTCCCGCTGGACGACCCGGCCTCGTGGGAGCCAGGTCCTGAGCTCATCGAGCGGATGAACGCGTTCGCCGAGAAGCTGACGGCGGACGGCGTCATGCTCGGCGCCGAGGGAGTGCAGCAGGAGGGCGCGGTGGTGCGCAGGCGCGGTGCGGCGATCAAGTCGATCGACGGGCCGTTCGCCGAGGCCAAGGAGGTCGTCGGCGGGTTCCTGCTGATCGGCGCGAAGGACCTCGCCGAGGCCACGGCCGTCGCGCAGGAGTACATCACCTGCTTCGCGGGCGTCGAGGAGATGTCGGTCGAGGTGCGGCGGGTCGCCGAGGCGGAGGACATCGAGCCTTACCTGGCCAAGTAGGCCAGTTCGACGACGAACCACTCGCCGTCGAGCCGGCACGGTCCCCCTGGGTGGAGCCGCACGTCCTCATCGTCCAACGCGGCGAGAACGTGCGGCCCCTCCAGGTCCAGGGTCACGTCGGTGACCGTGCGCACGTCGACGTCGCCGGGCCGCACGTCCAACGGCTCCGGCAGGTTCTCGCCGAGGTCCTTCAGCTCGACCAGCCGGTTGCGGTAGAAGGTCGTGCCGATGTTCGTGAGCCGGTGCACGGGCGACACGGGCCGGTAGACGAAACCGCCGCGGTGCTCGGAGATGAACCGCGGTTCGCTGCCGTCGAGCCAGTCCATCCGGCCTTCCGAGCCGTCGATGCTGAGCACGACGTACGGGTTGTGGTGCAGGTGCCACGGGTGGGTCTCGCCCGGTTCGAGCGTCACCTCCCACACCCTGACCAGCGGATCGTCGTGCAGCACGCGACGGCCGACGTCGACGAGCACGATCTCCTCACCGGACGGCGAGATCACGACGTCACCCCGCAAGGCGCACCTCCTGCAGATAGCGCTCCTGGACCGACTGCCACGAAGCGGCGGTCCACGGTTCGACGTGGGCGATGTGCGCGTCCGGCCTCAGCAGGACCACGACGTCGCCGAAGCGTTCGCGCACCGTGTCGCCGGGATCGAAGTAGGCCCGCGAACGCAGGCCGGAGTCGTGCGGCGCGTCCCACCGGCTCACGACCACCTGCCGCAGACCGGCGGGCCCGTCCGCGGGGAGGAACGGCCGGCGGCGCGCGTCGGTGAGGTGCAGCGCGACGAACGAGTCACGGCACAGCTCGTGCAGGTGGACCGGGCCGCGCAGACCGAAGATCCGCAGGTCCGGGGCTCGGTCGCCGACCTGGAGCGGCCCGGTGCGCGTCATCGGCCAGTCCGCGCCCAGCCGCACGCCGAGCAACGTCCGCGTCATCGCGTCGCGCCACCCCGCGACCGAGTCCGAGCGCCGGTCCATCACGGCGCGCGCCGCCTCCGCCAGAGCGCCCGAACCGTGCACGGCCACCGGTTTCTGCTCGGCTTCGTACCCGTCCAGCAAAGCCTCCGAAGCCCACCCGCGCAGGACCCACGCCAGTCGCCACGGCAGGTTGGACGCGTCGAGCACGCCGGTGTTCAGGCCCAGCGCCCACATCGGCGTGATCAGGTGCGCCGCGTCGCCCAGCAGGAACGCCCGGCGGTCCCGCCACGACGTCGCGACGCGGTGGTGCACCGTGTAGACGTTGCTGCCCAGCACTTCCAGCGAGTCGACGTCACCGATGAAGTGCCGCGCCTTGTCCCGCAGCTCGTCCGGTGCCGGCTCGTCGCGGCCGGGCGCCAGCGGGAACACGAACCGCCAGCAGTGCGGCTGCCGCACGAGGACCATCCACTCCTCGCGGTCGCCGAAGTAGGCCAGGTACGGGTAGTCGCGCGGATGGGCGACGTCCAGGTCGCACACCAGGTCGACCAGCACGTACCGCTGCTCGAGGGTGTGCCCGCCGACCTCGACGCCGAGCCGTTCCCGCACGGTCGACCGTCCGCCGTCGCAGCCCAGCACGTACGCGGCCGCGAACTCGACGAGCCCGTCCGGAGTGGACAGCCGCAGTGTCGCGCCGTCCTCGTGCTGTGCGAAGTCCACCAGCCGGTGTCCCATTCGCAACGTTCCGGGCGCGCGCTCTTCCAGGACGGCGGCGAGCACCGGCTCCAGTTCGTGCTGCGGAACGTTGACGACGAACGGGAACCGCGTCTCGCCGGCCAGCGCGGAGGTGAGCACGCTCCCGGTCGACGTCCCGGTCGCCCGGTCCACCTCGCCGATCTCGTCGAGCCGCAGCGATGCCTCCAGCACCGGCCCCAGCGCGTCGTACCGGTCCAGCACCTCCAGCGTGCGCGTCAGGATCGTGCCCGCCCTGGTCTCGGCCGACAGTGCGGCCCCGGACTCGAAGACGACGACCGGGACGCCGTGCGCGACCAGGCCGAGCGCGGTGATCAGCCCGATCGGACCCGCGCCGATCACGGCCACCGGACTATCGGACGTGGTCATCTGTCCTCCCCGGCCTCTATGTTCGACCATGAGGGTGCCTTCGGGGGAGGGAACATGAGGAAAGCGTTTTCAGCGCTGTTCGCCGTTCTGCTGGCCGTCACGGCCTGTGCGGCGCCTGCCGGGCAGAAAGCTCTGCAGAAGGTCAGCTACCTGACGTCGTTCGGCACGTTCGGGCGTGACGCGTACGTGTACGTGGCGAAGGAGAAGGGGTACTTCGACCAGGCGGGCCTCGACGTCACGATCACGCCGGGCACCGGCAGCGTCGACGTCCTGAAGCTGGTCGCGGCTGGTCGCGCCGACTTCGGTGTCGCCGACTTCACCGCCACAGCGATCACCACGGCCAAGGAGAAGCTGCCGGTCACCGTGATGGCGGCGATCCAGCAGCGGTCGCTGGCGGCGATCGTCGCGCTGGAGGGCAATGGCATCTCGAAGCCCGCCGACCTGGCCGGGAAGAAGATCGGTGACCAGCCGGGGTCGACGAACCAGGTGATGTTCCCGGTCTACGCGAAGGCGGCGGGCATCGATCCGGCGAAGGTCCAGTTCGTGCCGTCCGCCCCGCCCGCGTTGCCGCAGCTGCTGGCGGCGGGGCAGGTCGACGGGATCGGCCAGTTCGTGGTCGGCAAGCCGTTGATCGAGGCCGCGGCCAAGGGCAGGAAGGCGGTGGTGTTGCCGTACGGCGACCTGGTTCCCGACCTCTACGGCAACGCGCTCGTGGCGTCCAAGGACGTCGTGCAGAACAAGCCCGAGCTGGCGCGCACGTTCATGGGTGCGCTGCTCAAGGGCCTGGAGTACTCGATCGAGCACCCGGACGAGGTCGGTCCGATTCTCAAGGAGTACCAGCCGATCCAGGACGCGGACGTGGCCAGTGCCGAGGTCGGGCTGATGGCGCCGTACGTCAAGCCGCCGGACTACAGCGGCAGGGTGGGCGGGGTGACCGGCGCGCGGGTCGCGAAGATCATCGGTACGCTCGTCGAGGCCGGTGCGATCCCGGAAGGATCCTTGAAGCCCGACGACCTCGTGTCCTTCGGGATCTCGCCCAAGTGATCACGATCAGCGGAGTCTCGCACTCCTTCGGCGGCGTGCACGCGCTCGACGGCATCGACCTGGAGGTGGGCGAGCACGAGTTCGTCGCGGTGATCGGGCGGTCGGGCTGCGGCAAGTCGACGTTGCTGCGGCTCGTCGCCGGGCTGCTCAGCCCGTCCGCGGGCGAGATCCTGGTGGCCGGTTCGCCGGTCACCAGGCCGCGCGGGGACGTGTCGGTCATGTTCCAGCGACCGGCGTTGCTGCCGTGGCGGACGGTGCTGGCCAACGTCCTGCTGCCGGCCGAGGTCCTCGGTCTGGGCGACCAGCGGGACCGCGCGCACGAGCTGCTGGAGCTGGCCGGGCTCGGCGGGTTCGAGAAACGGCTGCCGCACGAGCTGTCCGGTGGCATGCAGCAGCGGGTGTCGCTGTGCCGGTCGCTGATCCAGAGCCCGCGGGTGATGCTGGTGGACGAGCCGTTCTCCGCGCTGGACGCGATCACCCGCACCGAGCTCTCCGAAGAGCTGCAACGGGTTCAGCTCGCCCGGCCGCGCGCCGTCGTGTTCGTGACGCACTCGATCGACGAGGCCGTGCTGCTCGCCGACCGGATCGTGGTGCTCAGCCCGCGGCCCGGCCGGATCCACCGGGTCGTCGAGGTCGATCTGCCTCGTCCGCGCGCGCTCGGCCAGGTCGAGCTGGACGAGGTGAGCCGCGAGCTGCGCGGGCTCCTGGCGACCGCATGAGGGCCGCGCTGCCGGTGCTGGGACTGCTGGCGATCATCGGGCTGTGGTGGCTCGCGACGATCGTGTTCGGGATCGAGCCGCTGCTCGTTCCGTCACCGGCCGACGTCGTCGTGTCGTTCCTGGAGCTGCCCGGCTACCTGCTGGAGCAGACGCTGATCACGTTGTGGGAGGCCGTGTCCGGCTTCGCACTGTCCATTGTGATCGGTGTGCCGCTCGCGTTGCTGATCGTCGGGTCGAGCGTGCTGGAGCGGATGTTCTACCCGCTGCTGGTCGCGCTCAACGCCGTGCCGAAGGTCGCCATCGCGCCGATCGTGGTGGTGTGGTTCGGATTCGGCATCTCGTCGAAGGTGCTGATGGTGGTGCTCGTGTGCATCTTCCCGATCGTCATCTCGACCGCGTCCGGCATGAAGTCGACTCCCGGTGAACTCGTCGAGCTGTTCCGGTCGCTCGACGCGACGCGCACGCACGAGTTCTTCAAGCTGCGCCTGTGGCACGCGTTGCCGCAGATCTTCGTCGGCCTGAAGGTCTCGATCACTTTGGCGGTCATCGGGGCGGTGATCGGTGAGTTCGTGGGCGCCGATGCCGGACTGGGCTACGTGATCACCGTGTCCGGCGGCAGTGCCGACACCTCACTGGCGTTCGCGGCGATGGCGTTGCTCGCGGTCATCAGTGTGGCTCTGTTCTACCTGTTGACCTGGGCCGAGCGAAAGCTCGTGCCCTGGTCGGAGGAACACCGGGTGCTCTAGCGGGCCAGGCGGTCCAGGAGCTCACCGAGCAGCGCGCGTTCTCCTGGAGTGAGGTCGCCGGGATCGTCGGCGACCAGCGCGCGGAGCGTGAGCGCGGTGCTGGCCCGGTCGGTCGGAGACTCGGTGGCGGTGCGCAGCACCCCCGCCAGCGCGGCCTCGCGGACGCGTTCGGACAGCGCGAAGTCCGGCTCCGGCCGGCTGATCAGGGTCAGTGTGACGCCGACGTTCGCGGCGAGCACCTGCTCGGCCGCGTCGTCCGCGGGGACCTTCAGCAGCCCTCGGGTGGCGGCCTCGGTGAACCGTTCGCGTAGTGCGGCGTGCGCGGGAGCGGTGACGGCACAAGGTTTTCCGGGCTCGGCGCGGCCGTAGAGCAGCCCGTAGAACGACGGGTGCTCCAGCCCGAACCGCACGTGCCGGTCCCAGCCCTCGCGCAGGTCGCCGAGCGGGTCGCCGGAGCTCTCGACCGCGGTGTACTGGGTGAAGCCGTGGTTCAGCACGGCGTCGATCAGGCCCTGCTTGCTGCCGAAGTGGTGGTACAGCGTCGGTGCCTGCACCCCGGCGCGTTCGCACACCGCCCTCGTGGACACCGTGCCGCCGCCGTCGAGCATTTCCGCCGCGGCGAGCAGGAGCCGATCCCGTGCGTTCTGCATGGTCGCTATAGTAGCTTATGTAGCGCTACAGTCGTCTCTATAGCGATAGGAGAAGTGCGATGAGGACCTGGTTCATCACCGGAGGGACGCCCGGAGGGTTCGGCCTGACCTACGCCGAGGCGGCGCTGGAGCAGGGCGATCAAGTGGTGCTGACCGTGCGCCGGCCCGCTGAGCTGCGGGAATGGGCTGCTGCCCACGGGGACCGCGTGCTGGTTCTCGAGCTCGACGTCACCGACGCCGAGCAGGTGCGCGCGGCGGTGAAGGCGGCGGAGGAGCGGTTCGGCGGGATCGACGTGCTCGTCAACAACGCGGGCCGCGGCTGGTACGGCTCGGTGGAGGGCTCACGAGACGAGACGGTCCGTCTCACGTTCGACCTGAACCTGTTCGCCGTGGTCGAGGTGGTGCGCGCCGTCCTGCCGGGAATGCGGGCGCGGGGCAGCGGCTGGATCGTCAACATGTCGTCGCTGGCCGGGCTGGTCGGCATCCAGGGCTTCGGCTACTACTCGGCGGCGAAGTTCGCGCTCGAAGGGCTGTCGGAGACGCTGCGCCAGGAGGTCGAGCCGTTCGGCGTGCGCGTGCTCGTCGTGGAGCCGGGATCGTTCCGCACCAAGGCCTACGCGGGTTTTCAGGACGAGCCGGTGCGCGAGACCGTGGACGCGTACCTGCCGCTGGTCGAGGGCATTCGCGCGACGTTCGCGGACCAGGACGGCAAGCAGCCGGGCGATCCCGAACGGGGTGTGCGCGCCGTGCTCAGTGCGATGAACGCACCTGTTCCACCGCACCGGATCGTGCTCGGCGGCGCCGCGTACGACGCCGCCGTTGCGATGCACGAGAGTGCGCTGGTCGAGCTGCGCGAGAACGAGAAGCTCTCGCGTGGTGCGGACTTCTAGGCGCCGCCCGCCGCCAGGCGCATCAGGTCGGAGTCGAGGTCGATCGTCAGCTCCGTGCCGCCCGCGCTGCCGTACTCGTGCTGGTAGCTGCCCCACGACTCGTCGCGCACGGTCTTCTCGAAGCCCGAGGTCATGAGCGCCACCAGTTCGAGGGCCGCGCGGTCGATGCGCTTGTTGAGCCCGTTGTCCTGCCAGTCCTCGGTCGACGCGAACAACGCCGTCGGCACCACGACCGTGCGCAGGTAGGCGAACAGCCCGCGCATCTGGTCGTCGACCACGAGCGCGTGCCGGGCGGTACCGGCGGTCGCGGCGAGCACGGCGGGCTTCGCGATCAGCAGGTCGTTGTCGAGGATCTGGAAGAAGGACGTGAACAGCCCGCTCGCGCCTGCCTTGTAGACGGGGGTGCTCGCGACGATGCCGTCGGCGTGCCGCAGGGTCGCGATGGCTTTCTGCAGCTTCGGCCCGATGTGGTTGGACACCAGGGCGTTCGCGATCTCGGTGGCGAGCTCGCGCAGTTCGATCACCGTCGTGCCGACGGTCTGCGCCCGCTTGCCGGCGAGGGTGGTGACCCGTCCGGCGACGCGGTCGGCGAGCAGGCGGGTGGACGACGGGTCGCTCGTGCCGGCGGACACCACCACCAGCTGGAAGTTCTGGCCCATTACTCCTCGCTCTGGCTGAGCTTGCCGGTGATCGCGGCGAGCTGGTCGAGTTCTTCGGGCGTCAGCACGCTCAGTGCGCGCGTGACGCTGCGTGCGTGCGGGAGGCCGATGGCCCGCTGGGTCTCGCGGCCCGCGGGGGTGAGCGACAGGCGCACACCCCTGCGGTCACCGGGATCGGGGCGGCGGTCGAGGTAGCCCCGTTCGACCAGGCGGTCGACCATGCGGGACAGGGCGGGCTGGCTCAGCAGCACGTGGCGGTTCAGCTCACTCATCCTGAGTGGACTGTCGCATTTGGACAGCTGGTACAGCACGTCGTACTCCCGCATGGTCAGCTCGCCCCAGACGTCCTCCGCGTTGAACTGCTTCGTCAGCGCGGCGTACGCCTTCATCAGGGACTCCCAGGCCTCGTTGGCACGGGTCACTGCGAGTCCTGGTACGGCGAGCCGCCCGTGACGTTGTCCCCCCGGTTGGCGTTGGGCTTGGGCTGGCGGACCGGTCCGTCGCCGTACTTGTCCTGGACGCGCCCCGCGTGCGTCGGCGGCTTGGCGGTCTCGAGGTCCTGCCGCGCCTCCATCTCCTTGCGCAGCACCGGAACCACCTCCTCGCCCAGCAGGTCGAGCTGGTTGAGCACCATCTTGAGCGGCAGGCCGGCGTGGTCCATCAGGAACATCTGGCGCTGGTAGTCGCCGAAGTGCTCGCGGAAGGTCAGCGTCTTGTCGATGACCTCCTGCGGGCTGCCGACCGACAGCGGCGTCTGCTCCATGAAGTCCTCCATCCGCGGGCCGTGGCCGTAGACGGGAGCCTCGTTGAAGTACGGGCGGAACTCGTTGAGCGCGTCCTGCGACCGCTTCGCGATGTACGCCTGACCACCCAGGCCGACGATGGCCTGCTTCTCCGTGCCGTGGCCGTAGTGCGCGTACCGCTGGCGGTAGAACTGGATCAGCCGCATGTAGTGCTCCTTCGGCCAGAAGATGTTGTTGGCGAAGAAGCCGTCGCCGTAGAAGGCGGCCTGCTCGGCGATCTCGGGCGTGCGGATCGACCCGTGCCACACGAACGGCGGCAGGTCGTCCAGCGGACGCGGGGTGCTGGTGAAGCCCTGCAACGGCGTGCGGAACTTGCCCTCCCAGTCCACGACGTCCTCGCGCCACAACCGGTGCAGCAGGTTGTAGTTCTCAAGCGCCAGCGGCAGGCTCTGCCGGATCTCGGCACCGAACCACGGGTAGACCGGCGCGGTGTTGCCGCGGCCCAGCATGAGGTCCATGCGGCCCTTCGACAGGTGCTGCAGCATCGCGTACTCCTCGGCGATGCGCACCGGGTCGTTCGTGGTGATCAGCGTCGTGGCGGTGCTGACGATGAGGTTCTTCGTCTTCGCCGCGATGTGGCTGAGCAGCGTCGTCGGCGCGGACGAGAAGAACGGCGGGTTGTGGTGCTCGCCGATCGCGAACACGTCGAGCCCGACCTCCTCGGCCTTCTCCGCGATCTGCACGATCGCGTCGATGCGCTCGGCCTCGCTCGGGGTCTCGCCGCTCACCGGGTCCCTGGTGATGTCGCTCACCGAGAAGATTCCGAACTGCACGGCACCCGCCTCCTTCAAACTTAATGACTTATGCGTTTGCATCTATCCTAACGCCTGGGTGCCCCGACTATTCCCACTACCCTGATCACATGTCGTTGGGCGTGGGGGACGCCGGCTTCAGCTACGGCGGAATCCCCGTTTTCGCAGATCTGTCCTTCACCGCCGACCCCGGTGAGGCCGTTGCCGTCGTGGGCCCGAACGGTTCGGGCAAGTCGACGCTGCTGCGCTGCCTGGTCGGTGCCGAGGTGCTGGAGTCCGGCAGCGTGCTGCTCGGCGGCGCCGAGCTGGACGAGTCGTCGGGCGAGTTCCGGTCCGCCGTCGCGTCGCTGCTCGACGACGCCGACTACTTCCCGGACGTGTCCGTCGTGGAGCACCTGCGGCTGCTGGCGTGGCTGCACGGGTCGTCAGCCGACGTCCTGGCGGTGCTGGGTGAGGTAGGGCTGGGTGCGGTGGCAGACCAGTTGCCGCCGACTCTGTCCTCCGGGCAACGGCACCGGCTCGGGCTGGCGTCGTGCTTCGTGAGGCCGCGCTCGGTGCTCGTGCTGGACGAACCCGAGCAGCGCCTCGACGCGGCAGGCCGCTCCTGGCTGCGGTCCCGCCTGCTGGCCGAGAAGGCCGCCGGGGTGGCCGTGGTGTTCGCGTCGCACGACCAAGAACTGGTGGAGGCGGTGGCGTGCCGGACCGTCACGCTGTGACCGCGTCCGCCGTCCGGCACTGGCTGCGGCCCCCGGTGCCGTGGCGCTTCCAGGTCACGCGGCTGTACGCCCCGTTCGTCAACTTCTCGGTCGTCGGCCTGGTCGGCTACGGCTGGGTGTACGCCGGCCTGACCAAGGCCTCCTACCCAGGTGGCGCGTGGACCGCGCTCTGGCTGTCGGTGCTGGGCGTCGCCGTGCTGACGAAGGTGGTGCTGGCGGCCGGGCCGGTCTTCGTGGGCGCGGACCGGATGTTCTGGGTGCTGAGCTCACCCGTGCCGCGCGAGGCGTTGTTGCGGCCGCGGTTCTTGTGGCTGCTCGCGGTGGGGGCGGCGGTGGGTGCCTGCTGGCCCGCTGTCGTGTCCGGGATCGTGGGGGCCGTGGTGCCACCCCTGGTCGCGGCGGGTGCCGGGTCCGCCTGCGGGGTGGCCGTGGTGGCCGGCGCCGTGGCGGTGCAACGGGCAGGGGTGCGGCCGCAGGGGTGGTTGAGCGGGCTGGTGTGGCTGGCGGTGGTGGCGCTGCTGGTACCGCTCGGCCTGCCGGTGTCGTGGCTGGGCGCCGGTGCCGGGCAGGCGGCGGCCGGTGAACCGGGTCTGCTGGGCGGGTGGGCCGGTGCGGTCGGTGCCGCCTGGGTGGTGGCGATCGGCCTGGTGGTGGTGGCGGCCGCCTCGCTGCGGTCCCTGCGGTGGTCCGACCTCGCGCCGGGTGGCGCGCTGGCGGGCGTGGCGCGGGTGTCGGTGAGCTGGTTCGACCTCGCCCTCCTCGGCGCGGTGCTGGCCGAACGCCGTGCCCGTGCGCTCGGCCGCGTGAAGTCGGCGCGGTTGAGGGGTTCCCGGCTCGTCGTCCTCGCCTGGTGCGACGCGCTCCGGCTGCGCCGCACGCCGAATGCCGTGCTCGTCTGGGCGGCGCTGCTGCCCGTCCCGGCGCTGGTGTCCGTGGGCTGGCAGGGCGCGGTCGTCCCGGCCGTGCACCTCGTCGCCGCGTTCCTGGCCACCGACCGGCTGGCCGCGGGGCTGAAGTTCGTCTGCCGCTCGCCCGCGATGCGCCGCGCACTGGGGCTGCCGGACCGTCAGCTGAGGTTGGCGCACCTCGTGTTCCCCGCGGCCGGCGCGATTCTGTGGTGCGCGGTCACCGCGGCGTTCACCCCGCACGTGTCCGCGGTCAACGCGCTGGTCTCGGCGGTCGGTGCGGTTGCCGTCGTGTACCGGATCGCCACGCGGCCGCCGGTCGACTTCGGTGCCGTGGTCATCGACTTCGGCGTGTTCGGGCCGACGCCGCTCGGCCTGATGGCGCAGTTCAGCCGCGGTCCGGCGTTGCTGGCGGCGCTGTGCCTCCTGCAGCTGGCGCTGTAGGAGGCACAGCGCGTCCGTCTCAGCCGAGCAGTTCGGCGACCCGCGTTGCGGTGGCCGCGGTGGACTGCGGGTTCTGACCCGTCACGAGCCGGCCGTCCACGACCACCGTGCTCGACCACGGCTCACCCGTCGTGAGGCGCGCGCCCAGATCGGTCAGCCGACCGGCGACCGAGTAGGGGACGGCCAGACCTCCCTGGCGCTCCTCCTCGTCGCTGAACACGGCCATCTCCTTGCCCGCGAACACGAACGTGCCGTCCGCGCGGACCGCGCTGAGCAGTCCGGCCGGTCCGTGGCACAGTGCAGCGACGAGCTTGCCGCCGTCGTGGAACTCCGCCAGCAACGCGCCCAGCGACGCGTCGGACGCCAGGTCCGCCATCGGACCGTGCCCGCCCGGCAGGTAGATCGCGTCGTAACCGGCAGCGTCCACATCGGACAGTGCGGCGGGAGCACGCAGGTCCTCCAGCGAGGCGACGGCTTCGTCGAACTTGCCGTCGAGGCTCGCCTTGTCCACGGTGGGCACGACCCCGCCCGGCGTCGCGACCGTCACCTCGACACCGGCTTCGCGCAGCACGCGCACGGACTCGACGACCTCCTCCGCCCAGAACCCCGTGGGGTGGGCCGAGCCGTCCGCCAGGGTGAGCGAGTCGGCGCCGGACACGACCATCAGTAGCTTCTTCATGTGGTTCAGGACATCACAGATCCGGAGAACGCCACGGACGAGCTATAAGATGAGTTATGGCTGCGAAGTTGACGGACCTGGATCTGCTGGCGACGTTCCTGGAGATCTACCGGGGCGGCTCGATCACCAGCGCGGCCACCAGGCGGGGGCTCACCCAGCCGGCGGTCAGCGGCCAGCTCGCCAGGCTGGAGAAGGAGCTGGGCGAACCGCTGTTCGTGCGGGGCAGCCGCGGGGTCACCCCCACACCCCGTGCCGACGACCTGGCCCGCCGCGTCGGCCAGCACGTCGACCAGCTCCGCACCGCGCTCGACCCAGGCGGCATCCTCGAAGGCACGGTCCGGATCGGGGGAGCGGCCGAGTTCATGACCGTGCGGGGCCTGCCCGCACTCGCCCCGCTGACGCGCAGGGGCCTGCGGTTCGAGGTGACGTTCGGCCTGGCCGGTGACCTGCTGGCCGCGCTTCGGGCCGCGAAGCTCGACGTGGTGCTGTCCTCGGTGCGTCCTGCCGCCGGGTTCACCGCCACGCCGTTCACCGACGAGGAGTTCCTGCTGGTCGGGCCGCCGCTGCTGGCCAGGACCGTGGACCAGGACGTGCTGGCCGCGGACCCCGCGCGAGCCCTCGAACACCTGCCGCTGGTCGCCTACGACGGCGACCTGCCGATCATCCGCCGCTACTGGCGCAGCGAGTTCGGCACCCGCCCGGCGAACACCGTCGCCGTGACCGTGCCCGACCTGCGCGCCGTGCTGGCCGCGGTGATCGCCGGGGCGGGAGTGTCCGCCCTGCCGCGCTACCTCGCCGAACCCGCGCTCGCCGCCGGCTCGGTCGAACAGCTGCACCACCCGGAGGTGCCCCCGCTCAACACCCTCTACGTCGTCACCCGCTCCACGACCACGCCGGCCACCGACGCCGTCGTGGAGCACCTGCGATCACGCGACTGGGGCGTCCTCTGAGTGATCTGTCCTGAGTGGACCGGCGACCTCTCAGACGCTCCTGAGCACCGACACGACGACGCCGAGGATGACGGCCTTGTCGCCGTCGATCACCGGGTACTCGGCGTTGCGCGGTTCCAGGTACACGTGGCCGCCCTTGCGCTGGTACACCTTGACCGTCGCCTCCTCCTCGATCATCGCGGCGACGATCTGCCCGTTGTAGGCCTCGTGCGTCTGCCGCACCACGACCGTGTCGCCGTCGCAGATCGCGGCGCCGATCATCGAGTCGCCGCGCACGCGCAGGGCGAACACGTTGCTGCCCCGGCCGACCAGGCCGCGCGGCAGGTGCAGCACCTCGTCCACGTGCTCGACGGCGGAGATCGGCGCACCGGCGGCGATGTCACCGACGACCGGCACCGAGATCGAGTCCCCGGAGAGCGTCCCCGCCGCCATCGGCGCGCCGCTCAGAAAGACCCGTACGTCCATCGGCCGCGTCACCGAGCCGCCGCGCTTGAGGAAACCCTTGTCCTCCAACGCAGTCAGGTGCCGGGAGACGCTGGAGGACGACTTCAGGCCGACGGCCTCGCCGATCTCGCGCGTGCTGGGGGAGTAGCCGTGCTCGACGACCCAGTCGCGGATGGCGACCAGGATCGCCTGCTGGCGCTCCGGCAGCACCGTCGTGTCGAGCTCGAGATCGTCGTAGGCGGTCATCGGGCGATAGTAGTAATCCGCTTGCCAGACACGATCGGGTGGTCGTTCGATCATGCGATGACCTCTGCCTGGGTAGGAGAACTCGTCCGGCTGCGCGGCGTCGAACCGGAGGACTGGGAGAGCTTCCAGCGGTTCGACGCGAACACCGGAGACATGCGCAGGGCGGACCGCGTCCACCCGCCGCGATCAGGAGCCCGGCAGCGGGAGTGGGCGCAGAAGACCGCGCTCGAGGCACCCGAGAACGACACGATGATGCTCGGGATCGAGTCGCTGGCCGAGGCCGCGCTCGTCGGGATGCTGGCGACCGACGCGGTCGACTACCGCGCCGGCCGGTTCATGTACGGAATCTCGATCGGCACCGACCACAAAGGACGCGGCTACGCGACGGAAGCGGTGCGGCTGCTGCTGAACTTCATGTTCGGCGAACGGCGGTTCCACAAGTGCGAGGCGAGTGTCCGGGGGTTCAACGACGCCTCGATCGCGTTGCACCGCAAGCTCGGTTTCACCGAGGAGGGCAGGCTGCGCGACCACGAGTTCTTCGCCGGCCGTCACCACGACGTGGTGCTGTTCGGGATGACCGCGGCCGAGTTCGCCGCCCGGCACCCGTACCCGTGCGAGATCTGACCGGCTGCCGCACGATGTGGCGGTGAGCACACGACGGGAACGCTCCTGGGGTCTGCGACCAGGTAGGTCTGTGCGAACCCAAGCGGCGCCCATGGCGCTGACACCGGAAGTGAGGCCGGCCGTGCTGGACGAGTCCGCGCTGCTGGAGCTCTACGAATCGACGGCCGAGCGGTTGCACCGCTACGTGGCCAGGCGGGTCGGCGCCGACACCGCGCAGGACGTGGTGTCGGAGGCGTTCCTGGTGCTCTGGGACCAGCGTGCCGGGCAGGCCTACGACGCCGACGCCGTGCGGGCGTGGCTCTACGGGGTGGCGACGAACCTGTTGCGCGGCCACGTCCGCGCCGAGGAACGCAAGCTGCGGGCGTGGAGCAAGGAGTACGCGGCCCGCACCGACGAGGCCGACATCGGCGACCGGGCGAGCGCCGCGGCGGACGCCGGGCTGCTCGCCGGGCCGCTCACCTCCTGGCTCGCCGAACTGCGGGTCGAGGAACGCGAGGTGCTGCTGCTGCACGCGTGGGCCGACTTCTCGCCCGCGGAGATCGCCGTGGCGCTCGACGTCCCGGTGGCCACCGTTCGCACCCGCCTGCACCGCGGCCGGGCCCGGCTGCGCACCCGTCTCGCCGCGACCGACCACGACTTCACCGAGGACAGCCATGTCTGAGCCCACCAAGCCCGAGACCCTCGACCGAGTGCTCGACGCCGCGCTGTCGCGTGCCGGTGACGAGCCCGTCCACTTCGACGTGGCCGCCGGCAAGAACGCCCTGGCCGCTGCTCTGAAGGCACGCGCCGAAGTGGCCGAGCCGATCGCCGTCGAGCGCCGGCCGCGCAAGCGGGTTCGCTGGCTCGCCGCCGCGGCCGCCGTGGCCGTGCTGACCGGCGGTGGCCTGGCCGCGTCGACCGTCGACCTCACCGGCGTCGGCAGCAACCCGGTGAACGCCGCCGAGGAGCTGACCAAGGCCGCCGACCTGGCGTCCCGCGTGGTCGAACGCCCGCTGGCGCCCGGCCAGTTCCGGTACGTGCGCACCCGCTCCGCGGGCATCACCGTGGAGATCGGCTCCGGGAACGCCTCGGAGGTCGACCTGGTCCAGGAGGAGTGGATTCCCGCCGACCGCCGCGACGAGTGGTTGTTCCGGAACAAGCTCAACTCCTCGAAGTGGCTGGAGGGCCACGAGGGCGACGGCGCACCGGATCCCGGCACGTCGTTCAAGGACGGCCAGGAGTTCCGCGCCAAGTGCGGCAACTACTCCTACTTCGCCCAGGGGCAGCCCGACCGGTGCACCGTCGGCTCGCTCCACAGTCCCACGCCGGAGTTCATCGCGTCGCTGCCGAAGGATCCGAAGGAGCTCTACGCCAGGTTGAAGGACGAGGACGGGACCGGCGACGCGGGCGTGCTGGTGTCGGCTCGCCGGGCTCTGCAGTCGGGCCAGTACCCCGCCGACGTGCGGGCGAACATCTTCCGGGCGGTGGCGATGGTGCCGGGGCTGGTCGTCACGGACAAGAGGGCCAACCTCGACGGCAAGGAAGGCGTCGCACTCGGCATCAAGCAGGGCGAGAACTTCAGCGAGATCATCGTCGACCCGGAGAACGGCGACTTCATCGGTGGCCGGTCGACCGTGGCCGAGGACCTGCCCGAGGACGAGGGCGGTCTGGAGAAGGGCACCGTCCGGAGCTCCTACGCGGTGACCACCAAGGTCGTGGACTCGCTGGGCGCCAAGTAGCTCGTCTCCCGCCGTTCGGGGCGCGGGAGAGACATGCAACCCTGGGGTTGCGCATCCTCGGGGGGATGTGCAACCCTGGGGTTGCACTTATTGGCGGACCTGGGAGTGGACGTGAGCGTGGACCGGATCGAACGCGAGACCCTGATCGAAGCACCGCCGGAGCGGGTCTGGCAGCTGGTGACCGAGCCGGGGTTCTGGGTGGCCTCCCAGCCGTCCGGCACCGCGGTCGAGGGGGAGACGACCCTCTGCAAGAACGAGCAGTACGGCGACTTCCCGGTGCGGGTCGAGACCGTGACGCCGCAGACGTACGTGGCCTACCGCTGGGCCAGCGCGTTCGGCGGGCAGGAGCTGAGCGCGGACAACACGACGCTGGTCGAGTTCACCCTCGTGCCCGAGGGCGCCGCGACCCGGCTCAAGGTCGTGGAGAGCGGCTTCGCCCAGCTCGCGGGCTCGGAGGAGCTGCGCGCGAAGGCACTTCAGGACAACACCGGCGGCTGGTCCGAGGTGCTCGAGGCGTTCACGAAGAAGGCCGAAAGCTAAGTTGAGCACGTGCCCAAGTCAGCCGACCGCGGTCGCCGCACCCGTGAACAACTGATCGACGCCGCCGCACAGCTCGTGGGCGAGGTCGGCTGGGGTGCGGTGACCACGCGGCTGGTCGCCGAACGGGCCGGCGTCAACGCCGCGCTCGTGCACTACCACTTCTCGTCGGTGCCCGAACTGCTGTCGGCGGCCGCGCTGCAGTTCGCCTCGCGCGCTCTGGCCGAGTCGGCGCAGGCGCTGGCGGCGGTGTCGCCGGCCGAGGGCGTCGAGCGGATCTTCGAGGACCTGTCCCGCTTCACCGGCACGGACCCCGAGTCGTTGCTGCTGGCGGAGGCGTTCCTGGCCGCGCACCGGCTGCCCGGGCTGCGGGACGCGTTGTCGGCGCTGGTCGTGGACTTCCGGGCGCGGGTCGCCGAGTGGTTGCGGGACTCGGGCGTGCAGGACGCCGACGCGGTGGCGTTGTTGCTGAGCGCGGCCATCGACGGCCTGGTGCTGCACCGCGCGCTGGACCCGTCAGTCGACTTCCGCGTGGTCGCGGGTCCGTTCCGGCGCCTCGTCGCGGGCTGACCAGCGCGGTTCGCCACCTGCTTCGGCGAACGCGGTCAGCGCCTCGACCAGGCCGTGCCGCAGGTGCTCCGGCATGCGGGCGACGATCGTGCTGATCTCGGCCCGCCGCCGCGACATCACCTCGGTCACGATTCGGCTGCCCTCCTGGCTCGCGACGACCACGACCTCGCGTTTCGAGGCGGGGTTCGGGGCGCGGTCGACCATCCCGGACGTGATCAGGCGGTCGATCATGCGCTTGGCCGTGGACGGGTTGACCTCCAGCAGGTCGGCGAGCGCGGTGAGGCTCATCGGGCCGCGGCTGTCGAGCAGGACGACCATCCTGAGCTGCGGCAGGGTGAGCGTCTCCTCGACGGCCGCGAGGGATCGGGCCGACACGGCCACCAGCAGGCGGGACGCGGTGAGGACCGCGTCGGTCAGGTCGTCGATGTCGCTCACCCGCCTAGTTCTACAGGGCTCCGGCTTCGGTAACGAAACGATAAACATTGCACTGTGCAACGGTCAGCGGGTCGTCGTCTGTCCGTACCTCCCGGCATGCGGATACTCCTCGTCGCTTTGCTGGCGTTGTTGCTCGGAGCGCAGCCCGCGTTCGCGCAGCAGGATCTGGGGCCCGACTACGTGCAGACCCAGTTCGGGCCCATGGGCCCCGCTGGCCGGGACCTGCTGCAGAAGGTGGCCCTCGCGGGTCTGTGGGAGGGCCCCGCCGGGCGGATGGGACTCGAGAAGTCGGCCGACCCGAAGGTGCAGGAGGCCGGTCGGCACCTCATCGACGGGCACGCCGACCTGGACCGGCGCACCGCCGTGCTCGCCCGCACGTTCGGCGTGCAGCTGCCGACGCGGCCCAGTGAGGCGCAGCAGGGCTGGCTGGACGAGATGGCGGCCGCGCCCGCGCGCAGCCCCGAGTTCGACCGCGTGTTCGCGAATCGGCTAAGGGCGGCGCACGGCGGTGTCTACAAGTTCCTCGCCTCCGTGCGCACCGGTACGCGCAACACCGCGATCCGCGACTACGCCAAGGTCTGCATGGACACCGTGCTCGACCACATGACGGTGCTCGAAGCCACCGGGATGGTCGACTTCAGCGACACCGAGGCGATTCCGCTGGCGTTGGTCGCGCAGCCGTCCTCGATCGCGCCCACCACTCCCGGACAGGCGGTTCAGCAGAGTCCGCAGTACTCCCAGCGGCAGTCGCAGGACGACGGCGACATCCCCGACGGCGCACTCGGGCTGGGCGTGCTGGCGCTGGTCGTGGCCGGTCTCTGGTTCTGGACGAGCGGGCGAAGCAGTCGCCGGCCGCATCCGTAGTGCTAGATTGGGCATATGCCTAAGTCGAATGCCCAACGGCGTGCGCTGGTCGTGGGAGCGGGGATCGCCGGACTCACGTCCGCGTGGTGGCTGGAGCGCGCCGGGTGGGACGTCTCGGTGGTGGAGAAGGCGCCGTCGTTCCGCGCGGGCGGTTACATGATCGATTTCTTCGGGCCGGGTCACGAGGTGGCGCGGCGGATGGGGCTGCTGCCCGCGCTGGAGGCGCGGCGGGCGCCGATCTCGTCGGTGACCAGCGTGGACTCCTCCGGGCGCCGGCGCGCGGAGATCTCCGCCTCCGCTTACGAGGCGGTCGCGGACGGGGTGATCAGCCTGTTGCGCGGTGACCTGGCCTCGGTGATCCGCGATGATCTGCGTGCGCCGATCCGTTTTGGCGCAACAGTTTCCGCTGTCGGCGACGACGGCCGCGTGACGTTCCCGGACGGGTCCTCGGACGAGTTCGACCTGGTCGTGGGTGCTGACGGCGTGCACTCGCGGGTGCGGGAGCTGGTGTTCGGGCCGCCGTCGTCGTTCGTGCGGTACCTGGGGCACCACACGGCGGCGTTCTCGTTCCAGGACGCGGAGTTGAGCGCCCGGATCGGCCACCGCTACCAGATGCTGACCGTGCCGCATCGCATGATCGGCTGTTACGCCGTGCGGGACGGGGCGATGGCCGCGTTGCTGCTCTACCGGTCCGATTCTCCCGAACTGCCCGCCGATCCGGCTTCGGCGCTGCGGGAGCGGTTCGGTGACCTGGGCTGGGTCGCGCCCTCGCTGCTCTCCGTGGTGCCGGACGACGTCTACTACGACGAGGTGTCCCAAGTGGACATGCCGATGTGGCATCGCGGCAAGGTCGTGCTCGTGGGCGACGCGTGCGGGGCGGTCTCGCTGTTCGCCGGCCACGGGGCGTCACTCGCTATGACCGGCGCCTGCGTGCTGGTGGAAGAGCTCTCCGCAGGCGCCGAGGGCGCCTTCGAGCGCTACCAGGGCCGGGTGAAGCCCGCCGTGACGCACACCCAGGAGTTCGGGCGGCGGTTCATCGGCTGGATGGCGCCCTCGTCCGCTTGGCGGATCTCGTTGCGCGACATGGCGTTCCGGCTGTCCGGTCTGCCCGTCGTGCGGAACCTGATCCGCGGTTCCGTCGCGCCGGACGTCGACGGCGTGCTCACGGCCGGTCGAGAACCTTCGCGCTAGCGCGCGTCGTACGCCTCGCGGTTGACCAGCACCTCGGCGATGTGCTCCTCGGCCCACCGGCACAGCGCGAACAGCGGCTCGTACAGCGTGAAGCCGAGCTCCGTCAGTTCGTACTCGACCCGCGGCGGCACCTCGGCGTACACGTGCCGCGTGACGAGCCCATCGCGTTCGAGGTCCCGCAGCGTCTCGGTCAGCACCTTGCCGCTGATGCCACCGAGCTGCGTCTTGAGGTCGCCGAACCGCGTGCGCCCGTTGCCCAGCACGGAGACGGTCATCGCCGTCCACTTGTTCGCGATGCGCGCCAGGCTCTTGCGGGACGGGCAGGTGGCCATCAGCACGTTCCAGTCCGGCATGGTCTGTGACATGGCGCACATCCTTCCGTTAGTTACGTTGAGGTAATTGGTTACTTTTGGTGAGCATAGGTCAACCGCAACGAAACGGAGAAACCCATGACCACCCCGCTCGCCGTCGCCACCACTTACTTCGAGGCCTTGGAGGTCGGCGACTTCGTCACCGTCGCCGCCCAGTTCGCGGACGACGTGGTGTGGCACCAGCCAGGCGGCAACCAGTTCTCGGGCGTGCACCGCGGCAGTGAAGCCGTCGGGGCGATGATCGGCGGGATGATGTCCGTGTCCGAGGGCACCTTCTCCCTGAAGCGCAGCGCCCCGCTGATGGTGAACGGCGACGTCGTGGCGGCTCCCGTGCACTGGACCGGCAAGCGCTCCGGGGCGGAGATGGACGGGGCCGGGATCGACGTGATGCGCGTCGCCGGCGGGAAGGTCGTCGAGGTGTGGCTGTTCACGGCCGACCCGGCGGAGGAGGACACGTTCTGGGGCCGCGGCTAACGAAACGGCATGTCTGCCACCCGTTCGGGGTGGGTAACGACAGACTGTGGGCGTGGAACGGGATCGCAGGTGGGCGGACAAGGGTGAGGCCATCGGGCACGGCGTGAGCTGGCTCGCGCGGTGGAGTTTGCGGACGGCGCTGGCCGCGCTCGGCTTCTGGATGGTCTTCTGGCTGGTCGGGAAGCTGTGGGTGGTCGTCATGCCCGTGCTGCTCGCCCTGCTGATCACGACGGTGCTGTGGCCGCCGGCGCGGTGGATGATGTCGAAGGGCCTCAACTCGGCCCTGGCGGCGACGATCGTGCTGCTCGTCGGACTCGGCGTGCTGGGCGGGGTCATCGCGGCGATCTCGTCGTCGATCGCGTCCGGTGTGCCGGAGATCGCGCAGAGCGCGCAGAAGGCCGTCACGCAGCTGCAGGACTGGGCCTCCGGGCCACCGTTCAACCTGAAGGGCAGCGACCTCGACCGGCTCATCTCGCAGGGCGTCGACCAGATCAAGTCCAGCATCGGGTCGATCGCCGGTGGGCTGCTGACCGGAGCGGGCGCGGTGACGTCGGGCCTGGTGACCGGGATCGTGGCGTTGCTGCTGGCGTTCTTCTTCGTCAAGGACGGCATGCGGTTCACGCCGTGGGTGCGTGGAATGATCGGTGAGCGCGCCGGCGCGCACGTCACGACGGTGCTGGAGCGGATCTGGGTCACGCTCGGCAGCTTCATCCGCAGCCAGGCCGTCGTGTCGCTGATCGACGCCGTGTTCATCGGCGTGGGCCTGCTGGTCCTCGGCGTGCCGCTGGCGATACCGCTGGCCGCGCTGACGTTCCTCGGCGGCTTCATCCCGATCATCGGCGCGTTCATCGCCGGCGCGCTGGCCGTGCTGGTCGCGCTCGTCAGCAACGGCCTGACCACGGCCATCATCATGCTGATCATCGTCGTCGTGGTGCAGCAGGTCGAGGGCAACGTGCTGCAGCCCATCCTGCAGTCGCGCGGCCTGCGCCTGCACGCGGCGGTCGTCCTGCTCGTCGTCACGGCCGGCACGTCGCTCTACGGCATCGCGGGCGCGTTCTTCTCCGTCCCGGTCGCCGCCGCCGTGGCCGTCGTCATGCGCTACCTGGGCGAAGTCATCGAATCCAGGTCCGTAATGGTTACGTCACAACCTGACGGGGATGAACCGGGGAAGACCGAACGTTCTCCTGAGTGAACACCCGAGAAGAGGAGTGACACAGTGACGGAGAAGGCTGTTCTCGCGGGCGGCTGTTTCTGGGGCATGCAGGACCTGTTCCGCCGCCACCCCGGCGTCGTCTCCACGCGCGTCGGGTACACCGGCGACCCCAGCACGCCGAACGCCACGTACCGCCGCCACGGCAACCACGCCGAGGCCATCGAGATCGTGTTCGACCCTTCGTTGCTGAGCTACCGGCAGGTCCTGGAGTTCTTCTTCCAGATCCACGACCCGTCGACCCGCAACCGCCAGGGCAACGACATCGGCGCGGGCTACCGCTCGGCGATCTTCTACACCGACGACACCCAGAAGAAGATCGCGGAGGAGACGATCGCCGCGGTCGACGCCTCGGGCAAGTGGCCGGGCAAGGTCGTCACAGAGGTCACCCAGGAGTCGGACTTCTGGCTGGCCGAGCCGGAGCACCAGGACTACCTGGAGCGCTACCCGAACGGCTACACGTGCCACTACGTGCGGCCGGAGTGGCAGCTCGGCGAGCGTTGATCGAGATCGTGGCGCTGCACGTCTCACCCGTGCACGCCTTCGAGGGCCGTCCGTCGGACGGCCCTCGTCCCGATCCCGGACCTGTTTCGCGCTCCCAGGTGGAGATCAGGGCGGGCCTGGGCATCGTCGGTGACCGCTACTTCAACCACCCCGCGCACCGCAACGCGGCGATCACGATCATCGCGGCCGAGTCCCTCGAGCCATGGGCGGTGGACCCGCTGGTGGCGCGCCGCAACGTCGTCGTGCGCGGGTTCGACGTGGACTCGTTGCCGCGTGGTGCGGTGTTCAGCCTCGACAGCGGTGACGGGCCGGTGCGGTTCGAGGTCCATCGGCCGGCGAACCCCTGCGCCTGGATGGACCAGGTCATCGCTCCGGGTGCTTTCAAGGCGCTGCGAGGCAAGGGCGGGATCCGGTGCGTGCCGCTGGACGACGGGGTGCTGCGCACCGGGAAGTCCGCCGCGGCCATAGTGAGCGCATGAAGTGGTTGCGCCGCAAGCCAACGATCATCACGGCGGTAAGCCTCGCCTTGGTGCTGGTAGCCGCGATCTCCCTGTGGAACGTCAGCAGCGCCCGCACGTTCCAGTTCTTCGGTGACCTGGTCGACCGCGTCGAGACCGACGAGAAGGTGGTCGCCCTGACCTTCGACGACGGACCGGACCCCGCCGGCGCCCAGCAGGTCCTGGACCTGCTCGCAGCCGAGAACGTCCCCGCGACGTTCTTCCTCATGGGCCGCGACCTCGAGAAGCACCCGGAGCTCGGCAGGCGGATCGCGGACGCGAAGCACGAGATCGGCAACCACACGTACACCCACCAGCGCATGATCGGCGTCCTCCCGAGCACGGTGGCGAAGGAGGTCGAGGACACCGACGCCCAGATCCGCAGGACCGGCTACAACGGGGACATCCACTTCCGCCCGCCCAACGGCAAGAAGCTCTTCGCCCTGCCGCGTTATCTCCAGCAGCACGACCGCACCACGGTCATGTGGGACGTCGAACCGGACTCCGCGGGCACGCCCACCGCGCAGGAGATCACCGAGCAGACCCTGGCCCAGACCAGGCCGGGCTCGATCATCCTGCTGCACCCCATGTACGCGGCGAGGGAACAGACCCGGCAGGCGCTCAAGCCCGTCATCACCGGGCTGAAGGAGCGCGGTTACCGGTTCCTCACCGTGTCCGCGCTCCTCGGCAGGCGCTAGATCAGGTCCGCCAGTTCGACCCGGCGCAGGAACTCGCCGCGCACCCGGTCCGCCACCGCGTTCACGACCTCGGCGCCGTCGGACGACGGGTCGACGTGCACCCGGAACGGCGGCTTCGCCGCGCCGACGACGTCCACGATCGCATCGGCCACGGCACCGGCGTCCGCCCACGACGGCTCCAGCTCTGCGAGACGGACACCGACCTGGTCCATCAGGCCGGGGTAGAGCTCCTCGTACTCCGAGGCGCGGGACGTGTCGGCGGGCGTGCCGCTGCGCGCGAAGTGGTTGGTGCCTTGGGTGAACGCGCCCGGCACGACGATGGTGGTCTCGATGCCGAACCGCAGCAGCTCGGCGCGGTAGGAGACGGCGACCGCGTCCATCGCCGCCTTGGCCGCGAAGTACGGGGCCAGGTACGGGGGAGTGCCGCCGCGCGTAGAGCTCGAACCGACCCACACGACGTGGCCGGAACGCTGCCCCCGCAGGTGCGGCAGGGCGGCGCGGTTCACGCGCTGGGTGCCCAGGACGTTCACGTCGTACAGGTCCGCGTACTGCTCCGGTGTGAAGGCCTCGGCCGGGCCGGTGACCATGTGGCCCGCGTTGTGGACGACCACGTCCAGGCGGCCCTGCTCCCGGACGATCGACTCGATGGCCGTGTCCGCGGACTCCTGCGACTGCACGTCGAGTTCCACGGCGTGCACCTCGGCCTTGTTCTCGGACCCGAACGCGTCGAGGTCCGCGACGGCGGCCAGGTTGCGGCCTGACGTCTCCCTCATGCCCGCGTAGACCGTGTGGCCGGCGAGGGCGAGCCTGCGGACCGTCAGCGCGCCGAAGCCGCTGGACGCTCCCGTGACGACGATGACCTGGCCCATCAGATGATGCCTCCGTTCGCGCGGATGGTCTGGCCGTTGATCCAGCGGGCGGGACCGGCCAGGAAGGAGATGACCGCCGCGATGTCGCCGGTCGAGCCGAGGCGCTCCAGCGGCGGCTGCCTGGCGAGGGTGTCGATGGTGGCCTGGTCCTTGCCGTCGAGGAACAGGTCGGTGGCCGTGGGACCGGGGGCGACGGTGTTCACGGTGATGTCGCGGCCGCGCAGCTCACGGGCGAGGATCAGGGTCAGCGCCTCGACGCCGCCCTTGGACATGGCGTAGGCCCCGTACTGGGGGAAGCGCAGGCCCACCACCGACGACGAGACGTTGATGACCGCGCCGCCGTCGCGCAGCCTGCGGGCGGCCTGCTGGTTCACGATGAACGTGCCGCGGGCGTTCGTGCGCATGACGCGGTCGAACGTGTCGAGGTCCATGTCCGCCACGGTGCCGAGCGGCATGATGCCCGCCGAGTTCACCACGACGTCGACACCGCCGAAGGTCTCCTCGGCCAGTTCGAACGCGGCGGTGACTGCTTCCTCGTCGCCGACGTCGGCCTGCGCGGCGACGGCCTGGCCGCCGTTCGTCCTGATCTTCTCCACGGCTTCGTCGGCGGCGGTCTTGTTACCGGCGTACACGATGACAACGGCCGTTCCGTCGGCGGCGAGGCGTTCGGCGGCTGCCCGCCCGATGCCCCTCGATCCGCCGGTGACGATCGCAACGCGAGTCATGTCAGTGCTCCTAGCTGTTGTTTCCGTCGTTAACGCAATCAACGTAGCACCGCTATCGAATCATCGCTACCTTCAGCGTGTTATCGTCGATACATGGACACGAGGGAGCGTCTGGTGAGGGCCGCGGCCGACCTGCTGATCGAGGGCGGCAAGGAAGCGGTCTCCACGCGCGCGGTGGCCGCGGCCGCGGGAGTGCAGGCGCCGACGCTGTACCGGCTGTTCGGCGACAAGGACGGGCTGCTCGACGCCGTGGCGGGGTTCGGCTTCTCCGGCTACCTCGAGTCCAAGCACGCGATGGGGGTCGGCGGCGACCCCGTCGACGACCTGCGCGGGGGATGGGACCTGCACATCGGCTTCGGCCTGGCGCGGCCCGCGTTCTACCTGCTGATGTACGGCGAGCCGCGCAAGCGCGCGGCACGGCTGGAGGCGGACGCGATGCTCCGCGAGATCATCAGCCGCATCGCGGCGGCGGGCCGCCTGACGGTCCCGGTGGAGCAGGCGGCGCAGTTCGTGCACGCGGCGGGAATGGGTGTGGTGCTGGCGTTGCTCGCGACGCCGGAGGAGGACCGCGACCTGGGGCTCATCACGTTCTCGCGGGAGCAGGTCATCAGGGCGATCACGACGGACGCCGCACCGGACGAGTCCACGGACATCCCGAGCCGGGCGATCGCGCTGAGGGTGGCACTGGAAGAGGACCCGCCCCTGGTGCTGTCTCCAGCGGAACGGGCCCTCTTGGCCGAGTGGCTCGACCGGGTGGCGAAGTGACCTACGCGTTCGGGTCGAACGCGATCCCGGCCGGCTTGGCCTGACCGAGGTTGTGGTTGAACCCGCTGTCCTTGATCGCCAGGGACGCGCTGCCGAAGTTCGCGTTCACGAGCTTGTCGCGCACGCCGGCGGGGAAGCGGTCCCAGCTGACCAGGGCGGGGTACTGGTAGACCCCGTAGTGGTTCTCCGCCTGCTCGCCCGCGCCCGCGAGGCGGAAGCAGTGCGTGCTGACGCCGTCCTTGTGGTAGATGATCTTCGGGTGGGTGCCTTCCCACTGCACGTTGGCGCGCGGGTGGGTCTTGTACTTGCCGTGCTCCGACGTCGAGACGTATTGGGCGACGTCGTTCTGCACCCAGACCACCACGTGCTCGATGTCGTGGCGGTGGCCGCAGCAGTCCCAGCCCGGCACGGCCTGGTCCTTCTCGAAGTACAGGTCGTACAGGTAGGCGCACCAGCCGTTGTTGCACTTGGAACGGCTGTAGGAGTTGGTGTTGTCCAGGTCGGACCGGTCGTGGCAGTTGCCGTTCAGCGCGCCCGAGTTCTTCAGTCCGGGTGCGATGTCACCGGTCGGCGAGATCGCCGGGGTGGGGTAGCAGCCGTCACCGTCGTAGTCGAACGCCGGCTGCCACTTGCCGTCGGCCGCCTCGTGGTTGGCGGGGATGGCCCGGGGCGGGTCAGCGAGCGCGATGCCGGGGAACAGTGCTGTGATCAGCAGTGCTCCGGCGAGCGCGGACAGGAGTTTCTTCCTCAACAGCGGCCTCCGGGATGCAGGGGAGTGAGGCTTGCGAGGTCGAAGGTGGTACATGAACCACGTTCACGTCTAGGTAGTTCGCCAAATCTTTGCCATACCGGGAAATTAACAAGCCCAGGGGCTGGGGTTGATTCCCCGGCGTTCACCTGGCGAGGATCTACCGCGGACCCCCTGCACGGCCTACGAGGGACTCGCATGATCAAGGCGGACCTGCTGCTCACGAACGCCGAGTTCGTGACGCTGGACGGCCCGGCGTCCGCGCTCGCCGTGCTCGGTGACCGCATCGTGGCGCTGGAGGAGGTCCCCGCGCACGAGGTGGTCGACCTCGGCGGTGCCACCGTCGCACCGGGTTTCCACGACGCCCACAACCACATGGCGTGGTTCGGTCTCACGCTGTCCGAAGTGGACTGCCGGGTGACGAGTCTGGACGCACTGTACGCGGCGGTCGACGCCGCGCCGGACGGTGAGTGGGTGGTCGGCTTCGGCTACGACCAGAACAAGTGCGGCGGCCACCCGACGAGGGACGGCCTCGACCGCGTCGCCCGCGGCCGCAAGGTGTGGATCAAGCACGCGTCCGGCCACATGTGCGTGGTCAACACGCCCGTGCTGCGGGAGCTGGGGATCGCGGAGCGTCCGGTCGAGGTCTCCGGCGGGCTCGTGGTCACCGACAACGGCCGGCCGACGGGTCTGCTGCAGGAACAGGCCCAGCAGCTGGTGAACCCGCTCGTCCTGCCCTACCCGGTGGACGCGCTTGCCGACGCGATCGACCGCGCCGGGCGGGTGTACCTGAGCGAGGGCATCACGAGCTGCGTCGAGGCGGGCATCGGCGGCGGCTGGATCGGCAAGTCCCCGGTGGAACTGGAGGCCTACCAGCGCGCCCGCGAGCAGGGACGGTTGCACGTCCGCGTCGAGCTCATGATCGCCGCCGACGTCCTGCACCCGGTCACCGAACTGGGCCTGGGGCTCGACCTGGGCATCCGCACCGGTTTCGGCGACGACTGGCTGCGCATCGGCCCGGTCAAGATCTTCTCCGACGGCTCGCTGATCGGGCACACCGCCGCCCTGTGCCGCGACTTCGCCGACACCCCGGGCAACCGCGGCTACCTGCAGGACTCCCCGGACGCGTTGCGGGAACGGATCATCGCCGCCCACCGCGGCGGCTGGCGCGTCGCCACGCACGCGATCGGCGACGCGGCCATCGACCTGGTCCTCGACGCCGTCGAGGAGGCCCAGCGCCTCGACCCGCGCCCGGACGTCCGCCACCGTGTAGAACACTTCGGCGTCGCCCGCCCGGACCAGGTCGAGCGCGCCGTCGCGCTGGGCGTGATCGCCGTGCCCCAGGGCCGTTTCGTCAACGAGATCGGCGACGGCATGCTGCGAGCACTGGGCCCGGACCGAGCCGCGTGGGCCTACCGCCAGCGTTCGCTGCTCGACGCGGGCATGGTCGTCCCCGGCAGCTCCGACCGCCCGGTCGTGCGCGGCGCCCCGCTGCTGGGCATGCACGACATGGTCGAGCAGCTCACGTCGTCGGGCACGCCGTTCAACCCGGGCGAGGCGGTGACGGGCCTGGAAGCGTTGCGCGCCTTCACCTACGGCTCCGCGTACGCCTCCAAGCAGGAACATCTCAAGGGCACGCTGACCGTCGGCAAGCTGGCGGACCTCGTCGTGCTCTCGGACAACCCGGCGACAGCCGGCCGGATCAAGGACATCGAGGTGCTGCGCACCATGGTGGGGGGACGGTTCCGATGAGGCTCGTCGCTGCTTCGACGCTCACGCCGGACGAACTCGCGGACGTGCGGCAGATCTACTTCGACGGCTTCGAGCCGCACCTGCGCGCCCCGTTCGACGACCTGCTGGCCGACACCGCGCTCGTGCTGGTGGACTCCCGGCCGCTGGGGCTGGCGGTGCTGCGGGTCCTCGGCGGCACCGGCTGGGTCTACCTGCGCTACTTCACCGTGGGGGAGAAGGGCCGGGGTTTGGGCGAACACCTCTGGACGCACCTGCGCGTGGCGATGACCGGCGCCGGCCACACCCGGATCATCTACGACGTGGAAGACCCGGCCCAGCCCGGCATCGACCCTGCCGAGGAACGGATCCGGCACCGCCGCATCGCGTTCTACCGCCGCCTCGGCGCCGTGCTGCTGCCCGTCAACGGCTATCTGCCGCCCGAGGGCAGCGCCGGTCACCCGATGCTGCTGATGGCCGCCGACTACGTCGCCCAGACCCCGGCCGCCGCCGACGACCTCGGGCGGATCGTGGTCGCCGTGTACGAGCACCGGTACGGCATCGCGCCGTCCGATCCGGTGGTGACGAGGACGTTGCGGCTCAGCGGCGTCTCACATGCGGGCTGAGCCGACCTTCCAGTACCCGCTGAACATGATCGCCTTGCGGTCCACCCCGCGGTCCTTGACCAGGTGCCGGCGCACCCCGGTGGCGAGCCCCGACTCCCCGCACGCCCACGCGTACTCCACAGTGGACGGCGCCTTGTCCTGGATCGCCTTCAGCACGGCGGATCCCGGCTCGGCGTCGCCGCGCAGCACCCACTCCACGTCGAGGTCGACCTGGTAGGACTCGTCCGGCACCTCGGCGAACACGTGCACCGGCCGCGTCTCGACCTCGAGGATCGCGGCGAGGGCGGGCAGCGCGGTCTCGTCGGCCACGAGCAGCACCGATCCGCCTGCGGGCGGCAGGTAGGCGGAGCCGCCCGCGCGGAACCCGGCTTCGTCGCCCGCGATCGCGCGCCTCGCCCAGCGCGTGCCGGGGCCGGCGTCGCCGTGCACGATGAAGTCGACGTCGATCTCCGCCACGTCCCGGCGGTGTGCGCGGACCGTGTACCAGCGCAGGTCCGGGCGCGTGTCCTCCGGCATCGCGCGCAACGACGTGCGGACGTTGATGCGGTCGTCGGCCGGCATGACGAGTTCGCGGCCGGTCGCCATCAGCAGGCCGAAGTACTCGTCCGGTCCGGTCACCTCGAACGACGCGAACTCCGGCGCGTGGAAGGTGATCCGGCGCATGTGGTCGCTGAGCTCGGTCACCGCCGTGACGGTCATGACGAACTGGTCGAAGACCTCGCGGCGGTTCGCCGGGGCCATCATCATCTCGGCTGCCTTGGTGGCGGCCTTGAGGGTGAACCGGTCGAAGGCGGAGTAACGCGACATGCCCGCAACGTACACCTTTGGTTAGGCTTACCTAAATCACCGGGCCAAATCGAGATCGGGAGCGCACACTGCGGACATGTTCCCCAGGACCGCGCAACAACAATGGTGGTTCGAAGAGCCCGCGAGCAAGAATCGCAGCCAGGCCATAGGCCTGCGGCTCGCCATCGCCTACCGCCGGCGTGACGCCGAGGCCGTCGAACGGCTGCTGCCCGACGACGAGGGTGAGATCCGGCTCGTGATGGGCGCGCTGGAGAACGGTCTGCTCGGCCTCAACCAGCTGTACCCGCCCGGCCCGCCGGACGAGGTGTGGGAACGGGTCACGCCGATCATCGACGCCTGCGCGCCCAAGGGTGTCGCTCCGCGCGCACGCGCGTTGCTCGCGGCGATGACGGAGGCCATGTACAACGCGACCCTCGGCGAGATCTCCGAACGCAAGGAGCAGGATCCGTACGTGGGTGCGCACCTGTATGCGGCGATCACGGCGATGCGCTCCATGGAGCACGAGGGCAGCGTTCAACGCATGCAGGCCAAGGCCGATGAACTCGACCTGGCCCCCTGAGCTGTGGCGATCGTGTTGAGGCGCAACTAACAGACACCCCGGCGTGCATGCTCATACATCGTCGTGCATAATTCTCAACGTGTCCAAGGTGCTCACTTCACTTCCGGCCGGCGAACGCGTCGGCATCGCCTTCTCAGGTGGTCTCGACACCTCCGTCGCGGTCGCGTGGATGCGTGAGAAGGGCGCTGTGCCCTGCACGTACACCGCGGACATCGGGCAGTACGACGAGCCCGAGATCGAGACCGTCCCCGGTCGCGCGGGCACGTACGGTGCCGAGATCGCGCGTCTCGTCGACTGCCGTGCCGCGCTCGTCGAGGAAGGTCTCGCGGCGCTGGCCTGCGGCGCCTTCCACATCCGGTCCGGTGGCCGCGCCTACTTCAACACGACGCCGCTCGGGCGTGCCGTCACGGGCACCATGCTCGTGCGCGCCATGCTCGACGACGACGTGCAGATCTGGGGCGACGGCTCCACCTACAAGGGCAACGACATCGAGCGGTTCTACCGCTACGGCCTGCTCGCGAACCCGTCGCTGCGGATCTACAAGCCGTGGCTCGACGCCGCGTTCGTGACGGAGCTCGGCGGCCGCAAGGAGATGTCCGAGTGGCTGCTGGAGCGTGACCTGCCCTACCGCTCGTCCGTCGAGAAGGCGTACTCGACCGACGCGAACATCTGGGGCGCGACGCACGAGGCCAAGTCGCTCGAGCTGCTCAACGAGGGCATCGAGATCGTCGAGCCGATCATGGGCGTCAAGTTCTGGGACCCGTCGGTCGAGATCGCGGCCGAGGACGTCACCATCGGCTTCGACCAGGGCCGTCCGGTCACGATCAACGGCAAGGAGTTCCACGACGCCGTCGACCTCGTGCTGGAGGCGAACGCCATCGGCGGCCGCCACGGTCTCGGCATGTCCGACCAGATCGAGAACCGCATCATCGAGGCCAAGAGCCGCGGCATCTACGAGGCGCCCGGCATGGCGTTGCTCTTCATCGCCTACGACCGCCTCGTGAACGCCATCCACAACGAGGACACCGTCGCGGCGTACCACAACGAGGGCCGCAAGCTCGGCCGGCTGCTGTACGAGGGCCGCTGGCTCGACCCGCAGTCGCTGATGCTGCGCGAGTCGCTGCAGCGCTGGGTCGGCGCCGCCGTCACCGGCGAGGTCACGCTGCGGCTGCGCAGGGGCGACGACTACTCGATCCTCGACACGTCCGGCCCGGCGTTCAGCTACCACCCGGACAAGCTGTCGATGGAGCGCACCGAGGACTCGGCGTTCGGCCCGGTCGACCGCATCGGCCAGCTGACCATGCGCAACCTCGACATCGCGGACTCCCGCGCCAAGCTGGAGCTCTTCGCGAGCCTCGGCATGGTCGGCACCCGCCAGTCGGCGCTCATCTCGGCCCTGCCGGAACCGACCCAGCTGATCGGCGAGGTGCCGGACGGCGGCGCGGAGGCCATCGCCTCGCGCGGTGAGGTCTCGGCGGCCGACGAGCTGCTCGACGCGGCGGCCATGGAGTTCGGCACGGACTGACGAAACGGGGTGGGCGGGGACGACCCGCCCACCCCTGTCGGCGTCAGGTCTGCGGCCACATCGAGTAGATGACGTTGTCCTCGTCGGCGCACACGACCTGGGGCAGGATTCCTTCGGCGACCTGGTTGCACGACATCGAGCCGACCTTGATCGGCGGCAGCCCCGTCTTCGGCTCCAGGCGCTCGGCGTAGTAGTCGAACAGCACCGCTCCGGCCTGGTCGCAGTTCAGCCTGCCCTTCGGGGTCTCCACCACGACGGCCAGCATCGGCTTGCTGAGGGCTCCCAGAAACAGCTTGTCGCAGTACTGCGAGGGCAGGCTCTCGTACTGCTCGGGCGGCACCCCGTTCAGCGCGGTGGCCGCGGCCGACGTGGTGGTCGCCGGCTGAGTCGTCGGAGTCGGCTGAGTCGTCGGAGCGGTGGGCGACTCGGAGTCCGAACGGGAACCGGACCCGGTGATGTCCGGGGTGCAGCCCGCCGCGAGGACGGCGAGGAGCACGGCTGTGATCGAGAACCTCATGCCTGCGGGGTCGGTGCCGGCCTCGTTGTCGTTACCGCCCGGCGACTAGTCTTCCCGCTTGTGCCGATCAAGGATGAGTGGGCCCGGCCCGCCGTGCTGCTCAACCCCCGCGAAGGCGAACCGACGGACGCCGACAGCCACATCGGCGGCCCGATGCTGTGGCCGATCGACGAGCCGTGGCCGTGGTGCGACGGCACCCGGCACGACGACCTCAACCCCGAGGCGGTCGGCGTGCGGATGCCGTTCGTCGGTTCCGTGCAGCTCTACCAGCGCGACTTCCCCGAACTCCCGTTCCCCGCGGGCACGGACCTGCTGCAGGTCTTCCTGTGCACGTTGCACCACGACCTCGACGACTGCTTCGGCCCGGACGTGCGCCTGGTGTGGCGCGACTCCACGACCGTGGTCGAGCTGATCGAGGAAGAGCCGGAACCCTCTGTGCAGGAGGAGATCTACACGCCCACGGTGAACGTGCTGGAGCCGATCAGGTTCACCGAGTACGCGCACTCGTTCGACCGGCCGGAGGAACTGCAGGACGAGGACTGGCCGGAGACGTCGGCCGGGACGAAGATCGGCGGCTGGACGCCCTGGTGGCAGACCGGGCCGGTCACGTTCACCTGCCCCGAGTGCGGCTCGGAACAACGGCAGATGCTGTCGCTGGGGACGCGTGAGCCGTCTGGTGAGAACGTCGAGTGGGCGTTCGGGCGCGAAGGGAACCTGAACATCCTCGCGTGTGAGAACGACGTTCGGCACCCGTTCAGGAAGCACGTCGACTGAGCGCCGCCACTCCGCCCAGCAGCACCAGCAGGACCCCGGCGAACCACGCCATCACCGTCGTGGGCGCGAGGAACCGCGTCGCGAGGCCGATCGACAGCGACGGCACGCTCAACCCCAGGTAGGCGATGAAGAACAACGTCGCCAGCGCCTCACCGCGCTTCTCGGGCGCCGCCATCCGGCTGACCGCACCGATCGACGCCTTGAACTGCACACCCGCGCCCACACCGGCGATGGCGCCGCCGACGAGGAACAGCGGGAAGCTCACCGCGGCCATGCCGGCCACGACCAGCACGATGCCGAAGGCCTGCCCGCCCAGGCCGAGCCGACGCAGTGTGGCCGGTGCCAGGCCGCTCACCAGGGTCTGCGCGACAGCGGCGCCACCGAACACGAGGAACACCACGAGCCCGGCCAGCAGGCGCGACGGGTGGTGCAGTTCGCCCGCCACGAAGCCCGGCGAGACGGACGTGAACACGCCGAACATCGCGAAGGCGGCGAACGCGCCCAGGGCCGCGGCGAGGTAGCCCGTGCGGTCGCCGTGGTCGGCGCTGATGCGTTGTGGACGGTAGGGGACCTGCTTGCGGACAACGGTTTCCGGCGTGAGGGCGACCGCGGCGATGCTCACCACGAGCAGCACGGCCAGCACGACGTACGGGGTGCTCAGCGGTGAGGGCGCGTACTGCGCGAGCACGCCCGCGACCAGCGCGCCGACGCCGAGGCCGCCGATGTTCGCGGCGGTCGACACGATCTCGAACCGGCGCGGGGAGGCGCCGGGGCGGTGCCGGGCGTGCAGGTCGTAGAGGTAGGCGGTGGCGGTCGCGGCGATCATGCCGACGCCCAGGCCGTTGACCACGCGCGCGACGATCAGGACCGGCAGCGACGTGCTGGTCAGGAAGAGCAGCGCGGAGACGATCTCCAGGCCCAGCGCGGGGATCAGGACGGTCTTGCGGCCCGCCCAGTCCGAGATGTGGCCCGCGAGCACAAGACTGATCACCACGCCGACGGCGAAGGCGGCGAACACGACGGTGATCGCGAACGTCGAGAAGCCCTCGCGGGCGACGTAGAGCGGGAACAGCGGGGCGGGGACGGTCGAGTACGCCATCGCGACGAGGAACGTCCCGGCGACGGCCCAGAAACCGCGCCCGTGGCGCTTGCTGACGGTGGCTCGTTCGGTGACCGGTGAATCGAGGAGCAACGACATGCCACCACCTTGCGGTCCAGCGAGCATCTCGTCCAACGAAAGTTGAAGCTGACGATCATCACTTTGTGAGATAATCGCTGGTGTGGACCTCCGTCAGCTCGAATACTTCGTCGCGGTCGCGGAAGAGAGCAGCTTCACCCGTGCCGCCGCTCGCGTGCACGTCGTGCAGTCCGCCGTCTCGGCCGCGATCAAGACCCTCGAACGCGAGCTCGGCGCCGCGCTGCTCGACCGCAACTCCAAACGCGTCCTGCTCACCGACGCGGGGGAGGCGCTGCTGCCGAAGGCCCGGGCGGTCCTGGACGCCGTGGTCGAGGCGAAGGACGCGGTGGCGCAGGTCCAGGGCGGGCTGAAGGGCACCGTGCGGGTCGGCACGCTGACCGCGATGACCCTGGTCGACCTGCCCGGTCTCCTCGGCGAGTTCCACCGCCGCCACCCCGGAGTGCTGGTGCGCACGAGTGCGGCGACCGCGGGGTCGGCAGGCCTGGTCGAGCAGTTGCTGGACCGCCGGCTCGACCTCGCCTTCGTGTCGTTGCCGGGGGAGGTGCCGGACGGGATCGTCCTCGACGCGCTGGCCCACTCGGTCATGGACCTGGTCGTGCCGGACGACCACCCGCTCGCCGCCAGGGCCGAGGTGTCCCTCGGCGACCTGGCCGGCATGGACTTCATCGACTCGCCGCTGGGCTACGGCAACCGCGCGGTGGCCGACCGGGCGTTCGCCGCCTGCGCCGTGCCCCGGCGCGTGACCCTGGAGATGTCCGACATCTTCACCGGCGTCGACTACGTCCGCAACGGCCTGGGCATCGCACTGCTGCCGAGCTACATCCTCGGCGACGCGAAGGGCGTCACGACGCTCAAGGTGACCGGGGCCGACCTGCGCTGGCCCATCGGGCTGGCGAGGCCGGCGGACCGCGCCCCGGCCGCGGCGGCCAGGGCGTTGATCGCTGTGGTGCACGAGTTCCTCGACCGCTAACGCGTGCAGGTGAAGCTCGACGCGCTGTCCGGATCGCCCGCGCGGTAACGGGGCCAGCCCGGGTACTCGCAGAGCGGACGGGTGCGGTCGTGGGCGATGTCGGCCACGACCGGGTTCTTCGGCGACCGTCCACTCTCGACCCAGCGTTCGAGCGCGGTGAGCGAGTCCCACCCGGCGGCGAACGACGGCGTGCCGAAGTTCGCGTGGTTGGCGCCGGGCACGAGGTAGTACCGCAGGAACCCTTGGGTCGTGGCAGGACCGAGCCGGTCGCGCACGCGGTCGAAGTAGTCGTTCGTCGAGCGGTGCGAGACCAGTTCGTCCGCGGCGCCGTGGAGCAGGACCAGTTTGCCGCCGGAGCGTGCGAACGGGCCCAGGTCCACGTCGTTGCGGTCCTGGATGGTCGACAGGTCGCTGATCCGGTCGAGCCACTTCCCCGGACGCAGGGGGTCGAGGTCGAGCGGGTTGAAGCCGGGGTCGCGGGTCAGGAAGTACTTGACCCACTGGTCCCAGTACTGCATGCCGTACCCGCTCGTGGCCGGCATCGGGTCGGCCGGCGGGGTCGTGCCGAACCCGAGGAACGGGGTCCGCATGTCCGCGCCCGACAGGAACGGGAAGCCGGGGTACCCGGTCTCCCCGCTCGCGACTCGGTACGGCCAGCGCAACGGTGCCGACATCGCCTTCACTGACCCGATCTGGGCGTCCGACAGGCAGGTTTGGCCCGTGTCCGCGCCGTCGGGGCAGCGCAGGACACGGGGGTCGAAGTGGCAGCCGGCGAGGTTCGAGACGACCCCGTCCCGGACGCCGTCCAGACCGTCGCACGCGGTGATCACGCTGTCGTACAACAACGTCTGCTTCGCCGGACCGGGGAACGCGCCCGGCCGGGCCAGCACCCGCGTCAGGTGTCCCAGGTACAGGGCCTCGGCGAGGTTGTTCCACGCGGGATAGCCGGAGATCACGCCGTCGAACGCCCGCGGCCACCGTTGCGCGACGATGAGGGCCTCACGCCCGCCCGTCGAGCCTCCCGCGAAGTACGTCTCGGCGGGACTGAGGCCGTAGGCGCGCCGGATCAGGAACAGGCTCGCGTCGTACGTCTTCTTCAGCGCGTCACCGGCGGCGAAGTTCCGCACCGCCTCGTCGTTCACGCCGAACGAACCGTCCAGCGAGGGGACCGCCACCGGGCCCTGCTGGTGGCCGGAGTCGCTGGCGAACGTCGCGTACCGCCGGGCCAGGGGAGCCGGCGCGTCCGCGGCGGCGAACGGCACGTTCCCGGTGAGAGCGGGAATCGTGCCGTTGTACCCGCCGCCGCCGAACATCATCGCCTTGTGGTTCCAGCCGTGCGGCAACGCGATCCGCATCTTGATGACCGGAGCTGAGGGGTCGACCGGGCGGAGGTCGGCGTCGGCCTGGCAGTACTCGATCGTCTGTCCACTCACGACAGCGTTCGTCGTGGTGGCCGCCCGCACCCGGCCACCGGTGGTGGGCAGGCTGATGGCGGAGGCCGGGATCTCCAGCTGGTCCAGCCCCGCGCACGCCGGGACGTTCCTGGGCGGGGTCGTCGCCAGAGCGGGATCGGCGCCGAGCAGCAGAACCACGGTGGCCAGCACGACGGACGTCTTCACAGCGTTCTCCTGTCAGCGGTAGAGGTGTGCGCCGGGAACGGCCTGCGGGTCCGCGCGGACCTCGGCCGGGTTCGTCTCCGGCAGGAACCAGGCGCTGACGAAGGTGACCAGCCCCATGAGCGTGATGTAGGCGGCGACGGGAACCGTGCTGCCGGTCTCGGCGATGAGCGCGGTCATGAGGAACGGAGTGCCACCGCTGATGATGATCGCGGAGAGCTGGTAGGACAGCGACGCGCCCGAGTAGCGGACGTTGGGCGCGAACAGCTCGCCCAGGAAGCTCGCGATCGGACCGTAGGTGAGGCACTGGAAGGTGAAGCCCACCACCACGGCCACGAAGATCAGCGGTAGCGACGCGGTGTTGACGAGCCCGAAGTACGGGAAGCCCCACAACGCGACACCCAGGCCGCCTATGAGGATCAGCGGCCGGCGCCCGATCTTGTCGGAGACGTGACCGGCCCACGGCAGGACCGCGAGCATCGCCACGGAACCCAGCAGCACGACGGCGAGCAGCCCGTTGCGGTCCAGTTTCAACGACGTGGTGCCGTAGTTCAGCAGCCCGGCGATGCTGACGTAGAAGAGGCTGTTGGTGGCCGAGAGGATGCCGCAGGCGAGCAGGATCGTCGCCCACCTGGTCCGGACGACCTGCGCGAGCGGGGCCCTGACCACCGCGCGCTCCGGCCGTGCCACCTCCTTCTGCAGCTCGCGGAACTCCGGCGTGTCCTCCACTTTGGACTGGATGTACAGGACCACGGCGAACATGACGACGCTGACCAGGAACGGGATCCGCCAGCCCCAGCTGAGGAACGCGTCGTTCGGCATCAGGCCGCTGGCGGCGACGAAGATCAGGTTCGAGATGATCACGGCGACGAAGACGCTGGTCTGCCCGAAGGTGCCGGCGAACCCGCGCCGCTTCGGGCTCGCGGACTCGGTCAGCAGCAACATGATGCCGCCCCACTGGCCGCCCGCCGCGAGCCCCTGCAGGAACCGCAGCGTCACCAGCAGGACCGGGGCCAGCGCTCCCACCGACGACGCGCCGGGCAGGCAGCCGATCAGGAACGTCGCGGCGCCCATGAGCGCGAGGCACGTGACGACGACCGGCTTGCGCCCGTACTTGTCACCGAAGTGCCCGGCGAGCACCCCGCCGACCGGGCGTGCCACGAAGCCCGCCCAGAACGTGCTGAACGCGAGCAGCGTGCCGGTCAGGGCCGAGGACTCCGGGAAGAACACCTTGGGGAACACCAGCGCGGCCGCGGTGCCGTAGAGGAAGAAGTCGTACCACTCGATCGAACTGCCGACCAGCCCCACGGTCAGCAGCTTGCGGAAGCCGCGGCGCCGGGTCACGGATTGTTCTTCGGGCTGAGCCAGAGGGGTTGCCATACATGCCGCCTTCGTCGGTGAACCGGCAGGTGATGACGGCCAATGCTAGGGCGGCGACCCCTCGTGGCTGAGGTCTGGATCACACACCACCCGCGTTGATTCGGTGGGGCTTTCCGCCACCGGCGGCTGGGTGAGAATGGCGTCGTGAGCATCGACCCGAGTGAGTCGCACGAGCTCGTGCGCCGCCAGCGCGAACTGGCGTCGTTGTACGCGACGGCCAAGTCGCTGACCGCCCTCGGCGAGCTCGACGAGGTGCTGCAGTCGATCGTCCGCCACGCCCACGACCTGATGGGCACGGACTTCACGTACCTCTCGCTGGTCGCGGACGGCAGGCTGTCCGCGCGTGCGGCGGAGGGGACGATCTCCGCCACGTTCCTCAGCGCCACCATCCCGGCCGGTGTCGGGCTCGGCGGCAAGGTGCTGGCCACCCGGCGCCCGCAGTGGGTGCGCAACTACGCCGCCTCGACCCACATCGACCACGACGCCGGCTTCGACCGCCTCGTCGGCACCGAGGACCTGGTCGCTCTTCTCGGTGTGCCACTGGTGATCCGGGACGAGGTGGTCGGCGCGTTGTTCGCCGCGTACCGCTCCGAGCGGTCGTTCCACGCGGGTGAGATCGCGCTGCTGAGCGCGTTCGCCGACCACGCCGCGGTGGCCCTCGACAACGCCCGGCTCTACGAGGAGAGCCGGACCGCGTTGCAGGACCTGCAGGTCGCGTACCGCAGGATCGAGGAGCACGTGGCCGTCGTCGAACGGGCGCAGGCGATCCACGAGGCCCTGACCGGTGTGGTGCTGGAGGGCGGGACGCCGGACGACGTCGCGCAGCTCCTGGCCGACCAGCTCGGTGGCACCGTCACGTTGCTCGAAGCGCCCGAACAGCGGTCCGGCCGCGTCACGACCACTGTCGACGACGGGGTCGCCCGCAGCGTGGCCCCGATCCAGGCGGGCGACAGTCGCCTAGGCGCGCTGGCGTGGAGCCGTCCGGCCGGTCCCGGCGTCTCGGAGGACATGGACCTGCGCACGCTCGAACGGGCCACGCACATCCTGGGGTTGCTGATCCTCAAGGAACGGGCGGTCGCCGAGGCCAGCGAGCGGCTCAGCGGAGAACTGCTGACGGAACTGCTCGTAGGCGGTCCCGGGATCAGCCCGGCCCAGCGCGCCCGCACCCGTGCCCGCGGCATCGACGCCGACCGGCTGAACCTGGTCCTCGTCGCGGACTCGGCCTCGCTGTCGTCGACCGATCTCCTGCGCCACCTGCACGACATCGCGAGGGACCGCGCAGGGCTGGCCGGCGAACACCTGGGCAGGGCCACGATGATCGTGCCCAGCGCCGACGACGACCGGACCGTCGAGGAGGTCCACAAGCGGCTGCGGCGCTCGCTGGGCGGCCCCGTCGCCGTCGTGGGGGAGAGGGCGGCCGGTCACGACTGGTCGCGCGCGTTCTCCCTGACGAGCCGCTGCGCCGCGGTCATGCGGGCAATCGGGCACACCGACAAGGGCGTCACGACCGGCCGGTACGCCCTGTTCGCGATGGTCTTCGACGCCGACCGCGCCCGCGAGCTCGACCGCTTCCTGGCCACCTCCGTGGGCCCGCTGGCCGACTACGACCAGCGGCGCGGCACCGATCTCGTCGGCACGCTCAGCGCCTACTACGACCACCGTGCGAACGTCGCGGCGACCGCGCGCGCGTTGCACGTGCATGTCAACACGTTGCTCAAGCGACTGGACCGGGTCAGCGACGTCCTCGGTGCCGACTGGCGCACCGAGAACGACCTGGAACTGCAGCTCGGGGTGCGGCTGCACCGGTTGCGCGACCTTTAGGCCTCAGGCCGAGTCGCGCAGGGCGCTCTTCGACAGCTTGCCGGTGCCGGTCTTGGGCAACGCCGTCCGGAAGACCACCTCGTCGGGCAGCCACCACTTGGCGACCGACGGCGTGATGTGCCGCAGCAGTTCGTCGCCCGTGGTGGCGCTGCCGTCGCGCAGGACGACGTAGGCGACGGGCCGTTCGCCCCACCTCGGGTCCGGGCGGGCGACCACGGCGACCTCGACGACGTCGGGGTGCGAGGTGAGCGCGCTCTCCAGCTCGACCGACGAGATCCACTCGCCGCCGGACTTGATCAGGTCCTTCATCCGGTCCACGAGCCGCACGTACCCGTCGGCGTCGATCGTGGCGAGGTCACCGGTCCGCAGCCAGCCGTCAGCGGTGAAGCTGTCCCTCGCGTCCACGTGGAAGTAGCCGCCCGCCACCCAGGGGCCCGCCACCTGCAACTCGCCGATGGTCTTGCCGTCGCACGGCAGTTGCTCACCCGTCTCGACGTCGGCGATCCGCAGGTTCACCAGTGGCAGCGGCTGGCCCTGCGCGGCCCGCACCGCCACCTGTTCCTCCGGGTCGCGGTGCTGGGTGCGGGTGCCGCCGATCGTCCCGACAGGACTGATCTCCGTCATCCCCCAGGAGTGCGTGATGGGCACGCCGAGCGCGGTCCGGTAGGTCTCGGACAGCGCCGGGGCGATCACCGAGCCACCACCGAGCAGGAACCGCGTGGCGCTCAGTTCGTGGAAGGCCAGCTGGGGAACCAGGCTCGTCCACACCGTCGGCACGGCACCGGCGACGGTGACCCGTTCGGACTCCATCAACCGCAACAGGTGGGTCGGGTTCGAGGACGGACCGGGGAGCACCAGCGAGGCACCCGCCATCATCGCGCCGTAGGGAAGACCCCAGGCGTTGGCGTGGAACATGGGCACGATCGGCATGACGACATCGCTCTCGCACAGGCCGATGAAGCCGGCCGCGAGCGTTCCCAGGCAGTGCAGGATCGTCGACCGGTGGCTGTACAGCACGCCCTTGGGCGGTCCGGTGGTCCCTGACGTGTAGCAGAGCCCGGAGGCCAGGTTCTCGTCCGCGAGCGTGAACTGGTCCTCGAAGGAGCCGTCGAACGGGGTGGCCGCCGCGACCAGGTCGTCGTAGTGCAGGACGCGAGGGTCGGCGGGGATCGGCACGTCGCTGTCGTCGGGCAGGACCACCCAGTGCCGGACCTTCGGCATCCGGCCTGCGCTGGGCCAGATCCGGGGGAGCAGCGCGCGGTCGACGAACACCACGTCGTCCTCGGCGTGGTCGACGATGTACTCGAGGTGCTCCGCCGACAGCCGGATGTTGATGGAGTGCAACACCCGTTTGGTGATCGGCACCGCCAGGTACAGCTCCAGGTGGCGCCGTGTGTTGGTCGCGAACGTGGCGACGCGGGCACCGGCCGGGACGCCGAGCGAGTCGAGCGCGGTGGCGAGGCGCCGGGTCTGCACGGCCACCTCGGCGTACGTGACCCGCTCCACGCCGGCCGTCACGACCTGCTTGTGCGCGTACAGCCGCTCGGCTCGCTCCAGAACGTGCGCGAGGGTGAGCGGCCGGGGTTGCATCAGCCCGTCCATGGAAGATCACCCTAAGTGAGCTCTCCGGCGGGCGAGAGGGCAGAAACCTCCACTCATTCCCCTGGTCCGGCGGCGATTCCTCACACCGCGCGGTAGGCGTCGCACGCCAGTGTGATCAGGTCGGTGAGGTGCCGGGGCGGCTGGTCCTTCCACCACGCGAGCCACACCGCGATCGGCGGCGCGTCCACCACGGCCCGGTAGGCCACGCCGGGACGCGGGTTCAGGCTCGCGGTCGCCTCCGACGTCATGCCGACGGCCTGCCCGGCGGCGATCTGGGTCAGCCACTCGTCGACGCTGTGCGTGTTGCGCACGACGGCGGGGGCCTTGCCCGGCTGCCACAGGTCCAGGGTGGTCGTCCCGGTCCGGTCGTCCACCGCCAGCGAGTAGCGGGCGAGGTCGGCGAGCTTCAACGAACGCTTGCGCGCCAACGGGTTGTCCGTCGCGACGACGCCGTAGCGCCGTTCGGTGCCGAGCAGTGCCGTCTCGAACCGCGGGTCTTCGAGGGCCTTGCGCACGACCGCGATGTCGGCGGTGCCCTCGGCGAGTCCCGCGGTCAGCGAGTTCGACTGCACGAATACCAGCGGCAGCCCCGGATGCTGTGCGGCCCAAGCCTTCTGGACGCGCCGGGTGTGCTTGCCGAGCGCCGACCAGGCGTAGCCGATCCGCAGCTCGGTCAGCGACTGCGACGCGATCCGGTGCAGGTGGGCGACCTCGTCCAGCACGCGCCGGGCGCCGTCGAGCACCTGGGTGCCCACGGCGGTGAGTGCGACGTGCCGGGTGGAACGTTGCAGCAGCCGCACGCCGAGCGCGGCCTCCAGCGCGGCGACCGAACGGGACACCGAGGCCTGGGTCAGGTCGAGTTCCCTTGCCGCGTCGGTGAACGTGCCGGCGTCGACCACCGCCACGAACGCCCGCAGGTGCCGCAGATCCATGCGTCCAGCGTATAGGTGGTACGTCTCATGCATTTCCCGCATCGATGTCGGGGCCGCAGGCTGGACGGCATGAAGAGCCTCGGCGGATTCGCCACGATGACCGCGAGCGCGGCCAGCAACCAGATCGGTGCCGCCGTGGGCGCCCACGCGTTCGCCGCCATCGGCCCGGCCGGTGTCGTGGCGGTGCGCCAGTTCGTGGCCGCCGCGGTGCTGCTCCCGATGGCCCGGCCGAACCTGCGAAGATTCACCTGGGCGCAGTGGTGGCCGACGATCGCGCTCGGCCTCGTGTTCGCCACGATGAACCTCAGCCTCTACATGGCGATCGACCGCATCGGGCTCGGTCTCGCCGTCACGCTGGAGGTGCTCGGGCCGCTCGGTGTCGCGCTGGCCGGGTCGCGAACGCGCCAGGACTTCCTGTTCGTGCTGGTCGCCGCCGTCGGCGTGTACGTGCTGGTGCTGCCGGGCCCCAGCAGCGACTACCTCGGCGTCGGCCTCGGCCTGCTCGCCGCGGGCTGCTGGGCCGCGTACATCCTGCTCAACCGCCTCGTCGGTGCCCGGTTGCCCGGTCTGCAGGCGCCCGCCGTCGCGACCGCGATGTCGGCGACGCTCTACGTCCCGGTCGCGGTGCTGCTGGTGCTGCACGGGAAGCTGACCGGGTTGGCGATCCTGTACGCGGTCGGCGCGGGCGTGTTCTGCAGCGTCGTGCCCTACGCCGTCGACGTGATCGCGCTGCGGAAGGTGCCTGCCCGCCTGTTCGGGCTGGCGATGAGCGTGCACCCGGTGCTGGCGGCACTGGCAGGGCTCGTGGTGCTGGGGGAGACGTTCGAACTTCACCATTGGGCGGGAATCTTGCTCGTCGTCACCGCCAACGCACTCGCGGTGACTTGCTCGAAGTGGTCTGGATCACCTACCGTCAAGCCCGAAATGTGAATCCAATTCACTTAGCGGGGTGCTCATGCGGACGAAAGTCTTGACGGTGGTCGCCGCACTCGTCGGTGCGGCGCTGGTCAGCGGCCCGTTCGCGTGGGCCGAACCCGAGCCGTACCTGGTGGGCCGGGGCATCGCCGACGTCACCGGCCCCGCCGCCGAGAACGGCATGATGGGCTACTCGAAGTTCGACCAGAAGACGACGGGCATCCACCAGCGGCTGCGGTCGCGGGCCTACGTCGTGGTCGACCGCGCCACGAACAAGCGCGTCGCGTACGTCAACGCCGACCTCGCGATGATCTTCCGCGCGGTCCAGGAGGGCGTGCTCACCAAGCTGCAGGCGAAGTACGGCAGCACCTACACGCGCGAGAACCTGCTGCTCTCCGCCACGCACACGCACAGCGGCCCCGGCGGTCAGTCGCACAACCTCGCCTACAACCTGTCGATCCTCGGCATGCAGCCGCAGGCCCTGGCCGCCGTGGTCGACGGCATCACCGAGTCCGTCGTCGAGGCGCACGACGACGTGAAGCCCGGCTCGATCAGCCTCGGCGTCGGCGAGCTCGCGAACGCGTCGGTCAACCGCTCGCGCGTCGCGTTCGACCGCAACCCCGACAAGGGCGCCTTCCCGGCCGGCATCGACCCGCAGATGACGGTGCTGAAGTTCAGGCAGGGCACCGCGAACGTCGGCGCGATCAGCTGGTTCGCCACGCACAACACGTCGATCACCAACGCCAACACGCTGATCAGCCCGGATAACAAGGGCTACGCGGCGTACCAGTGGGAGCACGACGACGAAGGCGTGCGGTACCTGGACGACACCGCGGGCTTCGTGGCGGCGTTCCCGAACACCAATGCGGGCGACATGTCGCCGAACCTCAACCTGAAGCCCGGTTCCGGCCCCACCGAGAACGAGTGGGAGAACGCCCGCGTCATCGGCGAGCGCCAGAACCGCAAGGCGCAGGAGGTCTACCGCGGCCCGCAGTCCGCTATGTCGGGCGGCGTCGACTCGCGCATGCGGTTCGTGGACATGTCGGCCGTGCGGGTCGAGGGCCGCTACACCGACACCGCTCAGCCCGGCACGACGTGTTCGGGCGTCGTCGGCGCGTCCACGATCGCGGGCAGCATCGAGGACGGCCCGGCGATCCCCGGCTTCTCCGAGGGCATGCAGTCGCCGTGGAAGAAGCTCTTCGAGCCGTTGCAGATGGAGGTTCCGCAGTGGTTGCGGGACTGCCAGTTCCCCAAGGCCTCCCTGGTGCCGACCGGCCTGATCGGTGCGACGCCGAACATCGTGCCGCTGCAGATCGTCCGAATCGGACAGTTGCACCTCGTCGCGGTGCCGGGTGAGGTCACGATCACCGCGGGCCTGCGCATCCGCAAGGCGGTGGCCGCCGAGGCCGGTGTGCCGTTGCAGAACGTGCTCATCCAGGGCTACGCCAACGACTACAGCCAGTACGTCACCACGCCGGAGGAGTACGACTCGCAGCAGTACGAGGGCGGCTCCACCCTGTTCGGCCGCAACACCACCCCGGCCTACCAGCAGGAGTTCGCCAAGCTCGCCGCGTCGATGAAGGCCGGCACCGCCCTGCCCGCCGGCCCGAACCCCGGCAAGCCGCCGTTCACCGACCTCAACCTGCAGACCGGTGTCGTGCTCGACGACAAGCCCGCCGACAAGAGGTACGGCGACGTCCTGGTCGCGCCCAAGACCTCCTACGGCCGCGGCGAGACCGTGACGTCGGTGTTCGTCACCGGTCACCCGAAGAACAACCTGCACCGCAACCACACCTTCCTGGAGGTGCAGCGGCAGGTGAACGGCCAGTGGACGCGCGTCGCCGACGACGGTGACTGGGCGACGCGCTACAAGTGGGAACGGGTCGGCATCGCGTTCTCCAACGCCACGATCACCTGGCAGATCCCGGCGGACACCCCTGCCGGCACCTACCGGATCGTGCACCACGGCGACGAGAAGAGCGGCTGGACCGGCAAGATCACCGGCTTCACCGGCGCCACGACGGCCTTCACCGTCGCCTGACTCGAACTTGATGAGGGGAGCTTTCATCAACGTCAGGTTGATGAAAGCTCCCCTCATCAAGTTATTCCCGGTTCTGATGAGGCCGTGATTACGTTGTGCACGATTTAATCGCGCACTAGCTTTGTGGCATCACCCCGGAACGCCAGGAGGAAGTCATGAAGCGCCCCGTCCTCGAGCCCGCCGCCGCAGAGTTCGCCGCCGCCACCGCCACGCCGCCGTTCCTGTTCGAGATCGCCCCCGAGGAGGGCCGCAAGGCCGTCGACGAGGTGCAGTCGGGCTCGGTGGACAAGCCCGAGATCGACGAGCAGTGGGTGGAGCTGGACGGCTTCAAGGTCCGTGTGGTCAAGCCCGCCGGTGCCGAGGGTCCGCTCCCGGTCGTCCTCTACATCCACGGCGCGGGCTGGGTCTTCGGCAACGCCCACACCCACGACCGCCTTGTCCGCGAACTCGCGGTCGGTGCCGGCGCCGCCGTCGTCTTCCCCGACTACTCGCTCTCGCCCGAGGCCCGCTACCCGGTCGCGATCAACCAGAACTACGCCACCGCCCAGTGGATCCAGGCGTCCGGCGCCTCGTACGGCCTCGACGCCACCCGCGTCGCCGTCGCCGGTGACTCGGTAGGCGGCAACATGGCCGCCGCGCTGACGTTGCAGGCCAAGGAACGCGGTGACGTCGAGCTGAAGGCCCAGGTGCTCTTCTACCCGGTGACCGACGCGTCCTTCGACACCGACTCGTACCTGCAGTTCGCCGAGGGCTACTTCCTGCGCCGCGACGGCATGCAGTGGTTCTGGGACCAGTACACGACGAACCCGGTCGAGCGCGCCGAGATCACCGCGTCTCCGTTGCGCGCTACCAGGGACCAGCTCGCCGGCCTGCCCCAGGCACTCGTGATCACCGCCGAGGCCGACGTCCTGCGCGACGAGGGCGAGGCCTACGCCGACAAGCTGCGCGAGGCCGGCGTGCCCGTCACCGCTGTCCGGTACGCGGGTGTCATCCACGACTTCGTGATGCTGAACGCGTTGCGCGGCACGCATGCCGCCGAGGCAGCGATCAAGCAGGCCACGGCCTTCCTGCGCAAGGCTCTGAACGACTAACCCCGCTGGGTCCTGATGACGTGGAACGGCGTGCCCTGCTGGCACGTGGTCATCCCGCCGGGATCAGCCCGCCCGCTCACCTCCACCACGGCGCCGGCCACCGCGATCGCGGGGTCGGCGCCGAGCAGCAGGTACTGCTCACCACCGGTGTCCAGGAGCGTGCAGCCGGACTCGACGCCGCCCGACACCGTGCCGCGCACGGTCGTCACCCCGGGATCCAGCGCACGCGACGGAGTGGGCGACAAGGGTGGCGTGGTCGTGGCCGGGAGCGGGGTCGACGACGGCGGCAACGGCGCCGGAACGCTCGGCGTGGACGTGTCGGTGGTGGGAGTGCTCGATGCCGGTGCTTGCGGCGGCGGCACTTGGCCGCACGAAGCCAGCACCAGGCAGAGCAGCACGGCCGTCAACCCGCGCATGTCACGTCACCTCCGGTGGACCACGGCGACCGGGCACGGCGCGTGGTGGAGCACAGCGTGGCTCACCGAGCCCAGAATTGCACGCCTCACCGCTCCTCGGCCGTGACTGCCGACGGCGATCAGAGCCGCGCCATCGGCCGCCTGGAGCAACGCGCGGGCGGGAGCGTCGAAAGCGACCTCCTGTGCCACGTGTACGTCGGGCCACCGGGCGATGTGGGGTGCCAGCTGTTCGTCCAGCACCTTGGCCAGGTCGAGGCGGACGTGGTCGAAGTCCTGCTCGGGCAGTTCGGCCCAGCCGACGTCGTTCCACGCGTAGATGGCGAGCAGTTCGCGGCCGTGGCGGGCCGCGTGCTCGAAGGCGAACGCGATCGCGTCCGTCGAGGTCTCGGAGCCGTCGACGCCGACGACCACCCGGCCGTCGACAGGGCCGGAGCGGGTCACGATCACGGGGCGTCCGCCGGTCGACACGAGCTCCAAGGCGGTGGAGCCCAGGAACATCTCCGCGATGCCCGTGCGACCGGACGAGCCGAGCACGAGCAGGTCGCCGGGTTCTGCGGCGAGGACGTCGACCGGGCGGCCGATGCGCACGTGCGTGGCGATTTCGAGGTCCGGCCAACGTTCCCTGAGGTCGGCCTCCAGTTCGTTGAGGTGGTCTTCAGCCGCCTTGGACATCGTCTCCTCGGTGACGAACTCCGGCACCGGGATGGTCATCGGCGTGAAGACGGGCTCGGGCAGGGGAGCGCGTACGGCGTGCACGACCTGCAAGGCCCCGCCGCGGCGGGACGCTTCTTCCGCACCGAAGAGCACCGCGCGGCGGGCGAGGTCGGAACCGTCGAACCCCACAACGACCGTGGACATGAGAAACCACCTCCGACCGGGGCATACCCGGTCGGAGGTGGTTTCAACTGTGATCTACGGCCGGGCTAGTTGATGACGAACTGCGAACCCGGCTCGATGGTGATGTCGCCGTCCCGCGAGTTGGTGATCGTGACGTTCGTCAGTCGCGCCGAACCGCGGGCCTGGGCCATCACGAGGATGCCCGAGCCGTTGTTCGACCTGTCGATGCGGACGTTGGTGATCTGCACGTCCGGCATGCCGCTGCCGCCGCCCTTGAACTGGATCCCGTCGTAGGTGGAGTCCAGGATCTCGGTGTCGCGGATGACGACTCCGGGGATCGGCAGGTTCTGCGAGAACAGCGTGATGGCGCCGAACTCCTGCGCCTCACCCCAGAACGCGCCGCCCGTGCGGTGCAGGGCGTTGTTGGCGAGCGTCGTCGTCCCGCCGAACGGCAGCGGGTCGTGGTCGGTCGCCAGCATGATGCCCGGGTAGTTGGCGGTGTCGGAGATGATGTTGTTCTCCGCGCGGTTGTTCGACCCGCCGTAGATCGCAATCCCGTTGGCACGCCACGGGAGTGCGATCGTGTTGTTGAGGAAGGCGTTGCCGCTGCCGGCATCCAGGTTCTGGTCCTTCACGTACTTCGACGCCCACACGGCCAGCGCGTCGTCGCCCGTGGTGCGGAACGACGAGTTGAACACCGTGGAGTTGCGCGTGCCGTTGGCGAAGTTGATGCCGTCGGCATAGGTGTTGCGGATGCGCATGCCGGTGAACTGCAGGCCGTCGCCGGGGTTCCAGCGGTCGGGCAGGTTGGTGTAGTCGCGGCCGACCCAGGCACCGACGTTGGCGTGCTCGATCCACACGTTGGTGATCTTGGTGTTCTTGCCGAACCGGCCGGTCAGGCCGACGCCGCCCTCCGCGTTGCCGTCACCACCGCGGATCCGGCCGGAGCCGAAGATCGCGAAGTCGGAGAGCTGCGTGTTGTCGTCGATGTCGAACCCGAAGTTGCCCTCGTGCGGGTGGTTGATCGTGCCGGCGTCCTGCGGCTGCGTGAGCGAGAACAGCTGCGAGTGCCACATGCCGGCGCCGCGGACCGTGACGTTGCGGATGCCGACCTGGTTGTACTGACCGGAGTTGAACAGGGTCAGGATCTTCTTCTCCTGGCGGAACTTGCCCTCCGGGATCCAGACGCAGGGGATCTCCCCGTTCTGGTCGGCCGTCACAGCACGCTGCAGAGCGTCCGCGTCGTCGGTCTGGTCGTTCGGCGTGGCACCGTACTGCGTGACCGACACGCACTCGGCCGGCTTCTGTGCGGCCGGTGCGACCTGCTCCAGGTCGATCAGGTCGATGACGTAGAACTGGGCGGTGTCACCGGAGTCGCGCTGCAGCTTGAACTTCGTGCCCGCCGGGTAGCTGTTCGCCAGCAGCTGGGAGCTCTCGTCGAACAGCCTGCGGGCGTCGCCACCCGGACGGTTCGTGAGGCCCTCGGGGTCGTCGGTCGTGCCGTAGAGCCAGCTGTGGCGCGAGGACAGGGTCAGCTTCTGCACGAACTGGTCGTTCGCGTAGAGGCTGATCGTGGCCTCCTGGCCACCGCCCGCGGCGGCGTCCGGGATCGAGTTGCGCACGACGATCGAGTTGGTGCTGACCGTCGAGGTGACCTCCACGAACTGGCCCTGCGAGTCGAGGCGCACCGACTTGCGGCCCGAGGACTCGGACCCGAAGTTGGTGTGCCCGAACGTGCGCTCCGCGTCGGCCTGCAGCAGCGTGCCCTGGTAGCGGCCCGCTTCCGCCTCGTAGCTCGTGAACGGCGTCGAGGCGCCGCGTCCGACCACAATGGACTGGGTCGCGGTGTTGTTGGTCTCGTTGGTCTCCGCGACCACGTTGGTCGCGTCCGCCGTCGCGGTGGCCGTGGCGCCGCCGTTCGTGGCGGTCCAGGAGCCGACGTTGACCGTGACGGTCTGACCGGCGTTGATCACACCGGTGTTGGCGGTCAAAGTGCTGCCGCCGACGGCCACGCGGGTCACCGAAGCACCCGCCGCGGAGGTACCGCGGTTGTTGACCTGCACGGCGAACGTCACCTGCTGGCCCGCCGCCGGGGACGACGGGTTCGGCGTGACGCCGGTGATACGCAGGTCCGGACCCGGTGCCTGGCCGACGACCAGGGGAGAGCCGGAGGTGAAGGTGTTGTTGCCCTCGTTGGTCTCCGCGACCTGGTTGGCCGGGTCCACGGTGGCCGCGGCCGCGTACGAGCCGGCACCACGCCGTCCCGCGTCGACGGTGACACTGGCGGTGGCACCAGCGGCGAGCGCGGCGACCTGGGTGGTGCCCGCGGCGGTGCCGCCGAGCGTGACGTTCAGCGTCGTCGCGCCGGACGCCACGGTGCCGCCGTTGCGCACGGTGGCGGTGAGCCTGATCGCGTCGGCCTCGCTCGGGCTTGCCGGGGTCCACGTCAGGTTCGTGACGGTCAGGTCGGGCGCCGGTGCGGAGGCGCCGAAGACCTGGAACTCGGCGACCTGGCCGCCGGGCGCGCCGGTGTTCGAGTAGAAGTGCAGCCGCACGTCCGACGCGCGGCCGGACACCGGGATGGTCACGCTGTTGCCGGTGGCCGGGTCGAACCGGTAGTCGGCACGTGCCTTCAGGGTGCCGAACGCCGTGGCGCTCGCCTCACGGCCGAGCACCTCGAAGTTCTGCGTGCGCGCACCCCAGTCGCCGCCGGGGTTCAGCTTGACGACGACCGAGGTGACGTCCGCGTTCGAGCCCAGCTTCGCGGTCAGGTGACCGGGGAGACCGTTGGACTCCCAGTACGTGCCGGTGTTGCCGTCGACCGCGTTGCCCGGCACGTAGGTGTGCACGTGCCCGGACTCCTCGACCGGCTTGCCTGCCGCGAGGTTGTCGCCAGGCGGCGGCGGGTCGACCGGCCCGGACTCGCCGTGCACCTCGAACTCGCTGAGCTGACCCGCTGCCCAGCCGGTGTTCGCGGTGATCGTGACGCGCACGTACCTGGTGCTGGTGGCCGCGAAGTCCAGCGTCACCGTGTTGCCGGAGCCGGGGGAGAAGACCCGCCCGCCGGAACCGACGATGTCGCTGAACTGCGATCCGTTGGAGCTTCCGTGCACGGCAAGCGTTTGTGTGCGCTGCTCCCAGTTCGAGGGCAGGCGCAGCACGACCTTGCTGACGCTCTTCGCGGCGCCCAGGTCGGCCTGGAGCCACTGCGGGAACACGCCGTTCGTGCTCTCCCAGTAGCTGCCCTGGTTGCCGTCACCGGCGTTCCCGGCGCCGAGCGCTCCGTTGGTGCTGGACGCGGTCAGGTTCGCGGACAGCCTGACGACCGCTGCTCCCGCCGTGGGTGTCAATCCGAACAGTGCGAGGGCGCTGACGAGGGCAGCGCTCACTGCACGCTTCATGAGCGTGTTTTTCATTGAATTGTCCTTCGCGGCAGGGATATCAGTTGTTAATGTTGATCTTGAAGGTGGACGTGGTGTTCTTGATGTCCTGGAAGTTGTCGCTGAACCTGAGGCCGTTGAACGTGACCTCACCGACCGCCGGACCCTGACCGGTTTCCGGCATCTCGTTGGCCCACAACCCGAACCCGGACTTGGCGTCGAACGCGTCGCCGCTCTTGCGCGCACCCGAGATGCTCACGTTGGACAGCACCGTGTCCTGGAAGACGTTCTCGGCCGCACCGTTGTACTTGGTCTGGAACATGATTCCGCTGTACGTCGGATCGATGATCTCGACGTCGCTCACCCGGATCCCCGTGTACTTCTTGGAGGCGGAGAACATCCAGATCGCGCCGAACGTCTGCGCACCCCAGAAGTGACCGCCGGACCGCACCAGCGTGAGCCCGCTGAACGTCGTCGGCTCGGGCCCGAAGTCCTCCATCGGGTAACCGAAGTCGAGCGAGCTGATCGTCACGGCGGAGTAGGTGAGCGTGTCCGCCACGTAGATGTTGCGGAACGTGTTGAGCTTGCCGCCGTAGACCGCGAGACCGGCCGCGCGCCACGGGGTCAGCACCGAGAGGTTCTCGAAGACGTTGTTCTGCTGGCCGCTGCCACCGCCGTCGGTGGCGGCGAACAACGCGAACGCGTCGTCACCGGTCGACCGGGCCTCGATGTTCGCGACCCGGTTGCCCGCCGACCCGTTGGTCAGGTTGAGGCCGTCCGCGTACATGTCGCGGACGCGGCTGTCCCTGATGACGTTGTTGTCGACGTTGTTGCCCCAGAACAGGCACATCATGTGCTCGACCCAGATGTTCTCGATGGTCATGTTCTGCACGCCGGCGAAGTCGAACACCTTGCCCGGCCCGTTGATGCGTGCGGTGTAGTTGCCGAACACGGCGAACCCGCTGAACGTCGACCCGCTCGCGGACGACGGCGCGCTGAAGCCGATGTCGGTGTTCTCCTGCGCGAGCGGGGCCTGGAACCGGGTGAACCAGGGTCCCGCGCCGACGACCCGGACGGCCTTGCCGTAGACCTGGAACTTCTGCGCCGTCTGGTAGGTGCCGGTGGGCAGGTAGACGCCGATCAGCGTGCCGGTCGTGTCCATCCGGACGCGGTCGAGCGCGTTCTGCACGTCCTGGTGGGTGAACCCAGCGGGCACGGCATAGCGCGCCGCGTCAGGGTTTCCGGCAGCCGTCACCTGTTCGAAGTTCACGAAGTCGATCGCGTAGTTCGTGGTGTTGGCCGCGTCCTTCTGCAGCTTGATCCTCGTGCCCGCCGGGAACGTCGAGTTGAGCATCGCGTTCGCCTCGTCGTAGATGTGGCGCGGCCCGCCCGCTCCCGGCGAGTTGCCGGGCTCGGCCTCGTTGCCGTACTGCCACATGTACTTCGACGTCAGGTCGATGGCCTTGTGGAACTGGCCGTTGACGTAGACGTTGAGGGTGGAGGTGATGCCGCCGCCACCGGAGCTGTCTGGGATGGAGAACCGGGTGACGAGCGTGTTGGTCGGGCCGGACGTCGTGAACTCGACCGACTGGCCGGTGCCGTTCAGCGTGACGGCACGGCGGCCGGACGCCTCACCGGCGAGGTCGCCGATCGTCCTGTTCGGACTGAGGACCTGTGCGCCGCCACCGGGCGTGGCGTCCTCGGCCTCGACGTGCTGCCACGGGACGCTGGCGCCGCGGCCGATGAACAGCGACTGCTCACTGGTGTTGTTGCCCTGCTTGGCAGGGATCTCGTTGCCGTCATTGGCGATCACCGTGCGGACGGTGTAGCGGCCGTCGGCGGCGGGCCACGTGCCGAGGTTGACCGCGGCGGTCGTCGCACCCGCGTTGACCGTGCCGTTGTGGCTGCCGGTCAGCGTCCGGACGGTCTGGCCGCTGCTGTTCAGGATCGTGACCGTGATGCCGTGGGCGCCGGCCGCGGACGCGATGGTGCCCTGGTTCTTGATCGCGACGCTGAACGTGGTGCTCTGGCCGTTGCCCGGGTTGCTCGGCGACCAGGACGGCACGGCGACGAGGTCGGAGCTCGGGACCGGCGTCACGACCAGCGCGTCCGGGTGGATGCGGGCGTTGTCGGTCTCGTTCTGCTCCGTGACCTTCTTGGTCTCGTCGACCTTGGCCGTGTACTCGTAGCTGCCCGAGGGCCGGGCCGCGATCGTGGTGCTCACGCTGGCCTGCGCGCCTGCCGCGAGGGCGCCGACCTGCGCCGTGCCGACACTGGTGGCGCCGAGGAAGAACGTCACGTCGGTGGCCGCGCTGGCCGCCGAGCCCGCGTTGCGGACCGTCGCGTTCAGCGTGATCTGGTCGGTCTCGACGGGACTGGCCGGCGTGATCGACGTCGCGGTGACGGTGAGGTCGGGATTCGGGGCAGGGGTGCCGAACACCTGTACCTCAGCCACCTGGGCGCCGGGCGCACCGGTGTTGGACGTGACGCGCAGCTGCAGGTCGGCGACCCGTCCGGCCGCGCCGATCGTGACGGAGTTGCCGGACGCCGGGTCGAAGCGGTGGTCGCGGGCCGCGGCGAGGCTCGTGAAGCCGGTGGCGTTCTGCTCGCGGCCGAGGACCTCGACGTTCTGCGTGCGGGCGCCCCAGGCGGAGTCGGGGTTGAGCTTGACCACGACAGAGCTGACGTCCGCGTTCGATCCCAGTTGGACGGTCAGCGTGCCGGGGAACCCGCCGGACTCCCAGTAGGAGGCCAGGTTGCCGTCGTTGGCGTTGGCGGCGACGAAGTTGTGCACGTTGTTGTTCGCGGTGACGCTCTTGCCCTGCGCCAGGTTCGTGCCGGTCGCGCCCTCACGCGTGACGGTGTTGCTGGCGGGGGACTGGTTGCCGGCCGCGTCCTTCGCGATGACGTGGTAGCTCACGCGCAGGCCGTCGGGCTGGCTGTCGGTGTAGGTCGTGCCGGTCACCGTGGTCCGCAGGGTGCCGTTGGCGTAGACGTCGTAGCCGGTGACGCCCGCGTTGTCGGTGCTCGCGTTCCAGGTCAGCCGGATCTGCCCGGCCTGGGGCTGGGTGAGGGCGAGGTTCGCCGGTGCCGAGGGGGCCTGCGTGTCGCCGCCGGTGGGGCCCTGCACCTCGAACTCGCTGAGCTGGGCCGCCGGCCAGCCGGTGTTGCCGGTGATCCGCAGCCGGACGTACCGCGTGGTGGCCGCGGTGAAGTCGATGGTGACGGTGTTGTTCGCGGCAGGGGTGAAGTCGTGTCCCCTGGATGCCACGAGATCCGTGAAGTTCTGGCCGTCCGTGCTGCTCTGGACCGTGAGCGTCTGGGTGCGGGCGCCCCAGCCGGCCGGGAGCTTCAGCACGACCCGGTCTGCCTTCAGCGCGGCGCCGAGGTCGGCCTGGATCCACTGCGGGAACGTGTTGTTCGGGCTCTCCCAGTACGTCCCCTGGTTGCCGTCGCCGGCGTTGCCAGGCCCGTAGTTCTGGTTGGTGCCGCTCGCGCTGTAGGTGGCCTGCAGCTGGGCGCTGACGGCCGCTTCGTGCACCTCGAGCTTGGCCGTGGTCTTGGTGGCACGGACGTGCCGGACCAGCGTCGGGTCGACCTGGAACGTCACCCTGCCGTTCTCGAAGTCGTGTGGTCGTTCGGCGACCAGCGTCGACCAGCCTCTGCCGTCCAGGCTCGTCTGCACGGCGAACGTCTCGGTGCTGTTCTTCGGGGCCGTCAGGGTGACCTGGTCGATGCGGGTCTGCCTGGCCAGGTCGAGGCTGACCGGTGCGGCCTGGGCGGCAGGGGCGATGGTCAGGGTCGCCGCTGCCGTGATCAGTGCCGTTATCGGGGCTAGCAGGGAGCGGACGCGTGTCGTCGGTGACATGGCGTGCTTGGCCCTTCTCGGTGGGGACGCGAGGGGGTGTGGCGCGCCTCACCGTAGAAGTGACTAGCAGATTACCGCAATATCTCGACGTGATTGCGCAAATTTGCGACATAGCGCTCTGAACAGGAAAGACGGGTGTTCGTTCCCGTGTCCGACCAGTGTCGCAACGTGCACAAGGCCGATCACCAGCAGCTGGACATCCGGCGGTGTGGGAGGTTCGGACCCGAACCTGCCCGGAAAATTGATGTGCTGGCGATGGTTCCGGCTTGCGAGCACTTGCTGTGGGCTTGCTGAGCTTGCGTAAGGCTTGCGCAACTCTCAGAGGTTCGCGAACAGCCTTCTGGTTCGGTTCAGCAGATCCAGCCTGTGCTCACGCTGCCGCAGCGAGTGCCCTTCGCCGGGATAGACGACGAGTTCGGAGTGCTTCACGGCGCTGTGCAGGAGTTCGGCTTGCTCCACCGGCACGTTGGTGTCCTCCGCGCCGTGCACGATCAACATCGGCGTGCGAATCCGGTCCGCGTAGGTGATCGGACTGTGTTCGGGGCTGTCGCCCAGCGCCGCCTCGAACGCACCCCACTCACCGGTGGCGATCAGCTTCGGCCAGTCGGAGATGCCCGCACCCACCAGCGCGGCCTTGAACCTGTCCGTCCTGGTCGTCGCCCACGCGGCCATGAACCCGCCGTGACTCCAGCCGGCGATGCCGAGCCGGTTCCCGTCCGCCACGCCCTGGTCGACGAGCAGGTCGATGCCGGCCTCGATGTCGTGCCACTCCTCCTGGCCGACCTTCTTGGCCACGGCCGCCGCGAACTCGTGGCCGTGGCCCTGTCCGCCCCGCGGGTTGGGCAGGAAGGTCGCGATCCCCTGATGCGCGAACCACTGCGCCGACGGCACCCAGTGCAGTTGCAGGTCGTCGGTCCACCGGTCGTACGGCCCGCCGTGGACGATCGTGACGAGACGAGACGGTCCGTCTCGTCTCGTCCAGCCGACGGGGAGCACCAGCAGACCGTCGAGGTCGAGCCCGTCGCGGGCCCGGTAGTGGAGGCGTTCCTGGACGCCCCACTCGATGCCGTCGAGGTCGCGGTAGCGAGGTGGCAGGTGCGACCCCGTGACACGGCCGAGGAAGGTGCCGTCGAGGCGGCGGAACTCGGTGTCCAGGCCGGTCGCGACGACCATGACCGGCGCGCTGCCGTCGTCCTGGACGAGATCGATCGGGCAGGCCGGCATGCCCTCGGTGAGGTTGCGGTGGCGCTGGTCGAAGACGGCGTTGCCGCCCTGCAGGTGCGGCGGTGTCAGCGCGAGGTAGAAGACCTCGTCGCCCCACCACACCGGCGAACCGGCGTCCGCGGGCGTCGCGCCCAGGTCGGTGACGGTCCCGTCGGTCTGCACGACGTGCAGCGCGGGGTTCAGCAGGCCGGGGTCGATCTCCGGCGACGACCAGGTGATCACCGCGAGCCGGCCGTCGGGGTGCTTCGCGACCTCGGCGACGTGACGGCCCGGGATGCTGACCCCCGTGGGTGCGTCCTTCGCCGGTGGCGGGCCGTGGCCGGCGGTGATCTCGTCGGTCAGTTCGCGCACCGCGCCCCCTTCTCTTGATCTCCAGTTAACTACAGGTCCTACGGTCGGGGCCATGACGATTCTCGTTGCGGGGGCGACCGGAAATGCCGGAGCCCAGGTGGTGAACGAACTGCTCGCGCTGGGCCAGCGGGTTCGCGCGATCACCAGGAACGCGGCGACGGCGCGGCTCCCGGCCGGTGTCGAGGTCGTCGAGGCAGACCTGACCAGGCCGGAGACGATCCCGTTCGAGGGCGTCACCGCCGCCCACCTGCTGGCCAGCGCGGGCGACGACTACGCCGAACTGCTCACCGGGCCGGACCTGCTGCGGCGGGCGGAGAAGGCCGGCGTCCGCAGGATCACGCTGGTGTGGAACGGGTACCGGAGTCCGATGGAGGAGGCGGTGACGGCCGGTCCGCTGGAGTGGACCGTGTTGCGGCCGGGGGACTTCATGTCGAACTCGCTGGCCTGGGCCGAGCCGGTGCGCCGGGAGGGGGTGGTGCGTGAGCCGTTCGCGTACGCGCGGAGTGCGCTCGTGCACGAAGGCGACATCGGCGCGGTGGCGGCCGCCGTGCTCGTGAGGGGTGGGCACGGCGGTCGCACGTACGCGTTGACGGGGCCGGAGGCGTTGTCCGTGCCGGAGCAGGTGGCGACGATCAGCGACGCGATCGGCCGGGAGATCAGGTACGTCGAGCAGTCCGAGGCGGAGGCGCGGGACGAGATGCTCAGGGCGGGGCGGCCCGCGGAGTTCGCCGACGTGCTGCTCGGGTGGAAGCGGGACATGCCCGCCGAGGGGTACACGGTGGTGCCGAGTGTCGAGGACGTGCTGGGAAGGCCCGCGCGCTCCTTCGCCTCATGGGCTCGGGAGCACGCGGACGCCTTCCGCTAGCTAGCGCAGCAGGTACGCGTCGATGATCGTCTGCTCCACGGTCTGGCCGCTGCCGGACGCCTTGGCGCGCAGGGAGACCGACTTGGCGTCCTTCGGGTGGGCGAGCAGCACGCGGTTGGCCGTGATCTGCGTGCGCTTCCACGTCGTGCCGCCGTCGTAGGAGACCTCGACGGACGTCACGCGCACCGAGTCCACCTGCGACTGCGTGGAGATCGGTACGGAGAGCATCTGGCCGGCGCGGGCGTAGCCGTCGTCGTCCAGCTGCGGGGCGAAGCGGATGACGGACAGCGGCAGCGCCGTCTGCCGCGCCGTCGTGTCGCTGCGGAACGTCCACACGCCGGACACCTTGGAACTCAAGGCGTTGTTCCGGACGGCGGACGTCTCCACGCGGTAGTTCGCGGCGCCGGGCTGGACGTCGAGCATCGCCCAGCCCGGTTCGGCCGTCTCGACGGCCTTGACGTCGTCGCGGTACACGGTCGTGCGGGCCTCGGTCACCGGGCCGTAGCCCTCGTTGCCCGTGTTGTCGCCGTACAGCGGCACGGTGATCCGGACGAAGTCGCCGGTGCGGAACGAGTGCGGGACGTCGCGCGCCGGGGGCAGCGCCGGGCCGAACACCGGGCGGTGGAACGGTTCCACGTAGGACCTGCCCGGCTTGTAGTGCCGCAGCGGGGTGACGAGCGCGCCGATGTTGCCGGTCTCGTCGAACAGGTTGAACCTGCGCGACCAGTCGCCGCCCTCGCCGCCGTAGTACTCGGTGCGCTGGCCGGGAACGAAGTTGTCCAGCGAACCGTAGGTCCAGTCGGCGCGGCCCTCGGGCGAGGACGTGTGGCCGATCGACGCGCTCTGGCCCGGCTTGAGAGCAGGCATGTCGACCTTGACGGTCGCGAGGTCCTTCTTCGCGATCGTTTTGGTCAGGCCGTTGGGCGCGGATCCCTTGCGGTACCAGGCGAGTCCGTAGAAGTCCGGACCCGCGTTCCAGAAGGTGGCGATCTTGCCGGTGACCTCGTTCGAGTCGGGGCCGAGGCTCGCGACGCCGAGGTGGTCGATCGAACCGCCGACCGAGAAGTTGCCGATCGTGTAGCTGGTGCCGTTGACGACCCGCTCGAAACCGGTCTGCAGCAACGAGAGCTGCGCGGTGACCGGCAGCGTCACCTTCACCGGCTCGGCCTGGCGGGCGTCGAGGCTGATCGTCGTGGCGCCGGTGACGGTCAGGTTCGGGTAGTTGATGACGTCGTGGGTCCAGGCGCCGGACGACGACAGCACGCTGCCGGTCAGGATGTAGCGACCCTTGGCCACGCGCGCGACGCCGGTCGTGCTGTCCGGCCAGACACGGGCGCCGGTGTCGACGTTGATCAGGAACGCGAAGGTCGACGCCGTGGTGATTCCGGATCGCTCGACACCGGTGACCTTGACGTCGTAGCTCTCTACCTCCAGGTCGGCCACGACGGCCGTGCGCACGCCGCTCGCGACGATCGCGCCACCGAACACGCCGCCCGCCGGCTGCTTGGTGACGTCCGCGGTGACCGTGGCGGTCGCGGTGCCGCCCGCAGGAACCGTGAGCGTGGCAGGGGAGACGCTGAACAGGCTGCCGTTCGTCTCCGTGGTGAGGTCGAGCGCGACCGGCTCGGAACCCGCGTTGGAGTAGGTGATCTCCTGGGACAGCACGGGTTCTCCGGTGTGCGGCCACTGGTGCGCGCCGAAGCTGACGTTGGCCGGGCTCGACGTCACGTTCTGCTTGATCAGCTTGGCGACGTCGATGCGGCCGGAGCCCTGCTCGAACGGCGTGAGCTCCGCCGTCGGCGTGGTGGTGCCGGTGAGGCGGGCCTTCAGCGCGGTGCCGTTCAGCTCCGGGTGCTGCTGGCGCAGGAGTGCCGCCGCGCCCGCGACGTGCGGGGTCGCCATCGAGGTGCCGTCGAGCGAGGTGTAGCCGTCGGCGACCGGCGCGCCGATCCTGCCGCCGGAGTGCAGTGCGGCGACGATGCCGACGCCGGGCGCGGTGAGGTCGGGCTTGAGCGTGTCGGCCTGCGTCGGGCCGCGGCTCGAGAACTCCGCGATCCCGTTCCGGTCGTCGACCGCGCCGACGGTCAGGGCCGCGTCGGCGGTGCCCGGTGAGCCGATCGTGCGCGCGTTGGGTCCGCTGTTGCCGGCGGCGACCACGAACAGTGCGCCCTTCTCGGCGCTGAGGCGGTTCACGGCCTCTTCGAGGGGCTCGATCTCGGGGGTGTCGTAGCCGCCGAGGCTCAGGTTGATGACCTGGGCGCCCTGCTCGACCGCCCACTCCATGCCGGCGATGATCCCGCTGTCCTGCCCGGAACCGTTGTCGCCCAGCACCTTCACGTCGAGGATGCTCGCGTCCGGCGCGACGCCGCGGTACTTGCCGCCGCTCTTCGCGCCGGTGCCCGCGACGATCGACGCCACGTGCGTGCCGTGGCCGTAGTGGTCGTCGTTGTCGGGGGAGCCCGAGAAGTTGCGCTCGCCGATCTCGCGGTCCGCGAGGTCCGGGTGGGTGTCGTCGACGCCGGTGTCGAGGACGGCGACCGTGGTGCCCTTGCCGGTGAAGCCCGCGGCGTGGGCGGCAGGAGCGTTGATCTGGGCGACGCTGCGGTCGAGGCTCGCCCTGCGCCTGGCGTCGAGCCAGATCTTCTTCGCGCCCGACGCGGACAGGGTGCCGGCGAGCGGGGTCCTGGCCGCGTCGAACGCCACGCCGTTGATGCTGCGCAGCTGGAGGCCTGACTGCGCGCTCAGGGTGCCCGCGGGGTAGGTGGCGATGACCGGCAGGGCCCCGCCGTAGGTCGCGAGCTCGGTGACGTCGAAGAGGCGCTCGTCGAGACGGCCGTCCGCGATCATCGGGATGGCGTCGTGCGGCACGACGTACTCGTGTCCTCCGGCGTTGTACGTGGAGAACAGGACGCGCTCACGGCCTGGCGCGGGTCGGATCGCGCGCTGCCCGGTGAGCACCTGGTCCCCGGTGATCAGCGTGACGGTGGGCGCTGACGACGCGGCTGGTGGGGGAGCTGCGCCGGCCTGGCCCGCGGTGAGCAGGGCGCCGGTCAGCACGACGACTCCGAGTAAGCGCACCCGGTCCTCCGTAGGTTCTGTGAGAGCGTTCTCACGGACCGTAGTGAGGTGCTCACGTCGGTACAAGGTCTACACCAATTTTCGGCACGCTTTAATCTTTGCGCCATGACGGGCCTGCGTGAACGCAAGAAGGCGGCGACCAGGGAAGCGCTGGGTGACGCCGCCTGGAGCCTGTGCGTGGAGCACGGCCTCGACCGGGTGACGGTGGACCAGATCTCGCGGGCCGCCGGGGTGTCGCTGCGGACGTTCTTCAACTACTTCCCCTCCAAGGAGGAAGCGGTCGTCGCCGGTGACACGGCCACAGCGCTCGCGTTCGTGGAGGAGTTCGCCGCGCGGCCCCTGGACGAACCGGTGCTCGTCGCGCTGCGCGAGGCCCTGCGGACGATCTACCCCCGCTACGTCGACCTCGACCGCCTCCGCCAGCTGCGTCAGCTCCGGCGCGACCCCGCGTTGCTGCCGCACGTGTTCGCCGCCTACTCCGCCCGCGAGCAGGCGTTGACGGCGGCGATCGCGGTGCGGTGCGGCGTGGACCCCGAGGCCGACCCCTACCCGGCGGTGACGGCGTCGACGATCCTCGCGTCGATGCGCGCGGTCGTGCAGTGGTGGCTCGACACCCCCCAGGCCACGGACAGGTTCGACGTCACCGAGCTGGTCGGCCGGATGATCGACCAGCTCGGTGACGGGTTCACCAGGTGACCGTCCTCACCAGGTGACGGGGAGCCGGTGCACGCCGTAGATCGACATGTCGGTCCGCAGCGGCACCTCGCCCGCGGGCACGGCGAGCTTCAGCGTCGGCAATCGGCGCAGCAGCTCTGCGAAGCCGACCGCCATCTCCACGCGCGCCAGCTGCTGGCCGAGGCACTGGTGGATGCCGTGCCCGAACGCCACGTGGTGCCCGCGCGGCCGGTCGACCAGGAGCGCGTGCGGGTCCTCGTACTGGCGGTCGTCGCGGTTGACCGCGGGCACCGACACGACGACCGTCTCGCCGGCGCGGATGGTGGCGCCGCCGATCACGACGTCCTCCTTCGCGTGCCGTGAGACACCCGAGCTGATGATCGACAGGTACCGCAGCAGCTCCTCGACCGCGTTCTCGACCAGTTCGGGGTCGTCGCGGAGCCGGGCGAACTGGTCAGGGTGCTCCAGCAGCGCGAACGTGCCGAGCGCCAGCATGTTCGCCGTCGTCTCGTGCCCCGCGATGAGCAGCAGGTTCGCGATGCCGGTGAGCTCGTTGTCGTCGAGGTCGGTGTCGCGCACCAGCCCGGACAGCAGGTCGTCGCCGGGGTTCTGCCGCTTGGCGCGGACGAGCACGTGCATGAACTTCCGCAGCTCGGTCGTGTTCTTGATCTGCTCGTCGACCGTGGTGTTCAGGCTGAGCAGCTTGGACGTGCGGCGCTGGAACTCGTCGCGGTCGCCGTAGTCGACGCCCAGCAGCTCGCAGATCACGAGCGACGGCACCGGCAGCGCGAAGTCGTGCACGAGATCGGCCGGCGGTCCCTTCTCGATCATCGCGTCGAGCTGGGCGGTGACGATCTCGTGCACGCGCGGCGTGAGGTCCCGCATCCTGCGCACGGTGAACTGCCCGGTCAGCAACCGGCGGTAGCGGGTGTGGTCGGGGGCGTCCATGAAGATGAACGACCCGGCCCGGCGTTCCGGCGGGAACAGCTCCGCGTGCAGCTCGGGCGAGATCAGCGCCCTCGCGCGCGGGCTGTTGATCCGATCCGAACTCATCTGCGGTGCGGCGAGCACCGCCCGTGCCTCGTCATGCCCCGTGACGAGCCAGACGGTGTCGCCGTTGTGCTCGATCCGGTGGATCCGCCCCTGCTCGCTCAGCTCGGTCAGCCCGGTGGCCGGGTCGAACGGGCACTTGCCGCGGTTGGTGAGTTCAGCGGGCAACTGCGGGCGGATGAGCTCCTGCGCGCTGCGCTGCCGCTCGGCCGTGGACATGGCCTCTCCCTGTCTGACCCGGTGTGACCGGGCCGTGGCTCGGCGTCACGTCCACGCTACCGAAACTTGCGCGTTGTGCAAGATTTTTAACCGACCTTTAGACCGCGAACACCTGGGCGTCGTCCGCGAAGGCCTTGAACTCCAGCGCGTTGCCCGCCGGGTCCAGCAGGAACATCGTCCACTGCTCGCCGGGCTCGCCCTTGAACCGCACGTAGGGCTCGATGACGAACTTCGTGCCGGCGCCGGTCAGCTTGGCCGCCAGCGCCTGGAACTCGTCCACGGTCAGGACCAGGCCGAAGTGGGGGACCGGCACGTCGTGGCCGTCGACCGGGTTGCTGACGCGCTCGGTCCTCGGCGCGAGGTGGGTGACGAACTGGTGGCCGTGCAGGTTCCAGTCGATCCACGTGTCGGAGCTGCGGCCCTGCTCCAGGCCGAGGGTCTCGCCGTAGAACGTGCGAGCGGCGGCGAGGTCGTCGACGGGCATGGCGAGGTGGAAGCGGGGGATGTTCGGCATGTAGGAATGTTAACATCCTGACAAGATGTCGTCTTGTTAACATTGCTCACATGACAGTGGGTCCGGCACGACGGCGAGGTCTGGGCAGCGAGGTCGCGGACATGATCCGCGAGGCCATCTTCGACGGCGGCTACCCGCCGGGCAGCGCGCTGCGCGAGGTGGAACTGTCCGAGGCCCTGCAGGTCTCGCGCGGTCCCGTCCGGGACGCGCTGCGCGTGCTCGAACACGAGGGCCTGGTGCGCACTGAGTGGCACCGGGGCACCACGGTGGCCGAGCTGTCCCTTCAGGACGTCGCCGAGCTGGACAGCCTGCGTGGCGCATTGGAGGTGCTGGCCGTCCAGCGCGTGGTGGCCGCGGGCGCGTCCCTGGAGAAGATCGCCGCGGCGGCGCTGGAGATGGAGCGCGCCCTGACACCGCACGAGATGGTGCGGTGTGACATCGCGTTCCACGACGCCGTGTACGCCGCCGCCGGCCACTCCCGGCTGACCCAGGCCTGGGAGGCGATCCGGTCGCAGGTCCACCTGTTCCTGATCACGCGGGTGCGGCTGAGCACGGACGGGTACCTGGAGCAGATCCGCGACGAGCACCGGGACCTGGTGGCCGCGCTGCGCCTGGGGAACGTGGAGGGCGCGCTGAAGCTTTTCGCGGAACACCGCAGGCACGCGTTCGACGTCCTCACCTCAGGCGGCTGAGCCCCGGCAGCCTCACGAAGGTGTGGATTCGCTGGGCCGAAGAGGTGATCACGGCGATCAACCGCCCGAACTGGCCCATACGCTCGGCGCCGTGGACCTGCACGCGCTGAAGTACGAGGGCGACCCGCTCGCCGACGCCGTGATCGCGCACCTGATCGAGAACGGCAATCTGAACGAAGTCAACCAGGTGCTCGCGGAGTTCCGCGGCAACGACGAGCCCATCCCCGCGCACCTGCCGCCCGTGGTCCGCGACTACCTCGTCGCCACCGACGACCCGCCCGAGTGGATGGACGAGGACCGCGTCGCCCGCGCCCACGAGTTCTTCGTCGACGACGGCGTGCACGTGGCGTCGGTGCTGTCGTTCGGCGCGATGGTCAACTGCTACGCGCAGCCCAGGCCGTCCCGCGTCCTCACGCTCACGCATCGGCTCAACCAGCCGCACCGCAGGCTGTCGGAGACGTCGCAGTTCGTGCTGAACATGATGGAGCCCAACGCTTTCGGCACGGGCGGCTCGTTCGTGCCGACCATCCAGAAGACCCGGCTCATCCACGCCGCGGTGCGCTACTTCGTCGGCCGCTCACCGGAGTGGGACCACGCCGAGGACGGCGTCCCGGTGTGCCAGCAGGACCTGCTCGGCGCGTTGCTGATCTTCTCCGTGCAGGTGATCGAGGGCATGCGCCGCATCGGCGTCTCGGTGACCGACACCGAGGCAGAGGACTACTACCACGTCTGGCGCGTCGCCGGCGCGGTGCTCGGCATCCGTCCTGACGCGATGCCGGAAACGCTGGCAGAAGCCGAAGAGCTCAGCAACACCATGGTCCGGGCGTCCTACGCGCCGTCACAGGAAGGCGTAGAACTCACCAGGAACCTCGTCGAGCTGTACGAGAAGCTCGTGCCCGGCAGGGCTTTCGACGGCGTCGTCGCGGCGATGGTGCGGCAGGTCGTCGACGAGGAGGTCGCGGACTGGCTGGAGGTCCCGCGCTCGCGGGGCTGGACCACGGCGGTCAGGACGGGTGCGAAGGTCATGCGCGTGTTCGAACGCGGCGAGGACCGCAGCCGGGTAGCCCGCACCGTGCTCGACAAGGCGGGCGAGCTGCTGCTCGGCGCGAGCGTCCGCAACCTCACCGACGGTCAGTCGACCACCCTCACCGTGCCGGCGTGCCTGCGCCGCTAGAGCCAGCCGTGCTCGTGCGCCACCGAGAACGCCTCGGAACGGCCGGCGACACCGAGCTTGGCGACCGCGGCGGACAGGTGGTTCCGCACGGTCCCGGCCGACAACGACGTGCGCGCGGCGATCTCGGCGACCGGGGTGCCGAACTCGCTGAGCCGCAACACCTCCAGCTCGCGCTGCGTCAGCGGGCACGGGGGAGCGGCGAGCGCGTCGGCGGCGAGTGCGGGGTCCACCCAGCGCGAACCGGCGTGCACGCGGCGGATCACGTCGGCCAGCGTGCCGCCGGGCGATCCCTTGGGCAGGAAGCCCTTCGCACCCGCGTGCAGTGCCTGCTGCAGGTGCGGCGGACGGCCCCGGCCGGTCAGGATCACCACGGCGCAGGACGGCAGCACGCGCGCCAGTTCCTCGGTGACCTCCAGCCCGTCCAGCAGCGGCATCTGCAGGTCCACCACGGCGACGTCCGGGCGGTGCGCCCGCGCGGCCTCCACGGCGGCCCGGCCGTCCCCCGCGCGGGCCACCACCTCGAGATCCGGCTCCAGGCCGAGGAGCGCCGCGAGCGCGTCGCGGATCAGCTCCTCGTCGTCGGCCAGCAGGACCCTGATCACGCGGGCACCACGACCTGCAGCGTGAACACGTCCCCGGACTTCTCCACGGACACCTGACCACCCACGGCCGCGAGCCTCTCGCGAAGGCCGCGCAGCCCGTTGCCCTCGCTCGAAGGCTTCTCGGTGCCGTCGTTCGTGACGGTCATCCGCACCTCCTCGTCCGCGGCGGCGACGTCGATCATGCACCAGGTCGCGTGGCTGTGCCGCAGCACGTTGGTACACGCCTCCCGCAACGCCAGCGCGAGCTGCGTGGCACGCTCACCTTCCACCGGCACCTCCGAGACGGTGCACCGGATACCGGCCTCCTGCAGCACGTTCCGCACGGCCTCAAGCTGTTCGGGCAGGTTCACGGCGCGATAGCCGTGCACCGCGTCACGCACCTCTTCCAGCGCCGAGGACGCCAGCCGTTGCGCCTCGAACGCTTCCGCCGCGGACCGCTCCGGGTCGGTGGCGGCGAGCCGCCCGGCCAGTTCGGACTTCAGCGCGATCACCGTCAGCCGATGCCCCAGGAGGTCGTGGACGTCCCGCGCGAACCGCAGCCGCTCCTCGCTCACCGCGAGCTCCGCCTGCGCCTCGCGCCCGGCCCGCGCCTGCCCGAGCAGCCCCGCGAACCACATCGGCAGCCCGGCCATCGCGATGATCGTCACGCCGACCGCCGCCGCGATCATCTGGTACGCCGTCTGGTCGCGGCCGACGAAGAACCCGACCAGGCCCGAGACCACCACCGCGCCGATCGCCGCCAGCCACCTCCACGGGCCGCTCAGCAGCAGCGGCGCGAACCCGGCCGCGGCGCCGCCGATCCACGCCCACGTCGACAGCTCATCCGGCCCGACCGGCGCCACCAGCGGGATCGTCACCAGCGTCGCGGCCACGAGCACCCACAGCGGCCCGCCCCGCAACGTCACCGCGTACGCCACGGCCAGCACCAGCAGCCCCAGCACCCCGAGCCAGCGCAGCGCGGTCGGCTCGCGCAGCACCGAGATCAGCGGCACGGCGAGCGAACTCAGCCACAGCACGTGCAGGGTGCCGCGCAGCGCGACGTGCGGGAGATCGTTCATCGCCATCAGCCTAGAACCACACCATCAGGATCGTGACCGCGATGACCAGGTCGAACACCCCGCAGAACTCCGACCACCAGCGCGGCACGACGGCGTTGCGCACGTGGTGCACCAGGTCCCAGACGGCGTGCGCGCCCCATCCCAGCGCGATCAGCAGCACCCCTGCGTGCGGCGACACGAGGATCACCGCGACGGCCAGTGACGCGTACAGGCTGAACACGGCGAGCTGCGTCCTGGGTGCCCGCCGTCCCCAGAACAGGTAGACCGCCTGGCAGAGCAGCAGGGTCCACACGGGAGGCACCAGCGGCGCCTGCCAGAAGTCGAAGGTGATCGCCAGTGCGATCGCCGCGGGCCAGCGCTCACCCAGCGCCCGGACCACCGGGTTGGTGCTGGGGGTGCCGTGCTCGTGGCGGTAGCGGACCAGCACGGCGATCATCGCGGGCAGCATCAGCAGGTGACCGCCCACCTCGACCGCGTGCCCGCCCAGGACGCCGAACCAGTACGGCACCAGGAGCACGAGGTACGGCACGAACATCGCCGCGCACATCTCGAAGATCCGGCCGTGACCGCGGTAGCGCATCCACAACACCATGGGCACGGACATCGACGCCGCCATCCAGAGGGCGGCCACCTCGACCGATCCGGGCGTCCACAGGGGCCCGAGCAGCGCCATCCCGACGAGCATCGCCACGAGCATCTCTGCCCCGTGGCGCACCAGCGGCCGAACCGCCGGAGAAACCGTTGTAGTCATGCTTCGAGAATCGAAGAGACTCGCGGCAGGACCTATCCGTGCACTGTCACGTCTTCTCTGTGCGAAACGCACAGACGACCTATGCGTCCACCTCTGCCCAGATGGTCTTCCCGCCGGTGAAGTCCTGCGTGCCCCAGCACCGGGATAGCTGGGCGATCAACACCAGCCCGCGGCCCCGCGTGTCGCCCAGACGCGACTGTCCCAGCCGCGGGAGTTCGGCCGGCGTGTGGTCGTCGACCTCCACCCGGACGAAGTCCGTGTGCCGTTGCACTCGCACCGCCCGCGGTCCTTCGGCGTGCTCATACGCGTTGCTCGCCAGCTCCGTGCACACGAGGAGGACATCGAGGACGACGTCCTCCGGCAGATCCCTCAGCAGGGTCCCGATCCACGCGCGCATCGCGCCGAGGTCCGGCTCGTCCTCCGGCAGGGTGTGCAAGGTCCTCGCGGAGGCGCTCAGCACCTCGGGGGTGTCCATATCCATCCCACCTCGTTCCTCGGGCCCTCCTGGTTGCTCAAGACGGCCGTCAGGGTGCGAAATACCACCGTGCGTGCTACCCCAAACGTGTGGACGGCTATGGCTTCAACCTCGCGCTGGTCGCGGTTCTGGTGTTGCTCAACGCGGCTTTCGCGGGCAGCGAAATGGCGTTCGTGTCGCTGCGCGAAGGTCAACTGCGTTCGTTGGAACGCGAAGGGCACCGCAGGCTCGTGCGGCTCGCACGCGATCCGAACAGGTATTTCGCGACGGTCCAGATCGGCATCACGCTGTCCGGGTTCCTCGCCTCGGCGACCGCCGCGGTCTCGCTGGCGGCCCCGGTCGTGCCGCTGCTGAGCTTCCTCGGAAGTGCCGCGAACGGGGTCGCCATCGCGCTCGTGACCGTGGTCCTGACGTTCGTCACACTGGTCTTCGGGGAACTGGCGCCCAAGCGCCTCGCGATGCAGTACGCCGTGCGCTGGTCGAAGATCGTCGCCAGCGCGCTGGACCTGCTGTCGACGATCTCGCGGCCCGCGGTGTGGCTGCTCAGCAAGTCGACCGACCTCGTGGTGCGCGTGTTCGGCGGCGACCCGAACGCGGACGAGGAACAGATGTCGGCGGAGGAGCTGCGGGATCTCGTTGAGGTGCAACAGCATCTGAACCAGGAACAACGCACGATCATGACGGGCGCCCTGGAGATCCATGAACGGAAGCTGCGCGAGGTCCTCGTACCGCGACGGCAGGTGACGATCGTCGAATCAGGTTTGGACACCCCCGCCGCAAGGGAAATCCTCGCGAAGTCCGGACATTCACGGGCTCCGGTGACCAAGAACGGGCACCTGGACGACGTGGTCGGCGTCGTGCACCTGCGAGACCTGCTCGACGACACCGTGGCCCTCACGGACGTGGCACGGACGCCGATGGTGCTGCCGGACTCGCTGCGCGTCACGCACGCGCTGCGACGGATGAAGGCCGAGCACGAGCAGCTGGCACTGGTCGTGGACGAGCACGGCGCGGTGGACGGCATCGTGACCCTGGAAGACCTGCTGGAGGAGATCGTCGGTGAGATCTACGACGAGACCGACTCCGACGTCGTAGCGGTGAAGGCGGGACCCGACGGCTCGCTCGAGCTGCCCGGCACGTTCCCGATCCACGACCTGGTGGACGTCGGTGTCGAACTGCGCGACGCGCCGGCCGGGCCGTACTCGACGATCGCCGGGCTGGTGCTCCTGCTCCTCGGCCGCATCCCGGAGGAGCCGGGTGACGTGGTGGAGGTCTCCGGCTGGAAGATCGAGGTCCGGAGGGTGGAACACCACGCGGTCACCCTGGTGAGGCTGAGGTCACAGGCGAAACCGCGGAATGAAGCAGACGTCTGAACCGTTACACACGAGTGCAGCCGCTTCGGCTGCCACACCTGCCAACGGATACGGGGGATTTGGCATGCCCGCAGATCTGAAGAACCGCGCGTCCGGGCAGCAGGACGCGGACCTGGTCGGCCAGTACCTACGCGAGGTCGGCCGCACACCGCTGCTCACCGCGTCCGAAGAGGTCGACCTGTCCCGGCGCATCGAGGCCGGCGTGTACGCGGCCCACCTGCTCCAGAGCGGTGACGCGAAGCACGAGCCGCGGCTGCTGCGCCGCGTCGTCGCCGAGGGTGAGCGCGCCAAGGACCACATGATCCGCGCGAACCTGCGCCTGGTCGTGTCGGTCGCGAAGAAGCACTCGTTCCGCGGACTGCCGTTCGGGGACGTGATCCAGGAGGGGAACCTCGGCCTGATCCGCGCGGTCGAGAAGTTCGACTACGCCAAGGGCTACAAGTTCTCGACCTACGCCATGTGGTGGATCCGCCAGGCGATCGAACGCGGCCTGGCCGAGCAGACCCGCACCGTGCGCCTGCCGGTGCACGTGGTCGAAGAGGTCAACAAGCTCAAGAAGATCGGGCAGAAGCTGTCCGCGTCGTTCGGTCGCGAAGCGACGGTCGAGGAGATCGCCGCCGAGGCCAAGTGCTCGCCGACGCGCGTGCAGGACCTGCGCGACGCGGCACGCACCTGCGTGTCGCTGGAGACGCCGGTCGGCGACGAGGGCGACTCGGTGCTGGGCGACCTGATCCAGGACACCGACGGCGTGTCCGCGCCGGACCTGCTGGAGCAGCAGGAGTTCACCGAGGGCGTTCGCTCCCTCCTGGACGTCCTGCCCGCACGGCAGGGCCGGATCATGCGCCTGCGCTACGGCCTGGAGGACGGGCGCGCCCGCACCCTGCAGGAGGTGGCGGAGGAGCTCGGCCTGACCCGTGAGCGCATCCGTCAGCTGGAGAAGCAGTCGCTCGCCCAGCTCAAGCAGTCGGGCGACCGGGACGATCTCTTCGCCCTCGCCGGCTGACGACCGTCTAGAGGCTCTTCAGCGTTTCGGTGAAGTAGTGCAACGTGAGCTCCGCGTCCCGCGACTGTTCGTGCGGGGCGCGGAGCTTTCGCGTGAAGTCCGCGATGTCGCCGACGGCCCACCGCAGCGAGTAGAAGGCGCTGTAACCGCCGGCCAGCCAGTGGTCGCGTTCCGGCGGGGCCAGCCCGACCGTGTCCCAGTCGATCAGGCACAGACCCTGCGGACTGCGGATCACGTTGCCCGCGTGGGGTTCGCCGTGGGTGACGACCCGCTCGTCCGGGAGCTGCCCGGCGAGCAGGTCCAGTTCGGTCAGTGCGGCGTGGACGATCTCGGTGTGGGCCACGAAGACCTCGCGGGCTTCGGCCGAGAACCACTCACCCGGCTCGTCGAGCAATGCCGTCAGCGCGGCCCTGCCAGGGATGTCCATCGGCGCGACCGGGGTGCCCGCCGGTGGTTCACAGCGGTGCAGCGCGGTCAGCAGCTCGGTCACGCCGGGGTGGACCGGATCGCCGAAGGTTCCGGCTTTGCCCATGACGTACGGGAAGACGCTCAGCGCGTAGCGGTCGTTGAGCACCACCACGGTCTCGCCGTCGTCCGATCGCACGGGTGCCACGACGAACGGCAGTTGTTCAGCCAGGCTCGCCGCGGTCTCCATCGCCTGCCGCAGACCGGCCAGCGGCTTGGTCGTCAGGTCCGACACCGAGGTGAACCACCGGTCGTAGACCGTCCAGTGGTAGTCGCCGAAGCCGACGGGGGCGTAGACCGGTGGCCCGGTGATGCCGAACTGGGCGAGCCCCGCCCGCAGGTCGCGATCGGGCAGTTCCGCCGGAAGATCCTCCACGGTCCACGAAGCTACCGGGCCTGATGCGAGGATGTCTTGCGTGAACGTTCCGGCTGTGTTGCGCACCCTGGCGCGGTTGAGCGCCGCCGAGCAGCCGCAGAAGCTCGTGCTCGACCTCACCAAGGCCGCCGGGCTGCTCTGGCTCGGCGACCACGAGCCGTCGTGGCGGGCGATCACGCTGGTGCAGGAGGGTCCGCACTGGACGCCGGTCTCGTGGACGGCGCCGAAGCAGGCCCGCGACGAGGTCGCGCACCTGGCCGCGTACGACGCGCTGCACCAGGAGGACCGGTTGCTGCGGCTGGGCTGGGCGTTCCTCGCCGGGCCCGCGCAGATCGGCGGGCAACGGCGCCGGGTGTGCCTGCCGCTGGTGTCGCGGCCGGTGCGGCTGCACCACGGGCTCGGCCTCGGCTACGCCTACCACGTCGCCGGTGACGCCGGGGTGTTCCCGCTGATCGACGACTGGGCCAAGACGGCCGAGCGGGAGGCCGCGCTCGCGCCGACCGAGGCCTGGATCACCCAGACGCTGCGGCTCGCCGGGTTCGAGGACGTGCCGATCGTGCACGACGCCCCCAAGAAGCTCATCTCCGGCAGCGAGCTCGTCGTCGCGATGGGAGCCGGGCTGCACGCGGGTGAGCCCGTCGTGAACACCGAGCACGGCACGGCGCTGTACGACTGGTCGGGCAAGAAGGGCATCGACGGCACGGCGTTCGCGGCCCTGTACGGCGCCGCCGCCGAGCCCGACCACCACGAGGAGCCGATCAGTTCGGCGTTGCCGCTCAGCCACAGCCAGATGCGCGCGGTCGAGCACGCTCGCCGTGCGCGGATCACGGTCGTGGGCGGGCCTCCTGGTGCGGGCAAGACGCACACTCTCGCGGCGTTGGCGCTCGATGCGGTGGCGGCGGGCAAGTCCGTGCTCCTCGCCAGCCGCACGCGCAACGCCGCCGACGTGCTCGGTGGCGCGCTGCGGAAAGCGGGCGGGCCGGTGCCGGTGCTGTTCGGCGACTCCGAGCTGCGGCAGGAGATGGCGCGCGAACTGAGCGACGGGCTGACCGCCACGAGCGATCCCGAACGCCTGAACGAACTCGATCGCGTTCGGCGTGCGGCCGCCGCCGCTGTGGCCCGTGTCGAACGCACGACCGGTGGCTCGCTTACCGACGAGCAGCTGGCCGCTGAAGCCAAGAAGCACCAGGCGTTGATGCCGGCACATCGTGCCGTGGCACCGAAGGTGTTCGACGCGGGTGCGGACTTCGCCGCACTGCACGCACTCCTCCAGCCGCGCACCGGGTTCCTCGGTGGACTGCGGACCGGGTGGGCGGTGCGGAAGGCACGCGGACTCGCCGGTGCGGGCGAAGCGCCGGTCGAGGACCTCCGCGCCGCGGTCGAGGCGGCCGAGCAGACCGCGGCGTCCGTCCGGATCGGGGTGAACGGCGGCACGGCTTTCGGTGAGCTGCGGCCGTTGCTGGCCGAGCAGGACGTCGCGAGCCGCACGGCTACCGCCGCGTGGCTCAAGGAGTACTCGGTGAGCCGCCGGGGTGCCGGCGCGCGCCGGGCGGTGGCGGCGCTGGCGAAGGCGTTGCGGTCCGGGCGGGCGGCCCGGCGGCGCGGACTCGCCGAGATCGACAGCGCGGACCTGGTGGCGGCACTGCCGTTGTGGGTCGGCACGCTGTCCGATGTGGAGGACATCCTGCCGCCCGTGCCCGGCATGTTCGACCTGGTGATCATCGACGAGGCCAGCCACGTCGACCAGCCGCTGGCCGCACCCGCGCTGCTGCGCGGCCGCACCGCGGTGATCGGCGGTGACCCCCGGCAGCTGCGGCACGTGTCGTTCGTCAGCGACCAGGCGGTGCAGGCGGCGGTCGACGCGGAGGGCACCCAGGACCTGCGCGACCGGCTGGACGTGCCGAAGGTGAGCCTGTTCGACGCGGGCGCGGCGACGGCGGGCGTGCACTGGCTCGACGAGCACCACCGCTGCGCACCGCACCTCATCGGGTTCGCGGCGGCCAAGTTCTACGACGGCAAGATCGCGCTGCTCACCACGCACCCGTCGATCGCGGACGTCGACTGCATCGACACCGAACGCGTCGACGGCGACCGCACCGCGAAGGGCGTCAACCAGACCGAGGTCGGCGCCGTGCTCGCCCACGTCCGCAAGCGGGTGGCCGCGGGCGTGCGGTCGATCGGCGTCGTGACGCCGTTCCGCGCACAGGCCGACGCGCTGGAGGAAGCGCTGCTCAGCGAGCTCACGCTGGACGAGATCACCACCGGTGGCGTGCGCGTCGGCACGGTGCACGGCGTGCAGGGCAGCGAGTTCGACGAGGTGGTGGTCAGCCTGGCCGCGGACGCCAAGCCGGGCGCGTGGCGGTTCGTCAACGACCCCAGCCTGCTCGCGGTGCTGACCACCCGTGCGCGCCGCAAGGTGCACGTCATCACGTCCGCGCCCGAACCGCCGGGCCTGATCGGCGAGTACCTGCGGCACGCCGACGTCGCGCCGACCGAGACCGCCGGCACCGAACCCGAGGACGAGTGGACCGCGCGCCTCGCGCACGAACTGCGGGCCGCGGGCCTGACCGTGCGCACCGGCTACCCGGTCGGGAAGTGGCGGGTGGACCTGGTGGTGGGGGAGAAGGACGGCGCCGTCGCGGTGGAGACGCGCCCGCACCCTTCCGGAGTGCGGGCGCATCTAGCTCGCTGGCGTGCGCTCACCCACGCGGGGTGGCGCGTGCACGACGCGTTCGGCAGCCGGTTCGGCGACGACCCGGCGCGGGCCGCCGTCGAACTGACCCAGGAGCTGGCGAGACGAGACGTCTCGTCTCGCCAGCTCTGACTCCGGATCAGGCCTGGGACCTACCTGCGGCTGGGCTTGAACAGCGGCTCGGCTGAGGCGGCCGACGGCAGGAACGGGTTCGGGTTCGCCGGGCACACCGTGCCGACGGGCGGCAGCGTGCCGTTGAGCAGGTACGCGTTCGTGTGGTCGGTCGCGCACTTGCTCACCCCGTACGCCGTGTGGCCCCAACCCGCGTAAGCGAGCAAACGGCTGCCCGCGAGCTGACGGTTGGCGGCCTGGGCGCCCCGGAAGTCCGTCACGCCGTCGAAGTAGTTGCCCACCACGAGAACCGGCGCGTTGGTGCGGGTGCGCCACGGCCCGGTGAAGCGGTCGGGGTTCACCGGCCAGTTCGCGCACGCCGCGTTGCCCCACCACCACGCCGGCCCGAACTCCGAACCCGCTGCGGCGTAACGGGAGATCGCCGTGTAGGAGTTGAAGTCGCGCGGGTACTCGATGTCCGCGCACACGTTGCCGTTGTAGGAGTCGAACCCGTTGGCGTAGTCCGGCTCCGCCGCAACCGAAAGCGACCCGGCGGCGGCGTCGGACAGCTGGTCAAAGAGCGCCGCGGCGTCCGGCCAGTCGCTCGGCGAGTACATGGCGCCGATCGCGGAGTTGATCACGGCGTCGTAGGTGAAGACCTGGTCGCCGAGCTCGATCGGCTTGGCGCGCACCGACTTCAGCAACGCGTCCCAGCGCTTCTCCGACTGCGGGCCGAAGACGCACGCGGCCTCGTCGCAGGTGCGCAGGAACTCGCGGAACTCCTCCTTCGTCGCGATCCGGTCCGACTCGATCTGCCGGCCGCTCGACCACAGTTCGGGGTCGAGCACGCCGTCGATCACGAGCGCGCGGATGTTGCCGGGGAACAGGTTCGCGTAGGTCGCGCCCAGGAACGAGCCGTACGAGAAGCCGAGGTAGCTGAGCTTGCGGTCACCGACGGCGCGGCGCAGCAGGTCCATGTCCCGTGCGACGTCGGCGGTGCTCATGTGCCGGGCGATCCGCTGGTCGTCGCGGCACTCGGGGCCGAGCGAGCGGTAGCGGTCGAAGAACGGCCGCTCCTGCGCCGCCTGGTACGGGAAGCCGGGAACCCCTTCGAAGAACTCGCCGAGGTCCGCCTCGCTCTTGAAGCAGTGCAACGGATCGGACTTGCCGATGCCGCGCGGGTCGAACCCGACGATGTCGAACCGGCCCTGGAGGTTCGCCGACAGGGCGTTGCCGGCGCCGAGCGCGAAGTCCACGCCCGAGCCGCCGGGCCCGCCGGGGTTGAGGAACAGCGACCCGATCCGGCGCGCGGTGTCCGTCGCGGGCTTGCGCGCCAGCGCGACGGTGGTCGTGGCGCCGCGCGGGTCGTCGTAGTCGAGCGGCACCTCGACGGAGGCGCACTCGAAGCCGGGGTGCTCGGGTCCGCAGGCCGCCCAGTCGATCCTCGGGACCTGCGCGCCACCTCCCGAGGCCTGCACGGCGGGTGTGCCGGTGATCATGAGCGCGGCCGCGGCGGCCAGCACGGTGAATCGCATCGACAAGCTCCCCTCTCGTCCGCAGAAGCGCTCTTCCTACCTGCTCGCGACCGGCCCCGTCGACCGCCGAAAGTCGTGACCGGCCAGTTGGGACGCGTTGTCGAGGAACGGGTTCGGGTTCGCCGCGCACACCGTTCCCGAGGGCGGCAGCGAACCGCTGAGCAGATAGGAGTGGATGTGGTCGATCGCGCACTGGCTGCGCCGGTACGCGATGTGCCCCCAGCCCGCGTACTCCAGCAGACGGCTGTTCGGCAGCTGCCGCGCGACGGCCTGTGCGCCCCGGAAATCGGTGGAACCGTCGAACCTGTTGCCCACCACCAGAACCGGCGCGGACGTGCGGGCCCGCCACGGTCCGGTGTAGCGGTCGGGACTGGCGGGCCAGTCCGCGCAGGCGCTGGTGCTCCACCACCAGTAGGGACCGAAGTCGGAACCCGCTGCGGCGTAACGGGACACCGCCCGGTACGCGCCGAACGCGCGCGGGAACTCGGTGTCCGCGCACGTGGTGCCCAGGTTGGCGTCGAAGAAGTTGTCGTAGTCCGGCGCCGCCGCCGTGGACAGGCCCGCGTCGGAGGCGTCAGCGAGCTGGTCCAGCACCGCGGCGACGTCCGTCCAGCTCTCCGAGGCGAACCCGGCCAACAGCGCCCACGCGATCACCTCGTCGTAGGCCCACACCTCGGTCCCGAGCGTGATCGGCTGGGCGCGCACCGACTCCAGCAGCGCCCGCCACCGCTGCTTCGAGTTCGGCCCGAAGGCGCACGCGGCCTCGTCGCAGAGCCGGAAGAACTCGTCGAGCACCTCTTTCGTGGCGATCCGGTCGGCCTCGACCTGCCGCCCGCTCGACCAGAGCTCGGGGTCCAGCACGCCGTCGATAGCGAGGGCGCGGACGTTGCCCGGGAACATGTTCGCGTAGGTCGTGCCGATGTACGAGCCGTACGAGGTGCCGAAGTAGGTGAGCTTGCTGTCGCCGAGCGCGCGCCGCAGCAGGTCGAGGTCGCGCACCACGTCGGCGGTGCTCATGTGCCGGGCGATCGGCTGGTCGCACTTCGCCGCCAGCGAGCGGTACCTGTCGAAGAACGGCCGTTCCTGCGCGGGCTCGTACGGGAAGATCGGGCCCGCGGCCAGGAACTCCGCACGTTCCTGTTCGGACGCGAAGCAGCGCAACGGGTTCGAGCGGCCGATGCCGCGCGGGTCGAAGCCCACGACGTCGAACCGGCCGTGCACCCCGGCCGACATCTTCTCGCCCCACGCGTGCACGTAGTCGATGCCCGACGCGCCAGGCCCGCCGGGGTTGAAGAGCAACGACCCGATGCGCCCTGCCTGATCGGTGGCGGGTTTGCGCGTCAACGCCACGGTCGTGGTCGCGCCGCGCGGTTCGTCGTGGTCGAGCGGCACCGTGATCGTGGCGCACTCGAAACCGGGGCGTGCGGGTGCGCACGCCGCCCAGGCGATCGGCGGAGCGGGAGGTGCGGCCTGAGCCACGGGAGTGAGGGCTGCCAGGAGCGCCACCACGGCGCCGAGCACGGAGGAACGCATGGAGCGTTCCTAGCCGCGCTCAGTCGGAGCGTCGATGCTTTTGGCGAACTCCGAGGTGATCGGCGATCTGGTCGTGGATGGGCGTGCCCATCACGATCGGGCTCGTCGGCGGCGTCTGCGCTGTGGCCGCGGGTGCGTCCTGGCTGTCGGGCATGGAGGGAGCGTAGGGATGGTCGTTCAGGCCTCGAGGACGCTGATCAGGGAATCACACCAGACGTACCCCAAGAGGTGAATCGGGTTGCCCGGATCTATACCCAGCGTGGGACCTCAGTCCTGCTACGCGACCCCCTGTGGGTGCCCTCGATCGAGTTAACGTGTGATGACCGGCACCGTGGAATCTCAGCGGACGGACGTTCGGTTGCGTGATCTCGCGGCCATGCCGGACGATCGGCCCGGGGCCGGACGAGCGTGGAGCGTGTGATGGTCAGCGGCAAGCCCGGCATCGCCAAGCGGCAGCTCATCCTCCTCACCGGCAGGGCGCACCCGGAACTCGCCGAGGCCGTGGCCAAGTACCTGGGCATCGCCATCACCCCGCAGGCCGCCTACGACTTCGCGAACGGCGAGATCTTCGTCCGCTTCGAGGAGTCGGTGCGCGGCGCGGACGCGTTCGTCGTGCAGAGCCACAGTGCTCCCGTCAACGACTCGCTGATGGAGCAGCTGCTGATGGTCGACGCGCTGAAGCGCGCCTCGGCCAAGCGCATCACCGCGGTCGTGCCGTCCTATCCGTACGCGCGCCAGGACCGCAAGTACGCCGGCCGCGAACCCGTGTCGGCCCGCCTGGTGGCGGACATGTTCAGGACAGCCGGTGCGGACCGCGTCGTCACAGTCGACCTGCACACCGCGCAGGCGCAGGGCTTCTTCGACGGCCCGGTCGACCACCTGCACGCCATGTGGCTGCTCTGCGACCACGTCGGCAGCCGCTACCGGGGCGAGGACCTCACGATCGTCTCGCCGGACGCCGGCCGCACCAGGCTCGCCGAGAAGTGGGCCGACCTGCTCGGCGGCTGCCCGATCGCGTTCATCCACAAGACGCGCGACCCGTTGCGTCCCAACGAGGTCGTGGCCAACCGCGTCGTCGGCGACGTCGAGGGCCGCACCTGCGTCGTGGTCGACGACATGATCGACACGGCGCTGACGAGCACGACCGCGGCCCGGCAGTTGCTGGAGCAGGGCGCGAAGGACGTCGTCCTCGTGGCCACGCACGGAGTGCTGTCCGGTGACGCCCACGACCGGCTCATCGCGAGCAAGGCGCGCGAGGTGGTCCTCACCGACACCCTGCCGATCCCGCCGGGGAAGCGGTTCCCCGGCCTGACCGTGCTGAGCATCGCGCCCCTGCTGGCCCGGGCGATCCAGGAGGTCTTCGCGGACGGCTCGGTGACGAGCCTCTTCGACGGCAACGCCTGACCGTCCGGGAAGCCCGCACGCTCGACCCGTGGTGACATGGGGGCATGGGCGACTTGCGAGTGGAGACCTCGGCGAAGCGGGTCCGTGCGTACTTCGGTGGCGAACTGGTCGCGGACGCGACCACGCCGCGGCTGGTCTGGGAGATCCCGCACTACCCGGCCTACTACCTGCCCCTGACCTCGCTCCGCGCCGAACTCAGGGCGACGGGGGAGACCAGGGGCGACGGCGTGGTCCACGACGTCGTCACGCCCGGCGGCACGGCCTCGGGCGCGGCGGTGACGTACCCGGACTCGGCGCAGTTGCGGGACCTCGTCCGCCTCGACTTCGCGGCCATGGACGAGTGGCTCGAAGAGGACGAGCCGATCTACGTCCACCCGCGCGACCCGTACAAGCGCGTCGACGTCCTGAGCAGCTCACGGCATGTGCGGGTCGCATTGGGCGGGGTGACGCTGGCGGCGTCGTCGCAGCCGCGGATCCTGTTCGAGACGACCCTTCCACCGCGCTACTACCTGCCGTTGAGCGACGTCCGGTTCGATCTGCTCAGGCCGTCGGGCACGCAGACGCAGTGCCCGTACAAGGGCACCGCCGCGTACTGGTCGGTGGAGGTGAACGGCGTGACCCACGACGACCTCGTCTGGATCTACCGGTCGCCCCTGCCGGAGAGCCAGAAAATCGCTGGAATGGCGTGCTTCTTCAGTGAGAAGGTCGACCTCTTCGTCGACGGCGAGCTCCAGGAGCGGCCGAAGAGTCCCTGGTCATAGCTACCGCGAGCGAGTCGTAGTTCACACACTGCAAAGTTGCAGTGACTGCAAAACGATCCTGTACTCTTGCCCCGTGAACCAGCCGGGGGAGAGCCTGCGCGACCGCAAGAAGCGCCGCACCCGTGCCGCGCTCGAGCGGGCGACCGTGCGTCTCGCCGCCGAGAGGGGCTACGACCACGTCACCGTGGAGGAGATCGCCGCCGAGGCCGACGTCTCGGTGCGCACCTTCTTCAACTACTTCGCGAGCAAGGACGAGGCGCTCATCGGCGCGGACCCCGAGGCGGGGCCGCGCATGGCCGAGCGGATCCTCGCCTTTCCCGACACCGTCACGCCGTTCGAGGCGTACCGGTCGTCGGTGCTCGCGGAGATCACGGACGAGCTGAACAACGCCCGCGACCTGTGGCTGCTGCGCAAGGACGTCCTGATGCAGCGGCCGGACCTGCTGGTCCGCGCGTTCGCGAACAGCGCCGAGTCGGAGCAGTTGCTCTCGGACGCGGTGGGACGGCGGGCAGGGCTGCCCGAGTCCCACGCGTACCCGCGCCTGCTCGTCGCCGCCGGGAGCGCCGCGTTCCGTTGCGCGGTGACGCGCTGGGCACGCGACGACAGCGTCGCGCTGGGTGAGCTCGTCACCGAGGCACTCGACCTGTTCGGCACCGGGCTGGCTCACACACCACGTCGTCACGAAGGGGGATCATGAGCATCGAGGCAGAACCGACACCGGTCCACAGCAAACGCGAAGTCGTCCAGGCCATGTGGGGCCTGATGCTCGGCATGTTCGTGGCCATCCTCGCCGGCACCGTCGTGTCGAACGCGCTGCCGCGCATCGTCGCCGAGCTGAAGGGCTCGCAGTCGATCTTCGCGTGGATCGTGACGGCCGAACTGCTCGCGATGACCGCGACCGTGCCGTTGTGGGGCAAGCTCGCCGACCTCTACAGCCGCAAGCTGCTGATCCAGGCGTCGCTGAGCCTGTTCGTCGTCGGCTCGCTGATCGCGGGCTTCTCGCAGAACGTCGAGATGCTCATCGTCAGCCGCGTCGTGCAGGGCCTGGGCGCCGGTGGCGTCACGGCGCTCGCGACGATCGTGATGGCCGCGATGATCCCGCCGCGCGAGCTCGGCAAGTACTCCGGCATGTTCGGCGCGGTGTTCGGCGTCGGCACCGTCGCGGGCCCGCTGATCGGCGGCGTCCTGGTCGACACCTCGTGGCTCGGCTGGCGCTGGTGCTTCTTCATCGGCATCCCGTTCACCCTCGCCGCGATCTACATGCTGCAGCGCACGCTGCGCCTCCCGGTCGTGCGCAACGAGAAGACGAAGATCGACTACCTGGGCGCGTTCCTGATCGTCTCCGGTGTCTCGACGCTGCTGATCTGGTCGTCGCTGGCCGGGCAGAAGTTCGAGTGGGCGTCGGGCTGGACCGCCGGCCTGGTGTCGCTGGGCGTGCTGCTGCTCGTGGCGGCCGTCCGCGTGGAGGCCACCGCGCACGACCCGATCGTGCCGCTGTCGATCTTCCGCAACCGCACCGTCTCGCTGACGACCCTCGCCAGCGCCCTGGTCGGCATCGCGATGTTCGGCGGCACGGTCTTCCTCTCGCAGTACTTCCAGCTCTCGCTCGGCAAGACGCCGACCCAGGCCGGCCTGCTGGGCCTGCCGCTGATCTTCGGCCTGCTCATCTCGTCCACCGTGGCCGGTCAGCTGATCACGAAGTTCGGCAAGTGGAAGGCGTTCCTGGTCGCCGGTGGCGTGTTCATGGTCGGCGGCATGCTGCTGCTGTCCACGATCACCGCGCAGACCACGGTGTTCATGGTGTCCGTGCACATGTTCGTGCTCGGCGTCGGCGTCGGCCTGATGATGCAGAACCTGGTCCTCGCGGCGCAGAACGACGTGCCGGCCAAGGACCTCGGCGCCACCACGTCCACGCTGACGTTCTTCCGCTCCCTGGGCGGCGCGATCGGCGTCTCGGCACTGGGCGCCGTGCTGGCCAGCAAGGTCTCGTCGCTCGCGGCCGAGAAGTTCGGCCCCATGGGCGGTCTCACCGGCGGCGAGGGCAACGTGCCGGACATCTCGGTGCTGCCGCCGGAGATCAAGGCCGTGATCGCCGACATCTACGCGACGGCGACCGCGGAGATCTTCCTGGTGGGCGCGCCGTTCGCGGTGCTGGCGCTGCTCGCGGTGGTGTTCATCAAGGAGAAGCCGCTCAAGGAGACGAGCGGTGACGACCGGCTGGCGGCGGAGATGGCCGCGGGTCACTGACAGGTCCTGCCTGGAGCGGACCCCTGACTTTCGTCGGGGGTCCGCTCTGCCTTTCGGGCCGGGTTTCCGGCACTGATCCTCTTTACGTTCTCTCCCATGAACATCTGGGGTGCAGCGCTCACGCTGCTGGCGTCCACGTACACAGGAGAGGCGTCCCTTCCGGGCGTCGCGGTCGCGATCACCAAGGGGGACCAGGTGATCGCGGTCCAGGGCTTCGGGCACGACTCGTCCGGCGCGCCGATCACCGAGAACACGAAGATGACGATCGCGTCGGTCAGCAAGTCGTTCACGGCGCTGGCGGTCCGGCAGCTCGCGGACGCCGGCAAGATCGACCTCGACCGGCCGGTGTTCGACTCGCGTGTCACGCCGCGGCAGCTGCTCGCGCACAAGTCGGGGATCAGTGACCGGACGTTGGCCGAGAAGAGCCTGCCTCAGCCCGAGAACGCGGCAGGAGCCGTGGAACGGGCTCGAGAGGCCCTGCAGAACGCCGTGCCCGACGACGAGTTCCGGTACACCAACACCAACTACCACCTGCTCGCACGGCTGGTCGAGCATGCTTCGGGCGAGAACTTCAACGCGTACCTGAAGAAGCACGTCTTCGAGCCCTTGGACATGAAGGACACCGTGGCGATCGACGTGACGCCAAGGGATCTGCCGCCGGACTACCGCAGGGGGTACGGGTACGCCTACGGGTTCTCGGTGCCGCTGACCGAGCCCGCCCGGTTCGTCACCGGATCGGACGGTGTGATCACGACCGCCGCGGACATGGGGAAGTGGCTGGCGGCGCAACCGAGGCTCCAGCCGCAGGACGGGATGGGCTGGAAGGCCGATCAGCAAGGCCGGTTGCGGCACAACGGCATCTGGTTCACGGGCACGGCCGGGCAGTTGTTGACGCCGTCGGGGTACGGCATCGCGGTCATGTCCAACAGCGGGGTCACGCTCGGCAACGAGGGCACGCACGCGCTGGAGAACGGGATCGCCGACCTTCTCGAGGGCAGGACGCCGCCGGAGCCGGAGTCGTACCGGCTGCTGATCGATCTCGTGCTGGCGGGGCTCACGCTCCTGTCCGTAGGGCTGGGGGTTCGCGCGTTGCGGCGGCCCCGGAGGTTCCACAAGGCTTGGCAGGTGTTCAGGTTCGTGCCGCTGGGCGTGCTGCTGGCGTTGCCCGCGCTGCTCGGGCTGTTGTACGGGGGTGGGCGCGACATCACGTTCTTCCAGCTGGCGCACTATTCTCTGCCGCTCGTGGTGTGGTTGGGCGTGTCCAGCGCGATGAACCTGAGCCTGGCGGTCGTGAGGTGGGTGCGATGAGGGTCGTGGCGCTCGGGGTCTGCGTGGCCGTCGCGTTCGGCACGTCGTTCTTCATGGAGGACAACGTGCCGCCGTGGACGATCGTGGTGTGCGCGGGGCTGTTCGTCGCCGCCTTCCTGCTCGGCCGCCGGATGGCGCCCGGCTGGCCCGCGATCATGTTCGCCGCGGCGGGTTTCATCGGGTTCACGCAGCTGATCGTCGTGGGGCTGGCGGTGGCGCTGCCGTGGTTCCTCGGCCGGGTCGCGGGGCAGCAGGCCGCGCTGGCCGCCGCCGAGGTGGAGGCCGCTCACCTGCGGGAACGCACCCGGATCGCGCACGAGGTCCACGACACGCTGGGCCACGAGCTCAGCCTGCTGGCCCTGCAGGCGGGCGCGCTGGAGATGACCCTGCCCGCCGAGCACCAGGCGGCCGCGGCCCAGCTCCGGGTGACCGCCTCCGACGCCACGGAACGGCTGTCGGCGCTGGTGTTCCTGCTGCGCGACGGCGAGCCGCCCGCGATGGCCGACCTGCGGGACCTCGTGGACCGCGCCGTGGCGTCCGGGATGCGGGTCGAGTTCACGGTGGAGGGTGAGCTGCCGTCCACTGTGGAACGGACCGTGCACCGGGTGGTGCAGGAAGCGCTGACGAACGCCGCCAAGCACGCGCCGAAGTCCGTCGTGCGGGTGGAGGTGACGTCGGGGGAGGGCAGCACCGTGGTGGAGGTGGCCAACGAGGCGGGGCTGCGCCGGGGTGCGGGCAGCCGGCTGGGGCTCGTCGCGTTGCGGGAACGGGTGCGGATCGCCGGCGGTACGCTCCGTGTCAGCCGCGACGAGGGCCGGTTCGAGCTGGTCGCGACGGTGCCGCACACGGGGGAGCTGTGATCCGGGTTCTGCTCGCGGACGACGAGGTGCTGGTGCGCGCGGGTGTGCGCGCCATCCTCGGCGCCGATCCCGAACTCTCGGTCGTCGCGGAGGCGGCGGACGGCCGCGAGGCGATCGACCTGGCGCTCAAGCACCGGCCCGACGTCGTGCTGATGGACGTCCGGATGCCCCGCCTCGACGGCCTGGAGGCGGCCCGCGAACTGGCCAGGCTCGGGTTCGGCGTGGCGATGCTGACGACGTTCAACGACGACGGCTACCTCGAACGGGCGCTGGACGGCGGCGCACGCGGCTTCCTGCTGAAGTCGGGAGATCCGCGCGAGCTGATCGCCGGGGTGCACGCGCTCGCGTCCGGCGGTGCCTACCTGGCGCCCAAGGTGGCGGCCAGGATGATCACGCGGTTCCGCGGCGGGCGGGTCGGGCAGGCGCGGGCGCAGGTGGAGTCGCTGACCGCGCGGGAACGCGACGTGCTGGCGTTGCTCGGCGAGGGGCTGTCGAACGCGCAGATCGCCCGGCGCCTCGAGCTGGTCGAAGGCACCGTGAAGGGTCACGTGAGCGCGATCCTGAGCCGCCTGGGCGCGGAGAACCGCGTCCAGGCGGCCATCGTGGCCCACGAGGCGGGCCTGGCCGTCTAGGCACCTCACACCAGGTTGATGAGGGGAGCTTTCATAAACCTCAGGTTTATGAAAGCTCCCCTCATCAACCTCAGAGCCCCGTCTAGAACGGGAAGTGGCCGTGCTCGCTGGCGATCGTCACCCAGCGCGTCGCGGAGAACGCCTCGATGCCCCAGCGGCCGCCGAACCTGCCGTACCCGCTGGACTTCACGCCACCGAACGGCGCCTGCGGCTCGTCGTCCACCGTCTGGTTGCCGACGTGCACGATGCCGGTGCGGATGCGTTGCGCGAGGCCGAGTCCGCGCCGGGAGTCCTCGGTGAGGATGCCCGCGGTGAGGCCGTGCTCGGTGTCGTTCGCGATCGCCACGGCCTCGTCGTCGTCCGCCACGGGCACGACGATGACGGCCGGACCGAAGATCTCCTCCTGGAACACCCGCATCTGCGGCGTGACGCCGTCGAGCACGGTCGCGCCGCCGTTGCCGCCCGCGCGGACGGTGGCGCCGTTCGCGACCGCGTCCTCCACCAGGGCGGCGACGCGCGCGGCCGCTCGCGGGTTGATCACGGGGCCGATCACGGTGCCGGAGTCGGCCGGGTCGCCGTGCGGCAGCGCACCGACCTTGGCCGCGAGCTTCGCGGTGAACTCCTCGGCCACGGCGCGGTGCACCAGGATGCGGTCGGTCGACATGCAGATCTGGCCCGCGTTGTGGAACGCGCCGAACGTCGCCGCGTTCACCGCGTGGTCGAGGTCGGCGTCGTCGAGCACCAGCAACGAGTTCTTGCCGCCGAGCTCCAGCACGGCGGGCTTGAGGTGCTGCGCGGCAAGGGTTCCGACGATCCTGCCGACCTCGGTGGAGCCGGTGAAGTTCACGGCGCGCACGCGGGAGTCGGTGATCAGCGCCTCGGCGACCGCGGCGGCGTCCTCCGGGGCGTTCGTGACGACGTTGAGCACGCCCGCCGGCAGCCCGGCCTCGCGCAGCACGTCGGCGATCAGCAGCCCGGCCGCGATCGGCGCGTCCTCGCTGGGCTTGAGCACGACGGTGTTGCCTGCGGCGATCGGCGCGGCCACGGCCCGCGTGCTCAGGATGACCGGCGCGTTCCACGGCGCGAACGCCGCGACGACCCCGAGCGGTTCCCGCACCGCGAGCGACAGCTGGCCTGGCACCTCCGTCGTCAGCACCTCGCCGACGGGCTGGGTGACCGCCGCGGCCGCCTCGCGCAGGACGTTGGCCGCGAGCATGACGTTGAACCCTGCCCACCCGCCGACGCCGCCGACCTCGGCGGCCATCAGGGCGACGACCTCGGCCGTCCTGGCCTCCAGCCCGTCCGCGGCCCGCAGCAGGATCCCGCGTTTCACGGACGGCGACGTCGCCGCCCACCCGGCGAACGCCTGCTCGGCCGCGTCGACGGCCCGCGCGACGTCCGCGGGTCCGGCCGCCGCGACGACGGCGTGGACCTCGCCGGTGAAGGGGTTGAGGTCGTCGGTGGTGCGGCCGTCCAGCGCCGGAACGCTGTCGCCGCCGATGAGGAGCTCACGTGTTTCGCTTGCCACGGTCAGGGATTCAAGCGGCAGAACACCTGATCATCCAAGACCGGCTTCCGGTGGATGGAAACTGGGCTCCAGCATCCGGGCGATTCCCCGAGCCGCCACCTGCAACGCCGCCACGAGCCGGGCGCGCACGTTGCGCAGGTCGGGCACCACGATCCCCAGCGCGGCGACGACGTGCCCGTCCACCTCGACCGGCACGCCCACGCTGCACGCCCCGAGCGTCATCTCCTCGAACGTCTGCGCGTACCCGTCGCGCCGAACCCGGTGCAGCTGGGCCCGCATCCGACCGGGTTCCGTGACCGTGAACGCCGTGATGCGCGTCAGCCCGTGCATGAGCACCTGCTCCTGCACCTCCTTCGGGGCGTGGGCGAGCAACACCTTCCCGACCCCGGTCGCGTGCAACGGCAGCCGGCTCCCGGTGGTGCTCACGATCGGCACCGACGCGTGCCCGGAGACCCGGTCGAGGTAGAGCACCTCGGTCCCCTCCCGCACGGCCAGGTGCACCACGGCGCGCGTCGCCGCGTGGATGTCGTGCAGGAACGGCTCCGCGACCCGGCTCAGGTCCACCTCGCCGACGGCCAGCAGCCCGAGCCGCCAGATCCGCCTGCCGATCACGTACTCGCCGGAGTCCAGCCGCCGCACCGCGCCCCACTCCGCCAGTTCCGCGAGCAGCCGGTGGGTGGTGCTGATCGGCAGCCCGCTGCGCCGCGCGATGTCGCTCAGGGTCTGGCGGCGGTGCCGGCTGTCGAAGGTGCCCAGCAGCGACAGCAGCTTGGAGGAGACGGTGGCGGCCACCCCGGGGATTCTGCCCGGTCCATTCCAGCCCAGCCGGGAAAGTCGCTTCGGGCGTGCGGGTGTCGCCGGTGAGACTGGGCGGATGACGTACCTCGGTGAAGGCTGGGACAGCACGGCCGTCCTGATCGGACGCTGGGTGGAACGGCGGCCGCGCCGTCCGGAGATCGGGCCGCAGCTCCTGCGCGAGTCGGTGGTCATGCCGTGGCTCGCACCCCTGCTACCGCTGCCCGTCCCGGTGCCCGTGGTCGTGTCCGAAACGCCCGTGGTCGTGCGGCACGAACTGGTGCCGGGGGAGGAGCAACACGCGCTCAACGCCGTCCAGGGCCGTCAGCTCGGCCAGTTCCTGCGCGCCCTGCACGCCGCACCCCTCGCCGAGGCCGTCCAACGGGGCGTCGGCCCGCGGCAGCTCCCGATCGAACGCTTCCGGGCCGAGGTGCGCGTACCCGGTGCTGAGGAACTGCTCGCGCAACTCGGCGGCCTGCCCGCCGACACGCTCGTCCACGGCGACCTCGGCCCTGAGCACGTGCTGGGCCGCGACGGCGTGCTGACCGGCGTGATCGACTTCGGCGACCTGCACGTCGGCGACGCCGCCATCGACCTCGCGTGGGCACTGCACTGCACGCCGCCCGAGTTCGCCGGCGCCTTCGCCGAGACCTACGGCGTCACGCGGGGCCTGCAGGAGAGGGCCCTGATCTGGCACCGACTCGGACCGTGGCACGAAGTCCTTCGCGGCAACGACATCGGCGACCAGGAGGTGGCCGAGATTGGGCTGGCCGGAGTAGTGGATCGATTGGGAACCTGGGTATCCCACGGCTGACAGCCACTTTCCGAGGAGGACGAGATGCCCTGGGTTCGCCAGCACCGCCGCAGCCGCCCTTACAGCTGGTTCGGGTCCACGACGGTCCGCCGCCACTACCGCAGGCCGCAGGGTTCGATGTGGATCGTGGTCGCCGCCGTGCTCGCCGTGATCCTGCTGCTCGTCGTCCTGTTCTGAGAGTAGGGTCGGGTGCATGGGACAGTTGGGCGAGTTGTTCCCCGGCCCCAAGGTCCGCCGCGAGGCGACGGACGCGGGCACGGGCGAGGACTACGAGGAGACCGGACCGCTCGACCTCACGGCGGGCGCGGTCCGCTTGAGGCCCCGTCCGAAGCCCGCGCCACAACCCGAGAGCACCGACAGCACCGGGTGATCGCCGGTACTACCCTTGCCCGGTGCTAGCCGGGCTGCTCTTCCTCATCCCCGCCATGTTCTTCGTCATCGGCGTGCTCCGCGACCGGCGGAGGCTGAGCAACGCCGTCTGGCTCGGCATCGCGCTGGTGATGCTGCTCCTGCTGCTGGCGGAGGCCGGGCGGGACAACCCGGTGCTGAGCCTGCCGTTGATCCTCGCGTTCGTGCTGGCCGTGCTGGGCCTGCTGCTGCTCCCGCTCGCGTTACTTGCCAACGGCCTGGTCATGGTCCGCCGCGAGGGCCGCTCGCTGGGCAACCTGTTGTCGTTGCTCGCGGGCCTGGCCCTGCTCGGCGAGATGGTCTACTTCGTGTGGGGCATCGCCCAGCCCAGCGACTGGATCCGCGGCTCCGCGATCGGGTTGTTCCTGGTGTCCGCGTACATCGCGTTCCTGTTCGTGAGCCTGCTGCTGTACTCGGTGATCTACGGGCGCACCGGCCGCCGCCACGGGTTCGACGGCATCGTCGTGCTCGGTGCCGGCCTGATCGGGGACCAGGTGCCGCGACTGCTGGCGAACCGACTCGACCGCGCGATGCGGCTCTACCACCGCGACCGCGAGGCCGGCCGGTCACCGGTGATCGTGGTGTCGGGCGGGCAGGGCTCGGACGAGCAGGTGTCCGAGGCGTTCGCCATGAGCGAGTACCTGCTCGAACGCGGCGTGCCGGACGACGACATCGTCCTGGAGGACCAGGCGACCACGACCGAGGAGAACCTCCGCTACAGCAAGGCGTTGCTCGCCGAGCGGGGTCTCAACGGCCGGGTCGTCGCGGTCACGAACAACTACCACGTGTTCCGCACCGCCGTGCTCTCCCGCAAGCAGGGCCTGCGCTTGCAGGTCATCGGCGCGCCGACGGCCTGGTACTTCGTGCCCAGCGCGTTCCTGCGGGAGTTCGTGGCGCTCCTGGTGCGCAACCCCGTCGTGCACGGCCTGGCGTGCGCCCTGCTGATGGCCGGCGGGCTCGCGCTGACCCAGATCGGCTAACCGAGCAGGGTCTTCATCTCGGCGATCTCCTTCTGCTGACCGTCGATGATCTCCTGAGCGAGCTTCCTGGCGCCTTCGTCCTCGCCCTCGGCGAGCTCGGTCCTCGCCATCTCGACGGCACCTTCGTGGTGCTTGATCATCATCTCCAGCCACAGCCGGTCGAACTCGGCGCCGCTGGACTTCTCCAGCTCCGCCATGTCGTCACCGCTCATCATCCCGGCCATGTCGTGGCCCTGGTGCTCCTGCTTCGCTCCCCACCGATCGAGCCACTCGTTCATCCGGGAGATCTCCGGGCCCTGCGCCTTCTCGATGCGCTGGGCGAGATCGCGGACCTCGTTGTTGCCGCTGCGGGACGGCACGAGCTTCGCCATGTCCAGCGCCTGCTCGTGGTGCGGGACCATGCCCTGCGCGAACTCGACGTCGGCAGCGGTGTTCGCGGGACTGCCGCAGGCGCTCAAAACGAGCATGCCGACGACAGCCCCGATGAGGGACTTCTTCACGAGAATCTTCTTCTCTCTGCGTGTGTGGACAGTGCCGAGTGGACTGATGAACTCAGTTTCGAAGCACGCAGAGAGTCGTGAGGAGCTGTCTTCCGCCCGGTGGCGGACGTGCGGGTGTGCTCGGCGGCGCCTCGCCGGGCAGCGCCACGAGCCGGGGGAGTGCCGTCCGCACCAGGAACCAGCCCAGCACGACCACGGCGGCGGCAGCCAGCACCGCGAGGCACAGGTGCAGCAGGTCGTGCTCGTGCGGTGGTTGTTCCTGCTGGTGGGAGACCGCGTGCCCGGTGTGCGGGGACTCCGCGGCGGCGACGTGGTGCATCCCGACGACGGCGAGGACGAGCGCGCACAGCAACACCCACTGGGTGAGCCGGCGCCTCGTCATGCCGAACACCCTACGGTGAACGGCCTTGATACAGGTACCCCCTAGGGGTATATTCGGCGGCATGGACCACCACACTCCCGCGAGTCTGACCAAGCAGGCGATCTCCGCGACGCTGCACTGCCTCACCGGCTGCGCGATCGGCGAGGTGCTCGGCATGGTCATCGGCACGGCGCTGGGCTGGAGCAACCTCGCCACGATCGTGCTGGCCGTGGTGCTCGCGTTCGTGTTCGGCTACTCGCTGACGATCCGCCCGGTGCTGCGTTCGGGTCTCGCGTTCAAGGCGGCGCTCGGCGTGGCGCTGGCGGCGGACACCGTGTCGATCGCGGTCATGGAGGTCGTCGACAACGCGGTGATGCTGCTCGTGCCCGGCGCGATGGACTCGGGCCTGGCGAACTGGGTGTTCTGGGCGGCGCTGGCGTTCTCGCTGGCCGTCGCGTTCGTGGTGACGGTGCCGGTGAACCGCTGGATGATCGCGCGCGGCAAGGGCCACGCCGTGGTCCACCAGCACCACCACTGAGTCGGCTCAGGCGCGGGTGAACCGCATGATCCAGTTCGGTTCCCAGGTCTCGCCGCCGTCGTAGGAGAACCGCTGCTCCCAGACGGGCTCGTCGCCGGGCGTCCAGTCGAAGCGCACCTTCACCGCGTGCCCGCCGACCTCGTCGTCGCCGAGGAACACCCCGTGCCCGTCGGTGAACCGGCCCTCCAGCGGCGGGTCGAGGTGGCCGGGGGCGCGGGTGGAGGCCCACCAGATGCGCCAGACGTCGGCGGCGGGGTCGTACTGGCGCAGCGTCATGCCCTCCCAGTCGTTCGCGAAGACGCTGTCGATGATCGCCGCGCCGCCCAGCAGGGGTCTGGCTTCGGCCCGCGTCTCGAACTCGACCCACTCGGTGCCGCGGCCGACGATGTCGGCGACCTTGCGGTTGGCCACCCGCCAGCGGCCGTGGAGGAAGTTGAAATCGTTCTCACTCATGGAAAAGACGCTAAACCGATTCACTGACACCTTTTGTCAGTGATCGACTATTGACCTAAAGGTCTGGACCATTTTACCGTTCCCGGCAGTGGCCGCCGCCCTAGCCAGGAGGTCCTTCCCTTGCGACTGCTCGCCAGAGTGGTCCCGGTGCTAGCTCTGCTAGCCGGGACCGTGATAGCCGTGACCAACGCACCGTCCGCAGCCGCAGCCCACGAGGACTGCCGGCCGGACGGGCTGTACAAGACGCCGGGCGTCGAGGTGCCGTACTGCACCGTCTACGACACCGCCGGCCGCGAGACCATGGGGGACAAGTCCAGACGTGTCATCGGGTACTTCACCAGCTGGCGGACCGGCAAGAACGGTCAGCCCGGGTACCTCGCCAAGGACATCCCCTGGAACAAGGTCACGCACCTGAACTACGCGTTCGCGCACATCGACGCCCAGAACAAGATCTCGGTCGGCGCGAACGACGCGAACAACTCGTCCATCGGCATGGAGTGGCCAGGCGTCCCCGGCGCCGAGATGGACCCGTCGCTGCCCTACAAGGGACACTTCAACCAGCTCACGAAGCTCAAGAAGCAGAACCCGAACGTCAAGACGCTGATCTCGGTCGGCGGCTGGGCGGAGACCGGTGGCTTCTTCAACGCCGACGGCTCGCGCAACGCGTCGGGCGGCTTCTACAAGCTCGGCCAGAACCAGGCCGCGATCGACACGTTCGCCGACAGCACCGTGGCCTTCCTGCGCCAGTACGGCTTCAACGGCGCTGACATCGACTACGAGTACGCGACGTCGAACAACCACGCCGGCAACCCGGACGACTTCTGGATCTCCAACGCCAACCGCGGCACGCTGTGGGCCGGCTACCAGGCGATCATGAAGACGCTGCGCGAGAAGCTCGACCGCGCCGGTGCCGCCGACGGCAAGCACTACATGCTGACCGCCGCCGTGCCCGCCTCCGGCTGGCTGCTGCGCGGCCAGGAGGCGTACCAGGTCGTCAAGTACCTCGACTACCTGAACGTCATGAGCTACGACCTGCACGGTTCGTGGAACCAGTTCGTCGGCCCCAACGCCGCGCTCTACGACGACGGCAAGGACGGCGAGCTTTCGGCCGGTGGCGTGTACACGGCGCCGCAGTACGAGGGCATGGGCTACCTCAACACCGACTGGTCGTACCACTACTACCGCGGTGCCATGCAGGCCGGACGCATCAACATCGGCGTGCCGTTCTACTCGCGCGGCTGGCAGGGCGTCACCGGTGGCACGAACGGCCTGTGGGGCAAGGCTCCGCTGCCGAACCAGTCGCAGTGCCCGCCCGGCACCGGGTCGTCGGTCGGCTCGACCACTCCGTGCGGCAACGGCGCGGCCGGCATCGACAACATCTGGCACGACGTCACCGCGGGTGGCGCCGAGGTTCCGTCCGGTGTGAACCCGTTGTGGCACACCAAGAACCTGGAAGCCAAGATCACCGGCTCCTACGGCGCGCAGTACGGCCTCGACCCGGTCAACGACCCGACCGACCGCCTCACCGGCACCTACGCGCCGTACTACGACTCGACGCTGAAGTCGCCGTGGCTGTGGAACAACGACAAGAAGGTGTTCCTCTCCACCGAGACCGAGCAGTCCATGGCGGAGAAGGCCAAGTACGTCAAGGACAAGGGCCTCGGCGGCATCATGATCTGGGAGCTCGCCGGCGACTACAGGTTCGACTCCGCGAAGAACGAGTACTTCATCGGTGACACGCTGCTGTCGACCATCAACACCGGTCTCAACGGTGCCGCGCCCTACGGCAACCTGAAGGCCTCGACGCAGCAGGCCCAGTCCCTCGCGGTCGACGTGGACGTCCACGGCTTCGCGCTGGGCGACAACAACTACCCGATCACGCCGAAGATCAAGTTCACGAACCGCTCGACCGTCACGATCCCCGGTGGCACGAAGATCGCGTTCGACTACGGCACCAGTGCGCCGGGCAGCATGGGCGACCAGTCGGGCTTCGGCCTGAAGGTCGTCTCGAAGGGGCACAGCGGGCCCAACGTCGGCGGCCTCAAGGGCGACTTCCAGAAGGCGGAGCTCACGCTGCCGTCGTGGCAGTCGCTCGCACCGGGCGCGTCGATCGAGGTGACCGTCAGCTACCAGCTGCCGATCTCGACGCCGTCGAACTTCGTGTTCACGTTCGGTGGCCAGTCGTACGCGATCAGCGCGGACCACCCACGCATCGGTGGCGGCAACCCGCCGACCTCCACGTCCACGACCACCACGACGACGACCACGACCACCACGTCGAACCCGCCGGCCTGCTCGCTGCCCGCCTGGGAGAGCGGCAAGGTCTACAACGGTGGCAACGAGGTGTCGCACAAGGGCCGCAAGTGGAGGGCCCAGTGGTGGACGCAGAACGAGGAGCCCGGAACCACGGGTGAGTGGGGCGTCTGGCGTGACCAGGGTGCCTGCTAGTCCGTCGTAGAAGTCAGGGATCTGTCAGGCGCGGGGCTTAGGCTGTTCATCGTGACCGTCCAAGACCCGCGCCTGCAGGAGCTGGTGCTGCTCCGCAAGGTCCGCGACCGGATCGACCGCGAGTACCGGCAGCCGCTCGACGTCGCGGCGCTGGCCCGCGGTGTGCACCTGTCCGCGGGCCATCTCTCCCGTGCGTTCCGCGCGGCCTTCGGCGAGTCGCCCTACAGCTACCTCATGACCCGCCGCATCGAGCGGGCCATGACGTTGCTGCGCCGGGGCGACATGTCCGTGACCGACGTCTGCTTCGAGGTCGGCTGCACGTCGCTCGGCACGTTCAGCACCCGGTTCTCCGAACTGGTCGGCATGTCCCCGAGCCAGTACCGAAAGGTCGCGGCCACCGACGGTCAGGGCATCCCGAACTGCCTGGCCAAGGCCGTGATGAGGCCGATCAGGAATCGAGAAGCGGCGGCCGGTCCGTCCGATTAGGTTGACCGCCATGTCAGTCATCATCGCGTCGGCGTTCCTGCCGGCAGACGACCCCGAGAAGTCCCTCGGCTTCTTCCGCGACGCCCTCGGCTTCGAGGTCCGCCAGGACGTCGGGCAGGGCACCATGCGCTGGATCACCGTCGGTCCGCCCGGCCAGCCGCAGACCGGGATCGTGCTGCACCCGCCCGCCGCCGACCCCGGCGTGAGCGACGAGGAACGCCGCACGATCGCGGTCCTCATGGCGAAGGGCGTCTACACGGCCATCTCGCTCGCCTCGAAGGACCTGCAGGGCACGTTCGACCGAGCCAGGGCGTGGGTCGAGTCGTCCGGGGCGGGCGAGGTGCTGCAGGAGCCCGAGGACCAGCCGTGGGGCGTGCGCGACTGTTCGTTCCGCGACCCGGCCGGCAACCTGGTTCGCATCAACCAACTCTGACCGTGGAGCCCGGCTCGGCGTAGCCGGCCGGGCCGCTGAAACGGGCCGAGGCGCGGGTGACCGCTTCCTGCGGGGTCAGGAAGCGGCCCACGTGCGTCACGACCAGCCTTCGCGCCTGTGCCGCGTCGGCGGTGCCGCCCGCGTCCTCTGGCGTGTGGTGCACCATGTCCGGCGTCTTCTCCGCGCTCTCGGACTCGCACAGCAACACGTCGGTGCCGTTCGCCAGCTCGGTGAGGCTCGGGCACGGCGCGGTGTCGCCGGAGTACGTCAGCGACGCGCCTCCCGCCTCGATCCGCACGCCGAACGCCGGGATGCCGTGCTCGACGGCCGCTGTCGTCAGCCGCATCGAGCCGATCGCCGCCTCGAGGCCGTGGTGCAGCTCGACCACCTCGAACGCGTCCTCCACCGGGCTGCGCACCGGGCCGTTGGTGAGGAAGCCGGCCAGCCGGTCGGCGATGCCGGGCGGGCCGTACAACGGGACCGGGCCGCGCTGGACGTCCGCGAAGAGCAGCGCGTAGTAGGCGGTGAGCAGGTCCGCGCTGTGGTCCGCGTGCAGGTGCGAGATCCAGATCGCGTCCAGGTCCTCCAGCCGCGTGTAGCGCTGCAACGGGCCGAGCGTGCCGGTGCCGGCGTCCATCCACACGCGAGTGTCGCCGTGCGACACCAGGTAGCCCGAGCACGGGTTGTCCGTGCTCGGGTACGGCGTCGCGCACCCGAGCACGGTCAGGCTGAGGTCCATCGGTCAACGGTAGATCACGTCCCGGTTCCCGGAAACGCGCGACAGGTACCTTCATCGCGTGGAAGAGCCCGTGTGGAACGAGTGGCGGCGGCCCGGCCCGACTGCGGGGCAACGGCGCCGGGACATCGGCATCGCCGTGATCGTGCTGCTGTGCGCGATCGAGGTCACGGTGTTGGTCAACAGCATGGGCGCGTACGTCTTCCAGGACCCTCCGGGGCTGCTGGCGCAGGTCCTGTGGATGGTGGTGCTGTCCGTGCCGCTGGTGGTGCGCCGCCGCTACCCGCTCGCCGTGATGCTCGTGGTGTCCGCGCTGTTCATCGCCGCGCAGGTCAACCGGGCCGGCGACACGCTGGTGCCGTCCGCGATCCTGTTCCTCGCGATCTACACGGTCGGAGCCTGGGAGCAGAACCGCCGCGTCGCGCGCTGGTCGCGCATCGGCGTGATCGCCGCGATGTTCCTGTGGCTCGGGTTCAGCCTCGTGCGTGCCCTGCTGGGGCCGAAGGGGGACTTCAAGGACGCGGCCGGGCCGATGGACCCGGTGCTCGCCTCCGTCCTCTACGGACTGGAGTTCAACGTCTTCTTCTTCCTGTTCGCCTACGTGGTGGGGGAGTTGGCCTGGTCGGGTGCCCGGCGCCGGGCCCAGCTGGAGTTCCAGGCCGAGGAACTGCGCCGTTCGCAGGAGCAGAACACGCGTGGCGCCATCGCGGCCGAACGCATGCGCATCGCCCGCGACCTGCACGACGTCGTCGCGCACCACGTGTCCGTGATGGGCATCCAGGCCGGTGCCGCGCGCCGCGTCCTCGACTCCGACCCCGCCCTGGCCCGCGACGCCCTGCAGACCGTCGAACAGACCGCCCGCACCGCGATCAGCGAACTGCGCGGCCTGCTGGGCGTGCTGCGCGCGGACTCGGACACCGACCTGAAAGCGGCGCCCGGACTCGATGACCTGCCGGAGCTGTTCGAGAGCGCCCGCGCGGCCGGCCTCGAGGTCTCGCACGGTGTCTACGGCGACGCACGCGAGGTGCCGTCGGGTGTCGCGTTGTCGGCGTATCGGGTCGTGCAGGAAGCACTGACGAACGTGGTGAAGCACGCCGACGCACAGCACGTCGACGTGCGGATGCGGTTCCTGGACAGCGCGTTGGAACTGGAGATCACCGATGACGGCCGTGGCCGTTCGACTTCCACGAGCTCGGGGTTCGGTCTCGTGGGAATGCGCGAACGTCTTGCCGTGCACGGAGGTTCGCTGGAAGTAGGGCCACGGCGCGAGGCGGGCTTCCTGGTCCGTGCGTCGCTGCCGACCTTGTTGGAGGAGAAGGCGTGAGTCTGCGAGTAGTGCTGGCCGACGACCAGGACCTGGTCCGCGCCGGATTCCGGGTCATCCTCGGCACCGAGCCCGGCATCGAGGTGGTCGGCGAGGCGGGCGACGGCGCCGAGGCCGTGGAACTCGTCGCCGAGCTGCGCCCCGACGTCGTGCTGATGGACGTCCAGATGCCCCGCATGGACGGCCTGGAAGCCACCCGTCAGATCCTTTCCACAGGTCACGGAACCCGTGTCGTCATATTGACCACGTTCGACCGTGAGGACTACCTCTTCGAGGCACTGCAGGCGGGCGCGAGCGGCTTCCTGCTCAAGAACGCCTCCCCGGAGGACCTCGTGGAGTCCGTGCGGGTCGTCGCGCGCGGGGATGCCTTGCTCTCGCCCGAGGTCACCCGGCGGGTGATCGCCCGCTTCAGCACGGCGCCCAGGGAGCGCACCCGGCCGCCCGAGCTCACCGACCGCGAGTTCGAGGTGCTGGTGGAACTGGCCAAGGGCGCGTCGAACGCGGAGATCGCCGCGACGTTGTTCCTGGGGGAGACCACCGTCAAGACGCACGTGTCGCGCGTGCTCACCAAGCTCGGCCTGCGCGACCGCACTCACGCCGTGGTGTTCGCCTACGAGAGAGGGATCGTGACTCCGGGCGGCTGAGACCTAGTGCGGTGACCACGAACCTTCACGGGGTCTTCCGGTGCTCAGCAGGGCGCCTCGCGGCACCGTCCCCGCGCCCCTGTACGTCCAGTACTCGGGACGCGGGGACGGCACCGCGACGCACCCGTCTGAACAGCGGAATACTCGGTAAAGGTTCGTGGCCACCGCCTAGGCGCCGATGTGGACGTATCCGGCCCACAGCAACGGTTCTGCCTTGCGCTGCGCACGAACCAGAAGCGCGACCTCACCGATGGCGGTCGCGGCGGCGTCCGGCCCCGACACCACCACCTTGCGGTAGAACGCCTCCGCGATCTTGGCGGCCAGCTGGTCGCCCACGGCCCACAGCGTGCCGACGACCTGCCGGAAGCCGGCTAGGAACAACGCGGCTCCGAGGTGGATCGACTCGTCGGACAGCTCCGGCGCCCCCATCGCCGTCCGGCACGCCGACAGGTACGCGAACTGGGCGTCCTCGGTGCGCACCTTCGCGATGTCCAGCACGCTCAGCACGCCGTCGGCCAGGACGATGCCGCTGCCCGACGGTGCGTTCGGGTCGTGGGCGCCGTGGCAGGAGACGTGGACGAACCGGTGCCGGGCGAGCTCGGCCGCCGCGGCCGCGCGAGTGGCCTGGAGATTCAGCAACGCCTTGTGCCGCGCGCCCGGCAGCAACCGTTCGACGGTGGCGACCTCGGCCTTGACGTGGACGAGCGCCAGCTTCTCGTCGGGGTGGTCGTCGAGCGCGATGGTGAGGAACTCCTCGATCTCCTGCCCGCCACCACGACGGGCGAGCGCCGCCGCGAGAGATCTCAGACTGGGCACGTACGACGAGACCGCCAGGTCGAGACAGCACCGCCCGCTCGTGGCGTCGGTCGCGGCGTGCAACGGCATCGTCGCCAGCGGCCCGGTAGGACACCAGAACAGCCTCGGCCTGCCCTCGGCTTCGGGCAGCGCCGCGAGCACGGGCGCGACGACCACGTGCCACAACCGGTCGAGGACAGCGGCGGCCGCCCGCTGGGCCTCGTCGTAGATCTCATGGTCACCGGAACCGAGCGCGTTCGTCGCGGCCTCCATGGCACCGCACCACCGGTCGATCTCGGGCGCCGTCGAACCGGGAAGCCCGACCGCCCGGACGCCGTCGTGGCCGACGATGATCGCGTGCCCGGACTCGCCGTGGGCGGTGAGCACCACCGCCCACTCGCCCGCGCCCAGTTCCGGATCGGCCGAGCCCTCCTGCTGCCACAGGATCGACCGGCCGTGCTCGAGCAGGTCGAGAGCACCACGCGCGTCACCCGCGTTGATCGCGAACGTGGCCGCGCGGGCGACGTGGCGCTGGTACTGCACCAGGAACCGCTCCTGGTCACTGCGCGGCAACCCCTGCCAGGCGACGAGGCTGAGCAACCGGACGACCTCGTCCCAGGCGCCGATCGCCTCGGCGGGGGAGCCGGCGCGTTCCGTCAGCACCGCCCAGCTCACTCCGGCGTTGAGCCGGGTCTCCGCCGGAGCCTGCGGCGCGCGAACGACCTCCTGGAGCAACCGCGCCGCCTCGGCCAGCGAGTTCGTCCGGCTCAGCAGCGCGGTGGCGAGGACGAAGGCCGCGACGAACCGCCTCGGCTCGTTCGCGCCGTACTCCGCCAGCTGCTCCCGCATGATCCGCAGGGCTTCGGCCTGGTCGTCCTGACGTGCGGAGGACGTGTCGGACCGGTGTAGAAGTGCCTGTGCGAGCGACATCCTCCGGCCGGTCCGCGCCGGGTGCCCTGCGGGAGTGGCCTCCAGCGCGGCGCTGATCAGCCCCACTACCTCCTCCGGGTCCGAGCTCTGCCCCTGGATCGTCCGGTAGAGCAGGAACGAGCCGAGGTTGTGCTGGGCCATCACCCGGTCCGGGTGCTCGTCGGGCAGAGCACCAAGCGCGGCGCGCAGTGCGGCGAGAGCCAGGTCGAGGTCCGCCGGGCCGGTGGTGAAGACGGACCGCTTGCGGTAGAGGCCGGCCAGTCCATTGTGGACGACGAACGCCACCCCCGTGTCGTCGTCACCCAGCCGATCCCTGGCTCGTTCGCTAAGCGCCAGAGCCTCGTCGAGGTCGGCCTTGCTGCCGAGGGCCTCGAACCGTTCCGTGAGCTTGTGCGACAGGTTCGCCAGCATCAGCGCGTCGTCCGGCTTGAGCCGCACCGCCTCGCGCATCGCCGTGACCGAACTGTCGAGATCCGCTCTGTCCCCCGCCTTCGTGAACCGCGCGATGTGCGCGCCGGCGAGGTCGTTGAGGAGCTGAGCGCGGAAGTGACGGCCCGTCCCCGTCGAGAGCAGGTCCTCCATCAGCCGAATCGCACGGTCGAGATCGCTCATGGGGGTGTTTTCCCCGTGCGTGCCGGCGAGGGACTGGGCGAGCATCCACTTCGCGTGGTCGTCGTCGGCCGGTGGCAGTTCGGGCGGCTTCTGGCGCAACTCGCCCGCCAGGTACCGGAGCTTCTCGAACAGGTCCTCGCCGTCGACGACCAGCATCGCCCGTTCGCAGAGTCCGCGCAGTCGCCGCACGATCTCGGGAGCCAGTGGTGAGCCGGCCGTGTCCGCGGTCTCGGCCAGTTGCTCCACGAGCTCGCCGAAACCCTCGCGGAATCTGGGGTTGCCGGGGATCTGGGCCTCCGGCCTGTCCATCAGCCGCAGGGCCGCGAACCAGTCCGCAGGGTTCTGGTCGCGGGCCAGCCGCATCATCAGTGCTCTCGCGTGCAGCAGTTCGTGGGCGTAGTTCTGGGGGCTGGTCTCGTCCAGGAGCCGGAGGGCCTCGTCCAGTTCGGCATCGGCACCGGTCCGCCGATAGTTGGAGACCAGTGCGTTCGCGAGCATAGAGAGCCCGCCGGGATCGCCTTCGGCGGCGAGCCGCCGGTTCACCTCGAGGAAAGCCCTGCCGTCACCGGGCTCCGCCGCCCGGTTCAGGTACTTGAGGTGCAACTCCGACAGCGTCGAGAGCAACGCCTTGCGGTGGGGTGCGGGCACGGCGTCGACCACCGGCTCGATGATCTCGACGGCCCGCTTCAGCACGTCCGCCGACAGCTCGGCCCCCGAGCTCCACACGCTCGCGATCAGCAGGAGCTGTCCCGTCAGGAAGGTCACGAGATCACCGAAGGCCGTGTGCGTCCGGATCGCGTGCGCGCACAGACCGAGGAGAAGGATCATCTCGTCGTCGGAGAGGCCGAGCGGGGCGTACCGCTCCTGCCGGTGGCCGGCCCATTCGAGCACGATCTCCCGCGCGAAGAGTCCGCTCGCGTCCTCGTACCGGGCCTCGGTGTAGAGGCCGAGCAACACCCTGAGCAGACTCGGCTTCCCGGTCGCCTTGTACCGGCTCGTCACGATCACGGCGACCAGTTCCTGGTGGAACCGCTGATCACCCTTCTCGCGCAACGCGCCGGACAGCGCTGTCACGGCGTCCGCGGCCGCGCCGGGCGTGTCAGGCAGGCTGTGCAGGCAGTCCGCGAGCAGCGCGCCCGACTCCAGCCGCGCCGCCTCGTCGTCCTCCAGCATCACCCCGGCCGCCAAGCCGATCGCCAGGACGAGGTCACCGGCGCGCTGGAACGACTCGTACCTGAAGCGCAGCAGACTGCTCAGCAGCCACCGGGTTCGCCGCGGGTTCGCTGAGGGACGCCCCGCCTGCGCGGTCAGCTTCGCGATCGCCTCGTTGAGGTCGGACGGGCTGTTCGCGACGGTGTAGCGCCGGACGAGCAGGTTCGCTTCTTCCTCCGCCGCCTCGGGGAACTCGCCGGCGTACGTGCTCACCTCGGCGAGCGCGGCGTCCAGCACGGCCCGTGACGGGTCCCGCTCCGCGCGGATGCGCCACGCGGAGACCATCGCCAGCACCGCGCTCCTGCGCGAACCCGCAAGGCCCGCGACGACGCGGAACATCGAGATGGCCTCGTCGAAGAGGCCGTCCGCGCCGCCGGCGTTCCACCACGTGATCAGCGCCCAGCCGAGGAACCAGAGGTCCTCCGCGCGCATGTCGTCCGGCGGGCTGTGCAGCACCACGAGGCGCGCTGCCTCCACCGCGGCTCGCGCAGCCTCGGCGGTGGGTGACTCTCGTGCTTTCGCGTGCAGATCAGCTGCTTGTGCGCGAAGAGCATCGATGTCCACCGAACGACCGTAGCGCGATCACCGCGGCCTTCGGACGCGAACGAACTCGTTACGGCTTGGCGGGCGGCGGGGGAGGAGGGGGCGCGTCCGCCGTCGGAGGCAGCTGCGCGTGGCTCGCGACCGCGTGGCCCCGCACGTTGTCCTCGCCGAGGTCGGCGAAGTCGATGTCGGTGAAGTCCGGGTCCTGCGGTGACGACACGGTTGGCTCCGTCCAGCTGCTCAAACGATCTTCGTGACACAATCATAGATCGCGGAGCTCCACTGGGAGGGTGGCATGGTCCCCACGACGCTCGTCGGGCTGGTCCTGTTCATCGCACTGCTGACCCCGGGCTTCGCGTACAGCGCGCGGCGGGAGCGGTCGGGGCCGGAACGGCAGTTCTCGGCGCTGCGGGAGACCGTGGCGATGGTCGTGGTCAGCGTCGTGTGCGACCTGGTCGTGCTGTCCCTGGCGCTGGTGGTGTGGTCGGCGCTGCCGAAGCGGACCGTCGACCTCACCGCGTTGCTCACCAAGCCGGGCGACTACGCGGTCAAGCACCACGTGGCGCTCTGGATCTGGGGCGTGGGACTCGTCGGCGTCGCGACGCTGCTGGCCGTGTTGATCGCGGGACCGCTGTTCGACCGGCTGGGCAGGAGGAACGAGGCCCCGTTCCTCTCCGCGTGGGGGCGCCTGTTCACCGCTCATCCCGACTGCCGGGTGCACGTGGGCTGTCACCTGTCGGACGGCACGTACGTCGCGGGGTGGCTGCTCACCTACAGCCGGTCGGCCGCGGACGTGGCGGACCGCGAGCTCACGATCAGCGGGCCGGTGCAGTACCGGGCCGCCGGGCAGCAGGAGGCGGTCGAGCTGCCGAACGTCGGCGCCATGGCGGTGAGCGCGCGACAGCTGACGCTGCTGCAGGTGAGCTACGTCCGCGCCGCGCAGCCGGGTACGCGATCTGACGTACGCGAGATCAGAACGTGAGCGGATGATGCCGCCGCCCGTGGTGACGAGAGTAGGACGCGACACCACGGGAGAAGGAGTGCATCGCGATGACCACCACCCGCAAGCTCGGCGGCCGCGCCCGCAAGGCCGTTCTGCTCGTGCACGTCCTGTCGGCGGGGGCGTGGCTCGGCATCGACCTCGCGCTGGGAATCCTCGTCGTGGTCGCACTGTCCGCTGAGGACACCGGTACCGCCGGTGTGGCGATCCAGGCGGTCGACCTGTTCGCGATCTGGCCGATGTTCGGTGCCAGCGTCGTCTGCATGATCTCCGGCGCGGTGCTCGGCCTCGGCAGCAAGTACGGGCTCGTCAGGTACTGGTGGGTCGCGGTCAAGCTCGTCCTGAACACCGGCATGTCGTTGCTGATCGCGTTCGCCCTGCGGCCCGGCGTCGAGGAGGCGGCCGGGATCGGCGAGCGGATGCCGGCGGGCGACCCGGCCGCGGTGATCCCGTCCGGCATCCTGAACCCGGTCGTGGTCGCGCCGACGCTGCTGCTGTTCGCCTACTTCCTGTCCGTGTTCAAGCCGTGGGGCCGGATCCGCAGGCCGGCGGAACCGGCCCGGCGCCGCGACCTCGTCGGGGCTGTCTAGATCTTCTGGGTCAGGTTGACCGGGTTTCCGTCCGGATCGAAGACGTGCGCCACGCGCTGCCCCCAGGGCATGTCGTTCGCAGGTCCCCGCACCCGCCCACCGGCGGCCTCGACCAGCGGCAGCACCGCGTCGACGTCCTCCACGTCGATGCTCAGGACGATGCGCGCGGGCAGCGACACGTCCGTCTCCTGGACCACGAGCCCCAGTTCCCCGTCGCCGATCTTCAGCGTCTTGAAGAAGACCGGTCCCTCGGCCGGGTAGCGGAGCACCTCGGCCGCGCCGAGCACCTGCGAGTAGAACGCCTGCGCCCGGTCGAGATCGGGCGTCACGATGATGGGCTGAACAGCCATGGACTTCCTCCAGAACTAGTCGTCCACAGAGGTACGGGACGGCCGCCCGGAACTGATCGGTTCAGCCGGGGGCGAGCCGAACAACGGCAGCAACTCGTCCACGTTCAGGTACGTGGTGTTGCCCGTCACCAACCCGTCCCGCACGTCGAGGAACACCAGCCCGAACGGCTTCTCCAAGCCGGGCCGCATCTGCCAGAACGCGGGCGAGGCGTTGGCCCGCACCGGCACCAGCCAGGCGCCGGCGCAGGCGGCGCCGGGATCGTTCAACGCGAGGGAGATCGACTCGCGGCCCCGCAGCCACCAGCTGAACGGCGGCATCGACATCGTCGCGTCCTCGTGCAGCAGGGCCACGAGCGTCCGCACGTCGTGCCGGTCGAAGGCCTCGCAGTAGCGGCTCAGGAGCGACTTCTGCACGGGATCGGACAGGTTCAGCGGTGCGCCGACGTCGGCCACCCGCAGTGTCGCGCGAGCCCGTTGCAACGCGCTGGTCACCGACGCGACCGAGACGGACAGCAGTGCGGCGACCTCGGAGGCCTGCCACGCCAGGACGTCGCGCAGGATCAGCACGGCTCGCTGGCGGGGCGGCAGGTGCTGCAACGCGGCCACGAACGCCAGCCGCACGGTCTCGCGCCGGATCGCCTGGTCCTCCGGCAGCACCAGGGCGTCCGGCACGGGCTGCACGAAGACGCTCTCCAGCAGGGGAGCGCCCAGGTCTCCGCCGGACGGGCCCAGGTCCACGGCCAGGGCGCGGCGCTGGGCACTGCGCTGCATGTCGATGCAGATGTTCGTGGCGATCCGGTAGAGCCACGTCCGCAACGAAGCGCGCTCAGAGTCGTAGCTGTCGAACGCCTTCCATGCGCGCACGAGTGTTTCCTGCACGGCGTCCTCGGCCTCGAAGCCGGAGCCGAGCATGCGGTAGCAGTAGCCGTTCAGCTCGACGCGGAACGGTTCCAGCGCCTCGATCACGCCCAGGACCCTACGCGGACCGATGAGTTCTCGTCGCCCGGCTCGTACACCAGGGCATGACCGAAGACATCCGCGCCGCCGTGGCGGCGGAACGGCGAGACCAGGCAGAACTCCTGAGTGGACTCACCGGGGAGCAGTGGCACGCGCCGAGCCTGTGCGAGGGCTGGACGGTGAAGCACGTCGTCGCGCACACGACGTTGCCGTTCCGTTCCTCGGGAACGAGAGTGGTCCTGGAGGTGCTGAAATCGGCCGGCCGGTTCAACCACGCCTCCGACCGCATGGCCCGCAAGGACGCGCGGCTCCCGGCGAGCGACCTGCTGAACTCGTTGAAGAACAACATCGACCACCCGTGGACGCCGCCCGGCGGTGGCCCGGCCGGCGCGCTCTCGCACGACGTCATCCACGGCCTGGACATCAGCGTCGCCCTGGGACTGGAGCGCCGGGTCCCGCACGACCGGCTCCGCCACGTCCTCGGCGGCATGAAGCCGTCCACCGTCAAGTACTTCGGCGCGGACCTCCGCGGCAAACGCCTGGAGGCCACCGACCTGGACTGGACGTTCGGCGAGGGCGAACCGGTCAGGGGACTGGCGCAGGACCTGTTGCTGCTGGTCTGCGGGCGGACGCTGCCGGTCGGCAGGCTCAGATGACCTCCGCGCGCACCCGCGCCGTCGCCTCGATCGTCGAGGCGAGGAAGCGCGCGACGACCTGCCGTTCCTCGGCGGTCATCCGCTCCCACGCGGCCGCGTAGCCGCGCGCCAGCGGCTGGAAGAACGTGGAGGCGAGTTCCGTCGCCGTGTCGAGCACCCGGAGGTCGACACGGCGGCGGTCGCCGGGATCGCGGTCGCGGACGACGTGACCTGCCCGCTCCAGGCGGTCCAGCACGGACGTCGTCGCCGACGCGCTGAGGTTCAGCGCCTTCGCCAGCGTGCCGGGTGTCATGGGAGCGGTCATGATGAGGTTCAGCGCTGTCATGTCCGTGGGATGCAACTCGTGGGCGGCGCTGAAGATCTCCAGGAACCGGTTCGACTCCATCACCAGCGCGCGCAGCATCATGCCCAGCTCGTAGTCGGTTGCATCGCTCACGCGCACAGCTTACTGTTTCGACCATCGAAACGTTCGACGATCGAAGGAATGTCTGATGCGAGTCCTAGCCGGGGTCCTGCTCGTCGTCTGGCTGGCCTTGGGCGGCTTCACCGGGCCGTACGCGGGCAAGCTGTCGGAGGTCGCGGAGAACGACAGCAGCGCGTTCCTGCCCAACTCCGCCGAGTCCACGCAGGTCGCGGAGCTGCAGAAGAAGTTCCAGCGCGAGGAGGCGATCCCCGCGATCGTCGTGGTCGAACGCACCAGCGGACTGACCGAAGAGGACAAGCGGTACCTCGCCGACCAGGTCAAGGGCTTCCAGGCGTCGCCGGTCATCCCCTCGCCGAACGACGACCAGGCCGCGCAGGTCGTCCTGCTGCTCGACCCGGCCGAGGACGTCAAGGACTCGATCTTCCAGCTCCGCGACGGCACGCGCGGCGCACCTGAGGGGCTGACCGTGCTGGTCACGGGCCCTGCGGCGCAGGTCGCGGACCTCGTCGAGGCGTTCGGCGGGATCGACGGGCTGCTGCTGCTCGTCGCGGGCGCCGTGGTCGCGTTGATCCTGCTGGTGGTCTACCGGAGTCCGCTGCTGCCGGTCGTCGTGCTGGTGTCGGCCGTGTTCGCACTGGGACTGGCCAGCTTCGTCGTCTACCTGCTCGCGAAGAACGACGTCCTGGCGTTGAACGGCCAAAGCCAGGGCATCCTCTCGATCCTGGTCTTCGGCGCCGCGACGGACTACGCGTTGCTGCTGGTGTCGAGGTTCCGCGAGGAACTGCGCGACACCCAGGACAAGTTCGCGTCCGTCAAGACGGCCTGGCGCGGCACGATCGAACCCATCGCGGCCTCGGCCGGCACGGTGATCCTCGGCGTGCTGTGCCTGCTGTTCAGCGACCTCGACTCGAACAAGGGCCTCGGCCCTGTCGCCGCCATCGGCATCGGTGCCGCGCTGCTGACCACGATGACGTTCCTGCCCGCGACCCTGGCACTGCTCGGCCGCGGCGCCTTCTGGCCGTTCGCCCCGAAGTTCGGCTCGAAGCACCCCGAGACGAGCGGGCTCTGGGCCCGCGTCGCGAACCTGGTGCGCCGCAGGCCGCGGGCGATCTGGATCGTCACCACGCTCGTGCTGCTCGCCGGCGCCGCGTTCCTGCCGCAGCTCAAGGCGTCCGGCACCGCCCAGTCCGACGTGTTCCTGACCCCGGTCGAGTCCGTTGCGGGACAGGAGGTGCTGTCGCGGCACTTCCCCGGCGGCACCGGCTCGCCGACCGTGATCATCGCCGCCGAGGACAAGACCGCCGAGGTCGTGCAGAAGTCCAAGGTGGACGGTGTCGCGGACGTGCGGCCGTCCGGAACGGCCGAGGGGCTCGTGCGCATCGAGGCCACGCTGAAGGACGCGCCGGACTCCGACGCCGCGGTGGAGACCGTGCAACGGCTTCGTGCGGCCGTCGACGGCATCGAGGGCACGAAGGTGGGCGGGCCGACGGCGACGTTGCTCGACACCAGGACGACCTCCGAGCACGACCGGATGCTGATCATCCCGATCGTGCTGGTCGTGATCTTCCTGATCCTGGCGCTGCTGCTGCGGTCGCTGCTGGCACCGTTGCTGCTGATCGCCACCGTCGTGCTGTCGTTCGCGGCCACGATGGGCGTGTCGGCGCTGGTGTTCAACCACGTCCTCGACTTCCCGGGCGCCGATCCGGTGGTGCCGTTGTTCGGGTTCGTGTTCCTCGTGGCCCTGGGCATCGACTACAACATCTTCCTGATGACCCGGGTGCGCGAGGAGACCCGGCAACTGGGCACGGTCGAGGGCACGCTGCGCGGCCTGAGCCTGACCGGCGGCGTCATCACGTCGGCGGGTGTGGTGCTGGCGGCGACGTTCGCGGCACTGGCCGTGCTGCCGATCCTGTTCCTCACGCAGATCGCGTTCATCGTCGCGTTCGGTGTCCTGCTCGACACGCTGCTGGTGCGGTCGTTGCTCGTGCCGGCACTCTCGGTGGACGTCGGCGGACGAATCTGGTGGCCGTCGAAGCTGCGGTGAGCCAGGATCTCGGCATGACCTTCACGGCACGTCAGCTCAACCGCGCCACGCTCGACCGGCAGATGCTGCTGAGGCGCGAACCGGTTGACCTGCTGACGGCCGTGGACCGGGTCGTGGCGATCCAGGCGCAGGAACCCGCGTCGCCGTACATCGCGCTGTGGAACCGGATCGAGGGCTTCGACCCCGCCGGCCTGGACGAGGCGTTCACGAGCGGGGTGGTCCGCAAGGCATCGCTGATGCGGATCACCCTGCACGCCGTGACGGCCGAAGACCACTCGGTGTTCCACCACGCGATGCTGCCCGCCCTGAGGGCGTCACGGCTGTACGACAAGCGGTTCAAGACGATGAACGTCACGATCGAGCAGACCGACGCACTGCTGGAACACCTGCTCGAGTTCGCCGCGACTCCCCGCCAGAAGGCGGAGATCGAGGAACTCCTGCACTCGCACGTCGGCGACGTGGGTGACCCCGGCGTCTGGTGGGCGCTGCGGACCTACGGCGGGTTGGTGCACGCACCTACGGGCGGGCCGTGGTCGTTCGGACTGCGGCCGTCCTATCTGGCCGTGACTGCCGAGCCCCGCGAGCGGATGGCGGCCGTCGCGGAGATGCTGCGCCGCTACCTCACCGGGTTCGGGCCGGCGACCGTGCTCGACATGAACCAGTTCAGCATGCTGCCGCGCACCACGATCCGGGAAGCGTTGGCGTTGCTGGATCTCGTTCGGGACGGTGATTACTACGACGTTCCTGGGCGGACGGGTTCGGACGAGGATGTTCTGGCTCCGCCGCGGCTGATGGCCATGTGGGACAGCACCTTGCTCGCCTATGCGGACCGGAGCCGGATCATTCCGGAGGAGTACCGCAAGCTCGTCATCCGCAACAACGGTGACACGCTGCCCACCGTGCTCGTCGACGGGTACGTGGCCGGGGTGTGGCGTCCGACTGTGGACGGAGGCGTTGAGGTGACTGCGTTCCGTGCTCTTGGTGAGGAGGACTGGGCCGGGTTGGCCGAGGAGGTGGCGGCTCTGCGCAAGTTCCTGGGTGATCGGGAGCCGCTGGTGTACAAGCGTTACGCGCGGTGGTGGAACGGACTCCCGGCCCACGCCGTTCGTATCTTGTGAGAATCACCCGCGAGTGGACGTCACGCGGGGCGCACCCCAGGGACGACCATCGCCACGTTCTCCTCAGGTTCGGCGGAAGCGAGGCGCTGGGCCATCGTGCCGCCCTCGGGGGTCCCGGCCGGTGACGGCACCTTGCCCAGCAGGTACCCGGCGTGGCTCACCGCGAGCAGTACGAGGAACGCCTCGGAGAACTCGGGCAGCCCGGCGATGCCGGCGGGGTTGTCCACGACCCTGAACGCCGAGACGGCCTGCGCCACGTAGATGAGCACCAGCAACACCGTGATGACGAAGTTCTGGAACTTCGCGAGGTCGATCGACTTGCCCGCCGACGCACCTTCCTCGGCGGTCAGCATCTCCCAGAACCGCCCGCTTCCGGCGCCGAGCGGGTACGCGGCCACGGTGTCCGGGTGGCTCGCGCTCTTCGTGACCTTGATGGCGCCCGCCACGACACCGGAACCGACGGAGATGCCCAGGAGCCACAGCACCTGGTCCGGGATCTGGAACCCGGCCACGTCGACCTGCCCGGCCGCGAACCGGCCGAACGCCATGCCGCTGATGAGCGAGAGCAGTACGACGGTCCACACCGTCACCTGCACCCGCGAGAGGCTGTAGCGGCCGCGGCCGTCCCTCAGCACGTTCTGCGCGCCGAGGCGGCTGGGGACCACCACCGCGAGCAGCACGATGACTAGCGCGGACACGATCCAAGCCCAGAACGTGGTCGCCATGGAGGCCTCCTCGTTACGCCGTTCGGACGCTGTGGTCGTTACGTCGTCCGGAAGCCACCAGGCGTTATCACGCCGGGTAACGATTCGGGGGTCGATGCGCGGAGTGGTCGACCACCAGGCTGGCCCGTGAGGCCGGGTCGCACGCCGCCAGGTACAGCCGCTGGCCCTCGACGTACCGGCGGTTGCGGGGGTCGTCCGGATCGGACGGACTGCCGTCGCGCCCGGCCATGCGCGCCACGGACACCTCGAAGGCGACGTCCAGGAACACCGAGAAGTCCCAGTGCGCGACGAGCTCGTCGCGGTGCAGGAAGATCCCGTCCACCAGCAGGAGCGCGTCCGGTGACGCGACCTCGAACGGCGGGTCGACGTACGCGTCGGTCTCCAGGTCGTGGCTGGCACGGCGGAACGGCCGCCCGTCGGCGAACGGCGTGAGCAGGTGGCCGGCGAACCGCGCGTAGTCGAAGCTGTCGAGGAAGAACCCCTCGGGCGAGGTCTTCCCGCGCTGCCAGCGAATCGCCCGCGGGTGGTGGAAGTCGTCCACCGAGGCCCGCACGACCTCGCGGCCACGGGAACGCACCGCCTCGGCCAGGGCGTCGCAGAACGTCGTCTTGCCCGCCCCGTCGACGCCGTCGACCGCGACCAGGCCTCGTGCGGGCAGCAGGTCGGCCACTTCGTTCAGCACCACGGCACGATTTCACACTTCGTGACCGCGGCAGGACCGATCGGATGAGACCCAGGTCTCCCCGGCCTCAAGAACGCGTAAAAGCCGGACCTGCCCCCGTAAGGACGTTGTCAGGCACCCCCTGATCAGGCATTTCCTGATGCACGCTTCCGGGCGTCATCAAGAGCGTCTTTTCGTTGAAGGGAGCGGCGTCATGGCCGACCTGGCCTATGCGTTGCTGCTGATCGTGAGTTTCGTCGTGCTGGGCCTGACGGTGCGTGGACTGGAGAAGTTGTGAGCACGGGACTCGTCGCGAACGCCGTGGCCGGCGTGATCGCACTCGGGCTGATCGTCTACCTGTTCATCGCACTCGTCAGGCCGGAGAAGTTCTGATGTCACCCCTCGTGGCCGGCCTCCTGCAGACCGGCATCCTCCTCACGGCCTTAGCGGTCGTGTACCGGCCTCTCGGCGACTACATGGCCCGCGTCTTCACGGCCAAGGGCCACTTGAAGGCCGAGCGGGCCATCTACCGCTTCGCGCGGATCAACCCGGACGCCGAGCAGAAGTGGAGCACCTACGCGTACGGCGTGCTGGGCTTCTCGTTCGTCGGCATCGTGTTCCTCTACGTGGTCCAACGCGTGCAATCGTTGCTGCCGTTCGGTTTCGACCGCGGCGACATCGGCCCTGGCATGGCGTTCAACACGGCGATCAGCTTCGTGGCCAACACGAACTGGCAGTCGTACGTGCCGGAGGCCGTCATGGGCCACGCGGTCCAGATGATCGGCCTGACCGTGCAGAACTTCGTGTCGGCGGCGGTCGGCCTGGCCGTGGCCATCGCGCTGGTCCGCGGGTTCGTGCGGCACCAGACCGACCGGCTGGGCAATTTCTGGGTCGACCTGGTCCGCGGCACCCTGCGGATCCTGTTGCCGATCGCGTTCATCGGCGCGATCGTGCTGATCGCGTTCGGCGTCACGATGTCGCTCAAGTCCGGAGTGGACGTCGACGGGCAGGTCGTGGCGAACGCTCCCGTCGCCAGCCAGGAGGTCATCAAGGAGCTCGGCACCAACGGCGGCGGAGTCCTCAACGCGAACTCCGCGCACCCGTTCGAGAACCCGGGCGAGTGGACCAACCTGATCGAGATCTTCCTCATCCTGGTCATCCCGGTCGCGCTGACCCGCACGTTCGGCCGGCTTGCCGGCGACAGGAAGCAGGGTTACGTCCTGCTCAGCGTCATGGGCGTCATCTGGACGGCCATGCTCGCGGTGATCTGGGCCGCCGAGGCGAACGGCATCAGGCCGTTGGAGGGCAAAGAACTCCGCTTCGGCATCCCCGGCAGCGCGCTCTTCGCGAACGCCACCACCGGCACGTCGACCGGCGCGGTCAACTCGCTGCACGACAGCTACACCGGGCTCGGCGGCGGTGCCGCGCTGCTCAACATGCTGTTCGGCGAGATGACGCCGGGCGGTGTCGGCACCGGGCTCTACAGCATCCTCGTGATGGCGATCATCGCGATGTTCCTGGCGGGCCTGATGGTCGGCCGCACACCCGAGTACCTGGGGAAGAAGCTGGGGCGCAAGGAGGTCACGGCCGCCGCGGTGTCGATCCTCGCGATGCCGACGGTGCTGCTGATCGGTGCCGGCATCGCCGCGGTCCTGCCGAGCACGCAGGGCGCTCTCAACAACCCGGGAGAGCACGGCCTGTCGGAGATCCTCTACGCCTATGCCTCGGCGTCGAACAACAACGGCAGCGCGTTCGGCGGGATCACGGTGACGAACGACTGGTTCCAGTCGTCGCTCGGCCTGTGCATGCTGTTCGGCCGGTTCGTCCCGATCGTCGCGGTGCTCGCCCTCGCCGGATCCCTTGCGGCGCAGAAGAAGGTGCCGGTCACGGCGGGCACGCTGCCCACCACCGGGCCGCTGTTCGCGACGCTGCTGACCGGCTCGATCGTCCTGGTCGCCGCGCTCACCTTCGTTCCCGCACTCGCTCTCGGTCCCATCGCGGAGGCACTGCTGTGACCACCAAGCCCGGTCTCGCGGCCGCTCTTCCCGAGGCTCTGAAGAAGCTGGACCCGCGCCACCAGTTGCGCAGTCCCGTCATGTTCGTCGTCTGGGCGGGTTCGTTGCTGGTCACCGTGTTCGCGGTGACCGATCCGAGCGTGTTCACCATCGCCGTCGCGGCGTGGCTGTGGTTCACCGTGCTGTTCGCGAACCTCGCCGAGGCCGTCGCGGAGGGACGAGGCAAGGCGCAGGCGGACTCGTTGCGGCGCACCAAGAAGGACGCCGTCGCCAGGCTCGTCGACGGCGACGTCGTGGCGGGCACCGAACTGAAGATCGGCGACCTGGTCGTCGTCGAGGCGGGCGAGGTCGTCCCCGGCGACGGCGATGTGGTCGAGGGCATCGCGACGGTGGACGAGTCCGCGATCACCGGCGAGTCCGCGCCCGTCATCCGCGAGTCCGGCGGTGACCGGTGTGCGGTCACCGGAGGCACGACCGTGCTGTCGGACCGGATCGTCGTCCGGATCACGACCAAACCCGGTGAGTCCTTCGTGGACCGCATGATCGCGCTGGTCGAGGGCGCGGAACGGCAGAAGACGCCGAACGAGATCGCCCTGACCATCCTGCTGTCGACGCTGACGATCATCTTCCTGCTGGCCGTCGTGGCACTGCAGCCGTTCGCGATCTACTCGGGCGGCGAGCAGTCGGTGGTCGTGCTGACCGCGTTGCTGGTCTGCCTGATCCCGACGACCATCGGCGCGCTGCTGTCCGCCATCGGCATCGCCGGCATGGACCGGCTGGTGCAGCGCAACGTCCTGGCCACCTCCGGCAAGGCGGTCGAGGCCGCCGGCGACATCGACACGTTGCTGCTCGACAAGACCGGCACGATCACCTGGGGCAACCGGCGCGCGACCGAGTTCATCCCCGTCGGCCCTACCTCCGACGAGACGCTCGTCGCGGCGGCCCGGCTGGCGAGCCTGGCCGACGACACCCCGGAAGGCCGCAGCATCCTCGAGCTGGCGGGCGGTGAACCCGCCAGTGAGCACGAGAAGACCGGCGAGTTCGTCCCGTTCACCGCCCAGACCAGGATGTCCGGCATCGACCTCGGCGAGCGCAGCATCCGCAAGGGCGCGGCGTCGGCGTTCGAGCTGACCGACACGGCCCGCGAGATCGTCGACGAGATCAGCGCGCAGGGCGGCACCCCGCTCGTCGTCGCCGAAAACGATCATTCGGGAAACGGGAAGGTGCTCGGCATCATCCGGCTGTCGGACGTGGTGAAGCCCGGCATGAGGGAACGCTTCGCCGAGCTGCGCGCGATGGGCATCCGGACGGTCATGGTCACGGGCGACAACCCGTTGACCGCCAAGGCCATCGCCGAGGAGGCAGGGGTCGACGACTTCCTCGCCGAGGCCAAGCCCGAGGACAAGATGGCCCTGATCCGCAAGGAGCAGGAGGGCGGCCGGCTGGTCGCGATGACCGGTGACGGCACGAACGACGCGCCCGCGCTGGCCCAGGCGGACGTCGGTGTCGCGATGAACACCGGCACGTCGGCCGCGAAGGAGGCCGGCAACATGGTCGACCTCGACTCGGACCCGACCAAGCTCATCGAGATCGTGGAGATCGGCAAGCAGCTGCTGATCACGCGCGGTGCGCTGACGACGTTCTCCGTGGCGAACGACCTGGCGAAGTACTTCGCGATCCTGCCCGCCATGTTCGCGGCGATCTACCCGGCGCTGGACAGGCTCAACATCATGCACCTGGCCACGCCCCAGTCCGCGATCCTGTCGGCGGTGATCTTCAACGCGCTGGTCATCGTGGCGCTGATCCCGCTGGCGCTCAAGGGCGTGCGGTACCGGCCGTCCAGTGCCTCGGCGCTGCTGCGGCGCAACCTGCTGATCTACGGCCTGGGCGGCGTCGTGACGCCGTTCGCCGGGATCTGGCTGATCGACCTGCTCGTGCGACTCATCCCCGGGATCGGCTGAACAATGACGAACTTCCTCAAGCAGTCTTGGGCGGGGCTGCGGACCTTGCTCGCACTCACCGTGCTCCTCGGGGTGCTCTACCCGCTGTCGGTGTGGGGTGTCTCGCGGATTCCCGGCCTGCACGCCAACGCCGAGGCGCAGGACACCACGCTGGTGGCCGTCGCACGCGAAGGAGACCAGTACTTCGTGCTACGCCCGTCCGCCGCGACGCTGCCCGCGTCCGGCGGTTCGAACAAGGGCGAGCTGAACGAGGACTACACCAAGGTCGTCGCCGAGCGCCGCACCGCTGTGGCGCAACGCGAAGGCGTGCCCGAGAGCAAGGTGCCGCAGGACGCCGTGACGGCGTCCGCGTCCGGTCTCGACCCGCACATCAGCCCGGAGTACGCGGCGTTGCAGGTGCCCCGTGTGGCGCGCGCGTCCGGGCTGTCCGTGGAGGAGGTGCGGGAACTGGTCGCCTCCGCCACTCACGGCACCTTCACCAGCACCGTCAACGTGACTGCGCTGAACCGTGCCATCGACAGCGCCAGTTGACGGTCGCCGGGGTGAGCTGAGGATCTACCTCGGCGCCGCTCCCGGCGCCGGCAAGACCTTCGCCGTGCTCGGCGAGGCCCACCGGCGCCGGGAGCGCGGCACGGAGGTGGTCGTCGGACTCGTGGAGACCCACGGCCGGGACAGGACCGCCTCCCTGCTCGAAGGCCTGGAGGTGGTGCCACGCAGGGTGGTGCGGCACCGCGAACTCGAAGTGTCCGAAATGGACGTGGACGCGGTCCTGGCCCGCCGGCCCGAGGTGGCGGTGGTCGACGAGCTCGCGCACACCAACGCGCCGGGCTCGCGCAACGAGAAGCGGTGGCAGGACGTCGAGGAACTGCTCGAAGCGGGCATCGACGTCCTGTCGACGGTGAACGTCCAGCACCTGGAGTCGCTCAACGACGTCGTCGAGCGGATCACCGGTGTGCGGCAACGGGAAACGGTGCCGGACGAGGTGGTCCGCCGCGCCGAGCAGGTCGAGCTGGTCGACATCACGCCCGAGGCGTTGCGACGGCGGCTGGCCCACGGCAACGTCTACCCGGCACACCGGATCGACGCCGCGCTGGGCAACTACTTCCGGCTCGGCAACCTGACGGCGTTGCGCGAGCTGGCGTTGCTGTGGGTCGCCGACCAGGTCGACGTCGCGTTGCAGCGGTACCGCAGCGAGAAGGAGATCACCGACACCTGGGAGACCAGGGAACGGGTCGTCGTCTCGGTCACCGGAGGCCCGGAGAGCGAGACGCTGATCCGCCGCGCCCGCCGGATCGCGACGAGGGCGGGCGCGGAGCTCCTGGTGGTGCACGTGCTGCGCGGCGACGGCCTGTCCGGTGCCACACCCGAGCACATCGCCCGCTCCCGCAGGATCACCGAGGACGTCGGTGCCACGTTCCACTCGGTGGTGGGCGACGACGTGCCCACGGCGCTGCTGGAGTTCGCTCGCGGGGTCAACGCCACCCAGCTCGTGCTGGGCACCTCGCGCAGGTCACGGGTCGCGCGCGCGTTCGACGAGGGCATCGGCGCGGCCGTGGTGCAGGAGTCCGGCGCGATCGACGTGCACATGGTCACGCACGACGAGTCGCGGCGAGGGCTGCGCTGGAGGACCGGCGTGGATCCGCTGTCGCTGCAGCGCCGCCTCATCGGCTGGAGCCTGTCGCTGGTGTTGCCGGCCGCGGTGACGGCGCTGGGCACGCTGTGGCGCGACGAGCTGGACTTCTCGACCGACCTGGTGGCGTTCCTGCTGGTCACGTGCGTGGTGGCGATCGCGGGCGGGCTGGGGCCCGCGTTGTTCTGCGCGGTCCTGGGGGCTGGGCTGCTGAACTACTTCTTCACCGAGCCCTACTACAGCCTGGCCGTGCGGACGCCGGAGAACGTGATCACGCTGGCGGCCATGGTGATCGTCGCGACCGTGGTGGCGCTGACGGTCGACCGGGCGGCGCGGCTGGCGGAGCAGGGCGCGCGGGCGCGGACCGAGGCCGCGTTGCTGGCCTCCTACTCGCGCACCGTGCTCACGAGCCCGTATCCGCTGACCCGGCTGCTGGAGAAGATCCGGGAGAACTTCGGCCTGGAGTCGGTCGTGCTGGCGGAACGACGGGACGGTGCGTGGAAGTGCGTGGAGCGCGCCGGAAGCGATCTCGGTCCCGTGACCGAGGTGGCGGTCACCGGCGACGTGCGGCTGAGGCTGAGCGGGCGCGTGCTGCCCGCGAGCGACCAGCGGGTGCTGGAAGCCGCGGCAGGGCAGACGTTCGTGGCACTGCGGCAGCAACGGATGGCCGCTGAAGCCCTGCACGCGCAACGGAAGGCGGAGACGTCGGAGTTGCGCACGGCCCTGCTGTCGGCGGTGGGCCATGACCTCCGCACACCGCTGACGTCCATCAAGGCGGCGATCGGGAGCCTGCGCGACGACTCGCTGCCACTGTCCGAAGAGGACGTGAGCGAGCTGATGGCGACCGTGGAGGAGTCCGCGGACCGGCTGACCGGCCTGGTGGACAACCTGCTGGACTCGTCCCGGCTCGCGACCGGTTCGGTCGAGCCGGTGCTGCGGCCGGTCGGCTACTACGAGGTCGTGGCCAGGGCACTGACCGGCATCGGGGGAGAGGTGTCGGTGGTGGTGGCCGAGGACCTGCCGCCCGTGCTGGCGGACCTGGGGCTGCTGGAACGCGTGGTCGCGAACGTGGTGGACAACGCCCTGCGGCACGGCAGCCCGTCGCCGGTGGCGGTCCGAGCGAGCAGCCACGGCTCGTCCGTCGAGCTGCGGGTCGTGGACCACGGCCCCGGACTGCCGAAGAAGGCGGAACACAAGCTGTTCGCGCCGTTCCAGCGCCTCGGCGACCGCTCCGCCACACCGGGCGTCGGGCTCGGGCTGAGCGTCGCGAAGGGCTTCACCGCCGCCATGGGCGGGGAGATCAGCGCCGAGGACACCCCGGGCGGCGGACTGACCGTCGTCATCTCCCTGCCCGTCTACGAGGAGAGTTCCCGATGACATCAGTGCTGGTGGTCGACGACGAACCGCAGATCGTGCGCGCGTTGAGGATCAACCTCAGCGCACGGGGCTACGACGTGATGACGGCCTACGACGGCAGATCCGCCCTGGGCGTCGCCGTCGAGGGCAAGCCGGACGTCGTCGTGCTCGACCTCGGCCTGCCGGACATCGACGGCGTGGACGTGATCGCGGGCCTGCGCGGCTGGACCACGATCCCGATCATCGTGCTGTCCGCGCGCACCGACTCGTCGGCCAAGGTCGAGGCCCTCGACGCCGGCGCCGACGACTACGTGACGAAGCCGTTCGGGATGGACGAGCTGCTGGCCAGGCTGCGGGCCGCCGTGCGCCGCAACGCGTCTCGCGAGGACTGCGACCCCGTGGTCGAGACGGCGTCGTTCGTCGTCGACCTGGCGGTGAAGAAGGTGCGGCGGAACGGGCGCGAGGTCCACCTGACGCCGACCGAGTGGGGTCTCGTCGAGATCCTCGCGCGCAACCCCGGCCGGCTGGTGTCGCAGAAGCAGCTGTTGCAGGAGGTGTGGGGACCGATGCACGTCAACGAGTCCCAGTACCTGCGCGTCTACTTCGCCCAGCTGCGGCGCAAGCTGGAGGACGACCCGGCCCGCCCGCGCCACCTCATCACCGAGCCGGGAATGGGGTACCGCTTCGAGGTGTGAGGTCGACGGGAAGCCGTGATCGCGCTTCCGGTGTGGATCCGGCCGTAGATCCTCCGGCTAGCCCTACTGTCCCACCGCCCCGAAGTCGCTAACTTGGAGCCAGGGGACTTCGGGGGAAGGTGGAGCAGTGGGGGAGTTTGCGCGCCGGGACGTGCTGTCCTGGCTGGGGAAAGGCGCACTCGGAGCGGTCGCGCTGGGTGCCGTGGGGCAACCCGCGATGGCGGCGAGCGGCGTGACCGTGCTGCGAGGAGCGACGCTCGTCGACGGCACGGGGCGCCCGCCCGTCCGTGACGCGACCATCGTGCTGGCCGGCGACCGGATCCTGGCCGCCGGCCGCCACCGTGACGTCCCGCGCGGCCTGCGGGTGATCGACGTGGCCGGGAAGTACGTGATCCCAGGCCTGTGGGACCTGCACACGCACGCGACGTTCTACGAGAACACCGTCGCGCCACTGCACGTCGTCCAAGGCGTCACCGGCATCCGCGAGATGTGGGGCCAGCCCGAGACCCACGACACCCGCCGTCGCATCGAGACCGGCGAGGTCCTCGGTCCGCGCATGGTGGTCGCCAGCACGATCGTCGACGGACCCGGCTCCATCTGGCCCGGTTCGGACGTCGTCCGCACCCCGGCGGAGGCCCGCGCCGCCGTGCGCAGGGCCAGGGACGGGGGAGCGGACTTCGTCAAGGTCTACTCGTTCCTCTCGCCGGAGTGCCACGCCGCCATCGCCGACGAGGCCCGCAGGCTCCGGATCCCGTTCGCCGGGCACGTTCCGGCCCGCGTGCCGGTGCAGGACGCGCTGGCGCAGCACACCCACGAACACCTCTACAACCTGTTCACGTCCACATCGGACAACGCCGACGCCCTGTACGCGCAGCTCCGTGCCATGCCCGACGACCCGGCCGACCCGAACTGGTGGGGCCGCCACGCGGGCCGGATGGAACGCGCGGCCGTCGCCACCCACTCACCGGCCCGCGCCCGGCAGGTGTTCGCCGCGATGGCCGGGCAGGGGACCTGGCAGTCGCCGACGCTCTTCGTCGAACGGAACATGTCCCGCTCGCCCGAGACCATCACGAACGATCCGGTGGCCCTCGAACGGATGCGGTACATCCCGGTCGGCCTGCGCGCGCAGTGGCAGCAGATCATGTCCGGCCGCCCCACCCGCACGCCTGAGGAAGTCGCGGAGCTGCGGAAGTTCGGCGACGCCCGCATGCGCCTGCTCCAGCAGATGCACGAGGCGGGTGTGGGCGTCGTCGCGGGCACGGACGCGGGCTTCGCCTACGTCTTCCCGGGCTTCTCCCTGCACGACGAGCTGGCGTTGCTGGTCCAGGCGGGTCTCAGCCCGGCCCAGGCCCTCCAGGCCGCCACCCGCGACGCCGCGCGCTGCGTCGGCCGGGAGCACGAGTCGGGCACGGTCACGCCGGGCAAGCAGGCGGACCTGGTCGTGCTGGACGCGGACCCGTTGCGGGACATCACGAACGTGGGCCGCATCCACGCCGTCGTCAGCCGGGGCCGCTACCTCGGCCCGGCCGACCGCGCGCGCGTCCTCCGGGAGATCGAGGTCGCCGCACAGGAACCGGTCGAGGCACCGGCGACGCCGATGGGGTGCTGCGAGCACTGATGTGGTCCCCGCCACCGCGGTCGTCAGGATCGCGTCAAGGCGGGGCCCGCCCGTGTCAGGGTCTCGTCCGGAACCTGGGCACGGACCCGCGGCAGGCGTGTGCTGGACGCATGACACTCGCGGAGTTGTTGCCCAGCACCGGATGCTCCACCGAACCGGTGCTGGAGGACGGTCTCTGGCCGGACGGCACCCGGATCGCCGGCCAGGACCTGGTCATCGGTGGAGTCCCCGCCACTCAGCTCGCGGCCCGCTTCGGCACCCCGTGCCAGGTCCTGGACGAACGGACGGTCCGCACCAGGGCGAGGGCCTTCCGCGCCGCACTCCCCGGCGTCGAGGTCGTGTTCGCGGGGAAGTCGTTGCCCTGTCCCGAGGTCTACCGGTGGATGGCGCAGGAAGGCCTGTCCCTGGACGTGTCGTCGGCCGGAGAGCTCGCACTGGCCAGGGCCGCGGGCTTCCCGGCGGCACGAATCGTCATGCACGGCAACGTGAAGACCGCCGAGGACCTCAAGGCGGCCCTGGAGCACGGCGTCTCCAGGATCGTCGTCGACTCGTTCGACGAGATCGCCCAGCTCGGTGCCCTGGCGACCCGCGGCCAGGAGGTCATGGTCCGCGTGACGCCCGGCGTCGACGCCCACACCCACGCCAAGATCGCGACCGGCGTGGAGGACCAGAAGTTCGGCTTCTCACTGGCTTCCGGCGCCGCTCTGGAGGCGATCCTGCGCGTGGCCGAGCAGCCGTCGCTGACACTCGTGGGCCTGCACTGCCACATCGGCTCGCAGGTGAAACACGTTGCGAGCTATGAAGAGGCCGTGCGGCGGATGGCGGGCCTGATCGCGTCCTGCGGCACCAGGATCGAACAGCTCGACCTCGGCGGCGGGTTCTGCGCGCCGTACCTCAAGGGCGACACGGACTTCGACCTCGCGGGGTTCGCCCACCGCGTCCAGGGCGCCCTCAACTACGAGTGCGCGCTGCACCGCGTCCCACTCCCGCGCCTGCTCGTCGAACCCGGACGCGCGATCGTCGCGAACGCCGGGGTGACGCTGTACCGGGTGTGCGCGGTCAAGGAGTCGACCCGGACGTTCGTGGCCGTCGACGGCGGCATGAGCGACAACCCGCGTCCCGCGTTGTACGGCGTGAAGTACGCCGTCCGGCTCGTGGGCCGCGGCGGAAAAGCCAAGCCCGTCACCGTTGTCGGCCGGCACTGCGAGGCCGGTGACGTGCTCGCCGAGGACGTGCTCCTCCCCGGCGACGTGCACGCGGGAGACCTGCTCGCCGTCCCCGCGACGGGTGCCTACCACCACGCCCTGGCCTCGAACTACAACCAGGTCTGCCGGCCGCCGGTCATCGCCGTCAGCGACGGGGTCGCCAGGCCGATCGTGCGCAGGGAGACGGAGGAGGACCTGCTGCGCCGCTACGTTTGATCATTCGGGTGCCGAGTCGAACGTCTGTTCCCTAGGGTGGCGCGATGCACTCGTACGCCTACGTGGCCGACTCCCGGCTGGACGAGACGCGGCGCGCCCTCGGACTGCAGACCTCCGGTGGCCGGGCGCCGAACCCGCGCTTCTTCACCGGGTTCCTCGGCGACGCGCAGCAGGCCGCGACGGCGTTGCTCGCCATCGCCAAGATCGCCGGCACCCGCTACTTCCAGCCCACCACCGAGCGCCTGCGGGACCCGGTCGTCACCTGCAACGGCGACCGGCTGCGCTTCGAGTCGTTCTCCGGCTGCTGCGGTGTCTACGCGCGCCTGGACGTCCTCGGCGACGCCCTCGACGGTGAGGTGCACGACCGCGGCACCACGAACGTCGACGTCAACGAGCCGCTGCGGCGCGCGCTCGCCCGCGTGACCAAGGGCGACCCGCTGCACCTCACGGTCGGGCCCGACCAGGTCGAGTTCGGCACGCTCGACGGCGCGGTCGTCGAGAAGAAGGTCCCGCTGCCGCCGCGCTGGTTGCGGGGGTTCGCCGAGACCCAGGTCCTCACCTCGAAGTTCGACCTGAAGGCCGAGCTCTCGGCGGCGGACGCGCAGCGGTTCCTCAAGACGCTGCCCAAGGGCCGTGCGGCGGTGTGGGCGGTGCCGTCCGGGAGGTCGCTGCGGCTCAGCGGAACGGCCTCGGCCAACGCGGTGTGCCTGGCGGGCCCGAACCGCCTCGAGACGCTCATCCCGTTGCTGCGCTTCGCGAAGGCCGTCCGGCTCTACGGTCCGCCGGCCGACGGCAAGCCGGTCGCGAGCGGCTGGGAGGTCGACCTCGGTGCGCAACGCCTGACGCTCGTCCTGTCGCCCGAGGTCACCCGCGGCCTGTCCGGCGAAGGCGCGGTCCTCGACGGACTCGCCGCCGGAGACGCCGACACCGACGCCGAACTGGTCGGCGCGCTGCTCGACTTCGAGCCCCGCGTGGACGTCGCCGACCTGGCCGACCGGTCCGGGCTCACCCCGGCCAGGGTCAGGGACGCGCTGGCACAACTGGGCACGGCCGGCCGCGTGGGCTACGACCTCGCCGAGGCGTCGTACTTCCACCGCGAACTGCCCTACGGCGGCATCGACGTCGAGGCCATGAACCCCAGGCTGCGCAACGCGAAGGCGCTCGTCGCGCAGAACGCCGTCGGCTGGGACGGCGACACCGCGGTCGTCGGCACTTACCGCGTCAACGGCGAGGCGTGCACCTGCCAGTGGTGGGCCGAGTACCGCGGCGGGCGCGGCAAGTGCAAGCACGTGCTGGCCGCGGACATGGTCAGGGGCAAGGCGTGAGCTTCGACCGGATCCAGGCCCTGATCGAGGCGGGTCACGCCCACCCGCTGGCGGAGGCGCTCAAGAGCCTCACCCCCGAGCGGCGCAAGGAGTGCGCGAAGGACCTGATCGCGTACGAGAAGGCACACCGGGCGAGCGACGTGCGCTGGCAGCACGGCGAGCCGCTGGCGATCGCGGGTGCGGGCCTGCTGCCGAGCGTGTCGGCGCTCACCCCGTGGCTGGTCCGGTACCAGATCTCGATGCACCACAGCCGGCGGCACGACGACAACATCGGTGCTCTCGTCGACGTGCTGCGGCATCGCGAGCTCACGTGGATGCCGGACTTGGTCACGAGGATCGCCGCGAGGATGCCGACGCGTGAGCGCTGGCGGCAGGACCTCCTCCACGTCGTCCTGGAGTTCTGCGGCGACGACCCGCCGGACTCGGACGGCTTCCTGTTGCACTTCATGGACTCCGGCGGCCACACGAGGTGGAGGCCCGCGTTCGACGCGTTGATCCCGCGGATGCTGGAGGTCGCCGGCAGTGGCGGGATCATGGGCGCCCGCCGCCAGTGGCCCGAGTTCCTGTGCGACAGGGCGGACCGGCAGGTGCTGCTCGACGGCTGCCTGGCCCGCCTGCAGCAGGGAGGAACGGCCGCCGAGGTGGGTGGTTTCCTCGTCCTGCACGAGGTCGTCGAGGTCACGGTCGACGAGATCGCGACGCACGTGCGGGACTACGTCGCGATGCTCCCGGACTCGCGGTCGACGGTCGCGGGCCTTGCTCAGGACCAGCTGAAGCGGCTCGACGATGCCGGCAGGCTCGACTTCGGCCTGCTGTGCGAGGCGAGCAGGTGGGTGTTCGGCCGCACCGAGAAGAAGCTCGTCCGCGCCCAGCTCGTCTGGCTCGGCAAGCACGGCAAGGCGAACCCGGACAACGTGGTGCTGACTGCTGCGGAGCTGTTCGCGCACGAGTCGGACGACCTGCGCGGCCAGGCCGTCACGCTGATCGCGAAGCACCTCGGCAACGCTCGCGACACGACGCAGGCCGAGATCCGGGCGCTGGCCGAGCAGCTGCCGGGCGACCTGGCGGCACAGCTCGGCGGCACCACGTCCCAGGAACAGGCCCCGGAACTGGCCGCGTTCGAGCCCAGGCCGTTCCCGAGCCCGATCGCCACCCTCGACGAACTCACCAGGGAGCTGCTCTGCGCGTTCGGCCGCGACTCGAGCTACGTCGAACCGTCCACAGCGGAACGCGTCATCGAGGCGGTGGTCCGGTTCGCCTGGCAGGACAGGGAAGCTCTCGCCCAGGCGATCCGGCCCTTCGCCGAGAACACCCCGTGGTTCGACGACTCCCAGCACACCCCGCGTTCCGAGCTCATCGGAGCGGTGCTCGACGCGCAGGACAAGCCGCGCCCGCTGAAGCACGAGGTGAGCACCGAACTGGACTTCGCTCACAACCGGAAGCCGGAGCACGGCATCGGGGCGCTCGGGGACGCACTCGCGAAGCGGCTGTACGAGATCGGGAGGGGCCTCGTCCACCTGCCGAAGCCGGCCCTGGTCTCCACGCCCACCGAGATGTCCGGCCTGATCGACCCGGCGACGCTGGCCGGCCGCCTGGCCAGGGCCGAGGCCGAGGGCTGGGAACCGTGGCAGCGCGACCTGCGCCAAGCCCTCCAGCGCCTGCCACGCGACACGGACCCCGGCCTGTTCGCGTCGCTGACCAGCAAGGCGGGCGCGAAGGTGCGCGACTGGCTCGCGAACAGGACCGACCCCGAGGTCGCCATCGCGGAACGCACCTACCGGCATCCGTGGCGGTACTCGTCGTACATGGCCGAGACCGGCCTGTACGCGACCGTCACCCCCGGTTTGGAGGAGCCGGAGCAGTTCCTGCGCGAGAACGACGCCTGGGGCTCGATGATGGAGTGGTGGCCCTCCTCGTTGCCTGTTCAGCGCGAGGTCGTCGCGGCCCACCTCATTCCGCACCTGCGGGCGCGCACGGCGTCGAAGGGCGTCGACGGCCGGCTCCTGCCGATGCTCGCCGAAGCCCACGGCCCGGCGGGCCCCGCCGTGCACCTCGCCCTGTCGTACGGACTCGGGGCCGAACTGGTCGTCAACCGCGCCCACGCCGTCGACGCGGTCCTGATCCTCGCGGCCCGCGACCAGCTCGACGGCGGAGCGCTCGGCGACTTCCTGGGGCAGTTGCTCGACATCGGTGACCTCGTGATGAACCGGGTCGCGCCCGGTCTGCGGGACGCGGCCCGTTCCGGCGCGGCAAGGCAGATCTGGGACGTGCTGGCCGCCGCGTTGCCGAGGCTCTGGACCCACAACCGGGTGGCGGACCTGGTCGAGCTCGCGGTCGAACTGGCCCAGCTGCTCCAGCCCGGCGGTGAGGTTCCAGGACTCGCCGAGGTAGCGGCCCGCAAGGGATCGAGCAAGTCGGTCGTGCAGGCGAAGAGGCTGATGAACGCACTGGGAGGGACGGCGTGAGCTTCGACGGGATCCAAGCACTCATCGAGTCGAACCAGCTGCTCGCGCTCGGCGAGGTGCTGAAGGGCCTCACACCGGAGGAACGCAAGGAGCGCGCGGCTGGCCTCGTCGCGTACGAGAAGGCGCGGCGGGCGTCCGGCCGGAACTGGGAGCACACCGCGGCGATGCACATGGCGGGCATCGGGTTGCTCCCGAACGCGTCCACGCTCACGCCGTGGCTCGTGCGCCACCAGATCTGGTGGCACCGCGCGAGCCAGGAGAACGGCACGCTCGAGGCCCTGGACGTGCTGCGGCACCGCAATCCCGCGTGGCTGCCGGACCTGGTCGCGCGGATCGCGGCCAAGATGCCCTCCCGGGAGCCGAGCCGGCACGACCTGCTGAGGATCGTGCTGGAGTTCTGCGGCGACGACCCGCCGGACACCGACGGGTTCCTGCTGGCGTTCATGGACTACGGCGGCCACACGCGCTGGCGCCCGTCATTCGACGCGCTGATCCCGCGCATGCTGGAGGTCGCCGGAGCCGGTGCCCTCTTCGCGAACACCTGGCAGTGGCCGCAGTTCCTGAAGGAGCGCGCGGACCGGCAGGTTCTCCTCGACGGCTGCCTCGCGCGACTCCAGCAGGGCGGCAGCGCCAGGGAGATGGAGGGTTTCCTCGCGTTGCACAAGGTTCTCGACGTGACGCTCGACGAGACGGCCGAGCACGCACGGGACTACGTCGCGATGCTGCCCGACTCGCGGTTGCCGGTCGCCACCCTCGCACAGAACCGGCTGAAGGCGTTGGACGAAGCGGGGAAGCTCGACTTCGACCTGCTCGCCGACGCGAGCCGGTGGGTCTTCGGCCGCACCGAGAAGAAGCTCATCCGCACCCAGCTCACGTGGCTCGGCAAGCACGCGAAGTCCACTCCGGATGGCGTCGTGCTGACCGTCGCGGAGCTGTTCGCGCACGAGTCGGACGACCTGCGCGGCCAGGCCGTCAAGCTGATCGCCAAGTACCAGGCCAAGATCAGCGATGTCACGAGAACCGAACTGCTGGCATCGGCTGAGCAGCTGCCTTCCGACCTCGCCGCCCAGCTCGGCGCCGAGACGGTGGCGGAGGAGGCGTTCGAGCTCGCACCGTTCACGCCGCGCCCGTGGCCGGACCCGATCGCCACGCTGGACGAGCTGACCGGCGAGGTGCGCGGGCTCTTCGGCCGCGACGCGGGGCAGGTCGACCTCGTGACCGCGGAACGGATCATCGAGGCCGTCGTCCGCTTCGCCTGGCAGGACGGGGAAGCGATCGCGAAGGCGTTCGCGCCGATCTACGACAAGCACCCGTGGATGCTGAACCAGGGTGCCTACGAGACCTACCCCGACCACGCCCGGCGCGACTGCTGGTCGGTGCTCGTCTCGGTCATCGCCGCCGTGTCAGGCCAGGTGGCACCAGCCGGCCCGATCGAGTCGGTGCTGGAGGCCGCCAGGACCTGGTTGAAGCAGCTCAGGCGCGCGGAGGTGGGCTCGGTCAGCCTGCAACTCGCGAAGAGGCTGAACGAGATCGCCAAGGGCCTCGTCGCCTCGCCGCGCCCGGCACTGGTGTCGACCCCGACCGAGATGTCCGGCCTGCTCGACGCCGCCACGCTGCTCGAACGCCTCGTCAAGGCCGAGGCGGAGAACTGGGAACCGTGGCCCCGTGACCTCCGGCAGGCCTACCACCGGCTGCCGCGCGACACCCGTCCCGAGGACTTCACGTCGCTCACGAGCAACGCGGGCAGGTTGCTGCGCGAGTGGCTCGAGGACCTGAGCGACCCGGTGGCTGAGTTGGTCGAACGCACGCGTGAGCAGCGCTACTTCTACGGCACGCCGCCGCCCCCGGAGAAGCGCCTGCTCGTGACGCTCACGCCCGGCCTGGTCGATCCGGAGCGGTACTGGTTCGGTCACGGCTGGGGCGCCATGCTCGTGTGCTGGCCCGCTGTCCTGCCCGCGCAACGCGAGGTCGTCGCCGCGTTCCTCGTGCCGCTCCTCGCGAACGGCCGGGAGTCGAAGGTCGACGACGGCCCGGTGCTGCCCGCGCTCGCCGAGGCGGACGGCCCGATCGGCGTCGCCACCCACCTGGCGCTCGCCTACGGGCTCGGCGCCGAGGGAACGGTCGCCCGCGCCCACGCCGCCGACGCGTTGCTGATCCTCGCGGCCCGCGACCACCTCGACGGCAAAGCACTGGGCGAGGTCGTCGGCCTGCTGCTGGAACGCGGTGAACTCGCGCTGAACCGCGTGGTGCCGTGCCTGCGCGACGCGGCACGCTCCGGTGCCACCGCCCAGATCTGGGACCTGCTGACGACCACGCTGCCGAAGGCGTGGTCGCACAACAGGGTCGCGGACCTGGTCGAGCTCGCGGTCGAGCTGGCTCAGCGGCTCCAGCCCGGCGGCACCGTCGAGGGCCTCGCGGAGATGGCGGCCCGCAAGGGTTCCAGCAAGACGGCCGTCCAGGCCCGGAGACTGGTGAACGCACTAGGCTGAGCGGTATGGACCTGGGCGCAGTCATCGCCGAACGGCAGATCGAGGGCAGGGCACCGGACGGATCACCCTTCGAGGTGGTGATCAGGTTCGGTGCCCCGCGCCCGGACCCGTTGAGCGACAACGGTGACTACGAATGTCCACATCAGATCGGGGACGACGAGGTCGCTGCCGCGTACGGCATCGACTCGCTGCAGGCCCTGCTGCTCAGCGTCTACGCCGTGCGGATCAAGCTGGCCGATTCGGGCGCCACCCTGGACTGGCTGGGGATGCCCGAGCTCGGCCTGACGGTCGCGCCCGCGCTCAGCTAGCGAAGACCGGGTAGTGGTCGGACAGGTCGTTGAAGGTGTACTTGCGCCCCCAAGACCAGATCGACCACTCAGGACTCTTCACCCGCCGGGTCTCGTTGCGCAGCAACGGGCCCTGGATCGTCAACACGTAGTCGAGGTGCTCGGAGGCGTACTCCGGCCCGTACTGGTCACGGCAGACGCTGTTGTCCGCGCAGTCCCACGAGAACGGGTGCCCGCCGATCTCCGGCGTCCGCGTGCCCAGTTCCGACACCATCTGCGGGAACTCGGCGCTTGCCTTGACCACGTTCAGGTCGCCCGCCACGTACACGGGCTCGGCCGCGGGGATGTTCCGCGCCGTCAGGAACGCCCTGATCTCGGCCCGCTGCTTCGCCCGGTACCCGCCCGGCGCGCTGGTGCAGGCCGAGTCCTCGGCCTGCATGTGCGTCCCGATGACGTGCAGCGGCCCGGCCGGCGCGTCGATCCGCACGTACGCGAACCCCTTGTTGGAGAACCAGTCCGCGCCGCAGCCGTCCCGGTAGACGTGCTGGACCCGCGTGGTGATCGGCCACCGGCTCAGCACCGCGACACCGCCGTCCTCCGGCGTCGAGTCGCTGTACCTGCCGCTCGTCACGTCCCACCCGGCCTTGCTGCGGCCCAGCACCGGCGTCTGGTGCGGGTACGTGTCGCGCAGGTTCGCCAGCAACCGGTCCGAGGCGGCGTTGTCGAAGGCCTCGTTGAGCACGACGACGTCCTGGCCGTTCAGCACACCGGTGCTGTCGATCAGGTCGGCGCGGGCGACCTGACCCCAGTTCGGGTAGAGGTTCCGCGACAGCATGAAGACGTTGTAGGTGGCGATCCTCGGAGCAGCGGGGGCCGCGACCGCCGGGGTGGCGAGCGAGATCGTCAGCGCGGCGGCGACGGCGAGCGTGATCAGGCGCATGGAGCCCGATGGTGGCGGACGTGAAAGTCTTTCACAACCACCTGGGGTGACCCGAAGGTGTCGTATCGATTAAGAGCTGAAGGTCCGTTCGATCAGGGATTTGATCTCGTCGATCGGCGTGCGGGCGAGGGCCGAACCGACCCCGCACGCCACGGCTCCGGCCTCCAGCCACGCCGGCACGTCGGCGGGCGCGACACCACCGGTCGGCACGAGCGGCGCGTACGGCAGCACAGCGAGCACATCCCTGACCCACTGAGGCGTGGGAGCGGGGAACACCTTCACCGCGTCCGCCCCGGCCTCGAGAGCCTGCACGACCTCGGACACCGATCCGGCCCCCGGCAGCACGGCGGCCCCGTACCGGTGCCCGGCCCGGATCACCGACACGTTCAGGTTGGGGGCCACCAGGAACTGCGCACCGGCGCGCACCGCGGCGACGGCGGATGCCTCGTCCAGCACGGAGCCGGCGCCGATCACCGCGGACGGATGGTCCGCGCGGAGCTGCCGGATCGCTTCCAGCGCACCGGGGTTCGTCAACGGCAACTCGAGGGACGTGATCCCGGCGTTCAGCAACGGAACAGCGGCCTGAACGGCGGAGGAAGCGTCGGTGGTGCGAACGATCGCGATGACGCCCTGCCGCACGACTGCCTGGGTGATCTCGTAGCGGTAGCTCACGCCGGTCAGGCTACTGCGCACAGATCAGGAGTTGTTCCTGGTGCGTGACAGGGGCTGCCAGCCGCTGCCAGCGAGGTGTGCGGAGGGTGCCAGCGGGCCGGGCGAACCTGGTCGTGCCGTCAGGGAGGCGGCACGATCTCCAGGGGAGCACCACATGCACGTCACGATCATCGGTGCCGGACCCGGCGGCCTCACGCTCGCCCGCGTGCTGCACGTCAACGGCATCCCGTCCACCGTCTACGAGGCCGAGGAGTCGCCGTCGGCGCGGACGCAGGGCGGCATGCTCGACATCCACGACTACAACGGGCAGATCGCCGTCGAGGCCGCGGGCCTGATGGACGAGTTCCAGCGCCTGGTGCTGCCCGGTCGCCAAGCCATGCGGGTGCTGGACTCCGACGGCGCTGTGCTGTTCGAGAAGGGCGACGACGGCACGGGCGGCCGTCCCGAGGTGCAGCGCGCCGACCTGCGGCAGATGCTGCTCGACTCGTTGCCTCCGGGCACCGTCCGCTGGGGCTGCAAGGTGACCGGCGTCGAGGGCAGGACCGTGACGTTCGCCGACGGCAGCACCGTTGACGCTGACGTGCTGGTGGGCGCTGACGGCGCGTGGTCGCGGGTGCGGGCGTTGGTCACCGACGCGAAGCCCGAGTACACCGGGATGTCGTTCGTCGAGACCTACCTCTACGACGCCGACACCCGGCATCCCGAGGTCGCGAAGGTGGTCGGTGGTGGCTCGATGTTCGCCCCCGGTCAGGGCAAGGGGATCTTCGCGCACCGGGAGAGCGGCGGCACGCTGCACGCCTACGTGGAGTTCAGCCGCCCGCTGGAGTGGTTCGACGACCTCGGCCGGATCGAGGGGGAGTTCGAGGGCTGGGCGCCGGAGATCACGAAGCTGATCACCGAGTCCGACACCGAACCGGTGTTCCGCCCGCACTACGCCCTGCCGGCCGAGCACCGCTGGGAACGAGTGCCACGCGTGACACTGCTCGGCGACGCCGCGCACCTCATGGCGCCCAACGGTGAGGGCGCCAACCTGGCCATGCTGGACGCCGCCGAGCTCGGGCAGGCGCTGGCCACCAAGGACGTGGAGACCGCGCTCGCCGAGTACGAGGAGGCGATGTTCGTGCGGGCCGTCCACACCGCGGCGGACTCCGAGGAGATGGTGCAGAGCCTGTTCGGCGACGAGCCCCCGCAGAAGCTGCTCGACCTGCTCATCGAGGCCTAGCATCGACTGCATGATCCAAGAGGACGGTGACCTGGACGGCCTGGTGCGCAAGCGGATTCGCGCGCTGCGGGTCGCCCAGGGCTGGTCGCTCGACGAGCTCGCCGGCCGCGCCAAGCTCAGCCCGTCGTCGCTCAGCCGCATCGAGAACGGCCAGCGCCGTCTCGCCCTGGACCAGCTGGTGACGCTGGCCAGGGCGCTCGACACGTCGCTGGACCAGCTGGTCGAGACCGACACCGACGACGTGATCGTCAGCCCGATGCTCGACGGCGCGTCCGGCAACATGCGGTGGCCGATCAAGGCCGAGCCGGGCATGACCGTGATGCGCCAGCGGATGACCACTCCGCCGCCCGACAACCCCGCTTCCCTGCGTGCGCACTCCGGCCGCGAATGGCTGGTGGTGTTGTCGGGCACGGCGGTGCTGTTGCTGGGCAACCGAAGGCTTCGGGTGGAGACGAACCAGGCCGCCGAGTTCCCGACGATGCTGCCGCACGCGATCGGCACGGCGGGTGGTCCGTGCGAGATCCTCGGCATCTTCGACCGGGAGGCGCGGCGCGGCCACAACGCCGACAAGAAGGCGTGATCTTGCGCGGGCGGCACCGTGGAGGCCTATCGTCTTGCGCAATGCGCAAGACGCCGTGCATCTGACGCATGGCCGACCTACTTTGGGGCCATGAGCGAACACGGACATGGCCACGGCCACGGTCACCAACACGGCCATGGTCACCAACACGGCCACGGGCAAGGGCACGGGCACGGCGACAATGCCGACCAGGCCGAGGTCCTCGACCTCGACGCCGAACTCCTAGCCGACCACACCGCCGGCATCATCGACTGGCTCCCCACCGCGAACCCCCGCCACATCGTCGACCTGGGAGCCGGGACTGGTGCGGGCACGTTCGCCCTGCTGACCCGCTTCCCCGAAGCCCACGTCACCGCCGTCGACTCCTCGGTCGAGCATCTCCAGCGCCTCCGCACCCAGGCCGGCGAACGGGGTCTGGCCGACCGGGTGCACACCGTCGTCGCCGACCTCGACTCGGACTGGCCCGACCTCGGCACCCCGGACCTGATCTGGGCCTCGGCGTCCCTGCATCACATGGCCGACCCCGGCCACGCTCTCGCCCAGCTGCACAAGACCCTCGCGCCCGGCGGGCTGCTCGCCGTGGTCGAGCTGGCCGGCATGCCGCAGTTCCTTCCCGAACACGGCCCGGACGGCCACGACGAGCGCATGCCGCACCGCGGTGCCGACTGGGGTCCGATGCTGACCGGAGCCGGGTTCACCGTCGAGGGCGACCGCACGATCACCGTCCACGTCGAACGGTCCGAGGCCGTCGAACGCTACGCCCGCATCGTCCTGCGGCGACAGCTGGACCCGGAAGTCCTCGAAGACGCGTTGCGGCGCGACGATCTGGCCCTGCGCACCGAACGCAGCGTCTGGGCGGCGCGGAGATGACCCGTCAGCGAGGCGGGTGCCCTGCCTGACTGATGAGCGCCGTCCTCAGCAGGTCGAGTGCGGCGGACCGTGCCCCGGTCAGCGACCTGGCCCCACCGCTCACGCCCCGAATAGCACCCGGAACACCGCGCCCTCGCCGGGCGCGGTGTCCAGTTCGATCCGCCACCCGTGGGCGGCGACCAGTGCCGCCACGATCGACAGCCCCAGCCCGCTCCCACCGGGGCCGCGAGCGGGATCCGCGCGGTAGAAGCGTTCGAACACCCGCGCGGCCTGCTCAGGCGTCAGTCCCGGCCCGTGATCGGCGACCACGATCGAGCCCGGAGTCAGCCGAACCTCGATCGGCGTCCCAGCGGGCGTGTGGACCAGCGCGTTGTCGAGCAGGTTCGTCAGGATCTGCCGCACCCGCGCCTCGTCCGCCTCGACCGGCACCGGCCCTGCCGGCAACTCCAACGAGACGAGACGGTTCGTCTCGTGGGCCCGGACCTCGGCCACGGCATCGGTCACCACAACGACCAGGTCCACGGCGGACAAGGTCAGGGGCTGCGACGAGTCCAGCCGAGCCAGCTGCAGCAGGTCGTCGACCAGCACCCCCATCCGCGCGGCGTGGTCCTCGACCCGCCGCAACACCTCGGCAGGATCGGTGGCCGCACCCTGCCGGTACAACTCGGCATACCCGCGAATCGACGTCAACGGCGTCCGCAGCTCGTGCGAAGCATCGGCGACGAACTGCCGCATCCGGTTCTCCGAGCTGACCCGCACGGCGAACGCGGCCTCGATCTGCCCCAGCATCGTGTTCAGCGCGGACGCCAGCCGCCCCACCTCCGACCCCGGCCGCCGCACCGGCACCCGCCGCGACAGGTCACCGGCCGCGATCTCCCCGGCGACCTGCTCGACCTCCTCCAGCGCCCGGGTCGAAGCCCTGACCAGTGCATACCCGGCCATCCCGACGAGGACCAACGCCCCGAGGCTGATCAGCAGGAACGCCACCCTGAGGTCACCGACCGCCCGGTCCACCTCCGACTGGTCCACGGCCGCGACCAGCTCGGCCCCGTCGAACTGCCGCATCACGACCCGCCGCGAACCGACCGTGACGTGCTCGCCGGGCGTCAACGTGCCGTAAGCCGGCAGGCCGTCGAAGGAGGTGCCCGACAGCACGCCGTCCGCGGAACGCAGCACCACGTTGTCGCGCAACGGAAGTGTGCGCGGCGTCGACACCACTCGGTCCAGCCGCGCGTCGAGCTGGCCGAGCAGGTAGCGCTCCATCACGGTGGACCCGATCAGCCACGTCACGAACAGGCCCGCGGCCGCCAGGGCGACGAGCACGACCACCAGCCGCACGCGCAACGTCATGGGCGGATCATGTACCCGAGGCCGCGGACGGTGTGGATCAGGCGCGGCTCGGTGCCGTCCACCTTGCGCCGCAGGTACGAGATGTAGGACTCGACCACGCCGACGTCGCCGTCGAAGTCGTGCGACCACACCTGGTCCAGGATCTGCGCCTTCGACAGGACGCGGCCGCTGTTGCGCATCAGGTAGTGCAGCAGCCGGAATTCCGTCGGCGACAGCTCCACGACCCGCGAGCCGCGCCGCACGACGTGGCTGTCCACGTCCAGCGACAGCTCCCCGCACGTCAGTTGTTCCGTGCCGGGACGGGTGCGGCGCAGCACCGCCGTCACCCGCGCGATGACCTCCTCCAGGCTGAACGGCTTGGTGATGTACCCGTCGCCGCCGATCGTCAGACCGGTGACGCGGTCGTCCGTGCCGTCGCGCGCCGTCAGGTACAGCACCGGCACCCGCACGCCCGAGGAACGCAGCCGCCGCACCACCTCGAACCCGTCCCGGTCGGGCAGCATCACGTCGAGCAGCACCAGGTCCGGCGAGTCGTCACGTGCCGCCTGCAAGGCCTCGGAGCCGGTCGCCGCGCTCGTCACGGTGAACCCCGCGAACCGCAGGCTGGCGCACAGCAGCTCGCGGATGCTGGGCTCGTCCTCGACGACGAGCAACCGGCCACGGGAGCTCACGGCCGCTGGGTGATGGTCTGCCCGGTCACCGTTCCGTCGGAACCGGCCTGGCCCTGCACGACGACCTGCTGACCCGCCTTGAGATCGGTGAGCTCGCCCTCCGAACTGATCTCCACCTTCGTCGTGTCCGCAGTGGACACCTTCACGACCTCACCGTTCTGCGTCTTGACGTAGACGGTCGTGCCGTCGACGTGGTCGATCGTGCCGACGGTGCCGCGCCCGTTCGGCCGGTTCTGGCCCGAGGGCGGTGTGCCGCCGAACTGCCGACCGGCGGCGTTCTGGCGCGCCGGAGTTTCGCTGGCACCGAAGGACTTCTGCACGAACACCCCGCCGACGAACGCCACGATCGCGAGCACCGCGACGCCGAGGACCATCGTGGTCTTGCCGACGCCCGCCTTGCGTTCCTCCAGCTCAGCCGAGATGTCGTTCTCCAGGGGCTGATCGAGTGGGTTGGTCACGTCCGAGACTCCTTATTCGTGCCTGAGGGCTTCGATGGGACGGAGCTTCGCGGCGCGGGAAGCCGGGTAGCTGCCGAAGAACAGGCCGATCAACGCCGACACCGCGAACGCCAGCAGCACCGACGACGGCACGAGCACGGGCTGGATGCCCGCGATGGTGAACCGGCTGCCGATCACGCCCGCAGCCACCCCGAGAGCGCCGCCGAACAAACTGAGCAGCGTCGCCTCGATCAGGAACTGCCCGAGGATCGAGGATCGAGGAGCCCCCACGGCCTTGCGGATGCCGATCTCCCGGATCCGCTCGGTGACGGTCACCAGCATGATGTTCGTGATGCCGATCCCGCCGACCAGCAACGAGATCGCGGCCACCGACGCCAGCAACACGGTGAACGTCTCCGTCGTCGCGGTCCGCGCGGTCAGCAGCTGGTCCTGGCTCAGGATCCGGTAGTCGGCCGTGCCGGCGATCTTGTGCCGGCCGTTGAGGATGGTCGTCACCTGGGCCTGCGCGTCCGGCAACGCGTCCGCGGACCGGGCCTGCACCACGATCTGGGTGAGGCTGCCGTACCCGGTCAACGCGTTCTGCGTCGTCGTCAGCGGCGCCACGGCCAGGTCGTCCGCGTCCTGCAACCCGCTGGACCCCTTGGCCGCCAGCACCCCGACCACCGTGAACGGGATGTTGTTGACCAGCATGGACTTCCCGATCGGATCGATGCCGGGGAAGAGCTGCGTGGCCACGGTCGAGCCGATCACGACGACTTTGCGCGCCTGCTGGACGTCGTTGTCGGAGAACAGGTTCCCCTGCGCGACCGCGCTGTTCGTGGTGTCGAAGTAGCGCGGGTCCGAACCGACGAACTGGCCGATGTCGTGCGTGGTGTCGCCGTACCCGGCCGTCGCCTGCGCCGACACCACCGGCGAGGCGTACCGGACGTCGGGGGAGTCCTGACCCACCAGCGCCGCCGCGTCCGCCGTGGTCAGCGGCTTGGCCGTGCTGCCGGGCTGGGCGCGCTGCGGGCTGATCGTCAGGATGTTCGTGCCGAGCCCCGCGATGCTCTGCTGCACCGCGCTCGACGCGCCGTTGCCGACCGCGATCAGCAGGATCACCGACGCGACGCCGATCAGGATGCCCAGGGTCGTGAGCCCGGACCGCATCTTGTTCGCGGTCAGCCCCCGCACGGCGAAGGCGGCGATCTCGAAGATCCTCACACCAGCACCCCCGCGACCCTGCCGTCGACGACCCGCACGGTCCGCATGGCGTGCGCGGCGACCTCGTCCTCGTGCGTGATCAGCACGACCGTGCGCCCGCTGGCGTTGAGCCGGTCGAGGATGCCCAGCACCTCACGGCTGGAGTCGGTGTCGAGGTTCCCGGTCGGCTCGTCGGCGAGCACGATCGCGGGCGACGTGACCAGGGCCCGTGCGATGGCGACGCGCTGCTGCTGACCGCCGGACAACTCGTTGGGACGGTGGTGGGTCCGGTCCGCGAGGCCGACGAGATCGAGCGCCGCCAGCGCCCGCTCCCGGCGTTGGGCACGCCGAACTCCCGCGTACACCAGCGGGAGCTCGACGTTCGCGAGTGCCGTGGTGCGCGGCACCAGGTTGAAGGACTGGAAGACGAAACCGATCTTCCTGTTGCGCAGCAACGAGAGCTGCTCCTCGTCGAACTCGCCCGTGTCGATCCCGTCGAGCAGGTACTTGCCGCCCGACGGCACGTCGAGACACCCGAGGATGTTGAGCAGCGTCGACTTGCCCGACCCCGACGCGCCCATGATCGCGATGTACTCGCCCTTCTGGACGGTGAGATCGAGACCGCGCAACGCGTGCACGGCCGTGTCGCCGCTGCCGTAGGTCTTGCGGAGGTCGCGGACCTCGATGACCGGGCTCATCGGCCGGTCCCGGTGAAGCCGCCACCGTTGCGCTGGCCGCCGGTGCCGGGGAACTGGCCGCCCTGCTGCTGGCCGGTGCGGTTCTGATTGGTCGACGTGGTCACCTGCGGCAGCACGACCTCCTCGCCCGCGGACAGCCCGGACTTGATCTCCACGTACTGGTCGCCGCGCACGCCGATCTCGACGGCCTTGCGCGTCTCCGCCCCGTTCTCCAGCACCGCGACGGAACTCGCGCCGCCGACGGTCTGCACGGCCGCGGCGGGCACGGCGAGCACGTTGGTGGCCCCCGCGACGGTGATCTCGACACTCGCCGACTGACCCGGCCTCAGTCCGGCCGGTGGCTCGGTCAGGGTGAGCGTCACGCCGTACTGCACGACGTTGTTCGCGGTCGTGGGAGTGAGATCGACCTGCGTCACCTTGGCCTGGACCGGCTGCGACTGCATCGCGTTGACCGTGACGGTCGCGGCCTGGTCTCCCTTGAGCTTGCTGACGTCGGACTCAGAGACGTTCGCGTGCACCACCAGGTTCTTCAGGTCGGTGACGACGACGAACCCGGACGGCGCCGTGGTGGTCGTGCCGGCGGCGGTGCTGGAGGTGTTGCCACTGCTGACCTTCTGACCGACAGCGCCGGTGACCGACGTGATCGTGCCGTCGCCGGGCGCGGTCAGCGTGGTGGACGCCAGCGTGTCCTTCGCCTGCTGGAGCGCGAGCTGCGCCTGCCGGTACGCCGTGAGCAACGCGGTCGTGGCGGTGCCCTTGTCCAGCGCGGCGTTCAGGTTGCCCTGCGCGATGTCGACCTGCAGCTGCGCCTGCGTCGGATCGAGCCTCGCGAGCTGCTGGCCCTTGGTGACGACGTCACCGACCTGGACGTTGACCTCGGTGACCGTGCCGCTCGCGCCGAACGAAGCGGCGGCGCTGAACGAGCTCTGCACCGTCCCGGACGCCGTCACCACCTCGCTGACGTCGCGGTTCGCGGCGGCGGTCGTGCGGGCGGCGGTGGGCTGGGCACTGCCGGAGGAACCGAAGAACACCAGGTAGCCGGCCACGCCGGCGCCGAGGAGCACCACCACCAGCAGTCCGTTGATCACCAGGGATCTGCGACGTCGAGTCATGGCTGGGGATGGTCGTCCGCCAAGCTGTGCCAGAGCTGCGAGTTTCCTGGCAACGAGCTGAAGATCAGCCCATCCGTTTTCACCCGAACGAGCCCCTTGTTGCTCTTCGAGCAAGCCCTACGGTCGAGGAATGGCCACCAGTACTCCATCCACCGCATACAGCCGGGATCTGGGCGACGAACTGCGCAAAGTACGCGAGACGTCGTCCGCACTCACGGGCGCCGCACTGGCCGTCCGCCTGGGCTGGGATCCCAGCAAGGTCTCCACGCTGGAGAACGGCAAGTACCGCCCCAGCGAGATCGACCTCGTGCAGTACCTCTCGATGCTCGGCAAGGACATCGACTTCTTCGAGGACTTCAAACGCCGCTTCCGCTACGCGTTCGAGGAGTACATCGTCCAGGTCTCGGACAACCTCCGCACACTGGCGATGGCGGAGGCGACCGCCATCATGATCACCAGTTACGACCCGCAGGCGGTGCCAGGTCTGTCGCAGACACCGGAGTACGCCGACAGCCTGTACCGGATGGGCGGGTACATCGTGGAGGAGCGGATTCCCACGGTGGTCAAGTTCCGGATGGACCGGCAGGTCATCCTGAACCGGCACGATCGACCAACCTGTTTGTTCTACATCCACGAGCACGCGCTGCAGACACAGGTCGGCGACGCACAGATCATGGAAGACCAGTACGCCAAGCTGCTGTTCGGCGCGCCCACGATTCGAATCGTCCCTGCGACGGCGAAGCTCGTGGCCACCAGTTGCGTGCTGTGGGAGTACGACAAGGCGATGCCCGTGGCGTTCACCTCGACCGACCTGGCGAAGGTGTTCGTGCAGGATCCGGGCGCCATCGCGAGGACTCGGTTGCTCTTCGACCGCTTGGCCGAGGTGGCCCTGGATGAGGAACAATCGCGGAAGGTGCTGGCGGACTACGTCGGCCGACCGCGAGAGGAACTCAATGAGCGAGGCCCGCGCTTGGCGTAAGAGCAGCTACAGCGGCGCGACCGAGGACGACAACTGCGTCGAGGTGTCGTTGTCCTCCGACGCTCTGGTCCGTGACTCGAAGAACCCGTCCGGAGGCGTCCTGACCTTCACTTCTGCCGCCTGGAAAAATTTCCTCGAATCTCGTTGAACCGCCTCCCGTCTCGCTACGTGTTCCCGCCGTACAACGGGAACGAGGGGGATGGGCCATGGCTGACGAGAAGACGGTGTTGATCGGCCGCTGCGGCCCGACGGTCATGCTGCCGAAGCAGGGCAGCAAGATCGTTCCGCTGCGCAGGTCCACGCCACTGCGGGTGGACGTGGCGGGTGGCGGTCCGGTCGGCCTCGCCTTCGCGTGCTCGATCAAGTCGTTGCTGGGGGAGCAGGTCTCGGTCCGGGTGCACGACCGCCGCTGGATGCGTCAGGGCAACCGGGTCGTGTGGAAGGGCCTGGCTGAGGGCAACAATCGCCGCGAGCAGGTCGTGACGCTGCAGAGCAACGTCTGGGCGGCGCTGCCGGCCGCGGTGCAGGAGCGGCTCTTCACGCCCGGCAAGTTCTCCGAGATGTGGCCGCTCGGACCCGACTCCCCGGCGTCCAAGGGGCGTCCGCGCAACATCAAGATCCGCTGGATCGAGGACTGCCTGCTCGACATGGCGCAGGACGTCTACGGCATCGAGGTCGTTCCCGGCGCCTACACCCCGCCGACCAGCTTCGACGGCCTGCACGTGCTCGCGATCGCCGACGGCGCCCGTTCCGCGACCCGCGACGCGTTCAAGGACCAGTTCGGCACGCCGAGCCGGGAACTGTTCTCCGTGGACGGTTCGCCGCTCGACGAGCGCGTCCTGGGCATCCGCGTCACCGCCAAGTCGCCCGACGAGCACACCGTCCCGCTGACCGTGGCGCAGAACAGGTTCCTCTTCAACTCGCTCGGCGGCGGCTTCATCAACATGCGCCTGACCGCCGAGGAGGCCTCCGAGATCGTCGCCCTGGGGGAGAGCGGCCCGATCTCGTGCATCGGCAAGTTCGGCTGCACCATGCGTCCCGCCTCGAACGGCCGCTTCGTCTGCGACCGCCACCGCGCCGTCTTCAAGCCGTCGGTCGACAAGCTCTCCTACCTGTGGCCCCGGATCCTCGACGGCCTGCGCTTCTTCGGCGTCGGCGTGGCGGACGTCGTCGGCATCAACTCGTTCACGCTCGGCATGCAGCAGATGTCGAAGTTCACCGCGCAGCTCGCGCCGTCGACGTTCGGCTTCCTGCTCGGCGACGCCGCGAACTCGCTGCACTTCTGGCCCGGCCGAGGCCTCAACACGGGCCTCAAGAGCGCCCTGTCGCTCGCCGTGAACCTGCAGAAGCGCTGGCGCGGCAAGGCTTTCCGCGCCGCCGACTTCGCTCAGCACGAGGGCATCATGCAGCAGCTCCAGTACCGCGAGAAGTCGCGCGCCTGGACCACCATGCTCATGCCCGACTCCGAAGGCACCCCGCGCGGCATCGAGGACCGCATCCGCGAGGGCCTCCAGGGCCCGTACGACCGCGCGGCACTCGTGCAGACGCTGTTCGAACGCGTCATCGGCATCAAGAAGCGCATGGGCGACCGCATGGGCCCGCTGGCCACCGACGAGTGGTACTACGGCCGAGTCAACGCCCTGGACACCCGCACGCTGAAGGTCATGGTGGAGTCCGGCGCCTGGATCACCCGCGAGATCGGCGGCGAGGAGGTCGAGATTCCGTCGGCCGAGACCAAGGTCGCCGAGCCCGTCCGCCGGGGTCTGTCCCTCGTCGGCTAACCGACGGTCGTGCGCAGGGAGCGCACCGCGTCCAGCAGGAGATCGCGCAAGGTCCGGGTCTCGCCCGGTCGCGTCCACCGCCGGAACGCCGCCTGCTGCGCGAGCATGGCGGCACCGGCGGCGAGGAACGCCGTTTCAGGATCACCGCATCGTGCGTGCAGCGCGTCGGCGATCGCCTCGGTGAGGGCGGCGTTCTTGCCGAGCTCGCGCTCCAGCAGCTCCGGGTTGGCGGCGATTACGGCGTAGCGGCGCGCCACCACGGCGCGTTGGTTCTCGAACATCTTGTCGGCAACGACTTCCAGCGCGGACACGACCGCATCGAGTGGCGAGGCCTCGTCGCTCGACGCGATCTCGCGGACGATCTCCTCCTGGAGCACCGAGCTCAGCCTGAACAGCACCTCGCGCTTGTCGGCGAAGTGGTTGAAGAACGTCCGCTGGGTGAGCTCCGCCCGCGCGACGATCTCGGCGACGGTCGTGCGCTCGAACCCCTGCTGGTCGAAGAGTTCCAGCGCGGCGGTCTGCAGGCGCTCGGCTGCGTCCGGTTTCCATCGCGGCATGCCCCGAGCCTAGCGACTGCACACTGTGCAGTCACTGGTGCTACGGTGATTGCACAAGCTGTAATCACATCAGGGAGGCTTCCTCATGGCCGAGGTGTCGATCGTCCGTCCCGGCGAGGGCGAGCTCATCGCCAGTGGTCCGTCACAGATCCGGATCCTCGAAGACGGCAGCAACACCGCTCACCGCCTGGGAATCGGTGAAGTCGTCATCCCCCCGCACACCCCGGGCCCTCCGCAACACCGCCACGCGCAGCACGACGAGGGCTTCTACGTGCTCACGGGCACCGTGCGGTTCACCATCGGGCAGGACGACCACGACGTCGAAGCCGGCTCGTGGGTCACGGTCCCGCCGGGCGCACCGCACACCTTCGCCAACCCGGGCGACGAGCGGGCGGTCATGCTGACCACGTTCACGCCGGACCACTACGTGCAGTACTTCCGCGACCTCAAGGCCATGGTCGAGTCGGGGCAGCCCATGACGCGCGAGACCATGGTGCCGATCTGGCAGAACTACGCCACGGAACCGTCCACCGAGTTCGCACCGTGACCGCCGTGGTCGTTACCCGGTTCTGCCGGTAGCCCGATCCGCCGCACCACGGGACGATCGACGTCGGAGTTGCCGACCACGACCGAAGCCCGTTCCGGCCTCGTCCAGGGAGTGTCCAAGCGAAGGTCGATGATCCGCTCGCGGTACCGGCGGTCCCCGCCGGGCCCGAGCGGTTCCGGCACCAGCCGTGAGAACGAGCAGCGGACGCCCGAGCCCGGCGAGGTGGTCGGCGATCCGGCCCAGCACGCGCTCCCGAGGAGTGGTCACGCGCCAAATTCAGTCGTCGTCGACCTCGCGCCTGGACAGCCGCACTTCCTCCACGTCGAGCTTGCGCTGGATCGTGCGCAACACGATGTCGTCGATCGCGGCTTCGTCGCGCAACCGCACGACGGTCGCCCGCTTGTGCGCGATCAGCTCCAGCCGCAGGGCCGCGTACTGGACCTCCGACTGCGCCACCTCCTCGTCGCCGGCCTCCTTGGCACGTACGACCTCCAGGTGGTGTTCGTACTCGGCCCGCACCCGCTTGTAGACGACGTCGGATACCCCGGCCTTGTCTGCCAACCGAGGCAGCGCCTCGTAGGCCTCCTCGGACGCCGTCGACTGGGCGAGCCGCAGCTCCTCGTCCAGCGCCGTGTCCTCGGGCAGCTGCGAGAACCGGATGATCGACGGCAGCAGCACCGCCTGCACGATCAACGTCAGCACCACGACGCCGGACGTGATGAGGATGATCTCGTCGCGGAACGGGAAAGGCCCGCCGCCCACCACCGTCTCGGGCACGGCCAGCGCGGCGGCCAGCGACACCGCGCCGCGGAACCCGGCTGCCGACGACGCCAGTCGCTGGCGGGCTCCGACGCGCCGCAGTCGTTGCTGCGGGCGGCGGTCGAGGGCGCGGATCACGTAAGGAGTGGTGTAGCTCCACAGCAGGCGCGTGCCCGTCACCGTCAGCGCCACCAGGCCGATGGCACCGAACGTCGCGAGGGTCTCCGAGCCGTCGAGCGACCGCATCGCGCTGTGCGCCTGGAGTCCGATCAGGACGAACAGGGCACCGTTCAGGACGAACGTGGCGATGCCCCAGAACGCGTAGCTGACCTGGCGGGTGTCGGCGCGCACGATGCGCGGCCCGACCCGTGCCAGCGCCAGGCCGCACGTCACAACGGCGATCACGCCGGAGCCGTGCACCGTCTCGGCCAGCAGGAACGCCGCGAACGGCGTCAGGATGCTGACCACGCTCTCGTGCAACGGGCTGTCGAGCCGCTTGCGCACCTGCACCGCGAGCCACGCGACGACCAACCCGGCGACCGCGCCGCCCGCGTACGACAGCAGCAGCTGCAACCCGACCCGTCCGGTGCTGAACTCCTGTTCACCGATGGTGATGGAGACGGCGATCGCGTAGATCACGAGCGCCGTGCCGTCGTTGATCAACGACTCGGCGCGCAGGATGGTCGACGTCCGGCGCGGCATGCCGCGGGCGATCGCGGCGACGGCTGTCGCGTCGGTGGGTGCGAGAGCCGCGCCGAGCACCCACGCCGGGCCCCAGTCGAGGCCCAGCGCGTGGGCGACGGACGCGACGGCGGCGGCCGTCGCGAGCACGAGCAGCGTGCTGAGCAGCACGATCGGGCGCAGGTTGCTGCGGATCTCCCGCAACGACGTGTTGAGGCTTTCCCAGTACAGCAACGCCGGCAGGAAGATCAGCAGCATCGCCTCCGGCGGCAGGCTGACCTCTTCCAGTGCGGGCACGAAGCCGAGCACCCCGCCGCACACCACCAGCAGCACCGGGGCGGCGACGCGCAGCCGACCGGACACCATGCTGCTCGCGAGGATGCACACACCCAGCACCACTACGAGTTCGAGACCGAGCATGCGCTAGAAGATAGGCCGATCAGGCGCTCAGCGCGTCATCCAGTTCGGCCAGCAGGCGGGACTTGGGCCGCGCTCCCACGATCTGCCGGATCGGCACGCCGTCGCGGAACAGCAGCATCGTGGGCAGCGACATGACCTGGTGGTCGCGGGCGGTGGCGGTGTTCTCGTCGGCGTTGATCTTGACGACGGTCAGGTCGTCGCGCTCGCGGTCGATCTCCTCGAGCACGGGGGTGAGCATGTGGCACGGCCCGCACCACTGCGCCCAGAACTCCACGAGGACGGTGCCCGTCCGGGTCTGGTCCGAGAACGTGGCGTCGGTCAGCTGCTGCACTGGAACTCCTTGGGTTCGGGCACGAGGCACGGGTCCTGGAAGGCGAGTCTGGCCAGCAGGAACTCCCGGACGGTGTGGAGCCGGTCCAGGCAGGCGTCCACCTCGGCGAGCTTGCGCCGGTAGACCTCCCGCGAGTCGGGACACGAGTCGCCCGACTCGTGCCCGGCGCGCAGGCACGCGACGAACGGCCGGGTGTCCTCCAGCGACAGCCCGACCGCCTGCAGTGACTGGATCTCGCGAACCAGCCGCAGGTGGTGCTCGTCGTACTCGCGGTAGCCGTTCGACGTGCGCCCCGCTTCAAGGAGCCCCTCGGACTCGTAGAAGCGCAGCGCACGGGTCGTGGTGCCGGCTCGCTTGGCCAGTTCGCCGATCCTCATGACCGAACGCTAAACCTTGACGCTCACGTCAACGCAAGCTCGCGGAAATATTCCCGATCGCGCGCGCAATCCCACCCAGTGGCCGCCCCGGCACGAGCCCCTCCTCCGCCCACAGAATGCGGGTAAACGACGAGAGGGGGACCGGTGGGCACACGACTGCACCTGGCCGCCGCGCTCCACGCGACCGGCGAAGAAGCTTTCACCGCAAGGCATTGGGCCGAACTCGTGCGCGAGGCCGAGGAGGCCAAGCTCGACTTCGTCACGTTCGGCGACTCGCTCGGCGGTGAACCGGGCCTGGACGCGGTGCTCACGGCCGCGCGCATCGCCCCGCTGAGCACGCGCATCGGGCTCGTCCCGACAGCGGTGGTGACGCACACCGAGCCGTTCCACGTGTCGAAGGCGATCGCGACGCTCGACTACGTGAGCGGGGGACGGGCGGGCGTTGCGCTGGCCGTCGCGCCCGATCCCGCCGACGCCAGGCACTTCGGGCGCCGCACGGTCGGCGCCGAGGCCGAGCTGTGGGAAGAGGCCGCGGATTACGCAGAGGTGCTGCGCCGGTTGTGGGACAGCTGGGAGGACGACGCGGAGATCCGCGACGTGGCCACCGGGCGGTTCGTCGACCGCGAGAAGCTGCACTACATCGACTTCGAGGGCCGGTGGTTCAAGGTGCGCGGGCCGTCGATCACACCGCGTCCGCCGCAGGGTCATCCGCTGATCGCTGCCTCGGAGCCGTTGGGGGACATCGTGTTCGCGGACGAAGCCTCGGCGCCGGACAGGCTCGTGTTCCGAGATGTCGACGCGTCGACCCCGGTCGATCAACTGATCGCCTGGCACAGGGAGGGTTTCGCCGGTTTCCGGCTGCACGGCGACCTCCTCCGGATCACCCGTGAGCTCGTGCCGGAACTGCGGCGGCGGGGATTGTTCCGCACCGAGTACGAGCACACGACGTTGCGCGGCCACCTCGGCCTCGCCCGGCCCGTCAACCAGTTCGCCTAGGAGGAGAGCGAGATGACCAAGCAGATCCACCTCGCCGCGCACTTCCCCGGCGTGAACAACACGACCGTCTGGAGCGATCCGCGGGCGGGCAGCCACATCGAGTTCGAGTCGTTCGTCCACTTGGCACGGACGGCCGAACGGGCGAAGTTCGACTTCTTCTTCCTGGCCGAGGGACTGCGGCTGCGCGAGCAGGGCGGCGAGATCTACGACCTGGACGTCGTCGGCCGGCCGGACACGTTCACCGTGCTCGCCGCGCTGGCCGCCGTCACCGACCGGCTCGGGCTCGCGGGCACGATCAACTCGACCTTCAACGAACCCTACGAGGTGGCCCGGCAGTTCGCCTCCCTCGACCACCTGTCGGACGGGCGTGCCGCCTGGAACGTCGTGACCTCGTGGGACGCGTTCACCGGCGAGAACTTCCGGCGCGGCGGGTTCCTCGAGCAGGAGGACCGGTACACGCGCGCGGAGTCGTTCCTGCGCACGGCGTGCAAGCTGTTCGACACCGGCGTGGGGCCGTTCGAGCACACCGACCAGCACTTCGACATCAGCGGCACGTTCGGTGTTCCGCGCTCGCCCCAGGGCCGTCCGGTGATCCTGCAAGCGGGTGACTCCGAGGAGGGCCGTGAGTTCGCCGCCGCCACCGCCGACGCGATATTCTCGCGGCACGGGACCCTGGAGGCGGGCCGGAAGTTCTACCGCGACGTGAAGGGTCGGCTGGCCAAGTACGGCCGCACGCACGACCAGCTGGTGGTGCTGCCCGCGGCCACGTTCATCCTCGGCGACACGGACGCCGACGCGCAGGAGAAGGCCGCCGTGGTGCGGCGGCAGCAGGTCAGCGGCGCGACGGCCATCCGGTTCCTGGAGCAGGTGTGGAACCGGGACCTGAGCGGCTACGACCCGGACGGGCCGTTGCCCGACGTCGAACCGCTGGCCGGGGAGAACACCATCGCGAAGGGCCGCGCGAGCGTGCGGATGTTCAAGGACCCGGCGCAGACCGTGCGGGAGTGGCGGGAGAAGGCCGCGGCCAAGAACCTGTCCATCCGCGACCTCGTGATCGACGTGAGCGCCCGGCAGACGTTCATCGGGTCGGCGGACAGCGTCGCCACGCAGATCGACGACCTGGTCCAGCAGGACGCCGCGGACGGGTTCATCCTCGTGCCGCACGTGACGCCGGGCGGGCTCGACGAGTTCGCGGACACCGTCGTGCCGCTGCTGCAGGAGCGCGGCGTTTTCCGGGCCGACTACTCAGGTCCGACGCTGAGGGATCATCTCGGTATCCGATAGTTGTTCAGCACGTGGACGTCCTTGCCCGGCCGGTTCACCGGTACATAACGTGGGTGTCGTTGAGTGAGTGCTCTCCTCAAGAGCGCAGGGAAGGGAGGACAGGATGAACGGCGCCGCCTCGTTGGTCCTGTCCTCCCGCTGTCGCATCGCCTGTACGAGCTGACCTCTCCCGCTCGTCTCACGTTCCCCGCCGCAGCAAGGACTCGCCATGACCTCCGGCACGCTGACTTTGGTGTCCACAAAGGACGATGATCTCTCCTCGTTACCGGTCGTGCCGGCCCGCCACCCGTGGCGCTGGGTCGGTGTCGCGTTCGTGCTGGTGCTCGCCGCGCAGTTCGTGCACGGCCTGGTCACGAACCCCGCGTGGGACTGGCCGACGTTCGCCCGCTACTTCACCGCCCGGTCGATCCTGACCGCCGTCGGCACGACCATCGTGCTGACCGTGCTCGGCACCGTGCTGGGGTTCGCGCTCGGCATCGTCGTCGCGGTGCTGCGGATGTCGAAGAGCCCGTTCCTGAGCGCGGTGGGCTGGACCTACATCTGGGCGTTCCGGTCGATCCCGCTGATCGTGCAGCTGTTGTTCTGGTTCAACATCTCCTACCTGTACCAACGGCTTTCGCTCGGCGTTCCGTTCGGGCCGGAGTTCGTCAGCTTCGAGACGATCGCGCTGATCAGCCCCATGGGTGCGGCCGTGCTCGGTCTGGCGCTGCACCAGGCGGCCTACGCCGCGGAGATCGTCCGGTCCGGCGTGATCTCCGTGGACCGCGGGCAACTGGAGGCGGCGGCCGCGCTGGGCATCCCGAGGTTCCGGCAGTTCCGCAGGATCATCCTGCCCCAGGCGATGCGCTCGATCCTGCCCAACGCCGCCAACGAGGTGATCAGCCTGTTCAAGGGCACCTCGGTCGTCTCCGTGATGGCGATCGGCGAGCTCTTCTACCAGGTGCAGGTCATCTACGGCCGCAACGCGCGGGTCGTGGCGCTGCTGATGGTCGCGACCGTCTGGTACATCATCCTGACCACCCTGCTCTCGATCGGCCAGCACTACGTCGAGCGCTACTTCGCGCGAGGAGACCGCAGGTGATCGAGGTTCTGGGCGTGCACAAGAGCTTCGGCCCGCTCGAGGTGTTGCGCGGCGTGTCGCTGGACGTCGCGGCCGGCGAGGTCGTGGTGGTGCTCGGGCCGTCCGGCTCCGGCAAGTCGACGCTGCTGCGCACCATCAACCACCTGGAGAAGGTGGATCGCGGGTACATCACCATCGACGGCGAGCTCATCGGCTACCGCCGCCGCGGCGGGAAGCTCCACGAGCTCAAGGAACGCGAGATCCTCAAGCAGCGCAAGGACATCGGGTTCGTCTTCCAGAACTTCAACCTGTTCCCGCACCTCACCGCGCTCGAGAACGTCGCGGAGGTGGCGGCGCTCTCCGACGCACGGCACTTCCTGGAACGCGTCGGGCTCGCGGACAAGGCGGCCGCCTACCCGCGGCAGCTCTCCGGCGGCCAGCAGCAACGCGTCGCCATCGCACGAGCCCTCGCCACGCGGCCGAAGGTCGTGCTGTTCGACGAACCGACGTCCGCGCTGGACCCCGAACTGGTCGGCGAGGTGCTGGACGTGCTGCGCGACCTCGCCCGTTCCGGCACCACCATGGTCGTCGTCACGCACGAGATCGGCTTCGCCCGCGAGGTGGCCGACCGGATCGTGTTCATCGACGACGGCCTGATCGTCGAAGAGGGAACACCTGGCGAGGTGCTCGACCACCCCGTCCACGAGCGCACCCGCGCTTTCCTGTCCAAGGTCCTGTAGAAGGAGTTCGTTGTGCGCAAAGTACTTCTCGCCGTGCTCGCGTTCGGTCTGGCCGCCTGCGGCACCGCCGGTGGCGAGGAGCCCGCCGAGGTCTCCGGCCTGAGCGTGAACCTCAGCCCGCAGCAGAACCGCGTCACCGCGGCGAAGGACGACACGATCGCGGCGAAGGTGCCGGAGAAGTTCAGAACGAAGGGGGAGCTGGTGATCGGCGGATCCGCCGGCACAGCACCACCCCTGCGGTTCTACGCCACCGACGACAAGACCGTGATCGGCGTCGAGACCGACATCGCCTCGCTGGTCGCCGACGTGCTGGGCCTCAAGCCCCGCCTCGAGGTCGCGTCGTGGGAGAACCTGTTCGTCGGTCTGGACAGCGGCGCGTACGACCTCGGCCTGTCGAACATCACGGTGACCGAGGCGCGCAAGGAGAAGTACGACTTCGCCACCTACCGCCTGGACACGCTGGCGTTCGAGGCGAAGAAGGGCGGCACCTGGAAGGTCGAGGAGCCCAAGGACGTGGCGGGCAAGGTGATCGCCGTGACGTCGGGCACCAACCAGGAGAAGATCCTGGTCGACTGGAGCGCCGCGAACGTCTCGGCGGGTCTGAAGGCCACGGACATCAAGTACTTCCAGAACTCCTCGGACTACTACCTGGCGCTGCAGTCCGGCCGCATCGACGCCTACCTCGGCCCGAACCCCACGTCGGCCTACCACGCGGCGACGTCCGGGCAGACAGAGGTGATCGGCAACTTCTCCGGCGGCGCCGCCGTCCAGGGCAAGATCGCCGCGACCACGAAGAAGGACAGCGGTCTCGTGACGCCGGTCCAGGAAGCGCTCAACCAGCTGATCGCCAACGGCAAGTACGCCGAGGTGCTCAAGCGCTGGGGCCTGTCCGACGAGGCCGTGCCGACGTCCGAGATCAACCCGCAGGGTCTGCCGAAGAGCTGAGGAGGTGCGACATGAGGTTCAGCATCACCATCGATACCGAGGACGAGGACACCGCGCTGCGGCTGCTCGGCGCGCTGACCGACGCGGGCCTGGTCCCGGCTGTCGAGGCCGCGGTGGAGGAGGTGGACGTCCGGGTCCTGCCGGACACGCGGCAGGTGCTGGTCCACTCCAAGCCCGTGGAGCTGACGCGGCTGGAGTTCGAACTGCTGCTCCACCTGTGCTCCCACACCGACCGGGTGCACCGCCGCCGTGAGCTGCTCTCAGCGGTGTGGGACGTCGACGACGACTACAGCGGCGGCCGCACGGTGGACGTCCACGTCCGGCGAGTACGCCAGAAGCTCGGCGACGCGGCGGAGATCATCCAGACCGTCCGCGGCGTCGGCTACCTGGTCGCGTCGAGCGGCCGGTTCCGCGTGGAGCGCTCGCCGAACGTGGTGCGCCTGGCGGACCGGCGCGCCGGATAAACGAGTTGCCGCGGCCCTGGACGCGGTGTTGCATGGGAGGCTCATCCGGGGGAGTTGATCGATGCTCGACGGCGAGACCGCCACCGACGTGTCCCTTGTGGACGAGCTGATCCGCACGCAGTTCCCGCGCTGGCACGGTCTGCCGATCACCGAGCTCGTGCACGGCGGCACCAGCCACGCCCTGTACCGGCTGGGCTCCGACCTGGCCGTGCGGTTGCCGCGCCGCGAATGGGCCCGGGACGACCCGGCCAAGGAAGCGGTCGTCGTTCCGCTGGTCGCGCCGTGCCTGCCGGTCGCGGTGCCGGAACCGCTGGCGTTGGGCGAACCTGCGCTTGGGTACCCGTACCGGTGGTCGGTGGTGCGCTGGGTTGCGGGCGAGATGGCCCCGGTTGAAGAGGTTGGTGCGGACACTCCGCTCCGGCTCGCTTCGCTGATCCGCGCGCTGCACGAGATCGACGCGACAGACCGGCCGTGGACCACCTATCGCGGCCGGCTCGACGCCCGTGACAACGACGACGCCGTCCGCTCCTGCATCGCACAGGTAGGCGGTGACCCCAGACTCGTCGCGATCTGGGACGACGCCCTCAACGCCCCGCGCTGGGACCAGCCGGGCCGGTGGCTGCACGCCGACCTGCACGTCGGCAACCTGATCTTCACGGGCGGCGAGCTGACCGGCGTGATCGACTGGAGCAGCGCGGGCGTGGGCGACCCGGCCGGCGATCTCATGACGGCCTGGCTCTACCTCGACGAACGCGGCCGCAAGGTGTTCCAGCGCGAGATGGGTGAGTACGACGACGCCGCTTGGGCTCGCGCCAAGGGCTGGGCGTTGCACCTTGCTGTGCTTGCGTTGCCGTATTACCGCGAGACCAACCTGTTCCTCGCGGGCATTGCCAGTCGGACACTCGACCAGCTGTGCCCTGGGTGGGACGACTGATGCGGGCCCGCCACGCCCTCGCGCAGCTACTCGCGGAACGCCCCAGGTGACGAACCCGTCTCGCGCACGAAGAACTTCGTGAAGTTCGTGGCCTCGCTGAACCCCAGCCGGTGCCCGATCGCCGCCGACGACAGGTCGGTGTGCACGAGCAGCCGTTTGGCCTCCAGTGTCACGCGGGCGTCGATCAGCGCTTTCGCGGACTGGCCGGTGGCGTCCAGGCAGATGCGGTTGAGGCTGCGCGTCGACCAGCCGATCCTGGCCGCGTACTCGGCGGCGTTGCGGGTGGTGGCGAAGGAGCGTTCGAGTTCCTGCTGGAAGCGTTCGAAGCGGGGGTCGTGGCTGGGGGTGTAGCCCGGTAGGCGGGCGATGCGGAGCAGCAGCGCGCCCAGTAGCTGGCGGAGCAGGTCGACCGGTTCGTTGGTCAGCAGGTTGCGGCGGTACTCCTGACGGAGGTCCTGCACGGCACGGCTGAAGACCGCCAGTTCCGCCGGAGGGACCGTGTGCAGGACCGGGCCGAACGGGCTGAGCACCGGCGGTGGGAACGCAGGGGTGAAAAGCACCATGAGCGCCTCCGCGGAGCCTTCGGGCAGGCGGAGCACTCGGCCTGGGCTGATGTGGAGCAACGTGCCGGGGGTGCACGGGTGGTCCACGAAATCGACCATGGTGGTGCCGGTGCCCGTGGTGAACAGGAACAGCTGGTGGAAGTCGGTGCGGTGCACCTTCGTCAACGTGTCAACGGTGAGGCGGCGGCGGAGGACGCCCAGGTCTAGCGCTTCCAGGCCCAGCTGCCCGCGGTCGGGGTTGCTGAAGCCGAACTGCGCTACTTGTCCACTTTTGACCATGGTGAGGCGTGATCCTACCTCGATCGGACGCGGCCGGCGGAGCACTGTGTGAGCCATGGACAACAAGGAACTCGTGCTCAAGGCCGCAGGCGAACTGTTCGGCGACAAGGACCCGTCCGCTGTGGACCGCTGGGTGGCGCCGGACTACCGCCAGCACAGCTCGCTCATCGCGGACGGACCCGAGGCTCTGCGCGGCCTCGTCGCGAACCTGCCGGAGGGCTTTCGCTACGAACTGGCCCGGGTGATCGTGGATGGCGATCTCGTTGCGCTGCACGGCGTCTACCACGGGTTCGGGCCGGAGCCGCTGGTCGCGTTCGACCTGTTCCGGGTGCGGGACGGCAAGCTCGCCGAGCACTGGGACGCGCTCACGCCCGTCGTCGGGAACACCGCGAGTGGACGGTCCCAGACGGACGGTCCCGCACAGCCCGCACAGGAGAACACCGAGTTCAGCCGTGCGCTCGTCCAGGAGTTCGCGCAGCGGATCCTGCAGGACGCCGACTACTCGGTGCTGACCGACTACATCTCCACCGAGACCTACCTGCAGCACAACCCGGAGGCCGCGGACGGGCTCGACGGGTTCGGTGCCGCCGCTGCGAACTGGGCGCAGCAGGGGAAGAACCTCGTGTACAAGACCGTGCACCAGGTCGTGGCCGAGGGTGATTTCGTGTTGCTGCAGTCGGAAGGCGAGTTCGGCGAGCCGGTCGCGTACTGGGACCTGTTCCGCGTCCAGGACGGCCGGATCGTCGAGCACTGGGACGTCATCGCGCCGATCCCCGCCGCCCTGCCGCACGCCAACGGACTGTTCTGACGTGCTCGCCACCCTGCCCGGTTACCGGGACGCGGTCGCACTGGACGAGCCCTTCCGCCCGCTCAGTGCGCCCGCCCACGAACTCGGCCCGTTGACGACCCTCGCCCTGCGGATGCTTGGTGACGACCCGTGGGTCGGCCGGTTCCAGGTGCCCGGGAACGCCGGCGAACGGCGGCGCCTGCTGCGGGCACTGCTGACCATCCGCGGGCCCGCGCCGCTCGACCCGGAGCTCGTCGCCGTGCTGGACGCCCTGCTCGGCGGTGAACGGCAGCGCACCAGGCCCGCCGACGTGCTGGAACTGCCCGCGCCGATCGCGGTGTGGCGCGGCGACATCACCCGGCTGAAGGCCGACGCGATCGTCAACGCCGCCAACGACGCCATGCTCGGGTGCTTCCAGCCCGGCCACGCCTGCGTCGACAACGCGATCCACGCGGTCGCCGGGCCGCGGCTGCGGGCCGACTGCGGGCGGATCATGGCGTTGCAGGGCACACCGGAACCGACCGGCGCCGCGAAGATCACCCGCGGCTACCACCTGCCCGCGCCGTTCGTGCTGCACACCGTCGGGCCGATCGTGCGCGGGGACCTGGTGCCCGCCCACGGAACGGCGCTCGCCGACTCGTACCGGGCGTGCCTCGACCTCGCCGCGGAGGTGCCAGCGATCCGCACCGTCGCGTTCTGCGGCATCAGCACGGGGATCTTCGGCTTCCCGAAACGACCGGCCGCGCGGATCGCCGTCGGCACGGTCCGGGACTGGCTCGCCGCACGCCCCGGCCGGTTCGACCGCGTGGTGTTCGTGGCCTACCAAGCCGAGGACGAAGCTTTCTACCGGGAGTTGCTGTGACGCTGGAACGCTGGCTGGACGAGGCCGACCGCGTGCTGATCGCGGCAGGAGCGGGACTGTTGGCGGCGGCGGGTTACGACTACTCGGACGCCGAACGGTTCGCCGAGCTGTTCCCCGTTCTGCACGGGAAAGGGCTGTGGGCGCGGTTCCAGTTGATCGGGCTGCCGCTGCCGCCCCGGTTGCTGTGGGGTTACTGGTCCGTGCACGTCGACGACATCCGCTTCGGCGAGGAACCGAACCCCGTGTACACGCGGCTGCGGCAGCTGGTCGGCACTCGCGACCACTTCGTGCTGACGTCCAACGTGGACGGGTTGTTCGCGCGCAACGGGTTCGACGAGGAACGGGTCTGGACGCCTCAGGGCGACTACGGCCGCTACCGGTAATGTGGGCCAGTGCGCCAGGCTTCAGCCCAGTGGCGGAAGCCCGCGCGGGCGGCCGGTCACGGCTGAGCGTGTCCTGGACCGGCCGGTTCTGCTGCTCGATGTGCTGTCGCAGCACGGTGATCGGTGCACCTCTGATCGAGTCGGCGAAGTAGGACCCGGACCAGAGTCGTTGTACCCGCCAGTAGCGGTGGAAGCGCAAACGCAATGTCGGCCAGTATGAACACCATCTACATCGGCCATGAATCTAACTGCCTAGGATGGTGCGGTGCAGTTGCGGTACAACTTCCGCGTCTATCCGACGCCTGGTCAGCGTGACGCGCTGGCGCGGGCGTTCGGATGTGCGCGTGTGGTGTTCAACGATGCGCTGCGCGCACGCCAGACCGCCCGTGAGAACGGCCAGCCTTACCTGTCGGACGGGGAGTTTGTCCAAGCGGGTTATCACCCGTGCCAAGGCGACGCCGGAGCGGGTGTGGCTGGGTGAGGTGTCGGCGGTGGTGTTGCAGCAGGCGCTGGCGGATCTGAACACCGCGTATCGCAACTTCTTCGCTTCGGTCACGGGTAAACGCAAGGGCCGCAAGGTTGCCCCGCCCCGGTTCCGGTCGCGTAAGGACAACCGGCAAACTGTGCGGTTCACTCGCAATGCCCGGTTCGCGGTGCTGGGCAACGGCCGGTTGCGGTTGCCGAAGATCGGTGACCTCGCGGTGCGCTGGTCGCGCGAGTTGCCTGCTGAACCGTCCTCGGTGACGATCGTGAAGGATGCGACCGGCCGGTACTACGCCTCGTTCGTCGTCACGACGAAGCGGGACGAGTCATTGCCGACGGCCGAGTCCGAGGTCGGCATCGACCTGGGCTTGACGCATTTCGCGGTGCTCTCGGACGGCACGAAGGTGGCCGCGCCGAAGTTCCTGCGCCAGGCGGCACGCAGGCTGGCGCGGTTGCAGAAGTCGCTGAGCCGCAAGGTCAAGGGCTCGAACAACCGCAAGAAAGCTGTTGTCAAGGTTGCCCGCGCGCACGCGAAGGTGGCCGACACGCGGCGGGACTGGCAGCACAAGCTGTCCACGGCGATCATCCGCGACAACCAAGCGGTCTACGTCGAGGACCTGTGCGTGACCGGTCTGGGCCGCACCAGGCTCGCGAAGTCCGTGCACGACGCCGGGTGGGCCGGTTTCACCGGCATGCTGCAGTACAAGGCGGACCGGTACGGACGCGTCTTCGCCCGGATCGACCGGTTCGCGCCCACGTCACAGACGTGCTCGGAGTGCGGACGGATCGACGGGCCGAAACCGCTGTCCGTGCGGTTGTGGACATGCCTGTGCGGTGCCACCCACGACCGGGACATCAACGCCGCCAAAAACGTGTTGGCCGCCGGGCAGGCGGACAACTCAAACGACCGTGGAGCGCAGGTAAGACCAGCATCCGTGCTGGCACCGCGCCGCGAAGCGGTAACCCACCCGGACGCCGCGCGGTCCACGCGTAGCGTGGAGAGAGTCTCCGCCCTTTAGGACGGAGAGGATGTCAACAGTGCGAGACGCCGTGCACGCGCGAGACCTGGCCGAGCAGGCCGACCATCGAGACCGCGCTCGCCACTTACGACGTGGAGACGGGCGAGGCCATGGCCGTGCCGTCCTGCCCGCGTTGCGGGGGAGAGGTGTTCCTGAACGTGCACAAGGGACCCGAGTACGTGCCCGACCACTACCTGCCTGCCGGGCAACGGCTGCGTGACTGGCTGCAGGACGGCGTGCTCGTCCTCGAGATAGGCGCCGGGTACAGCACGCCCGGAGTCATCCGCTCCCCGGTCGAGTCGGTGGTGCGCGGACTGCCGGGTGCGCGGCTGGTGCGGATCAACACCGCCCACGCCGAGGTACCGGCGGATCTGGCCGAGCGGGCACTGAGCGTGCGTGCGGACGTCGCGGAGGTGCTGGCATGAAGATCACGGCGGCCGTCGTGGGGGAGCGGCACGGCGAGTTCGAGCTGCGCGAGGTGTTCCTCGACGAACCGAGGGACGGTGAGGTGCTCGTCCGGATCGTGGCGGCGGGGATCTGCCACACGGACTCGATCACCCGGCGCGGCGACCTGTGTCGGTGGCGCCGAACCGCCGGGCGAGCGCGAGCCGGGACTCGCGCCGGTCGACCGCGATGATCTGGGGCGCACCGCTGTTGCGCGCGGCCGTGACAGCGGCGAGCCCGACCGCGCCGGCGCCGTAGACGACCGGGGATGAACCGGGGTGCGGCTTCAGCACGGCGCCCGCGCCGGTGGACAGTCCACACGCCATGGGACCGAGCAGTTCCAGCGGGCCGTTCGACGGGCACCAGGCCGCGCCACGGCACGAGTTCGTGCGTCGCGAACGACGACTGCCCGAAGAAGTGGCTCGCCAGCGGCGATCCATCGAGTCCGCGCAACGAGGTCGACCCGTCGTCGCGGCCACCGCCGACCAGGAGGTCCCCCAGCCGGAGCCAGTACTGCGGCTGACCGTCCACGCAGTTGCGGCATTCGCCGCACCACGGCCAGCCGAGCACGACGTGATCTCCCTCGACCACCGGTGAACGTCGCCGTGGACGAACCCGTCGCGGCGGTGCACGAGATCTGCTCCGGGCCCGCGGACTTCAGCTTGGAGTGCACCGGGGCCGTGGCGGTGCCGTCAGGCCGTGGACTCGATGGGGATGCGCGGGACGTGCGCGTTCATCGGCGGGGCGCCGGCAGGGGCGCGCGTCGAGCTGGACCACCTCGGCACTTTGTGGGGCAAGCGCGTCGTCGGCGTGCTGGGCGGGGAGGGGCGGAGCGCGGCGCTCATCACGACGCTGATCGACCTGCACCGGCAGGGCAGGTTCCCGTTCGACGAGCTCGTCACGCACTTCCCGTTCGGCGCCGTGGGGGACGCGATGCGGGCGGCGGAGGCCGGCGAGGTGATCAAGCCCGTGCTGCTGATGCCATAGCACGTCGCGCCATCCGCGAACCGGAGTAAGAGGCCCCGCCATCCGGGGCCATTCGTCAGGTTACGTAGATGAGAAAGTTTCACTACCCCCCTCGACGCCGCCGCGGGTTTGTGCGTACGGTGAGCGCGCTGTAACCGTACCGGTCAGTAGTAACCCTAGCTGAATTCCTTTCTCCCCACCCCTGCAGGGTGAGGAAGTGAGCGCAGTGAACATGCTGTCGGATCGAGAACGGGTGCTGTGCCTGAGTCCTTTCAGCACCCCCAACCCGGCCCTCGTGGTCGCGGCCGAACGAGCCGGCGGGCTCGGTGTGCTCGACCTCGGGCCCCACGCCGCCGCCGACCTCTGCCGTGTCGCCACGCGTCACCCGCGCGCCTTCGGGGTGCGGCTGCACGGACCGTTGACGGTGCCCTTGCCGGACGCCGTCGACACCGTCGTGGTGGATCTTGTTCGTCATGCCCCGAACCTCGCTGAGCTGGGTGAACGCCGCGTCCTCGCGGTGATCACCTCGGTGGCGGAAGCCGTTGCGGCGATCGAGTCCGGAGCCACCGGCTTGATCGCGAAGGGTGCCGAGTCCGGCGGCCGAGTGGGTGGTTCACCCGCGTTCGTGTTGCTCCAGCAGGTGCTCGCGCTGACCGATCTGCCGGTCTGGGTGGCCGGGTCGATCGGCCCCGACACGGCTGCGGCCGCGGTCGCCGGAGGTGCTCGCGGAGTGGTGCTGGAAGGCCAGCTCGCACTCGTCGCGGAGGCCCGAAAACATATTTCCGGCGAAATTGTCAACGCGGTCCGGATGATGGACGGCGCCGACACCGTCGTGAACCACGGGTTACGCGTTCATGTTCGTCAAAACGCGCTCGAAATTGGTCAGGAAGGTTCCCTGGCTGATAATTACCGTACCGCGTTCGGCACGGTCGGAGGCGTGGTCGGCGCCATTCAACGGGGGATGAGGGACAATCTCACCCTGGCGGGTGAGCACCGCTCCATCCGGTCCGGCGGGCCGTTCTGCGACCGCGTCCCCGGCCTGCGGTACCCGATCGCGCAGGGCCCGATGACCCGCGTCAGCGACCAGCCCGCGTTCGCCGCGGCCGTCGCCGAGGGAGGGGCGCTGCCGTTCCTCGCGCTCGCGTTGATGGAGGGCCCGGCGGTCCGCGGACTGCTGGACCACACAGCGGCGAAACTCGGCGAACGGCCGTGGGGCGTCGGCCTGCTCGGCTTCGCTCCGGCGGACCTGAGGGCCCGGCAGATGGAGGCCGTGCTGGCCGTCCGGCCGAAGTACGCGATCGTCGCCGGGGGCACGCCCGCGCAGGCGCGCGAGCTGGAGGACGCCGGCATCGAGGCGTTCCTGCACGTGCCGTCGCCCGCGCTGCTGCGCCGGTTCCTCGACGAGGGCGCGCGCAAGTTCGTCTTCGAGGGCTCGGAGTGCGGCGGGCACACCGGTCCCCGCAGCAGCTTCACGTTGTGGCAGCAGCAGATCGACGTCCTGCGCGGGCGTGAGAAGGACGTCGTCGCGTTGTTCGCGGGCGGCATCCACGACGCCCGCTCGGCCGCCATGATCTCCGCGATGACCGCGCCGATCGCGGCACGGGGAGCGGCGATCGGCGTTCTCGTCGGCACGGCCTACCTGTTCACCGAGGAAGCCGTGTCGCACGGCGCGATCCAGCCGGTGTTCCAGGAGGTCGCGCTGGAGTGCGAGGACACGGCGCTGCTGGAGACCTCACCGGGCCACGCCGTCCGCTGCGCGCAGACGTCCTATGTGGACACCTTCGAGCAGGCGCGCGCCGGACTGAGCGGACTGTCCAAGCAGGAGAGCTGGGAGAGGCTCGAACAGCTCAACCTGGGACGGCTCCGGCTCGCCAGCCGTGGTCTCGTGCGCGACGAGGGCGGTCTCAAGCCGGTCGGCGAGGACGAGCAGCGCCGCGAGGGCATGTTCATGATCGGCCAGGTCGCGACGCTGCGCTCCGAACGCACCACCATCGCGGAGCTGCACGAGGACATCGTGTCCGGCGTGCTGCCCGAGACCGGCTCGGAGACCGTCGAGGCCGAACCGCTGGACGTCGCCATCGTCGGCATGGCCGCGATCATGCCGGGAGCCCGTGACGTCGCGGAGTTCTGGGCGAACGTCCTGGCGGGCACCGACTCCATCACCGAGATCCCGCCGGACCGCTGGTCGCCCGAACGCTACGGCAGTCCGTTCAAGTGGGGCGGTTTCCTCCCGCGCACGGCCTTCGACCCGCTGGCGTACGGGATCCCGCCCACCTCGCTCACCTCGATCGAACCCGCCCAGCTGCTGGCGCTCGAAGTGTCGGCGCGGGCGCTGCAGGACGCCGGCTACGCGACGCGGGTGTTCGACCGCGAACGCACGTCGGTGATCTTCGGTGCCGAGGCGGGCGCCGACCTCGCGAACGCCTACACGGTCCGCACCGCGTTGCCCGCCCTGGGCATCAGCGGCCTCGACGACCACCTGCCGTCGCTGACCGAGGACTCGTTCCCCGGCGTGCTGGGCAACGTGATCGCCGGCCGGGTCGCGAACCGGCTCGACCTCGGCGGCGCGAACTACACGGTCGACGCGGCCTGCGCGTCCAGCCTCGCCGCGCTCGACGTGGCGTGCAAGGAACTCGTCGGCGGCACCAGCGACATGGTCCTCTGCGGCGCGGTCGACCTGCACAACAGCGCGCATGACTACCAGATGTTCGCGTCGGTGAAAGCCCTGTCCGCCAAGGGCCGCTGCGCCACGTTCGACTCGGCGGCGGACGGCATCGCACTCGGTGAGGGCGTGGCCGCCGTCGTCCTGAAGCGACTCGCCGACGCCGAACGGGACGGTGACCGCGTCTACGCGGTGGTCAAGGGCATCGGCGCGTCGAGCGACGGCCGGTCGCTGGGCCTGACCGCGCCGCGGCCGGAAGGCCAGCAACGGGCCCTGCGCCGCGCCTACGCCTCCGCCGGGCTGCCGGTCACGGCCGTCGGACTGGTCGAGGCGCACGGCACCGGAACCGTGGTGGGCGACCGCACGGAGCTCGCGTCGCTGACCGAGATGTTCTCCGGCGTCGAACCCGGCACGTGCACGATCGGCTCGGTCAAGTCGCAGATCGGCCACACCAAGTGCGCGGCCGGCCTCGCGGGCGTGATCAAGGCCGCCCTGGCCGTGCACACCGGCGTGCGGCCCGGCACGTTGCACGTCAAGCAGCCCAACGCTTTCTGGGACGCGCGCACCAGCCCGTTCGCGTTCGGCCACCGCACCTGGGCGAGCAAGAGCCGGGTCGCGGGCGTGAGCGCGTTCGGGTTCGGCGGCACGAACTTCCACACCGTGATCGCGGGCTACACCGGGGCCGACGAACCGCGGCACGGCCTGACCGCCTGGCCCGCCGAGCTGTTCCTGATCCGAGGTGAGGACCAGGCTGCCGCACAACGGGAAGCCGCCCGCCTCGCCGGACTGGCCGACGCGCGTACGCCGTTGCGGTCACTGGCCGCGGCCTGTGGTGAGGGCACGGTCCAGGCCGCGTTCGTGGTCAGCGATCACGCCGCGCTGCACAAGGCGCTGGAGGACGTCGAGGCCTGGCGTTCGTCGGACGTCGTGTCGTTGCGGACGGGGGAGCGGCCCCAGGTCGCGTTCCTGTACCCCGGCCAGGGCAGCCAGCGGCCGGGCATGCTGCTCGACCTCGTCACCGCTTTCCCGCGCCTGCAGGACTTCCTCGACGCGCGCTACGAGCGGGTGATGTACCCGTCGGCCGCGTTGACCGCCGAGGACGTGTCGCGGCAGCGCGCCGAGATCACCGACACCCGCAACGCCCAGCCCACGCTCGGCGTCGCCGGGCTCATGGTCACGTCGCTGCTCGACTCCGTCGGCGTCCGTCCGGACCTGGCCGGTGGTCACAGCTACGGCGAACTGGTCGCGCTGTCGGCGGCCGGAGCGTTCGGTGCCGCCGAGTTGCTGGAGCTCAGCTCAGCGCGTGCCGAGGCCATGCTGGAGGCGGTCGGCGAGGACCCCGGCACGATGGCCGCGGTGACCGCGCCGGTGGCCGAGGTCGAGGCGCTGCTGCCGGCCGATGTAGTGGTGGCCAACCACAACGCGCCCGAGCAGGTCGTGATCTCCGGCCCGACCGAGGCCGTGGCCCGTGCGGTCGAGGTGCTCCGGGCCGCCGGGCTGACCGTGAAGGACATCCCGGTCGGCGCCGCGTTCCACAGCCCGCTGATGGCCGGTGCCCGCGACCGGTTCGCGGCCCGTCTCGCGGAGATCTCCCTGGGCGAGACGCGGTTCCCGGTGTGGTCGAACGTGTCCGCGGCGCCGCACGAGAACGTGCTCGAAGGGCTGTCCGCACAGCTCGCGGGCCGGGTGCGGTTCGTGGACCAGATCGAGTCGATGTACGCGGCGGGCGCCCGGATCTTCGTCGAGGCGGGACCCGGCGGCGTGCTGACGTCCCTGGTCGGCAAGACCCTCGGCGACCGGCCGCACCAGGCGTTGCGCTGCGACGACCACGTGACGTTCCTGCGCACCTTGGCGACGCTCGCGGTCGCCGGTGTCGAGGTGGACACCGCACCGCTGTTCGAGGACAGGGCCGAACCGGCCACGGCCGTGCCGCCGAGGCCGGGCTGGTACGTGGATGGAGGACTCGTGCGGGACGCGAACGGTGAGGCACTGCCCGGCGGGCTGCGGCCCGCGACGGAGTTCCCGACGCTGCGCGTGGGATCGGGGCTCGGGCGGGACGAGATCATCGAGAAGTTCCTGGACGGGATGCGCGACGCGGTCAGCGCCCAGCGCGACGTCCTGCTGAGCTACCTCGGCACCGAGCCCGCCTCGGTTCCGGCGCCCCGGCAGGTGATCGACCAGCAGCCCGTCGCCGTCGTCGCGGAACCGGTGGCCAAGCCGCAGGAGGACGTGGGCGCGGTGGTGCTGCGCACGATCAGCAACCGCACCGGCTACCCGGTCGAGATGCTGCGGCCGGGGCTGGACCTGGAAGCGGACCTCTCGATCGACTCGATCAAGCGGACCGAGATCGTCGGTGAGCTGGTGGCCGAGCTGGGTGCCGCCGGGTCGGTGGACGAGCTGGCACAGCTCAAGACCATCGAAGGCATCGTCGGCTGGTTCGGTGCCGCCGCCCCGGTCGCCGCCGTGGGCAAGGACGTCCGGGAGGTCGTGCTGCGGACGATCAGCACGCGCACGGGCTATCCGGTCGAGATGTTGCAGCCGGGGCTGGACCTGGAGGCGGACCTGTCGATCGACTCGATCAAGCGCGCGGAGATCGTGGGCGAGCTGGCCCAGGAACTCGGTGCGGCAGGGGAGGTCGACGAGCTGGCGCAGCTGAAGACGATCGACGGGATCGTCGCGTGGTTCGGGGACACCCCGGCCCCCACCGCTGCTCCGGCCCCGGCACTGCCGGCGCCGTCGGGAGGCCGTCTCGTGCGGCTCGTGCCCCAGGTCGTGCCCGCGGAACCCGCCGCCGCCGTCGACCTCACCGGCAAGACCGTGCTGATCATCGACGACAACGGGATCGGCCTCGAACTCGCCGACCTGCTCGAACGCCACACCGCCAGGCCGCGCATCGAGCCGTCCTTCCCGGCCGACCTGACCGGCGTCGACGTCGTGATCCGGCTCCAGGCACGGCTGCCGGAGGCGTTCAGCGAGGTCAAGGCGTGTATGACGAACGGGGTCGCGCTCGTCGTCGTGACCACGGGCGGCGGCACGTTCGGCTTCGACCACCAGCCCGACGAACTGCCGGCGGACATCGGCCTGCACGGCCTGATCCGCACGGCCGCGCTCGAGTACCCGGACCTCGTGGTCCGCTCGGTCGACGTCAACCCCAAGGAAAGCCACCGCGACATCGCCACCGCGCTGCTCGCCGAGATCGGGCCCGGTCCGGCCGTCGTCGGCTACCACGCCGGCCGTCGCCAGGTCATCGAGGCGGTCGAGACCGGACTCGACGCCGCGCCCCTCACCCTCGACGCCGACAGCGTGGTGCTGCTGACCGGTGGCGCCCGCGGCATCACCGCGCTCGCCGCGACCGGACTGGCCGAGCGAACCGGTTGCCACATCGAGCTCATCGGCCGCACACCGATCGCGCCCGAGGACCACCGGCTCAGCCACGCGACCACCGAGCCCGAGCTCGTGAAGGCGTTGTTCGAGCTCGGCGAGAAGGACGACGTGCCGGCCAGGGCGCGCAAGGTCCTCGCCGAACGCGAGGTCCGTCAGACCATGGAACGGTTGCGCGCCAAAGCGTCGAGCGTGCGCTACCACGAGTGCGACGTCGCCGATGCCGAAGCCGTGGGCAGGGTGGTCGATGACATCAAAGCCAGGTTCGGCCGGCTCGACGGCGTCATCCACGGCGCGGGTGTGCTGGACGACAAACTGATCGAGGCCAAGACCCAGGAGTCGTTCGACCGGGTCTGGGCGACGAAGGTGAACGGCGCCAAGGCGTTCGGCGACGGGTTCCTCGTGCTGTTCGGCAGCGTCAGCGGTGTGTTCGGCAACCGCGGCCAGGCCGACTACTCGGCGGCGAACGACGCGCTCGACCGGATGGCCCGGTTCTGGGGCGCGCAACGCCGTGTCGTCGCCGTCGACTGGGGTCCCTGGGCCGGTGCGGGCATGGCGGCCGGCCTCGCCGGTGAGTACGCGCGGCGCGGCATCCCGATGATCGAGCCGGCGCAGGGCGTGGACGCGCTGCTCAACGAGATCGCGAACGGTCAGGACGTGCAGGTGGTCTACCGATGGGAGGCATAGCGATCGTCGGGATCGGCGCCGTCTTCCCCGGTGCCCCGGACGCGGCGACGTTCTGGCGCAACATCGTCGGCGGCGTCGACGCGATCGGCCAGATCCCGCCCGGCCGCTGGGACCCGGCCACCTACTACGACCAGGACAGCAGGACCGGCGACAGGTTCTACTGCCGCAGGGGCGGGTTCGTCGACGACCTCGCGGAGTTCGACCCGACCAGGTTCGGCATCATGCCGTCCACAGTGGACGGCGCGGAACCCGACCAGCTGCTCGCACTCGCCACCGCAGCCGAAGCCATCGCCGACGCGGGCGGTGAGTCGGTGCTGCCGTCCAGGGACCGCGTCGGCGTGGTCGTGGGACGCGGCGGGTACCTCACGCCCGGCTGTGCGCGGCTCGACCAGCGGGTCAGGCTCGCCGACGAGGTCGTGTCGGTGGTCGGGGACCTCTTCCCGAACCTCGCCGGCGCCGAGCTGGACGCCGTCCGCCAGGCCATTCGCGACCGGCTCGGCCCCGAGCAGCCGGAGTCGACGATCGGTCTCGTGCCGAACCTGGCGGCGTCGCGCATCGCCAACCGGTTCGACCTCAAGGGCACCGCGTACACCGTGGACGCGGCCTGCGCGTCCGGGCTGGTCGCCGTCGAGCACGCCGTCCGCGAACTCCAGGAGGGTCGCGCGGACGCCATGCTCGCCGGCGCCGTCCACGTCTGCCACCACCCGACGCTGTGGAGCGTGTTCACGCAGCTCAGGGCGTTGAGCCCGACCGAGCGGATCCGGCCGTTCGACGCGAGCGCGGACGGCACGCTGCTGTCCGAGGGCGTCGGCATGGTCGTGCTGAAACGGCTGGAGGACGTCGGCGACGAACGCGTCTACGCGGTGATCCGCGGCATCGGCAGCGCGAGCGACGGCCGTGCCACGAGCATGATGACCCCTAACCCGGACGGCCAGCTCCTTGCCGTGCAACGGGCCTGGGCGAACGCCGGCCTCGATCCCCGCGAGAAGTCACCGGGTCTGATCGAGGCGCACGGCACGGCCACGCCCGCCGGGGACGCCGCCGAGCTGCAGACGATGATCACCGCGTTCGGCGGGCAGGGCGACGAGATCGGCATCGGCACGGTCAAGTCGATGATCGGTCACGCGATGCCCGCCGCCGGCATGGCCGGGCTGATCAAGGCCGCACTCGCGTTGCACCACAACACGCTTCCGCCGACCCTGCACGTCGACACCCCGCACAGCAGTCTGGCCGGCACCAGGTTCACACCCGTGACGAGTGCTCGCGAGTGGACCGGACGGCATCGCGCGGTCGTGAACGCGTTCGGGTTCGGCGGGATCAACGCCCACGCCGTCCTCGACGGCCACACCATCGCCCAGCCGCGCAAGCCCGTCATGACGTTCGCCGCCGACACCGCGGAAGAACTCGCCGACGCGCTGAAGGAACGCCGCACCTCCAGCGCCGACAGGGCGTTCCGGCTCGCGATCGGCAACCCGGACGACCGCAAGCTCAAGCTCGCCGAACGGGTTGTGGCCCAGGGCAAGGCGTGGCCCGGCCGCCACGACATCTGGTTCTCCCCGCAACCGCTGCTGACCGGCACCGACCAGGTCGCGTTCGTGTTCCCCGGCTTCGAGCGCGAGTTCAGCGGCGAGGTCGTCGACCACGCCGTCGGGCTGCTGCAGGACGGCCGCCGCGAGGCCCGCGAGCTCATGGCGCTCGGCATCACGCCGGGAGCGCTCGCCGGGCACAGCATGGGCGAGTGGACCGCGATGGTCGTCGGCGGCATCTACCCGACGATCGACGAGTTCGTCTCGGCGCTCGGGCCGGGTGCGGTCGCGGTCGTCGACATCGCCTACGCCGCACTGGGGTGCTCCGCCGACACCGCTGAGCAGTACCTGGTCGGCGGCGTGACGGTCAGCCACGACAACTGCCCGCACCAGTCGGTGATCTGCGGTCCGATCGACCGCCTCGAACAGGTCCTCGTCACCCTCAAGGCCAACGGCGTGATGGCACAGCTGATGCCGTTCCGCACCGGCTTCCACACCCCGGCGCTCGCCCCGTACCTGGGGCGGGCCAAGGAGATGCTCGACCAGCTGCCGGTCCGTGCCTCGGACATCCCGGTGTGGTCGGCGAACTCCCTCGAACCGATGGCCCCCGGCGAGGTCCGCGAGCTGGTCCTGCGCCACCTGGTCGAGCCCGTCCGCTTCCGGCCGCTGCTGGAACGCCTGCACGGCGCGGGTTTCCGGGCGTTCGTCCAGATCGGGCAGGGCAGCCTGCCCGGCTTCGTCGGTGACACGCTGAACGACAGGCCGCACATCGCCGTGAACGCCGACATCGCGCCGGAGGCGTTGTGGGCGTTCGGGCTCAAGCGCGGCACCGCTCACAAGGTCAAGCTCCGGCTCGGCACCCCGAAGATCACGCTCGACGCGCTCGGCACCCAGCCCGTGCTGGTGGCGGACGACAGCCCGATGTCCGCCGCCGTCAACAAGCTCCTGGCCCACACCAACGCGGTCGCACGTGAGGTCGCCGGCGCGCTCAGGCCGAACGAGGCCGGGTTCACCCGCGAGTTCTCGCTGCGGACCATGCCGGAACTGGCCGACCACTCGGTGTTCCCGCAGGCACCGGGCTGGCCGGACCTCGCGGACGGGTTCCCGATCGTGCCCGCGACCGGCCTGCTGGAGGTGTTCGCGGACGCCGCGCGCCGGCTCACCGGTGGCACTGTGCACGGGTTCGCGCAGGTCAAGGCCAAGCGCTGGCTCACCGCGCTGCCCGCGACGACCGTCAAGATCTCCGCCCGCGCGGAAGGTCAGGACCGGGTGCTGGTGAAGGTCGGCGACTACGCCGAGGGCATCGTGCTGATGTCGCCGCAGACCCCGGAACCGGTCGGCAGGGAACTCGAAGGCGTCCGTGAGGCGCCGGTGACCGCCGCCGAGCTGTACCGGGACAACTGGATGTTCCACGGACCGGCGTTCGCGGGCGTCACGAAGATCGACTGCCTGGCGGACAACGGGATCGCGGGCGTGCTGACGCCGCTGCCCGCACCGGGAGCGTTGCTGGACAGCGCCGGGCAGCTGATCGGCCACTGGATGCAGGTCTGCCGCACCGAGGACCAGACCGTGCTGCCGACCGGCGTCGAGCGGGTGACGTTCCACGGACCCGCGCCCTCCGGTGACGTCCGGTGCACCGCGTGGATCCGCGAGGTCACGGCGCAGGCGATGGTCGCGGACGCCGAGCTGACCGTGGACGGCGTGCTGTGGTGCCGGATCGCCGGCTGGACCACCCGCCGGTTCACCACGGACGACCGGATCTGGCAGGTCAAGCTCAGGCCGGGCACCGAAATGCTGTCCACTCAGGACGGTGAGTGGGTGCGGGTCGTGGAGAACTGGGCCGACAGCGCGACCCGCGACCTGATCATGCGCCGCTACCTGAACTCCGCCGAGCGACTGCACTACGGCGGCCTCGACGTGCCCGCTCAGCGCGACTGGCTGCTGCGCGTGATCGTGGCGAAGGACGCTGTGCGCGCGTGGCTGTGGGATCGCGGCGCCGGGCCTGTCTACCCGGCGGAGCTGACCGTGAACGCCGATGGCCGGGTGCGTGGCGCGTTCGCCGTGCCACGGATCGAAGTCATGTCAGAACAAGGGCGAGCCGCGGCCCGCGTGCGAACGGAGATCTGATGGACGAGGTGCTGCAGCAGGTCGCGAAGCTGATCACCGAGGTGGTCGGGCCCGACTTCCTGCTGGGCGTGGAGATCACCCGCGACACCACGTTCAGCGACGACCTGGGCCTGGAGTCGATCGAGTTCGTGGCCCTGGCGGACAAGCTCAACGCCCACTACGGCGTCGACCTCGTGGCCTTCCTGGCGGACATGGACATCGACGAGATCATGGCGATGTCCGTCGGCCGGCTCGTCGACCACATCACGGCCCGTGTCTGAGGTTCACGCCCGAGGGCTGCGCTTCCACGTGCAGCGGCTCGGGCCTCCGGAAGGCACGCAGACCCGGCCGACCGTGGTGTTCGTGCACGGCCTGGTGATGGACAACCTGTCCAGCTTCTACTACACGCTCGCCGCGCCGCTGGCCAAGGCCGGGTTCGGCACCGTGCTGTTCGACCTGCGCGGGCACGGCCTGTCCGAGCGGCCGCCCGACGGCTACACGCCGGAGGAGAGCGCGCTGGACCTCGTCGCCGTGCTGGACGGGATCGGCGTGACCGAGCCGGTCTACCTGCTGGGCAACAGCTACGGCGGTGTCGTCGCGATGCACGCGGCCGTCCAGGCCCCCGACCGGGTCGGCGGTGTCGTGCTGGTCGAGTCGGCGGTCGGGGGAGTGGTCGGCGACGCGTGGTTCGAGGACATCACGAACACGCTGACCGTCGCCGCGCTGGGCCTGGAGTTCGACCGCACGCAGGACCAGCTGATGGCACTGGGCCAGCGCAAGATCGCGAAGCTCGCGGTGAACGCCGACGCGTTGCTCAACGGCACGACGCTGATCGACGACCTCGGCTCCGGCGCGAAGCTCGACCTCACCCAGGTCCAGTGCCCGGTGCTCGGCGTCTACGGTGCCGAGTCCGAACTGATCGGCGCTGCCGCCGAACTGCGCGAGCGCATCCCGTCGTGCCGCCTGCACGTCGTGTCCGGGCTGGGGCACACGGTTCTCCGCGAGGCCACGACCGAACTGCTCGACGTGCTGTTCGACTGGTTGCCGTCATGAGCCGGTTCCTGTTCGTCGTGCCGCCCCTGACCGGCCACGTCAACCCGACCGCCTCCGTGGGCGGCGAGTTGCTGGCGCGCGGGCACGAGGTCGCGTGGGCCGGGCATCCCGGCACGCTGGAACCACTCCTGCCGGACGACGCGCTCGTGTTCGCCGCGATCGACGACCACCTGGAAGCCGTCATCCGCGCGCAGCGGGAGCGCTGGCTCGCGTTGCGCGGGATGGCGGTGCTCAAGTTCTTCTGGGAGGAGTTCCTGATCCCGCTGGGGCACGCGATGGTGCCGGGGGTCTCGGACGCCGTCACGCTGTTCGCACCGGACGTGGTCGTCGCCGACCAGCAGGCGCTGGCGGGACCGGTGGTGGCGCGTGGTGCCGGACTGCCGTGGGTGACGTCGGCCAGCACGTCCGCCGAGCTGGTGAATCCACTGAGGACGATGCCGAAGGTCGACGCCTGGGTGCGCGACCTGCTGCACGACTTCGCCGGTGGGGACGTCAGGTTCTCCGACCGGCTGGTGCTGGTCTACAGCTCGAAGGCGCTGGTGGCGGGGGAGTTCGGCGGGGAAGTGGCGTTCGTCGGGCCCGCGCTGAGCCACCGCGTGGAACGGGTGGGCTTCCCCTGGGAGAGGCTGACCGGCGGGCGCCGGGTGCTGATCTCCCTGGGCACCCTGAACGGTCCCGCGGGCGAGCGCTTCCTCGGTCAGGCAATGGAAGCGGTCGCGGAGCTCGACGTGCAGGCCGTGATGGTCGCTCCGCCGAGGCCCGCCCCGGCGAACGTCCTGATGCTGCCGTCGGTGCCGCAACTCGCGCTGATGCCGCACCTGGACGCCGTCGTCACACACGGCGGGCACAACACGGTCTGCGAAGCGCTTGCGCACGGGCTGCCGCTGGTCGTGGCACCGATCCGCGACGACCAGCCGACCGTCGCCGCCCAGGTCGTGCAGGCCGGCGCCGGCGTGCGACTGACCTTCTCGCGGGCGCGGGCGGCAGACATCCGAAGCGCACTGGCGTCCGTGCTGGACGAGCCGGAGTACGCGGCCTCCGCCGGGCTGGTGCGCGAATCGTTCTCGGCGGCAGGCGGCGCAGCGGCCGCGGCCGACCTACTGGAAAAGGTGGTGGCCGGGTGATCCTCAGCGTGCTGGTCGTGGTGGTCGTCCTGCTGGACGTGCTGCGCCTGCGTTCCCGCGCGTCCAAGCTGCGGGTGCTCGCCCAGGGCGTGGGCGGGCACTCGCTCCTCACCGCCACCGGGGTCCATCCGGAGGGCTCGTGGGAGTCCGACGCCGACCTCGTCGACCTCGTCCCGCGCGACCTGCCCACGGTCGCGGCGCTGGACCTGCTCGGCGCGGTCGATCCCGGCAAGTACCGCGACGACCAGTGGGCGCGCGGGATCAGCGCGTCGCAGGCCGTCCTGGTGCGGGAGCCGTACGTCGAGGAGGTCGACCCCGACGACCCCACCGAGTTCGTGGCGTACGTGCGGCGGGTCAAGGACCACGTGCACGCGCGGGTCGACATCGCGGTCGCGCCGGGGCTGAAGGCCGGGCCGTACGACCTCGGGTACCGCGCGGCGACGTTGCGGCGGTTCGGGAAGCGGCCGTCGCTGTGGATCGCGGGCTCGGTCATCGGGTACGCAGCCGTGGTCGCCGCCCTGATCACGAACTGGCAGTGGGGTCTCGCCGCGCTGGCCGCCTACTCGGCGCACCCGGTCCTGGTGTTCGCCGGCACGCCGCTGAAGCCGCGTGACCTGTGGGTGCCGCGCGTCCTGCGCACGCCCTACCTGTGGTTCAAGACCTCCGGCGGCAAGAAGTCGACGGCCGAGAAGCGGCAGGCCCAGCACCTCGAGCAGGCAGCGCCCTGGTACGAGAAGAACCGCGACCGGAACTTCCACGAGGCACCGCGCGGCAACTGCCCGTCCTGCGGGAGCACGGACCTGCGCCGCTGGGTCACCGCGACGGACCTGGTGCAGCGCAAGCCCGGCACGTTCACGATGGACCGCTGTGTCCGATGTGGACACGTCTGGCAGAACCCGCGCCTGACCGAGGAGGGCCTGGGCTTCTACTACCGCGACTTCTACGACGGCCTCGGCGAGACGTCGGCGGAAGCGGTGTTCTCCGGCAAGACCGAGCCCTACTACGGCCGGGCGCGCATGGTCGAGCCGTTCACGAAACCCGAACGCTGGCTGGACGTCGGTTCCGGGCACGCGCACTTCTGCCTGGGGGCCAAGGAGGTCCTGCCGCAGACGAGGTTCGACGGGCTCGACCAGGGCGCGGCCATCGAGGACGCGGCGAGGCTCGGCCGGATCGAGAACTCCTACCGCGGCAGCTTCAAGGACTTCGCGGGCGAGCTCAAGGGCCGTTACGACGTGATCAGCATGCACCACTACCTGGAGCACGTGCGCGATCCGTGGGAGGAGCTCGACATCGCCGCGGACGTGCTGCCCGGCGGCGGCTACCTGCTGATCGAGCTGCCGGACCCGGAGTGGCGGCTGGGCAGGCTGTTCGGCCAGTACTGGATGCCGTGGTTCCAGCCGCAGCACCAGCACATGATGCCGATCGGCAACCTGCAGGACGCCCTCGCCGACCGCGGCCTGACCACGGTGGCCACCGAACGCGCGAAAGCCCACCTGTGCAACGACTTCACGCTCGCGTTGCTGTTGTGGCTGGGCGACAAGGCGCCCCGCACACCCGCGCCGTGGCGGCCGGGGAAGGTCAGGCTGCGCAGGACCCGCAGCTTCCTGGTGTGGTCACTCGGCATCCCGGCGTTCTTCGTCGCGCTGGGACTGGACCAGACGGTCAACCGGTTCCTCGCCGCGCGCACCGGCAACGGCAACGCCTACCGGCTGCTGGCCCAGAAGGCGCTGGTCCCGAAGTCATGACGGTCGACATCGCGGACCGGCCTGAGCTCGCGCCGGAGCTCAGGCTGGTGCCCCACGCGTTCCGGCGCACGTTCGGACGGCCCGCGGAAGGCGTCTGGTACGCCCCCGGCGTCCTGAACCTGCTCGGTGGCGGGGTCAAGGTGCCCGCCAAGTGGGGTGCCATCGTGGCGGGGGACCGGCGCGACGACGGCCTGCTCGAACTCGTGTCGGTGAACCGGCCGACCGAACGCGCCCTGCTGCCGTCCGACGACGTTCCGGCCTGGGCGGCGGGCGTGCGGGCGAGGGGCGGGGCCGCGTTGATGTGCAGCGTCGACCTGCCGCGGGGGAGTGGCCTGTCCGCGAGCGAGGCGCTCAGCGCGGCCGTGGAACTGGCGCTCCAGGACCTCTTGGGCGAGCGGTTCGAGGAGGCGCGGGCCGAGGTGCTCGATCTACCCGGCCAACGGCTGCTCGTCGTCGACACCCGGATCCGGCGCCCGCGACCGCAGGTGGAACGGCCGTACGTGCGCGAAGCGGACGATCTCGGTGTGGCGTTGACGGCGTACCACCGCGCTCAGGACCCGGATCCGGAGCAGGACGCGGTGGTCGAGGCCGCACTGGCCGCCGGCGCACGCGGCGCCAGCCTGCTGATCGACCCGCCGGGCAGGCCCGCTGTCGCACTGGTCGACGCGGACCTGGTCCCTGCGGTCAAGAAGGCGATCACGAAGGCGGTGGAGATCCCTCCCCGCTACCTCACGATCGTCCCCTGCCCCTTCAAGGCAGCGGCTTTACGGTGAACTCCGCCCGGCGCAGCTCCTTCGAGCTCGGACCCACCAGGAGGACGAACTCGCCCGGCTCCACCACCCGGTTGCCGGCGGCGTCGACGATCGTGCAGGCGGAGACCGGGAGCTCGAGGCCGACCTGCACGGTCTCGCCGGGCTCCACGTCGACCTGCTTGAACGTCTTGAGCTCCTTGTCGGCCCAGCTCACCGACGTGACGGCGTCGCTGACGTAGACCTGCACGGTCTCGCGAGAAGGCCGTGACCCGGTGTTCGTGAGCGAGATGCACGCCTTGACGGTCTCGTCCGGACGCAGCACCGCCGTCTCGACGTGCAGGTCGCCGTACTCGACCGTCGTGTACGACAGGCCCTCGCCGAACACGAACGCCGGCTCCTGCGTCAGGTCGGCGTAGCGCGTGCCGTGCTGGCCGCGGATCTGGTTGTAGTACGTCGGCTGCTGCCCGGCGTGCGCCGCGAACGAGATCGGCAGCCGGCCGCTGGGCTCGACCAGCCCGTGCAGCACCTCGGCGATGGCACGCCCGCCCTGCATGCCGGGGTTCGCCACCCACAGCAGCGCGGCGGCGTTGCGCGCGGACGCGGGCAGGACCAGCGGCTTCGACGCCAGCAGCACCACGACCAGTGGCGTGCCGGTCTCGGCCAGCGCGTCGAGCAGGGCGATCTGGCCGCCGATCAGGTCGAGGGTGGCGGTGGACCGGCCCTCGCCGACCAGTTCGATCACGTCACCGACGACGGCGACCACGTAATCGGCGCCCTCGGCCGCCGCGACGGCCTCGGCGATCAGGTTCGCGTCCGGCGCGCAGGCCTTCACGACCGGCGGGCGCGGCTGGCCGTCGGGGAACGTGTCGCCCTCGGGGTCCGGCTCCAGCGTGAGGACGTCGGCGCCGCGCGCGTACGTGACCTCCTGCGACGAGAGTTCGCGCAGCCCGTCGAGGACCGTCGTGATCATCCCGCGCGGGTGGCCGTTGGGCAGCCAGTCGGCCTGGCCGGATGAGCCGGCCCAGTCGCCGAGCTGGGTCTGGGCGTCGTCGGCGAGCGGCCCGACGACCGCGATCCTGCCCTTCGGCTTGCTGAACGGCAGCACGCCCTCGTTGCGCAGCAGCACCAGCGAACGGCGCGCGACCTGCAGGTTCAGCGCCACGTGGTCGTCGTGGTTGATCATCACGCGCTGGCGTTCGGCGTCGGGCCTGCGCGGGTTCTCGAACAGCCCGAGGTCGAACTTCAGCGTCAGGATGCGGGTGACCGCGCGGTCGAGGTCCGACTCGGCCAGCAGCCCGTCCTCGACGGCCTGCAGCGCGCCGTCGAAGAACTGCGGGGTCGTCATGATCATGTCGTTGCCGGCCTTCACGGCGGCCGCGGCGGCGTGCGCGTAGTCGGGCTGCAGCTTCTGCTCCCAGACCATGCGGCCGACGTTGTCCCAGTCCGTGATGAGCGTGCCCTGGTAGCCCCACTCGCCGCGCAGGACCTCGTCGAGCAGCCACGAGTTGACCGTGATCGGCACGCCGTCCGTGGACTGGTAGCCGAGCATGAACGTGGCGCAGCCCTCGCGGGCGACTCGCTCGAACGGCGGCAGGAACCACGACCGCAGCTTGCGGCGCGACAGGTCGGCCTCACTGGCGTCGCGGCCGCCCTGGGTCTCGGAGTACCCGGCGAAGTGCTTCGCGGTCGCGAGGATCGCCGTCTCGTCGGACAGGCCGTCGCCCTGGTAGCCGCGGACCATCGCCGCCGCGAGCTCACCGATCAGCACCGGGTCCTCGCCGAACGTCTCGTCGACGCGGCCCCAGCGCAGGTCCCGCGAGATGCACAGGACCGGTGAGAACGTCCAGTGCACGCCGGTCGCGGCCGCCTCGACGGCGGTGACCCTGGCGACCTGCTCGACCAGCTCCGGGTCCCAGCTCGCGGCCATGCCCAGCTGCGTCGGGAAGATCGTGGCGCCCTCGTAGAACGAGTGGCCGTGGATGCAGTCCTCGGCGATCAGCAGCGGGACGCGCAACCGCGTCCGCGTGGTGAGGTCCTGCGCGCGCAGCACTCGCTCCGGCGAGGTGTGCAGGATCGACCCGACGTGCTTGCGCAGCACGTGGTCGTCCAGGTCCTCCCTCGAGTCCAGCTGCATCATCTGGCCGACCTTCTCGGCCAGCGTCATGCGGCCCAGCAGGTCGGCTACCCGCTCTGCGGTGGGCAGCGTGGCGTCGAGGTAGGGCACGTCGTCGCGATCCATGTGGTCTCCGAGAGGGCTCGTGCGGCGGCAGCGTCTATGGGAGCGCTCTCACAGTTGATACCTGAAACCGGTTCCGGGCGAAACCGGTTTCTTGATTTCCGGTACAAACGAATCGGTTGAGTAACCCGAACGCGACAAACCGGCAACCCTGCGGGGTCGCCGTTCCCGGCGTGCAGCGCCACCGTCACACGCCTCAACTTGAGCGAGCCCAACTCAAGTTTTCAGGTGCACGCGGGGACCTTTCGTACTCCAGGAGGATACGCGGGGGCCCCGCGTGCCGAACTGTGAGCGAGGCTAGCGGGTGGCCTTGGTGCCTGCCGGTGAGATGGCGAACCACTTGTCGTCCACGCCGTGCCCGGTCGTGTCGCCGGCCCCCTCGTCGTCGACGTACCGGTGAACCGGCTTGCCGGCGATGGTGACCTGCTCCAGCCCGTCCGGGCGCTTCGTCGTGCCCAGCAGCGCCTGGTCGAGACCCGGTGCCTCGATCCTGCCGCCCGCGGCCAGCAACGGCGGCCACACGAGCGTGCACTCCGGTTCGAGGCAGGCCGGCTTCGACGGGCCGTCCTGGGCGTTGAAGTAGAGGGTGTTGCTCTCGCGGTCGGCGACTACGGCACCGACCGCGGGCGACTCCTCGACCTGCAGTTTCGCGATGTCTCCCGGCAGGATCTGAGTGGGCCCCGCGACCGGACCGGCAGCGGCCTCCAGTTCGGCCGGCGAGGCGGTCTCCTGCTCCGGCGGTGCGGAACAGGCACCCAGGCACACGAGCAGCGCGAGAACGGCGAATCGGCTCACATCGGGGATTACGGACGGCGGTGCCCCATCGGTTCAGCGCTCCTGCGGGACTTGTGCCCGCAGGATGGCCGCCAGCATGAGCTCGCGGATCTCCCCGGCGATCTCGTCGACCGCGAGCGGCGGCCGGTGCGCCTGCCACTCGCGCAGCAGGCCGGTGATCGCACCCACGAGCGCTATCGCGGTGAGCCGGTACGACCGCTGCGGCGCCACGCCCGCGGACGCTGCCCGCAGCGCCTCCGACTCGATGAACTCCGCCCACGTGTTCACCCAGCGCACGTGCTGCTGCTCGATCTCCGCGTTCACGCCCACGGCCTCGACGTAGTTGAGGCGCGGCGCACGGGGATCGGCCGTCACGCTGCGCACGAACACGTCCAGCAGCGCCGTGATCCGGACCCGCACGTCGTCGGTCTCCAACTCGGCCAGCGCCGTGCGGACGCGCGTGAACGCCGTGGCGTTGATCAGATCGTGCAGGTCGCGCAGCAGGTCCTCCTTCGAGGCGAACTCCTCGTAGAAGTTGCGCGTGGAGACACCGGCCTCGGTGCACAGCCCGGAGATCTTGGTGCCCGCGAAGCCCGTGCTCGTGAACAGCGCCAGGCCGGCCTGCAGCAGCTTCGCCCGGCGCTCCGCCTTGCGCTGCTCGGGTGAAATGCCGCCGTACGCACGAGCCACCTGGGGCGCTCCAATCTGGTAACTGGGCTTGTCAGATTACGTCGGCGCAACCTCACGCGCATGCCAGGCGTCTAGACCTTTGCGCGGGGGTCAACTGCCCGTCGCGCTGGGGATCAGAGCGGGGCAACCTCCGGTGAGGTAGCCGGAGTTGTACTCGAAATGCCACTGCTCGTTTTCGTAACGGCGGCACCAGCCGAGGGTGTTGCCGTTTTTCTCGACCCATTTGGCTGATTCGATCGGCTGAACGTCGACCGCGAATCCGATCACGTGCATCGAACGGTCCGGCGGATTCAGCACGTACTTCGACGCGAGTTCTTCGGTCCCGAACTTCTCGACCGCCTCGTCGAACTCCGCCCGCTGTTGCTGACGGCTGCGCTTGCCGTCGTTGAGGCAGAGCTTGACGCCCTGGTCAGAAGCCTTCTGGCGCAGCTGGAGCCACGCCTGCAGCACCTCGGGGCGCAGGCCTCGCGGCTCCTCGTCGAAGTAGCGCGCGTCGATCGAGCAGTTCGGCCCGTCCGGTGGTCCTGGCACCTCCTCGATTATCGCGAGCGGCTTTCCCGGATGGCGGTCGAACACGAGCGTCAATCTGCCCAGGTAACCCAGCGCGCCGCCGGTGGAAACCACGAATGTGACGATCAGGAGCACGCCGGACACGACGCGTCTGGAGGTCTTGGACATGATTCGAATAATACGTCGGCGCGCAACCTCGTCTGTCAGCAACCCGTAACAGTTCGTCGGCAGCTGTGTCCCGGTGAACGTGGCGAGCACCACATCCATTCGGACCAACCGTGCTTTCCGTGGTTCGGCAAATGTGATCGGTGAACAGTTCCTGGCCCCTTTCGGCGTGGTGATTCAAGATGGCAACATCTGCATCGGCCGAGAACCGGCCCGTTTTTGTGAGGTCTCAGGAGGACCGCTTTCATGTCCGGCCGCATTCTTGCGTTCGTTGCTCTGTTCGTGTCGCTTTTCGCCTTCACCGGCACCGCTCAGGCTGCACCCCCGTCTGCTTCCCGGGGTGGCACCGCGCTCGTGCTCACCGCCCAGTACTCGGAGTTCGACGGCGGCGCCTTCAAGGCGACCGTCCTGACCTGCGAGCGAGGTGACCAGCACCCGCGCAGGGCCCTCGCCTGCGCGACGCTCGCCTCCGCCGGTGCCGACCTGCAGACGATGCAGGCCGACGGCAGGGCGTGCACGTTCCACTACGCGCCCGTCGAAGTCGCGATGTTCGGTTTCTGGCGCGGCGAGCCCGTCAGCGAAGTGCACACCTACCCGAACTCGTGCGTCATGTTGGCGCACACCGGTGCCCTCTTCGATTTCTAGGAATCGATCACGGCACCTCAGGCAAATGTGGAGCGGGGCGCGGCAGGGGCGCTTCGCTCCACATTTGTCGCATCGCGAATGGGTGCTGCGCCGAATGGCGGGCGGCCCGCCGGGCGTGCGAGGGTTGGATCATGGCCGCCGCTCCCCGCTTCCCGATGCTCCACTGGACGACCATCACGCCCGTGCTCGGCATGGTCCTGCTCGCCCTGACCTGGGGGCGCGACCTCGGGGGCGTGCTCGTCGCGCTCGTCGCCCTGGTCCTCGCCGCGACCGTCCTCGCCGCCGTGCACCACGCCGAGGTCGTCGCGTTGCGGGTGGGGGAGCCGTTCGGATCTTTGGTCCTCGCAGTCGCGGTGACGGTCATCGAGGTGGCGCTGATCGTCACGCTCATGGTGTCCGGCGGGCCCGAGGCCTCGTCCCTGGCGCGCGACACGGTGTTCGCCGCGGTCATGATCACGACGAACGGCATCATCGGCATCGCGCTGCTGCTCGGTGCGATCAAGCACCACACGATCCTGTTCAACGCGGAGGGCAGCGGCGGCGCGCTCGCCACGGTGATGACGCTCGCCACCCTCACGCTGGTGCTGCCGACGTTCACCACGACGACGCCCGGCCCCGAGTTCTCCGGCCCGCAGCTCGCGTTCGCGGCCTTCGCCTCCCTCGGCCTGTACGCGCTGTTCGTCTTCACCCAAACCGTCCGGCACCGCGACTTCTTCCTGCCGGTCGACGAGGACGGCGTGATCGAGGCCGACGACCACGCCGAGGCGCCGTCCGGCAAGGCCGCGCTGACCTCGCTCGGCTTCCTGCTCCTCGCCCTGGTCGCGGTGGTCGGCCTCGCGAAGATCGAGTCGCCCGCGATCGAGGCGGGCGTGCGCGCGGCCGGGTTCCCGCAGTCGTTCGTCGGTGTCGTCATCGCCCTGCTGGTGCTGCTGCCCGAGACGATCGCCGCCTCCCGCGCCGCGTTGCGCGACAGGATCCAGACCAGCATCAACCTCGGTTACGGCTCTGCCATCGCGAGCATCGGCCTCACGATCCCGACCATCGCGCTCGCGACAATCTGGCTGGACGGGCCGCTGATGCTCGGCCTCGGGTCGACGCAGATGATCCTGCTGCTGCTGACCGTGCTGGTCAGTGTCCTGACCGTCGTGCCGGGCCGGGCGACCCGCCTGCAGGGTGGCGTGCACCTGGTGCTGCTGGCCGCGTTCCTGTTCCTGGCTGTGAACCCGTAGCCGGGATCGTTCCCGGTCTTCAGATCCGTTGTGCCCCAGTTCGTCCGGCTCCTACGTTCGTGCCATGTTGCGTCGCAGGGCACTTCTGCGGTCGGCCGTTCTGGGGACCGTGTCGGCACTCGCCGGCAAGTCCACAATGGACGTCCAGCTGATCAGGCCGGGCGACGCCGCCTACGGAGACGCCAAACTCGGCTACTTCACGCAGTACGACGCCCAGCGCCCCAGCGCGATCGCGCGGGTCACGTCACCGGCGGACGTCCAGCGGTGCATCGAGATCGCACGCCAGGAGCGGACGAGGATCACCGCTCGCTGCGGCGGCCACAGCTATCCGGGCTACTCCACCGCGGACGGTGCCCTGGTCGTCGACGTGCGCGGTCTCAACCGCATCGACGTCCGGTCCGACGGCACGGCCGAGGTCGGCGCGGGCGTGCTGCTGATGGACCTCTACACCGCGCTGGCGAACGCCGGGCGGATGATGCCGGCGGGCACGTGCGCGACGGTCGGCATCTCCGGGCTGACGCTGGGCGGCGGCATCGGCGTGACCGCGAGGCAGTTCGGCCTCACCAGCGACCGGCTGGTCAGCGCGCGGATCGTGACACCCGACGGTGTGCACCGCACGGTGTCGGCCACCGAACACGCCGACCTGTTCTGGGCGTTGCGCGGCGGTGGCGGCGGCAACTTCGGCATCGTCACGTCGTTCGTCTTCCGCACCGAACCCGCGCGCGACCTCACGACGTTCACGCTCCAGTTCCCGTCCGCGGCGCTGGCCTCGTTGCTCAGCGCGTGGCCGGACTGGCAGGGCAAGGCGCCGGACGCCCTCACCTCGACCGCAGGCGTCGGCAGCGGCTCGAACCCGTACGTCGAGGTCGGCGGCTGTTTCGTGGGAACGCCGGCGAACCTCCGTCCGCTGCTGGACGACCTCGTCCGCCGCGTCGGCTCACAACCCACCTCGCGCCGCGAGACCGAGCAGGGCTTCCTGGCCGCGATGGAACGGTTCGCGTGGTGCAGGGTCAGCGACGGCTCGTGCCGGCCGAGCTGGAACGGAGGCGGCGGCAGCCAGTCGCGCGGCAGCTACGTCGCGACTTCGCGGATGCTGACCAAGCCGATCACCGACCCGCAGAAGCTCGCGGACGTCTTCGAGAACACCCCCGACTCCTACAACATGATCGACGCCCTGGGCGGCGCGGTCGGCCGCGGCCCGGCCACCGCGTTCCCGCACCGGACCGCCCTCGCGAGCATCCAGGTCGAGCTGACCCTGGCCGCCGGGGAGGCGAACGCGCGGCGGGCGATGGGCGTCGCGCGGGACGAGCTCGGCAAGATGTTCGGTGCCACCGGGTACGTCAACTACATCGACCCGCAGATGCCGGACTGGGCGAACGCCTACTACGGCTCGTCACTGCCCAGGCTTCGTGAGGTGGCCCGCAAGTACGACCCCGATCGGGTCTTCACCTTCGCGCAGGGGCTCGCCTGAGTTCATGAAGCCGAACGGCCTATTGTCCTGTTGCGGCGTTCGGCCCTACATTGCGGTAACGCCGGTTACCACAAAGGGGTCCAATGATGCAGCTCCGTGCCGTGCTCGCCGCCGTCTTCCTGTTGTTCACCCTGGTCACGCCCGCCACGGCGGCCGTACCTGGGGAGCTGGTCAGCAGCCGGGAGGTGGCGTGGCACCCGGAACCGCTCAGGCTGCTACCCGCCCCGGTGAAGGCCTACGACATCCGCTACAACTCGACGACCGCGACGGGTGCGTCCACCGTCGTGTCCGGCATGGTGCTCGTGTCGCCATTGCCCTGGAACAACGGTCCGCGGCCGATCGTGGCGTACGCGATGGGCACGCAGGGCCTGGGTGACCAGTGCGCGCCGTCGCGGCAACTGCAGAACGGCACCGAGGTCGAGATCGCGTTCCTCGCGCAGGCGATGTTCAACGGCTGGGCGGTCGCGGTGACCGACTACGAAGGCCTTGGCACGCCTGGGGATCACACGTACGCGGTGGCGCGGTCGGAGGGCCGTGCCCTGCTGGACGTGGCACGGGCGGCGAGTGGCATCCCGGGTTTGTCCGCGGGCGCGCCCATCGGCGTCTTCGGTTACTCGCAGGGCGGTCAGGCCGCATCGGCCGCCGCTGAGCAGTGGAAGTCCTACGCGCCTTCGCTCAACGTCGTCGGTGTCGCTGCCGGCGGTGTGCCGGCTGACCTGAACGCGGTCGCGAAGTTCAACGACGGCAACGCCGGATCGGGTCTCGTGTTCGCGGCGGCCGCCGGCTACGCCGCCGCCTACCCCGAACTGCCCCTGGCGTCGCTGCTCAACGCCCGCGGCAAGCAGGTCATCGACCAGATCCGCGAGGCGTGCGTCGCCGAGATCGCTTTGGTGGCACCGTTCACGCGCCTCAACGCGCTGACGACCACGCCGGACGTCATCCAGAACCCGTTGTGGCAGCAGAGGTTGAAGGAGAACACGCTCGGCTCGGTCAAGCCCGCCGCGCCCGTCTACCTCTACCACGGCGGGCTGGACGAGCTGATCCCGTTCGGCGTCGGGCAGAAGCTGCGTTCGCAGTGGTGCTCGCTGGGCGCCGACGTGCAGTGGACCCCGTTGCCGCTGCTCGGGCACGTCACCGCCGTCAGCGCGTGGGGTTCGAACGCGTTGCTGTGGCTCGGTGACCGCTTCGCCGGGAAGTCCACGCGTCCTAACTGCTGATCACCGCGGCGGCGAGGGCCGGGAACCAGGCCAGTGGCGAGAGCGCGGCGTGCACCAGCGGGAGCGGCCTCTTCACCAGGGACGTCATCGCCCGGAAGTAGACGATGCCCCGCGCGCCGGGGTTGCTCCTGCGCCAGCCCTTCACCATCAGGGTGTCCCCGAGGGTGAGGTGCAGCGTCAGCACGGCGAACCCGGTCCACGCCAGCAGCGCCGAACCCGTGGCCACGAAGGCGATCCAGACGCCGAGGCCGGCCACTGAGGTGACGAGGTGGTAATAGGCGAGGGCCGGTACCCGTCTTCGCGCCCGGAGGAGGCGCAGGAGCAGTGCGAAACCGATCGCGGTGTTGACGATCCAGGCGATCAGGGCGATGGCAGCGGTCATGGATCGACGGTACTACGTTCGTAGTGTTCGGTCACTACGTTTATAGTAGACCCGTGATGTCGAACCGGGACCGCGCTCTCGCCGCCGCCGTCGAGCTCCTGGGCACCGAAGGTCTGCGAGGCCTCACCCACGCCCGCGTGGACGATCGCGCCGACCTGCCGAAGGGCTCCACGTCGAACTACTTCCGCAGCCGTGCCGCGCTGCTCGACGGCGTCGTCGACTGGATGGTGCGCAAGGAGGTCCCGCAGGTCGAGACGACGCTCAAGCCGGCGTCACCGGAGGACCTGGTCGACGAGCTGTGCCGGCTCTACGAGTTCATGACGGGCCCGAACGCCGTCACGGTCACGGCCCGCATGGTGCTGTGGGTGGAGGCCGCGACCAACCCCCAGGTGCGGCAGGCGTTGTTGCGAGGCCGGGCCACGATGGCGTCGATGCTGGTCCCGGCTCTCGCCGGTCTCGGCGCGCGCGACCCGCTGGCGGCCTCGGACACGCTCGGGGCCTGTGTGCAGGGCCTGTTCCTCCAGCAGCTCGGGCGAGGCGAGGCGATCGATCCCCGGCCACTGGTCGAGATCATCGTCCGAGGTGCTCTGGCGGGAACCGCTTCCGGAACGTGAAGCCCTCCGGCGTCGGCCCCCGTTCCTTGACCAGGTCGAGTTTCGCGAGGCCCTCCTCGGTCGTGGGACGGTGTCCGGCGGGCACCCACCACATCACGTCCAGCACGCTCTCGGGGTCGAACCACTGCTTGGTGCGCTTGACCGCTTCGAGGTGCACGCCGCTGAACGCGAAGGCCCACAACGCCTCGACGGACTCCCAGACGCTGAGGTTGTAGGCCTCCCGCATCGGGTCGCGGCCCAGCCGGCTCAGGTCGTCCGCCATCCGCCCGGAACTCGGCCGCCAGACGAAACCGGGAGCCTGCTCCGCGAGGTCGTTGATCGCGTCGATCCTGCTCGTGAACCCGCGCATCCTCCAGTGGTCGAAGGCCCACCGCCCGGTCGAGTTGTTGGCCTGTGCCAGGTGGAAGGCTCCCATCCGCCTACTCTGACATGATCGGCCCATGCGGTGTGTGGTGCTCGACGACTACCAGGGCGTGGCCCTCGCGAACGCCGACTGGTCCGGCCTGGACGTGACGGTGCTGCGCGAGCACCTGGACGATCCGGCCGCGGAACTGGCCGAGGCGGAGTGCGTCGTGATCATGCGCGAGCGGACCCCGTTCACGGCGTCGTTGTTCGCGCGGCTGCCCAGGTTGCGGCTGCTGATCACCAGCGGCATGCGCAACGCGGCGATCGACCTGGACGCCGCTCGCGAGCACGGCGTGACGGTCTGCGGCACCGGCAGCGCCAAGACCCCGCCGGCCGAGCTGACCTGGGCGTTGATCCTCGGCCTCGCCCGCCACCTGGCAGTGGAGAACGCGGCCTTCCACGCCGGCGGGCCCTGGCAGAGCACCGTCGGCGTCGACCTGGCCGGGAGCACCCTCGGCCTGCTCGGGTTCGGTCACCTCGGCAAGGCCGTCGCGCGCGTCGGCAAGGCGTTCGGGATGGACGTCGTCGCCTGGAGTCCCAACCTGACCGCTGAGCGCACCGGCGCCGAGGGCGTCCGGCTGGCCACGGGACTGCACGACCTGCTGGCGCAGAGCGACTTCGCGTCCGTCCACCTCGTACTCGGCGACCGCAGCCGCGGCCTGGTCGACGCGGCCGCGCTCGCGCGCATGAAACCGAGCGCGTTCCTGATCAACACCTCGCGCGCCGCCATCGTGGACCAGGCCGCGCTCCTCGAGGCGTTGCGCGGCAACAAGATCGCGGGTGCGGGCCTCGACGTCTTCGAGACCGAGCCGCTGCCCGTCCCGCACGAGCTGCGGACGTTGCCGAACGTGCTCGCGACCCCGCACCTGGGGTACGTCACCGCCTCGAACTACCGCACGTACTTCCGCGAGGCGGTCGAGGACGTCCACGCGTTCCTCAACGGTGCGCCCGTCCGGGTGCTGACCTCGACCGTGTAGCGGCTGCGGACGTTCAGGCGATGGACCAGCAGGAGGTCCACCATGGACGACACCAGGCTGGTCGTGGTCACCGGGGCGACAGGGCGCCAGGGCGGCTCGGTCGCACGTCACCTGCTCGCGGCCGGCTGGCGGGTGCGAGCGCTGACCCGCGACCCCTCGTCACCCGCGGCGGGGCGGCTCGCCTCGGCGGGTGCCGAGGTGGTGCGCGGGGACGTGGCGTCCGCCGACTCGCTGCGCCCCGCCTTCGCGGGCGCGTACGGGGTGTTCAGCGTCCAGAACCCGATGACCAGCGGCCTCGACGAGGAGGTCCAGCAGGGCCGCGCGGTCGGTGACGCCGCGGCTTCGAAGGGCGTGCGGCACGTCGTGTACGCCTCGGCGGGGCCGGGTGTGCCGGGAACCGGTGTGCGGCAGTGGGAGAACAAACTGGAGGTCCAGGCCCACCTGAAGTCGCTGGGCCTGCCGCTGACCGTCCTGCGGCCGATGGCGTTCATGGAACTGATGTCCGACAAGGACTTCTACCCGGCCGTGTCCATGTGGCACCTGATGCCGAAGCTGATCGGCGCGGACCGGCCGTTGCTCTGGTTCTCGGCCGACGACGTCGGCGCCGTGGCGGCCAGGGTGTTCGCGGAGCCGGACCGGTTCGTGGGTGCGGATCTGCCGCTGTGCGCGGACGTGCGAAGCGTCGACGAGTGCCGTGCGCTCTGGCGGGAGACTCGTGGTCGTGCGCCGCGGGGTTTCCCGATGCCGGTCTGGATGTTCCACAGGTTCGTCGGCGACGACCTGACGAGGATGTGGCGATGGCTGCGCACGCATCCCGTCGCGTACGACCTCGACGCCACGAGGGCGATCGTGCCGTCCGCACGCACAGTTCGCGAGTGGCTGGTGCAGCGAACCTACCCGTAGTAAGTTCGGCCTCATGACGCCGGACGCTTCCGCTCACATCGACGTTGCCGCCTCACCGCAGCGGGTGTTCGAGCTGGTCAGCGACCTCCGTGGGCTCAGCCGATGCGCCGAGGAGTACTCCGGCGGCAAGTGGCTGAACGCCGCCGGCCCGCGGGTCGGTGCGCGGTTCCGCGGCGTCAACAAGCGCGGCTGGCGGATCTGGCCGACGACCTCCACGGTGACCGACTGCTCCGCGACGAGGTTCGCGTTCGAGGTGAAGTCGCTGGGGATGGCCGTGTCGCGCTGGCAGTACGACATCGAGGAGACCGGCGAGGGCTGCCGCATCACCGAGTCGACGTGGGACCGCAGGCCAGGCTGGTACGTGCCGATCACGCGGCTGGCGACCGGTGTGGGCAACCGCGCCGTGACGAACCAGCGCAACATCGAGGCGACGCTGCAGCGGCTGAAGCGCGCTGTCGAGTCCGTCTGACAACCAGACAGAACCACTCGTCGAGGAGGAACTGGCCACCTGTCCGGCGGCTCACGCGGACAACGCTTACGGCGACTGCAAGAACGTCACCGCGCACGGCCAACGCCTGCACGAACTGATTCTGCGGATTGTGGGCAATGACGCGGTGCTGCAGTCCTTTTCGAAGATCCGCTGCCATCTGATGGCGTGGACCCGGCTGCTCGACCGGATGTAGGCGCAGTGGGCTTTCGCCGGCGGTGCGGACCACCGCTCCCACTGGTATCACCCGCGAAATCGCTCGCCCACTCCCGAAACCGAGTCTGACCAGCAAGATCACCACGGCCGCGAAAACCTTAAAGGCATTTAAAAACAACAAGGTCCAGGCCGTTTTGAACCCCGTCCGTGACCTCCCCGTAGTCATCGGTACAACACCGTTCGACCCCCCGAGGAGACACAGAATGGGCGCTCGACACCGCAAGCCCGCCATGATCGGCGCGGGCGCCGTGCTGGCGATCGCTGCTGTCGCCGGTGGCATCTTCGCCTTCAGCGGCACCAACTCGAACGCGGCTGAGGACTGCGGCGGGCTGGACACCGCCCTGCAGAACAACCTGAACTTCATCGCCGGTCAGCAGGCGAACCCCGACGCGCAGTCGGACGCTCGCATCCAGAACCGCCAGCAGGTCGTGAGCCTCATCAACCAACGGCGTGCGGCGGCCGGATGCGGCAACAACGTCCAGGCCAAGCCCGAAGCCGGGCAGGCCGCCACGTCCGGTGAGGACTGCGGCGGGCTGGACAAGGCGTTGCAGAACAACCTGAGCTTCATCGCGGGCCAGAAGTCCAGCCCGGACTCGCAGTCCGAGGCGCGCATCGCGAACCGGCGGGCCGTGGTCGACCTCATCCAGCAGCGACGCAAGGCGGCGGGCTGCAAGGGTGACGGTGGCGCGGCCGAGGCCGGCCAGGGCAACGCGAACCAGGGCAACGCCGGCAACCAGCCCACCGCCCAGCCCACCGCCCAGCCGACCCAGCAGCCCGACGCGAACCAGGGCAACGGCAACGGCGCTGCCGGCCAGCAGGTCTGCAACGGCTCGACCGTCACGCTGTCCGGTGAGGGTGGAGCCCCCGCCGCGTCCAGCGGCACGTTCCCGATCGGCACCACGCTCAAGGTGACGAACCTCGACAACAACAAGTCGACGACCGTCAAGGTGGCGTCGGCCTCCGGCAGCTGTGCGCTGCTGAACAACGCGGCCTTCGAACAGGTCCGCGAGCCGGGCAAGTTCCTGATCCGCAACGCGCGGATCGAGAAGATCGGCTGATCTGTCCACATCGGACAGCGCGTCACGACGGCCGGGTGTTCCCTTCAAGGCGCGGGGGAACACCCGGCTGTTGCGCGGTCACCGGGAATAGTCTGGTCAGGCGTCCGCCAGTGGTGAAACCTTGGGCGTCGTGACGGAGAAAGCAACGGCGCCATCTGTCCTGCGGAACGTGGCCTTCCTGCGGTTGTGGACCGGCACGACCGTGTCGGGACTCGCGATGTGGGCCCTGCCGTTCGTGCTCGGCCTGGCCGTTCTCGAACGGTCGATCACCGCCGTCGAGCTCGGCGTCGTCCTCGCCACCAGAACCGTCGGTTTCCTGGTGGCGGTACCCGTGGCCGGTGTGCTCGCCGATCGTCACGCACGGCGCACCGTGGTCTTCTGGTCGTGCCTCACCGGCGCGGTCATGACACCCGTGATCGCGCTCGGCATGGGCAGGTCGCTGGTGCTCATGGCCGCCGCGGCCGCGATCGTCGGTGCCGGTCAGGGCGGCTGCCGGCCCGCGTTCCAGGCGATGGTGGCCGAGGTGGTGCCCGAGTCGGGGCGGCAGCAGGCCAACGCGGCGACGACCGTCGCCATCAGGGTGACCACCCTGGCCGCCCCGAGCCTCACCGCTCTCGCCGCCCTCCTGCTCGACGCCCAGGCGCTGCTGATCATCACCGCCGTGCTCTGGCTGGTCGCCGCGTTCGTTGTCCCCAAGGGCACCAGGGCACCGGATCGCGCCACCGCCCAGGTCAGCTTCGCGGCCGACTTCCTCGAAGGCCTGAACGAGGCGCGCCGGCATCCGTGGCTGCTCTCCGGACTCGGCGCGCTGACCGCGATGGTCGCCTTCGGCTACTCCGCCACGGCCGTCCTGCTGCCGGTGGTGAGCCGCGACCGCTACGACACGGAGGCGGTGCTGGTGGCCGCCACGACCGCGTACACCCTCGGTGCGCTCGCGGGAGCCGCGCTGATGGGCCGCTGGCGCCCGAAGACGCCGGGATGGGCCGCACTGGCCGGAATGGCCTGCTACGGCCTGGTCCCGCTGGCCTTGCTGCTGCCGGTGCACTGGGTCGTGCTGATCGCCGTGTACGTCGTCGGCGGTATCGGGATCGAGCTGTTCAACATCCCGTGGTTCACCGCGATCCAGCGGGAGGTCGAGCCGGGCAAGCTCGCCCGCGTCTCCTCGCTCGACTTCCTGCTCTCCTTCGGCCTCTCGCCGGTCGCCCTGGCCTTCATCGCACCGGCCATCGACCACTTCGGGGCCGGCGTCGTGCTGGGCGGCTGCGCGCTCATCTGCTTCGCCGCCCCCGCGGCCGCCGCACTGGTCCCCAGCTCCAGGGGCTTCACCAGGTCCAGCTGAAGCCGCGCACGCCTGGCTGCACGTCCAGCGCCACGTCCAGCAACGTGTGGCCGGGCGCCACCGCGGACCCGTCCGCGAGCTGGACCACGGAACGGGGAGCGGTGCCCTCGAACGTCACCTCCAGCACGTACTCCCGTGTCGGCAGCCGGAACTTGCGCTCGTAGTTCGTCGCGGGTGGACACGGGTCCTGGTTCACCAGCTCGTGCTCGATCACGACGCTCTCGCCCTTGCGCAACGGCCGCTCGAACAGCAGCTCCGCGACCAGCAGCCCCTCGGCCGGCTCGCGGACCACCTGGCCGACCGTGCAGTTCTTGAGGGCGCTGACCAGTGGCAACGGCCGGTCGTGGTCGTCGATGTGCATGATCACGACCCACCGGTCCGGCCCGGTCATCGACGCCGACAGCACCTGCCGCGACCGGAAGACCCGCTCGGTGCGGTCGGCCCCGATCGTCACGAAGTCCTGCTGGCTCACGCGCAGGAGCTGGTCGTCCCACTGCGTGTCGAGGCCGTTCAGCGCGTGCTCGACGGGCGTCTGCGGGGACCAGAACGCGGACATCGGCGCCGGGGCGTTGCGCAGCCAGCGGCCACGCGGACGCGGCGGCCCCAGCAGTTCCGACAGGTGGCCCGGCGGCAGTTGCAGGATGTGTTCCAGGTGGACGACGGCCTGCAGCGACTTCTGCCGCTCGGGGCGGCTGCGACCCGTCTGCCAGTAGCTCAGCGTCGCCATCGAGACGGACACGCCGTTCTGGGAGAGGTGCTCACGCAGGCGCTCCAGACCGAGACCGCGATTCGTGATCGCCGTCCGGAGCGCCTGCGCGAACTCGTCCACGCTGGTCACGCTAATGCATCTGCACGTCCGGCTGCAGCCCTCCAGCCGGCTGGTACGGCCGGTAGGTGACCTGCCTGCCGTCCATCACCACCTCGACCTCGACGGTGTCGGGGAACGGCGGGCCCATCGGCCGCAGCAGCACCGGCTCGTGGCCCTCCTGGTGGATCCGGACGTTGACGTTCTGCTGCGTCGCGATCAGGTGTCCGAGCAGGTCACGGGCGTTGGTCCAGCCGCTGTTCTCGGCGGCGTCGGCGTGCATGTGCCAGTTCTGGTTCTCCACCAGCGCCCCGTACAGGTGGCCCTGGTGCATCGGCCTGCCGACGGAGTAGTCCGCCACGGCCTTGGTCACGGCCTGGTGACCGGCGGCCAGCCCGACGACCTGCCGGCGCAGCGTCACCGGATCGACCCCGCGGGCCTGGCCGACGACCGCGTACAGGCCGTTGGCGGTGACCGGCGGCGTGGGCTGGCGGACCAGCAGGTCCTCGTTGAGGAACCGCAGCTGACGGCGCGCGGTGCTCACGTGGTCGGACGCCACCAGCCCGTGGGCCGCGACGACCTTCTGGTCCTTCTGGATGCCCGCCTGCAGCTGCTCGAACGGCGCGGGCATCGGTGCGGACACCGCCGGGTTCATCCGGTTCTTCTGCGGCGCGCCGAGCTGGGTCTTGACCTTGGCCGGCGGGTTCCACGTGGTCGTGGTCTGCCCGTTGGCCGGGGGCAGGAACGGCTCCACGGTCGAGTGCGGCCCGGTGGCGAGGCGTTCGCGCTCGTCGGCGAACTTGGTGCCCGCCTTGGAGGACTTGCCGTCGAGGAACCGCTCCGACACGTTCGGCAGCGCGGTGTGCGACTGCGGCAGCTTGCCGTCCTTGATCAGCCCGTAGGCGATCCTGGACAGGTCGGTGCCGGTGTCGCCCGCCACGAAGTCGGTCGTGAACGCCTGGCCGCGCACCGGGTGCCGGTTGTTCTGGACGTCCACCTTGGCGCGTTCGGTGGCGGCGTCCATGTCCGCGGCGTCGGCCGGGGTGTGCAGCTTGGCGAGCTCCGCGGCGTAGAACCGGTTGAGCGACTGGCCCAGCTGCCCGAACTCCGCCTGGCCCTCGCCGAAGCGCACCTTCGGCTCCGCCAGCGGCACGAGGCCGTCGACGAACAGGTTCGGCTCCGGCGTGTAGGGCAGCAACGGGTGGATGCCCTGCTGGTTGCGGCGCGCCTGCATGTCCGCGTCGATCACCTGCACGAACCGTTCGTGGAAGTCCGGCTCGGCGAGTTTCGCCCGCAGGGCCTCCTTCTGCGCGTCCGTGGTCTTCGAGTCGCCGTCGATGCGCGCGAGGACGTCGGCGTGCAGCTGCTCCGGAGTGACGGCGACCCGGTATCCGCCGCCGATCATCAGCGGCCGCGACGGGTCGCCGGCGTCGTCGCCGACCGTGCCGTCGACGAGCTGCGTGACGTGGTCGAAGACGTGCCCGCCCTGCCGCGTCGTGCGGTCGCCCGCGTCGAAGTCCATGACCGCGACGTACGGGTGCGTGCCGGTGGCCGCCAGGGCGGTCACCGCGAACACGTGCGCGTCGCTGTCCAGCGTGGCGTTGCGGGTCTCGCCGAACTTGAAGCCCTTGGGGCCGTGCGGAACGCTCACCAGCGCGACCGGTTCCGCGCGGCCGTTCACCGCCGGGGTCGCGGCGGCGATCCCGGCGTCGATCTCCGCCTGCGTCGCGCCGTTCACGCCGAGCACGAACGCCACACGGCCGTCCATGTCCTGCGTGCCGGCCATGACGCCGTCGATCACATTGTCGAGCTGGTCGAGCTCGCTCGCCCGCACGATCATGCTGACCACGAACGACGGCTTCTCGTTCGCGTCGATGCTCTCCTGCGTCCGCCGCAGGTAGTTCTCCGCGGTGATCTGCGTGAGCGGGTGTCCCTGTGCCAGGTTCTCGTAGGCCGAGTTGTGCACGCCGTTCTCGTTGAACGGCGTGGCCTCCGGCTCGGTCATCTCGACCTCGGTGTCCTCGATGGACAGCTCGGCGAGGTCCTCGCGGGTGCGCTTGACGGCGTCCCCGGCCGGGTCGGCAGGCAGGTGCTCGTTGCCGCGCTTCGGCATGTTCGGCGGAGGCAGCTCGGAGCGTTCGTCCGCGGTGGGCTGCGGCGGGTTGTGCGTCTGCAGCGCGGCCATCCGGTCGGAGACCAGCTGCAGGTGGCGCGGCTTGAGCCTCGCGTCCGCCGCGTCGATGCCCTGCGTCATGGGGGAGTTGTCGTTGACGACGCGTCCCCTGCCGTCCTGGTGCTGGAAGATCGGCTTGACGTCGCCGGTCTCCAGGTACTCGTCGCGCAGGCCGAGGAAGTGCCCGACCTCGTGCGCCAGGCGCCGCGAGTCGGTGTCCGCCGGCCAGGTGAGCTGGTTGGCCCGCGCGCCGGGCTCGTTCGTGACGTTGACCGTGGCGTGCGCGTCGGCGGGGTTGTCGGTGAACTCGACCGTGACGTGGAACTGCTCGCCGTCGGGCAGCTTGTAGCCCTGGTTGAAAAGCTCCTCGACACCCGCGCGGGTGCGGTCCTGGACGTCGGCGGTGCCGTTGTTCAGGTGCAGCCGGACGGTGAAGTCGCGCACCGGTACGCCGTCGACGTCCAGCACGCGGTTGTCGTAGGCGATCGGGCCGCGCCAGGCCTTCATGGAGATGCCGTGCGGGCCGACCTTGGTGGAGTCGAGGACACCGCCGTCCTCGCCGCGCACCCAGCTGGTGGCCGGGGTCGTGGCGCGGACGTCCGCGATCGCCTGTGAGGACACGGGGTTCTGCGGATCGAACCACGCCGCACTGGTCTCCGTGCTGTGCAGTGGGCTCGGGTCGGCCGGCGGCGTGTGGGACACGGGCGCGTCCACCGGGGGAGCGGACGGCGCCGGGTCGTCGTCGACCATGCCGTCGCCCTGCAGGTGCTGCTTGAGCTCGGTGACCAGCTCCGGCGTCACCTCGACGCCCAGCGCCGCGCCGAGTTCCGCGCTGTTGTCCGTGACGGCCCGGGTGAAGGCCTCGGGGCTGACGAGCCCGTCCGGGACGAGCATCGACTTGGCCAGCACCTGGTGCACCCAGAGCGCCTGGCTGTAGGAGTCGGGGCCGTAGACCGCGATCTCACCGATCGAGTCGGACAGCGGCGGCGCGCCCATCACGTCGACGAGCGCGGTCTCCTGGGCGAAGTTGAACGCCCGGTTGTAGCCCTTCTCGTGGTTGAAGATCTCGGAGGCGATCTTGGCGGGGTCCGCCGCGAACGTCGGGCTGCCCTCGAGGGTGTTCCACAGCTGGTGCGACCAGTCGTCGAACTTCCCGGGGCCGTGCTCGCCGGCGAACGCCTCGATCTGCTCGCTCTCGATGACCGGCCGCTTGAACTCCTCGTTGAACGCCCTGGTGACGGCCTCCAGGCCGTGCTGGTCGATCAACGCCGCGACCTCGCCGGAACGGGAGTGCAGGACCACCGAGGCACGCAGCAGGTCCAGGCCCGCCTTGTGGTCCAGGTACTTCTGCGGGTTCCCCTTGAACTCCGCCTCCACCTGCTTCATCAGCGGGCCGGCGTTCTCCATGGCGTCGTCGGTCAGCGCCACGAGCTGCTTCTCGGCCTCGGGACGCGGTGCGGGAGCCGACGGCGGCACGGGCTCGGCGGCCGGTGCCGGATCGTCGTCCACCATGCCGTCGCCCTGCAGGTGTTCCTTCAGCTCGGTGATCAGCTCCGGCGTCACCTCGACGCCCAGTGCCGCGCCGAGTTCCGGGCTGTTGTCGGTGACGGCCTGGGTGAACGCCTCGGGGCTCACGATCGCGTCGGACGGGATGACCTTCGCGTCGCCCAGCACCTTCTGCACCCAGAGCGCCTGGCTGTAGGAGTCGGTGCCGTAGAGCGGGGTGGTCGCGATGGAGTCCGCGAGCGGCGGCGCGCCGACCAGGTCCGCGAACGCCGTCTCCTGCGCGAAGTTCGTGCCGCGGTTGTAGCCCTTGTCGTGGTTGAAGACCTCGGCGGCGACCTTGTCCGGGTCTGCGGCGTAGGACGGCGTGTTGCCGATGGTGTCCCACATCCGGTGGGCCCAGCCGTCGAACGCGGTCCGGCTCTCCGGGGTGCTGAGGTCACCGAACTGGGCCAGCTGCGCCGTCTCGATGATCGGGCGGCCGAACTCCTTGTTGAACGCCCGCGCGACCTTCTCGACGCCGTGCCGCTGGATCAGCGTGGCGACGTCGGCGGTCCTGGTGTCGAGCACGACCGAGGCCCGCAGCAGGTCGAGACCCGCCTGGGACTGCACGTACCTGCCGGAGTCGGAACTCAGCGCCGTCTCCACCTGCCTGGCGAGCGGCGAGGCGTTCGTCATCGCGTCCGCCGTCAGCGCCTTGAGGTGGCTCGCCACCACGACGTCCGGCACGCTCGCCGGCGCCTGCGTGCCGATGCCGGTGTCGGCGGTGCCGGTGGTGGAGGGCGCGTTCGGCGGCTGCGGTGCCGAACGGGTGCTGGTCGCGGAGACCATGCCCTGCTCCTGCAGTTCCGCGGTCAGCTCGGCGATCTTCGCGTCGGTCAGCGTGACCTTCAGCGCGTCCCCGAGCACCCCGCGGTTGTCCGTGACCGCCTGGGTGAACACCTCGGAGCTGACGACCTGGCGCGGCGGGATGACCTGCGCGTTGCCGAGGACCGTCTGCACCCACATCGCCTGGTCGTCGAGGTCCGTGCCCCAGACCGCCGTGTCGGCGATGGCCTCGGTCAGCGCCGGCGGCGGGATGATCTCGGCGAGGGCGGCGTCCTGGGCCATGTTGAACCCGCGGTTGTAGCCCTTGTCGTGGTTGAAGAGGTCCGCGACCTTGTCCGCGTCGGCCTTCAGGGCGTCGGACTCCCGGACGGTGTTCCACAGCTGGTGCGCCCACTCGTCGAACTTGGCGCGGTTGCCCGGGTCGCCCAGGTCGGCGAACTGCGCGAGCTGCGCGTCCTCGACGTAGGGCCGCTCGAACGCCTTGTTGAACGACGCCGCGACCTCGTTCACGCCGTGCGTCGTGATCAGCTCGGCGATCTGGTCGGTCCTGGTGTCGAGCACGACCGAGGCGTGCAGCAGGTGCAGGCCGGCCTCGGACTGCACGAACCTGCCTGGGTCGTCCTTCAGCCTGGCCTCGACGGACTTCGCGAAGTCCGGGGCGTTCGCCATCGCGTCGGCGGTCAGCGCCTCGATCCGGTCGTCGACCTCGGTCCGCGCCGGAGCGCTGCCCGACTCGTCCACAGTGGACGGAGCGGGAGGCTGCGGTGCCGGACGGGTCTGCACCTCACCGCTCGACGAGGCCTCGCTGGACGAGGACGCCTCGGCGGGCGGCGCGGACCTGGACACCGGGGGAGCCGGAGGGGCGGGCGGGGGCGGCGGAGCGGACGACGCCGTGGTCGTCGACGCCGGGGTGTTGAACTCGGCGATCTTCTGGTCGACCGCCGCCTTCCTGTCCCACCACTCCTGCTGCCGCCGGTCGGCCTCCCTGCGGGCGTCGTTGAGCTTCGTCTCGGCGTCCCTGACGAGGGCTTCCTGCTCCGCGCGGCCGGTGGCGATCCGGTCGGCGGCCTGGTCGTGCGCGGCCTTGGCGGCGAGGCGGTCGGCCTGAGCCTGCGCCACCACCTGCTCCTGCACGAGGACGTCCGCACGCCGGGCGGTCGCTTCCGCCCGCAGGCCGCCGATCGCGGCGTTGGCGGCGTCCAGCTCGCGCTGGGCCTCCCGCATCGCGGTCTGCGTGTCGCTGAACGTGCTCTCCGCCGTCCTCAGCGCGGACTGGGCGTCCGCGCGCGCCTTGCGCGCGGTGTCGACCTGGCCCTGCAGTGCGGCGTTGTCCGGCGCCGCGGCGAGCCGGTCCTCGAGCCCCTTCAGCGTCTTCGCCTTGGCCTCGACGTCCGACTTCGCGTCGTCCAGCTCGAACTGCGCGGTCATCGCGAGCGCCCCGAGGGCACCGACCTTGGGAGACAGCTCGTTGATGGCGTCGAGCGTGCGCGCGGCCTCCAGACGGGCGGTCTCCGCCTTGGCCTCCAGGTCCGCGAGGGTCGCCTGCTCGGCGAGGTGCGCCTCGATCGCGTTGTTGTAGTCGATCTGGGCCGGGGTGAAGGCGAAGTCGTTCCTGGCCGACACCGCGGCCGAGGTGTTGATCACCTGCTGCGCCTCGTGCCGCCGGGTGTCGACGTCGACCTCCGCGGTGCGCCAGGCGTCCGCGGCGGACTTGACCTCGGCCTGGGCGGCCGTCAGCTCGGGGCTGAGGTCCTTGCCCAGCACGGACTGCGCGTCCGCGACGGGCATGCGGACCGCGGCCGAGTTCGGCACGGACAGGTCGACGACGGCGGTCCTGCCGCCGATCGTGGCGACCACGCGGTACTCGACGCCGAACTGCACCAGGCCGGTCGTGGCCTTCGGCTTGAGGTTGTTGACCTTGTTGTCGGTCTGGCCGCCGGAGTTCGCCGTGGAGTCCTCGGCGGCGTGCCGCAGCTCGACGCCGCTCGTCGCGACCGCGACGTTGTCGCGCGGGTCGGTGTTCTGCTTGATGCCCGCGCCACCGGTCGCGAGACCGACGGACACGTCACCGCTCTCGGTGACCTTCGAGTCCGTGCTGGTCGAGGTGACCTGCGACTTCGGGTTCTCCAGCGCCACACCGTCGCTGAGCGCGTTCAGCGACGGGTCGACCAGCTTGGCGTAGACCTTGACGTCCGCGTCCTGCCCGAACGTCAGCGCGGCCTCGTGCAGGCCCGGCACGCTCAGCGGGCCGGACAGCATCGACGGCAGGTGCGGCTGCAGGTTCTCCGGGCTCAGCGTGGACAGCAGGCTGTTGAGCGAGCCGGTGCCCTTGCCGGTCAGGCCCTTCCCGGCGCCCGCCTCCTTGAGCGCGTCGATCGCCGCCGCGCGCAGGTCCTGGGTGCCGCGCAGGTTCTCCACCGACGCGCCCGCCGGGAGCGCGGGAGTGCTGCCCTGGCGCCAGTCCGTGACGGCCTGCGCGGTGCCCTGGCCGGCGCCACGCGAGTGCTGCTCCTTGGTGTAGGGCTGCGGTGCGGTCGCGCCGCCGACCTTCTGGTTGTCCGCGTGCAGGCGGACGGTCATCTCCTGCGGGCCGCTCTTGGCCTTCGCGATCTCCTTGTCGCCCTTTTCGACGACGAGCTCGAACTCGATCGGCACGCTGTAGCGCGCCGCCGGTCCGCTGCCCGCGCGGAAACTCGCGAACTGGTCGGTCGTCGAGGTGCTGACCGAGCTGCTCTTCGACTGGCCGATGTTCGCCGCGGCCGCCACGCCGGCGGTACCGGAGACGTTCGGGTTCGCGCTGCCCGGCGCGGCGAGTCCCGGTGCCTTCAGCCCGAGAGCCCAGCCGGTGCCGCGGCCCTGGCCGTCGGTGACCTTGTGCGAGCCGGAGATCGTCGATTCCATCTCGACGCCGTCGTTGACGACGTTCTGGAACTGCGGCGTGCCCGCCTTGGCCCGCAACGTGACCTGGTAGGAGTCCTTGCCGAACGTGCCGGGCTGGTGCACCAGCAGCGGCACACCGCCGTCCAGCGCGCTGTCGATCATCGCCTTGACGCTGGCCGGCGAGCTGAAGTCGACCAGGCGCTGCAGGTTGCTCATCGAGTCGTCGAGCACCGAGTCCGGCAGCAGTGAACCGCCGAAGCGCTTCGTCGTCTTCGAGTTGACCTGCTCCGACAGCTTGGCGACCACGTCCGTCAGGTCCGGCACGCTCTCCACAGTGGACAGACCGAGCGCGCCCGGCTCGTCCTTCGCCACCGTCGCCGGCGGCGCCATCTCCGGGAAGTCCGGCTTGTCCACGTCCGGCTGCACGTCGGGCAACAGGCCCATGTCCCGCGCGACGTCCTCGGTCACCCGCACGAACACGGAGTTCGGCAGGGTCACGGTGGCGCCCTCGGACCTGGGCGTGCTGCCGCGCAGGAAGTTCGCCGCCCGGCTCTCGCCGACCACGGTGACGTCGGCGTCGAGCTGCACCAGCACGGTGCGGCCGCCCGCGGGCGTCACGTGGTTGCGGTCGTGGCTGCCGCCGACCTCCTTGCCCGACGACTTCGAGTCGGACCACGGCGTGATCTTGCCGGCCACCGCTACGCCACCGGCACCGCTGGCGGGCGTGGGCTCACCGGCGGGCGGGGCGGGGTCGTTCGGCTTGATCGGCACGTTGATGCCGCCGGTGATGTCGACCGCCCTGCCGGTGGACGACGACTGGGCCGCCTTGTACCCACCGGTGCTGGCGTTCTCGGTGGCGGTGTTGTCCGAGATGGACACGATCTTCGGGTTGCTCAGCCCGAACTTCACGCCGATCGCGCCGGTCCGGTCGGTGACGCGCCGGTCGTACTTGAGGCCCTGCTCCTGGACGCCGGTCTCGGTCAGCGTGCGCAGGTTCGCCTTGATGTTCTCCGGGGAGAACATCTTGTCGATCTGCGCCCGGGACGCGGTGCCCGGCACGGTGAGCGCCGAGTCGCCGCCCGCCGCGCGGTTGAGCGCGTTGATGGCCTGGTCCCGCAACGCGGTCGTGTTCGCCACGGCCTCCACGTGCAGGAAGTCCGGTGCCTTCTCCCCGGTCCTGGTGCTGAGGAGCTTCTTGACCGACGGCGCGTCCTTCAGCGTCCTCAGCTCCGGCTTGCCGGGCTCGAAACCCTTGCCGGGGTTGGCGTCCAGCGTGGAGCTGTCGGACACCCAGAGGTTGACCTCGCCCTTGATGGGGGCGAGCTTGCCGTCGCCGGTCTTCGCGACCGTGGTCTGCTCCGGCGCGTGGTAACCGGGAGCGCCGGGCACGATCCGCCGCACCCAGGCCCGCGGCCGGGTGAAGGTGGTGATCTCGACCTCGAACTCGACGTCACCGCGGAACACCTGGGCGTTCGGGCTGCCGACGCTGAGCGAGGTGCTGTTGACCGTGGGACCGGCGGTGGTCTTGTCGGTCCACGAGTGGTTGTACTTGACGCCCGCCTGCGGGGTCGGCGTCAGCTTGGCGACGCTGGTCTGGCCGGGGATCGCGACCTTGCCCTCGATGCCGCCGCTCCAGCCCTTGGTGGTGCTGGAGGAGCTGTCGAGCTTCGGGCCGGTCGACGACGCGTCGCGGACGTTGCGCGCGTCGGCCTGACCGAGGTGCTTCGGGTCGGAGACCTTGGCCTTGACCGTGATGTTGACGTAGGTGTTGGTGGACTTGCTGCTGTTCTTCAGCTGCACCTGGACGCCGGGACCCATGAGGCTGTCCATGTTGGTCCGCAACGCCGCGGGGGACAGCTGCGAGGTGAGCCTGCGCTGGTTCGCGAGCTGCTCGGCGACGTCGGCGAAGTTCTTGCCCTTGCCGCTGCGCGGGTTCGCCGTGGTGTCGTTCCAGTTCGGCAGGAACTTCGCGAGACCGGGAACGTCCCGCAGGGCGTCCTCGACCTGCGTCTGGACCTCCGAGGCGACCTCGAACTCGCCGACCTTGGCGTTGCCCGCGGCGATCGCGTCGCCCATGTAGGGCGGCGGGAACTTCGTGCCCTTGTTCGACTCGTCGACGATCTTGGTGCGCGTGCCGTCCGGCGTCGGCAGCCCCATCTGACCCGCCTCGGGCAGGCCGACGCGCAGGTACGTCGTGACGGGGACCTTGACGGTCTTGCCGCTCGGCGTGCGGACCTCGACCTCGGCGGTCACCTTGTACAGGCCCGTGTCGCCCTTGAGCTGGATGCCGCTCTTGTGCGCGGTGTTGATGCCCGCGTTGACGTTCTCCGCGATGCGCGCGGAGTAGCCGGCCGTGACGCCGGCCTGGCCGCCCACCACGTTCGGCAGACCGGCGTTGAAGCCGACGCCGGCGGTGATGTCGCCACCGGACTTGGTCGTCGAGGACACACCACTGCTGTGCGCGGAGGTCTCGTGCAGGCGGAGCTGGCCGGTGCCGAGCGTGCCGACGAGCTGCGCGGTCTGCAGCGTGGCCTTCATCTGCACCGCGGCGCCCTTGCCGGCGTGCGGGCTGATCAGGTCCGGCGACGTCACGTAGGCGCCGCCGAGCATCGCACCGAGGTTGTTGCGGATCTCGGTGGGGCTCAGGAAGTTCTGCAGCGCCTCGCGGCCGGGTGCGCCGATCTTGACGATCGACGGGTGGAGCTCGCGCGCCACCTCGGTGAACGCCTTCGCGGGGTTGTCGACCGACACCGCCTCGGGTGCGGGGTGCTCGAGCTTGGTGCCCCACTTGGCGCCCGGAGGCGTGACCTCGGCGGAGGTGTTGCCCGAGTTGGTGATCGTGGCGAGGTCGTTCGGGATCTGCAGCGTCACCTCGGTGCCGGTGCTGACCGAGGCGACGGGCCTGATCCCGCCGCTGGGGTCGGCCAGCGTGATGTCGTAGGTGACGTTCACGGTGGCCTGCGTCGACCCCTCGCCCGCGCGGATGATCCGCTGGTCGGTGAGCGACGACGACACGCCCTGCGACTGCGCCGGCGTGGCGAACTGCGCCTTGCCGCCGAGCGAGCCGTACGCGCCGAACCCGTTGCTGGCCGTGGCCGCGGCGCCGATGTCGTTGGCCGTCGCGACGGTGTGCGTGGCCGAGGACGAGTTGCCCGACTGGGCGGTCGCGTCGACCTTGACGCCCGGCGCGTCGACCGGGGCGACGTCCGTCTGCGCCTGCATGGTGGCGCGGATGTTCGCCTCGTACCAGGTGTTGCCGATCTTCACCTGGAAGTTGCGGCCCTTGTCCAGGAACGACTCGAAGTCGCCCTTGATCGCCTGCTGGATGCGGGCGGCGTCGGCGGGCTTCAGGTTGTCGATGGCACCCGTGACGTTCTCGGCGCCGCGGACGTCCGTCGGCGCGATCGTGCCCAGCGCCTTGTTGGTCTGGAAGAAGTCCGGCAGTGCCTGCGTGCCCGGCATGACCTGGCCGACGCCCTGCGGCGCGATCACGGTCATCGGGATGACCGGGTTCGGCGTGGAGGACGGCGGTGCCGGCCGCGTCTGCACGTCGGGCTCGGGCTCGGTCCACGCCGGGGCGCCCTGGGTGGACGGCGGCGCCTGCCGGGTCGGTGAGTCGTCGACGTCCATCGCGTCCGGGTCGTGCGGCGCGAAGGTCGACTTGCCGTTCGGGTTCGGCTCGGCCGTCAGGTGCAGCTCGGGAGCGGTCGAGTCGCCGGTGAACGGCTGCAGGGTCGCCGGCGCCTCGCCGGGACGGTGGATGACCACCGGCCGGTCGAGCTGGGTGGCCAGCAGGTGACCGGCCAGGTCCTCCGCCGCACGGGCCTTGACGTTGTCGGCGGCCTTCGCGTCCGCGTCGGCCTGGTCCTGCGCGGCGCGCTCCTGCGCGTCCAGTTCGGCGCCGGGCGTGCCCGTGTTGTCGACCGGGACGTGGGTGTTGCCGTCCTTCGGCTTGAAGCTGTCCGGGATGCGGGTCTGGGGCGTGGGGCCGGGTTCGACGAACGCGTTGACCAGGTGGCCGTTCTCCAGGCCGTGCTGCTGCCGGTACCGCGCGATCTTCGTGGTGATGTCGGTGGACGCGGCCGCGCCCTGGTCGATCGTCTGCCGGCGCAGGTCGCTCGCCGTCTGGACGTCGCCCTCCGAGGCCAGTGCCCGCTGCGCCGCGTCGAACAGGCCGTCCGGGCGCGGTGCCCCCGCGTACGGCAGGACGCCGTGCTCCAGCATGCCGAACGTGCGCGTGACGTTGCTGTTGTTGTCCGACAACGCCAGACCGACCATCGCGGCCATCTTCTGCTGCTTGGTCCTGGCGTCGATCGGCGGCAGCGCGGCTTCCTTGGCCGCCTTCTCCGCCTTCTTCAGCGCCGCCTTGGCCTTCTTCTCCTCGGGCGAGAGTGCGGGCGCCTTGCCCTTCCTGCCGCCCGTGGCCTTGGACGGACCGGCGGTGGCCGCCGGGGTCTGGGGAGGCAGTCCCGCGTCGATGCCGGACTGACCGGCGCCCAGCTTGATGTCGGCCGAGATCGCCTGGTTGAGCGTGTTCTTGTCCTGCCAGCCGAGCTTGCGCGCGTCCCCGTCGCTCGGCGTCCAGCCGCCCTGGGAGGACTGGTGCGTCTGACGGCCCGTGTCCGGGTTCGGGACATACGTGTGCCGCGTGACCTGCTCGGGCTCGCGCAGCGCGTGCGACTTGTCCTGGAACTCCCTGCGGATCGTCGTCGGGGAGGTGCCCTCCTTGGCCGCCTTCGCCTCGACGCTGGTCTCGCCGCCGAAGAACCGGTTCGGGACGGTGCCGAGGTCGACGTGCGACTGGGGCCAGGAGGTGCCCTTGTCTTTGGCGAAGCCGAGCGCGATGCGGGACAGGTCGGTGCCCACCGCCCCGCCCACGAAGTCGTTCGAGAAGTTCTCACCGCGGAACGGGTTGCGGTTGTTCGCGCCGTCGACCGCGGCACCGGACTGGATGTCGGCGATGCGGGTGGCCTTGTCGGGCTGCGCGACGGACTGGGCCGCGTGGATCTCGAAGATCTCGTTGGCCGCGAACTGGTTCATCGACTTGCCGAGGCCGTTGAACTCCGCGTCCTCCTTGCTGAACTTGACGCTGGGGTCGATCAGCGGGACGACGGCGTCGACGAACAGGTTCGGCTCGGGGGAGTACGGCAGCAACGGGTTCACGCCGGCCTGCCGGACCCGCGCGTCCATGTCGTCGCGGATCGCCTGCTCGAACTTCTCGACGAAGTCGGGCTTGGCGAGCTCTGTCCTGGCCGTCTCGAGCTCGGTGCGCTTCTTGTCGATGTCGGACTGCCGCTTGTCGAGCGACTCCTGGGCCTTCTGGAGCTTCTCGCCGGTGAGCTTGTGCTTGCCGCTGTCGACCTTGGCCCGGTCGCCGTTCAGCTTCTTCTGCTCGGCGTCGAGCGCCTTGCCCTCCTTGACGATCCGCTGCTCCACCTCGGGCTTGAGGTTCGCGACGTCACCGACCCGGTAGCCGCCCGCGTACATCAGGGGGCGGATCGGGCCGATCTCCGGAGAGGTCATCGACTCGGTGAAGTGGTTGAAGACGTCCTTCTCGTTGCCGGTCACGAGACGTGAGCCGGTGTCGAAGTCCTGGATCGAGATGTACGGGTGCGTGTCCTTGCCGAGCATCGCGCCCACGGCGAACTTGTTGGCGGTGCTGTTCATCGTGTTGTTGCGCATGTCCCCGTACGGGAACTTGGCCTTCGGTGCCGACGGCGCGGGCGGCAGCTGCACCAGCGCGATCGGCTCCGTGCGACCGGCGATCTTGGCGTTGGCGTTCGCGATGGCCTGTTCGACGGCGGCGTTGTCGGCGGGCTTGCCGTTCACGCCGACCACGAACACCATGTTCTGCTTCAGGTCACCGGCGTCCTTGGTGATCGACTCGATGACCTTGTCGATGCCGTTGACCGGGTCGTTCAGCTGGCCGTGGCCGACGATCATGTTCACGACGAACGACGGCGGCTTCTCCGCGTCGATGCTCTGCTTGAGCTTGCCGATGTGCTCCTGCCTGGTGGGCAGCGGCACGGCGTGCTCCGCGAGCTTCGCGAACGCCTGGTTGTACTGGAAGTCGACCTCGCCGAGCGACAGCTCGTCGAGCCGCGCGGTCAGGTTCTCGACGTCCGCCGAGGACGGACCCGCGACGTTGTCCGGGTCGAACTCGGGACCGTCGTACTTCGTCCTCTTGCCCTGCGGCTCGGCGTCCTGCTCGGTGTCGCTGTCGAGGTCGCTGAGCTCGCTGTCGCTGTCCACCGGCCGCTCGACGCGCTTCGGCTGGGGCCGGGTGTCACCGTCGGGCGTGGTGCCCGGGGTGCCGCTCGGCTGTGCGGTGGCCGGTCCGGGCGTGTCCAGCCTGGTGTCGGGCACCATGACCTGGCTGTTGGCGGTGCGCTCGACCAGCCACAGGTGGCGCGGGCGCAGGCCCGGCTCCTTGCCGTGGACGTCGGCGCCCATCATGCCGCCGTCGTCCTTGTGCACGCCCGAGTTCGTGTCGTGCTGCTGGAACACCCGCGACTTGTCGCTGTACTCGTCCGGGATGCCGAGGTAGTGCAGCGTCTCGTGGGCGAGGACCTCGGGGCTGGTGTTCGGGTTCCAGTGCGTCTGGTCGACGTTGGGGTTCTTCGGGTCGACCTTGATGCTGGTGTGGGCGTCGGCCTTGTTGTCGGTGAACTCGAGGTTCAGGTGGAACTGGTCACCGCTGGGCAGCCGGTGGCCCTGGTTCAGCAGGTCGTTCACGCCCTTGGCGGCGTTCTCCTTGACCTGCGCGACGACCTCCGGGTGGACCTTCGCGGCAGGGTCGATGTGCACCTTGACGGTGTACTCCTGCACGAAGTTGCCGGGGCTCGTCTCGATGCGCCGCAGGTCGTAGTTGATGAGCCCCTTGTAGGACTTCAGGTTCGACGGCGTGCTGTCGGTGCGGATGTCGTGCACGACGACGTCGACGGTGCGGACGTTCGCGCCGTCACGGCGGTCGACCCACGTCGCCGGGTCCACCGGGTTGGCCGGAGCGAACCAGTCGGCGGTCTTGGCGGGGTCGTGCCGCCACGACTCGTCGGTGATGACGTCCTTGCCCCGGTGGGACTCCGGGGTCGGCGGGACCATCGCGGGCGGCGCACCGCCGGCGCGGACCTTCCTCGGCGGCGCGTCGCTCCTGGTGTCGGTGGCCTTGGTGTCCGCGGGAGCGGGACGCGACGAGCTCGTCTCGGCCCCGCTGCGGCTGGTCTCCGCGACGGACGAGTCCTGCGGCGGCAGCGACGGCGAGTTGGTGTCGGCGGTGGTGTTCGTGGTGTCCGCGGGAGGCGCGGGTGGGGTCTGCGGGGTGGCGTTGAACGAGTCGACCTCGTTGTCCACCTTGGCCTTGGCGTCCCACCACTTCTGCTGCTTGGCGTCGGCGTCGCGCCGGGCCTCGTCGAGCTTGGTCTCCGCGTCCTTGATGGCCTTCTCGGCCGCGGTCTGCTCGGCCACGATCTTCTGGCGGGCGTCCTCCGCGGCGGTGCGGGCGGCGTCCGCCTCGGCGGCGACCTGCTTCTGCGCCTGCAGTTCGGCGCGGGCGTCGGCCGCGGCCTGCCGGTCGAGGTCGAGCTGTGCGCGCGCGTCGTCGACTTGCTGCTGGGCGTCGGTCAACGCGGTGTGCGCCGCGTCGGCCTCCTGCGTGAGCCGGTCGATCTCCGCCTGGGGCGCACCGTTGGCCTTCGCGTCCTCGAGCGCGTTGGTGGACACCTGGGCGTCCTGGCTCAACGACGTGACCTGGGCGTTGACGTCCTTGATCGTGGCGCGGGTGCTCGCCGCGTCCCTGATCGCGTTGTCGAACGCCGTCTGCAGCGGGATGACCTTGGCCTCGGCGTCGAGGTGCGTGTCGATCGCCGTGTTCAGGTCCACCGACGCCGCGGCCAGCGGCTGGTCGGTCCGCGCCAGCACGGCCGCGGCCTCGTTGATCCTGTCCTGGGCGTCGTGACGGGCCTTCTCGACGTCCTTCTCGGCGGTCCGCCAGTCGTCGGCCGCCTTCTTGACGTCGGCCTGGGCGTCCTTGAGCGAGTCGCTGAACTGCTGGTTCAGCATCGTCTCGACCTCGGCGGCGGGCATGCGCACGCCGGCCGAACCCGGCACCGTCAGGTCGACGACACCGGTCTTGCCACCGATCGTCGCCACCACGCGGTACTCGACGTCGAACTGCACGAGACCGGTGCGGGACGCGTCCTTGAGCTTGACGTTGGCGCCCTGGGCCTGCGACGGGCCGCCGGACACCGCGGAGGAGTCCTCGTTCGCGTGCCGCAGCTCCACGCCGCCGGTGCCGAAGTTGACGGTGTCGGTCGGGGCGCCCTGCTTGATCGCGGCGCTGCCCTGCGCGAGACCGACGGACACGTCGGCGCTGTCGGCGACCTTGGCCTCGCTGGAGGTCTCGGTGGTCTTCGTGACGAGCGGGTTCTCGATCTTGACGTCGTCGCTGAGGGACCCGAGCTGCGGGTTGACCAGCTTCGCGTAGACCTTGACGTCGGCGTCCTGCCCGAACGTCAGCGCGGCTTCCTTGAGACCCGGCACGTCGAGCGGGCCGGACAGCATCGACGGCAGGTGCGGCTGCAGGTTCTCCGGGCTCAGCGTGGAGAACAGGCTGTTGAGCGAGCCCGTGCCCTTGCCGGTCAGGCCCTTGCCCGCGCCCGCCTCGGTCATCGCCTTCACCGCGGCGTCGCGCAGGTCCTTGGCACCGCGCAGGTTCTCCACCGACGCGGTGGACGGCAGCTGCGAGGCGCGGGTGTCGGCCTGGAACGCGGTCGTCGCGGCCGGGGTGCCGTGATCGCTGCTGCGCTTGCTGGCCGCGGACATGTAGGGCTGCGGATTCCCATGACCCGTGGTCGGCTGGGAGACCTTCTGGTTGTCCGCGTGCGTGCGGACCTTCATCTCCTGCGGGCCGCTCTCGGCCTTCGCGATCTGCTTGGTGCCCTTTTCGACGACGAGCTCGAACTCGACCGGCACGGTGTACTGCGCCGCCGGTCCGCTCGCCGTGCGGGTGTGGCTGAACGACTCGCTCGTCGAGTTCGTGACCGAACTGCTCGTCGACGCACCGACGTTCGCGCCCACGCTGACACCCGCGGTGCCCGAGACCTTCGGGTTCGCGCTGCCCGGCGAGGCCAGGCCCGGTGCGCGCACGCCGACGCCCCAGCCGGTGCCGCGACCCACTCCGTCGCTGTCCTTGCGGGAGCCGCCGGCGTTGTGCGACATGTCCACGCCGTCGTTGACGACCTGGTCGAACTGCGGCGTGCCCGCCTTGGCCCGCAACGTGACCTGGTAGGAGTCCTTGCCGAACGTGCCGGGCTGGTGCACCAGCAGCGGCACACCGCCGTCCAGCGCGCTGTCGATCATCGCCTTCGCGCTCGACGGCGAGTTGAGGTCGACGATGCGCTGCAGGTTGCTCATCGAGTCCTTGAGGACCGAGTCCGGGATCAGCGGGTCGCTGCCGAACTTCTTGGTCTTCGCGGACAGCTCGGTGGTGAGGTCGTTGACCACACCGGAGAGGTCCGGCACGGACTCCACGTTGGACAGACCCAGAGCGCCGGGCTCGTCGGGCGCCACCGTCGACGGCGGCGCCATCTTCGGGAACTCCGGCTTCTGCACGCTCGACTCGACCTTGGGCAACGCGCCCAGGTCGCGTGCGACGTCCTCGGACACCCGCACGAACACCGACTTCGGCATGTCCACCGTGACGCCCTCGGCGTTCGGCGTGCCGCCGTGCAGGAAGTTCCCGGCGCGGCTCTCACCGACGATGGTGAACTCGGCGTCGATCTGGACCAGCACGGTCCGCGCCTCGCCGGGCGTGGTGCGGCCGCGGTCGACGGTGCCGCCGATCTCGTTCGACGTGGTCTTGCTGTCCGACCACGGCGTGATCTTGCCGGTCACCGCGGCACCGCCGGACCCGCTGGGCTGCGAGGGGGTGCCGGCGGGCGGCGGGGTGACGTTCGGGCGCACCGGCACGTTGATGCCGGCGGTGAGGTCGACCGACCGGCTGGTCGTGGACGACTCACCGGCCTTGTAGCCGCCGCTGACCGAGTTGTCCGAGCCGGTGGTGTCCGAAATGGACACCAGCTTCGCCTCGCCCAGCTTCACCGACATGCCGATGGCGCCGGACCGGTCGGTGACGCGCCGGTCGTACTTGAGGCCCTGCTCCTGCACACCGGTCTCGATGAGCCGCTGCAGGTTAGCCTTGATGTTCTCCGGGGAGAACATCTTGTCGATCTGGGCGCGCGACGCGGTGCCCGGCACGGTGAGCGCCGAGTCACCGTTCGCGGCGCGGTTGAGCGCATCGATCGCCTGGTCCCGCAACGCGGTCGTGTTCGCGACCGCCTCCACGTTGAGGAACTCCGGCGACTTCGGCCGGGCGTCCTTCGGGTTCAGCAGGTCCTTGACGGTCGGGGAGTTCTCGAGCTGCGTGGGCTTGGGGTCACCGGGCTTGAAGCCGTCGCCCGGGTTGTTGTCCAGGGTGGCGCCGTCCGACACCCACAGGTTGACCTTGCCGTCGATCTTGTCGAGGCCCGCGCCGGTCTTGGCGACCGTCGTCACCTCCGGCGAGTGGAAACCGGGCGCGCCGGGCACGAGGGTACGCACCCACGTGCGGGGCCGGGTGAAGCTCGTGATCTCGACCTCGAACTCCACGTCGTTCGAGAAGACCTGGGAGTCCGGGCTGCCCGCGTTGGACGACGTGCTGGACACCGCCGGGCCGGCCGAGGTCTTGTCCGTCCACGAGTGGCTGTAGGACACGCCGGCCTGCGGCGTCGGGGTGAGCGAGGCGACGCCGGTCTTGACCGGGATGTTGGCCCTGCCCTGCAGCCCGCCGGTCCAGCCCTTGGTGGTGCTGGTGTTGGCGTCGAGCTTCGGGCCTGTCGTCGTCGAGTCGCTGACCGGGCGCGCGTCCGCCTGGCCGAGGTGCTTCGGGTTGCTGATCTTGGCCTTGACCGTGACGTTCACGTAGGTGTTCGTCGTCTTGCCGGAGTTCTTCAGCTGCACCGAGACGCCCGGACCGAGCAGGCTGTCCATGTTCGCCTTGAGCGCGGCGGGGGAGAGCGTCGCGGAGATCTTGCGCTGGTTCGCGAGCTGCTCGGCGACGTCCGCGAAGCCCTGACCCTTGCTGCTGCGCGGGTTCGCGTCCGGGTTGTTCCAGTTCGGCAGGAACTTCTCGAAGCCGGGCAGCTCCCGCAGCTTGCCCTCGACCTGGCCCTGCACCTTGGTCGCGGGCGCGAACTCGCCGACCTTGGCGTTGCCGGCGGCGAGCGTGTCGGCGACGAACGGCGGCAGGAACTTCTTGTCCGCGGTGGCCGGGTCGGTCGTGGTGTTCCTGGTGCCCTCGGGCGTGGGCAGACCCACGGCACCGGCCTCGTTGAGGCCCATGCGCATGTGGGTGGTGACCTCCATCTTCACGCTGTCACCGGCCGGCGTGCGGACCTCGACCTCGGCCGTGACCTCGTACATGCCGGTCTCGGACTTCACGCCGACACCGGACTTGTGGCTGCTGCTGGACCCGGCGCTCACGCCCTCCGCGGTGCGCGTGGAGTAGGTCGCGGTGGCACCGACCGTGCCGCCGACCTGGCCGGGCACACCGATGTTGCCGCCGAACCCGGCGGTGACGTCGAACCCGGTCTTCGTGGTCGCGGACACACTGCTGCCCCAGGCAGAGGTGTCCTTCAGGTCCAGCGCCGCCTCGGCCGCCGTGCCGACCAGCTTCGCGTCCTTGAGCGTCGCGGTCATCTGCACCGCGCCGCCCTTGCTGGCGTGCGGGCTGATCAGATCGGGCGACGTGACGAACCCGCCGAGCATCGTCGGCAGGTTGTTGCGGATCGAGGTGGGGCTCAGGAAGTTCTGCAGCGCCTCGCGGCCGGGCGAGCCGATCTTCGTGATCGACGGGTGCAGCTTCGCCGCGACGTCGGTGAACGCCTTGCCGGAGTCCTTGACCACCACCGCTTCCGGCACCGCGTTCTCGACCTTGGCGCCCCACTCGGCGTCGGCCGGGGTGACGGAGTTCGAGGACTTGCCGGAGTCGACGATCTTGGTCAGGTCCGTCGGAACCTGGAGCGTGACCCCGCCGTCGACCGTGGTGGACGGCCTGGGGTTGCCGTGCGCGTCGGTCAGCGTGATCTCGTAGGAGACCGGGACGGCGACCTTCTTGGAGCCGTCGTCCGAGCCCTTGATCGCGCGCTGCTCGGTGATCGAGTCGCTGGTCGACTGCGAGACCGCGGGCGTAGCGAGCGCCGCCTTGCCGCCCAGCGAGCCGTACGGGCCCATCGGGACACCGGCCGTCGCCGAGGCGCCGACGTCGTTGGACGTGGAGATGCTGTTCGTCGTGCCCGTGGACGCGGCGGCCTGGAAGTTCTTGTCCACCTTGGTGTCGGCCGCGTCGGTCACGGTCGTGGTGGCGTCCGCGTGCATCTCGGCGCGGACGTTCGCCTCGAACCAGGTGCCGCCGATCTTCACCTGGAAGTTGCGGCCGCCGTCGAGGAACGTCTCGAAGTCGTTCTGCAGCGCGTTCTTGATGCGCGCCTGGTCGTCCGGCTTGAGGCCCTGGACCTCGTTCACGACCGCGTCGGCGCCGCGCACCTCGGTCGGCGTGATCGAGCCCAGCGCCTTGTTGTCCTGGAAGAAGCTCGGCAGGTTCGTGCCCGGGACCTGGCCGACCGGCTGCGGCGCCGTGGTGGTCATCGGGATCGCCGGGTTCGGCGTCGGCTTCGGCGGCGCCGGACGGGTCTCGACCTCGGGGGCCGGACGCGTGTCCGTGCCGGTGTCCTGGTTCGTGCCGGTGGTGGTGCCGGCGTTGGTGTTCGCAGGCGGGGCCGGCTGCGGTGCCGGACGGGTCTGGCGCGTGTCGGTGTCCACCGAACGGTCGGCGACCGGCGCGGGCCTGCTCTTCGACGAGCCGGGCTGGGCCGGCGGCACGTGCGGGCTGTACTTCGTCCTGCCGTTCGGCTGGGGCTCCGCCTCGAGGTGGATCGGCTGGCCCGGCTTCGCGGTCTTGGGCGCCTTGGGTTCGGGCTTGGCCAGGGTCGCGGGCTTCGGCCGTTCGACGAACGGGTCGTGCTGCGTGGACGTGCCGTCGGGGTGGTGGAACACGACGGGACGCTTGAGCTCCGTCGCGAGCACGCGTGCGGCGAGCTCCTCGGCCTTGGCGGCGACCTGGTTGTCGGCCACCTTGGCCGCCTCGGTCGCGGCCTTCTCCTGCGCCTGCTCCTCCGCGGTGGGCTTCGTGCCCTCCGTGCCCCTGTTGTCGACCTTCACCTCGCCGCTGTTCGGCTGGTACTTCGGGTCGATGTCGACGGCCGGCGTCGGGCCGGGCTCGGCGAACGCGTTGACCAGGTGGCCGCCCTGGATGCCGTGCTTCTGCCGGAACTCCGCGATCTGGGCGGTGATGTCCGGTGACGCCGTGGCGGCCTTCTCCGCCGTCTTGCCGCGGAGGTCCTGCGGCAGCGGTGCGGCCTTGCCGGTCGCCTTGCTCTTGCCGGTCGGCGGCTTCGGGCTCATCGCGTCGTGGACGGCCTGGAACATGCCGTCCGGGCGCGGGTCGCCCGCGATCGGCAGGACCTGGTGCTGCAACGCGCCGAACGTGCGCTGCACGTTCGCGTTGTTCTCCGACATGGCGGCGTCGAGCGCCGTGGCCATCTTGTGGTGCTTGGTGTCCGGGTCGACGTCCTCGGTCGGCGTCGTGTCGTCCGTGGTCTCGTCGACGTCGCTCGCGTCGTCGATGTCGGCGTCCTCGTCGATGTCCGCGTCGTTGTCGGCGTCCTGCATCTCGACGTCGGTGCCGGCGCTGCCCGGAACGGGAGAGGTGCTCTGGGGGTCGATGCCGTGGTAGCCGATGCCACCGGGCAGAGGCGCGGAGACCGCCTTGTTGAGGGTGTTCTTCTCCTGCCAGCCGAGCTTCGTCGCGTCCTCGACGGTCGGGCTCCACTCGGTGCCGATCGTCTTGGTCCCGCCGGTCTCGGGATCGAACTGCGTGCCGTGGATCTGGGCGGCCTCGCGCTGTGCGTTGGGCTTGCCGCTGAACTCCTTGCGGATCGACGCGAGGCTCGCGTCCGCCTTGGCCGCCTTCGACGCCTTCGGGGTGTCGCCGCCGAAGAGCCGGTTCGGGACGCCCTTCATGTCCACGTGCGACTGCGGCCAGGACTTGCCGTCGGTCTTCGCGAACCCGAGCGCGAGGCGGGACAGGTCGGTCGCGACCGCGCCGTCGACGAAGTCGTTCTTGAACGTCTCGCCGCGGTACGGGTTGCGGTTCGTCTGGCTGTCGACGTTGATGGCGCTGTCGATCACGTCCTGCGCGGCCGCGTCCTTGACTCCCGGGTCCGCCGCCGCCGCGTTCTCGTTCGCGTTGATCTCGTCGGTGAGCTGCTTGAACTGCGCCATCTCGTGCTGCGTCGGCCGGCGGTTCTCGGCCTTGACGTCGGCGACGAGCCTGGACCGGGCGTCCTTGAGGTCCTGGTTGAACTCCGGCTTGGCCAGCCCGTTGTTGTGGATGTCGCTGAGTTCCTTGCCCGCGAAGTCGTTCATCGACTTGCCGAGGCCGTTGTACTCGGCCTCGCCCTTGCTGAACTTCACGTTCGGGTCGACCAGCGGGACGGCCGCGTCGATGAACAGGTTCGGCTCAGGGCCGTAGGGCAGCATCGGGTTGGCGTTGCCCTGCCGCACGCGGGCGTCCATGTCGTTCTTCATGGCCTGCTCGAAGCGCTGCGCGAAGTCCGGCTGCTTGATCTGGAACTCGGCCTTGGCGAGGTCCTTCTCGAGCTTGGTCTTCTTCTTGCCCTTGAGCTCGGGCAGGTCGTTCTCGCGCTGCTTCTTGATGCGCGACTCGACGTCCTTGACCAGCGCCTCCGGGTCGCCCACGCGGTAGCCGCCGGTGTACATCAGCGGACGCACCGGGCCCGCGTCGGTGTTCATCGAGCCGGCGACGTGGTTGAAGATGTCGGTCTTGCCGTCGGCGACGCGCCGCGAGCCGGTGTCGAAGTCCTGGATGGACAGGTACGGGTGGGTGTCCTTGCCCGACATGGCGCCGACCGCGAACTTGTTGGCGTCACTGCTCATGGTCTGGTTGCGCATGTCGCCGAACGGGAACTTGCCCGTGGCGGGCACCTCCAGCGGCACCAGCGCGATCGGCTCCGGCCGGCCGGCGATCTTCGAGTTGGCCTCGTTGATGGCCGCGTTCATCGCATCGATGTCAGCGGCTTTGCCGTTGACGCCGATGACGAAGACCATGTTGTCCTTGTGCTTGCCCGCGTCCTGGGTGATCGCGTCGATGACGCTGTTGATGTCGGCGTCGGGGTTGTTCGGGTCTGGGTTGTTCAGCGAGCCGTGGCCGACGATCATGTTGACCACGAACGACGGCGGCTTGTTGTTCTCGACGCTGTCCTTGAGCTTGCCGAGGTAGGTGTCCCTGGTGGGGACGTCGATCTTGCCTTCGCCCAGGTTCTTGAACGCGTCGTTGTACTTGGTGTTCGGGTCGATCTGGTCGAGCCGCATGTTGCCCATTTGCTCGGCGAGCGCGTCGACCTGGGAGTCGGTGGTGTTGTCGACCTCCATCGCCGTGTCGCCGTCCACAGTGGACGGAGCGGCTTCCGCCTGGCCCTCGGTGTGCGGCTTCTTGGTCGTCCGTTCGTCGGTCGCGGGGACGTTCACGCCGCCCTCGTCCTCACGGGGGCGCTTCGTCGGTGCGGGCCGCGAGTCGGTGTCGGACTTCGGATCGGACTTCGTGTCCGCGTCCGTGCCGGTGTTCGTGTTCGGGGCGGGCGGCGGCGTCGTGGCGGGGCTGGGCGTGTCCAGCTTGGTGTCGTGCACCACGGTCTGGTTGTGGGAGGTGTTCTCGATCAGCCACAGGTGCCGCGGCCGCAGACCGGGGTCCTTGCTCTTGTCGAGGACGTCGGCGCCCATCATGCCGCCGTCGTTCTGGTGCACACCGGAGTTGGTGTCGTGCTGCTGGAAGACGCGCGACGTGTCCTTGTACTCGTCCGGGATGCCGAGGTAGTGCAGCGTCTCGTGGGCGAGGACCTCGGGGGACGCGTTCGGGTTGAAGTTGTCCTGGTCGGTGTTCGTCTTGGTGTCGCCCACCGTGACCTGGGCGTGCGCGTCGGCCTTGTTGTCGGTGAACTCGACGTTGACGTGGAACTGGTCGCCGCTGGGCATGCGGTGGCCCTGGTTCAGCAGCGAGTCGACGCCCTCGGCGACCTTGGTCTTGAGGTCCTCGACGACCTTCGGGTCCGTGTTCGCACCCGGATCGAGGTGCATCTTGACCGTGTACTCCTGCACGAAGTTGCCAGGGGAGGTCTCGATGCGGCGCAGGTCGTACTTGACGATGCCCTTGTAGGAGTCGACGTTCGACGGGGTGCTGTTCGTCTTGACGTCGGCGACCTCGGTGTCGACCTTGCCGACGTGCGCGTCGGCCCTGCGGTCGGCCCACGTGCTCGGGTCGGCCGGGTCCTTCGGTGCGAACCAGTCCGCGGTCTTCGCCGGGTCGTGCCGCCACGACTCGTCGGTGAGGACGTCCTTGCCCTGGTGGTTCGGCGCGTCCAGCTTGGGCGGCGCGCCACCGCTCTTGATCTTCGGTGGTGCGTCGGTCTTCGGCGCCGGCGCGGGAGGTGCCGGGGGAGCGGGCGGCGGGGTGTTCGAGGGCGGGGCGCCGCGGCTGCCCTGGGGGTCCTGGTTGGTGCCCGGAGCGTTGGTGCCCGGAGCGTTGGTACCTGGAGCGTTGGTGCTGGTGTTCGTGTCGGCCTGGACGTCGGTGGAGTCGTCGACGGCGGGCTCGGTGAGCATGCCCCACTCGGCGAGCTCGTCCTTGATCTCCTGGATCTTGGCGTCGCTGATCGGGCCGAGGACGGTCTCCAGCGTGTGCTTGGTCTCCGGGTTCGAGACGACGTCGACGAACGTGTCCGTGCCGACGGCCTTGTCCTTCGGGACGAGCCCGGCGTTGCCGAGGACGTCGAGCATCCAGGTGCCCTGGGACATCGGGTCGGCGGCCGGCGCGGGCTTCGACTCGACCTCGGTGGACAGCTGCGGGCCGTCCGGGTTGAGCATCGCTTGGAGGGCGGCGTCCTGCGCGAAGTTGGTCGCCCGGTTGTAGCCCTTCTCGTGGTCGAAGATCTCCGACGCGAGGGCGTTGGGGTCGTTGTCGTACTTGGGCGTGTTGTCGATCGTGCCCCAGAGGTTGTGCGCCCAGCTCTCGAAGTTCTGCTTGCCGTTCGCCGGGTCGTTGAACGCTTCGATCTGGGTGCCCTCGATGATCGGGCGGTTGAACTGCTGGCGGAACGCCTCCGCGACGTTCGCCGCGCCGTGCTGCTCGATCATCGCGGAGATCTCCGCGGTCTTCGTGTCGAGCACGACCGACGAGCGCAGCAGGTCGAGGCCTGCCTCGTTGTAGACGAACTTGCCGGGGTTGTTCTCGAGCGCGGCCTCGACGTCCATGGCCTTCGGGCTCGCGTTCTCCATCGCGTCCGTGGTCAGGTCGTCGAGCTGCGACTTGATCTCGGCGACGACCTCCGGGTCGATTCCGGTGTCGGCGTCGGCGTTCGTCGCCGCGTCGGAGTCCTTGTCCCCGTTGCCGCTGTCCTTGTCGCCGTTGTCCTTCGAGTCGTTGCCGGCGTCGTTGTCCGCGGGCGGAGGCGGCGGTGGTGCGTCCTCACCGCGCCCGCGTCCGCCGCCCTGGTCGCCGGTGTCCCTGCCTGAACCGTCTTTGCCCGAACCGCCCTTGTCGTTGCCGTCGGTGCCGGGCTTGCCGTCGGTGTCGGCGTCGGTGTCGCCGGGCGACGTGGGTGCGGGCCGAGTGTCGTCCTTGGCGCCGCCGTCCCTGCTGCCGCCGTCCTTGGGGTCATTGCCCTGGGAGCCGCTGTCCTTCGAGTCGTCCTTGCCGTTGCCCGAGTCGGGGGGACCGTCGTCGTTGCCCTTGTCGTTGCCGCTGCCGTTGCCGGCGGTGTCCGGCTTCGGCTGGGGGTTGTTCTCCGCGACGGCGTCCTTCAGCACGTCCCAGGCCGGCGTGACGCCGGGTTCGACGTCGTGGTCCCTGCGCGGGCGGTCCTGCGGGAACGTGTCCGGGTTCTGGTCGAGGATCTTGTACGACCCGTGCTCGGCGAAGTCGTCGAAGGCCTCGTTGCGGAACGCGTCGCCCAGCGGGTGCCTGAAGGGGATCTCGTGGGTCTCGATGCTGTTCCGGAAGTCCTGGCGGGCGTCCGCGCGGCCGGTGCCGTCGACGTACTGCTCGTAGAGGCCCTGGATCCTCGACCCCGGCTGCGCGGCGGCGTTGATCGTCTTGTTGATGTCGTTGCGGTTGGTCGCCTCGTGGATCGCGAACGCCTGCACGTGGGCGTCCGACCCGTTGTTGCTCATGTGCTGCTGCAGCTCGCTCTGCGCCGACACCAGCGACAGACCGCCCTGCGTGTAGTCGATCAGCAGCACGTCCTTGCCGGGAGGCAGGTCTCCCAGGAACTCGTCGAAGTGCTGGTCGAGCATGTCCTGCTGCTGATCGGTCAGCGGCTCGGTCTTGGGCTTGCCGTCGGGTCCGTTGTACGCCGGGGCGAGGATCGAGTTCGGGTCGGAGGGCAGCGGCCGGAAGTTCGACAGCGGGATGGACACCGCGTCGTGACCCTGGTTCTGCAGCGCGGCGACCACGGCGGCCGGACTGCGGCCCAAGCCGACGTAGTTGAACTGCTCCGGCGGGTACTTGTTCGTGATGTCGGTGGCGAGGTCGTTCACCGCGTTCAGAACGTTCTGCTGTGCCTGGATGTTCTGCTCGGCCGCGACGCCCTGCATCTCGGCGCGGAAGTCCGCGGCGTTGTCGACGCCGTAGACCTCGGGCTTGCGGTTGCCGCCGCCCAGGCCGGCGTCGTAGAGCAACGGGTGGATCGCCGCCTCGACACTGGTGCGAGGCGGCACGGTGACCCCGTTGTCCGCCAGCCACTGCTTGGCCATGTACGGCGTCAGGCCGACAGTGGTGTTCTCGTCGACCCTGATGCCGACGAACTCCGACGCCGGGTTCGGCCCGTGCTTGAGGTCGCCGTTCGCGTCCGGCCAGTAACCCGAGTCGTTCTTCGGGTCCTGCGCCCGGTAGCTGTCCACCCGCTGCTCGACCGTCTGGAACTCGACGGCGTCCTCGTACACCGAGTCGGTGTCGCTGTCCGTGTCGCTGCCCGGGTTGTTGCCGGACCGCGGGCCCTGGCTGTTCGGCGCGGTCGTGACGACCGGCGCCACGACGAGGTCGGGAGTGGCGTTGGGGTTCGCCGTGGTGTTCGGGTTCGGCGCCGCCCCGGTGGGAGGCGCGGGAGCCGGCCGCGTCTGGGCGGGCGGCGGCGTGGCCGTGTCCGGGGTGGGCTTCGGCTGGACCGGGGGAGCACTGGTCTCGGGCTTCGGCGTGTTCGCCGCGGGAACGGCGGTGTCCGGCTTCGGCGCCGGCGTGTTCGCCGGCGGGACGTTCGTCGCCGGGGTGGGCGACGGCGTGTTCGCCGACGGCACGTTCGTCTCGGGCCTGGGGGCGGGGTTCGGGCTCGGCGAGGTGTTCGCCGGGGGAACGTTGGCTTCGTGCCTCGGAGACGGCGTGGGGGTGTTCGGGTTCGGCGTGCTGGCCGGCGGGACGTTCGTCTCCGGCCGCGGCGACGGCACGGCGGCGGGCGGCGTGTTCGTCGTCGGGTTGGCCGAAGGCGTGTTGGTGTTCGGCGTGGGCGACGGCGTGTTGACGGGCGGTGCGCTGACGGGCGGTGCGCTGACCGGCGGCGCGCTGACCGGCGGCGCCGGGCGCGTTTGCGCGGGCGGTGCGTCGGCGCGCGGCGGTTGTGCGGACGGCGTCGTCTCGGGACGGGGCGACGCCGTGTTCGCCGGCGGGACGTTGGTCACCGGGTTCGGCGCGGGTGGGTTGGCCGGCGGCGTGTTTGTCGTCGGGTTGGCCGAAGGCGTGTTGATGTTCGGCGTGGGCGACGGGGTGCTCACCGGCGGTGCCGGGCGCGTCTGCGCCGGGGGCGCGTCGGCGCGCGGCGGCTGCGCCGACGGCGTGGTGTCTGTGCGCGGCGACGGTGCGTTGGTCGTCGGGTTGGCCGAGGGCGTGTTGACGTTCGGCGTGGGCGACGGGGTGCTCACCGGCGGTGCCGGGCGCGTCTGCGCTGGGGGTGCGTCGGCGCGTGGCGGTTGGGCGGGCGGCGGCACGTTCGCCGCGGGAGGCGGCGTCGACACCGGCGGCGTGCTCGGGCGGGAGTGGGCCGGCGGCGCGGTGTTCGGGGTGGCCGCCGGGGGAGCGGTGGTGGCCGGAGGCGGGGACAGCGGCGTCGGCTTCGGCGCCGGAGGCGGCGTCGAGGGCGTCGTGGCCGGTGGGGCCTTGGTGATGGTGCTGTCCGGGGTCGGGGGCTTGGGCGCGTCGAACACGCCCTTCGCACCGCCGCCTGCAGGCGTGAACTTGTTGCCGCCGCGTTCGCCGCCGGTCGCGCCGGGGGTCGCCCCCGGTGCCATCGGCGGGGCCATGCCGGGTGCGGCCGAGGCGGGCGGCGTCACGCCGGGAGCCACGGCGCCGCCGCGCGGGCCCGCGCTCTGCGGCGGGGTCGAGGTGACGGCGCTCTGCGAGCCGGGCGTCGTCGGAGCCGGGGTGCCGGGAACACCGGGGACACTGGGAACCCCACCCGGCTTCGGTGCACCGCCAGGGGTGGCGCCGCCAGGAGGCGTGCCACCGGGAGTGGCGCCGCCAGGAGCCGTGCCACCGGGGGTGGAGCCGCCGGGGGTGGAGGGCGTCGTGCCACCGGCCGGCGGCATGACGGGCGTGGGCTTCGGCGCGGGCGGGGGCGTCGAGGGCGTCGTGGCCGGTGGGGCCTTGGTGATGGTGCTGTCCGGGGTCGGGGGCTTGGGCGCGTCGAACACGCCCTTCGCACCGCCGCCAGGAGGACTGAACTTGCTGCCGCCGCGGTCGCCGCCGGTCGCGCCGGGGGTGGCGCCGGGCGCCATCGGCGGGGCCATGCCGGGAGCCATGCCCGGAGGCGTCGCGCCGCCGCGCGAAGGAGACGTCACGGCGTTCTGCGGGCCGGGGGCGGACGTGGAGGGCTTGGTCCCCGCCGCGCCACCGGAGGTGCCGGGATCCTTGTAACCGGGCGCCGAGGGCGTGAAGGGCGCAGGGCCCTTGGCACCACCGGAGTTCGTGCCGCCGCCGGGAGTCGTGCCACCGCCGGGGGTCGTGCCCTTGCCACCGGGAGGCGTCGTGCCGCCGGGCGTCACGCCACCAGGAGGGGTCGCGCCGCCCTTGCCACCGGCGTTGCCGGGACCGGTGTATCCCGGTGCGGTGGGCGTGAAGGCGGCCGGGCCCTTGACGCCCGGAGTGGCGCCGCCCTTGCCGCCGGCGTTGCCGGGACCGGTGTAGCCGGGCGCGGTCGGGGTGAAGGCGGCCGGGCTCTTGACGCCCGGAGTGGCGCCGCCGCCCTTGCCGCCGGCGTTGCCGGGGGCGGTGTAGCCGGGTGCGGTGGGGGTGAAGGGCGCGGGACCCTTGGGACCGCCGGGAGTGGCACCGCCACCGCCCCTGGTGGTGGGAGGCGCTCCGACCGCGGATCCGCCGGACGTGTTCACGCCCGAGGTCGCGTTGCTGCCGCCACCCTTGATGTTCGGGGCCGCGCCGACAGCGCCACCACCGGGGCCCTTGACGCCGGGACTGGTGCCGCCGCCCTTGCCACCGGCGTTGCCGGGGGCGGTGTAGCCGGGTGCGGTGGGGGTGAAGGGCGCGGGCCCCTTGGTGCCGCCACCGGGCGGGTTGGCGCCGCCCTGGGTGGTGGGCACGGGTCCGACGGCGCCGCCGCCGGGACCCTTCCCGCCGCCGGTCGAGTTGACGCCGCCGCCCTTGGTGTTGGTGACGTTGCTGGCCTGGCCGCCGCCGGGTCCGGCCTTGCCGGTCGAGTTGACCCCGCCGCCCTGAGTGTTGTTGACGTTGCTGGCTTGACCGCCGCCGGGTCCCGCCTTGCCGGTCGAGTTGACCCCGCCGCCCTGAGTGTTGTTGACGTTGCTGGCCTGGCCGCCGCCGGGCTGCGCCTTGCCGGTCGAGTTGACGCCACCGCCCTGCGTGTTCTTCACGCCGGTCGCCGGGTCGATCGACTTCATGTTGTTCTGGTTGGTCGTGTCGACCTGCGTGGCCGTCTGGTGCGTGGCCTTGAGGTTGGCCTGGACGTCGCCGAACGCCTTGGCACCGCGGTCCGCCTGCGAGACGGCGTTGTCGTTCGAGTTGTTGAGCGCCGGCACCGCGAACAGGCCGATGGGGCCGAGTGCGTTGCCGCTGAAGTTCAGGCCCCGCAGGCCGGACGAGATGCTCGACAGCCGGGACCCCAGGTCGCCCGCCTTGTTCTGCAACCCCTGCATCGAGGAGTCGTTCATGGAGAAACCGGTGTTGCCGGTGGGGCCGCCTCCGCCCGTTCCGCTCGTGGGCGGCGCCGAGGGGGGAGGGTTCGCTCCCGGGTTCGACGACGGGTTCGGGTTGACGTTCCCCTTGGCCATGAGCGGCGATTCTCCAGAACTGCGTCAGAACAAGGCGGGATCACGGGGATCCCGGCTGTTGGCTGGGACTTACTCTGTCGGCCGGACGGAACGCTCGTGCGCGATGGTCGGCCGCAGAGGCTCCGCCGCGGCACCGCCGGCGACCTCGTAGGCAGTGGACGCCTGCAGCGGCTCGCTCGCCATGAGCGGGTTGACGCTCTCGTAGACGGGCTCGGCGTCGACGCGCGAGTACACCTCACGCTGCTGCGACGGCTCGAGAGCGTCGTACGCGTGCGACATCTGCGTGCGCGCGAGCGGCTCGTAACTCGACGAGGCCTGCAACGGCTCCGACGGCGTCTCCGGGCTGATGTACATCTCACGCGCCTGCATCGGCTGCACGGCCTCGTAGGCCGGCGTCCCCGACGTCATGCTCACGCCCGAGACCATCGTGGAGTCCGAAGCCTCCACGCGGGAGAACGCCATGGGCGCCTGGACGGCCTCGGCCCGCTGGAACGCCATGGGAGCCTCGACGGCTTCAGCCCGCTGGAACGCCATGGGGGCCTGAACCGCCTCAGCCCGCTGGAACGCCATGGGAGCCTGAACCGCCTCGGCCCGCTGGAACGCCTGCACCGGCTCGGTCGCGTGCACCGCCGCGGTGCGGGCCTGCAGCGGCTCGCCCGCGTCCATCGCCCGGTAAGCCTGCATCGGCTGTGCCGGCTCGGACACGGACATCGCCCGGTAAGCCTGAGTCGGCTGGAGGGGCTCCGCGTCCATCCGTGCGACCGCCTGCATCGGCTCGGCCGCCCGCGTCGCCCTGAGGGCCTGCATCGGCTCGGCGGCCTGCGTCGCCCTGAGTGCCTGCATCGGCTCGGTCGCGGCCGTCCGCCTGAGAGCCTGCATGGGCTCGGCGGCCACTGCTTCCGTCCGCCTGAGGGCCTGCATCGGCTCGCCCTGTTCCGTCGCCCGGAGAGGAGCGCTGGCGAGCGTCGCCTGGACGGTCCCCTCCTGCTGGACCGTGCCGACACGGGCGTTCACCATCGCCGCGCTCGCGGTGCCGGTGGCGTCCGCGGCGGTCTTGCCGTCGGTGGCACCCGGAGGCGTGTTGCCGCCACCGCCGGCGCCCCGGTTCTCCATCGCCTCGTCGATCTTCTTGTTGACGCCGTCCTGCGCCTTGTAGCCCTCGTAGGCGATCTCGGCGACGTCAGCGGAGTTCTCGAAGCGCTCCCAGCCCTTGCTGACCTTCTTCATGATGTCGTCGAGGTCGCCGATGCGCTTCATCTGCCGGCCCAGGGCGGCGACGACACGAGCCACGCGGGACGCGATGTTCACGCCCAGCGCGACCGCCTTGCCGACCGCGAAGCCGCCGAAGACCGCGATCGAGGTGCCGAAGGTCGGGATCATCATGGCGGCGGCGATGATCGCGCCACCGATCAGCGAACCGATCAGCTGGGCGATCAGGTCGCGGACGATGTCCCGCAGCACGGTGACGAGCATGCCCATGATCGCGACGATCTTGGCCTTGGACTCGACGGCGTTCGCGAGGTCGTCGAGCTCCTGGCCCATTCCGTCCATCGACGCCTTGTAGTTCTCGGACGCCGCGCCCGTCCAGCCGTCGAACGTCGCGAGACCGCTCCTGTGGTCCTCGGCCAGCACCCGCAGTTCGGCCGCGCGCGCCTTGTTGGCCTCGACGTTGGCCTGGATCTCCTCCGGGTTGCCCATCAGCTGGTTCAGGGCGTCACGCAGGAACGACACGTGCTCGATCAGCCAGCCGACACCGGCACCGATGATGCTGCCGAGCGGGTCGATCGCGAACATCACCGTGGCCGAAGCCGCGCCGATGGCGTTGAACGTGATGTCCAGCGCCTTCTCGGTCTCGCTCTCGGCGTCCTTGCTGATGCCGTCGATCAAGCTGCCGTAGGCCTCGATGAACAGCGAGCCCTTGAGCTTGTTCTCCTCGGTGATGTGCATCCCGGGAGGAGACGGGAGTGGAGTTTCAGGCGCGGTCATCGCTGTTCCTTACCAGGGCTGGTTGTCGTCGTCATCGTCGTCGGCCGCACCGCGACGGCCGCGGGCCGGTGCGGGCTGCGGAGCCGCCGCCGGCTTGCTGACCGGGGGAGCCGGAGCAGGTTCCGGCTCGTCGTCGACCTCGTCGTACGGGTCGGCGTCCTCTTCGACCTCGTCGTCCGGGATCGAGTCCGAGACCATCTGGTAGGCCTCGGTGCCCTCACCGAGCGGCTTGAAGAGCTCGAGGACCTGGGTGGCCGCCTGCTTCTGCGCGGCCCGTGCGGTCTCCAGGATCAGCGCGGTGAGCCTGGGCCCGCCGAGCTCGATCGCGCGGTGCCCCAGCTGCAGGTTCTGCAGGCCGCCGTTGGGCCCGACCGTCACGGTCACCGCGCCGTCCTTCGACGTCACGGTGGCGGAGGCCGCCGCGACGTTCTCCGTGAGGTTCTCCGATTTCTCCTTCAGGTCGGCCAGCTTGGCCTCGTACTCTTCGACCCACTGATAAGGGTTCGCGGGGTTCACACGGTCCTCCGGCGGCGGCGGTTCAACTGCGGTTCGGCTGTGACGCGTCAGATCACGCGAGCACGGCGCCGATTCGGGTGGCGATGCGGTCGTTGTCGGTCGGCGAGAGGCTGAGCCAGCCGTCCGAGTTGACCATCAGGTAACGGCCCTGGTGGGTGTCGAACCAGTTGATCACGACACCCGACCGCTGCCGGTCCTGGGTGACGCCGAACTGGCCGCCCGCGACGCGGTTCGAGGCGAGCTCACCGAACTGCTTCGCGTCCTGCGCGGACAGACCGGCCTGCTGCAGCGCGTCCTCGTCGTCCACCTTGCCGTCACCGAACAGGTCGTCGTCCGCGGTGGCCTCCTCGGCCTCCTTCAGCGCGACGGCGTCCTGGAGTGACTGCACCCGCACGTTCACCGCCGTGCCCGGACCGGGCACGGCGTCGGGCAGCACCTTGACGATCTCGCGGGCGATACCGGTCTCCCGGATCTCCAGCAGCCCGACCCGGTCGTCGTCGATGATCGCCAGCGCGGCGCGCTCACCGTTGGAGACGGCGAGCGCCCGCACCGTGCGGTCGAGACCGGCGACGGCGTCCACGGACACTTTGTGGTCGGCGAGCAGCCGCAGGAAGTCCTCGAGGCGGTGGTTGTCCACGAGACCCCGTGACCTCAGGTCGTCCATCGTCTTCGTGACGAGCACGCGGCGTTCCTGCTCGGTCGCACCCTCGTTCGGCACGTCGAGCGGGTAGGGCACCCTGCCGAGCCGCAGGTCGTGCCACAGGACGTCGAACTCGCGGGGCGAGAGCAGGAACTCGGGCGTGATCAAGACGACTCGGTCCCCTTCTGCTTCTTGACCTTCGCGGCACCGATCACCGACGGGGGCAGGTTCTCACCGGGGACCTCGAACAGGTCGCCGCCCATGATGTAGCTGGCGGAACGGTGTTCCTTGTCCTCCTCGCCACGACCACCGGCTCCGGGAGCACCGCCCATCGGCGCGCCCGCGCCCATGCCGGCACCGGCCGCCGCGACGCCACCGGGACCCATGCCCATCGGCATGCCGCCACGGCCTGCCTGGCCCTGGACACCGGCCGCGCCACCGGACTGCATCGCGCCACCACCGGCACCCGCGGTACCACCCGCGCCGCCGCCGAACGCGCCGCCACCGCCACCGCCGCCACCACCGCCGGGACCCATCTGCGGGGTGTACGGCATGGGGCCCTTCATGCCCGCGCCGCCGCCGGCGCCACCACCGGCACCGCCACCGCCGCCACCACCGGCGCCGCCGCCCGCGCCACCGGGACCGTTGTAACCGGGCGCCGTCGGCGTGTAGGGAGCGGGACCACCCTTGATGTTCTGCGGGGTGTAGTTCGGGTTCGCGAGGTCGCGGCCGACGACCGGGGCCTTCGGGACGTTGCCGCCACCGGTGTTCGTCTTGCCGCCGGGACCCATCTGCGGCGTGTAGCCCGGCGCGGTCGGGGTGTAGGGCGCGGGACCGCCGCTGCCACCACTGCTGCCGCTGGTGTACGTGCTGCCGGGGTTGTAGCCCGGGGCGGTCGGCGTGTAGGCCGCCGCGGTGTTCGTGTTCGTGTTGCCCATCTGAGGCGTGTAGCTGCTGCCGCCACCCGCGCCGCCGCCACCGGGTCCCGCGTAGCCGGGAGCGGAAGGCGTGTAGGCCGCCGCGGCGGGCTGGTTCACGCCGCTGCCACCGCCTGCGCCGCCGTAGCCGCTGCCCGCGCCGCTGTTGGGCACGCCGCTGGTGCTGGAACCCTGCTGCTGGGCGAGCGGAGCAGCCGTCGCCGTGCCGGCACTCGCCGTCTGGGTGGACATGAGGCCGTCCACACCGTTGTTCAGTGCGACCGCGCCGGAGCGCGGCACCGCCATGACCGGTTCCTCGACCTTGCCGGTGTTCGGGTTGAACGGCGGCTTGAAGGCGGGCGTCGACGAGTCGATCTGCCGGGAGTTGTTCTCCATGTTGGTCATCACGCCGACCGCCTGGTCGTGCGCGGCGCGCGAGGCGGCGTTGGCGACCGCGATGTCGGCGGAGGCCAGCACGAAGGCGGGCGTGCCGGGCTGGGAGAGCGCGGCCGCGGCCTTGTTCCAGTCGAACTGGACGGGCTGGGGCATCTGCGCCCTGGCGGTCTCCATGACACGGCCCTGGTCGGCGACCTTGTTGCCGACCTCGACGGCCGTGCGCGCGGTCTCGTCGACCCAGGTTCCGAGCTTCTTCATCGCGGCGCGGGCTGCCTCGGCGGCGTCACCGGTCCACTTCGACTCGGACGAGGTGATGACCGAGTTGATGACTCGGGACGCCTCGGTCAGCTCGTTGCCGTACTTGCCCCACTCGGAGCTGATCTGGCCGGCCTGACCGGGGTCGTTGTTGTTGTGCACCGCTGCGTACAGCTCTTGGTGCGATCGGGACGCCCAGTTCTGCGGGTCCGTGAGGACCGGGACGTTCTCGACTTCGCTCGGGTCGGTCTCGGGGGGCATGACCGGCTCGCCTCTCACTCCGTTGGATCAGCTGGCCTCGAGATCAGCTGTTACCCATGTGCTTCTTCAGTTCGGCCTGCTGGTCCTCGTCGAGCCGGGTGAAGTTGCCGACCGCCTCGACGATCGAGTTCTTCGTCTGCTCCAGAACCGTGCGGTACGCGGTCATGACACTGACGAACGAGTACTGCTCACCCTCGGCACGATGGGTGAACTTGTCGCGCATCTTGTCGCCGACGGGGTTCGCTCCGAGCGGCGCCGGACGCGCGATGCTCGAGTTGGCACGTTCGATCCAGGAGTCGACCTGGTCGATCTGGGCCTGGAACTGCTTGCGTAGTTCCTCGCCCGCGTCCGGGTCGATCTGCACCTGACCCGAGCTGACGGTGTCCCCGAGCGGGACAGCGTCTTTGTCACCGACGATGTACATGCGGGCAGTATCGGGTGTCTTTTGGCTCAATGCTCACTTTGCGGCGTGCGAGTTACCAATTGAGACCGGGCTTCACAATGCGTTGCCGCGGACCGAAACGGGCCACTAACAGGTGAACATGGTGTAACGGCCGTGATCGTTTGCGCTGGTTGTGGGAGCGCTCTCGGTGCGCTGCCCGTTCGGGCTCTCGATCTCTGTTCACATCCCTGGAACGGCCCTTGACGCGGGGCTGTTGTGACCCAAATCACATGGGCCATTAACCGGGATTTAGGGCTCTCTTGAGGTCCGTCACCAGCTGGTTCGGCGTTCACCGGATCGGCTGAATCGTCGGACCCGCACAAGAGCACGGGCGCACTCCGGAGAGTACGCCCGTCTTGCCCGTTTCGGATCATTGTTGTGCGCTGCGACGCACCGCGTTCGCCTTCAGGCCAGCACCGCGTCGATCCGCGTCGCGATCCGGTCGTTGTCGGTGGGCGACAGGCTGAGCCAGCCGTCGGAGCGGACCATCAGGTACCGGCCCTGGTGGGTGTCGAACCAGTTGATCACCACGTCGGCGCGGTGTCGCCCGTGCGTGACGCCGAACTGGCCGCCCGCGACCCGGTTCTGCGCCAGCTCGTCCATCTGGCGCGCGTCCTGCGCGGACAGCCCGGCCTTCAGCAACGCCTCGCGGTCGTCGAGCTCCTCGTCGGCCGCGCCCCACGGGTCCTCGGAGTCCTCCTCCTGCTCGGCCTCCTGCAGTGCGACTGCCTGCTGCAACGTCTCCAGCCGCACGGACAGCGCGCTGCCGGGGCCCGCCACACCCTCGGGCAGCACGCGGACGATCTCGCGGGCGAGCGAGGTGGCCCTGATCTCCGAGAGGCCGACGTTCTCGCCGTCGATGACGGCGAGAACGGCCTGGTCGCCGCTGGACGCGGCCAGCGCCCGCACCGTCCGGTCGAGCCCGGCGACGGCGTCCACGGACACCTCGTGGTCGCCGAGCACCCGCAGCAGGTCCTCCAGCCGCACGTCGTCGGCGATGCCGCGCCGGCGCAGGCCGGCGATGGTCCTGTCCTGCAGGGCCTTCACGTCCTGCTCGGTCGCTCCTTCGCTGGGCACGTCGAGCGGGTACGGCATTCTGCCGAGCCGCAGCGTCTGCCACAGCACCTCGAACTCGCGGGTCGACAGCAAGTACTCGGGCGTGATCACGAGTGCTCGGAACCTTTCTGCTCTGCCTGCTTTGCGCGCAGTATCGAGCAGAATTGGGGCATCCGTTCACCATTGAGCGATTACGCACCCGGTTGAGACGAATGTTCACAATCTGTCGTGGTCCGGGGAATCGGGCAGGTTCCGGGCGGGCGCCGACGGCGTGAACGCTTGTTTCCCCAGGTTCCGAGAGCGCTTTCAGCACGTGAACAGGGCAGACGCGCGGCGCCCGTTCACACGCCCGCGCCGGCCGGATCTGCCGGAGTGCTGTGACCCAAATCACTTGGGGTGCGCGACACGTAGTTTCCTCGATAACTTCAGTGTCGACCAAAAAAACTGGTTCCGGCGTTCGGCAAGGCACCCACGCGGATGTGAAGATCAGCGGGTGACCGTCTCCTCGTGGGCACCCCTGCGCCGCAAGGCGTTCCGTGCGCTGTGGCTCGCCCAGTTCGCCTCCAACATCGGCACGTGGGCGCAGACCGTCGGCGCTCAATGGCTCATGGGTGACCTCGGCGGCAGCGCCCTGCAGGTCGCGCTCGTCCAGACCGCCACGACGCTGCCGGTGTTCCTGCTCGTGGTGCCGTCCGGGGCGCTGGGCGACATCCTCGACCGGCGCCAGGTGCTGATCACCGGTCAGGCGTTGATGCTGGCGGGCGCGGGCGGGCTGATGCTGCTCGCGGGCACCGGCAGGGCCACACCGGCGAGCCTGCTGGGGCTGCTCGCGCTGATGGCGATCGGGCAGGCGTTGTCGATGCCGTCGTTCCAGGCGATCCAGCCGGAACTGGTGTCTCGCGAGGAGATCCCGCAGGCCGCGCTGCTCAACGGCGTCAACATGAACGTCGGGCGCGCCATCGGGCCCGCGCTCGGCGGGTTGCTGATCGCGCTGGCGGGGCCGGAGGCGACGTTCGCCTTCAACACGGTGAGCTTCTTCGGCGTGCTGATCGTGCTCACGCGGTGGAAGCGGCCGTCGGACCACCGGCCGCTCGGCGCGGAGCACATCACGACCGCGATGCGGACGGGCGCGCGGTACGTGGCCAGTTCGCCGCTGTTCCGGCGCGTGCTCACGCGGCTGATGTTGTTCATCGTGTTCGGCAGCGGGTTGTGGGCGCTGCTGCCGGCGATCGCGCGCGGGCCGTTGCGGCTCGACGCCAGCGGGTACGGCGTGTTGCTCGGCAGCGTCGGGGCGGGGGCGATCGGCGGCGCGTTCGTGGTGCCGAAACTGTTGCGGCGCATGAGCAAGAACCGGATGGTCCTGATCGCGACGTTCGTCTACGCGGGAGCGACGAGCACGGCGGTGCTGACGCAGAGCTTCGCGCTGGTGATCGTGGCGATGCTGCTGACGGGGGCCTGCTGGATCGCCACCCTGTCGACGTTCAACGCCACCGCGCAGGTCCTGCTGCCCGCGTGGACACGGGCGCGGGCGCTGGCCTACTACCAGCTGATCCTCATGGGCGGGCAGGCGCTGGGCGCGGTCGTGTGGGGTGCCATCGCGGACGCGTACAGCCTGCAGGTGGCCATGATCGTGCCCGCGGTGGCGATGGTCGTGCTGGCGCTCGCGGCGACCAGGTGGCTGCCGCTGAACGACCGGCCGCTCGACGTCAGCCCCGCCACGTACTGGGAGGAGCCACCGGAGATCACCGACACCGCCGCCGGCCCCGTCCTCGTCACCGTGGAGTGGCCCGTGGCGCCGGAGAACGAGGACGCGTTCATCGACGCCATGCAGCGCGTCGGCAGGGCCCGCAGGCGCACCGGGGCGACGATGTGGGGGTTGTTCCGGGACACCGAGCAACCCGAGACGTTCCTGGAGACCTTCACCGTGGCGACGTGGCAGGAGCACCTGCGCCAGCACGTCGAACGCGGCACCGTCGTGGACCAGCAGAACCAGGACACGGCACGGGCGCTGGCCAAGGGACCCGCGCACGTGCGGCACCTGCTGTTCGCCGAGCCGGCGAAGCCGGACCAGTGAGCTCTTCCATAGCAGCGCGCTATGAGCGGAAGGGATGATTCCGAGGCGGCGGCCGGTGTGACGCTCGGGGGCACCTCGAACCCTGCGGAGGAACCCCGATGAGATCACTCGCCCTGGTCATTGCCCTGCTGGCCGGGTTGCCGGCCCCTGCCGCGGCGCAGGCCGCCGCGGCAGGCGCGCCGAACAGCCCGCTGTTACCGCCCGCCGTCGCCAGGACCATCCTGCACGCCGGGCCCGACTCGACGATCTACACCGCCGCCGTCGCCGACTACCCGGCCGAGCTGCGCGCGTTGACCCGCCTGCTCGACACTTACACCAGCGCCGACGACGCGGCCGTGCACGCCGGCATGCTGCTGCTTTACTACAGCCACGCCCAGCCGGAGTTCCTCGCCGCGGTGCGCGCCGAGCCGGAGGTCCTGCGGGCGCTGCGCCGGTTCGTGGTGGGGCACCTGGACCTGTTCGGCACCGACCGCCAGTACCTCGTCCAGAACGCGACCCGCGAGCTGGGCAGGTTCTTGCAGCACGAGGACATCGCGCCGCGCGTGCGGCCGTTGCTCGCGGACATGGCTTCGCGCGGTGACGTCGTCGGCCGGCTCGCCCCGCTGTGGGTGGGCGTCGCGGAGATGGCCGACTGGTACGACAAGGCGAACTGCCGCCGGTACGGCACGTGCGATTTCCGCGCCCAGATCGACCGCCGCGTCCTGACCGTCCGGCACACCTGCAATGCCACGCTGAAGATCCGCGCCCAGCAGCTCACCAGCACCCAGCTGCGCCAGACCTGCGCGTCGCTCGCCGGGCAGGACGCGGTGTTCCACCGGGTCGTGCGCGATCCGGGACCCGTTGCCGGTGACCAGAACACGTCACTCGAGGTCGTCGTCTTCAACACCGGCGACGACTACCGGACGTACGCCGGGGTGCTGTTCGACATCTCCACGAACAACGGCGGCATGTACCTCGAAGGCGACCCGGCGCTGAACCAGGCCCGGTTCATCGCGCACGAGGCCGACTGGCTGCCCACGTTCGCGATCTGGAACCTCAACCACGAATACACCCACTACCTCGACGGCCGGTTCGACCTGCACGGCGACTTCGAGGAGAACATGACCACGCCGACGGTGTGGTGGATCGAGGGCTTCGCCGAGCACCTCTCGTACAGCTACCGGGGCGAGACCTACACCGCCGCGCTGGCCGAGGCGAAGAACCGGACGTACGCGCTGAGCACGCTGTTCGGCACCACCTACGACCACGACGCCAAACGGGTCTACAACTGGGGTTACCTGGCCGTCAGGTACCTCGTGGAGAAGCACCCGGCCGACGTCGCGGCGGTGCTGGCGGACTACCGGGCAGGGGACTGGGCGGGCGCCCGGGACCACCTGACGCGGGTGATCGGCGACCGCTACGACGCCGACTGGTACACGTGGCTCGGCTCGCTGTCGGCCGCGAACTGAGCCGCGCCGATCAGCCGGACGCGGTGAGGGCCGCGCCCCGTTCCTCCCACCAGGGCCGGAACACCGGGCTGGCGAGCGCCTGGTCCGAATAGGCACCGAGCACCTCGGCGAACACGCGGCTGGCCTGACTCCAGGTCAGCCGCTCCCGCCGCCACGCGAACACCAGCCGCATCCGCATCGGCGCCCCCGCCAGCGGCCGCACCGCCACACCGGGTCCGCCCTGCGACGTCGGCTCGACCAGCTGCACCGCCTTGCCCGCCGCGATCAGCTGACGGCCCGCACCGCTTGGCATCTCGAACCGGATCCGCGGCACGAACCCCACGGCCCGGCAGGCCGCGCGCAACGACGTCAACGAGCCGTCCTCGGCACCGGGCGGCCCCACCCACGACTCCCCGGCCAGGTCGGCCAGCTCCACCTCTGTCTTCGAAGCAAGCCGGTGAGCAGCGGGAATGGCGATGTACACCGGTACCCACGGCACGACGACCCGCTGCGCCACCCCGCGCGGCAGTCCCAGGTCGGCGTCCTCGTCCACCGCGATCACCGCCGCGTCGAGGTGGCCGTTCGCCAGTGCCAGCGCCAGCCCGGTCGAGGACGGGTCGACCACGAGCGTGATGTCCGTGAGCACCTCCTCCAGCCGGGTGTACAGCGAGGCGACGCACTCCATGTGCACCGAGCCGAGACGAGACGGTCCGTCTCGCTGGGTCATGTCCGAGCCGAACGCGTCCAGCTCGACCAGCAGCAACCGGGCCCGTTGCAGCATCTGCGCGCCCAGCGCCGTGGGTTCGGCGCCGGCGCGGCCGCGGTCGAAGAGCTTGCCGCCGACCAGGCGTTCCACCCGCTGCAGCAGGGTGGTGAGCGAGGGCTGGGAGATGCCGAGCTGCGTGGCCGCGCGCGACAGGCTGCCCGCGTCGCCGATGGCGCAGATCGCCCGCAGGTGCCGGATCTCCAGTTCCATAGCCTGAGGCTATCCCCGATCCGGATTGGCGAGACCCCTCCGAGAGGAGGGAGGGTGGCAGGAAGGACCACTCTGAGAGGACGCGAATTGGCTCGGACACGCCGCGACATGGCGAAACTGGTGGACGCGGACGGTTTCCGCTCGTACATCCGCGACGGCTGGGGTGACTGGGACAGTGCCGTCGACCTGCCCCAGGGCACCGCGGAGGCGGCCGCCGCCCACCGCGCCAGGCTCGTGCAGGCGCTGCCCGGCAAGCGGATCGCGCTGGCCGCCGGGCGCGCGCACGTCCGGTCCAACGACACGTTCCACGAGTTCCGCGCCGACAGCGACTTCGTGTGGTTGACCGGCTGCCAGGTCGAGGGCGCGGTGCTGGTGCTGACCGGCGACGACGCCACGCTGTTCGTACCGGTGCCGAGCGAGACCCACAGCGTCGACTTCTTCGGCGACGCCGACCGCAGCCCGTTCTGGATCGGCGCCGCAGCCGGCCCGAAGGAGTGGGGACAGGCGCTCGGCATCACGGCCCGTCCGATCGAGGACCTCGCGAACGCCCTGCGCGGCCGCCACCCGGAGACGCTCGTCGCCAAGGGCGTCGACCCGCTGCTCGACGCGCTGAGCGGTTCGCACAGCGACGAGCTGCGCACCGTGCTCGCCGAGCTGCGCCGGATCAAGGACGACTGGGAGGTCGACCAGCTCCGCCAGGCCGTCGACGCGTCGGTCAAGGGCTTCGCCGACGTCGCCATGGAGCTCGGCCAGGCCGTGCGCGGCGGAGGAGAGCGCTGGCTGCAGGGCACGTTCGACCGCCGTGCCCGCACCGAGGGCAAGGGCCCCGGCTACACCTCGATCGTCGCCGCCGGCCCGCACGCCCCGGTCCTGCACTGGACGCGCTGCGACGGCCGCGTGGACGAAGCCGACCTGCTGCTGCTCGACGCCGGTGTCGAGATGAACTCCCTCTACACCGCCGACGTCACCCGGACGTTCCCGGTCAGCGGTGAGTTCAGCGCGCCGCAGCGCCAGGTGTACGACCTCGTGCTGAAGTCGCACGTCGCCGCGCTCGCGGAAGTGCGGCCGGGCAACGACTACAGCGCGTTCCACCACACGGCGATGCGCGTGCTCGCCGAGGGTCTGCACGACTGGGGCCTGCTGCCGGTCAGCGTCGACAAGGCGCTCGACCCGTCCGGCCAGCACCACCGCCGCTACATCGTCTGCGGCACCGGGCACTTCCTCGGGCTCGACGTGCACGACTGCGCCGACGCCCGCCAGGAGACCTACCAGCAGGGCATCCTGGAACGCGGCATGGCGCTCACGGTCGAACCCGGCCTGTACTTCCACCCGAACGACGAGACGCTGCCGCCGGAGCTGCGCGGCATCGGCGTGCGCATCGAGGACGACCTGGTCGTCACCTCGACCGGCGCGGACGTCCTGTCCGACTCGCTGCCGATCGAGGCCGACGACGTCGCCGCGTGGGTGCGCAAGCAGCGCTCCTGACCTGGGTACGTGGTTGATGAGGGGAGCTTTCATAAACGTCAGGTTTATGAAAGCTCCCCTCATCAACCGCCTAAGTGGACGGAGTGGAGCGGGCCCAGGCGAACGTGAGTTCCACGGCCCGCTTCCAGTTCGCGTACTCGTCCTCGCGGTGCCGGGCGTCCATCGCCGGGTTCCACCGCGCGGCCAGGTGCCAGTTCCTCCGCAACCCCTCCAGGTCCGGCCAGTACCCGGCGGCCAGACCCGCGGCGTACGCGGCGCCCAGTGACACCGTCTCCGCCACCAGCGGCCGCATCACCGGGATGTCCAGCACGTCGGCGAGGAACTGCATCAGGAGGTGGTCGGCGGTCATCCCGCCGTCCACCTTCAACACCGGCGTCGGCACGCCGAGGTCGGCGTTCATCGCGTCGACCACCTCGCGCGTCTGCCAGCCCGTCGCCTCCAGCACGGCGCGCGCCAGGTGTCCCTTGTTGATGTACGACGTCAGCCCGACGACGAGCCCGCGCGCCTGCGAGAGCCAGTGCGGCGCGAACAACCCCGAGAACGCCGGCACGATGTAGCAGCCGCCGTTGTCCTTCACCGTGCGCGCCAGCGTCTCGATCTCCGGCGCGCTGTGGATCAGTCCGAGGTTGTCGCGGAACCACTGCACCAGCGAACCGGCGACGGCGATCGAGCCCTCCAGCGCGTAGGTCGGTTCACCGCCGATCTGGTAGCCGATCGTCGTCAGCAGCCCGTGCTTCGACCGCACCAACTCGTTCCCGGTGTTCATCAGCAGGAACCCGCCGGTGCCGTACGTGCCCTTGATCGACCCCTTCTCGAAGCAGGTCTGCCCGAACAGGGCCGCGTGCTGGTCACCCAGAGCCGCGGTGATCGGGATGCCCGGCACCACCCGCGTGGTCTTGCCGTGGATCTCGGACGACGGACGGATCTCCGGCAGCATCGACGACGGCACGCCGAAGAACTCCAGCAGCATCGGATCCCATTGCCGCGTCGAGAGGTTCATCAGCATCGTCCGCGACGCGTTGGTGACGTCCGTGACGTGCAGGCCGCCGCTGACGCCGCCGGTGAGGTTCCAGATCAGCCAGGTGTCCATGGTGCCGAACAGGACGTCGCCGCGGTCGGCCTTCGCGCGCAGCCCTGCCACGTTGTCGAGCATCCAGCGCAGCGACGGCGCCGAGAAGTACGTCGCGAGCGGCAGACCGCAGCGGTCGCGGACCTCCTCGATGCCCTGCTTCTTCCCGAGCTCGGTGACGAGCTCCTCGGTGCGGATGTCCTCCCAGACGATCGCGCGTCCGATCGGGACACCCGTGTGCCGGTCCCACAGCACGAACGTCTCGCGCTGGTTCGTGATGCCCATCGCGACGACCTGGTCGGCGCTGATCCCCGCCTGCCGCAACGCCTGCGGCACGATCCGGTCGACGTTGCGCCAGATCTCGACGGCGTCCTGCTCGACCCAGCCCGGCCGCGGGTGGTACTGCCGGTGCTCGCGCTGGGCGACCGCGACGAGGCGGGCGTTCTGGTCGAACACGATGCAGCGCGTCGACGTCGTGCCCTGGTCGATCGCCATTACGAACCGTTGCACGGCGAGCCCTTCAGTTCTCGTCGACAAGAGAGGTGGTGACGGATTCCGCGGCCTGCACGACCTGGCGCACCAGCGTCGCACGCGGACGTCCCGTGGAGTCGCACAGCCGGTCCGCCGCGCCGGAGATGCCGATCGCGCCGATCACGAGCCCACCGGGGATGCGGATGGGTGCGGCGATGCTCGCCTCACCCGGCATGTACTCCTCGGCCTCGCCCGCCCAGCCCTGCCCGCGCACCTCGGTCAGCACGCGCTCCAGCATCTGGGTGCGCGTGATCGTCCTGCGCGTCAACGACGTGAGCTCCCGCCGGCGTGCGGCCGCCGACAGGTCCGGGTCGTAGGCGAGCAGCACCTTGCCGAGCGCCGTGGCGTGCAACGGCAGCATCGCGCCGATGCCGAGTGTCTGCACGGAGTCATCGGGACGGAACACGTGGTGCACGACGAGCACGGCGCCGTCGTGGTGCATGCCGATCCTGACCTCCTGGCTGCTTCGCGAGGCGAGCGTGTCGGCCCAGTTGATCGATCGAGAACGCAGCTCGTTCGCGTCGAGGTAGGACGTTCCCAGGTGCAGCAGCGCGGCGCCGAGCCGGTAGCGCCCCGTCGTCTGGTCCTGCTCGACGAACTCGACCCGTTGCAGCGTGCGGAGAATCCCGTGCGCGGTGCCCCGCGCGAGACCGAGCGAGTCGGCGATCTCCGTGAGACCGTGGTGGCCGGAGCCACGCGCGAGCAGCCGCAGCACGGCTGCGGCTCGTTCGATCGACTGGATGGGTCCCGGCACGCGTGAAACGTAATTGAGACGACCCGTGTCGGCAATGTCGAACAGCTAGGGCACCCGTCACCCCTGGAAACAAGCCTGAAACGCCTTGTCTGCGCGCAGCGTGACCACTCGGTCACACGTTCGTGGGTCACAGGTGTCGACATTGTCGAAACGTGCCTGTTGAGCAGGCGTGACCTGGGTCATTACGTTCCGCCTCAATCACCACGTGGTGATCAGCCGTTCAAGGACGAATGGGAGGCCAGCGTGGGTCTCGGGACAGTGTTCCTCAGTGAGTTGCTCGGTACGGGCATCTTGCTGTTGCTGGGTGCGGGCGTGGTGGCCAACGTGCTGCTCGCCAAGTCGAAGGGTTTCGACGGCGGCTGGCTGTTGATCAACTTCGGTTGGGGCCTCGGTGTCTTCGCCGGTGTCTACATCGCTTACAAGTCGGGCGCGCACCTCAACCCCGCCGTGACGATCGGCATCCTCACCAGCGGAGCGGACGAGTTCGCACCCGGTGTGCCGGTCGGCGTGGGCTCGACGCTCGTCTACTTCGCCGGTGAGATGCTCGGCGCGTTCCTCGGTGCCGTGCTCGCGTGGCTCGCGTACAAGCCGCACTTCGACGAGACCCCCGACGAGGGCCTCAAGCTCGCGGTGTTCTCCACCGGCCCGGCGATCCGCAGCTACACCTGGAACCTGGTGTGCGAGATCATCGGCACGTTCGTCCTGGTCTTCGTGGTCCTCGCGCTCGGCAAGACGCCGACCCAGCTCGGCCCGCTGGCCGTGGCCATGCTCGTCGTCGGCATCGGTGCCTCGCTCGGTGGTCCCACCGGATACGCGATCAACCCTGCCCGCGACCTCGGTCCGCGCATCGCGCACGCGCTGCTTCCCCTGTCCTACAAGGGCACCGACGGTGAAGCGGTGGGCAAGAAGGACTCCGACTGGAGCTACTCCTGGGTGCCGGTCGTCGGCCCGATCATCGGTGGCGCGCTCGCCGGTGTCATCGCCTCGCTCGCGTTCTGATCTGACCATCCGGAAAGGACAGTTTCGATGACGCAGTACGTTCTCGCCGTCGACCAGGGCACGACCAGCACGCGGGCGATCATCTTCGACCACAGCGGCTCCATCGTCGCCGTGGGCCAGAAGGAGCACGAGCAGATCTTCCCGCGCGCCGGGTGGGTCGAGCACAACCCGGTGGAGATCTCCGAGAACACCCGGTTCGTGATCGGCCAGGCACTGTCCACGGCCGACCTGAACACCGGTGACCTCGCCGCCGTGGGCATCACCAACCAGCGCGAGACCGCGGTGGTGTGGGACAAGAACACCGGCGAGCCCGTCTACAACGCGATCGTCTGGCAGGACACCCGCACCCAGGCGATCGTCGAGGAGCTCGGCGCCCTCGGCGGCGGTGCCGACCGCTACAAGGCGAAGGTCGGCCTGCCGCTGGCGACCTACTTCTCCGGCCCCAAGATCCGCTGGATCCTCGACAACGTCGAGGGCGCCCGTGAGCGCGCCGAGGCCGGCGACCTGCTGTTCGGCAACACCGACACGTGGACGCTGTGGAACCTCACCGGCGGCCCCAACGGCGGTGTGCACGCCACCGACGTCACCAACGCGTCGCGGACCATGCTGATGGACCTCGACACGCTGCAGTGGGACGCGGAGATCGCCGCCGACATGGGCATCCCGCTGTCCATGCTGCCGGAGATCCGTTCCTCCTCCGAGGTCTACGGCACCGGCGGCCCCGGCGGTGTGCTCAAGGGCGTGCCGATCGCGGGCATCCTGGGCGACCAGCAGGCCGCGACGTTCGGCCAGGTCTGCTACGAGCCCGGCACCGCCAAGAACACCTACGGCACCGGCAACTTCATGCTGCTCAACACCGGTACCGAGAAGGTCGCCTCGAAGAACGGTCTGCTCACGACCGTCTGCTACAAGATCGGTGACGAGGCTCCCGTCTACGCGCTGGAAGGCTCCATCGCCGTCACCGGCTCGCTGGTGCAGTGGCTGCGCGACAACCTCGGCATCATCGGCTCGGCCGCGGAGATCGAGACGCTGGCCAAGACGGTGGACGACAACGGTGGCGCGTACTTCGTGCCGGCGTTCTCCGGTCTGTTCGCGCCGTACTGGCGAGCGGACGCCCGCGGTGCCGTCGTCGGCCTGACCCGTTTCGTCAACAAGGGTCACCTGGCGCGTGCCGTGCTGGAGGCGACGGCGTTCCAGACCCGCGAGGTGCTGGACGCGATGAACGCCGACTCCGGTGTGCCGCTGACCGAGCTGAAGGTCGACGGCGGCATGGTCGCGAACGAGCTGCTGATGCAGTTCCAGGCGGACGTGCTGGACGTGCCGGTCGTGCGCCCCGTGGTCGCCGAGACGACCGCTCTCGGTGCCGCGTACGCCGCCGGCCTGGCCGTCGGCTACTGGTCCGGGCTCGACGAGCTGCGCGCCAACTGGGCCGAGGACAAGCGCTGGACGCCGGAGCTCGACTCCGGTGAGCGCGAGCGCGAGTACCGCAACTGGAAGAAGGCCGTCACCAAGTCGTTCGACTGGGTCGACGCAGACGTCCGCTGACTTCTCTCTTTAGGAGCTGAAGAAGTTGTTCGCAAGGCTGGATCCGGCTCGCCGTGCCCGCTCGCTCGAAGCGCTGGGCAGCACGGAGTTCGACGTCCTCGTCGTCGGAGGCGGGGTGGTCGGCGCGGGTGCTGCTCTCGACGCGGCGTCGCGCGGCCTCTCCGTCGCCCTGGTCGAGGCCGACGACTGGGCGGCGGGCACGTCGAGCCGGTCCAGCAAGCTCGTCCACGGCGGGCTGCGGTACCTGGAGCAGCTGGAGTTCAAGCTGGTCCGGGAAGCTTTGAAGGAACGCGGGTTGTTGCTGCGCCGGCTCGCACCGCACCTGGTGCGGCCGGTGCCGTTCCTCTTCCCGCTGAAGAAGCAGTGGGAACGCGCCTACGTCGGCGCGGGCGTGATGTTGTACGACTCGATCGGCGGCGCCGGAGCCGTGCCGATGCACCGGCACCTCTCCCGCCGCAAGATGGCTTCACTCGGGCCGTCCCTGGACTCCGCCGCGTTCGCCGGCGCCATCCGCTACTACGACGCGCAGATGGACGACGCGCGACTCGTGGCGACTCTCGTCCGCACGGCCGCCCAGCACGGTGCGACGGTCCTGTCACGCGCTCGGGTCACGTCGCTGCTGCGTTCGGAGGGCCGGGTCTCCGGCGCTTCGGTGCGCGACGAGCTCACCGGCGTGACGCACGTCGTGCGGGCCCGGCGGGTGATCAGCGCGACCGGCGTGTGGACCGACTCGCTGAACTCGATGTCGCCCGGCACGCCGCCGTTCCACGTGCGGATGTCCAAGGGCGTGCACGTGCTGGTGGAACGGTCGAAGATCCAGCTCGACGGCGGCCTGATCACCCAGACCGAGAAGTCCGTGCTGTTCGTGATCCCCTGGGGCGCCTACTGGATCATCGGCACCACGGACACGCCGTACTCCGGTGCGCCCGAGGACGTGTCGGCCACGTCCGACGACGTCGCCTACATCCTCGACCACGTCAACGCCGTCCTCCGGTCACCCTTGTCGGTGGACGACGTCGTGGGTGCGTACGCGGGTCTTCGGCCGCTGCTCGCCGGGGCGTCGAGCGACACGTCGAAGCTCTCCCGCGAACACGCCGTCGCACAGCCCGAGCCGGGGTTCTTCGTGATCGCGGGCGGCAAGTACACGACCTACCGCGTGATGGCCGCGGACGTCGTGAACGCCGCGGTCTCTGGTCTGGGGCGCGCGGTGGCGCCTTCCCTGACCGCGCGGCTGCCGTTGTGCGGCGCCGTCGGTTTCCAAGAGCTGTGGGCGGACCGGACTCGGGTCGCTGCGGAGTCCGGCCTGCCCACGTCCACTGTGGAACGTCTGCTGCGCCGCTACGGCTCTGCCGTGTCCGACGTGCTGGCGATGATCGCGCAGGACCCGTCGCTCGCCACCCCCGTCGCCGGGTACCTGGCGGCGGAGATCGTGTACGCCGTGACGCACGAGGGCGCGCTGGGCCTGGAGGACGTGCTCGCCCGCCGGACCCGCATCGCGATGGAACACCTGGACTTCGGCGCGTCGGTCGCGGGCGAGGTCGCCGATCTGATCGCCGGTCCGCTGGGCTGGTCCTCGGCTGTACGTGACGCGGCTGTGAAGACCTATCGGGCTGACACGGAGTTGGCGGCGAGATGAGATGGACAGCGCGGAGCTGATCGAGAGGTTGCGGCGGGAGGGCGGCTTCCGGCTGCTCCCGCTGCTGGGGAACACCGGGCAGGTCGCAGGGGTGCACCTGGCTCGGTTCCTCCCCGGCGGGCACCTCGACGTGATCCAGGCCTGGGACGAGCGGTGGGCCGTGTGGGCCCGCCTGCCCGACTCGGTGGACCCGGCCGCGCCGTTCGCCGGACCGGATGGGGGAGTGGTGCGGAGCGGGTCGCTGGCTCGGGTGGCAGCGCCGTTGTTGCCGCTGCAGGCCGGACTGCTCGGGCCCTGAGTGCGGTTTCAGTCTCGACTTACCGCTCCTTAAGCGGCCCGCGCGAGGGTCGAAGCCATGATCAGAGCACTCGCACTGGCCCTGCTGGCCGTCGTGGCCACGGCCCCGGCCGCGCACGCCGCCAGTCCCGTCAGCCTGACCGACGGCTTCTACGTCGACCCCGACTCCAACCCCGCCGTGTGGGTGCGCGACCACGCGGGCGACGGCCGCCAGGCCGCGATCAAGGCGAACATCTCGACCAAGCCGATCGCACGCTGGTTCGGTGCCTGGAGCGGCGACATCAAGACCGCTGTCAGCGGGTACGTGAACAAGACCGGCACCAAGCTGCCCGTGCTGGTCGCCTACAACATCCCCGGCCGCGACGCGTGCGGTGGCCACTCCGGTGGCGGCGCGGGGACGCCTGAGGCCTATCGGGCCTGGATCTCCTCCTTCGCTTCGGCCATCGGCTCGCGGCCGGCCGTCGTGGTGATCGAGCCCGACTCGCTGGCGGACTTCGGCTGCATGGACGGCGGGAAGGTCGCCGAGCGGACGGCGATGATCAAGTACGCCACCGAGCAGTTCAAGGCCAAGGCGCCCAACACGTGGGCCTACCTCGACGCCGGCAACGCGCAGTGGGTGCCGGCCGCGACCATGGCGGGCCGGCTGGACTCAGCCGGTGTGCGCAACGTCCGCGGCTTCTCGATCAACGTGTCGAACTACCACACCACCGCGGCCTCGACGGCGTACGGCAACTCGGTCAGCGGTGCGCTGCCCGGCTACACCAAGCCGTACGTGATCGACACCAGCCGCAACGGCAACGGCCACAACGGCGAGTGGTGCAACCCCGGTGGCCGCAAGCTCGGCACGCCCGCGCGTACCGGTGGCGGTGCGGAGATGCTGCTGTGGGTCAAGGTCCCCGGCGACTCGGACGGGCGGTGCGGCAAGGCGCCGGGTGTCGACGCCGGGAAGTTCGACCCACAGCTCGCGTTCGACCTCGTGCACGGCTACTGAGCCAGGGCGCGCAGCGGCGTGGGCCCGCGGTACTCCGCGAGCCTGCGCCGCGTCTGGGCCTCGTCCAGGGCGACCTCGTCGAGCAGGTCGAAGAGCACGCGGCCGCGTTCGACGGCGGCCTCGCCCTGGGCGAAGATCTTGGCCAGGCCGGATTCCGCGTAGACGAGCGGTGGTGCCTTCTCGAACTCGAACAGCGTGCACGCCGACTGGAACGCGGCCGTGGCCGCCTCTTCCGGTACGACGCGGATGACGGCGGAGTTCGCCAGGAGCCACACGTACTGCTCCTCCATGACCTGCTTGCCGCCGAGCCGCATCCGCAGCGCCAGCTCGTGCAGGTAGAAGACGCACTTGGGGCCGTTGGGGCGGCGCATGACCGCCTGCCTGTCCAGGTCCTCGGCGGCCTGCCCGGTGGCGGCCTGCAGGGCGCGCGCGTAGTTCGGCGTCTGCAGGAGGCTGTTCACGGTCAGCACGTCGTAGGCCGTGATGCCGGTGGCCGTCGACTCCGTCATCGCGAGCGTGCGCGTGGTGTCCGGCGTCTGCGCGAGGTACGGGTCGAAGGCGTTGTGGTAGCGGCGGAGGAAGTCCTCGAAGTAGTCGATGTCCTTGCCGCAGACCGTGAGGTACTGCGCGAGGTCGATGTCGCTGCCCCGGATCTTGCCGTGCTCGAGGTTGGAGACCTTGCTCGGGTCCCAGCCGAGCTGCAGCGCCATGGCGCGGCCCCTCAACCCGGTGAACCTCTGCCGGAGCCGGCGCAGTTCGTCGCCCAGATCCCTGCTGTACGCGGTGGAAGTCGTCACTGTCACGACTTCGAACGTATGGGTTGGAATTACTCCATGGTACGGGCTCGTTCGGGTGAAAACGTGCTAGTCGATCAGCTTGCGGAGCTCCGCGTCGAAGTCGACGTAGTCGGTCTCGCAGCCGGGGGCGACCACGTCGTAGGTGGAGTTGAGGAACTCCTGCAGCTCGGACGACCGGACGTGGAACACGGCCTGCGACACGTCGGACCGCAGTTCGAGCACGGCGGTCGTGGAGTTGTGGGGCCGCAGCCGCACGTCGCCCGCGCCGCTGGTGGTGATCAACCCGTCGGCGAGCAGGTCCCGGCTCACGAGCCACACGGTCTCCTGGCGTCCCATGCGGAACGTCATGGTCACGGCGTGCGGGTCGTCGGCGCGGTAGCCGAGCTCGACGTCGACGGGCAACGGGCGCCCCGACGGAGCGATGAAGGCGAATGTCGAGTCGGCGCCCACTCGTGTCACGTTCCTCATGCCCCCTTAGACGTCCGGCAGCCTCCGTGGATGCCTCGATCAGGAAAAGCGATCGGAACGTGATTTTCAATGGTCCTCAAGTATGACTTTTCACATGCAGCGCCGGCCGCCAGGTGAGACGAACCTGCCCACCTGACCTGACCAGGCCTTTTGCGATATTCGACCTGGTGGGGTTCGGTCATCTGTGGACGGGATCACGGGCTGGGACGGGCAGCTCGCGACCCGAATGGCGGGATGACGTGAGGTGGAGAACCTTAATTCCAGTTAAAGCCGGAGGTGCTTTCCGTAGCTATTTCGGCACGGAAAGTGATGTCGGGTCAGGCCGGGTTGCCGCGCGGCCGCAGCCGTCCACCGGGCAGCGGCGGCGCCGGCAGGCGGGCACCGGGGTAGCCCTCGACCCGCCCGAACCGGTCGGTCTCCGCCTGCCACTCCTCCCGGAACGCGGCGATCTCGTCGTGCGTGCGCCCGACGAAGTTCCACCACATGACGATCTCCTCGCCGAACGGCACGCCTCCCAGCAGCACGACCCGTCCGCCGCCGGCCGAGGACAGCGTCAGCGTCGAACGGCCGGTGCCGACGTAGCCGAGGTCGCCGGGCTCCAGAGCGGTCTCGCCCAGCGTCACGTCACCGGTGTCGAGCAGGACGCCGTGCTCGAACGACGGCGCCACGTCCAAGGTCAGCGACGCACCCGCGGGCAGCACGACCTCGGCGCCGAGCAACGGCGTGAACGTCCGCACCGGTGACGTCGAACCAGCGAGTGAGCCGAGGAACACGCGCACCGAGGCGCCGTCCACCACGACCGTCGGCGGGACGTGGTGCTGGAAGTCGCGTGGCGCGTCGCGGTGGGCGTCGGGCAGGGCGAGCCAGAGCTGCACGCCGTGCAGGACCGAGGACGAGGCGGTGGACTGCTCGGAGTGGCAGATGCCGCTGCCGCCGGTCATGAGGTTGAGCTCGCCGGGCCGGACGAACGCGTGCACGCCGAGGCTGTCGCGGTGCTCGATCTCGCCGGTGAACAGCCAGCTGACGGTCTGCAGGCCCGTGTGGGGGTGCGGGGCCACGTCCATGGTGACGTCGTCCGGGCCGTAGTGGTCGCAGAAGCACCAGGCGCCGATCAGCGAGCGCTGCTTCTGAGGGAGCGTCCGGCGCACCGACATCGCCCGCGGGCCGCCCAGCGGGACGTCGCGCGGGGTCAGGACCTCGACACCGCCGGGGGTGGAGGTGCACGTCACTTCTGCGGGCTCGGCCTCGACATTGCTCACGGGGTCGATCGTAAGCTGGCGCGGGGGTAATAGTGGATCTTCACGCACACGCGTCGAGCCGGGGGTACGAGCTCGACTCCGCACAGCAGGAAGCCGTCGCGCGCCTGGAGGAACTCGGGCGGCGCCGCAGGGGCGTCTACCTGCACGGGCCGGTCGGCCGCGGCAAGAGCTTCCTGGCGGACGCCCTGTTCGACGTGCTGCCGGAGCCGAAGAAGCGGGTGCACTTCCACGCGTTCTTCCAGGAGTTGCACCGGCGGATCTCCGCACGGCTGCACCAGCGCGGTGCCGTCGCCGAGGCGGTGCGGGAGCTGGTCGGACGGGCGGAGGTGCTGGCGTTCGACGAGCTGCACGTGCACGACGTCGGCGACGCCATGCTGATGACGCGGCTGTTGGAGGCGCTCCAAGACCGCCGGGTGATGATCATCGCGACCTCCAACTACCCGCCGGACGGCCTGCTGCCCGACCCGCTGCACCACGACCGCTTCCTGCCCGGCATCGCGCTGGTCAAGGAGCTCATGGACACCGTGGAGCTCAACGGCCCCAACGACTACCGGCACCTGCACGGCGCCCCGCGATCGCGGTTCGAGACCGGCGCGATCGTCACAGCGGCCCCGCTGCCGGCCACGCCGGTCACCCTCGACGTCAACGGCCGCGCGATCACCGCGCTCGGCACCGAGGACGAGAGGATCTGGTTCGACTTCGGCGACCTGTGCGAGAAGCCGACCTCGACGCAGGACTACCTGGTGCTCGCGGACCGCTTCGACGACTGGGTGATCGTCGGCGTGCCACGGCTGCGGGCCCGTGACCGGGAGGCCCGGCAGCGGTTCGCGAACGTCGTGGACGTGTTGGTGGACAAGGACGTCAGGCTGACACTCGTGAGTGAGCACGCGCTCGGCGAGATCGTCGGTGGCGAGGTGCGCGACCTCGCCCGCACCGCCAGCAGGCTGGAGCTGATCAACACCACCGGGTGATCAGCTCGGGGTCCTGCGTACCGATAGTGCCCTTGTCCCCCCGGCAAGGAGTAGTCAGGCATGACATTGCGCGCACGCATCGGCGAGGTCGTCGACAGCACACGGTTCCAGTGGATGATCATTTGTGTGATCGTGGTGAACGCGGCCACCTTGGGAGCCGAGACCTCACCCTCGATCGTCGCGAAGCACGGCGGCCTCCTGGGCGCCATCGACCACCTCGCGCTCGCCATCTTCGTCGCCGAGCTCGCCGCCCGGCTCTACGCGTTCGGCTGGCGGTTCTTCCGCGATCCCTGGAACGTCTTCGACCTCGTCATCGTGACGGCGGCGCTGCTGCCGGCCGCGGGTCCGCTCAGCGTGCTGCGGTCACTGCGGATCCTGCGGGCGCTGCGACTCGTGGCGATGGTGCCCAGCATGCGCAGGGTCGTGACCGCGCTGGTGAAGTCCGTTCCCGGCCTGCTCTCGCTCACCGGGCTGCTGATGCTGCTGCTGTACATCGGGGGAGTGATCGCGAGCAACCTGTTCGGCGACTCCGGCGACCCGCGGTTCGCCGGCCTGGGGTCGACGCTGCTGACGCTGTTCCAGATCACCACGGGCGACGGCTGGTCGGACGTCATGCGCGACTCGATGGAGTACCAGCCGCTCGCGTGGATCTTCTTCCTCTGCTACCTGATGGCCGGCACGTTCACCATGCTCAACCTGTTCATCGCCGTGGTGTGCAGCGCGATGGAGCCGGAGGTGCAGCAGTTGCCCGCACCCCGTTCCGCGTCACACGACGACCTGCTGCTGCAGGAGGTCCGGGCGCTGCGGGAGGAAGTGCGGGGGATGCGCCAGAACGCCTGATCGGGTTGTCGTCCAGGTGACCTGGAATTTTAGTCCGTCCTGTCATCCGGTCGGTGGCGAAGAACCCACGAAAGTGGGGACGACGACCTGCTCGCAGGGGCTAAGAGACGCACCAGAACGCGACATCGGGCCTACCCGTTCGTGTCCGAACCAAGCCTGAACGGCGGATGGCCCGCTGGGCCATTGGCTGCAAAGGTCAGTTGCTGTTCGGCAGTGAGCGTTTGAACGAACAGGAGCCACTCAGGTCATGGCGAGCCCCACTGTGAAGCCGGTTCTGCGCACCGACTACCAGCGTTCCGTCGCGGACTACTGGAACAAGGAGAAGGATCCGGTCAACATCAAGCTCGGTGAGGTGGACGGTCTCTACCACCACCACTACGGGCTCGGCCAGTACGACCCCGCGGTGCTGGAGGCGCCCGCCGAGGTGCGCGACCAGGCGATGATCGCCGAGATGCACCGGCTGGAGACCGCGCAGGCCGAGGTGCTGCTCGACGCGTTCGGCGACGTTCCCGTCGGCGGCCACCTGATGGACGGCGGCTCCGGCCGCGGTGGCACCAGCTTCATGGCCAACGCCCGGTTCGGCGCCCGCATCGACGGCGTGAGCATCTCCGAGGAACAGGTCGCCTTCGCCAACGACCAGGCCGTCGAGCGCGGTGTCGCCGACCAGGTCCGGTTCCACTTCAAGAACATGCTCGACACCGGCTTCGAGACCGGCTCGTTCAACGGCATCTGGACCAACGAGACCACGATGTACGTGGACCTCCAGCAGCTGTACGGCGAGTTCGCGCGCCTGATCGCGCCTGGTGGCCGGTACGTCTGCATCACCGGCTGCTCCAACGACCTGACCGGCCTGCGGTCGCGGGCGGTCAGCCAGATCGACCAGCACTACATCTGCAACATCCACCCGCGCAGCGAGTACTTCCGGGCGTTGGCGGACAACGGTTTCGTGCCGATCAGCGTGGTCGACCTGACGCCGGACACCATCCCGTACTGGGAGCTGCGCGCCCAGTCGTCGGTCGCCACCGGTGTGGAGGACCCGTTCCTCACGGCCTACAAGGAAGGGTCGTTCCACTACCTGCTGATCGTGGCGGACCGCATCTGATGAAGGACCTCCTCACCGGGCCGTCCGGGCTGGGCACCTCCGCTGCCCGGTTCGGGCGGCCCGAGGCCGTCGCACTGCCGCCGGAACCCGGCTACGCGGAACGCCCGTGGGGTGACGGCACCGCTCCATCGCTGTACGTGCCGGTGCACGAACGCGAGGACGCGCTGCTGGCGGCCGCCGTCGACGAGCGCCTCGTCGCGTGGGCCGGGGAGTGCGGGTTCGAGGAGCCGGAACGGTTCCTGGGCGGCATGTTCGGCCGGCTCGCGGTGCTGACCCACGTCGACACCGACGACGTCGACCAGCTGCTGATCGCGGCGAAGCTGAACGCGGCGTGGTGGGCCGCGGACGACCTGTACGCGGACGACACGGAGATGGGCGCGGTCCCGGCCGAACTGCCGCCGCGCCTCGCGCTCGCGATGGCCGCGATGGACCCGGTCGCGCCCGCCGCCGAGTTCACCGTGGACCTGGAGGAGAGGATCGCGTCCGACCCGGTGCTCGTCGGCCTCCGCTCGGGCATCGCGCACCTCACTTCGCGCAGCACGGCCACCGTGGTGCAACGGGTCTGCTACTCGACGTTCGCGATGTTCGTGTCGTGGGGCGCCTACGCGGCCTGGCGCCACACCGGCAACTACCCGCCCGCGTGGCAGTACCTCGCGACGAGGCAGCACGACACCTTCTACACGTCGATGACGCTGATCGACGCCGTCGGCGGCTACGAGCTGCCCGCGCCGCTGTACTACGACCCGCGCGTGCGGCAGCTGCTCACGGCCGCGGGCACAGCGGCGGTGATGGTGAACGACCTGGTGTCGGTGGAGAAGGACGCCGCCGACGAGCAACCGGTCTGCAACATGGTGCTGCAGATCGCCGCGGACCGTGAGTGCTCGATCGCGGAGGCCACCGCACGGACCGTGGAACTGCACAACCAGCTGGTGCGCGACTTCGAGGCAGGGCACAAGGCGTTGCTCGCGGTGCCGTCGGTGGAGCTGCACCGGTTCTTGAAGGGCACCAAGGCGTGGATGGGTGGCGGCTTCGAATGGCACACCACGCATCCGCGCTACAAATAGAGGAATGCTTCCTACTCGAGACGCGACCCGCTACCTCGCCGTGGCCGACAGGGTGCTGCCGGGCCGGATCACCGGGTTCTACCTGGTCGGCTCGGCGGCGCTCGGCACCTGGCGTCCTGACCTGAGCGACATCGACTTCATCGCGGTCGTCGACGGTGCCACGTCGACGCGCCGCCTGCGCGCGCTGCACGTGCTGGGCAACCTCACGGCAGCCGCGCGGGCGGTCAGCAGGGTTGATCCCACGATTCCGGGGACGCTGAACGGCGCGTTCGTCGCAGCCGCGGACATGGGGAAGCCGGTGACGGCGATCCGGCCGATCGCGTCCCACAGCGGCAGGAGGTTCCACGTGGGTCGCGGGTTCGACGTGAACCCGGTGATGTGGAAGGTGCTGCGGGAAAGAGGGATAGCGGTGCGTGGGCCGGAGCCGGGCCTGCTCGGGCTGGACCCGGAACCGGCGAAGCTGCGGGAGTGGAACCTCGGCCAGTTGCGCGGTCACTGGCGGAGCTGGGGTGAGCGGTTGCTGACCGGACCGGCGAGCGACAAGCTGTTCGTGCCGGCGCATCGGGCGGCGATCAGCCGCGTGCTCGGGTCGCCGCGGCTGCACCACACGGTCGTCACCGGAGAGGTGATCTCCAAGGAGGCCGCCGCCGAGTACGCGCTCGACGTCTTCGGCGGAGCGTGGCAGCCGCTCCTGAGGGCAGCGTTGGCCCAACGGAGTGGGAGACCGGTCGAACTGGCGCCTGCCGAGGCGGTCCGTGCGGCGGGGGAGTTCACACTGGTGGTGGTCGCCGACGCGGAGTCACGCGAAGGCTCGGCGTAGCCACGCCATCCGCGCGGCCCGGGCACGGCGTGACAACGCCGCCTCCGGCGCGAGCTGGTCGAAGCCGTGACAGCCACCCGGCCACACGTGCAGCTCCGCGTCCCCACCCGCCTGCCAGATCCGTGACGCGTAGCCGACGGCCTCGTCGCGGAACACGTCGACCGAGCCGACGTCGACGTAGGCCGGTGGCAGGCCGGCGAGATCCGCCGCACGTGCTGGAGCGGCGTACGGCGACACGTCCGGCCCGCCCCGCGCGTCCCCGAGCAACGCCGTCCAGCCGGTGATGTTCGAGGCGCGCACCCAGGTGGTGCCGTCGAGGAACTGGTGGCTGGACGGCGTTTCGCACCTGTCGTCCAGCATCGGGCACATCAGCAGCTGGCCGCGGACGGCCGGGCCACCGAGGTCGCGGGCCATCAGCGTCACGGCCGCCGCCAGCCCGCCGCCCGCGGACGTGCCGGCGACGACCGGGGAGGCGAGACCGTTGCGCGCCATCCACGTCAGCGTCCGGTAGCAGTCCTGCACCGGCGCCGGGTGCGGGTGTTCGGGCGCCAGCCGGTACTCGGGGGAGACCAGCGTGACGCCGAGCTCCGACACCCACTCCGCCAGCACGTGCAGGTCGGAGCGGCGGGTACCCGCGACCATCCCACCGCCGTGCACGTGCAGGACGGGCGGGCCCGCGGAACCGGCCGGGCGCAGCACCAGCACGGGCACGCCGTCCGCGTCCTCCTCGCTGAACGTCACCGTGCCGCCCCTGGTGAGCTCGGCATCGGTGGCGACCCGTCCGTTCCAGCGCCGCTCCGGGATCCCGGCCGCGGTCAGCGGTGGCCGGGAGAAGTCCACCGCCGCCGCGATCTCCGGGTCGATCACCCCTTCACACCCGTGTGCGCGAGTCCCTCGATGAACTGCCGCTGGGCCACCACGAACACCACCAGGATCGGCACGGCCGTCATCGTCGCCGCGGCCAGCTGGACGTTCCACATCGGCCCGCCGTAGATGTCCACGAACTGGGTCAGCGCCTGCGGCAGCGTGAACATGTCCGGTGTGGACAGGTACACGATCGGCTCCAGGTAGAGGTTCCACGAGTGCAGGAACGTGAAGATCGCGACCGCCCCCAGCGCGGGCCGGGACAGCGGCAGGGCGATCCGGTAGAAGATCCCGGCGCGGCCCAGGCCGTCCATGCGGGCGGCCTCCTCCAGTTCCGGCGGCAGCGCGATGAAGAACTGGCGCATGATGAAGATCGCCAGCACGCACGGCGCCCCGAAGACCGGCACGATGATCAGCGGCCAGTGCGTGTTCGTCATGCCGAGCGACTGGAACATCTGGAACAACGGGACGATCGTGACCTCGCTCGGGATTAGCAGGCCGGTCAGCACCACCACGAACAGCGCGTTCTGGCCGGGGAACCGGATGCGCGCGAACGCGTAGCCCGCGAGCGCCGCGACGGCCATCGTGCCGGCCGTGACGACCACCGCGATGTAGAGGCTGTTCCAGTACTGCTGCCCGAACGGCTGCATCCGGAACACCGTCTCGTACGTGGAGAACGTCCACTCCGACGGCAGCAGCGACTCGGAAAAGATCTCGCTGATCGGTTTCATCGACGAGGTGACCATCCACCACGTCGGGAACACGAACGGTGTGCACAGCACGCACAACAACCCGTAGAGCGCGACGTTCCGCTTGGAGACGTTACGACTCATGGAGCACCCACTTCCGGCGCATCTGCCACTGCAGCAACGTCAGGGCGGCCACGATGACGAACAGCAGCACCGAGATCGTCGCGCCGTAGCCGAAGTGGTGGAACTGGAACGCCTGCTGGTACAGGTAGTAGATCAAGACGGTCGTGGACGTGCCCGGCCCGCCCTGGGTGAGTACCGCGATCTGCGCGAACACCTGCAGCGAGCCGACGATCGTGATGATCGACGTGAGCAGGATCGTCGGGCTGATCAACGGGATCGTGATGCTGCGGAACCGCCTCCACGCGCCCGCGCCGTCGATCTTCGCGGCCTCGTACAGCGGAGCCGGAACGCCCTGCAGCGCCGCGAGGAACAGCACCATGTTGAGCCCGACGTTCTTGATGACCTGCACGACGACCACCGACACCATCGCGGTCGTCTCACCCCGCAGCCAGTTCGGTCCGTCGACGCGGAAGACGCCGAGCAGCCCGTTCACGCTGCCCTCCGGCTGCAGCATGAGCTGCCAGACGAGCGTCCACGCCACCAGCGACACCAGCACGGGGGAGAAGAACAACGTGCGGAACAGCGTGGTGCCGCGCAGCTTCTGGTTGAGCAGCACGGCGAGCAGCAGCGCCAGCGACAGGTTCAGCACCACCAGCCCGGCGGCGAACCAGGCCGTGGCGACGAGCGAGTCGCGCAGCTTCTCGTCGGCGAGAAGCCGCGCGTAGTTCTCACCGCCGATGAACTCGAACGTCCCGCCGAGCACGTTCCACTCGTTGAGGCTGTACCAGCCGACCATTCCCAGCGGGACGAGCACGAACGCGAGGCTGCCGAGCAGAGCGGGCGCGACGAACAGGTAGCCGACCAGGTTGTCGCGTCTGCGATACGTCCAGAACGTCACGGGCGCTCCAGCAACGGCTTGATCTTCGCGCACACGCCGTCGAGCACCTGGCCGACGTTCGCGTCCGGCTTCCACAGCGGGTCGAGCGCCGCGCGGATCGTCTGGTTCAGCTCTTCCTGGCCCTGGTGGCTGGGCTTCACCACGCCCTTGCTGATGCCGTCGATCACGACCGACTGCAGCTGCTCCGGCTTGATCAGCGGGTTGCTCTTGGCCAGCGTCTCGGCGTTGAGCAGCGACTGGCGGACCGGCGGGAAGAACTGGGCGAGCTTCACGGAGTTGGCCGAGTTGGTGAAGAAGCCCAGGAAGTCCGCGGCGGCGTCGGCGTTCTTCGACCGCTTCAGCACGCCGACGCCGGCCTGGCCGATCACCGCGTAGTCACCCTTCGGGCCCTGCGGCAGCGGCAGCAGCGTCCAGCCGAACTTGGCGTCCTTCAGCGCGCCCGCCCGCGAGATCTGACTGACGGCCATGGCCGCGTTGCCCGCGAAGAAGTCCACGGTCGTGCCGGGGCCGGGGATCGCCTTGTCCGTGAAGATCGCCTTGTGGACGAACGTCATGGCGTCCTTCATCTCCTGGCTGGAGAAGCCGCACTGCTTGCCGTCCTCGCTCCACGCGTTCGCGCCCCAGCCGCGCCAGATCGCCGAGAGCACCGCCCAGTTCTGGTACTTGAAGTCCGGCAGCACCAGGTTCTTGCCGGCTGAGGCCGCGACGGCCTGCTCCCAGGTCTTCGGCAGGTCCTTGACGAGATCGGTGTTGACGAACAGCCCGAACGGCGAGGTGGAGAACGGATACGCGTAGAGCTCGCCGTCCTTCTCCCACAGCTTCGTGGCGGAGGGCACGAGCTCGTCGGCCTTCTCGACCTTGCCCTTGATGGGCGCGAGCGCGCCGGAGGAGACGAAGTCCGGTGCGGACTCCTCGAGGATCCACGCCAGGTCCGGCGCGTTGCCGCCGGCGATCTGCGTGGTGAGCGTGGTGGTGTAGCCGTCGGCCGGGATCGAGTCGAACTTGATCTCGGTGATGTCCGGGTGCGACGCCTTGTACTCGGACGCGATCTCGTTGAGCAGCTTGAGATGCGCCTCGTTGGCGGTCCACACGGTCATGCGCAGCGACTTGGGGCCGGACTGCGCGGAGGAACCGCTGCAGGCGGTGAGGGCCAGCAGCGCGGCGACGATCAGAGCGGTGAGGCGGGACATCGTTGTCTCCCTGGACTAGTAACCGGACACGTCCGGCCAGCGGAGCTCGACCCCGTCGCGTTCCAGGCGGTGCTGGAAGTCCGCGAGCAGGCCGGGGGTGTTGCGCACCGCGCGAGGGGTGACTCGGTGCGCCAGGCAGAAGTCCGCGAGCGCGCCCGCGACCTCGCCGACGTTCCACTCGACCGGGTGCAGCCGGTGGGAACCGTTGGTGATGTGGGTGGTGCCGATGTTCTTGCCCGCCGGTAGCAGGTTCTCGACGCGCTGGGGGATGAGCGCGCCGAGCGGAATCTCGAACGGGCAGCTCGCGACGTCGAGGTAGTTGTCGCCGCCGGTGGAGGGGTGCAGGTCGATGCGGTACATGCCGACACCCACGGCGTCGGCGTGCTGCACGGCGCCCTTGTCGCCGCGCACCGCGAGTGAGAGGTCCTGCTCGACGATCGTGTACTCGGTCCGCATCCGCCGCGACTCGCGGATGTAGGGCGCCTGGGCCAGGCCGTCGGCGCTGCCGGTGACGTCGCCGCGCAGCCGCAGGCCGGGGAAGCCGGTGCCGCCGTCCTGCCGCGGTGCCTCGGTCTGCAGCCAGTACAGCACCGACTTCGACAGCTCCCGCGCCGCCGCCACGTGCTTCTCCGCGTCCGGCACGTCGATCACCGGCGACTCGAAGTAGTCGATCATCGGCCAGTTGACCAGGCAGATGTCGCTGTCGTAGGCGCCTTCGACGAAGTTGCGGCGTGCGGCGATGCGGCGGAACGTCCACAGGTTGCTGTCACCGGCGCTGAGCCGCTGGTCGGAGAGCACCGACAGCGGGTCGTCGTCCGGGTTCGGGGTGAACGTGCGCTCGGCGGTGGTCAGCGTGCGCGGGTCGGGGGAGCGGAACGACAGCATCCGGTCGCCCCAGTAGGCGGGCTGGTACACGCGCCAGAAGTCGTACCGCTCGGGCTTGTCGATGGTGTGGTCGCCGTCGACGTGGTCGATCGCGAAGCACACGGACATCGCCTGCATGTTCGCCGGCTGGGCGGTCTCGGGCGCACTGGGCTCCCCGGTGTCCAGAGTGGACTCGAAGCCCGTCACGTACTCGGTGCCGGACAACGGGAGCAGCTCGCCGGTCTCGGTCGCGTCGAGGACGTACGGTGCGGCCAGTTCGACCTCGGTGCCGTTGTGCTCGACGGTGACCGACACGATCCGGTCACCGTCGGTGCGCGCGGAGACCGGCCGGGCGGGCTGGAGGACCGTGAGCCTGCCGCTGCCCCGGTAGGGGGCGAGCATCTCGTCGATCACGGCGACGGCGACGCGGGGTTCATGGCACAGGCGGCTCACGTTGCCCGCGCCGGGGTTGAGCTCTCGCCACGCCCGTGCCTGCGGTGTCAGCGGGTAGTGGCGGCGGTAGTAGTCGCGGATGCCTTCACGCAACGCGCGGTACGACGCGGTGACGCCGAAGCGCTCGACCCAGCTGTGCTCGTCCGGCGGCACGGCCTGGCTGGTGAGCTGCCCGCCGAGCCACTCGAACTCCTCGGTGAGCACGACCCGGCGGCCGGCGCGCAGCAGGGCGAGGGCCGCGGCGACCCCGCCCAGCCCGCCACCCACTACGACGACGTCAGTGTTGTGCGGCAACAGATTCCTCCAGATCAACGCTGGGCGGTGGAGTGGCCCAGCGTGGTGCCTTCGACGAACTCGCAGGCCAGCAGCTCCTGCGGGGTGGTGCCGTGTGCGAGCACCTCGGTCAGCGCCTGCACCGCCCGCCGCCCCATCTCGCGGCGCGGGATGCGGAAACCGGTGAGCCGGACGTCGTCCGGCGCGGGCCGGGTGGCGGCGCCGAGCGTCAGCACGGACAGGTCGCCGGGGATCGACAGGCCGCGCTCCCGGGCGGCGAGGACGAGCGCGGCACCGTCGGAGACCTCCTCGGAAAGCACACACGTGACACCCGCGTCGAGCAACTGGCCGAGCCCGGCGAACTGGACGTGCGTGCCCTTGACCCGTTGTGCCGCAACGGCTTGCTTGAACCCGCGCAGCCTGTCTGCCGACGACTCCGCGCCCGTGCCGGCGCCCACGTAGGCGAGCTCGCGGTGCCCCAGAGCCACCGCGCGGCCCACCAGGTCCCGCACAGCGGCGGCGTAGTCGGCACCCACGTGCGGCACCGGGCCGCCCGCGTCGTCACGCCGTCCGACCGAGACGAACGGGATGGCCTCCTTGACGAGCTGCGCCAGGTCGTCGCGGTCGATCGAACGTCCGAGCAGCACGCAGCCGTCCGCGAGCCGGATCCTGCTGTCGTCGCTGAAGATCCGCCGCTTCCCGCTCGTCGCCTTGGCGCTGGTGAACAGCAGCAGGTCACAGCCCGCCTCCTCCGCCTGCTCCTCGATGCCCTCGAGGAACGGCTGGTAGAAGTCCGCGCGGGTGCTCGGGAAGACGGCCTCGTAGGTGAAGACGCCGAGGATGCGGTTGCGCTGGTCGTGCAACCGGCGCGCGATCGGGTTCGCGACGTAACCGGTCCGCCGGATCACCTCGAGCACCCTCGCCCGCGTCTCCTCCGCGATCCGGACGCCGCTGTCGGTCCGGTTGTTGAGCACCAGCGACACCGTGGCCTGGCTGACGCCCGCCATCCGGGCGATGTCCTGCTGGGTGAGCCTCTTCGCCATGAGCACCTGCCGATTCGAATTGGCAGGGAGTCTGCGACAGCATCCGCATCGCCGTCAACCCTGTAATAATTCGAATTAGCATCTTGACGGGCCGGGTTCGTGCGAGCGAGGGTGCGCCACCAAGGAGGTAGGCCCGTGAACGCATTCAGCCGTCGCAGCCTGATCACCGGTGCGACCGCGGTCGGACTGCTCGCCGCTCTGCCGGCGTCAGCGCACGCCTTGCCCGCGCCCCCGCCGGTCACCCCGGACCGCCGCTCGTTCGTGCCGGACGAGCAGCGGTTCGCGCAGTACCTGATGCTCGTCTCGCCGATGGTCGCGGACATGAACGCGAGCGGCTTCTTCGGCGGCGGTTGGTGGCGCAGCCCCAACGCCTCGTACAACGCCCGCGTCCAGGAACACGTCTACACGCTGGCCTGGTTCGCGACCCAGTCCCGCTCGTGGAACCCCTACCGCGGCAACGCGAACGTGCTCGCCGCACTCGACGCGGGACTCGGCCACTACCTCGGGCTGCAGCACGCCGACGGCTCGTGGCCGGAGTACTCGGCGGACCAGCACTCGCTGGCGGCGACCGGGTTCGGCATGGGCTACCTGAGCAAGACGAACGCGCTGCTGAAGCGCGCCGGAGTGCTGCGGTCGCGGCAGGCCCAGATCAGCGCCGCGCTGCGGCGGGCCATGACGTGGTTCCTCGACCCGTCCAACGACACCGTCTGGCAGTCGCCGCTCACCTGGGCGAACCAGACGACCTCAGGCCTCGCCGGTGCGGCGCTCGCGCTGAGGCGCGACCCGGACGCCGCGCTGCGGCAGCGGCTGACCGAGGCGTTCCGGCGGCTGGCCACCGCCGGCCAGAGCCCCGCCGGGTACTTCTACGAGGAGTCCGGTGCGGACACCAACTACAACTTCGAGGTCATGCTGCCGGAAATGGCGGACGCGTGGCGGCAGACCGGCGACCCGAACCTCGTCGCCATGACCCGGAGGTACACGGACTGGCTCGGCTACAACCTGCTGCGCGAACCGGACGGTTCCGGCTGGTTCGCCAACATCGCCCCTAACTCCCGCACGTCCTCGAAGTTCTACGCCGACGTGCGCCCCGATCCCGAACGGACCGCGCTCAACGCCCAGTTCGTGCCGGAGGTTCCCGGCCTGGCCGCGTTCGTGTCGAGCCGCGAGGACCTGGCCGCCGCGCGTGCGGACTGGGCGGCCTCGACGGCGCCGGTGCCCGCGCTCGTCAAACCGGACACCTCACCGCGCATCCTCACGCACGCGATGTACGGCGAGCGCTACCCGAGCCGTGCCGAAAGGACGGCGGCCATCGCGCGGCTGCCCTACCGGCGCACGCACTTCACCGAGCGGCGCAGCGACCAGGGGCAGGACTTCCTGTTCGTGCGGCGGCCACGCTGGTACGTCGGCGGATACTTCGGCACGCGCCGGGCGACCTCGTTGGCGCGCACCGGGTTGACGTTCCTGTGGCACCCCGTCGCGGGCATGCTGGTGCAGTCGATCAACAACAACGACCACGCCTGCTGGGCCACGGTGCTGCCCGGTCAGGTGCCGGACTCCGACGGTGTGCAGCAGGCGGAGTTCCTCGGCGGCGAGCCGTACCGGTTCCGCTACCGCACGCCGTCCGGTTCGGTCGTGACGGAGGTGGCGGTGGGCGACCGGGTCGTGCGGTCGGTGCGGGCCGCAAGCGCGGCCACCGAGCAAATTCCTTTGGTGGTCAGGAATTCCGACACGGTGGCGCTGGACTCGCGCGGCCTCACGCTCACCCGCGGCCGCACGGTGATCCGGTTCGACTGGGGGCGCGCACTGGAGCCCCGGCTGCGGCCGGCCACCACGATCATCTATCCCGGCCGCCGGATGCGGGTCCTCACCGTCCCGCACGACGGCACGTTCACCCTCACGGTCACGGCGCGTTAGTCCACTGTGGACTGACAGTTTCACTCTGATGTCGCAATGGTGCCGCGCATGTCCGCGCAGCTCACGGGGTATTCGATGATCCCAAACCCCAGGTCCCCCGTTCGGGTGGTTACCCGGACGCGTGCGTCCCTCAGCGCGGTCGTGAGGAGTGGTTGTCATGGCACATCTGCGTCGTCTCGTCGACGTTCGCACCGGTGACGAGTTCGATCAGCCGGTTCCCTTCGGCCTGGTGTACCCGGTGTGCACCGCGGACGGCTCCGCACCGCCCAGCCAGCGCGGCCGGACCTGGGAGCATCTGGTGGCCAGCGATCGCGAGTTGCGACAGGTCTCGTGAAGTCCGTGTGAAGGGCGCCCGCACCGGGTAATGCCAGGTGCGGGTGACCCGGCCGGGCGCCCGTGCGAAGGGAGTTCGACATGGACTTCAGGCAAGGGCTCACCGACGCCTGGCGCGCCGTGGCCACGTTCGTGCCCAAGCTCGCGGCGTTCCTGCTGATCCTGCTGATCGGCTGGTTCATCGCGAAAGCGGTGGCGAAGCTCGTCGACAAGGTGCTCGAACGCGTCGGGTTCGACCGGCTCGTGGAACGCGGCGGCATCCGCAGGATGCTCGCGAACAGCAAGTACGACGCCTCTGACCTGCTCGCGAAGCTGGTCTTCTACGCGCTGGTGCTGATCACGCTGCAGATCGCGTTCGGCGTCTGGGGCCCGAACCCCGTCTCCGAGCTGCTGACCGGCATCGTGTCGTGGCTGCCGAAGGCCGCGGTCGCGATCATCATCGTCGTCGTGGCGGGTGCGGTCGCCAACGCCGCCAAGGACTTCATCGGCGGCGCGCTGGGTGGCCTGTCCTACGGCCGCGTCCTCGCCAACATCGCGTCGATCTTCATCTGGGCGCTCGGCATCATCGCCGCGCTGAACCAGATCGGTGTCGCCACCACGGTCACCACGCCGGTCCTGATCGCGGTGCTCGCCACGGCCGGCGGCATCCTCGTCGTCGGTGTGGGCGGTGGCCTGGTGAAGCCGATGCAGCAGCGCTGGGAAGGCTGGCTGGGACGCGCGGAGCAGGAGCTGCCGCAGGCCCAGGCTCAGGCGGAGGCGTACCAGCGCGGGCGTGAGGACGCCGTGCGCACCGGTACCCCGGCTCAGGTCCAGGCCGAACCCGTCACCGCGCCGGTGCCCACCGCCGCCGCGCGACCGGTGCCGGGGGAGGACCCGGTGCTCGGCGAGCGGAGGCTCGACGAGCGCTGAACGAGGATCAACGGCGAGGCGCACCCGCTCGGGTGCGCCTCGTTTCTCATGTGAGCTTCGGGAGCGCGTGCACCTCGTCGGCCAGCGGCCTCGCGTCGTGCAGGTGCGCGAGCTGGCAGATGGCCATCAGGCGGACGCCGAGCCACGACGTCGGTGTCCAGTCCGGCTCCAGCGCGTTGTCCAGCAGGCCTCGCCCGTACGCGGCGAGGAGCACGACCGCGCCCACCGTGCCGGCGCCCTCGACGCCGAACAGGAGGATGTCGCGCACCGCGGCACCGTGCTGGTCGACCTCGGCGGCGAGCGCGGGGGTGAGGGCGAGTGTCGCCCACCCGGCCACGCCGATCCGGTCGGAGAGTTCGGAGATCCACTGTCGCGCGTTCTTCTCGCGCCAGGTCACACGCATTCCGACACCGTAGCGGCGTCCGGTGAAATGCCGGTTTGAGGGCGCTCGAACCGGGTACACGGGCGCGTGCGCGTCAAGCAGTCGGCGCGGAGTTCCCGGCTGTGAAGGCAGGCGATGACCATGACCACCGAACTCGACGAGCCGTCGTCGCGGCACCAGCGCGCCGTCGTTCTGGAGAAGCTGGACACCGCGGTCTGCACCGCGCTCGCGGGTGTCGACCCGGACGAGGCCCGCCGAGGCCTCGCGGAGGCGCTGGCAGCCTGCTCGGCCGCGCACGCCACGGTGTCGCCGCAGGTCGCGGGATGCGTCGAAGCCGCAGGTGAGCACCTGCACTACGGCGAGCGGATGGAGGCCCGGATGCTGCTGACCGTCGCTCACCGGTTGCTCAGCCGGGTCTCGCGCTCGATGGCCGTACCGGCTCCCTCGACTCCCGGTGACGTCGTTCTCGGCCGGTGATTGGAGCACCACCGCCCTGGGTATCTCGAACGCACGTTCGAGTGGAAGGGGGTCGTGGTGAACCGCACGCCCGAGAAGGACCCGCAGGACTGGACGACCGGTGACGAGCCGATGACCGGTCCACAGGAGTCGTACCTGCACACACTCGCCCAGGAAGCGGGCGAGGAAGTGCCGGCCGAGCTCACCAAGGTGGAGGCGTCGCAGCTCATCGACCGGCTCCAGGAGAAGACCGGCCGGGGAAGTTGATCGTGTTGAACGCCACGCCCGCGGGTAACCGGGGAACGTGGACATCAAGCACGAAGTGACCCAGACGGAAGTGCCCCGGGAGTCGTCGCTGCTGGCCAGTTTCCCGGACTACCTCGGCGCCCAGCGCCTGGTGGACCGGATGTCCGACGACGGGTTCCCGGTCGAGAGCGTGCGGATCATCGGCGACGGTGTCCGGACGGTCGAGCAGGTGACCGGACGCATGACGCGAGGCCGCGCCGCGGTGACGGGCGCGGCCAGCGGTGCGTGGTTCGGTGTGTTCATCGGCGTGCTCTTCGGGCTGTTCACCGCCGGCCAGACCTGGGCCTGGTTCGTGTTCATCAGTCTCGCGGTCGGCGCGTTCTGGGGTGCGGTCTTCGGGTTCGTGGCGCACTGGAGCACGCGCGGACGCCGTGACTTCGCGAGCACCATGACCCTGCAGGCGCGCCGGTACGAGGTGCACGTCGACGGCGAACGCGCTGCCGAAGCGGCGAAGTACGTGCTCTGACGCCATGCAGACCTTCCTGCCGTTCCCCGACTTCGTCGCCACGGCCCGTGTGCTGGACCACCGCCGTCTGGGCAAGCAACGGGTCGAGACGCTCCAGGTCCAGCGCGCGCTGGTGGTGCCCGGTCACGGCTGGCGCCACCACCCGGCCGTGAAGATGTGGGCGGGGTTCGAGGAGGCGCTGGTCCGGTACGGCGTGGAGATCTGCGCGGAGTGGCGCTCGCAGGGGTTCCGGGACACCTGCGAGGCGACGATGCGGTCGGACCTGGCCCGCGCCAGGGGAATCGTCGTCGTGCGCACCCAGGACGAACTGGCCGCCGCCGACGAACTCCCCGCCTGGCTGGGCGACCCCGAGGTGCACCTGAGCCACCAGTCCGCGCTGGTGCGCAAGGACCCCGGCCATTACCGCAGGTTCTTCTCGAGCGTGCCGGACGACCTGCCCTACGTCTGGCCGCCGACGCTGACCCGCACGGTGAACCCGTCGGCGTCGCGGCCCATGGACACGTAGTCGCACGTGCGATGCAGGATCCACAGCCCGAGCCCGGCCGAGCGGGTCTCGGTCGTCGGCACCAGGCCCGCCATCGGATCGGACGGGCCGGGCCCGTGGTCGGTCACCGCGAGCACTACGCGTGAGCCGCCCGCCCACAGCCGAAAGCGGACCGGCGCGATGCCGTGCGTCAGGCCGTTCGTGACGATCTCGCTGGCCGCGTAGACGGCGTCGTGCGTGGCGTCCTCGTCCAGGTCCAGCCCGTCGATCGCGTTGCCCACGGCCTCGCGGACCGCACTGGCGGCCGGGTCGAGGAGCTCGAGCAGCGGAACACCCTCTTCGAGCACGTCCGGGAGCTGCGGCGACGCGGCGAGACCCTCGCGGTAGCCGGCGTTCGCCTCGTGCGTGCCGGGCGTGGTCGCGATGTTCGGGTGCGTTCTCACCACGTCGGCCAGCACGTCGGCGGGCGTTGTTCTAGTGTCGTACGGGCACAGGCCCCACACCGGGAACTCGGCGAACGCCTGGTTCGCCGCGGCCTCGTAGCGCGCCCACCAGTCCCAGCGCGCGCCCGTGCCGGGGTGCGGGATGTCACCGACCACGCGCATCTGCTGCGCGCCGTCGGCCGTGTGCTCGCGGAAGAGGTCGCGGTAGCTCGCGATGGCTTCGGACGGCCGGGAGTACTGGTCGGAGCCCGGCCGGAAGATCACACCGGTGCGACCCAGCGCGCCGCGCAGCAGAGCGGTGTTCTGCTCGGAGCACGCCACAACGCACGGCTCACCTCCGCGCAGGCCGTCCTCGAGGAACGGCACGGCGTGCGCGAGGAAGTCGTCGTCAGTGCCGTAGAAGGCGGTCTCGTGGAAGAAACCGGTCACAGGGACCGATGCTACGCCCGCTTTGAGGCGTTCATCCCGGGGAACCTGGCATTCGGCCGCTGCCGGAAGACCTCCGATCCGCGAACACACGTGTACTGCGCTACCGTCGGTGTGGGTTGAGCAGCCAGCCCGTTGAACGGCCATGCGCGCCGTTATAACTGGAGGTTGCCACGTGCTCACCGACGGTCAAGTCCCCTTCCGCACCGCATTCGAGACCGCAGGCTCCGCCGTCCTCGTGCGCGTCGCCGGTGAAATCGACTTCACCACCGCCCCTGACCTGGCGGAACGCCTCGGTGAGGCGATCAGATCGGTCACCCCGCCCGCGCCGGTCGTCGCCGACCTGAGCGGCGTCCGGTTCCTCGGTGCCCAGGGCATCGGACTGCTGCTCGAACACCAGGACCTGTGCCTGCGCCGGGGCAGCGCGCTCGTGGTCGTCGCGAACACCGCCGCGGTGCTGCGACCGTTGCAGGCACTGGAACTGATGAGCGTGCTGGGCGTCCGGTCGTCCGTGATGGACGCACTGACTCCGGCCTAGGCGCCCGGCCAAAACGTCCCGTCCGCCCTGCTCACCACTGCACGCGGGGTCCCCGCGTGCGCTCCATGCGCACGAAAGGTCCCCGCGTGCGCATGGTGACTTGAGCCGTGTGCGCTCAAGTTCGGGTGGTGTGGTGGTCCGTCGTAGTGGGTGAGACCTTCCGGTCAGGGCCTGGTCCGCAGGCCGGCCATTTCAGGGGTGCAGCCCTGGACCCGGTTCGGCGCTGGGAGCGATGGGAGTGGGACTGAGGGCCGTGTCGTCCTCGCCCTCCTCCAGCAGCGTGGCCGCGGCGCCGACGATGCGCACGTCCGGAGTGCCGACGACGCCCCAGTCCTTGTCGTGGTAGTCGAACCGGGCCAAGACGCTGCGCATGGCCTCGATGCGGGCCCGCTTCTTGTCGTTGCTCTTGACCACCGTCCACGGTGCGATCTCCGTGTCCGTGGAGCGGAGCATGGCGACCTTGGCCTCGGTGTAGTCGTCCCAGTGGTCCAGTGACCTGATGTCGTTGGGACTGAGCTTCCACTGGCGCACCGGGTCGATCTGCCGGATGACGAACCGGGTCCGCTGTTCCTTGCGCGACACGGAGAACCAGAACTTCACGAGCAGCACGCCGTCCTCGACGAGCATCTCCTCGAACACCGGCGCCTGCCGCATGAACAGGTCGTACTCGGCCTGGGTGCAGTACCCCATCACGTGCTCGACGACGGCGCGGTTGTACCAGGACCGGTCGAACAGCACGATCTCGCCCGCGGTGGGAAGTTCGCGGACGTAGCGCTGGAAGTACCACTCGCCCTGCTCGCGCTCGCTCGGCTTGTCGAGCGCGACCGTGCGCGCCCCACGCGGGTCGAGGTGTTCGGTGAACCGCTTGATCGTGCCGCCCTTGCCGGCGGCGTCACGGCCCTCGAAGAGGATGACGAGACGTTGCCCCGTCTCGGCCACCCAGTGCTGGAGCTTGAGCAACTCGATCTGCAGCAACCGCTTGAGGCGGTCGTACTCGTCGCGGGGCATCCGTTCGGTGAACGGGTAGTTCTCCCGCCAGGTGAGCACCTCGTCGCCGTTGGCGTCCAGGAGGATCGGTTCGTCGTTGTCCGGGAACTTCGCGGTGTAGCCCTCGGCGAGTAACTCTGCTGAATCGACAGTCACGGATTCGTACATACCCGACGTATCGACGGCGAAAACGGGCCTTTGGGCCCTACCTGTCCGGCAGCGGGTTCGCCCGCGTCCAGTCGTCGACGTGGAACGGCGAACCACCGCCGGCCTGGGACGCGTGCGCGACCACCGCGGGAGGCAGCTGTCCGTCGGTCATGTCGAGCCGGTCGCGGTAGTCCGCCACGAACGCCGCGGCCACCTCGGCGGCGGTCAGCGCGGGCTCGTAGTCGGCGAGACCGGCGATGGAACTCTGCCGCAGGTCGTAGCGGAGTGCGCGCGACACGTCCGTGATCACGGCGCGCACCCGGTCCGAGACGGCGACCTGGACGACGGTGCTGAACAGGGAACCGGTGGAGGTGACGCGTTGTGCGGAACCCACGACCTTCGTGACGCCCGCGACGTTGATGCTGTACTCGCCGGGGCAGTACTCGCCCTCGACCTCGCCGATGCGGGCGTCGACGTCGCCGAGTCCGCGCAGCACGCGGACGTGGCTCTCGGCGTTCGCGGCGAAGGTCGCGCTGCCCGCGTGGCGGATGTCCGTGGTGCTGTCGAGGTGGTCGATCACCACGGCACCGCCGTCGTAGGCGACCATCCGCCCGCCCGGTGACCTGACCACCGGTGCGAAGCCCGCCTCGCGGGCAAGTGCGGTGGCCTCGGCGATGCCGGGCGAGCGGAGGTCCCTGCCGCTGAAGGCGACGGTGGGACCGGCCGGCACGTAGATGTGGACGAGCTGCTGCCACGGCGCGCCCGGGGTGCGCAGCAGCAGTGCGGGGATCACCAGGTCGGTGATCGAGGGCCCGGCGCTCCCGGTGGTGACCAGGAGGCGGGTGTTCGTCGCGGTTGGCACGCCGTGATTCTCGACGACGGCCGATCAGCCCGCGGCGCGGTACGCCTCACCGGCCTCGTTCGGGATGCCACCGGGGGTGTAGAGGCCGGTGCCGGGCTTGTCCGCGGGCAGTGCGAACCAGGCGTAGCGCTCGACGTACGGGAGGCCTTCCATCATCGCGCTGGAACCGCGCGCGAAGGCGGCGAGCTGTGCCTGGGTCGGGAAGCGGGCCGTGCCGCCGGAGAAGTCGATCAGCGCGTACTCGGTCAGCCAGATCGGTTTGCCGTACCGCGCGTGCACCGCGGCGAGGTAGTTCTTCAGGTGGCCGACGGCCGCGTCGCTGAAGTCCGAGCCGTACCAGTGCACCGCGATGAAGTCGACGCGCAGGCCTCGTTGTGCCGCGCCGGTCATGAACCGGTCGAGCCAGCCGCCCGCCTTGTCGCCGCTGTGCGCGACGGCCGGGCTGCCCAGGCGCAGACCGGTCGCGGCCAGCTTCGGCCACAGGTCGAGCGCCTGTTCCGGGGTCATGTTCGCCTGGTCGGGGAAGTCCGGCTCGTTGAAGCCGAGCAGCACCTTGCCGTTCGCCTTCGCCCTGGCCAGCGTCGCGTCGTCGGTGAACTTCGTGCCCCAGATCATCGGCACGAACTCGACGTTCGGCGGTGTCGGGACGCCGTCGGGGTGCGCGGCCCAGTTGTAGTACCAGCCCGCACGGACGTCGGTCAGCGCCTTGCCGGCACCGTCGAAGTTCCAGGTGCTCACGCCCTTCTTCACCGACGCCGTCACGGGGACCGCGGGCGGCGGCACGGGCTTGGCGGACGTGGTGGTCGTCGACGGCGGCGCCGACGACGACGGGGGAATGGGCGAAGCAGAGGTGGTGGACGGCGAGGACGTCGTGCTTTCGGCGACCGGGATCGCGCGGGCGACCGGCTCCTCGCGGGAGGGCAGCACGGCGACCACGATGCCCGCCGCCACCACCGCGGCTGCGGCGGCCGCGATGGGTTTCACCAGCGCGCCCTTCAAGAACAGGCCGGCCTTGCCGCCGGTGGCGGGAGCGGAGGTGACCTGGGTGATAGCCACGTGCGAACCGGTGAGCGTGGCCGGGTCGAACCCGAGCGCGGCGGGCAGCGGCACCAGGGGCAGTCGCGCGAGCAGCCCCTCGACGGACGCGAGGTCGCGGCCGCAGCGTTCGCACCGCGCGCAGTCCCGGCTGTGCCGGGCGATCCGCTTGCGCCACAACGGACTGGGCGCGCCGTCCCACTCGGCGACGATGTAGGCCAGCTCCGGGCAGCGCGGTGTGCGCTCCAGCGTCCGCACGACGATCCGTGCGGCGTCGAGCTGGGCCTTGACCCGCTGCACGCGCACGGCGGTGTGCTGCGGGGTCAGTTCCAGTGCGGTGGCGACCTCTGCGCGGGTCAGTCGTCCGGCCGCCTCCAGCCACCACAGCGACAGCAGCTCGCGTTCGTCCTCGCTGAGCCACCTCGTGGCCGTGACGACCTCGCGGCGCTGCCCGGAGAGCTGCAGGCGCATGATCGTGAGGTCGACGAAGTCCGCGCCGGGATCGGCCACGTCCTCGGGCACCGGACCGGTGATCGGCAGGCGCTGGTGGTCGCGGTGCCGCAGCCGGATCTGGTTCATCGCGATCACGACGAGCCACGACCGGAACCCGGCGGGATCGCGCAGCCCCGGCAGGCCGTGCACCGCGCGCAGCATCGTCTCCTGGACCACGTCGTCGGTGTCCGGGTGACCGCCGAGCGCGTGCCCGACGATGTTGTAGACGAGGGGCAGGTACCCGCTCACCAGGTCGTCGAGCGCTCGCTGGTCGCCGTCCCGCGCGGCCGTCACCGTCGCGACGCCGGGTTCCTCGGCCATCGCCATGCCCACCTCACTTGCCAGTCCGGGGTCGTCTGACCAGGAGATGTCCCCGGCGGCCGGCGATAACGGAAAATTTCTGCCGACGTGCACCCTATGACGGTCGCGCTGTGTGCGGATGCGATCACAACGGGCGTTCTGTGAAGGATTGCATAGCGATCCGATTGAACCGTTTTCGTCCTTGACGGCCGTGCTACCTGCGACAACACTTCCCCGGGACAACGACGGAACGAGCCGGGAGCGCCCTTGCCGAACGCCTCCGAGCCCCCGACGACCAGTCCGGGGATCGTCCGCCGCTTCTGGTGGCGCAGCGGCCAGCGAACGAGGCTAGCGGTCGCGTGCGCCGGTGTCCTCGGGGCGCTCGCCGTCACCGGCGCGGCCGGCTTCAGCGGCGACGCACGCCTGGCGGAACGCGGCGGACCCGGTGTGGCCGTGCACAGGGGCGACTCCTTCGAGGTGACCGTCCGCGCGGTGTCCGGGGTGGACCTGTTCGAGGGCGTGGAGCCCGGCACCGGACGGGTCTTCGGCGCCCGTGTCGCCGGGGTGAGCGCGGCGCCCTGCTGGCAGTCGCAGTCCCTGGCGGTCGCGGAGAACCTGTTGCGAGGCAAGAAGGTGCGCCTCATCGTCAAGAAGGACGGCGACACCGGCACCGATCGGCTCCTGGTCGACGTGGAACTGCCGGACGGAACGGACTACGCGCGAACCGTCGTGGACGAGGGCACGGCGTCCGCGGACGTGGCGGCGCGCGGGGAGCTCGGACCGGTCGAGTCGGCCGCGCGCCTGCAACGCCGCGGCCTGTGGGCGGGCGGGTGCACCGGCTACCGCGACGACGCGCTGGCGCCGCCGTCCAGCACACCGCAGACCTCGTCCACCACGGCTGTTCCGACGACGACCACGACGACACCACCGCCGGTGCCCACCACGACGACCGAGGAACCCGCGCCGGAGCCACCTCCCACGGCCACCGAGGAACCCGGCGACGACGAATGGCTCGCCAGGTTCGAGGGCAAGCGGTGTCTCCTCGAAGGGACGCGCAGGACGTCGCCGAAGGGGACCGAGATCGTCTGCACCCGCGGACCCAGGGGACAGCTGAGGTGGCAGCGTGCGGACTGAGGACCACGTCGACCTGTTCGCCGAAGCGGTGGAGGCCGACCCGGCACCGACGCGGGTGGACGGCGGACGGCCCCGCGGACTGACCGCCGAGGGCTGGGTGCGCACGACGGGCTGGCTGCAGGTCGGCGACCACCCCGTGAGCTCGGTGCTGCTGGCCGCGGTGGCGGGACTGCTGTGGGCGCTGGTCGGAGCGGCCGCGCTGGTGACCGAGTTCCCGGTCGCCGCGGGTGTCCTGACGTTGACGACCCCGGTGGTGTCCGGCGTCCTGTGGTGGCTCTTCACCACGCGACTGCGGCCGGCCTCGACGGCCCGCAACGTCGACACGTGCCGCGCGGACGAACTGGAGCCGGGTGACACCATCCGGCTGCACGGCTCGATAGGCCCGATCGGCCAGGTGGTCGAGGTGGCTCTGGACGACGACGCACGGGTCGTCCTGCACGGCGGAGCGCGGCGGACGTGGGCTCGCGACGACGTGGTCCACCTCGCGGAACTGCTCCGCTGAGCAGCGGCGAACTGCCGGTTCTGTCCCACGATCAGCGCTGCCACCAGCACATTGCGGGAAGCTAGCGTAACGCGATGTGCTGGGAACAGGTGGTGAGGTAAGGATTCTCGGGCCGGTCGAGGTGTGCGGCCCGCACGGCCTCGCGGTGCTGACCGGGGCCCGGCAGCGCAGCATCGTCGCGGTGCTGGCCCTGCGCGCGGGCACACCTGTTTCCGTCGACTGCCTCGTGGACGTGCTGTGGGGCGAGGATCCGCCGCGCACGGCCGTGCGGTCGTTGCACAGCCATGTCGCGCGGCTGCGGCAGGCGCTCGCCGACTGCGGCCTGCCCGGCGCGCTGATGACCAAGCCCGGCGGCTACCAGCTCGACGCGTCCGTCGACGCGGTGACGTTCGAACGGACCAGGGACCTCAGCCTGTGGCGGGGCGAGCCGCTGGCGGGCACGGAGCTGTTCGGCTGGGGCCGGGCGGAGATCGACCGGTTGCGGGACCAGCGGATCGCCGCGCTGGAGACGTACTGGGGTGAGCGGCTCGACGGGCGGAACGCGATCGAGGAGCTGGAACGACTCGTAGTCGGCCACCCGACGCGGGAACGGCTCGTCGGGCTGCTGATGCGGGCGTTGCACCTCGGCGGACGGCACGCCGACGCGCTGCAGGTGTTCCGAAGACTCAGACACCGGCTCGCCGACGACCTCGGCGCCGACCCCGGCCCGGACGTCACCGCCCTGCACACCGCCATCCTCCGCCGCGATCCGTCGCTGCACAGCGCGAGACCCGCCCAGTTGCCCGCCAGGGCGGGCCACTTCACCGGCCGCGCCGCCGAGTTCGCCTCCCTCGCAGGCCTCCCGCCGATCGTCGTCGTCTCCGGTGTCGCCGGGGTCGGCAAGACCACGTTCGCCGTCGAGTGGGCGCGCCGCGTCGCCGGCCGCTTCCCGGACGGGCAGGTGTTCCTGGACCTGCAGCGCCTCACCCCGGCCCAGGCGCTGACCGAGATGCTGCACAGCCTCGGCGTCCCGGCGGACCGGGTGCCCGCCGACCCGTCCGCGACGTACCGGAGTTTGTTGCACGGCAAGCGAGTGCTCATCCTGCTCGATGACGTCCGCCGCGCGCGGGACGTGCTGCCACTCGTTCCAGGCGACCAGGGGAACCTGCTGCTGATCACGAGCCGCGACGCGCTCTCGGCCCTCGGCACGCACCACGCCGTGCACACCATCAGCCTCGGCCTGTTGAGCGAACCCGAGGCGCACGACCTGTTCGCCGACATCCTCGGCGCGTCCAGGGTGCACGCCGAGCCCGGTGCGACCGCGGAGCTGGTGGTCCACTGTGGACGGCTGCCGCTCGCGCTGCGCATCGCCGCCGCGCGGCTCGCGATCCGGCCGGGCCGGCGGATCGCCGACCTCGTGCGCGAGCTGACCCGCAACGACCCGCTGGACGTGCTGTCGGTCGACGGCGACGACCGCACGGTCCGCACCGTGTTCGCCAGCGCGCACCGCACGCTGAGCCCCCAGGCCGCGCGTTTGTTCCGGGTGCTGGGGGAACACCCCGGCGCGAGCTTCCCCGCCGACCTCGCCGACGCCATGGGCCCGGGGCTCGACGAGCTCGTCGCCTCGCACCTCGTCAGCGAGGTCGGCAACGGCCGGTACGCGCTGCACGACCTGATCCGGCTGTTCGCCCGGCAGAGCGGCGACATCGGCGACGGGGTGGAGCGCCTGCTCGACCGGTACCTCACGATCGCCCACGCCGCGGGGGAGGTCCTCAACCCGCGCCACGACCTCGTGACGCGGCCGCGCTGCGACGACCTGCCGTTCACCGGCGACCGGGTCGAGGTGCTCGCCTGCCTCGACGCCGAACGCGACAACGTGCTGCACATGATCCGGCTGGCCGCGCGTTCGGGACTGCACCGCGAGACCTGGCAGCTGGCGTACCTGCTGACCGCCTACTTCGAGGCGCGGGGCAACTGGGCGGCGCGGGTCGAGCAGTGCGAGCACGCCGTGGTCGCCGCCCGCGCGCTCGGCGACCAGCGGGCCGAGGCGGAGATGCTGCGGGGACAGGGCATCGCGTTGCAGATGACCTCGCGCATCGCCGAAGCCATGGTGGTGCAACGGCAAGCGCTCGCCCTGGTGCGCGAGGCGGGCGATCTCCGCGGGGAAGCACGGCTGCACAACAACATCGCCAACGCGCACTCCGAACTGCGCGAGTTCGACCTCGCGCTGGACTCCTACCGCGTGGCGATGGACGTGCACGGGGTCGCGGGCGACGAGGTGGGCGTGGCGCTGGCACGGCGCAACCTCGGCTACACCTACGTCCGGATGGGCCGGCCGGAACTGGCCGCTGAGCCGTTGTTCGCGGCACTGGAGACGTTCCGCGCCAAGGAGAACCTCCGGCTGGAGGCGGCGACGCTGATGTCGCTGGGCAACGCCTTCCACCGGCTCGCCGACCTCGAACCGGCGCTGCGCCACTTCGGTGACGCGCTGCGGATCAGCCGCGAGATCACCGACGACCGCTTCGAGGCGGACGCGCTGACCGGCCTCGGTGTCACCCGGCTCGCACTCGGAGATCCCGTGGCGGCAAGGGAATGCCTGACCGCGGCGCTCGCGGTGTGCCGGGCGCTGGGGGACGGGCACCGCGAGGCGTCGACCCTGCGCGACCTGGCCGACGCCGAGCTCGCGCTCGGTGACCTCGCCGCCGCCCGTGAGCACCTGACCGCCGCCCTGGAGGCAAGGGTTCAGGCGCCGGACGGGTTCGAGCAGGCCCTGGCCCACCGCACGTTCGCCGACCTGGAGGGCCGGAGCGGGCGATGGACCGAGGCAGCCCGGCACCTGGCTCAGGCGGTCACGCTGCTCAGCTCTCGCCGCCGATCGTGAACACGGCGACGCGCTTGCCGACCTGTCCCGGCTTCACGGACGTGATCTCCAGGGTGAACGTCTTCTGCTCGCCCGTCACGCGCAACACCTTGTAAGGCACACCCGCCTGGCTCTGGCCCGCCTTGATGACGACCGTTCCGCGTGACACGGCCTGGTAGTCCTCACCCTGCTTCGCGGTGCCGTCGACGAACCTGTAGGTCACCTCGACGTTCTGCTGCACCGGGCCGTCGCGCAGTTGCAGCGCCGCCGTGTACGAGTCCGCCGACTCGTGCACGGGCCCGTCGATCGCGTCCACGACGACGGGGCAGTCCGGCGGCTCGCAGTCCGCTGCTCCGTGCGCGGGCACGATCCCGAGCAGAAGCAGCAACAACACCATGATGGTTCTCATTGACAACCCTTTCGGTGGGTCCGTCTCCGAGTAACGGAGACGGACCCACCGGGGTTGATACTCAGTCCTTTTCGTTGATGAGGTATTGCGCCCCGCCGAGATCCGTGCCCTGCGCGTCGGTCTGGCGCACGTGCAGCTCGGCCGGTCCCGCCTCCCTGTCGGTCTCGAACGTCAGCGCGGTCTGGACGCGCTCGTCCGCCTTGAGCGTCAGGTTGTCGAAGCGCGCCTTGGTGTCGACGAGCTGGAACTGCGTCTCGCCCACCTGCTTCACCCCGGTCGCCCTGCCGCCGGTGGCCTTCCACCGCGCCGTGAGCTCCTGGCCGAGGTCGAACGTGATCGCGCCGGCGAACGGCCGCGGCTGCTCGAGGACCAGGTTCTGCCGCGCGTCGGTGCGTTCGGGGTTGCCGATCGTGTACGGCACGCGGACGGGTTCGAACGGGCGGACCCGCACGGAGTCGACGTTGCGCCACGCGATGTTGTTGTTCCGCTGCGCGTTCTGCTGGGTGTTGCTGACTTCGGCGAACGTCATCGGGTCGGCGTTCGACACCCACCGGGCGAGCAGGCAGAAGTGCGCGGGGCCGGGCACGTTCCAGCCCGGCCAGGTGATCATGACCGTGGTACCGCTGACCGGCACGGTCGAGCCCGCGGTGCCGATGAAGGTCCAGCCGCCCGGCCAGGCCGTGCCGCCGCCGAGGTTGCTGCGGTACAGGTGGAGGTTGCCGTCCACGGTCCCGATGCCGCCCGGCTTGCGTCTCAAGGTGACGAAGACGTAGTTGTTCACGCCCACGACGGGGTTCTGGGACACCGCGCACGGCACCGGCGTCGTGCACACCTTGATGTCCGGGCTGTGGTAGATGCTGCCGGTGCTCGGCTCGTTGCCGACGTCGCTCACGTTGTCCCGGACGAAGACGTCGCGTTGGAACGGCGTCGCGCTCGCGGCCGGAGCGATGAGCGCCGCGGCCGCCAGCAAGCCTGCCAGCGCCGTTGCCAGTGGGGCTTTCACCATGTCCTCCATCGGTTGTGGACTGCCGACCGAAGAAGTACCGGCGTGCTGTTGTGGCGACGTTGTCGTGCTGTTGCAGGCCCTAGTAGGGGCCGATCAGCCGGTAGCCGGGCCACAGCTCGGCCCACGGCGCCCGCGGCTCGCGGCACACCGAGATGGCCCGGCCCTGTTCCATGGTCGCGAGCCCCTGCCCGTTGTCGATGCGCGCCGCCACGGAGCACTCGCGGAAGTCCCGCGCCAGCAGGTCCTCGCCCACCCCCACCGCGATCACGACGTCCGCGCTCTCGGGCGGCGATCCGCGGAAGTAGAGCTCGTTGTGCCCGCTGTAGATCGGGGGGAGCGGGTAGTCGTCGCGCATCCAGTGCAGCGCGCCCGCCTCGCCGAAGTTCTTCGTCAGCACCACGGCGCGCGACCGTTCACCTTCGGGCAGTGCGGCGTAGGCGTCGGCGGTCTGCCGGGCCACCCGCTCCCAGCCGATGGTCTCGGTCGTCAGGCTCGTCGCCGGGAACCGGGCGAACATCCGCTCCGGCAGCACCGGCACGATCACCGCCACCTGCACCACGGCGAAGACCGACAGCACCGAGACGGCCACTGGCAACCGCGACCGTCCGCGGGTCAGCCACTCGTCCGCGATCACCCAGCCCGCGGCGACCAGCGGCACCAGGTAGCCCTCGGTGTAGTCGATGCCGCTGGGCGCGACGGCGAGCACCAGCGCCGTGCCGATGAGGTAGGCCGCCCCCAGCGCCCGCGCCGGTCGCCATCGCGGCCGCCGCAGCAGGCCTGCCACGCCCGTGACCAGGACGAAGGCCACTGCCGGCCCCGTGAGGAACGCGACGTAGAGGGGGAACATCAGCCCGTCTGTCCAGTTGCCCTCGGACAGCGTCCGCGCCATGACGAGCTGCGGCCAGCCGTTGACCGCCTGGTAGATGACGTTCGGCGCGCCGATCAGCAGGGTCAGCCCGGCGCCTGCCCACAGCCACCGGCTGCGCAACTCCTGGCGCGGCCCCACCACGAGCAGCGCCAGCACCAGCGTCACCGGCAGCAGGAGTACGACGTACTTGGCGTAGGTCGCCACTCCGCACGTGGCACCGGCGGCCAGCCACCACCGGCCGTCCCCGCGCAGCAGCGCCCGCAACGCGAACAGCGCCACCGCGCTCCAGGCGACGAGGTCCGGGCTGTTGGTCAGCAGGAAGTGGGCCACGACGAGCACGGTCACCGACGTGCCGGAGGTGGCCGCCGCGAGCACCTGTGCCCGTGGCCCGCCGCCCAGTTCCGCGGTGACCAGCGCGGCGAGCACGACGACGGCCAGGCCGCACAGCAGGGCCGGCGTCCGGACACCCCAAGCCGTGTCGCCGAACAGCACCGCGCCCGCCTTCGCCAGCAGCGGCGCGAGCGGTGGCTGGTCGAAGTACCCCCAGTGCGGATCGTCGCCCAGCATCCGGAAGTAGAGCTCGTCCGCCGAGAGTCCGTAGTTCCCGGCGAACGGGAACACCAGGGCCGCGTAGAGCACCGCGACCACCGCCACCGGGCGTCGCGCCAGCGGTACGGCCAAGCCGGTTCGCGCCGCCACGCCCTCGATCGTGAACACCGAATCGCTCCCCTCGTGGTGACCACGGGGGTCACCGCGACGGCGATGCTATCGATGATCAGCTCCGCGCATTGCTCCAATTGGCAGCAATCGCCTCTGACGCAGAATCAAACACGAAGAAGATTGAATCCGATGGAACCGTCATAGTCGGACGTGCGTCTATAGCATGTGCCGGGACACATCGTTGTGCAATGGCATCGAAATTGGGGAATGGCCGACAAACGACAGCAAGCTCGTCTTCGGCCCGTCTCAACTGGTGGGGGAATCCGTGCGTGAATACCAAATCGCCGCTGAAGGCTGGGGCTTTCGGGGTGCATGTGACGCGTGGCACAGCATTCAGTCACTGCCTGTGTCTGAGTGGGTGCGCGAGGTAACAACGTGCAGTAGTCCGCCGATCGGCGTATAAGCGGATTGATGAACTTTATTCTATTTCTGAATTGGGCTGTTCGGCGGATTCATGCAGGTCCTGGGCCTGGCTAATCTGCGGTTGTCGCTTCGGCGGCTCTGGGGGCTTCTTTGGGGTGGGGTGCTTTCGCCGACCCGCTGATTCGCGTGCGCTTCTCGCGTCCGGTGGTGTAGGCGGATGACGCAAGGGGGTTTTCATGGCTGTTGTCCGAGAATTGACGCATGGGTCGCCGACGTGCGCGTTGCCCGCACGGGTGTGGCATCAGTGAGCCGCATATCGCGGCGTACTCCCGAAGACGCGACCTGATCCGCCGGCATCTCGTGCACGGCGACAGTCCACGAGCCCGGACTTCGAAAGGGGCTCCTTCACCCGCTGTATCTGTGACTTCAGCGGTCTCTCTGTCCTGGTGTGCCGGGACAATCAGCAAAGAGGAGCAGTTCAGTGGTTGAGCGGCGCGCGCCCGGCGTTCGGTACTCGCTGACGGCGGCGCAGGTGGACATGTGGCTGTCGGCCGAGTTGCTCGGCGACACCCCGGAGTTCAACCCCGCGCAGTACGTGGTGCTCCGCGGGCCCGTCGACGAGGAGCTGCTGCGGGCAGGCGCCCGCGTCGCGGCCCAGGAGACCGACGCCTACCGGCTGTACTTCGGTGAGCACGCGGACGGTGCGCCCTGGCAGGCGCTCGCCGGCGAGCTGCCCGACGACGTCATGCCGGTGGTGGACCTGCGCGGTGAGGCCGATCCGGCGGAGGCGGCGCGGGCGTGGATGCACGCCGACGGCGCCCGGCCGATCGACCACCGGTCGGCGCCCCTCTGGCGGTGGGCGCTGCTGCGCGTCGCCGGCGCCGAGTACTGGTGGTACCACCGGGCGCACCACCTCATCACGGACATCTTCTCGTTCAACCTGCTCACGCAACGCGTCGCCGAGATCTGCTCCGGGGAGCACCGGCCGCGCTACTTCGGTTCCTGGGCCGATGTTGTGACCGAGGACGAGGCCTACCAGCACTCCGCCGACAGGGCGGCCGACGAGCGGTACTGGCTGGACTCGGTCGCGGAAGCGGTGCGGGACAGGCAGGACGAACGGCGTGCCGACCGGCAGCGGCCGTCCCGGCGGCGCACGGTCGCCGTCGACGCGGCGTTGCGCGGCGCGGTCCTCGACTGCTGTGCCGAACTGGGCATGCGCGTCCCGCACTTCCTCGTCTCGGCGTTCGCCGCCTACCAGCGGCAGCTGACCGATCGCGACGACGTGGTGTTCAGCCTCCCCACGGCCGCCCGGCGCAGTCCGCTGGCCCGCGCGACCCCCGGCCTGCTGGCCAACGTCGCGCCGGTGGTCCTGCACGTGCCGGGCACGACGACCGTCCGGCAGCTGACCGGCGCCACCACCGCGCGGCTGGCCGAGATCGGCGCCAGGTCGCGGTACCGGGGCGAGGACCTGGCCCGGCGGATCGGCGTCGCCGGCAACGGCGCCTGGTTCGGTCCCACGCTCAACGTGGTCGACTTCAACCGGTCACGCGCCTTCGGCCCCGATGTGCACGCCGACGCGCCCCGCAACCTCGCGGTCGGTCCCGTTCGCGACCTCACCGTCACCACCTACGGCTGGTCGCGCGGTGATCAGGCGTGGCTCGACGTCGACGTCGAGGACGGCGTGGCCGCCGACGCCGAACTCGCTCTGCACGAGCAGCGGTTCCTCGATGTCCTCGAAAAGCTCGCCCGCGGGCCGGTGGACGACGGACTGCCTTCGTCCACTGTGGATTCAGGGCTCACCCGGCGGTGGGGATCTGGAGCCACGCCGGGCGCTGCCGCGAGCGTCCCCGACCTCATCGCGGGGTACGCCGAGACCCGGCCCGAACAGTCCGCCGTCGTGTGCGGTCAGGACCAGCTGTCCTTCCGCGAGCTGGGGGAGCGGGCCGACGCGCTCGCCGCCCGGCTCCAACGCGCAGGGGTGACCGCGGAGTCACCGGTCGCCGTGCTGGTGCCGCGCGGGCTCGAACTGGCTGTCGCCTTCCAGGGCGTGCTGCGCTCCGGTGGCGTCTACGTGCCGATCAACCCCGGACTGCCCGCGGAAAGGCTGGCGTTCCTGCTGGCCGACGTCGGCGCGGTCGCCGCGGTGACGACGCCGGAGCTGGCCGGTGAGCTGAGCGGCTTCGCCACGGTGCTGGTGTTCGGCGAGGAGTCCCCGGTCGCCGAAGGTGCGCCGGTGCGCGTCGAGCCCGGCGCGTTGGCGTACGTGGCTTACACGTCCGGATCGACCGGGCGGCCCAAGGGTGTGGCGGTGACGCACGCCGCGCTGTCGTCGTACGTGGCCGGCTGGCGTGAGGCGCTCACCCCGCTGGGTGGTCCCGGCACCGTGCTGTCCATGTCCGGCCCCGGTTTCGACGTGTCCATCGGTGACATGACGCGGGCGCTGGCGTTCGGGCAGACGGTGGTGTTCCTGCCGCACGACGAGGTCGTCTCGGTCGAGTCCCTGCACCGGACGCTGGCCGGCCACGAGGTCGAGGTCGCCGAGATCGTGCCCGGCATGCTCCTGCGCGATCTCGCCGCCCACTGCCGGGAGGCGGGCCAGGTCGAGTCGTTGCGCCTGGTCATCTCCGGCACGGACATGTGGACGTACGACGCACTCGTGTCGGCCGTCGCGGCCGTGGCGCCCAATGCCGTGCCGGGCAACGTGTTCGGCGTGACCGAGGCCGCGATCGACTCGATCTTCCACCCGGTCCTGGAGCGGCCGGAGCACGAGGGCGAGGTGGTCCCCATCGGCGGACCGCTGGCCGGTGTCGGCGTCTTCGTCGTGGACGGGTCGCTGCGGCCGGTGCCGGTGGGCGTCGAGGGTGAGCTACTGGTCGGGGGCGCCGGTCTGGCCCGTGGCTATGTGGGCCGTCCGGACCTGACCGCGGAACGGTTCCTGCCCGACGTGTTCGGTGGATCCGGCGGTCGGTTGTACCGCACCGGCGACCGTGCCCGGTGGCGTGCGGACGGCGTGCTCGAGTTCCTCGGCCGGGTGGACGAACAGGTCAAGATCCGCGGCTACCGGGTCGAGCCTGGTGAGGTCGAGGTCGTCATCGGTGACCACCCGGACGTTCGTGATGTCGTTGTGGTGGCACGGGATGGTGGCCCGCACGGAGGCAAGCGCCTCGTCGCGTACGTCGTCGCGGAAGGCGAGTTCAGCGGCTCGGCGTTGCGGTCGTGGTTGCGCGAGCGAGTGCCGGACTACCTCGTGCCGTCGATGTTCGTGGCGCTGGACAGGTTGCCGCTCACGCCGAACGGCAAGGTCGACCGCCGGGGCCTGCCAGACCCCGAGCCCGAGACGGGCGAGGTGTACGAGGCACCCCGGACGTCCACAGAGGACGCTCTGGCGGCGGTGTGGTCGCAGGTGCTGGGTGTCGACCGCGTCGGCGTGCACGACAACTTCTTCGAGCTGGGCGGCGACTCGATCCTGAGCCTGCAGATCGTGGCGCGTGCCCGTGCCGCCGGTCTGGGCCTCGGTGTGGCCGACGTGCTGTCCCGCCAGACCGTCGCCGAGCTGGCGGCCGCGGTGCGCGACAGCCCCGCGGTGACGCTGGCGGAGCAGGGTGTGGTCACCGGACCTGTGCCGTTGACGCCGATCCAGCACTGGTTCCTGGCGCAGGACATCGAGGACCGGGACCACTGGAACTGGTCGGGCGTGTTCGAGCTCGCACCGGGCACCGACCCCGGTCGGCTGGCCGGGGCACTCGACGCCCTGGTCGCGCATCACGACGCGTTGCGCCTCCGGTTCTCGTCCGGCGGCCAGCACAACGACGGCGTCGAGACCGCTGGCCTGCTTCGGGTGGTCGAGGGCGACGCGGACGTGGTCGCGGAGATGACCGCGGCGCAGAAGTCGTTGCGTCTGGCCGACGGCCCGCTGGTGGCCGCTGTGTTCTTCGACCGCGGCGACCTGCCCGCGTTGCTGGGCCTGGTCGTGCACCACCTGGTGATGGACGGCGTCTCGTGGAACGTGCTGCTGGAGGACCTCGGCACCGCGTACCGCTCGGAGGCGCTGGGCCCGAAGACGACCTCGTTCCAGCAGTGGGCCGAGCAGCTTCAGACGTTCGACCCCAGCGGTGAACGGGACCACTGGGCCGCGGCGACCTCCGGGGTGGTCGCGCTGCCGGTCGACCGCGACGGGCTCAACGACGAACGTTCCGCACGGGTGCACACGACGTGGCTGGACGCCGGGACGACCGCCGCGTTGCTGGGCGACGCGCACAAGGCCTATCGCACGCAGGGCAACGACCTGCTGCTGGCGGCGCTGGTGCGGACGCTCGGCCCGTGGGCGGGCACCGACGAGCTGACCATCGACCTGGAGAGCCACGGCCGTGAGGCGATCACCGACGGGGTCGACCTGTCGCGGACCGTCGGGTGGTTCACGTCGATCTTCCCCGTGCAACTGCGCCGGGACGAGGATCTCGGCACGACGGTGAAAGCCGTGAAGGAGCAGCTCAGGGCTGTGCCGCGCCGAGGTGTCGGCTACGGCGCACTGCGCTGGTTGCACGGAGAACTGGCCGATGCGCCGGATCGCCCCGTGCTGTTCAACTACCTGGGGGCCGCCGCGGCCACCGGCGATCTGCTGCGCCGCGAACTGCCTGCGGCATCAAGGGGTGCGGCGACGTCCGGCGAAGGCACGCGGTCCCACGTGCTGAACCTCGAGGTGACCCGCACCGCCGACGGGCGGCTGCAGGTCGAGTGGCACTACAGCGCCGGACTGCACGAGGCCGCGACCGTCGAACGGCTCGCCGGCGCTTATCAGCGTGAGCTGGAGGCGGTGGTCGAGCACTGCCGGTCCGGCGTCTCGGGTCTCACGCCGTCGGACTTCCCGCTGGCGTCGCTGGCGCAGCATGAGGTCGACCGGCTGGCGGCGCGGTTCCCCGGCCTGGCGGACGTCTACCGGCTGGCGCCCGTGCAGTCGGGCATGTTGTTCGGTGTCGTGGGTGCTCCCGCGGAGGACGGGCTCTACTGGGGGCAGGGGATCTACGAGCTCACCGGCACCGTCGAGGCGGACCGGCTCGCCGGCGCCTGGCGTTCGGTGATCGCGCGCCAGGCGGCGCTGCGCAGCGGGTTCGTCTGGGAGGGCGTCAGCGAGCCGGTGCAGGTCGTGCTGTCCGATGTGGACGTTCCACTCCAGGCGCACGACTGGTCGGATCTCGACGGGGACACCCAGCAGACCCGGTTGCGGGAGCTGCTGGCGCAGGACCGCGCACTGGGGTTCGACCTCGCCGCGCCGCCGCTGACGCGTCTGTACCTCGTCGACCGCGGTCTCGGGCAGCACTGGCTCCTCTGGGGGCTCTACCAGGGCTTGTGCGACGGGTGGAGTCTGCCCGTCGTCATGGACGAGGTGCTGGCCGCTTACGACGGCTCGTCGCCTGCTCCGGTGCGGTCGTACCGCGAGTTCATCTCGTGGCTGGACGGGCGTGACCCGAGCGAGGCCGAGGGATTCTGGCGGTCCTACCTGGACGGTTTCGAGGCGCCGACGCCGTTGCCGGTGGACCGCTTGGCCACCAGCCACTACGCGCAGGACCGGCGGCGCACGCACCTCGACGCGAGCGTGACCGCCGCCCTGGTCGACCTGGCCCGCCGGGAACGCGTGACGTTGTCGGCGGTCGTGCAGGCCGCGTGGGCCAAGGTGCTGTCGGCCACCTCGGGTGAGGACGAGGTGGTGTTCGGCCTGACCGTGTCGGGCCGCCCCGCCGACCTGCCCGGGGTCGAGTCGACCGTGGGTCTGTTCATCAACACGCTGCCGGTGCGGGTCGCCGTGCCCGCGGACGTGCCGTTCACGTCGTGGCTGCGGGAGCTGCGGGACAACCAGGGCGCGGTGCAGCGGTTCGAGTACACGCCGCTCGTCGACGCGCAGCGCTGGTCGTCCGTGCCCGGTGGCCGCGCGTTGTTCGACAGCATCGTGGTGCTGCGCAACTACCCCGGCGGCCGGAGCCGGGCCGCCGGCTTCGAGCTGTCGCCGTTGCTCGACTCGGTGGAGCAGGGCAACTACCCGCTCACCTTCGCGGTCGACGTGGAGGCCGAGCTCAAGATCGAGGCCGAGTTCTCCACCGCCGCGTTCGACGCGGTGACGGTCGAACGGATCCTCGACCAGCTCACCGTCGTGCTGACGGCGGTGACCGAACGGCCGGACCTGCCCGTGCAGGACGTGCCCCTGCAGCGGCCGGAGCAGGCGGCGGCACTGGTGGCGTGGGGCGAGACCCCCGAGCCCGCCACCGAGCGGCCGGTGCCGGACCTGGTCGACGACTGGGCTCGGATCTCGCCCGAGGTCGCGGTGGTCTGCGGTGCGGAGAGCCTGACGTTCGCCGAGCTGGGTTTCCGGGCCGACGCACTGGCCGGCCGGCTTCAGAACGCCGGAGTGACCGTGGGCTCGCGGGTCGCGGTGCTGGTGCCGCGCGGGATCGACCTCGCCGTCGCCTTCCAGGGCGTGCTGCGCGCCGGTGGCGTCTACGTGCCGGTCAACCCGGGGATTCCCGCGGAGCGGCTGGCGTTCCTGCTGGCCGACGCCGGTGCGACGGTCGCGGTCACGACTCCGGCGCTGGCCGGTGAGGTGGCCGGGCTCGCCGAGGTGCTGGTGCTGGACGAGGACTCTCCGGGGTTCGGCGCCCTGCCGGTGCGCATCGATCCCGACGCGTTGGCGTACGTGGCCTACACGTCAGGGTCGACTGGACGGCCCAAGGGCGTTGCGGTGTCTCACGGCGCGTTGTCGTCGTACGTGGCGGGATGGCGGGAAGGGCTCGCCGATCTGGGCGGTCCCGGCACTGTGCTGTCGATGTCGGGTCCTGGGTTCGACGTGTCCATCGGTGACATGACGCGGGCGTTGGCGTTCGGCCGGACGGTGGTGTTCCTGCCGCACGACGAGCACGTGACGGTGGAGTCGCTGCGCGAGACCTTGGTGGACCACGAGGTCGAGGTCGCGGAGATCGTGCCGGGCATGCTGTTGCGCGACCTTGCGGCTCATTGCCGGGAGGCCGGGCCGGTGAAGTCGCTGCGCCTGGTGATCTCCGGCACCGACATGTGGACGCACGACGCGTTGACGACCGCTGTGGCGGAGGTGGCGCCGAACGCGGTGCCGGGCAACGTGTTCGGTGTGACCGAGGCGGCGATCGACTCGATCTTCCACCCGGTCGGCGAGGACCACCCTGCCGCGGTCGTGCCGATCGGCACGCCGCTGGCCGGTGCCCGTGCCGTCGTGGTGGACGCCAGGATGCGACCGGCGCCGGTGGGGGTGCCCGGTGAGCTGCTGGTCGGTGGATCCGGTGTGGCCCAGGGGTATGTGGGCCGGCCCGACCTGACCTCGGAGCGGTTCGTTCCCGACGTGTTCGGTGGATCCGGCGGTCGGTTGTACCGCACCGGTGACCGGGCTCGGTGGCGTGCCGACGGGACGATCGAGTTCCTGGGTCGTGTCGACGAGCAGGTGAAGATCCGTGGATACCGGGTCGAGCCGGGCGAGGTCGAGGTCGTCATCGGCGATCACCCGGACGTGCGTGACGTCGTTGTGGTGGCACGTGATGGTGGGCCTCACGGTGGCAAGCGCTTGGTCGCGTACGTTGTCGCGGAAGGCGAGTTCAGCAGCTCGGTGCTGCGGGCGTGGCTGCGGGAGCGGGTGCCGGATTACCTCGTGCCGTCGGTGTTCGTGGCGTTGGACCGGTTGCCGCTGACGCCGAACGGGAAGGTGGACCGGCGCGGTCTGCCCGAGCCGGAGCTGGAGGCGGTCGCCGAGACCTACGTCGCGCCTCGGACCGCCGTCGAGGAGATCCTCGCGGCGGTGTGGAGCGGTGTGCTCGGTGTCGAACGCGTTGGCGTGCACGACAACTTCTTCGAACTGGGCGGCGACTCCATCCTGAGTCTGCAGATCGTGGCGCGCACTCGTGCCGCTGATCTGGGTGTGGACGTGGCGGACGTGTTCGCCCACCAGACCATCGCCGAGCTCGCGCTCGTGGTGCGGGAAGCACCTGCGGTCTCGCTGGCGGAACAGGGCGTTGTAACCGGGGCTGTGCCGTTGACGCCGATCCAGCACTGGTTCCTGGCGCAGGACGTCCCGAACCGGGACCACTGGAACTGGTCGGGTGTGTTCGAGCTGGCGCCCGGCACCGACCCGGTCCGGCTGGGTCAGGCGCTCGACGTCCTCGTCGCGCACCACGACGCGCTGCGGATCCGGTTCGGTCCGGACGGCCAGCACAACGCTCCGGTCGGGACCGGTGGGTTCCTGCGCGTCGTCGTGGGCGATGAGGCTGTGGTCGCGGAGATGACCGCGGCGCAGACGTCGTTGCGCCTGAACGACGGCCCGCTCGTGGCCGCCGTCTACTTCGACCGCGGTGATCAGCCCGCGTGGCTGGGTTTGACCGTGCACCACCTGGTGATGGACGGCGTCTCGTGGAACGTGCTGCTGGAGGACCTCGGCACCGCGTACCGCTCGGAGGCGCTGGGGCCCAAGACGACGTCGTTCCAGCAGTGGGCGGAACACCTGCTGGAGCTGGAGGCCGGCGGCGAGCGGGAGCACTGGGCGGCGGCGACGTCGGACGTGGTCGCGCTTCCCGCCGACGGCGACGGCCCGAACACCGAGGCGTCCAGCACCGTGGTGAGCACCTGGCTGGACGCCGACACGACCGCGGCGCTGTTCGGTGAGGCGCACAGGGCTTACCGGACGCAGGCCAACGACCTGCTGCTCGCCGCACTGGCGAACGTCCTGGGGGAGTGGGCGGGCACCGAGCACGTCACGGTCGACCTGGAGAGCCACGGCCGGGAAGGCCTGGACCTGTCGCGCACCGTCGGGTGGTTCACCTCGATCTTCCCCGTGCGGCTGAGCCGGTACGAGGGTGTCGGCGCGACGGTGAAGGCCGTCAAGGAGCAGCTGCGGGCGGTGCCGCGCCGCGGTGTCGGCTACGGCGTGCTGCGGTGGGCGCAGGACGAGCCGGCCGGTGCGCCGGACCGGCCGGTGCTGTTCAACTACCTCGGTGCGTTCGACGCCGTCGACTCGGCCGGGCTGATCCGCCGCGAGCTTCCCGCCGAACTGGCCGGCCCCATGCAGGGCCCCGGCGGAACGCGGGCCTACCCGTTGCAGCTCGAAGTGGTCCGCGCGGACGACGGACGGCTGCGGATCGACTGGCTGCACAGCACCAACCTGCACCGCTCCGAGACAGTGGAACGGGTCGCCGCGCACTACGTCGAGGCGTTGCGCGCGCTGGTGGCGCACTGCCGGACGGGTGTCACGGGCTTCACCCCGTCCGACTTCCCGTTGGCGTCGTTGACGCAGGACGAGTTCGACGGGCTCGCCGAGCGTTATCCGGTGGCGGACGTCTACCGGCTGGCACCCGTGCAGTCCGGGATGTTGTTCGGCGTCGCAGGTTCTCCTGTCGACGGGCTCTACTGGGGTCAGAGCGTCTACGACCTCGCCGGTCCGATCGACACCGACCGGCTCGCCGGTGTCTGGCGTTCCGTGATCTCCCGGCACGCCGCGTTGCGCAGCGGGTTCGTGTGGGAGGGCGTCAGCGAACCGGTGCAGGTCGTGCTGTCCGATGTGGACGTTCCACTCCAGGTGCGCGACTGGTCGGATCTCGACGGGGACACCCAGCAGACACGGCTGCGCGAGTTGCTGGCGGAGGACCGTGCACTGGGCTTCGACCTGGCGGCACCGCCGTTGATGCGGCTCTACCTCGTCGATCGCGGCGAGGGCCGGTTGTGGCTGGTGTGGGGGCTGTACCAGGGTCTGTGCGACGGGTGGAGCCTGCCCGTCGTCATGGACGAGGTGCTGGCCGCCTACGACGGTTCGCCGCTGGCTCCGGTGCGGTCGTACCGCGAGTTCATCTCATGGCTGGACCGGCGTGATCCGGACGAGTCGGAGTCGTTCTGGCGCAGGGCGCTGGACGGGTTCGAGGCGCCCACACCGTTGCCGGTGGACCGGCTGGCGGCCGGCCACTACGCGCAGGACCGCCGCAGGACCATGCTGGACGAGCGCGTCACCACGAAGCTGGTGGAGCTGGCGCGCCGGGAACGCGTGACGCTGTCGACGGTGGTGCAGGCGGCGTGGGCCAAGGTCCTGTCCGCGTCGTCCGGCGAGGACGACGTGCTGTTCGGGCTCACCGTGTCCGGTCGTCCGGCTGACCTGGCCGGCGTCGAGTCGATCGTCGGCCTGTTCATCAACACGCTGCCGGTGCGGGCCGTCGTGCCCGCCGACGTGCCGTTCACGTCGTGGCTGCGCGAGCTGCAGGACAACCAGGTCGCGGTGCAGCGGTTCGAGTACACGCCGCTGGTGGACGTGCAGCGCTGGTCGGCCGTTCCTGGTGGGCGAGCACTGTTCGACTCCATCGTGGTGTTCGGCAACTACCCGCACCGGGAACTGCCGGACGACCTCGCCGAGATCCCGGACGGGTACGCCTCCGTCGACTCGGTGGAGCAGGGCAACTACCCGCTCACCTTCGCGGTCGACCTGGAGCGCACGCTGCGCATCGAGGCCGAGTTCTCCACGGCCGCCTTCGACGCCGTGACGGTCGAACGCGTCCTCGACCAGCTGGTGGTCGTGCTCACCGCCGTCGCGGAACGGCCTTCGCTGGCCGTCGCGGACGTGCCGTTGCAGCGGCCGGAGCAGGCCGCGGAACTGGTGGCGTGGGGCGAGACCCCGGTCCCGGCCACCGAGCCGTCCGTGCCCGAGCTGATCCACAGCTGGTCGGACACCGACGCCGTCGCCGTGGTGTGCGGCGAGGACCGGCTGACGTTCGCCGAGCTGAACGCTCGCGCCGATGGCCTCGCCGTCCGGCTCCAGGGGGCCGGTGTGACGGTGGAGTCGCCGGTCGCCGTGCTGGTGCCGCGTGGGCTTGAGCTGGCCGTCGCGTTCCAGGGCGTGCTGCGCTCCGGCGGCGTCTACCTGCCGATCAACCCCGGGCTTCCGGCCGAACGTCTCGCGTTCCTGCTGGCCGATGCCGGTGCGGACGTCGCGGTCACGACCGCGGCGCTGGTGGGCGAGCTGGCCGGGTTCGCCGGTGAAGTGCTGCTGGTGGAGGACGTGGCCGTCGTCGGCGAGCTCGCTCCGGTCGACCCGGACTCGTTGGCGTACATCGCTTACACGTCGGGTTCCACGGGACGGCCCAAGGGCGTCGCGGTCACGCATGCCGCGCTGTCGTCCTACGTGGCCGGTTGGCGTGACGGGCTGGCCGCGCTGGGCGGCCCCGGCCCGGTGCTGTCGATGTCCGGGCCTGGGTTCGACGTGTCGATCGGTGACATGACGCGGGCTTTGGCTTTCGGTCAGCGCGTGGTGTTCCTGCCGCACGACGAGCACGTGTCGGTGGAGTCGCTGCACGCGACGTTGGTGGAGCACCGGATCGAGATCGCCGAGATCGTTCCCGGCATGCTCTTGCGGGACCTGGCGGCACATTGCCGGGTCGCCGGGCCGGTCGAGTCGTTGCGCCTGGTGATCTCCGGTACGGACATGTGGACGCATGACGCGTTGACCGCCGCTGTGCGCGAGGTGGCGCCGAACGCGGTGCCGGGCAACGTGTTCGGTGTGACCGAGGCGGCGATCGACTCGATCTTCCACGCCGTGACGGAGGACCACCCCGCTGCCGTGGTGCCGATCGGCACGCCGCTGGCCGGCGCCCGCGCGGTCGTGGTCGACTCCGCGCTGCGGCCCGTTCCCGTGGGTGTTCCGGGCGAACTGCTGGTCGGCGGCGCCGGTGTGGCGCGCGGCTACCTGGGACGTCCCGACCTGACCTCGGCGCGGTTCGTGCCCGACCTGTTCGGTGCCGGCGGCGACCGGCTCTACCGGACCGGTGACCGGGCTCGGTGGCGTGCTGACGGCACGATCGAGTTCCTCGGGCGCGTCGACGAGCAGGTCAAGATCCGTGGCTACCGGGTCGAGCCCGGTGAGGTCGAGGTCGTCATCGGCGATCACCCCGACGTGCGTGACGTTGTTGTGGTGGCTCGTGATGGCGGGCCGCACGGCGGCAAGCGCCTCGTCGCGTACGTCGTGGCGGAGGGCGAGTTCAGCGGCTCGGCGTTGCGGTCGTGGCTGCGGGAGCGGGTGCCGGATTACCTGGTGCCGTCGGTGTTCGTGGCGTTGGATCGCCTTCCGCTGACGCCGAACGGGAAGGTGGACCGGCGCGGTCTGCCCGATACCGAGCCCGAGACGACGGGCGAGGCCTACGTCGCACCTCGGACCGCTGCGGAGGAAACGCTTGCGGCGGTGTGGAGTGGTGTGCTCGGTGTCGACCGCGTCGGTGTGCACGACAACTTCTTCGAGCTGGGTGGCGACTCGATCCTGAGTCTGCAGATCGTGGCTCGCGTTCGCGCCGCAGGTCTGGGTGTCGACGTGGCGGACGTGTTCGCCCACCAGACGGTCGCCGCACTGGCCGCCGTCGTGCGTGACACGCCGGCGGTGACCCTGGCCGAACAGGGCGTCGTCACCGGACCCGTGCCGCTGACGCCGATCCAGCACTGGTTCCTGGCGCAGGACATCCCGAACCGGGACCACTGGAACTGGTCCGGAATGTTCGAGCTGGCGCCCGGCACCGACCCGGAACGGCTCGGGCGGGCACTCGACGTCCTGGTCACTCATCACGACGCGCTGCGCCTCCGTTTCACGCCGGAAAGCCAGTACCTGGCGCCGGTCGACGGCAGCGCGTTGTTGCGGGTGGTCGAGGGCGACGAGGCCGTGGTCGCGGAGATGACCGCGGCGCAGACGTCGTTGCGGCTGGCTGATGGCCCGCTGATGGCCGCCGTGTTCTTCGATCGCGGTGATCAGCCCGCGTGGCTCGGTTTGACCGTGCACCACCTCGTGATGGACGGGGTGTCGTGGAACGTGTTGCTGGAGGACCTCGACGCTGTCTACGCGGGCCGGGAACTAGGGCCGAAGACGACCTCGTTCCAGCAGTGGGCCGAGGTGTTGCAGGACCTGGACGCTCGGGGCGAGCGGGAGACCTGGCTGGCTCAGACCGCGGACGTCGTGGCAGTGCCGCAGGACCAGGACGGCCCCAACACCGAGACTTCGGCCGGTGTCGTGCGGTCGTGGCTGGACGCCGGCACCACCGCCGCGCTGCTGGGCGACGCCCACCGCGCCTACCGCACCCAGGCCAACGACCTGCTGCTGGCGGCGCTCGCCCAGGCGTTGGGCGAGTGGGCTGGTAGCGGCCACGTGACGGTGGACCTGGAAAGCCACGGCCGCGAGGCGGTGGCCGACGGCGTGGACATGTCGCGCACCGTCGGGTACTTCACGTCGATCTTCCCGGTGCGGCTCACGCACGAGAGCGATCCGGCGGCGGCGATCAAGGCCGTCAAGGAAGAGCTGCGGGCAGTGCCGCGCCGCGGTGTCGGCTACGGCGCGTTGCGCTGGCTGCAGGGTGACCTGGCCGATGTGCCGGAGCGTCCGGTGCTGTTCAACTACCTCGGAGCGTTCGACGCCGTCGACTCGCTGGGGCTGATCCGCCGGGAACTGCCCGCCGACCTGGCCGGCCCGAGCGAGGGACCGGGCGGGACGCGGTCGCACCTCCTGCAGATCGAGGCGGAGCAGGACGCGGACGGACGCCTGCAGGTCGACTGGCACTTCAGCCACAACCTGCACGACATGGTCACCGTCGAACGTGTCGCCGCGCGCTACGTCGAGGCGTTGCGTCGGCTGGTGGCGCACTGCCGGTCCGGGGCCACGGGCTTCACGCCGTCGGACTTCCCGTTGGCGTCGCTGACCCAGCCCGAGGTGGACGGGCTTTCGGAGCGCTATCCGCTGGTGGACGTGCATCGGCTGGCGCCGGTGCAGTCAGGCATGTTGTTCGGTGTCGCGGGTTCTCCCGTCGACGGTCTCTACTGGGGTCAAGGGGTTTACGACCTGACGGGGCCGATGGACGCGGAACGGCTGGCCGGTGCCTGGCGTCAGGTGATCTCCCGGCACGCGGCGTTGCGCAGCGGGTTCGTGTGGGAGGGCGTCAGCGAGCCGGTGCAGGTCGTGCTGGCCGAGGTCGACGTTCCGCTCGAGCGGCTGGACTGGTCTCGCCTCGGCGACGTCGTGCAGCAGGAGCAGTTGCGGGTGCTGCTCGACGAGGATCGCGCGCTGGGCTTCGACCTCGCCGCGCCGCCGTTGACGCGCCTGTACCTGGTGGACCGCGGCCAGGGCCGGTTGTGGCTGGTGTGGGGTCTGTACCAGGGCTTGTGCGACGGGTGGAGCCTGCCTGTCGTGATGGACGAGGTGTCCGCCCTCTACCAGGGCAGGGCGCTGGAGCCGGTGCGCTCCTACCGGGACTTCATCGCGTGGCTGGGCCGGCGTGACCCGGCCGAGTCCGAAGGGTTCTGGCGCACGCACCTGGCCGGTTTCGAGGCTCCCACGGCACTTCCGGCCGACCGGCTGGCCGCGAGCCACTACGACCAGGACCGGCGTCGCCTGCGCCTGGACGAGACCGTCACCGGCAGGCTGGTCGACCTGGCCCGCCGCGAGCGCGTGACGTTGTCGACCGTCGTCCAGGCGGCGTGGGCGCTGCTGCTGTCGACGTACTCGGGTGACGACGACGTGATCTTCGGCCTGACCGTCTCCGGCCGTCCGGCCGACCTGGCCGGCGTGGAGTCGATGGTCGGGTTGTTCATCAACACGCTGCCGGTCCGGGCCGTGGTGCCGACCGACATGACATTCGCCGCGTGGCTGCCGCGTTTGCAGGACAACCAGGTTGCGCTGCAACGGTTCGAGTACACGCCGTTGGTGGACGTGCAGCGGTGGTCCGAGGTGCCGCACGGCCGCGCGTTGTTCGACTCCATCGTGGTGTTCGGCAACTACCCGCAGGAGGAACTCCCCGAGGACCTGGGCGGGCTGCAGGCCGCCGACTCGGTGGAGCAGGGCAACTACCCGCTCACCTTCGCCGTCGACCTGGAGCGCACGCTGCGCGTCGAGGCGGAGTTCTCGACGGCCGCGTTCGACGCCATCACGGTCGAGCGGATCCTCGACCAGCTCGCTGTCGTGCTGACCGCTGTGGCGGAGCAGCCGGAGCTCTTGGTCCGCGATGTGCCCGTGCAGCGTCCCGACCAGGCGGCGGAGCTGGTGGCGTGGGGCGCGACCCCCGTGCCCTCCGCCGAACTGCCGGTGCCCGACCTGATCGCCGGCTGGGCTTCGTCCGAGGTCGCCGCGGTGTGCGGCGATGAGCAGCTGACGTTCGCCGAACTGAACGCTCGGGCCGATTCCCTTGCCACACGTCTGCGCCGAGCCGGTGTGACGGTGGGATCGCCGGTCGCCGTGCTGGTGCCGCGTGGGCTTGAACTCGCTATCGCTTTCCAGGGTGTGTTGCGCTCTGGTGGCGTGTACGTGCCGATCAACCCTGGGCTGCCTGCTGAACGGCTGGCGTTCCTGCTGGCCGATGCCGGTGTGGTCGCGGCCGTCACGACTTCGGCTCTGGACGGGTTCGCCGGTGAAGTGCTGCCGGTGGACGACGAGTCCGCGGTCGTCGGTGAACTTGCTCCGGTCGACCCGAATGCGTTGGCGTACATCGCTTACACGTCGGGTTCCACGGGACGGCCCAAGGGTGTGGCGGTGACCCATGCCGCGCTCTCGTCCTACGTGGCCGGGTGGCGTGACGGACTGCGTGCGCTGGGCGGTCCGGGTGCGGTGCTGTCGATGTCCGGGCCTGGGTTCGACGTGTCGATCGGTGACATGACTCGGGCGTTGGCTTTCGGGCAGCGCGTGGTGTTCTTGCCGCACGATGAGCACGTGACGGTGGAGTCGTTGCACCGCACGCTGGTCGACCACGACGTCGAGGTCGCGGAGATCGTGCCGGGCATGCTGTTGCGCGACCTGGCGGCCTACTCCCGGACGGCTGGGCCGGTGGAGAGCCTGCGCCTGGTGATCTCGGGTACCGATCTGTGGACGCATGACGCGTTGACGGCGGCTGTGCGCGAGGTGGCGCCGAACGCGCTGCCGGGCAACGTGTTCGGTGTGACCGAGGCGGCGATCGACTCGATCTTCCACGCCGTGACCGAGGACCACCCGGCGGCGGTGGTGCCGATCGGTACGCCGCTGGCCGGTGCTCAGGCTTTTGTGGTGGACGGCTCGTTGCGGCCGGCGCCAGTAGGCGTGCCGGGTGAGTTGCTCGTCGGTGGTTCCGGTGTGGCCCAGGGGTATGTGGGCCGGCCGGATCTGACGGCGGAGCGGTTCGTTCCGGACCTGTTCACCGGTTCTGGTGAGCGCCTCTACCGCACTGGTGACCGGGCTCGGTGGCGTGCTGACGGGACGATCGAGTTCTTGGGTCGTGTCGACGAGCAGGTGAAGATCCGCGGTTATCGGGTCGAGCCCGGTGAGGTCGAGGTCGTCATCGGCGATCACCCCGATGTGCGTGATGTTGTAGTGGTGGCTCGTGAAGGTGGGCCTCACGGCGGTAAGCGCCTCGTCGCGTACGTCGTGGCGGAGGGTGAGTTCAGCGGTTCGGTTCTGCGTGCGTGGCTGCGGGAGCGCGTGCCGGACTACCTTGTGCCGTCGGTGTTCGTCGCACTGGATCGCCTTCCCCTGACGCCGAACGGGAAGGTCGACCGTCGCGGTCTGCCCGACCCGGAGCCCGAAACGACGGGTGAGGCCTATGTCGCGCCTCGGACCGCTGCCGAGGAGACTCTCGCGGCGGTGTGGAGTGGCGTGCTCGGTGTCGAACGCGTTGGTGTGCAGGACAACTTCTTCGAGTTGGGTGGCGACTCGATCCTGAGTCTGCAGATCGTGGCTCGGGTTCGCGCCGCAGGTCTGGGTGTGGACGTGGCGGACGTGTTCGCCCACCAGACCATCGCCGAACTTGCTCTCGTCGTGCGGGACGCTCCGGCGGAGTCGTCGGCCGAGCAGGGCGTGGTCACGGGTCCGATTCCGTTCACGCCGATCCAGCGCTGGTTCCTGGCGCAGGACATCCCGGACCGGGACCACTGGAACTGGTCGGGCATGTTCGAGCTGGCGCCGGGCACCGATCCTGGTCGGCTCGGACGGGCGCTCGACGCTCTTGTCGCTCACCACGACGCCCTGCGCATCCGGTTCACGCCCGACGGCCAGCACAACGCCGGTGTCGAGGCCTCCGACGTTCTTCGCGTCGTTGCTGTGGATGACGTGGTCGCGGAGATGACGGCGGCGCAGAAGTCGTTGCGTCTGGCCGATGGTCCGCTGCTCGCCGCCGTCTACTTCGACCGTGGTGATCAGCCTGCGTGGCTTGGGTTGACCGTGCACCACCTCGTGATGGACGGGGTGTCGTGGAACGTTCTGCTGGAGGACCTCGACACTGCTTACCAAGGCGGATCGTTCGCGCCGAAGACGACGTCGTTCCAGGCGTGGGCCGAGCAGCTCCAGACCATCGACGCCGCGGAGGAGCGCGACCACTGGGCCGCTGCGACCGCGGACGTCACGGTCGTTCCGGTGGACGGCCATGGGCCGAACTCCGAGGCGTCCGGTGCGGTCGTGCAGTCGTGGCTGGACGCCGAGACGACGGCGGCGTTGCTGGGCGATGCGCACAGGGCGTATCGCACGCAGGGCAATGATCTGTTGCTGACCGCTCTGGCCCAGGCTTTGGGGGAGTGGACCGGTAGCGATCACGTGACGATCGACTTGGAGAGCCACGGCCGTGAAGGTGCGGACTTGTCCCGCACGGTCGGCTGGTTCACGTCGATCTTCCCGGTGCGGCTCACCCACGAGAGCGATCCGGCGGCGGCGATCAAGGCCGTCAAGGAGGAGTTGCGGGCTGTTCCGCGGCGGGGCGTCGGCTATGGGGCATTGCGTTGGCTGCATGGCGAACTGGCCGACGTGCCGGAGCGTCCGGTGCTGTTCAACTACCTCGGGGCGTACGACGCCGCCGACTCGGCGGGGCTGATCCGCCGGGAGCTACCCGCCGACCTGGCGGGGCCCAGCGAGGGCGAGGGCGGGACGCGCTCGCACCTGTTGCAGCTCGAGGTTCAGCAGAGCGCCGACGGACGGTTGTCCATCGAGTGGTTCCACTCCAGCGCTGTTCACGACACCGCCACTGTCGAACGGGTTGCCGCCCGGTACGTCGAGGCGTTGCGCGAACTGGTCGCACACTGCCGGTCCGCCAGTGGTTTCACGCCTTCGGACTTCCCGTTGGCGGCGCTGGCCCAGCCGGAGATCGACCTGCTGGCGGAGCGCTATCCGCTGGCGGACGTGTACCGGTTGTCGCCGGTGCAGTCCGGCATGTTGTTCGGTGTAGTGGGCTCTCCTGTCGACGGTCTCTACTGGGCGCAGAACGTCTACGACCTGGCCGGTCCGATCGACGTGGAAAAGTTCGCGGCTGCGTGGCGTGAGGTGATCGGCCGGCACGCGCCGCTGCGGAGCGGGTTCGTGTGGGAGGGCGTCAGCGAACCGGTGCAGGTCGTTCCGACCGACATCGACGTGCCGTTGACGACCCATGACTGGTCGGGTCTCGACGAGGCCGCACAACAGGTTCGGCTTCAGGAACTCCTGGACCACGACCGCGCCCTCGGATTCGACCTTGCCCGCCCGCCGCTCATCCGGCTCTACCTCGTCGACCGGAGCAACGGGCAGAACTGGCTGGTGTGGGGCCTGTACCAGGGTTTGTGCGACGGGTGGAGCCTGCCCGTCGTCATGGACGAGGTGTCGGCCGCGTACCAGCGGCAGGCGTTGCCGCCGGTACGTCCGTACCGCGACTACATCGCGTGGCTGGGTCAGCGCGACACTGCTGCGACCGAAGGGTTCTGGCGCACGTACCTCGATGGTTTCGAGGCACCGACGGCACTTCCGGCCGACCGCCTGGCTGCGAGCCATTACGCCCAGGACCGCCGGCGCACGCACCTGAGCGAGAGCGTCACGGCCGGGCTGGTGGAGCTGGCGCGTCGTGAGCGCGTGACGTTGTCGACTGTCGTGCAGGCGGCGTGGGCAAAGGTGTTGTCCGCGTCGTCGGGCGAGGACGACGTGGTGTACGGCCTGACCGTGTCGGGTCGTCCGGCTGATCTGGCCGGGGTGGAGTCGATGGTCGGCCTGTTCATCAACACGCTGCCCGTGCGGGCCGCGGTGCCGGTCGACACGTCGTTCGCCGCGTGGTTGCCCGCACTGCGGGACAACCAGGTCGCGCTGCAACGGTTCGAGTACACGCCGCTGGTCGATGTTCAGCGGTGGTCCGCCGTGCCGCACGGCCGTGCGTTGTTCGACAGCATCGTGGTGTTCGGCAACTTCCCCCAGGAGGAGCTGCCGGAGGACCTGGGCGGGGTGCAGGCCACCGAGTCGGTGGAGCAGGGCAACTACCCGCTGACCTTCGCGGTCGACCTGGAATCCACGCTCAAGATCGAGGCCGAGTTCTCCACGGCGGCCTTCGACGCCGCCACCGTCGAACGGATCCTCGACCAGCTGGTGGTCGTGCTCACCGTGGTCGCGGAACAGCCGGAGCTCGCGGTCGGTGACGTGCCGTTGCAGCGTCCTGAGCAGGCGGCGGAGCTGGTGGCGTGGGGCAGGACGCCGGAACCGGTGACCGAACTGCCGGTGCCCGACCTCGTCGACGGCTGGGCTCATGCGACCCCGGATGCCGTGGCGGTGGTGTGCGGCGAGGAGAGTCTCACGTTCGAGGTGCTGGGCGCTCGGGCCGACGCGCTGGCCGCACGGCTTCAGAGGGCCGGCGTGACGGTGGGATCGCCTGTGGCGGTGCTCGTGCCGCGTGGTCTTGAGCTGGCGGTCGCGTTCCAGGGCGTGTTGCGCTCTGGTGGCGTGTACGTGCCGATCAACCCTGGGCTTCCCGCTGAACGGCTGGCGTTCCTGCTGGCTGATGCCAGCGTGGTCGCCGCTGTCACGACTTCGGCTTTGGACGGTTTCACCGGGGAAGTGCTGCCGGTGGACGACGTGTCCGCGGTGCCTGGTGAACCGCTTGCTCCGGTCGACCCGAACGCCTTGGCGTACATCGCTTACACGTCGGGATCGACGGGACGCCCCAAGGGGGTGGCGGTGACGCATGCCGCGCTGTCGTCGTACGTGGCGGGATGGCGCGACGGACTCGCCGGCCTGGGTGGTCCGGGCGCGGTGTTGTCGATGTCGGGTCCCGGTTTCGACGTGTCGATCGGTGACATGACGCGCGCCTTGGCGTTCGGTCAGCGCCTCGTGTTCCTGCCGCACGACGAGCACGTGACGGTGGAGTCGTTGCACCACACCTTGGTCGAGCACTCGGTCGAGGTCGCGGAGATCGTGCCCGGCATGTTGTTGCGCGACCTGGCGGCTTACTCCCGGACGGCCGGTCCGGTGGAAAGCCTCCGTCTGGTGATCTCGGGTACCGATCTGTGGACGCATGACGCGTTGACTTCGGCGGTGGCCGAGGTGGCACCCAATGCGGTGCCGGGCAACGTGTTCGGTGTGACCGAGGCGGCGATCGACTCGATCTTCCACCCGGTGGGTGACGACCATCCTGCCGCCGTGGTGCCGATCGGTACTCCTTTGGCGGGTGCTCAGGCCTTCGTGGTGGACGGGTCGTTGCGGCCTGTCCCGGTCGGGGTGCCGGGTGAGTTGCTGGTCGGTGGTTCCGGTCTGGCCCAGGGTTATGTGGGGCGTCCGGATCTGACGGCGGAGCGGTTCGTGCCCGGTGCGGCCGGTGAGCGGTTGTACCGCACCGGTGACCGTGCCCGGTGGCGTGCTGATGGGACGATCGAGTTCCTTGGCCGAGTCGACGAGCAGGTCAAGATCCGTGGCTACCGGGTCGAACCCGGTGAGGTCGAGGTTGTCCTCGGTGACCACCCGGACGTGCGTGATGTTGTTGTGGTGGCTCGTGATGGCGGGCCTCACGGCGGTAAGCGGCTCGTTGCGTATGTCGTGGCGGAGGGTGAGTTCAGCGGTTCGGTGCTGCGGGCATGGCTGCGGGAGCGGGTGCCGGACTACCTGGTGCCGTCGGTGTTCGTGGCGTTGGACCGGTTGCCGCTGACGCCGAACGGGAAGGTCGACCGTCGTGGTCTGCCCGACCCGGAGCCCGAGACCTCCGGCGAGGCGTACGTCGCGCCGCGGACCGCTGCCGAAGAAGCTCTGGCCGCAGTCTGGTCACAGGTGCTCGGTGCGGAACGTGTCGGTGTGCACGACAACTTCTTCGAGTTGGGTGGCGACTCGATCCTGAGTCTGCAGATCGTGGCGCGTGTTCGTGCCGCTGGTCTGGGTGTCGACGTGGCGGACGTGTTCGCCCACCAGACCATCGCCGAGCTCGCCCTCGCCGTGCGCGACACCCCGGCGGAGACGTTGGCCGAACAGGGTGTTGTCACGGGGCCGATTCCGTTCACGCCGATCCAGCACTGGTTCCTGGCGCAGGACATCCCGAACCGGGATCACTGGAACTGGTCGGGCATGTTCGAGCTGGCACCGGGCACCGATCCCGGTCGCCTCGCGTCGGCGCTGGACGCGGTGCTGGCGCACCACGACGCGTTGCGCATCCGGTTCACCCCGGACGGCCAGTACAACGCGCCGGTGGAGACCGGGGTCCTGCGTGTGGTCGAGGGCGACCACGACCTGGTCGCGGAGATGACCGTGGCGCAGAAGTCGTTGCGGCTGGCCGACGGCCCGCTGGTGGCGGCTGTGTTCTTCGACCGTGGTCCGCAGCCGGCGTGGCTCGGTGTGACGGTGCACCACCTGGTAATGGACGGGGTGTCGTGGAACATCCTGTTGGAGGACCTCGACATCGCCTACCGGGGCGGTGTGCTGGCGCCGAAGACGACGTCGTTCAAGGCGTGGGCCGAACAGCTCCAGACCCTCGACCCCAGTGCTGAACGTGAGCACTGGACGGCGGCGACCGCGGACGTGGTCACGCTTCCGGCCGACGGCGACGGGACGAACACGGAGGCGTCCGAGGCGATCGTGCAGTCGTGGCTGGATGCCGAGACGACGGTGACTCTGCTCGGTGACGCGCACAAGGCGTATCGCACGCAGGGCAACGACCTGCTGCTGACAGCTCTGGCCCAGGCCTTGGGGGAGTGGGCCGGTAGTGATCACGTCACAATCGATCTGGAGAGCCACGGCCGTGAGGGTGCGGATCTGTCGCGCACGGTCGGCTGGTTCACGTCGATCTTCCCGGTGCGGTTGAGCCGTCACGACGAGCCCGATGCGGCGATCAAGGCGGTCAAGGAGGAGTTGCGCGCTGTTCCGCGTCTTGGTGTGGGCTACGGCGCGTTGCAACTGGTGGATGTGCCGGAGCGGCCGGTGCTGTTCAACTACCTCGGCGCGTACGACGGGAACGACGACCCGGCCGGGTTGATCCGTCGTGAGCTGGACGGTGATCTCGCCGGCCCGACCGAGGGCGAGGGCGGGACGCGGTCGCACCTGCTGCAGCTCGAAGTACAACAGACTGCCGATGGCCGGTTGTCCATCGAGTGGTTCCACTCCAGCGCTGTTCACGACACCGCCACCGTCGAACGGGTTGCCGCCCGGTACGTCGAGGCGTTGCGCGAACTAGTCGCGCATTGCCGGTCGGCCGGTGGCTTCACGCCGTCGGACTTCCCGCTGGCGTCGCTGACCCAGCCCGAGGTCGACGGACTCGCGGCGCGTTATCCGCTGGTGGACGTGTACCGGTTGGCGCCGGTGCAGTCCGGCATGTTGTTCGGTGTCGTGGGTTCTCCTGTCGACGGGCTGTACTGGGGTCAGAGCGTTTACGACCTCGCGGGTCCGATCGACGTGGAGCGGTTCGCGGCGGCGTGGCGTGCGGTGATCGCCCGGCACGCCTCCCTGCGGAGTGGTTTCGTGTGGGAGGGCGTGGCGGAGCCGGTCCAGGTGGTGCTCGGCGACGTCGACGTGCCGCTGACGGCCCACGACTGGTCGGGGCTCGACGAGGCCGCGCAACAGGTGCGGCTGGAAGAGTTGCTGGCGGACGACCGCGCGCTCGGTTTCGACCTGGCCCGGCCGCCGTTGACGCGGCTCTACGTCGTGGACAGGGGCAACGGGCAGAACTGGCTCGTTTGGGGGCTGTACCAGGGTTTGTGCGACGGGTGGAGCCTGCCCCTCGTGATGGACGAGGTGTCCGCCGCCTACCAGGGCGGCGCCCTCGAACCGACCCGGCCCTACCGGGACTTCATCGCGTGGCTCGACGGGCGCGACCCGGCTGAGCCGGAAGCGTTCTGGCGCGAGTACCTGGCAGGGTTCGAGGCACCGACTCCGCTGCCCGCCGACCGGCTGGCCGTGAGCCACTACGCCCAGGACCGCCGGCGCACGCACCTCGACGAGGGTGTGACCGCCGGACTGGTGGCGCTGGCCCGGCGCGAGCGCGTCACGTTGTCGACGGTCGTGCAGGCCGCGTGGGCCAAGGTCCTCGCGGACACCTCGGGTGAGGACGACGTGGTGTTCGGCCTGACCGTGTCGGGTCGTCCGGCCGAGCTGGCCGGCGTCGAGTCGATCGTCGGCCTGTTCATCAACACGCTGCCGGTCCGGACGGTCGTGCCCGCGAACGTGCCGTTCACGTCGTGGCTGCACGACCTGCGGGACAACCAGGTCTCGCTGCAACGGTTCGAGTTCACGCCGTTGGTGGACGTGCAGCGGTGGTCTGCCGTGCCGCACGGCCGTGCGTTGTTCGACAGCATCGTGGTGTTCGGCAACTACCCGCAGGAGGAACTGCCGGAAGACCTGGGCGAGGACTGGTTGCAGGCCACCGAGTCGGTGGAGCAGGGCAACTACCCACTCACCTTCGCGGTCGACCTGGAGGCCACGCTCAAGATCGAGGCGGAGTTCTCCACGGCGGCCTTCGACGCGGTCACGGTCGAACGGATCCTCGACCAGCTGGTGGTCGTGCTGACCGCGGTGGCACAGCGTCCGGGCCTGCGGGTGCAGGACGTTCCGCTGCACCGCCCGGAGCAGGCTGCCGAGATCGTCCGGTGGGGTGGCACGACTGCGCCCCTGACCGAGTCGCCGGTGCCGGATCTGATCGCCGGGTGGGCTTCTTACGAGATCGCGGTGATCTGCGGCGACGAACGGCTCACGTTCGCGGAGTTGGGCGCTCGGGCCGATGCCCTGGCCGCCCGCCTGCAACGGGCCGGTGTGACGGTCGGGTCGCCGGTCGCCGTGCTGGTGCCGCGCGGGATCGACCTTGCGGTGGCCTTCCAGGGTGTGCTGCGCGCTGGTGGTGTCTACGTACCGATCAACCCCGGTCTGCCGGCTGACCGCGTCGCGTTCCTGCTGGCCGACGTCGGCGCGGTTGTCGCCGTCACGGCTGAGGCGCTGGCCGGCTTCACCGGCGAGGTGCTGGCACTCGACGACGCCTCGCCGGTCTTCGACGCGGTGCCGGTCCGCATTGATCCCGGCGCGTTGGCGTACGTGGCTTACACCTCCGGCTCGACCGGCCGCCCCAAGGGTGTGGCGGTGACCCATGGCGCGCTCTCGTCGTACGTGGCCGGGTGGCGTGACGGACTGCGAGCGCTGGGTGGTCCCGGTGCGGTGTTGTCGATGTCCGGGCCTGGGTTCGACGTGTCGATCGGCGACATGACGCGGGCGTTGGCGTTCGGGCAGACCGTGGTCTTCCTGCCGCACGACGAACACGTGTCGGTCGAGTCGTTGCACCACACGCTGCGCACGCACGACGTGGCAATCGCCGAGATCGTGCCGGGCATGCTCCTGCGTGATCTGGCGGCGCACTGCCGCACCGCCGGGCCGGTGGAGAGTCTGCGTCTGGTCATCTCCGGCACGGACATGTGGACGCACGAGGCTCTGACGACCGCGGTTGCCGAGGTGGCGCCTAACGCGGTGCCGGGCAACGTGTTCGGTGTGACCGAGGCGGCGATCGACTCGATCTTCCACCCGGTCGGCGAGGACCATCCGGCGGCGGTGGTGCCGATCGGCACTCCGTTGGCGGGTGCTCAGGCCTTTGTGGTGGACGGGTCGTTGAGGCCCGCTCCGGTTGGGGTGCCGGGTGAGTTGCTGGTCGGTGGTCCGGGTGTGGCCCAGGGTTATGTGGGCCGGCCTGACCTGACTTCGGAGCGGTTCGTTCCCGACGTGTTCGGTGGATCCGGTCAGCGGTTGTACCGCACTGGTGACCGTGCTCGGTGGCGTGCGGACGGGACGATCGAGTTCTTGGGTCGTGTCGACGAGCAGGTGAAGATCCGTGGCTATCGGGTCGAGCCGGGCGAGGTCGAGGTTGTCATCGGTGACCACCCGGACGTTCGTGATGTTGTTGTGGTGGCACGCGATGGCGGCCCGCACGGTGGTAAGCGGCTGGTCGCGTACGTCGTGGCGGAGGGTGAGTTCAGCGGTTCCGCGTTGCGGGCGTGGCTGCGGGAACGGGTGCCGGACTACCTGGTCCCGTCGGTGTTCGTGGCACTGGACCGGTTGCCGCTGACGCCCAACGGCAAGGTCGACCGGCGAGGACTGCCCGACCCGGAGCCCGAGTCGGCCGGTGAGCAGTACGTCGCGCCCCGGACCGCGGCCGAGGAGACCCTCGCCGCGGTGTGGAGCGGTGTGCTCGGCGTCGAACGCGTTGGCGTGCACGACAACTTCTTCGAGCTCGGTGGCGACTCGATCCTGAGCCTGCAGATCGTGGCCCGGGTTCGCGCCGCCGGACTCGGCATCGACGTGGCGGACGTGTTCGCGCACCAGTCGGTGGCAGAGCTGGCGTCGGCCGTGCGTGACGCTCCGGCGGAGTCCCTGGCCGAGCAGGGCGTGGTCACCGGGCCTGTCCCGTTCACGCCGATCCAGCGGTGGTTCCTGGCGCAGGACATCCCTGACCGCGATCACTGGAACTGGTCGGGCATGTTCGAGCTGGCACCCGGTACCGATCCCGATCGGCTGGGCCGGGCGCTCGACGTGCTCGTCGCGCACCACGACGCGCTCCGGATCCGCTTCAGCGCGGACGACCAGCACAACGCTCCGGTCGACGGTGGCGGGCTCTTGCGCGTCACCGACGGAGATGTGGTCGCGGAGATGACGGCGGCGCAGAAGTCGTTGCGTCTGGCCGATGGTCCGCTGCTCGCCGCCGTCTACTTCGACCGTGGTGATCAGCCCGCGTGGCTGGGTTTGACCGTGCATCACCTGGTGATGGACGGCGTGTCGTGGAACGTCCTGCTGGAAGACCTGGAAACCGCCTACCAGGGTGGTTCGCTCCCGCCGAAGACGATTTCGTTCCAGCAGTGGGCGTTGCAGCTGCAGGAGGACGACCCCAGCGCTGAACGTGAGCACTGGGTGGCGGCGACAGCGGACGTGGTCACGCTGCCGGACGCCGGCGGGCCGAACGTCGATGCGTCCGAGGCGATCGTGCAGTCGTGGCTGGATGCCGAGACGACGACGGCGTTGCTCGGCGATGCGCACAAGACGTATCGCACGCAGGGCAACGACCTGCTGCTGACCGCTCTGGCCCAGGCTTTGGGCGAGTGGGCCGGCAGCGATCACGTGACGATCGACCTGGAGAGCCACGGCCGCGAAGGCGCGGACCTGTCGCGCACAGTCGGCTGGTTCACCTCGATCTTCCCGGTGCGCCTGACGAACCAGGAGGATCCCGCGACGGCGATCAAGGCCGTCAAGGAAGAGCTGCGTGCGGTTCCGCGTCGTGGTGTGGGCTATGGGGTGTTGCGCTGGCTGCGGGACGACTTGGCCGACGTGCCGGACCGTCCGGTGCTGTTCAACTACCTCGGCACGTACGACGGGAACGACGACTCGGCCGGGCTGATCCGCCGTGAGCTGGACGGCGACCTCGCCGGCCCGAGCGAAGGCGAGGGCGGGAAGCGGTCGCACCTGTTGCAGCTCGAGGTGCAGCAGAGCGCCGACGGACGGCTGTCCATCGAGTGGTTTCACTCCACGAACAACCACGACACCGCCACCGTCGAACGGGTCGCGGCCCGGTACGTCGAGGCGTTGCGCGAACTGGTCGCGCACTGCCGTTCGGCCGTCGGCGGGTTCACGCCGTCGGACTTCCCGCTGGCCACCCTCACGCAGAGCGAGGTCGACGGGCTCACGGGACGCCATCCGTCGCTTGTGGACGTTTATCGGCTCGCGCCGGTGCAGTCGGGCATGTTGTTCGGTGTCGTCGGCGCTCCCGACGAGGGGGACGGGCTCTACTGGGGTCAGGGTGTCTACGACCTGGCCGGCTCGATCGACGCCGAACGGCTCGCCGGTGCCTGGCGTCAGGTGATCACCCGGCACGCCGCGTTGCGCAGCGGGTTCGTGTGGGAGGGCGTCAGCGAACCGGTGCAGATCGTGCTGGCCGGCGTCGACGTGCCGCTGACCACCCACGACTGGTCGGATCTCGACGAGGCCGCACAACAGCTGCGGCTGCAGGAGTTGCTGGCGGACGACCGCGCGCTCGGCTTCGACCTGGCCCGGCCGCCGCTGACGCGCCTGTACCTGGTCGACCGGGGCAACGAGCAGAACTGGCTCGTCTGGGGCCTGTACCAGGGCTTGTGCGACGGGTGGAGCCTGCCCGTCGTCATGGACGAGGTGTCCGTCGCCTACCAGCGGCAGGCCTTGCCGCCGGTGCGGCCGTACCGCGACTACATCGCGTGGCTCGGTCAGCGCGATCCCGCTGCCACGGAGGGGTTCTGGCGCACCTACCTGAACGGTTTCGAGGCGCCCACCGCACTGCCGGTGGACCGCCTGGCCGCGAGCCACTACGCCCAGGACCGGCGGCGCACGCACCTCCAGGAGAACGTCACCACCAGGCTGGTCGAGCTGGCCCGGCGCGAGCGCGTCACGTTGTCGACGGTCGTGCAGGCGGCGTGGGCGAAGGTGTTGTCCGCGTCGTCCGGCGAGGACGACGTGGTGTTCGGCCTGACCGTGTCGGGTCGTCCGGCTGATCTGGCCGGGGTCGAGTCCATGGTCGGCCTGTTCATCAACACGCTGCCCGTGCGGGCCGAGATCCCCGGCAGGACGCCGTTCTCGGCCTGGCTGCACGAGCTGCGGGACAACCAAATCGCGCTGCAACGGTTCGAGTTCACACCGCTGGTCGACGTCCAGCGCTGGTCCGCGGTGCCGCACGGACGCGGGTTGTTCGACAGCATCGTCGTGTTCGGCAACTACCCGCAGGAGGAAGCACCCGCCGACAGCGGCGAGGAGTGGGCCGACGCCGTCGAGTCGGTGGAGCAGGGCAACTACCCGCTCACGTTCGCGGTCGACCTGGAATCTACGCTCAAGATCGAGGCCGAGTTCTCCACGGCGGCCTTCGACGCCGCCACGGTCGAACGCGTTCTCGACCAGCTCGTCGTCGTGCTCACCGCCGTCGCCCACGAGCCGGGACTGGCCGTCGCCGACCTGCCGTTGCAGCGTCCGGAACAGGCAGCGCGGCTCGTGGCGCAGGGGGAGACCCCGGCGCCGATCGCCGAACTGCCGGTGCCCGAGCTGGTCCAGAGCTGGGCCCGCACCGGCGCCGTGGCCGCGAAGTGCGGCGACGAGCGCCTGACGTTCGCCGAACTGGACGCCCGCTCCGCCGGACTGGCGGCACGGCTCCAGCACGCCGGAGTGACGGCGGAGTCGCCGGTGGCGGTGCTGGTGCCGCGCGGGATCGACCTGGCGATCGCCTTCCAGGGCGTGCTGCGCAGCGGTGGCGTGTACGTGCCCGTCAACCCCGGCCTGCCGGAGGAGCGCCTCGCGTTCCTGCTCGCCGACGCCGGTGTGGTCGCGGCGGTCACCACCGAAGCCTTCGCGGGCGAGCTCGCCGGGTTCACCGGTGAGGTGCTCGTGCTGGACGGCACGGTCATCGACGGTCCGCCGGTGCGGATCGACCCGGAAGCGTTGGCTTACATCGCCTACACGTCGGGGTCGACCGGACGGCCGAAGGGAGTGGCCGTGACTCACGGCGCGCTCTCGTCGTACGTGGCGGGATGGCGTGACGGACTCGCCGAGCTGGGTGGGCCCGGTGCGGTGTTGTCGATGTCGGGCCCCGGTTTCGACGTGTCGATCGGTGACATGACCCGCGCGCTGGCGTTCGGGCAGACGGTGGTGTTCCTGCCGCACGACGAACACGTGTCCGTGGAGTCGTTGCACAGCACGCTTTCCGGTGACGGCGTGGCGATCGCCGAGATCGTGCCGGGCATGCTCCTGCGCGACCTGGCGGCGCACTGCCGCACGGCCGGTCCGATCGACGGCCTGCGGCTGGTGATCTCGGGTACGGACATGTGGACGCACGACGCGCTCACCACCGCCGTGGCCGAGGTTGCGCCGAACGCGTTGCCGGGCAACGTGTTCGGTGTGACCGAGGCGGCGATCGACTCGATCTTCCACCCGGTCGGCGACGACCACCCGCAGGCCGTGGTGCCCATCGGCACCCCGCTGGCCGGTGCCCGCGCCGTCATCGTCGACGACGCGATGCGGCCTGCCCCCGTCGGTGTTCCCGGTGAGCTGCTGGTCGGTGGTCCGGGTGTGGCTCGCGGTTACGTGAACCGGCCCGACCTGACCGCGGAACGGTTCGTGCCGGACGTCTTCGGCGCGGCCGGCGGCCGGTTGTACCGCACCGGTGACCGGGCTCGGTGGCGTGCCGACGGGACGATCGAGTTCCTGGGTCGTGTCGACGAGCAGGTCAAGATCCGCGGCTACCGGGTCGAACCCGGCGAGGTCGAGATCGTCATCGGCGACCACCCCGACGTGCGTGATGTTGTTGTGGTGGCACGGGATGGCGGCCCGCACGGCGGCAAGCGACTGGTCGCCTACGTCGTCGCGGAAGGCGAGTTCAGCTCGAAGGAACTGCGGACCTGGCTGCGCGAGCGCGTGCCGGACTACCTCGTCCCGTCGGTGTTCGTGGCGCTGGAGTCGGTGCCGCTCACGCCGAACGGCAAGGTCGACCGCAAGGGCCTGCCCGACCCCGAGCCGGAGACGACGGCCGAAGTCTTCGAGGCACCCCGGACGTCCGTCGAGGACGTGCTGGCCGAGGTGTGGGCGCAGGTGCTGGGCCTTGAACGCGTTGGCGTGCACGACAACTTCTTCGAGCTCGGCGGCGACTCGATCCTGAGCCTGCAGATCGTGGCACGCACCCGTGCCGCCGGCCTGGGCGTCGACGTGGCGGACGTGTTCGAACACCAGACCATCGCCGAGCTGGCCCCTGTCGTGCGGGACACCCCGACCGCCATGCTGGCGGAGCAGGGTGTCGTCACCGGTCCCGTCCCGCTCACCCCGATCCAGCACTGGTTCGTCGAGCAGGACATCCCGGACCGCGATCACTGGAACTGGTCCGGCGTGTACGAACTGGCCTCCGGCACCGACCCGGAGAGGCTCGCGCGGGCGCTCGACGCCGTCGTCGCCCACCACGACGCCCTGCGCATCAGGTTCCGCCAGGACGGGGACACCTGGGTGCAGGACAACGACGGTGAGCCGACGCAGGTCCTGCGCGTCGTCACCGCCGGCGACGACGACGAGGTCGTCGCACACATGACGCGGGCGCAGACGTCGTTGAGCCTGGCGGACGGTCCGCTCCTCGCCGCGCTCTACTTCGACCGCGGCGCGGAACCGGCCTGGCTGGGGCTCACCGCGCACCACTTCGTCATGGACGGCGTGGCGTGGAACGTCCTGCTGGAGGACCTGGACACCGCTTACCGGGGTGGACCGCTCGGGCCGAAGACGACGTCGTACCAGCAGTGGGCCGAAGTGCTGCACGCCGACAACCCGGAAGCCGAACGCGCTCACTGGGCCGCGCAGACCGAGCGGGTCATGACGGTGCCCGCCGACGGCCACGGTGCCAACACCGAGGCGTCGGCCGAAACCGTCCGCACCTGGCTCGACGCGAAGTCCACCGAGGTGTTGCTCGGTGAGGCCCACAAGGCCTACCGCACGCAGATCAACGACCTGCTGCTGGCCGCTCTGGTCAGGACGCTGGGCGAGTGGGCGGGCACCGGCGACGTCACGATCGACCTCGAGAGCCACGGCCGTGAGGCGATCGCCGACGGGGTCGACCTGTCCCGCACCGTCGGGTGGTTCACGTCGATCTTCCCCGTGCGCCTGCGTCACCAGCGCTTCGGTGACGACGGTGAGCTGATCAAGACGGTGAAGGAACAGCTGCGCACCGTGCCGCGCCGTGGCGTCGGCTACGGAATCCTCCGTTATCTGGAACGCGACGACAATGTTGTCGAAGCGCCTGCGCGGCCAGTTCTGTTCAACTACCTTGGAGCGTTCGACGCAGCAGGCGACGACGCGGTCGGCCTGATTCGCGAAGAACTCTCCGCTGACCTGTGCGGACCGACGGAGAACGAACAGGGGAACCGTTCGCACCTCCTGCACATCGAAGCCGAGCAGACGCCGGACGGGCGCCTGCTGGTCGAGTGGTATTTCAGCACCAACGTGCACCGGGAGGCGACCGTGCAGCGGCTCGCGACCCGCTATGTGACCGTGCTGAAGGAGCTGGTCGAGCACTGCCAGTCCGGGGCCGGCGGCGTGACTCCGTCGGACTTCCCGCTGGCCAACATCGATCAAGCGAGTCTCGCCGCCGTGCTCAAGCAGATGGGAGGGTGATCAAGTAAAGCTCGGGGGCACCTAGCGCACTGGGGTCTGCGCATCTGGGGGAATGAATTACACGGTGATGAACGGTTCTATTCGGCGTGCCAATTTAAATTGATCATGGCCGCCCTGAATGACCCTCATGCGAATGTCTTATGACTGGTCATGGGGAATGGCTTGACCAAGTAAATGAAGATTGTGTAAAAATGACGCCAGGGGAGGGGCTTATCTGTGATCGAAGATATGTATCCGTTGGCGCCCGTTCAGCAGGGCATGCTGTTCCACGTCCTGGAAGCGCAATCGGACAAGGGCGTCTACTGGGCGCAAGGGCTCTACGAGTTCGACGGGGTGCTCGACCTCGACGCCATGCGGCGCTCGTGGGAACTGGTGGTCGCCCGCCACGCCGTGCTGCGCACGGGATTCGTGTGGGAGGGCGTGCCCGAGCCGCTCCAGGTCGTCATGGGTGATCTCCAGGTGCCCTTCCAGGTGCACGACTGGACCACCGTGACCGACCAGCAGGCCGCGCTCGACGAGCTGCTCGCCCACGACCGCGCCCAAGGCTTCGACCTCACCCGGCCGCCCCTCATGCGCGTGCACGTCATCGTCGACGGCACCAGCCACCACCGGATGGTGTGGGCCCTCTACTCCGGGCTGTGCGACGGCTGGAGCGTGCCCGTCGTCCTCGAGGAGGTCGGCGCCACCTACGACGCCCTGTGCAGCGGCACGACCCCCGAACTCGAACCCGTCCGCCCCTACCGCGACTTCATCGCCTGGCTGGGCAAGCGCGACCGCGCGGAGGCGGAAGCCTTCTGGCGCGACTACCTGGCCGGCTTCGACGCCCCGACGGCGTTGCCCGTCGACCACTCGGTCCGCGACCACTGGGCCCAGGGACGCCGCCGCGCCGAGCTGCCGGAGGCCCTGACCACCTCGATCATGGACCTCGCCCGGCGCAGGCGCGTCACGCCGTCCACGGTGATCCAGGCGGCGTGGGTGCTGCTGCTGTCCGCCTACTCCGGTGACGACGAGGTCGTCTACGGCCTCACCGTGTCCGGCCGCCCGGCGGACCTGCCCGGCGTCGAGTCCATGGTGGGCGTCTTCATCAACACCCTGCCCGTGCGCGTGAAGGTGGCGTGGGAGCGTTCCTTCGCCGACTGGCTGGGGGAGCTGCAGGCGAACCAGGTCGCGGTGCAGCGCTACGAGTTCACCGCGCTCTCGGACATCAAGCGGTGGTCGGATCTGCCGCGCGGCAGCGGTGTCTTCGACAGCATCGTGGTGTTCGGCAACTACCCGCAGGCACTGCTGTCCGAAGAGGACGAAGAAAGCGACGGCGATGAGGACCGCTTCGGTGCCCTCGACTCCATCGAGCAGGTCAACTACCCGATCGCGTTCGCGGTCGACCTGGAGGACACGCTCAAGATCGAGGCCGAGTTCTCCACCGGAGCGTTCGACGAGGCCACCGTCGACCGGCTGCTCGACCAGCTGCAGGCCGTGCTGGCCGCCGCGGTCGCCGGTCCTGACCGGCCCGTGCGTGAAGTGACGCCGGCGCCGGTGACCGGCTGGGGCACGGGCCCCGCGTTCGACGAGCCGTACGCCGGCCTGGCCGAGCGGTTCCGGTCGGCTGTCACCGAGTTCGGCGACCGGCAGGCTGTTCGTGACGGCGACTCCGTGCTGACCTACGCCGAGCTGGGCGAGCGGGTGGCGCGGGTCGCGTCCGGCCTGCGCGCCGCCGGTGTGCGTGAGGAGACGCGGGTCGGCCTGTGGTTCGAACGATCCGCTGACCTGGTCGTCGCGATCCTGGCTGTGACGCGGGCGGGTGGCACTTACGTGCCGCTCGACCCCGCGTTGCCGCACGGCCGGCTGCGTGACGTGCAGACCGCCGCCGGCGTCGAGCTGGTGGTGTCCCGGGGCGACTACGCCCTGGACGGCCCGCGCGTCGTCGAGTTCGCGGACCTGGTGACCGGCCCGGCCGAATGGCCGGAACTCGTTGCCACGCCGGAACGTCTGGTCTACACGATGTTCACGTCGGGCTCGACCGGCGTGCCCAAGGGCGTCGAGGTCACCGAGGAGGGTGTTGTCCGCGTCGTGCTCGACCCCGCGGTGACCGCCGTGCCCGGTGACGTGGTCGCGCACATGGCCGCCGTGTCGTTCGACGCGTCGACCTGGGAGATCTGGACCGCGTTGCTGAGCGGCGCGACGCTCGCCGTGGCCTCCGCGAACCTGGCCGAGCGGCTGGACGTCGCCAAGCTCTTCGCCGACCACGGCGTCACGTTGTCGTTCATGACCACCGGTCTGTTCCACCAGTTGGCGGACACCGATCCCGGTGTGTTCGCGGGGCACCGCAAGGTCCTCGCCGGCGGCGAGGCGATGTCGCCTCTCCAGGCGCGCAAGGTGCTCGACGCGAACCCGTCCGTGGCGATCTACAACATGTACGGCCCGACCGAGTCCACTGTGTACGCGTCGTTCCACGACATGCACACCGGGCGGCTCGGTCCGTCGTCGGTCCCGATCGGCACCGCTTTGCGGGGCCTGCGCTTCTACGTGCTGGACCGCTGGCTCCAGCCGACGCCGGTCGGCGTGCCGGGAGAGCTGTACATCGGCGGCACCGGCCTCGCGCGTGGCTACGCGGGCCGGGCGGACCTGGCCGCGGAACGGTTCGTCGCCGACCCGTACGTGCCGGGTGCGCGGATGTACCGCACCGGTGACCTGGTGCGGTGGGGCGCGGACGGTGCGGTCGACTTCGTCGGGCGCACGGACGACCAGGTCAAGATCCGCGGCTTCCGCGTCGAGCCGGGCGAGGTCGAGCACGTGCTCGTCGGCCACCCGGACGTCGCCAACGCCGCCGTGATCGTGAACGACAAGCGCCTGATCGCCTACGTCGTGAGCACCACCGAACCGGCGGACCTGCGGCGCTTCCTCGCCGAACGCCTGCCGGAGTTCCTGGTGCCGTCGGCGATCGTGCCGCTCGGCGAACTGCCGTTGAACACCAACGGAAAGCTCGACGTGCGCGCGCTGCCCGACCCCGGCGCACCCGAGAGCACCTCCGCGTACGAACCGCCCAGCACCGATGCCGAACGCACGCTCGCCGAGGTGTGGTCGCAGGTGCTCGGCGTCGAACGGGTCGGCGTCCACGACAACTTCTTCGAACTGGGCGGCGACTCGATCGTCAGCCTCCAGATCGTCTCGCGGTCCCGTGCCGCCGGGCTGCGGCTGGAGATCGCCGACCTCTTCACCCACCAGACCGTCCACGAGCTCGCCGCCCGCGCCGGCACGTCCGAGCCCAGCTCGGCCGACCAGGGCACCGTCAGCGGCCCCGTGGCGTTCACGCCCATCCAGAGCTGGTTCCTCCGCGAGGACCTGCCGCAACGCGACCACTTCAACTGGTCCGGCATGTTCGAGCTGGCCCAAGGAACCGACGCGGACGCGATGCGGGCCGCGCTCGGCACCGTCGTCGCCCACCACGACGCCCTGCGGTTGCGCCTGAACGGCGACACCCAGGAGAACGCGCCCGCCGAGACCGCCGAACTCCTGACCGTGCTCAGGACGGACCTCGACGGCACGGCGCTGGACGAGGCCGTCACCGCGGCCATGACCACGGCGCAGACGTCGCTGAGCCTCACGGACGGTCCGCTGCTGCGTGCCGTGTACGTGGATCGCGGCGACAAGCCCGCGTGGTTCGGCCTCACCGTGCACCACTACGTCGTGGACGCGGTCTCCTGGAACGTCCTGCTGGAAGACCTCGACACCGCGTACTCCGCCGGTGCGCTGGAGCCGAAGACCACGTCGTACCAGGAGTGGGCCGCCGCACTGGAGGCGTTCGACCCGCAGGACGAGCTGCCCTGGTGGCGTGAGGTCGTCCAGACGGCCACGGCCGTGCCCACCGACCTCGACGGACCCAACACCGAGGACTCGACCGAGTCCGTCCGCATCGCGCTCGACGCGGACCGCACCTCGGTCCTGCTCACCCAGGCCCACCGCGCCTACCGCACCCAGGGCCACGAACTGCTCCTGGCCGCACTGCTCCAGGTCCTCGGACGGTGGACCGATACGGGTTCCGCCGCCATTGACCTGGAAAGCCATGGCCGTGAGGCGATCGCCGACGGCATCGAGCTCAGCCGCACGGTCGGCTGGTTCACCGCCATCCACCCCGTCGGGCTGCACCACGACGACCTCGGGGACGTCGCCGGTGTCATCAAGGCGGTCAAGGAACAGCTGCGCGCCGTGCCGCGCCGCGGTGTCGGTTACACCGTGCTGCGCGAGCGGGACGAGCAGCTCCAGAACGCCCTGGCACGCCCGGTCGTCTTCAACTACCTCGGTGGTGTCGACGCCGCGGAGGACGACGCCGTGGGCCTGTTCGCCCGCGAGCTCTCCGAGGACCTGTGCGGCCCCGCCGAAGGTGATGGCGGCCTGCGCTCGCACGTGCTCGGCGTCGAGGTCGTCCAGGCCGCCGACCGATCCCTGTCCGTGGAGCTGCAGTACAGCACCAACCTGCACGAACGTTCGACGATCGAACGGCTCGCCGAGGCCTACGTGGCAGCGCTCGCCGGCATCGTCGACCACTGCCGGTCCGGCGCGCACGGCCTCACGCCGTCCGACGTGGCCCTGGCGTCCCTCGACCAGTCCTCTTTGGACGCCCTGGTCGCGCGCACGCCCGGACTGACCGACGCCTACCCGTTGTCGCCGTTGCAGCAGGGCATGCTCTTCCACGCCGTCGAGTCACCGGACAGCGGCGTCTACTGGACGCAGGACGTGCGGGAGCTGACCGGCGATCTCGACGTCGACGCGATGCGCGCGGCCTGGCAGCTCGTGCTCGACCGGCACCCCGCGCTGCGCACCGGTTTCGTCTGGTCCGGTGTGCGCGAACCGCTCCAGGTCGTCGTGAGCGACGTCGAGGTCCCCTTCGAGGTGCACGACTGGTCTGACGTCACCGATCCCGACGCCGCCGTCGAGCAGTTGCTCGCCGAAGACCGTGCTCGCGGCTGCGACCTCGCCACCGCACCGCTGCTGCGCGTGCAAGTCGCCAGCGGACGCGGACGCCACTGGATCCTCCTGGCGTTCCACCACCTCTACGCGGACGGCTGGAGCATCCCGCTGCTGTGGGACGAGGTCACCGCCGCCTACCAGGGCGAGTCGCTGCCGCCGGTGCGGCCGTACCGCGACTTCATCGCGTGGCTGGCGCAGCGCGACTCCGCCGAGGCCGAGGAGTTCTGGCGCGAGTACCTCGCCGGGTTCGACTCGGCGACGCCGTTGCCGGTCGACCGGGCGGTGCGCGAGCACTGGGCCCAGGACCGGCGCGAGCTGGCGCTGCCCCGCGACGTCACGACGGCACTCGTCGCCCTGGCCCGCGACCGGCGGGTCACCCTGTCGACCGTCGTGCAGGCGGCATGGGCCGTGCTGCTGTCGGCCTACTCCGGCGAGGACGACGTCGTGTTCGGCCTGACCGTGTCCGGGCGCCCGGCCGACCTGGCCGGGGTGGAGTCGATCGTCGGCCTGTTCATCAACACCCTGCCCGTGCGCGTGAAGGTGGCGTGGCAGCGGTCGTTCGCGGACTGGCTCGGCGACCTGCAGGAGAACCAGGTCGCCGTGCAGCGGCACGAGCACACGCCGCTCGCCGACATCCAGCGCGTGGCCACCGGTGGCCTGTTCGACAGCATGCTCGTCTTCGGCAACTACCCGCAGGGCGAGGCGCCGGAGGAGGGCGAGGAGGACCCCGAGGAGCTGTTCGCCTCGACCGACTCGGTCGAGCAGATGCACTACCCGATGATCCTCGCCGTCGACCTCGAAGCGACCCTGAAGGTGGAGGCCAACTTCTCCACCGGCGCCTTCGACACGTCCACTGTGGAGCGTCTGCTCGGTCAGCTGGCCGAGGTGCTCACCGCCGTCGCCCGCCGGCCTGCCGCGGCCGTGCGCGAGGTGACTCCCGCGCCCGTGACCGGGTGGGGTCTGGGGCCTGTGCTGGACGAGCCCTTCATCGGGCTGGCCGAGCGGTTCCGCCTCTCTGCCGCGCGTTTCGCCGGCGAGGTGGCCGTGCGTGACGGCGACCGTGAGCTGACCTACGCCGAACTGGGCGAGCGCGTGGCTCGCGTGGCGTCGGGTCTGCGTGCCGCCGGTGTGCGTGAGGAGACGCGGGTCGGGCTGTGGTTCGAACGGTCCGCGGATCTCGTCGTCGCGATTCTCGCCGTGACGCGGGCGGGTGGCACTTACGTGCCGCTCGACCCCGCGTTGCCGCACGGCCGGCTGCGTGACGTGCAGACCGCCGCCGGCGTCGAGCTGGTCGTCTCTCGTGGCGACTACGCCCTGGACGCGCCGCGCCTCGGCGTGGCCGACCTGGCCGGTCTCGCCGCGGAACCCGAGGACCGGCTGGTGCCGTCGTTGCCGGAGCGGCTCGTCTACACGATGTTCACGTCGGGCTCGACCGGTGTGCCCAAGGGCGTCGAGGTCACCGAGGAAGGTGTCGTGCGGGTCGTGCTCGACCCGGCGGTCGCCGCACACCCCGGCGATGTCGTGGCGCACATGGCCGCGGTGTCGTTCGACGCCTCCACGTGGGAGATCTGGACGGCGTTGCTGAGCGGTGCGACGCTCGCCGTGGCACCCGCGAACCTTGCCGAACGGCTGGACGTCGCCACGTTCTACACGACGCACGGCGTCACGTTGTCGTTCATGACCACGGGTCTGTTCCACCAGCTGGCGGACACCGACCCCGGTGTGTTCTCGGGGCACCGCAAGGTCCTCGCCGGTGGCGAGGGCATGTCTCCGGTCCAGGCGCGCAAGGTCGTCGACGCGAACCCGTCCGTGGCGATCTACAACATGTACGGCCCGACCGAGTCCACTGTGTACGCGTCGTTCCACGACATGCACACCGGACGGCTCGGCCCGGCCACCGTGCCCATCGGTGACGCCCTGCGCGGTCTGCGCTTCTCGGTCCTCGACCGCTGGCTCCAGCCGACGCCGGTCGGCGTGCCGGGAGAGCTGTACATCGGTGGCATCGGCCTGGCCCGCGGCTACGCGGGTAGGGCGGACCTGGCCGCCGAGCGGTTCGTGCCCGACCCGCACGTGCCTGGCGCTCGGATGTACCGCACCGGTGACCTGGTGCGGTGGGGCGCCGATGGCGCGGTCGACTTCGTCGGTCGCACCGACGACCAGGTCAAGATCCGCGGGTTCCGGGTGGAGCCGGGCGAGGTCGAGCACGTGCTCGTCGGACACCCGGACGTCGCCAACGCCGCCGTGGTCGTTCGTGAGCTGCCGCAGGGCAAGCGTCTCGTCGCCTACGTCGTGGGCACCGCCGAGCCGGCCGATCTGCGCGCGTTCCTCGGTGAGCGGCTGCCCGAGTTCCTGGTGCCTTCGGCGATCGTGCCGCTCGACGAGTTGCCGTTGAACAGCAACGGAAAGCTCGACAAGCGCGCGTTGCCGCTGCCCGAGGCACCGGAGTCCGCGAGCCACGAGGCACCCGGCACCGACGTCGAACGGGCCCTCGCCGCGGTGTGGTCGGAGGTGCTCGGCGTCGACCGCGTCGGCGTCCACGACAACTACTTCCAACTGGGTGGCGACTCGATCGTCAGCCTCAAGATCGTCGCCAGGGCGCGGGAAGCGGGCCTGGAACTGAAGATCGCCGACATCTTCACGCACCAGACCATCCAGCAGATCGCCGCCCACACGGGCGTCGCCACCACCACGGCGGTCACCGCGAAGCCGCTGGCCGACCTGGAGCCCCTGCGGGCACGGGTGCCGGACCTGGTCGACGCCTACCCGTTGTCCCCCATGCAGCAGGGCATGCTCTTCCACGTCCTGGAGGCGCCCGCCGACACCGCCGTGTACTGGGCGCAGGACGTGCGCGAACTGCGCGGACCGCTCGACGTGGCGGCCATGCGGGAAGCCTGGCGCACCGTCGTCGGTCGTCATCCCGCGTTGCGCAGCGCGTTCGTGTGGGAGGGCGTCGAGGAACCGTTGCAGGTCGTGGTCGGTGGGGTCGACGTGCCGTTCGAGGTGCTCGACTGGACCTCCGTCGCCGATCCCGGTGCCGCGCTGGACGACCTGCTCGACGCCGACCAGCGGCGCGGGTTCGACGTCACGACGGCGCCGTTGTTGCGGGTGTACGTGGCCGACCGGGGCGACCGCCAGTGGGTCGTGTTCACGTTCCACCACCTGTACCTCGACGGCTGGAGCATCCCGCTGGTCTGGGACGAGGTGTTCGCCGCCTACCGGGGGCAGTCGCTGCCGCCGGTGCGCCCCTACCGCGACTACATCGCCTGGCTCCAGGAACAGCCCTCCGCCGACGACTTCTGGCGCGAGTACCTCGACGGCTTCACCTCGCCCACGGCGCTGCCGGTCGACCGCACCACCCGTGTGCACTGGGAGCAGGGCAGGCGCCACCGCGAACTGCCCGAGAGCGTTGCCCTCGCGCTGGAAGGGCTGGCGCGACGTGAGCGCGTCACGATCAGCGCCGTCGTGCAGGCCGCGTGGGCGTTGCTGCTGGCCTCGCACAGCGGCGACGACGACGTCGTCTTCGGCCTCACCGTGTCGGGACGCCCGGCCGAGCTGGCCGGTGTCGAGTCCATCGTCGGACTGTTCATCAACACGCTGCCCGTGCGGATCAAGGTCCCCGGCGACCGCACGCCGTTCGACCAGTGGCTGCGGACCGTCCAGGACGGACAGGTCGCCGCGCAGCGGTTCGAGCACTCGCCGCTGGTCGACATCCAGCGCGTGGCCGGGGTGCCGAGGCTGTTCGAGAGCATCGTCGCGGTCCAGAACCTGCCCGGCGGGTTCGACGACGGTGACGGTGACGACGACACCGATGAGTTCGACTCACCCGCGCTGCTCGAACAAGGGCGCTACCCGCTGAAGCTCGTCGTCGACGTCGACGGCCAGCTGGCACTGCTGTGCGAGTACTCCACGGGCGCGTTCGACGACGCCACCGTCGAGGCGCTGCTGGACCAGCTCGAACGCATCCTCACCACGGTCGCCGCGGTGCCCGGCACGTCCGTGCGGGAGATCGCCCTGCTCGACGCCGCCCAGCGCGCCGAGGTGCTCGGGTGGAGCTCGTCGGAGTCCCGCGAGATGCCGGCGGCCCACCTGGCCGAGCTGTTCGGCCGTCAGGTCGCGGCGCACCCGGACCGTCCGGCACTGCGCGGCGGCACCGAACTCACCTACGCCCAGCTCGACCGCAGGGCCGCGGGTGTCGCGGAGTGGTTGCGCGCCAACGGTGTCCGCGCGGGCACCAGGGTCGGGCTCCACCTGGACCGCGGCCCCGAGCTGATCATCGCGATGCTCGGCGTGATCGGCGCAGGCGGCAGCTACGTCCCGCTGGATCCGGCCCAGGGCACCGCCCGGCTCGCCCAGATGATCGGCACCGCCGGAGTCGGACTCGTCGTCACGGCAGGGGAGTGGCCTCTCGACATCCCGCGGGTGCGCGTGCTCGACGCGAACGTGCTCGACCTGCCTGAGGCAAAGGGATCCCTGCCCGTCGCCGGCGGGCTGGACAGCGAGCTGTACGTGCTGTTCACGTCCGGTTCGACGGGCGTGCCGAAGGGCGTCTCGCTGACCCACGAGGGCGTGGCCAGGGTCTGCACCGACCCCGCCGTGCGCGTCGAGCCCGGCGACGTCGTCTCGCACCTCGCCGGCATCGGCTTCGACACCGGCGCGTTCGAGATCTGGCTGGCGCTGCTCAACGGCGCCACCCTCGTCGTCGGTCCCGCGGACCTCGCCGAACGGATGGACGTCGGCAAGTTCCTGCGAGAAAACGGCATCACCGCCTCACTGCTCACCACCGGTCTCTTCCACCAGCTGGTCGAGACCTCGCCCGACGTCCTCGACGGCCTGCGCCTGCTCGTGGTCGGTGGTGACGCCCTGCAGGCCCAGCACGCCCGCACGGCTCGCGAACGCCGTCCGGACCTGCGCATCGTGAACGCCTACGGGCCCACCGAGACCACCATGACGTGCACGATCCACACACTCGACGACATCGGCGCGCAGGTGCCCATCGGCAGGCCGTTCGCGGGCATGCGGGCCTACGTCCTCGACCCGTGGCTGCAGGTCGTGCCGGCGGGCGTGGCGGGCGAGCTGTTCGTCGGCGGCCCCGGCGTGGCCCGTGGTTACGTCGGCCGCGCTGACCTCACGGCGGAGCGGTTCGTCCCCGACCCCGCGGGATCCGGGGATCGCCTGTACCGCACCGGTGACCGCGCTCGCTGGCGCTCCGGCGGCACGCTCGAGTTCCTCGGCAGGGCCGACGAGCAGGTCAAGATCCGGGGCTTCCGGGTCGAGCCCGGCGAGGTCGAGGCACTGCTGGGCACTCACGACGACGTGCGGGCCGCGGCTGTCGTGGCCACGTCGTCCGGAACCGGCAAGCGCCTCGTGGCCTACGTGGTCACCAGCGCCGGCACGGCCGAGCTGCGCACGTTCCTGCGCGAGCGGCTGCCCGACTACCTGGTGCCCTCGGCGTTCGTCGAACTCGACGCCCTTCCCCTGACGCCCAACGGCAAGCTCGACCGCCGGGCCCTGCCGGAACCGGCGGCGCCGGAGTCGGACGGCGCGTACGTCGCGCCGCGCACCGACGCGGAACGGGCGCTGGCGGGCATCTGGGCGAAGCTGCTGGGCGCCGACCGAGTCGGCCTGCACGACAACTTCTTCGACCTGGGCGGTGACTCGATCGCCTGCCTCCAGGTGGTGGCACGGGCGCGTGCCGCGGGCTTCGGCCTCGCGGTCGCCGACCTGTTCACACACCAGACGGTCGCCGAACTGGCCGCCGTGACCACGACCGCCCCCGTGCTGGTCGAGGAGGGCCCGGTCACCGGACCGGTGCCGCTGACGCCCATCCAGCGGTGGTTCACCAAGGCCGCCATCGACGACCGGAACCACTGGAACTGGTCGGGGCTCTTCGAGCTCGAGCCGGACGTCGACGCCGCCAGGCTCGCCGCCGCGCTCAACACCGTCGTGACCCACCACGACGCCCTGCGCACCCGCCTGCACCACGGGCCCGGCGGCTGGCAGCAGCACGTCGTCGAGCCGGGCGAGGCAGCGGCGTTCACGGTGGTCCGAGGCGACGTCCAGGAACACATGGACGCGCTGCAACGTTCGCTGGACCTCGCGAACGGTCCTCTCGTGGCCGCGGTCCTGTTCGACCGCGGCGAGGAACCGTCGTGGCTCGGCCTCGTCGTGCACCACCTGGTGGTCGACGGCGTGTCGTGGAACATCCTGCTGGAAGACCTCGACGCGGCCTACCAGGGCGAACCCCTCGGGGCGAAGACGACGTCGTTCCGGCGGTGGGCCGAGTCCGTCGTGACCTTCGCGGACAGCACCGAGGTCCGCGACGAGCTGCCGTACTGGCTGGAGCAGGCGGAGACCGCGTTCACGCTGCCGGTCGACGCCACGGGTGCCAACACCGAGGAGTCCGCCGCCGTCGAGGAGGTCACCGTCGGCGCCGCGGGGCTGCCGAACGCGAAAGTCCTCGACGTCGTCCTGGCCGCGCTGCTGCAGACGCTGGGGGAGTGGGCCGGCACCGGCACCGTCGTCGTCGACCTCGAACACCACGGCCGCGAAAGCCTGGCACCGGGCACGGACCTGTCCCGCACGGTCGGCTGGTTCACCTCGGTGCACCCGGTGGTGCTCCGGCACGACGACCTGGGCGACGCCGCCGGAGTCGTCGCCGCGGCGAGCGAAAGCCTGAAAGCCGTGCCACGGCACGGAGTCGGCTACGGCGCGCTGCGCCACCTGACGGCCGAAGACCCGGAGGTGCTTCGCCTCCGTGCCGCACCAGACCGTCAGATCAACATCAACTTCACGGGCGGTTTGGACGCCGCCGTGAACGACGACGAGGTCAGGGGCCTCATCGTCGACGAACTACCGGGTGACCTGTGCGGCGAGAGCACCAGCCGCGGACTGCGTCCGTACGCGCTGCACCTGGAGATCGAGCGCACCGACGAGGGAGAGCTCCTCGTCGAATGGCACCACAGCACCAACTTGCACCGCACCGAGACCGTGCGACGGGTCGCATCCCGCTTCCGGGAAGCCGCAGAGGCCCTGATCGCACACCTGAACCTGAAATAGAGGGAGCAGTCCGTGTCCACGCCGAAACGGATCTACAACCTGTCGTCAGAAGAGGCCGCCGAGGCCGAGAACCTGACGCTGCGCATTGCCAAGGAGTACTCGGGCCCGGCGGACGAGCAGTTGTTGCGCGACCTGCCGCTGCTCGCCGCCGAGCTGCCCGTGGGCCAGCGCCGCTTCCTGCGCGACTTCGCGCTGGAGGACGAGCTGGGCTACGCGGTGGTCCGCGGTCACAACATCGACGACGCGCGCATCGGCCCAACGCCGCAGCACTGGCGGGGCCGGCCCACGCCGACCCCGGAGTTCGCCGAGGAGGTCCTCCTGCTGCTGCACGGCTCCCTGCTCGGTGAGCCGTTCGGCTGGAAGACCCAGCAGGACGCCCGGCTCGTGCACGACATCTTCCCCATCCAGGGGTTCGAGACCGAGCAGATGGGGATCGGCAGCACCGACACGCTCACGCTGCACACCGAGGACGCGTTCCACCCGTGGCGCGCCGACTACCTGCTGCTGGAGTGCCTGCGCAACCCCGACGAGGTCGCGACGATCGTGTCCGAGCCCGACCTGCGGTCGCTCGACGCCAAGCACCTCCAGCTGCTGCACGAGCCGAACTTCCTGATCCGGCCCGACGACTCGCACCTGGCCAAGCACAACGAGACCAAGGGCGTCGATGCCGAGTTCTCGGAGATCGCCGAGATGAAGGCCGACGACAACCGCGTCGCCGTCCTTTATGGATCGCGCGAGCACCCGTACATCCGCATCGACCCGTACTTCATGGAGACCCCCACGGACCCCGCCGCACGCGAGGCACTGCAGGCGGTCAGCGACCTCCTGGAGGCGTCGTGCCTGGACGTCGCACTGACGCCGGGTGACGTCCTGATCATCAACAACCACCGCCTCGCGCACGGCAGGCAGGCGTTCCAGGCCCGTTACGACGGCACGGACCGCTGGCTCAAGCGGGTCAGCATCACGACCGACCTGCGCAAGTCCCACGAGCGGCGCGCCTCGGCGACCGCCCGCCTCATCTGACGGATACGGAAGTCATGCCGAACCCGCTCCACAGCCTCCCGCCCACCGCCAAGGGCATCCTCGCCGTCCTGCGGGTCCTGCCACGGGTCAGCCGGCCGCGCACGGTGCTCCTGGCGGGCGGCGTGGTGGTGGGCGCGGTCCTGCCCATCGGGATCGCCGTCCTCACCGGTCTGCTGATCGGTGCCATCCCCGACGCCGCGCGCGACGGTGCGGACTCGGCCGCCACCGGCCGGGTGGGCACCCTGCTGGTCGCGGTCGCGGTCGCGATCCTCCTCGAGCGCCTGACGTCCCCGCTGCTGCGGGCGGCGGTGTCCACGCTCGGCCGCGACCTCGACCGGTACCTGCAGGAGATCGTCCTCACCGCGCTGGGCAAGCCCAGGGGCATCGCTCACCTCGAGGACTCCGACGTGCTCGACGAGGTCCGCATCGTGCGAGGTCTCGGCATGAGCGCGCACCGTCCGGGCCAGACCGTCGAGGCGCTGCCCGAGGTGCTCACGTCGTGGTTGCGGGCCATCGGCTCGGCGGCCGTGCTCACCTGGTTCCACTGGTGGCTCGGCCTGGCGTGGCTGGTGATCTGGCCGATCATCGTCTACCGGATGCAGCGCGACTACCTGCGCGTCGGCGAGGAGGGGTTCGGACAGAGCGCCCAGCTCCGCCAGGCCGAGTACGCCAGGGACCTCGCGCTCGATCCGGGCCCGGCCAAGGAGGTGCGCCTCTGGGGCGCCCTCGACTGGCTCGTCACGCGGTTCGACACGTTGTGGCAGGCGGGGATCGGCCCGATCCGCAAGGCGCGCCGCCCGCGTCCGGGCATGGTGATCGGCTCCGCGTCCGTGATCCTGGTGATCAACGTGCTGTCCTACGGCCTGCTGGCCTACGCGGCGGTGCAGGGCGACCTGACGCTCGCCGCCCTGGCCGTGTTCGTGGAGGCACTGGCCAACGCCAACGAGTACGCGGTCGGCGACGAGCACCTGTACCTGTCCAACGCCGCCGTCACCGTGCCGAAGCTCCTCTCGCTGGAGAAGCGGCTCGCCGACGGCGCGCCACCGCAGACCGGGCTTCCGGTCGGTGCGGACGTGCCCTCGCGGGAGATCCGCTACGAAGGGGTGTCGTTCCGATATCCCAGCGGCGAACGCGACGTCCTGGCAGGACTGGACCTGGTGATCCCCGCCGGGCAGTCGCTGGCGATCGTCGGTGACAACGGCGCGGGCAAGACGTCGCTCGTGAAGCTGCTCGCCGGTTTCTACGAACCCACCGGCGGCAAGATCAGCGTCGACGGCGCGGACCTCGCGAGCCTCGACCCCGGGGAGTGGCGCAGGCGGGTGGCGGTGCTGTTCCAGGACTTCACCCGCTACCACCTGCCGGTGCGCGACAACATCGGACTCGGTGCCGTCGAGCACGCCGGTGACGAGGACATGCTGCGCCGCGCCGCCGAACGGGCCGGGATCGGCGACCTGATCGAGTCGTTGCCGAACGGCTGGGACACGGTCCTGTCGCAGACCTACACCGAGGGCGTCGACCTGTCCGGCGGGCAGTGGCAGCGCGTCGCACTCGCCCGCGCGATGTTCGCCGTCGAGGCGGGCGCCAAGGTCCTCGTGCTCGACGAGCCCGCGGCGGCACTCGACGTGCGGGCGGAAGCCGAGCTGTACGAACGGTTCCTGGACCTCACCCAGGGGCTCACCACGATCATCATCTCGCACCGCTTCTCCACCGTGCGGCGCGCGGACCGGATCGTGGTCGTGTCCGACGGCCGTGTCATCGAGGCCGGCGGCCACGACGAGCTGATCGATCGCGACGGCCGTTACGCCCACCTGTTCCGCCTGCAGGCGGAGCGCTTCCAGCCGACGGGAGGAGGCACCGATGCATGACACCTGGCGGGCTTTCGTCACCACCATCAGCTTCGGGTTCCGCGCGGCGCGCTGGCACGCGGTCTTCCAGATCCTCACGGAGATCGCGCTCGCGCTCACCGGGCCCCTGATCGCTTACAGCGCCGGCACCCTCGTCGACGCCGCCCGCGATCGCGACCTGGACACGGCGCTCACCGCCGGGTTCGGCATCGCCGCCGCCACCGGGCTGCTCATCGTGGCCCAGTACTACAACGCGCACTGCGTGTTCGCGGTCCTCGAACGCACCCAGGCGCTGTCCGACCGGACGCTGATGCGCCTGCTCGGCGGGATCGGAAGCCTTGCCCCGTACGAGAACCCGAAGTACCTCGACCAGATCCAGCTGCTGCGCGAGGAGCGCGAGAGCCTCGCCGAGATGACCAACGCGACGGCCGGTCTGATCAGCGCGTTCGTCGGCTTCGGCGCGACGGCGCTGCTGCTCGCTCAAGTCCACCCCGCGCTCATCTCGCTGGCGCTGCTGGCGTTCATCTCGTTGTGGATCACCAGCCGGGCCAACGACATCGCGGCCGACGCCCAGGAGGACACCGGCGAACCCGAGCGGTTGCGCCGCCACCTGTTCGACATCGGCACGACCGCCGGTGCGGGCAAGGAGCTGCGCGTCTTCGGGCTCACCCGCGAACTGGTCCGCCGGCACCACCAGGTCTCCGACGAGGTGCTCGGCACGCGCAACGCCGCCGCCTGGCGCGGTGCCGTGCTCAAGAGCATCGACGCGGTGATCAACGCGGCGGGGTTCTTCGGTGCCATCGCACTGGTGGTCTGGCTCGCGGTCCAGGGCAGGGCCACCCCCGGCGACGTCGTCCTGGTCGTCGCGCTCACCATCGAGATGGCCGCGGTCGTCGCCTCCTCCGTGGGCTACAGCGGCGACTTCCTGTGGTGCCTCAAGCAGGCCCGGCGCTACGTCTGGCTCGAGCGGTTCGCCGCGTCCGAGGTCAAGCGGACGGAAGAGCCGGCCGCGCCGCCGGCGTCGCTGAGCCACGGCATCGACCTCGTCGACGTCACCTACCGCTACCCGGCCAGCGAGCGGACCGTCCTCGACGGCGTGTCCCTGCACCTGCCGGCCGGGTCCGTGGTCGCGCTGGTGGGGGAGAACGGTGCCGGCAAGTCGACGCTCGTCAAGCTGCTGTGCGACTTCTACCAGCCGGACGGCGGCGAGATCCAGGTCGACGGCGTCGACCTGCGCACCATCCCCAGTGCCGAGTGGCGGACCCGGCTCACCGGTGCCTTCCAGGACTTCGTCGAGCTGCAGTTCGCGGCCCGCGAAACCGTCGGGGCGGCGGACATCGGCCGGATCGACGACGACGCCGCGTTGCACGGGGCTCTCGCCCGAGCCGGGGCGACGTCCGTTGTGGACGGTCTGCCGCGCGGCCTCGACACCCAGCTCGGCCGGTCGTGGGAAGGCGGCGTCGAGCTGTCGGGAGGCCAGTGGCAGAAGCTGGCGCTCGCCCGCGGACTGCTGCGCACCGACCCGTTGCTCGCGGTCTTCGACGAGCCCACCGCCGCGCTCGACCCGCAGACCGAGCACGCGCTGTTCGAGCGCTTCGCCGAGGCCGCCCGGGAGGGAAAGCAGCGGGGAACGGTGACTCTTCTGGTGTCACACCGCTTCTCGACCGTGCGCATGGCCGACCTGATCGTCGTCCTCGACGGCGGCCGCATCCGCGAGATCGGCAGTCACGAACACCTCATGGCCCACCCCGACCTCTACGCCGAGCTGTACGACCTGCAGTCCTCGGCCTACCGCTGAAAGGAGTCGCCCTTATGAAGTTCGAACCAGCGCCACTCGAGGACTGGATGCGTCTCTACTACTTCGCGGTGGACGACGACATCGGCAGCAGCGGGGTCGAGGACTACTCGCTCGCGGAGCTGCGCGCGTTGCTCGGCATCGGGAGCGACGAGCTCGACGCCGTCGTGTTCCGCGACAGCACGTCGTTCGGCAGTGAGGAAGTGCGCACCGCGATCGCCGCGCAATGGGGGACCGGTGACCCCGACAAGGTCATGGTCACGCACGGCGGCAGCGAGGCGATCTACCTCGTGCTGAGCACATTGCTCGAACCGAGCGACGCCATCGTCGTCACCGAGCCGACCTATCACACGCACACGTCGATCGCCCGGTCCATGGGGTGCGAGCTGCGCGTGTGGCCGTTGCGCCCGGAGAACGGCTTCCGCCCGGACCTGGACGACCTGCGCGCGGTCGTCGACGGCGCCAAGGCCGTCGTCGTGAACTTCCCGCACAACCCGACCGGCGCGTCGCTCACCCCGGAGCAGCGCGACGAGTTCGTCGCCATCTGCGCGGAGGCGGGCGCGTACCTGGTGTGGGACCAGGCCTTCCGCGAGATGGTCATCGAGGGCGAGCCGCTCGTCGACCCGGTGCACGACTACGACAAGGCCATCTCCATCGGCACGCTGTCGAAGGGCTACGGCCTGCCGGGTCTGCGCGTCGGCTGGGCGATCGGGCCCGAGGACGTCCTGCGCGGCACCCTCGACCTGCGCGACCGCATGACGTTGCACCTTTCGCCGTTGGTCGAGCTGCTCGCCACCCGCGTCGCCCGCAACGCCGGCCTGCTGGTCGGCCCGCGCATGGAGCAGGCCCGCCGCAACCTGGGCCTGCTGCGCCAGTGGGCCGCCGACCACCCCGACCTGATCGACCTGCCGGAACCGATGGGCAGCGCCAGCACTTTCCCGCAGCTGCTCGGCCACACCGACACCACCGGCTTCTGCCACGACCTGGCCAGGGAGCACCGCACGCTCCTCGTCCCCGGGTCGTGCTTCGGGGACCCGACCCGTGTCCGGCTGGGTTACGGCGGCCCCACCGCCTCGTTCACCCGAGGCCTCGAAACGCTCGCACTCGCAGGGGAGAAGGCCCGTGTTCAGAATTGACCTGTCCGCATCCGACATCGCCGAGGCCGGCGCACTCGTGGCCTCGCTGGCCGAGCGCTACCGCACCGTCGAGGACCCCGCGTTCGTGCGCGAGGCCACGATCATCGCCCACGAACTGCCGCGCGCCCTGCGTGCCGGCCTGCTGGAGTTCCGCCTCACCGAGCCCCACCCGTTGTGCGTGATCGGCGGTTACCCGATCGACGACGAGCGCATCGGGCTCACGCCGGCGCACTGGAAGGACTGCGGCGGCGAGGGCAGGCCGACCCTGGCGGAGGACCTGTTCTTCTACCTCTGCGCGTCGCTGCTGGGCGACCCGATCGCGTGGTCCACCCAGCAGGACGGCCGGCTGCTGCACGACGTGTTCCCCATCAAGGAACACCAGTACGAGCAGCTCGGCTCGGGCAGCGAGGAGCTGCTCACGTGGCACATCGAGGACGCGTTCCACCCGATGCGCACGGACTACGTGGGCCTCATGTGCCTGCGCAACCCCGACGGCGTCAACACCACGTACGGCTCGCTGGAAGGCATCGACCTGCCGGCCGACGTGGTCGAGGTGCTGCGCCAGGAGCGCTTCCCGATCCGCCCGGACCGCTCGCACCTCGCCGAGAACCGCCAGAACGACGGCGACGAGCAGCTGCGCCGCCTGCGCGACCGCAGCTACGAGTGGATCACCGGCCTGGACGCGAACCCGGAGCCCATCGCGGTGCTGTTCGGCCCGCAGGAGAACCCGTACCTGCGCCTCGACCCGTACTTCATGGAGGTCCCGGCCTCCGACCCCGAGGCGGCCGCCGCGCTGGACACGATCGTCAAGGCGATCGACGCGAACATCGCGGGCTACGCCCTGAAGCCCGGCGAGGTCCTGTTCCTCGACAACTACCGCGGCACGCACGGCCGTGAGCCGTTCACGGCCCGTTTCGACGGCACCGACCGCTGGCTGACCCGTCTGAACATCGCCCGCGACCTCCGCAAGTCGCGTGCCCACCGCCGCAGTGCCGACGACCGCACCATCTACTAGTCAGGAAAATCCCATGCGCACGAGCCCTTTCGACGATGAGGACGGCCGCTTCTTCGTGGTCGTCAACGACGAGGGCCAGCACGCCCTCTGGCCGGCCACGCTGGCCACCGTTCCCGACGGCTGGACCGTCGCCCACGGCGAGGACACCAGGCAGGCCTGCCTCGACTACGTGAACCAGCACTGGACGGACATGCGGCCGCGCAGCGTCCGGGACCAGCTGGACCGGCAGGCCGCCGGGAGGTGACGGGACGGCGCGGCCTCGCCGGACTCCGGTGAGGCCGCGCCCGACGTGACCCGCCTGGGGTGCCCGGTGTGCCTCGGTGTGCGGGCATGTCCGGCGTACCCCGGTGACGCTGTCTCCGGGGTACGCGCCATGGCTGTGCCCCCGCGTTTGAGCGTGTGGCCGTGCCCCGCCGGATCCCCGGCCAGGCTGTGCTCGGCGTGCCTGTGCCTGAGATACGCGAGGCATGTCCGGGAGCGTCCCCTCGTGTCCGGGTTGGACGATTTCGGAGGCACTGCAGCCTAGTTGATCTTTATGAGGGGAGCTTTCATAAACCTGAGGTTGAGTAAAGCTCCCCTCATAAAGATCAACACTGACCGAAACGGCAGGACTCTCTGACGTGGGCGCGTTTCATGTTCGCTGACCGCACGCGGGGAGCTTTCGTGCGGTAGGAGGGCACGCGGGGTCCCCGCGTGCCGCCCGGAGTGGCCGGGAGGGCGGAGGGGTCGCGCCCGCCACGTTCGGGAGTCTCCCGACGTGTCCGGAGAGGACGTTCTAGGCTGTCGCGGTGATCACCGGGTGGCGGCACCCCGCCCGCCTCGTCGTACTCGCCTTGCTGGCGGCCACCGCGGCCGGCACGGTGCTGCTCATGCTGCCGGTCGCCGCCGAGCCGGGCCGGACCACCGGGTTCATGCAGGCGTTGTTCACGGCGGTCTCCGGCATCACCGGCACGGGGCTGGCCGTGGTCGACACCGGTTCGCACTGGTCGGTGTTCGGCGAGGTCCTGCTGCTGGTGCTGTGGCAGATCGGCGGCTTCGGCATCATGACGCTCGCGTCGGTGCTGGCGTTGTTGGTCTCGCACCGGCTGAACCTGCAGATGCAGCTCACGGTGAAGACCGAGACCAACACGCTGAACCTCGGCCAGGTCCGCAGGGTCGTGGCCGGGGTGGTCACGATCAGCCTGGTGGTGGAGGCGATCGGCGCGGTCGTGCTGGCCCTGCGGTTCTGGCTCGGCTACGGCGAGTCGTTCGGGCAGGCCCTGTACTCCGGGGTGTTCCACTCGATCTCGTCGTTCAACAGCGTCGGTCTGGCGCTCTACCCCGACAGCCTCATGCGGTACGCGACCGATCCGTGGGTGTGCCTGCCGATCGCGGCGCTCTCGGTGATGGGCGGTCTGGGTTTCCCCGTGCTGTTCGAGTTGCTCCGCCGGCGCCGCAAGCGGTGGTCGCTGCACACCAAGATCACCGTGCCCGTGTACCTAGGGCTGATGGCGTTCGGCATGCTGGTCGTGCTCGTCGTGGAATGGGCCCGCTCGGGCACTCTCGGGCCGTACGGCGTCGGCGACAAGCTCCTGATCGGACTGTTCCACGGCGTCATGCCCGGCTCGTCCGGGTTCAACACCATCGACGTGGCCCAGCTGCAACCCGCCACCTTGCTCGTGTACGACGTGCTGATGTTCGTCGGCGGCGGCAGTGCGGGCACCACGGGCGGCATCAAGGTCACGACGTTCGCGCTGCTCGCGTTCGTGCTGCTGGCCGAGGTCCGCGCCGAGCCCAGCGTGCACGTCATGGGCCGCCGGCTGAGCGCGGAGGTGCAGCGCCAGGCGGTCACGGTCGCGCTGCTCGGCGTGGGCGTGGTGATGGTCGCGACGCTCGTCCTGCTCGCCACCACCTCGTTCCGCCTCGACGCCGTGCTGGTCGAGACCACGGCGGCGTTCGGCGGCGTCGGCATGTCCACCGGCATCACACCCCAGCTGTCCCCGGCCGGGCAGTTCGTCATCATCGTGCTCATGTTCATCGGCAGGGTCGGGCCGATCACCCTGGTCTCGTCCCTGGCGCTGCGGGAACGCCGCCGGCGCTACGAACTACCCGAGGAGCGACCCATTGTCGGATAAGCACCCGTCCCGCGTCGTCGTGCTCGGACTGGGCCGCTTCGGCAGGTCGGTCGCGCTCGAACTGATCAGCCTGGGCACCGAGGTCATGGCGATCGACTCGGACTCGAAGCTGGTCCAGCGCTACGCCGACGACGTCACCCACGCCGTCGTCGCCGACACCACCGACGCCGAGGTCATGCGCCAGCTGGGAGTCGACGAGTTCCAGCGCGCGGTCGTCGGCATCGGCAACAACCTCGAAGCCAGCATCCTGACCACCGCCGTACTGGTCGACTTCGGCATTCCCGACATCTTCGCCAAGGCCATCAGCCACGAACACGGTCGCATCCTCGAACGCATCGGCGCCCACCACGTCGTGCTGCCCGAACACGAGATGGGCGAACGCGTCGCGCACGTCGTGGCCGGCCGCGTGCTCGACTACATCGAGATCGAGGACGACTACGCGATGATCAAGGCCCGGCCGCCGGAGGAGGCGATCGGCAAGCCGCTCGGCACGAGCAAGCTGCGGGCCAAGTACGGCGTGACCGTGGTGGGCGTGAAGCGTCCGGGGCAGGGCTTCACCTACGCGACCGCGGAGACCGTGGTCGAGAGCGGTGACGTGCTGATCCTCGCCGGGAAGGTCGCCGACGTGGAGCGCCTCGTGGGCCGGAAGTGACCGGTTCCTCCTGGTGGGACCTGCTGATCGGCGTGACGGCCGCACTGGTGCTGACCTGGGTGGCGCTGATCGTCGCGCTGGTGGTCGTCCGCCCGCGCGGAGGCCTGCTGCGGGAGGCGTTGCGCCTGCTGCCCGACGTGCTGCGCCTGGTGCGCAGGCTCGCCGCGGACAGGTCGCTGCCGCGTGGGGTCCGGGTCCGGCTCTGGTTGCTGATGGTCTACCTCGCCGTGCCGATCGACCTGATCCCCGACTTCATCCCGGTGCTCGGGTACGCCGACGACGCCATCATCGTCACAGCCGTGCTGCGCGGAGTGGTCCGGCGCGCGGGCATCGACGCGGTCCGCGCGCACTGGCCGGGCACCGACGACGGGTTCGCCGCGGTCGTCCGCCTCGCCGGGTTGTGACCGGGGATCACCAGGGAACGACGCCCTCGTCGTCGAAGAAGCCGCCACGCGGCCCGTCGTCCGGCAGGGTGGCGAGCCGGAGGACGATCGCGGCACCCTGCTCCGCCGTGCGCGGCGCGGCGAAGCCGGTGAAGTCGGTGGCGACGTAGCCGGGGCAGGCGGCGTTCACGATGACGTTCGTGTCCGCGAGTTCGCGGGCGTACTGCGCGGTGATGCTGTTGAGCATCGACTTCGACGGTGCGTAGGCGGCGAGCGGCGGCCCGGTCTGCAGCGCCAGCGACCCCATGTTGCTCGACAGGTTGACGATGCGCGGTGACTCCGCTTGACGCAGCAGCGGCAACATCGCATTCGTCACGCGCACGACGCCGAACACGTTGGTGTCCAGGACGGTGCGGAGGACGTCCAAGTCCAATGTGGACGCGTTCTGGGCGCCGCCGTCGGTGCGTCCGGCGATGCCCGCGTTGTTGACGAGCACGTCGAGCCGGCCCGTCGTCTGCTCGACGGTCTTCGCCGCGGCGGCGGCGCTGTCGTCGGAGGTGACGTCGAGCGCGACCCCGAACGCGTCGATGCCGTTGGCGCGCAGGCGTTCGACGGCCTCCGCCCGCCGGCCGTCGTCCCGTGCTCCCACCGCCACCGTGAACCCGATCGCCCCGAGACCCTGGGCGATGGCGAAACCGATTCCCTTGTTCGCGCCGGTGATCAGCGCGGTCTTCTCGTTGCTCACGTGATCAATGCTCGGCGCAGGGAGACGTGCTGTCCAAGATCGATTCAGCACCCTGTGATACTCCACGGGTATCAGTACGCTGAAGTGCGTGCCCGATCTCGAGACCCGCGAACTCCGCTACTTCGTCGCAGTCGCGGAGGAGCTGCACTTCGGTCGCGCCGCCGAACGGCTCGGGATCGCCCAGCCGCCGCTGTCCCGCGCGATCCGGCAGCTGGAGCACCGGCTCGGCGTCCGGCTCCTCGACCGCGACCGCCGGGGCGTGGCACTCACCGACGCGGGCCGGGTGCTGCTGCACGAGGCCCGTCCGGCGCTCGACGCGGTCGCGGCGGCCGCGCGCCGGACGCGCCGAGCGGGAGACCCCCGCCGGCCACTGGTGTTGGTGACCAAGGCGGGGGCGTCCCACGAACTGCTGCAACGGCTGCTCGGCGCGGTCGAGGCCGAGACGCCGGTCGAGGTGCTGCTGTGCGAGGTCGGCGAGCAGGCGGGGCTGCTGCGCGACGGGAGTGCCGACGTGGCGCTCATGCACCGGCCGTTCGACGACCTCGACGGGTTCGACACCGAGGACCTGCTCACGGAGGGCCAGGTCGCGATCCTTCCCGCGGCGCACCCCCTCGCGGCACGTGACCGGCTCACGTTCGAGGAGGTCCGCGACGTGCCGGGTCTGCCGATCGCCCGGTGGCCGCGGCTCGACGGGTCCTATCCGGACGGACCCGGCCCGGAGGTGCGCACGCAGTCGAAGCTCGCTCAGCTCGTGGCGCTCGGCAGGACGCTGCTCGTCATCCCCGCCTCCAGCCGCGCCTGGCAGTGGCCGGAGCACGTCGCCGTGCCCGTCCTCGACGCTCCCGACGTCACCACGGTGCTCGCGTGGCAACCGAGCACCCGGTCGCAGGCCCTGGCGTCGTTCGTCCGCACGGCGACAGCGCTCTGGCCGTGACGGTCACTCCGTTCCCTCGAAGGTCACCGCCGAGTCGGTGCGGGCGGGCGTGCCCCAGACGAGGTCACGGGCAGCCGCGTCCCCGGCGAGGTAGTGGCGGAACCACGACGTGAGCACTCGTTTCGCCGCGACGAGCTGAGCGGCCCTGGTGATCGAACCGTTGTCGCAGAACAACCCCGAGGAATCCATGAAGCCGCAGTGGAAGCCGCCGGTGATGGTGCGGAGCTGCTTCGACGGTGGCTTGGCCGCGAACATCGGCCGCTGGTGCTCACCGACCGGGGTGATCGTGTCCTGCGATCCGGCGAGGAACTGCGCCGGCGCCCGCAGCGTGGCGGCCGCCGCCTTCGCGGAGGGGTTCGTCTCCGCCGCGGCGTAGGTCGAGACCGCCGTGATCTTCGGGTTGCGCGCGGCCGCGAGAACGGCGGCGCCTCCGCCCATGGAGTGCCCCGAGACACCCAGCGCCGTGGTGGTGACGTGCTCCCGGAAACGGGAACCCGCCGTGCCGTCCTGGGCGACGAGCCAGGTGTTGAGGTCGTCGGCGAAGGCGCTGTGGCTGGGGCTCAGACCGCCCTGGGTCGTGGGCACCACCACGACGAAGCCCCACGAGGCGAGGTGCGTGCTCGTGCTGGTGTACTTCGAGGTGACCTGGAAGAAGCCGTGCCCGAAGGCGATCGCGGGGAACCTGCCCGTGGCGACCGGCTGGTTCACGCCGGAGGTCGTCGCGGGGTAGTGCACCCGCGCCGGGACGGACCTGCCGCCCGCCACGGCCGTGACATCGCTGTACGCCACCGGGTACGTGCCGGGCAGGCCGTAGTCCGGTGGCGCGGCTGACGCCGGCGTGGCCACGGTGGAGGCCACCAGGGCGAGCGTGATCGCGAGAACGCGCATGAGCTTCTCCTCATGAGATCGTCAGGGAGATCCGAATCGCATGTGCAGGGTGGAGACGGCCAGGTGCAGGCGTGGCCGCGCCGCTTTGAGCCAGCCGAGTTCGCCGTCCGGCGTGATTCGCCAGCGCAGGCGGGTGAGGCTGATTCGAGCGGACGTGTGAAGTGCGGTGCGATGTGTTCTGCCGTGCAGGGTCTGCCAGACCGAAGTGGTCAGCCGGACGGGAAGAGCTCGCGAGGACCTGCGGGTCTCGGTGGCGGCGGCGATGACGCCGCCGTCGTCGTGAGCCGTCGCGTCGAGGTGCGGCTCGGTGGAGAAGGTGAAGCCCGCCAGCAGCTTCGGGATTCCCCACAGCGCCCGCGCACCCTGTTGAGAGGTGCTGTCGTCAACCAGGATGTCCAGAATGGACAGGCCGGGACGGGCCTTCCGGCGCACCAGGACCGCGGCCATCACCTCGTGGTAGGCCAGCACACCCGGCGGCTGGTAGTCGACGAACGCCGACACCACCAGCACCCGGCCGAACAGGCTCAACGGCACCACGTCCGGCGGTGGCAGGGGCACGGCCGAACGTGGTGCCGTCCACAGGGTGAGCCAGCCCCGTCCGTGCAGGTCCCACGGCTCGGCGGGCCACTCACTCGGCATCGTGCACCTCCACGTCGTGACGCAACGCGGCGGGCGCGCCGTCCGGGACCGCCGGACTGCGCGGTGCCACGGCGTTCAGGCGCAAGTATGCGGTGCCCGGCTCCGGGCGCGGGTCCGGCTCGCCCTTGTTGGGCCACAACGACATGGCCCGCTCCGCGAGCGCGGTGATGGTCAGCGCCGGGTTCACGCCGAGGTTCGCCGGGATCGCCGACCCGTCGACGACGTGCAGGCCGGGACAGCCGTGCACCCGGTGGTACGGGTCGACCACGCCCGTCGAGGGGGAGTCGCCGATCACGCAGCCGCCGATGAGGTGCCCGGTCAGCGGGATGTCCGCCAGGTCCGTCCACGCTCCCCGGGCCACCCCGCCCGCCTTGGCCGCGAGGCGGCGCGCCACGTCGTGCCCGGCGGGGATCCAGGACGGGTTCGGAGCGCCCTCGCCCTGCGTCGTGGTCATCCGGCCGCGCCGGGTCACGGTGGTGAGCGAGTTGTCGAGACTTTGCATGACCAGCAGGGCGATCGTCTCCTCCGACCACGCGCGGGGCGTGTGCATCCGCAGCACCGAGCCGCGTTCGCGGAGGAGCTGGGCGAGGCCGCGGCGCAACCGCGCGGGACCGCCGTCGACCAGCGTCGTCATGAGCAGCCCCATCAGGTTGCTGCCCCTGCCGTACCGGACCACCTCGACGTGCGTGTCGGCGTCCGGGTGGATGGACGACGTGATCGCGAGCCCGCGGGAGTGGTCCACCCGGCCGCCGGGCGTCCGCACGGCCACCACTGCCTCGGAGTTGGTGCGGCACAGGAACCCGAGCCGTGGCGAGAGACCGGGCAGGCCACCTCGGTCGCGGATGCGGTGGAGCAGCCGTTGCGTGCCGAGTGACGCCGCGGCGAACACGACCTGAGAGCTGGTGAACGCACGGGTCGCCCGTCCTCCGGTGCGTCGCGCCACCACCTTGTACCCGCTCAGATGCGGCCGCACGTCGACGACGGTGGTCAGTGGCCACACCTGCGCGCCCGCCCGTTCGGCGAGGTGGAGGTAGTTCTTCGGCAGCGTGTTCTTCGCGTTGTGACGGCAGCCGGTCATGCACGAGCCGCAGCCGACGCAGGTGTCCCGCTTCGGTCCGGCGCCGCCGAAGTAGGGGTCCGTGCCGCCGGGTCCGAAGTGGACTCCGACCTGGGAGGGCCGGAAGGTGGGTTCGACGCCGAGGTCGACCGCCACGTCGCGCAGGAGCCGGTCACCGGTGGTGCGGCACGGGTTGCCGGTCACGCCGAGCATCCGGGACGCCTGGTCGTAGTGCGGGGCGAGCTCGTCCTCCCAGTCGGTGATGTGCCCCCAGCGGGAGTCGCGGAAGAAGGACGCCGGCGGCCGGTACAAGGTGTTGGCGTACACCAGGGACCCGCCGCCGACACCCGCTCCGCTGAGCACGGCCACGTCACGCAGCGCGGTGATCCGCTGGATGCCCGTGCAGCCGAGGGACGGGGCGAACAGGTAGTCGCGCACCTGCCAGGACGTCTCGGGCAGGTCGTGGTCCGCGAAGCGCCGCCCCGCCTCCAGGACGCCGACCCGGTAGCCCTTCTCCGTCAGCCGCAACGCGGTCACCGCGCCGCCGAACCCCGATCCGACGACCAGCACGTCGTAGTCCACGGCTCACACCTCCACGGCGGTGCGGGCGGGTTCGAAGTCCGCCGTCCGCAGCCGTGCGGTGCGGCGCAGGTACTCCCGCGTTCCCCCCGGCCAGTTGGTCGTGATCGCCCCGTCGGCGGTGCGGTACCACGACGAGCACGTGCTCCACACGCCCTTGGCCAGCCGGGCGGTCATCTCGCGGTCGAAGGCCTCCGCGACGTCGCGCCGCACCTCCAGCACCGCTCCGGTCTCCGCGAGGTGGCGTACGGCGGACACCACGTACCGGCACTGCGCCTCGATCATGGTGACCACCGAGTTGCCCCCGAGGTTGGTGTTCGGGCCGTAGACCAGGAAGAGGTTCGGGAAGCCGGGGACGGTCAGGCCCAGGTGGGCGCGCGGACGACCGGCCCACGCCTCGGCGAGGTCGTGACCGTTCCGCCCGGCGATCCGCAGGGGAAGTCCGAAGCCGGACACCGTGAACCCGGTGCCCCAGATCAGCACGTCCGCGGGGTGGTCGCGGCCGTCGGCGGTGCGCAAGCCGTGCTCGGTGACCTCGGTGATCGCCTCGGTGACCACGTCAACGTCCGGCCTGCTCAGGGTGCGGTACCAGTCGTTGCTGAACAGCACCCGCTTGCACCCCGGCTGCGTGGTGGGCCGTAGTGCCGCCCTCAACGCGGGGTCGCGGACCTGGACCCGGCGGTGCGCGGCGGCGACGGCCGCGACGAGCGCGCGGGAGAGCCGCCCGGCGTTGAGCAGCCCGGTCAGCGCCTCGCCCGCGAGCCACACCCCGCCGCGCGCGGCACGCAACCTCGACGGGTGCGAGCGGCCGGTCAGCCGGGCGTCGGGCTTCGGCAACACGTGCGGGGCCGACCGCTGGAACACCGTCAGGTGGCCCGTGACCGGCGCGATCTCCGGCACGAACTGGGCCGCGCTCGCACCCGTACCCACCACGGCCACCTGGCGTCCGCGCAGGTCGGCGTCGTGCCGCCACGCGGCGCTGTGGAAGACCTCCCCGGTGAACCGGTCGAGGCCGGGCAGCGCCGGGACCGACGGCGTGCTGAGCTGTCCCACTGCACAGACCAGCACGTCGGCCTCGACGGTGCCGCCGTCCGCCAGCTCGACCCGCCACCGGTCGCGCGTCTCGTCGAACGACGCCGCCACCACCTCGGCGCCGAACCTGATGCGGTCGCGCACCGGGGCGGCCGTGGTGCGGAGGTAGCGCAGGATGTCCGGCTGGGCCGAGTACCGGCGTGGCCACGAGGTGCTGGGGGCGAAGGAGTACGAGTAGAGCGAGGACGGGACGTCGCAGGCCGCGCCGGGATAGGTGTTGTCCCGCCAGACGCCGCCGGCCCCACTCGCCCGCTCCAGCACCGTGAACCGGTCGAACCCGGCTCTGTGCAACGACAACGCGACACCCAGCCCGCCGAACCCGGCACCGATGACGACCACCTCGGGTTGTGCTCTCACGTGGTCGACGCTAGGAACAACCACCCGTTCGCACCAGGACAACACCGGCCGCGCAGTTGACAATCGCGGCCATGAGGTCGTTGGCCGAGCCGGTCGTCCGGCACTGGGACTTCCCCCGCGGCGTCGCGAGCGTCGCACTCCTGCTGCGCTTCGGCGCCGAGCACGGCCTAACGGTGGGCAGCCTGCTCGACGGCAGCGAGATCGACGCCGCGCTGCTCACCGACCCGGTCGCCGAGATCGAGGCCCGTCAGGAGCTCGCGGTCGTGCGCAACCTCGCCGGTCTGCTGCCGCACGCGGGCATCGCCGTCGGACGCCGGTATCACGCCACCACGTTCGGCGTGCTGGGCTACGCGTTCCTCAGCGCGGCCACCCTGCAGGACGCGATCACCACCGCCCTGCGCTACCTCGACCTCAGCTTCGCGTTCACCGCCCCCACCGCCGAGATCGACGGCGACCGGCTCGTGCTGGCGCTCGACGGCGGCGCGCTGCCGGACGGGGTGGCGTCGTTCCTCGTCGAACGCGACCTCGCCGCGATCCACACCGTCGTGGGGGAGCTGCTGACCGGTGCCGTGCCGGTCCTGGGCGTCGACTTCGCCCACGCCGAACCTGGGGACGTCCGCGAGCACGAGGAGGTCTTCGGTGTCCGGCCACGCTTCGGAGCGGGCGCCGACCAGTCTATTGTGGACGTTTCGGTGCTGGCCGAGGCGCTGCGGCTGGCCAGCCCGGAGACCACGGCGTTGTGCGAGGAGCAGTGCCGGACCCTCGCCGCGCGCCGCAGGGAAAGTCCGGGGGTCGCCCAGGAGGTGCGCCGCCTGCTCGAGTCCTCGGTGAGGTTCGAGGAGAGCATGCCTTCGGTGGCACGGGCGCTGGGCGTCAGTCCGCGCACGTTGCGCCGCCGCCTGACCACGTCCGGGACGAGCTACCAGGCGCTGCTCGACGAGGTCCGCGCGAAACGGGCCGTCCGGATGCTCACCGACGGCGACCTGTCGGTCGAGGCCGTCGCCGAACGGCTCGGTTTCGCCGAGGCCGCGAGCTTCATCCACGCGTTCCGCCGCTGGTTCGGCGTGACCCCCAGCAGGTACGGCCGGCTGCGGCGGTGACCCGGTCCCGCAAGCCGGGTCACCGCGCGGCCGATCAGCCGTAGCAGGCGCCGAAGGAGATGTTGACCTGCGTCGAGGTGATGATGCTGGGTCCGTTCGCCATCCCGGCCGACCAACATGGCACGAGAGCTTGGGCCGTCAGCCGGGCAATTCACTTCCAACAGGGCGCGCCGACGCCTCGGTGAACGTCTGCCGGACGATGCCGATCCACCAGAGGAACGTCAGCGCGATGATCGTCGGGTTCTTGAGGAACAACAGCACGGCCAGATAGGTCTGCCGGGCCGACGGGGGCAGCAGCGCGGACACGACGTGTTCGGCCAGCACCTCGAACACCGCGAACGCCACCCCGAGGAAGACGACCTGCCACACCAGGCTGCGCCAGTGCCGGCGCGCGAACTCACGCCCGGCGCCCCAGCGGAACGTCCGCCCGGCCACGGCGATCCTCCACACGAGCACCACCAGTGCGATGCGGGCGGCGAGCACGACGACCTCGGAGGCCGTCGCGACCACGGGGTCGATGTCCTGCGTCCAGTTCACGGTGACCAGCCGCTGGACCGAGGCGACCGAGGACAGCCCCACCACCAGCCCCAGATGACGCGTGTAGCACCACCAGGTCCACCCCGGCACCTCCAGCGCCAGCCTGAATTCACTCACGGTTCCCCCTGATACTTCATTCGACTGAACAATTTAGTTCAGCATACTGAAATATCCATTGCGGTAAAGTGGCGGTGTGGAAGGTCGAGATGCCGGACGTGAGCTCAGCACCGCCGTGGTCGCGTTCCACGAGGCCGTGGGGGCGAGCCTCGGGGTGACGGCCGTCGACCAGCGCGCGCTGGCCGTGATCATGGGCGCCGGGTCGGTGTCCGCGGGGGAACTGGCCAGGGAGATCGGCCTGACGCCCGGCGCGGTCACAGGCGTGGTCGACCGCCTCGTGCGGGCAGGACTGGCCCGCCGCGAGCCGGACCTGGAGGACCGCCGCCGGCTGGTGATCACGGCGGTCCCCGGCGCGTTCGGAGACACCTTCGCGGGGCTCGCCAAGGCGATGGCGGAGCTGACCGATCGCTACACACCCGCCGAGCAGGCGGTGATCGCCGACTGGGTGGCGAACACGATCGGCGTGCTGCGCGAGCAGACGCGGATCCTCACCGAGGGGTGAGCGTCACGTCCCAGTCGCCCGTGACGCGCTCGGGGATGACGGTGATCTTGACGGCCTGCCCCTTCGCGAGATCGAGCCCGTCGATCTTCTCCCAGTCGGAGGGCTGCACCCATGTGGTGAACACGCTGTAGGACCAGTGCGAGAAGTCCAGGACGACGACGTCGTCGACGAGCACCCGGATCCTTCCGGGTGTGTTCGACCGCAGCTCCATCATGTTGATGCCCGGCCATTCGATCGTGAACTCCCTCTGCGCAGCCGGAGCCGCCTGGTCGGGCCGCAGCACGATCGCCGGCTCCGGCTGGATGGCGGGGAACGTCTCCAGCGTCTGCGGGCGCGGGGGGAACGAGTACTCGCTCACCGGTACCTCCTCACCGATGGCGACGGCGAACGTGCCCTTGGCCGTCGTGCGCTGGGGTTCCACGGTCAGCGTGATGACGGACGGCTGCCCCACCACGATGCCGAAAGCACCCCAGTCCCTCACCCTGCGCGAGCCGCCACACCCGTTGCGTTCGGTGTAAGGGTGGCCGTTGACGACCAGGGTGATGAGGAGCAGGCCGCCGTCCCGTCCGGTCTCGCAGTGGGTGAACAGCACGAGGTCCAGCGACTTCGGCACGAAACGCAGGGTGGTGCTGGTCGAGGGGAGGTCAGCCCAGGCCTGGGCGACGAGCCGGGCGCCGTCCTGGTACTCCGGCAGGCTGCGTGGCGGCACGGCGGGTTCGGGCTGCACGATGCGGGGGAGCAGTGCGAAGACGATGCCGGCGAGGTCCTCCGCGTGCCCGATGTCCCGTGTCAGCAGGAAAGCCGTTCGCAGCAGCCTTGGCGACGCGACCGCCACGAACTCCTCGAACCCCTCAGGTGAATGCAGCACTCCACGGCCTTTCCGCTGTGTCCGTCACTGCTACTACCAGTCGGGTGCCGCGAATGGTTGCCCCGCGTGCGGCTCGCTCTAGTACGCCCCGAGCCCCCTCTGCTGAAGTGTCCAAACGACTACTGACTGATGATCCGAATCGAGAAGCAATGGACAAGGCATCCGTCGCGCGCTTCCTGCTGCTGGCGCTGCTGTGGGGAAGCAGCTTCACGTTCATCAAGGTGTCCCTCGAGGGGTTGACACCGGGACAGCTAGTGCTGAGCAGACTCATCCTGGGCGCGGCCGTGCTCCTCTCGATCGCGGCCATCCGCAAGGTCGCCCTCCCGAGGTCCGTCCAGGTCTGGGGCCACATCGCGGCCGCCGGCCTGTTCGGCAACGTCATCCCGTTCCTGTTGTTGTCCTACGGCGAGAAGAGCACCGGCGCCGGCATCGCGGGCGTCCTGATCGGCGCCACCCCGCTGCTGACGCTGGCACTCGCCACGGCCGCGCTGCCGACCGAGCGGGCGACCTCCCGCAAGGCCGTCGGCCTGGCACTGGGCTTCGTCGGCGTGGTGCTGCTGATCGGCCCGTGGCACGAGTCGCTGGGCTCGCTCAGCGGACGGCTGGCCTGCTTCGGCGCGGCCGTCAGCTACGCGATCGGCTTCGTGTACGTGCGGAAGTACCTGTCGCCGCTCGGCCTGGCCCCGTTGTCGCTGGCCGCGTCGCAGCTCGTGTCGGCGGCCGTGCTGCAGGCGGTCGTCACGCCGTTCCTGGCCTGGCGGACGCCCGACTTCACCGGTCCGGTGACGCTGAGCATCGTGCTGCTCGGGCTCTTCAGCACCGGCCTGGCCTACGTGCTCTACTTCCGCCTCATCGGTGACGTCGGTGCCACGACGGCCTCCGCGGTGAACTACGTGGTGCCGGTGTTCGCGGTGCTCGTCAGCGTGCTGTTCCTCGGTGAACACGTGACGTGGAACCTCCTGGCCGGTGGCCTGGTCGTGCTCGTCGGCGTGGCCTACGCGGAGAACAGGATGGGGCAGCTGCGCAAGGAGAAGGAAACCGCGGGAGCGGTCCGGTGAACGCGAGGGCGCTGCTCCGCGTGATCACCGCCGACCTGGACATGGTCATGGACCGCGACCCGTCGATCCTGTCGCGCAGCGAGGCGTTGCTGCACCCGACGGTCATCGCGATCTGGGGCCACCGCGTGTCGCACTGGTTGCACCTGCGGGGACATCGGCGCGGCGCCCGGCTGGTGATGGTCGTCGCGAGGCTGCTGACCGGGGGGATCGAGATCCACCCCGGCGCGACGATCGGCCGTGGTTTCTTCATCGACCACGGCGCGGGCGTGGTGATCGGGGAGACCGTCGTCATCGGGGAGGACGTCACGATCTTCCACCAGGTGACGCTCGGCGCGGTCGGCTGGTGGCACGACAACCAGCGGCCGGAGGGCTCGCGGCGGCACCCGAAGCTCGGCGACCGGGTCGTCGTCGGCGCCAACGCGACGATCCTCGGCCCGGTCACCGTCGGCCACGACTCCGTGGTGGGCGCCCAGGCGCTCGTCATCCGGGACGTGCCCGCGGACTCCCGGGTGCTGGCGCCGTTCTCCATCCCGAACCTGAAGTCGAGCCGCAGCGTCGCGAAGGCGGCCAGGACTCGCCAGTCCGTCGTGGTCGCGGGGCAGAAGCACAAGGGTGCGGCCGTGTTCCCCAGCTGGTGACACCGAACCGATCGGAGAGCTCGTGAACGTCCGGCTCAGTCAGCCGCTCACCAAACGACCACCCGCCGAGTCGCTCGTGGACCTGATCGGCGGCACGCCCACCGTGAAGCTCGACCTCGGCGTGACGACCGCGAACCTCTACGCCAAGCTGGAAATGGCCAACCCGCTGTCCAGCGTGAAGGACCGCGCCGCGCTCTACATGATCAACGGCGCGGAGGAACGCGGGCAGCTCACCAGGGGCTCGGGCACCATCGTCGAGGCGACGTCCGGCAACACCGGCATCTCCATGGCGGCGATCGCCGCCGCGCGCGGCTACCGGTGCGTGATCGTGCTGCCGGACAGCGCGACCAGCGAGCGCATCCAGCTGTTGCGGGCGTTCGGGGCGGAGATCGTGCTGACCCCGTACCAGGAGGGCTACGTCGCGGCGATCGCCAAGGCCGAGGAGATCTACCGCGAACGGCCGGGCTCGTGGTTCGCCTGCCAGCACGAGAACCCCGACAACGTGGCGGCGCACCACGCCACCACCGGCCCGGAGATCTGGAACGACACCGACGGCGAGGTGGACGTCTTCGTCTGCGGTGTGGGTACCGGCGGAACGCTCAGCGGCACCGCGAAGTACCTGAAGGAGCGCAACCCCGCCATCCGCGTGGTCGCCGTGGAGCCCGAGGGATCACCGGTGCTCAGCCAGGGATGGGGCGGCCTGCACCGCATCCCCGGTCTCAACGGCGGTTTCGTCGCGGCGACGACCGACGTCGACCTGATCGACGAGGTCCTGGCGGTGTCCAATGAGGACGCTTACGCCACGGCGCGGGAACTGGCCAGGACGGCGGGACTGCTGGTCGGCGTCTCCTCCGGCGCGGCGGCGCACGCCTGCCGCGTGCTGGCCGCACGGCCCGAGTACGCGGGCAAGAACTTGATCACCGTGTTCCCGGACACGGGCGAGCGTTACCTCTCGTGGTTCAACCAGGACGACATCGCCAGCAACGAGGAGTGAACAGACATGACGCAAGTCTCCAACATCCTGCTTCCCGGCGAGGGCGAGTCGGTGCAGATCGGCACGACCACCCACACGACCTTCAAGGCCAGGGGCAGCGAGACGGACGGCAGGCTCGGTCTGTACGAGCACCGGATGGCCCCCGGAGCGCCCGGCGCCTCGCCGCACGTCCACAACGAGCAGCTCGAAGCGTTCTACGTCCTGCACGGCATGGTGGAACTCCACCTCGACGGCAAGTCGTTCGCCGCGCCGCCCGGCACCTACGTCAACGTGCCGATGGGGGTCTCGCACGGGTTCCACAACCCGTACGAGGACCAGGCGACGATGCTGATCATCTTCACCCCCGCGCTCAACCGCGAGGAGTACTTCAGGGGACTCGCCGAGATGTACGCGGACGGCAACCAGCCCTCCGAGGACGAGTTGCTGGCCCTGATGGCGAAGTACGACCAGTTCGAGGTGACGATGAACGGCCACGACGTCCCCAACTGGGGCCGGCACTGAGGTGAGTGACGGGCGCCCGGACAGGGCGCCCGTCCGCCGTTTCAGGGCCTCGCCACGTCTCAACTGGTGGTTTGACGGTTGACACTTGGGCCAGGGGTGGAATATTCCAAGCCTTGCAGAGTGTCCGGCGCGGTCTGGTGGGCGGGGCCACCCGACGGGCGCCGCCGGCTTCGAGGTGGCGAATGACAGAGGAGTTACCGGAGATCCCCGGCTTCCGGTACGCCCGACCGCTAGGCAGGACCGTTCACCTGTACCGCGCCGCGGACGGTGAGGTCGCGGTGAAGCTGCTCGTCGACCCGCCGCGGGTGGCCGAGATCAGGACGGTGGCGGGTCTGCGGCATCCCGGCATCGCGAGCGCCGAGCGCGCCGGACGGACCCGCGCGGGCATGCCGTACCTGGTGATGAGGTACTTCCCGGACGGTGACCTGGCCGCCGCGGCACCGATGCCCTTCGCGCGCGTGCTGGAGATCGGGATGGGCGTCGCCGACGCCCTGCACGCCGCGCACCAGGCAGGTGTCCTGCACCGCGACGTGAAGCCCGCCAACCTGCTGCGCGACGAGCACGGGCAGGTGTACCTGACCGACTTCGGCACCACCGGCGGAGACCACCTGCTGTGGACCGCGCCCGAGGTGCTCAGCAGCGGTGCGCACAGCGTCCGTGCGGACGTCTTCTCGCTCGGCGCGACGCTGTGGCACCTGCTCGCGGGCCATTCGCCGTTCGTGGTGCCGCGTGGCGACAACTCCCGCGTGGCGATCGCGCAGCGCATCCTGCTCAGCGCGGCGCCGCCGTCCGGCAGGGCACCTGTTTCCCTCGAAACACTGCTGCGCCAGGCGATGTCCGCCGATCCGTCCGCCCGACCGGCGTCCGCGGGCGAGTTCGCCGAGCGGCTCCGGCAGATCCACGAGGAGTCGGCTCCGACCGCCGCACTGGCAGCGGTCGTCGTCCCAGCCGGTCCGCCGGATCCGCCCGCGCGCCGGAAGTCCCGCTGGCCGCTGTACGCCGGAGTGGCCGGGGCCGTCGCCGTGGTCGGCATCACCAGTGCGCTCCTCCTGCAGGACAAGGGCTCCGTGCAGATGCCGACCGGGGCGCAGCCGCAGAGCGCGGCCGAGGGCGGATCCGCCGGCGAGGTCGTGGTCACCGTGGTCCGCGTGAACCCGCAGACGCTCCGCTTCTCGTGGACCTACCCGTCACCGCAGCCCGGTGACACGTTCGTCTGGCGCACCAACGACGAGCTCAAGACCGGCACCGTCAGCGAGCCGTCGGTCGAGCTGACCGCGTCGGGCACGCTGTGCGTCGAGGTGCGGGTCGTCCGGGCCGGCGGCGCGAGCTCCCGGGACTGGTCGCCGGAGGGCTGCGGCTCCTGAACCTCCTGAAGGGACGGGCAACGTCCTGATAGGACGTTGCCCGGCCCTTCAGGACCTACTTCGCTGCTACGACAGTCGTTTCGAGCTGGCGTTCGTTGTCGCCCGGGTTGTTGTCCTCGCGGCCGTCGAGGCGTACCCGTGCCTTCAACGTCACCTTGCCGAGCGCCGCGTCCTGCGCGGAGTAGGTGTACGCGAACGGCAGGACCACCGTGCCGTCCTTCGCCACCTGCCCGCGAACCGTGCCGACGACGGTGTGGTAGCCGTCCGGCCTGCGGCGGAGCAGTTCGGCGACGACGCCCTCGGCGTAGCCGGTGCTGGTGACCGACACCTCGACCCGCCCGGTCTCACCGGCCGTCGCGGTCGCGGGCGCGACGACGTTCGACACGGTCACGTCGTGCGTCTCGACCTTCAGCTTCTGCGTGGAGGAGCCGGAACGGCCGTCCGCCGTGTAGCCGGTGATCGTGACCTCGTACTCGCCGTCGGCGGCGTACCGGTGCCAGACCTCCGCCGTGCCGGGCACCGCCGGGATCGGGGCGGACGTGCCGTCCCCGAACCGCACCTCGCCGCCCGCGAGCCAGCGTCCCGCCGGATCGCCGGGATCGATGCCGAACCGGACGTCGTCGAAGACGCCGGGCTGCTGCGGCGACACCCACCACGCGGTGGGCTTGATCGGTGGCGCCTCGGCCAGCCGCAACGTCAGCGGTCCCGCGCCGTACACGTCGTCCGCGACCCGGACGTAGTAGGTCTCACCGGGCGTCGCCGCGAAGATCGCCGGGTCGTGCGCGCTCTGCCGGCAGTCCACCTCGGTCAGTGCGCTGCCGCGGAACACGGCGACACCCGCGTTGCTCCGGCTGTCGCCGACCTTCGCCGCGATGATCAGTGCACGGTCGGCCGTGTAGCGGAACCACAGCGAACGACTGGAGGAACCGTCGCAGCCCGGCCTGATCTCGCCCGTCTCGGTCGTGGCCGGTCCGGTGTCACCGGTGGCGGCGGTGTCCAGCCGGATGTCGGCGGCGGACGCGAGGTCGTCGTTGGCCGCCCGCGGCACCAGCTCGAGCCCGAACGTCACCGGCCCGGCGAACCTCGTGTCCTGCGCCAGGAGGTGGTAGGTCGTGCCGGCGGTCACCGCGAACGTGTTCGAACCGCCGCCGTGCGGGTACTGGCAGGCACCCGCCGTCCAGGTCAGTGCGCCACGCTCGCCCGTGTAGGCGGAGACGGCGGGCTTCTGGTCGTCCGGCCGGTCCGTCGTCATCCGGACGAAACCGTCAGCCGGTGCGGTGTAACGGAACCAGACGCTGCTGGTGCTCCACCAGCAGTGGGAGGGGTCGTCGTCCGCCGCGGTGCCCTCTCGGGTGTCCACAGTGGACGAGAACGGGAGTGAGGTGATCGCGGTGGCGCCGGCGAAGTCGTCGTTGGACGGAGGCGCCGCCTGGGCGGCACCGGGCGCCAGTGCCGCGGTCAGCACGACCGCGGCACCGATGGTCAAAGCACGCAAAGGAGAACCCCAGTTTTCCGCAGGCCGCTCGGCGCGGCCTCTCGTGCCTAGAGACGCGCGGAGCGGCACCGGGGATGTCAGCTGCGGGAAGTTGCGCCTTCTGCCGCAACGACCTGCGACCAACGGCTCACCTGGGTTGCTCGGCCACCAGCCAGCACAGGCAGAAGGGGTGCCCGGCAGGATCGGCGTACACCTGGAAGTCGTCCCCGGTGGTGTTCCCGATGGCCGGCTTGAGCACCTTGGCGCCCAGGGCCATGACCTGCTCGTGCGCCTCGGCGAAGTCCTCGACCCACAGGTCGAGGTGGACCTGCTGCTTGGTCGGCCCGTCCGGCCATTCCGGCGGCGTGTGGTCAGGCGCGAGCTGCACGCCGACCCGGGGAGTCCCGTCGACGATCACCATGTGCCAGTCGTCGTCCTCCTGCACCTCCCCGCCGAGAACACCCGCCCAGAAGCGGCTCTCCTGCGTGAGATCGGCGGCGTCGAAGGCGACGACCTGGAATTTGATCCGCATCACCGCATTCTGCCCACGGCCACGGCGTCCCGCATCACGGTCGCCCAGGCGCTGCGTCTGAACGGTCAGCCGATGGTGACCACCCGCGCCCAGTCGGGCGGGGTGTCCGGAACGTAGTCGGGATCGTCCTCGTCGTCCATTCCGGACGGACGTGGTCGCGGGAACAGACCCACCACCGTCCGGCAGGGTGGTGTCGCGTCAGGCCATGGGGTCTGGCCGTCGGTGAGGGCCACGACCACGTCCGGGCGGGTGCGCGAGGCCTTGGCGAAGCCCTCGCGCAGGTCGGTGCCACCGCCGCCCACCAACGGGATTCCCTCCGCCTGGCACAGCGGACCGGTGACATGGGCGGCGGCATCGCAGGACAACACCGAGACGAGATCACGGCGGCCGCCCACCGCACGGACGATCGCGGTGATCTCGAGGAGCGCGCTGCCCAGTTCCGCGTCGCTCACGGACGCGGAGGTGTCGACGATGACGACGACCTTGGGCGGCCTGCGCCGCAAGCTCGGCAGGACGACCTTCGGCACGCCGGCCGACCTGCGGGCGGGCCTGCCGTAGGTGTAGTCCTCGCCCACGCCGGGGCCGGAGACGGCGGAACGCACCGCCGCTCCCAGCAGGTCGCGCCACGGTTGCGGCGGGTGGAACGCCTCCTCCGCCCACCGTCGCCACCCCTGCGGCAGGGAGCCCGGGTGGCCCGTGATGCTCTGTGCCACGCGGAACCGGACGGCGTCCTGCTCGTGCGCGGTCAGGCCGTGCGCGCCGCCCGCCCCGAGGTCCCACTCCCGTTCCAGACCGTCCGCGCCGCTGCCGCAGTCGAGCCAGGCGAACGCGCCGGTGTGCGGGCCGAGCCGGAACTGCCGCAGGTAGTCCTCCATCAGCTGACCCGGCGGCAGCCGGAGCGCCGCCGGCCGCACGGCGTCGTCCGGGCACACCAGGCCGTCGCCGAAGACGTCGTCGTTGATCTCGCAGTCCGCCGCGATGTTCATCCGCAACCGTTCGCCGGGCCCGCTCAGTTCGTGGCGTGCCGCGAACCGGTCGCCGCGCCCGTGGTGGTCGCGGATCAGGTGGGACACCTCGTGCACCCAGATCCCGGCGAGTTCCTCCAGCGGTCTGGCGTCGACGAACGCCGGCGAGACGTAGCAACGCCAGTGCCGGTCCACCGCCATCGTCGGCACCTGCCGCGACTCCACGACTTTGAGGGCGAACAACGCCGTCGCCAGGTACGGCCGGCAGTGCACCGCGTACAGGCGGGCGGCGAACAGCTTCTCCTCGTCCAGCGTTCGCGTCGCCGTCATCAGCGGACACCCGCGACGGTCTTGGTGCGGGCCTTGGCCTGGTCCGCCCGCTGCGACAGCGACACCGCTCCGGCCAGCTGCTCGATCGCCGCGGGGACCTGCCAGTCGTCGTGCCGCAGCGTGGCGAGCGTGGACGCCGGGACGACCACCAGGTCCGGCGGGCCGGTCTCGACAGCGAGGGTCAGCAGTGCCCACGCCGCGTTCCAGCGGGCCTCGTCCGGCCGGTTGCGCACCGCGGCGACGACCCCGTCGAGCACCACCTGCCGCAGGTCGCCGCGCTCGGGCAGCACGGCCGCCGCCGGATCCGCGAGCAGGTCCTCGGGGTCGGGCAGGTCCATCCGGTCGAGGCTCGCCAGCAGCTCGAGCCCGGGACCGTCTCCCACGGTGCCCCGCACCAGCATGGACAGCACCTCCCGGGACGTGCCGGCCGCCGTCGCGAAGGCGATCAGGCGCAACGCCATCTCCCAGCTGCGCGGCGATGGCCAGGCGCCGCCGCGCAGCGCCTCGTTCTTGGGCATCTGGTGCACGAGGTTCGGCCGGGCGGCCAGCAGTGCGCACACCGCCCGGCGGGCGAACGCCACCGCGTCGGGCAGCAGTTCCGGGGCCAGCCGCGGAAGTGAGGCGGTCGGCCAGGTCCCGCCCAGTCCGCGCACCACGACCTCGTGGTCGAACGTCCACTTGAGATGGACGAACCGGTTGGCCAGCGGCGGGCTCAGCTCCCAGCTGTCGGCGGCCGAGGCGCGGGGGTTGGCGGCCGCGACGATCCGGACGCCCGGCGGCAGGCGCAGGGCGCCGACCCGGCGTTCGAGCACGACCCGCAGCAACGCGGCCTGGACGGCGGGCGGCGCGGTGGACAGCTCGTCCAGGAACAGCAGTCCGCGCCCGGCCCTGACCAGCTTGACCGCCCAGTCGGGAGGAGCCATCGGCACGCCCTGCGTCGCCGGATCGTCGCCGACGACCGGCAGGCCGGAGAAGTCCGAGGGCTCGTGCACGCTGGCGATCACCGTGGTCAGCGGCAGCCCGAGGGAGTCGGCGAGCTGGGTGAGGGCCGCGGTCTTGCCGATCCCGGGTTCACCCCACAGCAGCACCGGCAGGTCGGCGGACACGGCCAGCGTCAGTGCTTCCAGCTGCGGGTCGGCCCGCCACTCGGTGGACGTGTCGCCGAGCAGGGCGAGCAGGTCGGCGGCCACGTCCAGTGGCCGGCTGGTCGTTGATCCATTGTGGACAGTCGTCGTGGGCATGTGTCGATCACCTTGGTTCAAGTCGGAGGCCGTGCGCCGGCCGGGCGAGGAGAGGGTGGGTGAGTCAGAGGACGCGGAGAGCCGCACGCAACCGGCGAGCACGGTTTCTCGGCCGGCGAGGGTCCTTCGTGGACGGAAGTGGCCGGACGTCGTGGAGTTCCGCCCGGTACAGCCCGTGCAGGACCTTGCGCCGCGCCGCCGTCTCCAACTCGTCGCGCAACGGCCCGCTGAGCAGCAGGGCGTCCGGTCCGAGCAGGCCTTCGACGACGGCGAGGGCACCGGCGACGTCGCCGTGGTCTATCCGGGCACGGATGTCCACGAGATCCTCGGGGTGCCGGTGCGTCGTGTCGATCGCCTGCAGGCACGGCAGGCTCTGGCCGCCCAGTGCGGCCAGCAGCTCTTCCCGGCGGATCTCGTCGGGGCTGTGGTCGAGCGGTACGAGCACCCCGTCCACCACGCCGATCCGGTGCAGGTCACCGCGACAGTCGACGAGGCGCGAACTCCCTGTGCTGTCTGGACTTCGCGTCGCACCCACCGGCTGGTGTCCCGGTAGCAGCGCCGACCTGACGAGGGGGTGCAGCCGGTCGGCGTCGATCGCGCCGGCGTGCCACAGCTCCAGGTCGGGAGGCACCCAGGTCGCCGCGTCAGGCAGGACCGGCAGCGTGTTGCCACGCGGGGGAGTCGCGGCGACGCCCGGCGCGTCCAGGTCGAGCACGACGTGCTGCCTGGCACCGAGCCGGACCACGACGGAACTGCCCGCATACCCCTCGGCGCGGAGCAGCAACGCGGCCTCGGCCGCCCACCGGTGCGTGGCGCGTCCATCCGATTGGCCGGGATACTGCGTTGCCCCGCAACGTTCTCGTAGCTCGGACGTTCTGCGCGCATCCCACAGGTGACGGTGCAGATCGAGCCGGAAACGCCGGTCGGGCCGGGGATGTGGATGACCGCCGGCCCCGCTCAAGGCCCCGGACCGCTCCCACAGCGCGATGCTGATCCGTTGCCCCGCGCCGGCCCAGGCTGGCGGTGTGCGCGCGACGAGATGCACCTCGTCGCCACCGTCGGGTGGTCGGTACCGGGCGAGGGAGACGGTGAGGCCGGGGCGCAACACGCCGTCGGGCCTGATTCTCGGGAAGTGCCACCGGAGCAGGTCCGGGGTCAGGTGACGCAGGTCGGCGCGGACCAGGTCCGCGAACTGCTTGCCATGCGTACGACTCAGGGCACGGAGGGTGAAATCGACATCGACCCGCGCGGCAGCGCAGGCTCCCGACCAGTCACCGGCCAGACGGCGGGCGGTCGCGGACTCGATCATCGACGCCGGCACGGCGAACTCGCGCACGTGCGACCAGAAGGTGAGGCGGGAAGATCCATTCACGGTCGAGTGGTGCATCAGCACTCACCTTCGGTGAACGGGACCCCCGATCTGCTCGAATTGGTGATCATCGCGGACACCGTAGCAGAGCCCGCAAGGATTCAGTCGCCTGATTTCGCTGCCACCCAGCTCTCGATCCCGTCCAGGAACCGGTCCACGCCGAAGCCGAGTTCGAACGGCAGCGCGTCCCCGTCCGCCCGCTCGGGGCCGGCGAGCCCGGCCGCGTGGACGGCGGTCAGCGCCGGGTAGTCCGCCGGGTCGAGGAGCTCGGCGACGACGTGCGTGAGGTCCGCGTCGGAGCGCGGGATCCCGTTGTCGCGCTTGTGTTCGCCGGCCATGTTGATGCTGATCTGCGCCGTGCCGCGGACGACCGCGGTCAGGTGCAGGGCGGCCGCCCTCGCCTCGCCACCGGGCAGTCCGGCCGCCAGCAGGGGGCGCAGCAGGCGGTCGAGCCACGCGAGCTGGTTGGGGCCCACGGGTGCGTGGTCGAGCGGCACGCGCAGGATCCAGGGCCGGCTGTGGAAACCGGCCCACAGCGCGCCGACCCACCGCCGGACCGCCTCCCGGAAGTCCGCGGTGCCGCCGAGGTCCGGGGGAGCGCCGGCGCCGACGTCGGCGGCCACCTCCAGCAGCAGGTCCTTGCTCGGGACGTGGTTGTAGAGCGACATCGTCGAGTAGCCGAGCTCGGTGGCGACCCGCTGCATGGACACCGCGTCCAGCCCGTCCGCGTCCGCGATCCGGACCGCGGCCTGCGCGATCAGCTCCACGGTGAGCCGTGAGCGGGGCCCGCGCTGACCACGGCGGCGTTCCGTCCACAGCAGCGTGAGGCTGCGCTGCAGATCGGAGTCCTTGCTGTCACGTGTCGTCATCCGCCATCCCGTCCGGTCGCCCGGTGCCATCCTAAAACTATGTACGTCATACGTTTCTATGTATGGTGTACATAGTTTCGGCTTGGTCCCCACCTCGAACGGATTCGCCATGACCTTGACGCACGCACCGGTTCCGCCACGTCAGCAGGCCGGCTGGTGGCGCCGGCCCTGGATCGTGCCGCTGATGCTGGTGGTGGCGGCGTTCCTCGCGTTCTCCGTGCCGCCCTACCTGACCTTCGACCCGGCGCACTCGCGCCTGAAACCGCCGGAGGGCAACGACCTCTACTACCCGCTGCTGGTCGCGCACGTCCTCTTCGGCACCGTCGCGATGGCGACCGCCTGCTTCCAGGTCTGGCCGGCCTTCCGCGCGCGGCACCGGACCGGTCACCGCGTCACCGGGCGGATCTACGTCTACGCCGGGGCGTTGCCCGCCGGGGTGCTCGGCCTGTACATCGGCTGGCACACCGCGGCGGGCCCGTCGGTGTTGGTCGCCAACCTCGTGGGATCGGCGCTGTGGCTGGTGATGACGATCGCCGGACTGAGGATGGCTCTGCTGCGGCGCTACGACGAGCACCGCAGGTGGATGTCGCGCAGCTTCGCCCTCGCGATGTCGATCGCGCTGAGCCGCGTCATCAACATCCCGGCCATGATCGTGCTGACACCCCAGGTCGACACCGCGTTCGGTGGCAACGAGGAACTGATGCGGAACACCGCGACGAGCATCGGCGTCTGGCTCAGCCCTCTGCTCCTGCTGTTGCTCACGGACTGGATCCTGGAGCGCCGCAAACCCCGCGCCCGCCGTCCGGTGGCACCGAAGGCCGCGGCGCTCGCGGCGTGACCTACCGCGAACCCCGGCCGGTGACCCACTCGGCGAGTGCGGTGAGCGTGGTCTCGGCGCTGTCCGCCATGTAGTCCCGCAACGCGACCAGGTCGGCCATGGTGCGGCCGAGGACGGGATCGGTGCGGAGCAGCCGCCACGACTGCTCCGCGACGGTGCCCCGGCCCTGACCCCGCAGCGTCCAGCTCCACTCGACGATGCCGTCCTCGGCGCCGCCGACCACGAAGGCGAAAACCGTGCCGGGTTCGGCTTTCACCACCTGTGAACGGCTGGTCCACTCTTTGCCGTCCTTGCGGTTGTGGCCGCTGAACCACGCACCGACCGCGGGGCTCGCGTCGTCGTCGTAGGCGACGTCGCTCGCGTTGGGACTCCAGCGGGCGATCGCGGACACGTCGCTGACGAGCCGGTAGACGTCGGCGGGGGCGGCGTCCACCCACGCCCGGCGGGTGAAGGTGAGATCGGTCAGATCGATGTCGTTCATGACACCCATCTGACCGGCTGCCGCGAGACCGGACCATTCCCAGCGCTGCGTATCCCTGGCAGGGACACGTGCAGCGTGCGGGCCGCGCACATACTCGAACCCGTGAACGACATCGCACGGCTCGGAGAGTTCCTCAGGACGCGGCGCTCGCAGCTTCGTCCCGAGGACGTCGGCGTGCGTACGTACGACGAACGGCGCCGCGTTCCCGGTCTGCGCCGGGACGAACTGGCCCGGCTGGCCGGGGTGAGCAGCTCCTACTACACGAGGCTCGAACAGGGGCATTCCACCGGCGCCTCGCCGGAGGTGCTGGACGCGCTCGCCACCGCGTTGCGGCTGGACGAGTCCGAACGGCAGCACCTGCACGTCCTGGCCACACCGGTGAAGCAGGCACGCGTGCGCAGGCCGGCTGCCGAACGCGTCGACGAGGCGACCGCCCAGCTGCTGGCCGCACTGGCGGACGTTCCCGCCGTCGTGCTGGGCCTGCGCAGCGACGTGCTGGCCTGGAACAGGCTCGGGCACGCGTTGTTCGCCGGGCACCTGGACTTCGCCGCGGCCGGCCAGGCGGTGCGCCCGAACATGGCGCGGCTGGTGTTCCTCGACCCGCACACCCGCGAGCTCTACGCGGACTGGCAGAGCAAGGCCAGGGCGGTGGTGGGGAACCTGCGCTTGGTGGTGGGCCGGCACCCGGACGACGCCGCGCTGCACGAGCTGGTCGGGCAGCTGAGCGCGAAGAGCACCGACTTCGCCTCGATGTGGGCCGACCACCGCGTCAAAGCCTGTGCCACGGCCGTCTACGAGATGCGGCACCCGCTCGTCGGCCCGCTGACCGTCACCCAGCAGACCCTGAGCAACGGCCTCGGTCCGAGCGTCGTCGTGGCCACCGCGCGACCGGGCTCGTCCTCGCACACCGCGCTGGCGCTGCTCGCCCAAGCCACGGCCTGAACCCCCGAAAACCCCGGCAAGCAGGGCGCGGCGCTGCCGCATGCCCGAAAACAGTGAGGAAAGCATGTCCGCGAAATCTGCCCGGAAGGCACTCGTCGCCGCCGTTCTGGCCGCGAGTTCCCTCGTCCCGCTCGCAGTCCCGGCCTCGGCCGCGACCTACCCGCTGTGCGCCGCCCGCGTCGTGCAGCACTTCGACCTCGGCAAGGGGCAGACACCGGAGAGCATGGTGTTCGCCCCGGACGGCACGGCGTACGTGACGTTCGCCAAGGCCCGGCAGATCGCCGAGATCAAACCCGGCGGCAGGACCAGGGCTCTGGCCACGCTGCCCGCGCCCGCGGACGGCGGCGTGAACACACCCGCACTCGGGTTCCCGTTGACCGTCGGCATCGAGCGGGCCGCCGACGGAACTCTGTACTTCCTGTACGCCACCGGCACCGCGGACCTCACCGGCGTGTGGAGCCTGCGGCCAGGAGGCACGCCGCGGCGCATCGCGGCGCTGCCGGCGGGCAGCCTGCCCAACGGCATCGCGCTCGGCGGGCGCACCCTCTACGTCGCCGACTCGACCGGCTCCGTGTGGCAGGTGCCCACGTCCGGTGGCACCGCCACGGTCTGGTCGTCCGACCAGGCGCTCGCTCCCGCCGGGTTCCTCGGCGCGAACGGTCTCCGGCTGCGGGACGGCGCGGTGTGGGTCACCAACCTCGACCAGGGGACCATCGTGCGCATCCCGTTGCGCGCCAACGGGACCGCGGGCGGAGCGGAGGTGGTCGCCACCGGTCTGACCGGCATCGACGACTTCGCCTTCACGGGCCGCGGCACCGAGATCATCGCCGCGCTGGACACCGTCAACCAGGTCGCGCTGGTCCGGCCGGACGGCACGCACACCGTGGTCCTGACCGCCGCCGACGGACTGCAGGGCCCGACCACGGTCGTGGTGCGCGGGCGCGACGTCTACGTGCCGAGCGCCGCCTACCTCACCGGGACGGACCCCAACATGCTGCGGGCCCGCCTGGTCACTTCGACCCCGTGGCCACCAGCTTTGCGGTAATGGGTTCGAGCGCGGCCGTCAGCTCTTCGAGCTCGGCGGGGGAGAGGGCCTCGTAGGGCGCGGCAGCGAGTTCGTCGGTGAGGTCCTCGATGCCCTGCTGGAGCTCACGTCCGGCGTCGGTGAACCTGCCGTCGGCATCGACGATCCCGCGCTCGCGCAAGCCGTTCACGACTGCGGCCAGCCGCTCCTGTGACAGGTGGTGGATGCGCCCGAACGACTCCGGCGGGTGGATCCCCATCGCGATGGCGGAGAGCACGTGGGCCTCGGTGCCGCCGATGCGCGCGCCGACGAGGGCGGCGATGTGCCCGTCGCCGCGGTGCTCGCGGAGCATGGTCGCGGAGTGCCACAACCGGGCCACCGGGTCGCCCGGCACCTCGAGGGTGCGCATGGCGGCGTACATGATCCGGCCTTCGGTGGGCGCGCTGGTCGCGGCTTTGGTGGTGAGGTCGGCGGCGCGCAGGAGGCCGGGCGAGGCGGCCATCTCGGCGCCCGAGATCCGCCGCAGCGAGGCCGCGCTGCCCCGTTCCCGCGCGGCCACGGACGCCTCGGGCGGGATCTTCTCCCACGCCTTCGGGATGTGCCGCGCGGCCTCGCCGTCGGCGAAGTTGTAGAACGCCGCGTGCACGACCTCCGCCGGCACGCGCCCCAACGGCGCGGCGCGGCTGGCGAAGTAGCCGTCCCAGTAGCCGCGGTGGCCGAGCGCGGCCAGCTCCTCGTCGCACTCGCGGGCGAAGAAGGTGACGAGGCAGATCGGCTCCAGGAGCTCGAACATACGACGCGCGGTGCGGGTCATGGCCGTCATCGTGTCAGAGGACCGATGCCGTGCGCGGTGCGCGGATCACCTTGCCGGGCAGCGACAGGAAGTCCAGCACCGAGAACGCGACTGGCGGTGCGACGTCTTCCGCGAGCCGCATGACGGTGGCACGTGGATCTGCCGGCGAAGGACCAGCAGGACTTCGAGGGCGTCCTGCCCCTGTTGGGCCCGCGGCGGCGCTGGTCGCTGCGCGAATGGCTGAACCGGGTGCACCCAGGCCACGCCTGGCTCGGGGCCCTCCAGCGGTCACCAGCCGCGGTGCCGGGACCAGACCTCCCCGCCGACCAGGTGGTAGCGGTCGTGCTGGGCGGCCGTCGCGCAGGCGTGGTTGGGCAGGATCCGCAGGCGCGTGCCGATCGGCAGGTCGGGCACCGGCGCGCCGTCCCGCGTGCTCAGGACGCCGTGTTCCTGGCTCGCCCCGGTCATGACGAGGCCGGGGATCAGCGTGCCGCCGGCGTCGGCGACCAGGCCGTAACCCTGGTCGACAGCCTGCGCCTGCGTGCCGCGGTCCCGCGAGGTCGCCATCCAGCCGCCGTCGGTGATCACCCAGTTCCGGTCGCGCTGGTGCCCGATCACCGTGACGGCCACGGTGAGGGCCAGGTCGTCGGTTGTGCAGACGCCGATGCCCGCCATGACGAGGTCGAAGAAGACGTAGTTGCCCGCGCGGACCTCGGTGACGCCGGTCAGGTCCGTCGCGGCGTGGGCGGTGGGGGTGGAGCCGACGCTGACGATCTCGCACGGGAGGCCGGCGGCGCGCAGGGCCGTGGCCGCGGCGACGGCGGTGTCGCGTTCGTTCTGCGCGGCCTGGTGCAGGGCCTTTGGTGTGTAATCGAAGTAGGATTCGCCCGCGTGGGTGAGGACACCGGCGAGGTGGTCGCCGAGGGCGCGGCCGATCTCGGGCAGCGCTGGATCGGTGGCCGCGACGCCGCCGCGGTGGCCGTCGCAGTCGATCTCGATCAACGCCGGCACGCGCAGGTTTTCCTTGCGCGCGAACGAGGTCACGGCCTCGGCCTGGGCGAGCGAGTCGAGCAGGACGGTGAGCCGAACGCCGCGTCGGAGGAGTTCGGCTGCGCGCGGCAGCTTGTGCGGGGCGATGCCCACGGCGTACAGGATGTCCCGGTAGCCGGCGTCGGCGAAGTGCTCGGCCTCGGCGAGCGTCGACACGGTGATCGGTCCGCCCGCGTGCACGCGCTGCGCGACCTCGACGGACTTGGACGTCTTGACGTGCAGGCGCAGCGGGACGCCGAGCGCGGCCAGGTGGTCGCGCAGCCGTGCCGCGTTGCGGTCCAGCCGGTCGGTGTCCAGCACGGCGAACGGCGTGTCCACAGTGGTCACTCGGATGCTCCTGACGAGAGGCGGCGCAGCAGGGCGGCGGCCAGGGTGAGGTCCTGCAGGGCGAAACCGGAGCTGTCGAACACCGTGATCTCCTCGGGCGACGTCCGGCCCGTGGCGTCACCGGCGAGCACCGGCCCGAGTGCGACGGGCGTCGCGGACCCGGCGTGCTGGAACTCGCCGATCGCCCGCGACTGTTCCGGCAGGTCGCAGAACAGCGATGCGCGGCCGTACAGCGCGACGGGCAGTTCCTGCTTGCCCGGGCCGTCCGCGCCCATGGCGGAGATGTGCGTGCCGGGCATGACCCAGCTCGCGTCGAACAACGCCTGACGGGCCGTGGTGGCCGTGACCAGCACGTCCGCCGCGGCGACTCCGGCTTCGGCATCAGCGGGTTCAGCCGGCAGGCCGGTCTGCGCGGTCACGGCGGCGGCGAACTCCAGCGCCGCGTCGGCGCGTCGGCCGACGACGAGGACTCGTTCGATCGGGCGCACCCGGCTGACCGCACGCACCTCGTGCAGCGCCTGGTGACCGGTGCCGATGATGGTCAGCGTCCGGGAGTCGTTGCGCGCCAGCGTGTCCACGGCGAGCGCGTCGGCGGCGGCCGTGCGGTAGGCGTTGGCGGCCGCCGCCTCGACCACGGCGCTGAGCCGTCCGGTGGCCGGGTCGAGCAGCACGATCGTGGAACTGTGGCGCGGGAGATCGGTGTTGTCCGGCCAGAAGCTGCCGATCTTCACCCCGGCGAGCTCGCCCGCGGAACCGGACTTGAGGGTGAACCTGGTGTGCGGTGAGGAGGCGTGCCCGATCACCACCGGGAACGTCGAACCAGTCCTGGTGGCGAGGAACGCCTCCCTCGCCGCCTCCAGCGCCAGGTCGTCGTCGACGAGCGCCGCCGACTCGGCTTCACTGATGAAGGTGGTCACGGCTTGTCCTTCTTGAGTTCGGCGAGGTCGTTGTAGAGGCCGGTGCGGGAGATGCCGAGCCGCTTCGCGATGCGGGCGGGGGCGCCGCGCAGGCTGAACACGCCGGCCTCGTTCAGCGACCGGACGAGCACCAGCCGTTCGTCGCGCCCCAGCGCCGTCACGGGTACCGCGTGCGCGCGTTCGGCCCGCTCGATCAGCGACTCGACCACCTCGTCCAGGTCGCCGGAGAAGTTCGTCGTCGCGCTGATCTCCTGCGCCGGCGACAACCCGAGCAGGTCCGACAGCACGCCGGTGGCGCGGTTGATGGCCGACACGTCGATGTTGATGCACAGCGCGCCGATGAGCGTCCCGTCGACGTCGCGCAACGGCAGCGTCGTGCACTTGAGCACCCGCCCGTCCTGCGCGCGGGTGAGGTAGCCGACCTCGTTGCCGGCGTCGGCTCCAGCGGCGAGCACCCGCAGCCCGATCTCGCTCATCGCGTCGCCGGGCACGCGTCCGGTGACCGACCCCGCGACGGCGACGACCGACCGTTCCGGGTCGCGGTAGTCGTGCAGCACGACCTCGCAGCTGCGGCCGAAGGTCGCCGCGATGCCGTCGAGCACGGGCGCCAGCGCGGCGAACACGGCGTCCGCGGTGTTGTCCGGCACGCTCGACCTCCTGTTCTGAACGAAGTGTCACGTTCTGAACAAACTGTCTCACGAAGGTGCCGTCAGTGCGCTGTGGTGCTCGCCACGGAGGGCTCAGGGAGCGATGTACGGCGGCGCCTCGCCCCAGCCCCACTTCGGCACCGGCGCCCCGTGGAACGGCGTGGCGTCCGCCGCGGAGTTCTGCACGGCGAGCCGGGTGCCCCACTCCAGGTAGGACACGAAAGCGGAACGGAACTCCGGGTCGTCCGGCAGCGCCACCTCGTCCGCCGCGTCCATGACCAGGTTCAGCCAGCGGCGGCGCTGCTCCTCGGTGATGGCCCGGCCGATGTGCTGGGAGAGCATGAACTCGTAGCCGCCGCGCTCCTCGGTGTACGCGGCCGGCCCGCCGAACACCTCGCCCAGCCACAGCGCCACGTACCGCGCGTGGCCGGGGTCCATGCCGGCGAACACCGGCGCGAGCAGCGCGTCGTCCGCGACCCTGCGGTAGAACGCCTCGGTCAGCCGGAGCAGCGCCTCCGCGCCCCCGGCCCACGTGTAGAGAGAAGGTGTTGACTGGTCGTTGATCACGACGCCACTCCAGCAGCACGCGAAATGCCCGGCAAGTACGCACTTTTTGGTGAGGAGCGCCGATGTACAACTGCCCGGTCGAGCTGGCCCTCGACGTCATCGGCGGCAAGTGGCGCGCGGTGATCCTCGCGCACCTGAAGCAACGACCGCACCACTACGGCGACCTTCGCCGCAAGGTGCCCGGGATCAGCGAGAAGATGTTCGTGCAGCGGCTGCGCGAGCTGCAGGAGTCCGGTCTGGTGGCACGGACCGAGGTGCTTCCGCACGTCGAGTACTCGCTTACCGACGAGGGCCGCAGCCTCGGACCCGCCCTGCAGGCCCTCTACGACTGGGGTGTCGAGCGCGCCGCCCGCACCGGTGCGAGCATTGTGGGCACATGATCACCACACCTCTGACCGACGAGCTCGTGCGTGGCGCCGCCGAACTGGAGGCCACGGCACGTGGCGTGCGCCCGCATCGCCTGCCCGCATGGGTGCGCGAACGCTTCCCCGACCCGCAGCTGATGACCGCGGAGAGCAGGCCTTCCGGTGTACGCCTGGTGCTGGCCACCGAAGCCCGCACGATCGAGCTGGTCCTGCACCCGACCTCGGTCTCCTACAGCGGCGTCGAGCGGTCGCGGGGCAGCGTTGATCTGGTGGTCGACGGAGAGCTGGTCGCCGGCGAGCAGCTCGAGGGCGGCGACCACGCCGAGCTCGACGTGCGGACCGGAGCACGTGAGTTCCGCGAGGGCCCGCCGTTCACCGCGCGGTTCGCCGATCTCGCCGCCGGCGACAAGGTCGTCGAGATCTGGCTGCCCCACAACGAGGTGGTGGACCTGGTCGCACTGCGCACGGACGCCCCGGTGCGCCCGGCCGGCTCGGACCGCCGAATCTGGCTGCACCACGGCAGTTCGATCAGCAGCGGCTCCAACGCGGCCACACCGGCCCGCATCTGGCCCGCGGTCGCCGCACGCCGCGGTGGGGTCGAGCTGCACAACCTCGGGTTCGGCGGCAGCGCGCTGGTCGACCCGTTCGTCGCGCGGGTGATGAGGGACCGCCCCGCCGACCTGATCAGCGTCAAGTTCGGCATCAACGTCGTGAACTTCGACGTCATGCGGCTGCGGGCCTTCGTGCCGGCCGTGCACGGCTTCCTCGACACGATCCGCGACGGCCACCCCGCCACGCCGCTCGTGCTGATGTCGCCGATCTTCTGCGGCGCCTACGAGGACACACCGGGACCGGGCGGCATGGACCTGGAGGCCCTCGGCGCGGGCAAGATCGTCTTCACCGCCACCGGTCCGCACGGCGACGCGCCGCAGCTGACGTTGCGGATCGTCCGCGAGGCACTGGCGTCGCTGGCCGAACGCCGCGAGGACGACCCGAACCTGCACTACCTGGACGGCACGCGCCTCTATGGCGAACAGGACGCCGTCACGCACCCGTTGCCCGACGCCCTGCACCCCGACACGGCCACGCACGAACTGATCGGCGAGCGTTTCGCGCGGTACGCGTTCGCCGGTCCGTTCGCTGCCCGGTAGGGACCGTTCCGTTGGGACGGAAGACGCGCTGGTTACGATGACGCCAATGCCGGGGTCGTAGCGCAGAGGCAGTCGCACCGGACTCCACATCCAGATCACGCCGGTTCGAATCCGGCCGCCCCGGCAGGCCAGGTCCCGTAGCGCAGAGGCAGACGCGCCGCCTTGTCAGGGCGGATCACGCCGGTTCGAATCCGGCCGGGACCGCACCATGACGGACAGGATCACCGAAGCCGATCTCGCGACGTTCCACGAGGCCGTCGCGCGGTTGCGCGCGCTTCCGGCCGACGACCCGGTGCGGCTCAAGGCGGAGCGGGTCGCCGAGTCGTTCGCGCGTGAGGGCAGGAAGAGCCGCAGGAAGGTGCGCGGGGCCGAGCACGCCCTGGCCGACGCCGCCGTCGACGCCGCGACCGCCACGGGCGCGCTGGACCGCCGTGAGGACGCGCCGCTGCCGCCCGTCGAGGACGCGCGGGAACGGGAGCTGGCGCGCGCCCGTCGTTGTTATGTGTGCAAGGAGCTCTACCGGCGCGCCGACGCGTTCTACCACCGGCTGTGCCCGGCCTGTGCGCGGGAGAACACCGAGCGCCGCAGCGCGCGCACCGACCTGACCGGACGGCGGGCGCTGCTCACCGGCGGGCGAGTCAAGATCGGGTTCCAGGTGGCGTTGATGCTGCTGCGGGACGGGGCCGAACTGCTCGTCACGACCAGGTTCCCGCGGGACGCGCGGCGGCGGTTCGAGGAGGCTCCCGGCAGCGCGGAGTGGCTGCACCGGTTGACGGTCGTCGGCATCGACCTGCGTGATCCGCGGCAGGTGCTCGGGCTCACCGAGTCGCTGCGCGAGGACGGCCGGCCGCTCGACGTGCTGGTCAACAACGCGGCGCAGACCGTGCGCCGGCCGCCGGAGTCGTACGCGGCGTTGATCGCCGGCGAGAGCGGTGCGCAACCGCACAACGCCCTGCTGGCGCCCGGTTTCAGTCCGATGCTGGCGCTGGAGCAGAACAGCGGCGCGCTGGCGCTCGCCGAGATCGACGAGGCCGGGCTGCTGCCGGACACGGCGCCGGTCAACTCGTGGTCGGCCAGGGTCGGCGAGCTCGACGCGGCCGAGGTGCTGGAGACGCAGCTGGTCAACGCGCTCGCGCCGACGTTGTTGTGCGACCGGTTGCTGCCGTTGCTGCTCGCGTCGCCGCATTCGCGCCGGTACGTCGTCAACGTGACCGCTGTGGAGGGCCGGTTCGCCGTGCGGAACAAGACTTCCGGTCATCCGCACACGAACATGGCCAAGGCCGCGCTCAACATGCTGACCCGCACCAGTGGGCCGGACCTCGCGGAGCAGGGCGTCTACATGTGTTCCGTCGACACCGGCTGGATCACCGACGAGAACCCGGCGCCGAAGAAGGCGCGGCTGGCGGAGGTCGGCTTCCGCACACCGCTCGACGTCGTGGACGGTGCGGCACGGGTCTACGACCCGATCGTGCGAGGTGAGGCGGGAGAGCCGTTCGCCGGGGTGTTCCTGAAGGACTACCGGGAGGCGGCGTGGTGAGCTCGCTGGAACCGCTGCTGGCCTGGCTGCGCACCGGGACGACCGCGGGGCGGCGGCTGGACTTCCCGACGGGCACCGCGCTTCCCGACGGCAGGCTGGACCTGTGCAAGCAGGACCTCGGACCCGGTGGTGCGGCCTTGGTGGCGCAGGCGTTGCGCCCCGGCGTGGTCAAGCACCTGCTGCTGGGCACCGACGGTCTCGGCGACGGCGCGGCCGAGGTGGCGGGGGAGGCGGTGCAGCGCGAGGTCGAGACGCTCTACCTGGGTTGCAACGGGATCACCGCCGGCGGCGCGTGCCGCATCGCGGACAACCTGCGGATGTCGCCGCAGGCGAGCCGCGTGACCGGCATCTGGCTCAAGCGCAACCCGATCGGCGACGGTGACGCGGCGGCCGGGCTCGTCGAGTCCGCACGGTCGTTGCGCACGCTCGACCTCGTCCAGACCGGCCTCGACGCCGCCGCCGTGCAACGGCTGGTGGCAGCCGTGATCACCGCGGCCGCCGCCGGCAGGCCCGTGGAACGTCTTTACCTCGGCGGAAACCCGCTCGGCCCGGCCGGCGCGGCCCACCTGGCGGCGTTGCTGGCCGCCGACGCGGTGAGCGAGCTGTACGTGTCCGCGGCGGGGCTGGGCGACGCCGGCGCGCACACCATCGCCGACGCACTCGTCTCCGGCCGGCTGCGGCGGATCTCGCTGGCCAGCAACGGAATCGGCCCGCGGGCCGCCGCCCGCCTGGTGGCCGCGGCGGCGACCGCGGGCGTCGAGGTGTGCGATCTCGGCCGGGTCAAGGCCGCCGGGGTGCTGGGCGCCGGGGACAACAGGCTGGACGCCCAGGCCACGACGGCCATCGCGGACGCGCTGGCGGAGCGGCCGCATCGGTTGCGGCATCTGGTGCTGAGCAACACCGGCCTCGGCAGCCAAGCGGCCCACCGGTTGCTCGACGGAGCCCAGCGCGCCGCCACGCCCACCCGTTTCGTGCTGGGCAAGGGAGTCGCGGGCAGCATCCGGCGCAGGCTCGACGCGCTGAGCGCCGCGATCCCCGAACGGCCTCCGGTGCCCGCGGACGTGGCGGCGGTGCGCAGCGTGCACCGCCAGCCGGTCGACTAGTAGTGCTTTGTTAGGTGGGATGTTCGGGTGGCTGTCGTGTGTGATCTTCTTGTCGGGTGCGTCCGGAGGAGATGGCTCGGGTTCGGCCGGTGATCGAGGACTTCGCGGCGTCGATGTTCGGTGGGTTCGCGCGGCGTGATCAGCGGGCGAAGGGCGAGCTGTATCTGCGTGGGCTGATGCTGGACGGCAAGCGCAAGTCGATGCAGCCGATGGCGGCTCGGCTCGGGGTCGATCATCAGCAGTTGCAGCAGTTCGTGTCCACCTCGACGTGGGATCACGTCGAGGTGCGCCGCCGCCTGGCCGGGTGGGCCGGCGAGTTCGTCGATCCGGACGCGCTGGTCATCGATGACACCGGGTTTCCCAAGGACGGCAAGGATTCTCCTGGTGTGGCACGCATGTACTGCGGAGCGCTGGGCAAGACCGGGAACTGTCAGGTCGGGGTGAGCGTGCACGCGGTCACCGACTGGGCCTCGGCCGCGATCGACTGGCGACTGTTCCTGCCGGAATCATGGGACGACGAGAAAGCCGCCGACGAGCACGCCGCCGCGCAGATCCGGGCGCGCCGGGCGCGCAGCCAGGTCCCGGACGAGGTGCGGCATCGGGAGAAGTGGCGCCTCGCGCTGGACATGCTCGACGAGGTCACCGGAGAATGGGGCCTGCCAGAGCGGCCGGTGGTCGCGGACGCCGGCTACGGCGATGCCACCGAGTTCCGGCTCGGGCTGACCGAACGCGGCCTGACCTACGTGCTGGCCGTCAGCCCCGCGGCGACCGCGCACCCCGCCGAGGAGGTGCCGACGACCGCGGCCTGGATCGGCAACGGCCGCCCGCCCGGACCGCGCTATGCCGACAAGCCAACAGATTTGAAGTCCCTGGCCATCGCCGCCGGACGCGGCGCGGGCAAGTTCGTGGTCTGGCGCCACGGAACCAAGAAGTCGCCCGGCAACCCGACCGCGAGCATGCGATCGAGGTTCCTCGCGCTGCGGGTCCGCCCGGCCAACCGCAACATCCCGAGAGCCGAGGATGGGAGCCTGCCC
>NZ_JANBBE010000004.1 GCF_024648825.1 Lentzea californiensis
CTGAGGTTCACCCCGAGCAGTGGACACCGAGTTAGCAGGACCTAGGGTTCTGCTGAAAGGATGTCCTCATGCCTCCTCGTAAACGCCGTTCGTACACGGCCGAGTACAAGGTCGAGGCTGCGCATCGTGTGATCGATTCCGGTCGGACGATCTCTGAGGTTGCCCGCGAGCTGGGGATCGACGCGGGAATGTTGAGCGTCTGGGTCAAGGACGAGCGGCGCCGGATCGCCGCGGCCGAGGCTCACGGGGACACGCCCCTGGAGGCGGCTGAGCTGGCCGAGCTGCAGCGGTTGCGTCGACAGGTCGCCGAGCTCGAGAAGGACAACGCGTTCCTGGTAAAAGCCTCGGCGTACTTTGCCGCGATGCAGAAGAACCGGCCCGGTTCGCTCTGATGGCCAAGTACGCCGGCCCCGACACCATCGCCGGCGTCGCCGACCTGGCCGCGCCTGAGGGCGAACGCTTCGCGATCCGACGCATGGCGCGGCTGCTGGCGGTGTCCGCCTCTGGCTACTACGCCTACGTGAAACGTTGTGCCGCAACGGTGTTGACACCTCGTCAGCAGCGCCGCGCAGACCTGGAGGTGAAGATCACCCAGGCGCACAAGGACTCTGACGGCACCTACGGATCGCCACGGATCACCGCGGAACTGCGGGATCAGGGCGAGGTGATCAGCGCCAAAACCGTTGCCAAGGTCATGGCCGAGATCGGGATCGAGGGCATCAGCCCACGCACGTTCAAGGTCAGAACGACGGTCTCCGACCTGGCGGCATCGTTCCCGCCGGATCTCGTCGACCGCGAGTTCGACCAAGGCCGCCTGGACGCCGTGTGGCTCACCGACATCACGTACTTGTCTTGCGGTGAGGGCGAGATGTTCCTGTGCGCGATCCGGGACGGGCACTCCCGCACAGTGCTCGGCTACAGCGTCGCCGACCACATTAGCGCCGAGATGGTCACCACCGCCATCGAGGCGGCCGTGGCCGCCCGCGGCGGTGAATGTCGTGGCACAGTCCTACATTCCGACCGCGGCGGCGAATACACGGCACACCTGACCGCACAGGCCTGCTTCCGGCACGGGCTGCGCCGATCGATGGGCGCCACCGGGATTTGCTGGGACAACAGCCCAGCCGAGTCGTTCTGGTCGACGTTCAAACACGAGCACTACTACCGGCACGTCTACGCCACGAAGATGGAACTCGTTGCCGCAGTTGACAAGTGGATCCGTTTCTATAACAGTACGCGGCGGCACTCCAAGCTCGGGATGCGCAGTCCCAGCGACTACGAGAAGTCACTCCGAGCGGCTGCCTGAATCTCTTAAGCCCCTGTCCACCGTTCGGGGTGAACCTCATTCGACGTAGGGGCCGCGTTGGGGCAGTTCGGCCAAGCGGTACCGGCGGGGCACGCTGTCGCCGCCCTGCGGCTTCCACAGGCCCCAGATCGGTCCTGCTGGGCCGTCCTGGTGGCCGTGGTCGCGCGCTGCGGTGGCGATTACGAAACCGGGGTCGCCGAGGGCGCGGCGCAGCGCTTCTCGCAGGGCAATCTCCCGTCTGGCCGAGTGCACCGAGAACAGCAGGACACCGAAAGCGTCGGTCGGGAAGTCACGGTAGTCATCGATCTTGCGGATGACGGCGGTCAGCGGTTCGGTGCCGGTGTCGTGTTCGAGGAAGAAGCGGACCACTCGCCCGTGCTCTTCCCAGCAGCCGTAGCCGTCTGGGCGCAGCGCGGTGTCGCGTCCGCCACTGTGGTACTTGACGAAGAACCTGGTGCAGCGAAGTTCGGGCCACCATTGGGTGAGCCCACTTACCTCGTTCTCGCGGCTCTCCTCGCGCAGGCGTGCGGGGTTGCGGTGGCTGGCCAGCGCGCAGAAGAAGTCGTTAACGCCGAGCTGGTGTGTGAGCTTTGGCCACAGCGCGAGCCGTTCCAGACTTTCGGTGTACGCCTTCGGTGCGGGCGGACGCTCAGCACGCTGTGCGGCGATCAACCGGGCGCCGAGGTAGCCGAGTGCATAACGGGTCTGGCTGGTCCCGCCGCGCTGGTAGGACTCACGCGACGCGAACACCACGCCCAGCTCTCGCAGCTGTCGCAATCGGTCCTGTGCACGGCGCACGGACAGGAACTCGATCTCGGCAATCTGGCTGGTAGTCAGTACTTTGTGCTCGGCCAGCAGGGCCAGGAGCCGGCGGTCCCGATCGACCAGACGGAACCACAGCGCCGCATCCGGCTCTCCAACCCGCCGGTCGCCGCGCCCCGCGCGCCCCCGATGTTCGGATGTGTGAGGACCACTCCTCAGTCGGCCTTCCGCACGTTCCCGCCGATACCACCGTTGACCAGTGGTTTTAGCGCAAGCAACCTCGGCGTGTGGGGCAGCGGATTCAGAACGCCGAGGCCTCGCGGACCCAGACGTAGGTCCAGACGTCAACCCATCCGTACCAACCACGCCACGACCGCTGACGCTTCTGCCGGCATCCGCCATGATCACTACCACCTCCGGCGAGAGTGCCGAGAAATTCTCGACATCCCTCAACTCCGAAAAATGGGCCGAAAATCCCGGCCAGTTACCTAAACGTGACCGAAAGTGGCATCATTGGAGCCTCTTGGCGATCTATACGTGACCGAAATGTTGCAATCGGCCGTGTCCTCGTCCTGCCTTCAGTGGTGAACATGATTGGCCTTCCCCTCCATCGTGCAGGAAAACTATGCAGCTCTCAACTGCCGATTTCCTGATCGATTTCAGACGCCGACCCGGCCGATCAAGACCAAGCCTGAGAGCAAGTTCGGCGAACAACTCGCGCAGCCGCGTCACGAACAAGTTCACTCGATCCAGGTAATCCTGCGCGGCCCGGCGTTCGCCAACGGGTAATGAGTCCAGCTCAGCCCGTCTGTCTCACTTGAGGGGTGTTGATGAGATCTTCGTCTGATCCTGTCCGGTAACGCTCCGTTGACGAGTGTTCGACTGGCAGTATGTCCGCCGGTCACGCACCGTGGAGGGGCGGCGCGGCAGACGAGGGGTGGTTGCAGAGTGTCGGGGGAGATCGTCTGTTCGTTCGCAGCGCTGGACGTGCTCGGCGAAGCATTTCGGATCACTGTGCGGCGCTTCCCATTCGCTATCCCGCATCACGGCAAGACGCGTGAGGAGCGGCTCCGCCTGGTCGAGGCCGTGCATCAGGACCTTTCCGCCCGTGGACTGATCCGTGGCGGCGAGTTCGCACCGGAACTGGTGGAGGCGTTGCACGTGTTCGCCCGCGGGCACCTGGTGATCGCACTGGTCGGCACCGCCGGTGAAGCCCAACCCACGGCACTCGCCGCGACCGATGGGCGTACGGGCGTGGTGGCCGAGCAGCAGGGCGAAACGGTCGCTTTCCACCTGTGTCAGTCTGACGCGATCGTGCCCGGCCTGGTGCGGCTGCTGCCTCCGATGCGTTCAGGTCCTGGCGTGTCGGTCACGGTGACCGACACCTCGGCCCCCACGGGGCGGCGGCGGGCAGAGGAGGACTTCTCGGAGATGACGTTCCGTACCGCGGTGAAGGCCACTGGTCCATCGCCCGCAGGGCCGCAGGCAGTCGCCGAGGAGATCCTGCGTCGCCCGAGGCTGGGCGCTGGGTACTTCTCGGTCTCCGCGCGTGGCCGCCACGGGCGTGAAACCGAACTCGGGACGATCAATTATCTGGACACCGACGCCGGGCGGTACGCGGTGATTCCGACCACCGCTCCGGATGGTCGGCATACGGCCACCTACACGCCTGCTGACCAGTCAGCTCTCGACCGGCACCTCAACCGGATCGTTGATTCGCATCGGTAGCGAGAGGAACCGGCGGGCCGGCTGATACGTCGGATCCTGGGACACGGCTGCGACTGGTTGTTACCGTTGAACGACGCAGCGTAGAGAGGGGCACGGCGATGCCTGAGGCATTCTTCGCCGGGATGAAGGGCATCAGCGACTCGGTGGCCGCCTTCTCGGCCTCCGTTGCTGACGGTGTCGGAGTAAACGAACACGGTGGCCAAGCGCTGATCAAGGCCATTGACAAGATGTACGACGGCATCACACGTGCTCTCGGCAGGTCGGACGTCATCAGCCAGCAACCGCCGTTGGGGACGACTCCCGCCGCGCAGGTCTACAAGCCTTACTTGGCGACTATCGCCACCGACCCGGCGCAAGGATTCATCACCGCGGCGAAGGATCTCCAGAAGAAGCTGGAGCAGATGCGCTCCGACGTGGAAAAGGCGATGGCTGCCTACCAGGCAACTGACGAGGACGCCAAGCAAGGCATCACCAAGGCCGGTGGCCCCACTCTTTCCGCCTGACCAACCAGGGATACGAACTCGTGAACTCTCGGATCGTCCTGACCAGCCTGGCCGCCGCCGCATTGGTCGCCATGACCGCGTGCACCGGCTCGACCCCCGGTGATCCCAAGCCCGTGCCGGACACCGGTAACCCCACCTCCAGTGAGGACACCCGCACTTCGACGAGTTCGCCGACCTCGACCAACGCCAGCGGCTCTCTGACAGACGCTGATCCGTGCAGCCTGCTGACCGGGAGCGAAGCAGAACAGGTGTTGGGTCCCCTGAAAGAAGAGCCCAAGCCGCAGAAGATCGGGTCCTCGCGTGGCTGCGAGTTTGCTCCCAATCGGGTCTTTCTTTCGGTGGGTATTCGGACGGACGTGGGGCTGGCGGGTGTTCAGGCGACCGGTGGCGAGATCAAGGACATCAAGGTCGGCAACCACCAAGCGAAGCAGTTGGTAGGCGCTGGTGGCAGTTGCATTGTCGCCATTGGGGTTACGTCGTCGTCGCGGGTAGACGTCACGCTGAATGCCGGCGCGTCGACTGATCCGTGTCCGCCTGCGTTGAAGATCGCTGAGTTGGTCGAGCCGAAGCTGCCGTAGCGGGCGTTGTCGGGAAAGGGGTTGCGGGGGATGAACGAGGGAGCGCCGGGTAGACCGTCCGATGTGTACTCGCGTTACGGCGTGCAGCGCCACGCGGAGGTGCAGACCGGTCAGGAGGTACAGGAACGGGTCACTGCCGAGGTCCAAGGGCAGTACGGCCCGTTTCTGGGGATGGTGATGCAACTGGTCGAGGCGCCGAACCGCGTTAACGACGTGCTGGACGCGCAGGCGGCACAGCTCAAGCAGCAGGTGCTGACGCGGTCAGCGCCTGGGCAGCCCGACGCCAACTACATCGGCATCCCGCACCAACAGCTGCACGAGTCGGTAAACAACGGGGTCGATGCTGGTGCGATCGGTGAGATCGCCGACGTGTGGACGCAGATCGGCAACGAGCTGGCCACGTTCAACGACGAGGTCGCCACGGCGATCGGCAGCAGCGAGGCCGACTGGACCGGCAAGGCCGGTGATGGTGCCCGGCAGGCGCTGGCCAACATGAGCAACCGCGCCGGCGAGACCGGCACCGCGGCACAGCTTGCGGGAACGTTGTTCACGCAACAAGCTCGTGCGCTGAGCGATGCGAAGAACAACGTTCCACCACCGCCCGCGCAGCCCTTCGACGCGGCGGCGTCGCGGGAACGGCTGATGTCGATCACCGACCCGATTGCGTTCGTGCAGCAGGTGTCGGCGGATCAGGCGGCGTTTCAGCAACAGCAGGCTGATCACGAACAGGCGGCGCGAGCGGTGGAGACCTACGACCGCACCGTCGCACAGACCGCCGCAGCCCAGCCCGCGTTCGCACCCGAGCCCCCAGCCCCGCCGAAGGAGCCGGTCGATCCTGGCAGGCCGCCGATCGCACCGAACCCTGGTTTCACCGGTCAGGGCAACACGCCTCCCCCACGGGTCGGTAACGACACCACGAACACGTCCTGGACGGCGCCCCCGACATCGGGTACCGGTGGCACGAATACCAGCGGTCTCAACAACAATCTCGGCGGCAACGGGCCGAACCTGGGCAACCAGGGCGGAAACAACCAGCTGGGCGGCAACACCAATCTCAACCTCGGCGGACCGCTGCCCGGCCCGAATTCCGGTTCCAAAAGCACCCAGGGCGGTCCTGGCGGCCGAGCCGGCGGCGGGCCGGCTGGCCGCGGTGGCAGCAGTGGCACGGGCGGCACGGGCGGTGGCCGGCTCCCTGGTGGCAGTGCTGGCCTCGGCAATCCGAATGCTGCCAAAGGTTTCGGTCCTGGTGGTTCAGCGGGCGTCATGCCGGGCGGCGAGAGCGCGGCAGGACGTGGTGGCGCGGCCGCCGGTGGTGGTGCCGGACGTGGTGGCACCAGTGTCGGCGCGATGGGTGGCATGGGCGCTGGTGCCGCCAAAGGCCAGGGTGACGAGGACATCGAGCGGACTTCCCCGTCCTATCTGCTCGAGCCAGATCCGGACGAGATCTTCGGCAACGACACGCTCGTGGCCCCTCCGGTGCTCGGAGAATGAAACCGTCGCCAGCGTCCAGGCTCTGACGCAGCCTGTCGGCTGAAGCGCGACTTTCCGAGCGCATCCGCAGCGGAGCACTGGTGGCAGTAGTTGAGAAGAACAACGAGAAGGACCGAGTGGGCCGATGACTGACCCGGATCAGATCCTCAATCAGTACGAGGGCAAGCTGGCTGAAGCCCAGCGCAAGAGCGACGCGATACGCGAGACCTTGGCCAACCTGCGTGTCATGGAACGCAGCGCTGACGGTCAGATCGTCGTCACGGTCAACGATGCCGGCAACCTCGTGGATCTGAAGCTCGGCAACTCGTTGCAGCGCAAGGAAGGCGACATCGTCGCTCAGGAGGTGCTGCGTGTGGTGCAGGCCGCGCAGAGCCGGGTTGCCTCGACGGTGCAGGAGGCGATGTCGCCGATGCTCGGCGCTGACTCCGAGGCGATGCACTTCATGATGGACAAGTTGCGCAGTGCCCAGCCGCCACCTCCGCCCCAGTACGTGCCGGGAGGTGGCGGGTATGGCGAGGGCCCACCGCGGCTCGGTGCGATCGAGGACGACGCGCCACCGCCCCCACCACCAGTGCCACCTCGCCCGCAGCGGCCCCGTCCGCCGCAGGATGATGACGACGACTTCAGCAACAAGGGGTTCCTGCGATGACCTACCGAATCGACCTGGTCGAGATGCAGGCCCACGCGACAAAGCTCAACAACGTCGGCCAGCAGGTGAACTACGCGTTGAGCGCAGCGCAGGTCGTGTCCAACATGGAGGCGTTCGGCAAGCTCGGCTTCCCACTCGCGGCTCTCTGCACCGCCGCGCAGAACGCTGCGATGGACACCATGCGCCAGGCAGCGGACGCTTCGGGCGACCACGTCAAGCGGTTCGACGGGTGGCGTAAGCACATCGAGGAACACGAGCAGGCGCAGTCCGACATCTTCGACGGGATGCACGACCGATGACCACGATGGGACAGGCGCCCACGCCACGCCAGAACTACCTCGTGAACACCGGCGAGAAGACGCCGTTCACGGAGGGCGCGGGGATCTTCCACGACGCCACCGAGACGGTGAAGGGCTTCTCGAGCGGCAACTGGGCAGAAGGCCTGATCAACGCGGGTGCGACGGTCGCCGGCGTGGCGGGTGTTCTCGTCGATCCGCTGGCGGCGTTGTTCAGCGCGGGTTTCGGGTGGCTGGTCGAGCACGTCTGGTTTCTGAAGGAGCCACTGGACTGGCTCATCGGTGACCAGGAAGCCCTGGACGGCATGGCGAAGACCTGGGAGTCCGTGTCCGACCATCTGAAGGACACCTCGGACGACCTCAGGAACTGGGTCAACAACGACACCACCGGGTGGACCGGCAAGGACAGCGCTCAGTACCGGGGTTTCGGTGTCGATCGCGCCGACACCTACGCGGGCGTCGCGACCGCCGCCGGAGGGATCGCCAGCCTCGTCCGGACATGCAAGATCGTGCTCAAGGTCGTCCGTGACATCGTGCGCGACATCGTCTCCGACGCCATCGGCAAACTGATCTCGATCTGCCTCCGGTGGGCACCCGCCGTCGCAGCGGCCGGCGCGGGCCTCGCGGGCGCGATCGCCGAGTGCGTCCCTGTCGCTGTCAAGTGGGCGAACAAGGCTCTGGAGGCCTGCCGCAGGCTCACCAAGGCGTTCAGCAACGCTGGAGGGCTGTTCAAGAAGCTCGACGACATCCTGGTCAACGCCAAGACCGCTCTCTCCAAGAGCGGCGACGACTTCGTCGGCATTCTTACGAAAAGTGCCGAAGCGGACAGGCGGCGTCGCGCTGCTGACTTCTCCTTCACCGACATGGCCAGGGACGCGCTGGGCGAGGCGAAGAAGGTCGCGGTCGACGGCTTCAAGAACGCGCCCGCCGAGTTCCTTCCCAAGCTGGGGATCGAGGCAGTCAAGGAGTCCACCAAGTTTCACGACTGGGAGGACAAGGCCAAGGATGGCGGCGGCTGGCGGACGTGGCGGGACCTGCGGGCCGAGGAAGAAGAGAAGCAGGAGGAGAAGCGCAGAGAGGCCGACAGCGGATGAAGGCCGTCCGAGTCCTGCATCGGATCTTCGCGTTCCTGATCGTTCCGGTTCTCGGGTACCTGCTCGGCGCGACGATCTTCAACTACTTCTCGGACAAGGTCGAGACCGAGAACCTGAGCGACGCCAGTCACATCATCGTCGCCACCTCGTGCGACCGGCACGGCCCTGTGACCCTGCGCGGCTTCGGCTGGGTGTACGAGTGCAGCGCCACGGTCACGAACAAGGTCAACGGCAACGTCGTCACCACGACGGCGCGAGGCTTCCTCCGGCCCGATCTCATCGGCAAGCAGGTGGCCGGTGAAGGGTTCAACCGCGGTGACCTGTATCCGGTGCGCCCGTACGCGGGGTGGGGCATGGTCCTGCTTCTGCCGTTCGGCGTTCTCTGGTTCTACGTGTATATCGCGATCGCGTGGCGGCTACTGCCCGAGCGGCGGAAGCCCCGCCCCAGACCGGTGCGCTACCAACGGCCGGACAACATGACGAAACCCGATCGCACCGTGCGAGTCTTCACCCAGTACCCACGTGGGTGGCTGATGTTCTTCTTCCTCCTTCTCGGCTGCATCGGAGTGTTCGTCTACACCTCGTCGGCTTTCCAGGGCGACACGGTGACCACCGGTATGACGATCGCGTCCTGGACCGCGGTGGCGCTCGTCCTCACCGACTTCGGGTTCCGGTTGTTTCGAACACCGATGATCGCGATCTCACCCGACGGCCTTCAGTGGCATGGAGCGCACCTCGGCTGGGCCGAGATCCAGGAGGTCCGGCTGACCCGCAGCCAAGTTCTGATCATCCAGCCTCGCAACGGTGACGCCGTGAAGATCGGCAGTTTCGGCACCACGGAGGCGACCCGCATCCACGTGGCCATGGGCCACTTCAGCCAGGCCACGTACGCCCGCGAGGGCACCAGTCGCACATGAACTCGGACTTGTCCGCCGCAGAAGAGGACCTGTGGAAGGGGCTGGGAGCACAGTGAACCGATCCGCTGGGATCCTGGGCATGGCGGTCCTCGCGTTGAGTGCGGCGGCGTGCACCGGTGGCGACGCGGTGAGCGGCAGGCCGCAGGGCATGTCCATCGCGTCGCCGACCTCGGCGACATCGCCTGCGCCCGTTCGCGCCAAGTACACGGAGCTGCCGACCTGTCGGCAGGTGACGCAGAGGGTGACAGGTCTGCCGCCGTTCCGGTCCGGCAACGAAGACCCCTCGGTGTCCGACATGCTGACCGGATGCGAGTTCCAGCGCATCCCGGACTGGCCACGGGTGAACCTGCAGGTGTCGGCGTGGCGGGACGAGAAGAGCGACGTCTCGGGACCTGCCGGTCCAGGCAGAGGAGCACTCAAGGCCCGTGAGGTCTACGACGTGACGTCCAAGCCGGGGGCCGATCCTGCTGATGACGGTGCGGCTGAGGACGTGAAGGTCGGCGAGAAGGCGAAGTGGCTGACACCGAAGGACAGGGACAGCTGCACCCTGATCATCCTCGACGTCAACGCCGTGCTGATTCTCGTCAACAAGCCTGCGGACAAGCCCGCGCCGAGGTCGCAGGAGTGCCGGGGGCCGCTGCGTGAACTCGCGAAGTCGTTCTACGACGCGGTCCAGACGCAGTGAGCACCCGAGCCGACCCGGCTGAAAGCTTCCTGATCAGGGTCCCCTCCAGGTGTCGGCGAGCCCCAGCGTCACGCTCGACACCGGTCCGTTGTGGACAAGCGCTACGCCCTCGGGGTCGAGGTGGAGGGAACAGGCTTCAGCGATGGCACGGATGAGGCCCACCGCGTCGGAGGTGAGGTCACGAGTGCCCGACGCCCGTGCGGCTCGACCACGGTCAAGCCGGTCTAGTGCCTCGCGCGGGCCGTACGACGCCTCGACCAGGTCGTCGACGAAGGACAGCGTGCCGACGGCAGGAGCGGACGCCTGCACCTCACGTAACAGCATCCGGTCGTCGGGGTCTACGCCGCGCGCCAGCGTGATGCGGCCCTCGGCTGTCGTCTCCGCCAATTCCTCCCCCCGGTCGCCGTCGCGAGGCAGAGCCACATGACGAGTTCGTCCAGAGGTACGTCATCGGGCACGCTCAACGCTGGTGCGTCGAGATTCGCCTCTGGGTTGTTACCCCTCTCGGTGAGCTTCAGCCACTCGACGACGTCCTGGCGTCGGAAGCGCTCCATCCCACCCGAGACCTCGACAGGTTGGGGGAAGGGCACGTGTACACCGCGGACGCTCGCCCGTTTGCGCCACATGCTCACGACTGGACGGCGAACACGAGCAAGATACGCGATGTCCTTCAACGTCAACGTAGGCCTGCCGCTTGCCACGACACACCCCCTCGACCTGACCTGCCGTTCCTCGACACGCAGAGTATCGCCGCGAATGCTGGAATAGTTTCCAAGCTTATTGATAACCCGACTTATCAACGACGTTGAAAGACAAACCTACTGCGGCTAGCCAAGCTGTTTGGGCCCGCTGCCGATCATCGGCAGCGCTTCCCGCAGGAGATCCAATGAACAAGCACTTCGAGCACGCCGCTCGTTTCACCGACGACGTCTCGGCGGTCGTAGTCGAGCGACTGACGATCGACGACCAGGAAGTCACCCGAGAGGCCCTGCGCTGGGTCTCCGGTGAGCGCGGCCCGCTCGTGGACGACCCTGACAGCCTCGCCGCCGCCGACCTGACGAACTACGTCGCCGAGGCCATAGGCCTCGGCGCCCACACGCTGAGCGTGATCGGACAGGCGCAGGAGGTCCAGGGTGTCGAACGGCTGCTGAAGGACGTCGGGGACAAGACCGCCCAGTCCACCGCTCAGGCGGCCGAACTCACGACCCAGGCGGTGAAGGACGCGTCCGAAGCCGTCATGGCGGCGGCTCGTGATGCGAAAACGGCGATCACGGACGCGGACTTCCAGAGTCGCAGGGAGCTCACCACGGCGGTGAAGACCGCGAAGGAGGAGTTCAACTCGGAGCTGCGCCGTCTCTTCGCCGGAGAGAGGCCCGAACTCGTCGAGCGGCTCCAGCCCGTGCTCGACAGGTTCGGCACCGACCTCGACGCGAAGGTGAGCGCCGGGACAGCCGACCTCCTGGCCAAGGCCGCTCGACAGTTCGACCCGGCCGACCCGACCTCTCCGATGGCCCGGCACGCCGCCGAACTCACCACCCGGCAGGAGCAGCTCACGCGGCAACTGGTCGAGCAGCACGCCGAGCTGACGAGCAAGATCGAGGAGGTGTCGACCGTGCTGCGGGTCCGCGAGGCCACGACCGCGCTCGCCAAGGTGACTCCGATCAAGGGCGAGTCCTACGCCGGCTCGGTGCACACCGTTCTGGTGGGTATCGCCGCCGGACTCGGAGACGACTACACGGACACCGGGTCGGTGACCGGACACCTGCCGCGGTGCAAGAAGGGCGACGGTGTCCTGAGCCTGAACGACGGAGCCGCTCGTGTCGTCATCGAGATGACCGACTCGACCCGCTCGGGCTGGACCGACTACCTCGCCGAAGCCGAACGCAACCGTGATGCCGTCGCCTCGCTGGGCCTCGTCCGCAGCATCGACCAGAACGGTGGTCAGACGCTCCGGGTCATCGGCGCACAGCGGCTCGTGCTGGCCTTCGACCCCGACAACGACAGTTCCGACCTCCTGCGCACCGTGATCATGCTCCTGCGGACGACCGCCATCGCGACCGCGAGCCGCAAGGGCGTCCACCAGGTCACCACGGCCGAGGAGAAGATCGCCGAGGCGCTCACCCACCTGGTGAAGGTCGACTCGGTCAAGAAGCTGTCCGCCTCGATCCAGAAGTCGGCGACGAAGATCGACAGCGAGTGCACCGCCCTGAACTCCGCCGTCCGGCGCTTGCTCGACGAGGCACTTGTCGCGCTGGCCGGTGCTCACGCGTCCGGTCCCGAACTCGTGAGCACGCCCGAGTCCCACGGAGCCGCTTGACCCGAGGTGAGGGGTGACGTTGCCGCAATTTCCGGCAGCGTCACCCTCATCCGATGCTCGACCCGCCGCGGTCACGGGTGGGGACGATGAGTTAGTGCTGGTCGTGCGTGCCGCCGAGAAGCTGTTGCGGCTGGCGGGTCCGTCTACCGCGCCGAAAACGACTGGGCACGACGTTGCCGGGGGCCGCGGTAGCCACTGCTTTCGACACCTGCGGCGACCCTAACCAGGAGGTCGCCGAGCAGATCAGCACGATGTTGAAGGCGGCTTGGCCTGCGGTGCCGTTGTAACACTGCGTAACGAATGTTCGATGCTTTCTCGACGACGCGTGCGCGCGGAGGGGGAGAAATGGGAGACGACGTTGACCTCGTCGCCGCCAAGCGCAAGGTCGGTGGCGCCGCTCGCCAGATGCTGGAGCACGCAAGGACCCTGATGGACTTGGCCGATCGCGCTGCCGCGGCGCCGGCCAATGTGGAACAAGCGGTTCGACATCGCGTCGGCGAGTTGCTGAATCAACAGACCACCAACAACCTCCGTCAGCTTCCCGCGTCGAAACTGCGGGAGGCCGTCCGCAAGGGTGTGCGGTTCGGGGAGTTGGAGAAGTACTTTCACATGGTGGCCGATGTGGTGGCGGTGCCGCCGTCGGTACTGCAAACCGTGCCGGGCATCGGCCCGTCGTCAGCCCAGGAAATCCACCAAGCAGCTTGGCAGCTGGCCACCCAGGTGCGGGGCGAGGTGTCCGTTCGGTTCGACCCCGATCGGCCGGGCCGAGGTGAGACCCACCTGCTGGGGTTGCTCGTGGCGTGGCGTGACACGCGAGTCGCCGCCACCGCGCTGCATGCGTTGGCCACCAACATCCGACCGCACCTACAGGGTCTCTCTGCCGCTGCGGAACCGGCCGGCTCGCGGGCAAAGATGCTTTTCTCCGGCAAGACCGCGCGCACCGCAGCTCTTACCGCCCTTGCGCGACTGGAACAGCTCCTTACCGGTGGCAGTGCGACTGGTCTGCATCAGCGTGCGACCGCGGTGCTGCAACTCGCGCAATCCGGTAATCGCCCGGCCGCCGAGGTGTGGCGTGAGTACGAACGCGACGCAGCTGGCATCAACGCTCTGCTGGCCACGATTCCAGGCGCGATCCGCGCGGCCGACGACGACGCGGCCCATGGCTTTGCGCCGGCCGAGTTGGTCAAGAAGATCCAGGCGGTGCCGCTCAACACCGACCGGCTCAAGACCACGTTGCGGGGCTACCAGGTCTTCGGCGCGCAGTACGCGATCCTGCAGGAACGGACGATCATCGGCGACGAAATGGGACTGGGCAAGACGATCCAGGCCCTCGCCACCGCCGCTCATCTCGCGGCGAACGGGCGCACGCGGTTTCTGGTCGTCTGTCCGGCCAGCGTACTGATCAACTGGATCAACGAGATTGGCAAACACACGACACTCACCGCGCATGCGTTGCACGGGGCGGACCGCGACGGTGCGACACGAGTGTGGTCGCGCCGGGGTGGGGTCGCGGTCACGACATTCGGCACCGTCTCCAAGTTGCCGCTCCCCGACGAGCACGGAATCCAGCTGTTGATCGTCGACGAAGCGCACTACATCAAGAACAAGGAAGCGCAACGCTCCCGGGCCGTTGCTGCGCTGGCGACCAATGCCGAGCGAACTCTGTTCCTGACTGGTACGCCGATGGAAAACCGGGTCGAGGAGTTCCAGTCGCTCGTGGACCATCTGCGGCCGGGCATCGCCTCGTCGTTGGATCGGTTCGGGCGGATGGCGAGCGCGACGACGTTCAGGCGGGCTGTGGCGCCGGTGTACCTGCGGCGCAACCAGGAGGACGTGCTGCAGGAGTTGCCGGAGTGTCTGGAGATGGAGGATTGGGTTCAGCTGTCCGACGCCGACGAACGCGTCTACCGGGTGGCGGTCGAACGGAACTTCATGGCGATGCGGCAGGCCGCCTACGCCACGCCGAACCACCGCGATTCGGCGAAGATGGTGCGGTTGCTCGAAATCATCGAGGAGTCGAAGGACAACGGGTGGAAGGTCATCGTCTTCTCCTACTTCCGCGGTGTCCTGGAGGCGGTGCAGCAAGCGCTCGCCGGCAACACGGCGGGTGCGCTGACCGGGTCGGTGGCAGCGGCCAAGCGACAGGAGATGGTCGACGAGTTCTCCCGGATCGATGGTCACGCTGTACTACTGAGCCAGATCGAGGCAGGTGGTGTGGGGCTCAACGTGCAGGCGGCCTCGGTGGTGATCCTTGCCGAGCCGCAGTGGAAACCCAGTACTGAGGCGCAGGCGATCGCCCGTGCTCACCGCATGGGGCAGACCAGAAAGGTGCATGTGCATCGGCTGCTGGCCAAGAACTCCGTCGACGAGCGCATGCGCGAGATCATCGAGGAGAAGCAGCAGTTGTTCGACGAGTACGCACGCAAGAGCGCGGCCAAGGAAGCTGATGCTCGTGCGGTCGACAGTTCGTTGCACCAGAAGGTCGACGTGACGCGAGACGAGGCGGTTCCCGCTGAGCAGCGGATCATCGCCGCCGAACGTCAGCGGCTCGGCCTCGACCCAAGCACGCGGTGATCGCATGCCCCTGGAAGGGTCGGCCTGGACGGCATCAGGCCTACGCGCTGGGATAGGTGAGTTCGCTTCCAGGAAGCGATTGACGGGAAGGCGGTCCGGTTGAGTCGATCGAAGCGAGAAGCGCTGGATGCCCTGGTCGCTGAGGCGACCGTCGACTGTTACAGCGACAGTGAGTGCATCACCGGCTTCTACACCGTGCTCGAGGACAACCTCGCCGTGCCGTTCCAGACCGTGGTGCTGGGCGTGGACGTGACAGTGACGGGCGTCGACCTGACCGACGACGAACAGATCGCAGCCATGTGCACGCGCGGTCGGGCCAAACAGCGCATCGCGATCCTCGACCTGCCACTGCCGACGTCCCCGCCTGAGGGAGCGGAGTGGATCGCCGCCTACCGTCGCTGGCTGAACGGAACGTGATTTTCCTCCTGCCGCTGCTCCACCGGATTACGAGACAGATCGCCTCGGACGTGGCCTGATCGGACTTCTACGGCACTGAGCTCTTGGGGCTGCCGATCGTTCCCGTTGGCAGTTGCCCGGCTTGTAGCCACCGCCGGAGCACCCGACGGCCATAGTTGTTGGTACCCGCGATCCGGTCCAACTCCGCGCCGGTCGGGATGCGTCCCTTCGAGCGCTCGGTCATGTAGTACGCCCACATCCGCTGCTCCGCGGTCGGCGCGTCCAGCGAGCGAGCCTCATCCGAGACGACAGCGAGACGCACCACCCGGTCTCCTCGTCTGCCATTGCCGTCTCGTCCGTCTCGATTGCGGTCTCGCACGTAGCCTCGGCACGGTGTCGCTTGAGCGCGCGATTCAGCAGCTCCACCGCCAGCAGCAGCGCCAGCGGAGGACACGCCGCCACCGCAATGGCGAACACACTCGGCTCTCGAGCCGTGGCCACGTTCGCGCAGAGCGAGAGGCAGATGCCGAACGCGAAGGACGGCCAGGCCGCCCAGCGGCCCTCGGCACGGCGGCCGTCACCTGACGTCTTCCACAGCTCGACAGTGGCCGTGGTCAATAGTCCGTCCACGATCAACGGCCAGATCGCGGCCGTCACCTCGTCCGCGCCGAACCGCAACGCGAACTCGCGCCCATGCCGGTACGAGACGTAAGCCGCCCCCAAAGCGACCAATGCAGTGCAGACGCACTGCACCCACAGCGCGCGGTCCCTCCCCGCCGAAGGCTCTCTCGTAGTGGTCATCGGGAACCGCCCGTAGCCCGACGCCGGGTACCGACTGGGCGGATCGTGATTTCAGGCCCGTTGACCAGCACATCGCGGTTCGACTGCTGGAGCGGTAGGCCCACTCGATGGGCGAGTGCTGTTCGTGGACAGCACTCGCCTTTTCTCGTTCTCGGGTGTCCTCTGGGGGCCGAGCCCCCAGACCCCCACGCCGGGGGCACGCCCCCGGACCCCCGGTCGGCTCGTCGCTTCGCGACATCGCGACCCACCCCTGCGGGCTGAGGCCGTTTCCCCTGCTGGCGTACGGAGTTCGCGGGCGTCGATCAAGAACGGTGCCTGGTCTGGATGACGTCGTCGAGGGACGCCAGGAAGTCGAGGGCGTCGAACATCGCGCCTGCGGAGGCTACGCCGGTGACGTTGGAACGGCCGCTCAGCAGGCGTTCGGTCGCTTCCACGGCTAGAGGGGCGCTCACGGCGTAGATGTCCTTGCCTGACGCGGTCAGCCGTCGTTCCTCGCCGGCCCTGCGTACGCGCACGTCGACCTCGAACGTCTCGGGTTCCTGCCTGGTCTGGGCCGCCTGCAGGCCGCTGGCGGCTTCCGCCGACATGTAGTTGGTCACCGTGGCGATCCGCAGGTGGCTCGGCACCGTCACGACGTCGGCCATGGAGAACTCGCCGATCACCTGGCGGGTGCCGCCCGGGAACTCCCAGTCCAGGAGCGGTGCGGTGTCACCGTGGTAGCTCAGGGCTCCGTCGCGGAACCGCACGCGCTGGCCGTCACGGCGTTCACGGGAGACCTGACCTGCGGTGAGCGTGCCAGCGGTGGGCTGCCAGCCGCTCAGCCCGTAGGCGATGTGGGCCTCGTCGGCGGAGTCCCAGCCAGCCATCGCGGCGGTGACCAGCAGGTCGCCGAGGCCGCCGAAGAACGCCATCGCGGGCACCACCGGGATCGAGGCGCCGCGGGCGAACGTGTCGGCGTTCGCCTCGATCTCGGCCGCCACGTCGACGTACGGGATGCCGGCGCGTTCGGCGGCGGCGATCAGCGGGCCGGCGGTGACGGCGAACGGACCGGCTGTGTTGATCACCGCGGCCGCGCCTTCGAGAGCGCGGTCCAGGGCGGCGGGGTCGTCGGCGGTGGCCTGCGCGCGTCCGAACGGCAGCGGGTCGTGGCCGCGCTTCTCCAGCTCTGCCAGGACGAACTGCCCCGTGGTGCCGGATGCGCCGTAGACCGCGATGTTGTGTCCCATGTGGACCAGTCAAGCTGCCGGGCAGGGCTCGAGCCAGTGTCTGGAACGACACGATGCGTACACTTTCGGACATGCTCGCCTTCGCCGTCGCCAGCGGGATGCTGCACTTCGAGCTGACCGCCACGTACGAGATCTTCACCGCCCCGCAGCTCGGCTACGAGGTCCGGATCTGCGGAGACGAGACGTCTCGTCTCGGCAGGTTCACGCTGGAACCCGACTTGCCGCTCAGCGGGCTCGAGCAGGCGGACACCGTGATCGTGCCCGCCATCGAGGACGTGGATGCGCCGCTCGACCCGAAACTCGTCCAAGCCGTGAAGGCGGCCCACGACAAGGGCGCGCGGATCGTGTCGTTGTGCACGGGCGCGTTCGTGCTGGCCGAGGCCGGGCTGCTCGACGGGCTCCGGGCGACGACGCACTGGGCGCACACCGACGAGCTGGCCAGGCGGTATCCGCGCGTCGACGTCGACCCGGACGTGCTCTACGTCGACAACGGGCAGGTGCTGACGAGCGCGGGCAAGGCGGCGGCCATCGACCTGAGCCTGCACGTGATCCGCAGCGACCACGGCACCGCGACGGCGAACACGGCGGCGCGCCGGCTCGTGGTGCCGCCGCACCGGGACGGTGGGCAGGCGCAGTTCGTGCCGGCGCCGGTGCCGTCGGGTGAAGGGCATCCGCTCACCGAGTTGTTCGACTGGGTCTCGGCGCGGTTCGACCAGACGATCACCGTCGAGGACATGGCGCGGCAGGCCAGCATGAGCTCACGGCACCTCGCGCGGCTCTTCCGGGCGGTGACGGGCACCACGCCGTTGCAGTGGCTGCACATCCAGCGCATCCGGCGCGCGCAGGAACTGCTGGAGATGACGGACGACAGCGTCGACCTGATCGCGGAGGCGTCCGGGATGGGCACCGCCACGACGCTGCGCCGGCACTTCCACCGGACCGTCGGTGTGCCACCGGACACGTACCGCCGCACGTTCCGCCCCGTTGGTGGCCGGTAGTTCCATTGGTGGGCGTTAGGTTGTCCTGATGAGCAACCAACAGCGCATCGGGGCGCGGGTGTTGCGGCGCAAGCCGATCGACCAGCTGACTCACCCTGGCGGCGAACTCAAGCGCACCATGGGTGTCGGCCACCTCACCATGATCAGCATCGGTGCCACGCTCGGCTCCGGCATCTTCGTGGTGCTGGGGGAGGCGGTGCCGATGGCCGGGCCCGCCATCGTGCTGTCGTTCGTGCTGGCGGGCATCACCGCGTTGTTCTCCGCGCTGTCGTACGCCGAGCTTGCGGGCCTGATCCCCGCGTCCGGCTCCTCGTACTCCTACACCTACGCGACCCTCGGCGAGATCGTCGCGTGGGTCTGCGGCTGGTGCCTCGTGCTGGAGTACGGCGTCTCGGTCGCGGCGGTCGCGGTCGGGTGGGGGCAGTACGTCAACGAGCTGCTGCACCTGGTGGTGGGACTGCGAATCCCGGACGTGCTGAGCCAGCCGCCGAGTGACGGCGGGATCGTCAACGTGCCCGCCGTGCTGGTCGTGGTGATCGCCATGCTGGTGCTGCTCGGCGGTTCGAAGGGCAGTGCGCGCACGAACACGATCCTGGTGTGGGTGAAGGTCGGCGCGCTGCTGATGTTCTGCGCGGTCGCGTTCACCGCGCTGAAGGCGGGCAACCTGCAGCCGCTGTTCCCGTTGGGGCTGGCGGGCATGAGCGCCGGCGCGGCCACGTTGTTCTTCTCCTACATCGGGTTCGACGCCGCGTCGACCGCCGGTGAGGAGGCGAAGAACCCGCAGCGCGACCTGCCGCGCGCGATCATCATCTCGCTGGTCGTGATCACCGCGCTGTACTGCGCGGTCGCCCTCGCCGCCGTGGGCGCCATGCCGTGGCAGACGTTCGAGGGCACCGAGGCGGCGCTGAGCCGGGTGCTGACCGACAACGTCGACGGCGCGATCTGGCCGATCCTGCTGTCGATCGGCGCTGTCGTGGCGACCACTTCCGTCGTGCTGACCGTCCTCTACGGACAGACGCGCATCCTGTACGCCATGTCCCGCGACGGGCTCGTGCCGTCGATCTTCGCGAAGCTCAGCCCGCGCACCGGTGTGCCGTTCGTGAACACCGTCGTCGTCGGCCTGTTCATCGCGGTGCTGGCCGCACTGGTGCCGCTGGGCTCGTTGTCCGACGTGACGAGCATCGGCACGCTGTTCGCGTTCGGACTGGTCAACATCGCGGTGATCGTCCTGCGCCGCACCGAACCGGACCGCGAGCGCACCTTCCGCGTGCCGTTCTCCCCGGTGACGCCGTTGGTGGGCCTGGGGTTCTGCGTCTACATGATGTTCAGCCTCGGGCTGGACGCGTGGATCGCGTTCCTCGTCTGGATGGCCGTCGGGTTCGCCGTCTACTTCGGTTACAGCGTCAGGAAGGCACGTCTCGAGGTTTCCGGTGACCAGTGAGGCCGCCCGCGCGGTGCTCTAGGCCAGGGACTGGAGCTCGCGGGCGAGGTTGGTCCGCGCGGCGTCGTCCCACCGCTGCCGCGCGGGTTCGGTCACGAACAGCACCTCGCGGTCGAGCAGGGTCTTCAGCACCTTCGCCCGGCCCGCCCGCCACGTCGCGTCGTCGTACCGCGCGTACTCCCGGCGGACGGCCTGGCTGTAGCGGTCGTAGTGCTCCGCCTGCGAGCCGAGGATGGCCAGGTCGGCGTCGAGCAGCACGTGCGCCAGCGGGTCGTCGGACGAGTGCGTGATCGTCGCCAGCACCAGCGACTCCACGCGTGCGATGTGCGTTTCCTGCAGGCCGGCCAGGCGTTCGCGGGCCCACGCGGCCGATGCGCGTTCGTCCTCACCGGGCTCGCTGTCGTAGATCACGTCGTGCGCGCAGGCCGCCAGCGCGAGGATCGCGCGCTCCTCGACCGTGAACGCGAACGCGTCGGCCAGCGCCGACGAGTCGCGGACGACGGACACCACGTGGAAGGCGTTGTGGTAGGTCCGGTGCGGCTCGGCGTAGCGCTCCATCAGATCGCCCGCGTCCGGCGCGCCGCCGAGCGCGCGGACCGCGTCGTCCCAGATCCGTCTCACCGGGCCAGTTCCTCCTCGACGACGTCCGCGGCGGACGCGCTGCCGCCCGCCCGGTGAATCATGCGCTGCATGTCCTTCACCCGCGCGGAAATCGCGGAATCCGACGCCAGCTGATCCACCAACGAGCGCACACTCTCCACGGTCACCGTGTCGAGCAGCACACCGAGCCCCAGTTCCTCGATCCGCTGGCCGTGGAGCCGCTGGTCGGTCATGTGCGGCACGACGATCATCGGGACGCCGTGGTGCAGCGCCTCCATCACCCCGCCCATGCCGCCGCGCGTCACGAACACACTGGCGTGCTCCAGCACCGCGAGCTGCGGCACCTCGTCGTGGGTCTCGACGTTCACCGCGGGGCTCAGAACCTTGTCCTTCGTGACGAGGTGCCACGGCATCCCGCGTGCCGCGTCCGCACAGACCTGCGTGTTCGTCGTCGCCAGTACCACCGGCCTGTCCGGCGGAGGTTGCCACGTGCCCTGGAAAGCGCGTTCGGTCAGGCAGGGGCCGGTGAACGCGACGTGCTCGCCGAACGTGTGGCCCTCCGGCTGGAACTCCCTGGGGAACAGGGCGATCCGGCGGCGCGCACCCGAGACGAACTCCGGCAGCGAGCAGCCGAGGAAGCCGTGCACCCTGGTGAAGAACCCGATCGCGGCCGGGTCGAACCGGCGCGGCGGCACCACCGCGGTGCCGAGCGACCAGTGCGCGTTGCTGGTCAGGAGCACTTCCAGCAGCACGTTCGGCACGTCCAGCCGGTGCGCGATGACGCCGCCGGACCAGGCCGCGATGTCCCACGCCACCAGGTCCGGCCGGTCGTCGCGGAACGTGCGCTCGAGCTGGGGCAACGCCGACTCGGCCTCGGCGAGTGCGAGGTGCGCGGCCTCGTAGAGCGTCGCCGGCAGTTCGCCGGGAAGCGTTGGCTCGTAAGGGATCGCGGTCGCGCCGCACTCGGTGACGGCGGGGGCGAACCGGGCGGGGACCGGGCAGCTCACCCGATGGCCGCGGCGCACGAGTTCGGCGATCACCCCGAGCGCGGGCAGGACGTGTCCCCGCTCAGGCATGAGGAAGATCGCGATGTGCGCCATAGAAGAGACCAACGCTGCTCGTTTCCGGGTGGTTCAACGAGGTTTGTCTTGATTTTGTTCGAGTTTGTTCGGCTTGCTTCTGTCGTAGGGCCGTTCCGGCCAGTGGTGCTTGGGGTATCTGCCCTTCAGCTCACTGCGGACCCGCAGGTAGCCGTTGCGCCAGAACGACCTGAGGTCGCTGGTCACGGCGGTGGGGCGGCCGGCGGGGGAGAGCAGGTGCACCACCACCGGAATTCCGGCGATCTGCGGCGTGTCCGCCCATTTCATGGCGTCCTGGATGCGGACGGAGAGCACGGGCTGGTCCTGCGTGTAATCGACCTTGCCCTGGCCGATGCGCTCCGGCGCGAGTTTGTCGAACTCCGCGGCCTCGGGCCACGGCAGCAGACTCCTCAGCAACGCCGTCGTGTCGATCTTGGCGAGGTCGGAGCGCTTCTTCGCCTTGCCGAGGTCGAGTGCGCGGATCAGGTGCTCGTCGTCGACGCTCGGCCAGTCGCGGGTCCTGTGCAGGAACGCCATCCGCTCGCGCAGGCGGAGGGCCGTGTCGGTCCACTTGAGCAGGCCCAGGCCCTCGGCCTCCAGGCCGAGGCGGAGTGCCTGCTGCGACTTGGCCAGATCGTTGAGCGGGCGTTCGTCGAGGGTGATCGCGCCGAGCTTGCGGACCTCGTTCGCGATGACGTCGCCGCTCCACCGGATGTCGTCGACCGTGTGCACGAGGGCCTGGGCCGCGGTGACGGCCAGTTCCTCGTCGGCAGGAGCGGCGAGGCGGATCCGGCCGTGCTTGCTGCCCGGTTCGCGGTCGGCGATCGCGACCGCGAGCCACTTGGCGTGCGAGTCGGTGTGCTCGACGGCCGTGCCGTTCGCCATCAGGTAGACGTTGCTGTTCTTGGACCGGCGCTTCGCCAGCCGTTCCGGGTAGGCGAGGGCGACGACGAGCGCGGGGTCGCCGTTGCCCGCCGGGTTCGTGCCGAGCTTCTCCAGCTTCTTGACTTCCTGGCGCCACTTGCCGGGTGCCTTCAGCGCGGTCGCGAGGTCGCTCGTGGACGGGTGCGTGCTGTCGTCGAGCAGTGCCACGACCTCGGCGGCGGTCCGGTTCCCGGCGATCGCGCTGCCGTCGATGAGGGCACGGCCGAGCCGCGGGTGCAGGCCGACGCTCGCGATGCGGTCGCGGCGTCCGGGTTCGAGTGCGCCGATGGCCTCGAGGGTCTCCTGCGCCGCCTTGAGCGCACCCTCCGGAGGGGCGTCCCACCAGTTCAGGGCGCTGCCGTCCGGGGTGCCCCACACGGCCAGTTCGAGGGCGAGCCTGGTCAGGTCGGCGGTCTTGATCTCCGGTTCCGGGTAGCGGGGGAGCGTCGAGTGCTCGTGTTCCGGCCAGCAGCGGTAGACGCGGCCCGGCGCCTCGCGGCCCGCACGGCCGGCGCGTTGCTCGGCGACGGCCTGGGAGACGCGGATCGTGGCGAGACCGGCGAGGCCCCTGCGGTGGTCCACGCGCGGGACTCGGGCCAGACCGGCGTCCACGACCGCGCGGACGCCGGGGACGGTGAGGCTCGACTCGGCGATGCTCGTGGCGAGCACGACCCGCTGGTTCGAGCCGCGCCGGAGGGCCGCGTCCTGGGTCTGGGCGTTGAGCTGGCCGTGCAGGATCACGGTCTCCGCCCTGATCAGGCTCGCCGTCCGGTTGATCTCCCTGACACCGGGCAGGAACGCGAGCACGTCACCGTCTACTTCGGACAAGGCCTTGTTGATGGCCCTCGCGACCGTGGTCTCGATGTGCTCGTTGCGCGCGGGCGGGACGTAGGTGATCTGCGTCGGGAACATGCGCGACTCGGTGTGCAGGACCGGGGCGTTCAGCAGGTCCGAGAGTCGTTGCGCGGCAACGGTCGCCGACGTGGCCAGGAGCCTGAGGTCCGGGCGCAGGCCCGCCTTGGCGTCCAGCAGCAGCGCGAGCAGGAGGTCGGCGTCGAGGTGGCGTTCGTGGCACTCGTCCAGCAGGACCGTGCCGACGCCTTTCAGCTCCTGGTCGTGCTGCAGCCTGCGGACGAGAAGACCGCTGGTCACGACCTCGATGCGGGTGTGCCTGCTCGTCTTGCGGTCGCCCCTGACCGAATAGCCCACGGTGTGGCCGACCGGTTCGCCCAGCAGGCTCGCCATGCGCGCGGCGGCGGCTCTCGCGGCGATCCTGCGGGGCTCGGCGACGACGACCCTGCCTTCGAGGGCGAGCGGGACGAGCGTCGTCTTGCCGGTTCCCGGCGGCGCGACCAGCACGGCCGCCCCGTGTTCCCGGAGCTGCTCCAGGAGTTGGGGGAGGACGGATTTCACCGGGAGATCGGGCAGGTCCACGCCGCTGAGTGTGCCAGGGTCGTCGTGCGGGGATGATCGGCGTGGTGTCCGCGCGCCGAGCCGGGCAGCCGGAGGCCTCGGCTGTGCCGCCGCCGGCGTCGTGGGCGACGATCGGGGTGTTACTCCTGGACTGCGCGTCGCGTCCAGGTGCCCAGTGGAAGGACCGCCGCGTTGGTTGACCCGTTGCGCGACCCGGACGACCCGGAGCTGCTCGACCCCTACCAGTCCCGATCGCTGGCGATCCTGGTGGAGGGAGCGCGGCTCGCGTCCGGTGCCGTCCGGTACGGCAAGGTGGGCAAGGTCGGCAGCGCCGCCGTGGTGGTCAACCGGGAGAACCCGCTGCCGTCGGGCAACTTCGGGTGCGCGCTGGACGGCTCGTCGGTCGAGGTCGCGTCCACGTTGCTGCAGCTCGAGCACACCTTCGCCGCGGTGGGGCGCGCGGAGGCCGTCGTGTACGCGTCGCCGACCACGGTGGACGAGATCGAGGGCATCGCCGACGACTCCGGCTGGTACGCGGTCGAGGAGTTGCTGACCGTGGTTCACCGAGGGCCCGCGTCGGTGGCGGAGGGAGTGCGGCCCGCGGTCGACGCGGACGTGCCCGGGATCGTCGAGCTGCTGTCCGACGAGCTCGTCGGCAACCGCGAACGGCTGGGCCGCTGGCTCGGGCATCGGTTGGACGACCCGAGGTGTTCGATCCTGGTGATGGACGACGGCGACCGGATCGGCGGATTCGTGTCGGGATTCGCCGAGCGCGGTGTGGGTCTGGTCGAGCAGTGCGTGGTGCGTCCGGCGCGGCGTCGTCGTGGCGTCGGGCGGTCGCTGGTGGTGTCCGCCGCCGCGACTCTGCGTTCGTCGGGCGCGATGCTGGTCGCGTCGCAGGTGGACGAGGGTCCGGGGGAGCGGTTCGCCGAGGCGTGCGGGTTCGTTGCGGCGTATCCGGTGACTGCTTATGTACGCAGAGTGGATGAGCTGCTCGACTGAGTTACTTAGTTGCCGCGTGACATATCCTTAGCAGGGCTAAGGGAGGCTTTGTGCGCGAGCGGTTGCCGGTCGAGGTGTGGGTTCTGGTGGTGGCGAGTTTCATCATCGCCATCGGGTTCGGGATCGTGGCGCCAGTGCTGGCGGTGCTGGCGAAGTCGTTCGGCGTCGGCAACACCGCCGTCGCGATCCTCGTCGCCTCGTTCGCGTTGGTGCGGCTGGCGTTCGCGCCGATGAGCGGCAAGCTCGTCAACAGGTTCGGCGAGCAGCGGATCTACATCATCGGGATCCTGATCGTGGCCGTCGGCACCGGGCTGTCGGGCTTCGCGGCCAGCTACGGCGAGATGCTGACGTGGCGTGCGCTCGCCGGCATCGGGTCGACGATGTTCACCGTGGCGGCTCTCGGGCTGCTGATCCGGATCACGCCGCAGCCGATGCGCGGGCGTGCGTCCGGGCTGTGGGCGGCGGGGTTCCTGCTGGGCAACATCCTCGGCCCGGTCTTCGGGGCGGTCCTCGTGCCGTTGGGCATCTGGGTTCCGTTCGTGTCGTACGCCGGGATGCTGTGCATCGCCGCGTTCGTGGTGTGGTTCTTCCTGCGCAAATCGACGTTGGCCGCGATGGACAGGACCAATACCGAGACGCCGATGACCATGCGTGAGGCGCTGCAGCACCGCGCCTACCGGGCCGCGCTGGCGTCCGGGTTCGCCAACGGCTGGGCCGTGTTCGGCGTGCGGATGTCGCTGGTGTCGGTGTTCGTGATCGAGGCGCTGAACCACAGCGCGACCGAGGCGGGTATCTCGATGTCCGTGTTCGCCGCCGGCAACGCCGCGATGCTGTTCGTCTCCGGCAAGGTCGCCGACACCTGGGGGCGCAAGCCCATCGCGATCGCCGGCCTGGTCATCAGCGGCCTCGGCACGATCTGGATGGGCTTCACCACCGAGATGTGGGTCTTCATGGCCGCGTCCGTCGTCGCCGGCATGGGCGCGGGCCTGCTGAACCCGCCGCAGAACGCCGTGGTGGCCGACGTCATCGGCGGCCGCAAGGGCGGCCCCGTGCTCGCGGGATTCCAGATGGTGACCGACTTCGGCGCGATCATCGGCCCGATCAGCGCGGGCCTGATCGCCGACTCGTTCGGCTACGAGGCGGCGTTCGCCGTCACCGGCGCCTCGCTGCTGCTGGCCGTGGGCTACTGGCTCGTCGCCCCCGAGACCCTGCCCACGCACGAGGAGGAGCACACGGCCGCCGCGGTGGCGCCGGAGTGCGGCCGCCTCGACGAAAGCGCGGAGGTTCCGACCGGCGAACGGGTCGGCGGCAAGCCACGTCACCCAGAAGCGTGATTGCGCGCTCAGCTTTCTTTTAGTTTGTGTCGCTACCCTCGTCGCCGTGGGTGGAGCAGAGCGCAGTGCGCGGAAGAAGAAGCAGGCCGCGCGTTCGGTGGTCCAGGCCCGTTCGTCGGGTTCCGACCGCACGAAGGTGATCGCGGGCATAGCCGTGGTGGCGGTGCTGGCCGTCGCCGTCATCGGCTACGTCGTCTTCCAGCAGATGAAACCGTCCACATCGACGACGGACGCCATCCCGCTGGCCCCCGCGGACCACACGATCTCGGCTCCGGCCGTCCGCGACGGCGGCACCGTGCTCGTCGGCAAGGACACGGCCACCGTGACCGTCGACGTGTACGAGGACTTCCTGTGCCCGATCTGCGGCACGTTCGAGAAGACCTACGGCACCGACATCAAGAAGGCAGTCGAGGACGGCAAGGTCAAGGTCCGCTACCACATCCTGCCGATGCTCAACCGCCTCTCGTCGCCGGAGGGCTACTCGACCGACTCGGCCAACGCCGCCCTGTGCGTGGCCGACGACGGCAAGTTCAACGCGTTCCACGCGGCGCTGTTCAACAAGCAGCCCGAGGAAGGCGAAGCCGGCTACACCAAGGACCAGCTCATCAAGCTGGGCAAGGAAGTCGGCGTCACGTCAGCCTCCTTCGAGTCGTGCGTGCAGAACCAGACCTACAAGTCGCAGCTGGACGAGCTGATGTCCAAGACCAGCAACGACCCCTCCCTCCGCGACGGCGAGTCGGACCGCTTCCGCGGCACGCCCAGCGTCGCCTCCGGCGGCAAGCTCGTCGACCTGGACAACAAGAACTGGCTTTCCGACCTGGCCAAGTAAGCCCCTTCGCGCACCGCCCGGTCCCGGATCCTCGGGGCCGGGCGGTGTTCGTCTTTTGTGCCGCGCGTCACTCCCGATCCGTCGCGTTCGGTGTGGGCGGTCTGCTGGGGTTGTGGGCGCTGTTCGTGCAGCTCGCGGCGGGTTTCGTGGCCTCGCACTCGATCTTCGGGGTGGTCGGTGCCGCTGGGTCGTCACCGGCTTCTACCAGGCCGAATGCGCCGTGGATACCCCCGATTTTTATCTTGTGGCATCGGTGTTGTACGGTATTGCCACACGAGAACGACGGGGAAACCCGGCGGGAACGTGGACCTTCAAGGGGCTGTGGCGCAGCTGGTAGCGCATCACACTGGCAGTGTGAGGGTCAGGGGTTCGAGTCCCCTCAGCTCCACTTGTAGGTAGAACCCGCCTGATCTCGCGCTCGCGCCGATCAGGCGGGTTTTTGCTGTTCTGGGTGGATTTCGGGCGACCGTCTGCTGAACGTGTTGCGCTGCGGAGATGGGGAGCCCAGCGAAAGGCCCCCTCCGGCGCACCGGAGGGGGCCTCGTCGTTCATTCGAATCAGGCCGGCACGAGCGTCCAGCGCTGGTTCGTCTGGCCGTGCATCTCGTGGACACCGATCCAGGCACCGTTCTGGACGGCGTTGTTCATCGCGTCCGCTGCCTTGCCGTTGAACACGTTCTCCAGCACGTAGCTGCCATCGGGCTGGGCGATGAACACGAACTGTTGCGAGCCGCCGTGGTGGCAGTCGTACTGGACGAGCGGCGTGCCGTTGATGTGGCCGGTGCCCTTGACGTCCAGGCACTTGCCGGACATCACGTTCTTGAGCGCGTACCGCTTGCCGCCCAGGCCGACGAGGTCCCACGCCATCTTGCCGCCGCCGACGCAGTCCCACAGTTCCTGGCCCGCGAAGTTCGCGAGCGCACCCTGGTTGGGCTGGTCCCACAGGCCGGCGGTCTGCATGCAGCGACCGGACTGAACGCCCTTGAGCTGGTAGCGGCCGACGGACACCGTGCTCACGTCGGAGCGGTGCACCGGGTTGATCAGGCGCCAGCGCTGGTTGCCGTCGTTGGTGTTGCCGTAGGTGGCGACGTGGGTGGCGTTCTCCTTGCCGCCGTCCTTGGCCGTGGCGTACTTGCCGCTGCCGACGTTCTTGATCTGGTACGAGCCGTCGGTGTTCTGGACGAACGTCCAGCGGTGGTAACCGTTGTTGACGTCGCACGGGTACTGGCGCACGAGGTCGCTGTGGCCGTCCAGGCACTGCTGGGAGTTCAGGTTCTCCAGGAAGAACTCACCGTTCGACCAGGCCTTCAGGATCCACAGCTCCTTGGCGGCGGTTCGGTAGCAGTCCCACAGTTCGTTGTACTGCCCGTACTCGACCGCCTGCCCGTCCGCACCGGCGATCTGGACACAGCGGCCGGAGAGCTGGCCCTTCAGCTGGACCACCTGGTGGTGCGAGGGCTTGATCACGTCCTTCTTGGCGGCGTCGTACTGGCCGAGGTCGATGAACGCGTTGCGCGCGTTCAGATCTCCGGCGAGCGCGGCGGTGGCGGCCGCGAGGAGGCTCGGCATGTAACCGTCGACGCGGGCGGCGTCGATGATCTCCTTGATCTTCTTCTCGGTCTCCGCGGCACGGGCGGCGTCCTGCTCCGCGACGTCCTTCTGGTGCGCGATGTGGATGCCGGTGAAGATGTACGTCTTGATCTGCGCCGCGTCGTGCGTGCCCAGCGCTGCGTTGGCGGCGGCCTTGACGAACTTCCGCGCCAGCGGCGCGTTGTAGATCTCCCAGGCGAACTCGGAGTCGGTCAGGTTCGCGAGCACCGGGGTCAACGTCCCACCTGGCACCACGATCTGCCAGGCGTTGCCGCGCGCCTTGAGGTTCTTCTCCTTCTCCAGCTGCTCCAGCTTCTCGCGCTCGGCAGCTTCCCGGCGGCGCTGGACGTCGGCGTTGTACGCGGTCTCGATGCCAGTGGCGACGAACGCCTGGCGCTGCTCGTCCGTGGACGTGCTGGACAGCACGGCGGAGGCCTGTGCCTTGATCTCCGGCCACTCGGTGCCGTTGGTCTTGATGAACAACTGCGTGACGAACTCGCTGAGGTTCGCGTCCAGGTAGTACGGCTCCACGACGGTCCAGCCGATGCGTTCCGCCGCGCGGACCCGCAGCCGGTGCCGTTCGTCGGTGACCGGGATCGCGCGCACGTCCTCGCGGAACGCACGGTGGATGCCGGTGACGATGAAGTCGTAACAGGCGTTCTCGTCGACCTCGTTGGAGAGCGCCTTCAGCGCCTCCTTCTTGATGTTGCTGTTGAACGGTGCCTTGTTGTAGATCCAGATGACGAAGTTCAGGTCCGCGAGCCGCGCTTCCCTGGAACCCACCGATTCACCGATCGTGCTCGCCGCGGCGACCCGCTGGTCGAAGTCCGACACCTGCGTCGCTCTGAAGCTGACCGTGGACACACTGGCCGGCGCCGACGGGTCGACCCCCGGCGGAGCGGCGAGCGCGGGAGAGGCGAACAGGCCGCCCGCCAACGTGATGGTGACCGCGAGCGCGGCGACTGCCCGCACGCCGAGGCCACCCAGACTGCGTCTGGACAAGGTAAATCCCCCAGGATTCGTGGTGTCGGCATCTGCCCCAAGTGCGGCGTGGACCCCGAAGGCCCGCGTCGCCCGACTCTCCACTCGTCGGATGCCGGGTGGGACTTTGCACCCTCTCTGACCGAATCGCAACGCGCCGCGATCTGGGTTGCACAACTGTCGGTGTCGCTGCGACCACAGCAGGTGCTAAGAACTTTCCGGGCAATTCGGCCCACTGGGTGAGTTCCTGGGGGAACACATGAGACGTCGCACACTCATGCCTGCATTACTGGCCGCGGTCCTCGCGGCGGGCGTCACCGGAACCGTCCTCACCGCACCCGCAGTTGCACAGTCGGACGTCGTCAACACGACGACCTCCGCATTGGCTGCGTCCATGCGCGAGCTCGTGTTCCAGATGTCCTACAACGCCGCTCTGCCGTTCGAGGTCCGCGACGCCGCCTACGTGGCCGTCGTCGCCAACGACGAGGCGAAGATCCGCGAGTTCACGCGCGTCGGCTACGGCAAGGCGTTGAACCGGGCCAAAGCCAGGGAGGCGCTCAACCTGCAGGTGGTCAGGGAGATCAACCGGACCGCGATCCCCGGCAGCGACGTGCACGGCACGTCAGGAGAAGCGCTGCGCGGTTCGGACAACGCCAGGGAGTCGTACGTCCAAAGTGGATATGACGAGTCCAGGGAACGGGACCGCGTCAACGACAACAAGCGGCAGGAACGCCTCGCACGCCTCGCCGGGGAGGACCGCGACTACGTGATCTTCCTGGCCACCGACGATCCTGGCCTCCAGGTCCGAGCGGCGGCACAGCGCGCGCTGCACGGCGGCGACGACCGGTCGATCGGCCTGTTCTTCTCCTACGAGTGGAAGATCGGTGCCGAGCTCGACACCGAGCGGTTCATCCGCACCGCCACCGAGCAGAGCCAGCTCTTCCACGACAGGATCCGCGCGCTGACCGAGTCCGCGCAGGCAGCGGAGAAGGCCGAGCGCGAGTCGAGCGGTGAGCTGGCGCGCAAGCACCGCCTGGAAGCCAAGGAGACCTGGGCGCAGGTCGACCGCGAAGCCGGGCAGTCCTCTGTGGACTGGCTGGCGGAGAAGGTGAAGGCGGACGCGCAGGCCGCCGCGTGGGCCAGGGTCGCCGAGTACGCCCGCGGCGCGCAGTCGGAGCAGGACTGGGCCGAGATCATCGCCAGGGCCACGGCTTCCGGCTCCTCGTGGCGCGACACGGCCGACTCGTTCCGCGCGCAGGCCGCCAAGTGGCAGGAAATCGCCGAACAAGCTCGCAAGGCGGCGAAGGACGCCGCCGACCGCGATCTGGGGGATCGCTGACATCATGAAAAGAAGATCATTCAGCGCCACCTCGTCGTGGCGCAGATCAGTCGTGCCCATCTCCGCCGCGCTCGTGCTCACCCTCTTCGGTGGGACGGTGCACGCTACCGCCGCGCCCCAACCGGTTCCGGTGCTGCAGGCGGCCGCGAACAACGACCCTCCTCCACAGGAAGTGGACGAGGAGTACGAGTTTTACAAGATGTTCGTCACCGACATCTCCGTGCACGCGGAAGACGTCGAAGTGCGCGACGCGGCCACAGCGGCGTTGGCCGTCAACACCAAAGAGAAGCTGATCTGGTTCCTCGATCACGGCCAAGCGGAGGCACAGGCACGTGCCGACACGCGCAAAGCCGCTGAGAACGCGGAGAACCGCCGCAAGGTCGAGGAGTGGGCGCGCACTGGTGGCCCGAACGTCCGCTCGGGGGCGCAGGCCGCGCTGAACGCGGGTGATCAGGCGATCAGGGACTTCGTGGCCTACGGCTACGACATCGCCCTGAAGCGGGACAGGCAGCAGGCCGAGGACGACAAGGCCGAGCAGGACCGCATCATCGCCCGCGTCCGGGACATGGTCGCGATGGGCGGCCCGCAGGTGAAACTCGAGGGCGAGGCCGTCCTCGCGAGCAAGGACTACGCGCGGATCCGCCAGTTCTACCTCACCGACTACCACGAGGCGAACAAGCGCGACCACGCGTTCCGCGCGGTCATCCAGAAAGCGCTGGAAGACCGCAACAGGGCGATCACCGAACTCGACCAGCTCGCGCGCCGCGCGGCAGCGGTGGCAGCTGCACGGGCCGAGATCATCCGAGCCAACATCGACGCGGTCAAACACCTCGAAGACGTCACATACGCCATGAAGCGGGCCGTGGAGGCAGCCCACCGTTCGGACCAGATCTTCCGCGACGACAAGCCCGGGCGCGCCCACGGCCAGCTGGGCCGCAACGAGCTGCTGGACGTCGAACGCGCCAAGGCCGCACGGGAGTCCGCTGACGCCGACCGCATCGCACTCGCGTCCGTCGACGCGACCGGGCGCGCCCGTACCGCCGGAGCCAAGCTCGTCGACCTCGGTGTGACCGACGGCCTCGACTGGGCCAGGGTCACCATCGGCATCGGTGACGCGGTGGACGCGGCCGCACTCGCCGCGGAGACGTCGATGCACGCGACGGTGGCCACCCTGGCTGACAGCCGCGCGCTCGACGCCGACCGCAACGCCCAGGAACACGCCCAGAACGCGGCCAAGTACCGCGCGGAGGCCGAACGCCAGGCGACCAAGGCGGCCGAGCTCGCCGAGGCGGCGAAGAAGCAGCGGGACATCGCACTCGCCGCGCGCGACCGTGCCGAGCGGCAGAAGAACATCGCCAACGCGAAGGCCGCAGACGCTCAGCGAGAAGCCGCCAACGCCCGCAACCACCGGATCAACGCCCAGGGCGCCGCGCGCAACGCGGCCGCCACGGCGAACGCGGCCCACACCGCGAACGCCGAGGCCGCGCGCCTCGCCGGTGACCACGACGCCGCGATGGCCAAGGTCCGCACATCGGAGACCGAGGTCCGGGTCATCAACGGGATGCACCAGGCCCGGTTGATCAACCTGGACAACTACGAGCTCAAGCTCAGGGACGCCGAGCAACGTGCCAGGGAGCGCGGCGAGAACGTCGAGGAGGTCACCAGGGAGATCAGGGGCCAGCGCGACGCCGCCCGCGGAGCGGCGAACGAGTCGGCGGGCTGGGCCAGCAGCGCGGCCGCGTCGGCGAGCGCGGCCCAGGCAGCGGCACAACGGGCAGCGGCAGCAGCAGCGGCTGCGCGCACGGCGGCGAACAACGCGACCAAGGAAGCGGTGACCGCACGCCGGGCCGCCGACGAGGCGCACCGGATCACGATCGAAACGGTGAACGTCGCGCTGGGCACCCAGGCGTCAGCCGAGATGACCCAGCAGGAAGCGGAGGCCGCGGTACGCGAAGCGAACCAGGCCGTCTACCAGTCCGTGATCGCGGACAGGGCAGCCTCAGCGGCAGCTGCGTCCGCCACGCTCGTCATCGACTCCGCCAAGGCGGCAGAGGCGATCCTCAAGCCGTACGCCGCGATCAACGCCGACGCGCGCAGGGCGCTGCAGACCGTCTCCGAAGCGTTGATCATCAGCGAGGAGCAGTCCCGCCTCGCCAGGGAGAAGGCCGACGAGGCCGCGGCGGCCGCCGTCAGGGCGTCCAAGGCCGCCGACGACGCCGTCCTGGAGGTGAAGCCCGCGTACGAGGCGGCCGCCCGCGCCGCCCAGTCCGCGAACGACGCGACTCAGTACGCCAAGACCGCAAACGATGCGGCCAACCAGGCCGTGGAACACGCGTCGGCGGCACACAGCGCGGCAGGCACCGCGACCCGCTGGTCCAACAACGCGAGCGCGGACGCCACGCTGGCGGGCAACGCGGCGGCGGCGGCGAGCGCCTCGGCGGCGAGCGCCGACCGGGCGGCGGCGTCGGCCGAGCACATCTACGGCATGGCCCGTGCCAGCGCGGACAAGGTGCAGGAGTTCCTGCAGCGGGTCGTCGACCAGATCGACTCGATCCAGGAGTACCGCGTCCGGCTCGACATGGCCGAGCAGATCGCGCGGGAGGAGGCCGCCAACAAAGCCGCCGAGATGAACCTGGCGATGGCCAAGGGCATCATCACGGTGCAGCGGTGCCTGGACAACCCGTTCCTGTACTTCGAGGCCTGCAAGACCGCGGCGGGCAAGGTCGAGGAGTTCGCCAAGTACAACGCCAAGGTCTACGCGGACGCCGCGGTCGAGTCGCTGAACGCGGCGGCGCGCTGTGGTGCCGGTGACCAGAACGCCTGCGACCTCCTGCGTTCTGGCCAGGACAAGCTAGCCCTGTACTACAAGGCAATCGGCGAAGGCGTCATGGAGGGCGCCAAGGGCACGCTTGACGGTCTGCTCATCAGCCTCGACTGCATCGGCGGCTCTCTCTTCGCGGACTTCCACTCGTGTCAGCAGATCTGGGACGGTCTGATGTACACGATCGACCACCCCTACACGCTGGTCCACCTGGATGAGTGGCGCGAGAACCCGGCCAAGGCGCTCGGGCTGACGTTCTGGGACCTCGGCAGCACGGTGGCCGGCTCGTTCAGCGGTGGCGCCGGCGCGGCGGCGAAGGTGCTCGGCGTGTTGAAGAACGTGGTCGGCAAGGGCGTCAGCAAGGTGCTGAACAACCTCGCCGACCTCCCGAGCTTCCCGACCAAGCTCCACGACTCCGTTCCCGGCAAGCTGCCTGGCTCGATCGGCGATGTCCTCAACGCCAAGGTCAAGATCGAGAACGGCGTCGGAAAGATCGACAACGCGGTCGTCTCGATCGACGGCCGGCTCTACCGGATGGAGTCGTACTCCCAGCGGCTGGAAGGCGACCTCACCAACCTCCAAGGCGCGACCCTGCGCGTCGAGGGCGGCACCATCCGGATCGAGAACGGCATGGCGAAGCTCGACGACGCCAAGCTGAAGGTCGAACCTCCCAAGCCCTGTTCGGCTGGCCTCAGGGCCTCGGCGGCGGCAGCGGGATGTGACACGGGCTACCCCGAGCCGAAGGTCGTGGACGGCGAGTACCGCCACGACATCGGCGCCCTCAAGATCCGGATCAAGGCGGAGAACCTGGCCTGGGGCCGGGCGGAGCTGGCCAAGGCCAAGGTCAACGCGCCGGCCATCACCGGGGTCGTGGACGACATCGCGAAAGCCACCGGCGCGAGGCGGGAAGGTCACGGCAAGGAGGTCAAGAGCGAAGAATCCTTCCTGCGCAAGCAGTTCGAGGAGACCGACGGTGACACCAAGAAGCCGGAGACGATCAGGTCAAAGATGAACGACTCGGTTAGGTACACCTATGTCTTCGACCCGAAGGTGTACGCCGACTCGGTCAAGCGGGTGGTCGCCGAGTTCACGAGCAGGAGCTACAAGCAGGTCGAGCTGAAGAACTTCTGGCTCCGCAACCAGGAGGGCCGCCTGGAAGGTGAACCACCGAGGAACGGCTACCCCGGTATCAACATGACCTGGGAGTCGCCCACGGGGCAGCTGTTCGAGCTGCAGCTCCACACCCCTCACGGCTACATGAGGAAGGCGCAGGAAACTCCGAACTACGAGGACCGCCGTGCGTTGCGTGCGGCCATCGACGCAATCGAGAAGGCTGCGGAGCAACGCAGCCTGACGCACGCGGAGAAGACCTACCTCGAGATCTACAAAGCCCAGAAGAAGGCGATCGAGGCGGACTCCGCGAAGATATTCTCCGATGTCGAACCGCCGCCTGGCGCAATCGACATCCCGCACTTTCCTGCCAAGTAGCCGTCCTGGCGAAGCGGCGATGACGGACGTGTCCCCCGTGCTCACAGGGGACACGTCCCTCTCCGGATGAAACGAGAACCAGTTGCAACGGCAGTACGAGTACTTCGCCATCGTCGACGAGGCTCACCCCACACCCGAGGAGCCGGCCGCGGTGTGGCGGCGTTGGGTGGACGACGGTGGACAGGTGCACGACGAGACGTTCACCAGCAAGCTCATCTGGGCGCCTGGCTCCCCTCCGCAGGGTGTCCCGCACCGCGTCGACGCGGGAGTGGTGGCCCGGTTCCAGAAGTTCATGCGCGAACGGGTGCTGCGCAACGACCCACCGGGCGTGCAGTACTCCTACCTCGCCTGGGTGGACCGAGAGGCTACCCAGGACGATCCCACCGGACTGCTCAGGACCTCGACGGATCCGGATGGCTACGAGGAGGAGCAGAGGTACTTCACGGGCTCCGGCTGGCGCAGCAGCGACATCCGCTACGAGTGGCACCGCGGGCGCTACGACGGCAGGTTCGACCGAATCGACGAGGCCGCCGCCGAGCGGATCATCCAGCTGTGGGAAGAGCGCCGAACCGGGCAGGGCTGATCACTCCTGCGGGTCGAGCCGGCGGGCGATCCGCCACGCGTCCTCCGCCGTGTCGCCGAAGGCCGTCGTGGTCTCGCCCGTCTCAGGCTGGTGCATGCTCGGGAACGACATCCCCACGTCCTCACCGCCGAGCTTCACCACGCTGCCCGTCGGGTGCAGTCAGAACCCCAGCCCGTACCGCATATCTTCCGCGCGAACAGCGCCTGTCAGAACGCCGGAAGTCAGTACCCTTGAGCGCCTCCGGACGTGGTGCTGATGGACGTGCGGATGCCAGGCCTCGACGGGGTCGAGGCGGTGGCTTTGCTGCGCAGGCGTGCGCCCGGATGGCGGCGGTGCTGGACAGGTCGGAGACGCAGCGCGAACCGTTGACCGTGCGCGAGGCCGAGGTGCTGCGACTGGTCGCGTCCGGGGCCACGAACAAGGAGATCGCCGAACGCCTGCACCTGTCGGAAGGCACGGTGAAGAATCACATCTCGCGCATTCTCGGCAGGCTCGGGTTGCGCGATAGAACGCAGGCCGAGCTTTATGCCCAGTCGAATGGACTTGTGTAACGAGATGCGGCGAAGGTCGCGATGTGGCGGCCATGACCGTTTCCAAGCAGCTGTCGACCGGGGCTGCGATCGCTGCCGGTTTTGTGCTCGTGGTGTCCGCATGTGGCACGCAGGCGCCCACCAAGCTCGCGGCCGGGTCGTAGCTGCCGGCTGACGGCAAGGACTACGCGGTGCTGTCGGCCGGACAGGACGCCGCTCGCACAGTCGGCGGGGCGGACGCGGCGATCGAGGACGTGGTGACGGCTTCCGAGTAGGCCTAGGCCGGGTGCGGGGCCTGCATGCGGCGGGCTCGACTCAAAGCCCGCGCCCGTCGCCGAAACCCGCTGCGCCGCAGCCTGTCGTGCCGCAGCCACAGCCGGTACTCGCGCTACGGCGTACTACGGGAACCGCCCTGCCGCGAAAGCTGCCGATGTGGCAACGCTCTACCGCTGGCAGTCCGGCTACCGCGTTGGCCTCGACCGGGACAACGACGGGGTGGCGTGCGAGCAGCTGGAAGCCGCGCTCCAGCGCGGTGCCCGCCTCGCGTAGCTCGCGGTCGGCTTATGCCCCGTCGAGTGCGCCAGGCAGCGAGTTCCACTTGTCGCTCATGGACTCCAGTGTGTGCCCTGACAGTTCGGTGGCTTCGGGTGTCAGCGGAATGTCAGCGCCGCTCGGAATTGTCTGACCCAGCAAAGCATCCCCTGCACAGGCCGGGGAGCCTGTGGAGCGAAAAGGGTCAAACGTGCTGAAGAAATTCACCTTCGTGGCATTGATGGGCGCGCTCGTCAGCGCGTCCTTCGGCGCCGGTGTCGCCAACGCGGCGACCGATCGCAACGGCTCCTGCGAGTCGGGCGAGTTCTGCCTGTACTACAACAGTGACAACGAAGGTTCGGTGTCCGACTTCGCGGGCTCCGTCGCCGACTACGGTGACTCGCAGCCGAGCTGCTACGACTTCAAGAGCGCGGGCAACGGCCAGGGCGTGTGCGTCAAGAACAACGCCGCGTCGGTGTGGAACCGCTCCACCAAGGCCGTCACCGTGTTCTACAACAGCAACTACGGTGGTGCGAAGCAGACGTTCGCGGCCGGCGCCAAGGGCGACCTGAAGGCCGATCTCAAGAACGAGAACGCCTCGCACCGCATCGGTGACGCCGGTGGCGACCCGGACCCGTCGCCGGGCGTGTACCCCGCGCCGGAGACCAACCCGCACCCGGAGGCGACGTCGCGGGCGCCCCAGGCCACGAAGCGCACGCAGTTCATCGACGACCAGATCGCCTCGAAGACCGGGGAGAAGCAGTGCTGGGTGGGTGACTACCGCAGCTACGAGTCGGCGACGAGCAACCACAACACCGGCAACGCGCTCGACTGCACCATCTCCAACGCGATCGGCACCTACCCGACGGCGACGCAGAAGGCCCAGGGCTGGAAGCTGGCCTACTGGCTGCAGAAGCACGCGTCGAAGCTCGACGTCCGCTACGTGATCTGGCAGGGCAAGATCTGGAGCGTGGCCCGTGCGTCCGAGGGCTGGCGCACCTACAACGGCGGTAGCGGTGTGACCAACGGCCACTACGACCACGTCCACGTCTCGGTCCAGAACCCGCACGGCGACTGATCTGAGTTGTTGAAGAAGGCGAGCGCACGCCCGTGCGCTCGCCTTCTTGGCGTTTCAGGTCCTCAGGTCGTGGACGATCAACGACGCCGAGAGCAGCCGGATGTCCGTCGGGTCGGCTGGGTTGTAGCCGGTGAGCTCGGCGACGCGGCGCAGGCGGTAGTTGAGGGTGTTGCGGTGCAGGTGCAGCTCGTCGGCCGTGCGGTGGCGGTTGTGGTCGCTGTTGATGAACGTCCGCAGCGTGTGCACCAGGTCGGGGTGCTCGGAGAGCCGGTCCATCACGCGTGCCAAGCGCTTGCGGCCGGGGCCGGGGCGGCAGAGCTGGTACTCGAGCAGCACGTCGTCGAGGACGTACGGGCCCGGCTGGCGGCCGAGGCGCTGGGCGAGTTCGGCGATGTCGGCGGCCTGCCGGGCGGCCGCGGGGATGTCCTCCCTGGTCTCCGCCGCCGCGATCCCGCCGATCAGGCCGGTGCCGGCGGCGGTGAGCAGGGCGCGGACCAGTTCGGCTGAGTCCTCCAACTCCTGGTCGAGGCCCTCCTCGGTCGTCGGCAACAGCACCGTGCCGCCGTCGTGGTCCAGCGCGGAGAGGGCGTGCTTGGGCAATTCGGCCCGTAGCCGTCGCACGAGCCCATGAACGGCGAGCCGGGCGTCGGCGCCATCGGCCACCGACGGTGCCTCGACGCGTATGGCGACGACGACGTGATGACTGGACAGCTCCAGGCCGATCCGTTCGGCGAGAGGCTCGGCCTCCCGGCCGGTCAGCAGGGCCGCGACCAGCGCACGACCGGCTTCGCGGCGTTCGGCGTGCAGGGCCTGCTGCTCGGCGAGGTACGACCCGGCCACGGCCGGCACCGCGACGCTCAGGTACCGCAGCAGCGCCGGCACCGTCGCCAGCAGGTCGGGGATCTCCTCGGGCTCGGCGACGGCGGCCATCGCCTCCCAGCCCACGGTCGCCGCGACGTGGTAGGTGCTGAGCACGATGTCGAGCGGAACGCCCTGCTGGGCGCGCCGCACCGCCGTGGCGATCTGCATGTCCAGCTCCTCGGGCGCCGGCGGGCGCTGCTCCCGCAGCGCGCGCAGGAATACCTGCAGGTGACGGGTCACCGCCTCGGTGATCTCGCGGTCGACCAGCTGGTGCGGCAGCTGCCGGTACGTGGCGGATCTGGCGAAGAACGCCTCCAGCACCTTCTCGGCGATGCTCGGGATCTGGGTCGCGGCTCGGTCATAGAGCGGCGCGGCGGGATCAGGTGCGGGGATGTCGACCACCGCCAGAGGCTTGCGCATCCGCCCGCCGCAGGCGATAGCCCGATCGAGTCCTTCTCGGCTGGTTGCCTGCACGAAAGAGGGATGCCTGCGTTGTGCACGTGCCTCAAACATTTGACCCTATCGAGTGATGCACGATGAGGACGGCCACCGCTCACAGCCACAATCGGGTGTTGTGAGCGGCGTCGAAGAATGCATGAAGTTGTTGCTGCGCAGCGGGTTCCGGCGAACGGTCGTGCGTGATCAATTCACGTGCGTCAACGCGGTGATGTTCAGGCGCGTGTGGCGCGGCACCAACGAGACGGTGCTCGCGTACTCGGAGTCGGAGGCCCTGGCCTACCGCGTGGCCGAGGAGGACGCGAACCCCACGGACCCGTTCGTCGTCGATCCCGACCTGACGGAGTGGCAGTGCGGGGGAGAGTTCCTGGACGTCGCCGGCCAGCTGCTGGAGTTACCGGCAGCGCCTGGTCATTCCGCGTTCGGGGGGAAGTAGTAATCTCGGCTGGTGGGTGAGACCGTCCGGATCGGAGTGTTCTACGACGGCACGTGGTTCGCCTATCTGAGCGACTTCTACGCCACAGCGCACCCCAGGGGAGCGCGCGTCTCTCTCGACGGCCTGCACGACGCGGTGCGCTGGTACGTCCACAAGGAGACGGGTCGTCCGCTGGACGAGTGCGTGGTCGCCGAGGCGCATTACGTGCGCGGTCGCATCGACACCCCTGCAGAGTCCTTCGACCGGGTGCTGGCCTCCGCCGGCATCACGAGGCACGACCTGCCGTTGCACAACGGCAAGGAGAAGGGTGTCGACGTCCTGCTCGCGCTGGAGGCGTGGGACCGGGCGACGACGTCGCCGTTGCAGTGGGTCGTCCTGCTGACGGGCGACTCGGACTTCACCCCTCTCGCGGAACGGCTGACGGCGCGGGGCGTGCACGTGATCGTGCCGGTCGTCGACATCATGACGGTCAACGCGCCACCTGCCTGGACTCCGCGCACCGCCGCGCCGCTGCGGGCCGCGACACCGTTCACCCCCGGTTTCGACCAGCTGTTCGCGCCCGGTGACCAGGCCGACTACCCGCTGCGACGCGCTTTCGTGCGGTCGTCGCAGGTCGTGGCGTCACCGGTCGGAGCACCGCGCGGGCGTCGGCGGGGCACCGTGGCGACCTGGAAGACCGGGCAGGCGCACGGGTTCATCACGGACACGCGCGGCGGGTCGTGGTTCGTCTCGCGCGACGAGCTGCCGAACGGACTGACGCTGCTGCTCGCGGGCACTCCGGTGTCGTTCACCGGGTCGCCCGCGCCGATGCCCGGCCGCAAGTACCCGAGGGCGCAGGCCGTCCGGCCCGAATGACTTTTGTCATCCCGAGGTCGTGACGCTGCCTCACTACTGACGGGAGCCGGTTCCGGCCAGGCTCGACGCCATGGAAACGGTGCTCGGAGTACGAGGGGCGCGGCACAGCTACGGTGCCACGCAGGCGCTGGACGGCGTTGATCTCGACGTCGGCGCGGGGGAGTGCGTGGCGCTGCTCGGGCCGAACGGCGCGGGCAAGACGACGCTGGTGAACCAGGTGATCGGGCTCCTGCCCGCCCAGGCCGGTTCGGTGCTCGTGTGCGGTGGTGACCCCCGCATCGCGTCGACCCGCAGGCAGCTCGGGGTGGTGCAGCAGTCGCTCGGGTTCCCGAACACGCTGAAGGTGTCCGAGCTGGTCGTGGGGGCCGCGGTGCGCGCGGGCAAGCCCCGGGCGGCGGCCGGGCCGGTGATGGCCGAGCTCGACCTGGTCGAACTGGCCGGGCGGCGCGCGTCCAAGCTCTCCGGCGGCCAGAAGCAACGGCTGCAGCTCGCCATGGCCCTGGTCGCCGATCCGGCGCTGCTGGTGCTGGACGAACCGACCGCGGGTCTGGACGTGCCCACCCGCAAGCGGTTCTGGCAGATCCTCGCCGAACGGCGTGGGCGCGGGGCCGGCGTCCTGCTCACCACGCACCTCATCGAGGAGTCCTCGGCCGTCGCCGACCGCGTCGTCGTGCTCGACCGCGGCCGGGTGCTCGCCGGGGGCACGCCGGACGAACTGGTCGCGCGGCTGCCCGACCGCACGGTGATCGCCCGGACGGCCCTGGGCTTGGAGCGCCTCCAAGCGCTGCCGGGTGTCGTGTCGTTGCGCGGCGACGGCGAGCACGTCCGGCTCGGCACGCGTGCGCCGGAGGCGTTGTTGCGGGTGCTGCTCGCGGAGGACCCCGGCCTGTCCGACCTGCGGGTCGAGGGTGCCGGACTGGAAGAGGCAGTGGCGGGTCTGATCGAGAGGGGTGCCGCGTGACCGTGCACAAGATCTTCGGCGTGGAGCTCGCGGACGAGCTGAGGGGTATCGTCCGCGAACCGGCCGCCCTGTTCTTCTCGATCATCATGCCGGTGGGGTTCTTCGCGCTCTTCGTGTCGCTGTTCGGGAAGTTCAGCGCCGGCGGGGTCTCCGCGGGCACGACGATGATCGCCACGTTCGGCGCGTTCGGCGTGATCTCGGTCGTGCTGATGAACCCCGGCATCGGCGTCGCGTCCGACCGGGAACGCGGCTGGCTGCGGGCGAAGCAGGTGTCGGCGGTGCCGATCGGCGTGACGCTCGCGGCGAAGGTGGTGGCGGCACTGCCCTACGCCGCCGGGGTGCTGGTCGCGATGACGGCGACCGCGGCCGTCACCGGTTCGCTGAACGCGCCGTTGCCCGCGCTGCTGAGGCTTCTCGTCGTGCTGGTGCTCGGCGCGCTGCCGTTCGCGTTGCTGAGCCTCGCGATCGGGTTCCAGGTCGGGGCGGGTGCCGCGGCCGCCGTGCTCAACGCGATCCTCATCCCCACGTCCGTCCTTTCCGGACTGTGGATGCCGCTGGAGATCATGCCCGCGTTCTTCGGTGACGTCGCGCGGTTCCTGCCGACCTACCACCTGTCGGAGCTCGCCCGCGCACAGCTGACCGGCGGGCCGGCCGTCGCGCACGTGCTCGTGCTGCTGGGCTTCGCGCTGGTGGCTGCGGTGCTCGCGGCCGTGTCGTATCGTCATGCGCGGTCATGAGAATCGTCGCTGGGATCTCCCGCTGGTTGCACCTGATCTACCTGGGGAACCTGCTGTGGGCACCGATCTTCGACCCGGCCACGGACTGGGTGGACTGGGCGCTCGTCGCCGTCGTCGCCGTGGCCTTCGTCCCGATGTACGTGCTGGCCTGGCGGCGGCCGGACCGCGTCCGCTGGTGGTGCCTGGTGCCGACGGTGGTGCTCGGCGCCCTCGCGACACCGTTCAACACCGGCGCCGCCGTGCTGTTCGTCTACGCGGCGACGTTCGCGGGCCTCGCGGAGTCGCGGCGGGTGGCGATGCGGTGGTTCGTCGCGCTGACCGCGCTGATCTGCTTGTTCGGCGTGGTGTCGGTGGTCGAGATGCCGTACCGGCTGTGGGGGCTGCTGCCGTCGCTGATCTTCCTGTGGGTGATCGGCATCCTTCAGGTCGAGTGGTCCGAACGGGACCGCGAGGGCGCCGACCTGCGCATCCGCACCGCCCGGATCGAACACCTCGCCACCCTCGCCGAACGCGAGCGCATCGCCCGCGACCTGCACGACCTGCTCGGCCACACGCTGACCGCGATCGTCCTGCGCGCCCAGCTCGTGGCCGCGGATCCCGCGCGGGCGCAGGAGGAGGCGGCGGAGATCGAACGGACGGCCCGCGCGGCACTGGGCGAGATCCGCGACGCCGTCACCGGGTGGCGCAGCGCGTCACTGGAGACCGAACTGGAGGCGGCGCGTGCCGCGTTGTCGAGCCTCGGTGTCGAGGTGACCGTGCGCAGGGATCCGGGACTGGTGATCGTCGGCTCGACCGAGCACGAACTGGCGCTCGCGTTGCGGGAGGCCGTCACCAACGTCGCCCGGCACGCGCACGCCAGGACGTGCCACATCGGTGTCGAGGCCCGCGACGGTGAGCTGCGGCTGGTGGTCGCCGACGACGGCGTCGGCGGGCACGCGCCGGAGGGCAACGGGCTGACGGGCATGCGGGAGCGGATCGCCGCGCTGGGCGGCCTGGTCGCCCGGACGGTCTCGGCGGGCACCACCGTCACGATCGCCGTGCCGCTGGAGGTGGCCACGTGATCAGGGTCGTGCTGGCGGAGGACCAGGCGATGGTGCGCGGCGCGTTCGCCCAGCTGCTCGACCTGCAGCCCGACGTCACGGTCGTCGCGACCGCGGGGGACGGCGACGAGGCGCTCGCGGCCGTGGCGGAACACCGGCCCGACGTGCTGCTGACCGACATCGAGATGCCCGGCCGGACCGGACTGGACGTCGCGCAGGCGCTGAGCGGGCGCGGCGACCCCACCCGCGTCCTGATCATCACGACCTTCGCCCGCAGCGGGTACCTGAGGCGCGCGATGGACGCCGGGGTCTCCGGGTACGTGCTGAAGGACGCGCCGATCGCGGACCTCGTCTCGGCGCTGCGCCGCGTGCACGCCGGCGAACGCGTCGTCGCCGCCGAGCTCGCGATGGCCGCGTGGGACAGCGCCGATCCCCTGACACCACGCGAACGCGAGCTGCTGCAAGAGGTCACGACGGGCGCGAGCAACGCCGACATCGCGGCCCGGCTCAACCTCGCCGAGGGCACCGTCCGCAACTACCTGTCGACCGCGATGGCCAAGCTGGGCGCGCGCAACCGTTCCGAGGCGGCGAACACCGCGCGGGAACGGGGCTGGCTCTAACCGTTGCGCCGCACCATCTCGCCGATCCAGATCGGCGCGAACGGCGACGTGCAGCCCGGTGGTGTCGGGTAGTCCTTGAGGACCTCCAGGCGTTCGCCGATCTCGACGGCGCGGGCGCGCAGTGCGGGGTGTTCGATCCCGATCTGCGCCAGGCAGTGGTTCATCGCCCACTGCAGCCGCGCCGGCGCGTCCTTCATGTCCTTCTCGACGATGTCGAGCAGACCGTCGAGGTCGAGGCCCTCCGGCTTCTTCGCCACCCGGTCGACGGTCAGCGCCCAGCCCGCGCTCGCGACCACCGGGTCCGGGTCTGCGAACCAGAGCACGCGCAGCTCTTCGGTGTGCGGGCTCTTCTTCACCACGTAGTTCACGAGCCAGTCGTGCACCTTGGGGCGCCCGGCCTCGCGCAGCATGGTGTCGAGCTCGTCGCGCCCGAACGCCTTGGGGCGGCAGACCAGCAGCGCCAGCAGCCGGGCCGCGGTGTCACCCGTCGCCCACAGTTCGAGCGAGAGGTCCTGCTGCGTCTTGAGGCGCTTCGCGATCGCGCGCAGCTTGCCGAGGTTCACGCCGTGGTCGTCGCCGTGCTTCTCGTTCACCGCGCGTGCCTTCGGGTCTTCGAGCGCGGCCAGTTCTGCCATCAGCCCCGCCACCGTGTCGTCCGCCACCGCTCGACCTCCCGTTCGCCAGCCGACAGCTTACGAGCAGGAACGCCTCAGTCGCTCAGCGCCGCGATCACCGGGCACTGGTCCCGGACGCCGTTCGCGGCGACGTCGAGCAACGCGAGCCGCACGCGGTCCAGGTCGTCGATCCGCTGCTCGATCTCGGCGACCTTGACGGTGACCACGTCCCCCACGTCGGGTGTCGTGGAAGCGGAGAGGAGCTGCTCGACCTCGGTGAGCGTGAACCCGAGCCGGGCCGCGCGGCGGATGAACCTCAACCGCTTCAACGCTTCCTGGTCGTAGTGGCGGTAGCCGCCGTGGGACCGGGCGGTGGGGACGACGAGGCCGCGGCGCTCGTAGAACCGCACGGTGCTGATGCCCACCCCGGCGGCGCGGGCCAGTTCGGATATGCGCACCACCGGAAACTACCTCCGCAGCAGCGCGCGCAACTGGGCCGCGCCCCAGAACAGCTCCAGCGCCAGGAACGCCGCCAGCGCCGGGCTGTGCCCCTGCCACAACGCCCAGGCGAACCAGAGGCTGAACAGAGCGCGCCCGGCGGTGTCGGCGGCGATCAGCAGCCGTTCCGGCCGCAGCCACCGGACGATCGACCACATCACCACGACCGTGCCGAACAACGTGGAGAACAGGAGCGTCTGCGAACTGTGGGGAACGCCGAGCAGGTCCAGCGCCAGTGCGCCGGTCCAGGGCGTGACGAACGCGATGCTCGCCACGAGGTCGTACGCCGCACCGGCCTTGCCCCAGCGGGTCACGTGATCTTGTGTCATGCGACCACGATGGACTCTGCACCGTGGTGCAGAGTCAAGCCCGCTACCGTGGACGGGCGAGCGTTCGCCGAGCCGAGGGAGGCGCGTGACCGGCCAGATCGTGCGTCACGCCGGCCGGATCGAGGCCGTGCGCATGCGGTTCGCGGCCGTGCACAAGGCCAGTGCGGTCGTCGTCGGCGACGAGACCGTGTACGGGCGGCTGTGCCGGTGGATCATCGACGCCGTCCTGGAGAAGCACGCCCGGCAGGACGAACTGGTCTCCTACGTCGAGGAGAACCTGCGCCTGATCGTGGCCGGGCTGTACGCCCTCTACGGCGTGCGGGCACCTGATCCCGACCCCGTGCGCGAGGCCGCCGTGCCCTCGCTGGTCGAGCCGGTCGAGGACTCCCCGCGGGCGGCGATGGAGCAGATCATGCCGTTGCGGGATGCCCTGGACGACCTCACCGGCCTGCCGGACGTCATCGCCGCGCACGCGATGACCTGGTACAACATCGCGGCCGAGCAGCAGGACATGGCCGACGAGATCGAGGACCTCCTGGAACAGGACGCGCCTCAGTGGAGTGGCGCCGAGGAGCACCTGCGGCTGATGGGCCACAACATCGAGGCGATCCGGGGGCTGAGCTCGGTGTCCGCGGCGTTCGGCGAGATCACCGAGAGCGTCGGCGTGCTGGTCGAGCAGACCCGGCGGCTCGTGCGGGAGCTCGTGATCAGCCTGGCCGTGGCGCCGACGGACGCGACGCTGTGGCGGCTGGCCTGCCGGATCGCGGTGTACGGGGTGGCGCTGGAGGCCACCCTCACGCACCTGGAGGACCGGCTCAGCGGTTAGCGCGGCGTCGGGCCAGCTGGGGCAGGAACCACATGTAGATCCCCGTTCCCATGAGGACGAACAGCGGCAGCAGCGGCACGTACGACACCCACACCACGGAACTGTCGACGGTCAGGGCGACCGCCGTGAACACCACGGTGGCCGTGAAGACCATGCTCACCACTCGGTGGAACTGCCGGATTCCCTTGCTGCTGGCCATTTTTTCGGTCCTCCCGGTCGTTGTTGGACCCAACGGTAGGAGCGGACGCTCAGCCGTGCTTCTCGATTCCTGACCGGACGATCGCGCGGGCCTCCTCCGGCGTCAGATTGCCCGTCAGGGTCAGGTGCGCGAGTCCCAGCGCCAGCGCGAGCAGTTCCTTCGCCGCCGGACCGGTCAGCACGGTCAGCAGCTCGACCAGCTCGTCGTAGCCCCGGCGGAGCTGCGCGACCAGTTCCGGGTTCGTCAGGGCGTGCGTCTCGAACGCCTGCGCGACGCGGAACTGCCGGCGTTCCTCCTCGGTCCCGGGGATCAGTTCCGTCAGCAGCGCCTCGGCGGGGGACGACTCGGCGAGGCGGGCCTGGACGCGGGCGGTGCCGAGGTCGTTGATCGCGGTGAACGCCGCCGTGAGCAGGTCGTCCTTGCTGGGGAAGTAGTGCTGGACGCGGCCCACGGACACACCGGCGCGTTCGGCGACGCGGCGGATGCTGACCTGGTGGGTGCCCTCGGTGTCGATGATTTCGAACACCGCTTCCAGGATCGCGGCGCGCCGTTCGTCGTGGGCGGCGCCCCTGCCTCGTACCGGCTTCACTCGGCTCCTCTTTTCGAGACGTTCGCATTGATTTGACCACGAGGACGGACGGGGCTACCGTTCGGATGTCAAAGCAATACGGAAGTATTGATCTGAGGGGGAGTAGTGGTGGAGCTGATCGCGCTGGTCCTGCTGGTGCAGGGCGGCGGCGGGTTGATCAACAACCTGACCGGTGGGTCGAGGGGCTGGTTCGTGCTGAACTACGTGGAGATGCCGGACGCGCTGCGGGTCACGGCGTACGCGGTGATGATCCTGCTGGGACTGGTGCTGGTGGTCCGGAGGTTCGGCTGGGACTGGCTCAGGGGCTAGTGCCGCCGGGCGCCGGGCGGTTCCCCGGCGCTGGACTCGGAGGGGTGCTCAACGCCGCCGTGGGCCGTGGCGCAAAATCTCCTGGCGCGAGATGTCGATCCCGGCGTCTCCCGTTCGACGCACTGATGACAGCAAGCGCGAACACCGAGGAGAACCAGATGCGCACCCTGATCGCCACCGCCTTCGTCTCGCTCGACGGCGTCGTCGAGTCGCCCGGCGGCGAGCCCGGTCACCGCAGCGCCGGCTGGACCTTCCAGGACATCGAGTTCGACGAGGCCGCCTACGAGATCAAGGGCCGCGAGCAGGACGAGGCCGCGGCGATGATGATGGGCCGGGTCAGCTACGAGGCGTTCGCCCCGGTGTGGCCGACGCTCGACTACTTCCCGAAGTACAACGCGATGCCGAAGTTCGTCGTGTCCAGCACGCTCAAGGACGACCAGCTGGTCGACAACTGGGGCGACATCACGATCCTGCGCTCGCTGGACGACGTGGCCGCGCTGAAGGAGACCGAGGGCGGGCCGATCTCCGTCCACGGCAGCGCGACGCTCAACCGCACCCTTTCCGACGCGGGCCTGATCGACCGCTACCACCTGCTGGTGTTCCCGGTGCTGCTCGGCGCGGGCAAGCGGCTGTTCAGCGAGACCGACAAGGCCAAGCAGGTGCTGAAGGTCGTCGAGAGCGAGACGTACTCGAACGGCATCCAGAAGCTGGTCTACGACGTCGTGCGCTGACCTCAGGCGCACTCGCGCACGGCGGCCACGACCCCGGCGAACGAGTCGACCAGCCAGGTCGGGTTCGCGTTGAGCAACTGGTCGACGCCGTGCACGCCGTAGGTCACGGCGATGGACGCGATGCCCGCTCCGTGCGCCATGTTGATGTCGTGAGTGGTGTCCCCGACCATGACCGCGTTGCGCGGGGACACCCCGAGCCTGCGCAGCACGAGCAGGCCGGATTCGGGATGGGGCTTGGGTTTCGAGACCTGGTCCGCGCCGACGACGACGGAGAACTCCTCGCGCAGACCGGCCGCGGTGAGCAGCGCCTCGGCGTTCCCGATGAACTTGCTCGTGGCGACGGCGAGCTGGAAACCGTCGTCCCGCAACGACTGCAGCCCGTCGTACACGCCAGGGAACACCAGTTGCGTCGCCATCGGCAGCACGATCTTGCGGTACGTCGGGTGGTAGAGCTCGACGCAGGCGGTGACGACCGGTTCGTCCTCGGACGTCCCGAGCACCTTCGCGAACGCGGCGGGCAGCGGGAGCCCGATCGTGGCGCGGATGGTCGGCGAGTCCGCCGTGGGCAGGTCGAGCTGGGCGAACACCGCGGCGAACGTCGTGACGATCCCGCGCGGGGAGTCGACGAGCGTGCCGTCGAGGTCGAAGATCGCGCACCGGTTCAAGACGGGAACTCCTTCGCGTGGGCGGCGGCGAGCTCTCCCGCGACCTCGGCGGTGCTGATCCGCACCGCCAGTGTCGCCTTCACGGACTCGATCTCGTCGTCGTCGATCGCGTCCGCGGGCTTCGTCGGTGTGGTCACGAGGAACGAGCCGGGGTTGCCGAGTGCCCAGTGGCTTTCGATCGCGCGGGCCATCACCCGCGGGTCGTCGACGCGGTGCGGGCTGGGCAGACCGGAGGTCTCGAAGTAGAACGCGGGGAAGTCGTCCGACCGGTAGGCGACGACCGGAACGCAGTGCGTTTCCAGGAACTCCAGCGTGAGCCCGAGGTCGAGGGTGTGCCGGGCCCCCGCGCAGACCACCGCGAGCTTGGAACGGGTGAGCTGCACGAGGTCGGGGGACAGCCGCCGGCCGCCCCGGTGCACGCCGCCGATCTCCGCGCTGGACAGGAACTTCAGCCCCGCGAGCCCGGCCGCGACCATCGACGCCGAGACCGTCGCCGCCCCTGTCGTGCCGCGGGCCAGGACGACCGGCAGGTCCCGGCCGTCCACTGCGGACACCCCTGGTGTGGCGGCGAACCTCTCGATGTCGGACTCGGAGAGGCCGACGAGGATCCGGCCCTTGTCGACGCCGATCGTGGCGGGGACCGACCCGCTCGCCCGCACCGCGTCCTCGACCAGGCGCGCGGTCTCGGCGCTGTCCGGGCCGGACCTGAGCACGTCCGACGCCAGCGCCACGACGGGCTGGCCCGCCGTGACCGCCTCGGCCACTTCCTCGCTGTACACCAGGGGAATGCGCATCGGCACCTCAGTAGCTCGGGGTCTTGCGCAGGAGGTGGTTCCGTTCCACGATCTCCGGCGCGTAGACCTGGTCCTGCCACGCCTGCTGCTCGACCGGTTCCAAGGCGATCGACACGACGCCCTCGGCACAGCCGAACGCCCTCGTCACCGCCTCCGTGATGGCCGAGACCAGCTCGGACGTCTGCTCGTCGTTGAGCGGTGCAGGGAAGTGCTTGATGTTCACGTGCGGCATGCGAGCCTCCTCACGACCGGCCTCCCGCGATGGCGAGGGTGACGGCCTTGGTGACGGCCGCGATCAGTTCGGCCATCTGCTCGTCGGACAGCAGCACCGGCACCCGCGCGACCTCCTCCTGCACGGTCGCGTTCTGCCGCATGGACGCCAGCAGCTCGTCGATGTCGGGCTCGCGCAGCAGGCTGTAGTGGTCCGCCTCCAGCTCGACGACCACCGGGTCGGTGACCGAGAAGCCCTCGCTGCCCTCGATGAACGAGTAGTCGTCGCCCTGCGCCTTGAAGATGGTGAGCGGCGCGGTGATCGTCCGCTCGGCCAGTTCACCGAAGGTGTACTTGAAGGAGAACGTCTCGGTGACGATCTTGATGATCCGCCGCACGAGCTCGCTGTCGAGGTCGCGGAACTCGCCGCTGACGAACGCCGCGAAGCTGTCCTCGTCCCGCGCGACCTCCAGGCACCGGGAGAGGCGGGCGTCGGTGATGCTGCCCGCGAACACCGAGAAGAGGATCGTCACGAACGCGCTGTTGTCGTACGAGGCCTCGTCGCTGTCCCGTTCCGAGCGCACCTTCGGCGAGCCCGGCGCGATGAGGTACAGGTTCTCGACCACCTCGCCCGCCTGCTCGAGCTGGTAGGCCGTCTCGAACGCGACCCGCGCGCCGAAGGAGTAGCCCCACAACGTGTACGGGCCCTCCGGCTGCACCTCCTTGATCGCCTCGATGTCGGCGGCGGCCATCTCGCGGATCGTGCCGTACGGCGCCTCGCCCTCGTTGATGCCGTGCGCCTGCACGCCGTAGAACGGGCGCTCCGAACGACTTGCGAGCGTGCGCAGGTTCATCGGGTAGCCGCCGAGCCCCGGCCAGCAGAAGACGGGAGCGCCGTCCCCGCCGGGCTGCAACGGGACCAGCCGTGAGATCGGTCCCTCGTGCAGGCCGTCGACGCGCCGGGAGAGCTGCTCGATCGTCGGCGACTCGAAGAGCACCTGCAGCGGCAGGCTGGTGCCGAAGTCCTTGTTGATGCGGTTGACGAGCCCGACCGCGATCAGCGAGTTGCCGCCGGTCTCGAAGAAGTCGTCGTGCGTCGAGACGGTCTCGCGCTTCATCAGCTTCTTCCACATCTCGCTGATGCGGCGCTCGGTGACGGTGCGCGGCGCGACGAACGGCCGGTCCTGGTCGTCGACGTTGGTCTTGTCCGACTTCTCCAGGGCCTTGACGTCGATCTTGCCGTTCGCGGTGACCGGCAGCGCGTCGAGCACCACGACCTTGTTCGGGATCATGTAGTCCGGCAGGAAGTTGACCAGGTCGTCGCGGATCAGCTCGGCCGGGCCCTTCATGTGGACGACGTCCTCCTTCATGCCGGGGCTGCGGCGCTGGTCGTAGGAGACCTTGCCGCCCAGGAAGAAGTACGACGGGCCGTCCTGCTGACCGGCGGCCTTCAGGATGTCGCAGATCCGCTTGGCCGACGGGAGGTCGTTGTTCGTCTTCGAGCTGTAGCCCGACGACATGAAGCCGAGGTCGACGTCGTTGGCGGACAACCGGTGCATGGTCCGGCCGAGGTCGATGTAGCGCCGCCACAGCTCCGTCGACCGGCCGATGGCGCTGATGCCGAAGCTCGCGCGCTCGTAGACCGCCTGGTTGATCGCGATGACGTGCTTGCGCAGCACCAGTTCGTCGGACACCCGCTCGAACTCGCCGCCGGCGTAGCGGTACTGGCCGCCGGGCAGGTTCGCGACGCGGCCGGGGTGCGTCTGGACGTAGATGTCGACCTCGTCCTCGCGGACACCGGTGTACGCGCACAGTTCGAACGTGCCGAGGTAGTAGTCCTCATCGTCGACGTCGAGCAGGGCCTTGGTCTCCGGCGTGTACGCGGAGGCCTTGATGTCCAGGCCGTAACCGGGCAGGACCTCCTCGAAGAGCCCGACCATGTGGCCGGTCTCGATCTCCAGGACCTCCTGGATGTTGTTGAGGTACACCGCCTCGATCGCGGCCTTGTGCCCGATGAAGTGCAGCTTCGCCTGCACCTCGAAGCTTTCCTCGAGCGGCTTGATCAGCACGAGCTGGTGGCGCAGCGGGTGGTAGTAGTACAACCCGGCCGGCAGCCCCGCGATGTGGTGCAGTTCCAGGTGGAGCTGGGTCGCGTAGAGCGAACCCGGCGACGCGTAGCCGTACTTCGGCAGCAGCCGCTGGTCGCTGAAGTGCGCGCCGAAGTAGCGCAGGATCTCACCGAGTTCGGAGACGTGGACGGACTTCGGGTCCTGGGAGCCGGCACCGATCGGCTTGCGTTCCAGCAACCGCGCCAGATCGGCGCCGGTGACCTGGCCGCCCTCGTAGAAGCGGTAGGACTTGCGCGAGAAGACGACCTTGCGCTGCAGGCACGAGGCTTCCTCGCCGGGCAGTTCGAAGCTCTGCCGGTCGGCGAGGTCGTCGCGCACCCCGGGGTTCGACAGCTGCGCGCGGACCTGCAGCCGGCTGGACTTCGACTGGTGGTGCGAACCGGCGTTGCCCTGGTCCATCAGGGCGGCTTCCTTGGGGTTCAGCTCGACGCACGCGATCAGGTTCTGGAACCCGGTGCGCTCGTCCTCCTTGACGATCACCGCGGCGTTGCGCACCCAGTCGTGCGTCTCGATCGCGAGCCGGATCTCGTCCAGCTCGACCCGGTAGCCGCGCAGCTTGACCTGGCTGTCCGCGCGGCCGGCGAACTGCACCGTGCCGTCGAGGTTCTGCGTCACGAGGTCGCCGGTGCGGAACATGCCGTCCACGAACCGTTCCTCGGTCAGCTCCGGCTGGTGCAGGTAGCCGCGGGCGACCTGGGCGCCGCCGATGTAGAGCTCACCGATCTCGCCGGGCGTGACCATGTCGCGGTTGTCGTCGAGCACCAGGTACGTCGTGTTCGCGACGGGCAGGCCGATCGAGATCGACTTCGGGGCTTCGGCGAGTGCGGCGGGGTCGACCACGTACGACGACGAGTTGATCGTCGTCTCCGTCGGCCCGTAGAGGTTGATGAGGCCCACGTTCGGCATGTCCGCGAAGAACGCCTGCGCCAGCGTGCGGGACAACGCCTCGCCGCCGCTGAAGACCTGCTTCAGCGAGGTGACGGTGTGGAACTCCTCGGTGTCGATCAGCGCCTGGAGCAGCGTCGGCACGCACTGCAGCGTGGTGACGCCCTGCTCGCGCATGGTCTCGATCAGCATCTCGGGGTCGCGGTAGATGCCGGGCCGGCCCATCACCACGGTGCTGCCGACCGCGGGGGCGAGGATCTCCCACTGCGCCGCGTCGAAGCTCATCGGGGTCTTCTGCACCACGCGCTTCGTGCCGTCGATGGCGTGCGCGTCGTGCAGCCACAGCATCTGGTTGACGATGCTGCGGTGTTCGATCATCACGCCCTTGGGCCGGCCGGTGCTGCCCGAGGTGTAGATGATGTACGCGAGACTGTTGTGGGCAGGGGAGAAGCCGTCGTCGAACGCCTCGTCGCAGTCGTCGAGCGTGACGATCCTCGTTGTGCCGGGGGCGAGTTCGGCCAGGCGTTGCTTGAGCGCGGGCTGCGTCACGACGACCTTCGTGCGCGAGTCCTCGATCATGTACCGGAGCCGCTCCTCGGGGTACTCCGGGCTCAGCGGCAGGTAGGCGCCGCCGGCGCAGAGGATCCCCCACGCTCCGACCACGAGGTCCAGTGACGGCTCGACGAACATGCCGACGCAGTCGTCCTCGCTGATGCCGAGCCGCCGCAGGTGTGTGGCCAGCGCGGAACTCTGCTCGAAGAGTTCGCCGTAGGTGATGCTCTGTTCACCGAAGACGACGGCCGTGCGATCAGGGTGTTCCTCGACCTGCTTGCGCAGCAGGTCGGGAAGGCAGCCGCCGTCCACTTCAGCTTCGTGCGACATCTCAGAAGTCCCCCAAGCGGTCAGCAGGCGTGAGTCGGTGCGAGCACGTTCTTGGTTAGTTGAAGAACGTATGAGTGACGGCTCGAAACCCGCTGGAGCGATCGACCTGGTGGACAGCCGCAGAGGTCTACCAGAACAGCCTTGAGGAGCAACGGATTCTCACCGGCTGAGACGGTGGTTCGGTGGCGAATGGTCGCCCCACTGTCCACAATGGCCACCGTGTTGGCGAGCACGATCAGGTGGCGATGATCGCCGGGTCGCCGTTGGCAATGGAACCGTGCCCGAAGGCCAGTCCCTGCAACGCGACGAGCAGCCATTCCGTGCCGCAGCGAATTCGCGGGTCTGCGGTACAACGAACGTGTGCACAACGAGGTGAACGGGGACGTCCACGGCACCGTGGTGCAGGCGCGGGACGTCTACCTGCAGTCACGCGCCCCGACCGCGCTCGACGGACTGCCCCCGGTCGCCGCCGGGTTCACCGGCAGGGAGGCCGACCTGACGGCCGTCGCCGAGGCGTTGAGCAGCCCGCAACCGGTCGTGGTGTCGACGGGCCTGGCCGGCGTCGGCAAGACCACGCTCGCGGTCAAGGCGGCCCACGACGCCGTCGCCGCGGGCCAGTTCCCCGGTGGCGTGCTGTTCGTGGACCTCCAGGGTTACTCGCCGGGCACGCGCGTCGAACCGCTGATCGCGCTCGCCACGTTCCTCGGCGCACTCGGCGTGGTCAGGGTGCCCGAGTCGCAACCGGAACGGGAAGCGCTCTACCGCTCCAGGCTCGCCCAGCGCCGGCCGACGCTCGTGGTGCTGGACAACGCTTCCTCCTCCGAACAGGTCCGTCCGCTGCTGCCGCCGGGCGACCAGCACCGCGTGCTCGTGACCAGCCGCCACACGCTGGGCGACCTGCAGGGAGCCCGTCGCCTGTCTCTGGAGGTCCTGCCCGCCGGGGACTCGGTGGCGATGCTGGCGAACCTGACGCGCGCCACCGACCCCGCCGACCAGCGGGTGGCGTCCGCGCCGGAGACCGCGCACGAGATTTCCGAGCTCTGCGGACGGTTGCCGCTCGCGCTCGGCATCGTCGCCGCTCTGCTGTCCGACGACCCCGGCCTCCCACTCGCCGACCTCGTCGTGCTGTTGGAACAGGCCCGGCTCACCGAGCTGAGCTATCACGAGGACGTGGCCGTGCGGGCGGCGTTCGACCTCTCCCACGACCGGCTCGACCCGGCCGAACAGCGGCTGTTCCGGTTGCTGTCGCTCAACCCCGGCCGTCAGGTCAGCACCGGGGCCGCCGCGGCCCTGGCAGGGCAACCGGTGCGGGCGACCCAGAAGCTGCTGGCGGGCCTGCGTCGCGCGCACATGATCGAGAGCGGCGAACCGCACGGCTGGTTCCGGTTCCACGACCTGCTTCGTCTGTACGCGGCGGAACACTGCGCAGCCGACGACGAAGAGGTGCGTCACGCTGCGTGCGTTCGCTTGATCGACTACTGCGTCCAGGCGGCGGGCCAGGCAGAGCAACAACGGGCCGAGCGCAGCAACATCGTCGCGGTCGTCCAACTCGCGCACGGGCTCGGCCGCTACGAGGAAGTGCTGGGCATGGCCTTCGCCCTGGGCACGTTCCGGTTCTACGGCCGCCGCAACAGCGAGGAGGGATTTCTCACCTACGAACTGGCACGCGACGCCGCGGTGCGTCTCGGCGACGGGGACAGCGAAGCCAAGGCACTGCGCGGGCTCGGCTGGATCCACCGCGAAGCGGGGCACGACGAGGCCGCGTACGCGCGGTTCGACCAGGCTGCCGCGGCCAGCAGGGAACTGGGCGACCGCGCGGGAGAGGGCAGGGCCCTGCACAGCCTGGGCACACTCGCCCGCAAGAAGAACGACTTCTCCTCGGCGTGGACGCACTACCGCAGGGCGCTGACCGTGTACCGCGACGGCGGCGAGCGGGTGGGCGAGGGCCAGATCCGTTACGACATGGGCATCCTCGCCGACGACGAGTCTCAACCGGACCTCGCTGTCGAGCACTTCCACGCCGGCGCCGAGATCTTCGCGGAGGTCGGCCGCCTCGATCTGGTCGGTCGTGTGCACAAGAGGCTCGCGCTGATCGCGTCGGACTCCGGACGACAGGAGGAAGCGCAACACCACCTGAACGCCGCTCACGCCGCCTACCTCGCGGGAGGGCACGAGAAGTGGGCCAGGCAGCTGTGGCAGCAGTTCCGGAAAGCCTTGCGCGGCAGGCGTTCGCGTGAGTGACCCTTCGGTCAGGCGTCGGCCGGGTTCTTGCGATCGGTGTGGCCCAGGGAACGCTCCGGCGCCACCCGGTCGCGCACGAGCTGCTTGAGCGCCGCGAGGTCCGGGAAGCCCTCCTCGGCCTTGCGCGACCACAGGGTCTCGCCGTCGAGCCGCACGTCGAACACGCCGCCGGTACCGGGGATCAGCGCGACCTCGCCCAGTTCCGCGGTGAACGTGGTCAGCAGCTCCTGCGCGGTCCAGCCCGCGCGCAGCAGCCAGCGGCACTGGGTGCAGTACTCGATCTCCAGACGCGGTGTTCTCATGTCCGGTTCTTGACAGACTCGCCGGAGCGGGTCGCGTCCCTGCCCCAGCTGGCCAGCAGCTGCAGCGCCTCGGCGGACGGCGTACCGGGCTCGGCGTGGTAGGTGGTCAGGAACAGGTCCGGCTCGCTCGGCATCCGCAGCGTCTCGTACGACAGCGCCATCTCGCCCACGAGCGGGTGGCGGAGCGCCTTCGTGCCGAACGACTTCTCCTTGACGTCGTGCTTGGCCCAGAGCTGCCGGAACAGCTCGCTCTTCACCGACAGCTCCCCGATCAGGGCGGTGAGCTCGGGGTCGTTCGGGTAGCACCCGGCGTCCATCCGCAGGAACCCGACGACGTCGGCGGCCTTGCTCTCCCAGTTGACGAAGAGCTCCTGGTAGGAGGTCCGGAGGAAGATGAAGCGCGCCCAGTTCCGGTCGCGCGGCTCCAGCTCGGCCCAGTCGCCGAACAGCGCCGCGGCCATCGGGTTCCACGCGAGGACGTCCGAGCGGCGGCCTCCGATGTAGGCGGGCACGCCGATGTTGTCGAGCAGGTGCTTCAGGGCCGGCCGGACACCGCGTGAGGCCTTTTTCTTCTTCTTGTTGTCGTGCGGGCAGGCCGTCAGGTTGCGCAGGTGCGTCTGCTCGGCCTCGTCGAGCCGCAACGCGCGTGCGATCGAGTCCAGCACCTCGTCCGAGACGTTGCGGCCGTTGCCCTGCTCGAGACGCGTGTAGTACGCCACCGAGACGCCCGCGAGCTGCGCCAGCTCCTCGCGGCGCAGGCCTGGCACGCGGCGGGTGCGGCCGTAGCGGGGCAGCCCGACGTCGTCGGGGGACAGCCGCGCCCGGCGGCTGCGCAGGAACTCGCTCAGCTCGGTGCGCGGGTCGACGTCCATGCACCCGAGTATTCCCGGCCTGGGCGGACCGTGCCTGCTACTGCTGGTGGTAGGCACGCCAGTCGTACGAAGAACAGGTGGCTGGGTAGCTCTCCCGAAGCGGCGCAGTGTCTTCAACGACACGACGACGAGGAGAGAAACTGATGAGCACCGTCGCTGCCTACGCCGCTCCAGCACCCAAGGCACCGCTGGAGCGCACCACCATCGAACGTCGCGCGGTCGGCGCGCACGACGTCCTGATCGACATCAAGTTCGCGGGCATCTGCCACTCGGACATCCACCAGGTCGACGAGGGCTGGGGCCAGGGCATCTTCCCGATGGTCCCGGGCCACGAGATCGCCGGCGTGGTCGTCGAGGTCGGCTCCGAGGTCACCCGCCACGCCGTCGGTGACCGCGTCGGCGTCGGCTGCATGGTCGACTCGTGCCGCGAGTGCGACAACTGCCTGCGCGGTTTCGAGCAGTACTGCACGGGCGGCAACACCATGACCTACAACGCTGTCGACCGCCACGGCGACGTCACCTACGGCGGTTACTCGAAGCAGATCGTCGTCGACGAGAACTTCGTCGTGCGGATCCCCGAAGGGCTCCCGCTGGACGTGGCCGCGCCGCTGCTGTGCGCGGGCATCACCGTCTACTCGCCGCTCAAGCACTGGGGCGTCGCACCGGGCAAGAAGGTCGCCGTCGTCGGCCTGGGCGGGCTCGGCCACATGGGCGTCAAGATCGCCGCCGCGCTCGGCGCCGAGGTCACCGTGCTGTCGCAGTCGCTGCGCAAGAAGGACGACGGGCTCAAGCTCGGCGCCCAGGACTACCGCGCGACCAGCGACCCGGCGACGTTCACCGAGCTCGCCGGCAAGTTCGACGTGATCCTGTCCACGGTGTCCGCGCCGCTCGACTTCGGTGCCTACCTCGGGCTGCTCAGGACCGACGGCGCGCTCGTGAACGTCGGCGCGCCGGAGGAGCCGATCTCGCTGAACCTGTTCGGGCTGCTCGGCGGACGCAAGACGCTCGCCGGCTCGATGATCGGCGGCATCGCGGAGACCCAGGAGATGCTGGACTTCTGTGCCGAGCACGGCCTCGGTTCGGAGATCGAGCTGATCGGCGCCGACGAGATCAACACCGCCTACGAGCGGGTGCAGTCGAGCGACGTGCGGTACCGGTTCGTGATCGACGCCGCCACGATCTGACGTCCGTGCCGTGCCCGCTCAGCCGGGCGGGCACGGCACCCCGGTCGCGTAGGCCTTCGTGGCGCCCGCGATCACCGTGTCGAGCTGCAGGAGGGTCTCCTGCAGCTCCTCGATCTGCTTCACCACCGACGACCGGTGCCCGTGCAGCTTGGCCAGCACCTCCGGCGCCGCCACCCCCGTCACCACACACGGCAGCATCTCCAGGATCGACGCGCTGGAAATTCCCGCGGCGTAGAGCTGCTGGATCAGCCGCACCCGGCCGACGGCGTTCTCGATGTAGCGCCGTTGCCCGCTCTCGCTGCGTTCGGACGCGAGAAGGCCCTGCTCCTCGTAGTAGCGCAACGCGCGCACGCTCACGCCCGTGCGTTCCGCCAGCTCACCGATGCGCATGAGACCTCCGCCACAAAAGCTACCTCTGACGTCAATGTCAGTTTTCTAGCCTAGCTCTCATGCTTCTCAGCAGCTACCGACTCGGAAACCTGACTCTGCCGAACCGCCTCGTGATGGCGCCGATGACCCGCGCACGGGCCGTAGACGGCAAACCGACCGAGGCCACGGCCACCTACTACGCCCAGCGCGCCACCGCCGGACTCATCGTCACCGAAGGCGTGCACCCGAACGCGGTCGGCCAGGCCGGTCCGTTCATGCCCGGCGTGCACACCGACGACCAGGTCGCGGCCTGGCGCGTGGTCACCGACGCCGTGCACGCCAACGGCGGACGCATCTTCGCCCAGCTCATGCACGGTGGCCGCATCGGTCACGTGGAGGTCGCCGGGCACCAGCCCGTCGGCCCGTCGGCGATCGCGGCCGACGCGCAGGTGTTCACGCCGACCGGCATGAAGCCCGCACCGGTGCCGCGGGCGCTGTCGGCGGCCGAGGTCGCCGACCAGGTCCAGGCGTTCGGGGACGCGGCCCGCAAGGCCGTCGACGCCGGGTTCGACGGGGTCGAACTGCACGGTGCGAACGGCTACCTGATCCAGCAGTTCCTGTCCTCCAGCGCGAACGAGCGCACCGACGGCTACGGCGGCTCGATCAGCGGCCGCATCCGGTTCGCCGTGGAAGCCGTCGAGGCGGCCGTGGACGCCATCGGCGCGGACCGCGTCGGCATCCGGCTCTCACCGGGCGGCGAGATCCAGGGCATCGTCGAGGAGAACGTCCCCGCGCTCTACGGCGAGCTGCTGAAAGCGTTGCCGGACATCGCTTACGTCCACGTTCTGGCCACTGTGGACGACGAGGCGCTGATGGGGCTGCGCAAGGCGTGGCCGACCGCGTTCATCCTCAACCCCGGCGGCCAGATCGGCCCGGTCGAGAGCACCCAGGAGCAGGGGGAGCGCTGGCTCGCCAACGGCGCCGACCTGATCAGCTACGGCCGCGCCTACATCGGCAACCCCGACCTGGTCGAACGGTTCCGGCTGGGCCTGCCGCTCGCCGGTTCCGACCAGGAGACCTGGTTCCAGACCCCGAACGGCTACGTCGACTACCCCGGCTATCAGCACTGAAGCGCGCGCAACAGGTGGTCGACGAGCCGTTCGAGGTAGTCGGGCTCGACCTCGGCACGCCGGACCGACAGCCGCCAGTAGACCGGGGCCGCGACCAGGTCCAGGGCGATCTCGAAGTCCAGGTCCGCCGGTAGTTCGCCCCGGTCGACCGCCCGCCGCAGCGTCACCGCACCGAGCGCGCGCCGGGGTTCGCCGATCGTCGCCGCGATCGCCTCGGACAACGCCGGATTGCGGACGGCCTCGGCGGTGAGGTCGGGCAGGATCGTGGCGAACCTCGGGTGCGTCAGCCAGTCGTGCACCGCCGTGACCGTGGCCAGCAGGTCACCGCGCAACGAGCCGGTGTCCGGGACCTCGGCCAGTGGCACGGAGAACTCCGACAGCGCCGCCACCACCATGTCCTGTTTGGACGGCCACCTCCGGTACAGCGCGCTCTTGCCGACCTCCGCCCGCTTGGCCACGGCCTCCATCGACAGCCGGCCGTAGCCGTGCAGGGCCAGCTCGTCGAACACGGCGTCGGTGATCGCCTGGGTCACCTGGGGCTGCAGGACGGCGGCGCCGGTCGGGGTGCGCTTGGTCATGACGCACATCATAGGACTGGACGAGACGGTCCCGTCCCGCCTACCGTTGTGGACGGGACGGGACCGTCCCGTCCACTTCTTTCGGAGGAGCTTCCGTGGACCTCATCCCGAGGGCGCTGCAACTGCTGCTGGACAAGGACATGATCGGCTTCGCGGGCCTGTGGGCCGAGGACGGCGTGGCGGAGTTCCCGTTCGCCCCGCCCGGCTGGCCCGCCAGGCTGGAAGGTCGTGCCGCGGTCGAGGACTACGTGCGCGACTACCCGAAGATGCTCGACATCCGGAGCTTCCCGAAGCAGGCCGTGCACCGGACGTCCGATCCGGACGTCGTCATCGCCGAGTTCGAGGCCGAGGGTGTCGTGGTCGCGACCGGAGAGCCGTACCGGGCCGCCTACATCGTCGTGGTCACGACCCGTGACGGCGAGATCGTGAGCTACCGCGACTACTGGAACCCGCTGATGGTGCAGGACCTGGCGTGGTCGCACTGATCATCGGCGGCACCGGCACGACCGGCAGCCGCCTCGCCTCGTTGCTGCCCGATGCCCGCGTCGGCACCAGGAAACCGGTGCTCCCAGGCCACGTCCGCTTCGACTGGGACGTGCCGGAAACGTTTGAAGGCGCCCTGGAAGGGATAGATCGTGTTTACCTGATCCCCCCGATCGGAGTCGTCGACCCCGTTCCGGTGGTCGAGTCGCTGCTCGCTCGAGCGCGGCTCGTGCGGCGAGTGGTACTGCTGAGCTCGTCCGCGGTGCCGGAGAGCGCCACGGGGATGGGCGCTCTCCCAGCACTCGTGCGCACCCTGCCGGAATGGGCGGTGCTGCGGCCGTCCTGGTTCATGCAGAACTTCAGCGGCGACCACCCGCTCGCCGCCGGGGTCCGGGCGGGCGAGATCGTGACGGCCACCGGAGACGGCAGGGTCGGGTTCGTCGACGCCGGGGACATTGCCGCAGTGGCCGCCCGTGCCTTGACGGATCCTCTGCCGCACAACACCGATCACGTGATCACGGGCCCGGAGGCGTTGAGCTACGCCGATGCCGCCGCGATCATCACCGAAGTCACCGGTAAGCCCGTCCGGCACCAGCCGGTCAGCACCGCCGAGATGACCGAGCGGATCGCCGAAGTGCTGCCCCGTGACTTCGCCGCCCTCCTCGCCGGGCTCGACGAGGACATCCGAGGGGGAGCGGAGGACCGGGTCACCACGACCGTCCAGGACGTGACGGGCAGGCCGGCGGGGTCGTTCCGCGACTTCGTCAGGCGAACTTCCAGCGCGTAGCGCAGCAGGGGGCGGTGAACGCCGCACCTTCCCGTTCGGCGGCCAGTCCGGCCGGCGGTGCGCCGAACGGGAATCCGCGTTTCGACGCTCAGCGCACCGATTCGCACGGAACGACGAAGAACCAGTCCTTGGGCTCGTGCTCCAGCCGCGCTTGCGGTGTGCCCGCGGCGCATTCCGCACGTGCGCGCGCCAGGCTGTCGTCCCACGGAATGCCCGTCAGCACGGGCTTCGTCTCCCGGAACTGGGCGAAGATGCTGACCACCACGAGGAATCCGATCAGGTAGCGGCTACCGCCCACCACCAGGCGTTGCCAGGTCTTCGGCGGCGCCGCGTCGAGGCCCACGAAGATCGCGGTGAACAGGAACAGGCACGGCGCGATGCTGTAGCGCTGGCCGGCCATCACGACGTCCGGCGCCTGCACCTGCAGGACCTGCGTCCAGTTCAGCACCAGGCACGCGACGATGACCACCACGCTGTAGACGCCGGCGACCAGCGAGAGCGCCCGTGCGGGCCGGTCGCCGAACCACAGGCCCGCCGCGATCGGCACGGCGGCGGCCAGCAGCGCGGCGACGATCAGCAGGTTGCCGTCCGACGGGTAGAACTGGCTGACCCGCTCCGACCCCGTGAACGCGACCACCGGCACCCGCAGCAGGCTCGCCAGCAGCACCTGCACCGGGTCGACCTCGTCGTGCGAGTACGGCGTCCGGGAGGCGAACAGCATCGTGACGCCCTGCACGGCCAGAGCGGCGAGGAACGCGATCGGCACCTCCCTGCGCGGCTGGAAGAGCCGTACGAGCGCGATCGGCGCCAGGACGAACACCAGCGGGCTGGACAGGGCGGCGAGGACAACGAACAACGCGACCGGCACGCGCGGGGCGTTGCGCCACAGCAACGCCCAGAAGGCGCCGAAGAGCAGGAACCAGTGCAGGTTCGTCATGTTGTTCAACGTCTCGGAGTTGCCCGCGGGCAACACGATGACCAGGGAAGACAGCGCGAACCGCATCGGCGTCGACCTCAGGTACGCCTTGGAGGCCGAGAACGTGATCAACGCGACCAGCGCCCGCAGCACAGCGGCGCACACCGCGAAGCCCGCGGCCGTCCACTCGAGCGGCAGCACCGCGACCAGTTCGGCGACCAGGCGGGGCAGCGCGTGCAGGTAGCCGCCGTAGGGGTCGACCAGGTTCCGCAACGCCGGCGAGCGCACCGCGTCGACCACGAACCGGGCGCCGTCCTCGGCCCACAGGTGGTCGAGCCGGGACCAGCCGGCCGGGATGAGCAGCAGGAACGCCACCGACGCGACGAACGCGGACAGCAGGCCGAGCCAAGCGAGCTCGTGCCTCGGTTCGTCCGGCAGCGGCACCGCGCTGTCCGCCAGCTCACCGGGTCGTTGCGTCGTGACTGCCACCAGACGGTCCCCCATGTCCGATCAACCCCGGGGAAGAACGTATCCGGTCAGCGCCGGAGGAGATCCGGCAGGCGCTCGTACCCGGCCCACTGGTCGGCGGACACCGGGGTGATCGTGGACGAGTTCAGCTTCGCGATCTCGGCGGACCCGACCACCCACAGCTTGCCGTCGAGCAGCAGCCCGATCTGGCCCGCCGGGTTGGTCACCGCGGGCGCGCCGGCCGGGACGGTGAACGCGAGCTTCAGCGTGTCAACGCCTTGAGGCCGGGTGCCGAGCACGCCGCGCGCGAACTTCTCGGCCACCGACCGGCGCTCGAACCGCATCACGTTGCCGCCCACGACGACGTCGAGCGTGCGTTCCGGCGAAGGCACCGCGAACCCGTTCAGCGCCCTCACCTCGGTCGCGGTGACGCAGCCCTTGAGCCCGACCGCGTCGAGGCCGAAGTGGGAGATGTTCGTCGGTCCGGCCGGACCCTCGACGGTGCCGCGCAGCACGTCCAGCGCCACTCGTGCGCACGGGTCCTTGCCGTCCACCGGAGCGTGGCCCTCCGGCGTGCGCACCAGGCCGGGGCCTTCCTTCCAGGCACCGGGGATCAGCACGGCCTCGAACGGGTGGCGGGTGAAGTCCCTGTTCCAGAACGTGATGGTGGTGCCCTCGTCGGTCTCGTGGGCGATGGCGAACGACGACGCCGCCTCGATCCACATCCAGTCCGCGCTGAACGCCTCGACCACCGAGCGGGTGCGCGGGCCGTTGTTCGACGTCACCGGCTTGAAACCCTGCGTGCCGAGTGCCTCGACGCCCTTGGTGAACGTCGGGTCCTTCGAACGCAGCACGTACTGGCCGGCGCCGTTCTGGTGCGAGGCGAGGCCGGTGGTGTCGGTGAACATCAGGTACACCCAGCCGTCGACGTAGATCGCCGACTGCTGGCCCGCGCCGTAGGTGTTCTCGCGGATGTTGTCGCCGGCGGGGGCGACGATCGACTGGCCGCCCGCCTCGCGCTTCCAGGTGATGCCGTCCCTGCTGGACGCGACGCCGACCGAGCTGCCGTTCGCGTGGTTGTCCCGCGCCGCGCCCGTGTAATACATGTAGTAGAGGCTGCCGACCTTGATCAGCGACGGGTCGCAGGTGTGCATCGCGTCGAAGCTGCCGCCGCTGCCGGAGAAGACCGGGACCGCCGTCGAGAACGGGCCACCGGCGGCCGGGCCCTCGCTGTAGAGGATGTCGTCGCCGCCGGGCGGTGCCGCGCTCAGCTGGCTGCACCACCACGCGCGCACCTTGCCGTTGTCGACCATCACGGCGGGGGCGTAGTTGTACGGCGCGTCCCCGGCCCCGGCGATGACCGTGCCGCCGCTCTGGCGGCCGTTCTCGACGCTGAGCTTGATCTTGTCCCTGGGAGGCGCCGCCGGGGGCGCCTTCTTCGTTGACGTGGCCTTCTGCTGGTCGAGCGGTGCTCCGACCGGGTCGCCGACCGCCGCGTTGGTGCACGCCGTGACCGCACTGACCAGCGCGAGCGCAGCGAGTGACGCGAGAGGTCGACGACTCAGGGACACCCCCCCATCATAGTGATCAAGTCCTCCGTCCGGGTGAAGTCCGGCGCCTGGGCGCCCTCGGCGGCGTGAACCCGCTGACCAGGAGCACGGATTCGCGTTCGAAGGCACCAGCGCGGGCGCACCCGAGCCGGCGAGCCGCTGCGGCCTGAAGGAGGGCGGCGGGACCAGGTTTCCGGGGCCTGCGCGACCGGCGGGCCTGGGCGGCGGTGGTGGCGCTGAGCAGGACGAACCGCGGGGCGGCGTGAGGTCGTCGAGCTTGTCGCCGGCTCTGTGGAACCCGGCGATCGCCTCGGAGCTGGTGAGCGTGCTCCGCACGCCTGTGATGGTGAGCACACCTGGGTCGTCGTCGGTTCGGCGTCTTCGGCCTGGAGTGGGTGCCCGGTCGTGTCAGCCGGCCGGTGGGTGTTCGCGGACCGCGCAGCGGCGGCGGAACCAGGCGAGGAACCTCGCCGGGTCGCCGTGCTGACGGATCGCGGACACCGCGCCGGTCAGCGGGAACATCGCGGCGTGCGTGCGGGCCCGTTCGTACAGCTCCGGCCTGACCCGTTCGACCAGGGGCCAGCCGTAGCTCGCGAACGCGGCCGCGTCGAGGGCGGGATCGCCCGCGCAGGCGAAGTCCCAGTCGATGATCCCGCTGACCTTTCCCTTGTGCCAGCGCAGGTTCACCGGTGCCAGGTCGCCGTGCACGAAGCCTCTTGCCGGTGGCAGGTCCGCGAAGCGTCGCAGGACTTCCGCGGCCTGGGCGCGTTCGTCGGCGTCGAGCAGCGGGAACACCAGCTCCGTGATCGTCTCCGCCGCGTGCCGGCCGCCCGCGTGGTGCAGCGGTTCGTCGAGCAGGGCAACGAGCTCTTCGTCCGGTTCGACTGCCGCGAGGGCGTCGAGCACCTCGCGGACCGCGTCGTCGCGCACCGTTCGCGCCCGCTTGCCGGGCAGGTACGAGATGACGACGTGGGCCTGGCCCAGCGGCAGGTCCAGCCGGTCCTCGACGACCTCCGGCACGGCGAACGGCAGGCCGAGCCGCGTGATCCGCCTGAGCGCTTGCACGCGGCGCCGTGCGTCGGGCAGGTCCTGGCGGGGGAACCGCGCGACCCACTTCCCCTGCACCACCACGGCATCGTTGAACGTGCCGCGCTCGAGCTTCGCGCCCGGCGTCGCGAGCAGCTCCTCGACGGTCATCAGCTGCCCAAGTAACGGACGACGGCCATCACCCGGCGGCTCAGGCCGGACGAGCCGGAGAGACCGAGCTTGTCGAAGATCGCGTTGATGTGCTTCTCCGCGGCGCTCTGCGAGATGTGCAGCTGTGCGGAGATGCGCGCGTTGGTGAGACCTTGGGCCATCAGTTCGAGGACCTCTTTCTCCCTCGCCGTCAGCGTTTCGAGCGGGTCGACGTGCGTCGTCCTGGTCAGCAGCCTGCGCACGACCTCCGGGTCGAACGCCGCGCCGCCCGCCGCGACCCTGTCCAGTGCCTCCAGGAACTCGTCGACCTGCGCCACCCGATCTTTGAGCAGGTAGCCGACCTTGCCACCGGTGCTGGTGATGAGCTCGGTGGCGTAGCGGTTCTCGACGTACTGCGAGAGCACGAGCACGCTGACCTCCGGCCACCGCTCCCGGATCTCCAGTGCGGCGCGCATGCCGTCGTCCTTGTGGTCCGGTGGCATCCGGACGTCCGTCACCACTATGTCCGGCCGGTGTTCCTCGGTGGCCTTCAGCAACTCCGGCGCGGTGCCGACGGCGGCCACGACGTCGTGCCCCTCCTCGGCGAGCAACCGGATCAGGCCCTCGCGCAGCAGCGTCGAGTCCTCGGCCAGGATCACCCGCACGGCACCCTCGCGTAGATCGTGGTGGGACCGCCGGGCGGACTGGTCACCTCGAAGTCCCCGTCCACCGCCTTGACCCTCCTCGCCAGCCCGGACAGCCCGGTGCCGGTGGGGTCGGCGCCACCGACGCCGTCGTCCCGCACCACGACCGCGATGCCGCCCTCGCCGTCCGGCCGCAGGTGGATCTCGACCAGCGACGGGTCCGCGTGCTTGGCCGCGTTGGTGACGGCCTCGGACGTGACGAAGTAGATCACCGTCTCCAGCGCGGTGCCGGGCGACGACCCGAGCCCGTTGCTGATCTCGACGCGCACGCTCGACCGTTCCGCCAGCACCTCGAGCGCCGCGTCCAGCCCCGCGTCGTCGAGCACGGCCGGGTAGACGCGCGTCGCGACCTCGCGCAACTCGTCGATGGCCTCGCCCGCCGTGTCGTGCGCCTGCCGCAACAACTCCTGCAACTGCTCCTCACCCCTGGCCCGCTTCGCCCGGCCGATCAGCATGCCGAGCGCCACGAGCCGCTGCTGGACTCCGTCGTGCAGGTCGCGCTCGATGCGCCGCCGTTCGTCGTCGATCGCCTCGATCACCTCGGCCCGCGTGCTCGTCAGTTCCGCGACCCGCTCGCGCAGCAACGTCTGCTGGCTGGTCCCGAGCATCTCGGTGGCGAGCCACCGGTCCAGCACCGCCACGCCGACCACGCCGGCCGTCGTCACGAAGATGACCAGCGCACCGGGGATCGCCACCAGTGCGAGCAGCCCGAGCGTGACCCGGTCCGCGTCCTCGATCAGCGCCCAGTCGCCGTCGAACAGCCACGCCGTCACCATCGAGATGCCGATGACGTACCAGGACGCCAGCATCCAGATCACGCCGGCGCCGAGCGCGCCGACCAGCCACCGCACCGCGAGGTAACGACGGCACCCCTGCCGTGTCAGCGGGTTCGTGTGCACGGCCCGGTCGAACCGCGTGATCCGGCCGAGCTCGTACTCGGTCAGCCCGACCACGCCCGCACCGGCGGCCGCCGCGGCGAGACCGGCCACTCCCGTCAGCGAACCGATCGTGAGACCCACGAGCATCCGGAACCAGCCACGCACCAACGAACCCGCGCCGAGCCGCTCCACCTGATGCACGTTCGCCACCGTACTGACCCGCCCAGCGCCCGGCATTGCGGTTTACCGCAGTATCGCCCTGCGGTTTCCCCCACGGTTCCCGACGGACAACCTCATGGTCCCGCCCACTCCCCGTTCCTAACGTTGACCCCGACCGATCCACCGTCACCTGAGGGGAAAACCGATGCTGGCTGAATGGGCCGTCTCGCTGATGGAATCACTGGGAGGCGTGGGCGCGGCCGTGGTGGTGGGCCTGGACAACCTGTTCCCGCCCATCCCGAGCGAGCTGGTGCTGCCCCTGGCCGGCTTCTCCGCGAGCAAGGGCGTGTTCAGCCTGCCCGCGGCCCTGTTCTGGACCACCGTGGGCTCGGTGGCGGGAGCCGTCATCGTCTACTTCGCGGGAATGCTCCTGGGCCGCACCAGAACCCGCGCCCTGGTGGCCCGAATCCCATTGGTCCGCGTGACCGACTTCGACAGGACAGAAGCCTGGTTCACCCGCCATGGGACGAAAGCCGTCTTCTTCGGCCGGATGGTGCCGCTGTTCCGCAGTTTCATCTCCCTGCCCGCGGGAGTGGAACGCATGAACTTCCCGAAGTTCCTCGTGCTCACCACACTGGGCAGCCTGATCTGGAACACCATCTTCGTGGGCGCCGGCTACCTGCTGGGCGAGAACTGGCACCGCGTGGAGTCCTACGCAGGCGTCTTCCAGAAGCTGGTGCTGCTCGCCGTGGCGGCGGCCGTCGTGCTGTTCGTCGTCACCCGCCTGCGCCAGCGCTCGAAGGGCGACCCCGAGGCGACGCAGGTGTTACCGCGCGTCAAGCGATGACGTTGCCGCACAACGCAATCCGTCCTGTCGGCATCGTCCCGAGCGGACGGTCGACCGGATGTGCTTCGCGCCTTCATGCTGTTGACCTCGCGGACACGAAGGTGCCCCAGGCCGGGAGTGGCCTGGGGCACCTGGGTCGAGCTGGATCAGACGTCGTAGCGGTCCGCGTTCATGACCTTGTTCCACGCGACGACGAAGTCCTGCACGAACTTCGAGGAGGCGTCGTCACTCGCGTAGACCTCGGCGACGGCGCGCAGTTCGGAGTTCGAGCCGAACACCAGGTCGTTGCGGGTGGCGGTCCAGCGAACGGCACCGGTGGCGCGGTCGCGGCCCTCGAAGTTCTCCTCGTCCTCGGTGACCGACTTCCACTCCGTCTCCATGTCGAGCAGGTTGACGAAGAAGTCGTTGGTCAGCGTCTCCGGCTTGGCCGTGAGCACGCCCGCCTGCGAACCGTTGTGGTTGGCGCCCAGCACGCGCAGGCCGCCGACCAGCACAGTCATCTCCGGCGCCGAGACGCCGAGCAGGTTCGCCCTGTCGATCAGCAGGTACTCCGACGGCAGCGGCGTGGCCTTGCCACCGTAGTTGCGGAAACCGTCGACCTTCGGCTCCAGGACGGCGAACGACTCGGCGTCGGTCTGCTCCTGGGTCGCGTCCACGCGGCCCGCGAGGAACGGCACCTCGACGTCGTGGCCGGCTGCCTTGGCGGCCTGCTCGATCGCCGCGGCGCCGCCGAGGACGATCAGGTCGGCCAGCGAGACCTTCTTGCCGCCGGTCGCGGAGCTGTTGAACGCCTCCTGCACGCCTTCCAGCGTGCGCAGCACCTGGGCGAGCTGCTCAGGCTCGTTGACCTCCCAGCCGCGCTGCGGCTCGAGGCGGATGCGGGCACCGTTGGCGCCACCGCGCTTGTCGCTCTGGCGGAACGACGAGGCCGAGGCCCACGCCGTCTTGACCAGCTGCGAGACCGAGAGGCCGGTCTCCAGGACCTTCGCCTTCAGCGACGCGACGTCGTCGGCGGAGATCAGCTCGTAGTCGCGCACGGGCAGGCGGTCCTGCCAGATCAGCTCCTCCTGCGGCACCAGCGGGCCGAGGTAGCGCTGGATCGGGCCCATGTCGCGGTGGGTCAGCTTGAACCACGCGCGGGAGAACGCCTCGGCGAACGCCTCGTGGCTCTCCGCGAACTTGCGCGAGATCGGCTCGTAGATCGGGTCGAAGCGCAGCGCGAGGTCCGTGGTCAGCATCATCGGCGTGCGGTTGAGCGTGCCGTCCTCGGGGTCCGGCACGGTGTTGGCGCCCGCGCCGTCCTTCGGCTTCCACTGGTGCGCGCCGGCGGGCGACTTGGTGAGCTCCCACTCGAAGGCGAAGAGGTTCTTGAAGAACAGGTTCGTCCACTTGGTGGGCTGCTGCGTCCAGGTCACCTCCAGGCCGGAGGTGATGGCGTCACGGCCCTTGCCGGTGCCGTGCGTGCTGATCCAGCCAAAGCCCTGCGCGTCCATCAGGGAGCCTTCGGGCTCGGCACCGACCAGCGACGGGTCGCCGGCGCCGTGCGCCTTGCCGAAGGTGTGGCCGCCGGCGATGAGCGCGACGGTCTCCTCGTCGTTCATGCCCATGCGGCCGAACGTCTCGCGGATGTCGCGGGCGGAGGCCAGCGGGTCCGGGTTGCCGTTGGGGCCCTCGGGGTTGACGTAGATCAGACCCATCTGGACGGCCGCGAGCGGGGACTCGAGGTCGCGCTCACCGCTGTAGCGCGTGTCGCCGCCGAGCCACTCGGTCTCCGGGCCCCAGTAGACGTCCTCGTCCGGCTCCCACACGTCGTTGCGGCCACCGGCGAAACCGAAGGTCTCGAAGCCCATGGTCTCCAGCGCGCGGTTGCCCGTGAAGATCATGAGGTCGGCCCAGGAGACCTTCTTGCCCCACTTCTTCTTGACCGGCCACAGCAGACGGCGGGCCTTGTCCAGGTTGCCGTTGTCCGGCCAGCTGTTGAGCGGAGCGAAGCGCTGCATGCCCGCGCCGGCGCCACCGCGGCCGTCGTGGGTGCGGTAGGTGCCCGCGCTGTGCCACGCCATGCGGATCATGAACGGGCCGTAGTGCCCGAAGTCCGCCGGCCACCAGTCCTTCGACTCGGTCAGCACGGCGTCGACGTCGCGCGCCAGCTCGTCCAGGTCGACGGTCAGGAACTCCTTGCCGTAGTCGAGCTCACCGCCGAACGGGTCCGCCTGGACGGGGTGCTTGCGGAGGATCCGGAGGTTGAGCTGCTTGGGCCACCAGTCCCGGTTGCCGCCGCCCTCGCTGGGGTGGTTGCGCCGGCCGTGCGCGACCGGGCAGCCACCGGCCTCCTCCTCGTTCAGCTCGCTCAGCTTGGCGTCAGTGCTGTCGGACACAGGCATCCTTCCGGGGTGGTTCAGGAACTTTTCGCGGCGGTCGTGCACTCGGGGCAGGAGCCCCAGTAGATGACCTCGGCCTCGTCGATGGCGAAGCCGTGGTCGTCGGATGCGTCCAGGCATGGCGCGTGGCCGACTGCGCAGTCGACGTCGGCGATCGCACCGCAGGACCTGCAGACGACGTGGTGGTGGTTGTCCCCGACGCGCGCCTCGTACCGGGCGACCGAGCCCTGGGGCTCGATCTTGCGCAGCAGGCCGGCTCCGGTCAGCGCTCGGAGCACGTCGTACACGGCCTGGTGGGAGACCGCGCCGAGGTTCTGACGCACGACACCGATGATCGAGTCCGTGTCGGCGTGCGGGTGGGAGTGCACTGCGGACAGCACTGCTATCCGCGGGGCCGTCACCCGAAGCGACGCTCCACGCAGCAGGCGCTCGAAATCGGAAGCCGTGGGCACGAACCCACCCTGCCGCCTTTTCTGGATTGAGTCAAGTTAATGAATGATGCAACTCACCCGAAGCGGTCATCTCCGCAGGGTGGACAGGGCGTCGGCCAGCCGCCGGACGCCCTCGGCGAGCACGTGCTCGGGTGCTCCGCCATAGGTCAAACGGAGAAAACCGCCCGGTGGTTCAGCGGCGAACCACGGCCGGCCGGGGAACACCACGACGTCACGCGCGGCGGCGGCCGTCGTGAGCTCCAGGTCGTCGACGTCGTGGGGGAGCTGTGCCCACAGGTGCAGCCCGCCGGACGACCTGGCGATCTCGAGCTCGGGCAGGTGCTCGGCGAGTGCGCGTCTCAGAGCGTCACGCCTGGACCTCAAGGACTGCTGGAGCGTGCGCAGGTGCCGGCGCCAGGCAGGGGAAGTCACGAAGTCGATCGCCGCCTCCTGCAACGGCCCAGCGACGTACAGGTCCTGCCGCGACCGGGTGTTCTTCAGCCGGGTGCCCGCCGGGCCGCGGGCTCCGATGGCGGCGACGCGCAGACCGGGCGCGGCGACCTTGGTGAGCGACCGGACGTAGACGACGTGGCCGTCGGTGTCCTGCGAGACCAGCGTCGGCGGTGCGGTGCCGTCGATGGTGAACCCGCGCGCCCAGTCGTCCTCGACCAGGAACGCGCCCACGCCGCGGACGATCCGCATGACCTCGGCCCGCCGCTCGTCGGACAGCACGGCGCCGTGCGGGTTCGCGTGCAGCGGCTGGCAGTAGAAGACCTTCGCGCCGGTGCGTTCGAAGGCGGCCTGAAGCAGGTCCGGCCGCACGCCGTCCTGGTCCGCCGGCACCGGGACGACCTTGAGCCCGGCATCGCGCGCCGCCGCGATCGCGCCGAGGTAGGTGGGGGACTCGACCAGCACGGCGTCACCGCGCTCGCCGAGCCCGCGGAACACCGTCGCGAGTGCCTCCTGGGCGCCCGCGCACACCGTGATGTCGCCTGCCCTGAGCTCGCCGCCGGCCTCCTTCGCGAACCACGCGCGCAGTTCCTCCTTGCCCTCCACCGGGACGCGTCCCCACGAGGCGGGACGGCGTGCGGCGCGGCTGAGCGCGGCGCCGAGCGCGTCGGTGGGCTGCAGGCCGGGATCGAGGTAGCCGCTGGTCAGCGGGATGACCTCGGGCTTCGGCACCGCGACGAGGTTCGCCACCAGGTCCTCGCCGGGCCTGCCCTCGCCGAGCGCGACGGCCTGCCACGACAGGTCGTGGCTCGCCGCCGCGGTCCGCGGGGCGACGAAGCTGCCGCGGCCGGGGCGCACCTCGACCAGCCCTTCGGCGGCCACGCGCTGGATCGCCTGCTGGACCGTCGCGGGCGAAGCCCGGTGCCGCGCCATCAGCTCGCGCACCGAGGGCATGCGGTCGCCGGGGCGACCGGAGAGTGCCGCTGCTCTCAGGTGCTCGATAACGCGGACGGCTGCGTTATCCTCATTCATGAGAGCCAAGAGTAACGTTATCGTGCCAGCGGGGGTAACACTCGGTGCGCTCGGCGTCCTGGGTTTCAGCTTCTCGCTGCCGGCGACCCGCCTGGCAGTGGCGGGACTGGACGCGTGGTTCGTCGCGTTCGGCCGCGCTTCCGTCGCAGGGCTCCTGGCGATCGCCTACCTCGCGTTGTCGCGAGCGCCTCTGCCCTCGGTAACGCAGGTCTGCCGACTGCTCATCGTCGCCCTCGGCATCGTGGTCGGTTTCCCGCTCCTCACGTCCCTGGCCCTCACCACGCAGACCTCGGCCCACGGCGCCGTCGTGATCGCGGTGCTGCCCATGTCCACGGCGATCTGGGCGGTCCTGCGCGCCTCCGAATGCCCACCCCTCAGGTTCTGGCTGGCCAGCGGCGCCGGTCTGCTCGCGGTGCTGGCGTTCGTGGCCACCGGCGGCGGCTTCTCCGGCTCGCTGAGCCTGGCCGACGGCTACCTGTTGGTCGCCGTGGTGCTGTGCGGCCTGGGCTACGCCGAGGGAGGCGCGCTCTCCCGGGAGCTGGGCGGCGCCAGGACCGTCTGCTGGGCGCTGGTCGTCTCGCTCCCGGTGACCATCCCGATCTCCTTGTACACAGCCGATTTCTCGCGTGCCGACAGCGTCGTGTGGCTCAGTTTCGCTTATGTGTCACTGATATCGATGTTCCTGGGCTTCTTCGCCTGGTACGCGGGCCTGGCCGCGGGCGGCGTGGCCAAGATCGGCCAGATCCAGCTGGCCCAGCCGGTGCTGACGCTCATGTGGTCGGCACTCGTCCTGGGCGAACCGGTCGGCTGGCCGGCCCTCGCCACCGCGGCCGTCGTGCTCGTCTGCGTCGTGCTGACCCAACGAAGCCGTGTCCCGTCAACGGCGACCATGACCGCCCAACCGGTGCGCTGACCGTCCGGAATTGTCAGACCCCCCTGCCATGCTCGGGTCATGCCGATCGAAGTCGCGAGCAAGCGTCGCAAGGTGAAGCGCCCGGACGCGGTGGTCATCGACGTGACCTCCCGCGGCCCCGAGCCGTGGGTGCGCTTCAGCCCGTTCTTCCCGCACGGCCAGATCCCGGTGCCGTTGTCGCCAGGCGTGACGAGCGAGTCGGTCGAAGGCCTCTGGCAGGCGCTGAAGGTCTTCGAGGGAGCCGACGTCGACCCGTCGAAGCTCGCGGTGACGTCGATGAAGGGCTTGAAGCGCACGGTCCGCCGCTTCGGGCCGGTCCGCGGGCACCGCGCGGGGCTCGCGGGCGAGGAGTTGCTCGACTACCGCACGGCCCGGCGGGAGATCTACTCACCGGCGTACCGCTGGGTGCTGGAGCACCGCCTGCGGGCCGAGGTCGAGCGCTTGCGCGAGCTGGCGGAGTCGGCCGACGTCGTGCTGCTCGACTACACGACCAACGGCGACGTCGAGGACCTGAGCACCCCGCTGTCCCACGCCGCACTGGTCGTCGGACATCTGGGGAGGCTCACCGCGCCCGCGTCCTGAAAGCCGGATTTATACTTTCCGCCTTCGGCTTTGGGGGTCGGCAGTGGCGACATCGAACAAGCAGCTCTTCAAGATCGTGGACGGGCTCGCCGAGGCGCAGCGGTCGTCCGGTCAGCAGTACGACACGTTGCGCGTGCGAGGCAAGGTGTTCGGCTACTACTGGCCGCGCACGCAGACGGTCGGGCTGAAGCAGACGCTGTCCGAGCAACAGGCTCTCGTGGCCGAGCGGCCCGAGGTGTTCGAGCCGCAGTTCACGTCCGGCGGCTTCGGCTGGGTAGTGGTGTACCTCGAAGGCATCGAGGCCGACGAGATGAAGGAGCTGGTGTTCGAGGCCTGGCGGCTGTCCGCGCCGGAGGAGCTCGTCGCCCAGGTGCCGGACCTCGCGCGATGACCAGGGTCAAGTTCGAGCTGCCCGCCGACGACCTGGGCCGCGCGACGGCGTTCTACCGCGACGTCTTCGGGTGGTCGGTGCAGCGGCTGCCGTTCGACTACGTGCTCGTCGACACCGATGGGGAGCCGGTCGACGTGGCCGACGCGGACGGCGGCATCTCGCCCCGGACCGAGTTCGTGCAGGGGCCGGTGCTGATCATCGATGTGCCGTCCGTCGACGCCGTGGCGAGCAAGGTCGTGGAGGCGGGCGGCGCGGTGCTCAACGCCAAGGAACGCGTGGGCGACTACGGGTTCTCGCAGTACGTCAAAGACAGCGAGGGCACCGTGCTCTGCCTGTGGGAGTCGGTCCGGGGCTGACGGCGCACGCTGTCCGCCGAGCAGCTGGACCTCCACCGGGATCGAGGGTGCAGCATCTCGGTCATGAACGTGGTGACACAGGTGATGGCGGAGAGTGTCCTGCCCCTGTTGCGGCGTTCCGAACGCCCGGACGTCGTCACGCTGGTCTCGCTGGAGGCCGAGTCACGCAGCGATCCCACGCACATCGCGCACGCCGCGTTCCACGCGGCCAAGGCGGGGCAGGGAATGCCGCGCCAACACCCGCTCTAGCGGAACAGGATGCGCGTGATCTCGGTGCCGGTCGCACGGCCCTCGTCGTAGGCGCCCTCGCCCTTGAGGTTGTTCATGATCGCGAGCGTGTAGCGCTCGTCCTTGCCGACGAACCCGACCGAGTTCATCACCCAGCCGCCCTCCTCCTCCGACCAGCCGTTCTTGGCACCGGAGTCGGGGCCCCAGACGCCCCACTGCTGCACGGGCCCGACCTCGCGCATCTGCTCGACGATGTACGCGCGGTCGTCCGCCGGCACGGAGTCGAGGACGTAGTTCATCAGGCGGTCGAGGTCGTTGGCCGTGCACTTCTCGAAGCCCCAGTAGGGAAACGCGGTCGAATAACCCTTCTGTGGCACCAAATCGGTCATTCCGTACTTGCCGAACGCCGCGTTGAACGTCGCGCCCGTGTAGCGCTTCCACAGCGTGTCGGCCGCGTCGTCGTCGGACGTGTGCAGCATCGCGCTCATCAGGCGGCGGTCCTCGGCGCTGAGCCTGATCTTGCCGGCGCGGTGGCGTTCCAGCAGGTTCACGACCATCGCGAGTTTGATCGTCGACGCGGTCCAGGTCATGTCGCCGGAGTGGTCGTTGCGCCAGATCGCGCCGGACTTGCGGTCGCGCAGCACGAAACCCGTGGTCCCCGGCCTGGTCTCGGCGTAGTCCTGGGCGGCCTTGATCCGCTTCTGGAAGTCGCACTCGAACCCGCTGTCGGGCAGCGGGCAGACCTCGGGGGTCGCGACGAGAGGTGCTGCCGCGGGGGTGTGTGACTGGGGCTGCGTGCGCGCGACGGCGGGAGGTTCCGCCGTCACTGCGTGGCCGCACGCCGTGAGGGCGAGCGCGCACGCAACAAGGATCGGACGGAGCATGCGCCGCACGCTAATGGCTCCGATCGGAGGTAGTCGACCGCCATACGGACGCGTTGATCACGAAATGGTTAAGTCAAAGATATTTGACACGGTGTCTAGTTCGCTTTACCTTGGTGATGTCAGGTTTCTTTGACATCAGGAGCGGGACATGGCGTTCGAGGAGAAGCGGGCGTGGGCTTTGGCGATCATCGCCATCGTTGGTTATGCCGTGTATGTCGTGCTCGTCCTGAACGGGACGGCGGGACGTCCGCTGGTCGAGGCGCCGTACGCCGGCGCGATGCTGTGGACGATCCTGTTCGGGATCGTCGCCGGCATCGTGTCCGGGATCTGGTTCGGCATCGCCGCCCGCAACGACGGGCTGCAGGCGGACGAACGGGACCGGGAGATCGGCCGGTTCGGTGACCACATCGGCCAGTCGTTCATCGCCATCGGTGGCGTGTCCGCGATGGCGCTCGCGATTTTCGAGGCGCCGTACTTCTGGATCGCCAACGTGCTCTACCTGTGCTTCGTGCTGTCCGCGGTGCTCGGTTCCCTGGCGAAGATCGCGTTCTACCGGCGGGGAATGCCGTGAAGCCGACCAAGGTCACGAACTCCATCCGTGCGTTGCGTTTCGCGCACGGCGAGATGAAGCAGGCCGATCTCGCCGCGGCCATCGGTGTGACGCGACAGACGTTGATCGCCGTCGAGCAGGGCAGGTACTCGCCCTCGCTGGAGGTGGCCTTCAAGATCGCCCGCGTGTTCGGGGTGTCGCTCGAGGAAGTGTTCCAGTACCCGGAGGAGGAAGAGCTGTGAAGGCTGTAGTGCAACGAAGATACGGATCGGCGGTGCCCGGTGACCTCGATGTGCCTGTGCCTGGGCAGGGTGAGGTTCTGCTGGAGGTGCGGGCGGCGGGCGTCGACATGGGCGTCTGGCACCTGCTCACCGGCAAGCCGTACCTCTTGCGGTTCATCGGGTTCGGGTTCCGCGGGCCGAAGTCGCCGGTGCCGGGACGGGACGTCGCCGGTGTGGTGAGGGAGATCGGGCCCGGCGCCACCGGGTTCGCGGTCGGCGACGAGGTGTTCGGCACGTGCGACGGGTCGTTCGCCGAGTACGCGGTCGCGCCGGTCTCACGGCTGGCGCGCAAGCCGGAGGGCGTCTCGTTCACGGAGGCGGCCGCGCTGCCGATCTCGGGCGGGACGGCGCTGCAGGGGTTGCGCGGAGTCCAGCCGGGGCAACGGGTTCTGGTGCTCGGGGCGGGTGGTGGTGTCGGGTCGTTCGGGGTCCAGATCGCGAAGGCGCTGGGAGCCCACGTGACCGGTGTGTGCAGCACGCGCAAGGTCGAGCTGGTGCGGTCCCTGGGCGCCGACGAGGTCTTCGACTACACCGTCGAGGACTTCACCGGCACGTACGACCTGATCCTGGACTGCGGCGGCGCCAGGCCGTTGTCCCGGCTGCGCGGAGCCACGAACGAGCGCGGCAGGATCGTGCTGGTCGGTGCGGAGACCGGGGGTTCGATCACCGGCGGTTTCCAGAAGTCGCTGGGCTCGCTCCTGCTGAACCCGTTCTCGTCCAGGAAGTTCGTCCCGCTGATGTCCACCGAGCGCGCTGACGTCTTCGACGAGCTGCGCGTGCTGGTCGAGGCGGGCTCGCTGAAAGCCGCCGTGGGCAAGGTCTTCCCGCTGTCCGAAGCGCTCGACGCGGTGGACCACGTCTACTCGCGGCGATCCGTCGGCAAGACGGTCGTCACGATCTGACCACCGATCACCACGGTCGTCACGTGGTGCAACGCCGTGATGTCCCGCACGGGATCTCCTTGCACGGCGATGACGTCCGCGTCCCAGCCGGGTCTCAGCAGCCCCTTGTGCAGGCTCAGCGCTTTCGCTGCCTGACTGGTGGCACTGGCCAGCACGGCCGCGTTCGGCACACCCGCCTCGATCATGTGACCGAGGGCGTGGGCGGTGATGCCGTGCGGCTTGCCCGCCCCGATCCCGCCGTCGGTGCCGGACACCGCCTTGACGCCGTGGTCGTGCATGCGGCCCACGATGTTCAGCTTCGCGGCGATGGTCATCCCGGCGCGTTCGAACGCCGCCATGACGTGCGGCGGCGGATCCTGCGTGTTGCCGAGGGTGTGGCAGACGGCGATGTCGGCCTCGGCGAGCGCGTCCATCAGTTCCACCGGCATCCGCATGCCTCGATCCGTGAGGCACGTGCAGTGCTCGATGCCGTCCACGCCCACGGCCACGGCCCGTTGTATCGAGGCCAGACTGTGCGCGTGGGCGGTCACCGGTAGTCCGTGGGCGTGGGCTTCCTCCACGACCACACGGAGTTCGTGCTCGGTGAACTGGCAGTCGTCGACGGCGGTGCCGGGCGTCGCGAACCCGCCGCTGGCCATGACCTTGACGACGTCGGCGCGCCGTTCGGCCCGTTCGCGCACCGCCCCGCGGAGTGCGTCGTCACCGCTGGTCTCGCCGCCCATCGACCAGCAATGGCCGCGTGGGGAGGTGATGGGCGGGCCGGACGCGAGGACGCGCTGACGGTGCCGGGATCGCTGGTCGAGCACCGACCACTGCCGGTCGCCCAGATCGCGGACGGTGGTCACGCCGGCTCGTAACTGCCGGTCGAGGCTGTCCCTGATCACCGCGTCGAGGTGTTCGGAGGTGAAGTCCGGCAGGCGGTCCAGCGCGCCGTTCTCGCTGTCCGCGCACAGGTGGACGTGGGTGTCGATCAGTCCGGGCAGGACGGTGGCGGTGCCGAGGTCGACGACCTCGGCACCGGCGACGTCGGGACGCCCCTGCTCGACGGCCGTGATCTTGCCGTCCTCGACGAGGACCGTGACGGGGCCCGGAACGGACCGCTCACCGTCGAACGCACGCCCTGCCCGCAGCGCCAGCATCGGCCCAGTCTGGGCGCCACATGCTGGGAAAGCAATGGTCAGCGGGCATGCGGGAGCGTCGTGAACTCCTCGACCTGGGGCAGGTCGTGACCGAGCCGGTCGCGCTTCGCCGTCAGGTACGCGATGTTGTGCGCGTTGGGTGTCATCAGCGACGGAACCCGCGCGGTCACCGAGATCCCGTGCGACTCCAGCGCCGCGATCTTGTCCGGGTTGTTGGACATCAGCCGCACGGACTGCACGCGGAGGTGCTTGAGCACGCGAGCCGCGGGGGAGTAGTCGCGGATGTCGACCGGTAAGCCGAGTGACGTCGCCGAGTCCAACGTGTCCAGTCCCTGGTCCTGCAGCACGTGGGTGCGGATCTTCGACACCAGGCCGATTCCGCGCCCTTCGTGGCCGCGCAGGTAGACGAGGATCCCGCTGCCCTCGCGGACGATCGTGTTCAGCGCGGCGTCGAGTTGCTCGCCGCACTCGCAGCGCATCGCGGCGAAGATGTCGCCGGTCATGCACTCGGAGTGGATTCGCACCAGGACGTTCTCGCGCAGCTTCGTCTTGCCGTACACCAGGGCCATGTGCTCGTGGCCGTCCGCGCGGAACGCGACTGCGCGGAAGGTGCCACGGCGGGTCACCAGATCGGACTCCGCAACGTCTTCCTCGGTGAAGGCCTCTTCGAACATCTCCGGTCCCCTTGTCACCAGGCGCCTTCCGAACGTGCAGCTACGCTCGGATGGAGTCGCACCGTAACCCGACCGCACAGCGGAGGTCACCCTGTTCAGCATCACCGTTCGCGATCACGTGATGATCGCCCACAGTTTCCGCGGCGAGGTCTTCGGTCCAGCACAACGTCTCCATGGAGCAACGTTCGTGGTGGACGCAACGTTCAAACGGGCTGAGCTCGATTCGGACAACATCGTCGTCGACATCGGACTGGCGACCCAGGAGCTGAACAAGGTCCTGGCCGCTTTCAACTACCGCAACCTGGACGAAGAACCCCAGTTCGCGGGCATCAACACCTCCACGGAGTGGCTCGCGAAACACATCGCGGACCAGCTCGCGGACAAGATCTCCGAGGGTGCCCTGGGTGAGGGTGCTCACGGGATCGATGCGATCGCCGTCACACTCCACGAGTCGCATGTGGCGTGGGCGGGCTACGAACGTGCACTTCGTCCTTCCGGCTGACGTCGGAGATCCGGGCAGTCCCAGTGGCGGCAACGTCTACGACCTGCGCGTGAGCGCGGGCCTGAACCGTCTGCTCGTCGCTGGTGACTGGCCGAGTCCGAACGACGCCACCGCGTTGGAGCAAACGCTTGCGGCGATTCCGCGCGGAGACGTCGTGCTCCTCGACGGCCTCGTGAGTTGCGGTCTACCCGAAATCGTCGTTCCCCACACACGAAGATTGAACATCGCTGTCCTCGTGCACCTGCCGCTCGCCGACGAGACGGGCCTCGACCCCGGCACCGCCCGCGCTCTCGACGCCCGCGAAGGGCAGGTCCTGAGAGCCGCGAAGGCAGTCATCGCGACGAGTCCGACGGCCGCGCGCGACATCGAGCGCAGGCACGGGCTCGACCACGTCCACGTCGTCCTCCCGGGCACCGATCCGGCGCCGCGGGCACACGGCACGGACGGCATCCACCACCTGCTCTGCGTCGCGTCCATCACACCCCGCAAAGGCCACGACCTGCTGGTCAGGGCGTTGCGGAGGATCGAACGCGACTGGCGGCTGACGTGCGTGGGCCCGCACCGGCCGTTCCTGCGCGAACTCCCGCGAGACGACCGCGTCAGCTTTCCCGGGCCGCTCGCCGGTGAGGCTCTGACCAGCGCGTACGCCAGCGCGGACCTCTTCGTGCTGGCCTCCCGCAACGAGACCTACGGCATGGTCGTCACCGAGGCGCTCGCGCACGGTCTGCCGGTCATCGCGAGCGCGGTCCCGGACGCCCTCGGCGACGGTGGTCTGCTCATTCCCGCCGGGGACGAATATGCGTTGGAAGCTGCGCTGACGCGTTGGTTCGAAGATCAAGATTTCCGGGCCGGACTGCGTGCGAAGGCGCTCGCCCGGCGGGCCGTTCTGTCCACTTGGGATGAATCCACAGAGGACCTGCGGAGGGTGCTGGCTACGCTCCGGCCATGACCTTCGCCCCGGAATGGCTGGCACTGCGGGAAGACGCCGACGCACAGGCACGTTCGACCGAGCTCGTGGACGCCCTCCGCGAAACTCTGGTGAACCGAAACCCCCTGACGATCCGTGACCTGGGTTGTGGAACGGGATCGATGGGACGATGGCTCGCCGGGAGGCTCGGCGGCGCGCAGCACTGGGTGCTGCACGACCGCGACCCCCGGCTGCTCGGGCTGGCGGAGGCCGGCATGAGCGCCTTCGAGAACGTCACCGCCGAGACGCGGGAGGGCGACCTCACGTCGCTGAAAGCCGCCGACATCTCGGGGGCTGACCTGGTCACTTGCTCCGCTTTGCTCGACTTGCTCACTACCAACGAGATGAACGCTCTGGCGGTTGCATGCGTAGAAGCACATGTGCCCGCTCTGTTCACGCTCTCGGTGGCCGGCCGGATCGACATCGATCCGGCCGAGCCGCTCGACGCCGCCTTCCAGGACGCGTTCAACGCTCACCAGCGTCGCGTCGTGGACGGGCGCCGTCTGCTCGGACCTGATGCTCCCGCCGCTGCCGAAGAGGCGTTCGTGGCAGCCGGCGCTTCGGTTCGGACAGCTCAGAGCCCCTGGCGGATGCACGGCGACGCCCTGCAGTCCGAGTGGCTCAAGGGCTGGGTCGACGCCGCGGTGGAGCAGGAACCCGCACTCGCCCCGGAGGCCTCCGAGTACCTGCGTCGCAGGTCAACAGCCTCCGTGGTGGTCCACCACGTCGACTTGCTGGCACTACCGGGAGCTGTGTGATGAAGAAGTTCTGGCCGTGGCTTCGCCTGGTGCTGGCGTTGGGCATCCTGGTGGCTCTGGGCGTGCGCCTGGGCACCGGGGCGTTCCTCGACGGACTGCGCGCGATCGACGCGTTCTCCGTGGCCGCCGCACTGGCGATCGGGCTCGTGACGACGGTGCTCAGCGCGGGTCGCTGGGTCCTCGTCGCGCGCCGCCTCGGCCTGCCGCTGACCCTGCGCACCGCGGTCAGCGACTACTACCGCGCCCAGCTCGTCAACGCCGTGCTGCCCGCGGGTGTGCTCGGCGACGTGCACCGCGCGGTCAACCACGGCCGTGAGTCGGGCGACGTCGGACGGGGCGTGCGCGCCGTGTTCTTCGAGCGCTTCGCCGGGCAGGTCGTGCTCATCGGGATCGGGCTCGCGGTGCTGCTCACGCACCCCGCGCCCGGCCTCGACCTCGCACCCAACGGCACCGCGGTCGCGCTGGTCCTCGCCGGGCTGGCCGTCCTCACCGCCGTCGGCTGGCACGTCCGGCCGGTGCGCAGGGCGCTGGTCAACACCCTGGCGGACGGCATCAGGCTGCTGTCGTTGCGGACCTGGCCCGCCGTCATCGGGCTGTCGGCCGCCACGGTCGCGGGCTACGTGGCGATGTTCCTGGTGGCCGCCCGCGCCGCCGGGTCGGACGCGACGGTCACCCAGCTCGCGCCGGTGGTCGTGCTGGCGCTGCTGATCATGGCGATCCCGGTCAACATCGGCGGGTTCGGCCCGCGCGAGGCGTTCCTCGCGGTGGCGTTCGGTGCCGCCGGTCTGGGCGCCGCGCAGGGCTTCACCACGGGCATCGTCTACGGCGTGCTGGCGCTCATCGCCGCACTGCCCGGCGCGGTCGTGCTGTTCCTGTCACGCCGTGCCAAGACCGAAGAGGTCGAGGTAGTGGCGGAAGGACTCGGCCAGCCCCGTGAGCAGGAGCTCGCCCTTGCGCGCTGACGCGAGCGAGGGACGCCCGATGACGCCGGAGGACGTGTACGGCGCCAGACCCAGGGTGAGCATGTGCCGCCTGTCCTCCGCCAGGTGGTCGGAGGTCTCGTAGCCGGGCCGGATCAGATCGGGGTGCGCGTGCAGCAGGATCGAGGTCTCCAGCTCGCCCGCGTGCATGTCGCTGTACGCCGAGGTCTCGATGCCGGCCTTCTCCCGCGCGAACGCCCAGTCGTCGCGGCCGGGAAAGAGTGCCATTTTTTGGGCAGCCAGGCCCCCGCTCTCCTGCACGATGTTGGACAGCACGTAGTTGCCGCCGTGGCCGTTGACCAGCACGACGTTCGTGACACCGTTGCGCCGCAAGGACTCCGCGATGTCCGTGACTATTGAGATCAACGTGCGCGCGGAGACGCTGACGGTCCCCGGCCAGTCGGCGTGCTCCTGCGAGCACGAGAACTGGATCGGCGGCAGCAGGCGCACCGGGTACGTGGCCGCGATCTCCGACGCGATGGTCCACGCGATCACGGAATCGGTGGCCAGCGGCAGGTGCGGGCCGTGCTGCTCGGTGCTGCCGACCGGGAGCACGGCCACGCTCCTGCCGCGGGCGTCGACCGTGGTGTCACTCGGAAACATGAGCCTGACCGTAGTCAATCCGGTGGCACAGCGCCGGAATCTCGCCGTCGGCCAGCTTCGGCATCACGTCCGGGAGTTCCTCGAACGCGCTGTGGCCGGTGATCAGCGCGTCGAACCTGTCGTCGGCCAGCAGGTCGAGCGCGACCGCCATGCGTTCGGCGTAGGTGCGGTCGGGCCGGCCGACGGTGCCGACCTGGCTGCTGCGGATCGTCAACCGGCGCGAGTGGAAGAACTCGCCCAGCGGCACGGAGATCTTCCTGTCGCCGTACCAGCTCAGCTCGATCACGCGGCCCTCCGGCGCGAGCAGGCCGAGAGCCGTGGTGAGGCCGGGTTCGGTCGCACTGGCGTGGAAGACGAGGTCGCAGCCGTCGAGAGCGTTGCCCGGCAGGGCGAATCCCACGCCGAGCTGCCGGGCAACGGCTTCGCGGGCCGGATCAGCGTCCACGAGCTCGACGCGGGCGCCGGGGAACGTGGCGAGCACCGCCGCGATGCTCGACCCGACCATGCCACCGCCGACCACCGCGATCCGGTCGCCGACCAGCGGACGCGCGTCCCACACGGCGTTGACCGCGGTCTCCACCGTGCCCGCGAGCACCGCCCGAGCAGCGGGAACGGCCTCCGGCACGAGCGTGACCGAGGCTTCCGGGACCACGTAACGAGTCTGATGTGGATAGAGGCAGAACACCGTGCGCCCGCGCAGGTTCGCCGGCCCGTGTTCGACGACGCCCACGTTGAGGTACCCGTACTTGACCGGCCACGGGAAGTCACCCTCCTGGAAGGGGGCCCGCATCACCGCACGCTGGTTCTCCGGCACGCCACCGCGGAACACGAGGGTCTCCGTGCCGCGGCTGACACCCGAGAACAGCGTGCGCACCTCGACCTCACCCGGACCGGGCTCGGCCAGTGTGACCTGCCGAACTTCACCTTTTCCGGATTCGTTGAGCCAAAAGGCACTCGCCGTACGTGTCACTCACAACACCTCCGCCGCACGAAGTTCGTTAGGGGCACCTGATGATCACACTTCAGCACACCAGGACCGCACCCGTCCTGCGGGAGCCTGCCATCTGGGCGGTGCTCCAGGTCCTCGCGCTGGGCGTGGCCGGTGCCACCACCGGTCTCGGCCCGCTGGGCTGGGCCGCCGGTCTGGCCTACGGGTTCGCCACGTGGGCGTTCCTGGGCTACGGCATGCAACGGCACCGCACCTCGGCTTTGGGCCCCGCTGACCGCGTCACGCTGGCGCGCGGCCTGATGGTCGGCGCGGTGACCGCCCTCGTCGCGGACCGTGCCGGGCAGGACGTCCCGGTCGCGCTGGTCGTGACGCTGGCCGCCGTCGCGCTGTCACTCGACTGGGTGGACGGCCAGGTCGCTCGCCGCACCGGCACCTCGACCGCGCTGGGCGCCCGGTTCGACATGGAGGTCGACGCGTTCCTGATCCTGGTGCTCAGCGCGTACGTGGCCGTGCACATGGGGCCGTGGGTGCTCGCGATCGGCCTCATGCGGTACGTGTTCGTGGCCGCTTCCTGGCGTCTCCGCTGGATGAACGCGCCGCTGCCGGGAAGCTACGCCCGCAAGGTCGTGGCCGCGGTCCAAGGGATCTTCCTCGTCGTGGCGGCATCCGGCCTGCTGCCGTTCGCGGGCGTCCTCGTCGGTCTCGCCCTGGCATCGCTCGTGTGGTCGTTCGGTCGCGATGTGCTCTGGCTGTGGAACAACGCGGCCGTTTCGGTGCGAGAATCCCGCCATGCCTGAGCAGACCTCAACAGCGGCGAAGATCGGCAACATCGTCGTCTGGATCCTGCAGATCGTGCTCGCCGTGCAGTTCGTGATGAACGGCTACGCGCTGTTCACCGACGCGTTCGTCGCCAAGTTCGACGACATCGGCTTCGGTCAGTGGTTCCGCTACTTCACCGGTGTGCTGGAGATCGCCACCGCGATCGGCCTGCTGATCCCGCGCATCTGCGGCCTCGCGGCGCTGGGTCTCGCCGGCATCATGGCCGGCGCGGCGCTGACCGAGCTGACGCTGGTGACCAACGGCGGCTTCGACGACGCGATGATGCCGCTGATCTTCATGGTGTGGGCGCTGGTGATCGCGGTCTACCGCCGCGAACAGATCTTCGGCGTGCTCAAGCTCGTTCGGAAGTGACTTTCGGGAAGTAGCGGAGCACCGCGACGTCCCCGACTTTCGTGACGTCCTCGAGGTGGAATCGGCGTGCCGGTCCACCGGGGAATTCGGCGGGATTCACGAAACGCGGGGCCGTCGCCTGTCCGATCAGCATCGGTGCCACCGCCACCCGGATCTCGTCGGCCAGTCCGGCTTCGAGGAACGCCGTGTGAATGCTCGTGCCACCTTCGACCATGAGTTTTCTCACGCCCCGCGCGCCGAGATCGTCGAGAATCTCCGAGAATTCAGTGAAGGTCTTCGTCTCGGTGAGGTGGCCGACCGTGGTCTCCGGGGTGCGCGAGTACACCAGGCTGGCGCCACCGCAATGCCAGAACCGCAGGTCAGGATCCAGATCTCCGCTTCTGGTGACGGTGATGCGCAACGGGTACTCCGGTTTGCCGTCCGCTATTCGCGCCGCGCGCCGCTCGTCGCTGTAGACGAGCAGTCGTGCGTTGTCACGGCGCAACGTCTCGGCTCCCGCCAGAATCGCGTCCGACTCCGCGCGCATCCGGTCGACGTGGTCGAAGTCCTCGGCGTTCGAAAGAGGAAACCTCTCGGTGCCGCGGTCGTCGATGTGGCCGTCGAGGCTGACGGCGACGCTGAGCAGAACGTGCGGGCGGGTCACGAAGCCGATCGTAGAGCAGGTGAACCGTTCGCGGGCCTTGCCGCGTTTTACCTCATAGGGTCTGGAAAGGGGTTTCTCGGTGAAGATGTTGCTGCGGCGAACGGTCACGGTGCTGGCGGGGCTGTTCGTGTTGTTCGTGCTCATCGCACCGAGCGACCTGGAGAAGTTCTCCTTCGAGGCGTTCCTGCGGGTGCCGCTCGAAGGCCTCGTCGGCGTGCTCGTGCTGGTGCTGCTGCCGGACCGGTTCCGCAAGCCCGCCGCGATCGCCGGCGGTGTCGCGCTGGGTCTGTTCACGGTCGTGAAGATCATGGACATCGGCTTCGACATGGTGCTGTACCGGCCGTTCGACCTCGTGCTGGACTGGCCGTTGCTGGTGCCCGCCATCGACTTCGTGGACGTGACTTTCGGCCGCTTCGCCTCCGTTCTCGCCGTGGGGCTCGCGGTCGCGCTGGTCGCCGGGATCGTGTTCGTCGCGGCGGTGTCCGTGCAGCGCCTCGGTTCTGTCGCCGCCGGACGGCGTCCCGTCGCGATCCGGGCCGTGACCGCGGCGGTCGTGGTGTGCGTTTCTCTTGCCGTGCCAGGGGTTCCGGTCTACTCCGACGCCGCCGCGACGGCGCTGGTCGACCACGCGCGGCGCGTCCAGGCCGGCCTGAACGACCGGGAGGTGTTCGCGGCGGAGGCCTCGGTCGACGCGTTCCGCGACCGCCCCGGACTGTTGTCCGCGTTGCAGGGCAAGGACGTCGTCTTCACGTTCGTGGAGAGCTACGGCAAGTCGGCGCTGGACATGCCGGACGTCGCCGCGAAGCTGGCCCAGGGCAACGACCGGCTGAAGGCGGCCGGGTACTCGTCCCGCTCGGCGTACCTGACCTCGCCGACCGCCGGCGGTGGCAGCTGGATGGCGCAGGCGACGTTGCTGTCCGGGCTGTGGATCGACAACCAGCAGCGGTACCGCAACCTCGTGGCCTCCGACCGGCTGACGCTGCCGCGTGCGTTCCGCGAGTCGTCGTGGCGTTCGGTCGGTGTCGTCCCCGGCATCACTCAGGCGTGGCCGGAAGGCGACTTCTTCCACTACGACAAGATCTACGCCGCCCAGGACCTCGGCTACCGGGGTCCGCGGTTCGGTTACGCGACAACCCCCGACCAGTTCACCTTGGAGTCGTTCCAACGCAACGAGCGCGCGAAGGCCCACGGTCCGGTGATGGCGGCGATCCCGATGGTGTCCTCGCACGCGCCGTGGTCACCGACGCCGGACTCCGTGGACTGGGACGAGCTGGGCGACGGCTCGATCTACTCGACGATGCCCGCCTCGAACGACCCACCGGAGTCGATCTTCGGCCGCGACCCGGCGGCCGTGCGCGCCGACTACGCGCACTCCATCTCGTACTCGCTGGAGTCCGTGCTCTCGTACATCGAGAAGTACGGCGACGAGAACCTGGTGATGGTGTTCCTCGGCGACCACCAGCCCGCGCAGATGGTGACCGGCGAGGGAGCGTCGCGGGACGTGCCGATCACCATCGTCGCCAAGGACCCGGCCGTGATGGCCGAGGTCGGGGCCTGGAGGTGGGACGACGGGATCAAGCCGGGAGGGTCGGCCCCGGTGTCGCGGATGAGCGACTTCCGGGACCAGTTCCTCTCGACCTTCTCGCCGCCGAACGCCTAGCCCATGGTCTTCTGACCGTCGATCGTCTCGCGGATGATGTCCGCGTGGCCCGCGTGCTGCGAGGTCTCCGCGACGATGTGCACGAGCACCCGCCGAGCCGACCACGCTTTGCCCTCGGGGAACCACGGGGCGGACGGCAGCGGGTGCGAGAGGTCCATGTCGACCGTCTCGACCAGCTTGTCGGTGTGGGCCGCGATCTCGTTGTAGTGGGCGATGATGCTCTCCAGCGTCTCGCCCGGCTGCATCCGGAAGTTCGCCTCGCGGTCCTCGTAGTCCGTCGACTCGGGGTCGGACTCCATCGCCGACGTGCCCTCCTCGATGAACTTGACCCAGCTCTCCTCGACCGACGCGACGTGCTTGATCAGGCCGCCGATGCTCAGGGCACTGGCCGTCGGGCTCGACGCGGCCTGCTCGTCGCTCAGACCCTGCGCGGTGAAGGTCAGGAACCAGCGGTGCTGCTGCAGGGTCTCGAGGAAGTCCGCGCGCTCGCCGGTGAGGATCTCGGTGGTGGTCATCGCTTCTGTCCTTCGCTCGTTTGTCCCGACATGAAGGACTCTAGGACCACTTGAGGTCAGCTTGTGTCCTAGACGAACGGCCGCTCAAGCGAAACTCGAGCGACATTCGAGCGATCTCGCGTTGACCTGGTGTCACCCTCCGTGAGTCAGCCGAAAGTGCCTACTCGTCGAGGTAACCGTCGCCTGGACGGTCGACGCGGCCGCCACCTTCCTCGGTCTCCTCGACGTGCATGGCGGTCTCCTCGGGCGAGGTGACGTACTCGCCACCGCCCGCCTCCGTAGCGACCGCGTCCGGTTCCTCGTCGACGGGCTCGCCGCCACCCTCGGGCGTGGTGAACTGCTGGTGTTCGGTCATGCACTCGTGGTTTCCGGCGAACCGGACGCGCAAACGTCAGCAGTGCGGGGTCGGAGCCCCGTCCGGGCCGCCGCTGCGGAGAGTGACGAGGTTCGCCCCGGTCAGCCCCAGCACGGCCTGGGCCGTCGCGCGGGTGGCAAGGGCGAACAGGGCGTAGGAGTGGGTGAAGGCGTTCGAGAAGCCAGGCGATGGCGCGGTCCGCGTAGTCGTCGGCGTTGCGGGCCCCCGCGAAGGCGAAGATCGCGTCGATGGTCAGGCCCTGGTCCGGGTCTTCACGCCACCGAACTCGGTCTCCAGGCGCTCGCCGTCGGCCATCTGCCTCGCGAGCCACCCGGCCGCGGCGTCAACGCGATGGGCGGAGCCGGCCGAAGCGGGCACCGCGGTGGTCACCAGGGAGGCGCCGAGCAGGACGGCGGTGATCAGTTTCCGCACGTTCCCGACCTTCTCATTCCGTGCGTCGAGGCCATCAGGTTTTGCCAGACTCGTGGCATGCGTCTCGCCCTGTCCCTGCTCCTGGTGCTGACCGCGTGCTCCGCGACGCCCGCCGACCCGGTGGCACTGCTCGACGGCTGGCGGGACGTGATCGGGGAGCAGAAGTCGGTACGGCTCGACGTCAAGATCGACGTCGAGGGCAAGGACCCGCGCAAGCAGGCCTACGCCGGTGTGGTGCATTTCAACGGGATGGGGGGCACGCCGCAGCGGGACGTGACCGCGCACATCGAGAACAGGTACCGCACCACCGACTACCGCTCGGTGAGCGTGCAGCACGACGACTACCTCAGCCACAGCGATCTCACCCTGCCGCCCGGCAAGGCGTTCTCCGGCATGGGGCTCAACGACGCGCCGTGGGTGGGACCGCTCTCGGTGGAGTTGTCGCTGGCCCGGCAACAATACGAACCCGACGCCGTGTTCACCGGGATCGACCGCAAGACCGTCCGGCTCGTCGAGCACGACGGCGACCGGTACGTGTTCGCCGCGGGTGGCGTGCCGCATTCCGGTGGCTACACGAAAGGCGACGTGCGGCTCGTCGTCGAGGTGGACGACGAGGACCGGGTGGTCCGGGCCGAGCGCAGCACGCCGTCCGTCGACGGGCAGACCGAGCGGCTCACCGCCGTGTACAGCCAGTGGGGCACCGCGCCGGACGTGCTGCGGCCGCCGCAGGAGGTCGTGGCGAAACCGAAGGACGTTGCCGCCCAACGGCGTTAGGGTCGGTGGCATGATCGCTCACGACCTCCAGCGCTACCTCCAGGAGTCACGCGACTCGGTGCTGTCCTCTTTGGACGGCCTGGGCGAGTACGACGTCCGGCGCCCGCTCGTGCCCAGCGGCACCAACCTGCTCGGCCTGGTGAAGCACCTGATCGGCATCGAGCTCGGCTACCTCGGCGCGAGTGCGGGCCGCCCGGCGTCGTTCACGTTGCCGTGGGTCGAGGACAAGTCGATCTGGGAGAACGGCGACATGTGGGCCAAGCCCTCCGAGACCCGTGAGTACCTCGTCGACCTGTACCGCGCGGCCTGGCAGCACTCCGACGAGTCGATCTCACTGCTGCCGCTGGACGCGCCCGCGTCGGTCGAGTGGTGGCCGGAGCATCGGCGGCAGACCACGTTCGGGCACCTGCTCGTGCGCGTCACGGCGGAGACCGCGCAGCACGCCGGGCACTGCGACGTCGTGCGCGAGCTGATCGACGGCCGGTCCGGCGCGGACAACCCCGACGGTTACTACGACCTGGTCCTGAGCATGGCGAGCGCGCCGATCACCGGGCCGGGCACGAGTAGCAGGAACGCGTAACGCCAGGTCACGACGTCAGCGAGCAGCGGAACGAGCTGGATGCTGATCACCGTCAGCCCGAACCCGGCGGCGGTCAGCGCGGTGAGCGCCGTCCCGACGTAGCGCGGGTCGGCGACCTCGCTGAGCGACGCCGAGAACACCCCGGAGTCGGCGATCACCGAGGCACCCCACACCGCGCAGAACGCGATCAGCAGCGGCGTTCCCCACGCGAGCGGTGAGAGCAGGCAGCAGAGGCCGCTCACCGTCAGCGCTCCCACGGCGGCGGGTGCGCGACCGAACCTGTCCGCCGCCCAGCCACCCGCCAGACAGCCGGCGAACCCCGCCACGCCCATCGTCAGGAACACCGTGACCCCAACGGGTTCGCCCGAACTCAGCAGGAACGTCGGCAGCCACGTCCACAGCGCGTACAGCTCCCACATGTGCCCGTAGTAGCCGAGGTTCACCAGCCGTGGCTTGCGCTCCCGGAACATCTGCACGGCATAACGCGGGTTGAGCTGCGCGGTCGTCGCAGTGAGGAACGGCCCTGGTCGCACGAACAGCAGCGCCACCACGGCACCCAGCAGAGCGATGGCCGCGGCGTCGAAGAGCACCTCGCGCCACGGCAGCCGCCCGAACACGTGGGGCAGCGCCGAGCCGAGCGTGAGCGCCCCGATCAGCACGCCCAGCGCCCGTCCGCGGTTGCGGGTCTCCGACCAGGACGCCATCAGCTTCATGCCCACCGGGTAGACGCCGGCGAGCGCCACCCCGGTCAGGAACCGCAACGGGATCGCGGCCCCCAGCCCGTCCACGAACAGCCCGAGCACGAGCGTGAACACCGCGCCCAGAGCCGCGGAACAGGCGAGCAGCAGGTGCGGGCGGACGCGGTCGGCCAGGTTCAGCACGGTGGCCCCGACCGCGCCCGCCACGAAGCCGAGCTGCACGGACGCGGTCAGCCACACCGCCGCGCCCGCGCTGATGCCCCACTCGGCTCGAAGAGAAGGAACGACGGCGGACATCGAGAACCACACGGCCAGGCCGAGGACCTGGACGAGTGCGATGGCCGCTCGCTGGATCAGCACCCGGTGCATTCTCCACGGTTCGGCCGTCGCCGCAGCACGGCGGCGCCCTGTCGAAAGTAAAGGTCACCCGGTTCCGAAGGGCAGGGGCGCGCGCGGCGATGTCTTCGTAGTTTCGGCTGGGTGACTTGGCTGACTGTGGGCACCGACGCGGTGCTCGGTGTGTTCGCGTTGATGTTCTTGTTGTTGTGGTTCCAGCACCGGCTGCGGGCGTTCCTCGCCGGCGCGGGTGTGGTGGTGGCGTACGCGATCAGCGAGGTCGTGAAGCTGGTGGTGCGGGAGGAACGGCCCTGCCGCACGGCGCTGTCGATGGCGGAGTGCCCGGAGCCGGGTGACTGGTCGTTCCCCAGCAACCACTCGGTGATCGCGGGTGCGTCCGCGATGGCGATCTGGGCGCTGCACCGGACCTACGGCTGGGTGGCGGCGGTGTGCGCGATCGCGGCGGCGTCGTCGCGGGTGGTCGTGGGTGTCCACTATGTACACGACGTCATGGCCGGGCTGGCGCTCGGAGCGTTGGTGTCGTGGGGGATCGCGGTGCTGCTGGACAGGAGGCGGCAGCGGCTCGAGGTGGCGGACGCGCCGACCGTGGTGATGCAGCGACTGCGATGATGGTGGCCGTGTGGGAGGTTCTGCTCTACCTGGTCCTGTTCGGCACGGCTTTCGCCGTGGTGCGCGACCGGCCCGCGGTCGCACTGGGAACCGCGCTGGGGACCTGGCTCGTCTGCTACCTCGTCACCGTCGACTTCGACGTCAGGGTGGTGGCACTCGCTCCCGCACTGGCACTCGTCAGCTTTCTGGCCGGACGCAACGCGGAGGACCCGCGGCCCACCGCCATCGCACTGGCGCTCGCCGAGATCGCCGGTGTCGTCGTGGCTCTCACCGAGCGCGGTGGCTCCGACACCGCGCTCGCCGTCACCTCCGGCATCGGTGTGCTCGGCGTCGTGCCCTGGGCCTTCGGGCGGTTCCGGCGCCGGTACGGGGAGCTGCAGGAGGTCGGCTGGGAGCACGCCTCGTTGCTGGAGCGGAGCGTCGAGAACGCCCGCAACGCCGAACGTGCCCGGCTCGCGGGCGAGATGCACGACCTCGTCGGCCACGAGCTGGCGCGGGCCGCGTTGCTGACCGGTGCGCTGGAACTGGAGCCGACGCTCACCGCGCACCAGCGCGAGGCGGCCAAGACCGCCCGTGCCAGCGTCACGGCCGCGGCGGAACGGCTCGCCGACGTCATGCAGGTGCTGCGGGCCGACGAGGACGAACCCGTCGCGACGCTCGAGGAGGTCGTTGCCAGGAGCGGGCTCGACGTCGACCTCGTCAACGGCCGCAGGACCGCGGTCGACGGCATCATCGCGCGGACGGTCCACCGGGTGACGGCCGAAGCGCTGACGAACGTGATCAAGCACGCGCCCGGCGCGAAGGTCACCGTGAGCCTGTCCGCGAACCTGGAACTGCGCATCACCAACGGCCCCGCGCCGAAGACCCAGGCGGTCGGCAGCGGCAAGGGACTGGTGGGCCTCGCCGAACGCGTCGCGCTCGTCGGCGGCTGGTTCGAGGCCGCGCCCTCCGACGACGGCGGGTTCGAGGTCAGGGCGAAGCTCCCGGAACGCCCGCGTGCCCGGACGACGCCCACACACGTTCGCCGCGAGCGCACCGAGAAGGAACTCCGCAAGAGCGCCAAACGCACGGTCCTGATCACCACGGTCGTGTGCGTGGGAATCGCGATCGGCGTGCCGGGCTACATGGTGTTCGACGCCGTGACGTCCGTTCTCACGCCGCAGCAGTTCGAACGGGCACAACCCGGGCAACACGAGGACACCCTCGACCTGCCGCTGCGCACCCGCGTCGACAACCCGCTCGGCGTCACCGCGCCGCCGGGCACCGAGTGCCGCTACTACAGCACGCACCCCAACCCGTTCGACGGCGACCGCCACGACCTGCACCAGCTGTGCTTCCGGGATGATCGGCTCGTGTCCAAGCAGTGGCTCGCCAGGAGGAGCGGTTGATCAGGGTCGTGCTCGCGGACGACGAGCCGGTGGTCAGGTTCGGCGTGAAGGCCGTCCTCGGCACCGCCGGGGACATCGAGGTCGTCGCCGAGGCGGAGAACGGCAGCGCGGTGATCGACCTCGTGGCCCGGCACCGGCCCGACGTCGCGGTGCTCGACATCCGCATGCCCGTGTTCGACGGGCTGGACGCGGCCGAGGTGATCCGCGAGTGCCATCCCGGCACGAAGACGCTGGTGCTGACCACGTTCGCGGACGACGCGTACATCAGCCGGGCGCTGGGGGAGGGCGCGGCCGGGTTCGTGCTGAAGACCGGTGACCCGCAGGAGATCATCTCCGGGGTCCGCGCGGTCGCGAACGGTGGCGCGTTCCTGTCCCCGATGGTGGCGAAGAGAGTCGTGGACCAGCTCTCCCGCGCGCACCCGCGACCCCTAGCGACGCAACGGATCGAGGTCCTGACCGCACGGGAGCGCGAGGTGCTCGGCCTGGTCGGCGCGGGTCTGTCGAATGCCGAGATCGCCGCGCGCCTGCACGTCGTCGAGGGCACCGTGAAGGTCTACGTCAGCACGATCTTCCGCCAGCTCGGCGTCCGCAACCGCGTGCAGGCCGCCATCATCGCCCACGAGTCCGGGATCATTCCCGCCGGATGAGTCCGATGTGCTGTGAATGTATTGCGGCATTGAAGAAATCGGCTGTGAGAGGCGCGATCACCGTACACTCCGGACCGTCGTCGGACGGGGGAACGGGGCTGTGGTGAGCGGTACGAAGGTGTTGGTGGCGGGGGCGAGCATCGCGGGACCCGCGCTGGCCCACTGGTTGCGGCGGCGCGGAGCCGAGGTGACCGTGGTCGAGCGGGCTCCGGGGTTGCGGCCCGGTGGTCAGGCGGTGGACGCGCGCGGGGTGGCCAAGGAGGTCATCGAGCGGATGGGGCTGACCGAGGCGGTGCGCGCGGCCTGCACCGACACCGCGGGCGCGTACACCGTGGACGCCGACGGGACCGTGCTGGAGACCTACCGCGCCGACGACGACGGCGGTGACGGGTTCATCGCGGACATCGAGATCCTGCGCGGAGACCTGTCCCAGGTGCTCTACGACGACACCCGCGACGGAGTCGAGTACGTCTTCGGAGACCGGATCGCCGAGCTCACCCAGGACGCGGACGGGGTCGGCGTGACCTTCGCGAGCGGCGGGAGGCGGCGGTTCGACCTGGTGATCGGCGCCGACGGGCTGCACTCCGCGTTGCGCTCGATGGTCTTCGGGCCACGCGAGCGCTACCTGCGCCACCTCGGGCTCGTGCTGGCCTTCTGCACCGTGCCCAACGAGTTCGGCGTGGACGGCTGGATGATCGACTACCAGGACCAGGTGACCGGGCGCTCCGCCGGTCTGCGGCCGCTCAAGGACGCCACCAAGGCGATGGCGATGTTCTCGTTCCCGGCGGCCGGCTTCGACGTCGACCACCGGGACGTCGAGGGGCAGAAGCGCTTGCTGCGTGAGCAGGCGGAAGGGCTGGGCTGGCTGGCACCGCGCATCCTCGCCCACGTGGACGACAGCCCGGACTTCTACCTCGACCAGGTCGCCCAGGTGGTCATGGACCGATGGTCGGCCGGCCGGGTCGGGTTGATCGGCGACGCCGCGTTCAGCTCGTCGCCGATGTCCGGTGGCGGCACCGGGCTGGCGCTGGTCGGCGCCTACCTGCTGGCGGGAGAACTGGCCGCCGCCGGCTGGGACCCCGAGGCCGGGTTCGCCGGCTACGAGCAGCGGATGCGCCCGTTCGTCGAGGCCAACCAGGAGATCGGCAGGATGCACGTGGAGAGCCGCGCCGCCCAGGAGCCGGGCGCCGAACCGGGTCCGGAGCCCGACATGGACGCGCTCATGGCGCTCGTCGACCGCGCGATCAACGGCGTCGACCTGCCCGACTACGCCGGGCTGCCGGACCTGAAGGCCTAGACCGGATCAGGTCCGGGCGCCGATGCCCGAGATCGCCCGGACCTCCATCTCGGCTGCCTTCGCGGCCATCTCCGGCTCGCGCTTGGAGAAGATCGTGGCGAGGAACCCGCACAGGAACGAGAACGGGATCGACACCAGGCCGGGGTTGCCGAGCGGGAACCACGCGAAGTCCACGTCCGGGAAGATCGACGTCCTCGCGCCCGACATCACCGGCGAGAAGATGATCAGCACCAGGCACGAGCCCAGGCCGCCGTAGATGCTCCACAGCGTGCCGGTGGTGTTGAAGCGGCGCCAGAAGATCGTGTAGAGGATCGTCGACAGGTTCGCCGAGGCGGCCAGCGCCAGCGCCAGCGACACGAGGAACGCGACGTTCTGCCCGTTCGCCGCGATGCCGCCGATGATCGACAGGACGCCGACCACCACGGCCGTCAGCCGCGCGACCCGGATCTCCCTGCGGGGCTCGGCGTTGCCGCGCTTGATCACGTTCGCGTAGACGTCGTGCGCGAACGAGGCGGAGGCCGCCAGCGTCAGGCCGGCGACGACCGCGAGGATCGTGGCGAAGGCGACGGCGGACACGACGCCGAGCAGCACCGCGCCACCGATCTCGAACGCGAGCAGCGGCGCGGCGGAGTTCTCGCCGCCCGGTGCCGCGGCGATCTTGTCGGTGCCGACCAGTGCCATCGCGCCGAAGCCGATCACCAGCGTGCACAGGTAGAAGATGACCATCGTCCAGGTCGCCCACACGACCGAGCGACGCGCCTCGGAGGCGTTCGGCACGGTGTAGAAGCGCATCAGCACGTGCGGCAGCGACGCGATGCCCAGCACCAGCGACAGCGCCAGCGAGACGAAGTCCAGTTTGGACATCGCGCTGAAGCCGTACTTCGCACCAGGATCCAGCACCGCCTCGCCGAGCTGGTTGTTCTCGGTGGCCTGCTGCATGATCGCCGACAGGCTGAACCCGAACTTGCCCAGCAGGAAGACGCTCATCAGCGTCACGCAGAGCAGCAGCAGGACGGCCTTGATGATCTGCACCCAGGTCGTGCCCTTCATGCCGCCGATCAGCACGTAGAGCACCATGACCATGCCGACCAGCGCGATCAGGACCGCCTGGCCCCACTTCGAGGTCACGTTGAGCAGCAACGCGATCAGGCCGCCGGCGCCCGCCATCTGCGCGATCATGTAGAAGAACGAGATCACCAGCGTCGCGTTCGCCGCCGCGGCGCGGACCGGGCGCTGCTTCATCCGGAACGCCAGCACGTCGCCGACGGTGAAGCGGCCGGTGTTGCGCAGGCCCTCCGCGATCAGCAGCAGGCCGACGAGCCACGCGACGACCCAGCCGACGGAGTAGAGGAACCCGTCGTAGCCGTGCGCCGCGATGCCGCCGGAGATGCCGAGGAACGACGCGGCGGACAGGAAGTCACCGGACAGCGCCACGCCGTTCTGGGCGCCGGTGAACGAGCTGCCGGCGGCGTAGTAGTCCGACGCCGTCACGTTGCGGCTGCTCACGCGGTAGACGATGTAAAGGGTGATCAGGACGAACACCGCGAAGACGCTGAGGTTCAGCACCGGGTTGCCGGTGGTGGGCATGACTTACTCCTCGACGCCCGTCTTCTCGGCGAGCAATTTCCGCTGCGGGTCCAGTCGTCGCTTTGCGTAACGGGCATAACCGAGCGTGATGATGATCGAAGTCACAAACTGTCCGAGGCCCAGCAGGATCCCGAGGTTGATCACGCCGATCACCTTGGTGCTGACGAAGTCTTTCGCGTACGCGGACAGCAGTACGAAGGTCAGGTACGACGCGAGGAAAAGCGCGGTCATCGGGAAGATGAACGTCGTGAGTCGCCGGCGGAGGACGCGGAATTCGTCGGTCTGCCGAATCAGCTCGTAGTTCGGTGTGCCGTCGGAATCGACGTACGACAAAGTCTCCGGGTCGTCGAACGACGCGAAACCCCGGATTTCCCGGTACTCGTGCTGCGCTTCGCCAGGCGACCTGATCGCCTTGGTCATGTACCCCTGCCCCTCGTGTGCGGCGCCCACTGTAGCGCCCTCACGTGTGCAGTCAACGTGGCGGAGAACCCGGAAACGGACGAAACCGGACCAATGCCGAACGTCGACCGGACTGAAACCGGACCGAAAGTCCGACACCCATTCGTCTCAAATGGTTCGAACCAGGCTTTGTATCATGTGGACGGTCGCGAGTTGCATCAGGTGCAACACCTGAAGCCTTGGTCAAGCCCGTTGTCGCACGTGTGCACCTGGCCTAGGATCGATCGGTCCGCGTTATTGGTGACGGTTGGGGATAAAGTGGGGTTCTTAGCGCGCGAACGTCAGGTCGCGCCTCCCGGATGGAACCGCTGGCTCGTTCCGCCCGCAGCTCTGGCGATTCATCTCTCCATTGGCCAGGCCTACGCCTGGAGCGTCTTCAAGACGCCGCTGGAGAAATCTCTCGGCATCACCGGAACGCAGTCCGCACTGCCGTTCCAGCTCGGCATCGTGATGCTCGGGCTCTCCGCCGCCGTGCTCGGCACGACGGTCGAGCGCAGGGGCCCGCGCTGGGCCATGCTGATGTCCCTGATCGCCTTCTGCTCCGGTCTGCTGATCTCGGCGGCCGGCGTGTGGGCCGGTCAGTACTGGGTCGTCGTCCTCGGCTACGGCCTCGTCGGCGGCATCGGTCTCGGCATCGGCTACATCTCGCCGGTCTCGACGCTGATCAAGTGGTTCCCCGACCGGCCGGGCATGGCGACCGGCATCGCGATCATGGGCTTCGGCGGCGGCGCGCTGATCGCGTCACCGTGGTCGACCTCGATGCTGACGGCGTTCGGCGCCACCACGTCGGGCATCGGCAAGGCCTTCCTCGTGCACGGCATCGCCTACGCGGTCTTCATGAGCGTCGGCGTGCTGCTGATCCGCCTCCCCTCTCGTGAGTTCACAGCGGAGAAGGTGGCGCTGCTCAAGGACAAGCCGAAGGCCAACGTCGGCTTCAACGTCTCCGCGAACAACGCGATCAAGACGCCGCAGTTCTGGCTGCTGTGGGTCGTGCTCTGCTTCAACGTCACCGCGGGCATCGGGATCCTGGAGAAGGCCGCGCCGATGCTGGTCGACTTCTTCAAGGAGTCCTCGACGCCCGTGGCCGCCACCGCGGCGACCGGTTTCGTGGCACTGCTGTCCGCCGCGAACATGGCGGGCCGGTTCGTCTGGTCGTCCACTTCGGACATCGTGGGCCGCAAGAACATCTACCGCCTCTACCTCGGCGTCGGCGCACTGCTCTACCTGGTGCTGCTGACGGCCGGCTCGACCAGCACCCCGCTGTTCGTGATCGCGGCGATGGTGATCCTGTCGTTCTACGGCGCGGGCTTCGCGACCGTCCCGGCGTACCTGCGCGACCTGTTCGGCACCTACCAGGTCGGCGCGATCCACGGTCGCCTGCTCACCGCGTGGTCGGTGGCCGGCGTCCTCGGGCCGCTGATCGTCAACGCCATCGCGGACGCGGGCAAGAAGGCCGGTCACGTCGGACCCGACTTGTACGCGACGTCGTTCTACATCATGATCTCGCTGCTGGTCGTCGGTTTCGTCGCGAACGAGTTGATCCGCCCGGTCGACCCGAAGTTCCACGAGCCCGAGGCCGCCGGGGAGACCGGGAAGCCGTCGCCGAAGCCTGACGACGAGGCCACGGTCGCCAAGTGGAACGAGGCCGAGGCGGCCGAGTCGGCTGACAAGGAAGACGCGGAAGGCGTGGTGAAGAAGTGAGCTCACCCCAGGAAAGCCGATCGAGCACGTTGCTGCTGGCCGGTGCGTGGCTGTGGGTGGGCCTGCCGCTCGCCTACGGCCTGTACCGGCTCTTCCTGAACGCGGCCAAGCTCTTCGTCTGATGTTCAACGCGCTCGTCAACTGGCGCAACTGGCGCCTGCCGGTGAAGCTCGCCGCGGTGTTGATCGTTCCGGTCACCATCGCGGTGGGCTCCGGCGTGCTGCAGATCAACTCCCAGATCGACCGTGCCGAGACCTACGCGGCGCTGCAGCGACTGGTGAAGGTCCGTGCCGCCCTGATCCCCGTGATCGAGGGCGTGCAGGCGGAACGGCGCATCGTCGCCGAGGGCGCCGGCCCGGAGATCCTCTCCGAGCAGAGCAAGCGCACCGATGACGCCCGCGCGGTACTGCGCGACCAGATCGGCAAGACCTCGCTCAGCGAGGTCGTGACCGCCCGCCTCAGCGACGTCCAGAACCGCATCGGCGACCTGACGGTGTTGCGCGACCGCAGCAGCAACGACATCCCCGCGGTGATCAAGATCTACACCGAGCTCACCGACTCGCTGCTCGACGTCGACGAGGTGATGGCCAGCGAGTTCGGCGACGCCGCCCTGCTGCGCACCGCGATGGGTCTGCACCACGTGGTGCACGTCCGCGACCAGGTGCTCTACCAGCAGGCCGTCGTGCTGTCCGGGCTCACCCGCGGCCAGCTCACCAACGCCGAGGTCCGCGCGCTGGTCGAGTCGAACGTCAAGCTCGGCTACATCGCGGACGAGTTCGCGGCCCTCGCGACGCCCGACCAGATGAAGGTCTACGGCAAGAACTTCAGCGGCCCGGACATCGAGGCCCAGCGCACGATGCTGGCCGCCGCGGTGCTGCACCCGACTTCGGACGCGCCGAACACGGGCAACGGCACCAACGCCGCCAGGCCCAGGCCGCTGCCGATCGCGGCGGCGGACTGGAGCAGGGCGACGGATGCCGTCGTCACGTCGATGGGCAGCGTGGTGACGGGGCTGCAGGACGACCTGCGCGCCACCGCCGACCGCCTGCGCGACGAGTCGAGCGACGCCGCCGGCACGGCGTCCGCGATCCTGTTCGCCAGCCTGATCCTGGCCGCCACCATCGGGTTCGTCGTCGGCCGCTACCTGCTGCGCTCGCTGAACGCGCTGCGCCGCTCCGCGCTCGACGTGGCCTGGGACACACTTCCCGAGATGGTCGCGACCGGGCGCGGCAGCACCGAGATCGAGCCGGTGCCGGTGCACACGACCGAGGAGTTCGGCCAGGTGGCGCGCGCGTTCGACGCGGTGCACCAGCAGGCCGTGAAGTCGGTCATCGAGCAGGCCGGCATGCGCGCGAACATGCGCAACATCTTCGTGAACCTCTCGCGGCGCAGCCAGAGCCTGGTCGAACGCCAGCTCAAGCTGATGGAGGAGCTGGAGAAGTACGAGGAGGACCCGGACCAGCTCGCGAACCTCTTCAAGCTCGACCACCTCGCCACCCGCATGCGCCGCAACAACGAGAACCTGATGGTGCTCTCCGGCGGCGACGTGGCCCGGCGGTTCCACAAGCCGATCCCGCTCACCGACGTGCTGCGCGCGGCGGCCGCGGAGATCGAGCAGTACCAGCGGGTCATGGTGCACACGGCCCCCAACGCCGAGGTCGTCGGGTACGTCGCGAGCGACCTGGTCCGCCTGCTCGCCGAGCTCCTCGACAACGCGACGGCGTTCTCGCCGCCGCACACCCAGGTCTCGATCAGCGCGTCCATCGAGGCGGGCGACATCGTGCAGATCGACGTGGTCGACCAGGGCATCGGCATCGACCCCGAGGCACTGGAGGGCGTGAACCAGCGGCTCGCGGCCGCGGGGGAGGGCGTGGACGTCCAGGTCTTCCGCGAAATGGGACTCTTCGTCGTGGGCAGGCTCGCCGCACGCCACCAGATCGTGGTACGTCTGGACGCACAACAAGGTGCCGGGACTCGCGCGATCGTGTTGGTTCCGGCCGAACTGGCACCACGACGGCAGGAGTCCTGGGAGTCTTTCCGAGGGGAGACGATCGAACGGCAGCAGGCATCGTGGTTCCAGCAGACGAGGCCGGCCACCGCACCGCAGCCTCCCCCCGCGCCCGCACGCCAGACGCCGGAATCGGCCCGAGGCTTCCTCGACGCGTTCCAGCGGGGTGTGCAACGCGGCCTTCCCGAGAACCAGGAGAGTCGATGAGCACGCAGGTGGACCAGTTCGGCTGGCTGGTCACCAACTTCGCCGAACGCACCCCCGGCATCGAGCACGCCGTGGTGATCTCCGCGGACGGCCTGGTGTTGATCTCGTCCTCGAAGCTGCCGGCGCACGTCGCGCCGCAGTTCGCGGCGATCGTGGCCGGCGTGGTCTCCCTCGCCGACTCGGCGTCGAAGTGCTTCGCCGGTGAGTCGGTCGTCCGCACGGTCGTGCAGATGGACAGGGGCGTGATGCTGCTGTCCTCGATCAGCGACGGCTCCGTCCTCGCGGTGCTGGCGTCGTCCTCGGCCGACGTCGCGCAGATCGCGTACGAGATGACCGTCGTCGTGCGGCAGGTGGGCCAGCTGCTCACGCCTGAACTGCGGGCAGAGCTCCTATGAGAGAGCCCGACGAACAGGTCAACTTCGGCGATCTGATCAGCGGTTTCAGCTTCGACAGCGACCGGATCCGCAAGCGGAACAAGAAGAAGAAGCCCGAGCGGTCCGCGGAACCCATCCGGGAGCCGGACCCGTACGAGACGCTGCCGTTCGACGAGATCCCGCCGCTGCCCTCGGTGGAGTCGGGATACGACTCGTCGTCGATCGTGCGCGCCTACGCGTGGACCGGCGGCCGCACCACGTCCGACGTGCACCTGGAGATCGAGACCCTGGTCTCGGTCAACGAGTTCTCGTCCACGGCCGTGCGCCCGGAACACCAGGACGTGCTGGCCCTGTGCACACAGCCCCGTTCGGTGGCGGAGATCGCCGCCCTGCGCGGGCTGCCGCTGGGCGTCACGAAGGTGCTGCTCGGCGACATGGCCGGGCACGGGCTGATCGACGTGCACCGCACGGCGTCGTCCTACGGCGGCGACAGGCCGGACGGAATGCTGCTGGAACGGGTGCTGGCGGGGCTGCGCCGGCTCTGAGTGGACCTTCCCGGACGCTGCTACGGTCGGAAGACCTATCTGGGGAGGTACGGGTGGAGTTCCAGGACGTGGTCCGCCGCAGGCGGATGGTGCGCAAGTTCACCGACGAGCCGGTCAGCGACGAGAGCATCCAGCGGATCATGCGCAACGCCGTGCGCGGTCCGTCGGCGGGCTTCTCGCAGGGCCAGGGTTTCCTCGTGCTGCAGGGCGAGCCGTTGAAGCGACTCACCGAGATGTTCGAGTGGTGGGGCGGGGAAGAGGCGAAGACGGCCCCGGTCGTCGTCATCCCGTTCTCGTCCAAGCAGGTCTACCTCGACCGGTATGCGCAGCCCGACAAGGCCTGGGCCGGTCTCACCGAGGAACGCTGGCCCGTGCCTTACTGGGACATCGACACCGGCATGGCCGCGCTGCTGATCCTGCAGACGGCCGTGGACGAGGGTCTGGGCGCGGTGTTCTTCGGCACGGAGAAGGAGACGTGGCCGGAGTTGCGCGCGGCGTTCGGCGTGCCGGACACGTACGTGCCGATCGGCATGATCGCGATCGGGCACTCGGCGGAGGAGGGCGTCTCCGAGGGTGCCTCGCCGCTGCGGCGCAAGCGCAAGGCGTTCGACGAGGTCGTGCACTGGGGCCAGTGGCAGTGAGGTCGTTCGGCCTGCTCGGGCCGCTGGACGTGGTGCTCGACGGGCGCCACCTCCACATCCCGCCGGGGAAACGGCGCGTGGTGCTCGCCGCCCTGCTGTTGCGTCCGGGCCAGGTGGTCGGTGTCGATGAACTCGTCGAGCTGGCCGGCGGTTCGCGCAACGCCCTGCAGACCACGGTCGGCCGCCTCCGCGAGGCCCTGCCCGGCATCGTGCTGACCAGGCCCGGCGGTTACCTGCTGGACGTGCGGCCCGACGAGGTCGACGTCCACCGGTTCGGCCGGCTGGAGCCGGCGGAGGCGCTGGCGCTCTGGCGCGGCCGCCCGTTCGCGGACATCGGCAGCGACGCGCTCGAGCGCGACCACGTGCCCGCACTGACCGAGCAGTACCTGACGACGCTGGAAGCCCGGATCGAGGCCGACCTGCGCGCGGGCGGGCACGAGCGGCTGGTGCCCGAACTGCGTGCGCTCACCCGGCAGCACCCGGCCAGGGAACGGATGTGGGCGCAGCTGATCATGGCGTTGCACCGCTGCGACCGGCAGACCGAGGCGTTGCAGGCGTACGACGACATCCGCGGCAGGCTGGCGGAGGAACTCGGCCTCGATCCCGGCAAGGACCTGCAGAGGGCGCACCAGCAGGTGCTCACGGCCGACAACCGGCCGCGCGTGCGCAACGACCTGCCCGGCGACATCGCCGACTTCGCGGGCCGTGCCGCCGACCTCGACGAGATCCTCGCCGCCGTGCCGTCCGGATGTGTCGCGATCACCGCCATCGACGGCATGGCGGGCATCGGCAAGACCACGATCGCGGTTCGCGCCGCCCACCGGCTCGCCTCCCGTTTCCCGGACGCGCAACTGTTCGTGGACCTGCACTCCTACACCGCGGGCGTCGCGCCGCGCACGCCGTCGGCCGCGCTGCTGGAGCTGCTGACGGCACTCGGCGTGCCCGCACAGGACATCCCGGACGGCCTGGACGCCCGCGCCGCCCGGTGGCGAGCGGAAATGGCGCACCGCAAGGCACTCGTGGTGCTGGACAACGCGGGCAGCACCGCCCAGGTCCGCCCGCTGCTGCCCGGCACGGGCCTGGTGCTGGTCACCAGCAGGCGCCGCCTCGTCGACCTGGACGCCGCCCGCACGATCTCGCTGGACGTGCTGTCCGAAGAGGACTCGCTGAACCTGCTGGCGAGCATCGCGGGCAGGAGGGACGAGGACTGCCGGGAGGTGGTGCGGCTCTGCGGGTACCTCCCGCTGGCCGTGCGGATCGTCGGTGCCCGCTGGCGCACGCGGCCGGCGTGGTCCGCGCAGGACCTCGTCCGCCGCCTCACCGAGCAACGGCTGACGGAGCTGACCGCGGGCGAACGCAGCGTCGCCGGCGCGTTCGCGTTGTCCTACCGGCAACTCACGCCCGAGCAGCAACGCCTGTTCCGGTGCCTGGGCCTGCACACCGGCGAGGACTGGGACGCACACCTCACCGCCGCCGTCATCGGCGCCACCCGTGCCGAGGCCGAACGGTTGCTCGACGAACTCCTGGACGCGCACCTGGTGCAGCAGAAGGAGAACGGCCGCTACCGCTTCCACGACCTGCTGGCGGACCACGCCAAGGCGTCGGTCGACCCGGCGGAGAGGAAGGAGGTGATCACGCGGATCCTCGACCACTACCTGCGCGGCGCGGAGGACTCCGGTAGGAAGATCGCGCCGAGCCGTCCGAAGTTCCACTCCGCCGTCACCTCCGACCTCCTCGACCCGCCCGTGTTCGCCAACCCGGTCGAAGCCCTCGCGTGGCAGGGCGCGGAGCGGCTGAACCTCAGGGCCGCCGTGTACCTGGCCGCCTACGAGGGGTACTACCAGCACGCGTGGCAGCTGCCGAGCCACTTCGCGCACTACCTGTGGCTGAGCGGATCAGGGCGGGAACGCGTCGAGGTGCAGAGCGTTGCGCTGGCGGCCGCGCACGCGCTCGGTGACCTGAGGGCGCGAGCGGAAGCCTTGCGGGGATTGGGTTCGGCGTACATGGACGACGGCAACCCGAAGGCCGAGGAACACCTGCGCGAAGCGATCGCTCTAACGCGGCAGATCGGTGACCTGCGAGGCGAGGCGTCGGCGATGGGCTTGCTCGGCATGATCGCGCGCGAACGGCGTGAGTACGACAGGTCGATGGAGCACTTCGAACGCGGTCTCGCGCTCATGCGGAAGGCGGGCACTCCGACCGGGGTGGCGCACGCGTTGCACAACATCGGCATCAACCACGCGGAGCTGGGGCGGACCGAGCAGGCCCTCGCGCACATGCGGGAAGCCGCCGCACTCATGGAGGAACGCGGCGATGTGCGCGAGGTGGGGGTGACGCTGCACAACATCGCCCACGTGCTCTTCGACTCCTTCCAGGACGACGATTGCCTGGCCTGCATGGAACGGTCGCTCGCCGGCTACCGGGAGTGCGGCGACCGGCGGGGTGAGGCGCTCGCCCTGGCCGACTTCGCCCGCTGGCGCTACGAGATGGGCCACCTCGACGCCGCGGGTGCGCTGGCGCGCGACGTCGCGAGGCTCTGCAGGGAGTACACGAACCTGCCCGACGACGAAGCCGTGCTGGCGGCGATGAGCGATGTCCGCGACCACGTCGGTCAGATGACGCTGTACGTCTGCCTCTCGCTCGACGCCCTGACGGGCGGGCGGCCGGCCGAGTCGATCGGCTACCTGAGGCGGTTCCGGGCGCTCGGGAAGGTGCGCCGCTGGTGGAGCGACGAACGCGTGTTCCAGCAGTTCGCCGCCGCACACCTGGAGCTCGGCGACCGGGAGACGGCCATCCGGTACGCGGAGCAGGCGGTGGAGGCCGCAGAGCGCGGCCACCAGCCCCGGATCCTCGCTTTCGCGCGACAGACCCTCGCTAGAGCGAAAGCCCCAGCGCCACCAACGTGATCACGGCCGCCGCCAGCACGGCGAAGGCCACCCACTGCGCCACCCTGTCCCCGGTCCTGCGCATTCCCTGCTCCCCTCGGTGGTGTCGCCACCGAGGGTCGTGAAGGCCGTCCCCACGCCGTCCCCACCGCGATCACACCGATTCACGAGAATGCGAACGGGGTATTGCTCCAACGGAGTGCTTGGCTCGCCCGCAAGATTCCGTTAGTGTCGCATTCGCGAGCAATTGGCAGGGTGGCGCGCGTTATCAAAAATTGCCCGAAAATTGATCAGAAATTAGCCACTTGTTCGATTGAAACCATCTCCCTGCTCCGTCCGGGTGGTGCCTTCCACGGCAGGACCAGCCGTTGCTCACCCTGCGGGACGGTGGTGACGGGGACGTGTGCGTGCAGTGGTGCGGGGTCGGCCAAAAGGGGCTTGCGAGTCGTGAGAAACGGACCAGTCTTGTCTAATGGCATCGCCGGGATCCGTCCGGCGGGCAGTGGTCACGACACGGGGGTGGAACGCACCATGGGTGGTGTCCCTACGTTTCCCCACGGCAGACCGCTGACGTGGGCGGACCTGGAGGCGATGCCTGATGACGGGCACCGTTTCGAACTCGTCGACGGGGTGCTCGTCATGAGCCCCTCACCCCGCCCCGTGCACCAGCGGGTCGTCGCCCGCCTGCTGGTGGCGCTGACCGCTGTCTGCCCACCGGAGCTCGAGGTCCTCCCGGCTCCGGTCGACGTCGTGCTCGCCGACGACACGGTCTTCATCCCCGACCTGGTGGTGGGCCGGCGCGAGCAGTTCTCGAAACAGGCGCTCATCGGGCCGCCGGTGCTGGCGGTCGAGGTCCTGTCGCCCCGCACGCGCCACGTGGACCTCGAACTCAAGCGGGCGAAGTTCCAGGAAGTCGGCTGCGAGAACTACTGGATGATCGACTACGACAGGCCGTGGCTGCGGTGCCTGCACCTCGAGAACGGTGTCTACGCCGAGCAGGCGCGTTCCGAGGGCGAGGAGATCATCGAACTGCAATTCCCGTTCGCGGTGAAACTCAGCGCCCGATCTCTCGTGCGCTGAGTGTTCGCCGGGCGAACCGGGTTGGGCTGAACGGGCGACAGAGATCCACGCACGTGTGGATCACGGTGTCACCATCTGGCCCCCCGTGCGCCGGGCTGGTTGCGTGCAGTGCGTCAGCCCAACGCGCGGAGGTCCAACGCACATGCAGCCGTTCCAGCTGCCGGAGTTCTACACGCCCTACCCGGCCCGGCTGAACCCGGACCTCGAACGCGCCCGCGTCCACACCCGTGCCTGGGCACGCGAGATGGACATGGTCGACGTGCCCCAGCACGGCACCGTCATCTGGACGGAAGAGGACCTGGAGTCGCACGACTACGCGTTGCTCTGCGCGTACACCCACCCCGACTGCGACGGTGAGGCGCTCGACCTCATCACCGACTGGTACGTGTGGGTCTTCTACTTCGACGACCACTTCGTCGAGCTCTACAAGCGAAACCCGGACATCGGGGGCGCGCAGGCCTACCTCGACCGGCTGCCGCTGTTCATGCCGGTCAACGGCGCCATCACCGCCACGCCGGAGAACCCGGTGGAGAAGGGCCTCGCCGACCTCTGGCGCCGCACCGTGCCCACCCACTCGCTCGACTGGCGCGAGCGGTTCGCCGCCAACACCAAGCACCTGCTGGACGAGTCGATGTGGGAGCTGCACAACATCAGCGCCCGCAGGCTGTCCAACCCCATCGAGTACATCGAGATGCGCCGCAAGGTCGGTGGCGCGCCGTGGTCCGCGAACCTCGTGGAGCACGCCGTCGGCCTCGAGGTGCCCGCGCGGATCGCCCTGTCACGGCCCATCGGCGTCCTCAGGGACACGTTCAGCGACGCAGTGCACCTGCGCAACGACCTGTTCTCCTACGAACGCGAGGTGCTCGACGAGGGCGAGCTCTCCAACGGCGTGCTGGTGTTCGAGAAGTTCCTCGACCTGCCCACGCAGCAGGCCGCCGAGGCCGTCAACGACCTGCTGACCTCGCGGCTGCACCAGTTCGAGCACACGGCGCTCACCGAGGTGCCGATCCTGCTGGACGAGCACGCCATCGACCCCATCGGGCGCGCGGCCGTCCTGGGCTACGTGAAGGGCCTGCAGGACTGGCAGGCGGGCGGCCACGAGTGGCACCTGCGGTCGTCGCGGTACATGAACAAGGCCCCGAAGCCCCAGCTGGGCGTTCTCGGCTCGTACGCCAAGACCATGCCGCAGCGGCTCCGGCAGTTCTCCAGCACACCGAAGATCGTCGAGCCGTACACGCTGCCGGACTTCGACGTCCCGTTCACGCTGACCCTGTCGCCGCACCTCGACCAGGTGCGCGAGGAGATCGTCGGGTGGGGCCGGGAGATGGGCATCCACAGCGAGGGCATCTGGGACGAGGCCAAGCACCGCGGGTTCGACCTCGCGCTGTGCTCGTCGGGGCTGGACCCGGACGCGACCCCGGCCGAGCTGTTCCTCTCGGCGTGCTGGCTGACCTGGGGCACTTACGCCGACGACGTCTATCCGTGGGTGTTCGGGCGCCTGCGCGACCTGGCCGGCCTGAAGCTCCAGACCGCGCGGCTCAAGCAGTGCATGCCGCTGGACATGGTGCCGGCCCTGGTGCCGGCCAACGCGATGGAACGCAGCCTGGCCGACCTGTGGCAGAAGACCGCCGGCCCCATGTCCGCCGAGTTCCGGGCGACGTTCCGGCAGACCGTGGACGACATGGTCGACGCGTGGGTGTGGGAAGTCGTCAACATCCAGCAGAACCGCATTCCCGACCCGATCGACTACCTGGAGATGCGGCGGTCGACGTTCGGTTCGGAACTGACGACCTCCCTGTCGCGCTTTTCGCATTCGACGACGGTGCCGCCGGAGATCTGGGGAACCCGGGTCATCCAGACCATGGAGCGGTCGGCCATGGATTACGCCTGTCTGATGAACGACGTCTTCTCGTACCTGAAGGAGATCCAGTACGAGGGCGAAGTGCACAACATGGTGAGGGTGATCGAGAACTTCCTCGGTGTTTCCCAGTCCCGCGCGTTCGAGGTGACCTACGCGTTGATGGACGCCCGCCTCGGGCAGTTCATCGCCTCGGTCGAGACGCACCTGCCGCAGATGTTCGAGGACTTCTCGCTGGACTCGGCCACACGCGCGTCGCTGACCCGTTACGCCGACGAGCTGAAGGACTGGATCGTCGCGATCCTCAACTGGCACGAGGAGACCAGTCGCTACGGCGAGGACGAGATCCGGACCCCGGTGAGCGTGGGAGCGTTCAACCAGGGCCCGTCGGGCATCGGCACGTCGGCCGCCCGGCTGATACCTGACCGCCGCTGACCGCGTTCGGTCAGCGGACGGTCAGCGGAGGTCGGCACCTTGTGGGCAACACCGGCTCACAGGGGGCAACACCATGAAGAACGTCCTGATCTCCGGCGCCAGCATCGGCGGGCCCGCGCTCGCGTACTGGTTGCGCCACCACGGTTTCAGCGTCACCGTCGTGGAACGGGCCTGCGGTCTGCGGCCCGGCGGCCAGGCCATCGACGTGCGCGGGCCGGCGCTGGAGGTCGTCGAGCGCATGGGTCTCGGCGAGAGGCTGCGGTCGTTGAGCACCGGCATGCGCGGCATGAACATGGTCGACGCCGACGGCAACGAGCTGTTCCGCTCCACCACGCACACCTTGAGCGGCGGCGACCTGGCGAGCGCCGACGTCGAACTGCTGCGCGACGACCTCGCCCAGATGCTGTTCGACGCGGCGGACGGCGTCGAGCACCTCTTCGACGACACCATCACCGCGATCGACGGCACCCGCGTCACGTTCGAGAAGGCCGCCCCGCGCGACTTCGACGTCGTCGTCGGCGCGGACGGCCTGCACTCCAACGTCCGCCGGCTCGTGTTCGGGCCGGAGTCGCGGTTCATCAGTCATCTCGGCATGAACCTCGCCGTCTTCACCGCGCCGAACTTCCTCGGTCTCGACCACTGGCAGACGTTCCAGCAGGGCGGGGTCGTCGGCGGCGGGATCATGAGCGCGCGGTCGAACGCGGAATGCCGGGTGTACATGGGTTTCCACGGCGAGGTGTCGTTCGACCACCGCGACGTCGAAGCCCAGCGCCGGTTGGTCGCCGAGAAGTTCGACGGCGCGGGCTGGGTGTGGCCGACCGCGCTGAAGCACATGTGGGAGGCGCCGGACTTCCACTTCGACTCGATGAGCCAGATCCGGATGGACTCGTGGTCGCGCGGCGACGTCGTGCTGCTCGGTGACGCCGGGTACTGCGGGTCGCCGCTGTCCGGGCAGGGCACCAGCATGGCCCTGGTCGGTGCGTACGTGCTGGCCGGTGAGCTCGCGAAGGACCCGTCGGCCGCCTTCCAGCGCTACGAGGAGCTCCTGCGGCCGTACGTGACCGCCAACCAGGACATGGCGCTGCGGAACATGGAGACGGGCGGGGCACCCGGTGACGACTTCGCCGAGATCGTGAACAGCCTCAGCCTCCCCGGCTACTGATCCTGCTAACCGCGCCGTCGGGCCCTGTACTGCTCCGGACGCTGCGCCGAGCCGCGCGCAAGGCCGCTTTCGAGCCTGTCTCGAACAAAGAATTGGCCTAGACCATTGACGTCATAGGGATGTGTGAGCACGCTGGAGGCAGGGTCGCCGCCCCCGACTCGTGAGGAGGAGTCGTGAGAACTCGCGTTCTCGCCGTGGTCGTCGCTGTCACCGCAGCGCTGTCCGTGAGCGCGCAGTCGCAAGCCGCGGAACCACTGCAGAGCCTCGTGCCGGTCCCTGTCTCGGTGCAGGCCAAAAGCGGTGTCACGCACACGCTGACGGCAGCCACGAAGATCTACACCGCCCCCGCCGCACGTGACGTCGGTGACTTCCTCGCCGGAGTCCTGCGGCCCTCGACCGGTTACGCCCTCCCGGTGTCCGGCACGACCGGAACCCCGTCCGACGGCATCTCGTTGCTGCTCACGGGTGCACCGGGGACGGTCGGCCAGCAGGGTTACCAGCTCGACGTCGCGGCGAACTCCATCGTCCTGCGCGCCAACACGGCCGAAGGCCTGTTCACCGGCGTGCAGACGCTGCGGCAGCTGCTGCCGGCCAAGGTGGAGAGCACGACCGCGCAGGCCGGTCCGTGGACCGTGCCGGGCACGCTGATCGTCGACTACCCGAGGTTCTCCTACCGCGGCGCGATGCTCGACGTGGCCCGCCACTTCCACCCGGTCTCCACGGTCAAGCGCTACATCGACCAGCTCGCGCTCTACAAGATCAACTACTTCCACCTGCACCTGACCGACGACCAGGGCTGGCGGATCGTCGTCGACAGCTGGCCGCGCCTCGCCACGTACGGCGGCAGCACGCAGGTCGGCGGCGGCCCCGGCGGCTACTACACCAAGGCGCAGTACAGCGAGATCGTGCAGTACGCGGCCTCGCGCAAGATCACGGTGATCCCGGAGATCGACATGCCGGGCCACACCAACGCCGCGCAGGCCTCGTACGCGGAGCTCAACTGCAACGGCCAGGCGCCGCCGCTGCGCACGGACATCGAGGTCGGCTACTCCTCGTTGTGCGTGAACAAGGACATCACCTACCAGTTCGTCGACGACGTGGTGCGCGAGATCGCGGCGCTCACGCCCGGCCCGTACTTCCACATCGGCGGCGACGAGGCGCACGCCACCTCCGACGCCGACTACCAGGCGTTCATGGACCGGGCCCTGCCGATCGTGAAGAAGTACGGCAAGACCGTGCTCGGCTGGCACGAGTTCGTGAAGACCACGACCGACACCACCGCGATGCCGCAGTACTGGGGCACCTCGGCGTCCAACGCCACGGTGCAGGCAGCGGCGGCACGCGGCCAGAAGGTCATCATGTCGCCCGCGAACAAGGCGTACCTGGACATGAAGTACAACTCCAGCACGCCCCTGGGCCTGTCGTGGGCCGGTCTGATCGAGGTCCAGACCGCCTACGAGTGGAACCCCGGCACGCACCTGAGCGGTGTCCCGGAGTCCGCGGTCCACGGCGTCGAGGCTCCACTGTGGAGCGAGACGCTGGTGACCGGCCGTGACATCGAGTTCATGGCGTTCCCGAGGCTCGGCGCGATCGCCGAGCTGGCCTGGTCGCCGTGGTCGACGCACAACTGGGACCAGTTCAAGGTGCGCCTGGGCAACCAGGGCCCGCGCTGGACGACCATGGGCATCAACTTCTACAAGTCCACCCAGGTGCCGTGGGACACCGGCGGCCCCGGGACCGGCCCGTGCGCGCAGCCGGTGTGGGAGCGCGACAAGGTCTACAACGGCGGCAACGTGGTCTCGCACAACAGCCGCAAGTGGACCGCGCAGTGGTGGACGCGGGGCGAGGAGCCCGGCACCACCGGCCAGTGGGGCGTCTGGCGCGACGGAGGCGTTTGCTGACTCCTCCTGGGTACTCGTCGGCCATGACTGATCCGGAAGTGGCAGAAGAGTTCGCCGAAGAGGCCGGTGTCGACCCGACACCTCAGGAGGTCGACGAGTACCGCGACATGACGCAACCGGGTGAGTGGCGCGCCGACGAGAAGATGGGACCGGACGGCGCGCCCGCACCGCAGGACGGGGAGGACCCGACCGGCGGCTCCGGGGCGTGATGCCTGATTCATCCGGTGCGGGCGCTTACCGAGCGCCCGCACCGGGTAACAGGACGTCGTGGATGCCCGAGTTGCCGTATTTGCCCCGTCCCCTCAACTGACCATCACCGTCGAGGACCTCGACGGTGAGCCGGACGTGCACCTGCACGCCGGCGGCCAGGGTTTCTGGCAGTCCAGGATGATCGCCGCCTTAGGTGTCGAAGCCGTTGTGTGCGCGACGTTCGGCGGCGAGACCGGCCGTGTGCTGCGCACGTTGCTGGAAGGCGAGCACGTCGACCTGAAGGCGCGTGAGGTCGCCGCCCGCAACGGTGCCTACGTGCACGACCGCCGCGACGGCAGCCGGGACGAGATGGTCGAGATGATCCCCGGCGCGCTGTCCCGCCACGAGCTCGACGACGTCTACGAGTCGGCACTGGTGGAGGGCATCCGCGCGGGCACGGCCGTGCTGAGCGGGCCGTCCGACGACCGCGTGCTGCCCCACGACACGTACTTCCGCCTCACCTCGGACCTGACCGGCAACGGCTGCCGCGTGATCGTCGACCTCGCGGGCGACCGGCTCGCCGAAGCCGTGCGCGGCGGCCCGCACGTCGTCAAGGTCTCGCACGAGGAACTGGGCGAGGAGGACCTGCCCAAGCTCATCCAGAAGGCCAAGGAGATCGCTGCTTCGTGCGTGCACGGCGTGGTGGTGTCCCGTGCCGACGAACCGGCGCTGGCGCTGCTGGAAGACCAGCTCTACCTCGTGAAGATGCCGCAGCTGGAGCCCGTCGACACGCGTGGCGCGGGTGACTCCATGACCGCGGGGATTTCAGCGGGCCTCGCGCTGGGTATGTCGTTGACGGACGCGGTGAAGCTCGGCGCGGCCGCGGGAGCGGTCAACGTGACCCGGCACGGCCTCGGCAGTGGCGGGGGAGATGCCGTGCGCGAGCTGAGCAAACGCGTGGAACTGGAGCCGATCGAGGAATGAGCGGATGCGCGCGCTGATCACGAACGACGACGGAATCGACTCTCCCGGCCTGTGGACCCTGGCGTCGGCCGCCGCCGACTGCGGCCTCGAAGTGGTGGTGGCGGCGCCGTCCACCCAGGCCAGCGGTACCAGCGCGTCGGTCGCGGCGGCGGGCGAGAACGGCAGGGTGGCGAGCGAACGCCGCACCCTGCCGGGCCTCGACGTCGAGGCCTACGCGGTCGCGGCGCATCCTGGCCTGATCTCGCTGATCGCGTGCCGGGGCGGCTTCGGCGGCAAGCCCGACGTGGTCCTGTCCGGCGTGAACCTGGGCGCGAACGTCGGCCGCGCGATCCTGCACTCGGGCACAGTCGGCGCGGCGCTGACCGCGCACCTGAACGACGTCACGGCACTGGCGGCGTCACTCGACGTGGGACTGGACGGGCCTGAACCGTTGTGGGACAAGGCAGGTGAGGTCGTGCGCCTCGTGCTGCCGATGTTGCTGGAGATGCCCGCGGCCACGGTGCTGTCGCTGAACGTGCCGAACGTCGCCGACGTGCAGGGACTTCGCTGGGCGGAGCTGGCGCGGTTCGGCACGGTGCAGAGCCGGGTGGACGACGTGGGCGACAACGAGGTCGAGCTCGTGCACGTCTACAACGAGGAGTCGCTCGTGCCGGGCACGGACACGGCGTTGCTGGCGGACGGTTTCGCGACTCTGACGGCGCTGCACTCGGTGGGCCGCGACGTCAGCTCGGAGCCCGCTTTGCCGGCCTGGCCAGCGTGATCACCAGCCCGATCAGGGCCGTCCGCACGCCGAGGAAGCCCTCGGTCGTGACGTCGTCGAGCGAGAAGGCCAGCATCCCGAACCCCAGCAACAGGATGAGCCCGTACATCCGAGCGAGGCCGAGCCGCCACGCCATCACGATGCCCATCACGCCGACACCGAGCTGGACGACGCGGTAGTTGGGGTCCAGGCCGAACAGGTCCAGCCATCCGAAGGCGAGCTGCAACACGCCCGCTGTGAGTGTGAGCGCCTGCGGCCTCGTGAACTGGAACTGATCGCTCGACAAGGCCACAGGTCTTCACCCCTCGGATCGCCGCCAGACCGCGTCGTACTTCGCCTGTCGTTCGCTGTCCTGCGCGGCGTTTCGATCCCTGCGACCCTGCGTCGCAGTTCCTCGTGGATACCCGTATTTCGTCAGGCGATAATCCACACTTTCAGGGGCGTAGGACAGCGCGAAGTACAGTCCTACAACGAAACCGAGCCCACCGCACGCGATTGCGAGCGGCCACGGCGAGCCGAGTCCGAAGACCAGCGCCAGTGTGATGGCCGTCGTCAGCGGCGTGACCTGCACGAGACTGCGCACGGTGAAGCGCAGCAGCCACTTCGGGCCGGTCACGTCGTCGTAGACGAACTCCCGGTACTTCTGCGGCACGCGCCCACCGGCGTAGTACCAAATCTTCAGCGCGGGGTTCACCGCGTCGCCTTGGCGATCACCTTGTGCAGCACCTGGTTCAGCTGCGCGAGCTCTTCGAACGTCATGTCGAGCTGCTCCACGACCTTGAAGGGGATCTTGAGCGCTTCCTTGCGCAACTCGATGCCCTTCTCGGTGAGGGTGAGCGCGAGCGCGCGTTCGTCGGCCTTGTCCCGCTGCCGCTCGACGTACCCGACCGCCTCCAGCCGCTTGAGCAGCGGGCTGAGGGTGCCGGGGTCGAGTTGCAGGACGTTGCTCAGGTCTTTGACGGTGCGCGGCGACCGCTCCCAGAGCGCCAGCATCACCAGGTACTGGGGATGCGTGAGGTTCAGCGGCTCCAGGATCGGGCGGTAGACCGCGATCACCGTCCGGCTGGCCACGGCCAGCGCGAAGCAGACCTGCCGCTCCAGCTCGAGCGGGTTCTCCGAGATGCTTGGTGTACTAATCATTGGTGTACACATTAACTCGCGGACGCGCTCGGACCCAAGAGGTGTGGCGCAGTGCTCACATCGCCTCGGGCTTCAGCTCACTTCAGGGCCTCCGCGAGCACCTCGGCGGTGACGGCGGCGCCGGTCCGTGTCATCACGGTGCCGCCGTGGTCGACCTCGTTGATCAGCACGGGTTCGCGCAGGACGGGCAGGTCGGCGCGGAAGGCCTGGGCCTGGTCGGCGGTGTAGGCGGGCGGGGAGTCCGGGCCAGTGCTCCACTCGGCATGGACGAACCACGTCGGCATGGTCAGGTCCCGCCAGCGCGAGGTGCCGAAGATGACGTCGGTGGCGTCGGCTACCAGGGTGTCGGCCGGCAGCCTGAGGTGGCCGTCCGGGGTCAGGTCGTGGGCGAAGTAGTCGCGGATCAACGGGTCGGCCGCGTCGATGACCGGGTTCACCATGGCCTGGACAGCCACGTACTCGTCGATGGTCCAGGTGCGTTCGCGAGCGGCCACCTGCGGGGCGAAGGCCTCCGGCAGCACCTCCTCGGTCATCTGGGCGTGGGCGGGCATGGGGAAGCCGCCGTCCACGAGCACGAGCGCGCGCACCCGGTCCGGATGGCGCACGGCCAGGTCGACGGCCACGTAGGCACCCATGGACATGCCGCACACCGTCACGGACTGGAGGTCCAGCGCGTCGAGCACGCGGACCATGTCGTCGGCGTGCTGCCTGATCGACGAGCCGGGCACCTCGTGGCTGTCCCCTCGGCCGCGCAGGTCCGGGGCGACGAGCGAGAAGTGGTGCGCTGCCAGCCAGTTCCACAGCTTGCGGCTGCCGCTGACGCCGTGGATCGCGAGCACGGGCGGGGTGTCGCCGTCGTGGATCTCGACGGCCAGGTCGCCGCCCTCTACCGGAACGCGCATGCGGACTCCTCAGGCCTTGCCGGGGTTGAACAGGTTCAGGGGGTCGAGCGTGTGCTTGACCGCCTGGTGGACCGACCACGCGTCCGGGCCGAGTTCGCGGATCATGCCGTCGCGCTTGAGCAGGCCCACGCCGTGCTCGCCGGTGACGGTGCCGCCCAGCCGCAGTGCCTGGTCGATGATGTCCTCGAACGCCGCCTGCGCCGCGATCCTCGCGTTGTCGTCCCCGGGCGGGGTGATCAGCAACGGGTGCAGGTTGCCGTCGCCGGCGTGCGCGATGGTCGCGATCCGGACCTGGTGGCGCGCACCGATCTCCTCGATGTGCGCGAGCATCGCGGGTACCGCGGACCTGGGGACGCACACGTCCTCGGTCAGCAAAGGGCCGAGGCGTTCGAGCGCCGGGTAGGTGAGGCGGCGCGCGGCGAAGAGCGCCTCGGCCTCCGTCGAGTCGGTCGAACGTTCTGTCCAGACGGCGCCCGCGTCGGTGAAGGCCGCGACGAGGCCGTCCGCGTCGTCCGGTGTCTCGGCGCGGGCCAGCAGCATGGCCTCGGTGTCCGGCTCGATGCCCAGGTGCTTCCAGTCCTCGACGGCCTGCAGGCAGGCGCGGTCGATCAGCTCCAGCGCGGCGGGCTGCAGGCCGCGGCCGGTGCTCAGCGCGACGGCCTGACCTGCGGCGACGAGGCTGGAGAACGCGCCGACGACGGTGCCGGACGGACGCGGGGCCGGGCGCAGCCGGACCGTGACCTCGGTGACGACGCCGAGCGTGCCCTCGGAGCCGACCAGCAGGCTCGTCAGGTCGTACCCGGCGACGCCCTTCGTGGTGCGCCTGCCGAGCCGCACCGCGGTTCCGTACGCGACCGGGCCGCCCATCACTACTTCCAGACCGAGCACGTAGTCGCGCGTCACGCCGTACTTGAGGCAGCACAGGCCGCCCGCGTTCGTGGCGACGTTGCCGCCGATCGTCGACCACGGCGAGCTGGCCGGGTCCGGCGGGTACCAGAGTCCCTGTCCGGCAACGGCTTTCTTGAGGTCGTCGTTCACGACACCCGGTTGCGCGACGGCGAGCAGGTTGTCCCGGTCGATCTCCAGGATCCCGTCCATGCGGCTGAGGTCGAGGACCAGGCAGCCGTCGACCGCGTTGGCGCCGCCGGACAGACCGGTGCCCGCACCTCGCGGCACGATCGGGATGTTGTTCGCCGCACAGTGCCTCACGGCTTCCTGAACGTCCTCTGTGGACTCCGGGCGGAAGGCGGCGTACGGCGTGCCCGCCGGTGCCCACTCGGCCTCGTCGTGGCTGAGGCCGGCCAGCGTGTCCGGGTTCGTGATGAGCTTCATGACCGCTCCAACGCGCCGTGTGCCGCCTTGTGCACAACTCGTTCCAGTGCCGCGCCCCACGCTGCCGGTGTGGTGTCCGTGTGAATCGGCACCGCACCCATGCCCGCCACCGCGAACCGCGCGAAAAGCACCAGGTCGAAGGCCTGCGCAGGGGAGGCGAGCGGTGGGGTCAGGATCGTGGCGACCTGTGCGGCGCCGGTGTTGAGCTCCTGGGTGCCGGTCGCGATCAGGTCGGGTTCGCGGACGATCACCGAGCGCCGGCCGAGTTCCAGCGCCCACTGCTCGGGCGTGATCGTGTCGATCGCCGTGCGCACCGCCTTCGTCAGTGCCGCAACGGGGTCAGGATCCGCGACGAGCGCGCGGACGACGCGGCTGAGGAACGCGTCGTACCAGAAGATCGCCGCCTTGGTACCGAACGTGCGGAACAGCGTGCGTTCGGAGACGCCCGCGCGATCGGCGATGGCCTTGGTCGACGTGGCGGCGAAGCCCTGGTCGAGGCACAGGGCGATGGCCGCCTCCTGGATGGTGAGGCGGGTGCGCAGGTCCTTCGCGGCGCGGGCGGTGAGCGTCTCCACGCCGTCAACCTAGACCAGAATGTCAGTATCTGCCAGATTTAGCGGCAGACCATGTCAACGTGTCGACGGCGACCGGTGGGGTAGACGACTGGCATGGCCCGGACCACCGTCGTCATCGCCTCGCGGAACCGCGCGGACAGCCTGCTGCGCACGCTGGCACGCCTGAGCGAGCTGGCGGTGCCGGTGATACTGGTCGACAACGCGTCCGAGGACGACACGGTTTCCCGTGTGCGCGACGAGTTCCCGAACGTTCTACTGCTGGAGTCGGCCGTGAACCGGGGCGCGGTGGCGCGCAACCTCGGCGTGCAGGCGGCGCGGACACCGTTCGTCGCCTTCGCCGACGACGACTCGTGGTGGGCACCCGACGCGATCGAGCGGGCCGAGCCGATCTTCGACGACCACCCGGACCTGGCGGTGATCGTCGCGCGCACGCTGGTGGGGCCGGAGGAGAGACTCGACCCGATCACGCCGCTGCTACGCGACAGCCCGTTGGGCGAGGGGGTCGCGGGACCCGCGGTGCTCGGGTTCCTGGCCTGCTCCGCCATCGTGCGGCGGCAGGCGTTCCTGGACGTGGGCGGCTTCAGCCCGGTGCTGTTCTTCCGCGGCGAGGAGACGTTGCTGTCGTGGGACCTCGCGGCGGCGGGGTGGGCGCTCTGCTACGTCGACGACGTGGTGGCGCACCACCACCCGGCAGCGGGCCGGGCGGCGGGCGAGGACGTCGTCGAGCGGCGCAACGTGCTGCTGGCCGCGTGGATGCGACGGCCGGTGGCCGGCGCACTGGCGGCGTCGCTGAAGGACCCGAAGGCGTTCCGGGCGGCCCTGCCCCGGCTGCGTCAGGCGCTCCGGCAGCGACGTGCGCTGCCGGACCACCTGGAAGCGCAGATCAGAGCGATCGAACGGCCGCGCCGAGGCGCGTGATGCCCTCGTCGATCTGCTCCGGCGTGACGCCCGAGAACGCGAGGCGCAGAGCGTTGTCGCCGCCCTCCAGCAGGAAGTCGGAGCCCTTCACGAACTCGACGCCGTGCTCCTTCGCGACCGGCACCAGCTTGTCGATCGACACGCCCGGCAGCTCGACCCACATGAAGTAGCCGCCCTGCGGCGCGGTGAACACGGCCTCCGGCAGCTCGCGCTGGAGCGCGGCGACCAGGGCGTCCTTGCGGGCGCGCAACGCGGTGCGGACGTTCGCGACCGACTCCTCGAGACGGCCGGAGCGGCAGTACGAGTTCACGATCGACTGCGCCACCATGTTCGGCGAGATGTACGTGGTGGTGGCGATGTCCTGAATGGACTTGATGACGGCCTTCGGGCCCACCAGGTAACCGCAGCGGATGCCGGGCGCCATGGTCTTCGAGAACGACGACGCGTAGACGACCTTCTCGTTCGCGTCCTGCGACAGCATCGTCGGCAGCGTCTCGCCCTCGAACCGCACCTTGACGTACGGGTCGTCCTCGAACAGCACGAAGTCGTACTTGGCCGCGAGGTCCAGCAGACGCGCGCGCTTCACCTCGGACAGCGTGTAGCCGGCCGGGTTGTGGAAGTTCGGGATGATGTGCGCGAGCTTCGGGCGCACACCGCTCTCCAGCAGCGCCTCGAGCGCGTCGACGTTGATGCCGTCGGTCTCCAGCTCGATCGCGTGGATCTTGGCGCCGCGCTGGCGCAGGTTCAGCAGCGTGCGGTCGTAGGTCGGCGCCTCGACCACCACGTCGTCGCCCTGCTGCACGAGCAGTTCGAACAGGAACGCGTCGGCCTGCATCGAGCCGTTGGTGACGAGCACCTGCTCCGGCGCGACGCCGTGCTGCTCCGCGAGCCAGGTGCGCAGCGGGACGTAGCCGACGCTCGTGCCGTACGCGAAGGTGCCGCCGGGGTCGTCCGTGAAGGCTTTCTGCGCTGCTTCGCGCAGGCCTTCCTGGTCGATGATGTCGAGAGAGGGCGCTCCGCGCGTGAACAGGATCGAGGCCATGCGCGGAGCGTACAACTCCCAGTATTCGGGCTACGGCCCATATACGTATGAGTTCAGCTGGCCGACCGCCGCCTGCGCTTTCCCGAGGTGGTAGAGATCGACTGCGAGGAAGTTCGGCTTCTTCCTGGCCGCGGGCTGGCAGAACTGCTGCGCCCGGTTCGCGAGCTTGCCGTTGTCCGTCGTCGCGGTGCTCGTGAACGGAACGTCGCGGAAGTGGTTCATGACGAACAGGGGCTGGAAGGCGCCGGTCGCGGTGAGCGGTTTTTCATCCCATCGGCTGTAACAGGACCAGTCGGAGCCGCCGAGCCCCGAACCCATCGACCAGTAGTTCTCGACGGTCCAGTCCTTCTGGTAGAGCACGCCCGAGTCCTCGCGCCCGTCCTTGCCGTGGTCGGTGAAGATCAGCAGCCGCTTGCCGTTGCTCTGCATCTGGCTGCGCGTGGGCCAGCCGTTCTGCTGCACGCCCTCGGCCCGGTACAGCACGTCGTTCAGCCCCTGCACCTTGCGCAGTTCGGCGCGCAGCGTGCTCGCGTCGACGTAGTCCTCCAGGAAGACCGTGACGATCTCGCTGCGGTTGGCGCGCAGGAAGTCCACGATCCGCTGGACGTCGACGTTGAGCGCCACCGGCTTGCTCACGAGCGTGCAGCTGTTGTGGCACAGGATCGCGCCGTCCGCGGTCTGGTGGATGTCCAGCTGGAACCCGCGCACGCCGTCGTTCAGCTGCTGCACGATCCCGCGCGTCTGGTTCTTGGCGAGGTTGACGAACGGCGGCGCGAACCCGCCGTCCACCCCGTTCGCGTAGGCGTTGTGGGCGGTCAGGAACGTCATCTGGTCGAGCCGCGGGTCCGCCGGCATCGGACTGGTCTGGGCCGTGACCGGCGTCAGGTACCAGCGCGACTCACCGCCGAGGCTGAAGAATTCCCACTGATCACCGAACTGGCGGGGCTCGTGAACCGCATCCCCCTGTGAACACGAACCCATGGTGAGCTGACGGGTGATGCACTGGCCCGGCGAGTCGGTGTTCTCGAACCTCCCGTCGTTCAGCCGCCACTGCTGGCGGTCCTCGTTGCCCTTGGGGCGGTGCAGTGCCAGTCCACTGCCGCTCTGGGCGACGTTGAGGCCGGTCCGGACACTGGTGACGTAGAACGTGCCCGCGGGAGCCGCTTCAGCGGTGGCGGGTACCAAGGGGAGCAGGAGCAGGGCCGCGATGGCAGGGAGGTATCGCACGGTGACCAGAGTCACCTACCAGCGTTAAACATGAAACGCTTTCAAGCGTGTGGATGTTTAACACTGTGGGTATCCCACATGCCGTAGCCCTCTCTTAGGGGGCAGAACAACTCCAAGGCAGCCGTCGCCCGACCGAAGGGTTTGGGCCGGTACTCGGGCGCCGCCTTCACAAGCCGCGCAGGGTTCGACTCCCTCGGTTGCCGCCAAAATCCGTCTGGTCACAAAAGAAGCCCGCCCGGCGCGAGGCCGAGCGGGCTTCGAAGAGCGGAATCAGATGGCGCGGACGTCCTGCGCCTGCGGCCCCTTCTGACCCTGGCCGATCTCGAACTCCACGCGCTGCTGCTCTTCAAGCGACTTGAAGCCCGAACCGGAAATCTGCGAGTAGTGGACGAACACGTCCGGACCGCCGCCGTCCTGCGCGATGAATCCGAAGCCCTTCTCGCCGTTGAACCACTTCACGGTGCCCTGCGCCATACGAATTGCTCCCTAGATGTTGGACCCCCGCCAGAGCGAGGTTCGCGCAGTCTGCCAGGCCACGGTCTCTCTCACATCGTGGTTAGCCCGGTGGTGTGAAGAAGTAAGTTGAACCGGGTACCACCGAGAGGAGCAGGGATGTCGAACTGGCTGGACGTCGCGCACGAGGTTGCGGCGACGCTCAGGTCCGACGCGGCGGACAGGGACCGGGCCGGCCAGCCGCCCGCCAAAGAGGTGGAACTGCTCCGGCAGAGCGGTCTGCTCAACGTCCGGGACTGGACGCAGCAGCAGCGGATCGGCCGGATCGTCGGTGCCGCCGACGCCAACGCCGGACACCTCCTCGGGTACCACTACCTGCAGATCTGGCGCAGCGGGCTGTTCGACGCCCCGTTCAGCGTCCAGTCCGACCAGTTCTGGGCCGGCGTCAGCAACCCGCTCGACGCGGCGCTCGAACTGACGCCCGCCGAAGGTGGTTTCGTCCTGAACGGTCGCAAGACCTTCGCCACCGGAGCCGCCGTCGCCGACCGCCTCGTGGTCAGCGCGACCCGCACGGACAACGGCGAGAAACTCACGTTCCTGCTCGACGGGAAAGCGAGCGGAATCACCTACTTGGATGATTGGGACAACATCGGTCAGCGCCTCACGGCGTCCGGCGGGGTGAACTTCGAGGACGTCCGGGTGACGGAGGTCCTCGGCGTACAGCCGTCCACCGAGGACCCGCGCGTCAGCCTCGCCGCGCTCGGCTTCCAGCTCGTGCTCGCCCAGCTCTACGTGGCCATCGCGGAAGGCGCGCTCGCGGAGGCCGCCGACTACACCCGCACCAAGACCCGCCCGTGGTTCGTCAGCGGCGTCGAGTCCGCCACCGAGGACCCGTACATCGTCGCGGCCTACGGCGAGATGGTGTCCCAGACCAGGGCCGCCGGGCTGCTCGCGGACGAAGCGGCCCGCCAGCTCTGGGAGGCCTCCGAGTTCGGCCGCAACCTCACGCCCGCCAAGCGCGGCGAGGTCGCGGTGACGATCTCCGAGGCCAAGGTCGTCAGCACCAAGCTCGTCAACGAGGTCACCAGCCGCATCTTCGAGCAGGTCGGCGCGCGCGGCACCGCCGCGAAGTACGGCGTGGACCGCTTCTGGCGCAACGCCCGCACGCTCACGCTGCACGACCCGGTCGTCTACAAGGCCCGCGAGGTCGGCGAGCACTTCCTGACCGGTGCGCGTCCCGCGCACACCGGGTACAGCTGATGCAGCCGGTGCTCGCCGACTCGGTGCGACTCACCGAGGACGGTGTGCTGATCCTCGACCGCCGGCAGTTCCCGTTCGAACGGAACTGGGTGCTCTGCCGCACGGCCGAGGACGTCGCGAAAGCCATCGAGGACATGGTCACCCAGTCCTCCGGCCCGTACTTCGCGGTGCTGTTCGCCATGGTGCTGAAGGCGCGCACCCTGGAGGCGCTGCCGTTCGAGCAGTCCCGCGCACAGCTCGCGGAGACCGCGCGGATGCTCGAGAACACCAGGCGCACCAACAACGCCCTGCGCAAGGCCACCAAGGTCGTCCTCGACCACGTGGACGCCGCGCGGGACGTCACGCACGCACTCGCGGGCGCCGAGGAGGGCGACCGCAGGTACCGGGCCAAGAGCCAGGCGCTGGGTGAGCACACGGCGAACCTGTTGGCCGACAACGCCACCGTCATGACGCACTGCTGGGCCGACCTGTACCTGACGGAGACGGTCAGGGCGGCTCAGAAGCAGCAGAAGACGCTGCGCTTCTTCTGCACCGAGACCAGGCCGTACCTGCAGGGAGCCAGACTCACAGCGGAAACGCTGATCGAGATGGGCGTCGACACCACGCTCATCACGGACGGCATGGGCGCCGCGGTGCTGCAGAGCGGCGTGGTCGACGCGTTGGTGACGGCGGCCGACCGGGTCACCATGGACGGGCACGTCGTGAACAAGGTCGGCACACTGGGTCTGGCCGTGGCCGCGCACGCGTTCGGAGTACCGTTCCACGCCCAAGTGCAGGCACCCGATCTGCTGGCGCCCACGACGGACCACGTGGAGATCGAGTACCGCGACGGTGCCGAAGTGCTGCAGGTGCTGGGCAGGCCGAGTGCCACGCCGAGGGCCAAGGGGCACTACCCGGCGTTCGACGTGACGCCGCCGCGCTTCGTCACGACGGTGGTGACCGACCGGGGCGTCTACGGCGCCGGGGAGCTCGACAAGTACTACGAGGGAGAACAGCGGTGAGCAAGTGGGTCGTGCTCGACATCGAGGGCACGCTGAGCGCGACGGACCAGGTGCTGGTCGTCCTCTACGACTACGCCCGTCCCAGGCTCGGTCCGTGGATCGAGCAGCACGGTGACGACCCGGTGGTCGCCGACGCCGTGAAGCAGATCAAGGAGCTCAGCGGCCACGACGACGTTGTCAAAGCACTGCACGACTGGATGGACGCCGACCAGAAGGTCACGCCCCTCAAGACGTTGCAGGGCCTCATCTGGCAGCAGGGCTACGCGCAGGGCGACCTGGTGGCGGAGTTCTTCCCGGACGTCGTCCCCGCGATCCGCAAGTGGCACGGCGACGGCGTGAAGCTCGCGATCTTCAGCTCCGGCTCGGTCGCGGGCCAGGTCGCGTTCTTCCAGCACACCACCGACGGCGACCTGACCCCGTTGCTGGAGCACCACTTCGACACGGTCAACGCCGGCCCGAAGCGCGAAGCCGCGTCGTACCACAAGATCGCCTCGGTGCTGAAGAGCGACGACATCACCTTCTACAGCGACGTTCCGGCCGAGCTGCACGCCGCGCAGGAGGCGGGCTGGAAGACGGTCGGCGTCGCGCGCGCCGGTGAGCCGTACGGCAACGCCGACTTCTCGCCCCACCCGACGGTGTGGGAGCTTTCGTGACCGCCGAGCTCGCCCGCGAGTGCGTCCGCTTCGCGCAGATGGGCTGGATGCGCGGCACGAGCGGCAACCTCTCCGTTGTCCTGCAACGTGATCCGCTCCGGCTCGCGGTCACCGTCAGCGGCGTCGACAAGGGTGAGATCACCGCGGAAGACAGCGTCGTCATCGACGCCGACGGCAACGCGGTCGACTCGCCGAAGGTGCCGTCCGCCGAAGCGGGCCTGCACGCCAGGATCGCCCGCGTCGCCGGTGCAGGTGCCGTCGTGCACGTCCACGCGCTCGCCACCGTCGTCGCGGCGGAGCACTGGCCCGGCGGCGTGGTGCTGAAGGACCTGGAGATGCTCAAGGGTTTCGGCCGGTACGCCCACGAAGAGGTCGTGATCCCGGTCGTCCGCAACTCGCAGGACATGCTCGAACTGGGCGACGCCTTCGAGAAGGGCTTCGACCCGGAGGTGCCGGCGCTGCTCGTCGCACGGCACGGCGTGTACGTGTGGGGCGACGACCTGGTGCAGGCCCGGCACCGCCTGGAATGCCTGGAGTGGCTGCTGCGCTTCAAGGTGGAGACGCGAGACATCTTTACGGGGAGGCACTCATGACGCTGCTGACGGTATGGCCGGAAACCGGCCCCGAGGAGACCGTCCTGCGCACCACCGACGCCGAGGAGATCACCACCGCGCTCAAGGAGCACGGCGTGCGCTTCAGCCGTTGGTCCGTTGTGGACGGTGTGACCGCTGAGAACGCGCTGGAAATCTTCAAAGACGACATCGCCCGCGTCAGCGAGACCGAGGGTTACGGCTACGTAGACGCGATGGAGATGACTCCGGCCGACACGGACGAGTACCGCGCGAAGGCCGTCGAGTTCCGCGACAAGTTCCTCGCCGAGCACACGCACGACGACGACGAGGACCGCTATTTCGCCCGTGGCGCAGGCGTTTTCTACCTGCACATCGGTGACAAGGTCTATGCGGTGTTCTGCACGGCGGGTGACCTGCTGAGCGTTCCGGCGAACACGACGCACTGGTTCGACATGGGCACGACGCCGGACTACGTGTCGGTCAGGTTCTTCCACGACGACGACGGCTGGATCGGGAACTTCACCGGCAGCGACATCGCGAAGAAGTTCCCGACCTTCGACGAGATCAGTTCAGGAATGTGAAAAGTTCGCCTATCTGAACGTTGTTCCGGAATTTGAACGAAGTATTGATTCCCTCCGCCCTCTGACCTCACAGTGGTACAGACCACTTATCGAAGGTCGGAGGGATTCACCGTGGAAACCCCTGCACTCCACACACGACGATCCGTGCTAGCCCTCGCGTTGACGGCACCCCTGCTCGTGGCCCCGGCGGCTCAGGCCCTCGCTCAGCCGCCGTCCGCGCAGTGGGTCTCGGCGCCGTACACCTACACCGTCCAGAAGCCGTACAACCTCGCGACGAGCGCCCGGTACAAGTTCGAGGGCGGCGTCCACACGACGTGGGTGTACGACTACGACCAGCCGCACACCCAGGGCAGCCCGACTGACCCGCGCACGGAGCTCCGCTTCAACCAGGAGTACTCCAGCGGCTCGCGCGCCTGGGAAGGCGAGATCTACATCCCAGCGGGCGTCAGCGGCCCGACCGTGGTGCAGATCCTGCGCGGTAGCCGCCCCGACGGCACGCGCGCCACCGACGTGATGCTCAACGTCACGAACGCCAGCGGCGGCACCCTGCGCAAGGACAGCAACCAGGTCGTCGCCACCGGCATCTACGACAAGTGGTTCAAGATCCGCGTCGAGCACACCGCGGTGGCGGGCGGCCGCGGCACCGTGAAGACGTACTACAACGGTGCCCTCAAGCTCACGCACCAGGACGAGGGCCCGGCGACGCGCTACTTCAAGAACGGCGTCTACCACCACGGCAGTGGCCGCGCGGAGGCCCGTTTCCGCAACATCACCTACTGGCGTCAGTGACACCCCGGGGCGTCCACACACCTGACCACTGCTCGGCGCCCCATCCCTCGAAGCGCCTCACCTCGGTGAAGCCCAGCTTCGCCGCGAGCCGCATCGAGGCCAGGTTGGCCGTCTGCGTGGTGGTCACCACCTGCTGACCGGGACGTGCGGCGGCGAACCAGTCGAGTGCCGCCGCACACGCCTCGTAGGCGTAGCCCTGCCCCCAGAACTCCGGCAGGAACTGGTACCCAAGCTGGGCTTCACCGAAATCGGGGTCCGGGTCGAAACTGACCATGCCGATCATCGCGCCGCCGAGAGCGACGACGAAGAAGCCCGTGCGCCGTCCCGGCACCTCGGGCGCCGTGCGTTCGACCTCGTCCCGCGGCTGCGCGCCACCGACGTAGGTGCCCACCTCCGGCGACGAGAACAGCTCGACGAACGCCGCACGGTCACCCGCCTCGGACGCGCGCAGGACGAGCCGTTCGGTCCTGATCGGGGCGGGTGGCCAGGCAACTGATCCGAGTCCGGTCATGCGATCAACCCTAGAGTGAAGTCATGGACTCACGGGTGGCGGTTGCATCGCTCGGCGGCACGATCACGATGACGGGCTCCGGCGCGGTGTCCCCGACACTCGGCGCTCAGGACCTCGTCGGAGGCCTGGAAGTCGGCGAGATCGCCACCCTGGCGACGATCCCCGGCGCCTCGCTCACCTCCGCGACGCTGCTGGAGACCTTCGACTGGGCCGGCGAGCAGGTCTCGCGCGGCGCCGCCGGTGTGGTGATCATTCAGGGCACCGACACGCTGGAAGAGACCGCGTACTTCTTCGACTGCCTGTGGCCGCACGAAGAACCGCTCGTCGTCACCGGCGCCATGCGCCACCCGGGCCTGCCCGGCGCGGACGGCCCGGCCAACCTCGCCGCCGCCGTGTCCGTCGCGGCGGCGGCGAACTCACGGGGCCGCGGAGCGTTGCTCGTCCTCAACGACGAGATCCACGCCGCCCGCTGGGTTCGCAAGGCGCACAGCAGCCTCATGAACGCCTTCACCTCGTTCCCCGGCCCACTCGGACTTCAGGTCGAGGGCGCACCGCGGTACTTCCACCCCGCGCACCGCTCGCAGGCACTGCCGCGACCCCTTGACGCACCAGCGGTTCCGCTGATCGAGGCCACAGTGGACGATGATGGTGCGATCCTGGACTGGCTCAACGTCCAGGGCGTCGTCGTGGCGGCCACCGGTGCCGGGCACGTGTCGCAGGGGATGGCCGAGGCGATCTCCCGAGCCCGCTTCCCGGTGGTGGTGGCGTCGCGGACCGGAGCGGGCACGACGTTCCGCAACACATACGGCTTCACCGGCTCCGAGTCGGACCTGATCAGCCGCGGCGTGGTCATGGCGGGCTGGTTGTGCCCGCGCAAGGCCCGCGTGCTCCTTCGCCTCGCGCTGGGCTCGGAGAGCCCGGTCGAGGACGTGTTCGCGGCCCGCGGGGGCGTTTTCTGAGTGCTGCGCCGCGCCCAGGCGGATGGGCGCGGCGCGTCAGGCGGCGTGGATCGGGTTGGTTCTCGGTCTTCGGTGTGGGTCCACGAACGCCGGTGGGCGGAAGGTCGGGAGGCCTTCGGCCATCTCGACCTGCCACTCCGAGTGGTGGACCAGGTCGTGGTGGCGGCGGCAAAGCAGGACGAGGTTGTCGGCGTTGGTCGCGCCGCCGTCTGACCAGAACCTGATGTGGTGGGCTTCGCAGTGCTTCGGCGGGCGGGTGCAGCCGGGGAAGGCGCAGCCCTTGTCGCGGGCCACCAGGACCCGGCGCAGGCCCGCGTTGATCGCCCTGGTCTTGCGGCCTACGTCGTGGACCTGGGAGCGGCTGCCCAGCAGGGTGGGGATGATGCCCGCGTCGCAGGCCATCTTGCGGACCTGGCTCATCGGCAGGTGCTCGCCGTTGTCGAGCAGAGCGCTGCCGACGCCCTCGCGGAGCTTGTCGTAGTCGACCGTGACCGTCAGTTGAACGCGCTCGCCGCCGTGGATCCTGCTGCCGTCGGCGCGCAGGGCCAGGTCGATGACCTCGCACAGCGCGTCGCCCTCTCGTTCCGGCGCGCACCGCTGGTCGTGGGGCTCCGGCTTGGCCAGCGGGTCGATCAGCGCGTCGAGCTTCGCGCCGGTCTCGGCGTCGAGGTCGGCGGACAGCAGGTATCGGCCGCCCCTCCACTGACGCCGCAGGACGTTCTTCCGCGCCACAGGCTGCGGGTCCTTGGGCTCTGGACCGTCCTGGTCCAGGCGGTAGGCCAGCTCCTTGCAGAACGCCTTGGCAGAGCGGGGTTCGTGCTGCCGCGCGTACTCGACCACGTGCTCCTCCGCCACGGAGGGCAGCGCTGCCATCGCCTCGGCCAGCACCTCCACGTGGTCCTCGGACAGCTCTCCCTCGGCCATCGCGGCCGCGACACCGGGCAGCGCCGGCGCGATCCGGGAACCAGTGGGCGTGACCGTGGGGCACAAAGCCTGCACCTGCTTGATCCTGCGGCGTGACACCTTCGGATCCCAGCGCAACGCGTGCTTGAAGACCTCGACGAGATCCTTGTACCCCAACGCTTCCGCCGCGCCCTGCTGATCCAGCGAACCGATGATCTCCAGCACCTGGAACTGAAGCCTCTGCAACGCGCGCACCTTCCGCTTGAGCTCGTCGAGGAGCTCGAGCGGGGAGGAGAGCGCGAGTGCCTGCATGCGTTCATCGTGGCATGAACAGGTGTTCGAATTCCATTCCACGATGGAGTGAACGTGCAGGTCAGGCCCTATGGCGCCGTGTGCGACGCACGACGCCATAGGGCCTGCCGTTTTCACCCGAACGAGCCCGTGGCATGGGTTGAATCCAAGCCATACCGTCACTGGGCATGACCGCGATCATTTCCACCCCGTACAGCCGGGATCTCGGCGATGAGCTTCGCCGCCTGCGGGAGACGTGCACGTCGTTCCACGGCCGTGCGATGGCCGTCCAACTCGGCTGGGACCCAAGCAAGGTGTCCGACGTCGAGCTGGGGAAGGTGCGCGCGAGCGAGGTCGACCTTGTGCAGTACATGGCGACGTGCGGCAAGGACATCGACTTCGCCAACGAGTTCCGCAGCCGGTACTACAACGCCTTCGACCTGTTCTTCGCTCAGGTGCCGGACAACGTGCGCACCATCGCGATGACCGAGGCGATGGCTACGAAGATTTCCTCTTTGGAAGTGCTGACCATTCACGGCCTCCTGCAGGCCGAGGGGTACGCACGACAGTTGTTCGTCGACTCTCACGTCGAAGGGCCTGACGACATCGAGGCGCTCGTGCGGGCACGTATGGACCGGCAGACGATCATGAGGCGTCCGAACCGGCCGGAGCTTGAGTTCTACCTGCACGAACTGGCCTTGCGGATGCCGTTCGGTGACGCGCGCTTGCGAGAAGACCAGTACTTGCGTCTTCTCTTCAACACCCACATCCTCCGGATCGTGCCCGCGCACATCTGCGCGTTCCGCTCTCCGGTGACGCTGTACGAGTTCGGCAAAGCTGCTCCGGTCGCCTACAGCGAGTCCGACACGGCGCAGGTGTGGGCGCAGGATTCGGTTGCCGTCGCGCGGGCGAAGCGGCTCTTCCAGCGGCTGGATGCTGTCGCGTTGGATGCGGAACAATCGAAGCGCATGCTGGCGGACTACGTCAGCGGACTTCGAGAGGATCCTCATGACGGCGGAACGGATCTGGCGTAAGAGCAGCTACAGCAGCGGTGGTGCTCCGGAGACCTGTGTGGAGGTCTCCCTCGCTCAGGACGCGCTGGTACGGGACACGAAGAACGCGAGCGGTGACGTACTCGCGTTCTCCACCTCTGCCTGGCGCGCCCTGATCAACTCGCTCTGACCACCGACGTGTTCGCGGTCTCGACCGTCACCCGCACGGTCTGAGGGGCGAGCGACTGCAGGTACTGCGCGTGGTCCGAGCCGAGCGTGTCGCTGAACGCGATGAACCCCAGCCGGGACAGTTCGAACGCGGTGGTCGCGCAGAACTCCTCCAGGCGGTCGAAGCCGCGCCGGATGCCGGTGGCGTCGAGGCCGAACACGGCGTGCCGGTCGAGCTTGGCGGCACCGATGTCGAGCAGGTGCAACGCGTGCATGGCGTGCGTGAACGCCATCGCGCACACCTCGATGCGTGAGCACGACAGCAGCAGCGTCCGCACCATCGACGGGTGCAGCGACTTGCCGGACGTGCGCAGGACGACGTCGATGCCGGCGTCGCGGAACAGTTCGACGATCTCGAACAGGCCGGGTACTCCCAGCGGCTCGCCGCCGCCCAGCGTGACGGTCTCGGGGCGCATCGAGATGAGCGCCTGTGCGATGTGCAGCATTCGGTCGTGGCTGAGCCGCGCGTGTGCGACGTCCCAGGTGATGTCCATGCGATCGGGCCCCCTTCGGCGGATACGCCGATCGAATCGCGGGCGTTGTCCCGTCGTCAGGTGACCTGTGTCCCGATCTAGGAGGGACTTCCCAGCCCGGCCTCGCGGGCGCGCACGATGGCCTGCGCGCGATCGGCCACCTGCAGCTTCGTGAAGATCGCGGACACCCGGTTGCGGACGGTCTTGCCGGACAGCGTCAGCCGGTGCGCGATCGACGGGTTGTCCAGGCCGGACGCCATCAGTTCCAGCACGTCCCGTTCGCGATCCGTGAGCTGCGGGAACAGCACCGCCTTGGACGACGAGATCGCGGTGAAGTAGCCCATCATCCGCTGGGCGATGGTGGCGCTGAAGATCGCCTCGCCCGCTCCTATCGCCTGCACCGCGCGCACGATCTCGTCGTCGTCCGTGGTCTTGACCAGGTACCCGCGCGCCCCGGCCTTCATCGCCGCGAACACCAGCTCGTCGTCCTCGTGCATCGTCAGCACGAGGACACCGACGTGCGGCAGGGCCTCCTGGATCTGCTTCGCGGCCTCGACACCGCCCATGACGGGCATGTGCAGGTCCATCACGACGACGTCCGGCGCGAGGTCGAGGACGACCTGCACGGCCTCCTGCCCGTCGGCGGCGTCGCCGACGACCTCGAGGCCGTCCTCGCCGTCCAGCAACGCCTTCAGGCCGCGCCGGAACACCGGGTGGTCGTCTGCGATCACAACCCGCGTCACTGGGCCTCCAACGGGATCCGCGCCACCACCCGTGTCCCGTGTGGTTCCGCGGGTCCCACTGTGCACGATCCACCCAGCTCCGCGCAGCGTTCCCGCATCGAATCGAGCCCCACACCCGGTTTGGCACCGGCCGCGACGCCACGCCCGTCGTCGACGATCTCCACGACCAGGTCGCCGTCGGCCCGCACGGTGATCACGCAGGTCGACGCACCGGAGTGGCGCGCGGTGTTGGTCAACGCCTCCGCGACGATCCGGTAGGCCGCGACCTCGACCGCGGCGGACAGCCCGTCGATCTGCTCGGCCCGCACCTCGACGCGCAGGTCACCGCCGAAGCGGGCGGCCTCGTCGCGCACGGCCAGCGCCAGGCCCTGGTCGAGGATCGGCGGCCGCAGCCCGTCCACGAGGCTGCGCACCTCGACGGCGGTCGTGTCGACGTCGGCCAGCACCGGGTCCAGCACGTCGCCCAGCGAGCGGCGCAACGCCTTGAGCTGCAACCGGATCCCGACCAGCGCGGGCCCCACGCCGTCGTGCAGGTCGCGCCGCAGCCGCAGCCGTTCCTCCTCGCGGGCCCGCACCAGCCGATCGCGGGCGAGCTGCAGGTCGGTGGTCAGCTTGATCGACTGCGCGGCCGGTGCGGTCGACCGGGCGAGGTCGACGAGCAGGCTCAGTTCACGATCGCTCAACCTCTCGTCCGGTGCACGCGGCTCGACCACGAGATCGCCGACCGAGGAACCTCGGTACGTCATGGGAAAGCGCAGCTGCGGCCATCCGCGGCTGCGTCCGTGCTCGGCCAGCACCGACCCGCCGCGAATCGCCACGTACGGCAGCTTCAACGACTCGGCGACCGTCTGCGCCACGGTCGCGAGCACGTCCTGCGACTGTTCGAGCTTCTCGCTCAACGTGGACAACGTCGCGTAAGGATCGGAGCGCTCGCCGTACAGCCAGCGGTCGAGCTTGCGCTGCACCCAGCTGCGGATCGGCGCGAACACCAGTCCCGCGGCCACGACCCCGATGACCTCGGCGTCCTTCGCGAACAGCTGACCCGCCCCGACCATCACGCCGAGGTAGACGAGCAGCAGCACCACGGTCAGCGAGCCGTAGAGCAACGACCGGTGGATCAGCAGGCTGATGTCGTACAGGCCGTACCGCAGGATCGCGATGACCGCGGCGGCCGGGAACGCCAGCACACCGACGATCCACGCGATGTGCCCGTCCGTCGTCTCGACCACGGTCGCCACGCCGGCCAGCGTCAGCAGCGCGAACGCCCACACGAGCAGCCGGCGTTCGTCCCCTTCGGCCCGCCGCCACCGCAGGGCCAGTGACACCACGGCCGCGAGCACGGAGACTCCGGCCGCGAGCACGGCGATCAGCGTGATCGTCTTCGCGACCCCGCCACCACTGCTCTGCCAGTACGAGGCGGGATCGCCCCACGACGCCCAGGCGATCCCGATGGTGCCTACGACGGCACCGAACAGCGACGCGCCGATGGCGGTCCACCAGCGGTTGCTCAGCGGCCTGCCGTTCGGGAAGACCAGTGCCACAGCGGGCAGCAGCGCGTACGTGGGCCACCAGACCCACGCCTCGACCCATCGGGCGGGGTGGTCGGCGGGCTGACCCGCGACCGCGACGGCGACGGCGCCGAACACGCCCATCGCCAGCAGCAACCACCCGACGGACGACCTGCGGACGTGGCCGATCACGCGCACCCCGAGAAGGGTGCAGGCGAACGCGACGAGCCAGTTCCGCGGATGCGAGACGGCGCCGGTGACCGCTGTGTGCACGACGGCGAAGAGCACACAGGCGGCCACCAACGCGCCGACGACTCGGGCGAGGGTGACCTCGCGCCGCGTCAGTCGCTGAGCCAGTGCCACAGGTTGTGGAACGGAGAACCCGAGTCCATCGTGGAGAGACCTCCGGGCCAGCCCTGGAAGGTCATGATCCGGTGGCGCAGCTCTTCGACGGTCCTGGGCTGGGCGGGCTTGTGGGTGTGATCGAAATCGACGTCCTCAGGTGGCGCGTTCATCGCGCGCACCTGGAGCTCCGCGTACCAGGCGAGGAGCTCTTCGTCGGACATGTGCGAAAAGTACGGCGGCGTTACTTTCTGCCCGGACTTCGACATGCCTGGAAGGAGTCGTGGGCACTCGCCTGGATACACGAGTGCCCACGAACTTTTTCCGGCTAGCTCACGGAAGAACCTGGATCTTGCGGCCGACACCGGCTTTGAACTGGTCCAACGCCTTGGCGTAACCGTCCAGCGGCACCCTGTCACTGATGAAGATCTCGGGGTCGAGCACTCCGGTCGCGAACAGGTCCGCCGCACGTTCGAACGAGTGCAGCACCGCCATCGAGCCGGTGATGGTGATCTCCTGGTTGTAGATCCTGTACGGCTCGATGGTCACGCGGGCCGAGTAGTCGGAGACTCCGAACTGGAGAAACGTGCCTCCCTTCGCGACCCTGCCGAGACCGTCCTGGATGGCCTTCTCGTTGCCGGTGGCGTCGATGACGACGTCCCAGCCCTGCGGCCGGTCCAGTTCGTCCGCGGAGGACGCCACGCCCGTGACGCCGAGCTGGACGGCGGTCTTCAGGCGCTCCTCGTTGAGGTCCACGACCTCGATCGACGACGCGCCGGTCAGCTTGCCGAGCTGCAGCATCATCAGGCCCATCGTGCCCGAGCCGTAGATCAGCACGCGGGACGCCATCTGCGACCGCAGCACGTCGTAGCCGCGCACCGCGCACGACAGCGGCTCGATCAGCGCCGCGTCCTCGGTCCGCACGTGGTCGGGCAGCTTCACGCAGTTCGCCACCGGGGCCACCGCGAACTCCGCCGCGCCACCTGCCGTCGTGACGCCGATGGCCGCCCAGCGCTCGCAGAGGTTGTTCTTGCCCGAGCGGCACATCCGGCACTCGTGGCAGTACAGCGACGGGTCGACGGCGACCCGGTCACCCACGGAGAGCTCGTTGACCTGCGATCCGATCTCGACGATCGTGCCCGCGAACTCGTGGCCCGGCACGACCGGCAGGGTGGGCGCGAACTCGCCCTGCAGGATGTGCAGGTCCGTGCCGCAAAGGCCACAGGCGGCCACGTCGACGACCACTTCGCGGGGACCGCACCTCGGATCGTCCACAGTGGTCACTTCGACGGACCCGACGCCGGTGATCACTGCTGCTTTCACTTGACTGCTCCCAACGAAAGGCCCTGGACGAGCTTGTCCTGAGCGGCGAACCCGGCGATGAGCACCGGCAGAGACACCACGACCGCGGCCGCGCACACCTTGGCCAGGAACAGGCCCTGGGAGGTGACGAACCCGGTCAGGTACACGGGGGCGGTGCCGGCGACGACACCGGTCAGCACCCGTGCGAAGAGCAGCTCGTTCCAGCTGAAGATGAAGCAGATCAGCGCCGTCGCCGCGATGCCCGGCATCGCGATCGGCGCCACCACCCGGCGCAGCGTCGTGACCAGCCCGGCGCCGTCGATCGAGGCCGCCTCGAGGATCTCCTTGGGGACCTCGGCGAGGAACGAGCGCATGAGCCACACCGCGATCGGCAGGTTCATCGAGCAGTACAGCAGCGTGAGGAACGAGATGTTGTCGAGCATCCCGGAGAACTGCGCGATCAGGTAGATCGGCAGCAGCGCCGCGACGACCGGCATCATCTTGGTGGACAGGAAGAAGAACAGGACGTCCGTCCACTTCTCCACCGGCTTGATCGACAACGCGTACGCGGCCGGGATCGCCAGCAGCAGCACGATGATCGTCGATCCGATCGAGGCGCTGAACGAGTTGATCAGCGGCGGCCACGCGCCGGCGTCGAAGAACTCGGCGTAGCCGTCCAGCGTCAGCGGTGCCGCGATGGACGGCGGGTTCGTCGCCGCGTCCGACTCGCTGTGCAGCGAGGTCAGGAACATCCAGGCCACCGGAGCGAAGAACACAAGGCCGAAGAACCAGGCGAGCACACCCCAACCGTGTTTGATCCATTGGGGATTCATCGCTTCTCCTCCTTGAACAGCGAGGACACCGTGCGCAACGCGAACGTCGCGATCAGGATCGACCCCGCCACCACGATCACGCCGGCCGCGGAGGCCTCGCCGTACTCGTGGGCCTGATAGAAGGTCTGGTAGATCATGTACGGCAGGTTCGCCGTGCCCAGACCACCGGACGTGATCGTGAAGACCGCGTCGAAGTTCTGCACGATGTAGATCGACCCGAGCAGGCCGCCGAGCTCCAGGTACTGGCGCAGGTGCGGGAACGTCAGGTAGCGGAAGATCTGGAACGACGACGCGCCGTCGATCGTGGCCGCCTCGACGGGTTCGATGGGCTTGGACTGCAGGCCCGCCAGCAGGATCAGCATCATGAACGGGGTCCACTGCCACACCAGCGACAGCACGACGGCGCTCATCGGCATGGTGGAGATCCAGTCCGGCTGCGCGTCGAAGCCCAGCCAGTTCAGGATTCCGTTGAACAGGCCGTACTCCGGGTTGTAGAGCACGTGCTTCCAGATCAGCGCCGCCGCCACCGGGACCACCAGGAACGGCGCGATGAGCATGGTGCGCACGAACCCGCGGCCCTTGAACTTCTTGTCCAGCAGCAGTGCCAGGCCCAGCCCGAGGGCCAGGCTGATCAGCACCACCGACGCGGTCAGCACGATCGTGTTGACGACCGACGAACGCAGGTCGGGGTCGGTGAAGACGTTGACGTAGTTGTCGAACCCGGCGAACCCGCGGTTGGCGGGGTCGAGAGAGTTCCACTTCATGAACGAGATGACCAGCGTCGCCACGAACGGCAGCTGCGTCACGATGATCAGGAAGATGAGCGCGGGCAGCAGAGGCGCCCGCCGCGCCCACTTCGGGTAGTTCCTGCGGGGGGCAGGGGGCGGCCGGTCCACGACCGGCCGCTCCCGCTCTATGACAGCCATGTCACTGCCCCTTGTACTTCGCGGCGACCTTCTCGGCGAGTCCCTGACCGTTGTTCAGCGCGTCGTCCACCGTGACCGCGCCCGCGATCGCCGAGCTGATCTGCTGCGACACCTGGGTGCCGAGGTCGGTGAACTCGGGGATGCCGACGAACTGGATGCCGGGAGCCGGGCGTTCCTGCACACCGGGGTTGAGCGGCTTCGCGCCCTTGATCGCGGCCTCGGCCATCGCGGAGAAGCTGCCGGAGGACTGCTTGTACTCGGGACGCTGGTAGGTCGACGAGCGCTTGCCGTCGGGGACCTTCGACCAGCCGAGGTTCTTGCCGGCCAGCTCCTCGTAGCCCTTGCCGGACGCCCACGAGATGAACTTCCAGGCGTTGTCCTGCTTCTTCGACGCCTTCTGGATGCCGAACGCCCACGTGTAGAGCCAGCCGGAGCTGTCGGTCTTCACGACCGGCGCCTGGGTGAAGCCGAGCTTGCCCTTGATGGGGGAGTCGGCGGCCTCGAGCAGGCCGGCGGCGACCGTGGCGTCGTACCACATCGCGACCTTGCCCTGCGTCATGTTGTTGAGGCACTCGGCGAACCCGGCCTGCGGAGCGCCCGCCTCACCGTGGTTGCGCACCAGGTCCACGTAGAACTTGGTGGCCTCCTTGAACTCCGGCGCGTTGACCTGCGCCTGCCAGTCCTTGGTGAACCACGTGCCGCCGAAGGTGTTCACGACCGTCGTGAGCGGCGCCATCACCTGGCCCCAGCCCGGCTGGCCGCGCAGGCAGATGCCGCGCACCTCGGGGGTCGCGACCTTCGCCGCGGCGTCCGCGACCTGCTGCCAGGTCGGCTTCTCGGGCAGCGTGACGCCCTTGGCCTCGAAGATGTCCTTGCGGTACATGAGGAACGACGACTCGCCGTAGAACGGCTGCGCGTAGACCTTGCCGTCCGCCGCGGTCAGCGACTGCCTGATCGGCTCCAGGACGTCGGCCTGGTCGAAGCCGCTGTCCTTGGACACGAAGTCGTCCATCGGCGCGAGCCAGCCGTTCTTGGCGAACATCGGCGTCTCGTAGTTGGAGATCGTCGCGACGTCGTACTGCCCGGCCTGGCTGGAGAAGTCCTGGCTGATCTTGTCGCGGACGTCGTTCTCGGGCAGCACGGTGAAGTTCACCTTGATGCCGGTGTCCTTGGTGAAGTTGTCCGCGGTGAGCTTCTGCAGGTCCTGCATCTGCGGGTTGTTCACCATCAGGACGTTCACCGAGTTCTCACCGCCGCCCCCGCCGCCGGCTCCCGAGCAGGCGGACGCGAGCAGCAACACTGCGGTAGCGGCTCCGAGTGTGCGAATCGACGACATCGTCGGTTCCTTTCAAGGTTTTTGGGCGCGCTGAAGAGGGGGGATGTCGCACCCGGATCGTGAGGGCGGTCAGTGCCCAAGATGATCAAGCACGGATGACCTTGGGGCCTAGGAGGGTGTAGCGGTGGGCCTCGTGCGCGGTGAGGCCGCTGTCGGTGACGACCGCCTCCAGATCGGAGACCTCGGCGAACCGGTGGAAGCTGGAGACGCCGAACTTCGTGTGCGTCCCGACGAAGATCTTCCGCCGGGAAGCGCTGAGCGCCTTGGCCTTCACCGCGCCGACCGCCGGGTCGGGCGTGGTCAGGCCGTGCTCGCGGGAGATGCCGTTCGCACCGATGTAGGCGAGGTCGATGACCATCTCGCCGAGCATCCTGGTGGTCCAGTGGTCCACAGTGGCCAGTGTGTGGCCCCTGACGCGGCCGCCCAGCAGCAGGACGGTGCACGACGGGTGTTCGGACATGGCCGCCGCGGTCGGCAACGACGCGGTGATGATCGTGAGCGGGTTGGTGGTGGGCAACGCCTCCGCGACGAGTTGCGGCGTGTAGCCCTCGTCGATGAACACGGTCTCGGCGTCGTCGAGGCGCTCGGCGGCCGCCTTCGCGATGCGCCGCTTCTCCGGGACGTGCGATCCGGCGCGGAACCGGAGCCCCGTCTCGAAGCCGGCGCTCTCGACCGGCACACCGCCACCGTGCGTGCGCCGCACCAGGCCGTGCTCGTCGAGCACGCGGAGGTCGCGCCTGACCGTCTCGGGCGCGACGCGCAGTTCCTGCGCCATCTCCACCACGTCGACGCGGCCGTCGGCGCGGGCCCTGGCCAGGATGCGCCGCTTGCGTTCCTCGGCTCGCATGTCACCTGCCCACTCGGCTATTGGGTTGCCCGTTCGGGCCGTGCATAGATGAAACACCCTCGAAACATTGTGGTGGGCACCACAACAGGATGGAATCCTGCCCGATTTATGCCCGCCTCGCAGTGTGTGACGGTCCGTTCACGCAGGTCGGCCAGAGCGGGCACGCCCGAGTCCCGGTGCTGTTCTGCCCGCATTGCCCCCATCTGGGCAAAACGAGCGAGCGGCTGTGGTCACGTTTCGACCACAGCCGCTCAGTACCCCTCGGGTCTTACCGGTTCAGCCAGGCCGCGGCGTCCCTCGGCAGGTTGCCGTTCTCCAGCGGGACGCTTGACAACGTTGGCACGCCCGGCAGATCGATCGCCTGGTCCGACAGGTTGACGACGCAGGTGGTGCCGCCGCGCTGGAACGCCAGCACGTTCTCGCCCAGGTCGAGCCACTCCAGGTCGCCGTCGATGCCGCGGCGGTGCGCGAACACCTGGCGGTACAGGGCGAGCATCGACTCGGGGTCGTCCGACTGGACCGCGACCGAGAAGTCCTGCCAGTTCTCCGGTTGGGGCAGCCAGCTCGGGCCGTCCTCGGTGGACCAGGGGAGTGGCACGCGGCAGCCGTCGCGGCCCCGGTCGGTGAAGCCGGAGCGGTGCCACACCGGGTCCTCGCGCAGCTCGTCCGGCAGGTCCTCGACCTCCCAGAGGCCCAGCTCCTCGCCTTGGTAGACGTAGACGCCGCCGGGCAGTGCCGCGGTGAGCATGATCGCCGCACGGGCGCGGCGGGTGCCCAGTTCGAAGTCGGTCGGCGCGCCGTGCTGCCTGTCCGCGAAGGAGAACCCCGTCTTCTCGCGGCCGTAGCGGGTCACGTGCCTGGTGACGTCGTGGTTCGAAAGCACCCAGGTCGGTGGCGCGCCAACGGGTTCGTGCGCGGCCAGTGTGCTGTCGACGACCTTGCGCAGTTCACCGGCGTCCCACGGGCAGCACAGGAAGTCGAAGTTGAACGCGCTGTGCATCTCGTCCTGCCGGAGGTACCGGGCGAACCTGACCGGGTCGGGCAGCCACATCTCGCCGACGAGGATGCGGTCGCCGTCGTACTCGTCCACGATCTGCCGCCACCGGCGGTAGATCTCGTGCACGCCGTCCTGGTCGGAGTAGGGGAGGTCCGCGTCGGGCTTGCTGAAGTCCTTGACCAGGCCGTCGGCCACGTCGATGCGGAACCCGTCGACGCCGCGGTCGAGCCAGAACCGCAGGATGTCCTCGAACTCGTCGTGGACGACCGGGTTCTCCCAGTTGAAGTCCGGCTGCTCGGCGGCGTAGAGGTGCAGGTACCAGCGGCCGTCGTCGAGCTTGCTCCACGCCGGGCCGCCGAAGCGCGACTGCCAGTCGTTCGGGATCTCCTCGCCGTCGCGGACGTGGAAGCGGTCCCACAGGCCGTCCTTGAACCACGGGTGCTGGTCGCTGCTGTGGTTCGGGACGAGGTCGATGATGATCCGGATGCCCAGGCCGTGCGCGTCCGCGATGAGCTTCTCGGCGTCGGCGAGCGACCCGAAGACCGGTTCGATGTCGCGGTAGTCCGCCACGTCGTAGCCGCCGTCCGCGAGCGGGCTCGGGTACCACGGGTTGAGCCAGATCGCGTCGAAGCCGAGGCTCGCGATGTGCTGGAGCTTGGCGCGGAGGCCGGCCAGGTCGCCGATGCCGTCACCGTTGCCGTCCGCGAAGCTGCGCAGGTAGACCTGGTAGATGGATGCGTTGCGCCACCAACTCATCTGGTGTCCTTTCAGCCTTTTACGCCGCCCGCGGTGAGCCCCGCGAGGATGTGCCGCTGGAACGCCAGGAACAGCGCCACCATCGGCAGGCTCGCCAGCACGAGGCCCGCGAGCAGGAGGTTGATCGGGGTGTCCGGGGCGAAGCGCTGAAGCGCGACACTGAGCGTCTGCTTCGCCGGATCGGGGAACACGAGCAGCGGCCAGATGAAGTCCTTCCACGCCGCCACGACCGCGAAGATCGAGACGACGGCGAGGATGGGGCGTGAGATCGGCAGCACGATGCGGACGAGGGTCGTCCACGTGCCCGCGCCGTCGATCCTGGCCGCTTCGAGGAGCTCTTCCGGGATCTGGTCGAAGAACCGCTTGAGCAGGTACACGTTCAGCGCGTTCGCCGCGGCCGGCAACCAGATGCCCGCCGGGTTGTTGAGCAGGCCGAGGTCGGTGAGCGTGAGGTAGACCGGGACCAGCACGGCCGTCGAGGGCAACATCAGCGTCGCCAGCATCAGGCCCATGACCACGTTGCCGAAGATCGGCCGGAGCTTGGACAGCGCGTAGGCCGCGGGAACGATCACGGCCATCTGCACCGCCCACGCGCCGATCGCGACGACGAACGTGTTGAGGAAGAACCGCCCCAGGTCCATGTAGTTCCAGGCGTCGACGTACGCGCCCGGTTCCCACGTCTGAGGCAGCAGCGTCGGCGGTTGCTGGGCCAGTTCCGCCGGCGGTTTGAACGCGCCGAGCAGCACCCAGACCAGCGGGAGCAGGAACGCCGCCGTGAACAGGACCAGCGTGAGGGTGAGGACGATCCAGTACGCCGGGCCCGTTCCCCTGGTGAGAGTCCTCATGCGTCGGCCTTCTTCGTGATCTTGAGGTAGAGGAAGGAGAAGACGCCCAGCACCGCGAAGAGGATCAGGCTCAGCGCGCTCGCGGTGCCGAAGTCGTTGTAGTAGAAGGCGTAGCGGTACAGCAGGAGCAGCACGGTGACCGTGGACTCCTCCGGGCCGCCGCCGGTCATGATGAACGGCTCGGTGAAGACCTGCATCGTCGCGACGACCTGCAGCAGCAACAGCATGAGGATCACGAACTTGGTCTGCGGGATCGTGACGTGCCGGACCTTCCTGAAGATCCCGGCGCCGTCCAGGTCGGCGGCCTCGTACAGCTCACCGGGGATGGTCTGCAGCGTGGCCAGGTAGATCAGCGTCGCCGAGCCCATGTTCGCCCAGGTGATCACCAAGACGAGGCTGATCATGCTGGTGTCGGCGGAGTCGAGCCACTGGGACGTCGGCAGCCCGAGTCCTCTGAGGACGGAGTTGAACAGCCCCGGTCCCGGGTCGTAGAACCACTTCCACAGCAGGGCCGTCACGACCGGCGGCAACATCACCGGCAGGTAGACCAGCAGGCGGAAGTAACCCTTGGCGTGCCGCAGTTCGTTGAGCACCACGGCGGTCAGGAACGGGACGCCGAAACCGAGCAGCAGTGCCAGGAGCGTGAAGTACAAGGTGTTGCGCCACGCCACCCCGAACAGCGGGTCCGCGAACAGCCGCTCGAAGTTCTCCCAGCCCACCCAGTCGGGACTCGTGACGAAGTTGACCTGCTGGAAGCTCAGGACCACCCCGCGCACGATCGGGTACCAGGAGAACACCGCGAAGACGACCAGCGCGGCACTCAGGAAGCCGTACGCGGTGACGTGGCGCCGCACCTACTTCACCTGCGCCAGAACGGCGTTGACCTTGGTCTCCGCGTCCTTCAGCAGCGCCGGGTGGTCGGCGTCGGAGTTCGTCAGGGTCGCCTGCACCACGCTGTCGAGGATCGCGTAGACCTGCTGCGCCTGCGGCGGTTCGAGCGAGCCCTTGGTCTTCTCCGAACCGTCCACGTAGGCCTGGAAGTTCTTCACCGGCATGGTGGCGTACTTGGCCTTCAGCTCTTCCTGCTTCTTGCGCGGCTCACCGGTCCAGACGTCGGCGATCGGCGGGATCGGCAGGCCGACGGGCTGGCCGCGGTCCTTGTACTTCTGCAGGTTGCCTTCGAGCCGGTCCGGGTTCAGGTACTTCCACTGGATCCACTTCAGGCCCGCCTTGATCTTCTCCGGCGTGGCCTTCGGGTTGATCATGTAGCCCTCGCCGCCGAGCAGGGTGCCCTTCTGCTCCGGGATCGCGGCCAGGCCGTAGTCGTCGTACTTGCCCTTGAACTGGTTGACGATCGCGGCGACGTTGTCCGGCGCGGCCACGTACATGCCGAGCTGCCCGGCGCCCATCATGTTCTGCACGTCGCCGATCTCCAGGAGCTGCTTCTCGCCCATGGAGCTGTCGTCCCAGCGCATCTCCTTGAGCCTGCGCAGGACTTCCTTGCCCTTGTCGTTGTTGAAGTCGGCCTTGTAGGTGTCGCCGTCCTTGCGGGCGATGTCACCACCGACGGACTTCATCCACGTGGTGAAGTGCCAGCCGCCCTGGTTGCTCTTGCTGTACTCGGCGAACCCGGTGACGCCGGCGTCCTTGAGCTTCTTGGCCGCGGCGCGCACCTCGTCCCACGTCTTCGGCGGCGAGTCGGGGTCCAGTCCGGCCTTGGTGAAGTTGGTGCGGCTGTAGAGCAGGCCCATCGTGTAGTTGGCGGTGGGCAGGCCGTAGACCTTGCCGCCGACCGTGAAGACGTCCTTGAGCTCCTGCTTCAGGTCACCGTAGTGCGGCACGTCCTTGACGTAGTCCGTCAGGTCGGCGGCCTGCTTGCGGGCGATGAGCGCCGCGGGATCGGTGAAGTAGACGTAGAAGACGTCTTCCAGCTGGCCACCGGCGAGCTTGGCGCTGAACGTCTTCGGGTCCATGAACCCCTCGTGCGGCACGAGGTCGATGTCGGGGTTCGCTGTCTCGAACTCCGCGACGTCCTCGTCGAAGACCTTGCGGTCGAACGCTTGGGTCTGAGGCGGCTGACCGTTGATGTTGATCTGTACCTTGCCGCCGGGCTCAGTCGTGGAACCGCTCCCACAGCCGACTGAACTTAGGGCCAGGACACCGCCAATCAGCACGGCAGCGGACTTCTTCATGGTGGGGCCGCCCTTCTCGCGAGCGCGTCGATGTGACGGCGACCATAAGGCGCCGTTACATCTGAACGCAATATCCAGACGAAAACTCGCAAGAAGACGACTGCGCCCGTTACCTCACCGGCGCACTGGACGCCCGCACCACCAACTCGGGCTCGAACAGCAACTCGTCCGGCGCCACCGCGTTGCCGGAGATCTGGTTGGCCAACAGCTCGACAGCAGCCCGCCCCATCGCCTCGATGGGTTGCCGAACCGTGGTCAGCGGCGGATCAGTGCAGGTCATGAACGCGGAATCGTCGTACCCGATGATCGACACGTCCTTGGGAACATCCAACCCAGCACGCCGCACGGCCCTGATCGCGCCCAGCGCCAACGGGTCGCTAGCACAGATGATCGCCGTAACCCCACGCTGCACGAGCTTGGTAGCAGCGGCCTGCCCACCCTCCAAGCTGAACATCGCGTGCTCGACATCAGCCCCACCGCACTTGTCGATCGCCTGCTGCTTGCGCAGGCTCGGCACGTGGTCCGGCGGCCCGAGCACGGCCCCGATCCGCTTGTGCCCCAGCGACGTCAAATGCCCGTACGCCTGCTCGATCGCCACCGCGTCGTCACACGACACCCGAGGGAACGCAAGATCGTCTATAGCGGCGTTGACCAGCACCGTAGGCAACTTGCGGGACATCATCTGCTGGTAGTGACCGTGACTGGCGTCCTTCTGCGCGTACAGCCCGCCAGCGAACACAATCCCGCTGACGTGCTGCTCCAGCAGCAGCTCCAAGTACTCCGCCTCGGTAACCCCGCCGGCCGTCCGCGTGCACAGAACAGGCGTGAAGCCCCTTTGCGCGAGCGCGTTGCCGACCACGTCCGCGAACGCGGGGAAGATCGGGTTCTGCAACTCGGGCAACACCAGCCCGACCAGCCGGGCCCGTTCCCCCCGCAGCTGCGTCGGCCTTTCGTAACCCAGCACGTCAAGCGCGGTGAGAACAGCACTCCGCGTGGCGTCGGAGACGCCCGGCTTGCCGTTCAGCACCCGGCTGACGGTGGCCTCGCTGACCCCGACCTTGGCCGCGACCTCGGCCAGCCTCCGTTGCGTCATGCCGCAAGTGTACGCAATTTCTTGCGTCCGTTTGCAAGGCACGCTCACCCGCTCGGCAGGCGCTCAGCACCACACGAGATCGATGCGCTCGTCAGCGATCTTCCAGACGAAGGAAAGCTGGGTGACCAGCGAACCGGCCCCTCCGTCCCCGCTCCCGAACTGCAGGAGTAGCCACGTCGGGCTCTTCAAGCAGTGCACCGCGTCGACTGGTTCCAGCGCGCGTCCAACGGTGGCGCGGTCGCCCGCAGTCTCGGGTCGGTCGCCACGCCGGCGAATGCGGTGATGAAGTACATCTCGATGCCGGTGGGGATGGCGAGTCCGAGCTCGTGCTCTTCGTCGCGGACCTCAGTGCAGAAAGCTCCGAGCTCGTCCGAGTCCGTCGCAACAGCGCCACTCCGCGCTTCCGGCTCACCCAGCTGGTCGAAGCCCTGGAGGCATGCGCGGACTTACCCTCGGATTGCCGCCTCGACCCCTGAGGAGACCTCGATGACCCCTGAGCGCAACCCGGTCGTGCCGGTCCCCGCGGTTCCTCCGGGTCCGGACCAGCGCCGACCGGTGGGTGAACCGGTGAGCCGGGTTGACTGGTTCCGCGATGCCCCGACCGGTGGCACGGTCTTCGCTCCGTCTGCCGACTGAGCCGGCAGACGGGGGTCAGTTGCGCATCTCCCGCCACAACAACGCGACGCCGTGGCCGGGCAGCACCCAAGAGCGCACGTAGAGGTCCTGGAGTTGCTCCGCGCTCAGCCACTGCGCGGGCAGTGTGTTGGAGCGGAACGTGAAGGGCATGATGCTGAACTCCTGCTCGAGTGCGTGATCGACCGCGAGCCCGGTCGCGTCGAAACCGATCCGTTCCACGTACGACGGATAGGGCGGTTGCCAGTAGCAGAAGCCGTCGTTGGTGCGTTGGAGCATGCGCGCGTTGATGGTCAGGCCGCAGATCGCGCGCACCACGTGGTCGTCCGCGATGCCGCTGAGATCGCATTCGAAGATGCGCAGGTCGCCGAGGTGGTCGTGCGGGCTCAGCTTCGGCAGCGGGCCCATGGCCTTCTGGAAGAACGTCAGGTAATGCGACCACTGGTCGAATCGCACCTCGATGGGGGGAATCTGGCTCGGTTCCGCGGAACGGCGCAGGCCCTCGTGGTCGATGTAGTCGATCGCGATCTTGGTCGCGTGCTGCAGGTCGTCGACCGAGTCCAGGAACAGCGACTGGTCGGGGATGAAGAAGAGCTCGAACAGCGGGTAACGGCAGGCGGCGTTGATCGTGTCGCGCAGGAGCACGCTGCTCGTCGCGAAGATGACGAACCGGTCCACCGGGATCTGGTGGCGGAACTGGTAGCTCTGCGTCGTGATCAGGTGGTACGACTTCGAGTCGATGCCCTGCAGTTCGATCTTGACGGTCGTGTTCGTGCTGATCGTCAGGTCGCCGCCGTGCGGACGCAGGCCCTCGCCACCGAGCAGGCCTGACACCACGTCCTGGTTGGCCTCGTTCGAACCGTAGATCGATGACAGGAACGCCTTGAGCACTTCGCTCGGCAGCAGATGTTCCATCATGCCCGGGCTGGCGATGCGCCCCAGTGCCGCGACGAGCCGGTGGTGCAGGAACAACTCGTACGTGCCTAGTGCCAGCCCGACGAACGCCGGTAGCGGCCAGGCTCCCAGCAGCACCTGGTGCCACAGTTCACCGGTGGGGGAGGAGGGTTGCCACAGCAGCACGGCGGTGAGGTTTGCGCCCGCGACCAGCAGCAGAAGAACAGCGACGACGACAACCCGCCTGTGCCTGCGGAGCTGAACCGCCACCTGACCGCCACCCCTCATCCCACCGGTCGTCCATGACCATGGTGGGAGTGAGGCGGGATTGGCGCCAGAGCCTTTCGGTCAGTGCCGTATCAGCGGGACTCGCCCCAGATCGGCTTGTCCGACACACCTACATATGTGTTGAGGGTGGCTTTCGGCTTGGACTCGTCGGTCGCCAAGTCGTCGTACAGGCCGAGCAGATGGGTGGTCATCGCGCTCTTCGCGCCCACTTCGTCGTGCCTGCGCAGGAACCAGATGATCTGTTCGTGTTCGTTCGCCGAGCGGTTGTGCACTTCCCGCGACGGCTGCGCGTGCCGCTTGCAGTCCTGCAGGCCGGGAACGAGCGCCAGGTACATCTGCTCCAGCAGTTCGTTCTTGGACGCGCGGACCAGGGCCGAGTGGAACTCCTCGTCCGCCTCGATCATCTCCTGCACGTCCTCGACCTGCGCGCGCTGGTAGCGGCGGTTCAGCTTGGCCAGTTCGTCCAGTTCACCGTCGCCCGCGCGGACCGCGGCGAGGCTCGCGGCCGTGGTCTCCAGCGCGATCCGCACCTCGAGCAGATCCATCTGATCGAACTGCCTGGCGGCCAGCCTGCCCTCCAGGTGCTCCTCGACGGCGGCCAAGTCGGTGCGGCGGACGTACCAGCCGAGCCCGCGGCGCACCTCGACGATGCCCTGCAACTGGAGCCGCTGCAGCGCTGTGCGCAGAGACGAGCGGGCGACGTCCAGCCTGCGGGCCAGTTCCGGCTCGGTGGGGAGCTTGTCGCCCGACTTGAGGGTGCCTCCGATGATCTGCTCGCGGAGCTTCTGCTCGATGAGCTCCGGTAGTGGCCGTCGCGAATCAGGCGAGAGCGACCAGCTCTCGCCGAAATGGACGTCATCGACGGGCATTGGTCCAGCTTAGGCCTCTCGCAGTCTGGTTGCAACTTGTCTGGCAACCTGTCGACCGTTGACAGACAACCTACAACTGGGCGATCCTTGATGCATGGCGAAACGCCGGGGACGCCCACACCCGGACAACGTGCTCGCCTAGTCGGGAGGGAACAAAATGTCTGCAGGGAGTGCTCTGGGAATTGCCGCCGCCGTCGCCGTCGCCGTGACCGCCATCGGATGGCGCACCGTGTTCACGATGATCGCCGTCTCGGTCGTCGCGCTCGCCGTTGTCGGATTCGTGAACGTCACCAGCATCATGTTCGGCTGATGACGGCCGATGCCGGGGGAGGGGGACAGATGCCCGTGCTGCCTGGTACGCCCAGGTAGCACGGCATCTGTCTTTTTTATGGGTGTCGGCTATCACAGACACGCTCCGTGCCGCTACGCTCACGCGCCAGTAGGGCAGCACCGCCAGCGCGGTGGTGCCCTGATCTCATTGGGCGTCCGTGGCGCGTTTCTAGGGTTGTGTTGGTGATTGGTTCGGCCGTGCCGACTGTCGCGAGCACGCATGCGGTGCATGCGGTCATCGCGCCCGCCGGTGTGCTGGTGGACGAGCGGCGGACGCTCTACCGGCTCGCTGGTGAGATTTTCACGCCTGACGCGCGGTTGTCCGACAAGGTGCTGGACCATCCGGTCGTCCGTTACGAACTGGGACGCGCCCTCGCAGGACACGACGACGACCTGACGACGGACACGCTGCTCCACGCGGCCCGGCTCGACGTGCGTGACGCCGCCGGCGTCGCCGTCGTGTCCGATCCGGCGGCCAGCGGCAAGCTCGCCACCGCCCTGCGGATCATCGCGCCGGCCGGCTCGCGGCCCCAGGTGCTGACCGAAGCCGACGGAGACCGCTTCGCCGCGGCTCTCGCGCTCGTGGACGAAGCCGTGCGGCTGTTCCGCCGGTTGGCGCCGGAGATGTCTGACGACCTCCTCGCGCACCTGACGCTCTTCGCGGTGCTGAAGGCGGAGACCTCAGGTGGTGTCGTGTCCGCGTCGACGCGCTACCTGCCCGGTCTCGTCCTCATCGACGAACCCGCCTCGGCGATCGAGATCGCCGAGGCGCTGGTGCACGAGTGCTCCCACCTCAAGTTCTTCGACTTCGCCGTGACCCGCCAGTTCCTCGACGGCGAGCGGGCGGAGCGAGCGGAGCATTTCGTCAATTCGTGGTCGAAGGTAATGTGGCCGCTGGAGCAGACGTTCGCGGCGTGGCACGCCTACACGGCACTCGCCCAGTTCCAGCGAGCCTGCGAGACCCAGGAACTGAGTCCGGTTTCGCTGCTGCCCAAGGCACACGACAGGGCGATGGAGATCGGCCGCTGGCTCCTCGACCACGAGAGCGATCTGCGCTCTGACGCACGATGGCTGTTGCGCGCCCTTCTCGGCATTCCGGCGGATCACGACGAGTCGCGGGCCGAGGGTGGTGGCGCGGCAGCGCACGACGGAGCGGAACCTCCACGTCACCTGGCGCTCGTACCCGGAGTGAGGTACGCCCGTGCGGCGTCGGGGCGAGTGGTCGTGACCAAGGCGGCTCGTCCTCTCGACATCTTTTGGCTCGACGCGGACTCGGGCTGGGTCATGACCCAATTTCGAGTGGAAGGTGCGACGATCGACCGTGCCTCCCTGCTGGCCGCGGCAATAGAGGACTGGCGCGTGACCGAAGGCGTCGCGATCCGGCGTCTGTTCGCCGCGCTCGAGTCCTTGCTGCAAACACTTCTGCTTGAGCCACGAGATGAACCGTCCCATTGCGAGCAAGAGCAAGAGCAAGGATCGATTACGTGACCCCGAACCAGCCAGTCCGCCTCCCCGTGACGCCGCCGATGCCGGGCGCGCGCACCCCGAACCTCCCCCAGGGCGCGGGTCCAGTGGTTGGCCAGCCTGTGAGCCAGGTTGACTTCTTCCGGCACATGCCGACCGGCGGTGCCACCGTCTACCTGCGCCCGTCCGAGGTCGCGCAGAACGACTGACGCCTGCGGAACGAATGTCCGAAGGGGCCGGTGCACCGGCCCCTTCGGCGTTTGGTCGTTTGGGATGCCACCTCACGGACGTGTAACAACTCGGCCACAAGGGTGCAGTTGATCGTCATCTAGACCGTTCGGGGGACGTCGATCGTCTTAGATCGCCGCAACCACCAACCCCCGGAGTAACCCGATGCGCCTCATCTCCCCGAGATCCAGCCGTCTGCTCGCGGTGGTGTCCGTCACCGCTGCGGTCACCCTCGCCTTCGCGACCACCGCGTTCGCGGGCGAGCCGGAGAAGTTCGACGGCAACATCGAGTGGAACTGGGACAACGCCTGCTCGGTGGGTGGTCTCACCGGTACCTCGTACAAGCAGGACCAGTTCGAGTTCACCGGTGGCAATGACACGCAGGACCTCGACATCACCGGCATCAAGCCGGCCGGTGTGACGATCACCGGAGTGGTCGTCAAGGGCAGCAACGCCTACCACGTCTACCTCGCGGACGACCTCGGCGCATTGCCGTGGAACGACCTGAAGGCGCCGCTCAAGAACGACAAGGTCCCTGACATCAGCCACTGGTACGCGTGCGGCGTCAAGGACACGACGACCACCACGACCACCACCACCACGACCACGACGTCCTCCTCTTCGGAGACCTCGACCATCACCCACTCGTCGTCCCCGAGCTCGACCACGAGCGCCACGACGACGACCACCACCACCGGTGAGGTCGCGCCGACCACGACCACGACGGTCGCGCCCGTGCCTGTCGCCAACGAGGACGACCTGGCCTCGACCGGATTCGGGTCCGCCTGGCTGCTCGGCCTCGGTGCCGCGCTCGTCGCCGGTGGTGCCGCTGTGCTGCTCGTGATGCGCAGGCGTCGCGCCTAAGCCCACGCCTTGAACGAGCCGCCCCGCGCGCCGTAGATCACTTCGGCGCGCGGGGCGGCTCTTTCGTTTGGGGTTGCACCTCACGGAGCAATAACAACTCGGCCACAGGGTGCACTGTTGATCGTCACCTAACCCGTTCGGGGGACGTCGATCGTCTTAGATCGCGGCATCCGCCGACCCCCACGGAGTGACCCGATGCGTTTGACGCCCCTGAGACGTTCCGGCCTGCTCGCCTCGGCCGCCCTGGCCGCTGTGGCCTCGCTCGTGCTGGCGACCAGTGCGTTCGCCGACGAGGTGACCACGGACGACCCGCGCGCGCAGGCGTTCTCCCAGTTCATCGACGTCAACCACCCCGATGCCTGCACCGTGGGCGGGCTCAGTGGGAACGTGGTCCTGCCCGGCGAGCTCGTCTACACCGGTGGCGACAACCAGCAGCACCTCAACATCACCGGGTTGCCCGAGGACGTGAAGGTCACGGGCATGCTCGTGAAAGCCGGGGACGTCTTCAACGTCTACCTGGCCGGCAAGCTCGGCGAAGCGCTGCCGTGGAACGAACTGCGCGCTCCGGTCGTCGACGGCGGGAACCTTCCGGAGATCGGTCAGTGGTTCGGATGCGGTGTCGCCGTCGAACAGCCGCCCGCCAGCACCACGACCACGACCACGACGACCACCACGTCCGAGTCGACCGTGACTCACTCGTCGACGCCGACTTCCACTTCGAGCTCCGAGCCGGCCACGCCGTCTTCTTCCGCTGAGGTCGCGCTCACGACGACGACCACCGTCGCGCCTGTGCCGGTCGCCGAGGTGCACGACCTCGCCGCCACCGGGTTCGGGTCCGCCTGGATGCTCGGCCTCGGTGCCGCGCTCGTGGCCGCTGGTGCCGCGCTGGTGCTCGTGATGCGCAGGCGTCGCGTCTAAGACCACTGCATGAGCACGCCCCAGAGCGTGCCGAACATGCGTCGTGTCTCCGCGTGGAACTCCACGTCTGAAGGAGCCGCCCCGCCGCCGTAGATGTCCACGGTGCGTTGGGCGGCTTCTTCTTTGTCCGCGGAGCAGGCCAGATCCCAGGCGCGCGGGCCGCGCCAGGTGTCCTCGAAGTCGTTCCAGACCGGGCCTGACGGCGTCACCAGCACGTTGCCGGGGTGGGGGTCGCCGTGCAGCGGCTGGACGTCGTTGTCGTGTGCGGACCAGGCGGCTTGCAGGTCGTCGCGCCACTGGCGGAACCTCGCCAGGTCGGGCACGCCCAGGCCGTCCAGGTACGTCAGGACGTTGTCCACGTCGTCCAGCGGGCCGTGCGTGGGCAGACGGCCCTCGTAGGGCCTCAGTTCGGCGTGCAGGTCTGGCAGGAGCTTGAGGACGTCCTGTCTGGACAGTCGCGCCGTGGGGTCGTGCGGGACGTACGTGCTGAACGAGAGCACGAAGCCATCGGACACATGAGGCCCGGCGGGAAGCTCTGCAGAGGGCGTCACGACCGGTACGCCGCGCGAGGCCAGGAAGGCCGACACGGACAGGTCGCGGGCGAAGTGCTCGGAGACTGAAGGCCGCACCAGGGCCGTGCGTGCGGCGATTCGGGCCACGACCGGGGCCGGGCGCAGGTGCACGAGGACGTTGCTGCCCTGTTTGAGCACGACAGGGTCGGAGCAGGCCACGCCGTGCGAGGCCGCGAGAGATACGGCGGCTGCTAGTGCGCTCACGGCACGAAGGCTGGCATCAGCCCTGGGGGAGGAGCGACTCCATTTCCGAGATCTCCTTCTCCTGGTGGCTGACGACCTCTTGGGCGAGCTTGCGGGTCTCCGGGTCGGTGCCGGCCCCCAGGTGCTTCTGCGCCATCTCCACGGCGCCCCTGTGGTGCTGGATCATCAGCGACAGCCACTGGCGGTCGAACTCCGTGCCGTCCAGGTCGGCGAGGTTTCCCAGTTCGACCATGCCGTGGCTCTCCGAGTGGCCGTGTGAGGTGTGCGAGGACGCCTGCACCGGCGCGTTCCAGGTGCGCAGCCAGCCGTTCATGCGGTCGATCTCGGGCTTCTGGGCGTCCGCGATGCGCTTGGCCAGGTCGATCACCCGGGGGTTCTCCGTGCGGGACGCGACGAGCCCGGACATCTCCAGCGCCTGCTCGTGGTGCGGCACCATCCCCTGGGCGAACGTGACATCCGCAGAGTTGTGCGTGGCCGGGGAGCCACAGGCGGCCAGCAACAGGACGGAAGCGACAGCGAGCAATCGAAGCACGGCGGCAGGATACGTGTGACGTGCGCTACGCCGCTGGCCACCGGCCATGGCCCACCCGAATGGAGCTGATCGGCTCCGTCTAATATCCGGGGAGTTTCCCGAACTACTGGTCCCACCAAGGCCTGGAGGTACCGTGACGGCCGTAGCCCCGCAGCCGATCGCAACGCGTCCTTACCCGACGCGCACTGCGGTCAAGGGGTCCTTCCTGCTGCGGATGTTCCGCACCACGGACCACAAGCAAATCGGCATCATGTACCTGGTCACCTCGTTCGCCTTCTTCATGGTCGGCGGCGCGATGGCCATGCTGATGCGGACCGAGCTGGCCCGTCCCGGCATGCAGTTCCTGAGCCAGGAGCAGTTCAACCAGCTCTTCACGATGCACGGCACCGTGATGCTGCTGCTCTACGCGACGCCGATCGTCTTCGGTTTCGCGAACTTCGTGCTCCCGCTGCAGATCGGCTCGCCCGACGTGGCGTTCCCGCGGCTCAACGCCTTCTCGTACTGGCTCTACCTCTTCGGTGGCCTGATCGTGATGGCGGGCTTCGTCACCCCCGGTGGCGCGGCTGACTTCGGCTGGTTCGCCTACACGCCGCTGTCGAGCGCCATCCACTCGCCCGGCGCGGGTGCCGACCTCTGGATCTCCGGCCTGGTGGTCGGTGGTCTCGGCACCATCCTCGGCGCGGTGAACATGATCACCACCGTGGTCTGCCTGCGCGCGCCCGGCATGACGATGTTCCGGATGCCGATCTTCACCTGGAACATCCTGGTGACGTCGGTGCTGGTGCTGCTCGCGTTCCCGATCCTCACCGCCGCGCTGCTCGGCCTGCTGGCCGACCGCCACCTCGGTGCCCACGTGTTCGACCCCGCCAACGGCGGCGTGATCCTGTGGCAGCACCTCTTCTGGTTCTTCGGTCACCCGGAGGTCTACATCGTCGCCTTGCCGTTCTTCGGCATCGTGTCGGAGATCTTCCCGGTGTTCAGCCGCAAGCCGATCTTCGGTTACAACGGCCTGGTCTACGCGACGCTCGGCATCGCGGCCCTGTCCGTCGCCGTGTGGGCGCACCACATGTACGCGACCGGCGCCGTGCTGCTGCCGTTCTTCGCCTTCATGACGTTCCTCATCGCGGTCCCGACCGGTGTGAAGTTCTTCAACTGGATCGGCACGATGTGGAAGGGCCAGCTGACGTTCGAGACGCCCATGCTGTTCAGCATCGGCTTCATCGTCACGTTCCTCTTCGGTGGTCTGTCCGGCATCCTGCTGGCCGCGCCCGCGATCGACTTCCACGTGTCCGACACGTACTTCGTCGTCGCGCACTTCCACTACGTGCTCTACGGCACGATCGTGTTCGCGACCTTCGCCGGCATCTACTTCTGGTTCCCGAAGATCACCGGCCGTTTCATGGACGAGCCGCTCGGCAAGCTGCACTTCTGGACGACGTTCCTCGGCTTCCACGCGACGTTCCTCGTCCAGCACTGGCTGGGCAACGAGGGCATGCCGCGCCGGTACGCCGACTACCTCGCGTCCGACGGCTTCACGACGCTGAACATGATCTCGACGATCGGCGCCTACATCCTGGGCGCGTCGACGCTGCCGTTCATCTGGAACGTCTTCCGGAGCTACCGCTTCGGTGAGGTCGTCACGGCGGACGACCCGTGGGGCTACGGCAACTCGCTCGAGTGGGCCACCTCGTCCCCGCCGCCGCGGCACAACTTCACCGAGCTGCCCCGGATCCGTTCGGAGCGCCCGGCGTTCGAGCTGCACTACCCGCACATGATCGAGCGGATCCGGAACGAGGGCCACGTGACCTTCACCGGCAAGACCATCCCGCACGAGAAGGCGGCACCCGCGCTGTCCGAGATGGCTGCATCCGCCATCAAGTCGGGCACTGCCTCCGAGAAGGACGATTCGGAGCACGACAAGTAACCTGCCAGTAACAGGTTCAACGATGAGCCCCGGCTGCTTCGCGCGGTCGGGGCTCTTCGCGTCTGACGAGGAGACGACGACGTGAAAACGCCCGTGCTCATCACCGTGACCGGCCCCGACAAGCCCGGCGTCTCCTCGGTGCTGTTCGCCGTGCTGACACGGCACGGCGTCGAGGTGCTCGACGTGGAGCAGGTCGTGATCAGGGGCAGGCTGGTGCTCGGCGCGCTGGTGTCGACCGACCACGACCCCGAGGGTCTGCAGGAGTCGGTCGAGCAGGCCATGGCCACCGTCTCGATGCACGTGGAGATCGAGATCGGCGCGGACTCGAAGCGCACCGCCCGCCTGGAGTCGTCGCACGTGCTGATCGTGCTGGGCCGCCCGGTGACCGCGAAGGCGTTCACCGAGGTCGCGCGCCGGCTGGCGTCGCTCGGTGTGAACATCGACGCGATCCGCGGTGTCGCCGACTACCCCGTCACGGGTCTCGAGCTGCGCGTTTCGGTCGCGGACGACACGATGGAGAACGACGCGGCGCTGCGGTCGGCGCTCGCCGACGTGTCGGTCCGGGTGGGTCTCGACATCGCGGTCGAACGCGCCGGGCTGACCCGCAGGGCCAAGCGCCTGGTCGTGTTCGACGTCGACTCCACGCTCATCCAGGGCGAGGTGATCGAGATGCTGGCCGCGCACGTCGGGTGCGAGGAGCAGGTGCGCGAGATCACCGAGGCCGCGATGCGCGGCGAGCTCGACTTCGCCGAGTCGCTGCGGCGCCGGGTGGCGTTGCTGGAGGGCCTCGACGAGAAGGTGCTGGAGGAGGTCGGGTCCACGCTGGAGCTCACGGCCGGCGCGCGCACGACGATCCGGACGCTGAAGCGGCTCGGTTTCTACTGCGGTGTGGTGTCCGGCGGGTTCACGTCGGTGATCACGGGTCTCGCGGACGAGCTGCAGCTGGACTTCTGCGCGGCGAACACGCTGGAGGTCGTGGACGGCAAGCTGACGGGGAAGGTCGTCGGCGAGATCGTCGACCGGCCGGGCAAGGCCGTGGCGCTGCGCCGGTTCGCCGACGAGGTCGGTGTATCGCTGGCGCAGTGCGTGGCGGTCGGTGACGGCGCGAACGACATCGACATGCTGAACGCGGCGGGCCTCGGCATCGCGTTCAACGCGAAGCCCGCGCTACGCGAGGTGGCCGACACGGCGCTGTCGCACCCGTTCCTGGACGCGGTGCTGTTCATCCTCGGCGTGACGCGGGCCGAGGTGGAGGCCGCGGACGCCGCGGACGGCCTGGAGCAGATCCGGCTGTGATGATCCTCGACCTGATCGCTTCCGAGAACTACGCAGCCAGAAGGAATGTGGCTGAGTCCGAAGTCCGCGCGATGCCGATGGTGCTGCGCATCGAACGCGTCGACCCGCCGTCCCGGACGGCGTTGCTGGAGGCCGCGGCCGCTTCGGCGGTCGCGGTGTGCCTCGACCCCCGAGCCGACGTCGACGGCGAGTGGCACGAGGCCGTGCGGGCGTGGGTGGCCGGGCGGATCCGCAAGGTGTCGCGGCGGGCCCGTGGCGTGCAGTGGGAGGCCGTACAGGAGCTGCCCGGGGTGACCGTGACGGTCGACGGCGCGTCGGTCCGCTCGCTGCTGCCCGTGCTTGTGTCCGAGACGCCGCGGGAGGTCGCCAAGCTGCAGATCTCCGGCTCCGACCTGCCTGCCGACGAGCCCGGACCCGTGCCCGAGGGCGCGCGGCTGCTGTACGTGAACCCGCGCGTCGAGATGTCCGCCGGCAAGCTCGCGGCCCAGGTCGGCCACGCGTCGATGCTGCTCGCGCCGCGCCTCTCCGCGGTCGAGCTGAAGGCGTGGGCGGAGCTGGACTACCGGTGCGCCGTGCGGACTCCGTCCGTCGCGGAGTGGGACTCGCTGATCCACCGCGGCGACGTCGTGGCGGTGCGGGACGCGGGTTTCACGGAGGTCGAACCGGGCACGACGACGGTGCTCGCTGTTTAGAAGCGCGTGAAACGGGTAAATCCGCCTCTCGTGGGCTTACTCGACGTTCTTGACGCCCGGCTCGGAGACGGGCTGGAGAACTTGCTGTGCTCCCATCACACGCGAAGACTGCGGAAACTGGGATGGGGCGACGTGCTCGAAGGCGACGGCGCGGGATGGTTCACCCCGCGCCGTCCTGTGCAGCGCGGCAACAAGATCGAGGTACTGGTCGACGGGGCCAACGCGTTCCCCGTCATCGCGAAGGCGATCGAGGGTGCGCAGAAGTACATCCACATCGCGAACTGGCACGCGTCACCCGATTTCCAGCTGACCCGGGAGCCGGGGGCGCCGCAGTTGCGCGAACTGCTGTCGGCGGCGGCGGAACGGGTCCCGGTGCGCGTCCTGCTGTGGGCGGGCCCGCCCGTGCCGTTCTTCGAACCGACGCGGAAGCGGGCCGCCGCGGCGCAGAAGGCCTTCCTGGAGTGCGGAGCGATCCGCTGCGAGCTCGACGCGCGCGAACGCACCCTGCACTGCCACCACGAGAAGATCGTGATCGTCGACGACGTGGCGTTCGTCGGCGGCCTCGACATGACGGCGGTGGAGGGCGACCGCCACGACTCGCCGGACCACCCGCCGCGCGACCTCGGCTGGCACGACCACATCGCGAAGCTGGAGGGCCCGGTCGTCGCGGAGGTGGCCGCGCACTTCGCCGCGCGCTGGCTGGAGATCGCGGGGGAGACCTTGCCCTCGCCCGAGGTGCCGCCGGAAGCCGGTTCGTCGTCGGTGCAGCTCGTCCGCACCATTCCGGAGAAGACCTACGACTTCTCGCCGCACGGCGACTTCAGCCTGCTCGACTCGTACCTGCGGGCGCTGCGGGCGGCGGAGTCGTTCGTGTACGTGGAGAACCAGTTCCTGTGGTCGCCGGAGATCACCGAGGTGCTGCTGGAGAAGCTGAAGAACCCGCCGTCACCGGACTTCCGGCTGGTGCTGGTGTTGCCGCAGAAGCCGAGCAACGGCGCCGACACCACCCGCGGACAGCTCGGCCGGATGCTCGACGCCGATCCCGGCGAGCGGGTCCTCGCCGCAACCCTTGTCGCGCACGGGGATGCGCCGGTCTACGTGCACGCCAAACTGTGCATTGTGGACGACAAGTGGATGTCGGTCGGCTCGGCGAACCTGAACGAGCACTCGTTGTTCAACGACACCGAGGTCAACGTGGTGACCGACGACGCCGCGGTCGTGCGGGCGACTCGGCTGAAGCTGTGGGCGGAGCACCTGGACGGCCTGGACGGTGACGTGTCCGGTCCCGTGCACGAGGTGGTGGACACGATGTGGCGCCCGGCCCTGGAACGTCCGGCGCGGGTGACGTCGCTGCCCGGTGTGTCCCGCCGTGCCGGAAGGCTGCAAGGACCGTTACGTGGATTGCTGGTCGACGGCTGATCTCCGGGTCTAGTTTGGCGACGTGGCCAACGAGGTGACGATCCCGCTGCTGCCGTGCGACTCCATCGACGAGGTGGCCGAGTTCTACGTGATGCTCGGGTTCACGGTCACGTACCGGCAGTACCGGCCGACCGCGTACCTGTCGGTGCGGCGGGAGGAGATCGACCTCCACTTCTTCGGCATCCCCGGCCACCAGGCAGAACAGTCGTACAGCTCGTGCCTGATCCAGGCCGAGGACCCTCGTGAGCTGTACGACGCGTTCGCGGCAGGGATGCGTGCCGTGTACGGGCGAGTGCTGGTCACGGGCATCCCGCGGATGACGCGGCCCCGGCGGGACGGGTTCCTGTTCGTCGATCCCGGCGGCAACTGGATCCGGGTGGTGCCCGCGGTGCGCGAACGGGAGAACCGGCGCAACGGCCTGTCGCGGGCGTTGAACAACGCGGTGACGCTGGCCGGGTCGCACGCGGCCGAGCGGCAGGCGTTGAAGATCCTCGAAGGGGCGCTGGCGCGGGAGGTGCACGCTTCGGAGGAGGAGCGGGCCTCGGCGCTGGAGTTCCGCGAAGAGCTGCTTGAACGGCTCGGCCTGCACAGCTGATTCACCGTTCGCACGAGCAAATAGCTCCGTGTCGTTTCAGCGGTTCCGGGCTTAGCTTCGGGCGGTGGCAAACGAACTGACGATTCCGCTCCTGCCCTGTGTCGACATCGACGAGATGTCGGCTTTCTACGAGATGCTCGGCTTCTCGATCACCTACCGGCAGACGCGCCCGAACCCGTACGTCTGCGTGCAGCGTGAAGACATCAACCTGCACTTCTACGGGCTGGAAGGGCACGTTCCCGAGCAGTCGCACAGCACGTGCGTGGTCGTCGTCGAGGACACCGGTCCGCTGTTCGAGGCGTTCTCGGCGGGAATGCGCGCTGTGCACGGGAAGGTGCTCATCTCCGGCATTCCGAGGATGACCCGGCCGCGGCTGCGCAACGACCGGTACACCGGGTTCACCGTCGTCGATCCGGGCGGCAACTGGATCCGGGTCAACAAGGCCGCCCAGGAACCCGAGGCGCGCACCAAGCTCGCGAAAGCCATGGAGAACGCGGCACGGCTGGCGGACGCGAAGGGGGACGAGCGGCAGGGGTTGAAGATCCTCGAAGGCGCGCTCGCGCGTGCCGGCGGTTCCGAACCGGAACTGCCGGAGGTCCAGGCCTACCGCGACGAGCTGATCGAGCGGATCAAGGGGTCTGAGCCTCGTCCAGGCGCTTGAGGGCGCCGCGCACCACTTCCGGGTCGTAGGTCGTCCAGAACGGGGGGAGTGAGGCCCTGATGAAACCGCCGTAGCGGGCGGTGGCGATGCGCGGGTCGAGGACGGCCACCACGCCCTTGTCCGACATCGAGCGCAGCAACCTGCCGGCGCCCTGGGCCATCAGCAGGGCGGCGTGCGTGGCGGCGACGGTCAGGAAGCCGTTGCCGCCGCGTGAGCTCACCGCCTTCTGGCGGGCGGAGGCCAGCGGGTCGTCCGGGCGCGGGAACGGGATGCGGTCCATGATCACGAGCTGGAGGCTGGGCCCCGGCACGTCGACGCCCTGCCACAGCGACAGCGTGCCGAACAGGCACGTGCGCTCGTCCTCGGAGAACTTCTTGACCAGCAGGCCCGTCGCGTCGTCGCCCTGGCACAGGATCGGGTACTCGAGCTTGTCCCGCAGCGCCTCGGTGGCGGCCTTGGCCGCCCGCGTCGAGGAGAACAGGCCGAGCGCGCGGCCGCCCGCCGCGTTCACCAGGCCCTCGATCTCGTCGAGGTACTCCGGCGGCAGGCCGTCACGGCCCGGCGCCGGCAGATGCCTTGCCACGTAGAGGATTCCGCTCGTGCCGTGCTGGAACGGCGAGCCCACGTCGAGGCCGCTCCACCTGGGACCGTCGATGTCCTTGTCGGTCGCCGCGCCCTCGATCTTGCGGACCTTCTCCGCCGGCGGCAGGCCCCACTGGCGCGCCATCGCGTCGAAGGCACCGCCGAGCGTCAGCGTCGCGGACGTCAGCACGGTGGTGCGCTTGGCGAACAGCCGCTCCCGGAGCAGGCCGCCGACACCGAGCGGCGCGACCCTGAGGGACGGCGCCTTCTGGTTGAAGTCGCCCGACACCCAGACGACGTCGCGTTCCTCGTCGAACGCCTCCAGCACCCGCACCGCGCAGTCGTGGACCTCTTCCAGCAACGCCAGCGCGAGCTTGCGCGTCGTCGCCGCGTCCGGGTCCTCCTTGCGCTCCGACCCCATGGCCGACATGCAGTTGTGCGCCGCGTCGCGCGTGGCCGCCAGCGCACCCGCGAGCGCCCGCGGCAGCTCGTCCAGGCGGCCGGACGGCATGTCCTCCAGGATCATCGCCAGCCCGTCACTCGCCTCGGCGAGCCGGTCCGCGATGTCCTGGTCGATGAGCCGCCCGCACCTGCGCGCCGCCATGCCGACCGACGCCCCGCTCAGCTCCTCCGTGGCCACCGACGTGATGCGGTCGACCAGGTCGTGCGCCTCGTCGATCACCACGACGTCGTGGTCGGGCAGGACCTGGTAGCCCTCCAGCGCGTCGATGGCGAGCATCGCGTGGTTCGTGACCACCACGTCCGCCTTGCCCGCCTCGGCCCGCGCCCGCTCCGCGAAGCAGTCGGACCCGATCGGGCACTTCGACACGCCGAGGCACTCACGAGCCGTGACGCTGACCTGCCGCCACGCCTGCTCGCTGACACCGGGCACGAGCTCGTCCCGGTCACCGGTCTCGGTGTCCGACGACCACTCGTGCAGCCGCTTCACCTCGCGCCCGAGCTTCGACACCGCGAACGGGTCGAACAGCGCGTCCTCCTCCGGCTCGTCCGGCGCGCCGTTGTGCACGCGGTGCATGCACAGGTAGTTCCTGCGGCCCTTGAGGATCGCGAACGTGGGCTCACGCCCCAGGTCCTTCTTGAGCGCCTTGGACAGCCGCGGCAGATCCCGGTCCACCAGCTGCCGCTGCAACGCGATCGTGGCCGTCGAGACCACCACCGTCTCGTCCTCGGCCACCGCGTGCCGGATCGACGGCACCAGGTACGCCAGCGACTTGCCGGTACCCGTGCCCGCCTGCACCGCGAGGTGCTCGCCCGTGCGGATCGAGTGGTCGACGGCCTCGGCCATCTCCACCTGACCAGGACGCTCCGCGCCACCCACGGCGTGGACGGCGGTTTCGAGCAGGCTCAGGGTGGGGGGAACTTCAGGCACGGGACAGACCGTACCCGGAGGGTCCGACAGTCCCGTCGGACCCGCTCAGTCGCCGCCACCTCCGCCGCACCCGCCACCGCAACTGCTCCCGCCGTCACCACCGCTGTCACTGCCACAGGAGCTGGACGAACAGCCCCCACCGCAGCTGCTGCTGGACGACGCGTCGCGGTGCGGCAGCGTTCCGACCACGACCGCGCTGAGCCCGAACATCCCGGCGACCGCCACGCCGCCGATCTTCCCGCGCAGCCCCCGCACGGCGACCGCGCCGACCGGGTCCTGCGGGCTGACCCGGCGCTTGGCGCGTTTCAGCAGGACGTAGCCCGTCCTGGTGCGCAGGCGGCCGGGGTCGCGGGCGCGCAGCACCGAGGCCCAGACGTACACCGCTGCCGCGGCCGCGAAGAAGTACCAGAACGGGAACTCGGGCAGCTGCGGCACGAACTCCCACTGGAGTTCCGGGGCCACGGCGTTGAGCACTCCCGCGACCACGAGCAGGGGTGCCAGCAGGAACAGCCAGGGGTTGAGGCGGGGGCGCAGGGAACGGCGGCGGCGCAGCAGTCCGCGGTTGATCAGGTGAGCGCGCAGGCCCTCCGCCTCGGCCGAGCTGAACGCGGTGAGGACGACGTCGTTCAGGTGGCGGCCGTGGCGCAGTCCGGCCAGGACCTGCGCCTCCAGCGGGGTGGCGGGGCCGCGGCCGGGCAGGTGGACGGCGCTCAGCACGCCCTCGCGCGAGACCCTGACCAGGCCGGACTGGATCAGCCTCGCCAGGGCCACCTCGGCCGCGCGGGCCGGGCCGCCGGCCAGGCAGCCCAGCTCCTCGGGGGTATGCGTCGTCACGCGGATTTCTCGGCCGCGGACCTCACGTCGTTACGTCGGCCATGATCCGGTCGAACAGCTCGAGGGAGGCTGCGGCGTGTGCGACGGTCAGCGGCACGTCCGAGCCGCGCCGGGACGCCACGAGGTCCAGGACCGGCAGGTCCGGCCAGCGGGCGGCGGCCAGTTCACCGGCGCGGGACTTGCTGACGATCTCGCCGGTCCGGATGGTGTGCCACAGCCGGGCCGGGCCGAGACCTGCCCACAGCAGCGTGTCGCGCGGAATCGCCGCTGCGGGATCCAGGGACGGCAGCACCTCGCGGAGGCGGTCGAAGTCCAGCTTCCAGTAGCTCACGAGGTTGTCGCGGCAGTAGGCCTCGACGTCAGCAGCGCTGCCGGGGCAGGTGGGCCGCACACCACGCACGGTCTGACCGACGGTCCGCAGCTGTTGCCACAGCACGGGAGTGATCTCGCCGGCCAACGGCGTCACGTCGAAAACCGGCTTCTCCAGCGAACCGGCGAGCACGACCGCGACGTCGGCACCGTCCAGGGGCGGTACTTCGGCGGCGGCGGAAAGCTCGACCACGACGTCCAGGTCGGAGTCGTGCACGACGTCGTCGAGCACCCGCGACCCGTAAACGTGCGCGCCTGCCACGAGACCGGGCAGGCGCGCGTCCAAGAACGAGAGGTACTCCCCAGGTGTCACCACCCGGTCCAAGCTACCGGCGGCGGACGAGGGCCCAGGCTCCCGGCAGGACGCCGGCGGCGAGAGCGATCTTCAGCGCGTCACCGATCAGGAACGGCAGCACGCCCACGGCCAGGGCCTTGCCGAGCGACATCCCGGTCATGGCCATCAGCCACGGCACGCCGACCGAGTAGATCGCCAGGTTGCCCAGCGCCATCGTGCCCAGGGTCCGCAACGGCGTGCGGTCACCTCCGCGGCCGGCCAGGTAGCCAACGAGAGCGCCGGCGAACACGAAGCCGACGACGTAGCCGAGCGAGACCGGCACACCGGACGAACCGCCCTGGAACCACGGCACGCCCGCGACCCCGGCGATCAGGTACAGCAGCATCGAGGTCGCTCCGCGCTGCCAGCCGAGCGAGGCGCCGACGAGCAGGGCGGCGAACGTCTGGCCCGTCAGCGGAACCGGGCTGCCGGGGATCGGCAGCGCCACCTGAGCGGCGAGACCGGTGAAGGCGGCACCGGCGACGACGAGCACGAGGTCGCGGGCCAGGGCGCCCGGCACGAAGTCGGCGAGCACGGTGCGACGCGGCGCGAGTGCGAGAGTCACGGTTCCCTCCCAGGCGGAATCGAGTGAACCGAGGTTAACCACGCGGACTCGAGAACGTCTTTGTTCGATCTCCACAAAGTGACCGGTCACACATGCCGGTCAGACGTCCAGCGCGACCTTGCCCGCCACCCGCTCCTCGTTGCGCCGCGTTTTGGTCCAGCCGTTGTCGCCGCGCACCAACCGGATCAGCGCTCGCCACGACGTGATGTAGAAGGTGTAGATGTACAGCGCGTAGCCGAACCCGTACGCAACGGACTTCCAGAACCCGACGGGTTCACAGCGTGCGCGGTACACCGGTCCCCACAGGACGAACGGCATCAAACCGAACGCGCCGTACACGGTGAACAGGATCCACGCGCCGTCGAAGAACCACGCCACGACCTCAGCGGGCGACACCGCGAACCGGTACGCCATCATCGCCATCGGGATCGGGTAGATCAGCGTGCCCAGCAACTGCATCCACGGTTGCGCGAGGTAGTACATCATCTCCGCCGCGCCCAGCGTGGTCAGGTGGTCGGAGTCCCAGATGCGCCGCAGATAACGCATGCACTGCATGGTGCCCTGGCCCCATCGCGTGCGTTGCGCCAGGAACCGCCGCAACGAGTAGAGCGCCTCCTGGTTCACGTGCGTGTCCAAGGAGAAACCCGTGTGCCAGCCCGCCGTCAACAGGTGCACGCCGAGTTCGAAGTCCTCCAGCAACGACCCGCGCCACGGACTTCCGGTCGGCCCGGCGATGGAGTCCAAAGCGGACAGGCGGGTGAACTGACCGTTGCCGCCCATGGAGATCGTGCCGGTGGCGCCGCGGGACATCTGGATCGCCGCGATGGCCGTGCGGAACTCCAGGTCCTGCATCCGCACGAGCCCGGCACCGAACGCCCTGCGCCACCGCGACACCCCCGGCTGCCGCTGGCCCGCGTTGATCATCCGCACGTCCACCTGCACGGCACCGATCCGCGGGTTGCCGAAGAGGTGTTGCGCCGCACAGACTTCGAGGCAGTTCGGCGCCGGTCGCCCGTCCGCGTCGACCACCACGACGATCGCGCGGTCGGCGTCCGCACGCCGTCCCATCCACATCTTCAACGTGCGGTAGGCGTCGTTCAGCGCGTTGCCCTTGCCGGTGCGGGCGTACGGGCGCTGGCGCTGCACGAGGTGGATCTGCGGGTCCCGCACACCACCGTTGCGCTTCAACGTCCGCACGACCCCGGCGGTGCGGTCGTCCGAGTCGTCGTCGATGACCCACACGTGCGCGATGGGGAACGTCGTGCGCAGGTACCGGATCGTGTCGCCGATGACGGCCTCTTCGTCGCGGCACGGCACGAAGAAGTGCCACTCCAGCGACGAGGGCTCGCCGACGGGCGCGGGTTTGCGCCGCAGGTACGGGATCACGATCACGAACACGTACGTCACGAAGGCGACGCTCATCGTCAGCGCGAGCGCCTGCGTGAACCCGAGGACGAGGTCGAGGCTCACTTCCGCGTGGCCAGCCGGACGAACGCGACCAACGCGGCCGCGCCACCGAACACGCTCACCATCGACCCGAGCAGCGTGTGACCCCAGTAGTACCCGGTGTCGACGCCCAGCCAGTCGACCAGCCCCACCAGCGTCAGCACGCGGAACTGGTTCACGATGACGACCGCGAGCGCGGCGACCCCCAGTGCGAACAGCACGCGGCTCTGGATGCGCGGGCGCAACGCGATCATGACCGCGCCGACGACGATCAGCGGCAGCACCAGGAACGCGGACGTGCACTCCGGCGTCATCCGCAGGCCCAGCGGGGTGTCCGAGCCCAGTCCGAAGTAGACGGTCTGGCGGGCTGGGACCACCTCCACGCCGTAGGAGCTGATGACGCTCAGGACCGCGCCGGACAGCGAGATCTCCGCCGTGCGGTACAGGCGATGTGCGAACACGAGTCCCGCCGCTACGGCGAGCAGGGCGACCACCGTCACCCGGCTCGGGAATGCGGTGCGGCGCACGGCAAGCGTCACCCGAAGATCCTTTCAACCGATGAGGGAGCGCCCAGACGGGCTACTTGACGTTCCATCGGTAGACGCAACGTCATCCTCCACCCCCGGATCGGGTGACGCCGTAACCGGAAATTGATCAAAAGTCCCACGATGAGTGGCGCCGATTGGGCGAGTCGGGTGGTCGTGTCGCCCGATACGGGGAGTAACCCTCAGTTCCCTCGAAAGAAAGCCGATGCCGGTAATTGCCCCCGGAAAGCGTGAAACCAGATTGGTATCGGCGCGCCCTGGGGCCGGAGGAATCAAGGGAAGGAGATTCATGCGTGTCCGAATGACGGGACTGGCTGGAGTCATCGCGATCGCCGCACTCCTGGTCGGTGCCGCACCCGCTTCCGCCGCTCCGGGGGACGCCTCGGCCTACGGTGCGAAGCTCGACGTGACGCTGCTCGGCAACCCCGCGGTCAACGCGGAGCCGTTCGCCGCGGCCAATGCGAACGGCCCGACCCAGAACACGTTCGCAGGCGTCGACCTCACCGGGATCCTGAAGACAGGTCTCATCAACGCCTCCGCGTCGCGGGACGAGAAGTCCGGCGGCGTGTACTCGCGGGCGAGCACCGCGGACGTCCGGGTCGACCTGCTCTCCAAGGTCACCGGCAAGATCTCCGCCGAACTGGTGGAGGCGGAGTGCACGGCGACCCAGAAGGGTCTCGCCGGCAGCGCCAAGCTCGCGGGCGTCAACCTCGGCAAGCTCGGCCAGGTGAACGCCGATCCGGCGGCCAACACGAAGCTCGACGTCCAGCTCGCGGGCATCAAGATCGCCGAGGTGATCTTCAACGAGCAGGTCGAGAACAACGACGGCAGCCTCACCGTGAACGCCATCCACATCAAGCTGCTGCAGGGCGTGCTCGGCTCCATCGGCACCGGCGACGTGATCATCTCGTCGGCCACGTGCGGCCCCGCCGGCCTGCCCATCCCGATGGCGTCGGGGGCGGGCCTGTGGATCGGCCTCGGCCTGCTCGGTGTCGTCTCCGCTCCGGTCGCCTTCGTGGCGCTGCGCCGTCGCGCGTCGCTCGGCACGGCCTGAACGAGGAGCGGCAGATGTACAAGGTCCCCGGTACCGGCGTAGGTGTCGGCACGGGCGTGGGTGCCCTCGCGGTCACCGGCGCGGACGTGACCTGGTGGATCGTCGCGGGAATCGTCCTTCTCGTCGCGGGTGCGATCGTCCTGCACTCGGCGCGGAAGAGGCGCCGCGCGGTCCCCGTCCAGACCAGACCGAATCGAGCCGGCTGAAGTGGTCCGCCCGGGGTCGCCCCCGCCCCCGGGCGGACCTCCCCGCCCTCCCCGAGACGAGGACAACGGTGAGCAAACAAGAGGTTCTGCTGGTAGCCGGCACCCGGCCGGAAGCACTGAAGATCGCCCCGGTCGCGATCGCCCTGAAGGGGCACCCCGGCCTGCGGCCCACGATCGTCCACAGCGGACAGCACTCCGGCATGGTCGAGCAGGCGCTCGCGGCGTTCGACCTGGTGCCGGACGTGCGGCTGGACGTGCCCCGCACCACCGGGACGCAGGCCGAGCTGGTCTCCCGGCTGATGCCCGAGTTCGACGCCCTGCTGCAGGAGCGCGACCCCGCGGTCACGCTCGTGCAGGGCGACACCACCACGACCCTGGCCGCGGCGCTGGCCTCGTACTGGCGCGGAATCCCCGTGGCGCACCTCGAAGCCGGTCTGCGGACCGGTGACCTGTACGGCCCGTTCCCCGAGGAGGGGAACCGGCAGATGATCTCCCGCATCACCTCGCTGCACCTCGCGCCGACCGACGACGCCGCGAACGCGCTGAACGCCGAGTCGTTGCCGGACAGCCACATCGTCGTCACCGGCAACACGGTCGTGGACGCCGTTCAGCGCGTCTCGGCCGCGGACCTGCCCGCGTCCAGCCCGGACCTCGTGGCCCTGGAACGCACCCTGGACGCCACCGGTGGCCGGCTCATGCTCGTCACCGTGCACCGCCGCGAGTCGTGGGGCCGCCCGCTGATGCGCGTGCTCAACGCCGTGCGCTCCATCGCCGACCGCCACCCCGACCTGCACGTGGTGATCCCCGCGCACCCGAACCCCGGTGTGCGCGAACAGGTCGTGTCACTGCTGGGCGGCCACGAGCGCGTCGTCATCACCGACCCGCTGACCTACCCGGACCTCGTGCGCGTGCTGAAGCGGGCGGCCCTCGTGCTGACCGACTCCGGTGGCCTCCAGGAGGAGGCGCCGACGTTCGGCGTGCCGGTCCTGGTGCTGCGCGAGACCACCGAACGCATGCTCGCCGTCGACGCCGGGTGCGCCTGGCTCGTCGGCACCGACACCACCCGCATCCTCGCCGAGGCGGGCTGGGTGCTCGGCTCCCGGCTGCGGCTTCCCCTGGGGCGCAACCCGTTCGGCGACGGGCGTGCCGCCGTGCGGGTGTGCTCCGCGCTGGAGAGGCTGGCGGGCCTGCCGACGGCCCTCCCACGCCGAGAGCCGTACGCCACGCTCGTGGGCGTTCGCTGACGAAGACGCCTGTCACCCAACCAGGTAATTGCCTACACGTTTGGGTGGCATGACGGGCTGGGCATTCATCAGCGCCCCCCATCACAACCATTATCGGGCGGTGGGAACAAAGGCAATGCGAAAAATGCGCAAGAGTTCGATCACCGGCGCTGTGGTCGCGTTGACGTTCGCGACCGCGGGCACCGCACTCGCGGCCAACCCGCCCGGCAGCGCGTCGGCGGGATCCGCGGACTTCGCGAAGGCGGGCCAGACGTTCACGGTGGCGCCGCTCGCGGTGTGCGACGTGAACCCGGACGTGGCGGGCACCGTCACCGGCTCCAGCCCGGCGGTGAGCCGGACCGGGCTCAAGATCGGTGAGACCAGCTCCACCTGCACGACGGAGGTGGTGAACCCGGACGAGTTCCTCACCAGGACCAAGTCCGTGGCGAAGGGCGTGGCCTTCGACCTGTCCGCCCTCGCCGGGCTGTCCGGCGGGAACAGGGGACCGCGGCTCAAGATCGCCGAGTGGTCGGTCAACTGCGACGCCGACGAGAAGGGCACGTCGGCGGGCTGGCAGCTCAAGGGCATGTCCGGCTGGACCGGGCTGCCGGCGCAGATCCCGCCCGGCTACGTGCACGACGTCAAGGCGAGCAACGGCACCGTGCTCGCCAAGGCCAAGTTCACCGACACCGTGTTCCCGGTGCCGAACGACGGCAGCCTCAGCATGACCCTGCTGAAGCTCACCTTCGAACCGTCGTCCGGCTACACGGGAAGCATCACCCTCGGCACGGTGGCCTGCTCGCCGACGCCTTAGTGGTGTGACCCGGCCCGTTGGCGAGCGAATCCACGCTCAGCAGGGCGCCTCGCGGCACCACGATGCACCCGTCTGACCGCGAATTCGCCCGGCAACCTTCCGAGCCACACCACTAGGCGACAGCGACACCCGCGGCGAGCAGCTCCTCAACGGCGGCGTCGCGGGTCGTCGCCGCGACCGCCGCCGTCAGGTCGACGAGCACCCTCGTGCGGAAGCCGTTGCGGTGGGCGTCGAGGGCGGTGGCGCGGACGCAGTGGTCGGTCGCGATGCCCACGACGTCCACCTCGGTCACGCCCCTCTCCGTCAGCCAGCCGGCGAGGTCGTTCTCCGCCTCGAAACCCGAGTAGGCGGCGGCGAACCGGCCCTTCGAGAAGACCTGCTCGATGCCCGACACGTCCAGTTCCGGGTGGAACGACGCTCCGGGCGACCCGGCCACGCAGTGCACCGGCCACGAGTCGATGAAGTCCGGCGTCAGCGAGAAGTGCGCACCCGGATCCACGTGGTAGTCGCGGGTCGCCACGACGTGGTCGTACGACGACGTGACGATGTGCTGCGAGATGGCCGCGGCCACGGCCGCACCACCGGCGACGGCCAGGGAGCCGCCCTCGCAGAAGTCGTTCTGCACGTCGACGACGATCAGTGCCTTGGTCATGTCAGTTCTCCAGGTAGATCGTCGGGATCGCGGGCTCGCCGCGCGAGAGCTTGAGGCCCTCCCACGGCACGCTCACCAGCGCCGCGCGCAGGCGATCGCGGCTCTGCTCCAGCGTGGGTACCTCGTCGGCGACCTGCCCACCCCGCATCAGCGGGATCTGCACCAGCCGGTCGTGGGGGCCGAGCTCGGGCTCGGAGGACGCCTGGAACACGACCTCCTCCAGCGCCGTGCCCGTGTCCTTGTGCCGCCGCAACGCCTTCTTCCAGCCGCCGCGCGACGTCTTGGACGTGCTGCGCTTCTCGACGTGCCTGCCGTCGACCTCGACCAGCTTGTAGACCATGCCCGCGGTCGGCGCGCCGGATCCGACCACGACCGACGTGCCGACGCCGTACGCGTCCACGGGCTCGGCGCGCAGGGCGGCGATCGAGTACTCGTCCAGGTCACCCGACACGACGATGCGCGTGTTGCGGGCGCCCAGGGAGTCGAGCTGGTCGCGGGCCTGGCGGGCCAGGACGCCCAGGTCGCCCGAGTCGATCCGGATCGCGCCGAGATCCGGCCCGGCGACCGCGACCGCGGTCTTGATGCCCTCGGTGATGTCGTAGGTGTCGACCAGCAGCGTCGTCCCGGCGCCCAGCGCCTCGACCTGGCTGCGGAACGCCTCTTCCTCGGTGTCGTGCAGCAACGTGAACGCGTGCGCGCACGTGCCTGCCGTCGGGATGCCGTGCCGGCGCCCGGCCTCCAGGTTGGACGTCGCGGTGAAGCCCGCCAGGTACGCCGCGCGGGCGCACGCCACGGCGGCTTCCTCGTGCGTGCGGCGCGAGCCCATCTCGATCATCCGGCGCCCGTTCGCGGCGGTCGCCATGCGGGCCGCGGCGGACGCGATCGCGCTGTCGTGGTTGAGGATCGAGAGCGCGAGCGTCTCCAGCACCACGCCCTCGGCGAACGACGCGCGCACCGTCAGCACCGGCGAACCGGGGAAGTACAGCTCGCCCTCGGGGTAGCCGTCGATCTCGCCGGTGAAGCGGTAGTTCGCGAGCCATTCCAAGGTGGAATCGTCGACGACGGCGTTGCGGCGCAGCTGGTCGATCTCCTCCTCGCCGAAGCGGAAGTCCGCGATCGCGTCGAGCAGCCTGTTCGTCCCGGCGACGACGCCGTAACGCCGTTCGTTCGGGAGCCTGCGCGCGAACAGCTCGAACACGCACGGACGGTCACCAGTGCCGTCACGCAGCGCGGCCGCGAGCATCGTGAGCTCGTAGTGATCGGTGAGCAACGCCGTCGAGTTCATGGTCACCAACCCTAAGGTCGCATCCGGTTTACCCGCACGCGGTCTCCGTCACTGCGGCGAACATGACACCATTGGCGGTATGACCACGCCCGTCGAACAGGAACGGACGCAGCCGGAGGCCGTCGGTGAGGAAGTCGCCGCCGAGGACCGACCCTGGCAGACCGTGGTCTGGAACGACCCGGTAAACCTCATGTCCTACGTGACGTACGTGTTCCAGAAGCTGTTCGGGTTCAGCAGGGACCATGCGACCAAGCTGATGCTCGACGTGCACCACAAGGGCAAGGCGATCGTGACATCGGGGACCAAGGACAAGGTGGAGGCCGACGTGGCGAAACTCCACGCGGCAGGGCTCTGGGCGACCATGCAGCGGGCCTCGTGAAGAGGTGGATCCGCGACGGCGACGTCGTCGTCGGCAGGCTGGATCGGCAGGAGGCCGCGGTCGTGCGCGGTCTGGTCAGCCAGATCCAGGACATGCTGCTGGCGCGCGCCGAGGAGGCGCCCCAGGACGAGCTGGCGGAGCTCACAGGCATCAGGACGGGGTCGTCGGAGGCTCCCGACGACCCGATCCTGGGCAGGCTGCTGCCCGACTTCCACCGCCTCGACGACGACGCGCCCGACCCGGACGAGGTCAACTCGGCGGCGGCGTTGCGCTCGTTGCACGAGCCGGAGCTTCTGGACCACAAGACGGGTGCGGCCGAGACCGTGCTGCGGACCTGCTCGCCCGACGGCGGTGAGATCCGGCTGACCATCGCGGAAGCCGAGGCCTGGATGTCGTCGCTCAACGACGTGCGTCTGGCCCTGGGGACGGCGCTGGACGTCACCGAGGACATGCCGGAGGAACTGCCGCCGGAGGACCCGAGGTCACCGCACCTCGGCGTCTACCACTGGCTGACCTGGGTGCAGGACACGCTCGTCGAAGCGATGTCGCCGTGATCCCCGGCGTCCTCGTCGGCCACCACCACCGGGTCGAACCGGGCTGGGCGACGGGGACGACGGTCGTGCTGGTGCCGGCCGGAGCCGTCGGTGCCGTCGACAGCCGGGGCGGCGCTCCCGGCACCCGCGAGACCGATCTGCTGGACCCGGCGAACCTGGTCCAGCAGGTGCACGCGATCTGCCTGTCCGGTGGCTCGGCCTACGGGCTCGCGGCCGCGGACGGCGTCATGCGCTGGCTGTCGGAACGGTCGATCGGCTTCCGGGTCGGCGCGCAGCCGCACCACGTCGTGCCGATCGTGCCGGGCGCGGTGATCTTCGACCTGCCGATGTCGGAGTGGGGCAATCGTCCGGACGCCTCGTTCGGCCACGCGGCCTGCGAGGCCGCCGCGGAGTCCTTCGCACTGGGCTGCGTCGGCGCGGGCGCCGGTGCGCGGGTCGGTTCGCTCAAGGGCGGTGTCGGTGCCGCCACGGCCACGGCCGGCGCGCACCGGATCGGCGCGCTCGCCGTGGTGAACGCCTCCGGCGAGGTCGTCGACCGCGCGTCCGGCCTGCCGTGGCTGCCCTCGCTCGGGACGTCGCCGGTGGAGTTGCCGGAACGCAAGCCCGAGGGCCTCAACACGACGATCGGCGTGGTCGCGGTGGACGCGGACCTGTCCAAGGCGGAGTGCCAGCGGCTCGCCATGGCCGCGCAGGACGGCCTGGCCCGCGCCGTGCGGCCCGCGCACTCGATGTTCGACGGCGACACGGTGTTCGCCCTGGCCACGGGTGCCGTGCCGCTCGCGGAGCCGCGCGCGTTCGCGTTGGACGCGTTGTGCACGGCCGCCGCGGAGATGTTCGCCGAGGCCGTGGTGTCCGGCACGCGCGAGGCGACGTCTTTGAACGGTGTGACGGCTTTCCGCGACCTCTGAGTGGGTACACACCGGGCATGACCGATGTCATCGATCAGGCAGCAGGTGTCGTGTCCGAGCTGGCGCCGCCCGGTGCGGCGCGGGAGATCCCCGGCAGGGAACTGGCGGTGGTCGCGCCCGCAGGGCTGTTCGCCGCGGCGTTCCTCGTGCCGCCGGGGCTGGGGAAGGTGCTGATGAAGCTGGGTGTCGCCGCCACCCCGTTCGCGGCGTGGGCGGAGCTGGCCGCGTGGCGCGGGCTCGACCAGGGACAGCGACGGCGCGGGGTGGCGTTGCTCGCCCTCTACCTCGTGGTGGTGCTCAGCCGGCGTCGATGAACGCCTTGAAGTTCTCGACGTTGCGTTCGACCTGCTCGCGCAGCGACTTCTCGAGCACCCTGCGGCCGAGCTTCAGCAGGCCGGACAGCTCGAACTCGTTGTCGCACACGAGCAGCGTGTGCTGGTCGTCGATCGCCGAGTAGCGGTTGGTGATCGTGTGCACCATCCCGGTCGTCCGGTAGCGGGAGATCCGCTCGTCGGCGGTCGCGGACAGCACCGTCTCCTCCAGGGTGAACTTGCGGTACTTCAGCGTCGCCGTGGCACCAGTGGCGCCCGGCGTCTCGCTGTGCTGGGTGATGCTGACCAGGTCCGGCTGCCACTGGTGCAGGTGCGCCGGGTCCGACGTGATCACCCGCACGGTCTCGATCGGCCTGTCGAGCACGACCTCCTTGGTGAACTTCACGAGAGCACCTCCGTCCACGCGTCGCTGATCTGCTGCGCTCGCACTCCCGCGGCCATCAGGTCGTCCTGCGACGCGGTCGCGATCCAGTCCTTCGCGGCGCCTTCGGGCAGGTCTCCGGCGAGGAAGTCCTCCAGCGCGTGCAGGCCCATCTCCCAGCCCGCGCCGAGACCCCACATGGTCGGAGACGCGTTCGGGACGAGCTCACCGGGCACGGGGGAGTGCGACAGCGTGAGCACCGTCGAGTCGCCGTCCGGTTCGAGCCTCACGACGACCTCGGTGACGCCGCCGCCCATCTCCCAGGTCAGGCCGATCTCGCTGGGCCTCTCGCAGCGGACGACCTCGCCGCCCGCGTTGCCCTCCAGCTGGTAGCGGCCGCCGGGGCGGAGGTCGCCGCTGATCGGCAGGAACCACCTGACCAGGCGTTCCGGCGTGGTGATGGCGTCCCAGACGTCCTCGCGCCCTGCCTTGTAGTGCCGCCGGATGACGAGCTTTCCGTCCTCGTAGGAGCGGTCAGTCACCTTCTGCCTCCAGTCTGCGTTCACGCTTGCCGCGTGCAAGCTCGGTCGCCAGCGCGTCGAAGTGCGGTTCCCAGAACCGCCGGAAGTGGCCGAGCCAGGCGTCGATCTCCCGCAACGGGTCGGGCGCCACGGCGTAGAGCCGTCGCGTGCCCTCGGGTCTGACCTCGACGAACCCGGACGAGCGCAACACCTTCAGGTGCTGCGACACGGCGGACTGGGTGATCCCGAACTCCGCCTGGACCACCTCGCCGACGTCCCCTGCCGCCCGCTCGCCACTGGCGAGCAGTTCCAGGATCCGCCGGCGGACCGGGTCCGCGAGTACGTCGAACGCGTGCACGGCGGTCACTGTAGTAGCCGTCGCTAATATAAGCCAGAGCTGAAGCAAGCGGCTGAGGGCGGGTATCTCGCATACCGAGACAACTCTCGCCAGCCCGTAGGATTGAGCACGTGCTGGTGATTCGCCGTGACCTGGTGGACGCGATGGTGGCCCACGCGCGCCGCGACCATCCCGACGAGGCGTGCGGGGTGATCGCCGGGCCGTACGGGTCCGACAGCCCTGAGCGCTTCATCGAGATGGAGAACGCGGAGCGGTCCCCCACGTTCTACCGGTTCGACGCGGCCGAGCAGCTCAAGGTGTGGCGCGGGATGGACGCGAACGACGAGGTGCCGGTGGTCATCTACCACTCGCACACCGCCACGGAGGCGTACCCGTCCCGCACCGACATCTCGTTCGCGGGCGAGCCGGAGGCGCACTACGTGCTGGTCTCCACGCGTGACCCGATCGAGCACGAGCTGCGGTCGTACCGCATCGTCGACGGTGTCGTGACCGAGGAACCGGTCAAGATCGTCGAATCCTGAGTTGCACCCGTTTCCCGGAGGTAGAACCACCATGGCAGTCACCGTGTCGATCCCGACGATCCTGCGCACCCACACCGGGGGCGAGAAGTCGGTGTCCGCTGCCGGTACGACGCTCGCCGAGGTCATCGACGACCTGGAGAACAACCACGGCGGCCTCAAGGCCCGCCTGGTCAAGGAGGGCACGCTGCACCGCTTCGTCAACGTCTACGTCAACGACGAGGACGTGCGCTTCTCCGGCGGCCTCGCGGCCGAGGTGAAGGACGGCGACAACGTCACCATCCTCCCGGCCGTCGCGGGCGGCTGATCTTCCCCATGGCCCGTTACGACTCGCTCCTGGACGCGCTCGGCGGGACGCCGCTGGTGGGCCTGCCGCGCCTGTCGCCGTCCGAGGACGTGCGCCTCTGGGCGAAGCTCGAGGACCGCAACCCGACCGGCTCGATCAAGGACCGGCCCGCGCTGGCCATGATCGAGGCGGCGGAGCGGGACGGCGTGCTGCGTCCCGGTGCGACGATCCTCGAGCCCACGTCCGGCAACACCGGCATCTCGCTCGCCATGGCCGCGAAGCTCAAGGGCTACGGCCTGGTGTGCGTGATGCCCGAGAACACCTCGACCGAGCGCAAGCAGCTGCTGCAGGCGTACGGCGCGCGCATCGTGTTCTCGCCTGCCGCCGGCGGGTCGAACCAGGCCGTCGCCACGGCGAAGGAGATCGCCAAGCAGAACCCGGACTGGGTGATGCTCTACCAGTACGGGAACCCGGCGAACGCGGAGGCGCACTTCCGCGGCACGGGGCCGGAGATCCTGAAGGACCTGCCGCAGATCACGCACTTCGTCGCCGGTCTCGGCACGACGGGCACGCTCGTCGGCGTCGGGCGGTACCTGCGCGAGGCCAAGCCGGACGTGCAGATCATCGCCGCCGAACCCCGGTACGGCGAGCTGGTCTACGGCCTGCGCAACCTCGACGAGGGCTTCGTGCCGGAGCTGTACGACGAGTCGGTGCTGACCGGGCGGTACTCGGTCGGGTCCTACGACGCGTTGCGCCGCACCCGGCAGCTGCTCGAGACCGAGGGCATCTTCGCCGGCATCTCGACGGGGGCGATCCTGCACGCCGCGCTGGCCGTGGCGCAGAAGGCCACGGTCGCGGGGAAGTCCGCGGACATCGTGTTCATCGTCTGCGACGCGGGGTGGAAGTACCTGTCCACCGGCGCCTACGCCGGAACCCTGGACGAGGCGTCCGCCCGCCTGGACGGCCACCTCTGGGCGTGAGCCCGACGATCTTGCCGGTGGTGCCGAGTAGGTTGTGACGCAGGGGTTCCCAGCTCGGGGGGACCCCTGCGGCAGCGCGCCTCAGCCGTTGAACGCGACGCTCGGCACGCCCTGCCCGGCGCCGGGCAGCACGAGCACGGAACCGTTGAGCTGCCGGTCCATCAGCGCCTGGTCGGACAGTCCTGCACGTGCGGACGTCACGTAGAGGTCGGTGAAGTCGGCACCGCCGAAGCAGCACGCGGTCGGGTTGTCCACGGGCACCTCGATCTCGCGGTCGAGCTCACCGGCCGGGGTGTAGCGGCGCACGGCGTGGCCACCCCACAGCGCGACCCACACGCACCCCTCGGCGTCCACGGTGAGCCCGTCCGGCCAGCCGTCGGTGTTGCCGACGTGGGTGAGCGGGCGGCGGTTCGCGACGGTGCCGGTGGCGTTGTCGAAGTCGAGGACGTCGATGCGGCGGGTCGGCGTGTCGATGAAGTACATGAGCGTGCCGTCCGGGCTCCAGCCGACGCCGTTGCTCGTGTTCACCTTGTCCACCATGACCTTCGCGGAGCCGTCGCCGGTGATCCTGGCGAGCCAGCCCTCGTCGGCGGCCTGGTCGTAGCGCATCGTGCCGGCCCACAGGCGGCCCGACGGGTCGATGCCCGCGTCGTTGCCGCGCACACCGTCACGGGCCCAGTAGACGAGCCAGCTCTTGGCGCCGTCGCGGTCGACCAGCGCGATGCCGTCGCGCAGGTTGCAGACGAGGCCGCCCTGCGCGCGCGGCTTGGCGGCGCCCACGTGCTGGGGCACCACGAGCACCGCGTCGTCGTCCCGCGCGGGTGCGTACCGGTGCACCTCGGAGGCGAGGATGTCCACCCACAGCAACGTGGAGCTGCTGTGGTCCCACGTCGGGCCCTCACCGAGCTGGGCGGACACGCGCACCGCTACTTCGATCGACACCCAACCACCCTAGTCGCCACGTACGCTGGAGACGTGGACCGCACCGCGCTCGCGAAACGGGTTATACCGCCGCATCCAGTGCTGTCGCTGCTCGTCGTGGCGGGGTTCGTCGGCTTCCTCTACGCCGTCGAGGCCTTCGACGTGGCGACCGGCGGCTCGCTGGAGGACGACGGCGTGCGGCCGCGTGACTTCGGCGAGTGGGACAACCTGCTGTGGATGCCGTTGATCCACGGCGACTGGAGCCACCTCACCGGCAACGCGGTTCCGTTGCTGCTGCTGGGGTTCCTCGCGAACTCGGGCGGTCTCAAGCAGTTCTTCCAGGTCACCGCCGTCATCTGGTTGTCGTCCGCGCTGGGCGTGTGGGTGCTCGGCAGCGACGGCAGCCACATCGGCGCGTCCGGGCTGGTGTTCGGCTTCCTCGCGTTCCTGCTGGTGCGCGGGATCTTCGCGCGCTCGTGGCTGCAACTGGTGATCGCCGTCGGCGTGTTCATGCTGTACGGCGCCGCGCTGTGGGGCGTGCTGCCCGGCCAGCCCGGTGTGTCGTGGGAAGGCCACCTGTTCGGCGCAATCGGCGGAGTTCTGGCCGCGTGGGGTGTTTCTCGCGACAACCGGCGCACTAAAACACCGGCTACATTCACGGCGTGACGATCGGGATCATGGACTCGGGCGTCGGCGGCCTCACCGTCGCCCGCGCGATCATGGACCAGCTGCCGGGCGAGTCGATCCACTACATCGGCGACACGGCTCATGGTCCCTACGGACCGCTACCGATCGCGCAGGCGCGCAAGCACGCCCTGGAGATCTGCGACCGGCTCGTGGACGAGGGCGCGAAGATGCTCGTGATCGCGTGCAACACCGCGTCCGCCGCCTGCTTCCGCGACGCCCGTGAGCGTTACGACGTGCCGGTGGTCGAGGTGATCCTTCCCGCCGTGCGCCGTGCGGTGAGGACGACGCACAGCGGCCGGGTCGGCGTGATCGCCACGGTCGGCACGATCAACTCCCACGCCTACCAGGACGCGTTCCAGGCGGCGCGCGACGTGACGGTGACGGCGGCGGCGTGCCCCCGGTTCGTCGACTTCGTGGAGCGCGGCATCACCTCCGGCCGGCAGGTGCTCGGCCTGGCGCAGGCCTACCTGGAACCGTTGCAGCGCGCCGATGTGGACACGGTCGTGCTGGGCTGCACGCACTACCCGCTGCTGACGGGCGTGATCCAGATCGTCATGGGCGAGCACGTGACGCTGGTGTCGAGCGCCGAGGAGACGGTGAAGGACGTCGTGCGCCTGCTGACCGAACGCGACGAGTTCGCCACCTCCGAGCCGGCCGTGCACCGCGTGACGTGCACCGGCCCGCCCGAGCGGTTCGCGAAGCTCGCGGCCCGGTTCCTGCCGACCTTCGAACAGTGGGGCTGACGTGCTGCTGACCGTGCTCGGCTGCTCCGGCAGCATCCCCGGACCCGGCGCGGCGGCCTCGGGGTACCTGCTGGAGGCCGACGGGTTCACGCTGGCGCTGGAGTTCGGCAACGGCGTGCTGTCGCGGTTCCAGGAGGAGCGGCCGCTGTTCTCGATGGACGCGCTGGTGCTCTCGCACCTGCACCCGGACCACTGCGTCGACGTGTCTTCCCTTTATGTGGCAAGGAAATACCACCCTCTTCCGCCATCCGGGCCGTTGCCCGTGTTCGCGCCCGCCGAGGCGCACTCGCGGTTCGTCGCCGCCTACGCGCCGAACGAGGCCGAGCGGTCGTCACTGGACTTCAGCGACGTCTTCTCGTTCCACGGCCTGGGTTCGCGAGTGGAGATCGGACCGTTCACCGTGGACTCCGCCGTGGTCGCACATCCTTGCGAGGCCTACGGGTTCCGGCTCTCGTGCGGCGGGGTGACGCTGGCGTACACGGGGGACAGCGGGCCCTGTGCCGCCTTGGACTCGCTGGCGTCCGGCGTGGACGTCCTGCTGAGCGAGGCGAGCTGGACGCACGCCCCCGACCGGCAGCCGGACCTGCACCTGTCCGGGCGCGAGGCGGGGGAACTGGCCGCGCGGGCGGGGGCCGGGCGGCTGCTGATCACGCACGTGCCGCCGTGGACGTCGCGCGAGGACGTGCTGGAGGAGGCCCGGTCGGCGTTCGGCGGGCCCAGTGAGCTGGTCGTGCAGGGCGGCCGGTACGAGGTGGGGGAGCGGACATGATCAACCTGGAGCGCGTCGGCGAGCACGAGTTCGTCGCTTCCAACGGGCGCGGTGCGTCGGTGCGGATCGGCCGCAAGGGCCAGGAGGGCTCGTTCAGCCCGGTCGAACTGCTGGTCGCGGCCGCCGCGGGGTGCGCCATGGTGACGTCGGAGACGTTGATCCTGCGCAGAACCGGCGGCGGGGAACTGACAGCGGAGGCGGACGCGGTCCAGTCCGAAAGCGGCAACGAGGTGATCTCCATCCCGGTGACGCTCTCGTACGACCTGTCCGCAGTGGACGACCCGGAGGCGCTGGAAACCGTCGTCCGGCGCGCCGTGGAGCAGTTCTGCACGGTCACGCGGACGTTGAAGCAGTCGGCGACGTCGCCGCTTCAGCTGCCGACACCGCTCCAGACGGCTTCCGAACCGCTGTGACCGGCGCGCACGGTCTGCACCGTCGTGCCGACCGCGAGCAGCACGACCAGCACGGACACCACGACTGAGAGCACCCGCCACGTTTTCGTGGTGGGTGCCTCCGCCTGGCGTTCGCGGTCCGCGAGCCGGCCCGCGACCAGCAGGGCGATCACCGCGACGCCGAACCCGAGCGCGATGGGCAGCAGCGTGGTGCCGAGGTCGGCGTGCGTCTGGATCGCGGGGTTCTGCACACCGTTCTTCGCAAGCGCGGCCTGAAAGTCCTCGCCCGCCTGCTTGGCCATCGGGACCGCCGCGACACCGGCCAGCGTGACCCCGAGAACGGGCCACGCGTACCTGCGCCGCCAGGCCGGGACCAGCGCGATCGCGACCGAACTGAGCGCCGCGAGAGGCAACAGCACGACCACCGCGTGCACCAGCAAGGGGTGGAGCGGAATACCGTCGATCGTCAGCATGTATCTCCCTACGCCATGGCGCTCCGCAGGGTTCATTAGGGTAGGCGCCGTGGTGCGAAGCGACGGGCGAAACGACGACGTGTTGCGTGACATCCGGATCACGCGTGGATATCAGACCTGGCCCGCGGGCTCGGTCCTGATCGAGTTCGGGAACACCCGCGTGCTGTGCGCCGCGAGTGTCACCGAAGGCGTCCCCCGGTGGCGCCAGGGCTCCGGCCTCGGCTGGGTGACCGCCGAGTACGCGATGCTCCCGTCGGCCACGCACAGCCGCAGCGACCGCGAGTCCGTGAAGGGCCGCATCGGCGGCCGCACGCACGAGATCTCGCGCCTGATCGGCCGTTCCCTGCGGGCCTGCATCGACCTGGCGGCGCTGGGCGAGAACACCATCGTCATCGACTGCGACGTCATCCAGGCCGACGGCGGCACCCGTACCGCCGCGATCACCGGCGCCTACGTGGCGCTGGCCGACGCGGTGACGTACCTGGGCGCGGCAGGCCGCCTGGCCGACCCGTCACCCCTCTCGTGCGCGGTGTCCGCCATCTCGGTCGGCGTGGTCGACGGCCGCGTGCGCCTCGACCTGCCGTACGAGGAGGACTCGCGCGCGGAGGTCGACATGAACGTCGTCGCCACCGACGCGGGCACGCTGATCGAGGTCCAGGGCACCGGCGAGGGCGCGACGTTCGCCCGGTCCACTTTGGACCGCATGCTCGACATCGCCCTGCAGGGCTGCGCCGAGCTGAACCGCCTCCAGGCCGAGGCACTGGCCGCGCCCTACCCCGGCATCCTGCCGGAGCCCAAGGCGAGCAAGCGATGAAGCTGCTCCTGGCCTCCCGCAACGCGAAGAAGCTCCGCGAACTCCAGCGCATCGTCGTCGCCGAGGACCTGACCGGCATCGAGGTGCTGTCCCTCTCGGACGTGCCGGAGTTCCCGGAGGCCCCCGAGACCGCACCCGACTTCGAGGGCAACGCCGTCGCCAAGGCCCGCGACGCCGCCCTGGCCACCGGCCTGGTCTCCATCGCGGACGACTCCGGCCTGGCCGTGGACGAGCTGAACGGCATGCCCGGCGTGCTGTCCGCCCGCTGGTCGGGCCGCCACGGCGACGACGACGCCAACCTGGACCTGCTCCTGGGCCAGCTCGGCGACGTCCCGGACGAACGCCGCGGCGCGGCCTTCGTGTCGGTCGTCGCTCTTGTCGTGCCGGGCGGCGAAGAGGTCGTCGTGCGCGGCGAGTGGCGCGGCACGTTGCTGCGGGCGCGTCGCGGCACCAACGGTTTCGGCTACGACCCGATCTTCGTGCCCGAGGGGTACGAGATCACCTCAGCCGAGATGACGGCCGAGGAGAAGGACGCGCAGTCCCACCGGGGCCGCGCCCTGAAGCTCCTGGTCCCGTACCTGCGCGAGCTGTCCTAGTCACGCCGGGACCGAGGTCCTCGGTCCCGGCGTTCAGGTCAGACCGCGGCGGCCTGCGCGTGCGACGCGACGGACACGACGCAGACGCCCGCGGCGATCAGGGCCATGCCGGCGAGCATCGCGAGGTTCAGCGGGTCGGCGAAGAGCACGCGGCTCGTGATCGCCACCAGGGCGATGCCGGCGCCTGCCCAGATCGCATAGGTGATCGCTACCGGCACGCCCATTCTGATCACGAGCGATTCGAGGTAGAGGGCGGTCAGGAAGCCGGCGCCGAGGCCCGCTGTGGGCCACGGTTTGGTGAAGCCGTCGGAGTATTTGAGGCAGAGGGTCGCGAAAACCTCCGCGCCCACGGCGAGGGCGAGCAGTATCCACTTGAGCATTGAATCTTCCCAGCACGAAATGCACGCAGCGCTAGGCGTGCGTGTTGAAGACAACGGTTGACAGAGGGCGAAAAGCCCTGGTCAGCCGCCGCGCGTGGGGAAGTGGACTCGCAAGATGAAATCAGACGGGATGTCGGGGCCGCTAGGTGCCGTCAAACGACACACGGTGTATCACCCTCACCGGAACAGGGGCGGCTTTGTTGCACGCCCTCGAACCCAACATACCTGAAAAAAGGGCCGCCGTCGCAACAGGAGCGACGGCGGCCCTCGTGTTCGGCGGGAAATCAGGCGGGGAGTTCGCGCAGGAGCTTGGCGACGTGGCCGGTGGCGCGCACGTTGTACATCGCCTTGACGACCTTGCCGTCGGGGCCGACGAGGAACGTCGAGCGGATGACGCCCTGGACGGTGCGGCCGTAGTTCTGCTTCTCGCCGAACGCACCCCACTCGGTCAGGACCTTCTTGTCCGGGTCGCCGAGGAGCGGGAAGGTCAGGCCCTCGGCGTCGCGGAACTTCGCGAGCTTCTCCTGCTTGTCGGGCGAGACGCCGACCACCTCGTAGCCGAGGTCGTTCAGCTGCGCGAGGCTGTCGCGGAAGTCGCAGGCCTGCTTGGTGCAGCCCGGCGTGCTCGCGGCCGGGTAGAAGTACACGACCACGGACTTGCCGAGGTAGTCGGACAGGGACACCGGCTTGCCCTCGCTGTCGGGCAGCGTGAACGCGGGCGCGGTGTCACCAGGTTCGAGACGACTGGTCATGCCCGGAAGACTAGGCCTGGCCCTCGAAGACGGTGGGCGCGTCCTGGCCCTGCCCGCCCGGCTGGATGGTCAGCTGCACGCGCACCGGGGACTCGGGCACCGCGAACGCCAGCTGGAGCTGGGTGTCGCGGCCCGGCGGGAGTTCGGCGACCGCGGCGGCGAGGCCGTTGAGGCCCTGCACGGAGTCGACGAGCTCTGCGGCGGGTTCACCGTCGGCCGTGGCGCGCACGGAGAGCTGGGAGGGCCGGTAGGGGGCCTTGGAGCCGTTGTAGACGGTGATCGTGAAGACCGCGGTGCGGCCGGCCTTCGGGATCGCCGTTTCGGACGGCACGAGGGAGCGGGGAGCGGACACCACGACGGACAGGCCCGAGGCCCACACGCGTTGCGTGCCGTACGCGGCGGCACCGGACGCGCTCGGCGTCTCGGCTCGCTGCTCGACCGTCAGGTTCTCGTCGGGGGTGACGGCGACACTGGGGCCCGCACATCCCGCCACGGCCAGCAACAGGCACAGGGCCGCGGCCGATTTGGCGAACTTCACGAACTCCCCTTTCCCACCCCGGCGGTGGGTGTGGACGACTCACGTCAACTGTGACGGTGCCGAAGAGGGAAGTACGAATGAAAGAGGCCTCTGAAGCGGACCTGGTGCCGGGACGTGGCCGACTCGTGATGGGCGGCGTGGGCGGCGCCACAGAGTGCGCCGGCCCCACGCCGTCCTGCGGCCGAGGCCGCGGGTCACGCTAGGGAGCGCGTCGGGGGGCGTGCGCGCTCATACCGATCATCGCCCACTGTGTGCCCCGCGCTACAAGCGGAGCCGTTTATCACCCGTTCAGACCAACTAGAGTCGTACAAAACGTGAAGCTCACGCCTGGCCGACTCACGTATGTGCGGCTGAACGGCCCAGCGACGGCGTCCGTTCGGCCAGCCCCGCGAGGAGCTCGAACGAACGCAGGCGGTCGTCGTGCCCGTGCACGATGGTCGTCACCATGAGCTCGTCGGCCGCCGTCGACTCCATCAACTCGTCGAGCCCGGCGCGGACCGTGGAGGGGGACCCGATGACCTGGCTGGCCATGCGGTCCTCGATCACCAGCTCGTCGATCTCGGTGTACGGGTAGTCCGCGGCCTCCTGCGGCGTGGCCAGCGGAGCCGGGCGGCCCTGGCGCAGCCGCACGAAGGAGAGCGCTCCCGGACCCGCGATGTAGCGGGCGTGCTCGTCGGTGTCGGCGACGACGACCGAGGCGCACACCATCGCGTACGGCTCGTCGAGCACCTCGGACGGCCGGAAGTGCCGCCGGTACAGCTCCAGCGCGGGCAGCGTGTTCTGCGCGCTGAAGTGGTGGGCGAACGCGAACGGCAGGCCCAGCACGCCCGCCGCCTGCGCGCTGTAGCCGGACGAGCCGAGCAGCCAGATCGGCGGCTTGTTGCCGGCGGCGGGCACGGCGTTGAGCTCGGCGGTGCCCTCGAAGTACTTGATCAGCTCGGTCAGCTCCTGCGGGAAGTTCTCCGCGGAGAGCCCGGCCTCGGTGCGCCGCAGCGCCCGCGCCGTCTTCTGGTCGGTGCCGGGCGCGCGGCCGATGCCGAGGTCGATGCGGCCGGGGTGCAACGCCTCGAGCATGCCGAACTGCTCGGCGACCACCAGCGGCGCGTGGTTGGGCAGCATGACGCCGCCCGAACCCACGCGGATCGTCCGGGTCGCGTCCGCGATGTGCCCGATCAGCACGGCCGGCGCGGACGAGGCGATGCCCGGCATGTTGTGGTGCTCGGCGAACCAGTAGCGGTGGTATCCGAGGCGTTCGGCCTGCTGAGCGAGCTCCCGCGAGTTCCGCAGCGCGGTCGTCGCGTCCGACCCCGACGTGATGGGGGCCAGGTCGAGAACGGACAGCGGGATCTCAGTCAGACGGCTCATGCATCGATCAACACCGATACTTCGTGACTTCTTCCGTGAGCCTGGTAACTCGTTTCGCGGCCTTCTCGTAGGTGGTGCCCTCCGGGTGCAGCGTCAGCACCGCGACGATGCTGAACCAGCACGTCCCGGACGTGTGCAGCGCCGGTGACTTCGTGTCCAGGTCCCACTGCACGCGCGGACGCGGCCTGTCGACGCACGGTTTCGCCGGGTCGCCGAACCCCGACCAGCCCTGCTTGAACGCGGGCTTCCACGTGGCGGACGGCAGCCCGAACGACTGGTCGAACCCATCAGACGCGCACTTCTCGGCCCGCTGCAGGTGGCCCATGATCGTGTGCCGCACCTTCGGCTTCGCGTCCTCCAGCACGTACCGGTAGATCTTCACGACGTCCGAGGCGCTCACGGCCGTGTAACCCCACATGCCGCGGTTCTCCGGAGGCCGCGTGTCGTCGAGCTTCAACCGCTCGGCCGTGCGCACGACGAGCTGCTCCCACCCGTTCTCCACCCACAGCTCGCTCGCCGCGTTGTCGTCGCTGACCCGCAGCATGGGTTCGATGCGCGGGTCGTCGCCCCGCGTCTCCAGCTGTTCGATCGCGATCAGGATCTTCACCAGGGACGCGGACCTGATCGGTTTGTGCACGTCCCGGCCGGTCACCTTGTGCGTGATCCGGTCGTAGACCGCGTAGGAGGCCGTCGGCTCGGGAACGGGGGCCGTCGTGGAAACGGGCGCCGCGAGCAACGCCATCGTCAGAGTTAGGTGCACGCTCCCGGAAGTTAGCGGTCACCCGGACCTTTTGCCCGATGTTTTGTGGGTCACAGGTGAGAAGAACCGGCTGCCTCCTTCCGTTGACCGGGATGTGACGGATGTGGTGGTGATCGGCGCGGGACAGGCGGGCCTGTCCGCCTCGTACTTCTTGCAGCGGCGTGGCGTCGGCCACGTGGTGCTGGACGCGAACGACGCTCCCGGCGGCGCCTGGCTGCACCGCTGGCCGAGCCTGCGCATGCGGACCGTGCACGGCATCCACGAGCTGCCCGGCATGCCGTTCGAACAACCCTCGCCCGACGAGCCCGCCAACGAGGCGATCCCGTCCTACTTCGCCCGCTACGAACAGCTCTTCGACCTGCCCGTGGTGCGCCCGGTGAACGTCACCCAGGTGGTGAACGACGGCGCGCTGCTCGAGGTGGAGACCACCGGCGGCGTCTGGACCACCCGCGGTCTGATCAACGCGACCGGCACGTGGCGCCGCCCGTTCTGGCCGTACTACCCGGGCCAGGAGACGTTCCAGGGCCGCCAGCTGCACACCGCCGACTACCAGGGTCCCGCCGAGTTCGCGGGCAAGCGCGTCGTGGTCGTGGGCGGCGGCGCGTCCGCTACGCAACAGCTGATGGAACTCGCTCCCTTCGCAGCGGAGACCCGCTGGGTGACGCGGCACGAACCGGTGTGGCGGGAGGGTCCGTTCACCGAGGACTACGGCCGCTGGGTGGTCGGCATGGTCGAGGAACGCGTGCGAGCCGGCCTGATCCCGCGCAGCGTCGTCAGCGTCACCGGCCTGCCGCTGACCGACCAGACCCGTGCCGCCATCGCCTCCGGGGTGCTGGACCGCAGGCCGATGTTCGAGCGCGTCACGCCAACCGGTGTCGAGTGGGCGTCCGGGGAACGCTTCGACGCCGACGTCATCCTGTGGGCCACCGGGTTCCGGCACGACCTGGACCACCTCGCGCCGTTGCACCTGCGGGCCTCCGGCGGCGGGATCCAGGTGGACGGGACCCGCGTCGTGTCCGACCCGCGGATCCACCTCGTGGGGTACGGGCCTTCGGCCAGCACGATCGGGGCGAACCGGGCCGGGCGCAGTGCCGTTCGTGAGCTGATGGGCTACCTGGACAGCTTGAAGGTCGCGAACTAGGCGGCCTGGGCTGGGACTGGCCGGAGTCGCTGCGTGCGGACGTGGTCAAGGGACGCGAGCGGTACGGGTGTGGCGTGTGAACTGGGGTGCTGCAACCTGTCGCAGTTGACCGGCGTTGCCTGGCCATGTGGGCAGACTCGGGGGCCGCAAGTGGCTTCGGCGTGACACCTGCGGTGCGGGGCGTTCAGACTCGTGAGTTGGCGCGCCTCTTCGCGAGCCGGGTGACCACGAAGATCAGCACGGCCACGACGGCCAGGCCCAGGACCACCTTCGAGCCGATGCCCACGTACTGCTCGACCAGGTGCCAGTTGTCGCCCAGCAGGTAGCCCGCGAGGATCAGCGCCGTGTTCCACAGCAGGCTGCCCGCGGCGGTGTAGGCGAGGAACGGTGCTAATCGCATGCGTTCGACGCCGGCCGGGATCGAGATCAGGCTCCGGAAGACCGGGATCATGCGGCCGAAGAAGACCGCTCGGTAGCCGTTGCGCAGGAACCAGGCCTCCGTCCTGTCCACATCGGACACCCGGATCAGCGGCATGCGGGAGGCGATGCGGCGGACCCGGTCACGGCCCAGCACGGCGCCGATCCAGTACAGCAGCAGCGCGCCCACGACCGAGCCGAACGTGGTCCAGAGGATGGCGTCGAGCAGCGACATCTTGCCCTGGGCCGCGGTGAAGCCGGCCAGGGGCAGGAAGACCTCGCTCGGCAGGGGCGGGAACAGGTTCTCCAGCGCGATCGCCAAAGCCGCTCCGGGTGCGCCGGCCGTGTGCATCAGGTCGGTGACCCAGTCGACCAAGTTCATGGTTCCAAGCTACGGACGGGGTGGCCGGGGGACATTGGGGTGAGCCGCAATGTTGGGGTGGGGGAAACCTCACCTCGACCGGGGGATGACCACTAGGGGGAGCCGAATATCCCGTGCTCACCCGAAGAGCGCGATCGTTCCGGGCGCCGTCGCGACCGTCCGGAACGTGCAGGGTGAGAGTCCTCACGCCGGTCGCCCTCGCGGCCTGATCGCGGGCCTAGGGCGCACGCCGGGGACGGTCCGCACCGAGCCGATCATTCCTCCACAGAGGATTTGGTGGGACTTGGACATGTGTCGTTGGTCCACATCGTTCCGGAAAGGCCTTTCCGGTCCGAAATCGTTTGACTACGATCGTGTTCGATGGCTGACCAGGTGGGGACGTGTGCGTTCTGCGGCACCGCGGCCGCCACCTCCCGGCGCAGACAGGCGCGGTACTGCTCGAACGCGTGCCGGCAGCGGGCCTACCGGCAGCGCGTGCACGAACCCGTTACGGCACTGGACAGTTTCGTCGGCCGCGACGCCGAACTGGCCCGTCTCGGCGGGTTCGCCGGCACGCGCGTGCTCACGCTCGTCGGGCCGGCAGGGGTCGGGAAGAGCAGGCTGGTCAAGGAGTTCGCCGGGAGCCGGGCGGTGTGGGTCGAGCTCGCGCCGGCGAACGACGTGGCGCGCGCCTGTGCGGCGGCGCTCGGTGAGCCGGTCGGGGAGCCCGTGCTGAGCACGCTGGTGCGGGCGCTGGCGGGTTGCGACACACTGCTGGTGCTGGACAACTGCGAACGCGTCGCGGGGGAGTGCGCGGCGTTGCTGGAGCCGTTGCTGCTCGGCTGTCCCGGTCTCTCGGTCATCGCGACCAGCCGCGAACCGTTGCGGGTGCCCGGTGAGGTCCTCTTCGCGGTGCAGCCGTTGTCGATCACGGACGCGGTGGCCCTGTTCGCCGACCGGGCCCGCGCGAACCAGGTGGGCCTGCGGCTGGGCGACGGGGACGCGCTGGCCGCTTTGTGCGCGCGTCTCGACCGCCTCCCGCTGGCCATCGAGCTCGCGGCCAGGCTGGTGACCCTGTTGCCCGTCAAGGAGGTCCTGGCGCGGCTCGACGACCGCCTGGAGCTGCTCAACCGGGGAAACCGGACCGCCGCGGCACGCCACCAGAGCCTGCGCGCCGCGATCGGGTGGAGCTACGACCACCTCAGCGCCGACGAGCAGCACGTGTTCCGGTGCATCTCGAAGGGCCAGGGAGGCTTCGGGCTCGACGTCGCGGTGCAGGCCTGCGACCTGCCCTCGGACCGTGTGCTGGTGCTGCTGTCCGCGCTCGTGGCCAAGTCGCTGCTGACGTTCACCGGGGCCGGCAGGTTCGAGCAACTGGAGTCGGTCCGGCTCTACGGAAGGGAACGGCTCGCGGAGCAGTTCACTGGAGGAGGCTCAGCCGCTGATCGGAAGGTGGTCCGCCGCGGGGCGGCCCCTGCGGCGAACCACTGAAAAGCCCTGACCCGGGGTGCGGGGTGCCCCCGCAGGACACGCTAGCTGACCTGGGTGAACGTGCTCCGTGAGCACACTCGGCCGAGGAAGATGGTGAGGTCGGGGGGACTCGAACCCCCACTGGCTGGGACCTAAACCCAGTGCCTCTGCCAATTGGGCTACGACCCCTCGGGTGGAAGCCTATAGGCACCCCATGTACACGCTCTCCTGGGTTGCCCGAAGCGGCTCTCCCGGGTCGCGCGAAGCCGCACTCCCGGCCGTCCACTACGGTTGTGGGCAGAACCGCTGCTAGGAGGACATGTGGCTCGCGATCCCGACACCATCCAGCGCGAGATCGAGCAGGCTCGCACCGCGCTGGCCGCCACCCTGGACGAGCTCAGCGAGCGCGCCAACCCGCAGAAGCTCGTCGAGCAGGGCAAGTCGTCCGTGCTCGACGTGCTGAGCCAGCCCAGGGTCAAGTACACCTTGATCGCGGTCGGCGCCGTGGTCGGCTTCGCGCTGGTCCGCAAGCTCTTCCGCTAGGAAACTCGCACCAACGGCAGGAGCACCTGCTCGACGACCTTCTCCACGAACGGCTCGTCGAGCGGGTCCCCGGTCAGCATCAGCCGGTAGATCAGGGCCGCGCCCGCGATCTCGACCGCCATGCCGCGCGGTGCGTCGGCCTTGAGCTCGCCCCGTTCGGCGGCCCGGTCCAGGATGCCGCGCAGCACGTCGCGCTGCGAGATCAGGAACGTCTCCCGGAACGCCGTCGCCAGCTCGGGCTCGTGCGGAAGTTCGCCCACGAGCGCCTGGGCGGCCTTGCCGATCGGTCCTGAGAGGAACGCGGCGAACGACGAGAGGAACTCGCGCAGGTCTCCGGCCAGTGAGCCGGTGTCCGGTGCCGCGAGGTTCTGCGTGGCGAGCTGGGTGCACGTGTCGATCACGAGATCGAGCTTCGACTCCCACCGCCGGTAGATCGTCGCCTTGCCCGCTCTCGCACGGGCCGCCACCGCGTCCATGGTGAGGGCCCGGTACCCGACCTCGGCCATCACCTCGAGCGCCGCCTGACGTAAGGCGTCGTCCCTGCTGGCGTCGCGAGGACGGCCCCGCTGGGGGACCCTGCCCTCGTTGACCGCCGCTGTCGACACAGCCATGCCACCTCCTCGTACAAGGGCACGGCTGATGCGTGTCCTCCCCGCCCCTTTGGCGGCACATCCTAGGCGTTCTGCCCCACTCGCAGGGTCAGCAGCACCCGGTTGTTGCATCGTGTTGTGTTCGCCGGGGCCTGTGCGATTTCCGATGGAGCTCCCGCCTTCCGAAGGGGCGACCGGGAAAGACCGGGCGTCCGCGGACTTCCTGTCGGAAGCCTGAAGATCGACCGAGGCGGTCCGAGGTCAGGTGTAACGCAGGTCACACACCGTCCTATATCCCGTGCATGAAGGCAACGCGTCTACTCCCCGCCCTCGCGGCGGCCGCCGCGCTGGCGCTGGCGCCCGGCCTCGCGCTCGCCGATCCCGGAAACGGCAAGGGGAACGGGATCACGAACAACACGAACGTCCCACCGGGACAGTCCAAGCAGGACACTTCCACGCCCCAGCCGCCGTCGGAAGCGGACTTCGGCGGCGACGGCGCGAACGTGCCCGGTCCGTACGTCTCGACGCGTGACGGCTCGCCGTCGCAGAACGGGAACGGCACGGGCGAGGCGAACGGCAGACCGTGCGCCGGCTGCGTCGGCAAGGCTGACAACAAGAACCCGCCGGGCCACCAGCCGGGCGGTTCCGACGCCGACTCCGGCTACGAGTGCGACTCGAACCACGGCGTGGGCCGCGGCAACCCGGCCCACACGGGCTGCACCCCGGCGGTGAAGCCCCCGCCGACCACCATCCCGTCGGTCCCGCCGGTGGTCCAGCAGGGCGGAGCCCCACCGGCGCCTCAGGCTGCGCCGGCGCATGAGGCGGCTCCGGCTCACGAGGTCGCGGAGGACCTGGCGTTCACCGGCTTCGACCTGCTGCCGCTGGGCCTGGCCGGGCTCGTGCTCGTGGGTGGCGGCGGCGCCGTGGTGGTCATGGCCGACCGGGGCCGGAGACCCTGACCGCGAGGGCCAGCTGGGTCAGGTACCGCTTCACGATCCGGCCGTCGTAGCGCGTGTCGATCAGCTGCCGGACGTCCGCGAGCAACCGGTCGCGGTCCGGCAGCACGATGTGGTTCGAGTACGTGAGGAGCAGGTCCGCGTACTCCTCGGTGCTGTACGCCTGCTCCCACTCGTAGCGGTGGAACTCGGGCTCACCGAAGAACGGGCTCTCGTCGAACTCGCAGGGGATCGCCGAGGCGGGAGACTGCCGCAGGTTCGGTGGTGTGGACGGATCCCAGCGCTCGTAGCACTCCTGCACGTCCACGAAGAACTGCTCGGTGCCGCCCGCGACGTGGTGCGTCGAGATCACGGCCAGCGAGCCTCCCGGCCGCAGGGCCGCGGCGCAGCGGGCCATCCGGGTGGCGGGGTCGAGCCAGTGGAACGCCGTCGCCGACACCACCAGGTCGAACGGGTCCGGTAGCGGCCAGGCGTCGAAGTCCGCCACGATCACCCTGGCGACGGGGGCGTGGGCACGGGCGACAGCCGCCAGATCGGGACTCAGCTCGACCGCCGTCACCTCGCCCAGTGCCGTCAGCGGCAGCGTCGCCTGGCCTGTTCCGGGACCGATCTCCAGGATGCGCGGGCCGGACAGGCGTTCGAACAGCTGCGGGGGATAGGTGGGACGTGCCCGGTGGTACCGGACCGCGTCCTCGCCGAAGGTGGTGCGCAAACGTTCGCGGCCGGTCATCCGCCGAATTCAAGCGAGCGGGACGGCAACGCGTCCAGCCCGTTTCGCGCGAACGTCGTCCAGGCGCCGCGCAGTGTCTTGGCCAGCACTGGATCCGGTTCCTGGCCGGCGAGCATGCCCGCCCCGAGCCAGCCCTCCGGGTCGAACAGGAACGGCAGCTCCATGCAGTGGCACGAGCCCAGCGGGGCATCGGACGGTGCCCCGCTGAACAGGTAGGTGGCGACCCGGCCGCCCGCCGCCGTCCAGTCCTGCGCCAGCTGACGCGCCCCGCCGGCGAAGATCAGCTCGGTCACGGTCTCCCAGTGCTCCCGGCTCGGCACGTACGGGCTGCCGTCGTCGGCCGTGTGCCCGACGAGCAGCTCGACGCGCGACGCGGCCGCCGTGAGATCGGCGTCGACCTCCGGCGCGAACGGCATGCTGCCCGACGGGAAGAACTGGGAACCGACGGCAGCGATGGCCGCGACCTGGGCCGCCAGCACGTCTTCCACCGAGGTGGAGGCGTCGACGGAGATCGCCGCGCGCAGGGCCGCCGTCATCTCCGCGCGTTCGGGGCTGCGGGTGCCCATCGGCGCGCTCTGCATGATCGCCCGGTGGAACAGGCCCTCGGTGTCGGTGAGCATCAGCGCGTACACCGAGTCGCCGCCGGCGGACTGCCCGAAGACCGTGACGTTCGCGGGATCACCGCCGAACGCCGCGACGTTGTCCCGCACCCACCGCAGCGCGACGAGCTGGTCGAGCAGACCGAGGTTGTCGCGCAGGTAGCCGAAGACGCCGAGGCGGTAGCTGACGCTGACGACCACTACGCCTTCCGAGGCCAGCAGTCCGGCCTCGTACTTCGTGGACTCGCCGCTGCCGGTCACGTACGCGCCGCCGTGGAACCAGACCATCACCGGCAGACCGGACGCACCGGCCGGAGCGGTCACCGAGAGCACCTGGCAGTGCTCGTCGAACGAGAGGCCCTCGACCGAGTTGCCGACCACCGCCGCCAGTGCCGACGGGGGCTGCGGGCAGGCGGGGCCGCGCCGCGAGTCGTCGATCACGCCGTCCCAGGCGACCGGGGACGGCGCGGCGAAGCGGTCAGCTGTCGCATAACGGATTCCGCGTGCCCGTACGAGGCCTTCGGCAGTGATCACCCCGCTGATACTAAGCACGAGTAAGCAATTCCACAGTGTCTCGATTCGGCGGGAACGCCGGGACAGGAGCACGATGTAACGGTTGGGCAACGAGACAGAGGAGGCGCCCGGTGCGGGCTACGACGATCTACGGCACCCGAGACATCCGAGTCGAGGAGGTGCCGGACGCGGCCCTCCAGGAGGCCACCGACGTCGTCGTCCGGGTCGAGCTCGCGTGCATCTGCGGCAGCGACCTGTGGGCGTACCGGGGCGTGGCCAAGCGCGAGGGCGGGCAGCGGATCGGGCACGAGTTCCTCGGCATCGTCGAGGAGGTCGGCGGCGAGGTCCGCAGCGTCCAGGTCGGCGACCGGGTCATCGCGCCGTTCGTGTGGAGCGACGGCACGTGCGCGTACTGCCAGGCCGGGCTGCAGACGTCCTGCCGCAGCGGCGGTTTCTGGGGCAGCAAGGGCAGCGACGGCGGGCAGGGCGAGGCCGTGCGCGTGCCGCAGGCCGACGGCACGCTGGTCCGGGTTCCCGCGGACGCGCCGGCGGCGTTGCTGCCCGCGTTCCTGAGCCTGAGCGACGTCATGGGCACCGGGCACCACGCCGCCATGGGCGCGGGTGTCGGTCCCGGCAGCACGGTCGCGGTCGTCGGTGACGGCGCGGTCGGCCTGTGCGGCGTGCTCGCGGCCAAGCGGCTCGGCGCCGAGCGGATCATCGCGATGGGCCGCCACGAGGACAGGGCGAAGATCGCGAGGCTCTTCGGCGCCACGGACCAGGTCTCCGAACGCGGTGAGGCCGCGATCGAGCGGATCAAGGAGATGACCGGCGGGCTCGGCGCGTCCGCGGTGCTGGAGTGCGTCGGCACCGAGCAGTCGTGGGAGACCGCGATGGGCATCGTGCGCGACGGTGGCCGGATCGGCTACGTCGGTGTGCCGCACGAGATGCCGGGGCTGCCGCTGGGCAAGTTGTTCGGCCGCAACATCGCCATCGGCGGCGGTGTCGCTCCGGCACGCGCGTACCTGCCGGAGCTGCTGGCCGACGTGCTCGCCGGGCGGATCGACCCCGGTCCCGTGTTCGACCGGACGGTCTCGCTCGACGACGTCGCGCTGGGCTACCAGGCGATGGACGAGCGGACCGCCCTGAAGGTCATCGTGCAGCCGTCGTGAGCACGTAGTCCTCGGCGCGCACGCGCTTGGTCCGCATCCAGTACCGCCAGGTGAATCCCGGCCACACGGTGCGGTTCACGCCCTGCGCGTCGAGGTACCAGCTCTTGCAGCCACCCTGGGTCCACACGCCCTTGGTGAGCTTCTGCTGGAGCTCCTCGTTGAACTCCTGCTGGGCCTCCACTCGCACGTCCAGCTCCTCCGCGCGGTGTTTTTCGAGGAGCTGGAGGCACTGCGAGATGTACCGGATCTGGGACTCGATCATGAACACGACCGAGTTGTGCCCGAGTCCGGTGTTGGGGCCCAGCAGGAAGAACAGGTTGGGGAAGCCCGAGACCGTGATGCCGTAGTAGGTCTCGATGCCCTCCTGGCGCCACTGCTTCGCGAGGTCGACGCCGCCCTTGCCCTGGATGTCCAGGTAGTCGAACGAGTCGACGACGTGGAACCCGGTGCCGTAGATGATGACGTCGACCTCGTGCTCGACGCCCGAACTGTCCACGACGGACTTCTCGCGCACCTCGGAGATCTTGTCCGTCACCAGGTCGACGTTCGGGTTGCCCAGCGCGGGGTAGAAGTCGTTGGAGATCAGCACGCGCTTGCAGCCCATGGTGTAGTCGGGCTTCAGCTTCCTGCGCAACGCCGGGTCCGGCACCTGCTTCTTCATGTGCCGCAACGCGATGCCCTGCGCGAACTGCATGATCTTCGGGTTGACCGCGAAGCCCAGCGCGGAGGACTCGCGTGTCCAGTACACGAAGTTGCGGTAGGCCCGTTGCGTGAAGGGCAAGGCGCGGAACAGCTTCTGCTCCCAGCCGTTGATCTCGCGGTCGGCCTTGGGCATGATCCACGGCGGCGTGCGCTGGAAGATCTTCATCGACGCGACCTGGCCGGCGATCTTCGGCACGAACTGGATCGCGGACGCGCCGGTGCCGATGACGGCGACGCGCTTGCCCGTCAGGTCGTAGTCGTGGTCCCACTGCGCGCTGTGGAACGCCTTGCCGCTGAAGTTCTCGATGCCGGGCAACTCCGGGACGTTCGGGATGTGCAACGCGCCGACGCCCGCGACCAGGGCCTGAGCCGTGTACGTGTCGCCCTGCTCGGTGGTGATGTTCCAACGCTTGGCCTCGTCGTCCCACTGCGCGCCGGAGACCTTGGTGTTGAAGCGGATGTGCGGCCGCAGCCGGTACTTCTCGGCGACGCGCTGCAGGTAACCGAAGATCTCGCCCTGCCGCGCGAACATCCGCGACCACTTCGGGTTCATCTCGAACGAGAACGAGTACATGTGCGAGGGCACGTCGCACGCGCAGCCCGGGTAGGAGTTGTCCCGCCAGGTGCCGCCGAGGTCGGCGGCCTTCTCCAGCACCACGAAGTCGTGCTCGCCGCGGCGCTTCAGCTCGATGGCCATGCCGAGGCCGGAGAAGCCGGTGCCGATGACGACCACTTTCGTCTCTCGGTGCATGGGGAAGTCCCTCCGCTCGCGGTAGCTACTTCGCAGTAGGTTACCCCGAGTAAGTTACGAGCGGTAGACTCCATTTCTGTCTTTCCCCGTTCTTGCGACGGGGCCCTGCACGCCTCGAGGCGTGCAGCCACTACGGGCTGTACCTCGCGGCACAGGTTTCCTGTTTCACGGCCGATTGCGGAAGGGTGGGCCCTTGCCGTCCGACATCAGCTCCGCAGGCATCGGCCGAGTTGTCTCGGGCTACGGCTCGACCAGCCGCAAGGATGTTCTTCGCCGCGTTGTGGTCCCGGTCGTGCCGGGTGCGGCAGCTCGGACACGTCCAGTGCCGGGCAGACAGTGCGAGTTCGGCGAGTCGATGCCCACACGCGGAGCACGTCTTGCCGGAGGGGTTGCGGCTGGTCACCGCGAACTCGGCGAGGCCGAGATCGACCCCGATCGCCTGTCCGGCAGGTTCAAGCGGGGCAGGAGCATCCGTGTCGACGGCAAAGGTCACTTACCAGCGGTCATCCGGCTCGCGGCAGACCACGACCATGGTCGGAACGAGCAAGGTCACGTCGATGTCATCGAAGGACCACGCGAACCGCAAAGGTGTGGCGATCTTCGCCAGTGTCAGCACGCCGGCACGAATCCGGAACGCCGAACGTGTGAAGTGTGCGCTCTGGCGTCCGGTGCGCGGCTTGAACCTGGGGTAACGGGTGCGCCCGCTGAAGAAGTTCCGCAACGCGGTCTGCTGGTGCCGCAACGCGCGCTGCAACGGCACGCAGGACACCTCCGAGAGGAATGTGAGCTCCATGTGCGGTTGAGGATTCTGGTTTGCTCAGGAGTGGGATAGGCCCGGCACCTGTACGCCGTTCGCACAAGCATCAAAGTACTAGGAGAACGATGTCGGACTTTGGCAGGAGGCTGTCGTGACAGCTCCACGGCGCCGCATGCCCAAGGCCCAGCGCATGGCCCAGATGCTCGCCGTCGCCGAGGAGATCTTCGCCGAACAGGGCTACCTCGCCACCTCGATGGACGAGATCGCCGAACGGGTGGGCGTCTCGAAGCCGATGCTCTACGAGTACTTCGGCTCGAAGGAAGGCCTGCTCATCGGCTGCATCCACCGTGCCCGCACGGAGCTGCGGGAGAAGACGGCGGCGGCGATCGCGGGTGCGGCGAGTCCCGAGGAGTTCCTGAGGCTCGGCCTGCTCGCGTTCTTCGAGTTCATCGACGAGCACCGCAGGTCCTGGGCGTTGCTGCGGCAGGAGGCGGCTGTGGCCGTGCCGTCGGCGCAGGAGGAGGTGGAAGGCATCCGCCAGCAGCAGACGGACATGATCGGGGCCGTGCTGGCGTCGTTCACGCCGGAGATCGACCCGCTGGAGGCGGAGGCGTTCGCCGAGATCGTCGTCGGCGCCACGGAACGGCTCGCGGTGTGGATGGAGCGCAGGCCCTCGGTGGGGCCCGCGCTCGCAACCGACTACGTGATGGCCGTGATCTGGCCTGGTGTCGCGGACCGGTTGTTGCCGGTCAGCTCGCTGCCTTCACCCGCTCCGCCCGCATAGCGGTGACGGCGGGCAGGTCCAGGGGCGCGGGCTTCACGCCCGTCGCCCACTCGATCAGCAGGTCCGCGATCTGCGGGTTGCGCGGCAGCACCGGGCCGTGCAGGTAGGTGCACAGGATCCGGCCCTGGACGGCGCCCTCGACGCTGCCGTCGTTGCCGGTGCCGACCTTGACGTGCGCGAGCGGGCGGGCGGCCGGGCCGAGCACGGTGCGGCCCTGGTGGTTCTCGAAGCCGGACAGCACGCCCTCGAACAGGCCGTTCGCCGGCTCGGCGAGAACCTCGCCGATCGCGCGGCTGCCGCCGGCGTGCGAGGTCGAGTCGATCAGGCCCATGCCGGGGTGCGTGACGTTGTCGGCACGGGTGAAGCTCTCGCCGAAGATCTGGATGCCGGCGCAGACGCCCAGCACCACGGCGTTCTTCGTGACGGCGCGCTGCAGGCCGGGGTGCTCGCGCAGGTGCTTCACCGCCAGCGTCTGCGCGGTGTCCTCACCACCGCCGACGACGTAGATGTCGCACGAGTCCGGCACCGGCTGGCCGTAGTTGATCGGCACGATCTCGGCTTTGATGCCGCGCCACGTCATGCGCTTCTCTAGGACCACGGCGTTGCCGAAGTCGCCGTACGTGCCGAGGAGATCCGGCAGCACGAGCGCGATCTGGATTGTCGACTCACTCATCAGCGGCAGCCCTGGCATTCAAGTCGCGGAACGCGGTGTAGTTGGCGATGACCTCGACCGCCCCCTGCGGCATCTGGTCGATGGCTTTCAGGGGGTCGGGCACGATCGTGTGCTGGACCTCGGCGTAGGTCAGGCGGACGGCGAGATCGGTCGCCCGTTCGCCGGACGCGATGACCGTGCGGCCCTGGAGGCGCTCGAACGGGACGTCCCACAGCCAGCTCAGGTCGCGGCCGTCGGCCTCCTGGGCGTTGATCACCAGGACGGCCGGGTGGTTGGCCTCCTTGACGACCGTGAGGGTCTCGCTCCAGCCCGCCGGGTTCTTGCTGAGCAACAGCCGCGCGCTGCGGCCGTTGCGCTGGATCGTGCGGTAGCGGCCGCTCACGTTGGAGACACCGCGCAGGCGGCGCACCGCCTCGTCGGCGGGGACGCCCATCGCGTGGGCGGCCGCGGACGCCATGACGGCGTTGGCCTGGTTGAACTTGCCCGGCAGCGTGAGGCGCAGTTCGAGCTTCTGGTGGTCCGGCGTTATCATCGCCTCGTCGGCGGTGATCCAGTTCGGGTGCGGGCGCGAGAGGTCGCAGCCCGTGCAGTGCCAGTGCTCGCCCTGCCAGCGGATCGGGTTGCCGCAGCGCGGGCAGCTCGCCGAGTCGTGGTGCCAGCCGGTGCCGGTGGCGACCCAGACGACCTTGGAGGCGTTCCAAGCCGCGCTCGTCACCATCACGTCGTCGCAGTTCGCGATGATCGTGCAGTTCTGCAGCTTGTCGACGGCGTCGCGCAGCGACCGTTCGATGGTGCGGACCTCGCCGACCCGGTCGAGCTGGTCGCGCGAGAGGTTCAGGATCACCGCGACGGACGGGTTGCTGGCGCCCGCGACGGACGGGAAGTAGGCCTCGTCGCACTCCAGCACCGCGTACGGCGCGTCCGGCTGCTTCGAAAGCGCCGTGACGTGGCCGTCGGGCATGTTCGCGCCGCTGTGGTTCGTGGCGACCTCGCCGAGCGCGCCCACGGCCCGCGCCAGCATCATCGTGCTGGTGGTCTTGCCGTTCGTGCCCGTCACGACGGCGACCCTGCGGCCCTGGGTGAGGCGGTTGAGCGCCTGCGGGTCGAGCTTCAGCGCAACCCGGCCGCCGATCATGCCGCCGGCGCCGAGACCCATCTTCTGGGACAGCGTGGAGCTCAGGTTGCCCAGTTTCACGGCGGCTGCGGTGCGCAGGGGGAGGCGGGCGGGGGAATCGTTCACCCCGGCGATGTTACCGGCGCAGCCGTTCGGCCCTTTCGGACGGCCGCCAGCGTTGGTGTGAACGGGGTTCGGTACAACTAGCGACTCAGTGCCCGCAGGATCCGGATGAGCTCCACCGCCGGCAACTGGCACAGCTGCGCCATGTTCTCGAGCGCGGGCAGGTCGAGGTGCACGTCGGGTGAGGCACCTGGCGGCAGTGCGTGCAGCCGTCCGGCCGCCCACCGTTTGAGGGGCAGGATCCGCGGGTTGTCGGCCGCGGCGATCGAGGTGAGGCTCAGCGTCAGGTGCCCGGCGGGGGTGTCGCCGAAGAAGCGTTCGTGCACGCGGGCGAGGACCTGGTGCGCCGGGACGTCGAGGGCGTGACAGATCTCCACGAGACGGACGACGGAACACTGCCGGGTGCCGAGCTCGTAGGTCGCCAGCGTCTGCAGAGAGATCTCGGTCTGCAGCCGCTTGTTCAGCTCCTTGCGGGTCCATCCGCGCTGCTTGCGAAGGCTGCGGATCTCGTCACCGAGCACGCGCTGGTACGCCACTGTGTCGATTTGGCCGTTCGCAGTCTGCACCCTGGTCCTCCACCCCGTGAGCGGGTCTCACGGTGATGGAAGGCCCCAGTGCTTCGCCGCTTACGCAACTTGCCAGGAGAACCCCCCGAATGGGGGATACATATCTACTCTGAGTATCAGTTCACGCAGCGCACACCGTCTGCGGAGATGGGCGGAGGGGCCGCGGGGTCAGCCGGTTGCTGACGCGCACCGTCCAGGGCGAGTACTCCGGAACCGGCGAAACCCTGCGTGCCGGGACCCGAGTAGTCCGATCCGAGGAAGACGCGGACGGCGCCGGCCGGCACGTTGACGTCCTCTTCGACGTTCAGGCCGCCGAGCGTCTCCTGGACCGCGTTCGCGCCCGTCTCGCCACCCCTGCCGTACCGGACGACCGACGACGCCATGGCGTCGGCGTTGCCCGTCTGACCGCCCGTGAAGCCCTTCGCGACGAGCGACTGGAGCACCTTGCCGGCGAGGCCGGGCTGGCCGGAGGCGTTGCGGACGTCGACGGTCACCGAGGCCTTGTCGAACTTCGGGTCCGCCGGGGTCGACGACGGTGCCTTGCCGAGGTTCTTGACGAACGTCCGCACCTCGGACTCGATCACCTCGACGGCCGAGCCGTCCTCGGGGGTCTGCAGGTCGGGGTTGCCGGTCGGGATCGTCTGGAACGTCATGTTGCCGCCCGTCATGTCCTTCATCTGCAGGGCGAACTTGGTGATGTCCCAGCCTTCGTCGAGCACGATCGCGCCGCTGACGGCCTTGATCATCTCGTTGCGCTTGGTGCTGTCGGTGAGCACGCCCGCGGACAGCATCTTCTTGGCGAGGCCCGCCATGAAGACCTGCTGGCGCACGACGCGGTCGAGGTCGCCCAGCGGCAGGCCGTGGCGCTGGCGGACGAACGCGAGCGCGTTCTTGCCCTCGATGGTCTGCTGGCCCGCGGGGAAGTTCGCGCCGGAGAAGCTGTCGCGCACCTTGGCGTTGAGGCAGACGTCGATGCCGCCGATGGCCTTGGTGATGTCGTAGAAACCGACCAGGTTGACCTCGGCGTAGTGGTCGATCGTCGCGCCGGTCAGGGTCTGGATGGTCTCGATGAGGTTCTTCGCGCCCGCCTTGCGCGACTCCATCTCGACCTCGGGCGCGGGCTTGCCGCTGCCCTTGAGCTTCTCGGCGGCCTGGTTCTTGGCGAAACCATAGGCAGAGTTGATCTTGTGCCGCCCGAACCCGCCCGCGATCTTCACGTAGGAGTCGCGCGGGAACGACACGGCGTAGGCCTTGCCGCTGTCGTTCGGGATGTGCAGCAGGATCAGCGTGTCGGTGTTGAAGCCGCCGTCGTCGGTGCCGCCCGCCTGCAGTTCGTTGAGGATGTTCTGCGGCAGCGGGTTGCCCTTGGAGTCGGTGCGGCTGTCCATGCCGACCAGCAGGATGTCGATCGCGCCGTCGGCGGGCTTCTCGCCCGCGTCGGCCAGGTTCAGGTCCTGCTTGGTCAGGCCGTCCGTCAGCGCGGTCAGGTTCTGCCACGCGATGCCGGTGACCAGCAGGATCGTCGCGGACACCATGCTGATGAAGATCTTGGCGCCGGTGGACGCGCCGCGCTCGGCCTTGCTCGGGCGGCGGGCCGGTGCGGGCCTGGGCCTCGGGCGGGGCGCGGGTGCGGCGGCCTCCGCCTTCGCGGGCGTGGTGCGGACCGTGGGACGGTCGGCGACCGGACGCGGGCGCGGGGCGGACGACGAAGCGCGGGCTGGTTCGCGGCGCGGTGGTTCAATGCGCTTCGGGGGTTCCCGGCGAGGCGGTTCGGCACGGCCGGCCGGCTCGCGGCGCGGTGGTTCGACGCGCTTCGGAGGCTCCCGGCGCGGGGGTTCGGCAGCACCGGGCTGCCTGCGCGGGGGCTCGGCCGCACGTGGCGGGACCTGCGGGCGGCGGGGCTGGCCCGTCTGGGGACGCGGGGTGGCGGAAGGTCGCCTGGGATTCCCTGTCGGGTCTCCCGGCCGCGGCGGCCGGTTGTCCACACCCACTCCTCTCAGCACATCCGGGTACACCAAGTAGACGTGCGGGGCCGCCACTCGGTTGTGCACAGGGTGGCACAGTGGCGGAGACCACCTGATCGAGGCCCCTTGACCAGCGGTTTTGCTTGTTTCGTAGACTCGTCGCCGTGTTGACGATGCAGGACGCGCTGCTCGCGCTGACCAAGTACTGGACCGACCGAGGTTGCATCGTGGTGCAGCCGTTCAACACCGAGGTCGGGGCGGGAACGCTGAACCCGGCCACCGTGCTGCGGGTGCTGGGTCCCGAGCCGTGGCGCGTCGCCTACGTGGAGCCGTCCGTGCGGCCCGACGACGCCCGCTACGGCGAGAACCCGAACCGGCTGCAGACGCACACCCAGTTCCAGGTGATCCTCAAGCCCGACCCGGGCGACCCGCAGGAGCTCTACCTCGGTTCGCTGGAGGCGCTGGGCATCGACGTGCGCGGGCACGACGTCCGGTTCGTCGAGGACAACTGGGCCTCGCCCGCCCTGGGCGCCTGGGGCCTCGGCTGGGAGGTCTGGCTCGACGGCCTGGAGATCACCCAGTTCACCTACTTCCAGCAGGCCGGCGGCATGACGCTGGACCCGGTGTCGGTGGAGATCACCTACGGCATCGAGCGGATCATGATGGCGCTGCAGGGCGTCGACCACTTCAAGAAGATCGCCTACGCGCCCGGCATCTCCTACGGCGAGGCGTTCGGCCAGGCCGAGTACGAGATGTCGCGGTACTACCTCGACGACGCGGACGTGGAGGCGAACAAGCGCCTCTTCGAGGAGTTCGCGGCCGAGGCCCGGCGCATGCTCGACGCCCGCCTGCCCGTTCCGGCGCACAGCTTCGTGCTGAAGTGCTCGCACATCTTCAACGTGCTGGACGCGCGCGGTTCGATCTCCACGACCGAGCGCGCCCGTGCGTTCGGCCGTATGCGCGGACTCGCGCGTGAGGTCGCCGCGCTGTGGGCGGAGCGCCGGTCCGAGCTCGGGCACCCGCTCGGTGTGGCCGAACTACCGGCCGTCGCCGAGAAGCCCTCGTCCTTCGCGGACGTCGCCGCGCCGGCCACGCTCCTGTTCGAGATCGGCACCGAGGAACTGCCGCCGCACGAGGTGATCCGGACCGTCGACGCGGTGCGCGCCGCGGTGACCTCGAAGCTGGCGGCGACCCGGTTGTCCAGCGGCGAGGTGACGGTGCACGGCACGCCGCGCCGCATCGTCGTGCTGGTGCCCGCGGTCTCGCCGCGTGAGCCGGACGCCGAACGCACCGTGCGCGGTCCTCGCGTTTCCGCTGCCTTCGACGGCGACGGCAACCCGACGAAGGCCGTGCAGGGCTTCGCGCGCGGTCAGGGCGTCGAGGTCTCGGCGCTCGGGCGTGTGGAGGAGAACGGCGTCGAGTTCGTCGCGCTGACCAAGTCCGACGCCGGCCGTGGCGCCGTCGAGGTGCTGAGCGGGCTGCTGGCCGAGGTCGTGTCGGACCTGCGCGCCGAGAAGAACATGAAGTGGAACGACCCGAAGCTGTCGTTCACCAGGCCGATCCGCTGGCTGCTCGCGTTGCTGGGGGAGACCCCGGTGCCGGTCGCGGTGTCGTCGCTCGCCTCGGGTACCTCGACGCGCGTGCACCGCACGGCCGGCGTGCCGGTCGTCGAGGTGTCCCAAGCGGACGGTTACCTGGAGTTCCTGCGGTCGCACGGCATCCAGGCCGACTCGTCGGTGCGTTCCGCCTCGATCGTCGCCGCCGCACAGGACCTGGCCGCGTCGGTCGGCGGTGTCGTCGAGGTCGACGGCCTGCTGGACGAGGTGACGAACCTCGTCGAGTGGCCGACGCCGATCCTCGGCTCGTTCGAGGAGCGGTACCTGGAGCTGCCGGGGCAGATCCTCACCACCGTGATGCGCAAGCACCAGCGCTACCTGCCGGTGCGGTCGGCCGACGGCACCCTGCTGCCGCACTTCGTGGCCGTGGCGAACGGTGCCGTGGACGCGGACCTGGTGCGGGCCGGCAACGAGGCCGTGTTGCGCGCCCGGTACGAGGACGCGGCGTTCTTCTGGCGGGCGGACCTCAAGACGCCGCTCGACGAGATGAAGTCCGGTCTGGCGAAGCTGACGTTCGCGGACAAGCTCGGCTCGATGGCCGACCGGGCGTCGCGGATCGCCGCGCTGGCCGGCCGGTTCGCCTCGGTGGTCGACGTCGACCGCGAGACGCTGGACCGGGCGGGCGCGCTGGCCAAGTTCGACCTCGGCTCGCAGATGGTGATCGAGCTGTCGTCGCTGGCCGGCGTGATGGCCCGCGAGTACGCGGCACGCGCGGGCGAGACGCCCGAGGTCGCACTGGCGTTGTGGGAGATGGAACTCCCGCGTTCGGCAGGCGACGCGCTGCCGTCGTCGGTGCCGGGCGCGCTGCTGTCGCTGGCGGACCGCTTCGACCTGCTGGCGGGCCTGTTCGGCATCGGCGCGCAGCCGACCGGTTCGTCCGACCCGTTCGGCCTGCGCCGCGCGGCTCTCGGCGCGGTGACCGTGCTGCGGGCGCACCCCGACCTGCGCGCGATCACGCTGCCGGTGGCGCTTTCCCTTGCCTCCGAGGGACTTGAGGTCTCTGCGGAGGCCCTGGAGACGGCCCGCGAGTTCGCGGTGCGCCGGTACGAGCAGGCGCTGCTCGACGGCGGGCACGAGCACCGGTTCGTGCAGGCGGTGCTGCCGCTGGCCGACTCACCGGTGCTGGCCGACGAGACGCTGGCGCAGCTGGAGTCGCTGGCCGGTGACGAGTCCTTCGACGCGCTGGCAGCGGCTTTGCAGCGGGTGCGGCGGATCGTGCCTGCCACCGTCGAGGGCTCGTACGACGCTTCGGTGTTGTCGGAACCCGCCGAGGTGGCGCTGCACAAGGCGTTCGACGGGGTGCCGCGCGACGTCGTCGGGCTGGCGGCGTTCTTCGCGGCCGCTGAAGGGCTGACCGGGCCGATCAACACGTTCTTCGACGAGGTGCTGGTGATGGCCGAGGACGAGAAGGTCAAGGCGGCTCGGCTCGGGCTGCTGGCGTCGATCCGGGACTTCGCGGCGCCGGTGCTGGACTGGACGCAGCTGTAGGAACCACGTGCGAAGAGGGGCGCTCCGGTCTGGAGCGCCCCTCTTCTGTTGTGGCAACGAGCTAGTTGATGCTGAAGCTCTGGCCGTAGACCTTCCACTTCAGCGGTGTGTTCAGGTCGAGGTTGCCGGCCTTGAGCCACACGCGCTGCGCCGTGTCGACGCGGCTGGTGTTCTCGTGCGCGGGTTCCTGCTTCATGGTCCACACGCGGGCGTCCATGAAGGCGTTGAGCCAGGTGGTCTCGTTGCCGCCCTGCGACGGCGGCTTCGCCTTGCCCAGCGCGCGTTTGCGGATGCCTGAGAAGTCCAGGCTGCCCCAGCCGTCGCCGTGCATGACGATCGCGTCGTAGTACGCGAACTGGCCCAGGGCGCGCACTCCGTCGGCCTTGGCCTGGCGCAGGGCCGGGTTGAAGTAGACGCGGTCGCGTTCAGACTCCTGTGCCGCCTTGAAGACGGAGTCCTTGGCCGCTGTCTTCCAGTCCTTGGTGTAGTTGGGGTCGAGGCCGGAGTGCGAGTCGGTCCCGTTCACCCTGCGCAGTGCGGGGAGGTACTTCTCCAGCACGTTGCCCGGTTTGCGGGACTTGTAGAGCTCGACGAGGTCGAGCATGTCACCGGTGCCGCTGCAGAAGCCGATGATGCCGGCGGTGTAACCGCGGCCGTCGTCGATGTCCTCGATGTAGCCGAACTGCGCTTTCCAGTCCGTGGACGAGTTCTCCGCGCTGGACACGATCTGCATCGCGATGTCCTTCATGCGCGGGTCGTTCAGGTCGGCCGCCTGAGCGGTGCCCGTTGTCGCGGTGGCGATCGCGACGCATGTCAGAACTGCGGCCACCACTCGGCCTGAGATCCTCATGCATTCCTCCCGGGGTGTCCCGGGCGGCGGTGCAGCAACGGTAAGGGGTCCGGACGTTCATCGGCAAGAATGTTTACAAATTTACGAAAGTGGAGGACGCCCTGGTCAGGGCGCCCTCCACTTCTCATGTGTGAAACCGCAGGTCTAGTTGATCGTGAAGCTGTCGCCGTAGACCTTCCACTTCAGCGGCGTCTTCAGGTCGAAGTTGCCGGCCTTGAGCCACACGCGCTGCGCGGTCTCGATGCGCGACACGTCCTCATGCGCCGCTTCCTGCTTCATGGCCCACACGCGGGCGTCCATGAAGGCGTTGAGCCACGTGGTCTCGTTGCCGCCCTGCGACGGCGGCTTCGCCTTGCCGAGGGCGCGCTTGCGGATGTTGCCGAAGCTGGTCTTGTCGCCGCCGTCACCATGCACGACGATCGCGTCGTAGTACGCGAACTGACCCAGGGCGCGCACGCCGTCGGCCTTGCCCTGCTTGACCGCCGGGTTGAAGTAGACGCGGTCGCGTTCGGACTCCTGTGCCGCCTTGAAGACGGAGTCCTTGGCCGCTGTCTTCCAGTCCTTGGTGTAGTTGGGGTCGAGCCCCGAGTGCGACTCGGTGCCGTTCACCTTGCGCAGTGCGGGCAGGTACTTCTCCAGCACGTTGCCGGGCTTCTTGGTCTTGTAGAGCTCGACGAGGTCGAGCATGTCACCGGTGCCGCTGCAGAAGCCGATGATGCCGGCGGTGTAACCGCGGCCGTCGTCGATGTCCTCGATGTAGCCGAACTGGGACTTCCAGTCCGTGGAGGAGTTCTCCGCGCTGGACACGATCTGCATCGCGATGTCCTTGAGGCGCGGTTCGTCGAGGTTGGCCGCCGAGGCGGTGCCGGCGGTGGTGGTGAGGAGAGCGGCGCACGTCAGCAGTGCGGCCGCGAAGCGACCAGTGATCTTCACGAAGTTCCCTCCGGGGCAGGGATTGTGGGGCCCGGCGGCGTGGGAGCAACGGTAAGCGGTCCGCACCTTTATTGGCAAGAGTCTTTACTAACTCGCGAAACGGACATTTGTCCCCAGTAGACCCATTCAGGTGGAAATCCCTGCGTGCCAAGTGTTTCCGCCGGAACGTCAGAGGACCCGGCTCGCTCACGAGCCGGGCCCACCCGTCATCAGCCGTTCTCGGCGGCGCACTTCTGGTCGTTCGGACGCTGTCCGCCGAGCAGGTACTCGGTGACCTTGTCGTTGGCGCACTTGTTCTTGCCGAAGACGTAGGCGCCGTGCCCGCCCTGGTCGATCGTGATCATCGCGGCCCTGTCGCCGAACGCGCGGCGCGTCGATTGGGCGCCAACCAGCGGCGTCGCGGGGTCGCGCTCGTTCTGCACCAGCAGCACGTTGCGCGGGCCTCGGTCGGACGGCAGGACCTGCTTCTCCACCGGCTTCGGGAAGAAGGCGCACGGCTGGATGTTCGCCGCGGCCGCGCCGAACATCGGGTTGCGGATGCGGTCGATCGCCACGTTGCGCTCGTACGTGCCGACCGACGACGGCCAGGTGGAGTCACCGCAGATCACGTTCAGGCGGCCTGCCAGCAGCGCCTGGATGCGCGGGACCTCCGGGTACTCCTGCGGCGGCTGCGGCTGGCCGGTGTCGAAGGCCTTCCAGGAGGCGGCGAGCTTCGAGAAGGCCTCGTCACCGGTGGAGTAGAGCGCCGCGAAGTTGATGAAGCGGAACAGCCTGCCATCGACGCCCTCCACCGAGGGCGCCTTGTCGAGCCTCGCGGCCAGCTCGAAGAACTTGGCGCGCACCTGCTGCGGCGTCGTGCCCAGGTCGTACTCGGGGTGCGCCGCCGCCCACTTCGCGAAGTCCGGGAACGTGTCCTCGACGCCGCGGCCCATCAGCCGGCCGCCCTCGACGTCCCAGCCGCCCTTCGGCAGGTTGCTGTCGATCACGACGCGCTCCGCGGTCTTCGGGAACAGCGTGGCGTACACCGAACCCAGGTACGAGCCGTACGAATACCCGAGGAACGACGCCTTCTTCTCGCCCAGCGCCGCGCGGACCGAGTCCAGGTCACGCGCGATGTTCGCGGTCGTGTTGTACGGGAGTTCATCGGCCGAGGACGACTTGAGGCACTGCTCGGCGATCTTCTTGACCTCGTCGGCGCGCTGGCGAACCTCAGCGGAGTTGTTGGCGTACGGAGGCACGCTGCCGTCCGCCATCTGCTCCTCGGTGAGGTCGCATGTGGACGGTGAGCTGTAACCGATGCCACGCGGGTCCATGCCGATGATGTCGTACGCGTCCTGCACGTCCTGCGGCAGTCCGACCGCTTTCAGCACGACCGGGAACGTCAGGCCCTCGCTCGGTCCACCGGGGTTGGTCAGCAGGATCCCCTTGCGCTTCGCGGGGTTCTTGCTGGCCAACCGGGTGATCATCACCTCGGTCTTGCGGCCTTCCGCCTTGCGGTAGTCGAGCGGCAGTTGCAGCTTTCCGCACTCCAGGCCGGGCAGCGCCACGTCGGTGGGACAGGCGACCCACTGCACCTCCGGCTTCGGCGTGGCGGCGGAGGCCACCCCCGGTACCGCCACCAGCGCTGCGGCGGCGGTCACGACCGCGGCCAGCGACATCGATGTTCGCATTAGCAAATACCTCCCCGACGACGCGCTCGCAGCGCGTCGAACCAATGGAATGTCAGCCGTTCATGCGGCCGAGAACGTCCAGCTGCGCCTTGTTGTAGAGCTCGACCAAGACCTTCACGACAGTCCGCCGCGCGTGCTCCACACCTCGCGGGGCGTCGCTCCACAGACCGGCCGGATCCGGGAACACGGCGCGGATCTGAGCCATGTACGGCATCTCGCGCATGGCGTCCGCCACCCGCTGCCGGGTCTCCTCGTCCGCGTCCTCCGGCAGGTTGTCGAACGCCACGACCGCCGGGTCCCGCGAGTAGCCCTTCAGCGTCTCGGCGTATTTGGCCAGCGTCTCCGGCGAGAGCAGCTGGGCCAGCACGACGGTGAACGAGCGGTCCTGCGGTGACAGGTCCGCGTTCTCGATCATCGCCGCGACGTCCGGCGGCAGGTCGGTCGGCACCTCCTGGAGCCGGACCAGTGCCAGCTCGGCCCTGATCCGCTGCAGGCGTTCGATCTGCGCGGCCAGTTCGGTGTCGAGCTCCCTCAACGCCTCGCGAGGATGTTCGTCCCCGTCACCCAGTTCCGCGATCTGCGTGAGCGACAACCCGAGATCGGTGAGGCGCTTGATCCTCAGCACCCGCACGAGATGGGGCACGCCGTAGCTCTTGTAGCCGTTGGCGCGGCGTTCCGGCTCTGCGAGCAGGCCCACGTCGTGGTAGTGCCGGATCGTGCGCAACGTCGTGCCGGCGAGATCGGCCAGTTGACTGGTGCTCCACGCCACGACGTCCTCCTCTCCGGTTGCTGACGAGACCCAGTTGAAACCATGCCGCTACGGCACGGTCAAGGCGGATGAGAACGTTCAGACGAAGGTTGGGCAGGGAGTCCACTTTCGTCGCACGCAAAAGGCCCCCGGCAAGACACCGGGGACCTTTTGTTGCGTTACAACGACTTACAGGAACTGACCACCACGGGTGACAGCGCCGTAGGCGTCCACGATGCCGTGACCGTAGAAGCCGTTGAACTTCGCGTCACCCTCACAGGTGGCGTCGAACTCCGGCGTGCGGCCCACGTTGACGTACGACACGGTGCGCGGGTTCGGGCACGCGCGCTGCGTCGCGGTCTTGTAGAGGACCTTCTCGACCTTGTCGGGTGCGAGGGTCAGACCGGGGTTCTTCTTGTCCTTCTTGCCGTACTGGCTGACGATCAGCGCGGCGACACCAGCGGCGTGCGGGGCGGCCATCGAGGTGCCCTGCAGGTACTGGTAGTAGCCGACCTTGTCGCCCTGCACGGCCTTCTTCACACCCGCGGCCAGACCGGCCTCGGTGATGTTGCCGGCGTCGTCGATCGCGCCTTCGGCGAGAGCGACGTTGCGCGGGTAGGTCGACAGGATCAGGTTCTCGTTGGTGCGGTACCACGGCGTGCCGAGGCCGTCGCGGAAGTAACCACCGGGAGCCGAGATCGAGGTCTGCTCAAGGCCGTAGTTCGAGTAGTCGGCCTTGTTCGTCGACGGGCCGAGCGACGACACCGAGATGACGTGGTTGCCCTCGGTCGGGAGGTTGAGGCACGTCGCGTTGTCGACCGGACGCGTGCGGTTGTGGCCCGGCGGGTAGTTCGGGCTCACGGTGTCCTGGCGCGGCTTGCCCAGGTCCTCGTGGTTGTTGCCACCGGCACCGATCAGCGTGACGCCCTTGCGGTGCGCGTAGTTCAGCGCGCGCTGCACGGTCGCGATGATCGTGCGCTGCTCCAGCTGCTCCTCGGCCGAGGCCGTGGGGTCGTTGGCGCAGTTCATGTACCAGGGGTCGACGTAGAACGACATGTTGATGACGTCCAGGCCGATGTCGGCGCCGTAGGTGATGGCGTCGACGACGGGCTGCAGGAAGAACGAACCCGCGTCCTGGCCGCCGCGGATGTTCACGAGCGACACACCCGGTGCGACACCGGAGATGCCGAAACCGTTGGCAGCGGCGCCGATGGTGCCGGCGACGTGCGTGCCGTGGCCGCCGTCGTCCCAGTTCGCCGGGTCGACACAGCCGCGGAACTCACACGGGCCGTCGAAGACGCCGCCGTCGGAGTCGTTGGGGATGTCGATCGTGAAGTTGCGCGAAAGCTCGTTGTTGAAGTTCGGCGCGATGTCCGGGTGGGAACCGTCCACACCGGTGTCGAGCACGCCGACGTACACGCGCTTGTCGCCGGCCTGCTTGGCCCGCGCGATGTTGGAGCGAACGAGGTTCAGGCCCCACAGGTCCCCGTCGAGCGGGTCCATGCCGGCCGTCGAGCCCGACTGCGTGGGCGCCTTGTTCGGCTTCTCGGTCTTGTTCTCCTTCTCGACGTTGTCCCGCTTGGCCTTCTCGGCCTTCGCCGCGGGCGCGTGCCCGATCGGCTTCGTCCGAGCGGCACCGACGATCGCGCTCGAAGCGGAAACCTTCTCCGCGAAGCCGTTCGCGGGCGCCTTGACCGTCAGCAGTCCGACGGCGTCGTTGCTCCGCACGACCTCGCCGCCCGCCGCTTCCACGGCGTCGATCGCGAAGTCGCGGTTTCCGGGTTCTTCCAGAAGGACGGTGTACTCCGTGGTCGGCCCTGTGGTGGCCGGTGCGGCCCCCGCCGCCGAAGTGCCCGCTGCGATCAGCGACACCGTTGCCGCCACCGCCATCACGGTTCTGCGCGTTCTCACCTAGCTGTCTCCTCACACCCGGTCAGGGCTGGATCCAACAACACGGTGCGGCCCCCGATTGCCGCCCAAGTTGGACACACTGACACGAAAATGCGCTGTGCGTCAGCGCCTTTCGTACGGAATCGAACTGTAGCCGATCGGAAGCGGAGCGTGATGTTATAAGAAGAAATCTTGACTTAACAAGATTCAAGGGATGGACTTCGCGATTATGCGAAGACGGGTAATGGCATCGTCGGCGTGCCTGCTCTTTCTCCTCTCCTCCTGTGGTGACGCAGGTCAGGGGTCTCCGACGCTGCCTACGCGCGGTCCCAAACCAATCGTCGGGGTAATCCTTCCCGACCGAACGACATCCGCGCGTTGGGAAGAACAGGACCGCCCACTGCTCACACAGGCGTTCAACTACGCCGACATCGAACCGTTCATGGAGAACGCCGAGGGCGACGAGGCGAAGTTCGCGCAGATCGCCGACGAGATGATCCGCCGCAAGGTCAAGGTCATGATGATCACGCCGTTGTCGGCGGCGGGCGGCCTCGCGGTGCAGAAGAAGGCGAAGGCCGCGAACATCCCGGTCATCGACTACGACCGGGTCACGCTCGGCGGCACGGCGGAGTACCACGTCGGTTTCGACAGCGTGAACGTCGGCCAGTTGCAGGGAGACGGCCTGCTGAACTGCCTCGGCGACAAGCCGGGGGCCCAGATCATCGAGATCCAGGGTGCTCCGACCGACCACAACGCGACGCTCTTCGCCCAGGGGCAGAAGTCGCGGCTGTCCTCGAAGTACGACAGCGGCGCGCTCAAGCTCGTGAAGTCGCAGCCGGTCGCCGACTGGGACAACGTCCTCGGCGGACAGCTGTTCGAGCAGATCCTGAACGAGAACGGCGGCAAGGTCGACGGCGTGGTCGCGGCCAACGACGGCCTCGCCGGCGCGGTCATCGCCGTGCTCAAGAAGAAGAACCTGCGGGTCCCGGTCACCGGTCAGGACGCCACCGTGGACGGCCTGCGGGCCGTGCTGGGCGGCGACCAGTGCGTCACCGTCTACAAGCCGGTGCGCGACGAGGCCGAGGCCGCGGCCAGGCTGGCGATCGCCGTCGCCCGCGGAGACCTGGAGGGTGCCGATGACCTCGCCACCGGCAACCTGCGGGATCCCGTCGCACGGCGTGACATCAAGTCGGTGCTGCTCGGCGCGACGCTGATCAAGAAGGACACCGTCCGGACGCTGGTCACGGAGGGCATCGTCAAGCCGGCGGAGTTGTGCGCCGGCGCGCTCGCCCAGGTCTGCGCCCAGCAAGACATCCTCGGAGGCTAGAGACCCGTCACGGCCTGTCTTGATCAGGCAGGTCGTGACGTCCCGAGATGAACTCCTGCACGGCGATCTTGGCCTTGATGATCGGCTGCCGGATCCTGGCCTCCCTGCGGTACGCGCGGGTGAGCTTGCGCGAGCCCTCCAGGTAGCGCCAGCGCGCCCACGGTGAACCGGGTCGTGCCAGCCGCACGGCGCCCACGGCGGGCACCACCGGCACGAGCAGGCCGAGCAGGCCGGTCCAGATCTTGCCCTTGAGCAGCGCCACGATCGCGAAGCACAGGTTCACGGAGATGATGATCACCCGCAGCGTGAACGTGGACGCCGGTGTCGTCTCCGGGTTGAGCTGCAGCACCTCGTCGTAGCCGAACGGGCGAGCGCCCAGCAGGAACGTTCCGGTGAGACCGACGGCGAGGAACACCGCGTCCACGGACAGCCGGCCCGCCTTCGTCCAGTACACGTCCCTCAGGTGCAGGATCAGCGCGAACTCGTCCAGCACTAGCGCGGCACCCACCCCGAGACCGGCCGCCGCGACCAGTCTGGCGCTGTGCAGGTCGTCGGGGATGACGAGGCCTGTGACGCTGGACAGGAGCAGCAGCACGGTGCCGAACACGACGTGATGTACGTGCGTGTCGCCGTGCACGATGTTTCCCGGCCACCAGCGGACCTTCGCCCTGATCATGCGCACGCTGATGCGGATGAACACGAATGTGGTCACCAAACCGATGAAGAAGAAGAGCAGTCGTTCACTGCCGGTCAAGCCACGGCTCCCTGGGTCAACGACCCTCCAGGTTACCGGCCGTCGGGCATGTTCATGTTCTTCACGGTGCCGATCTGGAACACCGTGCCGTGGACGTCTCCGACCAGCTTGTTGGAGATCGTCGTGCGGCCCTTGCCGCGGTCGTCGTCGCGGTCGTTCCGGTCGGTTCCGGCGGGGGCTCGGCTGAGGTGCTTTCCGGCCACCGCAGCGAGTCCACCGGAAATCTGGGGTGCGACGGTGACCTTGATCGACATCGCCGTCAGCTCCGACACGAGCACCTCCGCGAACTCATTTGGCCTCTCACGGTAGCAGCGAAATCGATGTCTCGACTGAGGGCGGGGAGCCGTGGTTGACTGTCTTCGGTCGTACGTTTCGTGTTCGTGGATCAACCCCGCTCGCGGAACGAAGGTTGCGAGCGTGCGGGTTCTCCAGGTTCCGGAGAAGACGCCGCCGCGGCTTGACCCGGTGGTCGCGAGCGCGATCCGGCACCTGTTGGAGGAGAAGTAGCAAGATGGCAGTACAGGGCACCGTCAAGTGGTTCAACGCGGAGAAGGGCTTCGGCTTCATCTCCCCCGACAACGGTGGCGCCGACGTGTTCGTGCACTACTCGGAGATCCAGGGGAACGGCTACAAGTCCCTCGACGAGAACCAGCGGGTCGAGTTCGAGATCGGTCAGGGCCAGAAGGGCCCGCAGGCCCAGGGCGTTCGCGCCGTCTGAGTCTGACTGATCAGCTCTGATTCCAGACAAGCCGCCTGTCCACTATCGGACAAGCGGCTTTGTCGTATCTTGTGCCCGATTCATCGCGCTCAGTAGCGTCGCGGCATGGGGAGACTGTTCGTAGCCGCTCTGTTGCTCTTCGTGGCCGGCTGCTCCGGCGGCTCGGACGCGGTGCCGGGCAGCGGCAAGATCGGCGCCCTGCTGGCCAAGGCGCCCGTTTACGCAGGTCAGGTCGCTCCTGGCTCGGCCGTCGACCGGATCAAGAAGCGCGGCGAGCTGCTGATCGGCGGCTCCCAGGACGCCCCGCTGCTGTCCCAGCTCGACCCGATCAGCGGCGAGCTCACCGGCTTCGACGCCTACCTGGGCAAGCTGCTCGCGCACTACATCGTCGGCAAGCCCTCGACGGAGCTGCTCTCCGCGACATCGGAGACGCGCGAACCGTTGCTGGCCAACGGTACCGTCGACGTGATCATCCAGACGTACACGATCACGCCCGCCCGTCAGGAGCGCGTGTCGTTCGCCGGGCCGTACTACCGGTCGGGGCAGTCGATCGCGGTGCGCAAGGGCACGTCCGGCATCGGCGCACCCGCTGATCTGGCGGGCAGGACCGTCATCGTCGGCGCGAACACCCCTGGTGTGAAGGCGGTCCAGGACGCGGCGCCCACCGCGAAGATCGTCGAGTTCGGCTCCGATCCCGAGTGTCTGACCGCGTTGAAGCAGGGCCGCGGCGAGGCTTACGTGCAGGACCAGGCGATCCTGGTCGCCGACGCGTCCAAGGACAGCGAGCTGCAGCTCGTCGGCGAGCCGTTCACCGAGGACCCGTACGGCATCGGCATCAAGCACGGGGACGCCGAGTTCACGAAGTTCGTGAACGACTGGCTGCGCGAGCTCGGCAAGTCAGGGCTGTGGCAGGAGGTCTGGAAGCAGACGATCGGCACCGTGGTCACCGGCGACGCGCCGGCGCCACCCGCGATCGCCTCATGAGCCTGATCCTCGAAGGCTTTCTGAACACCGTCGCCCTGACCCTGCTGTCGTTCGCCGGCGCGGTGCTCGCCGGGCTGCTGGTGGCCGTCATGAGGATCGTGCCGGTACCGCTGTTGCGCGCGGCCGGCGCGGTCTACGTCGAGGTGTGGCGGAACGTCCCGCTGCTCGCCTGGCTGGTGCTGTTCGTGTTCGGGCTGCCGGAGGTGGGAGTGAAGATGCCGTTGTTCTGGACGGCTTTCACGGCGATCGCGCTGTACGAGGCGGCCTTCGTGGCGGAGGCGCTGCGGTCGGGCGTGAACTCGGTGGCGTCCGGGCAGGGCGAGGCCGCGCGGGCGCTGGGACTGTCGCCGCGGCAGTCGTTGCGGCACGTGATCCTGCCGCAGGCCTTGAAGAGCGTCGTGCAGCCGCTGGCGAACATCGCGATCGCGTTGACGATGGCAACCGCACTCGCTGGTGTGGTCGGAGTAGTGGACATGACCCGTGCGGCGCAACGGATCAACCTGGAGCTCGCGCAGCCGTTGCTGGTGTTCACCGGCGTCGGGCTCTGCTACCTGGTGATGGCGGCCGGGATCGGATTCGGGGCACGCGTGCTGGAACGGCGGCTGGCCTGATGTTCGACGCTCCTGGTCCCCGGTTCCGGCGCCGGGTCTTCTGGGTCTCCGTGGTGTCCGGGCTGGTGCTCCTCGGGCTCGTCGCGCTGGGGTTGCGGCAGTTCGCGGCCGGTGGTCAGCTGGAGCCGGATCGGTGGAGGCCGTATCTGACCTGGCCGGTGTGGCGTTATCTGCTCGAAGGCCTGTGGTCGACGGTGGTGGCGGCATGTGCGACGGGTGTGCTGGCGATGGCGGGCGGGTTACTGCTCGCGTTGCGGCCAAACCGGTTCACTCGCGCCTATGCCGAGGTCATGCGCACGGTTCCGGTGCTGCTGCTCGTGTACGTGATGCTGTTCGTGCTGCCGTCGTTCGGGGTGAACCTGCCGCTGTTCTGGAAGCTCGTGGTGCCGCTCGCGTTGTCGCACGCGGCCTCCTACGCGGTGATCTTCCGGGCGGGAGTCTCGGCGGTCGATCCCGGCCAGCGCGAGGCCGGGTTGTCGCTGGGCATGCCGGACGGAGTGGTGACGCGGCTCGTGGTGCTGCCGCAGGCCGTGCGGCACATGACGCCGTTGCTCGTGACCCAGGCCGTCAGCCTGTTGAAGGACACCTCGCTGGGCTATGTCGTGTCCTACACGGAGTTGTTGTTCAACGGGCGGGTGCTCGCGAACTACAACGGTCTGCTGATCCAGACCTTCATCGTCGTCGCGTTCGTCTACCTCGTGGTCAACCTGGCGCTGTCCAGGCTGGCCCACCGGCTGGAGGCCGCTCGTGCCCGCACTGCTCGCTGAGGTGACCCGGTCGGGGTTCGTGGAGAGCCTGCACCACGGCAGCGTCGTCGGCCTGCTGCCATCTGGTGCCGTGGGCGTGTCCGTTGGCGCGGTGGAGGACCCGGTGCTGCCGCGGTCGTGCATGAAGCCGTTCCAAGCGCTTGCGTGCCTGTCCGCCGGAGCGCCACTGGCCGGGCCCGCGCTGGCGATCGCCGCCGGGTCGCACACGGGGGAGAACCGGCACGTCGAGCTGGTGATGCAGCTGCTCGGCGGGTTGCCGGCCGGGTTGCTGCGCTGCCCGCCGTCCTGGCCCGAGGACGAGGAGACGCGCCGGCGGGTGACGGAACCTTCCCGGGTGCGGATGAACTGCTCCGGCAAGCACGCGGCGATGCTCGCGGCGTGTGTGGCGGCCCGCTGGCCGGCGCAGACCTATTTGGAGCCTTCGCATCCGTTGCAGCGGCTGGTGATGCGGACGGTGGAGGAGTTGTCCGAAGAGTCCGTTGTGCACACGGCGATCGACGGCTGCGGTGCGCCGGTCTTCGGGTTGTCGTTGCACGGCTTGGCGCGGGCGATGCGGGGGCTGGTGCGCACGCCCGTCGCCGACGCCATGCGCGGGTTTCCCGAGTACGTCGGCGGGACCGGGCACGTGAACACCGTGGTCATGCAGCAGCTGCCGGGCGTGGTGGCCAAGGGCGGCGCGGAGGGTGTGCTGGTGCTGGCGACCGACGCCGGGCACGCGGTCGCGGTGAAGGTGCTCGACGGCAATCCCCGTGCCACGACGGCGATCGGGCTCACGGCGCTGGCCGCCATGGGGTTCGACGTGTCGCCCGCGAAGCAGTCCCTGTCCGTGCCGGTGCTCGGGGGCGGGCAGGTCGTCGGGGAGGTTCGTGTCGTGTTCTAGAACTTCTCGGGGACCTCGAGCATGCCGAGCTGGGCCATGACGGTCGCCGTGTCGCCGTAGACCCGCTGGCAGACGAGGACGTCCTTGTCGAAGTGGAAGAAACCGGCCATCCTGACCTTGAACGACCGTCCGGTAACTTCTTCGCCGATGAGGCTGCCCAGGTGCGTGCCCTGCAGTTCGAACTCCACGATCACGGCGTCGTCGGCGTGGTGGACGTCGATGACCTTGTTGCGCTGGTCGGGGAACGCCGCGCGGGTGCGCTGCCAGTAGTCGCGAACCGCGTCCACGCCCTCGAGGACCTGGCCGGACGCGATGATCTCGTAGCGGGGGTTCGGAAACGTGTTCAGAGAGGTGTCGAAGTCGTGGTCGTTCTGCGACTCCATGTGTTCCAAGACGATCGCTTCCCGCAGCGCTCTCAGCGCCCTGGACTCGGTCATACCGGCCGACCCTCCTACGTACGCCGTACGTCGCAGGGAAGCTACTCCACGTCGTGCGGTCTACGCCAGTGTCCTCGCCGCGTGAACCGCTGACCCGCGACCGCATCGTGGATGCGGCCGTGCGGTTGATCGAATGCGAGGGCGTCGAGGCCGTCTCGATGCGGCGTCTCGCCGCCGAACTGGGCGCGGGCACGATGTCGCTGTACAACCACGTGCCGAACAAGGCCGTGCTGGTGGACCTCGCGGCCGAGCGGATCATGGCGGAGGCGCGGCCGTACCACGTGGACGGCGACGACTGGCGTGAACACATCCGGGCGCACGCCCGTGCCGTGCGGGAGCTGGCGCGCCGGCACCCCCGCGCGTTCGTGATGCTGGCGACGCGCCGGCTGAGCAGCGAGGCGGGGTTCCGGACGATCGAGGCGGCGCTGATGAACTTCGAGCGCGCGGGGTTCCGGGGCAAGATCGCCGTCGGGATGATGCGGGCGATGGTGTCGTACCTGCTGGGCACGTTGATGAGGGAGGTCGCGACCTCGCCCGAGCTCGGCGGGATCGCGTTGTCGCCCTTCGAGGACGTCGACGTGTCGGCGTTCCCGTTGTCCGCCGAGGTGATCGGGGAGCTGGGGACCTACGACCACGACCATGAGTTCGAGTTCGGCCTCGAACTCATGATCGCGGCGCTGGAGCGCTACGAGCCTTAGTGCGGTGACCACGAACCTTCACCGGGTCTTCCGGCGCTCAGCAGGGCGCCTCGCGGCACCGTCCCCGCGCCCCCGTACGTCCAGTACTCGGGACGCGGGGACGGCACCGCGATGCACCCGTCTGACCGGCGAAATACCGGGTGAAGGTTCGCGGCCACCACACTAGGGGCGCATCTCGTACTGGCCGGAGAGCGCTTCCACCTGCTGCCAGACGGCGTCGAACCGGGCCTGGTCGACGTGCGGCTTGCGGATCTGCCGCACCGCCCACTGCTGCTGCGCCTCGGTGCTGCTGGCCTTGCCGTGCAGGGCGGTCGCGTAGCCGGCGAAGTCGCGGACCAGGACGTCGAAGATCTGGTCGAGCACGTGCTGGTCGGTGTTCGTGATCTTCGCCTGCTCCAGGACCAGCTGGCCGTAGACGACCAGGGTGAACAGGTGGCCGAGGTTGAGCAGGAAGTCGAGGTCCTTCTGCTGGGCCTCGTCCGGCGCCGCCGTGGTCAGCAGCGTCTTGATGGCCCTGGCCTGCTCGTGGAACAGCGCCACGTTGGGCAGGTGGGCGTGCTCGGCGTAGACCGGCTCCCAGTCGTGGAACTGGATCTTGCCGAGACCGCGCGCGGGGCCCTGGTGCCAGAAGAAGTCGTCGTCCGTCGCGTCGTGGCGCGTCGGGACCTCGTCGTAGGCCTTGGGGTTGAACAGGTAGTTCGGCATGAACTTGAGCACCAGGGCCAGGTTCACGTGGACGGTGCCCTCGAGCTTGGGCAGCGCGCGGATGTCGGCCGTGGCGCGGGTGAAGTACGTGTCCTTCTCGAAACCCTTGGCCGCGATGACGTCCCAGAGCAGGTCGATGACGTTCTCGCCCTCGCTCGTCACCTTCATCTTGGTGATGGGGTTGAAGAGGAGATAGCGGCGGTCGTTCTCGCCGGCGCTGCGGAAGTAGTCGACGCTGCGGTCCGCGAAGAGCTTCATCGCGGTGAGGCGCGCATAGGCGTCGACGAAGTTCTGGCGCACGTGCGGGAAGTTCGTGACCGGGTTGCCGTAGAGGATCCGGTTGTGGGCGTGGGTGATCGCCTCGTGGAACGAGTGCTCGCAGATGCCGATGCTGGCCGTGCAGAGGTTGAACTTGCCGACGTTGACGGTGTTGAGCGCGGCGGAGAACGCGTCGGGGCCGCGGTGCAGGACGTCGGCGTCGGTGAGGGGGTAGCCGTCGAGGCGGAACTCGCTCACGAACATCTGGCTGTCGACGACGTTCTTCACGAGGTGGAAGTTCTCGTGCTGGCTGTCGACCGCGAAGAAGACGTACTCGTCGGAGTCCGCGAGCTTGCCGAAGACGCTGACCATGCCGGCGACGTTGCCGTTGCCGATGTAGTACTTGCTGCCGGTGGCCGTGTAGCCGGTGTCCGTCTTCGTGACGATCATGTCGGTGCTGTAGACGTCGGCACCGTGCTCCTTCTCGGACAGTCCGAACGCGAAGACCGCTCCGCTGTCGAGGAGTGCCGCCGCCTTCTGCTTGGCCTCTTCGTTGCCGCTCATCCAGATCGGGCCGAGGCCGAGGACCGTGACCTGCCACGCGTACCAGTACTGCAGGCCGTAGAAGCCGAGCACCTCGCTGAACGCGGCGTTGCGGGCGGCGTCCCAGCGCTTGGTGCCGTCCACGCTCGCGGGCGTGCAGAAGGTGGCGAAGAGCTTCTCGCGCTTCACGAAGTCGAGGAACTCGGTGTACCAGACCTTGTCCTGCGCGTCCGCGATGAGCTGCCGCTTGCCGCGGGCCTCGAACCAGTCGACGGTCGCCCTGAGCAGGCGCCGAGTCTCGTCGTCGAGGTGGGCGGGGTCGTAGTGGTTCGGGTCGAGCAGCACTGGCGCCTCCTTGCGTCTCTTCTTTCGGACGCTACCAGTGAGTAACTTGTGGGTCTACGTGGGGTTTCCCTCGTGCTCAGAAATTGTCAGACCCCCGGCGTAACGTGCTCCGCATCACATCTTCTGGGTACGGAGGCTGCATTGCGATGACGGTGGTCGTGGCGATCGGTACGCGCAAGGGGCTGTGGCTCGCCCGCAGTGAGGACCGGGTCTCGTGGCAGGTCGACGGGCCGCACCACGCGATGCAGGAGGTGTACGCGGTCGCGTTCGACGCTCGTGCGGGCCTCCGTCTTATGGCAGGAGTGTCCTCACCGCACTTCGGCCCCGGAGTGTCCATCTCGGACGACCTGGGTGCCACCTGGGAGGAGTCGTCCACGCCGCCGATCGCGTTCCCGGTCGACGACGCGGCCCTCGAACGCGTCTGGCAGCTCCAGCCCGCACCCGCCTCGCAACCGGGCGTGGTCTGGGCGGGCACCCAGCCGTCCGCGCTGTTCAGATCATCGGACGGAGGCCGTTCGTTCGAGTTCGTCGAGGGCCTGTGGAACCACCCGCACCGCCCGGAGTGGGAGGCGGGTTTCGGCGGCCAGGCCGTGCACACGATCGTGCCCGACCCGGTCGACCCGGACCGGATGCTGGTGGCGATGTCGACCGGCGGCGTCTACCGCACCGCCGACGGCGGCAAGTCCTGGGAGGCCCGCAACAAGGGCATCAAGGCGTACTTCTTCCCGGACCCGTGGCCGGAGTTCGGCCAGTGCGTCCACAAGGTGGCCCAGCACCCGGCGTCGCCTTCGCGCTTCTACGCCCAGAACCACCACGGCGTCTACCGCAGCGACGACGGAGGCGACACCTGGCAGTCCATCGCCGAGGGCCTCCCGACGGACTTCGGCTTCGCGATGGTCGTCCACCCCCACGACCCGGACACGATCTTCACGTTCCCGATCGAGGCGGACGGCCGCCGCTTCCCGCCGGAGGGCAAGTGCCGCGTCTACCGCTCCCAGGACGCGGGCGCCACCTGGCAGGCCCTCGGCGAAGGCCTGCCCGACGACTTCTGGACGGCGGTGATGCGCGACGCCCTGTGCACGGACGACGCCGACGTCCCCGGCGTCTACTTCGGCTCCCGCTCGGGCGAGGTCTACGCCAGCCCCGACGAGGGCGAGACCTGGCACCGGGTGGCGGCCCACCTCCCGGACGTGATGTCGGTCCGAGCCGTGGTGATCCCGACGTGAAGGTGAAGGTCCTGATCCCAGGCGTCCTCCGCGCCGCCACCGACGGCGCCGCCCACCTGGACGTGGAAGTCCCGGACCCGGCCACCCTGGGAGCGGCCCTGGACGTCCTGGCGGACACCTACCCGCAACTCGACCGCCGCCTGCGCGACGAGCGAGCCGCCCTGCGCCGCTACGTGAACTTCTACGTCAACGGCGAGGAATGCCGCCGCCTCGCAGGCCCCGCCACCCCACTCCCGTCCGGCGCGGAGATCCAGATCCTGCCGTCGGTGGCGGGAGGCTGACGCCCGCGCCTCGCCGGGTGGCGCCGCACCGGGGATGGCGGCGCCACCCGGCGCCGGCGGCTGCGCGCTGGCTGCCGCGGCTGAGCAGCGGCTGGTGCAGCCGAAAGCCGCTGTGGGCAGTGACCGGGCTATGGCGGTGACCGCTGCGGGGTTGTGACTGGGGTGGGCGGTGACTGCAACAGGCGCAGTTCAGTCATCCGGCGACCTTGTGGGGCCAGGCTGATGATGCCGTTTGCCCGCTGCCGCTCCAATGCCGCCGCCACTCTGGTTGCCGCTGTCCCCGCCACCGGCTTGTCGGCGCGCCAGTGGCTGCAACGCCACGGCCCCGCCCGTGGCGTTGCAGATATGGCCGCCCACCACCTCGACTGCAACCGCTGTGCCGTCAACTCAGCGGCCGCTGCCCACCCGTGGCGTTCCGGCTACCGCCGCCCATCACCACGACTGCCGCCACTGCCCATCGCCACGACTGCCGCCACCGCCACCACCCTGCCCGCGTGGTTCCGGCTACCCGCCGCTTTGACCGCGGCCGGCCATTCCCGCCTACCGCCGCCATGCATCCACCCGCCCACCATCCACCCCCGGCCGAACCCAACCCCGGTCGCGCGAGCGGTCAGATCAGCAGCAGTGACTTGCCGAAGGTGGTGCGCTCTTCGAGCGAGCGGTGAGCCTTCTCGGCCTCCGCCAACGGGTACGTCGCGCCGATCACCGGCCGGAGCCGGCCCTGCGCGGTGAGCGTGAGCGCGTCGGTGAGGAGTGCGCGCACGGTCGCCGGGTCGGGTGGGCCGGCTGCCAGCACGTTGTCCACGTGCACCTGCCGGCTGGCCGCCAGGTCCGGGTCGATGTCGGCGAAGCCGTCCGACGTGCCGTAGGTGACGAAGCGACCGCCATCGGCCACCGTGTCGAACACCGCCCTGCCGAGTGGGCCTCCCGCGCCGTCGAAGGCCAGGCTCACGCCGCCGGTCGCCTCGCGGACCCGGTGCTGCCAGCCGTCCAGCGAGTAGTCGACGGCCAGGTCCGCGCCCAGTTCGCGGCTCAGGGCCAGCTTGCGCTCACCGCGGGCCGCGGCGACGACTCGTGCGCCTGCGTCGCGCAGGAGTTGCACCAGCAGTGAACCCGCGCCGCCCGTCGCGGCCGCCACCAGGACCCACTCGTCCTTCTTGACCTCCACGCGGCGGGCGAGCATGAGTGCGGTGACGCCGTCGTGCACCAGGGCCGCCGCCTCGGCCGAGCCCAGGCCGTCGGGCACCGCGACGATCTCCTCGGCGGGGAGGAGCATCTGCTCCGCGTAGCCGCCCGGTCCGCGGCTGATGACGTGCCTGCCCAGCCACGCCGGGTCCACGCCTTCGCCGACCGAGAGCACGTGGCCCGCGCCGCCTCCGCCTGGCACGTAAGGGAGGGTGAGCGGGAAGTACTCGCCGCCCCAGCCGTTGCGCAGCAGGGTGTCGAGGAAGATCACGTCGGCGATCTCCATGCCCACCACGACCTGTCCCGGACCTGCCACCGGCGCGGGAACCTCCTCCGCGCGGAGTACCTCGGGACCACCGAACTCGTGCACACGGACAGCACGCACTGCAACCACATCCCCCACCTAGATCAACCTGGCTCTCCCACCGTAAAAGCTCCAGTTCGGTAGAGATCAAGCCCGGATCTCAGCAGGCGGCGAAGTCGTCCAGCAGCGCCGAGGCGACCTCGACGTCCGGGCTGAGCTGGCGGTCGGACATGTCCGGGTTGAGCTTCGACCCGGCGGTGTCGAAGGCGGCCCGCAGTGACGGGGTCTGGGGAGTGATGCCGCGTAGCCGCAGGGCGCGGACGGCGGCCACGACCTCGCACGCGAGGACGAGGCGGAACGCGCTCAGCGAGCGCAGGGCCTGGGACGCGGACTGGAAGGCGAAGCTCGAGTTCTCCTCCTGGCCGCGCGACACGACGGCGTTGCCGATGCTCGCGGGTTCGGCGAGGGTGCGGACCTCGGCCAGCGCGGAGTTGGCGCTGTACTCGAGGATCATCACGCCCGAACTGCCGGGCACGCCCTCTGCGAGGAACGGGCGCAGGCCGGTGAAGTTCGGCTCGACGAGCGTGGCGAGGCGGGCGGTCGAGATGTGGCCGGTATGCAGCATCGAGAGCCGCAGCCGGTCGAGCGCCTGGCCCAGGTACGCGCTGTGGAACGCGCCGTGGTGGTAGGCGGCGTCGTCCTCCGGGCCGAAGTGGTCGGAGACGATCAGCGGGTTCTCGGCGGCGGCGTTGAACTCGACGTCGAGCACGCGGCCCAGGTCGGTGGCGGCGTCGACGGCCGGGCCGTGGATCTGCGGGAAGCAGCGGTAGCCGAACGGGTCCTGGATGCGCGCGGGCGGGCGTGGTGGTTCGCCGATCAGCCGGCGCATCTCCGCGGCCACCGCCACCTGCCCTGGGTGGGGACGACCGAGGTGGACGCGTTCGTCGTAGGCCTCGGCGGCTCCGTCCACGGCGAGGAACGACAGCGCGGCGACGACGTGCGTGGCTTTGAGGAGCTGGTGGGCGTCCTGCCAGGCCAGGCCTGCCATGCCGATGGTGAGGGCGTTGCTGCTGATCAACGCCAGCGCGTCGCCCGAGTCGAGCTCGATCGGGTCGGGGGTCTGCGTGGAGCCGAGCCAGTAGCGCTCGCCGAGCAGGGTCAGGCCGGTCTCGGCGAGGGCGGTGAGGTCTCCGGTGCCGATGGCGCCGTACTCGTGGACGCCGGGGTAGCAGCTGCTGTTCAGTGCGGCGAGCAGCGCGTCCGCCACGGCTCTGCGCACGCCGGCGCCACCCGCGAGGAGCTGGTTGAGGCGCACGACCATCATGGCGCGCACCTGCTCCTCCGGGAGCATGCCGCCGAGCCCGCCCGCGTGGCTGCGCAGCAGGCGCAGGCCGTGCTCGGCCCAGCCCTCCGTGCTGACGATCTGGTCGCGGTTCGCGCCGACTCCGGTCGTGCGGCCGTACACCTGTCGTCGCACCACAAGGCGCTGGCTGGCACCCCACGACGCTTCGAGGCGTGCGACGCCATCAGCGTGCAGCTCCACCGGCGAGTGGTACCGCGCGACGCGCACCACGTCGTCGGCGCTGAGGGACTGACCGTCCAGCACGACAGGGGAGTCTTCGACCATGGCGCCAATGTGAGCACATAGGGTTCAGAGGTGCTCGTACTGCATGGCCTGTGCACGACCGACGGCGTTCTCGCGCTGTGGGCCGAAGACTCCGGGCTGCCCGCACGCAGTGAGAGCACGCGACGGGACGCACCGCACCCCTTCGCGGCGTCGGCCGAATCACTGGCCGCCGCGCTCGGGCAGGAACCGCGCAAAACGACCACACGGACGTTGCTGCTGCCGTCGTTCGCGTCGGGGCCGATGGCGTCGCCCGAACTGGTGCGCGACCCTCTGGCGGCGGGACGAGCGCAGCGCGGCAAGGTGCAGCTGCGGCAGTGGGGCGTGCCCACGATCCGCCTCGACGGTGCCCCGGAGCGCGGTGCCGAGGTGCGGCTGAGCGACTCCGCGCGGTTCGTGTTCGACGTGGCCGCATTCGCCGCCGACCTGGTCGACCGCGGCCGCGTGCTGCCGTCGATCGCACCCGAGCGGGCCGTCGCGCGGTGGGCACCGGTGCTCTCGGGAACGGACTCGGCGCGGTTCGCGGCCCTGCAGGCCGCGATGCCGCCCGCCTGCCGGTGCGAGCAGATCGTCGGCGACCCGGCGGAACTCGTGCGCGCGGCACTGACGACCGCGGTCGACGAGCAGGTGCGGAGCCGGCTGAGCGGCACGCCTCTCGCCCCGGCACGACGGGGCCAGGCGACGACAGCGGAGTCCTGGCTCGACGCGCTCACCGGCGAGCCCGCGTTCGACGCGGACCCCGTCGAGCTCTACGAACTGCGCGAGCAACTGGACCGCTGGCGCGACAGCGCGGGCAACGAAAGCCCTGTGCGCACCTGCTTCCGGCTGCGCTCGCCGGAGCAGCGCAACGACGACGAGTGGGCCGTCGAGTTCCTCCTGCAGGCAGTGGACGAGCCGAGCGTTCTCGTGCCCGCGCAGCAGGTCTGGTTCGCGGACGACGGTGTCCTGCGGCGCTGGATCCCGGCACCGCAGGAACACCTGCTGGCCGATCTCGGCCGCGCGAGCAAGCTGCACCCCGACCTGGACGAGGCGTTGCGCGGCTCGCACCCCGCCGAGATGGAGGTCAGCGCGGAGGGCGCGTACCGGTTCCTGACCGCCGCGCCGGTGCTGGCACAGGCCGGGTTCGGCGTGCTGCTGCCCTCGTGGTGGCAGCAGACGACGAGGCTGGGCCTCAAACTCACCACGAAGAGCCGCGGCACGGCCGGAACCGTCGCCAAGGAGAGCGAGATCGGCTTGAAGTCCATCGTGGACTACAAGTGGGAGCTCGCCCTCGGCGAGGACACGCTGACCGACGCGGAGCTCGCCGAGCTGGCCAGGGCGAAGGTGCCGCTGGTCAAGGTGCGAGGCCAGTGGGTCCAGGTCGACCAGAAGCGGCTCGCCGCCGGACTCGCGTTCCTCAAACGCGGCGGTGGCCAGATGACCGCCGTCGAGGTCATGCTCCACAGTGGACTTACTGAGGAGGACGAGAGCCTGCCGCTCCCACTGGTGTCCGTCGAGGCGGACGGCTGGCTCGGCGACCTGTTGTCCGGCAAGGCCGACGAGCAGCTCGAACCCGTCGACCCGCCGGAGAACTTCGGCGCGCGGCTGCGTCCGTACCAGCAGCGCGGCCTGGCCTGGCTCGCGTTCCTCGACAAGATCGGCCTGGGCGCGTGCCTGGCCGACGACATGGGGCTGGGCAAGACCGTTCAGCTGCTGGCACTGGAAGCCTTGAACCGCGCCCACGGCAAGAGGCCACCCACGTTGCTGATCTGCCCGATGTCGGTCGTCGGCAACTGGCAACGCGAAGCCGCGCGGTTCACCCCGGACCTCTCGGTGCACGTGCACCACGGCGCGGACCGCCTGAACGGTGACGCGTTGCGCGAAGCCGTGGAGAGCCACGACCTGATCCTCACCACCTACTCCCTGGCCGCCCGCGACGCCGACGCGTTGAGCGAGCTCACCTTCGACCGCGTGGTGCTCGACGAGGCGCAGAACATCAAGAACAGCGCGACCCGCCAGTCCCAGGCGGTGCGCCAGCTCAAGGCACGTCACCGCGTCGCGCTCACGGGCACGCCCGTCGAGAACCGCCTGGCCGAGCTCTGGTCGATCATGGACTTCGCCAATCCCGGTGTGCTGGGCACGGTCAACACGTTCCGCGCCCGCTTCGCCGTGCCGGTCGAACGTCACAACGACCAGGACGCCGCCGCCCGCCTGCGCAAGATCACCAACCCTTTCGTGCTGCGCCGCGTGAAGACCGATCCGCGCATCATCAGCGACCTGCCGGACAAGGTCGAGATGCGCCAGCTCTGCAACCTCACCCCCGAGCAGGCCTCGCTCTACCAGGCCGTCGTCAACGACATGCTCGAGAAGATCGAGGAAGCGGACGAGGGCGTCGAGCGGCGGGGACTCGTGCTCGCGACCATGTCGAAGCTCAAGCAGGTCTGCAACCACCCCGCCCACTTCCTCGGCGACGGCTCCCGCGTCGCCGGCCGCTCCGGCAAACTCGCGCGCCTGGAGGAGGTGCTCGAGGAAGTGCTCGCCGAGGGCGACAAAGCTTTGTGCTTCACGCAGTTCACCGAGTTCGGCAGCATGCTCGTGCCGTACCTGGCCGCGCGCTTCGACACCGAGGTGATGTTCCTGCACGGCGGCACGAACAAGGCGGCCCGCGACCGCATGGTGGAGCGCTTCCAGGACAGCAAGGGCCCATCCCTGTTCCTGTTGTCGCTCAAGGCCGGCGGCACCGGCCTCAACCTCACCGCCGCGAACCACGTGATCCACCTGGACCGCTGGTGGAACCCGGCGGTCGAGGACCAGGCGACCGACCGCGCGTTCCGGATCGGCCAGCGCCGCAACGTGCAGGTGCGCAAGTTCGTGTGCATCGGCACGCTGGAGGAGCGCATCGACGCCATGATCGAGGAGAAGCGCGCCCTGGCCCAGCTGGTGGTCGGCGCCGGTGAGAACTGGCTCACCGACCTGTCCACCGCGCAGTTGCGCGACCTGCTGACGTTGTCCGGGGAGGCCGTCGGTGAGTGAGCACTGGTCCGGCGAAGGGCCCCGGTACGGCAAGACCATCAAGGTGGACAACGGCCTCAAGGCCAAGAGCAGGCGCGGCGACATCGGCGCCACCTGGTGGTCGCGCCGGTTCATCGAGGTGCTGGAGTCGTTCGGCATGGGCGGCCGCCTGACCCGAGGCCGCAACTACGCGCGGCAGGGCCAGGTGCTGTCGTTGTCGCTGTCCACCAGCATGGTCATCGCCCTGGTGCAGGGCTCGCGCCCCACGCCGTACAAGACGCGGATCGCGATCAAGTCGTTCACCGGCCAGGAGTGGCAGCGCATCGAGCACGCGCTGGCCGGCAAGGCCCTGTACGCGGCGAAACTGCTGGCCGGAGAGATGCCCGCGGACATCGAAACGCTGTTCGCCTCGCTGGGCCTGCGGCTCTTCCCCGCGACGCAGCGCGAGCTGACGATGGACTGCAGCTGCCCGGACTGGGAGGTGCCGTGCAAGCACCTCGCCGCCACCTGTTACCTCCTCGCCGAGTCGTTCGACAACGATCCCTTCGAGATCCTCGCCTGGCGTGGCCGCAGCCGTGAGGACCTGCTCGACCGTCTCCGCGCGCTGCGCGGCACCGTGCGTTCCGCCGTGGTCCGTGACGAGGCGCCGCCGCTGACGAGGTGCCTGGACACGTTCTGGCAGCGGCAGACCACGTCGACCCTCCACCTCGGAGACCCCACGGCGGTGGTGCGCACGGACGCGGTACTCGATCAGCTCGACGGTGTGCCGATCACCGTGGGCGAGTCGTCCCTGGCCGGCCTCTTGCGCCCGGCCTACCTGGCGCTGAAGCCCGAGGAGTAGACAGAAGAGCGCTCGGGCGGCGGACCCGTTGGGCGCTGCGCGGTCCGGGCGCGGTGGCTTGGGGGCGCGCGGAGGGCGAGTGGCTCGGGTCTGTCGGTTGCCCTGGGTTCAGTGGACGAGCTTCTGCTTGGAACGGTTGGCCCACAGGGTCACGCCGGCGCCGGCGAGGCCCACCTGCAGAGCCAGTTCGATCCAGTCGATCCCCGCGGTGTCGGCCACGCCCAGGACCGTGGCGGCCGCGGTGCCCAGCAGGGCGGCGACGATGCCCACGAGGACGGTCGCGAGGAGCGACACGTGTTGCCTGCCCGGGATCACCAAGCGGCCCAGGCCGCCGATGACCGCTCCGAAGAGCAGTGCGGTGAACAAGCCGTCGATCTCCACTGCGTACCCCCTGCGACTCTGATGCGTGTCACACCAGAGTCCGCTGGACCGTGAGGTCCGCGAATCAGGTCTTCCCCTGAGTGCCCCCTGAGTTCGCCCCTAGGAGCACGGCGGCTGTCGCGGAGAGTTCGCGGCCCGGCACGTCCGGGTCGCAGCCCACCCTGGCCAGGCGGGCCCGGATGGCCGTGGGGGAGCGCTCCATGGCGTCGGCCAGGGACCTGATCAGTTTCGGGGAGTCGGTCCCGGACGGGGTGAGCCAGGCGGCGCGCAGGTCGGTGTCGAGGGCTTCGGTCCAGGGCTGGTTGGCGTTCGCGTGGCGGGACGGGCGGCTGCGCAGGCGCGAGTGGGCGCCCAGGACCCGCGCGAGGAGCTTGCCGATCGTGACGCCGCCCTCTACCGGCAGGCGCAGGCGGCCGTCCGCGACCACCTCGCCCGAGTCGAGTGAGCCGAGCAGGTCGAGCACCATCGATTCGTCGGAGTCGGTCGTTGCGCTCAGCCGGTAGTTGACCTCGCCGAGCTTGATCTCGTTGTTGAAGGTGGATGTCATGGGATCGACGTTAGGGAGGGGGTCCGACGGTTTTTCCGGGGTGGGGGCGCCTGGGACCGTTGTGATGCGGGGAGTTCACCCGAAGGGGTGGTGGCCACGCCCTAGCCCGAGGTCACGGACTTTCGGGCGGTTCCGATGTCGGCGGCGTCCGCGGCGGCACGCCCCGCACCCCACCCTGCGGCCGACCGCACCGTCACGCGCGAGGTGCGCGTCCGCGTGAACATCTGCTCGAACAGCGTGTCCACGGCCTGCTTGCGGTCCGCGAGCACCGGCAGCAACCGCTCGTCCGAGGCGATCGGGTCGTCCGGGGCAGCGGGTGCGGCCGCCATCGCCTCCAGCCGCTCCCCGATCCGTGACGCGTACGACACCAGGAACGACTTCCGGAACGGTCGCGAGCGCGCCTCGCTGCCCTTGCCGGCCCGCCCGCCGACGGCGACCATCGCCCGTGTCGCCTGCACGAGCAGAGACGTCGAGAGCAGTTCCACGCTCTCCAGGTCGACCTCGTCACCGACGAGAGCGATGAATCCGAAGCTGTCATAAGCCACCGCCCGCGAGCGGAAGGCCTCCGACACGACGTGCACGAGCTGCGACTTCTCCTTGAAGTAGCTCTTGTCGAGCCACATCCGCCGCGACGTCGCCTCCGCCGGCAGGTCCGCGTCGAGCATCGCCCGCTCCAGCGCGTGCCGGTTCATCAGCTCCTGCGCCTTCGCCGACAGCGCCTCCGCCTCCTCGGGGAACGCCGTCGACTCGGCCTTCGCGAGCAGGCCGCGCACCCGGTTGAGCACCTTCGGGTCCAGCCCCGCGCGCACGGCCGACATCAGCACGTCGCCCGGCAACGGCAGGATCTGCGGCAACGAGGGCATCCGTCCGAGGAACTTCAACAGCTCGGCGGCCGTGCGGTTCGCGTACGACAGCGTCTCGATGTGACGCGTCGCCCACGCCTCGATCAGCGGCCCCTCCCACCACACCGAGGCGCCGATCTCCTCCAGCTGTCGCTGCCACCGCGGATGCACCGTCGCCGGAGCATGCGGCGAACAGGACAAAGCGATCACGTCCACCACGAGAGAGGTGGCCGACTCATCGAGTGAACGCGACACCATCTCGCGCACGTCGTACGGCAGCCAGCCGCGCTGCCAGAGCGCATCGACCGCTTTCACCAGTTCCACGCCATGCAGTATGAGACGTCCGCCATGTGCAAAGGACGGGGACCACCTGGTAGACACGGGATGTGATCGAACTCCAGTTCCGCGGCCGGACCGTCGTCCGCGACCACGCGCTGGTGATGGCGATCATCAACCGCACCCCGGACTCGTTCTACGACAAGGGCGCCACCTACGCCGAGGACGTGGCCATGGAGGCCGTGCACCGCGTCGTGGACGAGGGCGCGGACATCGTGGACATCGGCGGTGTGAAGGCCGGCCCCGGCGATCTGGTCGACTCCGGCGAGGAAGTGCGCCGCGTCGTGCCGTTCATCGCCCGCGTGCGCGCCGCCTACCCGGAACTGATCATCAGCAGCGACACCTGGCGCGCGGACGTCGGCCGCCTCGTCTGCGAGGCCGGTGCCGACCTGCTCAACGACACGTGGGCGGGCGCGGACCCGCAGCTGGCCGAGGTCGCCGCGGAGTACGGCGCCGGCTACGTCTGCTCGCACACGGGCGGTGCGGTGCCCCGCACGCGTCCGCATAGGGTTAGTTACCCGAACCTCGTCGCGGACGTCATCGCGGAGACGACGTCGCGAGCGGAGAGGGTGGTCGCACTCGGTGTGCCTCGCAAGAGCGTGCTGATCGACCCCACACACGACTTCGGCAAGAACACATGGCACAGCCTCGCGCTGGTGCGGCACACGGACGAGCTGGTGGCGACCGGGTGGCCCGTGCTGATGGCTCTGTCCAACAAGGACTTCGTCGGGGAGACCCTCGGCGTGGAACTGCACGAGCGCGTCGAGGGCACCCTCGTCGCGACCGTGATCGCGGCGTTGGCGGGCGCCGCGGTCTTTCGCGCGCACGAGGTGGCGCGCACCAGACGAGTACTCGAGTCCGTCGCTCGACTCTGAGCTGGAGGTATCAGGTGGACGACGTCTTCGCCCGGTTTTCGGATGACCGGTGGGACGACTTCCTCGACGAACTCGACAAGATCCGCGTGAGCGTGGTGGATCCTGCGGAACGACAGCAGATGAAGGTCACCGCACGCCGCGACGCACGAGAGGCGGGCACTCAGCCGTTGCTCGTGCGGATGGCCCTCGCGGACCACTACCTGAACCTGCTCGCCATCGGCGTGTGGGCGGGCGACGAGAGCTGGCGTGCCGATCTGCGCGACCTGGTCATCTCTCTCGTGCCCGCGGACGACGAGTCACGTGACGACGCACTGCTGAGCTCGGTCATCGCCGTGGTGCTCGCACAGCTGCTGCAGGACGCACGCTTGCGTGGCGGTTCCGAGGCCGATGTCATCGCACGATCGGCGTGGGAGAAGGCCCAGGAGTGGGCTGCCTACGCGGAGGACCGTCACGTGGAACGGCTCCTGTACGCCTCCACATCGGGCGGTGCGCGCGTCGTGACGGCCTCGGAGGTGCAGGAGGTCATCGAGCTCGCCACGGCCGCAGCGGACGACCAGCACGCCGAAACGATCGCCGCTCTGGAGACGGAAGGCTTCACCGCGGAGTTCATGAACGGTGTGTGGGTGGTGGAGGGCGAGTTCCGCAACGCGGTGCGGGCTGCTGCGCGCGCGATCACGCTCACGGGCCACGGCTGCGTCCTCGCGCGCAACATCCGGTCATCGGCCGTGATGCTGTGGCACGAGAACACGCTCGCCATGGCGGACTCGAAGGTGCCGCGCTGGCGCGTCTACCCGATCCTCGCGCCCGTTACGCCGCAATCGAAGTTTTCAGGCGGTGAAGGCCTGCCGTTCACCCGCGAGACGCACCCGTTGGCACCCGCTCCGGAAGTCGTGCGCCGGTTGGCGGACGCCGTTGGCGTCAACCTGTCCCATCTGCTGGCTGCATTGCGGTGAAAGGGTGATCTTTGACTTTCCGCAACCTCGACTCGTTATCTTGGTGTCATGCCCAGATTTGCCGAGTTCGATGTGGAAGGCCTGCGGAAATCCAGCGCCGTAGCGGACTTTCCCTGGTCAGAGACGTGGGTCACGTTGATCCGCGTCGATGCCAAGGGAGTTGTCCGGCAAGCCAAGTCGTTGACGGAGAAAGTTTCTTTGCTGACCGTCGCGTCGGACAAGGACCTCGTCATCGCGTCCTGTCCCGAGATTTACGCGGTCGACGACCTGTCGGCCGCCCGTGCCGCCGTCAGGGCTTCGGTCGCACGCGAAATGATCCCAAGCCTCGGATGAACGACTCCCTCCACTCGGGCTCAGCGGCGAGCACGAGTTCAGGGAAACGCCGGAGGAGCGTTCCGAACGCGATCTCACCCTCGATGCGAGCCAGCCGCGCCCCCACGCAGTAGTGGACCCCGTAACCGAACGCGACGTGTGGGTCTCGGCCCAGCTGCAGCACGTCCGGCTCCGGATACCGGGACGGATCCCGGTTCGCCGCTCCTAGTGAGACGGCGACCTGTGGAGATCTCGGAATCGTGACCCCTCCGATCACCACGTCGGAAGTGGCGACACGACCCACCCCCATGGCCAGTGGACCGTCGAGGCGCAGGAACTCCTCGACGGCCTCCGGAATCATGATCGGATCGCCGGCCAGCGACCGGCACATGGCTGGGTCGCGCAGCAGGGCGAGCAGGCCGTTGCCGATGAGCTGAACAGTCGTCTCGTGGCCCGCTGTGATGAGCAACACGAGGTTCATCACCAGGTTCGGTTCGTCGCGAAGCTCGGTGATGACGTCGTCACCGGGCTCCTTGATGGCGACGAGGCGCTCCACGTACGCGGCGAACCTGCCGAAGGCCTCGGCCATGGTCGCGGGTGTGAGCAGCTCCGAGGACAGGTTCCGGACCTCGTCTCTGTCCTCTTCGGGCACACCTAGGAGTTCACAGATGACGGTGATCGGCAGCGGGTAGGCGAACGTCTCGTCGCACCATGCACGCGATGAACCTCGGATGGGGACTCGGGCGCACCGAGGAAGCCGCAGAAATGATCATCATGCCGGTGGCGCGGGCCGTGTTCCTGTTCTTCGCCGGCAAGTACGACGACGCTCGTGCGCTGCTCTCGCCCGCGGATCCGGGTGAGGCGGCGATCCTCGCGATGATCGACGTGGTGCAGGGCCGCTACACAGGTTCGTTCCCGGTGGTCCCGCCGAACCCCGAGGTGGGGCTGGGCGCCGAGATGAACTTGTTCTCCGAGGTGTTCGTGTACTCCATGCACGGTGAACTGGCCCGTGCGGAACGTCTTGCCGTGCAAGCGCATCGCGAGAAGGCCGAGTGGGACTCCATGCGGTCGATCTGGGCCGTGTCGTGCGCAGGCTTGGCACGAGCTGGTGGCCGGCTGCTCGAAGCACGGCGCTTGCTGCGAGAGGCACGGCCCACGCAGCCGTTCGTGCGGCTCTGCGAACTCGCCCACGTGGAGGCCTTGCTGGGCAACGACGCGCGTGCGCTGCTCGCCGAAGCGGAAGCGCTGGCGCCGCCGGGAATGCGCCCGTACGGCATCGGGCTGTGGCAGGCGCGGATCTGGGCGGGCGGGACGTCGCCGTTCGAGGCGGCCGAGGACGCCAGGACGCACTGCGAGTTCGCCGCCGAGGCGATCTTCCTGCACGAGGCGGTGCGGCTCGGACACGCTTCCGAAGCCCTGGAACGGCTGCGGGAGCTCGCCGCCACGACGACCGGACTGCTGGTCCCGGTGTACGCGGCGCACGCGGAAGCGTTGGTGCGCAACGACTCCACGGCGCTGGAGGAGGTCCGCGCGGTTCGAGGAAGCCGGATACCTGCTGTACGCGGCGGAAGCCGCCGCCGAGTCGGGCAACCGCGCGCTGGCCGGCCGGCTGATCGCCCTGTGCGAGGGAGCGCGAACGCCGGCGCTCGCCCGGATGACGTTGGCGCCGCTCACCAAGCGGGAACGCGAGATCGCCGTGCTGGCCGCACGGGGACTCACGAACAAGGAGATCGCCGCCTCGCTGGTGATCTCCGTGCGGACCGTCGACAACCACCTGTCCAGCACGTACGCGAAGCTCGGGATCACGACCCGCGGCGAACTCGCGCTGGTCCTTGGGGACCGGGGATAACGCTCGGTGTGGTCGCCGCCGCTCAGGTCTTCGGCATCGAGTTCGGGAGCTAGTCGTCGGCCGTGAGGCTGTGTCCGTCCCACGTGAAGCGCACGGTCGTGACGGCGTCGTCCCCGTCCGTGCCGGTCGTGAGCTGGTGGATGGCGATGCCGGTCAGCTCCCGGTAGTCGCACCACTCGTGGTCCGACGTGAGCACCAGGTCAAGGTCGAAGTTGACCAGCAGTTCCAGCAGCTGGCCGCGGTTGGTGGCGTCGACGCCGACGAAGACCTCGTCCAGCAGGATCAGGCGGGGTGCGGTCGGGGTGGCGTGGTAGTGCGCGGCCGCCGCCGCGAACAGCGGGAGGTGCAGCACGATGGCCTTTTCGCCCCCGGACAACGCGCCGTGCACGCGTTTGGTGACCGGCACCCAGCCTTCGCCTCGGTCCACCTTTACGACGAACTGGTGCCACGTCGTGTAGTCGAGCACCTGGGCTAGTTGTTGTTCCCAGCCCGTGGCGGAGTCGTGCGCGCGTGCTTCTTCCACGCGCTCGCGGAAGAACTGGTGCAGTGACGCGCGTTCGTCGTCGTTCAGGTCTGAGCGCAGCAGGAGGTCGCGGGCCTCTCGGGTGCCCGGTGGCAGCTGGGGATCGACCTGCCAGTCGAGTTGTACGCGGATGCCGGAGGCGGTCTGGACGCGCTCCAGGCGCTGGTTCATGGTGCCGACGAGCTCGGAGGCGCCCTGGATGCGCTGGGCGATGTGCCTTCGGGTGTCGCCGGTCAGGGTCTGGTCGAAGAGGTCTCGTTCGCCGTCCGTGATGTGCGTGCGCACGCGGTCGCGTTCGGCCTGCAGTGCTTGAAGCAGGGCGTGCGCGCCCATGCGCGCGCCGTCCAGCGTCGCGGTCAGCACGGTGACGTCGTCGTCAGGGTCGAGCGACAGGTCGATGCGTCCGGCCAGCTGGTGCTGTGCCTGGTGCACGGCGGCACCGAGACGGGACTCGGAGTCGCGGATCAGGCGCGGGTCCACCGGTTCGTCGGGCACCTCACCGGCGTCGGCGGGCAGGTGGCCGCTGGTCAGGTGCCGGTAGCGCGCTTCGGCCGCCTCGTGCACGACGGTGGCTTCCGCGGCGCGTGCGGTGTCGATCTTGCGCTTTTCCTCCAACGTGCCGAGCGTGCGCGCTAGGCCCGTCTGCTTGTCCTGCAGCAGCTCGCGTTCCTCGGCGAGTGCGCGAGCCTTGGCGCGCAACGTGATGAGCTGCTGGTCCAGAGCCTGGAACTCGGAGCCCGCCGCACGTTCGACGGTCTCCAGCGTGATGGCCAGGTCGGCGGCCTCCTGCTGACGTGCGGCCGTCGTCTCCTCGGCCTCGTCGGCCAGCGCGCCGCTCGTCGAGGCACGGCTGCCGGCCTCGACCGACAGCGCCTCGGTGGTGAACGCGTCGTGGCGGTCGTCCAGCCAGCGGTGCGCCGCGGTGGCGAACGCGGCCAGCGCGTCCGCGTCCGGGACCTCGGTGGTGGCGGGGTGCTGGGCGACGACGGCCTCGGCGTCCGCCACCCGCTGGGCCGCGGCCGCGACGGCGTCCTTCCTCGCCGCGCACCGCAGCTGCGCCTTCGTCCGCTGCTCCTCGGCGATCTCGATCGGGTCGTTCGAGGGTTGCCTGGCCATCTCACCGGCGAGCGTCGCGCGGCGCACGGCGATCTGGTTCAGCGCGGCGTCCACACCGGACAGATCGGTGGCGAGCTGCTCGATCAGGCCGGTCAGCTCGGCGATCCGGCCCGCGCGGGCCCGTTTGCGGGCGTCCGCACCGATGTAGGTGGGGAAGTCCTTGGTCCAGCGGCCGTGCGCGTTGGCCAGGCGCCACGTCCCGTCCGCGCCGATCGCGACGGCGTGACCGGTGGCGGTGTCGCCGAACGCGACACCCTCCAGGAACTGGCGGCAGCGCTCGTCGTCGGTGACGAGCACCTCCAGCAACGTGTAGCCGGGAGCGGGAGGTGCCAGCGACGGTTCGGCGAAACGGTCCCGGTCGGTCGTGCCGAACGAGTTGTCCGGCGTGATCCACGCGTCGAGCAGGCCTGATGCCTCCAGCGCCGCCTCGACCGCGCCACGCACGGGCAGTGGCGTGCCAGGGCGGAAGTCGACCAGACGCCACAGAGGGGCGCCCGCGGCGTGAGAGCGGTACTCGTCGTCACGCGTGTACGGCGCGGGCGGCGGTACGTCGACCTGATTGGCGAGCTTTTCGCGGATGGAGTTGTACTGCGAGAGCTGGCCGTTCAACGCCGTGCGCGTCTCTTCCAGCCGCGCCTCGATGCGGCTGAACTCCTCGCGAGCGCGTGCGGCGGCCTCGACGACCTCGCCGTACTCGGAGACGTTCAGTTCGGAACAGCCGTGCGCCCACGTGTCGAAGTCCGCCCGGAACTTCGCAAACGCCTGCTCGAACGTCCGCTGCGCCGCGGCTTCCGCTTCCGTGGCGAGGTCGAGCTCGTCACGCGTCTCCTCGAGCCGTTGGCGTGCGGCATTCCGTGCGTCGACGGCTTTCTCGTGCGCGGCGACGGCGCGGCTGATCGAGTTGATCTCGGTGGACCGCGACTCGATGGCCGCGGTGAGCAGCTGACGGCCCGACCGCGCGTCGGCGTGCGTCTCGATCTCCTCGAACACCGACGGCATGCCCGCGTGCTCGGCGGCTTCCCGTGCGATCACTGCGGAGCGTCGGAGCTCATCGGCGCGTGCGGCCGCATCGGACTTGGCCTGCTCCGCCCGTTCCTCGTCGGCAACGGCACGTGCACGGAGCTTCACGGCGTGCGCGATGGCCTCCGCAGCGCGCTGGTTCGCCGCGGAAAGCTGCTGCCGCAACAGGTCGAGCTGCTTGCCCTCCTGGTACGCGGGCAGGTCGGAGATGCCGGAGATCTCGGCGTCGACCGCGCTCGCCTCACGTCCCAGCGCCGCGAGCTGCTCGAACGCCTCGTCGGTCAGCGTGATCTGCCGCTGGTAGCGGTGTTCGCTCATCCGCGCGGCCCGCGTCAGGTTCTCGAGCTGCTCGGTCGCCGACTCCAGCGTCCGCGCGGCCACTCCGAGAACGCGCTGGGAGTAGACGCGCTGCACGTCCGCGAGCCGTTCGGCGGTGGAGATCTCCTCGTCGAGCCGCCGCAGTTCCTCGCGCTGGCGGTCGAGCCGTTCGAACCCCTCGGCTATCTCGGTCAGATCGGACTGGTCCAGCGGCGGAAGTGCCTTGGACAGCAACGAGGACAGCACGCTCGGGTCGAGCCGCTCGGACAGCTTCGGCGTGCGCAGCTGCAGCAGCGCGGTGATCAGCGAGTCGTACCGTTGCTCGCTCACGCCGGGGAACAACGTCGTCCGCACCGTGTGGCGATAGTCGGCCGGTGAGGCGTGTACGACGCCATGATCGCCGATCGCGGCGATGAGATCGGTCTTGGTCAACGGGCGCCCGGCCTCGTTCACCAGCGCCAGGTCACCGATCCTGAGCGACGTCGTGAAGTACGTGGCGGTGACGTTCGTCGTGTTCGTGGTGGCCTGGAGCCGCGCACCGCACGTGAACCACTGCTCGCCGTGCTGGAACTCCAGCCACACGTACCCGACGCGCGTGCTGCCCTGGTTGCCCTCGCCCATGAGGTTCCAGTGCATCGTGCGGTCCGCGCTGCCGAACGTCGACAGGCGGTGCGGACGCAGGTTCGCGTCGAACAGGTACGGCAGCAGCAGCTCGAGCGCCTTCGACTTGCCCGTGCCGTTGGGACCTCTGAGCAGCAGTCTGCCCTGGTAGAACGAGAAGATCTCGTCGTAGTAGCGCCAGACGTTGATGATGCCGGCGCGGCTCGGTTGCCACCGGTCAGTCATTGAGCTCCTCGACCGCGTACCTGGCTGCGGCGGGCAGCCTGTGAACGGTGCCGTTGTCCGTGCGCGCGAGCCCGAACGCCGCCAGCAGTTCGAGCGCGTCCGCCGCGAGCCTGCCCGCGCCACCGTCCGACTGGTAGGCCTTCGCCCAGGTGCGGAACTTCGTGAGCAGCTCGCGTACTTCCTCGACCAGGTCCTCCGTGGTGGCCGGACCCTGTGCCAACCGGTCGAGCAACAACAACGCGGCGACCTTCGCGTGGTTGTCGTCGTCCGGGAACCTCGTGTCCGTGGCGATCGCGTCGGCGTCGACCACGAGATAGCCCTCGGCGCGTTCCTCCAGCGTGCACCCGGCGAGCCGGATGCCCGTCTGGACGACCTTGCGCCCGGCGGGGGACGTCAGGAACCCGAGCTGGCTCGCGTTCAGTTCTTCCCTGTACAGCACGGGATCGTCGATGAGCCTGCGCATCACGGAGTGCCGTTGCCACAGGCTGCGGTGCGCGGTGTCGTAGCGGGTCTCGCGGGTCAGGCCGGCGATCGTGTCCACTGTGGAGGGCGGCACCGGCGCGGCCAGCAGACGAGTGATGAGCGTCGGGTCCGCGCGGACGTGTTCGCCGGTCTCGACGGCGCCCTGGTCCTCGAGGAACGTCAGGACGTCGTTGAACGCGTTGCGGTCGCTGCGTCTGGCCGGGTCGAACTGGATGCCGTCCTCGGCGGCGGCGTGCTTCGTGCGGGTGGTCAGCTCGTCGAGCGAGCTCACCGGCGCCGCCAGCAGTTCCGCGCACATTAGGCACAGCAGCGTGTAGCGCCGCCGGTCGAACGCCGGCCGCGTGCGGTCGGGCCGTTGCGTCACCTTGAAGAGGCGCGCGTAGCCGGCGCGCGGCTCGACGATCACGCGCCAGCCGCAGTAGTAGTCGAACCACTTCGTGATCGGTTCGCGGCGCCTTCGGATGAGGTCGAAGCCGTCGTGGTCCTGCGTCGCGGTCAGCAACGGACGCGCGAGCAGCAGACGAACGCCACGCGCCACCTCTTCGCTCTCCAGCCGTGCGAGCTGGTTTCCCGTGCGGCTCATCGGCTCTGCACGTCGATCACGTAGTCGGGCCCGCTCAGCGTGCCCTTCTGGGTGGTCATGGTCGCCCAGCCGCGCGCGTTGCGCAGGTTGATCTGCATCCGCCCGTCGCTGGTGCCGGCCGTGCGCGTGCCGGTGCTGTCCGGATCGCTGCCCAGCGCCCTGCCGACCAGGTCGATCAGGCGGTGGAACGTGTCGTGGTCGAGGTTGGTCAGCGTGGAGATCCGGATCGCGCCGTCGGTCTGGATCTGCGACCACGCGTACTCGAGCTCGGCGCGTTCCCTCTCCGCCTGCTCACGGCGGTTGCGGCGCACCTCGTCGACGTTGCGGACCTTGCCGGTGGCACCGATGTGCTCCTGCTTCCCGGTCGCGCGCAGCTGCGGCGACACGGGCACCGGCGGCGTGTTGTGCCACGCCTCGCCGCTCGGCAACAGCTCACCGTCGGCGTGTGCGAGGTGCGCGTGCCGCGCAGGCCACAGCCCGAACGCGGCGTTGAACAGCTCGTGCGCCTCGTCCTCGGTCTCGGTCCGCGCGAACCACCGCGCGAGCGCCCTGAAGTCGGCCGCGGTGTTCGTGGGCTTCTTGCGCTGCTCGCTGATCCGGTCGAGCACCCGCAGCAACTGCACGATCGCCTTGCGCGACACGTCCTGCAGCTCCTCGACGCGCGGCGGGTTGTCGCAGAACCAGCTGCGGAGGCTGCTCCAGTGCTCTTTCCGTTGCTGCAGCCACTGGCCGGGGACGAGCCCGGCACCGTTGCGCGCGCGTTCGTGCAGCTCGGCGGAGTCGATGGCGCTGACGGCCTCGCGGATCTTCTGCTTGCGGGCGTCCAGTTCCGCGATGAAGTCACGCAGGTACGTCACCGTCGTGCGCTTGACGTCCTGGAACGTGGCCAGGTCGGCCTGGTCGTCCCTCAGCAGCCTTTGCAGGTCGGCGTTGAACCGCGTGGTGCCCGTCTTGAAGGCTTCGAGATGGCCTTCGAGCTGCGTGAGCGTGGTGAACGCCTGGCGATCGTCCAGCGGCTTCCGCAGTTCGTCGAGGTGGTCCGCGATGGCGTCGAGCACGACGGTCTGCAGCGCACCATCGGTCGTGAGCGTGTGGACGGCGTGCCGGACGCCGGCGTACGCGGCCTCGCCGAACCGGGTGAGGCCGTACCGGTGCTGCGACGCGTCGAGCAGGCCCCACCCACGCAGAGCAGTGAGGGACGCGGTGAGCTCCTCGTCCGTCACCTGCTCGGACCAGCCGACGCTCCGCAGCCGTTGCTGCACGTCATCGGCGGTGAGGACGGTCTGCAGGCACTCGTTCGCCACCCCGAACACGCGCATCACCGCAGTGTGCAGCTCCGCCTGGTCGGTCGTGGTGAAGCGGAACAGGTCCGCGGGCACCGGTGGAAACGTCGTCACCTGTGCCACCGTAGCTGGCGTAGTAGGGCTTTCGGGTGACAGGGTTGGAGGCCATCAGGCCTCCAAATCGCTCAGGAGGTCGTCCAGCACGAGTTCCTCCTCGATGCGACGACTCTTATGGCTCATCGCCGGTGCCAGGGCGGCATCCCAGCGTGCTTCGACCGGTGTACCTGTCAGCGGACGGCCCACCTCACCGGCTGCGAGGTAGGACGCGGTGTCGAAGCGCCACGGCGTGAAGGGCACGCGATCGTGCAGCACGTTCGCGATGCGGATGCCGCCCCAGTCGAAGTCGCCGTGGTAATGCAGGGTGCCGCGTGCGGAGACGATCAGGCGGAGCAGATGCATCACGGCGGCGCTGGGCTGGCCGCTGGTGCACACCAACGGCGGGCAGGAACGCCCGAGGTGGTCGGCCGCGGTCGCGACGACGACCGGGTTCTCACAGACGAACACGTCCAGTGCGGCCAGACGAGGCGGATCACGGACGAGTTGGCGCAGGGTGAGGTGCACCGGTTGACCGAGCCACGCTTCCAGGCCCTGATGGCCGCTGAAGCCCAGGGTGATGACTGTTGTCGACAGTTCGTCGCGCATCAGACCGACCGATGCCCAGACCTCCCGACGCCATTCGGCGCCGCTGCCATCCGGCAGGCCGCTCAGGGCCCGTGCGGCACGAAGCGCCAGTGTCGCCAGCGGACGGTCATCGTCCAAAGCATGGGCATCGCCTGTCATCCGTGCCGCGAATCGCCCGATCGGTTCGCCAGGCGACGGCAGGTTCGTCACGACGACGTTCAACGTGGTGAACAGATCGGTTGCGTCCTGCGGGGTCGGAGCCAGGCGTTTGACCTGGCCACTCATCCGCAGCGAGAGTGCCCACTCGGCGAGACGTGGATCATCCAGCGCCTCGAACGCCCTGGCCCACAGAGTTTCCAGGTCGATCGGTGCCGGGAGCGGGCCGGTCAGTTCGAGCACAGCCGAGCCGAGACCGCCCGGATGAGCGCCGGATCGGCGCAGCAACTCGTCGACCGCAGGCAACGACACGGTCAATGCGCGGCCTGGACGTGGTGCACGGCCGAGCAGGCGATGCACGGCTTGACGCTGGGCCTCCGTCGCGTTCGTCAGGGTCACGGCGATGTCGAGTGGCTCGCCGCGTTCCATGCGTTTGCGCACCCGTGCGACGAACCAGGCCAGCTCGTCGCCACCGAGCAGGCGGTGCAGCCGCGTCATCCGGTGGCCACCCTGATCCGGCGGTGGCCGGTCCACTCCCACGGGGTCACCAGCACGGCCGCGATGTCGTCGGTCCGGGACAGCTGGGCGATCGCCAGTCCCGGCACCTCGGGATAGCAACCCCACTCGCGTTCACTGGTCATCACGACGTCCAGGTCGAACGCCGCCAGCAGACCCATGCACTTCGCCCGCGAGTCGTCGTCGACCCCGGCGAACGCCTCGTCCAGCGTCACCAGCCTGGGTGCGTGCGGGTTGCCGGCGGAGGCGTAGTGCGAGGACGCCGCGGCGAACAACGGCACACTCGCCGTCAGCACCCGTTCGCCACCGGAGGCCGGGCCGATCGCGGTGCGCCACTGACCGTTTTGATGGCGCTGGATGACGAACCTGTGCCACTTGCGGTAGTCCAGCGCTTCGGTCAGGTGTTCCAGCCACGTCCCTGACGCGTTACGGGCTCGCACGCTCGCGATCTCGGCCTGCAGGAACTCCCCGACGGCCGAACGGTCCTCGTCGGACCAGGCGTCGGACGTCTGGCGCAGCAGGCGTTCACGGGCGGTGGCCAGGCCGGTCGGGGCGTTCTCGGCGGGCTGCCACTGCAGGCGCAGCCGCATGCCGGTGCTGGTCGGGCGGTCGGCCAGTTCGCCGTTCATCCGCGCCACCTGCGCCTCCGCCGCGGAGATGAGTTCCTGAAGCGTGCTGGCGACCTCGTTGACGAGGTGGTTCTCCAGGATTTCGCGCTCGCGTTCGTCGAGGATCCGGCCACGGTCGGCCACCTCGACGCGCAGCGCGTCGGTGAGCTCCGGCGTGCTTGTCGTGCGGCCCTGGAACAGCACATCGACGACGATGCCGTCATCGAGCAGCCGGGCCGTCGCCGAGTTCCCGTGCCGGGACAACGTGTCCGTCAACGTCTTCAACTCGTCGTTGACCTTGCGCTGGACCCGTTCCCACACCTGGTCGTCGTCGGGCTGGCCGGCGAGCTCGCGGTCGATCTGCCTCGCCAGCCGCACGGTCGGGTCCGGTGCCCACGGCGTCGCCGGGTCGGGTGTGTCCAGCTCGGGCAGCGCCACGCCGAGTAGCCCGGTCGTCGCGAAACGCCGCAGGGCCTCCGCTGCTTCCGCGCGGCCGGCCGTCGCTTCTTCCAGCTGCGCGCCGAGCGTGTCGAGCTGACCCTCGGCCTTGCCCCGGTTCGTGAGCGCCTCGGTGCGGCGGTTGTCCGCGGCCTTGCGATCGTCGACGCACTGTCGCAGCGCCTCCACCACCTCGGCGAGTTGCCGTTGCAGCTCGGCCACCGCGGAACCGACGGTGGCCGCCAGGGTCTCGTGGTGTTCGGCCGCCGCTTCGCTCGCCAACGCCGCTTCCGTCGCCTGTTCCCGCCAGGACGCGTGGTCTTCGGTCGCGGTGGTGAGTTCGGCGCGTGCACGCTCGTCATCACGGACCGCGTCGCTGTGGCGGCGTTGAGCGGGCCACAGGGCGGCGATGGCGACGCGGTAGCGGGCCAGGGCGTCCGAGACCGCCTCCAACTCCCCGCGAGTGGCCGGCAGGCCCACGTCAGCGGCTTCCTCGGCGAGCCGGTGCTCCGCCGTGCCGAGCACCGTGCCGGCCTCGGTGCGCTTCTCCTCCGCGACGCTCCGGCGTTCGGTGAGACGGCGTTGTTCGCCGTCGAGCGCGTGCATGGCCGCATGCGCCTTGCGCAGCGCCGTGTCGTCCGGGCAGTCCGTGATCTCGCCGGCAAGGGTGGCGCGTCGTTCGCGCAAGGTGTTCTGCTCGGCCGCGATCGTGGCCAGTTCTTCCTGCACGACAAGGAGTTCGGCGCGCAACTGGGCGAGCCGGGCGAGCCGGGCGGCCTCACGTGCGTTACGGCCGATGAACTCCGCCGTGGACTTGTGCCACGCGCCTTCGAGTACCCCGACGCGGAACCGGCCGGTGAGATCGACCCAGTTCGTCCCGCTCTCCAGGCCGATGGTGGCGAGGATGGCGGACACCCGTTCGTCGGCGCGCAGCACCGAGGTCAGGTTCGCCGGTTCGACCTCGGCGGCACGGAGGAACACGTCCTCGGTGTCGGGAGAGATCAGCTCGCCGTCCGGGGTCACCCAGGAATCCAGCAGCCCGGCTCCCTCCAGCGCGGCTTCGAGTCCCGCCCGCTGGTCGCCGGGCAGCTCGTCGGCGAAGTCGATCAGTTGCCACAGAGGCGCGCCCGGCCTGTCGTCGCGGCCGGCGCCACGGGTGTGGGGAACCGGCGGCAGGCTGTCCTCGCCCGCCTCCAGCTTGGTGATCTCGTCGCTCAGCTCGGTGCCGCGCCGGCGGGCAGCCGACTCACGTGCCCTGGCGCGCGCTTCGGCATCGGCCAGTGCCGCGCTCGCGGCGTGACCGGCGGCGTCGACGGCTGCCTTCAGCGGATTCGGACCGTCCAGGGTCTCGACCCAGAGGTCCAGTTCGGCGGGCACCTCGGCACGCAGCTCGACGGTGGCCGCGAGATGCCGGCGAACCTCGGTGAGCAGCGCGCCGCCCTGTTCCAGAACGGTGCCGGCGGCCTCGGCGCGCCGTTCGGCGAGGGCATCAGCCTCCGCCGCCAGCTCGTCCACCCGCTGCCTCGCCTGATCGAGCCTCGCCCGTGCCTGGTCGACGGACGTGATCAGCGCGTCGACGTGCCGGACGGCCCGGTGCTGGCGTTCGGCGGCACGGTCCGCTTCCGTGCGATCGGCCAGCACCGCCTCGTCCAGCAGTGCGGCACGAGCCGCGTCACCTGCCACCGTGCGGCAGTCTTCCAGCGCACCGGCCGCCTCACCGAGGACCGCCGCCGCTTCGCCGGCCAGTCTGGTGCGGTAGCCGACGGTCTCGGCCGCCTTGGCGGCCTCTCCCGCCAGCCGGCCTGCGTCACGACCCAGCCGCTGGGCTTCTAGGGCGACCCGTTCCAGCTCGCGTGCGCTGCGCATTTCGGGGCTCGCCCGCAGCGCCTCGTCGCGGGCCCGCAGGCGCACCGCGTGCTGGTCGAGCTCTGTGAGTCGTTCTTCGGCCGCGTCGAGTGCCTGTTGCGCCTGGGTGTGCGCTTCTTGCGCGGCACTGAGATCGCGGTTGATGCGCTCGTAGTGGGACTGGGCATTGCGTGGCAGTGCCGCGCGGCGACGTGACGCCACACAGGCATATCGCCGGTAGTGGGTGAGGAAGGACTCCGCCGCGTCACGCGCTTCCGTCATCGCGGTGAGGGCGTCCCGGTCCTCCTCCAGGCTGCGGAACGCCTCCGCGACATCGGCGATGACCGCCTGGTCCAGTGGCGGCAGTGCCTCGGTCAGCGCGTTCGACAACGCCTTCTCGTTGGGACGCTTGGACAACTGCGGCGCTCGCAGGTTGATCAGCAGGTCGACAAGAGCGGCGTAGCGCTGTTCGCCCAGCCCGAACAGAGCCTCGTCCACCGCGCGCCGGTACTCGCGTGCCCTGTCGTAGACGGTGCCGTGCTCGCCGAGCGCGTCGGCGAGCCGGTCACGCGCGAGCGCGGTGGTCGTGGCGTCGACCAGCGAGAGGTCCTGCCCGATCCGTTGCGACGTCACGAAGAACCAGTGCCGTGCGATACCGCGACCGGCCACCGCCTTCAGCCCACAGCCGATCGTGCGGTACTCCGCGGTCCCGTCCTCGTGCAGTCTGCCGAACTCCAGCCAGGTGTAGCCCAGGCGCTCCGGATGCGGGTGCGCGCCGCCGAGCAGGAGGTTCCACTCCATCCGCTTCTTCGGGTCGGCGTCCGGCTCCACTCGGTGCGGCGACAGTTCGCCGTCCAGCAGGAACGGCAACATCAGCGCCAGGACCTTGGACTTGCCGGTACCGTTGTTGCCGCGCAGCAGCAGGCGTCCGTCGCGGAACCGGAACTCCTCCTGGTCGTAGTAGAAGAGGTCGACCAGGCCGGCGCGCAGCGGCTGCCAGCGAGTGCGGGCGGGGTGGGGCAGCACGTCGGTCACCTCGTGGTGGTGATGGTCGGTTCGGCGAGCGCGTAACGGGCGAGCGCGGGGCGGGCACTCACCTGGTCGTGATCTCGGTGGACCAGGTGCAGGGCGACGAGGCGGGTGAGGGCCTGCTCGACCAGTTCGCTCTCGGCTCCCGGCTCGGTGGCGTTGCGGCGCCAGTACGACCGATGTTCCTGGGCCAGCACGCGGACGCGGTCGTGCAGAGCGCTGATGGGCACAGCTTCATCTCCCTGCGCCGCGAGGTATTCCGCGATGAGCAGGGTGACGTGACCCTCGGTGCCGCTCTCCGGCATGCGCACGTCGGTGAGGTCGTCCGCCGGATCGATCATCGCGATGCCCTCCGCCCGCACCTCGGCGACCAGCCCGGTGAGCTCGCTGACCTGCCGCGTGAGCGCGGCACGCTGACGAGTCAGGTAGGCGAGCTCGGTCTCGTCCAGCTCGTCGTAGTAGAGCACCGGCTCGTCCAGCAGTTGCCGGGTCAGCCGACGGCGGATCGCCCGGTTGCGCAGCTCGTCGCTGTCCGGCACGACCTCCGCGGTGAGCTCCGCGAGATCAAGGGAGTCCATCGTGGACGGCCCACGCCGGGTCGCCAGCATCGTGGCCAGCACGCGGCGTTCCACGTCGTACAGCACATCGCCGGTGTCGCGCACGAACGCGTCCTCCTCGCCCGCGACCTTGCTCAGCACGCCGAGATCGAGCAGCAACCGGACCACCGCGACCAGGTCGGAGCGCTCCTCACGGCCGGTGAGCGTGAAGTCGACGCCCAACTCGGGATCGGCCGCCCCCATCACCACCTGTCCGGCCAGCCGCCCCAGCGTGATCTGCGCGTCGGCACGTTCGAGCGTCGCCAACGCCAGACAGGTCAACACGTACCGCCGCCGCGTGAACGGCAGCTTCGACCGCGTGTCCCTGGCGGGATGGCTGGCGTCGTCCGTGGTCGCGGCGACCTTCACCAGGCGCGCCACCTCGCTGTCGACGACGAGCCGCCAGCCGGTGTTGAGGTCGAACCACGCCCGCAGTTCGGCCTCGTGCTTGCGCACCAGCCGGTACTCGTCGGCCTGACTGCTCGCACGGAGCAATGGCCGCCGCAGCAGCGCGCGGGCCGCTTTCCTGCGGTCCTCGACGTGCGAGGCACTGAGCGCATCCGACAGCGACCGGATCATGCCGACCACTCTTCGGATTCCGCCGCCATCAGGTCGATGATCTCGATGACATGATCCGGCCCGCTGAACGTCCCATGGGGCGTGCGGATCTCCGCGACGCCCGAGTCGAGCACGGTCAACCTGATCTCCAGCGTGCCGTCGGACGTGGTCGTGGATACCTGGAACTGGTCCGGCCCGCGCGCCGAGAGCGCGTCGCCGAGCAACCCCAGGAACAGCCTGAACTCGGCGGGGTCGAGCGTGCCGACCTCGCTCAGCCTCGTCGGCCGGTGCGTCAGCAGGCGTTTGCGCGCCAGTTCGGTCTCCTCGGCCTGACGCGCGGCACGTTCGGCGAGCACCCGTCGCTGCTCGGTCCGATCCACGATCTTGTTGGGCTTGCCCCGGCGCTCGTAGCTGCCGGTCTTGCGCAGCTGCGGGCTGATCAGCAACGGCGGTGCGTCGTGCCACGGCGTGTTCGGGGCCACCGGCTGCTCCTCCCGTTCGGCCAGCGTGTCCGCGTCGACTGTCAGATGGCGCGACGAGGACAACCCGAACACCGAACGCCACAGCCGATGCATCGTGGCCTCGTCCGGCGCCTGGGCGAACCACCGTGCCAGCGTGCGGAAGTCCGCGGACCGGTCCGACCGCCCGGCCCGCCGTTCGTTGAGCGCCGCCACCACCTGCAGCAGCGCCGGAACCGCCGCACGTGCCCTTGCCCGCAACAACTTCGCCTGACTCGGATGCTGGTGCTCGCTGACGAACCACTGCCGCAGCCCGAGCCAGCGGTCCCGCCACAGCGCGAGCCCGCGCTCGAACTCCGCGTCACGCTCCTGGTCCGCGCCAGGCGCCGCGTCCTCCGCCTCACGCCCCGCGGCCATCGCGAGCAACCGGCCGGCGCCGGCGTGGTCGATCTCCGCCACCAGGCCCGCGATCTCGGCACCAGTGGTCACCAGGTCCTTGATGAACCGTTCGAGGTAGTCGATCAGCTGGTCCTTGTACGCGCGGAACGCGTCGACGTCCACGTCGTGCAGGTCGATCGAGCGCTGCAGCGAGCCCATGAACGCCTGGGCGTTGTCAGCGAGGTCGGTGAACCGGCTGACCAGACCGCGCAGCAGCAGGTGCACCTTGGCCGGATCCGGCTCTGCTGTCCGGGCCAGCTCCAGCAGGGCCCTCAGCTGGGTGACGATGTCGGTGAGCGCCACCGCCTGCAGAGCACCACGCCGCCCGAGCGCCTCGTCGAACGTCTGCAGCGCCTGCTCAGCCGCCTCACCCGCCGTCGTCAGCTGGTAGAGGAAGCGGGCGCGGTGGAAGTCCTCGACCGTCGTGACGCGGCTGGTGTCCGGGTCGGCGCGCAGGTTTCCCCAGTCCTTCAGCCTGCTCAGCGCGTCCGTCACCGCCGCGAGGTCCGCCTCCAGCTCCTCGTGCACATCTTCGGGGCGCAGGTGCACGACGAAGCGCCGCTTGGCCCGCACGAACGCCCCCATCACGGCGCGATAGAGGTCGACGTTCGGCGCGGTCAGGTGCGCGAACGGCTGGAAGTCCGGCATGCGGCCCAGTGTGCCAGGAGGGTCCGACAGTTTCGGCACCAAACGCCCGGAGCCGGTCTTATCCCGTCATCGAGCGGAGGTGATCCTGGGTCTCCTCGTCCTCTGAGAACACGCAGACACCGCGCATGCCTCTGGTGAGCAGCACTTTGTAGGTGTTGCGGATCAGCCGGGCGAAGTGGAGCTCGTCGGCCTTCTTCACAGCGGGGTCGTGTGAGTGCTCGCGCCGCGCCTCCCAGTGGTCACCGCGCCAGACGAAGTCGTTCCCGAAGATCACGCCGGCCCAGTCGTACTCGAACCCCTGGGCGGTGTAGATGCAGCCGACCTGCCCGAACCCGCGTTCGTCACTGGCCCAGAAGTGCGAGGCGGGCGCGTCCGGGACCCGCTTCTCCGGCTTCACGTTCCACGGCCGGTGCCAGTCGCCGATCCGCACGTCCGGCACCAGCACCTTCGTTCCGTCCTCGGTGACCGGATCGCTCCACTTCCAGCAGTACCCGGCCGCGATGCGAGCCGTGCCGCCGTCCTTGGCCTGCCGGTCGAGCAACCACGACTCCAGCTCTCGTGGCGATTCCGCGCTGCGGACCACGAACTCGTCGTCGGTGCGAGTGACCAAGGTGGACCACCGCGTGGGCTTCCCCTTGATGCCAAGCAACTTGGCAACCCAGGCGTCGAAGAACTCCGACCCTCCGCAGCGGAACTGACCGCCGAGTTCCACCACCTCCACGGCACAACCCGCGGCCGCCGCAGCCGCCTCGATTTCCGATCGAGATCCCATCTCGCCGGGCCGCACCGTCTGGTTCTCGTCGAGGAGGAAGACCGGTACCCAGGCGGCATCGATCAGTTCCTCGATCTGCCTGCGCGCCTTGTCCCTGACCTCCCGCTTCGTGTAGCGGTTGAGGCTGGTCTCCCTGATGCGGTGGGCCTCGTCGCAGATCAGCACGTGGAGGTCGCGCGGCTCGGCTTCGATGAAGTTGTTGAAGTACTTGAACATCTTCTGCACTCGCGGATTGCGGTGACCCGCGTGCCTGCGCATGGTGTTGGTGAACGAGCTGGAACCGGTCGCGTGGAAGACCTCCCTGCCCTGCCGAGCGAGTTCGCCGAGCAGGCTCAGCGCGATGACGCTCTTGCCGGAGCCGGGCCCACCGAGCACGATCACCACGGTCTGGGTCCGTGCGGCTCGGGCCTTGTCCACTGCCATCGTGACGAGGCGGTACGCGACCTGCTGCTGGTCCAGGAGCAGGAACTGTTCGCGTTCCTGGATTTCCTTGGCCGCTGCGGCGAGCAGCGGCTTCGACGGGGCGTGACGCATGCCGAGGAACTCGTCGGCAGCCTGGCGGGCGCCGTCCCGCGTCGCCGAGTCGCGGTCGAGCAGTGCGCGCAGCCGGTCGACCAGCTTGCTCTTGCTGTCCAGGGTGTACAGCTCGCCGAACTCGTCGACCGCGTACTGCGAGATGCGCCAGACCCCGGCCTCGCGGGCGTTGTGCAGGTACGCCACACCGTGCACCGAATCCGGCTGTTCGGCGAGCGCCGGCGTCGAGTCCACGAGGTACTCGCAGTACCTGCGGACCTGTTCGACCGGATGCAGCACGGGCTGGGTGTAGTGGTCGATTCGCACCAGATCTTCGCCGTACGGCTCGGCCTTCGACCACTGCTTGAGCTCGACCAGCACGTAGGACGGCGCACCGTGCCCGGGATGTTGGCCGCACAGGACCACGTCCACTCGCATCGGGCTGTGCGGCAGCTTGTGTTCCAGCAACACCTCGACGTGGCCAAGGCCGGCGTCCACGAGATCGGAAAGGAACGCGGGCAGGCTGTTGCGCCAGGACCGCACCTCGCCGTTGCCGACACCGGCCTCGAACTGGATCCGCGCCTGCTCCGCGAGCACGGTGTGCAGCCGGTCGGCCAGGGCATCGGCGAGCAGTGCCTCGGCACTGCGGCGGACGAGAGCCACGAATGTTCCCCCACTTGGGCACGCGAAATACACGTGCGGGTGGGGGCAACGACGAGGTGACTTGTTCGGTCGCGCTCGGTGCCCGTCGGGCCGCAGTCAGCAGGTTACCGGCAATCGATCAACGCCGCGGAGAGCCGCAAGATCTCGTGCACCCAGTCGTCGCCGAAGTCGTAGACGTAGACGTAGACGTAGACGTAGTGGAGGGTGCTTCCCGGCTCCGGCAGTCCTGCCGACTGCTCGTTGCTCACCACCCCGGAAGGGACCTCGAACTGGTGGAGGTGGCTGTTATCCCACTCGAACGAGCTCTGGATGATCCGGTGCAGCGACTCGAGCGTCGTCTGTGCGGGTACTTCGATCCGTCGCCAGATCAGCGGGTCGGACCCGACCAGTGTGATCTTGATCCGGAACGTACCGGCTCCCGGCTCGGTGACGGCAGCTTCACCTCGGTTGGCTGGGGGAAGCCTGAATTGGAGGTGGTCTGGTGTTTCGGTGCGGGGCCACGCCTGTCGTTCTTCTTCGTGCGCTTTCGGCTCACCAGGCTCACAGAAGCCATGTATTCACTCTTCTGCTCAGCCTGTGACACGGGGCGTCTCAGCACTGTCGCACCGGATCGCTACCCTTGAGCACGTCGATGTGACGACTACCGCAGGGAGGGTCGGCGTGGGCAAGCGCAACCGCGAGAAGCGGGCTGCGAAGAAGAAGGCCAAGGCGACTCGTGGCCCGACGCCATCCCGGCAGGACTTCGACGAGTACGACGAGCCGTGGGCCATGCCCCCTGTCGTGGCGCCGGAGATGGTGGCCGAGGGACTGTTGCAGGCCGCCTACGTCCATGATTCCGACACGGAGTTGGTGGATGGAACCGTGGCCGACCTCGCGGGCCGTGCGCCTGTCGCCGACCGCCGGACGGTGGCCATCGGTGCTGGGATCGCTCTCGCCGCGACGGTCGACATGGTGTGGAAGCGGGGCTGGACGCCCGTCGACGTGCGGGAACACCTCGCTCGGACCGCCGACGCGGCGGTGGGCAACCTGCTGGTCGACGAGATCGCCGCGGACACCGCGAAACACGCTCCGTCCACTGTGGACCAGCGGTGGACGGCGCAGGTGCGCGAGCTCGGCGCCGAGGTTTGGTGGGAGCACGGCGTTCCGCGGCTGTTGCAGTGGGCGGATCGCCACGGGGCTGATCTCGACCGTGCGCTGCGGACCGCGATCGCCCTGCTGGCCGAGTTGATGAAGCTGCCCGAGCTGCCGGTCATCATTCCGACGCCGGGGTCGGCGTCCGCGCGCTCGTCGGCGTCGGTGAGCGGGGTGGACCAGAAGGTGCTGGCGCGGGTACGGGCGTTGCTGGCCAAGGCGGAGTCCACGCAATTCCCTGAGGAGGCCGAGGCGCTGTCGGCCAAGGCACAGGAACTGATGAACCGGCACGCCTTCGAACGGGCCGTTCTGGACGCCGACGAGCATCGGAAGCAGACTGCGGCCTCCACGCGGATGTGGCTCGACGCGCCCTATGTCGACGCCAAGTCGCATCTGGTGGCCGCGATCGCCAGGGCCAACCGGTGCCGGGCGGTGTTCTACTCGAAGATCGGGTTCGTCGCGCTGGTCGGGGAGTCGATGGACCTGGAGATCACCGAGTTGCTGACCACCTCGCTGCTGGTCCAGGCCACCCGCGCGATGGTCGCCGAAGGCAGCCAGGCCACTCGTGCCGGCACGTCGCGCACCCGGTCGTTCCGGCAGTCCTTCCTGATCTCGTACGCCACGCGGATCGGGGAGAGGCTCCGGGAGGCCGCTGATCGGGTCCACGACCCGGTCGAGGACGAGCGGCTGCTCCCGGTACTGGCCGAGCGTTCCCGGGTGGTCGAGGAGACGTTCCGGGAGATGTTCAGCGATCTCGTCCAGAGGTCGGCGACGGTCACCAACGGTGCGGGGTGGGATGCGGGTCGCGCGGCCGCCGACCGCGCGGACATCACCGTGGGGCGCCAAGCCGTCGATGCTTGAGCGTCACCGGTCCAGGTTGCCGGGCCTGATCACCTGACGGGCATGAAGCGCGGTGGCAGGCCGGGGTTCTCCAGGCCGTGGATCCGCGACTTGTCGTAGAGCGGCTTGGCGACCAGCGCGACACCGCCGGCGACCAGCAGGACCATCAGCGTCTTGGCGAACCGGTGTTCGTAGGGCCGGTCCACGGACTCCCAGGTCGATCCCGTGAAGGTGACCGGTCTGCGCGTGCCTGCATCTGCGGCGGTGAACTGCGAGTGGCTCATGGTCTGGACTACCTCGCCGCCGGTGTCCGGGGTGATGGTGACGGCGCAGCGCCAGGACGCTCCCAGGTATCGCCAGTCGCGGTCGCAGGACGTCACGACACCGGTGCCCTCGGCGGGCCGGGGCCAGAAGTCAGCGCGGGCGGCGATCAGCAGGCCGTAGGTGAAGTGGGCCCCGGCGAAGGCGAGGAGACCTGCTCCGGCGTACCAGCGGGCGTGCCCGCGGAGGCGGCTCACCTCCGCCCGCAGGCCGCCGCGGCGCGAACGGCTGTTCTGCCACCAGATGCCGGCGCCGAGGAGACCGGCGCCAATGAGCACGACGGCGCCCATGGTCGGCCACGGTGCGGGGGTGAACGACGCGCGGGCCGGTGTGAAGTCGAGCGGGCCCAGGCGTTGCATGGGTACGGACGTGTCGGCCGGGGTCAGCAGCGAGGAGTCGCTGGTGAACCGCGTCTGCACGCCGTGGGTGTCGGTGACGATCGCGCTGCAGCTCCAGCGGGTGCCCAGGAGGAGCCAGTTGCGCTCGCACTGGATGTTCTCGGCTTGGGCGACCGCGGAGCCTCGGGGGCCGTGGTCCTCCCAGAACAGCAGGAGGAACGCGGCGCCGTACAGGCAGAGGGTGAGCCAGGCGAGGGCGAGCCACCGCTGGTGATGTCCTTTCACGACAACGATTCCCTGGCAATCCGTTTCGTCATTTGTTGTCTTTGGGGTCTTGGTGACCTCCGTTGCCCACCGACTTGTTCAGCTCTTTCCCCAGTTCCTTCGCCGGGTGGACCAGATCGCCGTAGTTCGGCATCAGATGGCTGATGTCCCGGCTGGCCACGGCACGCACCCAGTTCTGACCGTCGAGCACGCCCTTGCTCATGGGTGAGTCCACGCGGTCCGCGGCGCGGCCGGCCGCGTAGCCGGGATCGCCCATGTTCTCCTTGCGCGTGGTGAGCGGCGGCTGGTTCATTTTGTCGTAGAAGTCCTTGACCTTCTGCTTGCGCGCGGGACCGTTCTCCTTCACGCGGTTCGCCCAGTCGTCGACCTTCCGGCTCGTGCGCTGGGCGAGGTCGTCGACCTTGTTCATCGCGTTTTCGACGCCGTCCTGCACGCGCCTGCTCGCGTTGCCGAGTCCTTCGCCGACGTTGTCGAGCGTGTCGGCCCTGGACACCTTCGTGGCGGAGTCGGACGCCATTTCCGCCGCGCGCTGGTTGCCGTAGCGGCTGTTCGGCATCTGCCTGCTCAGTGCCGCCAGTTCGTCGGCCTGCCTCCGCATGGCGTCGCCCGCGCTCTTCGCCAAGGAACCGAGATTGTCGAGCGCCTTGAACAGCTTCGCCAGGAAACGCGCGATCTTGGTGCCGATCTCGACGGCCTTGGTGACGGCGCGGGTGATGAAGGCGGCGATCGACGCCCCAGCGGTGGGGATGGCCGATGCGGCGGCCGGGATGCCCCACATCAGCAGGGTGCCGGCGAGGTCGGCCAGCAGATCGCGGATCAACGCCCTGGTGGCGGCGACGATAGCGCCGGCCACCTTGATCTTGTTCGCTGCGGAGGATGCTGCGGCCGAAGAGCCCTCCAGTTGGGCGACCAGGGTGCCGCACCGGGTCCGGTACGCCTCGGCGGCGTCGCCGGTCCAGTCCGCGAGCGACTTCGCCTGGTTGCTGTAGGTGGTGGCCTCCTCGCTCAGGCGCTTGGCGATGTTCTCCCAGGTGTTGCCTATCGCCTCGATCGCGGGCGGGTCGCCCGCGAGCTTGTCGAAGGGCTCGCGGACGAACCCGACGTTCTCGATGATCCAGCCGACGACGGACGAGGCGAGAGTGCCGAGCGGGTCGGTGAGCAGGCCGGCGACGTCGAGGACCATCGCGGCGCTGTCGATGCCGAGGGCGACCGGGTCGATTTCCTTGCCATCGGTGAAGTGCTTGACCAGGTCCTCACCGGTGTCCACGAAGCCGGCCCCGGCGAACAACTTCTTGTCGTCCTCCTTCTTGGCGATCAACGGGTTGCTCACGGGTTCGTCTCCAGGTTCGGCCGAGGCTGCTCTTGTTCTTCCGCGCCGCCAGGCTTCTTCTTCCGGAACATGCGGAGGGTGATCAGGAACGCGATCGCCGATGGGATCACGATGCTGAGCGCGGCGAGAGCTTTGACGGGTTCGCGTCGTTCGGCGAGTGCCCATTCGTCGGACGCTGCGTACGACCTGCTGAACCGCACCGGGTTGATGGTCATCGGAACGCGCTTGCCGATGTCGGTGGGCGTGAGCGAGGAACTGCCGTTGCTGTAGTGAAAACGCTCGCCTTCGTTGGAGACGATGGTGGCGTCGCAGCGCCAGAGCGCTCCGAACGCCCACCAGTTCCTGGAGCAGGAGATGTTCTCCGCGTAGCCCTTGGTTTCTCCACCGGAGCCCGCCTCGTTGTTGAAGAAGCGGGGGCCCGCCTGGGCGAGGTAGAGGGCGACGACCCAGAGGACCACGGCGATCGCGACGCGTTTGATCATCCGTGCACTCCCCGGAGTGCGTCGCGGTTGCCCTCGTCGGTCTGCTGGTAGGTCTCCGCGGTGGAGCAGAGGCTGTTGCCGGTGGCCTCGAACGCCTTGGGCAGTTCGGCGAGCAGCGACTTGGCCTTGTCCAGTTCGTCGTTGAAGATGAACGACCACCGCTGGCAGAGCTCACCCATCACGGTGGGGCCCAGGCTCACCTGGGAGGCGGAGGTGACCTCCTGCAGGGACGGCGAGAGCCCGCCGACGATCTGCTTGCCGTGGGCCGCGATGGCCTCGGACTGCGCCGCGAAGCCGGTCATCGCAGCACCGAGCTTCCGCCGAAGTCGTCGTCATCGCCCCGGGGTGGTGCGGGACGGCCTGGGGCGGGTGGCGGCTCGGCGACGGTGCCCGCCGGGTCGATCACGGCGATGCCCCGCTCGACCTGCTCGCGCAGGAAGGCCATGCCCTCGCCGTCGCCGAGGATCGGGCGCATCGTGTCCTCGATCTTGCGGGCGGCCTCCACCTGGGCGCGGCGGATGGTGTCCATGATCGTGCGACCCAGGGCGGTGTGGCCGAGGTCGTCGGCGCGTGGGGTGAGCTGGAGTGACTCGATCCGGCCGCCGGAGCCCACGGTGACGATGACCGAGCCGTCGGGGCTCTGGGCCTCGGTGCGGGATTCGCGGAACGCCGTCTGAATGGCGTTCGCCTGTTCCTGGGCCTGGTGCAGGCGCTGTTCGAAGTTCGCGAGGAACGCGTGCGGATCGGTCACGATCGAATGATCGCATTCGTACGAACTCTGCGCGCACGGTTCGGCACAATGCGTGCATGGTGAAGCCGTTCATCACTCGGGAGATGCGGGAACGTGCCCGTCGCGCACCCAACAGCTGGTTGCACGTGGTCGATCCGGCCCACGACGGTGCCTCCACCGAGGCGGTGATCGGGCGTTATCTCGTGGATGTGCGGGGCGAGATCACTGATCAGTACGTGCCGAATCCCCGATATCAGGCAGGGGAGATCACCTTCGAGAACGACCTCGAGTCGTTGATGTACCTCGTGCACCGCGGGTACGCCGACAAAGCGGAACTGGTCGACGCGGTGCTGGCGGCCGAACTCGTGCTGCCTGCCGATCCCGCTCGCGAACCGAGAAAGCATCTCGTCATGCGCGGGGACGTCGTGGACGTCTTCGCGTCGGAACGAGCGCGGCCACGGGACTGGCCGCCGCACTGGCACCGGTTTCGCGGGGTGGAGCTGGCCGTCGTCGTGGACGCGCTGGAGCAGCCGGTCACGGTGCTGGTGACCGCGCGGGGCGGGGTTCAGTTCGAGATACCGGGCGACCTGCTGGTGGACGGGCTGCGCGAAGTGATCACGATGGGGTGATCCACGTGGTGGCGTTGGACGACTGACGGACCGCGTTGCGCCGATCGGCCTAATCTCCCCGCCATGCGGACGAGGCTGACCCCCATGCAGCAGGCGGTGGTGGATGCCGGGCGCCCGTTGCCGCAGTTCACTGATCCGCTGGAGGTCGAGCTCCACGTCAGCGCCTTCGTGGGGCCGTTCGCGGACAACGAGGAGCTGTGGGAGGTCGTCGTCCGGCACCTGGGGGAGGTGCCGAGCCGGCGCAGTGCGGCGTTGCTGACGGCGCTGGGGCACCTGTTGCCCGGGCAATCTGGGGTGTGGGCTCAGGAGGCCGCGCGTCGTCAGGCTGAACCGAGGTGGGATCTGGGAGCGCTCACGTTCGGGGAGTGCTGGATCGGTGACCGATCGATCGACGCGGGATATCTGGCACTGCTGTGCAGCTATTCGTACGGCGACTCGCCTCATGCCATGGTTTTCATGATCGATGAAATCAGTGGGAGCCTCACGCGGCACGCGTTTCTGACGCGGCAGGTGGAGGAGGCGCTGGCTCGGCTGCGGGACGAGATGCGGTTGGAGCTGATCACGCCGGTGGCCGCTCATTGGCTGCTCAGCCGCAGTTACGACCGGTTCGAGCGGCGGCCTGGGCTCGGGGTGAGCATGGACGTGCACCAGACCCGGTTGGTCGCGCGAAGGCGAATCGCACTCGCGATGAATTAGGTGCCTGTGCGAGTCGCAACGTGATGATTCATCCGACTGTGCACATTGTCTGTAGCTCGATCGTGGGTCGGCTATTACTGTCCGGGTGGTCGATCACAGGGCGGAGGGATGGTCGTGGCCGCTCTTGCCGGGAGTGATGACCAGGCCCTCAGTCGTGTCCCTGACCAGGCACGGCACCCGTGGTTGTCAGTCGCGACCCAGCGCTTCGGGCAGACGACCGCGCTGAGCCAGTTGCTGCTGGGCGCGACGCTCGGCTTCGGCATGACGTTCTGGGACGCGTTCCTCGCGCTCACGATCGGGGCCGTGCTCCTCAACGCCGTGGCGATCACGGTCGGGGTCATCGGGCAGCGGGAGGGGCTCTCGACGGCGATCCTGAGCCGGTGGACCGGGTTCGGGCACGCCGGCTCGGCCATGCTCGGGATGATCATCGCCCTGTCGTGCACCGGGTGGTTCGGGGTGCAGACGGGACTGGCCGGGGCGATGCTCGCGGGCGTCGCGGGGGTGTTGCCGGCGCCGGCGTGGTCGTTGCTCTTCGGGATCGTCATCACGATCATCGCGGCTTATGGCGTGCGGTGGATGGCGTGGACGTCGTACGTGGCGGTGCCCGCGTTCCTGTTGTTGCTCCTCTATCTCGTGCTGAGCAACGTCAACGATGTCGGCGCCACGTTCAGCAGTCCGCCGCCGGGGTCGTCGATCGGGATGTTGACGGCGATCACGCTGGTCATCGGCAGTTTCATCGTCGGGGCGGTGATCTCGCCGGACCTGACGCGCTTCCACCGCGACGAGCGGGACGTCGTCAAGCAGACGGTTCTGGGGATCACGGCCGGTGAGTGGGTCATCGGCCTGGCCGGAGTGGTTCTCGCGCACGGGCTCGGCACCACGGACGTCGTGGGTGTGATCAGTGCGTCCGGCGGGTGGATCGGCGCGTTGATCGTGATCACGGCGGTGCTGAAGATCAACGACTGGTACCTCCGCTCGGCCTCGCTCGGGCTCGTGAACTTCTTCGACGCCGTGTTCGCGCTCCGGATCAGCCGGGCGCAGGTGACGGTGATCGTCGGGTGCGCGGGCAGTGTTCTCGCGGCCGCGGGCATCGCGCACCAGTTCAGCCACTTCCTGGCGCTGCTGGGCGTGGTGTTCCCGCCCGTCACCGGAATCATGGTCGCCGAGTACTTCGTCGTGCGGCGGTGGCGCAACGAGATCATCTCGACGCGGCCGCACGTGCCTCGTTCGGCGCCCTCGTGGGTGCCCGCGACGGTGCTCATCTGGCCCGCTTCGGCTGTGCTGGGCGAAGTGCTGCCGTTCGGACAGGCCAGCGTGAACTCACTCGTGCTCGCGTTCGCGCTGTACGTCTGCGCCGGGCGGCTGGACCTGCTGCGCATGAGGACGCGCCGGGCCACCAACCGTAAGGTGGTCGAGGAAGCGTCGGCCGCCTGAGGGGTGGACATGCACATCGGTATCGACGTCGGCGGCACGAACACCGATGCCGTTCTCGTCGAGGGCCGCCGGGTCCTGGCCGTGTGCAAGGCGACGACGACGGCCGACGTGACGACGGGGATCATCGAGGCGGTCGGCGGGCTGCGGCACGCGTTCGAACCGGCGGCGATCACCGCGGTCATGATCGGCACGACGCACTTCGTCAACGCCGTCGTGGAGGGCCGGGGGCTGGCGCGGACGGCGGCCGTCAGGCTCGGACTTCCCGCCACCACGGCACTTCCGCCGTTCGTCGACTGGCCCGAACCGCTGCGGCAGGCCATCGGCGGGTACGCGTACATGTGCCACGGCGGCCACGAGTACGACGGCCGGGTCATCTCGCCGCTCAAAGAGGACGAGCTGCGCGCCGTCGCCGCCGACATCGCGGACAAAGGCGTGCGGTCGGTCGCCATCACCTCGGTGTTCTCGTTGGTCAGCGGCGAGTTCGAACGCCGGGCCGCGGAGGTCCTCACGGCCGAGGTGCCGGGGCTGCTGGTGAGCTTTTCGCACGAGATCGGGCGGCTCGGCCTGCTGGAGCGGGAGAACGCGACGATCATCAACGCCACCCTGCGCGTGCTCGCCGGGCAGATCGCCGACGGGCTCGTGGAATCCCTGACGGCACAAGGCATCGACGCCCCGCTGTACCTCAGCCAGAACGACGGCACGCTGATGGACCTGGAGTACGCGCGCTGCTACCCGGTCGCCACGTTCTCCTCCGGGCCGACGAACTCCATGCGCGGCGGCGCGTTCCTGTCCGGGACGGACGACTGCGCGGTGGTCGACGTCGGCGGCACGACGACCGACATCGGCGTGCTGCACAACGGTTTCCCGCGCGAGGCGTCGTCCGAGGTGCTCATCAGCGGCGTGCGCACGAACTTCCGGATGCCCGATGTCCGCTCGATCGGCCTCGGCGGCGGCAGCGTCGTGCGGCAGCGGCCGGAGGTCCAGGTGGGCCCGGACAGCGTCGGGTTCCGGTTGTCCCGGCAGGCCCTGGTGTTCGGCGGTGACACGCTGACGGCGACGGACGTCGCGGTCGCCGCGGGACTCGCCGACATCGGCGACGCGAGCCTCGTGCGGCACCTCGACCGCACGCTCGTGCGGTCGGTGCTCGACCACGTGGGCGACCGGATCGCCGCGCAGGTCGACCGCATGCGCACGAGCCCGGCGCCGTTGCCCGTCGTGCTGGTCGGCGGTGGCAGTGTGCTCGTGCGGGACGGGATCGAGGGCGTCAGCGGCATCGTCAGGCCGGAGCACCACGCGTTCGCCAACGCCATCGGTGCCGCGATCGCGCAGGTCGGCGGTGAGGTCGACCGGGTGTTCACGATGGAGCCGGCGCGGCGCGGCGAGGTGCTCGACGCGGCGCGGCAGGAGGCCGTCGACAAGGCGGTCGCGGCGGGCGCGGACGCCGGCACCGTGCGGATCGTCGAGATCGAGGAGGTCCCGCTCGCGTACCTGCCGGGGAACGCGAGCCGCGTGCGAGCGCGTGCGGTGGGTGATCTGCTGCTCGGCCACTAAAGTCCCGCCCATGCACCTGCTGCAGCCCGACGAGGTGGACCGGCTCGCGCTGGGTGTGGTCATGCTCGGCAGCGGTGGCGGGGGCGGCGAGCAGGAGACCCAGGCGTTCGCCGCGATGCTGCGGCACGAGATGCGGCAGAGCGGACCGGTCACGGTCCTGGAGCCGGGGGAGGCCGACCCGGACGGCTACGGCGCGCGGGTCGGGCTGCTCGGCGCACCGACCGTGATGATCGAGAAGCTGCCGTCTGGCCGTGAGGCCGAAGAAGCCCTGAAGGCGTTGCAGGCGCACGACCCCACGCCCGCCACAGCCGTCATCGGGTGGGAGATAGGCGGGTGCAACGGCCTGTTGCCCCTGCTCCTGGCCGCACGGCTGGGCCTGCCGTACGTGGACGTCGACGGCATGGGGAGAGCGTTCCCGCGGATCGACCAGACGACCTACGACGCGGCCGGCCTGCCCACGACCCCGCTGGCCATCACCGAACCCAGCGGCAACCGGGCGGTGCTCGACTCGACCGGCATCGAGAAGCTCGCCCGCACGGTGATGGTCGACTTCGGCGGCTGGGCGATGATGGTCGCGAAGCCGTTGAAGCTCGCGGACGCGGTCGAGGCGGGCGTGACGGGCTCACTCGCCCGTGCCCTGGAACTGGGCGAGATCTGGTCGCGGCACGCGGACTCCGTCGGCGACCGGGCCAAGGCCTCCGGTGGTTTCCTCGTCACACGGGGAAAAGTCGTCGAGGTGTGGCGCGAGTCGGTCGGCGACTTCCCTCGCGGAACGGTGGCGCTGCGGCGGCTGGACGCCGACGATGCGTACGTGCGCCTGGAGATGCAGGGGGAGTACCTCGTCGCGCTCGCGGACGGCGAAGCGCTCGTGACGACACCTGATCTGCTGTGCTGCCTGGACGCCGAGACCGGCCACCCGCTGTCGGCCGAACGACTCGGGTTCGGCGCGGTCGTCGACGTGATAGCGCTCCCATCCCCCGCCCAGTGGCTGCCCGCGGAGATGCTCGGCAGGGTCGACCCGCGGGCGTTCGGCTACGACCTCGACTACGTGCCGTTCCGGGACGCCGGGTGATCGGCGACGCCGGTTCCCTGACCGTGCGCGATCTGCTGGAGATCGGCGTCTTCGGCGACGTGACCCTGCTGGCGGGCGAACGCGGTGCGGGCACCGAGGTCGCGGACGTGCGGCTGGCGGCGGACATGACCGCCGTCGAGGCGTGCTCGGCAGGAGACCTGGTGATCCTGACCGGACACCAGCCCTACCTCGTCGAGGTGGCGCTGCGCCGGGCGTACAGCGCGGACGTGCGGGCCGTCGTGCTGGTGCGGCCGTCGACCGGCGCGTACCAGACTCCCTCCGCCGCGACGATCTCGTTCGCGAACCGGCTCGGCGTACCCCTGCTGCAGGTCGCCGCGGACGACCCGCTGCTGGTCGCGGACGCGTTGCGCACGGCCGTGCGGCGTCCTGAGGTCGCGGCGGCCCGGCTGCTCAACGCCGTCACCGCGCGGCTGGGGCGCAGCAGGCCCGATCCGCGTTCCGTGATCACGATCCTGTCCGGCGAGCTGCACGTGACGTGTGCCGTGATCAGCGCGGACGGCACCGCGATCGAGGGGGTGTCGCCGCCCGGCCTGCCCGCGGAGCTGCTGGCCGGCTCCGTCGCCGCCACCGCCGAGCTGCCCGAGGGCTTCGCCGTGGCCGTGCCGGTGGAGACCGACCGGACGGGGCACGTGCACCTGTGGCTCGTCTCGCACGCGCGCGGCCGCAACAAGCGCTGGGCCGAGACGGTCCTGCAGATCAGCCAGGTCGCGTCGTGGGCGCTGGGCAGCTGGGTCGCCGCCGAACGCCTGGAAGCCGAGCGCCAGGCCCGTTCCCGCGGCTCGCTGCTGTCCGAACTGCTCGCCTCCGGCGACGACGTGCCGCCCCAGCTGGTGCAGCAGGCCGTGCTGGCCGGGTGGCGCCTCGACGGCTGGCACACGGGCGTCTACGTGGTGCCCGCCGCGCCGGGCGTGCCCGACACCACCGGCACCGAACGGCTGCGCGTCGAGCTGTCCCGCCGAGGCCTGCACGGCCAGCTGGTCGAGGGCGCGGAGGGCTGGTCGTTCTGGCTCACCAACGACTCCGAGCCGCCGCAGTCGCAGCACCGCGAGCTGACCGCGAAGATCGCTCAGGTGCTCGGTGGTTGTCAGCTCGTCGCGGGCATCGGACGGCCGCACCACGGCGTCACCGGCGTGGGCAGGACGCTGGCCGAGGCCCGCGAGGCCGCCGCGATGACCGGCTCGGCGAAGGTCGTGCACGTCGACGAACTGGGCGTGCGGCGCCTGCTGTCGATGGCGGCCGAGACCCCGGCGCTGGTCGACCAGGCCGCGCGCCTGCTGGCACCGCTGGCGGGCGTGGAGGACGGGCAACTGCTGCGCACCCTCGCCGTCTACCTGGACGAGGAGTCGGTGACCTCGTCCGCGGCCGTGCGGCTCAAGGTGCACCGGAACACGGTGTCGCAGCGGATCAACCGGGTCGAGCAGCTGCTCGGGGTCAGCCTGCTGAACCCGGACGAGCGGCTGGCGGTGCACCTGGCCTGCCGGGCGGTCCGCGCTTCGGACGAGGTCACGTAGGCACGAACGCGGGCAGCACGGCGTCCACCTCGAACCCGCCGTCGTCCGTGGGGCCCGCGGTGAGGGTGCCGCCGACCATCTCGACGCGGCCGCGCAGGCCCAGCAGCCCATTGCCGGAACCGGCCAGCACCAGGCCCGGTGCGGCCGTCGGCCTGGTGTTGCGGATGACCGCGCGGACACTGCTCGGTCCACAGTGGATGGTGATCTCGGTGAGGGCGCCGGGCGCGTGCTTGTGCACGTTCGTCAGCGACTCCTGGACGACCCGGTACATCGTGCGGCGCACGGCGGGGGAGATGGTGTCCGCGTCGCCGTGCTCGGTCAGGGTGATCTCCAGGCCGGTGGCGGCCGAGTCGGCGACGAGCCGGGAGAGCCGGTCCGGCAGCACGTCCGGGATGCGGGCGGCACGGCCGGACCGCAGCACGCCGACGAGGTCGCGCAGTTCGGCCAGCGACTCGCAGCCCGCGGTGCGCAGTTCCTCGGCCGCCTGGCGCACGCCGTCGTCCCTCGCGGCCATTCGCAACGCGCCGGCGTGCAGCACCATCAGGTTCAGCCGGTGCGTCACGACGTCGCGCATCTCGGCGGCGAGCCGGGTGCGTTCGTCGGCGCGGGCCTGCTCGGCCTGCAGTTCGCGTTCCCGCTCGGCGAGTTCGGCGGATGCCCGCGCGAGCCTGCGCCGCGTGCCCGCGTAGAGGCCCGCGAGCACGGCGATCACGATCACGCTGGGACCGATGACGCCGACGGACGCCATCGACGCGTAGGCCGGCGTCACGCGGCTGACGATACTGCCGGTTTTGTGCCTTGGATCACCTACTGGAGCAGGGGATTGATCCTACTTTCGCAGGTGGCGACACCCGACTATTCCGCCTGCCGGACACGTGCGTCCGTTTTCTGCGCGTCCTTGCGGAACAGGGCCGTCCAGAGGAACGACCTGCCGAACCACGGGGAGTCCGGCGGCTCCTCCGACATCCGGCGCAGGTCGACCTCGGTGAGGTCCTGGAAGATCCAGCGCAGCTCGTCCGGGGAGTAGCCGACGCCGCCGGACAGGCCGGACCGCTGGTACAGGTCCGCGTCCGGCGCGGCGGTCCCCTCCTCGGCGGTGAAGCAGGTGAGCGCGAAGTGGCCGCCGGGGACGAGGGCGCGGTCGAGCAGGGCGAGATAGCTGACGCGGCGGTGCGGTGGCAGGTGGTGGAAGCAGCCGGAGTCGTAGATCAGGTCGTAGGAGCCCTCGGACGCGAACGCGTCGCCGTGCCGGAAGTGGGCGTCCAAGCCCTCGGCGCGTTCCTCCGCCCACCTGATGGCGGTGGCCGAGATGTCCACGGCGTCGACCTGGAACCCGTTGCGCGCCAGGAAGACCGCGTTGCGACCGGGACCGCGGCCGACGTCGAGCGCACGGCCCGGCACGAGCAGGCCGCGCTCCACGTGGGCGGCGAGGTTCTCGTCCGGCTTGGTCACGAAGAACGGCACCTCGCGGGAGCGGTCGGCGTAGAAACCGTCCCACCAGTCGCCGCCGCAGTGTGCGGACAACTCGTCCAGCAACGCCATCACGTCATCGATCGTGCGCTGGGGTTGTTGCGCCGGGAGGACTTCGCGACCCCCGTGGGCGCGTTGTCGGTCGGGCAACGGCGGCGGCTCGCGCTCGCCCGGTTGCTCAGCCGGGAGTTCGACGTGCTGCTGCTCGACGAGCCGGCCAACCACCTGTCGCCCGCGCTGGTGGAGGAGCTGGAAGCGGCGCTCGCGGACTACCCCGGCGCGGTCGTCGTGGCGTCGCACGACCGGTTGCTGCGCCGGAGGTGGCGGGGAGAGGAGCTCAGAGTGTGCGAGTGGGCGAGAACGATTGGACCCATACTCACAACCATAGTTGTACAACCTTGGTTGTCAATGTGAGGATCGCGTGGTGGACCTGATGGAGATCGACCTGGCGACCCTCGCCTACCTCACCGGCAGCTCCGCGAACGACGCGATCCTCAAGCGGCTGCGCGAGATCGGGCACGAGGGCGTCCGGGTCTCGCACGGGTACCTGATCCAGCACCTCGTCGAGAGCGAGCCGAAGGTGGGTGAGCTGGGCGAGCTGCTCGGCGTCACCCAGCAGGCGGCCTCGAAGCAGTTGCTGGAGCTGGAACGCCTCGGCTACGTCCGGCGCGTGCCGGACCGCGTGGACGGCCGGATCCGGCGCGCTCAGCTGACCGACCGGGGCCGGCGGCTGGTCGAGGACAGCCGCCGGCTCCGGCGTGAGCTGGACGTGCACGGTGGTGACGAGGTCAAGCGCGCGCTGATCAGGCTCCTGGTCGCGACCGGCGGCGCCGAGAAGGTGCTGAAGCGCCAGGTCGTGCCGGACGCCTAGGGACGGAAGACCGGTTCGATGCCGTAGTTGCTGCCGAACCACGTGTCTGCCGGGAAACCGCCGCTGTAGCTGTACACACCGGCGTTCACCGGGATCTTGAACGGCGTCTGCGCGAGGTTGCCGACGAAGTAGTTCTCCGTCGCCTTGTAGCCGCCTGACGGCGTGTAGTACGAGACGACGTACTCGGTGCCCGCGACCACCGGAACCGGTGCGGCAAAAGTGATCCGTTGGCTGTGGGCCGCGCCGGGAGCCTCCTGCTCGGCCAGCAGCGTGCCGTTCGACCAGACCCGTGCGGTCACGGGACCGGTGTAGTCGCCGCGCTTGATGATCAGGGCCGTGATCGAGCCGGGACGGTCGACCGCGACGCGCATGCCGATCTCGACGGGCTGCTCGTCGGGGTCGTTGACCGCCGGGTCGTGCGTGTCGTGCAGGAAGAGCGAGGTCTCGTGCTCGAGTGCGGGAACCGTTGTGCCGCCGACGTGGATGGTCCGGGACACGGTGGTCGGGCCGGTCGTGGACGCGGTGCGGGCACGGGCGTGGATCGTCAGCGGGCCGGGGACGGACGGGAAGAGCAGGACCGTCCACCGCTCGCCGCGGGTGTCGGCGGGGGTCCAGTTGGTGCCGTGGTCGGTGGAGAAGTCGACCCCGGTGATACCGCCCGACTCGCCGTTGACGGCGCCGCCGATCACGAGCAACGGCTGGTTCAGCGGGACGGAGACCCCGGCGGTGGGCGAGAAGATCATCGCCACCGGGTTGTCCGCGGCGAGGGCGGGAGTGGGAGAGACCAGGACAAGAGCCAGCAGCAGTACTGCTATTCGTCTCATGTACGGCGAATCGTCCTCGGTGGAGGCGCAGTTACGGTGGTCCGCTGTTCGGTCGTGCACCCGTTCGGCTGACGGTCGTACCCGTGTCCGCCAGATGTCGTTGACGAGTACATGACCTGTGACAACGAAGTCCCGGTCCCTGCAGCCGGGGCACCGGTTCGTCGTCGGCGGTTCCTCACGTTCCTGGTGGCCGCGCCGGTGCTCACCGTCGCGGTTCCCGGCACGGCCGAGGCCGTCATCCCGACGCTGCCGCAACCGGCCGAGATCCTCGATCTCGGCGACGTCCTGATCCTGGCCGGTACTCCGACCGCGGGCGCGCTCGCCGTGCTCAGCGTCGGTGAGGACGGCGTCGTCACCCTCGACCTGCCCCGCGCCGAGGTCGGTCAGGGCATCACCACGGCCTGCGCGATGCTCGTCGCGGAGGAGCTCGACCTTCCCCTCGGCCAGGTCCGCGTCACGCTCGCCGACGCGCGGCCCGAGTTGCTGATGAACCAGCTCACGGGCGGTTCCAACACGATGCGGTCGGTGTACGGCCCGATCCGTCAGGCCGCAGCGGCCGCACGGGCCCGGCTGCTCGCGGCGGCGGCGGAGCAGCACGGCGTGGAGGTCTCCGGACTGTCCACTCGCGACGGTGCGGTGATCCTCCCGGACGGACGGCCCGTCCTGTACGGACTGCTGACGTCCGCCGCCGCGCAGCTCACCGGAGTCTTCGCCGCGCAACCGAAACCGGCCTCGGAACACCGGCTCGTCGGCACGCCGCAGTCACGCATCGACGCCCGCGCGATGGTCACCGGTCAGTTCCGGTACACGCTCGACCAGGACGTGCCGGGCGCGATGCCGACGGTCGTGCGCCGGCCGCCGACGATCAACGGCTCGGTGAAGTCGGTCGACTCGGCGGTGGCCAGGGCCATGCCCGGCGTGCTCGCGATCGGGGTCGTGCCGACCGGAGTCGCGGTCGTCGCGGAGACGTTCGGGCAGGCCATGGCCGCCAGGGACGCGCTGAAGGTCACCTGGAACCCCGGCACGATCGACGCGTTGTCGGACAAGGAGATCCGCGCAAAGCTGAAGGCCGCCACACTGCCGTTCGTGGTGCCGCCGCTGCTGACCCAGCACCTGGACATGGAGTTCGACTTCGCGTTCGTCAGCCACGCGCCGATGGAGACGAACTCGGCGATCGCGGACGTTCGTGACGACCGTGCCGAGATCTGGGCGGGGTTGAAGTCGCCGATCGTGGCGCGGCAGACCATCGCGGCGGCCATCGGCCTGCCCGAGTCCGCGGTGACGGTGCACGTGATGCAGGGCGGCGGCTCGTTCGGGCGAAGGTTGTTCTTCGACGCCGCGATCGAGGCCGCACAGATCTCCAAAGCTTTGCGCCGCCCGGTGAAGCTCATGTGGAGCCGCACCGACGACATGCGGCACGGCCGGGCGCGCGCCGCCAGCCACCACAAGCTGCGCGCGACGTTCGCGCTCGGCAACGTGCTGACGTTCGAGCACCGCGTCGCCTCGGTCGAGACGGACTTCCGGCACGGCCTCGGCGAGGTCCTCACCGCCACCGCCGCGTCACTGCCGGTCGCGGGCAACCTGTCGTTCGCGCAGACGGTGTTCCTCACGACGTGCAAGGTGCCGTACAACTTCGGCGTGGTGACCTCGCTGCTCAACGAGGTGCCGCTGCGCATGCACACCGGGTCCTGGCGGTCGGTCTACTCGGCGAACACCCGTGGTGCGGAGGAGGTCCTGGTCGACCAGCTCGCGGCGAAGATGGGCAAGGACCCCGTCGCGTTCCGCCGCGAGTATCTGAAGACGGCCCGTCAGCGGGCCGTGCTCAACAAGGTCGTGGCGGAGGGCGACTGGGGCCGTGCGATGCCCAAGGGCTTCGCGCAGGGCATCGCCTTCCACGACGAGTACAAGTCGTGCACGGCCTGCCTGGTAGAGATCGACGCCCGCGACCCGCAGAACCCGCGCGTGGTCAAGGCGGTGATCGCGGTCGACGTCGGCCGCCCGATCAACCCGCGCGGTCTCGAAGCGCAGATGCTCGGCGGCCTGACCGACGCCATCTCCACCACGTTGCGCGCCGGCCTGCACATCGACAAGGGCCTGCCGCTGGAGGGCTCGTACTCGCAGTTCCACTACGCGCGCCAGAAGGACACGCCGAAGGACGTGCGGATCTTCGTGATGCCGGCGACGGGCGAACCGGGTGGCGCGGGCGAACTGGGCGTGCCGGCCGCGGTCGGTGCGATCGCCAACGCCTACGCGCGGGCGACCGGCGTGGTGCCGCGCAGCTTCCCGATCATCTTCCCGGTCGACTTCGAGCCGTTCCCGCGCTGAAGGAGCGTCCCCTGTGCCTACCTACACGTTCGTCGTCAACGGGAAGCCGGTCACCGTCGACGCTCCCGCGGACCTGGCGCTGCTCTGGGTGCTGCGCGACAAGCTCGGCGTGCGCGGCCCGAAGTTCGGCTGCGGCATCGGTGTGTGCCGCGCCTGCACGTCCCACCTGAACGGTGCGGAGATCCAGCCGTGCGTCACGCCGGTGGCCGAGTGCGCCGGGCAGGAGGTGACCACGATCGAGGGACTGGCGTCCGGTGAGGACCTGCACCCGGTCCAGGAGGCGTGGCTGGAGCAGGACGTCGCGCAGTGCGGCTACTGCCAGCCGGGCCAGATCATGGCCGCGGCGGCGTTGCTCCGGACGAAGAAGGAGATTTCGGACGAGGACGTCGACCGGATCGCGAACGTGTGCCGTTGCGGTACGTACTTCCGCATCCGGCAGGCCATAAAGTCGGCGGCGGCCAAGATGTAGGAGTCAGCCGGATGGGTGCCGGCGCAGGAGGATCCCGTGCTGGCACTGTCCGTTCTGCTGTTGGTCGCCGTGCTGGTCTGCGCGGTCGTCAGGCCGTGGGGCTGGCCGGAGGCGGCGGTCGCGGTACCGGCGGCGGTGATCGTCGTGCTGGCCGGGGCGTTGCCCCTCGACCACGTGGTGGACGAGGCGGTGCGGCTGGGACCCGTGATCGGGTTCCTGGCCGCGATCCTCGTGCTCGCGCAGCTCTGCGACGACGAGGGACTCTTCCAGGCCTGCGGTGCCTGGATGGCACGCGCGTCCGGCGGCAGGCCGAAGACGTTGCTGGGCGGTGTGTTCGTCACGGCCTCGGTGACGACGGCAGTGCTGAGTCTCGACGCGACGGTCGTGCTGCTGACACCGGTGGTGTTCGTGACGGCCGCGCAGCTCGGTGTCCGGCCGAAGCCGCACGTCTACGCGTGCACGCACCTGTCCAACAGCGCGTCGCTGCTGCTGCCCGTGTCGAACTTGACGAACCTGCTGGCGTTCGCGTCGAGCGGGCTGAGCTTCACGCGGTTCGCGGCGCTGATGGCGTTGCCGTGGGTCGTGGCGATCGCGGCCGAGTACGTGGTGTTCCGGCGGTTCTTCCGCACCGATCTCGACGCGCCCGTGCACGCGCCCCAGGAGCAGCCGCACCAGGAGCTGCCGGTCTTCGCGCTGGCCACGGTCGGACTGACGCTGGCCGGGTTCGTGGTCGCGTCCGCCACCGGTGTCGACCCGGCGTGGGCGGCCTGCGCCGGTGCGCTCGTCATGGCGGTGCGCGCGCTCGTCCGGTGCCGCACCACGCTGGTCGAGGTCGTGCGGGCGGCGTCGCTGCCGTTCCTCACGTTCGTGCTGGGCCTCGGCGTCGTCGTGCGGGCGGTGGTCGACAACGGGCTGGACGATGTCCTGCGGCTCGCGATCCCGGGTGGCAACGGCCTGCCGGCGTTGCTCGGGGTGGCCGCGGTCGCCGCCGTGCTCGCCAACGTGATCAACAACCTGCCCGCGGTGCTCGTGCTGCTGCCGCTGGTCGCGCCGATGGGGCCGGGTGTGGTGCTCGCGGTGCTGCTGGGCGTGAACCTCGGCCCGAACCTCACCTACGCCGGGTCGCTCGCCACGTTGCTGTGGCGGCGGATCGTGCACGACCACGACACCGAGGTGAACCTGCCGGAGTTCACGAAGCTCGGTCTGCTCGCCGTGCCCGCCACCCTGGTCGGCGCCGTCGTGGCACTGTGGGCGTCCCTGCACGTGATCGGAGGATGACCATGACGGTGGTCGTGTGGATCGCCGACGACACCTGGCAGGACTGCGTCGACGCGGCCCGCACCTACTCGGGCGACTTCCTGTTGCTGCACGTCAGCGACCACGACGTGCCCGGCGCGGCACACGGCGCGTTCGCCGGGCTGTTCGGCCGCGGCCACCCCTCGCGTGACCCCGGCGCCCGCGTGGACGACCTCGCCGCTGGCCATGCCGCGCGGCTCCTGGACGCGGCCGCGGAACGCCTGGGGCTTCCGTGCGCGACGGAAGCGCGCATCGGCCGCGTCGAGCACGAAGTCGTTGCGGCTGCTCGGGAAGCGTCCCTGCTCGTCCTCTGCCGCGACGGCGACGTGAGCCACGCCGGTCCGCGCAGCCTCGGTCCGGCGACCCGGTTCGTCGTCGACCACGCGCTCTGCCCGGTGCTGCTCGTCTGGCCATCGTAACTGCGTAGACGCAAACTTGCGCGCACGCACTTTTGACGCTTACTGTCGGTGGCATGCGCGCCAAAGGCATCGCGTACGACACCGGTTTCGTGCGCCACGGAGAGATCTCGCTGCAGGAGTTCGACCTGGACGCGGTCAGGCGGGACCTGACCGTCATCAGGGACGACCTGCACTGCAACGCCGTCCACCTGGTCGGCGGTGATCCGGAACGGCTCGAGCGGGCCGCGGAGATCGCCGCCGGGCTCGGGCTGGAGATCTGGTTCTCGCCCTACCCGCTGGAACTGACGCCTGCCGAGGTCCTGGACCTGTTCGCCGACTGTGCGCGACGAGCCGAGCGGATCCGGCTGGCCGGTGCCGAGGTCGTGTTCGTGACCGGCGTCGAGCTCAGCATCATGAACTCCGGCTTCCTGCCCGGCGACGACGTCACGGATCGCCTGTCGCAGCTGCTGGGGCAGCCACAACGTATGCGGGAGGCGGGCGCGAGGCTCAACGAGTTCCTCGCCGAGGCCGTCGCGCTGGTGCGGGAACGCTTCGGGGGCAGGCTCACCTACGCCTGCATCCCGTTCGAGAACCCCGACTGGGACCTGTTCGACATCAGGTCGTTCGAGCTGATCCGCTCCGCCGAGGTCGCCGACGTGTACGCCGCGAGCATCAGGAACGTGGTGGCGCAGGGGAAGCCGGTCGCCATCACGGGTTTCACCACGGCGGCCTGGCGCGGTTCCGGCGCCGTGGCGCCGCGCAGCATGGAGATCGTCGAACACGACGAGGCCGGGCTGCCGGTGCGGGTGAAGGACGGCTACGTCCGCGACGAGGCCGAGCAGGCCACCTACCTGCGCGAGGTGCTGGAGACCCTCGAAGCCGAGGGCGTCGACGGCGCGTTCATATACCTGTTCGCGCTGAAGAACTACACGCACCGGCCGCACGACCCGAGCCGCGACCTCGACATGGCGAGCCCCGGCATCGTGAAGGTCTTCGAGGACCTGTCGTGGGAGCCCAAGGCCGCGTTCGGTGCGGTCGCCGAGGTCTACGCCCGGATTTAACCGCTTGGCGCGCGTGGTGCCGCCAGCCAGACTCGGGGGCACCATGAGCAGCAGACTGCGCGCGATCGCCCACGACACCGTCGCCATCGCGGAGCGAGGCTCCTACTCCACCGCCTCGGGCGAGGTCTCGATCGCCGTCGCTCCCGCCGTCGCGGGAACCCGGCTCCACCTGCCGGACGAGGTGCTGTCGTTGCCCGCGGAGACTTCCGGTGTGCACATCGACGTCACCAACGAGTCTACGCTGGAGGCGACCCGGCGCCTCGGCGGTGACGTCGCGGCACTGAACTTCGCCTCCGCGCGCAACGCCGGGGGCGGGTTCCTCAACGGCGCGCAGGCGCAGGAGGAGAGCATCGCCCGTGCGTCGGCGATCTACCCCTGCCTGCGCGCCGCGGGTGACTTCTACGCCTACCACCGCGCCCACGACGACCTCACCTACAGCGACCGCGTGATCTACTCGCCGCGCGTGCCGGTGTTCAAGGACGACAAGGGCACCCTGCTGCCGCAGCCGTACGAGGTCTCGTTCCTCACCGCCGCGGCGCCGAACCGGTCTGCGATTTTGCGCAACCAGCCCGAACGCACCGACGACATCCCGCTCGCGTTGCTGCGGCGGGCCATCCGCGTGCTGCACGTCGCGGCGGCGCACGGCCACCGCCGGCTCGTGCTCGGCGCCTGGGGATGCGGGGTCTTCGGCAACGACCCCGCGACCGTCGCCCAGGTCTTCCGCATCGCGCTGCGGGACAACCGCTTCTTCGACCACGTCGTCTTCGCGGTGCTGGACGGGCAGAAGGGGACGCCGACGTTCGCCGCGTTCGCCGACGCCCTCACCTCTGCTCGGTGAAGAAGGCCTCTGACCTGCACTGAGCCAAAGTGGCATCAATCTGAGCCAGAATTACTTGCTGGTGGCACCACCGTGTGCCATAGTGATGCCATGGATCTGACCCCGTATGTGGCTTCTCTCGGCCGCGAGCTGCTCACCGCCGTCGAAACCGGTGGCGAGGAAGCGGGCGCACTGGTCGAGCGGCTGACCGTGACGATGGAGTCGGCGATCCGGCTGGCGCTGCTCGAAGCGTTGTCCGCCGCCGCCGACGAGATCACCGCGGACCTGGCACCGGACTCGGTGCAGGTGCTGCTGCGGGGCCGTGATCCGAAGTTCGTCGTGACGCGCCGGACGCCGGAGCAGCCCGCCGCCGTCGCGCCGGAGCCCGCCCCTGCCGCCCCCGCCGAGGACGTGGCGGCCGGCTTCGACGACGGCACCACCGTGCGCATCAACGTCCGGCTGCCCGAACCGCTCAAGGCCGCGATCGACGAGGCCGCGGCCAAGGAGGGCCGCTCGGTCAACGCGTGGCTCGTACGTGCCGCGTCGGCGCAGCTGAACCCGAAGCGCGACACCACCGCCGAAACGCTGACGGGCGGCCTCCCGGCCCCGCAGCGTTTCGTCGGCTGGGTCCGATAGCTCCACCTCTCCTTCACTTCGCCCCGACCTGCGGGGATGTTCCACCGACACCTTCTGAGGGGACAGCCATGCCTTCTTACGAAACGCCAGAACCGATTTCCGTACTGCTGGACGTCTACGCGGGGTACGTCCAGATCGTCGCGAGCGACCGCACCGACACGAACGTCGAGGTGCGGCCCTCCGACCCGGCCGACTCCTCGGACGTCGAAGCCGCGCAGAAGACCAAGGTCGACTACGCCGACGGCACGCTGACGGTGCGCGGGCCGAAGCGGACGTTCGACTTCTCCAAGAAGACCAGGGCGGTCGACGTCGTGATCGAGCTGCCGGCCGGGTCCAAGGTGGACGCCGACGTGTCGGCGGGCAGCGTCCGCACCTCCGGGGTGCTCGGCGTGACCGACGTCGACATGTCCGCGGGCAACATCCACCTCGACCGGACCGGGCCGCTCAAGGCCGACACCGGCGCCGGAGTGGTCAACGTCGGCGAGGTCAGGGGCAACGCCGACGTCAAGACCGGCAGTGGCCACATCCGCATCGGCACGGTCCACGGCGCGCTGGTCGCCAAGAACTCCAACGGCCACATCGACGCCGGCACGGTCGGGGGCGAGCTGAAGGCGCGTTCCGCCAACGGCGACATCACCGTCGAACGTGCCGGTGGGCCGGCGGAGGCCAGGACCGCGATGGGTTCCATCAACGTCGGCGAGGTCGTCCGCGACACCGTCACGCTCAACACCGCGATGGGCGGCATCGAGATCGGCATCGCCCAGGGCACCGCCGCGTGGATCGACGCCAAGACCTCGTTCGGCCGCGTCACCAACACGCTCGAGGGCAGCGACGGCCCCGGCGGCTCCACGGAGACCGTCAAGGTCACCGCCCACACGTCCTTCGGCGACATCACCGTCCGCCGCAGCTGAGGGGAACACCATGAACGCGATCAAGGCAACCGGCCTGCGCCGCTCCTACGGCGACAACGAGGTGCTCAAAGGCGTCGACCTGAACGTCCAGCGCGGCACCGTCTTCTCGTTGCTCGGCGCGAACGGCGCCGGCAAGACCACCACCGTCAAGATCCTCTCGACGCTCATCCGCGCGGACGGCGGCAGCGCGTCCGTCGCCGGTCACGACGTGGCGGGCGACCCGGACGCCGTTCGTGGCGCGATCGGCGTCACCGGCCAGTTCTCCGCCGTCGACAACCTGATGACCGGCCGCGAGAACCTGAAGCTCATGGCCGACCTGCACCACCTCGGCAAGGTGGACGGCAAGCGCAGGACGGAGCAGTTGCTGGAGCAGTTCGACCTGGTGGACGCGGCCGACAAGTCCGCGTCGACCTACTCCGGTGGCATGCGGCGCCGGCTCGACCTCGCGATGACGCTGGTCGGGTCGCCGCAGGTGATCTTCCTGGACGAGCCGACCACCGGCCTCGACCCGCGCAGCCGCCGCACGATGTGGCAGATCGTGCGGGAACTGGTCGCGAGCGGCGTCACGATCTTCCTCACCACCCAGTACCTGGAGGAGGCCGACGAGCTCGCCGACCGGATCGCCGTGCTGGACAACGGGAAGATCGTCGCCGAGGGGACCGCGGACGAGCTCAAGCGCCGCATCCCGGGCGGTCACGTCCTGTTGCAGTTCACCGATCCCCGGCACCTCGAAGCCGCCATCCGGATCGTGGGCGACTCCTCCCGTGACGGTGAGGCGCTCGCCCTGCGCGTGCCCAGCGACGGCAGTGTCCGCTCGCTCAAGGCGTTGCTCGACCGGCTCGACGACAACTCGGTCCTGGTCGACTCGCTCAGCACCCACACGCCCGACCTCGACGACGTCTTCCTCGCCCTCACCGGCAGCCCCGACAAGGTGGTCCAGTCATGAGCTACGTCCTGACCGACTCGGCGACGATGGTGCGCCGCAACCTCACGCGGATGATCCGCTACCCGTCGCTGACGTTCCAGCTCCTGATCATGCCGGTCGTGTTCCTGCTGCTGTTCGTCTACGTCTTCGGCGGCACGCTGGGCGCCGGGCTCGGCGGACCGGGCGGCGGGCGGGGGGAGTACCTGAACTACGTCACGCCGACGATCATCCTGATGTCGATCACCGCGGCCGTGCAGGGCACGAGCATCTCGATCGCGATGGACATGACCGAGGGGATCGTCGACCGGTTCCGCACCATGAAGATCGCCAGGGTGTCCGTCCTCACCGGACACGTCGTCGGCAGCCTGGTCCAGACGGTCCTCGCCATGTCCGTCGTCTTCGGCGTCGCGGTCGCGATCGGGTTCCGCCCGCAGGCGAGCGGTCTCGGCTGGCTCGCGATCATCGGGCTGCTGGTCTCCATGTCGTTCGCGATGATCTGGCTGTCCGCCGCACTGGGCCTCGCCAGCAAGTCCGTCGAGTCGTCGAGCAACGTCGGCCTGCCGCTGATCCTGCTCCCGTTCTTCGGCAACGGTTTCGTGCCCACCGACTCGATGCCGGCCGTGTTGCGCTGGTTCGCCGAGTACCAGCCGTTCACCCCGTTCATCAGCGCCCTGCGGGGTCTGCTGATGGGCACACCGATCGGCAACAGCGGCTACCTCGCCTTCACCTGGTGCCTCGTCATCGGGGTCGGCGGCTACCTCTGGTCCAAGAAGCTCTTCAACCGCGAATCCACCCGCTGAAGGAGATACCGATCATGCTGCAAGGCCTTCCCATGGAGCGCGACGTCACGCCGTTCGTCCCGCCCAGCCAGATCTCGCTGGTGCGCGAGACCCGCCCGGTCAGCCCGATGCTCTTCCCCGACGGCCACGAGGGGTGGCTCGTCACCGGCTACGAGGCCGTCCGGCAGGCGCTGGCGGACACCAGGTTCAGCAGCAGGCAGGACCTCGGCATCATCCACGTGCCGTTCCCGACGCCCGGCATGCCGGAGATGACCGAACCGGTCCCGCAGACGCCCGGCCTGTTCATCAGCATGGACCCGCCGGACCACACCCGGTTGCGCCGCAAGCTCACCGGAGCGTTCACCGTCAAGCGGATGAAGGCCCTCGAAGAGGGCATCGTCGAGATCACCGAACGGCAGCTGGACCTGCTGGCGGAGCTCACCCCGCCGGTCGACCTCGTCAAGGAGTTCGCGCTCCCGGTGCCGTCACTGGTGATCTGCGAGATCCTCGGCGTGCCGTACGCCGACCGCGACACGTTCCAGCACAACTCCTCCAAGTTCATGGAGAGGCAGGTGACCCTGGAGGACAAGATGGCCGCGTACATGGCGATGAACACGTACCTGTACGAGCTCGTCACCAGCAAGCGCGCCGAACCGGGGGACGACCTGCTGTCCGATCTAGCGCAGGACGAGGACCTGAGCCTCGAGGAATTGACCGGCATGGCGTTCCTGCTGCTGCTCGCGGGCCACGAGACGACCGCGAACATGCTGGCGCTGGGCACCTTCGCGTTGCTGGAGCACCCGGACCAGCTGGCGGCACTGCGGTCGAACCCGGAACTGATCCCCGACGCCGTCGAGGAACTGCTCCGCTACCTCGCCGTCGCCGACGTCTTCTTCCGTTACGCCGCAGAGGACATCGAGTTCTTCGGCGAGACGATCCGCGAGGGTTCGATGGTCGTCCTGTCGCTGCTGGCGGGCAACCACGACCCGGAGCGTTACGAGCACGCCGGCACGCTCGACGTGCACCGCAACGCCCGTGGTCACCTCGCGTTCGGGCACGGTGTGCACCAGTGCCTCGGCCAGCAGCTGGCCCGCATCGAGATGCGCGCCGGGTTCGAGGGACTGCTGCGCCGCTTCCCCTCACTGGAACTCGCCGTGCCGGCCGGTGAGGTGAAGCTCAGGACCGACATGAACATCTACGGCGTGCACGCCCTGCCGGTCACCTGGGCCTGATTGCCCGTCAGACGGTGAAGCCACCGTCTGCGTTGATGCTGGCGCCGGTGACGTACGCACCGGCCTCACCAGCCAGAGCCGCGATGACAGCGGCGATCTCCGCTGGTTTCCCGTAGCGCCCCAACGCGGTCAGGCCGCGGATCGTGTCCGCCATCGGCCCGTCGGCCGGGTTCATGTCGGTGTCGGTGGGGCCGGGGTTCACGATGTTCGCCGTGATGCCCAGCGGACCCAGTTCACGCGCCAGGCCCTTCGTCATCCCGATCAGCGCGGTCTTGCTGGCCGAGTACAGGGCGAAGCCGGGAAACGGCGCGTACACGGCGACATTGCTGCCGATGCTGATGATCCGGCCACCTTCACGCATGTGCCGTGCCGCCGCGCGCGCCGCCAGGTACGGCGCGCGCACGTTCACGGCCATCGTGTGGTCGAACTCCTCCCGGCCGATCTCCTCCAGCGGTCCGACCTGGAAGACCGCCGCGTTGTTCACCAGTACGTCGAGCCGTCCGAAGTGGACCGCGGTCTCCTCGACCGCGGCCACGACGGCGTCCGGGTCGGCGCTGTCCGCCCGGATCGCGAAACCGTTGTCCGGCTTGGTGTTCTGGTACGTGACCGCGACACGCGCGCCCAGCGCCGTGAGCTTCTCGGCCACTGCGGCCCCGATGCCGCGGCTCCCGCCGGTGACGAGAGCCGCTTTCCCCTCAAGTGATCCCATGCCGATCAGCCTGCTGGAACCGCGGCCGGGATTCTGGCGGGAATCGGACCGTCAGTTGGCGCCTCGGGTGTACGCCCACGCGGTGCGGTTGAGGGAGTCCTCGATCCCCGTGAAGCCCTCGTTGGGGTTGAGCACGTCCTCGTGGAAGTCGACGTCGACGTCGTCCGCGGTGCCGCCGATGCCGTCCGGGCCCACGCCGAACATGCCCTTCGGGTTGCCGCCCTGGTCCATGATGGCGTCGAGCGCGTTGAACTGGTCCTGGTGCCAGCTGCCCGACATGTGCCCCGCCTCGTGCGCGGTGATGTTGCCGATCGCCCGGCCGATGAACGCGATCTTGTCGCTGGCCGGTGTGATGTAGCCGTTCAGCGAGGTGCGCGTCTGGGCGGCCGGCGCGCTGAGGACGTCGAGGAGCACCAGCGAGGTCTCCTCCTTGCCGAAGTTGCCCGCGTCGATCGACTGCGCGATGCCGACGGTCTGGATGCCGGACTCGGCGATCGAGCCGCCGACGACCACGCGGCTGACGTTCTTCTGGCCCCACGGGTCGGCGTGGTCACGGCTGTTGAGGATCCGCACGGCGAACCGCCTGTTGGTGCCCTTCGCGGCCAGGTCGTGCTCGATGTTCTCGCGCACGGTCGCGACCACGCCGTCGATCACGGCGTTCTCGTCCGCGCCGGTGAGACCCCAGCCTGGCAGGAACTTCCGCAGCGGCGAGAGGTCCTTGTTGCCCGCGGGGTCGACGCCGAAGATCCGGGTGTTGACCCGCGCGCCGTCGAAGTCGAGGAAGACCGTCAGCACCTCGGGACGCTGGTTGAGCTCCGAGCCGGGACGGTAGGCCTCGACCGTGACGTCGTAGCGGCCGGTGCCGTTCTCGACGCCGACGGTGTAGCGGCCGTCCTTCGGCGCCACGAAGTCCGCGACGGCGTTGCCACCGGCGGGCATCGGGGAGTTCTCGGCGTACAGGAAGCTGAAGTCCTGCGACGAACCGAAGACCTCGCGCCCGGCCGGGTCGTGGACGACGACCCTCGTCGCCTTGCCCGCCGCCGACGCGCCCAGCACGTCACCGGCCTTGAGGTCGACGGAGAAGTGGTCCCTGTCCGCGGGGCCCCCGCCGGTCGCGATGGTCAGGTCGTACGCGCCCTCGGTGAGGACGCGCTTGCCGGTGCCGGGCTTCATCGGGTCGGCCGGGATCCCGCCGGGTCCGGCCGCCGCGACCATCACGTAGACGTCCTGCCCGGCGGCCACGGGGACCCGCAGCCTGCTGTCGGTGCTGCCCGCGAGGTTGTCGTGCTGGTCCAGGAGCTGCCCCGTCGCGTCGAACGCGGCGAGCAGGGTGTCCAGGTCGCCCGACGGCGTGTCCGTCTCGAGCAGGACGATCCGCCCCTCGGCGCCGCCGGACAGCTTGTAGAAGTCGTGGTCACCGCTGCCGTCGCCACCGCTGCCGTACGGGCCGTCGCCGATCTTGCCGCTGGTGCGCACGGCCCTCTCACGGGCGGGCACACCGGTGCCGCTCGCGAGCGGGACGGCGTCGTTGGTCTCGGCGAACGGAGCCGCCACGGGGATCGTGGGGTCGCCCGCGAGGTCACCGGTGAGCGTGAGCTTCGGGTTCTTGCCCCTGCCGGTCCCGAACCCGGCCACGTGCTCGGCCTGCGAGGGCACGTCGTTGGCGCCCTGCCCGGTCTCCTTCTCGGAGTACGTCAACGGCTGGCCCGCGCTCTTCGCGGCCACCCGCGACTGCTTGCGCGACTCCCGGTTCCGCTGCACCGCCGCCCAGTCGACCTTCGCCTCCGCCGGCAGGAACGCCAGCATCGGGTCGGGCTGGAAGAGCGGTGCGGCGGGCTCGGCCGCCGACTGCCCGCCGGCGACCAGAGCCAGTGCCATACCTGCCGTGAGCACGCCTAACAGATGTTTCCGCATGTCCAGTTCCCCCAGTTCGGTCCTTCAACCGAGGAAACCAGCGTCGTGCGGGCCGGGCGAGCGTTTTGGTCAGCCTTCGTCCACTTCAGGACATCCGTGGATCAGACCGTGGCCTTGCGCATCGGTTGAGCGACCTCGTGCAGGTGTTGCAGCACGTACCCGTAGGAGCGGAACAGGCCGCACTGGGCGTAGGAGATCCCGTGCTGTTCGCAGAACTTGTGCACGATCGCCTGCGCGTGCTTCAGGTTCGGTCGCGGCATGCTGGGGAACAGATGGTGCTCGATCTGGTAGTTCAGCCCGCCGAGCAGGATGTCGGTGAACCAGCCGCCACGGATGTTGCGCGAGGTCAGCACCTGCTTGCGCAGGAAGTCGAGCGAGTGCCCCGCCGACAGCACGGGCATGCCCTTGTGGTTGGGGGCGAAGGAACATCCCATGTAGAAGCCCCACAACGCCTGGTGCACCAGGACGAACGCGACGGCGTACACGGGGGAGAGGACCCAGAACACGACCGCGAGGTACACCACGACGTTCGCGATCATCACGGTCCGCTCGCGGCCCGCGTACTTGATCGAGTGCCAGTGCAGTGCGAAGCCTTCCAGCAACAGCAGCGGGAAGAACAACACGGCCTGGTGCGAGGCGATCCACCGCAGCGGTCCACGCTTGGCCGCTCCCTGCCGTTGCGTGAACGCCAGCACCGAGATGTCGACGTCCGGGTCCTCGTCCTCGTGGTTCGGGTTGGCGTGGTGGCGGCTGTGCTTGCCCACCCACCACTCGTAGCTGACACCGACCAGGCCGCTGTGGGCGTAGCCGGTGATCTCGTTCCACTTCTTCGAGGCGAAGATCTGCTTGTGGCCCGCGTCGTGCCCGATGAACGCGAGCTGCGTGGACATCACGGCCAGCACGACCGCTACCGCGAGCTGCCACCACGAGTCGCCCAGCAGCGCGAACGCCACCCAGGCCGCCGCGTACACCACGAGGTTCACGCCGATCCGGATGAAGTAGTAACCGCGCCGCCGAGCAAGCAGGCCAGCCTGCTTTATCTCGGTGGACAACTGGGCGAAGTCGCTCGCCTGCCGGAGTGCCATTTCCGCAGAATGCCTGATCGCGGCGACTAAGTCATGCACGGCCCATGAAGTCGTTACCAACCAGGCGGGTCACACGGGCGTCGGCAGCCCTACCAGCTCACGAGGCAGAAGGGGTGGCCGGCGGGATCCGCGTAGACGTGGAACCGCTCGCCACCGCCTTCGAGCCTGCGCGCACCGAGGGCCAGCACCTCCTCGCCCGCCGCCGCGAGGTCGTCCACCCGCACGTCGAAGTGCATGTGCGCGGTCTCGTCCGGCCACGTCGGCGGTCGCCAGCCCTCGACCCGTGCGAACGCCACGCCAGGCCGGTCCGGGGCGTCACCGATGACGACGAACTTCCCGTCGTCCTGCACCCGGACCATCCCGAGCAGCTTCTCGTAGAACTCCGCGAGGCCCCGCGGATCAGGGCAGTCCACCACCAGGCCGTGCCAGCGTCCGATCATGCGCGGGATGCTGACACGGATCCAGGACAACCGGCGCCCTGGTTCACGCGAGCGGCATCGCCATCACCTTCGGTGTGGTCGGCGCCTTCGACCCTCCCGACGGCTCCACGGTCAGCGCGACCTCCTGCGCACCGGTCAGGCCGCTGACGACGACCGGTGACGACCGCGAGTCGAGCAGCCCGGCCGAGTGCGGCCCGTCGGCGCCGATCAGCCAGAGCTGGTAGGTGTGACCGTCGGGTGCCTGCGGCAGGTCCTTGGCGAGGAACAGCGCCTCGTCGCGGCTGGCCGACACGACGGCGGTACCGGTGGCGCCGTTCGGTGCCCTGCCGTTGATCAGCTTCGCGTCCGGCGTGGACAGGAAGTCGGAGAACCGGCTGTACTCGCTGGAGAGCTGTGCCAGCTGCCGTTCCTGGCCGGACTGCGAGTAGTCCACCGTCACGAACACCGCGGCGACGAGGCAGGCGGCCGCGAGCAGCCCTCCCGCCCAGCGCTTGCGGCGCGGGTCCGGCACGCGTGCCGTGTGCGGGGACAGCTGGCGGGTCTCGGCCGCTGCCGCGAGCACACGGGCACGGAGCTGGGGCGGTGGCAGGAACTCCACCGCGGCGCCCAGCCGCGCGGCCGTGGCCGCGAGCTCGGTGACCTCGACCGCGCAGCTCTGGCACCGGGTCAGGTGGGCCTCGAAAGCGGTCCGTTCGAGGTCCGACAAAGCGTTCACGGCGTAGGCGCCGGTGAGCGTGTGCAGATCAGCGGATGTGGTCCTCATCCGGTCACCCCCATGCAGTCCCGCAGTCGGATCAGGCCGTCGCGCATCCGGGTCTTGACCGTGCCGAGCGGAATGCCCAGCAGGCTCGAGACCTCCGGATAGGAGTAGCCCTGGTAGTAGGCGAGCAGCACGGACTCGCGCTGCAGCTCGGTCAGGAAGCTCAGGCAGCGGCGCACCTGGCGTTGCTCCAGCCGTCCGTCGACCTGCTCGCTCACCTCGTCGAACGGCCTGGCCGGGTCGAGGCGGGCCGCCCGGTCCTCGCGGTGCGTGGCGGCCTGGGCGGACCGGACGCGGTCCACGGCCCGGCGGTGGGTCAGCGTGAGGATCCAGGTGTTGGCGCTGCCCCGGTCGGGGTCGAACCTGGTCGCGGTCCGCCACACCTCGAGCATCACCTCCTGGAACACCTCCTCCGACTGCGCCTGGTCCCGCACGACACGCCTGATCAGCCCGAACACCGAACCGGCCATCACGTCGTAGAGCCGTTCGAACGCGGCCTCGTCGCCCCGTGCGACCAGCGCGAGCAGGTCGTCGGCGGTCGGGCCGACGTCACGAGGGGTGCTCTGCAGGCTTTGCAGTGCCCGCTCACGCTCTGGCATCCCAGGTCCTCTCCTCGGCTGTTGTCCTATAGGTGTTCGCAGCAGGGGCGCCGATGGATCGGTCCGGACTGCGTCATCACGTCGAAAGCCGGCGGAACTTCTTCCAACCGCCCTGGAAAACCGCTCGTCAGTCTGTTGTGGACGGTGTGGTTGGTAACGGATTCATAACCACACCCATCCGTTTCCCGGGGGGCGGCGAATCACCGGTAGCAACTGCTCGATCACCCCTTGGAGATGTCTCGTCATGAACATGACCGTCCGCAACACCGTCCTGGCCGTCGGCGCCGTCTCGCTCGCCCTGTTCGGCGCGGCGTGCGGCTCGGGTGACATGGCCAGCAGCGGCGGCACTTCCAGCGCCGCCGCGCCCACCACGACCACCCAGTCCTCGGCCGCGATGGCCGACCCGGCCAAGGACCTCGTCGGTCCCGGCTGTGCTGACTACGCGAAGCAGGTTCCGTCCGGTGCCGGCTCGGTGTCGGGCATGGCCGCCGACCCGGTCGCCGTCGCCGCGAGCAACAACCCGCTGCTCACCACGCTCGTGAGCGCGGTGTCGGGCAAGCTGAACCCGAAGGTGAACCTGGTCTCGACGCTCAACGGCGCCGAGTTCACGGTCTTCGCGCCGGTCGACTCGGCGTTCGCGAAGATCGACGCCGCGACCATCGAGAAGCTCAAGACCGACGACGCGCTGCTGACCAAGATCCTCACGTACCACGTCGTCCCCGGCCAGATCTCGCCCGACAAGATCGCCGGTGACCAGAAGACCGTGCAGACCGGCACCGTGAAGGTCACCGGCTCCGGCAACGCGATCAAGGCCAACGACGCCAACGTCATCTGTGGTGGCGTGAAGACCGCCAACGCCACCGTCTACCTGATCGACTCGGTTCTGATGCCTGCCTGACATCACCCGCAGGACAACTGGGCACCCACGTCTCCGGCGTGGGTGCCCAGTGCTGTGTGCGTCTACTGCGGACTTCGACAAACCCTTGCGTGTGCGCCAATCCACGCAGCGGTCTGCTCCGAACAACAGATGTGAAGGCAACACGATCCGTCCTCATCGGCCTTGTGTCGGTGGCCGTGGCGTTGGCGGCAGGGCATCTCGTCGCGGGACTGGTGAGTCCGCTGGCCTCGCCGTTCCTCGCGGTCGGCAACACCGCGATCGACCTGACCCCTCATCCGGTCAAGGACTTCGCGATCCGCACGTTCGGCGAGAACGACAAGCTGGTGCTGCTCGGTGGCATGGCGGTCGTGCTCGCGGGCCTCGGCGTGGTGGCGGGGTTGCTGTCGCGCCGCAGTCCGTGGCCCGGCATCGCTGCCGCCGCGCTGCTCGGCCTCCTCGGCATCGCCGCGGTGCTGGCCAGGCCGACGACGACCGCGTGGTCGGTGCTCGCCCCGCTGGCGAGCCTGGTAGCCGGTGTCACCGCCTTCCGCTGGCTGTGGTCCCTGGCGGCGGCGCCCGCGGTCGCACCGGGGCGGCGCAGGTTCCTGCTGTCGACCGCGGCGGTCGCGGTGGGTGCCGGTGTCGCCGCGCTCGGCGGTCAGCTGCTCGCCGGCCGGGTGGACGTCGAGGCCTCCCGGCGTGCGATCAGGTTGCAGCCCAGGGAGACCGCGCCGGAGATCCCGTTCGACGCCGACTTCGCCCGTGAAGGCACACCGGAGTTCATCACGCCGAACTCGAAGTTCTACCGCGTCGACACGGCGCTGACCGTGCCCCGCCTGCGGGCCGAGGACTGGCGCATGCGGGTGCACGGCATGGTGGACAACGAAATGGTGCTCACCTACGACGACCTGCTGCGGCGTCCGATGGTGGAGAAGACGATCACGCTGGTGTGCGTGTCCAACGAGGTCGGCGGCCCGTACATCTCCACGTCGAACTTCATCGGCGTGGACCTGGCCGACCTGTTGCGGGAAGCAGGTGTGCGTCCCGGTGCCGACCAGCTCGCGACGCGCAGCGTGGACGGCTGGACGTGCGGCACCCCGGTCGACTCGATCATGGCGCCGGGTTCGAACGCGATGCTGGCGCTGGGGATGAACGGCGAACCGTTGCCGATCGAGCGCGGCTTCCCGGTCCGCATGGTCGTGCCGGGTCTCTACGGCTACGTCTCGGCGACGAAGTGGCTGGTGGACGCCGAACTCACCACCTTCGACGCGTTCGACGCGTACTGGGCGCAGCGCAAGTGGGGGAAGAAGGCCCCGGTCAAGACCATGTCCAGGGTCGACCGGCCGAAGTCCTTCGAGAGGGTGCCGGCGGGCAGGTTCGTCGCGGCGGGCATCGCCTGGGCCCAGCACACCGGCGTCGACCGCGTCGAGGTCAGGGTCGACGGAGGGCCCTGGCAGGAGGCGACCCTGAGCCGGGAGGTCAACGTCGACACGTGGCGGATGTGGCGCGTCGAGCTGGACCTGAAGGAGGGCAACCACACCGTGGAATGCCGTGCCACCGACCGGAAGGGCTACACCCAGACCAACGACCGCGCCGCCCCGATCCCGGACGGCGCGACCGGCTGGCACTCGATGGTCTTCACCTCGGTGGCGTGAAGACCGCCAACGCCACCTCCTGTCTCATCGACTCGGTGCTGCTGACCGCCTGACATCTCCAGGAAGGCAGTACCGCGACTCCGGGAACCGCGCTGTGCGTGCGGTTCCCGGAGTTTTTACGTCTGCCCAGGTGGTCACTCCATCAGGTGGATCGGGCGGTACGGCCGATCCAGCACCCGTGCGTCGCACGGATGTAGGAGGCGCGGATCCGCCAGATGCGGTTCAGCCGGCTCGGGACGGCGCCACGCACGTCCCTGTGCGTCCGCGGTTCGAACCGGATGCACAGGGACGTTCCCGCAACGGCGATCACTGCGCGTTGACATGTAGTGCGCGATCTTGTGTCGCAAAGTAGTCGTAAATCGATGTTTCGAATTAATTGATGTCTTTGAGCTGCGACAACTGAATTGCTTCCACTTTCGAGTGAACCGGTGTCCGTGGGGTGTCGAATATCCGGATGTACAGGTGCTGATTCGTCGAAAGGGGGTGATTACATGAAGTCGACATGCTCCACAACTCTGCGGCGGACGCTCGGTGTGGCCGGGTTCCTGATCGGATTCGGTCTCCTGTCCGCCGGAGTGGCGAGCGCCGACGAGGGTGACCCGCCCGGCCTGCTGGACGGGGTCGCCACTCTCGTCGCTCCCGTGACCGACGCGCTCGCGCCGGTGACCGAACCGGTGCTGGCGCCGCTGGCACCCACCGTGGACACCGTCGTGCAGACCCTGGGTCCGGTGTTGGAGCCACTCCAACCCGTGACGGCGCCGGTGCTCGCCCCTGTGGCGCGCACGGTGCAGGACGTGCCGTTGGTGCCACAGATCGTGGAACCGCTGGTGGTGCAGCCGTCTGATCAGGCTGAAGTGCCGCCGCCGGTCGCCGCACAACCCGTGCCGGAAACACCGCGGGCACCGGCCGTCGTGCCGGAAGCCCACACCGCGGCACTACCCGGCTGGATCGCTGCGGCGACCACGTCGCGGCAGCAGAAGATGTACGCACCTGACCTGGCGCCACCCGTCGAGGCGCCCCAGAGGCAGTCGCCTGACGTGCCGTTCGCCCTACCCGGCACGACAGGACAGGTGTCGTCGAACGGATCGGCGAGCCAGACCGTGTCGGACCTCCCAGCGGGATCGGGAGTTCGCCCGCACGGCGAGTCGCTCGCTGTGAACCGGGACCACCAGGTCCACGGGTCGTGGTGTTACTACTACGGCCGAAATCATCCCAGTTGACCAGTCCTGCCAACCAAGCCGACCAGATCACCAAGCTTGATTGACGGGAAGGTTCGACAATGCACAACTCTGTGCGACGCGGCTTGCTGGCCGCAGCGTTCTCGGGAGGATTCCTCCTGTTCGGAACGGCGATGGCAAGCGCTGACACCGGAGGCAACGGTCTCCTCGGCGGCGTCGGTGACGTCGTGAACTCGGTCGTGAACGGTGGCAACGGCGGGAATTCGGGCAATGGCGGCAACGCCACCAGCTCGAACAACGCCACGTCCGGCAACTCGGGCGATTCCGGGAACTCCGGCGCCACCGGCGGCAACACCGCCTACGGCGTGTGCGTGCTGGCCGAGTGCCACACGAACGTCAGCTCGGGCGACTCGGGTGACACCGGTGCCACGGGTGCGACCGGGAACGCTTCCAATCACAGCAACACCGTGGGCGGGAAGTCTGGTCCGGCCGGCAACGGCGGCGACGCCACCGCGGCTGGTCGTGCGCAGAACGCCGGCGCGACCGCGGGCAACGGTGGCAAGTCGGGCAACGGCGGCAACGCCACGAGCTCGAACACCGCGCGGTCGGGCGACTCCGGTGACTCGGGCGACTCGGGCGACTCGGGTGACACCGGCGGCAACAGCGCCTACGGCGTCTGCTTGCTGGCGAAGTGCCACACGAACGTCAGCTCGGGCGACTCGGGTGACACCGGTGCCACGGGTGCGACCGGAGACGCTTCCAACCACAGCAACACCGTGGGCGGGAACTCCGGCCCCGCCGGTGACGGCGGCGACGCGGCGGTCATGACCAAGGACCAGAAGTGGGGCCACCACGACAAGTGGAGCAACCACGGCAAGTCCGGTTCGGCCGAGGCCACCGCGGGCAACGGCGGCAACTCGGGCAACGGTGGCAACGCCACCAGCTCGAACAACGCCACGACCGGTGACTCGGGCGACACCGGGAACTCGGGCGACACCGGCGGCAACAAGGCCGTCGTCCGCACCACCGGCTCCGAGCGCGGCCACGGCTGGTCCTGGAACAGCACCAAGTCCTGGACCAACGTGACGTCGGGCGACTCCGGTGACACGGGTGCCACCGGCGCGACCGGTGACGCGGGCAACCACAGCGTCACCAAGGGCGGCAACTCCGGCCCGGCCGGTGACGGCGGCGACGCCTGGGCAGTGACCGAGCAGGGCAAGTCCTGGAACCACGGCAAGTGGAACAACCACGGCAAGTCCGGCTCCACTGAGGCCACCGCGGGCAACGGCGGCAACTCGGGCAACGGTGGCAACGCCACCAGCTCGAACAACGCCACGTCCGGCAACTCGGGCGATTCCGGGAACTCCGGCGACACCGGCGGCGACACGGCAGTGGTGAAGACCGAGAACAAGCACCAGAAGTGGTCCGGCCACCGCGGCGACAACTGCCACGGCTGGAAGCACCACAACGGCTGGAAGCACGACTGGAAGAACCACGGCACCAAGTCCTGGACCGAGGTCACCTCGGGCAACTCCGGTGACACCGGCGCCACCGGTCCGACCGGCGACGCGTCCAACCACAGCACCACGGTCGGTGGCCACTCCGGTCCCGCGGGCGACGGCGGCGACGCCGAGTCCCGGACCCACGGGAAGCACTCCGCGAAGGTGTGACCACCAGGTGATCACAGGGCGGGGCCGGCATCTGCCGGTCCCGCTCTTCGCTGTCCGGCGATGTGTCTTCTTCCGCCGGTGGGGTAGCCGAGAAGAGGAGAACTCGATACCGGACGAGGAGGAACCGTGTCGATCAACGCCGACGCCCAGACGGTGACGGGTACGAAGGACAAGGACTACAACATCATCTGGTTCGTGGAGGCCTGCCTGAGCAACGCTCTGCGGCTGGAGACCTACGTCCAGGACGCGGAGAGCGCGGGCGACTCGGACCTGGCGGAGTTCTTCCGCCGCGCGCAGGGCGAAAGCCGCAAGGGCGCCGAGCAGGGCAAGGAACTGCTCGCACAGCGACTCGGCAAGTAGTGCTCAGGGCCGGGCGGCGAGCGAGCAGCTCGCCGTCCGAGCGGAGTGTCAAGTCCGATGTGGACTGTCAGGCCGACCTCGCCAGTGCCTCCCCGAGCGTCGGGTGGACGCGGAACACGGTGTCCATGCCGGAGAAGTGGAAAGTCCTGAGCACCGCGGCCCGGTCGGCCACCACGCGCAGGTCCTCCGCGCACCGATGAGCGTCCAGCAGGGCGCCGATGCCGGAGGAGTCGAAGAAGGTCACCTCGCGCAGGTCGACGACCAGTACGACGGGCGACTGCGACAGCTGGGTCGTCAGTTCCGCGCGCAGGAGCGGTGCGGTGACGATGTCGACCTCACCCGCGACGGCGACGATCGGAACGCCGTCCTGCCGTGAGCCGCGCACCGAGCAAATGGGCGTTCCAAGGTCAAGTTCTTCCTCCAGCACGGTGACTCCACTCTGTGGTGGTGGGACGTTCACCGAGCTGCTGGCTGAACTCGACGGGCGGACTGCGGAACCTCCCTCCACGGTAAGCCTTGGTGGCACGGTCCACAACGCGAAGTCACAGGTTGCGCCCCAGCGGCCGGCGCAGGAATCGCCTACCGTGGGCCGGGGGTTCAGAAAGCAGCACCCGGTCAACCCCGCTGCCGTCATCGGTGTCCGCCGGATGGGAAGGAGACGATCCGAGGTGCCGCAGATTCCGCCCAGTGCCGAGGACTGGAACGTCGACCGGTCCAGGTTCGCGACCGATGCCGAGAAGGCGATCGCGTCCGGCCAGACGCCCACGCGCGACCACGGGGCGCCGCTCGGGCCGCTGGCCCAGCAGTTCGCCACCCTGACCTATTCGCTGCTCGACGCCACCACGGCGGGGGAGGTGCTGCAGCAGATCGTCCAGGCCGCGGTGCGGGTCGTGCCCGGCGCGGACATGGTCAGCGTCACCCTGCGGTCACGGGACGGGAAGTTCCACACGCCGGTGGAGACCGACCGGATCGCGACCGAGCTCGACCAGCTGCAGTACGAGCTGCGGGAAGGCCCCTGCCTCGACGTCGCGGATCCGGCAGGCCCCGCCGTCGCGGAAGCGCCCGACCTGGCCGCCACGTCGTCCTGGCCCCGGTTCGGCCCGGAGGCCGCCGAACGGGGCATGGGCGCGGTGCTGTCCACGGCGCTACTGCCCGAGATCGAGTCGCCCCGGCTGTCCGGCGCGCTGAACGTCTACTCCCGCCGGAGCCACGGCCTCGGCGAGACGGATCACGCGGTCTCGTTGCTGCTGGCCACGCACGCTTCCCTGGCGCTCGCACACACCGAGGCCGTCGACATCGCCACCCTGCAGGCCGAACAGCTGCGCCGCGCGATCGACTCACGCGACGTCATCGGTCAGGCCAAGGGAATTCTCATGGCGCGCCGCGGCCTGAGCGCCGACGACGCGTTCGACCTGCTGCGCCGCTCCTCGCAGCACCTCAACGTCAAGCTCGTCCAGCTCGCCGAGACCATCGCCGGCCGTCACGGCGAGCTGGATCTGCCCTGACCCCTTGACCTGGTGAGGTGCGCGAAGGGGAAGGGGTTCGTAGGCTGGGGTTCGACGGATGACCGTCGGCCACAGGAAAGCTCTTGAACGGGCAACGCCGAGACCGGCTCATAGCGCAGGTGCTCGAGTGCAGGACGACGTCAGGGCGTGCGGAATTAGGGCATGCCCTCAGCGCCGTGTGCGTACGTGCGTTACCGGACATCGACGGCGCCGCACTGGTCTTCTACAGCGACCTCCGTGCTCAGGAACTGGTCGGCGCCAGTGACCCGTGGGCGGCGGGCATCGAGGAAGCGCAGTACACCGTGGGCGAGGGGCCGGGCTTCGCGGCGGTCGCGGCCCACGGCCCGGTGCTGGTCCCCGACCTCAGCCTCGACGAGGTGCGGTGGCCGCTGTTCGCCGGGACCGCACGGGGTGCCGGCCTCGCGGCCGCGTTCTTCTTCCCGCTGCAGATCGGCGCGATGCTGCTCGGCACGCTGGGGCTCTACCGCCGACGGCCCGGCGTGCTGCCCGCGGAGTTCGTCTTCGAGGCGGCACTGCTCGCCGATCTGATCTCGCACAAGCTGCTCCTGCACAACGAGCAGATGGCGAGCGAGGAACGGATCTGGCTGGAGACGTCGTACCAGGACGTCAACATGGCGACCGGAATGCTGGCCGTCCTGCTGCGGATCAGCCTGGAGGACGCGTTCCTGCGGTTGCGCGCGCATGCCTTCGCCGCGGGCAGGTCGGTCGTGGACGTGGCAGGGGACGTGCTGGCCCGGCGCCTTCCTCTCGACCGGCTGACCGACTGACGGCGTGGGTGTTCTGTCCGAAGTGGACGCTGCGGTGTTCGTGTCGCGTGGCTGCGCACTGAGCCATGGCGGGTCGTACGCTGCGGGAGTGCCCGAGGTCCAGGAACAGATCGCCGTCACGTTGAGCGAGCTCACGGCGAGCCTGGTCGGCTGTCACGACGCCGAGTCGGTCCTGCGCCTGGTCACCGCCGCGTGCGAGAACCTGCTGTCGGCGTCGGCGATCGGGATGCTGCTGGCCGATCCGCGGGGTGGGCTGAGCGTCGTGTCGGCCTCCGACGAACAGGCCCGGTTCCTCGAACTGCTGCAGAGCCAGATCGACGAAGGCCCGTGCGTGGACTGCGTGAGTGACGACGCGACGATCGCTTGCCCGGACCTGGAAGAAGCCTCTGGCCGCTGGCCGGCTTTTGCCCCTGCCGCGCTCGACGCAGGTTTGCGCGCGGTGCACGCCGTGCCGATGCGCCTTGCCGGAGCTGCGGTCGGCGGCCTCAACATGTTCTACGCGGCCGTCACCCCGTGGGGGGAGTGGCAGCAGCGACTCGGGCAGGTGCTGGCCGACCTGGCGGTGCTGGGCCTGTCACAGGACGACGACCCGGCACGCACGCAACGCCTCGCCGAGCAGACGCTGACGACGCTCAACGACCGCGTGGTGCTCGCGCACGCCGTCGGCATGGTCGCCGGGGCCCTCGACACCGGCACGGACGAAGCCCGCCGCCTCATCTTCGGCTACGCCACCAGCAATCAGGCGCCGGTCCGCGACATCGCCCGCCGGCTCACCGTCGGCGACCTCGACGCGGCCGTGTTGCGAGGACGCTGAGCCGGTCACCGCCCCGTGCCGCGCAGAGGTGCGCCCGCGTCGTGCAGGTGGCGCAGCACCTGGGCGTAGGAGCGGACCATGGTGGTCTTGCTGTACGGAATGCCCTGCCGGGCGCAGAAGTTCTCGACGACGGGCTGTGCGCGGCGCAGGTTGGGCCTCGGCATGTGCGGGTAGAGGTGGTGCTCGATCTGGTGGTTCAACCCGCCGAGCAGGGCGTCGACCCAGCGGCCGCCGGTGACGTTGCGGGAGGTCAGCACCTGCTTGTGGAGGTGGTCGAGGCGCTGTCCCTCGGCGATGATCGGCATTCCCTTGTGGTTCGGCGCGAACGAACAGCCCAGGTAGACGCCCATCAGACCCTGGTGCACGACGACGAACACGACGGCCTTCAGCGGTGAGAGCACCAGGAACACCGCCACCAGGTAGGCGGCCAGCGGCACGATCTGGAGCGCGGCCTCACGCCACGGGTTGCGCAGTTCCCTGCGGAACAGGGCGACCAGGCCGGAGATCCGCAGCACGGCGGCCTCGGCCAGCAGCAGCGGGAAGAACAGGAACGCCTGGTGCTTGGTGATCCAGCCGTACACACCGCGTTTGCCGTGCGCCTGCGCGCGGCTGAAGGCGAGGGCGTGGATCTCGATGTCCGGGTCCTGGCCCTCGTGGTTGGGGTTGGCGTGGTGGCGGTTGTGCTTGGCCACCCACCACTGGTAGCTGATGCCGGTGAGGCTGCCGTGCAGGTGCCCGACCACGTCGTTGTTGCGGTGGCTGCGGAAGATCTGCCGGTGTCCCGCGTCGTGCCCGATGAACGCGAGCTGCGTCGACGCCACGGCCATGGCCACCGCGAGGAGCATCTGCCACCAGGAGTCGCCCAGCAGGACGAACGTCACGGCGATCGCGCCGAGCAGCACGCCGTTGATCGCCATGCGCAGCGCGTAATAGCCGCGGCGGCGGTCCAGCAGGCCGGCGGTCTTGAGCTCCTTGGTCAGACGGGCGAAGTCGCTGCCCCGAGGCCGTTCGGCTGTGGTGGGTGGTACGTCTTGGGTCGAGGTCATCTACCTGCTCCGGTTCTCGGTTCGTCGGCTTCGGTGTCCAGGCCGGGTTCGTCCGGCCCGGACTCCTCAGGTTCGCTGGTGTGCACGTCGGCGGGTGCCACGTGTTCGTCCGCCTCGCTCAACAGTGAGCGGATCGCGGAGTTGAGCACCGCCAGCAGTGGTACCGCGAGCAGGGCGCCCGCGATGCCCGCGACGAGCAGTCCGGACGCGATGGCCAGCACCACCGCGAGAGGGTGCAGCTTGACCGCGCGTCCCAGCAGGAACGGTTGCAGCACATGGCTTTCCAGCTGGTTCACGGCGACGACGATGATCAGCGCGATCGCGGCGGTCACCGGGCCGTTCGCGACGAGCGCGATGAGAACGGCTATGCCGCCCGCCACCACGGCACCGAAGATCGGGACGAACGCACTGATGAACACCAGTGCTGCCAACGGAACCGCCAGCGGCACCTTCAGCACCGCCAGCCCGATGCCGATGCCGAGCGCGTCCACCACGGCGACCGCGCCGGTCGCGCGGACGTAGCTGACCAGCGCGGCCAGACTTCGCCTGCCCGCGACGTCCACCCGCCTGCGGGGGTCGCCGGGGACGACGCGGATGAGGAACTGCCAGATCCGCGGGCCGTCGTAGAGGAAGAACGCGAGCGCGAACAGCACCAGCAGCATCTCGACGAGGGTCTCGCCGACCGTCGCGGCCGTCGTGAGAGCGCTTGTCGTGATGCCGGTCTGGTTGTCCTGCAGGGTTTTCACGATCCGGTCCGCGAACTCGCGCAGCTGGCTCTCGCTGAGCTGCAACGGTCCGGTGACGAGCCAGCCGGACACCGCGTCGATGCTGCGGGCCAGCTGTGCCGCGAGGTCCGGCACACCGTTGACGAAGGTCACCACGACGAACGTGAGCAACCCGCCGAGCACCGCCAGCCCGCCGACGAGCACCACGAAGGTCGCGAGACCGCGGGGAAACCGTTTCGCCATCAGGAAACTGACGGCCGGTGCGAGCAAGGCCGCCAGCAGCAACGCGATCGCGAGCGGCACGACGAGGGACGCCAGCCTGCCGAAGATGACGCCGACGACGTAGAGCGAGGCCACCACGACGAGGAAGCGCCAGCCCAGTGCCGCACTGACGCGAAGGGCGGAGGGGATCGGGTCCCGCGCGGGAGACGCGTTCCCGCGGTCGGTCGTCACGACGGCAGTACCTCCGGAGTCGATCTCCGACGCCAGGGTCTGGGGTCATCGGGGTGAAGTGGCGATGCGCACTGCACGCCTTGCAGAGGATTCCCCGCCACTCGGCCCACAAACCCGGATGAGCTGTGGAAACAGCCTCTCCATTTTCAGGAACGCTCGTTCTTGACTGATCGTTCCTGAAACCGCTACGGTCGTCACATGGGACGACGAAGGGCTTTCGACGTGGACGAGGCCGTGGAGGCGGCGGCGGACCTGTTCGCCCGCCGTGCCTACGACGGTGTCTCCATCGACGACCTGGTCACTCGACTCGGAGTGCACCGCAACAGCCTCTACGGCGTGTTCGGCAGCAAGCGCGGGCTGTACCTGGCGGCGTTGCGCCGTCACGTCGAGCAGGACGTTCGCCCGCACCTGGCCCGCGCCGCGCAGCCGGAACACATGCCGGCGTGGGACTTCCTGCTGGTGGCCGCGGTCGATCGCGCGCCCGACGACCCGGAGGTCGCCGGCCTGGTGTCGGCGGTCCTCGCCGAGGTCGACGAGGCGACGGGCGACCCGCGCGCCACCGAGGTGCTGCTGGGCCGATGGCTGCGCGGCCGGCCGGACGCCCTGCGCCACGGGGAGGCCGAGTCCGAAGTCCCCACCATTCGTGAGGCGCCGGAAACGGTGCCCGGTAAGGAGATCTGACATGGCGACGATCAGCGTGCAGGGCCAGGACCCGGTGGTGGAGATGAACGGCCTGGACAAGTTGTGGTCGTTGAAGAGCAGGCTGACCATCCCGCTCGCCCGCGTTCGCGGTGCCACGCTCGATCCGGGAATCCTGGGGAAGCCGAAGGGGATTCGGGCGCCGGGCACGCACCTGCCCGGCGTGATCACGGCCGGCACGTTCCACCAGGACGGCGAGAAGGTCTTGTGGGCGGTCCGCGACGCGCAGAAGGCCGTGGTCGTGGAACTGGCGGACGAGCACTACACCCGCCTGGTCGTCGAGGTCGACGACCCTCGCGCGGTGGTGGCCATGGTCGAGCAGGCGACCAGCCGATGATCGTCAAGGTCGCCGCGGCACTCGTGCCGAACACCATCCGCGATCTCGCCGGCGCGCTGGACCGCGACCGGGTGGTGACCCTCCGGTTCGACAAGTACGGAACTGGCTGCACGGGACTGGGCGCCTGGGCCGGACGGCCCCAGGACATCGACTACCCGGCCTTCGTGCGCCATGCCGCCACCGCTCGCCGCGCTCTTCCAGTCGCTGGCGGGACCGGACCGCCGGTTCGCGACGACGGACGACGCGGTCTTCCCGCCCGACGTCGCACGCGGCTGCTGCGGATGCCCGTGCTCCTGACCTGCGGCGAGCTGGACCCGCAGGTGTCCTGATGGGACGTTCTCGCCCGTTCTGACCGGGGAGCTCAGCGCCCTGCGGTGGTGACGGTAACAATTCGGTTGAGCCGATGAACCTCTCCGTACGTACTCCCGTTCATGCGCCGCTTGAACGAGGAGTACGTATGACGCACCGCGTGACGGACAGACGGAAGTTTCGCCTGATCGCTTCGTTGTCGGCGGTGGCCGTGGTCGCAGCGGGTACCGCAACGGTGGCGTTGGCCGCCAAGAACGGTGAGCCCGCACCGCTCGCCGCGTTCGCGCCCATCGAGAAGGTGAACAAGAACGTCGTCGAGCCGAAGGTCGGCAAGAACGGCGCCGGTGGCGTGTTCACGGTCGACTGCGGCACGAACGAGGAGGGCAAGTTCAGTGCCGACAACCCGGTCGCCCAGCCGGGTCTGAAGCACGGTGCCCAGCACGTCCACGACTTCGTGGGCAACCTGTCGATCAGCGCGGAGTCGACCGACGAGAGCCTGGTGGACTCGGAGACGACCTGCCGCAACGGTGACCGCTCGTCCTACTTCTGGCCTGTCGTGCGCATCAACCCCAAGGCCAACCCGCAGGACGTCGGCTCCAACCCCGACAAGATCAAGGACAACGGCCCGGCCGAGGTCGCGTGTCCGGGCGTCGCCCAGCGCCTGCCCGCCATTCCGCAGCGGGTGCGCGACGAGGTCGTCCAGAACCTCCGGCAGCTCGCGCAGCAGCTCAAGGAAGCCAACGATCGGGTGGCGCGCGCCCAGAACCCCGGTGACCCGAACTTCGTCAACAACACCGTTCTCGGCCCGCTGCGCAGCAAGCGGGTCGCCACCCTCGAACGCATCGCGAACGCCATGAGCCGGTCCGCGCGCAAGCCGAACCTGACGTCGCTCGCCGACTGCGACCTGCGGTGGGGCCACGGCGGAGGCGGCGGCCACGGCAGCCACTCGAAGCCGCGCAAGTTCGCCGCGGAGGGCGTTCTCCAGCAGGCCGAGCAGAACGGCGCCGAGCAGGACGCCGCCACGCCGACGATCAAGTGCCCGTCGGTGCGCGAGGCGCTGCCGGGTGTGCCGGACCAGGCCCTGGACGAGGTGGACAGCAACCTCGACCAGCTGGACAAGCAGATCGCCGAGGCCAACCAGCGCCTGGTGAAGACCAAGGGCCAGGGCGGCGCGAACTTCATCGACAACGCGATCCTCGGTCCGTTGAAGGACAAGCGGGTCGCGACCCTCGACCGCATCGCGATCGCGATCGGCCGCAACGCCGAGAAGCCGCAGGGCCTGGACCGTCTCGCGAAGTGCGGTCTCAACGAGGGCGAAGAGGGCGGCGAGGAGAACAACGGCGGTAACAACAACGGCGGTAACAACAACGGGGGCAACAACAACGGCGGTGCCACCACCACGACTGCCGCCCCGGCGCCGCCCCTGGCCGCTCCCACCGGCAAGAACCTGGAACTCGTCGGCAACAACGGCAAGATCGTCCGTCCGGCCCAGGTGAAGATCGAGTACCGCGGCAACGCGGCCAGCAAGGTCACGGGCATGCCGAAGTTCCTGAAGATGGTCGTCGGTGACGCCAAGCCGACCAGCCGCGGTCCCGCCAACGCCCGCGCCACGTGGACGTGCAGCGGGTTCGAGGACCGGCTGTCCGACAAGTACGTGATCTGCCCGAACGGCAGCAAGGTCATGCGTGTGCACGACTTCGCGGGCTGCTGGGACGGCAAGAACGCCGACAGCGCCAACCACCGCGACCACGTCCGGTTCGCCGACAAGCAGACCGGCGCGTGCCCGCAGGGCTTCAAGGCCATCCCGCAGCTGCGGATCAGCATCTCCTACAACATCGCCCGCGACGTCCAGCAGAAGGGCCAGTACCAGCTCGACGCGTTCCCGGAGGAGAACCACAACCCGTTCTCCGACCACAACGACTTCGCCAACGTCAACTCCGACCAGACGATGGCGAAGATCGTGAAGTGCGTGAACGACGGACGCAAGTGCTCCTGACCGTCGCCTGACTCACCTTTTGAGGGAGCCCTCCCGGACCTCGGTCCCGGGAGGGCTCCCTCGTCGGTGAAACGGAGAATTCGGATGAGCACGCGAAAAACAGGGAAGCAGGCCGAGACGAATCTCGACCTGCTTCCCTGGAGTGCGCCGCCAGGGACTCGAACCCCGGACCCGCTGATTAAGAGTCAGCTGCTCTAACCAACTGAGCTAGCGGCGCTTGTTTGTGTGCCGGAGCCTTGCTCATTCCGACGTCAAGAACGTTAGCACAGGGGTTCCAACTGGTTTTCACACGGGTCACCCGTTCGCCTTCTCGAACCCCGTGTGGAGGAGCCACTGGGCGGCCGCGTAGGTCGGCATGACGCCCGCCGACGCCACTCGCGCGGTGCGTCCACCGAGGACGAACCGGCTCGCGCCGAGCAGTGCGTCTGAGACCGCGAACAGGGCCGCACCACCGAGAACTCGTCGTGCGCCGGCGCCGCGGGCCGTCGACGCGGCGGCGACCATCGTGCCGAGCGTCAGGGCGTAGAGGGCCACCGGCTTGCCCAGCGGGCCTGCCGCGCGGGCGAACACGGCGGCTCCCGCGGCCGATGCCGCGACGATGGGCACGACCGCCTTGCGGGAGCCCGGTGGGGAGCGGCGGGCCAGGGCCGCGGTGTAGCCGACGTGGGCGACGAGGAAGCTGAAGAGTCCTGTGCGGAACGCCCGGTCCGAGTCGCCGAGCAGCGCCACGTCGCCGAGCCACGAGCCGGCGAGACCCACCGCCATGCCGGGGTCGCGGGGCGGGCTGGCCACGGCCAGAGCGGGCATCAGTGCGGTCTTCGTCACGGGGCGCACGGACCTGGCGCCGCGCACCGCCGCCGCGATCGAGTCCGCGATCGCGGCAACCGCGTAGGCCTGCTTCTTCATCGAGCACCTCTCGCCATTGAGGCGCTCAGACTAAGAGCTTCGGCTCGAGGCCACCTCCGTGTCGTCGATCACCGGTGACGACACGGAGGTGAGATTTGCGCCGAGAAGCCTGCGCAACGCGGTCGGCGTGTGTTCGAGGTGTTCGCGCACCGTGCGGCACAGGTGCGCCTGGTCGGCGAAGCCGAGATCGGCCGCGAGCGCGGCGAGGCTGGGCTCGCCCGCCTCCAGGCGGTCCAGCGCGCGGGCAACGCGAACACCGTTGCGGTAGCGGGTCAGCCACACCCCCAGGGCGCGGGTGAAGGCACGGCTCAACCGGTACGGCGAGACGCCCAGGAGACCGGCGAGCGGGATCAGGCCCGAGGCGGCCGGATGGTCGTCGCCGATCGCACCACGAGCCTTGGCCACCAACGCCTCGTCACCGCCACCTGCTGGGACCGTAGTGGTGACGACCTGCCGGACGGCCTGCGCCACCAGGCCCACCAGTTCCTCGGCCCCGTCGTCGCGCGCTGCCGCGAGGAGCCGCCGGTGAGCGAGGTCTAGCCGGCCGCCCACGTACAGCGACGACCCGGCGAACCTCGGTGCGTCGCCTGCCAAGGTGCGCCACAGGCCGGACCGCACGCTGATCGACGTGCACACGTCACCGCCGGCGGGATGGGAGAACTGCTCTTCTTATCTGCACCACCTGGTTGAGCCGAAGGTGGCCCCTCCATCTGGTCGAGGTCGCGTGACCTCCACGGCGCGGCTGAGGGTGTTGCAGGAAATCTGGTGGCTGCATGACTGGCTGACGTGTGACGATCTGGCCACCCCGGCAAACGGCGTTCCGGGGCGCCTGAGGTTCGTTGTGCCGAACCGGTGGGAGTAAGAGACGGTAGGCGGGAACCTCGCAGGCGAGGCGCGCGGTCCGCGTCCTGAGTGGTCCCCACCGGATCCGGTGCACTGCGATCGCGTCAGCGGAGAGGTTGACCAGCGGATGAAACACGTGAAGGTCAAGGCAACCGGGACAGGCAACTTCCTTGATCCTGATGCGTATCTTGGCCTCTTGCCCACACTCGTCGGTGCTCTCCCGCGTGGTGCACGAGCGTTTGCTGCCGATCCAGACCACTACAACTTCTTCAGCCGACGGTGCGTCAAGGACCTCGTGCCCGACACGCTGCTGCGCGGAGCAACGGCCGGCGAGGATTGGCTCCAACTTGGCTTCCGTCACAACTGCTGGAAGCACGAAGAAGACTTGAGCATTCGCTATGTCGGCATCAGCAGTCTCAGCCCCGACACGGTCAACCAGTCCGGCTGGGCCAGCTTCGGTGCGGTCACGTTGGATGAGATCCTGCCTCACGAGCACGGCTGTAGCCATGAGATTGGCTTCCTCGACGGATCGCTCACCGTCGTCAGCCGTGACTTGATCGCGACTTGGACCGAAGCTGGCTGTACGGACAAGCCGTCGAGTAACTGACCTCGTCGTTTTGTTTACGGACAGGTGGGCTGGTTTCGCCGTGTCCATTGCCTGATAAGTCATCTCGCCTCCTTTGGCGCTGCTGGGATCGGCGGCATTCCAAGGTCAACAGCTGGCCGGTTGGTGCGGCGTTGGGTGTCGTCGCGCTTGGCGCGCAGGAACGTCAGGGTCATGTCGATACCCTCGATCTCGCCGGCCCAGCCTTCGGCCTGTGCGCGGGTGCGGCGGTCGAGGAGGTCGGTTTCGAGTTCGTCGAGCCGGGCGAGCATCTTGGGGTTGACGTGCAGCATCGGGCAGCGGATGCAGGCGTGTTCGTGCTGGCAGGGTGTGCCGTAGGGGCGCCCGCAGGAGCCGAGCTCGACCTTGCGCTTGTCGAAGTGCTCGTCGAACTCGTCCCATTCCTCGCTGGTGGCCTCGCGGTACTCCTCGATCGGTCGGAGCTCGCGGCGGTGGTCGAGGAAGGCGACGTAGTGGCGGACGATGTCCTCGTCGAAGACGGCGACGTATCCGCGGGTGGTTTGGATGTTGAGGTGGCCGAGCAGGGCTGCGCCGATGTGGATGGGCAGGCCGCTGTTGACCAGCTCGGTGGCGAAGATTCGGCGGAAGTCGTGTGGTGTGAACCGGGTTGTGCGGAAGCCTGGGTGCTGCTCGGCCAGCTCGTCGCAACGCCGCTTGATCATGTTCAGGACTGTGCCGCCGGAGATGACGCGGTCGGTCGACCCGATCCGGCGCTGGAACAAGAACGGCAGCTGGCCGCTCCAGACCTTGTCGTGTGGGTCGAACCGGCTCAGCAGCGGGATGCTGCGCCCTGCCTGGGTGTGACGGCGAATGATCGAAGCGATGACATGGAACAGCTCGGCACTCATCGGGATGACCCGCTCCCGGTCCGTTTTGGACGGTGCGATCACCAAGAGCGCGATAACTTCTCCGTTCTGGCGCTGGTATTGACGGATGCTGAGGTGCGTCAGCTCGCAGAGTTCCTCGATGCGGACGCCGGAGTGGCGCAGCGTCTACGTCGAAAGCCAGGGCAAGTGGCTGCTGGCCAAGGAGATCCGTGCAGGGGATCAGCTCCGGACGGACACCGGTGTTGTCACGGCGGTCACCGGAACCCGAGCCTGGGCCGAAGAACGGCCGGTCTTCAACCTGACGGTCGATGGTGTTCACACGTACTACGTGTCGGCTGCCGGGCAAGACGTCCTGGTCCACAACTCCGGGCCTTGCCCACAAGTAACGTTCGACAAGAAGGTCGTGGAGAAGAAGTATCGAGAGCACGCCTTGGACTTCGGTTTCCCGGACACGAAGTACAACTACAAGAATGGTGTCGAGTTCCAGGGCAGGATCATGGAGCACATTCAGTCGCCGGATGTCTTCAAGATGGACGGTTTCTACCGTGGCAACATGGCGGTTGATCACTACCTGATCCCCAAGACTTCGGTCAACGTGATGATCGACAAGAATGGCAAGTTCGTCAGTGGCTGGAAGCTCTCGCCCGACCAGCTGCGCAATGTTATGTTCCGAGGTACGTTGTGATCAGTGGATACGTTGCTCTCGCCAGCGCGCTGGTGTCCGGCGAGCTGGCGCCTCAAGATTTTCAAGATCAATATCTTGAATTGCATCGCCATGATGAGAATGTCTACGGGGATGAGCGACACGAAGTGCTCAACATCCTTTTCTATGCCGCCGAGACGTACTGTGCTGACCCGAATCTGCGTGATGCTCAGGACACTGATGAACGCGGTCTGGTCGTGGCAGCGAAAACGTTTCTCGTAAAGCAGCGAGAACTGACCTGGGGGGAAGGAGAATGAGAGGAACCGAAGTGCGCAGACCGCGCCTGTCCGGAAGAGCAGGCCGCGCGATCGCCGCACTGCTCACCGCCACCGCCACCGCAACCCTCGCGGTGGCGATCACCACCGCGGCCCCGGCCCAGGCCAGCACCCCGCCGGCCAACGCCGTGAGCTGCCTGCCCGACGTACCGGTCCTCGCCAAGCTGGGTGCCGAGTCCGTGCGGATGTACCGGCACGCCGACGCCGCGAGCGGCAGTGCCGGTTGGAATCCCATGATCGACCTCGGCACGGGGTTCCCCGGCCGGGTGTTCGCCTCGGCCGGGCGGGTGCTCTACAACCTGCGGCCGAACGGCGAGTTCTACCGCATCGAGAACTACGACAAGGCGACCGCGTTCAAGGTGTCGGAGGGCTGGTTCGGGTGGGACCTCGCCGCGTTCCGCAACCGGATCGCGTTCGACAGCGCCGGTGACCTGTGGACGGTCCAGGACGACAACCAGTTGCGCCGCAGCTGGTACAACGCCACCACCAAGCGCCTCGAGGGCGAGGTCATCGAGGCGGGGTGGGGCGCTTCAACCTGATCGTCGCCGCCGGTGACGGCGTGATCTACGCGCGCGACCCCAACATCAACGGTGGGACGTTGCTGCGGTTCCACTGGGACAAGGTCAACCGGACCTGGCTGCAGCGCGACGGCAACGCGGGTACCGGCTGGAACATGCACGCCAGCCTGTTCTCGCCCGGCGCGGACATCGTCTACGGCCACACCCAGGACAACGGGCCGCACGGCTTCCCGGGCGAGCTCTACTGGTACCACATGGACCAGCAGGGGAGCGCCATCGCCGACCGCACCTACAACGGCTGGGGCTTCGCCAACGACTGGGACCTGACCGCGCAGACCGACGCGTGCAAGTGGGTGCCCGCGAACGCGGCGACCATCACCTGCGCCAGCACCGCGCCGATCATGGCGAAGATCGGTGACATTCCGCGGAGGTACTCCCACAACGACCCGGCCAACGGCACGGCGAACTGGGGCAACGCCCAGGACCTGCCGACCCAGTTCGCCGGGAGGTTGTTCGCCAGCAAGGACAACATCTTCTACAACGTGCGGACCAACGGCGACATCTTCCGCATGGAGTGGACCGGGAGCGAGTGGAAGAAGCTCGACGGCGACTCGATCCACAAGAAGGTCGGCTCCGGCTGGTGGGGGTGGGACCACGCGGAGTACCGCAACCGCATCACCATCGACAGCCGCGGCGACTTCTTCACCGTGCAGGACGACGGCAAGCTGCGGTGGAAGCGCCACGTGTCCGGCGAGCAGTGGGACGTGCGGACCATCGACACCGGTTGGCTCAAGTTCGACCTGATCGTCGCGGCCGGTGACGGCGTGATCTACGCACGCGAGAAGGACGCCAACTCGGGCACGCTCCACCGCTTCCAGTACGACGTGCCTTCGCAGCGGTGGGTGCAGCGGTACTCCGAGGTGAGCGGTGGCTGGAACCGGTTCAGCCGCGTGTTCTCGCCGGGCGCCGACATCCTGTACAGCACGACGACCGACAAGGGTGAGCACTCGGACCACGCCGGTGAGATCACCTGGTCGCGCCTCGACGAGAACGGCAAGGTGCTCGCCGGCCGCCGCTACAACGGCTGGGGCTGGGAGCAGTGGTGGGACGCCACCGCCCAGACCAACGCCTGCGTGCTCACCCGCTCGGCCACGCCGCAGCGGCCCGCGGTGACCGAGAACGACAAGACGCCGTTGCTGCTCCAGAACGCCGACGGCGCGCTGGAACACTTCTACACCGCGTCGAAGGTGCTCTACCACGGTCGTCAGCACAACATCAACGACCTCAGCAGCGTGCAGTTCAGGCCCTTCACGTCGCCCTCGGGCTTCGTCAACAAGCCGGCCGCGGCGTTCTTCGCGGACGGCAGGCTGCAACTCGCCGGCCAGAACCTGGACAGCGAGTTCCGCGGCTCCCGCAACAACATCCCGAACGGCCTGATGTCGGACCCGTACGGCATGGGCGGCTTCATGGCCAGCAACGTCACGCTGCTGAAGGGCCCCGGCGACAAGCTGTACTCGTTCGCCGTGGACGCGCAGGGCCGCCTGTGGTGGCGTGAGCAGGACGGAGCGACCGAGGGCGACCTCGACGGCTGGAACGAGATCGCCGGAGGCGGCGGCAACAGCACCCGCACTCCGGCGGTCGCGGTGGAGGGCAACGGGTTCCGCATCATCACCACCGACAACACGGGCTCGCTGCGCACGGCGACGCTGGTCGACGGCAAGCTCAGCGGGTGGATCAGCTTCGGCGGCAAGATCGAGGGCACGCCCGCGCTGGTGATCCCGCCGGACGGTGCCATGCGGGTCTTCGCCCGTCGTGCCGACAACCGCATCCACCTGTGGGGCGAGGGCTTCAGCGACTGGCAGACCCTGCCCGGCGCGGTGACCATGGCCGGTTCGCCTGCCGCGCTGTGGACGCCCGCGGGCAACCTCGCCGTCGTCGTGCGCTCGGCGGCTGGCCCGATGTACGAGACCAGCCCGATCACGCCCGGCGGCGAGGAGTACCGGGAGTGGAAGATCACCGGGCAGGAGTTCTCCGGCACGGACGCGTCGGTCCTCGCGCTGAAGGACGGCACGTGGGCGTTCACCTTCCGCAGCAAGGGAGGCACGCTCTACCTCTACCGCGACGTGTCGAACCAGAACCAGCAGCCGGCGGCGCGCACCGCGGCGGCCGAGCCGGCCGAGGTGAAGGCGCCGGCGTTCCAGGTGACGAAGGTCAACTGACGTTGAGGTGATGGCCAGGACGGCCCGTGACCGGGACCCCGGTCACGGGCCGTCCGCCGTTGCTAGCCGAGCCACGCCCGCGCGGCGACGACCAGCGCGTCGACCCCGGTGGTCAGCGTCGGCTCGACGTCCGGCGCGTACTCGGGGCAGTGGTTCATCGCGACGGGCTGACCGGGTTCGCGGGTGCTGAAGTCGGTGCCGCCGAGGAACCAGAACACGGTCGGCACGCCCGCGGCCGTGCCGAACACGCCGACGTCCTCGCTGGCGTTGACGACCGCGCCGGGGATCAGGTTGTTCTCGCCGAAGTGCCCGGCGAACGCGGCCATCGTCCTCGTGGTGGCGTCCGGGTCGGACACGAGCACCGGAGTGCCGTCGTACCAGTCGAACTCGGGTTCGCGCGGCGCCCCGGACGCGGCGGCCTCGGCGCGCGCGATCCGTTCGACGGCGGCCCGGACGATGCCGCGCACGTGCTCGTTGAAGGTCCGGATGTTGACGCCGATCTCGGCTGTCTCCGGGATGACGTTCTCCTTGGTGCCCGCCTGCAACCTTCCGACCGTGACGACGGCGCGTTCGGACGGTGCGACCTCGCGCGCGACGATGCCCTGCAGCCGCACGACGGTGTGCGCGGCCATCAGCACCGGATCGATCGCGGTCTCCGGCGCCGAACCGTGGCCGCCGCGCCCGAACAACGTGACGCGGACCGAGTCGGAGGCCGCCATCAGCGGACCGCTGCCGTACGCGATCATCCCGGCGGGCAGCGGGCTGACGTGCTGCGCCAGCACGACCTCCGGCTTGCCGAACCGGTCGAACAGGCCGTCCTCGACCATGCTCCTGGCGCCACTGCCCAGTTCCTCGGCCGGCTGGAACACCACGAGCAGCGTCCCGGACCACTCCTCGCGGGTCTGCGACAGGCGTTCGGCCGCCCCGATCAGGCACGTGGCGTGCATGTCGTGCCCGCACGCGTGCGCCACCGGCACGTCCTCACCGTCCGAACTGGTCGCACGGACCGTTGACGCATAAGGCAGTCCCGTCGTCTCCTGCACGGGCAACGCGTCGATGTCCGCACGGAGCATCACGACCGGGCCGTCGCCGTTGCGCAGCACGCCCACCACGCCCGTGCCGCCGACCTCGGTGGTGACCTCGTACCCCAACGGCCGCAACGCGTCCGCGAGCACGCCGGCCGTGCGGAACTCCTGCAGCGACAGTTCGGGGTGCTCGTGCAGATCGCGGTAGAGCGCGTGCAGGTCGGGCACAGTGTCTCCTCAGTCCTGGCCGAGCTTCGGCAGTTCGTCGACGAGCACGGCCAGCGAGCGCAGCAGCGCCTCGCGGTCAGCAGGGGTCAGCCGGGCGAGCAGGCGTTCTTCTCCCCGCTGGATCTCGGCCTGGACCACGCCGTGCCGGCGACGGCCTTCCTCGGTGATGGTGACGAGCCGTGCGCGCCGGTCCGCCGGGTCGCGCGTGCGTTCCAGCAGGCCGTCGGCCTCCAGTTCGTCCAGCACGCCGATGATCCGGCTCTTGTCCGCACCGATGAACTCCGCGAGCGCGGCCTGGGTCCGCACCGGCTGGCCTTCGAGCGCGTCGAGCACCACGTAGCCCCACATGCTCAGGCTGTGTGCGCGCAGCACCGGCTGCTCGGCGGCGACCAGCGCTCGCTGCAGCGGCGCGATCATCGCCGCGAGGTCACGTCGCCGGCCGTCCACGACCAGGATGATAGCGACCTTGCGGTGATAGTAAGCATCTGCATATCGTAAGCGCATGCATATTATCGACCTGCTGGCTCACCACCGTGCCGTGGTGCGGACCAGCATCGAGATCGTGTCCCAGGTGCGGGCCGGCGACATGGGCAGACGCACGCCGTGTGCCGAGTGGACACTGGCCGACCTGCTCGCCCACATGACCGCCCAGCACCACGGCTTCGCGGCCGCTGCCCGTGGCGCCGGCGGCGACCTCACGGCCTGGGAGGTCCGGCCCGCCGGTCCGGCAGACCACACCGAGGCGGCGCAGGACGTCCTGGCCGCGTTCGCGGAACCCGAAGTGCCGCAACGGGAGTTCGACCTGCCCGAGTTCGGGGCGCGCTTCCCGGCGGTGCAGGCGGTGAGCTTCCACCTGATCGACTACGTCGTGCACGGCTGGGACGTCGCGCGCTCGCTCGGACTCGGCTACCGCCTGGCCTCCGAGGTCGCCGAACCCGCGTTGCGGATCGCGCTGGCGGTCCCCGGCGGCGAACTCAGGCTGAAGCCCGGCGCGCCGTTCAAGCCCGCGGTGGGCGAGAACGCCTCCGACCCGCTTCGCCGGATCCTGGCGGCGCTGGGGCGATCACCTGACTGGGCTTGAGTCCTAGGACCAGTCCCAGCCGATGCCGAGCACGCCCGGCTGGACGTCCCTCGCCGTCAGGTGCAGCACCCGGCCCGGTGCGAGCGCGAGTTCGTCCCCGTGCTCCAGTGCCGCGTCCACACCGGGCTGCGCGAGGGTGTAGCAACGGACCGGCAGGCGGGGCTCGGTGAACTGCACGCTCATCACGTAGGCGCCCACGGGATAGCGGAACGCACGCCGGTGGTCGTGGGCCACCGCGCCTGTCTCCTCGATGGTGAAGCGGTACTCCAGCAGGTGGGTCCGGCCTGCGCGCAGGGTGTGGTCGAACAACAGTTCCGCGGCGATCACCGGCGCTCCGGGGTGCCTCCGCACGCGTCCCAGCCGGCAGTTGCGCACGGCCTCCACACCCAGCGCCTCCGGTGGCGTGCCGTCGTCCGCGCAGTACACGGCCAGGTAGCGGTCGGGGTTGCCGGCGACCGCGCGCAGCACCTGTCTGGTGTGGATCGAGCGGAGGGCGCCGTACTGGTCCACTGTGGCCGCGTCGTCCTGCGACCACAGGCGCAGGTCGCTGTCGGACGGCCCGACCAGCGCCTCCACGGTCTCCGCCAGCGACTGCGCGGGTTCCAGCATTCGTCCGTAGCGCCGGGGCTGTCGCTGCTGCGTCACCCACCTGCCCCGCGGGCGCGGCGGGCCGAGCAGGGCTTCCAGCGAGTGCCGCGGCAGGCCGAGGATGGTCTCGATGGCCTGGACCGCGCGCAGCGAGTCGGCGCGTTCGGGACGGCTGCGCCCCAGGCGCCAGTAGCTCAGCGTGGACAGGCTCACGTGGATGCCCCGGCGGTCCAGGCGGTCGCGCAGGCGTTCCAGCGTGAGGCCGCTGCGCTCGATGGCGGCGCGCAACGCGGCGTGGAACGGACCGGCGCGCAGCAGCACGTCGACCTCGTGGCCGACGTCGGGCGGAACGGCCACGAGCCACCCCCTCCAGTGTGGAAGAAACAGTTTAGAAGCCCGTTCACGCCCGACATGACCGACGAAGGTGGGTATCACTCCACAGTTTTGAGGGCGCTTTCCACAGTTGTGGACGTCCGCCGGAGGCGACCTTGACCGTGTCGGACCACCGGTATGTCATCGGCGCGGCGGCCCCTGCAAGAGCCGCCGAACCCCTGCACTGTGCCGAATTCCCCCTGGAGGGCACATGTCCCGTCCGTTGTCCGCGCGCCGTTTCGCCGCGCTCTTCTCCGCCCTCGCGACCGGTGCGGCGGTGCTGGCGGCACCGTCCGCGACGGCCGCCGAGACCGACCTCGCCACAACCGTTCGCACCACCATGCTCCAGCAGCACGGCGACGCGTTGAAGCGGCAGTGGGACACGCAGACCTTGCGTGAACCGCTGTTCGAGCCGACCCGCACGTCCGGTGCGTGGGTGTTCGGCAGCACCACCATCCCGATGGCCCACGGCCAAGAACACGGCGCACCGCACATGGCGTTGTTCTTGGCCCGCAGGGAACACACCGCGTGGCGCGTCGAGCTCGACGGCACCGCCGGGTTCGCCACCCTCGCCGCGCAGGCGCCGTCCGGCGTGCTCAGCGACGGCGAGAAGCGCACGTTCGCGGCCAACCAGAACAACCGCGCACAAGCGCTCGCGCCCACCGGTCTCGGCCTGCCGTGGCCGGTGAACGTGGCGTGGTGGATGGGCGGCGGCCCGCACGGCAACAGCGGCAACAGCCGGCCGTTCAGTTCCATCGACTTCAACGGCGGCGACGGCCGGGTCCTGTCCGCGGGCAGCGGCCGCGTCTACAAGAGCTGCGTCGTCGGCCGTAGCGCGTTGGTGAAAGTCGTGCACGACAACGGGTACAGCACCACCTATTACCACATGTACAACCTCACGACGCTCGCCGACGGCAGCGCCGTGCGCACCGGCACGTACCTCGGCAACATCGGCAACGAACTGCCGTGCGGCGGTTCGGGCACCGGCGCGCACGTGCACTTCTCGTTGCTGCGCGGCAACACCCACGTGAGCGTCAACGGCATGACGATCGGCGGCTGGACGTTCTACGAAGGCTCGCAGGCCTACGGCGGCTACGCGCAACGCGGCAGCACGCGCGTGTCCGTCGGCGGCCGGATCACGAACTACGGCGGTGGCGGCACGACCCTGCCCACCGGCACGGTCGACGCGGGTCCGAACAGCACGGTGAACCTGCGGTCCGGCCCCGGCCTGACCTACCCGGTCGAGGGCACGGTCGCGGACGGCGCGGTGGTGTCCATCGCGTGCACCAGCCGCGGCGAGGCCGTCGAGGGCGTCTGGGGCAGCACCGACCTGTGGAACCGGCTCGAGGACGGCAAGTGGATCAGCGACGGGTTCGTCGACACCGGCTCGAGCGAACCGGTGGCCGCGGCCTGCTGAGCCGAAAAGGAGAATGACGACAAGCACGAAAAAGCAGAGAAGCAGGTCGAGACGAATCTCGACCTGCTTCTCTGGAGTACGCCGCCAGGGACTCGAACCCCGGACCCGCTGATTAAGAGTCAGCTGCTCTAACCAACTGAGCTAGCGGCGCTTGTTTGTGTGCCGGAGGCTTGCTCGTTTCCGACGTGAAGAACGTTAGCACAGCGCCTCCGCGCGCTCCCAATCGGCTGGTCAGCACCGGTTTGGGGGTGCATCGGCCACGTAACGATCCGGCCACTTGCGCAACTTCGGGCCACCCCCTGTCGTCACCTAATCGGGGGACGCCCAAACACCTTCGTGCAGGCAGTCTCGGGAGCGGACACAAGCAGATCGGAAGTACGTCCATGGGGATGTGGAGCAGGCGCGGTCTTGGGGTGGTCGCAGCGGGGGTCGCTGTGATGCTGATCGCAGGCTGTTCGGGGGGTGGCGGCGATGCGGTGGCCGGTGGCGGTGGGGAGTCGAGCGCTCCTCCGCCTCCGCCGAAGCCCGTCACGCTGACGCTGGCGTTGAACAACGGTGTGGCCGACGTGTCGCCCGGTCTGCCCGTCATCGCGACGGCGGCGGACGGGAAGCTGACGGACGTCAAGCTGACCAACCCCGACGGCAAGGTCGTCGAGGGCAAGATGAACCCCGAGTCGACGCAGTGGACCAACACTGAGCCGCTCGGGTACTCCAAGACGTACAAGCTGGTCGCCACGGCCACCGGCGAGGACGGCAAGACGGAGACCAAGGAGTCGTCCTTCACCACGGTGAAGCCGCGCACGCTCACGTACGTGTCGACGAACCCCCAGGACGGCACCACGATCGGCGTCGGACAGCCGCTCGCCTTCTACTTCGACGAGCCGGTGGCCGACAAGGTCGCGGCCGAGAAGATGCTCGAGATCACCACCGAGCCCAAGGTCGAGGGCGCCTTCTACTGGTTCAACAAGAAGGAGGTGCACTGGCGTCCGGAGAAGTTCTGGAAGCCGGGCACCAAGATCACGATGAACATCAAGGTCTACGGCAAGCACATCGGTGACGGCATCTACGGCCAGGAAGACCGCGTCATCACCACGACGGTCGGCGACGAGGTCATCCACGAGGCCGACGGCCAGACGCACCAGGTGATCACCAAGGTCAACGGCCAGGTCGTGCGCACCATGCCGACCTCGATGGGCAAGCCGGCCGACGCCACTCCCACCGGCACGTACGTGCTGATGGAGAAGTACAACCACATGATCATGGACTCGACGACGTACGGCCTGGCGCTGGAGAACGGCGGCTACAAGACGCCGGTCGACTGGGCGTACCGCATGTCCAACAGCGGCATCTTCTTCCACGGCGCGCCGTGGTCCATCGGCGACCAGGGCCACCGCAACGTGAGCCACGGCTGCCTGAACCTCTCGCCGGAGAACGCCAAGTGGGTGTTCGACAACAGCAAGCAGGGCGACGTCGTGGTCGTCACCAACTCCGGCGGTCCCGTGCTGGAGCCGTGGGACGGCTTCGGCGACTGGCAGGTCCCCTGGGCCACCTGGGTCCAGGGCAACCGCTAAGCCTCTAGGAAACCGTCACCTGACCGTCCGACACGGTCAGGTGACGGTTCACCTGCACCGCCTCCAGCATCCGCCGGTCGTGCGTCACCAGCAGCAACGTGCCGGGGTAGTTCTCCAGCGCCGTCTCCAGCTGCTCGATCGCGGCCAGGTCCAGGTGGTTCGTCGGCTCGTCCAGCACCAGCAGGTTCACCCCGCGGCCCTGCAGCAACGCCAGTGCCGCCCGCGTCCGCTCACCCGGTGACAGCGACGCCGCCGGGCGCATCACGTGCGCCGCCTTCAGGCCGAACTTGGCCAGCAACGTCCGCACGTCCGCCGGGTTCATCTCCGGCACGGCCTCCTCGAACGCGTCCACCAGCGGCAGGTCGCCCAGGAACAGCCCGCGCGCCTGGTCCACCTCGCCGACCACGACGCCGGAGCCCAGAGTCGCGTAACCGGAAGCCAGTTCGACGCGCCCGAGCAACGCCGCCAGCAACGTCGACTTGCCCGCGCCGTTCGCGCCGGTGATGGCGACCCGGTCCGCCCAGTCGATCTGCAGGTCCACCGGGCCCAGCCGGAAGCCGCCGCGCTCGACGACGGCCGCCCGCAACGAGGCCACGATCGCGCCGGACCGGGGAGCGGACGCGATCTCCATCCGCAGCTCCCACTCCTTGCGGGGTTCCTCGACGACGTCCAGCCGTTCGATCATGCGGTCGGTCTGCCGGGCCTTCGAGGCCTGCTTCTCGGTGGCGTCGGCACGGAACTTGCGGGCGTTCTTGTCGTTGTCGGTCGCCTTGCGCCGGGCGTTCTTCACGCCCTTGTCCATCCACGACCGCTGCATGCGTGCACGGGCCTCCAGCGAGGCCTTGGTGTCCGCGAACTCGTCGTAGTCGTCACGGGCGTGCTGACGGGCCCGTGCGCGCTCTTCGAGGTACGACTCGTAACCGCCGCCGTACAGGCGCACGGAGTTCTGGTGCAGGTCGAGCTCCAGCACGCTTGTGACCGTGCGGGCCAGGAACTCGCGGTCGTGCGACACCACCACCGTGCCGGCGCGCAGGCCCGTGACGAACTTCTCCAGCCGCTCCAGGCCGTCGAGGTCCAGGTCGTTGGTCGGCTCGTCGAGCAGGAAGATGTCGTAGCGGCTGAGCAGCAACGAAGCCATCCCCGCCCGTGCCGCCTGGCCGCCGGACAGCGAGGTCATCAGCGCGTCGAGGCCGACGGAGAGGCCCACGTCGGCGATGACTTCGAGCGACCGTTCCTCCAGGTCGGCGCCGCCCAGCGCGAGCCACTGGTCGAGCGCGTCCGAGTAGCCCTCGTCGTTGCCGGCGGTCAGCGCCTCGGTGGCCGCGTCCAGTGCGGCCTGGGCGTCCGCGACACCGGTCCGGCGGGCCAGGAAGTCGCGGACGGTCTCGCCCTCGCGGCGTTCCGGTTCCTGCGACAGGTGCCCGACGTTGGCCGCGGGCGGGCTCAGCGTCACGCGGCCGGACTCGGCGGGGACGAGCCCTGCCAGCGTCTTGAGCAACGTCGACTTGCCCGCGCCGTTGACGCCGACGAGGCCGATGACGTCTCCGGGAGCGACCACGAGGTCCAGCCCGGAGAAGAGGACGCGGTCACCGTGGCCGGCGGCGAGGTCCTTGGCGACAAGAGTGGTCACAGCGCGCTCCGACAGATGGGGTTCGGGGGCTTGCCCCCGGCGTGGGGCCTGGGGGCTCGGCCCCCAGAAACACAACGAAGCCGGGTTGTGTTCGCGCTTTCCGCGAACACAACCCGGCTTATCCGGGTGAGTGACGGGACTTGAACCCGCGACACCTGGGATCACAACCCAGTGCTCTACCGACTGAGCTACACCCACCATTGCTGGTCGTTGACCGGCATGGGAAGCATAGCAACGGCATCCACTGATATTGAAATCGGGGGTCAGTCGACGTTCTTGAGCAGGTCAGCGGCGACGGCCTGGGCCTGCTCGGTCGACGGACCGGGCTGCGGCACGAACGCCGTGCGCCGGTAGTACGCGAGCTCTCGGATCGACTCGACGATGTCCGCGAGCGCGCGGTGCGCGAGGCCCTTGCCGGGCTGCGCGTAGTAGATGCGCGGGTACCAGCGCCGGCACAGCTCCTTGATCGACGACACGTCGACCATGCGGTAGTGCAGGTGGGCGTCCAGCGCCGGCATGTCGCGGGCGATGAAGCCGCGGTCGGTGGCGATGGAGTTGCCGGCCAGGGGAGCGGTCCGCGGGTCGGGGACCCACTCCTTGATGTAGGCCAGCACGGCGGCCTCGGCTTCCTCCAGGGAGACCGCGGACGCGCGCACCTCCTCGGTCAGGCCCGACTTGGCGTGCATCTGCATGACGACCTCCGGCATCGAGGCGAGCACGTCGTCATCCGCGTGGATCACGATGTCCACGCCGTCGCCGAGCACGTTGAGCTCGGCGTCCGTGACCAGTGCCGCGATCTCGATCAGAGCGTCCTTGCCCAAGTCGAGTCCGGTCATCTCGCAGTCGATCCACACCAGACGATCCATCACGCCGGAAACATTACTGCGCGGAGCGTCAACTTCGAGTGGCGGCGTGCAGCAACCTGATTACGCTCCTCGTGCATGACGGCTCAAGCTGAGATCGCTGCCGGGTACGCGTCGGAGAGCGCGGCCATCGAGCTCGGCGCCGTGCTGGTCGGCGGGACGGTGGAGCCGGCCGCCCACGTCCGCATCCCGCTGGCCATGGTCAACCGCCACGGACTTGTCGCGGGCGCAACGGGAACCGGCAAGACGAAGACCCTCCAGCTGCTCGCCGAACAGCTGTCCGACAACGGCGTTCCGGTGCTGATGGCGGACGTGAAGGGCGACCTGTCCGGTCTGTCGCAGCAGGGTGTGGACAGCGACAGGACCAAGGCCCGTGCCGCGGACACCGGGGACGACTGGCTGCCGGCGTCGTACCCCGTGCAGTTCCTGTCGATCGGCACGGGCGGCCTCGGCGTTCCCCTGCGCGCCTCGATCACGAGCTTCGGGCCGATCCTGCTGTCGAAGGTGCTGGGTCTGAACGACACCCAGGAGTCGACGCTCGGGCTGATCTTCCACTGGGCCGACAGCCGCGGCCTGCCGTTGCTCGACACCAAGGACCTGCGCAGCGTCATCCAGCACCTCACCGGCGACGAGGGCAAGGCGGACCTGAAGGGCATCGGCGGTGTCTCCAGCTCCACCGCCGGTGTGATCCTGCGGGCGCTGGCCAACCTGGAGGCGCAGGGCGGCGACAGGTTCTTCGGCGAACCGGAGCTCGACCCGGCCGACCTGATGCGGCAGCGCGACGGCAAGGGCGTCGTGAGCCTGCTGGAACTGGCCGAGCTGCAGGGCAACCCGGCGCTGTTCTCCACGTTCCTGATGTGGTTGCTGGCCGAGCTGTTCGAGACGCTGCCCGAGGAGGGCGACGTCGAGAAGCCCAAGCTCGTCTTCTTCTTCGACGAGGCACACCTGCTGTTCTCCAACGCCTCCAAGGCGTTCCTCGACCAGATCACCCAGACCGTGAAGCTCATCCGGTCCAAGGGCATCGGCGTCTTCTTCTGCACGCAGCTGCCGACCGACATCCCGAACGACGTGCTGTCGCAGCTGGGCGCGCGGGTTCAGCACGCACTTCGCGCGTTCACGCCCGACGACCAGAAGGCGTTGGCGCGCACGGTGAAGACGTACCCGACGACGCCGCACTACGACCTGGAGAAGGCCCTCACGTCGCTCGGCATCGGCGAGGCGATCATCACCGTGCTGAGCGAGAAGGGCGCGCCGACGCCGGTCGCGTGGACCCGCCTGCGGGCGCCGCGCTCGTTGATGGACACCATCGGCGACGACGCGATCAAACAGGCGTCCCAGGCGTCCGATCTGCACGGCAAGTACTCGGAGACGGTCGACCGCGAGTCGGCTTACGAGCAGTTGATGCAGAAGGTCGCGCCGCCGAAGGAAGAACGAGTCCCGGACGCTCCTCCCCAGCGGCAGGAGAAGGAGGAACCGGGGCTCGTCGAGAAGGTGCTGGGCAACAGCGCCGTGAAGTCGTTCCTGCGGTCAGCCGGCAGTGCCCTGGCGCGCGAGATCACGCGAGGCCTGTTCGGGACTTCGCGCAAGCGACGCTGACAGCACGGCCGCGCCGATGCAGAGGGCGCCCGCGACGTACCAGGCCAGGTCGTAGCTGCCCAGGTGGTCGCGGGTGAGCCCGGCCGCCGAGGCCGCGACGGCCGCACCGAGCTGGTGCGACGCGAACACCCAGCCGAACACGACAGGACCGGACATGCCGAAGTACTGGCGGCACAGCGCCACGGTCGGCGGCACCGTCGCGACCCAGTCCAGGCCGTAGAAGATGATGAACACCAGCATCGACGGGTGCGCCGACTCGCCGAACAGCTGCGGCAGCAGCATCAGCGACAGGCCGCGCAACGCGTAGTAGCCCGCCAGCAGCAGCCGTGAGTCGACGCGGTCGGTCAGCCAGCCGGACGCGATGGTGCCCACGATGTCGAACACGCCGACCAGCGCGAGCAACCCGGCGGCGGTGGTCGTCGGCATGCCGTGGTCGTGCGCGGCGGGGATGAAGTGCGTTCCCACCAGGCCGTTCGTGGACGCTCCGCAGATCGCGAAACCACCGGCCAGCAACCAGAACGGCCGGGTCCTGGCCGCCGTGGCCAACGCACCCAGGGCGCGCTTGGCCGCACCACCGGACGGCGGCGGGGGAGTGTCCTCGGTCGCGCCGAGCGGCAGCAGCCCGACGTCCCGCGGGTACTCGCGCAGGAAGAACCCCGCCAGCGGCACGACGGCCAGTGCGGCGATGCAGATCACCAGCGACGCGTACCGCCAGCCGTAGGACTCGGACAGCCAGGCCACGGTCGGCAGGAACACCAGCTGACCTGCCGCGCCACCCGCTGTCAGCACGCCCGTGACCAGGCCGCGGTGCTTCACGAACCAGCGTCCGGTGATCGTCGCGACGAACGCCAGCGCCATCGAACCGGTACCGACACCCACCACGACGCCCCACAGCATGACGAGCTGCCAGGACGCGGTCATGAACACCGTCAGCCCGCTGCCGATCGCGACCAGCGTCAACGCGCTGGTCACCACGATCCGCACGCCGAACTTGTCCATCAGCGCGGCCGCGAACGGTGCGGTCAGCCCGAACAGCAACAGGTTGATCGAGATGGCGAGCGAGATCGTGCCGGTCGTCCAGCCGAACTCCGCCTGCAGCGGCTCGATCAACGCACCCGGCGCGGCCCGGAACGACGCGGCGCCCACCAGGGCGATGAAGGACACACCTGCGACAACCCAGGCCCAATGCAGTCTCACGCCGACAAGGTTCGGCGATGGGCGACCCGGCGACCAGTGGCCCGATGGCCAACATGTGAAAGAATCAGGCCATGCACCGGATCGCCGTCCTCGCGCTCGAGAAGTCCGTCGCGTTCGACATCGGCAGCTCGACGCACATGTTCGCGCGGCTGGAGGACAGGTACGAGGTCGTCGTCTGCTCGCCGGACCGCCGCCCGATCCCGACCACCGGCGGCTTCACCATCGCGCCCGACCACGGCCTGGAGGTGCTCAAGGACGCGGACACGGTGCTCGTGCCCGGCACCCACTACCAGCCGGCGCGGGAAGGCCGTCTCGAACCGGCGGTCCTGGAAGCCCTCACGACGACGAACGCCCCGCGGATCATGTCGATCTGCACCGGCGCGTTCGTGCTCGCCGCCGCCGGGCTGCTCGACGGCAGGCCCGCGACCACGCACTGGAAGACCACCGACCAGTTCAGCGCGCTCTACCCGAAGGTGCGCCTCAACCCGGACGTGCTGTTCATCGACGACGGCGACGTGCTGACGTCCGCGGGCGTCGCGGCGGGCATCGACCTGTGCCTGCACGTCATCAGGTCCGACCACGGCAGCGAGGTGGCGAACTGGGTCGCCCGCTACTGCGTCGTCCCGGCGTGGCGGCAGGGCGGGCAGTCCCAGTTCGTCGACCGGCCGGTGCCGAGCTACCCGGACACCTCGACCGCGCTCGCCCGCGAATGGGCGCTGGAACGGCTCCAGGAGCCGCTCGACCTCGCCGCGATGGCCGCACAGGTGCGGATGAGCGTGCGCACGTTCACCCGCCGGTTCCGCGCGGAGACCGGCATGTCGCCGGGCCAGTGGCTGACGCAGCAGCGCGTCGACCGGGCCCGGCACCTGCTGGAGTCCACCGACCTGCCGATCGACCAGGTCGCGAGCCACGCCGGTTTCGGCACCGGCGCGGCTCTGCGGCAGCAGCTGGCCGCCTCGGTCGGGATCTCGCCCAGCGCCTACCGTCAGGCGTTCCGCTCGGCTTGATCGTCCACAGTGGAGTCGACCAGGAACGGGCGCAACAGGTCCGGCACGGCCTCGTCGGCGAGCGCCAGCCCGTGCGACTCGCCGACGTCCGTCACGTGGTAGATGCCCGCGCCCGCCGCGGTGGTCGCGCCGATCGTCATCAAACCGCTGCGGCGCTGGAAGAACGACCGCTGGATGCGCCAGCCGATGATGCCGGTGCGCTGCAACGCGACGGTGCTGCGCACGAGGGAGTTGTTGCGCGTCACCAGGTAGCGCTCGTCCAGGGCGTTGCCGAGCGACCGGTAGTTGTCCCAGCCGACCAGCGCGGCGAACGGGATGATCGCCACCGGGATCGGCCAGGCCCACGACGGCGCCCAGATCGCGAGGCCCGTCGCGATCACGACCCACGGCACCACGTGCCGGAGCATGCTGCGGCGCAACGCGGCGAACGGGTGCTTGCGGAGCCGCAGCGTCGTCGGGTCGTTGCCGACCTTCAGCACGTCCCGCGACACCTGGTGCGCCACCGACAGCGGTGCGGGCGGCAGCAGCAGGTTGCTCTCGCCCTTCGAGCCCAGGCCCGTGGTCACCGCGGCGAGCTTCGCGCCCTTGCCGGCGCGCACCAGCAGCGGTTCCTGGATGTCCACGCCCCGCAGGCGTTGCTCCTCCACCGAAACCGAGCGGGTGGTGAGCAGACCCCGTTGCACGCGCACGGTTCCGTCCGGTTCGCGGGTCAGCCGGTAGTTCCAGAACTGAAGGATGTAGAGCGGGATCGACAGGACCAGCCCGGCCACGGCCAGCACGACCAAGAACACGGCGAACAGTGCGAGGCTCGGGTTTTCGAACAGCCACTCCCACAGGTCCTGCACCGGGTGCAGACCCAGGTCGTCGGCGTAGTTGGACAGCACGCCGAACAAGGCGCCGATCGCGACTAGACCCGACAACGACAACGGTGCGAACTTCAGCCACTTCAGGTCGAGCTGCGAGATGACCTCGGACTCGGGCAGCGGAACCGGTTCCGCGTGCTCGCCCTCCGCCGTGGTCGCCGCTCGCGGCGCGACTCCCTTCTGCAGCAACAACAACCGCAGTCGTTCGGCCTCCTGCTGCGTCACCGCGTCGAGCGTCAGGCCGTCCGTGCCGGGCACGTCCTGCTGGCCAGTGCCGATCCGCACCGCCGAGAGCCCGAAGATCCGGTGGCCCGGCTTGGAGGTGAGGTCGACGGTCCTGATGCGATCACGCGGCACCGCGAGCTGCTTGCGGGTCAGCAGTCCCGTGTGCAGCTCGACCTGGTCGTCGGTGATGCGGTACCTCGTGGTGCGCCAGATGAGGTAGCTGAAAACGAGGATCGCCGCGACCGTCGCGCCGCTGGCGAAGAGCCGCCACTTCTCGCCGTTGCCGGTGAACAGCAGCACGAGGATCGGCACCAGCATCGCGATGCCCTCGTTGAGCGGCCGCACGACCAGCATCCGCACGTGCAGGCGGTGCCACTCCGGTAGTGGCTCGACGAACTCCGGTGCGGCGGGAAGCCCGGCCGGCACCTCCGCGGGAGTGCTCACGTGGCATCACCGGGCGTGGCCTGCGTGGTGTTGGTCAGTTCCACCACGAGCCTCTGCGCGACCTCGTGCTCCAGGCCCTCGATCTCCACCGGCCCGGCGGCCGACGCCGTCGTCACGGTGACGGTGGACAGGCCGAGCATCTGCTGGAACGGCCCGCGTTTCGTGTCGATCGTCTGGATCCGCGACACCGGTGCGACTCGCCACTCCTGGCTCAGCCAGCCGGAGAGGGTGTAGACGGCGTCCGGCGTGGTCTCCCAGCGGTGGACGCGGTAGCGCCAGCTCGGTTCGACCGCGGTGTGCACGATCCCGACGACCAGCGTGGCGATCATGAGCACGAACTCCCACGTCGGCGGCTCGTCCACCAGCAGGAACACGACCAGCTGGGGCACGAAGAGCACGAGCCAGAAGAAGGCGGCCTGCATCGTCCACAGCAGGACGGACTTCGGGCTCACCTGGTGACGAGGCGTGCGCAGTTGCAGAGTCACCCCACAAGGGTGCCTCACCCGTACGCGCTGGTGTGGCCAGGTGTGTCAATTGGTGTGTCGGTGGCCGGGGTGGTCTTGCTTGCGAGGGAGGCAAGACCACCCCGAGCAGGGTTGGGTCGGGCAGGGCGGGTCGGTCAGGGCTGGGCGCAGTACGGCGGGGTGAACTTGTCGCTGTCGTCAGCCGAGGCCGCGCCCGACATCGCCAGCAGTGCCCCCAGACTGAGGATCACGGCGGCGATGGTTCGAGCGATAGTGTTCGACTTCATTGAGGGGCTCCTTCGTTAGGTGGCGGCCGTGGATGAGGGCAGGAAGTCGTTGACGAGGTTCGGTGCGCGGTTGCGGGCTGTCCGGCTGCAGCGCGGTCTGTCGCAAAAGGACCTCGCGTGCCCCGGAGTCTCGATGAGCTACGTGTCCCGGCTCGAGTCCGGCGAACGCGTTCCGTCGCCTGCCGTCGTCCGCAGGCTCGCCGAGGTGCTCGGCGTCGACCCGTCCGAGCTGGTCGTCGACGAGGACCGCACCGCCATGCAGGACGAGGCGCTCGCGTGGTGCGAGGCGCTGCTGGCATACCACGACGGAGACCTGGTCCTGGCCGTCGATCTGCTGGAGGCGCTGGGAAAGCGGTCGGACGAGGAGATGTTCGGCTGGTGCGTGCGCTGGACGCGCCTGGTGGTGCTCGCGAGGCAGCGCGACCACGAGGGTCTGCTGCTGGCGGCGGCGAAGCTGCGCAAGTCGTGGTCTCCCGGTCCGGCGGTGGACGCGCTCGTGGAGATCCTGCGCGCATCCTCGTTGCGGCGCCTCGCCCGGACGGCCGAATCCGTGCGGGCGGCGACCGAGGCCGTCGAACTGGCGAGCGGTGACGGCGAACGGGTGCGGCGCGTGCACACGCGCGCTCTGATCGCGTTGTGCGCGGAGCTGACCGTGGCCGGGCGGCTGGCCGACGCCGAACAGGTCGTGGACCAGCTTTCCGCACGGCTGCCCGAACTCGGCCGCGACCGGCTCGCGATCTCCACGTGGTGGGTGCGCGCCAAGGTCGCGGATCGCCTGGGGGACCGGATGGAGGCCGCGCACTGCATCCGCGAGGCCGTCGCGCTGCTGGACGACTTCAACGGCGATCCCGAGTACCGCTGCCGGGTCCGCCTGGCCGGGGCGTCCATCGCGTTGCGCACGCCCGGCTCGAACCTCGACGAGGTGGTCGCGATGCTGGACGAGGTCGAGACGACGATCGCCGCGATGGGCCGGCAGGACGACCTGCTCGCGCACGCCCGTGTGTTGCGGGCGGAACTGGCTCTGCGCGACGGAGAGGTCGGCCGGGCCCGCGAACTGGCGGAGGTCGCGCTCGCCACTGGACAGCTCGACGCCGAGCAGCAGCTGCGGTGCCACCTGCTGCTCGTGCGGGCGGCGGACGAGGTCGATCCGCACGGAGGTGGCGACGCGCGCGCGGCGCTGGCCGCACTGCTGGAGAACATCAACCCCGAGGGCGTCGACCCGCTGCTGTGGCGAGATGTGGCACGCATCGCGCTCCGAAAGCACTGACGCGGGCGCCCGGCGGCGGTGCCTGCCCATGACCGCCCCTCGCTCATCAACTGGCCACGTTGTTAACGGAGCATGACACAGACCAGTTACCCATCACATCACCCAATTCAACCGCACGGATGTGGGTAGAACACCCGGGAACCGGCAGTTCCTCGTCACCGGCAAGCGGCCGAACGGGCGATGGTCCCCCGGTCCGCTCGGACCAGTTGTCAATCAGTTGACAATGCATTACTGGCCGGCGGTCAGGTTCATCCACCACACGATGGCTCCGGAGCGGCCGTTGACGGCAAGGGTGGTGTAGATGCGCTGGAGGTGGTTCTGCACGGTCTTGGGGGACAGGCCGAGCGACTCCGCGATCATCGCCGTGCTCGCCCCGGCGGCCACGAGCCTCAGCACCTCGATGCCGCGTTTGGTGAGTCCTGCTCGCAACGCGCGGGCGATCCGGGCGTTCGTGTGCTCCGCGGTGCCGGTCTCGTGCAGCTCACCCGCGTTCGGCACCCGTACCACCGCGTTCTCCCGCTTGGGCTCGAAACGCTTGTGCGCCAGCTGTTCCACGAGTCGTGACGACAGGTCGTGCTCGCGCATCCGCAGCAGGTCGCGCCCCTCCTGCAGTTCCCACAGGCGGTACTGCTCCAGCTGCATCCGCGCGTGGCGCAGCGCCCGTTCGAGATCGCCGGTCCGTTCGTGCGCCTCGCTCAGCTGCTGGTGCGCGTGCACCGCCACTTCCCGTGCCAGGCAGCTCATCGCGAGTTCGGCGGCCTGGGTGAGCTGGGCGATCTGCTCGGGATGGCGCGCCCGCGCACCGCTGAGCCGCGCCCGTGCCATCAACGCCTCCGCCCGCGCCACCGGGCGGTTCCTTCCGGCAAGCAACTGGTCAGCGCGCTGCCAGCTGCGGTGCGCGCGGTCAAGTTCACCCAGATCGATGCGCACGTGTGTCAGCAGGACGTTGACCATCGCCATCCGCACCGGGTCGCCGAGCGACTTCCAGCGGTCGCGCACCTGAGCGCACAACGCTTCCGCGCGGCGGAGCTTGCGCACGCACGGCTCCCCGTCGAGGCTGCAGCGGCTCTCCTCGGTGCGGATCATGCAGTGCTCGTGGTACTGCATGCGCATCACGCGTGCCTGTTCGAACAGCACCGAGCCGATCAGCTCGTTGTCTCCGGTGAGTTCCGCGAGACCCAGCGCGCGGGCGAAGGAGTTGAAGCTCCGCTCCCGCGAGTCGAGCCGCAGTTCCACCACGGCACGGGAGAAGCTGCACCGCGCCTGGAGTCCGATGTGGCGGTTGGCGGCGGCGATCGCCTGCACCTTGTCGATCGTGTCGAGCGCGCTGGGCCACAGTCCCCGCTTGCCCAGCGCCACCGACTGGGCCAGGACACCCTCCGCCACGCCTTCCGCGTCGTCCAGCCACGAGTACGCGGCGACGGCCTTCTCCGCGTACTCCAGGGCCTCGCCTGGCCTGCCCTCGTCCAGCGCTATCCGTGCCTCACGCAGGTTGTGCACGGCGTTGGATCGCGGATCCGCGGTCCTGCCCGGAACCGTCATGGTCGAGCCCCCTAGTTCGGAGGCTGAGCCTAGTGGTGCTCCCTGAGTTGACGTTTCAACACTTTTCCGGCTGCGTTGCGCGGCAACTCGTTGACGAAGAAAACATCCCGGGGAACGGAGTAACGCGCGAGATTCGCCTTCACATGTTCACGTATGTGTTCGGCCGTCAGGGTTTTTGCGCCGACGACGAACGCGGCGAGGCGCTGGCCCCACTCCTCGTCCGGCACGCCGAGCACCGCCACCTCCGTGACGCCGTCCAGCGTCGAGAGGAGGTCCTCGACGTCGTGCGGGTAGACGTTCTCGCCACCCGAGACGATCATCTCGTCGTCGCGGCCGGCGACGAACAGCAAGCCGTCCTTGAGGTAGCCGAGATCGCCGGTCGACATCAGGCCGTTCAGCGACTCCTTGCTGGTGCCGTTGGTGTAGCCGTCGAACAGCATCTCGTTGCCGACGAAGATCCGCCCGGTCTCACCCGGCGCCACGGGTTCGCCCTGGCCGTCCACAATGGCCAGTCTGGTGCCGAGCGGCGGTCGTCCCGCCGTGCCCGGCTCGCGCAGCATCTCCTCGGGTGTGGCGATGCTCGCCCAGCTCACTTCCGTTGAGCCGTAGAGGTTGTAGAGGACGGGGCCGAACTCCTCCAGCGTGCGGGCGGCGACCTTCGGTGGGAGGGAGGAGCCGCTGGACGCGATGATCCGCAGCTTCGGCCGATGTCCCACCTCCAGCATGCGTTGCAGCATCACGGGAACCACGAACATCGCGGTGCACCTGTCGGCGTCCTTCAACGCCTGCGCCGGGTCGAACCTGCGGCGCAGCACCAGGGTGGCACCGAGGACGAGTCCGAGCTGGAACGCGGCGAGGCCCCAGGCGTGGAAGAGCGGGGAGGTGATGGAGATGACGTCGCCGTGCCGCAACGGGATCCGGGACAGCAGCGCGGCGGCGGGTGCGAGGCTCGCGGGTTCCGGCCTGCGGGCGCCCTTCGGCGTGCCGGTGGTGCCGGACGTGAGGATGATCAGCCGGCCGCGCGGGGGCCTGCGGGGGAGTGAGCTGGTGGGCCCGTTGGCGATCAGCGACTCGAGCTCGTCGGTGAAGAACACCGGCAGGCCGGGCAGGACGTCGGCGAACTCGCGGTCGGCGACGATCCTGTCGATCTCCTGGTCCTGGGCGACCTGGGCCAGCTGCCCGCCGCTCAGGCTGGTGTTGAGCAGCACGGCGTCCGCGCCGATCTTCGTGCACGCGGTCATCGTCTCGATGAAGGCGCGGCCGTTGCGGCACAGCAGGCCGACGCGTTCTCCGGGACGGAAGGCGTGCGCGAGCCTGCTCGTGCGCTCGTCGACTTCCGCGTACGTGAGCACGCCGTCGTCGTCGATGATCGCCGCGCGGTCCGGGTGCCGTCCCGCGCCCGTCTGGTAGCCCCACGCGAGCGTGATGTTCCAGTGCAAAAACCCGCGCACGGTGCCGGCGAGCCCTCGCGGGCCCAACGGCCGGATCACTCCGGCTTTGACCAGGGTCAGCAGCACGCGGGTCACCATGCGACCCACTCTGCCAGCTACCTACTAGCGAGTAGGTAGCTGTGTGACGGCGGTCACACGTCGGTGTTGGACGCGCTCACCACGGCGTCGCGCAGCGCCGCCCGCAGACGGCCGACCTCCAGTGGTGTCAGCACGGCGGCCTCTCCCGGCGGCACGGTGATCACTACGTGCCCCTGGCTGACGAACACCGTCATGTCCCGTCGGCGCGAAGCGATGTCGCGGCAGCTCACCTGCCACTCCTCTTGGGCTCCCACGGGTTTCTTCCTCCAGCTCACTCGGTGCACCGGCCCGGTGTTCCGGCGCTAGCGTCAGAGAGACGCGGGTCACCGCCGGTCATGACGGAGGTTCGGCGTTCTCCGTTCGGCGACCGCGCCGAGCTGCGGATAGCGTCGCACGTGGGACGAGACCAGGTCACCTGAAGGGGTGAAGATGGCGGAACCGCAACGCATTGTGATCGTCGGTACGGGCCTCGCCGGTGCCTCCGCGGCGGGAGCGCTCCGGGACCGCGGCTACGGCGGCAAGATCACCATGTTCGGCACCGAACTCCACCGCCCGTACGAACTTCCCGCGCTGTCCAAGGACGTGCTGCTCGGCAAGGCCGCGGAACCCGCGTGGGTGCACGAGCCGGGCTTCTACTCCGACAACGACATCGACCTCCAGCTCGGAGTGTCCGCACTGGAGCTGCGGCCCGGCGACCACACGGTCGTGGACTCGGATGGAGCGGTGCGTCCCTACGACCGGCTCCTGCTCGCGACCGGCTCGCGGCCGCGCGTTCTGCCTGGCGCCCAAGGACATGTGCTGCGCACGCTCGACGACTCGCTCGCGCTGAAGTCGGCGTTGCGCGAGGGCCGGCACGTCGTGATCATCGGTGCGGGCTGGATCGGCTGCGAGGTCGCGTCCGCCGCCCGCACCCACGGCTGCCGCGTCACGGTGGTCGACCCGCTGGCCGAACCGCTGGTGCGCGTGCTGGGTACCGAGATGGGCGCGACGTTCCGCGGCCTGCACGAGGAACACGGCGTGGAGTTCAAGCTGGGCACCGGTGTCTCGAGCTTCTCGCCGTCCGGTGTGCGCCTGGACGACGGCACCGAGCTGATCCCGGACGTCACGGTGCTGGCCGTGGGAGCGGCACCACGACTCGAGCTGGCCGAAGCCGCCGGTCTGGAGCTGAAGGACGGTGGCATCGCGGTCGACGCCACGTTGCGCACGTCCGCTCCCGACGTCTTCGCGGCCGGCGACGTCGCGGCGCAGGACCACCCGCGCTACGGCCACCGCGTCCGCGTCGAGCACTGGGCGAACGCGAAGGACCAGGGCACGCACGTGGCGGGGTCGCTGATCGGGCTGAACGACCCTTACGTGAAGTCGCCGTACTTCTTCACCGACCAGTACGACCTGGGCATGGAGTACCGCGGCCTCGCGGGCCCGGACGACGAGCTGGTCGTGCGCGGCGACATCGCGTCGCGGGAGTTCATCGCGTTCTGGCTGCGCGACGGACGGCTGCGGGCGGCGATGAACGTCAACGTCTGGGACCACGGCACGGCGTTGAAGGCGCTCGTGGACGCGCAGGCGACCGTGACGCCGGAGCAGCTGCGCGAGGCGGACCTGGGCGCTCTCGTCTAAGTCGTCTAGATGCAGGAGCCGTGCATCGGACCCTCGCCGCGCGAGAGGTCCTGCAGGGCCTTGCGGATGATCGCCATCTCCTCGGGGGAGAAGCGGGAGCGGAAGGCGCGTTCGACCTCGGCGAGCGCGTCACCCGCCTCCTTCTGCAGTTCCCGGCCCTTGTCGGTGATCACCGGTGTGCGCACGCGCCGGTCGCTGGGATCGGGGACGCGCAGGACCAGGCCGCTCCGCTCCAGCTTGTCGAGCTCGCTGGTGAGCGTGGTCTTGTCGAGGCCGAGCATCGCGCCGAGCTTGAGCTGGGTGCGCTGGACCTCCTCGTTGGCGAGGGCCTGCAACACCAGCTGGCCGCGCAACGAGATCCCGAACTTCGCGATCTCCTCGGCGTACGCGCCACCGACGCGCTGGGTGGCGCGGTGCAGCAACCAGTTGAAATCCCACTTCTCCAAGCAGGCTTCGACGATCTCCGGCTGCTCCTCCATGTGTCCCATCCTACATCCCGGAAGAGATGTTCTCGGCTAAGAACATCTTGACTCGGAAGTTCTTCGCTCGTATGTTCCGGGTATGACCAATCTGCTTCACATCGACACGAGCATTCGGTACGAGGGCTCCGTGACCCGCGAGGTCTCCAGCGCGTTCGCGGAGAGCTGGCGTGCCGCGAACCCCGGCTCCGGCTACACCTACCGCGATCTGCACGCGTCGCCGATCCCGCACAAGGACGGCACGGACCAGGGCATCGCCGCAGGCCTGATCGCCGAGGTCGACGCCGCCGACGTGATCCTCATCGGCGCGCCGATGTACAACTTCTCGATCCCGTCGACGCTGAAGGCCTGGATCGACCAGGTCGCGACCTCCGCGAACTTCGCCCGTGAGGACGGCACGTTCGCGTGGGGCGGCAAGCGCGTTGTCGTCGTGACGGCCCGCGGCGGTTCGTACAAGCCGGGCACGCCGCGAGCGGGCTTCGACTTCCAGGAGCCGTACCTGCGCGCCGTGCTGTCGATGGTCGGCCTCGACCAGAACCTGGAGTTCGTGCACGCCGAGCTGACCCTGGCGGACGTGGTGCCGCAGATGCACCAGTTCCGCGAGCTCGCCGTGGAGTCGCTGGCCGACGCGCACCGCGTGGTCAAGGAACTCGCCAGCGCTTAGTGCTGTGACCGCCAACCGTTGCCGCGTCTTGCAGTCCTCAGACGGGTGCATCGTGGTGACGATTGCGGTCACAGCACTATCGTCGGTCGCGTGATCGACAAGGTGGCTTGGATCTACCTCAAGGACGGCCGCGTGCTCGGCACCCGGTCGGCGGGCAAGGACACGTACTACCTGCCCGGCGGCAAGCGCGAGCCGGGGGAGTCCGACGTCGAGACGCTCGTGCGCGAGATCCGCGAGGAGCTGTCCGTCGAGGTCGACGCGGCGTCGGCGCAGCACGTGGGGACGTTCGAGGCCCAGGCGCACGGCCACACGTCGGGGGTGACCGTGCGGATGACCTGCTACACCGCGTCGTTCGACGGGGAACCGGTGGCATCGGCCGAGATCGAGGAACTCGCCTGGCTGACCACCGCCGACGCGGACCGGATCTCGCCGGTCGACCGGATCATCTTCGCCCACCTGAATGAGGCAGGGCTTCTTCTCTGACCCTCTGAAACGGCGAAAGAGGAGAGCGCTGCTCTCCTCCCACTTCAACATATAGCGCACCCGGGGTCTTGCCACAAGACCCCGGGTGTACTCCATCATTTCCCAGCCAACGTGATCTACCTGGGGAAATGGGGAAAACTCCATGATCGACGTCATCATCGCCGGCGGTGGACCGACCGGCATGATGCTGGCTGGAGAACTGCGGCTGCACGGCGTGGGCGTGGTGGTGCTGGAACGGGACCCGGAGCCGACCGAGGTCGTCCGGGCGCTCGGCCTGCACGCCCGCAGCATCGAGGTGCTGGACCAGCGAGGCATCGCCGACCGGTTCCTGGAGGCGGGCACGACGCATCCGCTCGCCGGGTTCTTCGCGGGCATCGACAAGCCCGCGCCGGAACGGCTGGACACCAAGTACCCGGTCGTCCTCGGCCTGCCGCAGCCTCACATCGAACGGTTGCTCACCGAACACGCCGTCGATACCGGCGCCGAGATCCGGCGTGGCAGCACGGTGACCGCGTTCAGCCAGGACGACGACGGCGTGACCGTCGAACTGGCGGACGGCACCTCGTTGCGGGCGCGGTACCTGGTCGGGTGCGACGGCGGCCGCAGCACGGTGCGGAAGCTGGCCGGCATCGACTTCCCCGGCGAGCCGTCGCGGGTGGAGACGCTGCTGGGCGAGATGGAGATCGGCATCCCGTGGGAGGAGGCGCTGCCGCTGATGCTGGAGGTCCGCAAGACGCACAAGCGCTTCGGCATCGGCCCGATCGGCGGCACCGCGACGTACCGCGTCATCGTGCCCGCGGAGGGCGTGAACGAGGACCGGGCGGTCAAGCCGACTCTGGAGGACTTCAAGGAGCAGCTCGTCAAGATCGCCGGGACCGACTTCGGCGTGCACTCGGCGCGGTGGACGTCCCGGTTCGGCGACGCCACCCGGCAGGCCGAGCGCTACCGGTCCGGCCGCGTGTTCCTCGCGGGCGACGCGGCCCACGTCCACCCGCCGACCGGCGGCCAGGGTCTCAACCTCGGCGTGCAGGACGCGTTCAACCTGGGCTGGAAGCTCGCCGCGGCGGTGCACGGGTGGGCTCCGGAGGGGTTGCTGGACAGCTACGAGGCCGAACGGCACCCGGTGGCCGAGGAGGTGCTCAACAACACCCGCGCGCAGATCGAGCTGATGAAGGTCGAGCCCGGCCCGCAGTCCGTGCGGCGGCTGCTCACCGAGCTGGTGCAGTTCGAGGAGGTCAACCGGTACCTGATCGAGAAGATCATCGCCGTCTCGGTCCGGTACGACCTCGGCTCGGAGAACGACCTGGTGGGACGGCGGATCGGTGACCTCGCGCTCAAGCGCGGCGGTCTCTACGCCCAGATGCACGCCGGTCGCGGCATCCTGCTCGACCAGGCCGGGACGCTGTCGGCCGCCGGCTGGGCGGACCGGGTCGACCACGTCGTCGACGTCACCGAGGACCTGGACGCGCCCGCGGCGCTGCTGCGGCCGGACGGCCACGTGGCATGGGTCGGCGAGGACCAGGAGGGCTTGCAGCGGGAGCTGACCCGCTGGTTCGGGACGGCTCGCTGAGGTCACCCGTTCGAGGGCCGGGGGAGCTTGTCACACTGGGCGGCGTGTCCGAGCCGATGACAGCGGTGCTCTTACGAGCAGCCGACCTCACCGCCTCGGGGAAGCCGCGGCAGGCGATCGACCTGTTGCGGCCCCTCGTGGCGGCGAACCCCCGGCACGCCGAGGCGTGGTGCCGGCTCGCCGGCGCCCACCTCGACCTGGGTGAGGCGGACCAGGCCCTCGACTCGGCCAAGCGCGCGATGGTCCTCGACGGCGAGCCCGCCTGGCCTCAGCGGCTGGCGGCACTGGCGCTGAGCGACCTCGGCCGGCACCAGGAGGCCGCGGTCGCGGCGCGCGAGTCCGTGCGGCGCAAGCCAGGCGACTGGCGTTGCTACGTCGTGCTCGCCGAGGTCCTGGCCGACAACCCGGACGGCGCCGTCGAGGCGTTCGACTCGGCCCTGCACGCCTCCCAGCTCGCACCGACCGAGGCGCGGGCGTTCCAGGTGCTCGGCGACGCGGCCCTGCGGATGCGCGACTGGGGCACCGCCGAGCACGCGTACCGCTCGGCGATCAAGCTCGACCCGTCCGACGCGGACTCCAAGGCGAACCTCGCGACCGTGCAACGGCGGCGTTCGTCCAAGCCCACGCCGCTGCAGTTGAACAAGGTGCAGGTGTGGCGTGCGCTGCGCACGCTCTCGTTGCTGTTGATCGGCGGCGGTTTACTCGGGTTGATCGCCGGCATGCCCCGGCCGACGCCCTACCTGGGCTTCTTCACCGGCGCGCTGCTGCTGTGCTGCCTGGTCGTGGCGCTGCGGCTGCGTCCGTTCAAGCTCCTCTTCAGCCTGCGCAAGCTCGCCGTGACGGTGTCCCTGCTCGCCGTTTCGGCCCTCGTCCTGCTCGGCTGGACCGTCGCTTTGTTCTTCGGGGCTACGACGATGCAGCCACTTGTGCTTTCCTGGTTGTGCGCTGTCGTGGGGGGAGCGCTCGTCTACGTCGGTGGAGGCAGGAAGCGGTGATGCGTCGCAACGCGGTCGCGCTCGCGTTCCTGCTGTTCCTCGGGCAGCTGTTCATCGTCGCCGCGCCCGCCGAGCCCGACGCCTCTGGCTCCGTCATCCGGCACGGTCACGACTTCGCGAACCTGCCGGTCACCGCGCCCAAGCCGCACAACCCGAACGCCGCCCAGGTCCCGCAGGCCCAGGTGGCCTCCGACGTGCCGCCGGTCGCGAAGCCGACGATGCCGCTCCGGTTCGTCGTCGCCTTCGCCCAGCGCGTGCACCGCACCCCCGACGGCCTCCGCTGGACGCCCCAGCCCGCTCGTTCACCGCCTTCCGGTCGCTGAATCCCTCCTCCAGCAACCCACTCCGGAAGGTCTTCTCACCCATGTCGCGCGACAACGCGCGACGAGGGCTGCTCGTGCGCGCACTCATAGCGCTCGGCGTCCTCGTCGCCTCCGCTTTCCTGCTGCTCACCTCTGATCCCCGCCTCGGTCTCGACCTTCGGGGCGGAACCCAGATCGTTCTCGAAGCCAAGGGCGACGCCGACGCCGCCGACCGTTCGCTGGAGGTGCTCAGGCGTCGCGTGGATGCGTTGGGCGTCGCCGAGCCGGTGATCGCCCGCTCCGGCGAGAACCGCATCGTCGTCGAACTGCCCGGCGTCCAGGACCCGCAGGAGGCCGTGAAGGTCCTCGGTCAGACCGCGCAGCTCACGGTGCAGCGGGGCGGCCAGACCGTCATGACCGGCGAGGGCATCTCCGACGCCCAGTCCGCGCGCAACCCGCAGGGCGCGGGTTTCGTGGTCAACATCCAGTTCCAGGGCGACGCCCCGGCGAAGTGGCAGAAGGTCACCGGCGAGGCGGCCTGCGAGCAGTCCGGCACCCCCGGCCGGCAGATCGCGTTCGTGCTGGACGGCAAGCCGATCTCGTCCCCCGAGGTCAGCCTCGACACGCCCTGCGGCGCCGGTCAGGCAGGCGGCTCGACCACCATCACCGGCCGTTTCTCCCAGGCGGAAGCCAAGGAACTCGCCCTCGTCGTTCGTTCCGGCGCGCTGCCGGTGCCGGTCGAGGTGATCGAACAGCGCACCGTCGGCGCGACCCTGGGCGCCGAGGCGATCGAGGCCAGCGCCCAGGCCGCGATCATCGGCATCGCCCTGACCTCGCTGTTCCTGATGTTCGCCTACCGGCTCGCCGGGTTCCTGGCCGTGGTCGCACTGGTCGGCTACGCGGGCGTCGCGTACGCCGGGCTGCTGGCCGTGGGGGCGACGCTGACCTTGCCGGGCCTGGCCGGCTTCGTGCTGGCGATCGGCATGGCGGTGGACGCGAACGTCCTGATCTTCGAACGGGCCCGCGAGGAGTACGCCAGGAAACCCAACCTCCGGCGTGCCTCGGAGAGTGGTTTCCGCGGCGCTCTGAGCGCGATCGCCGACTCGAACGTGACGACGCTGCTGGCAGCCGGTCTGCTGTTCTGGCTGGCCACGGGTCCGGTCCGCGGCTTCGGCGTCACCCTGACCATCGGTGTGCTGGCGTCGATGTTCAGCGCCCTGGTGCTCTCCCGCGTGCTCGTCGTGTGGGCGCTCGGCACCCGTTTCGTCGCCAAGCGGCCGCGTCTGAGCGGCCTGCACACCCTCGGTTTCGTCCGCCGGCGCCTGTCCGTCGTGCTGTACCGCCGCCCGTCGTTGTGGCTGATCAGTGCCGGTGCCGTGGTGCTGGTGGCGTTCGCGGGTCTCTTCGCGCGGGGTCTGAACCTGGGCGTCGAGTTCACCGGCGGCCGCATGCTCGACTTCACCGCGGGCGGTTCCATCGACCCCGGCCGAGTGCGCACCGCCCTGGCGGACGCGGGCTTCCCCGACGTGGTCGTCTCGTCGTCGGGCAACGAGGTCTCCCTGCGCACGGCCCCGATCGACGACGCCACCTCCGCTCGCCTGGGCGAGGTCGTCTCGTCGGCCGTCGACGGCGGCGCCCGCCAGTCCAGCAACGAGCTCATCGGCCCGTCGCTGTCCTCAGAACTGCGCCGCAACGCCGTGATCGGCCTGGCCATCGCCGTAGCCGCCCAGCTGGGTTACCTGGCCGTGCGCTTCGACTGGCGCCTCGGCCTCGCCACGGTGGCCGCGCTGCTCAGTGACGTCCTCGTGCTCATCGGCGTGTTCGCGTGGATGGGCAAGACGGCCGACGGCGTGTTCCTGGCGGCCCTGCTGACCGTGATCGGCTATTCGGTCAACGACTCGGTGGTCGTCTTCGACCGCCTCCGCGAACTACGAGGTTCCCGCCTGAAGGCCTTGTACCCGGATGTCGTGTCGGACGCGGTCGTCCAAACCGTGCCGCGCACCGTGAACACCGGCCTCGGCGTGCTCTTCGTCCTGGCGGCGTTGCTGGTGCTCGGCGACGGCTCCCTGGCCAACTTCGCGATCGCACTGCTGATCGGCCTCATCGCCGGCACGCTGTCCACAGTGGTCACCGCCGCACCCGTGGCGATCTGGCTGGAGTCGCGCTGGCCCAGGCGAGCGGTTTCGAAGAAGCGCCCGGTGGGGGCACACGCCTAGCGTTCTGCGCATGATCACTCATGTGCACTCGACCACCGTCAACGTCCGCGATCTCGACGAGGCTCTGGGCTTCTACGTGGACGTGCTGGGCTGGCAGAAGCGGCAGGACAGCACCGAGGCCGGCATGCGCTGGCTGACTGTCGCTCCTCCCGGCGCCCAGACGGCGTTCGCGCTGTCGCAGGCGGACGCGCCCAACGTCTCGTTCGCGATGGGCTGCGGGATCTCGCTGATCACCGACGACATCGACGGAGACGTTGCTCGGCTCGTGGCGGAGGGGGTGACGGTGAAGGGCGAGCCGGAGACCATGCCGTGGGGTGATCGGGCCACCTGGTTCAGCGATCCTTTCGGCAACGAGTTCTTCCTAGTGCAGCTCGCTTCGTAGCAAAGTAGGCGGCATGACCTCCTTCGCCGCGTACCAGAACGAGATCTACCTGCAGGGGCTCGGTGGCGCCGTGCCGCCGTTCACCACCGATCCCGACGCGCTGGAGCAGTCCGCGCGCGACAGGCTGGGACCGGGCCCGTTCTGGTACGTGGCGGGAGGCGCTGGTTCGGGCGCCACCGTGCGGGCGAACCGTGAGGCGTTCGACCGCGTGCGGATCGTGCCGCGCATGCTGACCAACGCGACCGAACGGCATCTGGGTGTCTCGGTCCTCGGCACTGAGCTGCCGGCGCCGGTGATGCTCGCACCCGTTGGCGTGCAGTCGATCCTGCACCCGGACGGTGAGCTGGCGACCGCACGGGCCGCCGCCGAGCTCGGCGTGCCGATGGTGTTGTCGACCGCCTCCTCGCACACCATCGAGGAGGTCGCCGAAGCGTCCGGTGACGGGCCGCGCTGGTACCAGCTCTACTGGCCGAACGACCCCGACGTGTGCGCGTCGTTGCTGGACCGGGCGCGCAAGGCCGGGTACACGGCGCTGGTCGTCACCTTGGACACGTGGACGCTGGCGTGGCGGCCGCACGACCTCGACCAGGCCTACCTGCCGTTCCTGCGCGCGGTCGGCACGGCGATCCCGTTCAGCGACCCGGTTTTCCGCGCCGGGCTGCAGAAGTCGCCCGAGGAGGACCTGCCGATGGCGATCCTGCGGTGGGTGCAGCTGTTCACCGGCACCGACAAGTCGTGGGACCAGCTCTCGTTCCTGCGCGAGCACTGGGACGGGCCGATCGTCCTGAAAGGAATCCAGCACGCCGACGACGCGCGCAAGGCCGTCGAGTACGGAATGGACGGTGTCGTCGTCTCCAACCACGGCGGGCGCCAGGTCGACGGTGCCGTCGGGTCGCTGGACGCGCTGCCGTCCATCGTCGAGGCGGTGGGGGAGCAGGTCGACGTGCTGTTCGACTCCGGCGTCCGCACCGGCGCCGACATCGTGAAGGCGCTGGCGCTGGGGGCCAAGGCCGTGATGGTCGGGCGGCCCTTCGCGTACGGACTGGCGCACGGCGGCCAGGTCGGCGTGCGGCACGTGCTGCGCAGCCTGCTCGCGGACTTCGACCTGACGCTCGGGCTGTCGGGTCACCGCAGCCCGGCCGACCTGGGGCCGGACGCGCTGCGGTTCTCCTGAACGACGAAGGCCGGGTCGCAGCAGCTGCGACCCGGCCTTCGTGGCGTCCTTTTACGTTCTTTTACGGCATCGTCGCGGTCATCCGCGTCAACGTGCCGAAGTCGGCCGGCTGCACCCGCAGCCAGCCGTCGCTCTTGGCCGCGAGGTAGCGCCCGCTCGGCGTGTCGATGAACGTCAGCGGGTTGACGCAACGCTGCTTGCGGCCCAGGTGGTCGCGCTTGGCCGAGAAGACCTGACCGCCACCGGTGCGCGGCTGGCTCATGATCTCGTTGAGCTGCGCGACGAGCTGGTCGTTCGGCGTGCTCGTCGGCCGGCTCTGCTGCAGGAACGAGCCGGTGTCCTCGTAGGACGGCTGCGGCCGCTTCTGCTGCAGCGCCTCCTCGGGCAGCGTGATCGGGTTGCCCCTGCCCGCCGGCGTGGGCGGCAGGGCGCCGATCAACGCCTGCGGAGCCTCTTCCGCCCGCACCGGTTCGAGCACGAACTGCTGGTCCGGCGTGAGCAGGATCCGCAGCGCGTCCTGGCCGTTCGACACGACCAGCACGCTCTGCTGCGGGCCGTCCTTCAGGCTGAAGAACGCCCAGTACTCCACGCCGGCCTCGACCACGAGCCGCAGCGCGTTCGTCAGGTCCGGGTGTATCTGACCGCCGCGCGCGAGCCCGTACTGCTCGAGCTGCGCCCACGCCGACCGCTGCAACCGTTCGAGCTCGCTCACGTCACCCGACTCGAGGAGGTCCTCGTCGAAGTCGACCTGAGCGAGCAGCGCACGGTGCATCGTCGGCAGGCCCGCGGCCTGCCACGCCTGGTAGAGCGCCGTGACAGGGATGGCGACCCTGCTCCGCAGCACGTTTCCCCCTTATCCGCCGATGACCGGCGGAGCGACCATCGTTCCATCGCCGAAGATGTCTTCGGTCTCCTGAAGGTACGACGCGGACTTGTGCTCCGAGTCCTCAGCACCTTCACCACGCCCACCACCGGCGCCCATACCGCCGGCACCCATGCCCGCGGCGCCACCACGACCGGCGGCACCCGCGGCACCGGCACCGGACGGCCCGAAGCCACCAGCGCCACCACGACCGTCACCGGTGACACCGGCCGCGCCACCGAAGCCGCCGCCCATACCGCCAGGTCCGCCCATGCCCTTGGCCGCAGCGGCACCACCGAGGCCACCACCACCGGGCCCACCACCGACACCGCCACCGGCGCCACCACCACGACCGCCGCCGGCGCCACCACCGGCACCACCGCCGCCGGGTCCACCGGGTCCGCCGAGGCCGCCGGGACGGTTGCGCGGGTTGTTGGGGTCGAGCGGACCGCCAGGCCTGCGCGGGTTGTTGGGATCGAGCGGACCACCGGGCCTGCGCGGGTCGTTCGGGTTGTACACGCCGTCCGGCGGCAAGGTCGGAACGCCGATGTCGGGCCGCGGACGGCCGATGTCGGTGGGCGGAGGGGTGAACTTGGGGTCGTTCACGCCGGCCGTGCTGGTGTCATCGCCGCCGGGCGGCCTCGAGCCGGACAGGTCCGTGCCGCTGCCGTCAGGGCCGCCACCGATGCGGTCGCCCCCACCGCCGGGAGGCGTGCCGATGCTGGGCGGCGGCTGGGTCTGCATCCCGACCCTGTCGATCATGTGGTCGCCACCCGGCTGCTGTTCGACGGACCCGTCGTTGGCGGTCGGCGCGATGAACGTCGGCTGGTTGCTCATGCTCGCGTTGACGGCTCCGGCGTACTGGTTGAACGCCCGGATGTTCTGCTCGCTGACCTGCTGGTTTTGCTCGAGCGCCTTGTCGTAGTCCGTGTCCCACGGGCGGTAGTCGTTCAGGAACGGCTTGTCCGGCACCGACGGTGGCTTGGACATCGAGTTCTTGGCGTCGGCGTACGCGCTGCCGACCGTGTCGGCGGTCGTGCTTGCCTGAGTTGCCGAATCGCCCGTGACCGTGGCCCACGTCGCGAGCGGTGAAGTCCCACCACGCGCCGCGTCACCTGCGGACCCCTCCCACGCGGCACCGGAGTCGCGTACGGCTTTCTCGATCAGCTGGGCGACGTCTCCGTGGCCGGTCGAGAGATCACGCCAGCCTTGCGAGGCGATCGCGGTGCTCTGGCTCGGACCGCTGCCGTTCTCGAACCACTTGTAGATGGTTTCGCCACCCGCGAAGGGAAGAATGGCGAAACCAGCGATGTTCGGCTCATCCCCAGCCATCTCGCTACCCCTTCAAGTTTGTGATAATCAGTTGCGCGACGCGCTCGGTCTCCGTGCAGGCGGGCTTGGCCGCACGCTCGTCCGCCGCTGTGGCGACCTGCACCGTGACCGAGTCGGTCTTCGAGGCTTGGAGCGTGGTCAGGCAACCGGTCGACGCGTCGGTCTGACTGGTGGAGATGACCCTCACACCGTCGATCTTCTTGTCGGTGAAGACCGGGTTGGCCTTAACGTTGTTGATGATGTCCTCGAAGGACTTGTTTTCGGTCGTGTGCACCGTGTACTTCGAGTTCTTGATGACGTCCTGACCCCTCCACACGCAGTTGGGGCCGAGTTCGCCAGTGCCGGGCTCAGGTGCTCGTACAGAACCGAGCGTCGTCACCTGGCTCGCGGTGAGGATGCTGCAAGGGTTGCTCACGTACTTGGCGATGCTGAGTCCGGCATCGGGCCCGTCGCTCGTGGGCTCGCTGCTCGTCTGCTTGGTACCGGCCGACTGCGCCGTGGTGGGATTGCCGCCGGTCTGGGAGGCCGTGCACCCCGCCAGTGCACCGAACGCGAGTACAGCGGTGAGCAGGGCGGTCATGCGCTTCAAGATCGTGTCAGCCCTTCATCGCGGACTTCGCCGCATCGTCGGTGGCCCGATACTCGGCAAGGGCCTTCTCGATGTTCTTGACAGTTTGTTCCAGCGCCTTCTGCGCCTCCTGGTTCGCCCACAGGTATCCGCCGGGCTCTCCACCTGCCGTCTTGCGCATCGCGAGCGTCGCGTAGCCGCTGTAGGGATCTGGACCAGGAGCGCCCGAAGCCTGGATTTCGTCGGACTTGTCCCTCAGATCGATCAGCTTCTCAATGGCGAGCTTCAGACCGTCGATCATCTTCTGGGCCTGCTCAGGGTCGACGCTGAATTTCGCGACCCCGCCACTGCCCGCACCGGCGGCTGCTCCCGCCGCGGCACCCACGGCTGCACCGATACTCTTGCCCACGGCCCCGGCGGTCTTCACGGGTACGAGTGCGTCGAACATCAGCATCCTGGCCAGCTCCCCTCAGAACTCCACACCCCTGTCAGAGGATTTTCGCATAGGACCGGTTCCCTGCGGAGGCGAACGAATCAGCAGATCAGGTCACATGGCCGATTCGTTCAAGACCGCGCACCGCGAGCGGCATAGGTTCGGGGCATGATCGAGCAAGCGAGGACCTTCCTCTGGCGCAACGCCCGCACGCTGGAACAACGCTGGTTCGAGCACGCCTTCGACGGCGGGAAGGCCGAGCACGTGGTCCAGGCGGTGCTGGCCTACCGCAACGACGACGGCGGTTACGGCTACGGGCTCGAACCCGATCACCGCGGGCCCACCAGCCAGCCGTTGCACGCTCTGCGCGCGCTCCAGGTGTTCGGCGAGGTCGGCGCCCCCGAGCATGCTGAATCGATCTTGACTTGGCTGAACGACACCTGCCCGGACGGCAGTGTCCCGTTCGGCATGTCCACCTCGAAGGACCATCCGAAGGCGCCGTGGGTCGCCGCCGACGACCAGGGCGGACTTCTCCTCACGGCCCAGATCGCCGCCGCCCTCCACGCGCTCGGAACGACGGACCCGTGGCTCGACAAGGCGACCGGCTATTGCTGGCAGGAGATCGAGAAGCTCGAGAACACCCACCCGTACGAGCTGCGAGCAGCGGCGATGTTCCTGGACGAGGTGCCGGACCGCGCCCGCGCCGAACTGGCCGCCGAGAGGCTCGGGCACCTCAAGCCGAGCACCGAGGGATACGCTGAGGGCGAAGGCCTGGACCTGCACATGTACGCGCAGAAGCCCACCAGCCTCGCCCGCGCGTGGTTCACCGACGACGAGTTCGGCAAGGACCTCGACGAGCTCCAGAACGGCCAGCAGGAGGACGGCGGCTGGACCTTCGGCTTCGCCGCCTTCACCCCGATCGTGGACTTCGAATGGCGTTCCATCGCCACGGTCGACGCACTGCTGACGCTGCGCCGCTACGGCCGGATCAGCTGACCGAGGGGCACGCCGGCCAACGCACGCACTTCGCGGGCCAGGTGCGCCTGGTCCGCGTAACCCGCCTCGAATGCCACGGCCGAGAACGGCACACCCTTCCAAGCCAGCCGCAGCGCCGCGTCGAAGCGCAGCACCCGCTGCAACACCTTGGGTGGATAGCCGAACGCGTCCAGGCACCGCCGCCGCAGCTGACGTGCGCTCAGCCCGATCTCCCACGCGACCGTGCCGACGTCACCGGACCGCAGCAACGACGCGGTCGCTGCCAGAGCAGGATCGACGACCACTCGCGAAGCGCAGAACGACACCATGTCCGAGAAGGAGTCGAGCCGAGCCGAAGGAACGAGCTCGGACAGCGGCACCCGCAGGTCCCGGACGGCGTGCGCGGGCACCCCGAACACCGACGGGAACGCTCCGGGCGGCAACCGCACCCCGTACAACGTGCCGGGAGCGACGGTGGCGAGCTGAGCCGAGGTGTCCGGACCGGCCACGTACAGCGCGCCGGACGCGGGTGTCCACATCAGGTCCGTGCACCCGTCCGGCACCACGCGCTGCACGGTCTGCGATGACACCGTGCGCGTCCACAGGCAAGCCAGACCCGCGGGAGCGGGACGTTCGGCGTACACAGCCCGACCGTACCTCCAGCGCGACCACGGCTGGGGGTACGGGGGCGAAGCCCGCCGGGCGGGGTCTGGGGGTTGCACCCCCGGAAAACACAACGGAGCGAGCAGGTTCGCGCTTTCCGCGAACACAACTCGCTCCGAGTGGAGTGGACGATACTGGGATTGAACCAGTGACCCCTACCGTGTCAAGGTAGTGCTCTCCCGCTGAGCTAATCATCCGTGTCGTACGGATGACATCTTAGCGGACGAACTCTCCCCGGCGCGCACGCAGGGGGTCAGAGGCCGAACTTCACCCAGTTCACGCTCACGTAAGCCGCCGGCTGGCCGCTCGTGAACGTCACGTACACGTCGTGGGTGCCCGAGATGTTCGAGATGTTCGCGGGGATCGTTCTCCACGCGTCCCACCCACCGGTGTTGCCGACCGCGAACGAACCCGCCGGAGTGGCCGTGCGCGAGCCGAGCCGCACTTCGACCAGGCCGCTCACCCCGCCTCCGGCACCGGAGGCGACCCTGGCGAGGAACTGCCGGGCCGGGCCGGAGCCGAAGTTCACGCCGGAGAACTTCAGGTAGCCGCCGTTCGCGATCTGGTGCACGCCGGAGCCACCATCCCCCGGCGCCACCGAACCACCGGAGCGTTCCGAGGCGTTCTCCGCCTGCAGTTCGCTGTACGCGGAACCCCCGCCGCCGGGGTTCGACGTCGTGGTCGTGGTCGTCGGGGGAGTGGTGGACCCGCCGCCAGCCGAGTACACGGCCACGTAGTCCACGACCATCGAGTGCCCGGACTGGGTGGCCGCGACAGGGGTCGGCTGGTTGTTGTTCAGCGCGTTCGGGAACGCGCCGCCCATCGCGAGGTTGAGCAGGATGAAGTGCCCCGCGTGCGACGTCATCGCGTTCCACACGTTGACGCCGACACGGGCCTGCGTCACCTGGTGGAAGGACTGGCCGTCGACGAACCACGTGAACGTCTTCGCGGCGTCGTCCCACTCGAAGCGGTAGGTGTGGAAGGCGGACTGGCAGGACGAGCCGGGGCACGTCCGCGAGTTGCCGATGCCGGTGAACTCGCCGCAGGCACCGCCGGGAGCGACGTCGCAGTGCAGCACGCCCCAGACGGAGTTGATGCCGTTGACGTTCTCCATGATGTCGAACTCGCCGATGCCCGGCCAGTTCCAGTAGTTGCCGCGGTACGGCGCGCCGAGGGTCCAGAACGCGGGCCAGTAGCCCAGGGCTGCCTCGCCCGTGACGTTCGGCATCTGGATGCGACCCTCGATGGCGAGCTTGCCGCCGGCCGCGGGCTTGAAGTTCGAGCGCTGGGTCTCGATGCGCGCCGACGTCCAGCCGCCCCCGCCGTCCTTCAGGGCGGTGATGCGCAGGTTGCCGTTGCCGTCGAGCTTCAGGTTGTTCGTGCTGTTCGTGTAGTTCTGGATCTCCCCGGTGCCCCAGTTGGCAGGTCCGCCGGGGTAACCGTGGCCGGTGTCGATGATCCAGTTGGCGCTCGACGGCAGCGATCCGTTGGAACCGTTGAAGTCGTCACCCCACACCTGCGTCCATCCCGGGGCAGGGGGTGGGATAGCGGCGTTGGCGGACATGGCGGCGATCGCCAGGGGTACCGCGGCAATAAGAGCTGTCGTGGCCGCCAGGATGCGGCGTCGTTGCCTCATGCGCGGGTGACCTCCTTGTCACGGGTGCAGTCCATTTATGAGAGCGCTCTCACGGCGTAAGAGCAAGCGCCCGTTCGGACCAACGACCCGAGGCGAACCGTCTCGTTCGGACTTACTTCGCGTCGGCGTAGCAGGTCACGGGCACCGCGTTCATCGGGAAGCGCACCGATGTCTCGCCGAACAGCAGTCGCGTCGCCTCGCGCCCGGCCGCGGCGATCGCCTCGACCACCGCGTCGGCATCGGCGCGCGGGCAGTGCACCAGCACCTCGTCGTGCTGGAAGAACACCAGGTGCGCGTCGGCGGGCAGCCTTCCCCGCAGCACGCCCAGCAACGCCGCCGTCCAGTCCGCCGCGCTGCCCTGCACCACGAAGTTCCGGGTGAACCGACCCCAGTTGCGCGCCGCCTGCCGCGACGAGCTCGACGACTCGCCGGAGTCGTCGGCGCCCCCGGTCAGCTCCTGCCACGCCGCGGACGGCGTCGGCGACGTGCGGCCCAGCCGCGTGCGCACCATCCGGCCCTGCTCGCCGGCCCTGGCGGCGTCCTCCACATAACCGACCGCGACCGGGAACCTCTTGCGCAGCACGGCGAGCAGCGGCCCGGCCTCACCGGACGTGCCGCCGTACATCGCCGACAGCATCGCGATCTTCGCCCGCGGCCGCTCGCCCTTGAACGAGTCCTCCGCCAGCGCCGCGTAGAGGTCGTCGTCGCCGCAGACCTCGGTCAGCCGCGGATCCCCTGACAGGGCAGCGAGAATCCTCGGTTCGAGCTGCGAGGCGTCCGCCGCGACGAGGCACCAGCCGTCGTCGGCGATCACCGCCTGCCGCATCAGCCGCGGGATCTGCAACGCGGCTCCGCCTCGCGACGCCCAGCGCCCGGTGACGACGCCGCCCACGACGTAGTCCGGCCGGAACCTCCCGTCCTCGACCCACGTGTCGAGCCACGACCAGCCGTGCGCCACCCACAGCCGTGCACGCTCTTTGTAGTCCAGCAAAGGTTTCACCGCGGGGTGGTCGACCTTCTTCAACACCCACCGCCGTGCGGACGGCACCTCGATGCCCGCGCGGGCGAACGCGCGGACGATGCTGGCCGGCGCGTCCGGGTTCATCTCCCGGCCGCCGAACGCCTCCTGGATCTCATCCGCCAGGTCCTGCAACAACTTCGGGCGCTGGCCGGGAGCCGGACGCGGCCCGAGGACCTCCTCCAGCAGCCTGTTGTGCACGTCCTCGCGCCACGGCAACCCGTGGTGCGTCATCTCCGCGGCCACCAGCGCCGACGCCGACTCGGCCGCGATCAGCAGTCCCAGCGCCGGATTCCGTTGCTGCGCGCGGAAAACCAGCGACAACGCGGCCAGCGGGTCGGTGCCGGCCGGCAGCACCACCGGATCCGGCCCGAACAACGTCAGCGCGTCGTCCTTCTTGGGCGGCCCGGCGTCGGCCGGCGCGGGCAGCCCGAGCACCCGCGCCAACGCACCCGCGAGCTCCTTCGGCTCGCGGTGCCGGCCCTCCACGCCGAGCAGCAGCGCCTCGGTCAGGTGCAGGTCCCAGCACCGGTCGACGCGCACCCCGGCGGCGAGCAGCACGGGGTAGACCTCGGACGTGTCCGCCCAGACCCAGCGCGGTCTGTGGGCGCGCTCCAGCGACGCGACGGCGGCGGCCGGCGACGAAGCCGTCATCGCGGGACCCGCCGGAGTCCCGTCGTCGTGCAGCTTCTGCCACCGGCCGGCGCCGTCAGCGTCGATGACGAGGGCGACCAGCACGTCCCCGATTGTGCCGGGGAGGTCTGACAATTTCAGTCCAGGGTGAAACCGACGCCCTCGCAGGTAGCTGTTGGACCTTCTCCAAGCCAGTAGACATTGGGGTGAAGGAAAAACGGGAAAAGGCCACGATGGTGTGGTCTTCCTACCCTCGGGCTGACCAGCGACCGACTATGGGACGGTGGACCGAGCACTCAGCGTTGCCGCATTGCTGGATCCCACCCAGCAGGTGGTCCCCTTTCACGGCAGAGAAACCGAGCTGCACACGCTCACGCTCTGGCGCGACAGCCCCGTGCCCCAGGCGTCCCTGCTGCTGCACGCCCCGGCGGGCGCGGGCAAGACCAGGCTGCTCCAGCAGTTCCAGGAGGAGTGCTGGGACGATGCCGCGCACGGCAGGCTGCTGGTGATCGACGACGCCGACCGGCTCCGGTGGCAGGACGTCTTCCTGCTGCTGCAGGACACGCTTCGGCACGGACCGGAGCGCACGCGGGTGCTGCTGGCGGCGAGGACCACGGGCTGGTGGTGGTCTTCCACGCGCCAGCGCATCGCGGACTTCGACCACGAGGTCATGGCCGTCGAACTCGCCGCGAGCCTCGAGGACCGCGAGGAGTCGTTCACGCTCGCCTGCCAGTACTTCGCCAAGGAGCTCGACGTCACGGCCCCGGACGAGCCGCCGCCGAACATCGCCCAGGAGACGGTCCTCGACCTGCACATGGCCGCGCTGACCGCGGTGCACGGCGATCCGTGCGACGTGAACCGCACCCAGCTCGTCCGTCAGCTCCTCAAGCGCGACACCGGCCGCAAGACCGGCCGCATCGCCGAGGACTACCTGGCGGTCGCCACCCCGGACACCCCGGACCCGGACCTGCTGGCGCGCGCCGCCGACAGGTGGCCCGCGCTGAGGCCCCGGCTCGACGAGCTCGTCACCGGGAACCCGAAGATCGTGCGCGACATGGCCCGCGACAGCCTCCGCATCGCCGCGGAGATCGGCTCCACCGCCACCGCGGAGGCCATCGCCCGTGAGGTCTTCCGCGACGAGCGGTTCGCCACCGACGCGATCCCGTCGATCCTCACCCGCCGGCTGCTCGAACGTGCCGACGACGTCCTCGAACGGGCCGAGATGTACGGGATGCTGAGCGCCCGCACGATGCTGTGCGGCCTGCGCCAGGAGTCCGTCGAGGCCTCCGAGGCGGAGGTCGGGTGCTACCGCGAGCTCGTGGCGCGCGACCGGGAGAACCGGCCGCTGCTCGCGGACTCGCTGGGAGACCTGGCGCTCAGGCTGATCAACGCACAGCGCAACGACGAGGTGCTCGCCGTCTCTGAGGAGGCGATCGACCTCTGGCGCGAGATCGCGGAGGACGACCCGGAGACCATCCCGCAGCTCGCGTCCGCGCTGGAGCAGATCAGCTACCGCTACCAGGCGCTCGGCCGCGACGAGGACGCGACGACCGCCATCAGCCGCGCCACCCTGCTCTTCCAGGAACTGGCGAAGACCCACCCGGCGCTCTTCCGCGCCGACTTCGCCAGGGTCGCCGCCGTGATGGCCCGCCGCTTCCAGTTCGAGGGCAACGGGGAGCACGCGGCGGACTCGATGCAGCTCTCCATCGCGAACTGGAGGGTGGTCGCGCAGGAGGACCCGCGCTTCGAGCCCGAGCTGGCCCGCAACCTCGTCGCGGCGGGCGCCATGTTCGTCGACCTGGACAGGGCGGAGGCCGCGAACGAGGCCTTGAAGGAGGCAGTGGACCTGTTCCGCCGCCTCGCCGTCGCCCACCCCGAGACGTTCGGCACCGAACTCGCCGACGCGCTGACGCGGCGCAGCCAGGCGTTGCTGGAGCTGGCCGACGACATCGACGCCGCGCTCACCGCGCGAGAAGCCGTCATGCTCTGGCGTGAGACGGGCGACCGCAAGGGTCTGGCCGCCGCCCTGCTCAACGTCGCCAAGGTCGTCGGTGACGTCGGCGCGGCCGAAGAAGCCGTCGAGGTGTACCGGGAACTGGTCGCCGAGGACCTCGTCCGGAACCAGGCCGACCTCGTGATCGCCCTGGCGACGCTGGTCGACCAGCAGCTCCTGCACGGCCAGGACGGTCAGGCGATGACGACGGCCGACGAGTGCCTCGACCTCTGTCAGCGCCTGCCGTCACAGCTGGTCGAGTTCTTCGGCGCGAAACTGGCGCCACCGCTGCAGAACACGGCTCGCGCACTGTCCGATTCGGACCACCACGTCCGCGCGGTGGGGATGTCCGAGTTCACGGTCGAGGTCTGCCGGGCGTTGCGCCCGAGGACGGCGCCGACCGTCTACCTCTCGTCTCTGCAGAGGCACGTGTGCAGACTCCTTGCCGCGGAACGGAAGGAAGAGGCGCGCCACACCGCGCACATCGCGATCGTGTTGTGGCACATGGCCGGGCTCGACCTCGACGCGCACGCCGACTACGCCGACGCGCTGACGATCTACGGCCGGCTCTGCGCCGAGACGGGGTACGGGACGGAGAAAGCACTCCGGCTCACCCGCCGCGCGGTCGAGATCCTCCGCGGGGCGGGTGAGCCGGTGAAGTTGCAGTTCGCCCTGGAAACGGTCGAGGACCTCAGCTCTTGGTGAGCAGCGACCGCGCGAAGAACGCCACGTTGGCCGGACGCTCCGCGAGACGGCGCATGAAGTAGCCGTACCACTCGTCGCCGTACGGCAGGTACACGCGCATGCGGTTGCCCTCGGCGGCGATGCGGCGCTGCTCCTCGGGCCGGATGCCGTACAGCATCTGGAACTCGTAGGTGTCCTTCGAGCGCGCGGACGCCAGGTCGGCGGCGATGGCGATCAGGCGCGGGTCGTGCGAGGCCACCATCGGGTAGCCCTCGCCCTCCATCAGGATCTTCAGGCACCGCACGTACGACAGGTCGACGTCGTGCTTGTCCTGGTACGCGACGGAAGCAGGCTCCTGGTACGCGCCCTTGCACAGCCGCACGCGCGAACCGGCGTACGCCAGGTCGCGGCAGTCCTGCTCGGTCCGGCGGAGGTAGGCCTGCAGCACCGCGCCGACCCACGGGAAGTCCACCCGCAGCTCACGCAGGATGCCCAGCGTGGAGTCCGTGGTGGTGTGGTCCTCCATGTCCAGCGTCACGGTCGTGCCGACGACGGCGGCCGCCGTGCAGATGCGACGGGCGTTCTCCAGCGCGATCTTCTCGCCGTCGATCGGCAGCGACTGGCCGACGGCGGACAGCTTGACCGACACCTCGGCGCCCTGCGTGAGGCCCTGCGACTCCAGCCTCGACAGCAGCGTCAGGTACGCCTCGACGGTGTCGTTGGCCTGCGACTCCTCGAAGGTGTCCTCACCGAGGTGGTCCAGCGTGACCAGGCGGCCGTCGCCGAGCACCTCGGCGGTCGCGCGGATCGCGGAGGAGACGTCGGCACCGGCGACGAACCGCTCGACGACGGGCCGGGTCAGCGGCGTCGACTCGACGAGCTTGCGGGCACCCGCGCTGCGGGACGCCGCGAGCAGCACACTGCGCATCAAGATCACTTCCTCGGGGTGAGGTTGATGAGGGGTGCTTTCATCAACTTGTGGTTGATGAAAGCTCCCCTCATCAATTTCGGGCTTGGGTGTCAGCCCTGGTGCGGGTGGAGGTGGGAGGTGGGCGCCGCGAAGGTCTCCTTGATGGAGCGCGGGCTGACCCAGCGGAGCAGGTTGTGGACCGACCCCGCCTTGTCGTTCGTGCCGGACGCGCGGCCGCCGCCGAACGGCTGCTGGCCCACGACGGCACCGGTGGGCTTGTCGTTGACGTAGAAGTTGCCGGCGGCGAACCGCAGCTCTTCCTGCGCGTGCGCCACGGCGGCGCGGTCACGGGAGATGATCGAGCCGGTCAGACCGTAGGGCGCCGCGCTCTCCATCTGCTTGAGCACGGTCAGGTAGTCCGCGTCCTCGAACACGTGGACCGCGAGCACCGGGCCGAAGAACTCGGTGGTGAACACGGAGTTCGCAGGGTCGGAACCGACGAGCACGGTCGGCCGGACGAAGAAGCCGTCGCTGTCGTCCGCGGTGCCACCGGCGGCGATCTCCAGCGAGGAGTCCGTGCGAGCGGCCTGCAGCACGCCCGACAGCTTGTCGAACGAACGGCGGTCGATCACCGCGCCACCGAAGTTCGAGAAGTCGGTGACGTCGCCGTAGGTCAGCGCGTCGACCTCGGCCAGGAACTGGTCCTTGATCTTGTTCCACACCGAGCGCGGCACGTAGGCGCGCGACGCGGCGGAGCACTTCTGGCCCTGGTACTCGAAAGCACCGCGGATCATCGCGACGCGCAGCACGTCCGGGTCGGCCGACGGGTGCGCGAGGATGAAGTCCTTGCCGCCGGTCTCGCCGACGATGCGCGGGTACGAGCGGTAGTTCGCGATGTTCGCGCCGACCTGCGCCCACAGCTTCTGGAACGTCGGGGTGGAGCCGGTGAAGTGGATGCCCGCGAGGTCGGGGGAGTTGAGCGCCACCTCGGACACCGCGAGGCCGTCACCGGGCAGCAGGTTGATGACGCCGGGCGGCATGCCCGCCTCTTCCAGCAGCCGCATGGTGAGGTGCGCGGCGAACGACTGGGTGGGCGACGGCTTCCACAGCACCACGTTGCCCATCAGCGCGGGCGCGGTCGGCAGGTTGCCGGCGATGGCGGTGAAGTTGAACGGCGTGATCGCGTAGACGAAGCCCTCGAGCGGACGGTGGTCCGTGCGGTTCCACACACCGGGGGAGGAGATCGGCTGCTCGGCCATCAGGTTGCGGGCGAACTGCACGTTGAAGCGCCAGAAGTCGATCAGCTCGCACGCCGCGTCGATCTCCGCCTGGATCGCGGTCTTCGACTGGCCGAGCATCGTCGCGGCGTTCAGCGTCTGACGCCACGGGCCGGCCAGCAGGTCGGCCGCACGCAGGATGATCGCCGCGCGGTCGTCGAACGACATCGCGCGCCACGCCGGGGCGGCCTCGCGGGCGGCCTGCAGCGCGTCGGTCGTGTCCTGCTGGGTCGCACCGGCCAGCGTGCCGAGGACCGAGCGGTGGTTGTGCGGCTGGACGACGTCGAAGCGCTCGCCGCCACCCATGCGCTGCTCGCCACCGATGGTCAGCGTCAGGTCGAGGGGCTCCTTCTGCAGCTCGACCAGCTTGGCCTGCAGGTCAGCGCGCTCCGGGCTACCGGGGGCGTACTGCAGGACCGGCTCGTTGACCGGGGCGGGAACCTGGGTGACCGCGTCCACTCGCAACTCCTTATGGGCTTGTTCGGTACGCAAACCGTAAGTCCGCGCGACCTGGCCTCGGTTGTGCGAAACGCCAAGATTCACCAGGTCAGATGTACGATCGAACAGTGCTGATTGCCTTCGGGGTATGAGCCTCCGCCAGATCCTCATCGCGCTCGGCGATCCGCTCGTCGAACTCCAGGTCGCCCCGCGCGGCCTGGAGGTGGACGTGCGCGATGTGGTGATCATGGATCCGGACGACCCGCCGGACGTCGCCCAGGGTGACCTGGCCCTGCTCATCGGGGCACGGGGCCGGGCGGCACTGCCGCTGGTCAGAGCCGCCGGACGAGCCAAAGCCGCCGCCGTCGCGGTCAAGGAGTCGTCCTCAGCCCTTGTGCAGGCCGCCACGGACGCGGGCGTGGCGTTGCTGGAAGTCCGGCCCGAGGTCCGCTGGGGCCACCTGGAGTCCCTGGCCAAGAGCGTTCTCACGACCACGACCGACGACGGCGAGGTCCTCGGCGACCTGTTCGCGCTAGCGCAAACGATTGCCACGCTGACCGGCGGCATCGTCAGCATCGAGGACACCGCGAGCCGCGTGCTCGCCTACTCCCGCTCGTCCGACGAGGTCGACGAGCTGCGCCGGCTGTCGATCCTCGGCCGCCAGGGCCCCGAGCCGTACCTGAAGATGCTGCGCGAGTGGGGCGTCTACAACCTGCTGCGTTCAGGCGAGGAGGTCGTCCGCATCGACGAACGCCCTGAGCTGGGCATCCGCCGGCGCATCGCGGTGGGCATCCACGCTGGCCAGCAGCCGCTGGGCACGATCTGGGTGCAGGAGGGCGACCAGCCGCTGACCGAGCAGGCCGAACGGGCCCTGCTCGGCGCCGCCCGCGTCACCGCACCGCACCTCATCCAGCAGCGCAACCAGCCCACGTCGCGGTTCCGCGAGAACCTCCTCGCCGCCCTGCTCACCGGCCGGATGGACGCCGCCACGGTCGCCGGTCAGATCGGCGCAGACCCGAAGAAACCCGCCGCCGTCGTGGTGTTCGCGGTGCGCAGCGCCGAGGGCGACCGCAGCGAACACGAACTGCGCCGTGCCGAGATGACCGGCCTGATCTCCGTGCACGCGGCGGCGTACCGGCGCAGCGCGCTGGTCAGCGAGTCCGGCGGCCGCACCTACGTCCTGCTGCCGGACCTCGCCCCGAACGCCCAACTCCTGAGCCTCACGCGAGAAATCGTCACCACCGCACGCCGCCACCTGCACACGGCGGTCCAGGCGGCGGTCGGCTCGACGGTGTCCACACTGGACGACGCGCAGATCTCCCGCCAGGAGGCCGAACGCGTGCTGGACGCGATGGCCCGCGACCTCGACGCCGAGGTCTCGACGCTCGCCGACGTCCGCTCGCAGGTCCTGGTCAGCGAAATCCTGGCTCTGCTCCAGGACAACCCACGCATCAGGGACCCGAGGATCGACGCGCTCGACTCCGAGCTCGCGAAGTCGTTGCTGGCCTACCTCGACGCGCTGGGGGACGTGCGCGCCGCGGCGGACCGGCTGCACGTGCACCCGAACACGCTCAGGTACCGGCTCAAGCGGATCGACCTGGACTTGGACGACCCGCTCGTCCGGCTCGTCGCCCAGCTTCAGCTCAGGATGCGGTAGAGCAGCGCCCGTTCCGCGATCGTCCACGTCGTCGTGGTGAGCAGGTACAGCCCGGCGGCCAGCGGCAGGTACGCGGCCACCAGGATCGTCCCGAACGGCAGCACCTTGACCAGCCCGGTCATGAACCCCGGCGCGGGCGTGGCGGTCATCCGCGACTGCTGCCACTTCACGGTCACATAGGCGACCACGGCCAGCAGCCCGAACAGCACGAAGAACACCCACGCGAAGCCGGACGTGAAGTGCGTGCCGAGCGAGATGCCGAACAAGGTGCCCTCCAGCAACGGGTTCGGCGTCGTGACCACCTGGTAGATGACCATGAAGAACGGGACCGTCGCGAGCATCGGCAGCATGCCCGCGAACATCGACACGCCGTTCTTCTTGTAGACCTTCTGCGACTCCTCCGAGAACCGCATCATGTCCTTGCCGTACTTCTTCTGCAGCTTCTGGATCTCGGGTGCGAGCTTGGCCTTGGCCTTCTCCCCGCGCACGGCCGCGCGGTAGAAGGGGTGCAGCGCGAGCCGCACGACGACCGTGAACAGAACGATGGCGAGCGCGGGCATGCCGAAGCCCGCCAGGGCAGCGCCCAGGTCAGCGAACAAGGGAGGTTTCTCCGTCTTGAGTTGGGGATGTGCGGGACGTGTCAGAACGTCCGGCATCCCGGTGCTCGAGGACGGGACTTGCCTGCGGCGTCAGGGTTTCGCAGCCGCAGTTGTGCTGTTCGCTGGGCCCGTCCGCGGATCGAGAGCGACCGCGCCGGTGCCACCGACAGCGGCACCAGCGCGACGACCACGATCAACGCGAGGGCGAGCGCGGTCACGGCCGCGACGACCTCGGTCGGAGACGAGAACAACGTGAAGGCGTAGAGGGCAGGCAGGAAGACCGCGAGCACCAGCATCGCTCGCTGTCGGGTCTCCGGCCGCCACATGCCTTGCAGGTTACCTGGACTTGACGGGAATGGGGGCGGTCTGCAGGACAACGCCTGCTTCGTCGTAGAGCCTGACGTCCTTCGCCTTGCCCAGGCTCGGCCACCAGGCCAGAACCCGGCCGTTGCCGATGGTCGCGGTCACCTCCAGCCCGTCCTCGGTGCTGATGACCACCTTGCCGACCGCGCGGCTCACCCATCCGGTCAGGACGGTCATGGCGTTGCGACCGCCCACGTCGTGCATTCTCACGGACGGGAGGAAGTCGGCGAACAGCCTGTCGCCGAGCGGGTCCTGGTCCTGGAGCTTTCCCCTTCCGTTCATGTCGACGCCTGCCGGTGTCCGCAGGCACAGCATCTCGGACTGCGGACCGATGTACTGCACCATCGTCATGTCCCCGCGCTGGTCGACGACGGCCACGTCCCGGGGGGCCGGCCAGTCCGGCCCGTTCACCCCCCGTCCGGCGTCGTGCTGGTCGAGCGTCCTCCCGCAGTCCGCCAGCACGGGTGTCAGGTCGCCGGGCGCCCTCGGTTCGGCGGTCCACGCCGCGGAGGCGTCCTGGTTCGTCGGCGTCCACAGCACCAGCGTCACGGCGACGGCGGCCACGAGGGCCGTCGCGGGCACCGTGAAGCGCCACCAGCGGCGGGACGGCTTCGAGCTGATCTCGTTCAGCAGCGCGTGCTTGCGGACCTGGAGCCGCATCGGGTCGAGCTGCGGGATGTCGGGGGTGATGTTCACAGGGCCTCCTCAACCAGGGCGCCACGCACGGTGCGTTGCGCGCGAGCGAGTCGGGACTTCACCGTGCCGACCGGGATGCCGAGCACCTGGGCGATCTGCGCCTGGCTCAGGTCCGACCACGCGGACATCTCCAGCACCTCCCGGTCTGCGGCGGGCAGCTTCTCCAGTTCCGCGATCACCTCCCGAGTTTTGGCCTCCGCGTCCACCCGCCGCGCCACGTCATCGGCGTGGTCGTCGTCGGCGTGCTGCGGCGGAACCTTGCCCAGCGCGGCCTTGTACCGCTTGCGGGCGCGTTGGTGGTTGCGGGTGACGCCCAGTGCGACGGTGTAGAGCCACGGCAGTAAGGAGCCCTCCACGGTCACGGACGTGCGTTTGCGCCAGGTCTCCATGAACACCACGGACACCAGGTCCTCGGCGACCGCCCATGTACCGGTGCGGCGCAGGCAGTAGGCGAACACGGCTTGGGCGTGGCGTTCGAACAGCTGCCCGAACGCCTCGCTCACACCGGCCCGGACCTGCCCCCAGAGTTCTTCGTCGGTCACGGACCCTCCTCTCTGTCCCGCCTATGTCCGCGGCGGGCAGAGCGGTTCACGACTCGACCAGGCCCGGCCGTCCGGGGTGGTCGTAGCGGACGAAGAGGTCGGCCACCGGCTCGTAGTCCTCGAACGCGGGCAGCGTCCACTCCTCGGTGGTCTTGCGCTTGAGCGCGCCGGGGGAGAGCCACAGGTGCACGGTGAGCTCGGCCGGCAGCCACCGGTCGAGCATCAGGGTGCCGTCCACGAGCACGACCCCGTTCTGCGGCACGTCGACGTACTCGGCGCGGCTGGCGCGGTCCGTGGCGGCGTTCCACAGCGACGGCAGCACCTTGCCGTCCATCGCCGGGTCGAGGACCTCGCGCTGCAGGCCGCCGTAGTCGAACCAGTCGTGCCGGTAGGAGTACGAGTCGGTGCGGCCGTGTTCGAGCCGCACCGAGGCCGGGCGCAGGAAGTCCTGAAGGGACACTCGCTGCACCGCGCGGCCCAACGCGCGCAACGGTTCCACGGCGGCGTCCGCGAGCCTTCCGGGTTCGGCGGCGGGTGCGCCGTCGATCAGCACGCGCACCCGCCCGTCGATCTCCGACACCTGGCCGACGATCTCGGCGACGAGCGTGTCGAACGTGAGCGGCCGGACCTTCACCGCCAGTCCGATGAGGGTCGCCAGTCCGCCCAGGCCGTGTCCCACCAGATCTCGCCGGACGCCAGCATCTTCTCGATCTCGAGCCCCTCGGCTCTGATCGCTTCGGCCTCTCCGGCGGAGTACTTGCCCGACGCGACCTGCTCCTCGAACTCGTCGAGGTCGCGCTGCGCCCAGGTGCCGTCCGGTGCCAGGGTGTAGTCCAGCGCGTGGTCGAGGGTCTCGAACCCGTCCTCGACGCGGCGGTAGGGCGCCTGCAGGTTCAGGTAGTAGTTGCCGAACACCCGGTCGTCGCCCTTCCAGAACAGGTCGACGGAGTAGGCGTCCTGCGGGCGGTGCAGCATGAGCTTGCCGTGACCGCGCCAGAAACCGCGTTCGGGCTTGTCCCACGGGTGCGGGTGGTGGTGGTCGGGGTAGGTGAGCCTGGTGCCCGGCTCGACGAACACCGCGAGCAGTCCCGGCTCGTCGACGATCACCCTGGTCGGCATCTCCGACCAGACCTTGCCGTGCAGCACCTCACGCCGCACCACGACCTCACCGGGCGTGAACAACCTCATGGTCAGAACTTACGTGATCACGCTCCGCCGCGTCCTCGGCCAGCATCTTGCGCTTGAGCACGGGCACGGCGTTGGTCACGCGCAGGAACGTCCGCTGGAACGCCGCCGCGACCGGTCCGATCACGGGCTTGTGGACCAGGCTGCCGCCGTTCATCATCTCGCGCGACGCCTCCACGGCCTGGAAGCCGTACTCGACCATCTCCCGCTCGTACTCGCCGATCGCCTGCACGGTGTCCTTGCCCTCGGTGAGCTTGCGGCACAACAGTTCCGCGTCCCGCAGCGCCGTGTTCGCGCCGATGCCGCGGCCGGGCGTCATGAGGTGCACCGAGTCGCCGATCATCGTGACGTTGCTCGGCTGCCACGGCCGCGGCCGCTCGGACGTGCGGACCCTGACCTGGAACACGGTCTCCGGCGTGGCCAGCGCGAAGAGCCTGCGCATGTGCGGGTGGAACTTCGGGGTCAGGTTCAGCACGACCTGCTTGAGCTCGGACTGGCTCATGTCCTTCATGTCCGGGAACTTGTCGTGCGAGGCCGCGTAGCCCCACATGATGTAGTCGTCCTCGACACCCGTGCCGTCGAAGCGCATCACGTGGATGATCACGAACTCGCCGCGCGTCCCGAACAGCAACGTGATGCCGCCGTCGGCAAGGGGCGGCAGCAGCTTGGCGTTCTCGTCGGTCAGCGGCAGCTTGCCCGCGACCGACGTGATGCCGGTGTCCACGACCTTGGCGCCCGGCAGGTACTGCCTGCGCACCCTGGACTGCGCGCCGTCCGCGCCCACCAGCACGTCACCGGTCTCGGACGTGCCGTCGTCGAAGAACGCGGTGACGGTGCCGTCGTCGTTCTGGGTGAAGCGCGTGAACGTCTTGTCGAACCGCACGACGTCGTCGAGGCCGCCGAGCAACGCCGTGCGCATCGCGATCCGGCTGACCGACTTCTCGCTGCGGCTGTCGTCGCGGTCGGTGTCGACGTCGCCGACCAGCAGTTCCCCGTACTTCTCGGTGCGCATGACGATGTGCTTCGGCGGCCGGGCGGTGGTGCGGACGAACTCGGCGAACACGTCCGGGGGTAAGCAGCTGTGCAGCGCTCTGCTCCCGTCCGGGCTGATCCCGACCCGGTAGCCGATCAGCATGCTGCGCGGCGTGCGGTCGCGTTCGAACAGCGCCACGTCCACGCCGGCCTTCTTCAGCCCGTGCGCCAGGCACAAGCCACCGGTCCCCGCTCCGATGATGAGTACGCGCATGACAACCCCCGTCGCTAAGTCTCTTAGCAACGAAGATATTCAGTTGTCGAGAGTCTTGTCAATCGTCCTGACTGAGTCTCCGGAGGCGCGCGGTGGCGAGGGCGAGCCTGACGTCGTCCGGCGGCAGCAGCTTGACCAGCTGTTCCAGCGCCTCGACGTCGTGTTCGCCCGAGTCGGTCTGGGTGAACGTCCACAGCGCGTTCGCGTCGCCGCGTTGCAGGACCGCCTTGCGCACCCCGGTCGCCAGGTCGTCCCGTTCGGCCAGCACGACGGGTGCCTCGGAGCGGCGCAGCAGTGAGCCGCGGTACCTGCTCGCGGCCAGCGGCACGTCGGCTGCCTTGAGCGCGGCGCGCACCGCCAGGAAGTCGGTCTCGACGTCGGCGGTGAGCCGGTACGGCCTGGTAGCGAGGACGTCCGGGCCCAGCTGGGCGCGCAGCCGGTGCAGCTCGGCGCGCACGGTCGTGGGGTTGCCGCGCTCGCCGTAGAGGCGTAACGCGAGCTGGTCGGCCGTCAGCCTGCCCTGCAACGTCAGCGCCGCCAGGATCTCCGCGTGCCGCAACGAGATCGGCACCTCGCGGCCGTCCAGCACGACCTTGGGCTCCGGCAGCAGGAACGACAGCGACAGCACGCTGCGCCGCACGTGCCGCTGCCGGGGAATGCGCAGCAGGTAGCCGTGGGCGAGCGGTTCCAGCACCGCCTCGCGGCCGTCCGGGAGCTCGACCCGATCCGTGGAGACGTCGACGCGAGAGGGCAGCAGCCCGTACGGCTCGACGGCCACGACCCGGCCGGTCGGGCTGAGCAACGCGCCGGGCTCACCGCGCAACGCGATCAGGTGGCGCATGTTGCGCGCACGCAGTTCCTCGTCCTGCGCGTGCATCCTGGCGAGCATCTCCGACTCGGCGAGCCGGGCCGACGCCGAGACCAGCGCCACCATCGAGGGGTGGACGGTCTCGATCGGGCCGCTGAGGTCGACGACCCCGATCGTGGTGCCCGTGTCGGGGTCGCGGATCGGGCTCGCCGCGCAGGTCCAATGGTGGTAGGTCCGCACCAGGTGCTCGGCCGAGTGGACCGTGACGGGCGAGTTCACCGCCAGCGCCGTGCCCATGCCGTTCGTTCCCGCCGCGCCCTCTGACCAGAGCGTTCCCTCCGCCAGGCCGACGTCCTCGGCACTGCCGCGGGTGTCCTTGGAGCCCTCGCACCACAGGATGTGGCCCTGGGCGTCCGCGACGATCATGATGTGCTTCGCCTCTTCCGCGAAGCCCAGCAACGTCTCGCGCAGCAGCGGCAGCGTCGGGTGCAGCGGATGCCGTTCGCGCAGGTCGGAAAGCTCGTCGGCGGCGAACACGGTCGGCGCGGTGTGCAGGTCGGGATCGACGTTGGCGGCGAGTGACCGCTGCCACGACGCAGAAATCACTGAGCGTGGCAAATCAACCGTGTGAGTACCACTCAACACGGCATCTCTGACTCGACTCAGCAACAGCGCGTGTTGCCCGGGTTCGTGGGTCACTGATCCATCCACGGCTTGCAACGAGCATGCAACGTTCTGCTGCCTACTTTCTCATTTTCCCCATCCCAGGTATCCGGTGGGCCGTCTTTGGCAGGGAGTCGAAAATGACGCAGTACGCGGCGCCGGGGCAGCCCGGCAGCGTGGTCGCGTACCGGGCGAGGTACGACCACTTCATCGGCGGCGACTACGTGTCGCCCGTGACCGGCGAGTACGTCGAGAACGTCTCTCCGGTGACCGGTGACGTCTTCACCGAGGTCGCCCGTGGCACCGACGCCGACCGGGCCCGTGCGATGCACGCGGCCAGCGGCGCCGCACGCGCGTGGGGGAACACCACTCCCCGAGAGCGCGCCACCGTGCTGTGCGAGATCGCGGACCGCATCGAGGAGCACGCGACCGAACTCGCCGTCGCCGAGACGTGGGACAACGGCAAGCCGGTCCGCGAGGCCCTGGTCGCCGACCTGCCGATGCTGATCGAGCTGTTCCGCCAGTACGCCGCCGTCGTCCGCGCCGAGGTGGGCGAGGTCGAGCAGCTCGGCCGCGACACCTTCGACTACCGCTCGTTCCAGCCGGTCGGCGTCGTGCACGAGCGCGTCTCGTGGACGTTCCCGCTGATGAACGCCTGCCGCGTGCTCGCGCCCGCACTGGCCGCCGGCAACGCCGTGGTGCTGGAGCCCGCCCTGCAGACCCCGGCGTCGATCCACGTCCTGCTGGGTGTGATCGCCGACCTGCTGCCGCCCGGCGTCGTCAACGTCGTCACCGGCTCCGACGACCACCCCGTCGTCGCCGGCCGCTGCCCGAACATCTTCTTCTCCGACGTCACCTCGCGGCGCGACAGCTTCCTGGACAAGGCGCTGGAGGGCTTCGCGATGTTCGCGGCCAACCAGGGCGAGATCTCCACGGCCCCGTCGCGCGCGTTGATCCAGACCGCCGTCTACGAGGAGTTCCTGCACCTCGCGACGGTCCGCACGGAGGCGTTGCGTGCGGGCGACCCGCTCGACACGGACACGATGATCGGCGCTGTCGTGAGTCTTGCGCAGCGCGATCGAGTTCTTGCGTACGTGGAGCGCGGCAAGGCCGAGGGCGCCCGCCTGGTGACGGGTGGCGAGGCCTCCGGCCACTTCGTGCAGCCCACGATCTTCGAGGGCGACCACCGTTCGGGCGTGTTCTCCGACGACGTGCTCGGTCCCGTCGTGTCGGTGACGAGGTTCGATGACCGCGACGACGCCCTGAAGATCGCCAACGAGTCCGCCGCCCAGTTCGGCGCCGGCATCTGGTGCCGCGACGTCGCACTCGCGCACAACGTCGGCCAGGACCTGCGCGCCGAACGGGTGTGGGTCAACAACTACCACGCGTACCCGGCGAACACCGCCGTGCTCGCCGAGTACCGCCGGGTGAAGCACCTGCTGGTCAGCTACTCGGACCGCGGGCAGGGTTACTTCTAACGCTTCCAGGGCACCTGGGTGCTCGCGTAGAAGTTGACGCCCTGGACCTTCCAGCGCGGTCCCTGTGCGCCCAGTCGCGGGGCGAAGCGGTCCCAGTCGTGGACGGCTGCCGGAGACCAGCCGAGCTCGGCCGCGACCGGCAGCCTCGGGAACGCCATGTACTCGATGTCGGCGGAGGTCCTGATGGTCTCCGTCCACAGAGGAGCCTCGACGCCGCGCACGTTGGCCTCGGTCACGCCGTTCAGGTACGCGCCGGGGTTCCAGCTGTAGGCGTCCCTGACCTCGACCAGGCCCGCCCAGTCCAGGCCGAGCTTGGTGTTCTTGTCGTACTTCATGTCGAGGTAGATGCGGTTCGCCGGCGACATCAGGACCTTGTTGCCGCGCTGTGCCGCCGCGGCCACGTTGGCGTCGGTCGTGGTGGTGCCCCAGAACTGCGGGATCACCGTCGTGTCCTTGGTGGTCTTGATGAACTCGTGCCAGCCGACGGTGGTCTTGCCGTACTTCTCCACGATGGGCAGGACTCGGTTCATGAACGTCACGTAGTCGGCGTCAGGGGTGCTGAGGGCCTCGTCGCCGCCGATGTGGAAGTACAGGCCCGGGGTGATCGCGGAGACCTCCCGGATCACGTCTTCCACGAACTTGTAAGTGATGTCGTTGTTGATGCAGAGGGAGCTGAAGCCGACCTCTGTGCCGGTGTAGAGCGGGCGCTTCTTGCCGTCGCAGTTCAGCTCGGCGTAGCTCGCCTGGGCGGCGTTGGTGTGGCCCGGCATGTCGAACTCCGGGATGACCGTGATGCCCCTGCTCGCCGCGTGGGCGACGATGTCCCTGTACTGGTCCTGCGTGTAGAAGAGCTTGCCCGTCCGGCCGCCCACCTCCGTGCTGCCGCCGATCCTGGTCAGCTCTGGCCAGCTCTTGATCTCCAGTCGCCAGCCCTGGTCGTCGCTCAGGTGGAGGTGGAAGTAGTTGATCTTGAAGGCGGCGATCTGGTCCACGTAGCGCTTCACCTGGTCCGGGGTGAAGAAGTGGCGGGAGACGTCGAGCATCGCGCCTCGGTGGTGGTACCGGGGGTGGTCCAGGATGCTTGCCCCCGGCACCGTCCACGGGCCTGGCTGCCTGGTCTTGGCCTCGGCCTTGGGCGGGAGCAGCTGGCGCAGGGTCGCGATGCCGTTGAAGTGGCCGGCCGGTGAGCTCGCCCGGATGACCACCTGTTCCGGGGTCACGTCCAGCTGATAACCCTCAGGGCCGGTCTTCGGGTCCGCGCCGCCGGTCAGGACCACGCCGGCGCCGGAGACGCCGTCCGTGATCGGGAGTGCGTAGCCCGTGGACGGGCGGAGGACCTTCGCCAGCAGTTCGGCCGGTTTGCGGGCGTCCCGGGTCGCCAGCTGGATCTTGGAGGCCGCGGTGAGGGTGAAGGTGATGTCCGGGCGGGGCTGCACCTGGACCGGCTGGGGGACCAGCTCTTGCAGTGTGGTCGGGGCTGCCGCTTCTGCCGTGTTGGTCACCAGCACTCCTGATCCGGCGATCACCAGTGCCGCGAGCGCGGCCTGCAGTCGTTTCGCTTTCACGCCATCCTCCACGGGGCATGGGGGGACCTGGCGGCGTTCGGTCACGGTTCCAGTGGCGGGGATTCGGTGTCAAGGTTCAGACCAATTTCGCCGCTCTGCCCGTGTGGTCAGAGGTGTTCCTTGCTCAGCTTGTGCCACAGGGCGGGGAGAGCTGCTTCCGTCGTGTGCGCCAGCTCCACCTCCTTGCCGTAGAGCAGGCCGAACGTGAAGCCGTTCTCGTCGCCCCTGCCCAGTTCCAGCAGGACCGGGCGTGCGACCACCGAGTCCTGGTGGTCGCCCAGCAGTGTCTGGACGTCCTTCGCCCGCACGCGCAACGTCTTGGCGTGCTTGCCGAGCGCGGGCTCGGCGACCTCGGCCGAGTAGCGCAGGCGCTTCGCCGCCTTGCGGGCCTCGTGGAGCGGTTCGTCGCTGTCGCTGGTGGCGAGTGCCTCCTCCACGCGGACGTCCAGGCGGTGGCGGGCCTTTTCGACCAGGCGAGGGAGGACGTCCTTCGCCTTGCCCGAGGCCGAGGAAGTCAGGGGAGGTGTGGTCAGCAGCGTGTCGATGGTGTTGAGAAGGGTGAAGTAGCGCTCGCTGTTCAGTGCCGCCACGGAGTCCTTGTGCGCCTTGGCTTCCAGCGGTGCGAAGTGGCGGGTCATGCGGGCTGCCACGTCACCGAGGACCAGTTCTGGCGGGAGGGCGTGCAGGCCCTCCTCGAAGCGTGCGCGGAGTACTTCCAGGTCGCGTGAGGTGCCCAGGACTGACGCCAGCCACTTCAGCTCGTCGGTCAGGGCGCGGGTCTGTTCGCGGTCGACGATCTTGCCGAAGGCCTGGAGGGCCGAGCGCATGCGGCGGGTGGCCACTCGCATCTGGTGGACGGCGTCGTCCTCGTTGCGGCGGACTCGCGGGTCCTGGTTCTGGAGTGCTGCTCGTTGTTCGTAGAGGTAGGCGAGGACGACGTCGCCCGCCGTCGGCTTCTTGCCCAGGGCGGGGCCGGAGTCGCGCTTCACGCCGATCACCTGGGAGAGCTTGGACTTCGAGGACGACGGGACGATGCCCGCGTCGCCCAGGTGGCGCTCCACGGTGTCGAGGAGGGCTCGGTCGCCGCTTTCGCCCAGTTCCACCTCGATCTCACGCCACGACGTGGTCGTCGTGGAGGAACCCATGGTCTGGGCGGTGACCACGTCGTCGACCACCTCGGCGAGCATGTCGCCCTTGCCGTTGGTGAGCTGCCAGCGGCGGCGGTTCGTGCGGATCTCCGCCACCGGGGCCAGGTCGCCGCCCCTGGTGTGCGCCCGGACCAGGGAGGAGAGGTCCTTCGGGGGCTTCTTCACCGCGCGGCCCAGGGGGACGTGGAGTTCCTGGCGGGAGTCTTCACCTGCCGGGAGCTTGAGGTGCCAGCCCTCGTCGTTGCCGCCCACCCGCCTGCGCAGGGTCACGCCCGCGCGGGCCAGGCGGTAGTCGTCCGTGTCGAAGTAGGTGGCTTCGAGGTCGAACTCCTCCGGGCCGGTCGCCACGCCGGTGATCTCGGTGAGGTCCGGCAGACTCGCGTCCGATGGTGCCTCGTACTTGCGTTCGGTCTCAGTAACGGAGGTCGCCATTTTCTATTAATACCTCGTTTTGTCCGGGTTCACCCAGTGTGGTGACGGTGCGTGAGGGTGGTTCCACGGCCGGGCGGAACCACGCCTCTAATGCGTGCATTCACCGGGTACCCGCTTTTCGCGGTCCACTGTGTCCGGTTCGCTGGCCGGGTGCCCACGGAGAAGGAACGGCTCGACGTGGTCGAGCCGCAGGTCGCCACGTTGATCAGTCACGTCGGTCAGCTCACGGCGGAACTCGAGCGCGTCACGGCCCGGCTGACGGTGCTGCAGCGGCGGTTGTCCGGTGCCGGGGACGGGCCGCCGGCCGAGCTCGACGCGGTGACCGGCGAGATCGAGCCGCTGGTCGAGGCGCTGCGCAGGGCGTGGGACGCGGAGCAGGAGATCCTCGCTGATCCGGCCCGGGTCGCCCTGCGGCAGGAGGTGCTGGAGTTCGACGGGCTCAAGGCCCGCCGCGACGACGCCAGGTCCAAACTGGACGGTGGGCGGGTGCCCCGGTTCGAGCGGGACGCGCTGTCGCACGAGGTGCGTCAGATGGAGTGGCTGATCAACGCGAACGAGGCCAGCGCGCAGCGGGCCGCCGAACGGCTGGAGGCCGACGAGGACGCGATGAGCGAGGAGTGGCGCACCGAGGCCGTGCTCGCCGGGGACAAGGCTCGCGGCGAGATCAAGGACGCGGCCGCGCGGCGCCTCTCGGACGCGCTCGGGCAGTACGCGCGGATGCCGGTGTGGTTCCGGGTCGGACTGGGCGAGATCCCCACGCCGGACCCGTCGTTCTGGCTCGAGTCGGCGACCGCGGTGCTCGCGTACCGGCTGGAGTACGGCGTCACGGACGCGGTCACGCCGCTGGGCACCCCGCCGTCCGCGGCGTCGGGCAGTGAGAACTGGGTCCGGCGCGCGAACGTCCACGCCGACATCACCGACCGCCTGACGACGTTGGCCGCGACCTTCCACCTGCAGTAGCCTGTTCTGCAACCGTCCGGTTGCAGAAAGGGTGTGCGCGTGAGTCAGGTCGACGACGTCTTGGCCGCGCTCGCCGATCCGATGCGCCGGCGGATCCTCGACCTGGTCGCGGCGAAGGGGGCCGCGTCGGCGTCGGCGCTCGCCGCCGAACTGCCGGTGAGCCGGCAGGCGATCGTGAAACACCTGGCAGTGCTGGAGAAGGCGGAGCTGGTGGCCTCCGAGCGCGCCGGCCGGGAGAACAACTTCTCCGTCCGGTCGGTCGCGCTCGACGCCACCGCCTCCTGGATGGCCTCGCTCGCCTCCCAGTGGGACCAGCGGCTGGCCGCGATCAAGAAGATCGCTGAGTCATGAGGGTGCCGCCGACCATGGTGGCCAGCACGGGGATCTCCGCGATCGCGTCGCTCGTGCGCGGGTCGTCGCCGAGCACGACGAGGTCCGCGAGCTTGCCCGGGGTGAGGCTGCCCAGCACGTGCTCCTTGCGGCACGCGTAGGCGCCACCGAGCGTGTACGCGCGGATCGCCTCCTCGACGGTGATCGCCTCGTCCGGCCCGACCGCCCGGCCGCTGGACGACCTCCGGTGCACCATGAACTCGATGGCGCGCAACGGGGCTCCGTCCGCGACCGGCCGGTCCGAGCTGCCCGCGATCGTGATGCCGTGGTCGAGGAACGCACGTCCGCGGTACATCCACGGGGCCCGGTGCGCGCCCATGACCTCGCTGTAGTCGTCGCCGTAGGAGTGCAGGAACGACGGCTGGATCACGGGAACGACACCGAGCTCGGCGATCCGGCCGAGCTGGTCCGGGCGGACGAGACCGCAGTGCTCGATGCGGTGCCGCGCTTCGGGACGCGGGCGTTGCCGTTGCGCTTCCTGGACGGCGTCCAAGGCGAAGTCGATGGCCCTGTCGCCGATCGCGTGGATCGCGAGCTGCCAGCCGGCGTGGTGGCCGTCGGCGATCGCCGCCCGCATGGACTCCTCGGAGTCGGCGAGCTGGCCCGAGCCGCCGGTCCCGAGGTACGGCTCGGACAACGCGGCCGTGCGCGCCATCATGCCGCCGTCGGTCCACAGCTTCAGGGCTCCCAGCGACAGCATGTCGTCGCCGAACCCGGTGTGCAGGCCGAGGTCGATCGCGCGCGGAACACCGTCGGACGGGTCGGCGGAGACGTCGTGCAGGACGTGCGCGGACACCATGAGCTGCACGCGGATCGGCAGCCGGGCACGTTGGTAGGCGGCGGCCTCGAGCGGGCTGCTGGCGATCAGGCCCGCACCGATGCCCGCTTCGGCGCACATCGTGACGCCCTCGGACAGCACCTGGCGGGCGCTCTCGTGCAGTTCGGCGGTGATCTCGCCGAGCGAGTACGGCAGCCGCAACGTGCGCGCGGCCAGCTGTTCGTTCTCGGTCAGCCAGCCGTCGCTCGTGATCCCCGGGAGTTGTTTCAGCACCACGGAGTTCACGACGCACGCATGGCCGGACAGGTCGGCGACGTACACCGGCCTGGCGCCGCTGATCCGGTCCAGGTCGAGCGCGGTGAGCGGGCGGTCCATGCTCCGGCGGTCGTAGCCGGACGCCTCGATCCAGCCCGTGCCGGGCGCATCGGCGAGCCGGTCGAGGACCTGGGTGACCGCGGTCAGGCCGGTGATGTCGATCGTGCGGCGGCCGTTCCACGCGAGGTGCGTGTGGGCGTCGATGAAACCGGGCAGCACCACGGCTCCGCCCAGGTCGGCGGTCTCGGCGGCGGGCAGGTCCGCGACCTGCTCGTCCAGTCCCGCGATGCGGCCCTGCCAGATGCCGATCGTGTGCGAGGCGGGGCGAGCCGGGTCCATCGTGATGGCCCGGCAGCCCGTCAGCTTGAGATCGAGTTTCACGCGGTCGCGAGGACCGGGACAGGAGTGTTGGTCAGCACGGACGTCAGGATCTCACCCGACCGCACCGCGACGTTGGACAGCAGTGACGACGTGATGCCGTGCGAGTGCTCGGTGCCGCCCTGCAGGTAGATGCCACCCCTGAGCGAGGTCTGCACGCGGTAGTCGCGGCCCACGACGAGACGGCCCGTCTCGTCTCGGGAGCAGGTCTCGTCGAGCGCGCCGAGCATCGGCGCGGCCTCGTCGTACCCGGTCGCGAGCAGCACGAGGTCGGCGTCGACGAACTCCTGCTCACCGGTGACGAGCGACTGGACCACCGCACGCACGCCGTCCGCCGACTCCTCGACCGCGACGAGCCGGGTCATCTTCATCATTTTGAGGCGCTCGGTGCCCAGCACCTTCTCCTGGTACTCGGTGCGGTAGAGCTGCGCGATCAGGTCGACGTCGACCACGGAGTAGTTGGTGTTGCGGTGGTAGTCCATCAACCGCCGCTTCACGGCGTCCGGGGCGTCGAAGTAGTGGTCGACGGCCTCGGGGTCGAAGATCCGGTTCGCGAACGAGCTGTCGTCCGCGGGGGAGTAACCGTAGCGGGAGAACACCGAGCACACCTCGGTGCCGGGGAACTCGCGGTGCAGGTACGCCACGGCCTCCGCGGCGCTCTGCCCGGCACCGACGACGACGCAGCGCTTCGGGTTCTCCAGCGTGCCGACGCGGTGCAGGAACTCGCTGTTGTGCCACACGCGGTCCGACAGCGCGATGCCCTCGGGCACGGCCGGGCGCAGTCCGGTCGCGAAGATCAGGTTGCGGGCGTGGTACACGTCACCCGTGCCCGTTGTCACCTCGTACAGGTCGTCGTGGATCGCTTCCACGCCAACGGCTTCGGTGCCGTACGCGACCATGTCGTCGACCTGGGCGGCGGCCCACTCGAAGTAGTCGTGGAACTCGACGCGCAGCGGGAACAGGTTCTTGTGGTTGACGAAGTCGATCAGCCGTCCCCGGTCCCGCAGGTAGCAGAGGAACGAGAACCGGCTGGTCGGGTTCCGCATGGTGACGAGGTCCTTGAGGAACGACACCTGCATGGTGGCGTCGTCCAGGAGCATGCCCCGATGCCAGCCGAACGCCTGCTGGCGTTCCAGGAACACCGCCGTGACGGGGATTTCGGCCTGCTCGTTGTGCTCGGTCAAAGCGATGGCGAGCGCCAGGTTCGAGGGACCGAACCCGATACCGACGATGTCGTAGATCGGATGCATGAGCACTGAACTTAGGGCAGCCTAAGCTCTCTTCGCAAGCCGTCAGTTAGGTTAGCCTGACCGTATCGCACCGGAGTGAAGGAGGACACCCCCATGAGGGTCGTCATGTTCGGGTTCCAGACCTGGGGTCATCGCACCCTGCAGGCACTTTTGGCGTCCGAGCACGAGGTCGTCCTGGTGGTGACCCACCCCAAGGGTGAAGGCGCGTACGAGAAGGTCTGGAGCGACTCGGTCGAGGACCTGGCCCGCGAGAACGGCGTCGACGTCCTGGTCCGCGAACGCCCGGAGGACCAGGAGCTGCTCGACGCGCTCAAGGCCGCCGAGCCCGACGTGATCGTCGCCTGCAACTGGCGGACGTGGATCCCGCCGCAGGTCTTCGCGCTGCCCAAGCACGGCACGTTGAACGTGCACGACTCGCTGCTGCCGAAGTACGCGGGCTTCTCGCCGTTGATCTGGGCGCTTCTCAACGACGAGAAGGAAGTCGGCGTGACGGCGCACATGATGGACGACACGCTCGACGCCGGCGACATCGTGCTGCAGCGCTCGGTGCCGGTCGGCCCGCGCGACACCACGGCCGTGCTGTTCGAGAAGACGCTGGAGCTCTTCGGCCCGATCACGGTCGACGGCCTCGCCGAGATCGCGTCCGGCCGCACCGACTTCGTGAAGCAGGACCGTTCGCAGGCCTCGTTCTTCCACAAGCGCGCCGAGGAGGACCTGCGCATCGACTTCACCTGGACCGCCGAGGAACTGGACCGCCTGGTGCGAGCGCAGTGCGCGCCGTACCCGAGCGCGTTCTGCTTCCACCGCGGCCAGCGCCTGGAGATCATCGAGGCGGACGTCTCCGCCGAGGTCTACGGCGGCACTCCCGGCCGGATCTTCTACCGCGAGGGCGACGGCGTGACGGTCGTCGCCGGCGCCGAGGCCCGCCGCGGCAAGAGCAAGGCGTTGCTGGTCAAGAAGGTTCGTACCGCGGATGGCACCGAGCTCGAGGCGCAGGAGTACTTCCGGCACATGGGCGGCTACCTGACCTCGCGCCCGTAGCTCCGACACGCTGATCACGGGCCGGGTGACCGGTCCGTGATCAGCATGGTCGATCATTGCCGCATGAATCGCGCGGCGGTGACGTCACTGGTGGTCTTCGTGCTGCTCGTGGCAGTCGGCTGGTACCTCACGAATCTCCAGTCGTCCCAGGAGAATCCGCCCAACACCCCTGCGCCCGTTCCGACCGGTTCGTCGGACCTCGCCGCGTTGAAGATCGCGCCCGAGGGCAAGATGGCCGGCTACAGCCGCGACCGCTTCCCGCACTGGGCCTCGCAGGGGAACTCCTGTGACACCAGGGAGATCGTGCTGCAGAAGCAGGGCGTCGACGTGAAGCAGGACAAGGACTGCAAGGCGGTCTCCGGCACCTGGAACAGCGCGTACGACGGCGTGGTGATCAAGGACGCCGGCGAGGTCGACATCGACCACACCATCCCCCTCGCGGAAGCCTGGCGGTCCGGCGCAGACAAGTGGACGGACGACGAGCGCAAGGCGTTCGCCAACGACCTCGGCGGCATCCAGCTGATCGCGGTGACCGCGAAGTCCAACCGCTCCAAGGGCGACCAGGACCCGGCCAAGTGGAAGCCGCCGGTCACGACGTACGGGTGCACGTACGCGCGGCACTGGATCTCGGTGAAGGTCAGCTACAAGCTGACCGTGGACCAGCCGGAGCACGACGCGCTGGCCGCGTTGCTCAAGACCTGCTGACGATCACGGGAACTCGCCGACGACACGGCCCGACCCCCCAGGCGGGCCGCGTCGTCTCATCCCGCTACCCGACCTGAACGGACTCGAACAGGCCGGACAGCTTCCAGTGCGTCACGTACCCCATCGCCTCGGCGGCGATCAGCACGTCGAGCTTGCCGAGGTTGGTGCGCGCCGGCATCTGGTACGCCTTGCCGCGCCGCGCGTCGAGCACCATCGGGATGGCGCCCGGCAGCGTGTCCGCGACCGTGTGCTGCAGGATCCGCAGCCCCACGTTGGCGGCCTCCCTGGTCAGCGGCACCTCCTTGGTGTGCACGAGCACCGCGTACGTCGTGCCGTCCTTCTTGCGCAGCCCCAGGTGCGGCCGCACCTTCAGGGTCAGCTCGCCGGCGCGGTAGGTGGCGCCCTCCACCGGCACCCCCGTCGCCTTGAACGACGCCAGCCAGGGCAGGAAGCCGTCGGCGATCTCCTCGAACGCCCGCGGCTGCCCCGTGCGGTTGGCGTTCATGATCGCCTTCTTGAGCTCGATCTCGGGTTCGGTCGCGTTGACCGCTCGTCGCATGGCGTCGCGGATCGGGTTGTAGAACCCGCACACCCGCGTATCGGAGGCCAGGTACATCCCCCGCTGTTCCGACACGATGTTGATGCGCCCACGCTGACCGCTCATGACGTACTCGGTGAACGACAGTGCGGTGACGCTGACGTTGTTGTCCGGCAACGTTTTCTCCCCTCGTACCGCGAGCTTCACCTGACGTTATCCGAGAGGTCTGACAGAAACGGGACTGCTCCGAACGGCGCAACCGCTACTCAGCGTCGAGCAGTCACCCGAGTGGGTGACACATAGCGTTGCGACCTACGTCGCAATCGGTAAACGGATGGTGACCGGCCGGTAACCGATCATGCGGATGACCGTTCGTCTGCCGTTCGCCGACGCTCACCGAACGCTTGCCGCAAGACCAGCGGGAGTAACACTCCGTAGAAGATCAACTCAGGAGAATGGAGTTCACCAGGAGGCGTCGCGACGAGGGAGCACGATGGCGGTCAAGGCGGAGCGTTCACCCGATAGAGCGGGTGACGTGGAGGTTCCGCAGCCTCGGCAGCTGGAGAGGTGGCTCGTCCACCCCGGCAACTGGCCGCACGCGATGCAGGTGACGATCATCCTCGTGCTGATCGCACTGCTGCTGTGGGCCATCGCCGTCACGCTCGGCCCCGACCAGGCCTTCATCGTCGGCTCCGCGGGCATCGCGGCCAAGCTGATCTGCATGTACCTCGACACCCGCGTCCGGAACTAGCTCCCGTACCTCTCGGCGGCACGGGCCTTGGCCTTCGCCGCCTCGACCTCGCGGTCCTTCGGCGGTGCGGTGGTCACCAGCGCGTCGAGCAGTTCCTGCGTAGCCGCCGCCACGGCCGCGACGGCCTTGTCGTACGCGGCCTGGTTCACCGCGGACGGTTTCGCGGCCCCGCCCACCTTCCGCACGTACTGCAGCGCCGCGGCCTGCACCTCGTCGGACGTGGCGGGCGGTTCGAAGTTGTGGAGCACCCGGATGTTTCGGCACATGCCTCCACTATGACCTGTTCGGCGGCGCCGCGCGGGTGTGGATGCGTTCCCCCTGCTTGCCGAACAGGCTGAGGATCTCGGCGGGCCTGCCGTCCGCGCTGCTGAAGCTGTGCGGTTGCCGGCAGTCGAACTCGGCCACCTCGCCCGCGCGCAGCACGACCTCCTTGTCGCTGAGCCGCAGCCGGATCTGCCCGCTCAACACGTAGAACCACTCGTATCCCTCGTGCGCGCGCGGTTCGTGCAGCTCCGGGTCTGAGATGATCATCTTCCACGCCTGCAGCGGCCCGATCGACCTGGTCAGCGGGATGCCGACCCGGCCGTGGCTGAGCTCGCGCGGCTTCATCGTGACGCGCGGATCACCCACCTCGGGCGCGCCGACCAGGTCGTCCAGCGACACCTGGTAGGTCCGCGACAACGGCAGCAGCAGCTCCAGCGTCGGCTTGCGCTGGTCGGTCTCCAGGCGCGACAGCGTCGACTTCGAGATGCCCGTCATCTCGGACAACGACGCCAGCGTCAGGTCGTGCTCGGCCCGCAGCGCGGCGAGCCGTTGCCCCACGGTTGTTGCCATAACAGCAACTTACTTTGCCAAAACTGGACTGTCGACCGCACTCTCGAACCATGACGTACGAAGTGGTGATCATTGGTGGGGGAGCGGCCGGACTGAGCGCCGCTCTGATGCTGACCAGGGCGCGCCGCAGCGTGCTCGTGGTCGATGGTGCCGAGCCGCGCAACGCCCCGGCCGCGCACATGCACAACTACCTCTCTCGCGACGGCTTCTCACCGTTGGAACTGCTCAAGCACGGCAGGGCCGAGGTCGAGGGGTACGGCGGAGAGATCGTCAACGACGAGGTTCGAGGCGTGACCAAGCTCGACGACGGGTTCGCGGTCGACCTGAGCGAGCGCACGGTGCGTGCCAAGCGCTTGCTGTTCGCGACCGGCTTGGTCGACGAGGTGCCGGACAACCTGCGCGAACGCTGGGGCCGCGACGTCTTCGGCTGCCCGTACTGCCACGGCTACGAGGTCCGCGACCAGAAGCTCGTCGTGTTCGGCGAGGAGATGAAGGTCGCGCTGGTCCGGCAGTGGTCGGACGACGTCACCCACGTGCCTTCGGTCGACGGCATCGAGGTCGAGGACGACCGGCTGGTCGCCGTGATCTCCGGCGGTAAGCGGGTACCGGCCGACGCGCTCGTGTACTCCGCACCGGTCAAACCGCGTGACGAGTTCCTGCTGGCGTTGGGTGCCGAGACCGCAGAGACGATGGCCGGCCCGTTCGTGCGCACGGACGCGAAGGGCCGCACGAGCGTGCCCGGCGTCTACGCGGCCGGCAACGTCACGGACCCGACAGCCATCGTGATCGTCGCCGCCGCTCAGGGCGCCCAGGCGGCCGGGATGATCAACGTGGACCTGCTGGGTCTCATGCCGGCAGGCTGATCCGGAACGTCGACCCCTCGCCGAGGGTGCTCGTCACCGACACCGTGCCGCCGTGCGCCTCCACGAGGTGCCGCGTGATCGCGAGACCGAGCCCGCTGCCGCCCGTGCGGCGGCTGCGGGACTTGTCCGCCCGCCAGAACCTGTCGAACACGTGCGGCACGTCGTCCGGCGCGATGCCGGTACCGGTGTCCGTGACCTCCAGGACGGCCTCGTCCTGCCACCGGAACAACTTCACGACGACCTCGCCGCCCGGAGGGGTGTAGCGCACGGCGTTCGCGACGAGGTTGCCGAGCGCCTGCCGCAGTCGCACCGGGTCCGCGGTGACGTGCACCGGCGTGGTCTCGGCGCGCAGCAGGATCTCGCGGTTCTGCTGCGCGTTGACGACCTGGTCCACGACGTCGTCCAGCGCGATCGGCTCGGGGTGCAGCCGCAGCGTGCCCGCGTCGGCCTGTGCGAGGTCGTGCAGGTCGTCCACGAGTCGTTGCAGCAGAAGGGATTCCTCCAGCAGCATGTCGATCAGGTGCGGGTCCGGTTCGGCCAGCCCGTCCTGCGTCGCCTCCAGCCAGCCGGTGATGTTGCCCAACGGCGTGCGCAACTCGTGCGCGACGTCGCTGACCATGGCCTGCCGCTGGCGTTCGGTCTCGGCGAGCTTCTCCGACATCGCGTTGAACGACCGCGCGAGCTCGCCGATCTCACCCGAGCCGCCGTCCACCCGTGCCGTCCGATCGCCTTCGGCAGTGCGTTTCGTGGCGGCGGTGAGGGCTCGGATCGGCCGCACGAGCTGTGTGGCGGTGAGCCACGACGCGAACCCGGCAAGTGCAAGGATTCCCAGCGCCACCAACGTGATCCGGGTGGCGCCGGTCGTCGAGAGGTCGATCGCCATCGGCTCGTCGCCGGTCGGTGAGGTGAGGAACAGCTGCGCCGGCGCCGCGACGTGCGGCCGGAGCTGTTCGCGACGCGAGCTGTCCATGCACGCCACCACCTCCGGCGGCGCGCCGTCGACGGTCGTGATCTCCCAGTCGAAGGTGGTGGGAGTGAGCGACTTGCCGTAGTTCCTGCCGCTCCAGCCTCGCTGGTCGAGGCATTTCGAGAACAGCGCCTGGAGCTGTCCGTACGCGGCCTTCTCCGTCACCGTGAGCGTGTAGAGGCGATTGCCGACCGGGCAGTCCTCCCAGATCGAGAGCTCGCCGGGCCCGAGGTCGGGCAGCCGCGGCCGGCCGTTGGGCGCTTCCACGAGCGTGATCCTGTTGTTGCACTGGAGGAGCTGGTCCGCATAGGCGTACAGCGTGCGGTACTCCTCGTCGTTGAGCTTGAACGGCCCGACCGCCCTGGGGTCGATCTTTCCGTTGACGTTCAGCGGGTCGACCAGTGCCTTGGGGGTGATGGGCAGTTGCGGCGCGTTCTCGCCGCCGGTGTCGACCAGCGTCGTACCGTTGCCGTCTGTCAGCGCGATCCGGCGGCCGTACTTCTGCGCGATACCGTCCACAGCGGACTTCGCATCCGTCCAGTCCTCGTGCGTGGCCGCGTGGCGCACCAGCTCGTCGAATATCTGTGCGTCCGTCTCGAGCACGTCGCCCTGCTCCTGCCGGATCGCCCCCGTCGTCGCCTGCGACGCGAGCCACGCCGTGACGGCGATCGAGCAGGCCGCGATCACCAAGGAGAACAGGAAGAACCGAACCAGCAGGCTTTTCATCTGAAGTCCTTCGAGGAGACCTCGTCCTTCTGGACGTGGAGGAATCGGACCTCTGCGAAATAGAGAGGGAACAGCGGGGGCGCCTTCAGGGCGATACGGCGTCCACGCCTCAGTCGTACGGGCACACGCAGTTGCCGGGTAGTGTGTGAACGGTGAATGGGCTGGTGAAGCGGGCGTTCCGGTACCGCTTCTATCCGAGCGAGGCGCAGGCTGCGGAGCTGTCGCGCACGTTCGGGTGTGTCCGCAAGATCTACAACTTGGCGTTGCGGGCCCGTGCGGTTGCGTAGGCGCTGCGTGGGGAGCGGGTCGGTTACGAGGCCACGTCGGGTTTGCTCACCGCGTGGAAGCGAACGGAGGAGCTGGCGTTTCGCCTGGCCCGTGCCATCAGTGATGCGGGCTGGCGGCAGTTCCGGCAGCTGCTGGAGTACAAGGCACACTGGTACGGGCGGGATGTGATCGTCGTGGATCGCTGCTTCCCGTCGTCCAAGCTGTGCTCGGTCTGCGGCGCGCTGGCTGCGGCGATGCCGCTGGGCGTGCGCACATGGACCTGCGTCTGCGGTGTGACCCATGACCGAGACGTGAACGCGGCACGCAACATCCTGGCCGCCGGGCTGGCGGTGACAGTTTGTGGAGCCGGTGTAAGACCTCAACGAAACCTTCCGGGCGGGCAGTCGGTGACGAAGCAGAAAACCTGCGGCGCGAGCCGTGGGAATCTCCCTCGTTCACGAGGGAGAGGAAGTCAAACGAGCTTGTACCCGATGCCGTAGACGGTGAGAAGCCGTTCCGGCCGGCGCGAGTCCTGCTCGATCTTGCGGCGCAGTTTCATCATGTGCACGTCGACCGTGCGCGCGGTGATGAACCCGTCCTCCAGCAACTGCTCGCGTGTGAACACCCGTTGCGGCTGTGCGGCCATCTTGGCCAGCAAACGGAACTCCGCCGGCGTGAGGCTCACCAGCTCCTCTTTGATGCGCACTTCGTGCCGGATCGGGTCGACGGTCAGATCGCCGACCTTGAGCACCGTGGCGTTCGTTTCGCGCGCACGACCGGTGCGCCGCAGGATCGTCCGCACCCGCGCGACCATCTGCCGTGGCCGGAACGGTTTCGTGATGTAGTCGTCGGCGCCCAGGTCGAACCCGAGCAGCACATCGTCCTCCGTGGACCGCGCGGTGAGCAGCACGATCGGCACGTCCGACTCGGTCCGGACGGCGCGCATCACGTCGATGCCGTCGACCAGCGGCATCATCACGTCGAGGACCAGCAGGTCGGGGTTGCGGCGCCGGGTCTCGTCGATCGCCGCCCGCCCGTCGTGGACGACCACCACGGAATGCCCGTCGTGCTCCAGGTACCGGCGGACGAGTTCAGCCTGGTGAACGTTGTCCTCCGCGACGAGAATGTGAGCGCACACAGTCCGAAGTATGCAGGCCTTCACGACAGTCAAGCGGAACGCAAACAGGTTCTTCATCAGTTCCGGCGAGCGTTGCCGTCATGAGGGTGCACCTGGCTCTGGCGGCGGTCGGGCTGACCGCGGTCCTGCTGACGACGACGCAGTTGGCAGGCGAGACGTCCCCCGCTGCCGCTCCGACCACGCCACCGGTCACGTCCGCCGTCACGTCCGCCGAGGTCCCGTCCTCGCCGGCACCGCCACCGCCGCGCGTCTACGCGTCCAGTTCCGACCTGCCCGACGGCCCGGAGTTCCCGGTGGCCGGCGCCGGCACGTTCCACGTCGTCCCCGGCAGCGGTCCGGTGGTCGGCTCGGGTCCGTTGCGCACCTACGCCGTGGAAGTCGAGAACGGCATCACCGTCGACGAACAGGCTTTCGCGGCGTTCGTGGACGCAACTCTCACCGACCCGCGTGGCTGGACGGCTCGAGGCGCGCGCTCTGTGCAGCGCGTCTCCGGTGCCGCGTCGGTGCGTGTGCGGCTGACGTCCCAGCAGACCGCCCGCACCGCCTGCGGGTTCGAGATCCCGGTCGACGTCTCGTGCCGTGACGGCAACTTCGTGTTCCTCAGCGCGGCCCGCTGGATCCGCGGTGCCGTGGCCTTCCTGCCGGACCTCCACACGTACCGGACTTACATGGTCAACCACGAGGTCGGGCACGCGTTCGGGCAGGGACACCAGCCCTGTGGCGTCGCCGGTGGCCCGGCGCCGGTGATGATGCAGCAGACGTTCGGCGTGTCCAACGACGAGATCGTCCGCATCACCGGCGGAGTTCCTCAGGGCGCGTTCATTCCGCAGGACGGGAAGGTGTGCGCGCCGAACGGGTGGCCGTATCCATGACCTTCGTCGCCACGACCACGGTCGTCGTCTCGCCCTCGGCCGCGAACACCGGCTCCACGCGTTCGAACACCTCCCTCAGCTCGGCGACCACACGTCCTTGTGGTCCAACGGCTTCCACGAGCGCGGGAATCAGCGCTCCGCTGCCGCAGCCGATGTCGAGTACGGCGTTGCCGGGCTTGAGGCCGAGCTCGTCGTTTGCAATGCGATTGCATTGGAGTTGGTGCATGCCGAAGCAGGTCGACCACGACGAACGCCGACGCCAGATCGGTGACGCCGTGTGCAGGTTGATCGCCGCACGAGGGCTGGAAGCGGTGAGCCTGCGTCACGTGGCCGCGGAGGCCGGGGTGTCCATGGGACGCGTCCAGCACTACTTCGCGGCCAAGGACGAGATGCTGATGTTCGCGTTCGAGCTGATCAGCGACCGTGTGGCGGCGCGTTTCGGCGCCGTCCGGGCCGACGACCCCGCGCAGCACCTGCGGGCGATCCTGCTGGAGTTGCTGCCGTTGAGTCCCGCGGCCCGTGCGGAGGCGCCGGTGCTCGCCGCGTTCCTCGCGCAGGCCGTGGTCGAACCGCGCCTGGGGGAGCCGTTGCGGCGGGGCAACGGCGAGATGGTGGCGTGGCTGGCGGGAATGATCACCGAGGTACGTCCCGGTGGTGATGCCGAACGAGACGCCATGGCGCTGCTCGCGTTCGTCGACGGCCTGATGCTCCAGGTGCTGATCGGTCAGGTCCCCCCGGAGGCGGCCGTGTACCTCGTGGATCACCAATTGGCGGGTGTGCTCACTTGTGGTTGATGTCCGGCTCCATAGCCTGGGCGGCATGGACGTGGACACGAGGCTGCTGAGGTATTTCGCCGCCATCGCCGAGGAGGGCAACCTCACGCGCGCTGCGCACCGGCTCTTCGTGTCACAACCATCACTGACAAAACAGCTCAAGCACCTGGAATCGCAGCTGGGCGTGCGGCTGTTCACGCGGTCCAGCACCGGGATGAGGCTGACGGAGGCCGGTCACGCCCTCGCCGCGCGCGTCCCGCCGATGCTCGCGGGCTGGGACGTGGCGGTGAGCGAGACCAGGAGCGCCGCCCGTGTGCTGCGCGTCGGTTTCCTGGCCAGCGCGGCGAACGACGCGACGCCGGCCATCGTCCGCGAGTTCGGGCGGCTCCGGCCGGGCTGGCGGGTAGATCTGAAGCAGGCTCCCTGGTCGGACCCGTCGGCAGGCCTCGCCGGTGCGGAGGTGCCCGTCGCGTTGCTGCGATTACCCTTCCCGGGCGAGGAGACGTTCGGCGTGCGGACGTTGTTCAGCGAATCCCGTTGCGTGGCACTGCCTTCCGCGCACCGGCTGGCCGGCCGTTCCTCGATCGACTTTCCCGAGCTGTGGGACGACCCGGTCATCGTCGCCCCCGCTCTGAAGGGAACCTGGCGCGAGCACTGGCTGGCGTTGTCCGAAAGGGACGGTCGCGAGGTGCGCGTCGGCGCCGTGACCGAACACCCCGACGAGTTCCTCGGCGCGATCGCCGGCGGCTGCGGCATCGCCCTGGTTCCGGCGTCCACGTCCCACTTCTACTCGCGGCCGGACATCGTCTACGTGCCCGTGAGGGGCGTGAGTCCCAGCGAGGTGGCCGTTGCGTGGCTGCCGGACCCCGGTGAGGCGGCCGTCGACTTCGTCCGCTGCTGCCTCGACGTCACGCGCTCGCGGCGCACCGGGTGCGGCACTCGCTCGGGCTGAACCCGTGCACGCGCTTGAACGCGGCGCTGAACCCGAACGCGTCCGCGTACCCGACCCTGCGCGCCACCGAAGCCACCGTCGCCGACGACTCGGCCAGCAGATCGGCCGCCAGCGCCATCCGCCACTCCGTGAGGTACGTCAGCGGTGGCACCCCGACCAGCTTCGCGAACCTGCCCGCCAGCGTCGTCCGCGCCACCCCGGCCTCCTTGGCCAGCAGGGCGAGCGTCCAGGCGCGTTCGGGACTCGCGTGCATCGCCTCGAGGACCGGCCCGACGACCACGTCGGCCCGGGCACCCAGCCACCCGTCGCCGTGCTCGCGGTCGAACCACTCCTTGAGCGCGCACACCATCAGCCAGTCCAGCAACCGGTCCGCCACCACCCCCGGCCCTTCCATGCCGATGGTGGCGTAGAACTCCGCGCACCCGTCCACCCCCGGCGCCACCAGCGCGTCCGGCAACACCGCGGTGAGCCGCCGCGCCACGGCGCCCGTGACCTCGTACGTCCCGCTCACCACCGACGCACGCCCCTGCGTCGCGACGGACTCCTGCACCACCAGGATGTCCCCGGCCCTGGCGGTCTGCCCGCGCACGCTGATCTCACCCGACGCCACCGCGTACAACGTGAGCCCAGGCAACACGCGCGTTCCGTCGATCTCGGTCCGGCGCACACCGGCACCATCCGCGCGCACCCCGCGCAGCAGTTCGTCGAACGGCTCCATGCCCTCCACGATACGGCCCGAACGATCGAACATCGTCGATGAACTCTCACCCATGTCCTCTCCCCGCCCACACGGGTTGGCTGAGCACATGACCGAAGAGATCCTCGTCCTGGGCGCAACCGGCAAGACGGGCCGCCGCGTGGTCCGCACCCTCGAAGCCGCCGGCGCCACCCTCCGCAAGGCCTCCCGCGCGACCGGCTTCGACTGGAACGACCAGTCGACCTGGAAGCAGTTCCTGCACGGCGCCACCGCCGCCTACCTGATCGCCCCGGAAGACCCGTCCGCCGCGTCACCGTTCGTGGAACTGGCCGCGGCCTCAGGCCTGCGCCGCGTAGTCCTGCTCTCAGGCCGTGGCCTCGACCAGACCCCACCGGACGTCTTCCGGGGCATGCACGCCGCCGAGAAGGCGGTCAGGTCGAGCGACCTGCCGTGGACCATCCTGCGCGCCAACAACTTCAACCAGAACTTCTCCGAGCAGGTCTGGCAGCCCGAAATCGACGCGGGCCGCCTCTCCCTGCCCGTCGACGACACCCCGGAACCGTTCGTGGACGTCCAGGACATCGCCGAGGTAGCCGCCCTGGCCCTCACCACCGACGACCACCAGGGCAAGACCTACGACCTCACCGGCCCGGAGGGAGTCACCTTCGCCACCGCCGTAGCCAAGATCGCCGCAGCCACCGGCCGCACCATCGAACTGGTCGAACTCACCCCGGCCGAGTACCGCGAAGCCCTGCTGGCCCAAGGCGCCCCAGAAGAGGTGGCCACCGAACTGAACGGCATGTTCGAAAGCATGCGCAAGGGCCAGCTGGCCACCCCGACCGACGACGTGGCCCGCCTCCTGAACCGCCCAGCCACCAGCTTCGACGCCTACGTCGCGGAAACCTGGCGCTGACGAGGCAACAACAGGTGCACGGCGAACCCAGCCGCCGTGGCCAGCACCGCCTGGTAGACGACCGACCCCTGGTACCCGCCCCCGACGAGGAACGCGGCGTCCAGCCCGGTCGTCCACCAGCCGGCCAGCTCACCGAGCCCCAGCACGTGCCACCCGAAGAACCCGGCACACCACCCGCCGACCACCCAGGCAGCCTGCCCGCCCCGCCGCGCGAACAGGAACGCCGACACCGCGGCCACGGCGTTGAAGGCCAGCGCGATGCCGGTCAGCGTCGCGCCGGGGTTCCACAGCAGGGTCGCCGCCGTCTGCACCACGAGCACGCCGACGACCAGCCCGATGCCCAACCGCGTCTTGTCCACGAGCTTGATTATTCAGGGGTGCTCGGAGGTGCGCCTCGCTCGCCCGACGACTCCACTAGGGCTGATATCTGTTCCACTGCCGTCGCAGGGTCCTGGTGTTCCCAGATGCGGACGGGCAACCAACCGGCATCACGCAGCATTTGGTCGGTCTCCTGGTCGCGTTCCCTGTTCCCACGAACCTTCTCGGCCCAGTAGGTCGCGTTCGTCGCGGCGACGGTGTGGTGCTCTTCGCAACCGTGCCAGAAGCAGCCGTCGACGAACACGGCCACCTTGAGCCGGGTGAACACGATGTCCGCAGTGCGCCGGACCCCCGGCAGCGGTCGGTAGGAGACACGATAACGCAGGCCGCGCGCGTGCAGCAGCCTGCGGATCGCCAACTCCGGCTTCGTGTCGCGGCTCTTGTTGCTCTGCATGCTGCGGCGCACACCGGCGTTGGCGGCCTTCGTCGGACGTTCGATGCTCATCGCGGTCACTTCGCCGGTCGGTCGGCCAATCCGTTCGCGATGTGCCTGGCCAGGTACTGGGCCAACTGCACCGGTACCGCGTTGCCGATCTGGCGTGCGATCTCGAGCTTCGGGCCACACCACTCGAAAGTGTCAGGGAATCCCTGCAACCTGGCGGCTTCGTGATGAGTCAGCGCACGGTTCTCGGACGGGTGGATGTAGCGGCCCTTTTCCGGCTTGAAGAACTCCGTGCGGATGGTGACGGACGGCTTGTCCCATCGCAGCCGGCCCATCACATCGCCTGACCCGGTCGTGTGCTTGATCCAACACGGGGCCTTCAAGTGATCGGGAAGGTCGAACCGGTTGCCGCCTTCCGGGATCGCCTCGAACCTGTCCTTCGACAGCTGTTGGTAGTTCCGTGTGATGTGCAGCTCGTTCGCGGTGTACTTGCCGGGGACCACGCGACCGAAGACCTCGTACACGCGGCCAGGCGGCAGGTCGACCTGTGTCTCAGGCACTGCTTGGTTGAGGTCGCTGATGGCATCCTTGACCGTCGGCCATGCCGCAGGCGCGACCTGGACGGCGGGGAGTGGGATCTGCTCCACGTCGCGGTGCGTGCCGATCACGATCGCACGGCGACGGAGCTGTGACGAGCCGAAGTCGGTGGCTCGAAGGATGCCGAAGTCGATGCTGTAGTCGCTGAGCTCGCCACCTCGCTGGGTCAGCTTGCGAAGCGCGGCGAACTGCGTCGTCTTCAGGAACTGGTCGACGTTCTCGAGGAGGAAGGCCTTCGGCCTCACCTTGAGCAGCGTGTCGACGTAGCGTTCCCACAGATCATTGCGCTCGTCGTCCTCGCGCTTGGCACCGAGGTTGGAGAAGCCCTGGCACGGCGGGCCTCCCACGACGACATCGGCTTCGGGCAGATCGCCCTTCACCCAGTCCGCGATGTCGCCCTGGTAGATGTGCTCCTCGCCGAAGTTCGCCGCGTAGGTCGCCGCGGCGTAGAGATCCTTCTCGACCGCGGCGACCGGGGTGAAGCGCTCCGACTCGCGGAACCCCTCGGACAGACCACCGCACCCCGCGAACAGATCGATCACCTTGAGCGGTGGCGTCTTCGCGCTGGCTCTGGACCGATCGGACATCGAGCTCCAACTCTGCGTAGCCGGTGAGGTCGTTGTGACCTCGGATGGTTCGACCAGCTGATCGAACCTGTGTTCACATGCTAGCCGGCGGATGTCGTTGCATCTACCATGCCCGCCGGCGTGGCGCGGGATCGCGGGCGGTATCCGTTTGTACTCCATCTGAGGTCAGTTCCGCCAGATGGTGGCGATTCGAGTAACGAATGGGTCGGCTTGTGCGATCGTAGTTGTTACTTGGCAGATGAGAGGCCTGGGGCGTATTCGCTCAAAAGCGCCTCGGAAACGCGTTCTGCCCGCACTGGTGGAGGATCTGTGTCGTCCAAGCTCGATCAGGTGTACGACGTCTTCATGGATTTGCTCGAGTCCGGGACGCCGGACGAGGCGATCAAAAAGATGGAGATCCTCAGCGTCGAGCAGGAGCTGTTGCAACAGGTCAGGGATCGTCACGAACAAGAGACGATCAAGATCAAGGAACGTGAGGAGCCGAGGTCGGTAGTCCTTGGTAATCGCTTCACCTGGTACACCGGACCTCGTCCCAAGGACAAGTGCTGGCCCGCTATCAAGGGCCTGCTGGTCAAGGACGGATGGTCCGAGTCGTCGATCGATAATCTCGACACGGCGTCGACCAAGGTCGTCTCGATGCTCAGTCATCCGAAGGAAAAGGCGTTCTCCGCTCGCGGCTTGGTCGTCGGGTACGTTCAATCAGGTAAAACCACGAACTTCACCGCGGTCATGGCCAAAGCCGCCGATCGCGGGTACAAGTTGTTCATCGTGCTGGCGGGTATCCACAACGGTTTGCGCAGGCAAACGCAGTTGCGGTTGGAGCAGCAGCTGGTCAGGCCCAACCCCTCGGGCTGGATGCAGCTCACCGACCCGGACAAGGACTTCTCTCCGCCCGCCAACGCCACGGCGTACTTCGCCACGGCCAACAAGCAGCACGTCCTGTGCGTCATAAAGAAGAACCGGGCCGTGCTCGAGAAGTTCGACCAGTGGCTCGCTTCCGCGAAGGAACATCTGCGCGACAGCCCCGCGCTGATCATCGACGACGAGGCGGACCAGGCCACGGTCGCGACCGGCACGATCAACCCTTTGATCTGCCGGATCCTCAACCGGCTGCCGAAGTCCGCGTACGTCGGCTACACGGCCACGCCGTTCGCGAACCTCCTGATCGACCCGTCGGTGCCAGAAGACCTCTATCCCAAGGACTTCATCGTCAACCTGCCCCAACCGGAGGGTCACTTCGGCACCGAGGTGCTGTTCGGTCGGGACGCGTTGGACGGCGAGGATCCGGAAGACGTCTTCGACGGGCATGACATGATCCGTGATGTGCCCGATGACGAGGTGCACCTCGTCCGGCCCGTCTCGAAGACGGACGTCGACGGCTTCATGCCTACGATCTCCGGAAGTCTCCGCCAGGCGATTCTCTACTTCTGGCTGACCACGGCGGCTCGGCGTGTGCGCGGCACCGGCAAGGCCCACTGCACCATGCTGATCCACACGAGTGTGAACACCTCGGTGCACAACAGTTTCGGTCCACCGCTTCGAGGGTTGCGAGAGAAGTGCCTGCAAGCGGTCGAAGCAGGCGATCGGGGCCTGCTCGACGAGTTCCGTGAAATCTGGGAAAAGGAGACCGGCAAAGTCGACGCCGCGGCTTTCGGTGAACGCACACTGGAGTTCAGCGAACTCGAGCCGATGCTGGCGGAGGCCATCCGGTCGTGTCGGATCATCATGGACAACTCGAGCAGCAAGGACAGGCTCGACTACGAGGGCGGTCCGGTCACCGCCATCGCGGTCGGCGGCAACACGTTGTCCCGTGGCCTCACTCTCGAAGGTCTGGCGGTGAGCTACTTCGTGCGGGCCGTCTCGGCGTACGACACGCTGCTGCAGATGGGGCGTTGGTTCGGATATCGCAACGGTTACGCGGACTTGCCCCGGATCTGGATGACCGTCGAGCTTCGTGACTGGTTCCGCCATCTCGCCACGGTGGAGAACGAGATGCGGCGTGACGTCGATGTCTACATGGTCGAGGACAAGACACCGCTGCAGTTCGCGGTACGGCTCAGGACCCATCCGAAGCTGAGAGTCACCGCGGCGGCGAAGATGAAGGACGCCGTCAAGGCGGAGTTCGCTTACGGCGGGCAGCGCATTCAGACCAGGTACTTCAAGACGGACCCCAAGTGGTTGTTGAACAACCAGCAGGCGGCCAAGAGTCTTGTCGCAGGCTCGATCGCCGACGGGGCGTTCCAGGATTCCGATGTGCCTGCTGGACGGTTCCTGTTCCGCGATGTCGATCATGAGCGGGTTCTGGACTTCCTGGAGACCTACGAGTTCCATGAGAGGTCCCAGGAATGCGACGCGGGCCTGATCTCCGCCTACATCAAGAAGCGCGTGACCGCGGCCTCGGCGCTGCGTCGATGGAACGTCGCGATCGTCGGTAACCCGTTGGGCAAGCCAAACACCAGGTCCTTCGAGTTCGCGTCCGGCGTCGAGATCGGACAGAACACCCGCGCTCGACTGCCGGGAGCCATCACCGACGGAACCGTCGACATCAAGACGTTGATGAGCCGCAGGGACGCGGCCATCGACCTGCGGACACCCAAGAGCAAGAGCGGCCTGAGCGAGGGAGAGATCGAGGATCTGCGTCGTTCCCAGTCGCCATCGACCGGACTCCTCGTTCTCTACGCGATCGACAAGGACTCCAAGCCTCACAAGACGCATCGTGATCCGCTCGGCTTGGAAGAGGACGCCATCGGCGTCGGATTGGTGTTCCCGAAGCCGAGCGGTCAGGACAACGCCGTCAAGTGGACGTACGTCAGCGCGGACCTGTCGAAGGTCGACATCGAGGAGGAAGACCTCACCAGCCTGTACGAAGAGGAGAGGTGATGGCCGACCATCTCCGAAGCCTGTTGGACGAGCACTGGAACAAGCTCGAACAAGAGGTGGCCTCCGCCCCGAACAGGCTTCGAACGTCCCGACTTCCGTCCGTTTCGGACAACGGGAGTCTCAACGCGGCCATGGACCACGAAGGACTCCGCCACCTGCTCGTGCCGTTGTCCTCGACGCAACACGTGCGGACGAGTGGAGACGGATCGGCACTGCGCCTGAGGGAACGACCTCTCGAAGACGAGGCGTCCTACGTTCGGTACGCCGATTTGTGTTGTACACGAACCGATCTCAACGACGTGTTCACGAGTCTGTGCGTGGACGTGCTTCAGGCCGTTGAGGCGAAGCCGGACCGACCGTTGAAGGCGCTGTACTCGGTGCTCAACCGGTGGCGGTCCTTGTTCCAGAAGTCGTCCTCGGAGCTCGGGCCCGAACAACTCGCCGGACTGTTCGGCGAGCTCCTCGTGCTCAAGAGGCTGCTGGAGTCGTGGCCGACCGCCACCGACTGGTGGTTCGGACCGAATGGTGCCCGACACGACTTCGTCGCGGAAGGGCACGCCATCGAGGTCAAGTCGTCGCTTGCTCCGGAAGAGCGCAGATTTCGCGTTCACGGTGCCGCACAGCTGGAGGTACCTGCGGGAGGTGACCTCGACCTTGTGTGGTTCAGGCTCTCCCGATCACAGGGGCAGGGCGCGGGACTGTTGGACCTGCTCGATCAGATCAGGCGACTTGCCGACGACGAGAGCGGCTTCTTCACCAAGTTGTCGATGGTGGGCTATCGGCCGGTGGACGCGGACCTCTACCGAGATGTTCGGTTCATCGTTCACGAGGAGCGGTGGTACGAGATCGACGACTCGTTCCCACGAGTTCGCTCCGAGTCGATTCCGGAGTCCGTCAGAGACGTTCACTACACCGTGGACCTGGACACCGTCGCGACGCAGCCGCTGAACAAGTCGCAGATCGAGGATCGCCTCGCCGAGATCCTTCGGGGGAATTGATGAACAACGCCGCGTGGTACTCACAGCCCTTTCCGCCCGATGGAGCGAGTGCTGCCGAAGGGATCCGCAACCAGCTCGGCCGTCCAGAGCTGGACCTCTTGACCGTTCTGGTGCGGGAGTCTGCTCAGAACAGTTGGGACGCAAGGCTTCCTGGACACACCGTCGACTACCGGATCGACTACCAGACGGTCGGCGCCGCTCACGCTCCGGTCTGGCGTGATGAGCTCCTGCGGGACGCACCCCAGACCGAACATCTGCCGCTCAGAGCGTCGTTGTCGGCGTCGACGATCGACATCCTGACGATCTCGGATCGGGGGACCAGCGGACTGGGCGGACCGACGCGAGCGGACAGCGCGGTCACCCAGGACCACGACTTCGTCTCCTTCGTGCGCAACATCGGTGAGCCTCGGGACACCGCCCACGGCGGCGGCACCTACGGCTTCGGCAAGGGCATCTTCTACTTGATCGCAAAATCCGGTGCTGTGCTCGTGCACACCCGGTGCCGTGTCGAAGGCGGATTCGAGACCCGGCTCATCGGGTGTGCTCTCTGGCAGAGCCACGTCAAGGGCAACGGCTCCAAGGCGACGCGCTACACAGGGCGTCACTGGTGGGGAAACAGGAAGGCCGATGTCGTAGAGCCTCTGACCGGCCCAGACGCGGAGATGATGGCCTACAGGCTCGGCCTGCGCGCTTTCGAAGCAGATGAGACCGGGACCAGCATCGTGGTGATTGATCCCGAACTCGGTGACCGCGAACCGCACGAGGCGACTGACTACCTGGCCGACGCCATCCTGTGGAATCTGTGGCCGAAGATGCTGTCCGTTGCAGACGAGCGGCCACCGATGACTTTCTCCGTGCGGCATCAGGGGTCTGAGGTCACCGTCCCGGACCCCAGGGACACTCGACCGATCGACCTCTTCGTCGAGGCGTACGAGAACATGTGCTCGGCGGAGAAGGGCCACGTGCTCGAGTCGTTCAATCCGAGGCGCGTGCTCGGCAGGCTAGGGCTGGAGAAGCGGCCCGCGTTGCCGTTGGAACCCACGCCGGCCGCCACCGGGATGGGCATCGAGAAGACGGTTCACCACGTCTGTCTGATGCGAACCGCTGAACTCGTCGTGACCTACCACCAAGGTCCGAAACCGGCTGCGGAGTACCTGTCCTATGCCGGTGTGTTCCGCGTGACGGAGGAGATGGACGCGACGTTCGCTTCGTCCGAGCCGCCGACTCACGACGCCTGGGCGTGGCAATCGTTGGAGGGCCGAGACAAAACCTTCGTGAGGGTCGCCTTCACACGCTTGAAGGAGAAGCTCGACGCACTCGTCGCGATCAACGACAAGGTCAGGTCGCCTGGCGCGGAGGTGCCACTAGGCGCGGCGAGCAGGGAGTTCTCCAGTCTGGTGACCGGATCGTGGGGCATCGGCGGCGGCGTCCGATTCGGGAAGCCGAAGGTGAACCCGGTGGCGCAGAACGACGACGAGGACGTCGAGTGGGAGCCGGAAAGGCGCGATGTGTTCGTGGCCGAAACTCTCTCGCCGGGCTCGAATCCTGTGCCTGACACGCCTGCCTGGGACGGCGGACGGTATCCCGGTGGCGACGAGGTTCCCGATGATCGAACCGGGCTTCGACCGGACATGCCGACGCAGGACGCGCGGCCTGGCTGGGATTCTCTGGCCGGCACGCTCCCTGCGGCACCTCGACCACAGCCGCCGGCCGCACGCCCGAAGGTGCAGTACGTCGCCGAGCCCTACTACGAGATCCGCGACGGAAACGTGGTTCTGGTGCAGGAGTTCCGGTTGCCGGTGCCCGGCACACAACAGGTCTCGCCCCAACTGGCGATCCTGTTGCCGGGCAACGGTGTGCGGGAGATGGATCCCCCCATCGGCGCGGCTCGACCGGAGTTCTTCGGTTGGGAGAGTGAACGAGGACTGCTCGACCGCACGAACGACCTCGTCGTCTCGGGAGGCCCGGGCATCTGGCGGCTGCTGGTAGTTCCCGCGCCTGACACGGTGACCGAGATCGGCGTCGCTGTGAAGCGTGCGGAGGTGGCGAGGTGAGTCGCAGAGCACTTCCGTACCGCACGCCGGGCGACGAGGCCGTCAAGGCACAGCAGTGGATGCTTGTCGTAGACGGTGAGAGCGTCGACCTGCCAGAGGCGTTGCCGGACTGGGATTACCAGATGAGCCTCAGACTCAGGAACGAGGTTCATGTCGACCTGGACGCCGTGTACTCGTCGACAGGATTGTCACCGGAAGCCCGGTTGTCGCTCGTGGTCGTGTGGACCGCGACCGGATCAGGTCTGCGTGGGACGGCCCAGCGGGCCTCCCTGTCCGGAGGAGGGGCCCACAACGTCGTCCTGGACATCGAACTGTCCGGTACCCAGTTGGGAGGGCTGCTCACCCTCGACACGCAGCTGGTACTCGCAGAAGCGCAGGAGACCGGTTCGATCGCGGCTCCACGCCGCGGTGGTTCGGTGTTGTGGACGAACAAACGCGCCCTGCACCTCCAAGGCGACGCACCGCAGTTCCCCATCGCCGTGGTCGACTTCGCGTCCACGCCGCTCCCTGCCGATGCCGCGTGGCACGTGCAGCTCAGCGAAGAGTTGAACACCGCCACGATGGGAGCCTTGCTCCTGCTCGTCAACGAACAGAAGAAGGCGGTGGTGGCCGCCTTCCAGAACGCCGCGTCGCCCAGGGCGATCGACAAGGTGTACCTGTCCGCGGCGTACGCCGACATCGCCAGAACCATGATCGAGCACGCGATAGCGGACCCGGACTTCAGCGAGGAGAGCGACTACGCGGAGGACAGCCTGGGCGCGACGCTCCAGAACCTGCTGTCCAACCTCTTCCCGCACACATCTGTTCAGCATCTTCGCCGACGACGTGACCAGGCCCCGAGCCTCTTCGCGTCCGAGATTCAGGCCGCCGTGAGCATCTTCGAGGAGGCGTGATGAGCCGCCTTTATCCCCGCCTTCTGCCCTGGCACGCCAAGGCACTCCACAACGAGTACCGCGATCTGGACCTGCCCGAACTCACCCTGCGCCATGACGTGACCCACCTCTCTGCCGTGTTCGTGGCAACAGGTGGAGACCGTGTCGGCTCAGCCGAGCTCACCGCACTACGGACCAAGGTGGTCGGACTGGCCACAGAGGCGGGCTATCCAGGCGCGTCCGATCAGGCCGCCCGAGCCAGCTTCGACCTGGCCCTTGCGGAGATGTTGCACAGCGAGATGGGGCTGGTGCCGGCAGAAGCGGCGTCCGGAGACGTCTGGGCATTCCTGTCGCTGGTGCTCCTCCCGGATGTCGCCTACTGGCGTTATCCGGCCCCAGGTCCTGACCGCGTACAGGCGTCCGACATCACCCGTCACGTGTTTGGTCGGCTCTGGTGGCGGGCGCACCTCGTCCACGATCCGAGCGAGCAGGACCCCTACGCGGCACTGGCGATTCTGGGAGAAGCCGCGTTCGACCAGATCTACGCTCGCCGCAAAGCGTTGGGCGGGAGCCCTTACCTGGTGAAGGCAATTCTGCGGGTGTGGGGTGGGCTGGAGCGCAGCGGCGTGAGCGAGCGTGAGGTTCTTCGCGACTTCCTGAAGCGTTTGCTCAGGCTCGCGCCGTTCATGTGCTTCGAGGCGATGGAGGACAGCCAGCTGGATGCTGAGTTGGTGCGTGCCGCACACGACAGTGTTCTGGCTCTGCGCGAGAAGAAGCGGCGTGAGCTTGAGATGGCGGGCGTCTAGATGTGGAGAGGGTCTGCCGTCATGACGGCAGACCCTCTCCACGTACCACTTACCAGCGCCCCTGGCAGGATTCGAACCTGCGACCTCGGGATTAGAAGTCCCTCGCTCTCTCCACTGAGCTACAGAGGCTGGAGGGGTGCGAAGGCCGCCACGAAGTGCGACCACCGGTGCCCCCACCGGACACATCGTCCGAAGTCGATCGACTGTTTCGGCCCTACGTCCAAACGGGTTACGAAAACTGTCTAAACGTGACACGGATCACTTTCGTGGGGCCGTTGAGGCTCTCTCCACGAGGGAAACGTCGAGTCTCGTTGGCCGTGGCGGTCTTCCGCCGGCCAGTAATTTCAGTGCCAGCTCGCCGGCTCTGCGGCCCTTGTCAGCCAGGGGTTGACGCACGGTAGTCAACGGCGGGTCGCTGTAGGCCGCTTCGGGGACGTCGTCGAAGCCGACGATCGAGATGTCTCCCGGGACGGTGAGCGTCAGGTCTCGGGCTGCTTGGAGGGCTCCGAAGGCCAGTTGGTCGGACGTGCACAGCAAAGCGCTCGGGCGCGGCGTGCGGGTGAGTAGCCACCGCGCGCCTAGACGTCCGAGTTCGCGATCACTGCCGCGGGCCTCCCACACCGGAACATTGTCCGGTTCCACCCCGGCTTTTTCCAAAGTGTCGAGGTAGCCGCCCAGGCGGTCTCGGCTCACTCGGAACGGCACGGCCGAACGGCGCTCGTGTGAGACCGGTCCGGATAGGCCGTCCGGGTGCAGTGCGAACGTCAGGATGCCGAACCTGAGGTGTCCCAGGGCGAGGAGGTGTGCCGCGGCCGCGCATGTGCCGGTGTAGTCCTGCACCTCTACTCGCGCTGAGTCCGGCAGCACCGGCTGGTCGATCACCACCAGCGGCAGTCCGCGGGCGGCGACGGCGTCGAACGCCGGGGCGGAGTCGGGTAGTGAGTAGGCGACCATCACGTCTGCCTGTGCGCGCGACACGATCGATGGACGCGGACCGCCCGTGGAGTCGCCTGGCATCAGCACGAGGCTGTGGTCGTGGCCGTCGACGGTCTGGGCCAGGCCGTCGAGCACGATCGAGAGCGCCGGGTCCGAGAACGCGCCGGACAGGCCCTGCGGCAGCATGAAACCCACGGCGGCGGACGAACGGGTCGCGAGTGAGCGGGCCACCGGGTCGGGGCCCGAGTAGCCGAGGGAACGCGCTGTCTCGAGGATGCGTTCGCGCAGTGTCGACGACAGCTGATCAGGCCGGTTGTACGCGTTCGACACCGTTGCCCTGGAGACCCCGACGGCTGCGGCGACGGTGTCCAGCGTCGGCCTGCGTCGGCGGTCGGAGTCCACGGACGCATCGTATGCGAGAGATCGCACCCCCATCGCTGGCGCTGCTGAAGCGCTTCAGTCATGCTGGAGCGCATGTCCCCACGCCTGGCCACGTTCGTCGTCTTCCTCTTGAACGGCGCTGTCTTCGGCACCTGGGCCTCCCGCGTGCCCGCGCTCGCGCAACAGACCGGCGCGGAGGTGGGCAGCCTCGGCCTGGCGTTGCTCGGGGCGAGCGCCGGTCTGGCGTTCACGGCACCGCTGGCGGCACGGATCTGCGCGGTCTACGGGTCGCGTGGGGTCCTGATAGCGAGCAGCCTCCTCAGTCCGCTGCTTCTGCCCGTGCTCGCGTTGTCGCAGTCACCGCTGCAGTTCGGACTGACGCTTATCGCGCTGGGAGCGAGCGTCGCGGCGATGGACGTGTCGATGAACATCGCCGCGGTCGTCGTCGTCCGCGCCTTGCAACGGCCGCTGATGCCGCAGTTCCACGCCGGCTTCAGCGTGGGCGGGCTCATCGGGTCGCTGGGCAGCGCCGCGGCCGCTCAGGCGCACTGGACGCCCATGAAGCACTTCGTCCTGGCGGCGGTTGCCGGCGTGCTGGTGACCGCGCTCATCGCCAAGAGCATCCCCGGAGGAGTAGGGGAGCGTCATAGGGAAGAAGTCACCGAACGAGCGAACGTGCTCAAGAGCCCTGTCCTCTGGCTGTTGGCGAGCGTCGCGCTGTGCAGTGCCATCGCGGAAGGGGCGGCGGCGGACTGGTCGGCGTTGTTCATGGTGCGTGAGCGTGGAATGGGCGACGCGGCGGGCGCATACGCCTATGCGGGCTTCTCCGTCACGATGGCGCTCTCACGGTGGTTCGGCGAACCGATCCAACGGCGTCTGGGCCCGCACCGCCTGCTCGCCGCGGGTGGAGGCCTGGCCGCGACGGGGCTGGCGCTCGCGGTGGTCGTCCCGTTCCCCGCGGCCGGCTACGTCGGGTTCGGCCTGGCCGGGCTGGGGCTCGCGTTCTCGTTCCCCGTGGTCATGGACCTCGCGAGCGAGATCGGCAAGCGTGCGGACGGCAGCGGTGGCGAGCGTGAGCTCGGGCTGGTGACGACGATCGCCTACACCGGGTTCCTCGCGGGGCCGCCGATCGTGGGCGGGCTCGCGCACGTCAGCTCTCTCGTGGTCTCACTCGGGTTCGTGGCGCTCGTCACGGCGCTGATCATTCCTACGACCTTGCTGGCCAGGAGGGCTGCTAGGCAGGCGGCATCCGTTTGAGCGCTTCCCGGCGGATCGGCTCCAGCGCCTTGCTCGCCGTGCTCTCGGTGGCGTCGCCGCCCATGCCGACGGCGACCAGCAACGACTCGTCGCGCGTCACGGCGATGGTGGCCGTGCACACCATGTCCTTGTCCGAGGACGGCCGGGAGCAGCTGAGCCACGTGGCGTGCTTGGCGGTCTCGATCTCGCGCCCGTCCGCCTGGGACTTCTTCGACTCGTCGAACGACCGGTAGGGCACCGCCACCATCACGTACGGGCCCTCGTTGAGCGTGTACAGGCACGAGTTCGCCAACTCGGTCCGCGGCACGGGCTTGAACTTCAGCGTGCCGAGCGGCTTGAGGTCCTTCTCCGTCACCAGGGCGCACGGGTCGACGCCGGCGGTCTTGCGCGGCGTCTCGATGGCGAGCGGCGGAAGCGGTGCCGCGATGGGTTCGCCCTGGATGGAGTACGTGCAACCGGTCAGCGGAAGCAGCACGAGCAGGAGAAGGACAGAACGTCTCACACGGCGCAACACTAGAGGGTCGTAGGCTCCGGGGCGTGGCAATCGAACGCTCCACCAGAACGGGTTTGGTGCCCCTCGTCGTCATCGGCTTCGCAGTGGCGGCCATCGCGGCCGTCGTGCTGAGCTCGTTCGAGAGCGACCCCCCAGCCGGGGTGCAGATCGTGCGAGTGCTGACCGAGATGGGCGCGGTGGTGACCATCGGCTCGTTGTTGCTGGCGGCGTTCCTCGTGCCACCGCAGAAGTCCGGCACTCTCGCAGCGGACGGCTACGCCGCGATGCGCACCGCCGGGTGGTTCGCGCTCGTGTGGCTCGTGGGCGCCCTGTTGTCAGTGCCGTTCACCACAGCGGCCGCGATCGACCGTCCGGTGAGCTCGTTCAGCTTCAGCCAGATGATCGCGACGGCGATGCTGCTGGAGCAGTCGAAGGCGTGGCTCCTGACGGCGATCATCGTGGCGTTGCTCGCACTGGGCTGCCGTCTGGTGCTGTCGTGGGGATGGACGACGGTCCTGCTGTTCGGTGCCATCTTCGCGTTGGTCCCGGTCGCGGTCACAGGACACTCGTCGTCCGGCGGCTCGCACGACATGGCGACCAACAGCCTGTTGTTCCACCTCGTCGCCGCGGTGCTGTGGGTGGGTGGCTTGATCGCGTTGCTCGCGCACGGCAGGCGTGGCGGCGCGCACCTCCCTCTCGCCGCGACGAGGTTCTCGAAGATCGCGCTGGTCTGCTGGATCGTGATGGCCGTCTCGGGTGTGGTGAACGCGCTGGTGCGCATCACACCGGCCGACCTCGTGACGTCCACGTACGGCTGGCTGACGCTCGGCAAGCTGGCGTGCCTGCTGCTGCTCGGCGTGTTCGGCTACTTCCAGCGCGAACGCGGTGTGAAGGGCGTGGTCGACGGCAAGCCGCACGCGTTGCTCAAGCTCGCCGGTCTCGAAGTCCTGCTGATGATGTTCACCATCGGCCTGGCCGTGGCGCTGGCCCGCACGCCTCCTCCCGGCGGCAGCACCGAGCTGCCCAGCCGCACGGAGATCGCGATCGGCTACGACCTCGACGGCCCGCCGACGCTCGCGGCCATCCTGTTCGACTGGCGCTTCGACCTGGTCTTCGGCACCGCGGCGCTGGCTCTCGCGCTGCTCTACGTCCTGGGCGTGCGCAGGCTGACCAAGCGCGGTGACAAGTGGCCGGTGGGCCGGACCGTCGCGTGGCTGTGCGGGTGTTTCTCGCTGTTGTTCGCGACGTCGTCGGGCATGGGCCGGTACTCGCCCGCGATGTTCAGCGTGCACATGGAGGCGCACATGGTGCTGTCCATGCTGACGCCGATCCTGTTCGTCCTCGGTGGACCGGTCACGCTGGCGTTGCGCGCGCTGCCGGTCAACAAGGAGGTGCCGGGGCCGCGGGAGTGGGTGCTGGCCTTCGTGCACTCACCGGTCGCGCGGCTGCTGACGAACCCCTTCGTGGCGCTGGCCTTGTTCGTCGGTTCCTTCTACGCCCTGTACTTCTCGGGACTCTTCGAGGCCGCGCTGCCGTTCCACTGGGCGCACCTCGCGATGAACGCGCACTTCATCCTCGCGGGCTACGTCTTCTACTGGCCCGTGATCGGCGTGGACCCGTCGCCGAACAAGCTGCCGCCGCTCGGCCGGTTGGGGCTGCTGTTCGCGTCGATCCCGTTCCACGCGTTCTTCGGCGTCGTGCTGATGAGCTCCGCGAACGTCATCGGCGAGCAGTTCTACCGCGGCCTCGCGTTGCCGTGGGTGCAGAACCTGCTGGAGGACCAGCGGCTCGGTGGCGGCATCGCGTGGGCCGCGGGCGAGATCCCGTTGCTGGTGGTCATGGTCGCCCTGCTCACGCAGTGGGCGCGGCAGGACGGCCGTGACGCGAAGCGGTACGACCGCAAGGCCGACTCCGATGGAGGAGCCGACCTCGAGGCTTACAACGCGATGCTGAAGAAGATTGCCGGAAAGGGTTAGCGCAGCAAGGACACGAATCAGACGGACAGCGGGCGGCGGAATCCGCGGACCGCGAAGAACGCGCCGATCGCCGCGATCGCGCCGCTCGTGACCAGTGCGCCGAGCACCCCCGTGACGGGGTGGGCGAGCGCCAGGCTGCGGGCGGCGTCGACCGCGTAGGTCAGCGGGTTGACCTTCGCGATCGCCTGCAGCCAGCCCGGCAGGCCGTTGACCGGCACGAACGCGCTGGACGCGAACATCAGCGGGAACATCGCCAGGAAGCCGACGGTCTGCATGAGCTCGGCCTTGCGCACCCACGCGGCGATCGCGATGAACACCCAGCTCAGCGCCCAGCCGACGACCAGTGCCAGGCCCAGCGCGGCGAGGGTGCCGAGCATGCCGCCGTCCGGCCGGAACCCGAACACCAGGATTCCGAACGCGATCATCAGCACCAGCTGGAACGCCGTGCGGACGGCGTCGGACAGGTTGCGCGCCAACAGAACCGTGCTCGGGCGGATGGGCAGCGAACGGAACCGTGCGAGCACACCGTTCGACATGTCCTGCACGAGCCCGATGCCGGACGCGAGAGAGGACTGCATCGCGGTGTTCACGAGGATCGCGGGCAGCAGGTAGTTGATGTAACTCATGCCCGGCGGGAAGTTCGCCGTGGACGTGATGCTGCCGAAGATCTGGCTGAACAGCGTCAGCATGATCAACGGCTGCAGGATGCTGAAGAAGACGAGAGCGGGCGTGCGCAGCAGTGCGCGCAGAGAACGGCCAGTCAGCACGAGGACTTGCGTCGGGTAGCTGCTTCCGTGCCAGGTCAAAGTCGCCATGAGTTCCCCCTAGTTCGCAGCGAGAGTGAGGTAGACGTCGTCCAGAGTTGGCTCCTTGAGGCCGATTTCGTGCGCCTCCAAGCCGTTGTCGTCCAACGCGCGCACGACTGTCGCAAGGTCGCGTGACGCGCTGACGGGGGTCGTGAGCGTGAGGCCTTCGGCGACCGGGTTGAGCCCCACGGAGCCGATGGCCTTCAGCGCGATGTCCACTTCGGACACCGAGTCGAGTGTGACGGTGACCGTGCGCTGGCCGACCTGGGCCTTCAGTTCGGCGCTCGTGCCGGACGCGACGACCTTCCCGTGTGACAGCACGGTGATCGAGTCGGCCAGGCGGTCGGCCTCGTCCAGGTACTGGGTCGTGAGCAGCACGGTCGTGCCGTCCGCGACGAGCTTCTCGACGATCTCCCACATCGCGAGGCGGCTGGCCGGGTCGAGACCGGTGGTCGGCTCGTCCAGGAACAGCACCTCGGGGTTGCCGACCAGCGACGCGGCCAGGTCGAGACGCCGCCGCATGCCGCCGGAGTAGATCTTGGCGTTGCGCTTGGCGGCGTCGACGAGGTCGAACTGCTCCAGCAGGTCGTCCGCGCGCGAGTGGGCCTGCCTGCGGCTGGCGCCGAGCAGGCGGGCGATCAGGACGAGGTTGTCGTGGCCGCTGAGCTGCTCGTCGACGGCGGCGAACTGGCCGGTCAGGCCGATGCGGCTGCGGACCTCGTGGCTCTGCTTCACGACGTCGAACCCCGCGACCCTCGCGGTGCCGCTGGACGGGGGCAGCATCGTGGTGAGCAGGTTGACCAGCGTGGTCTTGCCGGCGCCGTTGTGGCCGAGCAGGCCGAGGACGGAGCCCTTCTTCGCGGTGACGCTCACGCCGTCGAGGGCGTTCACGTCGCCGAACTTCTTGCTCACCTCGTGGGCTTCGATCATGAGCTCAGACATCTGTTCCCCCTGTTTTGAGTGCTCCGTGCAGGAACAGCTCCACGATGGCGGCGGGTTCGGCCTCGGTCTGGCCGAAGCCCGAGCCCATGCGGTTCGTGAAGACGGCGCCGAGCAGCATCCGCCCGGCGAGGTCGGGGCTGACGCGCAGCTCCGCGTCGCCGAACAGGCCGGCGACGGCGTCGGACAGCTGCTGCATGCCGATCGGCGGTCCCTTGTGCTTCTTGTGGTCCTCGTCGCGCGGCTGGTAGCCGGACTCCCGCAGCGCGCCGATGACACCCCACATGCGGTCGAGGTAGCCGCTGAACGTCGCCACTCCCGCGGTGAGCCGCTCCTCGAGCGGCACGTCCGCCGGGATCGCTTCGAGGCGTGCGACTTCTTCGTCCGAGTGCAACGCGCGCTGGATGCACGCGTCGAGCAGCTCCGCCTTGTCCTTGAAGACGCGGAACACCGTGCCTTCCGCGATTCCGGCCGCGGCGGCGATCTGGCTGGTGGTGACGTTCGCGCCGGCTTTCACGACGAGCGGCAGCGTGGCCTGGACGATCGCTTCGCGGCGGTCTTCCGGGCTCATCGCGGGGGCGCGGCGGCGGCGTGGTTCCTCTGACACGTCCGCAACTGTATGAGTGAGTACTCACTCATGTCAATGAGTGGGCGCTCACTCACTCGTCTCGCTCCAGCGTCGCCCTAGCACGGATCCCCGACGATTCCGCGGTTCGAGGCCGTTCAAGATCTCGACCTGTCCACAACCCGCGAGTTGTCCACAGATCCGCCGCCACCCCACCCCGGCCACCCGCCTCCGGAGCAACCTGGTCCAGAACCCCGCGACCTGGAGGCGAGCCCGATGTCCTGGAATTCCACCGTGATCACAGTTGTTGGCACTGTCGTCAGCGACATCACGTACAAGCACGGCGAGGACGGCAAGACGAACGCGTTCTTCCGCATCAACTCGACCGAGCGCCGGTACAACACGGCACTCGGCGACTGGGAGGACGGGGAGACGCTGTGGATGGGTGTGTCGTGCTGGCGCAAGCTCGCCGACAGCGTGAAGACCACGCTGTCCAAGGGTGACCCCGTGATCGTCCAGGGCAAGCTGCGGATCCGTCACTACGAGAAGGACGACGTGAAGCGGCAGGCGTTCAGCCTCGACGCGTTGCACGTCGGGCTGGACTTGAGCCGGGTGTAGTCACTGGGCTCCGCCCCGCTCGTTGAACCGCGGGCCGCAGAAGATCCCGCCGAGGAACCCGTTCCGTTCTGAGCCGTTCGGGGCAACCCGGTCCCGGACTTCGGGAACACGCCCGAACCGGCGGCACCGCCGGAGAAGAATGCACGTACCGAGATCCACGAAGGAGGGAAGCTCGTAGATCGGAGCCGCCGAGGACCGATCGCCGAGAGTCGTTCACGTTCGAACGGAACGGGCTGGTCACCGAGTCGCGTGACCCTCGATCCGGACGTGCGCGCCTGCTTGTCGGCGACCGAGGTCAGGAGCCTCTGGGCACCGCTCTACGATCGCCGCCATGGCCGAGTTCATCTACACCATGAAAAAGGTGCGCAAGGCGCACGGTGACAAGGTCATCCTCGATGACGTCACGATCATGTTCTACCCCGGCGCGAAGATCGGTGTGGTCGGTCCCAACGGCGCCGGCAAGTCGAGCGTGCTCAAGATCATGGCGGGGCTGGACACACCTGGCAACGGTGAGGCCTACCTGGCCCCCGGCTACACGGTGGGCATCCTGCAGCAGGAGCCGCCGCTCAACGAGGAGAAGACCGTCCTCGGCAACGTCCAGGAGAGCCTGGGCGAGATCAAGGTGAAGCTGGACCGCTTCAACGAGATCGCCGAGCTGATGGCGACCGACTACTCCGACGAGCTGATGGAGGAGATGGGCAAGCTCCAGGAGGAGCTCGACCACGCCAACGCGTGGGACATCGACTCGCAGCTCGACCAGGCGATGGACGCCCTGCGCTGCCCGCCGCCGGACTCCGACGTCACCAAGCTCTCCGGTGGTGAGCGCCGCCGTGTCGCGCTGTGCAAGCTGCTGCTGAGCAAGCCCGACTTGCTGCTGCTCGACGAGCCCACCAACCACCTGGACGCGGAGAGCGTCCTGTGGCTGGAGCAGCACCTCGCGCAGTACACCGGCGCCGTGCTCGCCGTGACCCACGACAGGTACTTCCTGGACAACCTGGCCGAGTGGATCCTCGAGATCGACCGCGGCAAGACCCATCCCTACGAGGGCAACTACTCCACGTACCTGGAGAAGAAGGCCGAGCGTCTCGCGATCTCGGGCAAGAAGGACCAGAAGCTGCAGAAGCGCCTCAAGGACGAGCTGGAGTGGGTGCGCTCCGGCGCCAAGGCCCGCCAGGCCAAGTCGAAGGCGCGTCTCGACCGCTACGAGGAGATGGCGGCTGAGGCGGAGAAGACCCGCAAGCTCGACTTCGAGGAGATCCAGATCCCGCCGGGCCCGCGTCTGGGCAGCGTCGTGGTCGAGGCCGACAAGCTCAAGAAGGGCTTCGGCGACAGGGTCCTGATCGACGGTCTGTCGTTCACGTTGCCGCGCAACGGCATCGTCGGCGTCATCGGTCCGAACGGCGTCGGCAAGACGACGCTGTTCAAAACCATCGTCGGTCTCGAGGAGCCCGACGCCGGCAAGGTCAAGGTCGGCGAGACGGTCCTGTTGTCCTACGTCGACCAGAACCGCGGCGGCATCGACCCGAAGAAGAACGTGTGGGAGGTCGTGTCCGGCGGACTCGACTACATCCACGTCGGCAACGTCGAGATGCCGTCCCGCGCGTACGTCAGCGCGTTCGGCTTCAAGGGCCCGGACCAGCAGAAGCCCGCGGGTGTGCTGTCCGGTGGTGAGCGCAACCGCCTCAACCTCGCGCTCACGCTCAAGCTCGGCGGCAACCTGATCCTGCTGGACGAGCCGACCAACGACCTGGACGTCGAGACCCTCGGCTCGCTGGAGAACGCTCTCGAGCAGTTCCCCGGCTGCGCCGTGGTCATCTCCCACGACCGGTGGTTCCTCGACCGGGTCGCCACGCACATCCTCGCGTGGGAGGGCACGGACGAGGACCCGTCGAAGTGGTACTGGTTCGAGGGCAACTTCGAGGGCTACGAGAAGAACAAGCTCGAGCGCCTGGGTGCGGACGCCGCGAGGCCGCACCGTGTCACGTACCGCAAGCTGACACGAGACTGAGAGGGCAACGGCGACGTCGTGGCGGCGAGGGGCGAGACGCAGGCGAACGTCGAGGTGAGCACGCTGGTCGTGCCCGCCTGGATGCTGCGTTGGCGCGCACCCGAGCTCGCTCTGGTGCTGGGCGAGCGAGCGGTCGCGCTCGCCTCCACCCGCCGCGACGAAGCCGACCGCCTTCGTGCGGAGTCGCTGGTGGTCTTCGCGGGCAACCGCATGGGCCGCGGCGTCCGCATCGCCGACAGGGCGATCGACGCCCTGAAGGCGGCCGAGGCCGCCGGTGAGTACGAGACCGCGTGGCTGTTGCGGGTCGAGCTCGCGGCGTGCGCGAGGTCCGTGGGAGCCCCGCTGACGGGGTTCGCGGCGGTCACGCCGGTGCTCGAAGCGCCGGACGTGCCCGCGGAACTGCGGGCCTCCGCACTGGTGCAGGCCAGCGAATGCCTCGTCACGGTCGGCCGCGGTGACGAGCCCACCCAGGCTCTCGCCGAGGCGGACCAGCTCTACGTCGCCGACACGACGCTCGACGACGACACACGTCTGCTGCTGCGCGGCCTGATCCGCGCGGTGCAGGCCGCGCAGCACCGGCGGTGGGGCGATCTCGCCGCCGCCATCGGTGCCGCCCGTGAAGGCCTCGACCTGCTGAGCAGGTTCTCCGATCCGTGCGCGGACAGCGGCCAGACCGCCGGCCGGCTCACGCTGGAGCTGGTGCTCTCGCTGATGGACGCGAACCGCCTCCTCGACGCGAACGAGGTCGGCGCGCCGCTGCTCGACCGCCCGGTGCGTGCGCCGTCGGCGTCCGAGGTGGGGTGGTTGCGCCTGGCACTGGCCACGCGCGTGCACCTGCCCGCCGGCAGGGTCGCGCTGGCCAGGGAGATGCTGCGTGAGGCCGCGGCGAGCGCCGAACGCCACCAGCTCGACACGTTGCTGGCCGAAAGCCTGCTCGCGCTGGCCCACGTGCACGAGGTGTCCGGTGAACTGGCTGACGCGCTGACGAACCTGCGCTCCGCCCACGCCGCCGAACGCCGCCGTGCGCGCGCCGTCTACGCGGTGCGTGCCCGGCTCGCCGCCGAGTTCTCCGGCGTCCACCGCCAGCCCGCCGATCTGCACCAGCAGCTGGCGAGCGTGCTCCGTCCCGTCGAGGGCATGCAGGTGGTCACCGACGGCGTGCTGTCCGCCGCATTGAAGCAACAACTCCGGCAGTGGCGCCCGGTCCAGGTCCGCAAGGGCGACGGGCTGAAGGTCAAGCGCGTCCGGCGCGCTGCCGAAGACATGACCGTGGAAGGTTTGTCCGCGGCCCGACAACACGCCGCCGACCGGTGGCGCATGGTCCAGCCGTTCGGCGAGCCCGATGACAAGACCCCGGAAGCCGTGGAACCGCCACCAGCACCCCTGCCGTCCTCCTCTCCGTCTTCGTCTTCCTCCTCCGACCGCACCGTCCCCGCCTCCGGCCTGATCGCGTCCGCGGGCGCGATGGTGAGCGGCCGCCGCCGTGCCGCCCGTGTGGCCGCCGGCGAGATCGACGACGACCGGCCGACCACCATCGCCGAAATCCCCATCACACCACCACTTCCTGATCCCGAGCCGCCGCAGGAGCAGCCGCCGCTCACCGTCGAGCAGGAACGCAAGCGCAAGGTCGAGCAGCAGCTCATGGAGCTGCAGCGCGAGGCCCGCCGCCAGATCGAGGCGGAACGCGCGGCCCGCGCCGAACAGCGCGCCCAGGCCGAACGCGAGGCCCAGGCCGCCGAGGAAGCCGCTCGCCAGGAAGCGGCCCGCGAAGAGGCGTCGCGCCAGGAAGCCGCCAGGCAGGAAGCCGCGCGCCAGGCGGAAGCTGCTCGGCAGGAGGCCGTCCGCCAGGAGGCGGCGCGCCAGGAACAGGCCAGGCAGGAAGCCGCTCGCCAGGAAGCCGTGCGCCGGGAGGAAGCCCGCCGCGAGGCAGCGCGCCAGGAAGCGGTCCGTCGCGACGTCGCCCGGCAGGAGGCGGCGCACCAGGAGGTCGCCCGCCAGGCCGTCGAACGCGAAGAGGCCGCCAAGGAAGCTGCCGCCCGCGAGGAAGCCGCTCGTGCGGAGGCCGCCGCGCGCGACGAGGCGTCCGGATCCCAGTCGGAGAGCGTGCTGGACATGCTCAAGGCCCAGGGCCTGCGAGCAGGCGGCCGCCGCCGCCGTGACGCCGAGCCCGAGGCCGGAACGCCGTCGTGGCGCGTGGAACCCCCGTCGGGCCTGCGCCAGGACAGCCCCGCCGAGGAACCGTCGCAGAACTACTTCGAGGACTCCGGCATCTCGACCCGCCCCGGCTACTACGGCGACGACCCGGCTTCCCCGGACAGCCCGGGCCGCTCGGGCCTCGCCGCGGCGTTCTCCCGTCCACCGGCGGCCCCGGACTTCGGTCCCCACGTCGACGCCCCGGCGTACCCGCTGCACACCCCGGCGGCGGGCTTCCCGGCCGCCGCCGACCCGGACGAGCGCAAGCTCCCGGACCTGGACTTCAGCGGTCTCGACTTCAGCGCCCCGAAGCCGAGGCCCGCCGCCTCCATCCCCGTCCCGCCCGCTCCGGCGGAGGTCCCGGACCAGGAGCCGGAACCCGAGCACGAGCCGCTCCCGCCCGTCCCGGACCCGATTCCGTCCGTGCCGGTCCCGGCCGAGATCCCGCCGGCCGCGGAACGGGACCTGCTGTCGGCGACGTTCCTGAGCTCGGCGGACGTGGACGACGACCCCTCGGACGTCCCCACGACCCCGGTGCGCGTGCAGTCGCAGCCGGAGCAGGCCCAGCCGGCGTCCGGTGTCCAGAGCAGCTTCGGCACGCAGACCACCTTCGGCAGCCAGTCCTTCGGCTCCGCGCCGGCGTTCGGCACCCCTTCGGCCTACAGCACCGAACCGGCGGCTCTCGCCGAGCAGCAGGGCGAGCCGATCTCGCCCGACTCCGACGCGCCGACCGAGAAGCGTTTCCGCGCGGTCGGCGAGCCCGACCCGGCGGGCGACGCGCCGCGCACCACCTCGGCGAGCGAGCCCGCCGACCGGTCGGGCCGCCCCAGCAGCCGCCGCAGGCCGAGCGAGCTGAGCCTCGCCGACCTGCTGGCCGAAGCACTGGTCGCCTACGAAACGGGCCGTCGCACCGACGAGGAACTGCTCGAAGTCTCGGACCTGAGCACCTCGGACTGGTCGGCAACGCCACCGGGACCGGACGCGCCGGCGCCAGAGCAGCCTGTCGGCGCCCAGCAGGCCTCGGCGGAGGCCGCGCCGGACGCGGTGTTCGGTTCGAGCCGGCCGTTCTCTTCCCAGCAGGACTCGACGGCGGAGGCCGCACCTTCGCCGGACGCGGTGTTCGGCTCGGGCCGTCCGTTCGGTGCGCAGCAGGACCCGGTAGCGGATTCCGCGGCCACCTCGGGCGAAGTGTCCGGCGCGCACCGGCGGTTCGGGAATCAGCGGGATTCGGCGGCGGACATCCCGCCGAGTTCGGAGGCGTTGTTCCGGCCGAGCCCGTCTTTTGCCGCCCAGCAGGATTTGGAGGCGGCGGGTCAGCGGTTCCGGGCCGAGCAGGATTCGGCGGCGAAGACCCCGCCCAGTGGGGTCCCGCTGTTCGGGGCGGGCCAGGCCTTCGGTTCGCAGCGGTCCACAGCGGAGTCGCCGAGCCAGTTCCTCGCGAAGCCGGCACTGGAGTCCGTGCCGGAGTCCGCGCAGGAGAAAACCGGCCCGATCGCCGCGGTGCCGGCGGCGTCGGACAGCGAGACCACCGGCCCGATTCGTCCCTTCCGGGCGGACGGGCCTCCCGGCTGGACGCTGCCGGGGGCGTGAGGGTGGTCAGCACCACACCTCAAGCCTTGCCCAACCCCACCTGCCCGGCGCTGGGAGAGAAGTCGCGGGAGCGGCTGCCCGGCGACCAGTGGTGGGCCGGCCGGTGAGGTGGTGCGGTCCGGCGGTGGTCACGATGCCGCTGGGCCCATGATCGGATGAAAGCTGTGGGTCGAACGGGTGTCGGGGCCGGTGCAGTCCGCCGGTGCCCGGTCGGGTCCACGGTGCGGAAAGCCTTGTCGCCACTGATGATGTGACTCGATTCAGCCCACGATTCAGTGGTCCGTCAGTGCACCTCCCCTTGCCGGTGACGGCCGCCACCCCATCTAGGGTGTGGTCGGACCCGGCACACAGAGGTGCCGGATAGCGTGGAGTCGCCTGAAGATGACCTCGACTGGAGCCCCGACCCGAACCGACGACGTCTCCGCGGCCCCCGCCGCGGGTGATGGGAGTCCAACGGCCAGTCCTGAGCAGGTCCGTGACGAGCTGATCGAACGGGCCGCCGCCAATGCCCCCGAACTCGCCGATCTGATCCGCCTCTTCTACCGGCACGTGCCCGCCGAGGAAGTCAACGACGACGACCCGGTGGACCTGGTCGGAGCGGTGCGGTCGAACTACCAGCTCGCCGAGAGCCGCGTTCCCGGACGCGCCGCGGTGCGCATCCTGAACCCGACCCGCGGGAACGACGGGTGGCAGTGTCCCGTCACCGTGGTCCAGGTCGTCACCGACGACATGCCCTACCTCGTCGACTCGGTCGCGTCCGAGCTCACGCGGGGTGGCGTGCAGGTGCAGCGCGTCGTGCACCCGATCGTCGTGGTGCGGCGTGATCCGGTGACCGGCGAGCGCACCGAGGTGCTGCCGACCGCCGATCCGGCCGATCCGCCCGCCGACGCGCTGGCCGAGTCGTGGATGAACATCGAGGTCGACCTCATCACCGACCCCGATCGTGCCCGCGAGCTCGAGACGCGGCTGCTGTCGGTGCTGACCGACGTCCGCGAGGTCGTCGAGGACACCGATCGCATGGCCGCCACGGCGCTGCAGCTGGCCGAGCAGCTGGAGAAGGAGCCTTCCGAGGCCACCGAGGACGGCTCGAAGCTGCTCAGGTGGCTCGCGGACGGGCACTTCACGTTCATGGGCTACCGGCAATACGAGCTGGTGCACGAGGACGGCGAACCGGCGCTGCGGGCCGTGCTCGCGAGTGGCCTCGGCGTGCTGCGCCAGGACAGCCTCGCCGCGCGCAGCCTCACTGCCGGGCCGGACAACGGCGTGCAGGCGCTCAGCCCGGACCTGCTGGTGCTGACGCAGGCGAGCGCGCAGAGCAGCGTGCACCGCAGCGTCTACCCCTACTACGTGGGCGTGAAGACGTTCGACGCCGAGGGCAACGTCTCCGGCGAGCACCGCTTCCTGGGCATCTTCAGCACCACCGCGCTGCACGAGAACGTGCTCGACATCCCGGTGATCGAGCGCCGCGTGCGCGACGTGATCCACCGCGCCGGCTTCCCGCTGCAGTCGTACTCCGGCCAGCGGATGCTCGAGGTCATCCAGAACTACCCGCGCACCGAGCTGTTCTCGGTGGACGCCGAGACGCTCTACCAGGTGACGACGGGTGTCATCGCGCTCGCGGAACGCCGCCGGCTGCGGCTGTTCCTGCGCCGCGACCCGTTCGGCCGGTTCTTCTCGTGCCTCGTCTACCTGCCGCGCGACCGCTACACGACGACGAGCCGCCTCGCTATGCAGGAGGTGCTGCTCGCCGAGCTCGGCGGCCTGAACCTCGAGTACAGCGCGCGCATCGGCGAGTCCGCGCTGGCCCGCGTGCACTTCATGGTGCACACGGACCCCGCTCGCACGCTGGAGCCCGATGTCCACGCGATCCAGGCCAAGCTCGCCGAGGCCGTGCGCAGCTGGGACGACCGCATGGTCGAGGCCGTCGTCGGTGGCAACGGCGAGCTCGGTGCCGAGTCGGCCACGGAGCAGGGCCAGCGGTTCGCCACGGTCTTCCCCGAGGCCTACAAGGAGGACTTCTCCGCGGCCACGGGTCTCGAGGACTACCGGCGCATCGAGGCGCTCGTCGAGGGCGACCTCGACATGGTGTTCTACGTGCCCGAGAACGCCGAGGCGGGGGAGCGGCGCTTCAAGCTCTTCGTGACCGGCGAGGGCATCACCCTGTCCGACGTGCTGCCGATGCTGCAGCGCATGGGCGTCATCGTGGTCGACGAGCGGCCGTACGAGATCGCCCGCGAAGACGGCGTGCAGTGCTGGATCTACGACTTCGGCCTGCGCATCGACAAGGCCGCGCTCGCCCAGCTGTCCGAGGCGGACCTCGACCAGGTGCGCGTGCGGTTCCAGGACGCGTTCGCCGCCGTCTGGCGCGGTGAGGCCGAGGTCGACAGGTTCAACTCGCTGGTGCTGCAGGCCGGGCTCACCTGGCAGCAGGCCGCGATGCTGCGCGCGTACGCGAAGTACCTGCGGCAGGCGGGCACGCCGTACTCGCAGGACTACATCGAGGACGCCGTGCTCGGCCACACCAGCGTGGCCATCGCGCTGGTCGCGTTGTTCGAGGCCCGATTCGACCCGAGGCTCGACGACGCCACGCGCGCCGACCGCACCGAGACGATGGTCGTCGAGACCGGCAAGCTGATCGACGACGTCACGAGCCTCGACGCGGACCGCATCCTGCGCAACCTGCTCACGCTGATCAACGCCACGCTGCGGACGAACTACTTCTTCCGCGACGCGGACGGCAACGCGCGGCCGTACCTGTCGGTCAAGCTCGACCCGCAGTCCATCCCGGACCTGCCGCAGCCGCGGCCGAAGTTCGAGATCTTCGTGTACTCGCCGCGGGTCGAGGGCGTGCACCTGCGCTTCGGCAGCGTCGCGCGCGGTGGTCTGCGCTGGTCCGACCGCCGCGAGGACTTCCGCACGGAGGTGCTCGGCCTGGTCAAGGCGCAGGCAGTGAAGAACGCGGTGATCGTGCCGGTCGGCGCGAAGGGCGGCTTCGTCGTCAAGAAGCCGATCGCCCCCACCGGCGACCCCGGCATCGACCGCGAGAACTTCATGTCCGAGGGCATCGCCTGCTACAAGATGTTCATCTCGGGCCTGCTCGACCTCACCGACAACCTGGTGAACAACGAGGTCGTGCCCGCGTCACAGGTCGTGCGCTACGACGCCGACGACACGTACCTGGTCGTCGCCGCGGACAAGGGCACCGCGACGTTCTCCGACATCGCGAACGGCGTGAGCCAGAGCTACGGCTTCTGGCTGGGCGACGCGTTCGCCTCCGGTGGCTCCATCGGCTACGACCACAAGGCCATGGGCATCACGGCCAAGGGCGCGTGGGAGAGCGTGAAGCGCTCGTTCCGCGAGCTCGGCGTGGACACGCAGACCGAGGAGTTCACCGTCGTCGGCATCGGCGACATGTCCGGTGACGTGTTCGGCAACGGCATGATGCTGTCCGAGCACATCCGGCTCGTGGCCGCGTTCGACCACCGGCACGTCTTCATCGACCCGAATCCGGTCGCGGCCACGTCGTTCGCCGAGCGCGTGCGCCTGTTCAACGTGCCGCGCTCGTCGTGGGACGACTACGACCGCTCGCTGATCAGCGAGGGCGGCGGCATCTTCCCGCTCACCGCCAAGTCGATCCCGATCTCCGAGCAGGCCCGCGTCGCGCTCGGGCTCGACGAGGGCGTCGTGAAGCTGTCCCCGCCGGAACTCAAGAAGGCGATCCTGCTCGCGCCGGTCGACCTGCTCTGGAACGGCGGCATCGGCACGTACGTCAAGGCGTCGACCGAGTCGCACGGCGACGTCGGCGACAAGGCGAACGACTCGATCCGCGTCAACGGTGACGAGCTGCGCGTCAAGGTCATCGGTGAGGGCGGCAACCTGGGCCTGACCCAGCGCGGCCGCATCGAGTTCGCACGCGCCGGCGGCAAGGTCAACACCGACGCGCTCGACAACTCCGCCGGCGTCGACTGCTCCGACCACGAGGTCAACATCAAGATCCTGCTGGACCAGCTGGTCCGGGAGGGGTCGCTGGAGCAGTTGCAGCGCAACGAGGTCCTCGCCGAGATGACCGACGAGGTCAGCGACCTCGTGCTGGCGGACAACTACTCGCAGAACAACGTCCTGGGCGTCAGCCGGGCGCACGCGGCCCCGATGCTGTCGGTGCACGCGCGCCTCACGGCCGACCTGGAGGCTCGCGGCGCGCTCAACCGCAAGCTCGAGGCACTGCCGAGCCCGGCGGAGTTCAAGGCGCTGGAGAAGAGGGGCGAAGGCCTCACGTCGCCGGAGCTCGCCACGCTGCTCGCGTTCACGAAGCTCACGCTGAAGGAAGACCTGCTGGCGAGCGACATCCCGACGATCGACACGTTCACCCGCAAGCTCCCGGACTACTTCCCGAGCCTGCTGCGCGAACGCTTCGGCGCCGCGATCCCGAACCACCCGCTGGCGCGGCAGATCATCACGACGGTCGTCGTGAACGAGGTCGTCGACGGCGGCGGCATCTCCTTCGCCTTCCGCCTGGCCGAGGAGATGAGCGCGTCGGTGACGGACGCGGTCCGCGCGTACGCCGTCGTCACCCAGGTCTTCGACCTGCCGTCGATCTGGCGCGAGATCGAGGCGCTGGACACCGTGGTGCCGACGGACGTCCAGGACAGCATGGTGCTGGAGACCCGCCGCCTGCTGGACCGCGCGTCCCGCTGGCTGCTCTCCAACCGTCCCCAGCCGCTCCCGGTCGGCTCCACGATCAACCGCTTCCGCGGCGTGGTCGAGGAGCTCAGCCCCTTCGCCTTCGAACTGTTGCAGGGCAAGGAACTGGACGTCGTCGCGGGCAAGGCCGACCGGTACGTCGAACAGGGCGTCCCGGCCGAGCTGGCCCGCAAGGTGGCCGCGCTGCTCTACATGTACGGCCTGCTCGACGTCACCGAGATCGCCGAGCTGGCCGAACGCGAGTTCGGCCCGACCGGCGGCGCGGGCCCGGAGCGCACGCACCGCGAGACGGCCGAGCTGTACTTCGCGCTGTCCGACCACCTCGACATCGACCACATGCTGGACTCGGTGACGAGCCTGGAGCGCGGCAACCGCTGGCACGCCCTGGCGCGGCTGGCTCTCCGCGACGACTTCTACTCGTCGCTGCGGGCCATCTCCGTCGACGTGCTGAGGGCGAGCGACGAGGGCGACACGGCGACCGAGAAGATCTCCAAGTGGGAGCAGGCCAACGCTTCCCGCCTGGCCCGCGCGCGTGGCGCGCTGGAGGAGATCAACCGGGTCCACCAGCTGGACCTCGCGACCCTGTCCGTCGCCGCCCGCCAGGTGCGGAGCATGGTCAGGTAGGAGCACGAACGAGAACCGGGGCGCCGCGGAATCCCCTCCGCGGCGCCCCGGTCGTTTCAGACGACCTGCTCCAGCTCCGCGCGCTGGGCGATCGCGCGACCGAGCCAATGCCGCCCGACCACGACGAGCAGCGCGACACCGATCGCCGCGACCGTCCCGGCAGCGGACCCCATCCACAGGCCCAGGACCTCCATGCCGTCCGCGGGCGAGGGGATCTCGGCGAACGTGACGTAGACGAACAACCAGGCGAGCACAGCGGCCCCGGCGGCGATGGCACCGATCGCGACGCTGGTCCACGTGAGCGAACCGGACTCGAACACGGTGCCCTCGCCCGCTCGGTGCAGCATCCCTCCCAGCGCCACCGCCAGAACCTGAAGGCATGCGACGAAAATGATCGCGGAAGCCACGAACGGCACCCGCACCGCTTCGTAGGGCGGGAAGAGGTCGACCTCGTTCGCCGCGGTCGCCGGGATCACCGCGACCTGGGCGAACAGGCCACCGAGGACCGCGAAGGCGAGCAGGGCCTGCAGGAAGAACACCACGACGCGAGACATAGATCGAGTATCGAGAGCTGCCTATCGCTTTTCAATCGGCCGGTGTGGAGGTCCTGTGAAGGTCGGTCAACGGTAGGGTCCCTGCATGGGTGTCTTCGTCACTGGTGTGCGGCCTCGATGGTCGGACATGGATGCGTTCGGCCACGTCAACCACGCGAACACGGTGACGTTGCTGGAAGAAGCCCGGATCGAGCTGCTGTTCACCGAGGCCGCCCGCCACGGGGTCAAGGAACTGGCCGAGGGCATGGTCGTGGCGAAGCTCGTGGTCGAGTACCTCGCGCCGATCGTGTTCACCGGCGAGAGCGTCCTGGTGGAGATGTCGGTGCGGGAGCTGAAGTCCGCGTCGCTGACGCTCGACTACGTGGTGCGTAGCAGCCGTGACGCGGACAGCCCGGTGGTGGTCAGGGCGGAGACGCTCATGGCGCCCTACAACGTGACGACAGCACGACCGCGCAGGCTGACCGAGGCCGAGCGCGACTTTCTCGCCGGGTGGCGTGCAGGGGGAAATGGTGCCTGAGCTGGTGTTGGCCGACGCGGCCGAGAGAGACGACCTCGGGGCGTTCGCCGCGCGGGCCGTGCGGCTCGATGCGCAGACCGTGGTGCGGCTGCGCAACCGCGACGAGAAACTGGTCGACGCGTGGGTGGCCACGCCGTTCGACGCGCTCGCGACGCGAACCGTTGCGGGACAAGCGATTCCGGCGGACGTCACGGTGTCCGGCTCGGAGCTGCTGACGGGCCTCGCGGTGATGCGCGACGAACGCATCGATCCGGGCCCTGCCAAGGACCTGATGTGGCGCTCGGCCCTGCCGCCCACCGACGGCTGGCTGATGGTCGACCGGCTGCCGGTCGAGGTCGTCGCCAAGCTGGCGGACGAGGGTGTCGAGGTGGCGCGTGAGAACACCGGGCCACAGGGCACGCCGCCGGCCTCGTTGCTGGACCAGACGGTGCTGACCGTCAGCGGGTCCGGCTTGGACGTCAAGATCCCGCTGCGGATCCTGTTCGCGTTGTCGGGCATGGGTTTCCTCGGCGAGGACGGCGACGTGCGGGTGACCGGGACCGACTCGTGGGTGCGGATCGACGCACGCTACGGCGCGGTCGTCCGGCGCCGCCACTCCATGCTGCCGCTGCTGGTCTGACCCTCCGGAACGCGAAACAGCGCCCTGGGCCACGGCCTGGGGCGCTGTTTCGCGTGCAAGGACTCAGACGAGCCAGACGGCCGTGTCCGGCGGCAGCTGGTCGCCGTCCATCGGACCGGACGACAGCAGCACCTGGCCGGGAGGCAGCGGCACGGACGCGCCCGAGGTGTTCAGGGCGCAGATCAGCCCGCCACCCTTGCGCCGGAACGCGAAGCAGCCGGCCGGGGCGCCGTACCACTCGAGCTCCTCACCGGCGAAGCCCGCGTTGGACTTCCGGTGCTCCAACGCCTCGCGGTAGAGCGAGAGCATCGAGCCCGGGTCCTCCAGCTGCGCCTCGGCCGTGAGGTGGTCCCACTCGTTCGGCTGCGGCAGCCAGGTGTTCACGGCCGTGGAGAACCCGAACGGCGGGCTGGTGCCCTCCCACGGGATCGGCACGCGGCAACCGTCGCGGCCGCGCTCGGTGTGCCCGGATCGCTCCCAGGTCGGGTCCTGCAGGGCCCAGTCCGGCAGCTCCACGTTGGGCAGACCGAGCTCTTCGCCGTTGTAGAGGTAGATCACGCCCGGCAGCGCCAGCTCGACCAGCGTCATCGCGCGGGCCCGCTGCTCGCCCAGCGCGCCGCCGCCGTAGCGGGTCACGTGACGCACGACGTCGTGGTTCGACAACGTCCACGTCGCGGGCGTGCCGGTCAGGGCGACCGCGGCCAGCGAGTGCTCGATGGCCGTGCGGACGGCGTCGGCGTCGAAGCCGGCCTCGACCAGCCGGAAGTTGAAGCCCAGGTGCAGCTCGTCGGGACGGACGTAGGCGGCGAAGCGCTCGTCGTCCTTCACCCAGATCTCGCCGACGGCCATGGTGCCGGGGTAGCCGTCCATGACCTTGCGGATCATGCGGTGGATCTCGTGCACGCCGTCGTTGTCGAAACGCGGGTCGTGCACGTCGTCGGACAGCACGCCCGGGACCTGGGTTCGGATCTCCATGTCGGGCAGGCCTTCGGGCTTGGCCATGCCGTGCGCCACGTCGATGCGGAAGCCGTCGACACCGCGGTCCAGCCAGAACCGCAGCGTGCGCTCCAGGTCGGCGCGGACCTCCGGGTGCTCCCAGTTGAGGTCGGGCTGCTCCGGCGCGAACAGGTGCAGGTACCACTGGCCGTCCGGCACGCGGGTCCACGCGGGGCCGCCGAAGACGGACGTCCAGTTGTTCGGCGGTTGCGAGCCGTCGAAGCCGCGGCCCTCGCGGAAGATGTAGCGGGCGCGCTCCATGCTGCCCGGACCGGCCTGCAGGGCCTCCTGGAACCACTCGTGCAGGTCGCTCGAGTGGTTCGGCACCAGGTCGACCGTCACGCGGATGTTGTGCTCGTGCGCGTCGGCAACCAGCCGGTCGAACGCGGCCAGGTCGCCGAAGATCGGGTCGACGTCGCGCGGGTCGGCCACGTCGTAGCCGTGGTCGGCCATCGGTGAGCGGTAGAACGGGGTGAGCCACAAGGCGTCGACCCCGAGCAGCTCCAGGTAGCCGAGGCGGGAACGGATGCCGTCGAGGTCACCGACGCCGTCGCCGTTGGAGTCGGCGAACGAACGCACGTAGACCTGGTAGAAGACGGCGTCACGCCACCAGGCGGACTCTTCGGCGATCTCGGGGGTGAGGTCGGAGGATCGGCGCACGGGGGGTCATCCTGCCATTCGTCTCGCTGCTAAAGGACCCGAACGGGTGATGGGCGGTCAGGAGAAGCTGTTCATCAAGCTGTTCGCCGCCATCTCCATGTAGTCCCAGAGCTGCTTGCGGTGAGCCTCGTCCAAGCCGGCCTCGTCGACGGCGATCCTCATGCAGCGCAGCCACGCGTCCCGCTCGATCGGTCCGATCTTGAACGGGACGTGACGCATCCGCAGCCTCGGGTGGCCCCGGTTGTCCGAGTAGGTGTGGGGTCCGCCCCAGTACTGCACCAGGAACAGCCGCAGCCGCTCCTCCGCAGGTCCGAGGTCCTCTTCCGGGTAGAGCGGGAGGAGGACGTCGTCGGCCTTCACCTCTTGGTAGAAGCGCGCGACGATGCGGTGGAACGTCTCCTCGCCACCGACCTGTTCGAAGAAGCTCACGGGGTTTCCCACGTACCCATCCTGACTCACGAGGGCCACCGCCTGCAGGCCGCCCCGGCTGTTGGCTCCGCCATAGGGTTGTGAACTGGCAGGACGCCGGATGATCATCGTCTCGAATGGGTGTTCTAACTCACTTGGCGGTGAAGCCGGCCTCCTCGAGGGCGGGCATCAGTTGCGCGCGCAGGTTGCGCTGGACCGCCCACTGGCGGCCGGGGCGCGTCTTCGCGGTGACCCGCAGGGTGATGCCCTCCGGCGTGAACTTCTCGACGCCGAGCACCTCGGGCTTGGCCGTGATGTCCGCCTTCAGCGGGTCCTTGTCGGCCACCTCGGCGACCTTGCGCTCCAGCACCTGGGTGGCCTCGACGAGGTTCGCGCCGTAGCTCAGCGGCAGGTCGACGACGGCGACCGCGAAGCCCTGCGACGAGTTGCCGACGCGCAGGATCTCGCCGTTGCGGACGTACCAGACCGTGCCGCCGGTGTCCCGGATCGTGGTGGTGCGCAGCGCGACGGCCTCGACGGTGCCGGTCGCGGGGCCGAGGTCGACGACGTCGCCGACGCCGTACTGGTCCTCCAGCAGCATGAACATGCCGGCCAGGAAGTCCTTCACCAGGTTCTGGGCGCCGAAACCGATGGCGACGCCCAGGATGCCCGCGGAGGTCAGGATCGGCGTGATGTTGATGTCCACCACGATCAGGATCTCGAGGAAGGCGATGCCGAAGATCAGGATCGTGACGATCGACTTCAGCACGGAGCCGATCGTGCGGGCGCGCTGCTCGCGGCGCTCGGAGATGAGGTTCCCGAGCGCCTGCGGAGCGCGTTCCCGCAACGGCTTGAGCAGGCCCGGCTTCTTGCCTTCCTTGCCGGGCGTGGTGATCCGGTCGATGACCTTGCGCAGCAGAGCCCTGATCACGAAGGCGGCGATCAGGATCACAACGATCTTGACCGCGCCGGTGATGATCACCGCGCCGTACTTGTCGACGAAGGTGACCGCCTCGGCGGCCTTGTTCGTGACGTCATCCACGGGACTGGTCACCTGGTCGTGCCCTCCTACAACTCCATGCCGGTGGCATTCGCGAGAAACGTCAGCTGGTCCACGGCGAGAGCCACCGTCCGGCTGACGGACCGGCCCGCGTGACCGACCTCGGTCTCGCGGCGGATCAGCACGGGGTGCTTGGTCGGATCACTTGACGAAGCGTGCTGCAGTGCCGCGCACATCTTCCTGGCGTGGTTGGGGTCCACACGAGAATCCGACTCGAACACCGTGAACAACACAGAAGGGTACTCAACGTCCGTTACCACTCGGTGATAAGGCGAGTAGGAGAGCAGCCAGCCCAGCTCCTCGGAAACGCTTGCGCTGCCGTACTCGTCGGCCCACAACCGTCCGAGCAGGAACTTCTCGTAGCGCACCATGTCGAGCAGTGGCGCTGAGCACACCACGGCCGCGTAGAGCTCGGGGCGCTGGGTCAGCGCGGCGCCCACGAGCAGGCCGCCGTTGGACCCTCCCATGATCGACAGTTGCTGCGGCGTGGTCCACCCGTCGCGGATCAGGCGCTCCGCCGCGGCGTGGAAGTCGTCGAACACGTTCTGCTTGTTGGCGCGCATACCGGCGACGTGCCAGTCCTCGCCTTCCTCGTCGCCGCCGCGCAACGACACGTGCACCCACACGCCGCCCGCCTCTACCCACGCGAGCGTGGTCGCGCTGTAGCCCGGGCCGCGGCCGATCGCGAAGCCGCCGTAGCCGGTGAGCAGTGCGGGACGGGGCAGGTCGGGCTTCTGCTCGCCGCTGACGACGAACATGTGGACCGTCGTGCCGTCCTTGGAGGCGTACGCGATCTGCTGCGTCGTCACGGCCGGCAGTTCGACGCGGCCGGGCGCGGCCTCGTGCAGCACCGTTTCACCCGTGGCCTTCGAGAACCGGAACACCGACTGCGGCGTCACGAAGTCCGTCCACCCGAACCACAGCGTGTCCTGGTCATGGGGCGTCTGGGCGTCCACAACGGACATGCCGTGCAGCGAACCGGTGCCGGGCAGCGGGATCTCCCGCTTGTACGCACCGGTCGCGGCGTCGTGCAGGTGCAGTTCGGACACCGCGTGCCTGGTGCGCAGGACGACCAGGTCGCCGTTGAGCCAGCGCACCCCGTCGAGGACCGAGTCCGGTTCCTCGGCGATGAGCTCGGTCCACTCGGTGGGGTTCGCCGGGTCGGCCACGCACAGCCGCTGCCGGGGCGCGCCGTGGTTGGTGTGCAGGTAGAGCCTGCCGTCGCGGGCGACGGACGCCGAGCACTGCACGCCGGCCTCGGTCAGGACCACGGGCACGAGCGCGCCGTCGCCGTGCAGGTCCGCGATCCACACGGAGTCGTGCTTCAGCGTGCTGGGGGAGCCGCTCACGACCAGCCAGCGGCCGTCGTGCGAGAGGTTCAGCGAGTAGTAGAAGGTGTGCGCCTCGCCGTCGCCGTGCACGTTGAGGTCCGTGTCCGGGTCCGTGCCGACGCGGTGACGCCACACGCGGCGGTGGAACAGCTTCTCGTCCTCGGGCAGCAGGGCCGGGTCGAGCTGGCGGACGTAGAAGAACTCCTCGCCGCCAGGCAACCAGCCGATCGAGGAGTAGCGGCAGCGGTCGATCGGGCCCTCGAGGTGCTCGCCCGTCGCGACGTCCATGACGTGCAGCAGCGAGTGCTCGTTGCCGCCGACGGACACCTGGTAGGCGAGGCGCTCGCCTTCGAGGCTGGGAGACCAGCCGTCCAGGGTGGTCCGGCCGGACGGGTCGAGGGTGCTCACGTCGAGGAGCACGCGCTCGGTGCCGTCGCTCTCGCGCACCATGACGACCGGGTGGTCCTGTTCGGGGCCGCGGCGGGTGAAGAACGCCCTGCCCGCGCGCCAGGTCGGCGTGGACACCGAACCCGTGCGCATCAGCTCCTTGAGGCGCTCGCCCAGGCGTGCACGGCCGGGCATCGCGTCCAGCCAGGAGCGTGCGAGCACGTCCTGCGCCTGCGACCACTCCGCGGTGCGGGGGTCTGCCGTGTCCTCGAGCCAGCGGTACGGGTCCGCGACTTCGCGCCCGTGGATCTGCTCGGCGAGGTTTAGCCGCTCGGCGATCGGGTAGGCGATCGTCGCAGGCAGTGGAGTGGAAGGTGCCTCTGTCACCTTGTCAAGAGTAGCGGCTCTTGAAAACCATCTCCGATAGGGAGCTCGTTCACCCCAGGTTCGATCACACATCCGTGACACGTCACTTATCACACGTGATTTTTTCCTGGTAAGTGTGGTCTCCTATGGCTGAACCGGTGGAGGTGGTCGCGTGCCAGACCGACAACCGACCCCTATCGGCGGCTCGTCACCAGGCGAGACGGCGCCGACGGTCCTCCCATGCCGAAATCAGCCCGAGCTGCGGGCGGTGCCGGATGTGGATCGAGACGGGGGAGGTTCCGGTCCGATGCCGGCGGTCTTCCCCTGGGGAAGACGCAAGGTCCTGCTGCTGAACGCCACGTTCGAGCCGCTCACGGCGTTGTCACTGCGCCGGGCGGTCGTCCTCGTGGTGTGCGGGAAAGCCGAAGTCGTGCACGGAGACGCCTCCGGGCTGGTGCTGCACTCGTCGAAGTCCGAGGTGCTCGTGCCGTCCGTGATCCGGCTGAGCTCCTACGTCCGCGTGCCTTACCGAGGTCGCGTGCCGATGACCCGTGCCGGGCTCATGCACCGCGACCGTTATCGCTGCGCCTACTGCGGCGGGCGGGCCGAGACGATCGACCACGTCGTACCGCGCTCGCGTGGCGGACCTCACACCTGGACCAACTGCGTCGCCTGCTGTGCGAAGTGCAACCACCGCAAGGCGGACAAGATGCTGTCCGAGCTGGGCTGGCGGCTGCGCGTCGTTCCCGCGGCGCCGCGTGGCCCGCACTGGCGGCTGCTCGCCGGAGTGGCCGAGGCTGATCCGCAGTGGTTGCCGTACCTGGGTGAGCCGGCGGCCTGATCCCGCCGTCCGAGCTGGGTCAGGCCGCGAGGGAGAAGTCGTTCTGACGTGCGGTGATGCGCACGGAGTCCTGCTGTGCCGTGATGCGGACCGAGTCGTCCATGGTGATGCGGACGCTGTCGTCGTGGGCCGTGATGCGCACCGAGTCGTCGTGCGCGGTGATCCGCACGCTGTCGTCCATCGTGATGCGGACAGAGTCCTGCGCGGTGATGCGGACGCTGTCGTCGTGCGCCGTGATCCGGACCGAGTCGTCGTGCGCGGTGATGCGCACGCTGTCGTCGTGCGCGGTGATGCGCACGGAGTCGTCCATGGTGATCCGGACGGAGTCCTCACGCGCAGTGATCCTGACCGAATCCTGCTGAGCGGTGATCCGGACGGAGTCCTCACGCGCAGTGATCCGGACGGAATCGGCACACGTGATCCTGACCGAATCGCTCGCCGTGATGCGCACCGAGTCCGCCATGGTGATGCGCACGGAGTCGCGGGCCGTGATCCGCACCGAATCGGTCGCGGTAATCCGAACGGAGTCGTCCATCGTGATCCGGACGGAGTCACTCGCGGTGATACGCACTGAATCGTCCTTGTAGCTCGGAAGAGTGAAGGTCACGGCCTGGGGGCGGGTCATCGTGAACATTTTGTGTCCTCCAGCTCGTTCGGGGCGGGTGCGCAAGACCCGTATAGGTGAAAAGCTAAGAGCTGAGTGTTCCGGGAACAAGACCCCAAACCGGCACCCGTTCGCCTCCGACCGGGTGAGGGCTGACCGGGTGTAACCGCTGCGCCGCACGAGAGCACACGCTGCCCTTACCGGCCGGTATGGACACGCTCTGTAGCGTTCAACCTGATGGAACGTGACGTGCGTCATACGGCAAAAGGCGTGCATGGACGGGGTTTCCGAGCGCTCACCGGAGCTTGGGCGGTGTCGCTCGTGGGCGACGGCGTGCGCGTCGTCGCGCTGCCCTTGTTCGCCGCCGCCAGCACCCGCAGCCCGCTCGCGGTGTCCGCCGTGGCCGTGGCCCTGACCCTGCCGTGGTTGCTCGTCGCGCTGCCCGCGGGCGCCCTTGTGGACCGTTGGAGACCGAGAACCGTTGTCGTCGCGGCACATTGGCTGCGCGCCGGGGTGACCGGACTGCTCGCGCTGGCGGTCCACACCGGACACGCGACGGTCGTCGTCTTGTGCGCCACGGCTTTCGTGCTGACCTCCGCGGAGACGTTCGCGGACTCGGCCTCCCAGGTGCTGCTGGTCGAGCTCGCGGGGCCGGACGATCTGGAGGCGGCCAACGGCCGGTTCGTGACGGTCGAGACGATCGGCATGGACCTCGCCGGCCCATTGGCCGCCGCGGTGCTCTTCTGGTGGGCCCCGGCGGCTTGTTTCGCGCTCGACGCGCTGTCGTTCGTCGTCGCCGCGGTGCTCGTGTCCCGAGTGCCGGACGTCGCTCCCGACCGTTCCGGGAGCGATCTTCGCGGACAACTGGCCGAGGGTGCGCGGTTCCTGGTGCGAACTCCAGGCCTGCGGTCACTGGTAGTTGCCGTTGCAATCACAGCTGTCTGCGCGGCCGCGATCAACGCCATGATGGCGCTCTACTCCATCCAGGTACTCGGCCTCGCCGAACCGGTGGTTCCGTTCCTCGTCGTGTGCATGGCGGCCGGTGCTCTGCTAGGCGCCCGGTTGTCTCCTCTGCTCGCGGCGCGGTGGGGTGCCGGACGGGTCATGGTCGCGTTCCTGGCGTTGCTCGGTGCCGCGTTCGCGTTGTTCGGCCTCACGCCGTGGCTGCTGGTGGCGGTGCTCGCGTGCGTGTTGTGCGGGGTGGCGTCCGCCGGCTGGAACGTCCTGTCCGCGACGCGGCGGCAACGGCTCACGCCAGGTCCGATGATGGGCCGTGTGACCAGCGCTTATCGGGTGCTCGCCTGGGGACTCTCGCCGCTGGGCGCGGGCCTCGCCGGTCCGCTCGCCGACGCGACGTCGCTGGGCACCGTGTACGTCGTCGCGGGCTCGATAGTGGCATTGACTGCGATCTTGCTGGCCCGGCCGCTCGCACGCGGCTGAGTTCGGCTACCGTACCCGCCGTGACCATCGTGGAGACCGTTCTCGTCTTCGCGCTGATCCCGCTGGCGATCTACGGCGTGATCACGCTGCTGACGGTGAGGCCAAAGGCCACCCGGATTCCCCGGTACAGGCCCGGCCAGGAGTGGGGCTACGCCCCGGTGTGGTGGAGCGCGAACCCGGCGGGGTTGAGCGTCGAGCACCACAGCGCCGCCGAGCCCGGTACCTCGGGCTCGACCGCCAAGGGAGGCGCACGTGGCAACTGGTAAAGCGATCGAGGCCGTCGACCCGTCGACGCTGCCCCTCGGTGCCGTCGTGACGAACAGCGGCCGGGTGTCCGTGGCGAAGATGTACGAGCCGCACGCGCCGGAGCTGCCGTTCACGCCCGCCCAGCTCGCGCAGCTGGACGAGGCGCTGACGCTCTCCAGCCGCAGCACGGGCCTCGACTTCAGCGTGTACCTGGGCGAGCTCGGCTCGAACGCCCACGAGCGCGCGCACGAGCTGCACGGCTCCACGGAGCGTCCGTCGCACCACGTCCTCGTGGCCGTGTCGCCGGGTGAGCGCGTCGTCGAGATCGTCACGGGCGAGGAGTCGCACCGCCGTCTCGCCGACCGCGGTGCCAAGCTCGCGGTGATGAGCATGGTGGCGTCCTTCAAGGAGGGCGACCTCGCGGGCGGCCTCGTGTCGGGCCTGCGCATGCTGACCGACCAGGCGGGCCACGCGCCCCGTTCCTGATCCCCCTTCTCGAGAACGCCCCCGGCACCGAGCCGGGGGCGTTTTCTACGCGCTGACCGCGTTCTGCGCCACCACGAGGTCGGAGATCTTCTCCCACCCGAGCTTGACGTAGAGGTGCACGCCTTCGGTGGAGGCGAACAACAGCCCGGTCTCGGCCCCGTCCTTCACCGCTTCCTTCGTCAGCGCACCCATCACGACGCTGCCCAGGCCCCGCCGCCGATGCGCCTCCGCGGTCTCGATGCGGTGGGCGACCGCGTCCCGTCCGACGACGGCCATCAACCCGCTGGCCGCCACCTCGCCGTCCGCCAGCACCCGGACGCCGATCACGGGGCTCCTGGTCACCTCCACCACGTAGCCCGCGGGCGGCTCCGGTGCCGGGTGACCGGCCAGCACCCGTTGCATGAACGTCTCGTCCGGGCGGGCCACGACCAGACCGGCTGCTTCGAGTTCCTCCACCACCTTGTGGGGTGCGTGCGTGGGGACGCTCAGCCAGTTCGGTTCTCTCGACGCGGCCACGATTCTGGCCATGGCGGCGGTCTCCGCGTCGTCCGTCGCGATCCACTCGAACACCCGGTGCGGCCGGTTCACGTGGACGACCAGGTAGCGGTCGCGGTACTCGGACGTCAGCCCGTCGGCCGTGATCCAGCCGCGGTGCCAGCGCTCCACCAGTTCGCCGATCATGCCTTCTCCTCCAGTCGCAAGGTGATGCCGCGTTCCCGCATCAGTTCCACCACCTGCCGGAGGTAGCCGGGGATCGCGTCCCCGGCCACCTGCGCGTCTTTCCACACCAGGGTGAAGCCCGGCTTGACGCCCCAGCCGCCGTGCAGGCAGTCCTGCAACGCGTTGATCTCCCTGCCGTAGTAGCCACCCGGTCCCACCAGCGCCTCGTTCAACGCCAGATGCAGACTCCTCCAGTCGGTGACGTACCGGCCGTCCACTTCGTACCTGCCGCCCACCTCGTCGGACTCGAACCGCTTGCGAGCCAGGTATGTCAGGTCACCCCAGGCCTCGCGTCCGTCGTCGTCGAAGGGTGCCCAGAGGTTGCGTTCGGCCGGAACACCCTCGCGCCACAGGTCCCACACCGCACGCGCCGACGGCGCCGGGCGGTCGCGCCGGCGCGGCGGTTCCCGGGTGGGCGGCTGGTCGAGGACGACGTCGAAGAGCCCGTCGCCCAGCGCGGACGGGGTCACCGACGCGGTGTCCAGGGCGATCGGCACCTTGGCCATGACCCTGCCGTGCCGGTCCAGCGCGTGCAGGCGATCCCCGAAGGTGTACAGGTGCGAGCACTGCCGCATCGGTCGAACGCGTTCAGGGTGCTCGACCCCGATCAACGTGATGGGCGGCCACTCGTGGCCGTGCCAGGGCCGGGGAAGCCCGTCGGCGCCGAGGAACTCACCTAGTTGCTCGTCGTCGCGGAACAGCAGATGTCGTGGCGCGGGCCCGAAAGCGGAGCCGGCGTCGTCCAAGCGCACGGCCGCACTGGCGACGACGTCCACCAGCTCGGCGTTCGGCACGGTGCCGTGCACGACCAGGTCGGTGAGATCCCACCACTGCGCCTCGTCGTCCACGCACACCTCGAGCGCGAAGTCCCCGGCGAGATCCGCGAACTCGCGCGGGCACCCGCGCAACACGACTCGTTCACGCGCGACCGGCACCGGGTCGTTGAACAGCCCGTCGACGTCGATGGCGCGCGCCACGACCTCCACGACCTCGTCATCGTCGGTCTCGTGCCAGTGCACGACTTCGTAGCGGAACAAGCACACCCCCAGAAGACGGGAAGGCCCCGTGCCGCAATCAAAGCGACACGGGGCCTTCCTGCCAAGCGGATTCAGGAGCGGTCGAACTCCTGCGCGGCCAGCGCTCGCACGATGCCCGCGCGGCCCTCGGACACCAGGCGGCGCAGCGACGGCGGGTGCTCGTCGGCGAGCCACGCGTCGGCGGCCTCCACAGTGGACTTCGCGATCGACCACGCCGGGAACATGCCGACGACCATCGACTGCGCCCGCTCGGAGGAGCGGCGGTCCCACACGCCCTTCACGTCGCGGAAGTAGCGCTCGACGTACGGTGCGAGCAGCTCCTTCTGGCCGGGGTGCGAGATGCCCGCGATGATCGCCTCGCTGACCGCGTTGGGCAGGTCGTCGTCGTTGACCGCCCGGTCCCAGGCCTCGTCCTTGGCCGCGGCCGTCGGGCGCAACGCACGCGCGGACTGGGCGCGGCGGTGACCGGTGGAGGTCGGGTCGCGCTCCTCCTCGGCGTTGATCTCCGGCAGGTCCGCCTTGCCGTGGGCGACGAGCGCCTGCAGCAGACGCCAGCGCAGGTCCGTGTCGACGTCCAGGCCCTCCAGCACCGCGGTGCCGTCGTACCAGCCGCGCAGGACGTCCACAGTGGAGTCGTCGAGCACCGACGAGGTCAGCGCGTTCACGAACGCCAGCTGGTGGTCGGAGCCCGGCTCGGCCGCCTGCGCCAGTTCCAGCGCCTTCGCCACGAACCGGCGCCAGCCCTCCGGGCGCCACGAGGCGTCCGCGTAGGACGACAGCGAGGTCTGCGCCTGGAGCAGAAGCCGTTGCACCACACCGACCTCGGACTCGCGGCCCAGACCGCCGAGCACCAGGTTCACGAAGTCGCGGGCCTTCAGTTCGGCCTCGCGCGTCATCTCCCACGCGGCCGACCAGCACAGCGTGCGCGGCAGCGGCTCGGCGATGTCGGAGATGTGGTCGATCAGCCCGGCCAGCGAGTCCGGGTCGAGGCGCATCGTGCAGTACGTGAGGTCGTCGTCGTTGACCAGCACGATCTTGCCGCGGTGCACGCCGACCAGCTCGGGGACCTCGGTGCGGTCGCCCGTCACGTCCAGCTCGTGGCGGTGCGTGCGGACGAGCTTGCCCGTGCCGTCGTCGTCGTAGACGCCGATCGCGATGCGGTGCGTGCGCAGTTCGCCGGCACCCGGACGGGCGCCGCCCTGCAGCACGGCGAACTCGGTGAACTTGCCGGACGCGTCAACGGTGAACTTGGGGCGCAACAGGTTCAGGCCCGTCGTCTCCAGCCACTGCGCGCTCCACCACGACAGGTCGCGGCCCGACGCCTCCTCCAGCGCGCCCAGCAGGTCGGCCAGCGTGGCGTTGCCCCAGGCGTGCTTGCCGAAGTAGACCCGCAGGCCCGCCAGGAAGTTCTCCAGCCCGACGTACGCGACGAGCTGCTTGAGCACCGAGGCGCCCTTGGCGTAGGTGATGCCGTCGAAGTTGACCTCGACCGCCTGCACGTCGGAGATGTCGGCGGCGACCGGGTGCGTCGAGGGCAGCTGGTCTTGCCGGTACGCCCACGACTTCTCGATCTTCGCGAACGTCGTCCAGGCCTGGCGGTACTCGGTGGCCTCCGCCTGCGCGAGCACGGACGCCCAGGTGGCGAACGACTCGTTCAGCCACAGGTCGTCCCACCAGCGCATGGTCACCAGGTCGCCGAACCACATGTGCGCCATCTCGTGCAGCACGGTCTCGGCGCGGCGCTCGTAGAGGTAGCGGGTGACGCGGCTGCGGAAGACGTAGTCCTCGAGGAACGTGACGCAGCCGGCGTTCTCCATCGCGCCCGCGTTGAACTCCGGCACGAAGCACTGGTCGTACTTGCCGAACGGGTACTGCACCCCGAAGGCCTTGTGGAAGAACCCGAAGCCCTGCTTGGTCTCGGTGAAGAGCCGCTCGTGGTCCATGTGGGGAGCGAGCGAGGCGCGGCAGTAGATGCCGAGCGGGATCGTGAAGTCGCCCTCGGCGAACTCGTCGCGCCACTCGGCGTACGGGCCCGCGACCAGCGCCACGATGTAGGTCGACATCGGCTTGGTGGTGGCGAACGTGTGCACGTCCGCACCGCCCTCGCCGGCCTCCGTGGCGGTGATCTCGCCGTTGGAGATGACCTTCCAGTCGTGCGGCGCCGTCACCTTCATGGAGTAGACGGCCTTGAGGTCGGGCTGGTCGAAGCACGCGAACATGCGCTTGGCGTCCGCGGTCTCGAACTGGGAGTACAGGTACACGCCGCCGTCGACCGGGTCGACGAACCGGTGCAGGCCCTCGCCGGTGTTCATGTACCGGCAGTCGGCCTCGATCGTGAGCTCGTTGGTCTCCGCGAGGTCCGGCAGCTTGACGCCGTCCTCCTCGCGGTAGTCGGAGACGTCGAGCTCGCTGCCGTTGAGCACAGCGCGGTGCACGGTCGCCGCCACGATGTCGATCCACGAGGAAGCACCCGGAGTCCGGCTGCGGAACACCACTGTGGTGGTGGAGCGGAACGTGTCCGAACCCGGCTTTCCGCCGCCGTCGGTCAGGTCCAGCTCGATCCGGTAGGACTCCACTTCCAGCAGCTCAGCACGGTCCTGAGCCTGGTCGCGGGTGAGGTTGGGCGCGGCCACTGGTCACCTCGTCTGCCGCGCGTGTGGTTACGCGCTGACGTCGTCGGGAATGGTTATGACTCCCGCATCCAATCACGGAACCGGCGCTCGGGAAGAGATGACAGGGTGATCTGGTTGGGCTGATGGGGCGATAACGCCACCGACCGTCACTAAAGGGGCACGCATGACCGACAAGGCGAAGGTCGACTTCTACTTCGACCCTCTTTGCCCGTTCGCCTGGATCTCCTCCCGGTGGATCCTGGAGGTGGAGAAGGTCCGCGACATCGACCTGAGCTTCCACGTGATGAGCCTCGCCGTGCTGAACGAGGGCCGCGACCTGCCCGAGCAGTACCGGGAGCTCATGACCAAGGGCTGGGGCCCGGTTCGCGTGGCCATCGCCGCGGAGCAGAAGTTCGGCAACGAGGTGCTGCCGAAGCTGTACACCGCGATGGGCACGCGCATCCACAACGAGGGCAACCAGGACTTCGACGAGATCATCAAGCTCGCGCTGGCCGACGCCGAACTGCCGGCCGAGCTCGCCGAGGCCGCGCACTCGACCGAGTACGACGAGGCGCTGCGGGCTTCGCACCACCGCGGCATGGACCCGGTGGGCATGGACGTCGGCACGCCGACCATCCACATCGACGGTGTCGCGTTCTTCGGCCCGGTGCTGACGAAGATCCCGCGGGGTGAAGAGGCGGGCACGATCTTCGACGGCGCCAAGATGCTCGCCGGCTTCCCGTACTTCTTCGAGCTCAAGCGAACCCGTACGGGTGAACTCGACTTCAGCTGAGGCCGTCCGGCCCATTCGGCCGGATTTTCTGTCAGGGGTGCTTACTAGCGTCTCCTGACATGGCAGATCACCGCGTCGAAGTCGCAGTTCAGGGGCCCTGGTCCCTGGCGACCTCCAGGGCTTTCTGGGAGGGCTTCACGCCGTCGGCGCTGCCCGAGCGCGAAGGTGAGGCGCTGCGGGCGGCGTTCCTGGTCGAAGGTGAGTGGCGTCGTGCTGAGGTCTCCGTGACCCAGCACGGCGCCACTGCCGTTCTGTCCCTGTCCGGCGACGGTGATCTCGACCTGGCGGCGGCACAGGTGTGCCGGTTCCTGTCGCTGGACGTCGACGGGCGGGCCTGGCCGGAGGTCGCCTCACGTGATCCGGTGATCGCGTCGGCGCAGGCGTCTTTGCCCGGTCTGCGGCCGTGCGGCTTCTACTCGCCGTACGAGGCGGCGGCCTGGTCGGTGCTGGCGCAGCGAGTCCGCATGGCGCAGGCGGCGGCGGTGAAGGCTTCGCTGCTGCGGGACGGCGTGTTCCCCGCACCCGCGGAGTTACTGGCGCTCGACCTGGACCTGCCCGGCCGCAGACCCGAGTACCTGCGGGCGGTGGCGGAGGCGGCGCTGGACGGGCTGCTGGACGCCGTGACGTTGCGCGCGATGACACCCGCGGCCGCCGTGCTGGCGGTGCAGCAGGTCAAGGGGCTGGGACCGTTCGCGGCCGAGCTGGTCGTGCTGCGCGGGGCGAACGCTCCGGATGCCGTGCCGCACAACGAGTCTCGCCTTGCCGACGAGGTGGCCGAGCGGTACGGGCGGCCGTTGGCGGAGGTGTCCGAGGCGTGGCGGCCCTATCGGACCTGGGCCGCGGTGCACCTGCGAGTGCTGCGGGAGCGGCGGCTGGGAGGTGCGATGGCTGCTTCTGGCCGGTGAACGGCCGGCGGGCGCAGCGTCCGTGGCTCGCGGCCTCGCGAGGTGCTCGCTGTTGTGTGGCCTCTTTTGGGCGGGTGTTGTGACGCTCAGGGGGTGGCGGTCTGTTCGGCGTCAGACACGGGGCACCAAGCACCTGACGCCGGTTACCGGACACCGGACACCGGACGCGGGCGCCTGACGCCGGTTACCTGACGTGGGGCGCCTGACGTGGGGCGCCGGGCGTCAGATGCCGGGGTGTGGGGTACCGGATACCTGGCGCCGGGTGTGGCCGCTGCCTGCACGGCTTCTCCGGCCACCGGCCTGACCACCACTTCTCCCGTTCAGCACCCAGGTCGGCGTGACCCGCGCAAGCAGATGTGACAGTGTGGACCACATCAGCGTTGCAAGTGTCACATCCGCTTGGAGGGCTCTCGTGATCGAGGTCGTCAACCCCGCCACCGAGGAAGTCATCGGCACGCTCGCCGAGGGCACACCGGCCGACGTCGACGCGGCCGTGGCCGCGGCGGTCAAGGCGTTCCCCGCGTGGGCGGAGACCTCGGCGGACGAACGGGCGAAGGTCGTCCGGGCGATCATCGGCGGGCTGAAGGAGCGGGCCGGTGAGCTCGCGGCGGCCATGACCCGGGAGATGGGCACGCCGCTCACCTTCAGCCAGAAGGTGCAGGTCGCGAACCCCGTCGCCATCGCGGAGGGTGTCGCGGACGTGCTGGAACGCGGGTACTTCGAGCCCGAGGAGATCGGCAACTCGCTGGTCTTCCGCGAGCCGGTCGGGGTGGTCGCGGCCATCACGCCGTGGAACTTCCCGTTGCAGCAGATGGTCGCGAAGGTCGTGCCGGCGCTCGCGGCGGGCAACACCGTGGTGCTCAAGCCGAGCGAGCTCGCGCCGCGCACCGCCGACCTGCTGGGCGAGGTCGTCTCGGCCGCCACTCCGGCCGGGGTGTTCCAGCTGGTGCACGGCACCGGGGCGGTGGTCGGCGAGGCGCTGGCCGCGCATCCGGACGTGGACATGGTGTCGTTCACCGGTTCCACGAAGGCCGGGCGGCGGGTGTCCGCGGCGGCCGCGGAGACGGTGAAGCGGGTCGCGCTCGAACTGGGCGGCAAGTCCGCGTGCGTCGTGCTCGACGACGCCGACCTCGGGCGGGCGGTGAAGATCGCGGTCGCGAACTCGTTCATGAACAACGGTCAGGCCTGCAGCGCGTGGACCCGGTTGCTGGTGCCTGCCGAGCGTCACGACGAGGCCGTCGAGCTGGCCGCGCAGGCCGCGAAGAAGTACACGCCCGCGGATCCGGCCGAGCCGTCCACCCGGATCGGGCCGGCGGTGTCGAAGGCGCAGCGCGACCGGGTCGTCGGGTACATCCGCAAGGGTGTCGAGGAAGGTGCGACGCTGGCCGCCGGCGGGCCCGAAGCGCCGTTGCCGCAGGGGTTCTACGTCGCGCCGACGGTGTTCGGCGGGGTGACGCCGGAGATGACGATCGCGCAGGAGGAGATCTTCGGGCCGGTGCTGTCGGTCATGCCGTACGCCGACGAGGACGACGCGGTGCGGATCGCGAACTCGACCATCTACGGGCTGGCGGGCGCCGTGTTCTCCGCGGACACCGAGCGCGCCCTGCGGGTCGCCCGGCGGCTGCGCACCGGGCAGGTCGACATCAACGCCGCCGCGTTCAACACGAGCGCGCCGTTCGGCGGGTACCGGCAGTCGGGCAACGGGCGCGAGTTCGGCAGGTTCGGGCTGGACGAGTTCTGCGAGGTCAAGTCGGTCCAGCGGTAATCGAGCTGCGAGTCGCGCCGCACCCGCGTATCACTGCTGGTATGGCTGACTCGGCGCTGAGCGTCCGGACCATCGACGAATCCGATCTCCCCGACTTCCAGCGGGTGATGGCCTGGGCGTTCCTCGGCGATCATTCGGGGGAGGACAGCAAGTGGCTCAAGGTCCTCGAACGGGACCGGGCGCACGCGGTGTTCGACGGCGACGAGATGATCGGCACCGCCGGGATCCTGACCCGCGAGATCACCGTTCCCGGTGGTCGTCAGGCCCCGGCGGGCGCGGTGACCGTGGTGTCGGTGAAGCCGGGTCATCGGCGTCGTGGCGTGGCGTCGTTGCTGATGAAGACGCAACTGCACGGCATGCACGAGAGTGGTGAGGCGCTCGCGATGCTGTGGGCGTCGGAGGGCTCCATCTACCGCAGGTACGGCTACGGCGAGTTCGCGACAAGTATTGCCATGCTCACGATGCCCACGCGTATGGCGTTCCACCCTGGTGTGCACGTCAGCGACGCACGGATCCGTCAGGTGTCGCGAGAAGAAGCGCTGCCCGTCATGCGTGAGTTCCACGAGCAGGTGCGGACGACGCGCGTCGGCTGGCTGAGCCGCGTCGAGCACACCTGGGACGTCCACCTCGCGGACCGCGAGGTGGACCGCGACGGGCTCACCTCGTACCGCTACTGCCTGCATCCCGAGGGCTATGTGGTGTTCCGGGTCAAGGGGAACCGCGATCCGGGCGGCCCGGCCAACGAGCTGCACGTGCGCGAGCTGGTGTGCACGACCGAACAGGCCTACGCCGACCTCTACCGGTTCCTGCTGGACATGGACCTTGCCGGGGAGATCTCCTTCTACACCGCCTGGGACGACCCGATCACGCACATGGTCGACAACCCGCGGAAGGTGCGGCGCGAGGCCGGAGACGCGTTGTGGGTGCGCCTCGTCGACGTCGACCGGGCGCTGCCGCTGCGCACCTATTCGTCCGATGTGGACAGTGTGCTCGAGGTCGAGGACTCGTTCTGCCCGTGGAACTCCGGCCGCTGGCGCTTCACGGTCAAGGGCGGCGAAGCGACGGTGGCGCGCACCGAGGACCCCGCCGACGTGTCGCTGGACGTCGCCGCACTCGGCAGTGCTTTCCTCGGCGGCGTACGGCTTTCCGTGCTCAAGCGGGCACACCGCGTGGTCGAGCACACGCCCGGACACGTGGACGCGCTGACGACGGCGTTCCTCGGTGTGACTGAGCCGCACTGCCCCGAGGTGTTCTGACGGAACTCACGGCGGTCGTTGCTCGTTGACGGATTACCTGGTGTGGGAGGTAATGCCGTGGGCACCATCGTGTGGGTCGTAGTACTGGTATTGCTCGTCGCGGGCGTGTTCTACCTGGTCAGCCAGAGCAACGCGCGCAAGGCGCGGGAGCTCGACGACGCCAAGGCGGAAGCGCGCCGCTGGGTCGAGCGGCTGGGCGGGCAGGTGATGAGCCTCACCGGCAGCAACGCCGCCTCGACGCAGGCGATGGCCGACGCGTCCGAGCGCTTCACCGCCGCGGGCTCGCAGATGGAGCAGGCCCGCACGATCCCGCAGGCCCGGCTGGTCACCGAGACCGCGATGGAGGGCCTGCACTACGTGCGCGCGGCGCGGGAGGCCATGGGCATGGACCCCGGCCCCGCACTGCCCGAGAGCGCGGCCCAGAAGCAGGCGGGTGCCGTCAGCGAGGACCGCCAGGTCGCCGTCGAGGGTCACCAGTACGCGGCGTCGCCGAACTCCGGTTCGGGCACGCCCTACTACTACCCCGGCGGTGTGGTCGCCGGACGCCCGGTGCCGCGTGGCTGGTACTCCGAGCCGTGGTGGAAGCCAGCGCTCGTGGCCGGTGCCTGGGGCGTCGGCACGTTCCTGCTGATGGACGCCATGTTCTCCGGAATGCACGGTGTCGGTGACTACGGCATGGGCGACATGGGCATGGGTGACGCCGGCATGGGTGACGTGGGCGGTGTCGCCGACGCGGGCGACACCGGTGGCTTCGACTTCGGCGACATGGGCGGCGGGTTCGACTTCTAGGGCTGGCAGGCAGGGCACCAGAAGAGGTTGCGGGCCGCCAGTTCGGTGGTCAGGACCTCGGTGCCGCAGACCAGGCACGGCTCCCCGGCACGGCGGTAGACGTACACCTCACCGCCGTGCCGGTCCACGCGTGGCGCGCGGCCCATGGCACGGGGCATGTGCTCGGAGCGGACGGTGTTGATCTGCCCGACCTTCACGCCGTCCTTCATCAGCACGACCAGGTCAGCCCAGATCGCGTCCCACAGCTCGCGGCTGACCTTGTTGCCGGCCAGCAGCGGGTTCACGTTGTGCCGGAACAGCACCTCGGCGCGGTAGACGTTGCCGACCCCCGCGAGGACGCTCTGGTCCATCAGCAGCACGGCCAGCGACTGCTTCGACCGGATGATCCGCTGGTAGGCGCGGTCCGAGTCGGCGTCGCGGCGCAACGGGTCGGGCCCCAGCCGGTCGCGGATCGCCTTGACCTCGGCCTTGTTCAGCACCTCGCACGCGGTCGGGCCGCGCAGGTCCGTCCAGTGCGTCTCGCCGACCATGCGCATGCGGACCTGGCCGACGGGCAGCAGGACCGGCAGCGGTGACTCGGTGAACGTCCCGTAGAGACCGAGGTGGACGTGCACGATCGCGTCCGGGCCGTAGACGTGGAACAGGTGCTTGCCGTGCGCCTCCGCGCGAACGAGCGTGCGTCCGTCCACAAGGGACGCCGAGAAGCGTCCCTGCGGACTGGTGACGGACACGGGCCTGCCCGCGTACCGGCGCTGGTGCAGCCGCGCGAGGCGGTGCAGCGTGTGGCCCTCAGGCACGGTCTTCGTAGGCGCTGACCTGGTCGATCCGGCGCTGGTGGCGCGGCTCGCCCGAGAACGGCGTCTCGAGGAAGGCCGACACGATCTCGGTCGCCTCCTCGGCGGTGTGCTGGCGGGCGCCGATGCCGACGAGCAGGGCGTCGTTGTGCTGGCGGGCGAGCTGCGCGGTGTCGACGTTCCACGCCAGCGCGGCGCGGGCGCCCTTCACCTTGTTCGCGGCGATCTGCTCGCCGTTGCCCGAGCCACCGATCACGACGCCGAGGCTGCCGGGGTCGGCGACGACCTTCTCGGCCGCGTCGACGCAGAACGACACGTAGTCGTCCAGCGCGTCGTACTCGTGGGCGCCGACGTCGACGACGTCGTAGCCCTGCTCGGTGAGAGCGGTGGACAGGTGGGACTTCAGCTCGAAGCCAGCGTGGTCTGCTGCCAGATAAACGCGCACGTCAAGGAGTCTGACACGCTGGTGGGCGTGTTCAGCCAGGAGGGGTACCAGCTGAGGCTGGAATGGGGGCCCGAGGGCGTCGACGCCCTGCGGGGCTGTGACGTGCTGGTCATCGTCGACGTGCTGTCGTTCACGACGTCCGTCGACCTGGTGGTGGGCAACGGCGGCCAGGTGCGCCCGTCGCGGTGGAGGCCCTCGTCGGGGAGGACTCTGCGACCAGCGTCACTCACCGGGGAGACCGGACTGGTCGAGCTGCCGTCGCCGAACGGCTCGAACCTGTGCTTCCTCGCCGCCGAGACCGGTGCCCACGTGCTCGCGGCCTGCCTGCGCAACGCCACGGCGGTGGCCAGGCGGGCGCAGGAGCTGGGAGGGACCATCGGGGTGATCCCCGGCGGCGAGCGGTGGGGGCTCGACATCCTCCACTCGGGACCGCGCGAGTTCGGGCCGTTGCGGCCGTGCGTCGAGGACTACCTGGGCGCCGGAGCGGTGCTGGCCGCGCTGACGGGTACGGCGTCGCCGGAGGCCAGGCTCGCGGCCACCGCGTTCCGGACCACCGACGTGCCTGCCGCGGTGAGGGGTTGCGGGTCGGGACGGGAGCTGGTCGAGAACGGCCACTCCGCCGACGTCGACCTCGCGGTGCGGATCAACGTCAGCACCGCCGCTCCCGTGCTGGTCGACGGGGTGCTGCGGTGATCGAGATCGCGGACGGCGTCTTCATCCGCCGGCACACCGAACTCGACCTCACGCTGGGTCTCGTCACCGGGTCGGGCGACTCGCTGCTCGTGGACTCCGGCATTGACTTCGCCCTCGCGCGGGAGGTCCGGCCGTCGCGGATCGTGTTGACGCACAACCACTTCGACCACGTGCTGGCCACCGAGGCGTTCCTGCCGTGCGAGGTGTGGGCGCACGAGGGCTGCGTGGTGGACGAGTCGCTGCTCGAAGACCGTGCCAAGTACTACGACGAACCGTTCGAGGGCACGCTCGTCGCGCCCACGCACACGTTCCGCGACACCGTCACGCTGGACGTCGGCGGCCGCCGGGTCGACCTGCACCACTTCGGCCCCGCGCACACCTCGCACGACGTGGTCGTGCACGTGCCGGACGCCGGCGTCGTGTTCGCGGGCGATCTGGTGGAACAGGGCGCTCCGGCCCAGGCGGGCCCGGACGCGACGCCGGAGAACTGGCGCCACGTCCTCGGCCTGCTGCTGGAACTCGCACCGCGGATCGTCGTGCCGGGCCACGGTGACCCGGTCGACGCGAGGTTCGTGCGGGAGATGGCTATCCCGGAGGCCACGTGAGACCGCGTCCACCGAGGACGTGGCAGTGCACGTGGAAGACGGTCTGGCCACCGTCGCGGCCGGTGTTGAAGACGAGGCGGTAGCCGGACTCGTCGATCCCCTCGGCCTTCGCGACCTGGTGCGCGGTGGCGAGGACCTGCCCCGCGAGCACCGGGCCGACGTCGCCGATCGCCGTGTGGTGTTCCTTGGGGATCACCAGGACGTGCGTGGGCGCCTTGGGGTCGATGTCGCGGAACGCGAGCGTCGTGTCGGTCTCCGCCACGACGGTCGCCGGGATCTCGCCCGCGACGATGCGGCAGAACAGGCAATCGGTCACAACGGCATCGTATTGGTCCCCCAAGGACTCTGGTGCCGTTGCTCGCCGCGGACTACTCATGGCGGCGTGAAGGGCGCCAAACTGCTGCTCGTCGTGCGGTGCCTCATCAGCTTCGCGATCGGCGTGCTGCTCGTGGTCCTCGCGATCCGCTTCGGTGAGGTGCTCTGGCGCGCCGTCCAGTAGCGGCTCAGCGGACGAAGCAGAACTCGTTGCCCTCCGGGTCGCGCATCACCTGGAAGCTGCCCTTCTCGTCGGTGTGCACGACACCTTCGCGGGTCGCCCCGAGGCTCACCGCCTTCACGACCGCCGCCTCGATGTCCTCGACCTCGAAGTCGAGGTGGAACCGGTTCTTCACGTCCTTGCGCTCCGGCACCGGCTGGAACGACATCCGCACGCCACCGGGCGGCTCGACGTGCGACCAGCCGTGCTCGCGGTCCACCGGTTCACCGCCGAGCAGTTCCGCCCAGAACCGCACGAGCCGGCCGGGGTCGTTGCTGTCGAGCACGATCTGTTCGAGCCTCACGTCTCCACCAGGTTCTCTCGGGCCCAGTCACAACACAGGTCGAGCAGTCCGAGCACCCTGCGCCCCTGCTCCGTCAACTCGTACTCGACCCGCGGCGGGTTTTCCGCGAACGCCTCGCGCGAAACCGTGCCCTCGCGCTCCATCGCCCGCAACGTCTCGGCGAGCACCTTGGGCGTCACGCCCGGCATCGTGGCGCGGAGCCCGGTGAACCGCCGCCGCCCGTCCTGCAACGCCCGCAGCACGTGCGCGGTCCACTTGTCACCGATCTGGTACGGCAGGTCGTGGGTGCATTTCACCTGCTCACCCCCGATATCGTTGCGGGAACCGGACCCCCGCACCCTACCTTCGCGCCCATGGCGAAGATCGTTGTTTTCGGAGCGTCCGGCAAGGCCGGCAAGGAGATCGCGGCCGTCGCGGAAGCCCGCGGCCACCAGGTGACCAGGATCGGGCGCGACCCCGGTGTGCAGGCCGCGGCCGAGGTGGCGGCGGGCCACGACGTGGCGGTGAGCTCGGTGGCCGACCTCTCCCGCGACCCGGCCGAGTTCTACACCGAGGCGGCCCGCGCCCTCGTCGCGTCCGGTGCAGGCCGGATCATCGTGGTCGGCATCTACACGTTGCTGGAGACCGCACCGGGCGTGCGCGTCGTCGACGGCCCGGACTTCCCCGCCGAGCACAGGCCGTTCTGCCTGGGGCACGCCGCGGGCGTCGAGGTGCTGGCCGAATCCGCGGCGGACTGGCTGGTGATGAGCCCGTCCGGCAACTTCGGCGGCACGTCCACGGGCACGTACCGCCTGGCCCCGGCCGATCCGGCGGACGAACTGACCTACGAGGACTTCGCGCTGGCCGTGGTGGACGAGATCGACGACCCGGCGCACCGCCGCACGCAGATCGGCATCGCCTCGGCGTGACCCAGCTCACTGAGCGGGGCTGACCATTTCGGAGGGGCAACCCAGATGGGGGTTCCGGGGGCGGCCCCCGGCGTGAGGTCTGGGGGCTCGGCCCCCAGAGAAATGACGAGAGGCCGGCCCGGTCTGCGCTCTCCGCAGACATGGGCCGACCTCGGTCGCGAGCGGGCGACGGGAATCGAACCCGCGTAGCTAGTTTGGAAGACTAGGGCTCTACCATTGAGCTACGCCCGCGTTGCCACCCCCGTGTGGGGCTGCGATCAATACTTTAGCGGGTGGCGGTAAGATGAGTGCAACCGGGGCGTGGCGCAGCTTGGTAGCGCACCCGCTTTGGGAGCGGGGGGTCGCAGGTTCAAATCCTGTCGCCCCGACGGTTGACGAAAACCCGCAGCGACTCGTTCGCTGCGGGTTTTCGCATTCAGGCCAGGTAGCGGCTTGCCCAGGCCGCGAGCACCTCCGCCACGTACGCGGCGTCCGCGCGGTCGGTCAGCAGGTGGTCGGCGCCGTCGAGCGAGACGAACGACTTGGGGTGGCGCGCCGAGTCGAAGACGAGCCTGGCGTTGTCGATGCCCACCGTGTCGTCCTGCGGGGAGTGCATGACGAGCAGCGCCCGGTCCAGGCCGGAGATGCACGCGGTCTGGTTCTGCTGGTTGATGTCGAGCAGGAAGCCGTTGCTGATCCGGAACGGGCGGCCGGCCAGCTGGACCTCGGCGACGCCCAGCGACTCGATCTGCTCCTTGGACGAGCCGAGCAGGTGTTCGACGTGCGAGGTGTCGAAGGGCGCGCCGATCGTCACGACGGCCTTCACCTCCGGGATCTGGTGTGCGGCGGCCAGCACCGCGGCGCCGCCCAGCGAATGTCCGATGAGGACGCTCGGGGCTCCGATGGTGTCGCGCAGGTGGCCCGCGGCGCAGACGAGGTCGTCGACGTTGGACGTGAACGTGGTGTTGGCGAAGTCGCCGTCGGACTGGCCGAGGCCGGTGAAGTCGAACCGCAGCACCGCGACTCCGCGTTCGGCCAGGCGGCGGGAGATCCGGCCGGCGGCCACCGAGTCCTTGCCGCAGGTGAAGCAGTGCGCGAACACGGCGGTGGCCACGACGTCGCCTGCGGGCAGCTCGAGGCGGCCCGCCAGTGCCTGGCCGTCGATGCCCGCGAAGACCGCTTTCCGGTTGTCCATGACCTCTATGGTGCGTCACGTGCGCTACCAGTACCTCGACGCCCGGCTGCGGCAGGCTTTCGACGACGCCGGGCTCGATCGCGGGCAGCGGGCGTTGTTGCAGGGTGTGCTGCGTGCGCTCGACCCCGACGCGCACCTCGGCGAGCACGTCGCGGGGCTCAACAGCGCGTACCTCGCCGTCACTCGGGTTCAGACCGCGCTGGAGAGTCATGCGACCGAGGACCAGCCGCGGTGGAACCTGTTGCGGCGCATCATCGCCACCTCGCTCGCGTGCATGGACGCCGCCAAACCCGCCTATGCCCACGGCGGCGGGCTGGAACTCGCCAAGGCCCGCAGGGTCCTGGTGAAGGTCGACGCGGCCATCGCCGCCGACGGCCAGAGGTTCGATCCCCAGGTGGCGGCCGACGCCGCGGCGAAGCTCGATCCGAAGAAGTTGCGCGGCGCGGTGCGGAAGTGGATCACTCCACTGTGGAACGGAGTCGAGCTCCCATTGCGCGCCAGAATGATCGCCGAGGTCGCGGTGGTCGTGGCGGTGCACGGCAGGGACGGCAGGCAGCTCAGGACGGACCTGCTGCGGTGTCTCAAGAAGCGCGGTGATCTCGCCGAGGTGCTGTGGCCCCGCAGGCAGAAGCACGTCGTCGCGTTCGTGGTGAGAGGTGCCCGGGTGCTCCGGCACCTGGACGGGTTGTTGCCCGGTGCGCGGCAGGAGCCGTTGCACCGCAACAGGTTGCCGAAGGACGACTTCCTGAAGGAGGCGGTCAGCGGGTCGTCGGTGCTGGTGCGGGTGCCGGTCGAGGCGGCGGACGTGCACACGGCGGCGCTGAGGGGCCGCCGGATTCTCAGCGAGGTTCTCGACCAGTACGCGGCGGGGGAGCGGCTCACCGAACTGACCATCGCGCCGGTCTGGCAGGTCAGCGAGCCGGGCGGACGGGTCACGCGCGGTACCGAGCACCGGCGCACGGTCGGCAACGCCTACCCGCTCACCGCGTACTGGCCCGCGGAGCTGCGCAGTGCGATGCGGGTGGCGAACCTGGCACGGCAGGTCGACGCGCCGATGGCCAGCGCGGGGCTCGCGTGGAGTGCGCTGGAGGCGACCGGGCTGGATCCGGGCAAGATCGCGTGGCTGGCCAAGGCCTGTGCGCTGCAGATGCTGCGCCAGCACCTCGTCAGCCTGCACGTCGTGGTCACCAACCACGACACGGACCTGCGCAAACCGCTCGACGCGCACGTGCCGACCACCGGCGTGAAGCACCACCTGAAGTCGGTGGACGCCTGGCTGGAGGCACTCATCCGCCACAACCGCCCTGACGCCCGGCTCGACGCCGCCCAGAAGGCCATCACCGCGCTCGCCGAGAGCGAGGGTGGTCTCGTGCAGGACCTCACGGAACTCTGGCGCGCCAGGCTCGCCGACTCGAAGGTCCTGGCGGGCTGGCTGCGCGAGCAGGAGGACACCGCCGCCGCGCTGCTGGAGTGGCTCTACGTCACCAGGAACCTGGCGTTCCACGCGGGACGGTTCGCCTCGCCCGCCGACACGCTGACCGCGCACGCCGGGCAGGCCGTCGCCGACCTCACGCTCGAGTTCCTCGGGAACTGGCGGACGGTCGAGCGGCGGAGCGGGCGGGAGACCTCCGCCGTGGAGATCTACCGCCGGCTCGCGCAACGTCAGGACCAGCTGGTGGCACGGCTCAAGCGAGCGGGGTCCGTGCGCAGGCTCAGCGTCGAGGACATCTCCGGGCCCGACGAGAAGTGGTGGTCGCGCGGCCGGAGTTGAGGCCGATAGTTACGGCTTGGCCTTCGTCAGCCAGTCCTCGACCCGGTCCGGGTTCGCCTCGACCCACCGCTTCGCCGCCTCGTCGGGCGACATCTTGTACTTGGCGATGAACGACGCGACCGTGTCCTGCTCGTCGTTGCTCCATTGGAAGTTCTGCACGAGCCTGGCCGCGGGGCCGCGCTTGTCCATGAACTTCTTCGACGCGATCTTGTCGAGCTCGTAGCGCGGGTAGTCGCAGGCGACCTTGGCCGGGTCCGCGTCACATCCCGCCGTGTACTCGGGCAGCTCGATCTTCACCAGCTCGATGTCGAGGTGCAGCCACTGCGGCTCGAAGAAGTAGCCGATGAGCGGCGTCTTCTTCTCCTGCGCCTGGCGGAACGCCTTGATCGAGGCTTCCTCGCTGCCCGCGTAGACGACCTTGTAGTTGAGGTTCAGGTTCTTGACCAGGGCCTCGTCGTTCGTCACGAACGAGGGGTCGCCGTCGAGCACCTGGCCCTTGCCCTCGGACTGGACGGTCTTGAACTTCTCCGCGTACTTGTTGAGGTTCTGCCAGTTCGTGATGTCCGGGAATTCCTTCTTCATCCACGGCGGCACGTACCAGCCGATCACACCCTTGTTGCCGGACGGGCCCACCCGCACTGCGGTGTGCTTCTCCTCGATGTACTTCTGCTTCAGGTCCTCATGACCCCAGTTCTCCAGGATCACGTCGATCTCGCCGGAGTCGAGGCCCTGCCAGGCCGTCTGCTCGTCGACTTCCTTCTTCGTCACCTTGCAGCCGAGCCGCTTCTCGGCGAGGTACGCGACCACGGCCGCGTTCGCCGCGTAGCCGACCCACGGGTTGACCGCGATGGTGATGGAGTCGCAGGGCTCGGTGGGTGCTGCCGAACTGGAGCGCGGTGACGCCGTCGATCCACTGCCGCAACCGGCAAGTGTCAACAGGAACGTCATTGCCAGAGCGATTCTGGGGGCTTGCACGAACAGCTCCTCGTCGGGGGGAAGAACGGTGCAGGAGACCGCTCAGTTCACTTTTTCCCCATCGATCAGACCTAGTCAAGTCATGGGATGATTGGTTGTCCACAAAGGATTTTATTTGTACCGGCCCTTGACCGTATCCGTGCGAAGGTCAATGCTGTCGCGCATCGAGAAACGGTGTGCGCAGTCCGCAACAGGTCGGAGTGGTTTGGCGTGGATCCCGTGATTTCGGTCAGGGACCTGTGGAAGGTGTTTGGCCCCAAGGCATCTCAGCTGGCGGCCTCGGACGAGCTCAAAGCCTTGTCACGGCAGGAGTTGATGGAACGCACGGGTTCCGTCGCCGCCGTGCGGGGAGTGGACTTCGACGTCGCTCCCGGCGAGATGTTCGTGGTGATGGGACTGTCCGGTTCGGGTAAGTCCACACTGGTGCGTTGTCTCACGCGGCTGGTGGAACCGACCGCGGGCACGATCATGTTCGAAGGCGAGAACATTCTCGAAGCGGACCCGAAACGCCTGCGCGACCTGCGCAGGAACAAGTTCTCCATGGTGTTCCAGCACTTCGGTCTGCTCCCGCACCGGACCGTCGCCGAGAACGTCGGTTACGGACTGGAAATCCGCGGGGTACCGCGCGCGAAACGCGGGGAGCGCTCCCAGGAAGTGATCGACCTGGTGGGACTGTCCGGAAACGAGAAGTCCTATCCGGATCAGCTCTCCGGGGGTATGCAGCAACGCGTCGGTCTCGCGCGCGCACTCGCCGGAGATCCCGATGTCCTGTTCTTCGACGAACCCTTCTCCGCGCTCGACCCGCTGATCCGGCGGGACATGCAGTCCGAGGTGATCAGGCTGCACCGCGAGGTCGGCAAGACGATGGTCTTCATCACCCACGACCTGAACGAGGCGCTGAAACTGGGTGACCGCATCCTGATCATGCGCGACGGCGAGGTCGTGCAGGTCGGCACCGGTGACGAGCTCGTCGGCGCACCTGCGGACGACTACGTGCGCGATTTCGTGCGGGACGTGCCCAAGTCGCACGTGCTGACGCTGAAGTGGATCATGCGTCCGCCACGCCCGGACGACGAGCTCGACGGGCCCGAGCTGTCGCCGGAAACCGTGGTGCGGGAGGCCGTCCGCAGCGTGCTGAGCGCGGACAAGCCGGTGAAGGTCGTGCGGAACGGCGAGTTGCTCGGTGTGGTCGCGGACGAGGAGATCCTCGGGGTCGTGGCCGGGGAGGCGTGACATGGTCGCCGTCGCCGCCGCTCGGCAGCCACCTCGGGTGTTCCAGCACAAGAAGTCCCTGATCTTCGCCGGCGTCGTGCTGGCCTGGCTGGCGCTGTGGCTGGTGTTCCGCAACGCCTGGACGCTCTCGCTCGGCGCCGCCGACCTCACCCCGTTGCACCGGTGGATCAACGAGGTCAACGACGCCGTCGGCGCGTCCAGGAACTCGAACCCGCTGTTCCTCTACTTCTTCAACGAGATCCGGCTCGTCATCGACGAGTTCGTGACCTTCATCCAGGCCCTGATCGCGCAGCCGTCGTTCGGCCGGCCCGTGCCGGTGATCGGCTGGCTCGGCGTGGTCGCGATCGCCGGCTTCGTCAGCCTCGTGGTGGCCGGCTGGCGGATCGCGCTGCTCGCCGTCGCGGGCTTCGTGTTCCTCGGCCTGCAGGGCCTGTGGCAGGAGAGCATGGACACGCTCTCGCTGACCCTCGCCGCGGTCGTGATCTCGTTGCTCGTCGGCATTCCGCTGGGAATCTGGGCGGGACTGTCCGATCGGGCCAACCGGATCCTCACACCGGTGCTCGACTTCATGCAGACCATGCCGACGTTCGTGTACCTGGCGCCGTTGACGTTGTTCTTCCTCATCGGCCCCGCCTCGGCGACGATCGCGACGCTGATCTACGCGGCACCGCCCGCGATCCGGATCACCGCGCACGCCATCCGCTCGGTGCCGCGCAACACCGTCGAGGCGAGTGAGTCCCTTGGTGCGACGCGGAGCCAGACGCTGGTGAAGGTGCTGCTGCCGTCCGCGCGCAAGACGATCGTGCTCGGCGTCAACCAGACGATCATGGCCGCGCTGGCCATGGTCACGATCGCCGCGCTGATCGACGCGCCGGGCCTCGGCAAGACCGTCGTGAAGGCGTTGCAGACCCTCGACGTCGGCACGGCGTTCAACGCGGGCCTCGCGATCGTGGTGCTGGCGATCGTGCTGGACCGCGTGACGACGGCCGCCGCGAGTGAGCGCCGCACGCTTCCGCGCTGGGCGCTGTTCGGCGGTCTCGGCGTCACCGGTGTCTGCGTCTACCTCTCCTACACCTACCTGTGGGCGGCGGAGTTCCAGTCGGACGTGGAGATCGGCACCGCGATCCGCAAGGGCGCGACCGCCGTGACGGAGTGGGCACAGGACTCGCTGCCGGTGATCACGGACGGCTTCAAGGACTTCGTCACGTTCGCGTTGATCAACCCGTTGCAGGCGCTGCTGGCCGAGTCGCCGTGGTTCCTGGTGGCGCTGGTGATCGTCGCGCTGTCGTTCATGATCGGCGGTGTGCGGCCCGCGATCGTCTCGGCCGTGTGCGTCGGTCTGCTGATCGCGACGGGCCTGTGGCAGGACTCGATGATCACGCTGGCGTCGACGCTGGTCGCCACGATCATGGTGATGGTCCTGGGCGTGGTCGTGGGTGTCTGGATGGGACGGAGCACGCGTGCCGACCGGTTCATCCGGCCGGTCCTCGACGCCGCCCAGGTGATGCCCGCCTTCGTCTACCTGGTGCCGTTCCTGGCGTTGTTCTCCGCGTCGCGCTTCACGGCGATCATCGCGGCCGTGGTGTTCGCGGCGCCGGTGGCCATCAAGATCATCGCGGACGGCATCCGCGCGGTGTCGCCCGCGACCGTCGAGGCGTCCACGGCGCTGGGGTCGAGCTCGTGGCAGACGATCGTGAAGGTGCAGTTGCCCATGGCACGCGGCGCGCTGACCCTCGCCGCCAACCAGGGACTGATCTACGTGCTCTCGATGGTCGTCGTCGGCGGTCTCGTCGGCGCCGGCGCGCTCGGCTACGACGTGGTGGCCGGGTTCTCGCAGGGCCAGTTGTACGGCAAGGGGCTCGCGGCCGGCGTCGCGATCGTCGTGCTGGGCGTGATGCTCGACCGCCTCACCCAGGCGGCCGCCAAGCGGTGGACCAACTAGGAGGTCTGGACAGTGGCAAGGCATAACGTGCTCGGAGCAGTGCTCGTGGGAGCACTCGCCCTGGCTGGTTGCGGTGGCGCCAAGGTCGGTGACACCTCCTCGGGTGCGACCGGCGACTGCGGCACGTTCAACCTCGCGATCAACCCGTGGGTCGGTTACGAGGCGAACGCGGCTGTTCTCGCGTACGTGGCCGAGAAGGAGCTCAAGTGCAAGGTCACCAAGAAGGAGCTCAAAGAAGAGGTGGCCTGGCAGGGCTTCGGCACGGGTGAGGTCGACGCCGTCGTGGAGAACTGGGGCCACGACGACCTGCGCAAGAAGTACATCGACGAGCAGAAGACCGCCGTCAGCGCGGGGTCCACGGGCGTGAAGGGGCAGATCGGCTGGTACGTGCCGCCGTGGCTCGCCAAGGAGCACCCCGACATCCTCGACTGGAACAACCTCAACAAGTACGCGGACAAGTTCAAGACCTCGGAGTCCGGCGACAAGGGCCAGCTGCTCGACGGCGACCCGTCGTTCGTGACCAACGACGAGGCTCTGGTGAAGAACCTGAACCTCAACTACAAGGTCGTCTACGGCGGCAGCGAGACCGCGCTGATCCAGGCCTTCCGCCAGGCGGAGAAGGACAAGAAGTGGGTTCTGGGCTACTTCTACTCGCCGCAGTGGCTGCTCAACGAGGTCAAACTCGAGAAGGTGAAGCTGCCCGCGTACACGCCGGGCTGTGACGCCGACGCGGAGAAGATCGCCTGCGACTACCCGGACTACGACCTCGACAAGCTCGTGTCCAAGAAGTTCGCCGACGCCAACGGCCCGGCCTTCCAGCTGGTCAAGAACTTCAAGTGGACCAACGAGGACCAGAACACCGTGGCGAAGTACATCGCCGAGGACAAGATGAAGCCCGAGGACGCCGCCAAGAAGTGGGCGGACGCCAACGCCGACAAGGTCAAGGCCTGGCTCCCCAAGGCCTGATCAAAGCACGGGTCGTAGGGGGTGTGGTTCCTGGACGAGAGGAACCGCACCCCCTACGACCACCCCCGGCATCACGCAGCCTGTGGCCCGGCGGGAACCTCAGGCTCGTGGCGGTGTGTCATGCGGTGCCACCACGAACGCGGCTTCCCGCCGCTGCGGTAGTACTCGCGGGTCAGGCGGGCGTCCTCCCGCAGGGCTGCCTGCCGGTAGTCCATCTCCGCCTTGATCGCTTCGGGCGTCCACTCCATGTGACTCACTCCTCGGTTCGTCTTCCTGATGACGATGAGATTGCGCCTGAGGGGTGACCCCTTACATCGGACGATCACCCAAGGTCGCGCCGTGAGACCCCTTACGTCGGACCCCGGTAGCCGGATCAGCGGATCCCGGCAGGGCGGGTAAGGGACCACGATCGAGGGCATGACTGTCGCCCACTTACCCATGCGACCTGCAAAGTTCTTCGATCCCGCCACCGAGGTCCACTTCGACGAGGCACTCGACACCTGGCACGTCTTCAGCCTCGGCGACGTCCAGCGGGTGCTCTCCGACGAGGAGCACTTCTCGTCCGGCTACGGCCTCGACGACGAGACCAGGCCGCTCGCCAACCCCGTGCTGAGCGGCATGTGGGCCGCGGACGGGCAGCGCCATCGCGACCTGAGGGCCGCGGTCGCCGACCCGTTCAGCCCGCGGGTGATGTCCCGGCTGGAGACGCAGATCCGCACCATCGCCACCGAGCTGGTCGACGGGCTCGAACCCGGCGGCTTCGACGTGGTCCCGCGCGTTGCCAAGCCGTTGCCCACCAGGGTGATATGCCACCTGCTCGGCCTCGACCTCAGCGTCGAGGAGCGGATGACCGAGTGGCTGGAGCAGTGGTACCAGGACTCCGTCACGACCAACACCGTGCCGCGGCAGGCCGAGATGGCGGAGTTCTTCGCCGCCGAGCTCGACCGCCAGCGCGCGGAGCCGGGTGACGGGCTGATCGCCGAGCTGCTCGCCGTGCAGGCCACCGGCTATCGGGTCGGCGGCAGGCCGATGTCGGACTGGGACCTCATCGGCTACTGCGCGATGCTGCTCGGCGCCGGCGTGGACACGACCGCCGCGACGATCCCGAACGCCGTGCTGTTCCTGACCGAGTTCGGCTGCTGGGAGGAACTGCGCGCGGACCCGTCGCTGATCCCGGGGGCGATCGAGGAGACCATGCGCTGGTACCCGATCTTCCCGGCCCCGCGCAGGCTGGTGCTGCGGGACGTCACGATCGGCGGCCAGGAGATCAGAGCGGGGCAGTGGGTGAGCGGGTGGCTCAGCGCGGCCAACCGCGATCCCGCGCGCTACGCCGAGCCGGACACGTTCGACATCCGGCGCCGGACGCGGATCATGAGTTTCGGGCACGGGCCGCATCACTGCCTGGGCGCCGGGCTCGCGCGGCTGGAGAAACGCGTGTTGCTCGAAGAGATGGTGCGCCGGCTTCCCTTGCTGCGCAGGGACACCGGCGCACCGCTCGTGCGGCGTCAGTGGATGCTCGACAACCTCGAGACAGCCACCTTCCGCTTCGACTAGAAGCTCGTACGACAGAGCCCTCCTGCCCCGAGACCGGGACAGGAGGGCTCAGGTGACGCTAGCTGATCGCTGCGTTCGCGGGCGTCTTGGCCGCCGCGCGCACCGCGGTGACGGCGACGAGCTCGTTGTCCGCCGGCTGCGCGTCGTCGTACTCCCAGCGGTCCAGCTCCGCCACGAGCTTGAACTCCACCTGGCCCGCGGCCGCGTCGGCCGCCGTGTAGGTGTAGGCGAACGGGAACTCGACCTTGCCCGTGGGCGACGCCGCCACTCGCTGCGTCAGGTAGCCGATCTCCTCGTAGTAGCCGCTCGTCGTCTTGCGCTTCAGCGAGACGCGGACGTTCTCGTCGTAGCGCGTGTTGGTGACAGACACCTTGATCCGCTTGGTGTCGCCCGCACGGGCCGTGGCCGGCAGGGACAGCCCGGTCAGCTTGACGTCGTGTGTCGCCACCTCCAGCACCTGCTCGGTCGTGCCGGTGCGGCCGTCCTTCGTGGTCCCGGTGACGCGCACGGTGTACTTGCCGTCCTTGGCGTAGCGGTGGCCGACGGCCTGCGTGCCGGTGAACGGCGTGGTGGCGCCGTCGCCGAACTGGATCTCGCCGCTCACCAGCTCACGACCGAGCGAGTCCCCGGAGTAGGGCGTGAACTGGACGTCGTCGAAGACGGACGGCTGCTCGGGGGACGCGTACGCGCTGGGCTTGATCGCGGGGGCGTTCACGAGGTTCAGCTCGAACTGGCCCGCCTGCTCGGCGTTCTGGGCGGCGCGGATCAGGTAGCTCTCACCGGCGGTCGCGGTGAACACCAGGCCGTGGTAGTCCGAGTTGCCCGCACAGTCCAGTTCGGACAGATCGGCCGCGTGGCGGACGCTCAGCACGGTGGAGCCCGACCGGCTCACGTGCACCGAGCGGGTGCGGTCCGGGGTGTAGCGGTACCAGACGGACTGATCGGCGTCGGGACCGCAGCTCGCCGTGAGCTCGTCCGGCTCGCTGGTCGCCCGGCGCAGGTCGCCCTCCAGCGTCGCGGGGAACCCGGTGACGGTCGCCGACGCGCGGTTGTCGTTGGCGGCGGCCGGGATCGTCGTGAGGTCGAAGGTGAACTCACGGCCGTTCCACGCGTAGCTCTCGATGAGCGCGAAGTGGTAGGTCGTGCCGGCCTTCACCGGGAACACGTCGGCGGGGAACCCGGAGTTGTAGGTGCAGGCACCCGGCACCAGCGCGAGCGCACCGCGGTCGCCGGTGTACACGCCGATGGCGGGTCCGCCGGAGGAGGAGACGCGCAGGAATCCGTCCTCCTGCGCGGTGTAGCGCGTCCACACGGTCGACTCGCCCCAGTAGTGGCACGCGGTCGGGTCGTCGGTGGACCTGGTGGCACCGGCGGTGCTGATCTTCGCGCTGAACGGCAGCGCGGTGATCGTCGTGGCGCTGCCGAAGTCGTCGTTCGCGGGCGGGTCGGCGGCGAGAGCGACGCCGGGCAGCAGGGCGGTCGCCAGCGCGGCCGCCATCGTGGCGATGAACGTTCTCTTCATGATGTCCCCCAGTCAGTTCATGGCCGAGTTGGTCACGGCGGCCGGACGCACGGTCGTGGCGATCGAGATGACCTCGTTGTCCAGCGCGCGGGCGTCCCGAGCGGGGTACTGGAGCGACGTCACCGCGCGGAAGGCCACCTTGCCCATCGCCGCGTCCTCGGGGGTGAAGGTGTAGGAGAACGGGAACTGCACCTTGCGCGTCGGGTGCGCGGCCACGTCGAGCGTCAGCTTCCCGACCTCGTCCCACGACGAACCGTTGGACCGGTAGAGCGTCACGGTCGTCTTCTCCAGGTATCGCGTGTTCGCCACGTGCACCGTGATCGGCTTGCTCTGACCCGCTCGCGCGGACGTCGGGACGACGAACTTCGTGATGCCCACGTCATGGGTCTCGATCTTGATCTCACCGGTGACGGTGGCGGTGCGACCGTCCACAGAGGTCGCCTTCATGGTCACCTGGTAGGTGCCGTCGGCCTGGTAGCGGTGGGACACCGAACCCTTCTGGGCGGGGAGCGTCGTGCCGTCGCCGAAGTTCCACTCGGCGGTGAGCTCGCCGTCGACGGGGTTGTTCGAGCCGGGGTTGAGCACCACGTCGCTGTAGACCGTGTTCCCGTTGCCGCTGAGGCCCATGTAGGGCTGCAGGGGCGGCGCCTCGGCCAGGCTCACCGAGATCGGCTGGTAGGTGCGGTGCGCGGCGGTGAAGCGCAGGTAGTAGGTCGTGCCGGGCGTGGTGCGGAAGACCGCGCGCTGCGAGACGTTGCCGTCGGCGCAGGTGACCTGGGTGAGTCCGGCGATGTCGCTGCCGGTGTACACCGTGACGGCCGACGTGTTTCCCTGGACCTTCGGCACCACGGACAGCGCCTCGGCCGGAGCCGTGTAGGAGTACCAGACCGACGGCCGCTGCTCCTCGTACACGCAGGTCGACTCGGGCTCGTCGGCCTCGAACGACGCCACGCTCACGTCCGGCTGCGCGGTGAACGGCAGCGCGACGGGCTGAGCCTGGGCGAAGTGGTCGTTGGGCGCCGGGGCGACGGTGTCGAGCGCGAACTTGAGCGTGCCGCCGTAGTAGCCGGCGAGGAAGTGGTAGGTCGTGCCCGCCTTGGCGCGGAACGTGATCGGCGACGAGGCACCGGTGCTGCACGCCTCGTCCACGCCGCGCATCTCACCGCGCAGGCCCGTGTTGGCCGACATGATCATGCTCTGGCTGCTGCCCGCCGTCGTGGCGCGCAGGATCACGTCCTCGGCAGGCGTGTACGAGTACCAGACCGAGCGTTCGATGGACGTCTGGCACCAGGACGGGTCGTCCGCCGCCCTCGTCGCACCGCTGATGTCCTGCGTGTCGCTGAACGGCAGGGTCGTGACCTGCGTGGAAGTGGAGAAGTCGTCATTGGACGGTGGTGCCGCGTGTGCCACACCCGGCACCAGCACCCCCACCAGCACGGCGGCCGCGACCGCCAGCGATCTTGCAGAAGGCATGCGAAAATTCCCCCAAAGCCCCAGATCCCCGGCCTCCGATGGCCGGGGCTACCCCGCCCCTTAATCGCATCGGGCGGGGTGCGCGTTGCACACCCCGCCCGAATTACGCCATCCGGCCTACTTCTGCATGGCCGTCACGTCCGCCGCCCACCGCCACGGCTCGGTGGTGCCGCCGGGCAGCGAGTTGAAGTACTCCCAGCCCGCCACACCACCGAAGTCGGTGTACTTGGTCTTCAGGCTCGTGACGGTGTTCCTCAGCGTCGTCGTGTTCACGTAGCCCGACCCGCCGTTGGCCGAGCTGGTGAGGGCGCCGAGCACGACCTTGTTCGCCGGGATCACCCGCCGGTTGACGATCTGGTCGTAGTGCGCGGTGCTGCCCGCGTTGCCCCAGCCGTTGTAGAACTGGCCGTTGAACCACGCGATCTTCGAACCGTGGCTGCGGTACAGGTCCTCGTAGTTGAAGCCCGACAGGTTGCCGCCGCCCCAGAGCGCACTCGCCACCGGGGAGAGCGTGACGATGAAGTTCGCGCCGAAGTCGGTCTTGAGCTGGTCGATCACCCGCCGGATGCCCGCGATCGACATCCGCTCCTCCACGTCGAGGTCGACGCCGTTGAGCCTGTAGGTGCGGATCGTGTCGCGCAGCAACGGGTAGTACTCGGCGAAGCGGGTGTCGAGCCGCTGGAACGAACCCGGCGCCGCGCCACCGACCATGCCGATCACGTTGACACCGCGGGCCTGCATCGCGGCGAGGTCCGTCCACATTTGCGCGTACCGCGAGTGCGACGGCGGGTGGTCGTTGAGGTGGACGACCTTGTTGTCGTTGAGGTGGATCGCGGCGACGAGGACGTCCGTGACGCCGGTGTTGCGGTCGACCAGGGGCTTGGGCGATACGTACGTGCCGGTCGCGCCGTTGCTGTACTGGGTCTGGTAGTAGACGACGGTTCGCTTCTGGGTGGCCGCCTGGGCCGGTGGCGCGGCGAGCGCCACCAGCAGCAGGGCGAGGAACAGCTTCTTCATGCGCTACCTCGTGAATCGCAGGGTGATCACTTGGAACGGGCGCAGCACCACCTCTGCCGACGCGCCGGCCAGGGGCCGTTCGAGCAGGTCGGTCTCCTGGATCCGGGTGTGGGCGAAGGAAGTGCTGATCGAGGCGCGGGCACGGCCGCCGTGCGCCTCGTAGAGCCGGACGACGACGTCGCCCGACCGGTCGTCGGCCAGCTTCACGGCCTCGACCCTCACCGCCGGGTTGTCCGTGCGCACCAGTGGTTCTGGTGCGGCCGAACCCCGGACGGCCTGTGGCGGCAGGTTGATGCGGTACCCGGCGTCGATCGCCTCCGGGATGCCGGCGCCGACCACGAGGGCGTAGCGAAAGCGGTGCTCGCCCTGGTCGGTCTCGGGGTCGGGGAACCTCGGTGCGCGCAGCAGGGACAGGCGCACGGTCGTGGTGGTTCCGCCGTCGTCACGGGTGGTGCGGGTGACCTCGTGGCCGTAGGTCGAGTCGTTGACCACGGCGACGCCGTAGCCGGGTTCGCCGACGTGCAGGTAGCGGTGGGCGCAGATCTCGAACTTCGCCGCCTCCCACGAGGTGTTCGTGTGCACCGGCCGGTGCAGATGGCCGAACTGGGTCTCCGCCGCGGAGACCTCGGCGCGCAGGTCGAGCGGGAACGCGATCTTGAGCAGCTTCTCCCGTTCCTGCCAGTCGACCTCGGTGTCGAAGTCGACCTGCTTGGCGCCCTCGCGCAGCCGGATGGTCTGGGTGAGCACCGACTGGCCGAACCTCGCCCGCACGATGACGCCATCTTGCGCGTCGACGCGCTCGGACGGGATCAGGTCGGCCTTCCAGTTGCGGTAGAACGGGTCGATGTCCCAGGCGTCCCACTGGTTCGGGTTGTCCCGGTGCAGCTGCGGCATGCCCGCGAACCCGTGCGGTGGCAGGACTTCGCGGTCCTCCTCCAGGTCGAGGACCGAGAGCACGATGCCGTCGGCGTCGATCGTGACGCGCAGCCGGCCGTTGTCGAGCACGCCGTTCTCAGGCGCGACGAACGGGCGAGGGGTGTCACCGCCGAGCACGTCGAACGTCAGTTCCTCGTCACCGTCACCCTTCAGCGCGTCTATGGCTTGTGTCGTCAGCGTCTTCAGTTCGGACGCCACGCGGGCGTAGGTGGCCTCGGCCTCGCGGTGCACCCAGGCGATCGAGCTGCCCGGCAGGATGTCGTGGAACTGGTGCAGCAGCACGGTCTTCCACAACCGGTCGAGGTCGTCGTACGGGTACTCGTGGCCGGCCAGGGCCGCCGCGGTGGACCAGTGCTCGGCCTCGCGCAGCAGGTGTTCGCTGCGGCGGTTGCCCTGTTTGGTCTTGGCCTGCGTGGTGTAGGTGGCGCGGTGCTTCTCCAGGTAGAGCTCGCCCGCCCACACCGGCGCGTCCGGGTACTCGTCCTGCGCGGCCTGGAAGAACTCGCGCGGCGGCTCGACACGAACGGTCGGTGAACCTTCGAGGTCCGCGACGCGGTGCGCGGTCTCCATCATCTCGCGGGTGGGGCCGCCACCGCCGTCGCCGTAGCCGAACGGGACCAGCGACCGCGAGGCCTTGGCGTGCTCGGCGAACTGCCTCGAAGCGCGCGCCAGTTCCTCGCCGCTCAAAGACGAGTTGTAGGTGTCGACGGGCGGGAAGTGCGTGAAGATCCGCGTGCCGTCGATGCCCTCCCACCAGAACGTGTGGTGCGGGAACTTGTTGATCTGGTTCCACGACAGCTTCTGGGTGAGGAACCAGCGCGAGCCCGACAGCTTGATCAGCTGGGGGAGCGCGGCGCTGTAGCCGAACGAGTCCGGCAGCCAGACCTCCTCGGTCTCGACGCCGAAGTTGTCCAGGAAGAAGCGCTTGCCGTGCACGAGCTGGCGGGCCATCGCCTCGCCGCCGGGCATGTTGGTGTCCGACTCGACCCACATGCCGCCGACCGGCACGAACTGTCCACTGCGGACCTTCTCGTGGACGCGGTCCCAGACGTGCGGGTGGTGCTCCTTCATCCACGCGTACTGCTGGGCCTGCGAGCAGGCGAAGTAGAAGTCCGGGTACTCGTCCATCAGCTTGGTGACGTTCGAGAACGTGCGCGCGCACTTGCGGACGGTCTCCCGCAGCGGCCACAGCCAGGCGGAGTCGATGTGCGCGTGCCCGATCGCGGAGACCTTGTGCGCGGAGGCGTTGGCGGGCAACGAGAGCACGCCCGCCAGTTCCTCGCGGGCCAGCTCGGCGGTCGCGGCGACCTCGTTGAGGTCCAGCGCGTCCATCGCCCGGTCCAGCGCGTGCAGGACCTTGTGCCGGCGCGGGTCGTGGTCTGGCAGCTCCCTCATCAGCGACTGCAGCACCTCGATGTCGAGCATCAGGTGCCACACCTGCGGCTGGAACACCGCGAGCTCGGCCTTGAGGATCTTGTACAACGGCTCGGTGCCCGCCGTCTCCCTGTCGCCCAGCGGGGTCGGCAGGAACGGGTGGAAGTCGAGGATCGTCGGGTTGCCGGCCGCCTCCAGGTAGAAGAGGACCTCACGACCGTCGACGGGCAGGTAGGTGTTGCGCGGCTCGATGCCCTTGATGGGCAGGCCTTCCGCCGTGTACGCGAGCCCCTCGGACTGGAAGCCGGGGCCGGGGTGCGTGAAACCGAGGTCGAGCACGACCTCGACCTGCCTGCCCTGCCACGACTCCGGGACGCTGCCGGTCAGCCGGAACCAGCTCGTGCTCCACGGCGCGCCCCAGGCGTCGCCGACGCCGGCCGGTTCGTAGGTGGCCCGCAGTGCCTCGGCGACCGGGACGGGCTCGTCCGGCACGGTCCAGACGGCGAGGTCCAGCGGCGCGGTCTCGCCGTAGACGGCCGGGCGGATGCGCTCCTTCAGCGTGCGGTTGAGTCGTTCTTCCAGCAGCGCGCGTTCGTCGTGCACAGTATTCAATCCCCTTTGGTTCATCCCCGTGCAATCGAGGCCCGCACGCCGTCCCGCGCGAGGCTCATCCACTCTTCGAAGAAAGCACCGCCCGGTCCCCAGGAGGGCCGGTCGCCGTGCAGCTTGATCGGCGTGCGCTCGACCGGTTCGTACGCTGCCTCGCGCACGATCCGGGCGATCGCCTCGCCGAGCGGCTTGACCTCGCGTTCCGTCGTCAGCAACCCCAACTCGTACTCGCGTTCGGGGAAGTCCACCAGCGCACGGTCGACGTCGTGCGAGCACCACCACGTGACGCCCCACAGGTTCGAGCAGGTCAACACGTTCGCAAGCGTTTGCTCGGCGAACCGCGGTGCCTGCTCCGCGGTGATCTCCGGCTGGGCGGCGCCGACCTCCTGCAGCCACACGGGCCGTCGCGGGTCCTCGGCGTGCGCCTTCGCCAGTTCGACGAGGTACTCGGCGTGATGGACGCTCTCCGGTGACATCGACCCGTAGCGCTGCGCGGTGCCGTTGAAGACCCACGAGTGCACGGTCGTCATCGCGCCCTTGTTGGCGGCGTGTTCCGGCAGGAACGCGTGCTCGCTCTCGTACCAGACAGCGTCGTACTCGGAGTGGACGTGCGGGAAACCGGGTGCGGCCTTCTCGCACTCGTCGAGCAGCGCGTCGATCCACTCGCCGGCCTGTGCGGGTGCGCAGGGGTTCGACTCGGTGAGCAGGTTGACCTCGTTGCCCAGGGTGAACCCGAGGAAGTTCGGCTTGTCCCTCAGCGCCTCGGCGAGCGTGCGGACGTAGAACCGCTGCCCGTCGATCACGTCGGGATCGGTGAAGATGTTGCGGCGGTGCCAGGTCTGCACCCACGACGGGTAGAAGTCGAAGCTCGACAGGTGGCCCTGCAGCACGTCGACCTGCACGTCCAGGCCTGTCTCGTGGGCCGCGTCGAGCACCTGGGCGAGGTGCTCGACGGCCTGGGGCCGGACCAGGCCCCTGTTGGGCTGGAACACCGGCCACAGCGGGAAGACCCGCACGTGGTCGAGGCCCAGGCGCGCGATGGACTCGAAGTCGGCCTTGACGTCGTCGAGCGAGAAGTCGAGCCAGTGGTGGAACCAGCCGTGGGAAGGGGTGTAGTTCACGCCGAAACGCAATAGATCATCCCTTGATCGCGCCTTCTCCCACTCCGCGGAAGAAGTGCTTCTGCAGCAACAGGAACAACAGGATCAGCGGCACGACGGCGATGATCGTGCCCGCCGCCACCAGCCGCTGGTTCTGCACGAACGTGCCCTGGAGGTACGCCAGGCCGATGGTGAGCGTGTACTTCTCCTGGTCGCTCAGCACGATGAGCGGCCACAGGAAGTCGTCCCAGCTGAACATGAACGAGAACAGCGCCACGACGACCAGCGTGCCCTTCACCGACGGCAGCGCGAGGCGGGTGAAGCGTTGCCACGCGTTGGCGCCGTCGATGATCGCGGCCTCCTCGACCTCGGCGGGCAGCGCCAGGAAGGCGTTGCGCAGCAACAGGACGTTGAGCGCGGCGACCGCGCCGGGCAGCACGACCCCGGTCAGGGTGTTGGTGAGCCCGAACCCGCGCATCACCAGGAACAGCGAGATCATGATCGCTTCGAACGGCACCAGGATGCTGCTGGCGAAGACCACCGCGGCGAACCTGCGGCCCCGGAACCTGAGCCGTGCCAGGGCGTAGCCGGCCATGGCCGCGCCGAGGCAGTTCGTGATCACGTTCACGCTCGCGACGCCGAGCGAGTTGAGCGCGAAGTTCCAGACCGGCACCACGTCGGCGACCGCGGCGTAGTTCCCGAACGTCGGGTCGTCCGGGATGAAGTCGGGGACGAAGACGTCCTCGCTGGGACCCTTGATGCTCGTGGCGAACTGCCACAGGAACGGCCCGATGCTGATCGCGAGGACGGCCAGCAGTCCGAGGTAGCGCAGGGCCAGGTGCAGATGGGCGCGCTTCACAGCTGGTCCTCCCTGCGGTTGAGCTTGAGGGTGACCAGCAGCAGCCCCAGCAGGATCACGAACAGCACGATGCTCAGCGCCGACGCGTACCCGACCTCACCGGTCAGGCCGCGGCCGGTCAGCTGGATGAGCATCACCAGCGTGGTGCTCGCCCCGCCCGGCCCGCCGGACCCGCCCGACAGCAGGTAGATCTCCGAGAACACGCGGAACCCGTTGACCGCGCTCAGCGCCGCGACGAGCACCATCGTTGGCCTGATGCTCGGCACGGTGACCGACCAGAACCTCCTGACCGGTCCCGCGCCGTCGACCATCGCCGCCTCGTGCAGGTCCTTCGGCACGTTCGCGAGCGCGGCCAGGTAGATCACCATGTAGTAGCCCAGACCGCGCCAGACCGTCACCACCATCGAGCTGACCAGCAGCAGCGTCGAGTCGGTCAGGAACCCGATCCTGCTGCCGCCCAACGCCTCCACCACGTTGTTCACCAGGCCGCGGCTGTCGAGCAGCCACGTCCAGATGAGCCCGACCACGACCGTGGACGCGATCACCGGCGTGAAGAACGCCGTCCGGAAGATCCCGATGCCCGGCACGACCTTCTGCACCAGCATCGCGATCAGCAGCGGCAACAGCACCAGCGGCGGGACGACACCCACCAGGTAGAGACCGCTGTTGCGCGCCGCCGCCCAGAACTTCGGGTCCTGGGCCATCCGCACGAAGTTGTCGACACCGGTGAACTGGCCGCCGCCCAGCGCGCTCGCGTCCGTGAACGCGAGCACGATCATGTTCAGGAACGGGAAGATGACGAACAGCAGGCAGATGGCCAGTCCTGGAGCCAGGAACAGCCACGGCGTGTACGGGCGATGAGTCATGTTCGGGCCTACTTGAGGAGCCGGTTGCACTCGGCGACGGCGTCGTCCAGCGCCTGTTTCGGCGACTTCTTGCCGAGCATGGCGTCGGCCAGCTGCTGCAGGAGGGCTTCCCGCATCTGGTCGCTGAACTGCACGGGCGTGTAGTTCACCGCGGTCTTGAGCTGCTTGGCCGCCGCCACCCGCACGCGCGCCTCGTCGGTGCCGTCCTCCGTGGTGAAGTACGGGTCGTCCCCGCCCTTGGAGGTGCTCGGGAAGATCGAGGCGAGCTTGGCGAACTTCACCTGGTTCTCGGCGTTGGTGACGAACCTGCCGAACGCCAGCGCCGTCGCCTGGTTCTTGCTGCTCTTCGGCACGCTCACGCCGTGCAGGAACATGTTGGCGCTGCCCGTGTTGGTGATGGGCGTGGTGATGCCGATGTTCGCGTAGAGACTGGGCGCGTCGGTCTTGAACTTCCCGAGGTCGTACGCGCTGCCGGAGTTGAGCGCCGTCTGCTGTGCCATGAACTTCGCGCCGGCACCGGTGTAGTTCTGCGTGAGCGCCTCGGGAATCAGCGCGCCCGCGTCGTACATGCGCTTGTAGCTCTCGGCGAACTCGACGCCCTTGGGCGCGTTGAACGTGAACTTGTCGTTCTCGAACAGCTTCACGCCGTAGAGCCCGAAGTCGGCGATGCTCGGGGTCTGGCCGAGGATCGCGATCTTCTTCTCGGCGAGCTTCAGGGCTTGGGTTTCCAGCTCCCTGAAGTTCGTCGGCGGCTTGTCCGGATCGAGGCCCGCCTGCCTGAACAGCGCCTTGTTGTAGAAGATCGGGCCGGTGTTGAGGTACCAGGGGAAGCCGTAGCAGCCGCCCTTGCCGGGGATCTCGAACGCCTGCCAGGCATTGCCGAGGTACTCGGGCTTGGCGTCCTCGAGCGACTCGTCGAGGTTGACCAGCTGGCCCGCCTTCGCGAGCGGGAAGCTCAGGTCCGGTGGCACGTTGATCACGTCGGGGAGGCTCCCCGCGCTCGCGTCCGCCATGACCTTGGCCAGGTACCCGTCCGCGGGCTGGTCGACCCACTTCACCGTGGTGCCCTGGTGCTGCTTCTGGAAAGCTTCCACGACACCGTTGACGTAGTCGGTGTACTTGGGCTTGAGCGACCAGGTCTGGAAGGTGATCTCTCCCGTGACCTGGCCGGTTCCGCCTGTGGACGTGCTGGACGTGCCGGACAGTCCGCATCCTGCGACGGGCACCGCCGCCAGGCCCGCGAGGAACGTGCGCCTCTTCATTGAAGCTCCAATCAACGGGTGGTCCTGCTGTCGGGCAGGGAAAAGGGACCCCGCGCGTCCGTGCCAGTCCAGGCACTGGGGTGTGCACCCGCGGAGTCAGCGGCAGATGATCTCTTGCCAGAATGTGAACTATGAGCAAGACGCTGGCGAAGCGGGCGTTCAAGTACCGCTTCTACCCGACCTGTGCGCAGGCAGCGGAGCTGTTGCGCACGTTCGGCTGCGTGCGTCTTGTCTACAACAAGGCGTTGGCCGCCCGGGCTGAGGCATGGGATCGCGGGCAGCGGCGTGTTACCTATGGCCAGACATCGGCCATGTTGACCGAGTGGAAGCGGAGCGAGGAGTTGGCGTTCCTCGGCGAGGTGTCCAGCGTTCCACTGCAACAGACGCTGCGGCACCAGCAAGGCGCTTTCGGAAACTTCTTCGCAGGGCGTGCCCGTCATCCGCGTTTCAAGTCGCGCAAGAAGTCTCGCGCGTCGGCGGAGTACACGCGGTCGGCGTTCCGCTGGCGCGACGGCGGGCTCGTGCTGGCGAAGATGGACGAACCGCTGGCGATCGTGTGGTCCCGGCCCTTGCCCGAGGAAGCGGAGCCCTCGACCGTCACCGTCAGCAGGGACTCCGCTGGACGGTGGTTCGTGTCTCTCCTGGTGGAGAGCAGTGTGGATCACTACCCGCCATCCGCAACCGCGGTGGGCGTGGACGTGGGTGTGACGTCGCTGGTGACGCTGTCGACAGGGGAGCGGATCGCCAACCCGCGACATCAGCAAAAGGATCAAGAACGGCTGGTCAGGGCGCAGCGCGCGCTCGCCCGCAAGCAGAAAGGATCGGTCAACCGGGAGAAGGCTCGTCGCAAGGTCGCGCGCTTGTGTGCTCGCACCGCCGATCGGAGGCGGGACTTCCTGCACAAGCTGAGCACTCGGCTCGTTCGTGAGAACCAAACGATCGTGATCGAGGACCTCAACGTTTCCGGAATGCTCCGCAGCGGCCGTCTGACGCGCCTCATCTCCGACGCCTCGTGGTCGCAGCTGCGATCCATGGTGGAGTACAAGGCGGTCTGGCGCGGCCGTGAAGTGATCGCGATCGACCGGTGGTTCCCGTCGAGCAAGACCTGCTCGGTCTGTGGCGTGCGAGTCGATGCCCTGCCGTTGAGCGTGCGGGAATGGACATGCCGCTGTGGCGCTGTCCACGACAGGGACGTGAACGCCGCGAAGAACGTTCTGGCCGCCGGGCTGGCGGTCACAGCCTGTGGAGATGGTGTCAGACCGACCCGGCATTCGCTGGCGAGGCAACCGTCGCAACCTCCTTTTCGAGGGTGAGGAAGCAGGAACCAACGGGCGCGAGCCCGACAGGACTCCTCAGCCTTCCGCTGAGGAGGAAGCCAATGACACCCACCTCCTTGGTCGCGGACCCTAGCTAAACCGGTTTATCTCCGGCTAGTCTCCGACCGTCTTGTTGTCTTGTTCCGGACAGGGTGCGGCGCTTGAAGGGCAGTGGGTGAAGAGGCCAACGATCAAGGACATCGCGGCGGCGGCAGGGGTGTCCAAAGGAGCGGTGTCGTTAGCGTTGAACGGGCGCTCCGGCGTGTCCGAGTCGACGCGGTCGCGGGTGCTGGAGGTCGCGTCGACGCTCGGGTACCGGCCGTCGGTCACCGCTCGGGCGCTGTCGTCCGCGTCCGCCGACGCGGTGGGGCTGGTGCTGGTGCGGCCGCCTCGCGCGCTGGGGGACGAGGCGTTCTTCTTCCAGCTGATCGCCGGGATGCAGTCCGAGATGTCCTGCGCCCTGTTGCTGCAGGTGGTGTCCTCCCGTGAGGAGGAGATCGAGTTGTACCAGCGGTGGTGGGCCGAGCACCGGGTCGACGGGGTGTTCCTGGTCGACCTGCTGGTGTCGGATCCCCGGGTCGAGCTGATGCCGTCGCTCGGGTTGCCGGCCGTGGTCGTCGGTGGGGCCGGGCACCACGGGGCGCTCGCCTCGGTCTGGGCCGACGACTACGCGGCCATGACCTCCGTGGTGGAGCACCTGAAAGCTCTGGGGCACAAGCGGATCGCGAGGGTGGCCGGGTTGGCGTCGTTGCTGCACACGGTCCGGCGGGACTCGGCGTTCGCGTCGTCCGTTGTGGACGGTGTGGTGGTGGCCGGCGACTACACGGCCGAGTCCGGGGCTCGCGCGACGCGGAAACTGCTGGGCATGGCGGAGCCGCCGACGGCGATCGTCTATGACAACGACGTGATGGCGGTGGCCGGGGCCGAGGTGGCAGCCGCGCTCGGAGTCGCTGTGCCGTCCGAGCTGTCGATCGTGGCCTGGGACGACTCGGTGCTGTGCCAGCACGGGCGGCTGACCGCGCTGTCCCGGGACACGTTCGCGTTCGGGGCCCGGGCCGCTCGGGCGCTGGTGGCCGTAATCGGCGGTGCTTCGCCGACCGACGTCGAGGACGTGCTGCCCGAACTGGTGGTGCGGGGGAGTTCCGGGCCTGCGCCGGCGGTGTAGGTGGGGTGGTGTCACCCCACCCACGCGTCAGGTCAGCGAGGCGACCTGGTCGCTCACCACTTGGGCCGCAGCCGACACCAGGGCCGTCACCGCGGGGTTCGTCGAGTTGTCCTGGCGCCAGCCGAACTGCGTGTACACGCGGAACGTCGGGGACCAGGGCAAGCGGACCAACCTGCCGTCGGCCAGTTCCGCGGACACCGTGACCTCCGGCATCAGTGCGATGCCCAGGCCAGAGGCGACCGCTCGTTTCGCGGCGTCCACCGAGTCCAGTTCCAGGACCGGGGCGCGGGTGTCGTCGTAGCCGAGAGAATTTTCGAACAGCTCGTGGTACGAGGCGCCGTTCTCCGCCCGGATCAGCGTGCTGCTGGTGATGTCGTCCTCGGCCAGCGACTGGCGCTGGGTGAGCATGTGGTTCGGGCCCGCCACCATGACCAGCGGCTCGGGGCAGAGGACCGTCGTCTCCAGACCCTCACGCGGTTCGATGGCGCCGATGAAGAAGGCGCAGTCGAGTTGGCCGTCGCGCACCGAGTTCAGGTTGTTCAGCGCGTTGCGCGAGTGCAACGAGAGTTGTACCGACGGGTAACGCCAGCACATGTATTCGATGAGCGGTAGCAGACGGTAGTCGGTCAAACTCTGTGCGGAACCGATGACGAGTTTGCCGTGCGGCTCGCCGTTCATCGTGATGGCTTTTCGGGCCTTTTCGGTGAGGTTGATGATGTTTCGCGCGAACGGGAGTAGTTCCACGCCTGCGGACGTCATCTGGATACCTCTGGGGAGGCGTCGGAAAAGGACGACGCCGAGGGCCTCCTCCAGTGCCTTGATGCGGGTGGTGATGGTCGGCTGCGAACAGTTGAGCGTGGCAGCGGCCTTGGTGAAGCTCCCTGTCTGAACCACGGTCGTGAACGCGAGAAGCTGGCGTGTCTCCATCAGGCGGATCCTCGGGGTAAAACGGTGCGACGACTTTTTCTCGTTCGTTCCCGTGGTCCTGTTACGGATGGTGCGGGAGCAGTAACGCTACCTGTCCGCTGCGGAGGACAGATTGGTGCTTATGGAGTCATCTTGATCGGTCGCGAAAGGCGGCTGCCGCCGAAAGAGTGAAATTGTCCGGAGCGCTTTGACGGGCCGTAGCTGGGTGACTCTTTTCAGTTAAGCCTTTCGCCAGGCGAACCAAAAACAACGCCGCGCCTGGGGTGGGCGGCGGCGTTGCATCGTGCTCGTCGGGGCGTCCGCCGGCGGATGGTTCTCCGCTGAGATGCGGCCGGCTGTGGTGACGGTAGGCCTGGGCTTTCTGTTGCGCCTGTGTCGTCGTCGTTCGTGGCGATGTCGTGGTGCCCCGCTTGGCCGCTGTTGGCGGCCAAGCGGGGTGGGGGCGGAGTTCGGTCGTGCGGAGCCCGGCCATCAGGCCGCGCAGGCGCCTCCGCCCACGAGGAAGTCGTAGACGACCGGCGGGTTGTCGCCGAGGCGCTGAGTCACCACGAGGTTCAGGCCGGCCGCCGCCTCGTACGTGGCGGGGAACTGGCCGGCCCACGGGGCGAGGCCCGCCACCGTCGTCACCCTGCGCTTGAAGTGCACGGTGGTGGTGCGCTCCTGGCCGTCCGGGGCGGCTTGGTCACCCGCGTCGACTCCGGGGACGTTGAATGCCACGCCGAGACCCGTACCCGGTGCTCGCACCATTTCGCCCTGTGCGTTGCGGAGGTAGAGGCCGAAGTCGCTCTTGCTGCCGTGGCCGTTGGGGTAGTCGGGATTGAGATTGCAGTACGTCTTGTCGTCCAGGTTGCCGAACGTCATGAAGGCGCCGCGCGAATCGACCAGCGCGAAGGACAGCGTGCGTTCCGGGATGATGTTCTGGCCGACTACGCGGGTGCGGAGGACGTAGTCGATGAAGGGGAACTGCGGTGCCACGTCCGGGTCGGACACGTGCACGCCCCAGCCCGCGTGCAGGGCGTTCGGGCCGACCAAGTTCTTGTAGAGACTGATCGACGGGTCCGTCTCGTCGGACGGGCGCCACGTGATCGAGAGACCCTCTGTCTGGCCGTTGACCGTCAGTGCGTAGGCCGAGGCGGTGGCCACCGGGTCGAGGATCGGAGTGCCCGCCGCGGCCGGTGTGGCGATGGCCGCGGTGAGCACCGCGGCCGTGAACAGGAGTGCGCTTCTGCGCAGCATGTGGCCCCCCAGGAACCAGTGATAAGCCCTGCACGGCACGAATCGGCCGTCCTGCTCGATCGTAGTGGTGGGGTCTGACAGTTTCGGGCCGTGCTGTGCGGGCGGGGTTTGAGGGTCCCTGGTGAGCGTGCAAAGCGGGGTGGCGACGGTCACAGCGCGGGTCTCGCCTAGACTCGCTGGGAATCCGGGCGTCCCGAAGTGGCGGTATCCGGCTGTCTTGCACGTTCTTGTTCGTATCGAGGAGTCCACGTTGAAGAGCACCGTCGAGCACCTGAGCCCGACGAGGGTCCGGATCAACGTCGAGGTGCCGTTCGACGAGCTCAAGTCGAACTTCGACCAGGCGTACCGGAAGCTCGCGAAGCAGGTCCGCATCCCCGGCTTCCGTCCCGGCAAGGTCCCCGCCAAGGTCCTGGAGAACCGCATCGGCCGCGCCCCGGTGCTGGACGAGGTCATCCAGGAGGCGATCCCGGCCAAGTACCTGGAAGCCGTCAACGCGGGTGAGGTGCGCACGCTCGGCCGTCCGGACTTCGAGGTCACCAAGATCGAGGACGGTCAGACGCTCGAGTTCACCGCCGAGGTCGACGTCCGTCCCGAGATCACCGTGCCGGCCTTCGGCGAGCTCGCCGTGACGGTCGACGAGCAGGAGGTCACCGACGAGGACGTGACCACCCAGCTCGACGAGCTCCGCGCCCGCTTCGGCACGCTGACCGGTGTCACCCGCCCGGTCCAGACCGGCGACTTCGTCATCGTCGACCTGTCCGCGACCGTCGACGGCGAAGAGGTCGAGGAGGCCCGCACCAGCGGCCTGTCCTACGAGGTCGGCTCCGGCCAGCTCGTCGAGGGCATCGACGACGCGCTCGTCGGCGCTTCCGAGGGCGAGACCAAGACCTTCGCCACCACGCTCGTCGCCGGTGAGCACGAGGGCCGCGAGGCCGAGGTCACCGTCGTGCTGAGCAGTGTCAAGGAGCGTCAGCTCCCCGAGCTCGACGACGAGTTCGCGCAGCTCGCCAGCGAGTTCGACACGCTCGACGAGCTCAAGGGCGACCTGCAGACCCGCCTGGCCCGCGTCAAGAAGATGCAGCAGGGCGTACAGGCGCGCGACAAGGTCCTCGAGGCGCTGCTGGAGACCACTGAGGTCCCGCTGCCCGAGGGCATCGTCCAGGGCGAGATCGACGCGCGCAAGCACGACGCCGTGCACGCCTTCGACCACGACGACGCGAAGTTCGCCGCGTGGCTGACCGAGCAGGGTCAGTCCGAGGAGGAGTTCGACGCCGAGCTGCGCAAGGCCGCCGAGCAGGCCGTCAAGACGCAGCTGGTGCTCGACTCGATCGCCGACGCCGAGCAGGTCACGGTGTCCGACGGCGAGCTGACCGAACGGATCATCTACCAGGCCCAGCGCTTCGGCATCAGCCCGGACGAGTACGTCAAGCGCGCGCAGCAGTCCGGTCAGCTCGGCGCGATCTTCGCCGACGTCCGCCGCGGGAAGGCGCTCGCGAGCGTCGTGCGCCAGGCCGAGGTCAGCGACTCGGCCGGCCAGAAGCTGGACCTCGAGGAGCTCTTCGGCGAGACGAAGTCCGATGAGGACGGCCAGGAGTAGCGACGACCGAGTTGTTCGCCCTTCCCCCGCGAGTGGGCGAGCTCCGGAAATACAGCTGATAGCGAACGCGGGCGGTGTCGGGCATCTGACGCCGCCCGCCTTCGTTAAGGTCGATCGCAGAGAGTTTTTCGCTTCCAGATTCGTTCCACCTGGAGTTAGGCAGGCAGACGTGACGCAGCACTCCTTCCCGACCCCCGAGATGCGGTCGGTGACCGCCGGGATGAACCTCAACGACTCGGTGTACGAGCGGCTGCTCCGCGAGCGAATCATCGTCCTGGGATCACAGGTCGAAGAGGGCATCGCCAACCAGATCACCGCTCAGCTGCTGCTCCTCGCCGCTGAGGACCCCGACAAGGACATCACGCTCTACATCAACTCGCCGGGTGGTTCCGTCACGGCGGGCATGGCCATCTTCGACACGATGCAGCTGATCCAGCCGGACGTGGCCACGTACGCCATGGGCCTCGCGGCCTCGATGGGGCAGTTCCTGCTCTCCGCCGGCACGCCCGGCAAGCGCCACGCGCTCCCGCACGCCCGCATCCTCATGCACCAGCCGTCGGCCGGTGTCGGTGGTACGGCCGCGGACATCGCGATCCAGGCGGACATGCTGACGCGCACCAAGCGCGAGATGGCCGAGCTCATCGCCGAGCACACCGGGCAGAGCCTCGAGACCATCACCCGCGACTCCGACCGCGACCGCTGGTTCACGGCGCAGGAAGCGCTGGAGTACGGCTTCGTCGACAAGGTCGTCACCAGGGCTCAGCCCGTCGGCGACTCGAACAACTGACGTCAGCTAGGAGACCTCAAGTGAGCCAGTTCCACATGCCTCAGTCGCGGTACGTGCTGCCGTCGTTCGTGGAGCGCACCAGCTACGGCATGAAGGAGTCGAACCCGTACAACAAGCTCTTCGAGGAGCGCATCATCTTCCTCGGCGTGCAGGTTGACGACGCTTCGGCGAACGACGTCATGGCGCAGCTGCTGGTGCTCGAGTCCGAGGACCCGGACCGCGACATCCTGATGTACATCAACTCGCCGGGTGGCTCGTTCACCTCGCTGATGGCCATCTACGACACGATGCAGTTCGTCCGCCCGGACATCCAGACCTACTGCCTCGGCCAGGCGGCCTCCGCCGCGGCCGTGCTGCTGGCGGCTGGAACGCCTGGTAAGCGCCACGCGCTTCCCAACGCGCGAATCCTGATCCACCAGCCTTCGATGGAGGGCGCGTACGGTCAGGTGTCCGACCTGGAGATCCAGTCCAACGAGATCCAGCGCGTGCGCCGCCTGATGGAATCCACCCTCGCGCGGCACACGAACCGGACGGCGGAGGAGGTTCGCGAGAGCATCGAGCGCGACCGCATCCTCACGGCCGAAGAGGCACGGGAATACGGCATCGTCGACACGGTGCTGCCCTACCGCAAGCTTTCCGCCAAGTCCTGACGGGCGACGGTGGGTGAGGTGCGTTCGTGAAGAGCGCTCGCCTCGCCCGCCGCCCGGTGTCCGCCTGGGAACGCTCCAGGTTCCGGGCCTTGTCCTGGTGGCTGGGAAAATCCCCGGCTCCTGGGCATCGCGCACCCACCCGACACGCCGATGTGACCGGATGTCCGGCCTGATCGGCGCGTCGGGGGACGCGGGTCCTCCCCTGAAACGGGGTCGGCCAGGTACCGTCAGGAGAACGGGCTCAGCACCCACAGCCAGTGGGACTGCCACAGCAAGTCAGCAGGCGCACTACAGCAGGTGTGCGCCGGAGGGGACATAGGTCAGCGGTCATGGCGCGTATCGGTGACGGCGGCGACTTGCTGAAGTGCTCTTTCTGCGGAAAGAGCCAGAAGCAGGTGAAGAAACTCATCGCCGGCCCCGGCGTCTACATCTGCGATGAGTGCATCGATCTCTGCAACGAGATCATCGAGGAGGAGCTGGCCGAAGCCGGCGACGTGAAGCTCGACGAGCTGCCGAAGCCCGCCGAGATCCACGAGTTCCTCGACCAGTACGTCATCGGACAGAGTGACGCCAAGCGCACCCTCTCCGTCGCCGTCTACAACCACTACAAGCGCATCCAGGCGGGCGACCGCGGGCGCGAGGGTCGTGACGACGGCGTCGAGCTGGCGAAGTCGAACATCCTGATGCTCGGCCCGACGGGGTGCGGCAAGACCTACCTCGCGCAGACGCTTGCGAAGATGTTGAACGTGCCGTTCGCCATCGCCGACGCGACAGCGCTGACGGAGGCCGGGTACGTCGGTGAGGACGTCGAGAACATCCTCTTGAAGCTCATCCAGGCCGCCGACTACGACGTGAAGCGCGCCGAGACGGGCATCATCTACATCGACGAGGTCGACAAGATCGCTCGAAAGAGTGAAAACCCGTCGATCACGCGCGACGTGTCCGGTGAGGGCGTGCAGCAGGCACTGCTGAAGATCCTGGAAGGCACCACCGCCTCGGTGCCCCCGCAGGGCGGCCGCAAGCACCCGCACCAGGAGTTCATCCAGATCGACACGACGAACGTGCTGTTCATCGTGGCCGGTGCTTTCGCGGGTCTGGAGAAGATCATCCAGGACCGCGTCGGCAAGCGGGGTCTGGGCTTCGGTGCCGAGGTCCGCTCCAAGGCCGAGGTGGAGTCGTCGGACTTCTTCGCCGACTCCATGCCGGAGGACCTGATCAAGTTCGGCCTGATCCCCGAGTTCATCGGGCGTCTGCCGATGGTCGCCTCCGTCACGAACCTCGACAAGCCGTCTCTGGTGATGATCCTCACCGAGCCGAAGAACGCACTGGTGAAGCAGTACCAGAAGCTCTTCGAGATGGACGGCGTGGAGCTCGAGTTCACCAAGACCGCGCTCGAGGCGATCGCCGACCAGGCGATCCTGCGTGGCACCGGTGCTCGTGGCCTCCGGGCGATCATGGAAGAGGTCCTGCTGCCGGTGATGTACGACATCCCCAGCCGCACGGACGTCGCCAAGGTCGTCATCACCGAGCAGACGGTGAAGGAGAACGTGAACCCGACCATCGTGGCTCGGCAGCCCTCGCGCCGGGAACGCCGGGAGAAGTCCGCGTAAGTGATCTTCTTGGAACGGCCCTGGCGACTCGTTGCCAGGGCCGTTCTTCGTTCTAAGGTGGAGCCATGTCGCTGCCTCACGTGCTCCTGCTCCACGGCTACACCGGTTCCGGCCCTGGCCACTGGCAGCGCTGGCTGGCCCAGACGGTGTCCGAGCACGGCGGCCTCGCCGACCTGCCGCACTTCAGCAGCCCCGACGCACCCGACCGGGACACGTGGCTGCGCGAACTCGACACGCACCTCGAGGCGTTGCCCACCGACCGTGAACGGGTCGTCGTGGCGCACTCGCTCGGCTGCTACCTCTGGCTGCACCACGCGGCCCGCGAGTCCATCGCCCACGTCGACCGCGTGCTGCTCGTCGCCCCGCCGGCGCTGGACCACCCGGAACCGGCCATCAAGTCGTTCTTCCCGGCCCCGCTCGACCCGGCGAACCTGCGCCGCGCCGCCACCCACACCCGCCTGGTCGCGGGCGAGGGCGACCCGCACTGCTCGATGCAGGCTGCGAAGGAGCTCGCCGAGGCGTTGCGGATCGAGATCGACGTCCTGCCGGGCGCCGGGCACGTCAACATCGACGCGGGCTACGGGGAGTGGCCCGCGGTGCTCAAGTGGGTGCGGTCGAAGACGGTGCCGCTCTCACCGCGCTAGAGCCGCGCAGGACAGGGCCTGCACATCACTTCCTGGGGGGAACGTGAACGAAGCGATCGACTGGTTGCACCGCAGGCTGCCCGAGCTCGTCGCGGACCACGGTGTCGGTGCCCAGGTCGCGGTGTTCGCGGACGGGGAGATCGTCGACGTGGCCGCGGGCGTGCTCAACACCGCCACCGGCGAGCCGGTGACCACCGGTTCGTTGTTCCAGATCGGGTCGATCACGAAGGTGTGGACGGCGACGCTGGTCGCGCAGCTCGTCGAGGAGGGCCTGCTCGACCTCGACCGTCCGGTGCGCGAGGTCCTGCCCGGCTTCCGCCTCGCCGACGAGCAGGTGGCGCGAGTGGTCACGCCGCGGCAGCTGCTGTGCCATCTCGGCGGCTTCGAGGGCGACCAGTGGTTCGACACCGGGACGGGCGACGACTGCGTCGAGGAGTTCGTGGCGCGGCTCGCCGACGCGCGTCAGCTCACCGAGCCGGGTGAACTCTTCTCGTACTGCAACGCCGGCTACGTCGTGCTGGGCCGGATCGTGGAGGTGGTGCGCGGCCAGCCTTTTCACGTGGTGCTGCGTGAGCGGCTCGTGGCGCCGCTGGGCCTGACGAACGTGGTCACGCACTACGACGAGTACCCGGTCCGCCAGGTCGCGGAAGGCCATCTGCCCGTCGGAGGGACGCAGCGCCCCGTCGCCAGGATGATGCCGGGCTCCGACGCTCCCGCCGGTTCGGCGTTCGCCATGAACGCGCGCTCTCTCGTGAGCTTCGCTCGCATGCACCTGGAGACGACGACCTACGACTCGATGCGCGTGGAACAGGTGAAGACGCCTGACGGCGGTGGCTGGGGTCTGGGGTGGACAGTGCACAACTACCCGGACGGCACCGTCGGCATCGGCCACGGTGGCGCCACCATGGGCCAGGACGCGGCGTTGCGCGTGCTCCCGGACGCGGGCGTGGCGATCGCGGTCCTCACCAACGGAGGTGCTGCCGGGAAGCTCCAGCGCGCCGTGTTCTCCCACCTGCTCGCCGAATTGGCCGGTGTCCGCCTCGCCGAGCTCCCCGTGCCGCCGGTACCGGCGATCCCCGTGGAGGCCGACCGCGTCACCGGCGTCTACCGCTCTTCCGCAGTCAACATCCACGTGACTCCGGCCTCGGCCGGCCGGGTGCGGGTCCGGTACGAGCCGCGGAACTGGATCGCTGAGGCGACGATGGCCGACGAGGGCACCGAGTACACCGCCCTGGACCACGACACCCTGATCGCCGTGGACGAGCCGCACAGCGTGCTCCGGCTGGTCCGTCGCGGTGACCAGGTGAGATTGGTTCACTTCGGCAGGGCGGCGGTGCGACGGTGAACGCCGCCGAGTGGGTCGCCCGCAGGTTCCCGGAACTGGTCGACGAACACGGCGTCGTCGGTGCGCAGCTCGCCGTGCTGGCCGACGGCGAGATCACCGACGTGGCCGCAGGAGTGCTGAACGCCGGCACGCGGGCGCCGGTGACGACGGAGTCGCTCTTCCAGATCGCGTCGATCACCAAGGTCTGGACGGCGACGCTCGTCCAGGAACTGGTGAACGAGGGCAAGCTCGGCCTCGACGGTCCGGTGCGTGACGTTCTGCCGGGCTTCCGCCCGGTGATCACGCCGCGACAGTTGCTGACCCACACGTCCGGCATCGACGGCGACCTCTTCCACGACACCGGCTCGGGTGACGACGCGGTCGAGAAGTTCGTGGCACGGCTGGCCGACGCCCCGCAGATCGCGCCGCCGGGTGAGGTGTGGTCCTACTGCAACAGCGGCTTCACCGTGCTCGGCAGGATCGTGGAAGTGTTGCGCGGCAGACCTTTCAACGCCGTCCTCAAGGAACGGCTGGCAGCACCGCTGGGGCTCACCGTCGCGACGGCCTACGCGGAACGCACCGCGTCGCACGCCGTCGGGCACGAGGACGGTCGACCGGTGACCGATCCGGGCCCGGAGTCCGACTGGCCCGCCGGGTCGGCGCTCGCGATGAGCGCGCGGACCCTGCTCGCGTTCGCGCGCATGCACCTGGCGACGCCGGCGTTCGCGGTGATGCGCGAGCCGCAGGTCTCGTTGCCGGACTTCGGGAATCACGCTTCCTGGGGTCTGGGCTGGGAGCTGCCGGACTACTCCGGCGGCCTGGTGATCGGCCACCACGGCGCGAACAGGGGCCTGGCCTCGTTCCTGCGGGTAGCGCCGGAACGCGGAATCGCGGTCGCCCTGCTGACCAACGGCGGCGAGGCACGCGAAGTGTTCGACGACGTCATCGAGAACGTCTTCAGCGAACTCGCGGCCGTGCGCAGGCCGAAGCCACCGGCACCGCCCGGCGCACCCGGACCGGTGGACGGGCGCTTCCTCGGCACCTACCGTTGCGCCGGCCACGAAGTGGTTGTCACGCAAGCAGAACACGGCCGCGTGCGGGTCGAGCTCGACGGCGAGGAACGCGAGTTCGCGGCTCTGCGCGACGACGCCTTGATCGCCCTGGAGAAACCGCACACCGTGCTGGTGCTGATGGGTGATCTGCTGCACTTCGGGCGGGCCGCCGCCCGGATCTGAGAAACCTCCTGGGGGAGAAACATGATCAATCTGGACGAACTGGTCGAGGAACACGGCGTCGTAGGCGCCCAAGTAGCCGTGCTGCACAACGGCGCAATCGTCGACATGGCAGCAGGCGTGCTGAACAACGTCACCGGCGAGAAGGTGACGACGGACTCCATCTTCCAGATCGGGTCGATCACCAAGGTCTGGACGGCGACGCTCGTGCAGGAACTGGTGAACGAGGGCCTGCTCGACCTCGACCGCCCGGTGCGCGACGTGCTGCCGGAGTTCATGCTCGCCGACGAACAGGCCGCGCGGATCATCACGCCACGGCACCTTCTCACCCACACCGCGGGTTTCCAGGGTGATCTGTTCCACGACACCGGCAGCGGTGACGACATGCTGGAGAAGTACGTCGGGCGCATGGCGGAGGCGCGGCAGGAGGCGCCGCCAGGAGAGTTCTACACGTACTGCAACAGCGGCTTCACGCTGCTCGGCCGGATCGTGGAAATGTTGCGCGGCAAGCCTTTCCGCACAGTCCTGCGGGAACGCCTCATCGAGCGGCTGGGCCTGCGCGCCGCGGCCGCGAGCCACGCCGAGTACGCCGCGCAGACCCTCGCCACCGGGCACGTGGGCAAGGAGCTGAAGCCCGCCGGCAAGCTCATGGCCGAGGGCGACGCGCCGGCGGGCACGGTGCTCGCGATGAGCGCCCGGGACCTGCTGGACTTCGTGCGGATGCACCTCCGCACCAGTGAGTTCGACGCGATGCGCGAGGTCCAGGTCGTGCCACCCGACTTCGGGCAAGGCGGCAAGCAGGGGCTCGGCTGGGCGCTGCACGAGTACGCGAACGGCGTCACCGGCATCGGCCACACCGGATCGACCCTGGGCTACCGGGCCTACCTGCGAGTGATCCCCGAGTCAGGGCTCGCGATCGCCGTGCTCACCAACGGCGGCGAAACCCTGTCGCTGGCTCGGGCGGTCTACGACGCGGTGCTGGGCGACCTGGCGGGCGTCGCGTTGCCCTCCCTCCCCACGCCGCCGCAGTTCCCGGTGCCGGTGGACGTCGAACGGGTCGTCGGTGTGTACCGGTCCACCGGCCTGGAACTGCACGTCACCGAAGGCGACGGCGGCAGGGTCAAGCTGCGGTACGAGCGGCTCGACCCCGGCTGGGAGTCCTTCATCGACGGGGACGAGCACGAGTTCACCGGGCTGCGCGACGACGCGCTGATCGCCGTCGAGAAGGGGGACGGAAACCACTCGGTGATCGTCCTGTGCGGCCGCGACGAGCAGGACCGGGTGAAGTGGCTGCACTGGGGGCGTGCGGCCATGAGGGTCTAGACGGCGCGCTTGGCGTACTTGGCGAGGAACTGCACGACGTCGGGCGTCACCTTGCGGTACAGCCCGTCGTCGTGCCCGCCGCCCTTGACCGCGCTCGCCTCGGGCCGCACGTCGCGGATGAACCGGCGGGTGCCCTCGATGAACCTGTCGCGGTCGCCGATCCACACGCCCAGCGCGGTCGGTCCGGTCGACTTCAGGTGGCGCAGCGGGTCGAGCGACGCCCACTCGCGCTCGTTCTTGAACGCACGCCGCTTGGCCATCTCCGGCCACGTCGTGATCAGGCCGGGGGAGATGGCCGCGGCGGCCGCGACCGGGTCGCCGCGCTCTGCCCGGCGGCGAGCGTAGAGCAGCGATCCGAAGCCGCCCATGGACACGCCCGTCACCGCGAACGGTTCGCCGTAGCCGCGTTCCTTGAGCCAGCGCGGGACCTCGTCGAGCAACATCGCCATCGGGTCGTCGCCGGGGACGTTCTCGTGCCAGTAGTTGTCCCCGCCGTCGACCGCGACGAAGCCGAACGCGGGCACCGAGCCCTTCGCGACGGCGGCGGCCAGGACCTCGGTCAGGTTGCCCACGGCGGCGTGCCTGGCGTCGCCGTGCAGGCCGTGCAGGAGGATCGACATCGGCAGGCCGCGGGTGTTCGCGCCGGCCGGGAGGTAGAAGGCGAGGGTGACCTCGCGGTGGCGGGCGGCCGAGTACACGCGCTCGAAGCGGATCGCCGGCTTCGCGGCGGACGTGGCCCGCACCTTGTCCGCAGTCGCGATCTGCCGCTCGACGGCGTCGGACGACGACGACACGTACGTCACCACCCCGGTGGCCGTCGCGATGACCACGCCGATCGCCGCGAGGAGGGTGCGGCGGCTGTACCTCGGTTCCCCCATGCTCACCTCATCGCGTGGGCACCGTTCCTCGTTTCCTTCTCAGAGGACGGAACGCACGCGCAAGGAAGACAGTTCCTCACTCGAATAGCCCAGCCACGTCAGCACGTCCTGATTGTGCTCGCCGAGTGCCGGGACCGCACCCGGCGACCACTCGAAACCGGTTACCGGCGGCGGCAGCATCCGCGCCGTTCCGCCGGGAACGCGCACGTCAACCCACGTGTCGAGCTGCGGGTGGGTGGGCAGGTCGGTGATCGGGCGGGTCAGTGCGGCGGGCACGTCGGCGGCGTCCAAAGTGGTCAGCGACTCGGCTGCGGTGAGGTCCGAAAACGCCTGTTCGAGCAGCTTCTGCAGCTCCGCCCGGTGCTCCACCCGCGACGCCACTGTGGCGAACCTCTCCTGCGGGGCGAGCCCGATCAGGCCGCACAGCCGCTGCCACTGGCCGTCGTTCTGCACGGCGAGGTGCACGGCGCCGTCCGCGCAGGCCACCGGACCGTACGGCGCGATGCTCGGGTGGTGCGCACCCGAACGCGGGGCCGCGGCGCCCGTGCCGGCGGCGTAGAGCATCGGCTGGTGCATCCACTCGGCCATCGCCCCGAAGAGTGACAACCGCAGTCGTGCGCCCTCACCCGTCCGGCCGCGTTGCAGCAACGCCGCGAGCACGGCGGCCTGGAGCTGGACGCCCGCCGCGATGTCCGCGACCGAGATGCCGGCGCGGGCCACCACGTCGCCCTCGCCGGTCAGCGACACCAGCCCGGCCTCGGACTGCACCAGCGCGTCGAACGCCTTGCGGTCCGCGTACGGGCCGTCCCAGCCGTAACCGGACAGCTCACCGACGATCAACGCCGGCGGCAGCTCCAGCGCCAGCCGCTGCCACACCCGCGGCGACAGGTTGCACAGCAGCACGTCGGCCCGTGCCACGAGCCGGTCCAGCACCTCACGGCCGTCGGGGTGGTTGATGTCCAGCGACACCGACTCCTTGCCGGCGTTCGTCCACGCGAAGTACGACGACACCTCGCCGCACGACGAGTCGTAGTGGCGCGCGAAGTCGCCGGTGCCGGGCCGTTCGACCTTGATGACCCGCGCGCCCAGATCGGCCAGCAGCCGCGTCGCGTACGGCACGGCGACGGCCTGCTCCAGGCTCACCACCACGACGCCGTCAAGCGGTCTCAACCACGCGCTCCCCACCGGTGTAGATGTTCATCGAGTCGCCGCGCAGGAAGCCGACGAGCGTCATGCCCTGCTCCTCGGCCAGCTCGACCGCGAGCGACGACGGCGCCGACACCGCGGCCAGCACCGGGATCCCGGACATCGCCGCCTTCTGCACCAGCTCGAACGACGCCCGCCCGGACACCATCAGCACCGCGCCGCGCACCGGCACGAGGTTCTGCAGCACCGCCCAGCCCAGCACCTTGTCGACGGCGTTGTGCCGCCCCACGTCCTCACGCACGACCAGCAGCTCACCGTCGACGAACAGCCCGGCCGCGTGCAGCCCGCCGGTGCTCTCGAAGACCTTCTGCCGTTCCCGCAACGCGTCCGGGAAGCCCGTCAACGCCTCGGGTGTGACCCGGACCTCGTCCAGCGCGGGGGAGTAGCGGGTCTTGAGCTTGACCGCGTCCAGCGCGCCCTTGCCGCACACCCCGCACGACGACGTGGTGTAGAAGTTCCGCTCCACCCCGGTGTCCGGCGGCGGCACGCCCTCGGCCAGCGCGACGTCCAGCACGTTGTAGGTGTTCATCCCGTCCGGCCCTGTGCCCTCGCAGAACCGCGCGATCGAGATGTCCTTCGACGACCCGATGACGCCCTCGCTGAGCAGGAAGCCGTGCGCGAGCTCGACGTCGTGGCCGGGCGTGCGCATCGTGACCGCCAGCGCCTTCCCGTTGACCCGCAGCTCCAGCGGCTCCTCGGCGGCGAGCGAGTCGACTCTGCGCAGGCGGCCGCTCGGCGACACCCGTTCGACCGCTCGGCGCACCGTCACTCGGCCCATGTGCACATCTCCTTCGGACCGCTAAGTTCCCACCGACCAGGCTACGTGGGAGGGATTCCGGGGCATGGACGACGTCGTGATCGTGGGGGGCGGCCACAACGGGCTGGTGGCGGCCGCGTACCTCGCCAGGGCGGGGAAGTCGGTCAGGGTGCTGGAGAAGCTGCCGCACGTCGGCGGGGCGGCGGTGAGCGCCTCACCGTGGGAGGGCGTCGACGCCCGGCTCTCGCGCTTCTCGTACCTCGTCTCACTGCTGCCCGATCAGATCGTGTCGGACCTGGGGCTGGAGCTGGCGCTGAAGTCCCGTTCGGCCTCCTCCTACACGCCGAACGGCAAGGGTGGGCTGCTGGTCGAGCGCTCGCCGGGCGAGGCGACCGTGAAGTCGTTCGAGGCCGTGTGCGGGTCGCTCGGCGACTGGGAGCGGTGGCAGCGCTGGTACGCCGATCTGGAGCTGCTGGCACAGGCGCTGGCGCCGACCCTGCTGGAACCGCTGGTGTCCCGCGAACATCTGCGTCTGCGCGTCGACGCGGCGGTGCGAGGCCGGTTGTGGGAGCAGGTCTTCGAACGGCCGCTCGGCGCGACGCTGCAGGAGCTGTTCGACGACGACCTGGTGCGCGGCGTCGTCGCCACGGACGCGTTGATCGGCACGCACTCGTCGCTGCATTCGTTGCGCGCCAACAAGTGCTTCCTCTACCACGTGATCGGCAACGGGACGGGGGAGTGGAAGGTCCCGGTCGGCGGCATGGGCGGGGTCACCGCCGAACTGGAACGGGTCGCGCGCGAGGCCGGTGCGCGGATCGTCACCGGTGCCGAGGTCACGTCCGTCGAGTCGGACGGCAGGACCGCCTCGGTGACGTACGGGGACGAGACGGCCGAGGCCCGGTTCGTGCTGTCGAACGTGGCCCCGTCGGTGCTGGGACGGTTGCGGGGCAAGGAGGTCCACGACGCTCCCGGCTGCCAGTTGAAGATCAACATGCTGCTGCGCAGGCTGCCCGAGCTGAAGTCCGGTGTCGACGCGCGGCTGGCGTTCGCGGGCACGTTCCACCTCGACGAGTCCTACGACCAGCTGGAGACCGCGTACCTGGAGAGCGCCGCCGGGCAGGTGCCGTCGGTGCTTCCGGGCGAGATGTACTGCCACTCGCTGACCGACCCGTCGATCCTCGGGCCGTCGCTCGCCGGCCACGAGACGCTGACGCTGTTCGGCCTGCACCTGCCGGCGTCGTTGTTCGAGGGCCGCAACACCGAGCTGCGCGACGAACTGGTGCGGCGCTACCTCGACCAGCTCAACGCTCACCTCGTCGAGCCGATCCAGGACTGCCTGGCCGTCGACGCTCAGGGCGCCCCGTGCATCGAGGCGCGCACCCCGCTCGACCTGGAGGAGGAGCTCGGCCTGCCGGGTGGCAACATCTTCCACGGCGAGCTCGACTGGCCGTTCGCCGAGACCGACGAGCAGGTCGGCAGGTGGGGCGTGGAGACCGACGTGGACAACGTCTTCGTCTGCGGAGCGGGCTCCCGGCGCGGCGGCGGCGTGAGCGGCATCGGCGGCCACAACGCTGCGAGGGCAGTGCTCGAACGCATTTGACATTTTTGATGACACTCCGCGTCATCTCTGGTTACAGTTGGCGGCGTGGGGGACTTCTACGGAATCGCTGAGATCGCCGACGCCATGGGGCTCAGCCGGCAACTGGTGGCCGTCTGGCGCAAAAGACGGTCGCACGGCATCCCCGAGCCGGACGCGGAACTCGCGTCCGGCCCGATCTGGCGGCGCGAGACGGTAGAGCCGTGGATCGAACGCACGCGTGGCCGCCTCGGCCTCGCGGGCACGCGGGAGTCCGCGAGCAGGAGCCTCCGGTTGCGCACCTGCCGCCGCGTGCTGCGGCTGGCGGCGCTGATGCTGGAGGACCCGCAACGACCGCGCGTGCTCAACGAGGCCGCGGACCAGTTGCGCGACCTGATCCACGAGGTCGACCAGTCCGCGGACGACGTCGTCGGCGCGCTGTTGCGCGAGCTCATCGAGCCCGTGCGCGACCCGGACGTTCCTGCGGAGTTGTTGCGGGTGCCTGTGATCGAGTCGTTGCCGCTGGTGACCGCCGTCGCGCGCAACTCGCCAGACTGGTGACGAGCGCGCCGAGCGCGGCCAGCGCCATGTCGGCGTGGGCGTCCCACACGTCACCCTGCTGGCCGTTGTAGGCCTCGGCGACGCCGGGGGCGAGCGTCATCGCGATCGCCCACTCCAGCAGTTCGTAGAGGGCGCTCGTCGCGAGCACGATCTCCAGCGACCGCACCCACTTCCGCCGCAGCAGCGCGGTCAGGCACAGGCCGTACGCGAAGTGCACGAGCCGGTCGAAGTGGTTGCGGTCCCAGGAGAACGCCTCCGACATCCGTACGCCGAGCAGCGCGTCCGTCCAGCCGTCGTACGGGACGAACGAGTAGATCCAGCGTGCCGCGATCGTGTGCAGCGCGAGGAAGAACAGCGCCCACGCCCACTGCGCGGTGTCCAGCCTGCGCCTCGACAGCCACAGCGCCAGGAGCGCCACGGCCGTCAACGAGCTGTGCAACGCCTGTTCGGCGGGCCAAAGCGGGTTGATCCACGTCACCGCCATCAGCGCGCCGAACGCGCCCAGCAGCCACCACTTCCCCCGTGTCATGAGCACATCGTGGCCGATCTTGGCCGTTTTATATCAGGATCTATATATCAAGGAACCTTGCTAAAGGTTTCTTGATACGCGTACCTTGGTGTCATGACCGAGGCTCCGCTCAGTGACCCCAAGGCGCTCCGCGCGCTGTCGCACCCCTTCAGGTGGAAGCTGATCCAGCTGCTCACCGAGCAGGGACCGCGCACTGCCACGCAATGCTCCGAGAAGCTGGGCGAGAGCGTCGCGAGCTGCTCCTACCACCTGAACATGCTGGCCAAGTACGGCTTCGTCACCGAGGTCGAAGGTCCGGGCCGGCAGAAGCCGTGGCAGATCGTCAGGGGGCGCCAGTCCATCTCGCCGGAAGGGCTGGAGGGAGAGGCGGCGATGGCGGCCGAGGCCGCGGCGATGGCCTACCTGGACCAGGAGTTCGAGCGCACGCGGGAGCGCCTGCGTCAGCGCGAGCACCTGCCGGAGGACTGGCGCAAGTCCGTCGGCACCGAGGGGCACATCAAGTTCCTCACCGCCGAGGAGACCGCCGGGTACCTCGCCGAGCTGCAGGCGGTGCTGAACAAGTACGACGAGCGCAGGACCGACGAGTCACTGCGGCCGGAGGGCGCCAAGCCCGTCAGGGTGTTCCTGAGCGTCACGGTCGCCACCGAGTAACAACCCGCTGAAGGAGAACCGTCGTGATCTCGCACCACGAAGCGTTTGCTATCGCGAAGTACCGGCAGCAGGAGTTCGAGGCCGACGCGGCCGCGCGCCGGCTCGTCAAGAAGTCCGAAACCGTTGCGGCCAAACCCGAACGACGCCTGTTGAGGCTCTTCGTCCGGGTCCGGCCCGCGTAGGTCAGGCGACGGGCTCCAAGCGCACGATCACCGACTTGGAGGTCGGCGTGCCGGAGATGTCCGCCTTGGAGTCCAGTGGCACCAACGGGTTCGCCTCGGGGAAGTACGTCGCCACGCACCCGCGCGCGGTCGAGTAGGAGACGATCCGGAACGACTCGGCGCGGCGTTCGACGACACCCGTCGGGTCGTCCTTCCACTCCGACACGATGTTCACCATCTGGCCGTCGGAGAACCCGAGGGCCTTGATGTCGTCCGGGTTCACGAACACCACGCGACGACCGTCCTTCACGCCGCGGTAGCGGTCGTCCAGGCCGTAGATCGTGGTGTTGTACTGGTCGTGGCTGCGCAGCGTCTGCATCAGCAGCCGGCCCTCGGGGATCTCGATGACCGTCAGTTCGTTCGCCGTGAAGTTCGCCTTGCCGGTGGCCGTCGCGAACTCCTGCGAGTCGCGCGGCGGGTGCGGCAGCACGAAACCGTCGGGCTGACGCACGCGCGTGTTGTAGTCGGTGCAGCCCGGCACGACGCGGGAGATGTGCTCGCGGATGACGTCGTAGTCCTTCTCGAACTCCTCCCACGCCACGGGGTGCGAGGTGCCGAGGGTCTTGCGCGCGAGCCGGCAGACGATCGAGATCTCGGACAGCAACTGGTCCGAGGCGGGCTTGAGCCGGCCCCGTGAGCGGTGCACGACCGACATCGAGTCCTCGACCGTGACGAACTGCTCGCCCGAGTGCTGCACGTCGCTCTCGGTGCGGCCAAGCGCGGGCAGGATCAACGCCGTCTTGCCGTGCACCACGTGCGAACGGTTGAGCTTCGTGGAGACGTGCACCGTCAGGGAGCACTGCTCCAGCGCCTTCTCGGTCACCGGGGTGTCCGGGGTGGCGCTGACGAAGTTGCCGCCCATCGCGATGAACACCTTGCCGCGGCCTTGGCGCATCGCGTTGATCGCGTCGACGGTGTCGAAACCGTGCTTGCGCGGCACGGAGATGCTGAACTCGCTCTCCAGGGCCTGCAAGAACTTCTCCGGCATCTTCTCGTAGATGCCCATCGTGCGGTCGCCCTGCACGTTCGAGTGGCCGCGCACCGGGCACAGGCCCGCGCCCGGCTTGCCGATCATGCCGCGCAGGAACATGACGTTCGTGACCTCGCGGATCGTGGGCACGCTGTGCTTGTGCTGCGTGAGACCCATGGCCCAGCAGGCGATCGTGGCCTTCGAGTCGACGAACATGCCGGCCACGCGCGTGATCTGCTCGCGGGTCAGGCCGGTCGCGGTGAGCACGCCGTCCCAGTCGAGCTCGCGCAGGCTCGCCGCGTACTCCTCGAACCCGTGGGTCTTCGCCTCGATGAACGTCCTGTCGAGCTTGTCCCACTGCAGCAGCAGGTGACCGATCGCCTGGAACAGGGCCTGGTCGCCGCCGACCTTGATCTGAACGAACTCATCGCACAGCGCGGTGCCCTTGCCGACGATGCCGGCGACGTTCTGCGGGTTCTTGAACCGCATCAGGCCCGCCTCCGGCAGCGGGTTGATCGCGATGATCTTCGCGCCGTTCTTCTTGGCGTCCTCCAGCGCGCTGAGCATGCGCGGGTGGTTCGTGCCGGGGTTCTGGCCGATGACCACGATGAGGTCGGCGAGGTCGAAGTCCTTGATGGACACCGAGCCCTTGCCGATGCCGATCGTCTCGTTGAGCGCAGAGCCGGACGACTCGTGGCACATGTTCGAGCAGTCCGGGAGGTTGTTGGTGCCGAACGAGCGGACCAGCAGCTGGTAGAGGAACGCGGCCTCGTTGCTGGTGCGGCCGGAGGTGTAGAAGATCGCCTCGTCCGGTGATGACAACGCTGTCAGCTCGTCGGCGATGAGCGTGAACGCGTCGTCCCAGCTGATCGGTGTGTAATGCGTCGCACCCGGCGCGAGCACCATCGGTCCGGTGAGCCGGCCCTGCTGGCCGAGCCAGTAGTCGGTCTTCGTCCGCAGGCTCTCGATGGAGTGCTCGGCGAAGAACTCGGGCCCGATTCGTCGTTTGGTGGCTTCCTCCGCGACGGCCTTCGCACCGTTCTCGCAGAACTCCGCCATCTTGCGGTGACCCTGCGGTTCGGGCCACGCGCAACCAGGACAGTCGAAACCTTCACGCTGGTTGAGCAGTCGCAACGTCTTGACCGTGCGCCCGACACCCATCTGCTCGACCGCGCGGTCGAGCGACACGAGCACGCCGGGAATACCCGCCGCCCAGGTCTTGGGGGTGCTGACTTCGAGCGCGGACTCGTCGACGTCGTGCTGCGGGGGCTTGCTGCTCATGCGTCCCATTGTTCGCTGATCGACGTCGGCGCCGCCAGCGCCCCCGAAGAACGCGGCGGCGTCGCCCGTCACGGGCCCCAAGGGGTTGAACGGTCCGTGCCGGTCAATTGTGATCGCCGTCACGGTCGTGCGGCACCTCTGAACGAGTGATCAAGCGCCGCCGGTCAGGCGCTCACCCCGCAGGTCGAGGGGCCGGCGAACCGCGGCGCCAGGTAGCCGTCGGTCTTCGTGGAGCACGCCGCGTGGTCGATGCGGATCTTCGTGGTCCTGATCTGCAGGCCCTGCGGGATCAGCCGGTAGTCGGCGATCGCGTGCAGCAGGACGACGAAGTCCTCGGGACCGCCCACCGCGGCCCGGTCAGCGGGCGCGAAGGCGTAGGCGATCAGGTAGTCGCTCCGGACGACGTCGACGCCCTCGTCGTCGACGGCGGGCGCGATGGTGCCCTTGACCTTGATGCCGCCCGGCAGCAGCGTGGTGCCCTGCTTGAGCCGGGTCACCAGCGTCGGCAGGATCGGCGTCCAGGCCTCGCGCGCCTCGGCGGGCACCAGCGAGAGAAACGCGCTGGGGTCGTGCCCCACCAGCACCGCGGGGTCCAGCCTGGCCGCGACGACGGCCTTGCGCACCTGGTCGTGCTCGGGTGCCGCGACGACCCCCTTCTCGCCGTCCGCCCAGGTCTCGAACTCGGTGCCGGCGAACGGCCGGTCGAAGTCCACGGCGGACGCGGGGTGCGCCGGTCCTTCCGCGACACCGCCTAGCAGCAGACCGCCGGCCACGAGACCGGTGACCGCGAGCGCCGCCACGAACCCGATGACCATGCCCCGCTTGCCGCGTCTCTCCCGGTTGAACTCGCGCTCGACCCGACGGCCCCAGTCGGCGTCGTTCAGGTCGGGATGATCTTCGATGCCCCCATGAAGACTCACGAGGCGGGGAGCCTAGAGGTTGGCCCGCTCGTTAGCAGGTATCTCGGTGTAAGTCGATAGCCAGCCCTCCGTAGACTTGCGTGCTGTGACTGAACTCGACACCGCAACCCAGCGTCCCGACCTCCCCGCCGCGTGGACTCCGGCGGAGGTAGAGGCGGAGCTGTACCAGCGGTGGGTCGACCGGCGGTACTTCGAGGCGGACGTCAAGAGCGACAAGCCGCCGTTCACGATCGTGCTGCCCCCGCCCAACGTCACCGGCAGCCTGCACATGGGCCACGCCATGAACCACAGCGTGATGGACGCGCTGTCGAGGCGCCGCCGCATGCAGGGCTACGAGGTGCTGTGGCTGCCGGGCATGGACCACGCCGGCATCGCGACGCAGAACGCCGTCGAGCGCGACCTCGCGAAGCAGGGCCTGTCGCGGCAGGACCTGGGGCGCGAGAAGTTCGTCGAGCGCGTCTGGGAGTGGAAAGAGGAGTACGGCGGCAAGATCCTCGACCAGATGAAGAGGCTCGGCGACGGCATCGACTGGTCGCGTGAGCGCTTCACCATGGACGAGGGGCTGTCGCGCGCCGTCCAGACGATCTTCAAGAAGATGTACGACGACGGCCTGATCTACCAGGCCGAGCGGATCATCAACTGGTGCCCGCGCTGCCAGACGGCGCTGTCGGACATCGAGGTCGACCACAGCGAGGACGAGGGCGAGCTCGTCTCGATCCGCTACGGCGACGGGGAGAACTCGATCGTCGTCGCGACCACGCGCGCCGAGACGATGCTGGGTGACACCGCGGTCGCCGTCCACCCGGACGACGAGCGCTACCGGCACCTCATCGGCACCGAGGTCGAACTGCCGCTGACGGGCCGCCGCATCCCGATCGTCGCCGACGCGCACGTCGACCCGAAGTTCGGCACGGGCGCCGTCAAGGTCACGCCCGCGCACGACCCGAACGACTTCGAGATCGGCCAGCGCCACGGCCTGCCGAACCTCACGGTCATGGACGGCCGCGCCACGATCACCGCGAACGGGCCGTTCCTCGGCCTCGACCGCTTCGAGGCGCGTCCGGCGATCGTCGCCGCGCTGCGCGCGGAGGGCCGGATCGTCGCGGAGAAGCGGCCGTACGTCCACTCCGTCGGGCATTGCTCGCGCTGCAACACGGTGATCGAGCCGCGCCTGTCGCTGCAGTGGTGGGTCAAGGTCGAGACCATCGCCGAGGCCGCGTCCGCCGCCGTCCGCGACGGCCGCACCAAGATCCACCCGGCCGAGCTCAACAAGCGGTACTTCGACTGGACCGACAACCTGCACGACTGGTGCATCTCGCGTCAGCTGTGGTGGGGCCACCGCATTCCGGTCTTCTACGGCCCGAACGGCGAGGTCGTCTGCGTCGGACCGGACGACGAGGTGCCCACCGGTGAGGGCTGGCGTCAGGACGAGGACGTCCTCGACACGTGGTTCTCGTCGGGTCTGTGGCCGTTCTCGACCCTGGGCTGGCCGGAGTCCACTGAGGACCTGAAGAAGTTCTACCCGACCTCCGTCCTGTCCACGGGCTACGACATCCTGTTCTTCTGGGTCGTCCGGATGATGATGTTCGGCCTGTACGCGATGGGCAGTGACAATCAAGAGCCCAGCCGCGCAGTTCCATTCCGCCACGTCTTCCTGCACGGCCTGATCCGCGACCAGCACGGCAAGAAGATGTCGAAGTCCAAGGGCAACGGCATCGACCCGCTGGACTGGATGGAGCGCTACGGCGCGGACGCCACCCGGTTCACGCTGCTGCGCGGCACGAACCCCGGTTCGGACATGGCCGTCGCCGAGGAGTGGGCGGCCGGTTCCCGCAACTTCACCACGAAGCTGTGGAACGCCACGAGGTTCGCGCTGGCCAACGGTGCGACGGTCGCCCGTCCGCTGCCGGCCCGCGAGGAGCTGACGGCGGCCGACCGCTGGATCCTCGACGAGCTCGACGCACTGGTGTCCACTGTGGACTCCAACTTCGAGGCGTTCCAGTTCTCCCGTGCCTGCGAGGCGCTCTACAGCTTCACGTGGGACGAGTTCTGCGACTGGTACCTGGAGATCGCGAAGGTCCAGATCGCGGACGGCCGCGCCGAGGCCACGCAGTCCGTTCTGGGCCACGTCCTCGACGTCGTGCTGCGCCTGCTGCACCCGGCGATCCCGTTCATCACCGAGACGCTGTGGACGTCGCTGACCGGTGGTGAGTCGCTGGTCGTCGCCGACTGGCCGAAGGCGTCCGGTGCCGAGCGCGACCTCGACGCGCTGGCCGAGGTCGAGGGCCTGAAGAAGCTCGCGACCGAGATCCGCCGGTTCCGTTCCGAACAGGGCCTCAAGCCGGGCCAGAAGGTCGCGGGCAAGGTCCGCGGCGCGTGCTGCGTCGGCCTGCTCGACCAGGTCCCGTCGGTCCGCGCGATGACGCGGCTGACCGAGCCGGGCGACGAGTTCACCGTCTCCGCGACGCTCGAGGTCGGCCTGCCCAAGGGCGCCGTGAAGGTCGAGCTGGACCTGTCCGGCACGATCGACGTGGCGGCCGAGCGCAAGCGCCTCGCGAAGGACCTCGCCGCGGCGCAGAAGGAACTCGAGGGCACGACGAAGAAGCTGGGCAACGAGGCGTTCCTCGCCAAGGCGCCCGCCGACGTCAAGGCCAAGATCGAGGAGCGCAAGGCCGTCGCCGAGTCCGAGATCACCCGCATCAACGAGCGCCTGGCCGCGCTGCCGGAGGCGTAAGAAAAGTGGAAACCAACCTCGACGAGTTCCTCGACGTCGAGAACGAGCTCAACCAGCGCTGGCCCGAGACCAAGCTCGAGCCGTCGCTGGATCGGATCAAGGCGCTCGCCCACGTGCTGGGCGACCCGCAGTCGTCCTACCCGGTCGTGCAGCTGACGGGCACGAACGGCAAGACGTCGACGTCGCGCATGGTCGATGCGCTCTTCACGCGCATCGGCCTGCGCACCGGCCGGTTCACGAGCCCGCACCTGCAGCTCGCGACCGAGCGGATCAGCATCGACAACCAGCCGATCTCGCCGGAGCGCTACGTCGAGGTCTACCGCGACATCGAGCCGTACGTCGCGATGGTGGACACCCGGTCCGAGATCCGGATGAGCAAGTTCGAGGTGCTCACCGGCATGGCGTACGCGGCCTTCGCGGAAGCGCCGGCGGATGTCGCCGTGGTCGAGGTCGGCATGGGCGGCACGTGGGACGCGACGTCCATCGTGGACACCCGTGTCGCCGTGCTCACCCCGATCGGCGTCGACCACACCGAGTACCTCGGCAACCGTCCCGAGGACATCGCGGTCGAGAAGTCCGGCATCATCAAGCCGGGCTCCGTCGCGATCGTCGCCGAGCAGACGCCCGAGGTCATGAGGGTGATCCTGGAACGCGTCGCCGAGGTGGACGCGATGGTGGCCCGTTTCGGCAGCGAGTTCGGCGTCCTGTCGAGGGCCGTGGCCGTCGGCGGCCAGATGATCACGTTGCAGGGCCTGGGCGGCGTCTACGAGGACATCTTCCTGCCGCTGCACGGCGAACACCAGGCGAAGAACGCGGCCCTGGCGCTGGCCGCCGTCGAGGCGTTCTTCGGCGCGGGCCCCGAGCGCAAGGTCGACATCGAGATGGTCCGCGAGGGCTTCGCCTCGGTCGTCACGCCGGGCCGCCTGGAGCGAGTCCGTTCCGCGCCCAACGTCTTCGTCGACGCCGCGCACAACCCGCACGGCGCCGCCGCGCTGGCTCGCGCGCTGGAGTCGGAGTTCGGCTTCCGCAAGCTGGTGGCCGTGGTCTCCGTCATGTCCGACAAGGACGCCGAGGGCATCCTCGCCGCGCTGGAGCCGGTCGTGCAGGAACTGGTGATCACCACCAACTCCTCGCCACGCGCCATGGACCCGGACGTGCTCGCCGGCCTGGCCGTCCCGATCTTCGGCGAGGACCGCTTCGAGGTGCGCCCCCGCCTCGTCGACGCCGTGGAGGAAGCCATTCACCTCATCGAGGACGAGCAGTCCGGCGGCGGCGTGATCATCACCGGTTCCGTCGTCACCGCGGGCGAGGCCCGCGCCCTGTTCGGAAAGGAGCCGGCATGACCACCCCGGCCCCTCTGAAGAAAGACCCGATGAAGGCGTTCCGGGGCATCATGGCCGGAACGCTGATCCTCGAGGTCATCGTCGTGGCCCTGGCCCTGCCCGTGATCGCCAAGCTGCACGGCGGCGTCACGTCCCTGGTCGGCTGGGTCGCGTTCGGCTTCATCGCGGTGTTCATCGCGATGTGCGCCTTCGTCCGCAAGCCGTGGGCGATCGGCGCCGTCGTGGGCCTGCACGTGCTGCTGATCGCCAGCTGGCTGCTGCTGCCGGCGATGGGCGTGATCGGCGTGATCTTCGGGCTCGTCTGGGCGTACCTGCTGTGGCTGCGCAAGGACCTGCTCAAGCGCATGGCCGAGGGCCGTCTCCCGGCGCAGCAACAACAGCAGTCCTGACAGAGCGCGTTTCTGTGCAACGAACCCTCGCCGTCGCAATGCGACGGCGAGGGTTCGTTGTGTTCACCCGATCGTGCTTCGAAACCGGAACCGGTCCCGCGACCTGGCGCTATGCTGCTTGACGCACGAATCTGCGGGGAGGGCACGGGGGATGAGCGGGATCAAGGTCGATCTGGAGACGCTGCGCGCTGCCATCAAGGAGTACGAGTCGATCAAGGACGAGCTGCAGATGGCTCGCCAGACCGGTGTCGTGCTGACCACGGTCCAGGGTGCCGGCAAGGACGCGCCGAGCCAGGTCTACGCGAACTGGGCGCGCGCCGCGGGTGAGGCGCACCAGAAGTCCAACGAGCAGCTCGCGGACACGTTGACCACCCGGATCGAGAACCTGAAAGCGACGCTGCGCCAGTACGAGCAGACCGAGCAGGGCAACCGGGACAACCTCAAGTAGAAGGACTGGGCTGTTGCGCATCCGAACCATCGTCGCCGGCACTGCCGCACTCGCGCTGCTGGCGGGTTGCGGTGACAGCGGTGGCACGGCCGGCACGCCGACCACAGCCGGCCAGCCGACCAGCAGTGGCAACGGCGGGGGAGCTCCCAAGATCGAGAACCCGCTCGACGTCAAGACCTTCGAAGCCGACCCGTGCAGTACGGTCACCCCGGCTCAGGTGGAAGCGTTCGGAATGCCCGGAGTCAGCGGCAGGGCGAACAACACGGCACTCGGAACGGCCTGCATCTGGCTCGGAGCGAGCACCGCGGCGAAGATGGCCCCAGGGGTCGCGTTCCTCCCGGAAGGCACGAACCTCTCCACCATCGTCCCGAACAAGGACAACACCTACAAAGCTTTCGAGCCGCAGCCGGCCATCCAGGGCTACCCCACCTACATCGCTCTCGTGTCGGATGCCCGCGCCAACGGTGACTGCGACCTGCTCGTCGGCGTGTCCGACGACAAAGCCCTCACCTTCACCTTCCAGAGCGACAAAGGCAGTCCGAAGTTCGCAGACCCGTGTGCTGGGATCACCGAGTTCGCGAACCTCGCCATCACCACGATGAAGGCAGGTGCGAAATGACCAGGCCCGCGCCCAGCTGTTTCACCGAGGACAACACGCGCGCCGAGGGCTTCTCGGGAGCACAGATCTACTCCCAGATGCATGGTGGCCCTGGTACCGCGTCGGCGAACGCCGCCGCCACTGCGGCCGCCGGACTGGGGCGTGACTACGCCGGCATCGAGGCCAGGCTCAAGCGGGTCGGCGAGACGCTGGGCGAAGCGTGGACGGGTGCGAGCGCGAGTGCCGCTCAGGCTGCCGCGAACCCGATCAACCAGGCCATGGTCCAGATGCAGGACGCGCTTAGGCAGGCCGACCACTCCATCTCGAACCAGGTCTACCAGTTCACCCTGAACAAGAACCAGCTCAAGGACATGCCGGCGTCCAAGCCGGACACGAACTTCTGGGACGACGCGACCCCCTGGGACACCGACACCGAGGACAAGGTCAACGGCTACAACGCCGAGGAGAAGCACAACCGCGAGGTCTACAAGGAGTTCCAGAGCGCCAGCAACACCAACCGCGGTGAGCTGCCCAAGGAGTTCCCCGGCGTCACGACCGACAGCCTCGTGGTCGAGATCGCCGAAACCGGTGGCCACAACGGTGAAGAGAAGACGTCGAAAAACACGACGAACACGCGGACGTCGAGCACTTCGACCAGCTCCTCGACCAGCACGCCGCAGAGCACGGTCGGCACCCCGTGGACCGTGCCGACCACCAACGGCGACCAGACGACCACGAGTTCGTCCGACAACACGAACACCAGCAACACCAACACCGGCAAGCCCGGCGTCGACAACCTCACCGGCAAGCCCCCGGTCGGCAGCGTGATCGACCGGCCGGGCAACACGGGACTCCCGCCCATCGGCGTGCCCGTCCGCCCGAACACCGGCGGTCCGAAGGGCCCCGGCGGTCCGAACGGTCCCGGTGGCCCAGGCGGCAGTGGCCGTGGCGGCCCCGGAGGCCCCGGTGCAGGCGGCAAGTTCGGCGGCCCAGGTGGCGGCGCCGGCGGTGCCGGAGGCAAGTTCGGTGGCGGCGGCCTCGGTGGCAGCAGCGCGGCGGCCGGTGGCACGGCGGCCCAGCAACCCGGTGGCAAGGCCGGGGTGTTCGGCGGCATGGGCGAGACCGGGCAGAACGCTGCCCGCGGTGGCGCGGCGGGTGCGGCCGGACGCGGCGGCGCGGCCGGCATGGGTGGGATGGGCGGTCAGGGGCAGAAGGGTCAGGGCGAGGACGACCTGGAGCACAAGTCCGCCGACTACCTCATCACCGAGGAGAACACGAACGAGATCATCGGCGACATGCCGATGGTCGCACCGCCGACGATCGGGGGCTGACGTGCTTCGGTCGTCGATCCAACTGTCCGACCTCGCCTTCGACGTGTTGTGGAAGCAGGAGAAGCTGGGGCAGTACCACCCCGCGCTCTCCGTCGATTCGCCCGGTGAGACCGAGGACGAACGCGCGCTCATCGAGCGCGACGTCATCGGCGAGCTGCGGCGGGTCGGGCTCGACCACCCGGACGTCCGGGGCACGCTGCACCTGATCGCCAAGGCGGATCACGACTACTCGGCCTGGATCGCGGTCACGCCGAACGAGACCAAGCCCGTGGTGGTCGCGGCGAACTCGCAGCACGGTGTGCTCGCCCTGCACGACAACGGGTTCGTGCAGCTGCACCCGATCCGGCCGGACAACGCGCCGGAGGTCCTCGCGATGCAGTTGCCGGACGTTCCGGCGGGCCGCGGCGCGTCGATCAACGTGCACGAGTCCGAGATCAACCTGCACCAGCCGGGCAAGGCGTCGCCGTCGATCTCGCTGCGCCAGCTGCTCGCCCAGCCCCGCAACGGCACGGCGAAGCTGTACGCGGCGAAGCGCAACGGCGAGGGCAGGCAGCGCGCCAAGACGTTCCTCACCACGATCGACTTCGAGGACGGCCGCTGGCTCGTGGTCAAGTACACCGACCAGAACCAGCAGACGTGGGTGCACGCCACCCCGGCGTCGCGCCAGATCATCACCGACTGGCTCAAGCGCCTGACGTAGTCGGATTTACCACCACCTAACCGGACTGCACCAGCGTCGCGGCTGTGAGAAAGCCATTCGCCATCGCCGCCGCACTGGCCGCGACGCTGCTGTCCGTCGGTCTGAGCTCCGGCACCGCCCACGCCGAGACCGTCCCCGGTTGTGCCTCCGCCAAGCAGATCGGCACCACGGGCCACGTGAAGTACCAGGGCGCGACCATCGCGTCGGTCAAGCAGTTCGCCGGGTGCGGCAAGAACTACGCCTACACCTGGGTCTGGGACTCCTACGCCAAGAGCCACTCCTACCGCGTCTCGAACTGGATCGCGGTGATCGAGAACGGTGAGGAGTACCCGCGCGGCGGAGGCGAGGCCGCGAACAGGCAGGAGCTGTGGGGCGCCGGAGCGGCCACGCTCAACAAGTGCACCCGCGCGGTCGCCAGCGTCACCGTCCCCGGCGGCGGCTACGTGAGCGGCTGGACCGACCTGCGCTGCTGAAGTTCACCTCGGGTTTCAGCACCGGCCAGAACCGGCGACTAGAAACCGCACATGACCTTCGACCGTCGTACGTTGTTCAAGGCAGGCGCACTCGGTACGGCCGCGGCGCTGGTGCCCTCGGGCATCAGCCTCGCGAAGTCCGGCCGCCCGATCCTCACCCACGGTGTGCAGTCCGGCGACGTCACCTGGGACGGCGGCATCGTGTGGACGCGCGCCGACCGTCCCTCGCGGATGTTCGTCGAGGTGTCCAACGACCCGAGGTTCCGCCTCTCACGCCGCGTTCGCGGCCCGTTGCTCACCCCGGAGACGGGTGGCACCGGGCAGGTCCGGGTGTCGAGCCTGTTGCCCGGCCGTCCCGCCTACTACCGCGTCACGGCCGAGGACCTGCACGGCCGGGCCTGCAGCGCACCCGTCACGGGCAGCTTCACCACCGCCCCGCTCGGCCGCGACGACGTGCGGTTCGTGTGGTCCGGCGACGTCGCGGGCCAGGGCTGGGGCATCAACCCCGACATCGGCGGCATGCCGATCTTCAAGGCGATGGCCGACCGCGGGCCCGACTTCTTCATCCACAGCGGCGACAGCGTCTACTCCGACGGCCCGATGCAGGCGAGCGTGACGCTCCCGGACGGCCGGGTCTGGCGCAACGTCGTCACGCCCGAGAAGTCCAAAGTGGCCGAAACGCTCGACGAGTACCGCGGCCAGTTCGCCTACAACTTCCTCGACGACAACGTGAAGCGCTTCGCCTCCCAGGTGCCGGTCTTCGCGCAGTGGGACGACCACGAGGTCACGAACAACTGGTATCCGGGTGAGATCCTCGAGAGCCCGCTCTACACCGAGAAGCGCGTGGACGTGCTGGCGCAGCGGGCTTTCCAGGCGTTCCACGAGTGGATGCCGATCGACCAGAAGCGCGCGGTGGACGGTCGCGTCTACCGGAAGTTCTCCTACGGCCGCAACGTCGAGATCTTCGTGCTCGACATGCGCACCTACAAGGACAGGAACACCTCGCCCAAGGACAAGCCGGGTGTCGTCCTCGGCGCCCAGCAGGCGAAGTGGCTCGTCGACGGGCTCAGCCGCAGCACCGCCACCTGGAAGATCATCGCGGCGGACCTGCCCATCGGCCTGACCGTGCCGGACGGTACCGACATCGAGGGTGTCGCGAACGGCCTGCCCGGCGCGCCCAACGGCCGTGAGCACGAGATCGCGTGGGTGCTCAGGGAACTCAAGCGCCGCCGCGTCAAGAACACCGTGTGGCTCACGGCGGACGTCCACTACACCGCCGCGCACCACTACTCGCCCGACCGCGCGGCCGTGGGCGACTTCGACCCGTTCTGGGAGTTCGTGTCCGGTCCGCTGCACGCCGGTGCGTTCGGCCCGAACACGCTCGACCCGACGTTCGGTCCGCAGGCCGTGTTCGTGCACGCCCCGCCCGCCGCCAACACCTCGCCGCTGGACGGGTTCCAGCACTTCGGCGAGGTCAAGGCCTCGCAGCACGAGCTCACGGTGTGGCTGCGTGACGCGACCGGCACCTCCCTCTGGTCCAAAACCCTCAGGGCCGCCTGACGGGAGTCGTAGGGTCGGTGGGTGCCCATCTCGTTCGACACCACCGGCTTCCGTCAGCTCGACCAGAACACCTGGCAGCACCCCAGCGGTGACCAGGCCGAACTGGCCTACTACGGCCTGGTCCCCGACCTCCCGGCCGGGCTGGACGACCTGCCGAGGCTCAGGCACGACCTCGCCCTGATCCACGGCGAGACCGGCTGCCTGATCGAGGCCCACGTCGTCCAGCTCGGAGGGGCACCTGCGCTGCTGCGGATCGTCAAGCTGCCGCTGCCGAACCAGCCGAACGGGCAGGTGTTCGTCGGCTCCTTCACCATCCCCAAGGAGAACTGCAGCGCCGTGTTGCAGCTCGGCGCGGTGGAACGCGGCATGACGGGCACGCGGGAGGCCATCCTCGCGTCCGAGCTCGGGTTCCAGAGCTGGGCCAAGCCGCACCCGTACGCGCCTGAGCTCGAAGGCGTGCTGCCGTTCCACGCGGGCGACGATCCCCGCCACGACGTGAGGTTCCCCGACCACCCGTTGTCGCGCGTGCGGGCGTGGGCACATCACGTGGTCCGCACGGCACGGGTGGATCCGGGGTTCGCTTCGCTGCCGCCGTTCCGGGTGCAGGCGCCGCCACCCCCGGTCGCGCCTGGTCAGAGCCTCATCACGGCGCTGCCGAGCCTGCCGGTCAGGGACTTCATCGGGTTGCAGATCGGCGAGCAGACGACGTACTGGCGGATCACGGACCCGAAGCTCGGGGAGATGCTCGGCCGCGGGCTCATGGGCCGGTCGCCGCTCGCCGAGACCCGGTTCCGCGACATGCTCCTCATCGACGTCGAGACCGGCGAAGCGATGATCCCCGACCGCTTCACCACCAACGGCCAGATGACCGCGCACGGCACGCGCCTGCAGCAAGTCACGCTGCCCGAGGCCAACGCGGCGCTCTCCGACGACGACGTCATGGACGCCTTCAAGTGGGCCGGCCGGATGGCGGGGGCGGCGGCGGAACGCGGTGAGTTCCTGTCCCTGGAACCGATCGAGAACCAGGGCGAGCAGGCCGATCCGCACATCCTGCTGGCCGTGCAGCCGCACGAGGGGCAGCAGATGGTCATCGCCCAGTTCTCGCCGCCGCCGACCGAGGGGCCGTTGGCCGGCTCGCCGAGCCGAAGCGCACCCGCGACGGCTGAGTCGGTCGAGGGCATCGGCGTGATCGCCGGGCTCGCGGTCAACGAATGGCGCTCACATCCGCTGCGGATGGCGATCACCTACCGGCGTCCGGCAGGCTGATTGCAAACATTTGCGGTGCTCGACGTATTGTTTCCCGCTGTTTGTCGTGGTTTCGTGCAGCAACCCTGCAAGAGTTTGCGACAAGGAGGTCGCGATGCGTCGGGTCGTCGCCGCGCTCGCTGCACTGGCTTTGCTCCCTCTCACACCCGTTCAGGCCGTTGCCGCACCACCGCAACGCCTGGCCGTGGGGGAGGTGGTGGACATAGCGCCTGGTGTGCGCGACGGAGATTCGAGACTCGCGTTACCGCCCAAGCGGGACGACCTGCGGGGCGAACGCTTCTACTTCGTGATGCCCGACCGGTTCGCGAACGGCGACACGGGCAACGACCGTGGCCGTTCGAAGGCCGCCGAGCACGGCTTCGACCCCGCTGACAAGGGCTTCTACCACGGTGGTGACCTCAAGGGCCTGCACCGGAAGCTCGACTACCTCGACGGCATGGGCATCACGGCGATCTGGATGACGCCGATGTTCCTGAACCGCTGGGTGCAGGGCGACAGCGCCGGTTACCACGGCTACTGGACGCTCGACTACACCTTGCTCGACCCGCACTTCGGCACCACGCAGGAGATGCGCGACCTGATCCGCGACGCGCACCGGCGTGGCATCAAGGTGTTCTTCGACATCGTCGCGAACCACACCGCCGACGTGATCAAGTACGCGGAGAACAAGACGCAGTACGTCAGCACGGGCGCGCAGCCGTACCTGGACGCCTCCGGTAAACCGTTCGACCTCGCCGACTACGCGGGCCGCAAGGACTTCCCGGAGCTGGACGCCCAGAAGTCCTTCCCGTACACGCCGGTCAAGGACGGCCCGACGAAGTACCCGTTGTGGCTCAACGACTCCACGCTCTACCACAACCGCGGCGACTCGACGTTCTCCGGCGAGTCGAGCGAGCAGGGCGACTTCTCCGGCCTCGACGACCTGATGACCGAGCACCCGCGCGTGGTCAACGGCATGAAGGACATCTTCACCAGCTGGATCGACACGCTCGACATCGACGGCTACCGCGTCGACACCGTCAAGCACGTCAACCTGGAGTTCTGGCAGGCCCTCGCGCCGCACGTGAAGCAGTACGCGAACCGCAAGGGCAAGAAGGACTTCTTCGTCTTCGGCGAGGTCTTCGACTCCTCGCCCGAGAACACCTCGAAGTACACGACCGACGGCAGGATGCAGGCCACGCTGGACTTCCCGTTCCAGAGCAGTGCGCTGACCTTCCTGTCCGGCAAGGGTTCCCAGCGGCTCGGCGAGGTGCTGCTCGGCGACGACCGCTACACCGACGCCGACTCCAACGCGTCCTCGCTGCCCACGTTCCTCGGCAACCACGACATGGGCCGCATCGCGTGGATGATCCGCAACGACCGGCCCGGCATCTCGGACGCCGAACTGCTCGAGCGGCTCAAGCTCGGCAACCAGCTGATGTACCTGTGGCGCGGCAACCCGGTCGTCTACTACGGCGACGAGCAGGGCTTCGCGGGCGCGGGCGGCGACAAGCTGGCACGCCAGGACATGTTCGCCTCGAAGACGCCGGAGTACATGGCGGAGAAGCTCATCGGGTCCGATCGCACGGGCGCTGTCGACAACTTCAACACCTCGCATCCGCTGTACCAGCAGCTCAAGGCGCTGGCCGAGCAGGTCGACCGCGATCCCGTGTGGCGTGACGGCAACCAGGTCCTCCGGTACGCCGACGGTGACGTGTTCGCGTTCAGCCGCATCCTCGGCCGCGAGCACCTCGTCGTCGCGAACGCCGGCACCTCGCCCGCGACCGTCACCGTGCCCGTGTCGTCCTCGGCTTTGGAGAACGCGGAGGTGCAGAACGGCCGCGTCACGGTGACCGTGCCCGCGCTGTCCTCGTTGGTGCTCAAGGGAACGAGCGACGTCGTCAAGTCGAAGCCGGCACCCGTCCTGGTCGCCCCGGCGGCCGGAACCGTGCTGGACGAACGCGTCGAGCTCAGGGCCGACGGCATCGGCGCGCCCAACGCGGCGGCGACGTTCGCCGCCCGTGTCGAGGGCACTCGCGACTGGACCGTGCTCGGCACCGACGACGCCGCTCCTTACCGGGTTTTCGCTGACCTGTCGGCACTTCCGGGTGCGGCGGTCGGCAAGCGCGTCGAACTGCGCGTGGTGGCGAAGTCCGGTGAGATCGGCGCGGACGGCGCGTTCGTGTCGCTCGTGGCCGCGCCGCCGCTCCCGGACCCGGGCACGAAGAACCCCGACTGGCTGGTCGTGCACTACGCACGCGACAACTACGACGGCTGGGGCCTGCACGCCTGGGGCGACGTCGAGACGCCGACCGAGTGGAACGCTCCGCTGCCGTTCGCGGGGGAGGACGCCTACGGGCGCTTCGCGTGGATCAAGCTGAAGCCGGGCGCCAAGTCGGTCGGTCTCATCGCGCACAAGGGCGACGAGAAGGACACCTCGGTCGACCGGATCGTGGACCCGAGCGTGACACCCGAGATCTGGCTGAAGCAGGGCGACCCGGCCGTGCACCCGTCGGAGCAGGCGGCCACGGGCAAGGCGGTCGTGCACTACGCCGGTGACGCCACCGGGGCCGTTGTGCGCGTCGCCGGACGAGGTGATGTGCCGTTCGTCAACGGCGTCGCGGAACTCCCGCCCACCACTGACTTCTCCGTCGTGCGCGGCACGACCGTGGAGGCTTCGGGCAAGTTCGCGGGTGGCCACGCGTGGATCGCCGGCGGGAAGGTGCACGCCACGAAGGCGGCGGCCGAGAACCGGGCGGTGATCCACTACAACCGCCCGGACGGCGACTACGAGGACTGGACGATGTACCACTGGACGGGTTCCGCGGAGCCGTCACCGGGCTGGAACCAGTCGCGGGTGCCGGACGGGCGTGACCAGTTCGGCGTCTACTGGTCGGTGCCGCTCGCCGCCGGTGCCGCGGGTCTGAGCTACATCGTCCACCGCGGCGACGCCAAGGATCCCGGCCCCGACCAGTTCCTCGACCTGGGGCAGAAGGGCAACGAGGTGTGGCAGCTGCAGGGCAACGAGACCTACCTGCTGCCGCCCAACGCCGGTCCGGCCGCCGATGACGACCTGACCAAGGCCAAGGCGATCTGGATCTCGAAGGACAAGGTCGTCTGGGACGTTCCGTCCGTGCAGTCCGACGGCTACCGGCTGGAGTACGGCTCGCGCGTGCTGCGGCTGTCTCCCACGACCGAGGAGGTGCCGGCGCAGTTCCCGCACCTCAAGGGCAAGCCGGTCTTCGCCGTCCGAGGGTTCGTCGACGAGGCGTTGCGGGACAAGCTCTCTGCCGTGCACGTCGACGCGGGTGGCGCGATCCGGCACCGCACGAGCGTGCAGATCGCGGGCGTGCTCGACGACCGTTATGCCGTTGCCGCCACGAAACTGACGTTCGGACCGATGTTCGACCACGGCCGCGCGTCGATCAGGTTGTGGGCGCCCACCGCCCGGAACGTGCAGCTGCGCCTGTTCGACCAGCCCTCCGGTGAGCCGAGGAAGGTCGTGCAGCTCAAGCGCGACGACGCCTCGGGTTCGTGGACCGGCACGGGCGACTGGAAGAACAAGTACTACCAGTTCGAGGTCACCGACTGGCAGCGCACGGTCGTCGTCACCGACCCGTACTCCGTCGCGTTGTCGGTGAACTCGTCGCACTCCCAGTTCGCTGATCTGACGGACGCCAGGTCGATGCCTTCCGGTTGGTCCCGTGACGTCGCGAAGGGCATGGGCGGCGCGATCACCGAGCTGCACGTGCGGGACTTCTCGATCAACGACCAGTCCGTCCCGGCGGCGGACCGCGGCACCTACAAGGCGTTCACGCACCGCGACTCGACGGGCATGAAGCACCTGAAGACGCTGGCCGCGGCGGGCATGGACACCGTGCACCTGCTGCCGACGTTCGACATCGCGACGATCCCCGAGAAGCGCTCCGACCAGGCCGTCCCGGCCTGCGACCTGCCTTCGCTGCCTGCGGACTCCGAGCAGCAGCAGGCCTGCGTCGGTGCCGTCGCGGCGAAGGACGGCTTCAACTGGGGTTACGACCCGTTCCACTACGACGTGCCCGAGGGCTCGTACGCCACGGCGGACGCGCAGAGCGGCCAGGCGCGCTCGAAGCAGTACCGCGAGATGGTGAAGTCGTTGCACGACAACGGCAACCGCGTGGTGGTGGACGTCGTCTACAACCACACGGCGGCATTCGGCGACGCACCGACGTCCGTGCTGGACAAGGTCGTGCCCGGCTACTACCAGCGGCTCAACCTCGACGGCTCGGTCGCGAACTCCACGTGCTGCGCGAACACGGCCACCGAGAACGCCATGATGGGCAAGCTCGTCGTGGACTCCGTGGTGCGCTGGGCGCGCAACTACAAGGTCGACGGGTTCCGCTTCGACCTGATGGGCCACCACCCGAAGGCGAACATCCTCGCGGTGCGGGCGGCTCTGGACGCGCTGACCGTCGAACGTGACGGCGTGGACGGGCGCAACATCGGCGTCTACGGCGAGGGCTGGGACTTCGGCGAGGTCGCTGGCAACGCCCGGTTCGAGCAGGCCACCCAGGCGAACATGGCCGGGACGGGCATCGGCACGTTCAGCGACCGGCTGCGCGACGCCGTGCGCGGTGGCGGCCCGTTCGACGACGACCCGCGCGTGCAGGGCATCGGCTCCGGACTGGCCGGCGGCGTGAACTCCTCGCCCGCCAACGGGAACGTGGCCGCGCGCCTGGAGAACTACAGCGACCTGGTGAAGCTGGGCATGGCCGGCAACATGGCCTCGTACCGGTTCCAGTCGACGGCCGGGCCGGTGGTGTCGGGCCGGGACGTGCAGTACAACGGCTCACCCGCCGGGTACACCGGGCAGCCGCTGGAGGCGATCACGTACGTCGACGCGCACGACAACGAGACGTTGTTCGACGCGTTGGCCTACAAGCTCAAGCCCGAGACCTCGATGGCCGACCGCGTGAAGATGCAGACGGTCTCGCTGGCCCCGGCGTTGCTGGGGCAGGGGCGGCCGTTCGTGCACGCGGGCACCGAGTTCCTGCGCTCGAAGTCGCTCGACCGCAACAGCTACGACTCGGGTGACTGGTTCAACCCGTACGACCCGTCGTTGCGCGACAACGGTTTCGGCCGGGGCCTGCCGCCGAAGGCCGACAACGAGTCGAAGTGGCCGTATGCGAAGCCGTTGCTGGGCATGGCCAAACCTTCGTCCGCGGACATGAGGGCCTCGCTCGACGCCACCCTGGAACTGCTGCGGATCCGCCAGTCGTCGCCGCTGTTCTCGCTGGGGTCGGCCGACCTGGTGCAGCAGAAGGTGTCCTTCCCCGCCGCAGAGTCCGGTGTGATCGTCATGCACGTCGACGACACGGCCGGCCCCGACGTGGACGGCGCCCGCAAGGGAGTGCTCGTGGTCATCAACCCCTACGAGACGGACCGTCTCGTCTCGTTGCCCGCAGGCGACTGGAAGCCGCTGACCAGGGAGAAGAAGGTAGGAGCCGCACGGTCGGTCGTGGTGCTCGAGCGATAGTCCCGCTGAGAAATAGTTTTGTTCCAGATTAGTTTGGTACCGTCGAGCTCATGGGCACGACGGGGTGTACTGACCTGATGATGCTGCTGCATCGGACGGGCCACGCGCTGGAGACAGAGCTGACGGCGAGGCTCGCGGAGATCGGACTGACTCCGCGAGCCCGCTGCGTGCTGTCCAGCGCGCTGGACGCGGAACTCACGCAGACCGAGATCGCCGACATGATCAGCATCGACAAGACGACCATGGTCGTGACGATGGACGCGCTCGAGTCCGCCGGTTACGCCGAGCGCAGGCCGTCGCCGACGGACCGCCGCGCCCGTGTGGTGGTCGTGACCGAGCAGGGCCGCGCGATCGTGGCGAAGGCCGACGACGTGTACCAGGACGTGGTCGGCAGCGTGCTGGGCTCGTTGCCCGACGACGAGCGCGACGGCATGGTCAACGGCCTGACGAGGCTGGTCGAGGGCCGTTTGAGCACTCCGGTCGCCTGCGAGAAGCCGCCGCGCAAACGTGCGCTGCGTCATGCCGTTGGGTAGAAGATAGTCCCGTACAAAACTATCTGTTACGGTTCCTCTTATGACTTCAGGGGGATCGAGAACTGATTCGCGCTGGCTGGCGCTGATCGTGCTGTGCGCAGGGATGTTGATGATCGTGCTGGACCAGACGATCGTGAACGTCGCGCTGCCCGCGATCGCGGAAGACCTCAAGTTCGGCCAGGCGGGACTCGCCTGGGTCGTGAACGCGTACCTGATCGCCTACGGCGGTCTGCTCCTGCTCGCGGGTCGGCTGGGCGACCTGATCGGGCACAAGAAGGTGTTTCTGATCGGCCTGGGCGTCTTCACGGTGGCGTCGCTGCTGTGCGGGCTCTCGTTCAGCGCCGAGATGCTGATCGTTTCGAGGTTCGTGCAGGGCGCGGGCGGTGCGCTCGCCACGTCCGTGACGCTGGGCATGGTCGTGACGATGTTCCCCGAGCCCAACGAGCAGAGGCGCGCCATCGGCGTGTTCAGCTTCGTCGCGGCGGCGGGCGCGTCCCTCGGCCTGTTGCTCGGCGGCGTGCTGACCGACGCCATGTCGTGGCACTGGATCTTCTTCGTGAACATCCCGATCGGCATCGTGGCCGCGGTGGCCGCCGTGCGCCTGGTGCCCGACTCCGTCGGTCTTGGACTGAAGGAAGGCGCGGACGTCCTCGGCGCACTGCTGATCGTGGCCGCGGTGATGCTCGGCGTCTACACGATCGTCAAGGCGGAGCACTACGGCTTCGGCTCCGCGCACACGCTGGGACTGGGCGCCGTCGCGCTGGCGTTGCTGGTCGGATTCGTGCAGCGCCAACGGACCGCCGCGAAGCCCTTGCTGCCGTTGCGGGTGTTCAAGTCCCGCAACGTGACCGGCGCGAACCTGGTGCAGATCTCCATGGTCGCCGGCATGTTCGGCCTGTTCTTCCTCGGCACCCTCTACATGCAGCTCGTGCTGCAGTACACGCCGTTGCAGATCGGCCTCGCGTTCATGCCCGTCGCAGGCGCGATCGCGGTGTTCTCGGTGTCGCTGTCAGCCCGCCTGAACATCCGCTTCGGCGAACGCAACATGCTGATCGTGGGCCTGTTGTTCATGCTCGTCGGCATGGTGGTGTTCACGCAGGTGCCGGTCGACGGCTCGTACGTCGCGCACATCCTGCCCGCCGTGGCGCCGTTGGGCATCGGGCTCGGGTTGTCGTTCCCCGCGTTGATGACGCTGGCGATGTCCGGCGCCGCACACGACGAGGCGGGCCTCGCGTCCGGTCTGGTGAACACGACCGCGCAGGTGGGCGGTGCCCTGGGACTGGCCGTGCTGGCCACGACCTCGACCACCTACACCTCGTCGCTGCTGGCCTCGGGCGTCGGCCGTCTGGAAGCGCTGACCTCGGGCTTCCACCTGGCGTTCTGGATCTCGGCGACGCTCGTGGCGGTGGCGCTCGGGCTGGCGGTGTTCGTGCTGCGGCAGGTCACCGTCGACCGCGAGGCCCAGCCGGTGCTGGTGCACTAGTGATCGGCTAGCTCCACGCGCTTCAGGACGTCCTCGGTGCGAAGGATCGTGAACTCGCGGTCCTTCGCCTTGAGGACCTTGAGGAAACCCGGGCTCGTCTCGAACACGTAGACCTCCTCGGCGTCGTTGATCTTCTCCTTGGGCACCCACGGCGTGCTGACGATGGCGGCCACCGCGAGCGCGGAACCGGCGAGCAGCCACGCGAACCACTTGAGCAGCCAACGCGCGTTGCGAATGGCCAGCATCATGGCCGCGCCGATCGCGACGGCGCCCGCGGAGAGCCACCAACGGTGGTACGTCAGCGTGTGGGACACCATCAGGGCGATGAGCACGATCAGCGTGAGAAGCGCTGTGGTGCTCGCGCGTTCCGGGTCTTCGCGGGTGCGGAAGTAGAAGAAGAACGTCGCCGGGGTGACGATCATCAGCAACACCGTGCTGATCCTGTCGTCCGCCATGAAGGTGCCGAGGAACAGACCGGGTGCGTCGTCCAGTTCCAGGGTGTGGAGCAGGGCGAACGCGGTGTGCCAGTCGTAGTGCGACACCGCGAGGAGCCGGAGCAGGACGAACAGGACGGCGGCGCCGGTCAGAGCTGATCCGGTGTGCTTTGAACTCACGCGCAGAACTATGACGTATCCCGGGTCACAGCCCTCCCGACGTGCGAGGCTACCCTGTTGGCACATCCCGTACCTGTTTTCGAGGAGTCACACCGTCGTGTCCGAGCGCACCCTGGTTCTCGTTAAGCCCGATGGCGTTGCCCGTGGTCTCGTCGGCGAGGTGATCGCCCGCATCGAGCGCAAGGGCCTCAAGCTCGCCGCTCTGGAGCTGCGCACCGCCGACCGCGCCACCGCCGAGCAGCACTACGCGGAGCACGACGGCAAGTCGTTCTACGCCGACCTCGTCGACTTCATCACCGGTGGGCCGCTGGTCGCCATCGTGGTCGAGGGTGTTCGGGCCGTGCCGGCCTTCCGTCAGCTCGCCGGTGGCACCGACCCCGTCGAGAAGGCCACGCCCGGCACGATCCGCGGGGACTTCGGGACCGAGGTCCAGTTCAACCTGGTGCACGGGTCCGACTCGGCCGAGTCGGCTGAGCGCGAGATCAAGATCTGGTTCCCGAACCTCTGATTTCTTGGCTGATTCCTGGGGCTCCGCCCCAGACCCCGCCAATCTGATCCAAAGCCGGGGGTCTACGCCATCAGCGGGTTGATGGCACGCCTGTTGCTTTGGGCGGAGTTGCGTTGCGTAGATGGTTGCGTTGGTGGGGTGGCTTCGTCACGAGCCGCACCAAGAGCAGGCCACATGCGTGAAGGGGTGTCAAGCGGACGAAAAGCGTGTCCGGTTGACACCCCTTCACGCATGCAGCAAGAGCTATGGCACGACTCGTGACGAAGCCACCCCACCCAGACCGTTCGGTAAGGACGGCTCGCCTCCGGCGTCGCGTGCGATCGGGTGCGTGGGGGCTCAGGTCCGTCGTGGGCTGCTGCCCAGGCCGCCTGCTTCGTCGCCGTTGAGAGTGGTGCCCTCCGGGTAGCCGAGCGGCAGGTACATCCACACGTCGTCCCACCGTTCGGTGCCCACGGCGATCGCGTTCGGCATCCTCCCGCACTCGCGGAACCCGAGGCTCTCGTACAGCTCGATGGCGCCGTGGTTGTTGCCGCGGACGCCGAGCATGACGATTTCGATGCCCTGTTCGCGGGCGTTCTCGATCAGGCCCTCCATCACCCGCTTGCCCAGGCCCAGGCCGCGGGCCGAGGGGTGGGCCATGATCTGTTGCACCTCGGCGCGGTGCTGGAAGACGGCGGTCGAGCCGCGGCGCCACAAGCCCACCGCTCGCACCACGCCGTCCACGGTGGCTGCGGTGAAGGCGGCGTCGCCGTCGCGGACCTGTTTGAGGACTGCGTCCAGCCAGGTCGAGATGCGGTCGTAGGTCGGGGGTTCGTGGTAGCCGACGGCGCCGCCTGCCGCGACCACGTCGTGCACGACTGCGTGGATCTCGGCGCGGAGGTCGTCGTCGGCTTCCGAGAGCCAGAGCAGGTTCGTCGTGGGCATGGGGTGATCGTAATTGCGTCGAGAATTGTCAGACCTGTTCGTTAACGTCGGGCGGGTGGACAACCTTGTTGAGGCCAAGGCTCTGACCAAGCACTTCGGGTCGTTCGAGGCCGTGCGCGGCATCGACGTCGAGGTGCGGCGGGGGGAGGCGTTCGGGTTCCTCGGGCCCAACGGGGCCGGGAAGTCGTCGACCATGCGGATGATCTCGTGCGTGTCGGGGCGGACCGGTGGCGAGCTGAAGGTGCTCGGGATGGATCCGGGGACCGAGGGGCCCAAGATCCGGGCCCGGCTCGGGGTGGTGCCGCAGCTCGACAACCTGGACACGGAGCTGACGGTCCGGCAGAACCTGCAGACCTACGGGCGGTACTTCGGCATGTCGCGGCAGAAGTGCCGGGCCAAAGCGGAAGAGCTGCTGGAGTTCGCTCACCTGACGGACAGGGCGGACCACGAGGTCGAGCCGCTCAGCGGTGGGATGAAGAGAAGGCTCACGATCGCGCGGTCGTTGGTGAACGACCCGGAGTTGCTCCTGCTCGACGAGCCGACCACCGGGTTGGACCCGCAGGCGCGGCATCTCTTGTGGGACAGGCTGTTCCGGCTGAAGCAGGACGGCGTCACGCTCATCATCACCACCCACTACATGGACGAGGCCGAGCAGCTGTGCGACCGGCTCGTGGTGATGGACGGCGGGCGGATCGCGGCCGAGGGGTCGCCCAGCGAGCTGATCAACCGGTACTCCACCAGGGAGGTGCTGGAGCTGCGGTTCCAGCCCGGCGCGCAGAAGCCCGACCTGGAGAGGTTCGCCGACCGGGTCGAGGTGCTGCCGGACCGGTTGCTGCTCTACACGCAGGACGGGGAAGCGACGCTGCAGAGAGTCCACGAGCACGGGGTGCAGCCGGTGCAGAGCCTGGTGCGGCGCAGTTCGCTGGAGGACGTGTTCCTGCGGCTCACCGGCCGGACGTTGGTGGACTGATGCAGACGCTGAGGGCTTCCTGGTTCGGGTTCGAGAAGCACTGGACGTGGTACCGGCGCAACTGGCGGGCCACGGTGGTGTCGAGCTTCCTGACGCCCGTGTTGTTCCTGCTGGCGCTCGGGCTCGGGTTCGGGTCGCAGGTGCAGTCGACGGCGTTGATCGGCGGGGTGCCGTACCTGGAGTACCTCGCGCCCGCGCTGGTCGTCGTCACGGCGCTGCAGGGTGCGACGTTCGAGTCGACTTACGCGATCATGTCGGCATTCCTGTGGCAGAAGACGTACGTCGGGATGGTGGCCACGCCGATCACCCCGGCGCAGGTGCTCTACGGGCAGATGTTGTGGATCGGCTCGCAGATGTTCGTGCGGTCCGCCGTGTTCGTGGGCATCGCGGTCGTGCTCGGTGCGGCGGCGGGACCCGGCATTCTCGTCGCGATCCCGGTCGCGACGGTGGCGGCGCTGGCGTTCAGCGCGCCGTTGGTCGCCTACAGCGCGACGTTGGACAAGCCGGACGGGTTCACGACCATCTTCCGGTTCGTGATGATGCCGATGACGCTGTTCACCGGTGCCTTCTTCCCGGTCAGCCAGCTGCCGGACTGGTTGCTGCCGCTGGTGTGGCTGACGCCCGCGTGGCACGGCATCGAGCTCGCCAGAGGCGCGACGTTCGGCACTGTCGGCCTCTTACCGGCCTTGGGACATCTCGTGTACCTCGTGGCGCTGACGGCCGCGGGCATCGCGCTCGGCGTGAAGTTCTTCCACCGGAGGCTGGCGGTATGACGCAGACCCTCGATCGCGAGAAGGCCGTGCCCGCCAGCGTGGGGCTGCTGTGGCGCGTGATTCCGCCGGGGCTGTACGGCGGCAAGGCGAGCATGCTCGTCGAACGCGCTGCGGTCGTGAACCGGCGCGCGTGGTTCGTGCTGGTCGGCGGGGCGTTCGAGCCCGTCCTGTTCCTGTGGTCGCTCGGGCTCGGGTTCGGGCAGATGGTGTCGGCGGTGGCCGGGCCGGACGGGCGGCCGATCAGCTACGCGGCGTTCGTGGCGCCCGCGTTGCTGGCGGCGAGCGCGATGAACGGGGCCGTGTACGACGCGACGTTCAACGTGTTCTTCAAGTTCAAGTACGTGAAGCTCTACGACGCGATGCTCACGACGCCGATGGGGCCGATGGACATCGCGATCGGCGAGATCGCCTGGGCGCTGCTCAGGGGCGGCCTGTACTCGGCCGGGTTCCTCGCGGTCATGCTCGGGATGGGGCTGATCTTCTCGCCGTGGGCGTTGCTCGCGTTGCCGGCGGCGCTGCTGGTGGCGTTCGCGTTCGCGGCGGTGGGCATGGCGGCGACGACGTTCATGAGGTCGTGGCAGGACTTCGACCTCGTGCAGCTCGCGGTGCTGCCGCTGTTCCTGTTCTCGACGACCTTCTACCCGCTGTCGGTCTACCCGGGCTGGCTGCAGGCGGTGGTGACGTGGACGCCGCTCTATCACGCCATCGAGCTGATGCGGGGCCTCACGCTGGGCGTTGTCGGCTGGGGCATGCTCGGCCACGTCGCGTACTTCGCGGTCCTCGCGGCCGTGGGAACGGTGGTGGCGGCACGGCGATTGGGGAAGCTTTTGCTCGACTGAACCCGCGATTCGGCTGGCGCCCGCGGGGGCCGTTACTCTGGTCGTGTGAGTGCCGAGTCTGTTTTCCCCAGGTTGGAGCCCCTGCTGCCGCGGATCTCCAAGCCGGTGCAGTACGTCGGCGGCGAGCTCAACGCGACCGTCAAGGACTGGGACGAGGCGTCCGTGCGCTGGGCGTTGATGTACCCCGACGCGTACGAGGTGGGCCTGCCCAACCAGGGCGTCATGATCCTCTACGAGATCCTCAACGAGCTGCCGGACGTGCTCGCCGAGCGCACGTACGCCGTGTGGCCGGACCTCGAGGCCCTCATGCGGGAGCACGACGTCCCCCAGTTCACGGTCGACGGGCACCGCCCGGTCAAGGCGTTCGACCTGATGGGCATCAGCTTCGCGACGGAGCTGGGCTACACGAACATGCTGACGGCGCTGGACCTCGCCGGCATCCCGCTGCACGCGAAGGACCGCACCGAGGCCGACCCGATCGTGGTCGCCGGCGGGCACGCGGCGTTCAACCCCGAGCCGATCTCGGACTTCGTGGACGCGGCGGTGCTGGGCGACGGCGAAGAGGCCGTTCTCGAGATCACCGAGATCGTGAAGAACTGGAAGGCCGAGGGCTCGCCCGGCGGCCGCGACGAGGTGCTGACGCGCCTCGCCGAGACCGGCGGCGTGTACGTCCCGCGCTTCTACGACGTGGAGTACCTGCCCGACGGCCGCATCCAGCGCGTCGTGCCGAACCGCGACCGGGTCCCGTACCGCGTCTTCAAGCGCACCACGATGGACCTGGACGCGTGGCCGTACCCGAAGCAGCCGCTGGTGCCGCTCGCCGAGAGCGTCCACGAGCGGATGAGCGTCGAGATCTTCCGCGGCTGCACGCGCGGCTGCCGCTTCTGCCAGGCGGGCATGATCACCCGCCCGGTGCGCGAGCGGTCCATCGAGGGCATCGGCGCCATGGTCCAGAAGGGCCTGGCGGCGACCGGCTTCGAAGAGGTCGGCCTGCTGTCGCTGTCCAGCGCGGACCACAGCGAGATCGCCGAGATCACCAAGGGCCTCGCGGACCGTTACGAGGGCACGAACACGGGCCTGAGCCTGCCGAGCACCCGCGTCGACGCGTTCAACATCGACCTCGCGAACGAGCTGTCCCGCAACGGAAGGCGCTCGGGTCTCACCTTCGCGCCCGAGGGCGGCAGCGAGCGGATGCGCCGCGTCATCAACAAGATGGTGTCCGAAGAGGACCTCATCCGGACCGTGTCGGCCGCGTTCTCCAACGGCTGGCGGCAGGTGAAGCTCTACTTCATGTGCGGCCTCCCGACCGAGGAGGACGAGGACGTCCTGCAGATCGCGGAGATGGCGAAGAACGTCATCCGCGCGGGCCGGCAGGCGAGCGGCCGCAACGACGTCCGCTGCACCATCTCGATCGGCGGGTTCGTCCCCAAGCCGCACACGCCGTTCCAGTGGGCCGCGCAGTGCGCCCCGGACGTCGTCGACGACCGCCTGCGCAAGCTGCGGGAGGCCGTCAACAGCGACCGCAGCCTCGGCCGCAACATCGGCATGCGCTACCACGACGGCAAGCCGAGCCTCATCGAAGGCCTGCTCAGCCGGGGTGACCGCCGCATCGGCAAGGTCATCGAGGCCGTGTGGCGCGACGGCGGCCGGTTCGACGGCTGGAGCGAGCACTTCTCCTACGACCGCTGGACCACCATGGCCGCGCGGGAGCTGGAACCGCTCGGCGTCGACCTCGCCTGGTACACCACCCGCGAGCGCGAGGAACTCGAGGTCCTGCCCTGGGACCACCTCGACTCGGGCCTCGACAAGGAGTGGCTCTGGGCCGACTGGCAGGACGCGCTCGACGAGCGCGAGCAGGACGACTGCCGCTGGACCCCGTGCTTCGACTGCGGTGTCTGCCCGGCGATGGGCACGGACATCGAGGTCGGCCCCACGGGCCGCAAGCTGCTGCCGATCTCCCCGGTCGGCGTCGGCTCACCGGTGAAGAACCCGTCGCTCACGCCGTGAGCGACGCTGACGTCGTCGACCAGGTGCTCGGCCTCGTCCGGTCCCACGAGGACTGGACGAAGGCCGGCCTGGCCGGCGCCGTGCAGGACCTGGACCTGGGTGGCGTCACGTCGAGCGTCGACGAGGTCGAGGGCATGATCGTCTGGGAGCTCACGTTCGAACTGTGGGAGCTGGACCTCGACGACGAGGAACACCGCGACTACGAGCAACTGGAAGCGCTGGCCCGGCCGCGGATGGACGCGTTGCGCGAGTTGTTCGAGCACCGTGCGGAGGGCTGGCGGCCGGGCGCGATCTCCGTCGCCGAACTCGACGAGTGGTACCCGTACGGCTACGTCGCGGGCTGGCACACCGCGGCACGGTCGGTGCAGATCGGGTGCACGGTCCAGGACAACGGGTTACCGCTGATGGTCCAGCTCAGGGCCTACGACGTCACAGCGTGACGGCTACTTCGTCACGGCGGCGCGTGCGTCCACGAGTCCGTGGCCGTAGAAGGAGTTGTACTCCGAATACCCGGTGCAGAACGCGTCCTGCACACCCGTCCCGTTCAGGTCGTAGTCGGCGGGGCAGGCCAGCGTCTGGGCCTGCGCGTTCAACATGCGCCCCAACGACACCGCGTCCGTCTCGGGACGCACCGACGCGATCAGCGCCGCCACCCCGGCCGCGTGCGGGGTCGCCATCGACGTGCCGCACGAGTAGTCGTAGCCGGACGGCACGGTCGAGAGCACGCACCCGTTCGGCGTGCGCGAGTCGCCACCCGGCGCCGTCACGTCGATCGCACCCAGCCCGTACGAGCTGTACCCGGCCTTGGTCTTGGTCGAGTCGACCGCCGACACGCCCACGACGTTCTTGAGCTGCGCCGGGAGCACCACGCACGTCGAGTCGACCGGCCGCGTCTGCGCGTCGCCGTTCGTCGGCGACATCGAGTCGCGCCCCGGCCGGGACAGGTCGGCGGCGGCGTTACCGGCGGCGGCGACGGTCAGCACGTTGCGTGAGGTCGCGTAGTCCACGGCACGGCGCACGGCCTCGTAGACGATGCGCTGACCTGGCTCGTTCTGGCACGTGAACAGGTACGGGTCGATGAAGTAGCTGTTGTTGGTGATCGTCATCTGCTGCGCGGCGGCCCACATGAAGCCGCACACCGCGTACTCGGGGTAGATGAAGCCCTCGTCGTCCACGACCTTCACGGACGCGATGCGGACGCCCGGCGCGACGCCCGTGGTCCCGCGGCCGTCGTCCGCGGCGGCGATGGTGCCGGCGACGTGCGTGCCGTGGGGCGAGGTCGTCGGCGTCCACGCGGAGGGTGACGGGTCGGGCTTGCCGGTCAGGCACCCCGCGGACAGCTCAGGTGCGAGCGCGTCGACGAGGTCGGGGTGGCGGGCGTCGACGCCCGAGTCCAGCACGCCGACGACGACGGACTTGGAGCCCGTGGTGATCTCGTGCGCGGCCGGGGCGTTGATGAGATCCATGTCCCACTGCTCGGCCGAGCGCACGCCCGAGGGCCGGAACAACTCCGTGTCGTCCTTCTTGCGCTTCGCGGACCGCTTGGCGATGCCCTCGGCCTGGGCGCTGTACGCGCGCCGCGGGCCGATCCGTTCGAGGAAACCGGGGTCGGGCGAGGTGGCCACCGCGACCGCGATCTGCGGGTAGTAGACGGTGCTCAGGCCGCACGCCTCGGTGATCTCGGAGTTCGCCGTCTCGGCGGGCGTGGCCTGCGGGAACACCACCAGATAGCGCAGCAGGGGACCGGGCTGGATGCAGGAGGGCGCCGCGGAGACCGGGTCCGGTTCCGCGCCTGCGGGCAGGGATGCCGCCAAGCACCCGGCCACGAGCAACGCGGTCATCGCCGCCGCTCGTGCGCGGTGTGGCAGAGGCACCAGGGACCTCCAGTCGGCAGGGCGTCCAGTCAGCCGGACCGTAGCCACGCGCAACGATCTAGACAAGCTGAACGTTCTGAATCAGGTTCACGGTACCGTCCTCATGGACGAACAGCCTGCGCCGATGGGACCGCTCACCCGTCGGAACACCACTCGGGGAGCACCGCTGAGCCGCAACCTGCCGAACAACCCCTCCGCCGTCGCGGTGCAGAAACTGCGCCTGCGCTACACCAAGCGGGGGAGGTTGCGTTTCACTTCGCACCGCGACATCGCTCGCACGTTCGAACGTGCGCTGCGCAGGGCGGGCGTGCCCATGGCCTACTCCCAGGGGTTCAGCCCTCACCCGAAGGTGTCGTGGGTCGGCGCCGCGCCGACCGGGGTGGCCAGCGAGGCCGAGTACGTCGAGGTCTCGGTGGTCGAGTGGGTCGACCCGGTGGCGCTCAAGGCTGCGCTCGACGAGGCGTTGCCACCCGGCATCGACGTCGTCGACATCGTCCAGGCGCGAGGTGGCAACCTCACCGAGCGCATCGACGCGAGCGAGTGGAGGATCGAGCTCGACGGGGTCGAGCCCGACGAGCTGGCGAAGGCGGTGAGCGTCTTCCTCGCGGCCGAGTCCGTCGAGGTGGAGCGGCTCACCAAGAACGGCACGAAAATGCTCGACGTGCGGCCCGCCGTCGTGTCAGCGCTGGTCGAACCCCGTTCGAGCGACGCCGGACACGATGACACCGCTTTGTCACGACCGTGTGGGATACTCATGACGGTTGTACGGCAGGTAACGCCTACCGTGCGACCCGACGACGTGCTGAATGCGCTTCGCGTCGTGGCCGATCTCGTGCCGCCGGTACCTGCGAGAGCAACCCGGATGGCGCAGGGAAGGCTCGACGGCGAGGGCAGGCTGGTGGACCCGCTCCAGCAGGACAGAGAGTCCTGACGAGCGCAGGAACGTCAACCGTGACGCGCAAACAGGAGGAGCGGCGCTGACAGCGGCGTCGTCGTGGGACCTGCGCAAGCGTGCGCCCAGTGAGGCGCCACGCCCTGCGCGCGAGGCAAGGATTCCTGCCGCGAGCAGCGGCGGAGAGAGACCAAGAGAGGCCCCTGCGCGGCCGCGTCCTCACGGGACGCGCCCGGGGGTGGAGGAGCTGCATGTCGAACAAGGACAAGCCTGCCGGTGTCACCGGCGGGCAGGGCGTGGTTGCCGCACGCCCTCAACTGGCGGACCTGCCGGACAAGTTGCGGGTCCACGCACTGGCGAAACTGCTGGACGTCAGCAGCAAGGACGTGATGACGGCGCTGGCGGACCTCGGTGAGGTCCCCAAGAGCGCGCAGTCGAGCGTCAGCCGCGACGTCGCGCTGAAGGTCGCCGAGACACTCGTCGACTGGGACGACGTGGTCACCGGTGAGGTCACCGAGGACTACGAGGCGCCCGCGATCCCGGCGTTCGAGGCACCGGCGCTCGCGCCGATCTTCGCCGCGCCGAGCGCGGTGTTCCTGCCGCCTCAGCCGATCGAACGGCCCAAGGCCCCGCCCTCGCCGTTCGTCGTCGAGGAGGAGCCGGTCGTCGAGGAGAAGTCCGTCGGTGAGATCGCCGCGGACGAGCTCGACGCCGCCGAGGCCGCCGAGGCGGAGACCGACGCCGAGGTCGACGGTGACGACGAGGCGGACAGCCGCCGTCGCCGCCGCCGTGGCCGTCGCGGCCGCGGCCGCGGCAAGGGCACGGACGCCGACGGCAACGAGGAGGGCGACGAGGCTCCGGCCGAGGACGCCACCGAGAGCGCCGAGAGCGACGACGCCGCCGAGGCAGAGGACGAGGGCGACGAGAGCTCGACCCGCCGTCGCCGCCGCCGTCGCCGCCGCAAGACCGGCGCCGAGGACGAGGTCACGTCCGAGGACGACCCGCCGAACACGGTCGTGCACGTCCGCGAGACGCGGGACGCGCGCGACGACAAGGCCGACTCCGAGGCCGCGCAGAGCGAGGTGCGCAGCATCCGCGGCTCCACGCGCCTGGAGGCCAAGCGCCAGCGCCGCCGTGACGGCCGCGAGGCCGGCCGCCGCCGTGCCCCGGTCCTGACCGAGGCCGAGTTCCTGGCCCGCCGCGAGGCGGTGGCCCGCACGATGGTCGTCCGCGAGCGCGGCGACCGCACGCAGATCGGCGTGCTGGAAGACGGCGTGCTGGTCGAGCACTTCGTCACGTCGTCGGGCTCCGGCTCGATCGTGGGCAACGTCTACCTCGGCCGCGTGCAGAACGTGCTGCCGAGCATGGAAGCCGCGTTCATCGACATCGGCCGCGGCCGCAACGCCGTGCTCTACGCCGGTGAGGTCGACTGGGACGCCGCCGGTCTCGAGGGCAAGTCCCGCAAGATCGAGCAGGCGCTCTCCAGCGGCGACTCGGTGCTCGTCCAGGTCACCAAGGACCCGGTCGGCCACAAGGGTGCCCGCCTCACCACGCAGATCAGCCTGCCCGGCCGCTTCCTGGTGTACGTGCCGGGTGGCGGTGCCACGGGCATCAGCCGCAAGCTGCCGGACAACGAGCGCAAGCGCCTCAAGGACATCCTGAAGCGCGTCGTCCCCGAGGACGCCGGCGTGATCATCCGCACCGCCTCGGAGGGCATCGCCGAGGAGGAGCTGGGCCGCGACGTCACCCGTCTGCAGGCGCAGTGGAAGGTCATCAAGGAGAAGTCCGCCAGCTCCTCCGCCAAGGCGCCGGCGCTGCTCTACGAAGAGCCGGATCTGCTGGTGAAGGTCGTCCGCGACTTGTTCACCGAGGACTTCGCCCAGCTCGTCGTCCAGGGCGACGAGGCGTGGGAGGTCATCGACTCGTACGTCCGCCACGTGGCGCCGGACCTGCAGGACCGCCTGAAGAAGCACGTCGGCAACAACGACGCGTTCGTCGAGTACCGCATCGACGAGCAGCTGATGAAGGCGCTGGACCGCAAGGTCTGGCTGCCGTCGGGCGGTTACCTGATCATCGACCGCACCGAGGCGATGACGGTCATCGACGTCAACACCGGCAAGTTCACCGGCTCGGGCGGCAACCTCGAAGAGACCGTCACGCGCAACAACCTGGAGTCGGCGGAGGAGATCGTCCGCCAGCTCCGGCTGCGCGACATCGGCGGCATCATCGTCATCGACTTCATCGACATGGTCCTGGAGTCGAACCGCGACCTGGTGCTGCGCCGCCTGACCGAGTGCCTCGGCCGCGACCGCACGCGCCACCAGGTCGCCGAGGTCACCTCGCTGGGTCTCGTCCAGATGACCCGCAAGCGGGTCGGCACCGGCCTGCTCGAGGCGTTCAGCCAGACGTGTGAGCACTGCCGCGGCCGTGGCGTCGTCGTGTCCACCGAGCCCATGCACTCGCACGGCGGTGGCAACGGTGGCGGCCAGCAGCAGCCGCAGCAGACCAGTGGCCGCAAGTCGCGCCGCAACAAGGGCGGTGGCGAGCAGGCCGCCGAGACGGCCGAGGTCGTCGAGGCAGCCGTCGAGGCGCCGGCCGAACCCGAGGTCGTCGAGGTCTTCGAGCCCGGCGATCCGGAGGACACCACCGAGGACGTGGTCGCCGCCGACCAGGAGCACGAGGCCCACGGCCGTCGTCGCCGCCGTCGTCGTGGCCGCGACAAGGAGCCGCAGGCCGTGGTCGACGCGGTCGTGGTCGAGGAGCAGGAGCTCAACGGTCACGTGCCGCACGAGGTCGCCGAGGACCCGGCGCCCGTCGAGGTCGACCCCGTGGTCACCGAGCCCGAGGTGATCGAGGAGACGGCCGAGGAGCTCGTCGAGCCCGTCGCCGAACAGCCCGTCGCCACGGGTCGCATCGGTGCCCAGCGGCCCGCCGAGCCCGAGCAGCCCGTCGTGACGGGTCGCATCGGAGCTCAGCAGCCCGCGGTGACCGGCCGCATCGGCGCTCAGCGGCCTCTTCCGGCCGCCGAGCCCGAGCAGGAGCCCGCCGAGGCCCCGCAGCCGGTCTCCGCACCCGAGCCCGTCGCCGCCGCCCCTGTGGCCGCGGTGGAGCCCCCTGCGGCACGTCCACGGCGTCGCGCGGCCAAGCGCGCCGCCGGTGCCCCCGCGGCCGAGGCACCCGCCCCGATCGTGGTCGAGGTGCCCAAGCAGCCCGAGGTCCAGATGCCCGCACCGGTGGTCACCACCACCCGCAGGCGCCGCGCCGTGTCGCGGCCCGCGGGACCGCCGGTCCAGGAGGACTGACGCGAGGAAGCGAGACCGGGGTCGCCTGCGGGCGGCCCCGGTTTTGCGTTGCGGGGCAACGTTGTGAGGGACCGCACAGCCTGCGGGAACGTGATCGGGGCACCCCGGTTTGCTCCGGGAGCACCCACTCCCGTAACCTTGTTGACGGCCCGCCATCCGACGGGTCCTGTCGTGTGCCTCCTCTGGTGCCTATTGGTGGAAACACCTTCCCAGTTTAGTTGGCGCACGGCCCGTCACCATCGAGTAGCAGGAGACTTCCGTCCTGATGTACGCGATCGTCAAGACCGGCGGCAAGCAGTACAAGGTCGCTGTCGGCGACATCGTCGAGGTCGAGAAGCTCGAGGGCGAGCCGGGCACCGAAATCTCCCTCCAGGCGCTGCTCGTGGTCGACGGCACTGACGTCACCGCAGACGCGGCGGCCCTGGCGAAGTTCTCGGTTACCGGCAAGCTGGTCGAGCACACCAAGGGCCCGAAGATTCGCATCCACAAGTTCAAGAACAAGACCGGCTACCACAAGCGACAGGGTCACCGTCAGAAGTTGACCCGTGTCGAGGTCACCGGCATCACCGGTAAGTGAGGACCTGACTTCTCATGGCACACAAAAAGGGTGCATCCAGTTCCCGCAACGGCCGTGACTCCAACGCTCAGTACCTGGGCGTGAAGCGGTATGGCGGTCAGGTCGTCAAGGCCGGCGAGATCCTGATCCGCCAGCGCGGCACCAAGTTCCACCCCGGCGTCGGCGTCGGCATCGGCAAGGACGACACGCTGTTCGCCCTGCTGCCCGGTGCGGTGGAGTTCGGTTCGAAGCGCGGTCGCAAGACCGTCAACATCGTTCCGGTCGCGGTCTGAAAAGGACCGCTCCTAGAACGTAGTTAGACCTCTGCGAGGGGCGGGCCCGGTCATCCGGCTCCGCCCCTCGTTGTTTGTCCAAGAGTCTTTGAGAGGAAGTATTTCCGTGGCCCGCTTCGTAGACCGGGTGGTGATCCACGCTGCCGCCGGCAACGGGGGCAACGGGTGTGCTTCAGTGCACCGCGAGAAGTTCAAGCCGCTCGGCGGCCCGGACGGCGGCAACGGGGGCCGTGGCGGCAACGTCATCCTCGTCGTCGACTCGCAGGTGCACACCCTGCTGGACTTCCACTTCCACCCGCACGCCTCCGCCACCAGCGGCAAGTCCGGCGCCGGTGCGAACCGCGACGGCGCGAACGGCGAGGACCTGGTCCTGCGCGTCCCGGACGGCACCGTCGTGCTGACCGAGGCGGGCGAGATCGTCGCGGACCTCGTGGGCGAGGGCACCCAGCTGATCGCGGCGGCCGGTGGCCGTGGCGGTCTGGGCAACGCCTCGCTGGCGTCCAGGGCCCGCAAGGCTCCCGGTTTCGCGCTGCTCGGTGAGCCGGGCGAGACGCGGGACCTGGTGCTGGAGCTCAAGTCCGTCGCGGACGTGGGCCTGCTCGGCTTCCCGTCGGCCGGCAAGTCGTCGCTGATCTCCGTACTCTCCGCCGCGAAGCCGAAGATCGCCGACTACCCGTTCACGACGCTGGTCCCGAACCTCGGCGTGATCACCGCGGGCGACACCGTCTTCACGATGGCCGACGTCCCCGGCCTGATCCCCGGCGCGTCGCAGGGCAAGGGCCTCGGCCTCGACTTCCTGCGCCACATCGAGCGCACCGCCGTCCTCGCGCACGTCGTCGACTGCGCGACGTACGAGCCGGGCCGCGACCCGATCGCGGACATCGACGCGCTGGAGAAGGAACTCTCGGAGTACACCCCGGCGCTCGGCGGCAACTTCGAGGACCGCCCGCGCGTGGTGATCCTCAACAAGGTCGACATCCCGGACGCCCAGGACCTGGCCGACATCGTCCGCCCGGAGATCGAGGCCCGCGGCCTGCCGGTCTTCGAGGTGTCGACGGTGTCCCGCCTGGGCCTGCGGGAGCTGACGTTCAAGCTGGCCGAGGTCGTGCGCGAGTACCGCGCGGCCAAGCCGAAGCAGGAGTCGACCCGAATCGTGCTGCGGCCGACCGCCGTGGACGACCAGGGCTTCACCGTGACCGAGGACCCCTCGGTCGAGGGTGGCTTCATCGTGAAGGGCGAACGCCCGGAGCGCTGGATCTACCAGACCGACTTCTCCAACGACGAAGCCGTCGGTTACCTCGCGGACCGCCTCAACAGGCTGGGCGTCGAGGAGAAGCTCGTGAAGATGGGCGCCGTCCCCGGTTGCCAGGTCACCATCGGTGAACTGGTCTTCGACTGGGAACCGACCACCCCGGCCGGCATCGCGATGACGATGACCGGGCGTGGCACGGACATCCGTCTCGAGCAGAACGACCGCATCGGAGCCCACGAGCGCAAGGCCCTGAAAAAGGCCCGCCGTGCGCCCGGCGACTACGGTGATCTCAGCGAGGAGTAACACAGTGACGGCCCCCGTGGTCTCACAAGCTCGGCAAGCGGTCGCTTCGGCGAACCGCATCGTGGTCAAGGTCGGTTCTTCTTCTTTGACCACAGCGGAAGGTGGCCTCGACCCAGCGCGTCTCGACGCGCTGGTCGACGCCCTCGCCGCTCGTGCCGCAGCGGGCAGCCAGGTCGTGCTCGTGTCGTCGGGTGCGATCGCCGCCGGCCTGGCTCCGTTGAAGCTCTCCCGCCGCCCCCGCGACCTCGCCACCCAGCAGGCCGCGGCGAGCGTCGGCCAGCTCACCTTGGCGCACGCCTACGCGAACTCGTTCGGCCGCTACTCGCTGACGGTCGGCCAGGTGCTGCTGACCGCCGACGACGTGGTGCGTCGCGCGCATTACCGCAACGCCCAGCGCACGTTCTCGCGTCTGCTGGCTCTCGGCGCGGTCCCGGTCGTGAACGAGAACGACACGGTTGCCACCGAAGAGATCCGCTTCGGCGACAACGACCGCCTCGCCGCACTCGTCGCTCACCTCGTCGGCGCCGACGCGCTGTTCCTGCTGTCCGACGTGGACGCCCTCTACTCGGGCGACCCGCGCAAGCCGGGAGCGGTCCGCATCACCGAGGTGGCTTCAGCGTCCGATGTGGACGGTGTGCAGGCCGGCACGGCGGGTGCTTCGGGTCTGGGCACCGGCGGGATGGCCTCCAAGCTTGCCGCAGCCCGCCTGGCCTCGTCCGCGGGCATCCCGGTGCTCCTGACCGGATCCGCTGAGGCAGGCCGTGCGCTGACCTCCGCCGACGTGGGCACCGCCTTCGCCGCGACGGGGTCACGCCTCACCGCCCGCCGCTTCTGGCTGGGCTACGCCACCGACGCCAACGGCCGCCTGCACCTCGACGACGGCGCGGTCGCCGCGGTCGTGGGCAGGCGTCGTTCGCTGCTGGCAGCCGGGATCACGGGTGTGGACGGCGACTTCGAGGCAGGCGACGTGGTCGAGCTGGTCAGCCTGGCGGGCGAGGTCGTGGCCCGCGGCGTGGCCGGTTACGACTCGGCGGAGCTGCCGTCGCTGATCGGCCGCAAGACCCACGACCTGCCGGAGGAACAGCGCCGCGAGGTCGTGCACGCCGATGATCTGGTGCCGTTGCATCGTTAGTCTCGGGTGCATGGCCCGGATGCACGATGTCGTCATCGACTGCGCTCATCCCGCGTCGCTCGCCCGGTTCTGGGCGCAGGCGCTCGACGACCACGAGATCGCCCCGTACGACGAGCCCGAGCTGGCGCGGTTGAGCGCCATGGGCGTCGACGACCCCGAGGACGACCCGTCGGTGCTGCTCGATGGCTCGCCGCGGTTCTTCTTCAACCGCGTGCCGGAGCCGAAGACCGTCAAGAACCGGGTGCACGTCGACCTGTGGTGCGACGACGTCGAGGCCGAGGTGGCGCGACTCGTCGTCCTCGGTGCCTCGGTGGTGAGCCGCGACGGCATCTGGTTCGTGCTGGCCGACCCCGAAGGCAACGAGTTCTGCCTCAGCTCAACCGAACACCCTTTGTCTCCGGAAGCGTGAGCACCACGAGGAACGTGGTCACCGCGGCGACCGCCACGTACCAGAAGAAGACGGTGCCGCCCACGGCCTGGATGACCAGCGGAGCGGTGCCGCCGAACACCGCGACGGTCAGGTTGTACCAAGCCCCGATGCCGAGCCCTCGCAGTTCGGTCGGGAACAGCTCGCTCATGATCGCGGGCGCGATCGACGTGATCGCCGTGTACAGCCCCAGCCCCACGGCGAACACGATCACGAGGTTCGCCAGCCCGGGTTTGACCAGTGTCGACAGCGGCACGACCAGCAACGCCATCGCCGCCGACCACACGAGCATCTGCGGTTTGCGGCCGTATCGGTCGGCCGTCCACCCCATCGGGTACTGCAGCGCGATGAACACGACGGTGCCGATCGACAGCGCCAGGAACACGTCGATGTCGTTGGCACCCTTCGTCTTCACCGCGAACGGCGTCAGCGCGCTGAAGAACGTGTAGAAGCTCAGCGTCGAGAGCAGCGTGATGCCGATGAGCTGCCCGACGGCCTTCGGGTGCTCCTTCAACGTCATCATCAGCGGGTTGCGCAGGCTCTCGGCTTTGGCCTTGTTCTCCTCGAACTGCTCGGTCTCCTTGAGTTCCCTGCGCAGCCACAACCCGACCAGGCCGAGCACGCCACCGATCAGGAAAGGCACGCGCCAGCCGTAGGAGGCCATCGCGGCCTTGTCGAGGTTGCGGGACAGGAAGAACCCGAGCAGCGACGCGATCAGCACTGCCGCGCCGGTCGAGATGTAGAAGAACGACGAGTACCGGCCGCGGTGCGTGGCGGGAGCGATCTCCGCCAGGTACGCCGAGGCGTTCGACACCTCGCCACCGAGCGCCATGCCCTGCGCGATGCGGGCGAGCACCAGCAACGCCGGTGACAGCCAGCCGACCTGCTCGAACGTCGGCAGCAGGCCGATCATGACCGACCCGCCGGACATCAGCACGATCGTGAACAGCATCGCGGTGCGGCGGCCCTTCAGGTCCGCGAACCGGCCCAGCAGATAGCCGCCGAGCGGGCGGAAGAAGAAGGCGAGGGCGAACGTCGCGAACGTGCTCAGCAGCGCGGCGGCCTCGTTGCCGGAGGGGAAGATCTGCGTGGCGAAGTAGATGCTGAACGCGGTGTAGATGCCCCAGTCGTACCACTCCACCGCGTTGCCGGCGCTGGAAGCGACGAGCGTGCGCACGGGCAGTCGATGCTTTTGTGATGTAACCGCCATAGACGCACCCAATCACACACAGTGCTTGGAACGAGTAACCAGTTCAGCGCGGGCTGGATCATCGGGCGCTGGCGCGCCCCAATGGGGCAATTGTCGGGGTTGGTTCATTGGTCAGGAAGTCGACGATCATCGCGTTGCACAGTGCGGGTTTCTCGTGCAGCAGCCCGTGTGACGTGCCTGGGACGACTGCCAGCTCGGCATTCGGCAACGCCCGGTACATGGCCGTGGCGTGCTCCAGCGTCACCTCGTCGTCGTCGCCGATCATGATCAGCGTCCGGTTCGGCAACTTCCCGAGATCTGTTCCGGTCAGCGCGGGCGAACGGCGGTGCATCGGCGTCAGTTCCGTGGACGGGTCCCAGCCGTCGTGGTGGAAGACACCGCACACGACCACAAGGCGTTGCACGAGGTCTGGTCTGAGCACGGCCGTGAGGAGTGCAACCGTGGCGCCGTCGCTGCAGCCGAGCAGGTGGGCAGGCCCGGTCCGTTCCAGGAACTCGATCGTCTCCTGGGCCATCTCGGTGTGGTCCTGAGTGGCCTGGTCGACGCGATGTGGTGTGTGCAGGGCGAAGTCGGCGAGAGCGTCGAGCTGGGGACCGAACGCCGAAGGGTCCGCGCCGCCGGGATGCAGAAGTACGAGTGAGTCAGCCATGCAGGTGTAGACCTCTCTCGTCGTCGATACTCGTCGTCGTGCGATCTATTGGTTTGGTGACGTTGGTGGTCCGCGACTACGACGAGGCGATTCGCTTCTACGTGGAGGGACTCGGGTTCACGCTGGTCGAGGACCTGCCGCAGGGTGACAAGCGCTGGGTCGTGGTGTCGCCGGGGGAGGGGACGTCGCTACTGCTGGCACAGGCTGACACAGGTCAGCAGCAGGCACGAGTGGGCGACCAGACCGGTGGCCGCGTCGGGTTCTTCCTGAACACCGACGACTTCGACCGTGACCACGCCCGCATGGTCGCCTACGGCGTGCACTTCCGCGAGGAGCCGCGCGAGGAGGTCTACGGGAAGGTCGCCGTGTTCGAGGACCTCTACGGCAACCGCTGGGACCTGCTTCAGCCCGCCCGCGCCTGACCGGGCGACACCCCGACGATCCGTTTGAACGCCCGGCTGAACGCGGCCTCCGACTCGTAGCCGAGGCCGCGGGCGACCTCGCTGACCGTGCTGTCGCGGTCCTTCAGCCGGTTCATCGCGACGTGCATGCGCCACCGCGTGACGTAGCGCATGGCCGGTTCGCCGACGAGCTCGGTGAACCGCGCCGCGAACGCCGACCGCGACATGGCGGTCTGGTGCGCGAGGCGTTCGACGGTCCACGGCTGCGCGGGATCGCGGTGGATCAGCGCGAGTGCCTGCCCGATCTGCCGGTCCTGCAACGCGCCGAGCCAGCCGGTGCGCGCGGCCGGGTCGTTGGCGAGCCACGAGCGGATCGTCTGGATCACCAGCACGTCCGCGAGCCTGGTGATGACCGCCTCGCCGCCGGGGCGCACGGCCTGGGACTCGGTGGCCATCAGGTCGATCGTGGCGCGCATGTCGTCGGCGCGGCGCACGTACAGCACGTTCGGCAGCACGTTGATGAGGTGCTTCGCGGCCGGGTGGTCGAAGCGGACCGCACCACACACGAGGTGCGTCACCGCGCCACCGCCACCGTGCCGCAGGATCGCGTAGTTGTCGGTCTCGAACTCGTGTGGCAGCGTCGTGACGACCGGCGACTCCGCCTCGCCGTAGAACAGCCGGTGGCGCTGCCCGCCCGGGACGAGCAACACGTCGCCGGGTTCGAGCGAGACGACCTGGCCGTCGACCTCGACGTCGCACCGGCCGCTGGTCAGGACGTGGAACCACAGGCAGTCCGCCATGTCGGGCATCGTCGCGCCCCACGGCTCGGTGAGCTCGTTGCGGCAGTAGAAGGTGCCGGACATCCTCAACAGGTGCAGTGCCTCGCCCAGTGCGTCCGTCATGCCGTTGATTCTGGACGAACGAGCAAGCCCGCGCGATGAATTGTCATTGAGAGTCCTGGCCTGGAGCGTCAGAGTGAGCGCCATGGGGACAATCACGCTGATCGCAGCCACCGCTTCGGGCCTGATGGCAGGGCTCTTCTTCGCCTTCTCCGTCGCTGTCATGCCCGGCCTCGCCGACCTGCCCGCCTCCACCGCGCGCGAGGCGATGCGCCGGATCAACGTCCGGATCCAGAACCCGCTGTTCCTGCTGGTGTTCCTCGGCAACGCCGTGCTGTGCGGCATCGAGGTCTTCCAGGGCAGGATCGCCGGCGGCCTGTTCTACATCGTCGGCTGCGTTCTGCTCACGATGGTCGTCAACGTGCCGATGAACAACCGCCTCGAACAGACCGACGACGCCTACTGGCCGCAGTACCTGCGCACGTGGACGATCTGGAACCACGTGCGCGCCGTCGCCTGCCTCGCCTCGGCGGTCACCCTGCTACTCGGATTCTGAGGCCGTGCTTGGGCCGCATCGCGGCGAGCCCGGTCGGCGTGAGGCGCTGGGGGAGCAGTTCGGGTTTCGGCCTCTGCAGCAACGCTTTCAGCATCACGGTCAGCTCGGTCGTGGCGAGCCCGGCGCCGATGCAGCGGTGCGGGCCACCGCCGAACGGCAGGAACTCGTGCAGCGCCGGCTTGGTCTCCCAGCGGTCCGGGTCGAACTTCAGCGGGTCCGGGAACACCTCGGCCAGCCGGTGCGTGACGTACGGGCTGTACAACAGGAACGTGCCCTGCCTGATCTTCTTGCCGGCGAACTCGAAGTCCTGAGTCGCGACCCGCGCCGAGACGACCGCCGGCGGGTAGAGCCGGAGGGTCTCGTTGACCACGTTGCCCAGGTAGTCGTCGTCCTGCTGGGCACGCTCCCAGACCCCGTTGTGCCGCAACAGGTTGAATACCGCCCATGCCATCGCGCCACTGGTCGTCTCGTACCCGGCCGCGATCAGCGTGACGATCTGGTCGCGCACCTCCAGGTCACTCAGCCCGTCACCCTCCACGAGGGAGGTGAGCACGTCACCGGCCGTGTTGCCCTGGCGCGTTTCCTCGATCGCCCGGTACACCCGAGCGTCGACGGCCCTGCGCGCCCGCATGGCGTTGCGCCAGGCCGGGGCCCTCATCGTCCTGAGGATCTTGACGACCGCCGGGTTGCGGTCGATCAGGTTGATCAACACTTGCAGGTGCGCGCCGAAGAAGTCCGAATCCTGCGCCAGCTCCTCGCCGAACAACGCGTGGATCGTGCTGCGCCGGATCGCCCGGCGGAACTCCTGGTACGCGTCGACGGTCTCGCCAGGCCGCCACGCGTCGATCGTCGCCTCGGCGTTGGCCCGCATGACCGGCACGTAGCTCGCGATCTGCCGGTGCGCCAGCGCGGGCTGCACGAACCGCCGCCGCCGCTTGTGGTCCTCGCCGTCGCTCACGATCAACGACGTGGGCCCGTCCACCGGCACCAGCGACTGGAACGCCCGCTCCACCTCGAACAACTCGGAGTGGGCGAACACGAACCGGTTCGACTCAGGCCCGAGGAGGTAGGTGTACGGACCCATCCGCACGACCGGTCCGAACCGCCGGTACAGGCTCGCGAGGAGATCGGCCTGCCGGTACCGCACGACGTCCGGAGTCATGCCGCTGACAGTGCCACACAGCTGGGCCGGTCCGGCACCGTCAGTTCGTCACCGCCAGCGCGAACGGCAGCACGGCGGACACCCCCTCCTTCCTGAGCATCCGAGCCGCCACCGTCATGGTCCACCCGGTGTCGATGTGGTCGTCCACCAGCAGCACCGGACCGTCCACACCGGACACATCCGGTGTCTCGCCGGCCCGCACGAGCCCGGCCAGCCGCTGCGCGCTGTTGGCCCGGTGCGTCGACTCGCCGAGCCACACGGTGCCGAGGAACGGCAGCCGCCCGATCGCCGCGATCTTGTGCCCGAAGCTGCCGACGAGCTCCGGACGGCGGCGCGAACCGACCGTCACCACGCCGACCGGCCGTTCGTCCCAGCCCCACGCCGTCAGCACCTTCACGCACGCCGCGAACACGTCGTCCGGGATCTCGCGGTCGGCGCCGTCCGCGAGCAGGTCCCGCAGCCGGTTGCCCCAGCCGATGTCCGTGAGCCTGCCGAGCGCCCGTCCCGTGGCCGCCACCTCGGTCGCGGGGATCTTGCCGGACAGAGGAACGCCGATGGCGCTCATGCCGGTGGGCCACATCTTGCGCGGCGCCACGTCCAGGCCGGGACGCAGCAACCGTTCGCGAGCCGCTTCCGCGGCCACCTCGGACACCTCGACCGACAACCGTTCGCCGGTGCAGTTGTCGCAGCGGCCGCACTCGTGCGAGGTCGGGTCGTCGAGCTGGTCCTGCAGGAACTTCATCCGGCACGCGTCGGTGCGCTGGTACTCGATCATCACCTGCTGCTCGGCCTTGCGCGCCTGGGCGATGCGCGCGTACCGCTCGCCGTCGTACTCCCACGGCCGGCCCGTCGACTCCCAGCCGCCGCGCACTCGCCGGACCGCGCCGTCGACGTCCAGCACCTTCAGCACCACCTCGAGCCTGCCGCGCGACAGCTCGACCATCGGCTCCAGCGCCGCTGTCGAGAGAGGCCTGCCCGCGCCGTCAAGTGCGGACAGCACCTGCCGCACCACCACCTCCGGCGGGAACGCCAACGACGTGAAGTACGCCCAGATGTCGCGGTCCTCGTGGCCTGGCAGCAGGACCACCTCGGCCCGTTCGACACCGCGGCCCGCACGGCCGATCTGCTGGTAGTACGCGATCGGGGAGGACGGGGCGCCCACGTGCACGACGAACCCCAGGTCCGGCTTGTCGAACCCCATGCCGAGGGCGGAGGTGGCGACGAGCGCCTTGACCTTGTTGTTCAGCAGGTCTTCCTCGGCGCGCTCACGTTCGGAGGATTCGGTCTTGCCCGAGTACGCGGCCACCGCGAACCCGCGCGAGGCGAGGAACGCCGCGATGTCGTCCGCAGCCGCGACCGTGAGCGTGTAGATGATCCCGGAACCCGGCATGCGGTCGAGCTGCTCGGCGAGCCACCCGAGGCGTGACTCCGCGGTCGGCAGCACCGCGACCGACAGCCGCAGGCTGTCGCGGTCCAGCGGCCCGCGCAGCACCAGCGTGCCCTCGTCGGCGCCGAGCCCCAGCTGCTCGGTGACGTCGTGGACCACCCTGTTGTTGGCCGTCGCCGTCGTCGCCAGCACCGGCACGCCCGGTGGCAGCTCCGTCAGCAACGTCCGCAGCCTCCGGTAGTCCGGCCGGAAGTCGTGGCCCCAGTCCGAGATGCAGTGGGCCTCGTCGACGACGAGCATGCCCGCCGACGCCGTCAGCGACGGCAGCACCGCATCGCGGAAATCAGGGTTGTTCAGCCGCTCCGGACTCACCAGGAGCACGTCGACCTCCCCGGCCGCGACCTGCTCCTGCACGGTGTCCCACTCGCCGGGGTTCGCCGAGTTGATCGTCACCGCGTGCACGCCCGCCCGCGCCGCCGCGTCGATCTGGTTGCGCATCAACGCGAGCAACGGCGACACGATGACCGTGGGGCCCTCACCGAGCTGACGCAGCAACGCCGTCGCGATGAAGTACACGGCCGACTTGCCCCAGCCCGTGCGCTGGACGACGAGCGCTCTGCGGCGCTGGGCCACGAGGGTGTGGATCGCGGTCCACTGGTCCTCGCGCAGCACCGCCCCAGGGCCTGCCAGTGCCCGGAGCCGTTCCTCCGCCAGTCCTCGCAACGCGATGTCGTCCATGAGGCGCAAGCTTGCCAGGCTGTGCTCGTCGGCCGCTGCTCCGCAGACGGCGGCGAGTTCGCCGGGAAGTCGGTCGTCCGGCCGAATCGCTCGTGCCGAATTGGGCTTCGCCGAATTCGGCACGAGCGGTTGACCGGACGACCGACGCGAACTCGCGATGTCGTCATCCATGGCGGCAAGCCTGCCAGGCGGGTCTGACAATTGTGATTGTCGCAGGTCGTAAGCTGTGTGATGTGACTGATGACCTGCGCGATCAGGTGCACGCGGCAGCTCGCCGCGCCCGTGTCGCCGCCGACGAACTCGTCCTCGCCACCCGTGAGCGCAAGGACACCGCGCTGCTCGAGATGGCCGCCGCGCTCCGCAAGCGCGCGCCAGAGATCATCGAGGCCAACCAGAAGGACCTCGAAGCCGGCAGGGCAGCAGGTCTCCCGGACAACATCCTCGACCGGCTCACGCTCACCGAAGCCCGCGTCGACAGCGTCGCCACCGGCCTGGAAACCGTTGCGGGCCTTCCGGACCCGGTCGGTCAGGTGATCACCGGCGGCATCCTCCCGAACGGGCTGGAGCTCAAGCAGGTCCGCGTCCCGATGGGCGTCGTCGGCATGGTCTACGAGGGCCGTCCGAACGTCACGGTCGACGCCGCCGGTCTCGCGCTGAAGTCGGGCAACGCCGCGCTACTGCGGGGTTCCTCGACCGCCGAGCACTCCAACACCACGCTCGTCGCCGTGCTGCGCGACGCACTCGAAAGCGTGAACCTGCCGGCCGACTGCGCGCAGCTCCTGCCGTGCCACGACCGCGCGTCCGTCACCCACCTCATCACCGCGCGCGGCCTGGTGGACCTGGTCATCCCCCGCGGTGGCTCGGGTCTGATCAACGCCGTGGTCGAGCAGGCGACGGTTCCCACGATCGAGACCGGCGTCGGCAACTGCCACGTGTACGTGGACGCGCACGCCGATCTCGACATGGCCGAGGCGATCGTCCTCAACGCCAAGACGCGGCGCACGAGCGTGTGCAACGCGGCGGAGTCCCTGCTCGTGCACAAGGACGTCGCGGCGGAGTTCGTCCCGCGCATCACCAAGGCGTTGCAGCAGGAGAACGTGACCATCCACGGCGACGAGCAGTTCGCTCGGGAGTCCGACGTGGTGGCCGCCAACGACGACGACTGGGGTACCGAGTACCTGAGCCTCGACATCGCGGCGAAGGTCGTCGGCTCGCTGGACGAAGCCGTGAAGCACATCGCGACGTACGGCTCCGGCCACAGCGAGGCGATCGTCACGAACGACGTCACGGCAGCACGCAGGTTCACGGCCCGTGTGGACGCGGCGGCGGTGTTCGTCAACGCCTCCACGGCCTTCACGGACGGCGCGGAGTTCGGCATGGGCGCGGAGATCGGCATCTCCACGCAGAAGCTGCACGCCCGAGGTCCGATGGGCCTGACCGAGCTGACCTCCTCTAAATGGGTCGTGTGGGGCGAAGGGCACACGCGCCCGAAGGCGTAGCTCTACGTTCGGAGACATGGCTCCCACCTATCCGTTCTCCGAAGCTGACGGCCTGACCCTCGACCCGACCTACGAACGGTTACGGCGCGACGAGCCCGTCTCGCGCGTGACGTACCCGTACGGCGGCGAGGGTTGGCTCGTCACGTCCTACGAAGAGACGAAGTTCGTCTTGGGCGACCCGCGGTTCAGCCGTGCGCGGACGGTCGGCCAGGACGTGCCGCGGATGCAGCCCCTCATCGCACCGGGCGGGTCGATCCTCACGCACGACGGTGCGGACCACTCGCGCATGCGCAGGCTGGTGTCCAAGGCGTTCACGGTGCGCCGGATCGAGGAACTGCGACCGCGCGCCCAGCAGATCACCGACGACCTGCTCGACCGCCTGGACAACCCCGGTGACCTGGTCGAGGGCTTCAGCACGCCGTTCCCGATCACGATCATCTGCGAGCTGCTCGGCGTGCCGTTCGAGGACCGCGAGGACTTCCGCAGGTGGTCGAACCAGGCGCTGTCCACGATCGGTGGCCACACGCCGGAAGAGGCGATGGACGGCGTGGCGAAGCTGTACGCCTACTTCACCGAACTCGTCGCGAAACGCCGTGCGCACCCCACGGACGATCTGATCAGCGCGCTCGTCGCCGCACGGGACAACGAGGACCGGCTGAGCGAGGACGAACTCGTCCGGTTCGGCATCACGTTGCTGGTCGCGGGCCACGAGACGACGGCGAACATGCTCGCCAACAGCGTTGTGACGCTGTTCGAGCACCCGGACGCCATGAAGAGCCTGCGTGAGGCCCCCGGCAAGCTCCCGAACGCCATCGAGGAGCTGCTGCGGTTCATCCCGCTGGGCAGCGGCGCCGGCTTCCCGCGCATCGCGACCGAGGACGTCCAGGTCGGCAACGCGTTGGTGAAAGAAGGCGACACCGTGCTGGTGGTCGCGTCGTCGGCGAACCGCGACGAGGCGATGTACGCCAACGGCGCCGAGCTGGCCCTGGAGCGCGAGGTCGGCCAGCACCTGCAGTTCGGGCACGGCATCCACTTCTGCCTCGGCTCGCAGCTCGCGCGGATGGAACTGCAGGTCGCGCTGGGCACGCTGCTGCGCCGCATGCCCGGTCTGCGGCTCGCCGAACCCGTCGAGTTCCGCAAGGGTTCCCTGGTCAGGGGCCCGTTGAGGCTCGTCGTGGCCTGGTGAGAAAAATCTTGGGCCAGTCGCGTAATGGGGGAGCGGCCCGCGCGTTCCTCCTATGCGCGCGGCTTTGCTTCGGGGTGAGCCGCGACCCGAACGGCTCGTCCTCCCCCTGAGCCGTGCGGTGTGATCAGCACGACCGGCGTTGGGCCACGGGAGCGGCCCGACGCCGGTCTACGCTGTTTTGATGCGCATCGGCGTCATGGGTGGCACGTTCGATCCCATCCACCACGGCCACCTCGTGGCCGCCAGCGAGGTGCAGGCCAGGTTCGACCTGGACCGCGTGATCTTCGTGCCGACGGGTCAGCCCTGGCAGAAGGCGTCGCGGGAGGTCTCCGCTCCCGAGGACCGCTATCTGATGACGGTCATCGCCACGGCCTCGAACCCCCGCTTCTCGGTCAGCAGGGTCGACATCGACCGTGACGGCCCCACGTACACCGTGGACACGCTCTCAGACCTCAAGAAGCAGTACCCGGACGCCGACCTGTTCTTCATCACCGGTGCGGACGCGCTGGAGCAGATCCTGTCGTGGAAGCGCGCGGCGGACGCGTTCGAGCTCGCCCACTTCATCGGTGTCACCCGTCCGGGCTACACGCTGAACGACCGCCACCTACCGCCCGGCTCCGTGTCGCTCGTCGAGGTCCCCGCCATGGCGATCTCTTCGACCGGATGCCGCGCGCGTACTGCATCCGGACAGCCCGTTTGGTACCTGGTCCCCGACGGTGTCGTCCAATACATCGCAAAAACAGGCCTGTACTCCGAGTCGTAACCACGTTCGAGTGGATTTTGCGTGCATTGGAGCGCTCGGGGAGCAACAATCAGCGGGTTGTTGCTGGTTCGTGGAAGGCAAGACTTTGGCTACTGGCACCGTGAAGTGGTTCAACGCCGAAAAGGGCTTCGGCTTCATCGCGCCCGACGACGGCTCGGCCGACGTCTTCGTGCACTACTCGGAGATCCAGTCGAAGGGTTTCCGTTCGCTCGAGGAGAACCAGAAGGTCGAGTTCGAGGTCGGACAGGGCCAGAAGGGGCCGCAGGCCCAGCAGGTCCGCCCGCTCTGAGGCTCCGGCACGGGTGAAGGCCACCTCAGGGCGCTGAGGTGGCCTTCGTCATGCGTGGGTGTGAAGTACCCGTTGGCGCGCGCCGGTACCCTCAGTAACTCGTGTGGGCGTATCGACGCCTGCCGGAAGTCAGAGGAGTGACGTGGCAGCCACCGACGAGGCACGACGGCTGGCGCTGGTCGCGGCGAACGCAGCGGCCGACAAGAAGGCGCACGACGTGACGGTGCTCGACGTCTCCGACCAGCTCGTGATCACCGACGTGTTCGTGATCGCGTCCGCTAACAACGAGCGGCAGGTCGGCGCGATCGTCGACAACATCGAAGAGAAGCTGCGGGAGGCCGGCACGAAGCCGGTGCGCCGCGAAGGGGCCCGTGAGGGCCGGTGGGTGCTGCTGGACTTCGTGGACGTCGTGGTGCACGTCCAGCACACGGAGGAGCGCAGCTTCTACGGCCTGGAGCGGCTGTGGAAGGACTGCCCGCGCATCGAGTTCGAAGCGGACGTCCCCGCCGAGTCCACGGCTGAATGAGGTAGCTGATGGCCCTGAGCCGGCTCGTGCTGTGGCGGCACGGTGAGACCGACTACAACGCGACCGGTCGTCTGCAGGGTCATCTGGACTCGGCGCTCACCGAGACCGGCTTGAACCAGGCCAGGTTCGCCGTGCCGGTGCTCGCCGGGTTCGAACCGGAGATGGTGGTCGCCTCCGACCTGCAACGGGCGCGCAACACCGCAGGGGTGTTCACGTCGTCGACGGACGTTCCGCTGCGGATCGACGAACGGTTGCGCGAGACCCACCTGGGCAAGTGGCAGGGCCTGACCACCGCCGAGGTGGAGCAGGAGTGGCCGGGCGCCATCACCGTGTGGCGCACCGACCCGACCTACACGCCGCCCGAAGGCGAGTCGCGCGTCGAGGTCGCCGAGCGGGCCATCCAGGTCGTGCACGAGGTCGACGCGGAGTTCTCCGAGACGGTCCTGCTCTGCGCGCACGGTGGTCTGATCAGCGCCTTGACCGGGCGGCTGCTCGAGCTGCCGGTGGAGAGCTGGTCGCAGCTCGGCGGCATCTCGAACTGCCACTGGACGGTGTTCACCCGCCGCAATGACCGGTGGCGGCTGTCGTCCTACAACGCGGGCACCACGCGTTGAGACTGCTCGTCCTCGGGGACTCGCTGTCGTTCTTCGGGCCTTCCGGTCCGCTGCCCGCTGATCATCCACAGCTCTGGCACAACATCTGTGCCGAGGCGCTGGGTGGTTCGGCGGAGCTGGCGGCCGGGTTCGGCTGGACGGCGCGGGACGCCTGGTGGGCGTTGACCGGCGATCCGCGGATCTGGTCTTTGCTGCCCCGTACGGACGTGCTGGTGTTCGCGGTGGGCAGCATGGACACGCTGCCCTCGCCGTTGCCGACGTACCTGCGCGAGGGGCTGCGTTATGTGCGGCCGGACTGGCTGCGGCGGTGGGTTCGTGCGCGCTATCAGCTCGTGCAGCCCCGGTTGGCGCCTTATACGCGGGCGTCGCTGCCTCCTGCGCTGACCGCGCGCTACCTGCGGGACATGCTGCAGTCCGTGCGCAACCTCCAGTACACGATGCCGGCGGTCGGGATCGTGCCGTCGGTGCATCGCGCGGCTACGTACGCCTACGCCCATCAGGGGCACGCGGCTGCGGTTGCGGCCGTGCGTGGCTGGGCCGCGGATGCGGACGTGCCGTTGCTGAACCTGCCCGCCGTGATCGGGGAGCACGTGCGGTCCGGTGCCGGGAACCCGGACGGGATGCACTGGGGCTGGGAGGGCCACGAGCTCGTGGGCAAGGCGATGGCCGCATTGATCTCGTCCGTGGCGTTGAGTCCCTCGGAGGAGTGAGCCCCGTAGGCTCGTCGCTCGTGCGCATCTCCATCGTCACCGACTCCACGGCATACCTGCCCGAGGGGTTCGCGAAGCGCCATGCGATCACCGTGGTGCCGCTGCACGTCGCGGTGGACGGTGCCGGACGCCTCGACGGCGTCGACTTCGGTCCTTTCGAACTGGCCAGTGCCCTCGCTGAGCACCGCCGGGTGACCACGTCACGTCCCACGCCTGGCGAGATGGCCGCCGTGTACCGCGAGGCCCTGTCGTCGTCAGATGCGGTCGTGTCCGTGCATCTCTCTCGTGAGCTGTCCGGGACGTGGGAGGCCGCACGGCTGGCGGCGGAAGAGGTCGGTCCTTCTCAGATTCGCGTGGTCGACTCGCGGTCGACCGGCATGGGCCTCGGATTCTCGGTGCTGCGCGCCTGTGCCGCCGTGGCTGCCGGGCACTCGCCCGCCGAGGTCGAGGCCGCTGCTTCCGCAGCCGCTCACCAGACGCGGATGTTCTTCTGCCTCGAGACGCTGGACCACCTGCGCCGGGGCGGCCGGATCGGTACGGCGGCGGCGCTGGTGGGGACCGCGCTGGCCGTGAAACCGTTGCTGCACATGGACGACGGCCGGATCGTCCCGCTGGAGAAGGTGCGCACCATCAGCCGCGCGGTGGGCCGCCTGGTCGACCTGGCGGCGGCCGCGGCGGGCGACGGTCCCGTCGGACTGGCCGTGCACCACCTGGCCGCTCCCGAACGCGCCGCCGAACTGGCGACCCGCCTGGACGAACGGCTGCCCGGCTCGACGGGATGCGTGATCTCGGAGGTCGGCGCGGTGATCGGCGCGCACACGGGCCCGGGCGTGCTGGGCGTCGTGGTGTTGCCGGGAGGACCCGACAGCCTCCCACAGACCCCCGACAATTCCCCGTCCTCGAAGCCCGAGTGATCGCGACCTGTCCACAACCCGCGAGTAATCCACAGCCCCGGAGCTCACCCCACCTCCCCACCCACCCCGCTCCGTAACGTCCCTCGCATGTTCCCCCGCTCCCACCAGGACTCCCTCCCGACCGAACGCCTGGCCGCCCTGGCCGACAAGGTGAGAGCCGACCCGACCCTGGTCTACGCACGATCAGAGGACTCGGACGAACACGGCTCGCCCCGCCGCCGCTTCCGCCTGCCACGCCTCCCGCGCCGCGGCCTGCTCGCCCTAGGCGTGGCCGTGGCGTGCACGGTGATAGGCCTGGGCAGCTGGTGGCAGAGCCCCGCCGCCGAACCGGCACCGGACCTGGCTCTGGTGAGTACCACGGCCCCGGCCCCCGAACTGGTCGTGGACGTGGTCGGCGAAGTGGCCAGCCCAGGCCTGATCACAGCACCGTCAGGCGCCCGGGTGGCCGACGCCATCCGCCTCGCCGGAGGCATGAAGCCGGGCACGAACCTCCACAACCTGAACCTGGCCCGCAAACTCACCGACGGCGAACAGATAGCGGTGGGCATCCCACCCCCGCTCCAGGCAGGCGCGGCTCAGGCCGGCGGGTCCCAGCCGAAGCTGAACCTGAACTCCGCCAGCGCCACCGAACTGGACGGCCTCCCCGGCGTGGGCCCGGTGACGGCTCAACGCATCGTCGACCACCGCATCCGCAAGGGCCCGTTCGCCTCGGTGGACCAACTCCGCGACGTGGAGGGCATCGGCGAATCGAAGCTGGCCAAGCTGGCCGGCCTGGTCCACACATGACCCTCGCCGCCAAGGCCCTGGCCCTCTACCACCGCTCCAGAGCCCAGTACCTCCAGCTGACCAGCCCATCCCGCTTCCCAACCGACCACAACCACCTACCCCGCCCGCTGGCCCTCGCCTTCCCTCTGCACCGCTCTCGGCCACTTGCTGGCCGCTTCCTTGGCGCCACCCCACCACCGCACCCGGCTCCACACGTTCCGCTCGCTTCTCCGCCCGTCGCCACGCAACGGCAGTGCCGCATGTGCGCCGCAACCGTGCACCAGTCCTGAACTCCAGCTGTACCAACAAAACGGGCCGCACATCTCCCACCTTCACCACGGCCAGGCACTACTGGCCTGCCTTCGCCTGCGTTCTGAGCCGCAGTCCCAGCCCTGAAGCCACTTCCCGTCACCGATCGGAGTCAGCCATGCCCTCAGTCCGCACCACCCGACACCCGCGCATCGACACCGCCTGGCACCACCCCACACCCAGGCACCCCCAGGCGCAGCCGCAATCCCTCCCCCACAGCACCCCAAAGCGTCCGCAGCCACGCCAAGGCAGCCCCACCCGTGACCCGAGACCTCCCACCGGACAGGGGAGGCGCAGATGGCCCGCAAACACCCGGTAGCCCACGACTTCCGCCTGGTCCCGGCAGCCGCGGCAGTCTGGACCACAGCCGTGGCCGGTCTCTTCCTCAGCTGGCAGGCGGCAGTGCTCTCCGGCCTGGCAGCAGGAGCCATCGGCCTGCTGGCATGGCGAAGATCCTGGTGGAACAGGACCTGCGCGATAGCCCTCCTGATCTCAGGCCCGGTCGCCGCGGCCTGGGTGGGCGGCACCGTCCTGCGAGCCGAGTCCCACCCACTCCGCCTGGCCGCCGACGAAGGCCGCAGCACCACCCTCATCGTCGAACTCACCACCAGACCGAAGGGAATCCGGGCCGCGGGTTTCGGCGGAACCCAGGCAGGCGTGGAAAACGTCGTGATCAGAGCGACGGCGAACGGCGCCCAGCTGGTGCTGCTGGCTCCGGCGAACAAGTGGCGAGATCTGTTGCCAGGTCAGAAGGTCACGGTCAAAGGCACCCTCGCGCCGTCCAGGAGCGGCGACCTGGCGTCGGCGTTGTTGCGAGTGCGCGGGCCGCCGCAAAACCCACAGCCGGCGCCGGTCTGGCAGACCTGGGCCGACGAACTCCGCGACGGCCTGAGAGAGGCCAGCAAAGTCCTCGGCGACGAGGAAGCCGGGCTCCTGCCGGCCCTCGTGGTGGGCGACACCGAGCAGATGGTGCCGCGCATCGTGGAGGAGTTCCGGACCGCCGGCCTCGCCCACCTGCTCGCGGTGAGCGGGGCGAACCTGGCCATCGTCTGCGGGGCGGTCTACCTGCTCACCAGACGTCTCGGGCCACGTCCGGCGGCCTTTGCCGCGCTGGCGGCGCTGGTCGGGTTCGTCGTCCTGGCCGGGCCGGAGCCGAGTGTGCTCAGGGCCGCTGTCATGGGTGCCGTCGCGTTGCTGGCGCTGGTGCTGGGGCGGCAACGGTCCGCGGTGCCGAGCCTGGCGACGGCGGTGCTCGTCCTGGTGTTGCACGATCCGGCGCTGGGTGGTGATCCGGGGTTCGCGTTGTCCGTGGTGGCGACGGCGGCGTTGGTGCTCGTCGCGCCGAAGTGGGCGCGGGCGCTCAAACGGCGCGGTGTGCCGAACGGGCTGGCTGAGGCGATCGTCGTGCCGATGGCCGCGAGCCTGGCCACGGCTCCGGTGGTGGCCGGGCTCTCCGGGCAGGTGAGCCTGGTGTCGGTGCTGGCCAACCTCGTGGCCGGGCCCGTGGTCGCGCCGGCGACGGTGCTGGGTGTGGTGGCGGCGGTTGTCGCGCCGTTCTCGTCCCAGGCTGCCGAAGTCGTCACCCATGTCGCTGGGCCCGCTGTGAGTTGGCTGATCACGGTCGGGCGGCAGGCGTCGGCCGTGCCCGGCGCGGCGGTCGGGTGGCCGGACGGCTGGGGCGGGGCGGTCGCGCTGACGGTGGTGACCGCGGTGGTCGTGTTGTTGCTGCGGTTCAAGAAGACGCGGACGTTGGTCGTCGCGGTGCTCGTCGGCGGGTTCGTGGTGCTGGTGCCGTTGAGGGTCGTGGCGCCGGTCTGGCCGCCCGACGGGTGGAAGGTCGTCAGCTGCGACGTGGGTCAGGGCGACGCGCTGGTCCTCGCGACCGACGACGCCGACACGGCGGTGCTGGTCGACACCGGGCCTGATCCCGGTGCGGTCGACCGGTGTCTGAAGACGTTGGGGATCAAGCGGATTCCGCTGGTGGTGCTGACGCACCTGCACGCGGACCACGTCGGCGGTCTCGACGCCGTGCTCACCGGGCGTGCGGTGGGGGCGGTCGCGGTCGGGCCGCTCAAAGAGCCCGCGTGGGCGTGGAGGGAGGTCGGCGAACGGGCTCGTGCTCATGGTGTGCGGCTCGTGGAGCCGAAGGCGGGCGAGAGGTTCGCCCTGCCAGGACTGGAGTTGGAGGTGATGGGACCGCGTCGGCCGCCGATCGCCGAGGCCGAGAACACGACGGTGAACGACTACTCGCTCGTGCTCAGAGCGCATACGAGGGCGGGGCGGGTGTTGCTCACCGGTGACGTCGAACTGGCCGGCCAGGCGGCGTTGCTGGGGGAGCGGGACCTGAGCGCCGAGGTGCTCAAGGTGCCGCACCACGGGTCGCGGTACTCGCTGCCCGCGTTCCTGAAGGCCGTGCGGCCTCGGGTGGCGCTGGTGAGCGTCGGCGCGGGCAACAGGTACGGGCACCCGAGTCCGCACGTCGTCGACGTGTTGCGGACGGGAGGTGCGTTGGTGTTGCGCACGGACAAGGACGGCGACCTGGCGGTGTTGCCAGGGAACCGAATCGTACGAAGGAGAAGAGATGGTCTGGGTCAGGTTGTTCAACGCGCGTTACCCGATTCCCGGTGGTACGCCGGGCCTCGCGTGGGCGCTGTGGCAGACGAACTACTCGGCGACGCCGTGGCCGCACGACGAGCTGAAACCCGATTTCGGTTACTACATCTGCGAAACGCTCGAAGACGGCACCCGCGCCGTCACGTACAAGGCGACGGCCACGCACGTGCTGCCGCCGACGAAGGCGGCGACACCGGAGGAGGCGTACGACCTCGCCGCGGAGCACGTGTTCGACGACGCTCTGCGGGTCGCGTCGGACGTCTGGCACGACTACCACTACAACGCGCTGAAGGCAGAAGCCCCTTGGCCGCAACGGATCGTGGCGTGGCGAGCGGCCGTGGAGTCGATCGGGCCGCACGTGGTGGAGGGCCTGCAACGGTTTCCGCGCACGGGATGGCTCAAGACGGACGCGATCTCGTTGTGAGCCAGCGGCAGCGGCTTCGGTTCGTGAGCCTTGCTGCCCAGACGTGAAACGAATCGGGGACGCGAGCGCGTCCCCGATCCGGAGGGAGGTGATTAACCCAGTGCCTTGGTGACGGCCTCGGCCGACGGCGGGACCGTCGCGCGCGGGCCGATCGTGTCGCCGAGCGCGTCGAGGGTCTTGAGGCCGTCGCCGGTGATCAGCAGTACGGTCTCGGCGTCCGGGTCGAGCTGGCCCGACTCGAACAGCTTCTTCGCCGTCGCGACGGTCACGCCGCCGGCGGTCTCGGCGAAGATGCCCTCGGTGCGGGCGAGCAGCTTGATGCCCTCGACGACCTCTTCGTCGGTGACGTCGTCGATGGCGCCGTTGGTGCGACGCACCGCGTCGAGCACGTACGGGCCGTCGGCCGGGGCGCCGATCGCCAGCGAGCGGGCGATGGTGTCCGGGCGGACCGGGCGGATGACGTCGTGGCCCGCCTTGAACGCGGCGGAGATCGGGGAGCAGCCGGTGGCCTGCGCGCCGAACACCTTGTACGGCGTGGCCTCGACGAGGTCGAGCTGGCCGAGTTCGCGGAACGCCTTGTCGACCTTGGTGAGCTGCGAGCCGGACGCGATCGGCACGACGATCTGGTCGGGCAGGCGCCAGCCGAGCTGCTCGGCGACCTCGTAGCCGAGCGTCTTCGAGCCTTCCGCGTAGTACGGGCGGACGTTGACGTTCACGAACGCCCAGTCTTCGTTCTCCGCGGCGAGCTCCTGGGCGAGGCGGTTCACGTCGTCGTAGTTGCCGTCGACGGCGATCAGGGCGCCGTCGTAGACGGCACTCATGAGGATCTTGGCGCGCTCGAGGTTGGAGGGGACTAGAACGACGGACTTCCAGCCCGCACGGGCGGCGGCCGCGGCGACGGCGTTCGCCAGGTTGCCGGTGGACGGGCAGGCCAGCACCTTGAAGCCGAGTTCGCGGGCGGCGGCGAGCGCGACGCCGACGACGCGGTCCTTGAACGAGTGCGTGGGGTTGCCGGTGTCGTCCTTCACCCAGATCTTGCGGACGCCCAGGGCCTTGGCGAGGTTGTGCGCCTCGACCAGGCGGGTGCCGCCGGGATCGGTGTTCGGGTGCTGTTCCACAGTGGACGGAACAGGGAGGAGGCCGCGGTAGCGCCAGATGGACCTGGGGCCGGCCTCGATGTCCTCGCGCCGGATCTTCCCGAAGTCGTAGGCCACTTCCAGCGGCCCGAAACACTCGAGACAGGCGTACTCAGGAGCGAGAGGGGTTTCGTTCCCACACTCCCGGCACAGCAGTGCCCGGGCAGGGCCGAGGTCGAACTTCGTGCTCGTGGGCACAGTGACAGCAGTCATCGCGAGGTATCTCCTCATCTTTCCCGCGAAATCGAACGGGTCGGAATTGGCACCGTGATCGTCCGCACATAGCTCTGCGCTAGTGCTTACGCCGGTTGCCGGGGCTTCTACGGGCCGTTCCCTCTGCCCCTCTGGATGAGCGGTATTCAGTTGTGGCCATCAAGCTACGGCATCTGTCCGTTGCCGAGCCACAAATGCCCACGATCCGGGACGTGGAAGGATGCGGAGCGTGAGCGCACCGGAGTCACTGCACCTCGTCGTCGGCGAGGAGGAGTTGCTGGTCGAACGTGCTGTTCGGGCGGCTCTCGAGGCCGCGCGGGAGGTCGATCCGACCGCCGACCTGACCCGCGTCCAGGTGACTGATCTCACGCCTCCCGAGCTGGCCGAACTGGTGAGTCCGTCGCTGTTCGCGGAGGGCCGCGTGATCGTCCTGCAGAACGGGCAGGACATCAGCAAGGAGGTCGCCGACATGGTGCTCTCCTACGTCAAAGCACCCGCGGACGGTGTCACGCTCGTTGTCCTGCACACGGGCGGTGGTCGCAGCAAGGCGGCCAAGGACCTGCCCGGACAGCTGAAGAAGGCCGGCGCCGCGGTCACGGAGTGCGGCAAGGTCACCAAGCAGGGTGATCGCGAGGCGTTCGTGCGCAACGAGGTGCGGCGCGCGGGCGGCAAGATCGACTCTGAGGCCGTCGCCACGCTCATCGACGCCGTGGGCACGAACCTGCGCGAGCTCGCCGCGGCCTCGTCGCAGCTCGTCTCCGACACGGACGGCAAGGTGACGGTCGAGGAGATCCGCCGCTACCACCAGGGCAAGGCCGAGGTGACCGGGTTCGCCGTCGCGGAGAAGGCCGTCGTCGGTGACCGGGCGGGCGCCATGGAGGCGTTGCGCTGGGCCATGCAGCTCGGCGTGCCGCACGTGCTGGTCGCGGACGCGCTGGCGGACGCGGTGCGCACGGTCGCGCGCGTGTCCGCGGTGGGCCGCGCCGACCCGTTCAGCCTGGCCGGGCCGCTCGGCATGCCGCCTTGGAAGATCAAGAAGGCGCAGGCCCAGTCCCGCGGCTGGGACCAGTCGGGTCTCGCCGACGCGATGCAGGTGGTCGCGGGCCTCAACGCCGACGTGAAGGGTGTGGCGGCCGACGCCGACTACGCGCTGGAGCGTGCCGTGCTCCGGATCGTGGCCGCGCACAGCCGCCGCTGACCTAGCCGGATCACGACTGGCGCGGGATCCCGATCAGGTACTGGGCACCCGTGAAGCCGGGTTCGACGCCGATCGTCCACTCGAACGACTCGGTGCCGTCCAGGCCGTCGACGATCTGCCGCAGTTCCGCGCGCCCGTACATGCGCAGGAACGACACGACGCTGTCGAAGAACATCATGAACGGCAGCACCGGCACGAGGTAGGTCAGCGCCAGCCGCAGCAGGTACCGCGGCAGGGGGTTGCGCTGGAACGGCGCCGCGAGCAGGACGGCCAGCGTGAGGAAGAACGGGAACACCAGCACGTAGAGCCACGACCGCTTGGTGTCGACGACGACCATCGGCTGCCGGGTGTCGACAGCGTTCTGCAGCATGCGCGCGGCCAGCACGGGCGGGAAGTGGTGGAAGGCGCCGTAGATCGTCCGCGTCCCCTCCAGCCGGCAGTCGGTGGCGTCGACGGACGTGGGCAGGTGGTCCACCGAGCAGCACGGATCAGGGAGCCGGCGCCGGTTCTGCGCGGCGGCGCGCTCGAACGCGGGCACGTTCGGCACCAGATCCGTCAGCGTGACCTGCGTGTGGACGCCCTGCGCGTGCAGCCGCCGCTGGATCAGCGGCACCGGGCCGCCCGAACCGGCGCAGAGGTCGACGATCCGGTGGTCCGCGCCCGACCGCAACGCCAGCGCCAGCGGCCGTGAGTACTCGCGCGCGGCGTCCGTCAGCCGGTAGATCGTTATGATCGACTCGGTGTGCAGGGTCCGCAGCACGGGCGGGGTGCCGTCGAGGTCGTGCAGCTCGAAGAAGTCGATCCGCGGAAGCGATTCCATGGACCTACGCCTACCGTGCCCGAGGCCACATGCGAAAGGGCTCCACTTCCCGGAGGAGGTGGAGCCCTTTGCAGAAGCTGGAAGCGCTACGAGCGAGCTCAGCCCTCGAGGGAGTTCGCGCGCAGGGCCATCGCCGACTTCTTGTTGGCGGCCTGGTTGGCGTGGATGACGCCCTTGGTGGCGGCCTTGTCGAGCTTGCGGGACGCGTCCTGCAGCAGCTCCAGGGCCTTCGCCTTGTCACCGGCCTCGGCAGCCTCGCGGAACTTGCGGATGGCCGTCTTCAGGGACGACTTGACCGACTTGTTGCGAAGGCGAGCCTTCTCGTTGGTCTTGATCCGCTTGAGCTGGGACTTGATGTTCGCCATGCGACATCACCCTTCTTGTCGAAACCGGAGTTCGTGACGCGCTATGTCGGCACCGGCCACAAGGGCCAGGTCTCCTCCACGGCGGAGAGCCGCGCGTTCACGACGACGAAGGATATCAGGCCAGCTCAGCGCACCGTGAAGGTGGCCTTCTCGGCACCGACCACCGCCTCGTAGCCACCACGGGCGACCTCACGGCGCCCGTCACCGTCCACGTCGCCGACGGTCAGGGCCAGCTGCGCGAGCTTGAACGACACATCGACCTGCTTCGACTGTCCCGCAGCGAGTTCCACGCGGGTGAAGCCCACCAGACGGGCATCGGGAGTCAGCACCGGCGAGGCCGGCTGGCGCACGTAGACCGGCACCACCGCGGTGCCCGCACGCGTACCGGTGTTCGCCACCGTGAACTTCACCACGCCGTCACGGCGATCGACGGACACCGAGGTTCCCGATGTCGTGAACGACGTGTACGACAGCCCGTGCCCGAACGCGTAGAGCGGGTCGTACTTCGCACCCGCCGAGGTGTTCGCGCCCGGCAGCTGGTCGTAGGTCAGCGTCGGGTCGCCCAGCGCCTTCGGCCACGAGATCGGCAGCTTGCCGCTCGGGTTGACCGCGCCGAACAGCACGTCGGCGATCGCCCGGCCGCCCTCGCTGCCCGGCAACCAGCCTGCGACCAGCGCGTTCGCGTCGGCCACCGCACCGAGCACCTGCGGACGCGCGGTGAGCAGCACCACGACCACCGGCTTGCCGGTCGCCTGCACCGCGTCCACCCACGCCTGCTGCTCGGCCGTGAGCACCGGGTTCTCCGTGTCGGCGGGACCCTCCGCACCGGGCTTCTCTCCCAGCACGACGACGACCGCGTCCGCACCGTCGGCCTCAGCCACCGCCGCGGCCTGAGTCGGGGCGTGCACGACGGACGCACCGGGAACGGCCTCGCGAACACCGGTCAGCACGGTCGCGGTCGGCGGCAAGGGCGAGTCGTCCGGCACGCCCTGCCACTCGACGGTCCAGCCACCGAGCTGACGGCGCACGTCGTCCGCCGTCTCACCGGTCACGACGATCTTCTTGGCAGCAGGGGAAAGCGGCAGCACGCCGTCGTTCTTCAGCAGCACGGTGCCCTCGGCCGCCGCCTGGCGAGCCAGCGAGCGGTCCGCGTTCACCACGTTGCCGTCGGCCTTGGCCGGGTCGACGTAGGGCTTCTCGAACAACCCGAGGTCGAACTTGAGCTTCAGCACCCGCCGCACGGCCTGGTCGATCCGCCCGCGCGACACCGAACCGTCGCGCACGTTCGCCAGCAGCAACGACGTGAACTCGGCCGCGTTCGACGGCTCCATCGCCATGTCCACACCGGCGTTGACGCTCATCGCGATCGCCGTCTTGTAGTCGGGCGCGACCTTGTGCCGGTCCACCAGGTACTTCATGTCCTGCCAGTCCGAGACCGCGACACCCTTGAAGCCCATGCGGTCGCGCAGCTGCGTCTGCAGCATGTACTTCGACGCGTGTACCGGCACACCGTTGAGCGAGCCGGAGTTGATCATCACGGTCTTCACGCCCGCGTCGAACTGCGCCTGGAACGACGGCAGCACGAGGTCCTGCAGCTGCCGGATCGGGACCTGCGCCGCCGCGCGGTCGTGCCCGTTCGCCGGCGCCGAGTACCCGGCGAAGTGCTTCGCCGTCGCAGTCAGCTGCGCGGTGTCGTCCACCCTGGCCTGCTGCCCGCGCACGTTCGCCGCCGCCAGCTGCCCGGACAGGAACGGGTCCTCGCTGTAGGTCTCGTAGTAACGGCCCCAGCGCGTGTCCCGCGCGATGTCGGACACCGGGGCGAAGTTCCAGAAGACACCGGTGGCGCGCAACGCCTTCGACGCCGACACACCGATCTTCTCCTGCAGCCCGGGGTCCCACGTCGCACCGAGCCCGATCTGGTGCGGGAACATCGTCGCGGAGATGACGTTGTTGTGCCCGTGCACGCCGTCCGCGCCGTAGATGATCGGGATCTTCAACCTGTTGTGCTCCAACGCATAGCGCTGGATCGCGTTGTTCATCTCGGCCCACGCCCTGGGCGTGTTGTCGAGCGGCGCGTCACCACCGCCGGACAGGATCGAGCCCACGTGCGCGTCGGCCAGCACCGCCTTGAGGCAGGAGTCGACCAACGGCCCGTTGACGTTGTTGCAGTCACCGCGCAGCTTCCCGACGCGGATCTGGGCCATCTGCCCGATCTTCTCCTCGAGCGTCATCCTGCGCAGCAGGTCCTCGACCCGCCGCTCGGCTGACGCCCGACTGTCCAGATAGATCTCCTTACCCGCTGCGAGACCGCCCGCCGGTGTCAGCGACGCGATCACCACAGCCAGGCCCAGCACGCCGAGACCGGCGCGTTTGCGGGAGAACAAAGTCAAGACTCCTCCACGTTCCCGGTGCGCCCGCCGCACACCATCGCGTGGAGGAGTCAGCCAGCACACCCCCGAACGGCTGAACTGAATGACAGCGTTTTCATGCTGGTGAAACGCCTGTTCAGCCGCCCAGGATCGTGCGCGTCAGCAACTGTTTTTCGTCCGTCATCTCAGCCAATGCGGCCGAAATCGTCGGTTCGTCGAGCCGGACGCGCTCCACGCCGGGTTGCTCGTCCAACGCGAGCAGCGTCGCCCGCCGCACGAGCTCCTTCACGAAGGACGCCGTGACGCCCTCGCTCGCTGCCACGATCGCCGAGGCGTCCGGAAGATCGAGATCCGTGCGGGACGCGTAGAGCCGCAGCAGCCGTTCGCGAGCCTCCGCATCGGGTAACGGCACGTGCGTGGCGAGGTCGATCCGGCCGGGCCGCTGGGCGAGGGCCTGCTCCATCACGTCCACGCGGTTCGTGGTGAGCACGAACGTCACGTCCGCCTCGGAACCGACGCCGTCCATCTCGTTCAGCAGCTCGAACAGCGCCGGGTTGCCGAACTCGGTGTGCCGCCGGTCCTCCGCGATCAGGTCGACGTCCTCGACGACCACCACGGACGGCGCGAGCTTCCGCGCCATCGACGTCGCCACCTTCAGGAGTTTGAACATCGCGATGCCGCTCAGCACGATCACCGTCGTGGACTCCAGCCGTCCCATCAGGTACCGGATCGTGTGCGTCTTGCCGGTGCCGGGCGGGCCGTGGAGCAGCAGTCCGCGTTTCAGGTGTTGCCCGTGTGCTCTCAGCCGTGCGCTTTGTTCTGCCGTGCGCACGACGTGGCGTTCGATGGCGTCGAGCACGCCCTCTGGCAGAACGACGTCCTCAGGCCGCAACGACGGTCTCGGCAGGAACGTGAGGAGCTGGTTGCGCCGGTGCTCGCTCAGCCCGAACGCCATCACCTTGCCCTGGAACAGGTTGTGGCGGGCGATGTGTCCTTCGACCGCCTCGCGCGTGGCCGTCGCTATCTCTCGCGACCCCGCCAGCACCTGCAGCGAACACTGGGAATCGCAGTCCTCGCCCGGACCCTGCAGCGCGATCACCACCGGGTCGCCGTCCGGTGACCGCGAGAGGACCAGTCCGAGCTGCACCGCCTCGACCGCGGTGTCCGGGCCGGTGGCCACCGTCGCGTAGTCGACGGGACCGAGCCCGAAGCTGCCGTCGTGGACCGCCCCGCTCAACATGTCCACGAGGTACTGGAACGCGCGCTTCCCCGCTATGCCGAACCACTCCGACCCCGGGGAGTGCTCGGCGACGTACGTTTCGATCCCGCGGTGGACGTTGACGTGTTCCCAGGCCATGAACTTGGCCGTGACCGTGGGAACCCGTGCCATCGGAATGCCTATGTGCCCGGATACCTTCCGGACCAGCGTCGACTCCGCGCCGTCGGAGACCAGTTTCCTGGCCTCCTCCAGCAACCCCTGCAGAGCCGACGCGAGCGATCGTGCGTCAGATGTGTGGAGATCCGTCATCGATTCCACCGTACGCACTAACCCTCTGGTCCGGCCTCGGCGTTCTCCTCGGGATTCTTCGGTGGCCTGCCCCGACGAGGCATTTTCTTTGCCTCATTGGGCAACCGGCCCGCCTCCGCCAGCGCACGCCGCAGCAGGAACTCGATCTGCGCGTTGGTGCTGCGCAGCTCGTCGTTCGCCCACCTGCTCAACGCGTCGTGCACCGCCGGATCCAGCCTGAGCAGAACGCTTTTGCGCTCAGCCATCAGGTGTAGAGCGATCCCGCGTTCACCACGGGCTGGGTGGATCGGTCACCGCACAGGACGACGAGCAGGTTCGAGACCATCGCCGCCTTGCGCTCCTCGTCGAGGTCGACGACGTTGTGCTCGGCGAGCCGCTCCAACGCGAGCTCGACCATGCCGACGGCGCCTTCCACGATCCGCGTCCGCGCCGCCACGACCGCGCCGGCCTGCTGCCGCTGCAACATGGCGTGGGCGATCTCCGGCGCGTACGCGAGGTGGGTGAGCCGCGACTCGATCACCTTCACGCCGGCGGACTGCACGCGTGCCGAGATCTCGATCGCGAGCGTCTCGGTGATCTCGTCCGCGTTCTCCCGCAGCGACAGACCGGTCTCCTCATGGTTGTCGTACGGGTAGCTGTTCGCGATGTGCCGCACCGCGGTCTCGGTCTGGATGCCGACGAACCGCACGAAGTCGTCGACCTCGAACCGTGCGCGCGCGGTGTCCTCGACCTGCCACACGACCACGGCCGCGATCTCGATCGGGTTGCCGTCCGCGTCGTTGACCTTGAGCGTCGCCGTCTCGTGGTTGCGGATCCTGGTCGAGATCTTCTCCCGCGTGGTGAACGGATTCGCCCACCGCAGACCGTCCGTGCGCACCGTGCCCACGTAACGCCCGAGGAACTGCAGCACCCGCACCTCACCCGGCGCGACGGTGAAGAGCCCCTTCCAGATCAGCGATCCCGCCAGGAACAGCAAAACCATGATCACGATGATCGCGCCGGACGGGTCACCGCCGTCGGCCGCCGTGCCGATGACGCCGTCGACCAGCAGCCACACGCCCACCGCGAACACCGCCAATCCCGCGAAGAACACCGGCAGACCCGACAAGTCCCGTGCGCGCTTCTCCCGCACCACCGGTGCAGGCATCTGCACCGTCGTCTCCACTACTGCGCTCATGTGACCCCCTGTCAAAGTACTATCTAAGTGATATCACTTTTCCGGGGTGACCGCCAGTTACGCTGGATCGCATGAGGGCGAAGAAGCAGCGCGTGGCGGCGTACGGGGTGTGCATCAACGAGCGCGACGAGATCCTGCTGGCGCGCTGGCTTGGCCCAAAGGGCAAACGTTGGATCCTGCCCGGAGGCGGCATCGACCACGGCGAGCACCCGTACGACGGGGTCGTCCGGGAGATCGAGGAGGAGACCGGGTACCTCGCCGAGGTGGTCCGCCTGCTCGGCATCGACTCCGAGCTCCGGGAGGAGCCCGACCGCGACTACCACGCGCTTCGCATCATGTACGAGGTGCGGATCGTCGGTGGCGAGCTGCGCAACGAGGTGGGCGGCACGACGGACCTCGCCCAGTGGTTCCCCCTCGCAGACATCGGACAACTGGAGCGAGTGCCGTCGCTCGACACTGCCCTTGGTTTGTACCGGACTACCCCACCTGCCGGAATCTTGCGCTAGCTTGGGTCTACCGCCGCCGCGGACCCAACATCGGAGTTGGCGAATGATCCGATCACTGGCCGCAGTCGGCGCGGCCGCCCTGCTGTCGTCCTTCGTCCACGTACCTGCCTTCGCTGCCGTCGTCGGCGTGTCGGACGTGTCCTCCTTGCAGGCCGCGCTCGACACCGCGCGACCCGGTCAGCGGATCGTGCTGGCCGACGGCGTGCACGCTCCCGCCGAGCCCATCAAGATCACCACGCCAGGCGTCACCGTCGCCGCGAAGAACGTCGGTCGCACGGTGTTCACGCGGGGCGGCTTCGAACTCGGGGCCGTTCGAGACGTGACGATCGAAGGCTTCGTCTTCAACGGGAGCAGCACGCTCTCCGTCCCGGTGGAGGCGCAGGCCACGCGCATCACCCGGAACACGTACAACGGGAACAAGGACGGCGCCTCGCTCTCCGTCAGCGCCGACGACGTCCAGGTCGACCACAACACGTTCTCGAACCGCAGCAACGAGGGCGTCTACCTGCAGATCACCGGTCCGGGCAGTGAGATCGCCAAACGGACCTGGGTGCACCACAACTACTTCTACAACCACAGCTTCACCGGCGCGAACGGCGGCGAGTCGATCCGGCTCGGCTATAGCCACAAGCAGTCGAAGTCGGCGTACGCGGTCATCGAGCACAACCTGTTCGAGAAGGCGAACGGCGACCCGGAGGCGATCTCCGTGAAGGCCTCCGACAACACGGTCCGCTTCAACACGATCCGCGACAGCAAGGGCTACATCGTCCTTCGTCACGGCAACCGCACCACCGTCGAGGGCAACCTGCTGTTCGGCAGTGGCGTCCGGTTCCACGGGAACGACCACAAGGTGTTCAACAACTACGTGCAGAACACCGGGGACCGGGCGATCGTGTTCGGAAAGGGCTCGGAGACGGACAGCGGCCCGTCCTCCACATCGCACGACCGTCCCGACCGCGTGACGGTCGCGTTCAACACCCTCGTCGGCACGGGCGCCGTGGTCGACAGCGACACCGGTACTTATGCACCCAAGGACTGCGTGCTCGCGAACAACGTCATCCAGGGCTCGTCGTCGAAGCTGATCGACATGATGAGCGGCTCGACCGTGAAGTACGAGGGCAACATCGTGTGGGGCGGCACCGCCGGCATTCCGTCCGGGTACAGGTCCGTGGACCCGAAGCTGGTGCGCGACTCGAACGGTCTGTTGCGTCTGGCCTCCGGAAGCCCGGCGGTCGACACCTCGGCCGGCACCTACTCCTATGTGACGCGTGACTTCGACCTGCAGTCGCGCTCGGGCAAGCCCGATGTCGGGGCCGATGAGCACAACTCTTCTGCGGTGAGGAAGCCGCTGACGAAGGCCGACGTCGGGGTCTCCGCGCCCTGACGAACGCATTTGTCCTGGTGACCGCACGTTTCGCGGTCACCAGGACCCCCCGATTTGGAGATCGAAACACCCCCGTGTAATGTTCTCCATGTCAGAGCGACACGGGCCGGAAAGACAGACCGGAACGAGCCTGGCAAAAACCGGAGAGATAAAGCCTCCTAGAGGCCGATTTGACACCGGCGAGCAAGACCAAATAAGCTTCAGCAACACAAGCCCCGGAAGTAAGTCAGCGAAAAGCTGATGTGACTGCGGTGTGCGCGTGTTCTTTGAGAACTCAACAGCGTGCCGAAACACAGCCAGTAATATATGAATTACCTCCTCGTCGAGGTAGTTCCTTTGAGGCAAGACTAGATTGATGCCAGACATATTCCGTCTGGAGCGATCAAACACAATCCTTATTGGAGAGTTTGATCCTGGCTCAGGACGAACGCTGGCGGCGTGCTTAACACATGCAAGTCGAGCGGTAAGGCCCTTCGGGGTACACGAGCGGCGAACGGGTGAGTAACACGTGGGTAACCTGCCCTGTACTCTGGGATAAGCCTTGGAAACGAGGTCTAATACCGGATATGACACCGAACTGCATGGTTTGGTGTGGAAAGTTCCGGCG
>NZ_JANBBE010000005.1 GCF_024648825.1 Lentzea californiensis
CACCAACATCCGCCGCACCCTGCACGGCGCGATCAACCTCGCCACCGGCACCTGGCACCACCACGTCTCCATGAAGAACGTCTCCGTGGTGTTCTGCTACTTCCTGCACATGCTGCTCGACGCCTATCCCGATGCACCGGTCGTCGCGGTGATCTGTGACAACGGCGGCACCCACCACAGTGGAACCACCACCCGCTGGCTGACCGAACACCCACGCCTGAAGCTGATCGAAGGCGCGAAATACAGCCCACAGGACAACCCAGTCGAACGCATCTGGGCCGGTCTCAAACAGCACATCGCCAACACCGCACCCGCCACGATGGCCGGTCGCGTCCGCCAAACCCACGCCTACTTCCGCGACCGGACCACCGAGCAGACACTCACCACCGCCGCACCCTGGACTTCGCCCTGGCTACCCCAAGGTTTCGGACAAGACTTCTGGCCAGGTGCTTAGTGCACGACACCCCAAGTGCGCACCACAGGATCGACGAGAACGTGAAGGTGCTGCTCGCCGCTGTAGTGGCCACAACGGTGGTGGACCTCGAAGCCGCCGCCTGACGGGATCCAGAGCGTCAGCTCGTGGCTGACGCCCTCGCCGTCGTCGTGCGCCGTGCTGTCGAGCACCTCGGCGACCACGATGGTTCCCTTGGCGCGCAACGCGACGGTCTCCTTGGCGGACTCGGCCGCGGTCGACCAGATCGCCAGCATGCCGAAGAGGACCACCAGCAAGCCGAACTCCCACAGCGCGATCGCCCACCACGGTTGATCGGAGAAGACGAGCCAGACCATGGCGGGGACCACGGCGACGATCGCCGCCCCGGCGACGATGCGCTGGGCTCGTGCCGAACCAGGGGTCGTCAGGGTGACTTCAGCGGGGTTCGTGGTCACCGGTCGAGCTTAGACCCGGTGACCACGAACCCGGTCGCGTTACGGGCGAAGCGTCACCGACTGGCCCCTCCGCAGGGTGATCCGCTTCTTCCAGCGGCCGAAGCGCACCTCGGTCTCCGTGCCGCCGACGCTGCGGACGGTCGCGCTGGTGACCTTCCCGTCCTTCCACGCCAGGTCGACGGAGAAGCCGCCGCGGGCGCCGATGCCGGTGACCGAGCCGGTCTTCCACGCCGAGGGCAGCGCGGGCAGCAACTCGATCACGCCGGGGCGTGCGTACAGCAGCATCTCCAGCATCGCCGCCGGAGCACCCAGGTTCGCGTCGATCTGGAAGATCGAACGGTCGCCGAAGCTGTACATGTCGAAGAAGTTCGGCGCCGTGCCGTTCGCGAAGCCGATCGACGGCCGGATGACCTTCCCGATCAGCTCGTACGACCGGTCTGCGTCCTTCAGCCGCGCCCAGCACGCCGCCCGCCACGCGAGGCCCCAGCCGAAGCTCTCCATGCCGCGGGTGATCAGGTGCTGCTTCACGCCCTCGACCAGCGCGGCGGGGGAGTCGTCGCGGTTGATGCGGTCACCGGGGAAGAAGCCGACGAGCGGCGACAGGTGCCGGTGGGTGGTCTCGCCGAGGTCGTCCGGCGACATCCACTCCTGCAGCATGCCGGTCTTCGGGCTGACGACCGGGAGGTACAGCCGGTCCCGCAGGCCCGTCATCTTCCGGCCGTAGGACTGGTCGCGGCGCAGCACGTCGGTCGCGGTCCGGTACGTGCCGAAGAGGTGGTGCACCAACTCCTGCGTGTAGGTGAGACCACGCGCGTCCTGCGGTCCGTGCTCCGGCGACCAGTCGTGGTCGTCGACCAGGCCTTCCGGCGTCTCGACCAGACGTGCCTCCCAGAACTCACAGGCGCCCTTGAGCAACGGGTAGATCTTGGCCAGGTAGTCCCGGTCGAGCGTGTACTCGTAGTGCTCGAACAACGACATGCACAGCCACGCGTTGCCACCGGGGTGCCACCACCAGCCGCTGCCACCGTAGATGTTGGTGGAGAAGGCGACCGCCCACCCGGCCACCCGGTCGTTGGTGTTGCGGAACCGGTTGCGCGAGTCTCTGGAACACCGACTGCGTGGTGTTCGTCCACGCCGGCAGCTGTGCCACGCAGTAGTTCGCGAGCGCGTCGAACGTGTCCGGCAGCCCGGCCCGGTCCGCGAGCCAGTAGTTCATCTGGATGTTGATGTCGGTGTGGTAGTCGCTGTACCAGTCGGGGTTGTTGTTCGACAGCCACAGGCCCTGCAGGTTGATCGGCAGGTTGTCGCGCGACCCCGTGATGGCGAGGTAGCGGCCGAACTGGAGGTAGCTCGCCTCCAGCTCCGGGTCGGGCGTGGCGCCCGAAGCCCTTGCCTGCAAACGGGTCCACGTGTCCATCGCGCGCTGGGCGTCGGTGGAACGGCCGAGGTCGACCTTCTGCCGGTCGTACTTCTTGCGGTAGTCCGCGACGTGCGTGCGCAGCAGGGCGTCGGCCTTGGCGCGCACGGCCGCCTTCTGCAGCGCGAGCTTCGCCGGTTCCACGAGCGGGTCCATGAAGCCCGCCGAGGCGTCCGGGACGTAGTTCGTGCCGCCGGAGAACACGACCACGAGGTCCGAGCAGCCGGTGAACGACAGGTCCGCACCGTCCACCTCGACCGTTCCATCAGGACTGAAGGCCGTGGCGACACCGCTGTACGCCAGCTTGTTCGGGAACGAGCCGGTGAAGACGGCCGCGGTGTGCGGCGCGTCGCCCACGGTCGGTTCACCGTGCGCGCCCTGGAGCGTGATCTTGCCGGACTGGTCCGGGCCGACGAGGCGGACGATCACCACGTCGTCCGGGTGGCTCGAGAAGATTTCGCGCCGGTACTGCTTGCCGCCGTGGGTGTACCTCGTGGTGACGAGGCCGTTGCTCAGGTCGAGCTCGCGGCGGTACTTGGCGGCTCCCGCGTGGCCCGGCATCTCCACATAAAGCTTGGCCAGCAGGGAGAACGTGCCGAAGCGCGAGTCGTACGGCAGCTGGCCGTCGCCTTCGAGCGTGTCGTTGAGCTCGCCGGTCCACAGCGTGACGTCGGTCAGGTACAGGAAGTCCTTCTCGACGCCACCGCCGACGAGCGCGCCGAGACGGCCGTTGCCGATCGGCAGGCCCTGCTCGATGATCTTCATCTCGTCGGCGGGAGCGGGGTGCCAAAGCGTCGTGGGCTTGGGGTTGAGCGGGTTGGACGTCGGGCGGTAGGGCTCGGCGTGGGCGGAGAAGGCCGGCAGGACGAGTGCGCCGAGGCCCAGCGCACCGGAGGCCTTCAGGAAGTTGCGACGTGAGGTCATCCTTGAGCTCCGTTGGGAGGGCTGGTCAGCGGGCGTCGAGGCGGGACACGTGCACGGCGTTGTCCGGACCGCGCACGGCGACCCAGGTCGATCCACCCGCACCCGCGGCACCGCCGGCCGCGCCGGTCAGCGCGTTGCTGACGAACTGGTCGCGCTTGGTCCACCAGGTGCCGGCGCCGTCGACGAGGTCCTGCTGCCACAGCGTGTAGTCGCTGCCTCGCACGAAGACGTTGACGCGGTCACCGTTCGCGACCGCCGTCGGGCTGCCGCTGATCACGCCGCCCAGCGAGGTCCACGCGGACCAGCCGTTCGCGGTGCGCCTGCGGTACCAGGCGGAGTCGTCCTGCAGGCGGACCGTGACGAACATGCCCCCAGTGACCGTTGCGGCAGAGGGCCTGCCGTAGATCTGCTGGTTGCCGGGCGAACCGACCGACGTCCAGGTGCTGTTGCCACTGTCGCGCGTCCACACGCGACCGTCGGCACCGCGGCCGAACAGGCTCCAGCTGTCCGGCCCGGTGAACGCCACCGACACGGAGTCGGTCAGTGATCCACCCAGCGAAGTCCAGTCGCCCCACCTGTTGTTCGCGAGAGTCCTTTGGTAGGCCACGTTGTCGGTGCCGCGGACGAACAGGTCGATCCGGCCGTCCGGGCTCGCGAACGCGGACGGCTGGCCGAGGACCTGACCGTTCTTCGGGCCACCGAGCACGACCCAGTCGCGCCACTCGCCGTTGACCATGGAACGTTGCGTGAGGCGGCCGGACCTGTCGCGCGCGAACGCCGCCATCGTCCTGTCGTCCCAGCGGACCAGCGCCGGACTGGCCGAGGTCTCGCCACCGAGGTCGGTGCCGGGAACGGCCGTCTCGCCGCGCAGCTTCAGGAACGCGGTGCCGTGCGCGGGAACCGTGACGGTGCGGGTGCCGGTAGCCGTGCCGCAGTCGGCACGCGCACGCAGGTCGCGGATGCTCACCGTCCCCTTGAGGCCGGTGTCGGCGAGGTTGATCGTGAACTCGGAGGGCTGGTCGTTGCGGTTGAGCACCGCGACGGCCCGCTCACCCTTGCCGGACAACACCTTGCTGTAGACGTCGACGTTGTCCGAGCTCGCGACGCGTACGCCCTGGATCGCCAGCGGGTCCTGGTCGACCGCGATGATCTCGGGGTTCTTCAGCGTCTCGATCATCGACGGCGGCAGCGTCCGCGGGTCCGACCCGATGATCAGCGGCGACGCCATCACCGACCACATGACGAGCTGCGAGGTCGACTCCTCCTCGTTGAGCTCGTACGTGCCCTGCTCGGTCTTGCGCATCGGGATCAGGTAGTCCGGGTCGTTGTAGTGACCAGGCCCCTGCGCGCCGGGCCGGTAGAGGTTGCGGTCCATGTTGCGCAGCACGTCACGCCAGATGCCCTCGTACGGCGTGTCGAACGCGACGTCCGTGCTGGTGCGCCACGAGTCGCCGACACGAGGCCCGTACGTGTAGGCCGCGTAGGCGGTCTGGTCCCAGCGGTGCGGCACGCTCCACTCGTCGGTGACCGGGTTGCAGAGGTTGAGGATCATCTTCCGCCCGGCCTTCCGCACCGCCGCGGAGAACTGCGTGAAGGCGATGGCCGGGTCCATGTTCTGCGCGATGCCGCACAGGAAGTCGATCTTGATGGCGTCGAACTCCCACCCGGCGAACTGCCGGGCGTCCGCCTCGTAGTAGCCACCACCACTACCGGCCGCGCAGTTCTTGCCGTCCCACGCACCCGCGTCGGTGTAGATGCCCGCCTTCAACCCCTTGGCGTGCAACGTGTCCACCAGCTCGGTGAACCCGGACGGGAACCGCGCCGGGTCGGGCACGAGCAAGCCCCTGCCGTCACGCGGCGGGCTTGCGTTCCAGCCGCCGTCGATCCACACGATGTCGTAGCCGGCCTTCGCGAGGCCGCTGCTGACGAGGTGGTCAGCCACCCCGAGCACCTTCTCCTCCGACGCCGCACCCAAGGCGAAGTAGGAGTTCCACCCCATGTACGGAGTGCGCGCGATGCCCGAGTCGTGGTAGGTGGGCGCGCCTTGGTCGACACCCGCGTGTTCTACCGGGGTGGACGGCCCGGCGTCGGCGACCGCAGTGGGCGCCAGCAGTGCCAGGGCGATGGTGGCCGCGGACAGCAGGGTTCTCGGCATACCGGTACCTCTCGTCGTCGCTGCGCCCATCCGCACCGTACAGTGCTCCGACCTATGACAACGAGACAAGTCGTTCACGAACCATCTGGCAGCGTGAACGTGCTGGTAGACACGACGAAGCCCGCACTCGGTTGTCGAGCGCGGGCTTCGTGTCGTCCGAGGTGTGGGGTCAGGGCACCACGAGAACCGGCCAGTGACCAGACCTGATCAGGCGCGTCGCCACCGACCCGGCGAACCGGTGCCCCGCCTGCTGCGACGCCCCGACGACCACCATGTCGGCCTGGCACTGGTCCGCCGAGTCGCGCAGCACCGTGTACGGGTCGCCGAACGTCTTCACGAACGTCACGGGCACGTCGAGCTCCTCGGCGAACGACCGGACCTGGTCGCTCAGCTCGGCGTGCAGCCGGGCCGTCGCCTCGTGCTCGAACACCGAGGCGACGGCCGGGCTCAGCGCAGCCAGGGACGAGTGGCACGCCACGAACGTGACGACCAGGCGGGCTCCCTGGCGGCGGGCCAGGCCGAACGCGCTGGCTGCCGCTCGCATCGCGGTGTCGGTGCCGTCCATCCCGACCATGATGGTCCTCGACGACGGCAGGGGAGCAGGACCGAAGGAGTCCACTGTGGACTGGAAGGCGTTGTGCAGGCCGGCGCTCATGGTTGCTCCTCGGTTATCGTGCGACCGCTGAGTCTGCTTCCTTCTTCTCGAGATCGATCGTGGTGCGCAACGTGATCGGCTTGAGCAGCAGGGCCGCGATGATGCCGACGACGCCGACCGCGGCGGAGATCAGGAAGATGTGCGCCGTCGCGTCGCCGTAGACGGTGTGCACGATCGTCTGCACCTGCGGCGGCAGGGCGGAGAGGTTCAGCGCGCTGGTGCTGCCCGTCGACTGGCCCGCCGGCACGTGCAGCGCGGCGGAGAGGTCCGCCGTCACGCGGTTGGCGAGCACGGCGCCCAGCACCGACACGCCGATCGTGCCGCCCAGCGAGCGGAAGAACGTCACGGACGCCGAAGCGGCGCCCAGTTCGCTCAGCGGCACGCTGTTCTGCACGGCCAGCACGAGGTTCTGCATCGTCATGCCGACGCCGATGCCCACGACGGCCATCGCGATGCCGACGATCCACAGCGCGGTGGCGTGGTCGACGAAGCCGAGGCCGAGGAAGCCGAGCACCAGGATGATCGTGCCCGAGACGATGTACGGCTTGATCTGGCCGGAGCGGCTGATCATGCGGCCGGAGATCGTGGACGACAGCAGCACGCCCGCCATCAGCGGGATGGTCAGCAGGCCGGCCTCCGTCGGGCTGTAGCCGCGGCCGATCTGGAAGTACTGGCCGAGGAACACCGCGCCGCCGAACATCGCCATGCCCACGGAGAGGCTCGCGATGATGGCCAGGGCCGGGGTGCGCTGGACGACGATGTGCAGGGGTACGACGGGTTGTTCGACCCGGAGTTCGACGGCGATCGCCGCGGCCAGCAGCACGAGGCCGCCGCCGACCATGGTCCCGGTCTGCCACGAGAGCCAGTCGAACGAGTTGCCGACGAACGAGACCCAGACCAGCAGCACGCTCACGCCGGCGGCGATCAGGGCGGCGCCGAGGTAGTCGATCTTCACGTTCTCGCGGCGCACGGTCTCCAGCTTCAGCGTCGCCTGCAGCACGACGAACGCCAGCGCGGCGATCGGCACGGCGACCCAGAAGCACCAGCGCCAGCCGAGCCACGACACGTCGACGATGAGGCCGCCGAGCAGTGGGCCGCCGACCGTCGCCACGGCCATGACCGCGCCGAGGTAGCCGTTGTAGCGGCCGCGTTCGCGCGGCGGGATGATCGCGGCGATCACGACCTGCACCAGTGCCTGCAGGCCGCCGACTCCGATGCCCTGGAACGCGCGGGCGGCGATGAGCTGACCGGTGTCCTGGGCGAAGCCGGCGAGCAGTGAGCCGATCACGAAGATCACGATCGCGGCCTGGACCAGCGTCTTCTTGTTGAACAGGTCGGCGAGCCTGCCCCAGAGCGGGGTGGTGGCCGTCGCCGTGAGCAGGGTGGCCGTGACCACCCAGGTGTACTGCGTCTGCGTGCCGTTCAGCGAGCCGATGATCCGCGGCAGCGCGGTGGACACCACCGTGGAACTGACCATGGCCACGAACAGCGCTAGCAGCAGTCCGGACAGCGACTCCAGCACCTGCCGGTGCCCCATCGCCTTTGTTTCGATCTTCACGTCCCGCCCCTTCGTCACCACAATTCTTGCGCGTTGTGCAAGTTTGCGCAATGAGCAACTTACACCCGCTACGCTGACGGCATGGAGACGCCCACCACGCGGCGCGAGCACAACAAGGCGGTGACCAGGCGGTCGCTGGCCGGAGCGGCGTTGAGGCTCGCCATGGAACACGGGCTGGACGGAGTGACGGTCGAGGACATCGCGGACGCGGCCGGGGTCTCCCGCAGGACGTTCTCCAACTACTTCACCAGCAAGGAGGACGCGGTGCTCGACGCCGACCGCGAGCGGCTCAGGGCACTGGTCGCCATGGTGGGGGAGCGTCCGGCCGAAGAGGGGGCCTGGCAGGCACTGCGCGCGTCCACGGCCGAGCTCTACCGCGTCCGGCCGCTGCCCGACGTCGAGTGGATGGCCCAGCTCCGGCTGCTGCGCCGGCACCCGTCACTGCTCGCGCGTCAGGCGGGCGACCAGGTCGGGCTCGAACGCGACCTGGCCACCGTGCTCGTCCTGCGCGAACCGGACGAGGAGGCCGCCCGCCTGATGGCGGCGACCTTCCTCACCACGATTCGCACCGGCATCGCGCTGTGGCTGGAGGGCGCCGGAGCGCAGGAGCTGCCCGACCTCGTGGACCGCCTCCTCGGCCGGGTCCAGGTTCAGGGCACGTAGACCTGCCCGGTCTGCCGTCCCTCGATCGACCGCACGTAGGCCTGCGCCACGTCGGCCAGTGGCACCGGCTTCATGCCGGGGAAGTAGTCGCCGTACACGTCGAGCGCCTCGGTGAAGACGGTCGGGCTGACGGCGTTGACGCGCTTCGGGGCGATCTCGATGGCGGCGGCGCGCACGAACGCCTCGACCGCGCCGTTGGCCAGCGCCGCGGCGGCACCGGTGACGATCGGTTCGCGCGCCAGCACCCCTGTGATCAGCGTGAACGACTCCGTCACGTGGGCGAGCCCCTCCCGGACCAGCGCGACCTGGGAGAGCACCTTGCCGGTCACCCCGGCCTGGTAGTCCGCGATCGTCAGATCACTGAACGGCTTGAACGGCACGTACCCGGCGGCCGACGCGACGGCGTCGACCTGCCCGACGGTCCTGTAGAGATCGGCCACCAGGGCCGGGTCGGTCACGTCGTACTGCAGGTCGCCTCCGGTGCGTGCGACGGTCACGACGTCGTGCTTGCGTTCGACGAGCACCTCGTGCACCGCGGTGCCGAGCAGGCCGGTGGCTCCAACGAGCAGAATTCTCATGCCGTCGACGCTAGGTGCGGTCTCGCGAGGTGGGAAATGCCGTTCGTGCAGCACTTATGATCGGCGGTTATGAATGTCGAGCTGCGTCACCTGAGGGCACTCGCCGCGATCGGCGACCACCGGTCGATCACCGCGGCGGCCCAGGCGCTGCACGTCACGCAGCCCGCGCTCTCCCGCACGCTCGAGCAGCTGGAACGGCGCCTCGGCGTGCGCCTGGTCGAACGCACGACCAGGCACGTCGCCCTGACCGAGCCCGGACTGCGCCTGTGGGAGCACAGCCACCGCATCCTCACGTCGCTCGACTCGGCCCTGGCCGAAGCCGTCCAGCCGCAGCCGATCCGGCTCACCTTCGCCTGGGCCGCGCTCGGCCGGTTCACGATCCCGTTCCTGCGCGAGTGGCGGGCCGAACACCCGGACGTCCTGGTGCGCATCCGCCAGGCCGACGACCCCGAGGCGGCACTGCGCCGCGGCGAGGCGGACGTGGCGGTCCTGCGCACCGAACCCACCGGTGCCGGTCTCGGCCACGCGGCGCTCATCGAGGAACCCCGGATCGCGGCGGTGGCGGACGACCACCCGCTCGCCGCCCGCGACGCCCTGGTGCTCGAAGACCTCGTGGGCGAGTGCGTCGCGGTGTGCGAGACGGCGGCGACCACCGGTGCCGATCTCTGGCCGGCCGGAGCACGCCCGCGCACGGTGGACGTCCCCGGCGTCGTCGAGTGGCTCACGTCGATCGCGACCGGCACGACGGTCGGGGTCACGGCCGCCGGCACCAGCCACCACCACCCCCATCCCGGCGTGACCTACCTGCCGCTGACCGACGCCGAGCCGATCGTCGTGCACCTGGCGTGGCCGGCGGCGACGGCGCACCCGTCGACCGAGGCGTTCATCGCCCTGGCACGGCGCCACCTGGCCGCCACAGCCGGAGCTGCAGCATCGCCGCGAACCGCGCGTCCGGATCGCTGAGGTCGATCTCGCCGACCTCCGAGAGCCGGCGCAGGCGGTAGCGGAAGGTGTTGGGGTGCACGAAAACGGCGGCGGACGCGGCGGCGACGTCACCGAACGCGTCGAGCCACGCGCCGAGCGTCTCGACCAGGCACGCGCTGTGCTTGCGGTCGTAGGCGATCAACCGCGCGACGGGCCCGGTCAGCGTGTCACCGCGTTCGGCGATCAGGTCCGACAGCTCCAGCAACAGCCCCTCGCTGTGCACATCGGACACCCGCGCCACCGACCAGGACGCACGCCCGGCCCGCAACACCCGCAGCACCAGGTCGGCACCGGCCCGCGACCGCGACAACGTGAGGCCGTCGGACACCTCGCCCACGCCGACCAGCACGGCATTGCCGATGCGGTTGCGGAAGTCCGTGGCGATCCGCAGGGCCCGGTCCTCCGACTCCGCGGGCAGGATCGCGTAGGCGACGTCGCCGATCAACGCGGCCGCGGCGCGGGGGTGCACGGCCGTCAGGTGCATGGCGAGCGCGTCGGCGATCTGCTGGCGTTCGGCCAGCAGCCGGGCGTGCGCGGCCGGGTCGTCACCGTGCGAGTGGGCCAGCGCCAGCGCCAGCACCACGCACGCCTGGCCGGCCAGACCCAGCCGCCGCACCGCCTCCGTCGCTCCCGCGCCTCCCTCGACCGCGGTCGAGACGAGGTCCGCGCGCAGCCGCCGTTCGACGTCGGCCCCCGCCCGCTGGCGCATCATGTGCAACGCCACGAGCTTGGCCGCGTCGCCGAAGGCGGTGGAGCTGTCCGCGGACAGCGGCGCGCGGACGGCGGCCCAGATCGAGCCGAGGAACTCGTCGCCCGCACGCACCGCCACGGCGAGGCGGGGCAGGCACAGCGAACCGTCGTCGGCGCGCAGGCCCTCGATGTAGACGGGCCGGTCGCTGCGGTAGAGCTGCTGGAACACCCCGCGCGCCTCCAGCGCCTGCGTGTAGCGCGCGGGCACCTTCCTGCCCAGGATCGTCTCGACGCGGGACGAGTCGGCCTCGTCCTGGCGGCCCGAGAACGCGAGCACGCGCGAGCTGCGGTCCTCGATCGTCACCGGGGCGCTGATCAGCGACGCCACCGCGTTGGCCAGCGCGAACAGGTCGCCGGCCGGTACGCCGCCGAGGGTCTCGGACGGGTCGACCTCGCCCTCGGCCAGCAGGGACCGCAGCATCGCGGCGAGCTGGGTCCACGACGCGCCCGGCGCCAGGCCGAGCAACGCCACACCAGAGGCGTCGACGGCCTCGGAAAGCTCCGCGGTGAGGACGATCGGGCCGCGCACGACCAGCGCGGCCGCTCCCTCCTCGCCCAGCAGGGCCAGGAGCGGGGCGGGCTCACGCACACCGACGCCGAGCACCAGCGCGGACGGCGGCAGCACCTGGTCGTCGTCCGGGTCGTGGATCACCACGCCGCCGATGCCGGTGGCACGGCCCGGATCGCCACGCACGAGGTCGATCAGCGTGGTGCCCAGGTCGTCCAGTACGCGGGTGAGGCCTGTTCGCGGGCTCATGCCACCACCTTGCCAACGGTCTACAGAGGAACCCACTAGGTGTTCAACGATTGGAGTCTACTGACGCACCAGCGTGTTCAGGCTGGTCAGGAGCCCTTCCGGATGTTCGGGACGGTGGTGTCAGGGCTCATGGCCGCACCGACGTGGCGCCGGACTTGATGAGGTCTGGTGTGGAGTTGTTCCGGGCCTCTGCCGGCGAACCCGGTGAGGTGGGCGTAGGCGACGGCATGCGTGCGGACACATTCACCCGATAGCGGGATGCGAACGAGATGCCTGCCTCTTTGGCCTGCTCATCCGGCGAAACAAGGCCAGGTGGCGAAAAGAAGATGCCACTCGAAGGTGTGGTCTGGAGTGGATTCGTCATGCAAGGGCACGATTGGCGATTTGGTGGCTCAGGACCGTTTCGATACGGTCGCGTCGGACTTGAGGAAGGTGTGCAATGCCGACACGTTCCTTTCTAAGATTCAACAGAGGAGATTTTGTGCTGAAGAAGGCAGGGGCGGCCGTCGCTATCGCGGGCGCTTTTCTCGGTTTCGGTTCCACCGCGATGGCTGACGCCCCCGAGCTGGACCTTTCGCACCAGGTCGGCGGTGTCAACCTGGAGGACTCCGAGGTGCTCAGCGATCTGAACGCCTGCTTCATCGACGTCAACGTCATCGCGGTGCCGGTGCTGTCGGGCAACGACAGCGGCCTGTGCGCCAACCCTGACGACAAGTGAGGTGAGGCGGCGCCCGTTGTGACGGCGCGCCGTCCGCTGACCGGGGAGCGGAGTCTGGCGGGGATGCCTGGCTCCGTTCCTCCTTCGTAGCACGCGTGAACCGGACGAAGGGTTCGTGAGGAGAAATCATCATGCTGAAGAAGGCTTTTGCCGCGGCTGCTGTGGGCGCGGGTTTTCTGATGATGGGCACGCCCGCTTTCGCGACGCAGGGCGGCGCGATGGACGACGTGACGGACCTCGCCTCGAAGTACGACCACGACCACCAGGTGAGTCTGGTCAACATGGAGAACGCCGAACTGCTCAGTGACATCAACGTCTGCCATGTCGACGTGAACGTCATCGCGGTGCCGGCCTTCTCCGGCAACGACGGCGAACCCTGCGTGGACCTCGACATCGAGGGTGAGCACTCCCACGGGGAACGACTCGGAACGCTGACTCGAGCCACAGCACGTCACGCCGTCGACGCACTGACTCCTGCCGGCTGACCACTTCTGGGGCCGGTGTACCTGCCGCCCCGGTCCTCCTCCTCGCGCTTGGCCCGGATCAGCCAGCCGGATGCTTCAGGTGCGCTCTGGTTGTTGCGCCGCATGGCTTCAGTCAGCGCACAAGTCGGCCTCATCCAGTGGATCGAGCCTCCGGGCAGGGCAGTCGCCGCCGACACGGCCGGTGACCGTGGTCTCTCATGACCACTTCCAGTCGCTCGGATCGGCGAACTTGCGATACCGCGCGGGTGTCTTCCGGCCGTGGTGGCGGGAGCGTTCGTATCGTGCTGGGAGTGGGAAGTGATCAGGTGGCCGGCCAGGAGCCTGCGGAGCTGGGCATCGAGATGTTGCCGGTAGCGTTGGCGGGCCTGCGCGCCGAGCTCGCCGAGGCCCGCGGCCTGGCGCGCGAGTTGGCCGCGATGACGCCGGAGCAGGCCGACAGGGTGTGGTGTGACCAGCTCGAGAACGAGTATCACGATGTCGGTGCCGGGCAGGCGGCGATGGAGCGGCAGTTGGCACGCTGGCGCCTGGATCACCCACGCGCCGCGGGGCTGGACGAGCTCGCCGAACTCGTCGCCGACGTGGAGCCGGTCCGCCAAGAGCTGCTACAGCAACTCGCGCGGCTCCGCTGCGCGCGAAACACAATGGAACCCGCAGAGAAGGCCGGAAGCACAACTGATCCGTGACGAGCACATCGCCCGGACATCAGCCGAGGCTGGTTCGCCGAATGTGAATTGCTTTCGAATTCATCCCCCTTTCGGGATGCCTACTTGACCCGCGAGTAGGTAGTGGTTCAGACTCTGCCGCTGTAAGCATGGTCCACAGAGGACTCTCTCTGCCAAGTCCTTGCCACCCCGGGAAGAGCACACCATGTCCCTGAGGTCTCCCCTGTCCCGCCGCGCCCTGGTCTTCGCCGCGGTAGTCGCCCTCACCACGTCCGGCTCGGTCGCCGAGGCCGCCGAGAACCCCTACGAACGCGGCCCGGCGCCGACCACCGCGAGCATCGAGGCCACCCGCGGCCCGTTCGCCACCAGCCAGGCCACGGTCTCGGCGGTGAGTGTGCGCGGCTTCGGCGGCGGCACGATCTACTACCCGACCAGCACCGCCGAGGGCACGTTCGGCGCGGTCGCGGTCTCGCCCGGCTACACGGCCAGCCAGTCCAGCCTCTCGTGGCTCGGCCCGCGCCTGGCCTCACAGGGTTTCGTCATCTTCATCATCGACACCAACTCCCGGTACGACCAGCCCGCCTCGCGCGGCGACCAGCTGCTGGCCGCGCTGGACTACCTCACCACCAGCAGTTCCGTGCGGGCCCGCATCGACTCCTCGCGGCTGGGCGTGATGGGCCACTCGATGGGTGGCGGCGGCGCGCTGGAGGCCACCAAGGACCGGCCGAGCCTGCAGGCCTCCGTCCCGCTGACGGCCTGGAACACCACGAAGACGTGGTCGACTGTGCAGACGCCGACTCTGATCATCGGCGCCGAGGACGACTCGACCGCTCCGGTCTCGTCGCACTCCGAACGGTTCTACACCGGCCTGCCGTCCACGTTGGACAAGGCGTACCTGGAGCTGGCGAACGCGAGCCACTTCGCGCCCAACAGCTCCAACACCACGATCGCGAAGTACAGCATCGCGTGGCTCAAGCGGTTCGTCGACGACGACATCCGGTACGAGCAGTTCCTGTGCCCCGCGCCGCGGGGGACGGCGATCTCCGAGTACCGTGACACCTGCCCGCACTCCTGATCGTCCGGCGGCCGTTCACGCTTCTCACCAGCGTGAACGGCCGCTTTTTCACCGGCGGACGAAGTACGGGCGCGCGGGAGGGGCCAGCACCATCACGTTGACAGTGGATCTAGCAGCACCACAAGCCGGTGGTTGGCCTGATCGTTGACCGAGCGGGAAATTCCTAGGGTTCTCGTCCTGGCCGAACACTCGATCCTCCTGCATCGCAAAGCGATCGCACTCACTTCCGCAGTACTCCTCGCCGCGCCGATCGGGGCGTGCTCTACGCAGACCGCCGCGAGCGGTTCACCGTCCAGCACGCCATCCGCGTCCACCGCATCCGAGACGCGCAAGGTGACGAACGCCGAGCACGAGCTGGTCTTCCACGTCGTGGACGGCAAGCTGCCGGCCCTGGTCCTGGACGCGGGCGGCGGCCTGGGCTCGTCTTACTGGAAGGACCTGGCGCCGCGACTGGCGAAGGCCACGGGGTCGAAGATCATCACCTACGACCGGGCGAACGAGGGTGAGAGTGACGAGGTCTCGGGCCCGTGGCGGGTGGAGAACGCGGTCTCGGATCTGGAGGCCGGCCTCAAGTCGTTGGGGGTGACCAAGGACGTGGTGCTGGTCTCGCACTCGATCGCGGGTGAGGTCGCCGCCAACTTCGTCAACAAGAACCCCGGCTGGGTTTCCGGCGCGGTCCTCGTCGACGCGAACGTCCCCGACTTCTTCACCGATGAGATGTTGACGGCGTTCGCACCGCTCGTTGAGCAGCAGCGCACCGCCCTGATGGCGCAGCCTTCGACCAAGAAGAACCGCCAACTGCTCGCGGTGATGGTCGACTACGCCGCCGTCCACCGCGTCTTCCACGAGCTGTCCTGGCCGAAGGACGTGCCGGTGACTGCGATCGTGGCGTCCCAGACGCCGTTCGCGGACTCTCCCGCCGCGGCGGGACTGTGGCGGGACGGCCAGGCCCGCTTCGCGCAGGCCGGACCGAACCGGAAGCACGTGGTCGCCGAGAACACCTCGCATGAGGGGATCGTGACCGAACGCCCGGACATCATCGCGGACGCGGTCCAGGACGTGCTCAAGACCATCCGCTGAGTGCGGCGGCCCCCGGAAATGCGGTGGAGAGAACTCCACTGTGCATGATGCCGCCGACCAGCCATGATCAAGCACCTGTCCGCGGCGAGACCCCGCGGACAGGGGACGGCCCCGTGCCGATCGACCATGACCGAGAACGATGACCGACTCCAGCGCGAGTCATCACCCCGACAATGCCTCGCGTTCGGGGACACACCCAGAGCGTGCTGAAGTCGTTCCGGGTCGGGGGCGCGCACTGCGCGACGGGATGGCGCTGCGGCTGAGGCAGTTGGGCTGGGCGGTGATGCTCGTGCTGGGCTCGGCCGCGGGAGCCACACTGGCCACCGTCTGGATCACGTCGATCTCGGTCATCGCGCTGGGGGCCGGGATCCCCCTGACGCTGCTCGCGACGCTCCTGATCCGTTGGCTGGCCGACACGCACCGCCGGTGGGCCGCCGACCGCTTCGGCGAACCGGTCACCCGCTCCTACCTACCGGCTCCACGCGCCAGGTGGCCGGCACAGCTGTGGGCGGTCCTGCGTGACCCAGCGAGTTGGCGGGATCGGGCGTGGCTGGTGGCCAACTCGATCACCGTCTGGTTCACCTGCGGCTTGTCGCTCGTCGTTTTCCTCTGCGGTGTCGTGGCGGTGTTCTATCCGATCCTCTACCAGCTGACTCCGCCTCAGGTGTTCCGCACTCCCTTGGGCGAGGGCTTCCGCCTGGACAGCGTCCAGAAATCGTTCGCCCTGGTCCCGTTGGGCGTGGTGTTCCTCTTGCTCTGGTACAAGACCTCCACGTCTCTGGCCGACCTCAACGCCCAGGTGATCCGCTTTCTGCTCGGTCCCACTGAACAGGCGCGGCTGCGGGCTCGCGTCGCGCACTTGGCGACCTCGCGAGCCGAGACCGTCGACACCCAGGCGGATGAGCTGCGCCGGATCGAACGGGATCTGCACGACGGCGCGCAAGCCCGGCTCGTGTCGCTGGGAATGAGCCTGGGTCTGGTCAAACAGATGCTGCCCGATGATCAGCTGGCCGTTCAGCGGATGCTGTCCGATGCCCAGGAGGTGACCGCCGATGCCTTGACCGAGCTGCGCGACCTGGTGCGCGGCATCCATCCACCGGTCTTGGCGGACCGCGGCCTGGACGGCGCGCTGAGAGCACTGGCCCTGGTCAACCCCATCGAGACCACCGTGGTGATCCACCTGCCGGGTCGCCTGCCCGCACCCGTGGAGTCGGCGGCCTGCTTCGCCGTCAGCGAAGCCCTGTCGAACGCCATCAAGCACGCCGGGGCAAGCCACATCCGGATCGAGGTCGAGTTCACGCCCCGCTCTGGCGGCGCGGGAGAACTGACGATGCGGGTGTCGGATGACGGGCGCGGTGGCGCGGCCATCGACGCCGGTACCGGTCTGACCTGATCACGCTGTCCCCCCGCGAGCGCGAAGTCCTCGCCCTGATGGCGCAGGGCCGCTCCAATGCCGCGATCGCGGCCAGAATGCTCGTCACCGAGAAAACCGTGAGCAAACACAGCTACAGCATCTTCACCAAGCTCCGCCTCGAACCGTCCGATGACGACAACCGCCGCGTCCTGGCCGTCCTCGCGTACCCCGAGGGCTGAGCCTTCACTTCGGTCCACCGGTGACGTACGGGACCGGACCGGACGACCGTCGCGGGAACTCGAGCACCGGAATCAGCTTGCCGATGGGATTTCCTGCGTTGTCGAACGAGATCGCGCCCGTGGCGCCGTTGATCTCCACTCGCCGCAACGCCTGCCGGACGCCCGCCGGTGTCGGTGGCCGGTCTCCGTGGGCGTTGATGGCGGTGAAGGCGGTGAGCGCGGCGTCGTGGTGCAGGAGTGCATAGCCGTCGTCCAGGGAATCGTCGAACCAATACACGTACCGGGCGCGGAAGTCCGCGAAACCCCGAGGCGTGAACGGGAGATCGCCCTCCCAGCCCGCTGGGTCGACTGGGCTGGCGTAGATCAGTCTCACCCTGGTTGCGCGTACCTCCTGTGCGACCTCTGCGAGGCTGATCGCCTCTGTCACCACGGTGATCGGCTGGTTCGGGCAGTGGAGGGCGATGTCGGTGAGCAAGTTCCTCAGCCCCGTCGTACGGCCGCTGTACAACGTCACCGCCGAGCGGCACAGCTCCTCGACGAAGCCTCGCACTCCAAGCGTGCTCTCCACGACGTAATGTTTGACGCGTCCTTCCCACGCTGCCGCCAGGCTTTCACTCAACGCGGCGACGTACAGGTCGCGTGGGCCGTCGGTGATCAGGTGAGTGGGCTCGATCGAGCGCTTGCGCAGTTCCGCGACCAAGGCCTTGGCGAACTCGGCGTTGCCCGGGGTGATCCGCAGCAGGCTGTTGGTCTGGAAGGCGTTGGCTGTGGCAGAGACCAGCGGAATTCCTCGTTCTGCCAGCCTCAGCGCCGCTTCATGCGTGTCGTGCGTGCTGATGCCCAGACCGATCACGCTGACCAGGGGGTGGTCCTCGGTGCTCGCCCGCGCCAGCTGATCGATGACCGGCGCCCAGTGCCGCTGGCGGCTTCCGATGTTGGCGAGCACGAGTTCCGCGTTGACCGGATTGACGCGATTCGCTCTGGTCTGCGCGATGAACGCGCCCTCCAGGGCGTGCCGCACCTGGGCGGCGCTCAGAGTGCCCTCGTTGAGCGGCGCGAGCAGCGCCACCCGGACATAGGGCTCACCTGAGCGACGGACCTGCCCGTTCTCGCTGGCGATCAGGCGCGACACCTCGGCGACGTCCGGGCTGAACTCGTAGGAGCCGTCTGTCACGCCGACGCACTCGCTGTCCAGGCCGACCCGCAGGTAGCGGATCGACGTGTCGAACGGCGAGACACCGCACCGCGTCTGCAACCCGCCCGCCACCGGCAGGCCGGCGCCCAGTCCGATGCCCGCCACCACCGACACCACGAGCGGCAGCACCATCCTGCGTGCAGGCGACCGCCGGCGCACGGGCGCCGGCGCCGCGGCGACGACGTCGGCGGTTTCGACGGGACCGCCGGCGAGGTGGTCCTGCAGCAGACTGTGCCGGAACTGGTAGGTGCCGCCGTTGGCGCGCAACACTTCTCGCCGGTGCGCGTCGTCCAGGAACGCCATGAGCCGCCAGGGCAGCTCGCCTCGCAATGCCGAAAGGCATCGAGCGACCAGGAAGGTCGTCCACACGTGCGGGCCGCGGGCGAGGCCCACCACGACGCCGAGCAAGCCCGCGCCCACGCCGTCGATCAAGGCGATCCGAGGGCCCGCGACAACACCTGTCACCAACGCGACGATGAGCCCGAACGTCAGGCCGAACACGGCGAGCCGCAACAACTTCGTTGTGCGATCGGCTCGCAGCGCCGCCCTGGGACTCGCGGCGCGCACCGTGTCGGCCGGGCCCTGCAGCCACCCCACCAGCCCGTAGGCGAGGCCGGTCACGCCACCGAAGATCACTCCCAGCAACAGGCCGAGCCGCGAGGGGTCGGATATGTCGAACGTGATCGTGTAGGTGACTTCCGCGATCGCGCCGATCCCGAGCCCCACTGCCGTTCCCAGCACGACGCCACGGCTGAGCTGCCCGGCGAGCAGCAGCCGACGGCCGCGGATGCCCGCGTTGACACGGCTCGGTTCGGCGACCGCGCGAGCGCGCACAGCCCACCCGGTCGTCACGCCCGCCAGCACACCGGCCACCGCTCCGAGGGACAGGGCGCCTCCGTTTCCGGCGACGGTCGGCAACACCATCAGCCAGACCGCCACCGCGGCGAGCACCGCGCACACCAGTCCGGTGACGATGCTGGTGGCGCGGCGGGTCGCGGACGCCCGCATCCGGTACAGCTCCCACCACCCCAGTGCGTAGCCGCCTTCCTGGCGCAGGTGCACGGCCAGCGATCGCAGCCACGTCTGCGCCCGCGGGGTGTCCGAGTAGACGTCAGCGACGAAGCGGTCGAGCAGGCTCTGTTCGATCCCCGCGCAGTCGTCGAACGCGAGCAGTTCGGCGGGGTTGGTCGTGGTCCGGGCCAGACCGATCATCAACGGCGTGCGCAGCGCTGAGGCCAGTGGACCGGAGGCGTTCTCCCTCAGGTGCCGCAACACCGGTGCCCACCGCGTGTCACCATCGACCCGGCCCGCGGACAGGTAGGCGATCGTGTCCGCCACGGCCACGGGCCCGAGTTCCACGACCAGCGCGGTCGCGGGCACCGCATCGGCTCGGGAGACGGCTTGTTCGTACTCGTCGGCGCGGCACGTCAGCATCAGCGGCCTGCCCCGCAGTGCTCGGTCGATCTGCGCGATCGCCTCCGCGTGAAGGGCTTCGGGCAACTCGTCCATGCCGTCCAGCACGGGAAAGATCAACCCTGGATCGTCGACCAGGTCGACGCTCAGCTCCGGGTAGTCGGTGCGCAGCTGGTTCCTGATCCAGTCGAGGAGTTCTTCCTCACCGACCCGCCACGACGACACCGACAACAGCACCGGCACCGGCAGTTGCCGCTGTCGCCCGCGCCGAGTCAGGAGCGCCAGCGTGAACTGGATGGCCAGCACGGTCTTGCCGCCGCCCGGCTTCCCCAGCACGACCACCTGCCGGTGCGGCAGGTCCAGCACCGTGCTCACCAGCTCGTCGACCTCGCCACGAGCGACCAAGCCGACCGGCTCCGCGTGAGACCGCCGCACAAGGCGTCTCCACCACGGCACCCGCTCCGCAGAACGGGGATCCGGCCGGTCAGGACCGAGAACGCTCACTGCGGGCGGCGACACCGGGCGGTTGGTCGTGGTCCACGGCTGCGGCAACACCCACGGCCCGTGCAGTCCGCGCAACCCGGCCTCACGCGTCCACTGCTGCTTCACCGCCCCGGCCAACGCATCGACCGCGATCCGTACCCGATCGTCCTCGGACACCGGACCGGCAACGCGCTGACGTGCGATCTCCAGCCAGACGGCGACAACCGCCAGGACCGCGAGCACGGGCCACGCGACGGACTCGAACGAGGACGGGAACGTGTCCGATGCGAGGTTCGTGGCGAGCCCCAGCGCGATCGCGAGCAACGGCGGCACCGCCAGCCCCAGCCACCGCAAACCTGACCCCTCTCGTCCCACCCGTCCGTTGTCGTGCCGGTCCGTACGATCGTTACCGGAGAAGGCGCGGGGGTCAGGTGGCCGGCGTTCCAAGGCCGCGCTGTCCTGCGGCACGGGAAAAGCCCCTGGCCGGAGAACGCCCGGCTGAACGCCGGACCTGGGCAGGTCGTGCCGGTGGAACAGCTTGTCGACGCGGTGCGGCACACCGACCGGCCAAATCGGCCCAAGGAGACGCTGCAGACCTACGTCGTCAGGTTGTGACCCGTGCCGGGGTGTGGAGATCGTGGGGAGCTCAGGCGGTCATCTGCTCGACGCCGCACCGGAATCGGTTGACCTGCAGCCCTGCGCGACGTCCCGGCCGGGTTCACGCTTGCTGTTGAGCGCGAACGGTTCCTCGGTCCGGGCTGGTCGCAACGGCGGCCGGCGGTGCGGTGCGGGGCCAGGTCCAGGCATACCGCACGATGAGGGCGAGCAGGATCAGTTCCAGCACGATGCCAAGCCCGTAGAAGTACAGCCAGGACTCGCCCACCGCGTTGAACGCCGTGACGGGGACGTAGAGCGAGGCGACGGTGAGGTTGGTGATGCGGTTCGCCTGGGCGGGCAGCGTCATCGAGAGCACGACCATGAGGATCGGGATGGCCACGAGGGTCAGCGCCGTGGTCGAGAAGGTCTGGGAGAGGCCGAACTCGAAGACCTTGCCGTTGAGGACGTCTTCGATGACGCCGGGCGTGAAGAAGTTGAGGATGTCCACGTAGGCGTACAGGAACATGAAGCTCGTCCACGTGGCGGCGAGCTTGGCTCTCACCGGGATCCGCTGGTCTTCCAGCGTGGCGGTGGTGGGTTGACGTGTTGTCATCATGGGCTCCGTTGTGGTGAGGATCGGTGGGTCCACGATCGCTGAGCCCGGCGGCGGGCGCCTCGGCTCGGAGGCCGGGGTTCGCCTGGCCGATGGCACGGTCTCTCTCCTGTTCTTTCGGCGGGTACGCCGAGGCGCACCGATCCCTACGCTGGAGCCGTGGTCACTGTCCGGCGCTCCATCTGGCATGAGCCGCGGCCTGCCGACGCCCCACCCATCGGCCGGCTCGACTGGCTGCTGGTGGGCGTGGTCGCGGCCGCCGCCCTGGTCGAGGGCATCGCTCGGCCGGGCCTGGCCTGGCAACCCCTGGTGACGGTGCTCGCCCTGGCGCTGGTGCCTGCCCTGCTCTGGCGGCGGGGCCACCCCCTGGTGGCCGCCCTGGCCGGGTGGGGCGTCGCCGGGCTGCTCTCGGTCCTCCAGCTGACAGCGCACGCCGGGGACCTCGGCCTCTACTCCACCATGGCCGTCCTGCTCCTGCTCTACTCCCTGGTGCGGTGGGGATCGGGACGGGAGATGGTCTTGGGGACGGCGTTCGTGACAGTCGTCGTCGCGCTGGGGACGTACGCCTCCTCCGCGGGCTGGGCCGACGTTTTCGGCGGGAGCGTCCTCCTGCTGTTGTTCGTCGCGCTTGCGGCGGTGTTCCGCTACCGCGCGGCCCTCTGGCATCGCCAACGGCGCGAGATCCGCAACCAGGAGCGGGTGGCGCTGGCGCGCGAACTGCACGACACAGTGGCCCACCACGTCTCGGCCATCGCGGTGCAGGCGCAGGCCGGTGGTGTGGTCGCCGGCATCCAGCCTGAGAAGGCTGCCGAGTTCCTGGCCGTGATCGAGTCCGAAGCGTCGCGAACCCTGGCGGAGATGAGATCCATGGTGCGGGTGCTGCGGGAGGAGGAAGCCGTCGCCTACTCACCGCAGCAGGGTGTGGCGGACCTGCCTGCTCTGGCGCGCGCCGACGCGACGCCCACCGTCGAGGTCGCGCTGGACGGTTCGCTGACCCGGTTGGCACGACCCGTGGACACCGCGCTCTACCGGCTCGCGCAGGAGTCGCTGACCAACGCCGTGCGGCACGCCCGGAGCGCGACCCGCGTCGGCATCGAGGTGCGCCGGGAGGGCGACGCCGTCAGGCTGCGTGTCAGCGACGATGGACGAACCGAGCCGGGACCGGCCCCGGAGCCCGGGTTCGGGCTGCTGGGCATGGCCGAACGCGTCCAGCTCCTCGGCGGATCGTTCTCCGCAGGGCCGGGGTCCGGGGGTGGCTGGGTGGTCGAGGCCGTGCTGCCGGTGGAGGCGTTGGGATGAGCATCCGCGTTGTCGTAGCCGACGACCAGGACCTGGTCCGGACCGCGTTGGTGATGATCCTCGGCGCACAACCCGACATCGACGTCGTGGGGGAGGCGGCAGACGGGCTCGCAGCGCTCGACCTGGCGACTCGGCTGCGTCCCGACGTCCTGCTCGTCGACATCCGGATGCCCGGGCTCGACGGCGTCGAGGTGACGCGGCGCCTGGCCGGGCCGGACGTGACGGACCCGATGGCGGTCGTCGTGATCACCACCTTCGACCTCGATGAGTACGTCGTCAACGCCCTGCGCGCCGGCGCTCGCGGCTTCCTGCTCAAAGACGCCGGTCCGGCGCTCCTCGTGCAGGCCGTCCACGCGGCGGCCAACGGGGACGCGCTGATCGCCCCCAACGTCACCAGCCGGCTGCTGGCGATCTTCGCCGACCAGGCGCCGGTGGTACCGGTCCAGCCCATCGACCCGCTCACCGAGCGCGAGGAGGAGGTGCTCGCGCTGGTGGCACGGGGCCGGACCAACGCCGAGATCGCCACCGACCTCTTCGTCGGCCTGAGCACGGTCAAGTACCACGTCGCATCGCTGATGACCAAGCTCGGCGCGCGCAACCGCGTCGAGATCGCGATGTGGGCGTACGACACCAGACGCGTGAGAGCCAATTAGTGGACACGGCGCCATGGCCGTTGCGGCGACAGGAGTTCAGCCGACCTCGTCGTGGACGGCGGTGTCGAGGTCGGTAGGGGTCAGGCCGAAGGTGTCGGCCGTCTCCGTCGCGTCCACGTGGAACGGTGAGTACCACTGGTAGTCCATCTCTGCCACCTCGCGGGCGATCGGCACGACCAGTCCGGTTGCGCGCATTGCGAAGCGCGGTAGCTGGATCAGTTTGATCGGTGATCGGCCCGCTGCGGTGGCGTAGCGACCGGCGAGCTCGCGGATCGTGATGGCAGGCGGGGACGGCACGTGCCAGGCCCTGCCCCACGCCCGTTCTTCCGGCGCGAGCGTGACCAGTGCCTGTGCCATGTCGGTGTTGACCGTGAAGGTGTGCGGCATGTCCAGGTGGCCGGTGATCCAGGCCGCCTTGCCCTTCGTCAGGGCCGGCCCGATGAGCAGGGAGTAGATGCCGTTGGCGCCCTTGCCGACGTAGTCGGAGCCGCGGACCTCCACCGTGCGGATGCCCGCGGCGAGGGCCTGTTCCCACATTCGTTTGCGCAGCCTGCCTTTGTGCCCGGCCGCGGCCATGGGGGTGCGTTCGGTCATCAGGCCACCGGGCTGCGGGCCGTAGGCGTACATGCTGCCGGTCAGGACGAGGACGGCGTCGTTCGCCTTGGCGGCGGCGATGACTGCTGTCTGCAGGGGCGGCAGCAGGCGTTCCCACTCCGTGTAGGAGGGCGGGTTGGCGCAGTGGTAGATCGCCTCGGCGCCGCGGGAGAGTTCGGTCAGGCTGGACGGGTCGGACGCGTCCGCAGCGACCCGGTCGATCAACGGGTGCTCGGGCCCCGAACCGCTGCGGGTGATGATCCGGACGTTGTGGCCGCGCTCGACGAGCAGACGAGCGACGTTGCTGCCGATGGATCCGGCGCCGATGACGACGTGTTCGACCATGACGGTTCTCTCCGTTCCAGAGTCTCGGTCAGCGGTCCACGCCGGAGCCGGTGTAGCTGGGCACGCCGGCGAGCATGTCGGCGATCTGCGGGTTGAGCTCGTTGCGGCGCCGATGCAGTTCCTGGATCTTGCTGTTGAGGTCCGGGTCTTCGTCGTCGCTGACGTCGAAGATCTCCATCCGGTCCACCAGGTTCAGTCCCAGGTGGTCGGTCTGGTAGGTGGTCGGGTGCGTCAGGTAGGCGAAGAGTCCGTCGAGGTCCTCCACGACGAACACCGCGCTGTAGGTGTAGTCGCCACCGTGGTCGCGCCCGACGATGAACGACTTGATGGCGGGGTTCGACCTGCCCTGGTTGCGCCAGCCCTCCAGTGCCGCCTCGATTTGGTCAGGCGTCGCGGTGGCCCTCATCGTGACGCGGCAGATGTGGTGAATCATGATCAACCTTTCGCTTTCTAACGACGTTAGATTTCCTAACGTCGTTAACCATGGTGCACGCCGTCAGCGTGGTCAAGGGCGGTGGCTAGTGTTCGAGGACACCATCGAGGCGAAGTGACGGACCATGTCAATCAGCACGAGGCGGGCCCGCGAGCGGGCGAACACCCATGAGCGGATCATCGAGGCGGCGCTGCACGTGCTCGAGACCGAGGGCCCTGCGGCTCTGACGATCCGGCGCATCGCAGGCGATGTCGAATACTCCGCACCCGTCGTCTACCAGCACTTCGCCAACAAGGAGGCGCTAGTGCTGGAGCTGGTCGCGCACGGCCATCGCCTGATGCTGACCAGGTTCCTCGAAGCCGCGCAGGAAGCCGATGTGGACCTGCGCATGAGGCGCGCGGCGTCGGAGTACGTGCGGTTCGCCGGCGAGCACCCGCACCTCTACCAGGTCATGAACGCCCCGGCGATCGATGCGGACGAGCGCGGGCGCGTCGCACAGCCAGCCGTCGACGCCCTCAAAGAGCTGCTCAACACCTGGTCCGCCAGGCACGACGTGGTCCTGGCCGATCTGGACGAGGCCTGCGAGACCCTCTGGGGCACGATGCACGGCATCGCCTCTCTCGGCTACCTCAGCAACGTCGGCAACGACCGCGCCCGCCGCCTGGCCGAACAGGCCCTGCACGCGATTCTTCTCGGCTGGCGCGCCGAGGCATCGGCGAATGACCAGGGCCGGCGGGAGAAGATGCAGGGATGACGCCGGCCCGTCGTCGAAACCCGCTCAGATCTAGCACCTGGCGACGGTCCTGCGGCGATCGAGCAGTGTTGTCTGTTGTGGACGACATCGAGCCGGAAAACGCCAAGCAGAACAGGGAAGGCTAGCTACCCGCGCCTGCACATCCACCAACAAGGGCACAAACCCGTGGCACGGATCGTCGCGCCCGATCGCGGCCGCGGGCAACCAGCTGTCCGGTGGCTACCTGGACCACGAGATCTGCAGAGGGTCCACCGCGTGCTCGACGGCGACGCATACGTCGTGCGCGTGCAACTGCAGGCCTGGCCTGGGGGCGGCGGCGCAGGCCGCCACCACCGCGTTGTGGCACGATCGCGACATGACCGCCCCAGTGTCCGTGTCCTGGGGCCGCATCGAAGAGTGGTGCCGGCACAACGACATCGAGAACACACTGCGGCCCCCCGCACACAACGCCGCGATCGAGGCGGCCGAGGCGGAAATCGGCCACCGGCTCCCCGCAGACCTGCTGGAGTCACTGCGTCGCCACGACGGCACCACCTTCCAACCGGTCACCTACCTGGTGCCGAGAAGGTGGATCCTCCTGCCTCTCGAGGCCATGCTCGAGACCTGGCGCTGGAAGAACGAACAACTTGCTCAGCGCCAGGCGACGGAGATCGACGACTTCAGCGACGAGGACGACGAGGACTGGTCGGATGTCGAGCCGGGCGAGGAAGACGCGTTCTGGGGTTGGAACCCGAACTGGCTCCCCATCGCGCTCGACGGCAGCGGGTGCCACCTCGTCGTCGAGCTACGGCCCGGCGCATTGCACGGTGCGATCGGACAACTCGACCCGGAGTCTGATCCTCGGTTCGAGGGAGTCGACACGCATTCCTCAACGGCTGCGCTCCTCGACCACACGGCGGATGCGCTGCGCGGGAATGGGGCTGCAACGGCACGTGTGCAGAACAACGGTATCCGCTGGAGCTGAACGCCCTGACTTCTGAGCCGGGCCTGTCCATCGGCCGTGGAAGCACATTCCGGAGCTGCATGACCTGCAACAGCTATGTTCCGCAGGTCAGTGCGGCGTTTATGTCATAGGAATCCATTAAGTGTTCAACGATCGGAGTCTACTGGCGCATCAGGGTGTTCAGGCTGGTCAGGTGGCTCCGGGTGCCCGAGCGTTCGCGCAAATCGGGAGCAGTCTGGGAGCACAAGTGATGAGCACAAAGGCTCAGCCGACGACCGTCGCCCGCAGCTCGACCGCGTAGAAGCTGAACTCGAACACGGTGCAGGACAAGGAGAAACCCTCCCGCTCCTGCTCCGGGTCGAACCAGTGGTCGATGCCATGCAGCAACGCGTACCCGTATTTCGGATCGACCCCCGTGGCCAGGTACGGCTCGAGCTCGGTCAGCTCCACCTCGAGGAACTCCAGTACGACCGTGCCGCGGGCGGCGTCGTCGAACCCGAAGCACACAACGATCGTCATGTGCTCTGGGCCGGGCACGAACCGGATTTCCTCGATGTGGGCGTCGTTGCGCAGGTCGACGTCGCCCACCCCGTCGAGGGTCACGTCGATCAGGTTCGACGCGTGCGCCAGCGGGCGCAAGCCGGAGAACTTCATGCACTCACCAATCTTGTCGCTGGACCATATTCGGCGAGCTGGTGGACCCACCGCTTGCCCACGTACGGCACGTCGCAGACGATGCGAGGCGTCGCGTACCCAGGCAGGTAGCCCTGATCGCGTGCTGAAGTTCTTGGGCTTCCCGGACGGACACCCTCCAATGTTCCGCGTTGGGGATCATGTCGCACATGTTCAGGATATTGATCCTGCGCGGGCTCGAGGGCTGCGAACAAGGGGCCGTCGACTCATTGCCCGCTTGGCTTCCGGAGCTGTGTGACCCAAAAGCTGAAGTGGACGTACTGGGAGCAAGTTCTGGGAGCAAGAGGGAGCAGAACCATGCGCTGAACGTGCCAGTACGTTCCTCAACGAGTCTGAACGGAGCCGCACTGACCTGCAAGAGTTGCATTTCTGCAGGTCAGTGCGGCGCTTATGTCATAGGAATCCACTCCGTCTTCACCGTGACCGCGTCCAGGGCGTCCGGCAACGGCGTCACACCCAGGCCCGGACCGGTCGGCACGCTCAAGTGCCCGTCGTCGAGCACGAACGGCTCGGTGATGTCCATCTGGTAGTAGCGGTCCGACGCCGAGGTGTCGCCGGGCAGCGTGCAGCCGGGCAACGCCGCCAGTGCCACGTTCGCGGCGCGTCCGATGCCGGTCTCCAGCATTCCGCCGCACCACACCGCGATTCCGTGCGCCGCGCAGACGTCGTGGATGCGCCGCGCCTCCAGATAGCCACCGACCCTGCCGGGCTTGATGTTGACGATCTGGCAGGCGCCCAGCTTGATCGCGTCGGCGGCCGACGACGCCGAGGTGATCGACTCGTCCAGGCAGATCGGCGTCTGCACGACCTTGGCGAGTTCGGCGTGCGCGAGCAGTTCCTCCTCGTCCAGCGGCTGTTCGATCAGCAGCAGGTCGAACGGGTCGAGCTTCGCGAGGTGGCGGGCGTCGCCGAGTGTGTAGGCGGTGTTCGCGTCTACCTGGAGCAAGACGTCCGCGAACCGTTCACGCACGGCTCGCACGGGTTCGACGTCCCAGCCTGGTTCGATCTTGAGCTTGATCCGCGCGTAGCCCTCGTCGACGTACCCGCCGACCGCGTCCAGCAGTTCCGGGATGGAGTTCATGATCCCGACCGACACGCCGCACGGCACGCGATCGCGGACCGCGCCCAGCTCACGGCCGAACGACACCCCGCGCGCACGCAGTTCGGCGTCCAGTACGGCCATCTCCAGCGCTGCCTTGGCCATCCGGTGTCCACGGAACCTCGCCACCCGAGGGGCCACCGAGATGCCGTCGATCGGCCCGGTCAACGCCGGGACCAGGAACCGCCGCAACACGTCCGCGCAGCCCTCCATGTACTCGGTCGAGTACACCGGGTCGGCCATCGCGACGCACTCGCCCCAGCCCTCGCCCACGTCCGTGACGGCGCGCAGGAGCAGCAACTGCCGCACGGTCTGCGTGCCGAACGAGGTGCGGAACGGCGACTTCAGCGGCATCTCGATCCAGCGGATCTCCACCCCGTCCAGCTTCACGAACTGCTCCTGTCCACTACGTACCAACCTGACCTGTCGAACCCGGTGACGCGGGCACCGCTCGCGAGCAGCCCGCCGAGCACCTCCCGCACGGCGTGACGCCACTCGGTGGCCGCGGCCGGGTTCGTGACCCGCAGCGCCTCGATGTCCGCTGGTACGGCGACCAGCACGGTGGAGCCCGTGCACGTGCCCCGCACGGGCAGCCCGCCGTCGGAGATCCCCAGGGCGACCGCACCCCTGGCGCTGACGACCTTCGGCCGACCGGCGCAGGCGGCGACGGCCTCCGGGGACTCGACCCGCCAGCTGACCAGCAACCTGTCGCTCTCGCCGCCGGCGTTGATGTCGTCGTGCATCAGGCCGTAGAAGTCCGGCAGGTACTCGGTCGCGTCCGCGCCGAGCTTGCTGAGGTTGAAGTGGGCGTTGCGGCGCACCAGCGGGTCGAACGTCCAGGTGACCTCGCGCAACCCCTGCTCCAGCGCCCACGTCCGTTGGTGCAGCTTCAACGCGTAGCCGACGTTGCGTCCTCGCGCGTGCGCCGCCACCCCGGCGATGTGGCTGTGCAGGGTGCCCGCGTCCGGCGGCGAGCAGAAACCGATGCACGCGCCGATCAGGTCGGCACCGTCGAACGCGCCCGCGACGTAGCTGCCCGCCTTGGTCATCGCCCGCAGCAGCTCGGCGGTGACCGGGGGAGTGTTGCCGTTCGACCGCCAAATTGACTCGTAGAGCCGTTGGGTGGCAACGAGTTCGGCGAACTCGGTGAGCGGCCGGACGACGACGTTCTGCGCTACCAGCGTCATGTCAGCTCCCTCATCAGGGCCGCGAGCAGCAGGGTGCGCGGCTCGAGCTCCGACACCAGCACGTGCTCGTGCTCGGCGTGCGCCCCGCCACCGACGGCGCCGAGCCCGTCGAGCGTCGGAATCCCTGCTCCCGCCGTGAAGTTGCCGTCGGACGCGCCGCCGACCGCGGCCTGCGTGATGCCCGGGAGGAGCCTCGAGGCCAGCTCGAACAACGCCGAAGACGCGGACAGTTCCATCGGCGGGCGGTTCGGCCCGCCGTCGACCTCGACCTTCGCACCGTCGAGCACGGGCCGCAGCGCCTTCATGTCCTCGTCGACCCGGAGCTGCTCGGCGAGGTTCCGCACGCGCACGTCGACCATGAACTTCCCTTGCGCGGGAACGGTGTTCGTCGTCGTGCCGGAGGAGAGCACGGTCGGCACCACGGTGGTGCCGGTAGCGGCGTCGGCCAGCTGCGAGACCGCCAGGATCTGGTGCGCTGCCTCGATCGTGGCGTTCACACCGCGTTCGGGTTCCAGCCCGGCGTGCGCGGCGCGGCCGTGCAGCGTCACCTCGTACATCGACGTGCCCTTGCGCTCGGTCTTCAGCGCGCCGCCGTCCGCCGAACCCTCGCAGACGAGGACGGCCGCGTGCTGCACCGCCTCGGTCTCGATCAGGCCGCGCGACGACGGCGAGCCGATCTCCTCGTCGCCGGTGATGAGAACCGTGACGCCGTCGGAAGAACCCAGCGACGCGACCGCGTGGAAGATCATCACGACGCCGGTCTTCATGTCGAAGCAGCCGGGCCCGCGCAGCACGCCGTCCTGCACGCTGAACGGAATCCGTTGCAGCGTCCCGATCGGCCACACCGTGTCGTGGTGGCCGAGCAGCAACACCTTGCGCGGTCCCGGACCCAGCCGCCACCGCAGGTGGGTGCGGCCGTCGAGCACGATCCGTTCCGGCTCCGAGCCGAGCAGTGCGGCACCCACCTCGGCGGTGACCTCGGCGCTGCGGGCCACCGCCGCCAGATCGGTGGACGGCGACTCGCAGGACACGAGCCGCTCGATGTCGTTCAGCAGGTTCATCAGGACGCCTTCGGGGTGGCGCGGACACCCATGTGCACGTACTGCTCCCCGGTGGGCAGCGAGTAGAACACCAGGGAGGACCAGCTCTTCGAGTCCGGCCACAGGTAGAGGAAACGGCCGTCGCCGGCCGGGACCAGATCGACCGCGGGAGGCTTGGGGAACATGTCCGCCATCGGACCGGTGGGCGTCACGTCCAGCTGCAGCCCGTTCTCCCCCTCGACGATGTCGAGGATCATGGAGGCCCGCTCGTACCTGCCGAGGTAGAGCGCGTTGTCCACGGCAGGCGGGTCGGCGGCCGGCACTCGCGGCATCGGCATGTCGAGGTCCGCCAGCTCGGCGAAGATCTCCTTGTACAGCTCCAGGTACACCTCGCGGGCGGTGTCGCCGTTGGTCAGCAACGTGACCGCCAGGTCGTGCCCGGGAAGGATGCGCAGGAACGCGGACTGCCCGATGGTGTTGCCGTCGTGGCCGATCAGCCGCTGCCCGTCCCAGCCGAACCGGATCCAGCCGATGCCCCACGAGTCGCCCAGCGCCTCCGGGTCGGGCACGTCGGTCTGCTTCTCGGTCATCGCGGTCGCCGACGCCTCCGACAACACCTGCGTGCCGTCCTGCGCCTTGCCGCCGTTGAGGTGCATCGCCGCGAACCTGAGCACGTCCTCGGTGCTGCCGAAGATCGTGCCGGCCGGGCCGACCGAGCGCGGCAGCATCCACACCGGCGCCGGTTCGAGCTTCTCGTCCTTGGTGACGTGGCCGACGGCGGCGCGGTGCAGCAGCGCCTCCTCCGGCAGCGTGCCGGTGCGGGTGAGTCCGAGCGGGGCGAAGAGCTTCTCCCGCATCGCGACGTCCCACGTCTTGCCGGTGAGCTTCTCGATCACGCGCCCGGCGAGGACGAAACCGGCGTTGCTGTAGGAGAACGTCGCGCCGAGCGGGTGGTTCTGGGCCGCGTCGGCGAGCAGTTCGGTGTAGCGCTCCAAGCACTCGTCGCCGCGGCCGGTGTCGGTGAAGTTGTCACCGTCGATGCCGCTGGTGTGCGTGAGGAGGTGCCGCATGGTCACCTTCTGCTCGACCACCGGGTCGGAGAGCTTCAGCTCGGGCAGCACGTCGACGATCGGGGCGTCGAGGTCGAGCAGGCCCTCGTCGACGAGCCGCATCACGACGGTCGTCGTGAACACCTTGCCCATGGAACCGATCTGGAAGATCGTGTCGTCGGTGACCTCGACCCCGGTCGACAGGTTCAGCACGCCGTGGTGCGCCAGGAGCGTCTCGCCCTTGTACAGGACGCCGAGCGCGGCACCGGGCAGGCCGTGCTTCTTCGCGAGTGCGGAAAGCCTGCGCTGCCAGTGCTTCTGGTCGAGCGGCTTGCGGTTCTCGGCGTGCTCGCGCACCCAGTCGACGACGCGGCGGTTGAAGTCCTCGCGGTGCGACGGCTTGCCGCTGAGGATGAACAGGTGCGACTCGTCCGGGTAGAGCACCAGCTCGGCCGGCACGCCGTTGCGGCGCAACGCGGTGAACCACTGCTCGGCCTGGCCGACGGGGCACCGGTCGTCGGCGGCGCCCTGGTAGACCAGGGTGGGCGTGCGGACGTCGGCCACGTGCGTCAGCGGGGAGAGCTCGGTGACGTGGTCGCCCGCGCCGCCCAGTTCCAGCTCGGTCAGGTAGTGGCCGCCGTCGGAGGTGCCCGCCATGCTGGTCAGGTCGCTGACGACACCGCCCGCGACGGCGGCGGCGAACCTGCTGTCGCGGCTGGTCAGGTAGCAGGTCATGTAACCGCCGTAGCTGTAGCCGGTGACGGCGAGCTTCGCCGGATCGGCGAGCCCCTCGGCCACCAGCTGGTCGATCGGCTCCAGGAAGTCCTTGGCGTCGGACTTGCCCCATGCACCGAGCGCGGCCTTGTAGAAGGCCTCGCCGTAGCCGTCGCTGCCGCGCGGGTTGAGGAGCAGCACCGCCCAGCCCTGCCGCGCCAGGACCTGGTGGTAGAGGTGGACCGGGTCGGCGGTGCCGTTCCACGCGTTGTGCGGACCGCCGTGGATGTCGAGCAGCAGCGGCGACGGGCCGGTGTTCTCCGGGGCGCGGACCAGCCAGCCGTGCACGACCGTGCCGTCGGAGATCGTGAACTCGCGTTCCTCGCGGACGAACAGCTCGGTCGTGTTGTGTCCGGTGTGGACGGTGACCTCGCCGGTGGTCAGGTCGACGGTGGCGACCTCGCCGAACGACGTGGGCGTGCTCAGCACGACGGCCGCGGTGTCGCCGGCGACGGAAAGCCCTGCCACGACGCGGGAATCCCCGCCCAGCACCAGGCGCGGCACGTCGCCGGACTCCAGGTCCACGGCGTAGAGCTGGGTGCAGCCCCGGTCGCGGGCGCAGAACAGCACGGTGCTCCCGTGCAGGGCGGGCAGCCCGCCGGGGTAGCCCGCCATGCCGGGCATGACGTTGCGGTCGAGCGACGCGGACAGGGTGCGCACCTCGCCGTCCGGCGGCAGGTGCAGGAGGTCGAGATGCCCGGCGTCCGCGGTGGTGCGGCCGGTCACGAGCAACCCGGCCTCGGTCCACGTGACCGTCGCGGCCTGCCCCTCGGCGAGGCCGGCGATCTTCGGCTCCGAGGTGCCGGCGACGTCGACGACGTGCACCGGCACGCGGAAGGTCAGGTCGGCGTCCGCGTCGCGGGCCGCCGTGAAGGCGAGCTTCGTGCCGTCCGGGGACCACGCGGGTGCGCTCGCGTGCCAGTCGCCGCTCGTCAGCTGGCGGACCTCGCGGGTCTCCAGATCCAGGACGTGCAGGTGGGCGCGGACGCTGCGCAGGTAGCCGGCTCCGTCGGACTTGTGGTCGAGACGGCTCGTGACGATCGGCGCGGTGGCGTCCGCGATGTCCACGGGCGCCGAGAACGCCAGCTTCGTGCCGTCGGCGCTCCAGACCGGGGCGCCCGCGCCGAGCGGAAGCGTCGTGAGCTGCTCCGGCTCGCCGTCCAGCAGCCAGACCTGGCCCGGGCCGTCCTGGGCGCGCAGGAACGCGATCCTGGCGCCGTCCGGTGACCACGCCGGTGACGTGTCGGCCCTGCCCCTGGTGAGCTGCTTCGCCGTGCCGTTCGTGATCCGCCACAGCGCCCGTTCGTCGCGGTCGTTCTCGCGGTCGGTGGTGCGCAGGACGTAGACGACCTCGGACCCGTCGGGCGAGATGGCGGGCTGCTCCGGCAACGCGTGGCCGTACAGGTCCTCGATGGTGGTCACGATGCGGGTCCCCTCAGTTCGGAACGGAACAGGTCGAGCACGTTCAGGCCGAGGACTCGCACGACGTCCTCTTCCGGCCAGCCCCTCTTCTGCAGTGCCTCGGTCACCAGCGGCAGTCCCGCAGGTCCCTCCAACCCTGGCAGGAACCGGTCGGTCGGGACGCCCTCGATGAACTGCGCCTCGCAGCACGGCGGCGTGACGTCCTCGAGGACCTCCTTGACGAAGTCCGGGCCGAGGCCGACGTGGCGCACCCCCATGACGCCCGCGATGTGCTCGACGTGGTCGACCAGGCGGTCGATCGTGAAGTCGGACTCGTGCAGGAACGGCGCGAAGAAGTTCACGCACACCACGCCGCCGTTGTCGGCGATGCCCCGCAGTTGTTCATCGGTGAGGTTGCGGTGGTGGTCGCGCAGCGCCCGTGCCGACGAGTGCGTCGCCATCACCGGACGCGACGAGAGCTCCAGGACGTGGTCGACGCCCGCCGCGCTCAGGTGGCTGACGTCGAAGATCATGCCGAGGCGTTCCATCTCGGCGTGCGCGGCGACTCCGGCCCTGGTCAGCCTGCTGCCGGTGGCGTCCTCGCCGCTGCCGTCGGCCAGCGCGGTGCGGCCGAAGTGGGCGAGGGACGCGATCCGCACGCCCAGCCGGTACAGGGTCTCCAGGAGTTCCACGTCCTCGCCGACGCCCGGTGCGCTCTCCAGCGCGAGCACGAGCGCGATCTGGCCGGCGGCCAGCGCCTGGTCGATGTCGGTGCCGTCGAGGCAGAGCCTGGTCTCCGGGCTCGCCTCGGCGATGCGGTGCGCCGCCTCGACCATCCGCAGCGTCTGCCTGAGCGCGCCTTCCGGCCGGAACAGGTCGTCGACGAACACCGGCAGGACCTGCAGGTTCACCCCGCCCTGCTGGAGCTGGGGCAGCCACCGTTCGCGGAAGTGCGGCACCCACCGCTCGACCGGGCGGTGGACGATGGCGTCCAGCAGGTCGTTGTGGGTGTCCGCGACGACGCTGCGCCCGTGCAGATCGTCGATCATGAAGCCTCCAGCCTCGTGTGCCGTCGGGGCGCGGCTGCGAGCAGCTCGCGCGTGTACTCGTGCTGTGGGTCTTCGAGCACCTCCCCGGCCGGGCCCTCCTCCACGATCCTGCCCGCTTTCATCACCGCGATGCGGTCGCTCACGTACCGCACGACGGCGAGGTTGTGCGAGATGAACAGCATGGACAGGCCGAGCTGCCGCTGCAGGTCCCGCACCAGGTTCAGCACGGCGCCCTGCACGGACACGTCGAGCGCGGACGTGATCTCGTCGGCGATGACGACCCTGGGGCGTCCGGCCAGCGCCCTGGCGAGCGCGACCCGTTGCCGTTGCCCGCCGGAGAGCCTCGCCGGCAGTGCCGAGGCACGGCCGGGGTCGAGGTGCACCAGTTCGAGCAGCCGCGCGACCTCGGCCTTCTTGTCGGTGCCCCGCGGCATGGCCTCGGCGATCGAGTTGCCGATGCTCATCCGCGGGTCGAGCGACGAGTACGGGTCCTGGAACACCATCTGGACCTTGCCGTCCGCCCTGATGTGGCCCTCCGTCGGCTTGCGGAGGCCGACCGCGGTGGCGGCGAGCGTCGACTTGCCCGACCCCGACTCGCCGACGAGGCCCACGACCTGTCCCGCCGGCACGGTGAGGCTGACGTCGTCGACGGCCGTGTGGTGGCCGAAGCGGACGGTGACGTTGGTGAAGACGAGTTCGCTCATCGCACACCCGCCAGTTCGGTCTCCGACTTCCAGCACGCGACCCGGTGGTCCGGCCCGAAGTCCGTGAGCTCGGGTTCCTCGGTGCGGCACTGGTCGTCGGCGAGCGGGCACCGCGGCGCGAACGGGCACCCGCGACCGATCTCACCGGGCTCGGGTGGCCGGCCGGGGATGACGGCGAGTGGCGCGCCGCGGTCCGTGTCGAGGTCGGGCACCGCCTTCAGCAACGCCGTCGTGTACGGGTGCCGTGCGGCCGTGAAGAGCTCGTCGGTGGGCAGTTCCTCGACGATGCGGCCCGCGTACATCACGAGCACGCGATCGCAGGTCTGCGCCACGACGGTGATGTCGTGACTGATGAGCAACACCGCGGCACTGCGGTCCTCCCTGATCGTGGCGAGCAGCTTGAGCACCTCGCGCTGCACCGTGACGTCGAGCGCGGTGGTGGGTTCGTCGGCGATGACCAGCTGCGGTTCGCCCATCAGCCCCATCGCGATCATCGCCCGCTGCCGCATGCCGCCCGAGAACTCGTGCGGGTACTGCTTCGCCCGGCGCTCCGGCTCCGGGATCCGCACGGCGCCGAGCCGGTCGACGGCCTTGCGCGCCGCGGCCACGCGGCCGAGTCCCTGGTGGACCTCGGACACCTCGGAGAGCTGCCGGCCGATGCGCTTGGTCGGGTTGAACGACGTCGTCGGGTCCTGGAACACCATCGCGAGCCGCGTGCCCAGCTCCCGGTCCGGAGTCCGGTCGAGCGGCTTTCCGCCGAACTCCAGCGCGTCCGCGGTGACGGTGCCGGGGTGCTCGACGAGGCGCGACACGGCCAGCGCGGTGAGGCTCTTGCCGGAGCCGGACTCGCCGACCACGCCGATCATCTCTCCGTTGTGGACGGTGAACGACACACCGCGCACCGGCGTGATGCCGCCGGGGAAGGACACGTGGAGGTTCCGCACGGTCAACAACCCGCCGTCGTCCGGTGCACTCGACGTTGTCGCCGGCACGGCCGTGGCGCGGTGCGACCGCTGCCGGTGACCTGCCGCTGCGGCCTCGCCGAACAGGTTGAACGCCAGCCCCGCGAGCACCACCGCGATCGCCGGCCCCAGTGCGGGAGCGGGGGAGATGTAGATGCGGTTGAGGCCTTCGCCGAGCAGCCGCCCCCAGTCGTAGGAGGGTGCCTGCACGCCGATGCCGAGGAACGACAGCCCGGCGAACGCGGTCAGCGCCGACCCCGCCGCCAGGGTGGCGTTGATGACGAGCGGCTCGGCGATGTTGGGCAGGACGTGCCGGGTCAGCAGCCGGAACCGGCCCACCCCGCACACCCGCGCGGCCGCGATGAAGTCACGTCCGCTCACCGAGGCCGTCAGCGTCTGGGTGAGGCGCGCGAACGACGGCGTGATCGCGAACGCGATGGCCAGCACCGCTCCGATCGTCCCGGTGCCGAAGATGACGGCGAAGAACAGCGCCAGCAACAGCCCTGGGAACGCGACGGCGATGTTCACCCCGGAGATGACGATCCGCGCCGCCCACCTCGGCAGCACCGAGGGCACGGAGCCGAGGACCAGCCCTGTGACGACACCGATCACCGTCGCCAGCAGCGCGAGGCCGATCGTGAGCCGCGTGGCCACCAGCACCCGGAAGAAGATGTCGCGGCCGAGCTGGTCGGTGCCCAGCAGGTGGTCCGCGGACGGGCCCTGCTGCAGCGCGTCGGTGTCGATGGCGGCGGCCCGGTCGCCCCAGAGGACCGGGGCGAGGATCGCCAGCGCGAGGAGGACGGTGAGCAGGACGGCGGAGGCGGCGCCGACGGGGGAGCGGAGGACGGTCAGGCGACGCATGCCGCCTCCCCGGACGTCGGTGGTGCGGGGCGCATCACGCCTCCCTGATCGTCGAACGCGGATCGAGCATCGCCAGCACCACGTCCACCACGAGGTTCACCAGCAGCACCCCGGCCCCGTACACCAGCACGATGCCCTGCACGGCCGGGTAGTCCTTCTGCTGGATCGAGCCGACGATGGTCGACCCGAGTCCAGGCCACGCGAACACGTTCTCCACCAGCACGGTCCCCGCGACGAGGGCGGCGAGCATCATGCCGCCCAGCGTCAGCGTGGCTGTGACGGCGTTGGGCAGCGCGTGCCGCACGTACACCAGCCGTGACGGCAGGCGTTTGGCCCGTGCGGTTCGCACGTAGTCGTTGCCCAGCACGGAAAGCAGCTCCACCCGCACGATGCGGGCGAGCACCGCCGCCGGTCCGATCGCCAGGGCCAGCACCGGCAGCACCCACGAGCCGGCGGCGTCGTTGCCCGCCACCGGGAACAGGTTGAGCTGCACGGCGAGCAGGCTCACGAGTCCCACGGCGAGCAGGAACTCCGGGATCGCGGCCAGCACCACGCTCGTCGACGTGAACGCCAGCTCGCCGCCGCGCCGGCGGCCGCCCTTCGTCAGGACGGCCATCACGACGCCCACCGGCACCGCCACGGCGACGACCACCAGGAAGGCGAGCACCGCCAGCTGCACCGTGGCGGGCAGGCGGTCACCGATCAGCGACCCCACCGGGGTGCCGCTGATCAGCGACGTGCCGAACTCGCCGCGGAACAGGCCGCTCAGGTAGTGCCAGTACTGCACGGGCAACGGGTCGTCGAGGCCCAGTGCGGCGCGGCGGGCGGCGACGAGGTCCGGTGGTGCGGTCAGGCCCAGCGACTCGCGGACCGGGTCGCCCGGGATCAGGTGGATCATCAGGAAGGCCGCGGTCACCAGCACCCACAGCGAGGTCAGGAAGCGCAGCGCCCGCCGCCGCGCGAACGGGACCCAGCCAGTGGTCATGACGCGAGCATCCGGATCGAGGCCGGGTCGATGCTGTCGCTGATGGTGAACCGCGCACCCTTGACGAACGTCGGCACGACGGCGTCGAAGTACGGCACCAGGCCGGCTTCGCGAACCAGGGCGGACTCGGCCTTGCCCCAGTGCTCGCATCCCTGCGCACCGGCCAGCGACGCGGCCTGCTTCGACTCCGCGGCGAACTCCGCGTTGGCGATGTGGGCGAAGTTCACGCCCTGCGGCGGCACCGGGCCGGATGCGAACGGAACGAGCTGGCTCGGCAGCGACAACGTCACCGGCGCCATCGACACGTCCCACGCGCCGGTGCCGAACAACGTCTGGTTGGCGCCCGCGGCGTCGACGGGCTGGATCTCCACCCGCACGCCGATCGCCTGCCACGCCTGCTGGATCAGCTCGGCTGCCGAGGTCAGCGTCGGGCCGAGGACGGTCGGCTGGAGCAGCTTGACCGACAGCGGTGTGCCGTCCTTCGACCGCACGCCGTCCGGCCCGGCACGCCACCCCGCCGAGTCCAGCGCACCGGCGGCGGCCGTCCTGTCGAACGCGGGCAGGTGCGGCCCGACGTTGTCAGTGCTGCACGGACGGGGTTCCACGGTCACCAGGCTCTTGGACGGCCTGCCCTTGCCGTTGGTCAGCACCTTGCCGACCTGGGCGAGGTCGAGCCCCTGGACCAGTGCGCGCCGGACGGCGGAATCTTGGCCGGGGTGACCGGCTGCCTGGTTGAACCACAACGTTCCCAGCGGGGTCGCGGTGTCGACGTGGTCGAGTTTCTGGCCGAACAGGCGTTCCTGGTCAGGCCCGGCCACGGTCGCGGCGGTGAGCTGACCGGACAGCAGCAGGTTCACGGCGGTCGTCTCGTTCGCGATCACCCGGACGACGATCTTCTCCGGCAGGCCCTGCTGGTCCTTCTCCCAGTCGCCGGGGCCCCACGCGAAGTCCTTGCGCCGCAACAGGGTGTAGTGGTCGTTGGGCACGATCTCGGAGACAGTGAACATGCCGGTGCCCTGCTCGCCCTTGGTGAGCAAGGCGCGGTCGCTCAGGCCCTTGGCGCACACGATCGGCAGCGTGCCGACGTTGGTCAGCAGGAACGCGTCGGGCGCGCCGCTCGTCACCGTGACGGTGCGGGTGGCCTCGTCCGCCGTGGCCGTCGTGCCGGGGGCGACCTGGAGCCCGGCCAGCGGCGAGTTGTTCTTGGGGTCGCCGACGAAGGTGATGTTCGCGGCGACGTCCGCGGCGGTCAGCGGCGCACCGTCGGCGCACGTGATGCCCTGGCGCAGCGTGAAAGTCGCCGTCGTGACGGTGGCGTCCCACTTCTCGGCGAGACCGGCCACGATCTCGCCGCTGGACGTGCGCTCGATCAGCCTGCCGTAGAGGAACCGCCCGACCTGCCGTGCCACCGACAGAACGGTCAGAGCGGGATCGAGCGAGCCGGGATCGGCACCGACCGACATCGTGAACGTCCTGCCCTCGGCCAGGTTCTGGCTGCCGGAGTTCGCCGACGTTCCGCATCCGGCCAGGGCAACGGCCGCGAGCAGGGCTACCGCGCGCTTCATGACGTCCTCCGGAGCTGGTCGACGGCGAGGCGTCCGGCGCGGCCGATCACCGCGTCGGCACTGGGGTTGCGCAGGTCGAGCGACTGCGAGCGGGTGAACACCGCGACGGCGTAGCTGCGGCCGTCCGGGTAGGTGACGACGCCGGCCTCGTTGCGGACGCTCGGCAGCGTGCCCGTCTTGGCGGCGACCAGGACGTCGGCGGGGAAGCCCGACGAGAGCCGGTGCGGCCAGATCTGCTGGGCCATGATCGCCCGGACCCGTTCGCACGCCTCGGGTGCGGCGGCGCGATCGGTCCAGATCGAGTCGAGCAACGCCGTGATCTCCCTCGGTGTCGAGGAGGTCGTGCGCTCGGGATCCACGATGGACAGCTTGGGAACCACGGCGGGATCCGTCATGGCCTCCTCGACGTCCTCGGTGCCGAGGTCCGCGACCACCGAGGCGAAGAGGTCCTCGCAGCAGCCCAGGATCCGGGTCCGCGGCAACCCGGCCACCACGGCGTCGACGGCGGCCTGCCCGACGCGGTGGAAGACGACGTCGGTCGCGGCGTTGTCGCTCATGGTCATCATGAACAGGGCCAGGTCGCGCCAGCTCATCTCGACGTCGTCACGACATCCGGCCGTGCCGATCCCACCGATGCGGTAGCGGGGCGTGACGCGCGTCCGTGCCGTCTCGTCGAGCCGTCCCGCCGCCACCTCGGCCGCGTAGGCCACGGCGACCGGGATCTTGAACACCGACGCCAGCACGACCTGCTCGTCCGCGCCGTGCCCGGCCTCCGGGCCGTCCACCCCGATCTCACGGGCGTGGACGAACCCCTCCACGCCCGCTTCGGTGAAGGCCTCCGCGATCACCGGACGACCCGGCGGTCCGCGCGGCCGGTGTGCAGGAACAGCGCCCGCCCGTTGCCGTCGTCACCGACGAACGCGTGCGGCATGTGGATGCCCATGACGGGCTCGGCGGCGACGAGGGTGTCGTCGCGCCACGGCACCAGTTCGGTCCTGCCGGCGGACTCGGGGCTCAGCTCGGCCATGATCCCCTTCGGGACGACCTCCATCCAGATCCGGCCGTCCTCGTCCTGGGTGACCACGCGCTCGCTGACCGCCGACACGTACACGCCGGTGAACCGCTCGCCGTCGACGCGCGGGGGTTCCGCGACCGGTTCGGGCATCGCGGGGAGCTCGACGCCGGTGAGCTCGCGCAGCACGTGCCGGAAGATCGCCTGGTACAGGTCGATCGTCTTGCCGCCGTTGGTCAGCAACGCGACGGCGACGCCGTGCTCGGGAACCAGGCGCAGGAAGGCGTTCTGCCCGATCGTGCCGCCGTCGTGCCCGATGACCGTCGCCCGCGGGTAGTGGAACAGCTCCCAGCCCAGCCCCCAGGCGTCGCCCATCAACGCCAGGTCGGGCACCTGCACCTGGACCTGCCGCATGGCCGCGGCGCTCTCCGGTGACAGCACCCCGGCGCCGTCGTTCATGTGCATCCGCGCGAACTTCAGCAGGTCGCGAGGGCTCATCGCGAGCATCGAGCCGGCCGGGGCGTTCGACCGCACCAGGGCCCAGACCGGCGCCGTCTGCGGCCCGGCGGCCTCGTCGTGGGTGAGGTGCCCGGCGGCGGCGCGGTACAGGATCGCCTCGTAGGCGTCCGCGGCGGCGTGGGTCAGGCCGAGCGGGGCGAACAGGTGCTCGCGCAGGCAGTCGTCGTAGGACTTGCCGCGCACGACCTCCACGATCCGGCCGAGCACGCAGTAGCCCGCGTTGTTGTAGCTGAACATCTCACCGGGCGCGAAGAGCTGGGGAGTGTCGTGCAACGTGGCGACGTACTTCTCCACGCAGTCGTCACCGCGGCCGGTGTCGGTGAAGAGATCACCTTCGAAGCCCGACGTGTGGTTCATCAGCTGCCGCACCGTGATCCGCGCGGCGGCCTCCTCGTCGGCGATCTTGAACTCGGGCAGGTAGTCCCGCACGGGCGCGTCGAGGTCCAGCAGGTCCTCGTCGACCAGCTGCATCGCGAGCGTCGTCGTCCAGACCTTGGTGATCGACCCGATCTGGAACAGCGAGTCGGTCGTCGTCTCGACACCGGTGTTCTTGTTGAGCACCCCCGCCGCCGCCTCGGCCACGTCGTCGCCGACGGTGACGGCGACAGCGGCCCCCGGCACGCCGTGCTCGGCCACCAGTCTCGGCAGGTTCTCCTGCAGCCAGTCGTTGATCTCGTTGAGCTTGGACATCCGCGCCCCATCCAGGTCGACGTGACTCCGGTCACCGCCCACGCTAGGTTCGGCGCCCTCACGGCCACCTCGTCGCAGCCGACGAATCTGGCCTCCCCGATCTGTCCGCGCCGACGAACCCACCCGGTGGTAGAGCCTGCTCCACCCCGGTCCGGGCAGTCTGCGTGATCGTTCCGCGCCACCTCGCAGAACTACCTTCTTGCTCAGAAGTCGTTGCGAGCCAAGGAGAACGTGATGAGTGCAGACGCGCTGTCGCTGCAGGCGGTGCGGAAGGTGTACGGCTCCGGGGGTGGTGCCGTCACCGCGCTGGACGAGGTCACCGTCGGCATCCGGCGGGGCACGTTCACCGCCGTGATGGGACCGTCCGGCTCGGGCAAGAGCACCTTCCTGCACTGCGCGTCGGGCATGGACCGGCCGACGTCCGGGCGCGTGCTGCTCGGCGACACCGACCTCGGCGGTCTGAAGGAGGCCGCGCTGACGCGGGTGCGGCGCGACCGGATCGGGTTCGTCTTCCAGGCCTACAACCTGTTGCCGTCGCTGACCGTCGAGCAGAACGTCACCCTGCCGCTGCGCCTCGCCGGACGTACGGCGGACCGGGGCTGGCTGCACGAGGTCGTCGGCAGGGTCGGTCTCGACGGACGGCTCGACCGGCTGCCGTCCGAACTGTCCGGCGGCCAGCAGCAACGCGTCGCGATCGCCCGTGCGCTGGTGGCCCGGCCCGAGGTGGTGCTGGCCGACGAACCGACCGGCGCGCTGGACTCCAGGACCGCGCACCAGGTGCTGACGCTGCTCCGGTCCATTGTGGACGACATGGGGCAGACGGTGCTGATGGTCACGCACGACCCGGTCGCCGCTTCGGCCGCGCACAGCGTGCTGTTCCTGGCGGACGGACGGCTCGCGGGTGAACTGGCCGGTCCGACTCCGGAGCGGGTCGCCGAGCGCATGACGCACCTGGGGGAGTGGTGAGCGTGGGACAGGTCCTGACCGCCGAGTTGCTGGCCTTCGCGCTGGTGATCGCATGGAAGTTCGCAGGGAGTGATCGGCGGTGCTGAGCCTCGCCTGGCAGACCGTGAAGGCCCGCACCAGCGGGTTCATCGGAGCGTTCGTGGCGATCCTGTGCGGCACCGCGCTCGTCGCGGCCTGCGGGATCCTGATGGAGTCGGGCCTGCGCGGCGGCGTGCCGACCCAGCGTTACGCGGCCGCCGACGTGGTCGTCACCGGTGACCGGACCGTGCGGCCGCCCGGTGGCGACGTCATGGCGTTCGAACACGCCGCCGAGCAGCCCTCCATTCCCGCGGCGCTGGTCACCAAGATCGCCGCGGTGCCGGGTGCGCGGGCCGTTCCCGAGCAGACGTTCCCCGCCGTGGTGGTCGGGCAGGACGGACAGCCGCTCGCGAGCAGGTCGTACGGTCACAACTGGGACTCCGCCGTGCTCGCGCCGTTCACGCTGAAGGCGGGGAACGCTCCGAAGCAGGGCGAGGTGGTCCTGGACTCGGGGCTGGCCGCCGAGGCGGGCCTCGGCGTGGGCGGCGAGGTCCGGATCATGACCCGCTCGGTCCCCGAGACCTACCGCGTGGCCGGAGTCGCCGAGGCGGCCGGAGCAGCGCGCCAGGCCTCGGTGTTCTTCAGCGAGACCGAGGCGTCCGCGCTGTTCGGACGCTCCGGGCAGGTGAGCGCCATCGGCGTGCTCGGTGCCGACGCCCGGCAGGTCGAGAAGGTCCTCGCGGACGACCACGTCACGGTGTCGTCCGGCGCCGACCGCAGCGCCGCCGAGTTCGACGACGTCAGCCAGACCAAGTCGATCCTCGCGATCCTGGCCGCCTCCTTCGGCGGGTACGCGGTCCTGGTCGCGATCTTCGTCGTGGCCAGCACCCTCGCCCTCACCGTCGAGCAACGCCGTCGCGAGTTCGCCCTGCTGCGGGCCGTGGGCGCGACGCCGCGGCAGATCCGCAAGCTCATCGGCGTCGAGACCACGGTCGTCTCGGTGGTCGCCGGCGTGATCGGCAGCCTGCTCGGCATCGGGGTCAGCCAGGGGCTGCGCGCCGCGTTCGCGCAGATCGGCGTGGTGCCGGACGACTTCGCCCTCTCGATCAGCCCGGTTCCGCTGGTCGCGGCCCTGCTGATCGGGGTGGGCGCCGCGCGGGTCGCGGCCTGGAGCGCGTCGCGCAGGCCGTCGTCGATCAACCCGGTCGAGGCGCTGGGCGAGGCCGCGGTGCAGAAGCGGGACGTCGGCAAGGTCCGGCTCGCCATCGGGTGGGTGCTGACCGCGCTCGGGCTCGGCGCGACCGCGGTGCCGCTGTTCATCGGCGGGCAGATCGGCGCGGCGCTCGCGGTGTCGGCGGCACTCGTGCTGATCATCGGGCTGGCGCTCACCGGGCCGAGGGTGATCGGGGCGGCGGTCCGGGTGATCGCGCCGGCGCTGGCCAGGTCGTCCGGCGTGAGCGGTTACCTGGCTTCGGCGAACGTGCTGAAGAACTCTCGCAGGCTCGCGGCCGCGGTGACGCCGCTGATGCTCGCCATCGGGTTCGCGGTGGTCAACTACTACAGCCAGACGACCCTCACGGCCGCCGTGCAGCAGCAGACCGAGCGGTCGATCACCGCCGACCACGTGATCACCGGTGTCACGGGCGTGCCCGCCGAGGTCGTCCGGCAGGTCCAGGGCGGGACGGCCACGTCGCTGGTGCGCACCCAGGTGATCACCGCGAGCAGGACCGGGGACGGCGTCGAGGTGCAGAGCCGTCCCGCCAACGGCCTCGACTCCACCGCGAGCGGCATGGTCGACCTCGGCGTCGTGTCCGGCAGCCTCGACGACCTCCGGACGGGCACGGTCGCGTTGAGCGACGCGCACGCCTCCTGGGAGGACAAGGGCATCGGCGACATGGTCGAGTTCTGGTTCGCGGACGGCCAGCAGGCGAAGCTCAAGGTCGTCGCGACCTACGAGCACGACCTCGCGTTCGGCGACTACGTGCTGTCCGCCGCCGACGCCCGTGCCCACACCAGGGCCGGCATGGACAGCGCCGTGCTCGTGAAGGGCGCGGACGTCACCGCCCTCAACGGCCTGACCAGCCGCTATCCGGGGTTGCAGGTGACCGAACGGGTGGCGGCGCAGGACCGGAGCGCCGAGCGGACCCAGTTCCTGCTCAACCTGGTCGCGGTCGGCGTGATCCTCGGCTACGTCGCGATCTCCGTGTCGAACACGCTGGTGATGTCCACGGCCGCCCGCCGCCGCGAGTTCGCCCTGCTGCGGCTGGTCGGCACCGGGCGCCGCCAGATCGTCCGGATGATGCGCACCGAAGCGCTGCTGACGGTCGGACTGGCCGCCGTGCTGGGGTCGCTGGTCGCGGCGGTGCCGCTGGCGATGCTCGCGTTCGGCCTCACCGGCAGCCCGCTGCCCGCCGGGTCGATCCTCGTCTACCTGGGCGCGCTCGCCGGTGCCGCGCTGCTCGGCCTGGTGTCGATCGCGGTGTCCACCCGGTTGTCGCTGCGTGCCAAACCCATCGACACGATCGGCAGCCGCGAGTGAACGCGAGAAAGGCCACCCGGACCGGGTGGCCTTTCTCGCGTCGTCATCAGCCCACGGGCGGGGCCATGTCGAACCAGTTGAAGCCCTCCACCAGCACCGTGGTGGTCGACGTCGAGCCCGGCAGGGTGAGCTGCCAGCGGGTCACCGTGCGGTAGGTGCCCGGCGTGAGGCTCTCGTCGGTGTCGGTGTCGGGGTTGTCGGTCACCGGGCTGTACTCGTAGACGGACCTCTTCGTCAGCGTCGCGGTGACCGTCGAGTACGCGGACTGCGTCTTCAGGTACTCACCGACGCCGTGGTCGGCCGCCTTGGCCGGGTCCATGTAGCGGACCTGCACGGTGTTGCCGCCGAACGACCCCTCGACCGCGGTGACCGTGACGAGGTGCCCGCCGCCGCGCTGCAGGCTGTTCTGCGGACCGGCCGAGTAACGGCCGTAGAGCATCTGCAACGGCCCGCGGGCGAGCCTCTTCGCCATGTCACCGCCGAAGTCCGCGTTCCCGTGCGGGCTGATGCCCTCGGTGGCGGTGCTCCAGCCCGCGTCACGGGCGGGCTTGGTCGCGATGGTCCAGGCGGCCCGCAGGTTGCTCAGCTTCGTGCCCTTGCTGGTGTACTTCGCGTCGACGCCGATCCGGCCGACGGAGTTGGTGATGATGTTGTGGTCGGCCGGGTCCTTCGGGTCGAGGTTCTTGACCTTCGTGGTCAGCCAGCCGACCGGCGCGTTCCTGTCGTGGGCCCAGTGGTGCAGCACGTTGTAGAGCGACGACGGCCCGCAGTACGAGCCACCGTTGTTCTCGAGACCCGCGCGGTACTGGTCGACGTCGCTGACCCCGCACTGCTTCACCGAGAAGTCCGCACCGGCGAGGTCGGCGACCTTCACGCACGGCACGGGCTGGCCGATGATCGGGTCCGCGGCGGCCACGGCCGGGAGTGCGATGGTCGAGAGGGTGGCGGCGGCGATGATGGCCTGGCGGATCATGGTCTCTACCTTCCGTTCGCGGAATGCGGTGGTAGGCAAAGACTGTTCGAGCGCGAACGCGAAGGCATGAGGGATGAACCCCTCAACCCCGACGGCGAAAAGTTGGGTGTATCAGGCCATCCCCCATGCGCCTCCGTTAAAGAACCTGCTGGATCGGGCTGGGCTGCGCGCCGAGGTGCATCGGCATCGAATGCAGCCCGTAGACGATCGAGAGCTTGCGGAACGACAGGTCGCCCGGCGCGACCGCGAGGCGCATCTCCGGGAACCGCTTGACGAGCGCCGGGTAGGCGATCCGCAGCTCGATCTTCGCCAGTTCGGCGCCGATGCAGCGGTGCGCGCCGTAACCGAACGCGAGGTGCTGGCCGGCTGGGCGGTCCGGGACGATGACGTCGGGGCTCGGGTACGCGCTCGGGTCGCGGTTCGCCTGGGACAGCGAGCACGCTACGATGTCGCCCGCCTTGATCTTCGTGCCGGCGACCTCGATGTCGTGCCGGGCGATCCGCAGGAACGCGACCGACACGACGCTCAGGTGCCGCAGCAGCTCGTCGACCAGCCCGTTCACGGCCTTGTCGTCGCCGAGCGCCTGTTCGCGCAGGCCCGGGTCGCGCAGCAACGCGAGGGTGCCCAGCGAGATCATGCTCGCCGTCGTCTCGAACCCGCCGGTGAGCAGGCCGTCCGCGAGGCCCGCGAGCTCGTCGTCGCCCAGGTCGTCGCCGTGCTTGCGGACGAGCTCGCCGAGCAGCCCGTCGGTCGGGTTCAGCCGCTGGGCCCGCACGAGCTCGCGGAAGTAGACGATCGACTCCGACACGGCCGACAGCGAGGTCGTGGCCGCGCCGCCGAGGTCGAACCGCGAGACGCTGCGGCGCTGGAACTCCTCGCGCTCACTCGCGGGCACGCCCAGCAGCTCGCAGATCGTGAGCGCCGGCACGGTCATCGCGAAGTGCTCGACGAGGTCGACGGGTCCGTCCTTCATGGACATCAGGTCGAGCTGGTCCGCCACGATCGCCTCGATCCGCGGCACGAGCCGGGAGAGGCGGCGCATGGTGAACTCCGGCGTCAGCACCTTGCGCAGCCGAGTGTGCTCCGGCGGGTCGCTGAACCCGAGCCCGCCCGGCGCCTCGTCCGAGAACAGCCCGAGCTCGCGCAGGTGCCCGAAGTCGTTGCTGAACGCCACGGAGTCCGCGAGTACCTGCTTGGACGCCTCGTAGCCCGTCACCAGCCACACCGTCACGGGCAGTGGCAGCCTCGTCACCGGGCCGTGGGCCTGCATCCGCGCCATCTCCGGCACGGGGTCCAAGCCGTTGCGCCGCAGCGGGGCGAGCACCCGCGAGGGCACGAACCAGGACGACTCGAGGTCGAACCCGGTCTTGCTGAGGTGTGCGAGGAACCGCTTCCCCATCCACTCGGTCACGCGCGACCGGACGTCGGTCGCTGACTGCAGAACTTCCCACATGACGTGGCTGTCCCTCCGGCGGAAAGGGGGTTACGGGCTGACGGTGTCCAACGGAACGGACAATAACGACGTGCCCGCCGGCTCGCGTCATACCTGGGCCTAACGCGCCGTCATACTTTGGTCCAGACGTGTGTCAGAACCAGTGCAGGCAATGCGGAGGGCGTTCGGCACGGAACAGAGCGTCAGCTTCGACGGTGGATCCGCGCGCCTTCACATGTCCGGCGCGGACGAGAGTACTGGGCGTCGTTCCTCCCAGGTAGACCGAGCCCAGGTCACGCACGTCCAGGGAGAGGTCCGGATCACGGGTCGTCTCCACGCATTCGGCCTTCCCTCCCTCGACTGTCAGCAGATACCGGTGGCGCTCCCCGAGGAACGGGTCGTCGACGTCGAGCACGATCTCACCGTCGGTGAGCCAGCCACGCGCGGTGAGCGCCCTCGGCACGTCCAGCAGCCGCACCCAGAGCCAGTCCATCTCACCGCTCGTCGAGCCGGCGTTGAAGTCGGCGAGCATCCACCGCAACGGATGATCCGCCGGGACGTGCTTGAACACCACCTCGGTCACCAGGTCGTGGTCCAGCGCGAACCGGGCCAGCGCCGCGAACACGGCGTCGTCGGCGGTGATGATCTCGTCGATGGTCAGCGTGCCGTTGTCGAGCAAGTAGGTGGCGTAGCCGTCCGGGCCACCGTGAGCGTTGCGGTGCACGGCGACGTAGCGCGGCGCACGCGTGACGGGAGGCATGCCCGCGCCCAGGGCCCACCACCGGTGCGGCCTCGACAACGCGCCTGGCTGGGTGCGGCGGTAGCGGTCGTAGACCTCCTCCAGGACCTCGGTGGCCTCGGACCGGGGGAGGACCTCGATCGCCCCCGCGGGCACCTGCGTCCTGAACGCGCTGTGCGCGCGCTGGACGGTCATGCGGCGCGTGTAGGTCGCCGGGCCGTAACCGAACCTGCCGTAGATCCCGCCCTCTGTCGCCAGCAGCACGGAGAGGAACTCTCCGCTGTCCCGCAGTGCGCCGAGCTGGTGCCGCATCATCGCGGTGAGGACGCCCTGGCGGCGGTGCGTCGGCAGCACACCGACCGAGGTGATCCCGGCGGCAGGGGCGATGACCGAGCCGGGCAACGTGAGTTCGAACGGGTACGAGATGGCCGTTCCGACGGCCTTGCCCGCCGTCTCGGCGAGGACACCGCGGTCCATCTCGAAGGCCGACCACCAGACACCACCGCCGTTCGCGTCCGGTGTCTCGGGGAAGCGCCCGAACGCGGTGTGGACGGTGCGGAGGAAGACGTCGAGGTCCTGGGCTGTCGTGGTACGGATCTGCACGCGCCACAGTGGACCGGCGAAAGCGGCGAGCACAAACGCGTTTTCTGGCAAGGTCTGCGCGGTGACGAGTGCAGAGGACTTCGACCGCTGGTACACCGATCGGGCCGGCTCACCGCTGGCCGACGACCTGGTGCGCCGGACGCTCGGCCTCCCTCCGGGCCTCGAGTCGACCAGCCTGCTCGGCGGGCAGGGCCTCGACGAGGTCGTGCCGGCACTGCGCCTGGCGGAGGGCCGGGTGCTGCTGGACCTCGCGTGCGGTCGCGGCGGGTACGGACTGGAGATCGCGCGCCGCACCGGGTGCCGCCTGGTCGGTGTGGACTTCTCCGCCGTGGCCGTCGACCAGGCCAGGCAGTCCAGCGACGGAGGCGACTTCCGGGTCGGCACGCTGACCGCCACCGGCCTGAGCGCGGGCTCCGTGGACGCGGTGCTGATCGTCGACTCGGTGCAGTTCGCCGAGTCCAAGCCGGACGCGCTGCGGGAGTGCCTGCGCGTCCTGCGCCCCGGCGGACGGCTCGTCATCACCTGCTGGCAGGCGGCCGTTCCCGCGGACGAGCGCGTCTGGCGCCGCATCCGCGAGCTCGACCTGGCCCGTCAGCTCCCCGAGGCGGGCTTCACCGATGTCGAGGTGTCCGACCGGCCGGAGTGGCGGGAGCGGGAGAAGCGCATGTGGGAGGAGGCTCTCGCCACCGACGCACCCGGCGACCCCGCGATGGCGTCGATGCAGAACGAGGCACGGAGCGTCCTGGCCACGTTCGACCGGAAGCGCCGCGTCCTCGCCACCGCGACCAGACCCCGCTGATCAGTGGCAGTGGCCCTGCCGCCCCAGGGTCCGCACCGGCGTCGCACCTGGACGCGTCCACTGCGGCACGGGCCGGCTGTCCTCGCCCCAGCTCGAGTTCTCGTCGGCGTCCGTCCGCCAGAACCACCCCGCCTCCTGTGGCGCGGGCCAGCCCTCCGGGTGCTGCTCCCAGACCTCGCCACGCCCGTACACGGTCATGTCGAGCAGCCCCAGCGACCCGTTGACCCGCTCACAGCCGCGCGCGGTCGTGGAGTAGGTGAGGAACGTGCGGTCACCATCGCGCAAATAGCTGGTCAGGTACCCCATGTCGCCGCCGGCGGGACCGTCCACTCCGCGCACGGAGTACCAGGGCTGGGCGTAGCCCATGAACTCCACGAACGGCGCCACCTCGTCCCACGCACCGCTGGTCAGCATCGCGAACGAGACCCCGCGCGCGTTGAGGTACGCGGCGTCGTCGAAGTGCCATGGCACGTGGGTGCACCCCTCGCACTGCCCCTGGTGAGGTGCGCCGTCCCACCACATGTGCTTGTAGACGACGAGCTCGTCACGCCCCTGGAACAACTCCACGAACGGCACGGCCCCCTCAGCGCCGACGACCTCGACCTTGCCGTCGAACTCGACCATCGGCAGCTTCCGGCGTTCGGCCGCGATCGCGTCGCCTTCGCGGGTGTGGGCCTTCTCGCGGGCCAGCAGCGCGTCACGGGCCTGCTGCCAGGTGGCGAGGTCGGCGACGGGCGGGCGTCCGGTCATGATCAGTCCTCCGTGATGTGCGGGTGAGTCCTTGCACAACCACGTCGAAGCTGTTGCCGCCGTTTCGACATCGCCTGCCGTGTGACGCTCCCGGGATCAACGTCCACCGAGGTTCTCACAGCCGGATCTGCGCACCCTCCCAACGGCGTCGCAGCCACCGGTCGTGGCTCGCCAGCACGATCGCCCCCGGACCCGGCCCCAGCGCGTCCTCCAGCTCGTCGCACAGCGTCGGCGACAGGTGGTTGGTCGGCTCGTCGAGCAGCAGCAGGTGCGGCGGGTCCGCCACGAGCAACGCCAGGTCGAGGCGGCGTTGCTGGCCCACCGACAACGCGCCGACGGGCTTGCCCAGGTCCCACTTGTGCAGCAGCCCCAGCGATTCCAGCGGCACCTGCGCGATCCGTTCGGCGCCGAGTGCGCGGCCGTACGTGGCTCGCGCGGTGAGGCGGGGGTTCGCGAACGACGTGTCCTGGTCCAGCAGCCCGACGCGGACGCCGGGATGGCGCCGCACGCCCGAGGCCGGGACGCGGCCGGCCAGCACGTGCAGCAACGTCGACTTGCCTGCGCCGTTCGGGCCGGTCACGAGCAGGCGGTCGCCGTCGCGCACGTCCAGGAAGTCGAGCGCGAGGCGGCCGGGGACCCTGATCTGCCGCAGCGACACCAGGTCCTCCGCCTGCAGCGCCACCGTGTCCGGTGCGAACCGCAGCGGGCGCGGGGGAGCGGGCACGGCGTTGCGTTCCAGCTCTTCCAGGCGGCGGGTGGCGTTGCGGACGCGGCGGGAGATCTGGCTCTGCACGCGGTTCGCGCGCACGCCGTAGCCCATCTTGTCGCTGTCGCGCATGGCCCGGTCCGGTGCGACGCGGCCCGCGATCAGGCCCAGCGAGTCGCGCACCGAGGCCAGTTCCTCCTGTTCCTCGGCGTAGCGGCGCTCCCAGCGGCCGCGGTCGGCGCGTTTCTGGCGCAGGTACTCGCTGTAGGTGCCGCCGAAGCGGACCGGGCCGTCCACCGCGGGATCGAGGTCGACGAGGTCCGTGCACACCGCGTCGAGGAACGCCCTGTCGTGGCTCGCCAGCACGACGATGCCGGGCAACGCCCGCAGCTGCTCCTCCAGGAACGCGGCCGCGTCGTCGTCCAGGTGGTTCGTGGGCTCGTCCAGCAGCAACGCGGCCGGTCGCCGGATCACCAGCGCGGCCAGGTCGAGGCGGCGCCGCTGGCCGCCGGACAACGACCCGAGCGTGCGGTCGTGAGCCACCTCGCCGAGCCCGAGTCCGTCGAGGACGATGCCGGCCCGGCGGTCCGCGTCCCAGGCCTCGTGCCGCTGCGCGAGTTCCAGGCGTTCCGAGTACTCCTCCAGGTACGCGGGATCGGCGACCAGCGCACCCAGCCGTTCCAGCTCGGCCAGGTCCTCCCGTGCCTCGGCCAGCGCGTCGTCCAGGACCTGGGCGACGGTCGCCGAGTCCGGGAACGGCATCTCCTGGCGCAGGAAACCCAGGTCCGGCGGCCGCGTCACGACACCGCCGTCGGGCTGGTCGGCGCCCGCGAGCAGCCGCAGCAGCGTCGACTTGCCCGCGCCGTTCTCGCCGATCAGCCCGATGCGCCGGCCGGGTGCCGCGGTCAGCGACACCCCGTCGAGCACGCGCCGGCCACCGAACCCGCGCACCAGTTCGGTGGCGACCAGTGCCTCAGCCATGAGTGGCCTCCAGCAGCTTGCCGCCGTCCAGGCGCAGCCGGCGGTCGATCCTCACCTCGCTCAGGAACCGTTCGTCGTGGCTGACGACGACGAACGCGCCCCGGTACGCGTTCAGCGCGCTCTCCAGCTGCCCGGCGCTGACCAGGTCGAGGTTGTTCGTCGGTTCGTCCAGCAACAGCAGCTGCGGCGCGGGTTCGGCGAATAGGACGCACGCCAGCGTGGCGCGCAGGCGTTCGCCGCCGGACAGCACGCCGACCGGCAGGTGTGCGCGGGTACCGCGGAACAGGAAGCGCGCCAGCAGGTTCATCCGCTCGGCAGGGGGCATCGCCGGGGCGAACGCGGCCAGGTTCTCCGCCACCGTGCGGGAGTCGTCGAGCAGGTCCAGCCGTTGCGACAGGTACGCGACCCGGCCGTCGGCCCGTTTCACCTCACCGCTGTCCGGCGTCAGCGAACCGTGGACCACCCGCAGCAGCGTCGACTTGCCGGCGCCGTTCGGTGCGGCGAGCGCGATGCGTTCCGGCCCGCGGATCGCGAGCGAGAGGTCGTCGAACAGGTCCCTCACCCGGATGTCCGTGCCGAGGAACAGCGTGCGGCCCGCCGGCACCGCCGTCTGCGGCAGCTCCAGGCTGATCTTCTGCTCGTCCTTCAACGCCCGTTCGGCCTGGTCGAGCTTCGAGCGGGCCGCGCCGAGCCGGTTCGCGTGCGTGCCGTCGGCCTTGGCCGCGGACACCTCCGCGTTGCGCTTCATGTTGCCCGCGAAGATCCTCGGCAGTCCCGCGTTCGAAAGATTGCGCTGCGCGTTGGACGCCCGGCGCGCGGCACGTTCGCGGGCCTGCTGCATCTCCCGCTTCTCGCGCTTGACCTCCTGCTCGGCGCTGCGAACGTTCTTCTCGGCCACCTCGCGCTCGGCCGCCACCGCCTCCTCGTACTCGCTGAAGTTCCCGCCGTAGAACCGGATCTCGCCGCCGTCGAGCTCCGCGATCCGGTCCATCCGGTCGAGCAGCGCCCGGTCGTGGCTCACCACGAGCAGGCACCCGCGCCAGTCGTCCAGCACGTCGTAGAGCCGGTGCCGGGCGTCCAGGTCGAGGTTGTTGGTCGGTTCGTCGAGCAGCAGCACGTCCGGCTGCTTCAGCAACTGGGCCGCGAGCCCCAGCGAGATGACCTGCCCGCCGCTCAGCGTGCCGAGCACCCGGTCGAGCGCGAGGTCGCCGAGCCCGAGCCGGTCGAGCTGGGCACGCGTGCGTTCCTCCAGGTCCCAGTCGGTGCCGATGGTGGTGAAGTGCTCCTCGCCGGCGTCACCGGACTCGACGGCCGCGATGGCGCGCAGCACGCCGGCGACACCGAGCACCTCGGCCACGGTCCGCCCGGCGGTGAGCGGCAGGTCCTGCGGGAGGTAGCCGAGGACGCCCTCGACGGACACGCTGCCCTCGGATTGCGCCAAAGTGCCCGCCACGAGCTTGAGCAGCGTCGACTTCCCGGCACCGTTCGGGGCGACGAGACCGGTGCGCCCGCCCGGCACCGAGACGGACAGGCCGTCGAACACGGGGGTGTCGTCCGGCCAGGAGAAGGACAGGGACGACACGACGATGAATGCGTCGGACATGGGTGTGAGACCTCAGAGATGTGCCGCGCGCGGAACGACCGCGCGTGTGGAAAAGGGGACGACTGAACGGCCATCGCGGACGATGGCCTGTCACATCCAGGGCTCACCCTGAGATGTCGTCTTCACCCACCAGCACGTCGAGCTCCTCATCGAGGGCGGTTGATCTCACTTCCACATTAGCAGCGTCCCCGGAGGTCCGCAGATAGTGTTTTCCTCATGACGGTTCTCGAGTTGCTGCGCGAGCGCAAGCGGCAGCAAAGCGTTCCAGGGCAACGGAACGATGACGCGTGGCTCGTCCTGCTGGTCGAGGGCGGGAGCTCGCGCGGTGTCTACTCCAGCGGGATGACCGTCGCGATCGAACGGCTCGGGCTGCTGCCGCTGTTCGACGCCGTCTACGGCAGTTCGGCCGGATCGCTGAACGCGGCCTGGCTGCTGTGCGGCCGGGCGGACAAGAGCAAGCACGCCTGGTGGGACCCGGCCGTCATGCGCACCACCATCAACCCGAGGCGCGCGTTCACCCGCCGGCCGGTCGTGGACACCCACCACCTCGTCCACACCATCTACACGGAGGTCCACCCGATGGGCTTCCAGGAGATCCTCCACAACCCCGTCGAGTTCCACCCGATGGCGACGGACGGTCTCACCGGCGAGGCGACCGACCTGCACGGCCACGTCCGCGACACCCTGAGCCTGCAGACCGCGCTGCGGGCGTCGACCGCGATGCCGTTCCTCGCGGGCGACCCCGTGATGATCGACGGCCGCCCGTACGTCGACGCCGGGCTGAGCGAGACGATTCCGGTGCGGACGGCCCTCTCCCAGGGAGCCACGCACGTCGTCGCCCTGCGCACGCGGCGCGAGGACGAGTTCCTGGGCGTGCCGCCGTCCCGTGGGGAACGCTTCGTGCTGTCGCGGTGGTTCGCCCGCCACGCGCCGGGCGTCGTGACGGCCTGGTTGCAGCGCGAGGACATCAGGGCGCTGGACGAGAAACTGCTCGCGTCCCACCCTGCCTGTCTGCAGATCCGGCCGCCGCTGGGCAGCGCGACGATCGGCCGCACCGAACGGCGCCCGCGCGTCATGCAGGCGGCTCTCGACGTCGGCGTGGAGGCGGCGATGGACGACCTGGCCGGGTGTCTGGTGTCCTGACCCGGAGCTGCCGTTCGTCGGCAACCTGCTGGAAGGCCCGCCAACTCACCGAGTAGGCGGCGGCCACCCCGGACGAGACCGTCTTCACCGTGGCCGAGCAGCTACCTTGATCGCGTGGACTTCGACGAGTACCGGAAGTACGACGCCACCGGGCTGGCCCGGCTCGTCGCGGACAGGCACGTGTCCGCGGCCGAGCTCCTCGCGGTGGCGAGGGAACGCGCCGCGGAGGTCAACCCCCGGCTCAACGCGATCGTCCGGGACGTTCCGGCCGAGCCGTCCGACGACCTCACCGGTCCGTTCGCCGGCGTGCCGTTCCTGATCAAGGACCTCGGCCAGGACTACGCGGGCCTGCCGACCTCCAACGGGTCGCGCTCGCTCAAGGCGCTGAAGGTCTCCGAGCACTCGACCGTCGTCCAGCGCTGGATCGACGCCGGCCTGGTGATCTTCGGCAAGACCAACCTGCCGGAGTTCGGCGCCAAGGCGATCAGCGAGTCGGCCGTCTGGGGCCCGGCGCGCAACCCCTGGGACCTGGAACGGACTCCCGGCGGTTCGTCGGGCGGCTCGGCGGCCGCGGTCGCCGCCGGGATCGTGCCCTGCGCGGGCGCGAACGACGGTGGCGGCTCGACCCGGATCCCGGCGGCCTGCTGCGGGCTCGTCGGGCTGAAGCCGGGCCGAGGCCTCACGCCGTTCGGGCCGGAGACCGCCGAGATGATGCACGGCGCGGCGGTGCAGGGCGTCGTCTCGCGCACGGTCCGCGACACGGCAGCGATGCTCGACGTCATCTGCGGTGGTGAACCGGCCGGGCCGTACTCGCCCGCGATGCCGCCGGAGTCGTTCGCCTCCTACGTCGGCCAGGCCCCCGGCCGGCTCCGCATCGGCGTGCGGGTGCCGTCGGCGATCAACCCGGACCCGCACCCCGAGGCGGTCGCGGCCGTCGCGTCGGCCGTCCGCGTGCTCACCGAGCTCGGGCACCACGTGGAGGAACTGCCGCAGGCGCCGTTCGACGACGCGGTGCTGGCCAAGGACTTCCTGCTGACGTGGTTCGTGAACCTCGCGTGGAAGGTCGCCGACGCGAAGCGCCTCACCGGGGCGCCGGACGTCGCCTTCGAACGCGACACGCTGCTCATGGCCGCGCTGGGACGGGCCACGAGCAGCGTCGACTACGTGGACGCGGTGCAGCGGCGGCACGAGCACACCCGCCGCCTCAGCACCTACTTCGAGTCCTACGACCTGCTGCTGACGCCGACGCTCGCGACCCCGCCGCCGAAGGTCGGCCAGTTCGACCTGCCGGTGTCGTTGCAGCGGGCGACGGACGTGCTGCTCAGGACCGGCACGGCCCGGTTCCTCAAGCACACCAAGATCGTCGACGACATGATCAGTGAGAACCTCGGCTGGGTGCCGTACACGCAGCTCGCGAACATCACCGGCAGGCCAGCCCTCTCGCTGCCGCTGCACTGGACGGCGGACGGGTTGCCGCTCGGCGTCCAGTTCGTCGCGCCGCTCGCGGGGGAGGCGTTGCTGATCAAGCTCGCGGCGCAGCTGGAAGAGGCGCTGCCGTGGTCCGATCGCATGCCGGTCATGAGCTGAGGAAGCGCAGCAGTTCTGCGGTGACGAACTGCGGGTTCTCCTCGACGAGCCAATGTCCGGCCTTCGGGACGTCGAGCGTGCGCACGATGTTCGTCATCCGCGGTGCGGCCGTGCCCTTGATCGCCTCGGCCTGGCCCTCCGCGGCCATGACCAGGGCTGGGGCCCGCACGGGCCGGGCGGCCTCGGTGTCGCGGACGTCCTGGTCGAGCGCGCGGTACAGCTCGAAGCCGTTCGAGAGGGCGGAGCTGTAGGTGCGCGCGTACTCGTCGATCTCGTCGTCCGCGAACGGCGACTTCGTCGACGTGCCGCCGAAAGCACTGCCCTGGTAGGAGACCTGCGGGTAGAAGAGCGCGAGGTAGTCGCGGACGTCGTTGCGGACGACCGCCTCGGGGACCTTCGGCTGCGAGTGGAACGCGATGTGCCAGCTGAGCGTGCGGTAGGTGCGCGCGTCGATCGCCGGGCCCGGTAGCGGCAGGTCGAGGTAACCCAGGCGGGCGGTGTCCTCGGGGAACTGGCTGGCGTACTGGAACGCGACGGCCGCGCCGAGGTCGTGGCCGACGATCGAGGCGTCGCGGAGGCCGAGCCGGCTGGTCAGCGCGTGGACGTACCGCGCGAGGGTGGCCTTGTCGTAGCCCTTGGGCGTGCCGGTGCTGTCACCGAGTCCGGGCAGGTCGAGGGCGTAGACGGTGTGGTGTTCGGCGAGCGCGGGCATGATCGGCCACCAGCCGTACCAGGTCTGCGGCCAGCCGTGGATCAGCACGACCGGGGTGCCGCTGCCGCCCGTCACGTAGTGCATCCGCACGCCGTCCACGTCGGCGAACTCGTGCCGGAAGGTCTTTTGGAAGGCCGGGTCGTTCTGGGTGACGGCGGCGTGCGCCGGGGTCTCCTGGGGTGTGGCACAGGCCGTGATCAGGAGCAGCAGGGCGAGTACTAGGCGTTTCATGCGGTCAGCTTGGAGCGAGGTTGCTGTAGCTGGCACGAAAACTTGCCACTGTGGCAAGCTCGGCCGGTGAATCGCGAAACCGAAGACGTTCTCGACGGGGTGGGCGCGCGGCTGCGGACGTTGCGGCGGCACCGCGGCATCACGCTCGCCGACCTCGCGACGACCACGGGGATCTCCGAGAGCACCCTGTCCCGGCTGGAGAGCGGGCAGCGCCGGGCGACCCTGGAACTACTGCTGCCGCTGTCGCGCGTCTACGACGTGCCGCTGGACGACCTCGTCGGTGCCCCGCGCACCGGCGACCCGCGCATCCACCTCAAGCCGATCCACAAGTACGGCATGACGTTCGTGCCGTTGTCGCGGCGGCCGGGCGGCGTGCAGTCGTTCAAGATGCTCATCCCGGCCGTGCCCGAGCCCCTGGGACCCACTCTGCAGACGCACGACGGGTTCGAGTGGCTCTACGTCCTGAATGGACGGTTGCGGCTCGTGCTCGACGATCTCGACCTGACGTTGCCGCCCGGTGAGGCCGCCGAGTTCGACACCTCGAAGCCGCACTGGCTGGGCAGCGCGGACGGCGGTGCGGTCGAACTGCTGATCCTGTTCGACCCCCAGGGGGTGCGCACGCACGTCCACGCCGACCGGGTCAGCCCCGGTTGACCCGCACCATCGCGACCACGCTGACCAGCGTCACGATCGCGACGACGATCCCGTAGCCGATGGCCATGGTCGCCGCGCCGACGACACCGACGAACAGCCCCGCGATGATCGCCGAGCTGCCCATCGCGAGGTAGCCGACGAAGAAGATCGCGGTGAACAGCCCGGCGCGTTCGTGCGGTGCGACCTCGGGCACGAGCCCGCGGGTGGTGCCGGCGAACGAGGCGCCGATGCCGCCGCCGCCCACGATCGCGGCGGCCCAGAGCAGGGGCAGCGAGGTGGCGCCGATGCTGCCGACGAACAGCACGGCTCCGGCGACCATCGCGATCGTGCCGCCGAGCCGCAAGCTCGGTGCCTTGACCCCGCTCGAGAACGCGGAGGCCACAGTGGACGCTCCGAGCGCGACGAAGGCCAGCAGCGAACCGACGATCGGGCTCTGCACGGCGAACACCGCGACCAGCAGCGCGGGCACGAGTCCCATGAACGCCGTCATCGTCATGAAGCCGCCGACGATGCCGGGAACCGACGTCCAGTAGAGCCTGCGCACCTGGACGGGCAGCGAGATGCGGGGGTTGAGCGAGGCCACGGCGCCCGGCTTGCGCGTCGCGGTCTCCGGCGTGAAGACCGCGAAGACCGTCCCGGCCGCCATGACCACCGCGAGCACCAGCCACACCTCGAACGTCGCGTCGGAGGCGAACTCCGCCAGCAGACCCGCGAAGAGCGCGCCGATCGCCAGTCCGCCGAGCGGCGCCATGCTCGTCATCTGGGCGCCGAGCTTCTTGAACCGCTCGGGCGCCAACTCGACGACGGCGGCACTCAGCGCGCTGGACGCGGCACCGGTCGCAACACCCTGCACGACCCGTGCGGCGATGACCCAGCCGATGCTCGGCGCGAACAGGAACATCACCATCGCGACGAGGTCGATGGCCAGCGCCGCGATCATCAACGGCCGCCGTCCCACGTAGTCCGACAGCGACCCGATCACCAGGATCGAGACCAGCAGCGAGAAGGCGTAGATGCCGAACGCGAGGGTCAGCACCCACGGCGCGAACCCCCACTGGTGCTGGTAGATCGGCAGCAACGGGGTCGGCGCGCCGGCTGCCACGAGGATCGCGACCATCGCGGCCGAGATGCCCGCGAAGCCGGCGCCGCGTGACAGGAACGGCCGCCGCGCACCCGTGCCGGTGCGATCGAGCAGTGCGGTCATCGCACTTCCTTCGAGTTCGAGGGGGTGGTGCGACGACGGTAGAGGAACGCGCTTCGTTTTTGCAAGTGAACTTTGAGTCACGAAGTTAGATAGATTGTTGCAAGCTTGCTAACGTGGGCTCCGTGAAGCGACGCGACTTCGGTCAGTACTGCGGCCTCGCCCGAGCCCTGGAGCTGGTGGGCGAGCGGTGGGCGTTGCTGATCGTCCGCAACCTCCTCGTGCGGCCGCGTCGGTACACCGAGCTGCAGACCGGCCTGGCGGGGATCCCGACGAACGTGCTGGCCACCCGGCTCAAGGAACTGGAGCAGGCGGGCATCGTGGAGCGCCAGGTGGCTCCGGCGCCCGCGCGAGGTGTCGTCTACGCGCTGACCCCGGTGGGCCAGTCGCTGGAGCCGGCGCTGCTGTCGCTGGCCCGCTGGGGCGCGACCCAGCTCGGCGACCCGCAGCCGGGCGACGTGGTCACGCCCGAAGGCGCGGTGCTGAACCTCCGCGCGCAGTTCCAGTCCTCGCAGGCGGCCGGCACGACCGCGGCCTGGGAGATCCACGTCCGCGACGTGGTGGTGCACGCGGTGGTGGCGGACGGCGCGCTCACCACCGGTCTCGGTCCCGCCCCGGTCGAGCCCGACCTGACCATCACGGTCGCGCTCGCCGACGGCGAACTGGCGTCCTACCGGGCGATCATCAGCGCGATGCGGGACGGCCTGGTCGAGCTGAAGGGCCGCCGCAAGCTGCTCGACACGTTCCTGCGCGTGTTCACCGTTCCGCGCGGGGCCTGAGCGCCACCGAGCCCGCCAGGAGCAGTCCGGCGGCGACGAGCAGTGCGTGCGGCACGAGCAGGCCTGCCGCTACCAGGGCGAGAGCCGCGAGGTGGAAGGGCCAGGTCCGCGTGCGGCGGGTGGTGGGGATCATCGGGCGCCTCCAGAGCGGTTGAGGGCGTCTGACTCCACGATCCGTCATGCCCACCGGTGTTCGCGATCCGTCCTGGCACTCAACCCGCGGCGGCCCGGACGAGGGATCAGCTCCGGGCGTGGGTGCCGGCACCGGGAAGAGCGATCGGCATCACTCCGCCGGGCGTGACCGTCCCCACCCGGCCCTCACCCGCAGCCCGCCGACCGGCACACCTGCCCGCCCCCGGCGAACATGGGTGTTGCCACGGATGGACAGGTGGCGCTCCCGCCAGTCAGCCTCGCAGGCGTGGTGGGAAGTGATCGCGGAGAGGCGGCGCGCGTGTCGTTGTTCGGGCGGATCTTCCTGCTCAACGCCCTGGTTCTGGTGATCGCGGCCATGGTGCTCGTGTTCGGGCCCGCGACGGTGTCGACGCCGGCGCCGTTGCGCGAGGTGGTGGTGCTGGCGGCCGGGCTGGTGGTGATGCTGATCGCGAACGCCGTGCTGATCCGGGTGGGGCTGGCGCCGCTCGGGCGGCTCACGCGAGCGATGACCACGATCGACCTGCTCAAGCCAGGACCCCGGTTGCAGGCGACGGGGCACGGGGAGATCGCGGAGCTGATCACCACGTTCAACAGCATGATCGACCGCCTGGAGACCGAGCGCGGGTACAGCTCGGCGATCGCCCTCTCCGCGCAGGAGTCCGAACGCCGGCGGGTCGCGCAGGAGCTGCACGACGAGGTGGGGCAGTCGCTGACGGCGGTGTTGCTGAGCCTGAAGCGGGTGGCGGACCAGTCGCCGCCGGAGACGCGCGAGGAGCTCCTCCAGGTGCAGGAGACGACGCGCAGCACGCTCGACGAGATCCGCCGCATCGCGCGGAGGCTGCGGCCCGGTGTGCTGGAAGAGCTGGGGCTGGTCAGCGCGCTCAAGGCGCTCGCGCGTGAGATCGGCGACCCGGCCGGTCTCACGATCAAGCGGTCGTTCGACAAGAACCTGCCCGCGCTCGACGCCGAGACCGAACTGGTCGTCTACCGCGTCGCGCAGGAGGGTCTCACCAACGCCGTCCGGCACGCGAAGGCCGACGAGATCGAACTGACGCTGACGGCTCGTCCGTCCGAAGTGGAGCTACGACTGCGCGACAACGGCCGGGGGATCGGCGACAGCCAGGAGGGTGCGGGCATCCGCGGCATGCGGGAACGCGCGCTGCTGGTCGGCGCCGACCTGACCGTCGGGCCGACGCTGAGCGGCACCGAGGTCAGGCTGACCGTCAAAGCGAAGGGGGAGGGCGGATGACAGTGCGCATCTTGCTCGCGGACGACCACGCGCTCGTCCGCCGCGGCGTCCGGATGATCCTGGACAACGAACCCGACCTGGAGGTCGTCGGCGAGGCCGGCGACGGCGCGGAGGCGATCAGCTTGGCGCGGAAGGACAAGCCGGACCTGGCGATCCTCGACATCGCCATGCCGCGGCTGACCGGGCTGCAGGCGGCGCGGGAGCTCTCGCGCCTCCTGCCTGACCTGCGGATCCTCATCCTCACGATGTACGACAACGAGCAGTACTTCTTCGAGGCGCTCAAGGCGGGCGCCTCCGGGTACGTGCTGAAGTCCGTCGCCGACCGCGACCTGGTGGAGGCCTGCCGCTCGGCCATGCGCGGCGAGCCGTTCCTCTACCCCGGCGCGGTGAACTCGCTGATCCGCAACTACCTGGATCGAGCCAAGGAGGGCGGCGGCTTCCCGGCCAAGGCGATCACCGATCGCGAGGAGGAGATCCTCAAGCTGGTCGCGGAGGGCCACTCCTCCAAGGAGATCGCCGACATGCTCGTGATCAGCGTCAAGACCGTCGAGCGGCACCGGGCCAACCTGCTGCAGAAACTCGGGCTCAAGGACCGCCTCGAACTCACCCGGTACGCGATCCGCGCCGGGCTCGTCGAACCCTAGGACACTCGAGTGAACGTCGAAGTGACGCCCCTGCCCGGCATAGGGGTCAGGCAGGACTTCTCCCTCCGTTCCGGCCGCCGGATCGGCGTGATCTCTTACCGCGACGGCAAGTTCGAACTCATCATGTCCAAACAGGATGATCCCGACACGACCGCCGCGTCGATCCCGCTCGCGCCGGAGGAGGCGGGCACGCTCGCCGGGCTGCTCGGGGCGCCGCAGCTCGTCTCGAAGCTCGCCAGGCAGCACGCCGACATCACCGGGATCACGACCCGCCAGCTGCCGGTCACGGCGTTCTCCAGCCGCACCCTCGGCGACACGGCGTTGCGCACCCGCACCGGCGCCTCCATCGTCGCGGTCGTGCGTGCGGGCAACGCGCACCCGTCGCCCGGCCCCGGCTTCCTGTTCGAGAACGGCGATCTCGCGGTCGTCGTCGGCACCGCGGACGGTCTCGACGCCGCCGCGGACATCCTGACGGGCGGCTGAGACTGTGCACGACACCACGATCGCGCTGATCCAGCTGGGTGCGGTCTTCTTCGGACTGGGTCTGCTCGGCCGCCTCGCCTGGAGATTCGGCATCTCGCCGATCCCGCTCTACCTCGTCGGCGGTCTCGCGTTCGGGTCCGGCGGACTGATCCCGTTGCACGGCATCGAGAACTTCACCCACCTCGCCAGCGAGATAGGCGTAGTACTGCTGCTCCTGCTGCTGGGCCTCGAGTACTCGGCTTCCGAACTGACCACCGGCTTGAAGAAGTCGTGGATGGCCGGCGTCCTCGACATCGTGCTCAACGCGGCCCCCGGCGCGATCGTCGCGCTGATGCTCGGCTGGGGCACGGTCGGCGCGCTGGCGATGGCGGGCGTCACCTACATCTCGTCGTCCGGCATCATCGCGAAGGTCCTCGGCGACCTCGGCCGCCTGGGCAACCGCGAGACGCCGGTGATCCTCTCGGTGCTGGTGTTCGAGGACCTGGCGATGGCCGTCTACCTGCCGGTGCTCACGGCCGTGCTCGCGGGCGTCAGCTTCGTCGGAGGGCTCACGTCGGTCGGCATCTCGCTGCTCGCGATCACCATCGTCCTGGTGGTGGCGCTGAAGTACGGCCGCGTCATCTCGGCCGTCGTGGACAGTCCCGACCACGAGGTGTTCCTGCTCAAGCTGCTCGGCTCGGCGCTGCTGGTCGCCGGCATCGCCTCGGAACTGCAGGTGTCCGCCGCGGTCGGCGCGTTCCTGCTGGGCATCGCGATCTCCGGCTCCACCGCCGAGAACGCCACGCGCCTGCTGGAGCCGCTGCGGGACCTGTTCGCCGCGATGTTCTTCGTGGTGTTCGGCCTGAACACCGACCCGCGCTCGATCCCGCCCGTGCTCGGCATGGCGGTGCTGCTGGCCGTGATCACCACCGTGACGAAGGTGGCGACGGGCTGGTGGGCCGCGCGCCGCCAGGGCATCGGGCTGATGGGCCGCGCCCGCACGGGTGCCGCGCTGGTGGCGAGAGGGGAGTTCTCCATCGTCATCGCCGGGCTCGCGGTCGCCTCCGGTCACGTGAACGAGCAACTGGCCGCGCTCGCCACCGCGTACGTGTTGCTGATGGCGATCATCGGCCCGATCGCGGCGCGTTTCGTGGAGCCGGTCGGCGAGTTCTTCCTCCGCAGGCGGGCAGCCGCTCAGTGAGGTGGCCGGCACTCCTGCTGGTCCTGCTGCTGGCGTTCGTCGGCACGAGCACCCGCGACACGGCCGCGGACCGGCCGGGATCGGGGCTCAACGCGCCGGTCTCGGCCGTCCACGTGCAGACGACGGCGTCCCCGGACGCCTGTTGGGCGCTGCCCGGCTCCACGACGGGCCCGTGCCCGCCACGGGCCCGTGCAGCCGTCGTGGTGGCCGCCGCTCAGAACGTAGAAGCAACGACTGCAGGTCACCGGTCGAGCCGGGCACCGCCGCACGCGGCCGCTCCCGGCTCCACCCACCCCCTGACCTGAGGACTTCACATGTCGTACGTCGTTCTGGTGTTGTTCGTCGCGTCCGTGCTCGTCGGTGTCGGCGCGCTGGGCGCGATGCTGAAGAAGAAGGAGCCGTTCTACGGCGTGGTCGGTCTCGTGACCATCTGCGTCCCGAGTTCGCTTCTGGCGTTCCTCTACATGGCCGTGGCCTGATCAGCGGACTGGCCGAGCTGGGCGATTCCCCGCGCCACGCCCAGCTCGACCAGGTCCTGCGGCCGCAACCGCAACTCCTCCGCCGTCTGCCGCGCCCGCGCGGGGTCCCGTTTGAGGATCGCGTTCGCCAGCTCCGGTGAGATGACCGCGAAGTAGCCGTCCGGCGTCACCCACATCCGGTCCGGTGCGGCGAACGCCAGCGCGCCACCGGAGCCGCCCTCGCCGATCACCAGCGTCGTCACCGGCACGTGCGCGGCCGCGACCGCGGTGAACATGTCGGCGATCGCGGCGCCCACTCCCGCCTTCTCTGCGGCCGCGTCGTTGGCCGCGCCCGGTGTGTCCACGAGCGTCAGCACCGGGATCCCCAGCCGGTCCGCCAGCCGGACGAGACGGGCCGCCGTGCGGAACCCGGCGGGCCGGGTCGCCGTGCCGCACTGCGCCGCGTAGGCGACGGTCCGCCCGTCGCGGTGCCCGAACCCGCACAGCACACCGGGGTCGACGCCGCCGCAGCGGTCGCCGTTGACCGGCTCGTGCCAGTCGAAGTAGGCCGCGAGGTACTCCTTGGCGCGCGGCCGGCCCAGCGTGCGGGCGCGCACCACCGCGTCCCAGCCGGTCTTCGGCAACGTCGCCTGGCCCAGCGCCGCCGGCACGGGGGCGGGGCCGCCGGTGGCCGTGGTGAGCAGCCGCAGCCAGCGCTCCAGCCGCTCGCGCAGCTCCTCGGGAGGCACGAGCTGGTCGACCAGACCGGCCGCGAACTGCTGCGTCACCGAGTACCCCGGCGGCCGCACCCGTGAGCCGGCGAACCCGACCTGCGCGCCGCGCAGTCCCAGCACGACGTCCGCACCCGCGCCGAGCGTGGCCCAGCCGCCCCCGGTCGTGGGATCGCGCAGCACGGCGACGTGCGGCAGCCCGGCCTCGCGGGTCAGCGTGAGCTGCCGGGCGATCCGGGGCAGCTGCATCAACGCGAGCGTGCCCTCCTGCATGCGGCTACCGCCGGTCGCGACCAGCGACACCACCGGCAGGCGGCGTTCGCGGGCGTGCGTGAAGGCCTGCTCGACGCGGGCGCCGGTGTGGGTTCCCAGCGAGCCGCCGAGGAACCCGAACTCGAACGCCACCACCGCGGTCGTGACGCCGCCGATCTCCGCGACCCCGCAGACGACGGACTCGCGTTCGCCGGTCGAGGCGGCCGCCCGCGCGAGCTGGTCGCCGTACCCCGGCCAGCCGAGCGGTCCGTCACCGGCGAGGGGACCCAGCTCGTCCGGCAGCTCCTCGAACGCCGACGCCAGCCGGCCGATCAGCTCACGGGCGGACTCACGCCCGCAGGGCACGCTTCATCACCTTGCCCATGTCGTTGCGCGGCAACGACTCCACGAACCGCACCACCCGAGGCCGCTTGTGCGGGGTGAGCAGCCGCGCCACGTGCCCGGCGAGCTCGTCCGGGGACGGCTCGGCCCCGGCGGGCACGACCCAGGCGACGATCCGCTCGCCCAGGTCGTCGTCGGGCTCGCCGGTCACCGCCACCTCCTTCACGCCGGGGTGCTCCAGCAGGGCGTTCTCGATCTCGCCCGCGCCGATCTTGTAGCCGCCGCTCTTGATGATGTCCGTCGCCTTGCGCCCGACGATGCGGAAGTAGCCGTCCTCGTCGCGCGTGCCCACGTCGCCGGTGCGGAACCATCCGTCCGCGAACGCCTCGGTGGTGGCGTCGGGCCGGTTGAGGTACTCGGTGAACAGGTTCGGTCCCCGCACCTGGATCTCGCCGATCGCGCCGACGTCGTCCAGCGCCAGCCCGGCTTCGTCGACCAGCCGCACCTCGACACCGGGCAGCGGCACGCCGACCACGCCCGGCCTGCGGTCGCCGTCCGCGCGGACGCTGGTGTTCATCAGCGTCTCGGTCATCCCGTACCGCTCGACCACGCGCTGGCCGGTCGCGGCGGTGATCCGCTCGTGGTCGCGCACCGGCAACGCCGCCGAGCCCGACACCAGCAGCCGCGCCCCGCTCAACGCGTTGGCGAGCTTCACGTCGCCTCCCACCTCCTCCGCGATGCGGTGGTACATCGTGGGAACGCCGAACATCATCGTGCCGTCGTCGTCCAGGGCCCGGACGACCGCGTCGGTGGAGAACTTGCCGAGGTGGTGCACCGTGCCGCCCCGCCGCAACGGGCCCAGCACGCCGAGGATCAGGCCGTGCACGTGGAACAACGGCAACGCGTGCACCAGCACGTCCTCCGGGGTCCACTCCCACGCATCCGCGACCGCGTCCAAAGTGGACACGATCGCGCGGCGCGGCAGCACGACGCCCTTGGGTGCACCGGTGGTGCCCGAGGTGTAGACGATCAACGCCGGGGCCTCGCCACCGGGATCGGCGAACGGCTCGAAGGCACCGCCGTCGAGCGTGACGTCGCGGCGCGGCACCGAATCCAGTCCGGCGGGAAGCGGTGTGCCGGGAGCCGCGAGCACCTGCACGGGCGCGCTGTCCGCCACGATGTGCGCGAGCTCGCGTTCGCCGACCTTCGGGTTGAGCGGCACGGCGGGCACCCCGGCGAGCAGGGCCGCGACCACCGCGACACACGTCTCGATCGTCGGGGTCGCCCAGATCGCCACCCGAGGCAGGCCGGACAGCTGCCGCGCCAGTGTTCCGGCGCACGCGGCGAGCTCGGTGTGGGTGAGGGTGCGGTCGCCGAAGCGGAGGGCGACGCGGTCGGACTGCAAGGCGAACATCAGGGTCACCAGATTCCCGGGACGACGAGGGCGAGCCAGACCAGCGGCGGCGCCGCCGCGACCATGATCCCGCCGTAGACCATCAGTTGCTTGAAGAACTTGTCACGGTCGACGTCCTGCGCGCCGGCCAGCACCAGGGCGCCGTTGGTGGAGAACGGGCTCACGTCGACCACGGTCGCCGACACCGCCAGGGCCGCGATCAGGCCGATCGCGCTGACCTCGCCCTGCAGCAGGAACGGCACGGCCAGTGGGATCAGCGCGCCCATGATGCCGACGGACGAGGCGAACGCCGACACGATCGCGCCGATGTAGCAGATCAGCAGGGCGGCGAGCAGGGGAGCGCCGACACCGGCGACCGAGTCGCCCGCCCACTTGATCGTGCCCATCGTCTGCAGCACGGCGACGTAGGTGAGGATGCCGCAGATCAGCAGCACCGTCGGCCAGGTGATCTGGGTGATCGCCTCCTTGGAGGTGTCCGGCCACACCACGCTGAGCAGCACGGCCACCGTGATCGCGGCGAGGCCGACGTCGAGGTCGAACACCAGCGCGGCGATCACGAGGGCCGCCAGGCCGAGGAGGGTCGCGATGCGGGGCGCGGTCAGGGCGACGCGCTCTTCCGCCACGTCGGTCACGTCGCGGGTGTCGTCGTCACCGACTCCACCGCCGAGAGCGTCGTCGCCACCACCACCGGTGCGGGCCAGCGCGGGTGCTTCCAGCGGTTGCCTGGCGAGCTTCATGCCGCCCAGCACCACGAACACCACGGCGGCGATCAGCAGGTTCACCACGAGGCTGGCCAGGAACAGCACGACCTCGTTGCCCGGCAGGCCTTCCTTGGCCACGATGCCGTTGACGATCGTGCCGTAGATGCTGATGGGGGAGAACCCGCCGGCCTGCGCGCCGTGCACGACCATGACGCCCATCAGCAGCGGGCTGATCCGGTACTTGGCCGCGAAGCCCATCGCGATCGGCGCCACGATGGCGACCGCGGCGGGGCTCACCGCGCCGATCGCCGTCAGCACGCCGGTGATCGCGAACATCACCCACGGCATCAGCGCGATCCGTCCGCCGACCAGCCGGATCGCCATGTGCACCAGCCAGTCCGTGGTGCCGTTGGCGCGGGCGATGGCGAACAGGAACGTCACCCCGACGAGCACGACGAACAAGGAGCCGGGGAAGCCCTTGAAGATGTCGTCGGTCTTCATGTCCGCCACCAGCGTGCCGACCCCGAAGGCCGCGGCGAAGGCGAGCGCACCCATGTTGATCGACCTGGTCGTGGCTAGGACGAACACCACGACCAGCACGAGTATCGAGATCAGTTCGGCGGACATGCAGGGCTCCCGTCGTTGGGACTGTCCGGGTGGGTTGGCCTGAGCCGGCTCAGTGGCCAAGTGGTTCAGCCACTTTCCGCCCACGGTCCAGCCGCTGTCAAGAGGTGGCCTAGTGGCTGAGCCACTTGACCGGTTATCCTGGGACGATGTCCGAGGCACTGAGGCCGATGGTGAAGTCCCGCCTGTACGAGCAGGTGCTCGAACGCCTGCGCGCGCACGTGACCGAGGCCGGGCTGAGCGCGGGGGACAGGTTGCCCGCCGAACGCGACCTCGCCGCGAGCCTCGGGGTCAGCCGCGCGTCGGTCAAGCAGGCGATCGTGGTGCTCGAGGTCCAGGGCCTGGTCGAGGCAAGGCACGGCGGAGGCACGTACCTGGTGCGCGACACCCTCGACGTCGAACCGGTCGAGCAGCTCGTCGAACGCCGCAAACGCCTCCCCGAGGTGCTGGAGGCCCGCGAAGCGCTGGAGACCAAGCTCGCCGAACTGGCCGCCGAACGCCGCACCGACGCCGAGCTGGAGACGATCCGCGAGGCGCTGGACTTCATGCGCGACGAGATCGACGGCGGTGACAACGGGGTGGAAGGGGATCGCCGCTTCCACGCCGCCGTCACCGCCGCCGCCCACAGCTCGCTGCTCGCCGAGTTCATGAAGACCATCGCCGAGCAGATCACCGAGAGCCGCACCGAGTCGCTGCGCCAGCCGGGGCGCCCGTCCCGGTCACTGGCGCAGCACACGGCGATCTACGAGGCCATCGCCGCGGGGGACGCGAAGAAGGCCGCCGCGGCGATGCGCAAGCACGTCCGCACCGTCGCGAAGGTCAGGCTGCTCACCTGGGTGCCCGAAGACTGACCACCGCCGGCGAGTTGCGCGCCTGCACGACGTGGCTGGACCCGTCCGCCTTGTGCACGACGAACTTCCAGTCCCGCTTGGACACCTTGCCGGACAGCAGGACGACCGTGTCGCCGTGCTGGACGATCCGGGTGCGCCCGCCGTCCTCGTACAGCGTGAACTCGCCCTTGGCGCCGGCCGTCACGTGCACGGTCAGCGGGCCGGCCGGGTTCTGCACGTCGTTGGACACGTTCTCCGACCGTTCCACCAGCATGCCGCCCGCGCGCATGAACACCGGCATGGTGTCCAGGCCCGCGCTGACGGTCGCCCAGGTGTTGCCCTGGTAGACCTGTCCGGTGAAGTAGTCGGTCCACTGCCCCGGCGGGAACCAGACGCGCGTCGAACCGGAGTCGCCGGGCGTCGTGATCGGCGCGACCAGCACGTCCGGCCCGAGCAGGAACTGGCTGTCCACGGTGGAGTAGGCCTCCGGACTGCCCGGGTACTCGAGCCACGCCGGCCGCTGGATCGGCACGCCGGTCCGGTTCGCCTGCTCCGCCAGCGAGTAGATGTACGGCACGAGCCTTTCGCGCAGGTTCAGGAACTTCGTCGCCGACGCCTGAGCGACCGCCCCGTACTGCCACGGCAGGCGGTCGCCGTGGTTGCTGTGCAGCCGCGTGATGGGCTGGAACGCGCCCAGCTGCACCCACCGGGCGTACATGTCGTCCGGCATCTTGGTGGTGTAGCGGACCTGGCCGTTGTCGAGGTAGGTCTCCGAGCCGCGCAGCCCGGTGGTGTCGTTGTGGCCGCCGATGTCGTGGCTGATGTTGGACATCCCCGTCGACACGCCCTCGGCCGAGGTGTAGCCGATGGTCGCCTTCAGCGTGCCCCACGTCGACGACGTGTCGCCGGTGAAGTGCAGGGTCGAGCGCTTCTCCGCCCACGGACCGGTCGGCAACGGCCCGGAGCCGCTGTACCCACCGGCCTGCAACGATCCGAAGCCGCGCGAGAACGCGAACGAGCCGATCTTCGCGTACTGCTCGTTGATCCACGAGTCGGGCGTGACGCCGCGCAGCGACGAACCCGAGCCGTCGCAACACCAGTCGAGCCACCAGAAGTCGGTCGGCATCTTCCGGTGCAGCTCCAGGTACGCGCGCAGCTGGTCGGGGTCGCCCCAGTCGAACACGTAGCAGTTCGTGCAGGAACCCTTGGCCAGCTTGCCCTTCGCGGTGGCCTGCGCCTGGGCGAAGTCCGGGTCGTCGCCCTGGATGCTGGGGTGGATGTTGAGCGTGCTGTGCAGGCCTTCACCGTGCGCCCAGTCGAGGAAGCCCTGCGGGTCCGGGAACTTCGCCTGGTCCATGCGCCAGCCGTTCCACAGGTTGTGCCCCTTGAAGTCGGTGTCGACCACGAGCACGTCCAGCGGTACGCCGTGCTGCCGGAACGCCGGCAGGATCCGGTCGCGGTAGTCGGCGGCCGTCCGGTCGATGTACTCCGAGTACCAGACGCCGTAAGCCCAGCGCGGCAACAACTTCGGCCCGCCGGTCAGCGCGGTGAGATCACCGAGCGCCGTCTTGTGGTTCTGGCCGTAGCCGAACACGTAGCCGTCCTGGTACGGCTGCGCGCCCCGGTCCGCGCGCGGAGTTCCGTTGCGCAGAGCGGAAGTCGTGTCGTCCAGCAGGTACCAGCCGTCGCGGTACATCAGACCGGGCGTCAGCTGAGGATCACCGCTGTTGCCGGTGTAGCCGTCGAGCGAACGCCGGTAGCCGCCGAGCGGCAGGTGCTGGACGGAGCTGTTGATCCCGACGGTGTCGAGGTTGACGTGGCACCCCGTGTCCGGGCACGTGACGGTGAGGTCGGAAGTGCCCGCGGGCAACGACACCTGCGCCGTCGCGGTGGACCACGTGCCCCAGTTCGCCGTGACGGGCAGCGTGACCGCCTGACCGTTGAGCAGCACGGTCCGAGGCTCGTGCTTGCCGTCGCCACCGACACCGTTGGCGTAGCGCAGCACCACGGGGTACGTGCCCGCCGCCGGAACGCTGGTCACGCGCTGGCTCAGCCGCGTGCCCCCGACGAGTTCGGCGACGAACCCGGTGCCCGCGAACCCGGCGTGCTCGACCGCGACCTTGGCCGAACCGCTCAGCACGCCGTTCTCGGCCTCGCAGCTGGTGCCGAACCGGCAGTCGTCCACCGCTCGCACGCCGGGATAGGCCTGGTCACCGCTGAGCAGGGCGAGGCTGTCAACGTTGACGTTGCCCGAGTCGGCGGCACCGCGCGTCAGGGAGACACGGTGTTCGCCCGCGGACAGGTCGACGTCCGTGGACACCTGCTGCCAGGCACCCCAGTCGGCGGTCGCGGGCAGCGTGACCTGACGAGGAGCCTGCCCGTCGACGGACAGCCCGAGCGTGCGGCTCTCGTGCTTGCCGTCACCACCGCGCCCGTTCGCGTACTTCACGACCAGCCGGTGCCTGCCCGCGCTGGCAGCACGCACCGTCGCCGTGATCCCGTTGTTGAGGTAGGAGAACCCGGCCACGAACCCGGCACCGGAGTGCCCGGCGTGGTCGGCCGCGACCAGCAGGCCTTCCCGTTGCTGGTCCTCGGCCTCGCAGAGCTGCCCGGTCGCACAGACCACCCGCCGCCACGGGGACGCGGTCGTGCCGGCCGTCTTCAGCTCGAAGTTGTCCGCGCGGAACGGTCCGGACCCCACGCGGTACCGCAGCGTCATGGCCGACGTGGTGATGGTCAGCCAGCCGTCCTGCACGCGCGAGGTGTAGGCCGTGCGGGGGAAAGTGCGGTTTACAACGTTGTAAGTGCCCTGGTCTTCGAAGCGGCGGTCCCCGGCGAATTCGGAACGGACCAGGGTGGGGGAGAGGATCTGGAACCTGGCCTGCCCGGAGACCACCGTGCCGTTGGGCTGGGCGGTCGCGGGTGCGGGGAGGACCAGGCTCAGGAGGGCTAGCAGAGGGACGATCGTCGTGCGTTTCCGCATTCGTGCTCCTCGTCTGACGCCGTCGGCTTCCGAGGTGTTCAGGGACCTGAACCTTCCTCACCTTGGCCTGACGATGTGGAGCGATCAAGAGCCCATTCAGCGCACGACGCGATACGTCACATGCGTGCCGCGACGTACGGCGACCCGCCCGATCCACCGGGCATGGCCGCCGTACTGGCCGCGTTGAAACGCTCGTTCAGCGCTTGAGCGTGAAGGTGAAGTCGCCGGAGACCTTGCCGGTCAGCCGGATCGCCGACACGGCCTTCCCATCGGTGATCAGCCGTTCGACCTCACCGCGCGTCAGACCGCACGCGTCCGCGATCAGCCGCACCGGCCGGACCGGGATCCGTGCTGTGAACCGCACCGACACGTCGGCCACCTCCTGGTCGAGGTGATCGGACCCGCCGGTGTCGAGCCGCCACGCGCCCTCCCAGTCGAGGGAGACGTGGTTGCGGCGCTGCAGAACGGTGTCCTGCAGCAGTTCCGCGACCAGTGACGGGTCGTTGGCGTGCAGCCGGTCCAGCAGTGCGGGCCGGACCGCGCGGACGTGGGTCCGCTCGAAGATCGTGAGCTTGGCCGTGTCCCCGCAGCCCGTGCAGAGCACGAGGAGCCAGGCGTCGAGGACCTTGTGGTTGGCGTTGACGCGGAACTTGCCGCTCGCCCGGAAGCGGTCGGCGGCGCACACGTGGCAACGACGGCGGACTTGAGGAAGGCAGGTGGGCACGACGGCCCAGGTGATGAGCACAGGAGTACACCGTTCGGTGAAAAATCCGCAGCAAAGGGAGCACGGCGCTCAAAGAGCGTCGCGCAACGAGAACCAAGTGCTTGGGAGAATTCACACGGTGTACAACGGCACGTCCTTGCCCCTGGGGATCAGTCCGGCAGGAACGTAGCGGCCTGAGGTCGCACCGTTCCACTCAATTTCGGCAGGGTCGCGGAACCGAGGGCGCTTTCCAACTGCTCCCACCGCGTCACGAGGTCCGAGAGCATCAGCATCATCACTTCTGGGAACGCGCAGAGGAAACTCTGATAGCGGTAGTGGTCGAGGTAGAACGCCACGACGTCGTCGGTCAGCGCCGTCGCCGAGGTGGTGCGGGCGTTGAAGAACATGTCGTAGTGGCCGAGCAGCGCGCCCCGGCCGAGCACCGACCGTTCGTAGATCCCGCCGAAGTCGATCTCGACCTGACCGGACGCGACCAGGAACACGCCGTGCGCCGCGTCGTCCTCGTGGAACAGCGTGTCGCCCGCCGTGTAGGGGATCTCGTCGAACATGGAGGCGAGCGTCTCCAGTTCGGAGTCGGCGAGCGCGCCGAACAACCGCACCCCGTGGGGGTCGACGCTGCACCGCAGGCACGCCACCCGCTCGGTCAGTTCGCGCTCGGTGATGTGGTTCATCCGCATCCGCACGAACCGCAGCATCCGGTCGGTGTTGCGTGACTGGGCGCGGGACTTGCCCGCGCTGGGCGAGGTGTAGAGGTGAGAGTTGCCGCTGATGCGCGCGGCCTCGCGGCGGCCTGACTCGTAGGCGCTGTGCACGCAGCCCCAGTGGTACGGGTTCGTGCCCTCGCCGGCGAAGAACAGCCTGTCGCCGACCGGTTCCGCGAGTGTCGCGATGTCCTTCGAGGACGAGTCGACGCCGATGCAGGTGTACGACCCCAGCGCGTACGGGTCGGAGGACCACGTCGTGCGCGAGATGCCGGAGGGAGCGGGCGCGTCCGCACCGAAGAGGTCCTGGACGACCTCCGTCGCGTACGCCGAGACCTCTTCTGAGGACCACGTCTCCATCGCACGGCCGAGTGACGCGCCGAGCAGCATCACCAGAACCGGTTTGCCGTGCGACTTCCACATGCTGATGACGACGGTGGGATAGCGGTCCGTGTCGCGGCAGAGGTAGCCGAACACGTACTGGTCGCGCGGCCAGAACGGTTCGTCGTAGTGCAGCGCGATCTTGTTGAGCGTGCCGAACCCGAGCCGGGCGATCGCCGACCGCTTGGCCTCGGGCAGCGGCGGCACGAACTCGACCGCGGCGGCCTTCAACACCCCCAGCGGCACCGTGACGAGCACCTTGTCGGCCTCGAACGGGCCCTGGTCCGTGCTGACGCGGCCGTCCTCGACGCGCGTGACCACGTGGCCCAGCCGGATGTCCAGTCCGTCGGCCAGAGCGTCCACAACGGACTGATAGCCCTGGTGCAACGTGCTGTCGCCATAGCCGTAGACGAGGTAGCCGTCTTCCCAGTGCTTCAACGAGAGCTTGTCCGGGTCTTCCGCCGCGTCCTCGCGCAGGATCACGTTCAGGTGGTACCGCACGGCCTGTTCGTCCTCCGGGGACAGACCGCGTTCGGCCAGGACCTGGCGCATGGCCTCGCCGAGCGGAACGTCCGGATGGTCTTCCTTGCGCGCCACGGCGGCGCGGCGTTCCAGCTCGTGCAGGACCTCGTCGGCCAGTTCGAGGGTGCGGCTCTTGTAGCGGTGGTTCACCGCCCGCCGGTCCGCGCCGAACAGGTCGAGGCTGTCGAACCCGCCGGTGTAGGCGCTGTCCCCGCCCACGTAGCTGTACGGGATTCCCAGGTCCTCCACCAGTTCGGTGATCGGGTTGCCGTCCGTGCCGTGGATCCAGTGCGCGCCCAGGTCGACCCCGTGCTCGTCGGTCCAGATCCGGCCGCCGACCCGGTCGCGGGCCTCCAGCACCGTCACGGGATGGCCCAGCTCGCGCAGCGCGCGTGCCGCCGCCAGGCCGGCGATCCCCGCACCCACCACCAGGACGCTCGGTCTCGCGTCCTCACCACCACCAGATACCGAGGGCATCGCTCGATTGTCGGGCGGCCATGCGTGTCGCGACATTCCCGGATCGTGTGGTCGTACTGGGCCGTACGGGTTGTCCGCGCCGTCCCCGGTTCTCGCCACCAAGACCCTCACCTGCGCCGCGCAGCCGGGCGAACCGGGACTACCAGGTAGTGACTTGATCTACAACCGCCGGTATAACTTGTTCTCATGCGCCCACAGTGAGGAAGATCACATGACCCACACAATGACGTGTGACAACGGTTTCAAGGGTCCTTCGCGACGTTCGTTCATTACTGGAACAGGTTCTATTCTGGGAGCTGTCGCGCTCGGTGGCGTCACGCCGGTGGCACAGGCGGCGGCTTCGATCGCGGACGCGGCGGTGGTCCCCGCCCTGGTAATCGGCACCGGGTACGGCGGCAGCGTGGCGGCACTGCGTCTCGCCCAGGCCGGCGTCGACGTCCACATGGTCGAGATGGGCATGGCGTGGGACACCCCCGGCGCGGACGGGAAGATCTTCGCCAACACCACCACGCCGGACCAGCGGTCGTTCTGGCTGCGCACCAAGACGAAGCAGCCGCTCAGCAACTTCCTGGGCTTCCCGATCGACAAGGCGATCCCGCGCTACACCGGCATCCTCGACGCCGAGGACTTCGCCGGCATCACCGTCTACCAGGGACGCGGCGTCGGCGGCGGCTCGCTCGTCAACGGCGGCATGGCCGTGACGCCGAAACGCGAGCACTTCGGCGACGTGTTGCCGACGGTGAACCCCGACGAGATGTACGGCACCTACTACCCCCGCGCCAACGCTGAGCTCGGGGTCAACATGATCCGGCCGGCCTGGTTCGACACGACCGAGGCCTACCAGTACGCGCGGGTCGGCCGGAAGCACGCCCAACGGTCGAACTTCCCGTACGTCTTCGTGCCCACCGTGTACGACTGGAACTACATGGAGCAGGAGGCGGCGGGAACGGCGCCGAAGTCGGCGCTGGTCGGAGAGATCCTCTACGGCAACAACTACGGCAAGAAGTCCTTGCAGAAGACCTACCTCAGCAAGGTCAGGGCGACCGGGCGCGTCACCATCTCGCCGCTGCACCGGGTCGTGAACGTCGTGCCCGCGACGGGCGGCTACAAGGTCACCATCGAGCAGCTCAACACCAACGGCGACCCCATCGCGGTCAAGGAGGTGACCGCGGCGAAGGTGTTCTTCGCGGCGGGCAGCGTCGGCACGAGCAAGCTCCTGGTCAAGCTCAAGGCCACGGGCGCGCTGCCGAACCTGAACGGCGAGGTCGGCAAGGGCTGGGGCGACAACGGCAACGTCATGTGCGGCCGCGCGAACCACATGTGGGACCCGACCGGCAAGCTGCAGTCGTCCATCCCGACCCTGGGCATCGACAACTGGGCCGCGGGCGGTGCCTTCGCCGAGGTGGCACCGCTGCCGACCGGCATCGAGACCTACGCGTCGTTCTACCTGTCGATCACGAAGACCCCGAACCGCGCCCAGTTCACCTGGAACGCCGCCGCGGGCAAGGTCGACCTGAACTGGCAGACGGCGTGGAAGAGCGTCTCGATCACCGCGGCGAAGACCATCTTCGACAAGATCAACTCAAAGGAGGGGACGATCTACCGGACCGACCTCTTCGGCGTCTACAAGATCTGGGGCGACCACCTGACGTACCACCCGCTGGGCGGCGCGGTCCTGAACAAGGCGACCGACAACTACGGGCGCCTGCACGGCTATCCGGGCCTTTACGTGATGGACGGGTCGCTGATTCCCGGCACCACCGTGGTGAACCCGTTCGTCACGATCACGGCGCTCGCCGAGAGGAACATCGAGAAGATCATCGCCACCGACCTCTGAGTCCGGGATGGACCTCAGAACTTCGGTAGCACGCAGATGGCGTCGAGGCCGAACACCCGGTTCAACCTGCCGAAGACGAGCCAGGCCCCGACGCTCATCGTGAGTTCGACGATCTCCACCTGGCTGTAGTGCGCGGTCATGCGAGACCAGAACTCGTCGTCGAGACCGTGGTGATCCAGTGCGTACCGCTCGGCGTACTCCGCGGCCAGCCTCGCCCGGTCGTCGAAGGCGTCGGTGGTGCGCCACTGGGTCACCGCGTCGATGAAGTCGTCCTCGACCTTCTCGCCGTCGCGTTCGGTCCGCCATTCGAGGCAGAACATGCAGCCGTTGATCTGCGCGATCCGCAGCCGCGCCGCCTCGAACTCGCGCAGCCCCAGCGTGGTGTGCTGGTACACGGCCAGCGAGAGGTTCGCGGCGGCCATGCCGATGCCCGGCACGAGCTCGCCCCACACGTATCCGATGGGGTCCTTGCCCTCGGGGATGTCGATGTTCACGACCTGCTCCTTCCGAGCTTGCCGGCCGCGGGCCGCAGCGGGACGTCGAGCGCGTCGTAGAGTCCCGGTTCGGCCTCGGCGAGCCAGTCGATGGCGTTCACGATGCGGCCGACGGCGGTCGCGTTGCCCCCCGCGGAACGGTTCTCGCCCTCGTCGGCGGACTCGACCGAGACCTCGATGCGCGGCCGGCCCTCGATGATCACCTTGTGCGTGCCGTCGCCGGACGGGGGCATCGGCCAGTCCGTCGCGCACGAGTTGTGGATGCGCGTCACGTGCTCGATGACGATGAGCGGTTCGCCCTCCACGATGCCCTGCACCTCGAACCGGATCGCGCCCTGCGTGCCCTTCTCGAACTCGCCCATGGTCCGCGTCGTCACCGTCTCGTCCAGCGCGCGCCGGTCGACGGTCTCGCGGATCTCGTCGAGCTCGACCCCGAACGCCCTGGCCATCAACCGGATCTGCCCGCCCCACACCATGGTCGGCACCGTCGGCATCAGCATCGGCGCCTGGTAGTCGAGCGGCTGCCCGAATCCGATCAGCCACCGCACCGCGTCGGGCTGGTCGTAGGTGGAGTAGTCGAAGATCTCCTGGCAGCGCACGGCGTCGATGGTGTGGCCGAGCCCGCTGACCAGCAGCGGCAGGATGTCGTTGCCCCAGCCGGGATCGACGCCGGAGACGAACAGCGACCCGCCGCCCTCCTTGATCGCGGCTAGAACCGGTTCTCGAAGTTCGGGCGGCGCGCTGCGCGGGTCGTACAGCGCGTACAGCGACGGGGTGACGACCACCGCGCCCGCGCGGATCGCCTTGGTGATGTCGGCCAGCGCGTCGTCCGGCCGGACGTCACCGGACGCGGCGTACACCACGGCACGCGGACTCGTGGCGAGCACGGCGTCGATGTCGTTCGTGGCCGTGACTCCGAGCTCCTGCTCGATCCCGGCGAGATCGCCGGCGTCGCGGCCGGCCTTCTCGGGGTTGTGGACGACCACGGCCGTCAGCTTCAGCGCCGGATGGGCATCGACGGCGCGAATGGCGGCACGGCCGACGTTGCCGGTGCCCCACACCACTGTGGCGATCATGTGGTGCAGATTACCTAGAACACGTTCTAGTTGTACAGCGCCCATCCGGCGAGAAGCGGCGGCTCGATCAGGTGTGGAGCTTCACACTCGACAGCTGCCCCGCAGGCCAGGCCGTGTTCCCGGTGAACGTGAGCCGGACGTACCGGACCTGGGTGCCGGGCAGCGTGGCCGTGACCGAGTTGCCTGTGTCGGGGTCGAAGACGTACCCGGCCGGCCCGGCGAGCGGGCTGAAGGTCTGGCCGTTCGCCCTGCCCTCGATCGTCACGGTCTGGGTGCGCCGGCCCCAGGCGGGGTTCGGTGGGAGCGCGAGCACGGCCCCGCGCACGGCGTGCGCCGCACCGAGGTCGACCTGGATCCACTGCGGGAAGGCGTTGTTCGCGCTCTCCCAGTAGGAGTGCGGATCGCTGTCGACGGCGAACCCGCTGCCGTAGTGCTGGGTCTGCGAGCTCTGGGTGGTCGGGCGCCCGGCGGCCAGGTCGGTGTCCGGGGTGGGCGGACCGCCGATCCACGGCTGGGTGGGCCTGACGGCGGTGAGGGCGATCTCACCCTTGAGCATCCTGCCGCCGTCGCCGGTCAGCCTCATGTAGTAGTCGGCGGAGCACCGGGTGCCGTCCTCGTCCAGTGCGAGGTAGCCGGACCCGACCGGCACGTCGGCCAGTGTCTCGGCGGTCTTGCAGATCTGGTTGCCCTCGTTGAACTCGTCGAACATCGAGATGTAGATGGCTTGTGCGCCAAGGCGGACCATGTTGTAGAACTGCCGCCACATGAAGTCGCCGTGCAACCGTTGCCGCGAACCTACGTCACCCGGCAGCACGCAGGGCTGGTAGTCGATCCCGCGCGCGTCGCACTCGGCCTGGTCCGGCACGTTCACGTTGACGTGGAAGCGATCGGTGTCCGCCGGGGTGCCGATCCGGCCGACCATCCACGGCGAGATCATGTCGAACGACCGGTAGACGCCGCCGAAGCCCTTCCGCGAGTCCTCGACCTCCAGCCGCCAGTGGGTCGGGACGCCGCCGATCACGTAGCAGCCGCGCGCCTTGAACCAGTCGACGACGTCCTGGCAGGCCTCCGGCCCGAAAGGCCGGCCGGGGTCGTTGAACCCGAAGCCCCAGATGCACACGACGGGTTTGCCGTTCTGCCGGGCGTAGGCGGCGGAGGCCGTGCAGGCGGACATCTTGCCCAGCCAGTCGGCCTTGATCTCCGACTGCATGTTCGTCCAGTTCGTGACGTCGTACATGATGTAGAACTTCCGCCCGGTGGCCTCAGCGGCCGGCCGGACGTGCGCGGTCACGGCGTCGCGGATCGGGCCCTCGCCGCCGGTCGGGTCGAACCGTTGCAGGGCGGCCGTGTCGATGTTGTTGTCGCGCATCCACTGGAAGTGCACGTCGACGGTCTGCCGGTCGTAGTGGGAGAAGAGCGTGGCGGGCCGGCCGTCGCCGAGGCCGGCGAACGCGGTCGGGTACGTGCGCGCGTAGTCGCGGACGTCCGGCCACGCGACGATGGAACTGGTGGGCGGTGCGGGCGGCCGGCTCCAGTCGTCGTTCCAGTGCCACCAGCCGTCGATGGGGGAGTTGTCCCCGCGGCAGGCGAACCAGCCCTGGTACCCGACGGTGATCTTGCCGACGACGTCGCCGGGTGGGCTTGCCGCGTGCGCCGGGGCGGGCAGGAGCCCCAGGGCGGGAGCGGCGAGCGCGGTGCTGAGCAGTGTTCGGCGTGACAGGGACATCGCGAACTCCTTTGTCGGCGATTCGACTCCAGAGTGCAAGGTGTCAACAGGATCACGCAAGAATTTGACGAACCGGAACTTCGGCCGTGAGACAGGGCGGGTTCGGACGCGATTCAGCGGTTCGAGTGGGGGAAGCGGCCGTCCGTGCTGCCCAGAGCCACCAGTTCGGTGTACTGCTCCTGCCACGACCGCTCGGTCGCGAGCAGGTCGGCGAGCCGCTGCACCCACGCCTCGTCGACCGTTCGCGCGGCACCCGCAGCCAGGTGGCGGGCGGTCTCCTCGCGTGCTTTGAGCCATTCGGACAGCGTGGGCGCGAGCGCCGGTCCACCTTCGTCTTCGGGCATGGAACGACGATACGCGGCGCGGTCTGGTGCTCGCCCCTGCTCAGTGGGCTACTGTGGGTGAGTCGGGGTACCAGCGAGCGGCACCCAGCCGATGCGGTTCCCGACCCCCGTCCGGTCCGGCGTTCTGCGGCCGGAGACAGGAGCACCGGCTTGCAGCCGGAACGCCAGACTTCGCCTTCTTCTCTTGGATTCGGCAAGCCGCGTCACGCGGCTCAGGACTTCGCGCAAGCGCGACTGGACGCCGAGATCACCGGGATCAACCACCAGCGTCTGGCCGCCAAGATCGTGGCGGGACGTTCGCACGACGCCGTCGACTGCCGTGAACTGCTGTCCATGCTCGGCCTGGCGAACCTGCCGGCCTCCACCGCACTTCACGCACAAGGGGCACGCGGGTGACTCGAGGAACTGTCAAGTGGTTCAACGGCAGCAAGGGCTTCGGCTTCATCGCTCCCGAGGGCGGCGGGCCTGACCTGTTCGTGCACCAGTCCGAGGTGCAGGACTACGGCCACCACGGCATCGCCGACGACCAGGCCGTGGAGTTCGAGATCGGTGAGGGGCAGAAGGGGCCGCAGGCTCGCGCCGTGCGCCTCGTCTAGACCTGGTAGGTCCACTGTGGAGTGATCGGTTCCTGGCCGCTCGCTCCACAGTTTTGTGTGCGGACCACGTGGTCAGTCCGGCAACAGCGGCACGGAGATGCCGGGATCGCGGCCGAGTAGCGTCGCCCGCGTGACCGACCTCGACCCGAAGCGGTCGCGCACGTGGTCCAGCGCGGCGTCCAGTGCCGCCGGCTTGCGCTCCTCGAACGGCAGCGCCAGCTGCATCGGCGCCTCGTTCTGGAGGTTGGTCAGCGAGACGCCCAGCAACGTGATGCCCCGGCTCTCGATCATCGGCGTCGCGGTGCCGAGCAGTTCCCGCGCCGCCGCCAGCAGCACCTCCGTCTCCGTCGTCGGGTGCCTCAACGTGTGCGACCGCGTCGCGCGGGTGAAGTCCGCGAACCGCAGGCGCAGCACCACTGTCCGGCAGGCGCGTTCGGTCGTCCGCAGCCGCCGTGAGATGCCGTCGAGCAGCGAGGCGAGGACGGCGTCGAGGTCTTCACAGGTGCGTTCCCGGCGGCCCAGCGCGCGTTGTGAGCCGATCGAGCGGCGCCGCCGTCCGGTTTGGACCGGGCGTGGGTCGTGGTTGTGCGCGAGCGCGTGCAGGTGCCGCCCCGCCGCCCGGCCGATCATCGAGACCAGCGCCGCCTCACCGAGCCCGGCGACCTCGCCGACCGTGCGCAGGCCCAGGGCGTGCAGCTTGGCCGCCGTCACCTCGCCGACGCCCCACAGCCGTTCGACGGGCAACGGGTGCAGGAACTCCAGTTCGCGGTCGGCCGGTACCACCAGCAGCCCGTCCGGCTTCGCGACCCCGCTCGCGACCTTGGCCAGGAACTTCGTCCGCGCCACCCCGACCGTGATCGGCAGACCGACCTGCGCGAGCACGTCCGCCCGCAGTCGTGCGGCGATCACCTCCGGCGGACCGGCGATCCGGTGCAGGCCGCCGACGTCGAGGAACGCCTCGTCGATCGACAGGCCCTCGACCAGCGGCGTCGTGCCGCGGAACACCTCGAACACCGCCTTGCTCGCGGCGGAGTAGGCCGACATCCGCGGCGGCACGACGATCGCGTGCGGGCACAGCCGTCGTGCCCTCTCGCCGCCCATCGCCGTGCGCACGCCGAACGCCTTGGCCTCGTAACTCGCGGCCAGTACCACTCCGCCGCCCACGATCACCGGACGGCCGCGCAGACTCGGATCGTCCCGTTGCTCGACCGACGCGTAGAACGCGTCGAGGTCGGCGTGCAGGATCGGGGTGCTCACGAACACATGTTCGCATCCGTCACCCGTTCAGAACAGTCCCGTCAGGACATGAGCGCCCGCGCGATCGGCCAGGCGCCGGGCGAGGTGTTCGACAGGACGGTGATGGTGGTGCCGGTGTGCGGGTCGTGGGTGGACTTGAACGACTCACCGGCGTCGTACCCGGCGAGGATCACGGTGTCGCTGGTCTGGTGCAGCCAGAAGCCGAGGCCGTAGCGCAGCGACTCCTCGGGCACGTCGTGGCGCGGCCTCGTGACCAGCTCGGCGTCCCCGCTCGCGAACAACGCTCGCCAGAACTTCGACATGTCGCCCGCGGTCGTGTGGATGCCGCCGTCACCGGTCGCCAGCACCGGCAGGTGGAAGACGTTCGAGCGGTCGCGGCCGTCCAGGTAACCGACAGCCGCGTCGGCGGGCAGTTCGTCGGAGCGCAGGAAGTCGGTCCTGGTCATGTCCGCCGGGCGGAGCACCCTGGAGCGGACGAGGTCGTGGTAGCCCTCGCCGCCGGCCCGCTCGGCCAGCAGTGCCAGCACGACGTAGCCGCCGTTGCAGTAGCCGAACCGCTCGCCCGCCTTGAACTTGGTCGGAATCCCGTCGAGCAACGGCAGGAAGGCCTCGGTCGTGGTCAGCTCGTGCACGGCGCCGATCACGTAGTCGTCGGCCTCCCAGTCGGTCTCCTCGTCGAGGTAGTCGCCGATGCCGGACGTGTGCGTGAGCAGGTGCTCGACCGTCACGTCGCCGGCGATCAACGGCAGGTCGTCGCCGAGCAGTGAGCGGGCGGTGGTGCCGAGCGCCAGCTTGCCCTCGTGGACCAGCGAGAGCACGGTCAGCGCGGTGAAGCCCTTGCCGCCGCTGGCGATGCCGAACCTGGTGTCCACGGTGTTGGGCACGCCGTACGCCCGGTTGGCGAGCCCGTAGGCCTTCGCGAACTCGATCTCCCCGGCGCGGTCGACCTGGACCACGCCGGAGAAACCGGTGTCCTCAGCGATCTTGTCCAAGTCTCCCAACGGCATTCGCGCAGGCTAGCCCTGTGTAACCGTCTCTCTGAAACGAATTTCCGCTGCAGCACCAGTGGCAGCAGTGGGACTGCGCAACCCTCTGCAGCGGATGTGTGGAGCAACCGATCCGGCGGGCATCCCGTTTCGGGAAGTGTCGGGTTCGTCCAACCCCGTGAGAGGACCAAACGGTCTTGTCGCTCGCCACGATCCAGCGCCCCGTCGAGGCGCTGCCGCCACCGGTGCCGGTGAGAGCACCACGACGCTGGCTGTTCGTGCTGGCCGCGGCCGTGCTGCTGGCCCAGATGGCGATCGCGATGGTCACCACCGCGGTCGCGCAGACGCCGACCGTCGACGAACCCGTCTACATCGGCGCGACGGTCTTCCAGTCACAACAGCAGAGCCTCCGGTACAACCCCGAGCACCCGCCGCTGGGCAAGCTGATCATGGCTACCGGACTCGCGTTCGCCGACGTCCGCCTCGACCCCGGCTTCCAGGGCGACCAGACCGAACTGGGCAGGCACGTGCTCTACGAGTCGGGCAACGACCCCGGCGCACTGCTGCTGGCGGCCCGGCTGCCGATGATCGTGCTGACGCTGCTGTTCGGGGTGGTCGTCCTCCTGTTCGCCCGCGACGTCACCAACGCGTCCGGCGGCCTCGTCGCGCTCGCGCTGTACACGTTCTCGCCCGACCTCGTCGCCCACGGATCGCTGGCCACGCTGGACGTTCCGGCGGCCGGGTTCCTGCTCACCTCGGCCTGGCTGCTGTGGCGTGCGCGCACCGACCCCGGGCTCTACCTGCCGCTCGCCGGGCTGGCCCTCGGCGCGGCCCTGGCGACCAAGATGAACACCCTGGCCGCGGTCCCGGTACTGCTGTTCCTGGCCTTCTGGCACGCACGCGCCAAAGCCGTGCTCGTCATGGTGCTGGTCGCCGTCGCGGTGGTGTGGGCGTCGTACCTGGCCGTGGACCCGTTGCTGTGCTGGGAGACCCCGCCCAGCCTGCCCGGTGCGCCGGTCGGCCTGCTGCCGTTCCCCGAGCCCTACCTCGACGGCATGCGCGTCCAGCTGGGGTTCGAGAACCGCGTCTGGGGCGGCTACCTGTTCGGCACGCACTACGAGGGCTCGCACTGGTACTACCTGCCGGTCGCGCTGCTGGTGAAGACACCGCTGGGAGCCCTGCTCCTCTGGGCGGCCGGAGCCGTCGCGATGGTCAAACGCCCGGCGGCCGCGTACGTCCTCGCCCCCGCCGCCGTACTGCTGCTCTTCGCGATGACCGGCAACCGCGACCTCGGCGTCCGGTACGCGATCTTCGTGCCCATGTTCCTCGCGGTCGCCGCCGCGATGGTCGCGCACCGCCGTTACGCCGCACTCGCGGTCGTGGCGGTCGCCGCCAGTTCACTGTGGACGTTCCCCTGCTACCTGCCGTACTCCAACGAGATCTTCGGCGGCCCGTCCAAGACCCACCTGCACCTGCACGACTCGAACGTCGACTGGGGCCAGGACCTGGGCAGGCTGGCCGACCGGCTGAAGCGGTACTCCGGCGAGCGGAAGTGGCTCGTCTACAAGGGCTCCGGTGTGCCCGAGCACTACGGCATCAGTGCCGCCGACCCGCGTGAGGTGCCGCCGGACCAGGTGCAGGGGCTCCTCGTCGTGTCCAACACGGCCATCGCCAAGGCCGACGACGTGCTGCGGGCACTGATCGACACGAGCACGCCGATCGACGTCGTGGGCCACTCCATCACGATCTTCCGCCGCCCATAGGGCAGGCCCTGGGAGAAAGTTCCGTACCCCTACGGATGCGAACCCTGATTGTTCCGCACGTGCGCGGCTCCGACAGTGATCGCAGCGAACGGCCGCCGTCCCTGCCCTGAGGTGGTCCGTTCCGAGATCCGGAGAGGAACCAACGTGACGAGAACACCACGGTCCTGGGGCCTGCTGGCCCTGGTCGCGGCCACGGTGCTGACGCCGGTCAGCATCGCGAACGCCGCACCGCCGAACGCCCCTGCGGCGAACTACCTGGGGGACACCGTCCCCGCCAACCTCGGTGACGCCTCGCCCATGTTCGTCGGCGGGCAGAACGCCACCGTGAGCGAGTTCCCCGGCATCATCGCGGGCATCCGCGCCGGTGGCACCCGGCCGGAGGGCCAGACCTGCTCCGGCACGGTCGTGGCGCCGCGCAAGATCCTGATCGCGGCGCACTGCGCGGACGCCCAGGGGGAGAAGAGGTTCGTCTACGGGCTCGACGACCTCAAGGACTTCAACGGCGGCTCCGGCGCCGGTTTCGCCGTGAACGTCGTCAGTTACAAGAAGCACCCGAAGTACGTCAACTTCGACCAGGGGTACGACGTCGCCGTCGTGACCGTGGACCGCGACATCGCGTTGAAGGGCGGTGCCGCCTACCCGAAGTTCGCCACCTCGGCGGACGCCGGTGGCGCCGCGCCGGGCAAGCCCGGTCTCGGTTTCGGCTACGGCAAGAAGGACTTCAACGACACCTCGGCGGACGTCACGCTCGACAAGGCGAGCCTGCCGGTCGTCAACGGCGACAGCGCCTGCCAGGGCGTCGGCGCGGGCTTCAAGTCGGCGACCATGATCTGCGCCGGGTACTCCGACGGCCGGATCACGATCCTGCCCGGTGACAGCGGCGGCCCGCTGATCTTCGACGGCAAGATCTACGGCGTCGCGTCGTGGAGCCGGTCGGACTTCAAGTGGTACTCGATCTACGGCCGCCTCGACAACGAGATGGGCGACTGGGTCAAGACGGAGGTCGGCGAGCAGCCCCCGGTCGGTGACTTCGGGCTGACGGTCGCGCCGGGCAGCGGTTCGGTGGCGGCAGGCAAGACGGTGTCCGCGGGCATCACCACCACGGCCGGTTCGGGTGGCGCGGAGAACGCCACGCTGTCCGCCTCCGGTCTGCCCAGCGGCGTGAAGGCGGTCTTCCAACCGACGTCGGTGACCACCGGCAACTCGGCGAAGGTCACGTTCGAGGCGAGCACCACGGCCCCGAACGGCACCTACGAGGTCACCGTCGGCGGCACGACGCCGAGCGGCAAGACGGCGTCCGGCAAGTACTCGCTGACCGTCACCGGTGGCGGCGACCCGCAGCCGGGCGACTTCACGCTGGGAGCCTCGCCGAGCAGTGTGAAGGCGGCCAAGGGCAAGTACGTCTCCACCACCATCTCGTCGAACGGCGACGGCCAGACGATCAACCTGTCGGCGTCGGGTGTCCCGAGCGGCGTGAAGGCCACGTTCCAGCCGGCTTCGGTGGGTGCGGGCAGCTCGTCCAAGCTGACGCTGGACGTCTCCAGCACCGCTGTCGCCGGCACGTCCAGCATCACGGTGACGGGCACGGACGCCGGCGGGAAGACCGCCACCACGACGGTGTCGCTCACGGTCGAGGGCAGCGAACCGCCGACCGGTGAGGTCACGGTGACCGCGTCGCCGTCGTCCGCCACCGTCAAGCAGGGGCTGCTCGGCCAGACCGTGGTGAAGGCCGGCGGTGGCACCGGAAACCTGACGCTGACCGCGTCCGGTGTGCCCACCGGCGCGCAGTTGTCGTTCAACCCGGCCACGATCGGCCAGAACGGCAGCAGCAACGTCTGGATCTTCACCAACTTCTCCACCCCGGCCGGCACCTACCCGATCACCATCAAGGCCACCTCGGCCGACGGGAAGACCGGCACGACGACGTTCACGCTGACCGTCACCCGCTAGAACCCCGCCAGGGGAACAGGGAAGAGCCCCGGAGCACTGCTCCGGGGCTCTTCTTGTTGTTGCGCGACGATCAGACCGTCAGGGTCCAGGTGTCGATGTTGCCGACGTCGTAGGTGTAGACGTCCTTCACCTGCAGCTTCCAGGTGCCGTTGCGCGCCTCGGAGGACAGGTCGACGGTGTAGGTCTCGTGGACCCCCGCCGACGACGAAGAACCGCCCGCCTTCTTGAGCACGTAGGACTTGCCGGACGGGCTGACCAGGTCGATGGCCAGATCGCCGGTGTAGGTGTGGTTCACGTCGACCTTGACGGTTGCCGAGGCCGTGGAGTTGCCGGTGCAGCCCGAGATCGTCACCGACGACGAGACGGCGGTACCGGTGTCCGGAATGGACACGTCGTCGCCGTTCGTGCCGGGGCCGCACACCGGGTCGGGACCGCCACCGATGAACCCGCTGTACAGCAGCTTGTTCGGCGAACCGGTACCGGGGTTGGTGACCTTGCCATCAGTGGCACCGTTCACCAGCGCGTCGCGCAGGGCCTGTGGGCTCGCGGACGGGTTGGCCGACAGGTACAGGGCCGCGACACCCGCGACGTGCGGGGTGGCCATGGACGTGCCGGACATGTTGGTGGCGCCGCCGTTCAGCCCCAGCGAGGTGATGCCGTCACCGGGGGCGAAGATGTCCGTGCACGAGCCGTAGTTCGAGAACGAGGCGCGTGCGTCGTTGGACGAGGTCGCGTTCACGGTGATCAGTGACGCGATCTTGGCGGGACCGGTGGAGCAGGCGTTCGCCGAGCTGTTGCCCGACGCGACGGCCATCTGCACGCCCGAGGCGACCATGCCGGCGATGGCGTCGTTGCCGATGTCGGCGGTGTCGAAGGTCCAGGAGGCGTTGACCACGGCGGGTTTCTGCGCGTTCGCCGTGATCCACTCGATGGCCTTGACACCGGCCGAGTCGGGGCCGCTGCTCCCGCAACTCGTGCCGAGCATGCGGACGGAGACCAGCTTGGCCTTCTTCGCCACGCCGTAGGTCTTGGAACCGACCGTCCCGGCCACGTGGGTGCCGTGGCCGGAGCAGTCCTGACCGTTCTGGCCGTCCTCGATGAAGTCCGCGCCCACGGACGCGCGCCCCTCGAAGTCGGCGATCGACGTCTTCACGCCCGTGTCGGTGATGTAGACCGTCACGTTGGACGCGCCACCGCTGGGGTAGGTGAACTTCTTGTCCAGCGGCAGGTTCGCCTGGTCCACGCGGTCCAGGCCCCACGTCGGGTTGGTCTGCACGTCCAGCGCCTTCGCGGTGCCGTCCTGGTAGACGGCCTTGACGGCGGGGTCGGCCGCCAGCTTCCGCGCCGCGGCCTCGGTCAGGTTCTTGACCTGGAATCCGCGCATGGCGTGGGAGAACACGGCGTCGAGGGTGCCGCCGTACCTCTGGGTGAGAGCGCTCGACGACGCCTGAACGGCGGCACCGGGCTTGAGCGACACGATGAAGCTGCCGCCGGCCACGGGGTTGCGGGCCTTGACGAAGTCGGCCTCAGCCGCCTGCGCCGGAGTTGCCAGCAGGGCGGAGGCGACGAACAGAACAGCGAGCCCGCAGGTGGTGCGGTGCATGGGAAGTCCTTCCGGGCGTCGTCAGAACGTCAGGGTCCAGGTGTCGATGTTCCCGGCGTCGTAGGTCCAGACGTCGGTCACCTGCAACTTCCACGTGCCGTCGCGGTTCTCCGCGGAGGCGTCGACCGTGAAGGTCTCGTGCACACCGGCGGACGAGGTGGCGCCCTTGGCCTTCTTGAGGCTGTAGGTGGCGCCGGACGGACCGACCAGGTCGATGGCCAGGTCAGCGGTGTAGGGGTGGTTGATGTCGACCTTGACCTGGGTGGTGGCCGAGGCCTTGCCGGTGCAGCCGGTGACGTTCACCGACGACGTGACAGCGGTGCCGGTGTCCGGAATGGACACGTCGTCACCGTTGGTGGCCGCGGCACACGGCTCCGGGTCGGGGTCGCCGTTGATGAAGCTGATGTTGAGCAGCTTGTTCGGCGAGCCCTGGAGGTCGGTGATCTTGCCGGTCGTGGCGTTGTTCACCAGTGCGTCGCGAACCTGGGCAGGGGTTGCGGACGGGTTCGCGGACACGTACAGCGCGGCGGCACCGACGACGTGCGGGGTGGCCATCGAGGTGCCGCCCATGGACGTCGTGCCGCCGCCGTTCTTGGTCGACGTGATGTTCGAGCCGGGCCCGAAGAGGTCGACGCAGGAGCCCCAGTTCGAGGCCTGCCCGCCGGTGTAGATCGACCGCTTGTCGGCCGAGTCGCTGGCGGCCACCGTGATGCCCTCCGGCACACGGGCGGGAGAGGTGTTGCAGGCGTTGCCGTTGTTGTTGCCCGCGGCCAGGCCGAACGTCACGCCCGCCGCGATCGCGCGCTTCACCGCGCTGTCCACAGTGGAGTCCGCGCCGCCGCCGAGGCTCATGTTCGCCACGGCGGGCTTCTTCGCGTTCTGCGCGACCCAGTCGATGCCCTTGATGATCTGCGAGTACTGGCCGTTGCCGGAGCAGTCGAGCACGCGGACCGCGACCAGGCTGACCTTCTTCGCCACGCCGTACGTCTTCGACCCGACCGTGCCGGCGACGTGCGTGCCGTGGCCCTGGCAGTCCGAGGCGTCCGGGTCGTTGTCGATGAAGTCGTAGCCGTCCTTGGCCCGGCCCTCGAACTCGGTGTGCGCCTTGTAGATCCCGGTGTCCAGGACGTACGCGGTCACGTTCGGCGCGGTGTTCGGGTAGGTGTACTTCGCGTCGACGGGCAGGTTGGCCTGGTCGATCCGGTCCAGCCCCCACGTCGGGTTGGTCTGGGTGTCGGAGATGCTCGCCCAGCCGTCCTGCTGCACGTAGGCCACCGACGGGTCGGTCGCGAGCCGCCGCGCCGCCGCCTCGTCCAGCTTGACGGCGAAGCCGCGCACCGACGCGACGTAGGTGAAGCTGGCCTTGCCGCCGTGCTTGCGGGCGAGGTCGAGCGCCTTGGCGTTGGTGGTCGGGACGTCGCTGGCACCGTCCTTGAACACGACGATGTAGCTGCCCGCGACCGGCTTGTCGGTCTTCTGGATCGAGCCCGTCTGAGCGGAAACAGGGCTGCTCACCGCCGCCGCGACGGCCAGGCCGATGCCGGCGGCCGCGAGCACGCGTGTCGTGCGATCGAGTCGCATCTCGGGTTCTCCGTTCTGGCCGCCACTGCAGGGATGGGCGGCACGTGCCGATCACCATCGATCGAGGCCGAACGGCGAACAATCCGGATATCTCTACGTAGGGATACCCGTCTTTCGCCTAACATCGGTGCGGATGAGCCGGACACCGAAGTCCAGGGCGCGGCGCTGCGACCCCGGCGGACTGATGCGCACCAGCTCGCCGGTGCTGGTGGGCCGGGGTGACCAGCTCGGCGCGCTACGGGCGGCCGTGCCGAACCAGCCCGCGGTGGTCATGATCGAGGGCGAGGCGGGCGTCGGGAAGTCGCGCCTGGTGCGGGAGTTGCTGGACACCGATCTCGGGCCGCTCTCCGTCCTCATGGGCCACTGCCAGCCGGTGGGGGAGCCGTTCCCGTACGGCGCGGTGCTGGAGGCGCTGCGCGACTGCACGGATCGCCTGGCGCGCAACCACTCGCGGCTGAGCCCGGTGTCGGGTGTGCTCGGTTCACTGTTGCCGGAACTCGCCGGGTACCTGCCCGCGCCGCTGCCCTCGACCGGTGATCCGCGCGCCGACCGCCATCGGCTGTTCCGCGCTCTCCGCGAACTGCTCGGCGTGCTCGGGCCGGTGCTCCTGATCGTCGAGGACCTGCACTGGGCCGACGACGGTTCCCGGCAGCTGCTGCGGTTCCTGATGGGCGATCCGCCGGCCAACCTGTCCATCGTGGTCACCTACCGGCGCGAGGACGTGCCGGGTGGCGTGCCCCTGGGTTCGGCGTACCGGCCACCGACCGGCATCACCAGCGCGTTGCTCGAGCTCGAACCGCTCGACGTGGCCGAGGTGCGGGCGCTGACGTCCGCGATCCTCGACGGCGAGACGGTGTCGGCGGAGTTCGCGGCCAAGCTGCACGAACGCACGGCGGGCATCCCGTTCGTGGTCGAGGAGACGTTGCGGGCGTTGCGAAATCCCGCCGGTGCCGTGCACGCGGACGGCGCCACGGCCCGCAGGCTGCTCGACAACGTGGACGTTCCGGTCCTGCTGCGCGACGCCATCGCCGAACGCCTGGCCGCGCTGCCCGCCGCCGCGACCCGGCTGGTCGAGGCCGCGGCGGTGCTGGGCGCGCCCGCGTCCGCCGAACTGCTCGGCGACGTGGCCGAGATCAGCGAGAGCCGTGCTGCCTTGACGCACGCGCTGACGGGCCACGTCCTGCACGAGGTCGACGCACGGCGGTACGGCTTCCGGCACGCGCTGGCCCAGCAGGCCGTCTACGACACGTTGAGCGGACCGGACCGCCAGGAGCTGCACCGCCGTGCGGTCGAGGTGCTCGACCGGGTCGAACCGCGTCCGCTCGTGCAGCTCGCCGAGCACAGCGAACGCGCCGGGCGCACGTCCGAGTGGCTGCGCTACGGCGAGGCCGCCGCGGACAGGGCGGTGGAGAACGGCGACGCGGGTACCGCCACGGCCCTGCTGCAACGGCTGCTGCTCGACCCGGCCGTGCCCGTGGCCGACGTCGACCGGCTCGCGATCAAGCTGGGTCAGGTCGCCCACCAGGGCCTCGACCAGCTGGACCCGACCGAGGCGCTCGAACGCCTGCTGTCGGACCGGCGGCTGTCGACCGCCGCGCGCGGGCAGGTCCGGCACTACCGGGGCGTGCTGCTGATCCGCCAGGCCGGCGGCATCGAGGAGGCCCGTTCCGAGCTCGAACGGGCCGTCGCCGACCTGACCGAGCTCCCGGAACTGGCCGCACGGGGAGAAGCCGTGCTGGGGCTGTCCTACCTGGGCATGACCCCGATGAGCGAGGTCCAGCCCTGGCTCGACAGCGTCAGCCGCGCCCGCGCCGCCGAGACCGACCTCGAGCAGAAGATGGCGTTGTACGCCAACGAGGTCGGTTCCAAGATGCACACGGGCGACCCCTCGGTACTGGCCGAATGGGACTTCCGGCCCGCGTCCACCTCCGGCGAACTGCGCCAGCTCGCCCGCGCCCACTGCAACCTCGCGGACGCCATGACCACGACCGGTCATTTCAGCCGGTGCGCCGACCTGCTGCGCGACGGCCTGCGGTTCGCCGCCGAGTGCGGTGCCCCGTTCACCGCGAGCACCGCGCACGCGACGAGGACCCGCCTCGACTGGATGACCGGCAACTGGGACGGCCTCGCCGACCGGGCGTCGAGCCTGCTCGACGAGTACCGCGACCTGTTCCCGCTGGCCAGCGAGCTGTGCCTGGTCCTCGGCTCGCTGGCGATGGCACGGGGCGAGTGGGCGGAGGCGACCAGCTACCTCACCGAGACCGGCGCGTTCGCCCCGGAGGAGTCGATCACACCGGTCGCCGTCGCGGGCTGCGCGGCGCTCGCACGGACGATGCTGGCCCAGGACGAGATCACCCGCGCCTGCGTGGACGTCGACCGCGGCCTCGCGATCGTGCGCACGAAGGGCGTGTGGGTGTGGGCGACCGAACTCGGCCCGGTCGCCGTGGCCACGTTCCTCGCGGCCGGGCGGGAGACCGACGCGGAGACGCTCATCGAGCAGATCGCGGGGGGAATCGAGGGCAGGGACGCCCCGATGGCGTTCGCCGCCCTCGCCTGGTGCCGCGGCCTGCTCGCCGAAGCACGCGGCCGGTTCGACACCGCGATCTCGCTCTTCCGCGAGGCGGTGGACCGGTACTCGGCACTGCCCGCGCCCTACCCGGCCGCGCTGGTGGCCGAACGCGAAGCCGCCTGCCTGCTGTCGTCCGACCACGAGAAGGCGGCCGAGATCCTCTCGGCCCTGGTGGACACGTTCGACGGACTGGGCGCCACCCGCGACGCGGCCCGTTGCCGGCACCAGCTGCGCAGCATCGGCGGCGGCAAACCGTCGCGGCGCGGCCGGCGCGGCTACGGCGACGAGCTGTCGCCGCGCGAGCAGGAGGTCGCCCGGTTGCTGGTCGCCGGCCACACCAACCGCAAGATCGCCGACGTGCTGTTCCTGTCGCCGCGCACCGTCGAGCAGCACGCGGCACGGGTGCTGCGCAAGCTCGGGGTGTCGTCGCGGGCCGAGCTGCAGGCGGAGGACCTGGCCTGAGTGGCGGCGGTTGTCACGCCACGGCTTCGCGGCCACCCGTGTCCACGTAGACCACGCCGTCCCGCACCACGACCGGATACGTGCGCACGGCCTTCTTGGCGGGCAGGCACGTCGGCATGCCGGTGCGGAGGTCGAAGAGGGCGGCGTGCAGCGGGCATTCCACGAAACATCCCTCCAGCCAGCCTTCGGACAGCGACGCGTCCTGGTGGCTGCAGGTGTCGTCGATCGCGTAGAACTCGCCGTCCGCGTTGAAGACCGCGATCGCCGGCTTGCCGTCGATCCGCACGGACTCGCCCGGTGGCAGGTCGTCGACGGCGCATGCGGTGATCATCAGAAACCCTCCGTTGCGTATTGCGGAACTGGGTGTGCGATACGCAACAGGAGGATGACGGAGGCGTTCGTGACGCGTCAAGGGTCCAAAGTCACGCAGGCATCCAGGTCGCTCTCTCGGGGCAACGCCCTGCTGTTCATTCGCCACACAGCGTTGCGTCAATCGGATACTGTTGCGTGATGAGCAACAACGGGGAGGGGCGCGACCCGGCGCTGGTGCAATCGGTCGACCGGGCGGTGGCGGTGCTGGAGTTGCTGGCCCGCAACGGAGAAGCGGGGATCACCGAGATCGCCGCCGAGCTCGGCGTGCACAAGTCCTCCGCGTCCAGACTCGTCTACACGCTCCAGGCCCGTGAGCTCGTGGAGCAGGAAGGCGAACGCGGCCCGTTCCGGATCGGCATCGGCATGCTCCGCTTCGCCGGCGCGGTGAGCGGCCAGCTCGACTACGTCCGGGTGGGAGGCCCGGTCTGCTCCGCGCTGGCCGACCGGCTCGGGGAGACCGTCAACATCGCGATCCTCGACAGCGACGTGGCCCTCAACGTGAGCCAGGCGCGGGGGAGTTCGGCGGTGGCGGCGCAGAACTGGATCGGCCAGCGCACGCCGTTGCACGCCACGTCGAGCGGCAAGGTCCTGCTCGCCGCCGCGCCGCCGGCCGAGCAGGAACGCCTGCTCTCCGGCGACCTGGAGTCCTGTGCCCCTGGCACGATCACCGATCCCGTGAAGCTGCGCTGCGTGCTGCGCCGCACCGCCGAGGACGGGTTCGCCACCTGCATGGAGGAGCTGGAGGCCGGGCTGCACGCGGTCGCCGTGCCCGTGTTCGGCTCACGTGGCGACGTCGTGGCGGCGATCAGTGCCGCCGGGCCCGCCTACCGGCTCTCGCAGAAGCGCATGCCCGAGATCGTCGAGGAGCTGCGGGTCGCGTCCCGTGACCTCTCCGTCCGCATGGGGCATCCCGTGCTGTGAAAGACGTTCAGGAACGAAGAGCCCCCGGCCGCGCCTGGGGGCTCTTCGTCTTTTCGGGTGCCTCCGTCCGTGCGACAAGGGCTTGACAACGGCTCGTGCGGGTCGCACCGTGATGCGGCTGTAGTTGCATAATGCGAACCTCGTTGCGTATTGCGGAACGTCCTCGGAAGGGTTGGCCCGTTGTCGCTCTCCGTTCCCACCACCACGGTTCTGGACCAGGACCTCGACGAGCCCGACCCGGAGGTCGCCACCGGGATCCGCGCCGAGCTGCACCGCCAGCGGCCGAACCCCGTGCCGTTCGCCGACATCGTCACCACCACGACGCACAAGACGCTCGGTGGTCCGCGCGGTGGTGTGGTCCTCTGCCGGCAGGAGCTGGCCAAGAAGATCGACTCCGCGGTGTTCCCCGGCCAGCAGGGAGGGCCGCTGCAACACGTCATCGCGGCCAAGGCCGTCGCGTTCAAGCTCGCGGCGGGCAGCGAGTTCCGCGAACGGCAGCAGCGCGTCCTCGAAGGCGCGAGCATCCTGGCCGAACGCCTCACGCGGCCCGACTGCGCCCAAGCCGGCGTGAAGGTGCTCTCCGGCGGCACCGACGTGCACCTCGTGCTCGTGGACCTCGTCGAGTCCGCACTGGACGGCAAGCAGGCCGAGGACCGGTTGCACCGCATCGGGATCACCGTCAACCGCAACGCCGTCCCGTTCGACCCGCGCCCGCCGATGATCACCTCCGGCCTGCGGATCGGCACTCCCGCGCTCGGCGCCCAGGGCTTCGGCGCCGACGACTTCACCGAGGTCGCGGACATCATCGCGGCCGCTCTGCAGCCGTCCTCCGACGAGGACGACCTGTCCGCTCGCGTCGCACACCTGGCCGCGAAGCACCCCCTCTACCCCCACCTCTGACAGGAGCGAACGAAGTGGCACAAGCGGTGAACGGTGTCGTCGCGGCGGGGCGCGGGGCCAAGGTCACGGTGGAGACGATCCTCGTGCCGGACCCCGGTCCGGGCGAGGCGCTGGTGAAGGTGCAGGCCTGCGGGGTCTGCCACACCGACCTGCACTACCGGGAGGGCGGGATCAACGACGAGTTCCCGTTCCTGCTCGGGCACGAGGCCGCGGGCGTCGTCGAGGCCGTCGGCGACGGCGTGACCGACCTCGAACCCGGTGACTTCGTGATCCTGAACTGGCGCGCGGTGTGCGGTTCGTGCCGCTCCTGCCTGCGCGGCCGGCCTCAGTACTGCTTCAACACCCACAACGCGGCGCAGCCCATGACGCTGCAGGACGGCACGCCGCTGTCGCCCGCGCTGGGCATCGGCGCGTTCGCGGAGAAGACGCTCGTCCACTCAGGACAGTGCACGAAGGTGAACCCGAAGGCACCGGCGGAGGTCGCGGGCCTGCTCGGCTGCGGCGTGATGGCGGGCATCGGGGCCGCGATCAACACCGGCGGCGTCACCCGCGGCGACAGCGTGGCCGTGCTCGGCTGCGGCGGTGTCGGTGACGCGGCCATCGCGGGCGCCCGGCTGGCGGGGGCGCGCACGATCATCGCCGTCGACCTCGAGGACACGAAACTGCGGTGGGCGGAGAGGTTCGGTGCCACGCACACGATCAACGCCCGCGAGCAGGACGTCGTGGAGGCGATCCGCGCACTCACCGAGGGCAACGGCGCCGACGTCGTGATCGACGCGGTCGGCCGCCCCGAGACGTTCCGGCAGGCGTTCTACGCCCGTGACCACGCCGGACTCGCCGTGCTCGTGGGCGTGCCGACCCCGGACATGGAGCTCGAACTGCCGTTGATCGACGTGTTCTCGCGCGGCGGCGCGGTGAAGTCGTCCTGGTACGGCGACTGCCTGCCTTCACGTGACTTCCCGATGCTGATCGACCTGTACCTGCAGGGCCGGCTCGACCTGGGCGCGTTCGTCTCGGAGACCATCGGGCTCGGCGACGTCGAGAAGGCGTTCGAGGACATGCACCACGGCCGCGTGCTTCGTTCGGTGGTGGTCCTGTGAGCCGGCCGAGAGTCGTGCTGATCGGCGCGGGCATCGTCGGATGCGCGCTGGCCGACGAACTGACCGCGCGGGGGTGGACCGACGTCACCGTGCTCGAACAGGGACCGCTGTTCGCGACCGGCGGTTCGAGCTCCCATGCGCCGGGCCTGGTCTTCCAGACGACCGGTTGCAGGACCATGACGTCGTTCGCCAAGTACACCGTCGAGAAGTACACGGCGCTGACGCTGGACGACCAGTGGTGCTTCCAGCAGCTCGGCGGACTGGAGGTCGCCACCACCCCGGAACGCTGGACGGACATCAAACGCCGCCACGGCTGGGCGACGTCGTGGGGTGTCGAAAGCTTCCTGCGCGACCCGGAGGAGTGCGCGCGGCTGCACCCGTTGCTCGACCCGGCCAAGATCCTCGGCGGGTTCCACATCCCCGGCGACGGCATCGCGAAGCCGTTGCGCGCGGCCGAGGCGCAGGCACGCAGGGCGATGGAGCGCGGCGCGAAGTTCCTGGCACATCACAAGGTCACCGGCATCGAACGCACCGGCCGCCGGGTGAAAGCCGTCGTCACCGAGCACGACACCTTCCCGGCCGACGTCGTCGTGTCCTGCGTCGGCATGTGGGGCCCGCGCATCGGCAGGATGGTCGACCTCGACATCCCGCTCGTCCCGATGGCCCACCAGTACGCGAAGACGGCCCCGTTGCCGGCGTTGAAGGGCGTCAACACCGAGCTGTCCGAGATGTCGAAGCCGTTGCTGCGCCACCAGGACGCGGACCTGTACTTCCGCGAGCACGTCGACCGCGTGGGCATCGGCGCGTACGGGCACCGCCCGATGCCGATCTCGGCGGACGACATCCTCGACTTCGACGTGGCACCGACCATGCCGTCCGAGATCGCGTTCACCCCGGAGGACTTCGAGACCTCCTGGGACGCCGCCGTCGACCTGCTGCCGGTGCTGGCCGACTCGAAGGTCGAGGAAGGCGTCAACGGCCTGTTCTCCTTCACCCCCGACGGCAACCCGCTGCTCGGCGAACACCCCGGCCTGAACGGGTTCTGGGTGACCGAAGCCGTGTGGATCACGCACTCGGCCGGCGTCGCGAAGGCGATGGCCGAGTGGCTGGTGGACGGGCAGCCGGGCATCGACCTGCACGGCTGCGACCTCAACCGGTTCGAGGACGTCCAGCGCTCGCCCGGCTACGTGCACGAACGCAGCTGCCGGGCGTTCGTCGAGGTCTACGACGTCCTGCACCCGCTGCAGCCAGCCGAGAAGCCCCGGCCCTTGCGCACCAGCTCGTTCTACGAACGGCAGCGGGAACTCGGCGCGGTGTTCCTCGAAGCGTCGGGCTGGGAGCGGCCGCACTGGTACGAGGCCAACGCCTCGCTGCCCGAGGTCGCGGAGATCCCCGAACGCAACGAGTGGGCGTCCCGGTTCTGGTCCCCGATCGCCGGCGCCGAGGCCCTCGTCGCGCGCAAGCGGGTCGCGATGTTCGACATGACCGCGCTGAAGCGGCTGGAGGTCAGCGGTCCGGAGGCGCTGACGTTCCTGCAGACCATGACCACCAACCAGCTCGACCGCAAGCCGGGCGCGGTGGTCTACACGTTGCTGCTCAACGAGGACGGGGGAGTGCGCAGCGACCTGACCGTCGCCCGGCTCGGCGAGAACCGGTTTCAGGTCGGTGCCAACGGCCCGCTCGACCTCGACTGGCTGCGCCGGCGCATGCCACCCAACGGCGGTGTGCACATCACCGACATCACGCCCGGTACGTGCTGCATCGGCCTGTGGGGACCTCTGGCCCGCGACCTGTTGCAGCCGTTGACCCGCACCGACTTCTCCCACGAGGCGATGGGCTACTTCAAGGCCCAGGAAGCGTTCGTCGGCGAGGTGCCGGTCACCGCGATGCGCCTGTCGTACGTCGGCGAACTCGGCTGGGAGCTCTACACGACTGCCGACATGGGGCGCAGGCTGTGGGACACGCTCTGGGAGGCCGGGCAGCGGCACGGCGTCATCGCCGCCGGCCGCAGCGCGTTCACCAGCATGCGGCTGGAGAAGGGCTACCGCTCGTGGGGCACCGACGTCACCACCGAGCACGACCCGTTCGAGGCGGGGCTGGGCTTCGCGGTCCGGATGAACAAGGGCTACTTCCACGGCCGCAAGGCGTTGGAGGGCAGGTCGGAGGAGACCGCGGCCCGCAAGCTCACGTGCCTGGTCATCGACGACGACTACCAGGTCGTGATGGGCTCGGAACCGGTGTTCGCGGGTGGGGTGGCGGTCGGGTACGTCACCAGTGCGGCTCGCGGGTACTCGATCGGCAAGAACATCGCCTACGCCTGGCTTCCCACCGAAGTGGCGGTCGAAGGCACTGCGGTGGAGATCGAGTACTTCGGTGACCGCGTCCAGGCCGTCGTGTCGTCCGAACCGCTCTTCGACCCCAAGATGACGCGGATCCGGTCCTGACGCTGACGCGATCTCTCCTGTACCGACTTCCCTTCATGGAGCCACCATGACCGCGACCGAACTCCCGTCCAGCCTGATCCCCACGTTGCCCGGCAACACCTACACCGACCCGGCGATCTTCGCGCTGGAGCAGCAGAACATCTTCGAGCGGATGTGGGTCTGCGCGGTCCGCAGCGCCGATCTCCCGGACCCCGGCAACTTCCGCACCGTCCAGATCGGACGCGAGAGCGTGCTCGTGACCCGCTCCCGCGACGGCTCGCTGCGCGCGTTCCTCAACATCTGCCGACACCGCGGCGCCAAGTTGTGCACCGAGGAGAACGGCACGGTCAAGCGCAACTTCCAGTGCCCGTACCACGCCTGGACCTACGGCCTGGACGGCAAGCTGGTCGCCGCGCCGAACCTCACGTCGATGCCGGACGTCGACCGCGTCGAGTACGGGCTCAAGACCGTGCACCTGCGGGAGTGGCTCGGCTACGCGTGGATCTCGCTGGCCGACGAGCCCGCGTCGTTCGAGGAGACCGTGCAGCAGGACGTGCGGGAACGCCTGGGCAACCTCGACGCGATCGGCAACTACCAGGTCAGCGAACTGGAGCTGGGCCGCCGGATCACCTACGACGTGAAGGCCAACTGGAAGCTCATCATCGAGAACTTCATGGAGTGCTACCACTGCGCGACCATCCACCCCGAGCTCACCGAGGTCCTGCCGGAGTTCGCGGACGGGTACGCCGCGCAGTACTACGTCGGGCACGGGGCGGTGTTCGGCGAGGAGATCAAGGGCTTCACGATCGACGGGAGCGAGGGCTTCGAGAACCTCTCCGGCGTGGCCTCCGACCAGGAACGCCGGTACTACGCGATCACCGTGCGGCCGCAGGTGTTCATCAACCTCGTGCCGGACCACGTGATCATCCACCGGATGTTCCCGATGGCCGCCGACCGCACGGTCGTCGAGTGCGACTGGCTCTACGCCAAGGACGTCGTCGCGACCGGCAAGGACGTGTCGCGGTCCGTCGAGCTCTTCCACCGGGTCAACGAGCAGGACTTCGAGGCCTGCGAACGGTGTCAGCCCGCGATGTCGTCGCGGGCCTACGCGAACGGGGGTGTGCTGGTCCCCTCCGAGCACCACATCGGGGAGTTCCACCGCTGGGTGCAGGAGAAGCTGGCCGTCAGATCAACGCCCTGATCGCCTGTTCGAAACCGATGACGTGCTGGGAGGCGAGTTCGCTCGCCTTCTTCGCGTCGCCCTCGACGATCGCGGTGAGGAGGGGCACGTGCTCATCGACGTGACCGGCCATCCCGGACAGCCGCGGCAGGAAGACGCACCAGATCCGGGTGGCCAGGTTGTCGTAGGAGATCAGGGTGTCCTCGAGGAACGGGTTGTGCACGCACCCGTAGATCGCGCGGTGCACGCCGACGTCGGTGCGCAGGAGCTCCGTGTTGTCGCCCGTCGGCGCCGCCGTGTCGAGGCGCGAGCGCAGGTCGGTGAGCGCGGCCCTGTCCTGTGCCGTGGCGCGGTCGGCCGCGGCTGCCGCGGCCAGGGGTTCCAGGGTCCTGCGCACCTCGGAGATGTGTGAGAGGTCGGAGATGTTGACGTCGGTGGCGAACGTGCCGCGGCGCGGGAAGGCGACGACGAGCCGTTCCTGCTCCAGCCGTTTGAGGGCCTCGCGGATCGGGGTGCGGCCGACGCCGAGCTCGGTGCGGAGCCTGTCCTCGTTGATGGGCTCACCCGGCTTGATCTCCAGCATCACCAGGCGATCCCGCAGGACCGAGTAGGCCTGCTCGGTGAGTGAGACGGAGGCGGGCTCGTCGTTGACCCGTGCGTTCATGTGACCTACCGTAACGCACGGACTGATATACCAGTAGTCGACCAGATGACTCAGCTGGAGGCGTCGCGCATGACCAGCTCGGCTCAGCCGCCCGGAGCGCACCTGCCGGAGCACCCGGACTTCCTCTGGGACGACCCGGAACCGAAGTCCTCCTACGACGTCGTGGTCGTCGGCGGTGGAGGCCACGGCCTGGCGACCGCGTACTACCTCGCGAAGGTGCACGACATCACGAACGTCGCGGTGCTGGAGAAGGGCTGGCTCGCGGGCGGCAACATGGCCCGCAACACCACGATCATCCGGTCGAACTACCTGTGGGACGAGAGCTCCGGCATCTACGAGCACTCGCTGAAGCTGTGGGAGGGCCTGGAGGAGGACCTCGGTTACCCGATCCTGTTCGACCAGCGCGGTGTGCTGAACCTGGCGCACAGCCTGCAGGACGTGCGCGACAGCGTCCGGCGGGTCAACGCCAACCGGCTCAACGGCATCGACGCGGAGTGGGTGGATCCCGACGGGGTCAAGGAGATCTGCCCGATCGTCAACACCTCGCCGGACGTCCGCTACCCGGTGCTGGGGGCGACCTACCAGCCGCGCGCGGGCATCGCGAAGCACGACTACGTGGCCTGGGGTTACGCACGCGCCGCGCACGCGATGGGCGTCGACCTGATCCAGAGCTGCGAGGTCACCGGCCTCGAGACGTCCCAAGGCAGGATCACCGCGGTCGAGACGTCACGCGGCCGCATCGCCGCCGGCAAGGTCGCGCTGTGCGCGGCCGGCCACAGCTCGGTGCTCGCGAAGATGGTCGGACTGAGCCTCCCGCTCGCCTCACACCCGTTGCAGGCCTTGGTCTCCGAGCTGCTGGAACCCGTCCACCCGACCGTCGTGATGTCGAACGCCGTGCACGTCTACGTCTCCCAGGCGCACAAGGGAGAACTGGTGATGGGGGCGGGCATCGACAGCTACAACGGTTACGGGCAACGGGGTTCGTTCCACATCATCGAGCAGCAGATGTCGGCGGCGCTGGAGCTGTTCCCGGTCTTCGCGCGGGCCCACCTGCTGCGGACCTGGGCGGGCATCGTCGACGTCAGCCCGGACGCCTCGCCGATCGTCGGCCTCACGCCCGTCGGCGGCCTGTACCTGAACTGCGGCTGGGGGACCGGCGGCTTCAAGGCCACACCGGGTGTCGGTGACTGCTTCGCGCACACCATCGCCCACGACAAGCCGCACCCGTTCAACGAGCCGTTCACCCTCGAGCGCTTCACCACGGGCGCTCTCGTCGACGAGCACGGCGCCGCCGCCGTGGCGCACTGAGGAGCCGACATGCAACTCATCCCGTGTCCGTGGTGCGGGCCGCGCGAGGAAGCGGAGTTCCACTACGGCGGCCAGGCCCACGTCGCGTACCCCGGGGACCCGTCGGCGCTGACCGACGAGGAATGGGCGCGGTACGTGTTCTTCCGGGAGAACCCGAGCGGCCCGTTCGCCGAGCGCTGGAGCCACAACGCCGGGTGCCGCCGGTGGTTCAACGCCGTCCGCGACACCCGCACCCACGACCTGCTGGCCGTCTACCGCGTGGGCGAGCCCATGCCCGAGGTGACCGCATGACGCTCCGCACCCCGACCGGTGGCTCGATCGACCGGAACACCCTGCTGCACTTCACCTTCAACGGCCGCCCGTACACCGGGCACCCCGGCGACACGCTCGCGTCGGCGTTGCTCGCTCATGGTGTGCACGAGATCGGCAGCAGCGTGAAGCTCGGCCGGCCGCGCGGCATCGTCGCGGCGGGGTCGGAGGACCCGACGTCGCTGGTGCAGGTCGAGGCGCCGTTCTCCGAGCCGATGCTGCCGGCCACGACGGTCGAGCTCTACGACGGTCTGGTGGCGCGGGGGCTGGCGGGGCAGGGACGGCTGTCGGCCGAACCGGACCCGGCCCGGTACGACGCGAAACACGAGCACTGCGACGTGCTGGTGGTCGGCGCCGGGCCCGCCGGCCTGATGGCGGCACTGACCGCGGCCCGCAGCGGTGCCCGCGTCGTGCTGGTCGACGAGCAGAACCAGGCCGGTGGCGCGCTGCTGGGCGTGGACGAGTACCTGGACGACCGGCCGTCCGCGGAGTGGGTCGCGGACGTCGTCGCGGAGCTGAGGAGCACGCCGGGTGTGCTGGTGCTGGAGCGCACCACGGCGTTCGGCATGTACCAGGACGGGTTCGTGCTGGCGCTGCAGAAGCGCACCGACCACCTGGGGTTCGCGGCACCTGCCTCTGTTGCCCGGCAACGGGTCTGGCGGATCAGGACCAAGCAGACCGTGCTCGCCACCGGCGCCCACGAACGTCCCGTGGCCTTCACCGACAACGACAGGCCGGGGATCATGCTCGCCTCGTCGGCCCGCACGTTCCTGCACCGCTACGGCGTGCTGCCCGGTTCGCGGGCGGTCGTGTTCACCACCAACGACAGCGCGTACTGCGCGGCGATCGACCTGGCCGAGTCCGGTGTGGACATCGCGCTGATCGCGGACGCCCGTCCGGAGACCCCTGCGCGGCTGGCGACGGAGTGCGCGGCCCGGGGCATCGAGGTCCGAGCCGGACACGTGGTCGTCGGGACCCAGGGTGATGGCCGGGTGAGCGGGGTGCGAATCGCTCCGCTGGCCGGCACCTCACCGGACGTCACCGTCGCGTGCGACACCGTCCTGGTGTCGGGCGGCTGGAACCCGGTGGTGAGCCTGTTCAGCCAGGCGCGCGGCAAGCTGCGCTACGACGCCGAACTCGGTGCGTTCGTGCCAGGCGAGGAACTTCCCACCGTGCGGGTCGCCGGCTCCGCGACCGGCGAACTGGACCTCGGCGCGTGTGCGCGGCAGGGCCGGGACGCCGGTGCGCAGGCCGCGGCCGCCGCCGGGTTCACGCCGGGCGGCCAGGTGCCGCTGCCGGTGTCGGACTCGCGCTGCACGGCCCGTTCCGGCCTGGTGCTGTGGCGGGTGCCGGGCGACGACGACGCGAGCTTCGTCGACCTGCAACGGGACTCGACCGTGGCGGACGTGCTGCGGGCGACCGGCGCGGGCCTGCGCTCGCTGGAGCACGTCAAGCGCTACACGACCATCGGCACCGCGCACGACCAGGGCAAGACGTCCGGCATGATCGCCGCGGGCATCGTCGCCGAGGAACTGGGCGTCGAGCTGGCCGAGCAGCGGCCCACGACGTTCCGCCCGCCGTTCACCTCGGTGTCGTTCGCCGCGCTGGCCGGACGGGACCGCGGCGAGCTGCACGACCCGGTGCGCGTCACGTCGATCCACCCGTGGCACGTGGCGCACGGGGCGTTGTTCGAGGACGTCGGTCAGTGGAAGCGGCCCTGGTACTACCCGCAGGAAGGCGAAGACCTGCACACGGCCGTGCTGCGCGAATGCAAGGCCACGCGCGAGAGCGTCGGCATGATGGACGGCTCGACGCTCGGCAAGATCGATGTGCAGGGCCGGGACGCCGGCAAGTTCCTGGACATGCTCTACACGAACATGATGGGCACGCTGAAGGTCGGCAGGATCCGCTACGGCGTGATGTGCGGCGTCGACGGAATGGTGATCGACGACGGCACCGTGATCCGCATCGGCGAGGAGCGGTACCTCGTCACCACGACCACCGGCAACGCCGCCAAGATCCTCGACTGGATGGAGGAGTGGCTGCAGACGGAGTGGCCGCACCTCGATGTGCACTGCACCTCGGTCACCGAGCACTGGGCCACGATCCCGCTGGTGGGCCCGCGATCCCGGGACGTGCTGGCCGCGGTGGCCCCTTCGCTGGACGTCTCCAACGAGGCGTTCGAGTTCATGACCTGGCGCGACACGGAGGTCGCCGGCGTGCCGGCGCGGGTGTGCCGGATCAGCTTCTCCGGCGAGCTGGCCTACGAGATCAACGTGACCGCGTGGCACGGCATCGCCGTGTGGGAGGCGTTGATGGCGGCGGGGGAGCAGTACGGGATCACGCCGTACGGCACCGAGACCATGCACGTGCTCCGCGCCGAGAAGGGCTACCCGATCATCGGGCAGGAGACCGACGCGACGGTCACGCCGCAGGACCTGGGCATGTCGTGGGCCGTGTCGAAGAAGAAGCCCGACTTCATCGGCAAGCGCTCGTTCGCCCGCGCCGAGAACAACCGCTCGGACCGCAAGCAGCTCGTGGGACTCCTGCCCGTCGATCCGGCCGTGTTGCTGCCGGAGGGGTCGCAGATCGTGGAGACCGACCGGCTGCCCGAACCGCCGGTCCGGATGCTCGGCCACGTCACGTCCAGCTACCCCAGCGCGGCACTCGGCCGCACGTTCGCGCTGGCGCTGCTGCGCTCCGGCCACGAACGCATCGGCGAGACGCTGTACGTGCCCGTCGAGGACTCGCTGGTGCCGGTCACCGTCACCGAATCCGTGCTGTACGACAAGGAAGGAGCCCGTCGTGACGGTTAGTCCGCTCGCCGCCTGGCACGACCGGCTGGCGGCGCTCGCCACGGTGCTGGACGTCGCCGAGGTGCCGTTCCGCTCGCAGCTCACCGTCCGCGTGTCCGACCCGGACGCCATCGCGGCCATGGGCTCGGCGCTCGGAGTCCCGTTTCCTTCCGCCGCTTGCACTTTCGCCTCGGGCACCGGACGATTCGGGGACGTCGAGGTGCTCTGGCTCGGACCGGGCGAGTTCCTCGTCACGGCCTCGCCCGGCCTGCAGGTCACGATCGAGGAGGTGTCGCGTGGCGCGCTCGGGACTGTCGGAGGGTCCGTTGTGGACACTTCGGCTCAACGCACGACCCTGGTTCTTCAAGGGCCGCTCGCCCGGCAAGTGCTGGCTCACGGATGTTCCGTGGACCTGCACCCGGCTTCGGCTCCCGTCGGCACTTGCGTGCAAACACTCCTCGCCAGGACCGGAATCGTCCTGCAGGTGACCGGCGAGGACCGGTACACGATCCTGGTGCGCTCGTCGTTCGCCGAGTACTTCGCGGCGTGGCTCAGCGACGCGTGCGCCGAGTACCTGGCGGTGGCGTGATGCCCCAGTTCACCCTGACGCTGCACTGCCCGGAGCGGGCGGGCATCGTGCACGCCGTGACGTCGTTCCTGGTCGACCACGGCTGCGACATCGTCCAGCACCAGCAGTTCGACGACGACGTGCACGGAAAGCTGTTCCTGCGCACCGCGTTCTCCTGCGACTCCTCCGGCGCCGACGACCTCGCGACGGAGTTCGCGAAGGTGGCGAGCCAGTTCGCGATGGAGTTCGACCTGTGGGACGACCGGCCGCCGCGCGTACTCGTGATGGTCTCGAAGGCCGGCCACTGCCTGAACGACCTGCTCTTCCGCTGGCGCGCGGGCAGCCTCGGCGGGGAGATCGCCGCCGTCGTGTCCAACCACGAGGACCTGCGGCCGATGACAGAGGCGGCGGGCCTCGACTTCGTGCACGTGCCGAACACCGCCGACACCAAGCACGCCGCCGAACAGCGGCTGGTCGAGCTCGTCGAGGAGTACCAGGCCGACCTGGTGGTGCTGGCCCGGTACATGCAGGTGCTGTCGAACGACCTGTGCTCGAAGCTCGCGGGCCGCGTGATCAACATTCACCACTCGTTCCTGCCGGGCTTCAAGGGCGCCAAGCCCTACCACCAGGCCTACGACCGCGGCGTGAAGTACGTGGGCGCGACGGCCCACTACGTCACCCCGACCCTCGACGAGGGCCCGATCATCGAGCAGGAGGTTCTGCGCGTCGACCACTCCTACGACCCGCGCGCGCTGACCGCCGCGGGCCGCGACGCCGAGGCCCTCGCCCTGTCTCGGGCGGTCCGCTGGCACTGCGAACACCGCGTCCTGCTCAACGGCAACGGCACCGTCGTCTTCCGTTAGGGCTTGCGCACCAGCAGCTGGGCCTGCAGGAACCTTTCGCCCTCGACCGGTTCCCGCACCAGCTGCCCCACCTCGGCGAAACCGGCCTTCCCCAGCAGATCCGCGAGGCTGGAGGGCGACCAGCGGTAGGCGAGCGTCACCTTGTGGTCGAACTTTTGCGGCTCGGGATCGTCACCCGCGTAGAACCCCAGCAGCAGATGGCCTCCCGGTGCCAGCACGCGGAAGAACTCGGCGAACACGGCCGGCAGCTCTTCCGGCGCCATGTGGATGAGCGAGTAGAACGCCAGAATGCCGGCGAGGGCGCCGTCTTCCAGGTCCAGCGCGGTCATCGACCCCTGCTCGAACCTCAGTTCCGGATGCGCTTCGCGGGCGAGGGCGATCATGGCGGGGGAGAGGTCGAGGCCGAAGACGTCCAGCCCCAGCGAGTGCAGGTGCGCGGTCAGGTGGCCGGGGCCGCAGCCGAGGTCCGCCACCGGGCCTTCGGTGAGTTCGGCGAACGCGGCCAGCATCGCGCGTTCGAGAGGCCTGGTGTCGAGCATGTCGCTGAACAGTTCGGCGTACAGGGAGGCGACGGCGTCGTACGGGGTGGGCACGGTGAAAACCCTACAACGAATTAATGTGAGTCTATTGCTGTTGCCAGTGTTCGGCTGTTGCACCGTCGACGCAAACCTGTTCTCGTGCTTATAGTTCGGCCGTGATTTCCGTTCTGCGCGATCCGGTCTACCGGAATCTGTTCGGCGCCCAGGTGGTGGCGCTGACCGGAACGGGACTGGCGACCGTCGCGCTCGGTCTGCTGGCCTACGACCTGGCCGGATCCGATGCCGGCGCCGTGCTCGGCACCGCGCTGGCGATCAAGATGATCGCCTACGTGACGGTGGCGCCGGTCGCCACGGCGTTGCTCGGCGCGCTGCCCCGCCGGGCCGTGCTGGTAGCGCTGGACCTCGTCCGCGCCGGGGTCGCGGCGGTGTTGCCGTGGGTCGGCGACGTGTGGCAGGTCTACGTGCTGATCTTCCTGCTGCAGGCCGGATCCGCCGCGTTCACGCCGTTGTTCCAGGCGACCATCCCGGACGTCCTGCCCGACGAACGGGACTACACCCGCGCGATCACGTTGTCGCGCACGGCCTACGACCTGGAGAGCCTCCTCAGCCCGGCGCTCGCCGCCGCGGCTCTGACGCTGGTGAGCTTCCACGAGCTGTTCCTCGGCACCGCCCTCGGGTTCGCGGCGTCGGCCCTGCTCGTGCTGTCCGTGGTGCTGCCGCGCCCGAAACCGTTGCCGCGCAAGGGTGACTGGTACGACGCCACCACCCGTGGCATCCGCATCTACCTCGCCACCCCGCGGTTGCGCGGGCTTCTCGCCGTGCACCTGGCGGCGGCGGCCGCGGGCTCGATGGTGTTCGTGAACACCGTGGCGCACGTGAGGGACGGCCTCGGGCGCGATGCGTCCGACGTCGCCGTCGCACTGGCCGCGAACGGCCTTGGGTCGCTCGTCGCGGCACTCACGCTGCCCAGGCTGCTCGACCGGTTCGCCGATCGCGTCGTGGTGTTGCGCGCGGCGGTCGTGCTGGTCGTGGTGCTGTTCGCGGGGACGCTGTTCGCCGGGCACTGGCAGACGTTGCTGGTGTTGTGGGCGTTGATCGGCGCCGGGTGCTCGCTGGCACTCACGCCAGGAGCACGTCTCCTGCGCCGTTCCGCCGATCCCGCGGACCGCCCGGCGTTGTTCGCCGCGGACTTCGCGCTGTCCCACGCGTGCTGGCTGCTCTGCTATCCGCTCGCGGGCTGGGTGGCGACGTCCGCGAGCACGGCGACCGCCTTCCTGGTTCTCGGCGCGGTGACCGCGGTGGCCGCGATGATCGCCGTGAAGTTCTGGCCCACGCACGATCCGGAAGTCGTCGAACACGAACATCGTGATGCCGAAGGCGTTGTGTGGAAACACGCTCATGAGTTCCGCATCAACGACGAACACGCGCGCTGGCCGCGCTGACTGAACAGTTAAACAATGCGCCTTCGAGGCGGGCCGGAATACCGTTTCCACACCCTGCCTTTGAAGGAGTTCCACTCATGCGAATGCGCAGCAAAATCATCGCTGCCGCGTGCGGATCGGTCCTGGCGCTCGGTGCGTTCACGGTCGTTCCGGGTGCGGTGGCCGCCGTTCAGCCCGACGTCGGCGCCCAGCAGCAGGACGAGGCGCACCAACGGTTCAAGGGCCTGTCGCAGGACCTGCGCGGCCGTCTCGCGGGCCATTGGTTCGACTCGGCGGCGGGCAAGCTCACCGTCGCCGTCCCGGACGAGCAAGCCGCACGGCAAGCGCGTGCCGAGGGCATCAACGCCGTGGTGGTGCGCCACAGTGCCGCCGATCTGGAGAAGTTGCTCGGCGAGGTCAAGGAGCTGATCGGCGACGGCGTGCCCGGCGTCTACAGCTGGGGTGTCGACGTGCGCGACAACCAGATCGACGTCACGGTCAACACCACGCGCAAAACCGAAGCCACGGAACGCTTCCTGGAGAAGGTGCGCGCACTCGGCGATGGTGTCCACGTCTCGGAGACCAAGTCCCAGCAACGGCAGCAGGCCGGCACCGTGCAGGCCGGCAGCCCGTGGTGGCCGGGGTCGGAGACCTACTGCTCGGTCGGGTTCGCCGCCACGGACGCCAACGGAGGCAAGCACTTCCTCACCGCCGGGCACTGCACCAACGACGCCGACCAGGCCGCGTACGGGCAGTCGGGTCAGCAGAACCGGCTCGGCACCTCGAACGTCGGTGGCTCCCGCAGCGTGAACGCCCGCGAGGGCGACATGGGTGTGGTCGCGGTGACCGAGGCCGGCTGGAACCTGTCCGCGGCGGTCAACACGTGGGGCCAGCCCGCGATCACGGTGACCGGCTCGGCCGAGGCGATGGTCGGCGACCGCGTCTGCCACTCCGGCAACACCTCGAAGTGGCAGTGCGGCGAGGTCAAGTACACCAACAAGGCCGTGGACTACGGCGGCGGCCTGGTGATCGAAGGGCTCACCTGGACTACCGCGTGCTCCAAGGGCGGCGACTCCGGCGGCGCGTGGCTCCTCGGCGACAAGGCGGTCGGCCTGCACGACGGCGGCCCGTCGCAGTGCGTGCAGAACCCGGCCAACGACGCCGACCTGTCGATCTTCCAGCCGGTCAACGAGGCCCTGCGCAAGTGGAACCTGACCCTCGTCACCGGGGGCTCGAACGACACCGCCGCGCCCAGCGTCCCCGGCAACGCGCGCTCGACCGGCACCACCGCGTCGAGCGTCTCGCTGGCGTGGGACGCCTCGACGGACAACGTCGGTGTGACGGGCTACGACGTCTACAACGGCAGCACGCTCACCACCACCGTCACCGGCACCACGGCGACCGTGAGCGGTCTCAAGGCGGACAACGACTACACGTTCACCATCAAGGCCAAGGACGCCGCCGGCAACGCATCGGCGGCCAGCGCGGCCGTCACCGCCCGCACGAAGCCGGGTACCGCGGACGAGGAACCGCCGGCCGCGCCGGACAACCTCAGGTCGACCGGCGTCACGGCGTCGAGCGTCTCACTGGCGTGGAACGCCTCGACCGACAACGTCGGCGTGACGGGCTACGAGGTGCTCAACGGCAGCACGGTCGCCACGACGGTCACGGGCACCACCGCGACCGTGACCGGACTGAACGCCGACACCGCGTACACGTTCTCCGTCCGTGCGGTGGACGCGGCAGGAAACCAGTCGAAGCTGTCCGCGGCGGTCAACGCGCGCACGTCTTCGGGCAACACCCGCACCTTCACCAACGACACGGACTACCCGATCCGTGACTTCCAGGTGGCGATCAGCGCGGTGCGATCCACCGCCACCGGCTCCGCCCAGAACCCCATCACAGTCAAGGTGGACGCCACCCACACGTGCCTGGAAGACCTGAACGTCACGCTCGTCGCCCCGAGCGGCCGCGCGTACGCGCTGATGCGCACGCCCGGTGGCGGCTACAACTGCCACCCGTTCCCGGCAGGTAAGACGTTCACCGTGGTCCCTGGTGCAGGGGAGACCGCGAGCGGCACCTGGACGCTGCGCATCGGGGACAACGGTCCCGGTGACACGGGTGTCCTGAGCAGTTGGTCGCTCACGGTCTGAGGAGGAGAGTGGACCTGGTGGGCGGTTCCCCGCTCACCAGGTCCACTCGAACCCGTAACAACCGGGCCCGAACTTCAGGGCGACACCCAGCACCGAGCCGCCCTCGTCCAGCCGCACCCCGAACGACTGCCGCCCGCCGTCCGCGTCCCGGACCACCCGGCGGCAGGTGCGGGGCAGGGCCAGGGCGTCGAAGGTGACCTCGAGGACGTACTCGTGCACGGGCCGGCGGAACTTGCGGGAGTAGTTGGTGGCCGGCGGGTACGGCGCCTGGTTGACCAGCTCGTGCTCGGTGATCACGGTCTGCCCCCGGCGCAACGGCGCCCGGAACATCAGCTCCGCCACGAGAAGTCCCTCGGAAGGCCGGGTCACTACGCGTCCGAGCCGGCAGTTGTGCAAAGGCGTGATCGACGGCAACGGCCGGTCGTGCTCGTCGAGGTGCAGGATCACGACCCACCGGTCCGGCCCGTCCTCCTCCGCCCGCAGCACCTGCCGCGACACGTAGGACCGTTCGCCGCGCTCCGGCCCGACCGTCACGCGGTCGTGCTGGCTGATCCGGGTCAGCCGCGAGTCCCAGCGCGTGTCGACCCCGCCGACAACGTCGTCTATCACCGCCGGCACCGGCCAGAACGCGCTGATGGTGCTCTGACGCCGGCCTCCGCGCTGGGCGGGCCCGAGGAGTTCCGACAACGCACCGGGTTCGAGCGCCAGCACTTCTTCGAGATGACCGACGGCCGTGAGCGACGCACGGCGTTCTGGACGGCTGCGACCCGTCTGCCAATAGCTCAGCGTCGCGAGGCTGACCGACACCCCGCGGCGGGCGAGGTGGTCGCGGATCCGTTCCAGTGACAGGCCGCGCGCCGCGACGGCCTCGCGCAGGGTGTCCGCGAAGCCGGGAGGCGTGTCTGGGGAGAGCGACATCGATGTCTCCTTCCTGCCGGGTTCTCGACGCTATCCCTCTGATGGCGCAACGGAAGCCGTGACTTAAAAGTGAAATCGGACATCGGTGGATCGCCGCAGCTCAATCGTGACGACAACCATCCGAAAGGCCGGATGTCGGTCGCGACCGCGGCGGCTACGGTCGCGTGACCCTGCATCCCTGCGAAGGAGCCCGACTGTGCGAAGAAGAAGATCTCTGCTCGCCACAGCACTGGTGTCGATGACCGTGGCAGCGCTGGCCGTCCCTGCATCGGCCGCACCCGCCGCGCTGGCCGGGTGCTCCGGCACCAACGACAGCGACGTGACGATCAGCGACAACACGACCGTCGAGTCGCCGATCGCCATCAGCGAGTGCGCCTCGGCCCCGTCGGCCACCGCCACGGTGCCGGTGAAGATCGTGCACACCTACGTCGGTGACCTCCAGGTCAGCCTGGTCGCCCCGGACGGCTCCGCCTACGTCCTGCACAACCGCTCCGGCGGTTCCGCGGACAACATCGACCAGACCTACACCGTCGACCTGTCGGGCGAGACCTCGAACGGCTCGTGGAAGCTCCGGGTCAACGACAACGCGAACAACGACGTCGGCCGGATCGACACCTGGTCGCTCAACCTCGGCGGCTCGACCCCGGCGAACGACTTCTCCGTCGCCGTCTCGCCCACCTCCGGTTCGGTGGCGGCGGGCTCCGCGGCCTCGACGACCGTCCAGACCCAGACCACCGCGGGCCAGGCGCAGACCGTCGCGCTGACGGCGACCGGCCTGCCCTCCGGCGCCACCGCGTCGTTCAGCCCCTCGTCCGTCACGACGGGCACGAACTCCACGCTGTCGATCAGCACCACGGCGTCGATCTCCTCGGGCACCTACCCGATCACCGTGCGGGCCGCGGGCGGTACGACCAAGACCGCGACCTACACGCTGACGGTCACCGGCGGCACCGGCCCGCAGATCCCGGACATCGACATCAACGCGGTCAAGGCGCACCTGACCGCGTTCGGCACGATCGCCTCGCAGAACGGCGGCAACCGGCGTTCGACCTCGGCCGGCTACCGCGCGTCGGTGACGTACGTGAAGGACAAGCTCACCGCGGCGGGCTACACCGTCACCGAGCAGCCCTGCACCTCGGGCTGCACCACCGGCGCCGGTCCGAACGTGATCGCGGAGTGGCCCGGTGGCAACGCGAACAACGTCTACATGTTCGGCGCCCACCTCGACGGCGTGTCCGCGGGCGCCGGCATCAACGACAACGCCTCGGGCTCGTCCGCGCTGCTGGAGACCGCGCTCGTGCTCGCCCAGCGCAACCCGTCGATGCTGAACAAGGTCCGCTTCGGCTGGTGGACCGACGAGGAGCAGGGCCTCAACGGCTCGCGCTTCTACGTCTCGCAGCTCCCGTCCACCGAACGCACGAAGATCAAGACCTACCACAACTTCGACATGGTGGCGTCGGTCAACGGCGGCTACTTCATCAACAACATCACCTCGGCGCAGTCCACGCACATGAAGGCGTACTGGGACTCCCTGGGCCTGCAGCCGGAGGAGAACACCGAGGGCCGCAACCGTTCCGACGACGCGTCCTTCACCAACGCGGGCATCCCGGCGTCCGGTTACGCCATGGGCGCGAGCGCCCGCAAGACCGCGGCGCAGGCGACGAAGTGGGGCGGCACCTCGGGCGGTGCGTTCGACCCCTGCTACCACGCGTCCTGCGACACCACCGCGAACATCAGCGACACGCACCTCAACCGCGCGGTCGACGGCATCGCCTACACCGTGTGGAAGTCGGCTGTCGGTACCGGAACGCCGGGCGCGGACTTCTCCGTGTCGGTGTCACCGGCGTCCGGTTCGGTGGCGGCGGGCTCGTCGGTCTCGGCCACGGTCGGCACCGCGACCGTCAGCGGCGACCCGCAGACCGTGCAGCTGTCCGCGTCCGGACTTCCCTCCGGTGCAACGGCTTCGTTCAGCCCCGCGTCCGTCCAAACCGGATCGAACGCGACGCTCACCGTCAGCACCACGGCGTCCGTCGCGGCGGGCACCTACCCGGTGACGATCACGGCGGCCGGTTCGGCCAGCCGCACGGCCACCTACTCGCTGACCGTCACGGGCGGCGGTGGCGGCAGTTGCACCGGCACCAACCCCAACGACGTCGCCATCCCGGACGCGGGCGCCGCGGTCGACAGCGACGTCGTGATCTCCGGGTGTTCCTCCACGCCGTCCGCCAGTTCCGTGGTGACGGTGCGGATCGTCCACCCGTACGTGGGTGACCTGACGGTGGCCCTGATCGCACCGGACGGCACGTCGTACACGCTGCACAACCGCTCCGGCGGTTCCGCGGACAACATCGACCGCACCTTCACGGCCAACGTGTCGGGCGAGACCGCCAACGGCACGTGGAAGCTCCGCGTCCAGGACCTCGGGCCGTCCGACGTCGGCCGGATCGACACGTGGGGCGTCAACCTGACCCCGTAGGGTCTGCGGCAAGTGGCCTCTTGGTTTATGCCTGCACTGGGTATTCTGAGAGGCCACTTGTTCGGCGAACATCATCACCGTGACTACACGCGACACCATCACCCGCACCATCGCCGAACTGGACGGCGGGGACACCGCCCTGGCGTTCGACGTGATGCGCGAACTCCGCCCGCACCTCACCGACGCCGGCGAGTTCGCCGAGCTCGTCCGCGCCCAGCGGCGAGAGGGCTACCGGCTCGTCGTCGCCTATGACGAGACGGACCGTCTCGTCTCGTTGGCCGGATTCCGGCACATGACCAACCTCTACGCGGGACCGCACCTCTACATCGACGACCTGAGCACGCTCCCGTCCGCCCGCGGACAGGGCCACGCGGGCGCCCTGCTGCGATGGGTCGACGAGGAGGCCCGCCGCCTGGGCTGCGCGGGCGTGCACCTCGACTCCGGGACGCCGAGGCACGACGCGCACCGCCTCTACCTGGCGTCGGGCTTCGTCATCCCCGCGTTCCACTTCGCCAAGAGCCTGTCAACTCCTTGGTCCTGAAGGTTCGGGCGTGACGGTCGGCCCTTCAAGCCGAGTCGCGTTCTCCGTGCGCCACTCTTCACCCGGCGCTTCGAACCAGGCCTGCCCAGGTTCCCGGCCCGGATGGCCGCGTGCAGCGCGGCGTAGGCGTCCGCGACTTTCTTGATCACGTGCTGGGCTGACTGCGCACCCAGACCACGAGCCTTCAACTCCGCATAGGCGTGCTTGCGCAACGCGTACTCACGGAACACCCTGTGCCCGAACGCGACCCGCGACACCCAGTCCGCAGACTCGTTACAGCTGCGCAGAGTCGCCGCCAACGCGGACACCTGCACGGCGTCCAACAGCAGCTTCACCTGCACAACAACCTTCACGAAGCAGACCGTACATCGGCCTGGGTCACCTCAAAGGGGCCGAAACCAGACATTCGCAGGGGTGAACGCGGTGGCGAGCAACAGCGAGTCCATGCACGCATCTTCGCCTAAGTGTCCTAAGAGGACATCCGCGGGCACGTCGTCGATCATTCCGATTCCGGCGATTCACCTAAACCGGAGCGCCTCGCCGTACGTACACCCGGACAGGAGCGGATCTCAATCCGGTAACGAGAGGGCGCCACATGGGCAAGCACCACGACGACAACCGCCGGGTCAAGGTGATCGCGGGCGCCATCGGACTCGTCGCCGTGGCGATCACCGCCTCGACGTTCACCGCGAGCCAGGCGGCACCGGAGCTGCGCACGGCTCCCGCGCAGGCCACCGAGACGTTGCGGGAGAAGGCTTCCGCGCCGGGCACCGCGTGGGCTGTGAACACGTCGACGAACGAGGTTCTCGTCACCGCCGACAGCACCGTGACCGGCGCCAAGTGGGACAACCTGGTGTCCACGGTGAAGAGCATGGGCGCCGGGGTGAGGCTGCAACGCACCGCGGGCACGTTCAAGCTGTTCGCCGAGGGCGGCGACGGGATCTTCGCCGGCGGCAGCCGCTGTTCGCTCGGCTTCAACGTCGTCACGGACGACGGCCGCCCCGGCATCCTCACCGCAGGCCACTGCACGGCCGCGGGCAGGCAGTTCTCTCTCACACCGGGTGGCCGCGCCGCAGCCACCGTCGCGCGCTCGACGTTCCCCGGCAACGGCGACTTCGCCCTGCTCACCTACAACAACCGCAACACCGACGCGCCCAGCGAGGTCGACACCGGCAACGGCCGCAAGGTGCGGATCCAGCGCGCCGCCGAGGCGCGGGTCGGCACGCAGGTCCAGCGGATGGGCAGCACGACAGGACTGCGCGCCGGCCGTGTCACCGGCCTCAACGCCACCGTGAACTACCCGGAGGGCCGTGTCACCGGTCTCATCCAGACGACCGTGTGCGCGGAGGGCGGCGACAGCGGCGGACCGCTCTTCACCGTCAACGGCACCGCGATCGGCCTGACCTCGGGCGGAAGCGGCGACTGCCGCAGCGGCGGAGTGACGTTCTTCCAGCCCGTCACCCGTGCGCTCGCCGCGGTGGGCGCGCGCATCCCCTGATCCGGCGTCACTCTCGTTGTGCGCCAGCGGTCACGACGTCACTGGACCGGTGTCACCGGGACACCGCCTGCGCGAAGGCGAACACGTGATCAGGGTCGTACTTGGCGGCGACGTCCTGCAGCCGGGCGAGGTTGCCGCCGTAGTACGCCTGCGCCCACCGCGGCATCTGCGGGTCGATGTAGTTGACGTACCCGGCGTCGCCGACCAGCGCGCCGAGCCCGTCGCGGATCGTCGCGAGGGTGCCGCGCGCCTGTTCGGCGGCCTCGGGCGGCGTCTTGAGGTAGATCTGCACGTTCGCGAGAGCCGTGCGGTGCGGGAACGCGGTCGCGTCCGGCGCGACGTCGGCCACCGCCCCGCGGAGCCCGTCGAACATCAGGTACGTCTCCTCCGACTGGCCCGCCAGCAGGTCCACGGCCTTCGCGGGGTCGCTGATCGGCTCCCGCACGATGCGGGACGACGCCACGGCCGACTCGCGGGTGATGGGGCCACCCGCGAAGTACTGCGTGGCCTGCGCGTAGGTCTGGGCCTGGACGAACCGCTGCGCCGGCGCCGGGAGCTGGTTCACCAGCGAGGCGAGCTGACCGGCGGAGCCGACGAAGCACCCGCCGATCCGGCAGGTCGGCTGGGTCCCGCCGCGCACCACGACGTTGGACCAGAGTTCGTTCGGTGCCTTCGCGGTCCACGTCTGCCACCCGCCGAGCGCGTCCGCCGCGGCACCGGCCGGGTACGACAGCGAGAACACGGTGACGTCCGGCGCGGGCACCGTGGAGAACACGAACTCGGTGACGATCCCGAAGTTGCCGCCGCCTCCGCCGCGCAGCGCCCAGAACAGGTCGGGCTCCTGCTGCGCCGACGTCGTGACCAGGTCTCCGGAGGCCGTGACCACCGTCGCGGACACCAGGTGATCGCACGTCAGCCCGTACTTGCGGGAGAGAACACCGATGCCGCCACCGAGTGTCAGGCCCGCGATCCCGACGGACGGGCACGTACCGGTCGGCAGGCACCGGCCGGACGCCGCCAGCGTCCTCGACACCTCACCGAGAGCGGCGCCGGACCCGATCCGCACCTGGTCACCGGGCAGCACCTCGATGCCGGCCATGCCGCGCAGGTCGACCTGCAGGCCGCCGAGCGGCGACGAGTAGCCGGCGTAGCTGTGACCTCCGCTGCGGGCGGCGATGGGCGCACGCCCGCGAACAGCCTCGACGCAGGCCTGCACGTCCGCCGCCGAGGTGACCTTGGCGACGGCGGCGGGTTTCCGGGCGTCCCACACGGGGTTGAAGCCCTGGTAGGCGAACCCGTCGTCGCCCGCCAGCACGACTCTGCCGGACAGCCGGGAGCGCAGGGCGGTCCAGTCGGGCGGTCCACTCGGAACGGACGAACTGGACGGTGGCGGAACGGGCGAAGTGGGGGAAGTGGGCGCGGTGGGGGAGGAGGTGCAGGCCGCGAGTGCGGCACCGGCACCGGCGAGGCCCGCGGCCTTCAGAAACCTGCGTCGATCCACCTGATCATGGTGGCACGCCATGATCAGCCCGGCGACTTCACACGGCCAGCACGACCCGGCCGTGAGCGGTGCGGTCCCACGCGCCGGTGACATCGGCCAGCGGCACCACCTCGTGGTCGACGGTGAGCGCACCGTCGGCCGCGTGCCGGGCGATCACGGCGATGGCGTCGGCCCGTTGCCGCCCGGTCAGTTCGTTGTTGGTGTAGCCGGTCAGGCGCAACGACCTGCTGCGCAACGTGGACGACGTGATCGGGCTCGTCTCGCCGGCTGACCCGCCGAGGTTCACCCACCGGCCGCCCGGTCGCAACGCCCCGGCGGCCGCTGCGGCGGGTGCTCCGAACAGCGGGTCGATCAGCAGGTCGGCGCCTTGGGCGGCGCCGGCCACGTCCTCCAGCGCCACCACGACGTCCGCTCCCGCCCGCACCGCGCGTGCACGGGCTTCCGCCGAACGCGCCGCGGCCACCACGCGTCCGGCACCGGCGAGCCGGGCGAGCTGGATCGCGGCCTGACCGACCGCACCGCAGCCGAGCACGACCACGGTCTCGCCCGGTGCCAGACCGCTCAACGCCATGTGCGCGGCGACGGCGGACAACCCGAGTGCGGCCATCACGACCGGGTCGACGTCCGGCAGGAACACCAGGTCTTCCTCCCGCGCCACCGCCTTCGCGGCCATGCTCCCGTCGCCGGGTGCCATCCCGGCACTGGTGGGAAACCACACCGTCCGCCCGCCGACGGTCCCGATCCCCTGCACGCCGGGCACGTAGGGCGTCGCGGGCACGCCGAAGTAGGACGTGCCGCTGGCGCACAAGCGGTCCAACGGCGTGATGGGTGCGGCGAGGACGTCCACGACGACCTCGCCGAAGGGCTCGTCCCGGTCGGCGAGCGACGGAGGCTGACCGGGACGAACGACTACCGCGGCGCGCACGGTTGCAACACGAAGTCGAACTCGGCGAGCACCCACGGCACCGCGGACGTGCCGCCGTCCGGTGTCGGACCGGGCTCGCGCGGCTCGAACCTGACCACGAGCTCCTGCTTGGTGCCGAACACGACGTCGCTGTCGAGGTACTCGGCGCCCTCCTCGAACAGGTGCGTGATCAGCGGCTCGTACCCCTCGGCGGTGAGCAGGAAGTGCACGTGCGCCGGCCGGAAGTGGCTGATCTCGGTCTGCCCGATCAACGCGCCGACCGGCCCGTCCATCGGGATCGCGTACCCCTTCGGCGTGATCGTGCGGACGCAGTAGGTGCCGTCCGCCTCGGCCCGGTACTTCGCGCGCAGCCGTGCCTCGTCCACTTCGAGCTGCGCCTCGTACGCGCCCTCGGCGTCGGCCTGCCAGACGTCCAGCACGGCCCCGGACACCGGCGAACCGTCCAGCGAACGCACGGTTCCGGTGAGGTAGAGCGGAGTTCCGTCGACGTCGTCGGACATGTCACCGCCGAACCCGAGCTCGGGGGAGCCGTCGATGTGGAACGGCCCGAGCACGGTCGCCGGTGTCGCGCCCGCGTCGAACCGGTGGTTCATCTGCACGACCAGCATGCTCAGGCCGAGCACGTCCGACGCGAGGATGAACTCCTCGCGCTTGGAGTCGCTGATCTGCCCGGTCGCGGTGAGCCACTGGACCGCGGTCATCCACTCGGCCTCGGTGAGCCGCACCTCGCGGGCGAACCCGTGCAGGTGCCGGATGAGCGCGGTCATGAGCTGCGCGGTTCTCGGGTCCTTCGCGGTGGCCCAGCGCTGCTCCGCGAGCGCGGTGATGTTGTCCTCGGTGACGAGCTGCATTGCTCACTCCTCGACAGGCGCGACGGACCTGGTATTCGTGTCGACGGACAGGAAGATCTGGTTGGCGACCGGGTTGCGCAGCTCCTCGGCGAGCTGCCCGATCAGACCGGCGGTGCGGGCGAGCAACGCGAAGCCCCGCAACAGCTCCAGCGGCAGCCCGAGGTCGGCGAGCACCGCGCCGCACGTGCCGGCACCGTTGAGCGGCAACGTCTTGCCGAGCACCTGCGGGTGAACGCGCCCGATCGCGGCGAACAGCGAGAGGTGCGGCCCGATCAGGCCTTCCTCCTCGGCGATCTCGAACAGGCGTGGCGTGCGGGGGTCGCCGTTCTTGTGCACGTGGTGCCCGAGCCCGGGAATGCGGGCCTTCCCCTGCGCCCGGACGGTTTCCAGCGCGAGGGCGTCCCAGTCCTCCCGGGGCGCGTGAGCGCTGACCACGGAGTTGAGGAACCGGCCGGCGTCCTCGGTGACGCCGAGGAACCGCGAACCACCACCGAGCAGGCCCGCCGCCAGCGCGCCCTGCACGGAGTCGGGGGCGGACAGGAAGGTCAGGCGGCTGACGATGGCGGTCGGCGTGAACCCGTGGTCGGCGAGGGCGGCCAGCACCGCCTCGAACAGCCGCGTCTCGCCGGGGCTCGGCCTGCGCTGGGTGGCGAGCCAGAACGCCAGCTCACCGAACCCGACGGTGCCCATCACGTCACGGGCGAGGTCCTGCCCCAGCAACGTGATCGTGTCGGGCGTGGACGAGCCGAGCGCCGTTTCATAGACCGTCACGGTCCTCCTTCAACCACGTGCGCAGCTCCTCGCCGTGCTCGTCCAGTTCGGGCGGCGGCAGCCGGTAGACCGCCGGTGTCTCCGAGAAGCGGATCGGGTGCCGGGTCGTCGGCACGTCTCCGACGACCACGACGGGGTCGAGCCCGAACCGTTCGGCCATCGCGAACCCGCCGTCGATCGTGTTGATCGGCCCGCACGGCACCCCGGCGGCCACGAGCAGGTCGAACCACTCGACGGCGCCACGGGCCCGCAGCCGTTCCACCAGGACCGGCCGCAGGTCCTCGCGGTTGCGCGTGCGGTCGGCGTTGCGGGCGAACCGCGGGTCGTCCGGCACCTCGGGCAACTCCAGGACCTCGCACAGCCGCCGGAACTGGCCGTCGTTGGCCGCCGCGACGATCAGGTCGTTGTCCGCGGTCGGCAGCGGCTCGTAGGGGAACACGCTGGGGTGCGCGTTGCCCATGCGGAACGGCACGACGTCCCCCGCCACGAACGCCGAGCTGTGGTTCACCAGCCCCGTCAGCGCCGACGACAGCAGGTTCACCTCGACGAGCTGGCCCTGCCCCGTCGAGTCGCGGTGGCGCAGCGCGGCGAGGATGCCGATGACCGCGTGGTTGCCCGCCATCACGTCGAACACCGAGATGCCCGCGCGGTACGGCGGCCCGTTGGGATCGCCGGTCAGGCTCATCAGCCCGGAGATCGCCTGCACCATCAGGTCGTAGCCGGGGACGTGCCTGCCCTCCCCGGAACCGAAACCCGTGATCGACGCGTAGACGACCCTCGGGTTCGAGGCGCTGACCGAGGCGTGGTCGAGCCCGTACTTGGCCAGGCCGCCGGGCTTGAAGTTCTCGATCACCACGTCCGCGCGCCGGGCGAGTTCCCGTCCCAGCGCGGCGTCGTCCTCCGAGCGCAGGTCGAGGGCGATCGACCGCTTGCCCCGGTTGACGCCCAGGTAGTAGGTGGAGACGTCGTCGCGGACGGGCGGCGTCCACGTGCGGGTCTCGTCGCCGGTGGGACCCTCGACCTTGACGACCGAGGCGCCCATGTCGGCCAGCAGCATGGTCGCGTACGGACCCGCCAGGACGCGCGAGAAGTCGGCGATGAGCAGGCCTTCGAGTGGACCGCCCATCAGACGGACGTCCTCGTGTCGCCGCGGTACTCGGTGTAGGTGTAGGGGTTGTCCAGCACCTTGGACTCAGGGATGTCCGGGTTCATGCCCTTCGCCCACGCCTCCTCGCCGAGTTGCGCCCGCAGGTGGTCGACGGTGTCCGACACTTGGGTGCGGATGGAGTCGAGGTCGACGCCGACGAGCTTGTGGTCGCGCTTCACGATCCGCCCGTCGACGAGCACGGTGTCCACATCGGACCGTTGCGCCTGGAACGCCACGTGCCCGTACGGGTTGAGGATCGGGAACATGGCGGGGGAGTTCTCGTTGCGCAGCAACACGATGTCGGCCTTTTTGCCGACTTCGAGGCTGCCGAGGTCCGCGTCGCGTCCCAACGCCCGTGCGCCACCCGTCGTCGCCCACTGCACGACCTGCTCGGCTCGCAGCGACGAGTGCGTGACGGTGTCGTTGGTGCCGTGCGCGGCCATGTGTTCGCGGGCCCTGTCGGCACCGAGCGTCGCGCGCATCGCGGAGAACAGGTCGCCGCTCCACCACACCGACGTGTCCATCGACAGCGACACCGGGATGCCGTGCTCGCGGATCGCCCAGGTGGGCGGGTAACCCTGGCCCGCGCTCTGCTCGCTCTCGGTCGACACGGAGATCGAGCCGCCGGTCGCCGCGATGCGGTGGTAGGAGTCGGCGGACAACGTCGCCGCGTGCACGTAGATCGACTGCGGCGTCATGAACCCGTTGTCGTACATCAGCCTGATGCCGTCGTCGTTGGTCGCGCCCCACACACCGGCGTGCGTGGTGACGGGGACGCCGAGCTCCCGGGCGACCTCGAAGGCCGCCTTCTCGGGGAACGACGGGTCGCCCGTGACGTCGAACGCGAGCTGGAAGCCCAGCATGTCGTCGCCGGTGATGCGGCGGGAGACGAAGTCCCGGAACTCCGGGGTGGCGGTCCAGGCGGCGGGGCTGTCCTGGATGTTGCCGTAGGCCAGCACGAACCGGCCGGGCACCGCCCGCAGCGCGTCGACGGCGGCGTCCGCGTGCTCGGTGGTCTGCAGGCCGTGCGACCAGTCGACGGTCGTGGTGACCCCGGCGTCGAGCGCCTCGGCCGCGCCCAGGAGGTTGCCCGCGTGAACGTCCTGCGGCCGGAAGACCTTGCCCCACTCCAGGTAGTACCAGACGAAGTACTGCGTGAGCGTCCAGTCCGCGCCGTAGCCGCGCATCGCGGTCTGCCACATGTGCCGGTGCGTGTCGATCATGCCCGGCATGACGATGCCGTTCGTGGCGTCGACCTCGACGGTCCCCTCCGGCACCTCCAGCCTCGGCCCGATCGCGGCGATGCGGTCGCCGGCGACGAGGACGTCGTGGTCGACGAGCGGCTGGCGGCCGTCCATGGTCAGGACAGTGCCGTTTCTCAGGACGACGGAACTCATCGGGAACTCCCTTGACCGTCTGGCGGACAGGTGTCCGTTGAATCGTCAACCTTTGACGGCCGCTGGTCAACCCCTCAGGACGCGACGACCTCGTGCGGCACCGTGCCGAGGCGGGCGAAGTCGGCGCTGATCTCGCCCGCGACCTGCAGCAGGAGCGGCAGGTGGTGCTCGACCATGTGCTCGACCGACGTCTCGGACGCGTGGCAGTTGACGTTGATCCCGGCCACGACCCTGCCGCTCCCGTCGCGCAACGGCGCCGCGACCGACCGGATGCCCAGCGCGAGCTGCTCGTCGGTCAGCGCCCAGCCGCGCGCCCGGACGTCCCGCAGCTCGGCGTCGCGCTCGGCCGTGCCCGGCTGCCAGCGCGACGTCAGCCCGGACCGGGTCGGCTGCGCCAGCACGGCCTCCAGCTCGTCCGGCGCCAGCGCGGCGAGCTGCACCTTTCCCAGTGAGGTCGGCAATGCCGGGAACCGCGTGCCGATCTGCACGGACAGCGTGACGATCTTCGGCACGGCGACCCGCGCGACGTAGATGATGTCCGGCCCGTCGAGCTGCGCGATCGACACGGACTCGTTGGTGCGGGCGCAGAGCCGTTCCATGTGCGGGCGGGCCACGTCCCACAGGCCCATCGACCGCACGTACGCGACGCCCAGGTCGAGCACCCGCGGCGTGAGCGCGAAGCCGGCCTCGCTCTGCCGCACGTACCCGAGCTCGGCGAGCGTCAGCAGGATGCGGCGCGTGGTCGGCCGCGCGAGCCCGGTGGCCGAGGCGACCTCGCTGAGCGTCATCACCGGGCGCAACGGCCGGAACGCGCGGATCACGTCCAGGCCGCGGGCGAGCGCCTCGATGAAGTCGGGGCCGGTGTCAGGGCGAGCAGGCATATGCTCACAATATCGGACACTTGTCCGTTAGGCGGTGAGGTGTTTGCCGAGGTACCGGCCCGTGAGGCTGCCCGGTTCCGACATGACTCGCCGCGGACTTCCCGCGGCGACGATCGTGCCGCCCGCCGCTCCGCCACCGGGGCCCATGTCCACCACGTGGTCGGCGTTCGCGATCAGGTCGAGGTCGTGCTCGATGACGACGACGGTCGCGCCTCTGTCCGTGAGGCGCCCGATCACCGACAACAGCGTGCGAACGTCGAGCGGGTGCAGGCCGACGCTGGGCTCGTCCAGCACGAACAGCGCGTTCGCCTGGTCGCGGTCCAGTTCGGAGGCGAGCTTCAGGCGCTGTGCCTCTCCGCCGGACAACGCGGTGGTGGCCTCGCCCAGGGTGAGGTAACCCAGGCCCAGGTCGATCAACGCCTGCAGGCGGGCGCGGACCCGGCGCATGTCCCGCACGTGCTCGACGGCCTGCCGCACGGTCAGCGCGAGCAGACCGGGCAGGGTGATCCCGCCCTCGGTGCGGCGGAACTCGCTCGCGGCGGGGGAGTAGCGGGTGCCGCCGCAGTCCGGGCAGGCGATGTCGACGTCCGGCAGGAACTGCACGTCGAGCGAGATCTCCCCGGTGCCCTCGCAGCGCGGGCACCGCAGCGACCCGGTGTTGTAGGAGAAGTCGCTCGCGGTCAGGCCTTCCGCACCGGCCGCGTAGGCGCGCCGGAGGTCGTCCAGGACACCGCTGTAGGTGGCCACGGTGGAGCGGACGTTGACACCGATCGGGGTCGCGTCGACCACGTTCACCCGCGTGATCGCCCCGGCGTCGACCTCCTCGACCCAGGCCGGCAGCCTGGTGCCGGCGTTCTTGGCCTCCAGCGCGGGCACGAGGCTTTCCAGGACCAGCGTGGTCTTCCCCGAACCGGACACGCCGGTGACCGCGGTGAGGCGCCCCTGCGGAAGGTCCAGGTTCAACGCGTGGACCGTGTGCAACGGACGGGTCGCGAGGTGGATGCGGCCGTGCTCGAACATCTCGTCGTCACCGGCCCGCGACCGCACGACGACCGGTTCGCGGCCGACGAGGAAGCCGCCCAGCAACGAGTCCGGGTCCTCCGCGAGCGCGGTGACGTCACCGGTGGCGAGAACGCGACCGCCCTCCGCTCCGGAACCGGGACCGATCTCGATCAGCCAGTCGGCCTCGCGCAGCACCTGGACGTCGTGGTCGACGAGCACCACGGAGTTGCCGTCCCGCAACAGGTCCCGCACCACGCCGAGCAGTCCGTCCACGTTGGACGGGTGCAGGCCGATGGACGGCTCGTCGAGCACGTAGAGCACGCCGGTCGTCTCGTTGCGCACCGCCCGCGCGAGCTGCACGCGCTGCCGCTCGCCGGTGGACAACGTCGAGGACGCCCGGTCGAGGCTCAGGTACCCGAGGCCGAGCTCGACCAGCCGCCGCGCGGTCCCCAGCAGCTGGCCGGTGATGCTCTGGGCCATCGCGAGCATGTCCGGCGGCAGGGACTCCAGGACGAGCGGAACCCAGGCGACCAGGTCGTCCAGCGTCTTCGCGGTGGCATCGGCGAGGTCGATCCCGCCCACCTGCGGGGCGAGCGCCTGCGGGCTGAGCCGGGTGCCGTGGCAGGTGGGGCAGGTCTGGGTGGTGATGAACCTGTTGACGCGGTTCAGTCCGCGTTCGGTGGTGGCGTTGTCCATCGCCTCCTGGACGGCCAGCCGCGCGTTGCGGTAGGTGAAGTTCAGGTCGAACACCCGGCCGGCCTTGGACGGCACGCGGATCTGCCGTTTCTCCGCGGGACCGTGCAGGACGATCTCGCGTTCCTCGTCGGTGAGGTCGGCGTACGGCACGTCGGTGCGCACGCCGAACTCCCCGACGACCTCGGGCATGACGGCGAGCCCGAACAGCGACCACGGCGCGACCGCCCCGCCGGCGATCGTGAGCGAGGGGTCCGGGACCAGCCGGTCCTCGTCGATCTCCCGCACCACGCCGGTCCCGGTGCAGTGCGGGCAAGCGCCGTCGGAGTTGAACGCCAGCGACTCCGCACCCGGCGGGGTGAACCTGACGCCGCAGACCGGGCAGGTCAGGTCGAGCTCCTGCGCCACGGCGATCGTGGGTTCCTGCCGGTGGCCGTTCGGGCAGCGGTGCGAGGCGAGCCGGGAGAACAGCAGGCGCAGCACGTTGAGCAGCTCGGTGGAGGTGCCGAACGTGCTGCGCACCCCCGGCACGCCCGGCCGTTGCCGCAGGGCGAGCGCGGCCGGAACGTGCCGGACGCTGTCGACGGCCGCGCGCGGTGCCTGGGACATCCGGCGGCGGGTGTACGTCGACAGCGCCTCGACGTAGCGCCGTGAGCCTTCCGCGTAGAGCACGCCCATCGCGAGCGACGACTTGCCCGATCCGGACACGCCCGCGATGGCGACGAGTTGGCGCAGCGGCACCGTGACGTCGACGTCCTGGAGGTTGTGCACCCGCGCGCCGCGCACCTCGATGGCCCAAGGCTGTTCCTGCATCCACCGAACTTACGGGCCGGCGACCGTTTCCTCACGACGGGAACGCAGGCTCGTCACGGTGACGACGCCCAGCGTCACCACGATGACGGCCAGTGAGACCGGGGTCGGGATCGTCGGCACGGCCGGCCACACGCCGTGCGCCCAGTGCAGCACCAGCTTCACACCGATGAACGCCAGGATGACCGCGAGACCGTGGTTGAGGTGCACGAGCTTGGCGAGCAACGACTGCAGCACGAAGTACAGCGCGCGCAGGCCGAGCAGCGCGAACGCGTTGGTGGTGAACACCAGGTACGGGTCCTCGGTGATGCCGTACACCGCCGGCACCGAGTCGATCGCGAACACGACGTCGGTCGCGAAGATCGCCACCACCACGATCGCGAGCGGGGTGAGCGCCCTGCGGCCGTTCTCGCGGACGATCATCCTCGTGCCGCGGTAGTCGTCGGTGACCGGCATCAGCCTGCGCAGCAGCCGGACCGACCGCATCTTCGAGGTGTCCTTGGCCTCGGGGTGACCGGCGAGCGCCGTCTGCAGGATCTTGACCGCCGAGACGAGCAGCACGAGCCCGAACACGAGGAACGCCCAGGTGCCTGCCGAGAGCATGGCCGCGCCGGCCGCGATGAAGATGCCGCGCAGCACCAACGCGCCGACGATGCCGTAGAGCAGCACGCGTTGCTGGATCTCCGCCGGCACGCTGAACGCGGCGAGCAGCAGCATGAAGACGAACAGGTTGTCCACCGAGAGGGACTTCTCCACCACGAACCCGGTGACGAACTCCAGCGACTGACCGCTGCCGAACTCGAACCACAGCCAGAGCCCGAACACCAGCGGCAGCGCCAGGTAGAAGACGGACCAGCCCGCGGCCTCCTTGACGGACACCTCGTGCGGGCGGCGGGTCACCAGGAAGTCGACCACCAGCAGGACCAGCAACGCCGCGATGCTCACGAACCACAGACCGGGCGACGCCACGGAGTGCACAGGCACAAAGCCTCCTCGAACACGATCGTTCGAGGTCTCCTTCACCCGGTGCGGGTGGCCTCCCGGGGACACCTCGGGGTGTCCGTACTGACCGGGCAGGCGCTTGGGAAGTACTCCCCTCGCGGGTCAGCATAGGTAAAGGGTTGGTAATGCTCAAGTAAGTCACTCATGTGGGTTGCATCTCAAGCCGCTTGAGGGCCGATAGTGGCCTCATGAACGACATCAGGCTGTACGCGATCGGAGAGGTGGCCCGCCGGACGGGGCTGAGCGTCAGCGCGATCCGGTTCTACTCCGACGAGGGGATCGTGGCCCCCGCCCAGGTCACCGCGGCGGGGCACCGGCTCTACGACGTCCACGCGATCGCCCGGCTGGAGTTCGTCAGCACGTTGCGCGACCTGGACGCGGGCCTGGACGACATCCGGCGCCTGCTGGAGGGACGGGTGACGCTGTCCGACCTGGCGACCGCGCACCTGTCCCGGCTGGACGACCAGGCCCGCCGCATCCGGTCGAGGAAGGCCGTGCTGCGGACGATCGCCCGGCAGCACACCGAGGCCGACCAGGTGGTCCTCATGCACAAGCTCGCCGGGATGTCCGACGACGAGCGGGACCGGCTGTTCGACGACTTCTGGAACGAGATCAGCGAGGGCCTCGAGGTCAGCCCGGAGTTCCTCGACCTCATGCGCAACGGCCGTCTGGTCCTGCCGGACGAGCCGTCCACCGAGCAGCTGGAGGCGTGGATCGAGCTGGCGAACCTCCTGCAGGACGCGAACTTCCGCCGTGAGGTGAAGAAGGCGTTGCGGGAGACCTTCTCCGGGCCCGCGGCCGCGATGATGACGTCGGCGGAGATGGTGGGCGCGTTCGAACGGGGAGGCTCGATCTTCGTGCGGGCGCAGGAGGCGCAGCGGGCCGGTGAGCCGGCGGACTCGCCGCTGGGACGCGAGATCGCGGATCTCTACGCGGCCTACCTGGGCGAGCTCAGCGAGACCCCGGACAGTCCTGAGTACCGCGAGAAGCTGTCCGCCGACGTGCTGGACATCGAGCGGATGCACCTGGAGTCGATCGAGGAGGCCGCCACGTCCACCGATCCGTACACCAGGTACCAGTCGCTGGTGGCGATCATCGACGGGACCGCGCAGCAGGCCGCGGAGTTCATGCCGTTCGCCTGGCTGTCCGCGGCACTCAAAGCCTCCGTGTCCCCCACAGGAGCTACACACGAATGTCCACCGCACGGGGACGTTCCGGACGCACGAAATCCCTAACGTTCCGGCCATGCGATTTCTGAAGCAGTTCCTCCTGGTGGCGGTCGTGTCGTTCGTGGGTGCCACCGGCGTGCAGGCGTTGGGATGGAACGCCCCGCTCACGCTCGTCGCCGGTGTCGTCGCGGCGGCGCTGGCGCTGGCCACGTACGCCTGGGTGGTGCGCAAGACCGAACGCCGCGAGCCCGCCGAGGTCTCGCTGAAGATCGCCGCCGGCGCTCTCGGCCGCGGTGTCCTCGTCGGACTCGCCATGTTCGGGGCGGTGATCCTGAACATCACCTTCCTCGGCGCCTACGAGGTGCGCGGCTGGGGCTCGGTGCCCGGCATGATCGCGATCTTCGGTTTCATGGTCGCCGTCGCGGTGACCGAGGAGCTGATGTACCGCGGCATCGTGTTCCGCATCGTCGAGGAACACCTCGGCACCTGGCTCGCCCTGGTCCTGAGTGGACTGGTGTTCGGCTTCGCCCACATCTTCAACCCGAACGCCACGGTGTGGAGCTCGCTCGCCATCGCGATCGAGGCGGGCCTCATGCTCGGCGCCGCGTACGTGGCCACGCGCAACCTGTGGGTGCCGATCGGCGTGCACTTCGCGTGGAACTTCGCGCAGGGCGGCATCTTCAGCACCAGCGTGTCCGGTCAGGACGCGCCGCAGGGGCTGCTGGACGGCGTCACGTCCGGTTCCGCGCTCGTCACCGGCGGGGCGTTCGGGCCGGAGGCGAGCGTGTACTCGGTGCTGGCCGGCCTGGTCGTCACGGCGGCGTTCCTGTGGCTGGCCAAGCGCCGCGGCAACATCATGCCGCGCCGTGGCCGTACCGCGCCGGCCGCTACTCTCGCCGCGTGATCAGCCTTCAGCGGTGGCGCGCCTGGGACGTTCGCGTCCAGGACGCGCCACTGGCGTTGCTGCTCGCGCTGGCATCGCTGGTGCCCGCGTTGCACGACAAGGGAACGCAGCTCGGTGGACTGCCGAACCGGCCTTTCGACGCCCTCGCGATCGCGGTGATCACGCTGGAGTGCCTGCCGCTGGTCGTCCGCCGGAAGTGGCCTCTCGTCTGCCTCGCGGTGGTGTCGGTCGCGTTCGCCGTCGACCAGCTGCGCGGCTACCACACCGTCGCCGGCACGGCCCTGTCGATCGCGTTGATCAGCGCCGGGCTGCACCTGTCGCACCACCGGCGCGGCACCGTGATCGCGCTCTCCGCCGGGTACGCCGGGCTGGCCGTCGCGCTGGACCTGAACGGGGCCACGGAAGGTGTGGCCGGGTTCGTCACGTTCTACCTGGCGGTGGCCGCCCTGTGGGCGATCGGCGCGTGGCTGCGGCTCTCGCGCAGTGCCGAGGAGGAACGCCGCCGGCACGTCGCCGCGGCGACCCGTGTCGCGGAACGGACGTTGATCGCCCGCGAGCTCCACGACGTGGTGACCCACCACGTGACGGCGATGGTGGTGCAGGCGGAGGCCGCGCGGTACCTCACCGCGGCCCCCGACCGGCTGGACCAGACGTTGCAGGCGATCACCGACACCGGCCGGCGGTCGCTGACCGACCTGCGGCACCTGCTCGACCTGCTGAACCCCGACCACAGCACGGAAACGCTCGGCGACCTGCGCACGCTCGTCGAGCAGACCCGGCTGGCGGGGCAGCCCGTGGAGTTCGCGGAGGAAGGCGAGGCGACGCGGGACGCGGGCAGCGCCGAGGCCGTCGCGTACCGGGTCGTGCAGGAGGCGCTGACGAACGCGTTGAAGTACGCGCACGGCAACCCGACGAACGTGCACGTGCATTACGGCGAAAGGGAAATCACCGTGGAGGTGGGTACCGAGGGCGCGAGGTCGTCCACGGCGGTCGGAGGCAGCGGCCGCGGCTTGGCCGGGCTGCGCGAACGCGTGGACGTGCTGGGCGGCGAGTTCTCGGCGGGCCAACGCGACGGCGGTTTCGTGGTCAGGGCGCGCATCCCGGCGGGAAATCCGGCGTGACCGCGCCGGTTCGCGTGCTGGTGTGCGACGACCAGGCGCTCATCCGCACCGGGTTCGCCACGATCATCGACGCCCAGCCGGACCTCGAGGTCGTGGGGGAGTGCGGGGACGGGCGCGCGGCGGTCGACCTGGCCGGCAGGCTGCACCCGGACGTCGTCGTGATGGACGTGCGGATGCCCGTACTCGACGGCATCGGCGCGACCCGGCTGCTGGCGGGCGCCGGCGTCCCCGACCCGGTCAAGGTCCTCGTGGTCACGACGTTCAACCTCGACGAGTACGTCTACGAGGCGCTGCGAGCCGGTGCGAGCGGATTCTTGCTCAAGGACGCGCCACCGGCCCAGCTGCTGCAGGGCATCCGGACCGTGGCGAGCGGTGCCGCCCTGCTCGCGCCGGAGGTGACCCGGCAGCTCGTCGGCAGGTACGCGGCACGCATCCGGCCGGCCGGGGAGGTCCCGCAGACCCAGCTGGCGCCGCGGGAGCTCGAAGTCCTCCGGCTGATCGCCGAGGGCCTGTCCAACAGCGAGATCGCCGCGGCCCTGGTCATCAGCCAGGAGACGGTGAAGACGTACGTGTCGCGCATCCTCACCAAACTCGACCTGCGCGACCGGGTGCAGGCCGTCGTCTACGCCTATCGCCGAGGCTTGGTGACGTAGCGTCTTACCAGGTGATTACAAGACGTGACTTGGTCGTCACGAAGCGATAGGACCGGGGGATGAGAACTCGGAACCTCGCGATCGTGTCGACCGTCCTGGCCGTGGGCGCGCTGCTGACACCGTCGGCGGTGGCGGACCGGCCCGTCTGGTTCACCTCGTGGGCGCAGTCGCAGCAGAACCTCGCCCCCGTCACGCTGCACGACCAGTCGATGCGGATGATCACGCACCTCAGCCAGGGCGGCAGCGCGGTCCGGATCCGGGTGCAGAACACGTTCGGCAGGCAGCCGCTGACGGTCGACCGGACCACTGTCGCGCTGAGCGCGGGAGGCGCGGCCGTGGAGGGCACGCGCGACGTGACGTTCGGAGGCCGCCGCACGGTGACGATCCCCGCGGGCGGTGAGGTGTGGAGCGACCGCACGTCCCTGAACACCAGGCCGGACACCGATCTCGCGGTCAGCATGCACGTCGCGGGCGAGGTCGTGCCCGGCCGGCACGACTCCGCGTTCCGCGACAACTACCTGACCCCACCCGGTTCGGGCGACCACACCACCGGCCTGGGCGCCGCGTACACGCAGACGGTCCAGTCGACCTACCTGGTCAGCGCGGTCGATGTGTTCAACCCGCGGCTGAAGGGGACCGTCGTGCCGTTCGGCAGCTCGGTCGTCGACGGCGTGGGCAGCACTGTGTGCGGTCCCGGCTGCACCGAACTCGGTACCAACAAGCGGTGGGCCGACGTGCTGGCCCGCCGCATCGCCGCCTCGTCCGGACCTCAGCTCGCCGTCGCCAACGCCGGCATCAGCGGCACCACCAGTTCCGTCTGCCCGAACACCCCGGCGCCGTTCGCCGGCCTGGATGCGTTGGCACGGCTGGAAAGGGACGTGCTGGCGCTGCATGGCGTCACCGATGTCATCTACTACTACGGCACGAACGACCTCGCGAACGGGTGCACCGCCACCGACATCGTCACCAGCTACCGCGCGGTGTTCCAGCGGCTGCGCGAGGCCGGGATCGCCGTGCACGTCACGCCGATCACGCCCCGGCCCGGCTACAGCGACCAGAACAACGTGGACCGCCACGCCGTCAACGACTTCGTCAAGCGCGGCGGCGACTGCTCGGACACCTGCGCCTCGGTGCAGGACTTCGACCAGGTGTTGGAGGACCCGATCAAGCCGAACAGCGTCAACGCCCAGTACGACGTCGGTGACGGCGTGCACGTGAACATCAAGGCACAGCGGGCGATCGCCGACTACATCGCGCTGGAGACCATCGGCTAACGGTGGCCGCCGCGTGCGCTGTACGCGGCGATCCCGCCTGCGAACAGCACTCCCGCCGTCCACCGGGTCACCACGTCGTCCGGGGCGCCGAGCGGCCACGTGACGACGCGGCCGAGCGTCGACTCGGCGGGCGGCATGATCGCCGCCACCGCCCACCACAGCACCGGGGCGGTGGCGGCGAGCCGGGCTCCGGCCACCGTCGCCGCGAGACCGGCCAGGCCGACCATGCCCGCGGTGTCGCGGACGACGAAGGCGGCGGCGAACGGTTCGTAGCCGAGTTCCTGCACCACCAGCACCGAGATCGCGGCCACCACGGCGGCGAGCAGGAGGTGCCCGAGGCGCCACAACGGCCACGGCACGGCGGTCGACCTGTCCAGTTCCGGGTCCTGGCCCGCGAGGCCGGCCGTCGTCACCAGCACGGCGGCCAGCGTCGTCAGCGACGCGCTGAGCGGCGTCCACGGTGAGTGCAGTGCCGACCACGCGACCAGCACCACGACGGGCAGGACCACCAGTGCCGCAGGGACTCCACGCGACTGCGCGTACAACACGAGCGGCCTCATCGGCTTGCCTTCAGCACGTCCAGCACACGTTCGGAGTCCTCGCACGCCAGCAACATCTGCCGCGCCCGCACGACCCGGTTGAGCTGCTCCTGCGCGGACTGGCCGCGGAACTGCCGCCATGTCTCGTCGATCTCGGTCCGCAGCCGGGTGTTGTTCCACATGAGGGGTTCGGAGGCCAGCTCGGCCAGTTCCCCGTTGAAGTACCCGGCGGTCACGTAGCGGACGACGCCCCCGCTGGTGTCGAAGGTGTTCGGGCCGGCACAACCGGCGACGCCCGCACCGGCCAGCAGTTCCAGCCGCAGCTGGTCACCGGTCATGCTCAGCGGCCTGGGAAAGCCCTGCGACTGCACGTAGACGATGCGGTGATCGCGTTGGGGCGCGGTCAGGTGAGCCATCGCCGACGTGTCCTCCCGGACCTCGGAAGGCGCGTCGGGCAGCACCGAGAGCTGGGCCAGGACGTCACGGCCGACCGGGGCGACGACGGGCAGACTGGCGGCGTGCACCTGGCTCAGGCACACCTTGCCGTCGCAGACCAGCTTCCCCGCGATCGAGTCCGCCACCAGCACCTCTGAGTACTTGACCGGCATGATCGACAGGGCGAGTACGACCGCCAGACCGGCCGGCACGAGTGAGGCCAGGCGGCCGAGGTGGGTTCGTGCGACGAGGAGGAGGAAGGCCGTCACGCCCAGGCCGGTGAACCACACGAGCTGACCCAGATCCACTGACGTCGACGTCGTGACGAGGTCCGAGTCCGGCGGGTCGAGGACGGGCGTGAGCAGTGCCAGCCGGGAGATCTCGTCGCCGGGCGACTGGACTTCGAGCGCCCGGCCCGCGCTGGTCGCGACCATGAACGTGGCCACCAGTGCCACCGGCACGGTCAGCGGGTGCGGCAGGAGCCTGCCCACCGCGAGTCCCAAGAGGACACTCGACGCGAGGGCGAGCACCACGGTCACCATGAGCGGGACGAACCCGATGGAGACGAACCCTCCGCCGAACGCGACCGTGGCCACCAGTCCCGCGCACAGCAACGCGCCCGCCACCGCGACGACGCCCGCCACCGCCGAGGCGAGCGTGCCGAGCCTGACCCAGCCGGGCCGGGAGGTGGCGGTGAACAGCTCGGTCACCTTCGCGCGGCTGTCCCGCATGCCTTGCAGGACGGCCAATCCGACCACGAGCGCCCACACGTAGGCCAGGGGCAGACGGAGTTCGAGCACCGCCGACGTCGAGTTGGCCGTCCACCTCGCGCCCGCGGACGTGATCAGCAGCAGCATTCCCGTGCCGGACACCAGCACGAGCAGCCCGGCCCAGAGCGCGGTCGAGCGCCGCAGTTCGATGCGCAGTCCGGTCACCAGGCACCCCCTGCGGACTTCGCGCTGATCAGTGCCGAGTAGCCGCGTTCGATCGGGCTGTCACCGACGTGCGACGCCGTGCCGGCGGTGGCGAGATCGGCCGGACTCCCTTGGAAGACGAGGGATCCCTCGTTGACGAGCACCACGTCCGTGCACGCCGCGGCGACGTCCTCGACCAGGTGGGTCGAGATCAGCACGCAGGCCTCCCGGCCCAGTTCGACGACGAGTTCGCGAAACCGCAGCCGTTGCGCTGGGTCCAGGCCGACCGTGGGTTCGTCCAGCAGCAGGAGCTCGGGTTCGTTGACGATCGCCTGCGCGATGCCGACGCGCCGGACCATGCCGCCGGACAACGACTTCATGCGGTCCTCGGCCCGGTCGGACAGTCCGACCCGTTCGAGTGCCTCCCGCACGGCCTTCGGGATGAGCGCCGGTGGCATCTCCTTCAGCCACGCCAGGTACTCGACGAACTCCCGCACCTTGAAGCGCTTGTAGTAGCCGAAGTGCTGCGGCAGGTAGCCGAGCCTGCGCCGGACGGGCTTCAGCCTGCCGCCGGCCGGTGTGCCGAGCAACGACAACGTCCCCGAGGTGGGGGACTGCACCGTCGCCAGCGTGCGGATCAGCGTGGTCTTGCCCGCCCCGTTCGGGCCGAGCAGCCCGTGCACGCCGCGGCCGAGCCCGAGGCTGAGCCCGTTCACCGCGTCGCGGCCTTTGCGCCCGCCCACGCGCACCACCAGGTTGTCGGCTTGGATCGCCTGCATCCGTTCTCCCTCAAGTGTTCGCGCTCTTGACGGGCTAGACGGCGCCGGGACTCGCGAGGTTCTCGGAATGCTGTGACGCCGGTCACCAGGAGCCGGGCCGGTCGGGGATGCCGAGCAGGGCGCTGTAACCGCGTTCGAGCGGACTGTCGCCCGCGTGCCGCTCCGTGCCCCGGGCCGCGAGTTGGTCCGGGGTGCCCTGGAAGACGAGTTTTCCCTGGGAGAGCAGCACTACGTCCGTGCACGCGGCAGCGACGTCCTCCACCAGGTGTGTCGAGACGACCACGCACGCGTCGGTGCCGAGTTCGGTGAGCAGCTCGCGGAACCGGAGGCGCTGGGCGGGGTCGAGGCCTGCGGTCGGTTCGTCGAGCAGGAGGATCTCGGGGTCGTTCACGATCGCCTGCGCGATGCCCACCCGACGGATCATGCCGCCGGACAACGTCTTCATCCTGTCGTCGGCCCGATCGGCCAGCCCGACTCGCTCGATGGCGCGCTGCACGGCAGCCGGGACGTCACGCATCTCCTTGAGCCACGCCACGTACGCCACGAACTCCCGCACGGTGAACCGCCGGTAGTGCCCGAACTCCTGCGGCAGGTATCCGATCTGGCGCCGGAGGTGGCGCAAGTCCTCGCCGCCCAGGAGCGACAGCTCGCCCGAGTGAGGTTTCAGCACGGTCGCGAGCGTGCGGATCAGCGTCGTCTTGCCGGCTCCGTTGGGCCCGAGCAACCCGTGCACGCCACGCCCCATGGTGAGCGTGACGCCGTCGACGGCCATCCGCCGCCCGGCCCTGGCCCGCAGGTCGCGGGTCTCGATCTCCCAGGCGTAAGTGGTGGGCGCGGTCATCGGTTCGCCTCCAGACGCGTGAACGCCATCCTCCGCGCGACGAGCACCACCAGGCTGGCGCCCAGCAGTGCGATCCAGCCGGGCGCCGCGTCCGGACCAAGCGCGACGGCCGTACGGCTGAACGCGATCGTCGGCGCCACGATCGCCACCGCCCACGCCACGAGCAACACGACCGCAGCACGCGTGACCCCGATCAACGTCCCCAACGCGAGCGTGCCCACCGTGAACGCCAGACACGGCAACAACCACCGCGCGAACCCGGTGCCGGTCAGCAGGCTCGCCACCACCAGCCCCGGCACCACCACGGCCAGCACCGCCGCGGTCCGGCGAAAGACCAGGGGCAGTCCCGCACGAGGCGTGGCGGCCGTCAACTCCCACGCGGGGTCCAGCGACCGCCCCCAGGACGCGGCGACACCGAGGACCGGCAGGACAGGCGCGACCAGCAGGACCAGCGACACCCGGTCACCCACCGCGAACCCGGTCCGGTCGAGCGCCACGGCGGCGGCGATGACCAGCAGGATCATCGCGAGCCACGGCCCCGCCGCGGGCGAGACCCACCCGTGCAGCCGCCGCCAGGCCCGCGCACGCGGCATTTGCGGGGTGCGGTCGAGGAGCGGCGAGAGACCGGCCCAGACCGCCTCGGCGATCGGCTCGGGTGCCAGCCGTGCGCGGCACGGGGCGCAGGTCTCGAGGTGCGACTCGACGGCCCACAGCTCGTCGGCCGGGATGTCGTCGTCGCCGCTGGAGTAGCGGCGCAGGAGGTGGTCGCTGGGGTGGTGAGCGGTCATGGTCGCGCCTCCTGCGTCGCGTGGTGCGGGTGCTCGGGCGGGCTGGGTCGGTGGATGGCCGCGCTGCCGTTGCGCGTACGGGGTTGGCGAGTGGTGGTGCCGTTGGCCGGTGTGGCGCGGTGCGTCGTCATGTCAGGGCCTCCCTCATCGCGATCCGGGCCCGTCGGGCACGGGTCTTGACGGTGCCCTCCGGCACCCCGAGCAGCACCGACGTCTCCCGCACCGACAGCCCGTCGAGCACCATCGCCTGCAACACCTGCCGCAACTCGGGCGCCAGGCGGCGCAGCGCGTCCCCCACCTCGTCCCCGACCACCCCGTCGAGCACCTCCTCGTCGGCAGCGGCGGCGGGGACAGGAGCAGCCGCGGCGGGTGGTGTGGCGTGGTGGGCGCGGCGGCGGAACGCGTCGATCAGCCTGCGAGCGGCAATGGTCCACAGCCAGCCCACAGCGGTACCGCCTGCGGCCGCGCCCGCGAACGCGTCCGCGGCCCGCCACACGGCCAGGTAGGTCTCCTGCAGCACCTCGGCGACGATCTGCTCGTCCGAACAACGCCTGCGCAGCCGCACGGTCAGCCACGGCGAGGTGCGGCGGTACAGCTCCTCGAACGCGCGGCGGTCACCTCGTGCGACCCGGCGCACGAGCTGCTCCTCGTCGAGGCCTGCCTCACCCCGGATGGCTCTCACACTCCGCAAGACGTCGAGATCGTGGCTCAGGTTCTCGTCTCGCTGTGGCGTGCGCCACTTCTATCGGCTTGCTCGATAGCTTCAGTGTTGACCAAAACTAATCCACCGAAGGCAGGCCCACCGCCAGCGTCAGCTCCAAAACCCGCTGCGGAGACCCGAGGTCCGGAAAGAGGTCCCGGAGCTGCCCCATCCGGTACCGGACGGTCTGCGGGTGCACGAACAGGGCGGCGGCCACCTCCTCGCGCCGGCCGTGGTGCAGCAACCAGGCGCGCAGCGTCTCCTCGAGGCGCCGGGCCGTGGTGGCCGGCAACGCCAGCAAGGGCGCCAGGGCGCGGGCGCGCAGGTCGGCGTAGGCGTCGGGGTCCGCGCTCAGCACGAGGGAGGCGAGGTGTTCCTCGGTGTCGCGGATGCCGGGGGAGAGGGAGCGCGCGCGTACGGCTCGTTCGTACGAGGCGGAGGCACGCATCCATGGGCGCGCTGGTCCTACGACGGCGCTGCGGTGGTTGAGCTGTCGTAGCAGGTGGGCGCGGTCTGCGTCGGGTACGAACAGCACGCCGGTCGTGTCCGGCAGGTCGTCCAGGACGAGGGTGCCGGGGTCGAGCGAGCGGTAGGCGGGGCGGGTCTGGAACGCGGGGAGCAGGACCACGGTCAGCGTGGTCGGCGGTTGCCAGGCGGCGCGTCCGGCGGAGGTCAGCAGGACCTCGGCGCTCGCGCCGGCCAGCAGGTCCCGGGCCAGTTGTTCGAGGTGGCGTTCGTGGGCGAGGCCTCGTGCGGCCAGTTCGTCGGCGTGGCCCGCGGCGCTGGCGGCGGACAGCTCGTCGATGTAGGCGAAGGTCAGTTCGGCGAACTTCGCCACCTCCGCGGCGGGCAGACCCGCTGGTACGGCGCCTGCGGCCAGGCCTCGCCAGGCCACGCGGGCGCCGACTCGGTACGCGCTGAGCAGCGCGTCCATCGAACGGCCGTCGCGCACCTCGCCTCGGCCGAGTTCGTAGGCCGCGTCGCTGGCGTCGCCGCCCCCGCCTGTGCCGCTTGCCAGGTCCAAGTACAGTCCGAGCGCCGTGCGAACGGCACGGCGGATGGTGCCGCCCATGCGCCCGGAAAGTGCGTTGGCGTAGCTCGGCACCTCGGTGATGATGGCGCGGACCACTTCGTCGGCCGTCGGCCTCAAGACCGCGCGCAACGCGGTCACGGTCTTCTCATCGAGGGCCAGTTCGGTGGCTTTCCTCATTGCGTGAGTCACGATTTGTTCCCTGCGAACAATCCAGCCGGGCAAATTCACGTCCTGCGGACAGGACTTTACGCCCTGGGGCGCATCAAGCTGGAGTCATGACGAGTGTCGCCCTCCGCAGCAGGGCGTGGAAACTGCTTGAGCTGGTCACGACGCCGCTGCTGCCGTCCGACTACCTCGACCTGGTGAGCCCTCTCCGCGCCGGTGCCGACCTGCGCGGCCGCATCGAGGCCGTGCACCGCGAGACAGACGATGCCGCGACGATCGTGATCAAGCCCGGCAAGGGCTGGCGCGGTCACGTCGCCGGTCAGTACATCCGGATCGGCGTCGACGTCGACGGCGTGCGCATGTGGCGCGCGTACTCGGTGACGTCGCCGACGAACCGCGCGGACGGCCGCATCACGATCACCGTGAAGGCCATCCCCGACGGCAAGGTGAGCAACCACCTGGTCCGCAAGACGAAGCCGGGCACGGTCATCCAGCTCGACCAGGCCACCGGCGAGTTCGTCCTGCCCGCCACCAAGCCCGCCAAGGTGCTCTACCTGACGGCCGGCAGCGGCATCACGCCCGCGATGGGCATGCTGCGCGACGCGCGGCTCGCCGACGTCGTGATGGTGCACTCCGCGCCGCGCAAGGAAGACGTGATCTTCCGCAACGACCTGCACGACCTGGTCGCCGACGAGGCGCTCAAGCTGGTCGAGCTGCACACGGACACCGACGGCATGCTCGACGTCGCCGAGCTGGAGAAGCTCGTGCCCGACTGGGCCGAGCGCGAGACCTGGGCCTGCGGGCCGGCCGGCCTGCTCGACGCCGCCGAGGCGCACTGGGCCGAGCACGGCGTCGCCGAAAAGCTCCACACCGAGCGCTTCCGGCCCACGGTCGTCGTCGCCGGCGAGGGTGGCGAGGTCACTTTCGGCAAGACCGGCAAGACCGTCGAGGCCGACGGCGCCACCCCGTTGCTGAACGTCGGCGAGGAAGCGGGCGTGCTGATGCCGTCCGGTTGCCGCATGGGCATCTGCTACGGCTGCGTGACGCCGCTGAAGTCCGGCGCCGTGCGGGACCTGCGCACCGGCGACATCACCGAGGCCGAGGACAGCCCCACCGCCCACGTGCTCATCCAAACCTGCGTGTCCGCCGCCGCGGGCCCCTGCGAACTCGAACGCTAGTGGTGTGACTCAGGACGTCGGCCGGGTAATCCACAGACAGCCGTCTGACCGCGAATTCGCCCGGCGACCTTCCGGGCCACACCACCAGCCCGCGCCCACCACTGACATTCCTCCCCCGTGAAGTGGCCCACCCCCAGCCACTGGTTCCCCGGAAAGCGAGACTCATGACCGCCATCGATCCCACCGCCCACCTGACCGACGAACAGATCGAGGAGCTCGGCCGCGAGCTCGACGCGATTCGCGAAGAAGTCATCGCGAGCCGCGGTGAGAAGGACGCGGCCTACATCCGCAAGGTCATCTCGATCCAGCGCAAGCTGGAGCTGACCAGCCGCGGCATCCTGCTGTTCTCGCTCTTCCCGCCGGCGTGGATCATCGGCACCGCCGGCCTGTCCGTGGCGAAGATCATGGACAACATGGAGATCGGGCACAACATCCTGCACGGCCAGTGGGACTGGATGCGCGACCCGAAGATCCACTCCACCACCTGGGAGTGGGACCACGTCTCGCCGGCCGAGCAGTGGAAGCACTCGCACAACGAGCTGCACCACACGTACACCAACGTGATCGGCAAGGACAACGACCTCGGCTACGGCATCATGCGCGTGGACGAGGACCAGAAGTGGCACCCGATGCACCTGGGCCAGCCGCTGTGGAACTTCATCAACGCGTGCTTCTTCGAGTACGGCATCGCCGCGTACGACCTGGAGCTCGGCAAGAACCTGCACAAGCGCCGCCGCAACCGCCCCGAGTTCCGCGCGCGTGCCGCGGCCGTGGGCCGCAAGATCCGCAAGCAGGTGCTCAAGGACTACGTGATCCACCCGCTGCTGTCGGGCCCGTCGTTCCTGACCACGCTCGCCGCGACGTTCACCGCGAACCTGGTCCGCAACATCTGGTCGCACTCGGTGATCATGTGCGGGCACTTCCCCGAGGGCGTGCAGACCTTCGAGCGCCGCTCGATCAAGGGCGAGACGCGCGGCCAGTGGTACCTGCGCCAGATGATGGGCTCCGCGAACATCAGCGGCAGCAAGGCCATGCACTTCATGACCGGCAACCTGTCGCACCAGATCGAGCACCACCTGTTCCCGGACCTGCCGAGCAACCGGTACGCCGAGGTCGCGGTCAAGGTGAAGGCGCTGTTCGAGAAGTACGAACTGGACTACGTGACGGGTCCGCTGCCCAAGCAGGTCTTCTCGGCGTGGCACAAGGTGTTCCGCCTGTCGCTGCCGAACCGCAAGCCCAAGGTCAAGACGCCGGCCAAGGACAAGGAACTGGTCGCCGCCTGAGACGGGCAATGGTTCAGATCTTTCGGCCGTACCGGCGACACCGCCGGATTCGGTGAGATTCCTTCGTAGGGCCCGAGTTCCACCCCTGCTGCTTCATCGGGCCCTCCGACGGAGGAACTCATGCGAAGGGTCTACCTCGTCACGGCCACCCTGCTCATGGCCGCGACGATCTACACGCCTGCCTCGAACGCGGCTCCTGCCGCCGCGGCGATCACCGAGACCGTCTACGTCGAGTCCACGACCGACAGTGACGCGGACGGCAAGCTCGACCGGATCGCCGCCGACGTCATGCGGCCGGACACGGCCGAACGCGTGCCGATCGTGATGGAGGCCAGCCCCTACTACGGGCTGGGCGCGGCCGCCGCGACGGCGACGAACGTGCCGCGCGGCTTCGGCCGCTGGTACGACGAGTACTTCGTGCCGCGCGGGTACGCCGTCGTCGAGATGGAGATGCAAGGCACCTCTCGCTCGACCGGCTGCCCGACCACGGGCGGTCCCGAGGACACCGCGAGCGTCCGCGCGGTCGTCGACTGGCTCAACGGCCGCGCCAAGGCGTTCTACGCGGACGGCCGCCAGGCGGTCGCGAGCTGGAGCACCGGCAACGTCGGCATGCTCGGCGTCTCCTACAACGGCACGCTGCCCAACGCGGCGGCCGCGGCGAACATCCCCGGTGTGAAGACGATCGTGCCGATCGCCGCGATCTCCAGCTGGTACGAGTACGCCCGTGACCAGGGGATCGGCTACAAGGGCTGGGAGTCCAACTACCCGGCCTTCCTCGCCGACTACGTCGTGAGCGCGGCGCAGAAGGCGAAGTGCAAGCCGGTGTTCGACAAGCTGTCCCGTGAGGACGGCGACGAGTCCTACGACTACACGTCGTTCTGGAAGGCCCGCGACTACCGGGTGGGCGCGCAGAACGTGTCCGCGTCGGTGTTCGCGGTGCACGGCCAAGCGGACTGGAACGTCAAGCCGTCGCAGTTCGGCCGCTGGTGGGAGGAACTGGCGGACCGGAACGTGCCGCGCAAGATCTGGCTGCACCGGGGCGGGCACCTCGACCCGATCTCGTTCCGCCAGACCGAGTGGCAGCGCGTCATGGGTCTGTGGATGGACCACTGGCTCAAGGGCGCGGACAACGGGATCATGAACGAGCCCATGGCCGACGTGCAGAAGCCCGACGGCAGCTGGGAACAGGCCGCCTCATGGCCGCGGCCGGACACGAAGGACACCACGCTGTACTTCGGCCCGGCGTCCGGCGGCATGTCCGGTTCGCTGACCACCGCACCGGTTTCGGGTGGCACGCAGACGCTGGTCGCGAACGCGAACATCAGCGAGGCGACCATGATGGCCGGCCCGGAGACTGCGAACACACGACGGCTGGCCTACGTGACGGCACCGCTCACGAGGGACGCACGCTTGTCCGGTGAGGTCAGCCTGACCGTCCGCATCGCGTCGAACCGGGCGTCGACGCCGCTCACGGCGTTGCTGGTGGACTACGGCCCGAGCACGCAGGCCGTGCTGTCCGAACGCAGCCCGCTGCAGCTGTCCCAGGAGGTGTGCGGCAAGAACGACCTGCGCGACAAGACCGGCTGCGCGCGTCCGCCGGACGTGTCGATCCAGGCGGTCTCGGCGACGATGCTGACCAAGGGCGCCGTCGACGCCAAGAACCGGTTGTCGCTCGAGACCGCGACCCCGTTGCCCACCAACGGGTCCACCGCGGACGTCACCTGGAAGCTGCACGCTCGTGACGCGTTGATCCCGGCCGGGCACCGGATCGGGATCGTGCTCGTCACGAACCACAACGCCTACCTCGCCTCGGACTCGGCGGCGAGCGGTGTGTCGCTGAAGGTGTCGCTGGGTGTCAGCAAGGTGGTGCTGCCGATCGTCGGCGGTGCGCTGAACAAGTGATGACGAGCCGGGGCCTGCGGACTTCACAGTGCGCAGGCCCCGGCGTCGTTAGGGTGGCGCGATGCTCCTGGCCGCCATCCCCAGTCCGATCCAGGGCGTCTGGCACCTCGGTCCGATGCCGATCCGCGCTTACGCGTTCTGCATCATCGCCGGCATCCTCGTCGCCGCCTGGCTGACCGAACGCCGCTACGTGCAGCGCGGCGGCAGGCCCGGTGTCATCAACCAGATCGCCACCTGGGGCGTGCCGTTCGGCATCGTCGGCGCCCGGCTCTACCACGTGGCCACGTCCTGGCAGCCGTACTTCGGCCCCGGTGGCAGTCCCGTTCGCGCCCTCTACATCTGGGAGGGCGGCATGGGCGTCTGGGGCGCGATCGCACTCGGCGCGCTCGGAGCCTGGATCGGCGCGAAACGCGCCGGCGTCGCGTTGCCTCCGCTCGCGGACGCGGCAGCACCGGGAATCCTGCTGGCACAGGGGATCGGCCGTCTCGGCAACTGGTTCAACAACGAGGTGTACGGCGGCCCGACCGACCTGCCGTGGGCGCTCACGATCCACGAGTGGGACCAGGACGCGGGCCGCGCGGTGATCGGTTCGGACGGAGCGCCTGTGGTGCTCGGGACGTTCCACCCGGCGTTCCTGTACGAACTGCTGTGGACCTTCGCCGCGGCGGCCGTGGTGATCTGGGCGGACCGCCGGTTCCAGCTCGGGCACGGCCGCGCGTTCGGGCTGTACGTCGTGCTCTACACGCTGGGCAGGCTGTGGATCGAGGCGCTGCGCATCGACGCGGCGAACACGATCCTCGGCCTGCGGCTGAACATCTGGACCTCGTTGGTCCTCGGTCTGGGCGCCGCCGCGCTGACGGTGTGGTCGGCACGGCGGCATCCGGGCCGGGAGGACCTCAGGTCAGCTCCGGCGCCGAGTTCTGCGCCTCTGCCCGCAGACGCGGCGCCCGGACGGCCCGTTGAGGACCGATCGTCATCGTCCTGACCTCACCTGGTCGGCGTTGGTGACCACGAAGCTCGGGCAAGATCGATCGCATGAGCGACTACGACACCGTGGCCGAGGCGTACGACCTGGACAACGAGACGAGTCTGCAGAACGCCTACTACGAGCGGCCCGCGACGCTGGCGCTGGCCGGGGACGTGACGGGGCGGCGGATCCTCGACGCGGGCTGCGGTGCCGGCCCGCTGTTCGCGGCGCTGCGCGAGCGGGGTGCGGTCGTGAGCGGCATCGACGTGAGCGCGGGCATGGTGGAGCGGGCGCGGGTTGCGCCTCGGTGCGGACGCCGACGTGCGGGTCGCGGACGCCGGCGGCCCGCTGCCGTTCGCGCACGGGAGTTCGACGACGTCGTCGCGTCCCTGGTGTTGCACTACCTGCGGGACTGGGGGCCGGCCCTCACCGGGTTCCGGCGGGTGCTGCGAACCGGCGGCCGGCTCACCGCGTCGGTCAACCACCCCACCGCCGAGTACGTCATCGAACGGATGCAGGGGCGCAGGCCCGACTACTTCGCGGTCTACTCGCAGGCGGGGACGTGGCCGGTGGGTGATCAGACGGTCGAGGTGACGTTCTGGAACCGGCCGCTGCACGCGATGACGGACGCGTTCGCCGCGGCCGGGTTCCGGATCTCCTCGATCAGCGAGCCGCCGCCGTTGCCGGAGGCCCGCGACCTGTTCCCCGGGGAGTTCGCGCACTACGCGGACGCCCCGAACTTCCTGTTCTTCGCCCTTCAGGCGGACTGAGCGATCACCGCGGTGACGGTGACGTCCACCCACTTACCGATCATGAAGCTGGGCGCGCGTATGCCCAGCGTCCTGCGATCCAGCCGGGCCGTCGCGGTCAGCACCGCTTCACGTCCGTCCAGGGAGGACAGCTCGACCGTGCCGGCGAGCTCCGTCTCGGTGCCCCTGGCGGCCAGCGTGCCGGTGACGTGCCAGCCGGTGCCCTCGGTCCGCGCGGACGTCGCGATGAACGTCATCACGGGGTGCCGGTCCAGGTCCAGCAGGCCGGGTTTGCGCAGGTCCTTGTCGCGTTTGGCTTTACCGGTGTCGATGGCGCCGAGGTCCAGGGTGCCGTGCACGGCGAGCAACGTGCCGTCGGTGCCGATCTCGACGGTGCCCGCGGTGACGGGCACGGTCCCGTGTGCCTTGCGGCCGAGGTTGCCCACCTGGAACGACGCGGTGCTGCGGCTCAGGTCCGCCTGCCACACGCCGGCGGCTAGTGCTCGCGTGGCGGTCATGACTGCGCGCCGTCGTACTCGAAGACCTCGAGCACCGGGTAGATCTCGACGCGGTCCGCGCCCGGCAGCAGCGCCGCGTCCTCGCCGGGCAGCAGGCGCGTGCCCATGATCGCCTTCTGGGTGTCGATCAGCGCCTGCTCGGACTCGGCGATCGACAGCACGACCTCCGACCCGTCGGCCCGGCGCAGCACGTAGGTCCTGATGTTGCCCGGCACCTTCATGGCCGCCGGCGCGATCCGCTGCTTCGCCGCGAAGTCCGCGGCGGCGAGCTGTTCGGGACCGCGGGGGCCGTCGAAGTAGGTGAGCTGCGCGTACATGGTCGCCTCCTTTGGTGGTGCACCGAGTCTCGGCTCGTGCGGCGCGACACGGATCCGTGCCAGTACGGAGTCCGGTACCGAACCACCACCGGTCGGCGATACTCCCGGCGTGGAGGACGCCCCGATCTTCGGCCGCGACCGCGAACTGGCCTCGCTGCGGGCGGGCCTCGTCGCGGCGGCGGGTGGCGCCGGCCGCCTCGTGCTGGTCGGCGGCGAGGCGGGCATCGGCAAGACCCGGCTCGCCACGGCCGTCGCCGCTATGGCCGGCTCGTACGGCATCCCGGTCGCACGCGGCCACGCCGTCGACGACCCCGGCATGCCGCCGTTGTGGCCGTGGCGCCGCCTGGCACGTTCGCTGCCCGCGCTGCACCGCGTGCTCTGCGACGCGCACTCCGGCACGGACGACTCGGCCCGCTTCGCCCTGCTCGCCGACGCGGCGGACGCCCTGGTCACCGAGGCCGAGCCGGGCGGGCTGCTGCTCGTGCTGGAGGACCTGCACTGGGCCGACCGCACGTCGTTGCGCCTGCTGGCCCACCTGGCCACCGAACTGCCCGCCTCCCGGATCCTGGTCGTCGCGACCTACCGCGAAGCCGAGTTGTCCGAGCTGATGCGCGCCCCGTTCACCCGCGCGGTGCAACTCCGAGGTCTGACCCGTGGCGACGTGGCCGGGTGGGTGCGCTCCGCCACGGACGAATCGGATCCGGAGTCGGTGGCGGCACGGCTCGTGGACGGCACCGGCGGCAACCCGCTGTACGTGCGCATGCTGCTCGACAGCGGCGAGGTCGCGGGACACCAGGAGCTGCACCGGCTGGTGTTGTCGAAGCTGGACCGGCTGTGTCCGCGCGCCCGTGACGTGCTCGGCGTGGCCAGCGTCCTGGGGGAGCGGATCGACCCCGCGCTGCTCGCGGCCGTCACCGGGGAGGATCCCGCCGCACCGCTCGACGACGCCGTCGCCGCCAAGGTCCTGCAGGCCGACGACGGGTCGCTGGCCTTCACGCACGCTCTCGTGCGGGACGCCGTGTACGAGGACCTGGCGCCGTCCGTGCGGGCGGAGCTGCATCGGCGTTGCGCGCTGGCGCTCGCCGCCAGCGGTGGTGCGCCGGGACGGATCGCGACTCACTGGCACCGGGCCGGTGGAGCGGACGCCGCCGCGGAGTGCACGAGGTGGGCGACGGAGGCGGCGAGAGCGGCCACCGCGGAACTCGCCTACGATGAAGCAGCCGGGTTCGCGGCGCTCGCACTGGCAACAGCCGAGGAGAAGACGGCGGAACTCACCCTCGGCCTCGCCCGAGCCGAGTTCCTCGCGGGAGACACCCAGAGCAGCCTCGCCCACTGCCGCACGGCCGCTCGCCTGGCCCAGGAGGCCGGCGCGCCCGAGCTGATGGCGGAGGCCGCCCTCGTGATCACCGGCCTGGGCGACCGCTCGCTGCTGGCCGCGGTGGACCAGCTCTGCGTGACCGCGCTGCGGCACGTCGCGGAGGAGGCCACCGCGACCAGGGCCCGGCTGCTGGCCCGCCGGGCGATGGCGGCCACCACGACCGGTGCGGCGGAACGGGCGCGCGAGTTGTCCGCGGCGGCGCTGGAACTCGCCGTGCGCAGCGGTGATCCGGACGCGGAACTGGACGGCATCCACGCGCGGCACCTCACCCTGTGCGCCCCGCAGTTCAGGGACGAACGGGTCGAGCTCGCGAACCGGGCCGTCGAGCTGGCCGGGACCGCACGGCAGCCGCACGCCGAGCTGTGGGGCCACGTCTGGCTGGTCGACGCGGCGATCCAGGCGGGCGACCTGGCCGAGGTGGACCGGCAGCTGGACCTGATCGAGCAGTTCGCGACATCGCGGCAGCACGGAGTGGCCTGGTGGCACCTGCACCGGTTGCGGGCCACGCGGGCGGCGCTGGTCGGGCAGTTGCAGAAGGCGCGGGAGTGCAACGAGACGGCTCGTGCCGTGGCCGAGCGGATGGGGGTTTCTGCCGCTACGGGCATGTACCACGCGTTCCGCAACGAGCTGGCGCAGCTGGTCGGCGGCATCGACGAGGAGACGGCGCGGGAGGTGTTCGACGTGATCGCGCTGGTCGGTGACATCCCGCTGGCCCGCGTCTACGTGCCGTTCCTGCACGCGATCCTCGGGCAGACCGACGAGGCCCGGGCGACGTTCGAGGAGTTCCGGTCGATGCCGGCGACGCTGGAGGCCGGGCCGACGTGGGCTCCGCTGGTCGGGCAGATCGGCGTGGTCGCCTGCATGCTGAACGACGCCGAGACGGCGGCGAGCGTCTACTCGGTCCTGTCCACATTGGACCCGTGCTTCGCCGCGGACGGATCGGGCGCGGTGTTCTCCACCGCCGCCACACCGCGGTTGCTCGGCGACCTCGCCATGACCTGCGGCCGGACGGAGGTCGCGGCCGGGCACTACCGGCTGGCCCTGGAGATGAACGCCCGCATCGGCGCCCGGCCGTTCGCCGCGCTGAGCAGGCTCGGCCTCGCCAGGGCCCTGACCGACCTGAGCGCGGCCCGCACGCTCGCGGCCGAGGCGGCGGCCGAGTTCCGCGCGCTGGACATGCCGATCCGCCTGGCCGAGGCCGACCGGCTCCTCAGGCAGATCGGTGCCGCGGAACAAGCGCGGGACCCGTTGTCACCGCGCGAGTCCGAGGTCGTGGACCTGGTCGCGCAGGCCCTGACCAACCGCCAGATCGCTACCCGCCTGCACCTGAGCGAACGCACCGTCGAGACCCACGTGCGCAGCGTGCTGGCCAAGCTGGGGTTGCGCACCAGGACCGAGATCGCCGCGTGGGAGCTCACGCGCCGGGCGTGACCAGGCCCGTCTCGTAGGCGAGGACGACGGCCTGCGCGCGGTCGCGCAACTCCAGCTTCGCGAAGATGCGGGCTACGTGCGTCTTGACCGTCGCCTCGCTCAGGGTGAGATGACCGGCGATCTCCGAGTTCGACCGCCCGCTGCCGACGAGCGTGAGCACCTCACGTTCCCGTGGCGTCAACGCGGCCAGATCCCGGTGCACGGCCGGAACGGAGACACCGGAGGCGAACCGTTCCACCAGCCGGCGCGTGATCGACGGCGCGAGCAGGGCGTCCCCGGTCTCGATCAGCCGCACGGCCGCGACGAGGTGCTCGGGCGTGACGTCCTTGAGCAGGAACCCGCTCGCACCGGCCGCGAGCGCCTCGTACACGTACCGGTCGAGGTCGAACGTCGTCAGCATCAGCACCCGGCAGTCACCCGGCTCCCGCACGATCCGCCGGCACGCCTCCAGCCCGTCCATCCCCGGCATGCGGATGTCCATCAGCACGACGTCCGGCCGCAGGTCGCGCACCGCCGTCACCGCCTCGGCCCCGTCCGCCGCCTCGCCGACGACCTCGACGCCGCCGGAGCCCAGGATCATCCGGAACCCGATGCGCACGAACGCCTGGTCATCCGCGATCACCACCCGCGGCCCGCTCACGGCCGCTCGACCGGGATCTTGGCCCGGACGCGGAACCCGCCGCCGAGCCGCCTGCGCGCGTCCAGGTCGCCACCCAGGGCCGCCACCCGCTCGCGCAGCCCGAGCAACCCGCGCCCCTGTCCGTCCTCGAAGGACACCCGGTCGCCGGACAACGCGCTGGGCCCCGAGTTCAGCACCTCGACGCGCAAGTGGTGCTCCGCGTACCGGACCGTCACCTCCGCCTGCCGCCCGTCGCCGTGCTTCAACGCGTTCGTCAGCGCCTCCTGCACGATGCGGTACGCCGTCAGGTCGACACCGGACGGCAACGGCCGCGGCTCACCGGAGACGCGCACCTCCACCGGCAGGCCCGCGAAGCACATCCGGTCCACGAGCGAGCTCAGCCGGCTCAGACCTGGTTGCGGCTCCAACAGATCATCGCTGTCGGCCGACGGCGCGAGCAGGCCGAGCATGTGCCGCAGCTCGGTCATCGTGTCGCGGCCCGCGCTCTCCACCGCCAGCAACGCGTCGGCCGCCTGGCCGGCACCGGTCGAGAGCACCCGCCGCGCCGCTCCTGCCTGCACGACCATCACGCTCACGTTGTGGCTCACGATGTCGTGCAGCTCCCGCGCGATCCGGGCACGTTCGGCGTCGACGGCGCCACGGGCGGCGGACTCCCGTTCCCGCTCCAGCAACCAGCCTCGTTCCTCCACCGCACGGGTGTACGCGCGCCGCGCCCCCGCCAGCCGCACCGCGAAGTACGCGGCGGCCAGGCAGGCGACGACGGCCACCACCAGCTCCCACACCGTTCCACTGTCCCAGAGCGGCGATCACCCGCGCGTCAAACCCCGGATGCAGGCCCTACACCCACAGGATGACGGTCCCGCCGAGTTACCTCCGCAGACTGACGCCCCCGAACGCGTGGCTGAGCAGGATGGCCGCCATGCAGAACGCAGACGCCGTCGTCGAGCTGACGAACGTGCGCAAGGAGTACAGCGACTCGACAGCGCTGGACGGGGTGTCGCTCACCGTCCGCGCCGGGGAGGCCGTCGCGGTGATGGGACCGTCCGGCAGCGGCAAGTCCACGCTGCTCAACATGATCGCGGGCCTCGACCGGCCGACGGCGGGACAGGTGGTGGTGCACGGCACCGACCTCGGGAAGCTGAACGAGACCGGCCTGGCTCTGTTCCGCCGCAGGGGCGTCGGCATGATCTTCCAGTTCTTCAACCTGCTGGACGACCTCTCGGCGCTCGACAACGTCGCCCTCGCCGCCCAGCTCACCGGCACCAAGGCCGGTCAGGCCCGCAAACGCGCGCTGGAACTGTTCGGTGAGCTCGGTATCTCCAGCCGCAGGAACATCTACCCCGCACAGCTCAGCGGCGGCGAACGGCAGCGCGTCGCGGTGGCGCGGGCGTTGATGAACCGCCCGGCCCTGCTGCTCGCCGACGAACCGACCGGCGCGCTCGACAGCAGGTCCGGCGAGCAGGTCATGGACCTGCTGCTCGACCTCAACCAGATCGGCCAGACGCTGCTGCTCGTCACCCACGACGAACGCCTCGCCACCCGTTGCGCGACGAGGCTGATCGAGGTCGCCGACGGCCGCATCGCCCGCGAGAACAGCCTGGAGCGGGCATGACCGCGGTGTGGTCGGCGGCCTGGGCGGCAGTCCTGCGCAGGAAGCTGCAGACGATCGTGATCGCCGTCGTGGTCTGCGCCGCCAGTGCGACGCTCGTGATGGCACTCGGCCTGCTGGACGCGGCGGCCGCGCCCTTCGACCGGGCCTTCGGCACCCAGCAGGGCGCGCACCTGGCCGCCCAGTACGACGCGGACGAGGCGACCGGCTTCACGAACCCGGCCGCACAGGCCACCGCCGGACCGTTCCGGCAGGCCACTGTGGACACTTCGGAGGGCGAGGTCTTCCTGGGCGCGCTCACCGTCGTCGGACGGGCCGACCCCGGGGGACAGGTCGACCGGCTGGCGGTGTCGCAGGGCAGGTGGGCCACCGGCTCCGGGGAGATCGTCCTCAACCGCACACCGGGTGCCGACGGCCGGATCGGCCTCGGGTTCCGGGTAGAGCTGCCAGGACGCCCGGCGCTGACCGTCGTCGGGTTCGCCCACTCGGTCACGGGATCCGCCGACGCCTGGGTCACGCCCGAGCAGGTCGAGGCGCTGCGGCCGGACTCTTTTCAGGTGCTTTACCGGTTCGCCCACGCCGGCACGGCCGCCGAGATGGCCGCGGCGACGGCGGGCGTGCCGCGCGACGGGCTGCTCGGCACGCTCTCGCACCTCACCGTGAAGGACAAGGCGACTTCCGAGCTCGGCGTGTTCATCCCGTTCCTGATGATCTTCGGGATCCTCGGGCTGGCCGTCGCGGTGCTGATCGTCGCGAACGTCGTGAGCGGCGCCGTCGTCGCGGGACTGCGGCACATCGGCATGCTCAAGGCGATCGGCTTCACCCCGAACCAGGTCATGGCCGTGTACCTGGTGATGGTCTCGGCACCGGCGGTCGTGGGCTGTGTGCTCGGCACGGTCGCGGGCAACTTCCTCACCAAACCGGTCGTGCAGGACGCGGTGGAGGGCTTCGGCGTCGACGAGCTGAGCTTCGCGCCGTGGGTGAACCTCGGCGCCGCGCTGGGCATGCCGTTGCTGGTGGCGTCGGCCGCGCTCGTCCCGGCACTGCGGGCACGCGGGCTCCCGGCGGCGCGGGCGATCAGCGCGGGCACGACCGCGCACACCGGGCGGGCGCTGCGCGTCCAGCGCTGGCTGGGCGGTACGGGGTTGCCGCGGTCGGTCAGCCTCGGCCTCGGGATGCCGTTCGCCCGCACCGCCCGCAGTGCGCTGACGCTGGCCTCGGTCGTGCTCGGCGTCATGACGGTGACTCTCGCGGCCGGCGTGACGATGTCGATGACGGCCTACAACGACGCCGTCCGGCCGCACTTCACCGATCGCGTCGAGTTGATGGCCGGACCACCGCCGGGGGCACCCGCCTTCCGTCCGGAGGGCGTGGAGGAGCCGGCCGCGACACTGGGCGACGCCGAGGACGAGTCGATGCTGCGCTCTTTGCCCGGCACGACGGCGGTTCTCGCCGAGACACAACTCGACGCGGAGGTCGCGGGCGGCACCCAGAGGGCCACGATCCTGTTCTACCGCGGTGACGTCTCCGCACTCGGTCCGCGGGTGCTGACCGGGCACTGGCCGGACGGACCGGGACAGGTCGCGGTGCCGTCGAGGTTCCTGAACCAGCGCGGGCTCGCCGTCGGCGACACGATCACCGTGCAGGCACGGGGAAACCGGACGCAGGTGAAGATCGTCGGCGTCGTGCTGACGAACAACGCCGACGAGATCTTCGCCGGCTGGTCCACTGTGGACGTCCTCGCACCGGGCGCCCGTGCCGCCTCGTACCTGGTGCAGATGGCCACCGGCACCGACCGCGACGCCTACACCGCCGCCGTGAAGGCCACGGATCCGGGACTGCGCGTCCTGCCGCCGCGCGACGGCACGTCGTCGACCGCCGTGATCATCATCAGCGCGGCCGTCGTGCTGACGCTGGTGCTGGGCGCGGTCGCCGCTCTCGGGGTGTTCAACACCGTCGTCCTCAACGCCCGCGAACGGCGCCGCGACCTGGGCATGCTCAAGTCGATCGGCATGACCCCGCGCCAGGTCACCGTGCTGCTCGTGACGTCCATGGGCGCCCTGGGAGTGCTCGGCGGACTGGTCGGGGTGCCCGTCGGCGTCGCCGTGCACCAGGTCGTCGTGCCTTTGATGGCGCACGCGGGCCAGGCCGACGCCGTCGACATCCTGATGAACGTCTACCACGCGCCGCTGCTCGCACTGCTGGCCCTCACCGGCGTCGTCATCGCCGTGCTGGGAGCCGTCGTGCCGGCCAGGGGAGCGGCGCGCCTCTCGATCGCCACCGTCCTGCACAACGAATAGGGGGATCACCAATGCGCAGGTTCATCGCGTTATCACTTGTGGTGGCAGGAGTTCTAGCCACCAGTCCACCCGCGGTCGCCGGTGGGGGCACGCTGATCAGACGGACCTCCTACGGCATCCCGCACGTGCTCGCCGACGACTACCGCGGTGCGGGCCAAGGCCTCGGGTACGCGTTCGCGCAGGACAACGCCTGTGTGATGGCCGAGATCGTCGTGACGCTGGCGGCCGAGCGGTCCCGCTGGTTCGGGCAGGAGAACGAGGCCAGTGATCTCTACTACCAGCGGCTCAACCAGTCCTCGGTGGTCGAACGGCAACTCGCCCGCGGCCCGTCGAAGCAGGCGAAGGACCTGGTGCGCGGGTACGTGGCCGGCTTCAACCGCTACCTCACCGAGAACGGCCTGCCCACCGCCTGCGCGGCCTACGCGCGGCCGATCACCGAGATCGACGTCTGGCGGCGCGTCCACCAGGTGGCCGGGCTCACCGGCAGCGAAGGGTTCCAGGAGCAACTCGTGTCGGCGCAGCCTCCGGGATCGGCGGTCACCGCGCCCGCCCGCGTCGCGACGGAACGCCCCGGCAGCAACGGCATCGCCCTCGGCAGGGACGCGACGGTGCCGGGCACCGGCATGGTGCTCGGCAACCCGCACTTCGACTGGGACGACACCTGGCGCTTCTACCAGCACCACCTCACGATCCCCGGTGAGCTCAACGTCAGCGGCGCCGGCCTGTACGGCGTGCCGGTCGTCAACATCGGCCACAACGACAGGCTCGGCTGGACCCACACGGCGTCCGAGGCGCAGACGATCACGCTCTCGAAGCTCACGCTCGTCCCCGGCGACCCGACCAGCTACGTCGTGGACGGCAAGGCGCACCGCATGATCGCCGAACAGGTCACCGCCGGCGGCACCACGAGAACCCTCTACCGCACCCCGGACGGCCCGGTGGTCGAGGACGACCGCGCGTTGCAGTGGACGGACACCAGCGCGTTCGTCCTGCGCGACGCCAACCACGGCAACCTGCAGGTCGTCGACCAGTGGCTCGCCATCGCCCGCGCCCGCAGCGTTTCCGACCTGCACAAGGCTCTTGTGCGTCACCAGGCCCTGCCGTGGGTCAACACGCTCGCCTCGGACGCCACCGGCACCGCCTACTTCGGTGACGTCCAGGTGGTCCCGCACGTGACCGACGAGCAGCGAACCCGGTGCGACGCCGACACACCCATCGGTCTGGTGGTCCTCGACGGCAGCCGGTCGGACTGCGGCTGGGGCACCGACCCCGACGCCGTGACACCGGGCAGGTTCGGCCCAGGCCGGTTGCCGCACCTGATCCGGCGCGACCACGTGAGCAACATGAACGACAGCGCGTGGCTCGCCAACCCGGCCGCACCGCTGACCGGCTACCCGTCGATCGTCGGCGACGTGGGCACCGAACGTTCCGCGCGCACCCGCGTGGGCCTGGACATGATTGGTACCAACGACTTCACGCTGTCCACTCTGGAATCCGCGATGGTCGGCAACCGCAACCTCACCGCCGAACAGGGCAGGGCCGCCGTCGTGGCGATGTGCCAGGCGAACCCGTCCCTGCCCGCGAACGACGGTCAGCTCGTGGACGTCCGCACGGCCTGCGCGGCGCTCGCTGCCTGGCCGGGAACCGGTGACACCGGCGAATGGAGCCGCGGCGCGTACTTCTGGCGGTCGTTCCTGACGTTGACCGGTCGCCCCGGCACCAGCCTGTGGCAGGTGCCGTTCGACCCGGCCGACCCCGTCCACACCCCGCGCGGCATCAACGCGAACGACCCCGGGGTCCAGCGGGCCTTCGCCGAGGCGGTGCGGATGTTCGCGGCCGCCGGAGTCGCGGTGGACGTGCCACTCGACGCCGTGCAGCAGTACGAGGGCATCCCGATCCACGGGTGCCGCGGCCCGGAAGGCTGCTTCAACGTCATCTCGGTGCCCGGCCCGCCCAGGCCGGACATGGATCCCGGCATCCCGCACGGCACCAGTTTCGTGATGGCGGTGGAGCTGACGAGGAACGGCCCGCGGATGAGCTCGATGCTGGTCTACGGCCAGTCCGCGGACCCGGCCTCGCCGCACCACACCGACCAGGCCCGGCTGTACGCGAAGAAGCAGTGGGTCAAGGGGGAGTTCACCGAACGGGAGATCGCGGCCAACCCGGATCTCAGCGTTCGCCGTCTCCGCTGAACTCGCCTTGCCGTCCGGCGCCGCCCGCGAACCGGGCGGCGCCGGCGACCCCTTCCCGTGCCACGATCGGCACGCCCGCCGCACCTTCCGCCCGCAACGCGTCCGCCAGCGGCAGGTCCAGCCCGCCGTAGGTGGACGCCCGGTCGGCCAGCACGCACTCGAACGGGAACCCGGCGATCTGCCCGGCCAGCTCCAGCGCCGCCGCCACCGCCTGCCCCGGCTCGACCACCCGGTTCGCCAGCCCGATCGCCAGTGCCTCCTCGGCGTGCACCGGCCGGCCGGTCAGGATCAGGTCCAACGCCCGCCCCAGTCCCACGATCCGGGGCAACCGCACGGTCCCGCCGTCGATCAACGGCACGCCCCACCGCCGGCAGAACACCCCGAACACGGCGTCGCTCTCGACCACTCGCAGGTCGGCCACCAGCGCCAGCTCCAGCCCGCCCGCCACCGCGTACCCGCTGACGGCCGCGATCAGCGGCTTGCTCAGCCGCAACCGGGTCGGCCCCATCGGCCCGGCCCCACCGCCCGAGGGGTCGAGCTCGTTGCGCCGGGCCGGATCTCCGACAGAGGTCAGGTCCGCCCCGGCGCAGAACGTCCCGCCCTCGCCGGCGAGCACCGCCACCCGTTGCGACGGGTCCGCCTCGAACGCCAGGAACGCGTCCCGCAGCGCGGCGGCCATCGGCCCGTCGACCGCGTTGCGCCGGTCCGGGCGATTCATCCTGATCAACGTCGTCGTGCCGGTGATCTCCACCATGACGTCCATGTGACCTCCGTGATCAGCAGTGGCGTTCGGCGCGCCGCTGGCGTCTACTGACACGATGCCAATCGTCTCTCCCGGTTTCACCGGGCGACGCCAGTCACCGGACGTGCAGTTGCCGCCCGGCCAGTACCTGGCAGAGGACTTCCCGGTCCTCACGGCGGGGCCGACGCCGCGCGTGACGACCGACCGGTGGCAGTTCACGATCAACACCGAGGCCGGTCAGCGCTACGACTGGTCGTGGCAGCAGCTGATGGAGCTGCCCGCGGAGAAGATCACCACGGACATCCACTGCGTGACCAAGTGGTCCAAGCTCGGCACCCGCTGGAAGGGCGTCTCGCTGGACGTGCTGCTGGAGGACGTCGAGACGGCCGCCGACTACGCGCTCGTCCAGTCCTACGGCGGCTACACCACGAACCTGCCGCTGGAGGACCTGGTCGACGGCCAGGCGTGGGTCGCGTACCGGTACGACGGCGACGAGCTCACGCCCGAGCACGGCGGGCCGGCGCGCTTGCTGGTGCCGCACCTGTACTTCTGGAAGTCGGCGAAGTGGGTCCGCGGGATCCAGTTGCTGCTCGAGGACGAACCCGGCTTCTGGGAAAGCGCGGGCTACCACGACTACGGAGACCCATGGCGCGAGCAGCGGTACCAGGGCGACTGACCTGGCGGGTGGCCGAACTGGCCGGGGCCACCGACATCACGAAGAGCGCGCGCGGCCTGGTGTTCGACGTGCCCGGCTGGCCGGGACACCTGCCGGGCCAGCACGTCGACGTGCGCCTGACCGCCGAGGACGGCTACTCGGTGCAGCGCAGCTACTCGATCTCCTCCGCACCGGACGGGGAGCGGTTCGAGCTGAGCGTGCAGCGCGTCGAGGACGGAGAGGTGTCGCCGTACCTGTGCGACGTGCTCTCGCCCGGCGACCAGATCGAGCTGCGCGGCCCGGTCGGCGGCTGGTTCGTCTGGCGTGCGACCGACCAGGCACCGGTGACGCTCGTGGCGGGCGGGTCGGGCATCGCACCGTTGATGGCGATGATCCGCACGCGGGCCGCGGAGGGCAGCAGGGTGCCGTTCCGGCTGATCTACTCGGTGCGCACGCCCGAGGACGTCTACTACGCCGACGAGCTGCGGAGGCGCGCCCGTGAGGACAGTGGCCTCGACGTCCACCTCGTGCACACCCGACAAGCCCCGGAAGGCTCACCCGAGCCACCGGGACGCCTGGGTCTCGCGACGCTCAACACCCACGCCTGGCCCGCCGACTTCACCCCGAACGTCTTCGTGTGCGGACCGACCGGGTTCGTCGAGACGGTGTCCGACATCTTCGTCGCGCTGGGCCACGACCCCCGCCGCGTCCGCACCGAACGCTTCGGCTGACAGGAGAGCACCGATGAGCCATGTGGACGGGAACGCGCTGGCGGGGGACCTCCGCGAGATCTTCGCGGTGGACCTGACCGTCGCGACCGGGCAGTGCTCGGGCTGCGGGTACAAGGGTCCGGTGGCGAGCCTGCGCGTCTACCAGAACGCGCCGGGCATCGTCGCGCGGTGCCCGCACTGCGACGAGGTCGTGCTGCGGCTGGTCCGCGGACGCGACCGCGCGTGGCTGGACCTGCGCGGCACGGTGAGCCTGGAGATCCCGCTGCCGTGAGGAAGGCGATGAACCTGGCCTGCCAGGCGGTGCTGTTCGACATGGACGGCGTGCTGACCGACTCGACGCTCTCCGCCGAACGCGCGTGGACGCAGTGGGCGCACGAGTTCGGCGTCGACCCGGAACAGGTCCTGCGCGGCCTGCACGGCCGTCGTGCCACGGATACCGTCCGCATGCACGTGCCCGCCTCCGCGCACGCCGGCGCGTTGCGGCGGATCAACGAGATCGAGGTCGCCGACGCCGGCTCGACCGCGCCGATCCCCGGAGCCCGCGAGCTGGTGGACTCGCTGCCGGGGAACTGGGCGGTGGTCACGTCCGCTCCGCCCGAACTGCTCGCGGTCCGGCTGGCCGCGGTGGGGATCCCGTTGCCGTCCGTGGTCATCAACGGCGACGACGTGACGCACGGCAAGCCCGACCCCGAGGGCTACCTGAAGGCGGCGGGCAAGCTCGGGCTGCCGATCGGGGAGTGCGTCGTCTTCGAGGACAGCGGCAACGGCGTCGCCGCGGGTCTCGCCGCCGAGGCCGCCACCGTGGTCGGCGTCGGCTCCGGTGCTCTGCACACACCCGCGCCGATCGTCGTGCCTGACCTGCGGGCCGTCCGGTGGACCGGGCACGGCATCGAGGTCACCGAGGACCTCCGCGCCTCGTAACGTCCCGGAAACCTGTCCGGTTTGACATGCCCGATACCTCCGTTCGGCCGTAGCCCGGTTGTTGAATCGTGTGCGTTGATGTGTGGGAGCGCTCTTACAACGTTGTAAAAACGAAGGGGATCTTCGCTGATGAAGAAAGCCGCCCCCGTACTCGTCGCTCTGCTGCTGGCGTTGGGCATAGCGCCCGGACTGCCGTCCGCGGGTGCCGCCGAGCCCGTGCACGGTCTGAAGGGCGAGTACTTCAGCATGTCGGCACCGGGCGCGCGGGACTTCGCGACCCTGGGTGGCACCGTGCTGGACGCCGACATCAACCAGGGTGACCTGACCGGCGTCTTCGGGTTCCTCAACGGCCGCACCGAACACACGACGGCCCGCTGGACCGGGCAGATCGCGGTGCCGCAGACCGGCGACTACACGTTCCACGCCGTCGGGGACAACGGTTTCCGGCTGCTGATCGACGGCAAGCCGGTGATCGACCACTGGGTGCCCGACTGGGACCGCGAGCAGACCAGCGCCCCGGTGACACTCACCGCAGGGCGCCAGTACGACTTCAAGCTGGAGATGTTCCAGGACGTCGGCGGCGCCAACATGTTCCTGCGCTGGTCGAGCGCGACCACGCCGAAGCAGATCGTGCCGGAGTCCGCGTTCACGCCGCCGTCCGGCTTCCAGGTCGTGCCGCGCACGGCCGGGGTCTCGAAGGACGGCCGGACCCTCACCGCGGAGTTCGACGGCCGCGTCTCGGGTACGGCGGACCTGAAGGACCACCTGGTGGTCGAGGTCGACGCGACGCCGATGCCGGTCTCGGTCGTCACCACGAGCCGCGACCGACTCACCGTCCGGCTGGCCGAGCGGGTGCTGAAGGGCCAGCGGGTCCGCGTCTACTACGACGGCGCCGGCGCGCTCGCGGTCGACGGCAAGAAGGTCGCGAAGACCGCGCGCACGGTCGGCAACGTCTCCACCGAACGGCTCAGGACGCCGTGGGGCGAGAAGGTCGACACGCGCAACCCGTTGCCGGAGTACCCGAGGCCGCAGCTGGAACGCGACAAGTGGCTCAACCTCAACGGTCCATGGGAGTTCGCGGGCGCCAAGGCCGGCGAGCAGCCGGTGTTCGGGAAGAAGCTGCGCGAGAAGGTCGTCGTGCCGTACCCGATCGAGTCGCAGCTCTCCGGGCTCGAGCGGCACGAGGACCACATGTTCTACCGCCGCACGGTCAGCGTCCCGCACGACTGGCGGATCGGTTCCGGGCAGCGGCTGAAGCTCAACTTCGGCGCGGTCGACTACCACGCGAAGGTCTGGGTGAACGGCAAGCTCGTCGCCGAGCACACCGGCGGCTACACGGCGTTCAGCGCGGACATCACCGACGCGCTCAAGCGCGGTGAGCAGGAGATCGTCGTCGCGGTCACCGACACCACCGGCCCGCACCAGCCCAAGGGCAAGCAGTCGCCCAACCCCAGCGGCATCTTCTACACGCCGTCGTCGGGCATCTGGCAGACCGTGTGGATGGAACCGGTGGCCGACCAGGGCATCGACGAGATCAAGACGACCCCGGACCTCGCCACCGGTTCCCTGGCGGTGACCGTCAAGTCCGCCGGCAACGCCACCGTCACCGCGGTCGCCCGTGACGCCAAGGGCAAGCAGGTCGGCACGGTCACCGGACCGGCCAACACCAAGCTGACGCTGCCGGTGCCGAACCCGCACCTGTGGACGCCGGACGACCCGTACCTCTACAAGCTCGACGTCACGCTGGGCAAGGACAAGGTCAAGAGCTACTTCGGCATGCGCTCCACCGGGGTCGCGAACGTCGGCGGCACGCCGAAGCTGACGCTCAACGGCCAGCCGATCTTCTCGCTGATGCAGCTGGACCAGGGCTTCTACCCGGACGGCCTGAACACCGCGCCGAGTGACGAGGCCCTCGTGTTCGACCTGAAGGCGCAGAAGGACCTCGGGTTCAACTCCGTCCGCAAGCACATCAAGGCCGAACCCGCCCGCTGGTACTACCACGCGGACCGGCTCGGACTGCTGGTGTGGCAGGACTTCGTGTCCGTCGAGGACGGCAACAGCCCAGTGGCACAGCAGGCTTTCCTCAACGAGAGCCGCGAGTTGATGCAGCAGTTGCACAACTACCCGTCGATCTACGCGTGGATCGTGTTCAACGAGGGCTGGGGCGAGTGGGACCGCACCGTCACCGGCCAGATCACCGACGACGTCAAGGCGGCCGACCCGAGCCGGGTCGTCAGCGCGCACAGCGGCGTGAACTGCTGCGCCTCCAAGGGCGACAGTGGCAAGGGTGACGTCATCGACCACCACGACTACAACAACACCGACCCGGCGCGTCCGGACGGCAAGCGCGTCGTGATGGACGGCGAGCACGGCGGGTTCACGCTGCGCACGCCGGGACACCAGTGGCCCGGTGCGCCGATCGCGATCTACAGCGGTGTGGCGAACAAGGCGGCGCTGACGGCGAAGTACGTCGACAACACCCGCACGTTCTACCTGGGCCAGGCGCGCCAGGAGATGTCCGCGTCGGTCTACACCCAGGTCACCGACCTGGAAGGCGAGCTCAACGGCCTGTGGACCTACGACCGCAAGCGCATCAAGGTCGACCCCGGTCCCGTCCGCGAGATCAACCGGCGGGTGATCGAGGCCGGGGCCAACGCCGGCAAGCCGTACCCGTACGCGGGCAGCGGCGAGTGGAAGCTGAACGAGACCGCGGGCACGACCGCGAAGGACTCGAAGGGCGCCAACCCGCTGACGCTCAGCCCGGCCGGCGCCACCTGGAAGGACGGCGCGCTGGAACTCCGCAACGGCTCGGCGGAGACCTACGGCCCGGTGGTCGACACCACCAAGGACTACACCGTGTCCGCCAAGGTGCGGCTGGACGAACTGCCCGGCAACTACGCCTCCGCGGTGAGCCAGGACGGCCGTCAGGCGGAGAACCCCTTCTACCTGCAGTACGGCCAGGGCGCGTTTGCGTTCAGCACGCCCGGTGGCAACCGGGCGCGCTACGAGATCACGCCGGAGATCGGCCGCTGGTACGAGATCAAGGGTGAGCGCAAGGGAAGCGAGATCCGGCTCTACGTGGACGGTGCGCTGGTCGCCACGGCACCGGCGGGACCGGCCGTCGAGAGCACCGGCGCGTTCGCGGTGGGACGCGCCAAGTACAACGGCCAGAACGTGGACTTCTGGCGAGGTGCGATCAAGGACGTGGTCGTCACCTCTTGATGTTGGGAGAACGCTCTCCGAACGTGGTACAACCGGTGTATGAGCAGGGTCGCACCCACGTTGGAGGACGTCGCCAGAGTCGCGGGCGTGTCCCGCGCGACGGTGTCCCGGGTCGTCAACGGGACGCGCAACGTCGATCCTGAGCTCCAGGAGACGGTGCGTAACGCGATCGAGCAGACCGGGTACACGCCCAACCGCGTGGCCCGGTCTCTCGTCACGCGCCGCACTGGCACGGTCGCGCTGGTGATCTCCGGCGCGGGCGGGGGATCGGACGTGTTCAGCGACCCGTTCTTCGGCCGGGTGACGGCCGGTGTCGTCGACTTCCTGCGCGGCCACGGCGTGCACCCGGTGCTCATGCTCGCCGACTCCGACCACGCCCGGACCGAGGTCGTCGAGTTCCTCAGACAGGGCAGCGCCGACGGCGCGCTGCTGGTGTCCACCCACCCCGCCGACCCGCTGCCCTCCCGGCTGCTCGAAGCCGGGGTCCCCTCGGTGCTCTACGCGCGGCCCGGCAGGCCGATGCCGATCGGGTACGTCGACATGGACCACCGCGCCGGCGGGCGGCTGGCCGCGGACCACCTGGTCGCCGCGGGGCGGTACAACATCGCCACCATCTCCGGCCCGATGGACGTCCTGGCGAGCCAGGACCGGCACGCCGGCTTCCGCGACGCCATGGCCCGCCACGGTTTCCCGTACGTCCCGACCGTCGAGGGCGGCTTCACCGCCGAAAGCGGCGCGGCCGCGATGCACCGGCTCCTCACCGAGTGCCCCGACCTCGACGCCGTGTTCGCCGCGAACGACCTGATGGCGCAGGCGGCCGTGGACGTGCTGCTGGAACACGGGCTGCGCGTGCCGGAGGACGTCGCCGTGGTCGGGTTCGACGACAGTGCGCCGGCCCTGGCCTGCCGCCCACAGCTCACCACGATCCGGCAGCCGGTGGAGCGGATGGCCGCGCAGATGGCCGACCTGCTGCTCGCGGACCTGGAAAAACCGGGACAACGGCCGAAATCCGTCATCTTCGAACCGGAACTCGTCGTACGGGCCTCTGCCTGATTGACCTGTTCGACACCCGGCGTTAACGTCCCTTGGGAGAGCGCTCTCACGCCCCTGTCCAAGGCTTTCAGCCCTTTCCCCCGTCAGGCAGGACCATGGGCTCAACCCTGTCCAGGGCCGCCGCGTTCGCCGCTGCCGCTCTGTGTCTCGTGACCACGATCAGCGCCACCTCCCAAGCAGGCGCCGCCGCGTGCGGCACCTCCAACGTCGCGCTCAACCGCACCGCCACCGCATCTTCGACCGAGAACGGCGGCACGCCCGCGTCGGCCGCGGTCGACGGCAACGCGGGCACCCGCTGGTCGTCGCAGTTCTCCGACCCGCAGTGGCTGCAGGTCGACCTCGGCTCCACGCAGGAGGTCTGCCGCGTCTCTCTGAGCTGGGAAGGCGCGTACGGCAAGGCCTTCCAGGTCCAGGTGACCGACAACGCCGCCGACTCCGGTTCGTGGCGCAACGTCCACTCGACCACGACCGGCACCGGCGGCACCCAGTCCGTCGACGTCGCCGGGTCCGGCCGCTACCTGCGCGTGCTGGGCACCCAGCGCGGCACGGGCTACGGCTATTCCCTGTGGGAGCTCGGAGTCTTCACCACCACGCCCGACACCCCCGGCGTCACGCCGACGGACCCGCGCAACCCGGACTTCGGCCCGAACGTGTACGTCTACGGCCCGGGCTCGTCGCAGTCGGAGATGCAGTCGCGGCTCGACTCCATCGCGACGCAGATGAAGACCAACCAGTTCGGTCCGCAGCGGCACGCCGTGCTGTTCAAGCCCGGCAGCTACAACGCCGACGTGAACCTCCGGTTCTACACTCAGATCGTCGGTCTCGGGCTGATGCCGGACGACGTGAACATCAACGGCCACATCCGCGTCGAGGCGGACTGGCTGCAGCAGGGCGATGACCCGAACAACCTCGGCAACGCCACGCAGAACTTCTGGCGCGGCGCCGAGAACCTGTCGGTCACGTTGCCGCCCAACCAGATCGAGCGCTGGGCGGTCTCGCAGGCCACCGCGTACCGGCGGATGCACCTGCGCGGCCAGGCACACCTGTGGAACGGCTACGACGGCTGGGCCAGCGGTGGCCTGATCGTGGACAGCAAGATCGACGGCGTGACCGTCTCCGGTTCGCAGCAGCAGTTCCTGACCCGCAACAGCAACCTCGCCGGTGGCTGGTCGGGCTCGGTGTGGAACATGGTGTTCGCCGGTACCCAGGGCGCACCGCCCAACAACTTCCCGAACCCGTCGCACACGACCGTGGACAACTCTCCGGTGACGCGCGAGAAGCCGTACCTGTACTTCGACAACTCCGGTGAGTACCGCGTCTTCCTGCCCGCGCTGCGCCAGAACTCGCGCGGCACGAGCTGGGAGAACGGCAACCCCGGCACGTCGGTGTCGCTCGCGGACTTCTTCATCGTCAAGCCCGGCACGACGGCCGCCACGATCAACGCCGCGCTGTCGCAGGGCAAGCACCTGCTGCTCACGCCGGGCATCCACCAGCTCGACGACACGATCCGGGTGACCCGCCCGAACACCGTCGTGCTGGGCCTCGGCCTCGCGACGCTGACGCCGACCACCGGCAAGGCCGCGCTGACCACGTCCGATGTGGACGGTGTCAAGCTGGCGGGGTTCCTGGTCGACGCCGGCGTGCAGAACTCCCCGGTGCTGCTGGAGGTCGGCGACTCCAGCGCGACCTCGCACGCGGCCAACCCGACCTCGCTGCACGACGTGTACCTGCGCGTCGGCGGGTCGCAGGCCGGCAAGGCGACGGTCAGCATGCGGGTCAACAGCCGCAACACGATCATCGACCACACCTGGGTGTGGCGGGCCGACCACGGCGCGGGGGTCAGCTGGACCGCGAACCCCGGCCAGAACGGCGTGGTCGTCAACGGCGACAACGTGATCGCGTACGGGTTGTTCGTGGAGCACTACCAGCAGCACAACCTGATCTGGAACGGCAACGGCGGCCGCGTCTACCTGTACCAGAACGAGCTGCCGTACGACCCGCCGAACCAGGCCGCGTGGATGAACGGGTTCAAGCGGGGCTGGGCGGGCTACAAGGTGGCCGACTCGGTGACCACGCACGACGCGTTCGGTGTCGGTGTCTACGCCTTCAACCAGGCCGATCCGAGCATCGTGACGGACAACGGCTTCGAGGCGCCGAACCGTCCGGGAGTCCGGTTCACGCACCTCGTGGCGGTGTCACTGGGTGGCGTGGGCACGATCGCCAACCTCATCAACGGCACGGGAGGTCAGGCGGACCTGGCGAACCAGGTCCGGTACGTCGTCAACTACCCCTGACCGAGCCTGCTGAGCTGATCCCTGCGGGATGACTCGACGGACGCCGCGAACTCCTTGGTCGCGGCGTCCGTTCCGTTCTCCTGTTCGCTGCGAGCGAGTTCGGCCGTCTGATCCAGGTGCTCGTGGAGTTTCTTCGTGAGCGCCGACGGATCGGCTCTGATGGCCAGCAGGTCGGCCTCGGAGATCAGGCCCGGCATCTGGTGGCCGGCGTGCACGTCGGTGTCCGGCAGCCCGGCCCGGTCCCGCAACTGTCTCAAGTGGACCAGCTCTTCCGAGTGCGAGACCTTCAGCTCCGCGGCGAAACCGGCGAGCGGGGGTGGCGCGACGTCGAGTGCGGGCAACAGTTGTTCGTTCATCGGGATCATCAGCTGGACCCAGGCCGTGTCCGTGGCGTTGAACGAGGACACCGGCGGTGGCGGGGGAGCGGGCACGGCGCACCCCGCGAACAGCAGCAACGCGGAAACACCCCAGGGCACGCGCCGCCCTGGGGTGCATGAGGCGAGGAACCTCACCGCGGCAACCGGTAGTCCGGTCCCAGTGCGGCGCCTCGATTCGGCTTGTACAGGTCGAACCCGCGCGGGTCGCACTGCAGGCCGCCGTTGACGCAGTGGCGGACCAGCGCGGCCTGTGTGGGCGCGTCCCAGGCGTTCATGAAATCGTAGTGCCAGGTGTACCCGCGGCCGCTGGAGAGCCGCACGCGGGACATGTCACCGGACACCGGGAACGCCATCTTGAATTCGATCATCGGCACCGCGACCGGGTGGCCCGGCGGGCAGACCAGCGTCGCACGGTCCGGATAGGTCATGTGCGACTTGTGGTCCGCCGAGTCGAGGTCGCGGCCGTTCCAGCAACTCGGGGCCTGGTAGCGGACGTTGAGCTGCGTGCCGGGCGGGCAGTACGCCGGGATGTCCCAGTTGTGGGAGCTGTCGCCGCACTCCCAGCCCTCGACCGCGCCGGGCGCGGTGCGGAACTGCTCCTGCGTCGCCGTGGGACTGCCGACCACGAACCGGATGCCCGGCGGGAACGGCACGACGTCCTGGTACCTCAGGATGCCGGACTTGTAGTAGATGACCTGCGGGAAGTTCGGCGGGACGATCTGATCGCCGTTGTAGATCGACGGGAACCAGTACGCCGACTTGTCGTCCGGCGTCTTGCAGTTGGTCTGACCTGCCTTGAGCGAGTCGTTGGTGCTGCCGGCCTTGGTGGAGGCGTTGCCGAGGAACGTGTGCATGTGCGACGCGCCCGGTAGTCCTGGGAAGACGATCGGGTCGTCCGGGAGGTGGGTCGTGACCGAGCAGTTCGCCTGGAACTCGTGGTGCGTGACCAGGTCGTCGGCCTGGGCCGACTGGGTCGCGACCACGACCACGGCCGCCACCAGGGCGGCCGTCATTGCCAACGCGGTGAGTTTTCGGGACACCTTTGTCCTCCTGCCGAGTGGGGAACCGGCTTGGAGAGCGCTCTCCCAAACAGCGTCCCGCCAGGCCGCACGAGGTGTCAAGACCGGTTCTTTGACACTCCCGACGTCTGGTCGTAACGTTCGGCGGCAGGGCTGTGAGAGCGCTCTCCTCACGCATCCCTACTTCGTGGCAGGAGGCGCGATGGCTCGCGTCCGCTCCATCTGCACGGTGGTCGCCGTGCTCCTCGGCTTCGCGGTGGTCCCGGCACAGGCCGCTCCCACCCTGCTCTCCCAGGGCAGACCCGCCGTCGCCTCGTCGATCGAGAACGGCGGCACCCCGGCTTCGGCCGCGGTCGACGGCGACGCGGGCACCCGCTGGTCCAGCGAGTGGAGTGCCCCGCAGTGGTTGCGCGTCGACCTCGGTGCCCCCTCGACGCTCAGCAGGGTCGAGCTCGACTGGGAGGGCGCCTACGCGACGGCGTTCGAGATCCAGGTCTCCGCCGACGGCAGCGCGTGGCAGCCGGTCCGTTCGGTGACCGGTGCCACCGGCGGCCGGCAGGGCTACGACGTCACCGGCACCGGCCGGTACGTCCGGGTGCACGCCACCCAGCGCGCCAACGGGTACGGCGTCTCGCTGTGGGAGTTCCGGGTCTTCGGCACGCAGGGCGGTGCCGTACCGGGAAGCGGCGTGCACGTCACCGGGTCGCAGGGCGACTGGCAGCTCACGGTCGACGGTCAGCCGTGGGTCGTGAAGGGCCTGACCTGGGGGCCGCCCGCCGCGGACGCCGCGCGGTACATGCCCGAGCTGAAGTCGATGGGCGTCAACACCCTGCGCACCTGGGGCACGGACGCCTCGACCCGCCCGCTGCTCGACGCGGCCGCGTCCCACGGCCTGCGCGTGATCAACGGCTTCTGGATGCAGCCCGGTGGCGGTCCCGGTTCCGGCGGCTGCGTGAACTACGTGACCGACACCCAGTACAAGGCCGACACGCTCGGGCAGATCCGCCAGTGGGTCACCACCTACAAGGACCACTCCGGCGTCCTGATGTGGAACGTCGGCAACGAGTCCATCCTCGGCCTGCAGAACTGCTACTCCGGCACCGAACTGGAGAACCAACGCGTCGCGTACGCCCGTTACCTGAACGAGGCGGCGCGGGCGATCCACGCCATCGACACCAGCCACCCGGTGACGAACACCGACGCGTGGACCGGTGCGTGGGTGTACCTCAAGGCTTACACGCCCGACCTCGACCTGTACTCCGTCAACTCCTACGGCAACGTCTGCCAGGTGCGGCAGGACTGGATCTCCGGCGGCTACACCAAGCCGTACATCCTGACCGAGGCCGGTCCGGCGGGGGAGTGGGAGGTGCCGGACGACGCCAACGGCGTTCCGGCCGAGCCGACCGACGTGCAGAAGCGCGACGGCTACACCCAGGCGTGGAACTGCATCACCGGCCACACCGGAGTCTCGTTCGGCGGCACGCTCTTCCACTACGGCACGGAGTACGACTTCGGCGCGGTCTGGTTCAACCTCACGCCCGCGGGCAAGAAGCGGCTCTCCTTCTACGCGGTCCAGCGCGCGTTCGGCGGCGCCACTCCCGCGAACACCCCGCCGGTGATCTCCGCGATGAACGTTCCGCAGACCGTCGCGGCCGGCGCACCGCTGACCATCGACGTCGCCGCTGCTGATCCCAACGGTGACGCCATCGCGTGGTCGGCCGCGTTCAACAGCAAGTACATCGACAACAGCGGTGCTCTGGCCGCGACACCGGTCCAGGTCAGCGGGAACCGGCTCACCGTCACCGCCCCGGACCGGCTCGGCGTGTGGAAGGTCTACGTCCTGGCCGAGGACGGGCGCGGCAACATCGGCATCGAGACCCGCTCGGTCCGGGTCGTGGCGCCGCAGCCGTCGGGCGTGAACGTGGCCCAGGGCAGAGCGACCACCGCCTCGTCCTACCAGCAGGCCGGTGACGGAGCGCCGTTCCCGCCGTCGAACGTGGTGGACGGCGGCGGTTCCTCGCGCTGGGCCACCGACTGGGCCGATCCGCAGTGGCTCCGGGTCGACCTCGGCGCGGTGACGACGTTCCAGCACGTCCAGCTGGTGTGGGAGGGCGCTTTCGGTCGTGCGTACGAGATCCAGGTGTCCGACGACGGCAACGGCTGGCGCCCGGTGCACGGCACGACGACCGGGAACGGTGGCGTGGACTCGATCGACGTGACGGCGACCGCCCGGTACGTCCGGCTGCACGCCACGCAACGAGGAACCGGCTTCGGCTACCCGCTCTACGAGTTCGGCGTCTACCGGCGTTGAGCTACAACAACTCCACGAGCACGACCACGCCGTCCGACGGTTCGACGGCGCTGGTGCTGACCAGATCACCGTGACGGACCCGCCCGTCGCCGCTCACGTCCACGTGAGCGGCGACGTTCAGCATCGGCCCATCAGCCAGGCCGAAGTCGAAGGGCAGGCGCTGCTCGGCGGTGTCGTCGCGGCGGAACTCGCCGACGTGCTCGGCCTTCGTGACGGCCGGCGCGTCGGCGAGGGAGACGTCGAGCAGCCGCACCCGCAGCACCGCCCGGCCGAACGCGGGCGTTCCCGCCGGGATCACGACGGTGCCGTGCACCAGATCAGTTGAGCACGGCGAAACGGGCCTCGATGTCGACGGGACCACCGGTGAGGTTGCGGATCTCGATGAAGTACTTGATCAGCCCGGCGGCCTGCCGGTCGACCTGCACCTTCCACTCGACCTGCGCGGCGCCGTCGACCATCGGCCACGTCGGCACCACCATCCACACGACCCGCCAGCCCTCCGGCCAGCTGTGGGTGAACCAGCGCCGCGACGACCCGCCGGGCACCTGTCCCCGGAACTGCACACCAAGTCGCATCGGGACTCTCCCTTCACTCTGCTTCGGGGGCGGGACCGGCGTCCTCGGACGCGTGCGAGGCCTCTTCGGCCACGGCGTCCTCGGTGTCCTGCACGGCATCCGGCGCCGCGCCACCGTTGTCCGCGGTTTCCAGTGGCTCGGCGAGGACCAGGTCGTCGAGCGACGCGGGGGCGGCCCCGCCGTCGAGGTCGGCGCTCATGGCAGCTCCTCTCACAGTGCGCCCGGCGACCAGCCGAGCACGTCGTAGCGGGCCTCGACGTCGACCTGGCCGCCGGTCAGGTTCGTGATGGCGAGGAAGTACTTGAGCAGCCCACCGGACTGCCGGGTGACCTGGGTGGTCCACTCGACCTGCGCCGCGCCGTCGACCGCGGGCGCCGTCGGCACGACCGTCCACAGGACGTACCAGTGGGCGGGCCAGCTGTGGGTGAACCACCGCTTGGTCGTGCCGGCCGGGACGGACCCGGTGAACTGCACGCCCCGGAACACCGCCGCCGGTTCGAGGCCGCTGTACATCGCCCGCACCGCCGCGCAGTCGCCGGGACTGAGGCCCTCGCGCTGGCCGATCTCGGCGTTCTGGACCGGCGTCATCGTGTCGCGGCCGGTGTCGATCGCGAACGCCCGCCGCGGGTAGTGCATGATCGAGTGGTAGTCGTACGGCCCGACGTCGTCGCCGTCGGTGATGTGCTGGTTGAAGTTGTGGGCGCTCTGCTGCTGGATGTTCGTGAAATCGATCGTCACGAAGTTGTTGCGGTCCTCGCGGCTCTGCTCGTGCCACAAGCCGGCGCTGTGCCCGATTTCGTGAATGGTGGCGCCGGTCTCGCAGCCGAGGGCGAGCGTGATGTTCTGCTGGTTTCCGCGCATGCCCACGGGAGAACTGCAGCCACCGCCGGGCTGGAAACGAATGAAATTCGTGTCCGTCGCGGTTCGCGGTACCAGACGAATGCGGGTGTTGCGTTCCCAGTGCGCGATCGCGTTGTGCACGCGGGCCTGGTTCGGCAGGTTCGGGTCGATCTCGAACGGCACCCGGCCACCCGGCCAGCGGAACTGCTGACCTGGGACGACCACGCCCTTCTCGCGGACCTCGCCTTCCTGTACGAGGGTGAGCACGATGTCGCCCTCGACCATCGGCTCGCCGTCGACCACGGTGTACAGAACGGCTTTCGCGCCCTGGTTCCGCGTTTCGATCACACCGGTTCTGAGTTCGGGGCCGACGCGGAACTGGCCGCTGCCGGTCACCGTGCCACTCGGCTCGGTCATCGTGCCCTCCCGTCATGGCAGAAGACGAACAAGCCTGATCCCGAATGGCCGCAACGCCTAGGGCCGAACGGCTCCGCCGCATTCGTCGAATTGATGGAGAGTCCAAAGTGGCGGTGTAACGGGAAAGCGCCGGAAGGCGACCTCATCGATCGGGCTAATGTCGGCGGTATGCCTTCCGCTGTCATCGTCGAGTACGACGCCGCCTGGCCGCTTCGCGCACAGCACCTCCTCGGCGGGGTGCGGTCGGCGTTCGCTGCACTGCCCGGGGCGGACGCCTTCGACTACGAGCACATCGGGTCGACCGCGGTGCCGGGGCTCGGTGCGAAGCCGATCGTCGACCTGCAGGTGCGCATGCCGGACCCGCCGTCGCTGGCCCGGCTGACCGAGGTCCTGGCGCCCACGCCGTTCGTGCCGGCGCACGGTTCGAGGCCGGATTCCCCTGGCGTGCACCGGGATGCCAGAAGGCCTGGGGACCGAGCCGACGACGCCGCCTACGAGAAGCGCCTGTTCCACTCGCCGGCCGAGAGCGCCATCCTGCACGTCCGCCGCGCGGACTCGCCGTTCGCGCGGTGGGTGGTGGACCTCCGCGACTGGCTGCGGTGCCACCCCGACCAGGCCCGGCGCTACGAGCAGATCAAGCGCGAGCTCGCCGACGAACACGCGGGCGAGCCGGACTACGACGACTACACCCGCGCCAAGACCGCTTTCTTCAACGACATCCAGCCCCAGGTCAGGGACTGGGCAGCCGGATCGTGACGCGCAGGCCGCCCTCGGGACGCGGAACGATGTCGAGGGCGCCGTCGTGCGCGCGGACGATGCTGTGCACGATGGCGAGTCCCAGGCCGACTCCGGCGTGATCGTCGTCGCGGACGCGCTCGCCGCCGCGCTGGAACGGTTCGGTGAGCGTCGGCACCAGGTCCGCGGGGAGCTGACGGCCGGTGTTCTCGATCCGGACGACGCACGCCCGGTGCTGCGGTTCGGTGTGGACGGTGACGCTGCCGCCGGTCGGGAGGTTGTGGACGATGGCGTTCTGGACGAGGTTCGTCACCATCCGCAGGAGCAGCTCCGCGGAACCGGTGGTGGTCGCGGGCTCACCGGTGACCTCGAGCTCGATCCCGCGCCGTTCCGCCAGGGGCAGCAGGGTTTCGGCTGCTTCCTCGGCGACCAGGGACAGGTCGACGGACGCACGGGTGAACACGCCCCGCTCGCCGCGGCTGAGCAGCAGCAGGGCCTCGGTGAGGTCGATCGCGCGGCGGCTCGCGGTGTGCAGGCGGTCGAGGAGTTCGGCGTCGACCAGAGACGGATCCTCGCGGGCCACGTCGAGCAGTGACTGGGAGATCGCCAGCGGGGTGCGCAGTTCGTGGGAGGCGTTGGCGGCGAACCTGCGCTGCTCGCCGACGTGCGACTCGAGCTTCTCGAGCATGGTGTCGAAGACGTCGGAGAGTTCGCGGAACTCGTCGGCTTTGCCGGGCAGCCGGATCCGGTGCGACAGCGACCCCTTCGCGGCCAGCCTGGCGGCGTCCGCGATCTTGTCGAGCGGGGAGAGCATGCGGCCGGCCAGGATCCATCCGCCGAGCAGGCCGAACGCCACCAGGAACACCATGGCGATCGCGGCGGCGCGGCCGAAGATGCGGGAGAGCAGGTAGCGGTTGGGGCTGGTGAAGAGCAGGCCCTGGTCGTTGTCGGGGACGTAGCGCAGCAGGTCCCACCAGGCCAGCCCGATCAGGACGGCGCCGGCCACGACGACGATGCCCGCGTAGCTCAGGGTGAACTTCCAGCGCGCGCTGAGTCCCGGGGGCCGAGCCCCTGTCCTGCAGGTCTCGTCCGTGACTCTCATCGAACGGACTTGCAGGACAGGGACTCGCCATCCGCGTCGATGCGGTAGCCGACACCCGGCACGGTCGCGATGAGCCACGGTTCGCCGAGTCGCTTGCGCAGCGCCGAGACCGTGATGCGGACGGCGTTCGTGAACGGGTCGGCGTTCTCGTCCCAGGCCCGTTCCAGCAGCTCCTCGGCGCTGACGACGCCGCCCTGAGCGCCGACCAGCACCTCGAGCACCGCGAACTGCTTGCGGGTCAGCGCGACGTACTGCCCGTCGCGGAAGACCTCACGCCGGAACGGGTCGAGCCGCAGACCGCCGATCTCGCTGACCGGTGGCCGTGCGTAGGCCCGCCTGCGGGCGAGCGCCCGCAGGCGCAACACCAGTTCCCGCAGCTCGAACGGCTTGGTCAGGTAGTCGTCGGCACCGAGCCCGAACCCCGACGCCTTGTCGTCGATCCGGTCGGCGGCGGTGAGCATGAGGATCGGCATGCCGCTGCCGGACGCGACGATCCACCGCGCGATCTCGTCCCCGGACGGTCCGGGCACGTCGCGGTCGAGCACCGCGAGGTCGTAGGAGTTGACGCTGAGCAGCTCCAGCGCCGTGTCGCCGTCCCCGGCGATGTCCGCGGCGATCGCCTCCAGCCGGAGCCCGTCGCGGACGGCCTCGGCCAGGTAGGGCTCGTCCTCCACGATCAGCACACGCATGCCGTCAGCCTAGGGAGCGAGGCATATCGCCCGCATATTCAGACCGCGGCCAGGTGCCGTTCCTCCGCCGGCGCGGGCTTGGGGCGCCACCACCACCGCGACAGGAGCGAGGCCAGCGCCGCACCCGCGGCGTTGAGCAGCACGTCGTCCACAGAGGACACCCGGTCCAGCCGCAGCACGAACTGCGCGATCTCCAGCAACGCGGAGCAGGCCGCCGCGAACGCCAGCACCCGCCACACCGACCGCAGCGCCGCGAACCTCAGCGGGGCGAAGAACCCGAGCGCCGCGAACACCAGCATGTTGCCGACGATCTGACCCGCGTCCCGGTGCTCGACGAGGTCGATCAGGTCCGCGAACGGCACCAGGCTCAGCTCTCCCGCGGTGCCGGGCTCCGCACCGGGCAGCATGATGATCCACACCCAGGGCAGCGTCCCGTAGACCATGCCGACTTCGGCCAGCGCCGTCCGCCACGGGTGCGGGTTCTTGCCGAGCTTGCGGTGGAGAGCCAGGAGCAGCATCGCGAGCACGGCCACCGGAATCCCGAGCACCGCGCCGACCACGACCCCGGTCTCCGTACCGACCCACTCCTGCCAGGTGTTGAGCACGCTCCCCAGTGAAGGCGCACGGCCGTTGCGAGGGCGTACGCGTTTTTCGATACGTGGACGATATGCGGCCCGGCCAGGCGGTCGGCGAGGCCCTCGCGGAGAATGCCTGACGTGCTGGAGGCGAGGCTGCTTGCGACGGTGTCCCGTCTCGCGGGTCCGATCCGCGGCGCGAGCGTCGTCCTGATCAGCCTCTTCGGCGCCCTCTCGCTCCACTCGCCGCTGGGCTGGTCGCTGTGCGCGGCGGTCGCGGTGAGCGCGGTCGCCGACTTCCGGCTGCCGCGCGTCGCGTTGCCGGTGGCGTTCCTGCGGGTCGTGGTGCTGTCGGTGGTGCTGGGGGCCGATGCCGACCAGTGGGTGCTGACGGTGCTCACGACGACGTTGATCACCTGGCAGTGGCAGTGGCCGCCGAAGGTCAGCGTGCCCGCGACGGTCGCGTTGCTCGCGGTGCAGGTCGTGACGACCGGGCCCGGCGTGCTCGTGCGGGCGGTGCTGGAGTCGGTGCTCGCCCGGCTGTCGTACGAGTTGTTGCGCAGGTCGGGCCGGCGGGTGGACCTGCTCAGGGAACGCGCCGCCGAACGGAGCCGGGCCGCGGCCGTCGCGCTCGACCAGGGCAGGCGGGAGCGGGAGTACCTCGCGCTGCTGCACGACACGGCTGCCGCGACGTTCCTGATGGCCGCGCACGGTGGTGATCCGGAGGAGGTCGCGGCTCAGGCGCGCCGCGACCTGGTCGTGCTGGCCGAACGGGGCAACGCGCAGGGGACGGTGGACCTCGGGGCCGCGCTCACGGCGGTGGCGCGGGACAGCGCCGTGCACGTGCGGGTGGAGGCAGAGGTCGTGCCGGTGCCAGCCGGGGTCGCGCTGCAGTTCGTGCGGGCCGCGCGTGAGCTGCTCACGAACGTCGAGCGTCACGCGGGCACCACCGAAGCCGATCTGACGGTGACGCGGGCGCGCGGCGCGGTGGTCGTGATCAAGGACGGCGGCCGGGGCTTCGTGCCCGCCGACGTGCCCGAGCACCGGCGTGGCCTGCGCGGGTCGGTGGTCGGGCGCCTCGAAGCGGCCGGAGGTACCGCGGTGGTCGAGTCGGGACCGGCGGGTACCACCGCGCGGCTGGAGTGGACCGCCGATGACTGACCACACCGTCGCCACCACCACTCGGCAGGTCCTGCTGGTCGTCGTCTTCGCCATCCAGCTCGTCCTCATGCTGCCCTTGGTCGTCGCACATCCGCACGGCCCGGCGGCGTGGGTCGCGTACGGGCTGCTCACGGCCGTGATGGCCGTCGTGGCCGGGTGTGTCGCGGCCGCGGTGCCGACACCGGCCTACCTCGCTGTGGCGCCTCTCGTCTCGTCGGTGCTGGCGACGACCGCGCTGCCCGCCGGGGCGTCGTTCACTCCGGCCGACTGGGGGTTCGGCCTGGTCGGCTGGTACCTGCTGCTGGTGCTGGTCGAGAGGCCGGTGGCGCTGGTGGCAGCCCTGAGCGCGCACATCTGCTTCAGCATCGCGTGGTTCGCGCGCGAGGGAAGCGGTGACGTCGGCACGGCCGGGGTCGTGATCCTGAGCGGTACGAGTTTCCAGCTCGGCGTCCTGGTGGTCACGCGGGTGCTGCACCGCGACGCCGGGCTGGCCGCCGAGGCCGCCGCCGAGCACGACGCCGCCCGCACCCGTGAGGAGCTCGCCCGCCAGCGGGAACAGGACCTGCGAGCAGGGTTCGAGGGTCAGCTGGGCGCGTTGCTGCCCCTGCTCGCCGACCTCGCCGACGAACGCGTGAGCGTGGCCGACCAGACGACCAGGCTGCGTTGCTCGGTCGCGGCCGTGCAGCTGCGCAGGTTGTTCGCGGAGAACGACGACGTGCCCGACCCGTTGCTGCACGAACTGACCGCGTGTGTGGACGTCGCCGAACGGCGCGGTGTCGTCGTCTCGCTCGCCGTCAGCGGCACGGCCACGGCGGTGCCGACAGAGGTGCGCCGCGAACTGGTCGCGCCGATGGCCCAGGCGCTCGCCGTCGCGCACGGACGTGCGAAGGTGAGCCTGTTGCGCACCGCGACGGAGGTGCGTGTGGCGGTGGTGGCGGACGCGCCCGAGACGCTGCCGGCTTCGGGCAGGACAGGAGCGGTGACCGTCGAGACGAGCGTCCACAGCGGACTGGTGAGGAGCGAGGCGCGATGGCGGACGACGTGACGGCGGTCGTGGTCGACGACCATCCCGTCGTGCGCGCGGGAGTCGCGCACTGGCTGTCCACAGCGGACATCGAACTCGTGGCGAGCGGTGAGGACCCCGGGGTGGCCTGGACCGGTCCCGGCGCGAGCGCGGCGGTCGTCGTGCTCGACCTGCACCTCGGCGGCGTCGCGCCCGCCACGTCCGAACTGCGCAAGCTCGTCGAGGACGGCCGCAGGGTCGTCGTCTACTCGATGCGCGCCGACGACGAGATCGTCCTGCAGTGCCTGGAGATCGGTGCGCTCAGCTACCTGACCAAGGCCGAGGGCGCCGAGCACCTCGTGCAGGCCGTCAAGGCGGCGGCCGAGGGACAGTCGTACACACCGCCGGCTCTCGCGGGCGCGCTGGCGGGCGACAGGTCGGACACGAGGCCCGCGCTCTCGCCGCGCGAGACCGAGGTCCTGGTCGAGTGGTTCCAGTCCGAGTCGAAGGAGTTCGTGGCGCAACGCCTGAACATCACGCTCAGCACGGTGAACTCCCACCTGGAGCGGATCAGGGTCAAGTACGCGGCGATCGGCAGGCAGGCACCGACCAAGGCGGCACTCGTCGCGCGGGCGATCCAGGACGGGCTGATCGGCCTCGACGACCTCTGAACCCCGGCGTGTGGTGTGAACGACCGATAGCGCCGTTCCGGCATCTGGCCTAACGTCCTGGGCGCCCCCAGGTTCCGCAGTCCGAGGAGATCCGCAGTGACGCACGCCCGTGGCCCCCTGTTCATCGCCTCCCTCGCGACGGCGGGCCTGCTGCTGTCGGCGTGCGGCTCGGAGACCGGCGGTACCGCGACCCCCGCCACGGACACGACGACGACCACCGCCACGAGCACCAAGGAGACCTCCACCTCGAAGGAGGCGCCGCCGGTCCCGGCCGGTGGGGACGTCACGGCTCCCGGAACGAAGCTCAAGGTCGGCTCCCGCGCGGTCATCCCCGTCGTCACCGGTGACAAGAGCGGCACCATCGCCATCACCGTCACGGCCATCGAGGCGGGCGCGAAGGAGGACCTGGCGAAGTTCGGCGACAAGGCCAAGAACATCACGCCGTTCTACCTGCGGGCCACGGTCGAGAACCTCAGCGGCACGGACCTGAGCTTCACCTCGATCGGCCTGCGAGGCCTCGGCGAGGACGGCAAGGGCACCGGCGTGATCATCAGCGGTGACACCCCTAAGTGCGACTCCACGAGCGCGCCCAAGACGTTCAAGGCGGCCGGCGAGAAGTACGAGACCTGCGTGCTGAGCGCGGCGCAGGACGGTTTGAAGGTCGCGGGGGCCGAGTACAACCGCGGCGACGACTACGTCAAGTCGCCGGTCGTCTGGCAGAGCTGAGCCGCCGGTCCGCGTGGCGCACGAGGGGTCCTCGCGGATCAGCGCCGCTAGTCTCGGAAGCCGTGATCACCACCATGGCTTTCCTGAGGGCTCGTGCGGGCATGAGCAGGGACGAGTTCGTCGACCACTACGAGAACCACCACGTGCCGCTGATCCTGAGCATCACGCCCCGCCCGTTCTACTACGTGCGCAACTACCTGCCGCCCCACGACGAGCGGGGATTTCCGGCGGAGTTCGACGTGGTCACGCACATGAAGTTCGCCGACGCGGCGACCCGCCGCACCTGGCTCTCGCTCGTCCTCGCGCCCGGTTCCGGCGTTGCCGAGGACGAGGAGCGCTTCCTCGACCGCGCGCGAACGCAGTCCTGGATCGTGGACGAACGGCTCAGCGCCGCACCAGCCCGTTGACGTGCGCGTACGCCACGGCATGCACCCTGTCGCGCAACCCCAGCTTGGCCAGCACCCGTGAGACGTGCGTCTTCACCGTCTCGTCCCCGACGTGCAGCCGTGCGGCGATCTCGGCGTTGCTGCAGGCCGCCGCGACGAGCTGCAGCACCTCCCGTTCGCGCGCGGTGAGCAGCTCGAGCTCCGGCGGCGTCGGGGGAGGGGCGAGGCTGACGGCGAACCGCGCGATCAGCCGTTGCGTCACCGACGGGTCGATCAACGCGTCCCCGCGCGCAGCCACCCGCACGGCCGAGATCAGCTCCTCGGGCGGCAGCGACTTCAGCAGGAACCCGCTGGCACCGGCCTTCAAAGCGCGGTAGACGTACTCGTCGGTGTCGTAGGTGGTGAGCAGCAGGACCTTCGTGCGGTTCGCCGGGTCGGCCAGGATCATCTCGGTCGCGCCGAGCCCGTCCAGCTTGGGCATCCGGATGTCGAGCACGGCCACGTCCGGGCGCAGCCGCGCGACCTCCGCCACCGCCGCCCTGCCGTCCGCGACCTCCGCGACGCACCGGAGGTCCTCCTGCGTGTCGAAGATCGCGCGCATGCCGGAGCGCAGCATCGCGTGGTCGTCGGCCAGCAGCACGGTCAACGTCATGACGCCTCCAGGGGGAACGTGACGACGGTGCGCCAGGTCCGTCCGTCCGGTTCGAGCCCGGACCGGGTGGTGCCGCTGAACATGCCCGCGCGGTTGCGGATGCCGACGAGGCCGCGGCGCACCGAACCGGAGTCGTCGCCGGGTCCGGTGACGTTCTGCGCGGTGACGGACAGCGAGTCCGGTGCGTACTCCAGCGTGACCGTCACCCCGGACGCGTCGCCGTGCCGCAGGGCGTTGGTGAGCATCTCCTGGATGATCCGGTAGACCGTGATGTCCAACGACTCCGGCACGTCCCGCCGTTGCCCGCGCACCTCGAGCCGGGCCGGCCTGCCCGCCGCGCGCACGCCGTCGAGCAGTTCGTCGAGGTTGTCGAGGCCGGGCTGCCGCGCGCCCTCGGACTTGTCGCCGTGCAGCAGGTCGAGCAGGTGCCGCAGGTCGGCCATGGCCGCGCGGCTGGACGTCTCGACCGCGCGCAACGAGCTGGTCAGCCTCGGATTTCCTTCCGGCAGACCGAGACGGGCGGCGCCGGCGTGCAGGTTGATGGCGCTCACGTGGTGGATGATCACGTCGTGCAGGTCGCGGGCTATCGCGCCGCGTTCCTCGGTGATCGCCTTGGTCACCGCCGCCTTCGCGTCCTTCTCGGCCATCGCCGACCGCTTCTCCAGCTCGGCCAGGTACGCGCGGCGCGCCGTCGTGTAGCGGCCGACGAGCCACGGCAGCAGCGCGCCCTTTCCCGCCACCAGCACCGCGTACAGGGGGCCGTAGCCGTTGATGACCATGCAGGCCATCAGGCTGGCCGAGAGCAACCCGAGCGAGGTGTACGCCGGTGTGCCGCGCAGCCACGCCCCCGCCCGGTACCCGGCGATCAGGAGGCCGGCGTCGTTGGCGTCGATCCCGTTGCGCATCGCGACGAGGACGATCACCGGCACGGCCGCCTGCGCCGCCGCCACCCACAGCGACAGCCGGGCCGGACCGGCCAGCATCGCGTCCACGGCCAGCGTCATCAGGAGCACGACCACGGTCTGCGGCAACGGTTCGCGGTCGAGCAGCACGAACCCGCCGTCCACGACCATGCACACGGTCGCGACCAGCCACGACTGGTGCTTGAGGGGCAGCTTGATCAGATCCATCGAGCGCAATCCTGCCGGATTGCGTCCCTGAGAACCTCCCGCTTCGCAGGGGCCGGGCATCCCCCGGGCGGGGGATGCGATTTCCGTCTTCGCAGTGACGCGGCGGCGAAGCCATGATCGATACGTTCGGCCGCGATGAAACGACGTGGTGTGACCTTCCTGCTCGCGCTGGCGGCGCTCCTGGGGATCGCCGCCCCGGCGCTGGCCGACGGCGCCCAGTCCGGTGCCGACGTGCACGTCGCGCAGAGCCTCGGCGACCGCGACCTCACGGTGATCATCCGGCGGGTCGCGGAGGTGCCCGGGCCGGTGCACGTCGACGTGGTGACGCACGCCGGATCGCCGCCGGGCGAGCTGACCCTGACGTTGCGTGCGGCGGGTGCTCCGAGCAGCACCACCAAGGTGGTCCTCGGTGCCGCGCCCGGCTTCCACTCCGGCCTGCTGCACGTGGACCGGCCCGGTCCGTGGGAGCTCGCGGTCGACGAGGCGACCATCCCGTTCGTCGTGCCGGCGCTCGTGCCGTCGCCGTGGGAGAACGCGACCTACGGAGGGTTCATCGCGGCCGGAGTGCTGTTGCTGGCGGCACTCCTGCTGGCCGTCTTCGGCAAGGTCGGCCTCGCGCTCGTGCCCACGGCGGGCATGGTCGCCGCGGTGGCGGCAGGGGTGACGGCGGCGTTGCTGGCGCCGAGCATTCCGCCGGTCGCGGCGCCCGGCACGCAGCTCGACCCGACGTACGACAACGTCACGAACCCCTACGAGCGAACGTCCATAGTGGACTTCTCGCGGCCGCCGGTGAACATGGTGCCCGGCATGGACGGCAAGGACCTCGTGCTGAACCTGACCGACGGCTCGTCGGGACGGCCGGTGGACGACCTGCTCGTGCACGACAGCGCGTTCGTCCACCTGGTCGTGGTGTCGCCGTCCGGGCACCTGCGCCACCTGCACCCGGTCCGCACGGCGCCCGGTGAGTTCCGCGCCCGGCTGAACGATCCCGAACAGGGCACGCACGCCGTCGCCGCCGAGATCGCACGGCGTGGCGGGGGAGTGCAGCTGCTGCGGTCGAGCGTCGAGGTCTCCGGCACGGCCACGCCCCGGCACGACGCGACGGCCGAGACGGCGGTGGAGATCCGCGAGGCGGGCAGGCCGAGCACGATCACCGCGAAGTTCGGCGAGCGCGACCTGCAGCCGTGGCTGGGCATGCTCGGGCACATGATCGTCGTCGGCCCGGTGACGGACAACGCCGTGAACGCCCCGATCTGGGCGCACGTGCACTCCATGCTCCCGCCGACGCCGGGAATGCCGGACAAGCCCGACGAGAGCGTCGCCGCCTACGGGCCGGACGTGCCGTTCACCTACTCGTTCCCGTTGCCGGGCAGGTACCTCGTGTGGATCCAGGTCGAACGCGACTACTCGGTCGTCACCGTGCCGAAGGTCGTCGACGTCCCGGCCGGGAAGGTGGCCTCGAAGTGAAGCGCTCGGCTGTGGCCGTCGTGGCCGGGGTGATCGCGCTGGTCGCGGCGGTGGTGGTGCTGTGGCCACGCGGAGTCGAGGCCCAGCCCCACCTGGCGGAGAGCGCGCGGCTCCGGTTCGAGCTCACGCCCGCCAGCACCCGGTCCGGCAGCAACTCGTTCGACCTGCTCGTCACCGACCGGTCCGGCAACGCCGCCGACGGCGAGGTGACGGTCGAACCGGCCATGCCGCAGATGGGCCACGCGCTCGCCCCGATCACGGCGGCACCGCGGGCTCCAGGCAGGTACGAGGTCGCGGGCGTCGACCTGTTCATGGCCGGTCAATGGGAAATCACCTTGTCACTGCGCGGCGAGCGGGTCGTGATCCCGCTGCTGCTCACCTAGAAGGGGGAGGAATGACTGTGCACATCACGGCGACCGAAGCGTCGCCGGCGAGGACGGTCCCGAGGGGGCTGGTCCCGGCGAGCGTCGTGGTCGGCGGCACTCTGATCTCGCTGATCGGCCTGACCTGGGACATCCAGTGGCACTCCGACGTCGGGCCCGACACGTTCTTCACCCTGCCGCACCTGTTCCTGTACGCGGGCAGCGCGATCTCGGGCCTCGCTAGCCTCGCCGTCGTGTTGCTGACGACGGCGAACTCCAAGCGCGGCAAGGCGATCGACCCGGTGGTCGGCGGCCGCGCGGTCGGTGTGTTCGGCCGCACGTTCGCCGCCCCCGTCGGGTACCTGGTCTCCGGCATCGGCGCGGCGCTGTTCCTCGTCTACGGGCTGTGGGACCAGTGGTGGCACGGCCTGTACGGCTTCGACGCCGTGATCGACTCGCCGCCGCACATCGGGCTGCTGCTGTCGATCTCGATCACGATGGTCGGCGCGGTCATGGTCTTCGCGGTCGCCCGCGACCAGCGCTGGGGGACCTACGGCATCGCCGCCGCGGCGGGCACGTTGCTCGCGTTCAGCATGGTCACCGTGCTCGGCCTGCGCGCGGTGCCCGGCGGTGCCGTCAACACGGTCAACGCCGGCAGCGCGTTCTTCTCGGTGATGATCCTGTTCATGGGCGCGTACGTCCTGAACCGGCGCGGCGGCGCGCTCGCCGTCGGAGTCGTCGTCGCGGTGCTGCAAGCCGTGTTCTGGTGGTTCTCCCCGTGGGCCACCGAGGTCTACGCGGACGCCACCGGCCTGCCGTTGCGCGACTACGCCGACGGCATCCCCGGACTGCCCAACATGATCCCGATGAGCCTGCTCCTCGTCGCGGTCGCCGTGGAACTGCTGCGGGGACTGCCCGCCTGGATCCCCGGCGCCGTCGGCGGCGTGATCATCACGGCCTGCGCGCCCCTGCAGCGGATGCTCGTGCAGGGCAGCGACTTCCCGGCCCTCGAACGGTACGTGGCCACCGTCGTGGCGGGGGCGGTGCTCGGCGCCCTCGCCGGGATGCTCGGCCGGCGGTACGGCCACATGCTCCGCCACCTCGCACCAGCAAAGGACGACAGCCATGCGTAAGACGTTGCTGGGCCTGCTGGGCACGGCCGCCCTGCTGTTCGGGCTGACCACTCCCGCGCTGGCCTTCGAGCCGGTCAACGTGGTGCACACGGAGAAGGTGAAGGCGGGACCGTACGACCTGACCATCGGCTTCAGCACGTGGCCGGTGAAGGCCATGCAGTCGCTGGACTTCACCTTCGTGCCGGAGAACGGGCTCGAGGGCAAGAAGGGCACGCTGACCCTGTTCCGCGGGGACGTGGAGAGCGACGGCGGCCCCCTGGCACGGCACCCCCGCAAGCGCGACGTGTGGGGCCTGGACGTCTTCGCCCTGCCCGAGCCGGGGGCGTGGACGATGCGCTTCGACATCGACGGACCGGCGGGCGCGGGCACGGGCGAGCTGAAGAACCTCCAGGTGATGGAGCAGCCGGGGCCGCCGATGGGCCTGTCCTGGGCGATCAGCACGTTCCCGCTGTTCGGCCTGATCGCGTTGATCGTGGTCGCCTGGCGACGGACGCGCGCCACGGTCGCTTAGGGCGTGTGTCGTTGATGAGGGGAGCTTTCATAAACCTGAGGTTTATGAAAGCTCCCCTCATCAACGTCGTGTGGTGTGCCTTGCCAGGTGCTTAGCAGATGAGGTCCGAGCTTCACCCGGCAACCTGACCGGGTGAAGTTCGGTCCGAATGGCTGGACTGGCTGGATTTCCGGCGACGAGGTCCGATACCCAGTTCGCCGTGCGCTTGCCTCACGCTGTTTGGATCGGCGGGCTCTTGGTGCCCGCGTTGCTCGCCACCACCGGCGTGTTCGTCTACGGCGGTGGCGTTGAACGGACGCTGCACTCCGACGTGCGTACCGCGCTGGGAAAGGCCGGCTACCACGGCGTGGTCGCGGTGGACGGCCGGTCGGTCGTGGTCAGCGAGGTCTCGCCGCGCTCGGTCGACGCGGTGCGCGCCGTGGTGTCCGACGTGAACGGCGTCGGTGTCACCGACGTGCGCACGGCCGAACCCGAGCAGCTACTCCTGGCGGTGCGCGGCGGCGAGATCCTGGTGTCCGGTGCGGTCGCCGACGACGCGGAACGCCGTGCGCTGCTGGAGGCCGTGCGGACCGACGGCCACCGCGTTACGGCCGCGCTCCGGCTGGGCGGCCTGCTGCCGATCCCACCGGCCGTGATCGGGCGGGTGCTCACCGCCGCGCTGTCCGCCAAGGTGTCGGACGTGACCACGACCGTCCACAACGGACAGGTCGTGGTCGCCGCCCGCGTGCCCGACGAGGCCAGGGCGACCGCGGTCCGCGACGCCGTCCGGGAGGCGGCGAACGGCCTGCAGGTCACCGACCGCATCGAGGTCGGCTCGTCCGCGGCCGCCGGCGACCTGAACGTCGAGGCCCTGCACGACTCGATCTCCCGCCTGGTCAACGGCAACGGCGCGATTCGGTTCGTGCAGGGCACCACGGCGTACGAGGGCCACGGCCCCGTGCTCATCGAGCGCGTCGGCCGCATGCTGCTGGTCGCCCCACGCGCCTCGATCACGCTGGTGGCGCACGGCACCGACCAGGCGATGGCGACCAAACGCGGCGAGATGGTCCGCGACGTCCTCGTCGGCCAAGGTGTGGCACCCGCGTTGATCGCCATCGAGACCCGTCCCGCCCCCGGCGGCGAGTACGACCCGGCCACGCGCCAGGTCGACGTCGTCGTCCGTTAGGAGTTCGCTGTGCTCTGGTTGTTCTCCCAGATGTTCCTGCTGTGCGTGGTGTCGTTCGCCGTCGGCTCGCTGGTGACGTGGCTGTCGGTCCGCGGCCGCCTGCAGCCCGAACGCCCGAAGACGCGCCTCGCCCTGCCCGCACCCCGCCCGGCGGCCGAGCAGGTGGTGATCGCCGAACAGCCCCCGGCACCGGCCGCCCCGAAGCCGCCGCGGCAGGAGTCGTTGCCGGTCAAGGGCAACTCGAAGACGATGGTCTACCACACGCCCGACTCCCCGTACTACCGGCGGATGAAGGGCGACATGGCGTTCGCCTCGGAGGACGACGCCGTGTCGGCCGGCTACCGGATGTGGACCACGAAGAGCCGCGTCAGGGCCTGAGCCCGGCCGGTGCCAACAGGGATCAGCGCTCCAGCAGGTCGCGGATCGCCGCCGCGACGACGTCCGGTGCCTCCTCGGCCATGAAATGTCCACAGGAGACTGTGCGGTGGTCGAGGTCGGTTGCCCAGGCCTGCCACAGCGCCTTGGCGTCGAAGCCGAGCGCCGCGCCCCAGTCCTGCTGCAGCACGGTGACCGGCATCTGCAGCTGGTTGCCCGCGTTCCTGTCCACCGTGTCGTGCTCGACGTCGATCGTCGCCGACGCCCGGTAGTCCGCGACGATCGACGTGACGGCCTCGCGGCTCGCGCGCAGGTACTCGGCCCGGACGTCCTCGGGGAACGGCCCGGCGCCCCAGACGTCGAGGAAGTGGCCGAAGAACGCGTCCGGGGTCGCGCCGATCATCTGCTCGGCGAGGCCGGGCGGCTGGGCCATCAGGAACAGGTGGAAGCCGACGGCGGCGGACGTGCCGCGCATGACGTCCCACATGTCCAGCGTCGGCAGCACGTCGAGCGACGCGAGGTGCGTGACGTGCCGTGGGTGGTCGAGTCCGGTGCGGAACGCGACGAGCGCGCCCCGGTCGTGTCCGGCGAGGGCGAACGTGTCGTGCCCGAACGCGCGGGCGACCTGCACGACGTCGGCGGCCATCGTGCGCTTGGAGTAGGTGAGGCCGGTGTCGGCGGGCTTGTCGCTGTCGCCGTAGCCGCGCAGGTCGGGCATGATCACGGTGTGGTCGGCGGCCAGATCGGCGGCGACGTGCCGCCACATGAGGTGGGTCTGCGGGAAGCCGTGCAGCAGCACGACCGGGCTCCCCGATCCCGTGGTGGCGACGTTGAGCTCGACGCCGTCGGAGACCTGAACGCGCTGGTGGTCGAATGCGGTGTGGTTCACGGGCCCACTGTGCGGGTGCCCGATCAGCAACGGATCAGCGTTAGGGTCAGCGGGTGGTGACGTTCGGGGTGCTCGGCCCGCTGACCGCGGGATCCGCCCGCCTCGGCGGCCCGAAGCAACGCGCTGTGCTGGCGCGCCTGCTGGTCGCCCGGCGCCGGGTCGTCCCGGTGCGCACGCTCGTCGACGACCTGTGGGAGGACCCGCCCGACGGCGCGGTCGGCACGGTGCAGACGTTCGTCGGCGCACTGCGCAAGGCGCTGGAACCCGATCGTCCACCCCGGACTCCCTCGACGCTCCTGGTGACCGAGGGCGCGGGGTACGCGTTGCTCGCCACAGACGTGGACGCGTGGCGGTTCGAGGAGGTGCTGGGCGGCGACCTGTCCGTGCTGGACGGTGCGCTCGCGTTGTGGCGCGGGCCCGCGTACGCCGAGTTCGCCGACTTCCACTGGGCGCGGGCCGAGATCGACAGGCTGGAGGAGCTGCGGCTGGTCGCGGTCGAACGCCGGGCCGCCGCCGCCCTCGCCCTGGGCCGTTCCGCCGAGGTCGTCGCCGACCTGCGCGCTCACCTGGCCGGACACCCGTGGCGCGAGAAGGCGTGGAGCCTGCTCGCGCTGGCGCTGTACCGGGAGGGCCGGCAGGGCGACGCGCTGGGAGCGGTGCGCGAGGCGCGGCACGCGCTCGTGGAGAACCTCGGTGTCGATCCGGGCGAGGAACTCCGCGCGCTGGAGTCGGACATCCTGGCCCAGGCACCGCGCCTGCTGCTCTCACCCGAGTCGTCACTGGTGGGACGCGCCGCCGAACTGGCGCTGCTGGACTCCGCCGTCCCGGCAGCCGGTCTGGGGTTCGCGCTGGTGACGGGTGAGGCCGGTGTGGGCAAGACCGCTCTCGCCACGGCGTTCACCGAGCTGCTGGCCGGTCGGGGGTGGAGGACGGTGTGGGCGCGCTGTCAGGAGGACGCGCCCGTGGCGTGGCCCTGGCAGCAGGTGGTGGAGGCACTGGGGGAGGAACTGGTTGCCGCGGACCGGTTCCAGCTCCGCCTGTCGATCCTGTCCACTGTGGAATCGGCCGCGCCGGTGCTGGTCGTGCTGGATGACCTGCACCAGGCCGATCAGGAAACCCTCGCGGTGCTGGCCGCGTTCACCGGCCGGGTGCTCTCCGGTCGCGTGCTGATCGTCGCGACCTCGCGCTCCGCGGTGCCGTCGGAGGCCCTGGCGCGCGCGGAACCGGTCCGCGTGCAACTCGGCGGTTTGGACGCAGAGGCCGTCGCCGCACTGGTGGGACCACGGGACGCGCGCGTGATCCACCAACGCACCGGCGGCAATCCCTTCTACGTCAAGGAACTCGGCCGGCTGGTCGCTTCGGGAGGCGACCTCGGCTCGGTGCCGGTGGGTGTGCGGGACGTGCTGCGCCACCGCCTCGCCGGGCTGCCGCCCGAGGCGCGGACCGTGCTGCACCAGGCCTCCGTGCTGGGCAGGGCCGTCGAGGTGGACCTGCTGGCCGCGCTGGCCGGCCACGACGTGCTCGACGCGCTGGACCTGGCGATCGAGGCCGGTTTCGTCGTCGAGGTGGCACCCGGCCACGCCAGGTTCACGCACCAGCTGGTGCGCGACACCCTGTACGAGGACGTGTCGCTGACCAGGCGCGCACGCTGGCACGCCGCGGTGGCCGAGGCGTTGCCACCTGGCGACGTCCAACTGCTCGCTCACCACCACGCCCTCGCGGGTACGCGGAGTCCTGAGGCGGTGAGGGCGCTCGCCGAGGCCGCGGCGGGGAACCGAGCACCGCGTGAGGCGGTGCGGTTGTGGCGCGCGGCGCTCGCGGCGGCCGGTTCGGAACGGCTCGACCTGCTGACCGGCCTGGTCAGAGCCCTGGCGGTGAGCGGGGACCTGGAAGGGGCGCGGGAGCGGAGGTCGGCGGCGTTGCGGCTGGCCGAAGGTCCGGCCGAGGTGGCCGAGGTGATCGGGTCGTTCGACGTCCCCGGCATCTGGACCACCAACGACGACCCTGCCCACTCCGCCGAACTCGTCGCCGCCGCGGAACGGGTCCTGCCCGCCTTCCCCGGCCCGACCACCACCCGAGCCCGCCTGCTCGCCATGATCGCGATGGAGGACCGGGGAACCGGCGCCCGCCTCGGTGAAGCACGGGAAGCCGAGGCCACGGCGCGTGCCCTCGGCGACCCCGAACTGCTGGCGTTCGCCCTGAACGCCCGCTTCATGCACACCTTTCACCGCACCGGCCTGGCTCCGGACCGTGCCGCGATCGGCAGGGAACTCCTCGAGGTCGCGTCCGGCCGCCTGGTGACCCACGAGGTGCTGGGCCACCTGGTCCTAGTCCAGGCCTGCTGCGCGCTGGCCGACTTCGGCACCGCCGACCAGCACGCGGCCGCGGCCGACGAACTGGCACAACGCCACGACCTGCCGCTGGTCGGCCTCTTCACCGACTGGTACGCGGCGTTGAAGCTGGCGGCAGCCGGGAAGAAGGCCGAAGCCGACAGTGCGTACCGTGCCGCGGCCGACCGCGTCAGGGGCACCGGCATGTGGGGCATGGAACGCGGACTCCTGCCGCTGGCCCTGCTCAGCCTGCACGGCTCGTCCACAGTGGACCTCACCGACGACTGGGGCCCGCACCTCGACTGGGTGCGCCCGCTGGCGTTGCCGCACGACGAGGCGGTGCAAGCCGCGCGTGCACTTCCCGACGGGCCGGCGGACCTGCTCACGGAGGTCCGTGCCTGCCTGCTGGCGATGGCGGCGACCCGGCTGCGGGACGACGAACTCGCGGAGCGCGCACATGCGTTGCTCCTGCCCGCCAAGGACGAACTCGTGGCGGGTACCGGGCTGTTCACCTTCGGCCCGGTGAAGGATTACCTACGCGGCTAGTGCCGGTCCCAGCAGCAGACCGCCGTCCAGCACGAACTCCGACCCGGTCGCGAACGCGGCCTCCGGCGACGCCAGGTAGAGCACCAGTGCGGTGAACTCGCCGGGCTCACCGAGGCGCGGCACGGCGAACGGCGCGGGGGAGTAGAGGTCGCCGATCGCGGGCCGGCCGGCCTCGACCGGTTCGTGGATCAGCGGCGTCGACACGACGCCGGGGTGGATCGAGTTCACCCTGATCCCGTCGCGGCCGAGCTCCAGCGCGGCGGTCTTGGTCAGTCCGCGCAGCGCCCACTTGCTCGCGACGTACGGCGCGTAGAACGGCGAACCCACGTTGCCCATGGTCGAGGCGATGTTGACGATCGACCCGCCGCCGGCCCTGCGCAACGACGGCGCGACGTGCTTGATGCCGAGGAACTGCCCGGTCAGGTTGACCGCCAGGGTCCGGTCCCACACCTCGCGCGAGGTGTCCTCGATCAACGCGGCCGCGTGCTGCGCGCCCGCGTTGTTCACCAGCACCGACACCGGCCCGAACCGCTCCTCCGCGGCACGGACGGCCTCGGCCCAGGCGTCCTCGTCCGTCACGTCGAGCCGCACGGCGAACGCCCGCTCACCGAGTTCTTCGGCGACCTTCGAGCCCGCGTCCAGGTCGCGCGCGGCGATCACGACCTGTGCGCCTTCCGCGTGGAAGCCCCGCACGTGGCTCGCGCCCATCCCGCTCGTCGCGCCGGTGACGAGCACCGTCTTGCCGTCGAAGCGTCCCATCACGTCCTCCAGTGGTGAGTTGAGTGACTCACCTCGGAACGGTAGGCGCGGGCGGCATGGTGAGTCAAGTGACTCACCTCATGGCATACTGGACGGCGTGCCGACCTACCACGAGCGCATGGCGGAGCAGAAGCGGACGGCGATCGTCGACGCGGCGACGGGGCTGTTCCTGGAATCCGGCTACGACAAGACCTCGCTCGCGCGCATCGCCGACGCGGCCGGGGTGTCGAAGGCGACGCTGTTCAAGCAGTTCCCGACGAAGGCCGAGCTGTTCGACGCGATCGTCACGGACTACTGGCGCACGGAGGAAGGCGCGCTCACGCCGCAGCCCGGTGACCCGGAGAAGGGCCTGACCGCGCTCGGCAACCGGTACGTGGCGTTGCTGACCCGGCCGGGCATGGTCGCGTTGTTCCGCATCGTCATCGCCGAGGCGCCACGCTTCCCCGAACTCGGGCAGACCCAGTTCAAGCTGGGCAAGCAGCCGTTCTTCGACGCGGTTCGCGACTACCTCGCCGCCGAACACGAGGCCGGCACGCTCACGGTCGAAGATCCCGTTCTGGCCGCCACGCAGTTCCTCGGCATGATCTCGAACTTCGCGTTCTGGCCCCGCATGCTGCTGGTGAACTGGGCGCCCACCGAGAAGGCCATGGCCCACTCGGTGGACGAGGCGGTCCAGACGGTCCTGGCCCGCCACGCGGTCACAGCGGCAACCGGCGCAGCGCGGGCTTGAGGACCTTTCCGGACCCCGTGCGGGGCAGTTCGGCGACCACCTCGACGTGGACCGGGATCTTGTACTTCGCCAGGCGCGGCACCAGGAACTCCCGCAACCCGGCGGCGTCCACCAGGGCACCGTCGCGAGGCCGGACAAACGCCCGCCCGACCTCGCCCCAGCGCTGGTCCGGCACCCCGACGACGGCGACCTCGGCCACGTCCGGGTGCGAGGTGATCGCGTTCTCCACCTCGGCCGGGTAGACGTTCTCGCCGCCGGAGATGTACATGTCCTTGAGCCGGTCGAGGACGTACAGGTGCCCGCCGTCGAGCCGTCCCAGGTCGCCGGTGCGGAACCAGCCGTCCTCGGTGAACGCGGCCGCCGTGGCGACCGGGTCGTTCCAGTAGCCCGGCGTGACGTTCGGGCCCTGCACCTCGATCTCGCCGCTCTCCGCCAGCCGCAGGTCGCCGAAGAACACGCACGGCCCGGCCGAGCCCGCCTTCAGCACGCTGTCCGCGGCCTCCAGGAACGTCGCTCCAGGTGCGGTCTCGGTGAGGCCGTAGCCCTGGCAGAACACCAGGCCCCGGTCCTGGTAGGCGTGGATCACCGCGTCCGGCACCGCCGCCCCGCCGCACAGCAGCACCCGCAACGACGACAGGTCCGCGCCGGGCCACGACGCGGAGGCGGCCAGGTCGGCGTACATCGTGGACACCCCGAACATCCACGTCACGCCGTGGTTCTCGATCAAGGAAACGCACTCGGCGACGTCCCAGCGCGAGGTGATCACGCTGTGCCCGCCCTTGATGAACGTGGGCAGCAACGTCTGGGTGAGCGCGGCGACGTGGAACAGCGGCGCGGTGACCAGCGTGACGTCGTCCGAGGCGACGTCGACGCCGATCATCAGGTTGAAGGTGTTCCAGAGCAGGTTGGCGTGACTGAGCATCGCGCCCTTGGGCCTGCCGGTGGTGCCGGAGGTGTAGAGGATCAACGCGGTGTCGTCGATGGAGACCGGTTCGTCCAGCGGCTCGTCGGAGCCCTGGAGGAGCCAGTCCTCGTACGTCGCCAGCGACACCGCCCGCGGGTGCTCCACGACGTGCGACGGCGCGTGCACCAGCACGTGCGCGCCGCAGTCGGCGAGCTGGTAGTTGATCTCCGCCGGGGTGAGGCGGAAGTTCAACGGCACGAAGATCGCGCCCAGCAGGTGCGTGGCGAACATGGTCTCGGCGAACGACGGGTGGTTCGGGCCGAGGTACGCGACCCGGTCACCGTGCCGAACCCCTAGCTCCCGCAACCGCCACGCCAGCCGGTTCGTGCGGACGGCCACCTCCTCGTACGAGGTCGAGATGCCGTCGAAGGTGAACGCCTCACGCTTCGGCGCCATGCGTGCTCGGCGGCGTGGCCAGCTGCCCAGTCCCGCGTTGCGCATCCCTGTCTCCTGTCAGGCTGGTCCGGCTGGTCTCGTGCAGCGTCACCGTGCAGAGGACGGTGAGCAGGCAGAACGCCGCGAGGATGAACGGGATCGCGCCCGTGCCCGAGGTCTTCTGCACCTGCGCGAAGAGCAACGGCGCGAGCCCCGCGCCCAGCCCTGCCAGCTGGTAGCCGAGCGAGGCGCCGGTGTAGCGGCTGCCGGTGTTGAACAGCTCGCTGTAGAGCGCGGCCAGCGGCCCGTACATCATCGGGTGGATGACGGCCTGGCCGAGCACGAGCGCGATGACGATGAACCCGTTGTCCACCATCGGGAACAGCACGAACCCGAACGCGGCCATGAGCACGGCGCCGACGAGCACGACGGGCCGCCGCCCCACCCTGTCGGACATCGCCGACCAGCCGATGATGCCGATCACCGCCAGTGCCGAGGACAGCGTCAGCGCGTTGAGGATCATCTGCCTGCTGTTGCCGGCCTGCACGCCGTACGCCAGCACGAACGTCGTCAGGGTCGACTGCGCGACGAACGCCGAGAGGCCGACGCCGATGCCGAGCGCCAACGTGCGCGGGTGGTTGCGCAGGACGTCGAGCAACGGCATCGAGCCGCGCTTCCGCTCCGCCTTGAAGACCGGCGTCTCCTCGACCTTCATCCGCACGAACAGGCCGATGCCCAGCAGCACCAGGCTCAGCAGGAACGGCACCCGCCAGCCCCAGTCGAGGAACGCCTGCTCACCGACCAGTGCCGCGGTACCGCTCAGGGCGAGCGTCGACAGCACCATGCCGCACGGCGCGCCCGCGTTCGTGAAGCTCGCCCACAGCCCGCGCCGGGACGTGGCGTGTTCGGCCGACATGAGCACGGCGCCGCCCCACTCGCCGCCGACGGAGATGCCCTGCAGGACCCGCAGCAGGATCAGCCCGGCGGGCGCGAGCCAGCCGACCTGGGCGTAGGTGGGCAGCAGGCCGATCAGGAAGCTGGCCACGCCCATCAGGCTCATGGTCAGCACGAGCATCTTCTTGCGCCCCAGCAGGTCGCCGTAGTGTCCGAAGAGGATTCCGCCGAGCGGCCGGGCGAGGTAGCCGGTGGCGAACGTGCCGAAGCTCGCGATCGTCCCGACCAGCGGGTCCAGCGAGGAGAAGAAGACCTTGTTGAACACGACCGCGGAGGCCGTGGCGTAGAGCAGGAAGTCGTAGTACTCGATCACGCTGCCGAGAAAGCTCGACGCGACCGCACGGCGTAACTGCGTTGTTGGCGCCATGGCTTCACCTCATGTGTAGTGGCGGTAGACGGCACGTGCGACGCAAGCGGGCTTCGGGGAGCCCTCGATCTCGACGGTGAAGTCGACGGTGAGCTGCACGCCGTCGCCCGGCACGTCCTCGACGGTCGCGACCTGGCCGAGCAGCCGGATCTTGGCCCCGACCGGCACGGGCGCGGGGAACCGCACCTTGTCCAGCCCGTAGTTCAGGCTCATCCGCACGCCGGAGACCTCGAGGAGCTCGCTCATCAGCGGGATGAGCAGCGCCAGCGTCAGGTAGCCGTGCGCGATCGTGCCGCCGAACGGGCCGGAGGCGGCGCGTTCCGGGTCGACGTGGATCCACTGGTGGTCGTCGGTGGCGGTGGCGAACGTGTCGACGCGGCCCTGGTCGATCTGCAGCCAGTCGGTGTGCCCGAGGCTTTGTCCCGCCAGTGCTTTGAGTTCTGCGATTCCGTTGACGGAGATGGTCACGCGTCCTCCTTCACGAGTCCGAGCAGGCGGGCGGCGTTGTGCTTGAGGATCTTGGGACGGACCTCGTCGGAGATCTCGAGCTTCGCGAAGTCGGCCAGCCAGCGGTCGGGGGTGATGACGGGGTGGTCCGAGCCGAACAGGACCTTGTCCTGCAGCACGGTGTTGGCGTAGCGGACGAGCTGCGGCGGGAAGTACTTCGGCGACCAGCCGGACAGGTCGATGTACACGAACGGCTTGTGCGTGGCCACCGCGAGCGCCTCGTCCTGCCACGGGAACGACGGGTGCGCCAGCACGATCCGCAGGTGCGGGAAGTCCACGGCGACGTCGTCCACGAGCATCGGATTGGAGTGCTTGAGCCTGATGCCGCCACCGCCCGGCACGCCGGCCCCGATCCCCGTTTGTCCACTGTGGAACAGCGCGGGCACGCCGAGCTCCTCGATCACCTCGTAGAGCGGGTACGCCATCCGGTCGTCCGGCGAGAAGTCCTGGAGGCTCGGGTGGAACTTGAAGCCCCGCACACCATGCTCCTCGACGAGCCTGCGCGCCTCGCGGACGGCCGTGCGGCCCTTCCACGGGTCGACGCTCGCGAACGGGATCAGCACGTCGGCGTGTTCGGCGCAGGACGCGGCGATCTCCTCGTTGGAGATGCGCGGGTGGCCGGTGGCGTGCTCCGCGTCGACGGTGAAGATCACCGCGGCCATCCCGCGCTCGCGGTAGATCCCGGCCGTCTCGGCGATCGTCGGCTGGCGGTGGGCGGCCTTGAAGTACTTGGCGGACGCCTCGAGCAGCGCCGGGCTCAGTGAACTGTGGCCGTCGCCGGAGATCTCGGCGTGCGTGTGGACGTCGATGGCGACGAGGCCGTCCACATCCATTCTGGGAACGTTCACGGCGCCACCGGCTGCGGGATCCCGTAGGTCTCGGGCTCGAACTCGCCGAACCGCTCGGCGATCGAGCCCGCCTGCCAGCCGCCGTCCGCGAACAGGACCTGCTTCTCGGCGGGGTGCGACCAGAGGGCGAGCCGGTCGCCGCCGATCCCGATCGCCTGTCCCGTCACGCCTTTCGCCGCGTCCGAGGCGAGGTACACGATCAGTTCGGCGACGTCCTCGACGGTGCCCAGGCCCTCGTCGCGCCGCACCCACTCCGGCAGTGGCGCGCCGTTGCGTTCCGACTCCTCGATCAACGGCGCGAACGCCGGGATCGTGCGGGTCATCTCGGTGGCGGCGACGGGGACGACCGCGTTGACGGCGATGTCGGACCGGGCCAGTTCCAGGGCCCAGGTCCGTGCCATGGCGGCGATCCCGGCCTTGGCGGCGGCGTAGTTGGTCTGACCGAAGTTCCCGCGCTGGCCGGCGGGCGACGAGACCAGCACGAGGCTGCCGCCCGTTCCCTGCTCCCGCATCCGCACGGCCGCGGCGCGTGCGCAGGTGAAGGTGCCGCGCAGGTGCACGTTGATCACGGCGTCGAAGTCGTCGTCGCTCATCTTCCACAGCACGCGGTCGCGCAGGATGCCCGCGTTGGTGACCAGCACGTCGAGCCGGCCGAACTCCTCGACGGCGGCGTCGACGAGCGCCTGGGCGGTCTCGGCCGTCCCGACCGGAGCGATCACCGCGCGTCCGCCGATGCTCGCCGCGACCTCGTGGACGACCTCGTCCACGTCGTTGACGACGACCTGGGCACCGTTGCGCGCCAACGCTTCCGCGTACGCCCGGCCCAGCCCGCGGCCGGCGCCTGTGACGATCGCGACCTTTCCCGACAACTCCATCAGGCGAGTCCTCTCCGTTGGTTCGCGACCCAAAGTAGGGCATATTCATGACGCTCGTCTAGATGCTGCCCAACATGTATCGTGACGGACGTGACGCCCCAGTCCTTGATGCTGAACTTCCTGGGCCTGTACGTGTTCGGCCGCGACATCGCGGTCTACTCGGGCAGCGTGATCGACGTCTTCCGGCGCGTGGACGTCTCGGAGGAGGCGGTCCGCTCCACGCTCACCCGGATGGCCTCACGGGGTCTGCTCGCCAAGCACCGCAGTGGTCGCAAGGTCTACTTCGGACTCACCGCGCGCGCGACGGAGGTGCTGCGGGACGGCGAGCGGCGCATCTGGCAGCGCGGCGCGATGAACCGGGACTGGGACGGCACCTGGACCCTGGTCGGCTTCTCCCTGCCGGAAGGCCGGCGCGGCGAACGGCACGACCTGCGCTCGCAGCTGCAGTGGGCGGGCTTCGGCCCGGTGCAGAACGGCCTGTGGATCGCCCCCGGCGCCCACGACGTGAGCGGGCTGGTCGACGGGCTCGCGGAGAACGTCACGGTCTTCACCGCCCAGCACGCCAAGCCGACCGAGGCGGCGGACCTGGCGCGCCGCGCGTTCGACACGTCCGCCATCGCCGCCCGCTACCAGGACTTCCTCGCGAAGTGGCGTGAGCCGGACGCCTCGCTGCCCGACGACCTGGCCCGCCAGCTGGTGCTGCACGGCGACTGGCTCGACCTCGTGCGCCAGGACCCCCACCTGCCCGCCGAGCTGCTGGCCGGCGACTGGCCCGCGATCGAGGCGGAACAGCTGTTCCAGTCCCTGGCCACCCGCTACGCGCAGACGGCGACCCCGCTCGCGGCCGCCGCCATCGAGTCGATCGAGGTGCCAGCCATCTAGATCACGGCGCTGATCTGATCAGCGCGCTGCCGAGAAAGTCACGTCCAGCAGATCGGTCTCGGCTGACCCGTCACGGCAGCAGGTGGTGGACGGGCACCCCCAGCCGTTCGGCGATCAACGAGCGGTGGCACGCCTCCGGGTCGCGTTCGACGCAGAGCAGCGCCGCGCCCTTCGGCAGTGCCGGCCTGACGGGAGCCAGGTCGGCACTGCCGAGGATCTCCGCCTCGTAGCGGCGGACGTACTCCGCGGCCAGCACGCGACGGCTGCGTTTGCCGACACCGAGACGCTCGTCCTCCGCGTACTGGACGTGGCGAAGCTCGGTGGTGGGCGCGAGCTCGGGGTGGTGTTCGTAGGCGATGCCGGCACGGGCGAGCGCCGCCTGCAACCGCAGCGAGTTCGCCCAGGCGTACTCGCGCCCGCGGACACCGCGCCGTTGCCGCACGTCGAGCAGCAGCCGGACGTCCGCGTCCCGCAGCCGCCGCAGGAACGACTCCTCGTCGAAGCCGTACACGCCGATCGTCACCACCCCGAGCGTCACGCCACGGCCGTCCCTTCCAGCTCCACCATCAGGTCGGGGATCGCCAGCCTGCTCACCCCGAGCATCGTCGTCGGCGGTGCCACGCGGGCGGCCCCGAGCCGCGCCGCCAGCACGCCGTAGTGCTGGAACAGCAGGTCGACGTCGGTCGTGTAGACGTTGAGCCGCACCAGATCGGCGAGCGACATCCCCGCCTCGGCCAGCACCGCCTGCAGGTTGTCGAGGCTCAGAGCCAGCTGTGCCGCCATGTCACCGGCGTGCTCGGGCTTGCCGTCGCCGTTCATCGAGGTCTGCCCGGCGCAGTACAGCGTCCGGGTCTGCCCGGTGACGACCTCGCCCTGGTGATACCCCAGCGCAGCCGACCAGGTCCACGGGTTGACGGGCGTTCGTTCCAAAGCCACAACAGCTCCATTCTGAACTCGGATGACGCTCTGCAGCCTCGCAAGCAATACACGACATCCTGTGTCACGTATTCCCGTACGGTTTTCGCATGCGTGCCGACCGGTTGGTGTCGCTGGTCCTGCTGCTGCGGCGGCACGGTCAGCTGTCGGCGGCCACCCTGGCCCGCGAACTCGAGGTGTCCACCCGGACGGTGCTGCGCGACATCGAGGCGTTGTCCGCGGCGGGTGTCCCGGTCTACGCCGAACGCGGCCGGCACGGCGGGTTCGCGTTGCTGCCCGGTTTCCAGACGGAGCTGACCGGCCTGAACCACGACGAGGCGCTCGCCCTGCTGGTCGCCGGCTCACGACGAGGCGCGCAGGTGTTCGGTCTCGGCTCGTCGCTCGCCTCGGCCATGCTCAAGGTGGTCGACGCGCTGCCCGAGAGCTATCGGCTGACCGCGGCGGGGGCGGCGGAGCGGTTGCTCATCGATCCGGAGATCGACCTCCTCTCGCGGCGTGCGGTGGAGGAGGAGTTGCCGGACGCGGTGGTGGCGGAGGTCCGTCGCGCGGTGTTCGCGGGACACCGGCTGCGGATCTACTACGAGGCCGGGGGTCAGGCGGCGGAGTGGCGCACGGTGGACCCGATCGGCCTGGTCACCGTGCGGGAGCAGGGATATCTCCTGGCGAAGAAGGAGGGTGAGGACCGGACCTACCGGCTGTCGCGGATCCTGGCCGCCGAGGAGCTCGACGAACCCGCGCAGCGGCCGGGCCGGGTCGACCTCGACCAGGCCTGGCAGGAACGCAGCACGCGGTTCCGGACCGGTGGTGACCAGGTCGCCGTGGTGCTGCGGGTGCGTCCGGCGCGACGGGAGGAACTGGTGGGCACCGCACTGGCCGTGCTCGCCGAGGCGCCCGACGACGGCTGGCTGCGGATGGAGGTCGCGTTCCAGGACTCGCGGCACGCGGAGTGGGCGTTGTGGCAGCTCTCCACGAGCGCGGAAGTCCTGGAACCGCCGTGGTTGCGTGCCGCGTTGAGAGATCGGGCCGCCGCGGTCGCCGCCCGGTACGGCGAAGAAGGCTGACGGGGCGCGGGCGGCCTGTGCCGTCCGCGCCCCTGCGGGTCAGACCTTGCAGGGCGAGCCGCCGGGGTGACCCGGCTTCGCCTCGACGTTGGCCTTCGCCTCACCGATCACGACGTCGGTCAGCAGCGTGTCCACGACGACGGCCTGCTGCACGACGCTGGTCGCGGTGGTGGTGGTGCTGTTGAGCCGCAACGACCCGATCACCAGCGGGATCGTCAGCGGAGCGCTGCCCACCGTCACCGACAGGCCGTTGATCTTCAGCGACGCGATCGTCGACGAGCCCGCGAACTGCGGCACCAGGCCACCGGGACCGGCCACGCAGGTGACCGACGCGTTCGACTCGATCACGCCGATCTCGATCGTGAGCAGGCCGCTGGTCACCCTGGTCTGCTCGATGCGCGCCCGTGCCGTCGCGAGGTCGGTCGTCGCGGGTGCGGTGCCTGTGAGGTCGTCCGGTGACTGGTCGGTCCTGGCGTCGAGCGCCGTCGCGCGCACGGTCAGAATTCCTGCGTTGAGCTGGACGTTCGCCAGCGTCTCGTGGTCGTCCACGCACGGCACGTCCTGCGGGTTCGCCCGCGTCGAGACGATGCCGGCGAGGTTGAGCGCGGTGGCCTGGCAGGAGAACACCCCGGTCCGCTCGGAGGTCTTGATCCGCAGGTCGGACAGGACGGGGCTGTCACCGGCCGCGTTCGCGGTCAGCGTGGCCCGCACCTCGATGTAGCGGCCGGTCTTCGCGAACGTCACGCCGTTCGCGACAGGGGTGAAGCTCTCGCCCGCCAGTCCTGCCTCGGTGTCGGACGTCCTCGCCTCGACCACGATCGACGTGCCCTGCGGCACGCTGCCCTGCGCCTCCGTGTTCCAGGTGACGGTGCCCCACGGCCGGCCGTTGGTACCGCCGTCCTGCACGACGCTCCACGTGCCTTGCGGCGCGGTGATCTCGCCGAGCACCGATCCGGTCATGTCGCTGTAGTTGTAGGGACCGGCGCCCGCGCCGAGATCGACCGTCAGGTCGACCGCGCCGATGGTGCGGCCCCCGCCGCCGACCGGCCCGGCGTCCGGGTCGATGCGCTGAGCGTTGTTGGTGGAGATGTTGGTGACCCACACCTTGCCGTTGCTGTCGATCGCGACACCGGTCGGGCCGGTGCCGCCGGGCAGCGGCACGTTGCCGACGTACGTGCCGTCGGTGCGCAGGTGGCCGACCGTGGTCGCGCCGTTGAGCGAGTGGGCGACCCAGACGTTGCCGTCGCTGTCGACCGCGACGCCCTGCGCGTTCTGGCTGCCGTGGGCGAACGCACCGAGCAGCGTGCCGTCCGGCGCCAGCTTCGCGACCCGGTTGCCGGAGAAGTTGGTGTGCCAGATCTCGCCGGTGACCGGGTCCATGCCGAGCCCGTAGTCACCGTGGGTGCCGTTGAGGCAGGCGTGGGTGGTGGCGACGGGGTCGTAGCGCAGGGTGCCGAAGTTGCGCGCGGACCAGAGCGTGCCGGCCTTGTCGATCAGGCCCCCGTAGCCACCGCAGCCCACGTTGAACTGCGTGCCGGTGGCCTGGCCGTTGGCGTCGAGCAGTTCGTGGTCGAGGTCCTGACCGCCCGTCCACAGCCGGTTCTGAGCGTCCACGGCGACCGTGCGGGTGTTGCTGCCGGTGACGCGGGAGTAGTTGATGACGCACTCGTCGGCCGCGGTGGTGACGCCACCGTTGTCGTCCGCGCCGCCCGCGTTGGTCCACGGCCGGATGTCGCCGAGACCGCGGCTGGTGGCGATCAGCCCGTCCTGGTTCCGGTCGTCGCACTTGTTGTAGGCGAACGGGCCTTTGAGGTAATCGCCCGCAGGGTTGGGCGTGCCGTCGGAGTTGACGCGGGTGCCGCCCTGGATCACGGCGACGCGGGTGACCGAGCCGCGGCCACCCGCGCCCTCGTTGCGGTTGGACAGCCACGTGCTGCCGAACTTGTCGACGGTGGTGCGGGACGGGTTGCGCCCGCGCCCGTCCGGTGCCGACACCCATTCACCGACGATCTGACCGGTGTTGACGTCGATGCGGACCATTGTTCCGCGCGCCGAGGCGGCGACGTTGACGTAGGGGAAGAACACCGTCGAGCGGTCGAGCTGAAGCTGGTCGTTGTTCGGGGCGTTGTGGTTGACGTCCTGCGCGGTGCCGTTGTCGAAGTGGGCGTCGAGCGTGTACAGGACGTCGGTACCGGAGACCGCCGCGGCGGCAGCCGGTACGGCGAGTGCTGTGAGCAGGAAAGTCGTGGTGGTGATCGCGAGCGCCGCTCTGGCGCGGCGCCTTGATGGACGCATGGCAGCTCCATTCGGGGTGCGGTGATCCGGACATTCGCCCAGAACACACCGAAAAGAGTCGGCATGTGATGAAATGCGTTACCGGCGCTTTGCAATGCCATTTCGGTTGTAATCAGGTGACTTTCGAAAAATACGGCCGTCTTCGCGCGAACTTCGCACTGACGGATCAATCTGCACGTGACGGCGCGTATCGCTGCTACCGGTGATCTGCGGCAATCGGGCCGGATTGCGCCGGTCCGGTCATCTTCCGCTCTACCTTGAGCATCATAGGCTGGGGCAATGGGGGCCATGGGAACCGCCGGCACGTCCGAGCGCGATTTCACCCGGTACTTGAACGCGCGGGTGCTCTCGGTCGTCGGTGCCGTGGTGTCCGCGGTGGCGCTGCCCGTCCTCGTCTACCAGTTGACCGGATCGGCGGGCTGGACGGCGGCCGTCACGGCGGCGGAGGCGTTGCCTTACCTGGTGTTCGGGCTGCTGGCCGGTGCGCTCGCGGACCGGCTGGACCGCCGGCTGATGATGGTGGCGATGGACTTCACGGTCGCCGCCGTGCTGCTGAGCGTGCCGCTGGCGTGGCTGGCCGGCGGGCTGACGGCGCCGCACGTGGTGGTGGTGGCGTTCGCGACGCAGACGGCGTTCGTGTTCTTCGACGCGGCGAACTTCGGTGCGTTGCCGGCGTTGGTGGGCAAGGAGAAGCTGGCCGCCGCGTTCTCGACCCTCTACGGGCGCACGACCGTCGTGGAACTCGTGGTGCCCGGCGTGACCGGTCTGCTCGTGACGGTCGTCGCCCCGGCGGCATTGCTGGCGGTGAACGCACTGACGGCGGTGGGGTCGGCGTTGTTGTTGCGTGCGATCACCAGCAGCATGGCCAATCCACGGCCGGTGCGCGGGGGAAGGGAACTCGTCGGTGACGTGAGAGAGGGGCTGCGGTTCCTCTGGCACGAACCGATCATCCGGCTGCTCACGCTCGTCGGCGCCACGCATTCGGTGGCCAGTGGCGCGTGGATGGCCGTCCTCGTGCCGTTCGCCGACCAGGTGCTGGGCGTGGCGCCGAAGGGAGACGCCCGGCTCGCCGTGCTGTTCACCTGCTGGGGCGTCGGCGCGGTCGTCGCGTCCCGCGTCTTCCCGAAGCTGACGGCGCGCTGGGGCAACGCGGAGGTGGCGCTGGCGGCGTTGCCGTCGTCCCTGCTCTGCGGAGTCCTCGTCCTGGTCAGCGGCCACTGGCTCGTCCTCTGCGTGACGGCTACCTGCTGGGGTGTCACCGGCGCGATCGCGGTGATCAACGGGATCACCTACCGGCAGCAGGTGTGCCCGGACGACCTGCAGTCGCGGGTGAACACCACGGCGCGGATGGTCGCCTGGGGTCTCGGCCAGCCCCTCGGCGCGGCGCTGGCCGGTGTCCTGTCGGTCGCGACGGGCGATCCGCGGGCCGGGCTCGGCGCCGGCCTCGCCGTGCTGCTGGCCGGCGTCGTCGCGGCGTGGGTGTCCCCGGTGCTGCGGGGGCAGAAGTACCGCAACCACACGTGACCCCACCATCGCGGTTGCTGAGCAGCGTCACGACAGCGTGGCAGCGCGTTCGGGTCGCCGGCGGAAAGCGGAAAGGGCTGCCGGGGTGCCCCGCTCGGGGGCGGGGCACCCCGGCAGCCCGGGATGTGCTCGATCTACCCGGGGCGGGTCGCGGCGCCCCGCGCTCGGTCAGCGCCGCGACCCGTGCTCAGGCGATCAGGAGTGCGGGCACGTGTCCCGGTACTCCTCGATGAGCGTGCTGCGTCCCGGTGCCGGGCAGAGGAACTGCTCGTAGCGGGTGTCGTTGTCGATGAAGCGCTTGAGCCACGAGATGCTGTACTTCGCGATCGTCGTGTTGGACGAGTTCGGCGCGAAGTGCGAGGCGTTGTTGAGTTCCAGGTACGCCTTGTCCAACGTGGACGGCAGTGACGTGTAGAACGGCTCGGAGTGCGAGGAGACCGGGGCGACGGAGTCGCTCTCGGCGCCGACGACCAGGGTCGGGACGCGCACGGACGACCAGTTCTTCGTGGTGTGCCAGCCCGTCAGCGGGATCGCCGCCTGCAGTGACGGACGCTGGCTCGCGGCGCGCAGGGTGCCGCCGCCGCCCATCGAGTGACCCATGACGCCCAGGCGGGACGAGTCGATCCGGGTGCGGACGGTGCTCTGCTGCGTCAGGTAGTCGAGCGCCGCGAGCAGTTGCGAGGCCCGGCTGTCGGGCTGGTCGTAGACGGAGTTCGTGTCGATCGTGAAGATCACGAAGCCCTGGGACGCGAGGCGCGGGCCGAGCCACGCCATGGTCGACTGGGTGCCGGTGTAGCCGGGGGAGATGGCCACCGCGCCGAACGTGCCGGCGGAGGTGCTGGTCGGGTAGTAGATCGTGCCGCCGCCGAAACCGCTCACCAGCGACGACACGGAGGTCTCCGAGACGGCGAACGGGCCGCGGCTGGCCTCGATGCTGGAGTTGGTGGGGGCAGGACCGCGTTCGTACGGGTTGTCGGCGGCCTGGGCCACGGTGCCGCCGAGCAGCACCATGGAGAGCGCGACGGGAATCAGGGTGCGGAGTTGCACAGCGCTGTACACCTCATTCGGCAGGGGAACTGGGGGAGGAACGATTCGACCCTGCAACCACTGACTCCACGTGCGCATCGGTGCAACCACCGGTCTCGGTGAACAACTTCGGTGGCAAAACTAACGGTGGTAGGTGAATTTGCCGCTTACCCCTTCCGGAGGAGCGGCAACCGCCGTAAGACTGGTCCGATGCTGCGTGGCCGAGAGCGGCAACGCGTCGCCGTGGACGCGTTGGTGGAGCGTGCGCGCGTTGGGTGCGGCGGAGTGCTTGTGCTGTGCGGTGAGGCTGGCTCGGGCAAGACTGCGCTGCTCAATGCGGTGGAGGACGCCTACGACGCGTTGTTGTGCGTGGACGTCCCCGAACTCGACGACGACCTTCTGCAGCTTGCGCGTGACGTAGGAGGCACGAGGGGTGCGCTGCTCATCGCCACCGAGGGCGAGCCACGCGGACTGCCGAGCATCACCCTCGATCCACTCGACGCCGTGACGAGCATCCGCGTGCTGCACGACCTCGTGCCCGGCCTGCCCTCCACCCTCGCCGCGGACCTGGTGGAGCTGGCCTGCGGGAACCCGCTGGCGCTGGTCGAGCTGGCCGGATCGCTCACGTCCGCGCAGCTCGGCGGCATCGCGCCGGCGCCGGAGGTGCTGCCGGAGAACAGCTCGCTGCGGCTGAGGTGGCGGGCCCGCTTCGCCGCGCTGTCCCCCGAAGCGCAGCAGGTCGTCGCGATGGTGGCGGTCGACGAGGAGGTCGACCCCGAGACGCTCGACCTGGACGCGGTGACCGAGGCCGGGCCGCTGTTCGACCCGCGCAAGCTGGTCCGGTCCGCGCTGCGGGCCGACGTGCCGCTGCCGCTGAGACGCCGGGCCCACGCCGTACTGGCGGAGACCCTGCCGCCGGGTGCCCGCCGCACGTGGCACCAGGCGGTCACGACGCAGGACGCCGGGCTCGCCGACGTCCTCACCACCTACGCCGAACACGCGCGACGGTGTGGTGACTTCGCGACGGCCGCCCGGGACCAGGACCGCGCGGCCCGCCTCACGACCGATCCCGAGCTGAAGGCGCACCACCTGCTCAAGGCCGCCGCCGACCACTGGGCGCACGGCGCGCCGCACCGGTCGCGAGCCGTCCTCCGCACCGCGACGAAGATGACCCACACGCCGGAGCTCAGGGCCTTGATGGACCTGGTCGTCGGCGGGATCGACCTCGGCGAGAGCCTCCCGGACGTGGCGGCGGACCGGCTCATCCGCGCCGCGAAAGGCCTGGTCGGCACCCGGCGGGAGCTCGCGGTCGCCGCGCTGGGGTTCGCGGGTGAGGCGGCCAGCATCGCCGGGGACCCCCGCCGCTTCGCCGCCGTCGCCGAGTTCGCGAAGGAGATCCGCCGCGGCGACGAGCCACCGGCCACCCGGCTCACGCTCGACCACCTCACCGGGATGCTGGCGACGTTCGACGGCAGGCACGACGAGGCGCTGCCCGCGTTGCGCACCGTCGTGGACCTGGCCGACGAAGTGCCCGGACCGCAGGCGCGGATCTGGGCGAGCCAGGCCGCCTACGTGCTCGGGGACGCCACGAGGTCGCACGAGATGGCGACCAGCGCGGTCACGGCCGCACGGGAGAGCGGGTTCACCGCACTGGTGCCGTGGGCGCTGGTGTACCGCGCGTTGTCGGCGTTGCTGCTGGACCAGCACGCGGCGGCGCTGACGGCGGCGACCGAGGGCGTGCACGCGGCGACGGCGATCGGGCAGCACAACGCCGTGGTCGACCACCTGACGATCCTCGCGCTGCTGGCGGCCCTGCGCGGCGACTCGGACACCGCGCTGCACCGCATCGACACGGCCACCGAGCAGATCACCCAGCGCGGCCTGACCAGGCCCGGCACGTTCGGTGCCTGGGCGTTCGCCTGCGTCGACCTGGCGCGCGACCGGCCCGCCGACGCGCTGGACCGGTTCCGGCTGCAGCCTGGACATGCCGGCATCAAGGTGATGGCCGCACCGCACGTGGTCGAGGCCGCCGTGGCGTGCGGCAAACCGTCCACGGCGGACAGAGCGCTGCAACCGTTCGAGAAGTGGGCCGGCACGACGGGCAGCACGGCCCGCCTCGCGCTCTCGCACCGCTGCCGCGGCCTGCTGGAGAGCGGCACCGCCGACGAGCACTTCGAGGAGGCGATCCGGCTGCACCGCGCCAGCGGCACCGCCCTCGAACTCGCGAAGACCGAGCTGCTGTACGGCAACCGGCTGCGCCGCGGACGCAAGCCCAAGGCGGCGCGCGAACACCTGCGCGACGCCGTGCGCATCTTCCAGTCCTACCAGGCCGATCACTGGGTCGAGCGGGCCAGCGCCGAACTGCGCGCGGCCGGCGACTCCACGAGCGAGCCCAAAGATCACCCCGGCCTGACGCCGCAGCAGGCGCAGATCGCCAGGCTGGTCGCCGAGGGCGCCACCAACCGCGAGGTCGCTGCGCGGTTGTTCCTGAGCCACCGCACCGTCGAGCACCACCTGCGCAACATCTTCGCGCGGCTCGGCGTGCGGTCGAGGGTCGAGCTCACCAGGAGACTCGATTGACGATGGAGGATGCGTGCGCGAGCAGTACCGGCACTGGCAGGGGATTCCGACCCGGTGGGCGGACAACGACGTCTACGGCCACGTGAACAACGTCGTCCACTACGCGTTCATGGACACCGTGATCAACACGTGGCTGATCGGCGCCGGGCTGGACATCCAGGCCGGGCAGCACATCGGGCTCTGCGTGGAGTCGCACTGCAACTACCGCGCCTCGGTGTCGTTCCCGGAGGCGCTCGACGCCGGACTGCGCGTGGGGCACCTCGGCCGGTCGAGCGTGCGCTACGAGGTCGGGTTCTTCTTCGAGGGACGCGAGGACGTCGTGGCCGAGGGCCACTTCGTGCACGTGTTCGTGGACCGCGAGAGCCGCAAACCGGTGGAGATCCCCGCGAACCTGCGCACGGCGATGGAAGGTCTGGTGGTGGCGTGAAGACGCGAGGCGCGGTGCTGACCGGAATCGGCGGGCCGCTCGAGGTCGTCGAGCTCGAACTCGACCCACCCGGTCCCGGTGAACTGCTGGTGCGCGTGCACGCCACCGGCCTGTGCCACTCCGACCTGTCCGTGATCGACGGCTCGCGCGTCCGGCCGTTGCCCATGGTGCTCGGCCACGAGGCGGCTGGCGAGGTCGTGGAGGCCGGCCCGAACGCCGAGTTCGAGGCGGGCGACCACGTCGTGCTGTCGTTCGTGCCCGCGTGCGGTGCCTGCCGCCGGTGCGCGTCGGGCCGCCAGGCGTTGTGCGAGCCCGGAGCCGCGGCGAACCGCGACGGCACGCTGCTCGGCGGTCAGCGCCGCTGGACCCTCCCGGACGGCACGCGCCCGCACCACCACCTGGGCGTGTCCGGGTTCGCCGAGTACACGGTGATCTCCGGCCGGTCGGCCACCCGAATCCCGAAGGACCTGCCGTTCGACGTCGCCGCGCTGTTCGGCTGCGCCGTGCTCACCGGTGCGGGCGCCGCGTTCTACAGCGCCGAGGTGAAGCCGGGGGACAAGGTCGCGGTGTTCGGCCTCGGCGGCGTCGGCCTGGCGGCGGTGCTCGCGGCCGTGACGGCGGGCGCGACGCAGGTCGTGGCGGTGGACGTGGTCGAGCACAAGCGCAAGCTGGCTCTCACGCTCGGCGCCACGCACGAGGCGGCGGGCGGGCCGGACGTCGTCGCCCACGTCCGGGATCTGACCGGCGGCGGCGCGGACAAGGTCATCGACACGACCGGTGTGGCCGCGGTGCTCGAACAGGCCTATGCCGCCACGGCCGTCGGCGGCACCACCGTCACCGTCGGCCTGCCGCACCCCGACCGCACCGTGTCGCTGCCCGCGCTCAACCTGGTCGCCGAGGAACGCACGCTCAAAGGCAGCTACCTCGGCTCGTGCGTACCCCGCCGCGACGTGCCGCGGTTCGTCGACCTCTACCGCGCGGGACGGCTGCCCGTCGACGGCCTGCTGTCCGGGCGGCTGGAGCTCGACGAGATCAACGACGGGTTCGCGAAGCTCGCCTCCGGTGAGGCCGTCCGTCAGGTCGTCGTCATGCGGTGATGCCCGTTCTCGCCCGTCCGGGCACGATTCGGGCAGGACAGTTCCGGTGTCAGCTGTTGACCACCGAGGGCTGTCTGCGCCACGGTGGGAGCGCTCTCATGTTCGCCGCTTCCCGCAACGGGGCGGGTAGCGATCCCTGCACGGACAAGGAGAAGAGCATGCGCTCAACCCTGCCCAGAATCGTGCCCGCGCTGGCACTCGTGCTGGTCGGAGCCACCTTCACCGCGCCCGCCCAGGCCTCGGAGAAGGAGATGTCACCCGGCCTGCTCACCGCGATGAGCTCGGCGTTCGGGCTGACCGAGGCCCAGGCGCGGTTGCGCCTGGAGAAGGAGCAACACGCGTCGGCCATCGCGCCGCGCGCCGAAAGCGAGGCCGGAGCCGCACTCGCCGGCAGCTGGTTCGACGAGGCGAAGAACCGCCTGGTCGTGGCCGTGACGGACAGGACCGCCGCACGCAAGGTCGAGGCCACCGGCGCCGACGCCGTGGTCGTCGGTCGGTCGGCCGGGTCCATGACGGCGCAGAAGAACCGCCTCGACGCCCTGTCCGCGTCCGGAGCGGTGCCGTCCGCCGTCGCGAGCTGGCACCCCGACCCGCGCACGGGAACCGTCGTGGTGAACGTCGAGGCGGGCAAGCAGACCGCTGAGGTGGCCTCGTTCCTGGACAAGGCACGTCAGCTCGGTTCCATCACCGTGCGCACCGACGGTGTGCGGCAGCCGCAGCCGTTCGCGGCCGGCACGGTCGGCGGCGACCCGTACTACACCGGCAACGTCCGCTGCTCCATCGGTTTCTCGGTGCACGGCGGCTACGTGACGGCGGGCCACTGCGGCGGGAACGGCGCGGCCGTCTACGGCTGGGACCGCTCCTTCCAGGGCAACTTCGCCGGATCCTCCTTCCCCGGCAACGACTACGCGTGGGTGCGCACCGGCGGCGGCTGGTGGACCGTGCCGGTCGTGCTCGGCTGGGGCCGCGTGCCCGACGCGCTGGTGCGCGGTTCGTGGGAGGCGCCGGTCGGCACCTCGGTCTGCCGCTCGGGTTCCACGACCCAGTGGCACTGCGGCGTGATCCAGAGCCGCAACGAGACGATCCGCTACGCGCAGGGCGACGTGCACCAGATGGCGGGCACGAGCGTCTGCGCCGAGGGTGGCGACTCCGGTGGTTCGTTCATCACCGGTGACCAGGCCCAGGGCGTCACGTCCGGCGGCTACGGCAACTGCTCCAGCGGCGGTCGCACGTGGTTCCAACCGATCAACGAGATCCTCAACGTCTACGGCTTGAGGCTGCACACCGCCTGATAGGAACTCCCGGCTGTCCACCGCGCGATGCGGTGGACAGCCGGTGGTTCTTTCAGCGCGCGTTGACGTGCAGTGCCAGGGCGGTGCCGGCGCCGAGCGTCGTCGTGAACCTGCCCGAGGAGTCGACGGTCACGCGGACGCAGCCGTTCTCCTGGACGTTGCAGTAGCTCCCGGCGGGCAGCGCGGTCTGGAACGTGCGGGTCACCGCGAACGTCTCGCTGTTGATCGCCACGAAGCCCTTGCCGCCGCGACCGAACGCGATCAGGTCGAACCCGTTGTCCTGCCAGTTGTTCACGTCGGTGCCCGCCACGGTGTTGCGGAACGCCATCATGTTCGCGACCTGTGTCCAGGCGTGCTGGCACTTCCAGCCGTTGCTGTAGCAGACGGAACCGCCGGGTGGACCGGCGTCCTTGTCGCTGAACTCGTAGCCCGAATACACCTGCGGTGCACCGTAGTTCCACGCCAGCATGAAGACGTTTGCCAGCGTGTAGGTCGAACCGTCCTTGTACGTCAACGTGGAACCGTTGCGCTCGGTGTCCCAGTTGTCGACGAACGGCCGTGCCTGACCACTGGGCAGGAAACCCCACGGCTGGCCGAACGTCTTCAGGTAGGCCAGGTTCTCGTTCTGGAAGATCCGCTTGAGGTCGTAGGCGTAGCGGAACTCGTCCACGTCACCCGATCCCGTGTACTCGCCGGGCTGCACGGCCTCGCCCGCGCCGTAGATCACCTCGTGCACCCAGAACACGTTGGGGTTGCTCAGCTTCCCCTTGATCGCCGCCAGGTCGCCCGCGGCCATGTGCTTGGCCGCGTCGACGCGGAACCCGTCGACGCCCATCGAGATCAGGCGGTTCAGGTACCCGGCGATCGCCCCGCGCACGTACTCGCTGCCGGTGTCCAGATCGGACAGACCGACGAGCTCGCAGTTCTGGACGTTGTAGCGGTCCTGGTAGTTGTTGATGTGCGAGCGGCACGGGTGGAAGTCCCAGTCGCTGTACACACCTGGGTAGTTGTACTTCGAATAGCCGGTGCCGCCGGTACCCGTCCCCGATCCGGCGCTCATGTGGTTGATCACCGCGTCGGCGATGACCTTCACACCCGCGTTGTGGCAGGTGCTGACCATGTTCCGGAAGGCGTTCTCGTCACCGAGGCGCCCGGCGATCCGGTAGCTCACGGGCTGGTAGCTGGTCCACCACTGCGGACCCTGGACGTGCTCGGTCGCGGGGGAGACCTCGACGTAGCCGTAGCCCTTGGGGCCGAGGACGTTCGTGCATTCCGCCGCCACGCGGGCGAACGGCCATTGGAACAGGGTGGCGGTGACGTCCTTGGCGCCCGGTGGCGCCGCAAGACTTTGCACCGGTGTGGACAGTCCGACGATCAGCAACACCGCGAGAAGGGTGCGCGAAGCCGAGGAAACCACGTTGTCTCCTTGCTGCAGGGGTTCACTGAAGGTCGTAGCACCCGCAGGCACACCGAGCAAAGCGTTGCAAGAACTTTCTGGAGCAATTCGGCCTTGCGCCGCATTCCGCCGACCTGCCCTACCGCCGGCTCGCGACGAGGTAGCGCTCGTCCTCGATCGAACGCTCCCACAGGTCCTCGCTCGTCAACGGGGTGACCACGGCCTCCGCGCGCACCCCGAGCACCAGCTCGCGGGTCTGCGCGGAGGTCAGTCCGGCGCCGGTCGACCACCGGCCCTCCACCAGCAGGAGAACGCCGCCCGGCGCCAGCAACGACACCCACTCCTCCAGCGCCGAGGCCGGATCCGGCAACGCCCACAGCGCGTGCCGCGCCAGCACGACGCCGAACGAGGCCTTCGGGTGCGGCGGGTGAGCCGCGTTGCCGACGCTGAACTCGGCGGCCACACCCAACGCGGCGGCTTTGGCTCGCGCGGCCTTCACCATCTCCTCGGACAGGTCCAGGCCGTGCACGTCGTGGCCGGCTTCGGCGAGCAGCACCGACAGGCTGCCGGTGCCGCACCCGAGATCGACGACGGAGGAGGCCGGCGGGACGAGCGGCAGGAGGAGCCGCGCCCAGGCGTCGCGCACCCGTGGATCGCGCAGGCCGTGGTCGGGCTCGTCGTCGAACGTCGCAGCGTGCCGGTCCCAGAACTCGCGTGTCGTCACGTTTGCAGTTTTGCTTAAGGGACCATCAAGCCTTGCCCAAATGAGATGCGGACTCCGTCGTACGGTCCCTAACCTCGACCCATGAGGCTTGTGCTCTGGCTCACACTCGCGGGCGTGTTCGCGCTCAGCGGTGACCACGCGCTCGCAGCCGTCCTGGTCGTGCTCCTCGTCGGCTGCGCAACGGACCGCGTGCGCTGAACTGTTCAGCTCCGGCTGTACAGTTCGATTCATGCTGACCTGTGAGACGCGGGAGACGGCCCTCGCGCGGCTGGGCCGCGCGTTGGCCGACCCGACGCGCTGCCGCATCCTGATCGCGCTGCTCGAGGGGCACGGCTATCCCGCGCAGCTCGCCGAGTCGTTGGGGCTGACCAGGTCGAACGTCTCCAACCACCTCTCGTGCCTGCGCGGCTGCGGCCTGGTCGTCGCGACCTACCAGGGTCGCCAGGTGCGCTACGAGCTGGCGGACCCGCGCCTGAAGCGCGCGATCAGCGAGCTCGTGGACGTCGTGCTGGCCGTCGAGCCCGGACCGGACTGCGCCGATGAGTGACGCCTGCTGCGCGCCCGTCGCCGACGAGCGGAAGCTCGTGCTCCGGCGGCGGGTGCGGATGTTCGTGGCCGCCACGATCACCTACAACGTGGTCGAGGCGGTCATCGCGCTCGCGGCCGGCACGGTGGCGGGGTCGACGGCGCTGATCGGGTTCGGGCTGGACTCGGTGATCGAGGTGGCGTCGGCGACCGCGGTGGCCTGGTAGTTCGCCGGGCGCGACCCCGGCAAGCGCGAACGGACGGCGCTCAAGGTGATCGCCGTGTCGTTCCCTAGCTGTCCGCGGTGCTGCTGGTGGGACTCGTGGTGAACAGCCTGTTCGGCTGGTGGTGGGCCGATCCGCTGGCGGCACTCGTGATCGCCGCGGTGGCGGTCAAGGAAGGTCGGGAGGCGTGGCGGGGTCACCACTGCTGCTGACCGGTTTGCGGGCGACGAGTCGTTCCACGACCCCGAGCTTGAAGCGCTGCCGTTGCTCGACGACCAGGCCGGCGGCCTCGACCAGGTGCAGCGGGCGGCGCAGGAAGTGCTCGCCCGCCATCGGGACCGTGATCCGCTCCACGAGCCACTGCACGCCCCGCGCGAGACGGGACGAGCTGGCGACGTGGTCGAGGAGGACCAGCCGTCCGCCCGGCCGCAGCACCCGGACCATCTCGGTCACCGCGGTCTCGTGGTCGGGGATGGCGCAGAGGCCCAGCGTGCACACGACCGTGTCGAACGAGGCGTCGCCGAACGGCAGGGCGTGCGCGGTGCCCTGCCGCAGCACGACCTCCAGTCCGAGGTCCGCGGCGCGGGAGCGGGCGAGGCCGAGCATCTGCTCACTCAGGTCCAGGCCGGTCAGCGTGACGCCGCTGGGGTAGTGCGGCAGGTTGAGGCCGGTGCCGACGGCGACCTCCAGCACCTCCCCGGTGGCCTGGGCGCAGGCCCACTGGCGGGAGTCGCCGAAGACCCGGCGGTCCAGGACGCCGATCTCCGCGTCGTAGTTCGCCGACTTGCGGTCCCAGTACCTCTGCCAGCGGTGCTCGTCCATGCCGTCCAGCCAACACGAAACTGGACAGGCCGGGCGAAGAGGGCTAGATGTGCCCCGGTGCGAGTCGTGGTTGTCTCCGGGGGAGATCCCGGTCATGTGGTGCCGGCCATCGCGTTGTGCCTGCGGTTCACGGAGGCCGGCGACACCCCGGTCCTGCTGACCGGTGAACGCTGGATCGAGCGTGCCGCCGCCGAGGGGATCACGGCCTCGCGAGTGCCCGGCCTGGCGCTGGACGACTTGAAGGACGCGCCGGATCTCGGGCGTGCGCTGCACGACCAGGCCGCGACGCTGGCGCTGGCACTCGCCCCCCAACTCGCCGCGCTGCAACCGGATCTGGTGGTGTGCGACGTCCTCGCGCTGGGTGCGAGCATGGCCGCCGAACTGGCCGGCGTGCCGTGGGTGCAGCTGTCGCCGCATCCGCTCTACGAACCGTCGAAGTGGCTGCCGCCGATGGGCAGCGGGCTGGCCGCCGGAACCGGCGTGCGCGGAAAGCTGCGCGACTCGGTGCTGCGGGCCATGACGGCGAGGTCGCTCCGTCAAGGGGAACGCCAGCGTGCCGTTGTGCGGCAACGGATCGGGCTCGACGCCCAGGGAACGGGCCCGGCGGCGCGGTTGATCGCGACGTTGCCCGCGCTGGAGGTGCCGCGTCCGGACTGGCCGCGCGACGCGCACGTCGTGGGGCCGCTGCTGTGGGAGGCCAGCAAGGAGACGCTGACCCCGCCGCCGGGTGACGCTCCGCTGGTGGTGATCGCCCCCTCGACGGCGTGGACCGGGACGCGGGGCATGGCGGAAATGACGCTGGAAGCGTTGCGGGGCAAGGACGTGCGGGCAGTGGTGTCGACGTTCGCGCCCGCACCGGCCGACCTGCCGTCGTGGGCTCGGTCGGGGCCGGGTGACCAGGACGCGCTGCTGCGCCAGGCCGCGGTCCTGGTGTGCGGTGGCGGGCACGGGATGCTGGTCAAGGCGTTGCGGGCCGCCGTTCCCGTCGTGGTGGTGCCCGGTGGCGGCGACCAGTGGGAGATGGCGTGCCGGGTGGCGCGGCAGGGCAGCGGGCTGCTCGTGCGGCCGTCCACGGTCGAGGGCCTGCACGACGCCGTGACGCGGGTGCTGGGTGACCCGGGCTTCGCCGCTGCGGCGGCACGGGCGGCGGCGACGATCGCGGATGTTCGAGATCCTGTGGAGGTATGTCGGACTGCGTTGAGTCTTGCGCGTTGAGAGCGCTCCCACTTCAATGGGCCCATGCGCGTGTCAATGACGATGCTCGTGGTGGCGGCGTTAGCGATTTCGACGGCAGGGCCGGCGGTGGCACGGCAGGACCGCGCGGCGGCACCTGACCCGTACCCCTCAGTGGGTGCGGGCACGAACTTCCTCGACCACGCCGGGCTGCTGGGGAACGTCCCGGAGCCGGCCTGGTACGAGGCCAACATCCCGTTCGTCGACCTCCCCGACCGGGAGATCCGCGACACCTACTACTACCGCTGGCGCACCTACCGCGAGGCGCTCAAGTACACCAGGCCGAAGGACGGCTGGATCGTCTCCGAGTTCCTCGGCCCGGTCGGCTACTCCGCCCCGAACGGCGGCATCGTCGCCGCGGCGGGCCACCACGTCTACGAGGGCCGCTGGCTGCGCGACCACCGCTACCTGGACGACTACGTCGACTACTGGCTGCGCGGCTCCGGCGCCGGTCCGAAGCCCGCGACCGACTTCCTCAACAAGAACACCACCGACTGGGCACACCAGTACTCGTTCTGGGCCGCCGACGCCGTGGCCGCACGCGCCGCCGTCGACGGCCGCTCCCGGTTCGCCACCGACCGGCTGCCCGAGCTCGTGCGGCAGTGGCAGCGCTGGTCGCCGCAGCTCGACCAGGACCTGGGGCTCTACTGGCAGACGCCGGTGTGGGACGCGATGGAGTACACGGCCAGCTCGTACCAGAGCCCCGATCCCTACCACGGCGGCGACGGCTTCCGGCCGACCCTCAACGCCTACCAGTACGGCGACGCGCGGGCGATCGCGCAACTGTTCAAGGCGCGAGGAGACGCCGCCGGCGCGCGCCCGTTCGACCAGGCCGCGGACGCGTTGCGGGCGAACCAGGAGCGGTGGCTCTGGGACGACGCGGGCAAGTTCTACAAGCACGTCATGCGCGACGACAACCCCGGCCGCACCAAGCTCGCCGACCGCGAGGCGATCGGCTTCGTGCCGTGGTACTTCCACATGCCGCCGGCCGCCAACAGCGCGGCCTGGGCGCAGCTGACCGACCCGCAGGGGTTCGCCGCTGCGTACGGCCCGACCACCGCCGAGCGTCGCAGCCCGTGGTTCATGCGGGACGCGCTGAACGGCTGTTGCCGCTGGAACGGTCCCAGCTGGCCGTTCGCGACCAGCCAGACCCTGACCGCGCTGGCCAACCTGCTGATCGACTACCCGGCGCAGTCCTACGTCGACCGCGACGACTACCTGGCGGTGCTGCGCGGCTATGCGTTGACACAGCGCAAGAACGGCGAGCCCTACGTCGCCGAGGCGCACCACCCCGACGAGAACCGCTGGCTGTACGACGGCAAGGGCCACAGCGAGGACTACAACCACTCGACGTTCAACGACAACGTGCTGTCCGGCCTGCTCGGCATCCGGCCGGAGCTCGGGAACGCGGTGTCGATCGCGCCGCTGGTCCCGGACTCCTGGAGCCACTTCGCCGCCGAGAACGTGCCGTACCACGGGCACAACCTGACCGTGCTGTGGGACAGGGACGGCAGCCGCTACGGCAAAGGCACGGGCCTGCGGGTCTGGCTCGACGGCAGGCTCACGCACACACAAGCCGGCCTGGCGCCGGTGCGCCTGACGATCCCGGCACGGAACTCGGCGGACGTCCCGGAACTCGTCGACGACTTCGCGAACGTCAGCCGTACCGGGTTCCCCACCGCCCGCGCGTCCCACAGCTACAGCGCAGACCCGCCCGCCAAGGCGATCGACGGCCAGGACTTCCAACTCGACGTGCCCGGCACGCGCTGGACGTCGTACGGCAGCCCGAACTCCGCGGACTGGCTGGAGGTCGACCTCGGCGCACCGGCACCGATCTCCGACCTTCGTGTCGTGTTCTACGACGACGGCGGGGGAGTGCGCGTGCCGACGACCTTCGACCTGCAGTACTGGGACGGCCAATGGCGTGACGTGCCGGGCCAGCGGAGAACTCCCGCGCAACCGGTGGCACGTCAGCTGAACCGCGTCCTGGTGGAACCGGCGGTGACCACCAGCCGGGTGCGGATCCTGCCGCGGCGTGCGGACGGCGGAGCTGTCGGCATCACGTCGTTCTCGTCGTGGCGGGCACCGGTGCGAGGGCTGCGTGCCTCGGTGCCGGACGACCTCGCGGTCCGTGCGGGCGCGGTCGAGACGACCACGACCTTGCAGGCACAGCAACCTTTGCGCGGTGTCCGGACGACGGTGGCCGTACCGCCGGGGTGGAGTGCGGTGCCACTGTCGCCGGCCTACGCCGCCCAGCTGGGGACGGGCCGGAGTCTCGTCACCCGCTGGCGCGTCACGGCACCCGCCGGCCTGGGACTGGGTGAGCGGGCGCCGATCCGTTTGCTGGCAACGGCTTCCGGCGACAGCGGCGTCACCTCGGCGCTGAGCTCCGCGCAGACCGTGTTCGATCCCGCCGCCTACTCCACCGTCGTCTGGGACGACACGTTCGAGACGGACCGTCTCGTCTCGTACCGGGTGGACGGTCCGTTCGGCGAACCGCCACCGGCGTTGCGGGTCGCGGACGGCGTGCTGACCGCGGGCGCCGGGACGCGTGCCGGCGCGGTGCTCGCCGCGCCGGTCACCGGTGCCGCCCGAGGCACGGCGATCGTCGTCGAACCCCGGTCGTTCGCGGGCTCGGCGCCGGAGGACAGCCTTTTCCTCGGCCAGATCGCCGGGAACCGCGACTTCGCCCTGGCCTGGTTCAACAACGCGGGCAAGGCCTCGGGCGTCGACGTGACCGTGGCGGGCGTCCGCCACGGCGACGAGGCGACCGGCGGCTGCTGCGCCACCCTGACCTGGGCGCCGGGCGACCGGCTCGCCGTCGTGGTCGAGAACGGTCAGCTGACCAGCTGGCAGGAGCACGCCGGTCGGTGGACTTTGCTGCGCTCAGCACCGATCGGGTCCGCGGTGGACCCGTCGGTGGTCGCGGGATGGGCACCCGCTCTCGGGCTGAGGCTCGACGCGGGCTCGCTGGCGATCGACCGCTTCACCGTGCGCGCCAGGGCCTAGCGGCAGACGCGCTCGACCAGGACCTGCCAGCTGGTGATCAGGTCGTTCACCACGGCTTCCGGGTCGGGCGCGTTCTCGTCCTGGGTCCGCAGGTAGAGCAGGATCGGCCCTTCCAGCGCCGCCACGAGCTGCAACGCGAGGGTGCCGCTGGCGGCGTCGTCAGGACACGCCTCGCTGAGCAGCATGTGGACGTGGAACAGCGAAGGGCTGTCTCCGGCGGGCACGGGCTGGCCGGGGTCGAGGGACGCCCGCGCCAGGACGGTGTGCTCGACGAGGAACTCGAGCCGGGCCCGCCCGAACGCGGCCAGCCGTTCGGCCGCCGGTGCCCCTGGTCCGAGCGGCGGCGGGCCGGTCATCACCCGTTCCTGGAAGAGCTTCTCCTCCTCGTCCAGCAGGGTGTGGAAGATGCCCGCACGGGTGCGGAAACGCCGGAACACCGTGCCCTTGCCGAGCCCGGCTCGTTCGGCGAGGCCGTCCATCGTGACCTTGTCCGCGCCCAGTTCCGCGACCATCTGCCGGGCGACCTCGATCAGGTGAGCTCGGTTGCGCGCGGCATCGGCCCGCTCTTCCCGAGGACGGCCCAACGGCAGCGCGACTGGTTCCACGGCCTGAACGCTACCCGGCGATCTTGGGCGGGGCTGTCACGAATCGAAGCGCCACCTCGTCCACCTGCTGAAGCCCCGCAACGCGAACAAAGGACCGTCTCGTGAAACTCCTGCTCGACCGGATCAGCCTGGCCTTCATCGCGGTCACGTCCGCCTACGTCGGGATCTTCGCCTACTTCGCCCCGAGGACGTGGTTCGACACGTTCCCGGGGTTCGGCCTGCGCTGGCTGCCCCAACTCGGTCCGTACAACGAGCACTTCGCCAAGGACGTCGGCGCGGCCTACCTCGCGTTCACCGCGCTGAGCCTGATGGCGCTCGCCCACACCAGGAAACAGGCCGTCGTGCCGCTGGCGGGCGCCGCGCTGCTGGTGTTCAACACGCTGCACTTCGTCTACCACCTGACGATGCTGCACATGTACGCGCCACTCGACCGGGCGTTGAACGTCGTCCTGCTGGGACTGCTCGTGGTGATGTCCGTCATCCTCGTGATCCCGGCCGGGGCTGTCACAGATCGACGCTCCACCTCGTCTACCTGATGACGAAGTTATGAGAGGAGTGCGGCGATGCGGGTGGCAGTGGCAGGCGGAACGGGTGCGGTCGGCAGGCTAGTGGTGCGGCAGCTGGAACGGGCGGGGCACGAGGCCGTGGTGCTGACCCGTTCGTCCGGAGTGGACCTGACCACCGGGCACGGGCTCGTCGAGCGGCTGAAGGGCTGCGACGCGATCATCGACGTCAGCAACAAGATGGTGCTGCGCGAGAAGGCCGCGGTCGAGTTCTTCGGCGCCGTGACGAGCAACCTGCTCGACGCGGGTGTGCGGGCCGGTGTGGACCACGTCGTCGCACTGTCCATTGTGGGCGTGGACGAGGTCGCCACGGGCTACTACAAGGGCAAGCGCCGGCAGGAGGAACTGGTCAGCGGCGGCCCGCTGCCGTGGACGGTCCTGCGCGCCACCCAGTTCCACGAGTTCGCCGAACCGCTGCTCGACCAGGCGCGCGGCCCGTTCGTCGTGGTGCCGAAGATGCTCAGCCGCCCGGTGTCCACCGCCGACGTGGCCGCGAGGCTGGTGGAGCTGGCGGGACGGCCGGCCGGCGGGTACGTGCAGCCGATCGCCGGGCCGCGGGAATGGCGCATGGAGGACATGGCGAAGCGGATCGCCCGCGCACGGGGTGACCGCAAGGTCCTGATCCCGGTGCGGCTGCCCGGCCGGGCGGGCAAGGCGATGACCGGCGGCGCCCTGCTGCCGAAGGGGCCGTTCACCGAGGCCCCGGGCACGTTCGAACACCACCTCGCCGAACTCGAGGCCCGCCGGTCAGCCGTGCGGTGACGTCAGGTCCCGGCGGCGAGCCGCTGCCTGATCTCCGCCTTGAGCACCTTGCCCACCTTGGACCGCGGCAGGTCGGGCCAGATCTCGACCTGCTTGGGCGCCTTCACGCCGCCCAGCTGCTCCTTCACGAACGCGATCAGCGCGGCGGGGTCGGCCTGGCCGGCGGCACGCAACTGCACGACCGCCGTCACCCGCTCGCCCCACTTCTCGTCGGGCAGCCCGACCACCGCGCTGTCCTGGACCGCCGGATGCGCCCGCAACGCCTGCTCGACCTCGGCCGAGTAGACGTTGAACCCGCCGGTGATGATCATGTCCTTGGCGCGGTCGACGATGAACAGGTAGTTGTCGGCGTCGAGGTACCCGATGTCACCGGTGTGGTGCCAGCCGTGCGCGCTCACCTCGGCCGTGGCGGCCGGGTTCTCGTGGTACCCGGCCATCACCAGCGGCCCGCGCACGACGATCTCGCCGCGTTCACCGGCGGGCAGCAGCCCACCGTCCGCGGCCATGATCGCCACCTGGGTCAGCGGGCTCGGCCTGCCCGCCGACGAAAGCCGGTCCACCGCGATCGAACCGTCGGGCAGGAAGTGGTCCGCCGGAGCCAGTGTGGCGATCATGTTCGGCGCCTCGGTCTGCCCGAACAGCTGCCCCATCACGGGCCCGATCCGGTGCAGCGCCTCGGTCAGCCGCACCGGGGACATCGGCGCGGCGCCGTACCAGAGGCATTGCAGCGAACCGAGTTCCGTCGAGTCGAGCGCGGGGTGGTCGAGCAGGCCGTAGATCACCGTCGGCGGCAGGAACGCGTGCGTGATCCGGTGGTGCTCGATCAGCCGCAGGAACTCGCCGAGGTCCGGCGCCGGCATGATCACCGTCTCACCGCCCAGCGACATGATCGGGAACGTGAGCACGCCCGCCGAGTGCGTGAGCGGGGCGAGCGCCAGGTAGCGCGGCCGGTGGCCGAACGGGTAGCTCATCAGGGTGAGTGCGGTCGCGGTCTCCAGGTTGTGCCCGGTCAGCCGCACGCCCTTGGGTCGCCCGGTCGTGCCACCGGTGCCCGCCAGCACGCAGAGGTCGTCGTCCGCCACCGTCACCGGGTCAGGCTCACGGTCGTACCGCGAGAGCCAGTCGGTGAAGGTGACCGCGCCCTCCACCTCGCCGTCCAGGCACACCAGCGTGGTCAGCGCGGGCAGGTCGCCCCGGATGCGGTCGACCAGCGGCGCGAACCTCGCCTGGAAGAACAGGCAGCGGCACCCGAACAGGTCGAGCAGCTCCCGGTTCTCCGCCGCCTCGTTGCGAGGGTTGACCGGGCACCACACCGCCCCTGCCCGCGAGATGCCGAACACGCACGTGAGCGCCAACGGGTCGTTCGCTGAGAGCACCGCGACCCGGTCACCCGGCCCGATTCCGCTGCCCTGCAACGCTCCCGCGATGGCTCGGGAACGGTGCTGGACCTCGGAATAGCTCTGCGAGGAGCCGTCGATGGTCAGACAGGGGGCGTCGCCTCCGAGCGACGCCCCCTTGTCCAGGTAGTCGCAGAGCCGCATCAGCGGTGCACTTCGAGGATCGGGTCGAGCACCAGGCCGAACGACCGCAGCGCACCCAGCAACTCCCGATGCCCGAACGCCTGGCAGCCCGACGCGAACCCGGTCCGGCGGGGCGCGTCCTGCAACAGGTGCACAGCGGCGTGCACGTTCAGCAGCGCCGTCTGCTTGTAGTTGCAGTTGCCGTGGATCACGCAGTGCGCGCGGCCCAGCGGACCCGAGGCGTGCACGGAGTCGAGCGAGATGTTGATCCGCGGGTTCTCGCGCGGCGGCATCTCACTGCGCACCTGAGCGGAGAACGCGTCCACGATCTCGTACTTCTCCGCGTCCGACTTGCCCTCCATCTGCTCCAGCGCCGCGGCGACGATCTGCGGCACACCGAGCATCAACGGCCGGTTGAACACACCGCCGAGCGCACGGACCGACGCGACCCGCGGATCCCTCTTGAACCACACGGGATGCGCCGTGCCGCCCCACGGCAGCGCCAGGCCCAGTTCGTGCTGGCCGGGCACGACCAGCTCGTAGAGACCCGCGTCCGCAGGCCATTCCACGTACTCGTTCTGCTCCAGGAAGTACGCCTTCGAGAACGCGGCGTTCGTGAGGATGGTGTTGGTGGAGGCGACGGTCGGGTAACCCTTCCAGAACACCCCGATGTCCAAAGTGTCCAGTCCGGGCTGCTCCAGGCAGATCTGCGCGGCGATCTCGCCGACCGTGTACATCTGCGCGATGCCGGGGGAGATCAGCAGGCCCTGCTTCGCGAACTCGGCGCCGTACTGCGCGTCGGCGTCGATCATCCAGTCCTGCTCGCCGTTGGTGTCGGTGTAGTGCGCGCCGACGTTCAGGCTCGCCCGCACCGCCTCGTGGCCGTAGCGGGAGAACGGGCCGACGGTGTTGAGCACGACCTTGGTGCCGGTGAATGCCTCGGTCAGCGCCTCCTCGGTGTGCTCGACCTCCGCGATGTCGTAGGAGACCGTGTCGATGCCGGGCACGGCGTCGACGGCTTCCTTGACCCTCTTGCCATCGCGGCCGGCGGCGAGGAACGGGATGCCGTACTCGCGCAGGTACTCGCAGATCAGGCGACCGGTGTAGCCGGAAGCCCCGTAGACGACTACTGGCTTGTCGGTGGGCATCGCGTCACATCCCCATGCCGCCGTCGACCGGGATACCCGCCCCGGTGATGAACTTCGAGGCGTCGGACGCGAGGAACACCACGGCGTCGGCCATGTCGTCGACCTGCCCGAGCCGGCCGAGCGGGGTGAGCTCCACGACCGCGCCGACCGCGGCCTCGACCGAGGGGAACAGGCCCAGCTGGGCGCAGTCGACGGCCAGCTGGTTGCCCATCGCGGTGGGCGTGAGGCCGGGGTAGATGCAGTTGACCCGCACGCCGTAGCCGAGCTTGCCGGATTCCGCGGCCGCGACCCTGGTCAGGCGGTCGATCGCGGACTTGGTCGCCGAGTAGACGCTGATGCCGGGGAAGGCGATGGTCGCCGCCACGGACGCGATGCTGATGATCGAGCCGCCGTTGCCCGCGGCTCCTCCCGGACGCATGGCGCGCAGGCCGTGCTTCATGCCGAGCGCGGTGCCCAGCACGTTCACGTCCAGCATCTTGCGGACGTCGGCGCTCTCGAGTTCGGTGATCAGGCTGGTGATCTCGATGCCCGCGTTGTTCACGAGGATGTCGAGGCCGCCGAGCACGTCGACGGCCGTGCTCACCGCTGAGGCCCAGCTCGCGTCGTCGGTGACATCGAGCGGCACGAACTCCGCCGTTGCCCCCGAGTCACGCAACGCCTGGGCGGTCTGCTTGCCCTCGTCCTCCAGGACGTCGCCGATCAGAACCGACGCCCCGGCCGCCGCGAGGGCCTGCGCCATGCCCGCGCCCAGCCCTCGGGCACCGCCTGTGACCAGCGCTTTCCGCCCGCTCAGCTGATAACTCGTCATTGAGTCGCCTCCTCGGTGAGATGGCTCACACACTAGCTTTTCCTTGACAGTCGTCAAGTTTTTCTTTGACGACTGTCCAAGATTTTTTGGACGAATGGTCAAGGTTTGTCGCAGTGAGCGTTAGGATCCGGGGCGTGACAGAAGTCGCTTCGCGCAAGCAGGACCGGATCGCCCGCCGGCAGGTCGACAAGTTCGACGCCCGGCGGACCGAGCTCGCCGTGGCGACGCTGCACACGCTCGCCGACCTCGGCTACGCCCGCACCAGCCTGCGGGAGATCGCGCAGAACTCCGAGTTCTCCCACGGGGTCCTGCACTACTACTTCGCCGACAAGCGCGACCTGATCACCGAGGCGGTCCGCCAGTACGAGGTCGTGTGCGTGACGCGCTACGACGAGGTCGTGGCTACGTCGACGACGGCGGAGCAGTTGCGCGCCGAGTTCGTGGCGATGTTCTTCGACACCCTCGGCCAGGACGCGCCGCTGCACCGCCTCTGGTACGACCTGCGCACCCAGAGCCTGTTCGACGAGTCGTTCCGCGCCGACGTGCTGGAGATCGACGGCCACCGCGAGGACATGGTGTGGCGGGTCGTCAGCCGCTACGCCGAACTGCTCGGAGGCATGCCCTCCGCGTCGCCGGGCACCACCTACGTGACGCTCGACGGCATCTTCCAGCGGGCGCTGCTGCACCATTTCACGGGTAATGCCGACGCCGTCGCGCGGTTGCGCACCGAACTGCCCGCCGTGATCGACCTGCTGGTGACCAAGGTCGGATAAAAGCCCGTATCGCGGACATATCAAAAACCGCATACGGACCGGCAACGCCATGTCTCCTTGACTGGGAGGCATGGCAACAGGCATCACGATTTACGGGTGCGGGCCGGACGAGGCCGTCCTGTTCCGGGAAATGGCATCCCGCTGCGGAGTGACGCCGACCATCATCGAGTCGGCGGTGTCCGAGGCCAACGCCGAACTGGCCCGCGGGAACCAGTGCGTCAGCGTCGGCCACAAATCGCGCATCAACGATTCCGCTCTGCGTGCGCTCGACCGCGCGGGTGTCCGGTACATCTCCACCAGGAGCGTCGGCTTCGACCACATCGACGTCGAGTACGCCGAGAGCCTGGGCATCACCGTCGGGAACATCGCCTACTCGCCCGACAGCGTCGCCGACTTCACGGTGATGCTGATGCTGATGGCCGTGCGGGACGTCCGATCCGTCCTCAGGCGTGCTGAACTGCACGACTACCGCCTGAACGCGGTGCGCGGCAGGGAGTTGCGCGACCTGACGATCGGCGTGATCGGCACCGGGCGCATCGGCGTGGCGGTGATGGACCGGCTGCGCGGCTTCGGCTGCGGCGTGCTGGCCCACGACAGCCGGCCCCGCAACTCGGCCGACTACGTGCCGCTGGACGAACTGCTGCGGGTGAGCGACGTCGTCACGCTGCACACCCCGTTGAACCCGGGAACACACCACCTCCTCGATCGCGACCGAATTGCGCTGATGAAACACGGCGCGATCGTCATCAACACCGGGCGTGGGCCGCTCATCGACACCAAGGCCCTGGTCGAGGCAGTGGAAAGCGGAAGTCTCGGCGGAGCGGCATTGGACGTCCTCGAAGGTGAGGAGGGGATCTTCTACACCGACTGCCGTTCCCGCGACATCGACAGCGAGGCGCTGCTGCGACTGCGCAGAATGCCGAACGTGCTGATCACTCCGCACACCGCCTATTACACGGACCACGCCCTGAGCGACACCGTCGAAAACAGTCTCATCAATTGTCTCAGCTTCGCGAACGGGGGAATGCGGTGACCAAGGTGAAGATCGGAATCATCTTCGGCGGGACGTTCGAGGAACATCCCGTCTCGGTGAAGTCCGCGGGAGAGGTCGCGCGGAGCCTCGACCCCGCGAAGTACGACCCGTTCTGGATCAAGATCACGCGCAGCGGTGACTGGAAGCTCTGCGCGGGCCCGGACGCGCAGGACGGCCGCCCGGTCGTGCTCTGCTCCGAGGGCCTGCTCGTCCTGGGCGACGGGCGGTTCGAGGCGCTGGGTCTGGACGTCGTGTTCCCCGTGCTGCACGGCCGGCTGGGGGAGGACGGCACGGTGCAGGGCCTGCTGGAGGTGTCGGGCATCCCCTACGTCGGGTGCGACGTCCAGAGTTCCGCGCTGTGCATGGACAAGTCGCTCACCTACGTCGTCGCCCGAAGCGCGGGAGTCGCGACGCCGGCGTTCTGGACCGGCACGCCGGACTCGCCAGCCTACCCGGTCTTCGTCAAACCGGCCCGGTCGGGATCGTCGTTCGGCGTCACCAAGGTGTCCACTGAGGACGAGCTGCAGGTCGCGCTGGAGGTCGCCCGGCAGTACGACTCGAAGGTCGTGGTCGAGGAAGCGGTGGCGGGCAGCGAGATCGGTTGTTCGATCCTGGGCACGGGGGACGACCTGGTGGTCGGCGAACTGGACCGGGTCGCGCTCACCCACGGCTTCTTCCGCATCCACCAGGAGAGCAGTCCCGAGACCGGTTCGGAGAACTCGGCGTTCATCGTGCCCGCGGACATCCCGGCGGAGTCGCGTGCTCTCGTCCAGGAGACGGCGAAGGTCGTCTACCGCGCGCTGGGCTGCTCCGGCCTCGCACGGGTCGACATGTTCCTGACACCGGACGGGAAGGTGGTCCTCAACGAGGTCAACACCATGCCCGGTCTCACGTCCTACAGCCGTTACCCGAGGATGATGGCGGCCGCGGGGCTGTCGCTCGGCGACGTGATCGACCGGCTGGTGTCGCTCGCGCTGACGGGAAAGCTCCAGTGAACGCCGAGTTCGTCTTCGTGGACGTGCCCGGAATCCGCTGGGACGCCAAGTACGCGACGTGGGACAACTTCACCGGCAAGCCCGTCGACGGTTACCTGGTCAACCGGATCGTCGGCACGAAGGCGCTGGTCACGGCCCTGTCGATGGCGCACGAGAAGGCCGAGTCGCTCGGGTACGGCCTGCTGCTGTGGGACGGCTATCGCCCGCAACGCGCCGTCGACTGCTTCCTGTGTTGGGCCGAACAATCCGAGGACCTTGCGACCAAGGCGCGTTACCACCCGCGCATCACCAGGGCCGAGATGTTCGAACTGGGTTATGTGGCCAGGAAGTCGGGCCACAGCCGCGGCAGCACCGTCGACCTGACGTTGTACCACCTGGGCACTGGCGAGCTAGCCTCGATGGGCGGCGGTCACGACCTCATGGACCCGGTCTCGCACCACGGTGCCGCGGTCGGCGAGGTGGAAACCGCGAACCGGCAGCACCTCTGCTCGATCATGGAAGCCTGCGGGTTCCGCCGCTACGACAGCGAGTGGTGGCACTACACGCTGATCGACGAGCCCTTTCCGGACACCTACTTCGACTTCCCGATCGGCTGAGTGGCCTTGTCACGGTGCGGCGGGCAGTCGCACCGTGACACGCAGTCCGCCTTCGGCCCGAGGCGTGAGCGTGAGGGTGCCGTCGTGCGCGTGCGTGATGCTCTTGACGATCGCCAGGCCGAGGCCGACTCCCGCCTGGTCGCGGCGGACGCGTTCGGTGCCGCGCTGGAACGGTTCGGTCAGCGTCGACACCAGCCGCTGCGTCAGCCGTTCGCCGGTGTTCTCCACGGTCAGCGTGACGAACGCGGGCCCGACGACCGTGCTGATCCACACGGTGCCGCGGTCGTTGTGCACGATCGCGTTGTGCACGAGGTTCGTCGCGATCTGCAGCAACAGCGCCGGAGAACCGGCGGCGAAGGCGATGTCGCCGGACGTCTCGACGGCGACGCCGTGCTTGTCCGCCAGGGGCAGCAACGTCTCGACGGCCTCCTCGGCCAGCAGCGACAGGTCGACGCGGTCACACGTGAACGTCCGCTGGTCCGCGCGGCTGAGCAGGAGCAACGCCTCGGTCAGGTCGATCGCCCGCGCGTTGACGAAGTGCAGCCGGTCGACGAGCTCGTCGGCGTCGCGGTCCTTGCGCGCCACGTCGAGCAGAGTCTGCGTGATGGCCAGCTGCGTGCGCAGCTCGTGCGAGGCGTTGGCGGCGCTGTACCTGGCCGTTTTTCGGTCGTAGGTGGCCTGCAGGGCTCCGGCGGTGCGGATGCCCGCGATCGTCTTCGCCGCCCTTGTCTCCTCCTGGACCTCAAGTGCGGCCGCGGTGTTCTTCCCGGAGGCCGATGACGTGCTCGCGGTCTGGTCCGCGCCGTAACCGGCGATCAACATCCCGATGGCGAACAGTGCGATGGCTGAGGCTGCAGCCTTCTGATGCCTTGATTTCTCGTCGACAACATCCTGGATCTCCTCGATGTCCCGGCGACGGGAGATGTCGCCGTTTCTGTTTCCCGGAGAAGCTATGGAGGGGCACATGCCGGGACAAGGCGCATACCGCTAGGTGGCACACGTCGCGGCGAACACGAACTTTCTTTCGAAAGTGAAACCAAGTGGACAAGTTCCCACGCCTGTTCTTGCGCTGCCGATCAGGCTGGTGTTCCAGTCTGTCTCAGACTTGGTGCGAGTACTCCTCATGTGTCGAAGTTTGTCCAGTTGAGACGGTAGCTCAGCTTTCTTGACACATCAGAAACAATGAACTTACAGTTTTGAAAGTGATCGACAGTGCACATCGAGCGGTGAGCCGGGTTTCGCGGGTTGTGCGCACCCGTTGACACGCGGGCGAGACGACGCGACGACACAACAGGTGTGGCTGCCACCACCACTTCGGGACGGATGGAGGCGCGAGCGGACGTGAACGAGACGAAGACCATTGGCGAACCGGTGCTCGAACGGGCTTTTCGGGTGCTGCGCACGTTCGGTGCGGAACGGAGGCCGCTGTCGTTGACTTCGCTGAGCGCGCGTTCCGGCTTGCCGAAGTCCACTGTGCTGAGGTTGACGCGGACGCTGGTGCGTCTCGGGGCGCTGGAACGGTGCGCCGAGGGCGGGTACACCATCGGGCTCGGTCTGTGGGAGCTCGCGACGCTCGCGCCGCGGGCAGAAGGGCTTCGTGTCAGAGCTTTCCCGTTCATGCGAGAGCTGCACGGAGTCACCGGGCAGCACGTGGTTCTGAGCGTGCTCGACGGTGTGGAAGCGGTGATGACCGAGTTGCTGTCAGCACCGGATGCGGTGCGGATGCCGTACCGCGTGGGCAGCCGATCTCCGTTGTACGCGACCGCGCAAGGGCAGTGCCTGTTGGCGAACGGCCCGGCGACTCTGCAGGAGCAGGTCCTCGCCGGTGAGTTGCTCGCGGTGCCGGAGAACGTCCCGACCTGTCCTCAACGGCTGCGGTCGCGCCTGGCGGCCGTGCGGAGCGAGGGCGTGGCGGTGGTGAGTTGCGCGGTGCCGGAGGCGCACACCGCGGTGTCCGCGCCGGTGGTGGACCACAGAGGACAGGTGATCGCTTCGCTCGCCGTCGTCGTGCGGGCGCCCGGCTGCAATGTCCCGGCTCTGCGCACCGCGGTCATGGCGACCTGTCACGCCGTGAACCAGAGCATCCGCACCTCGCCCGTTCAGGGTTTTCCGGACGACTCGCCCTCGCCTGGATCCGGAATTGCCGGTCGTTCCTGCGGTTAGCGCGGCTTCCGGGCCGATCACTCATTCTGCGATGCGTCGGACGATGTCGCGCATGGTCTGCGATCGCAGACCCGCGAACCGTGCCCGCTCCAACCGCGTGGTCCAGTCCAGCTCGTCGAGTGCCGCTTCGTGGCGTTCCCGGACCGCTGCACACTTGAGCGGGTCGCTGCCGAGTCGGATGACCTCCAGTAGCACGCGGGTCGTTTCCGCTTGCAGCACAAGCGTTCTGGTGCGATAGGCGAGTTCGGTGAGGCGTTGGGCCAGGTCCTCCAGGAGAGCGGGGTCGATTTCGTCGTCCTGCAAGCCGATGCGCAGCCGGCACAGACCCCACATGATCTCCGTGGTCGCGCCGACCGCGTCGAAGGGGTCGACAAGGCCGGTGACCGCCTTGGAACGCACGATTTCCTCGACGTCGGCGGTCTCACCGATCGCCGTCTTGGCGAAGCACAGGTGGGCCAGGTACAGCTCGGCGGGCCGCGCCGCCAGTGATCCATGCGCTCCCTTGGCGTGGACGTCGACGCCGATCTTGGCTGCCAGGTCGAGAACACCGCGGTAGAGGCCGGCCGACTTTGCGGGCTCCCGTTGTTCGAGCTCGATGGCGAGCTGGCAGCGGCGGGTCGTCATCAGGGCGTGCAGGAACATGACGATTCCCGCGGGGACGACTCCTTCCGGAGCGGCGGCGACCTGGTCCACGAGACCGCTCAGCAGCAGATCGCTCAGCTCGGTCAGGCCGATCATGCCGGACCCGATCGCGGCGGCGACCAGTGTGGACATCCGCTCGGCCCCCGGCGGCATGGTCTCCGCGGCCGCCAGCACCTCGTCGAGCCGGTCCACCGCCTGCTCGGTCTCGCCCAGGAAGTAGGCGGTGGCCAAGCCGTACCCGAGGACCCTGGCCCGCGCGGTCTGGTCGCCGTCGGCCTCGGCCGACCGGAGAACAAGCCGGCAGGTGTCCTCGGCCTCTGCGTAGCGCACCAGCACGACCAACGCCGCCAGTCTCAGGTGCAGCAGTTCGCGCCATCGGGCTCGCGGACCTGGATCGGCCGGTTCAGGGCCCAGATCAGCTGTGCCTTCCACGACTTCGACGAACTGGCAAGCGTTGAGGAAGTGCCTCATCCGCGCGATCAGGGGATCTTCGGCCAACCTGCTTTCGAACACGAACGGTCATCTTCGTGCAGGGCGAATCGGCGCGCAACCGCGTCCGCCTGGGTGAGGTGCCCTCCAGCGGTGGCTGGTAACAGTCCACTGTGGCTGGTTGGTGAATGCGCTTCCACGATCGACATCGAGCTCGCTCAGGACGCTGCCACGAGCAGCTGTGCTCCGGTGGCGCGCAGTCGTTCGAGAGCCCGGCGGTTCTGGATCGGCGCGATGATGAGGGTGTGTTCTCCGCCCAGTGCGAGCCAGGGCGTTCCGCCGGTCGCGGCGAGAACATCAGCGGAGGCGAGCAAAACGGTGCGTCCGGAAGAGACAGTGGAGAACGCTTCGACGGCGGCAGACTGGTCTTCGTCGAGGTGCACCACGCCGTTGGCGTCCACGCGGTGGCACGGGAGGAAGGCCACGTCGACACGATCGCGCTGTCCGTCTTCCAAACCCGGCTTCAGCACCTCGCCGTGCAGCGTTCCGCCGGTGACGCGCACGGTGAAGCGGCCGAGGTCGTCCGCGAGCTGCGCGCACGCCGCCAGATCGCCGGTGACGACCGTGATGTCGGTGAGGTCGGAGCGCCGGTTCAACGCGGCGGCGACGTCGGCCGAAAGCCGACCGGCACCGAGGAAGACGGTGTCGTGCGAGCGCAGCAGGGCCGCGGCCATCACCGCCTCCGCCACGGGATCACGGCGAACTCGCAGTGACGCGCTCGCGGCTGGTTGCGCGCCTCCCCACACGCGGCGCACGTGCCCGGCGGCCTCCAGGTCACGCAGGTCGGACCGGATCGTCACTTCCGAAACCCGGAGCTGCTGACTGAGGTCGCCGATGCCGACGAAGTCCGCCCGTGCCACGATCTCCAGGAGCTGTCCCTGCCTGCGGACACGGTCCGACGGTGGTCGTCCCGCCATCCCGTCCTCCTCGCCACTGGCCGGCGTCGCCACGGGCTGTGAGCGTTCTGGAGCCGCCGCTCACCCAGTGTACATTTAGGTTTCAACATTCTCGCCTTCGAATGTGAAGATCCGGTACGACACGGCGAGCGAGGAGGAGTCGTGGCCACCGAGCAGGCACCCGGTGATCTCACCGTCACCGAACGCCGGCACCGCATCGTCGCCGTGGTCCGGCAGCTCGGGTTCGTCCAGGTGCGACCGCTCGCGCACGAGCTCGGCGTGTCCGAGGTGACCATCCGCCAGGACCTGCGATCGCTCGAGGAGTGCGGTGCGCTGCACCGGGTCCGCGGGGGAGCGGCGGCCACCTCCGGCACGACCGCGCCGGCACGACCGGCGCGCGCGGACTGGGCCGACCCCGCCGTGGGCACCATGGTGGCCGCATTCGTCCGCAGCGGGGACACGATCGTCCTCGACCACGCCACCGGCATCCGGGCCGTCGCGGAAGCGCTCGTCTCCCGGCGCGACCTGTCCGGCATCGTCGTGCACACCGAGTCGCTCCCCGTTCTCGCGCCGTTCGCGGGTCACTCCGACCGCTTCACCGTCGTCGTGCCCGCAGGAACGCTGGACGCGACCCACCGCGTCGTGCCCGACCGCGAGACCGAGACGAACGCGGACCTCGCCGTGCTCGGCGGTGCCGGCGTCAGCGTCGACGGACTCCTCGCGCGCACCGAACCCGAGGCCTTCGCCCGCCGCCGTGCCGCTTTCGCCGCCCGGCGGGGCATCGTCGTCGTCCCGCCCGACGCCCTCGACGCGCCGGGGGAGCACCTGGTCTGTTCCCTGGACCACGTCGACGCGTGCATCACGAGCCGGGCCCTCGACGAAGCGGTGGCCGGGCCGCTGCGCGCCGCGGGGCTCCGGATCTTCGCCGTCTCCTGACCCGGCGAAGCGCTTTCCCGCGGTGCGGCAGCTTGTGCCGCTGAGTGGAACGAGCGCATTCCCGCCCGGCGAGCCTTGTTAGCGTCCGGAACACATTCGCCGATCTCGTTCCTCCCGTGCTCCCCGAGCGCGGGATTTCCGGCGTTTTCTCGTTCCAGGGCAGGGAGGCCTTGTGGTTCGACGAATCTCCGCCGTCTGCATTTCCCTTCTCCTGATGACATCCGCAGTTCTGGCGCTTCCGGCCGCCGCCTCGGTCCCGCGCCCGGTCGTCGTCGTTGCGGGCACGTTCGGTCCCGCGTTCTTCTACAAGCCGCTCGTCGATCGCCTTCGCGCGGACGGACGTCCGGTGGCGGTCTTCCCGCTCACCGGCCTGGGAACGGCCGACATCCGCGTCTCCGCACGCGATCTGAACAGGTTCGCCGACGACTTCCGCGCCGCAACGGGCGCAAGTCGGGTCGACCTCGTCGCGCACTCGCAAGGCGGGCTGGTCGCCCGGCGGTACCTGAAGAACGAGGGCGGCGCGGGAGAGGTCGCGAACCTGGTCAACCTCTCCACGCCCCACTACGGCACCGTCGCCGCGGACATCGCCGACTTCTTCGGCGGTGGCGACTGCCTGAGAATCGCCGCCTGCCAGCAGATGAAGGTGGGATCTGACTTCCTGAGCAGCCTGAACGCCGGGGACGACACGGTCGGGGCGGTGCGGTACACGAACCTCTACACCCGCTTCGACGCGCTCGTGCGACCGATCGACAACGCCCGGATGAACGACGGCGCCACGAACGTCCTGGTCCAGTCGCAGTGCCCGTACCGCGTTGTGGTCCATCTCGGCATGCCCTTCGACGGCACGGTCTACAGCGGGGTCCAAGACGCGCTGCAGGGCAGGGCGATCGCGTTGGACTGTTCCGCAGCCTGACCGGCATTCGACGGAGAACTGCGAGTTCTTGTTTCGGTGGACGGCACTTCCGTTGAGGACTTCGTCCTCTGCTTCCTAGTGTTCGCCCCGGATCTCCGGTCGACGGAGTGACCGGAGATCCGATCCGGCGGGAATCGGCGAATCGAACTGCGGCCTGCTGTTCGGGTCACGGATCTTCCGCGGGGCAGGTGATTCGCGCCGGACACCCTGCAACTGTTCGACAGAAGGGTTCAGTCGTATGAAAACGATGTTTTCGCGGAGGGCCGCGGCCGTACTGGCCGTGAGTGCCGCGATCTTCGGTCTGGTACCGGCGGGGACGGCCAGTGCGGCCCAGCAGTGCGACTTCTCGTTCAGCACGGGCAAGTTCGGGTGCAACGGTTCCAGCAGCGTGCGCAAGAGCACGGACGTCATCGGTGCCCGCATCTACACCGGTACCGACTACACCGGCGACATGCTCACCATCTGGGTACCGCAGCCGTGCCCGAAGAACGACAAGGTCGACCACTTCATGGCGCTCAACGACAGTGCCTGGCGCAACCGGGTCAACTCCGCGCAGGCGTTCTCAACCTGCTGGGTGTGGCTCTACCGCAACGACGGCAACCGCGACGGCCCGTTCCAAGGCAACCACCCGGACCTCACCTTCGCCGGGTACCGCACCTCCCAGATCGGCCTGAGCTGAAGGAGCACGACATGATCAGCAGGAGCAAGGTCCTGGCGGCGTTGGCGATGGCGGTCGCGGCCATGTTCACGGCCCTGCCGGCCGCGAACGCCACGCACGAGGGCCAGCCGACCACGCAGGAACTGATGTACAGGTGCGTGGGTGCGGACTACTGCCAGTTCAAGCCCAACGGCGCCATGGAGATCTTCAGCGGCTCCCGTGAGCTGGCGGGCAGCGGGACCAACTGCACGAGCAGCCTGATGACCAGGGTCATCAACTACTCCGCGACCACCGGCACGAAGAACACGTTCGGTGTGGAGATCAGCGGCGGCGTCCAGCTCGGGAAGATCTTCGAGGCGTCCATCAAGGCGAACTACTCCCGTGAGTGGTCGTTCTCGGAGACGAAGACGGACGAGATCCGCCAAGAGATCAACCCCCGCAAGAAGGTGAACATCTTCGCCTCGAAGCAGAAGTCGCGCGTGAACGGCACGTGGGAGATCCACTTCGGCCAGCGCTACTACGGTCACTACTACTGGTACGTGAACGGCAGCGTCGACGGCCAGACCAAGGGCCAGGCGTGGGATATCAGGGCCGAGGAAGTCAACGCGGTCTGCTGAGTCCCATCGTCCACCGGGGCCCCGGCACTCTTCCGGCCGGGGCCCCTCGACCCGCGAGGCCCACCATGCTGATCAAATCGCTCGCGTGCCTGACCCTGCTGTTCGTACTGGGCATGGGCACAGCCGCCGCCCACGTGACCGCGCACGCACCGGACAGTCCGCCGGAGAAGGGCGGGCACGGCACCGTCGTGCTGCGCGTGCCGAACGAGGAAACGCAGCCCACCACACGCTTCGAAGTCACGCTCTCACCTTCCTTCGGCGTCACGACCGCCCGCACCCGCCCCGTCCCCGGCTGGGACGCCGCAGTGCAGCGCGGTGACGGCGGTGTGGTCACCGCGGTCATCTGGACCGCCCGGCCCGACAGCGGTATCCCCGGCGGGAACGAGCACTACGAGGACTTCGGCGTCACTCTTGGGCCCCTGCCCGCCGACGCCGACCACGTCCTGCTGCCCGCCACCCAGGTCCTCTCCGACGGCAGCACGGTGAGGTGGAACGACCAGCCGGACCGTCCCGCGCCGGTGGTCACGCTCGCCGAGCCGTCCAGGCACGGACACCACGCCACGATCACCTCCGACGTGCCCTGGGGTGCGGTGGTGGGCCTGCTCACCGTAGGACTGCTGCTGGCCGTCGGCGGGTTCGTCCTCATCCGCCGCAAGGAGATCTCATGACGCGCGTGCTGCTCGTGGTGTTCTTGCTGTTCCTCTGCCTCACGCCGCCGGCCTCGGCGTCACCCTCTCTGCTGACCGCCGACCCAGGCACGAATTCGACGATCTCGGTGGCGCCGCGGGACGTCCGGCTGACCTTTGACCGGACTATCGCCGGTGCCGGTCCGTACTCAATCGCCGTGACAGGCGGGGGCGAGCAGTGGTCCGAGCCGATGATCGGTGCCGACGACACCGTGCTGACAGTTCCGTTGCGTCCCGCGATGCCGGCAGGCGACTACCTCGTCAGCTACGAGCTCACACCTCCGGACGGCGTGCAGGTGAAGGGGGAGTACCGGTTCTCGCTCCAGGGCAGGGCCGCGACACCGTGGTGGGTGTGGCTCGTGGTGGGAGCGACCGTCGTCGGCGTGGCCGCGACGGCCTACCGGCTGGCGCACCGCTGAACGCGCACTACGAGGGTGTCCGCATCTCGTCGAGTCAGTCCGTCGACGCGATGGCGTCTTTGATGGCTTGTGCGTCGCTGTCGAGGAGCGACCTCTCGCGTTCCGGCGACTCGGCCTTGAGGGTCCATCCGTCTCCTGCGTAGCGGGGGATGACGTGAAGGTGGAAGTGGAAGACCGTCTGGAAGGCGACTTCGCCGTCGCAGAGCAGGACGTTGATCCCCTCGCAGCCCATGCTTGAACGTCGCAAGGCTCGCGCCATGTTGTGACCGACCGACCAGACGTGAGCGCTCGTGGCTCCATCGAGGTCTTCGAGGCCCACCGCGTGCTCGCGTGGCACGACGAGAAGATGGCCAGGTGTAACGGGGTTCAGGTCCATGAAGGCGACGACGGTCTCGTCCTCGTACACCACACTGGCCTCGGCCTGCCGCGCCACAATGGCACAGAAGATGCACTCCTGCGCTGCCGATGCCGCGTTCTGTGTCATGCGCGCAATAGTCCCAGTGAGGTTCACCCCAGGCAGTGGACACCGAGTTAGCAGGACCGCCGGTTCTGCTAAAAGGATGTCCATATGCCTCCTCGTAAGCGCCGGTCGTACACGGCTGAGTACAAGGTCGAGGCTGCGCATCGTGTGATCGATTCCAGCCACACCTTGTCCACCGGGTTGGCCAGCGTGGTGCCGAACTCGCCCATCATCAGCGGTGCGATGTTCTGCTTGTACGGGTAACCCCAGTACTTGTCCCAGATCGCCGGCATGTTCGCCGGGTAGTCGGGCGCGCTGAACCATGGCTGGTTGTAGACCGAGGTGGCGTACTCGTGCGGGGAGTAGACCAGCCGCCCCGGCACGGACAGCCGCACCGGGAACTGACCGGCCTTGGACAGGTTGCCACCCCACCAGCCGCAGTCCTCGTCGTTGGACGGGTCGCCGTCCCAGACGTTCGAGAGGCCGCCGCTCGGGCAGCGACCGCTGTTGCGCCACACCACCGATCGGAGCGGTCCGTCCCGAAGCTAGGTGGGGCGGATGTCCCACGAGCGACGATCAGTTCAAGAGCAGGCAGAACTCGTTGCCCTCCGGATCGCACAGGACGATCGAATCGGCCCGACATCCTTGGCCGATGTCGACGCGCTTGGCCCCGCGCGCCAGCAGATTCGCGAGGGCTTCGTCGAGATCATCGGCGTAGAGGTCGAGGTGCAGCCGGTTCTTGACCACTTTCCGATCGGAGTTGGCGTAGAAGAACAGGCGGGCCCAGCGAGCCTCGGGCGGATGTATCTCCACACCTTCCTCGTTCTTCGAGGCGACCTCCCAGCCCAATGACTCGGCCCACCAGCGGGCCAGAGCCAAGGGGTTTTCGGAGTCGATCGTCAGCGCTCCCCAGCTGAGGTCCATGAATCCACGGTAAGGGAGGGTGCGCGCATTCGCCGCTCGGCAGTCGCCGGTGCCGGCGCTGCCGCGGCAAGTCCGATCTTCGGGTCACGCGGCGCGACGGACCGCCGACAGCGCTTCGAGCAGCGCGGGCGCCAGCTCGGGCCGGCAGATCAGCAGGTCCGGGATGCTCGCGTCCGGGTTCCCGTAGAGCAACGGGGCGCCGTCGATCCGGGAGGTGTGCGCCCCGGCCACCCGCGCCACCGCGACCGGCGCGGCGCTGTCCCACTCGTACTGGCCGCCGTCGTGCACATACGCGTCCGCCGCACCCGTGCACACCTCGACGGCCTTGACGCCCGCCGAGCCCATGGGGACCAGGTCGACGTCCATCACCTCGGTCAGGGCGTCGACCAGCGGCGGGCGGTGGCTGCGGCTCACCACGACGCGTGGCCGGGCGCGGTGCGGAGCAGCGGGCAGCGGCTCGGGCGACGCTGTGTCGTGCGTGCGGCCCGAGGAGAGCGCGACGGCCCCCGCCACGAGCACCCCTCCGTCGGCGAGGGCGACGTGCACGGCCCAGTCGCTGCGTTCGCGGTCGCAGTACTCGCGGGTGCCGTCGAGCGGGTCCACGATCCACAGCCTGCCGACGCGCGCGTCGTCCGGGACCCGGCCGTCCGCCGGCATGCCCTCCTCGGACAGCACCGCGTCGTCAGGCCTCAGCTTGCGCAGTGCGTCGACCAGCAGGACGTGCGCCTGCCGGTCGCCCTCTTGGCCGAGGCCGCGGCCTTTCAGGTCGCCCCGTTCCCAGCGCAGCCGGAGCAGCATGTCGCGGGCCTTCGCGGCGAGTTGGCGGGCGAGCGCGTGGTCATCCACAGGTCAGCCCTCCTACGGCGCAGTCCAATCGCATGGCCATCCCTTCACAGCAGTGGTGACGGACTCGTGTTCCCGTTCCTGACCGAGGGTTGACGGCCTGATCCGCCCCTAAGTACTCCTCCACCTCCTGATCGCCTGCCGTGGGACCGCACATCCGCGAAACGCCTGGAGGAGTGGGTCGCGCGATTACCTGCCCGACGCGGCTTCACCGGATCGGCGTAACGCCATCGGAGCACCGCCGGTCACCCGGAAGGACGACTCGGCGCAGGACGAGCCGGGTAACCGAACAAGTGATCGGCGTGCTGAAGACGGCCGACGACGACAAGGGGGAGTCTCCCGTGACCACGACGCTGTGGTTGACAGGGCTGCCCTGCTCCGGCAAGTCGACCCTGGGGCGGGAGCTGGTCAACCGGTTCCGGGGCAGGCGCCCCGTGCAACACCTCGACGGCGGCGCCGTCCGCAGGGATCTTTTCCCCGAACTGGGGTTCAGCAAGGAAGACCGGATCGAGAACATCCGCCGCGTCGGCCGGCTGGCCACGATGCTGGCCTCGCACGACGTGCTCACCGTCGTGTCGGTGATCGCGCCGTTCCGCACCGCCCGCGCGGAAGTCCGCGCCGAACACGAGGACGCCGGGCTGACGTTCGTCGAGGTGCATGTCCACGCGCCGGTCGAGGTGTGCGCCGAACGCGACGTGAAAGGCCTGTACGCCAAGGCCGAGAACGGCGAAGTCGATGGCATGACCGGGGTGAGCGACGTCTACGAGGCGCCCGCCACGCCAGACGTGCGCGTGAACACCGCCGACACCGGTATCGAGGAGAGCCTGGAGATGATCGAACGCGCCCTGGAGCGCTGCGAGCAGGAGAGCCGTGAGCCGGACATCAGGGAGGTAGTGCTGCGATGAGCGCGCCGACGAAGGACTTGGCCTTCGCCGGCGTCACCCGGCCGGAGGCCGGGGTCGGCCAGGTCCTGCGCGAGGTCGCCGCGGGTTCGACGAACCCGCGCTGTTGTTCTCCGACAAGGAGTTCGAGGTCATGGTGCACCCGGTGGCCGCTCGCCGCCGGCACTGCGGGCGACACGGTGTCCTCGGTGACCGAAGGAAACGGTGATGAGTGACCGGACGCGGGTCGTGGTCGTCGGCACGGGCGCGAGCGGCACGCTGGCGGCGGTGCACCTGCTCCGCGCCGCGATCCGCCTGGAACTGGTCCTGGTCGACCGCAGCGGGGAGTTCGGGCCGGGCAAGGCGTACCGGACCGCCGACCCCGCGCACCTGCTGAACACCCCGGCCGGCAAGATGAGCGCCCTCGCCGACGACCCCGGCCACTTCGTGCGGTGGAGCCGGGCACAGGGCCGTGCGGTCGATGCCGGGACGTTCCTGCCGCGTGGCGACTACGGTCGCTACCTGGCCGAGGCGTTGTCCGAGCAGGAGCGGACCGCCGGCCGCTCCGCGGTGGTGCGGCGGGTCACCGACACCGCGACCGGTCTCGCCGCCGACGGCAACGGCGTGACCGTCGAACTCGCCAGGAACGGGTCGATGCGCGCGGATTTCGCTGTCCTGGCAACCGGTGTGGGCAGCGGCGACCCGCTGGCGGACATGCTGCCCGACGACTCACTGCGGTACGTGGTGGATCCGTGGGCCGGGCCGCTCGAGGTCGCCGACGGCTCAACCGTCCTGGTTCTCGGCACCGGACTGTCCATGATGGACCTGGCCGTGTCGATCACCCGGAAGAGCCCCGACTCGGTGGTGCACGCGGTGTCCCGGCACGGTCTGCTGCCGCGGCCGCATCGTCCCGGTCCGCCGGGCCCGCCGTCCGCGCCGGAGCCGCCCCAGCGTATCGGCTCGCTGGGTGATCTGCTGGGCTTCGCACGACGCTGCGTGGCCGCGGACCCGGACCGCTGGCGGGACTTCGTGGACCGGCTGCGCCCGCACGCGCCGCGCCTGTGGCAACAGCTCGACGTGGCCGACCGGCAGCGCTTCCTGGACCGGGTCGACCGCTACTGGGACGTGCACCGCCACCGCGCCGCGCCCGCCACCCACCGGCGCGTCCACGCGCTGCTGGGCGCAGGACGGCTGCGCCTGCATCGGGGCCGCGTCACGGCCGTCCGGCCCACCGGCGACGGCTTCGACGTCGAGTTGGCCGGAGGACCCGCCGCCACGCGGACACTGCGGGTGGGGTGGCTGCTCAACACCACCGGATTTCGCCGGGACGTCGGCGATCCGCTGGTGCACCGGCTGCTGGCGGACGGCACGGCACACCCCGACTTGGTCGGCTTGGGCGTGCGGACCGGTGGCGACGGCCGCATGCTGGACCGGCGGGGAGAACCGAGCCGCATCTTCACCCTGGGCGCGCTGCGCCGGGGCGAGCTGTTCGAGAGCACCGCCGTGCCGGAGATCCGGGCGCAGGCAGCCCGCATCGCGTCGACCGTGACCGCTCTCCCGACGCCGCCGGTTTAGGCCGGTGATCTACGGGCAAATCAAGAACCATCTCGCGGTCGCGGGCGGGGTACCCGCCGAGATCGCGCGGCCGGGCTCGCGCTCGCGTCGTCAATCCCTCCAACGTCAGGTCGAGGTGCACCGATGGGTGAGAAGGCGTCCGACTCCCTGACCGTCAAAGAGCTGTCCAAGAAGACCTGGAGCGACTTCGAGACCGTTCTCGGGGACAACGGCGGCGCCCGCGGATGCTGGTGCATGCACTGGCGGCTTTCCATCGCGGAGTGGATGGAGGGCAAGGGGGAGGGGAACAAGAAGGCGATGCGACGCCTCTCCCAGCGCAAGCAGCCGCCCGGCGTCCTCGTCTACCGCGACGACGAGCCGGTGGCATGGTGCTCGCTCGGACCGCGGGACTCGTTTCCACGGCTCGAGCGCTCGCCGCTGCTCTCGGACATCGACGACGAGCCGGTCTGCGCGATCGCGTGCGTCCTGGTGCACAAGAAGCACCGCGGTTCCGGCTTGCTGCCGGACGTCCTCGAGGCGGTCTGCGACTACGCGGCATCCGCGGGCTACAAGATCGCCGAGGGCTATCCGATCGAGCCCGCCAAGGGGAAGCGCGCAGGCGCGGACACGGCGATGACCGGGATCGCCAGTGCCTTCCTCGACGCGAAGTTCTCCGAGATCGCCCGCCCGCGTGGCGATCGGCCGATCATGCGGCGGAAACTCCGTTCCGGCACCTGACGCGAGGGGACGGCCGGTCAGCCCGCGGCGCGTTCGACCTGGCGGTGGCGACTCGCCTTCTCGCGGTTCCCGCAGGTGCTCATGCTGCACCAGCGGCGGCGTCGGCCCCGCGAGGAGTCGAGGAACAGCCAGCCGCACCTGCCGCACGCCCTGATCCGTTCGGGCGGAAGGGAGAACAGCGCCTGAACCGCCAGCAGGGACAAGATCGAGGGGATCGCTCCCGGTGCCGCCCAGTCCGCGACGAAGCGATCGAGTGAGGCGTCGATCTGCTGCACTCGCGCGGCTCCCACGCCCGTTCCGGCCCGTTCCAGCAGCGCGCCGAGAGGCTCGGCAGGCATTTCCTCGTTGCGCGCCACCGCGTTGAACACGGCCCACACCTGTTCGCGAACGGCTCGGAACTCCAGGACGAGATCAGCCGCGGATGCCTCCGCCAACGTCGGCGCCTCCTCGAACAGCCCTGCGGAGGCGCACCAGGCCAGGACGTCCGAGGGTGACTTCACCAACTCACCGTCTTCGACCGGGTGCATCCGGTCGAAGACGGTGTTCGTGAGGTCCAGCACCAGGTGGCCGCCGATGAAGTGGGCGGCCTGCCAGGGTGACCGGGCCCGTGCGGTGATGACGGTGACCATTGAACCAATCGTATGTGGTTTCCCGGTTTCAGGCCACGAAGGCCGGTGCCGGCCTTCGGCGTGGCCGTGTGGGCCGGGTGCGCGACCGGGCCCACACGGCACTCCCACCCGATCTACTGGACCTCTCCCTGGAAGCGCTTCCGGAAGAGGACGGTCGCGATGATCGCCGCGACCGCGAACCCGACCGCGAACCAGAGTGCCCAGCGCCAGCCCACGAGGACGGCGCCGGGTGCCCCCGCCCCACCGGAGATCGTGGTGAAGTGCGCCGCCACCGAGGTCAGAACGCCCACGCCCACGGCCAGCCCCAACTGCTGGGACACGTTGATCAGGGAGCCCGCCGTGGCCTGCCTGCCCTCGTCGACGCCGTTCGTGCCGGCGATGCTCGTCGTGATCAGCGCGATGATGTGGCCGAAGGCGTTCACGGAGGTGCCGATGAGGACGAGGGTGAGCCCGTGCCCCTCCGGGAGGCCCACCATGACCAGGATGCCGAGCGTCTCGATGATGATCGCGACCAGGAGAACGCGGTACAGCCCGAACCGCTCGGTGAGTTTGCTCGCGTAGATACCGGTGACGATCGCGATCGCTCCGGAGACCGAGAACACCAGACCCGTCGGGAGCGCGCCCATGCCGAGGTGCTGCTGGAGGTAGAGGGTGAGGATGAACAGCATCCCGCCGTAGGAGCAGATCAGCAGGATGTTGACCAGGTTGGCCGGGCCGATGGCGGACACGCGGAAGATCGAGAGCGGTACGAGCGGGTTGTCCTTTCGGGACTCAACCCGGAGGAAGAGGGCGACGGCGGGCACCGCGATCGCGGCGGCCACGAGGATCGGCGCCGACAACCAGCCGTACTTCCCCGCTTCGGTGAGGGCGAACACGAAGGCGACCATGCCTGTGGTCGCCAAGGCCGCGCCGGCGAAGTCGAGGTTGCGGGATGCGCGCGAGTCCCGGCTCTCGTCGAGGTAGGCCCTGGCGAGGAGCCAGGCGACCAGGACGATCGGCACGTTGATCAGGAAGACGGACCTCCAGCCGGCGAACTCGGTGAGCACACCACCGAGGACCATGCCGGAGACGAATCCCGCCGACAGCGCCGATCCGTAGATGCCGAGAGCGCGGTCTCGTTGCGGTCCTTCCGGGATGGCCGATTGGAGGAGCCCGAGACCCGCCGGGGCGACGAAGGCGGCGGCGACACCCTGCAGGGCGCGGCCCGCGATGAGGACCGCCGGTGACCAGGCGAGGCCAGCGACCAGCGAAGCGAGGACGAAGCCGACGAGGCTCCACATGAACACCCGCTTCCGTCCGAACAGGTCGGCGACCCTTCCCCCGAGGAGGAGGAAGCCGCAGAAAGCGAGTGGATAGGCGGACAGGACCCATGCGACGCCGCCCCCGGAGGCGAAGTTCAGCCCTTCGCTGATGCTCGGGGCGGCGACGTTGATGATGGAGTAGTCGAGCGCGATCAAGAACTGGGTGCCGCAGATGACGGTGAGCTGCCAGAACTGCCGGGATCCGAGTTTGTTCTCGCCCTTCTCAGCCGTGCGGGACGACGCTTCCGCCATGCCAGATTCCTTTCGCTTCTGTCGACCGTCAGTTCGAGCGAGAACTCGATCAGGCCGAGGCGATCCCGGAGCGCGGCATGATTCCCGCACACGACGGGCACAGCGCCACGGGGCGATGGGTAACCTTTAAAAGCACCATTTAAGGTTACCTACTGTCACGCTGGGTCGCGAGTCGATCACGCAGGCGGGGAAGTTCCGCATCCAGGGCCGGTCTCGGCGCAGCCGCGTTCTCGTTCCACGTGGCCCCATCGGGGCTTCGGCGCGGTTGTGCGGTCTCCTGTGCGGGACCAGTCGTCTGCGCAGGCGCCGGGGGCAGGAACGTGCGGTGGAGTTGCGTTGCCACGTTGAACACGTCGTGTTCGGCGCAGGTGATGGAGATCCGTCGCGAATGGACGGTCATGTCCTGCACGGAGGTGCGGTGCGTCTTGAGCGTGTCCACCACGAGGTTTCGCACCTCGTTGTGGTGGGCGGGGAGCCCGCGGCCCACCAACGACACCTTCCCCATCGGCCCGGACCAGTGGCGCCTGGTGAAGGCGCCGGCGGCGTGCAGGTCGGCGAGGACCCGCTCGGCCTCGTGCCGGTTGGCGGCCGGTGCGATGAACCGCAGCGGACGAGCGGCGCTGGCCGATCCGGCGGTCGCGTCGTCGACGATCTCCGCGGACAGCACCGGATCGGCCAGCGCGGCGGTGATCGCGGTCAGGGCGACGGGGTCGACCCCGTCGAGTTGACCGCACAGCCGGCCGGTCTGGTGGGCGATGCCGACCGCGGTGAACCGCTCGCCATCGGGCGGGATCGGGTGGGAGCCGGTCACCCACGTCCCGGCGGCGTGGGTCGCACTGGGGCGGACGTGGAGGGCAACACGGTGGTTCCTGGCGTACTCCACGCTGGGATGGGCGAGTACCGCGGCGCCGTGGGCGGCCAGCTCGGCCATGTCCCCGTAGGAGAGGTGGTCCACCTTGCGGGCTTCGGCGACGTGTCGCGGATCGGCGGTGAACACCCCCTCGACGTCGGTGAAGATCTCGCACACCTCGGCCCCCAACGCTGCGGCCAGGGCCACGGCTGTGGTGTCGGAGCCGCCTCGGCTCAGGGTCGTGAGCTCGCCGGTGTCCGTGGCGACACCCTGAAAACCCGTCACCACGGGGACGATGCCGGAGTGGACGCATTCGCGGATCCTGACGGCGTCGACGCTGACGATGCTTGCGCTGCCGTGCACCCCGTCGGTGAGGATGCCGCCGTCGCGGCCGCTGAACGAGCGGGCGGGCACGCCCAGCTCGTGCAGCGCCAGGGCGAGCGCCGCGGCAGAGGCTCGTTCACCGGTGCTGAGCAGGACGTCCAGTTCGCGAGCGTGTGGGCTGTCGGTGATGTCGTGTGCCAGGTTGAGCATGGTGTCGGTGGTGCTGCCCATCGCGGAGACAACGGCGACCACGTATCTGTCCTCGGCGGCGATGCGCTGCGCCGCGTGCCTGATCTTGTTCGCGTCACACAACGACGTTCCGCCGTACTTCTGTACTACCAGGTTCATCGGCTTACCCCGCAAGAGCTTCCCCTGTCGCCACGGCCCCCGTCATCGCGTCTGTGAACTCTCGCGTCGCAGCTGGGACGGCGTGCCCAGCCGCACCGCCTCAACCGCCGCCCGCCGGTAGTACAGCTGGGCGTCGTTGTCGGTCAGCATGCCCGCGGCGCCGTGGATCTGCATGGTCTGCGTCGTGACGGTGCGGGCCAGGTCCGACGCCGCCGCGAGATTGGCCGCCGCGTGCGCGGCCGCGTCGCGGTCGCGCACCAGCAGGCGCGTCGCGTCGATGTGCATGGACAGCTCGCTGAGCCGGAACGCCAGCGCCTGGAACTTGCCGATGGGCTGGCCGAACTGGCGGCGTGTCTTGGCGTGGTCGACGGCGTGGTCGAGCGCGGCCTGGGCAAGACCCACCAGGTACGCCGCCTGGCGCACCCGCGCCTTGGCCAGCGCCCCCTCCCATTCGGCGGAGGAGCCGGCGCAGGTGGTCACGGGCGTGCCCGCGAACTCGACCCCATACGCCTCGCCCCGGCCTGTGTCCTCGTACCGCCGCATCGTGATGGACGGGTGGCCGGCGGACACGAGCGCCAAGCGCAGTCCGCCTCCGTCGACACCGCCCACGAGGAAGTGGTCCACCTCTGCCGCGAACCCCACGAACGCGCGCCGCGCGGTGATCCGGTCGTCCTGAACGGACCACGGCTCGTCCGTGACCGCCAGCGCTACCGGGGCCTCGCCGATGTCGTTGTCCGGCAGGAGTTCCCGCGCGGTGATCGTGTCGAGCAGCGGCCCTTGGTACAGCACCGATCCGAGCAGCTCCGCCAGCTCCGCGGTGTCGGAGGCGTCGAGCGCGTCGAGGCCGATCAGACCCTGCCACACCATCTTGCGGATCTCGCGGGCTTCACTCTCCGCGCTGTCCTCTCCCGTGCGCGGCCGATCGGCCATCCGGCGCACCATCGGCGCCAGTTCATCGTCGAAGAAGTCCGCGATCGCCGCGGTGTCCATTCCGCTCATGACGGCAACCCCAATTTCGCTCCGGCGACGAAGAAGAGCATGATTTCCGAAGAACCCTGGGCGAGCGTGAGCCCCGGCGCCTCCCGCAGCGAGGCGTCGAACAGGCCCTCGGCGATCGCCTCGGGATCGCGTGCGTCCAGCAGTGCCCGCGGTCCGAGCAGTTCGACCGCCGCCACGGACAACGCCTTGGCGGTCTCGGACGTGTACCACTTGGCGGTCGCGGAGTGCACTTTGTCGGGCCGGCCCTCGTGCAGGTCGGTGATGCACCGCCACGCCAGCAGCCGCGCCGCTCGCACCCGCGTCTCCAGCTCCGCCAGACGTTCCTCGCACCCCGGCGGCGCGTGTTCGCGCAGCGCGGTCAGCGTGCGCTCCGCCTTCGCGGAGTGATCCAGTCCGGTGCGCTCCAAGGGGAGCACGTCGTTCAACACCTGCCACCCGTCGCCGACCTCGCCGAGGACGTCCTCGGCGCCGACCCGGATCCCGTCGAGCGTCACCAGGTCGAACCGCTCCTCGGACAGGTTCCACACCGGTTCGATGATCATGCCGATGCTCTTGAGCGGCACCAGGAACAGCGTGATCCCGGAGAAGTTGACCGGGCCGGTCGACGTGCGGGCCGCGCACAGCGCGAAATCACTGTGCTGGGCCTTCATGTTGTAGATCTTCCGGCCGTACAGGCGCCAGTTCTCGCCGTCCGGTTCCGCGCGCGTCGTCAGCGACGCCAGGTCCGATCCGACATCCGGCTCGCTGAACAGCACGTTGGCGGTGATCTCGCCGCGCGCGAGGCCCGGCAGGAACCGCTCCTTCTGCTCCTCCGTGCCGAACAGGTGGATGGCGTTCCCGACGATGTCGATGCCCAGCGAGTGCACGTTCTCGGGCACGCCGTGGCGGATCATCTCCTCGGTGAGGATCGCCTTGTCCACGATCGTTCGACCCGCTCCGCCGTAGCGCTCGGGCCAGTTGGTCGCGAGCCTGCCGAGCTTGCCCAGCCGCCGGTGTACGTCGAGCAACCCGGGCTCCTGCCCGAACGGCGCCCGCCGTGCCTGCGCGATCTCGTCGCGCACCGCGTCCTCGCACAGCAGCTCGCAGACCTCTTCCCGGAATTCTTCCTGTTCCGGTGTGAAGGTCGGCATCATCGTGCATCCACCTCGCTCAGTTCGTCGCGCATCGCTTCCGCAAGCGCCTCGATGTGGGGGTTTCGGAGCATGGTGTAGTGGTCGCCCGGCACCACGCGGACGACATCAGCGAGGGCGCGCCACCGCTCGACGTACCCCGGCTCGGAGTGCTCGTCGGTGTGCAGCAGCACCACCCGCGCGTCCACGCGGGGCGGCTGGTACCTCAGGAACGCGCGCACGTTGCCCGCGAACACCTGGTACCGCTCCGTTAGTTCGGCCTCGTCCAGTCCTGCGCCCATTTCTGCGACGTCGGCGTCGAACCACGCGTGCAGTTCGTCGTCGCGGGGGGTGGACGGTGCGTCGGGGATGCCGGTGTCCAGCACCAGCACCACCTCGACGTCACCGTCCTGGCGCGCCATGTCGAGCGCCACCGCTCCGCCCGCCGACCAGCCACCGAGGCGCAGCGGTCCTCGTGGGCAGACCTCGCGGACCGCTGCCAGGTAGGCGGCCGCGATGTCGGGCAGCGACCGCGCTTCGGCCGGGCCGCCGCCCAGAGCGGGATCCTCCAGCGCGTAGACGGGCTGGTCGTCTCCCAGCAGTGCGGCCAGCGCGACGTAGGGCGCCACCGATCCGCCCACCGCGTGCACGAGGAACAGCGGCGGACGAGTGCCGGTCGACTTGAGCGGCACGAGGGGTGACGCCCCCTGCTGATCGGAGTCCGGCGCCGGCGCGGCAGGGGAGGTTCCGCGCTGTGCGAGGACCTCCTCCTGCCTGTGCCGCAACCGCAGCCGCAGCAGCGCGCGACGCTTCTCCTCCAGGGTGCGTGGCCGCGGGCCGTTCATCAGCTCCGCTCGCTCAGCAGCCGGTCGATCTCCTCCTCGGACATGTCGGCGATCTGGGCTTCCAGCTGTGCCACCTCGTCGTCACCCAGCAGTGCGCGCTGCGCTTCGTCGACCTTCTCGGCGAACTGGCTGAGCAACGGGTAGCTGAACAGCCGCCGCGGGTCGAGCGTCACCTGGAAGGCGTCGCGAACCCGCGACATCATCTGCGTCACCTGCAGCGAGTTCCCGCCGAGGACGAAGAAGTTGTCCTGCGCACCGACGCTGCCGGGTTCGAGGTTCAACAGGCTCTGCCAGATGTCGGCGATCCGGCGCTCCGTCTCGGTCGACAGCTCGACCTTCACCACGCCGCCGTCGGGACGCGGGTCGGGCAACTGGGCGTGGTCGACCTTGCCGGTCGAGGTCAGCGGGAGCTGTTCCAGCCGCACGTAGTCGTTGGGCACCATGTGCTGGGGCAGTCGCCCGGTGAGGTGCTCGCGCAGCGCGTCCGGCTCGAACTCGCCGACGACGTAGGCGGCCAGCCAGGCCGAGGGCGTGCCCGAGTCGTGCACGGTCACGACGCACTGCCGCACGCCCTCGAAGCTCTCGATGGCGTGCTCGATCTCGCCGAGCTCCACCCGCAGGCCGCGCAGCTTCACCTGGCGGTCCACCCGGCCCAGGAACTGCAGGTTGCCGTCGGTGTTCCAGCGCACCAGGTCGCCGGTGGCGTACATGCGCTCGCCCGGAGTCGGGGCGAACGGGTCGGGCAGGAACTTCTCGGCGGTCTGGTCAGGCCTGCCGAGGTAGCCGATGGCCAGACCGGCGCCCGCCATGTAGAGCTCACCGGGGACGCCGACCGGCACCGGCCGCAGTCCGCTGTCCAGCACGTAGGCGCGCTGGTTGGCCATCGCCCGGCCGATCGGCGGCATCCCGTCGATCGGCTCCGGCGGGCACAGGTAGTCGACGCACGTGATGGTGACCTCGGTGGGCCCGTACCCGTTGTGGAACTCGCGCCCCGGCTTGCTCCACCGGTTGACCAGCTCGGGGCCGAACGGCTCCATGCCGATGAAGCACACCCGCAGGTCGTCCAGCTTCGCCGGGTCGAGCATCCCGAGCACCACGGGCGGGATGTCCACCATCGTCACCCGCTCCTCGGCCAGCAGCGCCTGGAGCTTCTCCGGGTCGAGCAGGTCGGGGCGCGGCGCGCCGACGATGGTCCCGCCGGCCGTCAGCGTCGAGAACACGTCCGACACGCTGACGTCGAAGGCGGGGTTGGAGAACTGCAGGATGCGGTCGTCCGGCGTCACCGAGAACATCTGCTGGAAGGTGGTGCAGAAGTTCACCACGGCCCGGTGGGGGACGAGGACGCCCTTGGGGGTGCCGGTCGAGCCCGACGTGTAGATGACGTAGGCCGCGTCCTCCTGCGCCCCGCTCACCGAAGGCGGCGTGATTTCCCGCCCGTCGAGCGCATCCGAGTCCAACAGGATCCGCCCCGTCTCGGCGGGCACCTTGTCGGCCAGGTCCGACGTCGTCACCACGGCGGCCACGTCGGCGTCACCCAGCTGGTAGGCCAGCCGCTCCGGCGGGTACTGCGGGTCGAGCGCCAGCCACGCCCCTCCTGCCTTGAGCACGCCGAGCTCGGCGGTCGGCAGGTCGAACCCGCGCTCCAGCAGCACACCGACTACGCTGCCAGAACCCACCTTGAACTCGTCGGCGAGCGCGTGCGCCAGCCTGCTGGACCGCTCGTCCAGTTGCGCGTAGGTCAGGTCCTCGCCCTGGAAGCGCATCGCGACCGCGTCGGGCGCTTCGGCGACGCGCGCCGCGAACAGCTCGTGCAGCAGGCGCTCGTCGCGCTCGCCGGGCTCGGGGTTCCACTCGGCGAGAGTGCGCCGCTGTTCGTCGTCGGACATGATGGTCAGCGCGTCCAACCGAGCGTCCGGCCTGCTCAGCGCATCGGTCATGACCGTGGTGAAGTGCCGGATCAGCCTCTCGACGCTCTCGTGCTCGAACAGCTCGGAGGAGTACTCGATCCACACCCCGAGCCCGCCGTCCGGCAGGTCGTTGATCTGGAAGGTGAGGTCGAACCGGGTCGTCTCCGGCTGCGGCGTCAGCATCTCGACCTCGACGCCGGGAAAGCGCCAGCGCGCGATCATCGGCTCCGGCAGCAGGGTGAACAGGTGCGCGACCACCGGGTTGCGTCCCGGCACGCGCTCCGGCTTGAGCTCCTCCACCAGGCGGCCGAACGGCACGTCCTGGTTCGCCATCGCCTCGAGGACGTCGTTGTTGGCGGCCCGCGCCAGGTCGCGGAACGTGGGGTTGCCCTCGAGGTTGCCACGGATGATCACCGTGTTGGCGAAGAACCCCATCATGGATTCGGTCTCGGAGCGCGTCCGTCCGGAGAGGACCGATCCGAGCGCGATGTCATCCTGACCGGTGTAGCGGCCCAGGACGACCTGGTAGGCCGCCATCGTCAGTGCGAGCAGCGAGACGTTCTCGGCTCGGGCCAGATCGCGGATGCCGCGCGCGAGGTCGTCGGGCAGGCGGGTCTCGTAGATGCGCCCCGCCCCGGTCGGCGCCGCCGGACGCTGGTGGTCGCTGCGCCACTCCAGCGGTTCCATCCCGTCCACGGCGGAGTGCCAGTAGTCGATCTGCTTGGTCGGCTCCTCGCTGAGCAGCCAGAGCCGCTGCCACGCCGCGTAGTCGGCGGGGTGGAGCGTCAGCTCGGGGAACTCCGCACCCTTCGGGTCCTCGTAGCGGGCCGTCAACTCCTCGGCGAACTGGCGCGACGACCACCCGTCTATGACGATGTGGTGCCAGACGATGGACAGCACGTGGTCTTCTGGGCCCAGGCGCAGCAGGCCGAACCGGTACGGCGGATGGTTGCGCAAGTCGAACTCCTCGCGCACGTGCTCGTCGATCCAGTCCTGAATGGACTCCTCGGTGCCCTCGGTGACCGGAAGCTCCCACGTCTCGGGCGGCGGGTCGACGGTCTGGAACGGCACACCGTGCTCGTCGCCGAACCGGGTGCGCAGGCTCTCGTGCCGCGTGACGATGCCGCGCAACGCCTCGGAGAGGGCGGACATGTCCAGCTCTCCGCGCAGGCGCATCGCGAACGGCACGTTGTAGACCGGGGCGCCCGCGACCATCTGGTGCAGGAACCACAGGAACCGCTGCTGCTCGGCGATGGCCATCTTGTCCGTGCGGGGGACGGCGACGATCCGTTCCTTCTCGGCCTTCTCGGCCACGCGCTGGCGAACCTTCTTCTCCAGCAAAGCGCGCTTGATCTCGTCGACGTTGCCGCCTTTGGGTGGGGTGGTCATGATCTCGCTCTCCTCCTTCACCGTCGCGCGCTCAACGGACGCAGGTCGGTCCACACCTGCGCGATGTGCGCCAGGCAGTCGCTCTTGCCGCCTTCGAACCCGGCCTCACGCCAGCCGTCCGGGATCTCCCTGCCGTCGGGCCAGATCGAGTACTGCTCCTCGTGGTTGGTCACCACCACGAACTTCTCCTCCATAACGCTTACCTTTCCTGTGTCGCCAATGGGGGCAGGTCGGCCAGTTCGGTGAGGTACCGGTCGAGCGCCCTGAGCGTGTCCGCCGCGGCCGGCGCCTCCGAGTCCGCGTGGTGGCTGAACCGCTCGGTGTCGAACTGCCGCGAGCTGTCGGTGAACATCAGGTCGAACGCGGCAGGCGCCGGGTCGCAGCCGTCGACCGGGGGCGGCAGCAGCAGGTGCAGCCGGGCGAGCCTCTCGTCGAACTCGGCGACGGCCTCCAGGCGCTCGCGGAACCGCGCGTAGCCGACCCGGTCGAGCCGGCACCGCTCGGCGAGGACGTCGAACGCTTCGGCGAAGCGCAGCACCCCCGGCCACAGCACGTGCACCGCACCGTCGGGCACCTCGATGTCGCGGGTGGCGGCGCGAGCCACGAACCGGCTGACCACGTCCACCGGGGTCATGTCGGTCGCGGCTCCGGTCGGGAACACGCACCCGGTGCGCACGCACGCGTACAACAGGTTGTGCGCCAAGGAATCCGGGTTGGCCACGCCCGTCGAGCGGTGCGGCCAGACCTCGCCGAGCCGGTAGGCCACCGAGCCGACGCCCTGCCGCCGCGCGTTGGCGAGCAGGTGCTCGGCGACGTACTTCGACCGGTTGTAGCCGTCGGTGGCGACTTGGTCCGGCTCTGGGAGCTGGTCCTCGGTGACGCGCGAGGCGTCCGGCCCACCGGGCGGGAAGATGCTCAGGGTCGACAGGTTGTGCACGCGGGCGCCGCCCGTGGCGATCTTGATGAGCTCCCGCACGCTGAGCACGTTGGTCGGGCGGTGGTCCAGGTAGCCCGCCAGGAAGTTCACCACCCCGGCGGCGTTGACGATGCCGGACACGGTCGACGCGATCGTGTCGAACCGGGACTGCGGCAGGCCGAGCAGCTCGCTGCCCAGGTTGCCGGGGACCACCTCGACCCGTCCGGTCTCGATCGCCGTGGGCAGCAGCCGCCAGGCGGACGTCAGCCGGTACCGCTCCAGTACCTCGATCAGCCGCCGGACCCCGTCGGGCGGATCGGCACACCGCACCAGGCAGATCAGTCCGGCATCGGAGGTCGTCAGCAACTCGGCGAAGACGTGTACGCCGACGAACCCGGTCGCACCGGTGAGCAGCAGCGTCTGCGGTGGACGCCACCCCAGGTCGTGCTCGACATAGGCCAGTTCGGCACTGTCGTCGTCGACGCCCTTGGTCAGCCGCTCCGCTTGGGCGCGCACGGTCGACGCGACGATCAGGTCCTTGGGGCGCACCGGCTTGTGCAGTCGAGCGCCGACCGCGACCGTGAGCCGGTTCGCGAGCAGCGAGTTGCCGCCGTACTCGGAGAACGGTGTGACCACCGAGACCTGTTCCCGACTGAGCACCTCGCACCACGCCGAGCAGAGCAGCTCCTCCATCGGGCTGGCTGGCGGCTCGATGTCCTCGACCGAGCCGTTGTGCTGCGCCGTCTCGGTGGTGATGATCGAGGCCAGTGCCTTGCGGTCCGCTTTGCCGTTGTGGTTCAGCGGAAGCTCGTCGATCACGGCGATCATTCGCGGGACCTGCTCCGCCGGCAGCTTCTCCGCCGCGTGCTTGCGGATGTCCTCCACAGAGGGTTCTTCGCCCTCCACCCGCGGCGTGACGCAACCGACCAGGGTGGATTCCGGTGCCTCGCCGACCACGACCGCCATCGCGTCGCCCACGAGCGGGTGGTCGGCCAGAGCCGACTCGACGTCGCCGAGCTCCACCCTCACGCCACCGAGCTTGACCTGCTCGTCGCGCCGGCCGATGAAGTACAGCAGCCCGTCCTCACCGACCCGTGCCAGGTCGCCCGTCCGGTACAGCTTCTCTCCCGGGATGTCAGGAAACGGGTTGGCCACGAAGGCTTTCGCGGTGCGCTCGGGATCGTTGAGGTAGCCCGCGCCGAGGCACTCACCGCCGAGGTACACCTCGCCGGACGTGTTCACCGGGACGGGCTCGAGGCCGTCGTCAAGCACGATCGCCGAGGTGTTGTCGATGGGGCGCCCGAGCGGAATCCGGTCGACGTCCGCGTCCACGACGTCGTGGAAGACCGACCCGATCGAGCACTCCGTCGGCCCGAAGGTGTTGGTGACTTCGATCCCGGGCAGCAGCGCGCGCAGCCGATGCACCACGCCGGGGTTGGCCGTCTCCCCTCCGATCAGCAGGCGCCGCAGGCTCGACATCGCGGCGCGCAGGTCCTCGCGCAGCTCCAGCAGCGACACGAACGCCGCGAGCACGGACGGCACGAAATCGGTGACCGTGACCCCGTGGCGCCCGATGGTCATGGCGGTCTTCTCGAGGTCGAGGATCCCGTCGCGGTGCGGCAGCACGACCTGCCCGCCGGACACCAGTGGCCACAACACCTGCCACATGGAGGAGTCGAACGTCGACCGGCTGTTCTGCAGCGTCACGTGATCGGCCCCGTCACCGAACCGGCGCGACATCGCGGTCAACCTGTTGACCAGGCCGCGATGGCGGTTGAGCGCGCACTTGGGCGTGCCCGTCGAGCCGGAGGTGAAGAACCCGTAGATCAAGTCCTCCGGTCCGGGTTCTCGGCCGGCTGGCGGGGGTGCCGCCTCGGCCGGGGCGTGCCGCGGTTCCGCGCAGTCGACGATGACCACGGGCAGGGCCAAGTCCAGCTCGGCGAGGGTGCCCACGGTCCCCGGCGACACCACGACTGCGGGCGGCGACAGTTCCTCCAGGGTCGCCTTGAGGCGGTCGATCGGCCAGGCCGGATCCAGCGGTACAAACGCCGAACCCGTCTTCATCACCCCGAAGAGCGCTGACGGAAACTCGGGCCCGTCCGCTACCAATACGGGTACCAACTGCAGTTTCGACACCCCGTTGCCGATCAGTCGGTGGGCGGTCACGTTGGCCGCGACGTCGAGATCGGCATAACTCATCGTGGTGTCCCGGTAGTGGATGGCGGGACGGTCGGGAGCCCTCTTCACCTGCCCGCAGAACAGGTCGAGGACGGTGCTTTGCCAGGGGAATTCGCGCTGCGGCCCCAAGTGTAAGTGAATTGCTTTCCAGGCGCGTTCGCTCAGGTGCTCCTGCTGATGATGTTGCATCGCACTCCCATGATCCGAACGGGAATCCCTCGTGCCGACGGATCGGCAACTGATCGGGTCGGCGAGTTTCGCATGGACATGGCCGACCCTACGCGAGTGGCGAGGATGTTGAAGAAGTGTTCGGCGACTGCGGACAGTGTAGCCGGGTTTCGCGGGTGCTGTCGGTGCGGACGAGTCTGTGTCGAGTAGAAGTCCTAAAGTTGCCGCTGAACGTGTGGATGCCACATATTGGCGCCATTGTTATCAGCGGATGTGCGCCAGTCGGTGGCGGCATGAGTGGTCCTCTTGGCCCCTCTGCTTCTGGGGCCGCAGGCCACCTAGCTCGGGAAACGCCTGCTCGACGTGCTTCTTGAGCAGAGGTATTCGATATATGAATGGCGCACGAGTGTGGTAATCCGAAGCCTGTGCCGCACCGGCGGGATCACGCCTTATCGGCGTCGTGCCGGTGATGCCCCCCAAGGAACGAAACTGCACAGTTGATCTTTGTTCGACAGTCCGAACGTGTAACCCCATGGCGCTCGGGTACCCGGAAACGCGACCGCCAAGCCGTTGTCACTCAAATAGTGCAATTATTCAAGTTCCATTGTGGACGATGATCTTCACTCACGTTCGCGCACTCGCTCGCTTATCCCAGCTCGCTCGGGGCTAATTGTCCCGAAAGGACGGCGGGGCGACCGGAGTCCACCGCGCCGACAGCACGGGTGCGGCGGCGCCGCGTCTTCTGCTCGATGTGCCGGATCACGATCCGCAAGTTATGCTCGGCGGAGGCCGACGTATTGGTCGCCACAGTCGCCCACCCGCCAGCGTGTCCGTCCGCCAGCGTAAGGGGAGTTCGTGTCAAGAGCTGATAGGAATGAACGTATAGGGTTATTTCAATCGGGTGGAGTTTCCTCCCAGGCCGTCGGGGTCTGGCTCCACGAATCGTCCGCCCCGACGAGGCACTACATCGCCGACATCGGTCAATCGGATCGTGCCGAGGTGAACGCGCTCGCCTCTTCTCTGCGCGCGTTCGGCGCTGAGGTCACCTTCGTCGACCTGAGGCCGTCGATGGCCGCCGTGGCGTCGGATCTCTTGCGGTACCAAGCCCGCCACGACGGCGGCTACTGGAACACCACCGGCGCCGCGCGTTTCGTGCTCGTCAGCGAGCTCGCGCCGCTGATGCGGGCGGACGGATGCCAGGCGTTCGCCCACGGCTGCGTCGGCGGGGGTAACGACCAGCGCCGCTTCGCGCGCTACGGAGCCCAGGTAGCGCCGGAACTGTCCGTCATCGAACCGTGGACGATCCCACAGGCGCTCGGCCGGTTCCCCGATCGCGAGGCCATGCTCAAAGCGGTGGTGGAGCACGATTTGCACCTCGACCGCGGTAGCGGCGCCGAGCGGTCAACCGACGCCAACCTCGCCGGCAGCTCGCACGAGTCGGCCGAACTGGAAGACCTCGAGACGCCGGTCACCCGGCTCGATCCGCGGTGGAGCGAGTGGCCCAGGCAGACCGCGGCCGAGCCCGAGACCGTCACGGTCACCTTCCGCGACGGACGGGTCGCCGACGTCAACGGCAGCGGACCCGACCCGGTCGAGTGGATGACACGGGCGAACGACATTGGTGCGCGGCACGGTATCTGGCTGCGTGACGTGGTCGAGCGCCGCATCATCGGCACGGTGTGCCGCGGCATCTACGAGGCGCCCGGCCTGGAACTGCTCGACCACGCGTGGACCCGCATCCTGCAGACCGCCCTCGACGCGGCCGGGCGCGAACTCTACGACCGGATGGCCGCCGTCCTGGGCTCCGCGATGTACGAGGCCCGGTGGCTGGAGCCGGCCGCACGGGCGGCGCGAGACGCGATCGACCGGCTCGTCGGCGAGGTCAGCGGCAGCGTGACCCTGTCCGTCCACCGGGGCGTCGTCCATGTCGAAGGGACGAAGGTCGCGGACGGCGTGGTGCAGCAGACCCGGTTCGGCTCGGGTGGCAACCGCTGGAGCGAGGCACCCCTCCTTTCGACCACAGGAGGGGGAAGCGATGCGTGAGCGTCGATTCGGCCGACTGGGCTGGATGGTCGGCGATGTCGGCTACGGCATGTGGGGCGTAGCCGGCGGCGAGGGTGGATGGACCGGTGCCGACGACGAGACCGGCAACGCCGCGCTCGACGAGGCCGTGCGGCTCGGGTGCAACTTCTTCGACACCGCGTGGATCTACGGCCGCGGGCACAGCGAGGAGATGCTCGGGCAGCTGATCAAGCGGCACCCGGACCGCCGGCTCCACGTCGCGACCAAGGTCCCGCCCAAGGACTGCAAGTGGCCGTCCACCCGCGAGTCCCAGCTGTCCGAGGTGTTCCCGCCGAACCACCTCTGGGACTACCTGCACCGCAGCCTCGAAGGGCTCGGCGTGCCGTCCGTGGACCTGTTCCAGTTCCACGTCTGGGAGGACGCCTGGGCGCACGACCCGGCGTGGCAGGACCCCATCATCAAGATGAAGGAACGTGGACTGATCAAGGGCGTCGGTATCAGCGTCAACCGGTGGGAACCGTGGAACGTGCTCGAGACGCTGAAAACCGGGCTGATCGACTCGGTGCAGGTCATCTACAACATCTTCGACCAGGCTCCCGAGGACGAGCTCTTCCCGGCGTGCCGTGAGCTGGACGTCGCGGTGATCGCCAGGGTGCCCTTCGACGAGGGCACGCTCACCGGCACCCTCACCCGCGACAGCCGCTGGAGCGAAGGCGACTGGCGCAACACCTACTTCGTTCCCGAGAACCTCGTCCCGAGCGTGGAGCGCGCCGAACGACTGGCCCGGATCGTGCCCGAGGGCATGACCATGCCCGAACTCGCTCTGCGCTTCATCCTCCAGAACCCCGACGTCACCACCGTCATCCCCGGCATGCGCAATCCCAGGCACGTGCACGCCAACGTCACCACCAGCGACGCCGAGCCGCTGAGCGAGGAGCTGATGGCGAGCTTGCGCGAACACCGCTGGGACCGCGAACCCACGGAGTGGTCGCAATGAGCGCCGCGCCGAAGCCCATCGTGCTGTGGGCCGTGCCCCGGTCACGGTCCACGGCGTTCCTGCGGATCATGCTGGAGCGCGGTGATCTCGAGGTGGCCCACGAGCCGTTCTCGTACCTGCAACTGGACGGCCACTTCGAGTTCGCGGGCCGGGAAGCGACCTCGGCGACGGAACTGCTCGACGTGGTTCTCGACGTCAACGCCAACGACCGGCGGGTGTTCGTCAAGGACACCTCCGACTACAAGTACACGGCGCTGCTCGAAGACGAGCGCTTGTTCACCGACGTCATCAACACCTTCATGATCCGGGAGCCGCGGGGTGCGATCTCGTCGCACTACGCCATGAACCCGGAGGCCACTCTGGACGAGTACGGGTTCGAATACCTGCGCGACATCTTCGAAGCCGTGCGGTCGGCCACCGGCGAGCTCCCGCTGGTGATCGACGGAGACGACCTGGTGGCCAACCCGGAGGCGACGGTCCGGGCGTATTGCGAGCGGGTCGGGCTGGAGTTCATGCCCGAGGCGATGAGCTGGGACCCCGGCCGGGGGGCGAACTGGGAGCGCACGGCCCGGTGGCACGCGGACGTGGCCGAGAGCAGCGGGCTGGAAGTCAAGGCGCCCAAGCGGCGCGAGACGCCCGACACCAACGAGCACCTGCGCCGCGTCGCCGAGCACCACGCGCCCTTTTACGAGGCGCTCTCTCGTCACCGCCTCGCGGTCTAGCGCGGACCGCGCGTGCGTCGTGACACAAATTGATCAGGTCTATCAGCGTGACTGACGACGGAGGGCCGACATATGGCCGAAGAAGGCGTCTTGGACGTGCTCGAGGCCGAGGCGATCCATGTGCTGCGCGAGGTCGCCGGGGCATTTCGCCGACCGGTGCTGTTGTACTCGATCGGCAAGGACTCCTCGGTGCTGCTGCATCTGGCGACCAAGGCGTTCGCGCCCGGCCGGATGCCGTTCCCCGTGCTGCACGTCGACACGGGCTGGAAGTTTCGCGAGATGATCGCCTTCCGGGACGACATAGCCAAGCGGCTGAGGCTCGACCTCAGGGTGCACACCAACCCGGAGGGCGCGACGCCGTTCACCCACGGCGCGCACGAGTACACACGGATCATGAAGACCGTCACACTGCGCCGGGCGCTCGACGAGAGCGGGTTCGACGCGGCGATCGGCGGAGCGCGGCGCGACGAGGAGCGCTCGCGGGCCAAGGAGAGGATCTTCTCGCTCCGCGAGCCCGGCCACCGCTGGGAGCCGCGCTCGCAGCGCCCAGAGTTCTGGAGGCGGGCGAACACCGAGCTGGCCGAGGGCCAGACGATGCGGGTGTTCCCGCTGTCGAACTGGACGGAGCTGGACATCTGGCGGTACATCCAGCGGGAGAACATCGCCGTGGTGCCGCTGTACTTCGCCGCACCACGCCCGGTCGTCGAACGGGAGGGATCGTTGATCATGGTGGACGACGATCGCTTCCCGCTGGAACCGGGCGAGCAACCGCAGCCGCGCCACGTGCGGTTCCGCACGCTCGGCTGCTACCCGCTGACCGCAGCCGTCGAGTCGAAGGCCGAGAACGTCGAAGAAGTCATCGACGAGATGCGGCTCGACCGGAGGTCCGAGCGTGCGGGCCGGCTCATCGACGGTGAGGGCGGCACGTCCATGGAGAGCAAGAAGTCGGAGGGTTACTTCTGATGGTTTCCGTGCTTCGAGTGGTGGCGTGCGGCTCGGTCGACGACGGCAAGTCCACCCTCATCGGCCGGCTGCTCGCCACTAGCGGCGGCGCCAACGAGGACGAGCTCGACTACGCGAGGCGAACCAGGCGCGGCGGGTCCACGATCCCGGCCGGAATGGTGGACTACTCGCTGCTGACCGACGGATTGGAGGCAGAGCACGAGCAGGGCATCACCATCGACGTCGCCTACCGCTTCCTGGACCTGCCGTCCGGGCGCCGGGTGATCATCGCCGACGCGCCGGGACACGAGCAGTACACCCGCAACATGGCGGTGGCGGCATCCACCGCGGACGTCGCCGTCCTGCTCGTGGACGCCACGAAGGGGGTGCGTGAACAGACCCACCGGCACCTGGCGATCTGCGCGCTGATGGGCGTGCGTTCCGTCATCGCGGTGGTCAACAAGCTCGACGGGGTGAACTACGACCAGAAGGTGTTCGAGAAGCTCGCGAGCGAGGTGCGGTCTGCGGCGGCCGGCCTCGAGGTGGCGGCGAGCGTGATACCGGCCAGCGCGCTCGACGGGGACAACGTCGTCGAACCGTCGCCGAACCTGCCCTGGTACGACGGGCAGACGCTGCTCGACGCGCTGGCGACCTGGGAGCTGAACAACCGGCCTCGAGGGGACGGCCAGGCGCAATCGGCCGCCCGGCCGCGATCGGACGGCGGCGGCTACCGGCTGCCCGTCCAGTACGTGATCCGGGCGGACCAGTTCCGCGGTTTCGCGGGCACGGTGGTCGGCGGCTCGGTCCGGGCGGGCAGCACCGTCGCGGTCGCAGCCAGCGGTGTGACGTCGAAGATCGACCGGCTGCTGGGCCCCGGCGGCGCCGCTCTCGACCGGGCAGACCCCGGCACCCCGGTGACGGTTACCCTGACCGACGACGTCGATGTCCGTCGCGGGGACCTGCTGACCACGTCGGACGCCCTCGACGACGGGCTGGCCCCGGCGACGGCGTGCTCCGCCACTCTGGTCTGGACCGCCGAGGAGCCACTGCGGCACGGCCGCTCCTACCTGATGCTGGTCGGGTCGCGGATCGTGCCCGCCGTGATCACCAGCGTGCGCGGCAGGCTGGACGTGGTGTCCGGCAAGCAGTACGCAGCCCGCACCCTCGACCTCAACGACATCGGCACGGTCGAGCTGACCACCGACAGCCCGGTTTGCCTGGAGAGCTACCGGGACTGCCGGGACACGGGCAGCTTCCTGCTCGTGGACCGGGTGAGCAAGGAGACCGTGGCGGCCGGCATGGTCCGGCACGCGCTGAGGCGGGGGCGCAACGTCGTTCCGCACGACTACACCGTCAACCGCGACGCCAGGCAGCGGTTGAAGGGGCAACAGGCCAAGGTGGTGTGGTTGACCGGTCTGCCGAGCTCCGGCAAGTCGACGATCGCCGACGCCCTGGAGCGGCGGCTGCACGCCTCGGGTCTGCACACCTACGTCCTGGACGGCGACAACGTTCGAAGCAGGCTGAACAAGGACCTCGGGTTCACCCCTCAGGACCGCGCGGAGAACGTGCGCCGGGTGGCCGAGGTGAGCCGCGTCCTGCTGGACGCCGGACTGATCGTGATCGTCGCGCTGGTCTCGCCGTTCCGAACGGACCGGGCGGTGGCCAAGGGGCTGTTCCAACCGGGCGACTTCGCCGAGGTCTGGGTGAACACGCCGATCGACGTGTGCACGAGCCGGGACACGAAGGGCCTGTACGCCAAGGCGAAGGCCGGCACCCTGCCGAATCTGACTGGTGTCGGCCAGAACTATGAGCCGCCGGAACACCCCGACCTGGTGATCGACGGCTCCGGTTCGCTCGACGAGGCGACGGAGCGGCTCTGCGCCTTGCTGACTGGTTGAGGCCCGTTCACCGAGGTCGACCACCGCATCAGGCCGGCACGGGGAAGAAAGCGCGGTCGTTCACGATCGGGGCGTGGCCGGCGAGGACTTCTCGTCGGCCACGCCCCGAAGTTCTGCTGCCACCATGGCCCCCGCCTCCGCCAGGCCCTTGCGTTCTACGTGCCGAGAAACGCGTCCGTGCAGGTCAGCAGGCATCGGTAGGACGACTCGCCGGCCCCGGACCCCGAAGGACACCGAATCAACGAATGTCGCCACTTGGCCGGCCGCTGGTGACAAGTAGCTCGCTCATGTGACAGATGAGGCGCCTCGTCACAGCGAGACGGCTGCTGGTCGATCACCGTGACGTCGGCGGCCTCCGCGAAAGCTGTCGACTAGTCGTCGAACGCAACGAGGCCCCCGCCGCGGCGGAGGCCTCGTTGACGGGCAAGACGTAGATCAGCCGGCACCTGCCCCCGGCGCCTCCGTGATGATGGGCTGTTCGACGGGCTGTCGTTTCGGTAGCCGTGTGCGCGGTCGTCCGATTGGAGGACTCCGACTTGAGGTAGCAACGCCAGAGCCGCGGCTCACCGGCGACGCCGCGTTCGAAACCGAGCTTGAGGTGGTGCTGGGCAACGCAATCAAGCTGGCCGCGTTGCGGGCACCGCTGGCCTTCTTGCCCCTGATCGCGTCGCTCAGCAGCCGGAATGATGCTGGTACAGGTTGGCCGTCTGGCGCCCACCTCGGACGCTCCCTTGGAGGACTGACCTCTCGACGGTTGCTGGAAGGGGTTTGTCGGCTATTGGGAGCACGCTCGGGAAGCAACGGGGAGCAGAACCACGCGTTGGACGTTCCAGTACGGTCCTGAACGAACTCGAACGGGCCCGTGCTGACCTGCAAGAGTCGCTTTTTCACAGGTCAGCGCGGGTCGGTGCGATAACTCTCGGCGTAGTAGTCGTCGGTGCTCTTGCGGTACGTGTCGTGGTCGTCCGCGTCGTACTCCGGAGCGTTCTTGATCTGCTCCTTCGTGCGGTCGACGTGGACCTTGCGTTCCGCGTGGTCCACGTGCCGCACGGTGCCGACCGGGAGCACGACCTTGCGGCCGAAGATCCACGGCCCGGTGTCGACCATCAGGCAGTCGTGCGGCACCTTGGCGTTGTCCTCGTCGATCTTGCCGATACCACCGTCGGTGGCCTCGACCTCGTAGCCGATCAGGCCGGTGTCGGGACGGTCCGCGAGGTTCTGGTCGTGGTCCGGTTCACCGGCCCACGACGGGTCGCGCCACACCCACGGGAGGAACGGGACGGGTTGCATGTCGGCCTCCTTCGGTCCGCCATGGGGTACCCCGCTAGACCCGGTCGAGGAACTTCTTCATCATGCCGATCTGCGCGGTGCGGGACTTGTCTATCCGGTCCGCGAGGTCCTTCACCTCCGGGTCGGCGCCACTGCCGGTCTCCCACCGCGCCATCTGCACGGCGTCGTCCTGGTGGGCGATCATGACGTTGAGCAGGCGCTGGTCGAACTCCGCGCCGCGCAACGCGGTCAGTCGCGCCACCTCCTCGGGATCGGACTGCCGCATGCCGCCGTGACCCGTGTGCGAGTCCGGCGGTGCCGTCAGCGGTTCACCCCACGACGTCAGCCAGCCCTTCATCGTGTCGGCCTCGGCCGCCTGGGTCTGCGCGATCGCGGCCGCCAGCACGCGCAGTTCCTCGTTCTGCGCCCGGTCGCGCGCGAGGGCGACCATCTCCACTCCCTGCTGGTGATGGGGCAGCATCATCTGCAGGAACATCACGTCCAGCGGATCGCCGCGCAACACGGCGTCCGGCTGCGTGGCCGCGCAGCCGGACACCACGAAGGCGAGCGCCAGCAAGAAGAACCGCATCAGAGGCGTCGCCACAGTGCGGGCGTGGCCGGCGGTTCCCAGCCGGAGATGGCGGTGTGCGCGAGCTGGCACTCGTAGTTCACACCGTTGTAGGTGACGCGGTTGCCGACCGAGTAGGTCGTGCCCGCGGCCCACGTCCCGCCCACCGGCGGCTGGGTCGTGGTGGTCGTGGTCGTCGGCGGCTGGGTCGTCGTGGTGGTGGTCGTCGGCGGGTTCGTGGTGCCGCCGCCGAAGTCGACGTCCGAGCACGTGTAGAACGCCTCGTTGCTGCCGACCACGCGCTGCCAGATCGAGTAGAGGACGTGACGTCCCGAGCGGTTCGGGATGGTCAGCGTCCAGTTCGTGAACGTGCTGGGGTTCTGGCCGTTGAACGTCTGGATGTGCACGAGGTCCGACCAGCGCAGCGGCTGCGTCGGGTTCCAGCCGTCCCTGGTGATGTAGAACTCGAAGTTGCTGTTCGAGTGGGGTGCCGACGCGTGGTACGTCACGGTCAGCGGTCCCGGCGAGACCCGTTTGGCGGGCCAGTCGGCGCGTTGCAGGTCGAGACCGCGGTACTTGTCGCGGCCCGCGCTGCAGAGCTTGCCGTCCGGGATGAGCTGGCGGTGGCGCCCGCCGGCCTCGAGCAACGAGACCTCGTTCCAGTCGTAGTACGCCTGCGTTCCTCCTGCGGCCACGGCCGCCTTGCAGGCGTCGGACTTCGGGGTCTCAGGACCCTCGTTCTTGCACGTGTAGACGCGGCTGGCCGGGTCGGACATCGTGCCGTGGGCGATCGCGGGCGTCGTGGGGACGATGAACGCGACGACGACCGCGGTGGTGGCGGAGAGACTCGCTAGGGCTAGCCGGGTACGTGTCTTCACAACGCCTCCTGGCAGGCGGAGGTGGCGACCACTTCCACGAGGGAGGTGGTGCGCGTGACGGGTCGGCGGCCCTGTTCACGAGTGTAAACAATTGGTTGAACCAGTCGCTTGGACCGATCGGACGAATCGACCTTCAGGTGGAAGAGAGCGCGTACGTCGTGCTCGACGCCCGTGACGTCCGGTCGTCCCGCGTGGGCGGCTCGATGGTCACGTTCGGGGTGTGCTGACCGAGTTCGACGGGGCGCTGGAACGACTCGCCGCCCACGGGGTCCGGCACGAGCCCGTCGAGACGTACTCCAACGGCGTGCGGCACGTCGAGGTGCTGGACCCGGACGGCAACAGCCTGTCGCTGGCGGCGCTGCCGCAGGTCCGGGCGGACGCCGCCAGATCGTCGTAGAGTCGGGAGATCAGCTGCTTCGAGACGGGACAGGCGCAGATGAGCGACGAGAACGTGCTGGGCCGCATCAACGAGCTGGTCGACGAGGAGCACAAGTTGCGCCAGCAGCTCGCGGCCGGGGAGATCTCCACCGACGAGGAGCACGCTCGGCTGCGCTCCCTGGAAGAAGCTCTCGACCAGTGCTGGGACCTGCTGCGGCGGCGCCGTTCGGCCCGCTCGCAGGGCGAGAACGCCGAGGACGTCCCCGCCCGCTCGGTCGGCGAGGTCGAGGGCTACCTGCAGTAAATCAGTCCCTGCCGTCGCGGAAGATGACCCAGCGCATCACGCTGTACATGAACGCGGCCTCACACGCGCCGGCGACGATCCGGGACAGGTGGTACTGCAGGCCGATCTCGGTCAGCGCGCTGCCGACGCCGAGGATGAACGCCAGGTAGTTGATCGTGATCGCGACGGCGTACAGGCCCGCCTGCGGCCCGACCGGCGCGTGCGAGCGGAAGTTCAGCGCCCGGTTGAGCACGAAGCTCAGGCCGAACGCGAGCACGTAGGCGATCGTGAACGCGAGCGGCACCGGCAGGCCGAGGCCGCTGCGGAACGCGGTGAGCAGCAGCAGGTCGACGCCGAACGTGAACCCGTTGATCAGGGCGAACCCGAGCAGGCTCGGCGCCACGACGCGGGACAGGCCGAACGGCAGCCGCCTCACCACGACTTCCATCAGGTCGTGGAACCTCGTGCCGAGGTCTTGGTCGTTCATCGTGGGCGTCCCGCCGGTCATGGTCACGACAGTGCCACGACCGGGAGGGACGAATACGACGAAACGGCCCATGATCGACAGGCCGTCCACAGGAGTTCAGCGGGCGTTCAGGTGGTTGAACCGCCGCCAGCGCGTGGGGCTCATCCCGTGCAGCTTGCCGAACGTCCGCGCGAAGTAGCCCGCGTCCGAGAAGCCCACCTGCCGCCCGATGTCGCCGACCGGCAGTTCCGTGACGGCCAGCAGTCGCCGCGCCTGGACCATCCGGCGCTCGGTGATCCACTCCTGCACGGTGCGGCCGGTCCGCCTGCGCACCGTCGAGGTCAGGTGGCCGGGGGAGATGCTGACCGCGGCGGCGACCTCGCGCAGCGACAACGGCTCCGGGTAGCGCCGTTCGATCACGTCGAACACCTCGGCCAGCAGCGGTTCGGCGTTCTCGCGCAGGTCGCCGACGACATCCGCGGCGAGCCTCGACACCGCGACCAGCAGCAGCGTCAGGTGCGCGGACACGGCTTCCCGGTAGCCGTCGCGGCGGTGCCGGAGCTCTTCGTGCAGCGCCTCGATGCGAGCGGTCCACTCGGCGCGGTGGTCCTCGGGCACCTTGAGCCGCAACGCGCCGGTCGCGCGGCCGTGGACGAACGGGAACAGCAGCGGGTGCGTGCGCCATGCCAGGTGTGCGCCGGGAGTCTCGGGGCCGAGCGCGTCGGCGGTGAAGAAGACGCCCCAGCCGCGGGCACCGAGGAGGTCGTCGCTGCGGGTCTGGCCCATCACGTCGCCGGGCGCGATGACGAACAGGTCGCCGGCCTCGACCTGCCTGACCTGCCGGCCGTGGCGGACCACGCCGCCCGCCGTCTCGAAGTAGGCCAGGCCTGGGAAGTCGTGGGAGTGGGCCTCGTGCGAGCCGTCGAAGTCCGCGCCGTGGCCGAGCGCGAGAGCCGCCACGGACAGCTCGCCGGGAGCCGGTCGCCACGCGTACTGCGCGGGCTCGTCGCCCTGGAGGGGTGTCCGCTGGGTTCGCACCGTCAAATCGTCCCATTCAAACCGTGGATCGGCACAGAAATACTGCCCTGGCAGCAGTCAGAATCACAGCATGACCGAAGTATCGTCCCAGGAGCGGGACTACCTGCCAGGAATGGGCAAGCACTTCCTCCTGCCCCTCTACGAAGTGGTGCACCTGGTGTCCGGGCTCGCCGGCGTGCACGACGAGATGGTCACGTCGGCCGGGCTGCGTGGCGGGCAGCGCGTGCTGGACGTCGGCTGTGGCACTGGAAACCTGTTGCGGGCCAGCGGAAGGCGCCACCGGGACGTCGAACTGTTCGGCGTCGACCCCGACCTGAAGATGCTGGCGCGGGCGGAGCGCAAACTGCGCCGTGCGGGGCTGCGGGCGAAGCTGGACAAGGGGTTCGCGCAGGAGCTTGCGTTCCCGGACGCCTCGTTCGACGTCGTGTTCTCCAGCCTGATGCTGCACCACCTCGACACCCCGTCGAAGGACGAGATGCTCACCGAGGTCCGGCGCGTGCTGCGGCCCGGCGGGGTGCTGGTGCTCGCCGACGCCGTGTTCCACGACCACGGGGCGGCGAAGGACCACCTGCGCGACAACGTCGGCGACGCCGTGCCGAAGCGGATCGCGGCGGCCGGGTTCACCACCGAGCCGACCAGGATGCGGAAGCTGCGGATGTTCGGCACAGTGGGGATCGAGGTCGCGAAGGTCCACTAGGGACACGTCCATCGCCGACCGATTGACTGCGCACGATGTTTCTTTGCTACCAACAAGTTCAATCGATTGCGAACTTGCCGGTTACCGTCGTGGGAGCGCGTCCTCCCATCTAGGCTGCGCGCCGTGACAGATGCGACGGGAAGTCTGGTGGCGCAGCGCTACCGGCTCGTTCAGGTGATCGGCACCGGCGGTATGGGCCGGGTGTGGCTCGGCCGTGACGAGGTCATCGGCCGTGAGGTGGCCATCAAGGAGCTGCTGCTGCCCGCCGGGCTCGACGCGCAGCAGCGGGCGTTGCTGTGCCAGCGCGCCATGCGCGAGGCGCAGCTCGCCGGTCAGCTCAACCACCCCGGCATCGTCACCGTGCACGACGTGGTCGAGTACAACGGCACCCCGATGATCGTGATGGAGTTCGTCCGCGGCGGGTCGCTGTCCGACGCCATCCGGTCGCGGGGCGCGCTGCCCCCGGACCAGGTCGCCTACGTCGCCACGTCGATGCTGAGCGCGCTGCGGGTGGCGCACCAGGCGGGGATCGTGCACCGCGATCTCAAGCCCGCCAACGTGTTGCTGTCCGGCGACCGGGTCGTGATCACCGACTTCGGCATCGCCAGGCTCACCGGCGACGTCCCGCTGACCACGGACGGCTCCATCGTCGGCACGCCCGCGTACATGGCGCCCGAGCAGGGCACCGGCGCGCCGATCAGCCCGGCGACGGACATGTGGTCGCTCGGCGCGACCCTCTACGCCGCCGTCGAGGGCAGGCCCCCGTACCAGGGCCAGGACTTCATGACGACCCTCTCGATGCTGCTCACCCAAGAACCGCCGCCCCCGCAGCGCGCAGGGCACCTCACGTCGCTGCTCGGCGGGCTGCTGCGCAAGAACCCCGCCGACCGAGCCACCGTCGACCAGGCACTCGCGATGCTCGCCGGCGTACCCGTCGTGCTGCCCGTCAAGGCGAAGCCCGGCGTCAGCAGGCGCACGGCGCTGCTGGCCGGCGTCGGCGCGGTCGTGGCGGTCGGCGGCGGCACCGCGTGGTGGCTCGGTACCAGGAACAACGACGGTGAGGGGGCGCAGCTGCCGTCCACCGGCGACAACAAGGCGGCCTCGAACAAGGAGGGCGGCTCCGAGCAGTCGACGACTTCGCCGGTGACCGAGCCGGGCCGGCCGGAGGAGTTCACCGAGCACGTCCAGCTGGTCGACCACAAGGCATCGGTGTCGTCGGTCGCGTGGAGCCCGGACGGCAGGATCCTCGCCAGCGCCGAGGACGGCCTGGGCGACGGAGGTGCCCTCGTCCGCATCTGGGACGCCACGACGAACAAGCTCATCGGCACCGTCCAGAACCCGGACGGCCCCGGCGGCGCCTCGGCGTGCGCGGTTGCGATCAGCCCGGACGGCAAGGTCCTCGCGGCGGGCGGCAACCGCACCGGCGACTTCACCACGTACCTGTGGAACATCGCCGACCGCTCGATGATCGGCGGCCTGGACGACAGCCGTTCCATCATGAAGACCCTCCGCTTCCACCCGGACGGCAAGACGCTCGTCGGCGTCACCCACACCGGCCGCCTGCTGGTCTGGGACGTGGCGACGCGCAAGGTCAAGATCGGCCTGACCGAGGCGCGGGGCAGCAGCGACCTGTCGTTCAGCCCGGACGGTGAGCTGCTGGCCTACGCGGGCACCAAGTACCAGGAGATCAAGATCGTCGACCCCGCGACGGGCAAGACGGTCAAGACCATCAACGACTCGACCGGCGACGGCGGCTCGTTCTCGCCCGACGGCAAGAGCCTCGCGGTCGTCGACGGCGACGGCGAGAACAGCATGCAGCTCTGGGACGTGGCGTCCGGCCAGAGCAAGGCGGTGTTCCAGCGCGCCGACGACGACCTCACCCTCTCGAGCGCGCTGTTCCACCCCAACGGCAGAACGGTCGCGACCTGGGGGCAGGGCAACTTCGTCCAGCTGTGGGACGTGGCGTCCAAGAAGGTCCGCGCCACGGTGATCGGAGCGGGCGGCCGGATCCAGACGGTGGCGTTCTCGCCCGACGGCAAGCGGATCGCGGCCGGTGGCGACGACAAGTCCGTCCGGATCTGGCAGATCTAGGCGGTCAGACGGGATCGGTGAACGAGACCGGCTTGCCGGTGGCGCGGGCGTGGGCGATCTCCCGGCTCGTGGACTCGCCGACGTACCCGCCGTGATTGACGACCAGAACCCGGTCGGCCAGGTCGATCTTGCGCAGGTGGAGGGCGCCCAGCGCGGTCCTCTGCTCGTCCGTGATCACCCCGTCCGTCTCGGCCGGCGCGATGACGATGACACCTGCCAAGGTCAGATCACGGTTCGCCGCACGCATCTCGGCCCCGAACCTGGTGGAGCCGCAGATGCAGACGATCTCAGGTCGGTCGCGCACGGCTCACCGGCTTTCCTCGGCAACACGGTCTACAGGCCTTCCAGCTCGAACACGTCGATGCCGTGACTTTCCAGCGTGTCCGCGAACGCCTCGATGACGTTGTCGAGAATCCACTCGCAGCGGGCCCGCATGACCGCGCCGTCCGGCGTCCTGAACGCGGGGATGGTCGCGGTGAGCCGGGCGGCCGTCGGCCACTCGTTGTCGTACTGCCACAGTTCCGCGGCCGGGGTCAGGAAGATTCCTGCCTCCTTGAACACGCCGGGGTGGGTGGCGCTCGGGGTCCTGGCGGCCAGCACGAGCCACCCGGACGCGATCCGCACCTGCTGGCCGCCGACGGTGTCGTGCAGCGTGTGCTCGGCAGGAATCTGGTGGTTCGTCAGCAGGAGCACGACCTTGCGCGCCCATTCGGAGATGGTCGCGGACCTCGTGGCCCACGTCTCGGCGGCTTCCTCGTCGTCGAGCTTGCGTTGCTTCATGAACGTCACGAGATCATCCATGATCGGTGAACATAGCGTCATCGTCCCGACACAGACGGCGCGATCGCCGGAAACGCGGGGTTCCTAGCGTCGAGGTTCATGACCCTTGAAGAGGTTGCGGAGCGCGCTCCGGCTCCCGTGGCGTCCAAAGAGACGCTCGAGGACTACACCCTTCGGTTCGCGCCCAGGACGTACCGGCGCTGGACGCCCGCCGTCGTCGGGGCGTCCGCGCTGGGCGGCATCGCCTACATGGCGGACTTCTCGATCGGCGCGGGCATCGGCCTCGCGCACGGTACGGGCAACGCGTTGCTGGCCATCGGCTTCGCGGCGATCGTCATCTTCGTGACCGGGTTCCCGCTGGCCTACTACGCGGCGCGGTACAACATCGACCTCGACCTGATCACCCGTGGTTCCGGCTTCGGCTACTACGGTTCGGTGATCACCAGCGTGATCTTCGCGAGCTTCACCTTCATCTTCTTCGCGCTCGAGGGCTCGATCATGGCGCAGGGCCTGCGGTACGCGCTGGGCCTGCCGCTGTGGCTGGGGTACCTCACGTCGACACTGGTGATCATCCCGCTGGTGATCTACGGGATGAGGGTGCTCGCGAAGCTGCAGAGCTGGACGAACCCCTTGTGGCTGCTGCTGATGGTGGCGCCGCTGCTCTACCTGGTGATCGCGGACCCTGACTCGGTGGGTCGCTGGCTCGCGTACGGCGACACCGGCGTGAACACCGCGTCGGTCATGCTCGGCGCGGGCGTCTGCCTGTCGTTGATGGGGCAGATCGGCGAGCAGATCGACTACCTGCGGTTCATGCCGCCGCGCACCGCCGAGAACCGCAGGGCGTGGTGGACGTCGATGATCATGGCCGGCCCCGGCTGGGTGGTGTTCGGAGCGCTCAAGCAGGCGATCGGCGCGTTCATGGCGATCTACGTGCTCGACGCGGTCGGCAAGGTCGCCGCGGTGGAACCGATCGAGCAGTTCACCGGGGTGTTCAAGCAGTTCATGCCGCCGTGGCTGGTGGTGCCGCTGGCGCTGGTGCTCGTGGTGCTGAGCCAGGTGAAGATCAACGTCACGAACGCCTACTCGGGCTCGCTGGCGTGGACGAACTCCTTCACCCGCGTCACCAAGCACTACCCGGGGCGGCTGGTGTTCGTGCTGGTCAACCTCGCGATCGCGCTGGTGCTGATGGAAGCGGACATGTTCAGCTTCCTCAACAACCTGCTCAGCTTCTACTCGAACTGCGCGATGGCGTGGGTCGTCACGGTCGCCGCCGACATCGCGATCAACAAATACCTGCTGAAGCTCTCGCCCAAGCAGCCGGAGTTCCGCCGCGGCATGCTGTTCGCGGTGAACCCGGTGGGCGTCGGGTCGTTCCTCGCCTCGTCGATCCTGTCCATCTCGGTCTACTTCGGACTGTTCGGCGCGGTGGTCCAGCCGTACTCGCCGCTGGTCGCGGTCGGCATCCCGATCGTGCTGACGCCGTTGCTCGCGGTTCTCACGCGCGGCCGGTTCTACCTGCGCCGCACCGACGACGGCATCGCGGAGCCGATGCTCGACGAGGACGGCAACCCGAGCGCGACGCGGTACGACTGCGTGGTGTGCGGGGAGTCGTACGAGCGGCCGGACATGACGGCCAGCGCGCTCGGCGGTGAGATCTGCTCGCTGTGCCTGAGCACCGATCGTGAGGGGCGCCACGTGCTTCCCGCCTCCTGACCGGCGTGGCTGCGCGGGCGAGGTCCGTTCCGATCAGACAAACTGCACGTCATGCAGGAATGGGCCTTGCTCGCCGTCGCGGCCGTGCTGATCATCGTGGTGGTGTCGTACGTGGCGCCCAAACTGGGCGTGGCCGCACCCGTGCTGCTCGTGCTCGTCGGCATGGGCTGCAGTCAGCTGCCGGGCGCACCGCACCTGTTCGTCGAACCGGAGTGGATCCTGGTGGTCGTGCTGCCGCCGATCCTGTACTCGGCGGCGGTGAACGTGCCGGTGGTCGACTTCAGACGCAACTTCGCGACCATCGGCGCGCTGTCGGTGCTGCTCGTGGTCGTGTCGGCGTTCGGCACCGGCCTGCTGATCTGGTGGCTGCTGCCGGAGATCGGGTTCGCCGCCGCGCTCGCACTCGGCGCCGTGATCAGCCCGCCGGACGCGGTCGCCGCCACGTCGATCGGCAAGAAGCTCGGCCTGCCGCCCCGCCTCGTCACGATCCTCGAAGGCGAAGGACTGGTCAACGACGCGACCGCGCTCGTGCTGCTGCGCACGGCCATCGTCGCGATCACCGCCAGCGTGTCGTTCGGCAGCGCGCTGGGCGACTTCGCCTACGCCGTTTCGGCAGGCGTCGCGATCGGTGCCGCCGTCGGCGCCGTGTCGGTGTGGGCGCGGGCGCGGATCCAGGGCCAGCCGGTGCTCACGACCGCGATCTCGTACGTGGTGCCGTTCCTGGCGTTCATCCCGGCCGAGGAGGTGCACGCGTCCGGCGTGATCGCCGTGGTCGTGGCCGGGCTGATCACCGGCCACCAGAGCGCGCGCAGGTTCACCGCGCACGACCGCATCTCCGAACGCACGAACTGGCGCACCATCCAGCTGCTGCTGGAGAACGGCGTCTTCCTGCTGATGGGCTTCGAGCTCACGTCGGTCATCGGTGCCGTGGCGGACGACGAGGTCGCGCGGGCGCTCGTGCTCGGCGCGCTGGCCACGGTGGCGCTGGTCGTGCTGCGCGTGGCGTTCACCATCCCGGTGATCGCCCTGCTGCGCCGCCAGCAACGCCGCGCGGACGCGTTCACCGGCAAGCTGGAGTCCTTCGTGGACCGCTTCACCGCGCGCGGCCCCCAGCCCGGCGAGGAGAAGCGGTACGACCGCGGAATCCGGATGCTGCAACGCAAACAGGCCGACGTGGCGTTCTACGCGAGCGAAGGTCTCAGCTGGCGCGGCGGCGCGGTGCTCGCCTGGTCGGGCATGCGCGGCGTGGTGACGGTGGCGGCGGCGCAGACGCTGCCCGAGGACCTGCCGTACCGCTCCGAGCTGATCCTCATCGCCTTCACCGTCGCGATCCTCACGCTCGTCGTGCAGGGAGGCACGTTGCCGCTGGTGATCAGGTGGCTGGGCATCCGCGGCAACGACGAGGACCACGAACGCCGCGAGTACGCCCGGCTGGCGGGCGAACTGGTGACGGCGAGCCGCACGCTGCTGGAGAGCTCGACGCTGTGCCGCGAGAACGGGGAGCCGTTCGACGAGCACCTGCTGGAGCAGACCCTCGAACGGATCGTCGCGATGAGCGAGGGCATCGAGAAGAAGCTCACCGAGCAGAACCCGGACATGTCGATGCACCAACGCTTCGAGCTGCAGCGGATGATGGCGGACGCGCAGCAGAACGCCCTGCTGGACGCGCGCGCCAGCGGCACGTACGCCTCGCACACCCTGGAGAAGGCCCAGAACTTCGTCGACAGTCAGAGCACCCGGTTCATCTGACTTCCACACCGGCGGATACCCCGGCGTTCACGCCGTGGAGGAGCCGCTCTGTCCGTAGGGGTGGACGGGACGTCACACGGTGGGCCGCTAACATGTGAGCACGGCGGAGCGGGTGGTGAAGCGGGCGTTCAAATACCGCTTCTACCCGTCCGAGCAGCAGGCAGCCGAGCTGTCCCGGACGTTCGGGTGCGTGCGACTGGTCTGCAACCGGGCGCTGCAAGCCCGTACGGCCGCCTGGTACGGCGAGCAACGCCGGGTGTCCTACGTGCAGTCGTCGGCCATGTTGACCGAGTGGAAGCAAGATCCCGGGTCGGCGTTCCTGACCGAGGTGTCCTCGGTTCCGCTGCAACAGAGCCTTCGGCACCTGCAAGGCGCGTTCGTCGCGTTCTGGGACAAGCGGGCGAGGTACCCGAGGTTCAAGTCCAAGCGCAGGTCCCGTGCGTCCGCGGAGTACACCCGATCGGCGTTCCGGTGGCGTGACGGGACGATCATCTTGGCGAAGATGGCCGAACCTCTCGACATCCGTTGGTCCCGGCCGCTGCCCGAAGGCGCTGAGCCGAGCATGGTCACGGTGTCCCGGGATGCGGCGAACCGCTGGCACGTCAGTGTCCTCGTCGACACCACCGTGCACGACGGGCCCACGTCCGATCAGGTGGTCGGGCTCGACGCCGGCATCGCCAGCCTCGTCACCCTCTCCACCGGGGAGAAGGTGACGAACCCTCGCCACGAGCGGCGGGACCGGGAGCGGCTCGCCGTGGCCCAGCGGCGACTGGCCCGGAAGATGAAGGGTTCCAGCAACAGGGCGAAGGCGCGCGTCAAGGTGGCGCGGGTGCACGCCCGAATCGCAGACCGTCGCAGCGATGGTCTGCACAAGCTGAGTACGCGTCTCGTCCGTGAGAACCAAACGGTCGTGATCGAGGACCTCGGCGTGCGCAACATGGTTCGCAACCACAGCCTTGCCCGTGCGATCAGCGACGCCGCCTGGTCGGAACTGCGGACCATGCTGACCTGCAAATGCCAGTGGTACGGCCGCGAGTTGGTCGTGATCGATCGCTGGTACCCGAGTTCGAAGGTGTGCTCCGCGTGCGGAGCGCTCCAGGGCACAATGCCGCTCGGTATCCGGGAGTGGACGTGCCGTTGCGGAACCGTTCACGACCGGGATGTCAACGCGGCGATCAACATACGAGCGGCCGGGCTGGCCGTGCTCGCCTGTGGAGATGGTGTCAGACCAGCTCGTGCGCAAGCACGAGAAGGCGACTGTCGCTGAAGCAGGAAGCCTCCCGGGCGACCGGGAGAATCCCCGTCCTTCAGGGCGGGGAGTAGTCAAGTGATCAGAACGGGTTGCCGCTGACCCGCGCCTCCACGTCCACGCTGTTGCGAGGCGAGGCGCCGAGCGTCAGCCGCGAGACGATCCGGTACCGGTCCCCGCGGTAGATCGAGTGCACGTACTCGACCTGCCGGCCCTCGGCGTCCGTGGTCAGCCGCTCGAACAGCAAAGCCGGTGCCAGCACGGGAACTCCGAGCAGCGAGGCCTCGGAGTCGTTCACCACCGTGGGCTCGATCGACTGCACGGCCTCGGAAACGTGGACCCCGTGCTCGCGCAGCCGGTCGTAGAAGTCACCGGACTCCATGTCGTGCAACGTCAACGCGGGCGCGACCAGTGCGGGCACGTGCAGGTGCTCCAACGCCATCGGCTCGCCGTCGACCAGGCGCAGGCGGGCGATGTAGTGGATGTCGGCCGCGGGGGAGAGGTGCAGGCGGCGGCCTACTCTGGCGCCGGCGGGGATGCGGGCGTGTTCGAGCACGCGCGACGACCACGTGCCGCCGGCCTGGGGCAGGGACATGGAACCCGTGTCGGAGACCATCTCCTGGGTGATCTTGGCGCGTGCCACGAAGGTGCCCCGGCCGTGCTGGCGGACGAGCAGGCCGGTGTTGACCAGTTCCTCCACCGCCGAGCGGACGGTGGGGCGCGAGACCGAGAGCCGCTGGCACAGCACGCGTTCTGCCGGGATCGGGGCGCCGGCGGGGTGGGTCTCGATGAGCTCGAGCAGGTAGTCGCGGACCTGCTCGCGCTTGAGGATCGCTTCGGCCATGCCCCTCCGCTCGGTCGGCAGCCAGTATGGCATACCACTGGTAAGTAACCAGGCTGTTGAAGATCGAGAGCGCTCTCACGCATCCAACCAGGGGATTGACCTGAGAAGTGGTCTATGCCACTTTCTAACCGCTCCCATCGGACCTGACCAATTGGTCACATCCCAGCGAGAGGTGAGTCGTGTCGCGCTCCGCTGCCTTACTCGTCCTGGCGCTCACGTTGTCCGCCTGCGGTTCGTCCGCGGGCGGAGGTGAGAAGCAGGAGATCACCGTGTGGCTCATGAAGGACACGGCCACCGAGGAGTTCGTGTCGAAGTTCGAGAGCGAGTTCGAACGCGATCACGCCGACCTCGACCTGAAGATCCAGATCCAGGAGTGGAACGGCATCACGCAGAAGGTGACCAGTGCCCTGGCCAGCACTGATCCGCCCGACGTGATCGAGGTCGGCAACACCCAGGTCGCCCAGTACGTGGCCAGCAAGGGTGTCACCGACCTGTCCGCCAAGAAGGCCGAACTGCAGGGCGACGACTGGATCCCGGGCTTGAGCGAGCCCGGTTCGGTGGACGGCAAGCAGTTCGGGATCCCGTTCTACGCGGCCAACCGAGTCGTGATCTACCGCAAGGACCTGTTCGAGGCGGCCCAGGTCACGCCCCCGAAGACGCGCGAGGAGTGGCTCGCCGCCACCGCGAAGCTCGACCAGGGCGACCAGCAGGGCATCTACCTGCCCGGCCAGAACTGGTACACGCTGTCCGGGTTCGTCTGGGACGAGGGCGGCGACCTGGCGCAGCAGGACGGCGACCGGTGGAAGGGCTCGCTCAACACGCCGCAGGCGTTGGCGGGCATGGACTTCTACAAGCAGCTCCAGGCGCTGGGCGACGGTCCGAAGGACTCCGACGAGGCCAAGCCCCAGCAGACGGACGTCGTGGCGGGCGGCAAGGTCGCGCAGTTCATCGCGGTGCCCGGCGCGGCGAAGCTCGTCACGAAGGCCAACCCGGCGCTGGAGGGCAAGATCGGTTTCTTCCCGATCCCCGGCAAGGCGGCGGACAATCCCGGCGCGGTGTTCACCGGCGGCTCCGACCTCATCGTCCCGCTGGCGTCCCCGCGCCAGGACGGCGCGTACGAGGTCGTCAAGGCGCTCGCCGGCGAGAAGTGGCAGGTGGAGCTCGCGAAGGCGATGAACTACGTGCCGAACCGCAAGTCGCTCGCGTCCTCGGTGGGCGGTGATCCCGGCACTGCGGCGATGGCGGCCGGTGCGGCCAACGGGTTCGCCACACCGAACTCGCCGAACTGGGCCGCGGTCGAGGCCCGCAACCCGATCAAGGAGTTCCAGACCGCGGTCCTCACCGGCGCCGATCCCCGGACAGCGGCGGCGAAGGCCGACGAAGTGATCACCCAAGCCCTCAACTCCGGCAAATGACGCTCGTCGCCGAGAGGCCGGTGCAGGAGACTGCGCCGGCCCCGCCGAAGCGCCGCAAACGGCCCGTCCTGCCGTACCTCCTGATCGCGCCCACCCTGCTCACCACCGCGTACCTGCTGCTGTACCCGCTGGTCCGCAATGTGATCATCTCGCTGCAGGAGTTCGGGCTGCCGCAGCTCGTGCGCGGCGACGCGAAGTTCGTCGGTCTCGCGAACTACGTGAAGGTGCTGTCCGACCCCGAGTTCTGGGCCGTGGTCAGGCGGACGCTGTGGTTCACCGCGATCAACGTCGTGCTGATCATGGTGCTGTCCACGCTGGTCGCGCTGCTGCTCGTCCGCCTCGGCAAGGGGCTCAGGTTCCTCGTGATGGGCGGGCTCGTGCTCACCTGGGCGACGCCGATCATCGCGGCGACCACGGTGTTCCAGTGGCTCTTCCAGTCCCGGCTCGGTGTCGTGAACTGGGCGCTGGTGGCGATGGGCTTCGAGGAGTACCGCGACTACACGTGGTTCGCGGACGGCGAGGCGACGTTCGGCATCCTCGTGACGCTGATCGTCTGGCAGTCCGTCCCGTTCGCCGCGCTGTCGCTGTACGCGGCGATGATCACCGTGCCGCAGGAGCTGTACGAGGCCGCGCGCATGGACGGCGCCGGCGCGTGGCGGGTGTTCTCCACCATCACCTTCCCCATGTTGCGCGCCATGTTCGGGCTGATCACGTGTCTGGAGGTGATCTGGGTCGTCAAGGCGTTCGTGCAGATCTGGGTGATCAGCCAGGGCGGTCCCGGCCAGGCCACGACGACGCTGCCGGTCTACGCCTTCCAGGTCGCGCAGTCGTTGCAGCGCTACGACCTCGGCGCGGCCGTGTCGATGCTCATGGTGGTGCTGCTCGTGCTCGCACTGCTGGCGTACTTCCGCCAGCTCTACCGGCAGGAGCGGGAAGCATGATCGGCCGGATCTCGCGCACCACGGCGGCGCTCGTCGTGTTCGTGCTCTCGGTGTTCCCCGTCTACTGGATGGTGCTCACCGCGTTCAAGCCCACCAAGGACATCCAGAGCGCGACACCGACGTTCCTGCCCCTCCCGATCACGTTCGACCACTTCGGCACGGCGATCGCCGCGAAGGGGTTCTTCTCGTTCTGGCGCAACAGCCTCCTGGTAGCGGGCGGGGCGGTGCTCCTGGCCCTGCTGGTCGCCCTGCTGGCGGCGTTCGCGATCGCGCGGCTGCAGTGGAAGGGCCGCAGGGCGTTCGTGCTGATGGTGTTCGTCGCGCAGATGACGCCGTGGGAGGCGCTGCTCATCCCGATCTACGTGATCGCCAGGGACACCGGCATGCTCGACACGCTCTGGATCCTCACGCTCGTCTACTTCATGATGACGCTGCCGTTCACCATCGTGACGCTGCGCGGGTTCCTCGCCGCCATTCCGGCCGACCTGGAGGAGGCGGCGCAGGTCGACGGCTGCACGCGCGGCCAGGCGTTCCGCAAGGTCGTGTTCCCGCTGCTCGCGCCCGGTCTGCTGGCGACCTCGCTGTTCGGGTTCATCACCGCGTGGAACGAGTTCGCCTTCGCCAACGTGCTGATCATCAAGGACCAGGACGACCGCACGCTGCCGGTCTGGCTGTCCTCGTTCAACAACACCTTCGGCACCGACTGGGGGGCCACCATGGCCGCGTCGACGTTGTTCATGCTGCCCGTGCTGCTGATCTTCATCGTGTTGCAGGGCCGGGTCACCACCGGCATCGTCGGAGGGGCGGTGAAGGGGTGATCGTTCCACTCCCGACCAGGATCGTGCGCCGCGGCAAGGGGTTCACGCTGGACGACGCCACGAGCGTGCGCGTCACACCCGGTGCCGAACCCGCGGCGAGACTCCTGCGCGCACTCCTCAGACCCGCGACCGGACTCCCGTTGCCGATCGCCGACCAGGGCCAGGTCTTCCTCGCCCTGGACGCCAAGCTCGTCGGACTCGGCGCGGAGGGCTACGCGCTCACGGTCACCGAGCACGGCGTCCTGCTGCGAGCGGGCACGCCCAACGGCCTGGCGCACGGCGTGCAGTCCATCCGGCAGCTCCTGCCGGCACAGGCACTCCGGTCGAGCAGGGTGTCCGAAGTGGAGTGGACGCTGCCCGGCGTCGACATCCGCGACCTGCCCAGGTTGCCGTGGCGCGGGTTCATGCTCGACTTGGCCAGGCACTTCCAGCCGGTGCACGTGGTTCGCAGGTTCATCGACCTGATGGCGTTCCACAAGCTCAACCTCCTGCACCTGCACCTGACCGACGACCAGGGCTGGCGGATGCCGGTGCCCGCGCACCCGCTGCTGACCTCGATCGGCGGCTGGCGCACCGAGACCAACGGCGACGGCGTCCCGCACGGCGGCACCTACACCCGCGCCGAGCTCGAGGGGCTGGTCGCGCACGCCGCCGAACGCGGCATCCGGATCATGCCGGAGATCGAGATGCCCGGCCACGCCCGCGCCGCACTCGCCGCCTATCCCGACCTCGGCATCGCACCGGAACCGCTGTCCGTGTGGACCCGGTGGGGCATCAGCGACGCGGCGTTCGGCATGCACGCGATCGGCTTCGTCCGGGAGGTGCTGGCCGAGGTGCTGGAGGTGTTCCCGGGCGAGCACGTCCACGTCGGCGGCGACGAATGCCTGCTGCCGGAGGACGTGCACGGCCAGTTCCTCCGCCAGGCGAGCAGGTACCTGCTCGACCGGGGCCGCGTCCCGGCCGCGTGGGAACCGACCGGGGACCCCCGATCCCTCCTCATGCCGTGGAAGGACGAGACCCAGGCCGTCAAGGCACTGGACCAGGGCCAGCCCGTCGTGATGGCCCCGCACACCTCGACCTACCTCGACTACCCGCGGTCGGACGGCCCGCACGAACCGCCCGGCCAGCCCGGGTTCGTCGTGACGGACCGCGACGTCTACCACGTGCCGCTGCCCGACGGCGTGCTCGGCGCCCAGTGCCAGCTGTGGACCGAGCACGTCCGTTCCCGTGACCACCTGGAATACCTGGCATTTCCCCGTCTTGCCGCGCTGGCCGACACCCTCTGGTCCCAGCGCCCCGAGTGGGAGGGCTTCACCACCCGGATGCGCCTCCACTCGTCCAGGCTCGCCGCCCTGTCCGTCCCTGCCGAAATGAGGAGAGAACGTTGCGAGCACTCCTAGCCGCGTCCTGCGCGGCGCTGGCGGTGGCCGCGCTGGCCGTCGCACCGAACGCGTTCGCCGCCGACGCGATCACCGCCCAGTACCGGACCAGCGCGTCCGGTGCGACGACCGACCAGGCCGAACCGTGGTTCAAGCTGGTCAACTCGGGCAGCACGAGCGTGCCGCTGTCCGACCTGAAGATCCGCTACTACTTCAAGAGCGACACCCCCGACGTCGGCTACCGGTTCGCCTGCTCGTGGGCCGTGCGCGGCTGCGGCAACGTGACCGGCCAGTTCGGCACCCTGACCGGCGGCCCGGCCGACCGCTACCTGGAGGTCGGTTTCACCTCCGGTGCGGGCACGCTGAACGCCGGCGGCGACTCCGGTGACCTGCAACTCCGCTTCTACCGCACCAACTGGGGCCCCATCACGCAGACCGACGACTACTCGTTCCGCAACCAGAGCTCCTACTCGGCGTGGAACAACGTCACGGTCCACCGCGGCAGCACGCTGCTGTGGGGCACCCCGCCCGGTGGCAGCCCGCCCACCACCACGACGACCACGACGGCGCCTAACCCCAACGGCCCCAAGCTGTTCGACGACTTCGCCTACAACAACTCGAGCGACTCGCGGATCGGCCAGCGCGGCTGGACCGTCCGCTCGGGCGGTGGCGGTCCCGGTGTGCCGGGCGCGACCTGGGACCCGTCGCGCATCACGTTCCCGACCGTCGACGGCCAGAAGGTCATGCGGCTCGACTCGTGGAACAACGGCTCCGCCGCAAGGCAGACCGAGCTGTACCACCAGCGCAAGTTCTTCGAGGGCACCTACGCCTCCAGGGTGAAGTTCAGCGACGCGCCGGTCTTCGGCCCGGACGGCGACCACGTCGTGCAGACGTTCTTCACCATCACCCCGCTCGACGCTCCGATGGCGCCGAACTACGGCGAGATCGACTTCGAGTACCTGCCCAACGGCGGCTGGGGTGAGTCGGCCAACGTGATGTACGAGACCACCTGGGAGACCTACCAGAACGAACCGTGGCTCGCCGACAACATCCACAACGTACAGCGGCAGAGCTACAACGGCTGGCACGACCTCGTCTTCCAGGTCGCGAACGGCCGGGTGAAGTACTACATCGACGGCAACCTGGTCGCCGACCACGGCGACAAGTACTACCCGGAGACGCCGATGTCGATCAACTTCAACCTGTGGTTCATCTCGGGCGGCCTGCAGGGCGGCAGTGCCGAGCGGGCCTACCAGCAGGAGGTCGACTACGTGTACTTCGCCAAGGACCAGGTGCTGAGCCCGGCCCAGGTGAAGACCGCGGTGCAGGACTACCGCAACGCGGGCGTCACGCACACCGACAACGTCTGACCCACCGGCGGGTCCCGTGCGCACCTGCCCGGGGCCCGCCGCTGTCCAGGACACCTGACAACTATTTTTCGCGGCTGGCCGCACCTGACGTCACCCTGCCCAGGCAACTTCGCCCTGCCCACGACGACAACGCGCGACTGAGCCTGGGTTTGACGAGGGCCGCGACCGGCCGATCCGGAGGGGGATCGCCGGTACCTGGGGGTGCCGGCGCTGGGGAAAGGGGCGGCTCTCGTGTCGCGAGGCGGGGAACAGGCGCTGATCGTGGTCGGTCTGATCGTGCTCGGGTTGGTGGTGGGTGCCACCACGGCCTCGCTCGGGATCGAAAAGCCGTGGACCTACGTGGTCATGGCGGTTGTCACGATCATCGTGGTGCCACCGGTGATCAGGTACCGGTTGCGGAACCGCAGCTGACCGTCTCGCCGGGCTTCCCGGTCGCGGACACCGTCTTCATAGGACAGACGGTCGCTCACTTCAGCAGCAGGCGGACCGTGAGCTCGAGGCGGTTCGCGACGTCCGTGGCTGTGGCGCGGCGCGTGACCCAGGCGACCAGGTTCGACAGCCACACGTCGCCGATCACGCGGGCGATGGCCTTCTGCTCCTCGGTCGGCGCGTCGTCGCTCATCGCCTTGGTGAACATGCTCTCCATGAGCAGCGAGACCCGGTCGATCTCGGCGCCCGCGGAGGCGTCGGCGAAGGTGAACGCGCGCGTCATCGCCTCGGTGAGGTGCGGGTTGCGCTGCAGGCCCCTGGTGATGCGGCCGAGCACGAACAGCACGCGCTCGTACGGCGAATCGCCGGGAACGGTGGTGCGGTCCATCTTCTCCTGGGCGCGCTCGAGCTCCACCGCGAGGCTCGACACGAGCAGGTGGACCTTCGAGGGGAAGTAGCGGTACAACGTGCCCAGCGCGACGTCCGCCCGGTCGGCCACCGCGCGCATCTGGACGGCGTCGAACCCGCCCTTGGACGCCAGCGCGATGGTCGCGTCGACGATCCGCTTGCGACGCTCGCGCTGGGCCGCCGAGCTGAGCTCGTCGCCCGCCATGAGCGCGTCCGTGCGCGACTTCGAAGGTGACACGGAGATGATCCTCCTGGAACGTGTTGCAGCTGCGTTCGCATCATACTCGATCGGTTTGGCGGCCATGATCTGTTGCCGGAAATAGAACACGTTCTATAAACTTCTTCACGTACTGGAGGAGGCCGCATGCCGATCGCCACGACCGGGGAACAACGCGCCCTGCGCGACAGCGTGGACGCCGCCAAGGGTGAGTGGGCGGATCTCGTCGAGGTCGGGTTCTTCGAGGTGACGCGGGAGGGCGGCACGGTCGCCGATCTCGCGGTGATGCTGGAGCGGGCGGCCGAGAACCTGGTGCCGGGGCCGTTGCTGCCCACGGCGCTGGTGTCGGTGCTGTTCCCGGACTTCGAGGGGGTCGCCGGGTTCGGGTTCTCGTCCCACCACGTGGTCGGTGCCGCCGAAGCGACGCACCTGTTGCTCAAAACGGACAACTGGATGCTCGTGCCCGCAGCCCAGGTGAGCGTCACCCCGCTGGAAGCCGTGGACCACTCACGTTCGCTCGGGTCGGTGGTGGTCGGTGAGCCGGGTGAGGCGGTGGCCGACCCGACCGATCTCGCGGTGACGCTGATGGCCGCCGAGGCGAGCGGAGTCGCCGCGTGGTGCCTGAACACCGCTGTGGAGTACGCGAAGCAGCGTCAGCAGTTCGGGCGTGTCATCGGGTCGTTCCAGGCCGTGAAGCACCTCTGCGTGGAGATGCTGTGCCGCGCGGAGCAGGCGTCGTCGGTCGCCTGGGACGCCGCCCGGTCGGTCGGTGACGACGAGCACCCGCTGGCGGCCGCGGTGGCGGGTGCCGTCGCGTTCGACGCGGCGGTCCGCAACGCCAAGGACTGCATCCAGGTGCTGGGCGGCATCGGGTTCACCTGGGAGCACGACGCGCACCGCTACCTGCGCCGGGCCTTGGCGCTGCAGCAGCTCGCGGGCGGTGCCGCGCGGTGGCGCCGGCGTGTCGCGGAACTGGCGCTGGCCGGGGCACGGCGGTCGCTCGCCGTCCAGGTCGAGTCCGATCCGGACGTGCGCGGGTTCGCGGAGGAGATCGCCGGACTGGACCCCGCCGCTCAACGGGAACGGCTGGCGAGCAGCGGGTTCCTGGTGCCGCACTGGCCGAGGCCGTACGGGCAGGACGCCGGCCAGGCACGGCAGCTGGTGATCGACAGCGAGTTCGCCCGCGCCGGGGTGCGCAGGCCGGACCTGGTCATCGGCGGCTGGGCGGGGCCGACGATCCTCCGCCACGGAACGCCCGAGCAGCAGGAACGGTTCGTGCCACCCACACTGAGCGGCGAGCTGACCTGGTGCCAGCTGTTCAGCGAACCCGAGGCCGGCTCGGACCTGGCGTCGTTGCGCACCAAGGCTCTCAAGACCGACGGCGGCTGGAAGCTCACCGGGCAGAAGGTCTGGACGTCGCTCGCGCACCAGGCCGACTGGGCGATCTGCCTGGCCCGCACGGATTCGAGCGTGCCGAAGCACAAGGGCATCACGTACTTCCTGGTCGACATGCGGTCTGAGGGCATCGACGTCCGGCCGTTGCGGGAGATCACCGGCGACGCGCGGTTCAACGAGGTCTTCCTCGACGACGTGTTCGTGCCGGACGACTGCGTGGTCGGCGCGGTGAACGACGGCTGGCGGCTCGCCCGCACGACCCTCGCGAACGAACGCGTCGCGATGGGGTCGTCGCTCGGTGAGCCTCTCGAACGGGCTATCGAGTCCCCGGCCGCTCCTGACCACGCGGAACGGCTGGGAGCGTTGGTGGCGCAGGGACTCGCGGTGTCGGTGCTGGACCTGCGGGCGAGCCTGCGGGTGTTGAGCGGGCAGGGGCCGGGCGCGGAGTCCAGCGTGCGCAAGCTCGCCGGGGTGCGGCAGCGGCAGGACGTCGCCGAGTTCGCGGTCGACCTGCTCGGCCCGGACGCCGCCGTGGACAGCGAGTTGATCCATGAGTTCCTGCTGACCCGGTGCCTGAGCATCGCGGGCGGGACGACGCAAGTGCTGATGAACCTGGCTGGTGAACGCATTCTCGGTCTACCGAGGGAGCTTTGATGGACTTCGAGCTCGACGAGACCCAGCGGGAGATCGCCGCACTGGCGGCCGACGTGCTGGGCAGGGAGAGCGCCACCCCCTGGAAGGCGCTGGGGGAGGCGGGACTGCTGGCTCTGGCCGTTCCGGAACGGCTCGGTGGTGACGGGTTCGGCGTGCTGGAGACGGCCGTGCTGCTCACCGAGGTCGGCCGCCGGGCGGTCGACGTGCCGGCACTGGCCACGCTCGCACTGGGCGTGCTGCCGATCGTGCGGTACGGAACGCCGGCGCAGCAGGATGCGTTGCTGCCGCTGGTGACCGAACAGCACGGCGTGCTGACGGCGGCACTGAGCGAGCCGTCGCGACCCCTTCCGGCAGCACCCGCCACCACAGCAGGTCCGGACGGCATCTTCGGCGTCAAGATCAACGTGCCGTACGCGGCCGAGGCTTCCAGGATCCTGGTCAGCACGGACAACGGCGTCTTCGTCGTCGATCCAGCACAACCCGGCGTGTCCACATCGGACGCAACCGTGCGTCTCGACGGCGCCCGCGGTGAGCTGCTGGAGGGAGCGGCAGACGGCATCCGCCGGTTCGCGCTGGCCGGAGCCTGCGCGGTGGCGGACGGCGTCCTGGCCGGTGCCCTCGACCTCACGGTGAAGCACGTCGGCACCCGCCACCAGTTCGGCAAGCCACTGGCCACCTTCCAAGCCGCCGCGTTGCTGGTCGCGGACGTCTACATCGCCTCGCGCACCCTGCACCTCGCCGCGCTGACCGCCGCGTGGAGCCTCGACGACCACGACCTCGACACGGCTGCCTACTGGCTCGCGGCGGAAACCCTGCCCGCCGTGCACACCTGCCACCACCTGCACGGCGGTCTCGGGCTCGACATCACCTACCCGATGCACCGCTACTACGGCATGGCCAAGGAGCTGACGCGGTTCGTCGGCGGAGTGGAGCACCGCTTGGGAGCCATCGATGTTCATTGACCTCACCGCGGAGCAACGCAAGCTGCGCGACGAGCTCCGCGAGTACTTCGCGACAGTCATGTCCGACGCCGAACGCGAGGCGATGCTCACCGAACGGCACGGCGAGACCTATCGCGAGCTGGTCAGAAGACTCGGCCGTGACGGCAGGCTCGGCGTCGGCTGGCCGGAGGAGTACGGCGGCCTGGGGTTCGGGCCGGTCGAGCAGCAGATCTTCGTCAACGAGGCCGCCCGCGCGGACGTCCCGCTGCCGTACGTGACGCTGCAGACCGTCGGCCCGACGCTGCAGAAGTACGGAACCCAGGAGCAGAAGGACTTCTTCCTCCCGAAGATCCTCAGCGGCGACCTGCACTTCGCCATCGGCTACACCGAGCCGGACGCGGGCACGGACCTGGCCGCGTTGCGCACCAAGGCCGTCCGCGAAGACGACCACTACGTCGTCAACGGGCAGAAGACGTTCACGACCGGCGGCCACGACGCGGACTACGTGTGGCTGGCCTGCCGCACCGGAGCTCCGGACTCGCGGCACAGGGGCATCACGATCCTGATCGTCGACACCACCGACCCCGGCTACTCGTGGACGCCGATCATCACCTGCGACGGTGCCCATCACGTCAACGCCACCTACTACAACGACGTCCGCGTGCCCGAGTCCCGCCGGGTCGGCGAGGAGAACAAGGGCTGGCGGCTGATCACCACTCAGCTCAACCACGAACGCGTGATGCTCGGCCCGTCCGGCCGGCTCGGCGCGCTGGTCGAGCGGGTCCACGGCTGGGCGTCGGAACGTCAGCTCCTCGACGAACCGGACGTGCGGCGGGCGCTGGCCGAGGCGCGGGCGGTCCACCGCGTGAACGAGCTGCTGAACTGGCAGGTCGCCAGCGGTGAGGTCGAGGTCGCGGACGCTTCGGCGACGAAGGTGTTCGCCGCCGACCGGACCCAGCACATCGGCCGGTTGCTGGACGAGCTGGTCGGCCGGCACGGCGCTCCAGCCGAACTGACGAAGTGGCTGGACGTCCAGGCACGGCGCAACCTCGTGCTGACGTTCGGCGGGGGAGTGCAGGAGATCCAGCGCGAACTGATCGCCAACATCGGGCTCGGTCTGCCGCGGGTGGTGCGATGATCGACATCGAGAAGGAAGCGGCCCGCATCGCGGAACAGGGCGAAAGCGCACCGCGGCTGGCGCGTGACCCGGTCAACCTGCCGATGATCAACAACTGGCTGGAGGCCATCGGCGACGAACACCCCGGCTACACCGAGGTCGCGCCGCCCGCGATGGTCCAGGTGTGGACGATGGCCGGGCTGCACGGCCAACGCACCCTCGACGATCCGCTCGGCGCGATGATGACCATCCTGGACGAGGCCGGCTACACGTCGGTCGTCGCCACGAACAGCGACCAGACCTATCATCGGTACCTCAAGGTCGGCGAGCACCTGTCGGTGACGACGAGCCTGGAAGATGTGACCGGGCCGAAGAGGACCGGGCTGGGCGAAGGCTGGTTCGTGACGACCCGCAGCACCTGGTGGGTCGGGGACGAGGCCGTCGCCGAGATGCGGTTCCGGGTGCTGAAGTTCAAGCCCGCGCGGAAGCCCGACCCGAAGCCGGAAACTCCGAAGCCGCAGGCCATCCGGCCGTCCGTCAACCGCGACACCGAGTACTTCTGGGAAGGCACCCGGCTGGGCGAGCTGCGCATCCAACGGTGTGGCGGCTGCGGCCTGCTGCGCCACCCACCAGGCCCGATGTGTCCGGAATGCGGTGCCATCAAGCCGAAGTACCTCGTGTCGGAGGGTTACGGCGTGGTCTACAGCTACGTCGTGCACCACCACCCGCAGGTGCCGGGCAAGCAGACCCCGTTCGTCATCGCCCTGGTCGAACTGGACGAGGGCGTGCGGATGCTGGGCGAACTGGACGGCGAGCCCAGCGTCGGACTCCCGGTCGAGGTCGTCTTCACCAAGGTCGACGACGAGCTGACGATGCCCAGCTGGAGGCCCCGTGCGGATCGGTGATTCCCTGCCCGAGTGGCACGTCGAGGCCACCCCGACGTTCGTGATCAGCACCGCGCTGGCCACCCGCGACTTCCAGGACGTGCACCACGACCGCGACCTGGCGGTCCAGCGCGGGTCGAAGGACATCTTCATCAACATCCTCACCACCACCGGTCTGGTGCAGCGCTACGTCACGGACTGGGCGGGCCCGGAGGCGTTGGTGCGCCAGGTGAACATCAAGCTCGGCGCGCCCTGCTTCGCCTACGACACGCTGAAGTTCTTCGGCCAGATCGTCGAACGCGAGCAGCAGGACCTGACCATCGAGGTCGTCGGCCGGACCGCGCACGGCGACCACGTCACCGGAACCGTGAAGATCGAGGTGCCCGCGTGAACGCCGCGATCGTCGGCATCGGCGCGACCGACTTCTCCAAGGACTCCGGCCGCAGCGAGCTCCAGCTCGCCGTCGAGGCCGTCAGGGCCGCCCTCGACGACGCCGGCCTCGAACCGTCCGATGTGGACGGCCTGGTCAGCTTCACCATGGACACCAACGCCGAGATCGCCGTCGCGCGCGAGCTGGGCATCCCGGAGCTGACGTTCTTCAGCCGCGTGCATTATGGCGGCGGGGCGGCGTGCGCGACGGTCCAGCAGGCCGCGATGGCCGTCGAGACCGGCGCGGCGAAGGTCGTCGTCTGCTACCGGGCGTTCAACGAACGCTCCGGGCACCGGTTCGGGCAGGTCCAGACGGCGGCCGCGGCCAACATCGACAACAGCTGGTCGTACCCGATGGGCCTGGGCACACCGGCCGCCATGGTCGCCATGTTCGCCCGCCGGTACATGCACGAGTACGGCGCCACGAGCGAGGACTTCGGCCGGATCGCGGTGATCGACCGCAAGCACGCCGCCACGAACCCGCACGCGTGGTTCCACGAACGGCCGATCACCCTGGACGACCACCAGTCGTCGCGCTGGATCGCCGAACCGCTGCGGCTCCTGGACTGCTGCCAGGAGAGCGACGGCGGCGTGGCGCTGGTCGTCACTTCGGCGGAACGAGCCCGCGACCTGCCGAACAGGCCCGCGCACGTCAGGGCGGCGACGCAGGGCAGCGGGGTGGACCAGTTCACGATGACCAGCTACTACCGCGACGACCTGACCCGGTTGCCCGAAATGGGCGTGGTGGCGAGGGGACTGTGGGAAAAGTCGGGCATCGGTCCGTCCGATGTGGACGTCGCCGTGCTCTACGACCACTTCACGCCGTTCGTCCTGGTCCAACTCGAAGAGCTGGGCTTCTGCGGGCGGGGTGAGGCCAAGGACTTCGTCGCGTCCGGTGCGCTCGAGCTGGACGGAACGCTCCCGCTCAACCCGCACGGCGGCCAGCTCGGCGAGGCCTACCTGCACGGCATGAACGGCATCGCCGAGGGAGTGCGCCAGATCCGCGGCACCGCGGTGAACCAGGTCGCCGGCGTCGAGCACGTCCTGGTCACCGCCGGCACCGGCGTCCCGACCAGCGGCCTAGTCCTGGGCCAGGGTTAACACCGCGTCGGCGAGAACGGGACGGTCCCCGGCGGACGTCGTCAGCACCAGCCGCGGACCGTCCCGCCACACCCGCGTGGTCAGCGTCTCGCCGGGGAACACCACGCCCGCGAACTTCACCCCGAACGACGCCACCTGCTCCGGCCCGTCCAGCACGGCGTCTACCACCGCCCGGCACACCACGCCGTACGTGCACAGCCCGTGCAGGATCGGGGCGTCGAACCCGGCCCGTTGCGCGAACTCGGGGTCGGCGTGCAGCGGATTGCGATCACCGCACAGCCGGTACAGGTAGGCCTGCTGCGGCAGGGTCGGTGTCTCGATCACGAAGTCCGGCTCGCGGTCGGGCACCTCCACCTTGCCCGACGGCCCCCGGTCACCGCCGAACCCGCCCTCGCCACGGGCGAAGATGCTGGACCGGGTCGTGTAGAGCGCGGTGCCGCCGGGCGTCACGGCCGTCGACTCCTGCACGATGACCGCGGCTTTGCCCTTGTCCCACACGTCCGCGATCCGCGTCCGCAGCACGGCCTCACCCTCGGCGGGCAGCGGCGCGTGCACGGCGATCTCCTGCGTGCCGTGCAGAACTCTGGCCAGGTCGATGTCGACACCGGGGAACGACACGGCGGGCGGCGCGGTCTCGTGGAAGCGCGGTGCCACCACCCCGAACGTCGGCAGCACCCGCAGGCCCTGCTCGTAGACGTAACGGAGTTCGGTGGCCCCCAGCGCCAGGTGGTAGAGCAGCACGTCGGACTCGGTCCAGGAGAACTTGACCTCGGGAAGCTCCGCCCCGACGGCGACGGAAGGATCGATCGGCATCAGGCGCCCCTCACTCGTAGGTGATCTTCACGGTGTCGGTGACCGGAACCGACTGGCACGCCAGCACGATGCCCTCGGCGATGTCCTCGGAGTCGAGCACGTCGTTGTTGAGCATCTTGACCTCGCCCTCGACCAGCCGGCACGCGCACGCGCTGCACGCACCCTCGCGGCACGAGTAAGGCGCGTCGAGTCCTTTCTCCAGCAACAGGTCGAGCAGCTTCGTCCGCGCGGGCCACGGAAACCGGTGCCGTTCACCGTCCAGCTCGACCTCGACGACCGCGTCCGGCCGGTCGTCGACCACCGGGACCACGGCCGAGAACGGATCACTGGACAGCGACACGAACTTCTCGACGTGCACGACCGGCACGTCGTGCAGCGCTTTGCGCGCGGCCTCCATGAACGGTCCGGGCCCGCACACGAACGCCTCGTCGCAGTCACGGACGAACGCCCGCAGCCCCGCCACCGAAGGCAGGCCCTGCACCGATTCCAGCCAGTGCACCACGGTCAGCCGGTCCGGGTGCTGCCGAGCCAGCTCGGAGAGCTCTCGCGCGAAGATCACCGAAGCTTCGTCCCGGTTGGCGTAGACCAGGAACACCTGCCCCGAGCCCTGCGTCAGCACCGCCCGGATGATCGACATGACCGGCGTGATCCCGCTGCCCGCCGCGAACGCGAGCAACGACCCGTTCAGCGACGAAGGCGTGAACACCCCGGCCGGGGCGAGCACGTCCAGTTCCATCCCGGCGGCCAGCGACGAGCACATCCAGTGCGACCCGTACCCGTCCGGCGTCCGCTTGACCGTGATCTTCAACGGCTCGCCCGGCGCGCTGGACAGCGAGTAGCAGCGCGCCACGTCACCGGCCCGCACGGTCAGGAACTGCCCGGGTCTCACCGCGAAGTCCACACCGGACAGCACGAACGAGCGCGCGTCGGCGGTCTCCTCGATCACGGCGTCGACCCGGAGCCGGTGCACCTCAGCCATCGGCGACCTCCAGCGTTCCCTCGCGCACGGCCTTCTCGATGCTGTCGCGCAACCGCAGGCACGTCGGCACGAGCGCCGCCCGCGCACCGCACAGCTCAGGGCAGTCACGGGTGTCGGACAGCCACTGCACGCTCGTGTGCTGTGGGCTGTTCTTCTTCACCAGCACCCGGTTCCCGCAGTCGCACCCCACCGGCACCATGCCACCGGCGAGGAACTCGTCGCGCTCGCTCACGTCGCCGACTCCTGGCGCGCGAGGTTCTCCGCGACCTCCTTCTCCCACACCTCGATCGCCCGGCTCGTGTCGACCTCGAACTCGAAGCGCCGCACCATGTCGTCGCTGACGTCCTCGACATCGACGTAGAACTGCTCGTACCAGCGGCGGAGCTGGTACACCGGCCCGTCCTCCTCGCACAGCAACGGGTTGTCGATGCGCGACTTGTTCTGCCAGATCTCCACGTCCTGCAGGAACCCGACGCCGATGCCGCGCGCGAACTTCCTCGCGATCTTGTCCGCGTGCTCGTCGTCCACACCGGGCAGCTTCTTCACGATCGCGCCCCACTGGAGCTTGAACGAGGTCGGCGAGATCGGGTAGTGGCAGTTGATCAGCACCGTCTCGATCTCGATGCCCTTGTAGTCGTTCCACAGGTAGTCGATCATGTAGGACGGCCCGTGGTACGCGGCCTCGGAACGCACTTCCACGTCACCGGTGTAGTTGGAGCCCATCGCGACGTCCGGACGGCCGCGCGTCGTCAGGTACTGCGAGGCGACGTGGCCCTCCATCACGTTCTTGAAGTACGTCGGGAACGCGAAGTGGATGTAGAAGAAGTGGGCCATGTCGACGACGTTGTCGATGATCTCGCGGCAGTTCGCGTTGTCGATCACCACCGAGTCCCAGGTCCAGTTGCTCCACTCGTCGCTGAACGCCGACTCGATGCGCGGGATCGTGATGTGCTCCGGCGGCGGGTTTCCCTGCGGGTCGTTCCACACGAAGAGCTGCTTGTTCTCCTCCAGGGTGATCCACGACCGGGTGCGCGCCCTCAGCGGAACCCGCTTGGCGTAGGGGATGTCGACGCACTTGCCGTTGCCCGCCCAGCGCCAGTCGTGGAACGGGCAGGCGATGTTGTTGCCCTTGATCGTGCCCTGGGTGAGGTCGCCGCCCATGTGCCGGCAGTACCCGTCCAGGACGTTGATCTTGCCGTCCTCGGTCGCGAACACCACGAGCTTCGTGCCGAACGCCTCGATGGCGTGGGGTTTGCCGTCGCGGAAGCTGCTGGCGAGGCCCAGGCAGTGCCAGCCTCGCGCGAACCTCGCCGGAGGCGTGCCCGCGTCGATCGTCCGCACGCTGTCCTGCGTCATCGCTCTCCTCCAGAGATGTCGAGGCCGGCGAGGTACCCGAACGTCATCGCCGGTCCGAGGGTGGCTCCCGCGCCCGCGTAGGTGTGTCCCATGACCGAAGCACTGGTGTTGCCCGCCGCGTACAGGCCTTCGATCACCGAACCGTCCTCGCGCAGCACGCGCGCATGGGCGTCGGTGCGCAGGCCGCCCTTGGTGCCGAGGTCACCGGGCACGATCTTGACCGCGTAGAACGGGCCGGTGGTCAGCGGCGCGAGGTTGGGGTTCGGCTTGGTGCGCGGATCGCCGTAGTAGCGGTCGTACGCGCTGTCGCCCCGGTGGAAGTCGGCGTCCTTGCCGTCCACGGCCAGTGTGTTGAACCGCCGGACGGTCTCGGTCAGCTCCGGCAGGCCGGCCTCCTGGGCGAGTTCCTCCAGGCTGGGCGCGGTGAGCACGGTGTCCTTCCAGCGCCGGGGGAGCGGGCGCCGGGGCGGGATGCCGCAGAACGGGTAGCGGCCGCGGTAGGAGTGGTCGAAGACGAGCCAGGTGTCACCGGTCATGGCGTTGACCACGTCGATGTAGGGCGCGGCCTCGTTCACGAACCGGCGGCCGGTCTTGTCGACCAGCACGCAGCCGGGCAGGGACCGCTCCGCGAGCAGGAAGAACGGGCCGCGCGGCAGCGGGACCGACGGGCCCCACCAGGCGTCGTCCATCAGTCCGACGGCGGCGCCGGCCCGTTGCCCGGCCTCGATGCCGTCGCCGGTGTTCGCCTTGGCGCCGACCGTCCACTCCGTACCCATGTCCTGATGTTGCTTGCGCATCCGTTCGTTGTTCTCGAACCCGCCGGACGCCAGCACCACGTGCTTCGCCAGGATCACCTTGTCGCCGACCAGAACTCCGGCCACACGACCGTTCTCGTGGTGCAGGTCGGTCATCGCGGTGTTGAGCCTGACCTCGACGTCCAGCGCCTTGAGCCCGGCCCGCAGGCCCGCCGTCAGTGCCTGGCCCATGGTGAGGCGGCGGCCCGGCAGGAACCGGCGCGCGAAGACCTTGGCGGCGGTGAGGACGCCGCGCGGATGCCTGCCGATCAGGGTCAGCCACCGGTAGTCGGTCTGGGTGATCACGATGCCCGCGGGCGTCGGCACGTAAGGCGGTTCGAGGTCCTTGATCTCCTCGCCCAGCAGCGATGCGGTGAACGGCAGCGGTTCGACCGAGCGGCCGCGCGGCTGCCCTCCCGGCGCTTCCGGGTAGTAGTCGGAGTACTCGCGCACCCAGCGGAACTTCAGCGGCGTGTGGGCGCAGACGAACGCCAGCATGGCCGGTCCGGCTTCCAGGAACGCCTCCCGCAGCTCCTCCGGTACGTCCGGAGCGATGTGCGCCAGGTAGGTGCTCGCTCGTTCCGGGGAGTCGGGCACGCCGTTGGCGGCGACCACGGCGTTGTTCGGCACCCAGATGCCTCCGCCCGACCGCGCGGTCGAGCCGCCGTAGTGCGCGGCCTTCTCGATGATCAGGGTCCGCAGGCCGTTCCGAGCGGTGCAGAGCGCGGCTGTCATGCCCGCCGCGCCGCTGCCGACGACGATCACGTCGTACATCACACCTCCACGGGGCTCAGACTAGAACAGGTTATAGTTCTGAGGCGGTTTGGCGCTATGGTGTAGGAGTTCCAGGCAAGTCGACTCACCAAGAACCTGTTTCTTGCCAAGAACGTGTTCCAGGAGGGTTGCGTGGAAGTCACCGCTGACGTGGTCGTCATCGGTTTCGGCGCGGCCGGCGCGTGCGCCGCCGTCGAGGCCGCGACGGCCGGTGCGTCCGTGGTGGTGCTGGACCGGTTCACCGGCGGTGGCGCGACCGCGTTGTCCGGCGGCGTCGTCTACGCGGGCGGCGGGACGCGGCAGCAGGTCGAGGCCGGTGTGACCGACTCGGTCGACGCGATGTACTCCTACCTGAGGCACGAGGTCCGGGACGCGGTGTCCCCCGAGACCCTGCGCAGGTTCTGCGAGGACAGCGCGAAGATGCTGGCCTGGTTGGAGGACCTGGGCGTGCCGTTCGACGCGCGGGTGTCGCCGTTCAAGACGTCGTACCCGACCGACGACCACTACCTCTACCTGTCCGGCAGTGAGGACGCCTGGCCCGATCCGGCTCCACGTGGGCACAGGACCAGGGCGAAGGGCACGTCCGGCAAGCTCTTCTTCACTCGACTGGCCGAGGCCACCCGGCGCGCCGGCGTGCGGATCATGCCGCAGACCCGTGCTGTCGAGCTGGTCGTCGCGGACGGGCGCGTGACCGGTGTGCGGTGCCGGACCCTCACCGGACTTCCACGGGCTCTGCACGCGGCGTTGTCCAGGGCGGGCGCGAAGCCGTGGCTCTACTACCCGCCTTTGGGCAAGAGGCTGTTCGGGCTGGCGGCGTGGCTCGAACGGTTCGGCCGGCCGCTGGTGGTCCACGCCGGGCAGGGCGTGGTCATCGCGGCCGGCGGCTTCATCTCCGATCGGGCCCTGGTCCACGAGCACGCGCCGGCCTACCGCGGTGGCCTCGCGCTGGGCACGCCCGGCGACGACGGTGGCGGGATCCGGCTCGGCGTCGCCGCCGGGGGCAGGACCGCACGCATGGACAAGATCTCGGTCTGGCGGTTCATCACCCCGCCCAGCGCGTTGCAGCGCGGAGTCCTGGTCGACTCGGCCGGGCGGCGGTTCGGTGACGCGACCCTGTACGGCGCCGCCAACGGCACCGCGATCGTCGAACGCGGCGGCAAGGCCTGGCTGCTGATCGACGACGAGATCCTCCAGGTCGCGCGCGCCCAGGTGCGCACCCAGACGGCGCCGTTCCAGCGCTGGCAGGTCCGCTACCTGCTCGGCCGCGGCCTGGTCAGTGCGCCGACGATCGAGGAAGCCGCCGCGAAGGCCGGAATCGCGCCGCCCGAGCCGTTCGGGAAGCCTCCCTATTCGTTGATCAACGTGTCGGTGCGCGCGGGGTTCGGCTACCCGTGCCCGATGCTCACGCTCGGCGGGCTCGTCGTGGACGAGGACACCGGTCAGGTGCAAGGCGTCGCAGGCCTGTACGCGGCGGGCCGGTCGGCGGTCGGGGTGTGCTCGGAGTCCTACGTCAGCGGCCTCGCGCTCGCCGACTGCGTCTTCTCGGGCCGCCGGGCAGGTCACCACGCAGCGAAGGAGGCCAGGTGCTGACGATCCAGTCCAGGGAGGCTGCCGCCGAGTTGCTGCGCGCGGCCGAACGCGACCGCGTGCCGATCAAACCGCTGGTGGAGCTGTACCCCGAGATCGACGTGGTGGACGCGTACGAGATCCAGCTGCTCAACGTCCGCCACCGCAACCGCGACGTGATCGGCCACAAGGTCGGGCTGTCCTCGCTGGCGATGCAGCAGATGATGGGCGTCGACGAACCCGACTACGGCCACCTGCTCGACGACATGCAGCTCGCCGGCACCGCGGACGCGTCGGCGTACCTGTACCCGCGGGTCGAGGTCGAGATCGCGTTCCTGCTGGCCCGCGACCTGCCCGGCGAGGGCTGCACGGTCGAGGACGTCCTGGACGCCACCGAGTTCGTCGCGCCGGCCATCGAGCTGATCGACAGCCGCATCGAGAACTGGCGGATCGGCCTGCAGGACACCATCGCGGACAACGCCTCGTCGGCCGGGTTCATGCTCGGCTCCGAACGCGTGCGTCCGTCCGAACTGGACATCGGTGCCGTCGCGGCCACCTTGCGGCGCAACGGTGAGCTGGTTGCCGAAGGACGCGGTGACGCCGTGCTGGGCGATCCGGCGATCGCGGTGGCGTGGCTGGCGGCCAAAGTCGCGAGCTTCGGTGTCCGGTTGCTGGCCGGCGACATCGTGCTGCCCGGTTCGTGCACACGTGCCATCGACGCCCGGCCGGGTGACGAGTTCCGCGCCGAGTTCGCCGGACTCGGTTCTGTCGACCTGAAATTTGAATGAGGTGACTGGGTGAAGGCGGCCATCGTCGGCTCCGGCAACATCGGCACCGACCTGCTGTACAAGCTCCTGCGCTCGCCGGCGCTGGAACCGCGCTGGATGGTGGGCATCGACCCGGCCAGCGAGGGACTCGAGCGCGCGGCTTCGGCAGGCCTCGAGGTCTCGGTCGACGGCGCGGAGTGGTTGCTGCGTCAGGACGAGCTGCCGGACATCGTCTTCGAGGCGACCTCCGCAGCGGTGCACAGGGCCAACGCCCCGCGTTACGCCGAGGCGGGCATCCGGGCGATCGACCTGACACCGGCCGCGGTCGGGCCGTACGTCGTGCCGCCGGTCAACCTCGGCGAGCACCGCGACGGGCCCAACATCAACCTCATCACCTGCGGTGGTCAGGCCACGATCCCCATGGTGCACGCCGTTTCCCGGGTGGTTCCGGTGTCGTACGCGGAGATCGTCGCGAGCGTCGCGTCGGTGTCGGCGGGACCGGGCACGCGGGCCAACATCGACGAGTTCACCCGCACCACCAGTCGCGGCATCGAGGCGATCGGCGGGGCGGGGCGCGGCAAGGCGATCATCGTGCTGAACCCGGCGGACCCGCCGATGATCATGCGCGACACCATCTTCTGCGCGATCCCCGAGGACGCCGATCCGGATCTGATCACGGACTCGATCGCCCGGATGGAGACCGACATCCGTTCGTACGTACCGGGGTTCCGGCTGCTGCGCGAACCGCAGTTCGACGCCGGCCGGGTGGCGATCTTCGTGGAGGTCGCGGGAGCGGGCGACTTCCTGCCGGAGTACGCCGGGAACCTCGACATCATGACGGCCGCCGCGACCAAGGTGGGGGAGGAGATCGCCCGTGCAGCTACGACTCACCGACACGTCACTGCGTGACGGCTCGCACCACAAGCGGCACCAGTTCACGGCCGACGACGTGCGCTCGATCGTGGCGGCACTCGACGGCGCCGGGGTGCCGGTGATCGAGGTGACGCACGGCGACGGACTGGGCGGGTCGTCGTTCAACTACGGCTTCAGCCTCACGCCCGAGCAGGAACTGATCAAGGTCGCCGTGGAGACGGCCCAGCAGGCCAAGATCGCCGTGCTCATGCTGCCGGGCGTCGGGGTCAAGGACGACATCCTGGTGTCGCAGGACAACGGCGCCTCGATCGTCCGGATCGCCACGCACTGCACCGAGGCCGACGTGTCCGTGCAGCACTTCGCGCTGGCTCGCGAACGTGGCCTGGAGACCGTCGGCTTCCTGATGATGGCGCACTCACAGCCACCGGAGTCGTTGGCGAAACAGGCCCGCATCATGGCGGACGCGGGATGTCAGTGCGTCTACGTGGTCGACTCGGCTGGTGCTTTGGTGCTGGAACAGGTGGCCGAGCGGGTCGAAGCCCTGGTCGCTGAACTCGGGGATGACGCCCAGGTCGGCTTCCACGGGCACGAGAACCTGGGGCTGAGCGTCGCGAACTCCGTCGCCGCGGCCCGGGCTGGAGCCGCACAGATCGACGGCAGCGTGCGCGGATTCGGGGCAGGCGCCGGAAACACGCCCCTCGAAGCGTTCGTCGGGGTGTGCGACAAGCTCGGTTTCGAGACCGGCGTCGACTTCTTCAAGATCGTGGACGCGGCCGAGGACGTCGTCCGCCCCGTCATGCCCGACGAGTGCCTGCTCGACCGGATGGCGCTGATGATGGGGTACGCGGGCGTCTACTCCAGCTTTCTCAAACACGCGTATACGCAGGCGCAACGCTACGGCGTGTCCGGCGCGCAGATTCTCGTCCGCGCGGGCGAACGCAAGCTCGTCGGCGGCCAAGAGGACCAGCTGATCGACATCGCACTGGAGCTGAGCAGGGAGAGAGTCCGATGAGCCAGGAAATCCTCGGCAAGGTGCGGGAACTGCTGCCGGCGCTCGCCGAACGCGCGGCCGAGGCGGAGGAACTGCGCAAGGTGCCGCCGGAGTCGGTGAAGGCGTTGCAGGAGGCCGGTTTCTTCCGGATGTTGCAACCCGTGCGGTACGGCGGTTTCGAGTCGCACCCGCTCGACTTCTACACCGCGGTCAGGATGATCGGCAGCGCGTGCGGGTCGACGGGCTGGGTCGCGTCCGTGCTGGGCGTGCACCCGTGGCACGTCGGCCTGTTCGACGTTCAGGCGCAGGAGGAGGTGTTCGGCGAAGACCAGGACACCCGGATCTCGTCCTCCTACGCGCCGACAGGCCGCGCGACCGCAGTGGAGGGTGGCTTCCGGTTCAGCGGCAAGTGGAGCTTCTCGTCCGGTTGCGACCACGCGACGTGGGTGCTGCTCGGCGGCCTCGTGATGAACGACGAGGGCAAGCCGGTCGACTTCCGGACGTTCCTGCTGCCGATCGCCGACTACACGATCAACGACGTGTGGGACACGGTCGGCCTGCGCGGCACGGGCAGCAACGACATCGTGGTGGAGGACGTGTTCGTGCCGGAGTACCGGGCGCTGAGCATGTCGCACACCGCGCGGTGCAAGTGTCCTGGCCAGGAGGTCAACCCCGGCCCGCTGTTCCGCATGCCGTACGGGACGATCCACCCGTACGCGATCACCGCGCCGATGATCGGCATGGCGACCGGCGCCTACGACCTGCACGTCACCGCGACCCGCGAGCGCGTCCGGGCCGCCTACCTGGGCGAGAAGTCCGTCGACGACCCGTTCGCCCAGGTGCGGATCGCCACGGCGGCCAGCGACATCGACACCGCCTGGTGGCAGCTGGAGAAGGACATCAACGACGAGTGGGAGCACGCCGTCGCCGGCACGAAGATCCCGATCGAGATGCGGCTGCGGGCCCGGCGCGACCAGGTGCTCGGCAGCGCGCGGGCGATCTCCGCGATCGACCGGCTCTTCGAGAGCGCGGGCGGCAAGGCGATCAACGCCGGCCTGCCGTTGCCCAGGTTCTGGCGCGACGCGCACGCCGCACGCGTGCACGCGGCCAACGACCCGGAGCGCGTGCTCGTGCTGTACGGCAAGAACGAGCTCGGCATCCAGGTCCGCGACGGCTTGTTCTGAGGGGGCGTTGATGAGCGTGCGGTTGCACTACCACGAAGCCGGTACCGACAACGCGGAAACGCTGGTCCTGCTGCACGGCGGCGGGCCCGGCGCGTCGGCTCTCAGCAACTTCCGCGCGAACGTCCCGGTGTTCGCGAAGTCGTTCCGGGTGCTGGCCGTCGACATGCCCGGCTACGGTCAGTCGGACAAGCCCGCCGAGCACGACCAGTACTTCACCTTCGCCTCCAGGGCCTTGAAGGACCTGCTGGACTCCCTGAAGATCGAGCGGGCACACATCCTGGGCAACTCGCTCGGTGGCGGCACCGCGGTCCGCTTCGCCTTGGACAACGGGAAACGTGCCGGCCGGCTGGTGCTGATGGGACCGGGCGGGTTGTCGTTGAACGTCTTCTCGCCTGATCCGACCGAGGGCGTGCGCAAGCTGAGCGCGTTCGCTCGCACACCCACGCGGGAGAAGATCGAGGAGTTCCTGCGGATCATGGTGTTCGACCAGTCGCTGATCACCGACGAGCTGATCGACGAACGGTTCGAGGACGCGTCGCAGCCGGAGTCGTTGCGCGCCATGGCCGCGCTGGGCAAGTCGTTCTCCGGCCCGGACTTCGAGCAGGGCATGCTCTGGCGCGAGGCTTACAAGCTGCGCCAACGGGTTCTGCTGGTGTGGGGCCGCGAGGACCGGGTGAACCCGCTGGACGGCGCGCTGCTGGCGACGAAGCTGATCCCGCGCGTGCAGCTGCACGTGTTCGGCGGATGTGGGCACTGGGCGCAGCTAGAGAAGTTCGACGAGTTCAACAGGCTCGCCCTCGATTTCTTGACGGAGGCGTGATGGGCATCCGGTCGCTGGCGTATCTCCGCATCGAGGCCACCGACATGAACCGGTGGCGCGAGTTCGGGCTCAAGGTCCTCGGTATGGTGGAGGGCAGGGGTTCCGTCGAGGGCGCTCTGTACCTGAGGATGGACGACTTCCCGGCGCGGCTGGTGATCGTGCCGGGCTCGCAGGACCGCCTGCAGGCTTCCGGCTGGGAGGCCGCCACCGAGGCTGAGGTCGAAGAGGTCGCGAAACGGCTGGCCTCCGCTGGTGTCGCGTACGTCGAGGGCTCGGCGGAGGACCTGGCCGAGCGGCGTGTGAACGGCCTGATCAGGTTCGAGGACCCGTCCGGGAACGTGCTGGAAGTCTTTCACGGCGCGGCTTTGGAGCATCGGCGCGTGGTCTCGCCGTACGGGCACCGGTTCGTGACGGAGGAGCAGGGCCTCGGGCACGTCGTGCTGTCCACTTCGGACGACGAGGCCGCGCTGCACTTCTACCGCGACGTGCTCGGGTTCCGGCTGCGCGACTCGATGCGCCTGCCCCCGCAGTTCGTCGGCAGGCCCGCCGACGGACCACCCGCGTGGCTGCGCTTCTTCGGCTGCAACCCGCGCCACCACAGCCTCGCGTTCCTGCCGATGCCGACACCGAGCGGAATCGTGCACCTGATGGTCGAGGTCGAGAACACCGATGACGTGGGTCTGACGCTGGACCGGGCGACGCGGCGCAAGGTGCCGATGTCCGCGACTCTGGGCCGGCACGTCAACGACCTGATGCTGTCGTTCTACATGAAGACACCCGGCGGTTTCGACGTCGAGTTCGGCTGTGAGGGACGGCAGGTCGACGATGAGGACTGGATCGCACGCGAGAGCACGGCGGTGAGCCTGTGGGGACACGACTTCAGCGTGGGCATCCAGAAGTAGCGGCCCGCTACCGTTCTGTTCTCGGTCACTTCTGCACCGGGGTGACCGTGGTGACCGGCATGTCCGCGGACGGACCGGTCGGGTTCGCCTGCCAGGCTTTTGCGGCGCTCTCGCTGGACCCACCGCTGGTCGTCTTCTGTCCACAACGGACCTCACGCAGCTGGGCGGCGATCGCCTCGTCCGGCTCGTTCTGCGTGAACGTCCTCGCGGAGGACCAGCGCGAGGTGTCGACGGTGTTCGGGAAGGCGGGCACGGACAAGTTCTCGACCGTCTCGTGGACACCTTCCCCGACCGGCGCTCCGGTGCTCGACGGCGCGCTGACGTGGGTCGACTGCCAGGTCGCGACGGTGCACGAGGCCGGCGACCACCACATGGTCGTCGGCTCGGTCGTCGAACTCGGTCCGGTGCGCGAGGCGCAGCCGCTGCTGTTCTACCGCGGCCGCTACGCCTCGCACGCCGAGCTGGACCCCCGCGGCTGGTCCGGAGAGGTCCTCGACAACCTGCTGACCTGGCAGCGCCAGTCAGAGTGGAGTTAGTGCTGTGACCGCCGGCCTTCACCGCGCCTTCCGGCGCTCAGCAGGACACCTCGCGGCACCGGCCCCGCGCCTCCGTGCAACCAGTACGAGGACGCGGGGCCGGCACCACGATGCGCCCGTCTGCCCGTCGAAAGACGGGGTGAAGGCCGACGGTCACAGCACTCGCGCGGTGACCTGCCAGACCGCGGCCGGAACCCGCACCTCGTCGCCGTGCACGAAATCGTCGAACGCACCCCGGAGTTCGCTCATGATCCGGTGCCGTTCGGACTCCGCGGCTTCCTTGAGCGCGCGGGAGATCGGGCCGAGGTTGCTCAGGTACGGGTCCAGCAGTTCCTCGGGCAGGGCGCGGACCTGTTCCACCGGCTGGATGTCGATCCCGCCCCAACCGGCCTCCTCGAGGATCTTGCGCGTCCTGCCGGGGTCGGCGAAGGCGAACGGACCAGGCCCGTCCGGGTCGGGCGCCGGCGCGTCCGGCAGGAACGGGGCGGCGGCCCTGGTCGCGGTGGTCATGAACGGGTTCTCGTCCGCGGAGCGCCACGTGATGAAGCACAGATCGCCTCCCGGCGACGTGGCGCGCAGCAGGTTGCGGAAGGCGGCCGTGGGGTCGTCGAAGAACATGACCCCGAACCGGCTCACGACCAGGTCGAAGCTCTCGTCGAACGTGTGCACCTGTGCGTCGGCCAGGAGGTACTCGGCTTTCCCGTGCTCACGCGCAGCGGCGAGCATCGTCTCGGAGATGTCGACACCCACGCAGGCCGCTCCGGTGGCCTCGGTGATCGCCCGCGTGACACCACCAGTGCCACACCCGACGTCGAGAACCCGCTCGCGCGGCCGTTCGAGCGCGGCCTGCACGAGCAGGTCCTGGAACGGGCGGAGCATCAGGTCCACGATGTCCTGCACGTTCGCCCAGCCCTGCCCCGCGGCGTTCCACCAGGCGGCCTGCTCGCTGTTCACCTCTGCTGTCATGCTCCCACTGTCCTAGTTCAAGTCGGCTTGAGGTCAAGTGTCGTGGACGAGATCGGTATCGGCGAGGTGGTGCGACGCTCCGGCGTGCCCGCCTCGACCCTGCGCTACTACGAGGAACGCGGCCTCATCACCTGCGTGCGCCGCCAAGGCCTCGCACGCGTGTTCTCGGTCGCCGTGCTGGAACAGCTAGCGTTGATCGGCGTCTGCCGCACGGCCGGGTTCTCGCTGGACGAGATCCTGCTGATGTTCTCGCCGGACGGCCGCCCGTCGCCGAACCGCGAGATGCTCGCCGCCAAGGCCGACGAACTGGACGAGACGATCCGGAAGCTGGCGTTGATGCGCGACGATCTGCGGCACGCGGCGGCCTGCAGGGCGCCGACGCACATGGAGTGCCCGACGTTCCGGCGCGTGCTGGGCCAGTTCTAGGCCGCCCAGATCCGCGGCGCGATCGAGGCGGCGGCCTGGTACGGGGAGAGGCTGTTCCCGACCACCTCCAGCGGCCACTTCTCCCGCAACGTGACCCACAGCCGTCCGGAGAGGCCAGCGAAGACGCCGAGCACGTCGTCGGCATCGGACACCTCCAGCACGTAGGTCCACTTAGCGACGTCCGGTGCGCCGGCAAGAGGTTCCCTCCAGGCTCGGCGCAGAACGCGTCCTCCGTACCGCGCCGCCTCGTCGGCCAGCACGCGGTCCGCCCGGCTCGGATCCGGTGCGTCGGCGGGGCCGTGGGGACTGAACCGGTACGGCACAGGCGGTACGGCGGCGATGATCCGCACGGCGGCCAGGTCCGGGCTGTGCGGATCGTCCAACGTGGACCGGATGAGGTCGTGTTCTTCCTGCGTGATGCCGATGTTCTCGTGTGCCATCGTCAACAACAACGCGGCCTCGGCTTGCGCGGGTTCGCCGCCGAAGTAGTCCTCGCGCACCGACCGCAGGACGTCATCCTCCAGCCGCCCCGCGAACCGCGCGCACAGGTCGGTGACCGTCGAGTAGGTCTTCACGTCCACGGGTCAGATCTTGGCCCGCAGCCGTTCGAGGTGCACGGCCGGGCTCCCGAAGAGCTGCCCACTGCCATGAGCCCGCTTGAGGTACAGGTGCGCGTCATGCTCCCAAGTGATCGCGATACCACCGTGCAGTTGGACCATCTCAGAAGCCACCTTGAACAACGCCTCCGAGCAGTAGACCTTGGCCACCGCCGCGGCAACCTCGTCGTCAGCGGCCAGAGCGGCCGACCGCGCGGTCTCCACCAGGACGTGCAGGTCGGCCATCCGGTGCTTCAGGGCCTGGAACGACCCGATGGGCTTGCCGAACTGGACCCGGGTCTTGGTGTACTCGACGGTGAGCTCGAGGGCTCGAGCGGCGGCACCGACCTGTTCGGCGGCCAGCAAGGACAGCGCGACGTCACGGATCGCGGGTGACCAGTGGCCGAGGCGGGTCGCGGCTGCGCCGGCCAGGTGGATCACCGCGAGGCGGCGGGTCTGGTCCATCGTCGGTGTGTGTTCGCGGGTGACGCCGGCGAGGTCGATCTCGTACAGGTCGGTGCCGTCGGTGGCGAGGAGGATCTCAGCGAGGTCGCCGTCCAGGACGTAGCGCGCCGGGCCGTCGAGGCTGGTCCGGCCGTTGTCCCACGGCCAGACGAGGGTGGCGACGGTCCCGTCCGCGATCCGGGGCAGCAGCCGGTCGCACGCCTCCTCGTTTCCCGTCGCCAGCAGTGCGTGAGCCGCGAGGGTTGAGGCCAGCAGCGGGGACGGGGTGAGGGTGCGGCCTAGTTCCTCCAGCGCGATGCGGGTCTCGGCCAGGCCGGCGCCGGAGCCGCCGTGCTGCTCGGGGATCGGGAGGACGCCGATGTCGCACAGCCGTGCCCACACGGCCTTGTCGTAGCCGTGCGGGGTCTCGATGGCCGCGCGGACGTCCGAGTGCTTGTCGAGCAGGCTGCGGACGGCGTCGCGCAACGCGAGTTGTTCCGGTGTCACAACGCCTCCAGCACGCGTGCTCGGTGCATCGACGGACTGCCCCACGCCATGCGCAGGGCTCGGGTCTGCAGCAGGAACCGGCCGAGGTCGTGCTCGGCGGTGTAACCGATGGCGCCGTGCACCTGCAACGCGACGCGGGCGGCCTGCCACGCTGCGTCGGAGGCGGCGACCTTGGCGGCGGAGACATCCCGAGGCGACATGGTCACGGCCGCGCCGAACACCAGTGGGCGGACCAGTTCGAGGCCGATCAGGACGTTCGCGAGGTGGTGCTTGACCGCCTGGAACTGGCCGATGGGCTTGCCGAACTGGGTTCGCGCCAGCACGTGGGCGGTGCTCATGTCGAGCATCGCGCGGCCCAGGCCGAGGAGTTGGGCCGCGCAGGTCAGGACGCCCAGGTCGAACGCGCGGGCGGCGGGCACGTCGGTGGCGATGACCGGGCCGGAGGAGACTGAGAAGAGGCGGCGGCCGGGGTCGACGGACTGGAGTTCGGCCGTGGGGGAGGCCTCTCGGAGGGTGTCGCCCTCGACCAGGAAGTACCTGTCGGCCTCGACCGCGTGGGGAACGTGCGGCGGGAAGGCGACCGAGCCAGGACCGGCGCCGAGTGCCGGGAGCACCGCGAGCGACTCGATCAGCGGTCCGCTGACCGCGTGATGTCCCAACTCCTCGAACACCACCACCAGGTCGACCGGATCGGTCACCTCGTCCAGCCCGAGCGACGACAGGTCCGTCTTCCCCGCAGCCAGGAAACCGTGCAGCACCCCGGCCAGGTCCGTCTGCTCGGACGACAGCGTGAACATCATCGCGGCAGCCCCAGGAGTCGTTCGGCGATCACGTTGCGCTGGATCTCGTTGGTACCGGCGTAGATCGGGCCCGACAGCGAAAACAGCCACCCGTCCCGCCACCCCGGCGCGACCTCGCCGAGCAGGTCGAGCGCCGTTTCGTGCAGGGCGACGTCCAGCTCGGACCAGAACACCTTCGTCACGCTGGCCGCAGGCCCGGACAGGGGTTGGGCCAGCGCGCCGAACGTGTGGAGGCGGTAGGCCTGCGCACCGATCCACGCGTCCACGACGCGGTCGCGCAGCGCCGGGTCCGGGTTCTTGCGGTACAGCTCCACCAGCCGGGACGCGGCGGCGGTGAAACGGCCCGGGCTGCGCAGGGTCAGGCCGCGTTCGTTGCCCGCCGTGCTCATCGCCACGCGCCAGCCGTCGCCGACCTCGCCCACGACGTCGCGGTCCGGCACGAACACGTCGTCCAGGAAGATCTCGGCGAAGCCCGGTTCGCCGTCCAGCTGGTCGATCGGGCGCACGGTCACACCGGAAGCCCGCAGGTCGAAGAGCAGGTAGGTCAGGCCGCGGTGACGTTCGCCGGGGCCGGTGCGGAACAGGCCGAACGCCCGGTCCGCGAACGCCGCCCGCGAGCTCCAGGTCTTCTGGCCGCGCAGCAGCCAGCCGCCGTCGCAGCGAACAGCGGTGCTGCGCAACGAAGCCAGGTCGGACCCGGCCTCGGGTTCGGACCACGCCTGCGCCCACACCTCGTCACCGCGCGCCATCGAGGGCAGGATCCGGGCACGTTGCTCGTCGGTGCCGTGCGCGAACAATGTCGGCGCCAGCAGGAAGATGCCGTTCTGCGAGACACGGCCAGGCGCCCCCGAGGCGTGGTACTCCTCCTCGAACACCAGCCACTGCAGCAGCGACGCCTCCCGGCCGCCGTACGAGGACGGCCACGAGACCACCGACAGCCGTTCGGAGGCCAGCAGCCGTTCCCACGAACGGTGCTCCTCGAAGCCCTGCGCGGTGTCCATCGAGGACAGTGGCCGGACGTGCGCCGCCAGCCACGACCGCACCTCGGCCTGGAATTCCAGTGTCGAAGCGTCCAGGTCGAGGTCCATCAGCCGGAGGCCTTCTTCATCGCACGGGCGTCCATGCCGGCCAACGCGTCGGAACTCACCTCGGCGTTGTGCGCGTGCGCGAAGTGGTGCAGGCCGAACACCGAGTCCATGCCGGCACGCAGTCCCATCAGGTCCTCGGACTGGTTGACCGCCTTCTTGGCCAGCGCGAGCCCGAACCGCGGCATCGCCGTGATGCGCGAAGCCAGCTGCAAAGTGGACTCTTCCAGCTCCGCACGCGGCACGACGCGCGACACCATGCCCCACTCGTAGGCACGCTGGGCCGAGAACCGGTCACCGGTGAACAGCACCTCCTTCGCGGCACGCGGGCCGAGCATCCACGGGTGCGCGAAGTACTCGACGCCCGGAATCCCCATGCGCACCACGGGATCGGCGAAGAACGCGTCCTCGGCCGCCACGATGAGGTCGCACACCCAGGCGAGCATCAGGCCGCCGGCGACGCAGGCGCCCTGCACCATCGCGATCGTCGGCTTCGGGATCTCCCGCCACCGCCGGCACATGCCGAGGTAGACCTCCATCTCGCGAGCGAAGCGGAGGTCACCGCCCTCGCGGCCGACGTGGTCCCACCACATCACGGCCTTGCGCTCGAAGGACGTGTCGACGTCACGGCCGGGCGAGCCGATGTCGTGGCCCGCGGAGAAGTGGTCGCCGGCGCCCGCGAGGACGATCACCTTGACCTCGTCGTCGTCCACCGCGCGGGTGAAGGCCTCGTCCAACGCGTAGGTCATCGCCGAGTTCTGCGCGTTGCGGTACTCGGGGCGGTTCATGGTCACGACGGCGACCGAGTCCCGCCGCTCATACGAGACTGTCACGCGTTCTCCTTGCGCAGTTGGGTTTTGAGGACCTTGCCCATGGCGTTGCGGGGGAGTTCGGGGTGGAACTCGACGGCGCGCGGCACCTTGTAGTTCGCCAGCCGTTCCCGGCAGAACGCGATCACCTCGTCCGCGGAAAGCGAGAAACCAGGCGCTGTGACGACGTGCGCCACGCCCACCTCGCCCAGCCGTGCGTCGGCCATCCCGACCACGGCCGACTCGGCGACCCCCGGCAGCCGGGCGAGCGCCTGCTCGACCTCGGCGGGGTAGACGTTGAACCCGCCGCAGATGTACATGTCCTTGAGCCGGTCGGTGATCGAGAGATAGCCCCGCTCGTCGAGGACGCCGACGTCACCCGTGTGCAACCAGCCGTCGGCGTCGATGGCAGCCGCGGTGGCATCGGGGTCGTCGAGGTAGCCGAGCATCACGTTCGGGCCGCGCAGCAGCACCTCGTCCCGCTCGCCCAGCCGGAGCTCGAACCCCGCCATCGGCGTACCGCACGTGTGCGCGACCGTCTCGGGTGAGTCGCCGGGGCGGCACATGGTGGCGACGACGGCCTCGGTCAGCCCGTAGGCGGTGAGCACGGTCAGCGACAGTTCCGCCCGCAGCCGTTCGATCAGCACGACGGGCACGACCGCGGCGCCGGTGACCACGAGCCGCAGACTCGACAGGTCGAACGAGCCTCGGTCGGGGTGGTCGAGCAGCGTCTGAAAGATCGTCGGTGGCCCCGGCAGCACGGTGATCCGCTCCCGTTCGACCAGCCGCATCGTCTCCACGACGTCGAACACCGGCTGCGGCACGATCGTCGCCCCGGTGAGCAGACAGGCCAGGATCCCGGCCTTGTAACCAAAGGTATGGAAGAAGGGGTTGACGATCAGGTAGCGGTCGGCGGACGTCAGCTCACCGCAGGCGGCCCAGGCCTCGGCCACCCCGAGCGACTGCCGGTGCGCGCTCATCGCCCCCTTGCTGCGCCCGGTCGTGCCGGACGTGAACATGACGTCGCAGAGCTGGTCTTCAGCCAGCTGAGGGAGATCGACGTTCGAGGCGGCCCACTCGACCGGTAATCGCACCACCGCCGGCAGTTCCGGTGACAACGCCCGCAGTTCCGCCTCCCGGTCACGCCCGAGGAACTCGCCCTCCACGACCAGAACGCGCGCGGCACTGCGCCGCACCACGTCCAACGTCTCCGTGGCGGTGAACCGGGTGTTGATCGGTACCAGAGCCGCACCCGTGTGCAACGCTCCGAGCGCAGCGACCACCCATCGAGCGGAGTTGGGCGCGCACAGGGCCACCCGATCACCGGGCTGCACACCCATCCCCACGAGTGCGCGCGCCGCGTCCAGCACCGCTGAACGCAACTCGGTCCAGGTGAGGCGAACCTCCCCGTCCACCAACGCCTCCGCGTCGATGTACGAAGCAGCAGCGCGGTCGAGCACGGCTGAAACCGTTTGCCTGCTTGGAACGTCCGCCATCACGCCCTCCAAAGCAAGTGCTTGGTAGGTTAGAGTATGGCCCATGGAGTCCTTCCGGCGCGAGGTGCGGGAATGGTTGTCCGCCAACCTCGTCGGTGAGTTCGCTGAGCTGCGCGGCCTGGGTGGGCCGGGCCGCGAGCACGAGGCGTTCGAGGGACGGCTGCGGTGGCACCGGCACCTCGCCAGGAGCGGGTGGACGTGCCTCGGCTGGCCCGGTGAGCGCAGTGTGGAAGAGCAGGTGGTCTTCCACGAGGAGTACGCGGAGGCCGACGCCCCGGCGAAGGTCGACATCGTCGGCGAGGGCCTGCTCGGCCCGACTCTCGTCGCGTTCGGCACACCGGAGCAGAAGGAACGCTTCCTGCCGAAGATCCGCACACTCGAAGAGCTGTGGTGCCAGGGTTACTCGGAACCGGGCGCGGGCTCGGACCTGGCCTCGATCACGACCAGGGCCACGCTCGAGGGCGGCCAGTGGGTGATCAACGGCCAGAAGATCTGGACGTCGAACGCGCACTACTCCGACTGGATCTTCGTCCTGTGCCGCACCGAGCCCGGATCGCAACGGCATCAGGGCCTCTCGTACCTCCTCGTGCCGATGGACCAGCCGGGCATCGAGGTGCGGCCGATCCGCCAGCTCACCGGCACGTCCGAGTTCAACGAGGTCTTCTTCGACGGCGCACTCACCGCACGCGAGAACGTCGTGGGCCGGCCCGGCGAGGGCTGGAAGATCGCCATGGCCACCCTCGGCTTCGAGCGCGGCACCGCGATGCTCGGCCACCAGGTGAGCTTCCGCCGGCAGCTAGACGCGATCATGGCGAAAGCGCCCCAGGACGAACGCCTCACCAGGGCGTGGCTCGAACTGCACGTCATGCGCTCGCACACGATGAGAACGCTGAACGACGATCCAGGCCCGGAGGCGTCCGTGCTCAAGCTGTTCTGGGCGGGCTGGCACCGCAGGCTCGGCGAGCTGGCGATGGACTCGCTCGGCCCCGAGTCGATGATCGACGACAACGAGTGGCAGCGGATGTTCCTGTTCAGCCGCGCGGAGACGATCTACGGCGGCTCGGACGAGATCCAGCGCGAGATCATCGCCCACCGCATCCTGGGGCTGCCGCGATGAACGGCCACGACCTGCTCAAGGACAAGATCGTCGTCGTGACGGCGGCAGCGGGCACGGGCATCGGCTCGGCCACCGCGAAACGGTGCCTTGAAGAGGGCGCCACGGTGGTCATCAGCGACTGGCACGAGCGCCGCCTCAGGGAGACCCACGAGGCGCTGGGCACCGACCACGCCGTCCCGTGCGACGTCACGAACGAGCAGCAGGTGCAACAGCTGGTCGACGAGACGGTCGAGCGCTACGGCCGCATCGACGTGATGGTCAACAACGCCGGTCTCGGCGGCGAGAAGTCCTTGCTGGACATGGCGGACGACGAGTGGTCCCGCGTCCTCGACGTCACGCTGAACGGCACCTTCCGCTGCACCAGGGCCGCGTTACGCCAAATGGTCGTCCAACGAAGCGGTGTCGTCGTTAACAACTCCAGTGTGATCGGCTGGCGGGCACAAAGGGGTCAAGCCCATTACGCCGCAGCGAAAGCGGGGGTCATGGCGCTGACCAGGTGCGCCGCGATGGACGTGGCCGAGCACGGCATCCGGGTGAACGCCGTCGCCCCGAGCTTGGCGGCGCACCCGTTCCTGGCCAAGGTCACCAGTGAGGAGTTGCTGACCGAACTGGCGTCGCGCGAGGCTTTCGGGCGCGCCGCCGAGCCCTGGGAGGTCGCGAATGTGATCGTGTTCCTCGCGAGCGACTACTCGTCGTACCTGACGGGCGAGGTCGTCTCGGTGAGCAGTCAGCATCCGTGAGGAAGGTAAGACCGATGAGTGGCCGAAGGCAGGAACTGCTCGCGTTGGCGGCACAGCTGTTCGCCGAACGCGGGTACGGGCAGACGACCGTGCGCGACATCGCGGACGCGGCGGGCATCCTGTCCGGCAGCCTCTATCACCACTTCGACTCGAAGGAGTCGATGGTGGACGAGATCCTGCGGACGTTCCTGGACGAGCTGTTCACGCGCTACCGGGAGGTCGTCGAGGCAGGCCTCGGCCCGAAGCAGACGTTGAAGGCTCTGGTGGTGGCGTCGTTCGAGGCGATCGACGCCCGGCACGCCGCCGTCGCGATCTACCAGAACGAGGCCAAGCACCTCACCCCGCTCGAACGGTTCTCCTACATCGAGGACCGCAGCGTGGAGTTCCGCAAGCTGTGGACGGTGTTGCTGGAGGAGGGCATGAGCACGGGCGTGTTCCGCGCCGACCTCGACGTCGACGTGGCTTACCGGTTCATCCGCGACACGGTGTGGGTGGCCGTGCGGTGGTACCGGCCGGACGGCGGCCTGTCCGCCGAAGAGGTGGCCGACCAGTACCTCGCGATCCTGCTCGACGGCATCGCCACGGGCCGGCGGAAGAACTCCAAGACGTAGCAAAGCCGTAGAAGGAGGGCCCTCGTGGCCGAGGCGTACATCATCGAGGCTGTGCGGACCCCGGCGGGCAGGCGTGGTGGCGAGCTGAGCCACGTGCATCCCGCCGATCTCGGCGCGCACGTGATCACGGCACTGCTCAACCGCGTCGACGTCGACCCGACGGACGTGGACGACGTGATCTTCGGCTGCGTGGACACGGTCGGCCCGCAGGCCGGTGACATCGCGCGGACGTCCTGGCTGGCGGCGGGCTTCCCGGAGCAGGTGCCGGGCGTGACGGTCGACCGGCAGTGCGGGTCGAGCCAGCAGGCGCTGCACTTCGCGGCGCAGGCGGTGATGAGCGGCACGGCCGACGTCGTGGTCGCGGGCGGCGTGCAGAACATGTCGCAGGTGCCCATCGGGTCGGCCATGACGGTCAGCCCGTTCGAGGGCTGCGAGGGCTGGCAGCACCGCTACGGCGACGAGGAGGTCAACCAGTTCCGGGCGGCCGACCTGATCGCGGTGCGGTGGGACCTGTCGCGGCGCGAGATGGAGGAGTTCGCGCTGCAGAGCCATCTGCGGGCGATCACCGCGATCAAGGAGGGCCGGTTCGACCGCGAGATCGCGCCGGTCAACGGTGTCGCGGCCGACGAGTGCCCGCGTCCCGACACCAGTGCGGAGAAGATGGCGAAGCTGCAGCCGTTGCGGCCGGGCGGGCGCACGACGGCGGCGCTGTCGTCGCAGATCTCCGACGGTGCCTCGGCGGTGCTGGTCGTGTCGGAACAGGCCGTGCGTGAGCACAAGCTGACGCCTCGGGCCCGTGTGCACCACATGTCGGCGCGCGGATCCGATCCGATCTACATGCTGACCGCGCCGATCCGGGCCACCCGGTACGCGCTGGAACGCGCCGGGATGTCCCTGTCGGACATCGACCTGTTCGAGATCAACGAGGCGTTCGCGTCGGTGGCCATGGCGTGGGCCAAGGAGCTCAAGATCGACATGGGACGCGTGAACGTCAACGGGGGAGCGCTCGCGCTCGGGCACCCGATCGGCGCGACCGGCACCAAGCTGTTCACGACGCTGCTGCACGAGCTGGAGCGGACCGGTGGCCGGTTCGGGCTGCAGACGATGTGCGAGGGTGGCGGTCAGGCCAACGTGACCATCATCGAACGTCTCTGAGCCGGTCGATGGCCGCCTCGGCGTCCTTGACGATGCCCTCGATCAGGTCCGCGCACGCCGGCAGGTCGCCCAGCAACCCGGCGACCTGACCGGACGCGAGCACGCCCGCGTCCGTCCTGCCCTCGACGAGGCCGGCGCGCAGCAGCATCGGCGTGTTCGCGGCCATGATGACCTGCGACCACGTGAGGTCCTTGCCGTGCTTCATGGCCAGGCCCTCGCGGATCATCGCGCGCCAGCTCAGCCCGGTGTGCTGCCGGAACCTGGCCGCGTTGCTCACGGCCCTCGCCAGGCTGCTGATCCGGCCGGACTTCTCGAGGTGCTCGACGAGGTCCGACCGCAGCACCCGGTGCGGCAGGCCGTCGACGCGCGTGGTCACGACCGTGCCGTTCAGATCCCGTTGCAGGTACGCGTGCTTCACCGCGTCCGGGACCGTGCTCTCCTGCGTGAGCAGGAACCGGGTGCCCATCGCGATGCCGGCCGCGCCGTACGCGAGCGCGGCGGCCAGTCCCCGGCCGTCGAAGAAGCCACCGGCCGCGACCACCGGGATGTCGACGGCGTCCAGCACGCTCGGGAGCAGCAACGTCGTGGCGACGCCACCGGTGTGACCGCCGCCCTCGCCGCCCTGCACGATCACGGCGTGGGCGCCCCACTTCGCGACCTTCTCGGCGTGCCGGGCCGCACCGATCGACGGGATCACGACGACCCCGGCGTCGTTCAGCTTCGCGATCATGTCCGGTTTCGGGGCCAGCGCGAAGGAAGCGACCTTCACGTGTTCGCGGATCAGCAGGTCGATCCGCTCCGGGGCGTCGTGCGCGTCCGCCCGCAGGTTCACGCCGAACGGTTCGGACGTGCGGGAGCGGGTCTCCTTGATCGCGGCTTCGAGCTCGGCGTACGTCATGGTGGCGGAGGCCAGGATGCCGAGCCCGCCCGCTTCGGCCGTCGCGGAGACCAGGCGCGGCCCCGCGACCCAGCCCATCCCGGTCTGCACCACCGGGTGCCGGACACCGACCAGGTCGGTCAGCGCGGTCCTCATGACGGCACTTCCCTGTCCCGCTTGCCACCCGGATCGAGCCTGGTCCTGATCAGCTCGAGCTCCTCGTCGGTCGGCAGGCGGGTCTCGGTGACGTCCTGGACGACGAGGGGGAACGACGTCTGCTTCTGGACCTCGTCGACCGACACCCCGGGATGCACGGAGACGACGCGCATCGAGTGGTCGGGGGTGTCGAAGTCGAGCACGGCGAGGTTCGTGACGACGCGGTGGACATCGTGGAACGGGCCCGCCGCGCGGTCGTAGCCGACACCGGACACCACGTCCACGGCCTCGACCAGCACCCGCGTGCTGTGGCGCGGCACCCAGTAGCTGGTGCGGTGGTTGACGGTGTTGCCGGGAGCGCCGCGGGACCCGAGCAGCTGCCGGGTGGGCCTCGCGTGGTCGCCGATCGCGGAGATGTTCTGGTTGCCGAACCTGTCGACCTGGTTCGCGCCCATGACGACGTGCCGGCGGCCGTGCGCGACGACGTCGAACACCTTGCGGTACGGCAGCCAGCCCTCCACAGTGGACTCGGGCGTCAGCAGGAACGCCTCGCCGTCGCTGAGCAGGAGGTCGGGCTCGGTGGTCAGGCGGGCCAGTTTCGCGCCGAGGGACGGGATGAGGCCCATCGGGCTGGCGAGCGTCTCGCCGGCGCCGAGGAACAGGTCGGCGCAGGCGGCGACGCAGACCTCGGCTCGCGTGATGTCGCTCATCGCAGGAACCCCTCGTAGAAGTCCGGCCACTTCTCCAGGTCGGAGGCCGCTTCCGCGTACTCGCGCTGGAGGGCCTCGTCGCGGCCGTAGTCGGGCACGCAGCTGGTGAACGCCGCTCCACCCGGCGCTTCCACCACGCCGTCGACCATCATCCGGTTGAGCAGCAACGTCTGCGGAGGACCGTCGAACGTCTCCACGACCTGCTCGCACGAGACGTAACGCCGGTCCGCGGCCAGGCAGAACAGGTCGTCGAAGTACGGGTCCGGCCCGAGGTACTGCGCGTTGCCGTGCCTGTCGGCGCGGTTGAGGTGGACCAGGGCGACGTCGAGCTTCAACGCCGGCATCGCGACCAGCTCTTCGCCGTCGTCGTACGGCGACCTGATGGTCTTGAGCTCTGGCGCGTACTTCAGCACGTCCGAGCCGAGGCCCGCTCTGATCGGCAGGAACGGCAACCGGTGCCCGGCGGCGCGCAGGCCGGTCTGGAACATGCCCTCGTCCAGTTCCAGGACCTCGATCGCGCCGGTCTCGCGCGCCCGCTTGAACCACGGGTCGTACGGGATCGAGTCGAGCGAGACGAAGCCGTAGACCAGCTTGCGGACCTTGCCCGCCGCGCACAGCAGCCCGGCGTCCGGACCGCCGTAGGTGACGATCGTCAGGTCTGTGACCGGACTCTTCAGCAACGCCTTGACCAGGGCCATCGGCTTGCGCCGCGAACCCCAGCCGCCGATGCCGACGGTCATCCCGTCCTTGATCTCGCTGACGACCTGATCAGCTGTCATTCGCTTGTCGCGCATGGTCTCCGTCCAGGAAGGCCTGCCGGGCGTGGTCCGACACGCCCGTCAGGTTCAGCTCGAAGGTGAAGCCCTGCTCGAAGCGGTAGCTCTGGTGCACGCGCTGCGGGTCGATGCCGTTGATGGCCTCCTTGGCCGCGCGGATCACCGACGTGTCCTTCTTCGCGATCTCCTTGGCGATCTCGCGCGCCGCGTCGTCGAGTTGCGTGCGCGGCACGACCTCCACGACGCTGCCGTGGTGGTGCAACGTCTGCGCGCTGACGTTGCGGGCCGTGTAGTACAGCGTCCGCATCAGGTGCTGCGGCACGAGCCGGGCCAGGTGCGTGGCCGCGCCGAGCGCGCCGCGGTCGACCTCGGGCAGCCCGAACGTGGCGTCGTCGGACGCCACGATGATGTCCGCGTTGCCGACCAGCCCCACGCCACCGCCCAGGCAGAACCCGTTCACCGCGGCGATCACCGGCACCTCGCAGTCGTACACGGCCGCGAAAGCCTTGGCGCAACCCCGGTTCGCCGCGACCAGGGCGTTGTAGCCCTCGGCCCGCTGGATCTCCTTCAGGTCGACGCCCGCGCAGAAGCCGCGGTTCTCGGCTCTCAGGATCACCACCCGCGCCTCCGGGTCCTCACCCGCGGACGTGATTGCCCTGGCCAGCTCGAACCAGCCCTGCGACGGGATGGCGTTCACCGGGGGGTAGTCGACGGTGACCTCGATGATGCCGTTTTCGGTGTGGCTGCTGGAGATTCCCATGGAGCCGCCTTCCGAACCAAGCGATTGCTTGGTAATTTAGCAGTGCCGAAGCGACCGGGGTAGGTGCATGTGGAACTGGACCTCGACGGAGCAGTGGTCCTCGTGACGGGCGGCGTGCGGGGTGTGGGTCTCGGCATCACCCGCGCGTTCCTCGCGGCCGGGGCCGTCGTCGTCACGTGCGCCCGGCGTCCATCGGAGGTGGATGGAGCGTCGTTCGTGCCGTGTGACGTGCGGGATGCCGATCAGGTGGGCGCGCTGGTGTCCGGGATCGTCGCCGAGCACGGCCGCCTCGACGTCGTGGTCAACAACGCCGGTGGTGCGCCGTTCGCGTTGGCGGGCAAGGCCTCGCCGCGGTTCCATTCGAAGATCGTCGAGCTGAACCTGCTGGCTCCGTTGCTGGTGGCCCAGGCGGCCAACGAGGTCATGCAGGAGCAGGACTCCGGTGGGTCGATCGTGAACGTGAGCAGTGTCAGCGGACGGCGTCCGTCGCCCGGCACCGCCGCCTACGGCGCCGCGAAGGCCGGGCTCGACAACCTGACCTCGTCGCTGGCCGTCGAGTGGGCACCGAAGGTGCGGGTCAACGCGCTGGCCGTCGGCATGGTGCGCACCGAGCAGTCACACCTGCACTACGGCTCCGATGCCGGGATCGAGGCCGTGGCGAAGACCGTGCCATTGGGACGTCTCGCGTCGCCGGACGAGATCGGCGCGTGCGCGGTGTTCCTGGCTTCACCGCTGGCGTCCTACGTCAGCGGCGCGACCTTGGTCGTGCACGGCGGGGGAGAGGCACCCGCGTTCCTGACCGCTGCCGATGGGGGCTCTTCATGAACCGGGTTGTGATCGTGACGGGGGCCGGGCGTGGCATCGGCCGTGCGCATGCGATGGCGTTCGGTTCCGCGGGGGCACGGGTCGTCGTGAACGACCTGTCCGCGGCGGTCGCGGGCGAGGTGGCGGACCTGATCGGGCCCCGTGCCGTGGTCAACACCGACGACGTCGGCACCTGGGCTGGTGCGAAACGGCTGGTCGACACCGCCGTGTCGGAGTTCGGCGGACTGGACGTGCTCGTCAACAACGCCGGCATCGTGCGCGACCGCATGATCGTGAGCTGCGGCGAGGACGAGTGGGACGAGGTCGTGCGCGTTCACCTCAAGGGCCACTTCGCGACGCTGCACCACGCCGCCGCGCACTGGCGTGCCGTGCACAAGGCCGGTGGCGCGGTGTCCGGCCGGGTGATCAACACCTCGTCCGGCGCGGGCATCTTCGGCAGCGTAGGGCAGGCGAACTACTCGGCGGCCAAGGCGGGCATCGCGTCGATGACGCTGGTCGCGGCCGCCGAACTGGCCCGCTACGGCATCACGGTCAACGCGATCGCCCCGGCCGCCCGCACGCGGATGACCGAGGCGACGTTCGCGGAGACGATGGCGGCGCCGGAGGACGGGTTCGACGCGATGGCCCCGGAGAACATCTCGCCGCTGGTCGTGTGGCTGGGCAGCGAGGAGGCCGGGGACGTGACCGGGCGGATGTTCGAGGTCGACGGCGGACGCGTCTGCGTCGTGCACGGGTGGCGGCGCGGGCCGGAGGTCGACAAGGGCGAGCGGTGGTCGCCCGAGGAATTGGGCGGCGTCGTGCGCAAGCTGGTCGCCGACGACGACCCGACGCCGGTTTACGGAGCCGAGTAGGTTCGATCATGTGACCCGTCTGGACTTCCACAGGACCGTCTCGGCCGCGTTGTCGCTGCTCAGCGACCGCGAACTCGGTGACCTGGTGGACGGTGCCGAGCCGAGAGGGGCGGGAATCGGCGGGCCGACGGCGTTGACGGACGTCGGCGGGATCCCGGTCTTCGTGAAGCGGCTGCCGCTGACCGACCTGGAGCTGCGGCACGCCGGATCGACGGCGAACCTCTACGACCTGCCCGTGCACGCCCATTACGGCATCGGTCTGGTCGGGTCGGCGGGCTTCGGCGCCTGGCGTGAGCTGGCCGTGCACACCATGACGACGGACTGGGTACTGGCGGGCGAGCACGAGGGCTTTCCACTGACGTACCACTGGCGGGTCCTCCCGCACCCGGACCAGACGTTGTCCGCGGAACTGGAGCAGGCGGTCGGCTACTGGGGATCGGAGGTGGCTCCGCGCATCGAGGCGCTGAAGAAGTCGGCCGCGAGCATCGCGCTGTTCCTGGAGTACGTCCCGCAGAACCTGCACGACTGGCTGAACGGCCAGGACGACCTCGAAAGCGCCTGCGAGATGGTCGAACGTGAGATGGCCACCACGGTGGAGTTCATGAACTCGCGCGGCCTGCTGCACTTCGACGGCCACTTCCAGAACGTCCTGACCGACGGCGAACGCCTGTACTTCGCCGACTACGGCCTCGCGATCTCCTCCCGGTTCGACCTGTCCGAGGAGGAGATCGCGTTCTTCGCGCAGAACCAGGACTACGACCGCCACTACACGGTCACGCACCTGGTGATGTGGTTCGCGTACCAGCTGCGTTCGCAGGGAGTTCCGCCACGGGTCGCGGCGGTCCTCCACCGCCACAACGACATCGCGGCGGTGATGAAGGACTTCTACCGCCGCTTCCAGCACGAGAGCCGGCGGACCCCGTACCCCGCCGCGGACCTCAGATCCGTTCGATGATCGTGCCGGTGGCCATGGCCCCACCCGCGCACATCGTGATCAGCGCGGTGGAAGCGTCCCTGCGCTCCAACTCGTGCAGCGCGGTCGTGATGAGCCGGGTCCCGCTGCTGCCGACGGGGTGACCGATCGCGATCGCGCCACCGTTCACGTTGACCCGGTCCAGGTTCGGCCGGTGCACCGCCGCCCACGACAGCACGACGGACGCGAACGCCTCGTTGACCTCGAACAGGTCGATGTCCGCCATCTTCATCCCGCTGCGCTTCAGCAACCGCGCGGTGGCGTCGACCGGCCCGTCCAGGTGGTAGTACGGGTCCGACCCGACCAGGCACTGCGTGACGATCCGGGCACGCGGCTTGAGCCCGTGCGCCCGCGCGAACTCCTCGTCGACGACCATCACGGCAGACGCGCCGTCCGAGATCTGCGACGACGTTCCGGCGGTGTGCACCCCGTCCGGCACAACGGCCTTCAACGCCGCCAACGCCTCCAGCGACGTCGCGCGCATGCCCTGGTCGGTGTCCACGAGGTCCTCGCCGACCTTCACCGGCACGACCTCGGCGGTGAACCGACCGGCTGCCCACGCGGCTCGCGCCCGGTTCTGCGACTGGACCCCGAACCGGTCGACCTCCTCGCGCCCGATGCCCCGCCGTTCCGCGACCCGTTCGGCGGCGACGAACTGGTTGGGCAGGTCGATCGTCCACGAGTCGGGGCGCGGCATGCCGGTCTCGCCGATGTTGCTGCGCAACGGCACGCGGCTCATCGCCTCGACCCCGCACGCGATGCCCGCGTCGATGGCTCCCGCCGCGATCAGGCCGGCGATGAGGTGCGTGGACTGCTGGGCCGAGCCGCACTGGGCGTCGACGGTGGTGCAGCCGGTGGTCTGCGGCAGGCCCGCGTGCAGCCAGGCCGTCCTCGTGATGTTGTTCGACTGCTCGCCCGCCTGGGTGACGGTGCCGCCGATGACCTGTTCGACGGTGGACGGATCAAGACCCGTCCGGTCGAGCAGTCCCCGTTGTGCCGCACCGAGGAGCTCGGCGGCGTGCAGGCCGGACAACCAGCCGTTGCGCCTGCCGATGGGCGTGCGCACCGCTCCCACGATCACCGGACTGCCCACGCGAGCCTCCTTGGCCTGGAAACTAGAACACGTTCCTGTGTTGTTCCAGATTGGCCGTGTGGGGGCTTCAACACAAGCCGCAAGCGTGTTTGAATCGGATAGAACGCGTTCCACCTAGGAGGTTCCTGTGGGCAGGCCGCGCATCCCTGATGGCTTCGACTTCACCGACCCCGACATGTACGCGAACCGGCTGCCGTTCGAGGAGTTCGCCGAGCTGCGCCAGGCCGCGCCGATCTGGTGGAACTCCATACCTCGAGGGTCGGCAGGGTTTCCCGACGACGGCTTCTGGGTGGTGACGAAGCACCGCGACGTCAAGGAGGTCTCGCGCAACAGCGAGCTGTTCTCCAGCCGCGAGAACACGGCGATCATCCGGTTCAAGGAGGACATGCCGCGCGACAACATCGAGATGCAGCGGCTGTTGTTGCTGAACATGGACCCGCCGACGCACACGAAGGTCCGCGGCATCATCTCCCGCGGCTTCACCCCGCGCGCGGTCAACAGCCTGCGTGAAGCGCTGACCGCGCGTGCCGAGCGGATCGTCGCGGAGGCACTGGACAAGGGCAGCGGCGACTTCGTGTCCGACGTCGCCTGCGAACTGCCGTTGCAGGCCATCGCGGAGCTGATCGGCATCCCGCAGGACGACCGGCGCAAGATCTTCGACTGGTCGAACCAGATGATCGCCTACGACGACCCCGAGTTCGAGATCGAACCGCTCACCGCCGCAACCGAGCTGCTCGGCTACTCGTGGACGATGGCCGAGGACCGGCGGAAGTGCCCGCGCGAGGACATCGTCACGAAGCTGGTCCAGGCGGACGTGGACGGCGCGGGACTGGCGTCGGAGGAGTTCGGCTTCTTCGTGCTGTTGCTCGCTGTGGCGGGCAACGAGACCACGCGCAACGCCATCACGCACGGCATGAAGGCGTTCTTCGACCACCCCGAGCAGTGGGAGCTGTACAAGGACCAGCGGCCCGCGACGACCGGCGACGAGATCGTCCGGTGGGCCACGCCGGTGGTGTCGTTCCAGCGCACCGCGATGGCCGACACCGAACTGAGCGGCGTGGAGATCAAACAGGGGCAGCGTGTCGGGATGTTCTACTCGTCGGCCAACTTCGACGAGGAGGTCTTCGACCGCCCGCAGGAGTTCGACATCACTCGCGACCCCAACCCGCACCTCGGGTTCGGCGGCAGCGGCGCGCACTTCTGCGTCGGCGCGAACCTGGCCAGGCTGGAGATCGACCTGATCTTCAACGCGATCGCGGACGCCATGCCGAACATCAAGCAGGTCGCGGAACCGCGGCGGCTGCGTTCGGGCTGGCTCAACGGCATCAAGGAGTTCCGCGTCCAGTACGCCTAGCCAGTGATTTGAGATGAGGGGAGCTTTCATAAACCTGAGGTTTATGAAAGCTCCCCTCATCAACTTCGTTTCAGGGCACGCGCAGGGTCGCGAGTGCTCGTTCGGTCTCCCAGAACGCCCGCATCGACTTGATCAGGCCGTCCTCGCCCACGTTGTAGACGAACACGCCCTCGGTATCGACACGCGCCCCACCGGGCAGGAACGCGCTGATAGTGCCCACGTTCGCGCACTCGGAGCCGGCCGCGAAAGAGTCGTGCATCGCGAACTCGAAGCGTTCGACGTTCGCGATCGCCAGGTCCCAGAAGGCCTCGATCGCCTCCTTGCCGTGGTGGCCCTTGCCCTCGGCGTCGAACATCGACGGACCCACCGGGTCCTCGACCACGGCGTCCTCGGCGAACAGCGCCAGCCACTCGTCCTTCTTGCCGCTCGAGACGGCCTCCATGGAACGCCAGGAGGCCACGCGGGCCGGCGTTTCGGTCTTGGAAGCCGTCCAAGTCACAGCGGTCACGCGAACTCTCCGATCACCTCGTCGGCGAAGCGCCGAAGTCCGTCCTTCTTGGCCTGCAGGCTGCCGTCGAAACCGACGCCGTAGAACAGCCACGGCACGACGATCGTGTCGGTCACGCCGATCTCGTCGAGCTGCTTGTAGCCGTCGAGCCCGAACCGGTCGATGCACACGGCCTGGACCTCGAACGGCCGCTCGAAGCAGCCGAGATCGGTGAGCTGGGCGATCACCGACTTCAACTCCTCGAACTTGATCATCGCCGACGTCCAGCCGTCACCGACGCGGGCGGCGCGCTTCAACGCGGCCGCGGAGTGGCCACCGACGTAGAACGGCACCGGCGAAGTGGGTGCCGGCGACATCTGCAGCCGGTCGAAGTCGAAGTAGTCACCGTGGTACTCGACCATGCCGCCGCCGAGCACGAGCTTCAGCACGTCGATCATCTCGTCCACGCGCGGTCCGCGGTTCTTGTACGGCACACCGCACCACTCGAACTCCTCCGGCGACCAGCCGAGGCCCACGCCGAAGCCGAAGCGGTTGCCGGTCATGTGCGCGACCGAGCCGACCTGGCGGGCGAGCAGCAACGGGTTGCGGGAGCCCAGTTTCAGGACCTGCGTATAGAAGTTGATGCGGGACGTCACGGCGCCCATCGCGGCGGCGGCGACGAACGGGTCCACCCACGGGGTGTCGGCGTTCCACATGCGGGAGCCGTCCGGGGTGTACGGGTAGTCCGCGGAGACCTTCTCCGAGAAGAACAGCGAGTCCGGCAGCGCGATCGAGGCGTAGCCGCACTCCTCGGCGCACCGGGCCAACTCGGTCAGCTGGTCGAGCGGGCTCATGGCGATGCCCACGGTGAACTTCAAGGCTTCTCCGATCCGACGACCCACATGGCGAAGAACTGGGAACCACCGCCGTACGCGTGGCCCAGCGCGACCTGCGCGCCGTCTACCTGGTGGTCTCCCGCGGTGCCCATGACCTGCATGGCGGCTTCGGCGAAGCGCAGCAGACCGGAAGCGCCGATCGGGTTGGACGACAGCACGCCGCCGCTCGGGTTCACCGGCAGGCGGCCGCCGATCTCGGTCTCGCCCGCCTCGGTGAGCTTCCAGCCCTGGCCGATGTCGGTGAACCCGAGGTTCTCGAGCCACATCGGCTCGAACCACGAGAACGGCACGTAGATCTCGGCCGCGTCCACTTCGGACAGCGGATCGGTGATACCCGCCTGCTTCCACAACGCCCTGGCGGCGTCCTGGCCGGCCTGCGGGTTGACCTGGTCACGGCCGGCGAACGTCGTGGGCTCCGTGCGCATCGCGGTCGCGCGGATCCAGGCGGCCTGGCCCGAGGTGGGTTCCGAGGAGATGACGACCGCGCAGGCGCCGTCCGAGGACGGGCACGTTTCGTCGTACCGGATCGGGTCCCACAGCATGGTGGAGGCCTGCACGGACTCGACCGTGATGTCCGGTTGTTTGAGGTGCGCATAGGGATTGCGAGCACCGTTGCGCCGGTCCTTGGCCGCGACCATCGCGCCGATATGTTCGGGAGCGCTGGCGCGGCGGATGTAGGAACGCACGTGCGGTGCGAAGTAGCCGCCCGCGCCCGCGTGCACCGGCATGGTGAACGGCGTCGGCACGGACAGCGCCCACATCGCGTTCGACTCGGACTGCTTCTCGAACGCGACGGCCAGGACGCGGTCGTGCACGCCGGACTGCACCAGACTGGCGGCCACGTTGCCCGTGCTGCCGCCGACCGAACCGGCGGTGTGGACGCGCAGCAACGGTTTGCCGACCGCGCCCAGTGCGTCCGCGAGGAACAGTTCGGGCATCATCACGCCCTCGAACAGGTCGGGTGCCTTGCCGAGGACCACGGCGTCGATGTCGGACCAGTCCACGCCCGCGTCGGCCATCGCGCGGTCGATCGCCTCGCGGCACAGGCCCGCCATCGACACGTCGAGGCGCTTCGCGGCGTGGTGCGTCTGGCCGGTTCCGACCACTGCTGCCGGTCGCATCTACTCCCGCCCTTCCATCACGCAGACGAGGTTCTGTTGGAGGAGCGGGCCGCTGGTGGCGTGGCCGAGGACCTTGGTCGCCGAGCCGTCGTGGATCCTGCGCGCGGCCTCGCCGATGCGTGCGAGCCCGGCCGCGAACATCGGGTTGCCCGCCAGCACGCCGCCGGAGGGGTTCACGGTCACGTCGTCACCGAGCCCGAGTGCCTGGCGCAGCAGGATCTCCTGGTGGGTGAACGGCGCGTGCAGTTCCGCGACCTGGACGCCATCGGCACCCGCTGCCTTGCCCGCGGCGACGGCAGAGGGGGAAGTCGTCAGGTCGCGCGTGCCGAACGACGGCGTGTCGGTGCGGTGTTCGAAGCCGGTGATCCACGCCGGACGTTCGCACAGCTCCCGCGCCCTGTCGCCCGCTGCGAGCACTATCGTGGCCGCACCGTCGGTGATCGGCGCGCAGTCGTGACGGCGCAACGGGTCCGCGACGTAGGGAAGGTTCAACAGTTCGTCGGCGTCGACCTCGCCGGACAGCTGCGCGAGTGGGTTCGAGAGGGCGGCGGAACGGCTCTGCGCGGCCACTGAGGCCATTGCGCGTTCGTCCCAGAGGCCGGTCTCGATGCCCATGCGCGCCTGGATGCCCGCAAGGCCGAGGGAATCCGGCCACAGCGGTGTCACGAGGTACGGGTCGAGCTGCATCGCCATGACCCGGCGGAGTTGCCCCGCCGACGACTTGCCGAAACCGTAGACCAGCGCGGTGTCGACTTCGCCGCACAGCAGCTTCACCCACGCCTCGTAGAGCGCCCACGCGGCGTCCATCTCCACGTGCGACTCGGCGATCGGCGGGAAGGCCCCGATCGCGTCGACCGCCGAGACGAACGAGAACGCGCGCCCGGCCAGGTAGTCCGAGGAGCCCGAGCACCAGAACCCGATGTCGGTCTTGGTGATCCCGAGCCCGCCGAGCACCTCGTGGAAGATCGGCACCAGCATCTCGACACCGTTGGTGGTGCCGTCGGTCTCGCGCACGCAGGGCGTCTGCGCGAAGCCGACTACCGCAATGTCACGCACGCGAGCCTCACAGGTGCTGGGAGTAGGAGTCGAACGGCGCGTCGGGCTCGCCGGAGGGCTTGAAGTGGTCGATGTTCTGCATCGTCGGGCCCCACTCCTCGCGCGGCTTCCAGACCGCCTCCACGCGCATGCCCATCCGCACGTCCTCCGGCGCGACGCCGAGCAGCAGGTGCAGGAACGGGATGTCCGCGCCGTCGAGCAGCACGTACGCCGAGACGTACGGCGGTGGGATGCGCTGGCCGAGGAACGGGACGTTGACCACGCAGTACGTCGTGATGGTGCCGCGGTCGGACAGCTCGATCTGGTCCGTCGTAGGCACGCCGTCCACGGGGCAGGCAGGGCGCGGCGGGAAGTAGACCTTCTCGCACACCGGGCAGCGCTGGGCGATCAGCCTGCCCTCCATCAGGCCGCGCAGGAACGGGTCCTCCGTCGGCGACGCCGAGTGCGTGTAGTGCAGGTTCACCGGCGTGGTGACCATGGTGACCTCGTCGGCCTCCGCGGGGGGGTCGGCCGGCTCGTCGGAGATCTCGAAGCACTCGATGTCGGTGATCGCGCCGACGCGTTCTGGGCGCCACCTCGCGCGCACGCGTGTTCCGGTCGCCATCTGGTCCGGTGAGCCCGCGTCGACGGCGTGCAGCAGCGAGGTGTCCGCGCCGTCGAGCTGGATCAGCGCCCAGGCGAACGGCCGGTCGAGCGGCTGCCCTTCGAGAGGCTCGGGAATCCACGACCACCCGCGCACGACACCGGTCGCCGTCACGTCCACGAACTCCGAAAGGCGTTCGGCGGTCACGGGGTCGTACTCGAGCGGCGGCACGTGCACGCGCCCGTCACTGCCGCGGATGCCGGTCACCTTGCGGCGGCGGAGATCCGAGAGGAACCGGCCCAGCGTCGGGCCGAGGGAGCGCGTGTAGTCGAAGCCAACGTCGAGCGGAGCACTCAGCGGCCGAGTCACAGATCAAAGTGAAACAGGTTCTCGAAATGGTGGCAAGATGGGTGCATGAAGCTCGGTCTGCAGCTCGGGTACTGGGGTGCCGGTCCGCCCCAGAACGCCGCCGATCTCGTGGCGGCGGCGGAGGAGTTCGGCTTCGACGCGGTGTTCGCCGCCGAGGCGTGGGGGTCGGACGCGTTCACCCCGTTGGCGTGGTGGGGATCCGAGACTTCGCGCGTGCGGCTCGGTACGTCCGTCGTGCAGATGTCGGCCCGTACGCCGGCCGCCTGCGCGATGCACGCGCTGACGCTGGACCACCTCTCCGGCGGGCGGTTCGTGCTCGGGCTGGGCGTGTCCGGCCCGCAGGTCGTGGAGGGCTGGTACGGGCGGCCGTTCTCGAAACCCCTGGCCAGGACCAGGGAGTACGTGTCGATCCTGCGGCAGGTGATGGCCCGTGAGGCGCCGGTGCGCAACGACGGCCCGCACTACCCGTTGCCCTATCAGGGGCCCGGCGCTCTGGGGCTGGGCAAGCCGCTCAAGCCCATCACCCACCCGCTGCGCGCTGACCTGCCGATCTGGCTCGGTGCGGAGGGTCCGAAGAACGTCGCGCTGACGTCGGAGATCGCGGACGGCTGGCTCGCGATCTACTACGCGCCACGGCTTGCCGGCATGTACGACGAGTGGCTGGACGAGGGCTTCGCGAAATCTGGCCGGAACAGGGAGAACTTCGAGGTCGCGGCCACCTGCCAGGTCGTCGTGACGGACGATCCGGCGGCCGTGCGGGCGATGCTGAAGCCGTTCGTTGCTTTGTACATCGGCGGAATGGGTGCACCCGGCATGAACTTCCACGCGGAGGTGTTCACCCGCATGGGATACGGCGAGGTAGTCCAGGGCATCGGCGAGCTCTTCCAGGCGGGCCGCAAGGACGAGGCGGCGCAGGTGGTCCCGGACGAGCTGGTGGCCGAGATCAGCATCGTCGGCAACGCGGAGCACGTGCGCGAGGAGGTCCGCCGGTGGGAGAAGGCCGGCGTCACGACACTGCTCGTCGGATGCCGCGACGTTGCTTCGATCAAAGCCTTGTCGGAGGCTTGTCAGTAGGTGAAACGCGTTCTACTTTGAGGGTGTGGTCACAGGACTCTGGAACATCGCTGCCGATCAGCCGGACCTGACCGCGCTGGTCGATCCGAGTGGTCGAGAGATCACCTACTCGGAGCTCGCGGGCACCGCGAACCGCTACGGGCGCGGGTTCCGGGCGCTGGGGCTGGAACCCGGCGACAGCATCGTGCTGATGCTGCCCAACAGCGCCGACCTGGTGGCGGTGTACTTCGCCGCCTTCCAGACCGGCCTCTACGTCGTGATGGCCAACTGGCACCTGACCGGGGCCGAGGTCGCGTACCTCGTGCAGGACAGCGGTGCCAAGGCTTTCGTGGCGCACGATCGGTTCGCCGCGGCGGCCGTCGAAGCCGCGGCGGGCCTCCCGTCCGAGGCGAAGTTCGCTGTCGGTGAGATCGCGGACTTCAGCCCGCTGGCGAAGCTCGGTGAAGGCGAGGAGGGCAGGCCCGACGGCCGCACCACGGGGTCGCCGATGCTCTACACCTCCGGCACGACCGGCCGCCCCAAGGGCGTGCGCCGGCCGTTGACCGGTGCCGACCCCGATGTCGTGCCGCCGTCCGCCGCCTGGTTCTTCGGCATCTTCGGGATCAAGCCGCACGACGGGCACGTGCACCTGTGCGGGTCACCGCTCTACCACACGGCGGTGCTCAACTTCGTCGTCATCTCGATCCAGCTCGGCCACACCACGGTGCTCATGGACCACTGGGCGCCGGAGGACATGCTGCGGCTGATCGAACGTCACAAGGTCACCCACAGCCACATGGTGCCGACCCAGTTCCACCGGTTGCTGGCGCTGCCGGACGACGTGAAAGCCAAGTACGACATGGGTTCGCTGCGCGCGATGATCCACGGCGCGGCGCCGTGCCCGCTGGAGGTCAAGCGCCGCATGCTCGACTGGTGGGGACCGGTCGTGATCGAGTACTACGCGGCCACCGAGGGCGGCGGCACCGCGATCACCGCTCAGGAATGGCTGCGCAAGCCTGGATCGGTCGGTCTGCCGTGGCCGACGTCCGAGATCAAGATCCTCGGCGAGGACGGCACCGAGCTGCCGGTGGGCGAGCAGGGCCTGGTCTACATGCGGATGGGCGACGCGACGTTCGAGTACCACAAGGACGCGGAGAAGACCCGGGCCGCGCGCGTCGGCAAGCTGTTCACGTTGCAGGACATCGGGTATCTGGACGAGGACGGCTACCTGTTCCTGTGCGACCGCAAGAACGACATGATCATCTCCGGTGGCGTGAACATCTACCCGGCGGAGATCGAGGGTGAGCTGATCTGCCATCCCAAGGTCGCGGACGTGGCGGTGTTCGGCGTCCCACACCCGGACTGGGGTGAGTCGATCAAGGCCGTGGTGCAGCCCGCGGACGGCGTCGAGGCCTCCGAGGCCCTGACCGAGGAACTGCTGGAGTTCGCCCGTACCCGTCTCGCGAAGTTCAAGCTGCCACGGACGGTCGAGTACGTGTCCGAGCTGCCGCGTGATCCGAACGGCAAGCTGTACAAGCGAAAGCTGCGCGACCTTGCGTGACCTCATCAAGATGACGCCGGCCGAGGTCGAGACCTTTCTCGAGGGCCAGAAGACGTTGGTCGTGGCGACCATCGGCCGCAACGGCATGCCGCACCTCGCGCCGATGTGGTTCGCGTGGGTGGACGGCGAGCTCGTGTTCTGCACGGACCGCAAGTCGCAGAAGATCGTGAACCTGCGACGTGATCCGCGCTGCAGCGTGCTGGCCGAGGCGGGGGAGACCTACGACCAGCTGCGCGGCGTGCACATGGAGGGCGTCACCGAGTTCACACCGGATCTCGGCCGGGTGGTGGACGCCGTGGTGGCCCGCAACTTCGGCGAGGTCGGCGCCGATCCCGAAGCCCGTGCAGCACTGCGGAAGGCGATGTCGCGACGCGTTGCCGTGATCTTCCGCCCGACCAAGACCGCCAGCTGGGACCACCGGAAGACGATGTCTGGAGTGAACCCGTGAACCTGAACCGCCGTCAGGTGCTCGCCGGAGCCGGTCTCGCGCTGGCTTCCGGACTGGTCAGACCTGGGACCGCCTCCGCCGACCTCGGCGAGTTCGACGTCGTGGTGGTCGGTGCGGGCGCGGCCGGCATGACCGCCGCACTGACCGCCGCCAAACGCGGTCTGAGCTGCGTGGTCGTGGAGAAGGCGCCGACCTACGGTGGTTCCGCCGCACGGTCCGGTGCCGGGATCTGGATCCCCAACAACGAGGTCATCCTCGCGGCCGGCGTCCCGGACACGCCCGCGAAGGCCGCGCAGTACCTGGCGGCGGTCGTCGGCGACATCCCGATCGTGCGGCAGCGGGCCTACCTGGCGCACGGGCCGCAGATGATCTCGTTGGTCATGCGCAACAGCCCGCTGCGCTTCCGGCACATGGACGGCTACAGCGACTACTACCCGGAGTACCCCGGCGGCATCGCGAAGGGCCGTTCGATCGAGCCGGAGATGCTCGACGGCCGAGTCCTCGGCGCCGAACTGGCGAACCTGAACGCCCCCTACCTGGCCACACCGGCCGGCATGGTCATCTACGGCGCGGACTACAAGTGGCTCGCACTCGCTCTCGTCAACGCGAAGGGCGCCGCGACCGCCGCGGCAGCCCTGGCCCGCGGCACCGCTGCCGCTCTGGCGGGCCAGAAGCCGTTGACCATGGGCCAGGCGCTGGCCGGTGGTCTGCGGGCCGGTCTGCTGCAGGCCGGGGTCCCGGTGTGGCTCAACACCGGCCTCCAGGACCTCCTCGTGGAGAACGGCGCCGTCAAGGGAGTGCTGACCTCTCGCGGTCTCGTGCGTGCCCGCCGCGGCGTGATCATGGGTTCCGGCGGCTTCGAGCACAACGCGGCCATGCGCGCCCAGTACCAGCGCCAGCCCATCGGTACGCAGTGGACGGTCGGCGCGAAGGAGAACACCGGCGATGGCCACCGCGCGGGCCAGCGAGCCGGCGCGGCGCTCGACCTGATGGACGACGCCTGGTGGGGCCCGGCCATCCCGACGCCGGGCTCACCGTACTTCTGCCTCGCCGAACGCACGCTGCCCGGCGGCCTGATGATCAACGCGGCCGGCCGGCGCTTCGTCAACGAGGCCGCCCCCTACAGCGACGTCGTGCACGTCATGTACGACAAGAACCCCACCGACCCGTGCATCCCGGCCTGGCTCGTCGTCGACCAGAACTACCGCAACAGGTACCTGTTCGCCGACGTCGCACCGGCCCTGCCGCTGCCGGACGGCTGGTACCAGTCCGGCGCCGTGGTGAAGAACTGGTCGCTCGACGGCCTGGCCTCGGCCATCGGCGTCCCCGGCGGGAACCTGAGGGCGACCGTCAGCCGGTTCAACGGCCAGGCGATGACCGGTCGCGACCCCGACTTCAAGCGCGGCGACAGCGCCTACGACCACTACTACACCGACCCGGCGGTCTTCCCGAACTCGTGCCTCGCGCCGCTGTGGGCGCCGCCGTTCTACGCCTTCAAGATCGTGCCCGGCGACCTGGGCACCAAGGGCGGTCTCGTGACGGACGCGCGTGCCCGTGTGCTGCGGCCGGACGGCTCGGTGATCCCCGGGCTGTACGCGGCGGGCAACGTCAGCTCGGCCGTGATGGGGCGGAGTTATGCCGGGGCGGGGTCGACGATCGGGCCCGCGATGACGTTCGGGTACATCGCGGCCAACGACCTCTAGCAGCGGCACACCACTAGCACCGGCAGTAGGCGGGCACGTCGGCGAACCGCACGTCGTCGGTGATGCGCACGAACGGCCAGCCACCGGTCTCCGCGAGCAGGAGATCGGTGGTCACGCTGTCACCAGCCACGAGGCAGACGGTTCTCCCGTCCGTCAAAGCGGTCCTGACCGCGGCCGTGAACTCCGCCGTGCCCTTGGGATGGCCTACCTCACCCGAGACGAACACGCGCTGGAACCGTCCGGCGAGGCCGGACAGCCGCAGCTTCGCGCGCTGGAGCGAACGGCAGCCGTCCGTCGCGAGCCACAGCTCGTGGCGGTCGCGCAGTGAGTCCGAAGCGGACTCGACACCGGGGAAGGGCCGCCTCGGGCATCGGCAGCTCGTGCAAGTCCGCCCGGAGCGCCTCCCAGGAGGCGACCCGTTCCACTCCTCGATGTGTGACGTGGGGGTTGCCGCGCCACTCCCCCCGGGCGGCGGCGAACACGGTGTCGACGGCCTGCTCGTCCGCGACGATCGAGAGTTCGTCCAGCACCGCGGCGACGGCGGCGCGCGCGGCGGTGCCGTCCGGGATCAGGCAGTCGTCGAGATCGACGATGACGATGGACTCGGTCACGAACGCCCCCTTGTGCCGTGCTGCCGAAGGTAGTCTTCCTCGCACGACTTCTACCTGGGGGAAGAGTCAATGCGCAGATCTGTGCTGTCCTTGTTCACCTCGATGATCCTCGTGGCCGCCACCCTGACGCACGCTCAGGCGGCGCCCACGACGACGATCTCGTTCGTCGCGCACCCGGACGACGACCTGCTGTTCATGAACCCGGACATCGCCTCGGACGTCGAGGCGGGTTCCACCGTCTGGGTCGTCTACCTCACCGCCGGAGAGGTCCACACCCGGCCGCCGTTCCCCTACGCGAACCAGCGGGTCGAAGGGGAGCGGGCCGCGTACGCCAGGACGGCGGGCGTCGCCGACAGCTGGACGTACGAGGAGATGTGGTTCAACGGCCATCCGGTGGCGACGAACCGGTTGAACGGCACCAACGTCCGCTTGGTCTTCACCTACATCCACGGCGCGTCCGGGGGGTGCGACCACCCGAACGGTGATCCTCAGGGCGACCTGTACAAGATGCTGGCCTTCAGCCCGTACGTCGCCCAGCCGATCGACGGGCGCCCGTCCTACAACAGGTTCAGCTTCGTGGGCATGTTGCGGGCGATCATCGCCCAGGCGAACCCGGACCACATCCGTTCCGGCAGCACGATCGGCCACCGGGACAGTCCCCGGCGCGACCACGTCGACCACGTGTCCGCCGCACTCCTCGTCGCCGAGGCGAACCTGGCGGACGGCACGCGCGACACCTGGAAGCGCCGCGACGAGTACACGGCCTACAACAGTGAGAGCTACCCGGAGAACGTGTCCGGGTACTGGCGGCAGCGCAAGGAAGAGATCTGGGACGCGTACTGGCCGCACGACCCCGAGATTCCGCACAGGGACATCCACCCGTACGCGTTCGGCCGGCAGATTCGGCCTGAGGGCAGGATCTTCTGGCCGGGATCGGCGTGGGTTCCGCCCGGTGACTTCGTGGAGAACGGCTGCTGACTACTCCCACACCGTCACCTGGCCGGTGATCGCGCTGCCGTCCAGCACGGTGACGTCGATGCGGAAGGTCCGGCCCTCGGGGGTCTGCCCGCAGACCCTGCTGCCCACGACCACGTTGTCCGCGTCCAGCGTGGCGTTGTCCCGGAGGTGGGCGATGCACTCGTTCCGCTCAGGCACTCCGTCGCTGTGCCACGCCGCGAGCCAGTAGCCGGGATCGCCGTGCAGGCGCGTCGGGGTGAGCGCCCAGACGTTCGACCCCGGCACGTCGCGCGGTGTGGCGAGGTCCAGGTGAAAGCTGCCGAACCGCAGCTCACCGGTGTACCGCGAGCCGGTTCCCACGATCGTCGGTGCGGCCGCGGCCACCGTGGTCGTCGTGGTGGGCGCGGCGGTGACCGAGGTGCCACCGGCCGTGCGCGGAGTCGATCCGGGAGGAGCCGGGCGGGCCGCACCGGCCATGGTGGGAGGGGTCTGCGCACCGGCCGCGGAAGCCGGTGACGAGGTCGCACCGGACTCCGCCGGGGTGGAACCGGTGGCGGCCACCGGCGTCTCCCTGATCGGCTCGGTCGGCGGCGCCAGTTCGGCGGCCGTCAACGTGACGGCCGTGATGACGACCACCACCAAGGCGGCCTGCAGCGCCGTGAACCACCGGGGTTTGGCGGGCGTGCCGAGGTAGACGTCGCCGATCGACTCGGCCTGGAGCGACGTGCCGTGGACATCGCCGCTGATGTCGTTCTCGGTCGACTGCTCGGCGTTCTTCAAGACTGGCCCCTGCCCCGGACTGCGGATGTTTGATACGCAGATCGGGGCGTCGCCACAATGTGTTACGGGCGCGAACGAATTCGTTCGAGAGGTGTCTACCGGCCTTTGAACTCCGGCTTGCGCTTCTCGGAGAACGCCCGCGGCCCCTCCTTGGCGTCCTCACTGGAGAACACCTCCACGCCGAGCCGAGCGTCCACTGTGAACGCTTCGTTCTCGTGCATGACCTCGGTCTCCCGCATGGTCTGCAGGATCTTCCGCACCGCGACGGGCCCGTTGGCTGTGATCAGCGCGGCCAGTTCCATGGCCTTGTCCAGGGCCTGACCGTCCGGCACCACGTGCCCGATCAGCCCGATCTCCTTGGCCTCCGCCGCACGGATGTGGCGTCCGGTCAGCAGAAGATCGGCCGCGACGGTGTACGGGATCTGGCGTGGCAACCGCACCGCCGAGCCGCCCAGGGGGAACAGCCCCCACCGTGCTTCTGAGACACCGAACCGCGCGCTCTCACCGGCGACGCGGATGTCGGTCGCCTGCAGGATCTCCGTGCCGCCGGCGACCGCGGGGCCTTCCACCGCGGCGATCAGCGGTTTCGTCAATCGACGTCCTTTGAGCAGCGGTTCGATGACGGAGAAGTCGAACTTGCCTGCGTTCTCGCTGGGATGGTTGGACGTCATCGCCTTGAGGTCGGCGCCCGCGCAGAACGCCCCGCCTGCGCCGGTCAGGACGCAGACGCGGACGTCCGGATCGGAGTCCACCCGGTCCCACGCCTGTTTCATGATGGCCAGCATGGGGCCGGACAGGGCGTTGCGGACCTCCGGGCGGTTCATCGTGACGACCAGGACGTTGCCGGCCAGTTCCACCAAGGCATGTGGTTCTGTCGTGGTCGTCATTCGCGCGCCTCCTGGATCGAGTCTGACCGCACGGGGGATTGTCGAGAACAGTAACACGTTCTACTTTGCACACCATGGCCCTCAACGTCGCAGACCTCGTTGAACACGCCGCCGACACCGTGCCCGGCAGGACCGCGCTCGTGTGCGGGTCCAAGCGGGTCACCTACGCCGAGCTCGAGTCGCGAGCCAACAAACTGGCTCACCACCTGGCAAAGAACGGCGTGACGCAGGGTGCGCACGTGGGGCTCTACGCGCGCAACTCGATCGAACTCGTCGAAGCCATGCTCGCCGTCTACAAGCTGCGCGCCGTGGCGATCAACGTGAACTACCGCTACACCAAGAACGAGTTGCAATACCTGTTCGGTGAAGCCGATCTGACCGCTCTCGTACACGAACGGCGGTACTCGCCGCTGGTCGCGGAGGTCGGTGTGCCCGGCCACGCGGTCGTGATCGACGACGAGACGGACGAGGACTTCGCAGGCGCCGACTACGAAACGGCACTCGCCGAGGAGTCCGGCGAGCGCGACTTCGAGCCGCGCAGCCCCGACGACCTCTACATCCTGTTCACCGGTGGCACGACCGGCATGCCCAAGGGTGTGATGTGGCGGCACGAGGACGTGTGGCGCACGCTCGGCGGCGGCATCGACTTCGTCACCGGCGAACGGCTGACCGATGAGTGGCAGCAGGCCAAGGCGGGCAAGGACTACGGGCTCATCAGGCTGTGCCTGCCGCCGTTGATCCACGGCGCGGCGCAGTGGGCCGTCCTGGGCGCGTTGTTCAGCTGCAGCACGGTGGTGCTGGTGCCCAAGTTCGACCCCGCCGAGATCTGGCGGGTGATCGAAAGGGAAAAGGTCCAGGTCGCCGTCATCACCGGCGACGCCATGGGCCGGCCGCTGATCGAGGAGTTCCAGCGCGGCACGTACGACGGCTCGTCGCTGTACATCCTCAACAGCAGCGCCGCGTTGTTCTCCTACACCGTGAAGAAGCAGTTCCACGAACACCTGCCGCACACGACGCTGCTGGAGTCGATCGGGTCGAGCGAGACCGGGTCCACCGGCATCGGCGCGGTGCCCAAGGAGATCGTGAAGACCGACGGCACCAAGGTGAAGCTCAACGAGGACACCATCGTCATCGACGAGGACGGCAACAGGCTGGAGCCGGAGCCCGGCGTCATCGGCAAGCTGGCGCGCGGCGGGCACATCCCACTGGGCTACTACAAGGACCCCGAGAAGACCGCGCGGATGTTCGTCGAGGTCGACGGCAGGCGGTTCACGGTGCCCGGCGACTTCGCCCGGTTCGAGGAGGACGGCGACATCACGTTGCTGGGCCGCGGCAACACCTGCGTCAACACCGGCGGCGAGAAGGTGTTCCCCGAAGAGGTCGAAGGGGTGCTGAAGTCGCACCCGGACGTGTTCGACGCGCTCGTGATCGGCATCCCGGACGACCTGCTCGGCCAGCGCGTCGGCGCGATCGTCCAGCCGCGCGACGGCGCGACGCCGACACTGTCCGAACTGGACGCTCACGTCCGCGAGACCCTCGCCGGCTACAAGGTGCCGCGGTCGCTGTGGCTCGTCGCCGAGATCGGCCGCACCCCCAGCGGCAAACCCGACTACCAGTGGGCGAAGCGCCACGTGGAGGATCATGCGCACCAGCCTGTGTGACGAGCTGGGCATCGAACACCCCGTCTTCGGCTTCACGCCGTCCGAGCACGTGGCGGCGGCGATCAGCCGAGCAGGCGGGCTCGGTGTCCTCGGGTGCGTGCGGTTCAACGACGCGGACGACCTCGACCGCGCGTTGACGTGGATGGACGAGAACACCGACGGCAAGCCGTACGGCGTCGACATCGTCATGCCCGCCACCGTGCCGAAGGAGGGCACGCAGATCGACCTGGCGAGCCTCATCCCGCAGAGCCACAAGGAGTTCGTGCAACAGACGTTGCTGAAGCTCGGCGTGCCACCGCTGCCCGACGGTGAAGGTGGCGAGGGCGTGCTCGGATGGCTGCACTCGGTCGCGCGATCACACGTCGACGTGGCACTGGGGCACCCCATCCGGCTCATCGCGAACGCCCTCGGCTCGCCACCCGCCGACGTCATCGAGCAGGTGCACGCGGCCGGAGTCCCGGTGGCGGCGCTGGCGGGCAAGGCCGAGCACGCACGACGGCACGTGGCCAACGGCGTCGACATCGTGGTGGCCCAGGGCTACGAGGCCGGCGGTCACACCGGCGAGGTCGCGACGATGGTGCTGGTGCCGGAGATCGCCGACGCGGTGGACGTCCCGGTGCTCGCCGCGGGGGGCATCGGGTCGGGACGGCAGGCCGCCGCCGCGATGGCGCTCGGTGCGTCCGGCGTGTGGATGGGCTCGTACTGGCTGACCACCGCCGAGTACGCGCTGGGCAACTCCAGCACGCAGCAGGCGTTGCTCGCCGCCGGTTCCAGCGACACCGTCCGCACCCGCATCTACACCGGCAAACCGGCGCGGTTGCTGAAGACGCGGTGGACAGAGGCGTGGACGTCCGCGGAGGCACCGGAACCGTTGCCGATGCCGTTGCAGAACATCCTGGTCAGCGAGGCGCACCTGCGGATCGCCCGGTCGGACGACCCGTCCGTGGTCTCGATGCCGGTCGGGCAGATCGTCGGGAGGATGAACGAGGTCCGCCCGGTCGCGGCCGTGATGGCGGACCTGCTGGCGGAGTTCGACGCGACGGTCGAACGCCTCACCAAGCTGCGCTGAGTTTCAGGAGCTGGGCGGTCGCCCCGCCCAGCTCGAACTCGTTGCGCTTCGCCGCGGTGAAGTAGCGGTGCACGTCGTGGCTCATGTCGATTCCGGTGCCGCCGTGGACGTGCACGGCGGTGTGCGCCACGCGGTGCCCTGCGTCTGCGGCCCAGAACTTCGCCGTGGCCACCTCCTGAGCCGCGTCCAGCCCCTCGGAGAGGCGCCAGGCGGCCTGCCAGAGCGTCAGCCGGATCGCCGCGACGTCGATGTACGCATCAGCCAGACGTTGCGCCACGGCCTGGAAACTGCCGATCGGCCGGTCGAACTGCACGCGTGTCCTCGCGTACTCGGCCGTCAACTCCAAGGCATGTTCGGTGACGCCGAGCTGCAGAGCGCACAACCCCAGCGTGTACCGGGTGCTCAACCAGTCGGGGGACAGGTCCGGCACGACCTCGCCGGTGCCGGAGAACGCGAAGCACCCCGCGTCCGAGCCGTCGACCAGCTCCTGGCCCGTGATGTCCAGCTGCTCCGCCTTGACGAGGAACACCTGCCCGTCGTGCGCCACCAGGAACGCGGCCGCCTGCGACGCGAACGGCACGGTCGTCTTCAGACCGCCGGCCTCCGACAGCGCCACGGACAGCACCGTCCCCGGCTTCAGCCAGCGATCGCGCTGGTCCGGAGTTCCGAACTCCGCGAGCGCCGACGCCGCGACCGTCGTGGGCAGGTAGGGGACGGGGGAGACCGCGCGGCCCAGTTCGACCAGCACCGAGCACTGTTCCAGCACGCCGAACTCGTCGGGCCGTTCCGGCACGACGCCCGACTTGACCAGGTCGGGCCAGGGCGTGTCGGACGAGTCGAGGATCTTGCGGGTCAGCGCGGCCAGTTCGCGCTGGGCCTCGGTCAGGGTGAAGTCCACGGAGTCTCCTTACCGAGGCACAGCGGGCAGCCCGAGGCCCACGCGCGCGATGATGTCCCGCTGGATCTCGTTGGTGCCGCCGCCGAACGTCAGGATCAGCGACGACCGGTGCATGCGTTCCACCCGGCCGTGCAGCAGTGCTCCCGCGGAGCCCGTGCGCACGATCCCGTTGGCGCCCAGCACCTCCATCAGCAGCCGGTAGCCCTCGGTCGCGAACTCGGTGCCGAACACCTTGGTGGCGGAGGCCTCCGCCGGTGACGGGACCTCGTCGGAACCGGAGGCGATCCGCCAGTTGATGAGCTTGAGGAACTCGGTCTTGGCGTGTACGCGGGCGAGGTGCAGGCGCACCCATTCCTGTTCCACGGCACCGGTTTCGTCCGCCCATTGGCGAACTTCGCGCAACGCGGTCTGCAGCGGCGCGGCCGAGCAGAGGGCGACGCGTTCGTGGTTGAGCTGGTTGGTGATGAGCTTCCAGCCCTTGTGCTCCTCGCCGATGAGGTTCGCCGCGGGCACCCGCACGTCGTCGTAGAAGGTGGCGCTGGTCGTGGGTCCGGACATGGTCGGCACGGGCGTCCAGGAGAAGCCGGGAGCGGAGGTCGGCACCATGATGATGCTCAAACCCCTGTGCCGTTGCGACTCCGGGTCGGTGCGGCAGGCCAGCCAGACGAAGTCGGCGTACTGGATGAGGCTGGTCCACATCTTCTGCCCGTTGATCACGTACTCGTCGCCGTCGCGGACCGCGCGCGTGCGCAGGCCCGCGAGGTCGGTGCCCGCCTCCGGTTCGGAGTAGCCAATGGCGAAGTGCAGCTCGCCGGACGCGATCTTCGGCAGGTAGAAGGCCTTCTGCTCGGGCGTTCCGAGCGACATGATCGTCGGGCCGATGGAGTTCAGCGTCAGGAACGGCACCGGGGCACCGGCCGCGGACGCCTCGTCCAGGAAGATCAGCTGCTCGATCATCGGGCGGGCACGGCCGCCGTACTCCTGCGGCCACCCGATGGTCAGCCAGCCGTCCAGCCCCATCCGGCGGACGGTGTCCTTGTAGACCGCGGCGTCGCCGTAGTCACCGCCGCCGGCGAGCCCGGCCCTGCGTTCGGGCGTCATGAGCGCGGCGAAGTACGCCCGCAACTCCTGGCGCAACTGCTCCTGTTCGGGCGTGAAACCGATGCGCATGACCGCTACTCTAGAACAAGTTCTACTTGATGTCAGGAGGCCGCGATGAAGGTCGGCGTCGACCCTTCGGTGTGTGAGGCGCACGGGGCGTGCATGTCAATCCTGCCTGAGGTGTTTGACCTTGACGACGATGAGGTTCTGCAGATCCGGGACGGTGAGCTGGCCCCGTCGGAAGAGGAGCCGGCGGAACGGGCCGTGGCCTCGTGCCCCATGGGCGCGCTGCGCCTCTCACGCTGATGGACCTTGCCACGAACAAGAACAGATTCTAGTGTGCGACGGGTAGTTTGACCGCGTGAGCTCAGCGAGGAGTGATACCGGTGAAGGCTGCCGTGCTCAACCAGGTAGGCGACGACAAGCTCGAGCTCCGCGACGACGTGACCACAGCCCCGGTGGGGCCGCAGGAGATCCGCATCAGGATCAAGGCGTGCGGGGTGTGCCACAGCGATCTGTCCGCAATGGACGGAACGTTGCCGGCCCTCACGCCCGGCGTCGTCGGTCACGAGGGCGCCGGTGAGATCGTCGAGATCGGGAGCGCCGTGACGTCGCTCGCGGTCGGCGACCACGTGGCGATCACTTTCGTGCCGCCGTGCGGCAAGTGCGCCCAATGCGTGACGGGTCAATCGCATCTGTGTCTCGTGCACACCATCTCCGCGTTCACGTCACCGAGGTTCGTCGTCGGTGGCAACCCGGCCTTCGGATACGCCGGGCTCGGCGCGTTCGCCGAGGAGATGGTCGTGCCCGCGGACGCCGCCGTGAAGGTCGACGACGACGTGCCGTGGGAGATCGCGGCGCTGCTGTCGTGCGGCATCCTGACCGGCGTCGGGGCCGTGCTCAACACCGCGAAGGTCGAACCGGGTTCCAGCGTCGCCGTGATCGGCTGCGGTGGTGTCGGTGTCGCGGTGGTCCAGGGCGCCCGGCTCGCTGCCGCCGCACGGATCGTGGCGGTCGACCCGGTGCTCGAGAAGCACGAGGTGGCGCGGAAGTTCGGCGCGACGCACGCGACGACGCCCGACGGTGTCGCGGACCTGAACAACCAGCTGAACTCCGGCATGGGCTTCGACTACGTGTTCGACGTGGTCGGGCTGCCCGCCACCATCCGCCAGGCGTGGGACCTGACCCGTCGCGGTGGCCACACGGTCGTCGTCGGCGCGGGCCGGGCGGACGCGATGGTGTCGTTCAGCGCCCAGGAGCTCTTCCTGCACGACAAGACGCTGCACGGCTCGTTCTACGGGACGGCGAACTTCCGGCGTGACATCCCGCGCATGATCGCGCTGTGGCGGCAGGGCCGGCTGGACCTCGAAGGCATGATCAGCAAGCGGATCAGGCTCGAGGACGTGAACGAGGGCCTGCAGGCCCTGCGTGGCGGTGGATCGCTGATCCGCCAGGTGATCCTCTTCGACTGACGCGTCTGTCCTGACACACCTCTTCTGGGAGTCTCTTGTGGACCTTGCGGGGAAGGTCGCCGTGGTCACCGGCGCCGGTGCCGGGCTCGGCCGCGCGGAGGCGCTGGAGCTCGCGAGGGCCGGTGCGTCGATCGTGCTCAACGACCTGCCGGGCTCGGCCGAGGCCGCTGCGGCCGAGATCGGGGAACTGGGCGCGAAGTGCGTCGTGGTCGAGGGTGACGTGGGCGAGCGGAGCACCGCGGACGCCCTCGTCACCGCCGCGATGGAGCAGTTCGGCGGGCTGCACGTCGTCGTGAACAACGCGGGCGTGCTGCGCGACCGGATGCTGTTCAACATGACCGACGAGGAGTGGGACCTGGTCGTGCGGGTGCACCTGCGCGGCCACTTCCTGTTGTCGCGCAACGCGGTCGCGCTGTGGAAGCAGCAGTCGAAGGCGGCCGGTGAACCGGTGTACGCGCGAATCGTCAACACCTCGTCGGAGGCGTTCCTGCTCGGCTCGGAGGGGCAGGCCAACTACGCGGCGGCCAAGGCGGGCATCGCGGCGCTGACGGTGGCGACCGCCCGTGGCACGAGCCGCTACGGCGTGCGCGCCAATGCGATCTGCCCACGCGCCCGGACCCAGATGACCGCGCACGTCTTCGGCGACGCGCCAGAGGGTGACGACTCGCTGGCACCCGAGCACGTCGCCAAGTTCGTGGCGCACCTGGCAGGACCGTCCGGCGACAGGATCAACGGCCAGGTCTTCGTCGTGCACGGCGGCATGGTCGCGCTGATGGCACCACCGACCGTCGAGCAGGAGTTCGGCGCGTTCACCGATCTCGACGGCTACTTCGCCGAACGAGATCCACAGAGGACTTTCGCCTGCACGGAAACGATGTCGCTCTAGGAGGAGCTGTGGCGCTCACCGTCCAACCGCACCGCGATTCGCTGGGCCTCAAGGACGGCCGGCTCCTCATCGGAGGCGAGTTCCGCGAGGCGGACGAGACCTGGACCCACCACCACCCCGCCACCGGCGAGGAGGTCGGCAGCTTCGCCGTCGCCTCGGTGCAGGACGTGGACGCGGCCGTGCGTGCGGCCCGCAAGGCCTTCGACGAGGGCACGTGGCCGCGCAGCCGGGCCGGCGAGCGCATCAAGGTCCTGCGCCGGTACGGAGACCTGCTGCGGGAGCACTCGGACGAGCTGCGCGGACTGCAGGCATTGGACAACGGCGTGCCGCTGTCGTTCGGGCAGATCTACGCCACCTCGGTCGGCATCGCGGCGGACATCTTCGACCACCACGCCGGCTGGATCGACAAGGTCGGCGGCCAGACGCTGCCGCCGTACCAGGGCGGCGACCACCTCGCGATGACGTTCCGCGAACCGGTCGGCGTCGTCGCGGCGATCCTGCCGTGGAACGCGCCGTTCGTGCTGTTCGCCCAGAAACTCGCGCCCGCGCTGGCCGCCGGCTGCACGGTCGTGGTGAAGCCGTCGGAGTACGCGTCGTTCTGCGTGATCCGCATGGTCGAGCTGCTGATCGAGGCCGGACTGCCCGAGGGCGTCGTCAACCTCGTCACCGGCCCCGGCAACCCGACCGGCGAGGCGCTGATCACCCACCCCGGCGTCGACAAGATCAGCTTCACCGGCAGCCGCGCCATCGGCCGCCGGATCGTCGAGGCGTCCGCCGGGACGATGAAGCGCGTGTCCCTGGAACTGGGCGGGAAGTCGCCGGCGATCGTGTTCGCGGACGCCCCGAACGTCGGCCTCGCCGCGATGACCTGCATGGGCATGGTCACGATGGGCCTGTCGGGCCAGGCGTGCGTCGCGCACACACGCGCGCTGGTGCAGCGGGACGCGCAGGAAGAGTTCCTCTCGATGGCGCAGATGCTCGCGACCGCGGTGACGTTCGGCGACCCGTTCGACCCAGCGGTGCTGGCCAGCCCGCTGATCAACGGCAAGCAGCTCGAACGCGTGCTCGGCTACATCGAGCGCGGCCAGGAGGAGGGCGCCCGGCTCGTCACCGGCGGCACCCGGCTCGACGGCGACTACGCGTCCGGGAACTTCGTCGCACCCACGATCTTCGCCGATGCCAACAACGACATGGCCATCGCGCGTGATGAGATCTTCGGCCCGGTGCTGACCGTCGTGCCGTTCGACGACGAGGAAGAGGCCGTCCGCATCGCGAACGACACCGAGTACGGACTCGGCGCCGGCGTCTACACCAATGACGTCCGCCGCGCGTTCCGCGTCTCGAAGGCCTTGCGCGTCGGCATGGTCGGCATCAACGGCTTCCAGCTCGAACCGCACATCCCGTTCGGCGGTTACAAGCAGTCCGGCCTCGGCCGTGAGGGCGGACAGAGCGCCTACGAGGCCTACACCGAGCTCAAGACCGTGATGATGCCGCTGACCGACGAGATGATGTAGATGCGGCTGGACGGGAAGGTCGCCCTGATCACCGGCGCCGCCCGGGGTCAGGGCGCGGCCGCGGCACGCCGGTTCGTCGCCGAGGGCGCGCGGGTGATGATCACCGACGTCCTCGACGACCAGGGCAAGGAACTGGCGGCCGAACTCGGTGCCGAGTACTGCCACCTGGACGTGTCGTCGGAGGACGAGTGGGCGGACGCCGTCGCGTTCACCGTCGCGACGTTCGGCGACATCACGGTCCTCGTGAACAACGCCGGCATCCTGCACTTCTCCGCCCTGGCAGACACCACGCTCGCCGACTACCAGCGGGTGATCGGCATCAACCAGGTCGGCACGTTCCTCGGCATGCGCGCGGTCGTGTCGTCCATGAAGCAGGCCGCCGGCGGGTCGATCGTGAACGTGTCGTCGGTCGAGGGACTGGGCGGCATGCCGTACCTGGTGGCCTACACGGCGTCGAAGTTCGCGATCCGCGGCATGACCAAGGTCGCCGCGATGGAACTGGGACAGCACGGGATCCGCGTGAACTCCGTGCACCCCGGCGCCATCGACACCCCGATGGTCAGCACGGCCCTGGGCCGTCCGATCGACGTCTCGCCGATAGGCAAGAAGCTGGCGCTGCGCCGGATCGGGCAGCCCGAGGACGTCGCGAACGTCGTGCTGTTCCTGGCCAGTGACGACAGCGCCTACTGCACGGGCGGCGAGTTCGTGGTCGACGGAGGGGCGACGGCGACGCACGCGCTGAACGGTTGACGCTCACCAGGAGGCAACCAGATTGATCTCGACGGCGTCTTCGTGGTCGAGAGGTCAATCCTGGGGAGCTTCATGTGAAATCACTGTTGTTGACGGCCGCGCTGCTCATCGGGCTGGCGCCGGCCGCGGTGGCGACCGAACAGGCGCCGGTCCTGTCCTGGCAGGACTGCCAGGACGGGTTCCAGTGCTCGACGGCCAAGGTGCCGCTGGACCACGACCAGCCGTCCGGTGCGAAGATCGATCTCGCGCTGATCAGACTGCCCGCGACCGATCCGGCGAAGCGGATCGGCTCGTTGTTCGTGAACTTCGGCGGGCCTGGAGCGTCCGGTGTGGACAGACTGCGGGCTCGTGGCAAGTGGGAGTGGCTGTTCTCGTCCGAGCTGAGGTCACGGTTCGACGTGGTGTCGTGGGACCCGCGCGGCATCGGCCGTTCGGCGACCGTGCGCTGCTTCGACAGCGTCGAGGAACAGCAGCAGTTCCTCAACTCCATCCCGGTCTACCCGGACACCGCGGCGGAGGAACCCGCGTTCTACGACAGCTACCGCGAGTTCGCCCGGCGGTGTGAGGAGAAGTCCGGCAACCTGCTGGACCACGTCTCGTCCGCCAACACGGCCCGCGACCTCGACTTGCTGCGCAAGGCGGTGGGCGACAAGAAGCTGACGTACCACGGCATCTCGTACGGCACGCACCTCGGCGCGATCTACGCGAACATGTTCCCGGACAAGGTCCGCGCGCTCGCGTTCGACGGCTCGCTCGACTTCGTCGGCAACGCCACCGGGCACGGTGACCAGGGCACCACGGTGCCGCTGGACACCCGCCAGGACGTGCCGCGCGGTGTCGCCGAGACGTTCGACCAGTTCCTGAAGCTGTGTGCGGCACCGGGCGCGAACTGCGCGTTCGCGGGCGGCGACCTCAAGCAGAAGTGGTCGGACCTGGTCGCGCGCGTGACCGCGTCCCCGGTCACCACGCCGGACGGCCGGTTCGACCGCGTCTCGCTGATCAGCCTCGTGTGGGACGCGCTGGCGCAGCCGGACACCTGGCAGGACACGGCTCGGGTGCTGCAGGGCGTCTGGGAGGCACCGGCTTCGCTGACGGCGTCTGCGGACTACGTCACGAACCGCTTCGAGGGCTTCAACGCCGTGCAGTGCTCGGACAGCGACTTCCCGCGCGACCCGGCGGTGTACTCGAAGTACGGCAAGAGCGAGGACCAGCGCGTGCCGTACTGGGGCCGTGCCGTGGTGTTCGACATGATGGCCTGCGCGTTCTGGCAGGGCCGTGACGACGACCGCTACACCGGGCCGTGGAACCGCTGGACGTCGGCGCCGATCCTGTTCATCAACAGCAGGTTCGACCCGTCGACGCCGTTGCACGGAGCTCGCGACGGCGCCGCGGAGATGGCCCGCACGGGGTTCCTGACCGTTGAGGGCCACGGGCACACCTCCATGTACGTGCGCAGCGCGTGCGCGGAGAAGGTGAAGCGGGAGTACCTGTTCACCGCTGTGCTGCCTGCTCAGAAGACGTGCGGCGTCGACAAATCGCCGTTCGCCTGAGTTCGCTTCAGGAGGGGCCTCGCCGGCGGGGCCCCTCCTGAACCAGATCACCGCACAACGTGACGGCTCATCCCGGGTGACCTACGTTGGGGTTCATGCTGAACCCGCTGGCCCAGGTGTCGTTGGAACGGTTGCGGCGGCGCACGAGTGTGAAGTGGCGGCAGTTCCCGGACGACGTGCTGCCGTTGTGGGTGGCCGAGATGGACGTCGACCTGGCTGAGCCCGTCAAGAGGGCCGTCGCGGACGCCCTGGACCTCGGCGACACCGGCTACCCGGCCGGCACCGGCTACCAGGAGGCGCTCGCGGCGTTCGCGGAACAGCGCTGGGGCTGGCAGCTCCCGGTGGAACGCACGGCGCTCGTGTCCGACGTGATGCTCGGCGTCGTCGAGCTGATCAAGCTGGTGTCGGGGCCCGGCGCGCCCGTGATCGTCAGCCCGCCGGTGTACCCGCCGTTCTACCTGTTCGTCAGGAGCATGGGCCGCGCGGTCGTCGAGGCGCCGCTGCGGCTCGGCCGCCTCGACCTGAACGTGCTGGAGTGGACGTTCCAGCACGTCAAAGCCGACCGCCCGGTGTACCTGCTGTGCAACCCGCAGAACCCGACCGGCACCGTCCACACCGTCGAGGAGCTGACGGCCCTCGCGAGCCTGGCCCGGACGTACGGCGTGCGCGTGATCGCCGACGAGATCCACGCACCGCTCGTCTCGAAAAGCACCCGGTTCGTGCCGTACCTGAGCGTCGACGAGAACGGGATGTCGCTCATGTCCGCGTCGAAGGGCTGGAACCTGGCGGCCATGCGGGCGGCGGTCGCGATCTCCGGCACCGACGACCTCGCGCGGCTGCCCGAGGAGGTCAGCCACGGGCCTAGCCACTTCGGCACCATCGCGCACGCGGCCGCGCTCAGGGAGGGCGGCGAGTGGCTCGACGCGCTGCTGGCCGGCCTCGACGACAACCGGAAGTTGCTGAAGAACCTGCTCACCGAGCACCTGCCCGAGATCGGCTACGACCCCTCCGAGGCGACTTTCCTGGCCTGGCTCGACTGCCGGGTCCTCAGTGACGACCCGGCGGCGTACTTCCTCGAGCGGGGCAAGGTCGCCCTGATGTCGGGTGCCGAGTTCGGCAGTGGCGGAGCGGGCCACGTCCGGTTCAACCTCGGCACCTCGCCCGAGATCATCACCGAGGCCGTGCGCAGGATGGCTGCCAGCCGCTGACAGCGCGCTGTGCGCGGTCTGCCAGCGGTGCGGCGCACAGTTCCCCCTGAACACAGGGAGGAACGATGGCACTCGCGATCAGGGCAGAAGGCCTGGTCAAGCACTACGGGGAGACCAAGGCGCTGGACGGCGTGGACCTGGAGGTGCCGGAGGGGAAGGTCGTGGGGGTGCTCGGGCCGAACGGCGCGGGCAAGACCACGGCGGTGCGGGTGCTGGCCACGTTGCTGCGCCCGGACGCGGGGCACGCCACGGTCCACGGCCACGACGTGGTGAAGAACCCGAGGGCGGTCCGGTCGCTGATCGGGCTGACCGGCCAGTACGCGTCGGTGGACGAGGACCTCTCCGGGACGGAGAACCTCGTGCTGCTGGCCCGGCTGCTGGACTACTCACGTGCGGGGGCCAAGGCCAAGGCGTGTGAGCTGCTGGAGCAGTTCGAGCTCACCGACGCCGCGGGGCGTGCGGCCAAGACGTACTCGGGAGGGATGCGCCGGCGGCTCGACCTCGCGGCCAGCCTGGTCGGCAACCCGTCCGTGCTGTACCTGGACGAACCGACCACCGGCCTGGACCCGCACGCCCGCAACGAGGTGTGGGCGGTGGTGCGCAAGCTCGTCTCGAACGGCGTGACGGTCCTGCTCACCACGCAGTACCTGGAGGAGGCCGACCAGCTCGCGGACTCGATCACGGTGTTCGACCACGGCCGGGTCGTGGCCGAGGGCAGGCCGGACGAGCTGAAACGGCGCGTGGGCGGGCAGACGCTGCAGGTGCGGCCGACGTCGTTGCGCGATCTCGACGTGGTGTACCGGATCCTCGGTGACCTGACCGGGGCCCGGCCGACGAGGGACGACGACACGGGACTGCTGACGGCGCCGGTGAACGACCCGGTGCTGCTGTCCACTTTGGTCCGCAAGCTCGACGAGGCCGGCATCACCGCGGACGAACTGGCGCTGCGGCTGCCCTCGCTCGACGAGGTCTTCCTCTCGCTCACCGGAAAGCGGAACGAGGGGAGCCTGGTATGAGCACCATCGCGTTGGACAGGGGAGTGCGCCACGGCTTCGCGCTGGCCTGGCGGGGAATCCTCAAGATCCGCAAGAACCCCGAGCAGCTGGCGGACGTGACGATCGCGCCCATCATCCTGCTGGTGATGTTCACCTACCTCTTCGGTGGCGCGCTCGCCGGGAACACCGACGCCTACCTGCAGATGCTCGTGCCGGGCATCCTGGTGATGAACATCCTGCAGGCCAGCATGACCGCGGGCGTCCAGCTGAACACGGACGTCTCCAAGGGCGTCTTCGACAGGTTCCGCGCTATGCCGATCGCGAGGTCGGCGCCGCTGGTGGGCGCGGTGCTGGCGGACGTCGTGCGGTACGTGGTGTGCGTCGTGGTGCTGATGATCGTCGCCACGGTCATGGGCTACCGGGTGCAGACGGGTCCGGCGGAGCTGCTGATCGCGGCGGGGCTCGCGATCGCGTTCGGACTGTGCTTCTGCTGGGCGTCGGTGTTCGTGGGCATGCTGCTCAAGACCCCGCAGGCCGTGCAGGGCATCATGATCGTGCTGATCATGCCGTTGACGTTCGGCAGCAACGTGTTCGTCGGCACCTCGACGATGCCGGGCTGGCTCAAGGCGTGGGCGGACATCAGCCCCGTGAGCATGCTGTCGGACGCGCTGCGCGGGCTGCTCAACGGCGGCGCGATCGCCGGGCCGCTCACCGGATCGCTGATCTGGATGGCCGGCGCGGTCGCGGTGTTCTTCCCGCTGGCGATGTGGGCCTACCGCAAGCGCGTGTGACCGATCGGGAGGCGGGTCTCAGCCGGTGCTGAGGCCCGCCTCTTCGCGCACCCGTCGCAGCGCCTCGGCCTTGGTGAGCGTCAGCGGTGCGGGCTCACCCAGTTCGGCGACGAGGTCCCGCACGTCCGGATCGCCCATGTCGAGCCGCCCGCGGATGAGCTGGGCGAGTGCCATCAACCGCCGCGCGGCGCCGGCGCGGCCCTGCAGGTGCCGCACCTGGGCCAGGAGTTCCGCCACTGCCGCGAGATCCGGCATGTCGGCGCGATCGGACGTCGTCTGGACGGCCACCGCCGCGGACGCCCCGGCGTCGTCGAACCTGCCGTCGGCGATCGCGATGCGCGCGTCGAGCATCGCCACCCACTCCGTGACGAACGTCGAGAGCAGGGACGACGCGAGGTCGCGCTGCTTGAACTTGACGCTCAGCGCGCGTGCCTCCTCGGTCCTGCCCGCACGCAGCGCGACCTCGGCCTTCGCGTAGTCGAGCATCGTGGACAGCTGGTCGTTGCCGACGTCCCTGACGAACTGCTCCGCCGCGACCACCTCGCGCGCGGCCGCGCCGTGATCACCCATGCGCGCGTACTCCACCGCGAGCCGCCACCGCTGCTGCACGGCGTCGTCCTGCGACCGCAGTTCCGTCGCCACCTCCAGCCCCCGCTGGTAGAGGTCGATCGCCCCCTGGTTGTCACCCGTGTGCGAGACGAACGCGGCCTTCATGCCGAGCGTCATCGCCGAACCCCACCGGTCGCCGATGGCCGTGAACTGGTCGTACGCGCGATCACGGGCCTGTTCGGCGCCTTCCAGGTCACCGTCGTCGACCAGCATGAAGCTGTGCGCCCACTCCGCGCCCGCCCGCGCCCACGGGTCCTCGCTCGCCGCCGCCCGCTTCACCTCGCGCCGCGCCAGTTCGGTGTTCTGGCTGAGGAACGCGAGCATGGGCAGTGCGATCGCGAGCGACGGGTACTTCTGGACGGCACCGGAGTTCACGCAGCTCTCGATGACCGCCGCGGCCTCCTCCGCGTCCGTCACGCCGGGCACGGCGGCCATGATGAGCTGCATGGCCCGGAACGTCGCGAAGCGGTCGGCGGGCAGCAGGTCGCCGAGCGCGAGCACGTCGCGCACCGACATCTCCGCGCGTTCGTTGTCGCCCTTGACGAGCCAGTACCAGAACGTGCCGCCGAGCAGGTCCGCGGCCAGTTCGACCTCGTGGTCGTCGATCGCTCCGCGCAACGCCGCCACGACGTTGTCCTGCTCCGCCTCGTAGACGTCGATCGCCTCCAGTTGCCGCGCGGTGCGGGTGAGCGGCTCCCAGCGCGCGGTCAGTTCGCGGTAGTAGTGCCGGAACCGGCCGACGACCTCCCGCTTCTCGCCGGACGCGTCGAGCTGTTCGTCGGCGTACACCCGGATCGTCTCCAGCATCCGGTACCGCGGCTCGCCCTCGATCTCGATGACGTCCACGATGGACTTCTCGACCAGCGACGTGAGCACGTAGAACGGGTCCGGCAGGCAGACGGCCTCGATCGCGGCGAGGTCGGCGCCCGCGGGGAACACCGCGAACCGCCGGGCCAGCAGCAGCTCCTCCTCGGTCAGCAGGTCCCAGCTCCACTCGACGACCGCGCGCAACGTGCGCTGGCGCGGCAGCGCGGTGCGGCTGCCGGAGGTGAGCAGCCGGAACCGGTCGTCCAGGCGCTGGGTGATCTGCCGGACCGTCATCGACCGCAGCCGCGCCGCCGCCAGCTCCAGTGCGAGCGGCATGCCGTCGAGTCTGCGGCAGATCATCCTCACGTCGTCCACAGTGGACTCGTCGAGCCGGAACCCGGGCTTCACCGCGCTCGCCCTGTCGAGGAACAGCCGCACCGCGCCGAACGCGGACACGTCCGCCTGACCGCCGGGCACGGCGAGCGGGCCGATCGGGCACAGCGACTCGCCGTCGATCGCGAGCGGTTCCCTGCTGGTCGCGAGCACGCGGAGGTTCGGCACCCGGCGCAGCAGCTCGGTGGTGAACTCGGCCGCCGCCGCGATCAGGTGCTCGCAGTTGTCCAGCACCAGCAACGACTCCCCGGCGCCGAGCACCTCGGCGATCCGGTTCATGCCCTCGCCGGCCCGCCGCCGCGGATCTCCGGCGAACGTCACCTCGAACGCGCTGAGCACCGCTCCGGCGAGGTCCTCCGCCGCCCGGACGCCGGCCAGCGCGGCGAACCACACGCGGCCCTTGGCGTGCAACGGATGCCGCGCCGCGACCTCGGTGGCGAGCCGCGTCTTGCCCGCGCCGCCCGGCCCGACCAGCGTCACCAGGCGGGCCCCGCCGAGCAGGCCGGAGATCTCCGCGAGCTCGTCGTCGCGCCCGACGAAGCTGGTGAGCCGCACCGGCAACCGGTCGGCCACCGCCCGCGGCCCGAGCTCACCACGCAGTGCCGCGAGATGGATGTCCTGCAGCTCCTGTGACGGGTCCACACCCAGCTCGTCGGCGAGTCTGCTGCGGACCTCCGCGTAGACGTGCAGTGCGTCGGACTGCCTGCCCTGCGCGCACAACGCCCGCATCAGCAGCCCGGCCAGGCGTTCCCGCAGCGGGTGCTTCTCGTGCATCGCGGTCAGCGCGGCGACGTCGAGCTCGCCTCGGTCTTCCTGAGCGGACAGGCGTGCTTCCTCGAGCCGCGCGGCCGTCGGCGCGGCGAACGGCGCCTCCCGCACGTCGGCCAGCGCGTCACCGCGCCACAACGCGAGCGCGTCGTCCAGCCGCCCGGCGGCGCGCAGCCGTTCGAACCGGAAGACGTCGACGTCCTCGGTCGTCACGCCCAGCCGGTAGCCGCCCGGCTCCAGCGCGACCGGGCAGACCTTGCGCAGCCTCGACACGAGCGACTGCAGCGCGTTCACGGCGTCGGCCGGCGGCTGCTCGCCCCACAGGTCGTCGATCAGCGTCGTCGCCGGCACCGGACGGCCGGGGTCGAGCGCGAGGCGTGCGACGAGCATGCGGACGCGGGCACCACCGATGTCGACCGGTGTGCCGTCCTCGGTCTCGACGGTCGTCGGGCCCAGCAATGCCACGCGCACGGTTCCAGCCTCCCAGATCACCTGCCGCGATCAGGCGAGAACGCCCAGTGCGCACGTCAGTGCGTCCATGATCACGCGTTCCGTTCCCTGGTCGGTGCTGCCGCGCGGCACCCGCTCGGTGAGCATGATCGAGTAGAGGTAGGCCTGGTAGGCGGCCAGCCGGACGCGCGCCGAGTCGGTGAACTCGAAGCCGTGGCCCGCGAGCAGGTCCGCGTCGTCCTCGATCGACCCGAACAGCGCGAGCGACACGAACTCCGCGACCGGATCGCCCCAGAACGCCCGTTCGCCGTCGACCAGTCCGGTGAGCCCGGTGTCGGCGAGGACGTTGCCGTCCCACAGGTCGAAGTGGACCAGCGCCGGTCGCTTCACCTCGTCGAACGCCTTGGCGTGGCGGTGCAGATCGGCCGTCGGGAGCCGCACGCCGTAGCGTTCGGCGTCGGCCCGCACCGCGTCGAACATCCCGAAGAACGCTCCGGTCCACGTGGCGTGCAGGCCGAGCTGCGGATAGCCGAAACCGGGCCCGGTCACCTCGTGCAGAGCCCTGACCGCCTGCCCGAGCTCGCGGCGGAGCTTCGGACGGTCGACATCGGACCGTCCGAAGACGGGCCGGCCCGGCAGGCAGGTCGCCAGGAGCGCGGTGTCGTCCGCGTAGACGACCTCCGGCACCGGCGCGACCGCGGACCCGAGCGTGCAGAACATCGCCTCGGTCCGCATGAGCTGCCGCTCGTAGGTCAGGCCGGGCTGGTCGCCGGGCGACACCTTCAGCACGAACTCGCCCTCGCGCGCGGACACCCGGAACACCGAGTTGTAGGTGCCGCCGCCCAGCGGCGCCGTCGTCGCGTCCGTCAGCCCGGCGGCCGCGAGCGTTCGCTGCACAGTCACCTCCGCCAATGTAATGATCGGCGGATGGGGACGTACCGGGGGACCGCCGAGGAAGCTTGGCGATGGGTGCAGGATCAGGTGTGTCACGACGACAGCGGTGTGTGGATCCCGCAGTTCCCGGGCGGTGACCTGGGAGTCCGGTACCGGGAGGGCATGTACACGGGCGTCGGCGGGCTCGCGCACGTGCTGGCGGAGATCCGCCTGAGCAGGGAGTGGACGGCGCGCGAGCAGGACCTGGCGGACGCCGTCGTGGCGCGTGTCCGGGCGAGCATCGGAGTGACGACCGACGCCACGTTCTTCAACGGCCTGGTCAGCGCGATCAGCGTGCTGACGACCCTGGGCGCTCCCGGAGCCGGGGCCGCGGTCGCGAGGTTGCTCGAACTGTCCACTCCGGACGGATGGCCGCAGGACTTCCTGGAGCCGCCGAGGTACCTGCCGGGCGCTCGCGTGCACGACCTGGTCGTGGGCACGGCGGGGGTGCTGCTGGGCGCGGTGTGGGCCCACCGGCATGAGGTCGAGGGCGCGGACGAGCTGGCTCGGACGGCGGCCGGGGTGCTGCTGGCAGAACGGGAACAGGCCGAGGCCGGCGCCAACTGGCGTTGGGTGCCGGACCGCTTCACGACGAACGACTGGTACAGCCCCAACTTCTCGCACGGTGTCGCAGGCGTGGCCGCCGCGTTCGCCCTGGCCGGTGCCGAGTTCGGGCGGCCGGACCTCGTGGCGGCCGCGGCTGAAGGCGCCGAGCACCTCGTGGCGCTGGCGGACACCGGCGACGGAGGGTTCCGGGTGCGGCGCCGGGTGCCCGTGGTGGACCCGGATCCGTTCAGCTACGGCTGGTGCCACGGCCCGACCGGAACCTCGCTGCTGTGGCCGGCTCTGCGGCACGCGGGCATCGCCGAGGTGACGGGCGTGGACGTCGCCGAGTGGCATCGCCGTTGCCTGCACAGCATTCGCGCCTCCGGCCTGCCGGAACGGAAGTACCCGGGCTTCTGGGACAACGACGGCCGGTGCTGCGGCACGGCGGGCGTCGGCGACGTGCTGCTCGACGCCGGGCAGCACACCGACTTGGCGCTCCATCTGGCCGACGTGATCGTGGAGCGCGCCATCCCCGAGGAGTCCGGCGTGTGCTGGCGGTTCACCGAGCACCGCCACGACGACCCGCTGCTGCCGCCCGGCATCGGCTGGATGCAGGGGGCGGCAGGGATCGCAGGGTTCCTGTTCCACGCCGATCGCGTGGAACAGGGCGACACGAGTTCGGTGCCGCGAATGGACACCTGGTGGTCGCTAAGCGGGTGACCAGCCCAGTTCCGGGCCGAGCTTCGTGGCGATGTCGGTGAGGATCTGCACGTAGTCCTCGTGGGCGAAGCTGAACGGCAGTGCGAACGCCACCTCGTCGACCTCCTGGAAGCCGAGGTGCGCGTACAGCTGCTCGGCGATCTCGGCGGACGTGCCGATCAGGTCTCGCTCGAACATGTACTTGCGCGGACCGAACGGCTTGCCGACCCGTGCGGCGCGTCCCTCGACGTAGGCCTCGTACTTGGCGCGCTGTTCGGGCGTGGCCGTGTCGGTCGGGATCACGACGAGGCCCTGGGAGACGCGACCGCCGCCGTGCTCGCGGAACGTCCGGATCTGCGAGCGCTGGATCTCCGCGAAGTCCTCGGACTCCTCGGACTGGATGACGTTGCTGGCCAGCAGGTTCAGGCTGTGCTCACCCGCCCACCTCGCCGACCGCAGGCTGCCGCCGCCGTACCAGATCCGGTCGCGCAGCCCGGCCGAGTGCGGCTGCACGCGGTCCGACCAGACCTCGATGCCCTCGACGCCGCTGAACGAAGCGACCTTCTCGCCGCCCACGAAGTCCAGCAGCCGCTGCACGCGGTCGTAGCTGAAGTTCTCGACGTCCGCGGTCTCCGGGTAGAGCACGTGCTTCACGTCGTCCCAGTGCATCGGAGGCCCGACGCTGATGCCGGGATTCAGCCTGCCGCCGGACAGCACGTCGACCGTCGCGAGGTCCTCGGCGAGCCGCAGCGGGTTCTCCCAGCCCAGCGGGATGACCGCGGTGCCGAGCTGGATCCGGCTGGTCCGCTGGGTCGCGGCGGCCAGCACCGCGACCGGTGAGGAGATGCCGAACTGCAGGTGCCGGTGCCGCACCCACGCGCTGTCGAACCCGAGCTCCTCGCCCAGCACGATCACGTCCAGCGTGGAGCGGTGGCCCGCGCCGGGATCGTGCTCGTCGAACAGCCCGATGGTGAGAAAACCCAGCTTTCGCAACGGCTCTGACTTCCGCGGCACCGTTCCTCCTCGATCGGGTCTCCTCCCAGAGTTTAGGTGACGTCTCAACTACGTCCAGATGCTGGAACCCCGGCGACCATGTGCAGGGCGTCGAGCACCACGGTGATCGCGGCGCGCGAGTCACGGCGCACGGCGGCGGTGATCCTCCGCGTCACCGGTAGCTCCCTCGTGACCACGTCGAACCGGCGGTCGACGGCCAGCGCGGGCAGCACTGCGACCGCCAGCCCGGCCTCGACGTGCTTGAGAGTGAGCATGTAGTTGCTGAACCGGCCGACCACGCGCGGCTCGAACCCCGACTGCCGGCACAGGCGCGTCGCGAGCTTCGCCATGTACGAGCCGGGGATGTCGAACGCCCAGGGCTCGTCCTTGCACGCGGCGACGTCGGCCGCGGGGTGGTTCGGCGGCGTGACCAGCACGATCGGGTCCTGGCCGAGCGGCACCACGTCGATGTCGCCCGGTACCGGCAGCTCGACGAAGTCGGTGGTCGTGATGATCACGTCGACCTCCGCGGCGAGCAGTGCGGGCATGCTGGCGTGCGGTTCCATCTCCACGATCTCGACGTCGAGGTGCGGGTGCCGGAGGGCCTGGATCGCGGGCACGGCGAGCGTGTGGATCGAACTCTGGAACGCGCCGAGCCGGATGAGGCCCGACGGTTCGTCGTTCAGGCCTCTCAGCTCGGCCTCGACGGCCTCCATCTGGTCGAGGATCGACCGCGCCCTCCTCGCCAGGATGAGCCCGGCCGACGTGAGCCGGACGCGCCGCCCGGTCCGTTCGATCAGCTGCGTGCGCGTCTCGGTCTCGAGCACCGCGAGCTGCTGGGACACGCTCGAAGCACTCAGGTTCGCGGCCTGCGCCACGGCCCGCACGGTCCCCAGCGCGTCGAGCTGGCTGAGCAGGCGCAGGCGCCATGGGTTGAGCGTCATGCTGTGCAGTATTTCCGAACAGCGAGCGTGGAATTGTGAGATGGACCTGATGCTCACCCGCTCGTAGTTTTCTCCCATGGACACCTTCTGGGACGACGTCGACCGCCACCTCGTCCGCTACGGCGGCACGTTCACGCGCGAGATCATCGACAGCGCGTCGGGGAGCTTCCTGTTCACCGAGGACGGCCGCCGGATCCTGGACTTCACGTCCGGGCAGATGAGCGGCATCCTCGGCCACTCCCACCCGCGCATCGTCGAGACGGTGCAGCGCCAGATCGCGAACCTCGACCACCTGTTCAGCGGCATGCTCAGCCGCCCGGTCGTGGACCTGGCCCGCAGGCTCTCGGACACGCTGCCCGAGTCTCTGTCGAAGGTGCAGCTGCTCACCACCGGCGCCGAGTCGAACGAGGCCGCGCTGCGCATGGCCAAGCTCGTGACCGGCAAGTACGAGGTGGTGGCGTTCGCCCGCTCGTGGCACGGCATGACCGCCGCCGCGGCCGCCGCGACCTACAGCGCTGGCCGCAAGGGCTACGGTCCCGCCACTCCGGGCAACTTCGCGATCCCGGCGCCGTCCGGTGACTGGCAGACGCAGCTCGACCTGGCGTTCGACCTGGTCGACGCGCAGTCGGTCGGCTCGCTGGCGGCCTGCATCGTCGAGCCGATCCTCTCGTCGGCCGGCATCCTGGAACCGCCCCTCGGGTACTTCGCCGCGTTGTCCGCGAAGTGCCGTGAGCGGGGAATGCTGCTGATCATGGACGAGGCGCAGACCGGGCTGTGCCGCACGGGCAACTGGTACGCGTTCGAACGCGACGGCGTGGTGCCGGACATCCTGACGCTGTCCAAGACCCTCGGCGCGGGACTGCCGCTGGCCGCCGTGATCACGTCCGCGGAGATCGAGGCGGAGGCGCACGCCCGCGGCTACCTGTTCTTCACCACGCACGTGTCGGACCCGCTGGTGGCCGCGGTCGGCAACACCGTGCTGGACGTGCTCATCGAGGAACGGCTGGACGAACGGGCGGCGAAGCTCGGGACGTTCCTGCGCAACGGGCTGGAGGACATCGCCGCGAAGCACGACCTGGTGACGGACGTCCGCGGGCGCGGGCTGCTGGTGGGGCTGGAGATCGCGGACGAGTCGCAGTCCGCGCCGATCACCCAGAAGTGCCTGGACCTCGGGCTGCACATGAACATCGTGCAGATCCCGGGGATGGGCGGGGTGTTCCGGATCGCGCCGCCGTTGACGGCGACGGAGGAGGAGCTGGCGTTGGGGATCGGCATTCTGGACGAGGCGATCGGCGCCGCCTGACCACTTGGCCACCCGTCTCGGCTGGACGGTCGAGGCGGGCGGCCACCGCCCTCTCTAGCATCGCCCACATGCGGGTACACCATCGGCCGATCGTCGCCACTGTGATCGTCTGCGCGGCCGTGTTCGTCGTCACCGGGCTCAGCAACGGGTTCAGCCGGGCGTTGTTCCAGGACGCTCCCGGGGTCGGTGACCACGTGTGGAGAACCCCTCCGGTGGCGTCCGTGCAGGCGGTTCTCGTGCTGGGGGTCGCCTTCTGGCTCGCCTGGAAGGCGACGGTGCGACCGGCGGTGGTGGCGCTCGTGGCTCTGGAACTGGTGTCCATGCACGCCACGTGGGTCAGCTTCCGCTTCACCTACCTCCCGCTGGTGCTGGTGCTCGGCGTGGCCGCCGTGGCCGCCGGGCTGTACGTGCGCCTGTGGGAGCGGTCGCGGGCAGAGAGGGCGGCTGCGGCGGAGGAACGGGTGCGGCGGGACGAACGCCTCGACATGGCCCGTGAGCTGCACGACGTGGTCGCGCACCACGTCACGGGCATGCTGGTGCAGGCGCAGGCCGCCCTCGTGGTGGCGGAGCAGGACAAGGACAAGGCCTGCGCGATGCTGAACGGCGTCGTCGACGGCGGCACCGACGCGCTGGGCGCGATGCGCCTGATGGTCAGGACGTTGCGGGACAACGGTGCCGCGGCCGCGACCGGCGACCTCTCCGCCGATCTGCTGCAGCTCGTGGAGAAGTCCGGGCTGCAGGTGCGCGCGAGCGTCGAGCTCGCCTCGGACGTGCCGCCGGAGCTGGGGAGGTCGGTGCTCCGGCTGGTGCAGGAGGCGTTGACCAACGTCCGCAAGCACGCCGTCGACGCGACGGACGTGGAGGTGGACGTGCGGCTGGGTGCCGGTGCGGTGATGCTGTCCGTTGTGGACAACGGAACGGCTCGTCCGTCGCACTCCGGTGGGTTCGGCCTGGTGGGCATGCGGGAACGCGTGCACGAACTGGGCGGGCGGTTCTTCGCGGGTGCCACTGGCGACGGCTGGCTCGTCACGGCTGAACTGCCGCTGCAGGTGCGCGCGTGATCTCCGTGCTCATCGCCGAGGACCAGGACATGGTGCGCGCCGGGTTCCGGCTGATCCTCGAGTCGCAGCCCGACATCAGCGTGGTCGCCGACGTCGCGGACGGGGTCAGCGCGGTCCAGCAGGCCCGTGCGCTGGAACCGCAGGTGTGCCTGGTGGACGTGCGGATGCCGGGGCTCGGCGGTCTGGAGGTCACCCGGCAGCTCGCCCCGCACACCCGTGTCGTGGTCGTGACGACGTTCGACAGCGACGAGGTGTTGAACAAGGCACTGGACCTCGGCGCGTGCGGGTTCCTCACGAAGGACGCCAGTCCGGGGTTGCTCGCCGAGGCGGTCAGGTCGGCGGCGCGCGGTGACGTCCTCGTGTCGCCGCAGGTGGTTCTGCGGGTGCTGCGCCGGTCGACGCCCCCGGTCGCGTCCGCCGAAGCGCAAGTTCTCACCGAACGTGAGCTGGACGTCGTGCGGCACGTGGCGAAAGGCCTGAGCAACAACGAGATCGCGGTTTCGCTCAAGGTCTCGGTGTCGTCGGTGAAGGCCTACCTGGCGTCGGTGCAGACGAAGGTGGGGGCGCGCAACCGCGTCGAGATCGTCGCGTGGGCGTTCCGCGCGCACGTGGTGGCCGGCTGACCGTTGGCCGAGTGGCCAGTTCCGGCTTCACATGTCGTCCTGACGGCCATGATCTTCCTGCTCTCCGGCCGATCCGGCGGAACCCCGCCGCACAGCAGTGTTCTGTCCTGTGAGAAACCTCTGGGGCGCAACGGTTGCCGGTCTGCTCGTCTGGGTCCTGGTGCGGAGCTTCGGCACCGGCGTGCTGGACCTGCGCGTGTACCTCGCCGGCGGTGAGGCGTGGCTCGCCGGCACCGGCCTGTACACCGCGGACTTCCACGGCCCCAGAGGGCTGCCGTTCACCTATCCGCCCTTCGCGGCGATGGTGTTCGGCGTGCTGGCACCACTTCCCCTGGCGCTCACGGCGGTTCTGTTCACGGCAGCGGGCATCGGTCTCTTCACGGCGGCGGTCCACAGGTGGGCGGGTTTCGGCCTGGTCACCTTGTGCCTGCTGCTCGAACCGCTGCGGATCACCCTCGACATGGGTCAGGTCAACCTGGTCCTGTTCGGCCTGGTCGCCGCCGACTGCCTGCTGCCGCGCACCCCGTGGCCACGCGGCCTGCTGGTCGGGCTGGCCGCCGCGATCAAGCTGACTCCGGCGATCTTCGTGCTGTTCTTCCTGTGCCGCGGGCGGTGGCGGCCCGCGCTGACCGCCGTGGCGACGTTCGCGGCGTGCGGTCTGACCGGCTGGGTGCTGGCACCGGGGGAGTCGAAGCAGTTCTGGTTCCACGCGATGCTCGACCCGGAACGCGTCGGAGGCCTGTCCTACAGCGCGAACCAGTCGTTGCGCGGCCTGCTGTTCCGGCTCGGCGCCCCGGAGTTCGTGTGGTTCGCCGGCGTGGTCGCCCTGCTCGCGTTGACGGTCGTGCTGTTGCCCCGGTTGCGCGACGACCTCACGGCGCTCGTCGCCGTCGCGGTAGCGGGTCTGCTGATCTCGCCGGTGTCCTGGTCTCACCACTGGGTGTGGATCGCGCCGGCGTTGCTGTTGCTGAAGGGCGGCGTGCGGATCGCGGTGGCGGCGGTCTTCGCGGTCGGTCCGCACTGGCTGATGCCCACGGCGGGCGACCAGGAGCTGGCGTGGACGTGGTGGCAGCACGTCGTCGGCAACACTTACATCTGGCTGGGTCTGGGGTTCCTCGGCTGGTGCGCGTGGCGGAGTCTCCTGCGGGACAAGGCTGAACGGGGCTCCAGCTCGGAACCCCGTTCAGCGGTCTGCTTCTAGCGGGCGAACTGGAACCAGCTCACGTTCGCCAGGTCACCGCCCGTGCCGCCGGTCGCCACCAGGTAGAGCCGGTGCACGCCCGTGGCACCGGACGCGGCGGAGGTGCGGCTGGTCCACGTCTGCCACCCGCCCGTGCTCGCCGCCGAGACGGTCGCGACCAGCGGGCCGGCCGGGCTGCCGAGGCGGAACTGCAGTGTGCCGTTCGCCGTGGAGCCGGACGCGATCCGCGTGGTCACCGAGGTCGGTGGCGTGGCGCCGAAGTCGACGTCCGCGTAGGCCACGTGGTCGCCCGGCGTCAGGTAGCCGACGTTCTGCCCGCAGCCCGAGTCGGTGCACCGCTCGACCTGCGTTCCGCGCTGCTCGTCGTAGTAGGAGGCACCGATGATCCCGTAGGCGTTCTGCGTGGCGGGGAACTGCGAGCCGAAGCCGTACGGGAACAGGGGAGCCTTGCCGTCGCCGACGTTGATCGGCTGCTGCGAGGCGCTCTGCATCCACGTGAACGGCAGCGTGCCGGTCGGCTTGTGGTCGCCGAACAGGACGTCCGCGACGCCGTTGCCCTCGGTGCCCGGCAACCAGGCCGCGACCAGGGCGTGCCACTGCGGCAGCTGCGCCGCGACGTCCAGCGGGCGGCCGGACACGAGCACCACGACGACCGGCACACCGGTGGCGCGCAGGGTGTTCAGGGTCGCGATGTCCTCGGCGTCGAGCCCCAGACTTCCCGGCCGGTCGCCCGCGCCCTCGGTGTACGGGGTCTCGCCGACGACGGCGATGGCGGCCTGGTACGTGCTGTCGATGCCGGTGCCGTTGCGGTTGTACGTCACCGTGGTGGACGTGGACACGGCCGAACGGATGCCCTGCAGCACAGTGGTTCCCGGCGTCACCGGACCGCTGCCGCCCTGCCAGGAGATCGTCCACCCACCGCTCTGGTAGCCGATGTCGTCCGCGCTCTTGCCCGCGACGAAGATCTTCGACGAGGTCTTGGACAGCGGCAGCACACCGTTCTGGTTCTTCAGCAGCACCTGAGACTTGCGCACGGCCTCACGGGCCAGCGCGCGGTGCGCGGCGTTGCCGACGGTCGGCGTGTAGGTGCGGTCGGTCAGCGGCTTCTCGAAGAGGCCGAGCTCGAACTTCTTCGTGAGGATGCGGCGGTTGGCGTCGTCGATGCGCGACATCGGCACGCGGCCCGCCTGCACCTCCTGCTTGAGGTAGGTGATGAACTGGCGCCACGCGGTCGGCACCATGATCATGTCGAGCCCGGCGTTGATCGAGTCGCGCACCTCGGCGGCGGTGAAGCCGGCCTGGCCGTCGATCTGGTCGATGGCGTTCCAGTCCGACACGACGAGGCCGCTGAAGCCGAGCTCGTTCTTCAGCACGTCGGTGACCAGGTACCTGTGCCCGTGCAGCTTCGTGCCGTTCCAGCTGCTGTAGGTGATCATCACCGAGCCGACGCCCTTGGCGATGGCGTCGCGGAACGGCGGCAGGTGCGTCGCGCGCAGCTCGGCCTCGCTGACCTGGGTGTTGCCCTGGTCGGTGCCGTGGGTCGTGCCACCGTCGCCGATGTAGTGCTTCGCCGTGGCGAGCACCGAGCCGGAGTCCGACAGCGTCGAACCCTGCAGGCCGGTGATCATCGTCGTCATCGACGTGGCGTCCTGCGGCGTCTCGCCGAACGACTCGTAGGTGCGGCCCCAGCGGTCGTTGCGCGCGACGCACAGGCACGGCGCGAAGTCCCAGTCGATGCCGGTGCCCGACACCTCCTCGGCCGTGGCGCGGCCGATCCGCTGCACCAGTCCGGGATCACGCGTCGCGCCCAGGCCGATGTTGTGCGGGAAGATCGTGGCGCCGACGACGTTGTTGTGGCCGTGCACGGCGTCCACGCCGTAGATCATGGGAATGCCCAGCGGCGTGGCGATCGCCGCGCGCTGGAAGTCGTCGTACATGTTCGCCCACGACGTGGCGTTGTTCGGCGACGGCGCGGAACCGCCGCCGGACAGCAGCGAGCCGATCCGGAAGTTCGCCAGGTCGGCGTTGCTGACCGAGTTGCGCTCGGCCTGCGTCATCTGCCCGACCTTCTCGTCGAGCGACATGCGGCCCAGCAGGTCGGCGACACGAGCCGGGATCGGCTGCGCCGGGTCCTTGTAGATCGGATCGGCCGCGGCGGCCGTTCCGGTGGGGATGACGGCGGCACCGAGCAGAAGTGCGGCCGCGAGGAACTTTCTCACAGGGCAGGCCTCCGAGGGACGAGGTCCTGTTTACCTTGCGGCACAACAGGGTTCATCGAGCGTAACCCGCGTTCGCAAAGTGGTATAGACCATCGGTGAACCGGTACGCGTTCCGGTTCCCGTCACGGGTCTAGCGGCACCAGGACTGGACCTCCTCGGCGAAGTCGGGGAACTCCGCGCGTGCGGCCGCCAGCACCTCGGCCGGCGTGCGCGGCCCGACTCCGGAGTACTTCTCCGCGACAGCCCGCAGTTCGTCGTTCGGCACACCGCTGTCCGACCCGAACTCGACGGCCTCCTGCGGCCCCACCCCGCCCGCGAGCAACCAGAGGAACTCGTCCAGGCTCGTCGCGACGGGCCCGACCTCACCCTCCGACCCGAAGAACACGACGGGCTGCGCGGTCAGCGGCCCCTCCCGCACCAGCCACAGCACGGCGAGCCCGCCGGTGCCGTCCTGCCCGAACGGCCGGAACGCGCCGCCGTCCAGCTCCTTGTCGCCCGTCCACGACCTGATCCAGTCGGTCGTCTCCTCGGCGGAGTCGAACTCCTGGTACGGCTCGTAGTCCATGTTGCCGGGCGAGGGCTCGTCGGCCTTCTCGTCGTACTCCCAAGGGAAGTCGATGCCGCTGAGCGCGGCCAGCGCGGCGGGGAAGACGCGGTCGTCAGTGATCTCCACGCGCGCACGCTACTTCAACGGTCCGGCAGATCCTGCCGCGTCCTCATTTGCGGTGGCGGATGCCGGCGTAGACGAACGTGCCTCCGGCGAAGGCGGAAGCGAGACCCGCCCACCCGCGCTGGTTCACGACCGTCGACGACATGAGCGCCAAGGAGATCACCGTCAGCACGACGTTCGCCGACCGCCGCCAGGCCGATCACCGGGCGACAATCGCGAACCGCGAGAAGAGGACCCGCGAACGTCAGCAGGCCCTGACGACGACCGAGTGAGCCTTGCCGCCCAGGTCGAGGATCGTCACGGTCTTGCGGCCCGCGGGAACGCGGACCTGGTACTTGCCGGGGTTGACCGGGTAGCCGAAGTAGCTGCCGGCCGGGGCGGCCGCGGTGCCCGCGATGTTCCTGCCATCGGTGGTGTGGATCGTGGTGGAGACCGCTTTGCCGCAGTTGTTGGAGATGTAGATCTTGCCCTTGGCCACGGCGGAGGCAGATCCCGTGCCGAGGGCGGAGATGACCAGACCTGCGGCGGCCAGACCGGTGAGAACGCGCCGGGTGGTCGTCATGGTGCTCCTCCGGAAGGTGCTCGTGGACATCGGTCGCACGATATCCGCCGGTGCGTGCGAGCACAGTCGGTCGAACGACCGACACCGCGTTCCGGCCGGGCTGCGGTGTACAACTGTTGCAGCACAACGTGAACGTGCCGGCGAGTGGGAGACCAGTGCGCGAAGTGCGGGATCACCGCGGCGCCACGGCGCAGGACGAGGCCCGGCATCGGGCCGTCGCGGTGCCCGGGCTGAGAAGACGAGAGAGAACCGAATGATCAAGGACAACGACCCCGAGATGATCGCCGAGCTGGACCGCCTCGACGCGGCGGTCAAGGCAGCGCCCGCGGGAGACACGTCGGCGCAGATCGCGCTGTGGCGGCAGGCGACCGCGCTGGAGCACTGGTTCTTCGTCGCGCGGGGCCCGGCCGACCGGCCCCGGCCCTACGCCGTGGCCGCCGAGCAGGGGTCGATGATCTGCCTCTACAGCAGCGCCGCACGAGCGAGCGAGGCCGCGCGGGCCCTCGAGCCGGCCGGTTCGGAGAGTGGCGCGGCACCGTTGTTCGGCGTGCCGATGCCGGCGGCGATCGACTACGTCGCCTCGTTCGGCAGGGCCGGTGTCTTCGGTGTGACGCTGGACCACCCGCGGATCGGCCACTACATCCCGCTGGTGAACCTGGGGCTGCTCAAGAGCTGGATCGAGGGGTCCGGCCGGTGACCGGCGATTCGGGTGACGACTTCGTCGAGGTGATCGCGCGCGAGGTGGAGGCCGATCCCGGCAACCTGGCGTTGCGCGAGGACTTCATCACGTTGCTGCTGGAGCACGACCCTGGCCGCGCCGCCACCGAACTGAAGGCGTTCGAAGCCTCCGGCGGGGATCCGGTACGAGCCCGCGTGCTGCGCGCCCGGCTGATGGCGGCACGGATGCGGGCCTCGAACCCGCCGCCGCCCGCCGAGACCGCACCGGTCCCGGCCCCTGCAGACCACGACCGCCAGGACAGCGGCGCCGCCGCCTCGGAGAAGCTGTGGGACGCCGAACGCCCGGTGGTGACGCTGGCCGACGTCGCGGGCCTCGCCGAGGTCAAGCGGCACCTGGACACCACGTTCCTGGCTCCGCTGCGCAATCCCGAGCTGGCGGCGGCGTTCGGGCAGAAGCCCGGCGGGTCACTGCTGATGTACGGCCCGCCCGGTTGTGGCAAGACGTTCATCGCCAGGGCGATCGCGGGCGACCTCGGAGCGTCCTTCATCCACGTGACCCTCGCGGACCTCCTCAGCAAGTACATCGGGGAGAGCGAGAAGGCGATCCAGAGCGTGTTCCGCAACGCGCGCGCCGCCGCGCCGTGCGTGATCTTCTTCGACGAGTTCGACGCGCTCGGCGGACGTCGCACCTCCGGTGGCGGCGGATCGCAGACGATGCGGATGCTCGTCACCCAGCTGCTGGAAGAGCTCGACGGCGTGGCCGGCGCGAACGAAGGCGTCTACTTCCTCGCCGCCACGAACCGGCCGTGGGACATCGACCCCGCGCTGCGCCGGCCGGGCCGGATCGACAAGACCGTGCTCGTGCTGCCACCTGACGCCGCCGCCAGGGAGGCGATCGTGCAGGGCGCGCTGGAGGGCAAGCCGGCCGACGACGTCGACTTCGCCGCCGTCGCGGTGGCGACCGAGGGGTTCTCCGGTGCCGACCTCAGCCACCTGACGACCACCGTCCTGCAGCAGGCGATGGTCGAGTCGATGAGCAGGGGCGAGCTGGTGCCGGTCACCACCGGCGCGGTGCTGGCCGCGGTCCGCGGCGTCATCCCGTCCACGACGTCCTGGTTCGACCAGGTGGCGCCGGTGCTGGAGTACGGCGTCGACGACGGGACCTTCGATCAACTCCGGGCGTACCGGGTCAGGCGAGGCATGCGATGAGTGACTTCGGCCGTGTGGCCGCCGACGACAACGACGCCGTGGAGCGGAGTCTGGACCTGGCCTGGGAGCTCTTCGCGGCGCAGCCGGCGCATCCCAGGGTCGCCGAGCTGGCGTTGCGGGTGCTCGCACTCCAGCCCGAGCGCAGCAGCGTGTCGTTGCTGCTCGCCAACCACCGCGAGGCCTGTGGCGAGGTCGCCGAGGCGCGGCGCCTCTACCTCCAGGTCGCCGGTCGCCGCGACGGCCAGTTCGTCAACGCGGCTCGTGCTCTGCGGCACCTGGCGCTGGCCCAGCACGAGCACGCGGAGGCGCTGCGGTGGGCGCGCACGGTGCTGGCCGAGGACCACGAGGAGTGGGCCGACTGGATGGAACTGGGCTTCGCCCAGGCACTGTGCGGGGAGCACGACGAAGGGTGGCGCCAGCTCGACGAGGCGGTGGCACTGTGCGCCCGGACGGCACCGGACGGACTTCCCGGCGCGCTCGGGAAGCGCGCGGCGTACCTGCTGGGGAGCTTCGCGCCACCCGGCCGGTTCGTCCCCGCGGCCGAGGAGGCCGTCCGGGCCGATGCCGCGAACTCCTGGGTCGCCCTGATGCTCGGCTGGTCCTACCTGGTGCAGTACCGGTTCGTCGACGCCGAGCAACTCGGCCTGCGACTGCTGCGCGAGAACCCGACCGAGGACCTGCTGCAGAACCTGGTGGGGACGGCTCGCACCATGCTGCGGATCGTCGAGAACGCCCACGCCCAGGCCATCACGCTGGAGGACATCCGCCGCACCGGGGTGATCGAGATGGGGTGGCGGCAACTCCGCGACCAGCTCCTCGGCACCGACCTGGCGTCCGCGCTCGCGGCGTTGGACGAGGTGATGCCCGACGGCCTGCGCGCGACCCTGCGACCGGGAGTCTCGATCGCCGACGAGCCCGAGAGCGACAAGATCGGCTCCATGGCCGCGGAGGACCTGCTGGCGTGGCACGACGGCCAGCAACCAGGCTCCGGTGCCGCTTGGGGACTGGCCGAGCCGTTCCGCTTGATGTCGGCGGCCGAGATCATCGCCATGAGCACCGAGATCGAGGCCGACCAGGCTGCGCACCCGGACTGGCCCGAGAACGAGGTCTGGGAACAGGTGATGACCGACGACGCCGGGGCGTACCTGGTCGTCGTCGCGTTCGGGGCGCTGGTCAAGCGCCGGCCAGGACGTCCCGACCAGCCCGTCGCCGCGTCCACGGCCGACTGGATCTGGGACCGGGTGGCCGGCTTCGGCGGCTTGGACCCGCGACCGGCACCTCGCAAGGCCGAGGCTCTCCCGGACGACCTGCCCGCTGTCCCCGGGACGACGCTGACCGGTGTCATCTCGACGATGTACGCCGCTTTGGGTGCGTCCGAGGACTCCGCGCCGTACGCGGAACTGCGCGGGCTCTTCCCCGGCTCGACGGTCCGGCAGAGCGCGCTGGATCCCGTGGTCCCGAGTTCCGGCGGCGTCGACATCGCGTTGCTCGACGGGCTGGTGAAGAAGGTGACCGTCGAGGTCGCGCACTGCCCGGCCGCTGACCGCGTGATCTCCGGGCTCGACCTCGACGGGCACCGCGGACCGGTCGACGCGCACGTGCGGGCGCACGGTGCCCTGGTGCACAACAGCTGGGAGAACCGCGCCTCCGGCGAGGTCACCGTCAACTACGACCTCGCCGCGCACCGGCTCGGCCTGCAGTGGGAGAACGGGAGACTCGCCCGGATCTTCGTGTCCGCCGTCAGCGCGCCGCCCGGAGCCTGAGCAGGAAGGGAACGCGACGATCAACCGCGGTCGTTCTGGAGCAGGCCGGGGACCACGTCGAACTCGACCTCAGCGGTCACGGTCGCCTCCCACACGGCCATCAGGGTGGCCAGCCCGGCGATGCTGAGGAAACTCACCGCGACGAGGTCCGGGCCCGCCTTGCGGACGTGCTCCTGGAGAAGGGTGTGCAGCACTGGACCACTACGCGCGTCGACCTCGCCGAAAACCGCGATGACGACGGACCCTCGCCGGACGAGCTGTGCTGTGACGATGGATCGTGCGGCGCCGGAGTGACCGCGCAACGGGCGGTTCTGGGCGATCACGGATGCCCTGTGCAGACGGACGGTGCTCACGGGATTTTGGGAACCGTGGCGATCGCGGGGTCCGGGCGGGCGGAGGGCTGAGAAGCCGCAGGTTGGGTATCAGCGGAGTCCGGGCACAAGCCGCTCCGGGGTGCCATCACTCGATCGGGTTGTCATCTGTGCCCGTTCAGCCGTCATGGCATCGCGTTGAGCTATGGCCGCAGTCCCCTCATCGGCCCTGTTCAGCGAACGCCGCGGAGTTTTACCCTGGTGGGACATCCCATCCGCTCCGGACCTTGGCGGCGCACGCGTCGAGTCGCTGACGCGCCAAGGAGGTCACCGAGATGTTTCCGCTCACGGCGTCGGCGGACGTGTCACGCGGGTTGAGCGCCCTCCGCCGGCCTTGCCGGGACTGTCGTTGCGGACGACGCCAGGTCCTCGCCTGCCTGGTCGCCGTCCTGAGTGGACAGACACGTGGTCTGCCCCCGTTCAACGCTGGTGCTGGTCGTGCTCGGTCAGCGCGGGGACGGACCTCAGCGCGCGGTTGTGGCGCGGTTCGGTCCGCGTCTTGGCCTCGTCGACCTGACGGATCAGCTCGTTGCGGACCTCGTTGAGCGCGGCCGGCAGATCCGGCTCGGACGAGGTGGCGACGAGGTGCAGGCGGGGGTTGCGGTTGATCCAGCACTCGAGGGTGACTCGCTGCTCGACACCGCGGCGGTCCTTCACGCTGATCTCGAGGTCGACCTGGTTCTCGCGGAAGGAACGCAGCCGCGAGCCGAGTGCGGCCAGGCGTTCCGCGACCCAGTCGTGTTCGTTCGCGAGGAAGCCGGTCGCGAGGTGCAGCCGGTTGGTGATGACAGTGGTGTCGTGCGGTAGTTCGCTCATCTGCTCACTTGTCCTTTGTGGATGCCGGGATCACGACCGTCGTCTCGCGGCTCAGAGCCGGGCGTGCGGGTAGTCCGGTGATCGGCGCTGGAACGAGAGGATGCGGGGGTTGACGATGGTTCCCTCGCGGATCTCGACGGCGCGGCGGAGGATGTCGCTGGAGTCCCAGGCGCCGGTGAGCACCGGACGCAGGTGGGGGAGCAGCGCTTCGCTGATCTCCCAGGTCGCCGAGTTCCACAGGTAGGACGGGCTGTGGTCCACGCCGTAGTAGCGCACGTGGTCGCCCACCAGGAAGTCCGGTTCGTCGAACGTAGTGGGGCGCGCCCATTCGAAGCCCATGCCCGCATCGCAGGAGACGTCCACGACCAGCGTTCCCGGGGCCACGGTGGACAGATCGGCGTTGGTGAGGAACGTCAGCGGTGCGTCGGTGTCCTGCAGCACGCAGTTGACGATGATGTCGTGTTCCGCGAGGAATCCGGCCAGCGGCACGCGGCCGTCGTCGGTGAAGGCGTGGCTGCTCGCCGGATCGGTGGCGTCGTGGTCGAAGTGGACGATCCGCGCGGAGTGGATCGGCGCGCTGACGGCGGTGACGCCGCGATTGGTGAGGATGGTGACCTCGTGCACGCCGTGTGCGTTGAGCGCCGTCACGGCGCCTCGTGCGGTCGCCCCGAAACCGATCACGACGGCGCGCAGACGCCGCCCGTAGTCACCGGTCGAACCGCTGAGCTGCAAGGCGTGCAGCACCGAGCAGTAGCCGGCGAGCTCGTTGTTCTTGTGGAAGACGTGCAGGCTGAACGAGCCGTCGGAGGTCCAGTGGTTCATCGCCTCGAAGGCGATGAGCGTCAACCGGCGTTCCACGGCCAGCTGCGTGAGCTTCTCGTCCTGGACGCAGTGCGGCCAGCCCCACAGCACCTGACCTTCGCGCAGTTGTGCGATGTCGTCGGCGATCGGCTTGAGCAGCAGGACGACGTCGCACTCCGCGATGAGCTCCTCGCGCGAACGCAGCCCTCCGACGGACGCCGCGAGTTGCGCGTCGGAGACGCCGAAGCGTTCTCCGTAGCCGTGTTCGAGGTATATGCGGCTGCGGAGGTCCGCGTCGATCCGGTCCAGGTGCAGCGGGTGCAGGGGAAGCCGGTGTTCGTTCTCCTTCTGGGTCTGGGCGATGACTCCGAGGCTGAGCTGGTCCACGTGTGTCCTGTTCCTCGATGCTGGTGACCGCGGCTCAGGAGAGCCCGGCCCGCGCTGCCGCCCCACGGACGGCGGAGAGTCAGTCGCCGCTGAGATCGGGCGGCTGGAGTGCGGTGGGCGCCGCCAGGTCGACGGTCACCCGCACGAAGGCGCTCCGCTCCCCGGTCGCGTGATTCAGCCGGGTGATGTTCGAGCAAATGGTCCGAGATGGAGCATCAGGCCATTGTGAAATCGACGATTTGTCTCCATGCTACACCAGTCGCGACAAGTGCGATCGATTTACCCGCGGGGCGGCAAATCCGCAGAAACTTTTCTGGGGATCAGCTGTGTGCGCCTGACCTGCTGAGTTGGTCTGCTGGAGCGAATTTCGGTGTTTTCGGCCTAGCTGTGCGGGATGGCTGGTCGAGGATTCGGCGGAATTGCGGTCGATGGCCGGGAGAATTGTTCACGTCTGGGCCGCTTTCAACCGGCGAGCCGCCGCTGCGGCAGGACGATCGAGGACGGGCGGTCGGCGTCGTGGAAGATCTCCACGGTGGTCGCTCGCAGTTCCGTCGCCGTGTGGGACGGGCCGCCGTCGCCCAGGTTTCGGGCGAAGTGCGGGAACGCCCCGGCCGACACCTGCACCCGGATCCGGTGCCCGCGCCGGAAGACGTGCGCGGTCGGTGACAGGTCGACGGTCACCTTCATGACCCCGTCCGGCCGCACCTTCACCAGGTCGTCGCAGATGTTCAGGGACCTGCCGCGCCCGTCCACGTCGCACAGGCGCACGAACAGGTCGCAGGACGGGCGGTCCGCGCGCAGCCACACCTCGGCCGAGATCTCGCCGATCACCTCCACGTCGGCGTCCAGCACGGCCGAGGTGAAGACCAGGACGTCGTCCCGTGCCTCGAGCTTGCGGTTGTCGACGGGTCCGGCGCCGCGGCTCTCCAGCTTCGGGCCGCCCAGCGACGGCGTCGGGTCGGCGGGGTCGTAGGTGAACGGCGTCGGTGGTGCCGGCGGGCTCGGCGCGGGACCGAGCTCGCCGCCGGGAGCGAGGTGCCAGCGCTGCCCGGTGTAGCCGGTGGGCGGCCACTGGTCGAAGTCACGCCATTCGTCCACGCCCATCACGAAGAGGCGGACCGGCGGCTTGCGCGGCGGCTCGGTGCCGCGGGCGTGGGCGGCGGCCCAGCCGATCGTGTCGCCGAGCACCGCGGTCATCCCGCCGACGTGGCCGTGCCACCACGGCCCGACCGTCAGGTGCGCGTCGCGTCCGGCCGCCCTGAGCACCTGGAAGTCGCGGAGCTGGTCGGCGAGGAAGATGTCGTACCAGCCCGCGATCGAGCTGACGGGCACGGTCACGTCGCCGACGGCGGGGGAGTGGTCCTCGTTCTTCCAGAACGGGTCGTCCTGGTCGTGGTGCAGGCAGTCCTGGTAGAACGGCCAGGCGTGGCCCAGCGCGGCGGTGTCGGCGTCGACGAGCGGCAACGTGCGCATGGCCGCTCGGAGGCGCTTGCGGCCGATGCCGAGCAGCGCACGCCAGATGCCTCCCGGGCGTTCCTGCGTCGCAGTGCTCACCGACCAGCCCAGCAGCGTCTCGACCTCGAAGCGGTCCGGTCGCAGGAACGACAGCGCGAGCCGCGACGACGTCACGTGCGGCACCATCGCCTTGACCTGCGCGGGAGCCTCCGCCGCGATGGCCCACTGGGTGTAGCCGAGGTAGCTGCTGCCGGTCAGCACCACGTCGTTCGCCCACGGTTGGTCAGCAAGCCAGCGGAGCGTCGACAGACCGTCCTCGCGTTCGTGCCGCATCGCGCGGAAGTCGCCGTCCGAGCCGAAGGTGCCCCGGCAACTGACGGTCAGGACGTGCAGGCCCCGCTCGGCGAGCGCTCGCCCGTACAGCCAGTCCAGCGGCCCGGTGCGCCCGTAAGGCGTTCGCACCACGGCGGTGGGCGCGCCACTCGACGCGTCGGCCGGCGCCCAGTGGTTCGCCAGCAGCGTCCCCCCGTCGTGGGTGGGGATCCGCAGATCCCGCTCCACGGTCACGTCGCGCGAGAGGGCAGGAGGGAGCTTCAGCAGCCGTTGACCGATCAGGCCTGCCGCCCTGCCCGCGAGGTCGAAACGAGGTCGTGTGCCCACAGTGATCTTCTTACCAGGCCCGTGCCGCGTTCACGGAAGATCATCACTCAACGCGCAGGAAGCCGGCCGCGTGCAGTCGACGGGTGGCGCCGTCGTCGATGCTGACCCTGCTGAGCGAGCCGTCGACCGCCCCGCCGACTGTCATGGCAGCGATCAACAGTGGGAACAGCACGGTGCGCACGAGCATGGCCCAGGGGGCCGCCGCGCCGATCCGGTGGCCGTTCTTGACGCGGACCAGGCGGGTTCCGGTGAGCACCGCGCCGAGCGCGCGGCCGTTGCCGAAGAACAGGCCGTAGACGAGCGGCACGCCGACCAGCAGACCGAGGATGGTCAGCAACGCCGCGTTGTCGGAGATCTCGCTGTCACGGGTGGCGAGCACGACCGCGATGAAACCGGCGAACGCGCTGAGCAGGTAGACGACGAAGTCCACGAACCAGGACAGCAGGCGCGCCCACCCGCCCGCCGTGACGTAGAAGGTCCCGTCCTCGAACGTGTCGAGCCGTTGCGCGATCCTCGAACCGAACTCTTGTTCCACGTGCTGCTTGAAAACGTCCAGCCGGCTCGGCGGCCGGTCGGAGCCGATGACGCTCATGATGCCTTCCCAGTCGTGAGGACCGAACGTAGCGGAGACGTCCCCTCGCCTGTATCGGTTGATCAACCCCTGGACGGCACCGGGATCCTGTGCGTCGCGCCTGAGGTTGGATGTCATCGAACAACCTGCGGCAGCCTCGGACCCTGTGTCACCCTCAGCGGCGGGGAGGTACCGGGGGATGTGGTGTTTCAGGTTGCTCGGACCGTTTCGGGTGGAATGCGACGGTGCCGGGGTCGCTTTGGGCACACCGCAGATGCGTACGGTGCTAGCCCTGCTCGTGTGGCACGCGAACGAGGTCGTGCCGGTCGGCCGGATGTCCGACGAGCTGTGGGGCGAGGTACCGCCGGCGTCGGCGAAGGTGCAGTTGCAGGGCATCGTCTCGCGGCTGCGGGGGCTGCTCGGCAAGGAGCGGATCGCGACCGCGGCGGCGGGGTACGTGCTGCGCTGCGCTGCGGCAGAACTCGACGTCGAGCTCGTGCGGCAGGACCTGGCGGCCGCGCGCGAGCTGATCGCGGCCGGTGACGTGGCGTTGGGTGCTACGCGGTTGCGCGAGGCGCTCAGGCGCTGGGACGGTCCCGCCGACCCGCACCTCACCGAGCCGGTGGCCGCACAGCTCGACGAGCTGCGGATGACGGTGCTGGAGGAGCGCGCCGACGCCGACCTCCTGCTCGGCGGCAGCGCCGACCTGATCGGCGAGCTCACCGCCGCCGCGGCCGAGCACCCGTTGCGCGAACGGGTGCGCGCCCAGCTGATGACCGCGCTGGCACGGCGCGGGCGGGTGTCCGAGGCGCTCGACGTGTTCCTCGCGTTCCGCCGCACCATGGTGGACGAGCTGGGCGTCGAGCCGTCGGCTCAGCTGTGCTCGCTGCACGCCCGCATCCTGCGAGGCGAACCGGGCGTGCGGCCCGCGTTTCCGGTGCCGCGCGAGGCACACCAGCCGCGTCAGCTGCCGCCGGCGCTGCCCGACTTCGTCAGTCGCGAGGAGTTGCTCACCGAGCTGACGGACGTGCTCACCGCGCCGGGCAGGGAACGCTCACCGCTCGTCGCCGTCTCAGGTGCCGCGGGGCTCGGCAAGACGGCGCTCGTCGTGCAGCTGGCACACCGGGTGCGCGAGCGTTTCCCGGACGGTCAGCTCTTCGCGACGTTGCGCGGCGACGACACGATGGCTGTGCTGCAACAGTTCCTGCGCGCGCTCGGGGTTCCCGCGGACCTCGTGCCTGGCGCGGAGGACGAGTGCTCGGCACTGCTGCGGGACCTGCTGGCCGGACGGGAGGTGTTGCTGGTCGTCGACAACGCGGCCGCCGCGCGCCAGGTGCGGCCGTTCGTGCCGGCCGAACCCGGCTGCGCGGTGCTGGTGACGAGCAGACGCACTCTCGGCGAGCTGGAGGGCGCGCGACTGGTGCGGCTGGGCCTGCTCGACGCCGGCGAGTCGGCCGAGCTGCTGACGAAGATCGTCGGAGTGCCGCCGGGCGACGCGCTGGTGGCGCACTGCGGCGGGTTGCCACTGGCGTTGCGCGTCGCGGGAGCACTGTTGCTCGACCATCCACACTGGACGGTCGACGACCTGGCCGCCCAGCTCGCCGACGAACGCACCAGGCTCGACTGGCTGGAGGTGGGCGACCTCGGCGTGCGGGCGAGCTTCGACGCGAGCTACCGGCAGCTGTCTCAGTCGCACCAGATGTTGTTCCGCCGCCTGGGTCTGCTGCCCGCCACCACGGTGCCCGGCTGGCTCGCGGCCGCACTGCTGGACGTCGGGCAGACCGGCGCGGAACGGGTGCTGGAGGACCTGGTCAGCTGGCACCTGCTGAGCACCGCCGGATGCGGCACCTCGATCCGGTACGGCATGCACGACCTGCTGCGCTGCTTCGCAGCCGAACAGGCCGAACCCGAGCAGGGTGCCGTGCTCACCCGCGCGGTCGGTGCCTGCCTCGCGATGGCGGAGTCGATGGTCGCCCGGCTGCCCGCGGGCGTGCTGAAGCCCTTGCCCGGCAATGCACTGCGTCACCACGCGGAAGCCGACGCCTGCGACCCGATCGCGTGGTTCGACACCGAACTGCCGACACTACGGGCCGTCGTCGAGACAGCGGCGGTGCGCGGTATGGCCGAACACGCCTGGGAACTGGCCGTGGTGTGCCAGCGGTACTTCGACCACTGTGGACACAACGACTCCTGATCCGTGCATCGCGCGGGCCGACCTGAGGACAGGCCGTCCCGCGCGGTGCACTGGCATTTGACCGGTTCCTAGGGGCAGGGCCGCACCGATGCCACGCGGGTACTCGGTCGGAGGTTTGCCAGACCGCCAGGGTTCACGGCGCCGATGAGGTCCCTGTAGTAGGTGCTGCGGTACAAGCACCATCGCGCATCGGTGCGGTTGTACGCACTCCTGACGACGGGCCGGGCACCTGGGGTGCCCAGATCGGGGTCACCGACCTGGAGGATGATGATCCGCTCCGTGCCGCCGACACCGGTCCACATGCAGAACCGGCTCGCGGGGCACTCGTTCCACGCGTCCGGTGACACCGGCCCGGCGACGGCAGGGGCCGCTGCGAACAGCGACCCCGCCATCACCGCGCCGGCCAGGAGCGCTGCTGCTCTGCTGGCCAGCACGATTCACCTCCGGTCAGGGGCACACCCGCAACGAGGTGATCCGGTTGCGGAACTGCACCAGCATGTTCGCCCCGCCACCAGGCCCACCGGCCGCCATCAGGGCCGTGTAGTTGGCGCCGTCGTAGTGGCACCACCGCTGACTGGTGCGGTTCATCATGCTCTCGGCGTTGTTGTTGAGCCCGCTGGGCCCGGGAGCCGCACCGAGGTTGGCGTCACCGACGGCGAAGATGCCGATCGCACCGGTGCCGTTGAGACCCGTCCAGATGCACAACCGCGCCGCGGGGCAGTCGCTGTAGGCGGCGGCCGACACGTCACCGCTCGGCTCGGTGATCTCCGGAACGGACGACGCGCTCGCGGGCATCGTCACCAGCGACGCCGCGAACGCGGCTCCGGCCAGGGCCATCAGGGTTTTGCGAATCAAGAGAACTCCCCCTTCTCAGGAAGAGGCGATCTCGCCTCCGTCACCGAGACTGGGGAACCGCGCTAACCATCCACTAACAGCGACTAACCGCGGGGCGCACCTTCAGCAGACCGCGGTTCAGGCCTTCGCCTCGCGGACGTCCTGCCCGTGCTCTGCAAAGGCCTTGAAGTCCTGCATGTGCTGCAGCGACTGCTTGCGGAAGGTGCCGGGCATCAAGAGCCCCACCAGTCGCATCAGCACGCCGCTGAACCTGTACTCGTTCTCGCTCACCCACAGCGTCGTCTCCGGGCCGATCTCGGTGAAGCGCTCGCGCGCGGCGCTCCACATGCCCTTGGCGACGATCTCGCGTTCGTAGTGGACGACGCTCTCCCTCGCGAGCCCTTGCAGGTCCACCGGTTCCCGGCGCGTGATGGTCTCGATCCCCTCGAACTTCTGCTGACCCGACTGCATCACCACTCGCGACCTGGTGCCGACCTGCCCGTGCACTCCGCTCAGCGGCTCGTGTTCCACCAGGCCCCGCAACCACTTCGGCATGTGTTCGGGGTCGGAGAGCAGCTGGACCACCCTCTCTCGTGGCAGGGCGATCTCCATCGAGAGGGTGTACTTCATGGCGCGGCGCTCCAGTTCTCGTGCGAACGGGGCGCACACTAACAGCTTTGTCGCATATGTCCTTCGAGTCGGGCGAGTGCCCTGTCCACGACAGCTGCAAGGAGTCATTCAAGATGCGAATCGGGAGCTGACAACGACTTCGCGTCTTCGCTTGATTCACCCATGTTCGCTTGTTAACGTGCACATCCGCTTGTGGCGCCGATCACACACAGGCCGTGTTCCGGCCTGCCCCGAGACCGTGGCGACCGTCAACGTTGATCCACGCGAGGAGCAGGAATGGGATTCCCGAGGTTCGCCGTGCTGGCGGTCGCGCTGTTGGCGGCGGCGTGCGGCGCACCGGCGGCCGGTCAGCAACCCGGCTCCGGCGACGGTGCGCTCGTGGGCGTCACCATGCCGACGACCAAGTCGGAGCGCTGGATCAGCGACGGCGAGAACATCAAGCGCGACCTGGAAGCGCGGGGGCACCGGGTCGACCTCCGCTACGCCGAGAACGACGTGGCCGACCAGGTGAAGCAGATCGAGGACCAGATCGCCAAGGGCGCGAAGCTCCTGATCATCGCTTCGGTGGACGGCTCGGCGCTGACCAAGCCGCTCGACACTGCCGCGAACGCCGAGATCCCGGTGATCGCCTACGACCGGCTCCTGCGCAACAGCCCGAACGTCGACTTCTACGCGACGTTCGAGAACTTCCGGGTCGGCGTCTACCAGGCCGAGTCGCTGCTCACCGGGCTGGGCCTGCGCAACCCAGACGGCAGCCCCGGCGCCGCCACGGGTCCGTTCAACATCGAACTGTTCGCCGGCTCGGCGGACGACAACAACGCGGCGTTCTTCTTCAACGGCGCCATGTCCGTGCTCCAGCCGCACCTCGACAGCGGCAAGCTGGTGGTGCGCAGCGGTCAGACGGACTTCCAGGCCGTCACGACCCTCCGGTGGGACGGCGAGACCGCCCGCAAGCGCATGGAGGAGATCCTTGGCACGACATACCGCCGTGCCAAGGTGAACGGCGTGCTCTCGCCCTACGACGGCATTTCCCTCGGCATCCTCACCGCGCTGAAGAACGGCGGCTACGGCCCCGAGTTCCCGACCGTGACCGGCCAGGACGCCGAGCTCGGCTCGGTGAAGTCCATCCTCGCCGGCCAGCAGTACTCGACGATCTACAAGGACACCCGCGAACTGGCGAAGGTCACGGCGTTGATGGCCGAGGCCGTGCTGAAGGGCCGCACGCCGCCGCAGCTGAACAACCTCAACGACTACGACAACGGCGTCAAGGTCGTCCCTGCCTTCCTGCTGAACCCGGTGAGCGTCGACAAGGGCAACTACCACAAGGTTCTCGTGGAGTCCGGGTACTACACCGACGACCAGCTCCGCTAGCCGTCACTCGAACAGCCCGTAGCCCGCGACGGCGTGTGCCCGCACGCCGTCCATGTCGAGCTCCACGCCGATGCCGGGGGTGTCGGGCAGCGTGATGTAGCCGTCCTTCACGATCGAGCCGCTCCCGTCGGGGGCGTGGACGTAGCTGTCCCACACCGCGCGCTCGTCGAGCGCGTGCCATTCCTGGACGAAGAAGTTCGGGATGGCTCCGCAGAGGTGCGACGTGGCCATCGTGCCCAAGGGTGTCGACACCAGGTGCGGTGCGAACGGGATGTAGTGCATCTCCGCGAGGTTGGCGATCTTCTTGGCTTCGGCGAGGCCGCCGCACTTCGGCACGTCCGGCTCGATGACGTCCACGGCGCCGCGTTCGAGCAGGTCGCGAAAACCCCATCGCAGGTAGAGGTTCTCGCCCGCGCAGATCGGCGTGCGGGTCTGCGCGCGCACCCGTGCGAGCGCGTCGACGTTCTCCGCCGGCAGTGGTTCCTCCAGCCACATCAGGCGGAACGGTTCGAGCTCCCACGAGATCCGGCAGGCGCTCGGCACGTCGTAGCGGGCGTGCAGGTCGATGGCCAGGTCGACGTCCGGTCCGATCGCCTCCCGGACGGCTGCCACGCGTTCGGTCATCGATCGCAGCTCGGCGGCGTTGACCGTGTGGTTGAACGCGTCGAACTTCGCGGGGTGGTGGAGGTTGTCGATGTCGAACTTGATGGCCGTGAAGCCTTCCTCGACCATCCGCTGGGCCCGGTCGACGCACCCGGCGATCGACCCCGCCGGGTCGTCGCCGTCGCCGCAGTCGGCGTAGAGGCGGATGCGGTCGCGGAACTTCCCGCCGAGCATCCGGTAGACAGGCTGGCCCGCTGCCTTGCCCGCGAGGTCCCACAGCGCGAGCTCGATGCCGGACAGGGCGATCACGAACACCCCGCCCTGGGGACCGGCGAAGACCTTGTTGCGGCGCAGCTTCTCCCAGCACCGCTCGACGTTGCGCGGGTCCTCGCCGATCAGGAGGGGTGTCAGGAACTCGATCATTCCGACGACGGCACCCGCGCCGGCATCGGGATTGGCCTCGCCGAACCCGCTGAGGCCCTCGTCGGTGTCGATCCGGACCAGCGTGGCCTGGCCGTGGTAGTCGACCACCGCCGTCGTGACGTTCACGATCCGCATTGCTCTCCCGCCGCTGGGTCGTGCAGATGAACGGAGTCTGTCGCGATGTCTAACTTGTCCTATAAGCTGATGACATGCAAAGGGGACAAGAGTCTTCGGACGCTGTCAAGGTCCGGACTCTCCCGGTGCAGGTGGCGGCACACCTGACCCGGCGCATCGTCAGCGGTGAGATCGAGGACGGCCGTGCTCCGTCGGAGCTCGACATCTCGCGTGAGTTCGGGGTGTCCCGCGTGGTGGCGCGGGAGACGCTCAAGATCCTGGCCTCGCTCGACATCGTCGAGGTCGCGCAGGGCCGCCGCGTCGTCGTGCGCCCTCCGGCCGAGTGGGACTACCTGAGCCCGTTGCTGATCGAGTGGATGCCCACGGAGATCGTCGGCGAGCTGCTGCAGGAGCTGCACCAGATGCGCGTGCTGCTCGAACCCGAACTCGCCGCGATGGCCGCGACCAGCGTCACCGGCGAGACGCTGGACCGGCTCAGGGACGAGCTCGACCGCATGGCGGCGCTCGAATCCGATCCCAACGCCTACCTCGAGGTCGACCACGAGTTCCACATGGAGATCTGCCGGGCGGCCGACAACCGCATCCTCGACCGGATCATGTACTCCGCCCGGTGGCTCGGCACGGCCAGCCGGCGCATCACCAACGAGGCGCCGGCCGCGCTGCGCAAGGCCACCTGTGACCACACGGAGATCTACGAGGCGCTCGTGGCGCGCGACCCGGCAGCTGCCCGCGCCGCGATGCGCAAGCACCTGGCCAACAACTCCAACCTCCTCGCGGAGAAGGAGCAGCAGACCAAACGGGCCGCCCGACGGCGCTAGCGCACCAGATCACCACAGCACCAGATCACCGTTCTTCAGCGCATGAACGACCCGGCAGCGCGGCCCATGCCTCGTTGTCCCGCCGGTTGCAACGTCGCCCCGTCGGTACGCGTCCGCTCGACCGGACGCGAGAGGAGTGGTCATGGAAGAGAAAACGGACTTATCCAGGCGCACTTTCCTGGGGGTGAGCGCGCTGGGCGTGCTCGGTCTCGCCGGGTGCGGGCCAGGGCCCGCACCCGCACCGCAGGTGGACGTCCAGGTGCCCCAGGCCCTGCTGGACCAGGCGGCGTCGCTGCGCGGCGGGTCGGTGGGCATGCTCTCGCAGAAGCTCTACTCCGAGGCCGCCAACCAGGCGCTGGACCGGTCGTTGCAGGTGTTCGCACAGGCCACGGGAACCACGGTCCGCAACGACCTGGTCTCCGGTGACGCCGGGGACATGGTCGCGAAGATGGACGCCGAGGTGAAGGCGGGCACCAGTCGCGACTTCGCCTTCGTGAGCGACCGGCGGTTCGTCGGCCAGCTCCACAACCTCGGCGCCCTCACCGACGTCACCGACGTGGTCGACGAGATGCGCAAGCTCTACGGGGAGCCCGCGACGGAGGCGACCACCTACTGCGTGTTCGGCGGTCGCTGGTTCGCGATCCCGTACCACTTCATCGCCTCCGCGATGTACCTGCGCAAGGACTGGTACCAGGAGAAGGGGCTCCCGCTCAAACCCCATTACACGTGGGAGGAGTTGCGCGACAACGCGTTGGCGGTCTCCGACCCGGCGAAGAAGCGCTTCGGCTGGGGTCTCACGGTGAACCGCTCCGGCGACGCCAACGGCTTCATCGCGAACGTCGTCAACTGCTACGGCGGCGCGATCGCGGACAACACCGGCACGAAGGTGGTGTTCAACTCGCCGGAGACCGTCGCCGCCGTCACGTTCATCGGCGACATCTACACGAACCCGAAGTACACGCCGATGCTGCCGCCGGGGATCGGCAGCTGGACCGACTCGAGCAACAACGAGAACTGGCTGGCCCAGATCCTGGGGCTCACGCTCAACCAGTTCAGCGTCTACGCCGACTCGAAGACCAAGAACAACCCGGTCTACGCCAACACCCACCCGTTCAACGGCGCCACCGGACCGGCGATCGACAAGCCGCTCGCGTTCGGCGAGTCCAACTCGTTCGTCGTGTTCAAGGGGGCGAAGAACCCCGATCTCGCCAAGCTGGTGGCGAAGTACATGGTCAGCGGGAGCGCGCTGCTCGGTGTCGCGAAGGGGGCACCGTGCCTGGTCAACCCCTCGTGGGACAAGGTCTGGGACTCCGACCCGTACTACACCGGCGGTGACCCGGCCTTCCCCGCGCTGCGGGAGCAGACCCGCACGCCGCTTCCGCTGACCACCAGGACCGGCTTCTCGTTCCCGCAGGCGCCGAGCCCCGGTGAGCAGGCCGCCACCGCCGCCTACCTGCTGACCGACATGATGCAGTCGGTCATCCAGGGCACCCGGCCCGCCGACGCCGTCGCCGCGACCCACGCCAGGATCGTCCAGGTCTTCGAGCAGCAGGGCTACAAGCAGTGACCATCCTGCGTGAGCGGCCGGCGCCGGTTCGTCCGGCGCCGCGCGGGTCGTCCTCGCTCACCAGGTCGCAGCGGCTGCTCGGACGCGACTGGCGCCTCGCCGCGGTGTTCATCGGGCCGACGCTGCTGCTGGTCTCGGGCCTGATCCTGTTCCCGATCGTCAGCTCGGTCCTCACCAGCACGACGGAACGCCACGGTGCGGAGACGGTCTTCGTCGGGCTGGACAACTACACCGCCCTCATCAACGACGCCGTGTTCCACAAGGGCGTGCTCAACTCGTTCGTCTTCACCGCGTACGCCGAGATCTTCAAGGTGGTCCTCGGCCTCATCGCGGCGTTGATGCTGCACCACATGCGCCGCGGCCGGGCGATCATCGCCGGCGTGATCCTGTTGCCGTGGGTGGTGCCGACGGTCGTCACGGCCTTCACCTGGCGGTCGTTGTTCGACCCGATCTTCGGCAGCGTCAACGTCCTGCTCACCGACTCGGGCATCGGGCCGGCCCTCGCGGCGACCGGGCTCGTCGACAGGTGGCCTGCGGAGTGGTTGTCCGATCCAGCGCTCGCGATGCCGGCGGTCATCCTGGTCAACGTCTGGAAGGGCATCCCGTTCTTCACGGTGACGTTCCTCGCCGGACTCAAGGCGATCGACAGCGGTCTCTACGAAGCGGCCATTGTGGACGGTGCCTCGCCGTGGCAGCGCTTCAAGCACATCACGCTGCCGGGGCTGCGTCACATCATGATCGTGACGGTGCTGCTGTCGTCGATCTGGACGTTCAACAACTTCGACCTGATCTGGCTGATGACCCAGGGCGGGCCGGGGGACGCCACCGCCCCGTACGTGATGGTGGCCTACTCGAAGGCCATCCAGCAGTTGCAGCTGGGCGCGGGCGCGGCGGTCACGCTGGTGATGCTGCCGATCATCGGCATCCTCGTGGTGATCCTCGTGCGCATGATGCGGCGCAGTGATCTCCCGGGCACGGGCGACCTGGGCCGCAGGAGGCTGACCCCCGCTCAGCGCAGGGCGTTGCCGTGGGTGGTCGTCGTGGCCTCGGTGCTCGTCCTGGTCTGGGCTTCGCCGCACATCGTGTGGAAGGCCGCGCTCGTGCTGGGCGTGTTCGTGGTGCTCGCGGCCGGCGTCGGACGGGTCGTCTCCGTGCTCGCCGCGCGGGGGAACCGGCTGGCCGCCCGCGTGGTCGGCGGCACCGGCAGCGGGATCGCGCTCGTGGGCCTGCTGGGCTTCGTGCTCGCCCCGCTCTACTGGATGACGGTCACGGCCTTCAAGTCCGACAACCAGATCGTCGCGCGCACCGACGACCTCTGGCCGACGCCGTGGAGCACCGAGCAGTTCACCAACCTGTTCTCGGGCAGGGCGTTCGGCACCTGGTACGTCAACACGATCCTGGTGTCGGTGGCGTCCACCCTGATCGCCCTGGTCTGCGCGGCACTGGCGGGCTATGCGCTGGCACGGCTGAAGTTCCGGGGTTCGGAGAGCTTCACGGTGACGATCCTGCTCACCTACGTGATGCCGGGCGCGCTGCTGTTCATCCCGCTGTACCAGATGATGAGCGGGATCGGGCTCAACGACTCGTTGTGGGCGCTCGTGCTCGCGTACCCGACGTTCACCCTGCCGTTCGCGACGTGGCTGCTCGTCGGCTACTTCAAGTCGATCCCGGCCGACCTCGAGGAGGCCGCGCTGGTCGACGGCTGCACGCGGTTCGGGGCGTTCATCCGGATCGTGCTGCCGCTGGCCAAGCCGGGGCTGCTCGCGGTCGCGCTGTTCACGCTCACCAACGCGTGGAACGAGTTCCTGTTCGCCTTCGTGTTCATCACCAAGGACGGCTACAAGACGCTGCCCGTCGGCATGCAGTCGATGATCTTCGGTGACGTCGTGCCGCAGGGACAGCTGGCGGCGGCCTCGCTGCTGATCAGCATCCCGGTCGTGACCATGTACGCGTTCGGGCAGCGGTTCCTGACCGAGGGCCTCACCGCGGGGGCCGTGAAGGGATGAGCGAGACGCCGGCGATCACGGAGGAGCACGTCGCGACGGGGTCCCGGCCGAGCGACCTGCGCATCACCGACCTGCGGGTCGCCAACGTGGCCGGCGTGCCGTTCCGCTCGTCGATCATCAGGATCGACACCAACCAGGGGCTGGCCGGCTACGGGGAGGTGCGCGACCAGGCCAGCGCCACCTACGCGCTCGTGCTCAAGAGCCGGCTCGTCGGCGAGAACCCCTGCAACGTCGACAAGATCTTCCGCAAGATCAAGCAGTTCGGGCACCACGGCCGTCAGGGAGGCGGGGTCTCCGGCGTCGAGATGGCGCTGATGGACCTCGCCGGCAAGGCCTACGGGGTGCCCGCGCACGCGTTGATCGGGGGCCGGTTCCGGGACGAGATCCGGTGCTACGCGGACACTCCGTCGCTGCCGGACCCGCACGCGATGGGCGCCCGGCTGCTGGAGCGCAAGCAGCGCGGGTTCACGATGCTGAAGATGGACGTGGGCATCGACCTGCTGTGGGACGTGCCGGGGGCGCTGATCGCGCCGCCGGGCGCCCGCGCGGACCTGACGACGATGCACCCGTTCACCGGCATCCAGGTCACCGCGAAGGGCGCCGACCACCTGGCGTCCTATGTGGACGTAGTGCGTTCCGTCGTCGGCTACGACGTCGCGCTCGCCGCCGACCACTTCGGCCACATCGCCCTCGACTCCTGCATCCGCATCGGCCGCGCGCTGGAACCGTTCACCCTGGCGTGGATCGAGGACCTGATCCCGTGGCAGCTGACCGACCAGTGGCGCCGGCTCACCTCGGCGGTCGCCGTCCCGACGTGCACGGGGGAGGACATCTACCTGCTCGACGGTTTCCGGCCGCTGCTCGACGCCGGTGCCATCCGCGTCGTGCACCCCGACCCGGCGACGGCGGGAGGAATCGCGGAGACCAAGCGGCTCGGCGACTACGCGCAGGAACGCGGGATCCCGATGGCGTTGCACCTCGCGGCGTCACCGATCGCGACGATGGCGTGCGTGCACCTGGCCGCCGCCACGGAGAACTTCCTCGCACTCGAACACCACGCGACCGAGGTGGAGTTCTGGAGCGACCTCGTCACCGGCCTGCCCCGGCCGCTGATCCAGAACGGCCACATCACGGTGCCGGACACACCAGGACTGGGATTCGGCGACGTCGACGAGGAACTGCTGCGGCGCCACCTCGACCCGCGCGACCCGGTGTTCTTCGCCGAAACGACGCACTGGGACGCGGAGTCGAGCCACGACCGGTTGTGGAGTTGAGTCAAGCCGGGTCCTGCTCGGCACGCCACCGTTCGTACTCGGGCCGCGCCTCCTCCGACAGCGGGTAGTACCGCCGCAGGTCGCCGCCCTCGGACAGCCGGATCCGGGAGAACTCCTCCCATTCCGCGTGTTCCTGAGCGACCGCCAGGACAGCGGGTGCGAGCTTGACCGGCACCACGACCGCCCCGTCGTCGTCCGCGACGACGATGTCACCCGGCACGACGAGCGTGCCACCGCATGCCACCGGCACGTTGACGGCGGCCGGGACGATGTCGGTCTGGGCGTGGTAGTTCGGTGTGGCGCCTCGGATCCACAGCCCGAGGCCGAGCTGCTTGGCCTCACCGATGTCGCGCAGGCACCCGTCGATCACCACACCGGCGCCGCCGCGGCCCTTGAAGTAGGTCAGCATCATCTCGCCGAACACACCGCTGCTCATGTCACCGCGTGCGTCGACGACGATCATGTCGCCGGGCTGGGCGTGGTACATGACGTGCCGGTGCAGCTGCTTCTCCGGCTCCTCGTACTCGTCGACGGGGTAGAGGTCCTCCCGCTTCGGCAGGAACTGCAGTGTCAGCGCCGGTCCGGCCACGCGCACGCCGGGCGTCACCGAGACCGGGCCGCGGATGAACGCGCTGCGGATGCCCATGCGGCTGAGCTCGGCGCTGGCCGTCGCACTGCCGATGGCCGCGAGGCCCGCACTCAGTTCGGCGGGCGGGCGAACGATGTCGTGCGTCTCGACCACGTCGGTAGCTCCCTCGGACCGCGCTGACCATCGGAGAGTTCGATGATCCAAGCCTAGTCCGCCGAACCCCTGCGAGGTAAGGAAAGTCGATGGCGCGATCTTTCGCTTCGGAGACGGTGGCGACGGGCGCCGACACCGACTATGGTCTCTGTCATACTCCCGAGCCACGGGCGGCGCGATGAGCGAGCAAGGCAGGCGCGGCACCAAGCAGCGGATGCTGGACAGCGCGGTGCTGCTGCTGCGGGAACGTGGCGCCGCCGGCGTGACGGTCGACGCGGTGCTGGCGCACAGTGGTGCGCCACGGGGTTCCGTCTACCACCACTTTCCCGGTGGCAGGAACGAGATGGTCCTGGATGCGGTCCGCCAGGCCGGCGACTACATCACCGCCATGGTCAGCGAGTCGGCGGCCGAGGGCGACGTCGGGAAGACGCTGGAGCGTCTCGTCGTTTTCTGGAAGCGGGCGCTGACCGGGACCGGCTACCGGGCGGGCTGTCCCGTCGCCGCGATGACCCTGGACAGCCGCGACCTCGTCCCCGACGCCGGTGACGTGGTGCGGGAGATCTTCACCAGCTGGCAGACCAGCCTCGTGAAAGCGTTGACCGGCAACGGGTTCGCGGCACAACGCGCACAGCGGCTGGCGACGCTGGTCGTGTCCGCGATCGAGGGAGCGGTCATCCTCTGTCGCGCTCACCGTGATCTGGGCCCACTCGACGACGTGCTCGCCGAGATCGCGCCCCTGCTCGAGCGACGAGACTAGGAGCCTGGCCCATGTGGAAACCCAGCGCCTGCATCCTCTGCGAGTGCAACTGCGGGATCGAGGTCCTCGTCGGTGACGACGGCCGGTCGTTCGACAAGATCCGCGGCGACAAGCTCCACCCCGCGTCGGCCGGCTACACCTGCAACAAGGCGCTGCGCCTCGACCTGCACCAGAACGGTGACACGGGCCGGATCACGCACCCGCTGCGCCGGCGGCCCGACGGCACCTTCGAGGAGATCGACTGGGACACCGCGATCAATGAGATCGCGGCAGGTCTGGGCGAGGTTCGCGACACCTTCGGCGGGGAGGCGATCTTCTACTACGGCGGTGGCGGTCAGGGCAACCACCTCGGCGGCGCGTACTCGCCCGCCACGCTGGCCGCGTTCGGTGCCCGGTACCGCTCGTCCGCGCTCGCGCAGGAGAAGACCGGCGAGTTCTGGGTCAGCGCCCGCATGCTCGGCACCATGACCCGCGCGGACTTCGAGCACTGCGAGGTCGCGCTGTTCGTCGGCAAGAACCCCTACCAGTCGCACGGTTTCCCGCGCGCCCGCTCGGTGCTCAAGGAGATCGCCAAGGACCCGGCCCGGTCGATGATCGTGATCGACCCCGTGCGGACCGAGACGGCCGAACTGGCCGACTTCCACCTCCAGGTCAAGCCGGGCACCGATCTCTACCTGCTGACGGCGCTGGCCGCCGTGCTCGTGCAGGAGGACCTGATCGCCGCGGACTGGCTCGCCGAGCACACGGACGGCCTCGACGCCGTCACCGCTGTCCTGCGGCAGGTGCCCGTCGGCGACTACTGCGCCGTCGCCGACGTCGAGGAGGCGCTGGTGCGGGCGGTCGCCGCCCGGATCGCCGCCGCGGACTCCGTGGCCGTGTTCGAGGACCTCGGGGTCCAGATGAACCGCGACTCCACGCTCGTGAGCTACGTCGAGAAGCTGGTCTGGCTGCTCACCGGCAACTTCGGCAAGCAGGGCGCCCAGTACGTGCCCTCCAGCCTGGTGCCGATCGGTCGCGACCGCGGGCACGCCGGCGACGAGGGACCGCGCAGCCCGGTCGCGGGCGCGCGGATCATCAGCGGCCTGGTGCCGTGCAACGTGATCGCGGAGGAGATCCTCACCGACCACCCGGCCCGCTACCGGGCGATGCTGGTCGAGAGCGCGAACCCCGCGCACTCCCTGGCCGACTCGGCCCGGATGCGGGAAGCGCTCGCCGCACTGGAGCTCGTGGTCGTCATCGACATCGCGATGACCGAGACCGCACGGCTGGCGGACTACGTGCTGCCGGCGCCGACGCAGTTCGAGAAGTTCGAGGCCACGTTCTTCAACTTCGACTTCCCGCGCAACATCTTCCACCTGCGACACCCCGTGGTGCCCGCACCGCAGGGCGTGCTGCCCGAGCCGGAGATCCACGCCCGTCTCGTCGAGGCCTCCGGCGCGCTCACCGAAAACGACTACGCACCACTGCGTGCGGCCGCACAGGCTGGACGAGCCGAGTTCGCGCAGGCGTTCCTCTCCGCACTCGCGGATCCGGTGAAACGGCGGCTCGCGTCCGTTCTGCTGTACCGCACGCTCGGCCCGACGCTGCCGCACGACGCCTCGGCAGCCGCGGTGCTGTGGATGGCCGCGCACGAGTGCGCCCGCAAGAACCCGGCCGGAGTCGAGAAAGCGGGCTACGGGTCCGGGCTCGAGGCGGGGGAGCGGCTCTTCGAGGCGATCGTGAACGGTGCGCACGGCGTGCACATCACCGACGACGAGTACGACGTCTCGTGGCGGCGCCTGCGCGGAGAGCGGATCAACCTCGCTGTGCCGGAACTGCTCGCCGCGGTGGCCGCGCTGGGTGACAGGCCTGTCCCGCGACAGGACCCGGACTGGCCGTTCGTGCTGTCCGCGGGAGAACGACGCGCCTTCACCGCCAACACGATCATGCGCGACCCCAGCTGGCGACGGCGCGACCCGGACGGCCGCCTGCGCATGAGCGTCACCGACGCGACGAGGCTCGGCGTCACGACCGGCGACCGGGTCAAGCTCACGACCCGGCGCGGCAGCGCGGAGGTGTCCGTGGACGCCACGGACACCATGCGCTCCGGGCACATCTCGCTTCCCAACGGCTTCGGGCTCACGGTGAAGGAGCGCACGGGCGTCGCTCCCAACGAGCTCACCGCCGCGGAGGACCGTGACGAGTGGGCCGGCACGCCGTGGCACAAGCACGTGCCGGCCCGGCTCGAACCGCTCGGGTGAAGGGTTCTTCCTGGGTGCGCCGCACCCGGGAAGAGCGAGGCCTGGCCGCCTGAGCCAAAGGCTCGCAGGATCAGGAGCGTGACGAACCGAGTGAACGACCAGAAGACCCAGGACAACGTCGACGTGGTGGGCATGTGGGTCACCGCGGACGGCCACATCCGCCAGGAGCTGCGCGCCGACGGCAGGTACGACGAGGCCCGCGGCAGCCGCGCCAGTGCGTACACCGGCAGCTACACGGTGACCGGTGCGCACCTCGACTACGTCGATGACACCGGGTTCACCGCCACCGGCGACGTGCGCGACGGAGTGCTCTACCACGAGCACCTGGTCCTCTACCGCGAGATCTCCGCATGAGCTCAGCCAGGCCGCTCCCACGCCTGGCGTTCCGCGCCGCGCGGGTCGTCGACCGTGCCGCTGTCCAGGTCGAACCGCATGGTGGTGCGCCGGTTCTCGGTGTAGCGCGGCCAGCCGGGATCTCCGGTGCGGGCGAAGCGAACCCAGCTGTCGTGGACCCGCGTGACGAGAGACGACGGTGCTTCGTCCTCGCCGAGCAGCCTGTTCGGCCCGCGCAAGGCGGGAAGGCCGGTCCGCGCGAACACGAACGGGAGCTCGACCGTGTGCGTGGCGCCGAGCACGGGTGACCGCCACGCGAACTCGTAGGCGAAAGCCCGGGAGTGACGGGCGTGCGCCTCGGTGAGCGCCCAGGTGCCCGCGCCGAACAGGGCGTCGCCCAGGACGGCGGACCGGATCTCGCCGCCGGTGGCCGCCGGCCGCTGTTCGCGGTAGGTCCTGACCAGCCGCAGGGGGTCCGGGTGCGCCTTGGCCGCGACGGCGTCCACGTCGGCGCTGGTCGAGCTGTCGTACTTGCCGAACGGGACCAGGTAGAGGTTGCCCTCCTCAGTGTTCGTGCCGATGAGCAGATCGACCTCGGCGACGGGGGCGTCCGCCGGTTGCGTGTCGAGGACCAGGCTGAACGGGCTCAGCCCCACCAGCGGATCGGTGTGCGTTGCTGTGCGCAGGTCGATGCCCGCGAGCTTGGACGCCGTCTCCACGAGACGCTCGTCGGAGATCCCCGCGAAGGCGTCGGCGCTCGCCTCGACGCCGAGGAGTTCGGCGGCGGCGCGGGTGACGAGGGCCGCCTGCTCGGATGAGAAGGCACCCAGACCGCTTCCACTTTGGACGATCGCGCGCCGGAACAACCCGGTGGCCTCAGGCGCGGCCAGCAGCCCGCCGACGATGGTCGCCCCGGCGGACTGGCCGAACACCGTGACGGTGCCGGGATCGCCGCCGAACCCGGCGACGTTGTCCCGCACCCAGCGCAGGGCCGCGACCACGTCGAGCAGGCCGCGGTTGGCCGGTGCGCCGGGAACGTCGAGGAACCCGGCGACACCGAGGCGGTAGTTCACGGTGACGAGCACGACGCCGTCACGGGCGAACGCCGACCCGTCGTACAGCTCGGCGCGTCCGGAGCCGGCGACGAAGCCGCCACCGTGCACGAACACCATGACGGGCAGGCCGGTGGCGGCGGGATCCGGCGTCCAGACGTTGACGGTCAGGTAGTCCTCGCCGCGGTGCCAGCCCTCGCCGAAGTAGGCGCGCAGGTCCATGTTGCCGAGCAGGCGCGGCGCCTGCGGGGCGGTGGGCCCGAACTCGGTGGCATCGCGCACGTCCCGCCACGGCTCGTGCTCCGCAGGTGCCGCGAACCGGCTGGCACCGGAGGGCGCGGCGGCGTACGGGATGCCGAGGAAGGCGGCGATCCCGTCGCGGCTCAGCCCGCGCACGGCACCTCGGGTGGTGACGACCTCCATCGGCCTCACCTCTGCTCGTAGGGGGAGAAGGAGGCCCAGTCCTTGATGGCGAACGTGTCCGCGTCGCGCGCGACCTCCACGGCGCCCCCGCCGGGGAAGTGCGCAGGGAACACCAGCGTGCGGGTGTCCGCGGCCTCGCCCAGGATCCTGCGGCGGGTGGCGCGGGCCTCGGCGGGGTCCTCGCAGAAGCAGCTGTTGGCGTCCGGTTCGAAGATCTGTGCCGGGGCGTGCACCAGGTCGCCGACGAACACCGCGCGGTCGGTGCCGGAGGCGAGGGTCAGGACGCTGGAGCCCGGCGTGTGGCCGGGTGCCGGTTCCAGGCGCAGGTTGGCGTCGATCTGGTGGCCGCGCTCCCACAGGTGCGCCAGACCGGCCTGGTGCACGGGGGCGACGCTGTCCTCGAAGACGTTCTGGTTGCCGCGGCCGAGCACGGCCGTCCGGTCGTTGGCGGGGTTCCAGAAGTCGAAGTCGTCCTTCGGCATCAGGTAGGTGGCGTTGGGGAAGGTCGGCACCCAGGCGCGGTCCTCGAGGCGGGTGTTCCAGCCGACGTGGTCGACGTGCAGGTGGGTGTTGACGACGACGTCCACGTCCTCGGGGCGGACGCCGGCGCGGGCGAGGTTGCCGAGGAAGTCCGTGGAGAGATGGCTCCACACCGCGGCGTAAGGACGCTCCTTGTGGTTGCCGACCCCGGTGTCGACCAGGATCGTCCTGCCCTCGCTGCGCAACAGCCACGTCTGGACGGCGGCCCGCACGTTCCCGGTGACGGGGTCGAGGAACTCCGGCTCCGTGTCCTCCCAGACCTGCCGCGAGCTCTCGGGGAAGAAGACGTCGGGCGTCATCTTCACCGAGCCGTAGTACTCCCACACACGGGTGACGGAGACGTCACCCAGTTCGATCGTGTCCATGCCGTCGATGCTGCGAACTCCGGCCGTGGGCAACCAGACCCGCCCTTGCCTACCACTGGCGTGGTCAGGCTCGGCGCGGCCGGTGTGCGCATACTGGCCGGATGAGCGGACAGGGACAGCTCGCCGAGTACCTCCAGGCCTGCCGGGCGCGCCTGCGACCGGACCAGGTCGGCCTCCCGACCTACGGCGAACGGCGACGCGTTCCCGGTCTGCGTCGCGAGGAGGTCGCCGGCCTGGCCGGCGTCAGCGCCTCCTACTACATCCGGCTGGAGCAAGGACAGGCGCTGCACGCGTCGCAGGAGGTCGTGGCCGCACTGGCCCGGGCGTTGCAACTGAACCCGGACGAACACGCCCACCTCCGCGAACTGGCCCAGCCTCGACGCCACCGGGCCGCGCCGAAACCACCGCCCGAACGCGTCTCGCCCGACACCGCCGAACTCCTCGCCACCCTGACCCAACCGGCGATCCTGCTGGGCAGGCGCGGCGACGTGCTGGCGTGGAACCCGTTGGGCCACGCCTTCTTCGCGGGCCACCTCGACCAGTCCAGTCCCCAACGCCCCGCCGACCGTCCGAACATGACCAAGCTGGTCTTCCTCGACGCGCACACCCGCGCCCTCTACGAGAACTGGGCGGTCAAGGCCCGTGCGGTGGTGGGCAACCTCCGCCTCACCGCAGGCAAGTATCCGGAAGACCGCGAGCTGAGCGCCCTCGTGGGCGAGTTGGCGACCCGCAGTCCCGAGTTCGCGACGATGTGGGCGGACCACCGGGTGCGCGCGTGCGACAGCACCGCGCACCGGATGCACCACCCCATCGCGGGAGAGATCACGGTGAAGCAGCAGACACTCCGCCTCCCGCACGCCCCGGACCAGACGCTGACCGTGGTGACGACGCAACCCGGATCGGCCGCACAGGCCGCGCTCACGTTGCTCGGGCAGGCCGTGGCGATGGGACCGTTCGAAGATCCGTTGCCAATGGACTTCGCGGTGCCGGGACCGGTGACCTCCCCGGATCCACAGGGCCGTCACTTGCTGTGACACCACGCTCACCGGCGGAAATGTGACCATCAACACTCGGCCGTGATGTTCCCGTGTTCATTTCGTAATGTGGCGCGCTGTGTGACCATGCCCTGTCCCCAACGCAAGGTGTCCCGAATGTCGGGCCGACATAGAACGCCCCAGACAGCCAGCAAGAAACTGCCCATCGCAGTCGCCGCCACCCTCACCGCAGGACTGGCCGCGACCTTCTGGGTGGTCCGTGATTCAGACCAGCCGATCGACCCGACCGGAGCGGCCGCCAACCTGGCCGCCTCGTCGATCTCCGCAAGCCCGCCGTCTGTCACGTCGTCGACCACCGTGCCGCCGTCCTCGGAGCCTCCGGTGACGACCACCACGGCGCCCCCGGTGACCACGACCACCACGCTGCCTCCCGCGCCGCCTCCGCCCCCACCGCCGCCGCCCTGTCCGACCACCCTGGACGGCACCAAGCCGCACGTGGCGCAGGTGGGCCACCACATCGCTGGCAAGTTCGGCGTCGACGACATCGGCGGCGCGGCCGGCCGCGGCGGCTCCGGCGACCACCCCACCGGTCTGGCGCTGGACTTCATGGTCGACACCGCCACCGGCAACGCCCTGGCCGACTACGTGCTGGCCAACCGCAAGGCGTTCGGCGTGACCTACGTGATCTGGCGCCAGCGCTACAACGACGGCAGCGGCTACACGCCGATGGAGGACCGTGGCAGCCCCACGGCCAACCACATGGACCACGTGCACGTGTCGTTCCAGGCGACCGCGACGGTCAAGGTCACCTGCTGATCTCCTCGCGCTGGCGCAGGCGACTTGTGGGCCGCGCCGCGTACGGCGCGGCCCACGGCCTCAGTGCGGCAGATCGGTGATCTGACGGGGCTGGCCGCCGCCCGCGCGGCCGGAGATCTCGGTGGGACGCGGGCCGTTGCCGTTGTCGACGACGACGCTCGAGACCAGCCTGCCGTTGAAGAACACGGTGGCGGCGCCGTCGTCGTCGAACAGGGAGAGCCTGGCGACGGTGCCGTTCGTCATGGCGCCCTCGATCTCGGCGATCACCTTGGCGGCGTCAGCGGGCGGGAACTGCCACGACATGCCGTCGATGGTGACGCGCTGCTTCGAACCGTCGGTCATCTCTGTCTCCTCGGGTAGGAACGAACGGTGCTGTTACCTGTCTTCTGACGGACCGCTGACGGTGCAGCGGAAGGAGAAGTCCTTGGCGCGCACGTCGAAGCACTGCGCCCGGTGCGCTGCCGCTGATGCGGTCAGGGAGTTGCGGTAGACGGCGGTGGCTCCGCCCAGTGCTTGGTCGAGCACGCCTTGGACGATGTCGACGGACACCTGTTCGCCCTGTGGCAGAAGGGCGTTCAGGCCGGGACGGCCGCTGGTCTCCTGCGAGATCCAGATGGCCACGTCGAGGCGGCCGTGCGCGTCACCGCGGAACACGTCGGAGTCGCGCAGCGAGAGCCGTTCGCCGTCGGCGACGTCGTTGAAGCGTTCGGTGTGGACGGAGTGCCTCGGCTGCCCCGCGACGTCCTCGGTGAGCACGAGCGCGTCCAGCCGGATGCGCGGTCCCCGTGATGCGCGGTTGTGGTGCACCACGAGGTTCGACAGCCGCAACGTGACCTCCCCGTGGTCCGAGAAGGTCGGGGCGGACGGCCGGTCGTCCACCTCGAACACCGTGTTCTCGCCGATCGGAGCGGGTCTCGGGTCGAGGTCGAAGTTGATGGCGTGCACCGAGAACGTCACCGGCCTGCCGCGCACCGACGTGGTCTCCCTGCCGTCCGAGGCGCCGATCATGCAGAGGTGGCGCTCCAGCCGGGAGATGCTCCGTTCCCTGCTCTTGGCGATGCCGGGTTGCTCGAGCACTCTCGTGTCGGTGGGCTCGCTGCTGACGAGCACCACGATCGTCTCCTCGCGGGGCGCGGTGGCCGGCACCGACTCGGGCCACGAGACCTCCATGCCGGGCAGCGCTCTCGTGTAGTCGTCGCTGCCGAACACGTAGCCGACACCGGGATCGAGGCGCAGTCCGCTCGGGCTGGCCGGGTAGAGCGACGCGATCTGCCCGGACAAGCCGACGTCGAGCAACGACACGTACACCGCCGCGGTCTTGCTGTCGTTGCGCACCTCCACGCAGATCGACTGTCCGGAGTGGATGGTCGCGCCGGAGCGGGGGAGCGGTGTGGTGGCGCCGTCGCTCACCCGCCCGAAGCGGACCGTGACCGGTTCCGCGAGGGCCAGGTTGACGGGTTCGACGAGGGTTTTCAGCGCACGGGCACGGGCGAAGCGCCTCAGGTCCGCCACCACGGCGGCGATGGTGGGCCGCGGCTCGTGCAGCGGACCGGCCGCGTCGTGGATCGTGTACCCCTCCTCGCCCGCCTCCAGCCGGACGTGGGCGAGGTCGCCGGCGGCCGTGCCGAGCACCGCGACGGACTCGATCGACGTGACGAGATCGGGGTCGTCGGTGTGCACGAGCAGCGGTGGCAACGCGGTGTGGACCAAGTGGGCGCGTGCGCCGAGCGGGACGGGGACGCCCAGCACGCCGTAGGCCGCCTGGGCGTCGACCCGGTCGGCCAGCACGTCGCCGACCTTGCGCTCCTCGTCCGGCTCCGGCGAGTCGTCCGGCATGACCACGAACCTGTCGCCGGGACGGGCGCCGAGCAGAGCCGCTCCGGCGATGCGGACCCCGCCGCGGACCTCCGTGACCGGGAGCGCCCCCAGCGGGTCGATCTCACGGGTGCCGAACATGATCCGGCGGGCGGGCCCTTCGATCTCCGGGCGTTGCCCCGCCCAGACCTGGTTGACGCGGTGGCGCAGCCGGTCGACGAGCGTGGCCCAGGAGGCGGTCAGGCCGCTGTCGTGCAGTTCGCCGAGCGTGCGGGTCAACGCGTCCGTCAGATACCCCATCGGCACGCCGTCGGCGTTCTGGCCCTCACAGGCTCGTTCCTCCGGTGCGCACGCGACGATGCGCACGGCGTGGGGGTTGCCCGGCGGGTTCCAGAGGTCGAGCGCCAGCCCTTCCCGGCGCAGGGTCTCGACGTGCGAGCTGATCACGCTGGCCGGCACGGGACGACGGTAGGAGCGGACCAGGCCCGGCGCGCGGGACATGTGGCCGGAGTGGCAGCAGTCCAGGACCACCGTGACGTTCTGCGTGCGTTCGGTCAGCCTGGCGAGCAGCACCGACAGCTCCGGTGCGGTGATGCCGCGGAAGTCGTCCTCGGTCGTCTCCTCGAAGTCGGTGGGGACGATGAACTGGAGGGTGCCGGGGCCGGGGGTGCCGTGGCCGAGCTCGGGGTCGTGCGCGTAGCCGCCGTGCCCGCTGTAGTAGACGACGAGGGCGTCGTCCTCGCGGGCATTGCCGATGAACCTCTCGTACTCGTCGAGGATTCCGGCTCTGCTCGCGTTCTCACCCTCGCACCGGGTGGAGGTGAAGTCCCACCGTTCCAGCGCGGCCGTCATGGCCTTGAGGTCGTTCCCGACGCCGAACAGGCCCACCTGTGAGCCGATCAGCAGTGCTTTGCGGGCCATGGTTCCTCCCAGGAGAAGAGCGGATCAGTCGAGGAGCCCGGCGTCGCGGGCTTTGCGCAGCGCCGCCGTCTTGTTGGTGACGCCCAGCTTTTGGTACACATTGGACAGATGGCGGCCGACGGTCGCCTTGGTGACGTGCAGTTGGGTGCCGAGCTGCCGGTTGGTCAGGCCGGCGTCGAGCTCGCGCACGATCTCGAGCTCGCGGGCGGTGAGCCCGAACGGGTTGCGGGTGGACCGGGTCTCCCTCGGCAGCAGGTGGTGAGTGCGCTGGATCGACGTGATCGTGTCGGCGAGCGGCTTCGCGCCGAGTCGCGCGGCGACCTCGGCAGCCTCGGTGGCCGCCCGTGCGGCGAGCTCGCGGTCACCCTCGCGTGCCGCCGCACCGGCCAGCCTCGCCAGCGAGCACGCCATCGGGTACGGCCGGTCCAGCTGTCGCCACGCTTCGGTGATCGAGTGCCAAGCCGTTGCGGTGTCGGCATTTCCGGCCCGGTCGGCCTCGGCCTTGCACACGGCGGCCAGCACCGCCGACTCCGTGTCACCGTCCGGCGGACTCGCGTGCCCGAGCAGGTCGCCGGCGTCGAGCGAGTGGTCTGCGGCGACCTTGAGACCGAACGCGCAGAGTTGAAGCCTCAGCAGGTGTTCCTCGGTACCGGCGATGGCCTCGATGCCGTGCCGCACCGTCGCCAGCGCGGCTTGCGGCTCTCCCCGGCTCACGGCGAGCTCCGCGAGGCATCGGTAGAGCGGGCTGAGGAACTTCGGTTGTGCGCTCGGATGGTTCCGCACGCTCTCCAGCAGCCGTTCCGCCTCGGCGAACCTGCCGGTGGCGAGGTCCATCTCGGCCTTGGTCAAGCGCTGGAAGGTCGTCTCGCGCTTGGGGAAGTACCGCAGCACCTCGGCGATCAGCCGGCTCGCCTCCTCCCAGCCGCCGGTCAGGAACAACATCGCGCAGGCGTTGTTGGCGAGCAGACCCGCCTGACGCGAGCCCATCAGGCCGAGCTGCCTGCTGCGTTCCAGCGCCTGCCGGAACACCTCGACCGCCTCGGCGTCCTGCCCCGCCCTTTCCAGGCAGACGCCCAGGTTCCCCGCGGCGCGCAACAGGTCCTCGAGGTGGTCGGTCTCCTCGGCGATGCGGTGTGCGTCGCGCAGGGTGGCGATTCCCGTCGTGTGGTCGCCGAGCAGGGTGAGCGCGAGCCCCGCGCTGTTGCGGGCTCTGCCGACCTCGGCGCGGGCGTTCGCCTGTTCCGCCTCCCGCTCGGCCTCGCGGGCCATGGCGAGCGCCTCGGTGTACCTGCCGCTCTTGGCCTCGACCGTCGCGAGTGCGGAATGCACCCGTGATCCCAGCGCGCTGGGCGGTTCGTCCCGCAGCAGTTCGTGCGCGAGGCGGTAGGACCACAGGCTCTCCGCGTCGAACCCCGCTTCCCACCGGTAGCTGCCCAGGCGTTCGTGCAGCTCGCCGAGCAGTTGCGGGCTCTCGGACGAGGCCGCGGCGACCGCCTCCTCCGCCCACTCGACCGCCTGCGTGAGGTGGCCTGCCCAGCGGGCGGCGTCGGCGGCGACCTTGACCACCTGCACGCGGTTCACCGCGGCGGGCGCCGCTTCCGGGTGCCGTGCCCACAGGTCGAGCGCGCGCCGGTACTGGACTTCCGCGTCCTGGAACGCCCGCACGCGGACGGCGAGGTCACCGGCGCCGATCGCCGCTCGCAGCGCCTCGGGCACCCGGTCGGCCGCGGACCAGTGGTAGGCGAGTTCGGGCAGCACGTGCGGATCGCGGACGACCTCGTCGGCCAGCACCTCGGCGAGCGCGGCGTGCAGCCTCTTGCGTTCCCGGAGGCGCACCGTGCCGTACGCGGTCTCGCGCAGCAGGGCGTGCCGGAACCGGTAGGAGTCGCCCAGCACGTCGACCAGCACCTGCCGGTCGAGGCACTCGGTGAGCGCCGAGTCGAGTGCGGAGTCGGTGACGCCGGCGACCTGCGCCAGCAGGTCATCGCTGACCTGGCGGCCGGCGACCGCGGCCACGCGCACCACGGTCGCGGCGTCCGGACCCAGCTGGGCCAGCTGGGCGTGCATCAGGTCGGTGAGCGACTCCGGGACGTGCGGGTCCGGCCTGGCGGGGTCGTCCGCCGCCACCAGCTGCTCGGTGAAGTACGGGTTGCCCTCGGACAGCTCGAAGTACCGGTCGGCCCGTTCCGGGCTGACGTCGCCGCCGGTCAGCTCGGCCACGAACGCGCGCAGCTCGCCCCTGGTGAAAGGTGCCAGCGGCATCCGGTGCGTGTGCCGGGTGAAGTCGGGCTGCGCGAGCCGGGTGCGCAGCGGGTGACCGAGCCGCAGACCGGAGCGATAACCGCAGACCAGCATCAACCTCTGGTCGGACACGGTGAGCGCGAGGTAGGCGATGAGGTCGAGTGTCGCCGTGTCGGCCCAGTGCACGTCCTCGAACACCACGACGAGCGGCGCCAGCGAGCCGATGTGGTCGAACATCCGCGACACCGCGAGGAAGACGTGGTGCTGCGCGCCCAGACCGGTCCCCGATGCGGGCGAAGAGCCGGCGACACCGGCGATCAGCGCGGCCAGTTCGTCCCACACCGGTCCGGCCAGCCGGCGTGCCTCCTGCTCGCCGTGCTGACGCACCAGCACCCGCAGCGCCTGCACCAGCGGGCCGTACGGGACCGCGCCGCTCTGCAGTTCCAGGCAGCCGCCCGCCAGCACGACGGCGCCGGTCGCACGGGCGGAGTCCGCGAACTCGGCGAGCAGGCGGGACTTGCCGACGCCCGCCTCTCCGTTGACCATCACGACCACCGGCTTGCCCGTGACGGCGTCCTCGAGCAGCCGGGTGAGCCGCGCGACCTCCTGGTCGCGGCCGATCAGCCTGGTCATCTGGCCGGCCCGGCGGCGGCCCTCAGCGCCTCCGCCCAGGGGTAGTCGGGGGAGAGCCGCGTGACGGCCTTGGCGGCGTCCGCGATCGCCCAGGCCGCGCGGCACACGCACCTCAGCGCGTGCAGGTTCGCCTGCTCGCGGGGATCGGTCACCGTGGTGAGCACGACGTCGAGCCGTCCGGCGAAGCCCGCCCCGATCCGCTCGAGCACACCACCGAACGGGTCGCCGGCGTCCAGGAACGCCCCGACCGACCGCACGATGACCGGCGCTGAGGGGTGGTCGGCGGGCACCGTGCGAGCGGCCAGCAGCAGGGTGTCGGCCGACGCCCGCACGTCCGCGTCGCCGGCGGGGTCGAGCCGGTGGCGCAGCAGCAACACGACGGCCAGCAGGAACTGGTCGACGGCGGCGTCCTCCGGCGCGACGTCCTCCGGGTGCTCGTCCACGATCGTGCTCGCCATGGCCACCGCGTCGTCGACGACGGGCACGGCGAGGGCAGGCGCACCTGGCAGCAACAACGCGGCGGCGGCTTCCCAGACCGGCACGTCCGTTGCCAGCGAAAGCCTCTGCCGCAAGAGCTTCCGCACGTCCGCCTGGGCCTCCGGAGCCGGTGCGGGCTCGACCTCGACCGGCTGCGGCGTGTCCTCGTCGTCGGCCGGCACCGGTTCGGTCACGACCAGCACCGGTCGCTCCCCGGCGGGCGTCGCGAGCAGCCTGCTACAGCTGTCGAGGCTGACCGTGAAGACGTCCGGAATCCGGAAGGCACCGTATCCGGGCCTGGCCCGGGTGGTGAACCGCTCCTGGAGGCCCTGGAACTTCGCGATGAAGGTGCCGAGGTCGGCGAGGTTGAACTCGGCGGCGGTCGCGCCGTACAGGACCGCGAGGACGTCGGTGAGCTCCAGCATCAGCTCGGCCATCTCCCGGATGTCCGCACTGAGCGACTGGTCGGCGAGCACGGTTTTGAAGCACTCGATGGCGACGTCGATGTCGGAGACCGCGACAGGTTGCGGGTTCGGTGCGGCGACCCGGAGCATCCGGTCGTGCATGATCTTCTGCATGGGGCCGGGCTTCGCGACCCTGCGCATGTGCTGGGAGCCGAGGAACAACCGCGCGATCGGCACCTGGACCGGCGGCAGAGTGCCCCTGTCGAGTGCCTCGCGGAAGCAGTCGATCGCCGCTGTGTCGTCCTTGTCGTCGTCCGTGAGGAGCTGACTGCGGAAGCTCAGCCCGGTGCCCAGCAGGAAGGCGGTGCTCGCCCGCAACGGGTCGGTCTCCTCCAGGAGGTCGAGCGACTTCCCGAGCGCGGAGATGGCGTCGTTGAGGTCGCCTATCGACGTCGGTGCGTGCACGCCGTTGAAGCTGAAGCGCTGCAACAACGCCTGACCGAGACGGCACAGCGGGGCCATGCGCGCGACACCGGTCAGCCCGGCGAGTTCGGCGCGCAGTTCGTCGATGACGGGGTCTATCGAGGACATGCGTTCTCCCTGAGACGGGGTGGTGGGAATCAGTGGCCTGCGTGGGTGAATCCCGCCCACGCCACGACCCGCCTGCGGTCACTTGCCAGCGAGACCAGGTCCGCGGGCATCCGGGCGGGCGGCACCGGGTCTGGGCTGAGCATCCACAACTGCGCCGCGCGCAACGCCTCGCGCGCCGGCAGGCCTTCCGTGAGCAGGTAGTGATGGAACAGGAACATCAGTGCGGACGTCTCCGCGTCGGGGATCGCCCAGTGCGTCGACAGCACGGTGCGCGCACCGGCGGCCAGGAACGCGGTGCCGAGGCTGTACGCCTCGTCGTAGCCGTGGATCGACCGGCCGGTGTGGCAGGCGCCCATGACCACGAGCCCGATCCGGCGCTCGGGCACCGCCTCGAGGATCCGGATGATCTCGTCGGCGTCGAGCTTGCCCGCGGCCTTCTCGTGCGGGTCGTCGGGAGCCAGTTGCAGGTCAGCGGTTCCACCGTCGTCGGCGGGCACGAACCGGCCGTGGCAGGCCAGGTGCAGCGTGGTGCCCGCGTACGGCGCCGTGTCCGCGAGCCACTCGCTGACCTCGGTGACGGTGCCCCGGCCGGACGGACTCTGCGAGTCGTCCGCCCGCCGGCCGAGGTACCGCGCGCCGGGGTAGAAGACCGCGCGCACCGCCTGGGCCTCCGCCCGTGCGGCGGTGAGCGGCGGGGCGTCGCCGCAGGTGTCCGGATCGCCGACGACGAGACCGGTCCTCGTGGGCCGGATCGGGTCGCGCTTGGCGTTCTCGCAGAACAACCTCGCCGAGACGGCCTGGGAGAACGAGGCCAGCTCGATCGCGCGCGTGCCGTCGGCCCTGCGTGCGGCCTGCCAGGGGATGCGGGCCAGGTCTCCCATGGGCAGCAACACGATCGAGGGCACCGAACCCGGTGCGGCTCCGGCGAAGTACGACTCGAGCAGCGGGCCGATCGCCGACTGCCAGGCCCAGTCGCACAGCGCGTCGACCCGGTCCGCGAAACCCGCGCGGGCGCCGACCGGAGCGGTTTCGCGAGTGGTTCCGCGTGCCCTGTCGGTCAGCGCCGTCAGGTACAGCTCGACCTCGCTTCCCCTGTCCACCTGGAGGTTCGGCAACATCAGGTACGCCGGTGGTCCCACCCTGGGGGCGATCACCATGAACCCCGGAGCGAGCTGCTCGCCGGCCACCAGGTAGACCAGGGCGTCGGCACGGGACGTGGCCAGCGCCGCCCTGATCTCCCCGAGCGACGGCGGATCGAGCAGGGTCGCCGCGATGTCGTCGTTGGCGAGCAACGCGGTCATGACCTGCTTGCGCAACCCCTCCGAGTGGCGGCCCTCGTCCAGCCAGCGGTCCGCGAGGCCGGCGTGACCGGCGGCGGTGAGCCGCGCGGGCAGCGCGCGGAGTTCGGCCTCGGCGAACAGCAACAGACCGCGGCCGGTGTCCAGCGCGCGCAGGGCACCGGTGACGTTGGACGCCGCCAGGCAACGGCGCGCGGCGCCCAGCGCGCCACTGACCGCGTCCCTGATCGCCCACTTGGCTTGGGCCGGGTCGGTCTCCAGCAGCACCCTCCACACGTAGGCGCGTTGTGAGGCCGTGGTGAACGGCCTGGCACCGGGCAGGTCGCCCAGCCGGTGCCTCACCATGGCGAGCAACTCGTGCGTGAGTGTCCACTGTGGATGGCTGGGCTGCCGCATCCGGGCCAGCGCGCCCTGCAGCGCCTTCTCGGCCTCGTCCAGGCCTTCGGCCGAGCCGGTCAGTTCCGTCCGGCGCAGGAGACCGGTCGCGAGGCCGTTCAACGCGAGCAGGTCGAGGTCGTCGCCCTGGTCCATGGCGATGGCGTCGCGGAGGTGGTCGAGCGCCTCGTCGATGCGGGCGAGATCGGCCTGCTCGCCGTTCTGGAAGAGCGCTGCCGCGGCGAGCACCCTGGCGCGTCGCTGGGCGCTCGGCGACGGCCCCGCGTTCCGGATGCGGTCGCCGGCGTTCGCACCGGAGCCAGCGGGGTCCAGGACGCTGAACAGCTCGTCCATGCCGCGGTCGGCCTCGCTCAGGTCCATGCGGTCGCGGAACTCCGGCGGCAGAGTCTCGACCAACGCCTTCAGCTCCTGCATGGCGCCCGCCGCTTCGTGCAGGTCGCCCTTCTTCGCCGCGTCGAGCAACCTGTGCAGGGATGCGGCGTAGCTGTGCATGGCAGGCGCGACCGGGTGGTCACCGAGCTGGTTCAACACCCCGTCGAGGGTTCGCATCATCTTGGAGCCGTTGGCCTCGAGCCCGTCCGCGGCCGTGTCGACGGCGGCACCGGCGGCGTCGACGAGCATCCTGGTCACGGGAACGTCCCGGACCGCCTCCGCGTACCCGGCGAGCTCGCGTTGGGCGGCCACGTGATCGATCTGTTCACCGGCCGCCGCGCGGTACGCGAGGTGTTGCGCGCGAACGGCGGCGGCGACGAGCGGCCAGCCGACCATCGACTCCGGGACCCGGCCGACGAGTCGCAGCAGGTCGTCCAGGTGCGGCACCAGCACCGACCGGGCTGGACCGCCGCCCTTGGTCACCGTGGTGAGCAGGGTGACGGCGAGCCTGCCGCGGTCCGGGTGCTCCTGCGGCAGGCGCGCCAGGTCGGCTGTGAACGCGGTCAGGTCGTCCGCGCTCACCGAGTCCGGTGTCGCGCGGCGCGTCACCGCGTCGCACCGCGCGACGATCTCGGCAAAACCGTTCTCCTCGGCCATCCGGCCCTCTCCTCGTTGCTGCGGCGGGTCTGTTCGAAAGGAACTGACGGACGGAGACCTCACTCCTCCGCGCGGGCCGCGGCTTCGAGCAGTTCGAGCACCGTCCGCTCGGTCAGGCCGCGGGCCAGGAACTCCGGCGGCCACGGGGAGGAGCCCGGCGTGCGGTCCAGCTCGTCGCTGCCGAGGCTGCGGACGAACACCTCGGTGACCACGTCGGTGGCCGCGCCGGCCGGGTTCTGGCCCAGCGCGACGCGGGCCCCGATGTCGCGCAGGGCCACGCCCGCCAGTTCCCGGAACGGGTCGCCGTCCGGGTGCGCGAGGTCGGGACCGTCCGACGACGTCCTGGGCAGCGGCACCGTCGAGTGCTCCTTGTGCCCCAGCGGGCGTTCGACGTAGTCCGCGTACCAGCGCGGCTTGGAGCGCATCGCCGCCAGCACCGTCCCGACGTCGCGCACGACCTCGCGGTAGGCCGACTCGTAGTCGTCGCCGCAGAGGATGGCGCGGTGCTCCGCCCACCACTCCACGGGCCAGACCGCGGCGCCCGCCACCGAGTCGTTGCCGACGAACTCCAGCAGGTCGACGGCCAGCGCGGTGAGCCGGGGCTCCTCGCCCAGCGCCGTGGCGAGCCAGCGCGGCACCCGCGGCTTCTGCAGGGCGCCGCGTTCGCCACGCCTGCGCCGGTAGGCGTTGATCGTGGCGAACCGCAGCCGCCCGTGCACCCACCCCTCCAGGTTGTGCACGGGCATGGTGGCGTGCAGGAAGACGTCGTCCAGCACGGCGTCCATGTCGTCGTGGAACCGGTCGAGGCACGCGGCCTCCAGCCGCAGCACCGAACGGGCGCAACCGCGGTGCCCGCGCTGGAGCTCCAGCTTCCTGGTCAGCTGGGTGAAGACGACGGTGTGCGCGATCTCGTACAGCGCGGCCCGCAACCGGCGGTGCTCCTGGACGGACGCCTCGGCGGCGGTCTTGGCCAGCAGGCCCTCGGCGGCGAGCCGGCGCACAGCGTTCATTTCCTCGGTCATGGCTGCATCTCCCGAACAACGCTTGGGTGAATTCGGCGTCGTTCTGGAAATGCGCTCCGACGCCGTGAACGGATTCGGCGACATGCGCTTCATCCGATGTTGGCGACGCTAGGGGAGTCGTCCTGTAGCAGGCCATCTACCAGGCCTAAGATGGTTACAAGAAGGTAGTCCGCGGTCTTCTCGGGTGCTTTTTCTCAACCGTCTGCAGCTTGTTCTCAACCGGCTGAAAGACTCGCCTCAACCGGTTGAGAACAAGCTCATTCGCCGCTGGCCGTGGAATCGCGGGACGGCCGCCAGGTGACGTCCTGAGGGGGCAGGCCCATCGCCCGCAGGTCGTGCGTCAGACCGGGCAGCGCACCGCGCCGCGGCACACCGATGATCCACACGCCGCCGTCGCCGGCAGGTCCTACCTGGAGTCGCGGTGACTCGGGTTCGTGGTCCACGTACTCCGCGTACCGGCGACGGGCCAGTTCGGTGCGCAGCACCATGCGCTGGTTGGCGGAGCCACGCCAGATGCGCGAGGTCGGCGCGGCCACGTCGTACCGGCCGGTGACCAGCACGTCGACGAGGTCGGCCGCGCCTCGGCGCACCTCGTCCAGTTCGGTCTCGTCGTAGCCGGTGAAGAGCAGCACGTCCTTGTCCTGTCCCGTTTCCCGGCGCACGGCGCGGAGGAGGTCGCGCAGCGCGGCCGGTTGCTGCAGGGGCTCGCCCCCGCTGATCGTGAGGCCGTCGGCACCCGCGCCGACCGCCTCCCGCCACAACACGACGAGGTCGTCCACCTCGACTTCGGTGCCACCGACCGGATTCCACGTGTCCTGGGACATGCACCCCCTGCACGCGAGTGTGCAGCCCTGCACCCAGATGCCGAGCCGCAGACCTGGGCCCAGCGCGGTGACGGGGAAGTGGGTGCGACTGATCCGCAACGTGCTCATGACGCCACCTCTGCCACCGGCGGCACCGCGTCCTGCGCCGGTTGTGGTGCCGGCTCTGGCCGCAGTCCCCGGCGGTGCTGCACGGCCTCGGTGAAGCTCGGATCACCGACGGCCTGGGTGAGCGACGCGAAGTACGCCTCCTCGGCCGCCGCGTAGGCGGATCTGATCGCGCGCACGAGCGGCTCCGGCCCGACGTTCTCCTCGTCGCCGCCGGCGGCGTGCTCCGGGCACAGTCGTGCGATCAGCAGCCGGCGTTCGGCCTCGACCTGCTCCCGCCGTTGCCGGTGCAGCGCGTAGGACTCCTGGAACGGATGGCGGCGCGACAACCCCAGCAGGTACGAGGTCGCTCCCGTGACCAGCAGTCCCCCGACGAACATCAGCACGACCGTGACCGGCGTGACGTGCAGGGGTGTGAGCTTCTCGTGCTGTAGGCCCAGCACCGCGCCGCACATCCACCCCAGGACGGTCACCACCGCCACCCAGAACGTCATCGTGAGCAGCACACCGGCGGTGAGCCGCCGCTCGCTGCCGGTCGCCTGACGCGATCGCGCCATGAACGCCGCCACGTGCGGCGTGGCCACCAGGAACACGGCCATCGACGCGCACAGCGCCCAGATCGACGCCGGAGCCGTCCTGTCCTCGAGGAAGTGCCCGAACACCAGGTGGTGGACCGGGGTCTGCGCCACGACCAGCAGGAGCAGCACCAGCAACCGCCACACCAGTCGTACCGGGACGGTCTCGCCCTCCCACACCGGGTCGTCGCCGTCGGGAACGTCCCGCGCCGCGTCCAGGTCGGCCTGAGCTTCGACGGTGTCCGCCATCGGCTCGCCCGTGCGGGCCCTGAGCACCGCCAGGTTGTTCATGGCGGTGCGCGCCGAGTCCATGAAGCTGCCCGCCTCCTCGCTCTGCTCGCGCAGGTGCGCGGTGCGGGCGTTCGCCTCGACGTGGCGCTCCAGCGCCGAGTGCACGGCGCAGTCGCGCAGGTGCCGCAGGCTCAGGACGTAGCTCGGGTCGTACTCGGCCGAGTGCGGTGCCGTGGGCTCACCGAACGACCAGCTGTCCAGCACGTGCCTGCGCGCGTCGGCGGCTCCCTGCGCCTGCGCGTCGGCGATCAGCACGGAGGCGGGGATGCGCGGGTCGACCTTCGATTCGGGCAGCGGCACGTCGCCGATCGCCGTGCGCAGCCGCCGGGTCCGTGCACTGCTGCCAAGGGGAGTGGTCACTGCGGTGGTCCTATCGCTGGTCAGAGGTCGTAGAGCGTGACCGTGCCCTCGGCGTCCGCGGCGAATCGGATGACGTCGCCGCAGCGGAGGGTGGTGTGGATGGACGGCGCGAGCTCGGTGCCGTTCACGAACGTGCCGTTGGGCGTGGAGGAGGGCGAGAGCCACGCCCTGCCGTCCGCGTCGACACCGATGACGGCGTGCCTGCGCGAGACGTTGGGGAACCCGCGGAACACGTGACCGTGCTCGCCCCGCCTGCCGAGGTCGGCCTGTCCGCCGCGGTCGAGCTCCACCTCGCCGTCGCGGAACTTCAGGTAGAGCGCGGGAGGTGTGAGCGAACGACCGCACCCGTCCCGGAGGCATTCGACGTTGGTCTCCACCGGGGACTCGGTGTCGCAGTGCCAGCAGACCTTCGTGGACCACGGCTGCCGTTCCGGGCGTGCGCCGCCGGCCGTGCTCGTGGCCGACGGTTCGGATTCAGGAGCGTTCTCCACGACCACGGGCTCCAGAGAGCACATGTGTGCGGCGCAGAACGATTCCGCGTCGGAGAAGACCTCGGTCGGGTCGTCCGGGCAGCGCATGCTCATCGCACACCTCGGTGGACCGTCGCCCACAGCGTCGCGCCCGCCGTGCCGTCGCCCGCCCGCACGCCGGTGATCACCACGCGGTCACCCGGCTGTGCGTCCTCGTGGAACAGCAGCCGCGCCAAGGGGTTGATCAGCACGCTCTCCAGCTGGTTGCCGATGCCGCGACCGCCGTTGTCCGGGTCGGCGGTGCACATGCCCTGCAACTGCTGCAGGCCCGCCGGGGACAGTTCGACCTCGACGCCCAGCTCGGCGTGGACCTTGCGGATCACGTTCCTGAGCTGGCCGGCGAAGATCCCGCCGGCAGTCCGCGAGTCGATGAAGTCGAAGATCACGATGTTGTCGCCGAACCGGTTGAGCAGCTCCGGCCGGCCGAGCTCGGTGGTGAAGTGGTCGCGGATCGCTCCCTTGACCTTCTGCTCCAGTTCCACGTACGGCATGCCGGGCCGGACGAGCAGTTCCCGCTCCCTGGTCTTCGGATCGGTGCGGACGATCCCGAGGTTGGACGTGAAGATGAGCACGCACTCGGTGAAGTACGTCGTCACGCCCTGCCCGTCGGTGAGCCGGCCGTCCTCGAGGATCTGCAGGAACTTGTCCAGCAGCAGCGGATGCGCCTTCTCGATCTCGTCGAAGAGCACGACCTGGAACGGCTGCCTGCGCACCGCGCCGGTGAGCTCGCCGCCGGCCTCGAACCCGACGTAGCCGGGCGGAGCGCCCGTGAGCCGGTCGGCGGCGTGCTCGGCGGAGAACTCGCTCATGTCGAACCGCAGGTAGGCCTGCGCGTCACCGAAGAGCAGCTCGGCGACCTGCTTGGCCAGCTCGGTCTTGCCGACGCCGGTCGGTCCGGCGAAGAACAGCACACCGCGCGGGCGCGAGTCCGACGTGTTGGCCTGCGCGCCGGACAGGCCGAGAGCTGCCCGTTTGAGGATGTCGAGCGTCTTCGCGACGGCCTGGCCCTGGCCCTTGATCCGCTCGGTGATGACCTGCTCGCCTTTGATGATCTGGTCGCGGACGCTGCTCCGGCGCCACGGGTTGTCGTCCACGCCGAGTTTGTAGATGCGCACCGCGTCCGCCACCCGGTCGGCACCCAGGTCGCGGTCCCGCGCCAGCAGCGTGATCCGCCGCATCGCCTGCAGGGTCATGCCCTCGGTACGGCTCGCGAACACCTCGACCGGGTCCGTCTTGGCCACCGGATCGTCCTGGGTGGACGGTGGGAACTTCGGCATCAGCGACCGGGCCCGCTCCAGCCGGTGTTCCAGCGTCGGCAGGCCGACGGCGACGGCCCTGATCGACTCCACCCCCGCGGTGAACCAGGCGGGCAGGTCGCGTTCGCCGTCGACGAGCCACAGCACCGGGTTGTACAGCGGTGCCTGGCGGGTGCCGGGGAACGTGTGCGCCTTCGCCGCCGAGGCGAGCTTCTGGCACAGCAGGAAGAAGTCCCGCTCCTCCTCGCTGAGTTGACCGGGTGCCCGCACCAGCCGGGCGGCGTGGTCCACGACCACGGCCACCCGCGCGGCGGGCCGCAGCACCGGCGCGACGGGCGCCGCGGAGCGAGACCCACCGGCCTCGATCGGCGGCTGCTCCGGCACTCCCACCGCCTTGGCGAGGTGCAGCCGCAACCTCTCCGGCGAGGGACGGCGGCCGACGACGTTCGATCCGAGCACCCGCTCGACCGCCTGCAGCGCCGCCGGGTCGTTCGGCGGGTACACGCCGATGCCGTCGATCTGGTCGTACGTGATCAGCGCCTCGAACCCGCTGGGCCGCAGCGCGCTCCACAACGCCCTGTGCAGCGGCATGATCTCGCCGGCGACCAGGAACTCGTCGCGCAGGTTGCCGTGCAGCACGTACTGCGAGTGCACCGACAGGGTGCCGACGATCTCGTTGACGAAGGTGGGGTGTCCCGGCAGCAGGCTCCCGGTCTGCTGGGGGAGCACCGCGGTGTTCTCGGTCATGAGTTCCTCTTCACCTGCCTCTCGATGAGCTTGCCGTTCTCCTGGGCCGGTTCCTCGACGTACCTGGCCTCCTGGCCGACCGGCATGCCGCGGTTCATCCGCACGGTGATGTTCGCGCCGTTGTCCGAGACCTGCTTCCCGACCTGCTCGAGGTCGTCGGCGAACTCCTCGCAGCGCTCGCCGTCGCGCGCCCTGGCGGCGTCACCGATGGCGCCAGCGGGCCGCTGCAGTCTGCTGTGGACGGTCCGCTTGTGGTCCACCCAGACGGTTCCGTTGTGCTGGCCGCCCCACTCCGGCTTCGCGACCTTCAACCCGACGGCGTTGCGCGTGTCGAACGTGCCGATCACCTCGTAACCCTGTTCCTGCAGGCAGTGCTGGGTGACCCGGAGCGTGAGGACCTGGTCGGCCTTCTCCTCCATCCACGCCATCGCCTGCACCGCCTCGTCGCGGCGCTCCCGCGTGAGGTCCTCGTCCCCGGAGACGACCTTGCGCAACGCCTCCACGGCGTCGCCGACCGACGGTGGCGGCGTGATCGAGGCCTCCGCGAGAGCGTCCGGCAGCGGTCCTTCTTCCAGCGCCTGCAGCCACGTGGCCGCGAGCCTGCGCCTGGCCACCCGCGGGTTGATCTCGTCGGTGACCTGCATGCGCAGCTGCCTGAAGTAGACGTCCCCGTCGCCCTGCGCCCGCGCGACCCTGGCCGCTGTCGCGAGCACCTCGATGCGCTCGTCGTCGCCGGCGTCCGGGTCGAGCAGTGCGAGCACCCGGTGCACCTCGTCGGGCGAGACCGTGGGTGCGGGAGCGGCGACGGCGGCGTAGCGGGCCCGCAGCACGTCCTCGTAGGCGTCGAGCGTCTTGTCCGCCGACTCGCTCCGCGCCTGGGACGCGAACAGCTCCAGCCTCGGGCGGGGGAGCCGCCGGTCCAGTTCGGCCTGCGCCAGTGCGACCGCTGCCTGCGCCTCCGCGGCCATCCTGCCCAGTTCGGCCGGGCTCTTGCTCGACGTCAGCCGCAACGGGTGCGGCACGATCATCGAGATGCCGGCCGCGACGACCCGCTCGTGCAGCAGCCGGATGCGGGCGTTGACCGCGACCACGTCGGCGGCGGCCGCCTGCCACCGAAGCGTGTCCTCGGACCGCGCCTCGATCGCCGCGACCTCGTCCGCGGTCCGTTCGCCAGCTTCGGCGACCGCGCGGACGCCACCCTCGATGGCGGCGTTGGCCGCCCTGACCACCAGCACCGCGCCGGCCGCGATCACCACCGCACCGACGAGCACGACCGCGCCCGCCGCCACCGCGGGCAGCACGACGGGCGCGAGAACCATTCCACCTGCACTCATCCTGACCTCCTCGCCGGATATCTGACGGACGACCTCAACCGGCCGCGATGATCGCGAGTTCTTCGCGGTCCTTCTCGCGCCACGCGAGATACCGCTGGACCGCCCACACCACCATCAGCGCCACCACCACGAACGGCACGAACACCGGCTGGAACGCCGTGAGGGCAGCGAGTCCGGCCAACGCCACCAGCACCGCGGGCACCGCGATCCGTCTGGTCAGCAGGCGCCGCGCGATCCGTCCCAGGACGATCCGTCCGGCGCCGAAGAACGAATACGCCGGGTGGTAACGCTCTCCCGCGTCCCACGCCAGCAACGACTCCGTCACCAGCACCACGGTGAGCGCGACGACGGAAGCCAGGTACGTGTCGAGGATCTGCGCCTCGGACGCGAACCCGACGACCTCGCTGAACGTCACGAGCGCGTACAACGCCACGGCCAGCACCACCACGGCGACCGCGGCGTACCCGAGGGCCATCGGCCGGTTCAGGCGCCGCAGCGTCTCGCGCTGCCAGGCGGTGCGCCGCAACCACGCGTCGTGCGCACGCCGCTGCCGTTCCTCGGCTTCGAGCCTGTCCGCCTCGCGGTTGGCGTACGGCGCCAACGCGAGGGCGATCCACCAGTAGTCCCTGCGGCGCACCAGATCCTCGAACCACGGCAGCTGCAGCGCCCTGTCCTCACGGCCAAGTCTGAGCTGCAGCTCGGATTGCGTGGCATCGGTGGCGCAGGCGGCGAGCAGGGAGAGCACGAGACCGAACGACTCCCGTTGCCGCGACAACCGCTGGAACTCGGCGCGCACGTCATCGGGCCGCAGCCCGCGTGCCAGGTCGCGCAGCCGGCGTTCCTCGGCGTGCCACTGAGTTCGGATCTCCGTCAGCCCGTCGGCGCCGCGGGCGGTGGCGAACAACGGCAGCAGGTCTGCCTGCCACAGATCGGTGATGATGCCCGTCGCCTGGCCCTCGACCTCGTCGAACGCCTCCTGGGCGAGGACGCCCAGCTCCGCACGGGTGATGTCGCGTTCCCGGTACACCGCCGGCTGTCCAGGATCCATGCGGCGCAACAGGTGCAGCAACCTGGTGTCGGCAGAGCGGAGTCCGCGCGCTTCTCGCACGAGGTCGCCGTGGTCGGGGAACTGCTTCAGCCAGGCGGTCAGCTCCCGCCTGCGGGGACGGGCGTCGTCGCCGAACAGCAGCTCGCGGGCGACGTTCCAGTGCCTGGACATCGACAACGCCAGCAGGTCGCGCGCGTGGTACTCGGCACCGAGGAACACGTAGGGCGTCGGCGCGGCCTGACTGCTCGGAGTCGGAGAGGGGATCGCCGCGACCGCCGGCGACTCCCCGCGCAACCAGGCGTCCACCTGTTCGGCGCCCCAGCGGAACCGGAGGTCGGTGGTGAGCAGTCCGCGGCACAGCAACGCGATGCGCTCGTCCCGGACACCGTCCACATCGATCTGGCGGCCGACGAGCTGGGACCGGACGATGTCGGGGTGGACGCCTGCCCACAGCAGTTCTCCGGTCGCGAGCTCTCGGAGAGTGATCCCGAGCGACCACCAGTCGAACCCCGCCTCGATCGCGCCGCCCGCGAGGTACTCCGGTGGCGTGTAGGGAATGGTCCCGACGGTGTCGCGCTCTTCCGGCCGGTAGATCGCGTCGTGCGGAACGTGCACGCTGATGCCGAAGTCGGCGATCGCGACCTCCAGCGGTTCGGCCGACCGCACCAGCACGTTGGCGGGCTTGAGGTCGCGGTGCACGATCTGGTTGTCGTGCAACGACTTCAGGCCTGCGCTCACCTGACCGACCAGTTCAGTCAGCACTGCCGGATCCACACCGGACGGGTTGCCGTCGCGCCACGCGCGCACGGTGCCGCCTGGCACGTGCTGCATCACCTCGTACGGCTGGCCGGACGCGACGCCGGCCTCGTGCACCTCCACGACGTGGGGCGGCCGGTTCCTCGTCAGGTACGCGGCCACGTGCCCGTCGAGCCCAGGTGGACCGTGGTGCACCTTGAGCACCCGGTCCGCTCCCGACGAGCGTTCTCGCGTGAGGAAGACCCCGCCCTGCGAGCCGTTCCCGGTCAGCTCGCGCACGACCTCGAAGCGCTCCAGCAACTCGGCCGGCAGCATGTGGCCGGCGGGCATCGGCGCCCGGCCGGGGTCGATCACCGTGGGCGGTTCGTTCCCCGGCCGGGTGCGGCCGGCGTCGAGCACGGTCACCGCCTCCGCGAGCAGCCCGGCCGCGCCGACGGGTCCGTCGCGGCCGGGGTCGCGCACCGTCGGCGCTTCCTGCTCGGGTGTGGTCATCGTGCTGAGCAGCTCAGTTCGACGACGACCGAGCGGTTCTGCGCGGCCGGGCCGGGCAGCAGCACCCCGCCGGCGCCGAGGTCCTGCACGTGATGCGGACCGGACGCGCCGTCACCGCGGGTCGTGACGCGGTCGGCGGTGATGCCGAGCCGCACCAGCAACTCCTTCACCTTCTCCGCCCGGCGCTTGGACAGTTCCTTCAACCCCGCCTCGGGCCCGACGGTCGCGGTGTTGCCGATCAGGGTGAACTTCTCGTTGCCGCCGGCCACCGGCGTGGCCAGGTCGCGCACCGTCCGCTCGGCCGCGGCGGGGTCGCGGAACTCCGCCTGGTCCGGCACGAACCCCACGGCCCCGCTGTCGCTCAGCACGGTGGTGCCGCACTCCTTGAACGGCGGCGGCGGTTCCGGCAGCTTCACCGGCGTCACGGGCACGGTGGTGTCGAACGCGTCCCGGCGCGAGGCGACCTGCACCTCGGCTGTGCAGCCGGCGCCCGCCGCCGTCACGACCGTGCGCCACAACTCGGCCACCTTGCCGCGCAGGTTCTCGTCGAGCGGGGCCTGCGGTTCGGCGGTGCCGCCGAGTCCGACCAGCACCACCGACTTGCCGGTCAGGTCGGGGAGCAGGTTGCCGTTCTTGAGGTACGCGGCCATGTCGGCGGGCACGACGCTGAACATCCTGTTGTCCTGGTAGGACAGTGCACCAGCGGTGGACAGCCCGGAGTCGATCAGCACGATCGTGCCGCCGGACGGCGTGACCCTGCCCGCCTCCGCGAGCGCGCCGAGCACGTCGGCCTCGGCCTTCTTCGGCTCCAGCTGGGTGACGACGGAGGCCACCTTCTCGACGGCCTCAGCGACCTTCTTCTGCTTGCGGGCGTCGTTCTGGGCGTCGACCTTCACGTCGGCGCTCAGGGCGACCGTCGGCTGCCCGTCGACCCGGACGACCTGGACCCGCCCGCCCTGCTCCGCTGTCGTCTGGACGAGCGCCTTCACCTCGCTGGGCAGGCTGGGGCGCTGACTGCCCATGCGGGCACCGACGACGAGGGTCAGCGCCTGCCCAGGACTCGCGGGGCAACCCCCGGCAGGGCCGGTCGTCTCACCGCCCGCCGGTGTGCCCCCGTTGTTCTGGGAACAGGCGGTGAGCACCGCGGCCGTGGTGAGCGCGAGCAGGCCGGCGAGCACGCGATTCGTGTGGTGGTTCGTCATCTCAACTCGTCTTCCTCGTCGGGCGACTCGGGGTTTCCGGGGGAGCGCGGCGGCACGTCCGGCCGCGGCGCCGCGGGAGGCAGTTCCGTGTCCTGTCCGGTGTTCTTGTCGAGCAACTTGAGCTGGATCTCCCGCTTCACGCGGTCGGCGGCCGCGATGCAGCGGACCTGGAGGCTTTCCCACGCCTGGGTGTGCTCGAGGCGGGCCTTGTCGACCGTGGCGGCGAGTTTCGTGCTGCCCTGGAGGTTCGAATCGAGGCGGCTGTGCTTCGCGGCGGCCTTGGTCCGCAGCGACAGGGCGCGGTTGTACCTGCTCACCTCAGGCTGGTGACGGAGGAACCCGGCACCGCCTGACACCACGCCGGTGCCGACGTAGAGCGCCAGGAACAGCCATGCGGCGAGGTGCTGCTCGTGGAGGGCCGCGTCGGACATGCCGGTCTGCTCGACGCCGTCGACGACGAACGCGCTGCCGATGTCGAGGCTCGAGTACTCCCAGCGGAACGCGAAGGCGGCCGCACCCAGTGCCACCCAGGCGAGCAGGTTCACCCAGGCCGTCGTGCGCGAACCCGCCGCGTGCCGGGTGCTGACGGCCTTCTTGGCCTGCTGGCCGAAGGTGTGCGACATGGCGATGCAGATCACCGTGAATCCGGTGACGACGACCCAGAGCATCTCCTCGGTCTCGTCGAGCGCCGGAAGCAGCACCTGGTGGAACGTCACCAGGTCGACGCCCATCGCGGCGAGCAGGACGAAGTAGTAGAGACCGGTGCTCCACGGGGAGTGCCCGGCGATGAGCGACGGGTCGCCGTGGATCGGGATGCGGCGGCGCAACGGCCCGAATCTCGGGAAGTTCGCGGGTGTGGTCATGAGTCCCTGCCTCGGCGCTTGTTGCGTGGTTCGGGGTCGTAGAAGGGGGCGTCGGGGTCGCTCAGCCGTTCCAGTGCGTGCGACACCGCGGCTTCCAGGTCGTCCAGCACGTTCTGCTGGTCGTCGTGGTGGATCTGGTAGAACGCCCTCACCTCGGTGACCCGGACGGAGAGCAGGTCCAGTTCGGCCTGGACGGTGTCGTGGTGCGTCTTCATGTTCGCCAGCCAGTCGGCGATGTGGGCGTCCACGTACCCGAACAGCACGGGTTGAGCGGCTACCGCGTTGCGGTCGTCGACGTCGTCGGCCAGCTCGAGCGCGCGGGTGCGGACGTCGGCCATGTCGATCTCCGGCGACGACTGCCCGCGCAGCTTCGGCAGGTGCTTGCGAACCTGCCTGAGCGCCAAGGAGGCGCGGAGGAAGGGAAGTGACTTCACGCGGGCTCCTCGATGTCCTCGACCGGGTACTGGTACGGCGTCTTGCGGCCGGTGCGGCGCACCGGCGGTGCCACCTGCCTCGCGAGGTGGTGGAGCTCGAACTGCCCGCGGCCGAGTTCGGCCGGGTCACCGTCCGGTTCCTCCAGCACCCAGGAGGGCAGGAGTTGTGCGGTGAAGCGCAGGAGCGCGGCGATGTACACGCCTTCCGGGTGGATGTGCACGTTGTGCTCCCAGTAGGCCTGCACCCGCGTCGCGTAGTGCTCGCTCATGGCGCGTGCGTTGGTCTGCGCCGCCACGAACTCGTTCCTGATCCGCTCCTCCACGACGGCGATCCGGCTGCTGATCTCGTTGCGGGCGTTCTGCTGCGACTCCTGCCTGGCGCGGGCCTCGGCGATGCGGTTGGTGCGTCGCGTGTCGCAGCGGTTGAGCAGCTTCTGCTGGTTGCCGGAACCCAGTTCGTCGTAGCTGCGCGGGCGGAGTTCCTCCGCCGTCAGAGGAGCGTGCGCGTCGACGACGAGCTGAGCGGTCCTGCCGAGCGTCTCCCCGGCGAGCTCCCAGTCCTTGCGCAGCTTGGCGAGGGTGGCCCGGTCGTTGTCGACCTGCTTCTCGAACCTCTCGTGCTCGCCCGCGACGGCCTGCAACGCCCTGCTCAGCAGGACGTCCGGATAGGGCGCGGAGAAGACCTCGCCGTCCTCGGCGAGCGCCTGCACCGTGCGCAGCGACGGCACGCAGTCGCGCCCGTCGCGCCGTCCCCTGGCGCGGTCCTTCAGCTTCTGCTGCGGCCGGTACCGAAGTCTGCTCATCGTCCCACCTCCGGTGGTAACACCACGACGACCTGGCGATGCGCGTCGAGCGCGGCGCGGTGCCGCAGCGCGAGCTTGGCCAGCGCGTTGGTCTGCGCCCGGAGTTCGGGCACGTCTGCCTGGCCCGGCACGCCTTCCTCGGCGACCGGCAGTTCGAGCTGTGCGATGGCCTGCAACGCCGCCAGGACGTGCCCGGCCGCGGCGAGCTCGTCCGCGTCGCGCAGTCCGGCGACGCCCTTGTCGAGGTCTGCCCGCAGCCGGGCGCGGCAGTCCGAGTCCTCCGGTTCGCCGAGCTTCTCGGCCTGGCCGACCACCAGTCGTGCGCGGGCGATCCGGCGTTCGGTCGTCCGGCGCAGCCGCGTGCAGAGCTGGGCGAGCTCGGGGTGCCCGGCGACGCTCGGCACCCGGCCCGGCCGGTGCCACACGCTGTCGTCCGGCTCCACCCGCCTGCGTCCCGGCGAGCGTGGCGCCGTCGCCCCGTCGGCCGACACCAGCAGCGTGGTGTCGGCGGCGTTGGACAGCAGCCGCTCGGCGTCGTCGAGCCGCTCGCCGCTGTCCAGCAGATCAGCGCCCGCCTCCTGGCGCAGCAGGACGTCCACGACGTCTCGCGTCAGCCGGGTCAGCCGGCCGGGACGATCCGGCCGCTGTGCGCACATGCGCGCCACCGCGTCGCGCACCAACGCGGCGTGCACGCGCTTGCGGCGGATGCCCTGAACCCAGGCCAGCGCGGTGGCCACCAGTGCTATGACGAGCGCTGCCAGCAGCGCCCACAACACGTTGTTCCAGTCCACGTTGTCTCCATGACGGACTACCGGCCTCGGCCGGTCTTATGGGATCGATCCCGTCCACTGAGGACCTGCTCGCGTCAGGCCCCGTGATGTGCGATCGCCGTCCACTCGTCAATGGCGGACCGCTCGACCAGCTCCAGTTGCGCGGCTCGCAGGGCGGCGCCGGGATTGCGTCCGTCCATCAGGGTGTGGGCGCGGTGCAGCAGGTCGTGGGACGGCGCCCACCGGGCCGCCAGCACGTGCCGCGCGCCGTTCGCGAGAAAGCGCGCGGGCAACGCACGGGCGTCGTCGTGGCCGGTCCCGTGCAGCACGTGGTCGGTGAGCGTGACCAGCTCCACCTCGGCCGGTGGCGGCAGGAGTTCACCGCCGTGCAGTGCGATCGAGGACTTCCCGGGGTCACCGAGGTCGGAGGTGGCCCGGCAGCCGAGGTGCAGGACGCCGAGTCCGTTCACCATCGCGGCGCCGACCTCGTCCGGGGTGCCCGCGCCGTCCGGCGACGGTCGCCACGGCCGCGGGGGACCGCCGTGGCCGCCGAGGAAGACGCCGTCCGGGCGGAAGTCGTCACGCAGCCTCTCGGCCAGCACCGCCGCCGCGGGGTCGTCCTTGCAGGGATTGCCGACGATCACCGCGCCGGTGTGGATCTCCGCCGTGCCGCCGGCCATCGTGCGAGCGGCTGGGACCAGGGTGATCTCGCTGTCCTGCAACAGAAATCTGCGGGCACCGGCCACCTCACGGTGTGCCGCCTCCCACGGCACGAGCCCCAGTTCGCCCACCGGCACCAGGGCGAGGCGCTTCCCCTGCCAGGGTTCGAACGCCACACCGGCGGCGTCCCAGGCCCACGCGCAGAGCTCGGTCAGCTCGGCCTGCCAGAGCTGCCGGCGCGGCGCGGTGCGGACGTTCGCCCGCAGCGTTTCGCACGCGGTGCGGAACCGGGAGATCCGCTCGGTGCGCAGTTTCGGCAACGGCGTCACGCCGACCGATCCGTCCGCGGCGACCACCACCGCCGTGCCACCGTGGGCTTTGTTGTGCGGCAACAGGTAGATGAGAGCGTCCGCGTTCGTGGCCCGCAGCGCGGCACGTACCTCGTCCGTCCCGAACGCGTGCGGAGCGATGTCCAACGTCGCGGCTCGTCTGGTTTCGAGCACCCGCACGAGATCGTCGCGTGCGTCGTCGGCGAGACACCACGCCGCGACCTGCTCGCCGTCGACCGAGGCCGTCAGGCCGAGCTCACGGCTCCTCGCGCGGTCGGCGGGCCGGTTGCGCGAGCGCAGCAGGCGGCCGAGGGCGAGCGCGCTCTCCGGCCGGCCAGTGCGAGCCCACTCCCCGTCCGCCGCGGAGATCGCCTCGTCGAGCGCTTCCGGCCGTGCGGGCAGCATCTTCGCCATCGCGGCCCGCGAGACACCGGAGGCGATCCGGGCGAGGAGCTCCTGCGAGGAACCCGGCAGCGCGTCGGAGGCGGCCTGGTCGATCGCCTGGTGGACCGACAGCGCCCCGTCCACGTCGCCCCCGGCTATCGCGGTGCGCAGGTCGTCCGCCTTGTGGATGACGACGCCGAGCCCGTCGACGGAGTTCAGGAGCTCTGCGGGGATCAGCGGCTCGGTGCTGCTCGGTGGACCGAGCACCCTGGCCAGCAGTTGCACGTACTGCCGCAGGCGGTCCCGTTCCACACTCGGCGGAAGGGCGTCGGTGCGCCACACCAGCGCGACGATGTCGCCGGTGAAAGCCCGGAAGTCCTGTCCTGAGCGGACGCACCGCGCGAGCGCGCGTGTCAGTTCGATGGCCTCACCCTCGACCTCGTCCACTTCGGACGCGGGTTTGCCGGCGCCGATCCAGTCGAAGAACGGCCCCAGCGCTTCGAGGTTCAACGGCTCAGGGGCGTCTCCGGTCAGGTAGGCGCGACTCATCCAGGCCAGGTACGCGGCCAGACCTGCCAGAGCCTCCTCCTCGTCCGCCGGCAGGTCGTGCCGGACCACCTCCGCCAGGTCGCACAGGCTGCTCAGCAGCAACCCGAGGTCGTCGTCCGGTCTGGCCAGCTCCGCCATCCACTGGGTGCGCAGGAGCGCCAGCCTGATCATGAGGTGGGTGCGCAGTCGTGCGCTCGTGCCGGCAGGCGCTTCCAGCACCGCCCGTTCCGCGTCGGTCAACCAGCCGTGCACGTCATAGCGTGCGAGGACGGCGTGCACGCCGAACTCGCGTCCGGCGCTCTCGGCCGCTTCCAGCCGGGTCACCCTCAGCTGGATCGTGCCGTCGTGCTCCTCGCCGGCGTCGGCGAGGGTGGCGTCGGCCCAGTCGAGCGCCGGCCACAGGTGCTCGGCCCCGGCCTGGCGGGCGAGCACCAAGTGCGTCTCGGCCAGGACGCTCGACGTCCAGGCCGAGCCTCCCTCCTCGGTGGCGGAGAGTTCGGTCAGCGTGCGTACGCCGTCCGACATCGCTGCGACATCGCCGATATCGGCGCCGCGCATGCACCTGAGGACGCCGTACTGGGCCGCGTGCTCGGTGCCGAGTTCGATCTGCTCCCGCACGGCCGCGAACTCGGCGAGGGCTTCGTCGGCATCGGCCGTCGTGCCACGTTCCAGGTAGCGGGTGGCCAGCAGACTTGCCACAAGCGAGCGGGTGTACGCGGCGGCCGGCGGCTCGGTCACGAGGGCGCGCAACTCGGCCGCCGCGGTGACGGCGACGTCGAGCAGCTCGGGGTCGTCCCCGCGCCGATGACGTTCCTCCTGGACGAGTGCGAGTGCTTCCAAGGCTTCCGGCCTGGCCGGATCCTCTTCGGAGAGTTCGGCGAGCACGGTGGTGAGGCCGGCCGCGGAGTTCTCCAGGTCGTCGAGGTCGAGCGTGTGCGGGTAGGCCCAGCGGTGCGCGAGCGCCACCTCGCGCCGGAACTCCAGCACCTCGTAGGGGTTGTGCACCACCGAGGAGTGCGCGGCGAGGGCGTCCAGGTGCAGGCGCGCGTCCTCGGCGGTGAAGTCCGCCGTGGCCAGCCGCAGTTTGGTCAGCTCGGCGGCGTCGACGGCGGCCCACTCGGCCACGTCGGCGGGCGCGGTCGCGTCCGCGGCGACGAGGGCGAGGGTGGAGAGCGCCGAGGCGAGAAGTTCCTGCGACTCGTGGTGCTCGGCGAGGTGGGTGAGCGCGCCGGCGGACCGGTACCGCCACAGGTGGGCGCAGGGGTGGTGGGGCAGGTGGCGCAGGGCGAAGGTGATCAGGCCGACGGCCCGCTCGACGTCCTCCGGCCCGGCGGCTCCTTCACCGGGCCGCAGATCGATCAGCGCGAGGCCGGTCGCTCCGGCGACGGCCGGGTCGAGGTCGTCCTCGTGCAGGTGCAACAGCTCGGTGAGCCGCGCGACTTCGTGGCACAGGTCGTCAGACATGGGTGATGACCTCACGAGCCTCCGCCAGCACGCCGTCGAACCGCGTCTGGTCAGCGAGCAGTGACGCCGCCCGGCGGTGGGGGACGAGGCCGCGGTCGGCGAGGTCGAGCACCGCCGTGCGCAGGGCCTGGGGTTGCGTGCCGGACGGGGCGGCGGCGACCGCGGTGACGATGAGGTCGACGACCACGGCGTCGGAGTCGCCGGCGGGCTCGAGAGCGGGACAGGCCCAGGCGTTGTCGTCGTTGAGCGGCTGGGTGTTCGTGTCCGGGCGCCGGCCCAGTGGCCGATCGATGTACGCGTCGTACCAGGAGACGTACTCGGGGGCGGTGCGGGTGCCGATGTTGACCCGGTGCCCGGCGCTGCAGACCGACTTGACGGTGTGCAGGATGGCGGGCAGGCGTTCCAGGTAGTACGGGACGGGCCGGTCGAACTCCTTGGCACAGCGTTCGGCCAGCCTGCGTAACAGGTAACCGTGGCCGGGTAAGGGCGACGAGTAGCCGGCCTCGTCGGCCAGGTGCCCGAGCACGGCGCGGTGCTCCTCGTCGGGCAGGGCGCGGCCGAACCTGTTCTGGCGGACCGTCCTCGGCTTCACCTGTGCGCCCTGGTGTGCGCGGTAGCCGCGGAACACGTCGACGACCCGCTTGCGCACGTGCGACCGGACCGCACCGAGGAGATTGGTGCGGTCGGCACCGTGTTCCGTCAGGAACTCGCAGACAACCTGCAACACGTCCACCACCAAGTCACGACACACGCACTCACCGGTCAGCTCGAAGAGGGCGGACCGCACGGCGCGTCCAGTGCTCAGACCCGGCATCGCGAGCGTCATGTCGCACCCGCTCACGAGGTGGCTGCGATGCAGGTCGTTCCGGGACTTGTGCAACTCCGCGAGTGTGACCCTGACAACTTCGGCCGAAAGGTGGGATGTCTGCGGCGACAAAATCATGAGTGTTTCCTACACTAACGTAAGATTCTATGTGAACGAGGGTTGCCGAACCGTGACGAACGAGCCGCCTCCGCGATCCCTGCTCGCCGGGTGTGCGAGTGTTTCCCTGCCGTGGAATAGGAGTGAGTGATGGCGTTGCTGCCCGCTGTCGTGCCCGGGCTGATCGAGAAGAGGGCCGAGCTGGTGCCCGCCCGGTTCGCGCGGAAGGTCGCCGCACTCTTCGGTGTGCCGTCCGAGGCCAACCCGTTCCGCCCCATGACCTGGGTCTGCGACTTCACCGCCATCACGGTGTCCGAGATCGCCCGCGGCGCCCCGTTGCCGGCCAGAGGTGCCGCCGCGCGGCTGCGCGAGCAGGCGCACGAGGGCGAGTGGCTCGAACAGGACCGCGCCGTGCTCCCCGCCGGTGGCAAGACGCTGCCGAACGAGATCGTGGCCGCCACGGTCAACCGCTTCGGGCCCGACACCAAGGCCGCGATCGTGCTGACGGCGACGAACGTCCTGCTCACACCGGCGACTGAGTCGATCGCCACCGCGCTGCCACTGCTGCGGGGTGCCGACGGCGGCGAACTTCCCACCGTGCAATGGATCGCGGCCTGGGCCGCCACCGCGGTCGAGGTCTACCGGTCGCAGCCGGCGCTGGTGCTCGCGGCGATCAAGGCGCGCACGATCCAGCGCGAGTCGCTCACCCCGCCGCGGTTCCCCTGGGCGGACCGGATCGCGGGAGGCCCGAAGGCGCGCTGCGAGATCGGCGCTGTGGAGCCGTTGGCGCCGGACCCGTTGACGAGGCCGAGCGCGCTCGACTTCATCGACGGCATCGCGGTCGGCCGGCTCAACGCCGCGGGTGGGCTGCCACCGGCGGACTCCGACACGGCGCCGTCCGCCGGGGGCCCGAGCGTCGGTGACCGGATGGCGGCGCTTTTGGTGCGGCTGCTCGCGAACATGGGCTCGCCGGACAGCGTCGGCTACGTCTGGGTGAGCGCACGCGAACCCGGCCAGCTGGTCGCCGAGGCGATGGTGCCGTCGTCCGGTCTGGTCCGCGAGCTCGTCGAGGCGTGGGCCCACGGTCCCGGCGAGCTGGAGCACCCGGACGAGTTCACCGACGCGCTGGGCGAGGAGATGGCGCAGCCGGTGCGGTTGCCCGCCCCGCGGGAGGTCGCGGCACTGCCGGTGCTCGCCCGCCGCGCGGTGGTGCTCGCGGCGATGGGCGTCGTGCGGCAGATGGGGTTGCTGGCACCGTCGCGATGGGTGTGCGGCCCGGAGTTCGCCGCGCTGCTCGACGACGTCGAGGCGCTGCTCGGCACCGTCCCCGCCGACGACCCGGTCGTGCCGGAGACGAGGCTGCGCCTCGCGGTGCAGCGGGCGAGCGTCCAGCGGCACGACGGTCACGCCGGCGACGAGACCGTGGCCGCGCTGATCCGCGCCGCCGACGAGTGCCTGGCCTCCGGCGTGCTCGACCGCGGTGCGGTGGCGGACGTGCTGGTGGTGGCCTGCATCGAGCTCTACCAGTTGCGCGACACCGCCGGGGACGCGGCCGCGTTGACCGGCGCACTGCACCGCTACTGGCGGGCGTTCGCCGAAGCGGTCGAGGTCGACCTCTTCAGCCAGGACGCAGACCACAGCAGCCTGAGCTTCCAGCTGCACAACTACGCGGCCTTCCTCGGCGGGAACCGCGACAGCGAGGCGGACCTGCGTGCCGCGCTGCACCTGTTCACGCACTCGGTGATCCCCGGCCGCACCCGGCTGTTCAACGTGCACAGGGACATCCGGCCGCTGGCCCGCAGCTGGTACCTGGCCGCGGACACCGCGGCCGCGCTGGCCGAGCTGCTGCTGGCGAACGGTGCCCAGGAGGAGGCGCGGGGCTGGATCGAGCGGGCGTTCGGCTGGGTGGGCAGCGTCCTGGCCGACCGGAGGTACGCACCGGAGAAGCTGGGCCCGAGGCTGGACGACTGCCTGTTCGCACTGAGGGCGGCGCCGGTGCTGCTGCTCGCGCTGGAGCATGATCTCGCCGCCGACCGGGCACGGGTGCTGCAGCGCGCCGACGAACTCGTGCAGCTGGTCGAGGTGTGGCTCAAGGAGAACACGGACGGGCAGGTCGAAAAGTCCCGCTACTACGCGAAAACCGCGATGCTGCGCGACCGCGTCACGGCAGCGAAAGCGTGTTCCTGACGGCTGATGAACCGCTGGGCCGCCATCCGGGCCGCCATCTCCGGGTGGAGGTGATTGCAGATGTCTGGTGGCGGCAACGGAGATGACAGCAAGAAGTGACAAGTCCGCACGACGATGACACACGCTGTTCGAGCGGAGTGCGGGAGGCGATATCGTCTGCCCGCACCCACTCTTCCTCTGCGGCGGTGTAGTCATGCTCGAAACATATGAATTGACCCCCGATCCCGTTACGCGTGGAATAATCGTTCGTGCGCGGGAACTGCGTCAGATGAGCGGCGATAGAACCTCGTGATGGCTGGCGGGGCGCTATGAGCACGCCGGTGAATGACGGCGCAATCATTTGGCGTCCACGCGGATTCGCTCGCACGCCGATGCGATTCGCGCTGGGAAATGTCTCCATTCGGCGCGCGCGGTCACTGCGTATTCCGAGTCGAACCTCTGCGCGCACGGCGCCGCCCCCACATGCCCGTACACCAGTACGAGGACGTGGGGGCGGCGCCGCGATGTGCCCGTCCGGCCGCGAATTCGCCCGGCGACGTTCCGGGCCACGCCACTAGTGCCCTACGCCGGAAGTCCGCCGCTGAAGTCCGTGCCGTTTGTGCCGCACGCGGGGCGCTTTCGTGCGCGTGGAGCGCACGAAAGCGCCCCGCGTGCAGTTGATGACGGCGTGGCTGAGGCCCCGCGACGTTGATGAGGGGAGCTTTCCCAAACCTGAGGTTGATGAAAGCTCCCCTCATCAACCTTCATACTTTGATGACGAATTTCCGGCGCAGGACACTAGTTCGCGAGCAGCTCCTCGAGCGTCAGATCGCGCACCTCGTCGATGTGGGGCAGGTCCGCGGCGGTGAGGTGGCCCAACCCGGACTCCGCCGGCGGCACCGCTCCGACCAGCTTCACCTCGTCGATCCGGTCCGTGACGACCTTCGCCACCCTGAGCCTGTCGTGACGGCTGAAGTCAGGGCAGGTCATCGCGATGTAGATCGCGGTCCGGCGCAGGCTCTCGAACGTCTCCAGCTGCTGGTTCAGGTACGCGTCCACGGCACGAACGCGGAGTTCCTCGAGCTCCGGCAGCCAGTACTCGTCCCGGGCGGCGCGGCATTCGACGCGCAGCACCAGGAAGTCGACGCCCTCGAGCGGAACGCCGTTGCCGTGCAACCGGTCGTTCTTGATGGTGAGGTCCTTCGGCAGCGTGCCATGGGGCGTGTTGGCGACGATGAGGTAGCCGGGTCGCACGGACTGTCCGCCACCGCCGTCGGGCGCCATCGTCCAGTGCAGTCCGAGCTCCGGGTCCTCTTCCTGGGCGTCGAGGATGACGTCGAGTCCGTCGGAGACCTTGTCGGCGATGGTGCTCACGACGCCGAGCGGCAGGCCGATCAACGACGACAGCCCGCTCACGACCTTCGCCGCGAGGCCGATCGGTCCGGTGTCCGACGAACGGTAGAGGGCGGCGTTGATCTCGACCGTGCCACCGCTGTAGGGCAGCAGGGTGGTGACGGGGAAGTTCAGGTACGCGCCGGGCGCCTTCCAGGTCGGGCGGTTCTGCAGCAGGCTGAACGGCGTCGGCTTGTTGCCCGCGCCCAGGAAGTTGAGCTGCACGCCCGCGTACAGGGCGGGGTGGTGCTGGGCGCCCCAGGTCCTCGCCTTGGCCAGGAAGCCCTCGACGAGCCAGACCCGCAGGTAGCCCTCTCCCGGTGCGAGCGGGCCCGCCGCCGGGTCGGGGAGGAACTCGAGCGTGGTCTGGCGGGTGTCGTCGTCGAACCACCTCCTGATTCGCTGGAAGACCTTGTTGGAGAAGTCCTGCGGCATGGCAGAGGCCTTTCGTTCATCCGGCGAGCAGCCGGTCCGCGAGCCGATCGGCGAGCGCCTGCAGCACGGGCCGCGGCGCGGGCGCGAGCACGCCTTCGCCACCGCTGCCGGCGAGCGCCGTGATCAGGTTGTGGTGCACCAGGCCCGCCTGCTCGGGGTGACCTCGGGAGAGCAGTGCGAGATAGCTGTCCACGCCGGCCCCGATCAGCGTGCGCGGGGCGAAGCGCGTGTTGACAGGCGTGATCATCGGCGCGTCCGACGTCAGCTGCCCGGACCAGCTCCGGCGCCGGTTCGTCAGGCCGAGCGCGTCGGGGGAGCGGAGGTCAGCCAGGGTCCTGTCGCCCACCGGGACCGCGAGCAACGCGGCCGCGATCGCGGGCAGGGCCTTCCGCTCCTGCGCGAGCTCGCCGCCGTCGTACCCGGGCACGTCGATGCCCAGTTGCCGCGCCAGTTCCCGCAGCAGCTCCGTCCTCAGCAGCGGCGGCGGGTATCCGCCGTCCGCCACGAGCATCCGTTCGGGCGAGGCGTGCTGCAGTTCGTCGATGGCCCACGCCGCCGCGTATCCGACCATGACAACGGAGTAGGCGTCGGCGAAGACTTCGCGACCCCAGCGCGTCCAGGCCACGGCGTGCGGTCCAGCGGCGCCGGTGAGCGCATCCGAGACGACCTTGCCGAGGTCGAAGTCGTCCTGCACCTGGTGACCCGCCTCGTGCGCCGCGAGCACCAGCCACCACGCTTCCCGCACGGCCGTCTCCGGCAGCAAAATCACCGGAATCGGCAGTTCGCCGATCAGGTCCGCCAGCAGCCGGTCCGACTTGACCTTCAGCTCCGCCGGCACGACGCAGCGGCGCACGGTGAACGCTTCTGGCGAGTTGTCGATGAAGCACAACGGCGCGGTCCGAACCAGCTCGGCGTTGTCGGACGGCGTCCAGCAGCTGCGCACGACCTCGTCGGCACTGCGAAGAACAGTCGCGAATCGCGGATCACGGCGTTGTTCGTATTTATTCAAATACCAGTGGAATACCCGGCGGAGATTCGCCACGCTCCGGTCGAGCTCACGGCACCGTTCGTAGCCCGCTCCGTCTTCGGTGAACGACTCGACGGCGGCGAATTCGGTCCGCAGCCGCTCGGTCATCCTGACGAGCATCACCTCGAGCACACCGATCTGGCGCACCAGACGCTTGAATTCCTTCTCCGCTCTCCTGACGCGCACCCAGGTCGAGATCTCGTCGGACAATGCGTCGAGAGCGCGGTTGCTGCGCTCGACCCGCAGGTGGAGCCGGTTCGGGCCATCCACATCTGAAGACATTCGCCCGCCACTTGTGTCAGGGGGCCGCCCAGCGGTCCACGACGCGATCATCGTGAACCCGGCGGTGGTGCGTTAGCTGCCCGGCGCCGGACCACCCGTTCGGACGATTTTGAAACAAATCACCGATTTCGCTAACGACCGCTCGGTGATTGCGATCTACCAGGTGCTCTGGTTTCACCGCGGTGTAGGGCTCGCTTTGCGAGGCAGGGAGGTGCATGTGGTCCTGCCACGTGTGTTCATAGATCTCGTGCCCCGGTACGAGAAGGTGGACGAGCAGGACCGCAAGGCCGGTTGGACGGTCACCGTGTCGGGGCCGGGCATCACGGCGCAGTACGAACTCGACCGGTGCGAGGTCAGCTGCGACGGCGTGGTCCGCGGCGTGCCGGCGCGTCGCGGCGGGATGCCGGCCGACGACCTCGGCGACCTGCTGAGCCGCCTCGCCACCAAGAACTGCCCGAACGGCGAGGTGCAGCACTACGGCAGATGGCTCTTCGACTGCCTGCTCGGCCAGGAGACCTGGGCGAGCGTTTGTCAGGCGCCGGACGTGGTCGCGGTCGAAGGCGTCGAACTCGCACTGCGCTGGCCAGCCGACGAGGCCGAACTGCACCAGCTGTCCTGGGAAGCGATGCACGACGGCCGCAACGCGCTGGCCGGGCACCCCGACCTGCTGGTCGCCATCACCAGGGTGGTGCCGGCCGGACCGCGGCAGCCACAGTCGATCACCCGCCCGCCCAAGGTGTTGTTCGCCGTGGGCGGCTCGCTGGACGAGGACACGATCCGTCCAGGCGCCATGTTCATGGGACTGCTGAAGGCGTTCGAGATGGACGGCTACTGCTCGTCGAAAGCCGTGCAGGGCGTGACGATCGACAGCCTCGCGTGGCACTGCAAGCAGTTCCAGCCCGACATCGTGCACATCGTCGCCCACGGAAAGGTCGTCGACGGCAAGGGGCTGCTCCGACTCGCGGATCACCTCCCCGTCGGCGCGGATTCGTTGATGCCCGCGCTCACCGCCGGTGGAGCGCCGTTGGCCGTCGTGCTCAGCGCGTGCCAGTCCGGAGGAGCGGGCCTGACCGGCGGGAAGCTCGTCGACGCGAGCCCGCTCGCCGCCGAGCTCGTCGCTCGCGGCATTCCGATCGTGTCCGCCGTCGCGGGCGCGGTCAGCGAACCTGCCTGCCGCCTCTACACGAAGCAGTTGGTCGAGGCGGTGTACCGCGGCGTGCCGGTCGTCGAGGCGGCCGCGAAGGGGCGGCGGGCGGCACTGCAGCAGTCGGCCAGTCCTTCGACGCAGCTCGACTGGGCCATGCCGGCGTTGTTCGCCGGGGAGGAGCTGAGCTCGTCGTTCCGCCCGGTCGACGCCGAGGCCGCCGGTCGGCTGGTGGACGTCGCCAAGCGCCTTCGGCTGAGCGAGCCCCCGGTCTTCATCGGCCGCAACGCCATCATGGGGTTGCTCGACGACCTCTTCGAGTACGAGTCGTCGTCCAGGCTGGGCACGATCGCCGCCGTGCGGGACGCCTCCATCAAAGGACTGGGCGGCACGCGGCTGTTGCGGGAGATGGGGTTCCAGCTCCTGTTGCGCGGGCATCTGCCGGTGCTGCTGGGGCCGTTCGACACCGAACCGCCCGGCGGCCTGCGTGACGTCGTCGTGGGGATTCTCCTCGCCCTGGAAGACCTGGCCCGCCAGTTCGACGTGCCTCTGACCAAGCTCAGGACCCTCGGGGCGGATCCTCGGTTCGAGCCGCGCGGAGACGTGTCCCCGGAGGCGTTGGCAGCGCTGACACCGGAGGACCGCAGTGATCGCGTGCTGGACACCCTGGTGGCGTTCAGGGAGTCCGCGGGGCCTCTGGACCCGGTGACGACGGCGCCCAGGCTCGCCACGGACCTGGCCGCGTTCGCCGAGGTCATGAGCACCGCGGGCGATCCGTTCTCCAAGGACACCCGTGTCGTCGTCCTCGCGGACGAGGTGCACAGGTGGGGTGCGCTGGAACCGCTCCTCCAGATCCTCGGGCGCACCGGCCGCGACGGGCTCGGCACCTCGGCGCGACCGGCACCGGTGATCTTCACCGCCTCCTCCCGCGAGCACGACGGCGCGCGGGTCAAAGCGTTCTCCGAGTCGTACGACGGCAAGCCCGGCTACGCCTTTCCCGAGCTCGATGTGCTGACCATCAAGGAAGCCGTGGTCGGATTCCAGTGGGTGTTGCTGCATCCTTGGAAGAAGAACAAGCCGCAGTACCGCAAGGTGTACGCGGCCAAGGCGGATGTGAGTTCCGAGGTGCTCGATGCCATGTTCCACCTGCTCGACGGGAGGCCCGTCGCGGTGAAGCGAGAGCTGTACAACCTCGCGGTCGCCCTGTGCGTGAACGAGACGTTCGTCGCGGACGACGACGAGGAAGCGTGGGACAACTACCGGCGGCTGCACCCGTGAGCGACCATCTGCCCGCCGACATCCGGGTGCGGCTCGCTGAGCTCGCCGAGGCCCTCGAATCCCTCGACCTGGAAGACGTCGCGCCCGAGCACCTGTGCTGGGCCACCTTGATTCCACAGTGGACGGAAAAGTTGACGATCGAGCTGGGCCTCGTGGACTCGCCGTCGGACTTCCGTGAACTCGTCGAGCGACTCGACGACGCCGACCTGATCGAGTGCAGGCGGTCGCTGGGCAGGACGAGCGAGATCGTCTACTGGGTCCGGGCCCGCCAGCGCAAGGACGTCGGGGAGCACCTGCAACGCGAGTTCTCCGGCGACCTGGACGGCCAGGTGCGCCAGGTGTTCGCGCTCGTGCGCGCGGCCCGGCCCAGCAACGCGGTGCTGCGGCGGTGGCTCGACGTCGAGGACTTCTGGCAGGACCCGAGCGGCGCTGAACTGATGGCGACGGTCGAAAGCCGGTTGCGCAAGCCCGACATCCCGGCGGCCGCCGCGCTGATCGCCGTGGCGCAGCACGTCAGCGATGTCGTGGGTGGTCCGCTCGAGCAGGCGGTCCAGCGCGCGCAGTGGCGGCTCGGCAGGGAATACCGGGTGCGCGACGACGTCGCCCACCTCGCCCACTACTTCCGGCGACGCAAGGCCGAGGACGCGATCCGCGAGTTGTGCGAGCCGGCGGCGAAGCGCTGGATGCTGCACCTGCTCGGTGACGCGGGCGTCGGCAAGACGATGACGATCCGGTACCTGGCGTCCGGGAAGTTCGCGGCGGACCAGCGCATGGAGCCGATGTCGGTGGCACGGGTGGACTTCGACCACCTCGACCCGTTGTTCCCCGAGCTACGACCCGCCGAACTGGTGCTCCGGCTCTCCGACGAACTGCTGGGCTACGCGGGCACCCGCGCCGTGGAGTCGTCGTACCGCAGGCTGCACGACGCCGCGAACGAGCTGCACACCGAGATCGCCAAGCCGGAGTCCGCCGCGGCCCAGGTGAGGTCGTTGCGGCACAAGGTGGTCGAACGGTTCGGCAGCCTGGTCGACGAACTGCCCCAGCCGGTTGTGCTCGTGCTGGACACCTGTGAGGAACTGGCGAAGCTCTACGCGCCCGGCGTGGACGCTCCGGCCATCGACCACACCTTCGAACTGCTGGAAATGGTGCACCGGCGATCGCCGCACGTCCGCGTTGTGCTCGCGGGCAGGCGCTGGCTCACGTTGCCGCCTGAAGAGCAGCGCCCGCACGGCGGCCCGAACCTGCGCGATCGCCCGCATGTCAACGTGCTGCACATGCCCGGGTTCACCGCGGACGAGGCGGCCGGCTACCTCGCGCACCGGTCGAACGCGGTCAAGCGCCTGATCCCCGAAGACCTCTGGAGTCTCCTGCTGCGCCGCGCCATCGGCGCCGACGGCATCCACCACAACCCGTTCGAGCTGGCGGTCTACTGCGACTGGGTGCTGGAGTCCGAGACGTTCTCCGCGGCCGACCTGGTGGACTCCGTCGCAGATCCGTACGTCGAACGGCGGATCATCGCCCGCATCAACGACCGCGACGTGCGAGAAGCGCTGCCGGTCGCCGTGGAGCTCGGGCGGTTCGACCTCGACCTCATCACGCCCTCCCTGAAACGCGCCGGCGTCGATCCCTTGGCGGCGTTCCAGGGACTCGCGGCGCACGAGTGGGTCAACATCCTCGCGTCGCGCCCGGACGGCAGGCCCGCGGTGATCGAGGTCGACGACCACGTCCGGGACCGGATGAGAGCCGTCGTCGCGAAATCACCCGTGCGCTACCCGATCGACAGGATCCAACTCGGCCGCGACGCCGTCCACGCGATGGACTCGAAACCGTTGCGGGAGATCCCCGCGGAGACCGTCGAGGCCGCGGTGAGACTGCTTCCGGCGGACCGCGCCGCCGAGGTGTGGGTGGCCGTCGACGCGCGCATCTGCGCCGAGTCCGAGTGGGCGTGGGCCATGCAGATCACGCCACGGGTCGCGGCGGTGGAGGCCCAGCGCGACACCGGGGAGGGACCGACGATCCTGGCGGCCGTGCTGGCGACGCAGGCGTCGGCACGAATCCACACCGGCCAGCGCGCCACGGTCTCCCGGCTGTGGGAGAGCGTGATCGCGTTCGCGCGCAGACATCCCGACCCCGCACTGCGGACGGTGCTGGAAGACCGGGCGGTCCTGGGCGTGCTCGCCACGAGAACCAAGGCCGGCCTCGCCGACGGGCAGGACGTGCTCGCGGAGCAGCCCGGTCGTGCGTTCACCCGGTGGGAGCGCAGCTGGTTCAGCAGTCCCGACGTCCTGATCGGTGCGCTGGAGAGCCAGTTCGACGGGGCGGCCGCCGGCCCGAGCCTGGAGCCGGCACTGGTCGCGCTGACCGACTCCGAACGGAACGCGGTGGGCGTGACGGCGGCGATCCTGCACGCTGCTCACCTGTTGCGCACCAACGACCTCGGTGGCGCGGCCGTCGTCGCTGATCTCGCGGTCGCGCGTGCCGAAAGGGCCGACACGTCACAGGGGCAATGGCGGGACTGGCTTCCCCCACGTGGTCTCGTCGATCGCGCACGCCTGATGCGCGTGCTGATCGCCCTGAACGGTGGCGAGGCGGTACCGAGGGACGTTCTCGACGAGTGGAAGGCCGAGTCACTTCGCCGCAGCACCGACATCGACGCCGACCGGCTCGCCGCCGCGATCGTCGACTACGACCTGTGCTTCGGGCGCCTGCACGAAATTCCCGAGCACGAGGCGTTGCTGGAACCCGGCCAGTCGTCCCTGCGCTGGCTGCACCACCGGATGGCCCGCCCGCTGGCGGGCGCGCTCGCCGACGCCTGGTCGTTGGCCGAGAATCCCGGCAAGGCCTCGGACGTGCTGCGCGGCCAGCGCGACGCCGCCCTGCTGCGCGGTGACGACCCGGACATCGTCGAGGCCTGCGACCTGGCCGCGCTGCGGCTGTGCCGCTGGCACCGCACGACCCAGTGGGCGCCGGTCAACCGGCTCGTGCAGGACGGGACGCCACGGACCCGCGCGGAAGCCTCGCTCGTGCTCGCCCTGCTCGGCGAGCGCGAGATCGACCCGTCGGCCCTCGACCGCCCCGACGCCGACCTGGTCGACGAATGGGAGTCGGCGTGCCTGCTCGGCACCTCGGCACCTACCGCGGCCGAACGGCTGCTGAGGCTCGGGCCTGTTGGTGCCACTGCTCTTCGCGGCCGGATCGCCCTGATGGCAGGGGAATCGTTGCTGCTGGTCAGCGCGGACAACGCCGCCCCACTGCTACGGCGCGCACGCGAGTTGCTGGAGGCGTCCGGGTTCGACGAGGCCTCGGAACGGGCCGCCGCGCTGGAGAGCCGTCTCGTCGTGGCGGAACCCCCGGTGGAGGAACGGACGCCGACGCACGTGGAGCGGCCGCCCATGAGCCTGGCCCAGGCGATCCACGACACCACACCGTCCAGACTGTTCTTCCTGCTGGTCCTGAGTCTCCTGCCCGCGGTCCTCTTCTACTTCAGCACCGTCATCTTCTTCATCTCCGTCATCCTCGCGGTGCTCGGTCCCGTCGTGGTTCTCATGGCGCTGGCCCTGAGGGCGCGCGATCGCGCGCTGGGTGGCGCCAGCGCGAGCAGGATCGTCATCGAGCCCGTCGCGAACGGAAAGGTGCGGCTGTCGCTGGCTTCCGGGGACACTGCGGAACTCGACCACGCGCCGGGACGCCCGGCGGGCGACGACCAGGACTCCTGGGCGACGGAGATCCACCCGGCCGACCCCTTCGAGACGGTGTCCCTCGCGATGGCGAGCATCAGCACCAGATCCGCCGTCGACGGCAGGCTGACCGCGGTCGCCCTGCACGTCCATCCCTCCCTCGAGCCGCTGGGCTGGGAGCAGTGGCTCGGTTATCGCCCGCAGTCGACACAACTGACGAACCTGCTGTGGCTGCGCCTGCAGCCGGGCAGGCGGCCGGTGATCCGCGAGGCGGACTGGGCGCGCGGTGATGTGGTGCACGGCGGACCGGAGCGGCTGTTCGCACGGTCGGTGCCCGGTGCGTTGGAACCGCCGGCGCTGGAACCGCCGCTGAGAGAACCGCCCGTGCACAAACTGGTGCACTTGATCGGCTCCACCGTGGTCACGTCGTCGGGTGTTTCGCTCAGGGTGCGCGACTTCGACGCGAAGCGGAGAGCGTCCTCCGAGACACTGGTCGACCTCGACGCGATGATGATGACACCGACCTCGCTCGTCGTGCTGCAGGCCGATCCCGCCGACACGGCGACACCTCTGGGCGATGTGCGTGATGAGTTCATCAGGCTCGCCACCGCCGCGGTCAGCAACGGTGCGCAGTACGTCATCGTGGTGCCGCCACTGCCGGACGCGGTCGTCAGGCGGGTGAGTTCCGAGGTGTCCAAGGCGATCCGCGGGTCTGCTCCACCGACCGCCCGGCGCGCCTTGGTCCTCTTCGGACGGATCAAGCGGCTCGTCGTGAAAGAGGAACAGCCGCTTCCCCTGGGCCAGTGGGCGAATCTCGACGTCATGTTGTTCATGCGCGGCGCGCGATGAGCACCGGCCTCGGCGGGGCGAGTCAGCCGAGCACGACCCGGCGGGACGCGGCCGGCTGGTCGGCCGTGACACGGGTGCGGCCGGACGCCGGGATGGCCCTGTCCCGTAGCTGCCTGATCTCCTCGACCTTCTCCGGTGCCGACCGTGCCAGCGGGATGACGTTGCGGAAGCACTTCAGGTAGTAGTCCTCGCCGACGTTGTCGTCGCCGATCCTGATCGCCTCGTGGCAGATCTCCGTCACCGCCGACTGGATGTCGGAGCCGGCGAACCCTTCGCTGATCCGCACCAGCTCGTCGACCAGAGCGGGCTCCACGGCGGTGCGCAGGTACTTGCGCAGGTAGATCGAGATGATCTCGCGGCGCTCGTCGGGCTCGGGCAGGTCGACGAAGAACATGTCGTCGAACCGGCCGCTGCGCAGCAGTTCCTGCGGCAACGAGCGGACGTCGTTGGCGGTGGCGACGACGAACACCCTCGCGCGTGACTCCTGCAGCCAGTAGAGGAACTGGCCCACCAGGCGCGTGGTGACGCCGGTCGAGTCGGTACCGGAACCGGCGAGGCCCTTCTCGATCTCGTCGATCCAGAGCACGCACGGTGCCACGGTGTCCGCGGTGGCAAGCGCCTCACGCATGCGTTTCTCCGACTGGCCGACGTACGCGCCGAGCACCGATCCCATGTCCAGCCGGTACAGGGGAAGCTGCCAGTCCGACGCGATCGTCTTGGCGGACAGGGACTTCCCGCACCCCGGCACGCCGACCAGCAGCACACCGCGTGGCGCGCGGATGCCCCGGTCACGCAGGTCCATGGTGAGCAGGTCGCGCTTGCGGTCGAGCCAGTGCTTGAGCCCGGCGAGGCCGCCCACCTCGTACTCGCCGGGGCGCAGCTGCACGCGTTCGATCCCGGAGAGCTCGCTGAAGATCGAGTCCTTGGCGCGGCTGAGCTCGACGAGGTCGGCCTTGGTGATCTCCTTCTTCACCACGAAGGTGGCGAGGATGTTCAGCGCCTCGGTCTTCGTGACGCCGGCGAGGATCGATGCCGCCTGCTCGTAGTCCGCCGGGCTCCACTCGATGCGGATGTCGGTGGTGTACGGGCGGAGGAACTCCCTGATCGCCTGGTGCATCTCGTCGAAGTCGGGGAGGTCGAGCCGCACCGACATGCCCATGCGCTGCAGCGTGCTCCACACCGGGTCGGAGGTGATGATCACGATGCAGCCGCCGTGCTCCTCGGCGAGCGCCGCCAGGTCGGCGAACCGCCGCGAGATGTCGTTGTCGTCGGAGAGGTGCTGCACGTCGGTGAAGACGATCGTGAGGTTCGACCTCGTCTGGAACCACTCGCCGGCGAGGTCGAGCGCGCCCAGCAACGACTTGTCCTCGCTGATCACGGTTCTGGTGCGCAGGTCGCGCAACCCCTGGCTCAGCGTGTGCACCAGGACGTCGAGCTGCTTCTCCCGGGTCAGTTCGCCGAGCACGTCGAGCACGCGGGCGCGTTCGACGGTGCGGATGGAGACGAACGGGATCCGGGCGAGCAGGTACGACTCGACGCGGGCCTTGGTCTCCGCTCCGTTGGGCATGGGGTTCTCCGATGGTCAGATGATCACTCGCCGGCCAGGGCTTTGCCTGCCCGGCGGCGGGGGAGGGGACGGCGGCGCCGGTGGCGCCGTCAGACGGTTCCCGCGCACCGCCGCCTGCAGCTCCATCGGCGCGTGCCGGACGGAGTCCTCGATGCTGCGCTGCGAGGACCGCAAGGTCTCGTCGAGCGCGGACTTGAGCTCGTCCCGCAGCGCCTGCGGCATCGCGGGGAGTGCGCAGAACCGGTGCAACGGCACGAGTCGCGTGCGGGCGCTCACCATCGCGGCGGCCAGCGAGTGCACCGCCCGCCCGGGGTCGCCGGCCAGGGTGCCGAGGTCGCGCTGGAACGCGTCCGCCCAGCGGCGCTGGCGTCGCGAGAACGCCTCGGAGACGTGCCGCAGCAGACGTTCGTGCACATGGGGACCCATCTGCTCGTCGATCGGAGCGAGGTGCGCGGAGGGCAGGTCGGTGCCCTCCGCGAACGCGTCGAGCCACGCGCGCCAGTCCGCGTACGGGCCGGGAGCGTGTCGCACCGGATCACCGCTTCCCACGGCGGTCGAGGAACTCCGCGGGTGGCATGAGGTCCCACTCGGGCAGCTCCAGCGCGATGTCCCGTTCGGCGACACCGTGGCGCGGAGCCGTCACCGGCTGGGGCGGGGTCTGGTCCTGGCTGTGGGCTGGACCGGGCATGGTCAGGCTCCTCGCAGCTGATCGGGTGCGGTGGCGACGAAGGCGGTCGCGGTGAGCCCTTCCGCGAACGTGCGCAACGACTGCGCCTTCGCGATCTCCCGTTGCCACTCGCCGCGCAAGTCCACGAGCTCGGCGATCGCCCCTCGCAGCTTCACGACGGCGGCGACGCGGCGCTGGTCGCCCTTGCGGCGGATCTCCGCCCGGCGGGCAGGCAGCGCCCTGATGTCGAACACGGCCCACATGCCCAGCGCCGCCGCCACGACCAGCATGAACAAGGCGAACCCGCTGGCACCGCCGATCGCCGAGAGCAACGCGACCAGCAGCGCCAGACCGCCGAAGACCGCGGCGACCTGAGCCGCGCCGCTCATCCGCACCGCGCTGACGGCCTTCTCGGTCTCCCGGTCGACGTGCTCGGAGAGGGAACCGACCAGGCGCTGCTCGTCGGTGTCGCCGTCCACCCAGCCGGTCCAGCCCTCGGCGCGCAGCTCGACCCTGGACGGCATGGAGGCGAGGTTGCCCGCTTCGAGCCTGCCCGCGCCCTGCACCAGCCAGTCGCGCGCCAGTGCCAGCGTGAACCGCTGGGTGCCGGGCGAGGCGCCCGCCCGGTCGCCGTGCAACGCGGCGTTGCTGAGCAGCGTGAGGAAGTCGACCGTCTGCTCGTGCAGCGGGTCCTCGGCGGCCATCACCTTCTTCGCCACGTCGTGGTCGCCGTCCGCGTTCACGACGGCCTGCAGCCACGCTTCCCTCTTGCGGTACGGGGCTTCCTCGGCGTCGAAGTCGCGCACCAGTCCGTCGAGGATGTTGTCGACCCGCACGTGGAGGTCGTGGCTCTGCGGTACGGGCGTGTCGAACGTGGCGCGCAGCATCTCCTCCGTCGCGCCGTGCACGGTCGCGCCCTCGAACATGTCCTTGAGCTGCGGCCAGGTCGGGCTGAGCACGGGCAGCAGCTGGTAGCGCGCGTCCACCGGCCGGCGCATCGTGTCGATCATCTTGGCCCAGCGCCCGACCTGTCTGTCCACGGTGTCCTGGTCCTGGCTCATCCGGCCGTACCACTCGGACATCTGTTCCAGCAGCATGGGTTTCGCCTCGCGCCCGAACGTGCCGGTGGACACCGCGTCCAGCACGACCACGAACTCCGGCGACAGCTTCGCCGGATCCTGCCGCGCGGCGTACTGCCGCACCCAGGCGGCGGTCGCCCGATCGCGCTGGTGCCGGCGCAGGACAAGGGCGAAGAACAACGAGGCCTTGTCGTTGTCCCTGCGCAGCGCCTCACCGATGGCCTTGGTCGCGAGCTCCGGTTCGTCCCTGATCCAGGCGGCGACGGCGATGAGCGCGGGGGCGAGCCAGTAGCCGGGGGTGCGCAGCATCAGCTCCTCGGACAGGTCGCGGATCGCTCCCTGCGAGACGATGCCCGCGTCGAGTGCCTGCAACGTGCCGGTGGCGAGCTCGCGCACCTCGGCGAACTTCCCGAACTTGTCGCCGAGCTCACCGCGCACCTCCAGGATCTGGACCTGCGCCAGCTGGAGGTTCTGCCGCAGCTCGTCGCGGCGGACGTACTCGACGAACTGCGCCTTGAGGCCCAGGAGTTCCTGCTGGGTGTTGTCCTGGTTGCGCTGCACGGTCGACACCGCGCCATGCAGGGCGACCTGCTGCTGGCCAAGTACTTCCTGGTTGCGCGTCACCTGGTTCAGAGCGCGGACCACCCCGCTGAGGTCGGGGACGTTTACCGTGTTCACCGGTCACTCTCCAGCAGAACGATCGAGCCGTCGGGGCGGACGCACACCAGGCGGTCCGGGTAGACCTCGATGGCGAGGTAGTGGTCGGACTCCGCAAGAGATCGCGCGCGGTCCATGCCGTGCGGCAACGCTTCTCCGGTGCGGTAGTGCGAGATGATGGAGCCGTCCATCGCGAGTGTGTGCACTTCGTACGGTGCGCCGAGGTAGCAGCGTGCGACGATTCCCACTGGTGTGGAACAGAACTTGTCGGCGAACTCCCGGTGCACGGCGTCGACGAGCTCGCTGATGTCGGCCGTGGCCAGCTTGCCGGCGCCGTCGAGCGCCTTCAACGAACGCAGATAACGCGCTGAACGACCCCCGGAGAGCACCTTTGTTCCCACTCCGGCGATCGAGCCGGTCGTCCGTCCGATCCGCGCGGCGGAGTCGGATCTGTTGTTCATCAGTGGCCTCGGCACGCCACCAGCTCCCTCATGTCCATCCAGGACGTCACGCGTTCGATGCCGGTCACATCGATCGCAGCGGAGAAACCATTACGCCAGGCGGAACTTCCATCGAACAGTCACTCGACCGGAGCAACGTTCACCGGGAGAACACCAGCAGCCACGCCACGGTCAGCGCGGCCGCAGCCCACAGAGCGACGTTCACGAGCTCGGCACCGCGCGCGATCCGTTGCCGCAGCGGCAAGCGCGGACGGCACACCTGGCCGTCGTCCGCGATCAGCTCTCGCACCAGTACCGTTCCCGACCTGTCCCTCCGGCCGTACACCTGGACGCCGGTGCCCTCCGCGGGCAGGCCGCGCCGTGTGGAACCCCTGACCTGGCAGGGGTGTTCGGCACCGGTCACGTCCTTCACCCAGAACGGGTGCACTTCGGTCGCGCCCGGTCTCGGCGCCCAGCGGTGCAGGGCGAACGTCGCCGCCGTGACCACTCCGATGACCAGAACCGCCTTGGCCAGCATCGACACCCCTCCCACCACCGGGCTCAACGCCGCCTCGGCGACGGCGAAAGCCACGCTCCCCCACAAGGCGGGAGCCGTGCTTCGTCTCACAGGAGGTTCCTGACGGACGGCCCCGATCCGGGTGATGGTGCCGACCGCCACCCGGCCCGGTACTTGCTGGTCCGTCAGTTCTCCCGATGGGGGAAGGTCCTCGGTCATCGCGCTCTCCTCGTCATGTGGGAAACATCGCGCGAGGTGGTGGCGATTGTTTCTGGTGGATGTGGCTCAGGGAAGGACGGACCCGCATGGAAGACACCGAGAACACCGGTGTGACAAGGGAGAACGCAGGTTCGCCACGGGTTCCGCTGTGGGGTCCCGCGCCGGGCTCCGGTCCACCGGGACAACCCGGTCCGCCGGCGCCGGCGTTCGAGTACCCGCCCCCGGCCGATGCGCCCACCGAGTTCACGAGCGGACCCGCCGCGCCCGCGAGTGCCCGAAAACCCATGGAGGGCAGGGCGGTCGCCGCGGCCGTGATCGTGTCGTTCGTGGTCGTCGCGGCCGTGGTCGTCGTGAGCTATGTGCGCGATGAGGGGCAGCCCTCCACCGGAACCAACGCCGCCGGAACGCCATTCCCCGCGACCACGACTGGATTCGCCTCCGTCACCGCGACCACGGCGCCACCGGTGAGACCCACGACCACTCGGCCGTCCACTCCGGCGTCCAGTTCCGCGTCCACTCCGGTGGGCTACCGCGGTGTGACAGGCCCGAACGGGATCTTCGTCTCGATCCCGCAGAACTGGACGGTCGCCTCGGGCAGCCAGGTGACCAACCACCAGGCCGACGACCCCGCCACGCCGGGCGCTGTGGTCCGCTACGGCGCGAGTGCCTCCGAGGCACGCCCGCTCTACGACGCCGTCGCCGCCAACGAGTCCGGGGTGAGGACGGGATACCAGCGGATCAAGCTGGCCACCGTGTCGTCGGGCGCCGAGGTCGTGGAATGGGAGTTCCTGTACGCGGTGGAAGGCGTGCAGCGGCACGCGTTCGCGCGTTACTGGCGGCGTGCGGGCCTCGACTACATCGTCTACGGCGCCTCGAACGCGATCGACTGGCCGCAGACCCAGCAGGTCGTCCGCACCGTGGTGGCCTCGGCGGGACCGGTCGCCTGACCGTCCGATGAGGACGGTGATCACCGGACCGGAGAGGAAGAAGTGGTGGTACGCAGAGCGCTCGTGGTGGGAGCGGAGACACTCGGTCTCACCGGGGTTCACAACGACGTGCAGGCGATGAGTTCGGTGCTGGCGGATCGTGGTTTCGCCGTCGACCTGAGAGAAGGGCATGCCGCCACCCGCGCCGGAATCCTCGACGGATACGAGAAACTGATTTCCGAGAGCGCGCAGGGCGACTGTGCGGTCGTCCACTTCTCGGGTCACGGTGCCCTGTTCTCCAGTGAGGAGAACCGCCGAGGTCCGCAGGAGGACGTCCAGTCCATCGTTCCGATGGACTTCGCCCAGTCGACCGCCGACGACTTCCTCGGCATCTCGAGTCTCGAACTGCGGGTGCTGCTCGCCCGGCTCACCGCGAACTGCCGCAACGCCTTGGTGGTGCTGGACTGCTGCCACGCCGCGCACATGTCGCGCGACCCCGATATGCGGCCGCGCGCGACCACGCACCCGGCCCACCTGGACGTCGCGGCGCACAACGCGCGGAGAGTCCGCGAAGGCATGCGAATCGATCTTCTCGACCCCGTCGGCAACCCGAACGCTGTGCGACTGGTCGCGTGCGCGCCGGAGCAGACGTCCTACGAGTACACCAACGGCAAGGGGGTGCGCATCGGCCTGATGACGGAGTCGTTCTGCCTCGCCCTGGCCGAGGCCGGTGCCCAGCGCGTCACGTGGACGGCGCTGATGGGCCGGATCCGCAGGCGGGTCGAGCTGCTCGCACCCACGCAACGACCGGAGGTGGAAGGGCCGTCCCGCAGGTTCCTCTTCGAGGAGGAGGGCTCCGACGAGGTCGGCGCGCTCGCGGTCGTTCCCCTTGACCGGAGCCGGATCTCACTGCCCGCGGCACGTCTTGCCGGCGTGGCGGTCGGCGACGAGTTCACCGTCGCCGAGCCGCCGGACGAGCGACCAGTGCTCGCCGACATCGCGGTCCAGGGCTTCGACGGACTGGCGGCGGTGGCCGGGGTGACGTTCCGCGGCGCGGTGGCCGCGGTGCCGGTGGGTGCGGTGGCCCGGCCGAGCCAGGTCGCGGCGCGTCCGTGGCCGGTGCGGGTCAACGGGACCGGAGCGACCGCGGATCGGCTGCGCGCCGCGATCGAGGCCGACCCGGTCCTGCGGGCGGTCACCGACGACGATCGCGACGCCCCGGTGCTCGCCGACGTCGACGGCGAACCGCGACCACTGGACCTGGTGGGCGCCTTGCTCCACCACGACGATCGCGTGTACGTGAAGCTGCGCAACGAGAGCAACCGCGCTCTCTTCTTCAACGTCGTCGACCTCGGCGCGGACAGCGCGGTCACTCTCGTGCTCCACGCGGACCGAAGCGGCCTGCTGCTGGACGCGGGCGAGGAGTACGTCATCGGTCTGCATGGCGACGGTGTGCTGCAGGGTGTCGCGCTCTACTGGCCCGACGGCCTGCCGGCGGGAGTGCCGAGGCTCGAAACGGTTTTGGTCCTGGTGTCCTCCGTGCGGGAGGACCTGACCGCCGTGTGCCAGGAGGGGCTGCGCGGCTTCCCGCCCGGCCAGCCGATGAGCCGCGCGCTGAGGACGGGCTCCACGTTGCAGCGCATGCTCGCACACGCCGCGATCGGCGGCGCCCGGGAGATCGTGCCGGAACGCGTCCGCGCGAGTACGAAATATGCCACGCGCCGGTTGGACTTCTTGCTGTCCCCACTGGAAAGACCTCCTGCGGAGACCACTCGGTTCCTCGTCGACGTACGTCCTGAGCGGTCGGTCCGGTTGCTGCGGCCGCGATCCGGAGACACCGCCACCGTCGAGATCAGGCTGACCGAACTCGTGCTGCACGGCCAGGTCCCCGGTGATCGGGTGGACGTGGTCGTCGTCGTGGGTGGTGCCGACGGCGTTCCCTCCTATCGGGCGAGGACGATCAGGTTCGACGGTGCGCCGCCGTCCGGCGTGGTGCTCGACCGGGGGGAGGCGAGCGGTCAGCTGGACCTGGCGGTCTGGGTCACCGCGGACGACGGCGCCGTCGCGGAACTGCCGGAGTTGCTGGCGGCGCGGGTGGGCCCGGCCGGACTCCGGAAGATGGCGGGCAGGCTCGCCGGTCGCGCGTCCGCGCAGCCCTGGGCGGCGGCCGCACCGGCGTGTGCCGTCGCCTCAGCGGAGATCGTCGACATCGCCGACGGCCTGCTGTCCACTGCGAACACCCGCACAGCGATCTACCGCACCACCGTGCTGGCGAGCGAGAACTTCGGCGCCGGCCGTCACCCGGAACGAAAGCTGTTGCGGGCGGGCGCCTTCTCCCTCGCGCACGAGATCAGCGTCAGTCGTCCTTAGTGGAGGGTGTGTCGTGGGTGGAACCGCAGTCGAGAACGTGCCTGGAGGACTTGTCGACCTCCTGCGGGCAACCGCTACCAGCGAGGGTGCGGCGGCCGTGCGCGCAGAGGCATCGGTGTCCGCCTATGCGCGGGCCTGGCGGGAGGTGGAACGCCTGGAACCCGCCGATGTCGCGGTGACGGCGTGGCGGCACTACACCTGGCACGGGTGCTGGCTGGCGTTGCCGGACGGCACCGCGCGAGGGATGGCCGACATCGGCGGCCGGTTGTTCGAACGGCCGTCTCGGCCCGTCGGCGGCGCTGACGCCGAGGACGTCCTCATCGGAGGGCTGCTGACCTCGTTGCGGGACAGCCGCGCGATCCTGCGGCCGATGCCCGCCGGGTTCGTGTCGCCCGACGACCTGCTCGCGGAGTACCACTCGACCATCGCCGAGATCGACGAGGCACGGGCCGCACTGGCCGAGCGCGCGGATCTGCTGGGACACCTGGACCTGCTGGCCGCGGACCTGACGATGCGAGCGGGACGGCCGGGAGCGTGGGAGCGCTGGCGGTCCGCCTGTGACCGGATGGAGTCCGCACGGGACGAGCCGGGACTGGCCGCAGCCGCACTGGTCGCAGGGGACTGGTACGCCGCACCGATGACATCGCCGCTGGTGTGGAACTGCCTGCCCGCCGTCGTCGCCACCAACCTGGGCTGGATCTTCGACGACGAGGTGGAAAGGGCGGAGTTCGGCGTTGGTCAGTCGCGTGAAGCCGACCTGGCCTACACCGAGGCGGCCGCGCGTTATGCCGCGCTGGCCAGCGACGCCGGCCTTGCCGCTGTGTCGTTGCGGCGTGCCTACCTCGCGGTGACCGACGAACGCCCGGGTGATGCGGTGGTGCTGGCGGACCAGGCGCGCCGGACGTTCGAACGAACGGGCCGCCCGCTCGACACGGCCGTCGCCGCCGTGCACGGCGCCCTGGCGGCGATCGCCGACGGCCGGTTGCCGGAGGACGTCGCGGCCGCCGACCTCGCAGCCGACCTCGGCCGCGCCCAGATCGGACACGCGCCGGTGATCGGCCTGGGAATGCTCTGCGCGCGGATGGGCCGGGTCTGGCTCCGGCGGGACCAGCGGGAACGTGCGACGGCGTCCTTCGGGCTGGCCGAGCGGATCTTCCTCGGGGTGGAGGAGCCACGTCTGCGCGCGCAGACGCTCACCGAGATCGCTGCGATCGCCGCCGCCACCGGAGATGTCGCCGCGGCTCGAGTCGCAGGGCTCGACGCACTGGCGGCCGACCCCGCTCCGCTGGCCGAGCCCGCCGATCCCTCGGACGACCGCCGTACCTGGCGGGCGTTCCTCGCGGCGTGGACGCACGGTCTCGCGTCCGCGACGCGAGACCTCGAAGGCAAGTCCGTCGCGCTGACGATGCTCCGTGAGGTCGTCGAACCGTTGCGAGCGAGGCTGCCGGAGCTCACCGGCTCCCCGCGCCACAAAGCAGAGTTGCTCGTGTCGCTGCTCGACAGCACGGCCGATCGGATCGAGACGCTGCTGTACTTGGCGCGGCAGGCACAGGACGAGGGCGACGAGGTGCGCGCCGCCGAGTTCTTCGCCGAGGCACGCGCGGCACTCGGCAACGAACACTCGCGCGACCACCACGAGGCCGTGATCGCGCTCTACGAAGGCGACCACCCGCTGGCGTCGGACGCGTTCGAGCGTTACCTCACCCAAGCTCTGTCCACTGTGGATGACACGGTGGAGGGACTGCGGGAGAAGCGCCATCTGTGGCGGGAAGGGCTCGCGTTGCAGGTGAACGCGGGCAACCGGCACCGGGCGAGAACACACCTCGCGGAGCTGGCGCGAACAGGCGATCCGTGGTGGGCGGCGCTCGGCCCGGCCTGGCTCATGCTGGACCTGCGAGCCAGACTGCTCGAACTGGAAGGTGATCTCCCGGCCGCCTCGGCGGTGCTGGACGACGCGCTGACGCGGATCGAGTCGGTGCGCGCCACACTTCGCCGCGAGGACGCGAAACGGTCGTTCTTCGGCACCGACGACGTCCAGAACGCCTACCTCGACGCCGTCCGGGTCGCGCTGACCCTCACCGCGCAGGCCCGCGCGGACGGCGACGACGCGGCGGTCACCCGCTGGAGCAGCCACGCGGTCAACTGCGCGGAACGGGGCCGCGCACGCGCGCTGCTCGATCTCATGATGGCGGACCAGGCGCTCGACGCGGCAGGACTGCCGCCGGACCTGACTGCGCGATGGCGCTCCGCGAGTGCCGAAGTCGCGTTGGCCCGACAACGCGTCGATGCCACGGTCCAGCGTGGTGGCACGGCTTCAGACCTGCGAAAGCGGCTGGACGCGGCCACCGCGGCGCTCCAGGCCGTCGAGACCGAGCTTCGCGGGACGAACCCCCGCTTCGCCGGACTGGTGAACCCCCAGGCCGAGGTCAGCGACCTCGACGAGATCGCGGCCGCCCTGCCTCCCGGCACGCTGGTGATCGCATACGCCGTGGGACGCCGCGACCTGCTGTCGTGGGCGATCAGCGCCGACGGTGTGGTGGCCGAGCATCGCGTGTCCGGCCTGACCGGACTAGGTCACCTCGTCGACCGCACAGTTCACGCCTGTGCGAACGGCGGCACGTTCATCGACACCGCCACAACTCTGTCCGATCTGGTGCTCGAACCGTTGCGCGCCGCCATCGACGGTGCGACGGCGCTGCTCGTCGTGCCTGCCGGTCCGCTGCTGCGCCTGCCGTTCGGCGTGCTGCCGTGGAACGGCGCGCCACTTGCCGAGACGCTGCCGCTCACCGTGCTCCCGAGCGCGAGCGCATTGTGCCGCGAACCCGCTGCGGGCGTCGGGACCGGCGCGCCGCTCGTCGTCGGTGACCCGGAGGCCATGGCATTCGGCCGGCAACCCGCCGGCGCCCTGCCGGGCAGCAGAGTCGAGGCGGTGTGCGTCGCACGCTTGCTGCCCGGTGCGACACTGCTGCTCGGCAAGGAAGCAACAGGGGAAACCGTGCGTGCGGCGCTATCGGACGCGCCCCTGATCCACCTCGCGACACACGGCGTTCTGGAGACCGAAGCACCACTCGCTTCCGCCGTCCTGCTGGCGTTCGGCGACAACCTCTCGACCGCGGAACTCGTGGGACAGCGCCTCGCCGCCGGCCTCGTCGTGCTGAGCGCCTGCCACACCGGCACAGGACAGGTGGTGCGCAACGACGAACTGCTCGGCCTCGGCCGCACGTTGCTCGCGGCCGGCGCCCGGTCCGCCGTGGTGAGCCTCTGGGCGGTGCGGGACCTCTCCGCGGCGCTGCTGATGGCGGAGTTCCACCGGCACCGCCAAGAGGGCATGCCGGACAGCACAGCGTTGAAGTCCGCGTGCCGTTTCATCCGCAGGCTCGACCGGGACAGCGCCCAAGCCGCACTGGACGAACTGACGGAGTTCGACCCGTCTCTCAAGGACGCGCTCAGGGACTCCGCGCGCAACCTCGCGACCTGGCCCGCCGGATCAACGCCGTACACGCATCCCCAGCACTGGGCGCCGTTCGTCCTGATCTCAACGGCCTCGCCCGCAGCGACATGCCCGTGATGTCGGCTTGTTGATCCGGGCCGCCCGCGAGTCCGCAGCGTCACTGATAGGAGACCATCGACGGTTTCGGCTCGTAGGCCATGGTCTGCTCCGGGGTGAGCATCGGCTTGTCCTCGTCGTAGAAGTTCTTCCAGCCCATCGGCAGGTCCTTGGGACGCGCTGTCACGACGGAGTCCCATGTGGACACCTTTTCGCCCGTGGTGCCCTGCCCGTCCATGTGGATGAGCAGCTGCACCTCGTCACGGGAGGTGTCGAGCGACTGTTCGTTCCGGATCATCGACAGCTGGAACTGGTGCACCACGAGCAACTTCTGCGGCAGGACCTTCGCGGCGGTCAGGTCGGCGAGCCACGCCGAGACCTCGTTGATCTCCGCGGCGTCGACGCCGCCGATCTGCTGGAGCGGCACCTGGTTCGGTGCCAGCTTCCACTCGGGGTCTACGGCCAGGCCGACGTGGGACATTTCCAGCAGCGGCGCGTACCTCTTGGCCTGGTCCACCAGGCCGGCCCTGCCCGGTTGCAGGTCCAGGATCACGTAGAGGCCTTCCTGCCCGGCCCTCTCCACCCACGGACGCAACGCCTCGACGTCGGTCTCGCCCGAGTAGTCGCCGTCCGGGCCGGGGGAGCCGTGGGCGACGGTGACGATGATCTCCAGGGTGGGCACGACGGGAACGTCGCTCAGCGGCTCGTAGTCGGCGGCCAGTTTCTTGGCACGCGCGATGGTGCCTTCGAGGTCCTGTTCACCGAGTGCGCCTAGTGCGGGACCGTCGGGGTGGCCGTAGAGGCAGACCAGCAGCCTGCCCGGGAACAGGACCTGCCCGCCGCCGGGCAGCGAACCACCGCGGACCGCTGTGTCGGCCTGCCTGCGCAGCCGGTCGGGCGGACCGAAGTCCTTGCCCAGAGCCAGCAGCGTGGCGGACGGCGCCGCGCGCAGTGCGTCGATCGCCGCCGGTTCGCTCCGCGGATCGTCGCCGCGCACCGCGGCGATGCGCGCTCCCGCTGCCCTTGCCGTGGCAATGGCGGCCACGTCGTCACGGTCGGTGTCCGCCAGCACCGTGACGTCCACGGGGCGGGCGGGTTCGACGGCTGGCAGTCCGGCGGGCAGTTCCGTGGCACCGTTCTCCGGCGTGTCGATCCCGATCACCTTGACCGGGCCCTTCCACGCCTCGACCTCACGGCGCGCGTCGCCGCCGACGGTGAGCACGACCTGTGGTGACAGCCTTCCCACTTCGTCGCGCACGGACGCGACGCCTGGGGAGGCCGATCCGTCCAGGGCGGGGAGCTGGAGCACCGGCACTCCCAGGCGTTCCGCGATGGCGCTCGCGCCGGCCGAGGCCGCGCGGTCCGCGGCCACCACCACGACGGGGGCGCTGCGGAAGAGGGCCGAACTCACCGCGACCGCCGAGTCCGCACCAGGCTGGACGTCCAGCACGACGGTCTGCTCGGACGGCACGGCCACCTCGGCCGTCACCGCGGCGGTCGCTCCGTCCAGCGTGAGCCCGAACGGCCCGGAGGAGCAGCTCGTGACCAGCACGGAGACCGCCACAGCGAGGCACCAGCGCTTCCGAGCCGCCATCTGATCGCGTTTCGCCACTTCGACCGCCCCGTGTGGTCGGAACATCCGTTGCGCGAGGGGTAACCGGCGGGAAGCCGGAATCCCGTCGGCCACGCGTTGACCACCCGAAAGTGGAACGGTGATGCCCGTCCTGCGCGCAGGGACCTAGTCGCCCGCGCAGGAGTTCCCGGCAGGGGAGCGGACCTTGGACAGGAGCGAGCGCAGCTGGCCGGCGTCGGCGGGGGACAGGTCGGCCAGCAGCTCGCGTTCGATCGTGTCGATGGTGCTTTCCATGGCCGTGAGCGCGGAGCGGCCCTGTTCGGACATCTCGACGATGTGCCTGCGGCGGTCCTCGGGGTCGCGCTTGCGCTCGGCGAGGCCGGCGTTCTCCAGGTCGTTGAGGATCGCGACGAGGACGCTGGGGTCGACGTCCAGCACGTCCAGCAGGCTTTGCTGGCTCGTCGGACCGTTTTCGCACAGGTGCGACAGCGTGTAGCCGTGCCTGGGCGTGAGTCCGTAAGCGCTCAACTGCCTGCGCAGCCGGGCGTCGACGTCCCTGCCCAGGTGCATCAGGAGCATTCCGACCCGTTCCCCGTCCACCCCACAACTATAGCGGCCGACCAGATCATTGAGCCGGGTCAATGATCTGCTATGTTCCACCGTATGTTCATCGCAACGCTTGTTCTCAGTGCACTACTCGCCGTCGCCTTCATCGGGGCCGGGGTCTCGAAGGTCATGAAGGTGCCCGCGATGGTCACCGCCGCCGAGGCGCACGGGTTCACCGCGGACAGCTACCGCAACATCGGCCTGCTGGAGATCGCGGGCGCCGCGGGTCTGCTCATCGGCCTGTGGTGGGCGCCGCTGGGCATCGCTGCGGCTCTCGGCCTCACGGTGCTGATGGCGGGCGCGGTGATCGTCCACGTGCGTGCCAAGGACAAGGTCGCCGAGACCGTGCCCGCGGCCGTGCTCACGCTGCTCGCGGCGGCCGCGCTGGTGCTGCACATCGCGAACGCCTGAGGGTCGATCTACACCGGGACGCGGCTGTACCGGCTGACCGGCCGCGCCAGGCCGTAGTGCTCCCGCAACGTCCGGCCGGTGTACTCCGTCCGGAACAGGCCGCGTGCCCGCAACAGCGGTACGACCTGGTCGACGAAGTCCTCCAGCCCGGACGGCAACAGCGGTGCCATCACGTTGAAGCCGTCGGCGGCGCCCGTGGTGAACCACAGCTCGACGTGGTCGGCGATCTGCTCCGGAGTGCCGGCCACGACCTGGTGACCGCGTCCGCCACCGAGCCGGCCGAGGAGCTGCCGCAACGTGAGCTTCTCCCGCTCGGCCAGGTCGCGGACGAGTTCGAAACGGCTCTTGGCGCCGTTGACGTGGCTGACCGGCGGGAGTTCGGGCAGCCGCTCGTCCAGCGGATGCCCGGTCAGGTCGATGCCGATCAGCTCGGTCAGCTGGCGCACCGCCCGCGTGGGGATGATGAGGTCGTCGAGCTCGGCGGCCAGTGCGAGCGCCTCGGCCTCGGTGCCACCGAGCACGGGAACGATGCCGGGCAGGACCAGGAGGTCGTTCTCGGCACGGCCGAACGCGACGACGCGGCGCTTCAGGTCGGTGTAGAACGCGGTCGCTTCCTCGTGGGTCTGCTGCGCGGTGAACACGGCTTCGGCCCAGGCCGAGGCGAACGTCCTGCCGTCCTCACTGGAACCCGCCTGCACGAGCAACGGACGGCCCTGCGGGCTGCGGACGGCGTTGAGCGGGCCGCGCACCGAGAAGAACCGGCCTTTGTGGTTGATCTCGTGCACCTTGGTGTCGTCGGCGAAGACACCGGTCTCCTGGTCGATGACCAGGGCGTCGTCCTCCCACGAGTCCCACAGGGCGGTGACGACGTCGAGGAACTCGCCGGCGCGCCGGTAGCGCTCGGCGTGCTCGGTGTTGACCTCGCGGTTGAAGTTCTGCGCGGACCGGTCCTGCGCGGTGGTGACGATGTTCCAGCCGGCGCGGCCGCCGCTGATGTGGTCGAGCGAGGAGAACAGGCGGGCGAGGTTGTAGGGCTCGCTGAAACCGGTGGACGCGGTGGCGATCAGTCCGATGTGGTCGGTCACCTGCGAGAGCGCGGTGAGCAGGGTCAGGGGCTCGAACCGGCCTGCGGCGGTGTGCTTGACGTCGCCCCAGATCTGCACGCCGTCGGCGAGGAACACCGAGTCGAACGTACCGCGTTCGGCGATGCGCGCGAGGTTCTGGAAGTGCGCGACGTCGTCGAGTGCGCGCGGGTCGGTGCGCGGGTGCCGCCAGGCGGCCTCGTGGTGACCGACGCCCATCAGGAACGCGTTGAGGTGGAGCTCGCGTGCGGACAACTTCAGACTCCTTGCCAGACGGGGTTTCGAATGCTCAGGGGGTCGGCGTAGAGGGCGTCGAGCTGCACGGCACCCGCCGCGACGGCCAGGACGTCCTCGCCGAAACTGCTCGCCAGCACCACGTCGCCGGACGCGCGTGACATCGCCGCCACCTCGTCGCGCAACGCGGCGGCGCACGAGGGCAGCCGGTTCGTGCCGAGCTCGGTGACGACCAGGACCTCGGGGTCGAGGAAGTCGAACAGCACGGCCGCGGCACGCCCGACCAGGCGCGCTCGCTCGGCGAGGTTCGCTTTGGCCTCGGCCGATCCGGCGAGCGCGGCGTCGACGAGGTCGAAGATCAGCGGCCTGCTGATCACCCCGGCGCGGAACGCCCTCGTGGCCCACGCCCGGTCCGACACGGTGGCCTCCAGGCAGCCGCGCTTGCCGCACGCGCAGGTGACGGCCGGGTCACCGAGGGCCAGGTGCGCCACGTCGCCGGCCGCCGCGCGCGGTCCGAGGTGCGCTGCGCCGCCCGTGACGATCGCGGCGCCGACGACGTTGCCGACGAAGAGGTGCAGCAAGGACTCGCGGCCACGTGCGGCGCCGAAGAGCTGCTCGGCGCGTGCGAGTGCCCTGGCGTGGCTGTCGACCCGCACGGGCAGCCCGGTGCGGGCGGTCAGCAGGTCCCGGACCTCGGTGTCGCGCCAGCCGAGTGAGGCGTGCCGGACGATCACGCCGTGCGCCGGGTCGACCCAGCCACCCGCGGCCACGCCGAGACCGATCGGGATGTGCCCCGGCAACCGCTCGGCGTGCAACGCCAGCAGCTGGTCGGCGGCCGTGGTGAGCACCTCGTGCGGGTCGTCCGGGGTGCCGTGCGGGATCTCCCGCCGGACCAGCACGCCACCGCGCAGGTCGACCAGCGTCAGCGTGCAGTGCAGGTGCGCGACGTGGATGCCGGCCACGACGTGCCTGGTGGTGTCGATGTCCACCGGCACGTGTGGACGGCCGATTCCCTGGTAGGGCACCGCTTCCGGGACCTCCACGAGCAGACCGAGGTCGCTGAGCGCGGCGCAGGCACGGGTCACCGCGGCCGGGCTCAGGCCGCACGCCCTGGCGAGAGCACTGCGCGCGATCGGCCCGTGCCGCAGCACCGCGCCGAGCACCACCGACGCGGCCGCGCTCACGAGATCAACGGCTGGCCGGCCGGGGACAGCGCGGGACCGATCGCCCGCGCGGCTCCCGGCGTGCGGCCGCTGCCCCAGCCGATCTCCCTGCGGTAGCTGCCGAGCAGACCGCTGTGCCGCAGGTGTTCCTCGTCGTGCGCGAACGACTCCGCGGGCAGCGGGTGCGTCTGCGGGGCGACGAACAGCGCGTCGGCCGGGCAGTTCGCCTCGCACTGGAAGCACGTCTGGCAGTCGGACTGCCTGCTGATGACCGGAAGCCCGTCCTCACCGCGGTCGAACACGTTGGTGGGACACACCTCGATGCACTTGTCGCAGGTGATGCACCGCTCCGCCGACACGAGTTCGATCACGTCAGTGCTCCCTCCGGTCGTGCCCACACCTCGTCCAGCCCGCCGGAGGTGATCCGATGGTGCTGGGCGGGGTCGAGATCGGGGCGGTCGAGTCGCTTGGCCATGCCACGGCTTTCGTTGCGCGCCAGTGCGGACGTGTACATCCACCGTGCGTGCGCGACCATCGCCGCCGCCTGGCGGGCGGGCACGGCCGCGGCACCCTCGGCGCGCAGCCCGGACCGCACCGACGACCAGGCACCGTCGAGTTCCTTCAGTGCGGTCCGCAGCACGTCGCCGTGGCGCAGGTAGTTCTTGTCGTAAGGGAGCACCTCGGCCTGTACGGTCCGGATGATCTCGGCCACGTCGACGTCCGAGGAACCACCGGTGGGACGCAGTCCGGCGCCACCCGCGGCGCTCACCTGCCGGGTCCCGCGTCCCAGCGCACGGGCGAACTGCGCGGCGGCCCGGCCGGCCCACGAGCCGGACGAGATGGCCCACGCGGCGTTGTGGCTGCCACCGCCGGTGAACCCGCCGCAGATCAGCTCCCGGGTCGCCGCGTCACCCGCCACGTACAGGCCGGGAACCGTGGTGCCGCAGCCGTCGTCCACGATCCGGATCCCGCCGGTGCCGCGCACGGTGCCCTCGGCCAGCAGCGTGACCGCGAACGTGTCGGTGAACGGGTTGACGCCCAGCCGGTCGAAGGTGAGGAAGAAGTTGGGCTGGGCCAGCCGCATCGCCTTCCGCGCCGCGTCGTCGGCCAGGTCGAGCTTGCAGAACACCTTCTCGGACAACAGGGTCCGCGCGATCACCGAACGACCCCGCTGGCTGCCCGCGCCTTCGAGCACCTCGCCGTCGGCGCGGTAGAAGGTGGCGTAGTTGTAGAACGCGGTCTTCGTGACCGACGTGTGCTCGGGCGCGATGCCGTAGGCGTTCGAGAACTCCATGCCGGACAGCTCGGCGCCGAGCTCCGCGGCGAGCAGCGCGCCGTCGCCGGTGTTGACGTTGCAGCCGAACGCCTTGCTCAGGAACGCGCAACCGCCCGTTGCGAGCACCACCGCGCCCGCGCGCACCTCGAACGGGCGGCCGGCCTGCCGCTGGTACCCGGCCGCACCCGCGACCGCGCCGTCGGCATCGACCAGGAGTTCGGTGACAGGGCTGTGGTCGAGGATCGTCACTCCGGCGCGTTTGACGCGGATCCGCTGGCGCCGCATGTACTCCGGACCTTGCAGCCCGTTGCGCAGCGAGGTGCCGTCGAGGCCGACGGGGAACGGGTAGCGGCCTGCATCGGCCAGTTCGTTTATCCGTTCGTAGGTCTCGTCGAGCACTCGCGCCATCCAGCGCCGGTCAGCGAGGTAACCGCCGAGAGCCTCCCGGCTCGCCATGGCGGCCTCCCGCGCCTTCTCCTCCGGTGGCACGTACCAGACGCCGGTGCCACCGGACGCGGTCGCGCCGCTGGTCCCGCAGTAGCCCTTGTCCGCCAGCACCACCGAGGCGCCCTGTCCGGCGGCCTTGAGCGCGGCCCAGGTGGCGGCCGGTCCGCCGCCCACCACCAGCACGTCAGCTGTGAGCGTCATGGAAGTCTCCCTCATGCTCCGACCGGGACGCGCCAGGACGTGAAGCGGCGCTCCAGGCTGACCAGCACCTGGTTGAACAGCACACCGATGGCGGAGATCGTGATGATCCCCGCGTACATCTGCGGGATCGCGAAGTTGAACTGCGAGGCGTTGATCAGGTAGCCCAGGCCGGCCTTCGCACCGACCATCTCCGCGGCCACCAGCACCAGGATGGACACCGCGCCCGCGAGCCGGATGCCGGTGAACACCGTCGGTACCGCCGCGGGCAGGATCACCTTCTGGAACAACCGGAACCCCGACAGGTCCATCGACCGCGCGAGCCGCAGCAGGGTCGGGTCGACCGCCCGCACCGCGCTGATCGTGTTGAGCAGGATCGGCCAGGCGCAGGCGTAGAACACGATCGCGATCTTCGACGTCTCACCGATGCCCAGCAGCAGCACGAACACCGGCAGCAACGCGAGCGCGGCGGTGTTGCGGAAGACCTCCAGCAGCGGCCCGAGCAGGGTGGCCACCGGCTTGTACCAGCCGATCAGCAGACCGAGCGGCACGGCGGCGGCGACCGCGAGACCGAAGCCGGACAACGACCGCACCAGGCTCGCCTGGGTGTTGTCGAGCAGCTTCCCGCTCACCGCGAGGTCCCACCAGGCCTGCACGACGGTCGAGAACGGCGGCAGGAACGTGGCGTCCACCAGTCCGAGCCGCGGAGCGGCCTCCCAGACCGCCAGCAGCACCGCGATCGCCGCGATCTTGCTGATGCCGGTCAGCAGCGCGTCGGCCACCCGCGACAAGGTCCTTTGTGGACTTTTCGGTGCGGGCGCACGGCGGTCATCGATCTTCGGCGGGGTTTCCAGCACTGCGGTCATGCGCCCACCACCTCCTTCTCCTGTTGCTGTGCCCGGGACACCTCGTCGTGCAGCAGGTCCCAGATGCGGTGCCGGTAGCGGGCGAACTCGGTGCTGGAGCGCAGGTCGTCCTGCTTCGTCCGGTCGCCGAGGTCGATGGTCACGGTCTCCTTGACCCGGCCGGGGCGGGACGTCAGCACGACCACGCGCTGGCCGAGGTAGACGGCCTCGTCGATGGAGTGCGTGATGAAGACGACGGTCTTGCCGGTGCGCTGCCAGATGCGCAGCAGCTCGTCCTGCAACGACTCCCTGGTCTGCGCGTCCAGTGCGGCGAACGGCTCGTCCATCAGCAGCACCTGCGGGTCGTAGGCGAGGCTGCGGGCGATCGCGACGCGCTGCCGCATGCCACCGGACAGCTGGTGCGGATGGCGGTCCTCGAACCCGGTCAGGCCGACCAGGTCGAGGAACTCGCGAGCCCGTGCCGCGCGCTGCCGGCGGGGGACGCCGGTCGCCTCCAGCCCGAACTCGACGTTGCCCTGAGCGGTCCGCCACGGCAGCAGCGCGTACTGCTGGAACACGATGCCGCGATCGAGCCCCGGCCCGGTGACCTGCTTGCCGTCGAGCACGATCTCGCCCCCGGTCGGCGCGGTAAGGCCGCCGAGCAGGTCGAGCAACGTCGACTTGCCGCACCCGCTGGGCCCGACCAGCACGACGAACTCGCCCCGCTCCACGTCGAGGTCGATGGTGTCCACCGCGGTGAACTCGGTGTGCTGCCGGGAGCCGCGAACCTTGACCTCGAAACGCTTCGTGACGCCGCGGAACTCGATGTGGGCGCTCATCGGGCGAGCTCGTTGTACTCGTTGGTGTACAGGTCGGTGAGCTTCACCTGGTCTTTGGTGATCTCCCCGCGTTCGGCGAGCCAGTCGACCCAGATGGAGAGCTCCTCGTCGAGGATCTTGCCGCCCTTCTGCGCGACCCCGGTGGACTTCCAGTACCTCAGCGCCGCCGGGTCCTCGTTGCGGCCACGCCTGGTGAGGATCTCGACCTTGCGCGCCACCACCTGTTCGCGCGGCGTGGTGCGGCTCCACTCGATCGCCTTGGCGACGCCGCCGGTGAACGTGCGGACCGTGCCGGGGCTGTCCCGCAGGAACTTCTCGGTGAAGACGTAGGTGCCGGCGGTGAACGGGCCGAGCAGGTCGAAGTCGGAGAACAGCTTGCGGACGCCGCCCTTCTCCAAGGCCTTGTCCCGCAGGATGCCGCCGAGCACGCCGACCTCGATCTGCTTCTGCCGCACCGACTGCTCGACGTTCACCGGCGGCACGACGATCGGCTCGACCTTCTTGACCTCGTCCTGGCTCAGGCCCGCGCGCTTGAGGTAGATGCCGAGCATGGCCTCGTGGTGCGCGCCGAGCGTGTTCATCCCGACCTTCTTGCCGAGCAGGTCGCGCGCCGTTCTGACCGGACTGTCGTCGAGCACGTAGAAGCCGCTGTAGGCGTGCTCGTCCGAGCCGTAGTAGCCGATCACCGACCGGATCGGCGCGCCGGCGGCCTTGAGCTTGACGACGGCTCCGTTGAACGCGCCGCCGAAGTCCACCTGTCCGGTGGCGGCGGACTGGATGTCCTGCGGGCCGCTGATCGTGTTGCCGACCCACTCCAGCTTCACGTCACCGAGGTAGCCGAGGTCCGCGGCCAGTTCGGGCAGTGACACGTCACCCGCCCAGCCCTGGTAGCGCAGCGTCTTGGTCTCCACGCCCGCGCCGGACGCGGTCGAGCAGCCGACCGTCGCCGCGGTCAGGCCGAAGAGGGTGAGGCCGAGGAAGTTCCGTCGCGTCGTGGTCACGGCAGGTCCTTTGCTGAAGGGAAAATGGGCACGCCGAAGTAGCGGGACGATCTGTCCCGAGTGGAATGCGTGAGGTGGTTTCAGCGACCGTCGCGACAGAAGGCGCTGGCATGGCGTCGAAGGTCGACGTGCCGGCGCGAGGTGAGATTGGCGGCTTGGCTCACGGGGAGGAGCGTCACATCCGCGCCGGGCACGGGTCAACGGCCGGAACGTCCTTCCCACATCATGGAGGCGGGCTGGACGGTCGCGTTTATCTTTCACGTTGGAAGAAACTGCGCCGGGCGAACTCTTCCAGCTGCTGGGACGACTTGTTCTTCTTCGTCGCAAGAGTTGCGCGGGCCGTGTGGAACTCAGCACCGTGGAGAGGAGGTTCACCGCTCCAGGAAAGGAAGTTCCGCGATGACCGCACAGCTTTCGGGCACTGTCACCGTGCACAAACTCGGCGCGGGCATCGGCGCGCGGATCGACGGCGTCCGGCTCGGCGGGGACATGCCCGCGGCCGCGGTCGCCGAGATCAGGGAGGCGTTGCTGGCCGGCAAGGTCGTGTTCCTCCGCGACCAGCAGCACCTCGACGACGCGGGCCAGCTCGCGTTCGCGCGGCTGCTGGGCGAGCCGACGCTGGCCCACCCCACGGTGGCGGGCCAGGAGCACAGCAACGTGCTGGCGATCGACTCCGAGCACGGCAAGGCCAACAGCTGGCACACCGACGTGACCTTCGTCGACCGCGTGCCCGCGATCAGCATCCTGCGCGCGATCGAGCTCCCTCCCTACGGCGGCAGCACCGTGTGGGCCAACACCGCCCGCGCGTACGCGGAACTGCCGGAGGCGTTGAAGGCGCTGGTGGACCGGCTTTGGGCCGTGCACACCAACGTCTACGACTACGCGGGCCACGCCGACTCGAACCGCATCGGGGGAGTGGACGTGAAGGAGCAGGCCTACCGCGCCGAGTTCGTGTCGCAACGCTACGAGACCGAGCACCCGGTGGTCCGCGTGCACCCGGAGACCGGGGAAAGGGCACTGCTGCTGGGCCACTTCGTGAAGCGGATCGTCGGCGTCAGCCCGCAGGAGTCGCGGGCCATCTTCGAGTTGCTGCAGAACCGCGTGACGCGGCTGGAGAACACCGTGCGCTGGCAGTGGGCGGACGGCGACATCGCGATCTGGGACAACCGCGCCACCCAGCACTACGGCGTCGCCGACTACGACGACCAGCGGCGCCGCCTGCACCGCATCACGATCGCCGGTGACGTGCCGGTCAGCGTCGAGGGAGTGCCCAGCACGACGATCGTCGGCGACGCGGCCCACTTCTCCTCGCTCTGAGGGCGCCTTTCACGGCGTGAGCAGGCTGAGTGCGTCGGCCAGCGATCGTGCGTGGGCGGTGGGCCAGCCGGGGCCGGTGAGCAGCAGCCGGGTATCGGGTGTGGCCAGTTCGGCGACGGCGTCGAGGCGGGTGGGCCGATGAGCCCAGAGCACGAGGGCTCTGGGCGCGGGGTCGATGCGGCGCAGTGCCTCCCGCAAGGCCTGCAGCGGTATCGACGCACCGAGCAGGCGGGCGGGGACGCCGTCGAGGGCCAGGGCGGCGCGCAGGGCTTCGAGTGCCAGGGTGTGGCGCTCGTCCTCGACGCAGGCGAGCAGCACGACCGGTCCGATGGGTGCGGGCACGGGTATGCGGTGCAGGGCCACGGTGATGGACCAGGACAGGACGTGGACCAGGTCGACGCATCGGCCGGCATCCGTGGCTCGCGGGCCGCCGAGCTGGTTGAGCGCGGGGCGGCACAGCGTCTGCCAGGTGTGCACGACGCCGTGCGTTCTGACGTGCGCTTCGAGCAACGCGACCGCGGCGTCGGTGTCCATTCGCGACACGGCGGCGAGCAGGTCACCGGTGGTGGCCGGGGCGGGGTAGAAGGCCTGCTGTGCCGCGGACTGGGCGGACATGCCGTGGTCGATGAGTTCTTTCATGCGCCGCAACGCCTGGATGTCGCCGGCGGTGTAGCGGCGGTGCCGTCCGGACCCCGCGCCGGCGGCGGTGTGGCCGGCCGGTACGCGGTAGCGGCGGTGCCAGCCGCGCAGGGTCGAAGCAGGTAGGCCCAGCAGGCGCGCGACCGCTCCCGCGGTCCAGGTGGTGTCCTGGTCCGCGGGAGCGGCCGAGAGAGCCGTGCTGCTCACCAGGTCATCGTCGGCTCGGCGTCACGCGCCGGGGCGGTCGACGTCGCCGCGCCAGGCACCGGTCTCCTGGCCGCCGCGGTTCTCGATGAACTCCTTGAACCGCTTCATGTCGCCCTTGACCCGGAGGTTCAGGATGCCGAGCTTGTCGGCGACGTTCTCCACGAATCCCTCGGGGTCGATGTCCATCTGCGCGGTGACGCGCGTGCGGGTGTCGTCGAGGCGGTGGAAGGTGACCACTCCGGCGTGCTCGGGGCCGGTGTCGGACCGCCAGGCCACTCGTTCGTCCGGGTGCTGTTCGGTGATGGTCGCCTCGAACTCCCGAGTGGCTCCGGCGACGGTGATCTTCCAGTGGGTGTGGGTGTCGTCGAGCTGCCGGATCTGGTCGACGCCCTCCATGAACTGGGGGAAGGACTCGAACTGGGTCCACTGGTTGTAGGCGGTCCTGACGTCGACCTCGACGTCGACGGATTCGGTGATGGTGCTCATGAGCGGTGCAGTCCCCTTCTTCGAAAGCAAACCTGTCCGGCCGCCCCGATCAAGCGGGTCAGGGCCGGCATCGGCGACTCCCTGCGAGTGAGTTCAGTTGCCGTCCGGGTACCCATCGAATCGACGACGAACCGATTCACCCGCCCCGGATCCGCCAGTGGCGGTTTTTGTCGGTGTCATGTGGACACTGGAGGGGTGAGCACCTCGACACCACTGCTGAGCCCGACCCGGATCTACGTGGAGCCCGCCGCGGCGCTGCTGCCGCGGGGCCGTGAGGTGCTCGACAGATTTCCCGACGCGGACCGCGTCGAGGTCGACAGCCATTGGCGCATTCCCGAGTTGCACGGCGACGAGGCCAACGCACGGCGTTGGGTACGCATCAAGAGCGAAGCGCTGGTGCTGGGGGTGAAGAAGTCCCTCAGCGCACGGCCCAACGGGCGCTCGGCGCACTTCATCGCCCCGTCCACGGCGAACGGGTGCGCGATGGCCTGCGCCTATTGCTACGTACCGCGGCGCAAGGGCTACTCGAACCCGATCACGGTGTTCGCGAACATCGAGCAGATCACCGGTTACCTGGCCCGCCATGTAGCCCGTCAGGGCCCCATGGCGGAGCCCGGCCAGATCGACGACCACGCGTGGGTCTACGACATCGGAGAGAACTCCGACTGCTCGGTGGACGCGATGGTCAGCGACAACGTGAAGGACCTGGTGGGGCTGTTCCGCGGCCTGCCCACCGCGAAGGCGTCCTTCGCGACCAAGTACGTCAACCGCGACCTGCTGCAGTGGGATCCGCAGGGCCGTACTCGCATCCGGTTCTCACTGATGCCCGAACGCACCGCGAAACTGCTCGACATCCGCACCACCCCCGTCGCGGAACGCCTCGCCGCTCTCGACGACTTCCGCGACGCGGGCTACGAGGTGCACGTGAACCTCAGTCCGGTCGTCGTCTACGACGGCTGGCTCGAGGACTGGCGACAGCTGCTCGACTCATTGGGCGATGCGACCTCGTCCGCCACGCGCGACCAGCTGGCCGCCGAGGTCATCATGCTCACCCACAACCAGCCACTGCACGAGGTCAACCTGCGCTGGCACCCACGGGCCGAGGACCTCCTGTGGCGCCCGGACCTGCAGGAGGTCAAACGCAGCGAGGGTGGCGGGATCAACGTCCGCTACCGGCGAGGGCTCAAGCGGGACCTCCTCGACTCCTTCCTCGCGCTCGTCGAGGCACACGCCCCGTACCTGCGCGTCCGGTACGCGTTCTGAAGTGAGCGAGCCCATAACGCCCATGCGGCCTTGACGGCCCAAGTAGACCGGTCGTATATTTCTCATCAACGGAACGCGGCACTCGCCGGCGTCACCTACTCGAGGGGCAAGCATCGTGGGACGCATCAAGGTCGGCACGGAGAACAGCACCGACGTCGAACTGCACTACGAGGACAAGGGGGACGGCCGCCCGGTCGTGCTGATCCACGGTTATCCGCTGGACGGCAACTCCTGGGAGGGGCAGGTCCCGGCCCTGCTGGCGGCCGGCAACCGGGTCGTCACCTACGACCGGCGCGGCTTCGGCAAGTCCAGCCAGCCCGCCACCGGTTACGACTACGACACCTTCGCCGCCGACCTGAACACCCTCATGGAGACCCTCGACCTGCGCGACGCGGTCCTCGTCGGCTTCTCCATGGGCACCGGTGAGGTCGCCCGCTACCTCTCCACCTACGGTTCCGCCCGCGTGTCCAAGGCCGTCTTCCTGGCGTCGCTGGAACCCTTCCTGCTCGTCACCGACGACAACCCCGGCGGTGCGGCGCCCGCCTCCTTCTTCCAGGGCGTCTCCGACGCCGTCAAGAAGGACCGCTACGCCTTCTTCACCAGCTTCTACAACGACTTCTATAATCTCGACGAGAACCTCGGCACCCGAGTGAGCGAGGAAGCGGTGCGCAACGCCTGGAACGTGGCGACGAGCGCCGGTGCGATCGCTTCGGCGGCCGCGCCCCTGAGCTGGCCCACCGACTTCCGCGCCGACATCCCGCGCATCGACGTGCCGGCGCTGATCGTCCACGGCACCGCCGACCGCACCCTGCCCATCGACGCCACCGGCCGCCGCTTCGCCGAGGCGCTGCCCACCGCGCGGTACGCCGAGATCGAAGGCGCTCCCCACGGACTCCTGACCACCCACACCGCCGAGGTCAACGAGGTCCTGCTCGACTTCCTCAGTCGCTGAGTAGACGACCGGTCTAATCGCTGATAGGATCACTCCCATGCCAGGCACCCAGGGCGACACCCGTCGCAGCATTCTCGACGCGGCTCAGCGGATCATGTCGCACAAGGGGTTCGCCGCGGTGGGGATCAACGAGGTCCTCTCCGAGGCCGGAGTGCCCAAGGGGTCCTTCTACCACTACTTCAACTCCAAGGACGCCTTCGGCGAGGCGATGATGCGGTCGTACTTCATCGACTACCTCGCGGACATGGACCGAGTCCTCGCAGGGCCCGGTCTGACCTCGGCGGAGCGGCTGATGAACTACTGGCAGAGCTGGCGCGAGACGCAGAGCGTCGACGAGTGCCAGGGCAAGTGCCTGGCCGTCAAGCTCGGCGCGGAGGTCGCCGACCTGTCGGAGTCGATGCGGCTCGCGCTGAAGGAAGGCACCACCGCGATCGTCGACCGACTGGAAAAGGTGATCGCCGCCGGCCTGGAGGACGGTTCGATCGCGGTCGGCGACGACGCCCGCACCACCGCGCAGGCCCTGTACGACATGTGGCTCGGCGGCAGCGTCATGGCCAAGATCCACCGTGACATCGGCCCTCTGGACACGACCATGACGGTCACTCGCCGACTCCTGCACCTGTAGCACCACCGGGCCGCCCGGCAAGGTTCCGCGCGGTCTGGCACTCTAGAGACGACTGGTCTACTAGCAGTACACCACCTGAAGGAGCAGCAATCATGAAGGTTCTCCTCGTCCTCACCTCGCACGACGAGCTCGGCGACACCGGCAGGAAGACCGGCTTCTGGCTGGAGGAACTGGCCGCGCCCTACTACCGCTTCCGGGACGCCGGCTTCGACGTCGTGCTCGCCTCGCCCAAGGGCGGCCGGCCCCCGCTGGACCCCAAGAGCAACGAGCCGGCCAGCCAGACCGACGAGACGCGCCGCTTCGAAGCCGATTCCGAGGCCATGGACGCTCTCGGCCAGACCGTCCGCCTCGACTCCGTCTCCGTCGACGACTTCGACACGGTCTTCTACCCCGGCGGTCACGGCCCCCTGTGGGACCTGGCCGAGGACACCACCTCCATCCGGCTGATCGAGACCACCCTGCGCGCCGGCAAGCCGCTCGCGCTGGTCTGCCACGCCCCCGGTGTCCTGCGGCACGCGGTGAACGAGGACGGCACGCCGCTGGTGCGGGGCAAGAAGGTCACCGGCTTCACCAACAGCGAGGAAGAGGGAGTCCAGCTCACCGACGTGGTCCCCTTCCTGGTCGAGGACGAGCTCGTGAAGCTGGGCGGCGACTACTCCAAGGGTGACGACTGGGCGCCGTACGTCCTGCGGGACGGCCTGCTGATCACGGGGCAGAACCCCGCCTCCTCCGGTCCGGCCGCCGATGCGCTCATCGAACTCGTCACCAAGACCAGCGCCTAGGTCGTGATGCCGCGTGAGCGGCTCGCCGGGCTGGAGGCCGACACGGCTCCAGCCCGGCGAGCCGCTCCGTCAACCCACGCCGTCCGACAGCCGCACAGGGACTGAGAACCGATGCTCGTTCACACCCGACCCCACAACATCGATGCTCCGTCACGCCCGCCCACCACTCCGCAGACCGAGCGCTTCGCGTGGGCCCGGCCCGCCGCCGCGGTCTTCGTCGTCGGGTGGGGAGCGAACATGTTCGCGTCCCTGCTGCACGCCTACACCCACCTGAGCGGGACCCAGGCCAACGGCCTGTTCGGCGCCTACGCCCTGGGTCTCATCCCGGCCCTGTTGATCGCGGCCCGAGTGTCGGACCGGGTCGGCCGGCGCCGGGCGCTCCTCGCCGCCCTGCTGCTCTCCGCGTTCGGTTCGGCGGTGCTGGCGCTCTCGCACGGGGCGTTCGGGGCGGTCCTGATCGGGCGGATCCTCATCGGCATCAGTGCCGGCGCGGCGTTCGGACCCGGGACGGCATGGATCAAGGAACTGTCCGGCACCGCGCCGACGCGATCCAGCGGAGCACGACGTGCGGCGGTGGCGCTGACCGCTGGTTTCGCGGCCGGGCCCCTCCTGTCCGGGGCCGTCGTCCAGTGGTTTCCCTCGCCGCAGACCACGTCCTACCTCGTCCACATCGCACTCGTGGCGCTGGCGCTGCCTCTCGTGTTCGGAGCTCCTGAGACGGGCCGGCGGCACACCGCACCGGGCCGCGACCCAGGGACCTTTCTGACCGACCGGGCATTCCTGGCCGCCTTGGTGCCCACAGCACCATGGATCTTCGGGGCCGCCACGGTGTCGTTCACGGTGCTGCCCGCACTGGTGTCCCTCGGCGACTTCGGGTCCGTCGGAAGCGGCGTCGTCGCCGCGATCACGCTGGGCACCGGCATCGCGGTGCAGCCATGGGCTGGCCGGCTCGCGCGACGCTCCCCGGCAGCCCCGTTCCGCACGGGCATGACGGCCGCGATCGCCGGCATGCTGCTCGCGGCGCTCACCGCGGGCACCGGCTCCCTGGTCCTGCTGGTGACCGCCGCAATCGTGCTGGGCTCGGCCTACGGCATGCTCCTGGTGAGCGGACTGCGGCTGGTGGAGTCGCTGGCCCCGCCGCAGCACGCCGCCACCGCGATCGCCGTCTTCTACAGCCTTGCCTACGCCGGGTTCGCCTTCCCCGTGCTGGTGCAGGCACTGAGCGGCCTGTGGAACCCGGTCGCCGTGCTCGTCGCCGGATCCGGGCTCGCGGTGGCCGCCCTGGCGACGACCCTCATCGCCTGGCCCCGCAGGACGGCTGCGTAGGGCTCAGGAGTTCCTCCTCCGCCGGTGTGGTCGTGCGGTGGGCGCGTTCGACGGCCTGCCCCCAGTAGGTCCCGGCGATCATCAAGGCGGCGCCGAGAGTGGTCCACACGGTGAGCCGTTCACCGCCGAGGCTGATTCCGATGGCGACCGCCCAGATCGGTTCGGTGCCCAGCAGCAGGCTGGCCCGGCTGGCGGAGGTGCCCTGCACGGCCCACGTCTGGGCCAGGAAAGCGAACACGCTGCAGAACAGGGCGAGGTAGACCAGTTGGTACCAGGTCGTGGCGCTGCTGTGGGCGAGCTCGGGCAGGTGGGGGATCGCGAGCGGCAGGAACAGCGCGGTGCCGACGACGGTCTGAACGGTCGTGAGGTGCAGCGGGTTCACGGGGCGTCCCACGGTGAGCTTGCCGACGAGTGCGACGTGGCCGGCTCGGATGACGGCGGCCGCGAGCATCAGCGCGTCCCCGAGACGAGGTGCGTGCAGTCCGGTGCTCGAGGTGAGCAGCCCGACAGCCAGGACGCACAGGCCCGCTGCGACGAAGAACGCCGGTGGCAGGCGGCGGCCCTCGCGGCGGTCGAGCAGGGGAGTGAGCACGATGGTCAGGCTGATGATCAGGCCGGCGTTGGCGGCGCTGGTGTGTGCGACTCCGTAGGTCTCCACGGCCAGAACGGCTGCCTGGGTGATCCCGAGGACAGATCCGCTGCGGATCTCGTCCCGGGTCCAGCGCCGCGGTCGTCGTCGAAGTCCGATCAACGCGCCGCACGCGACGGCGGAGATGGCGTACCGGGCGAGCAGCACCGCGAGGACCGGCAGCGCGGCGGTGGCCGTTTTGGCCGACAGGTAGCTGGAGCCCCAGATGAGCGCGACCAGGATCAGGACGAGATCGGCGCGGCGGGTGGCGAACATGGTGTTCACGCTGCATCACCAGGTCGTTGAAGGAAACGACCAAACTCTTCAACGAAGATGTAGCAGCCCTACACTATCGCGGTGGACGAGAGGCAGTTGCGGATCCTGCGGGAGCTGGGGGAGCTCGGGAGCGTCACCGCGGTCGCAGCGGCGCTCCACGTGACGCCGTCCGCGATCTCCCAGCAACTGCGCCTGCTCCAGCGCTCGATTCCCGTTCCGCTGACCGAACGCACCGGCCGGCGGGTGTCCTTGACGGACGCCGGTCAGGCCCTGGCAACGGCAGCCATCGAGGTGGAAAGCGCTTTGGCGTGGGCGCGCCGCGCCGTCACCGACTTCGTGGAACAACCCGATGGCGAAGTAGCAGTGGCCGCCTTCCACAGCGCGGCCTCGGTGTTCTGGCCACTCCTCTTGCGCGGTCTCGCCGGCCCGGGCCTCCCGCGGGTGGCTCTCGCCGACGAAGATGTGACCCAGCAACGCTTCCCGGCCCTGACCCGCGACTACGACCTGGTGCTCGCGCATCGTCTCGACCACGCTCCGCCGTGGCCGCGGACCGTGGTCGCCACGACCCTGTTGCACGAACCCCTCGACGTCGCCCTGCCCACGGGACACCCACTGGCCTCCAAGCCGCAACTCTCGCCGGAGGACGTCGCCGGCGAGCCGTGGATCACCGTCCGCGACGGCTTTCCGCTCATGGCGATCATCGAGGCCATCGCCAGCGTCGCCCACCGCCGCCTCGACATCGTTCACCGCATCAACGACTTCACGGTGAGCGCCGAGGTGGTGGCCGCCGGCGGCGGACTCGGACTGATGCCGCGGTGGACCGGCCGTCCACACCCCGGCGTGGTGCTCAGACCGCTGAGCGGTGTGCAGGCCAGCCGGGACATCGACGTGTTGCACCGGCCCGAACGCCTGGCGCGCAAAGCCGTTCAAGCGGTCCTCGACGAACTGCGCCGTGCCGCTGCGGTGATCCAGGAGCAAGGATCGGCGCGTTCTGGCCGAACGTGATGGAGCCGCGCGCTGCTCCATCACCGACGGCTGAGCCTGGTGGCGGATGCTCCGAACGCCGTGGACGTGGGGCCGATCAGCCGGGAGCGGCGCTGGCGCGATCGTGTCGAACTCGTGCAAAAGCGGACAGGATCTTCGGCGGGCGTTCTCCATGGGAGCGTTTCCATGGTGCACTGCAGTTTCGGCTCCGGTCGGGTCCGGGCGCCGGGAAAGGTGCGCGGAATGAGTTTCCGGCGGCGGATCGCTCGTGTGCTCGTGGCCTCGATGACGGTGTGCGGCGTGGTCACCGGTGCCTCGCCGGCGACCGCTGCCACCCCGCCGTCCCTGACCTTCGTGAACCCGCACAGCCAGGCGCTGTACGGCACCGCTTACGTTGCCGCGCTGGACAACCTGCTGCGAGTCAACACCGTGGGCTACGACGCGCAGTACGACAAGAGCGGTCTGATGGACCCGGCCACCGGCATGGTCCGCGCGGGTGGCGGGTACGCCCAGCCGTGGACGCGCGACGCGTCGATCAACAGCTGGAACGCGACCAGCCTGCTGTCCCCGGCCCTGGCGAGGAACACGCTCTGGGCCGTCGTCGACAAGGATCCCGCCGGCGCACTGAGGGTGCAGCAGGACGACCAGCAGTGGGACCAGGTCATCTGGCTCACCGCCGCGTGGCACCACTACCTCGTCACCGGGGACCAGGAGTTCCTCGGCAACGCCTACCGCACCGCCAAGAACACCCTGACCATCCGGGAGCGCGCCGGTACAGCCGGTTTCAACCCCGCCTACGGGCTGTTCACCGGCGCGTCGTTCTTCAACGACGGCATCGCCGGCTATCCCGCGCCGCCCGCCGACGCCACGGAGTCGGTCAGCACCGGCAGCATGCCGTGGCCGGGCATCGCGAGCGGGATGTACTTGAGCACCAACGAGGTCTACTACGCCGCCTACGTGAACGCGGCGAACATGGCGGAGCGGCTGGGGCAGCCGCAGGAGGCCGCCGGGCACCGTGCGAAGGCCGTCGCGCTCAAGGCCGCGATCAACCGGTACTTCTGGAACCCGGCGACGGGCCTGTACAACTACCAGCTGCTCGCCGACGGGACGCCCGGCGCCCACCAGGAGGGCACCGGGCTCGCGTTCGCGATCCTGTTCGGCATCGCGAACCCGGCTCAGGCGCGGTCGATCCTCGCGAAGGCCCGCGTGATGACGTGGGGCATGCCCGACACCTACCCGCACTGGGACCGCTACTCCGAGGCGCAGCCCGGCCGGCACAACGCGATCGTCTGGCCGCTCGTCCAGGGCCTGTGGGCCAAGGCTCAAGCGCTGCAAGGCGACCAGAGCGGTTTCGCCGCGGAGACCGCGCGGCTCGCGAAGCTCGCGAACAACAACAGCGGGTTCTGGGAGATCTACAACGGCACGACCGGTGTCGTCGACGGCGGCTACCAGCGGCTGGGCGACACGGTGAAGTTCCACTGGGGCTCCGAGCCCGACCAGACCTGGTCCGCCACGGCGTTCATCGATATGGTCCACAGTGGACTTCTCGGACTGAGGTACGGCGAACGAGGGTTGTCGTTCGCGCCGAACCTGCCTGCGGGCTGGGGAGATGTCACCCTTCGCAACCTGCGCTACCGCGACGCGGACCTGACGCTCACGCTGCGCGGTGCGGGCACGACGATCCGCTCGGTCACGGTCGACGGCCGGCCGTCCCGTGCCGAGATCCCTGCCACGCTCAAGGGTGCGCACACCGTCGAGATCACCCTGACCGGAGCGGCCGGCGGTGACCGCGACGGCGACGGCGTGTCCGACGCGGGGGACCGCTGCGCCGACACCGCGGGCACCGTCTCCGGCTGCCCGGCACCGGCTCGCCTGGAAGCCGAGGACGCGCGCAACACCGGCGGCGTCAAGACGAACGTCAACCACGCGGGCTATTCAGGGAGGGCGTTCATCGACGGCCTCTGGGCGCAGGGCGCCACGTCGTCGTTCACGCTGCACCGCGCGTCGGCGGGGCAAGGCTCGGGCGCGATCACCGTCCGGTACGCGAACGCCCACAGCGACGCGCGGACGATGACGCTGTCGGTGGACGGACGCGCCGTGCGCCAGGTGAGTCTCCCGAAGGTCTCTGATAGCTGGGACGCCTGGGGCACCGTCACGTTCGACAACGTTCCGGTGAGCGGCCGCGACCCGGCGGTGACGCTGTCCTACGGCGCGGGCGACACCGGTTCGATCAATTTCGACTGGCTCGGCTACGAGGAATCGTGAACGCTCTAAAACATCGCGTCCCGATCGACAATCGTTCGACAAGGTCAGCCTGGAGAGAGACGGCAGCAACTCCTGCCATTCGATTCGTTCGATTATCGGTCCACTTGACCGTGAGCCAGGAGCACTGTTAGGACTGATTGCTGGGAGCGCTCCCGGAGTGTTCGTCCCGTTCGGACATCCGAGTTCGTCTCAACCCTGAACGAGATCGACTTTGGGGAGATGCGATGCCAGCAGGTCGAGACCATTCCGAGAGCGCGGATTCGCAGCCCTTGCGCCGGCGGACGTTGCTGGCGGCGGGAGCCGCGCTACCGGTGCTGGCGGCAGGGACACCCGCGGCGGCGGCCACCTCGGTGGTCGTCGAGCCGTCGAACGTGCAGCAGACGATCCTGGGCTTCGGCGGGATGAACCACACCGTGTGGATCAGCGATCTGACCGCCGCCCAGCGCGACACGGCGTTCGGCAACGGTGCGGGGCAGCTGGGGTTCACCGTGCTGCGCATCCCCGTCCACGAGGACAGGGCCAACTGGAGTCGTGAGGTCGCGACGGCCAGACGCGCGGTCGGGCTCGGGGCCAAGGTCATCGCCTCGCCGTGGAACCCGCCTGCCTCGATGACCGAGAGCTTCTCCGGGGGAAAGCGGCTGCGTTATTCCGCTTACGGCGCCTATGCGCAGCACCTGAACGACTTCTCCTCGTTCATGGCGAACAACGGCGTGAACCTCTACGGGATCTCGGTCCAGAACGAGCCGGACTACGCGCAGGAATGGACGGCGTGGACCTCCGCCGAGATCGTCAGGTTCCTGCGCGAGAACGCGGGCTCGATCAACACCAGGGTCATCGCCCCGGAGTCGTTCCAGTACCGCAAGAACCTCTCCGACCCCATCCTCAACGACCCCGCCGCGCTGGCGAACGTGGACGTCATCGGCGCCCACCTCTACGGCACCCAGCCCGCGGACTTCCCCTACCCGCTCTTCCGGCAGAAGGGCAACGGCAAAGAGCTGTGGATGACCGAGGTCTACCACCCCAACAGCAGCGACTCGGCCGACCTGTGGCCACAGGCGCTCGACGTGGGTGAGCACGTCCACCGTGCGTTGGTGGACGGCCGGTTCCAGACCTATGTGTGGTGGTACATCCGCCGCTCCTACGGTCCGATGCGCGAGGACGGGCAGATCAGCAAGCGCGGCGCCAACATGGCGCACTTCTCGAAGTGGGTCCGCCCCGGCTACTCGCGCATCACCGCCACCGCGAACCCGCAGTCGAACGTCTACATCTCCGCGTTCAAGAGCGGGGCCAGGATCGTCATCGTCGCCATCAACAAGAACACCTCACCGGTCGACCACGTGTTCACCGTCCGGGACACCGGTTCCGCGGCGATCTCGACCTGGCTGACCAGTCAAAGTGCGACCCTCGCGCACTACAACGACTTCACCATGTCGAACGGGTCCTTCAACGCCCAGCTGCCTGCTCGCAGCATCAGGACGTTCGTCCTGAACTGAGGCCGCGCGCTCGACCGGAGATGGGGAGAGGCGGGCAGCCCCTCCCCACTCGCGTCACTTCAGCGTGTACGCCTGGATCACCGTCTGGTCGACGGAACCCTGCGCGTCACCGGTCTTCGCCTTGAACGACACCGACTTCGCGTTCTTCGGGTGCAGCAGCGTGAGCAGCCACCTGTCGCCGGCCTTGAACACGATCGTCCGCTGCCAGGTCTTGCCCTCGTCGTACGAGACCTCGACCTGGGGCGCGCGGACGTCGGTGACGTCAGCCTTGGCACCGTTGCGCTGCACCGTCACCGGAACCGTGAGCACGCTGCCCGCGCGGCCCTGGTTGTGGTCGTCCAGCTTCGGCTCGAACCGGACCGCGAGCAGCGGCAACGCTTTGGCGCGGTCGCCCGGCACGGTTTCCGAGCTGAACGTCCAGTCCGCCGTCACCTTCGACGACAGCGCGGCGCGGTTGCCCTCGGTGTGCAGCTGGTAGGTGGTCTTCGCCGCACTCACCGGGGCGTACAGGTAGCCCGGTTCCGCGGACTCGGCCACCAGCTTGCCGTTCGCGGTCAGCCTGGTGCCTCCCTTGGCGTTGCCGAAGTCGATCGTCTGGCGTTCGCCGGTACCGTCGGCGAACAGCTGGGTGTTCACGAACAGCTGGTCACCCAGCCGTCCCGCCCAGCCTCCGGTCACCTCGGCCGGTATCGCCGGGAAGGCCGGCCCGAACACCGCGGTGTTCCACTGCTCGGTGCTCTTGGCGCCGCGCTGGAACGTCTTCTGGTTCACGTCGGCGACGACGGTCGGCGGCACGGCCGGGCCGAAGTCCTCGAACAGCGACCGGCTCCACGCCACGCCGGGCGTGTAGAACTCCTTGAGCTTGAAGGGAAGCGGGCCGTAGACGCCGTTGTTGCGGCCGCCGCTGGAGCCGGGGAGGCGGGCCTTCAGCGTGGCGTCGACCTGGGCCATGTCCCGTTCGCGGTCGCTGTGCCTGATCGCGGCGGGCAGCCTGTCCTCGCCCTCGGCCTGCGAGTGGAACTGGTACGGGCTGCCGTAGAAGGAGCCTTCGGCGTTCTGCTTGGCCAGCACACTGCTCGCGGACCACGTGAAGCCCTCGGCCGACGTGGCGGAAGGGTGGACGTAGAAATCAGTCCAGTCCGGGGTTCCCCAGCCGCTGCCGAAGCCGAAGTCCCCGGCGTCGAGCTGCACGCTCAGTGACCCGCTCGCCTGCGTGACGTCCTGGCGGTCGACGGTGATCGACGGTTCGTTGGCCGTGCGGGCGTCGAAGGTCAGGGTCTTGGTAGCGGTGATCTCGACGGACGGTTCGTACGCCACGGTGAGCTTGTTGCGCACGGCCGGGTCACCGGAAGGCGTGTCGAAGAACGTGCTCACGAGGTACTTCCCCTTGGGCACCCGGATCTTCGCCGTGCCGGTCGGGGCCGCGCCTTCGACGAACGTGCGGCGGTCGTAGCCCAGCAGCAGGTACCGCCACGCGTCGGCGGGCTTGCCGTCGTGCCCGATGTAGTTGAGCGTCAGTTCGTAGCTCTCGGGCTCCTTGTGCACGCCGATCGGCACGCGGACGCCGTTGGACGCGACGATCGCGGCGCCGTACACGCCGTCCGGGACCGCCACGCGGGTGTCGGCGGTGACCACGGCCTCCGCGGTGCCGCCCGCCGGGACGGTCAGCTTCGCCGGGGACACGCTGAACAGGCCGTCCGCCGCCGGCTTCTGCTCGGCGACGGTCAGGTCGAGCGTGAGCGGCTCGGTGCCGGTGTTGCGGTAGGTGATCTTCTTGGTGATCGGCTGGTCGTCGTCGTGCGGCCACAGCGCCGTGCCGAAGCCGACGCTGGCCGGTGTGGCGACCGGGCTCGTGGTGACCGCGCGGGCCACGTCGACGCGGCCGGCACCCTGGTCGAACACGCCGGAGTCCGCGTAGGGCTTGGCGGAGTTCATCAGCGTGGTCTTGATGTCCTGTGCGGACCACGCGGGGTTCTTCGCCGCGAGGATCGCCGCCGCCCCGGCGACGTGCGGTGCCGCCATCGACGTGCCGGACAGGGACACGTGCCCCTCGCCGACCGGGGTGCCGATGACGCCGTTCTTCGCTTTCGCCGCAACGATGTCCACGCCTGGCGCGGTGATGTCCGGCTTGATGGCGCCGTCACCGACGCGAGGGCCGCGGCTCGAGAAGTCGGCGAGCTTGTCGGTGCGGTCGACCGCACCGACGGTCAACGCCGCGTCGGCGGCCGCGGGGGAAGCGACCGGGCCGCCCGAGTTGCCCGCCGAGACCACGAACAACGCGCCGTGCTCCGCGGTGAGCCGGTTGACGGCCTGCGACACGAGGTCGGTGCCGTCGCTCGGCGCGTTGGTGCCGAGGCTCATGTTGACGACGTCGGCCTTGGAGGCGGCCCATTCCATGCCCTCGATGACGCCGGACTCGCTGCCGCCGCCGTTGTCGTCGAGCACTTTGCCGTTGAACAACCTGGCGTCCGGCGCGATGCCCTTGTACCTGCCGTCACCGGTGATCGTCGACGCGACGTGCGTGCCGTGGCCGAACTTGTCGTCGGTGGTGGCGGCCGGGGTGAAGTTCTTCTCCTCCACGACAGCGCCCTGCAGATCGGGATGAGTGGTGTCGATGCCGGTGTCGAGCACGGCGACCGTGGCGCCGGACCCGGTGAAGCCCTGCTGCCACGCCTGCGGAGCGCCGATCTGCGCGGCACTGCGGTCGAGCGAGGCGGTGATCTTTCCGTCGAGCCACACCTTGGCCGCGCCGGTGGTGCGTGCCGCCGACCAGAAGCCGCCCTTCTTGTCGGCCTTCACGGCGTAGGCGCCGATGCTCGGCAACGACTTCGCGTCCGCCGACCGCAGCGCCGCCCCGCCCTGGACGATCAACGGGATCGTGTCGCGCCCGGCGTCGTCGTACCCGGACCGCGCGAGCAGCGAGACGTCGAACAGCCGCCGGTCGAGCGTGCCCGCCGTGATCTGCGGCTGGGCGTCGAGCGGGATGACGTGCAGGTCGCCCCGGTCGTCTGTGTAGTGGTGGAAGCGGACGCCCTCACGGCCCTTCGCCGCGTGCGCCTGCACCTTCCCGTTAGACACGTGCACGAGGTCACCCGTGATCAGCGTGACCGTCGTCGTCAGACCACCACCCGCGTCGACGTGTTGCGCCGCAGTGATTTCCCCCATGGCCGCAGGCACGGCCGCCGTGGTGACACCCACGGCGGCCGCCAGCCCTGCGGCGAGAATCGATTTCTTCAACGCGAACCCCCCATGTTCTGCGTTACCGAGAGCGATGTTGCCCTCAGTGACAGAGATACCGCAGAGAGTTGCCTTGTTGCGTTGTATTCGGGCATCTGGCCGAATCGGGATGCGCTGGTCCGGTTCGGCCACAGAACGCGGCCGGTGCAGGGCCGATGTACAGGCTGATCGAGGATGTGGCCGCGACGTCGCACCACGTGGAGGGCGGAGTTGTCAGCTTTGGCGGATGCGCAGATCAGACCGCTGAAGTTCTACAGCCCCAACGGGTGCGCGGAGAGCCAGCCGGTGTGCCGCGAGCGCAGTTGGTCGCGTTCGGTGTTCGTGGCGAGGATGACGTCGGCGCCGCCGTCGTACGGGTTGTAGATCCGTTGCAGACCGATGTCGGTGATCAGCACCCCCTGGGTGACGGCGTCGGCGACGGCGCGCAGCAGTGTGTCGATGTGGCCGCGTTCCCACGGGATTCGGCTGACGTACACGTGCGTGTAGATCGGATCGTCCGGATCCGGATCTGCACAGGCCGAGGTCCAGTGATGGGCCCCTGGGTGCCACTGCGTCTGTACGTGCGGGCGTTCGGGTGGCACCGGGGTGCGGGAGCAGTCCGATGAGGCGACGTAGACCTCAAGGCCCGCGAACAGTTCGTCGAGGACGGTGTTGTGGCGGTCCAGCACGATCGCCCACTCGTCCTCGGTGTCGGGGTAGCGCTTGGACTCCGGCAAGCTGTGGAAGCGCACCCACCGATTCCGCTCACAGCGCAGTTCGTGGCCGATGGGCGGGCAGTCCGGCCAGAGTTCTTCCCATCGGCGCAGCAGTTCTTCGTCGGGCACCGGGACACGCTGTCCGAGCACCCGGACGAGTCGACGAGTCGTTCACCAAGACGGGGCGCCACCAGAGCCGGAGGAGTTGTAGGCTGTCGAATTGAAGAGTTCTTCAATTCGACAGGTTGTGGTCCGATGAACGAGTTCGTGGACAGCCTGCTCATCCGCGTCGAGCAGGCGGAACAAGCGGTGCGGCGAGCGGTGGAGCAGCAGGACGAGTACGCGGCCGAGGTGCACGGCGCTGATCTCGCCAACCTGCGGCGCCTGGCGGCGGAGCACGGCGTGCCGATCAACTCGCCCGAGGAGGGCTGAGCGGTGCCGGTTCCGCTGTACCAGGCGAAGGCCGAGTTCTTCCGGATGCTCGGGCACCCCGTGCGCATCCGGGTGCTGGAGTTGTTGCAGGACGGCCCGAAGGCGGTGCGTGACCTGCTCGCCGAGATCGAGGTCGAGGCGTCCAACCTGTCCGCGCAGCTCGCCGTGCTGCGCAGGTCCGGCATCGTGACGGCGACCCGCGAGGGTTCGACGGTGGTGTACGCGCTCGCGGGTGCGGACGTGGCGGATCTGATGAAGGCGGCCAGGCGGATCCTCACCGAACTCCTGGTCGGGCAGAACGAGTTGCTCGCGCAGTTGCGCGAGGACTCCGCGTGAGAGCTTTCCTGCCCGTCAAGGCGGACTGGTCGGCCGCGACACCGCGGGATCTCGTCGCGGGGCTGACGGTCGCGGTCGTGGCGTTGCCGCTGGCACTGGGATTCGGCGTGGCGTCGGGCCTCGGCGCCGCCGCGGGACTGGCGACCGCGATAGTGGCAGGCACCTTGGCCGCGATCTTCGGCGGCTCCAGCCTGCAGGTGTCCGGTCCCACCGGCGCGATGACGGTGGTGCTGGTGCCGATCGTCGCGATGTTCGGGCCGGGCGGCGTGCTGACCGTCGGCCTGCTCGCGGGCGTGCTGCTCGTCGCCCTGGCCTTCGCCGGAGCCGGACGCTACATGCGGTACGTGCCGGCTCCGGTGGTCGAGGGCTTCACCCTCGGGATCGCCGCGGTCATCGCGTTGCAACAGATCCCGGCGGCACTCGGTGTACCCACCCCCGCCGGGCACAACGTCGTGGTGAACGCCGTCCGCGCGTTCGGCTCCGGCCCCGCTCTGCCCGCTGTCGCCCTCGCAGGCGGAGTCGTCCTCATCATGCTCGTCGGCGCGCGCTGGAGGCCGGCGATCCCGTTCTCGCTGCTGGCCGTCGCGGCAGGCACGGTGGTGGCGGAGACCCGGTCCCTCCCCGTGCCTCGAATCGGCACGTTGCCCGCGTTGCTACCGGCGCCGTCACTGTCCTTTCTGGACCTGGACGCGCTGTGGTCACTGCTGCCGTCCGCGGTCGCGGTGGCCGCGCTCGCCGCCCTGGAGAGCCTGCTGTCCGCGACGGTCGCCGACGGCATGAGCGTGAACCAGCGCCACGACCCGGACCGCGAGCTCTTCGGCCAGGGCATCGCGAACGTCATCACGCCGATGTTCGGCGGCGTGCCCGCGACCGCGGCCATCGCCAGGACCGCGGTCAACGTCCGGTCCGGTGCGAGCTCACGACTGGCGGCCTTGGTGCACGCCGTGACGCTGGCCGCGATCATGCTGGCGGCGGCGCCGATGGTCGGACGCATCCCGCTGGCCGTGCTGGCCGGGGTCCTGCTCGCTACCGCCGTCCGGATGGTCGAGGTCGGTTCGGTCCGCGTCCTGATGCGCGCGAACCGCTCCGACGCGGTGGTGCTCGCCCTCACCGCGATCGCGACGCTGGCGCTCGACCTGGTCACCGCCGTCATCGTCGGCCTCGTCGTGGCGGGAGCGCTGGCCCTGCGAGCCGTCGCCAGGTCTGCGCGGATCGACGAGGAACCGCTGGAGCCCGGCGACCACACCCCTGGAGGAGCACGCACTGCTCGCCCAGCACATCGTGGCCTACCGCCTGGACGGACCGCTGTTCTTCGCCGCGGCACATCGCTTCCTGCTGGAGCTCACCGAGATCGCGGCGGTCTCCGTGGTGATCCTGCGCATGTCCCGGGTATCCACAATGGACGGCACCGGCGTGCTGGTCCTGCGCGACGCCGTCGAGAGACTGGAGCACAGGGGTGTCACCGTGCTGCTCTCCGGCGTGCGCGACGAGCACCGTCATCAGTTGGAGACCCACGGTGTCCGCACGTTCGCCAGCACACCCGAGGCCATCGAGCACGCACGAAACCACCTGCGCAGCAACGGCACGCTGCCGTGATCGATCCACTCGGCCGCAGAAATCAGGGGCACGTGCCGAGTCCGCCGGTTATGTTCGAGACCGGTCGCGCGCCGCGAGCTTGCGCTGGGTCCGGCGGCCTTGCGCCACCATGAACGGAATCGCGCGCAGTCCGAAGCGCGGGAACGTGTCGGCCAGCCGGGCCAGTGCTCCGCGCCACCTCGGGATGGTGGTGACCGGCTTCGGTTCGTCGAGAACAGCGGCGACGGCGGCGGCGACGCCGGCGGGCTGCAGCAGCGTGCCGGAGAACGACAGCGCGGCAGCAGGATCGTCGACCTTGTCGTGGAGCATCGGCGTCCAGATGCCGTCCGGGCAGACGCACGAGATGTCGATGTCCTGGACACCCGCCTGGCGGAGATCGGCGAGGGTGCTGAGGCTGAAGCCGATGGCCGCGTGCTTGGAGGCGGCGTACACCGCTTCGCCCACGACGGCCGTGATGCCTGCGAGGGACACGATGTTCACGACGTGTCCGCCGCCGTTGCCGCGCATGGCCTGGATCGCGGCGACCGTGCCGTTGATGGTCCCGAGCGCGTTGACCTCGACCATCAGCCTGCGGGTGGCGGCGTCCTGCTCCCACGCGGGCCCGGTCACCAGGACCCCCGCGTTGTTGACCCAGACGTCGAGCCGGCCCGCGCGGGCGACGATGTCGTCGCGGGCCGCTTCCACGGCCGCGTCGTCGCGCACGTCCAACACCCGCGCGATCGCGCCGATCTCGGTGGCCGTCGCGGTCGCGGTCGCTTCGTCGACGTCGGTGACCAGCACCGTGTAGCCGCGTTCGACCAGCATCCGCGCGACCAGTTTGCCCACGCCGCGCCCGGCTCCGGTCACCACCGCGCCTGCTTTCGCCGTCATGGCGGGAGTATCGCGCCCTTCGCGCCGTCGATCGACCCCGGTGCGAGCCGGCGCGTCCTCGCCGTCAGGTGGAGTGCCACGTCACGGCGGTGTCGGGGTTCGCGCGAGTGGTGCGGAAGCCGTTGGCCGGATGCGCTGTGTCGGGGTGTCCGAACGACACTCCGACGACGACGCGCCGGGAGTCCGGGAGCCCGAAGTGGTCGCGGAGGAAGCCGGAGTACCCCGCGAGCGCGGCCTGTGGCGCCGCGGCGAGGCCGAGGCTCTGTGCGGCGAGCAGGAACGAGTTGAGGTAGAGGCCGCAGTCGATCGCGCCGTAGACGCCGAGGTCGGCTTCGGTGGTGATGATCGCGACGTGTGGTGCGTCGAACAGCTCGAAGTTGCGCAGCATCTGCCGGACCGTGCCCTGGTGATCGCCGCGTTCGATGCCGAGGCTGGTGTAGAGCTGCTTGCCGCACTCCCGCCTGCGTTCCTGGTAGACGCCCGTGTACTGCGCGGGAAAGGGGAAGTCCGGCAGGCCTGGATTGTTCTGCAGGTGATCGAGCAGCCGCGTGCGCAGCCTGTCCGTTGCGGCACCTTCGGTGACGATCACGTGCCACGGCTGGGTATTGCACCACGACGGGGTGCGCTGGGCGAGGGCGAGCACCTGCTCGATGGTCTTCCTCGGGACCGGCTCGGGCAGGAACTGGCGGCAGGTCCACCTCTCGGCGAGCAACCTCTGCAGCGTCTCGTGCGGGTCTGGGGGCATGACGACGGCCGCGCTCACGGGAACCTCCAAAGGCGGTCTCTTTTCGAGACCGACGCTAGCACGAGGTGGTCTCGAAAAGAGACCGCGTTCGGTAGGGTCTGTTCATGCGGTACGAACAGCTCGCCGACCTGCCCTGCTCGATCACCCGCCCGCTGGTGGTGCTGGGGGACAGGTGGACGTTGCTGATCTTGAAGGAGGCGTTCGCGGGTGTGCGGCGGTTCAACGCGTTCCAAAGCGGCCTCGGAATCCCGCGCAGCCGCCTGCAGGACCGGCTCGGGCGGCTGGTGGACCACGGGATCCTGGTGCGGCAGCAGGCCGCCGACGGGGACCACGCCGAGTACCGGCTCAGCCGCAAGGGTCACGACCTCTACCCGATCCTGATGGCGATCAGGGACTGGGGCGACGCCCACATGGCGCCTGACGGGCCGCCGGTGCACTACCGGCATCGCGACTGCGCCGGCGAGGCCCGGGTCACCCTGGCGTGCGACTGCTGCGGAGAACGAATGACGGCGCACGACGTTGTGCCCGAGGCCGGTCCTGGCCTTCTGGCGCATGTAGATGCGGTGTACGGGGCTGGCGTGGACGGACCCGAGTCGTAGACGAGATCAAGGCGCGGCCGTGCATGCAGCTCGCCGCGCATCGCCGTCCATCATCCCTTGCCGTCGAACGATTTCGAGAGTCTGCACGACGAACTGCCACGGCCCGACGCCGAGCTGTCACAGTCCCAGCGCACGGCGGAGCCGCACGAAGACCACGTCCGTCCAGTGCGAACTGATCGTGTCGCACGCTCTTGACGACGTCGGGGTGCAGCCGGGCGCCGACGGTCCAGTCGGGGTCGCCCGTTCGCTTCCGGCGCGTGTTGTGGTGGTACGCCGTGATTGCCGCGCGGCTATGCCTCGAACTTCGTCCATTGCCCCTCGGAGACCACCTCGACGGAGCCGTCGACGACCTCGATGGCCGTCTGGTCGTCGATCGCGTAGGAGGGGACGCCGATGCCGGCGGCCCACCGCTTCGCGTCGGCCATGGTGTTCGTGGGGAAGACCTCCAGGTGCGGGAAGATCGAGAAGCCGACGACGCCCAGGGTGCGGTCGTCCGGAGCCGCGGGCCACTCGGCGAACTCCGTGCCGACGCGGGGTGTCATCACCATGCTCCCGGCGCTCACGCCCACCCAGACCTTGCCGGGCAGGGAAGGCAGCAGATCGGCCAGCCCGGACTCCCGCATCCAATGGCACAGGAACGTCGCGTCGCCGCCGTTGACCAGGAGCACGTCCGCCTCGCGGACCCAGGGGACCCATCGCTGGGCGCCGATGCTGGGCAGGGCGGTGAGCTCGAGGACGCCGAGCGACGCCCAGCCCAGGCCGGAGGAGTGCCGCGACAGGGGGTCGGTGGCGGCAAGGAATCCCCGCACCGATGCCGGACTGCTCATCGGGTTCCCCCACTGGGCCGTCGGGACGCAGAGGGCGTGACACTCGGAGATCGGTTTGCCGAGGAGCCGCACGAGCGCCGAGTGGATGCTCGGGTTCGTGACGCCGCCTGACGTGAGCAAGAGCTTCAAAGTCGCCTCCAAAACGGAAGGTGGATGCAGGTGCAGACCACCGACCCGGCCGCTACTCATCGCGAATCGCGACATTGGTCCCCTCGGGCGAACGGCACGGTAACCCGGCCCGCCGCTCCTCGCCCGCGTGCTATCCCAGTCGGGTGGGGGGAGTCGAGTTCCGGCTGCTCGGAACTGTGGGGGCCTGGAGTGGGGACCAGGCCGTCCAGCTCGGGCACGGCCGAAGACGGTGTGTGCTGGCGGCGTTGCTGGTCGACGCGAACCAGGTGGTGTCGGCGGAGCAACTGCTGGAGCGGGCGTGGGGCGACGGCGTGCCGCAGCAGGGGCGCGACACGTTGTACACGTACCTTTCCCGGCTGCGGCACGTGTTCCGCGGACTGGACGTGGAGATCACGCGCAGGTCCGGCGGTTACGTGCTGGCGGTGGACCCGCAGGCCGTGGACCTGCACCGGTTCCACCGGTTGCTGGCGCACGGACGGGCCGAGGGCGGCCTCGCGGCACGCCTGGCGCTGTTCACCGGGCGGTGGCGCTGTGGCGGGGCGAGGCGTTCGCGGGGATGAGCACGCCGTGGCTCGACAACGTGCGCGAGAACCTCGAGAAGGAACGGTTCGGCGTCGAGCTGGACCGGGTGGACCTGCGGCTCGCGCTGGGCCTGCACGGCGAACTGGTGACCGAACTGGCCGCGGCGGTACGGGAGCACCCGTTGGACGAGCGGCTGACCAGTCAGTTCATGCTGGCGCTGTACCGGTCGGGGCGGCAGGCGGAAGCGCTCGCGGTCTACCAGGGGCTGCGCGACCGGCTGGCCGACGCGCTCGGTGTCGACCCGTTGCCCGAAGTGCAACGACTGCACACCGCGTTGCTGCGGCAGGGGCGCGAGGTGGCGTCACCGGTCGAGGTCCAGCCACCGGCACAGGTGCCCGGCGGTGTTCCGCACTTCGGCGGCCGGGCTGAGGCGTTGCGGGAGCTCGGCCGTCCGGTGTCGGTGATCGTGGGCACCGGTGGCGTGGGGAAGTCCGCGCTCGCCGCGCACTGGGCGCACCTGCACAGCGGCGACTTCCCCGACGGGCAGCTGTACGTGAACCTGCGCGGCTACGACGCCGCCGAGCCGATGACCGCTTCCGCCGCGCTGGAAGGGTTCCTGCGCGCGCTGGGGGTGGAGCGGATCCCGCCGGGTGTGGCCGAGCGGTCCGCGCTGTACCGCTCGGCACTGGCCGGGTCGCGGATGGTGGTGGTGCTGGACAACGCGCGGTCGGCCGACCAGGTGCGGCCGCTGCTGCCGGGCCGGGACGGCTGCGTCGTGCTGGTGACGAGCCAGGACGACCTGGCCGGGCTGGTGGTTCGCGACGGCGCGCACCGGATCACGTTGGGGCGCCTGACCGAATCGGAGGCGCTGGAGCTGCTGCGGCAGATGCTCGGCGCGGACCGGGTCGACGCGGAGTTCCCGGCGGCGGTCGAGCTGGCCCGGCGGTGCGCGGGACTGCCGCTCGCGTTGCGCGTCGCCGCGGAACGGCCGGCCGGGCTGGCGGACCTCGTGGCGGAGCTGAACGGCCTGGGTGACCTCGACGCGCTGGACGTGCCCGGCGACCCCGCCTCCTCGGTGCGCAGCGTGTTCTCGTGGTCCTACCGGGCGTTGCCGCTGCCGGCCGCACGGCTGTTCCGCCTGCTGGGGTGGCATCCCGGACCCGATCACAGCGCCGCGGCAGCCGCCGCGCTGGCCGGAGTGGACCTGCCCGCCGCGCGGCGGTTGCTGGACGTGCTCAGAGCCGCGCACCTGATCGAGCAGACCGCGCCGGACCGGTTCGTGATGCACGGCCTGTTGCGGCTGTACGCCCGCCAGCTCGGCGTGTGAGTCGCGGGCGTTGCTGGTTGCGGTGGCCGGTTGCGAGGAGGCATTGGGGATCCACCTCGGCACCGGCCACCGCCTTGGTCACGACGACACCACAACGCTGCCGGCCGAACTCACCCGCGGCTGATCACGTGGAGCGCCGCGGCCGGGTCAGCACGCTTGCAGGCTGCCCCGCGTCGCGCCACTCGGGTTGAGGTCCAGCAAGGAGTCGCTGACCCAGCCCTGCACACCGGTCGTGGTGTCCCGCAGGTACGTCCACGTCCTGTACGTGATGCCGTTCCTGGTGACCGCGTCACCCACGGCGTAGCAGTGGTAGTCGACGTTGTGGGTGAGCTGGCCTTGGCCGTCGGACGTGCACGAGGTGTGCGGGCCGCGGCGGATGTTGACGTTGCTGCCGTCGAAGAGCCGGCCGGTCCGCGAGTCCCGGTTGGTGTGCGAGTGGCCGGTGCACGCCATGATGCCGACGCTGGACTGGTCGGTGTCCGCGGCGCCCGTGGTGACGGGCAGCGGCTTTTCGTCCGCGGCACTCGCCGTTCCCACCAACGCGAGTGATGTCGAGGCCGCGAACAGCACGGCCGCGACAGCTGAGGAAATCTTCACGTTCGTCCCCCCTCAGGGTCGAAGTTGCTTGCGCTGCCGGAGTCTGCGCGATCGACCTTGCCCAAAACCTTGCGCAAAACCTTGAGCGGTGGCCGGTCGGCCGGCTTCAGCCCGCCCGTTTCGACGAACGTTCGACCTGTTCGATTCGTGAAACTGACGCGGGGTTGCCCTGCGGCCCGGTCAACCGATTGGCTTCGGTGAAGTCTTCTGGACGGCACATCAGGAGGAATCCATGCCGGTCTCACGGCGAGCGGTCATCAGCGCGGCCGGTGTTGTCGTCGTCGGCGGCGGTGTGGCGTCGCCGGGAGTCGCGTTCTCCGCGCCGGGCCGGGAAAAGACGGCGCGCAGTGAGGACTTCACCGGCGGGTGGCGTTTCGCGCTGGTCAACACCGACGGTGCGGAGGCGGGGGAGCCCGCTGTGAACGACCGGACGTGGCGTGATGTCACGTTGCCGCACGACTGGAGCATCGGCCTGGATCCCGTCGCCGGGCCGCACACGACGGCCGGCAGCGGGTTCCTGCCCGGCGGGACGGGCTGGTACCGCAAAACCTTCACGTTGCCGAGTTCGCTGGCGGGCAAGCGGGTGTCGATCGAGTTCGACGGCGTCTACATGGACGCGCGGGTCTACTTCGGCGGTCGTGAGGTCGCCTACCACCCTTACGGCTACACGGGTTTCGCCGTGGACCTCACCGGGCTGGCGCACACCGACGGCAAGACGCCGAACGTGATCTCCGTGAGGGCCCGCAACCAGGTGCCGAGCAGCCGCTGGTACTCAGGCAGCGGCATCCACCGCTCGGTGCGTCTGGTGGTCACCGACCCGGTCCACGTCGTCCGGCACGGGGTTTTCGTGACCACGCCTCAATTGGACCGTGAAACGGCCACCGTGCGCGTGGCGGTCACCGCCGTCAGTGAAGCGCGAGCCGAGCGGGCCACCGTCGTCGTGACGATCAGGGATGCGCGTGGGCGGCGGGTCGCCACTCGCAGTGCCCCGGCCGCTTTGGACGGCACACCCCTCACCACGACGCTGGAGCTGCGGGTGCGCGACCCGCGGTTGTGGTCGATGCGCGACCCGTACCTGTACTCCGTGGAGACCCGCCTGGAGGTCGGTGGCCGGACGGTCGACACGACCACCACCCGGTCCGGTCTGCGCTGGTTCTCCTTCCACCCGGCCGACGGCTTCTCGCTCAACGGCGAGCGCGTCAAGCTGCGCGGCGTCAACCTGCACCACGACCTGGGCGCCCTGGGAGCGGCGTTCCACCGCGACGCCGCCGAACGGCAGTTGCGGCTGATGCTGTCCATGGGCGTCAACGCGCTGCGCACCTCGCACAACCCGCCCGCACCCGATGTGGTCGAACTCTGCGACGAACTCGGCATCGTCATGATCGTCGAGGCGTTCGACTGCTGGCGCACACCGAAGAACAAGTACGACTACGGCCGCTTCTTCGACCAGCACAGCGAGTCCGACATCAAGGAAATGGTGCACGCGGCCAAGAACTCGCCGTCGGTCGTGCTGTGGTCGATCGGCAACGAGGTGTGGGACATGGGCACCGAGGCAGGTGTGCGGATCACCGAGCAGCTCATCGCACACGTGCGGTCGGTGGACACCACCCGGCCGGTCACGATGGGCTCCGACCGGTACCGGACGGTGCCGGCGGACGGCTCGGCCAACGACCGCATCCTGCGGCTCCTCGACGGCATGGGGCTCAACTACAACACCGCCGGCGCGGTCGACGCGCTGCACGCGAAGTACCCGGACAAGTTCTTCTACGAGTCGGAGTCGGCCTCGTCGACGATGACCCGCGGCGTCTACGACCGCCCGGACCTGCTGAACACGGGTCAGGACCACACGCCGGGCCGTCGCGGGATGTCCTCCTACGACAACAACCTGGCGTCGTGGACGATGAGCGGCGAGTACGCGCTGAAGAAAGATCGCGACCGGCCCTTCTTCGCCGGTCAGTTCCTGTGGACCGGCATCGACTACCTCGGCGAGCCGACCCCGTTCTGGGACGACTTCCCGGTGAAGTCCTCGTTCTTCGGTGCCGTCGACACGGCGGGCTTCCCCAAGGACCTCTACCACCTGTTCCGCTCCCAGTGGACCACTGAGCCCATGGTGCACCTGCTGCCGGTCGACTGGACGACGCACCGGCCGGGCGCACCGGTCGCCGTCCGGGTCCACAGCAACGTCGACACCGTCGAGCTGTTCCTCGACGGCAGGTCTCTCGGCGTGCGCCGGTTCGACCGCAAGACGACCGTCCACGGCGAGCCGTACCTGGAGACGACCGAACCGACCGGCGACGACCGGACCGTCGCCGGCGGACCGTTCCCCGGCAGCTACACCAGTCCCAACGGCAGCGCGGGCCACCTGTACCTGAGCTGGACGGTGCCGTTCCAGCCCGGCGAACTGGTCGCGATCGCCCGCCGCGGTGCCACCGAGGTCGCCCGCGACTCGGTGCGCACCGCCGGTGCGCCGGTCGCCGTCCTGCTCGACGCCGACCGCGACCGGATCGACGCGGACGGCCGGTCACTGTGCTTCGTCAGCGCCCGCGTGGTCGACGCACGCGGCGTGACCGTGCCCGACGCCGGTCACCTCATCCGGTTCGAAGTCGACGGTGGCCGGCTCGCCGGACTGGACAACGGCAGGCAGGAGAGCGGCGAGAACTACCAGTCCACCGCGCGCACCGCGTTCAACGGGCTCGCGCTCGCCATCGTGCGTGCCAACGGCCGTTCCGGACGGATTCGCGTCCGCGCAGTCTCCGACGGCCTGCGCACCGGCACGGCGACCGTGATCGCCGCGGGCCGCACTTCCCACTACGCAGCCAATTTCCCGGAACCGATCTCGCCGGCGCCCGCTGCGCAGGCCTTTCCCCGCGCGGACGCGAGCTTCTCCGGAACGGCCACCGCCGTTCCCTCGGCGATGCTGGACGGCGATCCCGCCACCGGCTGGTCGACCTACTTCCGGCAGGAGGCCACCGCGCTGCTGCCCGAGATCAGCTCGGCCCACGAGACGGCCTGGGTATCGGTCGACTGGCACGACGAGCGGCGCTGCTCTGGCGTTCGAGCCAGTTTCACCACCGACAGCGCCCATTCCCGTCCCTCGGCGATCACGGTGAGCCGGTGGGACGGCAGCGCTTTCGTCCCGGTTCAGGACATCCGGATCACCTGGACCGACAGGTCCGACGAGCCCACGTTGATCACTTTCGGCCCGGTGACCACGTCCCGGCTCCGGCTCGACCTGACCAGCGCCCACCCACGCACAGCCCGTGGCTTCCTCCGGCTGAGCCGACTGGAGTTCGAGGACTGAACGGTGTTCGCCGTGAGTGGCGAACCTCTTGGCGACAGTTAGACGAGATGTCCGTCGGGCCGCACGAGTCCCTCGTCGGTTCGGACGTGATCCCCGGTGCGCAGCCGTGCGAAAAGCGTGCCGCCGTCCGGTAGCGGCTGGTCACGCACACGCCTGCCGGTGGTGTAGGCGACGTCCAGGCCGGACAGCCGCTCGGCGAGAACCTCGGACATGTCCGGCGCGGACGCGATCAGTTCGCTGACGACCGCTCGCAACGCCTGCCCTTCCGCTGAGTACGCCGTGATCAAAGCGGTCTGCGCCCTGGTGTTCCGGAGCAGGTCCGCGCCCACCGGGTGCCGTTCGGAGTGGTAGGTGTCGAGCAGTGCGTCGTCCGCGCGGCCGGTGACGACGGCGGCGAGTTTCCAGCCGAGGTTGTGCGCGTCCTGGATGCCGGCGTTCATGCCGACTCCGCCGGTCGGGAAGTGCATGTGCGCGGCGTCTCCTGCCAGCAGGACGTGGCCGGACCGGTAGGCGGCGGCCTGCCGGGTGGCGTTGCCGAAGCGCGACAACCACTTCGGGTCGCGCATGCCGAAGTCGGTACCCGCGATCGCCTTGACGGTGGCGCGCAGCTCGTCCAACGTCAGCTCGCCGGGCCACTCAGGGCGGTTGGTGGCCGGGTCGCCGCCGACGATCCGGTGCACGCCACCCGGCAGCGGCACGACCATCAGACCACCGTCGGGGCCTGTGATGCTCGCGAACCCACGCTCGGGCGGTGCGTCGAGGACGACGTCGCCGAGCCAGCCCCACGTCGTGGCGTCGGTGCCGGGGAAGTCGATGCCCGCGGCCTCCCGCACGACGCTGCGCGTGCCGTCGCAGCCGACCACGAAGCGTCCGGCGACGATCTCGCCATCAGCCAGTTCGACTCCTTCAGGAGCCAGGTCCACCACCCGGCAGCCGCGTCTCACCGCCGCGCCCGTGCCGACGGCGCGCTGTTCGAGCAGTTCCTCGGTGCGGGCCTGGGGCAATGCCAGCGTGAACGGGTAGGGCGTGTCCAGCACGGAGAAGTCCATGCGGTCGGGCAGTCCGCCGAAGTGCCCGTTCGGGATGCGGATGCCCTCCGCGAGGAACGGCTCCGCCACTCCGCGGCAGTCGAGGACCTCGATCGTGCGGGGGTGGATCGTGAGCGCCTTGGAGTTCTCGTCCCGCCGCGGCCGCGTTTCCAGCACCACGACCGAGGCCCCTCCGAGCCGCAGCTCTCCTGCCAGCCAGAGCCCGGTGGGCCCCGCTCCCACGATGACGACGTCGTGCACGACTCTCTCCCTTGGTCACTGACCAACGCTTCGCGGTCGAGTAGACTAGGTCAGTGACCAAGAGTCAAGCGGACGTGGTGCGGACCGCGCTGGAGATCCTCGACGAGCGCGGCGCCGAGGCGGTGTCGATGCGCGCCATCGCGCAAAAGCTCGACGTGCGGATGAACACCGTCCTCTGGCACGTCAAGACCAAGGCGCGGCTGGAAGAGCTGATGGCCGACGCGATCGTCGCCGGCGTCTCCCTCGACGGCCTGCCGGAGGACTGGCGCGACCGCGCCGCCGGGATCGCACGCCGCTACCGGCAGGCGCTGCTGGCACACCGCGACGGCGCCGCTGTCGTGGCGGGCACCTACGCCGCGGAACCGGCCACTTTGGACATGGCGGAAGCGCTCGTCGCCGCACTGCTGGACGGCGGACTGTCCACTCGTGACGCCGCGTGGACGTGCTGGAGCGTCATCTACTTCATGCTCGGGCTGGCGCAGGAGGAGCAGGCGCTGCCTCACGGCTCGGGCGAGCTCGCCGTCGGGGGGCGGCCGTCGCTGGAGCGCGTTCTTCCGTTCCTCGCCGAGGAGTCGTTCGACGCGCGGTTCGAGTTCGGGATCGCCAAGCTGCTCGCTCAGTGAGATCAGCGCGGCCTGCAAGGTGCTGGAGTCCGTGCTATACCTCGTATTCAGAGGTATCGGCCTGTTTTGCGGGAGTCCACATGGTGGACTGGCGTAGCGGCCGCCTTTTGCCTGCTCGCCGCCCTGACCAGGCGGCGTAACACGAGCGTAACAAACTGATCGTCTCGTCCCGTCCATGCTGTGGGCTATGAGCAGCAGCCCGCGACCAGCGCGGCGGTTGCGCGCCGACCGGGCGCGCCAAGCCGCGGACGTCATCCGCCAGCAGGTGGTGCGCCGTGCCTTCCCGGACGGCGTGCTGCCCGACGAACGGTTCCTCGCCGCCGAGTTCTCGGTGTCGCGCAACAGCATTCGCGAGGCGCTGGACCTTTTGCGCGAGGAAGGGCTCGTCGAGCGGCTACCCGGTGTCGGCACGGTGGTCGTGGCGCACAAGGTCGAGCACGGGCTGAACCAGTTGATGGGACTCGCGGAAACCCTGCACGAACAAGGGGAAGTCACCAACGACGTGCGGGCGGCGACCGTGATCCGGGCGCCTTCGTCGGTGGCGCAACGACTCCGGCTCCCACTCGACGCCTCGGTGGTGTACGTGGAGCGGTTGCGACGGCTCAACGGGCTGCCGTTGTCGCTGGACCTGACGTACCTCGCGCTGGACGTGGGGGAGCGGGTGCTCGGTGAGGACCTCGTCAACCGCGACATCTTCTCGCTGATCGAGCAGACCTGCGGGCAGCGGCTCGGCACCGCGGCGGTGACGCTGGAGGCGGTGAACGCCGACCTGCACTCCGCGACCGTGCTGGAGGTGCCACGCGGGTCGGCGCTGATGGTCGTGGAACGGCTCAGCCACTTCGCGGACGGCCGGCCGGTCGACCTCGAGTTCATCCGCATGCGCGGCGACCGCCTGACCATGCGCGCGGAGATCTGCCGCTAACAAAACCTCATGATTCCCACCACATCTCCTGGAGTTGAGTCATGGCTCTGGTCAACAACCGTGCCGACGTACCGGTCACGATCAACGAATCCAAGTGCATCGACGGCTGCCGGCTGTGCGTCGACATGTGCCCGCTCGACTCGCTGTCGATCAACCCCGAGACCGGCAAGGCGCACATGCACGTCGACGAGTGCTGGTACTGCGGCCCGTGCGCCGCTCGCTGCCCCACGGGTGCGGTGACCATCAACATGCCCTACCTCCTGCGGTGAAGGGAAAAACGGTGAAGCGCGCAGTTCTCGCGTCCGTCCTCCTGCTCGCCGCCTGCGGCACGGGTGAGGCGGCGTCCGGCGACGAGGTGCCGGTCGTCATCGGGTACCAGTCCAAGACGATCAACACGGTCACCGCGGGCACGTTGCTGCGGGACAAGGGGTTCTTCGAGCAACGGCTCGCCGAGCTCGGCAAGAAGACGGGCAAGACCTACAGGGTGGCGTGGCAGGACTACGACACGGGCGCGCCGATCACCGCCCAGATGATCGCCGGCAAGATCGACATCGGGTCCATGGGCGACTACCCCCTGCTGATCAACGGGTCGCGCACGCAGAAGCAGGGCGACCAGGGCACCCGGATGGTCGCGGTCACCGGGTACAACGCCCGCGGCGCGCTGAACATGGTCGTGGTGCCGCGCGGTTCGCAGGCCAGGACGCTCGCGGACCTGAGCGGGCAGAAGGTGTCCGCGAGCGTGGGCTCTGCCGGGCACGGCACGCTGGTGCGGGCGCTGGGGGACACCCGGGTGACGGTGGAGAACCAGCAGCCGTCGGTCGGTGCCTCGGCGCTGCAGTCGGGCAACGTCGCCGCGCTCGCGCAGTTCGTGGCCTGGCCGGGCCAGCTCGTGTTCGCCGAGCAGGCCGAGCTGCTCTACGACGGCGCGGCGCTGAACCTGCCGACGTTGCACGGCACGGTCGTCCGCAACCCGTTCGCCCGGCAGCAACCCGAGGTGCTGCGGGAGTTCCTGCGGGCACAGCTCGACGCGACGAAGTTCCTGCACGGGCAACCCCTGCAGGCCGCCGAGATCGTCGCGAAGGCGACCGGGCTGCCGGTGGAGGTCGTGTACCTCTACAACGGACCGAACGGCATCGCGACCTTCGACCTGTCGCTCAAGTCCGTGCTGCGCGGGGCCTTGAAGGAGGACGTGCCGTTCCTGAAGTCGATCGGGAACATCGACGAGCTCGACGTGGACCGGTTCATCGACGACAAGCCGCTGCGGGACGTCCTGGAACCGACGGAGGAGCTGACGAACCCGGCCTCGCTGGGCGGTGACCCGAAGACGGCGAGCGAGGTGTGGTTCGACGGAGCCGAACCGGAGCCCGTGGCGTCGCCGACCGCGTTGTTGGAGCTGGTGCGCGACAGTGGGACGAAGCTGCGGGTCGCGTACGTGCCGGATGCGGAAACGGGCACGCGGTGGTTCGCCGAGCACGCGCACTGGGTGCGGTCCGGTGCCGAGTTGCTGCCGTTCACGACGGAGGCGGCCGCGGCGAAGCGCGGTGCGGTGCTGACGTTCCAACAGGCGCTCGACTCGGTGGAGCGGTGATGCGCTGGGCGGTGCGGATCGGGTCGCTGGCCGCCGTCCTGGTGCTGTGGCAGCTGCTGACGGCGTCGGACACGCGGGCCTGGTTGCGGTTCGACCAGCTGCCGACGGTCGTCGAGGTCGTCGAGCGGTTCGCGGTGCAGATCGGTGCGGCCGAGTTCTACCACGACCTGGGCGCGAGCCTCGGGCGGATCATGGCGGGGTTCCTGCTGGCCGCCGTGCTGGGGGTCGCGCTCGGAGTGGTGATCGCGCGGTCGCGCTGGCTGGGCGACCTGCTGCGGCCACCGCTCGAGGTGGTGCGGCCGATCCCGGCGATCGCGCTGGTGCCGATCGCGATCCTGCTGTTCCCGACCGACGAGCAGGGCATCGTGTTCATCACCTTCGTCGCGGCGTTCTTCCCGATCCTGGTGTCCACCCGGCACGCCGTGCGGGCGCTGCCGACGATCTGGGAGGACGCGGTCCGCACGATGGGCGCGAGCACCCCGCAGGTGCTGTTCCGCGTCGTGCTGCCGGGCACGTTGCCCGGTGTGTTCGGCGGCCTGTCGGTGGGCATGGGTGTGGCGTGGATCTGCGTGATCTCCGCCGAGATGATCTCCGGCCAGTTCGGTGTCGGGTACCGCACGTGGCAGGCCTACACCATCGTCGACTACCCCGGCGTGATCGTCGGCATGGTCACGATCGGAGCGCTCGGCTACCTCACGTCCGCCGCGGTGGAACTGCTCGGTCGCCGGGTCACCCGGTGGTTGCCTCGGGAGGCGCTGCGATGAGCCTGCACGTCCGTTCGCTGACCGTCGGCTACGGCCGTGCCACGGTGCTGTCCGACTTCTCGCTCGACGTCGGCTCCGGCGAGTTCGTCGTGGTGGCAGGGCCCTCCGGGTGCGGCAAGTCCACTTTGCTGCGTGCCGTCGCCGGGCTCGTGCCGTTCGCCGGTTCGATCACCGTGGCCGGTCAGGCGGTGCGGGGGTCCTCCCGCGACCGGGCGCTCGTCTTCCAGGACGACGGACTGCTGCCCTGGCGCACGGCGGCGCGCAACGTCGAGCTCCCCCTTGCGTTGCAGGGCGTTCCGCGGGCGCAACGGCGGGCACGAGCGAGGGAGTGGCTCGACCGCGTCGGCCTCGCGGGGTTCGAGGACCACCTGCCGCGCGAGCTGTCCGGCGGTATGCGCCAACGCGTCCAGCTCGCCAGGACGCTCGCGCAACAGCCGTCCGTCGTGCTGATGGACGAGCCGTTCGGCGCTCTGGACGCGCAGACCCGCGCGTCGATGCAGGCCCTGGTGACCGAGGTGCTCTCCGGCACCACCACTCTGTTCGTCACGCACGACGTCGACGAGGCCGTGCTGCTGGGTGACCGCGTGGTCGTCCTCGGCACGGGTGAGGTCGAGCGCCGGCGTGACGCGATCCTCGCGGCGGTGAAGGCATGACCATCGAACTGTCCTGCGACGTCCTGGTGATCGGCGGCGGCACGGCCGGCTCGATGGCCGCGATCACCGCGGCCGAGGCGGGCCGTGACGTGCTGCTGCTGGAAAAGGCGCACGTCCGGCACTCCGGTGCGCTCGCGATGGGCATGGACGGCGTCAACAACGCCGTCATCCCGGGCAAGGCACGGCCGGAGGACTACGTCGCCGAGATCACCCGTGCCAACGACGGGATCGTGAACCAGCGCACCGTCATGCAGACCGCGACCCGCGGCTTCGACATGGTGCAGCGCCTCGAACGCTATGGCGTGAAGTTCGAGAAGGACTCGTTCGGCGAGTACCACGTGCGCCAGGTGCACCGGTCGGGCAGCTACGTCCTGCCGATGCCGGAGGGCAAGGACGTCAAGAAGGTCCTGTACCGCGTGATGCGCGAGCGGCGCCTGCGGGAACGCCTGCGCATCGAGAACCGCGTGATGCCCGTCCGCGTGCTGGTGGAGGACGGGCGTGCCGTCGGCGCGGCGGGCTTCCACACCAGGACCGGCGAGTTCGTCACGGTGTCGGCGGGAGCGGTGGTCCTCGCGACCGGCGCCTCCGGTCGACTCGGCCTGCCCGCGTCGGGTTACCTCTACGGCACGTACGAGAACCCGACTAACGCGGGCGACGGCTACTCGATGGCCTACCACGCGGGCGCCGAGCTCTCCGGCATCGAGTGCTTCCAGATCAACCCGCTGATCAAGGACTACAACGGCCCCGCGTGCGCCTACGTCGGCAACCCGTTCGGCGCCTACCAGGTGAACTCGCTGGGGGAGCGGTTCGTCGACTGCGACTACTGGTCCGGTCAGATGATGGCCGAGGTCGCCGCCGAGATCGCCTCGGCGCGCGGGCCGATCTACCTCAAGACCACGCACCTGCCCGAGGAGTCCATCACCGCCCTGGAAGGCATCCTGCACTCCACCGAACGACCGTCGCGCGGCACGTTCCACAGTGGACGCGGGCACGACTACCGCACGCACGACATCGAGATGCACATCTCGGAGATCGGCTTGTGCGGCGGGCATTCCGCATCAGGTGTGTGGGTGGACGAGAACGGACTGACCACGGTGCCGGGCCTGTACGCGGCGGGCGACCTGGCGTGCGTGCCGCACAACTACATGATCGGCGCCTTCGTGTTCGGCGACCTGGCCGGCGCGCACGCCTCCGCGCACTTCGAACGCCCGGCGGCACTTCCCGCCGGCCAGGTGGCCGAGGCGCACGAGCTGATCTTCCGGCACTCGCGGCAGCCGGACGGCCCGCCGCAGCCGCAGGTCGAGTACAAGCTGCGCCGCTTCGTGAACGACTACGTGGCGCCGCCCAAGAGCGAGACGAAGCTGTCGCTGGCCCTGGAGGCGTTCGCCAGGATGGAGTCCGAGATCGCGGCGATGGGTGCCCGCTCACCGCACGAACTCATGCGCTGCGTCGAGGTCTCGTTCATCCGCGACTGCGCGGAGATGGCGGCCGCGTCGTCACTGATGCGCGACGAGTCGAGGTGGGGGCTCTACCACTCGCGGGTCGACCTGCCCGAACGCGACGACGAACGGTGGTTCCACCACCTCAACCTGCGCAAGAACGCAGACGGTGCCATGGAGTTCATCAAACGCCCGGTGGCGCCCTACCTAGTACCGGTCGACGGTGTACCCCACCGCACCGGCGTGGAGGAGTTCCTCGGCGTCCGGACGGTCAGCGTCGCGTCCGAGGTCGCACAGGTGGCCGACGACGAAGCCGTGGTCGAGTCGGCACGGGTGCTGGAGGTGCTGGCCCTGGCCGACGCGCAGCCGGCACTCGCGGACCTGGAGCCGTACCTCGCCGACCTGGATCCGGTGGTGCGCCGGGCGGCGGTGTCGGCACTGACCGAGGCGGTGCCGGAGGGGTTCGAGTTCGCCCTCGTCCAAGCCATGGCGGACACCGAGACGCGTGCTGTCGCGGCGGCGGGCCTGCGCGAACTGGTCGAGGTCGTGCCGGCGTCGGAGGCGTTGCGGGAGGCGCTGGAACTCTCGCCCGCACGGGCGATCGCGCTGGAGGTGCTGTGGGCGTTGAAACTGGGCACCGCCCCGGTCTACGCGGCCGGCCTCACCGACGACGACCTGGAGGTCCGGCAGGCGGCCGTGCGCGGCCTCGTGGCGTTGCGGGAGGACGGGCTGCTGGCCACCGCGGCGAGCGACCCCTCCCGGGAACTGCGGGTGCAGGTGGCGAAGGGGATCACGGACATCTCCGTCCTCGCCACCCTGACCGGCGACGACGACCCGCTGGTCCGCGCCGCCGCACTCGAGGCCGCCGAACGGGTCGGGCACCCGGCGCCGTTGAACGACCTGGCCGCCGGGCTGCGCGACGATCCCGCGTGGGAGGTCCGCGTCGGAGCCGCGAAGGCGCTCACCGATCCCGAGCTCGTGATCGGACTGGCGGGCGACACCAACCTCGACGTCAGGAAGGCGGCGGTGCGCGCGCTGGCGAGGTGGCTGGAGGACCCGTCAGTGGTCCTCGCGCTCAAGCGGGCGACCGACGACACCGACGCCGACGTGCGCGCCTACGCCAGGAGAGCGCTGGGGTGACCCGCGGGGTCTCTACCGCAGCAGGCGGCGCAGCACCTCCTCGAGGCCGGCGTGCTCGGGACGGCCCGGCGAGACCAGGGCCTGGTACAGCAACCCGTTGAACATCGCGGTGAGCGCCCGTGCGGTGACGCCGTCTACTTTGGACTCGAAGACTTCGGTGAGCATCTCGTCCCACGACGTGCTGGCGGCACGGAGCGCCGGCCGTCGCAGGGCGCCGCCGTACAGCTCGTAGGCGAGCACGCTGGTCTGCCGGTGCTCGCCTGCCAGCAGGACGATGAAGCTCGCGAGCTCGGTGCTCAGATCGGCGTCGCCGGGGAGTGAGAGCGCCCAGTCGCGCAAGCGTGCGACGTTGCGTTCGGCAACGGTGTGCACGGCGGCATCGAGCAGTTCGTCCAGGCTCAGGAAGTGGTAGGTGGTGGAGCCCAGAGGCACGTCGGCGCGTGCGGCGGCGGTGCGGTGGGTCAGCGCCGCGAGGCCGGACTCGGAGATCACCTCGACCGCGGCCTCGATGATCCGCTCTCGGCGGTGGGGGTCGTGCCGCCGTGCCATCTTCTTCGTCCCCTAGCGGTTCGGTGAGCCTTCGCGCAAGAGTCGTTCTCGCCGGAGACCACGATACGGAACGGTCCTGACCGGAGATGTGTACGTCAGTACATTCACCGGCGTGTCCAAGATCCTTGCGTCACGGTGGTTGCTGGTGCGGCTGAGTGCCGTCGCGGCACTGTTCCTGGTGTGGCAGCTGGTCGCGCTGGCCCAGCTCTGGCCGGCCGCCGTGCTGCCGAGTCCCGGCCAGGTGTGGCAGCAACTGCTGTCCACATCGGACTTCACGAACGGTCAAGGCGGCTACGCCGGCTCGACGCTGGCCGAACGGCTGGGCGTCAGCCTGCGGCGGGTCGGCTACGGGTGCTTCTACGGCGTGCTGCTGGGCCTCGTGCTCGGTCTGGCGATGGGGCTGATCCCGGTCGTCCGGGCGGTCACCGAACCCGCCGTGGCGTTCCTGCGCGCCCTTCCGCCGCTCGCCTACCTGAGCCTTCTGGTGATCTGGTTCGGCATCGACGAGGAACCCAAGGTCTACCTGCTCATGATCGCCGCGTTCCCGCCGGTGGCCGTGGCCGCCGCGGCCGCGGTGAGCGGGGTCAACCGGCAGTACGTCGAGGCGGCGCAGGCGTTGGGCGCCAACGCGTTCCACGTCATCCGCGCCGTGATCCTCCCCGCGTCCGGACCGGAGATCCTGACGGGTGTCCGGCTGGCCGTCGGCATCGCCTACAGCTCGGTGGTGGCGGCCGAGACCGTGAACGGCGCGGACGGGATCGGCGGCATGGTGCTCAACGCCCAGCGCTTCAACCAGACCGCGGTGGTCATCCTCGGTCTCTTCGTCATCGGCATCACCGGCCTGGTCATCGACTCGCTGATCGTGGCCGCCCAACGCGCGTTGTCCCCGTGGCGCGGACGCGCCTGAAACCGAGGAGTCGTTCATGCCGATCTCACGCAGGACCCTGCTCGCCCTGCTCGCTTCCGCGCCGGTGCTCGCGTCGTGCGGCGTGGGCGGTTCGTCGGCGACCGGCGGGAAGAAGGTGCGGATCGCGTTCCAGAACTTCGCTGACAGCACGCTGCTGCTGAAGGACCAGAAGACACTGGAGAAGGCGTTACCGGACCACGAGTTCACCTGGACCGCGTTCGACTCCGGTGCGAGCATCAACACCGCCTTCCTGGGAGGTGCGATCGATCTCGCGGTCATCGGCAGCAGCCCTGCCGCCGCCGGCCTCTGCCCGCCGCTGAACATCCCCTACCAGGTGATCGAGCTCCTGAACGTCATCGGTGACAGCGAGGCGCTCGTGGTGCGCAAGGCCACCGGTATCACGAAGATCTCGGAGCTGGCCGGCCGCAAGATCGCCGCACCGTTCAGCTCGACGGCCCACTACAGCCTGCTCGCCGCGCTGGAACTGGGCGGGGTGGACGCGGCCTCGGTCACGCTGGTCGACCTCGAACCGCAGAACATCCAGGCAGCGTGGCAGCGCGGCGACATCGACGGCGCCTACGTCTGGACACCGGTGCTGAGCGTCCTGCAGCAGGACGGCGTGACGCTCACCGACAGCGCGAAACTCGCGGCCGCCGGCAAGCCGACGCTGACGTTCACCGTGGCCCGCAAGGAGTTCGCTGACGCCAGCCCCGACGTGGTCGACAAGTGGCTGGCCGCGACGAACGACGCGATCAAGCTGATCAAGACGGACCCCGCGACGGTCGCGGCCGCGGTCAGCCGGCAGATCGGCATCGGCGAGGCCGATGCGTTGTCCCAGTTGAAGCAGAACATCTACCTCGACCACGACGAGCAACGCGGAGCCGGCTACTTCGGCACCGCGCAGGCGCCGGGGCAGCTGGCGAACCGCCTGCGCGACACGGCGGAGTTCCTGCATGCGCAGAAGAAGGTCGAACAGGTGCCGGATCTGACGACCTTCCAGGCCGCGCTGCGAGCACCGGGAGCCGGGCGTGGCTGACATCGCCGCACTGCGCGGGGTCGAACACGCCTACCCGACGAAGGCGGGCCCGGTGCCGGCGCTCGGGCCGCTGGACCTCGCGGTGGCGCCGGGGGAGTTCCTGGTCGTCGTGGGCCCGTCGGGGTCGGGCAAGAGCACGCTGCTGCGCATGCTGGCCGGGTTCGAACGTCCGTCCACAGGGGACGTGACGCTGCTCGGCCACCCGCCGGTGCCGGGCCGCGAGGTCGGGGTGGTGTTCCAGCAGCCCCGGCTGTTCCCGTGGAGCACCGTCGACGGCAACATCACCACGGCGTTGAAGTGGGCGAAGGTGCCGAAGCCGGAACGGCCGGCGCGGGCGGCGGAACTGCTGTCGCTGGTCGGCCTCGACGGCCTCGGCCCGAGACGCACCTGGGAGATCTCCGGCGGCCAGCAGCAACGCGTCGCCATCGCCCGCGCACTCGCCGCACGTCCCCGGTTGTTGCTGATGGACGAGCCGTTCGCCGCACTGGACGCCCTGACCAGGGAGCGCCTCCAGGAGGACGTGCGCTCACTCGCGGGCGACGGCAGATCGGTAGTGTTCGTGACGCACAGCGTGGACGAGGCGGTGTTCCTCGGCAGTCGCATCATCGTGCTCACCGACCGGCCGGGCCGGATCTCGCTGAGCCTGCCCGTCGACCTGCCCCGCCACGGCCTCCCGGCCGACGAACTGCGCGGATCGCCGCGGTTCGCGGCCCTGCGCGGCGAAGTGAGCGCCGCGGTGCGGGCGACCCTGTCCTCCCGATCCGACCAACTCGCGGAGAAGTCATGACGCTCTCGTTCGAACCCCTGACGGTCGCGATCGGCGCGCAGGTGTCCGGAGTGGACCTGGCGGCGGAGCTCACTCCCGAGGTGGCAGCCGAGATCCGGCAGGCCCTGCTGGAACGCAAGGTGCTCGTGTTCCGCGGCCAGCGGCTGGACCCGTCCGCGCACCGGGCGTTCGCGGCGTCGCTCGGCGAGCTCACGCCGGCCCACCCGGTGGTGCCCGGCCTCGACGAGGACCACCCGGAGATCTACGTGCTGGACAGCGGAGACGGCGGCAAGGCGCCGGAATGGCACACCGACGTCACGTTCACCCGCACCCCGCCGCTGGGTTCCGTCCTGCGAGCCGTGGACCTGCCGCCGACCGGAGGCGACACCTGCTGGACCGACCTGGAGGCCGCCTACCTCTGGTTGTCACCGCCGCTGCGCGAGCTGGCCGACAAGCTCGAAGCGGTCCACGACGGCCGCAAGGACTTCGAGGAACTCCTGCACGTCAGGCAGTCCGGCGAGGGCAACCTGTGGGAGGGCGAGCGGGTCCGGTCGCTCGACCCCGTGACGCACCCGGTCGTGCGCGTGCACCCGGAGACCGGCCGCCGCAGCCTCTTCGTGAACCCCGGCTTCACCACTCACGTCAAGAACGTGTCGGAGATCGAGAGCCGCGCCCTGCTCGACCTGCTCTTCGCCGCCATCGGTCGTCAGGAGTACAGCATCCGGCACCGCTGGGCACCCGGTGACGTCGTGGTGTGGGACAACCGCAGCACCGCGCACCTGGCCGTCGACGACTACGGCGACCAGCACCGCGTCATGCACCGGATCACCGTCCGCGGCGACCAGCCCGTGGGAGTGGCGGCCAGAAGTCCTTCCCGCGGTTGAGGCAACGGGTCAGGTGTTCTCGGCCGGGTCGCTGTGGACGATCTTGCCTTCGACGTTCTTGCGCGGCACGCCGTCCACGTCCACGCAGAGTCCGAAGACGCGGTCCCTGTTGGTCCAGCCGTTGATTCGACCGCGGTTGTTCCCGATCTGCACCCGCTGCCCGGCGATCGCGGTCACCCGGTGCAGGTACGTCGTTCCGGCGACCCGCACCAGCACGATGTCGTCCACCTCGAGCTTGGCCGTGTCGACCGGAGCGACGGTCACCGACTGGCGGCTGCGGATGAGCGGCACCATTGACGAGCCGGTCGGACGGAACTGCACCTCTTCGCCGCGCGCGACCCGAGCCGCGACGACGTCCAACATTCCCACGTGGCGCAGCTTCTACGGCAGGCCGGACCTGCGCAACCCATTTCCGATCCCGCCACACGCCGCGATATTCGATCGCTACGACCCGGCGTTCTGCGGCAGCATGAGGAAGCCGAGGTGTCCGGAGGGGATCGGGTGGTAGCGCCAGAATCGGAGAAGCCTGTCCGCAAGAACGCGGTCCCGCTCGCCGTGCGCCTGTACGGCAAGGAACTGCGGCGCCACGGGTTCATGACCATCGGCGCACTCGTGTTGCCCGCGCTGGGCGTCACGTGCCAGCTCTACCTCGCACCGTTGGCGGTGGGCGGGCTTGTGGGAAAGCTTGCGGGTGGTGGCGACACGGGCCTGAGCACCGTGCTGCCGTACGTGCTGGCCTTCGGCGGTTTCATGCTGCTGTCGGAACTGTTGTGGCGCATCGGGCTGCACTGCCTCAACCGCGTGGACGGCCGCGGGATCGAGAACCTGTCCGCGTTCGCGATGGACGAGCTGCTGGGGAAGGACGCGGCGTTCTTCCACGACAACTTCGCCGGGTCGCTCACCAAACGGGTGCTGAGCTTCGCGTTCCGCTTCGAGGACTTCGTGGACACGCTGGCGTTCAAGATCTTCGCCAACGTCATCCCGCTGGGTTTCGCCTGCGTCGTGCTGTGGAGCTACAACCCGGTGCTCGTCGCCGTGCTGATCGGCCTGATCCTGGTCACGGGATGTGTGGTCGCACCGCTCATCCGCCACCGCCAGCGGCTGGTCGACCAGCGCGAGGCCGCCATCGCCGAGGTGTCCGGCCACGTCTCGGACACGCTCACGAACATGGAGACGGTACGGGCGTTCGCGGCCGAGCGGCGTGAGGGCGCGGAGCACCGGACCCGAGCCGCCAGGCAGCGAAGGCTGACACTGCGGTCGTGGGACTACAACAACCTGCGCATCGACACCGTGATCGCGCCGCTGTCCGTGCTCACCAACGTGCTCGGCCTCGTGGTCGCGATCGGGGTCAGCGACGGGCTCGGCGTGGAGGCGATCGTGGTGACGTTCGCCTACTTCGGGAACGCGACGCGGATCATGTTCGAGTTCAACCAGATCTACCGGCAGGTGGAGAGTGCGCTCACCGAGGCGGCTCAGTTCACCGAACTGCTGCTCGACCCGCCGACCGTGCTCGACCCGCAGCACCCGGAACCGTTGCGCGTGAAGGACTCCCAGGTCCGGTTCGAGAACGTCGTGTTCACGCACGGCGGTGCCGAGCCGTTGTTCGACGGGCTCGACCTGGACATCCCGGCGGGCACGCGGATAGGCCTCGTCGGCCGCTCCGGCGGCGGCAAGACCACGCTCACCCGGCTGCTCCTGCGGCTGATGGACGTCGATCGCGGCCGTGTCCTCATCGGCGGCCAGGACATCGCCCGCCTCAGCCAAGGCGACCTGCGCGGCCTGATCGGGTACGTGCCCCAGGACCCGGCCATGTTCCACCGGACGCTGCGCGAGAACATCGCGTTCGCACGGCCGGGCGCGACCGACGCCGAGATCCACCGCGCCGCGCACGCCGCGCACGTGACGGAGTTCGTGGACGCGCTGCCCGGCGGGTTCGACACGATGGTCGGCGAACGCGGCATCAAGCTGTCCGGCGGGCAACGGCAGCGGGTCGCGCTGGCCCGCGCCATCCTGCGCGACGCGCCGATCCTGCTGCTGGACGAGGCGACCAGCGCGCTGGACTCGGAGAGCGAGGTGCTGGTCCAGGAGGCGCTGTGGCGGCTCATGGAGGGCCGCACCGCGATCGTCGTGGCACACCGGCTGAGCACGGTCGTGCGGATGGACCGGCTGATCGTGCTCGACCGGGGCCGGATCGTCGAACAGGGCACCCACGCGGAACTGCTCGACTTCGACGGGACGTACGCGAAGCTGTGGCGTCACCAGTCCGGCGGCTTCCTCGACGAGGCGGTCGGTACCCGGTGACCTCGGCGGGATCACCCGATCCGGCGATCTCACGCCCTTCCCAGGCGCGCCGACTCGTCCGATGTGGACGCGACCGGCAGGCTGTCACGGCGTCGCGACTGGAACACGGGGAAGGAACGACGAGCGAATGATTCGAATCATGCCCGCCAAGGACAAGCACGTGAAGGTGACCTGGGCGCTGCCCCGGCACGAGCCGCCGGGACCGGTGAGCGTGGTCGGCGACTTCAACGGCTGGACGCCGGGAGCGACCGAGCTCCGCGCCCGCTCCAACGGCCGCCGCACAGCCGCGGTGGTCGTCCCGCGCGGCACGACGCTGCGCTTCCGCTACCTCGGTTCGGACGGCCACTGGTTCGACGACTCGGACGCGGCGGCGCAAGACGACCACGGCTGCGTGATCACCGTCTGACGGGGCGCCTTGCGTTCGCGGCGCTGAGCGGTGGTTCAGTCCGTCAGGCGGTGGTTGCCGAGCAGGGCGGTCATGGCGGGGTCGCGGTGGTCGAAGAACAGCGAGGCACCGGTGTCCAGGCCGGCGATGCGGGCCATCTGGTCGTCGGTGAGTGCGAAGCCGAAGACGTCGAGGTTCTCGGCCATCCGCTCGGCGCGGACGGACTTGGGGATCACGACCACGTCGCGCTGGACCAGCCAGCGCAGCACCACCTGCGCCACCGACTTGCCGTGCGCCGCCAGGGTCAACTCCATCAGCCCCGGCATCACCCTCACGCCACCGGCCCGCGACGAGATGTCCGGCCACGGAGCCGAGGGCTACCGGAAGATGATCGACACCTCCGCGGCCGGGCGAGTGGGCACCACCGACGAGGCCGCCACCGCCGCGGCCTTCCTCCTCGGACCCGACGCCGCCTTCGTCACCGGAACGACCTGCTCGTCGACGGCGTGATCGCGGCCCTGCGCGCCGGACGCCGGCAGCTGTCCCTGACGTGAGAACGTGTGCGCCCGCGGTCAAGACGGGCGCACACGGTGGGGTCGGACGATGGAGTCAGACGACGGGCGTGACGCCCCAGATCGCGTTCGCGGTGGCGAAGTCCTGCCACAGCAGGTCTGCGCCGGAGCCTCCGGAGATCATGCCCTTGGCGATCACGCCGGACGGGGTGGGCAGGACCACCGGGCCGCCGCTGTCGCCGGAACGGACGGCGATCACGTTGTCCTCCTGCCTGCTGCGCACCAGGCCGGTGTAGCACTCCCAGGTGCCGTACGCGTCGTGGCCGCAGTAGGAGGAGTTGCCCGCGTCGAGAACGACGTGGCCGCACAGCCAGGTGGTGGTCGCCGCCGACGAGCAGAGCTCCTCGCCGGTGAAGACTCCCTGCCAGCCGATCACGTGGCCGATGGAGGTGCCGGCCTGGACGCCGGTGAAGATGTGGCTGTCGGCGCTGGCGGCGATGAGCAGCAGGTCCTGGCTCGGGTTCTCGTCGACGGCGGTGCCGACCGCGAGGGACTGGTTGCCGTTGCGCCAGGTCTGGCCCGGACGCCCGCAATGACCCGCGGTCAGCAGGTGTTTCCTGCCGCCGCGCCACACGCCGAAGCCGGCGCTGCAGGCCCAGCGTTCCTGGGCGACGAGGTAGCCGCCGCCGTAGAACGGCGAGGTGTCGTTGCTCCGTCCGGCCGGCCGCACGCGGTCCTGCACGACCACCTGCACCGGCGCGCCGACGTCGGGCAGGCCGGCCGACCGAACGCCCGAAGTACCGTCCACGCCCACGGTCAGGCCGCTGCCGTCGACGGCGATCGACACGCGGTGTGCCGGACCGCCGGGGTGTGCGCGGAGGTGGTCGACCACGCGGTCGGACGCCGCCGTGAGCTCGGCGAGCGAGTACCGCGCCGGCAGGACCTCGACAGGGGCGGTGCGGCGGGCGTCGTCCACGGCCGTGCGCACGGCCGTGGGCACGGTGCCCTGGTACCACAGGCGGACGCCGCCGTCGTGCAGTTCCAGCCCCGCGAACCCGTGCCCGGCCTCGACCGCGCGGCGGATGCGGTCGGCAGCGGTGCGGGCCTTGTCCTGCGCCCTCATCGCGGCACGGTCGGCGGCGGGCAGGTTCTCGTAGGTGGTGTCCGGTGCGGGGGTGGGCTTGGGAGGTGCCGCGGTCGCGGTGGTGCTGCCGAGCGCCATGGCGGCCACGCCCAGCGCCGCGCAGAGCGAGTGTTTCCAGGAACGCATCTTTCTGCTCCTCAGCGGGGGTTCGTCAGCCTCGGACGAGGTGACGGGGACCAGCTTCGAGCCGCTGGAAGACCGCTTTACGAAAGCTGACGAAGGCGTCCGTTCGACGCCACCAGCGCGAACGGCTGCCGCGGATCGGCGCCCTCGGGGGACGCCGGTGGCGCGAGCACGACCGAGACGCCCCACACCAGCACGGTGTACGTCCCGCGCTCCGGCGCCTGCACCCGGATCCGCTGGACGTTGTCGACGGCCTCGCCGAAGCCCCGCTCGTCACCGTCGAGGACCGTCCCGCCCGGCGTGCGGAGCTGCAGGTACAGCTCGTTGACCAACCCGCCCACCCCCGGCGACGACGGAGCGTCCGTCCACACGGGAGTCACGTCGAGACGAACCGGTTCGACGTCGAACTCGTACCTCCGCACCTCCCCGGTACCGACAGCCGCCTCGGGATCGTCGGCGAACCAGGCCGCCGCGACCGAACGGCTCACGTCGACCCGGCCGAACCCGCAGGGGTCGCGCAGCGGCACGGCACCGTTGACCAGGAACGCCTTCACCAGTGCGGCGGACGGCGTGTGGTGCGTGCGGAGTTCGGTCTCGTCTGGGGTGACACGATCGACGCCGGGGCGGCACTGTTCGTCGTCGCGCGCGACGAGACCAGCCAGACGGCCGCTTTCGCCCGGCTTCCCCGAGGCGCCAGTGCCTGGATCGTGATCGCCCACTGAGCGTTGAGCAGGTTGGTGCCCAGGTCACGAGCGCGGCGAGCCCAGCAGGCCGCGGGCGGCGAGGTTCTCCATCAGCGCGGTGATGCCGAACGTCCAGTCCTCCGCGTCCTCGGCGGTGTTCACGACGTTCGTCAGCGCGCCCAGGCGGGGCGAGGAGATGCGGACGACGTCCCCGACCTTGTGCGTGAACCCTTCGCCGGGCTGGTCGCGGTCCTCGGTCGGAGCGAACATCGTGCCGGTGAACAGGACGAAGCCGTCGGGGTAGCGGTGGTGGGCGCCGAAGGCGTGGGACACGAGGTCTTCCAGCTCCCGGCTGATCTCGGAGACCGGGTTCACGCCGTGCAGCTCGAAACCGTCGGGGCCGGTGACGTCCAACGCGATCTCGGTGGCTTTGGCGTCCGCCAGGGTGAACCCTTCGTCGAAGAGCCGGAGGAACGGTCCGATGGCGCAGGAGGCGTTGTTGTCCTTCGCCTCGGTGAGCAGAAGGGCGCTGCGGCCCTCGAAGTCGCGCAGGTTGACGTCGTTGCCGAGCGTCGCGCCGACCGGGTTCCCGCGTGAGTCCACCACCAGGACGAGCTCGGGCTCGGGGTTGTTCCAGGCTGATCGGGCGAGAACGCCGATGTCGGCTCCGAGCCCCACGGCCGAGAGCACCGGGGCCTTGGTGAAGATCTCCGGGTCCGGGCCGATGCCGACCTCGAGGTACTGCGACCACAGGCCCTCGGCCTGGAGAACCCTCTTCACCTCCGCGGCCTGGGCGGACCCAGGCTTCAGGTGGGAGATGTGACCCTGGACGATCGCGCCCACCTTCTCGCGAACTTCCTCGGCCCGCTTGGGATCCCCGTCGGCGCGCTCTTCGATGACCCGCTCGAGCATGCTGCGGACGAAGGTCACGCCGGCGGCCTTGAGCACCTGCAGGTCGACCGGTGCCAGGAACCGGGGAACGGCACCGGCCGGGTTCGTCGTCGCGGCCAGCACATCCGCGAGCGGCCACGACGTGCCGCCTGGGTGGTTCCTGACGACCTCCAGCGCGTCCGGCCGCTCGAGCAAGGACGACACCGTCGACGCCAGCGGCGACAGGTCGACCACCTCGTCGCCGCAGATCGTCACGACCGAAGGGCCGCCGGCGTACGGGTCGAAGACCCTCGCGACGAGTGCGGCGACCGCTGCGTCCTGGGGGAGGACGTCGGCGGCGTGGAGTGAGATCCCCATGGAAAGCCTGCCTCTCGCACTGAATCGGCTCGATTTCAAGCGAAACCGCCCAAATCGATCACCAGTATGGCGACGTTCACATGGGCGATCACCCAGTTGACTTCTTCCCTCTTGTTAGGTGAGGCTTTCCTAAGTCTGGGTGGAGGATGAAGTGGACGTAGTCGGGGTTGCGGGCAGGGTCGCCTTCGTCACGGGGGCCGCGCGTGGGATCGGGGCCGCCGTGGTGGACGCCCTGGTGGAGGCCGGAGCAACGGTCGCCGCGGTGGACGTGGATGCCGATCGGCTGGCCGGGCGGGCGGGGGACCGGGTGGTTCCTTTTGTTTGCGACGTAGGGGATCCGGCCGCGGTGGCAAGGGTCGTGGACGACGTCGAACGCCGGGTGGGGCCTGTCGGGATCGGCGTGTCGGTCGCCGGCGTGCTGCGGCCGGGCGGGGTGTGCGAGACCTCCGACGAGGACTGGGCCGCGACCTTCGCCGTCAACGCCACCGGTGTGTTCACGGTGTTGCGCGAGCTGTCTCGCAGGATGGTTCCGCGCAGGGACGGCGTGCTGGTGACCGTCGGCTCGAACGCGTCCGGCGTGCCGCGCAAGGGGATGGCGGCGTACGCGGCGTCGAAGGCCGCTGCCACGATGCTCACCCGGTGTCTCGGGCTGGAGGTCGCGAGCCACGGCATCCGGTGCAACGTGGTCTCGCCGGGCTCGACGGACACCGACATGCAACGTCTGTTGTGGACGGACGACGCCGCGGCCGCCCAGGTGGTCGCGGGAGACCTCGAGGCGTTCCGCGTCGGGATTCCGTTGGGGCGCTTGGCTGATCCGGCCGACATCGCCGGCGCGGTGCTCTTCCTCGCGTCTGACCAGGCACGCCACATCACGATGCAGAACCTCTTCGTCGACGGTGGCGCCACGCTCTGTGCGTGATCTTCGTGACGCTCCACCGGCCCTCTAGGCGCCGGTAACTAAGGTTAGCCTAGCCAAACTAAGACGTCCTCGAAAGGGATCACGCCGTGTCCTTACCAATGCTGGCGCGACCGCGGCCGGTGCACCGTGCGGCCGACCTGCTCGCCGCCTACCTGCCGGGGTCGTTCTACTTCTCGTCGGCACGTGGATCGTTGCTCGCTGACGGCGTGCACGCGGTCGTGGACGCCCAGCACGGCAGCCGCGCGCTCGCCGCCGCGGAGCTGCTGGACAGGACCACCGGTGTGGAAGAACCCCTGGTGGTCGGCGCGATCGGCTTCCGGCACGACGCCGAGGCGAGTCTTGTCGTGCCCGCCGTCGTACGTCGTGCGGGTGCGCCCACCGCGGCCGAGCGGCCGGTCACGCCGTTCCTCCGCAGCTGGGACATCACGCCCAGACCCGAGCCTGAGGTCTATGCCCGCGGGGTGCTCCGCGCGCTCGACCTGATCGGCGAAGGCGCCCTGCGCAAGGTGGTGCTCGCCCGGTGCCTCGAGCTGGAAGCCGACGAGGCGGTGCCGGTGCCCGCGCTGCTGAGCCGTCTCGTGCACGCCGACCCGGCGGCGCACGCGTTCGCCGTCGACGTGAGCGCGCCCGGTGATCCCGCGCCGCGGACGCTCGTCGGCGCGAGTCCGGAACTTCTCGTCACCCGGCGCGGCGACACGGTCACCTCCAACCCGCTCGCCGGTTCCGTTCCCCGTGTCGCCGACGAAGGCGAGAACCGCCGCCGCGTCGCCGCGCTGCTGAAGTCCGAAAAGGACCGTGCGGAACACGCCTACGTGTCGGCACAGGTCGCCGAGGTGCTCGGCCGTTCCTGCGTCGAGCTGAACGCGCCCGCCGAACCCGTCGTCATCGGCACGCCGACCATGTGGCACCTGTCGACCACGGTCACGGGCAGGCTGGCCGACCCGGCCGATCCGGGCTCCTCGGCGCTGGCGCTGGCCGAGGCGTTGCACCCGACTCCGGCCGTGTGCGGGGTGCCGGTCGACCACGCCCGCGACGCGATCGCCGGCATCGAGGCGGCCGACCGCGGCTACTACTCCGGTCTCGTCGGCTGGACGGACGCGCGCGGCGACGGCGAATGGGTGGTGACGATCCGCAACGCCGAGGTGTGCGACCGGACCGTCCGGCTCTTCGCCGGAGCCGGGATCGTGGCGGGCTCCGACCCGCGGGCCGAGCTCGCCGAGACGTCCGCGAAGTTTCGCACCATGTTGCGCGCCTTGGGGTTGGAGGACGCGGTATGAGTGCGTGGCCGGCCGACTTCGCCGCCCGTTACCGGGCGTCCGGGCACTGGCGCGGGCAGACGTTCGGAGCGCTGCTGACCTCACTGGCGCAGGCCCACGGCGAGCGCACCGCCGTCGTGGGAGAGGGCGCGCGGTGGTCGTTCGCCGAACTGGACGAGCGTGCGCACCGCCTCGCCGCCGGATTCGCCGCCCTCGGGATCGAGCCGGGGGAGCGGGTCGTCGTGCAGCTGCCGAACGTGCCGGAGTTCCTGTCCGTCGTGTTCGGGCTGTGGCGCGCGGGCGCGTTGCCGGTGTTCGCGTTGCCCGCGCACCGGAGCAGCGAACTGCGGCACTTCGCCGGGCACAGCGCGGCCGCCGCGATCATCACCGTGGGAGAACACGAACGCCACGACCACGCGACGATGGTCCGTGCCGTCGCGGACGAGGTGGCCTCGGTGCGAGACGTCCTCGTGGTGGGCTCACCCGAGTTCGACCGCCTCGCCGCGACGGCGCCGCGCGAGCTGCCCGACCCCGACCCGTCAGGGGTGGCGTTCCTGCAGCTGTCCGGTGGCAGCACCGGGCTGCCGAAGCTGATTCCGCGCACCCACGACGACTACCTCTACAGCGTCCGGGAAAGCGCCCGCATCTGCGGGTTGCGGACGGACAGCGTCTACCTGGCGGCACTGCCGGTCTCGCACAACTTCCCGCTCAGCTCGCCCGGTGTGCTCGGTGCGTTGCACGCGGGTGCGAAGACCGTGCTGGCGCCCCGTCCCGACGCCGACACCGTGTTCGGTCTCATCGAGGCAGAGGGCGTCACGATCAGCGGTGTCGTGCCGCCGCTGGCCGCCGCGTGGGTGCAGGCGGCCGCCCGCACCGATCGCGACCTGTCCAGCCTGGAGGTGCTGCTGGTCGGTGGCGCGAAGTGCGGGCGGGAGCTGGCCGAACGCATCGGACCCGCGCTGGGGTGCCGGTTGCAGCAGGTCTTCGGCATGGCGGAGGGCCTCGTCTGCTACACGCGCCTGGACGACCCGGACGAGCTCGTCCTGAGCACACAGGGCAGGCCGATCTCGCTGGACGACGAGATCCGCCTGGTGAACCCGGACGACCCGGCCGCGTCGTCCGCCGACGTGGTGGCGCCCGGCGAGGTCGGTGCGCTGCTGACCCGCGGTCCCTACACGATCCGCGGCTACTACAACGCTGACGATCACAACAGGACCGCGTTCACCGAGGACGGCTTCTACCGCACCGGCGACCTGGTCCGGCGCACCGCGACCGGGCACCTCGAGGTCGTCGGCAGGGCCAAGGAGCAGATCAACCGCGGCGGCGAGAAGGTCGCCGCGGAGGAGGTGGAGAACCACCTCATGGCACATCCCGGTGTGCTCGACGCCGCCGTGGTGGCCGTGCCCGACCCGTACCTGGGGGAACGCACCTGCGCCTACGTCGTGCCGGCGGAGGGCGCGGCCCCGACCGCGGCCGAGCTGCGCCGGTTCGTCCGCGAGCGGGGTGTCGCGGCGTTCAAGGTGCCGGACCTGGTCCAGGTGGTGGCCGAGTTCCCGGTGACCGGGGTCGGCAAGACCAGCAAGCGCGAACTGCGGGCCGCACTGGCGGCCGTCGCCGAGAAGGGGTGAACGATGTCATTGCCCAAGATCAAGCCCTATCCGCTGCCCACAGCGGCTGAGCTGCCGCCCGGCCGGGTCGCCTGGCGGCCGGAGCCGAGCAGGGCCGCGCTGCTGGTCCACGATGTGCAGCGCTACTTCCTCGCCCCCTACCAGGGCGCGCCGGTGCCGGAGATGACCGCCAACATCCGCGCGCTGCTGGACGTGGCACGGGCCGCCGGCGTGCCGGTGTTCTACACCGCGCAACCGGGGCAGCAGGACGCCGCCGACCGCGGCCTGCTCACCGAGTTCTGGGGAGCCGGCATCGGGGCGGTCATCGACGCCGACCCGAGCGCGGCGGACGTCGTCGACGACCTCGCGCCGCGGCCGGGTGACACGGTGCTGGTCAAGTGGCGCTACAGCGCGTTCCAGCGCAGCGACTTCGCCGCACGGCTCGCCGCCGCCGGCCGCGACCAGCTGCTGATCACCGGTGTCTACGGGCACATCGGCCTGCAGTCCACCGCGGTGGAGGCGTTCATGCGCGACGTCCGGCCGTTCCTGGTGGCCGACGCCATGGCCGACTTCTCCCGCGAACGGCACGACCAGGCCTGCGACTACGTGGCACAGCGCTGCGGGGCCCTCACGACGACCGCCGACGCGCTCGCCGCGCTGTCGAGCCCGATCACCGCCGGAGCAGCTCGATGATCACCGCCGACCAGGTCCGCGCCGACGTCGCCGCTCTGCTCGGCGTCGAACCGGACGGTCTCGACCCCCGGGCCGACCTGCTCGACCTGGGCCTCGACTCGATGAGGATCATGAGCCTGGTCGAGCGGTGGCGCGCCGCGGGGGTGCCCGGCCTCGAGTTCGCCGATCTCGCCGAGCAGCCGGAGCTGGCCCGCTGGACCGCCGTCGTCACGGGGAGCTCCTCGTGACGCGCGCCGACCAGCGGCACCGGCACCACGAGCGGATCGCCGAGGTGCGCGCGGGCGGCACGCCGGAGAAGGTCGGCTATCCGATCGGGATCCGCCAGGCCGAGGTCGTCCGGACCACGACGGTGGGCTCGGCGCTCGTGCGCGTGACGCTCGGCGGACCCGGCACCGAGGGGTTCGAGGCCCACGCGCCGGACGAGCACGTGAAAGTGATCTTCCCGGAGCCGGACGGCACGCTGCGGCTGCCCGAGCGGGACGGGACGATGCTGCGCTGGCCGCGCCCGATGCCGACGGCGCGCGAATACACCGTGCGCCGGTACGACCCGGTGTCCGGCGAGCTGGACCTGGACGTGGCGCTGCACGACGGCGGACTGGGTTCGGCCTGGGCACTGGCCGCGCGGCCGGGGGACCAGGTGCACGTCGCGGGCCCGCCCGGCGGGTTGATCGTGCCGCACGCCTACGACCGCTACCTGCTGGCCGGTGACGTCACGGCACTGCCGGCGATCGCCCGCACGCTCGAGGAGCTGCCGCGCGACGCGACCGGCTGGGTCTTCGCCGAAGTCCCCGGCGCGTCCGCGGAGATCCCGCTGGACGCGCCCGACGGCGTCGAGGTGACGTGGCTGCACGGCGACGGCACGTCCACCGCACTGGCCGACGCGGTGCGCTCGGTCGAGGTGCCGGACGGCGAACGCCTCTACCTGTGGGTGGCGGGGGAGGCGGGCGCGATCAAGCCGCTGCGCGCCTGGGCCCGCCACGAGCTGCGCCTGCCGAAGTCCGACCAGGACATCACCGGCTACTGGAAGCGCGGCGTCTCCGCCTACGACGACCACGACCACTGACGAACCGACCTCCGAGGAAAGACTGATGAGAACGATCCGCCTCGCCGCCGCCGCGGCAGCCGCCGCCCTGACACTCACCGCCTGCGGTTCCAGCGGCGCCGAGCCGCCCGCCGCCGAGTCCGCACCCGAGACCCGCGTCTTCAAGGCGGACAACGGCGAGATCAAGATTCCCGGCGCGCCCAAGCGCGTCGTGGCCACGGGCTACGCCGTGCCCGCGTTGCTGGAGGCCGACGCACCACTGGTCGGCATCTCCACCTGGAAGCGCGGCATCCCGCTGATGACCGACGAGGACCGCAAGTCCTACGAGGAACTGCCGAAGATCGCGGGTGAGGCGGCGGCGGAGACCAACTACGAGGCCATCGCCCAGGCGGAGCCCGACCTGATCGTGATCGGCGTGCCGAAGCCGGTGCTCGCCGACATCGACGTCAAGCGGCTGGAGGCCATCGCTCCGGTCGTGGCGATCGGGCCGTCGGTGCCGTCGGCGTGGCGAGAGCTGTCCCGCAACCAGGCCGACGCGGCGGGCGCGCTGAAGCGGTTCGACGCCGTCCGCGACGAGTACAAGGCGAAGGCGGCCGAGGTCGCCAAGAAGTACGCCGACGTCCTGCCGAAGCTCGAGTTGGGCCACGTCGGCGCGTACGGCGAGGTCGCGAAGGGCAACTTCCAGCGCGAGTTCAACGGCTCCTGGGGCACCAACGTCGCCCAGGACGCGGGCGCGAACTACTACGGCAAGGTCAAGGTCAAGGGCGGCGGTGCGAAGGACGTCAGCGAGTACCCGTCCATCGAGGAGCTGACCGCGGCGTTCGCCGAGGCCGACGCCATCAGCTACTCGGTCGGCCCGGACGGCAAGCCGTCCGCCGGCGTGCAGTACGTCCTGGACTCGCCGCTGTGGAAGGAACTGCCCGCCGTGAAGGCGGGCAAGGCGTTCCCCCTCCGCTACACCGAGGCCGCGACCTACCAGAGCGCGATGAAGGCCCTGGCGTCCGTCGACGAGGCGTTCGCGCCACTGCTGAAGAAGTGACGGGCCGGCGGGTCGCGCTGCTGAGCGGCGCACTGGTCCTGCTCGTGGTGGTGGCGGTGGTGGGCGTCGGCATCGGCGCACACCACGTCCCGGTCGTGGAGGTAGTCCGGGCGTTGCTCGACCACAACGGATCTCCCGACCACGTCGTGGTGCGCGACGTCCGTGCACCACGTGCCCTGCTGGCGGTCGGAGCCGGCGCGGCGCTGGCCGTGGCGGGGGTGCTGATCCAGGTGCTGATGCGCAACCCGCTGGCAGAACCGGGGGTTCTGGGGGTGACGGCGGGTGCCGGGTTCGCGATCACCGCGGGCTCGGCGCTCGGCCTCGCCGCGTCCCCCGCGGGGGAACTGGGGGCGGCGGTGGCAGGGGCGGTGATCGCCACGCTGCTGGTGTACTCCGTGGGTCGCCGGTCGCCGCTTCGGCTGGTGCTGACCGGAGTGGCGCTGACCGCCGTGCTCAGCGGCCTGTCGCTGGGACTGCGGTTGCTGTTGCCGGACGTGTTCGACCGCTACCGCTTCTGGTCGGTCGGCTCGCTGGCCGGACGCGAGCAGGCGCCGAACACCGTGCCGTTGCTGGTGATCGCGGTCGCCGTGGCGTGCGCGCTGCTGCTCGCCCGGCAGCTCGACGCCGTCGAGCTCGGCGAGACCGTCGCGCAGACGCTCGGCGTGAACGTGCACCGGGTGCGGCTCGCCGCGCTCGTGCTGATCACCGTGCTGTCCGGCGCGGCGACGGCCATCGCGGGACCGATCCTGTTCGTGGGCCTGATGGTGCCGCACCTGGCGCGGAGGTTCGCGGGCTCGTCGGTGCCGTGGCTGACCGCGTTCGCCGCGGTGCTGGGACCGGTGCTGTTGCTCGTGGCCGACATCGGGTCGCGGGTGCTGTTGCCGACCGGTGAGGTGCCGGTCGCGATCGTGACGGCGTTCCTCGGCGGGCCGGTGCTGATCTGGGCGGTTCGCCGGCACGGGGCGGTGGCGGCGGCATGAGCGCACTCGTCCTGCGCGGTGGCCCGGTGTCCGTCCGCGTGGAACGCCGCACGGTCGTGCTCACCGCCGTGCTGCTGACCCTGATCGCGGGCGTCGGTCTGCTCGGACTTAGTTACGGCGCAACGTGGTCCAGCCCCGCCAAGGTCTTCGACGCGTTGTCCGGCGGCCGGGGCGGGGTCGTGATCCGCGAGTGGCGGCTGCCGCGCGTCGCCGCCGCGTTGCTGTTCGGCGCGGCGCTCGGGATCGCGGGCGCGATCTTCCAGAACATCACCCGCAACCCCATGGGCAGCCCGGACATCATCGGCCTCGACGCCGGGGCGTACACCGGGGCGCTCGTCGCGATCACCGTGCTGTCCGGCACCTCCGTGCAGCTCGCCGTGGGCTCCGTCCTCGGCGGCGCGGTCGCGGCGGCGGCGGTCTACCTGTTGTCGCTGGGCGGCGGCCTGTCCGGGTTGCGGCTGGTCGTCATCGGCATCGCCGTCAACGCGATCCTCATGGCGCTCAACTCGTGGATCGTGCTGAGGGCCGACCTGGAGGTCGCGATCGCCGCCGTCGGCTGGAGCGCGGGTTCCCTCAACGGCGTCGACTGGTCCGACGTGCGGCTGCCGTTCGGGATCATCGGCCTGCTGCTGGTCGCGATGGTGGTCCGTTCCCAGGCGCTGCACCAGGACGCGCTCGGCACCGAACTCGCCGTCACCACCGGCGTCGGGGTGGACCGGCTGCGGCTGCAGCTCGTGGTCATCGGCGTCGGGCTCACCGCCACGGTCACCGCCGTCGCCGGGCCGATCGCGTTCATCGCGCTGGCCGCGCCGCAGATCGGCAGGCGCCTCGCGAAGGCACCCGGTGTGCCACTGCTGCCCGCCGCGCTCACCGGCGCGTTGTTGTTGCAGGGCGCGGACCTGGTGGCGCAGATGCTGCTCGCGCCCGTGTCCCTCCCCGTCGGCGTGGTCACCACGGCCATCGGCGGTTGCTACCTCATCTGGCTGCTCACCAAGGAGGTGCGGCGTCCATGACCGCCCGCCTGACTGCCCGTGAACTGACGCTGCGCTACGGCGACAGGGTCGTGTCCGCGCGCCTCACGCTCGACGTGCCGGACGGCGCGTTCACCGCGATCGTCGGACCCAACGCGTGCGGCAAGTCCACGCTGCTACGCGCCTTCGTCCGGCTGCTCAAGCCCGCCGATGGGCAGGTGACGCTGGACGACCGCGACGTCACCGCGTACCCGACGAAGGCACTGGCCCGTTCGCTCGGGTTCCTGCCTCAGGATCCCGTTGCCCCGGAGGACATCCGGGTGCGGCAACTGGTCGCGCGCGGCCGTTTTCCGCACCAGTCCCTGCTGTCCACCTGGTCCGCCGCCGACGAGGACGCGGTCACCGCGGCCATGGAGGCGGCGGGGGTCGAGGACCTGGCCGACCGGCCCGTGCACCAGCTGTCCGGCGGGCAGCGGCAACGCACGTGGATCGCCGTCGTCCTCGCCCAGGACACGCCCTACCTGCTGCTGGACGAGCCCACCTCGTTCCTCGACATCACCCACCAGTACCAGCTGCTCGAGCTGCTCGGGGGGCTGCGCGACCAGGGCCGCACGGTCATCGCCGTGCTGCACGACATCAACCAGGCGTGCCGCTACGCCGACCACCTGGTGGCGATGAAGGAAGGCCGGATCGTCGCCGAGGGAGCCGCCGCCGACATCGTCGACGCCGTGCTGCTCAAGGAGGTCTTCGAGCTGCCGTGCGTCGTCGTCCCCGATCCCGTCACCGGTACCCCGATGGTGGTACCACTCCCAGGAGCGTCGAGTTGACCACCGCACCCGTGACCCTGCTCGAGCTGACCGGCGCCCAGCTGGGCATCTGGCACGCCCAGCGGCTGGAGCCCGAGTCGGGCTACTACGTCGTCGGTGACGTCGTCGAGATCACGGGCGCCGTCGATCCAGACCTGCTGGCCGCCGCCGTCCGCGCGACCGTCGAAGAGGCGGAGTCGTTGCGGCTGCGGGTGTTCGACACTCCGGACGGACCGCGCCAAGCGCTGTCCGGCGAGCCTGTTCCGCTGCCCCGCGTCGTCGACCTGCGAGCCGAACCCAGGGCCGCGGCCGAGGCGTTCGTGACCGCGGAACGGGAGCGGGTCGCCGCGGCGTGCCGGGAGATGACCGGCCGGGAGCTGTTCTCGCACACCGTGATCCGGGTGAGCGACGACGAGACGTGGTTCACGCAGCTCGGCCACCACCTGGTGTTCGACGGCTACACCGCGGCCATGATCGCCCGCCGCACCGCGGCCCACTTCACGGCGCTCACGCGCGGCGAAGAGCCGCCTCCCTGTCCGTTCGGGCGGTTCACCGACGTCGTCGCCGCTGACCTGGAGTACCGGGCGAGCGAGCGGGCCGAGACCGACAGGGCCTACTGGCGGGAGCGGTTCACGCCGTTGCCCGAGGTCGACGCCGCCTCCGGTTCGGGTACGCCTGGGAGCGTCCTGACCGCACGCGCCGTGCTGGACGCGGCGCAGGTCGCTCGCCTGCACGAGGTCGCGTCGGCGGCCGGCACCACCTGGGGCGAGGTGCTGATCTCCTGCTACGCCGCGTTCCTGCACCGCGTGCTGGGCCGCACGGACGTCGTGTTCGCCCTGCCGTTGATGTGCCGCACCGGCGTGGCGCTGCGCACCCCGGCGATGGCGGTCAACGTGTTGCCGCTGCGAGTGGACGTGCGGGGCCACGACCGACTCGACGAGCTGAGCCGGCGGGTGGCCACCGTGATGCGCGAAATGCGCGCGCACCAGCGCTATCGGGGCGAGAACCTGCCACGGGACGTGCCGGGCGCGGGTGCGTTGCTGCATGGACGAGGCGTCAACCTCAAGGCGTTCGACCTCGCACTGGACTTCGCCGGCGCGGCCGGCGTGATGCGCAACGTCGCGGGCGGGCCGCCGGAGGACATGGGGCTGAGCGTGCTGCCGACCGCGGACGGCGGACTGCTGCTCGGCTTCGAGGTCGACGCTCGCCGCCACGACCAGGCCGGGGTCGACCGCGTGCTGGCGTCCCTGCTCGCGTTGGCCGACGGGCTGACCGGGCCGGACCTGCCGCCCGTCGGTGCCGTGGAGCTGGCCGGCGCGGAAGTGCTGCCGGAGTGGGCCACCCCGGCGGTGCCGGGTGCGCCCGCCGACGTGCCCGCGCTGCTGGACTCGGTGGCGGCACTGGGGTCCGCGACCGCGCTCGTGCACGGTGACGAACGGGTCGGTGCGGCGGAACTGGTCGACCGCGTGCGCCGGGCGGCGCGTGGGCTGCGAGCCAGGGGAGTGCGGCCGGACGACGTGGTCGCACTGGCGCTGCCCCGGTCGGTGGACCTCGTCGTCGGCTTGCTCGCCGTGCTGGAGGCGGGTGCGGCGTTCCAGCCGCTGGACCTGGACCATCCCGCCGAACGACTGCGTGAGCTGGTCGCCGACACGAAGGCCGTGCTGACGATCGGGAAGGACCTGGGCGTTCCCCACGTCCGACTGTCCGAACTGGACGGCCCAGAGTTCACCGTCGACCGTTCACCGGAACACCTGGCGTACGTGATCCACACGTCCGGTTCGACCGGGCGGCCCAAGGGCGTGCTCGGCCGGGTCGGCGGACTGCTGTCGCTGATCCACCACCACCGCGCCACCACTGTGGCCGAGACCGCGGGTGGACGCAGGCTGCGGGTCGCGCACACGTACTCCTTCGCGTTCGACTCGGCGCTGGACCAGTTGCTGTGGCTGTTGTGCGGCCACGAACTGCACCTCTATGACGCCGACACGGCCCGTGACGCCGACGCGTTGCTGGCGGCCTACCGGCGCGACCGGATCGACGTCGTGGACACCACACCGTCGCTGGCGGGGCCATTGCTGGACGCCGGTCTGCTGCACGGCGAGCACAAGCCGTCGTTGCTCGTCCTCGGTGGTGAGGCGACCCCGCCCGCGCTGTGGCGGCGAGTCGTGGCCACCGGTGTCGCGGCACGCAACATGTACGGCCCGACCGAGGCGAGCGTGGACAGCACCACGGCCCGGATCGACGGCGACACCCCGACCATCGGCCACCCGGTGTCGGGAACGCGGATCTACCTGCTGGACAACGCGTTGCGCCCGGTTGCAGCCGGTGCTTCCGGTGAGCTGTACGTCGCCGGTCCGCACCTCGCCCGCGGCTACCTCGGGCAGCCCGGCGTCACCGCGGAACGGTTCGTCGCCGATCCGTTCGGCCCGGCCGGCGCGCGGATGTACCGCACCGGTGACATCGCCCGCTGGGTGCCCGGTCGCGGCCTGGAGTTCGCCGGACGGCGCGACGGCCAGGTGAAGATCCGCGGTCACCGCGTCGAACTGGGCGAGGTGGAGGCGGTTCTCGGTGCGCTGCCGGGAGTCCGGGCGGCCGCCGCGGCGATCGACGGCACCCGCCTGGTCGGCTACGTCGTCGGGGATCTCGCACCGGACGAGGTGCGGGAGGCGATGGCGCAGCGGGTGCCGGACCACCTGGTGCCCGCGGTGGTCGTGCCGCTGGACGCGTTGCCGGTGAACCACAACGGAAAGCTCGACCGCGCCGCACTGCCCGCCCCGCGCACGTCCGGTGGTGGCCGGGCGCCGCGCACCGAACGGGAACGCGTGCTCGTCGACGTCGTCGCCGAGGCCACCGGAGCGGCCGGCGTGGGAGTGGACGACGACTTCTTCGCGCTCGGCGGCGACAGCATCATCGCGATCGCGGTGAGCAGCCGCCTGCGCGCACACGGCCTGGAGCTGCGTCCCCGTGACCTGCTCGGCCGCCGCACCCTGGCCTCGCTCGCGGCCGAGGCCCGCGAGATCGGCGGCACGGACGTGCCCGAACACGAGCCCGTCGGTGAGGTGCCCGCGCCGCCGATCGTGCGGGCCCTGCTCGACCCGCACCCGGACGGCGTCCCCGGCTACACCCAGTGGACCGCGCTCCACGTGGACGACCTGACGCTCGAAGCGCTGAACGAGGGCGTTCGCGCGGTCGTGGACCACCACGACGCGCTCCGCCTGCGGCTCACCCCCGGCGGCCTGGAGATCCGGCCGAAGGGCACCAGTTACCCGGACGTCACGGAGAGCACCGAGTTCCCTGACACACAACTGGATCCGCGCACCGGCGACGTGCTGCGAGTGACGCTCGTGCACACCGCGGACGGCGACCGGCTGGTGATCGTCGCGCACCACCTGGTGATCGACGGTGTGTCCTGGCGTGTGCTGTTGCCCGACCTGCAGGCCGCGTGCCGGGGTGAGGCGCTCACGCCGGTCGGCACGTCGTGGCGGCACCACGCCGTCACGCTCGCCGAGCAGGGCCGCTCCGGCGCGCGGCGCCACGAGCTCGGCCACTGGCGTTCCGCGCACGACGGCTTCCGCCTCGGCGACCGGCCGCTGGACCCGGCACGGGACACCGTCGCCACCGCGCACCGCAGCACGACGACCGCCACAGAACGGCAGAGCCGTGCCGTGCTCACCGCGTTGCCGGCCGCCTACCGCGCGGGCGTGGACGAGGTGCTGCTCGCCGCGGCCGCGATGGCGTTCGGTACGGGGCGCGCGTCGGTCACCCTCACCGTCGAGGGCCACGGCCGCGAGCTGCCCGGCGCGGACCTCTCCCGCACGGTCGGCTGGTTCACCAGCGAGTACCCCGTCCGCGTGCCCGTCGATCCCGATCCCGGTCGTCAGCTGCGCGCGGCCAAGGAGGCCAAGCGGACCGTCCCCGACAACGGCATCGGCTACGGCGTGCTGCGCCACCTCGACCCCGCCACCCGTGACGAGTTCCGCGGTCCCGAGGTGGTGCTCAACCACCTCGGCCGCTTCGCGCCGTTGCCCGGCCCGTGGCGGCTGCCCGAGGGTGACGCGTTCGCCGTCACCGAGCCGCCGGCCAAGGCACTCGAACAGGTGCTGGCGCTCAACAGCTTCGTGTACTCCGGTGACCGTCTGGTCGTCGAGTGGACCGCTGCGGGAGACATCCTCCCGCCGACGCGGGTCGCTCAGCTCCAGGAGGCCTGGGACGCCGCGCTCGACGCGTTGGCCGCGCACGCCGACGAGGTCGGTGACTACGGCGGCCTGACCCCGTCCGACCTGCCGCTCGTGTCGCTGGACCAGGCGGACATCGACGCCCTGGGCCGCGTCGAGGACGTGCTGCCCGCCACAGCGCTGCAGGCAGGGCTGGCGTTCCACAGCCTGGTCCGCGGCCAGGACGACGCCGACGTGTACGTGGTGCAGGCCGTCACGCTGTTGCGCGGGCTGGTCGACGTGGAACGGATGCGGGCCGCCGCCGGGGAACTGCTGCGCCGCAACCCCGCGTTGCGCGTCCACCTGCACACCACCGCGGCCGGAGAGGTCGTCCAGGTCGTCCCGTCGGAGGTGACCCTCGACTTCCGTTGCGTGGACACGGGTTTCGAGGCCGAGGTACGCGCCGACCAGACCCGGTCGTTCCTGCCGGACCGGCCGCCGCTGATCCGGTTCCTGCTCGGCACCTCCGGCCGCGACGACCACCGGCTGGCCATCACCATCCACCACGCCCTGCTCGACGGCTGGTCGATGCCGATCGTCGGCCGCGCCCTGCTGGCGATCTACGCCGAGCTCGGTGGCGGTCCGGCGGTACCGGCGGCGCCCGCGTTGGGCGACTACCACCGCTGGCTCGCCACCCGTGACCACGAGGCCGGGCTCGCCGCGTGGCGGGAAGCGCTCTCCGGACTGGACGACGGCACCCGCCTGGCCCGCGAGTCGTCCGCGGTGGCCCGTCCTGAGCGGGTCACGGTCGGATTGGGTGCCGAGTTCAGCGAGCGGCTGCGCGGGTTCGCCCGCGACCGCGGCGTCACCCCGGCCACCGTGCTGCAGACCGCCTGGGGAGTGCTGCTGGGCCGCCTCACCGGCCGCCGCGACGTGGTGTTCGGCTGCCCCGTCTCCGGTCGCCCGTCCGAAGTGGACGGAGTCGAGGCGATGATCGGTCAGCTGGGCAACACGATCCCGGTCCGGGTGCGGTACGAGCCCGGCGACGCCGCCGCCGACGTGCTCGACCGCGTGCACGCGGACAGCGTCGCGCTCGCCGAGCACCACCACGTCGGCCTGCCCGGCATCCAGCGCGCGGCGGGCATCGGTGAGCTGTTCGACACCATGCTGGTGATGGAGAACTTCCCGCTCTCCAGCCGGGGCACCGAAACCCTCGCTCCCGGTCTCGACCTGGCCGGCGTGGACATCATCGACGCCACGCACTACCCCCTCACCGTGATCGTCCTGCCCGGTGCGGACATCACGCTCGGATTCGGTTACCAGCCAAGCGAGTTCGACGAGGCCACGGTCCGCGGTTACGGCCGCTGGCTGGTCACCCTGCTGCGGCACGTCGTCGACGAGCCGGACAGCCCGATCGCGCGGCTGAGCAACCTCGACGCCGACGAGCACAAGGCCGTGCTGAGCATGAGCGACGGCCCGGAGCCCAAGCGGGAACGCGGTGGGGCGCTGGAGGAGTTCGGCAACTGGGTCGAGCGAACCCCGCAGGCCGAAGCCGTGGTGTGCCGCAACCGGTCGCTGACCTACGCCGAACTCGACCGGCACGCCAACCGCCTCGCGAACGCGTTGCTGGACGGCGGTGTTCGCCCGCAAGACCCGGTGGCGGTGCTGCTGCCGCGCGACGTGGACATGGTCGTCGCGCTGTTCGCCGTGCTGAAGGCGGGCGCGGTGTACGTGCCGATGGACCCGGACTACCCGCACGACCGTCTCGCCTACATGGCAGGCGACATCAAGCCCGCCGCGGTGATCGCGCACGAGGCGTTCGGCTCCTACCCGTTGGTGCGGCCGGATTCCGGCGGCGCCGACACCGATCCGTTGCACGCCCGCGCGGGCATCACCGGCGAGTCGCTGGCCTACGTGATCTACACGTCCGGCACCACCGGCAAGCCCAAGGGCGTCGGCATCCCGCACCGCGGCGTGCCGAGCCTGGTGGCGCTGCAGGAGGACGTCGTCGGCATCGGCGAGCGCGAACGCTACCTGCACTTCGCGTCCACCAGCTTCGACGTGGCGTTCTGGCAGTTCATGCTGCCGCTGCTGTCCGGCGGCACCTGCGTGATCGCGCCGGAGGAGGTGCGGGTGCCCGGTGACGAGCTGCTGGACTACATCGCCGAGCACCGCGTCACGGGGGTGAACCTGCTGCCGTCGTTCCTGGCGGCCATGCCCGACGACCGCACCGTGCCACCGGACGTGTTCTTCGTCGTCGGTGCGGAACGTCTCGACCCGGAGCTCGCGCGGCGCTGGGGCGCCAGGCGGGCGCTGTTCAACGCCTACGGCCCGACCGAGGCCACGATCAACTCGGTGACCTGGCACTACGACCCCGACGACCCCGGCCCGTTGCCGATCGGCCTGCCCGACCCCGAGGTGCGGGCGTACGTGCTCGACGGCGGGTTGCTACCGGTGGGTGTCGGTGTGACGGGAGAGCTGTACCTGGCGGGCCCGAAGGTCGCGCGTGGCTACGTGAACAAGCCCGGCCTCACCTCCGAGCGGTTCGTCGCCGACCCGTTCGGCCCGCCGGGCTCCCGCATGTACCGCACCGGCGACCTGGTGCGGTGGCGTGCGGACGGGCAGATCGTGTTCCTGGGCCGCGCCGACCACCAGGTGAAGGTGCGCGGGTTCCGGATCGAGCTGTCCGAGATCGAGACCGTGCTGACTCAGCACCCGGACGTGCGGGCGTGCGCCGTGATCGTCCGTGACGGACGGCTCGTCGGCTACGTCATCCCGACCGATGACGCGGACCTCGACCTGGCCGGCGTTCGCGCGTACCTCGCGACCGAACTGCCGGACCACATGGTGCCGGCCGCGTTCGTGGAGCTGTCCGCGTTGCCGTTGACGCCGGGAGGCAAGCTCGACCGGGTCGCACTGCCGGCGCCGGAGCTCGTCGCCACCGCGGCCCGCGAACCCGCCACACCGGCGGAAACCGTGCTGCTGCGGGTGTTCCGCGAGGTGCTCGGCCGGGCGGACGTGCAGCTGGACGACTCGTTCCTCGACGTCGGCGGGGACAGCATCGTGTCGCTGCGCCTGGTGTCCCGCGCCCGCCGGGAAGGGCTGGAGTTGGGTGCGCGCGACGTGTTCGAGGGCGTCACGGTCGCGGGCATCGCCGCGCGCTGCCGGATCGCCGAGGAGGTGCACGACGAACCTGCCGTCGGCGACGCGCCGCTGAGCCCGGTGATGCACGACCTGCTGCGGCGCGGTGGCGACGTGGCCAGGTTCTGCGTGTGGCAGGAGATCAGCGTGCCCGCCGGCGGGTCCGCCGGCACCTGGCGCCGCGTGATCGACGCACTGCTTGCCCGGCACGACGTGCTGCGTGCCCACCTCGCTGAGGGGCCTGTGCTGCGCATCCCCGCACCCGGAGAGGTCACCGCCGCCGATGTGTTCACCCACGTGACCGCGACCGACCTGCGCACGGCGGTCGACGAACACCTGGCCCGGGCGCGGCAGGACATGGACCTGCGCACCGGCCCGCTGCTGCGCGCCGTGTGGTTCGACGCCGGGCCGGACCGGCTCGGGCGGCTTCTGCTCGTGGCGCACCACATGGTCATGGACGCGCTGTCGTGGCGTGTACTGGTCGACGATCTCGTCCACGCGTACGAGGGCAACCCGCTGCCACGGCACGGCCGGTCGTTCCTCGCCTGGGCGCGGAACCGGCGGGACGAACCACCGGTGCCTCTGGAAGCTCCGCCCGCGCCGCTCGCCGTGCTCGATCTCGCGCGCGACACGGCCGCGACCGCCGTGCACCACATCATCGAACTGGATGAGGAGAGCACCAGGAAGGTGCTCGCCGATCACCCGGAGGCCGTGCTGCCGACGGTCTTGGCGCTGGCCGTGGGCGCGTGGCGTGGCGGTGAGCCCGATCTGCTGGTGGCGTTGAAGAACCACGGCCGCACCGAGGAGGACGCGCAGAGCGTCGGGTGGTTCACGACCACGCGCACCGCTCGCGTCCGGCCCCCGCTGCCGACGATCGAGTCCGTCGCCGCGCCGGCGCACCTGGAGTTCAACTACCTGGGCCGGATGTCCGCTGTACCCACGACGGAGGTGGTGTGGCAGGTGCCTCCCGGCGCTGACCCGCTCGGTTCCGCCGCCGCCGACGACATGCCTCTGCCGCACCCGTTGATGATCACCGCGGTGGAGCGCGAGGGCCGGCTGGGTGTGCGCTTCACCTGGCCCGCCGCGCTGTTCACGCCCGACGAGATCACGTCGCTGGGGGAGTGCCTGACCAAGGTCGTGGGTGATCTGCCGTGACCGCGTCCACAGTGGACCGTTCCTTGTGGCGGGTCGCGTTCGTCCTGGTGCTCGGCACTTTCATGGCGTCGCTGGACAGCACGATCGTCGCAGTCGGCCTGGACACCCTGGCCGGCGAGTTCGACGCGTCGGTCACCGACGTCCAGTGGGCCACCACCGCGTACCTGCTGGCGGTCGTGACCGCCGTGCCTGCGTCCGGGTGGCTCGCTGACCGTTTCGGCGGGCGGAACCTGTGGCTGGGGGCCGTGGTGGTGTTCCTGCTCGGCTCGCTGCTGTGCGCGCTGGCGTGGTCGCTGCCGAGCCTCATCGTCTTCCGCGTCCTGCAGGGACTCGGCGGTGGCGTGCTGCCGCCGGCCGGTCAGGCGTTGCTCGCGCGCGTCGCCGGGCGGGAGCGGATCGGCCGCCTGATCGCCGTGGTCGGTGTCGTCCCGCTGCTGTCGCCCGTGCTCGGGCCGTTGGCCGGCGGTGTGATCCTGAGCGTGGCGGACTGGCCGTGGCTGTTCCTGATCAACCTGCCGGTCGGCCTCGCCGCCCTGCTCCTGGCCCGCCGCTACGTACCCGCCGTGCCGCGTGCGGAGGAGCCGGGAGCGTTCGACCTGCGCGGCGCGTTGCTGCTGGCACCGGGCCTGGCCGCCCTCGTCTACGGCCTCACGACCGGCGCCGGTGTGGTGGCCGTGCCGGTCGGGGTGGCCGCGCTGGTCCTGTTCGTCGTGCACGGCCTGCGCACCACCCGCGTGCCGCTGCTCGACCCGCGGCTGTTCACCAGGCCGCCGTTCGGCCCCGCGGCGCTGGGGCTGGCGGTGCTCAGCGCCTCGGTCTTCGGCACCATGTTCCTGCTGCCGCTCTTCCTGCAGGCCGACCTCACGGCGTTGCAGGCAGGCCTGCTGCTCGCACCGCAGGGCGCGGGAGCGGTGCTCGGTTCGGTGCTGGTGACCAGGTTCGTGGACGCCGTCGCACCGCGCACGCTCGTGCTCGCCGGCATCCTGCTCATCGCCGTCGGCACCGTCCCGCTGACCCAGATAGACCACGGTCTGCCCGACCTGGCGATCGCGCTCGTGTTGTTCGCCCGCGGTCTTGGCGCGCCGCTGGTGGGCACTCCCGTGATGACCCTGGTCTACCGCAGCATCGAGCCCGCCGCCCTGCCGCGCGCCGCGAGTGCGTTGAGCCTGCTCAGCACCGTCGGTGGCGCTGTCGGCACCGCGGTGCTCGCCGTCGTGCTCGAGCACCGGCTGCGAGTTCGCGGCACCGACGTGTCCGCCGCGTTCGCCGACGCCTTCTGGTGGGTGCTCGGCATGGTGCTCGTCGCGGCCGTCGCGGCGACCAGACTTCCCCGTCCCGCCCCCGAGAGGGAACCCTCCGATGCCTCTTGACCTCATCCCCGCCCCTGCCGACCTGACCGCCGCGCACCCGGTGAACCCCGGTGTCGCAGGACATCGGGAGACGGTGTCGGACGTGCTGGCCGGCCGCGACCCGCGCCTGCTGGTCGTCGTCGGGCCGTGTTCCGTGCACGACACCGACGCCGCGCTCGAGTACGCCGCGCTGCTCGCGCACGAGGCCCGGCGCCTGTCCGACGACCTGGTGGTCGTCCTGCGCGCCTACCTGGAGAAGCCGCGCACCGTCGCGGGGTGGACCGGCTTCCTCACCGACCCCACCCTCGACGGCAAGGGCGACATCGCGACCGGCGTGCGCCGTGGCCGCGAGTTCCTCGTGGAGGCGGCGGCCACCGGCCTGCCGCTGGCCTACGAGTTCGTGGACCCGCTGCTGGCCCACCACGTGGCCGACACGATCTCGTGGGGCGCGATCGGCGCACGGACCGTCGCCGCCCAGCCCCACCGGCATCTCGCGTCGTGGCTGCCGATGCCGATCGGCCTGAAGAACTGCGTCTCGGGTCGTCTCGACACCGCGATCGCCGGCGTCCAGGCGTCCCGCCAGCCGCACGCGTTTCCCGGCATCGGACCGGATGGCCGCCTGACCACGTTGCGCGGCACGGGAAACCCCGACACCCACCTGGTCCTGCGGGGCGGCCCGACCCCCAACTACGCGGCCCCGCACGTCGCCGCGGCACGCACCGCGCTCACCGAGGCCGGCCTCCCGCCCCGCGTCGTGGTCGACGCCTCCCACGGCAACAGCGGCAAGGACCACAACCGCCAGCCCGCCGTGGTCGAGGACCTGGCGGACCAGATCGCGGCGGGCGGCAGCGGCATCGCCGGCGTGATGATCGAGTCCTACCTGGCCGACGGCAACCAGAAGACCCCGGACCGGCACGACCTGAGCCTCACCGACGCCTGCCTCGGCTGGCACCGCACCGCCCCGCTCCTGGAGACGCTGGCCCGCGCACGGTCCGCAAGCAGTCGGTGATCCCCGTTCAGCGGTGTGCCGCCGCACGGTCGCGCAACGCCACGTAGCCGGCCACAAGAGCAGCCGCCACCACGGCTCCGGCGCTGTTGTTGAACAAGTCCTGCGTCTCGCACAGACCCCGCCCGACGAGAGGCTGCAGGACCTCGATCGCCGCGCTCGACGCGACCGCCGAGACCAGCACGGCGAGCGGCCGTCGCGTCGCGAGCACGGCGCACCACACCAGCGGCACGAACAGCAGCGCGTTGAACAGCTCCGACACCCCGTGCACTGAAAAGCCGTTGAGGAGGCAGAACTGCGTGCCGACCAACGCCCAGCTCGGTTGCGACCGCGAGAACGTCACGGCGAGCACGACGCCGAGGAAGATCCCCGCGAACACGGAGGGAACCGCCCGCCACCCGAACCGCCGTGCCGCGAACCACGCACCCACGCCCAGCACCGCCGCTCCGACCACCACGCCGCCCGCGGTCAGCGGATCCGAGAACACGAAGACGATGGCGTCCAGTGCCCACCACACCTGATCCAGCACAGCTCAGAACCCCTCGCCCCCACAACGGAATCCGATGTGGGGGCGAAGCCTACTGGGCTGCGGGAGCGGTCAGGCGGCGATTCTGCCGAACAGGTGCGTGGCGGGGGCGTCCGGGTCGTCGCCGTAGAAGAACTCCGTGAGCGCCTGGTGGAACTCGGCGCGATCCAGTCCGCCCGAGCCGTTCTGGTCCAACGCGCTGAAGACCGCGGCACAGTCCTCGGACGACACGTTGCCGGCCAGGCTGAAGATCTCCTCGAACTCCTCCTGGTCGACCCTGTCGTCACCGTCGAGGTCGATCAGGTCGAAGTAGCAGTCGGCCACCGGTCCGACCTGCTGCGGGTACAGGGCGGGATCAGCCAGCGCCTGCCGGAACCCCTCGGTCATCTCCCGCAGGTCGACCTGCCCGTCACCGTCCCGGTCCATCGGCGCGATCACGTTGGCCCAGAACGCGTCCAGCCCTTCGGTCAGCCGGCGGGCGATCGCGGACTCCGGTGCGGCACCACGGGCCGCGATGTAGCGCTCGCCCATCAACCGGACGTCCAGGCGGGTGATCACCCCGTCGCCGTCGACGTCCGCGCCCTTGAACCACTGGCGATACTTGAGATCCTGAACTGCAGTCATGACCGCGCAACGTAATCAGGCCGGTAGGTGGGGGTCCAGCGGCGTGACCCGAAGGGGAAATCAGGTCATTCGTTCGGGTGGTGCCGATCACCGTGCCTTACTTCTGCCGGCGGAACGATGTTCGGTGGTGCGAAGGCGAGCACGTCGGGAAGGGAACCGTCGTAGCACTCGACGTCCACCAGCGCGCTGTGGGCACTCGGTCCTTGGGACAGGCGCGAGCACGGCCGGTCCGCGGTGAGGACGTTCGGGTTGCCGTGGCGGTCCATCGTCCCGCTCGTGCCCGGCTTGACCGGATCCCACCACGCTCCCGTGGACAGCTGTACGACGCCCGGCATGACGGCGTCCGACAGGATCGCACCCGCGAGACAGCTGCCTCGGTCGTTGTAGACCCGCACGATCATGCCGCTCTCGATGCCGCGCGCCGCGGCGTCCGACGGGTTGAGCGTCACCGGTTCGCGTCCACCGATCTTCGAACTGAGGCTGTGGCCGCCGTTGTCGTACTGGCTGTGCAGGCGTGAGGCGGGCTGGTTCGAGATCAGGTGCAGCGGGAACCGGTCCGCGAGATCGGCGTGCAGCCACTCCGCCGGTTCGAACCACTTCGGGTGCCCGGCACAGTCGTCGTAGCCGAACGAGTCGATCTCCTCGGAGAAGATCTCGATCCGGCCCGACGGCGTCGCCAGGGGAAAACGCTCCGGGTCTGAGCGGAGGTCCTCGAAGCTGCCGGGGAACGGCCCGGTCGACGCCGGCAGCTCAGCGGTGGAGCTCTGCCAGAAGTGGTCGAAGCTCGGCAGGGCGGCGTCGTCGCCGAGCGCGGCCCTCGTCTGCTCGTAGAGGTGCCGGACCCATTCGCTCTCGGAGCGCGACTCCGTGAACTCCTGCTCGAACCCGAGCCGGGAGGCCAAGGCGGCGAAGATGTCGTGGTCGGTGCGGGATTCGCCCGCCGGTTCGCGGACCTTCGGCATGGCGACGACGTGGGGGTCGGAGAACCCGGCGGCGAAGTCGTCGCGTTCGAGACTGGTGGCGACGGGGAGGACGATGTCCGCGAACTTGGCCGTCGTGTTCCACCACGCTTCGTGCACCACCACCGTGTCAGGGGCCTGCCAGGCGCGGGTCAACCGGTGCAGGTCCTGGTGGTGGTGGAACGGGTTGCCCCCGCACCAGTAGATCAGGCGCAGCTCCGGCAAGGTGAGGCGCTTGCCGTCGTAGTCGATGACCTCACCCGGACGCAGCAGGGTGTCGGCGATCCTCGCGACGGGGATGAAGTCCGCGACCGGGTTGGGAACCGCCGGAATCGTCGCCACGAAGGCGCGGTCCGGGGCGACGCCCGTCGCGTCCATCGTCGCGTACCCCGCACCCCAGCCGCATCCGGGCCGGCCCAGCGAGCCCGCCATGGCGGCCAGCACCACGGACATCCAGATCGGTTGTTCGCCGTGGTCCGCCCGCTGCACCGCGTAGTTGACCATGATGAGAGACCGTTGCGCGGTGAGGCGGCGAGCGAGGTCGATGATCGTGTCGCTGCTGATGCCCGAGATCTTCGCGGCCCAGCCGGCGTCCTTCGCGACGCCGTCGAGCTCGCCGGTCAGGTAGGAGGCGAAGCGGTCGAACCCGACGCAGCACCGGCGGAGGAAGTCCTCGTCGTGCCACCCGTTGACCAGCATCGTGTGTGCGATGCCGAGCATCACGGCCGTGTCGGTGTTGGGCACGACGGGCAGCCATTCGGCGTCGAGGAAGCCGGCGGCGTCGCTGCGGATGGGGCTGATGTTCACGAACCGCACCCCGGCCTCACGGCACCGGCGTTGCAGGTCCTCCGTCTGGTGCTTGGCCAGTCCGCCGGGGTTGATCTGGCTGTTCTTGAGGGCCAGCCCTCCGAACGCCACCACGAGCTCGCAGTTCTCGGCGATCTTGTCCCACATGGGCATCCGGCTCTGGTAGCTCCACGGATGACCGCCGATCACGTGCGGGAGGATGACCTCCAGAGCCGCGGTGCTGTAGGTGTTGCGGGAGTCGGTGTACCCGCCGCCCAGCGCGAGGAACCGGTGGAGTTGTCCCTGCGCGTGGTGGAACCTGCCCGCACTCGCCCAGCCGTAGGACCCGCCGAACACCGCGCTGTCCCCGTGCTGTGAACGGACTCGACGGAGTTCGTCGCTCACCAGCGTGATCGCGTGGTCCCAGCTCACCTCGACGAAGGTGTCCGAGCCTCTGGCCCTGTGGGACTCACCGTTCAGCCAGCCTTCGCGCACCGCGGGACGCAGGATGCGAGCGCTGTCGTCGGCGGCCGTCACCATTCCAGGGCCGATGGGCGATGGCACGGGGTCGTCGTGCCGCGGTTCGATCCGCACCAACCGGCCGGAATCCACTACGGCGACGAAACTTCCCCAGTGCGTCGCCACGGACACGCGTCGTTCCATCACACTCCACCTCTGAGAGTCCCTGATCTCGGACAACGGTCGCTCACGCCGCCGGGGTGATGTGTCGTCGCGGGGCCTGCCCTTCGCCTTCGGTCGAGGCCGACTTGCTCGAACATGGTGGCACGGAGAGGTCGTGGTTCTCCCGCCCCCGAAGCCGGCTTCACCAAGCCGGCCTAGCGCCTGCAGGCCGTTCCTTGTTCTGGGTCAGCTTCTGAACACCGCTGTTGACAAGGGAGTTCAGCACCTGATGGCTGTCCACGAGGTCTCGACTTCCGTCTACTTCGCGCGGTTCTACCTCGTGAGCTACCCGAAGCAGTTCGAGGAGGATCCCCGGCTGAAGCGGGGGCCGGAAGGAGAACTGGCTGTTTCCGCCAGGGACGGTCTCGGGCTGAACAGCGTCACCAGCGAACACCAGGCGCACGTCAGGCTCGAAGTGTTCGACAGCGCCGCCGACGTTCCACCGGAGCTGTTCGGCCGGCAACCGCTGTATTCGTTCACCAGCTCGTCGGACACGATCGCCCTCCTCGACAGCGAGAACCACCCAGCCCTCCAAGTGCCCGCGCCTGCCGCTGGGACGATCAGCTGCGTTGTGGCGTGCGAAGGGCGTGAGAGCACCTGCAACGCACGCCATCACGACCGGCGCGAGAACATCCGCGACATCGAACGCCGGCGCATCGCCATCTGGCCGGAACAGGCGCCGTGACCACACCGTCGCACCGGGCTGAGCACCGATGTCCCTCCAGAACGTGCGACGGCGAGGATGCGTCGAGCACGGGTTCCTGCCGCTCGACCTTATGGCCAATTGGTATGTACCACTTGGTGTGATCCGCGTCGTACGGTCTGCGCGCAATCACCCTGCACGCAAGGAGCGGACATGAACCGCAAGCTCATCGCAGCCGCCACGGCGGCGGCCACGGCGGTCGGACTGACCGTCGCGGTGGCGCTGACAACCAGCGCCACGGCTGCCAACACGGCTGACCCTGGCCTGCTGGCCGCAATGGCCCGTGACCTCGGCATCTCGTCGGAGCAGGCGCGTGAGCGCCTCGACGCCGAGAAGGCCGCAGGCCAGACCGACGCCGCGCTGAAGTCGCGCCTCGGCTCGGCGTACGCCGGATCCTGGTTGGACGGCACCGGCCACACCCTCACCGTCGCGGTCACCGACGAGGCTCTGGCGAGCGCGGTGCGCTCACGAGGTGCCGTCGCCACCACGGCGAAGTACAGCGCGTCCGCTCTGGACAGCGCCAAGATCAAGCTGGACGCCAAGGCCACCACCGCACCCGACGCCGTCCCCGGCTGGTACGTCGACGTGCGCACCAACAAGATCGTCGTGCTCGCCCGCGCCGGAGGCGAGGCGCAGGCCAAGGCGTGGACGGCCGAGGCAGGTCTGCGGGGCGACATCATCGCCTTCGAGGCCAGCACCGAGGACCCCAAGCCGCTGATCGACGTCGTCGGCGGCAACGCCTACGGCCTGCCCGGCGGCGGCCGCTGCTCCATCGGCTTCGCCGTCGAGGGCGGCTTCGTCACCGCGGGCCACTGCGGAGCCGCAGGCGGCCGCACGACCAACCCCGGCGGCACCATCCAGGGCAGCAGCTTCCCCGGCAACGACTACGCCTGGGTCCGCACCGACGCGGGCAACACCCCGCGTGCCCTGGTCAACCGCTACCCGGGCACCGTGCCGGTCGCGGGCTCCCAGGAGGCTCCGGTCGGCTCCTCGGTCTGCCGCTCCGGCTCCACCACCGGCTGGCGCTGCGGCACCATCCAGCAGAAGAACGCCTCGGTCAGCTACCCCGAAGGCACCATCACCGGCCTGACCCGCACCAACGCCTGCGCCGAGCCCGGTGACTCCGGCGGCTCGTGGCTGACCGGCGACCAGGCCCAGGGCGTCACCTCCGGCGGGTCCGGCAACTGCCAGTCCGGCGGCACCATCTACTTCCAGCCGCTGACCGAGATCCTGCAGGTCTACAACCTGCGCCTGATGACCACCGGCGGCCCGACCACGACCACCCAGCCGACCAGCACGACCACGACGACCACGACGCCCCCCGGCGGTGGCGGTTCGTGGGCCCCGTACACCAACTACGGCGACGGCGCCCAGGTCACCTACGGCGGCGCGTCCTACCGCGTCATCCAGCCGCACACGTCCGTTCCCGGATGGGAGCCGCCGAACACCCCTGCCCTCTGGCAGCGGCTCTGACGGCAGCACCTCACACCGGTCCCCGGCGGCTGTCCCCGCCGGGGGCGGGCAGGGAACGGCCCCGGTCACCTGTGCGGTGACCGGGGCCGTTGGAGGTTCAGTCGTGCTCTACCGCACGCTCGTGCGGTTGCGGCCGGCGACAGCCTCCGCGACGCCGATGAGCAGCACCGAGGCGATCACGGCGACGATGAAGCCCAGCACGTTGAGCTCGAAGATGTCTCCGGTGCCGAGCAGGTTGGCGATGACGCCGCCGATGACGGAGCCGACCAGCCCCAGCAGCAGCGTCGCCACGATGCCGAGGTTCTGCTTGCCGGGCTTGATCAGTCGGGCGAGTGCACCGATGATCAGGCCGGCGACGATGAACCCGATCACGTCAGCCTCCTGGTGTCGATTGCCTTCCTCGTCTTAGCTACCCCACCGTTTCCTCGCTCAACCGCGCCGCCGGCCGTGATCCAAGTCGCGCGTAGCCGCCGCAAAGGTGAATCTGCGTCGCCATCGCTGCTCGTCTAGCGCAGGTGCCCGCTGATGCGGTCGAACTCGGCCGCCATCTCCGGGGACGCGAGGAAGTCGTCCAGGCGCGCGGAGACCTCGTGGTCCACCGCCTCCAGCGACCGGATCGCCAGCTGCACCACGGTCTCGGGGTCGCGGTCGGCGAGGAAGCTCGCCCAGTGCTCCAGGGCCTCCAGTGCCCACAGCACCTGCGGGTCCATGTCGCCGTCGGACAGCGTGCCCTTGTCGATCGTGTCCAGCCACGCCCGAAGCCGGTCGGGAGTGCTGCCGGCCGGGTCCGTGCGCGCCTGCTCGAACGCCTGCCGGGCGTCGTCGTCGAACTCGGCTTCCGCCGCGTGTGCGAGGTCGTCGCCCGCGGTCAGCCGGACGACGGTCTCCGCGCCGAACCGGTGGCGCTTCTCGTCGCCGGCGGCCGTGACCAGTTCGCGGACGGCCTGCTCCACCTCGTCGTAGTGCACGGCGTCATCCAACCAGCCCGGCCCTTGTGCGCAACGGTGTCGACGGCCCTGCGTTCCGTGATCAACTGCGCGCCCGTGACCGGCCCCTTTCGGTAGCGTCGGTGGCGCGAAGTGATCTGACCCGGTCGAACCGCAGGCCGTGCGGGTGGGGGAGTTGGTTGGCGGATGTCCGATGAAGTGCTCCAGGTGCCGCTCCACAAGGAGCTCGACGCGTTGTTCGGCCAGCACACGGCGGCCGGGCACTCGCGGGCGTTGGTCTACGGCGTCACCGACCAGGACGGGCTGTCGCACGCGGCTGGTTTCGGAAGGGTCGACGAGCACGGCGGCGTTCCCGACGCGGACGTGGTCTTCCCGATCGCCTCGATGACGAAGAGCTTCATCGCCTGTGCCGTGCTGATCGCCCGCGACCAGGGCAGGCTGTCCCTGCACGATCCGATCACCAGGCACGTCCCCGAGTTCGTTGTCGCCGGTGGCCAGCGGGACGTCCCCACGATCGAGATGCTCCTGGGCATGTGCGGCGGCCTCACCGAGGACAACTCCTGGGTGGACCCGTTCATCAACACCCCCACCGAGGACCTCCTCGCCCAGGTGTCCAAGGGAGTCCGCCTCAGCCACCTGCCGGGCGCGGTCTTCGAGTACTCCAACCTCGGTTTCACGATCGCCGCCCTGGCCCTCAGCCGGGCGGTGGGCCGGCCCCTGGCGGAGTTCGTCACCGAGGAACTGCTGCGGCCGCTGGGCCTGACCTCGACGTTCTGCGACACCGCCGTGCCCGATCACCTCCCGCGCGCCGTCGGCTACTCGCTGGACCCGGAGGGGAACTGGGTCGCCTACCCACCGCAGACCTCGGACGCGTTCCTCGGCGCCGGTGGACTGGTGAGCACGGTGCGCGACCTCGCGCGGTGGATCACCTGGCTCGGCTCCGCGTTCCGGCCCGAGCGACCCGAGGACGACACCCCGGTGCTGAGCCGCTTGTCCCGGCGGGACCTGCAGCGCGTTCGCGTGTTCATGCCACCATCGCTGACCTTGGGCGGGATCGGGCAGCTCCGGTTGAGCTCCAGCGGATACGCCCTCGGCCTCGGGGTCGCGACCGACCTGCATCGCGGGACGGTCGTCTCCCACGGCGGCGGACTCCCCGGTTTCTGGCTCTACATGGCCTGGCACCCCGAATCGGGACACGGCGCGGTCGTCCTGACCAACGGCAACCGGGGCAATCCGGGCGGGCTCTGCGTCGAGGCGCTCGGACGCGTGCTGAACCACAACCAGGCCCACGCGACCACCGCCACGCTGTGGCCGGAAACGGTCGCGCTCCGCGCGCAGGCGGACTCGCTCATCCGGCAGTGGGACGACTCGCTGGCCGCACGGATCTTCGCCGAGAACATCGACTTCGACCGGCCGCTGTCGCAACGCCGCGCGGAACTCGACCGGCTCGTGGCCGAGGTCGGCCCTCTGCTCGACTCCCGACCGTCCTCCGTCGTCTCCGCCTCCACCGCCGCCGACGTCACCTGGTCGATCCCCGGTGAGCGCGGGGAGTTGCTGTGCATGATCCACCTGACTCCCGTGGAGCCGGCGCGCATCCAGGAGTTCGTCGTGAAAGCCGTTCCCGACGGCCGTCCGCGGACAGCCAGTTCCACGGACATCTCGCTGCAGCGCCGTTTCGGCGACGCCTACCTCACCCCGGCGGCGAACGTCCGGGTCCGGCTCCCGGGAGCTGACAGGGAGGAGTGAGGTGGATCCGAAGATTCGCAACGGCATGGTGGCCGTGTTCCTGATCAGTGCCGCCGGAGTGGCCACCCTGCTGCTCGAATGGCCCCTGATCATGCCGATCGTGCTGTTCCTGGGCGCATGTCTGGCGGGCGCGTACGTGGTGAGGCAGTCGCTGCGTCACCGCTGAGCAACGCTGGAGGTGTACCGATCGGGTACCTCACCATCAGGAGACTGTGGGCGCGCTGCGTCCCACGGCGGTGGGAAGGCGGATCGCGACCCAGAACGGCACGACCACCAGTGCCGCGGCCGCCCAGGCCAACGCGGGTGCCGCGGCGTCGAGCACCACTCCGCCCACCGCGGCACCCCCTGCCACCGCGCCGTTCCAGGCCGCGATGGTCAGCGACTGGGCTCGATCCGCGTCTCGTCCCGCGATCAGAGCCGTGACTGACTGGAACGCCGTGGGTGCGCCGCCGAACGCCAGGCCCCAGACCGCGCACGCCATCAGGGTTGTGGCCAGGTCGTCGGACACCGCCAGCAAGACCATGCCGACCGCGGTCAGCAACGGGCACCAGCCCAGCACACCACGGGGATTGCGGTCCACTGTGGATCCGACCGCGAGAATTCCGCCCACGGCAGCGACACCGAAGAGCAGAAGCGCCGTGGTCAGCAGGTCCTCCTGGTCCAACCGAGAGAGGACCGGACCTATGTAGGTGTAGAGCATGTTGTGTGCCAACGAGTACACGAACACCATGACCAGGATCTGGCGCAGCATCGGCAACGCATGTCGCGCCGGCCGGGCGGGCTCGGTCGTGACCGCCGGCACCACGAGCAGGATCCAGCACAGCAACGGCACCGCGATCGCCGCCATGACCGCGAACGACCAGCGCCAGCCGACCAGTTCACCGAGAGCCGTGCCGGCGGGCACTCCCGCCGCGAAGCCGATGGGCGTGCCCGCCATAGCGATCGCCAGCGCGCGTCCAGCCTGTCCCGGCGGCGCGATCCTCATCGCGTACACCGCCACCAGCGACCACATCACACCGGTGATGGCGCCGGAGATCACGCGTGCGCCCAGGACGACACCGTAACCAGTGGATACCGCGATCGCGAGGTTCGTCACGACGAACCCGAGCACCAGCGCCACGAGCACGCGCTTGCGGGGCAGTCGGGACGTCAGCGCGGTCAACGGGATCGCGGTGACCGCGGTGGTGACCGCGTAGACGGTGACGAGCTGTCCGGCGGCGGACGGCGACACCCGCAGCTCCTCGGAGATGCCCAGGAGCAGCCCCGCGGGCAGCACCTCGGAAAGACAGCCGAGCAGCACCGTCAGGGTCAGTGCGAGCAGCGCCCGCCACGGCAGCCTGTTCTGGGACAAGGGGTTCCTCTCGCGTGGGAGCCGCCCCGGCACGGGAGCAGGACACCCGTGCCGGGGCGGCGGACCGGGGTCAGCCCTTGGCCAGCTGGGCGTCGATCCACGTCCGCAGCGCGGTCTCGCCCTTGAACCCGATCATGCGGGAGCCCGGGAGCTCCGCCGTGTTGCGCACCGGCACCAGCGTGGGCAGGTACTGGATGCGGTAGCGGGAGGAGAGGTCGCGGCTGACGTCCACGTCGACCTCACCGAGCAGGAACCGGCCGCCGTACTCCGCGGCGAGCTTCTCGATCACCGGCTTGAGCTGACGGCAGGGCGGGCACCAGGTGGCGCCGAAGTCGAGGACGACCAGCCTGGTCTTGGACTCCTCCATCACCTGCTGGTAGTTCGCGGACGTCACCTTGACGACGTTCTCCGCGCTGATCTGGATGGTCGAGCCGGCCACCGGAGCGGCCTGGGCCGCCGCGGGCAACACCGTCGAGGCCACGAGCGCCACGACGGCGACGCCCGCGCGCAGCCAGTTCTTGAGCAGGGACATCAGAACTCCTTGGTAGGCAGGGGAAGTACAGGCACCCGTGGGCGCTCAGCCGGAGGTCGTGGCGAGGCCGGCACCGACCCAGTCCTCGATGCCCTCGCGGTATTTGCGCACGTTCGAGTAACCCAGTCGAAGCAGCCGGGACCCCACGAGCTCGCTGTTGCGACAGGGCACGTTGGCGCAGTAGACGACGATCTCGGCGGCCTTGTCCGGCAGGACGTCGGGTGCGTGCCGGTCGGTGAGCTCGGCCGCCTGCTCGTAGGGGAATCCGGGGATGTTCACCGCGCCGGGCAGGTGTTCCCTCTCGTAGTAGCCCGCGGGCATGGTGTCGACCACCACCAGCGTGCCCGCGTCGATTCCTTTTCGGAGTTCCTCTCGGGAGATCAACGGCAACATCGGAGCGATCCCTTTCCGGCACGGTTCGCGCGGTGTTTCGCGCCGATTCCGAGTGTGGCCGGGTCAGGGGTTCACGCCCACTGCCAGCGCGCTATGCCACGCCGTTATCGAGCCATTCGCGATAGCGGTCGTTCTGCGCGACGAGCCGTTCGTAAACGGTCACGGCGGCGAGGTGCACGGCAGCGAACCGGTCACCGAGCGGGTGGTCCGCGCGCCAGAGCAGGACGTGCTGCACCTTCATGGGGTCACCGGCCAGCGGCCGGATCACCATGCCGGGAGGTTCGGGCGTGGTCGGCTGGACCAGGCACACCCCGTGCTCGCCGGACACCAGGCGGTGCCTCAGCGCGTCGACGTCGTGCGCGATGCGTGGGGTGAACCCGTGCGCCAGGCACATCTCGCGGAACACGACCCGGCAGCCGTCGCCGCAGCTGGACACGATCCACTGCTCCTGCGCCAGGTCGCCCAGCTCGACGACGGGCGAGGCGGCCAGCGGGTGGCGCGCCGGCAGCGCCACGAACGAGGGCTCGACGACCACCCGCTCGGCGCGCACGCCGTCCGGCACGGCCAGCGTCCGCGGACCGCAGATCATCGCCACCGCGAGGTCGACGCACCCGCCGGCGACCTGCGTGACCAGCCTGCTGTGCGACAGGTCCGCGCGGCTGGTGAGCTCGTGGCCGGGCAGCAGCCGCTCGACGCACCCGAACAGGCCGGGCACGAGGCTGCTGTCGTTCCAGCCGATCCGCAGGCCGCCGGGGGACGGCTGCTGCAGGCGGAAGTCCCGGTCCAGCTCGTCGAACGCCGGGATGATCGCCGCGGCGCGGGCGAGCACCAGCTCTCCGATCCGGGTCGGGCGCACGCCGCGCGGGCCGCGGTCGAAGAGCCGTTCACCCACCAGCTGCTCGATGCGGCGCAGCTGGTGGCTGAGGGCGGGCTGGGCCAGTCGCAGCTCGCCGGCCGCCCGGTTGAGGCTGCCCGCTCGTGCGATGGCGACGAGCACCCGCAGATGGCGGACCTGGAGCTCCATGTCACTCATCAGACACGCCTGGCCGCACGCTGTCAGCAGTTCGGCGCCGAACGGAGCAGGACGTTCGGGCGTTGGACGCATAAGGCGACGGCATGACCTTCCGGCAGTACCCACCGGTTCCGCATCTGCCGATAGTGGTCGAATCCGGATTTCCCTGCCCCTGTGAATAAACCTTTCGGAGCCGACGGTGTTGCTGACAACTCCGCTGACCGAGCACTGTGCCGCCCCTTTGCGGAGCGGCAGGCACGTGTGCATCGGTGTGAGCCCGTTCAACAGTTATTTCTCGGTGGAACGAATCACCGCACTCGCCCGCTGGGCGATGCGGGAATTCGAGCGCTTCCATTTCTTCGTGCCCGACCACGCGGCCGTGTACACGCTGGAGGCACTCGGCTACGAACCCGGCCGTGCGCAGCGCAAGGCCGGACGGCAGGGCCAGTACGTGGTGAACAAGATCTGCCGCGCCCTGCGCGACGTCGGCGTGCCGGAGCCGGAGGAGCACCTGCTCGACGGCGCGACGCTGGCCCGCAACGACAGGTACCGGGAGCTGCTGCGCGACGCGGGTGCGTGGTTCATGACCGACGACGCCTTCGCCGCGGAGTGCCTGGAGGCCACGCGCTGGGTGCTCGACCGCCGTCTGCCCGACGGCCAGGCGCCCACCGAGGACCAGCTGCGGTGCGCCGTCCGGTACTTCCTCGCGGAACTGCCGATGTTCATCGACACACCGGCGATCGCGGGCGTCGACAGCTCCGTGTTCGCCTACCACCAGAGGGTGGCGTTCCTGGAACGCCTGTACGCCAGGGAACTGGCCTGGCTGCCGAACCCCGCACAGGGTTTCGTCGTCCTGACGCCTCGTGAAGAGGCGGCCTGACGGTGGCACACGACGACTATTCGCTGAGCAGGCTGCCTCTCGAGGCCCGGAGGTCGTGGGTCTCCGTTGCCGTGCAACGGTTCGGGCAGGTCTCGGCGTTCCACCAGTTCCTCCTCGGCGCCACGCTCGGCCTCGGGATGACGTTCTGGAACGCGGTCCTCGCGATCACGCTCGGGTCGGTGATGCTCGAGGTCGTCACGATCCTGATGGGGATCGCGGGCGTGCGGGAGAACGTGTCGACGTCGGTGCTGGCCCGCTGGTCCGGGTTCGGGGCACGCGGTTCCGCGCTGGTCGGCCTGCTCGTGACGCTCAGCCTCGCCTGCTGGTTCGGCGTGCAGAACGACGTGTTCGCGCACGGCCTGCACCGGCTGATGGGCGGCCCGCCGGTCTGGGCGTGGGCGGTGCTCGGCGGCCTCGTGGTGACCGTGATCGTCGTGGCGGGCTTCCACACCATGGCGTGGACGGCCTACCTCACCGTTCCCGCGTTCCTGCTGCTGACCGGCTGGACGATCGTCTCCGAGCTGCACCGGCACGACCTCTCGGACCTGGTCGGCACGACCCCGCCCGGCCCGGCGCTGAGCCTCGCCCAGGGCACCACGCTGGTCGCGGGCGCGTTCATCATGGGCGCCGTCATGACCCCCGACATGACGAGGTTCAACCGGCGTCCCTCCGACGTCGTGAAGCAGACGCTGATCAGCGTCACCCTCGGCGAGTACCTGATCGGCCTGACCGGAGTGCTGCTCGCGCACGCCGCCGGCAGCGCCGACGTGGTCGGCATGATCATGTCCAGCTCGGGCGTGGTCGGCACGCTGATCATGATCACGGCGATCCTGAAGATCAACGACTGGAACCTCTACTCGGCGTCCCTCGGCCTGGTGAACACCGTCGACGTGCTGCTGGGCCGCAGGATCAGCCGATCGATCGCGACGCTGTGCCTGGGCGGCCTGGGCACGGTGCTGTCCGCCTTGGGCATCCTCGACCACTTCACGGTGTTCCTCACCTGGGTCGGGGTGATCACACCACCGGTCGCGGGCATCATGATCGCCGAGTACTTCGTGGTGCGCACGTGGCGCGCGGAGCTGGACTCCTCGCGCGTGAGAGGAGAGCTGCCGGCCGTTCCGCCGGACTGGGTCCCGGCCTCGCTGGTGTGCTGGGCGGCCGGAACCGCGGTCGGTTTCCTGGTGCCGTTCGGCATTCCGACGATCAACTCCGTGGTGGTCGCGTTCGCGTTGTACGCTGCGATCGGAAGGGCGGCCGGGATCATGCGGCCGGCCCCGCGATCCCGGGTCGACACTCACCGCTGATGGGGAAGTGACGGCATGGAACTCGACGTCCACCACCTGAAGCTCGTGCGGGCGATCGGCGAGACTGGCAGCCTGTCCGAAGCGGCGGTGCGGCTCGGGATCAGCCAGCCCGCCGTCAGCGGCAACCTCAAGCGCCTCGAGAACGCGTTGGGACAACGGCTGTTCGACCGCGGCTCCAGCACCGCGCCGGTCGTGCCGACACCCACCGGTGAACTGCTGCTCGACCGGATCAGCGCGGTGCTGCCGATGATGGAGGGGCTGGCGCGGGACATCGAGGTCCGCACCAGCCCGTCCGAGCTCGTGCGGGTGGGCGGGGTGTGCTCACCGGTCCTGTGCCACCTGCCCGCGATCGTCGACAGCCACCGGCCGCACGGGCCGTCCGCGTCGTTGTTCGACAGCGAATGCCGGGACCTCGTCGTGGACATGGTGGTGCAGCGACGGCTGGAAGTGGGCGTGGTCAAGGACTACCCGGGGTTCGAGGCGGTCGCGCCCGCGTCGGTGGACTTCGCGGTGGTGGCGCACGACCGGACGCTGGTGCTGCTGCGCGAGGACCATCCGCTGGCCCGGCACAAGGTGATCGGCCTGGAACAGCTGGCCGGCGAGCCGTGGGTGCTGCCCCCGCCCGACTCGACGCGTTTCCACGAGTACTTCCACAGGTCCTGCCGCCGCAAGGGTTTCACCCCTCGGGTGCAGTACGTCTCGGAGTCGTTCGGGATGACCGTGGCCGCGGTGCGCAACGGCGCCGTCGGGTTGTCGCAGGCCGCGTGCGAGGGGCACCTGCAGGTCGCCGCCCGGCTGCTCGCGGACGACGCGCTGTCGCGCAGGTTCCTGCTCGTGTGGCACCGGGAGAGCGACTTCGCGCGGGTGGCGGGCGACGTCCTCGGGGACGCCGCGCTGGCCTACCGGCTCGAGTGCGAGGCCTCGCCGGTCTACTCCCGTTACCTGGCTTGACGAAGCGGTGTGCCCCTCCGGAACCGGAGGAGCACACCGCCGCCGGAACCGTCAGCGGAGCTCCGCCGGTGGCAGGGTCGTCCCGTGAACCCAGGCCTCGTGGAACGCTGTGAGGTCCTTGTCCGCCACCGCCGCCGTGTAGAGCTCCCAGTCGTACCAGCCCTGGTTCAGCTGCGTCGCGATCTCCGGGTAGTCCCGCAACACCGTGAAGAACTTGTCGTCACCGATGTGCTTGCGCAGCGCGTGCACCATCAACACGCCCTTGTCGGCGACGGAGAACTCCCGTCCCGCACCGGGATCGGCCAGCTCGCGACCCCAGAACCGGGCGTCGGCGCCCGCCCGGCGCAGGGCGTCCTGGTAACGCTGCTCGACGGCAGGCCCGCCGTTCGCCTCGTTCCACAACCACATCACGTACCGGGCGAACGACTCGACCATCGGCTGGTCCTTCCACATCTTGATGGCGAGCTGGTTGCCCCACCACTGCGATGCAAGGCCCTGCACCAACGCCGCCTGGTCCGCGGCGGCACCGTGCACCGGTCGTCCCTGCGAAGGATGCGAGTAGCCCACCCAGTCGGGCAGGTACACGCCACCCGTGGCCGGAAGGGGATGAGGGCCCAGCTTGCCGGTCAGGAACTCCATCACCGCGGGCAGCTTCTGGGCGAGCGTCGTGTCGGAGCCGGGCGCGAACGCGTCCAGCACGGAGGTGCCGCCGGGCAGCGTGGACTCGCGGACGGTGAACCGGTCGATGGCGATCATCGTGCCGGAAGGCGTGACCGGGACCTCCTCCGCCCAGCTGTGGGTTCCTTCGTGGACGGCCTCGCGCACTCCGGTCGACACCACGCTCCACCCGGCGGGAACCGTGGCGTTGAGGTGGAAGGTCGCCCTGTCCGCCGAGGTGTCGTTGACCGGGAACCACGTAACGGCGGAATGGGGTGCACCGGCCGCGAGCGCACCACCCGACCGCGTCGTGCGCCAGCCGGTGGCGCCCCGGCCGGGGACGTACTCCGGCTGGGGGCGGCCGCAGTAGACGACCTCCACGGTGAAGGACGTGTCCGCCGCCAGTTCGGTGGCGGGCGTGATCACCAGCTCGTGGACTTTCGCCCGGACGAACGACGCGGGCACACCGTTGACCTTCACCGCGGTCACGGTGAGGCCGCGCAGGTCCAGGTTGAACCGGCTGAGACGTTGCGTGGTGGTGGCGGTGACCAGGGCCTTGGCGTTGAGGAAACGCAAGACCGGGTCGTAGGACAGGTCGACGGTGTAGTCGCCGACGTCGTAACCACCGTTGCCGTCGGTGGGGTAGTAGGGGTCGACGCCGAGCACGACACCGTTGGGTGCGACGTGCACGTAACCGTCGGAGCCGATCGTGTCGTCGGCGTGCGCCACAGCCGGGGTCAGGAGTGAACAGCACAGCGACAGACCGAAGAGCGACAGGGAGTGTGTTCGTCGATTCCGCACAGCCATTGGGAGACCTCTCAGGACAGTGGCAGGGGTCCGTCCAGTCTGTGCGCGCGGGGTTCGGTCGTACCAATGTCAGTTCTTCATGCCCGTGCGTTATCCGGCGCGGTGTCCACCGGCGGATGAACAGAGCACAGGAACTCCGTCACCGGGAGTGCCTCAACCCGGACCGCGATCACTCGCTCGTGTTAACAAAACGACGTCCGGTTTTCCCTTTCTGGGCGGGGGTAGCTGGTTTCCAGGACCATCGATCCATCTGGAGGTAGCCGATGTCGTCCCGAACACGTGCTCGTCGGCGCGTCGCAGGCGTTGCTGCGATCGCGGTGGTCGTGAGCGTTCTGGTTCCGGTGACCGCTCACGCGCAGGAAGGTTCGGAGGACCACGCCGCGGGGTCGCAGATCGCCAAGCACGAAGGCACCGGCGAGATGCTCATGACACCACCGGATCTCGGCGCCGGCAACGTGGGCAGGGTGGACGGCATCGACGTCAGCAGCCACCAGGGCAACGTCGACTGGGGACACTGGTGGCGTTCGGGCAAGCGGTTCGTCTACATCAAAGCGACCGAGGGCACCACCTACCGCAACCCCAACTTCACCCAGCAGTACAACGGTTCCGCGGCCGTCGGCATGATCAGGGGCTCCTACCACTTCGCGCTGCCGAACCGTTCCGACGGCGCGACGCAGGCACGGTTCTTCGTGCAGAACGGCGGCGGCTGGTCCCGTGACGG